>OZ253949.1:0-4382983 GCA_965267315.1 Parvicellaceae bacterium
CTATCAACTTCTACAGAAGTACTTTTCACAGGTATTAAAGTAATCGACCTTATTGAGCCCTATGCAAAGGGTGGTAAGATTGGATTATTTGGTGGTGCCGGTGTAGGTAAGACTGTATTGATCATGGAATTGATCAACAATATTGCAAAAGGATACGCAGGACTTTCGGTTTTCGCTGGTGTAGGAGAGAGAACCAGAGAAGGGAATGACCTTTTGAGAGAGATGATCGAATCTGGCGTAATTAAGTACGGAAAAGAATTCGAAGAGTCTATGGAAGCCGGAGGTTGGGACTTAACCAAGGTGGACAAAAAAGAATTGGCGGAGTCTCAGGCAACATTGGTGTTCGGTCAGATGAACGAGCCTCCGGGAGCACGTGCTCGAGTGGCACTTTCCGGACTTACAATGGCAGAGTATTTCCGTGATGGAGAAGGTGAAGGCCAGGGAAGAGACATTCTTTTCTTCGTTGATAACATTTTCCGATTTACTCAGGCAGGATCTGAGGTATCGGCACTACTAGGGCGTATGCCTTCTGCAGTAGGTTACCAACCTACGCTAGCTACTGAAATGGGTGCAATGCAGGAAAGAATTACTTCTACGAAAAGAGGGTCGATTACTTCGGTTCAGGCGGTTTATGTACCTGCGGATGACCTTACCGACCCTGCCCCTGCAACAACCTTTGCTCACCTGGATGCGACTACGGTACTTTCAAGAAAAATTGCCGAGCTAGGTATTTATCCGGCGGTAGATCCTCTTGATTCAACTTCGAGAATCCTTACCAGAGCAATTCTTGGAGATGAGCATTACGATTGTGCGCAAAAAGTGAAGGAAACGCTTCAGAGATACAAAGAGCTCCAGGACATTATTGCGATTCTGGGGATGGATGAACTTTCTGAGGAAGACAAATTGCTTGTAGCTCGTGCCAGAAGGGTGCAGAGATTCCTTTCTCAGCCATTCCACGTTGCAGAACAGTTTACTGGTCTTAAGGGAGTATTTGTATCTATCGAAGACACTATAAAAGGATTTAACATGATCCTAAACGGTGAAGTAGATGAATATCCTGAGGCTGCCTTCAACCTGGTAGGTACTATTGAGGAAGCGATCGAAAAAGGAAAGAAAATGCTTGCAGAAGCGTAGTCTTCGACTAACTCAGACTGACGCTTCGCGTTTGTTGATGGTTAAACGTTGATAGTTGTTGTTGGTGTCGAACCAACAAACACAAATTAACAACCACAAACCAACTAAAAATGAACATTGAGATTTTAACACCAGGAAAAAAGTTGTTCTCAGGGGAAGGTTCCGCCGTTAATGCTCCAGGAAAAAGCGGTGGATTGGGAATTCTTGAAAATCACGCTCCATTAATTACCACGTTGAAGAAAGGCACGGTGGAAGTGCAAACTGCTTCAGGCCGGGAAACTTTTGAAGTAAATGGTGGCGTGTTGGAAGTATTGAACAACAAAGTGATTATTCTGGCTGAATAAAAACTAATTAGATTTTGAACTAAAAGGCTGTTCCTGTGGGACAGCCTTTTTCTTTACCCTCTGGTCCGGTTAAAGGCCGCATTAAACCGTCCCTGCAAGTAGTCGCATTTATTCTTAAATTTCTACCTATGAAAAAACTCTGGATAATACTTTTCCTTCCATTATCAGGTCTTGTCGCCTCTTGTGGCGAAATAGCAGAAGAAACAAATGACGTGTCGGATTCTGAAACAACCGAAGAAGCACCGGATTCCACAGCTACCAGTAAAACGGAGGGTGTCACCATGAACTATTCACCACCATTCAAACACGATGAATATTTGATCGACAACTCCAAAGGAATGATCTTACTCTGCCACCGTGCTGGCTGGAGCAGAGGAGAATATCTGGAAATAGCACCCAAATTGAATGAAATGGGTTTTAGCTGTATCGCGATCGACCAGCGAAGTGGGAATGAAGTAAACGGGGTGGAGAATATTGTGGCTTCTACTCATAATCAAGATTCCACCAGCTACGAAGATGCGATTCCGGATATAGAGTTTGCCATAGACCGTGCATACAAAAAGAATGAACAACAACCCATCATTCTGTGGGGAAGTAGTTACTCCTCAACCCTGGCATTGCTACTCGGATGTGGCAGTGAGAAAGTTAAGGCCATTGTTTCCTTTAGCCCGGGAGACTACTTTCCGGAAATTGGAAGCGTGGCGGAAAATCTCCGAAACACCACGAAACCGGTGTGGATGACTTATTCTAAGAGTGAGTGCAACCAGGGTGGTAAAGACTTAGCAGCAAATGGCCCGGATAGCCTGGTAACTTGTTTTTGTCCGGAAGGTGGTGAAGGACATCATGGGTCGGAGGCTCTTTATGAAAAAAACAAAACCAGTTCCGAGTATTGGAACAGTCTAAAGGAATTCCTTACCAGTTTGCCGGAACAAGTAGAACCAGAATCTTAGGTTTTGAATAAATCAGAACCGCCTCTTACAGTTGGGGTGGATATAACAAAGGCGGCGCAATGAAAAGTCATTCGCAGGTTATTTTTGATGCGAATGAAAAATTAAAACAGGAAATAATAACTTAGTAGTATGACGAAGGTATTGTACATTATCGGTTTAGTATGTTGCACCATCATGCTTGTAGTGATGGCTTATTTTGCTGAAGAGGCCCAGGAAGCCAGATGGGCTAGTTATGACTCTTATAATTATTACGATGACTATTCGAACGATTATAGTGATTATAGCTATGGGAGTAATAGTTATGACAGCTATGACCGCAGAGAGGAAGTGACCACCATGGGTGGGCTTGTTGGAATTCTGTTCTGTTTGTATTTCATCGTTACCTACATCCTCGGTCTGATTAAGGTCAAACGTACGGTCGCAACCGTCTTTAACATCATTGGAATTTCTATGGCGGGAATTTTCGTTTTTGTCAACGCCATTTGTATTCTGGACGGAACCGACTTTGACGACTTTGGTCCTTCCTGGATTTTATTGCTCATGTTTATGATTCCATCTTGTATTATTGGTCTGGTTCAGGCCGTTAAGTATGATAAAATCTTAAAATATGGCCCGAACTATGGACAGCCCAAGTATCCGATTCCGAAAGTTCAATATGGCTCTACACAGCCATCTTACAATCCAAACCACCCCTCAGCTAGTGGAAACGTGATCCCAGGTGTTGCTCCTCCTACGGGACATGGGCATCCGGCGCAAGATCCGTCTGCAGCACAACGTGTGCAGCAACAACCTCCACCACATCAACATCCTCCGCAGTCTCCACCGCCTCAAACACCACCGCCCCCTGCACCGGATCAAAACTATACCAGAGGTACAGACCCACAGCAAACTCCGCCTCCCCAACCAGATCAGGGAACCGCCCAATCAGGTGGTGTAGATGCACCTGGGCCTGTTCCACCGGTTAACCCTGCTCCTTCGGTCGGTCCAATTGACAACGACCCGATCATTACGGATGACGATGCCGACGATGAAGTGTCCAAAATCGACGACTTGTAAACATTGAAACTTGATCATCTGATCATAGGTATGGGGAGGTGTGGAACGACCTCCCTTTGTGCTTATATAGAGCAACATCCCGGAATCAACACTTCTCCGATTAAAGAGGTGCACTACTTCTCAATACAGGAGTTATATGAGCAAGGGGAAGAATATCTGAGCCAACACTTTGAAAAAGCAGCTGGCATTACATCCACGGCAGATACCTATTTATTGCTATCCGAGGAAGCTCCAGCGCGAATCAAAGCCCACAATCCACAAATAAAACTGACGGTTCTCCTTCGTGATCCGGCAAGTAGAACCTATTCAAATTATCACTATGCAATTAACAATGGATACGATAAATCAGGTGTCAGTTTTATAGAATCTCTCGAACACGAACGGCAATTTCTGGACGAGGGAATTATTCTGAAAAATAATCTGTGTCATTGGGAAGGGAGCCTCTACCACAAGTTGTTAAATAATTGGCTGGCACATTTCCCTAAAGAACAAATTTGTGTCCTCCGAACGATGGATTTAATAAACGCTCCCCAATTGGTAATGGATCGGCTGTGCGAACACCTTGGTTTAGAAAAAATTGAGATCTATCCTCTGGAAAAACAAAATGCCGCAAAACAGGTAAAATCCAGATCTGTGCAACAATTTCTATTAAACCGGGATCACTGGCTCAGAAAGGTAGTACGGGTTCCTTTAAAAATTCGATTCTTTAAGAAACTGGTTTTAAAATCCGGCGTGAATGATGGACTGCATCGGATAAATAAAAAAGATGGGGAAGGCTACCCACCGATGACTCCTGAAGAACGGGCATTTTGTGAAAATTACTTCCGGGAAGATTTGAAGCGGTTACAAGAAGATTTTGGAATTACCTTAAAATGAAATCATACTATCTGTTAATAACCTTGTGCCTCTTTGTTGTAGCACCCTCCTGTAAAAAAGGCAAAAAGAATCCCGCCGCATGCAATGGCAGCAATACCCGAAGAGAAGTCAAGTTGGCAACCGACGTCGCTTCTAATGAAATAATTGTCACTCCTATTATAACCAGTGTTGATTCAATTGGAAGCTTCTCCGTCCCCGAGATAAATACTGACTCCGATCGACAAGACGTAGAAAAACTGGTATTCACCATTACTGCCAAAGTCCATAAGTTAAGCAAACACCGCGATGGTGATTGGAAGGTGAAGCTTACTGATGGAAACGATAAATACGTCAACTGCGAATGTCCCAACTGGGGCTGTGAGTATATTACCGGTTCTCGATTCCTACCGGAAATTAAGACGGTTCGGGCGTGGATTGATGAACATCATGAGCACCTTGAAGGCAAAACAGTTACAGTAACCGGAGTAGGCTTTATTGACATAGATCATAAGTATCCCCGAAACGCAGCCGAAAACGAAATGGAATTACACCCTATTCTCGACATCCATTTTTAACTAGAGTTTCTCCAGTAACTCTTCCAAATGGTTAATCTCCCAAACCTCGTGCTCTACCCTTTGCCTAAGCGGATTATACCAAACACCCTTCATCCCTACTTTCTCGGCACCAATGGCATCCACCTGCAATCCATCACCAATCATAATGCTTTCCTCCGGTTTGGCACCTGCTTTATTCATCGCATACCAGAACACATCTGAGTGAGGTTTCTTCTTTCCTACATCTTCGGAACAAACAACAACATTAAAGTAGGGCGCCAGCCCCGAACCACTCTGCTTTACTCCCTGAACTTCCTTGAAGCCATTGGTTATAATATGTTGTTGGTATTTGCCTTTTAAAGCATCTAGCACTTTGAAAGCGCCGGGCATCACTTTTGTTTTGGTCGGGCAGATTTTCATGTAGGCCCAACCCAAATCAGCCGCCTTTGCTTCATTGTTGGATCCAAAATGCTCGAATGTCAACTTATACCTTTTGGTTCGTAACTCATCCTTTTCCATCTCGCCCCGTCGATACAAGTCCCAACACCGGTCATTAATTTGTTTATACACGGCAATGAACTCGTCAACTGAGGCATTTATGTCGCCTGCCAAATCAAACTCGTGATACAACGCCACCAAAGTATCGTGTGCATTTGAGTCGAAATCCCATAATGTATGATCTAGATCCCAAAAGATATGTTTGATTCCCGGGAGTTTCAATGCCAATCGGTTATTTTCCAGAAGCCGGTTAATATTGCGCCCCAAACAAACATGTACAACGAGGTAAGAAAAAACGTCCCTTTCCGGTCACCATAAAATTTTGCAACGATCAGGGTACCTAACGGTACTGACAAAAACATTGGGCATAAAAAGCAGACCAAAAAATAGCCGTATTTGGAGCGCTTCATCTTTACAATGCGTCTATTGGTTTTTGTGAAAACCTTTTTCTTTTTACCAGATTCTTTTCTCTTTCTGGCGGCGCGCTTAAAAAAATACGAAGAAGCCCAATAAAAAACATTGAAGCATGCATACGCTCCAAAAAAACAAGACAACCAGATTTCAAGGAAATTAAGTGTTTTTGTTTGCCACCCGAAGAAGGGCATAATGACATACTTAATAGTTGAAAAAAGAAAAAGGGATGAATATTCTGCCCAATGTTCCAACATAGCTATTCCTTCTCTCCAAAGGCCAAATCACCGGCGTCTCCAAGCCCCGGAACAATGTAAGATTGGGCAGTGAGTTCGTCGTCAATGGCACCAACCCAGATTGTAGTGTTTTCAGGCATATTAGCCTTTACGTAATCCAGACCTTCCCTACTGGCAATGATTGCAACAACATGGGTATGCTTTGGTTTTCCTTTGCTAAGCATTGCCTTGTACCCAAGTACCATCGATGAGCCGGAAGCCAGCATCGGGTCGTTTAGCATCAGAATACGCTTGTCGATTGAAGGGCTGCTCAGGTACTCAATTTCAATTTTAAATTCTTCTTCACTGGTATGCTTACGGTAGGCACTAATAAAGGCATTGTCGCCTCGGTCAAAATAATTGAGAATGCCAATATGGAGTGGCAAACCCGCACGTAAAATTGTTGCAATTACCGGCTGTTCTGAAATTACTGTTTCGTCAGAAGAGCCAAGCGGAGTAACAACTTCAATGGTTTTAAAAGGGAAAGTCTTACTGATTTCATAAGCCATCACCTCTCCTATTCTTTCAAGATTCCGACGAAACCTCATCCGATCTTTTTGAATCTTCTCATCCCTTAATTCAAGAATAAATGAATTGAATACAGAGTTCTTCTCACTTAAATTAATTACCTCCACAGTGCCTGATTTTTGCGCCATAAAGATAGGTAAAAAGCCGTTGTACAAGTCTAAAACGTGCGTCTGCGGTAACGCTTTAGTAAGCCACCGGTTCTTACGACTTCAGTTGATTCAACGGAAATGGTAAGCTGTTCCGTTTCAAGTAATACACCGGAACATTTTCTGCACCGAACCCTGAATAGAATCTGCCCACCGAATCTACGTTCGACCCGGCGAAATCCAGAACCAATTTACTGGAATGAAACTCGTTGATCACCCGATCGAATAGAAATGGCATCGCTCCAATCTCACGTCCATCGGCCGTACTAGTTCCTTTCACAAAAGTCACACGGTTATTAAACTCAATAAAAAAGCCAACTGCAACCGGCTCTTCATCCTGTTCAACTATGTATCCGCGGCCAATTTCGCAATCAAAAGCTTCAAGCATTAGCTTTTCGAAATTCTCATATTCTTTTTCCTTAATGCCCAACTTTGAAAACGACACATTTTCCTTAAATACGAACGAGATAAGCGCAGCGTTGTCTGCGCGTCTAAATACTAAATCGTGCTTTACGGATTTTTTTAAATTCCGCCGTGTGTTCTGCGAATACCCTTGAGCTAAATCTAAATAAGATTTCGACAAAGGAAGCTCGAAATTGTTCCAGATGGTGGCTCCTTCCAGCTTCTCTCTCAAACGTAAATCAACATATTTAGCTGCCTTCCATACTGCATCGTCCAACTCATCGGAGGTCAAGGCACCGACAACGGAAGCCCGGTGAAACAGAAAGGGGTTAAATGTATATCGCACACTTAATTTTCGTTGCATTGGAAATGCGATGGCGCTTTGGTAGTCTCCCTTCACAACACCAATCCAGTTCTCACATAGGGTATCCAGGCACCATGACAAATTATAAAACAGACTGGACGGGTCGTTCCAAACCATGGTATCCCAAAGCTCCCTGTCTATGTCCGAACTATCAATCAGCTGCATTATATTCTTCAATCACCTCTTGATAAATATGCTCTAATTGTGCGGAAACAGCCTCAATACTGTATCGATTCCTGGCTCCCTCTGCAATATCCACAGAATTATACTTGGTGCTATCCAACACTTGTTGAATAGAGGTAAATAATGCCTGTTCATCACCGGCATTAATCAGAATTCCATTGCTATCGTCTATCATTTCAGGAATTCCTCCAACATTTGTGGAAACCACCGGAATTCCTGCACTTAAAGCCTCAATTATCACACAAGGTAAGTTCTCAAAATTGGAAAACAGCACGAACAAATCCGAAGCGCCCATTTTTACTCCAATTTCCTGGATTGGCTGCTCTGTCTCAAAAATCACAACGTCGTTGATATCCAGTTCTGTAGCCAGCTTTCTGTGCGGTGTTAAATCGCCGTCGCTTATTATAAGCAGCTCAAAATCTGATCGAACCTGCTTCAATCTCTGAACAGTTCTCAAAATTCCTGATACATTTTTGTGAAAGTCCTTTGCGGTTGACACATGGATCAGGCGTTTTTTGTCTCTGGTATTTTCAGATGGTCTGAAGATTTTCGTATCCACTACGTTTGGAACCACTTCATATCTGGAACCAATGTTCAACTCCTGCATTGCTTTCTTTAAGTCATCAGAAACGGGCAATATACGCTGCGTGGTCTCGGCCGAAGTTTTAATAGAGCGGAGATGTTTTGCCTTCAAGTTTTTCCGATTGGCGGGCAAATATGCTGTGAGGTGTTCGGTAAAAACAACGGGAACCTTTAACCTCACGCTCCATTTACGCGCTACTATTCCTACCGGAAAAAAAACATTCCCATGGATGACGTCGGGTTTAAACGATCTTAGTGCCAGTTCTATCGCTTTATCCTGGCCTTTAAAATACCTGATCCACTTAGACACTTTTCCCAAACCTGGTTTTGTGTAAATACGAATTGTATCTACGCCATTCTCCATCTGCCGTTGGACCTCATACTTCTGACCTCGAACCGCAGCGTCTTCAATTACTGAAATGGCTACAACATTGCATCTGGTTGCAACTGCCTCCGCATGTCGCTGAACAAAATTCCCTTTGGTAGTGGTAACCCTGTTAGGGTACCAACTGGAGAGAAACAGCACATTCAGCTTCTTATCCATAAGATTCTCCCAATTCAAATTCCAGCATAAGGGCATCCGCGAAGTATTTGGTTGCCCAGTTCGGGCACGCGAACTTCTCATATCGCCCCCATACAGGCCAACTTCCTGTAAGTGCCCCGGCAATACCACCAGATCCACCTGCTGTTCTGATCTGAGCCGACACCAGTAAACTATTCATTCTGGAAGCGGCCAACAAATACTTCCTGTCGCCGGTCTTTCTGAATATCTTTAACCAGCATATACTGATCTGGGCCCACCCTGTTAACAATGGATGTTCACTTCCCACCCAATTCCGATCATAGCGACCATATAGCCAACCTTTGGTCTCAAACTCATCCAAAAGGCGATCTGCCGCCAATTTTCCTGAATCAAAATACCTATCGTCCTTCAGATAATCTGCGCTATCCAAAAGTCCGTCTACCGTGTAAGCAATGGTGTGTAAAATCGGACGATCATTTCTGTGGATGGTATTATCACAGTCCAAAAACCAACCATTTTCCAGTTGCTTATTGTCTACAATCCAATCTAAATTTCGTCTGGCACAAGCCTCAAAATCATCATTACTTAGACTTTGATTTACCAGCAGAATGGGTGCGTCTACATAACTGTCATACACTCGCTCCACACCCATAAATGCATGCTTTCTCCAAGCCCCGTCTTCTTCCTGAATGTCATGCAACCACTGCACAGCCTTGCTGCATGCATTTAAATACTTCGTATCTGCCGTCTTCAAAAATACAGCATATAGTCCTCGCAAAACCTGCCCCGTATTAAATACCACTTCCGGTCTACCAGCTCCAACGGTCATGCTCTGCCAGCCACCACTCTGCTTTTGGATCTTAAGTAACCAATTTGCACAGTCAATGCATGCAGAGTCTATTTCAGCTCGCTTATTTTTTTCGTTGTAACGAAGTAGTGTTGGAAGGATATAACCCGATGTTTCGGGATAGGATGACGACCAGCCGTCTATTAAATGATACGAGCCAAATCCATCATCGCGCATGTTTCTCTGAGCTTCTAATAACCAATCGATTGCATGCTCCAAAGCTTGCCTCTTCCTCTCTTCGTTTACTTCATTCAATTTCCTTTTGCGTAACAGGTCTTTACCAACCAGTTTTCTTGCATCTCGCTTAAATGGTGTAAGCAAGGTATAGCGGAGGTATTTTCCTATAGACTCAAACAATCAGGAAAGGTGTTTCAGAATTTCCCCACAAATAAATTCGGCAGCTTTACCATCTCCATAGAATGCCGGATAACTAAGTGAGGGGCGTTGCTCATAATGCTTTACCGCATCAAGTATCTTAGATTTATCCGGCCCGGTAAGTATTGCGTTCCCATTCTCAACCAATTCCACCCATTCGGTTTCGTTTCTTAACACAACACAAGGTACTTCGAAAAAGAACGCCTCCTTCTGAATACCTCCGGAATCGGTCACAATCATTTTCGCGTCCTTTTCCAAATCGATGATTTCAAGAAACGACACGGGCGGAATAAGATGGATTGAACTGGAAGATTCTATTTTTTCCTTTATCTGCGAACTTAGGTTGCGATCCATTGCCGACCTTGTTCTTGGGTGTACTGGTAAAATTATGTGATTGCCTTGTTCGGATAGTTCGAGAAACGTTTCAAAAATGGACGTTAGGTTCTCGGCAACATCTGTATTGGATGGACGGTGAACCGTGGACAAAATATAATCTCCCTTGCCCAATCCCAGTTCCTTTTTGATGTTTGCTTTTCCATCGGCGATAGCAGCAAAGTGACGGCTATTATCAAACATAATATCGCCACACTGGTAAATCTTAGGGTTGTCTACACTATACGGCCCCGGGTTATTCTCTTTAAAACCCTCCCGAATTAAGTTAACTATCCCACTTCTATTGGGAGAGAACAAAAGGGTAGACACATGATCTGCAGTAATTCTATTTACCTCCTCCGGCATCCTCTTGTTGAAGGATCGCAAACCGGCCTCAATATGAACCACCGGGATATGGAGCTTAGCAGCCGCGAGTGCTCCGGCGCAAGTTGAATTTGTATCGCCATAAATCACCAATGCATCGGGTGTGTATTTGAGTAATGCTTGCTCTACTCCCTCCAGCATTTTGGCGGTTTGCGAACCATGAGATCCGGAACCGACTTCAAGATTAATTTGCGGCTTCGGAATACCAAGTTCATTGAAGAACACATCGGACATATTCTCGTCGTAATGCTGGCCTGTGTGCAGGATGATTTCCTCTAATTCTGCATCAAAAGAATTCTTGATGGCACGACTAATTGCTGCAGCTTTTATCAGCTGTGGTCTGGCACCAACAATAGTAAGTAGTCTCATAACAAATCGTTGTCTGCAAAACTAAAATAATTATAGTCGGATATAATCAGATGATCCATCAGTGGAATGTCCATTATTGCTCCGGCTTTGCTAATTCTCTCTGTCAATTTTTTATCTGCCCTACTAGGTTTCAAATTACCTGAGGGATGATTATGACAAACGATAATTGAGCTGGCCAATTGTTCCAGGGCGTATTTAAAGATAAGTTTGATGTCTGCGACGGTACCCGCAACGCCTCCCAGGCTAATTCTGGACTTAGAAATACACTTGTTTGCCCGATTCAGACAGATCATCCAAAATTCTTCATGAGGTAGATCGAGTAACTCACTTCTCAGCAGTTGAAAAGCAACTCTGCTGGAATTTACTTTTGCTCTGGCATCGAAGTCATTTTGTTTCCGCCTGCGTCCCAATTCCAGCGCTGCAATAATGGAAATGGCCTTTGCATCACCAATGCCACGGTATCTGGTCAGATCGGTTATCCTTTGCTTGCACAAATAATTCAGGTCGTTTCCATGATCCAGCAAAAGTCTTCTGGAAAGTTCGACGGCCGTCTCATTTTTGTTACCAGTCCCAATGAGTATGGCAATCAACTCTGCATCGGTCAGATTGGTTCTCCCTTTGTTCTGTAATTTCTCTCTTGGCCGATCCTCTACCGACCAGTTCTTTATACTATGTCTGTTTGTAGCTAATGCTTCCATGGGTGTGTAGTGTGCTGCTCAACAGCGGTTTAAAGTTAAACGCGGGACTCTAAAATCCCTGATGGCTGAGGCCGTTGTAACAACCTTAACCTGGTGGCCCCAAACGCAAAAAGGTCTCCACGGTTACCCGGGAGACCTTTTCATTAATACTTTTTCTTATCTAAAGGCTATTCACATGCTTGGCAAGGCTGGATTTAAGGTTACCCGCCTTATTCTTGTGAATGACGTTATTCTTTGCCAGTTTATCCAACATTGCACATACTTGAGGAAGAAGAGCCTCTGCCTCCTTTTTAGTTGTGGTAGCTCTCAGATCACGCACTGCATTACGCGTAGTTTTGTGGTAATACTTATTGCGAAGTCTCTTGGTTTCGTTTGATCTGATTCTCTTTAAAGCACTCTTATGATTTGCCATAATTCTCTAATACCTTTCTACAATTTGCCGCCCTCAAAACAGTATGATGTCCGAAAACGGGATGCAAATATAGATCGTTTTTTCTTATGTATAGCACTTAGCATGTATTTTTTCACCTGCCTCTTGACTCATCGTAGATGATCTATCCAATTTCTTCGGAATACATCTTATATCACAACTTGATCTGATCCAAAAGAAAAGGTGCCCGAACCAACTTCACTCCCGTGAAAATTGATTCCAGGCACCTTCGTACTCTTAGATCTTAGGTTTAGTTTTCTTACTTAATCTTAAAAGATGTATCGTGCTGAGAGTGCTCCACCCCAGTAAACCGGCGTTGCATATATAAAGTCCATGGCGGGCTTTACATCCAGGCCTAAATTAAGTGGTATCTCAGAGAACACATATTCCACACCTAAAACACCATCTACACCAACATTAACAAAGCTATTGTAGTAGTACGGATGCTCTGGATGGAAGTAATAGGGCCCGTAATATCTGCCGTAATAATTACCGATGTGTCCACCGCCACCTACGTAACCGTGCCAATTACCGGATGTTCCAAGATTGAAATGATGCTCGTAAAGCCCGGTAAGTTGAGCGCCCCGATATCTGGTAGATAAGATACCTTCAAGTGCAGCGTGCTTGCCGATAAAGTGTTTAACTGTAACACCGCTGGCAAGTCCGAAACGTAGCCCCAGCGAAGTTTTGTATTGTGAGATCGCCGGCGTAACCGCAAAAAGGAATACCGCGATCAACGAAAGTTTTATTATCTTTTTCATGACTGTAATTGCATTGGTTTGTATAAACAAGAGAAAAGAATGTACCAACTAACGCAGAATGAAGCACATCGGCCTGGATCAATTGATTTCAGGAACTTTACGAAAAATATTCTGCCGATTTTTTTTAGGAAAACATGTTGTTAATGTGGAATAATTTCTACAACTTCGATGGAAACTAGCACAGGAGGCATATGGCCAAAATTTTATGTATAGATGACGATCCGGATATTTGTCTGTTGATCTCTAAATTTCTGACCAAGCATGGTTATGAAGTAGATAAATGTTTTAATGGTAATTCGGCCTTAAAGCTTGTAAGCAAAAACAAATACGACGTTGCGCTCTGCGACTTCAGGTTGCCTGACAAAGACGGACTGGAAATGATTCAGGGCATAAAAGCAACCTCTCCAGCAACACAGGTAATCATCATTACAGGATATTCAGATGTACAAATGGCAGTCCGCTCCATTAAATATGGAGCCTATGAGTACGTCACCAAACCTATTCACCCGGATGAAATTCTGGTTACCATCGAAGGAGCTCTTAAGAAAAAGGAGTCTGCCGAAAACCAAACGCAAACTGCTCCGGTAAACAACGGTGCTTCTAAAACTGCCAGGTCGTCCTCCCGCGGGATGCAATATGTGAAGGGATCGAGTGAAAAAGCTCGTCGGGTACACCAGCTAATCGACTTGGTTGCACCAACGAATATGACGGTGGTAATCTTGGGGGAAAGCGGAACTGGTAAAGAGGTTACCGCCAGAATCATTCATGAGAATAGCGAACGTAAAAGTCATCCTTTTGTAGCAGTAGATTGCGGCGCATTGCCAGCCGAACTTGCAAGTAGTGAATTGTTCGGCCATAAAAAAGGTGCTTTTACAGGGGCAGTGACCAACAAAGAGGGGCATTTCCAAACAGCCAACGGTGGCACATTGTTTTTAGACGAGATCGGAAATCTTACCTACGAGAATCAGATCAAATTACTTCGGGCACTGCAGGAACGAAAAATTCGAAAACTCGGTGACAACAAAGATGTTGAGGTAGATGTTCGGGTTTTGGTTGCCACAAATGAAGACCTCAAAGAGGCTGTCAAAAAAGGTGACTTCAGGGAAGACCTCTATTTTCGAATCAACGAGTTTGGTATTGATCTACCAGCTCTGAGGGAGAGGACTACTGACATCTCTCATTTTCTGGATTATTTTCTTGAGCAAGCCAACCGCGAGTTAAACCGCAATGTGGTCGAGTTAGATAAAGAAGCACGACAAAAACTGGAGCAGTATTTCTGGCCAGGCAATTTGAGGGAAATGAGAAACGTTGTGCGACGGGCTGTGCTATTATGTTTGGATAGTACCATTACAACCGCTCACCTACCACCAGAGGTGATAAATCCGGTATTCATTCAAGATACAGCTGACTCAGACAGCGAAATAACCGATTTGAAAACAGTGGTAGAAAGAGCAGAGAAAAAAGCGATCGTTTCAGTTCTGAACAAAACCGCACATAATAAAAGTAAAGCGGCAAAAGTTCTTGGTATCGACAGAAAGACGCTGTACAATAAAATGAGTGCCTACGGAATTGAATAAGCTGTTGAGCGATCTCCACACTTACTACGATAAGTGAGTCATTTTCACCCCATTAACCCGCGTAGAAATCTGTTCAAGTTGCTGATTTAAAGCATCTTAAGTTTCGGCAACATCTTGGATATGGTACAATTAAACCTAAAATTATTCAAGATGAACACTTTAATTTATATCGTCGCAGTTGTTTGTGTTATCGGCTGGATACTTGGAGTATTCACCTATGGCTTAACCGGACTAATACACGTACTTCTGGTCCTGGCTTTGTTGGCAATTCTATTCAGAATAATCAGAGGTCGTCGTGTTTAAAGCTTTCTATAACAGAATTTGGGGCAACAGGAATAAGCGATACAAGATTACTGTTGCCTGTATCCTGGGGCTTCTTCTTACAGTGAGATTGGCCTTACCCAGTATTGTGAAACATCAAATACTGAAGGGTCTAAATGACATGGAAGGATACTCCGCCCATCTGGAAGATGTTGATTTGATATTGGTGGCTGGAGGCATGACTCTGAAGGGTCTGAAAATTTTCTCAGACAAATCTGCGGAAACACCTTTATTTAAAGCTGATGAAATAGACTGTCAACTACAATGGAATGCGCTGCTGAATGGAAAATTTGTGGGAGTGGTCAAATTTATTCACCCAACTCTGGATTTTGTAGTTGGTGTAGAAGGTGAAGCAGAAACCAACTTTGAGGACGTAGAAAAGGTAAGCTGGCAGCAAGAATTGAAGGAATTAGCACCGCTAACGATAAACGAGTTAATTATTTACAACGGGGAAATACATTATAAAGACCTGAACTACAACGCATTAATCGACATTAACTTAATGGAGTTAAATGCCGCAATTCACAATTTGACCAATAGCCAAAAGTCGATGGACATCATGTTTGGATCCGGTGAGATGAACGCTTTGCTAATGGGACACGCTCCTCTGCACGCCGAAGCCACTTTTGACCCTCTGGATGAATCAGGAACTTTTGATCTCGACTTAAGTTTGGACGAACTCAATCTACCCGAATTAAACAATTTCACCAGCGCCTATGCAGGGGTGGATACTGAGAGTGGGAAATTTAGCTTGTATAGTGAAATTGCAGCTGACAGTGGTAACGTTCGAGGATACCTGAAACCGATTACTGAAAAACTTAAAATGCTCAACCTTAAAAAGGATTTGAAAGAAGGCTTAATTGAGACTATCTGGGAAGGAAGTGTTGGCTTAGGCTTGAAGTTGATCACTAACCCTAAAGAAAGTCAGGTCGCTTCGAAACTGGAGTTTACAGGTGAAGCAGATCGTATCAGGTTTAAGTATATAAAAGGAATGGGATACACTTTCTACAATTTGCTAATAAAGGCGCTGCGAAAGCAAGTAGACAACTCAATCGAGCTGGAATTAAGTCAGCACTAGTTACACCGATAGCAAAATCGTATCATGTTCTAAAAAATCAGCCTTGTGCTGATTTTTTTGTGTTTGTATTCCCAGGATGATTCTGAGGAGTATTACATCATAAATTGATCTGGTAATAACATTAGTTTCCTCTATGGAAAAGGGCCAAAAAGCGTGTAGAGAAATTCTCCGCATAATTGGGTATACATCTCTACAACTTTGAGTCAAAAGCATATCCAACAACGAACCTCTATAGCTTTTAATTATCTCATTATCAGGCGCATAGATCAAAGTGCTCAAAGCTGGTCTGGCGTTAGCTATATAGTAATTGAACAAAAAAACTATTAAGATGAACACAATAAAATTATTCTTTGCTGCCGGAGCGATTGCACTTGCGGCAACAGGCTGCCAGAAATACGATGAAGGTCCGGCGATTAGTCTGGTTCCAAGAGCTGAACGAATTGCAAATACCTGGGTAATTGCACACGCCGAAGAAAACGGGGAAGATGTAACAGATCAATACGATCAGTACGAACTTTACCTTACTGACGATGGAGATGCAGAGCTAAGCGCTGACTACATGGTATTTGGAACTCAGTATACCACTGAAACAAACGGAACATGGAACCTTGTTCTTGATGATGAAAACATCCAATTCGACTTTGAGGATGATTCTCAAGACGCAGAATACCAAATCCTAAGACTTACTCAAGAAGAATTTTGGTTGCGAAAAATCGGTGAAGACCTGGAAATTCAACTAGCAGAAAAATAAAAAATAGAAGATCATGAAAACTAGAATAAGCACAATAATCCTGGCGGCATGCACATTTGTTGCAGCAGTATCAATGTCGTCTTGCACGAAATATGAAGAAGGTCCGGCGATCAGTTTCCGTTCCAAGAAGCAGCGAGTAGCCAATACTTGGCAAATTGATAGAGCCTATAGAAATGGAAACGATGTAACATCAGATTACGATCAATTCGAACTTCAGATGCTCCATGATGGAGATGCAAAGTTGGTGGCGATTTACACTTTTGGAAATTTCACCTATGAGTATCAAACAAATGGTACCTGGGACTTTTCTGACAACAAAGAAGATTTGATACTTGATTTTGAAGATGATGAGGCTGACCGCACGTACAATATCCTCAGACTTAAGGAGAAAGAACTTTGGCTGAGAGAAGTTGGCGGAGAAGATGAACTTCATCTGATTCCAAGATAGTACGATCAAGTGATAAAACATATATTAGGGGAGCCATTGCTCCCCTTTTTCTATTATGGATAAGAGAACAAAACCTGTCGCGATTGCCCTTGTTATAGTATGTCTTGCATGCGCTGTTTTCGTTATTAGTGCCATCAGGACGATCAACCGAACACAAGAACACTCGGAACTGATAAGTAAGTCTTATCAACTCCGATATTCTACTGAAGGCATCATGGCCTCTGCCCTGCAAATGGAAGCTGGGCTCCGCGGCTATATTTTAGCTAAGGATCCGGACGTATTAGAACATTTCCAAGCCAGTAAAGACTCACTCCACATGTACATGGAGTTGTGCAAAAAACAAATGAAGCAAGATTCTGTAATGTTCAAGAGTCTTTCCAGCATTGTCTCGGAGCGCACCGAGTTGATTTATCAGCTAATGGAGATTGCAGGGAACGGCACCATGGATAGCGCTTCAGTCGCTTCGTTGATCGTAGTGGGTGATGACGTAATGGACGATTTGCGAATTGAACTTGACAAAATTAATCAACAAGGATCGGAACGTCAGACAGAGCGAATAGCTGCCCTTCAGAAAGGAATTGGGAATGCTCAAACGGTTGTAATCATTTTTGGCTGCGTTACTTTTTTAATCGCAATTGGAGCTTATTACAGCATCAGGAGGGAAACCAGACAGCGACGAAAGACAGAAAAGGATGCCCACAGAAGCTCCCAAAAACTGAAAGAAATTCAAGAACGGTATGAAAATTTATACGATTCGTCTCTAGATGCTATATGCATAATGGATAAGAATGGCACTATCATTCAATGGAACGCAGCGGCAACCAAACTCTTCGGATACTCGGAAAAAGAAGTAGCTGGAAAGCAAATAGACCTGATAATTCCTGATCGATTAGATGAACTAAATCTGGGCTACGATAAGTTTTCACCTACCGATAAAATAGAACAAGGAAAAGCAACTTTGGAAGTCGGTGCAAGAGATAAAAAAGGTAGAAGCTTCCCTGTTCAACTGCTTCGTGGGCATTGGAAAACGGGTAATGACGAGTACTTCAGCGCCTCCATGCACGATATTTCGGTTAGAAAGGAGCAAGAAGCCAGACTCAATGAACTGTTGGAAGAGTTAGAACGAAGCAACGAAGACCTCCAACAATTTGCCTACGTGGCTTCTCACGACTTACAAGAGCCACTAAGAAAAATAAGGGCGTTTGGGGACCGTCTGAAAGATGTAGATTTCAATGACCCAGAGAATAACGCAGAGTTGTACATAGAGCGAATGCAGGACGGTGCAATGAGGATGCAAATTCTAATCCAGGACCTACTGGCATTTTCAAGAGTTTCCAGGGGTGAAGGCGAATTGGAAAGTGTAGACTTAAATATTCTACTCAATACTGTGCTAAGCGATATTGAATTGTCTGTTGAGCAAAACAATGCAGAAATTGTTGCTGACGAGTTACCCATTATTGAGAATGGCAACCGAAATCATTTACAACGCTTACTTCAAAACCTGCTCACCAACGCCATCAAATTCCGCAAACCGGACACTCCTCCCAAAGTCATTATTTCACATCAAATAATCAGGGGAGATAAACTAGATCCGGTTTTTGGGCAATTTGAGGCCGATCAACAGTTTCATGTTATTTCTGTGAAGGATAATGGTATTGGTTTTGACCAGAAGTACGTAGAGAAGATTTTCACTATCTTTCAACGATTACATGGGAGATCAACCTATAAGGGAACCGGCATTGGACTTGCCGTTTGCCGAAAAATTTGCGAAAACCACAAAGGATTCATCTGGGCTTTCGGTAAACCTGATGAAGGTTCCGAATTCGTATTTGGACTTCCTGCTAACTAATTAAACAACTACTATGAGCCAAATGCCAAACGATTCAATTGTCATTCTGATGGCAGATGATGATCCTGACGACAGACTATTGACCAAAGAAGCACTGGAAAAGAACAAGCTTAGCAATCCACTTTACTTTGTAGAAGATGGCGAACAGCTAATGGATTTCTTGCTTCACAGAAATGGATACAGCCCAGAGAACGCTCCCAAACCAGGCATTATCCTTCTTGACCTCAACATGCCAAAAAAAGATGGGCGGGAAACACTAGCCGAGATCAAAGCCAGCAACGAGCTTAAAAGCATTCCTGTGATTATTCTTACAACGTCCAAAGCCGATGAAGACATTGTCAAATCCTACAACCTTGGAGTGAATAGCTTTATTACCAAACCTGTATCCTTTAACGAGTTAGTTCAGGTAATTGCCAAAGTAGGACAATATTGGTTTCAGATTGTTCAGTTACCTAAAAGTGAGTAATGGAAGCCGCTCGGGTCACTTTCTCCATCCTTGTTGTAGAAGATGATTTAGACGATCAGTTTTTACTAAAGGAATATTTTTCCGATCTAGGCGACTATCAAATCACAACTGATTTTGCAGAAACTTATGAAGAAGCAAAACAACTGATTTCGGAGGATCGCTACGACATGTATCTGGTGGATCATTATTTGGATAAAGGCACCGGATTGGATTTGATCAAAGAAGCCATCACAGCGAGCAACCGTAAACCTTTTATCCTTCTAACCGGACTTGACAACAGAGACATTGATATTGAAGCAATTCGTATTGGTGCTTATGATTACCTACCAAAGGGCTCGCTCAACTCGGTTATATTGGAAAGAAGTATCAGGCATTCGAGAGAACGTTACCTGCAATACGAACAAGCGGCACGTGCAGAAAGTCGGTTCCGAACCCTGTTCGTGCAAAGCATTGACCCCATCTTCTTTACAGATGGCAATTTTAAGTTAGACGAGGTTAATCAATCTTTCATCGACTTGTTTGGCTACGACGCCAACGAAATATACTCCATGCGACTGCCAGATTTATTGCATCTTTCCGTAGACGCCAGGTATGTTGAAGACAAATTTGAAAAGCAATACGACACTAAAAAAAAGGTGCTCCAAATGAAAACCAGTGATGGTGAAGTTTTGGAGGTTTTACTCTCGCTCACACCTGTGGATCCCGACAACCCTAAAAACGTTGGTTATCAAGGGGTAATACATGATATTACCCAATTGAAAAAAGCCGAAAAGAAAGTTCTTGCCAATGAAAAACTGTCGTTAACCGGGAAAATGGCCAGAATTATTGGCCATGAAGTTCGAAACCCACTCACTAACATAAATATGGCCATTGAGCAATTGAGAGACGAACTTCCCGAAGAGAATGAGGACGCCGCTCTTTACTCGGATATGATTCTAAGAAATAGTGACCGAATTAGAGACATGATTGACCAGCTTTTGCAGGGAACAAGAGTCAGAGAACTTGAAATGTCAATTTTCAGGGTTTCGGAACTCATGGATCGGTGCGTTGACTTTTGTGCAGATCGTATTAGCCTGAACAATATTGAACTAAAAACTGCATTCAACGTAGATGGTGAAACAATGCAAGGTGATTTGGAACAGTTGAAAATTGTTGTCATCAATATTATGACCAATGCCATGGAAGCCATGGAAGAAACAGATCAGCCCAAACTCGAAATCAGTGCACATTGCAAGGGTTCTCACGTCGAGATTTCAATTGCGGATAATGGGCCAGGAATGGACGATGAAACGCTCCAAAATTTGTTCACTCCGTTTTTCAGCAATAAGCACAATGGCATGGGTCTTGGGATGGCGGTGGTGCAAAACACTATTTTAAGCCACAATGGCGAAATTGGTGTCAGCAGTGCTCCCGGACAGGGCACCCAATTTAATATCAAACTACCGAAATAAGGTGAACATAAAAAAGACCCGTCCATCTCCCGATGAACGAGTCTTTTGTAACCTAAACCTGCTGCCTAGTTTAGAAATTACTTGAAGTAGTGTTGGTCAGTTCTTCCTCTTTGACCAGTTCGATAACAGTTCTTCTGTTTTTCTGGTGTTGCTCTTCCGAACAATCGTCAGATATCTCATCACAATCATTCACGAGTTTAGATTCACCAAATCCAGTTGTACTGATTCTGTCACCGCTTACACCTTTACTCTCCAGATACTCACGAGTTGCGTCTGCTCTCATGTGGGATAACCAAATGTTATACTCGTCTGAACCTCTTGAGTCTGCGTGTCCTTTTAATTGGATGGTCACATTGAGATTACTCTTCATGTAGTCTGCCAGTTTATCCAAATCTTTGGCTTCATTCTCCCGAATGTCATATTCATCAAAGTCAAAGTATATTGGTGTGAAAGCTACATCCTGAAAGGTAAGTTCAGAGCCCGGTGCCGGCTTAAGAATCACATAAGATAGAAGTGTGTCTCCGTCAAGATTCCTTGTGGTCACTTCCGGCTCATGATTGATCAGATAACCTTTAGACTGAGCACTTACAATGTAAGACTCATTGGGCTCTACCGTAAAATGGGCACTACCCTCTTCATCAGTTCGTTTACTTACATCCTGTTTTTTTTCATCGGCTTGAACCGTCACTCGAACATCCTCCAGAGACTTGGTAGTCCCTTCCTCAACTGCAACTACCTTTAAAGTACCGTCCTTGAATCTGTCGAACTTATAGATGGCGTCGATACCATCTTCACTGGCTCTAGTGGAGGTAAAGTATCCATGGTCGAACTCCCCCTGGAATGCGATTCCGAAATCATCATCAATCGAGTTGATCGGTGCAGGCAATATCTCTGGCTTAGACCATGCCCATTTGTGTGCATGTGTTCTAAAAATGTCTAAACCTCCATATCCCGCATGACCCTCGGAAGCAAAATACAATACATCGTGTCCATTTTCTGAAACCACGGTTGGGAAAAGATCATCCCTTTCGGTGTTTACCATATAACCCAGATTCCTTGGCTCTCCAACATTTCCATTCTCGTCGATTTGCGCAACATACAGGTCGCTACCACCAAGTCCGCCTGGCATATCTGAGGCAAAGTACAATCTTCTACCATCTTCAGAAAGAGCTGGGTGTACATAGCAGTTGTGTCTCGAATTGAAGGGAAGTAATTCTGCTTCTCCCCATTTTCCATCCTTCATGGTCGCCCGGAAAATTTGAAGGTTTGCCACATTATTATCGTCCGTTTCAACTTCTCCATCTACATAATTGGTACGTGTAAAATACATTGTTTTGTAGTCTGGTGAGAAGGTAACAGTTCCGTCATCAAACTTTGTTTGCACATCCTTTGCAAAGGTTTTTGGTGTACCTAAGCTACCGTCCTCTTTAATCTCCGAACAGTACATATCTACAAACGGTCTTCCGGTCCATGGAGACTTCTCATTTTGAAGTGTCCTGTTTCTCTCGGATGTAAAAACCAGATATTGATCTTTATAATACACCGGACTCATTGATGACCGATTGTTTTGATTGATATCAAGCTTGGCAACCTCATACCTATCGTTACTTTTTATATCGTCATCAAGTGTGTCTGCCGATAACATTCTTACAAAAGCAGCAATGTCGGTTGTATTATCTTTAAAATAAGCATGATAATAATCAGAGGCCAGCTCGTGTTGTCCAGTAGACTCTAGAGCCTGCGCATATCTTAATAAGACATCTTCCTCCACCTGGTCGAGTGGCTTGTCCTTCATTGCTTCACCATACCAATGAGCAGCTTCTTCCGGCTCATTATTGAAGTGATAACTATCAGCTAAACGGACTTTTGTTTTATAATCCTTCTTATCATCTTTGATTTTCTGGTACTTGTCAATTGCCTCTGCATAAGCCAATCGGTCGTACGCCTGATCTCCCTTCAGCGCATAGTGCTGGGCACAACCTGCAAACAACACAGCGGCTAAAGCAGAAATCGTAAGTATTTTATATGTTCTCATCTCTTAAAGTATTTAGGTTAATTACTATTTCTAAAGTGTTTGACCTACATGTTGCATGAGATGCTGAACACTCAGCGAGTAGCAGCAGCTTCAAACACTACACTAAGTAAAGCAAGGGACGTTCCTGGTTTTTAGACGTTGATTTACAGATAGTTACAAACTAAAAGAGGTGCCGCTCGTGTAATTAACTCCACAGCATTGGGGCTTTAGATTCCCAACCTGTTGATCTAATCAGAATTAGAGAAGCGTAACCAGTTTGTGTCGACCGATAAGCCTAAAAAACCACATGAGGAATATTTCTACACATTGGGGAGATAAGTTCCCATTATTACAGAAAGTAGTCAGTAAACGAAAAGCACAAATTTTTGATTTACAACAAGTTAAACTCCACCCGACGGATAGGCATCAAAATCGCAGCATGTACTTCGAATCAAAAAAAGAAACAATATGAAAAGAATATGTACACTCAGTTTACTTGTAATAGCCACAGTGCTTTTCACAAGTTTGGGTGCCAACGCAGCCACCTTTACAGCTGTTGCCACTGGTGATTGGACCAGTTCAACAACCTGGTCTGGTGGTATCGCTCCAGGCACAACAATTAATGCAGACGATGATATCATCATTACATCTGGTGTAACCGTTTTTATGGACTCAGATGTTACGCTCAACGGTTTTAACATCCTTGTACCAGGCGGAAGTATTACCGTAGATGGAACCTTAGAAAGCACCAATGGTAGCACTTTATTCATGAATAACGGTGACCTGGCTGGTTCTGGATCGCTAATGCTAGATCGTTTGGAGTTTAGCGGATTAAGTAGTTTCGGATTTGTTGGCACCGCCGACATTGACGCATTTGCTACTACCAATCTGGCTTTGAGCATTGTTAGTTCAGTAAATATTGCAGACACCCTGATTCTTGACGATGGTTCTCTAACTCTCGGAACCGGAGGAACAGTTGACATGCAGACAAATTCTAATGTTCTGGTAAACAACGGAAATATCGTTATTAGTGGCGGAATTTTCTCTTCGGTAAGTTCCTATAACGCTCTGTACATAGGTACATCGAAAAACACTGGTGTTGAAGCAACAGGATCTGGCCTTGCGAATGTTACGGTAAACCTTGATGACAATACCCAAAGTTTGAGCCTAAGTGCTGATGTTACTGCCAACGGAGATTTTGAAATCCAAAGTGGTAACGTTGACCTGAACGGATCTACCTTGACGCTAATGGCAGATTATACGGCTGCCAGCGGAACTTCTTTAGCGGGTGATGCTTTTTCAAGCCTTACAATCATGTCTTCTTCATCTCTGTCCAGCTCCTTAGAATTTATGAGCGGTAGTGAAGAACTTGAAAACTTAACAATTGACTTTTCTGGAACAGGTAGTGCTTCAGCTAATTTGCAGACTGATCTTACCATCAACGGAATGTTGTCTCTAAATAATGGAAGCCTGGAATTAGATAATACAGCTACCCTTATGATGGCAGCCAACTCGGAAATCATGGTTGAAGGTGGTTCAATGGTTAACGTGAACGGTATTTTTGACGGATCGAACAACTACGAACTTACCTACTCCGGGTCTACGGTAATGGCTGGAGTCGAAATCAACGGAAGCGGAATGACCGACTTAACCATTGATCTTACAGGTGAAAATGAAAGTGTTGACTTAAGTGATGACGTGACCCTAAACGCCAATATCATGTTGCAGAATGGTAACCTTGATTTGAACGGACAGGATCTGGAAATTGCCGGAGACTTTGAAAGTACATCTACTGGACAGATTGAAGGTGATGCCTCTTCTAACTTAACCATTAGTACCATGACGTCTGTTTCAGATACGATCTGGTTTGCAGCATCGGCTAATATGCTAAACGACCTAACCATCAACGTACAAGATGGTGGCATGGTAATGATTGGCTCCGACGTTGAGGTAACCAGCCTAACATTCACCAGTGGCATGGTCGCAATATTTGATAATGATTTGGTGGTTAATTCAACAATATCCAACGCTTCGTCAGCAAACTATGTTGCTACTGAAGGTTCTGGATCACTTTCAATGACCATCAGTGGCGCAACCGCCGGCTATGTGATGTATCCGGTAGGTACTATGAGTGGTTATGCTCCAGCCCATATTGAATCAAATCTGACCCTTGGAGGAGATTATATGGTAAACGTATCAGAAGGCGTTATGGCCAACGGTACAAGTGGAGCGGATGTAAGTGCAACGAAAAGCATGGTTAACAAAACCTGGAACATTACATCCTCACTTGGAGCTTCTTCAGATATCAATTTGAAACTAAATTGGGACGCTGCAATGGAGGTGAATGGTTTCGACCGAATGAACGCTTATATCAGTCATTACACTGCAGGAAATTGGGATGTAGATGCTACGGCAAGTGCTACTACCACCTCAAGTGGAATGTATGAATTGCAACGTTCTAACATTAGTGGATTAAGTCCTTTTGCGGTAACCGACAACAATGCGGCGCTTGAGGTAGAGGAAAACAACATGGTTGATGCAATCTTTCCAAATCCAACGAATGAACTCACTACAGTGCAGCTAAGCGGTTCTGAAGACAGAGTAATTGAACTGATTGACATGAGTGGTAAAGTTATTTCTACAATCAACTCAAACGGGAACACGATGGTTATGTTAGACCTTTCTGAACAACCATCAGGAATCTACTTTGTAAGAGTACGATCGGACCAAAAGTCGGTTGTAAAAAAACTGATCAAATCATAAGACGCTAAATCACAGGGTGGGGATCTAATCCCCTTTAGGAAGCCGGTTCCAATTGGGGCTGGCTTTCTTTTATACTGTGGTGATCTTACTACATCGTGGTGAATACACACCACAACTCCAACAGAAAGAAACCACCCTATTAGACTGAATTTCAAATAATTATCAGATCGGTCAGATTTTCGCAGTATAGACACCGGATCAAAAACCTAATTAGAAATAGACATGAAAAATTTTACAGACATAATATGGGATAAGTTGACAAGCTGGGGAGAAAGTTTTGTGGCTCTTTTACCAAACTTTGGAGTAGCCGTACTGGTATTGGTTGCCTTTTTCTTCCTTGCAAAGCTTGCCAAAAAAATTGTGGTAAAAGCCACTCCCAAATTTTTTAAGAACCAGGAATTAATCGTGATTTTCGGCAAAGTCGCAAACATTGTTGTGATTTTGGTTGGGGCGATGATTGCCCTTAAGATACTGAACCTGGAAAAGACAGTAACATCTGTTTTAGCGGGTGCTGGTATCATTGGTTTGGCCCTGGCATTTGCATTTCAGGATTTGGCGGCAAACTTTGTTTCCGGTTTTGCGATGGCGTCAAAGAGACCGTTTGAAGTAGGCCACATTGTAGAGGCCAACGACGTACACGGCATTGTAGCTTCCATTAATTTAAGAACAACCGAGATTACAACCTTTGATGGAAATACCGTCATAATTCCGAACAAAGACATCTATCAAAACAATATTGTAAACTACCAGAAAACCAAGAAAAGACGTGTTGACCTGGAGGTTGGTGTGGCCTATGGAGACAATCTCAGAAAAGCAAAGGAAACGGCTATTGAAGCCGTAAAAAAGGTGCCCCATCTATTAGAAGGTGAAGAAGTCACCGCATTCTTCACGGAGTTTGGTGGTAGTTCCGTAAACTTCGTAATTCGTTTCTGGGTTCCATTTGGTTTTCAACAGGAGTACCTTACCGGCCGTGATGAAGCAATCATCAGAATCAAAGAGGCCTTTGACAGAGATGGATTCACAATTCCGTTTCCAATCCGCACGCTGGACTTTGGCGTAGTTGGAGGAGAAAAGCTGAATGAGGTTCTCAAAGTTGAAAAAGATGAAAGGATCATTACCAGAAATGAAGACGATTCCGATCAGGTGTCTAAAGCCTCATAAGAGGTATTCAAAATAGGATAAAATGAAAAAGTCCGACTCTACCGAGTCGGACTTTTCTTGTTAAATCGTTGCAGCCCGTAGGGGAATCGAACCCCTGTTTCCAGGATGAAAACCTGGCGTCCTAACCCCTAGACGAACGGGCCAATTTTAAACCAAACCGGGTAAACCGCTTTGGATTGGGAGTGCAAATGTAAAATAAATTTTAAATCTCAAAAACAATGATTGCTGATTTTACTTATTTTTTTGGTGGAATGCCCTCAGAGCCTTCCCTTCCGCCTTATGTTTGAAGTTAATATTCACCCGTTCCATTTTGGTTTTTCGTGCAAGTTGAACAGCCTGCTTACCAAATAAACTGACGAATTTTACATGCTTGAGATCCGCTATTTCATATATCCACTTGGGGTTTTCCGCTAACAAACTCCTCATTTCACCCTCAAAATGATCAGCTGTTTCGGAGGATTGTGCCAAAGCGGTAACACCTTCTTCAATAGATTTTCCCTGAAATACGTCATAAGAGTTAGACGCTGAAGCCAATCCAAATCCTGCTTTGGACTCCAATGGCACAGTGAACATATAGTTTTTCGTTAATACCACACCCACATTAATTTTCTCAAACGGGTTTCGGGCATCTTGCTGAATAGCCAGAGATGCATATTCATAATCGGTTGTTTTCTCCATAATTTGTACGGTATTAAATATGATCTGAATCGGCGTGGAACACAAAACCTAATCGCTTACCGGTTTTAATGTGTAGTGCATCACTTAGCGACTGCATCTCCATTACCGATACCTCCTGAACCTGTTCATAAGGTGGAGTATATAGATCAAAATCGAGTGTGTATAGAATAGCTGATTCGACGACCTTTTCAAGGTACTCTTTCGACATTTTCATATTAATGAAATCGTTGTACAAAAAGCCCAATTGCCGCTTTCCCTGAACCATGAAGTGGTTCTCAGCGTTAATAAACATCCTTGCGATCAGGTAACCGGAATCGTTTACCCGCTGATATTTGAAAGAGTCTGCCAGGAAATTATACATATTGATAATTCCGCAATACCCTCTGTTTCCGTTGTCTTTTAAATAGGATGTTTTCCAAAGACTGTTATTGGCGTCGAATTGAAAAACATTGGTATGCATATGAAAAATAATAATATCGCCTCCTATCTGGAGTTGAGCTTCATAATCACCTTTATCCTTGTATACTATGCGCACTCTGGAATCTACTTTCTCCATTCGATGACTTAGATCATCTGCCATCTCCTTTAAAACGGATTTAAGTACCTTAAAATTTAATTTAAGATTGCTGTAAACATCCTGTTTAAGGACGGATTTATCCTTAATAGTTTGGAAAATAAGTTCTCTGGCCGTAAGGTCTTCCATAATTAATATGCTTTAGCAAACACCACTCTTCTTTGTGAGGGCTTTCCTGAATAAATACATGTGCCCGTACCGCGTTTACCCTCAGGAACGTAGCTTTCATCTAGCAAAATGCAACGAATAGTCGCCTTGGTTTCTTCCTGAATCTTGCTTTCTGTTTCGGAAGTTCCATCCCAATGAGCTAAAACAAAACCACCTTTGTTTTCAATGATCTCTTTAAACTCATCGTAGGTGTCAACACAAGTTGTATGCTCGGCTCTAAAGGCCTGCGCCCGGTCGTATAAAGATATTTGAATTTCATTAAGCAAGGCTTCTATGAACCCAGCCAGACCTTCCTGCGGTACAATTTGCTTTCCATCCTTGCCTGGCCTGTCCCTTCGTGAAAGTTCCACGGTACCGTTCTCCATATCCTTTGGGCCAACGGCAATTCTAATAGGCACACCTTTCATCTCATACTCGGCAAACTTCCACCCTGCCCTTTTCTTATCATCATCATCAAACTTAACGCTAATGCCCTTGATCTTAAGCTCTGCAGTTAAATCATTAGCGAATGCTGAGATTTTCGCAAGATCTTCGTCCGATTTGTAAATGGGAACAATAACCACCTGAATTGGCGCTAAATTTGGAGGTAACACCAATCCGAAATCGTCTGAGTGTGTCATTATTAGAGCTCCCATCAGCCTCGTTGAGACACCCCAGGAGGTTGCCCATACATATTCCAGATTACCATCATTATCTGCAAACTTCACATCAAATGCTTTGGCGAAATTCTGACCAAGAAAATGAGACGTGCCTGCCTGCAGTGCTTTTCCATCTTGCATCATCGCCTCGATACAATAAGTCTCAAGGGCGCCTGCAAAGCGTTCGCTTTCACTTTTTACTCCCTGAAGAACCGGTATGGCCATAAAATTTTCTACAAAATCAGCATACACCCGGAGCATCTGCTCTGTTTCCTCAATTGCCTCCTGCTTCGTTGCGTGAGCAGTATGTCCTTCTTGCCACAGAAATTCAGCCGTTCTCAAAAACAATCGGGTTCTCATTTCCCAGCGAACAACATTTGCCCACTGATTGATTAAAATGGGTAAATCACGATAAGACTGAATCCATCGCTTGTAAGTGCTCCAGATTATGGCCTCACTTGTTGGCCTTACTACCAACTCCTCTTCCAGCTTAGCCTTGGGATCCACCATCAATTTACCATGGTTATCCGGATCATTTTTGAGCCGATAATGAGTGACCACGGCACATTCCTTCGCAAAACCTTCTGCATTCTGCTCTTCAGCCTCAAACATGCTCTTGGGTACAAACAATGGAAAATATGCATTTTGATGACCCGTCTCTTTAAACATGCGGTCAAGCTCTGCCTGAATTTTCTCCCAAATAGCAAATCCATAAGGCTTAATTACCATACAACCTCGCACTCCTGAACTTTCCGCCAGCTCAGCTTTAGCCACGATTTCGTTGTACCATTCGGAGTAATTTTCCTCTCTTTTCGTTAATCCCTTTCCCATCTATTGATACGGCCTAAACGGCTTTCGATTATTTTGGTATGGTATTTGTTAATTTTTTGTTAAACCGTTTGACATTCGTAAATGTACCAAGGCATGAAAAATCAACGTTTCATTTAAACCTTGTAAATTTATAAATGTCTAACAAGTAAATTAACCGTATTATGAAAAAGTTAGCACCTCTTAGTCTTCTGATCGCCCTTGCCTTTGCTTCCTGCAATACGCAAAAGAACATCGTTCAGGATGATGTTTATGACAACTCCATTAAGAAGGAATTACCTGCTAAACCAGCAGAAGATAATTACGAGGAAGAACTGTATACGGAAGATTATTTTGACCCTGAGTACAAAGAACGTCAGGATAATGGCGGCAACACATACATTACCAATAATTACTATGGCGGACATCCAAGCTGGAGATACAGAAACTTCAATAGTTGCTATGCTCCTTCCTACAACTTTTATGGTTGTGGTACATGCGGAAATATGTGGAATGGTTGGGGATACAACAACTTCTACGGTTATAATGCATGGGGATACAATGGATGGAATTATCCTACCTACGCTTATTCCTGGGGAGTAAGTTGGGGAGGCAGCCCTTACTGTGCCGGAAATTATTACGGTGGTGGCTGGGGATGGAACAATCCTTACAATAACTGGGGTTGGGGAAATCCATACAACGGCTGGGGCAACCCATACTACAACGGCTATGGCTGGGGAAATAATTTTGCAGGTACTGGCAATGGATGGGGCTGGGATTCACCTAGCAGCGTAAACTTTGGTCCACGACCAGGTGGTGGGTCTACCAACTCAACTGGTGGCTCAACCTATGATGGAACCAGTCCTGGTCAGTACGACAACAATACGACGGCAACTATTAATCCACGAATTACGCTTGACAAACCTTCAACAAGCACCAGTTCTTTTGCGTCATCCGAGCGTCCGACCTATACGGGCAAGGAAGATGGTATGCTTTTGACTACAAAGAGGCCTAACCAAACCAGTATTGCAAATAACACTTTGGTTAGAGATGGTGCTACATCCACAGTAGTTCGTGAACCGGTAAGAACCTCAACATCTCCGAGTTCCAATAGACAACCTACAACTGTTTCATCGCCATGGGCGGGGAACTCTAATATGACAAGAAACTCGCGAGATGTGGCAACGAACCGTGGCTCTTCCGGATCGGCAAAACCTAACTACGGAAACAGAAGTTCCGCAAACAGAACCAGCGGATATAGTCCATCCCGTTCATCTTACGGCAACTCCGGAAGTTCCAATAACCGAGGCTCGGGAAGCTACAATAGCGGATCGTCCAGAAGTTCAGGAGGCAGCTACAACAGAGGATCTTCCTCAAAAGGATCGGGTGGCGGATCGTACAAAGGTTCGTCTAGAAGCTCAGGATCAAGTGGTGGATCGTACAACCGTGGTTCCTCAAGCAGAAGTTCCGGCGGGTCGTATAGTGGTGGATCTTCGAGATCGTCTGGCTCAGCTTCACGATCTTCCGGCTCGAGTTCAAGATCATCAGGATCTTCATCCAGATCCGGCGGAAGTTCCAGATCCTCAGGCGGCGGTAGAAGATAATCATTAAGCACCTAAACTATTTAGCATGAAAAAGGCGATTGTAACAGCTTTACTGGGGGTAGTATGCCTGACGGGCTCAGCCCAAAATGAAATAGACGCGCTGCGCTACTCCTTTACCTCTCTTGAAGGGTCAGCCAGATTTATGGGGCTTGGAGGAGCATTTGGATCACTTGGCGCGGATGTGTCGGCAATTAGTATCAACCCTGCTGCTATGGGTAGATTTAGTAAAAATGAGTTTTCATTCTCTCTGGGGACCTCTCTTATGGAGGGAAGTACTGATTTTTACAATACAAATACAAGAAGTTCCAGAACGAATTTAAACGTTCCAAACATAGGCTTTGTGGGAACGCATAACTTTAAAAAGCGTGATCAAATCGGTTGGCAGAGTATTCAGTTCGGTATCACTTATAACCGTCTAAACAACTTCAACGAGGATATTGTTATTTCCGGGCAATCACCAAATTCCTACTCCTTTGTTTTTGCAGACTGGGCCGAGGGTACTCCTGAGGATGATTTGTATACGACCAATCACTACGACAGCTACCTGGCTTACCAAACGTATTTAATTGACCCTGCAGCACCAGGCTCTACAACATATTTCTCAACGATACGAGGTAATGATGGCGTAGACGTAATCAAAAACATAAGTCGACGAGGAAATATGTCTTCCACTGAATTGGCTCTTAGTGGTAACTATATGAACAAATTATATATTGGAGGAAGCATTGGAATACCTGCGGTTAGATTCAGCCAGATATCCTCGCACCGCGAAGATGTTATAAACGACACGATCAATGAACTTGAATACTTCATTTTCGATGAAACTTTAACCACCAGAGGGTCTGGTTTTAATTTTAAGGCGGGTTTCATAATGCTCCCGGTAGATTGGCTAAGACTGGGAGCCTCCATCCAAACACCCACAGTTTTCAGACTTACGGACAGGTGGCAGAATGAAATGTCAACTCAATTTGATGATGGCCAATCCTATAACGCGCAGAGCGAAACCGGATCTTACACTTACAAGCTCAGAACACCCATGCGAGTAACGGGAAGTGCTTCTGTAGTATTACTTAAGAAGGCTGCTATATCCGTAGACTATGAATTGGTAAATTACTCACGAGCGAGATTGGGGTCTACCCCTTATACCCCTGTTCCGTATGAATTCACTTCGGAAAACGAGGCCATTGGAAATGTGTACCAATCAGCATCGTCTATTCGGGTTGGAGCTGAAGTAAAAGTAGCCAAGCCTTTTATGGTCAGAGCCGGTGCTCAGTACAGACAAAACCCAATTACTGAAGCTAGCGCACCTCAGATGAGCTATTCCGGAGGATTTGGTTTCCGGTCGAATAGATTCTATTTGGATATGGCGTACGTATTAACCACCTCATCAGACAACTATTACCTGTACGACCCTGCCCTCGTTCAAGAAGCTACAATAAACAAGAACGTTAGTAGAGTGGTTGCCACCGTTGGCTTCCGTTACTAACTGACTGCTACCTGCACCTACGTTTACAACAACTTTTCGTAGGGCTTAACCTAAGCAAAAGGAGGCTTATTAATAAGCCTCCTTTTTATTACCTCCAACTCAACTCCCATCAGGATATTATCGCAAGCCGCGCGCGGCATACTACTTAACATAGAAATCTGACCGAGCACTCACGCAAAACACCTTTTAAACAAAGTGTCTGTTTGAATCCAAAAATTACGCACAAAAAAAGGAGCATCCGGAGATGCTCCTTTCCTAATCTATTGAAGTTTTTTATTTCGCCATCAACTTATCAAGAGCTTCTTCCATCTTCTGAGTCTGCTCTTCGGCAAGATCTGCATCAACAAGGATTCTTCCTGAATGCTCATCAACGATGATTTTCTTTCTCGCCGCAATATCTAACTGACGTTGTGGTGGTATCTTAATAAAGGAACCTCCCGAAGCACCTCTTTCAACTGGCACAACTGCCAATCCATTCTTAGAAGCTTCTCTAATTCGGGTATACGCCTTCAACAGTCGATCATCAACCAACGCCGCGGCCTCCTCGGATTTCTTTGCCAGAATTTCTTCTTCCTTCTTGGTTTCAGCAACAATCTCTTCCAACTCTTTTTTCTTCACCTCCAGATCTCCCGATCTTTCGTTAAAAGTGGTTTGCGATTCTTCCAAAACTTCTTGCTTACTCGCGATTTTGGCTTTAAACTCCTTGATTCGCTTTTCAGCAAGCTGAATCTCCAGATTTTGGAATTCAATCTCTTTCGAAAGAGAATCAAACTCGCGATTGTTCCTTACGTTCTTCTGCTGCCCTTCGTACTTCTTAATCGCAGCTTTCGCCTCCTCAATTAAGTTTTTCTTAGCAGCAACTTCTTTATTTAGAGATTCTATTTCTTCGTTTAGTTTGTCTAATCGGGTGCTCAAACCAGCAATCTCGTCTTCCAGATCTTCAACTTCCAGCGGAAGTTCTCCTCTAACGGTTCGAATATTATCAATTTTCGAATCGATGATCTGCAAATCATACAAAGCTCTTAACTTCTGCTCAGGACTGCCCTCTTTTGCTTTTTTGGCCATGTGTTACAAATAATTTACCGGGTTCGTGTTTACCTGCGTAAAATGAACCGCAAATGTAGTAAATTTTTCAGTTAACCTGCGATGTACAAGGTCTATTGTAAATTGCTCCGATTCATAGTGTCCAATATCAGCGATCACAATATCGTCTTCTCCATCAAAGAACTGGTGATATTTATAATCTGAGGTAATAAACACATCGGCTTTAGCCCTTCTGGCGGCATCCAACAAAAACGAACCGGAACCACCACAAACGGCAACTCTGGACACCATCTGAATATTTTTTGCCTTTGTGTACTTTACCACTCCACATCGAAAGGTTTCTTTAACCTGTGAGAGAAAGGCTTCAAGAGGAACGGAATCTTCCAGCTCCCCAACCATCCCACTTCCCACAGAATTTAGCTTGTTGGTTAACGGATATAAATCATACGCCACTTCTTCATATGGATGAGCCTGAATCATGGCGTGCACTACCTGGGCAAGTTGAGCTTTCGGAACTATCGTCTCTACCCTAACCTCTACTTCTTTGTGCTCCCGCCCTATTTCACCAACATGCGGGTTGGTTCCATCGGAAGCCATAAAGGTTCCGGTTCCCTCCAAATTGAAGCTGCAATTGCTATAATCGCCAATATGACCAGCTCCTGATTCGAACATAGCAGCGCGAACTTCATCGGCATTTTTAGCTGGAACAAAAACGACCAATTTCACCAAACTATCCTCCTTTGGAGCCAAAATTTTGCGGTTACGGAGACCAATTCTATCACTTATCTCCGCATTAACACCGGTTAGAACATTGTCCAAATTGGTATGGATAGCATAAATAGCCACGTCATTCTTAATCGCTTTGATCAGGGTTCGCTCAACGTAATTCCGTCCGGTTAAAGATTTCAATCCGCTAAAAACAATGGGGTGGTGTGCAACAATCATATTACATCCTTTAGCTATGGCTTCCTGCACCACCTCCTCGGTACTATCAAGGCAAACCATTACGCCTTGCACTTTTGCAGAGCGATCACCTACTATTAAACCCGAATTGTCGTAAGACTCCTGATACCCCGCTGGGGCCCATCCTTCTAAAAATTTTATTACGTCGCTTACCTTCATCTTTGCAATAACACAATAAAAACGCAGTTTTGCATGAAACGTAAAGGTAACGATTGAAGATCATTAGATACATACTTTTTCCTTTCTCGCTGGCATATGGTTTGGTTACGGCAGCCAGAAACGGACTGTACAATGCCAACATCTTCAAGAGCACCTCTTTTGATACACCGGTAATATCGGTTGGTAATCTTACCACAGGTGGTACGGGTAAAACTCCGCACATCGAATATCTGATACGTTTACTAAAAGATGAATTCAATGTAGCCACTTTGAGTCGTGGATATGGTCGGTCGGTATCCGGGTTTCGGGTTGTTGAAACAGATTCTACGCCCAGGGAATGTGGTGATGAGCCGCTGCAGTTTAAAAGCAAGTTCCCAAATATCCAGGTGGCTGTAGATAGTGACCGGGTTAATGGAATTATCAATCTTTTCAAAACAACGGAGCAAATTGACTGTATTTTACTGGATGATGCTTACCAGCATAGAGCGGTAAAACCCGGATTAAACATTCTGTTAACCGAATATTCCAAACCCTGGAATGAGGACTGGATGTTGCCCACTGGCAACCTGAGAGAATGGCCAATCGGCAAGAAAAGAGCCGACCTTGTAATTGTTACTAAATGTCCTGACAACCTCTCCGAACCGGATTTGCAAAAAGCCGGCCAGGCCTTAAAACCAACCGCAGGACAAAAACTCTTTTTCACAGGATTCAAATATGGTGCTGTTCAGTCGTTACACGGCTATGGCTCTTTTCCCGATTTAGGAACTTTAAAAGAGCATGAAATCGTTCTGGTCACAGGAATTGCCAATCCAAAACCACTTATTGAAAAAATGAAGGGGCTTGGCTTGAAGTTTCAACACCTGAAATTCCCCGACCATCACCGCTTCAAAGCCAAAGACATCCAGCAAATTCGGAATTTATTTGGTACTTTTGGCGACGAAAAAATCATCCTTACTACTGAAAAAGATGCTCAAAGACTGAATGCGATCCGGGAGATGAAGGATTTGCCGGTTTACTTCATAAGCATTGAGGTCTATTTTATTAATGATGAAGCGTCTTTTAGAAAAGAAATTATAGATCATGTTAGAAACCATTAAGTCAACCGCGGCATTTTTAAAAGACAGGACACAGTGTGCCCCGGAAATCGGAATTATTCTGGGTACCGGTTTGGGGGGATTGGTGAATGAAATAGATGCCTCGCACATCATCCCCTATGAGGAAATTCCTGACTTTCCGGTATCCACGGTTGAAGGCCATTCGGGGCAGTTGATATTCGGAACACTTGGCGGGAAGGATGTGGTGGCCATGAAAGGCAGGTTTCACTTTTACGAAGGTTATCACATGAATCAAGTGGTTTTCCCGGTACGGGTAATGAAGTTTCTTGGAGTAGAGACTTTATTCGTATCGAATGCCTCCGGCGGTGTTAATCCGGAGTTCGAAATCGGAGAGATCATGATTATGAACGACCATATTAATCTGTTTCCTACCAACCCATTAATCGGGGCAAATATCGATGAGCTTGGCCCCAGGTTTCCGGATATGAGTGAGCCATATTCCAGAGATTTAATTGCAAAAGCCAAAGATATTGCGGCACAACATAATTTCAAGGTAGCCGAAGGGTCTTATGCCGGATTGACTGGTCCCACACTTGAAACTCCAGCGGAATATATGTATGTTAGAAATATTGGCGCTGATGCCGTTGGAATGAGTACTGTACCGGAAGTGATTGCGGCCAAACACATGGGGATGACCTGCTTTGGTGTTTCGATTGTGTCTGATTTAGGGGTACCGGGTAAAATTGTTGAAGTCACACATGAAATGGTGCAGGAAGTTGCGGCCGAAGCCGAACCTAAAATGACTGTGATTATAAAAGAACTAATTGAATCTCTTTAAGACGCTGATGGATTCCGTTTACGACAAATACGAAGCCGTTATTGGATTGGAAGTGCATACCCAGCTTCGCACTAACAGTAAGGCATATTGTGCAGACATCAATGAATTCGGCGCCGTACCAAACACAAACGTAGGCCCGATTTCACTTGGACACCCGGGCACGTTACCAAAAGCCAATAAGGCTACAATTAAATATGCGGTTAAGCTTGGTCTTGCTTTGGGTAGTACTATTACGGAAGACATGCACTACGACCGGAAAAACTACTTCTACCCTGATTTGCCTAAAGGGTATCAGATTACCCAGGACAGAACCCCTATTTGCCGTGGCGGCCAGGTTACTATAAAAAAGGCCAACGGCGAAGAAAAACACATTAACATTACCCGGGTACACATGGAAGAAGATGCTGGTAAGAGCATCCATGATCAAGATCCTTACGACACATTAATCGACCTGAACCGGGCTGGAGTGCCGCTCCTGGAAATCGTTACCGAACCTGAAATAAAAGATTCAACCGAAGCCTACAACTACCTTACCGAGGTAAGAAAACTGGTAAGATACCTGGACATCTGTGATGGCAATATGGAAGAAGGAAGCATGCGTTGCGACGCCAACATATCGGTAATGTTGAAAGGGTCGAAAAAGTTTGGAGAGCGCTGCGAGGTTAAGAATATGAACTCCATTCGGAATGTACAAAGGGCTATCGACCACGAAATCAAGAGACAAATTGACCTCATTGAATCCGGCGGCTCCATTTCAATGGAAACCAGAACGTTTGATGCTGTATCAGGCACCACTTCGCTTATGCGAAGTAAAGAAGAAGCTCATGATTACAGATATTTCCCGGAACCTGATCTGCAACCGATTAAAGTTACCCAGGAGTACATCGACGAAGTAGAAAAGCAGATGCCTCCTCTACCCAATGAACTTTACAAGAAGTATACGATAGACTATGCATTGTCGGACTACGACGCTCTGAACCTCACCGACAACAAGGAGATTGCCTTGTATTTTGAGGAAATACTAAAACATACTTCTAATTACAAGGCGGCAGCCAACTGGATGATGGGGAGTGTAAAGTCTTATCTGAACCAGAATGCCCTTGAAATCTCTCAATTTCCTTTGGCAGCGTCAAAGATTGCAGAAATCATGAAATTGGTGGACGACAAAAAAATTGTTACTTCAACAGCCACTCAACGTCTTTTTCCCGAATTGGCAAAAAATCCGAACGCCTCGGCTGAACAATTGGCCACCGACAATGGTTGGATTGTTAAGAATGATGCAAATGAGCTCGAACTTGTTATTCAGCAAGTTCTTTCAGACAACCCCGCCGAATTTGAGCGTTTAAAGAATGGAGAGAAGAAGCTTATTGGTTTCTTCATGGGACAGATCATGCGTGCTTCGAAAGGCTCCGCGGATCCCGCCACAGTCACACAGCTGATCAATAAATTAATTAAATGAAAAGAGTAATATTCACATTATCGATTTTAACGGCTCTGGTTTCCTGCTCAGAAAATGATGCAAATATGGATTCCATGGCCTCTCGTGAATCCACTTTGGACTCAAATTCAGACTCTTCTACATCCACCTCGCCAAACACCGCACCGGCCAGTATTTCGGGCACATTTGAAGGTGGCTCAGGATCACTGTTGCAGCTTAATTACATCGGTGAAGCAAGCCTTGAAAGTAAGGGGAACGAAACTTTGGGAGCAGACGGTAGTTTCTCGTTTAAGTTAGATCAGGTGCAAAAAGGATTTTATAATGTACAGTTCTCCGAACAAAACTCCTTTGTAGTATACCTGGAACCAGGCACGGAAATCGTTGTAAACGCTCATGCCGATTCGCTGTTTTCTACGTATAACCTGAAAACGTCAAATGAAGATTCTAAGTTAATACAGACCTTTTTCAGAAAGTCGAATCAGTATTTCAAAGAAATGCAGGCCATCAATGAAAAGATGGACGAACTAAAGTTTTCAGCTGATTCGCAACGATCGAAGTACATTAGGGAGAGTGATCAGAGAAAAGCGGATTTTAATGCTTTTAAAAGAAAGTTCATCGAGGACAATATTAACTCTCCGGTAATGGTATTTCTGTTTGAACACCTCAATCCGCAAACAGAATCAGACTATATCAATAGAATCTCCGAATCGGTTCAAAGGTCTCTTGCCGGAACCCATTATAGCAATTATGCCAGGATGGCGGCACAACAGGCAAATCAGGTAATTGCGCAACAGAAACAGCAGGAGTTAATGGCCACGGCTGCTTCCAGAATCCAACCCGGAAAAATGGCTCCTGATCTTGAATTTCCGAATCCAGATGGACAGCTGATTAAACTGTCTGATTTACGCGGCAAAGTTGTTTTGCTGGATTTTTGGGCCTCCTGGTGTAAACCATGCAGAGCCGAGAACCCAAACGTGGTTCGAATGTACAACCATTATAAAGACAAGGGCTTCGACATTTTTAGCTTTTCGCTTGACAAAGTTCAACAACGTTGGGTCAATGCGATTGAGACAGACGGCTTGATATGGGAACATCACGCAAGTGATTTAAAAGGCTGGGACACAGAGGTCCTTCCACTTTATGGCTTCAATGGCATCCCGTTTACAGTACTCATTGACAAGGATGGCAAGATTATTGAAAAGAACTTAAGAGGAGCTGCTCTCGAAAATAAATTAAAATCAATCCTAGGATGATACGATTCACATTGGTAATAACCGCCTTATTCTTTACACTTTCAACCTTTGCTAAAGGCGATGGAGCCAACGTTGAGATCAAAGGAAAGTTGGACAATGCGGAAGGTAAAACCATCTATTTGGAGTGTTTTCTGCAAGGGCGTCCGGTGACTTTAGATTCTTCCGAGATTAAGAAAAACGGCAAGTACCAGCTAGAGGCAAAGGTTACCGAAACCGATTTCTACAGAATTTCACTGGACGAGTCAAATTTTGTGTTGGCCGTGCTATCACCGGATCAAACCATCGAACTAAACGGAGATGGGGCTGACCTGAACAAAAGTTATACCGTGAGCGGTTCGCATGAAACCGAGCAGATCAAAAGGTTCGTGGATGCCATTAATGGGCTTAATGACAAGAATGTTGCAATTAACGCTAAATACAATAACCCAAATACAACGGCCGAAGAAAAGAAAGAACTCAAAGCGCAGAGCGAACAAATCATCAATGATTTTGTGGAGTTCCGTGATAAGTTTATCAACGAGAACTACAATAACCTTGCTGCGCTAACTACCCTTGCACATCTAAACGATGTAAAGGATTTTGAACTGATCAAGAAAATCGAGCAAGGCATTGCCGCCAATTATCCCGACTCTAAGTTTCAGGTTTCAATGAGTGAAAAGGTGAAACAGATTGAGGAAAGGATCAAACAGGAAGAAGAGGCAAAAAAAATGTTGGAAGCCACACAGGTCGGAAAGGTGGCGCCAGAGTTAAACTTTAAAAGCCCCAAAGGCGAAGTTATCACCCTGGAATCTCTCCGCGGAAACTATATCCTGATTGACTTTTGGGCCTCCTGGTGCGGCCCATGCAGGAGAGAAAACCCAACTGTTGTAAAGGCCTATGAAAAATACAAAGACAAAGGCTTCACCGTGTATAGTGTATCCCTGGACAAGTCGAAAGCACGATGGGAACAGGCTATCGAAGCGGATGGATTAATCTGGCCAAACCATGTATCGGATTTAAAGCAATGGCAATCTGCCGCCACTAAAATTTACGGGGTTCGCAGTATTCCGCATACGGTATTGATCGACCCTAAAGGTGTTATTCTTGAAAAGAACCTTCGTGGACCAGCTCTGGAAGCACGGCTGGAAGAAATCTTCGGATTTTAGTCGCGCATTTCCTCCTATCAGAATAGTGTGCTAAATTCGTTCCATCAAACTAACAGGCTGATGAGAATTTTCGCCATTGTACTATTCCTCTTACCTTTATTTGGCTACGCACAGGTATATTTCCAGCAAGAAGTAAATCATACGATTCGTGTTAAGCTGAACGACACGAAGCATACCCTTAGCGCTTATGAGGAAATTGAGTATACGAATAACTCCCCGGACAATCTGGATACACTCTATTTCCACCTATGGCCGAATGCCTATAAAAGCACTTTTTCCGAACTAGGCAGGCAAAAACTAGAAGACGGCGATCTTGATTTGCATTTTTCCGATTCTGTGGATCGCGGCTTCATCGACTCGTTAGATTTTAAGATGAATGGCAAGCCTGTTAGAATGGAATACCACCCGAATCATCAGGACATTGCTCTTCTCATTCTCCCCGAACCAATCAAATCATGGGGAGGGAAAGCAACAATTACCACGCCTTTTCGCGTGAAAATTCCCGACGCTTCTTTTTCACGACTGGGTCATGTCGAGGAATCATACATGATTACTCAATGGTTTCCTAAGCCGGCAGTTTACGATATGGACGGTTGGCACCCAATGCCGTATCTGGGGCAAGGTGAATTTTACTCTGAATATGGATCCTACGACGTTTCCATCACCTTACCAAAAAACTATGTGGTTGGGGCAACCGGCGATTTGCAAAACCAGGAGGAACTGGCCTGGCTAGAGGAAAAAGACGAAAAAACAAGAAAAAAAATAGCTGACGGAACTCTTGCCGTAAAAGGCATCATCAAAAATGAATTCCCAAAGTCAGCTAACGAGTTTAAAACGATCAGATACGTTCAAAAAAACGTGCACGATTTTGCATGGTTTGCGGATAAACGATTCCATGTTTTGAAGAGTTCAGTCGATTTGCCCAGAACAAAACAAACAGTTACCAGTTGGGCTATGTTTACAAATCAGAATGCCGAATTATGGCAGTCGGCTCCTGTTTATCTGGATAGTGCTATTTATTATTACTCGTTGTGGAATGGCGACTATCCGTACAATCAGGTAACTGCGGTAGACGGCACCATTGCTGCCGGTGGCGGAATGGAGTATCCGAATGTAACAGTAATTGGTAGTACAAACAGTGCTTTTCTCCTTGAACAAGTAATTGTACACGAGGTGGGACACAATTGGTTCTATGGTATTCTTGGCTCCAACGAACGAGACCACCCATGGATGGATGAGGGGTTAAATTCGCTTAATGAAAATCGGTACATCGAAACACGTTACCCAAATGCCAGTTTATCAATCGCACTGGGGGCTAACGGATCAAAAATTGGCTCGATGTTCGGACTGGACAAGGTTCAAACTAAAGGTCTTCATGAATATTCGTATTTGCTGAATGCACGCCGCAATCTCGATCAGCCAATTGAACTTGGAGCGAGGAAATATACACCTTCAAATTACGGCGGAATTGTATACAGTAAAACAGCGATCGTTTTTGATTATCTACTTGCCTATCTGGGCGATTCGTTGTTTGATCATTGTATGCACGTGTATTACGACACCTGGCATTTTAAACACCCGGGACCAGAAGATCTAAGGAAAATTTTCGAAAAGGAAACTGGCAAAGACCTCTCATGGTTTTTCAACGATTTGATTCAGACAACAGGTAAGATCGACTATGCCGTAAAAGGGTTCAAGAAAGAAGATGGTAAAACCTACTTAAAGGTAGTTCGTAAAGGAGATGTTGCATCACCGTATAGTCTGGATTTCATGAAAGACGGAAAGGTACTTCGAACAGTCTGGATCGATGAAAAATCTGCCCCTTTTGGTCTAAACCAAAAACACCAACTTATAGAAGTTCAAATAAGAGAAGCAGATCAGATTCGAATTGACCATGCAAGAGACATCCCTGAAATCAACCGATCCAATAACATGATTCGTACCTCAGGTATTTTCAAAACGGCCAAACCGATCAAATTCCAGTGGTTAGGTGGGGTAGAAGATCCGGAAGTAAACACCTTGTATTATACTCCACTACTTGGCTGGAACAAGTACGATGGATTGATGGCTGGTTTTTCCTTCTACAACCATACTTTCCCCGAAAAGAAATTTGAATACACCCTTACACCTATGTTCGGGCTGGGGACGTTGCGTCCGGTTGGAATTGGCGATGCGCACTATCATTTCTACCCGCATCATGAGAATTACATTCAACGAATCACACTGGGTGGAGAGTATTCAACTTTTCACTTTCAAAACAATGACATAGGTAAAGGTAGATACCAAAAAATTATGCCTTATCTGGAAATTGACTTTCAAAACCCTAACAATAGAAGAGCCAGGTGGAAACATAAAGCCAGTGTGAACTACAGCATTGTGGAAAATTTTACTCCCAGCGAAGTTGCCATAAACGAATGGGACCTAACACAAGCATTCCGGGCAGGTTATCGTCTTTCCAACTCGCAAGTGCTAAAACCGTTCTCTCTTAAGTTGGATTATGAGCAAGGGCAATTCGATAACAATATGGCCGAATTCGCACTTCAAGATTACGTTAAGGCCAGTGTTGAGGCAAAGTGGAGATTCAACTATAACTGGAATCTTGACGGTGTAGATTTGAGAGTATTTGCTGGATATTTCTTTAAGAACAATACTACTTCTTCCAGATTCAACTGGCAACTGGACGGTCAGAACGGTGTTCAGGATTACTTATACGACCAAATTTTCCTTGGAAGGAGACAACAACACCCCGACTTCCTTAGTCAACAAATGGTGGAAAATCACGGTGCGTTTAAAGCACCAACCGGATTTGGATCATCGAATTCCTGGCTGGTAGCCGGAAACATAAAAATTGATCTGCCTATCCCTTTGATTGGACTGTACGCCGATGCCGGCATGTTCCCGGTGTTTGTTGTCAATACAGGCCAAACGGAAAGCCGTTTTCTATATAATGCAGGGATACATATCCCAATACGAAAAGGAATTGTAGACATCTATGTGCCCATTGCATTTCATGAGGACATTCAGTCCGAATATGAGTTTAGAGACGTCAACTTTTTGCAACGAATTCGTTTCACATTCAATTTAAAACAACTAAATCCGTTTAAAGCCATAAAACAACTGGATTTGTAAACCTTCTCTCTGGAAACTACACAGAACATATACTTTGCCTCAGATTTCCATCTGGGAGTTCCTGACTACGAATCCAGCCTGATAAGAGAAAAGAAGCTGGTGCGCTGGCTAAACATGATCTCGAAGGATGCCACAGAAATTCACCTGATGGGGGATCTATTTGATTTTTGGTTTGAATACAAACGAGTAGTTCCCAGAGGATTTGTAAGAGTACTAGGTAAAATTGCCGAGTTGAGTGATAACGGAATTAAAATTTACCTGTACACCGGCAATCATGACATGTGGATTTTTGACTACCTACCAAAAGAACTAGGAGTAGAACTAATTCGTGATCCAATTACGCGTACCTATGGCGAAAAAAAGTTCTTTCTTGGCCATGGAGATGGTCTGGGGCCAGGTGATAGAGGGTATAAGTTCATTAAAAAAGTGTTTCGGTTTCGATTTTTCCAATGGTGTTTTGCCAGGTTACATCCAAACTTCGGAATCTGGATCGCCAACTTCTGGAGCAGCAAAAGTCGCCAAAGCCACAGGAAAAAAGCTAAAGAACCAGATCATTTTCTAGGCGACGATCAAGAATGGTTGGTTCAGTTTTGCAAGGAAAAGATAAAAGAGGAACACTTTGACTATTTCATTTTTGGGCATCGTCATTTGTTAATAGACTACCCTATTGGACAGGAAAGCAGGTATATTAACCTTGGCGACTGGTACACACAATGCAATTATGCGCATTTTGACGGAAATGAACTTCGTTTAAAAGTATTTGAAGGTTAAAAGAACAAATCTCTCGCCAGCCTGAATGTGTTTACGTGGGCAGCGACAATCTGTTTAACATCTGGTGCATAACCTCCTCCCATCGCCGCACACAATGGAATATTGTTTTCAGCGGCAAGTTTAAGCACCATGCGGTCGCGCTCCTTTAGGCCGTCAACCGATAGTGCCAGGCGACCCAGTTTATCGCCCTCTAATGGATCAACTCCGCATTGATAGAAGATGAAGTCAGGATCGGATTGAGCGAAAGCATAGTTCAACCCACCTTCCAGTAGTTCAAGGTATTCATTATCCGTTGTTTGGTTGGGCAATGAAATGTCCAGATCGCTGGTTTCTTTTCGGTATGGGTAATTACCCGCTCCGTGCATACTGAACGTATAAACCCGTTGATCGTTCTCGAATATTTTCGCAGTCCCGTTGCCCTGATGAACATCCAGATCAACGATCAAGATTCGGCTAACAACTTCTGATTCCAGCAAATAACTGGCCGCGACAGCAAAATCATTCAATAAGCAAAAACCTTCGCCTCTGTCCGCATAAGCATGGTGTGTTCCTCCAGCAATATTAAATGAAGCTCCGTGTTCAATAGCAAACTCAGCACACCTAACGGTACCTCCAACAATCGTAATTTCTCTGTTCACCAGTTGTGATGTATGCACAAAACCCGTTAGCCTTTGGTCCCTAAGTGAAGTCTGAAGATTTTTCAGTCTGTACAAATATTCCTCGTCGTGTGTAGTAAGAAGTACATCATCGGAGACAGGTGTCGGAGAAAAAAACTCTAACCGTTCTATTACCCCTTCATATAGAAGCTGGTCTCTGATCAATCCGTATTTCTCCATTGGAAAACGGTGATTCTGAGGAACGGGATGGATATAGATGGGTGAATAGGCTACCCTAAACATTGGTCAACCTACTTTGGCCACCAAATCCACCAAACGGTTAGAATAACCTGTCTCATTGTCGTACCATCCAACAATCTTAATCAGGTTTCCGTTCACCACGGTTAAACCAGCATCGAAAATACAGGAAGCTGGATTACCAACAATGTCAACAGACACAATTGGATCTGAGGTGTAGTCTAATATCCCATTAAACTCCCCTTCAGCCTTGGACTTGAATAATTTATTGATTTCACTAACCGGTATTGGTTTCTTTACTAAGAAGGTCATCTCTGTTAAACTCCCGTCTGATACCGGCACGCGAACCGCACTTCCAAACAACTTTCCGTATAAATGAGGAAATAGCTTCACCAGAGCATTGGCGGCTCCAGTACTGGTGGGAACCAAGTTTTCCGCCGCCGCACGGGCTCGACGCATATCTTTGCTGTGGGGTGCGTCGTGTAAATTCTGATCTGAAGTGTAAGCATGAACAGTGGTCAGGAAACCTCTTTCAACCTCACAAGCTTCATCTATGATCTTGAGCATAGGCGCCGCGCAATTGGTAGTGCACGAAGCATTAGACATAAAAACTTCTGATTGATCAATCTGGTGGTCATTTATCCCCAGAACATACGTACTTGATTCGTCCTTAGTGGGCGCTGAAACAATTACTTTTTTAGCCCCTGCCTTAATGTGTTTTGTTGCCAATTCACGGGTACGGAATACACCGGTGGCCTCTATAACCACATCAATTCCCAGATCTCCCCAGGGTAATTCTTCAGGGCTCTTAGAATTATAGACGTAAACAATCTTGTCGTTTATTTCCATACACCCGTCCTTCGCAACTACCTCTCCGGGAAATCTACGATGTACGGAATCGTATTTAAGCAGGTATGCAAGTTGATCCGCGGAAGCAAGGTCATTGATTGCTACCAACTCTACACGGTCGTTATTCAGCAAAGCTCGGGTAACCACCCGTCCAATGCGTCCAAATCCATTGATTGCCAATCTGATCTTCATTACTCTAAGTTAATGCTTCTATTTATGAGAGCTGTTTTTTCGGTATGATTATTTAGTCAATAATTGAAACATCAATGTCCCAACCAATAAAAAAGCCTTCCCGCAGAAACGAGAAGGCTTCAAAATATCTGATTAAGATGATTAACGCAACTTGATAAATCTTGTTACATCTTTAGAATTTCCTGCAACCAATTGGACAACATAAGTGCCTTTTCCGACATCGCTCATATCCAGATCTACAATATGCTTACCAGCTGGCAGAGCAGATTTCGTGATAGTCTTCACCAATTTACCATGAATGCTATACACGTGCAGTTTGGCATCTACTTTTTCACTGATAGTAAATGACACCTGACCTGCTTCATCCATTGGATTCGGATACACGTTCAGGTTTGTAGTAAATTCAGAGCCACTCAAATCCGGGTGCTCTACATCTCCATTACTCAACACAGAGCCAGAAGACCAAACACCTCTACCATGTGTTCCAATATAAATTTCACCTGCACGCGGAGATTCTTTCCAATCTCTTTGCTGCTGACGAATTGCAAATACTGGTACTGGTCCGGTTTCATTAATGCACTGAGTCCAGTTTGATCCATTATCACTTGATGCCCAAACTCCAAAGTCTGTTGCGGCAATCAGTTTATTAGGATCCCGATAGTCAACAATCACGTCGAGAACCGCCATAGAAGTCGGTATACCGGATCCTTGAAGATTCGTCCCCGAAATGGCACCACCAGAAGTAATTGCTCCGTTCAATTCAACAACACCATTTCCTCCCGTACCAGCAACTGCTACCACAATTCTGTCTGGGTTGGACTTGTCGATACCAATACCATTAACCACTCGTGAAGTGTTATAAATCTTAGTTGCGGTAATTGTTGAAACCTGAGAAGCGCTATAAACACTATCCAGATTTGAGAATCTCCAAACACCGCCAAAGGTTCCTACAAAAAGATGGTTACCATCCCATGAGAATTCAAAACAGAATGGAGTTCCTGAATATGAAGTGTGAGAAGAGATGTCCCACCACTCAGGAGACTTACCAAACCTCAACGCATCTCTGGTTAGCATAATTCCGTCGGCCAATGTAGCCATCATGCTTTGCACCGGATCCTGAAGATAAATAGTATCCAAAGGTACGTTTAACATCAAGCTATCCGTCATAATAATGGTATCTCCAGTACCCGGATGTAGCGAATACCACTCTCCAGAGGCATTTGTGTCAACTGCTACAAGGCTATCCTCAAAATACATGTCTTGTGTTAGCGTATGAGTCAAAACATTCTCAGGAATTGAAGAATTATAGGTTTGACTGAAGTAGGTGATTTCCGTTCCAGAAGGAATGGTAGAATCAGAGGCATAGAACTCGATAAAATCCTGGCTATCCGTATCATTTGGATCCTCAAACAATCTGATTGGTGTGTGAAAAACACCACAAGTCTGGCCTATAATACCACTACAAGGAGGTGAGATATCCTGGAAGTTTGCTCCCCCATCCTCACTTCTACTAATGGAACTATTATAAACAGTTCCAAACATGGCATCTGAATCATAATGTGAAATATCACAATCAAATCCATCGCCGCCCATCACCTCTCTAAACTGAAGCGCCGAACTTAATGTAAAATCATTATACAGAGTTCCATTGTCCTGAGAACCTGCCATCACCTCACCAAACTTACTGTGAGCAATGCTATAGAACTGCGTCACGTTGTACCCTTTGTTAGCTGGATAGAAGATAGAGTTTGGCGGAACTCCGAAAGAACCTCCAACACCACCATCATTTCCGTAGAAATACTCTCCTGAAGAATTCCATTTCATTTCATGGTTATCCGCATGAATGTAGGTTGGAGAAGTTGGGAAGGCAGACCAAAGAGACACTTGTTCCCATCCACCCCAAGTCGGTGAACTTCCAGGGCTTTTTTCCCAATGGTACTGATCAATACCTCCAAGTAAACATTGATCAGGCTTACCTGGAACATAGCTAAGAATTTGATTGTAATTCCCCTGATTACTCAAACTGGTTGAATATGGATTAAACAATGTTGAGCCGCCAGGACCGATGTTGGTCCAGGTCGCACCGTGATCTTCAGAGATACTTACACTGTGTAACCCACCACTGGAAGTCGATGCAGATACATAAATATTGTAGAACCCGCTGCTGTTCTTAACGTCAGTAACCGCAGATTCTGCTCTACCGATAGAACTTGGCAATCCAGTCATAATCTGGCTAAACGAACTTCCAAAATCTGTAGAAATATAATATCTAAATGTTCCACCTACTCTGGCCACTACGAAAACTACCGAACCGTCTCCCGACACTTTAATGTCGTAACCATTCCCAGTTACCGGAGAAGGCAATGCCGAAGCTCCTGCAGACTTGTTCGGAGACACCAAACAGCTTGTTCCTCCAATGTAAATTTTATCCGTTTGTGATGGGTCTCTCCAAACTTGCATCACTGAACCAGAAGTTCCAGACAAATGCGTCCAGTTAGCTCCGCCATCGGTAGAATAGTAAACACCATTAGCGCCGGCTTGCGCTCCTGAAGAACCTGTAGTAATACCACCTTCAAACTGATCTGAACCTGTACCAACATAGATAGTTCCGTCCGAGGTTGTTTCAATTGTTGAAATTGCCAGGGCTCCTACCTGTGTATCCCATGAATCAACACGACTCCAATTATTTCCTCGATCCGTGGATTTAAATAAACCACCGGTAACGGAACCGGCGTACATGATATCATCATTTGACCTGTCAATACCAATACCTCTGGTTCTACCACCGATATTATCCGGTCCAAGTTCAACAAATGAAAGTGATAGTGATTTTACCTCACCATAGTTATTCGCCTGCATAGCATTCCACGAATCGATACGATCCTGAGCCTCAATTTTTCCAGTTTTGGAGTTGGCCAGCAAGTACTGATAGTACTGATTTCGTGCATCGTGGTTCGAATATGCTTGCTTTGTTGAAGCAAGTCTAGGTTGATAATCTCTAACGTGATCTTCGCCGTTTCCACTCACCATGAAACCTACTAAAGCAGCAGCTCCCACAAGTGATCCCAAGAGTAAACCTTTTTTCATAATGGAATTATCGTGTTGTTAACTAATTCTAAAGTGTGCCGAATTTACAAAATAGATTATTATAACATCTACTTAACATGGAAATAGTTCCATGACCATTGAAGCAACGGCAACTTTTGCAAATTTACGGACATCCACCACAGCCAAAACCACTCATCTGCCAAATCACTTGTTTACTGATAAACTTCGTTCGTTCAGTCTCATAAACGGATTTGATCTGCATGGACTCAATAATACCCTAATTTACATCATGTTGAGACACCAGCCTTCTCAAAAAAGGAGCTTTCTAACTAGCTAGTTATGAAACGGCAAAACAGGATAGGTTAACGGCAGCGACCTGACTTTTTACCAATTTTCAGGAAAATTTATACAGGTCTAAATCATGATATGTAGCACCTGAAGACTTAGAGCAACCCCTTTAACGGAATTATTTGCACACCCCTAGACTAACATATTGCTCTTCCTCAGAATCGCAATATTGAATGGCAACGGCTAAAGCCTTTTGACTTAAATCAAGATCATTGGAAATAAGGGCTAAACGTTGACATAAACATGTATGAAGGGCTGCAGGCAGGTTCAAAGACCAATCGTAATTGAATGCCGTCAACAATTCTTCTTCTGTAGCTACAACTATATCCCACAGGCATTGAGAATATATACCGTGAAACTTATGTTGATCATTACAATTAATCAGAGACAGTAAACTATCAAGAAGCCTTGTACCTTCCTTCACCTTTAATATTACACTATCATTTAAAACAAATGTTTCTCTGCGTGATAGGAAGACCGAACCAATGGTCCGCTTTCCACGTAACGGAACCCCATTTCCAGGCCAATTTCTTTGTACTCTGCAAAACGCTCAGGAGTCACAAATTCTGCCACTGGCAAATGCTTGGGAGTGGGCTGTAAATATTGTCCAAGCGTTAATATGTCGACGTTTACTGCGCGTAAATCTTCCATGGTCTCCAGCACTTCCTGATGGCTTTCTCCCAGTCCCAACATAACGCCCGATTTCGTTCTCATTCCTCCTTTTTTCAACCTTCTGAGCACCTCCAGACTACGATCATACTTTGCCTGAATACGCACCTGTTTAGTAAGTCTACGAACAGTTTCCAAATTGTGAGATACAATTTCAGGAGCCACATCTATCACGCGTTGCATGTTTTCCCACTTACCCATAAAATCGGGAATGAGTGTTTCTAAAGTTGTTTCAGGCGACTGTCTTCTGATTGCCCTGACGGTCATTGCCCAGATTTCCGAACCTCCGTCGGCCAGATCATCCCTGTCAACTGAAGTGATTACCGCATGCTTCACACCCATCAACTTAACACTTTGTGCTACTCTGGCAGGCTCAAACATATCGGCCTCATCCGGACGGCCGGTGGCAACAGCACAAAAGCCACAGGATCTGGTGCAAATGTTACCCAGAATCATAAAGGTAGCGGTTCCTGCACCCCAGCACTCACCCATGTTGGGGCAACTTCCCGACTCGCAAATTGTATGGAGTTTATGCTCTGAAACCAGGTTTCGAACTTTCTTGTAGTTCTCCCCCGTTGGGAGTTTAACCCTCAACCATTTTGGTTTCTTGACACCAGGCTTTGGTGTCTCTGCCACTGTAGATTCTGCGGCAGTGTTACTAAGATTCTCTACCGACCAATCTTTTACACTCATCTCTTAGATATACTTCTTTCCGACCTGGAGGCTAATGTACAACTCTGTAAACAGAAACTTGTTATCGATGTTCGCCATAATTGGGACACGCTGGGGATACACACTTAATTTCCCTCCCAGTTCAACAGCTTTAATACCTTCTCTAACAGGACTAAACTCAAAATTTATCCCTGTTTTCAGAAACGCTCCGAAGGCAAATTTCATTTCTGAAATCCCGCGTGTGTTAGGCGCCCTTCCATAAATATTGGTCAAATTATGTGATTCAGGATCGTACTTCTCTTCAGCTATTCCAACCACTTCAATACCGTTGAACTTTAATATCTCCAAATAAACAGGCTTTACAAATCCAATGGAAGGACCAACGGTCCAATTCACACTTACCTGCACCCCTTTCTCTCTTAGTTTCTCGTAAAAGATTTTCTTACGGCCATAACCCAAATCAAGGGTCGCGAAAGAGTTCATTTTACCAAAAACGTAACTCTTACTGTTCTCATCCAGCGGGTTGAATATTTTGTACTCCTTGGGGTGCTTAATGAACGAAAGGTCCGCTGTGTACAGCGTTTTTAAGAAAGCGGTTCGGTGCTTGGAATAATAGAAACTACCACCCCATCCGTTTGTATTAAAATTGAGGCCGCCATAAGCTTCTTGTCTGAACATTGCATAATTACGCTGCATGGCAGGTTTTTGCCCCCAACTGAACGCAGGGAACAGAAGCACACCTAACAATAAATAAATTGCACTACAACGCACTGATTTCATACTTTTTAGCGGGACTATCAAAGTTATAATAATATAACGTACGAAACAGGCAAAAAGTTTGCGCACATTGAGAAAAAATCAAATTAATTTAAGTGCGTAGAGAATCATACAATTCTCTGCTTATTTTCAAAAGCAAATTTACGATATGAAAACAGCATCTGTAGAATACCTTGGTGAATTAAGAACGCAGGCTCAACATTTAAAATCCGGTAACCAACTGACAACCGACGCTCCCACCGATAACAATGGTAAAGGTGAAGCCTTCTCCCCCACAGATTTACTAGCTACCTCCTTGCTCAGTTGTATGATAACGATTATAGGTATTAAAGCAGAGCAACACGGATTGAACATTAGAGCGATGAACGGCAGCCTTAAAAAAGAAATGACCTCGAACCCAAGAAGGGTGAAGTCAATTACAATATGGCTTGTTGTTTCAGGACAGTTTTCCGAAAAAGAGAAAACTCTACTTTACAACAGCGCTATCAACTGCCCGGTAGCTAAGAGCCTACATCCGGACATTGACCAGGTAGTACATCTAGATTTTGAAGACTAGTTAACGTCTTCTGCCATTTCAATTTGCTGTGCAGCAATCTCATCGGGATTAATTGATCCCGCATCGGTCTTATACGCCGGGCACGTACCACCTTTATGAGCACCACATGAAGCAAATAAAAGACCTAATCCTCCAATTAAAAATAACGTTCTTAGAACTTTCATCGTGTCTCCTTATAACTAAATAATTCTCTTGCTGAGAGAAGCAAAAGTAGTTCATTAAACTGGTGAAAAAACAGAAAGGAAGCAGGAAGTTATTAACAACAAAAAAAGCGTTAACCCTAGTAACGCTCTCTCCATCAAATTATTGCGGACAAATCAAGCCTTGCCCTCTTCGGATTCTACCTCCGAAGCATTTGTCGGAATTTCCATTTTTTCCTTATCAATATTCTCACCTCCTAATCCGGGACAAGGCGCGTGAGTAGCACAGGATGCCACAAAAGATAAACCTCCGACGATTAAAAACATTCTTAAAACTTTCATGTGATGTTGCATTTAAATTAGTGAACCCTGCTTGTTCAATTATACAACTTTTTTTCCAAAGACCTGGGGAAAACTGCCGGAAAAGAAAAAGGTGCTAGTCAACTAACACCTTCATTCTCAATATTTCTAACCTTATCCTAAATCTTCGTCCTGACCCAACGCAGTTGGTTGTGCATCGATTTGGTCGTGTTGTTCAGACTTCATTTCGTTCGTGCCGTAGGCAGGGCACCGTTCATGTTTTTTCTTGAAAAGGAAACACGAAGACATTAGAAATGTCAACGAAAAAAACACGACCAGTAATTTTAGGATTTTCATCTTCTGTTCTTTTTTAGCTCTCTTACAAATTTATCATTTCCAGCAAATTAGGCAAAAGAGTACTTTTAGCAATGGTTTAACATAACGTGAAACTAAAAAAATGGTTACAAATCCTGTTCCAAATATTAAAGAGCCCGTAATCCATGAGAGTTGGCGACAAGTTTTAGAGCCCGAATTTTCGAAGCCGTACTTTGCTGAACTGAAAAAAAAGCTACTTGTGGACAAGGCAAAATTTAAGATCTACCCGCCGGGAAAACAGATTTTTTCAGCGTTTAATCACACCCCGTTCCACAAAGTGAAAGTGGTGATTATTGGTCAGGATCCATATCATGGTCCCGGACAGGCAAATGGGCTTTGTTTCTCTGTTTCAGACGGGATAAAGCACCCTCCAAGCTTAGAGAATATTTTTAAGGAAATCCAGACGGATTTGGGATATAGTTATCCTACATCAGGGAACTTAGAGCCATGGGCCAATCAAGGAGTGCTTCTACTGAATGCCACACTTACCGTTAGAGCAGCTCAGGCAAATTCACACCAGGGCATAGGCTGGCAAACATTCACAGACGAAGTGATACGACGGCTTTCTGAAGAGCGGGAAGGAATAATTTTTCTCTTGTGGGGTGGTTTCGCCAGGAAAAAAGGTGCCAAAATTGATCGTTCAAAGCATCATGTACTTACCAGCGGGCATCCTTCTCCTCTTAGCGCTAACAGAGGATACTGGTTCGGAAACAAACATTTTTCGAAGGCCAACAAACTACTAAGGGAGGCCGGAAAGGAGCCAATTGACTGGAAAATTCCATAACACATCTGGTTCATTTACGTTATCCTTATTGTTGTTTCGAACAGCGCTCATATTGTTGCTCGCACTAATAGCTGTAGCAGGGAAGGCCCAGATAAATGTTTCATATCATGGGCTTAACGAAGATGTTCTGAAAGATCTGAAGGCAAAAGGCGAGGTAAGGGATTCGATTACAGCGCTCAGGGAAATCAGAAGAATTGAGCAAGACCTGATCGCCAACGGGTTTCTAACAGCAGCAATAGACACAATAGTTTTTCAAGAAAAGACCGTCGCTGCCGAGTTCTTCAAAGGTGAAAGATATCATTGGGCAAAAATTTTGAAAGGCAATACAGACGACGAGGCACTGATCAAGTCTGGTTACAGGAGTAAAATTTTAGATCGGAAACCTGTATTACCACTCGAAGTTGCGCAACTTCACGAGTCTTTGGTTAGATATTACGAGAACCGCGGCTACCCATTTGCATCCAGCCAACTGAAAAACTTTAGATATGCAGATTCCGCGTCACTTGAAGCCACTCTGTCCATTTCCAAAGGACCATTGGTAAAGATTGACTCCGTCATCATTCGTGGAGATTCGAAATTATCAAAGACCTATCTAACCAATTACATTGGAATAAAGGAAGGTGATCTCTACGACCAGTCTTTGCTCGATGCTCTCGACAATCGGCTAAAAGAGCTTTCGTTCGTACAGGTCTTTAAACCCTCACAGGTAGGGTTCACGAAAAAGCATACGAAGCTTTTTATCTTCATTAACAAACGAAATGCGAGCAGATTTAATGGAATCCTCGGGGTGTTGCCTGACAATCAAACCGGAGAGATTCTAATAACCGGAGACGCTAAAATTGCACTGAAAAATGCTTTTAATCGCGGGGAATTTCTTTCGTTAAACTGGCGAAAACTTCAATCTCTAACACAAGACCTGGATGTCCAGGTGAATTATCCTTTCATTTTGCAAACGCCAATTGGGGTTGATGCACGATTGAAAGTGTTCCGCAAAGACACTACTTATTTGGAGTTAAATCAAAGCCTTGGACTACAGTACCTATTCAGTGGAGGGAATTACCTAATGGTGTTCTTCAACAACTATTCGAGCAGTTTGTTGAATACCGACCAATTTGTAAACACTACTGTTCTTCCTGATTTTGCCGATGTGCGATTCCGCCAATATGGAATTTCAATCAACCAGAACAAACTCGACTATAGGATTAATCCGAGGAAGGGCTATGAAATGTGGCTATCCGGTTCGGCCGGCACAAAAATCATCTCCAAAAACCCGGATCTGGATGAAGCCATTTACGATGGGGTAAGCCTGAACTCGCCTCAGTTTAAGTTAGAAGCCAAGCTGGGCAAGTACTTTCCCGTAGCCAACCGAAGTACCGTCTACATGAAGTTTAACGGCGGGTATATAGTCAACGATAATGTATTCATAAATGAACTCTTCCGGCTCGGGGGGCTGCACACTCTGCGAGGTTTTGATGTAGAAGTGATCAACGCCTCTTTGTTTGGAATTGCAACCCTCGAATATAGGTTCTTGCTGGAGCAAAACTCCAATTTATATGTCTTTGGTGATTATGCTTATTACGAGAGAAACCTGAACAGCGCTCATGTGTCAGATCGGCCATTTGGTTTTGGAGCCGGAATTAGTTTTCAAACTAAACCTGGTATCTTTAGTATCAACTATGCTCTTGGCAGCGAAAAAGGCAATCCTATACAATTCAGAGCCGCTAAAGTGCATTTTGGATTCTTAAATTACTTTTAGATGAGGGTCGGGGTCACCGTAGCAATATTGTTAGCGAACGTTTTATTACTGGGCACCCAAAATGCTCCGGGTGAAGAAGTGGTTGCGGAATTTGCTCTGGAATATGCCAAAGTAACATACCCAAAAGCCGATTTCCGGGAACTACTGTATGTAGGTATTAACCGACAGAAACTTTATCATTTAAAAAACGATGAGTTGGTAAGCGTATACGAAGTATCAACATCCAGCCATGGAGCCGGAAATCTACTGGGAAGCAACAAAACACCTGTGGGGTTACATCGCATTCGGGAAAAAATTGGTGCGGGAGTGCCTGTTGGGGGTGTTTTTGTGGGAAAAAAATATACCGGTTCAACTGTGGAAATATCAACTACTAATACCCAATCCGAGCGAGATGACATTACTTCCAGGGTATTGTCTTTGGAAGGGCTGGAATTAGGAGTAAACACCGGAAAAAAGGAAATCGACTCATACCATCGGAAAATATACATTCATGGCACGCCGGAGGAAGGCTTGATAGGAAAGCCTGCTTCCCACGGATGTATTCGGATGAAAAATCGTGAGGTAATTGAGCTTTTTAAAACAGTTAGCGAAGGTACATTGGTGTTGATTCTTGATAATTAGAAGTTTCCTTCCTCCGGAACATAAATTCTTCAAAGCTCCGCTAAACGGTACCATTTGTTTTCGTTATTTTGAACACCATGGATTGGACCTCTCTTTTTATTGGTTTGTTTAGCGGTGTTCTGGCCGGAGCAATCCTGGGCTTTTTGGTTATTCGAAAAAAAAGCAGAGAAGAATTGGTTGATCTAACCACCAAACTAGACGAGGAAAAACAGCGTTCCATTCAAGCCGAGCAAGAAAAGAAAGCAACAGAGACCATCCTGCAAAGCAAAACCGCAGATGTTGAGGAATTAAAAGCAGACCGTAACAAACTACAACTGGAACTCACTAAATGGCAATCGGATTTTGCAGGGCTGCAGGAAAACCTGAAGAATCAGGAAGAAAAACTCCGCCAGCAAAAGGAGGAAATCAACGATATACAGGAACGCTTCTCGAAAGAATTCAAGTTAGTGGCCAATGAAGTTCTGGAAGAGAAGAGCAAATTGTTCAAGGAACAAAACAAGTCTTCTTTAGGTGAATTATTAAACCCGCTAAAAGAACGGATTAAGGAATTTCAGGAACGTGTTGACAAGACCAATGAAGAAGGCTTAAAACGGAATACGATCCTCACCGAGCAAATTAAGCAGTTAAAAGAGCTTAACCGGGAAATCACTGATGAAACGCGCAGTTTAACCCGCGCGCTTAAAGGCGACTCCAAAACACAGGGCAACTGGGGAGAATTTCAATTGGAAACCATTTTAGAGGCTGCGGGACTTGAAAAAGATGTTCATTATAAAAAGGAAACCAATCTAAAAACCGAAGATGGAGAGAATCAACGGCTAGATTATATCATCAACCTTCCCGACGACAAACACCTAATTCTCGACTCCAAGGTTTCACTAACCGCATATGCCAACTATCTGGAAAGTGAAGACGAGGAAGAACAAACCAGGCAACTAAAATTGCACATGGACAGCCTTAATCTTCATATAAGAAACCTGTCTACCAAAGACTATCAAAAACTACACGGAATTAACACTCCTGATTATGTGTTGATGTTTGTTGCCAATGAACCAGCCCTCACCATTGCCCTGAGAAACGACCCGTCATTGTATGAAAAGGCACTCGCCAGAAATCTGGTTCTGGTGAGTACTACTACCTTGTTGGCTACGCTGAGAACGATCTCATTCTTTTGGAAACAGGATAAGGCCAATAAGAATGCCGAAAAGATTGCGCTTCAGGCAGCCAACCTGTACGACAAGTTTGTTGGGTTTACTCAGGATATGCTAAAACTTGGCAGTCAGATGAATACTGCCTCTGCTACGTACAAACAAGCCATGACCAAGTTAAGCGAAGGTACAGGAAACATAGTGCGTCGTACCGAACACCTGAAAAAACTGGGAGTTAATCCATCTAAAAACATTGATCACCGGTTAACCGAAAGGTCTGACGAAGAAGAAGAATGAAAAACAGTTGGATAGCGATTTTAGTCATTGCCGTGATTGGTTGCACAGTAGGATCCGGTGTGCACAAAGACGATTATTCTTTTCTATACAACAAGGAGTCGGTAATTAGCCCGGAGTTTAAGCTTTACCATACCAACGAGGATAGTTCCGAAATCATTTTCAAAGTAAAAAGTGCGGATTTGATTTACAGCAGAAAAAATCAGGATTCACCTTACCAATCGAAGTTCCAGATCAACTACCGACTTTATACGGATTTAGACTCAAAAATAATTGACGATAGCGCCACGGTGAAAATAGTGGATGTGAATCCTACGAAAAAGCACAAGCTGATTCTGGGAAGCATCAAATTTCCATTCGGAGCAGGTAGATCCGCCGTAATCAGGATAACAACTACCGACCTGCAAAGAGGTCAGGAGCACCGCACGTTAAAAACCATAAGCAAGCAAACCCTGTCTGGCGAAGAGAATTTCCTGGTAGTTGAAAATGGTGTCAAGCTAACTCGCCCTTACCTAACCGGGAATGACTCGGTACTGGTTTATTCTGAGCGAAACAAAAATTCGGAGTGTGTAGTACAATGGTTCGACAAAGATTTTGGAGTGGCCAAGCCACCTTTTGCAAATAATGCAGGCATTAACTTTGATTTCATGCCTGATCAAATTTTTCCCCTGGTTTTTAACTCAGACGGACGCGCCAAAATGGCCTTACCTCAACAAGGTTTTGTTTTGCTTGAAAGAGACACCTCGCACAAGGAAGGAATGGCGCTTTTCAGGTTTGACAAAAACTATCCGGAAGTGTTTGATGCCAGCGGATTAGCCGAGCCTTTAAGATACATATGTAGTAATGATGAGTACGATGCTCTGCTCGGAAGCGACAATCAGAAGCTTGCAGTGGAACAGTACTGGTTGGAAAAATGCAAAAGTAAAGAGCGTGCAAGGGAAATTATTAAGGAGTATTATAGCCGGGTGAACAATGCCAACACCTATTTTACCTCCTACGTTGAAGGCTGGAAAACCGATAGAGGAATGATCTCGATCATTTACGGAAAACCTGCAAGTATTGAGAAACGCAATAATTATGAAATTTGGCGATATGGGCAAGGGCCAGAATATCAGTCGCCAACGCTGGCGTTTACCTTTTACAAACGCAACAACCCGTTTACAGGCAACGATTATAAGCTAAGACGGGATTTCAATTACAAACCCGGATGGTACCGTGCTCTGGACACCTGGCGATCGGGACGGGTATTTAAAGCAGGAGTATGAGTGAGGAGTATATTTATGGCATTCGGGCAACGTTAGAAGGAATTGAATCCGGGAGAGAGATCAACAAAGTGCTTCTACAAACCGGGATTCAGGGAGAACTGCTCAAGGAACTCCTGGAAAAATTAAAACATTCTTCCATTCCATACCAAACGGTTCCGGTTCAGAAACTGAATAGAGTTACCAGACAAAACCATCAGGGAGTTATTGCTTTTGTGGCGCCTATTGAGTACGGCCATTTGGAGACCATTGTTGAGGAAAAATTAGGCAGAAACGAAAAGCCATTGATTTTGATTCTCGATCGTGTTACAGACGTACGAAACTTAGGGAGCATCGCCAGATCAGCCGAATGCCTAGGAGTTGATGCCATTGTGATTCCAAAACGAGGAGCCGCACAAGTAACCGCAGATGCCATCAAAACCTCAGCAGGGGCGCTTCATAAAATTGCCGTTTGCAGGGAAGAAAATCTGCGAGATACTATGCTCCTACTTCAACAGTACGGTGTGAGGATAGCGGCTTGTTCGGAGAAAGCGACAACGAAAATTTCGGATGCGGATCTAACCGAGCCTCTGGCTTTGATTATGGGATCGGAAGAAAACGGTGTGTCGAAAGAATTATGGAAAAGATGCGACCTGCAGTTGCGTATCCCAATGAGCGGTGAAATTTCGTCCATGAATGTAAGTGTAAGTTGCGGCATTGCACTTTACGAAGTAAACAGACAGCGCAATGCCTAAACCAATCAGGCTCAGCACAGAGAACTTTCTCGTTTTTCTGGTATTGGTTTTCGCGGCAGCAATGCGGTTGTGGAATATTGAAAGCTGGAGTTTTACCAATGACGAGTTAAGTGCTCTCAGTCGCTTGAGATTTGATACACTAGGAGAGTTATTTCAGGAAGGCATTAGTGTGGATGCTCACCCGGCCGGCCATCAACTGATACTTTACGTCTGGACTTCTTTGTTCGGAACCAGCGAAATTGCTGTTCGCCTCCCTTCAGTAATTTTCGGAATCTTATCCACTTACGGCATCTACCAAATTGGCCGAATCTGGATACATAAGCATGCGGGACTTATTGCCGCTACACTCTTTGCAGGGCTTGGCTTCACCATTACGTACACTGTGCTGGCCAGACCTTACGCAGGTGGAATCCTGGCCGTGGTGTGGAGCTTACTCTTCCTGTCGAAGTTGGTTCGGGGCAGACCTTCAATTCCGTTCTGGAGCTATATCGGCTTGTCATTCTCAATAGCCCTTGGTGCTTACTTCCATTATTGGTCTGGAGCTACGGTTTTCTTACTATACATTTTAGGGTTGTTTTTACTGAAAAAGGGACAGTTCAAGCCATATCTGTTTGCCGGATTGTTCGGCCTTCTCTTATTCACTCCACATATCACCATCTTCCTTAAACAGTTTAAAAACACACAGGGCGGCCTGGGGTGGCTAGATGCCCCTACACCTGATGTGTTCTCCGATTTTCTTTCATACGCGTTCAACGAAACATGGATAATCGCAACATTGCTTGGAATGTTTCTTGTCATTCGAATTATTGCGTTTAGAGATCAAAAATTCAGTAGTCTCGGAATTGTAGGGTTACTACTGTTTGCTTCAAGCTTCATGGCAGCCTATACTTACTCTATTTATCAAACTCCCCTTCTACAATTTTCAATTCTCAGCTTTGCTTTCTCCGGACTTTTGCTGTGCATTGGTGATTTGACCTACTTTCCCGGTGTTAAAACACATGTGCTCCAAATAGTTGTACTAATGAGTTTGCTAACCTTAACCACGGTTATAACCAACGACTATAGGATTGAATCCAGATTTGGCACTTTTAAACATATTGCCGAACATCTAACAGAATGGGAGCAGAAGTATCCCGAAACCAAACACATAGTGGCAATTAACTCCGACCGGTATTTGCAGCACTATCTGGACAAAGTCGACCCGGACATAGAGTTTACCAATCTCAAAATGAAATACACTGAAGAGGGCGAACAAGAACTCAGTCAACTGGCTGAAATTCTGGATCAAAACTCGCTTCGCTCAGTTACCTATTCTACATCTTCAATGAACACCAGGTTTGAAGCAAAAGAATTGGTGCGGGCGTACTTTCCTTTTACTGTAGATGAAAACAAGTCATTTAATAGCTCAACCGCCTTGTTTATAAAAGGAAACGACAACGGTACGTACCTTGGCAGAATGTCCATTCCCCAATTTGGCAGCAGCACTGACCAGTACATGATGCATACGAATTTCAAGTGGAACGAACTAAGAGTTACCAAAGACCCTGAAAAGTGCTTATTGGCAGTATCCGGACTGAGCGAGGTAAGTGACCGGGATAATGTTGTGTTGGTGATTGAGATAAAAAGGGAAGGCAAGCCATTAGAGATTGATGGCGAACCTTTTTGGACAGGGCGCAACATTCAGACCTACATCTCCGAATCAGGAACCTGGTTCCCGTGTGTATCGGTAATTGAGTTACCCGAAGAGCTTATTGGTAGCGACGAAATTTCGGTTTACATTTATAACCCCAATCAATTAGAAGTTGGTTTTAGAAGCTATGAAGTTAAAGTACTCGATAAGTAGTTTGGTATTGGCGGTGCTGCTTGCGGCCTGTTCAAACAAGGAAACCGGTGAGAGTGGCAATGGCGTCACGACAGACTCAACCCAATTAACAGTAGAGAATAAACAACCCGAGCATAATCAAGCCCCGGTGAACCTTGACTGGCTCATTGGAAACTGGCGGGATAGTACTACCTGGTCTTTTAAAAAAGCGCAAATCATAGAAAAATGGACCAAATCCAATGGCGTTTTTTCCGGCACCGGAATCCATGTGAAGAATCTAACCGACACTACAATTGCCGAGAGAATTGATATTGATTGCACCGGTGAACCTATTTTCTTTTCAGTAGATGTGACGGGGCAAAACAACGGAGAAACTATCCACTTCGAACTGAGCAATTACTCAACTGATTCCGTCCGTTTTGAGAATATGGCGCATGATTTCCCTCAGGTAATTTCATATCGTTTAATCACTTCGGATAGTATCCACGCGACCGCTGCCGGCTATACTTCTAACGGAAATTGGGCTAAGCAGACGACTAAGTTGGTTAGGTACTAGTTGATTTAATAATATTCTGACCAACGTATAAAAAGGTAAAAAATAATCGTTTACGCTCCGGCTTTAAATCATCTCTACCATGATTGTTTTGAGCGAAGAAACAAAATACACTCAACCAAAGTCCTAGACTATGAAATTAATAGTTATTATAACTGTACTAACCCTCATGCAAACCATCACTTATGGACAAGTTCATTGGCTCATAAACGCCGATTCAATTCCCAATTGCGAACTAATAAAGAATGGCAAATTTGTCAACAAGGAAACCGACCAGGTTGCCACAGATGGTTACTACATAGTATTTAGCGAGGGATATGCTACAGAATATGTTAATCATGGAGAGTATTATTTGAAATCTAAAATTGAATTTCTATCAGATTGTAAGTACAAGTCAACGGTGCAGGAAGTAACCATACCAAATTACAGCCTTGGCCCGGGAACTATTATATATACCGAAGTAATCAACACTTCTACGGCAGATAACCCTGTACAGGTCAGGTCAACCCTGAATAACTCCAGTAGTACTTTCGTACTTGAAAAAATTGAATGACTTGTTATCGTATTACTTCCTCTCCGACTGTCTGTTCTGAACTGCCTCTGCAAAAGAAATCCCTCGCACCTTACTATCGGCCCACGACAGGTAATCAAAATACTGTAGCACCACTCTCTCGCTTGGCTTCTTGAAAGTCTCGTCCAACTCCTTGTACATCTTCTCAAAAACGTGGTTCCTTGCCACTTTCTCATCAATCTTGATCAGTTTCTTCAGGTATTTGATGATAATGAACTCCGCTTCGTAGTCCTTCTTTTGCTTCTTGAGGTACCTGGAGGTAGACTTTATTACATACTCCAATAAGTCATAGTTCTCCAATTCGAAGTGGATAATCAGATTGAATAGCCGGGCGAAGTTGTAAATATCCTGACGGAGCACCTGCTCGTTGTCGTTCAAAAGATTGTTTACCCACTTTAAAGCATTGTTGTACTGCTCTGCACCAAAGTAAACGTATGTCAAATTGTAGTAGAATACAATTTGTTGCTCTTTATTGATCTTATGACCGTACGATTCTATTCCCTTAATAATCTGATTGGCAATTTCAAGCGACCTATCGTACGTACCTCGTCGATCACAGATCATCAGCTCGGCTATGTAACTAGATGTAAATATTTTCACTTTCACATCAATGCTGTCAAAACCTCTTTCAGAAGAAAGGTCTCTCATCATTTGGATAGTCTCCTCTGCCTTGTCCAACTCATTATTATCGATGTAGCAATACAGCAAATTCTTCAGCGTTCTCACATATCGCTTGGGCAGATCTCTCTTAAGTAAAGGGTTTTCGTCCAAAATGGTCTTTACCCTCAAAAACTTCACGAAACTGGTTTGGTAGTCTCTGTTGGTAGCAGCACAAAGCCCCTGTATGTAATAACAAATGGTAGCCGCTCTTGACGACAAAGCCGTATTCTTTCCTTTAATCAGCGGATGATTGGCAATTTTATCCACCTCCTCACGTTCAGCTTCATTCTTAGAAAAACCTCCGGATCTGTAGAGAAAATTGATTCGCGAATAGAGCATCTGATACTCTGCCAGGTTCCTCAACTTGTCAATTACTTCCTGCTCCTCATCAATGAGTTCGTCGAGATTCCTTTCAAACCTACCGGCCTCGTAAGCTTCCTCAAGCAACAGCTTCTCCCAGCTTAACAACTCAAACCAATAGTAAAACTTCTCGTGGAGAATGGCCTGCTTCTTCGCTCTCGACACAAATTTGTTGCACTCTTTATACAACGCCTTCTTGTATAGAATTTCAACATTTTTAACCTCCTGCTTCAGTACCGAACTAATGGATTTATCGGAATGAAACGACCTTAGACTTTTAAGAATAAGCTTGTATAAGTGGTTTTTCTCAGATGGAAAGTGCTTGATAAACGTCTCATGACTAAATGCGTCTTTCAATTCCTCCTCATCATAGACCTTTTGCTTATCAACGTAGTCAAATATCTTAAGGTAGTTCTTCTCTCCACTCTGTAAAGAAGAAGTAAGTTTAAAGAACCTTTTTTCACTTTTCGACAGTGATTTGATCAGATCAAATAGTTCCGTAGAGGCTTTCATAGGAATACTAGTGTTAAGTGTTGGAGGGACTTGACTAATGTACGGATAATTTTATGATTTAGCTTTCCAATAATAGACCAACCGCAAAAAATTAGAATTTAAATAGGTATTTTTGAGGATAAACAACTATTACGCTAAATGAGAATCACCTTACTTTCGCTTCTTAGCTTGATAAGCCTCCAGATTATGGGGCAAACGCAACATTCATGCAAGGGATGGCATCACAATCACACCGAGGCAAACCCTATTCTTAAAACCAGTCAGGACGACAACAGGCGAAGTGACACGGTTGATGTGTTAAACTATCGCGTATATCTCGACTTCTCGATGACCGGGTCAAACTTTATATCCGGAAACTGTGAAGTGCAATTCACTCCAAAAATGAACGGAGTGGATTTATTGAATCTGGATTTACTCGAAATGACAGTCGATTCTGTTACTCAAGGTGGCAGCACATTAGCCTTTAGCTACGATGACACGTTACTTACCTGTTACCTCCCGGCTACAATGAACATTGGTGATACAAGTTTGGTGATAGTTCACTATCAGGGGAATCCTCAACAAGATGTTACAGGATGGGGAGGCTTTTATTTCCAGGGGGCATACTCATACAATTTGGGTGTTGGTTTTGCGGCAGACCCGCATAACTATGGCAGGGTCTGGCACCCGTGTTTCGACAATTTTAAGGAAAGAGCCACCTACCAGTTTGACGTACTTTCCACCAACAATAAAACCTCGTATTGTAATGGCTACATAACCGGGGAAACCGTTATGGGCGATTCTTTGCTCCGTTCGTGGCAAATTGATGATCCTATTCCATCGTATTTAGCAAATGTTGCTGTTGGAAATTACGTCCACGCCCGGGTAGATCACACAAGTATTGTTTCCGGTTCCAATATACCTGTATGGTTAATCTCTGAAGCATCTGACACGGCGTCGTTTAAGAACGCTTTCCAAAACGTTGACGTGGCCATTGATGCGTTCGAAACAAGCTACGGACCTCATCAGTGGAACAAGGTCGGTTTTGTTGCTGTACCCTTTAGCTCAGGCGCAATGGAACATGCCACAAATATATGCTATCCGCAGGCTGTTCTTGGTGCGGGAACTTCTTTTGAAGGTTTGATGGCGCACGAACTGGCTCATCACTGGTGGGGAGACTACACAACTACAGAAACAGAAAATGAAATGTGGATAAACGAAGGCATGGCCACTTATTCGGAACACCTGTTTTTAGAATATGCTTATGGTTATAACTCGTATATCAGCGAGGTGAAAAACAACCACAAAGATGTTTTAGTGAGCGCACATATTAATGATGATGGCCATTATGCAATTGGCAATGTTCCTCATGAATTTACTTATGGCGATCATTCTTATTTAAAAGGCGCGGACGTGGTGCACACAATGCGTTCCGTAATGGGAAACAGTAATTTTTTTAATGGACTTCAGCAAGTACTCATCAATCGCCCGCATACAACTACCAACAGCATTGAGTTCAGAGATGAACTTAATTCAGTATCTACGGTAGACGTGACCGACTTCTTCGATCAATGGGTGATGGCTCCGGGCTTTCCACAATTCTCGATCGATTCTTTTAGCGTAGTGCCAAGTGGCCCCAATTTCGACGTTACTATCTATACCAAGCAACGGCTGAGAGAAGCTCCGGCCTACTACACAAATGTTCCATTTGAAGTAACTTTTATGGATGAAAATTGGAACGTTGGTAAGGATACTGTTATTCTAAGCGGAGTAAATGATGTGGCAACAATAACTATCCCCTTCGAACCCAGTATCGCTTTCCTTAATGAGAACGACGCCATTAATCAGGCCGTTACAGGCCAAAGCACGACGTTTTATGGTGTAACCAATGTAAACCTGGACTACTCCGAAATCAGACCATTCATAGATGCCTTAGATGATTCTGTAATGCTCCGAACAGAACACAATTACGTAGCGCCCGATGGATTTTTAAATCCGGGTGGATGGAATGCCCAGTACACGATAAGTCAGGATAGATATTGGACCATTACGGGCGTTTTTGGAAATAACTTTGAAGGACATTTCAGGGTATTTTATAGAGGCCACACGCCAACCTCTTTTGACGCCGATCTTTTTGATGATGGTGGAACTGGGATATTTCATGAAGACAGTATCCGTTTGTTTTACAGACCGGGAGCAGGTCATGAATGGGTAGTGTTAGATTCTACCGAAACCAATACACTTGGTAGCGCCGTGGATGGATACGGGTACATAACCACCAACTCTATGCTTCCCGGAGAATACACATTTGGCTGGATTTCCGGTCCGGTGGGAATTGAAGTGCCGGAATTACTACAAAATGTTTCTATTTACCCCAACCCTTCAAGCGATATTATCTGGCTCGATTTAACAGGTGAGGAAATTTCAAACTACACGGTTCGAATATCCGACCTTAACGGCAGGCTTATAAAGGAAGTAAGCAGCAGCGCAAGACTGGCTTCTGTAGACGTTTCAGGATTACGGCAGGGAATGTACCTCCTGTCTGTACTCGACGGAGGAAAATTTGTTTACTCAGAACAAATAGTAATTAACTGATTCTACTATATTTAGTGTATGGAAAATAACGAGAACATGGAATCTATCGACGCGGGCACACAAACTGCCCAGGCTGCACCAGCTGCACCAGCGCAGAAAGTAACCGTACCTGGCGCCGTTGCGGGCATGGTATTTGGAATTGTAGGAGCTGTTTTTGGCGTTTATCTGATTGGCCTGGTATTTAGCATCATTGCTCTGCCCAAGCTGAAGAAAGTAAAAGCAGCACACCAGGCAGAACCTGAAAAATACAACGATCCCAAGGGATTTGTAATCGCGGGGACCATCTGTGCATGGGTTGGCATCGGTTTCGGTATCATAGGGTTACTTTACGGTGTTATGATGATCATAGCATTGTCTTAAAGATCTTTCAGAAGCGGCTTAAGCCGCTTCTGGCTTTTCTTTGATGGAATCAATAGACAACCTTCAGCCAATTGACAATCCATATCAACCTCCGAGGAAGAAATGGTTGCCAAATGCTATTGCATGCGTTTTTATTGGTGGTCATTCAATAGCGGCTGCTATCCACCCCTTTACCGCTGTAGGTGGAATTATTCTGGGCATCATCGCGCTGAGAAAATTCAAGCAAGACAAGCCCCTGTATGATTCTGACCCCATCGGTTATGCGCGAAGTTTTAAGTATTTAAAGGCGGGGAAAACCACGGCGATTGTAGGGATTTCGGTCTCTTCTGCCATGCTATTAGTTGTGTTGCTGATCGCAGTCTTCGCTACAATCTCAGAGTCCAGTCGACGAGACCGGATGCGATACGATGATTACTACGAGGATTATTATGATGATTCGTACTATTATGATGATTTCTAAATGAACACCACAGATTCAATAGACGATTTCAAAGAGATTTACGAAGAGCCCACTCCAAAGGGCAAACGGCCATGGCTACCACATGCAATTGGTTGTTTAATCCTTGGAATCATGTCTATTCTTGGGGGACTTTTTCAGTTTGGAATTCCGGGCATTGTGTGTTCCATAATGGCTTTTAATTACTACAAGCGAGACAAACCTAAATACGATTCAGACCCTGAGAAATACGAGAAAGCATATAAGCTTTTAAAAATCGGCAGAACTTGTGCTATTTGGGGCATCCCTGCATCCATTCTTGGAATCGTTCTTTGGATTTTATACTTCTACTTTATCATTGAGATGTCTCAATCGAGATACTATTACGAGCCTCCTGCCTACTATTACGGTTACTAGAAGATTCTAATTAAAGACGAAAAGGATGTCAGACGAACTTTCGCAATTTGAGTCTCTAGACAATTTTAAGGAGGCTAAGAAGCCTCAAAAGGGAGCATGGCTTTCCAAGTCGATTGGCTGCATGATTGTGGGCATTGCTTCTCTGGCTATAGGACCCTGGCAATATGGCTTGCCTGGTGTGGTTTGCGCACTTATTGCCTTTTCCTACTATTCGCACGACATTAAAATTTACAGAGCCGATCCGCATAAGTACGAAAGGAGTTACAAGTATCTGCGCACAGGATTGATTTTTGCGATAATAGGCTTAATTGTTTCCTTAATTATGTGTTACGTGTGGTGGTGGGCAATATTTGATGTTGGTATTTACGACCGACCAACGTACTACTACTAATTTATAGCTCTCAGACCCGGCTGTAGAACTAGCCTCGTAACGTAAATTACCGGCGGCGAACTCTAATTCCCGAAGGTATAATCAAGTGCCTGGCAAATCAGCTGTTCTTCCACTTTATGGTTTATCGATGATTCACCTATTGAGTTGAGCAGCGTACAGTTGATCTCGTCCCCCCTATTCTTCTTATCGTTTTTCATCAATTGAATGAGATTCTCATATGCATTTGTACTCAATATGGGAAACGTGTAAACTGACCTTATATAATTACTTATCTGCTCCAGTTCACCTTCAGTTAAACCGGATAGCTTAGTAGACAACCAACTCTCCGCCAACATACCGGCAGCCACGGCCTCTCCATGCAATAGTGGGGTATCCGATTCCAGAAAGTACGTTTCAATTGCATGACCAATCGTATGGCCAAAATTCAGCTTTTTCCGATTTCCAGATTCCTTAAAATCCTCCAGAACAATTTCGTTCTTCAGTTCAATTGACCGGGATACCAGAGACCGTATATGCTCAATGTCTGTAAAGGAAGCAGAACAGGCCTCCGTCCAGTAACTTTTGTCTAAAATCAGTCCGTGCTTCAACACCTCTGCAAATCCCGATCGCATCTGATTTGCAGATAAAGTGTCCAAAAATTCTGTGTCCACAACCACCAATTCGGGAGTAGCGAAGTTTCCAACCAGATTCTTCATTTTTTGTAAATCCACACCTACCTTGCCGCCAACCGCTGCATCAACCATGCAAAGTAACGAGGTAGGAACCTGAATAAATTTCACGCCTCTCTTGAACGTACTGGCTACGAATCCGCCTAAATCGGTAACTACGCCTCCACCCAAATTGATGACCACATCGTTACGGGTAAGCTTCATTTCCGCCAGCGTCAGCCATACCTGCATGCACACCTCAACGGATTTGTTCTCCTCTCCGCTTTCAATTTGAATGATCGGAGCGTGATTTAGCCTTTCGTTGCGACCTATCACTTTGGGCCAGCAGTGCTCCAAAGTATTTTCGTCTGCTATTACTACAGGATTTACCTTAGGATTTTTATCAAAAAAGTCTGCAAGAATGAGTTCGGCACTGCCAATTACAACTTCGTAGCCGGCAGATAGAATATGTTTGGTGTCTTCCACGCCGTAAAGAAAACAAGATTCCCCCATATTTTGGCACATCTGTAGGAATTGCCGAATAATTATATTTGCCGCCAATGGTGTCTTTCGACAATACCGAGATTGCCTTCCGGAATAAATCGGATGCGGAACTTAAACGAGCATATCGCTTGTTTAAACTCGTTGGAAACAATTGGCTGGTTTCATTTGGGAAATGGGCTACAAATGTGGCTTTAACAATCAGGTTTCCGATCAAGGGAATAGTAAAAGCCACTATTTTCAAACAATTCTGTGGAGGTGAAACCATCGCAGAATGTGAGCAAACTATAACGCGATTGTGGCAAAGCAACGTTGGGACAATTCTCGATTATTCGGTTGAAGGAAAGGATGAAGACGAGAACTTTGAGTTTACCTGCCAGGAAGTTTTGGCCACCATTGCCAGAGCCTATCAGGATCCTTCCATTCCCATTAGTGTGTTTAAACTTACCGCCATCACTTCTTTTGCCTTGTTGGAAAAGCTGAACATGAAGGAAGAGCTGACTCCAGAAGAGGAAAGAAGGGTTACCGGTTTTTACGATCGGCTCGACAGAATTTGTAAAGCGGCAGAAAAAGCAGACACTCCTGTATTCATCGATGCGGAAGAATCCTGGATTCAAGAGGCCATTGACGAAGCGGTTGAATCAATGATGCGCAAATACAACAAGCGAAGAGCAATTGTTTACAACACGGTACAACTATACCGCCACGACCGACTTGAATACATCAAAATGCTCCAGGCCGATTCGGGTGATTATTTCCTGGGGCTGAAGCTGGTAAGAGGGGCCTATATGGAAAAGGAAAGAGCACGTGCAGATGAGCTAGGATATCCCTCACCAATCCAACCGAACAAGGAAGCCTGTGACAAGGATTACAACCTGGCTCTCGAATTCTGCACGGATCATATAGATAGAATTTCTTTCTGCGCCGGAACCCATAATGAAGAAAGTTCTTTGCACCTCATCCGGCTGATGGAAGAAAGAAACATTGCAAAAAACGACAACCGCATTCATTTTGCTCAGTTGCTAGGCATGAGTGACCACATCAGTTTTAATCTCTCTGATGCAGGATACAATGTTGCTAAATACGTTCCTTACGGGCCGGTAAAGGAGGTTCTCCCCTACCTCATTCGGAGGGCTGAAGAAAATACATCCGTATCGGGTCAAACCTCTCGTGAACTTTCACTAATCATGAAGGAACGCAAAAGAAGAAAACAACTGAAATAAGGCTTAGGGGCAATCGCAAGTTGCATCTACGTTCTTAACACGCATATCCAAAACCCTGGTTTTCGATCCCAACTCCACTTGAAACAGCAGCGTGTCAGCACGTCCCCGTATTTTCTGAATCCAATAAACCGGATTGGGTTTGGCATGAGGAAAACTCCAATCGTGCAATACCTTGCCATCATTTAAAACTCCTCGAACATAAATGCTGTCCACACCAAAACAATCGAATAAACATTTGCTATCGCGAGTTACTTCGAAACCATTATCAACCAGTTTCTGAAGTACCAGTTCATCCGGTTCGTAAAGTACCGAAAACTTATTCGCGTCAGCCTCACCACAGGCACATTCCTTTTTATAGCCGTGAAAATGATCCACCTCCACCAACGTGTCTTTGGTATTCAATTTAAGGGTTAAGGTGAGGCTATCGGTTTTAAGTACGTAGTCTTTCACATCCCCGGAGGTTTGGCTTTCCGAAAAATCAACGTCTCCCTTTTGAAGTACATTGAATACGTCGTGCTTACTAATACCATAGCATTGCATTTGACACGCCTTAAAGTCCGATATTAAGATGTCGCATTCCTGAATAGATTGTAAAACACGGTTTTGTGGTGTCCATTCGCAACCCCGTGCGCTAAATATGAAATACACGGCTATCAAGCCAAATCCCAGACCAATAAGATATACGCGCAACCGCTTCCCAAAACTCATACGGCGAAATTAGTGATTCTGACAACAGGTGGTAAGAAAAAAGCGGATGCTGTGAGTCCATCCGCTTTCTTAAATGCTTTCAGTGGACACCTACCTCCACCTTCAGCAGCTATACTTGAAGCGAAGTAAGCAGAATTCGCTGAATCTCAACCCCTGCCGAGTTATTTTTAACGTTTTGTTGGATTACTGTAAGAATCAGAACATCACGACCTTACATCGCCGCCATTAGCAAATTAAGATCCTTATACGGAAGGGAGAAAGTTTCTCCCAAATACGAGGAAGTTAAAGTTCCCCGATACATATACACACCATGTCTGAAACCAGGGTCGTCGTGGATTATTTTTTCCATTCCACCCCCCTCACCAATGTCTAGAATGAGTGGTGCAAAAATATTACTGAGGGCAAAAGACGCTGTACGGGGCACACTCGAGGCAATGTTTGGTACGCAATAGTGAATTACCCCATGAGTTTTAAAAACTGGCTTTTCAAGTGTGGTTACTCTGGATGTTTCGAAACACCCTCCCTGATCGATACTGATATCTACTATAACCGACCCGGCCTTCATTTCCCGCACCATATCTTCATTCACAACCATGGGTGTTCTACGTGCCTGAGCGCGCAATGCCCCAATTGCCACATCGGCGCGGCGCAATGCCTTGGCAAGAACTTTTGGCGTAATGGCCGAGGTATAAACCCTGTGGCCCAGCGAATGTTGTAATCGACGCAGCTTGTACGTAGAATTGTCAAACACTTTAATTTCAGCGCCAAGTCCCAGCGCAGCGCGTGCAGCATACTCTCCAACCGTACCCGCACCAATAATCACAACCTCAGCAGGTGCTATGCCAGCCAAACCTCCTAACATCATTCCTCTACCACCTTCATCGGCTAAATATCTTCCTGCGGTAAGCACCGCCATATTCCCCGCAATTTCACCCATTGAACGGATCACAGGGAAGATTCCGGAATTGTCCTTTACGTAATCCCATGCAATTGCTGTAATCTTTTTGTCCATCAGCTTTTTCAGGGTGTCTTTAGGCTGAACGGTAAGTTGCAATGCTGAAAAAAGGGTTTGGCTTCGCTGCATCATCCCAATCTCCTTATCGGTTGGAGGAGCAACTTTAAAGATCAGATCTGCCTGAAAGACTTCTTTGGTATCATACGCGATTCGGGCTCCGGCTTCGCTATAATCGTTGTCGGTAAAACTGGCATTCTTCCCGGCATTCGTTTCAATAACTACTGTGTGTCCATGCGCCGTAAGTAACCCCACTGCTTCCGGAGAGAGAGCGACTCTATTTTCTTTAAAAGAGGATTCTTTGGGGATGCCTATGTAGAGTTTTTTTCGCTTTTTGCCCACCTCTAACATTTCCTCTTGAGGCATCAAAGTGGCCTCCTGCGCAAGAGATTTGAGGGCATCACCAGATACATTCATTCGCTGACAGTAATAATTCGATGTTCTTCCTTTGCCTGAACGCTAACCCTTACGTAATTCTCCGGCAAAAGTTTCTCTATTCTGTCACCCCATTCAACAAAGCAATAATTACCACTGTATAAATAATCTTCAATTCCAATGTCGAGCGCCTCTTCTTCGGATTCCAATCGATAGCAATCAAAATGATACAACGTGCCATGGGCTTTGGAGTAGTACTCATTTACGATGGAATAGGTGGGACTACTCGGTTCATCTTCAATTTCCAACTGACGACATAGTTCCGAAATGATGGTGGTTTTGCCCGCGCCCATTTCACCATCAAATAAAATTACCCCTTTAGGTAAATACTGTTTCAACACCCTAACCTTCTCAGAAAGCTCGTCTATCGAACCAATTGTTATTTCCATTATCTGGGTTTTAACTCCACGAATGGAATAAGCACTTCCTCCATTGAAATACCACCATGCTGAAATGTATTGTTGTAATACTTCACATAGTGATTGTAATTATTCGGATAAACAAAGAAGCTGGCCTCTTTGGCAAAAATAAAAGTGCTGCTCATATTTTGCTGAGGCAGGAAGCAATCCCTCGGATTCCTCACTTCGAATACCTCGTTGGCATTGTAATTCAAATTCTTCCCTTGTTTATACCTTAAATTCGAGTTGGTATTTCTATCTCCTACGACTTTGATCGGATCATCCACCTTGATGGTTCCGTGATCTGTGGTTACCAGAACTTTCAGGCCATTTTCAGCAGCCATCCGAAGCAAGTCGAACAATGGAGAGTGTTCAAACCAGCTTAAAGTAAGCGATCGGTAAGCGGCCTCGTCATCAGCCAGTTCACGAATTACTTCCATATCGGTTCGTGCATGAGATAACATGTCTACAAAATTGTAGACGATCACATTCAGCTTATTCTGCATCAGATTTGAAAAATTATCAACCAACTTCTTGCCTTTGTCAAGGTTGGTAATCTTGTGATAGGAATGTTTTACATTCTTCCCCAACCTTTGCAGATTTGCGGACAACAACTCTGCCTCATGCATATTCTTGCCGCCTTCGTCCTCATCATTCTTCCACCACTGCGGGAACTTCTTTTGAATCTCGGATGGCATTAAACCGGCAAACAAAGCGTTCCTTGCATATTGGGTGGCCGTAGGCAGAATACTGTAAAAAATCTCCTCATTCTCAACGGTAAACAAATCCCGGACAACATTTCTTAGAGTTCTCCATTGGTCGTATCTGAGGTTGTCAATTACAAACAACATCACCGGTTCATCACCAATGTGCTGCGCAATCTTCTTCTGGATTAAGGTATGCGACATTACCGGCCCCTCTTCAACCCCATTTACCCAGTTGGCGTAGTTTTTCTCTATAAACCTTGAAAACAACTGATTCGCCTCTTTCTTTTGCATGTGAAAAATCTCATGCATGCTTTCTTCCTTAGAGTTCTCCAATTCCAATTCCCAGTGCACCAGTTTTTGATAAAACTCCGTCCACTCATCATAATCCATTCGGTCTTGAAGCTGCATGGCAATTTGACGAAACTCCCGCTGATACGACGATGTGGCTTTTTCACTAACTAACCTTTTAGAATCGAGGTTCTTTTTTAGCGAAAGCAGAATCTGGTTAGGATTTACCGGCTTTATCAGATAATCTGCGATTTTACCTCCGATTGCCCCTTCCATGATCGACTCCTCCTCACTTTTAGTGATCATTACAATTGGCAGAGATGGGTGTTTTTCCTTAATCCTGTCAAGTGTTTCCAAACCAGTTAAGCCAGGCATGTTCTCGTCTAGCAAAACCAAATCAAAATGTTGCTGCTCTACTAAATCGAGTGCATCATCACCACTATTCACAGTCTCCACGACATATCCCTTCCCTTCCAGAAACATCACATGTGGTTTTAATAAATCGATTTCATCGTCAGCCCAAAGAATCCTAGCACTCATACTTATGTTTAAAATTGAATAGTTTTGCCATCAACAAATGTATACCTCCATAAAGTGGTAAACAAGAAGAAAATATTTAACGATCCGATCTACGGTTTTATTTCCATTCCCTCCGAACTTATTCTCGATCTGATCGACCACCCCTACTTTCAGCGGTTGAGAAGGATTAAGCAACTGGGGCTAACTCATTTTGTATATCCAGGTGCGTTACACACACGCTTTCATCACGCTATTGGGTGTATGTACCTCATGGAGAAGGCTATCTACACGCTTCGCCAGAAGGGGCATGAAATAACATCGGAAGAGGCTACCGGAGTTACCATTGCTATACTGCTACACGATATCGGACATGGGCCATTTTCGCACGCTTTGGAGCATACAGTAGTTGAAGGAATCACCCATGAGGAAATTTCCGTGCTCATCATGGAACATTTGAATCAGGAATTCAATGGTCAATTGGATACAGCCATTTCGATTTTCAAGAATACCTACCCGAAAAAATTCCTTCATCAATTGGTGGCCAGTCAGCTGGATATGGACAGGCTGGATTACCTGAAACGAGATAGTTTTTATTCAGGTGTGTCTGAAGGTGTGGTAAGCAGCTCCAGAATTATAGACATGCTGGATGTGGTGAACGATGAGTTGGTAGTTCAGCAAAAAGGAATTTACTCAGTAGAGAAGTTCATTGTAGCACGCAGGCTAATGTACTGGCAGGTTTATCTGCATAAAACAGTTATATCTGCAGAGTTTATGTTGGTAAAAGTACTTCAACGTGCTAAGGAATTAGCCCTGAGGAACGAGGATTTGTTCTGTTCACCGGCGCTAAGTATGTTCCTTTACAACACCATCAGTAAAGAAGATTTCAACGATCCTGAAATCCTTGACAGTTTTGTAAATCTGGACGATTACGACTTAATGGGAGCGATTAAGGTATGGGCCGACAATGAAGACAAAGTACTGAGCATGTTATGTACGGCTCTGGTGAACAGGTACTTGTTTAAGGTGAAAATTCATTCCGACCCTCTTACGGCCGACAACTACCAACAATTGCTACAAAAGATCTCAGACCACTATTCCCTCAGCCTGGAAGAGGCAAAATACCTTCTCGTTCATGAGGAAATTGAGAATAAGGCATATAATCCTAAACAGGACAAAATTAATTTGCTGTTTAAGGATGGTAGTATTCGGGATATCTCAGAAGCATCGGACAATCTGAACATTCAAAGCCTGAGTGTTCCGGTAACCAAATATTTTATTTGCCACCCTCCGTTAAACCATTTCAATTAGTTGTGGTCTAACGTAACTCATCTGAGGTTCAGATGAGTCTAAAAACGAGGAAACCAAATTAATGAAGAACTTACTAGGCTGTATACTGCTTCTTTCATCAATTGCTCCTTTATTCGCCCAACGTCCCGCAGGCAAAGGTGGCGTTAGAGACGTATCAGGTAGCAGGAGTTACAGCGAATTGCCGAAAATCGGAACAGTTACCGGATTAGTTAATGACTCCATTACAGGTGAACCGGTTCCGTTCGCCACAGTATCCTTATTCTGGGCCAGAAAAGATAGTTTGGTAGGTGGAGCGAGCACTGATGAAAAAGGATACTTTAAAATTATTGACGTGCGACCAGGGCCTTATTATCTTAAAATTGACTTTATAGGCTACCACGAGCGAAAATCAACAAGATTTGCTATTCGGCCGGATAACCCAAACCACGACATTGGCACTTTTATCCTACCTCCTGATCAGACGTTACTTGCAGAAGCTGAAATTGTTGCCGATAGAAAGTTCATGCAGTCATCTTTCGATAAGAAAATCTACAACGTAACTCAACTAATCTCCTCGGAATCAGGAAGTGCATCAGAAATACTGGAAAGTATCCCTTCTGTGCAAGTAGATATAGATGGCAACATTTCTCTTCGTGGAAGCGGGAACGTCACTATTTTAATTGATGGCAAACCATCCGGATTAACAGGTTTCGACAGAGCGGCAATTCTTGAACAGATTCCGGCAAGTTCCATTGAAAAAATTGAAGTTATTACAAACCCGTCTGCCAAATACGATCCCGATGGAATGGCTGGCATACTGAACGTTGTGCTAAAAAAAGACAAACAACAAGGGTTCAATGGATCCGTCTCTGCAGGGTATACAGGCAACTACAATTACGATAAACTCTGGAACGGAGCCAACGGCGCAGCCAGCTTAAACTACCGTTCGGGAAAACTGAACGTTTACGGCAACTATGGTTATCGTGGCAACGATAGTTGGCGCATCGGCACGTCTTTCAGAGAATCGCAATTGAACGACACTGTCCCATTTCTCGATCAGAACACGTTTAGCTCCAGGCAGCGAGGCGGGCACGTTTTTAAGGGTGGAATGGACTACGATTTTAATGACTTCAACAACCTTTCTCTCAGTGGGAATTTTAGCATCAGAAATTCCTTAAGCAACCAATCGACGAGCTTCCGAGAACTCGACCCACAGCGAAATTTGCAGCGGTTTTACGTTCGTACAAGTGATCAGGATGATCAGAGTTCGAGTTATGACATTGGATTAATACACACAAAAACTTTCCGAAAACCTGGTCAGGAATTGATCGTTCAGGGTAATTACTCAAAAGGATCAGGGGTTGACTTTACGGACATCAATCAAAACGATCTTAATGAAGACAGCACGCTTGTCGGCAGCAGCCCTTTTGCTCAAACTAACTTATCCAACAGATGGAATCAGATCATCACATTACAGGCCGATTTCACCCGACCAGTTAAGGAAACCGGAAAGTTTGAGACCGGCTACAAGTCTATCTTAAGAGACATCAACGATGATTTCACTTCTACCACTTTAGATAGTGTTAGTGGGGAATTTGTTTCCGATTCGTTGCTGAATAACAACTTCCTTTACAAAGAATATGTTCATGCTGTTTATGCAACTTATGGCAATGAATGGAAAAAATGGAAGTATCAATTGGGGTTACGAGCCGAAATGGTAGAAATGGAAAGTAAGTTGGTTACTACCGGAGAAAGCTTTAGCAATCCATACACAAGTCTTTTCCCCAGTGGAAATCTGGCTTATGCCTTCACTGAAAAAACGGAATTACAAGCCAGTTACAGCCGCAGGATTCACAGACCATCGACCCGATCCGTAAATCCATTTACCGATTTCAGCGACCCGGCCAATATTAAAGTGGGTAACCCCTTTTTAAAACCAGAATACATCAATTCCTATGAACTTGGCCTTTCAACTTACAATCGGAAAACCACTTTTACCAGTTCGCTATTTTTTAAAGAAACCAATGATGTAATTACCAGGCTGAGAACGGTAGACTCTTCAGGAATTGGAATACTGTCTTACTATAATATTAGCAAGTCTTACAATTACGGACTTGAGTTGGTTTACATTACCAGCCCTACAAAATGGCTCAACCTGAATTCGAGTGCAACCTTCACACAGAACATTCTCGATGGCTCCAATGTAGATGCTGACTTAAACATGGAAGGCATCACTTACTTCGCCCGTTTAATGGCTACGTTTAAAATCTCCAGGCAACTTTCGGCTCAGGTAAGTGGCAAATACTATTCAGGTTTTGTGAGTTTGCAAGGTACCAGTGGCCCGTTCACCTCTGCCGATCTAATGGCGAAATACAGTTTCTGGGGTAATTCCGCCAGCCTAAGTATGCGAATCAGGGATGTATTCAATACACGGCAATTTGTGTTCGAATCAACTGGAATAGGATTTAGCCAGGACATGTTTCATAAACGGATGTCGAGAACTTTCAACCTCACATTTTCTTACCGTTTCGGCAAACTGGAAGACAAACGCAAGCGAAGACGAGGAGATAACCCGGGAGGAGATGGTGATGGATCAATGGAAGATTTTGACATGTAGCTTCAAAAGACCCGTGAAAGCACTTGAAAATCAACTAAATAGGAATCCCTTTAAGCTAATTCTTTTTGACACCAAACTTATCAGTAGGCTTAGCCTTATTTTTCTAATTTTGACGCGATGGAATTTTCGGCGGGACAAATCGCTCAACTTTTAGGTGGAACGGTTGAAGGCGATGAATCGGTAACGGTAAATAATCTCTCAAAAATTGAGGAAGGCAAACCAAACACGCTTTCATTCCTGGCAAACCCTAAATACACCGAATACATTTACACAACAGGAGCCTCGATTGTAATCGTCTCGAACAAGTTCGAGGCTGAAAAACCATTGCCTGATACCTGCACGCTAATCCGAGTAGAAGAACCCTACCAGAGTTTTGCGGTTCTGCTGGATCAATACAATCAACTCAAAAATAACAAATCCGGAATCTCGCCGCACTCAGCCGTTGCCAGTTCAGCTTCTCTCGGTGCAAATTGCTACGTAGGAAATTATGTGTCTATCGGAGAGAATGTTTCCATCGGCGACAATGTTAAAATTCATCCGGGATGTACAATCGGTGATGGCGTTAGCATTGGCTCCGACACCATATTGTTCTCGAACGTGGCCGTTTATGCCGATTGTATAATTGGGAAGGCTTGTACACTGCATTCGGGAACCATTATAGGTGGAGACGGATTCGGGTTCGCGCCAAACTCTGAAAACAACTACAGTAAGGTTCCTCAAATTGGTAATGTGGTCATTGAAGATTATGTGGAAATTGGAGCGAACTCATGTATTGACCGGGCAACACTTGGCTCTACGATTATCCGAAAAGGCGTGAAATTGGATAATCTGATCCAAATTGCGCACAACGTAGAGATTGGCGAAAACACAGTAATCGCAGCACAATCTGGTGTGGCAGGATCCACAAAAATTGGCAAAAACTGCATGATTGGTGGTCAGGTGGGTATTGTTGGGCATTTAACCATCGCTGACGGGGTGAAAATTGCCGCCCAATCAGGAATTGGACACAGCATTAAGAATGAAGGAGAAGTCGTGCAAGGCTCTCCCGCCTTCTCCATTGGCGACTATCGAAGATCCTACGTAATGTTTAGATCTTTACCCTCCATTAAAGCTAAAATCGACGAACTCGAAAAAGAAATCAAACGAAGTTAGGAATGAGCGAAAAGCAAACTACGCTAAAGTCTGAAATCAACCTTTCCGGAATCGGTCTACACACCGGAGAATCGGTGAATATCAAGATTTTGCCGGCCAAAGCCAATTATGGTTATAAGTTTCAGAGAATGGATCTGGAAAACCAGCCAATTATCAAGGCCGACGCAGATCTGGTAGTAAGTACCGAGCGAGGCACCACTTTGGAAAAAAACGGTGTTAGAGTATACACCACAGAGCATCTTCTGGCATCGCTTTACGGAATGCAGGTGGACAATGCGCTTATCCAAATTGACGGGCAGGAAATTCCAATTATGGATGGAAGTGCTCTTGCATTTGTTAATGCTATAGAGGAGGCGGGAATCGAAGAGTTGGATGCTCCACGGGAATACTTTGAATTCCAAATGAATCAACCTTACGAAGATCTCGACAAAGGAATTGAAATGCTGGCCGTACCATATGATGAGTTTCGCTTAACTGTTATGGTGGACTACGATTCGCCGGTACTTGGAACCCAACATGCGAACATCTATTCGATAGACTCCTTCAAAAAAGAAATTGCTCCCTGCCGCACCTTCGTTTTTCTCAGAGAACTGGAAGCACTTGCAAGGGCAGGATTGATAAAAGGTGGAGACATAGACAATGCTATTGTGCTTGTTGAGCGTGACGACATCCCTCAGGAGGAGCTTGACGAATTGGCTCAATTGCTAGACAAGGAGCATCTGGAAATTAACATGAAGGGCATCGGTACATTGAACAACGCCGAACTGAAATTTATAAATGAACCCGCCCGACACAAATTACTGGACATTATTGGCGATCTGGCTCTGGTTGGGAAGCCTATTAAAGGCCACATTTTAGCTGCTCGCCCCGGACACTCTGGAAATGTCTCTTTTGCTAAGATCATCAAACAGATCATGCAGGAGCAAAAAGGCAATAAGCACTTCGATCTGAATAAACCGCCGTTATACGACATTAATGATATTGAAAAAATGCTGCCGCACAGGTACCCATTCCTGCTGGTAGATAAGATCATGGAAATTACAGACGAGGGAATTCTTGGCGTCAAGAATGTAACGATGAATGAACCGTTCTTTCAAGGGCATTTTCCGGGAAATCCCGTAATGCCTGGTGTACTTCAGGTAGAAGCCATGGCACAGGTTGGTGGTATATTTGCCCTGAGTAAGGTGGACGAACCGGAGAAGTATATGACTTACTTCATGAAAATAGACGATGTCCGCTTTAAGCGAAAAGTAATTCCAGGAGACACTATTGTATTTGACCTTCAATTATTAACCCCGATAAGGAGGGGCATCGTACACATGAAGGGTATCGCTTACGCGAATGGAGAGCCGGCAATGGAAGCGGAAATGATGGCTCAGGTAACTAAAGAATTAGAATAATGAGTGCGCAGGCTAATATACACCCGGATGCAAAAATTGGTAAAGGAACTGTTGTAGAACCTTTTGCCACCGTGCAGGGAGATGTGGAGATCGGTGAAAATTGTTGGATCGGGCCAGGTGCTTGCATTATGGACGGTGCCCGAATAGGAAATGGAGTGAAAATTTTTCCCGGGGCCATTATCTCGATTGTTTCTCAAGATTTAAAATACAGTGGTGAATACACTACTACTCACATTGGAGATAATACTGTAATTCGAGAGTATGTAACGGTGCACAACGGGACGGCCGACAGAATGAAGACCGTGGTTGGTAGCAATTGTTTACTTATGGCCTATGTACACGTAGCACACGATTGTATTATCGGAAACCACGTAATTATTGCCAACTCTACGCAAATTGCCGGTCATTGCACCATTGAGGATTATGTGGTCATTGAGGGACAGGTTGGCGTTCAACAGTTTGTTACCGTTGGAGCACATGCTTTTATTGGTGGACGCTGCGGGGTCAGAAAGAACGTTCCTCCGTTTACAAAGGCTGCCAGAGAACCACTTTCTTATGTTGGCGTGAACAGTATCGGTTTGCGACGCAGGGGGTTTACAGACGAACAGATTGCCAACATAGAAGATGTTTACCGTGTGATCTACATCATGAACGGCAACGTAACCCAGGCGATTAAGATTGCCGACCTGGAACTGCCTAATTCAAATGAAAAGGACATTATTTTGAAGTTTATCCGCAATTCGAGCAAGGGAATTATGCGGGGGATTTCGTAGTCATGTTTAACCCTTCGCAAAGACGAATAAAACCTTAAATTTGCCGCTTAACCTGAGCGCAGATGAAGATTTCTTACAATTGGTTAAAGTCCTATATCAACATCGACCTGCCGGTGGAAAAGGTAGCTTCCATTCTCACCGACACAGGACTCGAAGTTGAGAAAGTACACAAGATAGAAACCATTCCGGGTGGATTGGCTGGTCTTACTATTGGCAAGGTGCTTTCAAAGGAAAAACACGCGGATGCGGACAGGCTCCAGGTTACTACTGTAGATGTGGGAGCGGAAGAGCCGTTTCAGATCGTGTGCGGAGCTCCTAATGTAGATGCTGGCCAAACAGTTGTGGTAGCACTTCCCGGGACAACCATTTACCCGACCGAAGGCGATCCATTCAAAATAAAGAAATCAAAGATCAGAGGGGTTGAATCCAGTGGAATGATCTGTGCTGAGGACGAAATTGGCTTGGGAACGAAGCATGACGGAATCATGGTGTTAGATGAAGAAGTAACTCCCGGAACCCCCGCCCGAGATTACTTCAATGTCGAAGACGATTTTCAACTGGAAATCGGGCTCACCCCAAACCGTGCAGATGGAATGAGCCATATTGGTGTTGCACGAGACCTCCTTTGCGCACTCAAGCATCAGGAAATCATTCCACCCGCTACTGAACTACAATGGCCATTGGTAGACGGATTTTCGGTGGATAAAGCCGATGCTAAAATCGAGATAGAAGTAAAAGATAGCAAGGCCTGCCCACGATATGCCGGGGTAGAAATCAGCGACGTATCTGTTTCCGCTTCTCCGGAATGGCTTCAGAACAAACTGCGTTCCATCGGACTTAATCCGATCAACAATGTGGTAGACATCACAAATTTTGTGCTTCACGAAACCGGTCAACCACTTCACGCATTTGATGCAAATGTGGTGAATGGTAAAGTAATTGTTCAACAACTGCCAGAAGGTAGCACCTTTACCACTCTCGACGAAGTGGAGCGTAAATTAAGCTCCGACGATCTGATGATTTGTAACCAGGATGGTGGAATGTGTATTGCAGGTGTCTTTGGAGGAATGAAATCTGGAGTAATGCCTGAAACTAAAAACATCTTTCTGGAAAGTGCTTATTTCGATCCGGTGAGTGTACGGAAAACGGCTAAACGCCATGGTCTGAACACCGATGCATCCTTTCGCTTTGAACGTGGAATCGATCCGAACCTAACAATTTATGCACTAAAAAGAGCAGCGATATTGATCCGTGAAGTTTGCGGCGGCATCATCTCGTCAGAAATTACAGACATCTACCCAAATCCTGTCGCCGACTTCAAAGTAGACTTTCACCTAAACTACTTAAAGCAAATTTCGGGAGTAACCATCCCCGAAGAACAAGTTGAAAACATTTTAAGCTGGCTGGACATAAAAATCACCAAAAAAATTGGTGATAAATGGAGTCTGGAAGTACCAGCATACCGTGTTGATGTTGTACGAGAAATTGACGTGGTAGAGGAGATACTAAGAATTTACGGGTTCAATAACATTCCGGTACCCGAAAAAGTAAACACCTCTCTTTCTTTCAGCGAACAAATTGATAAAGAGAAGTTACAAAACATCGTGTCCGATCTGCTTACTTCCAACGGCTTTTCGGAGGCAATGTCGAACTCGCTTACGCGGGAGTCTTATTCAGACCTGGCCGGCGACACCCATATTACAGGCGACCGGGCAGTGAAGATGCTGAACCCATTAAGTACAGACCTGGGTGTACTTCGTCAGACTATGCTTTATTCGGGACTGGAGGCAATCCGTTACAATCAGAACCGTCAAGAATCGGACTTGAAGTTGTATGAGTTTGGAAAGACTTATTCAAAAATGGAATCCGGATACTCCGAAACCAACTGGCTTTCACTTTTTCTAACAGGAAAAAACACACCCGAAACCTGGAGTGTCTCCCCAGATCAGGTTTCATTCTATACGGTAAAGGGAGCTGCGGAACGTGTATTGCAGAGACTTGGTATTTTAAAGAACCACTCTACCAAATCCACTTCCAATAAACTTTTTACAGATGGCATTGAATTGTCCATTGCCAGGAAAAAAGTGGCAGATATCGGTTGGATTAAGACTTCAATCCTGGAACAAATGGATATTTCCCAACCCGTTTATTACGCAGAAATTAATTGGGATACTGTTCTGAAACTGATGAAGATGAACAAAACCAAATTCAAACCCGTAAGCAAATACCCGTCCGTAAGACGTGATCTGTCATTGCTTCTGGACAAGTCTGTACAGTTCTCGGAAATCTCGGAGGTGGCCAGAAAATCCGAAAGTAAACTTCTGAAAGAGGTCGACCTTTTTGACGTTTATGAAGGTAAAAACCTACCCACGGGCAAAAAATCGTATGCGGTTAAGTTCATCCTACATGATGAAGAAGCTACATTAAAAGACAAAAAGATTGATGCCATCATGTCGAAAATTCAAAAACAACTGAACGAAAGGCTTGGCGCCGAACTCAGATGATACTTTTTTGGTCTCCGGCATATTTGGTAGCGCGATTTATTGTGATTGCGGGAATCGTTGGGTTTTATAAACGTTTTGAACGCGCCGGCCTGAAGAACATCCCGAAAGGAAAGCCAATCATATTTGCACCTAACCACCAAAGCGGATTCATGGATCCCGTGGTTGTTGCCACCCATCTGGTCAGGCAAACACACTTTCTGGTTCGGGCAGATGTTTTTAGCTCCAAAACCATCATCACAATATTTAAATGGCTGAAAATGATGCCGGTGTACCGGCAACGGGATGGGAAGGACAGTTTGGACAAAAATGAAGAAATCTTCAATAACTGTTATCGTATTCTCAAGCGCAACCAACAGTTGATCATGTTTCCCGAGGGGAATCAGCAAAATAAAAAGACCATTCGGGCATTAAAGAAAGGAGTTGGCCGTGTAGCTTTTGGTGCTGAAAGCAAGTACAATTTCGAGTTGGACGTACAGATTGTTCCGGTTGGAATCAACTATGGACACCACACCAAAATGTTCAGCACACTACACGTGAAGTACGGCAAACCCATTCCCCTATCCGATTTCCGTGAGCAATTCTATGAAAACGAACCCAAAGCCCTGAATGATCTCCGGATGCGTCTTCAGAATGAACTGAAGGATCTTGTCATCAACATCAAGAACCCTGAGTATTATGACACCATAGAAGAAATTCGTTTACTACTTCCAGGTTTATTACACAGTGAAGCAGGAGTAGAACATGGCCCCCTGGACAATGAAATTGCAGCAGGGCAACATTTCATTCAGGCCTTTGAGCAATTCGCAGCGGAGGAACCCGAAAAAGCCACCGTAGTAAAATCAGCAGTCAAGACCATTCGAGATATGACTAAATCCCTTGGGCTCAAATATCACGTACTACAACAAGAAAGACATTCCACACTACCATCATTTGTTTTATTGCTGCTAACTCTCCCGGTATTCATTGGCGGATGGATTACCAATATCATTCCCTTCTACTTAATTGGCTGGTTCGTGAAGACAAAGGTGAAAGACCCCCATTTTCATAGTTCCATTAAGATGATCGGTGGGTCGGTTCTTTTCTTCATCTTCCACCAAATAGTGGCTACGGTAATAGGTAGTTTATTTGGTTTTTCATGGTATCTGATATCAGTAGCAAGTATGCCGGTTCTTGGTTATGCGGCTTTTCGATATTGGATACATCTGAAGAAAACCCTGGCCAGATTAAAATACAATGCACTACGGAAACGCAACGACAACCGGATCACGGAAATACTGTGTCTGAAAAGCCAGGTGAAGCAATATTTGGTTAAGATGTACGCCGATCAAAAAGCAGTTAAGGTCGTGTAATTACCAATTCGGCTGCCGTTGATGGTTGCAGGGTTCAATAAATCCCTAACTTTACAAACAATGAAATTTCAGCAGGGTAAATCTTTGAAGGAAATTGCCGATTTTCTTGGTTGTGAGTGGAAAGGTAGTCCCGACCACCCTATCACCGGAATCAACGAAATTCATCGGGTGGAGATCGGAGATATTGTTTTCGTAGATCATCCTAAATATTACGAAAAGGCTCTGCAATCTGCCGCTACTACTATTTTAATTGACAAGGAAGTAGATTGTCCGGCTGGCAAGGCATTATTAATCTCTAAGCACCCTTTCGACGACTTTAACCGGCTCACACAGCATTACAACCCGTTCAGGTCCTGGAGCCAGAACATCTCTGATTCTGTAACCATTGGTGAAGGAACCATTCTTCAGCCCAACGTAACCATTGGTCACGAGGTAACCATCGGGAAGAACTGCGTTATTCACTCGGGGGTAGTTATTCACGACCGTACTGTGATTGGAAACAACGTGGAAATTCAGGCCAATACAACAATTGGAACCTTTGGGTTTTATTTTAAAAATAAGCCTGACGGTCGGGAGAGAATGCACTCTGCAGGCAATGTAGTTCTGGAAAACGATGTGGAAATAGGCGCATTGTGCTCTATCGATGCCGGTGTAACCGCAAGCACAATTATTGGGAAAGGTTCTAAACTGGACAATCAGGTTCATGTTGGGCACGACACCATCATTGGTAAAAACTGTTTAATTGCGGCTCAGGTTGGAATTGCTGGTTGTGTAAATATTGAAGACGATGTGATCTTATGGGGGCAGGTTGGCGTACCGGCAAATATAACTATAGGCAAGGGAGCTGTATTGCTGGGGCAATCAGCTCCATCGAAGGATTTGGAAGGTGGTAAAACATACCTGGGTAGCCCTTGTGCTGAAGCTCGGATCAAGTTTCGTGAAATGGCATTGATGAAGAAACTGCCTGTAATTATCGAAAGTCTTTAGTATGCCGGAAACCAAAGTCAATAAGCTCAACGAAAAACTTCAACTCAAAGAGTTCAAGCTAAACTCGCTGCTGGAAATCACCAAGGCCATCAATGAGAATTACTCCATTGACAGAATCCTGAATATTTACGAGTACATTCTCCGGGAACAACTCGGAATAAGCAAACTAATGCTGTATAGCAGGCAGGAGGAATGGGTTTGCTTATTAAAATACGGGGCGAAAGGGGCTGCTAAAAAAGTGAATGTAGAGAAGGACCTTGATCACATTAAGGAGATCACTGTAATTGAATCGTCGTCAAGTTCTTCCCTTAACTCATTCGATGTCGTTATTCCTGTTCATCATAAGGATAAGGCTCTTGCGTACCTTTTGATCGGGGATCTGAACGAATATGAAATTCGGATCAGCCCTACTATTAAGCACATGCCGTTTATTCAAACGCTTACCAATATTATTATTGTAGCCATTGAAAACAAGCGCATGGCGAAGGAGAGTATTGCACAGGAACTTGCCAAAAAAGAGATGGAAGTAGCCCGCGAAATGCAGGCGTTATTATTTCCCAGAAACCTACCGTCGAACAACCGCTTAGACATTGCCGCCAAATACGAAACCAAGCAAATGGTAGGTGGCGATTACTACGATTTCTTCAAATTAAACAATGAAGAATATTGTATGTGCATTGCCGATGTATCAGGAAAAGGTGTATCCGCAGCATTGGTAATGAGCAATTTTCAGGCGAATCTTAGAGCCCATATCAAGTATCACAAGGATATGACTATTGAGCAGCTCATGCATAACCTCAATGGAGATGTGATGAGCGTAGCAAATGGTGAGAAGTTTATTACGTTCTTTTTTGCTTATTACAACTGCACGACCAAAATCATGAAATACTGCAATGCAGGTCATAATTACCCTTTGCTTACAGATGGACAAAAAATGGTTTTTCTGGATCAAGGTTGTATAGGGCTGGGAATGCTTGATGAAATTCCGTCAATTCGGGTGGAAAGCCTCCCTATAGAACCGAATATGACGCTGTTTTGTTATACAGACGGACTGGTTGAATTGGAGAATGATCAGGAAGAGCCGTTTGAATCGGATAGACTGGTCGATATCATCCATTCAAATTATCATTTGAACATGCATGACCTGACGGAAACAATATTTAAAGCACTCTATGATTACAAGGGAGATGGCGATTTAATGGACGACACAGCAATTTTAGGGTGCCGGTTTTTTTGATAAAACAGGGATTTCCAATAAATTTATCTAGCTTTGCGACCAACTGAAGGCATTATCGATATACTTAAGTTTGACTCTTTTTTCTTTCGAGCGGGCCATTTCTGGCCACTACATTACGCATTTGCCAGTTAGTTATAGAATTAAGCGGACGGTCTTTTGTAGATTACATTCGCCAGTAGAAATGAATAATCTGATATGAGCAGATCACAAGAAACATTTAATAAGAAAGAACGAGAAAAGAAAAGACGAAAGAAACAAATGGAAAAGCAGATGAAGAAGGAAGAAAGAAGATCTTCTGACTCCAGCGGGCTTGAAATTGATTGGGATAGTGCTCCAGTAAACAAAACACTGACTTCGGAAGAAGAACAGAAACGAAAAGAAAATAAATACAGTAATAAAAAATAAATGAAAACGGGAGAAGTAAAATTTTTCAACAGCGAAAAGGGATTCGGCTTTATTGTAATGGACGAAAATGGAAAAGATATTTTTGTTCACAAATCAGCTACATCGGGTCCGTTGTATGAAGGCCAAAAAGTTGAGTTCGAAATAGAAGAGACCCAAAGAGGTCCTGCTGCTAAGAACGTAAGAGTAACTAGTTAAACTGAGTATATTGAAGAAGGACGTGCTGCTAAAAAAGGCGTTAGACACACTAAAGATACCAGCAAAATCAACCGTGTGTTCCAGCCTAAGTGAACATGAGGAATTAACCGCCATTAGTTATCCTGGCAACAGGAAAGACTTCTACCCTGATTTAGTGATCAGAGTAGGTGAAAAGGAGGATATATATGCCGTTGAGCCTAGATACTCAAAGGCAGTTTTGTCGGAATCACTGGCCAAATGGATATTGTTTTCTACAGAAGCCAAAAAAACTGGTGGCACGTTCTACCTCATAGCCCCTAAAAAGCTTCAAAAAGATTTTGAAGAGTGTTTTGAAAAACGGGGAATTAAGGCTGAAATTATAGCCATTGGGGATTAGGTCTGTGTGTTTAACCATGCCCTATTAAGAGGCGTGGCACAAATCCTACCCTTACTATTTTACCGGCGCAGATTTTTTCTGCGCCTTTTTTATTTCTTTTTTGACAACCGGAATAAAGGGATAGCTAAGCCTATTCTGAATTCTCCATTTGGAATCGATCGATCGACTTTCCTAAGGTAAATGTTGTACCCATACTCGAAGTCCAGATGAAAGACATGGACACCAATAGCAGGTTTTATTGAACTATAACTCTCACTATCAGTCCACCGGTACTGGTACTCTGTTCCCAACAACAAGCCTCCCTTGATAAATAGTCCTGCAGTAACCGCAGTTACCCCGGCCATTGTACGGTAGGTAAATTGTGGGCCTACCAGCGGGGTCCCGGCTCTGCTGGAGGCAACGGTATGTAACATATTTATGGCAATCCCAATTTCCTTGTACTCAAGATTACGACCGGTAAAACTTCCATAGGCTGCTACATATCGAGGAGCCTCATCTAAATAAGGCCATTTGGCCTGGCCAACCGCCGTTAGCGAAATAGTTAGCCATATAAGTGTAACAAAAAATGTCTTCATGGGTAATGATTGGTGGTTCATTTATACAACAACTTGAGGAGCGAATAAGTTACGAGGTAGCCCACCAACAGACCCACACTTATATCGATTTCAGATTCCTTAATTAGTGGACAGAACGTGCTAAATGAAGTCCCTTTTTGGTTAAAAAGGAACGGACAATACATCAGTATTGATTTATTGAGCCATTCTTCCAGCGATACTCCGTAGCAACAATAATTGCTGCAAAGCCCCATACTGGAACAGAGGCTTTATCGGTATCGAGATAGTTGTTCAATATACCATGAGCGAAATATGTGAATAATCCTAGGATACACGCCAAAATAATCCACTTCAAAACTTCATCATCTAGTCTGAAATAAAGGGTAATGCCATGGTAAAAAATCAATCCGACAATAATCAGAATTGAGAGCATTCCGACCACACCAGACTCTGCCAACGGCCCCAGGTACTCACTGTGCGCATTTCCTCCGGTTCCGAAATTGGTACTGATAATCGTCAAGTCTTCATAGTGCTGGAAAGGTGCGTATTCAAAAGCATAGGTTCCAGGGCCATAACCAAAAACCGGCCTTTTCTTGAACATTTCTACCGCCGAACTCCATCTGTTTAGTCGTTCCAGATTGGATGCGTCGGTTGAAACATTGGAAATGGATTGTAAACGCTCTCCAAACTCCTCTGCCGTATGCTCTACCTTGTTCTTATTCAGATCCATCCATATCTGATCCCAATTAACAATAACAATGGTCCCTGCAATCAAACCTACAACAGCTACATACTTAAAGTTGATTCGATACCGCATCAAAAGCCAAACGCCAAACGCCCCCACCAGACTTAAATATGCCGCGCGTGTATAGCTGAAAACTATTCCAAGTACCTGAATCCCGACAAGAATGCTAATTAAGCTCTTTTGAACCCCGTCTTTCACCAGAAAAAGCTGAATCAGCACAGCTGGGAATAACAGTGCTAAAACCGCTCCGTACGAGGTATGATCTTTAAAGAACGGCGACATCACCCAGTGCCCGGCCTGCTCAGAAAACCCTAACGAAGCATGACGAATCAAGGTGTACACCACCACAATTGTTAGCGAAGCGATATACAACCACAGAAACCGCTTAATCCGTTTGGTAGACTGAAAATAATTGAGACCAAAGAAGAACACCGGCACAATGAACCATAGTTTCGACAGCAGGAATTTAAACGAAACCATGGGATTACTGCTGGTTAATGAAGTGATAAACAGCCAGGCAAAATAGAAGTAAAATGCAATGCAAAGCGGGTGCGATAACAACTCCCTGTTTATACGCTGTTTCACCAATCCCCGCATAAACAAAAGAAGGGTTGTTCCCAATAACAATGGCTCGGTTGGTAGATAAAATCCAATTCCTCCAAACTCTCCCAAACTCTCAAGGTTCAGCGAAAGCGGCGTACACAAGACCACAAACTCAAACAACCTGTCTAAATGAAACAAGGCGGCGTATATTACAGCCAACACTAGTGGTAAGGTAAGCAGTAACGGAAAATCGAAGAACATAGCTGATGACACCGCCGCAAACGACAGGATCAGCAAATAGAAAAGAATAATTTGTGCTCGCGCAGACAGCATCAACTACTCTTTCGGTTAATTGTCTTAATTCTTTCGAATAATAAAATTAAAATCAGTCCCAATACTACTGATACGAAAGTGGACACCGAAACAATAATCCAGCGAACCGGTCTGGCCTTTCTATCAGAGACATAAGCTTCCTCCACAACGAATTTATGTGTATAGTTCAGGTTGGCATTTGCTTCAGCCTGCTTAAATGCGGCTTCAATTTCGGCCAGACGTTCGTGCTTCATTTTTAACTCGTGGCTAAACGATGCCATCGAACTACCCAATTGATCGTTGATCTTAATTTTGTTTCGTATTTCTTCTCGCGTTGCATTGTCTGTGGCATTGGCCAATGCTTCCATAAGTGACGCACGTATCTGACCTCCGCCAACACCCAACTCACTCATGGTTTTCAACGTATCCACAATCGCCTCAATGTCCGCTTCAACATCTTCCTTTTCCTTTTTGGTAATCTGATACTCGTAACTTGCCCGTTCACGGATCATCCTGTTCTTCGTCGAGTCCAAAAGCCTGGAAAGATCGTTGGCCATCTTCATCGCTCTTGTTGGATCAGGATCGTAAACCTTGATAATGACTGAGCCGTATCTCGTTCTTTCGGCGGAGACATGACTATTGTATTTCTCGTATAGATCGGCCATTCTTGTGGGAGATTCAGGCTTAATCTCGTAGACAGAATCCAGGTTGTAACGGTTGATAATTTTACTTCTGATTTCTGCAGATTTCAAAATCTGAATGACCTGTTCAGCTTCTTCTTCCTCACCAAATTTTGTGGCCGCCTGGCTCGGAGTTGCTTTAGAACTGAATGTAACCGTATTGGAAGCTGCCGGATAAACTACCACACTGGAAAGGTATTCTTCCTTCATGGTTAGGGCAACCACACTCGAAATGATGGCCGCTAAGACAAACACAGCTAATAAATGCCATTTCCATTTCCAGATAACTTCAATAAGATCGAATGACTGAAAATTTTCCGTTTTTTGCTCTGACATAGTTTTCTTCAATTAGCGTGGCAAATGTAGCAAAATGAACCCACTGAAAGCTAGCCCAACCGCACTCACTACATTGGCCAATTAACGAGACGGCTATTTAACTATGATTTCGTGAGTTTATTATCCCGCTTGCGGATAATTGTCAACAGATGAAGTGGATTCAGCAAATTGGTTCCCAGACATGCTGCAGTGAGCACTCCCAGCATGGTAATGAACTCTACGTTCCACTCCCACTCTACCCAATAATGAAAGTATATACCTACTGCAAATGCCAGTAAGGTAAGACCACCCATTCTGATCAGTAGCCCCGAATTAACCGGAAATCTAAAGCTTCGCTGAACAATAAACACCTGCGCAAGTCCGGCCATGCTTTGCGTAACCACGCTGGCGATAGCCGCCCCGTAGGCTCCCATATCCGGGATAAGAATAAAATTTAAAACGATGTTCAGGCCTAGTCCTATGGCGGAGGTGATATTTAATGCGCGCATGTTTCCGGCAGCGGTTAGAAGCGTGCTAAATAAGAAGGTAGTACTAAATATGAAAAAGCTGATCATTAGCATACCGAATGCATTGTCTGCAACCAGTGAGGTACTATCATATCTAAAATCAATGATATGGGCGCGATAGAAGTAGGAAGACACTCCGATAATCAAACCACCTGAAAACAGCAGTTTCACGGCCAGCAACAGGAGTTTCTGTACATCTTCTTTGTGCTTCAACATTCTTGCAAACATGGGCAGCAATAGGCTTGCAAACATGTAAATAACCATATTCAATGCTTCGAACAGCCTGTAACCTTGTGCATATTTTCCGGCTTCATTGGCATCAACGAGTTTTTCAAGCATTACACTATCCGACCGATGATAAAAAATCATCAGCACAATGAGCAAGGCGAATGGCGAGCTAAGTTTGAGCGTATTCCAGGCGGCTTTCGGGCGAAACCTGAATCTCAGTCCGCCTACCTTTGGAAGTATGAATAAAAAAGCGACAAATGCGCTGATGGCGTAGCATCCGGTTTGCGCGTAAACAAACCACTCAATTTGAAATGGCTGATCTGTTACTCCTCCCCATAAAAGCGAGGCACAAATAATAATCAACAGTATCCGATCCAGAACTGAAACAAAGCTATCCTTTGCAAACTGGAGCAAACCGCTCAGCACCGATCTGAAATAGAGGATGAAAGCGATTAGAACCTGATTGGCAATCAACCACGGAAGCAAGCCGGTTATATTGTAATCCATCAGAGCTGCACCGGCCAAACAAATCAAAGCATAAGGGATTACGAGTATTAAGCGCAACGTGAAAATTCCTGAAAAGTCCCGCTGAACGTCTTCCGCGTTTCTGGCAATATTTCGGGTATTGTAGTTTACAATGCCCATATCGAGAATGATGTTGAACAGGATGGTAAATCCAAGAATTGCGAAGTAATCTCCGTAAATCGCCTCACCTACCCGATCCAAAATTTCTGCATCGATACCAACGATATAGAACGGCTTAACCAGAAAATTAAGTACTAGAAGCAATATTAGATTAAGAATGAACTTTCGTTGCATCAGAGGCTTAAACCGTTGGCAGGCTAAATTATTATAAATTCACCACTTCAGAAGCGCAATGAAAAGAATTGGAATCAATACCAGGCTCTTAATCAAAAACAAATTAGACGGTATTGGATGGTACCAATTTGAACTATTGCAACGAATGGTGAAGGCGCACCCCGAGCACGAGTTTGTTTTTTTCTTCGACAGGCCTTACTCCAAGGAGTTTGTTTTCGAAAGAAATGTAAAACCCATTGTATTAAAGCCCCAGGCAAGAACACCTATCTTATTTAAATTCTGGTTCAACCAGTCCATTACAAAAGCGTTGCGAAAACACCAGATTGATGTGTTCTTTTCTCCGGATGGATATTTGAGCCTAAAGACACAAACCCCGCAGGTTGCAACCATCCACGACCTTAATTTTGAACACTACCCGGATGACCTGAAACCAGTGCACAGAAAATTTTATCGTTCGCAATTTCCTTTGTTTGCTGCAAAAGCTGCTCAAATCATTACGGTTTCTGAATATTCGAAATCAGACATTGTTGATTTGTACAACCAACCGGAAAGTAAAGTCTCGGTTGTGTACAATGGCGTACATGAAAAATATAGCCCGGCCTCAGAAGAGCAGATTCTACACACGAGAGCGAAGTACACTGATGGTGTTCCGTACTTTCTTCAGGTTAGTTCCCTGCATCCACGAAAAAATATAGCTCGATTAATTGACGCTTTTTCAAGCTTTAAGAGAAGCACCGGCTCAAATCATAAATTAATTCTGGCGGGGAGTAAATTCTCCTGGACAAACGATATGCAAGCGGCTTTGGAAAATTCTGGCTTCGAAAATGACATTGTTCTCACTGGCCGAATTCCTCAAAAGGATCTGTACGAACTGGTTCCGGGTGCCGAGGCAATTGTTTATGTATCCTATTTTGAAGGATTTGGTATGCCTGTGGTGGAAGGAATGAAAGCCGGAGTACCGGTAATCACCTCCAATATTACCTCATTACCAGAAGTTGCCGGGAGCGCCGCTGTGTTGGTAGATCCATTTAGCATAGATGAAATTGCTATGGCCATGAAGCGTCTGGCCTCCGATCCGGCATTGCGGGAGGAGTTATCAAATAAGGGGTTGGATCATGCGAAGAAATTTAGCTGGGATAAGTGTGCAGAAGAAACCTGGAGCGTTATTGAAAAAGTGCTGAGCAATGCTTAAGCCATATCTTAAACCAAAGCGACTGGAAGCCGGATGCGATGAAGCCGGTCGAGGTTGCCTTGCCGGTCCGGTTTCAGCGGCTGCCGTTATTTTGCCTGAGAAGTTTTCACATCCCCTCCTAAATGATTCAAAAAAACTCACCGAACGCCAACGGAAAAAATTAAAGCCCATTATCATGGAAAAATCTCTGGCATGGGCGGTTTCCCTTGTTCACCCACAAGAGATCGATGAAATTAACATCCTTAACGCCTCTTTTTTGGCAATGCACCGGGCGGTGGATCAACTGAAAATCACCCCTGACTTTCTGCTGATTGACGGCAATCGTTTCAATCCTCACAACATACCACACGAATGCATTATTAAAGGCGATTCCAAAATGAGGTCTATCGCCGCTGCTTCTATTTTAGCCAAAACCTTCCGGGACGAATACATGCAAAAAATCCACAACGAATTTCCGTTTTACAACTGGAGTAAAAATAAAGGTTATCCAACACGCGAACACCGAAACGGAATCCGCAGCCATGGGGCGTCTCGCTACCACCGAAAAAGCTTTCAACTACTACCTGCACAACTGGAAATCAATTTCTGATCAATTCACAGCTTTCTGTGCAAACATAAAGTTGTGAGGATACTGTTGTAATACACAGTAAAATACCTTTGATAACATGAGGAAAGTGCTCTTCGGTCTTCTGGTTATTGCGTTTGGTGTTGCGGTATATTGGAGTTATGTTCGATTCAACGAATCCGAAGAACCGGACATCCATCCTTTGCGTGCGGTGCCCTCTGAGGCCGCATTGATTATTCAATCCAACGGATTTTCTGTGTTTTGGAATAAATTCTCTGAAACAAATATTGCGTGGCAGGCACTAATCGATGTACCTGCATTTAAAAACATGGATAGCACGATAACACTATTCAACAATGAATTGGAAACCTTTCCTGCCCTGGATGACCGCTTCAACAAATCTCCCGTATGCTGGTCGTACCTTGGTCAGGGTAAGGAAACGCATTTTCTGCTTACTTGCAACCTTAGGCGCAAGGAAATTTATGCCGATTGGAAAACTCTTTTATTGAAACTCAACTTCACGCAACAACAGGAACAACAACACGAAGGAGTTGGTATTGATCAGTTTCTTTGGCGGGGCAATAAATACTATTGTGCGAATTCCGGACAATTGCTCCATTTTTCCTCCTCTCTTTCTGTTATCCAAAGTTCTATTAGCAAAACCAATAAAGGCGAACAGGTTGACCCTACGCTTCAGGAAGTCTATGCAACGGCATCCGGTAATAACTCACTGGCACTATTCATCCAGCCCAACCAACTCACACAATTTCTATCCTCAGACATTGCAAAAAGCACAAAATCCTGGTTGGTTAGAAAAGGAAAACTTGGCAACTGGAGTGAACTGGATTTGTCAGCAGATGCGAATGCATTTCATTTGAATGGATTTACCTCATCGGACAGTATTTCTTCTTATTTCGGTGCGTTGTCCGGGCACCGCCCGCAGTACAATGAATGTTTAATTGGAATTCCAAACACGGTAAGCAATTTCAAATGGTGGGCGGTTGATGATTACTCATCATTTATGAACTCCGGAACAATGGATGAAACAGAAGCCGATCAAATACAGAGTCTATCTGGCTTTCTGGAATCAGATATTAAAAGCCACGTGGCGTCCTGGATGGATAACCAATTTGCCTCATTCTCGCTGGGGGAATCTGACAGAACCGTAATCTGCCGATCCAACGGGAGTGTGGAACCAATTGCCAAAGTGAGTGATTACCTAACTTCTGATTCCGCCACTTTCACTTACATGAATAAAAGTATTTATCTGGTCAAACCTGAACTACCCATTCAATCGGCCTTCAAAGAGACGGAAAACCTGTCCATTTGTTTCATTCTGGATGACTACGTGTATTTCAGCAGTGACCTCGAAACGGGTAAAAAAATCATCGCCAGCATTACGAATGGACATTCACTGGCTACGGAAGAGTCTTTTTCGGTTTTCTGTGAAAGGGAATTAAGTGAAAAATCAAATTTTATTTACTACGCAACCAGTCCATTCAACAAAACGGGAATAGGCAAATATCTCGGACCGAATTTAACCAAGGTGATTCATGAACATCCTGTTGCTTTTAGGGGGTTTAAAAGATTGGTTTGGCAAATTAGCGGTGCCAACAATGGTTTAACCTACCACAACATTGGAATAGAATACAACGGAGATCAAACCGAAGCAATAGCCAGTAACTACCTCTGGGAAATTAGTGTAGACGCTCCCGTTATTGCTCCTCCCCAACTTATAAAAAACCACCGAACCCGAACGGAGGAAGTTCTGGTTCAAGATGAAAACAACTTCCTTTACCTGATTAGCTCAGCAGGGAACCTGAAGTGGAAAAAACAACTCGATGGTCCGATTATGGGTAAGGTGAAGCAAATAGATGTATACGCCAACGGAAAGTTTCAAATGCTATTTAATACGGCAAATAGGATTTACCTGCTCGATATTAATGGCAATCACGTCCAGGGCTTCCCAGTGAACTTGCCTGCTTTTGCCACTAACAGCCTTAGCGTATTTGATTATGACAAAAACCACAATTACAGGATTTTGGTAGGAGCAAACGGAGGCAAGGTTTACAACTTCGATAAAACAGGTAAAAAAGTTGACGGCTGGGAATTTAATAAGGCTACTGCGAATGTTTCGAGTTCCGTTGAGCATTATGTGATCGGAAATAAAGATTACATCTGCTTCTTTGACCAAAACGGAAAAATTTATGCCCTGGATCGAAGGGGTCGAGAGCGGTATGTAACCAAAGGTCAGCTACCGAAAGGTGCGTTTTCGGGTCAATTGGTGCAGGGACGCAGTATTGGAACCAGCAAAATCGTATACTGCGATTCTTCCGGTGCAACCAGCTCACAAACATTTGACGGAATGGTCAACGTGATCCGTAAGGATTCTTCAGGATTGTCTTCCTGCCCGCAATTAATTAACTATGAGAACAACAATTTGATCAATCTGCTGGTTACTAAACCGAATGGTGTGGTGGAGATAGTGGCGTCAGATAACTCGTTACTCAAGTATCTGGAAATTCCATTAAATGGTCGGGTCTCATACCGATACATTGACGGCACCAATTGTTTCATTTCATTGGGCAATAATGAACTAGCGCTTCACAATGACTTCGGTGAAATATTAGTGGGCTTTCCCGAAGACGCCTCCGTATTCCCCGCAATTTCCGATATGAACCGGGACGGCAAATTAGATCTGATTATCGTCTCAGGCGATCGGGTGAAAGCCAGAACGGTAGAATTGTGAAGTAGAGTTTTACAGGGCTATAACTCTCTGTGATCCCGTTTTAACAAAAATCAGGATAGAGAATATTGGCAAGGCACTCCAAATGTTTCTGAATTTTAAATTAAGCACCACCACGAATTCTCAATCCAAGACCAGGCATCCCAATTTGACCAGGCTCCGTACTAATATTGGAAAAAGAATTAAACATCACATCATAACTAAAGCCTGTTTGAATGATCAGGTTCTTGTTCCTTGAACGGTCAACCACATCGTAATAAACTCCCACGTTAGTACCCCATGTTACGTACGGGGCCCTTATATTCATATAACCTGGTAGGAACCTATCGTACTTCGCATGTGACAGATATGCTAAATAGAGATTTGTATGCAACGATATTCGAGGTTTTATAACCAGTTCATAACCAAAGCCAAGGCGCCATGCGGTAATAGAAAGTGTGTCGTTATAACTTAGCATTAACTCGCTTTTTGATGAATCAGCCAGCTCATAGTTGAAAGTGGTTCCCGTAAATGTGATGGAGAAATTCTTTTTCTGGAATTCCACACCACCAATTAATGCTCGTGATGCATTTTTACATGACATGGCGCCTGTTTGTTGAACAAAGGGCTTTCCGAAAATTGCCATGATGCCAATTGATAAGTCATGCCTGCTGGAGTCTTTTTGACCATGGGCCATCTGTATATTCAGAAAGAGAATAAAAAATATGACCGATGTGCGAATTAGCATTTGGATTTATTGTAACGACCAAATTGCCTCAATATTTCAGTCAATAAATCAGGTTATGATAAAACGTGGTGTCCCTCCTTACATGAAACCGATTTACCCCGCGAAAGAATATCTTACTTTCACAAAGGCTTATAGGCTCATTTTTCTAGTCTCTTTGTTTCTCGAGCTTCTTTTTCCGGTAATACCCCAAACTAACGGACAGCTCCGAGTAGTTCACGATCGGATGAATGACGTAATCCCCACCTACCGTTACAACCAAATAGCGCGAGCCACGAACACGTAGTCGAAAATCAACTCCTCCTCCTACTTTAAAACTACCAAACAAATCCAGGTGATCTCGATCGATGAAGTTATCCTGGGCTGTTATCGTAAACATAGGGTAGTTCAGAATTGCGCGGCCACGTATGAAAGGATCAATTGAGCCTTGCGTTCCCTGAGGGTACACAGCGAGAGCAACCGAAGGAGAAAAATATCTATACAATTTCACTTCACCATACTGCGCAATCGAACCATCTTCCCGCGTAGCATAGCCAAATTCTTCATTAAATGTTCCCGAGCTATTCTGCACATTCCCTTCCCTATAAATTTCGTGTGAGTACAGATCGAAACCTACCCCACCCATCAAACGGTTACTTAAGAAAGAGTTAAATGAAACACTTAAGCGATCCAGAGGCACTATGGTATATCCTGTGGTATTGCGCGTAAGGGACTCCGTGTCGCCCGTCCAGGTATCTGTCCGGGACACAGGTGAATCAAAATATGCGGACTGCTCCGGCCCCTCATGATAGGCCACGTAGGAGTATTTATCCCCCTTCTTGTAACGCCTGTATTTACTATTATCAGCCTGGTTTTCCTGACTAATTAGAAGTTGCTCTCTGGCTATTTTTGTGTTGCTCAATGTTTTGGTAAACCCAAAAAATAAGGCACGTTGATTGAATGAAGCAAAACCATTGGCATTTCCAGCCTCACCAAAGGCCATATCGTACCCTATCCTTAAATTATTGGCGTTGAGCCTTAGTGATGCTCCGAGCTGTCCGCTCACCATCAAACTTGTGTGGTTCATTGCTCCGGCGTAGCGAATTCTAAGCTCCTCCAGCTGATCATCATTAAAAACCCGTACTTTATTATTGGTAAATGTTTGGAAACGATTGTCTATACTGATGCCACCAAAAGCCTCTACCTGCAATCCTTTAAAGTAAAGCAAACCTCTGTAATAATGAATATTGATACGAAGAGAAGGTATAATGATGCGCTCTGAATATTCATAACTGTTATTTGAACCTCCGTAGTTCGTCTCCCAGGATGATTGGTCGGACATGCTTGATCCCTGATACGGCTCGGTCGACAAGGTATCAATCAACTGCAGGTCCATACCGTATCGATAGATGTCAACACCGCCTTGCAAATTGACCATCAACGCATTTTTACCAACTTTTATACGATTGCCCAGATTGAAATAAAGCCCGCTTGCCTTCTGTAGGTCCCCTCTTAACTCAAACTTAGATTCATAAGTGTTCTTCGAAAATTGAACCAACGGCTGAAGCACATTAGAGTCCTGAAGGGATATGGCATATGGATGATACGAAATTCCAAACTCTGTGAAGTGCTCTTGACCGGTAGCTTGAAACACCAGCGTCATGGAACAAATTATGATCAATAAACTACTTTTTACTTCCATATCACAAAGTTGTTATTGATGTTTTCGCTTCTGTAAGTTGGCCTTTGACTTCCAGCAGTTAATCTGGTGACTTCTTGTTTCAGGTAACGCAACAAATCAAACACGGTAACCGGATTTTTACTGTCGAGCCCTGACTTTTTATCCTTTAAGCCGTGAATAAGACTATAGGTGAAAACACCATTCTTCCACTTGTCGCTCTCAATAGCATATTCAGTACCTCCGGCACTGGAGATCACCGTAATGCCAGTATTTGCTTTCAGATCTGCAAAAATCATCTTAGCCGCTTCAATAGTATTTAACGTCTCCTTTGACTCTACAGAGACACCCGCGGTCCGAAATTGAACATCGGTTTCCTGAACGGTGTCCTTCACAATTTTAAGTGCCTCCTTGTCAATTTCTCCGCTATGACATGCATCCAGAAAAATGAGCTTCTGCCGACTTTTACAATTCATCATCAACTCTTCCAGGTTGTCGTAACTGATACCGGCACCTTCCGGATTGGCAAAATCCATATTGTAGCTGCCGAGGTAATAGTCTAATTTGGAGTTCAACACCCCGTGCCCGGCATAGTAAAGAATAACTACATCGTTCACCGTGGCTTGAGCCAGCAACGTCTCCATTTCCTTTAAACTGTCTTGTTGAATTTGTTGATTTACAAAGGTCCTGGCGTACACGTTGTTAAATGCTTTTGATTTGGTAAGTAGTTTGGTAACGTCCTGAATGTCTTTAGAGGCATAATTTAAATTGAATGCAGTATCTTGATATTCGGACGCCCCAATCCCAACGAAATACAAATCGGGTTCCACCACCCTGGTCTCGGACTTCACCAAAATGGACTTCCTGAGACTCCCGGTATAGTTAACGTTTCTTACAAACACTTCAATTTGATTGATTCCACTTTTTAGTGGCACATCAATAACACTTTCACTTCGCGTTCCGGAGATTGGCTTGCCTTTGGAACCAAATAGAGGCACTCCATCCACCAATACGTTGAGCGACTCTAATCCCTGTTTATCTGTGGCAATTACGCGAAGCTTAATGGAGGCTGAACGGGTAATGGCGCTATTATCGTACCTCAACTCAACCACGGGAAGGTTTTCATTCAGTGCGATGTCAGACTCTTCCAAACCTAACCTACTCAATCTCTTCTGATAGATTTTTTTGAAGTTGGACACCAGCGTTGAATCTCCATAAGGGAGTACCTCATAAACTATATCCGGCCTGTTGTAAAACATATCGAACTGGGCAAATGAAACGGCCTTGTTACCTACCGCGAACGAAACGCTTTGTAGTGCGCCCTTTGTAGCATAATAGTAGTTTTCACCAGTTAGGATCACGTAGTCATTGTCATTAATAGCCGCCAGTCTGGTAAGTGGTTGCATTTCCTTGTTGTGAAGCAAAATCTGACCGTCCCATGCTGCGGTAATAAACAACTCACGTTGCGGATTATAATCGATGGTGGTTATTGGTGTGGTATGGTTTACAAATCGTTCCGTTTTTTTACCTGACGCAATATTCGTTATGACCACCAATTTGTCTTTTGCCTCGGCGGTTAAGGTCGAATCCTTGTAAATTCTATTTTTCTGTTCAAGCAGATCAACGGCAACCTTCTCCCCCTTGTCGTAGTTGTCGATATACTTTTCTACCAATACCGTTTTGCCCGTTACCGTATTCCAGGTCAAATCATAGTACCGGCATTGTTTAAAAGAAACCAGCCCCTGATGTCGTTGACTTAGAATTACCTTAAATCTGTACACTGTGGAATCCTGGCTAACAAGTTCAGTAACATGATACTGCCACCCCTGCTTGATTTTGCCGCGATTCAATGATAATCTATGGGTCACCAACCCACCTCCGTAGTCCAGATCCCAAACTCTGATGGTTCCATCGTTGTAGCCAAGAACGACTGATTGGTTATCATCAGCGAATTTTGCGAAATTGATCTGCGAACTGTAGCTCTTAAATTCCCGGATAAGAGCCCCAAATTCATGATCCCAAAGAAATAGTCTTCCATCCAATGCGCCACTCACAAATAAATTCCCATCAGGATGAAAATCCATGGCAGTTGCGCCAAAATCGTGCGCCTTAAAATACTTGTTCACCTTGCCATCAGTATAATCGTAAGAGGCCAACACCCCGTCTTTAGAAAAATGGATCATGTTCTTGCCACTCACTCCCAAACTCCTGCTGGCATTTCTTTTGAGGCTTTCGCTGACAAGGGTTTTGGTGTAATTGTATCCGTCTTCCTTCCATTTATACATATTTACATGCCCACTTTTGGATGAAACGAAAAGGGTTTCCTTATCCGGCGAGAGTTCCGCCTTGCCCAGGCTTCCCGAAACTGATTTAGATGCACTTCCCAAACCACAGTAGAACTTCCTTTCATTTGGACTACCATATAAAAGCTGGTTGTTTTTGGCCATCAATACTTCCGTAAAACCGTGTTTTGAATGTTTCGCTGCAACCTCTGCTCCATCTTTCCCCAGCTCAATTCGAAAAACATCTTTTGCCGCACAATAGGCAACAGTTTTACTTTCCAGGGTAATTGCCGTGACTTTTTCTGAAAACCCCCATCTTTTTACAATCTCACCAGATAGTGTATTCCACATGAATACTTTTCTGTCATCGGAACAAGAGATAAGCAGGGAATCCGACTCAACAAAATAAACTTCATTCACCACCCCTTTATGTCCACTTAAAAGTCGAAGCTGCCTACCAGATTCCACGTCCCACAACACAATGTTATTGTCTTGTCCACCTGAAGCCAACAGTTTCCCCGAAGGGCTAAAACGAATACTGGTTATTCCGGAGGCATGGCCCGTTTGCACCACAAAATCAATCTCCTGACCAAACAATGTTAGGGATGAACAGAACAGGGCAATGACGAATAGCAGTGTGGGGTTTAACGTCATGATTTTCAATTGATCTACAAAATTAACAAATCCGACCCACTACCTGCAAAGTTGATCGAAAAAGAAAAGCCACCTGAGAAATCAGACGGCTTAACTTTTAAAAACAAACAACCCTCTTCTGTGAACTCGCTTGAATTCTCAGGCAAGAGGTAAACAACAGCCTAATTAAGACAATCAGGCCAGATAACTCGCTGGTTATCTCAGGTTCAAAAAGGTCCCCACCTTCAGTTCTGAACCATACTCTAAATTATTTTTCTTGCAGAGCGACTTTAATCGAATTCCCTGTTCCTGAGAGATACTACGAAGCGTATCTCCGTTTTTCACCCTGTATTTTTTTGATTTTGCTCGTTTCTTCTTTGGTTGCAAAAAGATTACATCACCTTCCTGAAGAATATCTTTTTTACTTAAATCGTTGTACTTATATAGTTGCCACAGCCCCATTTCAAACTCCTTGGCGATTTTCCAGAAAGTATCCCCTTTCTGCACAACGATATACTTGATCTTATTTTCATGAACTCCAACCTGATGACGATTTGGAGCACGTTTCACACCCGCCGCCACCGGTAAAGTTGATGGCTTTACAGTTGGAATTGGTCTGGCAATTTCTACGTCGTACTGAGTCAATGATAATTCCTCAATCAAGTTGATCAGTAAATCTGCGTATTTCGGGTTGGTTGCATAACCGGCCTTCTTCAGACCCTTAGCCCATGCTTTATAATCGGTAAGCTTATACTCGAATAAAAAATCGTATCGACTTCTATTGGCCAAAAATTCCGAATGATCTTTAAACGACTCCTCTGCCGAATTGTATTTACGGAAGCAATCATCTTTGTTATCGTCATCTTTGTGCATGGTCTCACCCGTCCAATTATGACACTTAATACCAAAGTGATTGTTGGCATATTTGGCCAACTCCGAATTACCGTGGGCACTCTCTAAAATTCCCTGCGCCAAAGTAATGCTTGCAGGAATCCGATACTGCTGCATCTGCCGTATCGCTTCGTCTTTCCATATTTCAACATATTGCTGCTTTGAAGTTCTTCTTTCGGCCGGTTGCGCGGATAGACTCGCTGAAAAAAAGAAGATTCCCAGTGTAATTGTAAGCCTGACAAATATGTGTGGTTTTGCAATCATTCGTTTATCATTCGAAAACTGCCCACCTTAACGCATAGTTATCAACAATGGTTTCAAAAAATGTTGATAACTCTACTGTGAATTATTGGTTAGTCACAGCAAAATCATTAGTTAATCATCTGATTATTAGCTAGATAGAATCCTGTTGAAAACTTTGAGTTTTTGTGGTATTTACCCCAACATCAGCGAGAGATTGCACAATAGAAGCTATTCGAATAGCTGAGTTCCCTGTAACGATTCCATTCCTGCAATCCCCTGCAACCCTCCGGTATGAATCGCCAGGACTTTCTGACCCGAAGGAATCCGCTGCTGGTTGATGTCGTTAATCAAGCCAAACATCATTTTGCCGGTATAAACAGGATCAAGTTTAATGTTGGTGTAATTATAAAAGGAACGTAGAAAGCTGATTAACTCTTCCGAAACTCGGGCGTAACCACCGAAATGATAATCTTCAACAATTTCAAAAGAAGACTGGTACTCTTCCTCTATTTCCGGGTCAACAAAAAAATTTCTGAGGAAGCGATTGACCTCATCCCGCATGAAATTTCCCTTCAGCACAGAATAGCCTCGTACCATCTGATGCGATTTTAAGGAAACCAATATCCCTGTTAAGGTGGTGCCGGTGCCACACGGAACTGCGAATAAATCGAAATCACCATGGCCTCTAACAATTTCTGAGGCTCCTACAATACCCTCGTAACCCGCTCCTCCTTCAGGAACAATTAACAGATTGCCATACTCGGACTTAATTTGCTTGTGGTATTCCCGTTCGTTTCTGTACTTGTATTCTTCTCGCGACACAAAAATCAAATGCATCCCATTCATGGCGGCCTCCGCCAGAGTTTGGTTTGACTGTTCAGTAAGTTCATCTCCACGAATGATTCCGTAAGTTTTGATACCGAGCAAATTGCCGATCGCCGCGGTAGCTGCAATATGGTTGGAATAGGCGCCACCAAATGTGCAAATACCATCCTTGTCTCCTATTTTAGAAACATAGTGCTTCAACTTACGCCATTTATTCCCAGAAACATCCTGATGAATAAGATCATCCCTTTTCAGCCACAGCTCCACTCCCGAATTCTCGATGTCGGGGTGCCAGATTTTCTCTATTGGAGTGTTTTCGTTGAACACGGAACAAAGGTAATTGAAGGTTGTTATAAGTTCATATAAATTGACTAAACGTATTTTCGCGCTATGGCTGATGATATGAGCGGCTTCTCTAAACGTGGCAAACTTGATTCCGAAGATTTTTATCTCAGTCCTGAGGGATACATGGTCTTCACCAAAAAATACCATCTAAAAAGAGGTTACTGTTGCAAGAGCGGGTGTAAGCATTGTCCCTATGGTTATGATCGGAATACTGGAGAGGTTAAGACTCCTTCCGGTGCATAACACCGGTGTTGGTCCTTTGCCTTTACAACAACGTTAGTCTTGCTCAACCCACCCAATTGCATAGCTTTGTGTCAGTATAAAAACCGGGGTTATGAGTACTACTACTTTAACAGCATTTCAAGAAGCGATCTTACAGGGAATTCCATCAGCTGTTCCATCGGCTAAACCCTACGATACTTCTGTTAGTCATGCGCCGAAAAGAAAAGACATTCTTTCGGACAATGAGAAAAAACTGGCACTAAAAAATGCGCTGCGCTACTTCCCGAAAGAGCAACATGTACAACTTGCCCCGGAGTTTGCCCGGGAACTAAAAGAATACGGGCGCATCTACATGTACCGATACCGGCCCGATTACAAAATGTATGCGCGGCCGATTGACGAGTACCCTGGAAAATCCTTGCAGGCAAAGGCCATCATGGTGATGATCCAAAACAACCTGGATTATGCGGTGGCTCAACACCCACATGAATTAATTACTTACGGCGGAAACGGAGCCGTTTTTCAAAACTGGGCGCAGTATTTACTCACCATGCAGTACCTGGCCGAGATGACTGATGAGCAGACGCTTGTTATGTACTCCGGACATCCACTAGGATTATTTCCCTCTCACAAAGAGGCTCCAAGGGTAGTGGTCACCAACGGAATGATGATCCCTAATTACTCTAAACCTGATGATTGGGAAAAATTCAATGCGCTTGGGGTTACTCAATATGGACAAATGACGGCGGGCTCGTATATGTACATTGGGCCGCAGGGGATTGTGCATGGAACTACGATTACGGTTTTGAATGGTGGACGCAAAGTTTCTAAAGAGGGAGAAGGGCTTGAAGGAAAGATTTTTCTCACCGCCGGATTGGGAGGAATGAGCGGTGCTCAGCCAAAAGCCGGAAACATTGCCGGATGCATTACCGTGTGTGCAGAAGTAAACCCTGCTGCAACGTACAAGCGTCACGAACAAGGTTGGGTCGACGAAGTCTATAGCGATCTGGAAGAACTGTGCCAACGTGTAACGGATGCGCGAACAAACAAAGAAGTGGTATCCATTGCTTATGATGGAAACGTTGTAGATGTTTGGGAAAAATTCAACGAAAAGAACATTTTCGTTGACCTGGGCTCGGATCAAACTTCCCTGCACAATCCATGGGCTGGGGGCTACTACCCGGTTGGCTATTCTTATGAGGAGTCTAACGAAATGATGGCAAAGCAACCTGAACTGTTTAAAGCAAAAGTTCAGGAATCGCTTAGAAGACATGCCGCAGCTATTAATAAGCATACGCAGCGAGGCACTTATTTCTTTGACTACGGAAATGCGTTTCTTCTCGAAGCCTCACGCGCAGGCGGTGATGTGATGGCTAAAAACGGAATTGACTTCAAATACCCTTCTTACGTGCAGGATATCATGGGACCAATGTGTTTTGATTACGGTTTCGGTCCTTTCCGCTGGGTATGTACCTCCGGAAAGCCCGAAGATCTTCAAATGACAGATGACATTGCTTGTAAAGTCCTCGAAGAAATCATGCAAAACTCCCCATCCGAAATTCAGCAACAAATGGCCGATAACATTCGATGGATCAAAGGCGCTCAGGAAAACAAGCTGGTAGTTGGATCACAAGCCAGAATTCTGTACGCTGATGCTGAAGGAAGAATGAAAATAGCGGAGGCTTTTAACAATGCCATCGCCAGCGGACAAATTGGGCCAGTGGTGCTGGGAAGAGATCATCATGATGTGTCCGGAACCGACTCCCCCTACCGCGAAACGTCTAACATTTACGACGGATCGCAGTTTACTGCGGATATGGCTGTCCATAACTTCGTAGGTGATAGCTTTAGAGGAGCCACCTGGATTTCATTACACAACGGTGGCGGCGTTGGTTGGGGCGAGGTAATTAATGGCGGTTTTGGTATGCTGCTGGACGGATCGCCAGAAGCCGACAGACGACTAAAAATGATGTTGCACTGGGACGTAAACAACGGGATCGCCAGGAGAAGTTGGGCACGAAATGAAGAAGCCATTTTTGCAATTAAAAGGGAAATGGAAAGAACTCCCGACCTGAAAGTTACTTTGCCCAACCTAGCTGACGAGAACTTGCTGAATGAGCTGATTTAGAGATTTGGTTGTTCCGCTGTTGAATCTTCCTGATTAGATCGTCCACCTCTTCCCAGATAAGTTTTCACACCACACCACTGGTCGTAAAACTTTGAGGTATCTGTAGATGGGTGCACACCTGAATCGATCTCCATTTCAAAAAAGGGTGCTTTTTGAAAGCCGCTACTCTGCGATGTGTCGTCGTAATTCCATCCCGAATTTTGTTTGGCTTCATTCGATTGGCAGGTAGCCAAAACGAACGTGGTGGTTAAATACATAACTTGTTTCACGCCTAAATAAGTTAGTTGGTGGATAAATGTTACGTGAAGAATTCGTCCGCAGAAAGATAGTTCCTTACCTTCATTCAATGCCTGAACAAGTTGGCTCTCTTCTAAAATCTTATTTCGGATACGACACGTTTCGACCACTTCAAAAGGAAGTCATTGAGAACGTACTGGCAGGTCACGACACTTTTGTTTTGATGCCAACCGGAGGAGGTAAATCCATCTGTTTCCAGATTCCGGCATTGGCATTGCCCGGATTAACGATTGTCATCTCTCCACTTATTTCGCTCATGCAAGACCAGGTAGAAACTTTAAAAGTCAATGGAATTGCTGCAGATTTCTACAACAGTACGCAATCTAGTGGTGAGCGAAACATGCTCATCCAACAATGCCTGAACGGGCATATCAAGTTGCTTTATATGGCTCCCGAAACATTTTTGCCGGCCGTTGATTCGTGGCTAACGGATGTAAATGTTTCACTTCTTGCCATCGACGAAGCCCACTGTGTATCAACCTGGGGACATGATTTTAGGCCCGAGTACACACAGCTTGGTGGCATCCGAAGTCAATTCCCCGACGTGCCATGCATTGCCCTTACCGCAACGGCTGATGTGCTCACGCGAAAGGATATCATTAAGCAACTAAAGCTCAACAGACCGCAACTTTTTATTTCTTCGTTCGACCGGCCCAACCTGGAACTTACGGTAAAAGGTAATCTCAAAAAGAAGGACAAAATCCGTCAGATGTTGCAATTCATTGAACAACAGGAAGGGGCTTCGGGCATCATTTACTGTTTTTCCCGAAAGGAAACAGAAGAATGGACAGAACTTCTTAACCGCAGCGGCATCGCGGCACAACATTACCACGCAGGCATGCGCTCACAAGACCGGGCTGCTGTTCAGCAGCGATTTATAAACGACAACACACAGGTTATTTGCGCAACTATCGCGTTTGGAATGGGAATCGACAAACCCGATGTAAGGTGGGTAATTCACAACAATTTACCCAAGAATATCGAAAGTTATTATCAAGAAATTGGGAGAGCAGGAAGAGATGGTCTTCCATCACAGGTGCTTCTGTATTACAGCATGAAAGACATGGTAATGCAAGCCAATTTCATCCGGGAAGCAGAAAATTCCATGGTAGGAATGAAAAAGCTACAACGTATGTTGCAGTATGCAGAAGCAACCTCTTGCAGGCGGAAAATATTACTCCATTACTTTAATGAAAATAAAAAGGAAGATTGCGGCAACTGTGATATTTGTCTGAATCCACCCGATTTCATTGACGGAACGGTGATTGCTCAAAAAGCACTTTCGGCTATAAAAAGAGCCAATCAGCGCGTTGCAACTACCATGCTAATTAAGATTCTGAGAGGCGCCGAAAGTCAGGACGTTATTAACCGTGGACTGCACAGACTTAAAACTTATGGGGCAGGCGCCGAACATACAGAATCCGAGTGGCAACATTTCATTGCCCAGATGATCAATAGAGGCCTTGTGGAAATTGCTTACGATGAATACCTGAACCTTAAAATAACAACGGACGGTAACGAGGTGCTTTTCGGGCGAAGTACCGTACAACTTACCATACCTCCCAAGAAGCTTAAAGTACCGTCCAAACAGAAAAAAGCGAAAGCGCAAAAAGCCATTGACTACGACAAAGCACTGTTTGAGATCTTGCGACAAAAAAGAGCCGAACTTGCGCGAGATCAGGGTGTGCCTCCGTACATTGTGTTTAACGATGTTACTTTAACACAAATGGCAGCGGAAAAACCAGCTACTCTGAACGAAATGGCGAAAATTTCGGGGATTGGAGAAGCCAAGCTGGTAAAATATGGACCTACTTTCCTCGATTTGGTCGTTAGAAATCTTTAACCACAGTTCTAAGACAAAATAGAACTGATTTTAGTTTCCTACTCTTAACGTATCTATACCTTTGCAAAATGAATCATAGGATAACAATCATTGGAGGTGGAAATATCGGTGTTGCACTAGCACGAGGACTTGTAAAATCGGGGAAGATGGAGGCCTCGGACATTACGATTACGAGAAGAAGATTAAGCCGGTTAAGAAAAATTGAAGAGGAAGGATTTCAGATATCCAACAACAACGTTGAGGCGATAGCAAATAGCTCCATTATTATTCTTGCGATTCTGCCGCAGCAATTGGCAGCAGTACTGAGAGAGCTTGGTGGAAATGTAAGAGCCGATCAGTTGGTGGTTTCAGTAATTTCCGGCGCGCTGATCAGCGATATTAGCAAGCATCTGCCGGAAGAAACCGAGGTTGTGCGGGCAATGCCGAATACAGCCATTGCCATCAACGAATCAATGACATGTATTGCATCAGTTGGTGCCTCGGAAGAAAATGTAAACCTGGTTACTGAGCTCTTTGAAACAGTAGGTACTACCCTTGTAATTAATGAAGATCAAATGACCTCTGCAACGGCGCTTTGCGCATGTGGAATTGCATTTTTCCTTAGAGCTATCAGGGCGGCTTCACAAGGGGGCACAGAAGTAGAGTTTCATGCGTCTGAGGCCTTAAAAATGGCAGCTCAAACTGCAAAAGGAGCAGCGGGCTTGTTGTTAACGAACGGTTCACACCCTGAAGACGAAATTGACAAGGTGACTTCCCCAAAAGGTTGTACTATTGCAGGACTGAATCAAATGGAACACCATGGGTTCAGCTCGGCGTTTATCAGAGGAATTACTACTTCTGCAAGCAAAGCTGGTGAACTCTACGACGACAATGGAACTATCGAATAAGATTGTTTGGATCACAGGCGCCTCATCGGGAATCGGTAAGGCGCTTGCCACTCAGTTTAACGCTGAGGGCTGCACCGTGGTATTGTCCAGCCGCAACGAGGAATCACTCAGGAACGTCCAGGAGTCGCTCCCGAATCCCGAGCAATCGTATATTTTACCACTCGACCTCACCAGGCAGGAACAGTTTGTTCCGGCGGTTAAAAATGTGATCGATAAATATGGTGACATCCATATTCTGGTAAACAATGGTGGTGTTAGTCAAAGATCTGAAGCCAGGGATACCCCTATGGACATTGACCGGCACATTATGGAAGTAAATTACTTTGGGCAGGTTGGATTAACCAAAGCCGTACTTCCATTTATGGAGACGCAGGAAGAGTCCTATATTATTGTAATCAGCAGTTTGTCGGGGAAGTTTGGTTTTTATCAGCGATCAGCATATGCCGCCAGCAAACATGCCCTGCAAGGGTTCTTTGAATCGCTACGCCTGGAGGAGGAAAAGCACAATATCAAAGTACTGCTTGCTTTTCCAGGTTTTGTCGACACAAATATTTCGCAGAATGCGCTAAAATCTGACGGGACCAAACATGGGCACCATGACGCTAACCAACAGGAAGGCATTTCTGCAGAAAAGTGTGCTGAAGAGATCATTAAAGCGATGTTGAAAGACAAGCTTGAGGTGTTCCCGGGAGGGAAGGAGACTAAAGCTGTTAGGTTGAAGCGGTATGCGCCAAAGACCTTTCACAAGGTGATTAAGAAGCAAAAGCCTACCTAGATCAAAACCCGCCAGCTACTTACCGATCCTGGATTTAACTAGCTTCCTTTGTAATCTGTACTAATCAAGCTAACTGAAAACTCGTGCCTACAGCGAGAATTTTGAGAAGACTTCTGAGTACGGTTTGTTTTAAATTATTTACGTTTATGTAATACTATTTGAACGTCTCTGATCAAAATTCAAGCACACTATTGTTGAATTTGCGGAGCATGGACGGGCATATTGGCAAAAAGATAAAAACGGTATTCGACAAGAAAGGACTCACCGTAAGTGAGTTTGCTCGACGGATAAATAAATCCAGAGAGAACGTTTACAATATTTTCAAAAGAGAGACGATAGACACTGGTTTACTTCAGAAGATTTCGGATGTACTTGAACATGATTTCTTCGCACACTATACCGAACTAGCCGACGAATTAGAAAAGGTTCGTGAAGAAAATCAAATTTTAAGAGATGCTTTAGCACTCTACCGGAAACAGTCGAAGGAAGAGAAAAAGTAAGCCTATTTATCTTTAACGCGCATATATTTCATCGCTTTAAGAAGGCTATCCGGAAGCGGTTTGGAAGGATCTCTTTTTTCTACGTTCAGGTTGATTCCCAGCTTTTCCAGGATTGGAATTTTATAAACTTCTATTAACTCGATTAATGTTCCATCGGGATCTTCAATGTAAGTACAATGCACCTTGGTGGCATCGCCCATACTCAACACATCCTTGGTGTCACAGGTGAACCCAAACCCTGCCTTGTCCAGTGTTCGACCTAACGCAGCCATATTCCTTACATCAAAACCAAGGTGAACAAACCCAACATCTCCCCACATCCTTCCTTCGTACATTTTGGTTTTTGGCCTGTCGGTTAAATCTTGTATCAGTTCTATGTAAGTTCTACCGCTTAATTTATTAAATCCTCCTTTACCTGGTCGGGACCGTTCAAGAAACACACGGCGGAATGTTCTTTCTCCCCCCGGTAATTCCTTCCAGTCATTAAACTCTCCAGATTCATCGAAAATCACCTTGTCATAACCCAGAATTTCGGAGTACAACTTCATCGCAGCATCGATATCAGAGCATCCTATGGTACAACCCATATTTCCACCAAGCGGATGGTCATAGCCTGTATACCAATCCGAAGCTTCATACACCTGTAAGAGTAAGCCATTCGGATCCTTCAGGTAAAACGTCTTTTCGCCAACCGGGTTCTGAACAATTTCTGAAATAACTTCCGCCCCATTTTCCTGTAGATACATCAATGCCTTTTCAATATCAGGCGTTTTGTATCCGCCAACAAAAATCCCTAGATCTCCGAGTTCAAAAGTTTGCTCAGAAGGGGTGGCAGTAAATGAAACAGGCTGTACAATTTCCATGGCTGCACCACCCTTCAGGTTCATCACCATTGCAGCTCGCTTATTGATGATTTCGCCTTTGGTATAAATCTGCATCAACGGTGCCTCTGCAACATCGTTAAAGAACGGCACGTCCATGCCAAAGAATTTCCGGTACCATTTCCAGGCAACTTCGTGGTCGGGTACACCAATACCCAAATGTTGAATCCCCTGAACAATACCTTCCATTCTAATTTTTCAAACGCTCAACGTAATCTCCTGATCTCGTATCGACCTTCACCCGATCTCCCTCATTGATAAACAGAGGTACCCTTATTTCTGCTCCTGTTTCAATGGTTGCAGGTTTCGTGGCATTGGTGGCTGTATCACCTTTCACACCAGGTTCGGTATAGGTAATTTCCACTTCTATAAATTGTGGCAACTCCACTACCAAGGGCATTTCCTCTTCCGCGTGAAAAATGATGGTACAAACATCTCCTTCTTTCAGAAAATCAGGCTTATCAACCATGTGTCTTCCAAGAAAAATCTGCTCATAAGTATCCTGATTCATAAAGTGGAACCCTTCTGCCTCAGGATATAAATACTGATACGACCTGTTTTCGATTCGAACAATATCGATCTTGTGTCCGGCGGAGAATGTATGATCTACCACCTTACCTGTTTCAATGTTCTTTAGTTTCGTACGCACAAATGCGGGTCCCTTTCCGGGTTTAACGTGTTGAAACTCGGTGATGGTCACCAACTTATCATTATGCTTGATACACAAGCCGTTTTTAATGTCTGAGGTATTCGCCATATTCAATTATTAGCTAACGGTAGGACCGAATAGATTCCGGTAAATTTAGATATTCAGGCTAATTGGGCAAAATGTAGGGGGATGTTCTGGATAAAAGATGTAACAATCAACTGATCCTACTCCAATTTGGACGATTCTTGATCATCTTTACCAACTGCTTTCTTATCACTTGGTTTTCAGTACGTTCTAAATCCGGATCGTCATTAATCAGATCAAAAGCCGCATTCCTGGCATATTGAAGAAGTTGATTGTCTTTGGCCAGATCAGCAATTTTTAAATCGAGAAGCCCGCTTTGCTGCGTACCCATAAGATCTCCAGGCCCTCGAAGCTTAAGGTCTACCTCCGCTATTTCAAAACCATCAGTAGTATTAACCATTGTTTCAAGACGCTTTTTAGCATCTTCTGTGAGTTTGTAACTGGTCATTAAGATACAGTAAGATTGGTCGGCACCACGGCCTACTCTTCCCCTTAATTGATGCAGTTGAGACAACCCAAACTTCTCCGCGCTTTCAATGATCATTACGGATGCATTTGGTACGTTTACACCAACCTCAATCACGGTAGTGGCCACCATTATCTGGGTTTCTCCGCGTGCAAACCGCTGCATTTCATGTTCCTTATCGGCCGGTTTCATTTTGCCGTGTACGATACTTACCTGATACTTTGGTTGTGGAAATCGACGGACAATACTCTCGTAACCATCCATCAGATCCTTATAATCAAGCTTTTCTGACTCTTCTATGAGCGGATAAACAACATAAACCTGCCGCCCTTTGGCAATTTCCGTTTCGAGAAAACCAAACACCTTCAGCCGGGCCGAATCGAATCTGTGCTGGGTCGTTACCGGTTTTCTTCCTGGCGGCAGCTCATCGATCACAGAAACATCCAAATCACCATAAAATGTCATGGCAAGAGTTCTTGGAATCGGCGTTGCCGTCATTACTAAAACATGTGGTGGAATGTCGTTTTTCCGCCATAATTTTGCACGCTGTGCCACGCCAAATCGGTGCTGCTCATCAATAACCACAAGCCCAACGTTTTCGAACTGGACTTTATCCTCTAAAAGGGCGTGAGTACCCACCAAAATGTTAAGTTCTCCACTTTCCAACGACTCATGAATTTCCTTTCTCATGGCAGCTTTAGTACTCCCTGTTAGCAGAGCAACCTTTATCGGAAGATCCTTAACAAACTGTTGAATAGTGTAAAAATGTTGGGTCGCCAATATTTCGGTTGGCGCCATCAACGCCGCCTGAAAACCATTGTCAATAGACATCAAAATTGAAAATAACGCCACCAGTGTTTTACCTGACCCAACATCGCCCTGGAGTAGTCGATTCATGTGAATTCCGGACCTAAGATCATGGCGAATTTCCTTGAGTACTTTTTTTTGAGCACCGGTTAAGTCAAACGGCAAGTGATCTTCATAAAATCTGGTAAATAACGTACCTACCTTTTCAAACACATAACCCCGGGTTTTACTTTGTGTAATCTGCTTTTGCTTAGCCAACAACAGCTGCAAAAAGAACAGTTCTTCAAACTTAAGTCTCAATTGTGCTTTTTGCACATCTTTAAAACTCTTTGGTTGGTGAATGGTAATCAGCGCCTTCTCGCGTCCTATCAGATTAAACTTGTCAATCAGTTCTTTAGACAGATTCTCTTCAATCTGACCTGGAATTTGAGGCAAAAGGGTGTTTATAATTTTCTCAAAACCTCTACTATTTAAACCTTTAGAAGTCAACTTTTCACCAGAGTGATAAACTGGCTGCAACCCTCCCGAAGCATGTTTGGCTCTTGCCAGTGGCTCAATCTCCGGATGAGCCATGTTCATTTTACGACCAAACCGCGTGGGCTTGCCAAAAACAATGTATTCAACCCCTTCCTGCAAACCAGGTTTAACCCACTTAATTCCCTTGAACCACACTAACTCCATCTCACCTGAGTCGTCCTCAAGTGTCGCGACAAGCCTTTTTGAGCGCTTCACCCCCAACTCCTGTATTCGTCGAAGTCTGCCTTTGAGCTGCACCATTCCCAGTTCTTCTCTCACGTCGGTAATTAACACAAACTGTGAACGGTCTACATACCGGAAGGGGAAATAGTGAAGTAAATCCCAATATGTGTAGATACCGGCACCTTCCTTCAGGATTTCTGCCCTTTTCGGGCCAACTCCTTTAAGATATTCTATTGATGTAGATAATAATGACCCCACTATAATTTTCCAGTCAAATAAATCGCGCGTACAGGCTAAAAATAGTTTAACACAGATCGAACCGTGAATTTCGTAAATTGTATTGAGTTAACGACCCTCAAATGAAACGAAGCTCTCCTTACACGTTCGTGTTGTTTTTTCTAATGTCCTGCGGCGCTTCTGAAAAGCCTTCAGGTGTTCATGTAGTCACCCAAACCAAGAAAGATACAGTAGTTAATGAATATTCGGAAGCCGGGTTTATATCCGGCTACTGGATAAAGGACAAAACCCTTGCAGTTGTTGCAGAAGGTGACTTGAATTTCAACACGGAATGGTCACATATAAAGACGTTCACCAAACAAAATCAGCCGGTGCTGTTGGTTGAAGATCCCCTTGATGTTGAAGAGTATGCACTCATTCTGGATACCACTGCTTTGCGCTTCGCCCTCACTTCACCTAATAACGGTTCTTGTAGATTTTCGAATGACACATTGACGATGCAAGGTGATACAGGTGTTGAGCAATACGTACTAATTGACCCGGGAGAAGTGATATACAAGTATTATTTTGCCGGAAAGTACTATACACTTGAATCCGATAGCCAAATGATGATGGAATTAACAGCAGATCGAGACCTGGTCGGATGGCCTGAAGCCACCTCCTATGAGGCACATGATAGATATGAAAAGCCCGTGTTTGTGGTTAAAAATGGAGATCTAATCAAGGAATGCTATTATATTCAGGACTACAATGGAGGGTTCCAGTTATTTGAAATAAAGAATCGCAACGCAGATTTAAGTGATGCTACCATTGAAATTGGCAAACTAAAATATACACTAATAAAAAGTTGAAAAAGCTACTCATCGTTTTCTCAATACTGTTGTCATCTGGCTTGGTGGCACAGGAAAAGCCCTGGACCGCGGGATTCAATTTGCATAAGCTGGGTTTTAGATCACCACAATATGCAGGTTTTGAAAACTTAAGATTAGGGTACTGGTTTCACGACTATCATCAGGCAGGCCTGGAAGCAGGCATGTTGCGCAGTGGAAATGGAATTAATAATCCGGTAGCAGGCTTTTATTATCGTTTTACTCCTGGCGACAACCGTTTTCACATGTTTTTTGAAGGCCATTCAAAAATTTGGTTTCAGCGGAATATTGTCTCCGGAAATACCCGGGATGCTCTTTTTGCAGGCTACGTTGGCTTCAATTTCGAGATAACCGAACAGCTAAGCGTTGAGGCCGCCATTGGGAGGATTTCAATAGATTGGGATCAGTATCTTGGTATCAATTTTCGATTCTGACCCAAGGACATGAGTGTTGACAAGAATAAACCCCGTTGCAGCTGGTGTCTGAAGGATGAAAAGTACATGAAATACCACGACGAAGAATGGGGTATTCCTGTCCATGACGACAAAAAACACTTCGAATATCTTGCCCTGGAAGCCGCCCAGGCTGGTTTAAGTTGGTACACCATTCTGATTCGAATGGATGGATACACAAAAGCTTTTGCTGAGTGGGACATTGACGAAATCGAAAAATTCGACAATAAAAAAGTGGAGGAACTACTTCGATTCAATGGAATTATCAGAAATCGGAAGAAGATTGAAGCGGTCATTAATAATGTTAAACCCTTCAAGAATATCCAAAGAGAATTTGGAAGTTTCGACAAGTATATTTGGAGTTTTGTAAATGACACACCGATTATCAATCACATCGAAAAAATTGAGGATTACCCCACATCAACAACACTTTCTGACGAGATAAGTAAGGATCTCAAAAAACGTGGATTTAAGTTTATCGGAACCACCACAACCTATGCTTACTTACAGGCAGCCGGACTCGTAAATGACCATATGAAGGGATGCTGGAAACATGCTCAAGGTTAAAAGTAAAGTTCCATTCTATTTTGGCCATTGTTTTACTTCCATAAAAACAAATACCACAAGATCTGCCAAAGTCTAACATGTCTAACGCGACCTGTTAAATAATTAACTCGGAGACCTTCAAGTGACTGAATTTAAGTTAATTCATGTTGCTTAAACCTTACGCGAACACCACATGTTAAGAAAATCGATTGCGCCCCTGGCACTCGCATTGTGCTTTCTATTATCATTTTCCAACACTTCCAGAGCAAGTCACGTTATGGGTTCAGACATTACCTACGAATGTCTCCCGAATGGTGATTATGTCTTCACCGTTACTATTTATCGTGATTGTGACGGGACCACCGTTGGAGCCACTACCACTCTTGATTTCACTTCACCAAGCTGTGGAATGTCATTTACTGCAACCTTGCAACAAATAGGTGTAGAAGATGAAGTTTCTCAGGTTTGTATGGCTCAGGTGCCGAATACAACTTGTAATAGTACGACTGGCACACTGCCAGGAACGGAGCAATATATTTTTAGCGACACGATCAGCTTCCCTGCCGGATGTACGGATTGGAATTATAGCTGGAATCTCTGCTGCCGAAACAATAACATCACCAATCTTCAAACACCTGGCTCGTACGATCTTTACACAGAAGGAACTCTCGACAATACCATTGCCGGATGCAATAACTCGCCTCAGTTTTCCTCCCTCCCTACTCCATACATCTGCGTTGGCGAGCCTTACTGTTACAATCATGGGGCGTTTGATGTAGATGGCGATTCCCTTGCCTACCAATTGGTTCAACCCCTGGATGCGGCTGGAGTCACAATTCCCTGGGCAGCTGGCTACAGTACTACTGCGCCTGTACAATCATCTACTGGTTTTTCATTTAACGCTACTACAGGGGAAATGTGTTTCACCCCAAGCATTACCCAAACCTGTGTAGTGTCCATAGTTGTAGAAGAATGGAGAAACGGAGTGCTTATTGCCACTTCCATGAGAGAACTTCAAATTGTTGTTTACAACTGTACCAACCAGCAACCGTTTGATGACGGAGTGGGTATCCTGAACATTTCAGGAGGTGCAAGTGTCGCTCAAACAGGCACCTATAGTGCTACGGTTTGCCCGGGAGATCAAATTTGTTGGGACATGTCCTTCACGGATCCTAATGGACACAACGTTACTGTTGATGACAACACAGCGCTTTCTATTCCAGGGGCAACTTTTACAACCACCGGAAATGGAACTTCGGCCAACCCATCTTCCCAGTTCTGTTGGACTCCCACTGCCTTAGATACCGGATTACATGTAGTAACCGTTGGCGTTCAGGATGACGGCTGCCCCATTTTGGGAGGAAATTACTATACATTTTCAATCTATGTGTGGGATCAAACATTCGCCGGGGCCGATCAATATTATTGTCCGGGAGGAATTGAACCTCAATTAAACGTTGTAGGTGGTAATACCTTTACATGGACCTCAATTGCGGGAGACCCAATAATAGTTGGGACCAACTTTAGTTGTAACCCTTGTTCGAATCCGATAGCGACTCCAACGCAAACCACTACCTATGTCGTCACCTCAGATTTGAGCGCTGCTTGTGGTAACCGGGATACGGTTACGGTTTTTGTGGTACCCGATTTTCCGCTTACCATGTCACCAGATGCCACGATCTGTTTAAATGAAATCACCCAGATTTCTGCAGACGCTACTGATCCAACTCAGGGACCTTATACTTATTCGTGGGATCCAACAACCGGTTTAGATGACCCGAATGTTTCCAATCCAAATGCGAATCCGCAAACTACCACTACTTACACCGCAACAGTTACATCTGCTTCTGGTTGTACCATTACGGATGACGTGACCGTAACGGTTAGTGGCATCGGCCCAACAGTTTATCTTACCGACACCACCATCTGTCCACTAACCTCAACCCAACTTGATCCTACTGTGGCCATTGAGCCAGGTTTTTGTGGGCCAAGTACGCTTGGGTGTACCGGTTCAACCGTAACTGCCACCGTTGGTAATGGAACTTTCTCTTCAAGCACCTATTCACCATTCTACAGTGGTACGATTTACGAAGATTCAAAACACCAGTATCTGTTTACTGCCGCGGAGCTACAGGCAGCAGGTGTTGTTCCCGGTAAAATCACTCAAGTTTCGTTTACGGTAACCACTAAAAACAGTACCCTCCCATACCAGAATTTTCAGGTAGGAATTGGTTGCACAAATGCATCTTGTCTTACGGTGGCAAATGGATGGCTTCCGGTCACAAATGTGTATGGTCCAGTGGCTTATAATTCTGTACTCGGGGTGAACAATATTGTTCTCACCACTCCATTTGAATGGGACGGGAGCTCCAACCTTGTTATTCAAACTTGTTTTGACAACCCGAATAGCGTATACGCAGGTGGATATGATAATGTGGAATATACCAGTGGTTTTTCCTGTGATATGTACATGCGGGAATATGAGTCGATTGACAATAACTCCGGATGTAATTTGGCTCCTGCTTTCGACTATAACGCGCGGATGAACTGGACTTTTCAAGTTTGCCAGATTCTACCTACATCCCCAACTTACTCATGGACACCAACAACCGGACTAAGTAATCCGAACATCGCTAACCCTGTTGCCACCCCAGGTGCCACTACCACATACACCTTAAACGTCACCGATGCCGGTTCTGGGTGTACCGGCTCCGCAACAGTTACTGTTACACTGGATAGCACGAATTACGTAACTGCTGTGCCTGATGTCACACTATGTCCGGGCAGCACGGCTCAACTGGATGCAACATTTTTTGGGGGACAACCTAGTCCATCCATCCCATGCGGATACGGTAGTGCTTGTACAGAGCCGTCAAACGTATTTACGGTAGGTACGGGAACACTTTCCAGCAGCACTTACGCTCCCGTGTATAGTGGTACCATATATGAAGACTCTCGACATCAGTACATCATTACTGCCGCAGAACTTGCTGCGGCTGGTATTACGTCTGGCACATTTACCACAGTCGCATGGAACTTTACTACTGTCAATAGCACTAATCCCTATCAAAACTTCAGAATAGGTATGGGCTGTACTACAGACTCTTGTTTGTCTAGTGCAACAGGCTGGCTACCTACGACCAACGTATACGGCCCTGTAAATATGAGCCCCGCCCTGGGGTGGAATACGTATACACTTACAACTTCATTCGATTGGGATGGTGTTTCGAACGTCGTAATCGAAACCTGCTTTAACAACCCCAATGCCACTTTCTCAGGAGGTTATGACAATGTTCAATACGCCAGTGGATTTCCTTGTAGTAAAACCATGCGTGAGTATGAGAGCATTGACGGAAACAACGGTTGTGCTTTGCTTCCGGCATTTGCATATACCGCACGGCCGAATTTCCAATTCACGGTTTGTCCACCAACCCCAACCCCGCTTGTATATTCCTGGAGTCCAACAACAGGATTGAGTGACCCAAATATCCAGGATCCAGTCGCATCACCAACTACCACAACTCAATATGTGATAACTGTTACTGGCGGCTATTGTACGGTTTATGATACGGTAAACGTCATTATCTCCACGTTAACTCCTCCCAATGTGGCAACCGTTGACCCGTTGTGTAATGGTGGCTCTACAGGAAGTTTAACCATTACCCCGGTGGATGGTGTAGCACCTTATCAGTACAGTATTAATAATGGCATTACTTTTCAAGCTTCCAATAACTTCACTGGCCTTCCGGCCGGAACTTACGACATCGTAATAGTTGACAACAATGGTTGTCAGGCGACTGTTCAGGTCACACTAACCGATCCGCCGCCTTTAGTTCTTAATGTAACCCCAACAGACGAATCTTGTGATGGTGCAAACGATGGCTCAGCTATTGGAAATACATCGGGCGGAACCGGGCCATTCTCCTACACTTGGACCCCAGCACCGGGTGGAGGGCAAGGCACCGCAAACGCTTCCGGTTTTGCCGATGGTAACTACACCGTTGTCGTAACCGATGCTAACGGTTGTACTGCCAATGCTGCGTTTACTATCAATCCAGGACCAGCGGTTACAGGCAACTTTTCTTATAATGGAAATCAATGTTTAAATGGGAATAGTTTTGATTTTACGGATCTTTCCGCTAACGCAACTAGTTGGTCATGGAATTTTGGCGCTTCAGCAACACCGGCAACGTCAACCGCTCAAAACCCAACGGGAGTAGTATTCTCTGCAGCCGGAACTTATCCTGTAACATTAACCGCCGCCAATGGTGTATGCGAAAGTATCATTGTGATAAACGTTACTGTATACGATCAACCATCGGTAACAGCAAGTGGTACAGATGTGTCTTGTAATGGAGGTAGCGATGGAACTCTGAATGCAGTCGGTTCAGGCACGTCCGGGTACACTTACGCATGGGACATTCCAGCAACAGGTGCCGCACAAACCGGATTGGCTGCTGGCACATATACCGTAACATTGACCGACGTAAACGGTTGTACCGCAACAGATAGCCATACGATTACAGAACCTCCGGTAATAACCACTGCAATTACCGGCACAGATTTATCCTGCAACGGGGCTAATGATGGAACAGCAACAGTAACCGCCGGTGGAGGCGTAGGTGGATTCACTTACAGCTGGGCCCCCTTGCCTGGCGCAGGTCAGGGCACGAACTCAGTTAGCGGACTTAGTGGAACAACCTATACGGTAACGATTACAGACGGTAACGGCTGTATTGCAACCGAAACATTTACTCCGGTAGAACCTGGACCAATCAATGTTACTGCAACATCAACAGATGCTAATTGTGGGGCGTCCGATGGAACCATCTCAGTTACCTCCACCACCGGTGGATCTGGAAATTATGTAAGTACAACCTGGGTAGACGATGCTACCTCTCTGCCGGTAACAGATCCAAATGCAGTTCCCTCCGGGTCTTACACGGTTACTGTTACCGATGATCAGGGTTGTTCGGGAACAGCAACTGTTGGTGTATCAGGGCTTGCGGGTCCAACGGCATCACTGGTAAGTCAGACCAATGCCTCGTGTTCTATGGTTAACAATGGTACAGCAACAGTAACTGCCACTGGTGGAAGTACACCCTACACTTACACGTGGACTCCGGCTCCAGGAGGCGGAGCCGGCACCGCTAGTGTCAGCGGCCTGGCAGGAGGAACAGCATATAGTGTGACGATCACTGATGCTGGAGGTTGTTCTGACGTAATCATCGTAAACGTAGGTACCGATCCTGACCCAACAGCTTCGGTGACTGTTGACAGTCATGCTTCGTGTAGTGGTGTTTGCGATGGTGTGGCTACGGCAACCATGACAGGCGGCACTGCCGGCTATAGCTACTTATGGGATAATGGCGAAACCACTCAACAAGCGACTGCACTCTGCCTGGGTAACCCAACAGTTACTATAACGGATGCGAATGGATGTACAGCAACTGCAGGAACCACCATTACAGAACCAGGAGCCCTGAATGTCAGCCTAACCGGAACAGATGCACAATGTAATGGGGCAACAGATGGTTCTGCTGATGCCACTATATCTGGCGGAACCGCACCGTACTCTCCACTCTGGCAACATGGACCAAACGTAGAAGACCTTAATGGAGTTCTGGGAGCGGGAACCTATACCTTAGATGTTACAGATGCCAATGGTTGTACGGTTTCGGCTAATGTCACAATTGCCGAACCACCTGCCATCACCAGCACCATTTCAGGAACAGACGTAAGTTGCAATGGTGGCGCAGACGGCACAGCTACCGCAGCTGCTTCTGGTGGCACCGGAACTTTAACCTATAGTTGGGCCCCTGCTCCCCCTGCCGGACAGGGTACAAATAGCGTTAGCGGATTAAATCCAAATACCTATACTGTTACAATTACCGACGCCAACGGATGCTTTATTACGGATTCTTATACCCCCTCCGAACCAGCCGCCATAGTATTGACACCTTCCGCCACGCAATCCAACTGTGGTCAGGCCGATGGATCGGTTGATGTAACCGTTACAGGAGGAACCGGAGGTTATATTTACGATTGGCAGGATGCAACTTCTACCACAGTTGGAACGACAGCCGCGGTTACCAATTTACCCGCATCTACCTATACTGTTACGGTTACCGATGCGAACGGATGTATGGAAACAGCTGTTGCAACAATTACAGACGCAAGTGGAGCGACGCTGTCCAACACATTTGTAGATGTGTCGTGTAACGGTGGTGCGGACGGTTCAATCGACCTAACGGTTACAGGTGGAACGGCGCCCATCACTTATTCATGGACAGGACCCGGTGGATTTACCAGTAACGTTGAGGACTTAACAAATCTTGAAGCCGGAACTTACAATGTAACGGTTTCAGATGCTGTCGGTTGTAATGCTACAACGTCAGTTACCGTGTCCGAACCAGGGCCACTTAATCTTGCGCCTTCGGCCATTAACGCGCTGTGTTTTGGATCTTCGGATGGAGAAGTTTCCGCAGCTGCAACAGGTGGCACTGCGGGGTATACTTTTGAGTGGTACGACAACATGGCATTGACTAATAATATTGGCAGTGGAGGTAATCTAACCGGACTTCCTGCAGGGACATACTACGTTGAGGTAACTGATGCTAACGGATGCACAGAATCTGCATCAATTGTTGTTGCAGAACCTGCTGACATTGTGGTGTCGGTAACATCTACTAATGCCAACTGTGGATTATCAGATGGGTCTGTTTCAGTAACAGGCACTACTGGTGGTTCTGGTGTATATGTCTCCGAGGTCTGGATGGACGCGACGCCGGCAACAGTTAGTAACCCAGCTGCCGTACCTGCGGGCACCTATACTGTAACGGTGACAGACGACAATGGCTGTACTGGATCGGCAATTGCTAATGTAACCGATCTTGCCGGACCAACAACCAACCTATTAAGCGTTACCGATGTTTCTTGCAACGGGGTTTGCGACGGCGCCGCAAATGTTGAAGGCAATGGAGGAACGTCTCCTTATACATACTTCTGGACTCCTGCACCAGGTGCAGGACAGAATACTGCTACTATATCGGACCTTTGTGCCGGAACATATACGGTTACGGTTACAGATGCAAATGGTTGTCAGGACAACCTTTCTGTTACGGTTACCGAACCCTCGGCGGTTGATGTTACTATCAATTCGTCAACCGATGTTTCCGGATTCGGATTATCGGATGGAAACGCCACAGCAGGTGGTTCAGGTGGAACTCCAGGATACAGTTATGAATGGTTTAACGATTGTCCACCATCAACAACAACCGGGCAAACGGGTACAGCTGCGGTTGGGCTAAGTGCGGGAACATACTCTGCAGTTGTTACTGATGCCAATGGGTGTATGGATACTACCTGCGTTACCATTAATGAACCTGGTGCAATTGTTAGTACCATTACAACCGTTGATGCAAGCTGTTTTGGAAGTTGCAACGGTTCCGCGACCGTTTCAGCGTCAGGCGGTAATCCGGGCTATACTTACGAGTGGTTTGATGGTACCGGAGCTTCCATAGGCCAAACTGGTGTTACGGCAACTGGCCTGTGCGCCGGAGATTATTATGTAGAAATAACTGATCAGAATTCAATTACGGCTACAAGTAGTACGGTTACCATAAACGAACCTACCGTTATCTCTGCTACAACCGCTGTAACCAGTAATTATAATGGGGAAGATATTTCTTGTGCCGGAGCATGCGATGGTCAGGTGCAGGTGATGGCAAGTGGCGGTACCGGTGCTTACTCCTATCAATGGAATGATCCGGGTACACAAACAAACGACGTGGCAACAGGTCTCTGTGCCGGAAACTATGATGTTGATGTAACCGATGCCAACGGGTGTAGCCAAACTTTTAGTGTTTCGGTAACCGAACCAGCACCACTTGCAATAAACATTACTGGAACGGATGCCTCCTGTTTCGGAATTTGTGATGGAGATGCTAATGCGGTGATAAATGGAGGAACAATGCCCTATGCTTACCAGTGGAATGATCCAGGGCTATCTACAACAGCAGGAATTTCATCTTTGTGTGATGGCATCTATGATGTTCTGGTTACGGACGCAAATGGCTGTACCATCAGTGGAAGCGTGGTAATCAATGAACCAACCGAGATTATTCTCAGTTCAGATTCCGTTGAAGCAAATTGCGGGCAGGCAGATGGAAGTGCTACAGTACTAATAATTTCGGGCGATGGACCACTCACGCAGCAATGGGATGTAGCTGCCGGATCCGTGACAACCACCACAGCTTCCTCTTTGGCATCGGGGTGTTACGATGTAACTGTTTCGGATGTTCATGGATGTACCGCAACCCGAACGATTTGTGTTACCGATGCAGGAGCTCCACAAGTCCAAATTCTTACGCTAACTGATGCTAGTTGCAGAGATACTTGTGACGGATTTGCTCAGGTACAGGTAACACCTGGAACTAACTCAGTACCACCTCTCTCCTTTGAGTGGTTTGATAACTTCATGAATCCTATTGGACAGTCTACAGCAAGTGCTACAGGCCTTTGCGCAGGAGATTACATTGCCGAAATGACTGATGCTAATGGATGCGTAGCATCAATTGCCGTAACCATTGCCGAGCCAACGGCACTAAATGCTTCCATTTCATCCTCAACAGATGTCACCTGTTATGGAGACTGTGATGGCCAAGCCACGGTTGTGGCCGGAGGCGGAACAGCTGGTTACACCTATTTATGGAATGATCCGGCCAACCAAACTTCTGCGACGGCAACAGGGCTTTGCCCGACAAACTTCACGGTAACTGTTACGGATGCAAATGGATGTACGACCACCATACCTACCACTATTGGCGAACCACTTCAAATTCTTGCCTCGACAACCAGTGTGGACGCTTTTTGTAATACAGGATCTGGTTCGGCAACCGTGAGTATCGATCAGGGCGGAGTTGGAACACTTTCTTATTCGTGGACTCCATCCGGTCAAACTTCGGCCACCGCTACAGGCTTAACACCAGGAATGCACAACGTTATTATTACAGATGCAAACGGATGCACCGGAAATGCTTCCGCAACCATTGGAAACATCCCGCCAAGTGTAGCTAGCGGCCAACTTGTTACTGATGTTAGTTGCAACGGAAACTGCGACGGAGAGGTAACCGTTTCGATGGGAGGCACAGGTACAGCGCCCTATTCTTACGATTGGTTTAATGCCGCAACCGGAACAGCAATTGGGCAGACTACCCAAACGGCAACCGGTCTTTGTGCCGGAGACTATTATTGCATAGCAACGGATGTAAATTCTTGTGTATCCATCAGTGACACCATCACCGTTAACCAACCAGATATATTGGAAGTCTTTACGGCGGTTTTCCAGGAACCAAGCTGTTTTGGTGTGTGCGACGGGGAAGTTGATGCAAATGCTCTTGGTGGCACAGGGCCTTATAACTTCCAGTGGGACGACCCTGCGTTGCAAAACAATCCACAAGCTAGTGCATTGTGCTCGGGAACATATAACGTTACCGTTACTGATGATAACGGATGTGTGGAAATTATGCCTGTTACACTTACAGATCCCCCGGCTCTGGAATTGGACTCTACGGTGGTAAACGCAAACTGTGGTTTGCCTGACGGAGAGGCTTGCGTAATTGCATCAGGTGGAACGGGGCCCTACACATATTTATGGCCTTCTTCAGGCACTGCATCCTGTGAACTAGGTTTACCTGCAGGAACGTACGTAGTTCAGGTTACCGATGCCAATGCTTGTGTTGAGAATGTCGCAATTACCGTATCTGACCTGTCCGGGCCTACCGCCACAATTACGGCACAAACCGAAGTGTCTTGTAATGGGTTGGCTGATGGTTCCGCGACCGTAGATATGACAGGTGGTGCCGGAACGTCGTTCACCGTTCAATGGGATGCGAACGCCGCAAACCAAACCACACCAACAGCGTCGAACCTGGCGGCTGGTATTTATACAGTCACCATTACCGATGACCTCGGTTGTTCTGCCTCCACCAGTGCAACAATAACAGAACCTGACGCGATGACGTTCACTACGGGGCATACAGACCCAAGTTGTTTTGGCTATTGCGATGGTAGTGCCTGGGTTACTACGGTGGGAGGTACTCCTACCTATAATTATGACTGGCTGGATGCTGGCCTTAATCCCCTTGGAATTAACAACGATACGGCAACCGCACTTTGTGGAGGTTCTTACATTTTGAATGTTACCGATGCAAATGGGTGCAGCAGCACACTCAACTTCAACCTTACAGATCCGGCTGCAGTTAGTGCTACTGTAGGGGCTTCGGATATACTTTGTAATGGCGCCTGTGACGGAACAGCAACGGCTACCGGTGTGGTCGGAGTAGGCTCTTTTACTTACCAATGGGATGCAGCAGCTGCAAATCAAACAACCGCTACGGCGACTGGCTTATGCCCGGGAACTTACACCTGCACAGTCTCGGATGCAGACGGATGTTTTACCAACGTCACCACGACGGTTACAGAACCAACTGTTTTGACAGCGAGCATTACAATGTTCGGGCACGTAACGTGCAATGGTGCATGTGATGGTTACGCGCAGGTAGATGTAACCGGAGGAACTGCTCCGTATACGTTTAGCTGGGGGGGCGCTGGTACCACTCAGAATGTTACCAATTTGTGCGCGGGTAATTATACGGCTACGGTAACTGACGCAAATGGCTGCGTGGCCACAGCGAACATTGTGATTACTCAACCTGCTCCGCTTGGCGTCACCGCGACTAGCTCAAACAATTCTTGTTACCAATCTTGCAATGGAAGTGCGTCTGTTTCGGTATCGGGTGGAACCACTCCTTATACGTATCAATGGAACGACCCTACTTTCTCGACGAACCCTACGGTTAATGGGCTTTGCGCCGGGACCTGGACGTGTACCATTACAGATGCAAACGGATGCAGTATATCACAATCAGTTGTGATTACACAACCCACACTTCTTGGAATAGTAATTAACTCTGTAACCGATGCAAACTGTGGACAGGCAAACGGCGAAATTTGTATTTCTTCGGTTGGAGGCGTAGGACCATTTACTTACGCATGGAACGATCCGTCAAATACAACAACGGCGTGCTTAACCGGGGTAGCGGCAAATTGTTACCAAATTACTGTGTTGGATGCCAACGGATGCTCTACGGATAGCACAATTTGCGTTAATGATATAACGGGACCCGATGTAACTGTTGGAGCCATTACCGATGTAAGTTGTTTTGGCGCGAGTGATGGTTCTATGGACTTTAACGTAACCAGTGTTACGGGTGGACTTACTTACGGTTTCTATGATGCGGCTGGTAACTTAGTGTCATCCGGATTACCTGTTTATACCAATCTAGATGGTGGCTCATACTACCTTCAGGTGACAGATGCCGCGGGATGTATCGGTCAGGACATAGGATTCATAGCTGAACCAAACCAACTGAACTCAGCGGTTACCACTTCAACAAATGTAACCTGTAATGCAGCCTGCGATGGACAAGCCATGGTATCAATTAGTGGCGGCAGCACACCATACACAATAAGTTGGAACGATCCTGCTAACCAAACCACGAATCTTGCAACCAATTTATGCGCTGGAACATGGGTTGCCACAATTACGGATGATAATTTGTGTACATCATCCGCTTCGGTGGTAATAACGGAACCATTGCCACTTAGTCAAACGAATATTGTTGACAACGTAGATTGTAATGGCGGGAATGATGGTCTGATAAATCTGACCGTATCTGGTGGGACGCCAGCGTACAATTACCTGTGGACTCCAGCAGTAAGTTCTGGTTCTTTGGCAAGTGCCTTAACTGCCGGAACCTACGACGTAGATATCACAGATCAAAACGGCTGCTTGCTCCAAACTTCGATTACAGTTACCGAACCACCGCTGCTTACTTTGTCCTATAGTGCTGTAAATGCTACATGCTCTCAGTGTAACGGAAGTGCCTCACTTGCGGTAACCGGTGGTACCGCCCCGTATACCTACCAATGGTTAAACGGAGGTTCGAATCCAAGCGCAGCCACAAACCTCAGCTTATGCCCTGGCAATCACAATGTTATTGTAACTGACGCCAATGGTTGTGTTGAAACTATAACCGTTATTGTAGGTGATGAGCCGTCTCCGATAATCGACTCGCTGGTTTTCAGCCAACCTCTTTGCAACGGCAGCAGTAATGGTTCTGCTGAAGTTTACGCGTCTGGCGGAACCGGAGTGTTATCTTACCTATGGGATGTCGCTGCAGGATCTCAAACCTCATCTCTTGCGAGTGGTCTTGCAGCAGGAACCTACTGTGTGGAGGTCTCCGACGTGAACAATTGTTCAGTAAGTAATTGCGTAACGATTACTGAGCCCTCTCCGCTCAACCCGGTTCCTGACGGGTCGGTAACTATTTGTTACGGCGATTCCACCCAGGTATGGGCTAGTGGATCCGGAGGAACACCTGGGTATACTATCAACTGGACTCCCTCCGGTTTTACCGGGACAGGACCGATAATGGTGAACCCTCTATCAACCACGGATTACTGCTTTACCGTAACAGATGCCAACGGTTGCGTTTCGCCAGCCGCTTGTGTAACCGTTGATGTACTGCCACAAATTCAAATTGACATGATGCCGTCTACATCGATTTGTTCTGGTGATCCTGTTAGCATCACCAGTAGTGCCTCGGGTGGAAATGGCGGCCCTTACAGCTTTACCTGGGTAGATGATGCCGGAAACAGCCATACACCAACAGGAACTGGCAGCCCGTCTACAATTAACGACTCTCCAGGTGCAGACACCTGGTATTATGTAACCGTTTCAGACGGATGCTCTTTGGAGGAGTTCGACTCGGTATATGTAACTATAGATGCACTGCCAACAGCTGATCTCACTGTTCTAGACTCAAACGGTTGTGAAGCGTTTACGGCCAATTTCAATCTGGATACGGACATTGGTGTGAACTTCGACTTTGATTTCGATTGTGATGGTGTGGTTGACTATTCAGGGACCAATTCCACACCAAGCAACACTTATGGTAACTCCGGTTTGTATGATGTGTGTGTAACTGTTACTTCGGCAGATGGTTGTGTAACCAATATAATGGAAACTGGAATCGTGGAAGTATATCCTGTTCCAACCGCCGGATTTACGCCTGAACCAACAGTAACAACAGAAGTAGATCCTAGTGTAACAATGTACAATGGTTCATCTGGTGCTATCAACTATATATGGACGTTTGGTGATGGGGATACCATCTCAGGGGTTGCAAGTGATATTATTGGTACTGGTAACAGCAGCGGAACGGTGGGTGAACCAACACATTTCTACGAAAATGTTGGAACTTACGATATCACGCAAATTGTGACAAACCAATACGGTTGTACCGATCAGGTGACACATACGGTGACTATACAGCCTGAGCAAACATTATATGTGCCTAACTCCTTTACACCAAATGGCGACGGAAAAAATGACTTCTTCTTCCCTCAGGGACAAGCAATTGACGAAGCAAATTTCGAAATGTTCATCTTCGATCGATGGGGTGAGCTAATCTATGAAACAAGTAGCCTGAGTTTACCATGGGATGGTAGCGTTAAGGGACGTAGTGGAAGTATAGCTAAGACCGATGTTTACGTATGGTTAATCAGAACCAGAGATTTACTGGGTAATGACAAAGAGTATAAAGGTCACGTAACCTTGCTCCGATAGCACAAATTTAGGGTATAAAAAAGCCTGCAGTCCCACTTTGACGTGGTTTCGATTGCAGGCTTTTTTTACGGTTATATATCTTCTAAATACTTTGCGCCCCAAGAAAAACGACTGGATTCTCTATGTACGCCTTGAGAGTTTGTAAGAATTCAGAACCTACTGCGCCATCCACTACCCGATGATCGCAAGACAAGGTAATTTTCATGGTGTTACCAACAACAATATTCCCATCTTTCACAACCGGTTTCTGAACGATTCCGCCAACTGCAAGAATACACGAGTTGGGTGGATTGATAATTGCGGTAAACTCTTCGATACCGAACATCCCGAGGTTGGAAATAGTAAAGGTACTGCCCTCCATTTCATCAGGCTGCAACTTCTTTGATCTGGCTCGCCCGGCAAACTCCTTTACCTCTTCTCCAATTTGAGTTAGCGACTTGCCGTCTGCAAACTTTACCACCGGAACCAGTAATCCTTCGTCTACCGCCACCGCTACACCTACGTGTACATGGTTGTTATACCTGATCTTGTCTTCTAACCACGAAGAATTTACTTTGGGGTGCTTCTTCAGGGCAGCTGCGGTTGCTTTTACTACCAAATCGTTAAACGATATCTTGTCCGGTTGTATCGCTGAGTTAATTGACTTTCTGGTAGCAATCGCATTATCCATATCCAACTCCATCGTAAGATAGAAGTGGGGTGCTGTAAACTTACTATTGCCCAGTGCTCTGGCAATGGCCTTTCGCATCTGAGAAACGGGTTCTTCTGAAAAGCTCTCAACGCCTACGAAATTTCCACCGCCCTGATAATTATCAATGTCTCTTTTTACAATTCTGCCACCGTCTCCGGAACCCTGAACAAACGAAAGATTAATATTGCGCTCTTCTGCTAATTTCCTGGCCAGTGGCGAAGCTTTTACTTTTCCATTACTTGCACCTTGCTGAGGGTTGCTCACAACCTTGGTAACAGTAGATGTTGTGGAGGAAGACTTGGCCGAAGCCTCACTTGATTGAGCCGCCGGAGCAGACGCTTCTTCTTTCTCTTCAGGTTCAGCTTCCTTTTCCTTCTTAGCTGGTTCTTGCTCTGGTGCCTCGGTGGATTCTTTCTTAGACTCAGCTTCCAAAAGTTCAGTAACGTCCTCGCCCTTTTCCCCAATTATTGCCAGGATGTCATTTACCGGTGCTGTCGCTCCTTTCTCCACCCCGATATGAAGTAATACCCCATCGTAAAATGACTCGAACTCCATGGTTGCCTTATCCGTTTCTATTTCGGCAAGCAACTCTCCTGAAGAAACCTCATCACCAACGTTTTTGTGCCATTCTGCTACCACACCTTCTACCATGGTATCACTCAACTTGGGCATTCTTATTACTTCTGCCATTTCTTGAAATTCTTTTTTATTTATTCAACGATAAAACGGATTGGCGTGGTTCTAACACCTTGCAACCGCAAATAATACACTCCTGACCTGAACAATGCAACTTTTACAGTCGATTCCAGCTTACCTTTCTCTACCAAACTGCCTTGTACATCAAAAATTTCGTAAGCCTCGCCAACCAATTCTGATGGAACAATCAGTTCGGACGAAACAGGGTTTGGATACACCACAATATCGCTTTCATTTTCAGAAACATTGCCAGGATCTACTACCGTAAAAGACCCCACCATGCCGATGGATTCATGCGGAGTACATACATAATTGTAAACTCCAGACACCGTTGGAATATATCTAAAAAAAGTATCTGCTGGAGCCTGCCAGGTGTAATCAAATGTTGCTGCACCAGCCGGAATAGAGTCTGAGGTAATGGTATGTACCATGCTTGGTTGATCAAGTGGCAGCCAATCAATTGTATCTCCCAGATCGATAGTTATAGTGTTTGGAACAAACTGAAAATAGCCATCCCAAACCCTTATTTCATGTATGGTAGAAAAACCTAATTTGGCAAATACTACCAGTAAAATTGTAAATATTAGTTTTCTCATAATTACTCGCGGATGAAAGGGTATTCAGCCGAATACACGTCTTCGTATAATTCGTGGGGTTCCGGATCCTTTCCATTCTCCGCAAACTCAATCGACTCCGTAACAATGTCCTTTACCTTCTCATCGATTTTATCCAACTGAGCTTTGGTGGCAAACTTGTGTTTGACAATAGTCTCCTTTACTTTCTCAATCGGATCTTCTCTTTTATAATCTTCCACCTCCTCTTTAGTCCGGTACTTTTGAGGGTCCGACATTGAATGTCCTTTGTACCTGTAGGTTCTGATATCTAACAGAGTAGGACCCTCTCCCTTTCTAGCGCGTGCAGCAGCTTCTTCTATGGCTTCATGAACAGCTTCAACCGTCATTCCGTCTACCGCCCTGGATGGCATGTGATAAGATTTACCAATCTCAGATAAGTCCTGCACATTCGTGGTGCGCTCAATGGAAGTTCCCATAGCGTAATTATTATTCTCGATAATAAACACACAAGGCAAATTCCAATTCATCGCCATATTAAATGTTTCGTGCAAAGCACCCTGTCTGGCAGCACCATCGCCAAATGAAGTAAAGCAGACATTACCACTCTCTTTGTACTTTTCGGCAAAGGCGATTCCGGCTCCCATTGGAATTTGTGCTCCAACAATACCATGCCCCCCCATTAGGTTCACTTCCTTTTTGAACATATGCATGGAACCACCTTTACCTTTACTCATACCACTGGTTTTCCCGTAAAGTTCGGCCATCATTTCCTTCGGATGGACGCCTAACGCTATAGGATGCGCATGATCCCGGTAAGCTGTAATGTGCTTGTCTCCAGGCTTACAGGCCGAAGCCGTTCCTGCAACTACTGCTTCCTGTCCGATGTAGAGGTGACAAAAGCCCCCGAACTTCTGTTGTATATAAAGCTGACCACATTTCTCCTCAATCCTCCTCATCACGAGCATATCCTCATACCATTTCAGATATTGCTTTTTTGAAAACTTGGGCTTTGCCTCCCCTCCTTTTCTAGTCGTTTTCTTCGTAGTGGTTCCACCTGCCATAGTGTAATGTTTGTTTAGTGTTATACCGGCCTATTCGGACCGAAAAACAAATATAGAATTAATCCTTCTTTAAACCTTCCTCGTTAAAGGTAAAGGGGAGCAGATCTGCTATAGACATTGCAACCCTAATCTTGCCGGACTCTCCCATGGTTATAACACGAATAGGAGCATTCTGTTTGTTCTCGTATTCAAACATACTCTGGCGGCATGATCCACAGGGACTAACAGGATAGTCTACTTCAAAATCGTTGGATCTGGCGGTTATTGCCACTTTCGTAATTCGAACATTGGGAAAATGCGTGCCTGCATAGTAAAATGCGGTTCTCTCCGCACAAGTCCCTGACGGGTACGCAACGTTCTCTTGATTGGTGCCTAATACCACCTCTCCATTCTCCAACTGCACCGCTGCCCCAACATAGAAACCTGAATATGGCGCGTATGCTTGTTTGGCGATATTAACCGCTTGTTCCATCAACTCCCGATCCGCCTGGTTTAAATCTTCCAAACTATCGTAAATCTCGGTCTCTATCGTTTTTATTTCCCGTTTCTTCATAGGGTTCAATTCGCTCAAAATTAAGATTTAGTGCGGAATTGCAAGCATCAGTTGGTTTCATCGTCAAAAAAGAGAGTACATTTAAGGCCGAAAGTTTGAGGAAAATTTATGACGCAAGAACTTGTGGATGTAATGGAAACTTTTGTACCGATTTCCCTTCAGGAAATGGACGCGGTGAAATTGCTGAATCGTACGGACACTAAATTTGTGTTTACCAACGATCAGTTGAAGGAGCTTTTACAAGAGTCATCTAACGACTACAAGGTCTTAAGTATTAATGACCAACGCTACAGTAATTATAAAACACTGTACTTTGACACACCCGATTATTTGTTTTACAAACGTCATCACAACGGCAAAGAGAACCGCCATAAGGTGAGGATCAGAAAGTACGTTGATAGCGGGCTTTGTTTTCTCGAAGTGAAAAATAAGCGAAAAGGTAGAACGGATAAGCGCAGAATTGGTGTCCCAGACTTTGAAATGGAGCTTTCGCCGGCTAACCAGCTATTCGTAGAAGAAATGCTTGGAATGTCGGTTAAATTGGTTCCGACTGTCTGGAATTCGTTTTCCAGAATTACCCTGGTAAACGAAAAACTGAAGGAGCGCCTCACGATTGACACGAATCTCAGTTTTGAATCTGTAGATGGAGATAGCAAGACCCTGTCAGATTTGGTCATAACGGAAGTAAAGCAAGAAAACATAAGTAGAAACACCCCTATGGTTTCAAAACTTAAGCGTAGACAAATAAGACCCTCTGGAATGAGCAAATATTGCATAGGGTGTGTACTTTTGAATCCGAATCTTAAATACAATAACTTCAAGTCGAAGTTGTTAATGATTGATAAATTAACCGCCTAATGGAATTTTTAATTGACGTTTCGAATTGGTTGTCCGACTTTTTTGTTCAAAGCTCTGGAGATGAGTTGGTAGATGTTCTCAAACAAAGTGGGGAGGCCATATCCGACATTGGCAAGACGATGAAAAAGGCGGCCAAAGATGCGGAAGAAAATACCGAAACATGGCTCGACCTGAAAGCATTTGATCCTGATTTCTGGAAATTGATCTTCCGCTTTTTTATGAACTTTGCGGTGCTGTTTGTGATTGTCCGGATGATCTATTACCCTATTGCAAGACGGAAAGACTATCTATTTACTTATTTCCTTCTTAGTATTATCATTTTTGCCATTTGTTTCACTTTGAAAAAGTTTGATCTGGGGCTTGGAATGGCTCTGGGGCTATTTGCCATCTTCGGAATTATACGGTATCGAACAGATCCGATTCCTATTAAGGAGATGACCTATCTGTTCATCGTTATCGGGGTGTCGGTAATCAATTCGCTGGCAAACAAGAAGATGAGCTACGCGGAACTGGGTTTTGTAAACCTGGCGATTATTGGGGTAACCTTTGGCTTAGAACGTCTTTGGTTGTTAAAGCACGAGTCCAGAAAGGTAATTACTTACGAGAAAATTCACTTGATTAAAGCAGAAAACTCTGAAGAGTTGAAAAAAGATCTTGCAGAAAGAACCGGGCTCGTTATTAGTAGAATTGAGGTTGGCAAAATCGATTTTCTCAGAGACACGGCTCAGGTGTATGTCTATTTCTACGCGGATGAGCAAACCGCTCATTTCAGAGATGAGGGTATTTCTAATTCGAGGTAGTCGCTCATTTAGCAGCTACTTTTGATGATAAAGACGCTCGGCACACTTACTTCACTTGCTTTGGGCTTATTTATGGTAACAGCATGCTTTACAGACCGTGTTAAACCTCAATCGGCTGAGCAAGTGAGCAATCATAAAAGGCCTGAAACACAGCCTGGATCTAAACTCAGCCTCGAGGAAAGTCCGCAACTACTTCCCGACCCATGCTCGAGAGGTATTAACTATGACAAAATTGACAGTACAATAATTCTATCTTTTGTTCCTGGAGAAAAGCCGGGTTTCCCGGATAGGCCCGAAATTTCATTTGGATCATTCTTAATTACTAACCATGGAGCGGATACTTTAAAATATCTTACCCATTCCGCTTCAGGCGAGATATACGAGTTAAGGTTTGATTGCGACGTTGTGACAATTGACCCTGTAGCGGAAGCCAATGCATTTTCCCCTTACATTGCCGCGGTGGCACCTAATGACACCAAGACCATACCTTGCCTCATAGAGTTCTTAGATTCTACTGCAATTACAGAGATTTCAATGAATCTTCCGATAGGTTTAAAGGATGATCTTAACCGATTTAATGAGGCTATGCGTGATACCACAAAACAAAGATTTGCTGTACCTATATCTATCAGTCTGAAGCAACCTTAGAATAAAACAGTAGGTGAAAACTGATAAACAATCTTATGTCACTCTTCGACAGGCTCAGAGTGACATACCCGTTTCTTTATCTTGTGGAAATTAAGACTCTCCTTCTTCCGCGTTACCAGTACCAAAGTTAAACTTGAGAGTAAATCTCAAGGTTTTTGCCAACGGATGCTGCTGAGAAGTTGGAATTAGATAAGAAAGGTCTATTTCCAACGTTTTATACTTCATCCCAGCACCAAGTGCTGCATACTGACGATTCCCTTTTGTATAATGCTCATAGAAGAACCCTCCGCGAAGTGCAAAGCGATGTGCATACCAATATTCCAGTCCAGCTGCAAGATTCACTTCTCTTAGTTCTTCCTTTCCAACACCGATTTGTTGTAAATCACCATTATCATCGTAATAAGCTCCAGGCGCATCAGTAAACGAACCAAAAATACCTGCTGCAACACCTACATTCGGATCCCTTCCTGATTCAATCACAAAATTCCCTTCACTATCTACCACAGTATTACCGTTCTCATCCTTCTTGTAAAGGGGAAGCGTTGGAACAAGCAATTTGTTTGCATCGACACTAAAAGTGAATAAATTATTATCATCGATTTCAATATCAAGGGCAGAACCCAACCTGAGGTTGGTTGGTATAAAGTCTCTGACTTTCGTTGAAGTATAAGACATTTTGGCTCCGATGTTGGAAACACTAAATCCAACAGCAACGTGCGCGTCTTTACCACCCATATCCATTTCCTGACTTCTCCAAAAACCGGAAATATCTGCAGCTACACTCTGACCTGGCTTTGTGTCTCCTCCTCCCTGAGTGGGGGTTCCTCCGGTTAAGTTTGAGTAGATATATCTGATAGCTACTCCACCTGAAAAATTCTCTGAAAGCATTCGGCTATACCCTACGTCAACAGCAAATTCATTTGGAGTAAACTCCCGAATTACCTGGCCACTATTATTAGTAAATGTAATACTGCCCAGCGAAAAATATCTCAACGACGCTCCAATGGCCTGATCTCTACCAACTGTTTTGAAACCCGAAAGGTAGGCCAGGTTAATATCAGGAACCAGTGCTTTAAGCCATGGTGAATAACCCAACGACATTCCAAACTCCTGTTTTTCTCCTCCTCGTGCCTTTACGTAATCCTTGTTGTTGATCCACGCGAGTTTAGACAAATTCCAGTGAACCGAATTTGCATCTGGCGAAAGTGCTACTCCAACATCTCCCATTGCACCTGAACGTGAATCAGGGGCGATTAGCAGAAATGGAACTGCGGTAGTAATTGTATTCAGTTGCAAGGTGAAGTCCTGACCATCTTTGGAAGTGTTTTGAGACCATCCCTGAACGACCACTACAACTGCCAACAACCCTATTCCAATACGTTTTATCATCTGTGAAAAAAATAGCTAACAAATATACGGTTTTGCACACGGTTTATTGTGTGCTACTTTAAAATAACCAATCGCTCGAATTTCTCGGCATTGGCGCCATTATCGGTAGAGACCTTTACCCTGTAGAAATAAGTTCCTCTAGCAAGCTTGTCACCAAAGTCGTCACGTCCATCCCAGGTAATCCCACTTATCCTGTATCCATCTGAATGCACAGACTGATTTATGGTCTTTACCAGACGTCCCGAAACGGTAAATACCTGAACCTGTATATCGGCCTGGTTACAAACTTGATTGTGCTCTAACATAAATTCTGTGTGAGTGGTAAACGGATTCGGGTAATTTAACACGTGTTCAAGAGCCATTTCGGCTGAGTTCGCCACAACAAACTGCGTTTCGCGGCTGCTGGAATTGTTGTAAACATCCCAGGCTTTCAACTCCAGGGTATGTGTTCCTTCGCTCAGGTTTTCAAACTGATAGGCTACTGAGCCCTGTTGATAGGTATCCAAATCGGCCTCATATTGATCGTTCAGCACAATTGACTGTGCAGTATTACCATCCAAAGTTGCGGTAAGATCATGACCAATTGAGTTTCCAGTGGTGTTCACGCCGTTAGAATCACTTATATATGCCAACATAATGGGAGACTCATCAGTAATACCTCCATAAACAAAATTACTGTCGTTCATAAACAATCTGATTTCCGGCCCAAGATTATCCGTAGCAGCATCCGTATTTACACCACCAACGGTCAAACTGTCACTATAGCCGGTTGCATCTACTTCCCCATTGTCTGCATAAAAACTCAGCTTTCCTTTTCCATAGCTAAGGTTGATATCCTTCGGAGCCACGAAAGTGAAACTAAACAACCCATTGGTTACCGTTGCCTTTCCTTTATAGAGGATCCCATCCTGCTCCAAAAAGTCGTTTACACCGCTCCCAACATTATTACCAAGAGTTGAATATTGCTGAGGTTTATCAAAAACCGTGAGATAGACAACTCCATTGAACGAAGTCATGGTGCCTCCTGCCCAATCTTCGACGTGTCCTTCAATTTTAACCTTCCCAAGTGCTTTTAAAGTGTCCAGCAATGCTGACGCGATTGGCTGATCGTTAATTTCGTCGGCCACAATGTGGTAATCCGGTAATGCGAACTGCAGCGCAGGGTCCCCAAGCAATCCGAATTTTCGGCCATTTTCACTTGCTCCGGCGGTTGCATAAGAGTTTTTGGTTCCAACGTAAATGCTACCAAGCGTTTGTGCAGCCCCATTGACATCTCTTTTAAATACAGTATCGTAGAACTTCTTGTTCATCGTAAGGTTCGGCCCAGCATAAACCAACCTCCATGTAGTAAACATTGCAATGGCTCCTCCATCACCATTCAGCACAAGCAACTCACCTGCGGAAGTTCGGTCAGGATCATCAAAGCGGCTAAATTCACATGTTGCCGTCATAAATATTGGTAGTCGCGTGGAATTGCTCCAGCCATTGATCATCGCCAGATCCAGAAATCGTTCTTCTGCCCATCCTACCTCTCCTCCATGTCCGATGTAATTTACTGCTAGCACACCTTCCTGAACCCGCTCCTTGATTTCATCATAAACATCGTAAAATCGTTCTCCACCCGGAGTAGATTGCTGAATGTAAGAATCACTATGCACCTTATTAATGTTCATCCAGGGATAATCATCTTCTATTTGACTGGCTACAACTTCAGTATGCGAAAAGTAGGTACCACCATCTTCGTCATCTGAAACCATTACTATTTTGTTTCTCCAGTCTCCAAAGGTTGAGGAAGAATTCAGTAAGTTACATGTTGAAGAATTCGGCACGTAAGAAGGTGACCTTTGAGCATACCTGATAATTTTATTTACCACCGCCGATGCCTCCGCTGAAGTACTAATAGGTAACCGTCCAACAGATACATCAAGTAAATCCGTAGGACTGAATGAAGCTGACGGATCCAAAACCACAAAATAATCGTCTGATGTGTATGTGGAGGTTTTAGAAACGTGTGCCACACTCTGATAAGTTGGAATTAGGTTCTCCTGTGAGTTAATTTTGCCTTTGTTATCGTAAGACCCATCACCAAATAACAATAAATGTTTGGGTATTAAAGTCGGATCAGTTCCTGCCCTTTCGTAGAACATAATCAGGAACTGACGTATGGCAGTTGCATCTCTCATTCCGGAAGAGAATTCATTGTAGATCTGATTAGTTGTTACAACATGTGTTGAGGTTCCATTATTCCTGTGAAAATCGGCTAGTGAATTGGCTTGAGTAATGAGTTTTCCGGGAGTTACCAGAATCAAGTCTGCATAGCCAAGCGAGTGCAAATCCTGATTCGCCACCTGACCGAATGCGACAGGAACCTGCCCTGCGTTTGCAGTAATGGCTACATACTTCCTCAGGCTATCCGAATCCATCACAAATGACTTTGTAGCCCCTCCATCCGTATATTGAATGGAAGTGACATTACTTTGATCGGTTACCTCCCATATTTCAGTTACCAGATTGGCTCCACTTAGCTGAAAATCTGCTACTCGCCCCGCGCCCACTGACTGAAGGTCCTGAAAGATCATGGAGTTACCCATCATGATCAGATTTCTACGAGCGTTAACGCGAATATTGTTCAGGTAACCCTCGGCGTTCAACGAACCGGCCAAATCATAATTAACGGTTACGGTTATCGTTGCCGGCGGATTATTAATACTTAATGTAGCATTTCCCAATTTACCATACTCATAAGGTTGCCCGGCAATCGATCCCGTAGTAATCGTTGCGGATTCCCCGGCAGCCGTAATTGTAAAGTCATTCGACACTACCGACCGACTGGCTACCTTCACCTGAACGGAAGCAGGGTCGCTGGTAATATTAGGCATTGAAAAATTGTAAGATTTTCCACTACTGACCGAATTGTAAGTATCTCCGTAAAATTCCTTCCCGCTTTCCCAGAAATTGAGCTTTTCCAACTCATGGAATGCATAATCATTGAAAGAGGTCACCACATCCGTTGGCACACCGGTTGACTGCATTTGGTTGGTTATTCTTTTTGGCGACTCCGAACCGTCGATTCGTATAAAGTAATAACTGGTATCCACGTAATTGTGCAGCACATGTGTAAGTTCCGAACCATTTTGCTGAATACGATGGGGGCCATTGGCATAAAAAAGTATGTAGTCCCCCGAATCAAAAGTTCCATCAACTTCGTTCCCAACAAATGAAATTGCATTCTTGGCAAGGTCGTCCGGTCTAAAGTCATTGTTGTTTTCCGAAAGCATACCGGCACCGTTGCCGTATATATTAATGTGCAACGGATTCAAAGCACCCATGTCTATACCCAAGTTCTCAAGGAAATTGTAGTCAATTTTGTACACCCCATCTTCGGTAACTCCCACCTTATACCAATCTCCCTGAGCCAATACCGAATTGGCCACAAATGACTTGTTTCGTTTCATTCGGGGCGGAGCCGGTTCAAATCGCTTTTCCAACGAAAAGGAAGTTATTTTCTTTATTTCTCCCGATTCCTTTACCAGGGGAAGAAAGGAATACACCACGTAAGGTTGTTTCCGTTGCGTTACATTTTTAAAGATCACTTGCGGCTGCGGTAGTATTCGATTTTCGTAAGTTCTTACAATCAACTGTTCCGCTTCAGATAATGCTGCAGTAGTATATGACCTGAAAGTAATTGCTTTGATTATCTGCCCTGAAGGCACCCGATCCACCTGACTAAACAAGATACCATCAACTCTGTCCGGCTGACAACCCTCGCATTGCAAAAAACTTCCATTCTGCTCGATAGCGGGGGCTTCCCATTTTATGACTACAGGGCGTTTAACCTGTGCCGTGAAGCTTGCCGTTCCTAAAAAGAGTATCAAAAAAATACCAAGTCGCATGAAATTTCTGTTGTTGGTGGCGTAAAATTAATCTATCGGCGCTTATTTTGATGCATAAATTTCGACAGTTACATAACGACAGGGTTTACCCAATTAGTGTGCATGGCTGTATAAAATGTAACCCTTCTGACAAATTTTCGTAACATTGGGGCTGATTCTAAGATGAATTCGAGTTTCAAGTGGCTAGTTTGCCACACAGTAAAGCTGTTGTAACGTGGGGGTTAGAGCACTTTCAGAGAAGTTAAAATACATTATGAATCACATACCTTACAGTACGGAGCTACCATTGGTGGCTAAAAAAATGTGTAACCTATTTTTAAATAAAAGGTTATAGAGGTAAATTTGACGTACGAAAAACCAGTTATGATGAACTATAATAAGGTTAGATTGTTTGCTCTTGTTGCCGTATTGGCGGGTGTTTTAGCCTCATGCAGCTACGAGAAAAGTTCCGTTACCGGTTGGGATTATAACAACCCGGCTTATGGTGGTTTCCAGAAAGTTCCTTACGAAGAGCAGGAAACCGGCCCAGGTTTAATTCTTATAGAGGGTGGAACATTTACAATGGGAAGAGTAGAACAGGAAATGCCATTCCAATGGGATAATGTTCCCAGGAGGGTAACGGTTTCTTCTTTCTATTTGGATGAAACTGAAGTAAAAAACTTCGATTGGTGCGAATACCTTTATTGGATTGGGCGTACCTATACGGATTTCCCGATGGTATATAAGAAAGCGCTTCCCGACACATTGTGTTGGAGAGAAAAATTGGCTTATAATGAACCTTATACCGAGTATTACCTAAGACATCCTTCATACAGAGATTATCCTGTAGTTGGAGTTAGCTGGTTACAGGCAACTAACTTTTGTGCCTGGAGAACAGATCGTGTGAATGAGCAAATTCTGATCAGAGAAGGAATCATCATTCCAAATCCAAACCAGCAGAACAATCCATTTACAACGGATGCTTATTTTGCCAACCAGTTCCACGATTCTGACAATCCCCGGGGCCAAATCCCAGATTTAGATCCGGCAAAAGGAGGCGGAGATCCTTCTTCAGGAAAAATCAAGTCAAAAGACTTAGGGACTCGTATTGTTCAAATGTCTGACGGTATTTTATTGCCTCGCTACAGACTACCAACCGAAGCTGAGTGGGAATACGCGGCTTACGGACTTATCGGTAATACGATCGATGAGCGTATCGTTGAAAGAAGACTGTATCCATGGAATGGACACTGGGTAAGAAACCCGGATGACAAGTGGCAAGGTGATATGATGGCCAACTTTGTTAGAGGTAGAGGTGATTACATGGGCGTTGCCGGACACCTTAATGATAACGCCGATGTTACTGCTCCGGTTTATTCTTACTGGCCAAACGACTACGGTCTTTACAATATGGCTGGTAACGTATCTGAGTGGGTAATGGATGTGTACAGACCACTTTCTTCAGAGGATTACGATGAATTCAGACCATTTAGAGGTAACGTGTTCAAAACAAAAAGATTGAATTCTGCTGGTCAGGTAGATCAAAAGCATGATGAAACAATCTATGACGTAGACGGTATCAAAGCTTATCTGGAAGCTTTCGAAGCAGAAAGAAAAGCCAACAAAAGACTTGATTCTCTTGAAACTGAACTTTTAAAAACAATCAACGAGTACGTTGATGAGGCAATTAAGTTGAAGAATGAGAGACAGCCTGTTGAAGCTTCAAGAAGAATTAGAGAGGTTTACGATCAGGTTTTTGATGACTTCGATCTTGTTGTTCAGTCTGACCCTGCGTTTGCAGAGTATCAGTTGGAAATTTCTCCAATGCTGAGAAAAGGTATGTCTGAGTACATTATAAATACTCCGGGTAATCTTAAAATGAGAGAAGTTACTGAGGAGGAAAATCTGAATCGAAGAAACTACCGCCAATCGGATAACATTGACTATCTGGATGGTGATCTGAGATCCTCGATCTTCTACAACAAAGATGAGGTGAAGGAACAGTTGAATAGTAAAGAGAGACAGGAAGATTGGATCATGTACCAATCCGGAGATGAAACCAATCTTGTAGGAAGTAAACAAGCTGGTGCCCCTGCCACTTTGATCTCTGATCACTCAAGAGTTTTCAAGGGTGGTTCATGGAGAGATCGAGCTTACTGGATGGTTCCCGGAACCAGAAGGTACCTGGATGAAGACCTGTCTAAGGCATACATCGGATTCAGATGTGCAATGGACAGAGTTGGTTCTCCAACTGGCTTAGGAAACAGAAGATAACACTAGATAATGTATAAGTGAATCCCGTTCGGAACTTTCCGGGCGGGATTTTTTTATTTATTGCAGTCGCCTATTCAATTTCAAACCAATGATTGAAAGACTTTACGAAGCCTACTTATCCTCATCGGGAGTTAGCACAGATACCAGAAACATTCAGAAGAATTGCATCTTCTTTGCACTTAAAGGGGCAAACTTCAATGGCAATCATTTTGCCCAAGAAGCGTTGAATCAAGGGGCTATGCTGGCGGTAATAGACGAACCGGATTTTGCTACCGATGGCACCTTATTAGTGTCCAACGTCCTGGAAACCCTTCAGGTTCTGGGGCGGTACCACAGAGAAAAATTATCCATCCCTGTAATCGGACTTACCGGGAGTAATGGAAAAACTACTACAAAAGAACTATTGGCTGCGGTACTGCGCACAAAGTATAACGTGTTTGCTACCCATGGCAACCTAAACAATCACATTGGTGTTCCGCTATCATTGCTATCCATCACAGAAGATCATGAACTGGCCATTATTGAAATGGGCGCTAACCACCAGAAGGAAATTGACTTCCTATCTCATCTTGCCCTACCCGATTCAGGGATGATTACCAACATAGGGAAAGCACACCTGGAAGGATTCGGCGGGCCGGAAGGTGTACTGAAAGGCAAAAAGGAACTCTATGATTATCTTGAGAAATCACAAGGAACAGTTTTCCTGAATCTAGACGATCCGGTATTGAAAAACCTCTGCCCTGACACGGAAACTGTACCCTACGGTGGAGACAGTAACGTCTCCGGAAATATTATTGATGATACCTCACTGCTCCAATTGTTGCTACAAATTGACGATCGAAAAGAGGAAATACAAACGAATTTGGTGGGTGGCTACAATCTGCAAAATATACTGGCCGCAGCATGTATTGGTAATTACTACAGTATTCCATTTGATAAGATAAAATCAGGCCTGGAAGATTACCAACCTTCAAACAACCGATCTGAGTTTAAGGAAACGGGAAGAAACAAATTGATACTGGACGCCTACAACGCCAATCCAAGCAGTGTTGAAGCTGCTCTGAGAAATTTTGCAAAACGCCCCGAGCAAAATAAACTGGCTATAATAGGCGATATGCTGGAGCTTGGGACTGATAGCGCAGCTGAACACGCAAATATCATTCAGCTAATTCAAGATTTAAGCCTGGACGCTATTCTAATCGGACCAGAATTTCAAAAGATACCTGCTAAATTCCCTTGCTACGATGATTCTGACGCTGCACTCGAAGCCATTGAGCAATCTGCTTATACTGACTATACAATCCTTATTAAGGGCAGTCGTGGAATTCGATTGGAAAAACTAGTACCGGCACTCTAGTCCCAATAAACCGTACAAGTCAACTACTAAGTAAGCACAAACTGGATTTGAAACTTACCGGGCTCTGTCTAACCAACCTCCATTTTCCGCATGCATTCCGCAAAATCACGATCTTCTGTACCTCGCTAGTTCCTTCCCTGAATCAACGTGCCTCTGGAACGCAGGGTTCAGGACAGGCTACTCGGAACTAGTCTCGAAGAACATTCCGGGAGATCACAATCTTCTGTACCTCGCTAGTTCCTTCCCTGAATCAACGTGCCTCCGGCACGTAGGGTTCAGGACAGGCTACTCGGAACTAGTCTCGAAGAACATTCCGGGAAATCACAATCTTCTGTACCTCGCTAGTTCCTTCGTAAATCTGAGTGATTTTAGCATCGCGCATCAGGCGCTCAACGTGGTATTCTTTTACGTATCCATAGCCACCATGAATCTGCACAGCTTCCACAGTTTGTTCCATTGCTACTTTTGAAGCGTACAACTTGGCCATTGCGCTGGATTGATCGTAATTATCACCATTGTCCTTATCTAGCGCCGCCTTCATTACTAGAGCCCTGGCCGCTTCAATTTCTGTAGCCATATCGGCCAATTTAAATTGAATCGCCTGGTGTTTGCTTATTTCAACTCCAAAGGCCTTTCGCTCCTTTGAATATGCACGAGCCAACTCATAAGCACCTGATGCAATTCCAAGAGCCTGCGCCGCAATACCTATTCTCCCTCCCGACAAAGTCATCATTGCGAACTTAAAGCCAAAGCCATCTTCTCCGATTCGATTTTCTTTCGGAACTTTCACATCGTCAAACATCAAAGTGTGGGTATCAGAAGCTCTGATTCCAAGCTTATCCTCCTTCGCTCCTACCACGAAACCGTCCATACCTCTTTCCACAATAAGTACGTTGATACCTTTGTGGCCTGCCTCAGGATTTGTTTGGGCAATTACCAAATAAATGGAAGCTGTACTTCCATTAGTAATCCAGTTCTTGGTACCATTTAGCAGGTAATAATCACCTTTATCTTCAGCAGTAGTACGTTGTGAAGTCGCGTCAGATCCGGCTTCCGGCTCGCTTAAGCAAAAAGCACCGATCTTCTCCCCTTTCGCCAACGGTACCAGGTATTTTTGTTTTTGCTCTTCGGTTCCAAACTTTTCAAGCCCCCAACAAACCAGCGAATTATTCACGGACATACATACGGAAGTGGACGCATCCACCTTGGATATCTCCTCCATTGCAAGTACATAAGAGACGGTATCCATTCCGCCCCCACCGTACTTTTCATCCACCATCATACCCATGAAACCAAGCTGCCCCAGCTGCTTTACCTGCTCTTCAGGAAACTTCATGTCTCTATCACGCTCAATCACGCCGGGAAGGCACACGTTTTGAGCAAAATCTCTTGCTGCATCTCTTACAGCCTCTTGTTCTTCACTTAACTTGAAATCCATAGTCTTTACTTGATGATTCCTCAACAAAAATACTCCCAAAGAAGTTCAATCGAGGACGCGTCAAATTTATATGTTTATCTTCAATGCTGGCCGTTTTTAGCTTCAATTTATTATGCGCGCATACTATTTGATCGGACTAATGTCAGGTACATCCTTGGATGGCTTAGACATCTGTTATGTGAAATTTCGTGAATCAGAAAGAGTCGATTTTGAAATCATATCCGCTCAGACAATCAACTATTCTGAAGAATTAATAGAATCATTGAGATTGGCACACCAGGCGACAGCTGAGGAACTCGCAATGCTCGACACCAGGCTGGGAATCCTAATGGGAGCAGCAACCAATCAATTTATCCGATCCAATAACATAACCCAAATCGACGCAATTGCGAGTCATGGACACACCATTTTCCATAATCCTGGAAAAGGATACACAACCCAAATTGGGCATCCGGCTCATATATACGCAGCAACCAACATCAAAACCATTGCCGACTTCAGGACCGTTGACGTTGCCCTGGGTGGACAGGGCGCCCCACTTGTACCTATTGGAGACAAACTTCTGTTTCCTCAGTATAAATACTGCCTTAACCTGGGCGGAATTGCAAACGTATCTTTAACTGATGAAGGCGAACGTATAGCATTCGACGTGGTGGTATGCAACATGGCTCTCAACTACCTGGCAAACCAGGCAGGCAAACCTTACGATGATGATGGAATGCTAGCAGCTGCCGGCAAGGTCGATACGGGGTTGCTGAATGAAATGAACCAGTTTGACTTTTTTCAAAAAGTTCCTCCCAAATCACTTGGAAGAGAACAGTTTGAAGCTTGGTATTTACCGCTGCTGGATACCAAATCACTGTCCACTGAGACAAAACTCAAAACCGTTGTTGAACATATCGGGATGCAGATAGGAACGATTTTAGGTAATGATGGCGATTGCCTGGTTACTGGTGGCGGTGCCTTTAATCCGGTTTTGATAGAATCCATTCGAAGGTACAGTGATTGCAACATTCAAATTCCCGATAAAATCACAATAGCGTTCAAAGAAGCCTTGATTTTTGCACTGCTGGGTTACTTGCGGATCACCGGAAAAATCAACACGTTAAAATCGGTAACGGGAGCCGATCGCGATTCTGTTGGAGGAGCCATCTATGGATAGTCTGCCTGTTGCGAGCAATAGACAGTTCATAACTTTTCAACCATTGCATTTTCAGGGGGCAGATTTTGCTACATTTGTTCACAATCCCCGAAATGGGTCGGGTGCAATGGCAAGGTGAAGCCTTGCTACAAATAGGCCTTAATGAAGGAGCTTTTAGAGCGATTTGAGAACAAACGACCGGAGATCGTTTTCGAATGGAAAGACGCCCTTACCGAAGCAGAAGGATGGGTAGTAATCAACTCACTTAGAGGTGGAGCCGCCGGCGGCGGAACTCGCATGCGGGTTGGGCTGGATAAGCGCGAGGTAGAATCCCTTGCTAAAACCATGGAGGTGAAATTTACCGTTGCTGGCCCGCCAATCGGAGGTGCGAAGTCCGGGATAAATTTCGACCCAAACGATGAACGTAAAGCCGGAGTGTTGCGCAGATGGTATGAAGCCGTTACGCCGCTTTTAAAACACTACTACGGAACTGGCGGGGACCTCAATGTGGACGAAATTCACGAAGTAATTCCTATTACCGAAGATTGCGGTGTTTGGCATCCACAAGAAGGGGTTTTCAATGGGCATTTCCAGCCCAGAGAAGCTCAAAAAATTCATCGGATCGGACAATTGAGACAAGGAGTCCTGAAAGTTATAGAAGACTCACGGTACAGCCCGGATGTTTCCAGAAAATATGTAGTGGCCGATATGATTACCGGCTACGGTGTTGCCGAATCGGTAAAGCACTACTACGACATCTATGGTGGTTCTGTAAAGGATAAGAGAGTCATTGTTCAAGGCTGGGGAAATGTTGGTTCTGCTGCTGCGTACTACGCCGCCCAGGACGGTGCAAAAATTGTTGGAATTATCGACCGGGTTGGAGGCCTTGTTAATCAGGACGGATTCAGTCTGGAAGAAATCAGAGCACTATTCCTTAACAAGGATGGCAACAAGTTACGTGCAGACAACATGATGTCTTTCGATGAAATCAATGAAAAGGTATGGGATCTGGATGCAGAAGTATTCCTTCCATGCGCTGCTTCGAGATTGATTACAAGAGATCAGGTAGATCGGATGATAAAAACCGGTATTGAAGTTATAGCAGCCGGCGCAAACGTTCCTTTCGCTGACCCTGAAATTTTCTTTGGTCCGATTGCGGATTATACAGATGAACATGTTAGCCTTATTCCTGATTTTATTTCCAACTGCGGAATGGCAAGGGTTTTTGCCTATCTGATGGAAAATGATCTGGACAGCATAGAGGATTACCAAATTTTCGACGACACGTCTGAGCGAATTAAAAAAGCACTCGAAAAAGCATATTTGGTGAACAATTCCAAAACAAAAATCGCCAAAACCGCTTTTGAAATCGCATTAAAACAATTGATATAATATTATGGAAACGGCAATTGTAATAGTATTTATTGTTGGCTACCTCGCCATTACGCTGGAACACAGCTTAAAAATAGATAAGCTGGTGCCTGCATTATTAATGATGGCCGCGGCCTGGGCACTGGTTGCCTTTGGTTTGGAGGGCTTCGATACATGGTTTGACTCAGCAGGAAGTCACATGCTAAATGGAAAAGAAGGATTCCAAAACTTCAAGGACCTTCCTCTTCATAGTGAACATGCTGGTCATGCGTTAGATAGCAAATCATCCTGGTTAGAGCACACACTGTTGCACCACTTTGGTAAAACGTGTGAAATTCTAATTTTTCTTGTTGGCGCGATGACCATTGTGGAGATCATTGACCACTTTAATGGGTTCTCAACGATCAAGAAATTTATCAAGACCAACAAAAAGCGAGTGTTGCTCTGGATCGTTTGTATACTTGGGTTTATCCTTTCAGCTATCATCGACAACCTAACAGCCACCATCGTACTAATCACAATTCTGCGAAAGCTAGTGCCCGACAATACAGACAGAATGTGGTACGCCGGTTTAATTATCATTGCCGCCAACGCAGGGGGGGCATGGTCTCCGATTGGAGACGTAACTACCACCATGCTATGGATGGGCGAGAAAGTAACCACTCTGGCCCTAATCGAATACCTGGTAATTCCATCGTTAGTGTGTATGATTCTTCCAACTTTAATTGCCAGCTTCTTACCTGCATTCAAAGGACATTTCGAAGCACCACCGGAAGAAGGCGATCAAAACCCAAGAGGTCCAATGATGCTTGGGCTTGGACTATTAATGATCGTTTTTGTGCCAGTTTTCAAAACTGTAACACACCTCCCTCCTTACGTAGGAATGATGTTATCGCTAGGTGTTGTTGCGCTGGTTGCGGAATTTATCTCAGCGCGACAGTTTAGCCTTACAGATCATGGCGAAGCCGCTCTGGAGCACGGAGGAGGCCACGCGAACAGCCCTACCTTCAGAGCACTGTCTAAAATTGAGATGCCTTCTATCCTGTTCTTCTTAGGTATATTAATGACTGTAGCAGCACTTGAATCACTAGGGTTGATCTACCTGTTTGGCCAGCAGGTTAACAATAATATGGACACCGATTTATTCATTATGTTACTTGGTGCAGGTTCGGCCGTTATAGATAATGTACCACTTGTTGCGGCAAGCATGGGCATGTTCGACCAGGCTCAGGACAACCATATTTGGCATTTCATTGCGTACGCTGCCGGAACCGGTGGTTCTATGTTGATCATTGGATCTGCTGCAGGCGTTGTGGCTATGGGCATGGAGAAAATTTCATTCTTCTGGTATTTGAAAAAAATTGCGTGGTTAGCTTTAATCGGATATGTTGCAGGAGCCGGAGTGTACCTGGCAATTAACACGATGATGGGGCACGCTTAGATGAATTTGGATAATTAAAAACAAGAAAAACCGTTAGTAAACTATGTTGAATCGATTCTTCTACATCATTCAAGATTTACCGAATGGCCTTCCAACAGGTTCGGAACCAATTAACGATAGTACCATGGTAGCTACCCAGTCGCTGTGGGAGTTGGTGTGGGGTTACGATCCTGCAACCGAATCTTATAGTTTAACGAGTATTATCGTTGTATCGTTGTTATTGTTTATGTCCGGTATGGCCATCTACATTTTTATTGAGCGGTACCTGAATATTCGTCGTGCGCTGAAAGTGGAGAAAACCTTTATGATCCAGATTAGAAGCTACATGACGGAAGGCAATCTGGCAGCAGCCAAAGATCTTTGCAAGAACACAGACAACCCAATGGCACGTATGATAGAAAAAGGTATTATGCGAATTGGCAAACCTGTTTCCGACATAAAAGCTTCAATTGAAAACGTTGCGGAAGTAGAAGTGCATAAGTTGGAAAATAGAATATCGATTCTTGCTACCATTTCCGGCGCAGCCCCGATGTTGGGTTTCCTTGGAACGGTGATCGGGATGATGCGTACTTTCAATTCGATGCGTGTAAACGGTGTGGATCTTGAAAACATGTCGGGAGGTATGATGGAAGCTATGGTTACTACAGTTGCCGGTTTGATTGTAGGTATTGTGGCTTATACCACTTACAACTTTTTGGTAAGTAAGATGGGTAAGGTAATTCACGAAATGGAAAATGCATCAATTTCCTTTGTGGATATTCTTGAAGAACCAGGAAAGTAAAACCAAATGGGTATTAAGAGACAAAATAACGTGAAAGCTGAAGGAGCCATGTCGTCTATGACGGATTTGGTTTTCCTGCTGCTGATATTCTTCGTTATTCTTTCGACCATGGCTACCACGGGAGTAGAAGTAAATGTTCCGGACAGCGATACCACCAATAATGTTGCCAGTGACAAAACAACGGTTGCGGTAAAACTGGAAAACGGTATCCCAAGGGTGTACGTCAACGAGCGAGAGTTTACCTATGTTAATCGTGCCACAAATGCAATTGACAAACAGCAACTCGGAGCCTCCATCTCAGCTGTTCTTGGAGATAAGAAAATCGTAGAGCTGAAAGCTGCCGAAGATATCCCATACATCTGGCCTGCCCAGGTGATTGATGTGGTGAAACAAAATAAGTGGACGATCGTACTAGTCTACGAGACCAGATAAGTTCAACTACCTTCAGAAGTATTAACTTTTAACGTAGATTATGGAAACAACTCGTAAGGAATACAGACGCACCGCCTTAATTATCACACTGATATTTTTGCTTTCGGTAACGTTGCTGTTGCTACTTATGAGCTTAACTACAGCGAATCCACCATTCCCTCCAGACAAACTTCAAATGGTAGAACTTGATTTCTCCGGAGGTGGTGCTACTGAAGGGGCAACGAGCAATGAGACCACTTCGGAAGAAACATCATCAAACAATCAACCGGAAGATCCGGTAAACAACTACGAAGAACCAGAATCTCCGGTTTCGGCGAGCGATCAGCCCACATCCAATGGCAGCACTAACAATGACAATACATCAACAGAAGAAACCAATGATCCGGCCAATGACTTCTCCAATGTTTTTGGAGGAGGGAATAATGGTTCCGGAACGGATGACAATGGAACCAATGGTCAAGGTGGAACAGATACCGGGCCCAGCATTGGACCTCAATCCGGCAGAATGGGTTCAGGTCGTGGTCTGTTGAGCAAGCCCGACTCCAAAAACCCAATTGAGGCTACCGGAAAGGTGAGGGTAAAGATTTTTGTGAAACGAGACGGAACGGTAGATCCAACCAGAACGCAGGTGCTACACGACGATCCGAAAACTACCTCTCCACATAAAGCGCATTGGGACAAAGCCCGTGAATTGGCGAACAAATTCAAATTTGAACCCGTTAGCGGAAGCCATGCTTCTCTTGAATACAAGACGATTACGATCGAATTCACCAATTCATGACGTACGAGCAAACGATTGATTTCCTTTTCAATCAGCTAGCAAACTACCACAAACAAGGACAACAAGCGTACAAGCCCGGCTTGGATAATATCCGGGCCTTTTGCAATCGCCTTGGCAATCCGCAAGACAGCTTCAAATCCATCCATATAGCCGGAACCAATGGTAAAGGTTCGGTTTCCCATATTTGTGCTTCAGTATTGCAGGAAGCTGGCTACCAGGTTGGCTTATTCACCTCCCCACATTTTTTAGACTTCAGAGAACGCGTAAAAATCAACGGAGCAGAAATTCCGGAAAACTATGTGATAAAATTCGTTTCTGAACACAAAGCATTCGCTATCTCCCAGGGGATTACTTTTTTTGAGTGGACTACTGCCCTGGCCTTTGAGTATTTTAAAGACAAAGATGTAGACATCGCCATAATTGAAACGGGGCTGGGAGGCAGACTCGACTCAACCAATATTCTCAACTCAGATGTACAGATCATTACCACTATAGGCCTGGATCATACTGAAATGTTAGGGGAAACTATTGAGGAAATTGCCCTGGAAAAGGCAGGGATCATTAAGCCAAACGGGATCGTGATTATTGGACAGGGGAACCCATCCTTATTGCCGATATTCGAGCAAAAGGTGAACCAGTACGGTGCTTTGATGTATGTTGCTTCTTCAACTAATGATTTTCTTGAGGATTCAGATTTACATGGTGAGTTTCAGAAAGCAAATTTGAATACTGCTTTTACACTTTTCGACATTCAACTACGCCACCAAACCGGAAGCGACAGAATTCCTTTCTCAATTAAGCCTGAACATTTAACAGCCGGATTCGCTAATGTGAAAAGAAACACCGGCCTGAAAGGGCGTTGGCAATCCCTTGGCCAGAACCCGACTATTGTGCTGGACATTGCCCATAATGCGCAAGCGGTCAAAGCCGCCATGAATCAACTAAAAAACGAATGTGTAGGTAGAGCTCATATTGTATTTGGGTGCATGAAGGACAAAGATTTGGCCGAAATTACTCCCCTCCTACCAAAGCATGCATACTACTACGCCGTATCCGTAAATCACCTTCGTGCATTACCGGCCAAAACTCTACAGGGTGAACTTCTATCTGCTGCTTTGCAATGCACCTACGCGGGTAATGTAACCAATGGTATTGCTGCCGCCCGCAACTCCTCCCGCCCCAGTGATTTCATCCTTATTTGTGGCAGTGCCTATGTAGTAGCGGAAGCCTTGCAAGAATTTTTTTGAATTTGTTTGGCAGCATTACCAAAACGTATATATTTGCATTCCTCAAACGAGAGGGGCGATTAGCTCAGTTGGTTCAGAGCACCTGCCTTACAAGCAGGGGGTCGTAGGTTCGAATCCTACATCGCCCACTACCGAAGTAAAAGGCTTTCAGGAAACTGGAGGCCTTTTTTGATTTCAATGGTTTACACATTCGGATACACATCTTGGTTTATTGTTGATCTCCGCGTTGAATTTTAACTAAAGGTAACACTCTTCGGCCAATGACCGTAACTCCTCTCCCCCTCTACCGACGAACTCACCTCTGTCTGAAAAATGTTCTCCATTCTTAAAATTTACTTTACTCATATCCTCAACAACTAATTTGTCAAGACTATCCAAGAAAATTTTGTCTTGTCAAATTACATAAGCCTCTAGGGAACCTACCTTGATTCCATCCCATGAATTAAGAAATTATACCAAGATTCGGCACTACTTCCCAAACACCTTGCTTTCCCCATTGAACTCAAGTTGTATTTCGTTTTTAGAGAGGGTCAGAACTTTAACTCCCCCCAGATAATCCCCTACCCTCACCCAATCGCTTTTATCTCCTACTTTAAGAATTCCTCTAGGCTCTTCACTTTGGTTACTTTTCAGGGTTCCATTGAACGCTATAGTTGGCCAGGATGTAACAGGATCAGGTTTAGTTTTTGCTTTAGGCTTGGTACTTGATGGTGCTGACGGTTTTGTATAAGCAGATGTTTGTCGAGAGCGACCGGATCGTAAAAATGGGTCCGGATAATCCAGTTTTAAATCAAAAGTGTCTTTTCTAAACAACATATCTATCGTGTTCTTGGCAGGCGGAACATAAGCTATATCCTGACCTTCAGCCTGAAAGTAATCGTTCAATTTTAAGCCGACATATCCCCAAATGACGATTACTGCGACGATAGCAATTGTATTTTTTCTTTTGGTGGTCAATTACTGAACTTCAAAGGATTTATGATCAGAATAACTACTGGAATTTCCCGCAGCATCGAAGGTCTTTACGCGCCAGTAATAGGTGTCTGGTAAAGGAATATTATCACTTATAGAGCCTGCCGTAGTACCAAGTTTTGTATAAATGGATGAGAATGTACTATCTGTGGCAACGTAAACGGAATCGGTTAGTTGACTTTGGTAAACTCCTGTATCGGCTAAAGCCGTCCAACTGTATGTGAAAATAGAATCTGTTGCAAACGTGGCTCCATCAGGATCGTCTAAGGTCACCGTTTGTGGTGGTGAAGCATCTAACTCGAAATATGCTGTTGAATAGGCCGTTTCCGTGGGAATCGAGTTCATCGCTTTTACTCCCCAACTGTATTCCCCTTCATCCATGGTGTACGCGGACAGAGCATTGCTCACCAAATTGGTGTCTAATAGTAAAACTCCACCGCCAAAACTACTACCTGAATAAATTTGAAGCTGATAGGATTCGGCCGCGGCCAAGGCGCCCCACATAAAATCTACAGAAGTATTATTGGATGCAACGTTGTTGGGAGAAGTCAAGGTTACCACCTGTACAGACAAATCAGAGGTGGTATCGATGTGTATTCTGTGTATGTGTGAGTACGGCGTAGACGAACTAAAATTGGAGGCTCTGACCCGCCACTCATATTGTCCAGGATACAGCGTAAGGGTTATTTCATTGTCGGTTAGTGTCGTATCATAGGTATATGAGGTAACACCGAAAAAAGATGGTTCCACCACCTCAAGGTTGTAATCGGTTGCTCCGGCTACGGGCTTCCATCTGAAGGTAACCGATTGGTTAACGGTTGTTACATTATTTGCGGGAAAGACCAACTCAACTATGTCGTCAGATAAATCTTCTTCAAATATCTCGTTACAACCTGCCAGGGTTGTTAAAAGCACCAATAGTATACTAACTGCCCTTAATGTTCTGGAAGTAAATTCTTGCATACAATTTGTATTGGTTATTCTGTAAATTTTTTCGTGAATAGTAATCAACTGATACTATCCTTGCCTGTTCAAACTCTTTCTCCATCTGATCCACCAGTTGAACCAATCCTAAATAACTCCCTTGTACTTCTACCTCATTGGTAATAACCTGATAACCTGCTTGGGTATATTCTACCGGACTGGGGACATTTGTTATCTTAAGATTGTGCCTGGAGCAGATTCGATTGATCTTTTCGATCAACAGCTGCTGTGTTCTTCCAATCATTGAAGCATCGGCGGATATAACTTGTTCTATTCTACTCAACTGACGCCTCACCGCGGCAAGCTCCAAACCGTAATCAGCACCACTTTCCGATCGTTGTAGTTGACCTTCATACTCCCGCTTCAGCTCAAATGTTGCTCCTAACGTGGCATTGTAGATATAATATCCTGAAACAATTGCAGTAATAAGATAAATCAGTACTACCCACTTATTTGAAATATCCCTGTTCATCTTAATTGCACTACCACATCAAATATTCCTGGATTTTCTCTATCCGACTGACTGTAATTGTTAATGGTTACATCCTCCACGAACTCCAGTTCATTCAGGGCTAAAGTCCACCGATTAAGATCAATACTTTCGCTGGCAACTCCCGTGATCAGAAGTTGTTTTCCGAATACAGTACGTTCCCCTTGTTTCATGTTTTTTTCGAGCGGGAACAAATTCAACCTAAGTAGCTTTACACCAGGCAATATGCTGGCTGCAACCCTATCCGATATATAAGCAGACATCCCTGATTTATCCATCCCATTCTGCACCAGAAGTGCGCTCTTATTGCTCAGCTCGTTTTGACCATCCAATAACATCTGATAAGCCTCTTCGTTTTGAGCATTGACCAGATTTAATTTCTCTAACGCTTCTTCATAAGAAGAACGCAGAAAAAAATTTGTACTTAAAATGATCACCATCGCAAATCCAAAACAACCTCCAATGATAAGTTTCATTTGGTCATATCTGGCTTCTGCCCAATTCCGGTTGGTGGACTCAAGTGAACCGAACGCGACATTCCCCTCCTTGTGGTATTCCAAACCTGCAGCAAACGCATTGACGTGTAAATTCGAAACTGTTTTTTCTCGTATTACCTGATTCTCATGACCACTATTCTCTCTTTTCTCGATGGCTACCCCTCCAGGCACATTCTTTATAACGTTGGTTGATGTTGTCAAAGTTGCCGGATCAATCCAATCTTTGAAAACCGCGGCGTTTAGTGGTCCCAAGCTTACCCTAATCACGTTCATCTTATGCTGTGCAAACCTCAGAAGAATTTCCTCCAAAACTTCTCTACGGATTACCGCACACCAAGTTTGCTCCTGAATGGCCACCAGTTGATAGTAAAACTCTGAAGCACGCCCTGCTGGAATAACCTTGGCAATAAGTGCGCTGGAATCAGTTTCTTCTCCAATCTGAATCTGCTTGATCAACACCTGTTTACCAGACACATTCAGCTGAATATCCTTTCGCCTTGTGAACTTTTTCAATTCGCTTAGTGAAGCCGTCCCAAACTTTTTTAAGTTGATTTGCTTATAGGCTTTTTCGACAATGCAATAAGACGGGTCAACCTCGTCTTCTGAAGAGGTGACATAATCAATACCAACGATATTGCGTCGATTAAAAAAAGTGCTATTCTCAAGGTTTTTAATTAACAACGACTAGTAGGTGATTGTGGGTCTGATAAATACAGTTAGCTGTTTTTTTGTTTTTTGCCTGGTGTTTTTTCCAAAAAACCACTTCAGCACAGGAATTCTTGAAAGTAATGGCAAGCCTTCGGAACTTTTGTCATTTATCTTTTCACCAAGCCCCCCAAGCAATATCATATCGCCGTTTTTTACCCGGATTAAAGAATTAAAACTTCGTGTTACTTTCCCAGGAGGAGCTCCTTCAACTGTTGACGGAGAAAAAGAGGATTGCTCAAATTCAATGTTCAACGTTACCTGTTCATCTTCTGAAACAAACGGGACAATCTTAATGCTGAAATCAGCATTTACCGATTTATATACCTGAGAATTTGCAATGGTCTGGTTCACACCAGTATTCAGAATATTGTTGTTATTCTCAGCGTAATAAACCTGCTCACCTATTTTAATTTGTGATTCATGCCCATTTAACGTAGCGATTGAAGGAGTTGTCTCTACCTTCACATCGCCGTTTTCTTCAAGTGCCCGTATTCTCAAGTAAAAATCAGGACTTACATTACCCAGATTTACCAATCCAGCACCATTCACACCGGAAATAATGTCATTGATCGCTCCTGTGGATAGATTTAGGTCAAACTGTGTACCTGTGCCCCCTGTACCATCTGAAATTGAACCGGTAGTGGACGAGGGAACGTTTTCACCACCGAGTCCGGCATAAATTCCTGTGGACAAGGTTCGGGTATCTGTTACTTCAGCCACGATAATATCAATGGTTACAACAGGAACAACCACATCAAGCAACTTTGCGAATTCTTCAAATTCTCCAATTGCCTGAACCGACCCACTTAAAATCAGACCGTTTAATTCTAAAAATTCTGTGATTTGCAGCCCTTTTTTTACATCATTCGGAATGGACTCCAAAATGGTTTCCACCCTTCTGTTTTCAAATTTCAACAGCTGGGAAGACCTAAAAACATCGCTTTCTTGCTTACCTATCAAATAAACATCATCTTGTATACCATGCACGTGTCCGGTCCCCTTTAGAATATACCCCAGAAATTCTTCATAGCTGGCATTCTCAATGAAAACCGAGGTGGGCGTAGTAGGCACATCGTACATAAAGTAATTTTCCAGCATATCCTGAGAAACCCGATCGATAATTTGATTCACCGGTACCTGGTCTGCCTTTAGCGTTATGAATCGTTGGTCTTTGATCTCAACGGCCAAATTCCCATCAGCGGCTGACTTATTATTTCCTCTTGGATTTTTTCTCGAATTGGCTGCTTTAGATTCGGTTAACTCATTATTTAACCCAAGTACATAGAAGTTGTCGGCTGTTTTGGTGAGTTTTAACCCATTGGCCAAGGCCATTTTGTCTAAAGCATTTTCGAACGGTCTATTTTGAATGTATACACTTACTTTTTTGCCCGTCACCTCCGGTTCGATAATGACATTGTGTAACGACTGACTGGTAATCTCCTGTACCACATCATCAATGGTATCGCGTTTCAAATCGAGAGAAATGAAGTCGTTTTGTTTGTTGAAATTAACCTTCGGCTTCTTCTTAACTATGATCTCCTCTACTTTGGGCTCTACATACTTTTTGAAAGAGATGATGCTGCCCACAAAATCAATATCGAGTTTGTATTGCCTGCAAAGGAAAAGGAATATATCCTTAACAAGTGCATTGGAAAAGTTGTTGTTTACCAAATAGTTAATAGATGGATCAATACTGACGTTGAGTTTGTTCTCAAGCCCAACACCCCTCACGAAATCTGAAAGATTTGTGTTACTTACGCTAAGTTCTACCGAATTATTTAGTCCTTCTTGGGTGGCAGAAAGCTCGTTGAGACTGTTTTCAATTCCTGTGAATCTGTCCTGCCCATATAAACATACGGACAACAGAAGCCACAGGCTGATAATCAAGCTGTTCTTCATGTTTATGGTTTTGGCCGTTAAAATCAAACGAAGCAATACAATGCAAGCGTTTGAATGACGAGCAACTAAGATATGAAAAGCAGGTAACTATAGCAAGGTAACTGGCTATTGTTATACAATTAATAATCAGATTAAGAACTGGTAAATTTCTTCTAGTGATGTGCCACCTTTTTCAAATACCTTGATGGCATTTTGCGCCAGCGTGTCGATGGATTTCTTCTCTAATAACTGATCTATACCACCAATTTGATTTTCTGACTTGATTTTATCAGCAAGTTCTGCATCTACAGGTATAATTTCGTATATCGCCTGGCGGCCTCGGTAACCAGTATAAAAACAATCATCACAGCCCACAGGTACGTGTTGTTTTTGAACGCTTGAAAGTTCCTCATGAAAATTCGGCACCGACCGAAAATCAAATCTCTCCTCCTTTTTGCAAGATGGGCAAAGTGTCCGTAACAATCTTTGTGCTATTGCCAAATTAAGCGTACTTGCTAACAAAAAGGGCGGCACTCCCATATCTGTTAATCTGGATACAATTTCCCAGGCAGAATTAGTGTGCACCGTGGAAAGCACCAAATGTCCTGTTAGAGCAGCACGAATAGCCATTTCAGCGGTTTGCCCGTCTCGGATCTCTCCTAGCATGATAATATCTGGATCCTGCCTTAAAAATGACTTTAGAGCAGCAGAGAAGGTTAAGCCAATATTGCTGTTAAGCTGTACCTGATTAATCCCATCTAATGTGTATTCTATAGGATCCTCTACCGTCATGATATTTGTACGGACTTGATTTAGTTCTTTTAGCGTAGCGTATAGCGTAGTAGTCTTACCAGATCCAGTAGGCCCTGAAATCAAAACAATCCCGTTCGGTTTAGAAGTTCCCTCGCGATAACGTTTCAATTCTAATTCGGAAAAACCCAGGTCATCCAAATGCAAGTGGGATGCATCGCTTGCTAATAAACGAAGGACACACTTCTCTCCTTCCAACGTTGGAATGGTTGAGACCCTCAGATCAATGCTTTCACCATTATGTTCCATCCGCATTCTACCATCTTGAGGTAAGCGTTTCTCGGTAATGTGCATTCCCTGAGAAACTACTTTTACACTAGAAATCAACTGCGCATATTCCTCACGTTTTAGTTTGTACTTATCAATAAGTACACCATCTATTCTCATACGAATACGTGCGGAACCTTTGTATATCTCTATGTGTATATCACTACTGCCTAATGATTTGGCTTCTAAAATTAGCTTTCTTAGGTATTCCTGATCATAATCATCGGAAGCGTAAACCGATTCAGTTTGCTGATCTGATTTCCGATAATATTGGTTGAGCGCCCTGGTGATCTGACTAGATGATACTGATTCCAATTTAACCTGCTGACCGAACACAATATTTAACTCATCCTCTATGTCAGAAATGTTTTGGGCATTGTCAATGAACAATTCGAATTTACCATCTTCTAAAGATTTTGGAATGACCCGATAGTTCCAGGCCAGATCGCTGGCGATAGACTGCTGCAAATCGGTTGTTAGTGTGATTTCGTCGTGATCAAACATTCAATAGAAAATTAGCGTAGAGTTCATCTGTGAACATGTTTAACCCAAATACTCCGGTGAGTAATCCGGCTATTCCCAGTGCCGATACAATTCCAGCAAACGGAATTTCTTTGTTTTCAGGTCTGACAATCAGGTAAAACAACACACCTATCAGGGCGGCAGTTTCAATTAACAGAATCAGCGCGATTGGTTCAAGCAACGGCATAATCGCTATCAGAATGAACACATCTCCCCACCCGATCTGAGTTCCAATTAATCCATGAGGCAACCCTCTGATTCTAGCATAAACCCACGTTAAAAAGTAGATCAGAATCAAGATCATTGAATTGATTCCCAATTGGAGGTAAACATCATACATGCCCCTTTCAGGGTAAAATAAACTAAGTATCAGCAATGGAAGAAACAAAAGCGCGGTGATCCGTCTTTCTTTAAAATCCTGAAAGGCAATTATGGCAAAATTTAACCCAAGTAAAAAAAGTACCAGCCAAAACATTAGTCCGGTACGGTATTAGTTAGTGCTCCATTCTGATCTATCTCCCAAACGTCCATGGTGCCATCACTATCAAAATCGACTACCGCAGTAGCAGTAGCTTTGTATCCGGATACGCCGGCCTCTACAATAGCAATCTTATAATTGTGCTGCCCCCCTTCATTAATCGTAGCCAACGGTGCATAACCGATATCAGTAAAATCCGCAGAATACTTCGAATGTTCGAAACGATACATCTGCTGAAGATTATGCAGTTGATTCAGTTGATTCTTTGCCTCCAAAGCCCGGGCCCGGCTCAAAGTTGGAGTTAGGTTGGTAACCATTGCACTGGTAATAATTCCGATAAGCGCGATCACAATGAGAATTTCAAAGAGTTTAGCTCCTTTTACCTTCCTCGAAGTGATTTCTTTTGTGTTGTGGGTAATAAAATTCCAGCAATTCATAGTTACAGTTTTATGGTTAGAAACTCAGACATTCATAGTGGCACTAATCTCAAAAATTGGAAGGATCATTGCCAAGGAAACTACTCCTACAATGAGTCCAATAATTAGCATTAGCAGTGGTTCCAAAAACGTCTTCAACGCCTCTGTCCTTGTTTCCACCTGTTTGTTGTACTGATCGGTTAATTTTATAAAGGTTTCGTCTAATTTGTTTACTTCTTCTCCAACACGAACCAAAGAGATCATTCGTCTTTCAAAAATGGGGTGTCTCGCCAAACTCTTATACAGTGAATCTCCCTGAAGAACTTCCTGTCGAATCTCAGGAATGGCCTTACGAATTGTATAGTCGTCAACAATATTTTCCATCATATCCAGGCCTTCCACCAACGGGATTCTGGAACTGGTAATTAAATGCATACCCTGACAAAATCTGGACAGATAAATCCGTTGTATCAATTTCCCGAATACAGGTATCCGGAACTTTATCGCTGCCATTATTTTTTGATAACCTTCTGTTTTTCGAACTAGTAGAATCAGTAGAATAATTCCGGCAAGCATGACTCCTGCCGGCACATAAATAGCTTCTAAGCCATCGGAAATATTCATTACAAATTTTGTAATCCAGGGTAATTCCGCATTGAACTCGTCTACAACATTTAGGAACAAGGGCACCACGTAATTGAGCATAAAAACCAGAACCGCCGCGGTAGCTAAGACAATCATTATCGGGTAGCTTAATACTCGAAGTAATTGACCCTTCAGCTCATTTTTTCGTTTGAAATGTCCATAAAGCAGTTGTAAAACATCTCCTAACTGACCGGTGCTCTCACCTATTTCAATACTCCTGTATTCATAGGAGGAAAAACTTCCCTGTTGTTTCATCGCCTCAGATAGACTTTTTCCGGTAAGTACCATCTGATGTAGTTGACCAAACACCTTCAGTCCCCTTGAATGTTCATTTTCCTCTGTGAGTAATTTAAGAGCGTTGTTAATGTCCATTCCTGCCACAATAAGCATGGAGAAATCCGAATAAAACATCTCTGTTTTCTTGTCAGAAAATTTTCTTGGAGCAAATAGTGAAGGGCTGGAAACTTCCTTTTCAGAAACCAAACCTGTTGCCCCTTGATCGAATTTTCTAACGTCTATGCTCATGGCTTACCAGACATATAAGTGGACGCTGGATATCTTTTATCCAGTACAATAGAAAATTCTCTTGTGCCGCTTGAAAAATGTAGTTCCGCACAATTCAACAACCGGGGTATTTCGGTATCAGTTTTTAGCTTCTTGCCAGTTAAACGTGCTGGTAACGTATCCAGGTAATTCAGGGTTCTACGAAGAGTGTACAATGGAGTAAAGTCATAGTAAACAGGTGCGGCATTGTGCTGCTTTAAAACCAACGAATTTGACTCAAAAGACACTTCATTGGCTAAAAAGGTATCCATTTGAAGCTGAAATCGGATTTGTCCGGCATCGTAAACTCGTTGCTGCACCCTCCCCAACTGAAAGTACGTGTTAAAATTAGACCGAACCACCATAAATACAGATAGAATGACAAGTGTTGATAGCACAATCCCTATCAAAGCATCTAACAGTGCTATGCCAGACAACTTACTCACCGATCAAATATTTACGGGTTAATATGAGATTACCTTCTTTGTCAAAAGCTTCAAATATCTGCTGCTGAACTCCTAATGCTGATTCGTGTCTGGAATAGGTAAGATTAACATCAAATATTTCAAATGAGAGATTCCGATTGCGACGAGAAAGCTGTGTTTTCTCTTTTTGACGAATTTCCTGAATCATCTGAGCGGAGCTTTCCTTAAGTGCCATTTTCTGCGAGCGCATCATATTGGCAAATGAAGCACCTGCAAGGGTTAGTGTTAAAGAAATGATTACCACAGCCGTAAGCGGCTCCAACATCGCACTGCCGTTTACTCTTCGAGCCAGCTTCGTTAGGCTAACGGATATCAGTTTTTCCAACCTCATTTCGCGTTCTCCCATTTTATAATTCGTTTTGATGTTTGGGTTTCATCAAGAAGTTGGCCGACAGCAAAATGCGGCGAAAGTTCATGAACATCGATAATTGCATCCTTGAGATAATTCTCATAGCTGGACGCCGGAGTTCTCAACAGAAATTTCTGTGTTTGTATGGTTCCGTTTATGGTTCCTCTAGCCTCAGTAAAACCGTTGCAATACACCTCTCCATTCACTGTGGTTTCTCGCTCAAGCTCCAATACTGGTAATTTTCGAAAATCTGCTTCATGATCATAAACAATCACCTGACCATTAATAATACAGCGCTCGCCAAGTTTAAGCCGTAAGATTTCATTTTCCGGAATATAATCAAGTACACAAACCACGGATGGGTAATCGAGATGGACATCTTCCCGGATATGCAGACTGTCTGAAGCGAAACATTGGATATTGCCCTTAAAACCACTTTGTAACTCGATGTAGGGAGCGTATAGTAAAACATCAGAAAGAGACGCATTCGGTGCCACCGAAATAGCCTTGTCCGATCTAATTATAATGTTACCAGTCAGCGTCAAATCATTTAAAAACAACCACCCCTTATTGTCCAATACCAATGTGGGCTCATCAAATCGATGGTGGATTGTATCTCCCGGATCTGGTAAAATCCCCAGACTATCTGTTGACAACCATATACCTCTCAGATAATTTGAATTGTTCTTGATTATCTGATCCTTTAAAACCGGGAGTTGTTTGGTCGAGGCTGATATTTGTCCATAGATTAATTGATCACCATTGTAATTGCTTCCATGAATATAACCTCGTTCCACGCCCTTCTTCGGCAGTTTTACATTACCTCGTATTCTGGTACTACCTGAAAGTCGTAACGGTTGATTTCTGTCTGCCAACACCAGCGCTTTCTCCAATTTTTCTTTATTGAAACCAACAAAAAAGGTTCTTGATCGAGTGAAATTATTTCGCTTAGAGGTAGCAGAAACCATATCCAGAGTGCCCCATTTTCGGGATTTCAGCAACACACTGTCCGTCTGGTCGCCAAATAAGTCTATCCAACTACCGTTTTCAGAAAAGGTGAAGTCTGAGAGAATTAGCTGCTCCACCGATTCCAGATTTTCTGCTACTCGTAATTTCTGCTCGCGCTTTATGGAAGCTTTGCCATAGAATAAAGACATGCTCATCATGGTGGTTAGCATAGCACCTACAATGAAAACGGCAAATAGCGCATGAAACAGCGAGCCGCCCTTAACTTCTCTATTTAAGGAAGACTTACTTTGCTCCATCGGGCACCTCTGTTTGTTTTTCCTTTTTCTTTCTCTTCTTTTTCCTGGATTTATCATCCACCTCGCCTTCAGTGTGATCTGATTTTTCCGAATCCTTGTCTTCTTGATCCTCCGCTGCTTTTCTTTCCTTTCGTTTGAAAGGGATGAACTTTCCTTTTTCTGTGGTGTCCGATTTGGCTTCGTTGCTCTTCTCCGGTCTGATCTTTTTATCGACCAACTCTCCTTTTTTGTATTTGACCAGACTGTCTTTCTGACTTTCCTTGTAGATCCGGGTATGACCGTGAAGCAATCCTCTTTTATACTTTTCAGTTTTTAACAGAACTCCGCTTTCTCCATACACGTTTATTTGTCCGTGCAACAAGCCGTTGCGCCAGTTGGAAGTTCTTCTTAGAGTACCATTTGCAAACCACTCTTTCCAAAGGCCATCCTTCAACCCGGTATTGTATGAACCTTCTTCCTTTAGCTGATTGTCATCGTGAAAACTAACGTATCTTCCATGAAGAAGTACTCCTTCATAGCTACCTTGTGTATGATGAACCTCACGGGATTTAAACCAGGCGTAGGTGAGTTCTAAATCTGTTTTGACTTTAGGATTGGCAACATATATCTCCACTTTCGCTTCAAAGCCATTGTCCTTAAGTGGGATAATTCGGGTCTTTGAGTCTTGACCAAGCAGGTTTATGGAAAGTGAGATAAGCATGGTTAGACTAACATATCTCATACGGCAATTTACGATATTTCAGTTAATGACGGAAATTTCGATTACCTCAATCCTATTGTCCCCATATGTTCCGGGTAACCTCTAGCAAACTTCCATGATTCTTAATTTCGACAGCCAAAACACAATATTATGGCGAACACAATTAGAATTACCAGGAAGGATAAGTATCTGACTCAAGATCAAATAGTCCAACTTTTCAACCAGTTCATAAAAGATTCTTATTACGGAAAACGAACCAAAAAAAACGGTCAGCGTATCTCTTATGGTACGATTAAAAATTATGAATACACCCTTAAAGCTCTGAACGGATTTGTAGCAAGTACCAATTTTGAACTCAAATGTTACATAATTCCGCATCTTACGGCTAGACAAAGGACTTCTGTAAGCAATTACTATAAACGGTTTTACAAGAAATTTACCAACTACCTCTACAATAAGAAGAAGTACTTTGATAACTACGTAGGTTTGATCATTCGTTTTCTAAGAGCATTTTTCAACTACTTACGAGTAGAAAGAGGTTTTGCAATTGGCGAGTACCATAAGCTCTTTTATGTTCCTTCCGAAAATATTCCTATCGTGGTTATTTCTCCGGATCAGTTTGGATATATCATAAAAAATGAAGAGTTCAACCATAAAGTAAATTCTGAAGGCCTAACTCTGGCCAAAGACATTTTCGTTTTTGGCTGTGTCGTGGGACTTCGTATTTCCGATTTGATGTCGCTGACTACAAAAAACCTTCAGGTTAAGGGAAATCGTTATTACATCAATGTTAAGTCTCAGAAGACTGGTGTTTTCACCTCTGTCAAACTACCCGAATTTGCAGTAGAAATAATTAAGAAGTATCGCAGAAAACAAAAAACTTTGCTTCCAAAGAGAAGCGTAAACTGGGTCAATCAGCAACTAAAACTGCTTGGACAATTAATTCCGGACAATTTTGAGCTTATAAAAACCCGTGAGAGGCGTGGAAAGCAAGTGGTCGTGTACAAGGATCCTATTAAAAAGACGCATTATCAATTAAGCGATCATATTACGGCTCACACTATGAGGAAAACTGCCATTACCAATATGTTAAGCATGGGTATGCCGGAATACATGGTTCGCAAAATTTCAGGACATGCTGCTAATAGCAAGGAGTTCTTTCGCTACGTCGAATTAGCACAATCATACATTGATGATGAAACAGATCGGGTTTTTGATCAGATCATTCAGCATGCAAACCAAAATTGATCACGTACAAGAAATTTCGTACCTTTAATTGTCTAACAAAAGCTTAACTTTTTGCGGGATTCGGTCAACTTCTATTCGCAACGCACTTATAACCAACTGAAATTCAGCGCGGTTCATTATCCATATGGGATGTTGCAACCTGGACGAAATAGCCAGAGTGAAAACTACCGTTATTCATTTCAGGGGCAAGAGGCAGACCATGAGGTTAAAGGTGTAGGGAACTCGGTTAACTATAAGTATAGGATGCATGATCCGAGGTTGGGGAGGTTCTTTGCTGTTGATCCTCTAACTAGTAAGTATCCTCATTACACACCTTATCAGTTTAGTGGGAATAAACTTATTCATGCTGTTGAATTAGAAGGGCTTGAGGAACGAGTAATTATCATGCAAGAACAGAAACGAAAAGATGGGCATAGTATGCCTTTAAAGGCTGTATCAGATTCTTGGATTACATATACTGTTGAATCTTCACCCGATGGACTTCATGGGTATGGACACACTGGTGTTCTCGTCATTTTTCTTGATGTGAATGGTAAAAAGGTACGGGAGGTTTACGGAAATTCCAATATTAAGACAGGTTCTAGGCCTACCCCTGGTCCTCTAAAGAAATTCGATATTGATAAGGAAATTGAATTTAAACAATGGAGAGATACTGCAGGAGCTGGCGGAGCTAGAAGAAAAACTGACGATCAGCCTAGTAATTATGAGGACCTTATAAAGGACCAAAGGATTATGCACGAGTGGAACACAAAAGGTAGCGCCGCAGATATTGTTTCGGAAGGGGATGTGGATGATTTAGGAGAGCCTGATAACCCAATGAAGTTTCAAGGTGTGTATAAGCAAAGAGAAGTAATTAGTATCACGGAGACGACGACTAAAGACAAAAAGGTAAAATATAGGGCAACTACAACCGCAATAGTACATTATAACGTATATTCAAATGGATCACGAACTGTTAAAACTTTCTCACATACCACCAATTCTAATGTTACGTGGGTTCAGTTGAACAAACCTGATGGCGTCGATACTGATGCCGGAGATACACTTTATCACCATCAACATAAGTAATATGAAATGGGTCATTTGCATACTCTTAGTTTTTTCGATAATGATTGCATGTGAGTCAGGAAGTACGGATATAAATCCAGACTTACCAACCGCTGAATCTAATTGTGATTCCATTGTATCTGTTGGAGAAGGGCAGTTGGTTGAATTACTGGCTTCTGGATGGCAGCGAAACGACGGTTTGCTTGAACAGGCATTTCAGCTTTATGAATCGTACCAACAATTGGATAGATATGCTGGATTTGGTAACCGCAAATACCCCATTGATATTAGTCAAGAACTTAAACAATTGCTTACCGACATTGAGTATGATTATATTAAGTCTATTTGCAATATACCAGCTAAAATAGATTCAGAAAGAGACATGCAGAATTTCTTAACTAGAAACAAAAGAATATTAGCTGAGAAATTTCAAACGGCAATTAAACATACAAAAGAGGTGCATCAATTTGTGCGAAGCGTTATTGATACAACAGAAACATTACTGATTCACCCTAATGATAAATCCCTAATAGAATTTAATCTAGGCATTTTGATGATTAACAAAGAGGATGACAGCATTTGCTGTAATCTTTTCGTAGATGAAATGGTCAGTGCCAACTTTTCACGAATAAGATTATTGTCAGATGAAATTGTTATTAGGTCAAGGCCTGAAAAGGTAATGGTGATATTTAGAAAATTAACCCCACCTTTAACGGTGGATGATATGCCTAACCAGGGTGAAATATATAGACTTAAAGGTGATACAATTGCGTTCGCAAAATTTGATACTGCTAGCAAAACGTCCATATTAACCTATCGGCAATAAGGTCTTCGTTCAGTGCACCGTGGTAAGCCAAAGTAAACCCATTGGTTCCTTATAAGGAACCCAGTAAAACCGATGCTTTGAGGAGTGATTGAATTCCAACGGTCATCATACTAGATTTATAATTTTGGTTGTCTTTTCACATTCGGTGTTCACTTTATTCAATTTAATCACACAATCTACACCGGTTTTCCTTGTTGTAGGCTTTTCTATCGGCTCTGGCCTTATTTAATACTTGTGTTTGACGGGTTTTATCCAGTTGTATTCCAGACCAAGCCTCATGAGGAGTTAAACCATCCAAGGCCCCGTGTGGTCTTTTGTTGTTGTAATCGTTAATGAAATACCTGACGATTCGTCTTAAGTGTCTGAGATCACGTGGTTCTTTCGGAAAGAGATATCGGTATTTGAGCGTTCTGTTAACACGTTCAATCATGGAGTTGGAATAAGGGATGTCTTTAAGAGCAATGTATTTTTCGATTCTAATCTTGGATTGAGAGATAAAACTATCTAAATGGATATTACAATTTTCTGCCCCCCCATCAACAATCAGATCCACATTCAGATTATCCGAGATAGCAGATGCTTTATCATGAGCTTCTTCAATCAGCGAGGTAGTAACCATACCGGAAACCTTTTCTCTGATGTCATAGGATAAAATCTTTCGGGAGAAGTTGTCAATGAGCAAGTAGATATAATACTTTTTGCCGTTAAGGACTTTCATAATGGTAATGTCGGCATGCCAAATACGATTGGGAGCTGATGCCCGAATTCCTTTGGTTGGCTTCTTCTTTTTGACGACTTTCCCTTTGGTCTTCCTGATGCCAAACAAGCGATTGATTTTGTAAAAGGTTTTTAAAGAAACGGAGAGTTGTCCGTTACGGATGCCATGGAAGTGAACACTCTTCATAGACCAATGCAGTCTTTTCGGATTTAAAAGTGCAGCTTTAATCTGTTTCACTTCTAGTGGGGTAATCTGACCTGAGTATACCCTCAGGCATTGATTAAAAGAAGAATTTGCGCATTTGAGTTTAGTATCAATCACCCAGGCATGAAAAGTTCCTTTTGAGATGTCGAATACTTGAGCAGCTTTCTCAATGGAAATGATCCCGCGAACATTGCAGATGGCATCTACCACCTGTTCTTTCGAATCACGGATTACCTGATGAAAGTCTTTGGCTTTCGACAAAATCTTGAGCATCGTTTTCACCAGTTTTCCGTAAGCATGAAACATCTTCGGATATTCATTCAAAGTCTGAATCAAATCCATGTGTTTATCAGCAATTTGATTGACTTCAGATCCAACATATCTGGTGAAATCATCATTCCTCCATCTGGAGAGATTAGACTTGGGAATTTTCTTAACGAATTGTTCGGGAATTAACCCATGATACACTAGCTCTTTAAGAGAAGTGTGGTAAGATGCTCTGGTCATGACGAGCGCGAAAATAATAGTTCCTATTAAGAGACAAAATAGTCACGTAAATAGATTGGAATTTTTCTTTTCTATTCCCTGACGGGTCCAAAGGTCTTCGCTCGGTACTCACTTAGTTGAGTAATCCACACGCAAAATTATATAAATGCCCTGGTCATTCGACTAGGGCAATTTTGTTTAGTGGCATTACTTCACACGTTGCGGTTCTCACTCAGTCGGTACTCTCGGTACTTTGTTGTGGCGGTGAAATGTCAGAAGGAGACTCTCTTTGATTGTAATACCCAAAGGTCTGGTTTTACTGGGTTCCTTATAAGCTGAACATATGTTTAGTCCTTTTTTTTCAATGTTTTTTGTTCTTCAAGTGAAGAACGCAACGTGTGTAGTAAAACTTATATACAAGGTTGCAGGGCTCAAAGCCATAGTAAATATAAGGATTTTAGAGCTTCATCCACCCGGTATAAATACCTGTTTTTTGACTTTTCTTATTGCCATTTATGGTAGCTTATTCCGGCTCCCAGTCTCTAATGATGATGCCTTTTCCGTGCTTCTTTACAACGGACTGCCGAGTGAAGAACGCAACGTGTGTAGTAAAACTTATATACAAGAACGCCCAATCCTGAGCACTCGGGACTGGGCGTTTATATATTCTTGTAGATATGCTTTTACAAAACTAAGTGAGTACTGAGCGAAGACCTTATAACCAATTCATTATCGCATCTAACTCTGACTTTTTCAGAGTTGACCTCTTCCAATCAGCACCCATTAGTTTTAATACTTTTCCATAAGTTACATTATCAAATTCAAAAATTTGGTACCGAAAATTGATATCAATTACTACAATGGACAAAATACTCTCACCCACATCTATTTCTACAGAACAACTTTCTTTTCGAAGCTTCTTCTCAAAAGTCAAAATTGATCGCAAATCCTCACAGTTTATCTGAAGCGTATCAATAAACAATTCATCCTCTCCGAGCTCTAACTGAATAAGTCCATCTAAACTATTAGTTAAATAATATTCGTGTAACTCATTAATATCTGGATTCACCAATTTAACGTGTAGCAAACGGCTTGATGATTGACTAAGCCCACTCAACACAAAAAATTGAATTAAAATAATTTGAACTATTTTCATATTATAATTTAACTTCTGTTCCAAGATTAAGATCAGCTTCGTTAGTAACAGGCCCAGCACCTCCACAATTTTCAGTACATATTTGACTTCTTAAAAAGTCATTACCAGTTTCTGGAAGCACCCGCAGAACATCGCTAACGTTCTTCTGATTCAAATCCTCTCTCGTAATACCCTTCGGTATGTTAGCGTATATCCATATGCCTCCAGCATTATAATGATCCTTCTCCGCGGTTAAACGAGATATAGCATATTTAACCTCTGCCGGAGCATTGGGGTGATTATGAAAAAGATCATGCCAGAGTTCATGAGTTTGATTGTGAGTATCCTCAAAATCAGCAACACCAAGAAAACCAGTAAAAGAATACCCCTTTCTTCTTCCTACTGCCCCGTCAGCAAGCGCAACTTCTTTGATTGGTACTTTTTTTAACAAAATCTTAGAAGGATAAGAACCATTTAAATCTGCTCTCACCTCCGTTTGCGCTTCTCGCCTTGTTGTTTTTTCCTCAAGCGATATTTGTAAAGAAACATTATAGCCATTTTGATCTTGGAAAGATCCTTTCTTGAATTCTCCCATTATACCTTCTCTGATACTTTTGGCTTGCTCTAGACTTAGTGCCCCTTCTTCATTCTTTCCTGTTTGAGTAGTATAGTAAACAAAAGTAACCCGGATAGTCGTTGTCTGTTTACCATGATCTGTTTCTTTAACTCCTTCCAATCCTTCCAATTCCACATAATCAACAAGCCTATTACTACTGAATTGGTAAGGGGTTAATTCTGGGTACTTATCATCAATAGGATCCACCGCAAAAAACCTCCCCAGTCTCGGATCGTGCATCCTGTACGTGTAATTGATGCTGTTTCCGCTACCTTTCACTTCATCATCTCTCTCCTGTCCCTGAAAGCCGTAACGGTAGTTCTCAGAGCTTTGATGTCTTCCAGGTTGCAACATCCCATATGGACACTAGTCACACCAAAAAAAAACCAGCGCAGCCATTTTTTCACCGCTTACCTTCCCTTGTGTTTTGTAAAGAACGTTTGGCTCAAAGCCATAGTAAATATAAGGATTTTAGAGCTTCATACACCCGGTATAAATACCTGTTTTTTGACTTCCGTACCACCATAAATTGCAGCGACCCAAAGGGCCGCTTACCAGCAAGGTGCAAAGGGATTTTTTTAGTGCCATCTAAACAAAAGACCGAGAGCACCGACTGACGAACGCTCACAACGTGTGCAAACAACCAACAAAAACAAAATGCCCTAGCTGTAGCCAGGGCACTCGTCTTATTTTGTTTTTTTGATTGTTGGAACTAAGTGAGAACGTGAGGAAGACCTTTGAACCCTACCTTCTAAATCCCTTCATTATTAAAATAATGCCCAACACCGCTCCACCACAACTCACGCCGATCAATGTTCGGAGTAAATTATCTTGTGTATCTGCTTCAAAGGAATTGCGGAAAAATAGTACCGTGCAAAAAACAACAGCAAATACAAGAGTATATATTAAAACTATGACCTTCCAACCTTTACCCATAACATAATTAATATTCATGAAGAGGTTTGAGCTCTATAGTAACCTCTCCTCCATTTAACATTTCCCTTTGCCTATCTAAGCCATCATCTGCCTTATTTCCGGAGACCTGAAAAGCTGCATAACTTAGACCAACTCCTCCTAGGGAGGTTACCGCTATTCCGGTTCCCACAGTTTGCATTACTGAAGAGCTACCAGCAAAAAGGGAAATAGTTAACCTTGGATCTGGTCTCATTAGCTGGAATGTTTTACTTATTCCTTGTGTAGCTCCCCTTGATGTGGTATACCTAATCCCTTCTGTAACCAAATCTTTAGTGGAAGCCCATCTTCCACTGCCTACAGCTCTACTAACTGATCCAGGTTTGTTAAATATTCTAATCCCATTTCCGGCCGACTCACTTAACTTAAATCCATCTAATGTACTTTTCCCCGTCCTTACAGTAGCCATCCCATACCGACTCATGCTAGTGAATCTGGATGTCCTAGTTAACAAATTAATTGCCGATCCACCACTTTTTAAAGTACTAAGAGCTCCGCTGAGAGCTCCGCCTCCCATTCCCATCTCAACAAACAAAAGAAAAAGCCCTCCACGGGGATCATCTCGAAAATTTTGATGCGCACGATTAACGATACTTACACCCTGTTGTTGCACAATATCATAAGCTGCTTTGTGCATACCATGACTTCTCAAGTCTTTTCTAATATCGTATGCTAAATCGGCATGTGAAGCTATTAGGAATATAGTGTAGCCATCGCTAAAATCTTTCTCTGTCTCCACGATTTCAGTTATTCCAATATCATACTGTCTTCCATTACCAGCGTACAGAGGATCTCCCTCTTCTGCATAGTGATCCTTAAATTCACGATGTATCAATCTTGTTGCATTGTCGTTTTTAACACGATGCCATACAAACTCGTAACTAACGATTTTACCATTACGTCTAACATAATTATACCAGTAATAAAAATCATCACGTCCGTCAACATCAACCCTAGCTATAGGATCATTTGAGGAAAAATTATAGGGAGAAAGATGTTCTTTAATTATTGGGTCTTGAGAAAACCATCGACCTACCCTGTTATCATAACACCTCGCACCAAAGTCTAAATGATTCCCTCCACCTTTAACTTCGTCATCACGCTCCATCCCATTAAAGCCATATCTGTAATTCGCAGAACTTTGATGCCTCCCAGGTTGCAACATACCATATGGATAATAATCTGAATAGCTCACCACATCCGCAGTAAAATACTCAAAATCACCCCCGGCAACATCGTCTACTCCAAGTCTTTGATCTGTAATTACCGATAACACGTTGCCCAAGTGATTCTTTAATTCGTAGTTCTTGTTCCCTATCCCTCTATCATAAAGATAACAAATACTATCCAAACGGTGTGCTGCCGTGTCTGTTGTAACTGAAGTATAGGTTACCAAACTGGTGTCAAAAATGGTTGCACCATAGGCATCGGTTGTTGTTCCCGTGGCGGTAAAGTTTCCTGTAACTTTCCTGTCGGAGTAAGTGGACAGTCCGGATCGGTCTGATCCGTAAATATGATGTTCCAGCAGCTTAAGTGTGTCTGCATAGTCATTTCCGCTGATGTGTTCAAAGATTCGTTTGTAAACACCCATTGGGTTGCCTTGTGCGTCTCTCACATAGTAGGTGTATTCCCAGTCTTTTTGATCTTGTATTACACCATTTATCCTCGGTATCTCAATCTTAGAGATCCGCTGGCCCATAGCATCGTAGTGGAATTCTACATCGGGCTGGTCGTTGCTTCCGGTTCTTACAATGCGCAGGACTTTGTTTCTAACATCCCAGGCAATGGAATCGATGTTCTCGTCTACGTCTTTGATGAGTTGGCCGATGGAGTCGTAAATGTAGTTCTCAACCCCCTGCGTGTTCGAAATGTCATTGTAAACCGCTGCTCCGGCAAGATCCCGTACATAATCCAACTTGTTGTTTACCTTCCTTTTGGCTGCATGTGCTGCGGTGTCCTGAAAGTAATACTCAAAATGATCCATCAATACCGGAGTGGATGAGTTGTCAAACCGTTTAAGGCCGTGTATGTTCCCATTGCCATCAAAGGTGTATTGAGTATGATAGGAACTGTCGTTGCTTGTGTTCGTGGAACCAAACAGCGCATTTTCATAAGGGTCGGTGCCGGTGTTGTGCTGGTACACGTTGCTTTCTTTGATCCGGTTCAACTGATCGTATTTGTAAACATTGGCATGTACATCTATATGACTTTCGTTCTGATCTTTGATGCCTGTTACCATGGCCATAATATTTCCATTGTACAGCTCATTGGTCTCTGCCAACAAACTGGTATTGGTTAAGCTGGCGGTTAAATTAGCGTTGGCTCCGCTGCCTATGGCGGTGTAGTCATTGTCAAAATAATGCAAACTGAAGCCCAGGGCATCCTGCCCGAAATTCTGGTTGCGGGTACCGCTTTTGGAATCTGCTCCTGCATCGTGATCTTCGTTCCCGGTGGAGGAGTTGATGGTTTTCAGCCAACCTTGGGCATTGTACACATGATCGCAGGCCTGTACCTGCATGTCCCCGATTTCTTTTCTGGCCAGTGGGCCGTGGGCGTAATACAGTTGTTTTTCATCTCTTTCCCATAGGCTTCCATCGCGGGAGGTGAATACTTCGGTAATACGATTGTCGGCGTCATAGCAGTAGCGGTGGTAGAACTCATCGTATTTGCCGGCCTGGTAATTTACCTGGTTTACATTTCCGCTGATCAAATCATACTCGTAGGTCATCGTCTTTAAGTGTTGATCCAAATCCTCTAAATCGGAGTTTTCCTGTATGAGTACATCTACATTGCCATGGATATCATAGGTATAATGAGATGCGGTGTTGTAGGTAAGTGAATCCCCATCATCTACCTCTTCGTAGGTTACCGTAGCAATACGGGTTCTTAAGAATTGTTGCCCGTTGTCAAAATAGCCGTCTGTGGTGGTGCTCAATGGAGCGTCGTAGTAGGTACAACTGACCTCTGTTTTTTCTCCGCCATTGATAAAATTGTACAGGGTATTGTCGGTCGGACTGGTAAAAATGTCGGTGGTCCTTGCGGTATCTACCAGTTGCTCATAGGTATAGGTGTTGGTGGATTTCTTCACTTCTCCGCTTTCTACAACACGGCCTAACTCGTCGTACAGGGTATAACTAAAGGTGCTGTCTCCGAGTTGTTTGGCATTTCTGGAGAGCACAATCCTGTCGAGGGCATCGTACCAGAAATGGCTGGTTCCACCATCGGGGGTGGTTTGCTCGATGAGTTTCTGAAGCGAATTGTACTTGTAGTTGGTAATCATCACATGATCGGGATGCAGGTACTTGCCATCTGTAGTGTCTTTTCGGAACCAATCGGTGGTATCTAACTCAGCACCTGCAAGAAAACTGCTGTGCAAAACGGTAGACCCTGCCGGATCTTTTTGGAAGACCCCCGAGGGAGGTACTGTCTTGATTAAATTGTCTGCCTGATCATAGAAGTACAGGGTATAATGGTATTCGCTGAGCACGTAGGTCATGGTAAAATGCTCCCGGTGTTCAATCCCATCTAAACAGGTGTATTTGTAATCTTCCAAAAAAGCTGTAGCAGCTGAATCCAACTGCTGCTCATAAGCCATAAACAGGTTGTAGTTGGCCAGTGCGTCCAATGCTTCTCCGCAGTCTTCAATGAATCCTGCAATGGAAATGGTATCTCCCGTATCGGGCACGGTATCGCATTTGAACGCCTCCATTAAAGTGTCTGAAAAGGCACTTCCGGTTTCACAATCAGCCAACCAGTTTTCCAGCAACTCCAGGTTGAAATTTGCTGCGCTTTCGTCGTCCGAGAGCAGTTCATCCAGATCGGCATGGAAATCGGCTGTATCGCCCCCTGCGTTTATTATTTCGGTGAGGGGATCATAGACATCCCCTCCGATAATGCTGTCCTGCTCAAAATAACCTTCTACAAAGTCTATTATTTTACCACAAGCGCAAACCTCCTGATCAAATTCCGGGGCCGGGAACAGGATGCTATCACAACTTCCGGCGCATCCTGTACATTGTGTGGCATAATAATCTGCCACGTCTGTATAGGTATAAAAATTCTGCCCGCCGTAAACTACTGCTACTGTTCCGCTGTCTCCCAAAGAAGAAGGAAAGCCCAATGAATCGCAGGCAATCAAGCACACCTCGTAGAATAAACTGTCTACAATGTTGATGTCTGAAGAATCAATGCATCCTCCATCGGCCAGTTGCTGCGACCAGTATTCTGCTTTTTGGGCACACTGATCCCAGCAGGTAGTGTCCTGCTCGTTTTCTGCATAATCCTGCGGATCTCCATTTAAAAAAGCCTCAAATACCTGGTTTTGCTGATAACGCACCTGAAAGCCATCTGCTGTAAAACCATACCCGTCATGCGCCAGCCAACAGCCATTGGTATCCAGACAGGTGGAACTGTCGCACACGTTGTTCACATAATCTTCGTAAAGTACCAGGTTGCGGTAAAAGTTGTAGGCGGATCTGAAGAATTCAAATTCACTGATTTGGTCCGTTCCTGAACCAATCAAACCGGTTATACTTCCACCATCTCCGTGTAGGTTTTCGAAGATGTCAACGATATTGGTATCTACACTTCCGGAATAGCTATGTGTTCCGCCTCGTGCAATGGTATCCGGATCATTCATCACATACCAAAGGCTGTATTTTTTGGTGGAATCATTGGGGTCTACCAGATAACACTCCAAATAGCTAATCAAGGTGTCTTTCAAATCTGCATGGCAGGCCCCGGAAGTAAACCAGGGGTCTGCAAATCCATTTCCGCTTCCGGCAGCTGGAGCATCGGGATAATCGGTACTTAATACATCGGTGTAATTGGAATAGGGCTGGTAGGTGCCCGGTGTGTTGGTGCTATCGCGTTGCGGTGATATTTTTAATGGGTTAAATACCCACTGGGTCGTATCATTGGGGGCCGGATCTAAAGGGGCTTCTGTAAACAGATAGGTATAGTAATTATCGGGGTCATCGCCGCTTCTGCACTCTCCGGGACAGAAATGGTCGTAAATGCAACGCTCAGGATGTTGTTCTGCCATGAAATTAGCCCACGCATCGTCCCAATTATCGCGCACTTCATCCCACGTAGTATAACTTGAAGGCCACGGTGAGCCACTAAGTGATGAAGGATTGGTTCCCAAATTATCTTCGAGCCACTCATTTTCATCATAACTGGTACTGTCCTCGAAAGGGGCATTGTCAAAATACTGGCCTCCAGGGGTCATGTCAATTTCCATGATCTCTGCACGGATCTCACATTCACTGGGGATGTATCCGGAGGTATCGTCTGTACAATCCAACATACATTGATCGATCAGATCAAGCACTACTCTTGCCAGCGAGGAATCGGAGGAATTGCCAGAGGCATAGGTCCAATCAGCCGGGTAACTACTGGAATTGTAGTCCGTCACTACACATTGAACATCCTGCGCCGCGTTCATGTATTCGTAGTTCCCATCAAAATTGTATCGGATGTAGGTGCTATCGCAAATCTCCTGACAGGATGGGTTACAGGGAGTACCACTAATGGAATCAGGACGTGTCAATCCGCAGGCGGCATCCAATGGTGCATTGTCATAAAAATCCTGATAAACACTATCCAGTTGCTCATCAGTAATGCAAAGTTTTTTAGTAACGGTATACGCTCCAGGGGTCAGGTTGAACACCCTGCTGTTTTGTGCGACGAATTCCTTATCGGAAAAGGTATTCCCGGATTGATTTCCCGCGGTATCCGTCAGGAAGTTTCCGGATTCATCTTGCAAGCCAAAGGTGATGTCGTACACACAATCCACATCTCCGTAACATGCCGGATGCTCTGTGGAGTCCAGGCCATACTCAAAGTCATAATAGCCTGTTGCACTCACCAGAAAAGTATTGCTCACCGTTATGCATCTTCCGTCCTGACTAAGAATATTGAAATCGGTCAGATCGCTGGTAATGGTGTCAAAATCATCTGGTCGCGTGTCTATTTCTTCCAGATTGGTGGGGGCATCCCCCGCTAGCGCCGTAGCAATGGTTCGCCCGTTCTGATCGACATAACTCACCGAAGTTTGTCCATTGGGATCTATCACCATGTTCTTTTTGTACTGTTGCACAAAACCGACCTCGCTTCCAAATAAACGGTCTAGTTCGGCCTGTCCGGAAGGTGCTCCATAAAAATATTCCACCTCATGATCGCCACCTACGCCCAAAGTGTTTCCTACTCCACTCTGCTTTCTGATACGTCCTGTACCATCGTTCATGTACCTTACACGTGTAAATGGCTTCCCGTTGGCCGTTGGGGTGTAATCTCCTAAATGACCGAATGGGGAACTATTGGCTCCTGAGTAATAATATCCGGCACCTTTACTATCAGTTGTGTCAATTAATTGAGGAGCGTTAACATTGGTGTTCAAATCAAAATTCCGGTAGTGATAAACGTTGGTATCAGACATCGATAAACTATCGTAAAACCGAATCCCTTCATTGATCATTGGCGCAGGTAATACTTGTAACGCGGGTCTCCCTAAATAGTCGTAAATGGATTGTCCGGCAATGGCGTGATCATCGGTATTGAGCACGGTGATGCTTTGCCGGTTTCTCAAGCTTCCATCAAAAAATGAAATGGCTTCTTTGCGTTTGCCGTCTTCACTGTATGCAACCTGGTATTGCCAGTTCTTATCCAGTTCAATGCCATCCCATTCCCATTTGGGAGGCACGGCTCCAAGTCCCAACGACGGAATTTCATCTGTGGTTGTCCCCGGTGTCGGATCGTAACTCCAGGTTCCAAGAATTAAATTCCCACTGCAATCGTATCCTCTTCCCCGAACTCTGAATACCACAATCCCCCGTGGAAAGGCCATGGATAAGTCGTAATGGTTGGTAGGCACATTGATTCGTGTGGCATTTTTAAAACTAAAAGCATGGGCTCCTGAAAACAACTCATCGGGAAGATCAACAAATACCCATTCCAGATCATAGCTTTCGGCACCTTCAATATAGTTCCACCTAAGATCCAGTTCATGGGTGGAACTCAGTTCCTGTCGCTTCATGATGGGCACCTCACTGGCATCCAGATCGTAAAACCGCTCTACGGTAACAATACCATCAAAATGCACGCCCGCAGGAGCATCGGCTATGCCGGCTGCGGTAATTTGGATATTGGTAATGTTCGCCCATAGATATCCGGTATACTCCTTTAGCACAATGTCGTTATAGGTAGCACCTGCCACCGGATCAAAAGCAATTTCCAGTGTTTCGGAAGTCAGGTTTAAAGTGGTGCCGTCTTCCTTTTTCAAACTGATGTCATAACTCACATCCAACTCCCAACTGCTGGAGTATGCTCCCAGCATATCCCGGTCAATCCAGAACTTTACTCCTACTTTCTTGTCCAACAAACAGAACCGGTTTGTATATCCGGGGGTGTTGTACATATAACTGTACCACTGATCTTGCACCAGAATACTACCCCCATCAATCGAAGCACCTTCCAGCCCTTTGACTTCTACCTCTGTACCTGCCAACATCACTGAGGGCAACAACCAGGCAAGGCATGTAAGTAATTGTATTATTCGGTTCATGGTTAGAGATTTAATGGGTTAGTTGCTCCTGACGTTGGTCAATTACTTTGTATTTGGAGTACGCTTTGGTAGGGGTTACTTTCTTTTCACTTACTGAAACAAACTGTTTCTCTGAAAACAACTTGCTACTCAATTTCTGGTTGAGCTTAATGTTGTCATAGCGCACCTCTAGTCGGTGGTAACCTATTTCCACACCTTTTTTTACCTGATAGGCAAATGAAACCAGGGCATAATCACTTTTTCTGATTTTCAACTCCGCATGGGCGTATGTCGGGTGATCTTCAAGAACCACTTTAACCCGATAGAATTGTTTGTCATTTCCTTCAAATTCCATTTGCTCTTTGGTGTTCTCAAAAAGCTGTTCAATCATAGCGGTCGGATCACTTTGGCTTTGTTGGGTCTGATCTTTTGGCTTCTCTCCAAAAACAATCAATCCTTGTGTTTGGTCTACCGCTACCATGTACCGGTCGTTCACAAGAATTTTCCGGTTCATGATCTCAGTATACATGCTTGTGCCCTGCTTTAAGGCTTTTCCAGTATACGACATTACCGAGGCACCATCTTTTGAACGAACATTCATTTTTACCTCCATTTGGTAGCTGCTGAAACTTGCATAGCTTTTGTTCATTTGCTTTACAACCTCCAATGCCGATTGGGAAAACACATTAGTCCCCAGCAAAAGCATGGCAAAAACAATGCTCTGCACTTTGATGATCTTCGGTAATGTCATAACTGAATTTTGGTTTTGGTTTTACAGGTCTGTTCTATTGAGTAATTTGGAGTTTGACCACCCGTTGGAATGCTTGTGCGTTTTGCAATCCTGATATCCTTAAAATATATAACCCAGGTGGTAGTTCCGGATCAATTGGTATTTCAACTTTATTTTGTTGAGCTCTTACAGTTATTTGTTGAACCAAACTCCCTGTAACACTCAGAAGACTGATCTGATTTACATGGAAATCTGCCTCTGTTACAACATTCAGCACTCCACCTTGACGCACAGGATTTGGATACGCTGACCAATCCACATTCACCAAATCAACAGCACTTACAACCTGACTTCTACTGGTGGGTATGGTTACAGTGTCATAGCAAACCAGAGAATCTAAAATAGTATCTACCTGAATAATTGGAGTATAAATGGAATCAACAATCACGGTATCCTTCAACAGCGTATCTACTGAGTAATTGATCGTTGCTGAACTTGGAGCCAGCGTGTCGTTACATCCTGTGTATCCGTTCATGTCTGCCTTAATCTGATGACCCATTAAAAAGCTGGTGCTGGTTGCCCGGTATCCAGCCGGTGTGGTAAAGGCATTGCTGGATTGGAAGACATCCAGCGAGTTCATTCGCACCTCTCCCGATGAAGTATAATGTGCTTGTCGAACAGCGTTGTAATTATTGTCTAATTCATACAAGAAACCGTGCTTAGAACCAGATGACGGTGTGGCTTGTCCTACCACAAAATAACCCTTGGTGCCACTCACGTCATAAGGTTTTATATCATAGCCGGCAGTGTTTTTAAACCCTCCTCCTGATTGGGTAATTCTAAGCTGAACATTTTTGGTCATCGAATTACCGGCCTTGTTGTATTGGTGCGCTGTGGCGTGGCTTACAAACCCTCCTGGAAACTGGAACTTTGTATGAACCCCTGAAATGGACAAATCACTACCGTCGTTTTCCACCCCGAAGAATTTCTCATAGGTTCCACTCTGGTGTGAAAAATTATAGGCGTTCTGGTAGTTTCCATTGCCATCCAGTTTTAGAATCAATCCATCTGTATTAACGGCAGACACCGTAGAGATACTTCCTACAGACCAAACATTATTAGAATCTGCCACAATATCATACAGATTAACAATCTCCGGATCCGGGCTGGCCAACCTCAGATCAATTCTTTTGATCCAGTTTACATTTAAATTGGCATCTATCTCTAATACCAGGGCTTCTCTTGTTGAAGAACCACGATCGGAGTAGCCACAGATTACAAAGTCTGCCTGATTGGCCTTTTTTGGCGCAATGGCAATGGCTTCTTCCAGTCCTCCCATGTCGATCCTTTTAGAGGTCACCAACGTTCCCGAACTGTTCACTTTCAAGATGAACAGGTCTCCACCTCCGGTAACGGAAGTTCCGTGGTGCGGGCTATCCTGCACAGAGCCTACCATAATGTAGCCCCCATTGTACTCTTCTACATCGTAAGCTTTCGTATTGTAAGGATTAGATGACCCATCAACTTCCTGATACCTTTTGTGAAATTGTCCGGTGCCTGAGCTATCAATACTGCTCAGTATGGCCCAACAGGTAGAGTCGTTCACTCCCTGATTCTCGATGTGGTAACCGGTTGAGATAATGTCGGTGGCGTTATTGGTCTGGGAGACAATAACATCTTCCAGATGGATATCTCCTTTGTTTGAATTGGTATACAGGTCTTGCTCGAAGACAATTTGGGCGTTTACAGCAACTACTGCAAACAATAACATAATGGTACTGACGATTTTCATGGTGTAATAGTTTTGGTTATTGATAAATAATTTATGGTGTTTGTTTGGTATTCTGTCTGGAGGTGGATAATGTGATAATCCCTCGCTGGGTTTCCTGATTTACTTGTACCAGAGTACCTTCTTCATCGTAGTGGTAATAGGTAGTAAACCCGAAATTGTCTTGTTCGGCAATCAGCCAGAGCGTTGCAGGATCATAGACAAACGTTTTCATAGCCCCAACTTTTGGCTGAAAACGAATATCATCTACATATATCGTGGTTCCGGAGTTATTGATGACATCTACCTGAACCACACCTGACATTCCCTGATCAAGGGAGTCTACTTCTACCTGCACCCTTGTCCATCCATCGATGGTAATGTTATTGGATGCGGTGGTTGACTTGGTGGTATTGGTGGTTCCATCATAGACCTGTAAGGTTGCATCTCCGCCATCTCCGGTGTAAATCCATGCAGTGGCAACGTAACTTTTCCCTGCTTCGGGCATAATAAAATTATTGTCGTTAGGACTGGTAGAACTATGACGAATGGTTGTGGCTGTTGGAACTTCCACACTATACTCTCCCGAATGAGCTTGTGCGTTGCTTAAGGTGATGTTGCCGCCGGCCTCTTTCCACTCAAAATGCCCATGATTTCCAACAACGCTGGTTCCGGTATAATCTTCAAATCCATCAAAAGCCATCTCGTGATATTTAGAATTGGACCCAACCATGGTTACCACGCTGTTGTCATAGCCATACATTTCTCCTGAATAAATGTCTAGTCGATCCCTGTTCTCCAACTCAAATCCGTAAGGACTGTATCTGGTGATCTCTGTGGTCCATTCCCAGTTGTCGTTGTCAAAGCTATCATCCGGATTGTCCCATTTGAATTTCTGGAAGGAATCATATTCTCCGTCTAAATCCACTTTGGTTTTGTGTGTCCCGCTATTGGTTTGCAATCGATCGATCAAATACACGCTTTGCCTGCTGGCGCGCCAGATGCCTTTTTGCCCATAACGATATTCATTTACTCCGTTTCCGTAATCCAGGTCTTCACTAGCCACTCCAACCGGGCGAATTTGGGGAGAACCTACATCTGCATAATTATACGTCCACGAGGTGTCGGAAAATTCCGTTGCGTCTGCATGGAGCACCAAAATTGGTGCGGGGCAAGCATCGAAACAACCAACTGTATCAATCCACACGCAATTATATCTCTCTCCGAATTCCGAACTGCTGGCTAAAGTGTTCACAATTTCAATGTTTCCAATTTCATAAGGAACAGTGGCAGTCTGGCCATAGGTAAGTAAATCAAACTCATAACTAGCCGCCAGATCAAACCCTTCAGCATCTTCGATAGTCATGTGGCTTACACAATCTCCCGATTCAAAATGTACCACCTCATATACCAGATTCGTATCATACCCCCAGCTGCTCGCGCGCTGTGTAACTATGTTGGTATAATTTGTGCCACAATCATCTTCCCCGCTTATATTAAAAGAGGTATATGACATTGCCCTATCAGAGGCTTCTTCATTGAAAAGCTTGAAATATTCTGGTATAGTAGTTCCATTTAAAATGGGATTACTTAGTGATACTATCGTTCCCGAATTGGTCGTTAGGTGATTTCTCCTACCTGAACGAATGATCTTACCACTATCTCCGCTCAACGAACTTCCAGGATCAACCCCGTCTTCATCTTCAAGAAACACCAGGGTGCTTGAGGTATCTGTAACGTAGTAGATTTCATACCTGGAATCTCCACTATCGTAAATCTGTAACACATCACCCGGAAAGAACAGAGAATCTTCAGTAACGTTTGTAGCCACAATAGGAAATCCGCCAGATCCGGAATCATAAGTACCCAATGTAAACTGAGCACCTAAGTTTTTCCACGCTCCGTTCATACCTTCGTAATTCCAATGTGCCGGGAAAGAATAAGTGTATACCGGTTCTTTGAACTCGTTGGTTACGGATGTCAATAACGGACTCCCGGTAACTTCATCGTAGAGCAGGTTATTGGTTTTAATGGTCGCCCCATCGGTGTAGTTTCGAACCTCCTTTAAAATCCCCGTTCGATAAATGACTTTGGTAGAACCAATAGAGCGGAACATGGAATGATGCAGTTCCAATTCTGGTAGTAAGGTTGCAACAAAGCTTGGTCCAAAACCGTCTACGTTTGCAGCCCCTCCGACATGAAATGTATTGGTACTATGCTGTCGCTCATCCATCACGAAGTCGTGGTTCATTCCCAATATTTTACGGCTTACCTGACCATCTGCTTCCAATACTAAAACATCGTTACGCAATACCTTTGAGGAATGCGGCTGGGTATGGTAGGTATACTCTGTCTGCGATACTGGGTTTTCCGTGAAATCACAGTCTTCACAATACTTATAGGTACTTACCATTTTAGGCTTACCGCTCATGTCATTCAATTCAATGGTATAACCTTGTGAATAACCATTACTAGTGATGCTAATTCCACCGATAAAAGGAATTATTGAAGGCAGGTTAAATCCAGCATGTTCCAACTCTCCATTTTTCACGACTGTAGGAAAATCTTTACTGGTGTAAAACTCGTTTACCACGACTCCGTCGTGAGCAGTTGTGACGTCGGGATCAGTCTTCAGACTTCTCACCTCTACACGAGAGTATCCTACGTTTGCCGCTGGAAAATAACTCTCTCCATAAGGCTCTTCAACAAAAGCGTCCTCATTTTTTAAAGCAATACGTGCCTCATTACCATTGTACCAAACCGGTTTTCTAAAAGGGTTTTCTTCTCCACCTACCAATGGCTCATAGTCTGCAACGCCGGAACTGGTTCCATCTGGGTTCTGATAGACATATTCCTGCCCATAGGAGGAAGCAATTCCTTCTACTTCATCCCAATTATCAGTCATAGTAATTTTACTCACACGGCACCCTCCACCATACTTGAGGTAGTTCGGGCTATTCAATCGTACATAGGAAGGTTGTGTGGGCTCGGAATTATCAGACACCCCTTCTATTTGAAGTCTTTTTGAATAACCCAGTGCGGCGGCTTTATTATAATATCCTGTAATCATACCTATGGCCTCCGAAACAATGTTAGGAACTACGGTGATAAATGACGCAATGTCTCCTCCAGGTTCATTGCTGGGTGGAAATAAATCCGGACGGGAGTATCTGATGTACTGCCAGCCAGCCATTCGGAAAGGGTGAATACCATAAATATCACCTGTTCCATAGCGATCTTTTTCAATCTCGAAATAACCAATTGTAGAAGAGATCGAACCCGATTCACCAGTCAGTTCACAATAACCGTCAACGTAATCGTAAGCCCAATCACCTGCACCAATTGATGCGGGCTCGCGTTTGAGCCGCTGCCAGGTTTTGAAATAAACGGATCGTTCTCCAGCCAACCCTTCTAAAATATCATCAACGGTACCTCGTCCATCGGGAATGGTAAAATACACCCGTCTGTTGTTCTTTCGAATCTGATCCGTAACACCATTTACACAGGCCGCCGAGTCGACATAAACACCTTCGCCTACGTTCTGAAAACCTAAGATTTCATACATCTGCATGGCCCTTCTGTCCTGTACAAAGCCATAGTCATCGGACTCGTACTCAATATTGATATCTCCGCCCGAAGGCAATGAAATGGTTCTTAGGCACCAGGCTGAGGCACGATCATTCCTTGTACTGTCAGTACCCTGAAATGTGTAAGGGTTTACACTGTTGGCTACGAATAAAGAATCATATAAATGTTCATGTTGATAATTGCCCCAACGATCCATTTTTCGTTCGCTGTAATCGGGATTTCTTAGGGAATTGCTGGCATCATAATCAAACTCAAAAGGACTAAGTCTTCCCTTTTCATTTCCAAGATATGTGAAGAATACTTTCTTAAGTGTTAGTTTACCGTCTTCGTTACTTTCTATGTAATCGGTATCAGCACCAGATGGTGCGGTTCCATCATTATTCGGAACCCCCTGACATAATGAGTAATCATAAGAAAAATGAACTTTCTTAATCGGAGTATTCAGGTCATTCTTACTGTAAAGCGTAATGCTACGTAAGTACTTTAGTTTTTTATGTCCACTGCCATTCTCATTATGTGTACCACTTGCTCCTTTTCCGTCTTCCCTGTTACCCAATTCGAACATAGCAATGTGCGTTTTGGTCTCAATGGAATGAACGTAATAGATGTCTTTTTTCCCATAACTAAATGAAACCTTGTCATCTTGATCATTCGAGTAGGCTCCTTTCATGTAGTTTGCCTGATTCGCTGCATATGGCATCCTCCATTGATAATCACCTAAAGCATATGGATCAACATAATTGAACTTGGTGTAGTATCCCAGGTCATCTGTGGAAGGCCCATTTCCAGTGAGGTCGACGTAGTCGTTAGAGAAGACACCCGTTAGCATATAGGAATGTGCATAAGGCGGCATGCTGGTCTTGTTGTAAAAATGATCTTGCCCATTACCATTTTTGATAATACAATCCTCACTCGGAGTATATGACTTGGTAGGATTATCGGTATAATCCCCACCCGTGCCTTCAATCGCAAAAACATAATCCTCGTGTAAATGATTGTAAGCCGGAAGTCCATATACGTATCTGGAACCATCCGTATTAAGCACTGAAACCTCATGAATGTGATGGTTTTCTCCTGTAGTTATTCCATCAAGAACCACTGAATCTGCGTCCCATGGAAACTGATTAGCATCATATATTAACCCTACTTTGGGTATACTATAGTCCAAAGTGTTTTGAATTTCCCCTTTGGTTCTGTAGGAGATCATCTGATTTTTTATCACTCGATCATTGAAAGCCGCAAGTGTATCATTACCCCCTCCATGATATGTTTTCCTGACTCTTGGAACAGGTGAAAAATCGCCCATAACACTTTTCAAGTCCATGGAAATGGGCTGTGTACCCCCAATGTTATTCATATACGAAAGTGGCTTGGCTGTTAATTCTCCATTGGACTTCATGTAATACGATTCGCTAAGGGGAGACTCGCTGGCATATTGCTGCGCCACCATGTGCACGATTTCCTTTACGTTGTTTTTCCATTTGCCGGAGTAACTATTTGTATAGCCAACTCCTACGTCAACACCAAATTTCCAACTTCCTCCTCCGGCTCCAAATTCAAGTCCTAAATTTACCGCAGTACTGTTACTTGTAGTGGTGGGGTCATAGTATCTGCCAACATCATTCCTAAAAGGTCTGAATACCCCTCCTGTACCTTGCCCCTGAATCTGAAACACATCATGCGTAGATACTGGCATGTACATGGACGGCGTTCGCCTACTAATAGCAGCGTCCTTCTCCCTGTTAAAGTCAAACATATTCCTGTCATCGTTTGAAGTGCTGGCGTCTTGTGTATGTAAATAACCATAAGCATCAAAACTTCTCGTTCTTTTATCTGCGGGAATTCTGTTGTCTGAGTACTCTATTGGAATGGATACAGATGGATTAAAGTTTCCTGCATTTTCTTCTCCAAATTGTAGTTTCAGGTTCATTGAGATGCCTCGCATGGGGTAATTAACCTGGGGCACGTATGTAGAATTGGCAAAACTTACGCCTGCACCAATCGCACTGGTGAGTTTTGTATGCGCTACCTTGCTCGCGGAAGCATATCGGGTCATATCTTTGGATAGTGATAATCCAACCAATCCCTGTCTGGAGTTAAAACTTATTGAACCATTAAAACTTTTTGCTTTCTTTCCAACCCGACTACTGGAACTTAACGATGGAGAGAACCCCATTCCTTTTTGGGAATCAAAACTCACCGTCCAACCAGAGGTGATGGATTTTGATGACAAAATATTTGAAGCCATTTCATGTGTAAGTGTTTTTTTTGTTGATTTTGACAATGACATTCGTTGCCCAATTCCACGATAGTTATTGTAGTAAATCGTTGGGCTCATGGATAGACTTGTATATGTACTAGCGGTTAAGTGACCTAAATCGAAACCGAACAACTCACCTAAACCAATCGAAGCGGCAGCCTCTGAAGTGCCTATGTCAATACCCTCCATACCAATACCAGCCGTAATATCAGGCTTCATATACGTCTCATGCACCACATCATCCCCATTAAAATCATCCGGCAGTCCTCGCATGGCTCTGGTGATGGCCCCCGGGTTGATGTTCCATCCCAGTCCAACCCATGAAGCCTGTTGTTCCATTCCAATGCCTGCATGGTAAGCCAGGTTGATCGGGTAACCCCCATTGGGGCCAGGAACGGTCATTAGCGGGATGTTATAATTGAAATCACCTGAGTAAAGGTCTACCATCTGCGTGGTACCTATCGGCTCAAAACTTTCTACTTCCGGTTGTGAGGGACCGCCTGTTAGTGCATAACTTTGGGTGGGCCATAAGGTAGCCCCTAGACTGAATACTAGCGTTAAGGCTAATGCTTTTCCAAATGTTCCTCTGAATAAACTTAATCTCATCTTAGTTGGTTTTGAGCTGGGGTATGTTGGCTAAATCTTCTTTTCTGATCTTGAACTTCACAGGTCCTGTTCCCAGTACCCGGTCGTTGAAGACAATGGTCTTTTCTGTCTGGGTGTCGTTGCTTTTAAAACCGATCACAATGTTGTTGTAAGGCGCAAGGCCGTAGTTTCTCTCAAACAAATACAGTCCGCAGGCAATGGTGTCTTTTCCCTGGTAGAGTTGGATGTCATCCTGGGCATAGGTAACGAAGTAGTTCAACCGTCCATAGTACTCGTCTTCCTGGGTAATGTTGGAGGCCAACAGCTCTGTCCCCACGTTGGTTTTAATCCTTAGGTTGTAGTACTGAAAGTCTTTCAACTCTTCTTGCTTTTGTTGTACTTGTTGCTTTGTAATATTTGGGTTCCTGGATTCCACCAGTGCCACATAGTCTACCGGTTTGTATTGCAGGGAAAACTCATAATCCCCTATGGTTTGAACTTTCTTCAGACCATTGGCGGCGTTCTCCACCCAACTTCTATAGGCTGTGGGTTCCAAGGAGCCTGCAGAACAGGCCCCCAACAGTACCAGAAGTGCTATGTACCATCCCCCCTTAGCCATTGCCATTGTATTTTTCATTCACATAGTTGAGTACCTCGGAGGTAATATCGATGGTAGAATCGCAGTACATCACCGTGCCTTCTCCCATCCCTCCAAACAGGATCTGATAACCGTTTTGTTTACCGTACTCGGATACATAATCATTCAGGCGTGTCCAGATCTTGTTGTTGTAATCGTTGTTCAGCTTTTCCAACTCTTCATTCATCTGTTGGTTTTTCATCTGGTACTCGGATTGTTTGTAGCGGAACAGGCGGATTTGATTCTCGTCTGAACCTTCGTTCATCTCAATCTGCCGGGAGAGCATTTTCAGTTCCACCTCCACACTGTCTAAACCAGCTTTGCGTTGTTGCTCAATGGTCACAATGCTTCGGTTGAGTTCTTTGGTGAGCTCAAACTCGCCATAGAGCTTCAAATTGTCTATATAGGCTTGTTTGGGCTGGGTATTGAAAGAGAACCCATACACTAAAACTGCCGCAAGGGCCACAACAAGTACTGCGATAATTCCTTTTTTCATAATCCTCTATTTTGGCGGGATGGTTCCCGGTGCTTCGGTGCAGATATAGTTTTTCTCGTTCCTGAATCGCAGGTAGAGTTTTTCGTTTTTCTCATTGACCACTTCCAAAGTGTAGAAGCCGGAATTCAGTCCCACTCCATCACAGCTCAGATCAATGTCAATCCGGTTATCTCCATAATCGGGGTCTACTGCTACTGCGGATACTGCTGTAATCAATTCATTGTAATCGTTGTAGATGTAATAGGTCAAATCGTTGTCCTGATCTACGTACTGTTCATCGTACTGGAAACGAAGGGTGCCGTCTTGTACCAGGAAATGACCTCCGTCCAGCTTTTTCCGCAAACGAGCGTAAGACTTCTTTTTGTAAAATTTACCTGTGGGGTTGACGAAGGAGACGTTGACATTTTTCAATTCGTCATTTGCCCCTGTGTCATCAAATGCTCCAACCACAAGCCATTTTCCATTGGGTTGAACCGTTTTCTTGACCATGAGTTCATCATTAAGAAAAAAGTAAACAACAGAATCGTATCTGGCTATTTTATAGACATCTCCATTTGCAGGGTTGTCTAAGGTTATCCTTTTCCAGCTCCCTTCAGTATCTGAAAAATACCTCAGATCATTCCCCCCTCTGGCTTCGAATGCAGCAGCCCATTTGCTGGAGGCTACCGGAAGTGTAGTGGAGTCTTCCACAAAACCAAGAAAATAGTTATATCCTTGTCCATAAACAGTAAATTCAAATTCCCCATCTTCATTTTGCTCAAGCTCTTGAATGGATCTCCCTTGTGCATCTATTGGGTCACTAATGGAAGAACCACTGTATAAGATTTCATCGTCCGTTCCACCAACGGTAACATTTATGATCGAATCCCAAGTGGCATACTCAATCTCATGAATGGGAATTGAATAATGAACTGTGTCTGAATTGGTGTCAAAAATTGATACATGATGTAAACCTACAGATAAACTATCTACCGTTGCGGTTGTGTCTCCGGTTGACCATAGATATCCGTAAGTTGGAGCACCGCCATAAGCAGTAACACTAGCGCTGCCTGTTCCCTGAACCGTTGTAATGTCCGTTGCCTGATAATCAGCATAAAGAGATTCGTTTTCGAACGTACAGTATACATTCTTATAATATTCATTCGCGTATTTACCAAAGAAGTTGGCAGCTACATACCATCGTTCTGTAGGATGAACTATTACCCTTCTCATTAAATCATCGTCCACATAAAAGCTAAGTACGGAATCTACACGTCTTATTCGGAGTACCTGATTCGCCACCAAATCCCTGTATATCTGCTTATTGGTTCCTAGCTCGCGATCATACACACGTTTGGTACTGTATGTATACAAGCTGTAGATTTGATCATTTATTCCGGACTCAAGACCAGCAGATTCAGGAACGAAACCAATAGACCTTATAGTTAGCGCATCTTCTACCTTAAAATAAAACTCTCCGTTCTCATTGGTGTCAAGATAATTGGATGTTCTGGCAGTAGAATAACTCCAATCGTTCAACTGAAATGGGCAACGAATCTGATTATCATAGGTTCCCTCAAGGAATACGCCTTTGTAGTGAACCCAGGACACCGTATCCCTACTCCATACCAGTATGGTGTCGTACAGTATAAATGAGGAGTCCGCATCATAAACGATGACTGAATAAGTACCTTCACTGAGTCCTGAAATATCCTGAGTTGTAGCTGTATTGCTCCAGTTGTAGGTATAAGGAGGAACCCCTCCACCAACGGTTAAATCAACCGCTCCAGTAGCATTAACACCGTCAATTTGAGTGGTGGTATGTGAACTGTAAAGAAATTTATCATGAAAGGAAACAACCACATCTTCGAAATACTCATTTTCCTGGGTATTCTTGAAAAAAGCGGCCACTTTCCATCTTTCACCAGGGTCGCACGTTGTTTGACGCATGGGAACACCGTTCAAATAATATGTGATAACCGTATCAATGCGGGTAAGTTTCAAGGTGTCCCCTACATTGTAGAGATACCCGTCACAAACCAGATTAATTGACCCAGACTCCCTGCCCCAGATATCATAACCCGTGGTAAAGTACCATCCAAAAAGTATATCATTTATATCTGCATCGTCCAGATTCACATCTTCGGGAACCCACCCCAAGGCTCTGTTGCTGATCGCGTCCTCAATAACATACTCGATTTCGCCATCCAATAGGGTATCTAAAAAATTAGCGGACACTGCTCTGGATTCGCCCCAGGTATTCCCTGCACATTTTGACGTAATTCGACTACTGTCCCCGTTAAAAATCACCCCAATTGAAGAGGCCCATTCAACATTTTGCTTTTGCCATATATAGTAGGTTTTTACAACTGTATCGGTGTCATCGAAAATACTATCCACGTAAGACCCGATTGACAAAGAATCAATGTCCTGTGTGGTTTCTCCGTTGCTCCATGAATAACTGTACGTACCTATTCCTCCCAAAGCAGTTACGTCAATGCCTCCCAGAGAATCAAGGTTGTTGTCGTGAGTCACGTCTGCTTGCGAGTATAATCTCTTAACACCAAAATTACTCTTGACATTTTCAATCGAGTTCCCCTGACTTGACCCATCCTGATCATCAAATAAAACGGCTATCACCCAATCATCGTCGATGGTAACGGTAACCTCTCTTAGCAAGGTGCCATTCTCATAATAGTATACTGTATCTTCAATACGTTCAATTTTAAGAGTGTCTCCTGTATCATCCGTACTACCAATAAGTTCACCCGAGTTCGACCCCTCGCGATAATCATACGTATTGTTGTAATTATTAAAGGTAACTCCGTAGATAATCTTGTGAGCAGTCGTTATTGGTTGTGTTTTTAATTCTGATTTCTTAATAAAACCTATTACCTTGGTGTATCTCTCATCATTTACCGTGAGCTGGAAGTATCCATTTGAGTCAGAGCGAAGTTCATCAGCGGTAAATGCCTGAGATGATGCGTACCCATCTCGATGCTTTTGTCTCAGCAAAGAATCATTTTCTACCTGAACTCCTCTAAGATCACTCCAGGTAACCAGTTCCTGAGAGTGAAGCGTAGCACAGAAAATCAGGCTAAAACCAAATAGGCTAAAACCCAGCAGATTGGTTAATCTTCTCATTGTACTTCAATTTCAAATTCATCAATAATTGCCTCCGAAGGATTGAGTAACTTGATATGTACTTTCTCACAATGTGATATCTCAACGGGCCCTAATGGTAACTCATACAAAAGCGAATCTGAATTCAATTGTTCCAAATCCGATACTAAATAATCCACATACCGTCCTGAAAGCGTTAACGAGTCCGATTGCAACGAAACTCGCGCACAATAGAGTTCATCATCAGAAATAAGAACTGTGTCTCCGGCAACAATTAGAACACCCCCAAGAGAATCAGGTAGCGGTATGGTCAATGACCAATTAACGGTTAATTCACAGGTATAGTCAAACAGTGTATCAACATCTCCCATGTAATTGGCAGACACCTCCTTAACCAATTTTGCATCGGAAATATATTGAGCCCTGGACTCAACTGGCAAAAAACTGAGCAAAGCAATCACAACGACGTAGAATTTCTCCTTCATCCTAATTGGGTTTAGTTATAAAATTGTTCAGTGGACTGACAATACAATCCCAGTAGTAGCAACGCGCAAAACACATTGCATTTCGATTAAAAAATCGAACAAGGGCAAAACTGACTGGTTGTCAAATTTGCTATTTAATTGGAAACACTATTTGGCCGAAATGGCTCTTCAGAATTTTGGGTGTTCTGATAGAAATTTTGGCGGTTATGGTTAGAGTTTCTGAATCAATTCTACGATAATTTTTTTTACCTCACAAAAAAAAATTATTTCCCAAATCAGACCAAAACTCATGAAACCACCCGGTAGTAAAAGTTTTTTTGGTCAAAAAAAAAAATCTCAAACAGCCTTATTGGGTCATTTTGATAGCTGTCTGAACATTACCCTCCCAATCCCCTACTAAATGCGTCATTTCAACAGTTGGGTTATGTATAGGTAATGTTTATTAGCAATTAGGCTTATGCCTGGATATGGATAGGCAATGGCCATTTTTCCTTTATTTGAGGCCAGCTGATGGGATACTTATCGTTTTTAAGAACTTTGTTCGAGTTGATGGAGTAAACAAAATTCTCAACGTCGTATCTACTTTTTTGCATAAATGCCATCCGATGTCCCTGATCGGAAATTTGAATATCAATGGTAGCCGTACTGTTGTAGAGAATGGAACTGCCTCCACGAATATCTCCGGAAGTCGTTTTCTGAAAAATAATTACAAAATAGGTGTTCGGAAAATCTTGCCGTAAATTTTCAAAATCAACTGCTTTGGAAGAAATTTTGGCGTAGCTATCCACAATTACTACGTCAAATTGCGATGCAACTTTACGCACCTCTTCCAGCCCTCCTTCGTCGAAAGCTTTAAAACGATTATCTCCTAATTGATACTTTCGGATGAGTTCTTTAAACTTTTGATTGAATCCCGATTCCAATGAAAAATAGGCTACTTTCTGATTTACTTTTCGAAAAGCCGCTGCTAATTCAAAGCTAAAATACGACTTGCCTGCTCCCGAATTACCAGTTAGTGCAATAGCACATTTCTCCCTTTCGAGTTGCCCAAGAAATTTACCTAGTTCGCCGTCCAGTTCTAATGAATCGAACTGCATCCCAAGTATCTCTAAGCCCGAATATCCTTGAAGCATATTTGCAGAGCTCTTATTTACTTGTTGTGCATTGTTATAAGTGAATCTTTCATTACCAGTGGGTGCCAGATTCTCAGGGTCAACTGTTTCTAACTCGTCAAGCTTCTCATATTGCTCCTCTAATTCCTGTTCAAATTTCTCAAGTCGCGGATGAGGCACCTTGCCTTTGCGTTGATCCTCTAACGCATGTAATTTATTTTTTAGGTCATTGTACTGCTGTGTGGCTTTATTTAAGTCCCTTCTACAACCTATTCGGAAATTCTCAATCAATCGATCTCGATGCTGTCGATTTTTAGACCTGAAATTTTGACATTCATAAGGGTAATCTGCTCCAAATTGATCCAAGTGATTCTCTAACCAGGTTTCAAAATCTGATTGATTCAACTTAAGAACTCTTCGGTAATCTCGAACTTGACGCTTTACTCGGCCGATTTCCTTCTGAATATTTGAAATTTCTCGTGCAAGCTTTTTCTGATTTGGTTTATATTGTTTAAACTCATCAATGGCTGCCTCCAAATACTCAATTTCAGATTTGGTTTGGGCTAATTGTAAATAAAATTTCTTTTTTCTCTTGTTGTAGCCGATTTGACAGTTTCTATGGCAAAAAATGGCGTTTGGCTTTTTGCTCGGAGGGATGGAACCGCCGCATTGTTTACATCTGCGAATCATCTGTTCCCCCTTTCCTGTAATTTAAATTTTTCTTCTGCCTGGATTTCTTGCACCGTCGCCTTTCGACCTTTCTCTAACCACGCAATAAGGTCTGCCCTTTTGAAGTATAACTTCTTGCCGTTCTTAATGAATGGAATCAGCCGTTTACTGGTCATTCCATATAAAGTGTTAATTGAGATTTTTAAGAAGCGTGCTGCTTCCTTGGTTGAGATAAAACCTTTGGACTTAGTTTCAGCTTGTTGACCTTTCCACGATTGGAGTACAGCAATTAATTCTTCACGAATTATCTGTCTAAATTCTTCCCGGTCAAGGGAAATCAGGATTGTTCTTTCCATTACTCTTTGTTTTAGTTTTCACAAAGAGTCTGAAAAAATAAGAGGGTTGGGGGTAATGTTGGGGGACCCTAAATTGTAGTTATTTATTGATTTTTATCTCTAAAATCGATTTCGTCCCTGGTTTCTTGCACTTGTTTATCAATCTCCCGGATCACATCGTGCAGTTCCAAGTCTTCAAAATATGGTCGGATTAATAACAGATCACGAAGCAACTTCTTGTCTCCTGATAAATTTGGCACCTTTCTGGCCTTCTTGTATAGATCAGAATTGGTGATCTTACCCAACGGCAGTCCCGACAACAGATGGTTCATTCGCGCAAACGGAGCAATATCTACTGCTTTACGCGGTTCAATACCAATGGACAACATCATATAATAAGCTGCCAACATTCTTTGATTGTGTGTGAAGTGTAATCGTCCATCATCTTGTTCCACCTGACCAATGGGTTCAGCATCCAGTGTTTCATTTCTATCCATATTGTGGTAACCTGGATTCTCAAACAGACGGGAAGAATCAGTATAAAATGCCGAAGTAACAACCGGATCATATTTAATCGCAAAATCTGTGCGAAGTTGCTCCAACGCAAGAAAACGCAGAAAAAACTTCATTAAATCACGATCGGAGAATTGTCTGGTTTTCTCTTCGTTAGCTATCTGTGTTCTCAACAAACCAACTTGTTCCTGTAATGCTTCTGTTGTTTCTTTGGAAGTAGATTTTTCCAATCCTGGAAGCCAATTTTCGTCGAGTATTGACTTCAACCTATCTAGTTCCTTTTGGCTGTCAGCAAGACATTCATCCTTTCTGCTCAAAGTGTTAGAAACCGCTTGCTCTACGTTAAGCTTATATTCATGCTTAAATTCTTCCAATATTACTCTTAGGTAATACGAAGAATGGGGTAACAACGCTCCCTCTGACATCAATTGCGAACCAACATAATCCTTGGCGTAGATCACATCACCCGCCTTCGACAGTTCATTCACAAACCCCATTTGTAGGTTTCGGTAATACTTATCACATAGTCGATAGAACCCTTTCATCAATCACAGTAAGTTTTCATTAGCCTTATCCATTGCTTCATTCTCGAAGCTATCCAGATAGGTTTGGGTTATTGACTCGGTTTTATGTCCAAGTGCATCACTTATTAAACCGACGGAAACCCCTTTCCGTTTCAGAACTGTAGCATAGGTATGCCTGGCAACGTAGAACGTAATATTCTTATTATTTTCGATTCCCACAGCTTCGGCAATCAGCTTTAAATCCTCGTTCACTTTTTTCAATTTTGCCTTCAAGCGATTCTTGATAGTTTGACTAGCCAACCCATTCTCCAACAACGGAAAAATGTAATCGGAACCATTCCCCCATTCTTCTCTGTAATACTTTAGCAACTCTTTTAGTTTGCCCTGAATTTTAATGGAAAAAGGTTTCTTCGTTTTCTGGCGGATATAGTGGATACGATCTTCAATAATATTCTCGGTCCACTTTAGATTAGCGATATCTACGAAGTTCATCCCTTGTGTGAGGTAACTGAACAGAAAAAAGTTTTGAGAATGCCACATCCTACTCCCCTTCTCCGTTTCATGGTTTGCAAAGGCAATAATCTGATCTTGCTTTAATGCTCGCTTCGGTGTTTCCTCCTGTTTGATCTTATAGTTCTCAAAAGGATAATGCTCCTTTGAAACCAATCCTTCTTTAATAGCCTTGTTGAATGCTGCCCGAAGAGTTCTCATGTAAACAGAAATAGAATTCACGGAATTGCTCTTAGCAAGGAATTTCTCCAACCGTATCAACATGGAATAATCCAGATCGTAAAAACTTAGGTCCTTCTCTTTCCGAAATCGTTTGAGGGCATGGTATGCGTCTCTATAAACATAGGCTGTCCCATGCTTGTTCTTATCCTTCAAATCCTGAATCAAGCTTTCCAGATATCCAAACATGGTAACGGATGTAGCAGTCTTGAAGAAAGCTTGTTCGAAACGATCAAAAGTGAACGGTCTATCTTCTCGCTCCATATCCAATAGAATATTCTCTGCTCGGTTTTGATAGTAGACTACACGGATATTATTCTCTTTGTTCTTCTTAAAAGTTCCTTTTTCCTTGTCCCATCCAGTTTTAGAACTAGACATGTTTAATGAGAAGTATTTCCGCTTTCTCTGGTAAGTAATCCGCAACATTATTGGATGACTATCGTCCGCGAGACGTTTACTCGTGAATAATATAATTTTCGATTTAGGGTGATTTAGTTTAGCCATAATTCCGGTTTACACATTGGTTTACACATTTTCAGATAACCAACAACAAACTGGCGCGTATTAAATAGTACGTGAAATCCTCTATTATGTTGTGTTATCAAAGAAAAGAGAAGAATCGACAAGAAAACACAAATTAAATTTTCCTGCCTTACAAGCAGGGGGTCGTAGGTTCGAATCCTACATCGCCCACAGAGAGTAAGAAGCTCGACACGTAGTGTCGGGCTTTTTTTGTTTTAATCCGTTGGCAATTTATTGTCATAAGGGTTAATACAAAAAAAGCCAACAGGCTCGAAGAGCCCGAGCTTCTTACTTTGACCTTTGAGTTGTAGGATCACGAGCGAAGCGAGTAATCCTACAATGCTCACAACAAGAAGCCTCAGTACAAAGTGCTGGTGCTTTTTCATTTAGAACTTGGAAAGCTTCCCTTCATAAGTGAAAAAATGAAAAAAGTCATTAGCGACTGAAAGGAGTAAAGGCTTCTTGTTGAGTACAACGGCCCCTACAAAGCATCACGAGCGAAGCGAGGAATCCAACTAACCTTGCACCACAAATAGCCCATCCAATGTCTGATCAATGCGTAAGTACTTATACGCAATATGACTTAACTCGGGACCCAACATGCCCGACGAAATCATCTGTTCTTCCTATAGGTAGATTTGACCTAAAAGTTTTCTAAATGAGTTATTCGGGTACTAGCTCGCCGTGTACTAACTCGTAGATAGAAACACGTAGTAAGATGCTCTGCCTGAATCACAAGGAGGAATCAACAGGAATCGAACTTGTTATCTACAAACCTCCAAAATTTCCCTTATTTTTAAAGTTGCAACTTGAGCAGCGCTAAAGCCGACATATCAACCCCAAAAAAACGTCCGAGAGTAATCCGGTGGCTTCGAAGCAAACGCTTCTGGAAACGCTTCTTCATTCTAATTTTTCTACTTCCGGTTCTGCTTTTCACCATTTTGATCGGCGTTCTCTATTGGAAACAAGACGAAGTGGTGCAGCATCTTATTGAAGACCTTAATAAAGATTTCACCGGGATGATTGAAATTACCGGATCGCACATCTCCCCTTTCGAAACTTTTCCTTACATCTCTATTGATCTGGAGAATGTAAAGGTCTACGAAACCAAGGAGAAAAAGGACACAATCGTAGACGTCCAGGATATCTTTCTGGGGTTTGATATCTGGACGATCATCAATGGCAAAATGGAGATCAAGGATATCAAGCTTAACGAAGGTAGTTTGTATCTGGTACAGCATGAAGATGGCGAATTCAATATCGTAAAAGCACTTGCCACGCAACAAGAAGTGGAAGACCCGAACGAAGAGTTTCATTTGGATCTACACGAAATACAATTGCATAACATAGATCTAATGAAAATCAATGAAGCCAATCAACTTATCGTTGAGGCTTTCATTACAGACGCAGATTCGAAATTCAGAACTGCTGCAGATCATGTTTATGCTTCGCTTGACTCGAAGTTCGAATTAAACATTATTTCCGAAGGCGACACCACTTTCATAAAGCACAAACACTTTGACGCCACTACGGAAATAGACTACCAAAAAGGATTAGGCATCATGACCATAGAACCCACTGTGGTATATCTGGAAGGTTCGGAATTTAACATGGAGGGGGATATCGACCTGATCAAGGATGCTTATGTAAATCTTCATTTTAGCGGTAATAAGAAAGATTTTAGTTTGGTCATGTCTATGGCTCCGGAAGAGTTAATTCCAGTATTGAAACGCTACGAAAACAGCGGACATATTTTCTTTGATGCTACAGTGAAAGGACCAACAATGAATGGCGGAAAGCCTAAAATAGATGCGAACTTTGGTTGTGAAAACGCCTATTTTAATAATCAATCGGTAAACAGGAAATTAGATGAGCTGAATTTCGTGGGAACATTCACCAATGGCTTCCATCGCTCACCGAAAACCATGGAAGTGACTATTTCCGATTTTCACGCCCGACCAGAAGTTGGTGACGTATCGGCAAATCTTAATGTCAAGAACTTTCTGGAACCGGAGATCGATTTACAACTTAACGCTGATTTCCAGCTACCATTTCTAGCAGACTTCTTCAACCTTGACGATCTGCAGGATATGCATGGTTCGGTAGAACTGGAGATGAACTTTCACGACATTATCGACTTTGAAAACCCGGAACATACCGTTTCCAAACTAAACGAATCTTACTACACCCGGCTCGACGTAAAAGACTTAAGTTTTGTTTCATCTGCCCTACCCGTTCCGGTTAATGATATTGACATTCACGCGGAACTGAACGGACACAAAGCTGAAATTCAATATTGCAATTTACAGCTTGGTAAATCCGACATTAAGATTAGCGGCTCTATCAGTGACCTACCTGCTATTATCCACCATACAGACAAGTTGGTAGACACACGTCTTAACATAGAAAGCAAACTGATCGATTTTTACGAATTAACCGGCTCCGACAGCACTTCCTTTGACGAACAAATTACCGAACTGTCTCTGGGTCTTGATTTCAAGAGTTCAGCCCGAGCCTTCACCGAGTCTCCCAATTTACCTATTGGGGAATTCTTTATTGAAAAACTACATGCAAAGCTGCAGCATTACCCTCATGAATTCCATGATTTTCATGCCGACCTGATCATCGAGGAAGAAAACCTGCAGTTGGTTGATTTTAAGGGCATGATCGATCAATCAGATTTTCTGTTCTCCGGAAAACTGGAACACTATGAAATGTGGTTTAAGGAACACCCGGTGGGTGATACTAAAATTGACTTTAACTTCACTTCTAATTTATTGCGATTGGAAGACGTGTTTTCGTACAGAGGCGAAAATTACGTACCTGAAGACTACAGGCATGAGGAATTTAAAAACCTGAAAATTCACGGAAATACGGCACTACACTACAACGATGGGATGAAATCCCTGGACACCTATATCGATCAGTTTTCGGCAAACATGAAAGTACACCCAATGAGGTTTCAGGATTTCATGGGAAGAATACACTATGAAGACGAGCATTTGGTGGTTGAGGAATTCTCTGGCAAGCTTGGCAAATCGGATTTTAAAACCACTTTACATTGGTATCTGGGAGAGGATGAAAGCGTAAGAAAAAGGGACAATCACTTCGAACTTTACTCCAAACGATTGGATTTTGATGAGCTGTTCAATTATAACCCTCCTCCTGCAATAGCTTCGGTTGGTGCTGCACCTGTAGATCATGATGCCGGTTTCAACATCTATGAACTCCCTTTTACAAACATGACTTACCATCTGGATATCGGCCACCTCAATTACCATCGTTACCTGTTGCACAATGTTAGAGGAGAAATAAGATCTACTCCGGACCACTTCATTTTTGTTGATCAGCTATACTGTACGGCAGCCGGCGGAGATTGGGACGTTAGAGGTATGTTTGATGGATCCGATCCTGACATGATCTACTTTATGCCGGAAATGACGTTAACCGGAGTGGATTTAGATAAGTTGTTATTCAAGTTTGAAAACTTTGGTCAGGAGTATCTGGTATCCGACAACTTACAGGGGAAGTTTTCAGGAAGCATTACCGGCAAGATTCATCTACATACTGACATGATGCCGAAAATCGACGACTCCGAAGTTCACGTGGACGTTCATGTTGTGAACGGATATCTGAAAAATTTCGCCATGCTCGACATGATGTCTGACTACTTCAAAGACAAGAATTTAAGTAGTGTTAGGTTTGACACGTTAGACAATCACATCGATTTGGTCAACGGAATCATTACCATTCCTAATATGACCGTCAATTCTTCTCTTGGATTCATGCAAATTTCAGGGCAACAGCACACGAATCTTGATTTCACCTACTACATTCGAGTACCATGGAAACTTGTAACACAAGCGGCTTCCTCGAGATTGTTTAAACGGAAGCGAGAGGAAGTTGATCCTGATCAAATTGACGCCATACAATACGCAGATGAAGACAAGCGAATTCGATACATCAATCTGAAAATTGAAGGGAACCCGGACAATTACAGCTTTTCTTTGGGTAAGGCTGAAAAAGACAAGAAGAACAAAAAGCGTGAGAAAAGCTAGCACCGGTTTCTTTGAAACGAATCAGTGCCAATCGGCATGATTCTTCCACTACATTCCATAAAACAACAATTATGGAATACTCAGAAGAAATGTATGAACAAAAATTGCGTGAATTTTTTGAGCGCCACGACCCCCAAAAACAACACCTGGCCCCTGATATCGTTGAAAAATTTCCGGAACACCAGGAGGAAGTATTTGCCTATTTAACAAAGCTTTACGCCAAGAAACACGGTACAGAAGATTTAAATATCTCGGAAGAAACCATTTGGCAATTTTTCCCAAAAGCCCATACGGCCGGATAAAACTGACAGCATTTTCGAGGCGTGAGCAGTATCTACATGAGTGTGGAAATATTTCGCACTCCGGGTATTCTATGCCCTATTCTTTCTGGTTTACAAATTCTGTGTCCGTACTAGCATCTGAATTTTATTTATACTAGTTGACACGTGTATCTTTGTAAAGTGAAAAGAGATATCACTGATCTATCAGACGTACAACTACTTGTAGATACATTCTATTCCAAAGTTCGGCATGACGAGTTAATCGGCCCTGTTTTTCAAAAGGTAGTTAAAGAGAACTGGCAGCCCCACCTCGAAAAAATGTACCGCTTCTGGCAGTCCATTCTGCTCAACGAACCAACTTATTCGGGAAGACCGTTTCCTCCGCACATTAAATTGCGGATCGGGACAGAGCACTTTGAAAGATGGGTTTCGTTGTTCGAGGAAACTGCCTTTGAACTGTTTGAGGGAGAACGTACGTTGGAGGCTGTAAAGCGCGCAAAACTTATGGGGGCCTTGTTCCATTCAAAATTGGAACACTTCAACAATCAATCTTGAACCTGATCAAGCCAGGGCATAAAAAAAGCCGGCTATGCCGGCTTCTTACTTTCTCTTACGTCCATTTTACTGTTCTACAAGGTCAATTTCTATTTCGATTAAAGCAGTATCATCCTCAAAGTCCACCTCATCGGTTTCGATGATTTCTTTATCTCCATCATTTTTTACGATCAGCTTGTCTTCTTTGATTTTCACCTTCCTGTCGTTCATATCATCCTTGAACACAATCTTATTATCGGTTACCCTCAGTTTACTGTCGCGCACTTTATTTTTCACCTTAAAAACCCGATCAGTGATCTTGATTTCACCAATGGCATCGCAAAAATAAACGTCTCCATCGGCTTGCCTGATAAGTTTCATATCGGCCTTTTCATAATCAGTATCATAGTACTGATTATCACGGTTATTGTTCAGGTAGATAGCGTATTGCTCCAGAGATAAAACAGTTCGAATTTTGCCCACATACCGTTCATTGATGAGGCGCATTTTATTAAGATAGACCTCACTATTCAGTTTGTATTCCTCCTCGATGGATCCAATCTCGGCTCTCCACCGCTTCTTGAGATCCTTCATTTGAGTCTGCTGAATCGGCGACAAATCCATATCGTCGCATACAGTTTCTGTTAACTCATCCTGGTTGGATCTTAGCTTCTTCTCATCGATTAATTTTTGGCCGAAACTAACGCCCGTTGCAAAGATTGCAACTAACGTAAGCGACACTATTTTCTTCATTTTTATCATGGTTTTCTTAGTTTTTAGATTAAAGTCGTTACTCTTTCAACCAAGTGAAAAAACCATTCCGAACGGTGTAATGGGGGTTTCGTGCCATTTTTAGAGGCCCCGGTGCATAAGACATTACACGTTTCGTGGAGTGAACTCCACAGCCGAAAACTACCGCTATGTAGAATGAATTACCGGGTCCTCACGCACAAATCAAACCAACGCTGCAATAACCTCGGCAATGAGTTTATTATAATCAGGATCTCCTTGTTTGGTAAGTCCAAGCCTAACTATAACCAACTGTTCAGACGGAACAATAAAAATCCGTTGACCCTGAAAGCCATCCGCGAAGAACATATCACCGGGAACGTCAGGATATTCCTCATCGTTTTGCAACCAAAACTGGGCGCCGTAAATTCCGTTGGATCCTGGAGCTGCTTGCGAGGTGTATGCCACCCAGTTCTCCGGGAATATTTGTTCTCCATTCGCGTTACCGTTATTCAAGTACAGTAACCCAAATCTTGCCCAATCTTCAGCCGTAGCCCAGGAATAAGATGAACCTACATAATTACCCGCTCCGTCGGTTTCCAGCTGCATCGTTGTCATTCCACATGGTGCAAACAAATGTCGATACGGTAAATTCCAGTAGTCTTCAGAAGGCTGGTATAATTTTCTCAGGGCTCCGGAAATTAAGTTGGTAGTTCCTGATGAATATTCCCAGTGGGTTCCGGGTTCAGCTTCGAATGGCAACGCCTGTGTATAACCTACCATATCGCAAGACTCATACAACATGGAAGTGGCCTCCGAAATTGTTCCGTAATCTTCCGTCCACTCTATCCCTGAGTTCATTTGAAGCAACTGACTCCAGGTTATTTCTTTGTCCCCTGAAAACTTCAGTGGTACCGCATCATCAAGACTATTGATCTTGCCCTGTTGCACCGCAATTCCAACCAATGCATTCATAATACTCTTGGTCATCGACCAACCAAGTTGCCGTTTATTATCAAATCCTGGGGTGTGTTTCTGCCCAACGATTTGATTGCCTTTCAACACAACAACAGATCTGGCTCCGCTTCCTTCCTCAAAATGATTTTCTATTGCCGATTGAACTTTGTCTGAGGTTGACTCAGACAATGCATCTGGCACCACTATAGCTGAAGCCGTAAGCGAACTATTAAAATCGCATGCATCTAATAATACACACCCAAACCCAGGGCGAAACGCAGCGGTTTTAGGACGCATACCAAAGAATGAACTTGTGACCGTAGCCTGTTCTGTATTAATCTGATTACTGGCATACTTGACAAAACTATAGTCCAGCTCCTCTGACTCTATTTGACTTTGCTCCCGATCCGCTATAAAGACACAAGAGCAGAGGTTTTTGGCAGCGTAGCCATTTATAATAGGCATCCGAACCCACAGGTAATGGAAGCCATAACCAAGTCCGGCCAGCAATACGAGTAATAGGATTCGCCTGGTGCGTTTCTTCATAATTGGTAAGATAAGGAAGTGTCACAAAAAAACCCGTTCCCTTTCCTGGCAATACGCAGGAAGACGAGAACGGGTTCTTAAAATTATCTTAAAGAACTAAACCGACCCCTGGTCGATCATTGCATCTGCAACTTTAACGAAACCAGCAATGTTGGCTCCTTTCACATAGTCCGTATAATCTCCTTCAGCTCCGTACTCTACGCACGCCTCATGGATAGAAACCATAATCCCATGAAGTTTTTCATCTACTTCTTCTCTGGTCCACGAGAGCCTGAGTGAGTTTTGAGACATCTCCAATCCGGAAGTCGCTACCCCACCAGCGTTAGAAGCTTTTCCTGGAGAAAAAAGAATTTTTGCTTCGGCAAAATTAGCAATTGCCTCTGGCGTTGATGGCATATTCGCTCCTTCGGCCACGCAAATACAACCATTTCCAAGTAAAGCCGTGGCCTCTTCTCCGTTCAACTCATTTTGAGTTGCACATGGAAGTGCAATGTCACAAGCTACACCCCAAGGACGGTCACCCTCATGGTAGGTAACACCGTCGTGAGCCTCCGCATATTCACGGATTCTTCCTCTGCGGTTATTTTTTAAATCCATTATCCAGGCCAACTTTACGGCATCAATGCCCGCCGGGTCGTGGACATAACCCTTAGAATCGGACATGGTAACTACTTTTGCTCCTAGCTGCGTTGCTTTTTCACATGCATACTGAGCGACATTCCCAGAACCCGAAATAACAACAGTTTTTCCCTGAAATGAATCGCCTCTGGTCTTCAGCATCTCCTGAGCAAAATAAACCGTACCGTAGCCTGTGGCCTCCGGACGGATCAAGGAACCTCCCCAATTTCTACCCTTTCCAGTAAGCACTCCGGTAAATTCGTTTCTTAATCTTTTGTATTGACCGAACATATAGCCAATTTCTCTTCCTCCAACACCTATATCTCCTGCAGGAACATCGGTGTCAGCTCCAACGTGTTGGGCCAACTCAGTCATAAACGACTGGCAAAATTTCATCACTTCGTTGTCAGACTTTCCTTTTGGGTCGAAATCCGAACCTCCTTTGCCTCCACCCATTGGCAATGTGGTAAGAGAGTTTTTAAAGATCTGCTCAAATCCTAAGAACTTAAGAATAGACAAGTTAACAGAAGGATGAAAACGCAAACCACCTTTATAAGGGCCAATCGCGGAATTAAATTGCACCCTATAGCCTCGGTTCACCTGTATATTACCGTTATCATCTAACCAAGGTACTCTGAACATCAAAACACGTTCCGGCTCAACGATTCGTTCCAGGATATTATGTTTTTTATACTTAGGGTTCTCTGCAATAAAGGGAATTACCGCCTCGGCTACCTCATGAACTGCCTGCAAAAACTCAGCCTCATGACCGTTTTTTGCTTTAACCTTGTCCATAAAAGCATCAATTTCAGCTTGATATGGAGACGCAACCGCGTGATCTGTAGTTGACATTTACTTGAAATTAAATTGTAGTGAGCAAATGTATGTAAATTTTAAAACGTCCTCACGTAATTAGCCCTTTAAAACAGTCGAATTAACCAGTCTGGCAAAGAAAGGATTGACTTATGTCTTATTACAGTCAGATTGAGCGATATTGAAGTACCCACGACACCTGCAATCTGGTTCAAAACACGTGTGTCAAACTTTCAAACCAACCACACAGATATCATCCAGCTGCTCGTAATCACGCATCCATTCTTCAAGCCGCGTATCCAACATTTTTCTCTGCATAGCAAGGGGTTGCTTATGCACGGAAAGTAGCATTTCTCTGAATCCGGAAGTTTTCAACTTCTTGCCCCTTTCACCACCGAACTGATCCGGAAAACCATCCGAGAATGCGTAAATCATATCTCCATGTTGCAGCTGGAAGTTTTGAATTTCAAACGGAGGTCCGTCTGCTGTTCCTATGGCTCGCTTGGTGCCCTTTAAACTTATACACTCATCATCACGTAGTATCCACAGAGGTCTTAACGCACCGGCAAATTCTAATTCCAAAGTATCTCTGTTGATGGCGCACAAAGCAACATCCATCCCATCCACTTGCGTTCGCTCCTGGCTTTTACTATACGTTCCAAGTACCTTTTCGTTAATCAGCTCCAATGCCTGTGCCGGAGTGGTGGTGTCGTTGTCGTTGATTACCTGATTCAATACATTGTGCCCCAGCATGGACATAAAGCCACCAGGAACGCCATGTCCGGTGCAATCTACTACGGCCAAAATAGAATGAGACTTCCGCTTAGAAACCCAGTAAAAATCGCCAGACACAATATCCTTCGGTTTGTACAGGACAAAATGTTCGCCAAGCGCATCTGCCAACTCAGCTTCGCCCGGCAACATACCTTCCTGTATGTTTTTTGCGTAGTTAATCGAGTCTGTGATATCCTGGTTCTTTTGTTCAATCACAGCTTTCTGGCTTGCCAATAATTCGTTCGATTTCCTTCGCTGACGGCTTGACCGGACAATCAATAAAATGAGAGCGATTAGTATAACCAGTCCTGAAACAGCATAATACACCTGAGCAGTCAAAGAGCGATTTCTTTCATCGAGTGCTTTTTTTTCAAGTTCATCCTTTTCCTTCTGGATAATGAACATCCGCTCCTTTTCCTCAATGTGGTATTTGGCTTCGATATCTCTGGCCTGGGCAATTGCGGCTTCATTGTCCAGGCTATCCCTTAGCTCATTAAGTGCTTCAAAATAATCGGCAATTTGCGGGTCGATATTTTCCAGATAAGCTGTAATTGCACCTTGATAACCATTGATCAAAAACCGGTCTGCTTTGGCCGAATCGGCATAGATAATACCCTTGCGAAGATATTTCAATGCTTCTTTGTGCTTTCCCTGAAGATTAAGCACGTTACCAATATTAATGTTGGAACTCGCCATTCCCTTCACATTACCTAATCTTGTTTTTTCTGCCAGGGACTTTTGCAAGAACTCGATGGCCATATCGTACTCTTCTTTCTTCTTATAGACCAGCCCAATGTTATTATAAGAGTAACTTACACCAAGATCATCGCCTTGCTTCAAGCGCAACATCAAGGCCTTGTTATGATAGTACAACGAACTGTCAAGAATGTCTAACTCCTTAAAACAAGTTCCAATGCTGTTACAGGCATTATCAAGTAATGAGCTATCTCTTTCCACACCGATTTGGAGCATTTTGCGGTACCACCTAAGTGCCGTTTCATGCTCTCCAAGATCGTTTAACACGTCTCCTCTGAACTGATACGACCTTGAGAGCAATGCAGGATCATCTACCTGTTCGGCCAACTCTCCCATATCCTGATAGTGCTGGATGGCAGACTCATAATTACCCATTACCTCGTCAAGGTATCCTACATAACTATGTGCTTTTATTTGTCTACGCTTGTCCCCTATCTCCTCCGCCTTTTTGAGGGCTTCGGTTCGATAATCATATCTTTCCTGAAGTCCGTCTACCCGAAAGCCAAGCCATATCAACGCATCAATTTTCGACGTGTCATCACCTGTGTTAACGATTTGTTGCAGACTGTCAATCTCGCGAGTCTGACCAAACAAACCCGCAGGAAACATCAACAGAAAAAATAGTCGGTAAATTTTCACGGTTTCAATATAGCCATAAGCCTTGAAACGAAAATAAGCAACTAGCCAATTGCGCTGAAGATTTTTCCGGGTAATTGCTTCAATAAACCTCGTAACTGAAGTGTCAATAATTGGCCTGCCAACTCGCCCTGAGCCATCGAACACGCCTGAGCAATCTCATCAACTCCAGCCTGCCTTTTGCCTCTTAAATAGGTAAGAATGGTTCTTTCATCAGTATTCAACTGCATAGAATCTAAAGGCTTACGGGGCGTGGCAACAGGCTTTTCAGACTGCCAACCTAACGCTTTGCAAAGATCAGCACCGTCATTGACCAAATGAGCCTGATTCGTTTTTATTAACCAGTTACAACCTTCCGATTGTGTGTCCCCAAGTCTTCCGGGAACGGCAAACACATCTCTGCTATACGAATTGGCGAGCTGAGCGGTAATAATAGACCCTCCCCGTTTGCCCGACTCAACCACCACTGTTGCCTCTGAAATCCCGGCCACAATCCTATTTCTCTTCGGGAAATTTTCACGATCCGGATTTGTGCCGATTGGGAACTCTGAGATCCACCCACCTTTTTCTAACATTGCCTCCGCAATTTTTCTGTGTTGCGATGGATAAATGCGATCAAAACCGTGCGCCAGAGCGCAATAGGTCGGTAAACCCAATTTTAACGCCTGGCGATGCGTCTCATAGTCAATCCCGTACGCAAGGCCGCTGTAAATGGCCACATCCAGATGAGCTAACGATGACAACAGCGAATTAACCACCCCGCGCCCATAATCGGTGCATTTACGAGTCCCGACTATGCTTATTGAATGAGGTTCCCGAGCTAAACCCTCTCCTTTGTGATAGAGTACAAGTGGAGCATCTTCACAGTTCATTAGCAACTCCGGATATTCGGGTTGTTCCGGAACCAGAATCTGGACTTTATTCTTTACACACCATAAAAACTGCTTTTCAGCTAAATCCAAAGCTTCTTTTCTGTGTCTTTCACTAGCAAGTATTTTTCCAACTCGCTTCAACGAAATCAAATTTTTGGGAGGCTCCAGAAAAAGATTTTCTGCTGAAACGAAATGCCTGATAAGCTCCTTGCCAATAATCGGTCCAACACCCTCAATGAACGACAACGCCATTCTAAAGTGCAATTCTGTTTCGGTCATACGTGGCAATGATACAAGGGCAGAACGTAATCTATTTGAGTAGTAAAATAAATTTATGTTTTGGGTGAATTGGACGGCTAATTCTAATGGCACGCAGATGATTCGAGAACATTCATCTAACATTAAGGCAACGTTAATTGCTTTTTCATATCTTGTCTCAACAACATGCAAGGATGACTAAATTATACCTATTACTACTCACCCTTACTCCCATCTTCTGCATTGCTCAAAATGGTATCCTGAAAGGAAAATTAACCGATGATTTGGGCTATGAATTGATTGGAAGCGACATCTATCTTGATGGCAAAATGGTAGCAACTACCAATGAAGTTGGAGACTATGAAATTGAAGCACCTCCGGGCAAACACGAGGTAACGTTCAAATCATTCGGATACGAAGATATTACAGAGCAATTTGAATTCAAGGCAGGCGAGACAATCGTTCATAATATCAGTTATTCCGACAACACGAACGTAATTGATGAAGTAGTAGTTTCAGCGGGTAAATTTGAGCAAAAAGTATCAGACATCACCGTATCTATGGCTATCCTCAAACCCGACCTTATTGAAAGTAAAAATACGGTTACCTGCGAAGAAATAATCGAACAGGTTCCTGGTGTTAATGTGCAGGAAAACCAGGTTTCAATTCGGGGAGGTAGTGGCTTTAGCTATGGTGCGGGCAGCCGGGTTCTGTTAATGGTAGATGACATGCCGATGCTGGCGGGCGATGCCAACGATATAAAATGGAATTCGCTTCCCATTGAGAATGTAGAGCAAATAGAAATTATTAAAGGAGCTTCATCCGTTCTCTATGGTTCATCCGCACTCAATGGGGTGATTCATATTCGAACCGGGTTTCCTAAAATAAAACCACGTACCAATGTTAGGGTCTTTACGGGCTTTTATGACCGCCCTTATGCCCCTTATAAAGGAACCACACTTTCAGGCTCAGGTGATAGCATTATTGGAAGAAGTGATCAACAGTGGACCAGTGAACCGCTATACTATACCGGTTTCAATTTCTTTCACTCCAGAAGGATCAAAGAAAACCTGGATCTTACCGTAGGAGGAGCCGCATTTAAAGACCTGGGTTACCGGCAGGGCGAGTGGGAACAAAGAGGAAGGCTGAACATGAACTTACGCTATCGCTCCAAAAAAATTGATGGATTATCCGTCGGCCTGAATGGTAACTCGCAGATTTCTGAAGGTTCACTTTTCTTTATATGGCAAAATGCTGATAGCGTTCTTATTCCACAAGGGGGAATAGATACGGCTACAACCACGCTAAGCGATTACGTAAGCTACCGAACCAACATTGATCCATACATCACTTATTTTTCGAAAAAAGGATACAAACATGGCCTGCGCACCAGGTGGTACAACACGCTTAACACGAACAATACAAATCAGGCCGCCATGGCCAATACTTTTTACGGTGAATACCAGTTTGCTAAGCGCAATAAGGAAAAGAACTACAATTTTACGGCGGGAGCAATGGGCATGTACACCTTTGTTACTTCAGAACTTTATGGAGATCACAATTCCAACAACATTGCTGCGTATGCACAGTTCGATAAGAAGTTCTTTGGTAAGCTAAATGTGTCAGGCGGTGTGCGTGCAGAATATTTTAGAATTGATACTTCTCAGACCGAATTTAGCTTTGGCTCTACTACAATACCAGTGCGACCAGTACTGAGGTTTGGAACCACTTACGAGATTGCGGAGTTTACTTTTTTGAGGGCTTCATACGGACAGGGGTATCGCTTCCCGACTATTGCGGAGAAATATGTATCTACTTCAGTGGGTCTGCTGAATATTTTTCCAAATCCTGATGTGGGAGCGGAAAGTGGATGGAGTGCAGAATTGGGTGTTAAGCAAGGTTTCCAGATCAATAAGTTCAAAGGGTACATTGATGTGGCTGGTTTTATTACACAGTACAGAGATATGATGGAATTTATGTTCGGTGTATACCACCCGAATGGCGACCCATATATATTCCCTGCCCCTGGCGTAGACCCACCCACCATCGGCGAGAATTTCGGAGCACAGTCGGTAAATGTTCAAGAGGCGAGAATTTCGGGAATAGATATTCAGGTTATCGGAAAGGGAGACATTACAGATGAACTTGGCTTTTCAATATTTGCCGGATATACTTATATGAACCCTGTCTCGCTCAATACGGACTCCGCTTACCGGGCTACATTTAGCGACACCAGTTCGAACCTACTGAAATACCGCTTTAAACATCTGGTAAAAATCGATTTTCAGGTTGACTATAAAAGGTGGGCAGTTGGACTAAGTGCCAGGCATAACAGTTTTACCGAAAACATCGACTATGTCTTCCAGTATCCCCTGGTAGGAAGCATTGCCATTTTACCCGGCATGAATGAGTACAGACGCACAAGAAATCGTGGCGACTGGGTGTTTGACTCTCGAGTGGCATATACGGTAAACGACAATATCCGGGCTTCGTTTGTAATTAAGAACCTGCTTAACCGGGAATATATGAGCCGCCCTGGAGATGTTATGCCGCCGCGTACTTATGCGGTTCAGCTTACCTTCAATTTTTAACACGCACGAATGAGCTAATCACCATAGCGTGATCAGACAGGTGCTCCTGCTCTGAGTTTTTCCACCGTGCCTTTGGCCGAGTAATGAAATGGGTAGTTCGCTTCCATGTTTGAGCATGGCTCTGTAAAACAAAATCTATACGCCTCGGGATGGCTTGCGAATCGGTTCGGTACAAACCATTGTTAGCAAAATTTGAGGTCGTTTTCAAACCGCTGTGAACGGAATCTGCTTCAGTTACCTTTAGTAGGCTACACATTTGGTTGAAACCAGAAGAATCGATGCAAGTGTTAAAATCACCAATCACAAAGTAATCAAGAGAATCATAAGTATGCACCATTGTATTTAGCCTTCGGTACTGATAGTCTCTGATTTGTTGCTCCTTCTCACCTCTCCCTGACTGTAAATGAGTATTGGCAACCAGAAATCTCTGATCGCCCATTCGAACCACAGCAGTTTGCACCCCTTTAAAGGCCGTTGCATCGTAGCCGCTGTGGTGATCAAAGATAGAGAAATCGGGATCTGTTAAGGGGTACTTAGAAAAAATCATCAACCCGGAACATTGCTTCCACGTACACTTTCCCGGATGAAGAATGTAAGGGAAAGTCCCTTTTAAAGAGTCGACCAGCCGCTTACGCATTCTGGCGTGAAACACCTCTTGTAAGCATAGAATATCGCCCTTACTATTTACTAAGGCCTGTGCAATATGCGATACCCGGTCTTTTTGAGCATCAGACAAAATTTTTGGTCGTAAAAACACATTCCAGGAAACCAACTTTAAAGTGTCTTGAGCATGAAGTGCGTAAGTGGCACCAAGGCACAACAAGACCACGATCATTTTTAATCGGAATTGCTTGAAAAGCCTGGCTGAATAACGTAATTTAGCATTTTCCGGGAAGCCGGAGCAGTACTTGTCAGGATGGTGCGAATTGCGGGACATATTAGCGATCTACTTTATTATCACGATTGTGTTATACTTCCTAATTTTGGTGGTTTTATTGCCAACTATCATCCCGCTCAGCTGGACACTGAAAGAAAGCTTATTCACCCGCCCAGCAAGATTATTCTGTTTAACAAATTCGTACGGGTCAATGATGGTTTACTCGCCAGCAAAATCGTAAGAGAAGAACGTGTTTCTTACGAGAAAGCGAATAAACGACTCACAAAATTTGTTAAACAAACCCAGAAAAAGATTCTTGCAGGAGAAAGAGTCGAAATTCCCAAAGTGGGCATCTTGTATCTCGATCCCGAAGAAAACATTCAGTTCATTCAAGATCGGAATAATTTTCTACCCGCAAGTTTTGGCCTTACCTCTGTTGACCTGATCCCCGTGGAAAGCACCCAACAAACCATTCTGGAAGTGGCTGAAACGGAGCAAACTAAACCATCCATAGTCTCACAATCCAAAGTGATTACTTTTCATCCGCAAATTGAGCAGGAGACGGCGCCGAAACCGGATACAAAAAAGAGAACTACCACGCTTGGTGGAAGTCAGAAAGACAGAGTAGATCCCCAACCAGACAAGAAACAGAACACTCCTGTTGTAAAGCAACTAAACCCTGGCAACGACGAGACAACTGAAAAGCCAGATTCTCTTAAGGAGGAACCTAAACGTAAACGGTCTGGCATGGTTTGGGCCGCTGCTGTAATTGTTCCTCTATTTGTTGTTTACGGAGCAGGAGTGGCCTATTACGGCACAGGGGGTGAAGAGTCTTTTGATACTGCTTCGTTCAACCCGATAAGCTGGTTCAAATCCGACGCCCGTGAGTTGGCAGCATACGAAACGGATACTTTGCAAGCAGACACCACCCTGGCTGATGAACAGTTAATTTTTCCTGAAGAACATACACCGGCATCTGATACGGCAGCTGCCTCTCCAATCATGGAAGTTGACACGGCACAACTTAATGCCGCCGTACCTGAATCCACTTACGTCGAACAAATCGTTGAAAATGTTTCAGATACTTATAAGTACGAAGTGATTGGCGGGTGTTTCAGCAAGGATAAATACGCGGATCAGTTTATTGAAGATATGCTAGGTGCTGGGTTCTCGGCTCATCAGGTAGATGTTCATGACGGTCTGCGGCGAATTTCTTTGGGTGGCAGTAACTCAAGGAAAGAGGCCCGAAAAATTCGTAAGAAAGCTCGCGAACTGGGAATTTCCTCTTGGATTCTCCGTAACTAATCTGAGTTACTTTTCTGGTTTCTTCCAGAGCCTTTTCACCAATCTGACAATTAACATCAGCGTTAATCCAAAACCTACAAAACCAACTACACCCCAAATCCAATTGATGTGATCCCCCAGTTCAATCAAGAAAACAATTGAAACCAAAAACACCGTGGCCAGTTCATTCCAAAGCCTGAGAGTAAGCGATTTCCATTTGATCTTGTCCTTACGCAAATCCCGCAGAATCTTTTCACAGTAAAGATGATAAATGACCAGTGTGCCTACCAAAGCCAGCTTAATATGCATAAATGGCTTTTTGAGTAGAAGAGGCGATTCTACCAACAACCACACTCCAAAGACAACGGTAAGAATCATGGCGGGCCAACCAATGATGTACCACAAACGCCGCTGCATTAATTTGTATTGAGTTTGTAAAATCTCCCGCTCGGTTTCATTTCTTTCCTGCGCCTCGGTATGGTAAATAAACAACCGAACTATATAAAAAAGCGCAGCAAACCACGACACCACAAATATGATGTGAAGTGCTTTGATTGTACCGTAATACTGATGGAAATCTTCCACGCGCCAAATGTAGCCCAACTCGGCTCATGGAACAAATATCTTTCACGTGTAAACTCAGTAAGTCAATCTGTCCTATCGATCCACGGTTTCCCGGAGTTGTTTTTCGCAATTCCTTTTTCGTTTCACTTCCGAAATCGTTGGAGAATGAATTACTTTGCAGTCAATATCAATCGAATGAAAACCGTTAAAGCTAAAGACACCAACGCTACCGCAACAAAACTCGTTCTCCCCAACGACACGAACACACTGCACAATCTGTTTGGAGGCCAACTAATGGCATGGATGGATGAAATAGCAAGCATTTCGGCAGCCAGACATTGTAGACGCGTGGTGGTAACCGCAGCGGTTAACTCGGTTTCGTTTGAGAACCCTATCAAACTGGGAGATTTCGTCACCCTGGATGCACAAGTTTCCAGGGCCTTTACATCATCCATGGAAGTTATTGTGGACGTTTTTGTTGAACACCAGGTGACGGGTGAACGAAAAAAGGCCAATCAGGCAATTTTTATTTTCGTGGCAATCGACCAGCTTGGCCGACCAATTGAAGTTCCCCAACTGGAGGTAGAAACAGAGGAAGAGAAAGAACGATATGATGCAGCATTGCGTCGCAAACAGCTTAGCCTTATCTTAGCTGGTAGAATGAAACCGAACGACGCTTCGGAACTAAAAGCTCTATTTGAATGATCCTGGCGGAAGAATGCATCGTGATATTTACCCACGCCATCGAAGACTATCATCTTCATGACGATGTAGATCGAGCGATTTCCAATCCGTACGAGGCTGGCTCCATTGAAGCAATGTTGTACCAAAAAAACTGGATCGATACGGTTCAGTGGCACCTCGAAGACATAGTGCGCGATCCGGATATCGACCCAAACGTTGGCATGGAAATCAAGCGGAGAATTGACAAATCAAACCAACACAGAACGGATTTGGTGGAACAAATTGACGACTGGTACAATGCACAACTCGCCGAATACCAAGCCAAAGAAAGCGCACGACTTAATACAGAAAGTATAGGGTGGGTGGTAGACCGGATTTCCATTTTATGCCTGAAACTGTATCACATGGAGGAGCAAACATTGCGTACCGATGTCTCCGATTCTCATTTACAGAAATGTAAAATGAAACTTTCGGTACTTCAGGAGCAAAAAGCCGATATGATTCGTTCATACACAGAATTGATTGAGGACATTCAAAACGGTAGCCGGACGGTAAAGGTGTACCGCCAGATGAAAATGTACAATGATGACTCTTTAAATCCCGTTCTGTATACGGATTCAGCGAAGTATGGAGGAGGAAAAGGCTAGTTATGCATGTTCTGGTGATCCGGTTTTCGGCTATGGGAGACGTGGCACTTACCGCACCGGTGATTCATTCACTGCTTGATAAAAATCCTGAACTTAATATTACCCTTGTATCCAATCACGCCTACGAACCTTTTTTTAATCAATCGGATCGTTTTTATTTCCATAAAGCCTATTTAAAAACCCGACACAAAGGCTTTTGGGGCTTGCGGAAACTTTATAAAGAACTAAGAACCAATCAGTTTGATGCAGTCGTGGATTTACACGATGTTCTTCGCTCAAAGGTGGTTAGGCGCCATTTCAAACGATCCGGGCATAAGATTCTCATTTTTGACAAGGGGCGTAAACAGAAGCAAAAATTACTAAAACCAAACTGCGAATTCAAGAAGCTGCCCCACACAACTGAACGATACTTTAAACCCTTTGAAGCACTAGGTCTTAAAACAGGATTTTCACCAAACCCCTGGACAATACCCAACGAAAATCAAGCGACAACCGATTTTATGGAGTCGCACAAAATTGATGTAGAAAAAAAATTAATCGGCCTGGCTCCGTTTGCAAGACATGAAGCCAAAATCTGGGGCACGGGCAAAATCCACAAGCTTATTCCAAGATTAACGGAGGAATTTGACGCAAAGATTCTATTATTCGGCGGAGGAGAAAGAGAAACTAAAGAATTACATTCGCTTAATAGAAAATTTCCTGAAACTGTGGTAGTTGCGGGTAAATTAGATTTATCATCAGAACTGCAACTAATGCGTAAATTAGACGTAATGGTATCCATGGATTCCTCCAATATGCACTTGATGTGTATTCTGGGTAGAAAAGTCGTGTCGATTTGGGGAGGAACTCACCATTTTGTTGGATTTGGACCCCTTGGCAACGAAGACTTAATAGTTGAAGTGTCGAGAAATAATATGCCATGCAGGCCGTCTACTATCTATGGTAAAACGGATAATAAAAAAGCGCTTGAATGTGCGAAATCGGCAATGAAAGGCATAAAAGTTGAGATGGTATTAGAAAAAGTAAAAAAAGCCATCGTATGAAGATTAACGCCTTACTAATATTAGCTTCTGTAGCAATTTTCTTTAGTGGATGCCAGGATCAAACGGCCATTCAGCCCTCTACACCACAACCAAAGGAACAGGTTAATCCAAAATCTCCGCTCGTACTTCATTTCCAGTCGGTTCTGGCTGACGATAAATGGAAAGAACAATTGAACGATTCGAACTTTACTCAAACCCGAAAACAAATTATTTCTACTTATAAAAAGAGAACTACGTCCATCTGGTTCAACGATAGTGGATTATCCGAGAACGGACAGGTTCTTGTTTCAGAGCTTAAGTCGGTTCGTGGAAGGGGGCTCGACACCGCTCTCTTTGATCTGAATAACACCCTTGATAAGATAAATACGTGCGATTCGGAAGTTCAAAAGTTCAAGGCTGAATTACATTTAACCGGGGAATATATGAAGCTTGCTACCTATTTGAACCGTGGCTACTTATCACGAAGCGATTACCTGCCGATATTTGAAATTGACAGCATAAAGGTTGACCTCGCCCAACATCTGGTAGATGCGGCTGAAAAACAAAGTATTGTTGAAAGCTTAAATTATCTGGAGCCGCAAATCCCAGAGTATCGGCACCTGCAAACAGCACTCAGTAAGTATGTAGCAATGTATCCGGTAACGGAATTCACAGCAACTGTGACTTCTTTTAAAGAAGATTCAGCACAATGTATCCGAGACTGTGCAAGTGCACTTATTGGGTTTGGCTATCTAGATTCTATTGAGGCAGGTAATGACTCGCTGGTTGATCTTGCGATCAAGAAATTTCAATTGCACAATGGATTGAATCAAGATGGTAAACCCGGAAAATATACCGTAAAGGCCTTCAAGAGAAGCAACCTGGATCGTTTCACAGAAGCGCAATCGGCTCTTTTAAAATTGAGATGGAATAAAAATCAGGATCGTAAATCCTATTTATATGTGAATATCCCCTCTTACACAATGAAGATTGCCGAAGGAGGCAAATATGTTAAAGAACACCGAGCCGTGGTTGGCAAATCATGGACCAAAACCCCGGAACTGGAAGGTGAGATGGAGTACTTTATTATTAATCCAAGGTGGCATGTCCCGTATAGCATTAGTTCTACCGAGTTGCTTAACAAAGCCAGAAAAGACAGCACCTACCTCAGCCGAAATGGGTACGTTGTTTCTAAAGGTGGTAGCCGTGTAAATAGCAGATCTGTAGATTGGGATGCAGTTTCTACTTCCAGTTTTGGATATAAAATCTCACAAAACGCTGGTGGAGGAAATGCTCTTGGCAGGATCAAGTTTATTTTCCCGAACGATGAAAACATCTACATGCACGATACACCCTCAAGAAGTCTGTTTGCCAACGACATAAGGGCTTACAGTCACGGCTGCGTGAGACTTCACAACCCAGTGGAGCTGGCCGAGTACTTAGCCGAAAAACAGGAATTATCTATGCATCGAGACAGCATTCAGGTCAAGATAGATCAGCGGCTTAACCGCAAAGTAAACCTACAGGAAAAGGTGAAAGTGTTTATCGAATATTATCTGGCCGGAACAAACATCGACGGGGAAATTCAATTCTACTTAAACGTATATCAAAAGGATTTGGACTTGCTAAATGCCATTAAAAACGGCGGAGCAGTTCCTGCTGACGAACTATCCATTGTGGAATAGCCTTCCAGAGACAGGCTCACTGAAACAAATTAGGAATTGTACAACTCCAGAAAATTCTCATACCCTCTGGAACTATTTACGGGTTTAGACTTTCGCAAATAATCTTTGTCGGGGTAATAGATGAAGAAGCAAGATCCGTCTCTCACAATATTGAGTAACTTATCGTACTGCTCGAACGGAACAGCCGGACAACCATAGCTTCTTCCAAGCACATTGCCGTTAGATTCCAGGAACTCTCTGGTGGCGTAATCAGCCCGATGAATCACCACTCCCCGGTCGTAAGCATTGTCGTTAAAGCCTTTTTCCAGCCCATGAAGCTTAACGCTTTCAGCATGTTTTCCATGGTAAACCCGTCCGGTAATGTAAAGTCCCAGGCTGCTCTTATGAGAGTCGTGCTCATTAGAAAATGACTCCGCGTGCAAATCACCTGTTTCCGTACCATGTGCTACCAGGGATCTGTGGATAATTTTGTTTTTCTCAACATCAAGCACAAACAAACGCTCCACATTAGACGGAAGAGAAAAATCAACAATGGTCAGGTATTTTTTCTTCTTGAGTTTCGAACTATTTCTAATGTAATGGTATCCTTTTAGACCATACTGAAGTGCCTTGTAGCTAATATGATCCTCCTTCACACAATCATAGAACGAGTCAGTAAAACTTAAAAAAACCTCTCTTGCTTTTAACGGTTCCGGCTCTGGATCTGTTACCGACAAGCAGCAACATGCCAAAACACCAACCATCAATATTCTTAATTTTGTCCCCACCATTTTCAAGCCGCTAAATTTAATACATCTTTGCTGAAGCACTAAACGCTAATAATATAACACCGTTGATCCTAACCGACACACATAGTCATTTGTATTCCGATCAGTTTAACTCCGATCTTGCAGAGGCCGTTGCCCGTTGCAAAGCCGATGGTGTTGATCGAATCTTCCTGCCTAACATAGATCTGGCCTCCATTGAGCCCATGTTGAAGTTAGAAGAATCGTACCCTCATACTTGTTTTTCCATGATGGGGTTACATCCATGTTCTGTAAAGGAAGATTTCGAAAAGCAATTGGATCATATGGAAAAGCTGTGGAACCAACGTGATTTTGTTGCGGTTGGTGAAATAGGAATCGACCTGTACTGGGACAAAACATTCCTGGCTGAACAACAAGAAGCTTTTCGCCGTCAAATCAGATGGGCTAAGGAAAAGAAGCGTCCGATTGTGATTCACTGCCGGGAATCGTTCGAGGAGATTTTTCAAATCGTTGACGAGTTAAATGACGATTCTTTGTCCGGAATTTTTCATTGCTTTACCGGAACCACAAGTCAGGCCAAAAAAATTATTGAATACGGGAACTTCTGGCTCGGTATAGGTGGGGTACTGACCTTTAAAAACTCCGGGTTGGACAATGTGGTAAAGGATATCGATCTAAATCATTTGGTATTAGAAACAGATTCGCCATATTTGGCTCCGGCTCCCTTTAGAGGGAAAAGAAATGAATCGGCTTATGTAAAGTTGGTTGCTTCAAAGCTTGCTGACATTAAGCAAATACCGATAGAAGAAGTGGCCAGACAAACAACAGATAACAGTCGTCAAATATTTGGGGTTTAACATGGCGAGAAGATCCATATTACTTATTTACACCGGTGGAACCATTGGTATGGTAAAGGATTTGGTAACCGACCAACTAAAACCCTTCGATTTTGAGCAGATCATGATTCAGGTTCCTGAAATCAAACGGTTTGCGCACAGGATAGACACGGTTTCATTTAATAAGCCTATCGACTCTTCGAATATGGGACCGACCCGCTGGTTAAAACTGGCCAGGATTATTCAGGAAAATTACAACACTTACGACGGATTTGTGATTCTTCACGGGTCGGATACAATGGCCTACACGGCTTCGGCTTTAAGTTTTATGCTCCAAAATTTATCGAAGCCGATAATCCTCACCGGAAGTCAATTACCCATAGGTACCATTCGCACTGATGGAAAAGAAAACCTGATTACGGCCGTGGAAATTGCCGGAGCCTATAATAACGAGTACCCCATCGTTCCCGAAGTTGCCATCTATTTTGAATACCAGTTATACCGTGGCAACCGCACTACTAAAGTAAATGCAGAACATTTTCATGCTTTTGAATCCTTCAACTACCCAAAGTTGGCCGAGGCAGGAATAGAAATTAAGTACAACTACAAGTATCTGCGAAGCGTTACTTCAATAGAAGAGAAGCCTCTGGAAGTTTTCGATCAGCTAAACTCCAATGTGGGGGTTCTGAAACTGTTTCCAGGCATAACGGGAGAACACATCAGGCATTTTTTCAATACTCCCGGACTGGAAGCCGTTGTAATTGAGACTTATGGAGCGGGCAATGCACCTTCGGAAGATTGGTTCAGAAGCGCGTTAAAATACGGGCTGGATCTTGGACTTATCATTATCAATATTACGCAGTGCCAGGCTGGATCAGTGCGTCAGGGTCAATATGAAACATCGAGTTCATTCACTGAATTAGGGGTAGTTTCGGGGCACGATCTTACTACTGAGGCAGCTATCACCAAGCTGATGCATTTATTAGGTAGTTGTGATCACAAATCAGACGTAATCGATAAAATGTCTGTTCCCATTTGTGGAGAAATGACCATTTAAGCATCCTTGAAGTGGTTGGTGCATCAAGCGGTATCAGACGATCAATCAGAACACGTTTTAACCAGCCAGAGATTCGGCCATTGAGTAACGTTATTTTTTGTAATTTGGCGGCCGTTAAAGACGCGTTCTTTTAAGTGATGAGGAGAGGTGCCGGAGTGGTCGAACGGGCTACCCTGGAAAGGTAGTGTACTCGCAAGGGTACCGAGGGTTCGAATCCCTCTCTCTCCGCCAGTAGTTATAACCTATTGATTAATAGGCGATTATTGACGGAAAGTGCCACAGACCACATTGGGATGAGAACCCGAGCAGCTTGCGTTGAGCGAAGCAAAACGAGGGTTCGAACTCAGCCGAGGAGCGCCGATTTATTGGGGCGCCGAGCTCACTGAGCCAAAGGCGAAGTAATCCCTCTCTCTCCGCCAGTAGTTATAACCAGTTGGTTAATAGGTAATTATTGACGGAAAGCGCCACAGACCAAATTGGGATGAGAACCAGAGTAGCTTGCATAGAGCCAAGCAAAACGAGGGTTTGAACTCAGCCAGAAAGCACCGAACACTGAAAAAAGCTTAGGTGAGGGAACAGGATGATTATTTTTTTTCTAGTTCCTCCCTGGCAAGGAAAATAAAGGTATCATCATCGCTAAATTATGGAGCGGTAGAATTGACTTAATAAACGGAAAAGCCTTCATTCGAAATTTAACGATCTTCGGGCGGAGCAAGGAAATAAACCAGTAAGAAAACAGTTTTTGAAACTAACTAATATTAAATCACAATTATAGAATCATGAAAAAGCTATTTGCCTTATTCGCATTAGTGAGTTTACTAACCATAGGTGTGGGCAACACAAGTTACGCGCAAGAAGGTTCGGAAGAACCAGCAACTGCTGAACAAACTAATACACCAGTGGGTACTGGGGAAGCTACAATTACCGACCCTTTGAAAACGAAGTTTATTGAAGGTGGACCGGTGTTCATGTCGTTCGTACTTTTCGCTCTTGTTTTAGGTTTGGCGCTTTGTATTGAGCGTATTATTTACCTGAACCTGTCTACACAAAATACAAATCGTCTGTTGGGCAATATTGAGACTGCGCTGGCATCGGGAGGTATCGAAGAGGCAAAAGAGCTTTGCAGAAATACCAAAGGTCCGATCGCAGGAATTTTCTACCAGGGACTGGATCGAGCTTCTGATGGAGAAGGATTGGATGCAGTAGAAAAATCCGTAATTGCTTACGGTAGTGTACAAACCGGTTTACTGGAAAGAAACCTTCCATGGATTCAGCTATTTATCGCGCTTGCACCAATGCTTGGATTCCTTGGTACTGTAATCGGTATGATTGATGCATTCGACGCGATTCAGCGAGAAGGTAAGGTAGATGCGGTAACTGTGGCAAGTGGTATTAAAACGGCACTTATTACTACAGTATCCGGTCTGGTTGTAGCGATTATCCTTCAGGTATTCTACAACTACATCGTATCTAAAATTGACAGTTTGATTAATAAGATGGAAGATGCTTCTATCTCATTTGTTGACCTGCTGATCAAACACAACGTTTCTAATCAGGGATAGAAAGGAGGCTCTATAATGGAGAATAAAAGTTTAAAATATATTCTGTCTGGACTTGTGATCGTTCTGGTTATTGTAAGTGCAATAATTGGAGGGATTTCAATGTGGACCGGTGGAATGCCAACCGATGACCGTCAGGTAGAGCAACTTGGTATCATCGCCTATAATAAGGCGGCCAATGAATGTCAATGTAATCCGGATAAATCAGTTGAAACCTTTGCGAACGAAGAACTTAAAGCACTTGAAAAGAGAGTTGTAGGAGCTACTGACGTATGGGTTGGATGGGCTAAATTCTTGTTCGGACTGGCTATCGTTGTTACACTGGTAATGCTCGTGGTTTCCACAATTAAGGATCCGGAAGGTTTTGTAAGACGTCTGATTATGATAGGCGCCTTCCTGCTCCTAATGGTTATTGTCTATTTTGCCACAAGAATTGGCATGGACGATCCGGTGCCTGCAGGAGTAGCTAATGCACTCGAAGAAAGTAAAACAACCTACAACAATAGCGACTACAACGTTGCGGTATGGGGAATAAGTAGCGCTTTAATACTGCTTATTCTTACTGTAGCATCGTGGTTCTTTGGTTGGGTGTACTCTCTTGTTAAAAAGTAAATAAATGGCTAGTAGAGAAATACCAGAAATTAATGCCGGTTCGATGGCCGACATCGCTTTCTTGCTTCTCGTATTCTGGCTTGTTGCAACCACCATGGATCGAGACATGGGGCTAAGGTTAACCTTACCTCAGGAGTTACCTCCATGTGAAGATTGTCCGGAAGTACGGGATCGAAACGTGTTGAAGATTTCGGTTAATGGAAATGATCAAATTGCAATTGAGGACAAACTTTCTAATAAGGAAGATGTAACCCAATGGGTAGAAGACTTCTATCTGAGCAATAAAGACAACATGCCTGAAAGGCATTTGGTTAGTGCAGCAACCATTCGTGATACCATGGCTGCGTTAGATGCATTAATCAGGCAATGGGAGCAAGAAGCCGATCTGAACTTGCAAGTTCAGATGGTGGATAAGTACACCAAGATCAAGGAAGAATGGGAAGACAAGAAAGAATGCTTTGAGCAGATCAACGAGAAATTCGATTGTATCTCAAAGCGGGCGGTGATTCGATATGAATCGAACAACGGAACCACCTTTGAAGTTTATTTCAATGTTCTTGATCAAATTAAAGGCGTACTAAAGCGACTTAGAAACGAAAAGTCTCTGGAAAAGTTTGGGATGACTTATGATGAAATGGAAAAACTGGAGGAAAACGGTGATGAGTCGTTGAGACCAAAAATCCGTGCCATCAGGACGTTGTACCCACTGCGATTACTTGAACCAGACGCAAGAAACGTATAGGATTATGGGAAGAATTAAGAAAAAATCAGGTAAAGGACAGCCCGGTATATCTACCGCCTCATTGCCGGATATCGTTTTCATGCTACTGTTCTTCTTTATGGCAGCAGCGGTTATGAAAACTACCGATCCGTTGGTTGAGTATACTAAACCAACCGGAGATGCTATCTATCGTTTTGAGGATGTGTCGGTCTTAGCCAACATTAAAGTTGGTCAGGAAATAGGCTCTCCGTCTACCGCGCCGAAAGTCCAGTTGAACGATGACATCAAGTCGGTTCAGGACATTACCCAATTTATCTGGGACAAGCGTTCAGGACTGGAAAAAATTGGTAAGTCTACAGACGATTTGGTGGCTTTTATGGACATTGACATTAAAACGAAAATGGCCATTGTGAACAAGATAAAAGAAGAGTTGCAGGCAGTAGAACAATACGAAGTTGCCTACTCAGCTAATGAACCAAAGTAAGTAGCGGTTCGTTTAAAATAATTGTGATGTAAGCCCTTTCTTCGAATCGAAGAAAGGGCTTTTTCTTGGGGTCATTTTGTGGAATCTCGTTACAGCCGCATCCCTATAGAAACTCATCACCATGCGAAACAAACGATCAATCCCCGAAATTAACGCAGGCTCAATGGCCGACATCGCCTTTCTACTTTTGGTGTTCTGGCTGGTTGCCACCACCATGGATCGAGATCTTGGGCTAAGAGTAAAACTTCCGAAAAAACCAGACAAACTTCAGACCCGGGACGACTCCCCCATCCGCAAAAGAAACATATTGCAAATCCAGCTCAACGCACAAGATGAAGTATTAATTGAAGGGAAGAGGCATCCATTAGATTCGGTGTCAAGATTTGTTAGAGACTTTTATCTAAGCGATGACCCAAACATGCCAGAAAGAACCTGGGTTACAACACATTCTGCCGCTGATACACTTGCAAGTTTATATGCTTTAAAAGAACAACTAGAAGCGCAAACAACGTCAGCCGAACAGCTTTATCAACTTGGTAAAATCCAAATGTATATTGAAGAGTGGGAAGGCTACCGGGAATCCCAAAAGATTCTTGGCGATTATCAGGTAATAAGTAAACGAGCGGTAATTCGGTTTGAATCTAACAACGGCAGCAGTTATGAGGCCTATTTTAGCATTCTGGATCAAATAAACTCGGTACTGAAATTCCAGCGAAATCAACTTTCCGAAAAGCTCTTCGGCATGAGTTATGATTTGATGGAGGCGCGTAAGGATTTTGATTCTTCGTTACATCCGAAAATAAGGGCAATCCGTCATCGTTTCCCCATGCGGCTTCTGGAACCAACCGCCAGAGGGGAGATGTGATTCTTCGTCTCAACCTTGATTTGAGATCTTATCAAGATCCCCACTGGTTATATCAGATCTCAAATCAAGTTTGAAATGACGCGGGGGGTAGGTTTGAGATGATGTGGTGGACGGTCTGATAGATGCCGTGAAAGAAGCACCAGAGGCAAAACTAAGATGAGCTGAAGGAAACTTGAAACGAGTTTTATGGGCGTGCCGCGCCAGAACCACCAACAAGTTATTTGTTACGAACTTTAATCAATCAACAACGAGGCCTGCATGAACCTCCAGTTACCTTTCCCCTCGCCTCGCTTAAGTAGCCATAACATTATCAGCATAGCTCCAAGCCCACCGATCATCCAGTAGATATCCCCTACTCCTTCATTAATGGTCTGATTGAACTCGTCGGAGGCATAAGCGGACAGCAAGATATAAATGGTATTATTAATGAAGTGGAATATAATGGGCACCATTATCGAACCCGTATAAACATATAAATAACCCATGATCATCCCGAAAAAGGTGATACCCAGAAAGTTGTCGAATTCCCAGTGAATCACTGAGAAGAAAATAGCCGCCATTGGCACGGCCGCATGAATTCTTCTGGTTCCCTGATAAATCACGCGCATAATGACTCCACGAAAAAACAGTTCTTCAGAAACGGCAGGTAGTAGCGCCATCAACAGTACATTGACAAACACCACCAGCGGATCATCAGAATTCAGTATTGCAGCCTTTAATTGCATGCTTTCCTCCTGGGCCAGTTCCAACATCTCCCCCGGATAGATCATCTCGTTGAGCGTAGTTAGCAATGTATTAACAGGAATGGCCAAAGCGAACAGCCCAAGAACCAACAAAAAGTACTTCCAGTTCAGTTTTTGTTTGAAATGAAAATACCGGCCGGTATTATTGGAACAAAGTCTGGCGAAGACAAACGCCATCACAAGAAAACCTCCAAAATTTGTAATGGCGCTGCTAATTCGCATTGCCCACCTAACCGATGAGTCAGAATAATCAATCTCTGTGGGGTCTTCCATCAAATCGATCCCAGCTATACTTTGACCAACAGTAACCCCAATTCTACTGAAGATCACCAATCCCGTTAGGCAAATTAATATTGCGAACAAAAACTTTAACCCTGGATTGAACTGTTGTAAGATCGGAATCCTCACTATTTAATACTTTTGCACTCCGCGGAAAAACTAAGTTACGGAAGGGTGGTAAAGATAGGAAATATCGAAATCGGGGAATTCCCGCTATTACTAGCGCCAATGGAAGATGTTAGCGATCCTCCATTTAGAGCCTTGTGCAAAAAATACGGGGCTGATGTAATGTACACCGAATTCATCTCATCTGAAGGACTTATTCGCGATGCTGTAAAGAGCAGAAAGAAACTGGACATTTTCGAAGACGAACGGCCTGTTGGAATCCAAATTTTTGGTTCGGACATAGAATCTATGCGTAAGGCTACGGAATTGGCTGCAGCTGTTAACCCCGATATTATTGACATCAATTATGGCTGCCCGGTTAAAAAGGTAGCATGTAAAGGTGCCGGTGCGGGAATCCTTCAAGACATCCCGAAGATGGTAAGGATGACAGCAGAAATCGTGAAAGCAACCAATTTACCGGTTACGGTTAAGACTCGTTTAGGCTGGGATCAGAATACCATGTACATTGAAGATGTTGCGGAAAAGCTTCAGGACGTTGGAATTCAAGCACTTTCTATTCATGGGAGAACACGTGTGCAAATGTACAAAGGAGAAGCTGACTGGACGTTAATCGGTAAGATCAAGCAAAACCCCAGGGTGCATATTCCGATTTTTGGTAATGGGGATATTGATTCTCCTGAGAAACTGGTTGAATACCGGAGCAAGTATGGAGTAGATGGGGTAATGATTGGGCGAGCCAGCATTGGTAATCCATGGTTCTTTAATCAGGTGAAACATTTCATGAAAACCGGCTCGCATTTACCGAAGCCCGGGCTTGAGGAACGCGTTGCCGTAGCCAAAGAGCATCTTGACCGGTCAATTCACTGGAAAGGCGAACGGCAGGGAATTGTAGAAATGAGACGTCATTACGCCAATTACTTTAAGGGCATTCAGGACTTTAAGCCTATTCGCACTCAGCTGGTCACCACAGATGAACTCCCAAGACTTTATGAATTATTCGACGAGATTTTGTGTCAGTATGCCTGAGCGAAGTGTTTTTTAATAAGGTATCTTACAGGAAAGTAGGTGGCTACTACGCCTATTGCCACTAACGTACTCAAAATCAAAATAAAATCATCCCCTTCGGTTTCAATGGGATAATATGGAACGATTGCGCCATCTAGTTTAATGACGTGTCCCACTATTTGAACATAACACACTCCATACCCGATTCCCAAGCCCAATAGTGCTCCAAAAAAGTTAATTAGCAAGCCTTCCAGAAAAAACACCCTCCGGATTTGCCCACGGGTGGCTCCCATACTGTAAAGTGTATGGATATCCTTTTTCTTGTCAATTACCAACATGGTTAAAGATGCTATTAAGGTAAACGAAGAAAGAACTAAAATAAATGCCAGAATCAGGAAGGTCATCCATTTTTCGCTTTTGTGGGTCTGATATAGCAACTCGTTTTGCTCAAAATAAGTTCTTACGGCAAATCGATCCCCGAAGAGTTCCTGGATACGAGCCTTCATCTCCTCAAGGTCATGCTCAGAACTGCAGTTCACCTCAATTCCGGTTACATCATTGCCATATTCCAACAAACCGGAAGCAAAGTGTAAAGGCACCAGAAAATACTTCTCATCGAACTCAGGATTAATTGCAAACACGCCGCCAATTGGGATCGTCTGTTTATTAAAAGCCTGTTCTGTTTTTTTGATCTTTTTGGTTCTGACCAAGCCGTGAACTGAAACAATATCAACGAACCTTGGATCGGCCGTAACTCCCAACCTGTTTTGTATGCCATACCCAATAACCGCCAGCGCCTCATCTTGATTGCCCAAATCCGGAAACCCTTCGAGAATCATGGTATCCACTCCGGAATTGGTGAGAAACTCTTCTTCCATTCCCTTCATTGTGCAGGTAATCCACCGATCATCATGTTTTATAAGAGCTATCTCCTCTATTACGGGCGTAACATACTCTACCCCATTCAGTTGTTTCAAATCTTCGAGTGGTGCTTCGGTTATGTCAAAGCTTTTTCCTTCGTTCAATTCAATTTTCAGATCGGAATCAAACGAAGTGTATAAGCCCTCCACTATTCCTTCAAATCCATTAAATGCGGAGAGAATAATCACCATTGCCGCAGTGCTTACCATCACTCCTACAACGGAAATCAGCGAAATTACGTTGATAATGTTATGCGACTTCTTAGCAAACAGGTACCTGCGCGCCACAAGATATGGTACGGATCCTCGTCTTAACCAGAAATCCCAGAAGAATAATACCCTGAAAACTACCTGAAGCCACTTCACGCCGCAAAATAACTTAAATACATGAGTTGCTAACAGCTATTTCCAAGGGTGATAAGAAAAGTTAAAATATCGTATCGCCCAATTGTAAGAAGGCACATTTTCTAAGAAAATATATACATTTAGCAAGCCATGGAACGGTTTTATAGTAGGTCGAAGCATTTGATTCCCGTGATTTCGGGACTTATTTTGTTAAGTAGTTGCTCAAAGCATGAGCAAATGATGTTCGCCTACACGATGGGTTTTATTGGCATCTTCGTTATACTATGTCTACCTGCTATTATTCTAAGCGGAGTCGCACGTGGGAATGGCTCACGATCGGCCAGGACCACCGGAATTGTTTTCGCATCTGTTGGGGGGTTCTTTGCCATGATGTACACATTCAACATGCTAACAGAAGTACGGCGAATGGACGAAGAGCTGATTCTCTTTCTTTTCCTGATCTGGGCGAGTTTGATTGGATCACTACTTTTAATTGTGCTACCCAATCCTAAAATGAAACAAAAGGATCAAATACAGGCGCAGCAGTACTACCAGCAACAACAGCAACAGGCACAGGTATTTGCCACAGAAGCGGAAATCCTGGAGTATGCTGACAATATCAAAAAACAAAAGGCCGCAGAACCAACGGTGGAGAATAGTACGTACTTAAACGACGACCTGACCGACGAAAAAAAGGAACAGAAAGGTCCTGACATGAGTGGGTTGGATGATTTGTCAGATCTATAAGGGTATCATACTACCCCAACAACTCATCTATCTGTTCTGCGTAATCTAGTGAATCATCCAAATAGAAACTCAGCTCAGGAGTACGGCGCAGCTGCTTTCTGGTAGCCATCGATAGGTTATGACGAATATGCTTAGCGTTTTTCTGGATGTTCCTAAACACGGCTTGTTTATCTTCAACACCGAAGATGCTCAAATACACTCTTGCAGATCCCATATCCGGTGCAACTCTCACAATTGTCACGGAAACCATTGAGCCCAAACAAAGCGTTCTCGCTTCCGAACGAAAAATCTGACTTAACTCCCTTTGTATAACCCCTGCTACTTTTTCCTGTCTGATGCTTGCCATGAAGGCAAAGGTACGGGAATAATGGTTTGGTGAATTGGTGAATTAAAGGTGTTCAATTTCTCACTTCACAATTTACAACGGGTTAGTTAAGTTATCTTTGACCAGGAATGAAAGATTTTCTAAAAGTACTGAAGTTAACCACGGGGTACCGCGGACATGTGTTTCTGAACATATTGTTCAACGTGTTGGCAGTTATTTTCGGGTTATTTTCAATAGTAATGCTGGTTCCTGTTCTTGAAATTTTATTCAAGAGTAAGGAGGAACTCACCATGATCTTAAGCGAGCCACCGGTACTGGATTTTGGAGCGGAAGGTTATAGTCTCAAGGACCATGGTTTCTATTACCTGGCCGAACAAGTGCAGTTGCATGGTGCCAATACGGTACTGCTGTACGTCTGCATATTCATAGTTGGTTCTATTCTATTGAAGAACTTTTGTTCTTACATGGCTCTGTATGTAATCGCAGTACTAAGGAATGGCGTTATACGGGACTACCGGAACGTAATTTTCAGGAAAATTCTGGATTTACCGATGTCGTATTACTCTGATGAGCGCAAGGGTGATATTATGTCTAAGGTTACGAACGACCTCAAAGAAGTGGAATGGTCCATCTTGCGTTCTATCGAAGCGTTATTTAGGGACCCTATAACCATCATTGCCTATTTCGCCATCCTCATATGGATGAGTCCGCAACTCACCGTGTTTCTAGCCATCTTCTTTCCGGTTGCCGGACTGTTAATCGGTCTGATTGGAAAGAGTTTACGGCGAAGTGCCAAAAAAGGTCAGTCAAAACTGGGGACATTGATGTCTACACTGGAAGAAACCCTGGGTGGGCTTAGAATCATAAAAGGTTTTAATGCCAAGGAACGTACTTACGAACGCTACAAGGAGCAGAACGAAGATTACACCCGTACCATGACTAAAATGTATCGCAAGGGTGATCTGGCTTCTCCTGTTAGCGAATTTTTAGGGGTTACACTTATTGCAACAGTCCTTTGGTTCGGTGGACAACTTGTGTTTGAGGGCAGTCTGGTGGGGTCTTTTTTCATCGGATACATTGCCAGTTTATCGCAGCTTATCAATCCCTTTAAAAGTATCACCAACGCTTATTCCAATGCCCAGCGTGGGTTATCTGCGCTCGACCGCATCAAAGAAATTACCGAAGCAGATGTAACAATTGAGGATGGCACTGAAGCCACAATCAACAGTTTCAACACTGAAATTCACTATGATAACGTTTCGTTTAAATATGAATCTGAGTGGGTACTTAAGAACATTGATCTAAAAATTAGCAAGGGAAAAACCATCGCTCTGGTAGGACAAAGTGGTTCCGGAAAATCTACAATGGCGGATTTGCTCCCCCGGTTTTACGATGTTACGGAAGGCAGAATTACTATAGACGGTATTGACATCAGGAAAGCTCCTTTAAAGGACATCAGGCATCAGATGGGGATCGTAACTCAACATTCCATTCTATTTAATGACACCATACACAACAATATTGCTTTTGGAGTAGAAACTGCATCCCGGGAAGAAGTTATTGAAGCCGCTAAAATTGCAAATGCACATGATTTCATAATGGACATGGAGCGGGGTTATGACACCAATATTGGTGACGGTGGTGGTAAGCTCTCTGGTGGTCAAAAACAACGCCTCAGTATTGCTCGGGCAGTATTAAAGAATCCCGAAATTCTAATTCTCGATGAGGCGACCTCGGCGCTTGATACGGAATCTGAAAAACTGGTACAGGATGCACTGAATAAACTGATGCAAAATCGCACATCTCTGGTAATAGCTCACAGGTTGTCTACCATCCAACACGCCGATGAAATTATTGTTATGCAAGAAGGAGAGATTATTGAGCGCGGTTCACACCAACACTTAATTGGCCTGGGCGGTGTATACAAAAAACTCACGGAATTGCAGTCGTTCGACTAATTGAACGAAACCAATCTGAAAGGGGTACAGAACGCTATGAGATTGATATTATTAATTGGGTTCTTAATTCCAAACATTGTAGTCTTTTCCAAGGGAAAGGAAGATAGAGCTGACTATTCCATTCTAAGCGACACTTTAGACTCTACGGTTAAGCCAGGAAAATGTGTGGTTGAAGGAACTGTTCATTTTAGATCCCTGAAATTATCCGGTGCGCTTGTTGCTACCTGCGATAGCAGATTAAAAAGTTACTCAGACTCACTTGGTCGGTTCTCTATAGAAGTGGATGTAAAGGATAGCTGTCTTTATATGTTCAAAGCTCAGTATCGGGAAATTGTTACTGAAAACATTCATTTTAAAAGTGGGCACAGAATGAAGATTGACTTTTATGCCATGGAAGATCATATTATGATTGAGGTAGACAAACCGGTAATATATCTGTATAGTGAAGGTCGTGTTAGAGGCTCTCTAAAGGTGAACCCCAGGTCTAATTTTACGTTCACCTACCCGGAATACAAGAATGGATGGCAATTCAGTCTGGCAAATGATAGCCTATACGTAGACCAAAAAAACTACCCTTATCTATTTTGGGAAGGCGAAACGACAGAACTACCCTTCATTGAGCGAATCGACGGACTCAAGCCAAACGCCTTTGTCCTAAAAACAGATACGGCAATTTCTTTTCTGGAAAAACAATTGGATCATTTCAACTTAAACCCAACGGAAAAAACCGACTTCATTACCTTCTGGGCTCCCCGTCTGCAGCAACACAATTATGCCGTGGTTCAATTTCTGTGGGGGCAGGATTATTCTAAAAATATTGCGGGTATTGAGATTAATCCAACCCCGGATTCAATGATACGATTGTTTATGTTGTTTCAAGGAAACACCAATGAACCGTTGGAAGCAACTGCAGCGCCCACTTACCCCGCATTTGAACGAACCGGATTCACTTTGGTTGAATGGGGAGGTGCAGAGATTCCAGGTACACCAAAAGAAACCCCATGATTAAAGGCATTCCTATCTTATTGCTGGTTGTTACCTTCTTATCCGGTTGTACATCAACTGATAAAACCCACATGGTCAATGAGCCGAATGTAGTAAGGTACTATTTGCATCTTTCACATACACACTCCAGAACAATTCCCTATCCAAACATCGACACTCTTGCAATGAAAGTAGATTATAAGGCGTACGACCTTTTGATGCTTGGAGGAGATTTGATGAGCAAAACATCCAGGGACAGTAGTACCATCTCTTTCGCTGATTCTATTTTTGACCTGGGCTCGCCGAAAACAATATGGTCGCTTGGAAATCATGACGTACATCACATTGATCTGGTTAGAGAATTTACAGGGCGACATGATTATTATGTTCACAACGAAAAGGGAATTTGTTTCATAGTGCTTAACACGCAAGATAGTTTAACAAAGATTGTAGGACCTCAGCTTGAGATGTTTAATTCGGTACTGGATACTATTTCGGCAACAACCCGGTTAATGGTTCTCTCGCATAAACTATTCTGGATGTGGGAACATCCGGAGCTACATGAAAAAATGTGGGACATTGCCAACGGGGGCACTGGTCCGGAATGCAAACACTGCATCAATCCAAATAATTTTTACACAGACCTTTACCCCAGACTAGTTGAGGCCCATAAAAATGGAGTTGAAGTTCTTTGTGTAGCCGGTGATATTGGCTACGAAGTGAAAACATTTGAGTACACTACCACCGAGGGAATTCATTTTCTGGCATCAGGAATAAAAGCGAATTTTCCCGGAAACATGGCCTTACTTTTCGAGCACAACCTGACCAAAGATTCCCTGTCATGGCAATTTGTGCCCATTGAATCATTAGACACTTTAAACATGTCAGAATTATGAGAACGATACTAAGTTGCTGTTTTATTATTCTTGGGTTATCCTCAATTGCAGGAACATTGAAAGACGGTGAGTGGATTCCACGCTATCGTATTGTGAAGGATAGCCTAAACCCTGCTATTCCAAACGGAGAAGTGTGGATTACGGGACAGGTTTACGAAGAAGTCTATGACCCGGTTACCGGGAAGAATATGAAGTCGCCTGTACCAAGGGCTAAAATTTCTACTATTGATCAAAGGGTGTCTTGCCTGTCGGATAATAACGGAAATTATTCCTTTAAGGTAACCCCGAAAGACACAAGTATATACATGTTCAAATCTTCGATGGAAGAGGTAGTAATTTATCGACATGAGTTTAAAAACCAACACCACCTTATTATTGACTTCATGCCCATCCCAGCCGGTGAAATGATCATTACCGAAAAACCGGTTATTTATTGTTATGCTGATAATCCGCAGAAAGTGAGTATTAAACTTGATCCTATGGGAGAGTTTGCCTTTACTTATCCTGAATATCATGAGGGCTGGGAGTTCACGGTTTCCGGAAATCAGTTGGTTTTTAACGATTCAGCCTCTTACCCCTACTTATTTTGGGAAGCAGAGAGAAATAGTGCTTCGTTTCATATGAATGGTGATCTTATTCCCGGAGAATATGTACAACAAGACAATGTAACTGCCTTTCTGACTAAAAAGCTGAATGACCTCGGCCTAAACGCAAAGGAAAAAACCGATTTCATAACCTACTGGGGACCTAGAATTACCAGGCACAAAGAGGTTTTCGTACAGTTTTTGATCGATGAGGATGTGGCTTCAGAAATTGGCGACATGCATATAGAACCTACACCACATTCTATTCTTAGGGTTTTTATGACATTTTGTAATGCTGATGAAATAGGTTATTATCCAACACAAGAGCAACTATTCGAACCCATCACACGTAAGGGTTTAACAGTTGTAGAATGGGGAGGGAGTGAAGTCACCAAAAATAATTTTCGGATCAATCCCTGATTAATTTCTTCACATATACTCCCTGATCGGTAGTGATGTGCAACAGATAAGTTCCGGAAGTCAAGTTGGAGATGTCCCCTTCTCTACCATAATAAACCTCAATCAGCTGACCATCCAATCCATAAATATCAATCCTGTCTATATCGACTGCTCCAGAAATATGAAAAGTCACGTGGGCGGGGTTTGGATAGACAGTCAACGTATTTTTGTGCTTCTCCGTAATACCTATTGCATCATCGTAAGTAATTGCCGAAAATGCAAAATCCACGTAGTTTCCCGGAACAATGTTGTTAACGTATCCAGCCATCACCATTTGGTTCCCTTGAGTTGCCATTTCCTCCAAACCAAGCTCATCTCCTGTTCCCATGTCGGCAATATAGTTGCCTGAAGCGGCAAATGTTGGTTCCACAGAACCTGTGTTGTCCAGGCGCATCACCAAAAAACGGTCGGAATCGTATCCAGGCGAAGTACTTGATTCGTCTTTCATATAACCACCCAGATAGAAGTATCCGTTTCTCCGGATAAAGTATTTTGCTTTGCACGTCATGTCGGTATGGGTATATATCCTTACGCTGTCAAGAACTCCATTGGTATCTACCGGTTGAATCAAAAGGTTGTCCTCATTCAAATAACCATTCGTTTCCAGTGCGATGTAGAACTTATCATCTACCTTTTGTACGGAATTGCTAAAGAAGTTATAACCGGGTTCCGGCTCATAAACCAAATAACCTGTGGAATTGTAATTTACATTGAAGGTTCCGTCTTTCCTGAACATGGCCGTGAGTGCTCTGGCATTAAATGAATCTAATACATAACCACTCACAAAGTACGAACTCCCCACTTCTACCACCTGAGTTAAGTAGCCTCCTTCTCCATGTCGCTCGAATCCTGAGGTCCCAAAACTATCCGCATCAATAAGCGAATCTGCGAAATAATCCCAGGCAATCACACCGGTGGAACCAAACGATGAATCCGGAATTCCTGCCTTGGAAATCCGGGCAATGTAAGGGTATTCTAAAGCCAGGGTTTGTTCGGTAGTGGAACCAACAAAAACCACATTGTCATCAGAATCAATGGTGATTCCACCAGCCGTATTATAACTACTTAGAAGTCTTGGCGAATAAAATCCGGAATCCCCAAAAGAAGTGTCCAATGTACCTGTATGATCAAGTTTTGCGACAAATACCTCATTCGTATCGGCCACCATTGGATTGACCCCTGAACCAAGTACATAAATGCCCGAATAATCCACTACAATATCTCGAATGTTACAAATAGTAAAACCTGGAAAATTGTCGCGATAAATGCCGTTTACACCAAAAGTAGAGTCAAGGTCTCCATTGGGCCTAAGCTTACCGACAACAATGTCGAACGGGAAAGTAGAGCTTATATAAGCAGCAGATTGCCCGAAAAACAGGTAGTTCCCATAGGGGTCCGATTCAATGCCCACACATTCGTCGAGTTCATCTATATCAATAATAAGATTGCCAGCGACACCAAAATCTGTATCGATCGTTCCATGTTGGGCTAGCAGGAATGTACTTAAACAGCAGAGCGTCAGAGAGAACACCAACCTTGATGCTGCCTGAAAATAACCGTATTTGTGTTTAACGTTAACCATACTCTAACTCCAACCTTAGAGGCCTGTATAATCTTAGAAGATAATAAACCTCAAAACTCGCACCTGGTAAGTGTTACAAAATTAATGAAACAAAAACGGATCGCTTGATATTGCAATGCCTAACGCCACGCATACTGGCGTTTCGCTTTTTTACATTTAAAGCAGCACTCCTGAAATCCTCCACAATCTGTTCATATGCCAAATAGGGGAATGTGCCAGCCAACAATCAGGAGTACCACTTTTATCAACCGTTTAAGAAACTATTGTCAGTTCCTTTTAACTAGTGTTGAACAACCACCGGTAATCGGTAACTACCGTTATCGGTTTGCACCGTTACAATATAAGTGCCTTGCGGCTCGTCCGAAAGGTCTACCTGACTACCCGCACTTTGATGAACAATGGCTCCCATCAGATTAAATACTGTTATAGAAACATTGCCTGTAGCACCTACATTAAATATACCATTGGTTGGGTTGGGATATAATTCTATACTGTTTTCATGCTCTTCCTCCAGAGAGGTCACCGTGCAAACAGACGGCCACTGGAAGCCACCAGAGACATTTGCCTGATCCACCTCTCCATAATACTCCGGCCCAATGTAAAACGGGAAAGCTGCTTGTCCTGATGGATCAATTGTTGTGAAGTAGGCGTACGTTCCACCCGGATATTCCGGAGTTACACAAAACCTTCCATTATGTTCGTCTAAATGCCCCAGGCCACTTACATATTCAAAATCTTCCACAAAATAGCCGATTGGGTAGGTAGAAAAATCGCTTGGGCCTGCAGGAATGCTGGATGAACCATCCGCAAAAGTGGTACGATCGGTCATGGTTCGTTCCCTATAGCTAGAGAGGATCAATTCAACCGCACTGTTACTATCTGTTGCCGAGCTATAACCATAGGGTCCGTAAATGGGAAACCCATCGAAAGCATAGCCAACAATCGGTGAGTGCTCCGTAACCGGAACATCATCCCATAATGGAGTAGCTAATGCATGGCTATGCATCAAACTTCCCATAGCCGGATGCGCACCCATATCGTTAAGGGTAAAGCCTTCTGTTTCAAACGCGTTCCCATGCCAAAGGTCATCACCCATCGGAGTCATGCTGTTTGAGGAGGACTCATAAGAGTTTCCATCACCCATTCCAAAGATCGGCACACCATTTACTAAAAAGGCAACCTCCCCAACGAATGAAACTTCCGTATTTGGGCCGGTAGCCGCAATGGGAGCTCTTGGAATTCGAAATTCATGATTTTGGTCGGATGGTGTGCCTGGGTTTACCCATGCAGCCATTTCCTCGTAAACACCAGAACAATGCACCCAAACAGAATCTGCGTTATAACATACCTCCTGGCAGTATGCCAAATCGGTCATACTGTTTAAAGTACCGCTCATATCATAATAAGAGCCTGTAATTCCTGTCGTGTTGTGAATCCAACTACTAATTTCGGGCGATTGAGCACCAGCACATATAGACAATGATACCAGTGCAATTGCAAGTTTAATTTTCTTCATTTCTAATACTATTTATTATTACATACACCGTTGCGAGAAAATACCCTATCGATTAATTAAAAAAGACATTAGTAGTAATCCTTTGTGGCAGGTGTCACACACCGTTGGTAAAAATATGTAGACAAATTTAAGGCAGCCTCGTTAATTTAAGGTCATGAAAATTTCCATTATTATCTATGCCGCTGTATTGAGTCTGCCAGCATTCGCCCAAAACGACACAGTTTATATCCGAGAGACCATTAACAATTTATTTGACGGAATGAGGGAAGGTGATTCGGCCAAGGTTCACCGGGCTTTTGATGACCAGGTGGTTTTGTATACTTCTCATAAGAACAAGGAAGGGCAAACCGTTTTAGATGAAGGTAGTTTGACCGGTTTTTTACATGCTGTTGGATCTACTCACGATAAAATATGGGATGAACAGGTAAATAAAATCTCCATCCTCATTGATGAATCAATCGCGCATGTATGGACGGAGTATACTTTTTATTTAGGAGAAAAACGAAGCCACTGCGGTGTGAACTCATTTCAGCTGCACAAAACCAATTCGGGATGGAAGATTATTCATCTAATGGATACCAGGCGATTTGATTGTAAGGAATAGGCTTTTTAAATAAATAAACCCCGGACTCGTCCTTTGATAAACTCAGGACGACACCCAGGGTTTGTAATCTTACTACTACTAAAAACTACTCTTTGAAAATCAGTCTGGAAAATTCTCCTTTGTTGGTGATCACACGAAGCGTATACAATCCGTTAGCAAATCCTGAAAGATCAGGTTGCCCAGAATTAATACCTGCAGCCACCAGATTCCCGGCGACATCCACTATGGTCCATTTTTCAACTACACCATCTAGCTGAATGTTTACAATACCGCTAGTAGGATTCGGATAGACGGTAATTTGAACATGCTCCTCTGTCAATCCAACAACGTTGTCTACGAAATACGAAGCAGTATCGGTACAGCCGTTGGCATCCATAACTGTAACCATATATGAGTTGGAGGTAAGGCCACTCAGGTCTTCCGAATCGTCGAAATCTCCAGTTCCATCATTGTTCCAGTCAAAAGTATACGACCCTGTACCTCCGGTTACGTTTAAGTCTATTGCCCCATTGTTTCCAGGAGGTGTTGTCTCATCTGTTACCACTGCCGAGATGGAAATTGCAGGTGGGTCAGTTAAGGTAGTTGTGGTGGATGCCGGACAAGAACCATTCAAAACAGTAACATTGTAAGTTCCGGCCGATACTCCGGTATACATGTTTCCAGGCTGTGGCGAACCACCATCAAAAACGTACATCAACCCTGTTCCGGTTGCGTAAATGGTTACGGTTCCATCAGCATCTCCGGTACAAGAAGGGTTTATTACAACCACCGAGTCTATTGTAGCAATGTTAGCTCCATTAACGGTTGCCCAGCCTGTAGCCGTACATCCTGAGGCATCCTGGACCTCAATTGTATATGTTCCTCCTGCAAGGCCACTGAACGTTCCTGAACTTTGTAGCGTTCCGCCGTCCAAGCCATACATATATGGACCACCATCTCCACCTGAACCTGCAAGGCTAATTTCGCCGTCGTTCAACGAACAAGACTCATCTGTTACCGTGGCTGAAAAGGATACGGAATCCGGGTCTGTCAACTCCCACACGGCGAACGTTTGACAACCTGCACCGTCTTCTACCACAATGTTATAAGTGTCCGCGCTAAGCGAAGAGAATACATTTGTTGTAACGAACGTAGCTCCTGAATCGATGCTGTAAAGAAGGGTCCCTCCTCCGGTTGCCGTTATATCAATCGATCCATCGGAATCTCCGTAACAAGTAGGATGAATCAGAAGTGTATCAGTTATTGACGGACCTCCAACCGAACCTAGAGGTTGCGGCCCACCGGCAATACAACCACTGGCGTCTTCCACATACGCAGGGTAAATTCCTGCAGCCAGACCGGTAAATGTTCCGGAGGACTGAGTAGTTGTGCCCATATCAATGCTATACAAATAGGGGCCTCCATCCCCGCCTGAGGCAACAAAATCTAACTGTCCGTTTGACATTCCACAAGTAGCAGGAGTTTCGGTTGCAGTAAAGGTAACTGGTGCCGGATCGGTTAAGGTCACCGTAGTTGTGTCGGTACATCCCGAGGTATCCTGAATAGATAACTGGTAAACACCTGCTCCCAGAGAGGTAAACAAATTACTGGACTGATAGGAGGCTCCGTTGTCGTTGCTGTAAGTAATCGTACCGGATCCTCCTGAAGACAAAATTTCAATAAAGCCGTCGTTGAACCCATGACAGCTTGGATCGTTGGTTAACACAGATACTATGGATGGTGCTCCTACCGTACTGATCACCTCAGTTCCGGTTCCTTCACAACCTGAGGCGTCCAGGATCGAAACAGAGTATGTTCCTGAACCCAGGGAGCCAAATGTTCCCGAACTTTGATAAGTTACGCCACCATCGATGCTGTAGGTATATGGCCCTCCATCTCCGCCTGACGCAGTAAGAGCAATAGAACCATCTCCGCCAGCACAGGATTCATTTGAAACTACCGCTGTGTAAGCTACTGCGATTGGGTCCGTGAGCGTTACAGAGGTTGTGGTCTGGCATCCCAGACTATCTTCCACCACAATATTGTACGTTCCAGCTCCCAGACCTGTAAACATATTGGCAGTTTGGAAAGTAACACCATTGTCATTACTGTAATTTAGTGCCCCACTTCCGCCTGTTGCAATTACCTCGATAGATCCATCAGCATTACCACTGCAGATAGGGTCAACATCAACAGTTGAAGTGATGGTAGGTGCTGATGTTGCGCCAACAACTTCCATCCCGGTTGCCTGACAACCGGAAGCATCTTCTACTACCACCGAATAAGTTGCAGACGATAGTCCGCTAAAAGTAGCTCCACCCTGGAAGGTTACTCCATTATCTATACTGTACTGATAAGGTCCTCCATCGCCTCCTGAGGCCGAAAACACGATAGAGCCATTTACCATGCCGCAAGCTTCATCGGTAATTGTAGCGACATAAGAAACCGAAGATCCTGAAGAGTTGACCGTTTCAGTTCCTGTGGCCTCGCATCCCGAACCATCTAAGATGGACACATCGTAATTGCCTGCGGTTAGTCCTGTAAAACTATTTGACGATTGGTACGTAGACCCTGCATCGATGCTGTAGGTATACGGGCCACCATCACCTCCGGAAGCGTTAAGTTCGATCGATCCGTTTGCCGCACCACAACTCTCATCAACAACAATAGCTGTATAAGTTACTCCTGAAGCTGCTGTCAATACAATCGTATCCCAAACCATGCATCCTGCGCCATCAGACATGGCCGTATAATAAGTTCCTGCAGCCAATCCGCTAAATACAGCCGGTGGCATGGTAGTGGTAAATGTCGCCCCGCTGTCTATACTAAAAGCATAAGGAGGTGTTCCCGATGGCATGTCGAAAGTGATGCTTCCATCGGCAGCTCCACAGGTAGTTGGGTTCGATCCGGTAACCGTAACAGAAGCTCCGGACGAACCTGACAATGTGTACATTTCTGTTGATGAACAGCTATTCCCGGATACGGTTACGGTATAAGTTCCGGCAGACAGACCTGAAATACTTGCACCGCTTGCACCATGCGACCAATCATAACAAACAGAATCACCAAAACCATCTACGGTCAATGAAATGGATCCGTCATTACCTGCACAAGATGGGTCGCTCAGAGTTTCGGTAACTGTAAGGTTACAAATGTTACTCGTGTAATCCCACTCGCTTGCACTGCTGGGAATAGAGGCATTTACAAATTGGTTACTGTTGGTGTAATCCAAAACTCCGGCGTATTCGTTACCACAGATATATGGAAACTTAGGGTCGCCGCTAGCGTCGATCGCCACAAAATAAGCGTAGGTACCACACGGATATTCAGGCGTTACACACCATCTACCATTGTATTCATCAAGGGTGCCAAGGCCATCTATATACTCATAATCTTCCCGACAAACCCCAATTGGATTACTGGCATCGATGGTAGGACCGTAGTCTGAAGCATTGGTCAGCACAGTACCATCGGGTAAAACCACTCTGGATCCATCCATGGCACCATTAGAGATATCAAATTCGGTTCTTTCCTGCCAGCTGCTGGTCATTCTGCTAATCCCGCTTGTGTTATCCAGAGCATCAGTGTAACCAAATGGCCCATAGATAGGGAATCCATCGAATGCAAATCCAATTAGTGGTGAGTGCACAGACGATGCCGAATTATCGAATAAATCAATATCAGCGACGTGGTGGTGATAGTTGCCGGAAGCAGTTGAGTGTCCATAGCTTCCATCCATATCTAAACCTTCTTTCTCCCATGCCAAACTGTGCCAAATGTCTGCTCCGGAAACCAAAAAACTCGAACTACTCACATCCCAGGATTTAGAATCACCATTTTGGTAAAATGGAACTCCATTTATTGCGACACCCATCCCCCCTTTAAGAGTTGTTTCATGTGTACCTGTTTCGAGTTGAGGCTCTCTCTTTACTCTATACGTGTAACTCTGGTTTACCGGCTGAAAAACGGATTCGCCTGCGTATGCAGGAAAATAGCTTGGAATTCCATTGGCCGTTAAAAACACGTAATTGTTGTTGTAATAAACTCTTTTCACATCGGTAGAATCACCGCTGTACAGATCGCCTGTGGTATTAATCATCCAATGATCGACAATTGCCTGAGCAACAGCACTGCTCGAAAAAATGGTAATAAGGATAAGGATGCTTAGTTTTCTCATATAATTTTTATTTGGGGTAAATATTGTTGACTGATCGTGTGAACTTAGAAGCCAAATGTTCTTCCTCACTTGCAATTTTCGGGAAATTAATTTTGAAATTGGTGTCCCCTTTCTATTTATTCTAACCTGGTGTCTCCCTTTCGGGATGACAAAGGGGAGACAATTCACGAAATCAGCACCTTAAAGGAGAAGAGGCGAACTTGCACACCTCTTCTCCAAAGTGAAGCTAAACGTCCCCTCAACATCTCGCTTCAGGTTTTGTGTTTCAACACCGGATTACTATTAATAAGTAATAATGATCAGGTGTTTCGATAAATTCTGCTTTTGCTATTGTTATATAGAATACACTTCACCAAAAAAATACCCTATGAAAAAGTGTGGTCATACAATTTAACTGTCTACCTAAAGTAGATGGTACAAACTGCTCCGATCGCCCTACCCAAACCGACCCGGTTCCAGTGCCGTGTTAGTGCCTCTGGCCCACCCCCATCCAGTTGTGCACCCTGTTCATAAGTAATACGATTATCGTATGCGTTGATCACGCTTAAACCCAACCTTACGTCAAGTTTGTCTTTGCGACCAGGTATCAAATAAGTAATGGCAGCATCCAGTTGATGGCCGGCATTAAAGTACCCCTCGTAAATTGTTTCGCTATTTTCGGTGTAAACTATTGAACCAGTGGCCCCACCTGGACCGCCTCCCGGCCCTCCGCCAGGACCACCACCTCCGGGACCGCCGCCTCCGGGACCGCCACCTCCAGGGCCGCCACCTCCAGGGCCGCCACCGGTCCCACCACCAGTAGCCCCATTCACGTCCAGCGAAGTCCCTGACAAATAGCGAAGTCGGAAGTCATTAAGATTGTGAGTTGGCAAACCACTGCGATATTTCCAAACAGCACTGGCATGCAACCGGCCGAATTGAGCCAGGGCTCCCACAGAAACGGAATGCTTCTGATTCCATAAATTTTCGAATACCGGAAGAATGGCATTGTCGAAATGGGAAGTAAAATCTGAATAAGTATACCCGAGCCAGGCTTCAACCGCACCAAAGTTCTTTTTAAGCATAACATCAAATCCAACACCCTTAGATTGGCCAATAGCATAAGGCAATGAGGACTCTTCTTCCAAAATGTAATTGTTCACGGAAATCCCACTAGTGCTTTTATAATACGCGTCCAGATCCAGCAACCAATCGTTTGCCCTGAACGTGGCTCCTAGCGAGTAGTTTTCTCCTGTTAAAACAGGGATTGACTGGTTATTTGACAATCTCCATACGTGATTTTCAACACCTCCAATGGTGTTCAGATGGCTCCCCGACTGCTGACTTATAAACTGATGAGATATACCATAAGCTCCTTTGAGCGTAACACTTGGTTTCAACCGATAGGAAAGGAGCAATTGCGGTTCAATGTAGAGTTTTTGAGTGGCGGTAGAATAAGGAGCTCGAATTCCTACCCGTGCGCTGACCTTATTATTCCACTGGTAATTTAAGAACGTATAGACAGCTGCAATTTTTTGAGACACAGCGGTATCGGCGATTGTCTCGTACGAACCGCCTCTGGACTCATCCATGTATTCCTCAACTATCTGTTGAGTGAGATATCCCCCAAAATCCCAGGTCAAATCAGCACCTATGGTTTTAGTGAAATTGGCCTTAGCCGCAACATCTTCAATTGAAGAATATTGACTAACCGTGGTAACAGCTCTATTCGGATCATTAAATCGTTCACCATAACCCTGGCTGTAAAATGAGGAAACAACTGAAATATTTGATTTGAAGGATTCGGACCAATTGGATGATAATCTCAGGCTTCCTCCATAATTAATCATACTTACCGTGTCCTTTCCTTCCACTCCCGAATCATTGAGTAAATGAATATCCAAGTTGTTCCGGATGTACAACGTGGACAGCTGAAGTGTGTGCTTTGGATGAATTTCGTAAATGATTTTTGCATTGGCATCCATGAAGTTATAGTTGAACGACAATAAATCAAGCGACTCCTGCTTCCAGGCCCACTCCACTTCCGATTCGTCAAAAATGAACTCGTTAATCGATTGAATTTTGGGAGACTGATAACCATAGGGGTATGAAGTTCGGCCTCCAACGAGAATGCTAAGTCGGTCTTTTAGAATTGGTGCCTCAATGTGGCCAGATAAGTAACTGGATGTAGCAGTAAAACTGCCCATTAGAGAATCGCCCAATAGGTCTTTGGATCGAACTTCCAAAATGCTTCCGACTCTTCCGATTTCATTAGTACCTGCGTTCGACTTATGGATAATTACTTCTTCCAAAACATGCCCATTGACAGGAGAAAATGTTCCGGAATAATGTCCTCGGTGATAAATTGGAATCTCATCGAATGACAATAGCATTCTGTCCGGATCATCTCCGCGAACGATTAATTGCCCCGCCCTTCCGGTAGGGCTTCTAATACCGGGAATTGCTTCCGCCGCAGTTAAGATATCGATATCTGTCTCTCCCGGAAGTAAAGCCGCCCTGCCTGGGTTGATCTTAATAGACTGGTCGGTTTCTGAGTAGGTTATACCGGAAGAAATATAGTTGGTAATTAATACCGGATCCAATTCCAATAAAGACTCCTGAAGCTCAATCTGAATCACTTCCTGACCATTATTGAGTTGTGAAATTGAGAAGGTGGTAGTGCTATAGCCAAAATACGATACGGTAACGGTTTGCCAGTCTTTGATATTTATGTAGTGCTCGTGCTCCTGATCATCTACGACAAACCCTTTATAGTCTTGATTGTAAACCGAAGCCCCGTAGAGAATTCCTCCATCACCAGCATCCACGATTTTGAATTTAACCCGCTTATTCATTCCTGTGATTACAGGTTTCAACACAATAGTTGCATCCACTTTTTGAGGTTCAAACGCAGTATTGTCGGACAGGATTCTTAACAGTTCGTCGAGATTAGCGTGTGGATAATCAAGTATAATAACATCCTCAAGCAACGACGAACTATAGGAAAAAGAAGTTTGGTACTTTTCCTCGGCCGCGTCGAGATATTCCTTTAAGGCGATCTGGTTTTGTCCAAACCCAAAAGTGAACATCAGTGAAAAAATAATTACTGATATCGTTTTCATTATCGCTTAATGGTGACCACTTTGCTATCAGCCGAATATTCAAGACCAAATGAGGCGGACAAAATTTCAAGTGAAGCGTTGAGGTCATTGACCGGTAACTCCCCTGTAAATGGTTGATTCATATCCACACCGGTCTCATAATTTATTTCAACCTGATGCTTTATGGCTAAGGTCTCCAAAATATCAAACATCGGTGTACCCTCGTATTTACCATATTCATTTATCCATGATGGAGCAGAAGTCTGGAACGAAAACTCCTTGGCGACGTCTCCCGGATCAACTCTAACACCTTGATTTGCGGGCACATCAAAAAATTGATTATTATACTGCACCTGTACCATCCCTTCAAAACACTTAATGATTTCTGTTCCGTTATTGGTCAGGGCTTCGAATTTGGTTCCCAATACCCTCACCAAAGAACTTAGTAAGTTCACCTTGAAATCTCCCCCACTCTTTACCTCAAAATAAGCGTGACCTGTTAAATCCAATTCCCTGCTATTTTTCCAATTGTAATTATTATAGGATATCTGGGTATTTGCGTCGAGAGTAACTATACTACCATCGGGTAGTTCCACTGACTTTACTTCCGCCATACCTGTTGAAATGGTTGTTATGTTGAAATAACGGATGTACGCCAGAGTTGACACGCCTATCAGAACAACAATTGTTGCGGCATAGGCCAGGTACTTTCTTGTTCGTAATTGTCGCACCTTGCCTTTTGGCTTTACAACTGGTTCGGGAATCGGCGCCCGAACTTCCCACAATGCGGTGTGATTCAGTATCTTTTCCAAAAGTTCGGCATCACCGTTCGATTTTAACAAATCGATCTCCTCTGGCGAAGCATTCCCCTCAGCAAACCTGGCATAAATAATATCTAATTCCTCGTTTGTCACCTAAGCACAAAGTGTTTTCTTTCGATCATCTTAAATTTTATATCTGTTAAGGTCTTTTATATTTTCCTTTAAAAACCTCAAAGCCTTACCCATTTTTGCCTCCACAGTTTTTATACTGATGCCATGAATTTCAGCTATTTCGGCATATTTCAAATCGTCAATTCTACTTTGAAGAAAAATCGTTCTTTGATCCTCTGGCAAATCCGCGAGCACTTTTTCCAACCTCTCTTTAAACTCGCTTTCCAGCATCAGGTACTCAGGATCTTTTGCATCCGACATGCGCTGTTGCGACATTGCAAATTTCAGACGAACTTTCTCGGATCTCACCTGATTGAGGAAAATTCTATTGGCAGCAGAGAACAAATAATTCAACTCCTTACCGGGAATTATTTCCGCACATTTCTCCCATAACCTCGTTAACGCTTCCTGCGTGATGTCGGTCGCATCTTCAATTACCCCGCACTTGTAATAAATGTAATTCCTAACCTTGGAAAAACTTAAGTTGTACAGGGCCCTGAAGTTCCGTTCCTCACACAAGGATTCAGCGCTATATTTGCTTTCATCACTCAAGAGAACACAAAAATAGACAGACTAGCTATTATGGCATGCCAGTCTGCTTATTTTTTCCCGGATAGTATTTTCTAATGCTGCTAATAGGTTGTTTTTCTTTAATAAAACTCAACAACGAAAAAACCCTATCACATCATGACGCTTATTTCAGGATTGTGTTTTTATCAGCTATCAGAAATTGTAAGCATCTTCGTGAAAAATGTCTGGGTGTTCCTGAGAAAATTTTGAGTCAATCAGCAACCACCCCGCTGAACCTGGGGGCGGGAATTGATTTTTGGTTGTGGTATGAGCCAAACCTAATTCAGCCACACCAAATTTCCACGTTTCATGGGAGGGCAGAAGGGGGTAATATCAAAAAAGGTTGGCGAAGTCGATTCGCCAACCTTAAATGAGGAAAATGGTATTTACGCCGTAGACTACTGCTTGACGATGGATCTGGTAATCGTCCCTTTACTTGTTTGAATATTGGCAATATACATTCCGTCTGCCAGCTTGCTCAGGTCGATTTGAACTGATTGAGTAGTTTGATAGACGAGTGTGCCAGCCATGTCAGATACCTTGACATTCTCAACAACGTCATCTGTAGTGATCTCAAATAACCCTGTACTCGGGTTCGGATAAACCGCGAGGCTTACAATATCCTGGTTCTCAACCGAAGTAACCAGACACGTTGCAGGCCATTGGAATCCCCCGCTAAAATTAGCCTCGTCTACTTTCCCATAATATTCTTCACCTATGTAGTAAGGAAACGCTGCATCTCCTGAAGCGTCAATGGTGGTGAAGTATGCATAGGTTCCTCCAGGGTACTCTGGGGTAACACAGGTTCGTCCATTATACTCGTCCAGATCTCCCAAGCCAACTACGTACTCATAGTCTTCATTGAAATAACCAAGCGGATAGGTTGTGAAATCACTTGGCCCCGGCGGTGTGCTAGGTGTTCCATCGGGAAGCGTATTACGATCAGACATTGTTCTCACCTGATAACTACTTTCCATTCGAACTATCGGACTGCTAGCATCTGTTGGATTAGCATATCCATAAGGCCCATAAATTGGGTAACCATCAAGTGCGTATCCAATAATCGGCGAATGTTGACTAGTTGGTGTGCTGTTCCATAGTGGCTCTGCCAGGGCATGACTATGCATGGCAAATGCGCCCGGATTTGGGTGCGCTCCCAAATCGTTTATGGTCCAGCCTTCTGTGTAAACCGCATTTCCATTCCACAAACCATCTCCCATTGGAGAAGTTGAGTTGGTAGAAGCGTCATATGAAGTATCATCTCCTAAACCAAAGATGGGCACACCGTTCACCAGATAGGCAATAGCGTTAATATTTGGCACTTCAAAATGACTTCCGGTTTCTGGTTGGGGATTTCTTGGCATCCTAAATTCATGGCTCTGGTCTTCCGGGGTACCAGGATTCTGCCATGCTCCCATCTCTTCATAAAGTCCTGAGCAGTGCACCCATACTGAATCCGGATTGTAGCATACTTCTTGACAATAGGCTTCTTCCGTCATATTGTTCAAGCCTCCACCTGTATCGTAGTAAGAAGCGGTAATCCCGGTTGTGTTGTGAATCCAGGAAGTTATTTCCGGACCTTGGGCCATTACAGTGGTTCCCAATCCGATGGTACTTAAGAGTAAAAGTTTTCGCATTTTTTTGCAAGTTAATTTGTCCGGAGCATGCTCTGGGGTAAATTCAGAAGGACGCCGGGGGTTGTACATTATTCGATTAGACGACAAGCTGTCGGGGAACTTGCAGCTTTACAAAATTAATAGATTTCCCTGGTAGTATAGATTAATAAATGCATGCATTGTAAATGGCTAACCTCTCAATAACAGAAAACCCCGGATTCATAGATCCGGGGTTTTCTGTTATAAGTTAATGAAGCAACGGTTGTTTTACACAACACACAACTTTCATCCGTTGCTTCATTTCATAATTCTAAAAACTACTCTGTTCGTGGAGCTACGCTCCTGAAGGATCGTATCCAATCCTCACCACACATTTCTCGCCCCTCTGGGGGCTCGCAATATTATTGCTTCGAGATTAGTCTGAACATTGGTCATCCTGATGCACCAAAATCTGTTTGAGGAGCTACGCTCCTGAAGGATCGTATCCAATCCTTACCACACATTTCTCGCCCCTCTCGGGGCTCGCAATGTTATTGCTTCGAGATTAGTCTGAACATTGGTCATCCTGATGCACCAAAATCTGTTTGAGGAGCTACGCTCCTGAAGGATCGATCGAAATAAATCTTAAAAGCAAGCTTTACGATTTTTTTCTTCCTCACCTTCTACAGCTTTTGGTGCTGTGGGATAAGGCACAGACTACTCTGCTCAGCCGCTGCACATTTCACAATTCTCTGGGTCGTCGAGTGAGCAAGCGATTTCCGCTTCTCGTTCTTCGTGAGTTTTTGCTTTTGGAGCTGCAACGGCAGACTTATCAAGGGTAAACTTAATTGCATCTACGGCTGCTTTTGTTCTTAGGTAATACATCCCTGTTTTCAAGCCTTGTTTCCATGCGTAGAAGTGCATTGAAGTCAGCTTCGCAAAGTTTGCATTCTCCATGAACACGTTCAACGACTGCGACTGACAGATATAAGCACCTCGGTCTGCTGCCATTTCAATGATGGTCTTCTGAGATAATTCCCACGCTGTTTTATAAAGTGCTTTGATATTATCTGGAATATCATCTATGTTCTGAACCGAACCGTTAGACGCCATCAATTTGTTCTTCAGGTCATCGTTCCATATTCCCAACTTAACCAGGTCTCTAAGAAGGTGTTTGTTCACAATAATGAACTCTCCTGAAAGTACTCTTCTGGTATAGATATTAGATGTATATGGCTCGAAACACTCATTATTGCCAAGAATTTGTGCTGTTGAAGCTGTTGGCATTGGAGCAAGTAACAACGAGTTACGCACCCCATGTTCTTTCACTTCTTCCCGCAAAATATCCCATTCCCATCTGTCTGTTGGAGTTACGCCCCACATATCAAACTGGAATTCTCCTTGAGAAATTGGAGAACCTTCGAAGGTCTCGTAAGCACCATCTTCTTTCGCAATGTCTTTTGATGCGGTACATGCGGCAAAATAGATCGTTTCGAAAATTTCCTTATTCAGTTGCTTTGCTTCAGGAGAATCAAATGCGTGCCTCATTAAAATAAACGCATCTGCCAATCCCTGAACTCCAATTCCAATTGGGCGGTGTCTCATATTCGAATTTCTCGCCTCAGGAACCGGGTAATAATTCCCGTCGATAATCTTGTTCAGGTTCTTGGTTACCTGATAAGTAACTTCAAATAGTCTGTCGTGATCGAACTTACCGTCTTTTACAAACTTAGGAAGTGCTACTGAAGCCAGGTTACATACAGCCACCTCATCAGGAGATGTGTACTCCATGATCTCGGTACACAGGTTTGAAGACTTGATTGTTCCAAGATTCTTCTGGTTCGATTTCTCGTTTGCTGCATCTTTGTACAACATGTAAGGATTACCTGTCTCGATCTGAGACTCAAGAATCTTAAACCAAAGGTCTTGTGCCTTTATAGTTTTTCTTCCTTTTCCAGCCTTCTCATACCCTTCGTAAAGCTTTTTGAAATCTGCACCGTAAGCATCAGACAAACCTGGACACTCGTTAGGGCACATCAATGTCCATTCTCCGTTCTGCTCTACTCTTTCCATGAAAAGATCAGGCATCCAAAGTGCATAGAAAAGATCTCTTGCGCGTTGCTCTTCCTTTCCATGATTCTTTTTCAAATCAAGGAAATCGTGGATATCTGCGTGCCATGGTTCAATATAAATGGCAAAAGAACCTTTTCTTTTTCCTCCCCCCTGATCTACATAACGAGCTGTATCATTAAACACACGCAGCATAGGAACAATTCCATTAGATGTTCCGTTGGTTCCTTTGATGTATGAACCAGTAGCTCTTATATCGTGGATTGACAAACCGATTCCACCAGCACTTTGAGAGATTTTAGCACACTGCTTTAGTGTGTCATAGATACCGGTAATACTATCTTCCTTCATTGTAAGAAGGAAACACGAAGACATTTGAGGTTTAGGAGTACCTGCATTAAACAAGGTTGGAGTTGCATGAGTAAACCAACCTTCACTCATCAAGTTGTACGTCTTAATGGCTTGCTGAATATCTCCTTTATGAATTCCAACGGAAACCCGCATCAGCATATGTTGTGGACGTTCCACGATCTTTCCGTCCAGCTTCAGAAGATAGGATCTTTCCAAAGTTTTGAATCCAAAAAAATCGTATCTGAAATCACGATCATAGATAATACTTGAATCCAGTTCATTTGCATTATCCTGGATGGTTTTATACACATCCTCCGCTATTAGAGAAGCGTTTTCTCCTGTTTTCGGGTCAATATACTTGTACAGGTCAGTAATTGTTTCCGAAAATGATTTTTTGGTATTCTTATGAAGGTTAGAAACAGCAATCCTGGATGCCAAAAGTGCATAGTCAGGATGCGTAATGGTATTTGACGCTGCTACCTCAGCGGCAAGGTTATCTAATTCTGAAGTAGTTACTCCATCGTAAAGCCCTTCAATTACTTTCATGGCTACTTGCTCGGCTGATACCAAAGGGCTCAATCCATAGCACAACTTCTTCACTCTGGCTGTGATCTTATCAAACTTCACAGCTTCACGTCTACCGTCTCTCTTAATTACGTACATAGTTCTTCGTGTGTTTTCTTGCGGTTTATATTCTCCTAATTATTTCTCCTGGAGCCTAGTTTGGAGAATAAATCCTCTTTACATGCTCTTCAGAGTTCATGCTACGACAGAGAAAACTCCGTCTAAATGGTCCCTGCCCGAGGGTGTGTGAAGTGCTTAAAAGTCTGCGTCCAGGCTGAAAGAACTTCCTGCCGAATCGCCGTTATTGGCCACTCCTGCTTTTTGATACTCACCTACTCTCTTCTCGAAGAAGTTGGTTTTACCCTGTAGGTTGATCATATCCATAAAATCGAATGGGTTAGAAACGTTGTATATTTTCTCGTTTCCAAGCTCTACCAACAATCTGTCCGCTACGAACTCGATATACTGAGTCATCAAATCCGAGTTCATTCCAATTAATCTTACCGGAAGTGCATCCGTTACGAACTCTTTTTCGATTTCCACCGCGTCTCGAATAATGCTTTCGATATCCTCTTTCGGCATTTTGTTGATTAGGTGGTTATTGTACAGCAGACAGGCAAAATCACAGTGCAGCCCTTCGTCTCTTGAGATTAACTCGTTAGAGAAACTTAGCCCTGGCATCAATCCTCTTTTCTTTAGCCAGAAGATAGAACAGAAGCTTCCTGAGAAGAAAATACCTTCAACAGCTGCAAATGCCACCAGTCTTTCGGCGAAAGATCCGTTATCGATCCATCTGAGTGCCCATTTTGCTTTTTTCTGCACACAATCGAGCGTTTCGATTGCATTGAACAGTTTGTCTTTTTCGACTTTATCCTTGATATATGTATCAATCAGTAGTGAATAGGTTTCCGAGTGGATGTTCTCCATTGCGATCTGGAAACCGTAGAAAAATTTCGCTTCTGTATATTGAACTTCAGCTACGAAATTTTCGGCAAGGTTCTCATTTACGATACCGTCGCTTGCCGCGAAAAATGCCAAGACGTGTTTGATGAAGTGTCTTTCATCGTCGTTCAGCTTGTTCTCCCAATCAACCAAATCCGGCGACAAATCTATCTCCTCTGCTGTCCAAAAGCTGGCCTCAGCTTTTTTGTACATCGCCCAGATATCGTCGTGTTCAATTGGAAAGAGAACGAACCTGTTTGGGTTTTCCTTCAAAATCGGCTCTTCGAGAGACGTGTTTGACGGTAAAACTTCATTCAAATCGACCTCCCGGTCCTTAGTTGCCTTGGTTGTTTCCTCCATTGTTTGTTGCTCTTTTTACAGTAAAAACTCTCCCGAGCCCTTACCTTCAATTTTTAAATTTTCATTTCAAATAGGGCTGCAAAACCTTTTGATGAAGCCTCCCGGCTTTACCTCATTTTTACAGGATTTCTCCCGCCAGCGAAAAAATCTTATTAGCGTGTTCCGCGTCTTTGGGGACTACAAAAATTGAAAATTTTGATGCTCCATCATCGCGATTGCCAAAGACTTTTTTGGCTAGTTATTAACACCGGTTTTTAATAACCCACTCAACCCCTTATGCAATAAGGAACTGCGGATTTAGTAATTGTAAAAATCAGGTTAACTGAATATGAAAAGATCGCTTTCGTTCTTGCAACACCCTAATTTACAAGGATGTTCAGCGTTATTAACAACACCTTCCATTGTTAATATCCACAAGCGATTTTTAATAAGTGGCTAACTCCCACTTCTTTAGCATGAAGCAAAATATATGGGCGGATCAAAACTAAATTTTTCCAGTCTGTTGTAGAGCGCTCCGCAAAAAATCAAACCTCAGAGATCATAAGAAAGAATAGACTATTTCCTCCTATCCAGCTCCTGATCAACCTCTTCCAACTCCTGATAGAATTCTTTCCCCCACTTCCTGATAATAGGCTCCTTAAGAAAACGATAGGTTTTTACCTGAAGCGCTTCTCCTAATTTACAAGCCGGTTCACATAAGTGCCAGCTGTTGTAATTAATGGCCTCATATTCACGCAACTTGGCAACACGGATTGGATACAAATGACAACTAATGGGTTTTTTAAATTCGGTAACCCCATCTTCGTAGGCTTGCTCTATGGAGCATTTAGCAATTCCCTGATCGTCGAAATTCACAAAGGCACATTCTCCTCCATTTATCAATGAAGTAACAGGTTCATTGTCCTGATCCATGTAAAAAACACCGGCAGACTCTATCACTTCAATCCCTTCCTCTCGCATGTAGGGCTTGTAATTCTCCCATTCCTCTTCAAGTATCGAAACTTCTTCCATGGTTAAAGGAGCACCATCATCACCCTCCACACAACAGGCTCCTTTGCACGCGGCAATGTCACATACAAATTGCTTTTCAAACACATCTAACGAAATGAGCTTATCTCCTATCTCAATCACCCTGTTAATTTTGCGTTATCAAAATTAATATAACCGTTTGACAACAGAACCGGAATACAAAATACTTACACATCCTACTGAGGAAATCAAAGAGCTTTTGCGAAACACCGTCTATGGCACCAAAGGATTCAGATATAGTCATATGGATACTGACGAAAAGACGGATCATCTGGTTTGTCCCGATTTTCACACGCTATGGATGGATACCGAACTGGCAGCGGTCGCCGCCTATTGTCAACGAAATATTTCAGATGGCAACGGTAGCTTTTATACCGGTTACTACATTCGTTACTTCTCTGTGGCCCCACAACACCAGGGAAAGGGGTTTGGCAAACTACTAACGAAAAAACTGGAGGCTCACTACCGATCGATGCTCACCGAAAAAGCGATTTTTTATGCCTACATCGAACAAAAAAATGCTCGTTCACTGGCAGTATCAGGCAAATTCGACCAAGAGAATATTGGTGCATTTAAGTCCATTTTATTTAGTCGGTTTTTTCCAAAAAAATCTTCCGGATTTCAAGAAATTACCGCGCAGAGTTTTATTACTCTTGCAAAGAACCGATACTCGAATCACGCACTTTTTCACACTAACAAACTAGGTTACAAACAGCAATGTTTCGGAATCGAGCACGATGGGGAAATCGTAGTTGCTATTCAAGCCAATCCGGTAAAATGGAAAATTCACAACATCCCCGGAGCACTTGGCTGGGCAGGTCGCAATATCATCCATTTTCTTCCGGTAATTGGCAGATTGAGCCCCCGATCTAAATTTGAATTTGTAGCTTTTGAAGGACTTGTTGTTCAACCAGGATTTGAATCCATGATCGCCCCCTTAATGGAATCTTGTTTGGCTCATTTCGGCCACTTCACAGCCATGGCCTACTTTGATTTACTCGATCCACAGTACGACCTGTTTTTTTCCCAGCGAATGGGGCTTATGCGCAAATTGCAAAACCCGCCACCGGTAGCAATACTGTGTAACTTTTTAAATTTCCAAGAGGAAGAGAAGGAGGCTTTCTATACCAATCCCAAGTATATCTCTTGTTTTGACCTAACGTGATTTTATTAGACGGCTCAACTAATTTGCTTCCAAATAATCCTTCAACCTTTGCATAAAGTAATTCCACCCTGCTTCGCAACTGGAGCGCTCAAACTCCGGAATATCTTCCTGAAAATCCTCTAAAACGTTGCACTGAACAATCAACTCAGTGCCATGCTCGGAACCCTTCAAATGAAAAGAAACAACTGCCGAGCCTTTATACCCATCATACGTCCATGAATAGGCAAGCTCCTCTTCATCCTTAACCACCAGCACTTCCCATAAATGCGGAAATGTACGCTCTCCGCTTTTTACGTCAAATCGTGTTTGAAATCCAACGTCAGGCGTAAACACCGGAATATTTTCGAAATACCATTTCACCATCTCACTACGATCGGTTAGCGCCTCCCATACCTTCGAAACACTCGAATTTAGCTTGACACGCACTCTTACCGGGGGTTCATCTACTTTCATTCAATCGCTTTTCAAAACATACACTATTGGAAACTCCCGCGTACTGCCCATAGTTATCAATGATTGCGTATCCTTGAGCAGGATAAAACCGAACAGCCTCCGTTTGCCGTTTTCCGGTTTCTAAAACACATCGGGTTGCCCCAATCTCAACAGCCCAGCTTTCTAACTCAGACAAGAGGCTGGCCGCCACTCCTTTTCCACGATATTGAGGCAACGTAAACATTCGCTTCACTTCGACGGTGTGATGATCATAATTTTTCATTGCACCACACGCAATAGCCCGATTCTCTGCGTAAGCAACTATAACATGATCCAGGCTATCGATACCATTGTACTGATTGTAAAATGCGTGATCTTTGCCGTCTTTTTCCACCAGATAAGCATCTAACTGCTCCACTAACCTAACGAAGTGTGGATCACTGTAAGTTGTTCTGATCAACCGAACCATAACTAAAGATACAGATTATCTACATCCTTGCTCCGAATGCAACCCCTCCCCAGTGATAAAACCAGTAGTCCGGCCCCCAGAAATCATTGAGAAAACCAGGTGCATAACAAACCCGACAGAAGAAACTTTTCTTACTGAAATATTCTATACCGATGTTCCCATTAACATGAAGTTTAGCCCCGGGATACCAGGCATCATCACATTGACCGTTTGTGCAGTGTTGTGCCGAAAATTGCTCGTAGCTGTCGTAGCCCCACTTTTGCGGACGCCCAACGGACAGGAAGGCCATTATTCCAAATGTTGGCTTTAAACGGCCCTTGGTCCTTCGAAACTGAACTCCCTGACCCAAAGCAACCGGATGGGCATTTCCGAATACAGAGAAACATGTCCGGTGATACATTGCATAGTTTTGACGCAGTACCGGCTGCTCAACATTGATACCAACCAGATACGACCCCCCTCCAAATTCCAGATACATATTGGTCGATAGAGAGTCTTGAGAAAAGACCGTAATGTTCAAACTTAAACAAAGGATGCTGACTAAAACCCATCGCATACGAAACAAACGCTGTAAGTCGTAATAGATTGTGCATACCGCATTCTGCGAAGCCTGACGAACACTTTTACCAATTGATTTACAGGAGTTTGCTAACTTAGCCGAAAACACACCAACGCATGAAATTATTAACCACCGTATTCTTTTCCATTAGCTGCTTTCTGGGGTTTTCACAAATCACCGTTACGGAATCGGATATGCCACAGGTTTATCATACGTACTATTCTGAGTTAACGTCGGATTTCTCCTCAATTGACGTAACTCAAACAGGACCTGCCCAAACATGGGATTTTTCGAGCGTTTTACCGATTGGCCAGGACACCTTATATGCCGCACCAATTAGTTCTACCCCGCTTGCCTACCAGTTCTTCTTCAACAACGTATTTTTATATCCAGACCACGCCGCAGACTATGCGGTTCCTGCAATGGATCTGGGAACAACAGGTCTTAGCTTATCGGAGCGTTACGAATATTTCAGGAGTGATTCTCAGGGACAGAAGATTGTTGGGTTTGGAGCAAACATTCAAGGTGTTCCTGCTTCGGTTCCTTATGATGTGATTGACCACATTTATGATTTTCCAATGAACTATACCGATTCTACCGTAAGCAATGCAGAGTATCTGGCCGACGTACCCGGCTTTGGTGCATACGGACAATGGATCACCAGAACCAAAAAGGTAGACGGATGGGGAACAGTAATCACACCAACCGGGACTTACAACTGCCTAAGAGTCCAAACCATATTGGAACAAATTGATACTATTTATTCGGAAACCTTCATGTTTGGCTTTACAACTCCACGCCCAACGGACACTATCTATGACTGGGTAGCCAATGGTGAAGGAATCCCTGTATTTTCGGCAGTTGTTGGTGCAGGAGGAATGCAACGTGCCTCTTACAAGTCATCGGAGACTAACTCAGTGTATGAATACGATCAAATGGAAGTGAAGCTTTACCCGAATCCTGCCACAGACAGGATCACTCTGGAAACCGATCAAAGCGGCTCCATTCAAATTACCGACCTGGGAGGCAAAGTGGTCTTTACGTCATCTTACTCTCCCTTTGAAAGCATCGACTTAACCGGATTAAATGCAGGCTTTTATCAACTTACGCTCATTTCTAATAACGGAGCAAGAGTGAGCAGGAAGGTTGAAGTGGTTAGATAACTTACTTGTTTCGATCCAATTTTCTTAACGCCTGAACGTCGAGCAAGTCCTTTTCTTTACCGGATTTTATTTTACTTAGTTAAATCTTCTTTAGACAGAACCGAGTAATTACGAGCCTCCAAAAATTGCTCTATCTCATCGTTAAAGTTCATCTCGCCTTAATATAAAGTTATCGCGGTCCGCCTCATTATTGGGAGTGTGATTGTTAAATAAGCGAAAGAACCATTGCAATCTTTCATGTGGGGATAATTTCAGAAAATCCCGCTGGCGACGTTTATTACTTTCCTCTTTCGTTTCCAAACGAATAACTCCGTTTGTAGAACCTGACTTAATCTGGTCAACCACTTTTCCTAAAGCACCTATCCATTTCTCTGGTAATGACTGTTTGCCAGCCACGAATTGGTCGGGCACCCGGCAGCCTTTTCAATGGCCCTTAAGCTGAGAAAATGCTTATTAAGCAACAACCAGGATTCTATTTCCGATCGATTCATTTATCCGAAAAAACGGATAAATCGTGTTTTCGCCAAACTTTATTCTCTTGGTGTCAGAGGTGTGTCTTTCCTCTTGTACAGTGGATGTCTGGGATTTCCCTTTTTAGTAACCGTACCTACAATGAAGAATTTCACATTCATTTCTGTGAATACTTCTATTACATCTTCCAGACACGACCTTAAATAGGGCCGGTGGTCAATTAAATCTCCATAGGCTAACCATACGTGTTCGATTGAGAACTTCATCAAGCATTCACGAATTGCCATCAGATTCTCCTGGTGGATTTTCTCATTTGCGGTCAGAGGTAAATGATTCGGATCAGTACTACGCAAGGGATATACATTGATCATCAACCAACCATCATAACCATTGCTTTCTGTAATGTTCTTTACCGAAGTTACCGTAGAATCAAGTTTGTCAGGATGTGCAGTGCTTGGATTAACCCCCAGGCAGGCGATCATTCTCTTTCCTTTCCATCCCAGCGTATATCTGGCCGAATTGTCCTCTGAGGTGGTGTAAATCCAGTCTTTCATCTGTATGCGAAACTAACTGTTCTATTCAACAATAAATATTTCGCCCCGTCTGGTCAATTTAATCCATCGGCTTTTTACTTTTGCCTCATGGCAGAAAGTGAAGATGTTCTAAAGAAGGTAATCTCCCATTCGAAGGAGTACGGGTTTGTGTTTCAGTCTTCTGAAATTTACGATGGTCTTAGTGCTACTTACGACTATGGTCAGTACGGCTCGGAACTCAAGAACAACATCAAGAAATACTGGTGGATGGCAATGGTGCAAATGCACGAAAATATTGTAGGGATCGATGCTGCCATTTTTATGCACCCAACTACCTGGAAGGCTTCAGGACATGTTGATGCATTTAACGACCCGCTAATTGACAACAAGGACTCCAAAAAAAGATACAGAGCCGATGTGTTGATTGAGGATCATATAGCAAAGATCGAGGGGAAAATCCAAAAGGATGTTGACAAAGGAAAAAAGCGCTTTGGTGACGATTTTGATGAAGAGCAATTCAGAGCGACAAACCCGAATGTAACCAGACGCCAGAAGCAAATTGATGAAATCAATAAGCGATTTGAACAGTCGATGAATGCTGATGATTTGGAAGCGGTTCGTCAGCTAATTCTGGATCTTGAGATCAAGTGCCCTATAAGTGGAACTGCTAACTGGACGGAGGTTCGCCAGTTTAATTTGATGTTTGGAACCGAATTAGGCTCGGTATCGGGTGAGTCGGCAACGATCTACTTAAGACCTGAAACAGCGCAGGGCATTTTTGTGAACTACCTGAACGTGCAGAAAACAGGTAGAATGAAACTACCGTTTGGAATTGCCCAAATTGGAAAAGCATTCCGCAATGAAATTGTGGCTCGACAGTTCATTTTCCGAATGCGGGAGTTTGAACAAATGGAAATGCAATTCTTTATCAAGCCTGGAACGCAGAAGGAATGGTACAACTATTGGAAAGAAACCCGGATCAGCTGGCACAAGGCTCTTGGTTTTGGCGACGATAGTTACCGGTTCCACGACCACGTTAAATTAGCTCATTACGCCGATGCCGCTTGCGATATAGAGTTTAATTTCCCTATGGGCTTCAAAGAGCTGGAAGGAATTCACTCCAGAACCGATTTCGACCTGGGAGCACATCAGGAGCATTCGGGTAAGAACCTTAGCTATTTCGACAATGAGACCAACGAAAGATATGTACCATACGTATTAGAAACCTCGATTGGTTTGGACAGAATGTTTCTGGCGGTGCTGTCTAAATCCTACAACGAAGAAGAATTAGAAGATGGTTCGTCCAGAGTTGTTCTGAACATTCCACCTGCACTTGCTCCGATAAAGGCTGCTATTTTCCCTCTTACAAAGAAAGACGGACTACCAGAAAAAGCCCGTGAGATCATGAATATCCTGAAATTCGATCATAACTGTCAGTACGAGGAAAAGGATTCGATTGGAAAACGTTACCGAAGACAGGATGCTATTGGAACTCCTTATTGCATTACAGTAGATCATGAATCCCTGGAAAACAACACGGTAACTATCCGTGAGCGGGATTCAATGACACAGGAACGAGTGGCCATTGATGACCTTCCCAGAATTATTGGTGAAAAGGTTAGTATGAGGAATCTTCTCGTTGGGAAAGAAGCTGTAGAGACTTAATCCCTGCCGGTAAATACCGATTACTTATTGTTGAACTGATTCATCGTCCTGTCGAGCCCTATAGTGCCAAACGCCTTGATGATTTCGCAACACACGTCTATCCTTTCCGGAAGTTGCTCAAACTCTTCTTCAGACCATTTACTAAGTACGTAATTGACCTGCTGCCCCTTATGAAAGTCGTTGCCAACACCGAATCGCAATCGGGGGTACTTCGATCCACCACACAATTCCTGAATATTCTTAAGTCCATTGTGGCCACCGTCGCTTCCCTTGGGTTTGAGGCGAAGCTTACCGAATGGAAGAGCCAGATCGTCTGTAACCACCAATAGACGGTCGGTAGTAAGCCTTTCCTTTTGCAACCAATACAGTACTGCCTTCCCGCTAAGGTTCATATAGGTGGATGGTTTGATACAAACAAATGTTCGTCCTTTAAATCTGACTTCACATTTGTCCGCGAGTCGGTCTGGCTTAAAAACAGAACTGGACGCTTCTGCAAAAGCGTCCAGTACGTTAAAACCTATATTGTGTCGAGTATTTTTATACTCGTCTCCTATATTCCCTAATCCAACGATTAAGAACTTCATGCCGGAGTTCTATCCTTCTGCTCCTTCAGCTGGTGCTTCCGCGGCTTTTTCTTCGCCCTCAGCGCCTTCTGCTCCTTCAGCACCTTCTTCCTCATCTTCTTCCTCGTCTTCCATTGCTCCTCTGGCCGCTCTTACAGCTACTACAACTGAACTAGCTGCATCAAGGAATTCAACTCCGGGATGTGAAAGATCTCCAACTCTTTTCTTATGTCCGATTCTCAACGGTGAGATATCAATGTTGATTGCATCCGGAAGATCTGACTCCATTCCAACAACCGTTAGTTTTCTGTACAATTGTGATAATCTACCACCATTCAGTACACCTCTTGCCTGACCTTCAAGTATAACTGGAAGCTGCACTTTAATCGTTTTACCTTCCTGAATTTCCATGAAGTCCATGTGTTGAATTCTATCGGTAACCGGATGTATCTGTACATCCTGCAGAATTGCTCTTACCTTCTTCCCGGCAATATCAAACTCTACTTTGTACACGTCTGGAGTAAAAACCAATTTCTTGGCATCGTTTTCTTCCAAACAAAAATGTAATTGCTCCGATCCTCCGTATAAAACTACAGGAACCTTTCCCTGTTTTCTGAGTTCGGCAGCATCTTTCTTCCCTACGTTCTCTCTTGGAGAACCGCTCAATGATAACTGTTTCATTTTATTTATTTGTTGCACTTCGGCATTGCTACCTCGTGCTGATTTATGCAATTATAAAATGTTCGCTGATCGAATCGTGGCTAATGGCCTTACTCATAACATCTGCAAACAGATTGTCTACTGACAATACTTCAATTTTATCGCTATGCCCTTTTAAAGGTAATGTATCTGTTACTACTAGCTTTGTTAGAACAGAATTGTTAATTCGGTCGTAAGCCGGTCCGCTGAGCACCGCATGGGTACACAAAGCAGTAACCGATTTGGCTCCATGCTCCATAAACAATGCCGCCGCCTTTGTTAAAGTTCCTGCGGTATCGCACATGTCATCGACCAGTAATACATCTTTACCTGAAACATCACCAATTACGGTCATGCTTGCAATCTGGTTGGCTTTTTGGCGTTGCTTGTAACAAATCGCCAAATCTACGTCCAAATGTTTCGCGTAGGCATTAGCTCTCTTAGTACCTCCTGTATCAGGTGCGGCCACGATAACATCGGTCATGTCCATGTTGTTCTTGATCCAGGGCATAAAAATGGTTGAACCAAATAGGTGATCAACAGGCACTTCGAAAAAACCCTGGATCTGATCGGCGTGCAAGTCCATTGTCATGATTCGGTGAAATCCTGCTGCCGTTAATAGGTTGGCAACCAACTTTGCACCAATTGCCACTCTCGGTTGATCTTTTCTATCCTGACGGGCGAACCCGTAATAAGGTATCACTGCAATAATTTTATCTGCCGAAGCCCTTTTTGCGGCGTCGGCCATTAGCAATAGTTCAAAAAGATTGTCCGTTGGAGGAGGTGTAGACTGCACAATAAACACCGTATTTCCTCGAACCGTCTCTTGAAAGGAAGCCTGAAACTCTCCGTCGCTGAACTCTTGTATTTCTACTTTTCCAAGTTCCACACCGTAACTGGCGGCGATTCTGCTTGCGAGTTCGTTACTATGCCGACCGGCGAATATTTTGACCTTTCCTGACATCTGAGCCTTTCCGTTTTTACTGTTCCCACCCGTACGTGAGATTGCCTATCCAAATGCGAGTGCGAAGATAGTCCAATTAACTGGTTATTCATAGCCATCCGGCACTAATTTTCGGAGGTGATAATGGTGTATGAAAATAATTGATAAATTCGCAATCCGTTCGGCTGAACGAAGTAGTTTTACTCCAGGATGCTGAAGTGGCGATCCCGATGGCTGTCGGGAGGTAGACCTGCCTTACGGCAGGCAGGCGCGCAAGGGTGCGCTTGTTGGCAGAGACACCATTACAAAATTGCCGGGAACTACCGCTTTAAATGCCGAAGTGGCGGAATTGGTAGACGCGCACGACTCAAACTCGTGTGGCTTCGGCCGTGTGGGTTCGATTCCCACCTTCGGTACGAGCTCCAGTGAGGAGCGAAGAAAAAAGGATCAGCTCACAGAGTTGGTCCTTTTTTGTTTTGGAACAAAACGTGGGAAGAGAAGTTTATCCCGCTTTGCGGGGATTCCCACCTTCGGTACAGAGAGAAAAGGCCTCGACGAACGTCGGGGCTTTCTTGCTGCTGGAAATCCAATTTCACGTACCCGGTATAACCACTGTTTTTTTTTGACTCTTTTACCAGCATTCATAGTAGCCACAATAATTACGTAATTAACTCAGAGTTAAATACGTAATTCTAAGTGCCTTTCTGACGCTTCGATGGCTTGAACACCCGGGAATCGATTGTGGCAGGGATATCTTTGATTTGAAAAAGTGAAGTCGTCCCATTTTAACGATCACTCCAAGTTATAAATCAAAATCCAGGTACAAAATCTGCAAAGCCTCATTCCAGTATTTTGTGCGATTACCCCAGCTCTAACAACCGATACTACATCCGTTTTCATCTATTTTGAAGCCTTTCGTATATTTATGGACACCCACAACCTACTAACATGCAATTACCAAAACCTGAGAAACGTCAAGTCCCAGACCTGGGAATGCCTAGACTGGAACTGATCGCTGATGGCGACTATGAATTTGTGCTGGACATCCTTGATATGTACCTGGAAAATTGCACCCGGTTCCTTAGTGAAATTGACTGGTTGGTCGCCGAACAGAATCTTGAAAAAATTGGACAGTATGGGCACAAACTTCGCGCTGGTTTTACCATGCTCAACTTCCTTAGCCTTCACGAAAGTTTACTCCGTTTAGAAAAAAGTCTACCAGGTAAACCGGATGGGTTACAAAATTTTAAGGTAGAACTGGAGGAGTCAATGAGTACAATTGAACTAAAAAAAGAAGTTATTAATAGATTCTTTAATTAACCAATCATGGTGGAAATGCGCCACAAAGTACAAGGAACAGTTAACCTAACTTATCACTACTATCTGTCGGAATGCACCTAAATGGCAGACAAATATTGTTAAAACCCTCGCCTATCGGTATTTCATTAGTATTTTGCGCTCTTAATCTGAGGGCAAGGTTTTGATGACGAAGGCTAAACAGGAAAGGTACGATCGGGCATATCTGAAAATGGCTCTGGAATGGGCAAAACTCTCACATTGCGAACGAAAACAAGTAGGCGCAATCATTGTTAAGGATAAGATGATTATATCAGATGGGTATAACGGTACGCCTACCGGCTTTGAAAATTTCTGTGAAGACGAGGAGGGGTACACCAAATGGTATGTTCTACATGCTGAGGCCAATGCAATTTTAAAAACCGCCCGGTCTACACAAAGCTGTGCGGGAGCCACATTGTACCTTACGCTCTCACCTTGTAAGGAGTGTAGCAAACTGATCCACCAGTCTGGAATTAAACGGCTGGTGTACATCACAGAATACAAGGATCGGTCTGGCCTGGATTTTCTCGAAAAAGCCGGGGTGGAACTACGACAAATTGAACAACCTTAAATGCAGGACGAAGAAATATTCGAGGAAGATTTTAGTCCTCATCACAAGCCACAACATGGCAAAAACAGCATCGGAATTATCCTGTACCCGATACTTTTGGCTGCCGTGCTGGCAGGAGGGTATTATTTAGGCACCAGACAACAAAAGCCCGAAACGGCACAATTGGAAGGGGATCAACAAGAACTTCTGAAACTGAACAGGGTACTCAATGAGATTGAGATGAAATATGTAGACTCTGTTGAGCAGGAAGTACTTATTGAAACATCCATTGCCGGTATTCTCCAAAACCTGGATCCACACTCGTCTTATATACCGGCCAAAAACCTGAGCGACATGGACGACCCACTCCGTGGAGGATTTGGTGGGGTGGGTATTCGCTTTATGATTTTGCGCGACACTTTGATGATCACGAACGTGATAGAAAATGGCCCTTCTCAGAAGGTAGGAATGAGAGCGGGTGACAGAATTATTGCCATAAACGACACGTCCATAGCGGGCGTTGGTATCAAGAACGAAGACGTTTTCGTTGGACTCAAAGGTAAAATTGGGACAAGGGTAAAAGTCGGTGTTTACCGTCCATCTACAGACGAAAACCTCACTTTTAATGTAGTACGCGATTTAGTGGCCATCAAGAGCATAGAAAGCGAGCAAATGGTAACTGAAGATATTGGCTACATCAAATTAGCGCGTTTTGCGGAGCCAACACCCACCGAATTTGCCCTGGCGGCAAGGAAACTCCAACTCAATGGAATGAAGAAACTCATTCTGGATCTTCGTGATAATGGCGGGGGTTATCTCCATGCCGCGGTTGAACTTGCAGATCATTTCTTAAGTGGAGGCAAGATGATTGTGTATACTGAAGGAAGATATACCGGCCGAACGGACTATAGAGCGACCAGCAGAGGACTGCTGGAGAACATTGACGTGGCCATATTGATTAACTCATCCACAGCCTCGGCCAGTGAAATTGTTTCCGGCGCAGTTCAGGACAACGACCGTGGAATTGTTCTGGGCAGACGATCTTATGGCAAGGGGTTGGTTCAGGAGCCGATACAACTTTCTGACGGTTCAGGTATAAGATTAACGGTAGCTCGTTACTACACTCCATCCGGAAGATGTATCCAACGACCTTATGGCAATGGTGTAGATTACCACAGCGACCTGATAGAACGTTACGAAAATGGCGAGTTCTACCAACTGGATAGTTCCAGTTTAGATGGGCTTGAAAAATTTACTACTTCGGGTGGCCGAACGGTATATGGGGGCGGGGGCATTTTGCCCGATGTGTTTATCCCGGTGGATACGGCAGGCGCATCTGCCTATTTAACTAGCCTGTCGCGAACCGCAGCATTTTCCGAATTTGCTTTTGGATATGTAGACGGCAATAGACGAAGACTTCGTATATACCGCAACGCAAAAGCGTTTGATGAACGGTTTATAGTGGATCAGAAAATGTTGGACGAATTTCTTGAATTCGCAGCGGAAAAGCACAACGTTCCAATTGATGAAGATGGTAAAAGAAGGTCTGTTCAAAGAATTAAAACAAGACTAAAAGCCCATATTGCGCAGAATATTTGGGAGCAAGAAGGGTGGTTTACCGTTTACATCAGCAAAGACAGAGAGGTAAAGCAGGCGATAGAGGAAATTCAGAAACTTTAAGCGGGAAGTTCCAGTGTATCATTGGCCATTTCTAAAGAGTCGGATGGTTCATCTTCGTCGAAATCACCAAAATCATCATTCAATTGATCAAACTGGTCGTCGAGTTTTTCGCTCTCAATGGAATCTTGATCCGCAGTTGTTCCAAACTGATGCTTAATATGATCGGGCACATCCTCTGCCTTAAACCAGAATATACAGAACACCACTATCGCGGCAACTCCTATTAACACATACCAAACCTTTTTCATAAGCAGGGATTTCTGACCCAGCCACACATTCTGTACCAAACTGAATGGTGGCTGGTATCAGGCAATCTTATTTTCCGTTCATGGCGTCGTTGAAGTCATCTACTTCTTCGCCCATTTTAACAGATGCGGTATCCATTGCGGCATTGATGCTATCAGCCATCATACCCATTCCTTCCACCATCTGATCCACACCGCTTTGCATGGAATCAACAGCTTGTTTCATTACACTACCAAAAAGTCCGCCCAGAGCCTCGCCAACACTTTCTTCCGTGCTAGTCGTTTCGTCGGTTGCTTCATGGCTATCGGTAGTTGGTGCTGCTTCCTGCTCACCACCGCCACATGAGGTAAAAGCAAATGTAGTTGCTCCTACAAATGCAAAAACAAAGGTTAGTTTTCTTATCATTTTGTTGAATTTAAAGGTCTAAATATAAAAAAAAGGGCTCTGCGATAGCAGTAGCCCTTTTTTCCGCTTTTGAAAGCAGTAATTTCTTACATGGTTCCTTCAGCTTCTACATCCATTGTGTCTGCTGTAGCAGCTCCGGTAGTGTCTTCCATCATGTTGGTCGTGTCTTCTACCATTGCATCTGTCATGTCATCAGCTGCTTCATTTACCTCATCAGCCATATCGTTCATGGCATCACCCATTTCCTCTACAGCGTTCTCCAAAGTGCTGTTTGCATCTTCTTCACCGCCACCACAAGAGGTCATTGAGAATGTAGTTGCTGCAGCAACCATTACAAGTGTTATAAACTTCTTCATTTTTAACTGGTTTAATTGATTTACGTAATTCACCTCACCGGCTCTTCAACCCCTAAGGCGGTGCAAAAATAGCGTTTTTTTTCAAAACCCCTGACAGTCTAGCGATTAAGTATTTATTCTCACAAAAAAACAATTTGTTAATTCTGATGTTTGGTAGTCAATTGTTACCTTAGAATCAAATTCAGAATACAAACATTAAAAACTTAAATAATGGCTTTCGAACTACCGAATTTACCATACTCACACGACGCTTTAGAACCGCACATTGATGCCAGAACCATGGAAATTCACCACGGGAAACATCATAACGGATATACCACTAAACTAAACGGTGCTATTGAAGGAACTGACCTGGCCGGGAAATCTATAGACGATATTCTAAAGGGTCTGGACATGAACAACGGTGCTGTTAGAAATAATGGTGGCGGATATTACAATCACAGCTTGTTCTGGGAGATCATGTCGCCAAACGGTGGTGGACAACCTTCCGGAGAGTTGGCTGACGCGATTAATGCAGCTTACGGCTCGTTCGAAGGATTTAAAGATGCCTTTTCCAATGCTGCAGCGACCCGATTTGGCTCAGGATGGGCCTGGCTGTGCGTGCATCCGGGTGGAAAGGTAGAGGTTTGTTCTTCTCCTAATCAGGACAACCCTCTAATGCCTGGCGTTGGTTGCGGAGGATATCCGATTCTGGGGCTGGATGTTTGGGAACATGCTTATTACCTAAACTACCAAAACAGAAGACCTGATTATATTGAGGCCTTCTTCAATGTGATCAACTGGGATAAGGTAAGCGAACTATACGCTGCGAATAAGTAATTGAACAATCTCATTTTGTGAATACCCCGGAGCTTAGAGTTTCGGGGTATTCTGTTTAATGTAGTTACCTATGCTGCGACCCATTGTATTACTTTCCTTTTTGCTAATGGCAGCTGTTGGGTTTGCACAGGCCGATGCTGCCGGCAATGAAAGCTTTGTTCAAGGTAAGTTATGTGAAAGTGCCTCTAACGCAAACCAGACCTACAACGAGTTAAGCAGCATGAAGCCGGGGTCATTTTCCGAGAGGAACCACAAACTTCTGAAAAAGAAAAAACGACGGGCACGAATCCGGCGGGGTGTGGCGGTGGCACTCGCAATTTTTCTGGGCCCTTTTGGCGTGCACAGGTTGTATCTGGGAACTTCGGAAACCGTTCCGCTTCTTTATACAATAACACTTGGCGGACTAATGCTACTGCCGCTCATTGACATCTTCTGCATTCTGTTCACCAAAGATCTGGATAAGTATCTTGGTAATGAGCAGGTGATTATGTGGTAACACGCATAAATAATGAGAAAGTCAATAGGAGATTGTAGTTGTTCCATCCCATTCCTCTTGTAGCTTACCTTCATCATCATATTCTTTATACCAAAGAGCAATTCCATCTTTTACTCTTCCCTCAAACGTCAACACTCCCTTTGAATTATAAGACCATTCCAGGCCTTCCTTTTTACCGTCAACATAATGGTCTCGGTGCTTTAATTGACCATTTTTATAATAAGTTTCCTGCACACCATGTAGAACACCATCTTGATACATGAGTTTTCTCTGTACCTTCTTATTCGTATAATACGTAATAGATTCGCCGTTTATTCTACCATTGACATACTGGTTGTGTTTTACAGATCTGTCCTCTCGATATTCAATATTTTCTCCATGCTCCAATCCATTTAGCCAATGTGATTCCCTTTTGATATTCCCAACTTCGTCATACCAAAACCAAACACCCTCGGGCTTTCCGTGACTATAAGTCACAGCACCCTTTACATTGCCATTTTCATAATAGGTCTGGGACTTACCGTGTAATTGGTTATTCAGGTAGAATCGTCTACTCTTAATTCCACCATACGCATAATACTCAACGCACAATCCGTCTTTTCGAAGGTAGATTGTCGAGTCTCCGGTAATAATCTGGTAAAAACTGAAGTTTCCAGATGTATCGTAATGGTGAATCGTATCTACGTTAACATTAGATTTAATTCTACCCCTTTGCCGCATATTTCCATTGGCATAAAACAGAGTGTATTTGCCATCGGGAACCTGCCAATCCCCTCCTGCTGGAATCCAATACCCGCCGTCGCTACCATCATCCTCATAATAGCACCAAAGGTGATTCCTTTTGTTTGGATCAAAGTAATCTTCGCTAGCCGAATCACTTAACGAATCACAGGAAAGGAACCAGAATAGTGCGATGACCTGAATACCAATCAACGCACGTCTCATTACTCTACCGTAACGGATTTTGCCAGATTACGTGGTTGATCCACATTGCACCCTCTCATTACTGCAATGTGATAAGAAAGCAATTGGAGCGGAATGGTGGCAATCAAAGGAACCAGAGCATCATCCGTTCGTGGAATTTCGATTACATGATCGGCAATTCCTTTTACAGTTTTATCTCCCTTGGTAACAATGGCTACGACAATTCCTTTACGCGCCTTTACCTCCTGAATATTGCTTACCACTTTCTCATAAGAAGCGTCCTGCGTAGCAATCACAAAAACAGGCATTTCTTCATCTATAAGTGCAATAGGGCCGTGCTTCATTTCTGCTGCCGGATAGCCCTCCGCATGGATGTAAGAAATTTCCTTGAGCTTGAGCGCACCTTCTAAAGCAACAGGAAAGTTGTACCCACGCCCCAGGTATAGTGCATTCGACGCGTTCTTGTACACATCTGCAATGTGCTGAATCAATGCATCCGACTTCAGTACTGACTCAACCTTTTCCGGGATCGATTCCATTTCAACCAAAAGTCTGCTATATCTGGACGGATCAATAGTTCCTTTATGCTTACCTAGAAGCAGCGCCATTTGTGTAAGTACAGTTACCTGAGCGGTAAACGCTTTGGTAGACGCCACTCCAATTTCCGGACCAGCATGTGTATACGAACCAGCGTGTGTCTCTCTGGAAATGGAAGAACCGACAACATTGCAAATACCAATAATGGTAGCTCCTGCTGCTTTTGCCATCTTAATGGCCGCCAGGGTGTCCGCGGTTTCACCGGATTGAGACACGGCAATCACCACATCGTCTTCGGTAATAATCGGGTTTCTGTATCGAAATTCCGACGCATATTCTACTTCAACCGGAATCCGGGCTAAATCCTCAAAAAGGTACTCGCCTACCAGTCCTGCATGCCACGAAGTTCCACAGGCTACTATAATCATGCGGTTGGCATTCGCCATCTTTTCCACATGGTCTTTGATTCCACCCAACATCACTTCGCCTTTGGCTACCGACAAACGGCCGCGCATACAATCTCTGATTGAACGCGGCTGCTCGTAAATTTCTTTCAGCATAAAGTGGTCGTAACCACCTTTTTCAAGTGCCTCTAGCTGTAATTCCAATTCCTGGATGTATGGTTTCTTATCCTCGTTCCTGATGGTCTTCAGCTTCAGCCCCGTATCCAGGTTCAACCTTGCAATCTCACCATCTTCCAGATAAACCACATTCTTGGTGTATTCAACAATTGGAGTTGCGTCTGAAGCCAGGTAATATTCTTGCTCTCCCAAACCGATTACCAACGGGCTGGAATTTTTGGCTGCAATCAATTCTCTGGGATTGTTCTTATCAACGATAACGATTGCGTATGCCCCGTGTACCTCATTGAGTGCTATTCTAACAGCATCGAATAAGCTTCCTTTCTCCTGCTTGTGAATTTCCTCAATAAAATGAACCAATACCTCGGTATCGGTATCACTCTCGAAAGTATGCCCTCGCTGAAGCAAGTTCTCCTTTAATACGTCGTAATTCTCAATAATGCCGTTGTGGATCAATGCGATATTTCCGTCGCCCGAAACATGAGGGTGTGCATTTACATCATTCGGAGGTCCATGCGTAGCCCATCTGGTATGCCCAATGCCAAGATGCCCTCCGGTTGGGCTTTTGGAAACGTGCTCTTCTAAATCTGCAACCTTTCCTTTACACTTGTAAACAGACAAATCATCATCCAGCAAAGCCACTCCTGCACTATCATATCCGCGATACTCCAGTCGCTTAAGTCCTTTTATCAAGATCGGGTAAGCATCCTTATCCCCGACGTATCCAACAATTCCACACATTGGCTTACAGTTTATTACCTACAATTTAGTGTAAGTAAGAATGAGTTTCATTTTGTTTTTGTTGGAACTTGCCGTTCCATTGATTACCGTGCGATTCGCAGTGATCATCGCTGCTGATGAAAGTAGGTATAATCTGTTATTGGAAACAGCTCCGGTTAAAACGTTATTCACATGCTTGGCTAGATTAATTCGGTATTCGTTAGCCCCATAATCTACCAAACCTCCGTGAATAGTAGCTCCTTCAAAGAAATCCGGGAGGAAAAAAGTCTCACCATCATCGTCAATTCCAAGTAAATGTAATTGCCCGTGAGGATCGTGTGGCGCTCCGTCAAAATACTCAAATGGCAACACCAGTTCTGCCTTATTGATCACTATCGAATCAGGAAGAGAGTCCAGGTATGGAAACTCAATTACAGACTTCAAACCTGACATTGCCTGAACATAAACGGCCTCTGAGCCTAACGTACTGTCCATCAATTGTGCCTCTACAGGTGTTCCGGTATAATCGTGCGAGGTATGGGTATACCTTGCGGCATTGGAGTTAATATTAAAATTAAGCGATAGCGTGTCCTCTTCTCCCGGGAAAGTGTACCTGTAGTACATGGTCATTCTGGAGTTATCATCCAATAAGTCCGTAAACAAGATCGCTCCCTCGCCCGCGGTTTGCGATGAGTTGTTTACCGTGATGAACAATCCGTTAAACCATGAAGAAAACTCATCAGGTCCGACCAGATTACCGGTTCCGTTTTGAGCAACAATGTCATTTCCCAGGGTGTTGTCCAGTCTGATTTTGAGCACCGGATTAACGGATTCACCGTCAATTACTCCTGGGTTTAGTGGGTCTGGTACAATGGTTCCTGTTCCAGCTTCCACCAGATTTACCCCATCATTAGTAAGGACAGTAGAGGAATAATAGTTACTATCCAGTTCCATTTCCTGTGTGATCCGATAAACCTCGAAAGTTTGTGCATCCAGTTCACCGTAATAACCATCCAAGTCCAGATATAAAATGACTGAATCTACCTGGGTATCTGCGGTTGTTCCGCTGGTTGACACCATTGACACATTTTGCTCGGATAGTCTGATCATTGTATAAATGCTGGCGGTAGTCTTACCAAAAACATCATCCACATAACTCCCAAGAAGATTGGAATTGAATTCATCAGACCGGAGTGAGTCTTCCTGGATGGTGTGTGCCAAAACAGTGGCGGTATCCGTTACCAACAAACCAAGCTGATCCTCTTCGGGATGCACCTGGAGTCCGAGACTCCCCTCCTCCTTTTTGCAGGACGCAATTACAATAGTTAATGCCAAAAAGAATGCGGAAAGCCTGACAGCTTTCCGCAACTTCAAATTATTTCTGTTTATCATTCTTCCTTCAGTCAACAAGCACAGAGTTCTCCTCCATTACCTGGTCGTAGAACTCATTATAAGCTTCTACCATTTCCTCTTCTCCATGATACTCCAATGTAGGCTTTTCTGAAGCCTTGATGAAGTCTTCTACATCACCATCAATCGATGCTGATCCTTTAATAACTGCATCAGCGAATTCAACACCGATCTTATTGAGGTTATTAAAACTAGGCTCTGAGATCAACTCCAAATCCTGATCTTCAAAACCATCGAACTTCATTTTAGAGGCCATTTTAGAATCTAAAGTGCCGTCAAAACCTTTTTCGTACACCGAGTATACCACTTTCGCATCAGTAAAGTGCGGATCATCGTGGTAGTACTTTTTAAGGTACAATGGTAAAATTCCTGTCATCCAGCCATTGCAATGAATTACATCTGGCGCCCAACCTAATTTTTTCACCGTTTCAACTACCCCTCTACAAAAGAAAATAGCACGCTCATCATTATCTGCAAAGAACTTTTCTTCGTCATTACCAAAAACGGCTTTTCTCTTAAAATATTCTTCGTTATCGATAAAATACACCTGCATTTTGGCAGCCTGAATTGAAGCTACTTTAATAATTAATGGATGATCTGCATCGTCAATGATCAGATTCATCCCCGAGAGCCGAATTACTTCGTGAAGCTGATGTCTTCTTTCATTAATACATCCAAACCGGGGCATAAAAACCCTGATTTCTTTTCCTGCCTCCTGAATGCCCTGTGGTGCTTGTCGAACGGTTTTTGAGATTTCCGTCTCTGGTAGGAACGGTCGAATTTCCTGAGAGACGTATAATACACGCTTCTTCTGCATAAGTTTTCCCTTAAATAAAAATGGATACAAAAATATAGAAAAAAAACCGGATTCTCAATACTTTCGGGTAGTTTTGAGCCGTTTTTGGCTGTATTGAAGCAACAATACGAGCACCTAAACCACGGCACAGGCACTTGAAAATCAGAACAATATCTACACCTGAAGAACTTTCTGCTTTCGTTCGATCCAAAAAGTCGGACGGCAATAGAATTGGGTTCGTTCCAACTATGGGGGCACTACACGAAGGGCACGTCTCTTTGATTCGTGAAGCTCAAAGGCACTGTGAAGTTGTGATCTGTAGCATCTTTGTGAATCCCACCCAATTCAATGACGTTAAAGATCTGGATAAGTACCCCCGCACGCTGGACCATGATTTAGTAAAGTTAGAGCAATGTGGGTGCAACATTGCTTTCACGCCTACGGTTACCTCGGTTTACAAAGATGAGCAGGCATTTGAATTCGATTTCAATGGATTAGACGAAACAATGGAAGGCGCTAACCGTCCCGGACATTTTATGGGTGTTGTACGGGTGGTAAAACGTTTATTCGAAATCGTAACCCCTGATCTGGCTTGTTTCGGACTAAAAGATTTTCAACAATTTGCCATCATTAAGGAACTTGTCCGTCAGTTTAAATTTCCAATTGAAATTATTGGTTGCCCTATTATTCGGGAAGAAAGTGGTTTGGCCATGAGCAGCCGGAACGTGCGTTTGTCTGACGAGGAAAAAGAGAGAGCATTGGTGCTGTACCGGGTATTAAACCATGTGCGGAGCCACTGGAACACGATGACGGTTGATGAAGCTAAACAATATGCAATGGACGAATTGTCTAAGTTTTCACGTCCCGAATACTTTGAGATTGCAGAATCAACATTTCTCAAACCGGTCAAAAACTGGGACGCGGCAACAAACTTGCGGGCTTTTGTTGCAGCCCATGTCGGCGATGTGCGACTTATTGACAATATGGCTTTACAATAAATTTGTCATTCTAATCCCTTAGAATCTTATCGAGCCAGAGCAATAAATTCCGCTCCATTTCATCAAACTCTCCATCACTATGGAGCAATGCTTTTAATTCACCCAACAGATTCTCTAAATCTTCATCTCCGCTATATCCGCATGCATCGTATGCTTTTTTTATCTTCTGAATAGCCGTGAAATCATTGTCCACGTCAATTTGCTTATGCATCCGTTTATATGCATCCTTTCCAACTTTTGACAGAATGAATTCTTTTTCCTCAGGAGTTTCTACGTAATTAGCCATCGCAGCATACAGCAAAATGTATGCTTTAAATTCTTCGCGCGTCCAATCTATGTCTATGTTCGGTTCCATGTTTTTGTGTTTTACAAACTAATTGCTTCCTAAGTAAAAGATAAATGATCCTGCGCAGTTGCGCAAATGATTTAATGTAGAAATCAGTTTTAACGGAACATCGGATTAAAGAGGCGTATTTCAACGATCCAAGTATATTTAACCAAAATTAATGGTGCCGAAAAACCTGGTAATACTGCTTCTGTTACTTCCGCCATGGACGTGGGCTCAGGTGAACACAGATAGCCTGTTCGGTGTTTGGCAGAATACGTCTAAACCGGATACCGCGAGGTTAAAAGCGATTCACTCCTATGTGGATGCAAAATTCCTTTACTCAAATCCGGATAGTGCTATTTATTACACCTCTCAGGAGTTACAATTGGCCAAATCCGCCAACCACAGAAAACATGAGGGTGATGCCCTTACCAATCTTGGCATAGCCAACTACGTTGCAGGCGAACGAGAAATGGTGCTGGACTTTTTCAGACAAAGTTATGTGGTGTTTTCAGACATCGACCACCAGATGGGCATGGCAAATGCCTTGAACAATATGGCCAACATCTATCTGCTTACTGATCAGATGGATTCTGCCGTTCATAATTATCTGGCCAGTATAGAAATAAAGCTTGCAACAGGAGATACAGCCAGTGCAGCGTCTTCTTATCTGAATATTGGCATGACCTATCAACGCAGGGGCGGTTTAGAGGCTGCAGACGAGTATTTTCAAAAAGCGATTGACTTGTACAACAATGGAGGAAATCAAACAGAGATTCACAAAGCCTATATTGCCCTTGGCGATCTATATATACAGCAGGGGAAAATTGATATGGGCATTGAGCATTACCTCAAGGCACTCGCTGCTGCTGAAAATCTGAATGACCTGTATTCTCAGGGGTTGGTTCTAAATAAACTGGCTGCGTTGTACCACGATCAGGAAGAGCCATTGAAATCGGAGAAATACTACTTGAAGTCTATGGCAATTTATGGACAGATGGACAGCAGGGTTGGTCTGGCACAGGCAAAAAACAACCTGGGTTTTTTATATGCCACAATGGGCCGCCTTGATGAAGCCGTAGATCTTTATCACGAGGTTCTCGAGGTTTTTGACTCGGAGTCTGAATTACATAGTGCAACTCAAACCCGTGCCAACCTCGCGGACATTTACCTTGAACGAGAACAATACTCCAAAGCCTATGAATTGTACATGCAGAGCTTTGAGGAGCGCAAAAAGCTTGGCAACAGTAGTCTCATTGGTGTTATTAACACGAAACTGGCGGAGTATCACCTGACGACCGGCAACCCTGAAAAAGCGATAAGTTATGGCAAGGAAGGCTATCGAATTGCCAGAGAGAACGGAGACGTCCCCTATCTTAAAACAGCCGCCAATACCCTTTACAGAGTGTATAAATCACTGGGCAGAAAAGGAGAAGCCCTGGATTTTTATGAGATGTACGTTCACATGCGCGACAGCATTGTAAATGATAAAAACACCCGTGCGATCATTCAGCAACGGTTTCAATATGAATACAACAAAAAGGCTCTTGCGGACAGTATCCGGGAAGCCCAGGAAGATGCCATTTTTGAAGCAGAATTGGCAGCCGAAAAAGCAATCAGCACCCAGCGTGAGTTGGAAAGAGACCGTGCTACCGACCGGAACATCTACCTGGCGTTGGTTTTGGTTCTCGCGTTGGTCCTGGGAGGGTTTCTCTTCAATCGGTTCAGAGTCACCGCCAAGCAAAAAGAGATTATTTCCGATCAAAAAGCAGTTGTAGACCAGGCCTATAGTCAATTGGAAGAAAAGAACACGGAAATCCTCGACTCTATCAACTACGCCAAACGCATTCAAGCTGCCATTTTACCTCCGCAGAAGCTTGTTAAGGAATATTTACAGAACTCATTCATACTATACAAGCCCAAGGACATTGTAGCCGGAGATTTTTACTGGATGCACAGCCTGCCGGCTGGCAGGGAACACACAGCAGACTCCGTGTTCTTTGCGGCCGCTGACTGTACAGGGCATGGAGTTCCCGGCGCCATGGTATCGGTAATTTGCAATGGTGGACTAAACCGATCAGTTCGTGAATTTGGGCTGGACTCCCCTGCACAGATTCTTGATAAAACAAGAGAACTTGTGATCCAGGAGTTTGAAAAATCAGAAGAGGCGGTGCAAGACGGAATGGACATTGCTTTGTGCGCTCTTCGTCATACCCAGCCTTCAGGCCAGTTGGAAGGAGATAACAAAATGCTACTTCAATTCGCAGGTGCAAACAACCCACTTTGGATTATCAGAAAAAACACCGACATACCGGAACTGATCGAAATAAAAGGGGATAAACAACCGATAGGAAAATATGGAGACCCTTGTCCTTTTACACAGCATGAGGTAATCCTCGAACAGGGTGATACAGTTTATATTTTCTCCGATGGCTTTGCAGATCAGTTCGGGGGTGAGAAGGGGAAGAAATTGAAAGCAAGTAATTTCAAGAAACTCTTACTAAGCTTAGTTCACGAACCGATGGATCGCCAGAAAGTTTTACTGGACCAGGCTTTTGAGACGTGGCGAAATGATTTGGAGCAGCTGGATGACGTTTGTGTGATAGGAGTGAGAGTATAAAACTCGAACTCCTATCACCCCGTGCCCTGAAACAGGGTGATCGGTGTGAGAGTGCAATAACGGGGATTACACAAAGATCCGCTTACACTGAGCTTGACTCAGCGCTTATGTTATTGGTGTAAGAGTATAACCACTCCTCAAGTATTTGGAAGATTATTAGTAGGCTTAAGGCAGAAAGCCTCTAACAGATACCGAATGTAGGAATTGAATAGATAGCTGGTACCAATAAACATTTATACCGCTTACCGGATTGCTTGAACCGAAAACTAAATGGCGTATCTGGAAGCCTTCCTGGTTCATTATCTTTGAGTAACACTGTTTTTTTGATGGGTAGACTCTATTTAACGCTTGGGATCACATTAGCTCTTTTCGCAAAGTGTAATAAAGAGGGATCCTTTACTGTGCAAGACCGAATTGTTCACGTGGAATTGTCTCCTGAGAAATCGGCAAATAGTATCCGAGATTGGGTGCCTGAAAACCTCTTCACCTCTGATCTGAAACCGGTTCCGGCAGATTCCTCTGCCCACACCCATCTAGACATTGATTCGGACGGCACGTTGGATTTTCGGATATCCACGGAGCACTGGACGGAGAGCTTTCCTTCAGCTTCTAACCCATTTGTGTACCCCACGGCGCTCTGGTTGATCCCACTTCACCCTGAGGCGCTCTTGAACAAACCAGACAGCGCGAATGGCTTTCTCCTGAACATGCCTCAAGGCAGCCAACCTCCAATTGAATCGGTGTGGGTTAGCGGAAGAGCTTATGGATATCTTAACTACGAGTATTACCAGGAGAATTATTTTACAGACACCTATTGGGCCATAAAGGTGAATGGAATGAGCGGATGGATTCACATTGCCAGAGACGATTACAGTGCCTTTATAGTGGATCAATATGCATACAACACTACTGCCGGTCGTCCTTTGGCAATGGGGCGCACCGAATGATTACCTTAGAAGAACCTACCTTTTGTCACCGATCAATAAGTTTAACTAATTTTGCGCCATGTTAATACAGGTAGTGAAGTCTAAAATACACCGTGTGTCTGTTACACAAGCCGATTTGAATTACATCGGTAGTGTTACGATTGACGAGGATTTGATGGAGGCTTCCAACATCATCGAGGGGGAGCGGGTTCAGATCGTAAATTCCAACAATGGAGAGCGGTTGGAAACCTATGTGATCAAGGGGGAAAGAGGTTCAGGTACTATTTGCCTTAACGGACCTGCTGCGAGAAAGGCTCAGGTGGGCGATATCATCATCATCATATCTTATGGCTACATGGATTTTGAAGAAGCAAAGTCTTTCAAGCCAACTTTGATATTCCCGGATACCGAGACGAACCGGTTAAAGTAGATTTTGAAGGATCAGATCATAAAGGTTTTAAAAATCGTGGTTCCCGTAGGTATCGGGGTTTACCTTAGCTGGTATTTCTATGCCAATTTATCTGAAGAAGATAAAAGAGGAATTCCTGAAGCCTTTGCATCCGCCAACTATTTCTGGGTGGCTTTGTCTCTGATTATTGCATGGCTAAGCCATTTCAGTAGAGCATGGCGATGGAAATACATGTTAGAACCGCTGGGTTTTAAAGCAAAGGTTTCCAGTCTGTATCACTCCGTTATGATCGGATATATCATTAACCTTACGGTTCCCCGTTCCGGAGAATTTGCCCGTGCGGGATTTCTTTCCAAGAAGGAAGACCTACCCTTCGAAACCGTTTTTGGAACCATTGTGGCTGAACGGGTTATCGATGTCATTATGCTGGCGATTGTAACATTCACCACTTACCTTCTTGTGGGACAAGACAAAATCGATGAAATCACCAACATAAATCAGGGAACTGATTCATTTCCATGGCTGTATGTAATTATAGGGGGAATTGCGTTGGCTGGAACTATTGTTCTAATTATTTCCCCAAAAATCAGAGGATGGTTTGTATCAAAGCTCAAAGGGTTGTGGAGTGGGGTGAAAACGGTTTTCACCTTAAAGAAAAAACTTCTTTACCTGGCTCACACAGCTTTTATTTGGGTTGCTTACGTCGGGATGTTCTGGGTATGTGCACAGGGTTTACCGGGAGTAAGTAATATGACCCTCGAAACCATGTTTGCCTGCTTCACAGTAGGCGCCGTTGCGATCGCCATAACACCGGGAGGTTTAGGTTTTTACCCGGCCTTTGTCACCGCAGCCTTAATGAACGTAAACCCGGATGCTCACCTTCGTGCGGATGCCTCAGGTTTTGCCATCCTCATGTGGGTCGTTCAAACGGTTTTTCTAATTGCCTTTGGATTGTACTCTCTGTTTGCGATTCGCGTGAAATTTTCTTCGAAAGAAGTTCAAAAAGCGGAAGGCTGACTACACCCACTATCTTTAGTTTATGGCTTTTCCAGGTGGTAGTTTCCGGAAATTTACGCACCTTCAAATATGGCCAAACTCAAAACGGTTTATTTCTGTAAAAACTGTGGAGCGGAATCTCCAAAATGGATTGGGAAGTGCCCTTCCTGCAACGAATGGAATACCTATGTAGAAGAAGTGGTTTCAAAATCAAAAAAAGCATCGCTGCCCAGTGTAGTGGATTTTGAAACTGACAAAAAACCAACTCCCGTTACGGATATTAACTCCGGGGAATACCCAAGAATCAACCTGAAAGACAATGAACTAAACAGGGTACTTGGCGGGGGTCTGGTTCCAGGATCATTAATACTTTTTGGGGGAGAACCAGGTATCGGAAAGTCTACTTTGATGCTGCAGGTAGCGATCAAGAAGAACAATCTGAAAACCCTGTACGTATCTGGCGAAGAGTCGGATCAACAAATAAAAATGCGTGCAGACCGGATTGGTATTGAGAACCAAAACTGCGTAGTACATACTGAAACAGCAACACACCGTATTTTTAAGCAGGTCAAAGACATTCAGCCCGATCTTCTGATCATCGACTCGATCCAAACACTTTTCTCAGAAAAAATCGATGCTTCTCCGGGAAGTATCTCCCAAATCCGGGAATGCACGTCGGAACTTTTAAGATTTGCCAAAAGCACAAACACGCCGGTCTTTTTAATTGGCCACATTACCAAAGACGGCACTCTGGCGGGGCCAAAAGTTCTTGAGCACATGGTTGATGTTGTTTTACAATTTGAGGGGGATCGAAACCATGTCTACCGGCTGATTCGTTCGGTTAAAAACCGGTTTGGCTCTACCAATGAGCTAGGCATCTACGAAATGCAGGGATCTGGGCTCCGCGAAGTAGATAATCCGAGTGAATTACTAATTAGTAACACGGATCAACCGTTAAGTGGCGTAGCCATTGCTTCCATGCTGGAAGGTATGCGCCCCATGCTAATAGAAATACAGGCGTTGGTGAGTACGGCAGCCTACGGAACGCCGCAGCGTTCGGCCACCGGTTTTGACCTCAGAAGACTAAGCATGCTGTTGGCCGTTTTGGAAAAGCGCTGTGGCTTCAGACTTGGAGCAAAAGATGTGTTTCTCAATATTGCCGGGGGCATTAAAGTAGACGATCCGGCGATTGATTTGGCTGTAGTTTGTGCCGTACTGTCCTCTAATGTAGACTTACCGATACCAAAACAGGTTTGCCTGGCCGCTGAAGTTGGGTTGTCCGGTGAAATCCGACCGGTTTCCCGGATGGATCAACGCATTTTTGAGGCACAAAAACTTGGATACGAACAAATCATTATTTCTGCATACAACAAAGGAGTAAGTCAATCGGACTATGATATCCAGATTGTTCAGGTGCGGAAAATCGAAGAGGTGTTCAGGCGGTTGTTTGGCGGACAGGAGGACTAACTTCTACATATTCACGCTATCTTAGTTTCTCATGGACGGGCAAACTCCCACAATAAGAGTAAGGCACGGCGGAAAAATTTGGATTCTGTTGGCTTCCATATTTTGCTCACGAGCCGCCCTATTATGGTTTGCGCTCCATCCTGGTTCTTGCGCTTGTATCCAAAGGTATTCCCAATGGTTCGGCTCTCGAATTTTACGGGTACCTCACCACAATTGGATATGTGTGCCACATCCTGGGAGGCGTGTTCTACGATTTTGTACTAAAAAAGAACTGGGCTTTTCTCGTAGGGGGAGTTTCTCAGGCTGTTGGGATTGGGTTATTTATCATTAACTCCGAACTCACTATGTACATAGCGATGGCTTTTTTCTGCCTGGGAACCGGACTGCATCTTCCGGCCTCCAAAGCGAGGATCGGACAATATTATTCACAAAAGAGGAGGTTAATGCTTTCTGGCTATACCCTAAATTACCTCATGGTTAACGCCGGAGCATTGATTGGCACATTGGCGTGTAGCTTTTTATTTGAATTCACGCAACTATTAGGATTTGCTGTCGCCATTATATTGGCACTCGGCAGTGGAGCCTCAGGTTTCTTTGCGCCTGGCAATCAATCCGGCCCACCCGGACCGACACAATCCGACCCGCAGGTTTTGGATGATCAGTTTTCATCCGCTCCGCCGAAAGTCAATCCTAACAGATCAAGAAACGTTCTTCTTATAATTATTGCGGCTGTTTCAAGCTTATTCTTTTGGGGGCTTTATGAACTACAATTTCAGATAATGTTTGCCAACGACTTCGGCACACTACTTAGCACTCCTGATTTAAGCTGGATTCAAACAAGCTTACAGCCTGTGATACTGATCGCATTAGGCATCGGCCTGGTATTCATCTGGAATCTGAAAACACCGCCGCTTTATCTAAATCTGGTTTTTGCCTTTTCATTGATCTTTCTTGTGATCACTCTGGGGGTTTTAGGAAATGGATTTGGGTCACCTGTAATTTGGTTGCTTATATGGGCTACTTTATTGTCAATTGGGGAGTTGTTTTTAGCACCAACTGTAGATACCGCCATCGCCTCAAATATCAACCCCAAATTTCTGGGAATTGCCTTTGGATCCATGAGTATTCTATCTCTGATAGGATTTTCGGCAACAGGTTTTATTGTTACTCAACTTTATCAGAGCAGCTTTGGTTCGGAGCAGATATATGTCATTTGTTTAGGCCTTTTGCTGCCAATGCTAATCGGTTCTGTTGTATTGCTTTCGATAAGAAAGACCCGAGAAAATTCTATAATCCGTTAAACCGGGTGCGTGCGTTTACGGATTGAGATGGTAGCTTTCCAAAAGCCAGGCTTCTCCTGAAGACAGCTCTCTGCGCACCAATCCCTTACCGTTTGCATAATAACATTGACTTGTTTCTCCGCCCTGCGTGGCGTCCGCAGTTGTGGTAAAATGAATCACATCGTAATAAATAGAATCACCTACAGACAGGCTATCCAGTCGCTCAGTGCTATAGGTAAAACTGGCGTCCAAAGAACCAGATTCACCAATGGCAAATGGCATTATTGCTGCCACCTTTCTGCCAACCAGACTTCCCTCCGAGATAAGTAGCTCATGCACTTCCCATCTGTCTGCGGAAATACTTCCTGCATTGCAATAAAACCGGCTGGTATCGCCCGAAGCCTCCGAGGCTAAATATCCATCATAGCTCTCCCATACACCCGCTACCGAACCATCCGAATAAAGAACGCTATCGATGTAAATCTTACTGTAAACCTGGCTAACCGTGTCTCTAACAAGGGTACTGGTGTCTTGATAAATCCAGACCGCTCCACTATCAAAGACAAAGTAGTTCTTTACATCCGTATCTAAAAACACGGTGTCAACGTCTTGAAACGGTGGAGGGTCTTCTTTATCACATCCACATATCAATATTATGGCTGCAAAAAGCCCCGTCAGATATTTAGCAGGATTGCCCAAGGGCAGCCTGGCCTATTCGTTGCTATTGATCACTTCGAACAGTCCTGATAAATCTGGAATAAGGATAACTTCAATCCTTCTGTTCTTGGCCTTGTCTTCACTTACGGGAATGAATTTGCTTCTCCCTGCCGCTGTGAGGATTCTCGGATCGATACTACTATTTTCAGTCATTATCTTTACAACTGATGTTGCACGTAGTACTGACAGCTCCCAGTTGTCTTTAGGGTGGCTGGAACTCCGCATTTCATCGGAATCCGTATGTCCTTCTACTAATACCTCTAAATCTTCCTGGCCTTCTAAGGCTTTGGCAAGTTCTACAATGGCCTTTTTACCTTCGCTACTAACTGCAGTTTTTCCGGACGCAAAAAGCAATTTGGCCTCCATACTTACGTATACCTTACCATCCTTCTCTTCTACGGTCAACCCTTTGTCCTTAAACCCAAGTAAGGCTTCAGCAATCTTTTTCTTTAATTCTTCAGAAGCTTCTTTTTGTTTAGCAAGAATGCCTTCTAGTTCAATTACTCTCGCCTCTCTGGCTTTCAAATCCGCTTCCAGCTGATTGAGACGCTCCTCTTTTTGGTTTAGCTCTGCCGCCAGTCTGTTCAACTCATCTTCCTTTTTCTGTAGTTCCAATCTGGTAGCATCGAGTTCACGGCCAAGGAGTTGACTCTCTCTTTCAGATAGTTTTAATAAAGCATCATACTGCTCTTTCAAAATTGCATGATTCTCTTTGATCTCTTCGTATTGACGAAGTGTTTCCTTGTACGACTTGTTCAGGTTGGCATGATCTTCGGTTAACACCGTATGTTCTTTATTCAACTCCTGAAGTTTCGACTGTAGTTCTAATTTCTCAGCATCGCAATCTTGTGCCTTGGTTTTGTATAACTCAAGATCCGCCTGAGATTGATTGTATTTGGCTTCCAGTTCCTCGTATTGTCTGGCAGGAACACATGCTGTTGCAATTCCCGCGGTTAGAATAGTGGCCACTAGTATTTTTCGGTTCATCTGAATAGGTTTTGAACTTGTTCCGTCTTCGCATATTTTAGACGGGTACATTTTATCAAGTTTAAAGTTGTAGAATGTTCGTTAATCAATAACCGTTCCAGCACTTGTTTTATACACAAAACGCTGTTTAGTGCTATTGAAGCCATCAAAAGGCATAAAAAAACCGCGATTCCAGAGAACCGCGGTTTAACCAATCGGTTAATATCGTTTTACTTCTTCTTCTCCTTAGACAGGAACACTCTGGTAAGATCTCTGTACTCCATTGCATTTTGAGGAAGGTTCCGAACGTTAAGCCCCAGAAGACGAATGTATTCTGAGTAATACAAACTAAGGAAAGCTGCATCGTCTACCAATATTTGATCACATTGAATGTATAGCTCCTCGCGTCTAACCGGATCCATTTCTGCCATAGCCGCTTCAAAGATGGAATCGAACTTTGGGTTTTTGTACCGTTGCGCATTCGGGAATGAATTGGCATGTGGTTCATCAGGAACCGGCTTACCGTAGAATAATCTCAGCAAGTTCTCCGGATCCGGATAATCAGCAACCCATCCTATTCGGAACATTTCACATCTTCCGGTAGAAAACTGCTCAATAAGCGTAGAAAGCTGCATTGTTTCTACTTTAATGTTTACACCCAGGTTCTCTTGCAACATCTTTCTTACTGCATCAGCTGTAATGGTATGAGTAGCTCCCCCTTCGTTAAAATAAAGGGTTACCTCAGGAAACCCGTTTCCATTAGGGTAGCCAGCCAGTGCGAGTTCCTCTTTCGCTTTCTGAACGTTAAACTCAAAGCCCTTCACTTTTGAGGCATCGTAAGTTTCCATCGGAGGTAAGAATCCGTAAATAGCGGGCTCTCCCTCTCCTTGCAGAGTGTAATCAACTAATTTCTCCCTATTGATGGCCATATTGAATGCCCGGCGCACATGCACATTACTGAAAACGGGAGAGGTATGTAGCAATCCATAAAACTGGTTTGCAAATGCATCAATTACCTGGTATTGGTATTGCAGTCCTTTACCACCCTGAGCCTCTTCAACGGTTCCCATTACGGTTCCCATTTCCTCGACAGGCAACTGAAACACCATATCAAGCGCACCCTTATTGAACTGAATTAACTCGGTTTTCTTCTCCTTTACAAAGGAAACTTTTACCAAATCCAGATAAGGGAGTTCGTTACCAAACTCATCTTTCTCCCAGTAATTAGGGTTCTTCTCAAGCAGAACCTTCTTTCCTTCTTCAATTTCTCTAACCCTAAACGGGCCAGTTCCTACGCAATTAACACGCATATTGTCTCCGTACATTTCCAGAGCTTCTTTCGGAAAAATCCAACAGGCATTGTGGGCCAACACCTTTTCAAATGCCGAAAACGGCTGTAGCAAACGGATTTTGAACTCGTAATCACTTAGTACTTCCAAGCCCTCAACAGACATTCCCTCTGCTGCGTTATTTGCAGAAGCGGCATAATACTCATTCGCACCAACCACTCGGTCCTGGAACATAGCGAACTGTTTGTTGTTCCCGTTCGACTCACACAACTTGGTAAAGCAGTATTTAACATCTTCCGCCGTAACTTCTCTTCCCTTTCCATCAGGAAAACACGCATTATCGTGGAAAAATACCCCTTTTCTGATTTGGAACGTATATTCCTTGCCGTCATCACTCACGCTCCATTTCTCAGCCAATCCCTCTTCGATTTCAAGCGTCTCCTGATCGAAACGGAGTAAGCCCTGATAAATTTGATTGGCAATTCTATGCGACACTGCATCTACCAAACTATGAGGAAACAAATTTTTAAAATCCTCAACCTCATTCATTCGGAACATTCCACCAGCATAGATTCGTTCTTTCATGCCATTGTGAACATAGTGCCCTTTCAACTCCACCATTTGCACGTGTTCCTCATCACTCGATGAACCGCCACCACAAGCCGCCAACGCAACAACCAATGAAACGATGCTAAACACCGCGAAAAACTTCTTCATAAATCCTTAGTTTCCTTACAATCGAAAGCAATTCGAACATCCGAATCACGCACGCAAATATAACAATTAAAGCGACATAAAAATGGCGTTGTTCATCGCCTCCGAACATTTCGGAAATTACTTGCACTGAAACGTAAAACTGACCTTTTGTAAGGTTACTTCTATACTTTTTTACTTATATCTTCGTAAATACTGTGGTTCCACGCTTTGCACCATTGTTTTCGAGGATTTTTCATAAGCTCCCGATCATACTTCTGATCACACTGATTTCGCCAGTAATACGAAGTCAGTCGGCTAAGCCGTCGAGGGTATTAAAAACACTGGAAATTCGTTCAGACAGCATTTTTCTCGATTCTGCCGTTGTTGCACTAACCTCCATTGAAATCACAAAAGACGGACAAACAGTAGATCATTCGCAATATGAGTACCATGCGGTGAACGGTTACCTGATATGGAAAGGTGCCCAACCTTCAACTGTCACAATATCATATAGGCGATTTCGATTTGACCTGACGCAGAAATACCAGAAAAAGGATACTAACTCGATCGAACCGGATTTGACCAATCCGAACCAAATCTACTCCTGGAGCAGCAACGATAACAAACGGGAAAACCCTTTCGAATTCGGAGGACTGGATAAATCCGGAAGCATTTCCAGAGGAATTACCTTTGGCAATAACCAGGATCTTGGAGTAAATTCTAACCTGAGCCTTCAACTAAATGGAAAAGTATCTGAAGACATAAGTATTCGGGCCTCGATTACCGATAACAACATCCCTATCCAGCCGGAAGGGAATACGCTGCAACTCCAGGATTTTGATCAGGCTTTTATCCAACTCTATAACGATCAGTTTAAATTGACAGCAGGTGATTTCTGGTTGTATCGCCCTGAGAGTTACTTCCTAACTTACAGAAAGAAGGCACAGGGTGTTGCTATTGCAGGTAGCCTGCTTCCCGGTATCCCACTGGATAATAAAAAAGGGAATTACTGGAACTTTTCCTCTGGTTTGGCACTATCTAAAGGAAAGTTCTCAAGAAACATTATCCAGGGACAGGAAGGAAACCAGGGCCCATACAAGCTACAGGGAGCCAATAATGAGCGATTTATAATTGTCCTCTCGGGTACCGAACGCGTGTTTATTGACGGTAAGTTACTCACCAGGGGTCAGGAGAATGATTACACGATAGATTACAACACCGCCGAAGTTACTTTCACGCCACGAAACCTGATCACTAAAGACAGGCGGATCATTGTTGAATTCCAGTACTCAGATAAGAACTATGCCCGGTCGTTACTTCAGTTTACGTCTGATTACAAAAAAGAGAATTGGAAGGTAAATTTTAACGTGTACTCGGAGCAGGACAGCAAAAACCAGCCATTGCAACAAACACTTGATGAAGAGCAGCGGATTACCCTGGCAAACGTAGGCGACAACCTAAACGCAGCTGTTAGTCAGGGAATTGATAGTGTTGGTTTTTCTACGGATTTAACGTTGTATAAAAAAGTGGATAGCCTGGGCTATACAGACGTATATGTGTATAGCACGAATGAGGATAGCGCCTTTTACCAGCTAAGTTTTAGTCAGGTTGGACAGGGAAATGGGAACTACGTACTACAGGAGTTTACAGCTTTTGGCCGGGTGTACAGATGGGTAAAACCAGATACCGTAGCAGGTGATATTGTTTTAAATGGAGACCATGAACCGGTCATCCTATTGGTTCCGCCCCAAAAAAGGCAGATGGTAACCTTAAAAACCGAACATGCCTTTTCAAAAAAAACCAAGCTAGGCCTGGAAGGTGCGGTTACCAACGTTGACCTGAACACATTTTCTGATCTGGATGCCAATGACAATACTGGATATGGACTTCAGGCTTACTGGAATACAGAAAAGAACTTAACTTCAGATACGCTTGGTTGGCGCATTACCAACAATATTTCTGGGGAGTTCAGAGACGCCAATTTTAATCCTATTGAACGCTATCGTTTAGTGGAGTTTGAACGGAACTGGAATATCCTTGGCAAAACGCTTTCTTCAGATCAACTGCTTGCCGAGGCGGACATTGGGTTTAGTAAAGCTAAAACGGGTAAAATCGGGTACTATTTTAACTCGTTTCAATCTTTTGGAGAGTTTGAGGGCATAAAAAATGGCGCCGTTATTAATCTGAACAAAAACAAAACACGAATCAATTATAATGGAAACATTACTCAAACCAGTGGTTTCGAAACCACGAGATTTATCAGACATAAATCAGATGTTTCTCAAGACATTAACTGGGTGAGAGTTGGTTACATCGACGAACTGGAACAAAACAAATTCTTTTTCCAGGATTCAGATTCATTGCTATCGAGTAGCTACCAATTCCACGACTGGAAGGCCTATGTTTCGAATGCCGGCACACAGGCAAATACGAACAGGTTTGAACTTTACTATCGACAAAGGAAAGATAAACTTAATGCCAACAATAATTTAAGTCCGGCTACCTCCGCAGACCATTATGGGGCAAGTATGGAACTTGTAAAAAACCCTAAGAGCCGGATTAAAACGAGGGTAGAGTATCGGCAGTTGCGCATTGAAAATGACTCTCTAACCAATATCCGTCCCGACGAAACCTTACTTGGGCGTGTGGAGTATTCCGCCAGAATCAAAAAAGGATTTGTCACCACTACCACTTTTTACGAAATTGGATCGGGACAGGAGCTAAAAAGAGAATTTGCCTACGTTCAGGTGCAGGCAGGCCAGGGCATTTATGCCTGGAACGACTACGATGATGATGGGGTTAAAGACATTAACGAGTTTGAGATCTCGGCATTCCCCGATCAGGCGGATTATATACGCGTATTTACTCCTACCAACGAGTATATTAAAACATTTACCAATCAGTTTAATCAAAGTATTAATATCAGGCCGTCGGCCATTTGGCACAACAAAAAGGGCTTTTTAAAGGCTTTTGCCCGATTCGACAACCAAACCGCATTTCGGATTGATCGCAAAACCAATGAGGAATCTGCGGAAACAGCCTATAATCCATTTATAACCGAAATAGATGATACCACACTGGTTAGTCTCAACTCTTCGATCCGTAACACTTTGTTTTTTAATCGAAGTAATCCAAAGTTTGGTATGGATTATACCTTTCAAAAGGTTGGGGGTAAGTCTTTATTAACATCCGGATTCGACTCAAGAGGATTGGAAGAACATGAACTGCGCGTTCGCTGGAACATCAACCGCAAGTTCACCCTTCTTTCCAATCAAAAGCTAAACACAAAATCAAACCGCTCTGATTATACTTCGGGGCGAGATTACGAACTTACCCAATACAGTATTGAGCCAAAATTTTCTTATCAGCCCAATACCTCTTTCAGAATTTCCATTATTAACGAAACGGCAATTAAAGAAAATGCGGTTGATTTTGGTGGCGAAGTGGCACGCATTGTGGATTTGGGAACAGAATTACGATTTAATACGGCTACCAAAGGGTCGTTTACGGCGACATTTAACTACGTTGAAATAAACTATGACGGCGAGGTAAATTCCGCTCTTGGGTTTGAAATGCTAAACGGATTGAAAAACGGAACAAACTTCACCTGGAACGCTAATTTACAGAGAACTCTGGCCAACAATCTGCAACTGAGTTTAAACTATCTTGGCAGGAAGTCAGAAGAGAATAAAGCCATCCACAGTGGCGGAGTTCAAGTCAGAGCATTTTTCTAGGAGAATGTGATGAGATTTTAAGAGAACAATATAACCGTAACCGCGTCTAAAGAGAAAAGAAAGTCGACGCGGTTACTAGTTATATCCCATCACCCAATCGTTAAATTTCTTATAACACTACAAATATCTAAAATTTTTAGATACTGCAATGTTAAATCTTGGAAGAAATTTTTGAAAATTTTCTAATTCATTATTTCAGTGAAAAAGAGGTGGAAGCAATTTCTTTCCCCTCGCAGTACATCTTCACAATGTAGTCTCCCTCCTTTACCTCGTCGCCCTCAGGGACTGTATAGAAGATACACAGATCCATATTCTCATTACGGTAGTCTACCGCCCTTTTAATACTTGCTTCTTTCTGAACTCCCTCCACTTCGAAACCGACCGGGTTCCCATCGTTAACCACGTTGCCGTCAGGACCAATAATGCGCATATAAATCACCTTTTCTCCGGGCTTTGCAATCGGGTTCGCCATAATCGTAAAACAAGCCCTGATCATATTGGTATTTCTGGCTCTTGGAGTCTCTTTGTAACTTCCTGACGACCTTACCCTCAGGGCATCTGCTTTCATACCTGCCGTAGAAAGCTTAGATCCGATGTCCACTTTTTCCTCAAGTGCAGTTTTATCATTTGTTAAATTTTGTATTTGGCCTGATTTCTCCTCTATGGTCTTCTCTTGTTGTTCAATCTGATCCTCATAAACCAGATTTAACCGATGTAGTGAGTCTATTTTGTGAACTTGCATCCGCATGACCTTTCTTAAGGTCTCAGTTTCTCTCCTCAGCTTGTAAATTGTTCTTGCATCCCGCTTTCCTTTCGCCTTCATCTCGTCCAGTTCGGCCAACAGTCCGGTTACGCGCTCTCTTTGCGCAGTAATACTATCTTGCATGGCTTGATTGTCCGTTTGCAGGGTATCCATTTCAGCCAGCATCGATTGAAGATTTTCTCTGATATCCGTTGACATCAGGTCGAATCCCGCCGAACCCATATCGGCCTCCATTTCATGGATTAACCCTTCTAAATCTGCGTTTTTAGCATCGCACAGTTCATTCATCGCACTAAAGTGGTACCACTGGTATCCACAGAAGCCACCTGCTCCGAGCAGCAGGATAATTATAGTAATGTAGATGGGATCCCTTCTTTTTACCGATTGCGTTTCTGCCATGTCTATTCTTTTAGATCATTTACGAAGAACATTGATAGATTATTTTGTTGCCTGCATCTAACTTTTCTTCTAAAAATTCAAAACTAACGCGATAATTGGATAAATTTTAGCATCTAAATCAATAGAAATCAACACTAACTTTTTAGGACTTTGATCCGTGATTTTGTCAATACCATTTTTCCAAACAACTGCGTTTGTTGTAGTGAACCGCTTTACAGGCAGGAGGAATTCGTTTGTATTAGTTGCTTTAACGAGTTACCGGAAACCGATTTTGAAGCCAATACGAATAACCCGGCAGCAAAATTACTCTCAGGCTTAACGAATTTCAACACCTGTATTCCTTTATACTACTACTTAAAGGCTGGAAAGGTTCAAAACATACTTAAAAGTATGAAGTACAAAAATGGTGCTAAGCTTTGCCAACACATGGGAAAACAACTTGGGCTGAAGTTGCAATCATATCCTTCATTGCAGGACATTACATCCATTATACCGGTTCCTTTACATCCGAAAAAACAAAAAATAAGGGGCTACAACCAGAGTGAAATGTTAGCGGATGGGGTTTCTGCTGTTCTGGATATCCCGGTGGATACGGATATTTTAACACGAATACACGACAACAGCACCCAAACCAACAAGTCCAGAAACGAACGCTGGCAAAATGTTAGTCACATTTTTTCTTTGAACTACATGGAAAAAATAACGGGTGGGCATATCCTGTTAATAGACGATGTAATTACCACAGGTTCAACAGTTGAAGCATGCTGTTCGGTTTTAAACGAAGCGACCGACATTCGGATTTCTATTGCTACTTTAGCCACCGCTTAAAAATGGCAGAAGAATTACACATACCCGTAGCGGCCGATAAACGCACAAAATACGTGGAGTTGCTTCCCCAGATTGAAGCTCTTATGTACGGCGAAAAAAATTTGGTCGCCAATCTTGCCAATGTAGCTGCTGCCCTACACACAACTTTCAACTTCTTCTGGGTTGGTTTTTACCTTAAAGATTCGGAAGACGAGTTGGTTCTTGGACCGTTTCAAGGCCCCATCGCCTGTACCCGTATTCGCAAGGGCAAAGGTGTGTGTGGAACGGCCTGGGAAAAGAAGCAAACTATTCTGGTGCCAAACGTTGATACTTTTCCAGGTCATATTGCCTGTAGCTCGGAATCTAAATCGGAAATCGTTGTTCCAATATTGCATCAGGGCCAATGCATTGGTGTTTTGGATGTAGACTCCGATCAATTGAATGATTTTGACCAGGATGATATAGAAGGTCTGGAGGCAATTTGCAAAAGAATTAGTTCTCAACTATGAAACAGGCCCTGGGGTACATCGTGATTGCGCTGACACTGTTCTCCTGTGCACAGATTGTTCCGCTAACCGGAGGTGAAGAGGACAATAACCCTCCTATTCTCCAACAAGCTGTACCAGAAAATTACAGTACCCGGTTTAATTCAAGGGGGATTATGCTGGAATTTGACGAGTATTTCAAATTTGACTCACGAGATGTTTCAGTTAATCCAGGGCTAACCACACAGCCTCAATTCCGCACAAAAGGCAAGCGAATTTACATTGAGCTGGGAGATGACCTTGAACCAAACACCACCTATTCAATCAACTTTGGCAATGCCATCAGAGATGTTGCGGAAGGCAACATACGTAAGAACTTTAAATACGTTTTCTCAACCGGTGAGTTTATTGACTCTCTTGAGTACCGCGGAAATGTAGTGAGTGCCAAAGAAGGGATTCCGGTTAAAGATGCTGTTGTTGGCTTATACAGAAATCTTGACAGCCTTGCCCCGTATACCACACAGCCAAACTATGTTGGAATTACCAATGAGAAAGGGTGGTTTTCCATCGAAAACATAAAGGAAGGCACCTACCAGGTTTTTGCCCTATCTGATGAAAACGGCAACTATCAGTATGAAGAAACTACAGAGTCCATTGGCTTTTTAGATCACGAAGTTGTTTTAGATACTCTAAGTAGTGACGCTTCGATGGTTGAATTGGCCATTTTTAGGAAAACGCCTGAAAAATTGGTGTGCAAGGATAAAACGGGATACAAAGAAGGCTATGGTAGATTGGTATTCAATCGCCCGTTGGATCAGGAAAATTTCCAGTTCCTTCAACCCGAGAAGGTAGAGGAAGTTGTGTGGAGTGCCCACCATGACAGTTTGGTATTCTACACGAAATACAAGGTTGATCGGGCAGATTTTATTTTAACCCAACCTTCAGGAACGAAAGACACGGTAAAGTTGGATATGCGCAATACACTCGCACAATTTCAACTATCTAAACCCATAGTAACGCACGACCACCGTGAACCGCTACCCTTAAAGTTTAATACCATCATTAAACAATTCTACGAGGAGGATTTTGATTTGCTTCAGGACAGCACCAGACTACCGATCACATTGAGCATCGATCAAAAACATCCAAATCAGCTATATATATGGGCCTCGTTGGAACCTAATTCCAGCTATACTGTAAAGCTGGATTCTGCTTCAATTATGGATGCTGTAGACAGAGGGGTTAAACCAGCCCAGTTTTCGTTTAAAACACATAAGGAAAACTACTTCGGGAACCTGGTGATAAATGTTATCACATCGAAACTAGAGAACATTTTCATCGATTTGATAGACGAAAAAGGACAGGTGGTTAGAACCAGCGATAGTTTTTATGGGGCAAACGCTATTCATTTTGACGATCTTCCTCCAGGAAAATACACGGCCAGACTGGTCTATGACGTAAACTTTAACAACCGCTGGGATACCGGTGATTACATGAAAAAATTACAACCGGAACGCGTTGTTAATATGGGCCGAATAATAGACGTTCGTACAAACTGGTCGCTAAACGAAGATTGGTATCTGGAAGGCAAGCCAGATAACACAGAAGGCAACTAGACCTTTATTTCAAACTTGTCTCTATCCAGATGCACAGGAAACTTTGCTCTGAAATCGGCTAAATCCAAATAGCTCAGTTCCGCAATTTGAACGCATTCTTCGTCGATCTTCAACTCGTTCAGGAGCTGCCCTTTAGGGTCATAAATGCCGGTAGCTCCGGAATATGATCTTCCTGCTTCATCCTCCCCTATTCGATTTACACCAATGCAATAACATTGGTTTTCAATGGCTCTTGCCTTCAGTAACGACGACCACGCATCTGTTCTTGGAGCAGGCCAATTTGCCACGTACATCAACAAATCAAAGTTTATGTCATTCCTACTCCAGACAGGAAATCTTAAATCATAACAGATCATAGGACAGATTTTCCATCCCTTGAGCTCAACCACAAGTCTTTCTTTCCCCGGGGAAAAAAACTCGTGTTCATTTGCCATTCTGAACAGGTGCCGTTTGTTATAATGAAAAATGTCCCCCGAAGGATTCACCCACACTAGTCTGTTGTAGTAATTACCTTCTTCTTCAATAATTACGCTACCCGTTACAACACAGTTCTTTTGCGACGCTACTGATTTTAGCCAGTTCACCGAGGAGCCATCCATAGTTTCGGAAAGCCTGGAGCTTTCCATAGAGAAACCTGTATTGAACATTTCGGGTAGAACGATGAGATCTACATCCTCTACTGAACTTAGCAGATTTTCAAAATGATCGAAGTTGGCTTTGGGGTTTTCCCAAACCAGACTTGATTGGACTGTGGCTACTTTAAGATTATTCATGAGTATTGTAACACTCATAAATGTACTTAGAATTTTGCTCGATGATCTCGTTTAGAATGATCATGGAAGCAAGAGCCACCTGCGAATAATTTTGAGAGGCATTTTTAAATCCGCCCCACTCACTTTGCCACATAGTAGTGATCAACGGCATTCCGCCTTCCCTGGGTCCAATGCTGGTTAACAGTCCGTCTACATTACCCGCTCCCGCATGATATATATGTAATACAAACAACCTGAACCAAAGGTCTTCCTCAGTATATGTTAATTTATGCTTGTTCAGGATTCTTCTTGCTTCCGGAATGCATGAAGTGCGCAGTAAATGTGCCGCCCCTTGCGCCGATTTTGAGAAATCTTTACGCTCATCTACGTACTTGTTTACCTTCAAACCGTGATGGCGTGCCACACTTTTCATTAACTGAAACGGGCCGTAGGCACCAACATTTGAATACGCAAGCTTTCCGGGACTTTCAATTAACAGAATAGCCTGAGCATACCAGGGATCCGTTTGGTATTCCTGAAAAAGTTCCACCCCTTTTGAAATGGAAGGAATGACCCCTTCAAAATTATAGAAATGACTTTTCCCTGATGTCACGTATAGTTTGGTATCATCTTCCAGGCAATATAGTTTACGAATACTGTCTTTATACCTTGACTTTTGCGCTTCAGTTTGTTTTTTCCACTCTACAAATGAGGTTTTAAACAGAATCTCTCTGGTAGCGGCTATGTTTACCAGGCATGAATCAGGATGTAATGCCATTACCTGCCTCCAAAAATTGGGCTGTGCGAGCGTATCCCATGCTTCGTCGAACAAGCTGGAGTTATCTACAAAATATGAAGAAACAGAGTCCTTTTCAGAATAAACCTCAATTACCCCAGATTGCGCAACCGACGCAAAACTAAAGCCCAAAATTGCTAATAGCGCATATACTTTCATCCCACTTCAATTTCATTCAACACCACTCAGTGTCAACTTCTAAAATTATGCTGTTCTCCAGACTTTTTTTAGAGCAGGTCGCCTAAAGTTTCCATAAGCCTGTGTTAATCGGGTCTTGTGATAAAGGAACGTGAAAGTGATGGTTTTGTTACGCACTAATTAGTATCGAAGACGTCTTTTTTATTTTTCGCGATTTAAATCTTCGCGAGGATTTCACCAGCCTTTTCCAACGTTTCATCTTGCTTGGCGAAGCAAAACCTTAGCACTTTGTCGTCGTTAGGTGTATTGTAAAAAACTGAAACGGGAATAGCCGCCAGGCCGAATTCTTTGGTTAGTCGGATGGCGAAATCAGTGTCCTTTTCATCCGTAATAGCGGAATAATCAAGCAACTCAAAATAAGTACCGTGAGATTTAATCAAATCGAATCGGGAACCCTCGACAGCGTCATTAAACAGATCGCGCTTCCTTTGATAGTATGCTCCCAGGTTGTTGTAGTTGTCTTCATCGGAAATGTACTCAGCAATGGCATGTTGCATGGGGTGATTACAACTAAATACGTTATACTGATGTACTTTCCTGAACTCCTTCATCAGTTCTTCCGGACCAAAAATATACCCCATTTTCCATCCCGTAACATGGAAGGTTTTCCCGAAAGAAGCAGTAACCAAGCTTCTGCTTCTCAACCCTGAGTGTCTGGCTACGCTCTGGTGTTCCAGGTTGTCAAAAATAATGTGTTCATACACTTCATCGCTTAACACAACGATGTCGCTATCTCTGGTAATCCGATCTAGTTGTTCCAGGTCGTTAGCTGTCCAGACACTTCCCGAAGGATTGTGGGGGGTGTTAACAATTATCATCCGGGTTTTCCGTGAAACCAGTTTTTTCACTTCCTCCCAATCAACCGAATAGAATGGAGATTTTAGCTTAACGAAGATGGTCTTTCCACCATTTAATTCAATGGCGGGTTCATAACAATCGTAAGCCGGAGTAAAAATAATCACCTCATCACCTTCTTTCACCAAAGCCGAAATAGCCGTAAAAATAGCCTGCGTCGCTCCAGCTGTAATTGTAATTTCATGCTCCACGTTGTAATCCGAAGAGTACAGATTCCTGAGTTTCTCAGCTATTGCCTCCCTCAATGACAATGCGCCCGGCATAGGTGCGTACTGATTGTAACCAGACTTCATCGCCCTGGACACAAGGTCAGCCAGCTTTTCATCTATGGGAAAGTCCGGAAAGCCCTGCGAAAGGTTGATTGCCTCATGCTGGTGCGCCAGAGCAGACATTACCGAAAAAATGGTTGTCCCCACACGCGGGAGCTTTGAATTCAGGACATAATCGTAATGTGGCATGAGGCAAAAGTAGTTGAATCCATTTTTAATCGGGTAAATTCTTCATTACATTTAACCAACATGAAAAGGTGGTATCTATTAATCCTTTCAGGCACAGTTTTGTGCTGCACATCTGAGGTTGAACAGAAGGCCTATGATCTGTGCAACTGCTACTCCCAGGTAACGCATACCTATGGAAAAATCCCTCCAGACTCTTCACACCTTACGGCAGAGCAGTACAGAACAATTGTCTGGAACCGCTGTGCAGACAGCTGCGATCAACTTTTCCAAAAGACTTTGGGTTCACTGGGCTCAGAGGAAGAGCTAAAGGAGTTTAATGTGGCTTACACAGATTGCCGATTTGGCGAGTGACGCAATCTTGGTAGACTGATATTTATCATGAAAAGCCAAGTCCTATTTTCAGTATCTTTGAAAGAGATGTATCATTCATGCAATCCGCATATTGTTGAGTTAAAAACCGTTACAAAACGGAATCCTGAGTGAGGGTTCTTTTATGGTGTTTTCTCTATGCAGAGCATCATGCTGAATGCTTCGGCGGCAGAATCTTCATGAGTATTACTTAATTTCAAAACAAAAAAATATGCCATTTTATCACAAGCTGGGGAAGATTCCAAATAAAAGGCACACGGTATTTAAGAAACCTGACGGTGGTTATTACTATGAGCAACTTTTTGGAACAGTTGGTTTCGATGGAATGTCGTCCCTATTGTATCATTGCCATCGCCCAACAATGGTGAAAGACGTTCTTGAATCAATTAACGTTACGCCGGAAGTGGCGGTGGAGAAGAATATGAAATCCTATGCACTAAGTGGGTTCAACGTTGCTCCAACGGATGATTTTCTGGAGAGCAGAGTTCCTGTCCTGATTAATAATGATTGTCATATTGTGTTGGCCGCACCGAAGAAATCGGTTACGGAATACTTCTACAAAAATGCCGACTGTGATGAAATGATATTCATTCATAAGGGCTCAGGAAAGCTCAAAACCCTTCTGGGAAATATAGAATTCAGTTACGGTGATTATCTGATGATTCCCAGAGGCATGATTTATCAAATGGATTTTGATACAGAAGACAACAGGCTATTCATTGTGGAGTCTGCTCATCCCATGTACACACCCAAAAGATATAGAAACTGGTTCGGGCAACTGCTGGAACATTCTCCATTCTGCGAACGTGATTTGCGACGGCCGGATGAACTAGAAACGCACGATGAAGAAGGTGATTTCTTGATAAAAGTGAAAAAAGAGGGAATGTTGCATCAGTACATCTACGCGACGCATCCTTTTGATGTAGTAGGCTGGGATGGCTATAACTTTCCTTATGCTTTCTCAATTCACGATTTCGAACCGATTACGGGTAGAGTACATCAACCTCCTCCGGTACATCAGACGTTTGAGACCAGCGCGTTTGTGGTTTGCTCATTTTGCCCAAGATTATACGACTATCATCCACAGGCAGTTCCGGCACCATACAACCACAGCAATATAGATTCTGACGAAGTGTTATATTATGTGGATGGTGATTTTATGAGTCGAAACCATATTGAACAGGGGATGATTACGCTACATCCCGGAGGCATCCCTCATGGTCCGCATCCCGGTGCAATGGAAAGAAGCATCGGGCAAAAAGCGACAGAGGAGTTAGCGGTGATGGTAGACACTTTTAAACCACTCAAATTAACAAAACAGGCAATAGAATTAGACACAGGCGATTATTATAAATCGTGGATAGAATAAATAGTTGATAGTTGTTGGTTAAGTTACCAGGAACCAACAACAACAAATAACAACCAACCAACAACTAAAGTAATGGCAGCAGAAATAAAAGACTTAAAGAATCTACAAAACACAGAATACGGCTTAAAAAAGTTATTTGATGAGGCTGAAGACTTTTTACCTCTTCTGGGAACAGATTACGTGGAATTATACGTAGGAAACGCGAAACAGTCGGCACATTTTTACAAGACGGCATTTGGTTTTCAGAGTGAAGCGTATGCCGGGCTGGAAACCGGAATGAGTGATCGGGTATCTTATGTGTTGAGGCAGGACAAAATCCGGTTGGTGTTAACCACATCATTGGAAAAAGGTGGCGCAATTAATGAGCACATTGACCTACACGGAGATGGTGTAAAGGTAGTGGCTCTGTGGGTTGAAGATGCCACAAAAGCCTGGGAAGAAACTACAAAAAGGGGAGCGAAGAGCTATATGAAACCTACACGTGAGGAGGATGAAAATGGCTATGTGGTTCGTTCAGGGATTCATACTTACGGCGAAACGGTTCACGTTTTTGTGGAAAGAAAGAACTACAATGGCGTTTTTCTTCCGGGGTATAAGAAATGGGAGTCTCACTACAATCCGGAGCCAGTAGGGTTAAAGTTCATAGATCACATGGTTGGAAATGTGGATTGGAACGAAATGAATAAGTGGTGTGAGTTTTACGCAAAAGTGATGGGTTTTGCCCAGATCATTTCGTTTGATGATAAAGACATTTCTACAGAATACACCGCGCTTATGAGCAAGGTAATGTCCAACGGAAACGGACGCATTAAATTCCCGATCAACGAGCCGGCCGAAGGAAGAAAGAAATCGCAAATTGAAGAGTACATCGACTTCTACAATGGAGCCGGAGTACAACACATTGCGGTGGCGACTGATGACATTGTTTCTACCGTTTCAGCGATGAGAGATCGGGGCGTAGAATTCTTGTATGTTCCAGACAACTACTATGACGACCTGTTGGATCGGGTAGGTGAAATTGATGAAGACGTGGAAATCCTTAAACAGCATGGAATCTTAATCGATCGTGATGACGAAGGCTACCTACTTCAGTTATTTACAAAACCGGTTGTAGACCGGCCTACAATGTTCTTTGAGATCATTCAAAGAAAGGGTGCTCAATCTTTTGGCAAAGGAAACTTTAGGGCACTTTTTGAGGCCATTGAAAGAGAGCAGGCGAACCGGGGAACACTTTAGCCAATAAGCTTTTATTCAGAAGGCGTTGTCATCAGACAACGCCTTTTTACTTAGTATCACTTTGGCCAATTGGCCAAATTTTCAGGTTTTAGTGATGATGTCTATCGATGTTATTCTAAGCAAAGAAAAAGCGCGGCTCTTCAACCGCGCTTCCTGATTAACCCCTTGCAACCTCCCTCCTCAAAGAGATTGCTTCTGTCAAACACTAACCAATCTTAATCTGCTTTACCTCTTTTTTGACAGGCTCTTTTTTGGGGATTACCACATTCAGAATTCCACTTTTGTAGGTTGCCTTTACATCATCGGCATTAAGCGTTTCAGGAATACTGAAAGTTCTTTTGAATTTTGAGTACGAAAACTGCTTTCTTCGGAAAGTTTCTCCCTCTTTCAACTCCTCAATTTCCTTTTCCGAAGAAATTGTCAGCTTTCTATCGTCTACTTCCACTTTAAAATCCTTCTTCTCCAGTCCGGGAGCGGCCACTTCAATTGTAAAATTGGCTTCACTCTCCTTAATATTTACCGAAGGCATAGTTGTGGACTCGTTTTCAACTTTCCAGTCATAATCTTTGCCGAAAAATTCGTCGAACAAGTTTGAAAAGCCTGGAGTAGTTGTGTTATGAAATCTTACTGGTAACATATCTTTTAGTTTTTAGGTTTATTATAATGTCTTAAGTTATCAGACCATGTTTGGTCATTAGGTTCGTTTAGGCAGGGTCAAATTGCATTCCATTCAATTTTTTTGCTAAAAAACTGACTTTTTGTCTGCTTTTGTTTCGTGTTGAATACTAAAAATCGCAAAAACATGACTTTTTGTCGTTTTTAGAGTGGTTTTGATTGCTTAGATTTAGCCTATGGAACTAACAAATCAGTTTTTCTGGGAAGATTTGTTCTACGGCATCGATTCAGATCTGATTGCGGTTGTTATCGTCTGCCTGCTGGCTTTTGTTATCGGTGCAATTGTTGCACTTATATTATACCTTCTGTACCTGCAGAAGATTCTAAAGATGATTAGACCGGAAAATCGAAGAATGCATCCGGGACATGTATGGTTAACCATTATCCCTTTCTTTGGTTACTATTATCAATTCGTGCTCATTTCAAAACTTGCGGATTCCATTAAGGCAGAACTATCATCCCGCGGCGTTCATTCACCTTCAAAACCAGGGTATAGTGTCGGTTTGGTTATGGCGATTACAACCTGTGTAACAGCCCTACCCACGGATCAGATTCCTTATTTGGGTGAGCTCTCGTTAATTGCTGCACTGGTAACCTGGATCATTTATTGGGCAACTATGGCGCGTTTCAAGAAACAAATAGAAACCAATCAAGGGAGTGATACCAACCCGGCAATGGAGGTTTTAGACTTATAATGGGAATTATTCTAATTATAGCCGTTATTACCAGCCTTCTTGCGCTTGGCGGATACATCCTGTTCATTTCATATGAACAGAAGCTACTGGAATCCTTAAATGCATCTAATCGGCAACTCCCTCCCAGGCATGTTTGGATGCAAATCATTCCGGGCTACGGGCTATACTTTCAGTTCGTTGTTGTGAATAAAATAGCCGATTCACTAAAGGCTGAAATGGAACATCGAGGAATCCGCTATCATGAAGCTCGCCCGGGATACCAGCTGGGCCTGATAATGTGTATCGCGTCATGTGCAAGCCTACTCCCTTACGCTGGTCTTCTTGCCGTGTTTGGCTGGATTGGTCTTTGGATAGCTTATTGGATACGATTGCGTGCTTACCAAAACATCATCAACGGCGGGCAAACAAAAAGTTTCACTGAAGCCGAAATTTTGGACGATCTTTAAAAAGCATCCTGATACTTTGAGACCAGGATCTGCCTCTTGATCCCTTCTTCCAGACATATTAATGTTTCCGTTCGCTGAATCCCGTTAATGGGCTGAATCTTATGGTTGAGTACATCGTACAGATGCTTCGTGTTCTTACAATATATTTTCATAAAAATTCCATAAGTACCGGTGGTATAATAGGCTTCTACCACTTCGGGAATACGCTCCAAACGGTAAATTACCTCTTCATAAACCGACCCTTTCTCCAGGTGGACACCTAGATACGCCGCCATATCATAACCTAACTTGTGAGGATCTACAATCAGCTGGGATCCACGAACAATACCAGCATCCTCCAGCTTGCGCATGCGGACATGAATTGTACCCGGCGACACGATCAGCTTCTTAGCAATTTCTGTGTAAGGAACTTTGGCATCTTGCATCAACATCCCCAGTATATCCTTGTCCAGATTATCAATTTCGTAATGCGACTCAACTTTTTCCTTCATAAATTACATTTTCATCAATCAAATATTCAATATATTAATATATGTACAAAAATATCTCAAAAACGTTACTTTTTTCATAATCCTGCGTAAATAATAATAACTTTGATACAGTTCAAAGGAACAACAGTTAAAACAGTTCTTTATATATGTGGGTGTTGAAGGCAACAATTTGAAGGTTCAATTCCTTCTCTCACAACGAAAAACTAGGATGTAAGGTGGCGTTAATCTATTCTCTGGGGAGACGCATTTGAGTCTCCCCATTGATTTTCCACCATACTGTTCGGATCGAAGGCGATCATTCAGAAGGTTCAACTCCTTCTCTAACAGCGAAAAACTAGGATGTAAGGTGGCGTTAATCTATTCTCTGGGGAGGCGCATTTGAGTCTCCCCATTGATTTTCCACCATACTGTTCGGATCGAAGGCGATCATTCAGAAGGTTCAACTCCTTCTCTAACAGCGAAAAACTAGGATGTAAGGTGGCGTTAATCTATTCTCTGGGGAGGCGCATTTAAGTCTCCCCATTGATTTTCCACCATACTGTTCGGATTGAAGGCAATCATTTAGAAGGTTCAACTCCTTCTCTAACAGCGAAAAACTAGGATGTAAGGTGGCGTTAATCTATTCTCTGGGTTCCGATAACTATCGGAGCCCATTGATGTTTTAAGACGGTTCTAATCAATGTTTCGACTGAGCCTCATAAACAAACTTACCCAGGAGACGTTCCCATAATTTTCCCCCAACCTCACAAAAATCAGGTCTTTGTCTGGAACCATGTAAACAAACTGACCTAAATGACCCTGCATGTAAAAATCAGTTTTGGAGATTAGCGAATTCGATTTATCATATATCGGGTTCAGCCACCATTGATACGCATACGCATCCTTGTAATTTTCATCTACATTGGTCGACTTCTCCACCCAGGCTTTGGGAACCACTTGCTCCCCATCCCAGACACCATTGTTTAAATACAGCCTGCCGAATTTAGCGTAATCGCGCGCCCTGGCATTTAAGCAACAAAATGCCTTTTCTCTCCCACCCTTTCTATCCAGGCTCCAACTAGCTCCATACGTTGTTCCTATTTTCTTCCACAATTTTTCCTCGCAGTAAGCCGACAGTGATTGACCAGTAGATTCTTCGATGATCACTCCCAAAAGTTGTGTAGCAATTGAAATATATTCCATTCGGACATTCGGCTTTTCCTTGACTTTTAATTTACTAATATGTCGATCCAGGTTTCTTCCGTAGTACCCAATAGCTACATTCCCAAACGGTGAATAATAATTCTCTTCGTAATCAATGCCTGTACGCATGTTCAGAAGGTGTTCAATGGTAATTGCCTCAAACCCATCATTCTTGAAATTATCAATATACTTCGTGATCGGGTCGTGAACACTCTCTATATACCCTTCGTTAATTGCAATACCTATAAGCGCAGACACATAACTTTTTGCCATCGAAAATGAGGTAAGCATAGAACTACTGTCCAGTTTTTCATCGTACCACTCATAGTAGATACTATCGCCCCGTATGATTAGAAATGCCACGGATTTATTATCAGCATTCAAATCATCCAGATCCCGCTGCGAACTAATGTTTTGGCTGGCCTGTATGTTGATCTCTGACTGCCCATAAGAAAACTCAAAGGGTTTTGCACTCGCGGCAATCTCAACATTCCTGAACTTCTTGTAATCGGTAATATTGGCAAAATTGTATATGAAATAGCGGCCCACATGACACGACATTAACACCATTGAAATAACCACCACAACAGCCGGGATGCTATATTTTCTAAAACGCTCCAAGATACTCGCTAAGATAAGTTCGATCAGGCAAATCGATGCAACCGAAACCAAATTAATTCAACCTAAAAAAACAAGTCATTGGCATGTATTTTTTGCCGAAACTTTCCAAAAGTCGTACCTTAAAATTGTGAGCCCAGAAGCTATTATAACACTTATTGTCATCATTGCGGCTGCAGTGCTCTTTATCACGGAGCTAGTTACAGTAGATATTATTGCATTGGGTATTGTTGCGTCGCTGGTAATTTCGGGAGTAATTGACATCCAGGCTGGCCTGTCTGGTTTCTCCAATACTGCTACCATTACGGTTTTAGCCATGTTCGTCCTCAGTCATGCTTTAATACGAACCAGAGCTCTGGACACTATCAAACCGGTGTTTGTTAAAATTATTCAGCGGAGTTATTCTTCAAGCATAGCATTATTAAGTGTTATAGTTGGAGGTATTTCTGCGTTTATAAATAATACTCCGGTGGTTGCCACTCTTATTCCAGTACTCAACGAGGCGACCAATGACACAGGGAGGTCTCCCTCTCGCTATTTAATTCCACTTTCTTATGTAGCTATCATGGGTGGCGCATGCACTTTAGTAGGTACCTCCACAAATTTACTGGTCGCCGGAATTGCCGAAGACCAGGGTGCAACACCAATAAAAATGTTTACCCTGGCTCCACTTGGGCTGGTAATGGCAGGTGTTGGCACATTGTTCCTGATCTTGTTTGGCAAACGCCTTCTTCCTGACTACAAATCGCAACAAGAACAATTTGACGCTTCCTCTCAATTCATCAAAAATTACCTTGCGGAACTACTGGTTATCAGAAACCCAGAACCAGAAGAAGCGACTATTAAACAAATTGCAGGTGATTTGGAAATTATTCGGATCAACCGCAGCCATGTAACTGATAACCAACCTGACACTTCAACCGAACTAAAAGTTGGCGATTCAATTCTGGTGCGTGGAGACATCACTAAAATCAACGAATTGCTTTCCACCGGTCTAATGAGTTCTGCGGGAGGACCAGACGAAACAACCTTCCCTGAAGATGAAACAACTCTAATTGAGGTGGTTCTACTCCCGAACTCAGACATTATTGGTAAAAGGCTCAGAGATGTAGATTTTCTTAAGCGTTTTCAATCCCGGATTCTGGCCATAAGACAACGCGGCACGGAGTGGTTTAAAGACCTGGAAAAGGTTAAGCTAAAAGCTGGAGACGTACTTCTGGTTCAGACCAATAACAACGGATATAAGGTGTTCATGGAAGCTCAGAACGACAAGTCCAGCCCATTTGTAACAACCCGTCAACTCCCGGTAAGAAAGGTGAATAAAACAAAACTGTATACTGCCCTGGGAGTAATATCAACTGTGATTTTGTTAGCCTCTTTAGGAGTAGCAAATATTGCCACACTTGGAATTTGCGGGATAATTGCCCTGAACATAAGTGGAGTAATTAAAATGCAGGAAGCTTATCGCGCAATAGACTGGCAGGTTATTTTTATGCTTGCGGGAGGTTTAAGTCTGGAAAAGGCCATGACTTCCAGTGGTCTTTCAGACTATCTGGCTTCCTTTCTTTTACAGGATATAGGACAGCAACTAGGTCCCATAGCAGTCATTTCAACTCTATACCTTACCACAAGTTTCTTAACGGAAATAATGTCTAACAATGCAGCGGCTGCTTTGCTTGCTCCAATTGGCATTTCCATTGCTGGTTCGTTGGACGCTTCGCCTCTCCCCTTTTTAGTTGCCGTAGCATTCGCTGGAAGCGCAAGTTTTGCGACTCCGGTTGGCTATCAAACAAACACTATGGTCTTTTCTGCGGGTAACTATAAGTTCTCAGACTTTACGCGAATCGGAATCCCTTTAAATCTCATCTTCTGGATTCTGGCTACGTGCCTGATTCCTATTCTCTATCCGCTATAGTTTCCAATCGCTCTTCCTCCATTCTGTCGTAGAAATCCGTCAGCTTTCGCCTAAGCGCACGAAATCTTAGAGAGCCATACACCACCAACACAGCGCTTATACCAAACAGAACAAATGCAATCCAATGAATATCGGCAATCTCTTCAATCTGGAGGATACCTATTGCCGTTAATGAAAGGTAAAGTGAACTCCGAACATAAGCAAAAAGTGTTCGTTCGTTCGCCAAAGTAGTTCGTTCCATTGCAAGGAAGTCCCTCAAAATAATGCGCTCCTTATTATCGAAGGTTCGGTACAACCGTCCAATTTTCTTTTTACTCTGGTATTCTTTACTCATAGGAAAAAGATACTAAGGCCAATCCTTTTTAACAAGTAGAGTTACCCAATCATTTGTTTCAAGAGTAAATACATCTTCCCGTCAGATATTTCACAACCAGATTGTGTCAATTTAAACAGTTCGGACTCCCGGTCTTCTGAATAGGGCTTGGTTCCCTTAAAAACTTCCAACTTGCCAGGTTTGACTACCGCCGCCTTCAATGCCTCCGAATCTGTAAGATCCACTTGTTTTGATACTAATGCAATCATGTTCATCTCGTGTTCACCACACGCAATAAACCGAGCCTCAGCAGCGGAGCGGTATTCCAGATATCTAATCCCTTCCAAAACTTTCTGTAGGACTACATCACTAAAACCATCTAGCCACATCTGCGCCTCGTCTGACTCTGCTTTTATCCGCTCCCATTGGGGAGCATCTATTCCATTGGATACGAGATACTGAATAAACTCTTGCTCCATCTCTTCCAGCTCTTCAGCTGACAACCGTCTGTACTTCATTTTACCAAGAATTATGTGTCCAACACCGCAGCATCACCTTTGGTAAGTTTTTTTCGCTTTCCCCGAGATTTGACCTTAAAAATACCAACGAAAGAATGCACATTAAGAGGAAATTCCAATACCACATGTAGAATACTGAGAAACAACAATGCCTTTAATCCTAGTCTATAATCGTAAACATACAACGCGACGCTTCCGGCCCAGATAACTATTGCTGACACGAGATTGATCGGAGAAACCTTGTGCCACCCAATAATGGAGGTTTTTGAGAACCAATTCAGGTAATGATAGGTGTAAGCAAACGCAATAAAGCGTTGTATCTGAATCCCCAGCCCACGAAGCAAGCCTGGATCATCCTGGCTAATAGGGGATGTAGCGAACAGATTGTAAATGTCTTTATTCAGTGAAATAAAGCCAGATTCTTTGTATGCATCAAGCGCGTGTCCAGTACCATACACCTCTGCACTTCCGGGAATTACAAAACACGCGGCTCCAAACAAAAGCAACATACCAACGCTTATAAAACCTGGTGCAGACTTACTTTTCACGGCTCCATATAACATAAAAATACCCGTGAATATGTATACATGAATCAACGTTGGTAATAGGGCCCCGATGATGAATGCATAATTGGGAATATCGTTGGTAGAAAATACCATGCCCAGAGCAAAACCCACAATTAGGGCGAGAATCTTTGCCCACCACTGCCGGAAGAACACCATTGCAATACTCCCAATAAGTCCTGCCACCAGGGAATCATCCATGCGGTCTTTCAGGTTCATTAAATCCTGCCGCCAGTCTGCTCCAAACCAGGCTTCTTTCAGCCGAACGGGGAAGTCCGCATCCAGCATGCGCGATATCAATAAATAAAAGCCTGTCCAGACAATGGCTATAATTAATAGTGGAAGAAAATCGTATTTACCGGTTGTAAAGAATTTTTGCTTGCGTAGCCAACCTATTTCGGTTAAATAGTGCAGTGGTCCAAGCACGGCATAGGAGAAAATGAATAACCAGAATGGTAACACGAAGGCCAGGATCAACGATATTACCATCAATCCAATATTTAATACATCAATTCGTTTGGCGTTCACTTACTTCTCAGAAATTTAGCGGAACAAATGTACAGTTCCGGACCGAACTTGTTCTGGAACATCTTCACAAGGATCCGTATATGTTGCGGTCCAGAAGTAAACTCCGTCATGTATTTCCCCGCTTTCATCCTGGCCATTCCAGGCATTGCTTAACGAGGTGGATTCAAAAAGCACATGCCCCCATCGGTTATAAATTGTAATATGAACGTTGGTAACGTTCAATGCGGTAACCACGAATTCATCATTTTCGGCATCTCCATTGGGTGTAAATACATTGGGAATAACTACTCCGCTTCCCGGAAGCACCGTAACGTTCACAGTATCTGAATCCAGACAACCATTAAAATCATAATCAAGAATATACTGACCGCTTGAACTAACCGTAATGCTCTGCGTCGTTGCCCCGGTGTTCCAGCTATAATTCGTTCCAGCCGGACTACTTAGGACAATTGGTTGACAGGCTGTAATGTCAGACCCCAAATCAATGGTCACCGGCACCTGCACCACAGTAATGTTCATTGAAACAGAACAGCCAATATCGTCGGTTGCTGTTACTGTATACACTCCTGACACCAGACTATCGAACCAGCCATCAGGCTGACTTCCTGCGCCGATACTATAAGTATACGGAGCTACTCCATTACCAGCCTCCACCTCGAAAGCACCATTGTTCAATCCACAATTCTCGCTTACCTGAGTCAATATATTTAATTGGAGCGTACTGGTATCGTTTATCGTCACATCTAGAGTATCAGTGCAACCTAGCGCATCGCTAGCTACAATTACGTAGTCACCAGCTGTGAGGGAATCAAAAATTCCGGATGCTTGCGAACCAGCCCCGATATCATAAGTAAAAGGACCTGTTCCAGTAACCGCCTGCACTTCAATCTCTCCATTGGCCATGCTACACATTGCATGCAGCACAGATAGTATTTCCAGCTGAATATTAGATGTATCTGTTATAGCTACAAGAAGGGTATCCATACAACCACCAATATCCTCAACCACCACGCTATAAGTTCCGGACGAAAGTCCGGTAAAGGTGCCACTACTTTGCGGACCAGTTCCGATATCGTAGGTGTAAGCAGGCGCTCCTCCCGTACCTACCACTTCTAATTCACCATTTGATCCAGAACAATTTTCAGGAGTTATGCTGATCAATTCTAACCCCAATGTAGAGGTGTCTAAAATGTTCACAGTGACAAATCCTGAGCAACCTACGGAATCTTCCACCTGTACCACATACCAACCAGGCGTTAACCCAGTAAATGTACCTGTTGGCTGAGGCCCTGCACCTATGTCATAAGTATAACTACCTAGTCCACCGCTTCCGCTAACTTCCATCTCGCCAATTGGTTGTCCGCATTCCGCATGTTGTATCGCAACCAGGTTACCAACAACCGCACTTCCAATATTATTGAGAATCACTGTGGTATCTGTAGTACAACCTTCGGAATCTGTAACACTTACCGCATAAACTCCAGCTCCGATTGAATTATATAATGAATCCGAAGGCCCGCCAATCCATTGATAATTATACGGACCAACGCCACCGGTGGCCGAAGTGACTTCCAAACTTCCGTTATCCAATCCGCAATCGGCATCTATGGCAGTAACCGAAAGGTTAAACGGTTCACCCCAATCAATGATGATCTGCTCGTAATCAAAACATCCGGTAAGTGTATCAGCAATTACCAGGAAAACCGTATCTCCTTCAGACATCATATTTGAGATTAGGTATAAACTGGTATCCTGCGCGCTTTCCGGGATACCTGATTGAAACGACGCCACGGTTCCGGGAATAGAATTGTTGTCGGAATAAGCAAGGGTTGAAAGATCAAAATCATTGCACTGCCTTCCCGGATCTGTATACTGTAAGTCAGGGCCTGGTTGCGTAACCACAACAATGTCTTTGGTTACCGCGGATGTGAAACAGGAACCTAGCGGCGTACCTGTTGCGGTATATGTAGTAGTGGTAGCAGGACTTGCATTCACCACAGTTCCGTTGATGGTGTCAAGCCCTACAGCCGGACTCCATGTCCAGCTAAAGTCGTTGACCGCCTGGCCCACAACTTGTATGTCTACCGGATTTGATGTGCAGGTATATACCGTGTCTGCCACAGGCTCGCATTGAGACAGGGGGCCGATTAGATCCCCGGCGTACTGAAATTGAAATAGGTTGTTCAGTGCATTATCCGTTTGTGATGAGTCTAGAATGACCACGTATCGAAAGGTTTCAGCCAATCCTGGACCTAAATTCTCAATGAAATAGGCCAGTGATATTGCCTCGTCATTGTGATTCACCGAGCCGGGAGTTCCTACAAGTGTTCCTCCCGTGGTTCCGTAATTCCAAATATCGGAGGCGTCTCGATTTGCAAAGCCGCCATACGTAACCCTGAAATTCTCACCAAATGCCGCCAACCCAATGTAAGAATTCCATGGAGTACTTTGCTCGGCAGTAACCAGAGCCTTAGAGCAAGCAGTGTCTCCCTGACTAACGATCGTGTTGGTTGTACTATAATCCCCGCTTAGAGATACATTATTATCAGGGTCGATATTTCTATGGTAGTAAATGGAGTCAATCGGCGTGGCCATATTATTGATGATCGTAACTTCTGTGCTGTAGAAGAAATCCGCCTGATTTAAGCTATAGTTAATGTGAATAGACACATCATAACCTGAGCCAGCATAATCACCATCCCAGCATACTGACATAGCACCGGCATTGTTCACATAATCACTTACCGCTCCGGTTATTTGTTGGGCTGTACCGCTCTGATAGAATTGGCAATTGTTATTGGCTTTTACTCCATTAATTCCTCCAAGCTCAATCCCCCACCCATTTTCGGGAGAGCCTGGAGTGAAAAAGTCACCATCAAATTGAACCCATCCGGAAGCTGTAGCATCAGCAACAAAACCAAAGTAAGGGTTGGCAGAACGAAAATGTGTCCCTGGCACAAACCCGAGAGCGGTATCCGCTCCCTCAAATCCTCCGTCTCCTGCAATACCCACCTCAACGTAATCACCTATCAGATAGGCATTAGGCCCTACAATCTGACCAATACAACCGGAAGCTAAAAACAGGCAGAAGAGGAGTAGAGTGTGAGCCGGCTTCATGGGTTATTCTGGTTTGCGGAGATACTTTATTTTGTCCTGAAAACCTTTGCTTTCGTAAAACGAGATCATTTCGTCCTTAGAAGGTGCTGCCAAATAGGTTTTAACCCCATCCAACTCAGTTTCTTCAAGCGTAGAAAATGACCGAATTTGAGGCATAACCATGTAATGATCTAAGGAATGCATATAGAGGTTATCACCTCGAATGCTAAGCGCCACAGTAGTATAATATCCGTTCTTTTCGAGATAATTGAAGTAGTACACACCATTATGTTTCTTCATAACTCCCGATTTTCCAGGTGCGAAAATCAATTCATGGGCGTAATGCACAAAAACGGCAGTATCGTTAATGATTTGCAATGGCAAACCCTTTGATTCATGAACACCAAAAATTTCATCTCCCTTGATCTCATACTCCCCTTCAGCCTCAATTTCCGCAACAGCCTTGTGCATTACCACCGGATAGCGGCAATAAACCGAATCCATTGCTACAATGATCTTTACGTGCTTATTCTCTTCACGAATGTACTCTCCGGTAATCTCTCCAACTATCTGGTCGATTTCTTCAAGGCCGGCAGGCTGAGCCTCCTGAAAATAAAAGTTGGAGCCTTGAGCATACATGCATCCGCCAAAAAGCAAGGCGACTAAAATTGTTAGGCTTCTGGACGTCATTAAAATCATTGCGTTATCTTTAAAAGTACGAATTCCTGACCAAAACCACGCATTCTGCAGGCCATGATCTGTGGTTTTTTAATTAATAATTGACCTGCTCCAAACATCGCCTTACAATGAAGAAGTGGCTGTATAAAGAATTACCGGATAGTCATTTGGTTACAGAACTATCCGAACAACTCAAAGTCCCGTACACAATTGGCCGCCTTCTGGTTCAAAGAGGGATTATCGATTTTGAGTCTGCACGCGCTTTTTTCCAGCCCGACTGGGCCAACACTCACGACCCGTATCTCATGAAAGACATGGACAAAGCGGTAGCCCGAATCGGGCAAGCTCTGGCAAATGATGAAAAAATTCTGGTATACGGGGACTACGACGTTGACGGAACCACGGCGGTTTCTCTGGTTTATTCTTTCTTAACTCGCTTTCACGATTTGGTGGATTACTACATCCCCGATCGATACTCAGAAGGATATGGTGTATCTATGGCTGGAATTGAATACGCAAAAGAGCAAAACATCAAACTCATCATTGCGCTCGACTGTGGCATTAAGGCAATCCCTCAGGTAGACCACGCCCTTGAGTCAGGAATTGAATTCATAATTTGCGACCACCACAGGCCCGGAGAGGTTTTACCAAAAGCTGTTGCCGTTCTGGACCCAAAACGTGCTGACTGCAACTATCCTTTTAAAGAACTCTGTGGCTGTGGAATTGGCTTTAAGTTAGTTCAGGCGTTTGCACATGAAAACGGAATTGAAGAGCACGACCTGGAGGAATACTTAGACCTAGTAGCTATTGCCACCGCAGCTGACATTGTTCCGGTGTACGGAGAAAACCGAATATTAAGTGCTTTCGGTCTGTCCAGAATAAATTCAAGGCCAAGAATTGGAATTTTGCCTTTTATCGAGGAAGCGTCGAAATCGAAATTCGACATGACGGATTTGGTCTTTAAAATTGCTCCCAGGATTAACGCTGCCGGACGTATTCATTCGGGTCGCAAGGCCGTCGAATTGCTTATTTCAACAGACGAAACGGCTGCCAGAGCTGTAGCCAAACAAATTGACGACTACAATAATGAACGACGGGCAATTGACCAATCCATTACCGAACAAGCAGTCGAACGGTTAAATTCAGACCCCTCTCAACGTGCCAAAAAAACAACTGTTCTCTATTCTCCGGAATGGCATAAAGGTGTGATCGGCATTGTTGCGTCAAGGGTAATGGAACACTATTATCGTCCAACCATCATCCTGACTAAATCTGGAGACACACTGGCTGGGTCGGCTCGTTCAGTAGACGGGTTTGATATCTACGAAGCACTATCCCAATGCGAAGAACAACTGATTCAATTCGGTGGACACAAGTATGCCGCCGGAATGACATTAAATGAAGCGGATTTGGAGGCATTTAGTAGCAAATTTGAAGAAGTTGTGGCGGGCTCGATTCTTCCGGAGCAGCTTATTGAACAAATTGAAATTGACGCCGAACTGGACTTTTTTGAACTGGAACCGGACGTCCCCACCAATCCGCTACCGAAAATTTACAGGCTTATTCAACGTTTTGCCCCTTTTGGCCCTACCAATATGCGACCGGTCTTCGCCTCCCATAGAATTGTTGACAACGGTTATTCCGAAGCGATCGGTTCTGATAAATCACATTTGCGACTGAACGTTGTTCAGCAGGGAAACCCTGCTTTTATAGTGGGGGGTATTGGTTTTGGCATGGGGCATCTGGCCGAGCGGATTAAATCCGGCGAGCCGTTTTCTGTTGCCTACACAATAGAGGCAAATGAATGGAACAACACCGTAAGCATGCAGTTGAACGTGAAGGACATAAAGTTTCCGGACTAGGTTGTTCCAAAAATTCCTTTCAACAAAAACCGCCACCTCAGCAATCTGAAGCGGCGGCTCTTTATCGATAAATTAACGTTTACTCTATAACAAGCGATTCTGAGGTGACGTATTCTCCAGCCTGGATGTTCACCACGTAAATTCCCGCGGCAAAATCGGCCACATTTAAATTCACAAAATGAGTTCCTTCCAACTGATTATAGGATTGGTTAAGAACCACTTTACCAGTTACGTCAACAATGCTGATGTTTACATCGTTCGCCTCTTCTAAACCTATCTTCATGGTTAGATCCGAGTTCGCTGGATTTGGAAACATCTCGAAAGTTCTAATTGTGGAAATCCCATTGATACTTGTCACGGCTGAACAAACAACTTCACCAGCTACAAAACCGTTGGTTTCTGCATCAGTAATGGTTGATGAGGAGCCATTGTCAATTCTTCCGGCAGGATCCATCAACATACCAACAATATGCACCTTTGAAGCATCCCAGCTTGCATCCAGATTAAATCCGAAATTGAACACATGTTGATCTGAAGCAGACATCGATCCAGGGAAACCTGCATGACCATCAAAATCCGGACAAATCGCTCTCGCTACGTGATCATAAACCATCACAGAAGCGGGAACCGGACTTCCAGCCGTCGTCCAATCAGCAACGCCTCCGCCTGAAAGCGGACCATTGCCTCCACCATTGTAGTAATTTGTTTGTGCATAACCTGAACCAGATCCGGTAACACCGTCCTCTACCAACACACAGGCTATCTTATACGCTCCTGAAGCAGCCATTTGCCAATCTACCGTTAGCGACACGTTCAACACCCCGGTTGTAGAGTTATAATTTGCCCCTGTGGTCATTGTTGCCGCCGGATCAATCAAAATTCGTTGCAGGAAATCATCCTCCATTTGTGTTGGGTCGATGTCTGCTCCTCTATCCACCAATGCACTTGGATAGCCACCTATCAATGTTCCAAGGCCACTGTCGTAAGCACTAACCACCATTGGGTCTCCATTATGAACAGCGATTCCCTGCCAAAAACCATCGTACTTATTAGCCATATCTTCCATAGCTACCGCTCCTCTAGGGCACCAGCCACACCAGGTTCCGGTTCCCTCTTCACCGATCACCATCTTACCGGCCGCAGGAACAAGTGGATCAATTGTCATCGAACACCCGGTGTCATCTGATGGATCGTCATCTGCGCCACCGCCATTTACGTTACTTACTGTTGTAACAACTGGATTGGATCCTGCCACAAGAGGAATTGGAGAAGTAAACGTCACCACCTCAGTTGCCAGTGAACCTAACGACAAACCTGTTACATTCTCCGTATAAACTGTACCATTATAATCAATTGAAACATCGAAAGAGGTAATCGTTGAAGTTCCAAGGTTCTTAATATTTACCGTTGGATATGCATCAGCCCCTGCAAACGTCTGATTCATGTCTGTACCAGCCGGTGCCGCATTAAGCGTTGGGAGTGTGTACGGTACATAGCTAAAGGATACATCATCTACATAATAACCTGAGTTTAAGATAGGATACAAGTCTAATGAAGCTACTTTGTTATTGCTGTTTGAGAACGTTCCTATGGAAGACCCATCCAGAAAGGCTTCCCAACAGTTGGTAGACAAGTTAATGGACAGTGCAAAAGTATGCCAGGTGGCTTGTGTGTACGGTGCCGTAATGTAAGTACCGTCGGTCCCACTTCTCACAACCACATCTCCACCTGCTTCAAAATCAACATCCAGAGCCCATGTTGTGCCAATCGCTACCTCTGCCTGGAGATTGAAATATGCATTCTTACCGCTTTCCACGTAAAGATCCATTGAAAAATCAAATTGACCATTATCGTAAGCTCCTCCAAAGGGCAATACTACGTCTTGCGGTCCGCCGGTTGAGGAGGTAGAAGAAAAATAAATAGACTGGCTACCCGAAGATGCCATGGTACCGTTCACCTGTACATCTTCTGCCGTTCCTGTCGTTCCGCTCCAGGTGGTCCAGGTCGGAGAGGCCACACCGATGTAGTCCCCTACTGAATAAGATTCAAAATCGTCTGAGAAGCTGGTCTGGGCTGTGCCAACGGAGCCAAGCATCAAAGCACTTGCAAAAAGTAAAATTCGTTTCATCGAGATTAGATTTAAAGACGTTACCCTAACCAAAGAGTAGTGTGCAATTAGTTTTCAGATTCTAAATTACGCCACGCCCGCCTCTAAATCAACAGGATAGCAAGAAACAATGTTGGAAGGCTATGCGCTGCTTAGCGCATCTGAAATCGCTTTTGTGCCTCGGCATCATCAGGGTTCGCATACACCGGAGGACAATCTCCTTTTCCTACTGGTCGCAGCCAGGCAATACGAACTGTGAAAATAAGCGGACGATATCTGCTATTGAATATCCCCCAGGTAGATTTGAATTTCTCGAAGTTATAGATGTTTAAAATTGGGGTCTCTAAAGTTGGAATCACAAAAACTCGCTCGTTCAGTTTAAAACCAAATCCGAATTTGTAGTGCAAATTTGAAACAACTGAAGATGGCATAACCCCGGCATTAGGACCTGTATGTTCCTGACGGGTTATAAAACGCCAATCAAGATTCACGCCCAGACTATTCTGAATAAAGGTTTTATCAGTTAGTTGTATCACATTGTTGATGTTGAAATTTCCCAACAAGTAATTATGGCTATACTTCCCTTCGGCTTCAATTCCGCCCGTAATTTCTTCTTTTCCTCTTAGCATCTTATAGGCCAGGGAATAATCCATATAGTTAAAAAAGTTCCCTCCTTTATAGAAAATGTTGTACCTCCCAATCCCAAGATAAGCACCAATTTTTCCTCCCGGATTAACTGTAACGTTCTGTTCATTCAGTTGCTCTTCTGGATTTCTCAATCGGGTTAAATCCCAGGTTGCACCAGGCTCTATTAACCAACCCGACATTTTATATCGTCCGCCAAAATCAACCAAAGGGATGTTCTTGCGATTGTACATTCCTGCCCCTCCCTGCGCCAGAGTACCTGCACAAAAACCTATTGACAGAATAAAAACAAGGGGTCTGAAGATTTTACTTTGGATCATATCACCTGAAATTTGTCTGAGCCCATATTATTTATAACTCCGATGCTTTTAAAGTTACGGCAATTTCGGGAATAATGGCATTGAATCTCTTGATCCAATATTTTAGAAATTAACAACGGCCAGTCAAAAGAGCAGATCGGGTTTCGATTAAGAAGCAGCGAGTAGAACGTTTCCTATACAACTATTCCCGCCAACATAACTCGAAGCACCGGCACAAATAAATAGAATCTAGCTCTCCCGGGTATGTTGAGTTACCCCAGACTAGCCAAAATCTCTTGCTCCACCTCTTCACTATCCCAAACAGACTCAATGTCATCCCGGTCCATTACCTTCTTCATAATGGCATCTTGTCTTTGACCTACATTCCATGCTTCGGAGTAAGGAATATGACTAAAAGTAACCTGTGAATAGAGTGGCATCCATTTATCAGGATGTTTTTCAGAAAAACGTGCCTCAATTTTCTTCTGAAGTAAAAATTTCGGATCCGCCACATAATCTCTCATTACATAGTAGTTATGAATGGACAAATCCTGAATAGCATCTCCATTGGGTTTGCGTAATTTCTGAAACTCATCGAACACCACAGGCCAATTTTCACCATGCTTTTCAATGAGTTCGTGCATTACTGAACAATCTTCAAAGCCAGCATTCATTCCCTGCCCGTAAAATGGAACGGTTGCATGAGCCGCATCTCCCATCAAAACCGTCTTACCGTAAGTCCATGGGTAACATCGAACAATTGCCAATCCAGACAAAGGGTGTTCGTGCCAATTCTCGAGCAGATTCGGCATCATATCATAAAAATCGGGGAAAACCTCTTTGAAGAATTGCTCTACTTTATCATCCGAGGTCAATTTGTTGAATGAATATTCGCCATCGTCAAAAGGCATAAACAATGTGCAAGTAAATGAACCATCTTCATTCGCCAACGCGATCAGCATAAACCTTCCTCTAGGCCAAATGTGGAGTGCATTTTTTTCAAGCTTGTAAGAGCCATCCGGGTTCGCGGGTAACAAGAGTTCTTTATAGCCGTCTTCAATGTAATGCTGGCTGTAATTGAATCTGGCTTGCTTTTGCATTGACTCGTACCGCACTGCTGAGAACGCTCCATCACACGCAAAAATTGCATCAGCTGTATCGCTAACCTCTTCACCGGTTTGTGTATTTCTGAAAGTTGCCGTAGAAGTTTCAAAATCCACTCCGGTGCATTGGTAATCATACAAAATGGTAACATCTCCAGCTGCCTCGGCAAGATTCATCATCTTGATGTTTAACCCACCTCTTGAAACAGAGTTGATGGCCTGGCCTTCCTTACCATAAGGTTGATAGGTTAAATTCCCTTCCAAATCATGCATGATTCGGCCGGTCATTGGAATAGCAAGTTCATCAAGAATTTCCTTTTCTATACCAACATTTCGCAAGGCTTTTAGTCCACGATCCGAGAGAGCAAGGTTAATTGACTTCCCCGCCGTAATCTCTGCTTTTCTAATATCGGAGCGACGCTCGTAAACACGGACTTTATATCCGCGCTTGGACATGTACACAGCCCACAAAGAGCCGACCAATCCAGCACCAACAATAATTACCTGTTTCTCCATTTGTCGTCGTACTTACTTTTAAAGTATTTCGTCCCTTTTGACTTTGAGTTTTTTCTGCTGGCAGCTGTCATGATTCGCCAGATAATCATTCCTCCAATGAGGATTCCCATCACCGTTGCCATCATCCTCACCATTTGAACCCAGTCTTCGGTTGCCGCATCTCCTCCACTGGCGCTTGCTCCTAACTGCAAAGTATCCGCAACAGACTGCAACAGTGAATCACCCTGAGAATAGGCGTCGGTTTGAACCGTATCTATTTGTAAACTATCTTCCAATTAACCTACCAACGCCGATTTTAGAATTTGTCCAAATTTGTATACATCTGTAAAACTATTGTAAAGTGGTACTGGTGCCATTCTAATAACGTTCGGTTCTCGCCAATCTACAACCACTCCGTTATCCATCAAATGCTCGAACAATTTTCTTCCATAACCATGAGCAACAACTGATATCTGACAGCCTCTGGATTTCCACTCTCGTGGAGTGATGATTTCCAAATTTGCCCCAGTTTCATTTGCCACTCCGTCTAAAATATGCTCCAAATAACCAGATAACAGGAGGGTTTTGGAGCGAAGCGCTTCCATGCCCACCTCATCAAAAATTTGAAGTGAAGCCAAATGCGCCGCCATTCCAAATACAGGTGCATTACTTAGTTGCCATGCTTCGGCTGTTGGCATGGGGCGAAAACCTTTTTCCATCAAAAAACGAGTCTCCTTATCATGTCCCCACCATCCACCGAAGCGAATGAGGTTCTCGTCTTTCACATGTTTTTCATGCACAAACATTCCACTAACTCCCCCAGGGCCAGAGTTCAGATACTTGTAGCTACACCATGCTGCAAAATCTATATTCCACTCGTGTAGCTTCAAAACCAGGTTGCCTGCGGCATGTGCCAAATCCCAACCTACTTTGGCTCCTACCGAATGGCCCGCTTTGGTTATGGTTTCCATGTCGAACACCTGTCCGGTGTAATAGTTTACACCCCCTATTAAAATCATAGCCAGCTCATCACCAAGCTCCTCAATCCTGGACAGTATATCTTCCTCACGAATGGTATGCTCGCCGTCTCTCGGATGCACCTCTACGATAACCTCATCTGGATCAAAGCCATGAAATCTGGCCTGAGACTCAAGAGCATACTGATCAGATGGGAATGCCTTTGCTTCACAAAGAATCTTGTTTCTACTCCCAGATGGTTGATAGAAACTAACCATTAATAAGTGGAGATTGGTCGTTAAACTATGCGTTACCACTACTTCATCCGGCTTAGCCCCTACCAAACGCGCAGTTTTATCTGTCAGGAACTCATGATAAGCAAACCATGGACGTTCCGCCTCAAAATGTCCCTCTACACCATATTTGGCCCAATCGTCGAGTTCTTTATTAATAAACTGACGTGTTGTTTTGGGTTGTAAACCCAGTGAGTTGCCGGTAAAATAAAGACATTCGTTATTTCCAATTTCCGGAAAGTAAAATCTGTCCCGATAGGCACTCAAGGGATCCTTTTCATCCGCTCTCCGGGCAAATTCCTCTGTATTTTGATACTCCATCTGAAAGTAATCCTAATTTTGCGACGCGGGTTGTTCAAACCAACTCAACGTTTGAGTTGGTTTGAACCCTGAACGTCCGTTTGGAACCGAACAAATATAGAAATTCAAAGCTCCACGAATTATGATAAAAATCAAGTCCGAAAACCTGTATGAGAAAGCAAAAACCTTGTTTCCCGGAGGTGTTAATTCTCCCGTAAGAGCGTTTCGGTCGGTAGGTGGCACGCCACTCTTCATTACCAGGGGTGAAGGGGCTAATATTTGGGATGCCGACGGAAACAAGTTTGTAGACTTCTGCTGTTCGTGGGGTCCGCTAATCCTCGGTCACAACAACAAACCTGTTAAAGAAGCGATTATTAATGCGGTAGAAAATGGCACTTCCTTCGGCACCCCAACCATTCAGGAAAACGAACTGGGCGAGTTGATTATTTCTAACCATCGGTACATTGAAAAAATACGATTTGTAAGTTCGGGAACCGAGGCTACCATGTCTGCCCTAAGACTAGCCAGAGGTTACACCGGACGGAATAAGATTGTAAAATTTGAAGGCTGTTATCACGGCCATGCAGATTCTCTACTGGTAAAAGCAGGGTCAGGATTGGCTACGCTTGGCATATCAAGTTCGGCCGGGGTTCCTGAAGCATTTACAGGAGAAACCATTGTTCTGCCGTTGAACGATGAAGATGCTGTTCACAAAGCAATTGAAACCTATAAAGACGAAATTGCCTGCATTATACTAGAGCCAATTCCGGCGAATAACGGACTACTGATTCAGGGGCCTGGATTTTTAAAATTCTTGCGAGAGGTCTGTACTGCAAATGGCATATTGCTGTTTTTCGACGAAGTCATCTCGGGATTCCGAATAGGCTTTGAGGGCGCTGCCGGGTTGTACAATATTCAACCGGACATCATGGCTTTCGGCAAAATTATTGGTGGAGGCATGCCAGTAGGGGCATATGCTGCTTCTTCGGAAATAATGAGTTCGGTAAGTCCTGACGGGCCGGTTTATCAGGCCGGAACCCTCAGCGGAAATCCGGTGGCTATGGCCGCGGGATGTGCTGCCTTAAAAGAATGTCTAAAGCCTGGTTTCTATGAAGCTCTGGAGAAGAAGACCTCGAACTTTATTGAACGGATTCTATCCCATTCTAATGACAGAGGGTATCAATTTAACATCCATCAAATGGGATCGATTTTCTGGTTGGCTTTTAGTGATAAAATCAACATACGGAAATCAAGCGAAATAGATGCCGACAGTATGGCTTACTTTACCGTGTTGCACAAGGAACTTCTGGATAGAGGAGTTTATCTGGGGCCTTCAGGATTTGAAGTTGGGTTTGTGTCTGAGGCTCATACTGAGGAAGATTTGGCCTTCGCCGCCAAGGCTTTCTGTGAGGCGTTGGATGTTGCTTTTGCCTCGGTTGAAGTTTAAGACTTCGCTATCGAATAGGTAACAATGCCCAACGCAGAGCCTGCAATGCTGCCTATAAAGCCAGCCATGATTCGCTTGAACCGGGCGTTCTTCTGATACCCGATAATGTACTGCTCATTGGCCAGAAACACATCTTCGGACACATGTTCTGCCGTTATCTTTGGGCGGATTTTACCACAAACAATTGGAAACACAAACGGAACGGCAAAATGCATCATGCTAGGGTCGGAACGAAAAAATCCGGTTTCGTTTTCAGGTGTGTCCGGATCATCGCCCGAATAGGTATCCACGATTGAAATCCCATAACTCAGCACAAAACCGCTTACCAAAAAAGGCCATGATTTACTATGTTCCTGCGAATCGCGCTCTCCATAAATGAACATCTGCATTTCCTCCTGAGAAAAAACATTACCGATGGAGGTATCCTGTTTGTACACAATTGTTTCCTCCCCTTCTTTGGTAAATGAAAACACCCGAAGCAAGTCAATCTCTTTTACAAAGTGGTTTTTCTTCTTCAGATATTCATACGTAAGAAACTCCCCGTCGTTCCCGGTTACTTTACCTTCAATGGTCTTTCCATTCAGTAATTGTATACTATTATTTTGAGTCCATCCACAACAACTGATCAGTGCTATAAACAGTAGGCAAACTACCTTTCCAATATGGTTTCCATAGGTCATTGAATCAAATATAGTAATCTAAGCACGCTAAAGTTGCAATATTGTTTCAAAATTGTCGCCCCAAGTGATCAACGCTCAACGTGATTTGATCTATATTTGGCGCCGACAAACAGCCGCTTCTGCGGAGGTGGGTAATTTATTGATGAGGCGCATTGAATTGAATGTCAAAATATTTTATTCCGATAGCGCTTTGCAGTTAACGCTTTAAATACCGTGTATGATGATTAACGAATTCGCATCCAGACACATCGGCCCAGATCATTCTGAAACCCAGGAAATGCTTAAAACAATGGGCGAAAAGTCCATTGAGTCTCTGATTGACAAGACTATTCCTAAGGAAATTCGATTGGGCAGAGAATTGAATATTGCTAATGGACTAACCGAGCAGGAGTATTTAAAACACATCTCGGCGCTGGCGGATAAAAACAAGAATTATAAGTCGTACATAGGTCTTGGTTACTACGGTACAATTGTTCCAAGCGTTATCTCCAGAAACGTATTTGAGAACCCGGGATGGTACACCGCCTACACACCTTATCAGGCAGAAATTGCTCAGGGAAGGCTGGAAGCACTGTTAAATTTCCAAACGATGGTAATGGAACTTACAGGTATGGAAATTGCCAACGCCTCCTTATTAGATGAAGGCACGGCTGCCGCAGAAGCCATGCTTATGTTCCACAATACAATGTCCCGTGCGGATCAAAAAGCCGGTGTCAACAAGTTCTTCATAAGCGCAGATTGCTTTCCACAAACCATAGATGTTGTTGAGGCCAGAGCAATTCCATTGGGTATCGAAATTGTTATCGGGGATCATACAGGGATAAAGCTAGATGAAAGCTACTTTGGCGCACTGCTGCAATATCCAGGTAAAAACGGACAGATAAACGATTTTACAAGCTTCATGAGTTCAGCACAGGCGAGCAATTGCAAAGTTGCCGTCGCCGCCGACCTTATGAGTCTGGTTCTATTGATCCCTCCAGGTGAATGGGGAGCCGATGTAGTTGTGGGGAATACACAAAGATTTGGGGTTCCTATGGGATACGGAGGACCGCATGCCGCGTATTTCGCCACAAAGGAGGAGTACAAAAGGAACATTCCGGGTAGGATTATCGGTGTTTCTCAGGATGCCGACGGTAACAGGGCACTTAGAATGGCACTGCAAACCCGAGAACAACATATCAGAAGGGACAAGGCCACCTCTAACATCTGTACCGCGCAGGCTTTGCTTGCAGTAATGGCAGGCATGTATGCAGTGTACCATGGACCACTGGGGATAAGACAAATTGCCAGTAGAATCCATTCGTATACTACTGCGCTGGCGGACGGCTTGCAAAAAATGGGGTTCGAATTGGTGAGCAAAAACTTTTTCGATACCATTTTTATCACGAATGCTCCAGCAGATTTGGAAATGGTTGCCTTGGCCAATGAAGTTAACTTCAGATACGATTCAAACGGCGTTGGAATTTCAATTGACGAAACCACCACAGAAGAGGACCTAAATCACATTCTACACATATTTGCTAAGGCTGGCGCAAAAGAACCAATGGAAATAGAAGGGTTTAGTGTCCAGTCAATCGTTCAGGCGCGTTCGTCGGATATTCTTACTGCCGAGGTATTTAATAAGTATCAGTCTGAAACGGAAATGATGCGGTACCTAAAAAGTCTTGAAAACAAAGATTTATCTCTGGTACACAGCATGATACCGCTCGGATCTTGCACCATGAAACTAAATGCCGCATCTCAACTTATTCCACTTTCAAACCCGCGTTTTGCTAACATTCATCCATTTACTCCAGTAGTTCAGGTAGAGGGGTATCAGCAAGTTTTTGAAGAATTAGATAAGGACCTTAGTGAGATTACCGGTTTTGCCAAAGTCTCCTTACAACCAAATTCGGGTGCGCAGGGTGAATACGCCGGACTGATGGTGATTCGTGCGTACCATATAGCCAATGGAGATGAAAACAGAAACGTTTGTCTGATCCCTGCTTCTGCCCATGGAACCAATCCCGCTTCAGCGGTAATGGCCGGTATGAAAGTGGTTGTCACCAAATGCGATGAGCAAGGAAATATCGATATAGACGATCTGAAAGCAAAAGCCGAAAAACACTCTGCAGAATTGGCCGCTTTGATGGTTACCTACCCATCCACTCATGGTGTTTACGAAACTGCCATTAAGGAGATTACCTCCATTATTCATGCACATGGTGGACAGGTGTATATGGACGGTGCCAATATGAATGCCCAGGTTGGCCTAACCAATCCAGGCAACATTGGTGCAGACGTATGTCATTTGAACCTGCACAAAACATTTGCCATTCCTCATGGAGGTGGCGGACCAGGTATGGGGCCTATTGGTGTGGCATCGCATCTTGCGCCTTATCTGCCGGGCAATGCCGTAATTAAATCGGGAGGAAACAAAGCTATCTCTGGCATTTCTTCAGCTCCCTGGGGAAGCTCGCTTATTTTGCTAATCTCCTACGGCTACATTAAAATGCTGGGACGGGAAGGTTTGTTGGCTTCTACCCAAAACGCCATTCTGAATGCGAACTATTTAAAATCAAAATTGGAATCCCACTTTAAGATTTTGTATTCGGGAGAGAATAATACAGTAGCGCACGAGATGATTGTAGACTGCCGTGATTTTAAGAAAACTTGTGGAATAGAAGTGGAGGATATTGCCAAGCGTTTGATTGATTACGGTTTCCACGCTCCTACCGTTTCATTCCCAGTTGCGGGCACTTTGATGATTGAGCCAACAGAGAGCGAATCCAAGGAAGAACTGGATCGTTTTGCTGACTCGCTAATCCAGATCAGGAAAGAGATTCAAAAGGTTGAGAATGGTGTATACACCAAAGAGAGCAACATACTTAAAAATGCTCCTCATACCGCAAAAATGGTTATCGATGCGGGTTGGGATCAGGAGTATTCGCGTGAAGAAGCAGTATACCCGCTTGAACATCTGCGCGAGACTAAATTTTGGACACCTGTACGAAGGGTAGATAATGCGTTCGGCGATAGAAATTTAATTTGCAGTTGTTTGCCCATAACTGCTTACCAAAATGATCTGGTAGAATCTTGAATTTGTCGACGATATTCTATGAATTAACGATTTCATTTTGTTAAATTTGCCATTCACTAAAAACTAAAACTAGGTCTTATAAAACAATACGCTATGAAAAAAATTTACCTTTTAGCGGGATTGGCTTTGGTATCAGGAATGTCTTTCGCTCAGGCGAACAGAAATGATGCTTCAAGTCTTTACGCTAAGCCAGGTGTTGCGCCGGGTGCCTCTAAAGCTCCGCTTGACACCGTAACGATGGAAACATTCGATGCGACCCCTATGGGTTCAGGAGGATGGACTACCTGGGGTGCATGGACTGCAACTAATCAGAATGATCATACCTCTGGAGATTGGTACCTGGAAACTACCTTCCCTGCCTCTCTTTCAGGTCAGCCTCAAATTCCTTTTACTGCATTTACTGGTGAGATGAGCGGAAACGTTGCTTTCATCAACTCTGATGCAGAAGGTGGGTCTGCGTTTCAGGATGCACTTTATACTTCTCCGGCAATCGATTTGTCGGCAATGGGAACAACTCCTCTTTCCTTGAGATATCAATCTCAGTGGAGAAGATTCCAGGAGTTACACTATATCTATGTATCTAACGACAATGGTGCTACATGGACTGAATTCCAGGTGGATGTTGTTGACGTGAACACGAATTCTGATGACCCTCAGTACGCTGAGTTGAACATTTCTTCAGCTAACGGTGGTGGATCATGGGGAACTCAGGTAATGATTCGATACAGATACGATGCACAGTGGGATTGGTTCTGGGCAGTTGATAACGTTGCTATCATAGAAACTCCTGCTGATGATCTTCAAATCAGTGATGGTAAAGATTTCTTCGCCGGCAAGAAAATTTCTTACTCGCGAATTCCATCAGGACAACTTGCTCCAATGCAGTTTACTGCCTCAGCTACAAACAATGGTGCAGCTGATCAAACGACTTCTCAGTTGGACGTTACTGTTTCTGGTGCAGGTACATTCTCTGGTTCTTCTACTTCTCAGAATGTAGCAACCGGAACAACCGCATCTTTCTCTGTAACCGGGTTCACACCTGCAGCAGTTGGTACTTACGACATTACTTACAATGTTTACGATCCAGCTACAACAGATGCTAACCCATTGGATAACGTGATGACTGGTTCATTCGAAGTTACCAATAACCTTTGGGGTAAATCAGGTGCTATCCTTGACGGATGGTGGGGTCCTTTTGACGATGACGGAGACGGAATCGACGATCCAATCGAACTTTTCCCAGAGTTTGAATTGAATGCTACCGCAACTGCATACAGATTAAAAACTGTAGTGATGGGTGGAGGAACTACTCCTCAAACTCCAGTAGGTCAAGAGATATACTATAACATGGGATATGATGATGGTACAGGTAACATCGTAATGATCTATGACGGTCTTACACTTCCTGTTCCTACTAAGATTCTTGCTGCTTCAGAACTTACTGCTGCTTCAGGAAGCGAAGTATGGGTAGACCTAGATTTCCCAACTCCTGTAGCTATGGATGTTGCGCTTGGTGATCTTTGGTATCCATTTGTTGGATACAGCATCGACTCAGCTTTCTTCGCAGTTTCAGGAGATGCGGCAGATACTTCTAACTTCATGAATGTATTTGCATCTACGGCTGGACAAACTGGTTACTTCATCACGTCTGTTCCAATGCTTGACATTGATTTCAACCCAGTAAGTGTGAATGAAGAAGAAGCGAACGTAGAATTAGGTCAGAACGTACCTAACCCGTTCGACGGAACTACAATGGTTCCTTTCAGCTTAGTGAATGCTGCTGATGTTGAGTTCATCGTTACTGATATGACTGGTAAGATCATCGAGACAAGAAGTCTTGGTACTCTTTCTTCAGGTCAACACTCAGTTTCTTTTGACGGTTCAGGTTTAGCTAGTGGTTTCTATCACTACTCTCTAATCGTTGACGGAAAGAGAACAACTAAGAAAATGTCTGTTACTAAGTAATAGTAGCGACAATAAAAATATGAAAGGCGGCTCTTAAAAAAGAGCCGCCTTTTTTTTGCCTATTCCTACCGTTCACCAAATACCCAAAATTTCTGCCGTTCACCACACCAGAAAAAAAGCGCCCCACTGAAACCCTAAACACCTCCGTTAATTCATTAAAGATCAGAAGCATGTAAAGTGTTCCTAAGTTGAAAGGAAACGAAAACTATGCTTTATGAAAAACATCTTTACTATGGGTCTGATAATGGCTATATGTGTGCCAAGTTTCGGACAGTTAAATCAAAAATTTGCGGTGAGCACAACACAAGCGCGATTAGGCTCCGTTCCTGACGCTACCAAAGCCGCAGGCGACACCATAACCATGGAAACCTTTGACCCTGGTCAAACCTGGGGAACATGGACGGCATCCAATCAAAATGACCACACTGCCGGAGACTGGTATTTAGAAACTACCTTCCCCCCCTCTCTTTCAGGACAACCACAAATCCCTTTCACCAGCTTTTCAGGTGGAATGTCCGGAAACGTGGCATTCATCAACTCCGATGCCGAAGGTGCAAGTGCTTTTCAAGATGCATTGTACACCTCGCCTGCAATCGACTTGTCTGCCTATTCCGATTCTGTTTTGTCCTTAACCTGGACTTCCCAGTGGCGACGCTTTCAGGAACTCCACTATGTTTATGTTTCAAATGATAATGGTGCTACATGGACTGAATTTGCCGTTGATGTGGTTCCGGTAAACACCAACTCAGATGACCCTGATTACCCAAACCTAAATATTACGGCAGCAATAGGTGGTGGCACCTGGTCAAATAACGTGCTGATTCGGTTTAGATACGATGCACAATGGGATTGGTTCTGGGCTGTTGATAACGTGGCAGTGATTGAGACACCGGCAAACGATCTGGTTATTGAATCAATAAAACATCGATTTACGGCAGGTAAAGTACAACACTCCAAAATTCCGACAGCACAAGTAACCGATATGACCTTTGAAGCTACGGTTTACAATAACGGAAGTCAGGATCAAACGAATGCACAACTAGATGTTGGAATAACCTCTCCTTTAGTATTTAATGGTAGTTCAACTCCCATAAATGTTCCTTCAGGAGCAACTTCCGAATTTTCGCTAAATGGTTTGAATCCGGGCAGCATAGGAGTTTACGATATACAATACAATGTATATGACCCCTCTACTACTGATATTACTCCCGGAGATAACCTGATGACATCTTCTTTTGAAAGAACTTCCTACATTTTTGCCAAAGACACCAACATTCTTAATGGCTGGTATGGGCACTGGGACGATGATGGCGATGGTCTAAAAGATCCAAAGGAATTTCTACCGAGGTACGACGTGGTAAATCCTATGATTGTAGAAAGCTTGCTGGTTGTGCTCATGGATCAAACCCCGGTTGGGCAGGAAATCTATTACAATATGACCATTGATGACGGTGCCGGAAACCAGGTGCTTGTTTTTGATGGATTGACAATCCCCATTCCGTCTTACACAGTAACAGCGGCAGATCTAACCTCTACTGCAGGTAGCGAGGTATGGATTGATTTACCCTATCCGATCGACATAGCCGTTCCAGTTGGTGCATCAGGAGAATTTTATCCCGTAGTTGGTTATTCCATCGACTCTATGTTCATGGCCGTATCAGGAACAGCGTTAGACACTACCAACTTCATTAACGTTTTTGGCAGCACTGCGGGGCAAACACCCTACTTTATTGAAGATGTACCAATGATTCGTATCGGTGTAAAGCCCAACGGGCTGGAAGAAGAAGATGCTGCTTACTTCTTGTCGCAGAACGTACCCAACCCGTTCAACGCACTAACACAAATTCCCTTTAGGCTAGACAAAAGCGCCGATGTGGATCTTCTAATAAGCGATCTGATGGGGAAGGTTATCGAGCGAAAAAGTCTGGGTCGGCTATCTACCGGACAGCATACGATTGAATTCGACGGCGGGAAATTAGCTGCTGGGTTCTACAACTATTCGTTAATGGTTAACGGGCAGCAAATCACTAAAAGGATGATCGTTGAAAGATAGGTCAGAGCCTTAATAAATTAAACCGCCTGAGCCATGTTTAATTGACATGGCAGGCGGTTTTACACCTATCAAATAAGCCGAAAAAATAACCGTAGGAACCGATTCTGTTAAGATTGCGACCCTTTCTCAAAAAAAACAACCACATGTTAAGGAATACCTAGCGTTTTAGTAACTTTGGGAGGATAACTACAAAACAAATTGGAAATGAAGAAATTCTACCTGGTACTGGGTTTAAGTGGATTGGTTGCATCGGTAGGTGCGCAGGAGCTTAACCGCGGTAACTTTAAAGCTTTCAAGAAGCAACTGGTTACGGAAAAAGTAACTACGCCTGCTGCTGAGGCATTTGTAAAAGCTCCCGGAGATGAGCTTTGGCGTGATAATTTTGACACTATCTCAGACTGGACCATTGATAACGCTGGTGAAACAACTGTTGGATGGTTTTTTACAGACAATGGAACTGGAACTCAAGGTTGGCCTTCGTTTGTGTCAAATGGGATGAACTCTACTTCAGGGGGTAATTTTGCAGAGTTGTTCAACGGTGACCCAAATCCGGGAGGAACACCTGCACCTGTAAGTGCTACTTTCTCTCTAACATCTGAGGTAATCAACCTACCAATGGCTGGTGTAGATATTGTCTTCGAGCAAGAAGGTGCTTTATTTCAGGACAACCAAGAAGTATATGTAACCGTTGATGGTGGTGCTTCATGGGTACTTGTTGGTGACAACACTGAAATGGGTGTTCTATCATCTACTGGTGGTTCAGCGTATCCTGAGCCACATACTCAGAAATTTGATTTAGGTGCTGCTCTAACTGCTGCAGGATTTAGTGCGCCAGGTAATATTCAAATTCGATTTCAGTGGTCTCCAGACGTACAGAACATTACTTACGGATGGTTAGTAGACGACGTTAGAATTACGGAAAAGGAAGGAAATGATTTGGCTATGAGCCAACTCGAGTGGTACCACAACACTTTCTCAACTATTGTTTACACCATGGTTCCTACAAGTCAGTTGGCGCCAATGTCTTTCACGGCATTTGTTGAAAACAAAGGTGCCTATGATCAGCCAAACACAACACTGAGTGTTTCTGTTTCCGGTGCTGGATCTGGTAGTGCAACAAACGTACCTTACACCAGTCTTTCAAGTGCACTTGATAAGGTAACTGCAACTTCTTTTACTCCTTCTGTTACTGGTTCATATACTGCTTCTTATGTGTTAACATCAGACTCAGTAGATGCTGATCCTACGAACAACTCGGGATCTCTTTCGTGGGAAGTAACTAACTTTACTTACGGTAAAGATGAAGGAGCTTTCACAGGATGGTATGGTCCTTTCGATGATGATGGTGATGGTCTGGATGACCCGTATGAGGTAATCTCAGAATTCGAAATTAACAATGCTACGACCATTTACGGCCTTCAAGCTGTATTCCACGCTGGTATTGGTGAAGAGATTTACTACAACATGTACGAATTAGACGGCAGTGGAGCTTTTGTTGCTATTTTCGACGGGCTTACAGTACCAATTCCTACAAGAGTGCTTACTGCAGCTGACATTTCTACCACTTCTGGTTCAGAAAACTGGGTTAATTTGATTTACCCAACTCCAGTATCTGCAGATCCAGCAGTTTCTCAGTCTTATTTCCCGGTAATTGGTTATACACTAATTAACGATCCGGCAAATGCGGTTGAATTTGCAGTTTCAGGTTCTCCTTCAGACACAACTAACTTCCTTACTGTGTTCGGAAGTACTGCAGGTGAAACCAACTACTTCATTACTGATATCCCAATGATCAGAATATCTGAAGATCCGGCTATCGGAATCAACGAAGAATCTACTAGCAATGTGGCTCTTGGCCAGAACATTCCTAACCCATTCAATGGGGAGGCTATGATTCCTTTCAGCCTTGTAGATGCTGCTGATGTGGAGTTCGTTATTACCGACATGTCAGGAAAAATCATTGAAAAGAGAGATCTTGGCGTACTTTCGGCAGGAGACCACAATATCAATGTTGCTTCTGGCAACCTGGCTGGTGGAGTATATTACTATACTATTATTGCCAACGGTAAGAAGACTACCAAGAAAATGTCTGTGATCAAGTAATCACATTCACATATTAACAGGGAACCCGTTCTGTTCCGATATCTATCGGGGTTGAACGGGTTTTTTGTTCTACACCATATACGCGACACTTTTCATCCATCCTTTATTCTGGAATACACCAGTCCTTTAATACACGATCAACTTAAACTAAAGTTGCCGTAAAAGTTTTATATTTAAGTACTTCTCGACAACAATGAAAATGAAAAATCCGATACCAATATTTCTTCTTCCAATTTTAGGATTGACCTTGCTCTTTTCCTGCGCCAAGGAAGATGAGTTGAACGGAAACAACGTTCCTTATGAAAATACCAAGTTCACCTTACAGGAAAGAATTACGCTCAGCATTCCGAATGATATATTGAGCGCATTTTCATTCGTAACAGCCTGTTGGAATTTACCGTGGACAGTTTCTTATGAGCAAATGGTTCCGGCAGCCAACCCTAATCCATATGCGCACCTGGTGGAAAACATCAAACCAAAGGTGATCAAAATGGAGTTGTTGAATGTTGAGGGCTGTGACTTTTCCATGCTTGATGCGGTTGATATTTATATGGTAGATAAGGATGTCAATAACATCAGCGACATCATGATTTACGACCCTCTCAATCCTACAGATCCCTATAACGCCAAGAAAATAGCTTCTATGGATAATATTCCTGACACCGTTGGGAGCTTCCTGTATCCCGAAATTGACAACAACATTGTGTTAGATGAATTTATTCATGATCAGGATTTTCAGATTTACATGGATATGGTAATTGATAAATCTTTTACTGCGGACGAAGCTTTAATAAAAACATCCCTGGAACTGGACGTTAGTCTTATTAACAACAATTAATTCGTCAAGGGCACATTTATTTGAGGGAAGGTTTAGTATCGGACCTGGAACATTGGCAGTAAGCTTCACCTACATCCATACTTAAAGTTCAGTCGAATACTCTAAGCATCCGGATCCATGGGGGACTCGCGGGAGATTCTTAATACTGTCTTCACATCGCCAATGTTAAAGAATTCAATTTGATTGGACTCGGAGTTCAGTAACATATTGTCCGCCGAAATGAGTTCAATTTCAAAGTCGCCGTCTACGAAAAGATCCATATCCATCTGAATCGTTTTCGTATCAAGTAAAGACCAGGTTCCTGTTACGAAATAGTTTAGGGTGTCATAGACGTAGTACTCCCCACGCATCAGACCATCGTCTAACATATAGATTACATACTCACCCGCTCCATCGGTATAATCCTCCAGGAACCCCTCCATGTGATTGGTAGAGCCGCCATCTATTTCGAAAGCGTTCAAATACCATTTCCCCTTAACTATGTAAGTCCGGTGAACCTTATAACATCCCGTAGCCAGAACTACGGTCAACAAAACACCAACAAGGGCTAATTTTCTCATGGAAATCAAATTATTAGACAATATAGACATTTGTAGTTAAAAAATCGCATTTTTGCCCCATGTGGCAATGGATTCAGGAGAATATCGCCTTTTTAACAATACCTGTTGTGAGTGCCATTGTGGGGTGGGGAACAAATGTTCTCGCTCTCAAGATGACCTTCTACCCTCTTGAGTTTATTGGTATCAAACCGTTTTTAGGCTGGCAAGGTATTATACCTTCTAAAGCGGCCAAAATGTCAAAGATTTCTGTCGACCTGTGGACTACCAAATTAATTGATGTTCGTGAGATGTTTTCTCGAATTAAGCCGGAAGCGGTTGCAGAGGAAATGCGGCCGGAATTTGACCGGATTGCGCGGGAAATGATGGATGAGGTGATGGAAGACCAAATGCCCCTGGTTTGGGAAAAGGTGCCTGAAACCGTAAAAACCGTGGTGTATGCCCGAATGTCTAAAGACCTGCCGCAGATCGTTGCAGAGGTCATGCAGGACGTAAAAGATAACATTGAAGATGTTTTCGATCTGAAGGCAATGATTGTAAAGCGACTTACCTCAGACAAGGCCATGATGAACGAGATTTTCCTTAAGTGCGGAAAGGAAGAATTCAAGTTTATTGAAAGGTCTGGCCTGTATTTCGGATTCCTTTTCGGATTGGTTCAAATGGCGGTTTGGTGGGTATACGATGAATGGTGGATTTTACCATTGTTTGGAATTCTGGTTGGTTATGCCACGAATTGGCTCGCATTGAAGCTGATCTTCGAACCCGTTCGTCCGCGTAAATATTTTGGTGTAACCTTTCAAGGTTTATTTATCAAGCGTCAACCAGAAGTTTCTACTGAGTATGCTCACATTCTGGCAAATGACATACTCACGTTCGATAGAATTTTTGCGGCCATTATTAATGGGCCAACTAAAGATCGTTTTGTACAGCTTATACAAGAACATACCAACAAAGCAATTGACGAGGCTGTCGGTTTTGGCCGCCCAATGATTCGGCTTGTTGGTGGTGAGAAAAACTACGAGCGAATTAAAGAAATTGCGGCGCGAAAAGTAATTCAGGAACTGCCCAAGTCGGTACGCCCCGCGTTCTCTTATGCTGAACAATCAATGGATTTGGAGAATGTAATGCGAACCAAAATGCTGAACCTTTCCCCTCCTGAATTTGTTGGTTTTTTACGTCCGGTTTTTCAGGAAGATGAGTTGAAGCTAATTCTTGTAGGAGCCTTTCTTGGTGGAGCAGCTGGTGTAGCACAGCTGTTTTTTGTATTTGGAGGCATTTAGTTAGCCTCGAAATACAGATCAAAAAAGCGGTTACGTAACCTCTGGTGCAATTTGTGTTATTACAACAAAAACCAACCCAATGCGCTATTTTCTACTATCCCTGACATTTCTTGCGATTACATCATTTGGACAAGATACACTCCGTCTTTACTTTCCTGTTGATCAGTTTTCTCTGAACTCCCAACAGCAACAACAGATTCAACAACTAAAGGATGCCCAGATACTCCAGGTGCGGGCACACACCGATGCCGATGCTACAAACAATTATAACCAGATTCTTTCAGAGAGAAGATTAGAGTCGGTAACTGCAGCCCTTAATACCAGTCAATCCAATATGACAAGTGCACGGCTAATCGCATTAGGCGAATACGAACAAGCCTATTCCTCAAAGGCACAAAACAGAAGGGTTGATGTGATCTACTTGAAAACAAAACCTGTCGAAACCAATACCGTGAACCCAGGCCAAATCAAACACAATTTGATCCGTCAGCTGAAAACCATCCACAACTGTGTGTCCAGTTTCTGTATCAATCCAAATAAAGACACCCTTCTTATTGGAGACCGAGGCACGGTTGTTAAAATAACCGCAGGCACATTTAAAAATGTAAATGGCTGCGTAGAGATCGTTATAACGGAGCCAAGCAATGTTTCAGATATGGTACTTTACAACCTGACCACCCAAACTGCCGACGGCCAGTTACTCGAAACCGATGGGATGATACAGATTGAGGCTTTCTATCAAAAAAAGCCTATTGAACCGAATAAACCTTTGCTGGTCATGAAGCCAACAAAAAAGACTGATCCCGAAATGAAGCTGTTTAAAGGACAACCTAATTCTGCTGATGATGTCGTTTGGTCTACCAGTGCAGATTTGGAAATGCTGGGCACGATAAACCCGGATGATGATCTTCATAACCTCTTCGGAAGCTCGGGAGGTTTTAATCCAGGCGATTGCGAAAGTGACGTATTGCCTCCAAAATGCCGGTTCTTCTTCTGTAAGATACGAAGGGTCTTTGAAGGAAAGAAAAAACGTCTGAACCGAATAGCTGCGGATAGCTTAAGGGCGAATCTAGCCAACTGGTGTATCTCTCGGGAAGAAAAGCTCGCAGAAATAGAGGAGCAATTCTCCCCTCTTGACGAGGCTGACTTGTCTAAAATACCGCTAGAGTCTGTCAGTTATTACGTATTCAATGCCAACTCTCTGGGCTGGATCAATATTGACAAATTCAGTGATTATAATGGCCCACGTGTAGATTTTGCAGTAAACGTTGCTGGTAACGAAGATGTTGAATTAAAACTAGCCTTTTCTAAAATCCGATCAATTCTCCCAGGGTTTCGTCAGGGGAAATCTTATATTTTTAAGAATGTCCCTTTAGGCATGGATGTCTCAATAATTGGGTTCGAATATTCGAACCCTCCAAAAATGGCCATAGTAAAAACCAAGACTTCCAAAAAGTACTCAGACCCCTTCCCATTTACCGAAATGACGGTAAAGGAGATGAAGCAGTTGTTGGAAAAACTGGATTAACCTAAAACTGGATGCCAACCAGTTTACCACATTTTAACGTCGTAGGTTCTGCCGTTAATTTCAACGGTCGCATCGTTGTCACACGCTCCTGAACCATAATCGACTGTTCTGGTGTCCAGATCTTCAGGAACTAACTCAAGGGTTCCTTGTTTCACCCATTTACAATCAAGGGCTACGATAAGTGGACTGGTTATAGTTACTACAAAATCTCTTCCCAAACGGTTCACACCACTAGCCGAACCGGTTATTGAATAAGTATCGTCGGTTATTCCGCTCCATCCATCACTGATAAAAGTGGTGCTTTCTCCAAGAATCCACTCTCGATTGCGAAGAGACTCCCAGGTTGCAATTTCCCCATCCGGCGTGGTAATTTTACCATTATCAATATCAATGGTATAATTCAGGTTCCCGGCACCATTTCTTCCGTTATTGGTAATGGTTTTGGTTCCCTCAATTTTATAGTCTTCCACAAAATAGCTGCTCGGCACAATGGTAAAAACTGCAGCCGAATCACGGTACTTTCCTGTAGCCGTAATCGTAATCACACCCTTTCTGGTTCTACCGAGCCAATCGGTTGTTCCGGCACCGAAATCTATAGTAATTGTTTTTGGCCACGTAGTGTCTGGCCACGCAGGGCTAACCGTAACGTCCGGATCGCCATAAATGTCTTTAAAACCTGATTCGGATTTTCCTTCCAAATTCTCCTCCTTCATAGCATCTTCAGACACTTTCTGAACATCGTTAAAACCTCCTTCTATCATTGAAACATCAATTGCTGTGGTTGTATCGCGGTTCAACCTGCGCTTGCGACAAGACCCTAGTGAAATAACCAGTGTTGCAAGTAATGTAACGGCTAAAATCTTTCTCATAATGTACTTCTTTCTATGGGGTGATGTACAAACAATAGGCCACAAAGATACGGAATGCGGAGAACTTAGGTTTCAACCATTTAAGTCTTACACACTACGTCAATCAACACGTTAAATCTTCAACATAAAGTATTGCTTTGAACAAGCGGAAATGCGCTGATTGCGATTATGCGGAAAAAACCTATTCCAAGGTACACACCTGTAAACAACTTTAAGTCGGAACGGTAATGTATGTAAGTGGACTCTGGATAAAACAAGTCCCGCTTCGAGTTAAAATTAACTTAACAATAAAAAGTAGCAAATACAGACTTGAGTTAAGCCTCTACCGGCTTGAGCTCAAGACCCAACTCTTCCAATTGATCTTTATCCACCGGCGCGGGTGCATCGATCATTACGTCTCTTCCCGAGTTATTCTTAGGAAATGCGATGAAATCCCTGATACTTTCCTGCCCTCCGAATAATGAACAAAGTCGATCAAAACCAAATGCAATTCCACCGTGTGGAGGTGCTCCGTATTCAAATGCGCTCATCAGAAAACCGAACTGTGCCTGGGCTTCTTCCTTGGTAAAACCAAGCAAATCAAACATTCGTGATTGCAGTTCACGGTCGTGAATACGAATAGAGCCGCCCCCAACTTCTACTCCATTAATGGCCAAATCGTATGCATTGGCCCGAACGGCACCCGGATTATTCTCCATACCATTCACATCCGCAGGTTTGGGAGAGGTAAATGGGTGGTGCATGGCATGAAACCTTTCCGTTTCTTCATCCCACTCTAGTAAAGGGAAGTCAATTACCCATAATGGCTTATATACATCTGGATCACGAAGTCCCAGTTCGGTTCCCATATGCAAGCGTAGTTCATTCATTTGCTTTCTGGTGACATCCAGATCTCCGGAAAGAACCAACATCAGATCTCCCTGTTCGGCACCCGCTAAGCTTGCCCATGCCGCCAGGTCTTGTTGTGAGTAAAATTTGTCTACGCTCGATTTAAACGTACCATCCTCATTGCACTTTACATGGACAAGTCCCTTTGCCCCAATTTGAGGTCGCTTTACCCAGTCGGTAAGTTTGTCCAACTGCTTTCTGGAATACTCTGCACAACCTGGAGCCACAATTCCCAAAACCACTTCGGCCTGGTCAAAAACGTTGAATCCTTTGTCTTTGGCTACCTGATCTAAACAAACGAACTCCATCCCAAATCGAATATCCGGTTTGTCGGAGCCATAGATTTTCATCGCCTCATCGTAAGTCATTCTTGGAAAATCTCCCTCAAACTCAACTCCTTTAATGGCTTTGAAAAGATGCTTTATCAAGCCTTCAAAAGTATTCAGAACATCTTCCTGCTCCACAAAGGCCATTTCGCAATCTATCTGCGTAAACTCGGGTTGTCTGTCTGCTCTTAAATCTTCATCACGGAAACATTTTACAATCTGGTAATACCGGTCATATCCGCTTACCATCAACAATTGCTTAAACGTTTGAGGCGATTGCGGCAGTGCGTAAAATTCTCCCGGGTTCATTCTACTTGGCACCACAAAATCCCGTGCACCTTCAGGAGTGGATTTGATCAGATAGGGCGTTTCCACTTCCATAAAATGGATACTGTCGAGGTACTTTCTGGTCTCTAAAGACATTTTGTGCCTTAATTCCAGGTTCCGTCTGGGTTGATTTCTTCTTAAATCCAGATACCGGTATTGCATACGCAGTTCTTCACCTCCGTCTGTGTCATCCTCTATAGTGAAAGGTGGTGTTTTAGACGCGTTCAAAACCTCTAGTTCCGTAACATCAATTTCAATATCGCCCGTCGGTATTTTAGAATTTTTACTGGATCGTTCAATTACCTTCCCGGTTATCTTGATCACATATTCCCTCCCAAGCTTTCTAGCCTCGGAACACAATTCCGGATTCACATCCATGTTGAAAGCCAACTGCGTAATTCCATAGCGATCTCGAAGGTCAACGAAAGTCATTCCTCCCAGGTCGCGTGTTTTTTGTACCCATCCACTCAGGGTGACCAATTTCCCTAAGTCCTCAATTCGAAGTTCGCCGTTGGTATGTGATCTGTGCATTTGCCGTAATTATTGGGTGTCAAAATTAGACATTAATGGCATACTTTTCATGCCTGATCCAACTTCAGATTATACCTTTGTTGAATGCAACTCCAACCACTTGGCGACGATTACTTTATGAAACAGGCTTTAATTGAGGCTCAAAAGGCATTTGAAATCGATGAAGTGCCAGTTGGAGCAGTGATTGTTTGTAAGGATAAAATCATTGCACGGGCGCACAACTATACTGAACGGTTAAATGATTTTACGGCACATGCGGAGATGCAAGCCTTCACATCTGCCTCCGAGTATTTGGGAAACAAATATTTAAATGAGTGTACACTTTATGTAACACTCGAACCATGTGTGATGTGTGCAGGGGCTGGTTTCTGGACCCGGATAGGAAAAATTGTGTTCGGAGCAACAGATGAACGTAGAGGCTACGCCAGGCTGTCTGACAATGTGTTACACCCCACAACTGAAGTTGTTGGTGGAGTTCTGGAAACGGAATGCTCAGTACTATTAAAACAGTTCTTTCAGAACAAACGCTGATAAGGAACCGATTTCTACCTCGGTGAACCATTTTCATTCTACCTTTGTTGTCTAGAAAAATGCATTTATAAAACTGACAGAAGGTAAGGGGATGAGTTTTAAAACTGCTTTGACCTTTATTCTTTTGACTTTAACCTAATAAATATGTATCCACCAGAATTAGTAGCTCCAATGAAGGAGGACTTAACCAGCGCCGGATTTAAAGAATTACTTTCAGCGGAAGAGGTAGACAAAGCCATAAATGAAACCAGCGGAACAACTTTGCTTGTGATCAATTCGGTATGTGGTTGTGCTGCCGCTAATGCTCGCCCAGCGGCAAAGATGTCGACCCAGTTTGATAAAAAGCCAGACCATTTTGTAACGGTTTTTGCAGGCGTTGACAAAGATGCGGTAGATCAGGCCAGAAAGTACACGCTACCGTACCCTCCATCTTCTCCAAGTATGGGATTATTCAAAGATGGAAAATTGGTTCACTTCATTGAAAGACATCATATAGAAGGCAGGGCGGCAGAAATGATCGCTGAAAATCTTCAGATGGCTTACGAAGAGTACTGTTAGAAACTCGGTTTGTTTCGGGCGGCGAATAATTGCCGTCCGGAACATTATTTAGAAAGTACCTTTGGGATTCTGAAGTAGTCGGAATCTTTCTTGGGGGCATTCTTGAGGGCTTCGGCCTGAGATATCTCAGTTCTGGCCTCATCTTCACGCAGTACATTTACCTCATCGGTCATGTAGATCAGGGGTTCAACTCCATCGGTATCTATCTCGTTCAACTTCCCTACAAAGTCCAGCATCTTATTCATGTCTGCCTTGATATTTTCTCTCGCTTCGCCTTCGAACCTGAGTTTGGCTAGCGTCGCAATCCGGTCTACAGTTTTATCATCAATAGTCATCTGGTAGTACTGAGTTTATCGTTTGATAAGTTTGTCGTCTCAAAGATACTAAATCATTCGCCGACAAGTCCTTTGTGTCTACTGTTGGATGTACAATGGTCAGGGCTATTCCCGGTCTGCCGTTAAAAAACAAGTCTGTTTGATCGCAAAACAACTCGCGGTTGCGCACAAAACTGATTGGCACGATGGGGATATTCCTTTCAATTGCCAATTTAAATGCCCCGTTCTTAAAGCGTTGCAAACCTCTCTTTTTAGCGTTCCACCCACCTTCAGGAAAAATAACAATACAATCACCTGCGTCAAGTGCCTTTCCACATAATTCTAAAGACTGATATGCTTTCGTTTTGCTTGAGCGATCTACCGCAATGTCCATTTTCTTAAAAACGTGATTGAGTACCGGCCATTTTAAAATCTCCGCCTTTCCTAAAAACCGGAACCGGTGCGGCACCACACCATACATGAGTACAATATCCAGGTATGAAGCGTGATTCGCCACAATTATATAAGGCCCTTGTTTTGGAAAATTTGACCTTCCTTTCACCAGTAACGGTACCAGCCAAAAAATTTCCAGAAACTTCGACCAAATTCGCCGCCAGGTAAACCCGTACTCGAAACCTTTTTTGAAGGACACGGCGATAAAAAAGAAAGGAGCAAATAAGATCACAGACACCGCAAAGATTATTGCGAAATATATCTTGTAGATAAATCTAAACGGTGCCAGCAAAAATTGCATAAGTCGGCAAAGGTAACAATTTAGCCTCTGGTTGAAACCTCGAAAACATCTAGCCTTAACAGGGTTTCAGGATCGAAAATTTAGCCTTTTCCCCGCAACAAAAATTGCTACTTTAGTGCTTCAAATTCCAGGGTATGGCAAGAATTTTAACGGGGATACAAAGTACAGGTGTACCTCATTTGGGCAACATTTTGGGAGCTATTATTCCCGCCATTGAAATGGCTAGTCAGCCTGAAAACGAGTCTTTTTTGTTCATTGCAGATCTTCATTCATTGACCCAAATAAAGGATGGCAATCTGCTTCGTCAAAACACTTACTCGGTAGCTGCCACCTGGTTAGCATTTGGAATTGACCCTTCCAAAACCGTGTTCTACAGACAAAGTGATGTTCCTGAAGTAACGGAGCTAACGTGGTATTTGAACTGTTTCTTTCCGTACTCGCGATTGCAATTAGCGCATTCGTTCAAGGACAAAATTGCGGTTCTGGCCGGTGAAGATTCCGAAGCGGCCAAAGCAAAGATCAATGCCGGGTTGTTCACCTATCCGATGCTGATGGCCGCGGACATACTGTTGTACGACGCCAATTATGTACCTGTGGGGAAAGATCAAAAGCAACATCTGGAAATGACCCAGCGTGTGGGCAACTCGTTTAACCATGTTACCAAAACGGAAACCTTTGTAATCCCGGAGGTAATGATGAATGAGGAGACCATGCTGGTTCCAGGAACAGATGGCGAAAAAATGAGTAAGTCGCGGGATAATTACATCGATATTTTTCTACCCGAAAAGCAGCTGAAAAAAGCGATCAATAAGAAAATCGTAACCGACGATACTCCGCTGGAAGACCCAAAAGAAGCGGAAGGCACTGCGGTTTTTGAACTCTATAAATTGGTAGCGCCCGAAAAAGCCCAAGAACTAAAAGACAAACTAGCTGCCGGTGGTTATGGTTGGGGGCATGCAAAGCTGGATTTGACGAATGCGATTCTGGAACGATTTGCGGAGCCACGAGCGAAGCACCAGCACTACATGGAAAATTTATCTGAAATTGATGCCGCTTTGGAAATTGGAGCTGCAAAAGCAAAAAAGGTGGCCGAAGCCACCTTGAAGAGGGTTAGAGGGGTTGTGGGGTATTGAGCCTTTGTCCGGTATCTACGTTAATAGTATTAGTATCCTTAATTTTTTACAATTCTTTTTGTTTCAACTCTATCTGACAATCGGATTTGAACCAGATAAACTCCGGGCGGATGTGAACTCAAATCCAAGGTAAGCTTTCCACTATTGGTATTAATCATATTCATCACCTCCTTCCCATGAATATCGCTAACCAATATTGCTGGTATTACCTCCGGTCCGTCAACAATATCTATGTAAAAGAGTCCATTTCCTGGGTTGGGATAAATAGTAACCTGATTACTGTCTTGTGAGATTTCTCCATCTGCTTTTAATAAGGGTTCCTTGTATATCTTAAACGCCACATCTGGAGTAGATTCATTAAAGACAAGGCCATTCAACCCTACGTATAAAACAGGCGTAAAAGTAGTGGGTACTGAAAAAGTTGTGTAACTTGAAATCAATCCGCCGCTTCCTCTGGTTGACCATATCTCAACACGGTACTTGCCAAACTGTACATCTTTTATCGCAAAGGTGACAGAATTATTCCCGGGATCGAAATACTGCCCGGCGAGTGGCCAAAAGGAGTTTCCAATATCTTGTACATCGGGAATTCCATTGGGAATTTCAGTTCCGTTTGCATCAATACAGTCTCTGGACCCAGATGGGTTTGCCCATGGGTTTGCATGATTATAGGCTAGCAAATGAACCCAACCATATGCCTCGTTCCGATCATGATTTAGTATCGCTTGAACCTCAAACTCCTCTTGCTGAAATAAGGGAAACACAATCTTGTTTTCATTCGGCAGAAATGACTGGTCTATGGTGTAATTCTGGCTAATACATGGATAAAAGGACTGTGCAGCCAGATTGACATTTTCAAAGTACTTGCTTAACGGCAAATATTTAAAGTAACTATCAGTTCCTTCTATATAATCCCACATCCAGTGAAACGGTGCGTTACAGCCTCCTGAAAAGGAGCCGGACCACAATATATTGTGCCATCCCAACGTACTGTACTCACCAGCCGCCCAGGCGGCGCTTTGGTCTCCAGAATTAAGAACCCTACAACCGGTTTCCAGAGGCAATGTTAAACCGTCTTCACTTGTAAAAACAGGTTTATCGGAAAAGTTATGACGAAACTGTCTGGAGTTCCGTGCATGATCATGATCCCTAAAGTAGTCATCGTATTGATGAATGTTGGTCAGATCGGTTCCATTCCAGAAATCTGAGGAGTAAGCCTGCTTTGCTGCTGTGGAAGTGGTAGTCAGAATTGGCCAACCCAAATCCGATTTCAAATACTTGTCCATTTCTACATGCCAACTTGCGGTTCTTGAAGAGTTTAGCATATCAGCATGAGGAATACCCTCATTTTTGTCGAGTAGTTGATCCATTTCACTGAAAAACTCAAGAACTGACAAATTAGTTGAATACCCCCACCTTGCGCGAATGTACCTCAGCATACGTTTCACGTATTTCTTGGCTATAGGATTCGCCAAAAATTCCCAGGGATCGAGCTTATCAGGCTTCCTATTGGCTCCGGTGTGCGAGTTATCGTATATTTCCCGGTAAGGGTTTCCATACACATCATTGTCCAGAAAAGACCTATCTGTAATCAGTTTGTTATTTATTACCGGTTCACAGTCTAAAACGCTAGGATGAAAGTGATACAAATAATTGTACCAATTATAATTTTCGCCATACCAAAAGCTCTGATTTCCACCAAAACACCAATCTCTTTTTATTGCAAACAACCTCTGATTGGCCCATTCGAACAACTGGATATAGAGATAAATATCGTTTTCCTGCGCAAGTTCAAGAATACGGTCAAATTCATACAATCGGTACTGATGGTGATGGTAATTTCCCAAAGCATCCTTCGCCGTTACTTGTCCACCTTTACCCCACTCATGTAGACCTCCTTTGTTGGGAAGAAAAACATACCTGATCATATTGGCTCCATTTGAAGACAATTTGAGAAACCTGTCCTCCCATTCTGGTAAATCCTGTGGCGTTGGATACTGAGTTTCATATCCCCCCTTATCAGTTGGATGCCAAAGGTTTTGTCCAATTGGGAAGAATGTTGAACCATCGTCGCTATACTGAAGGTATTGCCCGGCCCAAGCCTTCTCAACATAACCCTTTTTCCCGGAATAAAAGCAATTCACTTTTAATGGGCTAATGCTCATTGGCGAAAAGCCCGTCGCATTAATGTGGATATGAATCGTCCATTCACCCACTTCATCAAATGAAGTCCTCAACCTGAATGGAAACTCCGTCTTAATGGCACATGGTTGAAAATTGGTCGGGTCTATCAACTCATAGTAAAATCCAAACCCTTTTTTAATCTCACCTGATGGACTAATGAAAAAGGCATGAACATCAATACCATCGGCCGGAATTGTATTTCCTAATGACGGATCTTGAAAAGGATCAGGAACATTCGCTTCGTTGGGAATTGGATTGTACGGATTAATACGGTCTATTCCAGGACCATTGGCTATGAAATCATCGATCTGGTCTTGAATAGTAAGAGGTAGTTTTATTCCCACTTCAAACTTTTCATAAGTGCCAACAAACCCCGGATTGGCCAGAGGAGCCATAATTACAGCCTGTGTCTGGTTCAACTCAACCGCAGCTTTAAAAACACCTCCATCCACGAAAGGCCCAATTTCGGTACCCGATTCAATATTCACGTATCGTGCCGATTGAACATCTGTGCGGGCACTAATGGCAGTATTGTAATTGCTGATCCCTTTGGGAATAATTATACAATTTGCTATTTGAAGCGCGTCCGATAGACCAGTATTAACACCTGATCCATACTCAACACACGGAAACTCAGAATAAGATTCAGGCAAACACTGCCCGTTCAATTCAACTGAAGACACTAATGCCCCAATCAGAAATAGCAGAGTGCATAATTTAATCTCAACTTTCATCAAAGTCATGGGGTTGATTATTGATGCTTTCACGACTATTGTGGTTTTTCTTTAACCATTTGCTGTTTGCGCAATAGATTTATCTGATGCTGCATTTCATCAATTAACCTTTGTTGCTCAATCGTGTACAGGGTAAGTTCTTCAATTTTTTGAAGAAGGGTTGCATCCATTTTCATCACATCAATTCCCGTGTTTACCAATTCATCCGCGCTTGGCACGTCCGGTAAGTGTTTATTTTCCTTCACATAACTTTCAACCTCCTTCAAGCTACGGAGGCAGTAATCCTCATGAAACACGGTGTCCATCCAATCAGACGAATTAAGCAAAGCCACCTTCACCTTCTCCGTAATTATTCCATTGCGCACGTGTAAACGATATCCGGTGGCATCAAAGTCAGTCAGATCCTCAGGCTTTACTCCCATTCCAATTTGTCCATTATCTGCCAGAAACAGAAAATGATTGCCAAATCCTTGCGCACCTGAGCCATTTGTACTCCCAAAGGGCTTCCAGAAATTCAACCCATCCATTGTACCATTGGCCTCATATTCAATTCCCCATTGACCGTAAGAGCTTGTTGATTGCTTATCAAACAAAAGAGAAGAGTGTTCGCCATCTATTAAGACAAAACCATCTCGCACGTGCAGCTTCACATCTGAAGGCATAATCTCCGTCCCAATGCCCACACCTCCAGTATTGTCACCAGCATTAAAAATGGTATTCGCTGTTAAGTCTCCGGCTGGAGTTACCCACAGCAAATTAGTACTGTTCACGTATAAGTTCCCACTTCCCAGAGAAGAATACATATGATTTTGTGAAACTCCTGAAGACGGAATATTTGACCCGTCAATGATTATGGAGTTATCCCCAACCTTTAATCTTCCTGTAATATCAACATCCGTTAAATTAGTTGTGCCCGTGGGATCAAAGGCGGTAGTCTGAACTGTTCCATCCGGAAACATAAATCCACCACTTGTGGATTGAACAACTCCATCAACAGTTAATGTTGACGTCGGCGCGTTAGTTCCTATACCCACATTCCCGTTGGCATCAATGATCATTCGCCCCTGAGAGTTCGTCTTGATTCGAACCGGGCTCGCATCCGTGGTTCCCAGAAACTCTCCACCCGAAAGTCCGGTGTTGCCACTAAGTTTCCAGGTGTTTGTCATGCCGCCGCCACCGCCGGGCCCTCCAACTCCGGGAGGGCCTCCCTGGGCGTAGGTAGCGGTAACGGTGAGTGTTGAAAGTGCTGAGATCGCAAGGATCTTCATAGGGGATATAGCTTTAGCCATCATAGATTTATCTAAATAATAGAAAGCGAAAACTAAGAAAGGTGCGGGCAACAAGTCACCTACAATTTACCAACTGTGGATTTGAATTAACGAACCGTAGAATATAACTACCGTGCTACCTTATCCAGTACCTCATGCTTTTTGTCTCTGGCGACAGGAACTTCGGTTCCGTCAGACATAGTAAGGACTCCTCCGTCAGCGCGCGTATACTGAGATACCTGACCTAGGTTGATCAGGTATGACTTATGGCATCGATAGAAAAAATCGGAGTCCAATAACCGTTCAATAGCACTTATATTCTTGGAAATCAACAATTGTTCTCCCTTGATTAGATGGATACTCGAATAGCTTCGGTCTGCTTTCACCAGCAATATTTCGTCCGATTCCAGATACCTGTAGCCATTGCTGATGGGAAACGCTATTTTTCGGTTTGGTGATGAATTAGATGGCTCTGTCTCGGTATGCGCCTGAATCAAACGGGATTCCAGTTCTTTCAAATCATCAATATCAAGGGGCTTTAACAGGTAATCCGTGGCTCCGGCCTTAAGTGCCTGGATAGCGTACTGTTCGTGTGCTGTAAAAAAAACTACTTTTCCTCCATAGTCCTTGGCCAACTCATAAATATCGAAACCTGTTCCACCTTTAAGTTCCACATCCAGAAAGATCAAATCAGGACACAGGTTCTTCCATAACTTTAACCCCCCTAACACGGTCTGATCCGATCCTACGACCGTAATACTCGTGCCAAATTGTTTAATGATTTGCGTGATGTTCTCAATTGAATCCGCCTCGTCATCAATTACAATTGCTCTAAGCTTGCTCATCTCCAACAGAATTTAAAATGGGTAGGCGCATAAATATTCTGGTTCCCCGGCCACCGACTTCGGAGAGATCCTCCACCTTGAGGTCTGAAGTGAAATTATACTTTTTCTCCAGAAGAGTCAGCCTCGAACGAACGATGTCAGAACTCATGGACTTCTTAGATCCTTGGGTTTTCTGTGAACTAAAAACACCTATTCCATTGTCCTCGAGTATAATCTCCAAAACTTTTCCGGATTCACTAATCTCCAGCGTAATCCTCGGTTCCAAAACATCTTCGGCACCGAAGCCATGCCAAAAGCAATTTTCAACCAGTGGCTGCAGAATAAATGGTGGTACATATAAGGCTGATAATTCACTTGTCAGCCTGAGTTTCTTTTCAAACACTACTTTCTGATCAAATCGCCTTTCCTCCAGTTGAAAATAAACATCCAAAACAGCAAGTTCCTCTTCTAAAGAAATCAGGTCGAGTGCAGAATGTTCCAAATTCTTCCTCATCAATTGGGCGAACTTTGAAATGTATCTGTGCGCCGCTTCCTTATCTTCTTTCAAAATCAGGTTTTGAATTGAATTCAACGAATTGAATACAAAATGAGGTTTCATCTGAAGTGCCAGTGCCCGTTGCTGATAGCTGCGGGATTGGTTCATTATCCGCTCCCGTTGTATAGCCAATTGTAATCTTCTTCGCACCAGGAAAAAAACGACACCTCCAACCAGAAGCACTGCGAGGAGAATAAACCACGGGCGTTTCCAAACCGGAGGGAAAACCGTAATTCGATATAGATTGGAGTTGGCCACATTACCTTTCGGGTCCATAATACCGAATGAAATCTCGTAGTCTCCCGCTGCAAGAGAAGTTATAGTGAAATGACCGTTGGAAGAGTATGTATTTTCACCATTCACAGACATAACATATTCCGTCCGGCCCAGGCAGTGAAGGCATACTCCAGTAGCGTAAAAGTTCACATTTCCGGCTGACTCAGACAGCCGAACTTCTCTGTCAACAAGATCAATTGCTTGATCATTGACACTTGCGGAATCAACGTAAATGGACAGTCTTTTTGCAACCAATTCCTCTCCGATTTTGAGTATACTGAGGCCTTTTTTGGTCCCCGCAACCAATGTGTTCTCGTTTATTGTCAGATCCGTGATTCTATTGTCCAACAGTCCATCGGCCACATCATATATTGCCACCGTTGTATTTTCATCCAACTGTAATCTTGCGATGCCTCTGTTAGTGCCAAGCCATACTACGGCTGGATTTCCTTCCTGCACATGAACAGTGCTAATATTGTCTGAGGGTAGCCCATGATCCGTTGTGTAGTGATCAACCTTACTTGCTTTGAAAACATACAATCCGTCACTTCGCGTGCCAACGAACAATTGCTCCTTATACCAGGCCAAATCCTCCACCCTGCCCGTAATGGTTGCAATATTCTCTCGATTACCATTGTTCAAGTACAAGCGATCAACACCATCAAAACCTGCCACTATAACCGTACTGTCGGATTCAAAAATTGCCCGGAAGACTCTTCCAATATCGTACTTGACACATCGCTTTCCGATCGGTTTTTTCATATCCACCAAGATCATTCCGTGAGAGGTTCCTCCAACGTATATGGTTCCCCGATCATTACAAGCAAAACGACTATTAAATCCAAATTTAGAAATTAGCGTTACTTCTTCCGAAGGCAAATCCAGCGACCAAAGGCCCATATCTGAATACATTAACCCCGTTTTGGTTGTCAGCATCCCTTGCATCAGATCAGTTTTCGCTATTCTTTTGATTTCGGATTGCGGATTAGCCTTGTATATATGATCCAAATCGCAGAAAAACAAATCCTCTCCATTAGCAGCGTATTCCAGATGGCGAACGGAAAGCAACTTACCTTCGGCATCTGCAATAATATTACCCGCACTTTTATTAGGAACATAATATAATCCCGACTCCAGAGTGGTAAACCAATAACCACCCTCGTAATCCTGGCATACAGAAGTAACACTATGGTTCTCCAACCACTTCTCCCCTTGCATAAGCTGGCCACCGTTAAGCATATACTGGGTTATTCCGTTCTTGAATTCTCCAACCCACAAGCTACTGCCCACCGTATTCAGCCCAGCAATTATATTGTGGGTTTTCACCTCATAAACAGAGTCTATGTCGACCAAATAAAATCTGGATGATCCATGGGCAAACGCAACACTACTTTCACCGAATTTTGTCATTCGTGCAGTTGAATTCTCCAGGTTTGGCAGAATGTAAATTGCCGTATCCGTGGGCGAACTTAAAGTAAGCTCGAAGTTCCGAACATTCATTTTTTTAGCTCCGAGTCTACCAAAACTCAACTGACCCATACTGTCAATATGGGCTATTGTTCTTATACCATCATAGTTTGATTGTATCAGCTGCGTCAATTTACCATCTTTGTCAATCTTAAATAGCCCGGCCTGTGCAAACCCTATCTTTACAGTTCCTTCCTGGTCAACGGCAAAATGCGTAATTATCGGATCCCTATGAAGATGATCGCGGATTAGTTGGTTGTATTCATAAGAGACAATTTGATTGTCCTTTAAATACGCCAACCTTCCGTTAAATGAGATAAACCAGATTCTACCAAACTGATCTTCGTAGGTTTTGAAAATCACATCGTCCGGCAGCCCGTTATGTGTAGAATAGGTCACAAATCGATCTCCGTTGTACTTCACAGCACCATGGTCGGTAGAAATCCATAAAAACCCTTTGGAGTCCTGCATTACATGGTAAGTTTCATCACTAGGTAACCCGCTCTGAACATTGAAATTAATATGATGTGGTTGTTTAGAAAACGTCTGGGTCGTTGCGAAAAAAACATTAAGCAACAAAGCAATTAAAAGAATCCCCCGCATACTAATGAGCAACAACAATATCCAACCTATCCGAAATCACTTTGATAATCCCGTTGTACTTCAAGATCTGCTCCATCAACTCGGTTTGCTCATCGGAAGATAGCTTCTCCTTTAACCGGTCTTCCAGCTCACTTTTCATGTTGCGCACCCGACGAAGTTTATACATCCATACAGATTCTTCTACTGCACGTTGAAGCCGCATATCTTCGGTTTCGGGATAAATGTGGTGTTTTTTAGACCAGTTTTCACTCAGAAAATATTTATCTGCCGATAAATTCGCCGCCATTGAACTGATCTGAAGATTCTCATGATTCACAAAGTGTCGAACATCGGGAATAATGGCCTCCTCGGCTGCAGAAATGTACTCCTGGATAATTTGTCGTGCAACCGGATGGGTCAACTCGATGTCGTCTGCTTCCAGTTCATCAAGAATGAACTGAACCACCGGCACTTCTTCTTTTTCATCTTCCTCTTCTGAATCTACCTCAACGCCATAGGCACCGTAAAGCAACATCAGCCGGATAATGTCGAACTCCTGGGCATCCAAATTGGATCTTTTTACAACCCGCTGGCTCTCTTGCCTGGGTTTTTCAACCAACTCATCGATCTGGTCGGCATCATCATCACCCTGCTCTCTGCGATCTTGTTTGAAACGATTACGTCGAATTTTATTCAGTTCGTTGATTAGCGTTTGTTCTGCTATCTCAAACTGCTGGCTGGTTTGTTTGATATAAACCGATTGCGAAATCTGATCGGGAACCAAAGAAATAGACTCTACTATTTCCCTGATCAATTTGGCCTTCTTAATAGGGTCGCCATCCGTTTCTTTCAGAAGCAGATCGGTCTTAAAAGAGATAAAATCTTTGGCCTCATCAGACAGGTAAGTCTCAAATTCCTGCGAAGAAACTTTGTGCGAATAGGAATCAGGATCCTCGCCATCGGGGAACAAAACAACTTTTACATTCAACCCTTCTTCCAGTATCAGGTCGATTCCACGGAAAGAAGCCCGGATTCCAGCTGCATCGCCATCATAAAGAATGGTAATGTTGTTTGTAAATCTTTTGATTAACCGGATCTGGCCTTTGGTAAGGGCAGTACCGGACGAGGCCACCACATTTTCAATACCGGTTTGATGCAACGAAATAACATCTGTATATCCTTCCACCAGATAACAGTTGTCTTTGTTCATCATGTCCTTACGAGCAAAGTATATTCCGTAAAGCACATCTGATTTGTGGTAAATCAGACTTTCGGGTGAATTAAAATACTTAGCGGTTTTCTTATCCGACCGTAACGTCCTTCCTCCGAACCCAAGAACTCTACCAGTAAGATTGTGAATTGGAAACATTACCCGACCCCGGAAGAAATCAAACTGGTCTCCGTTTTCCTTGGATTTTACAAGTCCGAGTTTTTCAAAATACTCCAGTTTGTGGCCTGCCTCGGTAGCCGCATTTATCAATGCATCCCGCTCATCCGGAGAATAACCAAGTTGGAATTTGGTAATGATATCATCTCTATACCCTCTTTCCTGGAAATAGCTCAACCCAATAGCCTTTCCTTCCTTGGTTTTCAACTGATCCTGAAAGAAGCCGTTGGCAAAGGTATTGGCGATAAAAAGTGATTCCCTTTCATCCAACCGGGCTTTTTCCTCATCGGTCATTTCCCTTTCGGGAATTTCAATGTTGTAATATTTCCCTAACCACTTTAAAGCCTCCGGATACGAAAACGCTTCATGTTCCATGAGAAAGGAAACAACATTACCTCCCTTACCAGAACTAAAATCCTTGAAAATCCCTTTTGCAGGAGACACCATAAACGACGGTGTTTTTTCATTCACGAACGGACTTAATCCCTTGTAATTAGACCCGGATTTCTTAAGGTTTACGAACTCGCCAATGACCTCCTCGATTCGAGCGGTTTCAAAGATTTGATCTATTATGTCTTTTGGGATCATCACGACATTCAAAGATAGCACATCCGCCACGAAAAACGGATGCTCCAAAGACCCAACCTGGTGAAATTAGGAAAGGGATTTAAAAGCTTTGTTCCCGGCTTAAGGTTCCGTCTTCTGAAAAGAATTGCCACTTACCGGACTTTTCACCGTACTCGTAATAGCCAATATATGCTACCTGACCGTTAGGGTGATAAGCAACGGTTTTTCCAAACAGCTCTCCTCTTACATAATTTGATTCACTGGCTTTATTTCCGTTTTTATGATACGACACCCAAACCCCAAATCGTTGCCCATTTACAATGGTTCCCTTTATTTTTAAAGCTCCGTTCGAATAGTTTTCGGTGTATTCTCCGTCTGGCAGTACCTCCTGTGTCATTACCGCAGTAGTATCCTTTACCAGTTCTTGTTCCGAAGTAATTCCCCCCGTCTCAGCTGAACCGCAGGCCGTGAAAAGTATTGTTCCCAGACCTATCATTCCCACTATAAAAAATCCTCTCATCGCCTTATTTAATTCTTTCCGTAGTGTACTTAACCAATTGAATTAATGCATCCTTGGCCTCCGAATCTTCAAAATCGTCGAGAATTGCCAGAGCTTCCCGGGTATATTCCATCATTCTGTTATGAGCGTATTCCAAACCACCATTGTTAATTACCTGATCAATCACATATTTAACATGCTCGGTTTCTTCATTGTGTTTCTTGATGATTTTTCTGATCCTCTTATTGGTTGCCTTATCTACGTTATTCATAGTGTAGATAAGAGGAAGCGTCATTTTACGTTCCTTTATGTCAATTCCTGTGGGTTTGCCAATGTCATCGCCAGTTCCGTAATCAAAAATATCATCTTTAATCTGGAAAGCCATACCCACCTTTTCACCAAAGGCTTTCATTTTCATTGCCGTAAGATCGTCTACTCCGGCTGATTTCGCCCCGGTTGCACAACAAGCCGCAATTAAACTTGCTGTTTTTTGACGAATTACCTCAAAGTAAACCTCCTCGGTAATGTCCAGTTTTCTGGCCTTCTCGATCTGTAGCAATTCTCCTTCACTCATTTCTTGTACAGCTTCGGAAACCAGTTTCAGCATTTCAAACTCCTCGTTTTCAACAGAAAGCAAAAGGCCTTTACTAAGCAAAAAGTCGCCCACCAAAACGGCTATTTTGTTCTTCCAAAGGGCATTGATAGAAAAGAACCCTCTTCTGAGATTGGCATCATCCACAACGTCATCATGAACTAATGTGGCTGTATGTAACAACTCAATTAAACTCGCAGCATTGTAGGTGCTATCGGTAACACCACCACACACTTTAGCCGTAAGAAAAACAAACATGGGGCGCATTTGCTTCCCCTTTCGTTTCACAATGTAATGGGTTATCCTGTCGAGCAGCGGAACCTGGCTTTTCATGCTCAATTTGAACTTCTGTTCGAAAAGTTTTAGTTCTTCGCTAACAGGTGCTTTGATGTTCTTTACGATAGTGCGGTTTGCCATTGCACTTTAGTTGCCGTTCCGGAAATGGTAATGTCCCTTAGACCGGTGTTCTTTTAAAGTATCAACAAATATCGCCAAAAAGAGTTTACGATTGCCTGGAGACCGCACACCAGGTCTACCATAATGAATATGAGTGCCTGGCAAATTTTAGCCATAAAAAGCCTGGAGTCTCAAATGGTTGATTCTGAATTACCTGAATCTGATTACTGCAAACCGAAACGTTTTCCCCTTCTGCGTATAGATCAACAGGGAATCATCATCTAACCGTTTTCGGATTTTGGGTTGAAGAATGCTCTGATAGTCCTTAGCGTTGAAAAGTGGCTTTTTAGATGCGACGCCTTCTTTGGTAAGCGTATACAATGTTGCCATGCTCCTTTGTGGATTATTCATAGGACGAATACTTCCGCCAGAGGATTCTTCAAAATTCTTCGCATTGTCGTTGTACAGAATATGAAGCCCTTCGTTGTATCTCATTACGGCATATCCCGAGTAATAGCCATTGTCATTGGTTGTCACCTGTCTTTTTGGTATTCTGTGGGTCCACAGCACCTGGGCATTGGTATCGGTCTTCACTACTACTATATCATTGTAGTGGTAGTAATATGTGTAATTGGTTACACCTGTACGGTAATCGAAAAAACTGGTTGTGCGGACATAATATTGTTCTGCAGTAAAATAAGCTGAACCGTCTTCTGCCACGACAAAATTATCGAAGTAAAAATCATCCAGTGATTCGTTTCCATCCAACATCCTTCCGGAATTAAACTGATCCAAAAAACCCTGTGCGAATGGATTTAAACTCTTCTTTGTGATCTCCAGTGTTTGTGCATCTATTCCCAGAAAAAAAGTTCCGGCTATCGTATAGTCTTTACTAAGCGAATAAAATCCACCTATCATCAGATTGCCCTTATTATTAAATGAAAGATTCAATCCATTTACCCATTTGTCTTTCAGGTTTATATCAAACTCCTTCAGTCGGTTTTGCTCCTTATTGTAGATGAGAACGGTGTACTCTCTAATAGGCAACCCCTTACTATTGCTTTCTTTGGATGCAAGCGTCTTGTGTGCAGTTAGCAAATAAACATTGCCGGCATTGTCCACCTTCTTCTTTACGATCTTAAAATCCTGATCCAGATATGGAAGCCTCATCGGTTTGTCCCAAAGCAATGTTAAATCAGTATCATAAACCATTAACTTAAATTCCTCCATGCTATACTTTTCGTAAGGCGGATTTTCAATCACCAGAATTTTGCTCTTATCAGGAGACAATTGAAAGTCAAAAGTTCCTTTCTGACTACTTCTTTGATATTTGATCGCCCCTATTTCGGTGGGACTGCTTTGTTCGGAATCGAGCAATTTTACATAGGCTCTATGTATCTTGTTTTGGGAGTCATCTACTGTATAGAACCCAAACAAATCCCCATTGATATCATAAATGGTTTCCAACTCACCAAAGTCCTGCGTGACCGTAAGTGATTTAACGGACTCAAATGAAGGTAATTTGTATTCATCGACTATTGCGTCTGGCTTGCCCACAATCCGGTACTGGGCGATAACAGATTTAAAACCACTGGAATCGGCACTTAACACATTACGCATTCGGGATTTCCCTTTTAAGCGTACCTCTGGCCCCCACTCAACGGTTTGGCCAATAGAAAGGACGGCAATAAAGCCTGCCAGAATACATAAAAATATTTTGGGAGTACCTATTCGCATCAATTCGTTTCAGTATGGACAGGGTTTTTATTGGCCAACTGTCCGCATGCAGCATCAATATCTTTGCCACGACTTCTACGGATATTTACAATAATGTGATTTTCTTCAAGGTATTGTGCAAAGGCATCTACTTTTTGGATCGATGCTTGCTGAAATTCACCATCATCAATTGGATTGTATTCGATAATGTTCACTTTGCACGGAACATGCTTACAGAAATCAACCAACTCTTTTGCATCTGATATTTCATCATTGAAGTCCTTGAAAATGATGTATTCATAGGTGACCCTGGTTCCGGTCTTTTGGTGAAAATACTTTAATGCTTCCGCAAGTGCATCTAAACTGTTTGATTCGTTGATGGGCATAATTTCGTTACGCTTTGCATCGTTGGCGGCATGTAACGAGAGTGCCAGATTAATTTTCACCTCATCATCGGCCATTTGTCGAATCATCTTTGCAATTCCCGCGGTACTCAGCGTTATTCGTTTTGGCGACATGCCAAGGCCTTCGTCAGACGTAATCATCCGAACCCCTTCCATTACATTCTTATAATTTAAGAGGGGCTCGCCCATTCCCATCAAAACGATGTTAGACAGGTTGATTCCATAGTGCTCGTCTGCTTGTTTTTTAATGCTCACTACCTGATCGTAAATCTCAGCCGGTTCCAGGTTTCGCATTCTTTTAAGTTTACCTGTTGCACAGAATTTACAAGTAAGAGAACACCCCACCTGCGAAGAGATACAGGCAGTCATTCGGGATGATGTTGGAATTAAAACTCCCTCCACAACCTTACCGTCCATGAGCTTGAATGCACTTTTAATTGTGCGATCGGAACTAATTTGCTTATCCGCTACCGAGAGCTTATTAATGAAGAAGTACTCATCTAAAAACGCGCGTAGGTCTTTAGAGAGGTTTGTCATTTCATCAAAATGAGCCGCATCTTTTTTCCAGAGCCAATCATATACCTGATCGGCTCTGAACGGTTTTTCTCCCTGATCGACAAAGAACTTCTTCAGATCCTCTCTACTCAGATTCCGGATGTCCTGCTTCTTCTTCTCCTCCATTGTCTGTGGCCTCTTCCTGTTTTTGTTTCGCAACTACTCTATAATATAAGAAGGAAACAATCAACAATAATACACCAATTGCAATGAACACCACAGTTTTCACCTCTAGCGACAGGTGGGTCAGATCGTACAGCAACAACTTAGTAAGAACGATTCCCCAGATCACAAAAGCTGAAATTCTCAAATACCCTCGCTGCTTGGTAATTCCAATAGCCATAAGCACAACAGCATAGGCTGCCCACATAACACTTAAGGCTGTTTTGGTGGAATTCGAAAATCCGTTGAGATCGGCTACAAATAAAAACTCGTGGCTGATAATAATTAACGCACACAGGTGAATTAAACCTGCATTCCACTGTGAGAACGTTTCTCCAAGTCTCAATGCTCTGGAAGTGGTAAACTGCACAATAGTAAATACAACAAATACTGCTAACGAAGCATACTTGTACAGGTATAGCTTGCCTTTTTCGAGCGGAAAATGTTGGCTCCACGCATTCTCTCCCAGAATCGACTCAGATAAATCTGTAAAGGCGTATGTTCCTATTATAGCGTAAAGGAAAATACCGAACATCGAAACCGATGTAAGAATAACCCCAAAGTTTTTGTTTTTCCAGATCGCCCAGTTCAAACCAGCAAGTAAACCGAGGAAAACCAAAGTATAATCCATTATGGAAATGGTCCGAAACCTAAGCAGGTCTTTATTACCGATTACTTCTGTTTCCTGCATCCATCCAAGCCAATCATCAGTTGAGATTGTTGAGATAATGGAAGCATTGTACTGTTGTGTCCAGTATCCTGCAATCTCCGCAAAGAAGGTAAAGTATACTAAGGCAAAGGCCATGATTGGCAAGAAGTAGTCCATCGTTACCTGCCATCCATTGGGAGATTCCGGTCGTTTGGATTTAATCCGGTTAAGGAACGATAACAGGGCAAACCCAAGACACGCCAATGCGGCACCCAGGAAAATTTCGTTACCCAGAAAGTTCAAATCAATCGCCTCTCCACCCGTCTTTGTAAGGTACGGACGGTAGTCTACAATTAAACTTGTGCAAACACTAAAGAACGCAATGAACGTCATTGGGTAAGACAAAATCTCGTACACCTTGATTCCCTGTATCCTTCCGATGAAGAACAAAATCACAGCTTCAAGCGTGAAGAATATTGGAATCCACTTGCCATCGAACTGAATCGGAATTGCAATGGTAACGAAGAGCAACGCCATCCCGGCTTCGATATAAAACAGCCCTTTATCGGCGAGTTTCTTCATATAGAAGACCAGCGTAATAATGAAGTGAAAAACCGCATTCCCGAGAGCAAACAAACCGAGGTACTCCTGGCCTTGCGCCGTAGAATCCAGAATATAATATCCTATAAAAAAGAAGAGAATTGAGTTGACAAGTACCAGGGTAATATCACCTGCGTTAAACTCTTCTTTCTGAATTAACTTATGGGATAAGAATGCTGAATAGAAGGTAACGTAGTAAATGCTCATAAATACTACTGCAATGTGGAAATGGGCGTCAGCATTATATCTAACCAAAAACCAGCTGCCGAATATGAGCCAGGTTAAACCGAAAGCACTGTAATAAAGTCCACGCCAGTATTTAACAAATGCTATAGCCAGAATACCCAGATTTATGATAGCCATATATGTAAACATGATATGGACCCTGCCTGAGCCATCATCGAGTAAAAACGGTATCCCATACGCGCCAACCATACCAAGTATGGCTATCAACTCCTGATTGTACTTGAGCGCGGTAAATACGGTGACCGCAGTCAGGATTACCATAATAATAAACGACTCAAGTTGGCCGAAGTACTGAAAATAAGAATGGGAGGCATAGGTCATAAAATACGCTGTGGCCAAACCACCACCAACAAGGACAACACTAAACCCTTCGTATTTTTTCTTCAACCATAATCCCAGAATTATTAGGATTGCTGCGGCACTATATCCTCCTACAACCTGGAACAATTCACCAAACCAATCTCGTTCAATGGCTACTTTAGCACCCAAAGCCAAACCAATCACCAAAATTCCAATTCCGATGTAGCTAAATACCTTTTGGCCCACAAACACCTCGGCACTATCCATATCGCCGGTTTTTTGTTTTGGAGGGGGTGGAGTGTATTCCTGTTTCTTTTGATATGAGCCGGAGTTGGTTTGCTGCGAAGCGTTCCCAAATGATTGTCCGGAGGTATCGCCGTGAGCAGAAGCTTGCTCAGCATCTGGTCCGGGGAGGTCTTCCTTCGGTTGGTGTCGTTTTTCCAAACCTCCCGACAACCCGGCTATTTGTTGTTTTAGCGCTTCTATTTCCGAGACAAAACTTTGCTGTTTTCCATCAATAAAAGCCAGTTTTTCATCAAATGCAGAAGCCAGCGTTAAATCTGGGTTAGGCGTGTTCTTATACGAATTTAGTTCGCCTCGGAGCTTTTCTATCTCTCTGAAGAAAACGGAGGATTTCCCTTTCAAAAAATTTAATTTTTCCTCAGCAGCCTTTACTCTTGGCTCCGAAACCGGATAGGTGCGTAATTCAGCTTGAGCGGCCTCCAGCTCGCGATGAGCGTTATTTTGACTTTCACTAAGTCGCTTGAATTCAGTGAACAGTCGTTTGATGTTTTCAATATGACTCATGGCCCGTTGTTTACGGATTAATCAGACTAAAGTTTGGGAAATAAAAAACCCCGCCTTCAATTTAGGCAGGGTTTTAACAAATATTATGCTAATGCCTGTTAAATAATCAACATTGCATCGCCGTAAGAGTAAAAACGGTATTTCTCCTTAATCGCTTCCTGGTAGGCTTCCATTACCAAATCGTATCCGCCGAATGCACAGACCTGCATCAGAAGGGTAGACATCGGCATGTGGAAATTCGTGATCATTGCGTTGGCAATGTGAAATTCATACGGAGGGAAAATAAACTTATTGGTCCATCCATCAAACGGTTTAAGTCTGCCTTCCGTTGATACGGACGTCTCAACAGACCTCATCACCGTAGTACCCACGGCACAAACCTTCTTCTTGTTATCTTTTGCTTTGTTTACTGTATCTGCAGCCGTATCACTAATGTGCAACTGCTCAGAATCCATTTTGTGCTTGGTCAAATCCTCCACCTCAACAGGTCGGAAAGTTCCGAGCCCGACATGAAGTGTAAGTTCAGCGAAACTCAAACCTTTCAACTCAAGTCTTTTGAGCAATTCTCTTGAAAAGTGAAGTCCGGCTGTTGGTGCAGCAACGGCTCCTTCGTTCTTGGCAAAAACGGTCTGGAATCTTTCCTCATCCATTGCTTCCACCGGCCTGTCGATATACTTTGGAATAGGAGTTTCTCCAAGCTTGGTAATGGTTTCTTTGAATTCCTCATAAGGTCCATCGAAAAGGAATCTTAAGGTTCTTCCTCTTGAGGTTGTATTGTCGATTACCTCAGCCACCAACGCATCGTCTTCTCCAAAATACAACTTGTTTCCAATTCTGATTTTTCTTGCCGGATCAACCAAGACATCCCAAAGAAGGCTATCTCTGTTCAGTTCTCTCAACAAAAACACCTCGATCCTTGCACCGGTCTTCTCCTTATTACCGTACATTCTTGCAGGAAAAACTCTGGTGTTGTTAAACACCATCACATCGCCGTCATCAAAATAATCGAGAACGTCTTTAAACATCTTATGCTCGAATTTGCCCTCCTCTCTATTCACTACCAACAGTCTGGATTCATCTCTGTTATCGGCCGGATACTGAGCGATTAGTTTTTCAGGAAGTTCAAATTTGAATTGTGATAATTTCATTGTATCGGATTTAGTTTGTCCTGGCTGGGATTTCTCCCCTTTCACTTAACCAGATTTCGTTCAAAAAGGTCGCGTGAATGCGGTCGCGAATTTAGTAATTTATAATCAAACTCTGAAAACGAATAGTATAGGTTATATAGCGCCTAAATCAGCTCGCTTTTCTCTATTATCTGCACCAATTGATCCGGAGAAAGTGCGTCCTGAACAGAATACTGGCCAATTTTTGTACGTCTCAACGCTGTTAAGTGGCCTCCGTTGTTTAACTCACGACCCAGGTCGCGCGCCAATGATCGGATGTAGGTTCCTTTGGAACATTGTATTTTGAATTCTACCCCTGCCCCTTCCAGCAATTTCGTTTCAAACTCGAAAACGGATATCTGTTTGGGTTTTAACTCCACGTGCTCCCCTTTTCGGGCAGCTTGGTAAGCCCGCTTGCCATTTACTTTTTTCGCAGAAAAAATAGGTGGAACCTGATCCAGTTCACCAGTCAATTTTCTGGCTGCTTCCTCCACAATAGGTTGGGTTAGATGATCGGTTGCAAACTCCTGATCAATCTCCGTCTCTAAATCATACGAAGGTGTGGTCGCGCCAAGTTGAATAATTCCGGTGTATTCCTTTTTGAGCATTTGAATTTGCTCGATGGTTTTGGTCTTCCTTCCTGTGCACAGTATTAGCAAACCCGTAGCAAGTGGGTCTAGTGTTCCGGCATGCCCCACCTTAATCTTCTTTACGCCCAACTTTCGGCGGATAGCATACCTGATCTTGTTGACCACCTGAAAGGATGTCCACTCCAATGGTTTGTCGACCAATAATATTTCTCCTTCCTGAAAATCGAACATCAGATGAGGCTGTAGATCGCAGCTGACACCCCGGCTACAAAGCAATAAAATGCAAAATACTTTAGTTGCGATTTTTTCACCAGCTTGATCATCCAGGTGCAGGCTAGTAATCCGGTTAAAAAGGCGGCTAAGAATCCGGCGAGTAAAACTACCATTCCAATTGGCGCCAGCGATCTGACCCGAGCCAAATGATGACCTTCTATCTCCATTTGCGTCGAGGTTTTCACCCTCATCTCAAGCTCTTTGGCAAAAGAACCAATCAGATTTTGTTCAATCAGCATAACTGAATCAGCAGGAATACCGGCAGACAGTTTCTCTTTTTCCGAACTCCATGTTTCTTCCTTATGAAGTAAAGCCATTCGCACCGCATTTGACTCCACATCGCTCATCAGGTTATCTTTTTGCAAATCTTCCATTATTAGCTCTACCCTTTCCTGGGCAGAACTCAGTGCCTCAACATCAGACACTTCCTTGAATTTTTTCATATCCAGCAACGCTGCGCCTAAAATCAGGGGAACCACCATTAAAAAAGAAAACCTCGCCGCCCTGGATCGATCAATTCCAAGCAATACCGAGGTAGATATAGTTGCGCCACTTCTAGATATACCTGGCAAAATGGCTATCGCTTGCGATATACCAATGATGATGGAGTCTATCAATCCAACTTTTTTGGTGGTGTTCTTTGCCCGATCCGCCATTAGAAGCAAGCCTCCGGTAAGAACCAGCATAATCCCCACGAGTAAAATATTACCACTAAAAAATTCTTCTATCTGATCTTCAAAAAACAGACCAACCACGGCCGCTGGAATCATTGAAATAATCACCAGCAATACAAACTTAGTTTCATCATTCCACCGGAATTTGAACAGTCCTTTTATAATTTCAAGAATGTCTTTTCTAAAAATAACAACGGTACTTAAAGCTGTAGCGGCATGAACAACTACGGAGAATAGCAGTGGGTCGGAAATTTGCACACCGAGAATCTCTTTACCCAATTCTATATGTCCGCTGCTGGAAACCGGAAGAAACTCTGTAAGTCCCTGAATGATGCCAAGAATAATGGCCTCAAGAATGCCCATCAGGACTTGCCTTTAGGTCGCCACATGATGGCTACGATAACCACCAGATAGCCGAAAATTACCGTGATTGGTGCTAAAGTAATTCGTCTGTGGCTAAAAAGTTCTTCCTCATTAAACTGAGTAGGATCTTCGGATCCCCCACCTGCCATAAGCACAAAACCAATAATGGAGATTATTACACCTGCAGCCATTATGATGTAATTCAAACGGCCTAGAACTGCTTTTTTTTCTATTTCCTCAGACATATTCAATATAAATTATCGGCCTTAATTCGGATATATTTCCTTAATGCCAGCCAGGTGCTTAACATCGAAATCAATATCCCTCCGGCCACAATGGCTCCGAAAAGAAGTCCAAATATCTTAAAATCATTTTGATTGGTAGTGGCAACCAGGGCAATAGTTTCAAATTCAGAATTACCGAACAACATATCCGAATTGTATTGCCAGATCAAATAAGTTGCTCCGATAAACATCAATACCGCTGCAATTCCCGACGCCAGTCCCAGCATTAATGAATTCAGTATAAACGGCCGCTTTATAAACGACGATTTAGCACCTACCATCTCCATTGTTTTAATTGTAAACCGTTGGGCTGAAATTGACAATCTGATAGTGGTGAAAATCATCACCACTGCTACTACGACCAGAAGCAGCGCGAATATCCAAATCCAGAAGCCGATGTTGTTAAAGCTCTCATCGATGCTCAAAAACTGTGCTTCACTATAATAAACCTCCTCTACCAATTCCTCGTTACCGTTAAGCACCCACGACTCAAACAACTTAGCACTATCGGCATGGACGTACTGTTCGCTTAGAACCACATTAATTGAGGATTGAAAGGGATTCTCGTCCAACAAATTCATGTGATCTTCACCGATTGCACGTGCAACAGTGGCCTGGGCAGAATCCTTAGACACGAAAACGGCTCGTAACACGTAAGGATGCGATGCAATTTGCTTCTCAATTCGTTTAACATCCGCGTCGTTGGTAGTGTCATAAAAGTACACGTCCAATTCCAACTGCTCTTTCACCCTCTTAGACAATCTGTCCATGTTGATTAAGAAATTGGCTCCCAGCATAAGTAGCAGCAGCAGCAATGACATGGATATAAAGGTGCCAAACCATGCTGTACGGGATCGGCGTCTAGAATATTTACGTTCTTTCTGCATCAGACGAAATCGAAATTAGAAAAATTCGATGCGACGAATTTTAGTGAGTAGAACAATTATTCAGAAGCTTTGTTAATAAGTGTTAAGTGAAATTAACCTCGCTAAGAAAAAACACATATTTCTTTTGGAATTTGTCTCCCAGGAAAATATCTTAGCGATCCGAAACAAAAGATTGGAAATCAAGACTATTAAACTAGAAAGCATGAAGAAGACTTTTTTCTCTGTAATGGCAGCATCTGCTCTATTTTTAACCGCTTGTGGCGGAGGTGAAGATGCAGCGACAGACACAAACAACGCAACAAACGATGCGGACACCACGGCAGCTGAGCCGGTAATGGCAGACTACACAGTAGATGCTGCTGCCAGCACACTCGAGTGGAAAGGATATGAAAACGGAAATATGGAAGAGCACTACCACATCGGAAGCGTGGGTATCAAGGAAGGTACCATAAGCACGAAAGACGGTGCAATTACTGGTGGATCAGTGACCATAGATATGGGGGCTCTAAACTATCAGGAAGGTATTTCTCACGGAAACGTGATGAACGAAGAAAGCGAGTCTGTTGCGAAACTTTGGGGGCACCTGAAAAGTAACGACATTTTCGCTATCGACTCAATCCCAACTGCAACCTTTACAATTAACTCCGCTGATGAGAATGGTGTGAACGGAACACTAACGGTGATGGGCAAAGATGTATCCCTGACTATTCCAGGTCAGCCATCTATGGACGGAGATGCATTGGTGCATACTACCGATTGGTTCCCTGTTGATTTAAGCGGTGCTGTTCCTTTCTTTGGAACTATGGAAGGTGCTGAGGAACCAGGAATGAAACTTTCAATGAAACTAAACCTTAGCGCAAACAAGTAAGCCGGACTTAGTTTAATTGAATTTACGTAGAAGCCCATTCTCCGCAAGGAGGATGGGTTTTTTGCGTTAATGAACTAATGGTCTAATGAAAGGATGATCTGATGAAAGGATGAAATAATGATCTGATGATTTTATAAAATAAATGAGTTAATGCTGGCGTAAGTAAACCCGACAATACTCCTGACACGCTATCGCCTCATCAGATCATTATTTCATCAGATCATTCACACATTAGTTCATTAAGACAATACCCGTAACTTTGCACCTTACAAAAAAGCAACATGAATCACAGGGAAATCGATAGTCGATGGCAAAAATACTGGGCCGAGAATAAAACTTACGCAGCGGAAGACAACTCCGCCAAGGAGAAATTCTACGTTCTTGATATGTTTCCATACCCATCCGGTGCAGGGTTGCACGTCGGACATCCTCTTGGTTACATCGCCTCCGACATCTATGCTCGTTACAAACGTTTACAGGGCTATAATGTGCTTCACCCAATGGGATACGACTCCTTTGGCCTTCCAGCGGAGCAATATGCGATTCAAACCGGCCAACATCCTGCAGTAACCACCGAAGAAAATATTGCGCGCTACAGAGAGCAACTAGACAGTATCGGTTTCTCATTCGACTGGGATCGTGAAGTCAGAACTTCAGACCCAGCCTACTACAAATGGACGCAATGGATCTTTAAACAACTTTTTAACAGTTGGTACAATAACGATTCGGATAAAGCCGAACCCATAACCAGCCTGGAGGATAAGTTTGCCGCGAATGGTTCCACTAATGTGAATGCTACAACAGGAAACACCCAGGAATTTACTGCTGAAGATTGGAACAGTTGGGATGAATCTGCCAAGCAAAAAATGCTCCTAAACTATCGTTTGGCGTATCTCGCCGACAGCTGGGTGAATTGGTGTCCGGCTCTTGGCACGGTACTGGCCAACGATGAGGTAAAAGACGGTGTTTCGGAAAGAGGTGGCCACCCTGTGGAGCAAAAGTTGATGCGGCAATGGAGTTTGAGAATTACCGCTTATGCCGAACGACTTCTCGAAGGCCTGGAAAGAGTTGATTTTTCTGAATCTCTTAAGGAGCAGCAAAGAAACTGGATTGGAAAGTCCAGGGGAGCGTCGGTTCGATTTAAGGTAGAAGGACACAAAGAAGAGATTGAGGTGTTTACAACAAGGCCCGACACTATTTATGGTGTTAGTTTTATGGTCCTTGCGCCGGAACATGAACTGGTAAATACCATCACTACAGATGAGTTCAGAAATGGGGTGGAATCTTACCAATCACAAGCCGCGGCGAAATCAGAACGTGATCGTCAATCGGACGTGAAAAACATTACCGGGCAATTTACGGGGGCTTACGCAATTCACCCGTTTTCGGGTGAAAAAGTACAAATCTGGATCGGCGACTATGTGCTTGCTTCCTACGGAACGGGCGCTGTTATGGCGGTTCCAGCTGGTGATCAACGAGACTGGGAGTTTGCAACCCACTTCAATATTCCCATTCCCAACATTTTTGAAGGAGTGGATATTAGCGAAGGTGCTTACGCTGAAAAAGATGCTGTACTTGCCAATTCAGATTTTCTGAATGGTCTTCCAGCCAATGAAGGCATCAAAAAGGCGATCCAGAAAATTGAAGAAATGGGCATCGGATCAGGTAAAACCAATTACCGGTTAAGAGACGCCATTTTTTCCAGACAGCGCTACTGGGGTGAACCATTTCCTGTTTACTACAAAGATGAAATACCATACCTGCTAAGTGATGAAGAGCAGGTAACACTCCCCCCTGTAGATAAGTATTTACCAACCGAGGATGGCGAACCTCCCCTGGCCAGAGCCAATAAGGAAGACTGGAATATATTCCGTGGGGATCGAATGGAGTACAATACTATGCCCGGATGGGCTGGCTCTTCATGGTACTTCCTGAGATATATGGATCCTCATAACGAAACCGAATTTGCATCGAAGAAAAAGCTGGAATACTGGAATCAGGTAGATCTTTATGTAGGCGGAGCCGAGCACGCGGTTGGGCATCTACTCTACTCGCGATTCTGGACAAAATTCCTTCATGATCGGGGCTACATTTCCTTCGATGAACCTTTTAAGAAACTGATTAATCAGGGAATGATCGGAGGCTCCATTGAATTTCTACTTCTGAAGAAGGAAAAAACCAACGGGCATCACCATTTTGTTTGCCGTGATATTGCCAAGAAAAATGGTTTTGATGTTGCACGAATTCCAGTGCGCATCGACATCGTGGAGGATTACGGTACGGACAACTCCTTTATGAAAATTGCAGGGCTCGACGAGTTCCGAAAATGGAGGCCGGATTATGAACACGCCATTTTTGAATGCTCTCAGGGAATTTACCATAATGGAGAATTTAAGGGGCGTTCTGCCGAAAACAAAGACAGCTGGATTGTTACGAAAACGGAAAGCGGTAAAATGTCTAAACGCTACTTTAACACGGTAGATCCGGTTGATATTTGTGAGCAATATGGTGCAGACACTCTAAGGATGTATGAAATGTTCCTGGGACCACTAACCGACTCCAAACCATGGAACACACAGGGGATTAATGGAGTACACAATTTCCTGAAAAAATTCTGGAGGCTATTTCATGACGAGGATACTTTCCGGGTCAACCCGGGCGAGCCAACCAAAGAGGAATTGAAAGTGCTTCATGGAACCATCAAAAAAGTTCAGGATGATCTTGACAGGTACTCATTCAACACGGTAGTGAGCAACTTTATGATCGCTACTAATGAGTTGTCATCTCTAAATTGCTCAAATGCAACTGTTCTGAAAGAAATGCTGATTCTGTTATCTCCTTATGCTCCGCATATTGCCGAAGAGCTTTGGCACAAAATGGGTCTGGATGGCAGCGTTACTCAACAACAATTTCCGAAACTTGACGAAAGCTTTTTGGTGGAAGACGCGTTTGAATATCCAGTATCATTCAACGGCAAAGTGAGGTTCAAACTGGAACTTCCAACATCGTTAAGCAAAGAAGAAATTGAAGCAGAAGTAATGGCATTTGAAAAAACCCCGGGCTATTTGGATGGGAAAACACCAAAGAAGATCATTGTGGTGCCTAAGCGTATCGTGAATATTGTTGTGTGAGAACCGCTTTAGTCATATCCACTTTATTGGCTATTTGCCTTGGCTCCTGCAAATACGAGGAAGGACCTTTGATCTCTCTGAGGACAAAGAAAGATCGGGTTGTGAATATATGGAGCTTCTCCGCGGTCACCGATTCAGATGGGACGGATCGTACCTCCGAATATGCAGCCTGGTGGATATCACTCGACCAAAATCAAGGGGTTCATATCCGATACACGGTTTCCGGATCACAGCAAGACCAACTGGGAAGCTGGGCTTTTGGAGATAAAAAAAAGTCAATCATTCTCGACTATTCGAACAATTATGTGGAAGGATTCATTCCGAAAACACTCGAAATAAAACGGCTGCATAATTTAAACATGATTGTGGAAGGCGAAGGGCTTGTGTTAAATCTGTCCGGATCCATTTAACAGTCTTTCTGTTTCATCGCTAAAAAGAAAATCTACGGCGGTTAATCAGACTAGCAATAGGTTGTGGAGTTAATCGTTAACTTGGTAACATGAATCAACCAAGTGCCATCTGGTCTTGTCAGTCCGTGAACAAAGCCTTTTCAAGCGGTGGTTTCAAATTGAGCAATATCAATCTGGCGCTAAACCAGGGAGAAATTACAGGAATTGTAGGTGAAAACGGCAATGGAAAGACCACATTGTTAAGAATCATCGCCGGAGAATTGGATATAGACAGCGGCCATATTCAATACCAGGGCAGACCAATTTTACCTGCCGAGTGGAGACAATTTAAAGAGTCCATCAGTTACATCCCTCAACGTATCCCCCGTTGGTTCGGATACTTGAGAACAAACCTGATCTTTCAGGCAAGTATTCATGATATCCCCGCGCATGAAATCGATGATCGGTTAACTCAGCTTCTGGACGAACTCGGTTTAATGAAATATGCCAATTTGAAGTGGACTGAAATCAGCACGGGCTACCGGTTACGGTTTCAATTGGCGAAGATGCTCATTAGCAAACCCAAATTGCTGGTTTTGGATGAACCAATTGCCAATCTTGATGTAAAGGCGCAAGACAAATTCTTATCGGACTTGCAACGAATCGTATCCCAGGCACAGTTCAAAACCGCAGTAGTTTTAAGTTCGCAGCAATTACATCAAGTTGAGTCGTTCTCCGACAATATTGTATTCATCCAGAACGGCGATATAAGATATAGTGGTAAAGTAGACGATGTTGGTCAGGGTCGTACTACCAACTCATTCGAATTGTCCGGAAACACGAATGAACTTGATCTTCTGGATTTATTCGGTGATTTGATTCTTTCTTCCAACTCCAAAGGCAAGGTGATTACTCTGGAAACCAAAATTGAGCTAGATCGTGATCGGTTGATGCGTTCAATAATGGACAAAAACATCAGTATTACCTACTTCCGGGATATTAGTTCATCCACCAAAAAGATGTTCAGATAATGAAAGCGATTACTCCAAAAATACTTCAGAAGCTGGACAACAAACTGTTGTATAAAAGTCCGCAATTGTGGATCACAAAATTTCATTACGCCATCCCAGGTTCGCTAGCGTTGGGAGCCATTCTTTATTTAATTACGAGTGCATTCGGATATAACCCAGAAAACGAGATTCCGAATCAATGGAATAGTTTCTGGTTATTATCCTTACCCACCTTGGCGGTTTTCGTGTATTGGTTTATTATCCAATCACAATACAACGTCAACAAGAATTTTGGCCGACTCACCGTTAGGCACGATTATCAAAATTTTGTGAGTTACCTGCTCATTATTTCTTCTTTCTTTCTCATCATGCTATCTGTGCCCGGCGCTCAGTTAAACAACGTAGACAGAAGTGTTTCTGACGAACAACTGAAAGAAGATATTCTAACATTGAATACAGGGTACCCGTATTTTGCCGGCAAGTTTAAGGTAGATAAATACGCCCCTGCTAAAGGTGATTCTGAGAAATATAAAGTAGCTACCTACTCTGTTGGAAGCTACAATTATATTGGTTCCAGGTATGATGTATTGGAAGAACCCTTCCTTGGAAGCTGGGAGGAGCCATACATTGGCCTGGACGCCGCTCCAAGAACTGTCACAAGGCAACAGGCCGAAGAAGAAATCCTTGCCTTTGTAGCGGTTTACAATAAATACACAGTACACAAGGTACAATGGAACTCCGATCAGGTGCTTTCTTATTACAATGGCACCTCTGATAGCGAGAATCGTGCATACCACTTTCTGGAATGGGGAGTCGACGAAAAAGTTGAGGACATCCATGAGCTGAAATTTGGAAGCCGCCGATATTTCCACCTTTCCATATTTGACGAAGGCTTCCTAATGGTATTGATGGCTGTAATTGGCTATTTGGCATTACTTACCTGGATTTTCAAAAACGTACACTGGAAGAACTTTGTGGCGGCCGGGGTTACGGTGGTATTAACCCCCATGTTTATGGGCATTACCGCACTTATTTTATTCGAGTTGATAAATGTTCCATATCGATCAGAGGAAGCGTCTGTTCTGGCAATCATTATTGTGGTGAATCTTGCTTTAGTATTGTTTAGCATTCTCCCCGTCATTAAGCGAAAATTCTCGTCGTTTGGGGTGATTTGCACCATTCTTCTTCAGTTCTGGATGCCCGCATTGATCATGATCTATGGACTAATTGGGCTGGAAATGTGGAAAGACAAAATCTACGACCTCCCGTACGAGTACCCAGGAGATATTGGAGAAATTTCCGCCATGGTTAGCCACCTCTTGTATTACGCCGGTTGGGCATTTATCATCATTACAATTCCCTTATTCCGTAGCTACTACTCGTATATGTGGGCTTTTCCTAAATCAAAATAATCAGGTTGGCACACTCTTTGTTTTTCTCTATTCCAACAGAACAAACAAAACTTATATCATGGAAAAGAGAAAATCAAATACGTTGTTAGGCCGCCTGGGCAAAGCAACATTGGCACTGGCTCTGGTGTTCTCAACTGTAGGTGCGTTTGCATACGAAGGGGTTGCGGCACGCCAGAATCAAAGAACCACTTTCAGAAAAATTACCAACGAATCGTTTAAAGCCGGGGAAAAACTCACGTACAAAATGCATTATGGTGTTATGGATGCCGGTGTAGCTACGCTTGAGGTAAAAGAAACCGATAAAACAATCAATGGCCGACCGCTGCTTCATGTAGTTGGAAAAGGTAAAAGCATCAGCACTTTTGATTGGTTCTTTAAAGTAAGAGACCGGTATGAATCTTATGTAGATAAGGAAGGTATGTTTCCATGGATTTTTATCCGAAGAGTGTATGAAGGTGGTTTCGAAATCAATCAGGATTACACTTTTTACCAGCACAAAAAGCAAGTAAATACCGGTGAAGAAAAAGTAGATGTCCCGGCGAACGTACAGGATATGTTATCGGCATTTTACTACGCAAGAACATTGGATTTTGACAACGCAAAAGTGGGTGATGAATTTGAAATTGACTGTATTGTAGATGGCGAAACATGGCCTTTGAAGATCAAATACAAAGGTGAAGACAATGTGAAAATCCGTAAAGGGAAGTTCAAGTGTCTGAAGTTCGTTCCAGTTATTCAGGAAGGTAGAATCTGGAAAGATGAAGAAGACCTGACGGTATGGATTACCAACGACAAGAACAAAATTCCACTTTTAGCCAAAACAAAAATTTTAGTGGGTTCTATTAAAATGGAACTCTCAGATTACGAGGGCTTAGCGGCCCCAATCTCAAAAATCTGATACCAGTTCCGGTAACAACGGAAGGTATAAGTTTAAGTCTGTTTGCTGCAAGGCCCCGTTCCGCCTCAATATTATCGGGATGGGATGGGGCTTTGTGATTTCAACAAATAATCGCCAACCACCCTCGTTTCCCATTTTAACACACGCGTATGAAAAACATCTGACTTTAGTCAGGTTTTAATTTGGGGGTAATGGTAATTTTAAGTCATGGAAATACGACCGGAGATTGCTGACAGAATAGGCAAACTTGAAGAAAAGTACGCCCAAATGGGGCAAGACATGACCTCCTATCTGGATGGCCTGCTGATGTCTAACTACCTGACCTACTGGGATTACATCAGGCTCGACACATTGCTCTCCCTGCAGCAGCCCTTAACGGATTTCCCTGACGAGCAGATTTTTATCATGTATCATCAGATTACAGAGCTGTATTTCAAACTATGCCTGCATGAAATAGAGCAAATTGCCAACAATGGTCGCATGGTTCTGGATAATGGTGACGACAGGGGCTGGAAAGATCAGTTAGATCCTGATTTCTTCTTAGCCAGATTAAAACGGATGAACAATTATTTCAAAGCTTTGACCGGTTCATTCGAAATTATGGTAGATGGGATGGAGCCAGAACAATTTCTGAAATTCAGGATGGCACTACTTCCAGCCAGTGGTTTTCAGTCAGGGCAATACAGAAAAATTGAAATCTGTTCCACAGACTTTATCAATCTGGTACACAAAGACAAGCGAAAATCATACAGTGGAACCATTACCAATTCTATGATCGAAGAGATGTTTGAATACTCTTACTGGAAAAGCGGTGCAACCGAATTAAAAACCGGCAAGAAAACACTTACTCTTGAACAATTCGAAAAGAAATACCGAAACGAATTTATCAGTTGGGCCAAAGAGTACAAATCGAAAAATTTATGGCAAAAGTTCCTGGAACTCTCTCAGGAGGATCAGAATAGAGAAGACATTCGCTCGGAACTAAAAAGATTCGATGCCAATGTGAATATTAACTGGCCGCTGGTGCATTATAAATCTGCCGTACGCTATCTGAACCGTGATTCCAAAGACATTGCCGCCACCGGCGGAACGAACTGGCAAAAATACCTGCCTCCACGCTTTCAAAAACGTGTCTTTTATCCGGCTCTATGGTCGGAAAAAGAAATTGAAGACTGGGGACTTTCTTTCCTAAACCAGTAAGCTTGAAGTATCTTCTGTCATTTATATCGCTCGCACTACTGCTAGCTTCATGCTCAGAAAATTCGGAACCTGTGACCACAGGACCAGCCGAAAACCTTGTCGACACAATCCCTCTACCTGAACCCGTATATGAATACGGATTTTGCCTCGATTCATTTTCCGTACACAAAGGCGCAGTTGAACCGGACTGGACCTTAAGCCATCTTTTTCTTCCCTATCACATCTCTCAGGTAGATATAAATACCGCCAGTGAACTGGCAAAGGACAGTACTGTCGGATTAAAATACATCGCCCGCGGCAGAGACTACATGATGCTCTGCGGTTTAAATGATACCATTGAACGAGCCAGATATTGTATTTACGACAAAAATGCATTTGAATACGTGGTTTTCGATTTCAGCGATTCGGTAAAAGTGTATAGTGTACAGCGTCCTCTGGAAGTAAATGAAACACAACTCGCCGGAATTATTACCAAGGGATCCAACTTATCCAATGAAGTACAGGCGGGGGTTACCGACATTGGTATCACGTCGGAATTGGTCACTAAAATTGCCCAGACCTTTGCCTGGAGCATCGATTTCTTTAAACTCCATCCGGATGATAAGTTCAAAGTGATTTACGATGAAAAGTTAGTGGACAGCATTCCTGTAACTACGGGTAAAATAAAAGCACTTTATTTTCAGCATCGAGGCAAAGATCACTACGCATTTGCTTACGATCAGGATGGGACCGTTAACTACTATGATGAAAAAGGGAATAGCAATAAAACCATGTTTCTGATGGCTCCATTAAAGTACACCCGGTTAAGCTCCCCATACTCTAAAAGACGTTATCACCCCGTTCAGAAAAGGTATAAAGCACACCTGGGCACGGATTACGCTGCACCTAAAGGAACCCCCATCTGGTCTACCGCCAACGGAACTGTAATAGCAGCGACCTTTAGCAAGTACAATGGTTACTATGTAAAAGTTCGGCACAACGATACCTACACCACCCAATATTTACACATGAGTAAGATTGCCTCCGGCATGAAGAAAGGTCGATCGGTTTCGCAAGGAGACATTATCGGCTATGTAGGATCTACCGGCCTTGCAACCGGTCCACACGTATGCTATCGTTTCTGGAAAAATGGCAAACAGGTGGATCACAGAAAAGAGGTACACCAGGCGTCAGAACCCTTAAAAGAGGAGTTGAGGGAGGATTATCTTAAATTTATAGAACCTCTGAAAAAACAACTGGATGAAATGCCATACCCGGATTCACCTATTCCTTTGGACAGTACTGCTACCGACAGTTTGTTGTAATCTACTGTATAGCAACCCGGCGTATTCACAGTTCAACAAGCGAGAGAAAGTATACGCGCAGTACGTTCCTTACAACAATAAGTCGCTTACCGATTTCCCCCTTGTTACCATTAAAGTAGTTGTCCATGTAGTTCAACGATCAGCTGAAAACCCTGAGAATTTTCAGGACACTCCCGAGGATCGTGCAGCAATCAAAACGATCATAGAGCGATGCAACGTTACTTATTCTAAGTTACAGGAACCCACACTAAAAGTAGAGCCTACCCCTCCTCTGGTACACGATTCCCGTATTAGGTTCCGGCTTGACGAAATTCGCTTTCATCAAGATTCTGTTGGCTGGGACCGAAACAAACGAGTAATTGTCAACGCAGGCAAATGGCCAATGCAGATAGACTCTGTAAATCTGGAAAAAAATGAACTGATCTTCTTCAACCAAGATGCCTGGCGGGGATTTTACAGCTGTGATTCTCTAAAGGTTACAACTGCTAACACCCCTCAGGTTCTGCATAAGCGAAACGTTAAAAAGGATGGCTCAATGACCATTCTCACAGTTAAGGAGAATCTGAGTAGTTTAGCACCTATCCGGGCAACATACTTTAAAAAAGTTGATTTTAACTGCTCTGCTGACAACTGGAAAAACCTGGCAAACAGTGATGATCATCATCTACACTTGTTCCTAACCGGAGCGAGTTCCAAGCGAATTCAATTTGGTTGTGCGCCCTCACCCTACTACCTAAACGTATCCAATTTTATTTTTGGCGGGCCCTGGGCAGGATACAAATTGGTAGCTCATGAAATTGGTCATACCCTTGGACTTGGTCATACTTTTGGTGGTGGTTATAGTGATTTACCCACCCGCGACAGGAAATGTTCCGGGTGCAATTGCGATACCATTGACGTATCTAATAACCTTATGGGCTATAACAAATGCCGCAACTATCTCTCTCCATTGCAAATCGGGCACATCTATATGAACTACACGGCCGTACCCAAATACATTCGAATTACCACCGCTTGCGACTACGACCCTGAAAAGACAATTGTTGTACGCAGAGATGAATCCTGGTCAAGATCGCGAGCCCTGCAAGGGGATTTGGTGATCAAAAAGAAGACCACGCTCACTTTAACTGCGGATCAATTTCTGAGTTCCGGCTCCACTATCTATGTGGAACGAAAGGCGAAACTCGTTGTTGATGGTTGCATAGTTAAAAATGGCTGCGGAGACCTTTGGAATGGCGTAGTGTTCTGTAAAAAGTATCGCCCATCTAAGATTCGTAAATCCGGTCTGAATAGCGGAAAAGTGGAGTGCATCAATATGGGGAAAATTGAGGGTTCGCGAGATGATGGCTAGATTTTTGTAGTTGCCTTAAAGTGAAACAGAACCTTCAACCTGTTGATTGTCCATTCTTTTCTTTATCTTTTATTCTGATTAGAGGCTAATCAACTTTACGACCTACTTACCATGCGTGCAAAACTCCGGATAATTCTACTTACCTCTATTGCTCTACTGGCGTTTGCCCCCAGGGCAAAATCACAGATCGGTGTGGAACTTGCGGAGTTAATGATTGGTTATTTTATGAGTTGGGAAGAGTTATCTGTACAGGCAGAAGTTCGACCTTCTTTGAACAACACTTACTTTAGTTACGGCTTTCGTGGAGGCCACACCAACAGGCAGGGAAACTTTACAGGTGGCATGGCCTTCTTATTTTCACGAGACAACAATCACGGACTAATTCAATCCGGACGATATTCGCAATATAGAATCGGTTTGTACCTGGAAAAGAAATTCAGACCTCATCCAACACAAGGTGTCTACTTCTCCGTACCTGTAGATATTGGACTTGGTGAAGCGATTGCAGGAGAAGTACAGGTGCCTCAGGGTGGACGATTCTTTGCCAAACGCTCTCCATTCTGGTACTTTGAACCAGAGGTTTTGCTAAACTGCAGGCTTTCAAAAGGCATCCACTATTACGTCGGCGTAGGTTACAGGCATTGCAGCGGGAGTTATACTTACGGATTAACCGACGAATTAATGTCTGGATTTACCGCTCAAACAGGCCTCAGATTTGGCTATTTCGACTGATTCTGGCTACGGTCTATTAAATCCTGAACACCTCGGTTATCTTTATTGTTACTTACACCAGGCAGGCATAAACCACGTAAATGGAAACGATCAGGCATTCAATAAATATTGTTCCAGTTCCCTGGCTCGATCATCCAGAAGAAATCTGGTTTCGACAGATCTCCTGCCAGCTCGTCCCATTTCCTGGCGCCTCTGTGCCTCCTCTACCAACAACTGCAGATAATCTGCAAACTTCTCTAAATCTCCTTCCTTAACCAGATAACCCGTATGCTCGTGATCAATGATTTCAGGATTGCTAGACACATCAAAGGCAACAACAGGCTTTTTACATGCCATGGCCTCGACGATCACAAAACCAAACCCCTCCCAGAGAGAAGAAAGCGCAAATATGTCAATTTGATGCATGAAGCCAGGCACATCTTTTACAAAGCCCAGCAACTCTACTTCCCGATACAAATCAAGCTCACCAATCTGAGTCCTTAATTCCTGCTCCAACTCACCGCTACCCGCTATAAGTAACTTAAAATTGACTTCTCTGGTCTTCAGAATTTCCGCAATTTGAATCAACAGATGTTGGCCTTTTTGAGCGGTTAGTCTTCCGGCATTACCAATAATTACCCGGCCATCGGTTTGGACTTTTTGTGTCTGATTTGGCGGCAGCTCAAAATCCTCCAACTCTATACCGTGATATATAACATGTAGTTTCCGTTGAATTTCCTCCTCCGGAAAATTCATCCCAATTAACTTTTTCGTCGCTTCTGAGTTTGCAACCACATGTGTAACGTAGGTCGCCAAACACTTTTTATTTATTCTTGAGCGCTTCACGGGCACCGCCAGTCCACGTAAATAAACCCGTCTTGCGACGCCAGCCAAAAACCCGGCCTTCGCAGCAAACTTCATATCCTGCGAGGAGGAAAAAACTACTGTGTCTACATCCTCCTTCGTGAAAAACCGGCTTGCATTCGCCAATTTACCCGAAGAGAGAAAGGAAAGACTTCCTACGGTAAAGTGAACTGTTGGGATACTGTGGCTTGTACATGCCTCATCTAATGGAGACCCGGCTGCACAGGCAACCGTAACGCGATATCCAAACTGGCGGAACTTTAGAGCAAATTCGAGATGTAGCTTTTCCCCGCCTCCCCAAAAATTGAGCGAATTAAAAAAGCATAAGTGCTTCATCCCTTATCCCCTTTAGTTTTCGTTGGTAGCCCCTGAAAAAGCATCCATGCATTAAAAAAACCGAAGAACGCGACTCCAGGTTGAGTTTCGAGTGTGTTTTCCGCCGCGAAAGACAGGATCGCAATAGCAAAAAAGCTCAAGTATAAGAAGTTCCAGTGACGCTTATAAAATAGCGGGTAAACCAACGCGAAAATAAAGATGGCGAACCCAACGACACCTGTTTTTACGAGTGTAGAAAGGTATTCGTTGTGCGAACCAAGATGCCACTTTTTATCCAGTACGGATTGAGTTCTCTCATAAGTTGCCTGCATCTCTTGTTTTCCATCCCCTGTGCCAACGCCAAACCAAAAATTATCCCTGATCAAGGCTCTTGCTGTTTTCCAAAATTCCAGGCGCATAACCACGCTATTGCCTCCAGGGTTACCGCCATTGTGATAAGCGTTAAACTCCCAGAAAATCTCATCCAAACGCTTATTGATTCCGATTTTATCCTGTACCACAGAAGCTGATCCATTCTCTATCCTTCGAATGTCTTCTTCAGTTAAAGCTTCCACCCCATCTCTGTCCTTACACACACCTTTTGAGGTGAGGTATCTGATAAGTGTCGCTTCCAGTTGTTGACCTTTGTTGTCTTTTCCGCTAACATCCATATCTGAGCGCTCATTCCAGGCTTCTCGCATACTTTCGAAATGAATATTCCTCCAGATATAGTTGTTGTTTTCCAACTGAGTATTATCCAAATCATGGAAATAGGGCTCTCCCTTTGCAGTTCCCTCCATCACCGTGTTACATTGAACTTCCTGAACCTCGAAATACTGGTTTTTAGCCTGAATGACATAGTAAATACTTCCCCCTATCATGGCCGCCGACACTAATGCAACCAACAATTTCGGAACCAAAGATTGCTGCCTTTTCACAATGAAAAAAGCAAAGAAGGGAATCAGTATAAAAAGAATGACAAATCCGGTAGCAGACTGAATCAAATAGAGAAAACCAACAAACCACAAAATGGCCAACACGTAAACTAACCGATGTTGTTTTAGTTGCAAAACAAAGTACAGGCTGCAAACAATAGAAACACAAATAAGTAGGCTCAGTCTGATGTGGGAAATGAACACAGAAATATTTCTGATGTCAGATAAATCCGCACTAGAAGGTAACCACCTGAGGTAAACTCCAACGCTAATGGCCGTGCTGATAAACGTGGAGAATATAAACCATCGTATGATCCACACCCTTACCCCTGGTGAAAACGACTGAATGCTGCCCAGCACAACAGGAAACAACAACAAAGGCAATCGGAGACGTAGTTCTTTGAGTCCTTCATCAATGTTGCTGGTCCCAGCCATCCATATCAGATAGATCAGGAAGATCAATGAGAGGGCTATCGGTACTTTTCGCTGCCACAACAGTTGAAATTTCTCCCTGAATTTTCCTTCAAGCAACCAGTTTGCTGCCAGTGCTATAGAGGCCACACTCATCAGGAATTCTGACGTGGAAATGCCGAAGGTTAGTAATGCAATCGACGTAAGGTAGGTGCAATAATGAAATCGAGATCCGAGCAATTCTATTCCTTCACAGAGCCGTCTAAAATACCTTTATATCTACTATCATCCTTAAGTACTTCAAGAGCGGAGGCAATGTAAGGATCCCGATTGATGGATACTTCCACCCGCCCATTTTGGTAATGATAGCGTGATACAATTTCATTCTCCAGTAATTCGATGATTTCACCTTTGTAACGCTCTAAATCTTCCTCCTTATCTGACTGCAGCTTGGCTGCCAGCGCGTTTATTTCCTCTTCCGAATCACCAAAGTACTTTTCTTCCTTTACCACCATCTCCAGCTTTTTCAAAAACTCCTCGGAGGCTGTGGTATAGCTATACTCTTTGCCCTTCAAGAACTCTGTAAAATCTGAATAAATTTCATCGTTTACCACAAACTGTCTGGCACTGCCTATGCTATCGTGCTCCCGTCGAAACTTCGTGGCATAATCGAAAATCAGATTGTTTGCTACCAGGGTAGCTGTAAGCCTGCTGTAAATGCCCGGGTCAATCTCTACATCGGGGTCGATACCTCGACCATCATTTACATCTCTTCCGTTCTTGGTCTTGTAGATGGTTATGAGTGAATCGGCTACGGTGGTTCCACTACCATCATCATCTGCCGCAGAGTAATCTAGCTTCTGGATACAGCGGCCTGACGGTGTATAATATTTTGCTATGGTCAGTTTTACCTTTGCATTGTATTCCAGGTTTTTCGTCTGCTGAACCAAACCCTTACCAAAAGAATTCATTCCAACAATTACACCTCTGTCCAAATCCTGAAGCGAACCCGCCACAATTTCCGAGGCAGAAGCAGAACTACCATCTATCAACACAACCACAGGTAGCTCCGTATCGATAGGCTGGTTCATTGTTTTATAGCTTCGGTTCACATCTTCAACTCTGCCCTTAGTTTCCACTACGGGTGTATTCTTTGGCACAAAAAAGTTAACGATATTGACAGCTTCGTGAAGCAGCCCTCCCCCGTTTCCACGCAAGTCGAATATCAGTTTTTTCATTCCTTCGCTTTGCATATCCATAATGGCCTTGCTCACATTTTGGCTGGCGGTATTTGTGAAAGAGGTAAGCTTTACATAACCGACTTTATTTTCTTCGTCGATGATTCCCGAAAAAGGAACATCTGCCAGTTTGACTTTCTCCCTTATTAAACTGATGGTTTTCCTCTCCCCGGCTCGGTCATAGGTCATTTCTAATGCTGTACCTGACTGACCTTTCAGCAAAGTGCTGATTTCCTGGGTTGTTTTTCCTTTTACATCGTTACCATCTACCTCTACAATCTTATCTCCCGCTTGTAAACCAGCTTTTTGAGCTGGATAGCCTTCGTACGGCTCCGAAATAATAACATAATCTCCGTCCCGCCGGATGAGTGATCCTATTCCTCCATATTCTCCTGTAGTCATCAACCGATAGTCTTCAATTTTAGACTCCGGAATATAGTTCGTATACGGATCCAAAGATTTAAGCATCGCATCGATGCCTGTTTTCATAAACTTCCCGGGTTCCACTTCCTCCACATAGTACAGATCGATTTCCTTGTAGACTGAACTGAAAATACTCAGGTTCTTGGTGATTTGGAACAAATCGCTTCCTGGCTTTGGGGTAAACGCATACAGCAAGGGCAATCCAACTGCAATTACAGTTATCACCGCAATACTCCATGGTTTTTTGACTCCATTTAGTATCTTTTTTATCATCACCTAGCTCCTTTCTTTATTCTTTGTTTTCGTCGCCTGCTAACGTTTGTCGTAACTCTTCTTCTAAACGTTCTAAAATTACAATTATTTTGCCTTGAAGAGCTTTATAACCAACAGGCTGGGCACCCCGATAAATGATGAATAAAGCTATTTGATGTCCAGACTGGTGGAGCAAATTGTAAACGCTTTCCTGATTCAGTCGATAGGCTTCCCGCAATTGTCGCTTTAAGCGGTTTCTATCTACCGCATTTTTAAACCTTCGTTTGGGTACAGACACCGCCACCTTTACCGCAACATGGTCGTGGTTGGGCACTATATCCCATAGGAAAACAATCGGGCCGTTTTTGATCGCATTTGCCTTGTTGAACAAATGATTGATGACCGACCGGCTCTTGAGTTTCTCAAGTTTTGATAACGTACGTTTCTGCTTCAAAAGGATGATGAATTTAAAAATTTCAGAATCATCTTTAACTTTGAGTATGCTTAAAGTTCAGGGAGTACGTTTTGGGTTTGATGACCACAAGTTCATTTTGAAAGGTGTTAGCTGTAAAGTTAAACCCGGTGAAATCGTCTCGATTGTTGGACCAACAGGAGCAGGAAAATCTACTCTACTTCACTGCATTGCGGGGCTATACAATATTGACGAAGGCAAAATTTACCTGGATGGCCAGAAAATCCTTGGGCCAAAAGAAAACCTGATTCCAGGGCACCCCGACATTAAACACGTGGCCCAGGATTTCAACCTCCTTCCTAACCATACTGCTGAGGAAAACATCTGGGCGGAGTTGCATCAATATTTTAAATACGAAAAGCAGGAAATTGCAACCACCGTGCTAAAGGAATTCAACATTCTAACTCTACGCAACAAACTTCCACGGATGTTAAGCGGTGGTCAACAGCAACGGATTGCTTTGGCCAAAGCAATTGCTGAGCGTCCAAAGCTATTACTTTTAGATGAACCTTTTAATCAGCAAGATAGCTGGAACAAGGAGGAGGTACTTATAGCCATTCACAACCTGGCTAAAGAGTTGAATATTGGAGTAATCATGGTTACTCACCAATATGAAGATGCGCTTCATCTTTCTGACGAAATATGGGTAATGCAAAAAGGTAAACTGAAGCAGAAAGGAACACCGAAAGAGATTTTTTTCGAACCAAAAAGCGAATCCATTGCTTCACTTTTTGGAGAGTTTCTGATCATTAATAATAAGATTGTTCGACCAATAAGCCTGGTAAAAAGAGATACTGGAAAAATCGAAGCAAGTGTCATTGAATCCCGATTCAAGGGCAACCGATACGAATACTTAATGAGTTATAAGGATCAGAAGTTTAGTATGGTTGGTAGTAAATCGGTTAAGCCTGGAACGACCATGCGTCTCGCGTTGAAGAAATAGCAGCTGCCGCCATCATTTTGCATATTCGGTTATCCAACCCACGTATTTAATTCTGAAAATATTATCAGGGCTTTAAATGAAAAAAGGGACGGCCCCGATAGCAATCGGAGCCAAGTCCCTTTCTAAGAATTCCGGCCTGGTTTGCTACTACTCTACTAACGAACAAACCATATCCCCATTCAACACTCAATTGGCCGGATTCTATGATAACCGAGTTTCCTTATTAGAAAACGTGTCAAAATTAATGATCTGAAGTCGATCTTCTAAAAGATTTAGATGGCTCGCAGCGAAGTTCCCGTGAAGCGACAAAAAGTGTAGATTAACGGTTCAACCCGTATTTTTTCACATACTTTTCGTAGAGTTCATCCTGATGATTGGTAAGGCTCATAAACCGTCCCTGAACCAGGGCAACAGTTAGTTCATTGGTACGCATATCCAGCGCATCGCCTTTCGACACCAACAGCGTTGCGTCCTTTCCTACTTCCAGCGTTCCAAGTTTATCATCTACCCCCAGAATTTCGGCCGTGTTGGACGTAATACTTGCTACCGCCTCCTCATACGTAAGACCATAAGCAATCGCAGTACCTGCATAAAAAGGAAGGTTTCTGGTACCCATCTGCTCCATATCTCCCTGGTTATTCAAACAAAACTTCACCCCTGCATCCTGAAGCAGCTTAGGCAATTTATAAGGTAAATCTACATCGTCTTCTTCGAATCTGGGTAGTTCATGCACACGCCGTAATACGACTGCAATTTCCTGGTTCTTCAGGTTTTCAGCAATCAGGTGACTGTCGTATCCGCCAACAATGACCAGATTCAATTCATACTTCTTCTTGAACTCAATAATATCTTCCAGTTCTTTCACAAAATCGGCATGGACAAATACTTTTTTACTGCCATCAAATACTCCCTTCATGGCCTCCATTCGCAAATCAAGCGTTTCTTGCTTTTTTACTTCCGAGTACGCCAGCGCCCGATCCATAAATTGCATGAGTTCAAGCCTTTGCTTATCGTATTCTTTGCTCGCTTTTCTCGTCCCACTAGACCAATCGTAGCGATACATTCCAGGCCAATTAATGTGAATGGCGTCATCTGTTTTATACAATGCATCTTCCCAGTTCCATGCATCGAAATGCATTACGGATGAAGTTCCTGATATTCGCCCTCCGCGAGGACAAATTTGCCCTACCAACACTCCGTTGGTTTTCACAGTAGCCATTACTCTTGAATCTGTATTAAAAGCAATTGCTGAACGAACGTGCGGGTTCATTGTGCCTGTTTCGCGTTGATCCCGGGTAGCACGAACCGCACCGATTTCCTGTAGGCCCACAGTAGAGTTTGGCGCAATAAATGAGGGATAAACATGTTGTCCTGTGATATCAATGATCGTATCGTAGTCTTCCTCTTTTACGGTAATTAGCAACGCGTTCTTCACCATAGTGATTTTGCCAAGATGAACAGCGATTGCGGATTTCTTAATTACCTCTCCGTTACCAATATGAGCAGTCCCATTGAGCAGTAAGATTCGTTTATCGGTAGAATCTCCGGGTGGATTTACCTGCGCTGAAACAGCAATGCTCCCGAAAATGAGTACCAGAACCAACAAATTTTGCGTCCACCTAAAAACCATCATCTGTAACAACTTTACAATTATGAACCCTGTTTGATTTGCCATTTGCCGCCTGAGTTTCTTCTCCACCCAGTTTTGCCTTTAACATTTTAGCGATGAGGCGGGCTCTTTCCGCAGCAATTTTCTTTCTCATTTCCAGGTCTGCCTGGGCATCGTACAAAACTCTTCCGTCAACAATTGTTTGCTGTGGTTTAGCATATATAGAAAGGGGGTGATCTGTCCAAACCACCACGTCAGCATCTTTTCCAACTTTTAAACTTCCTACCCGATCGTCGATGTGCAGTAATTTTGCCGGATTAAGCGTAACGGTTTTCAGTGCGTCCTCCTCGCTCATTCCTCCATATTTCACCCCTTTCGCGGCCTCCTGATTTAATCTTCTGGCCATTTCAGCATCGTCCGAATTCACGGCGGTAACAATGCCCATCTCGTTCAACAAACTTGCGTTATGTGGAATGGCATCGCGTACTTCGTACTTATAAGCCCACCAATCTGAAAAGGTTGAGCCTCCCGCTCCATGTGCCTTCATCTTATCGGCCACTTTGTACCCCTCTAGTATATGGGTAAAAGTATTTAACGTGAACCTCATCGAATCGGCTACTTTCATTAACATGTTGATCTCAGACTGCACATACGAGTGGCATGAAATAAACCGCTCCCGATTCAAAATCTGAGCCAATGCTTCCAACTCCAGATCCGTTCTTGGTTCAACGGCCGTGGAGGCTTTTCTTTTGTTGCCAAGCAATTCTCTATACTTTTTCCATTCTTCATCGTACTCACGGGCTCTGATAAAATGATCGTAAAACACTTGTTCCACGCCCATCCTGGTTTGCGGAAAACGGATGGTATTGTAATCTCCCCAGTTGCTTTGCTTTACATTTTCGCCAAGTGCGAATTTGATAAACAAGGGCATTTCCTGGTACTTCATTTCCTCAGGCATCCATCCCCACCTCAGTTTGATGACCGCGCTCTGACCTCCGATCGGGTTAGCAGACCCGTGCAACAGTTGTGCTGAGGTAACACCTCCCGCCAACTGTCTGTATATGTTAATGTCATCAGAATTTACAACCGTTGCTATACTTGCTTCGGCAGAAGATGCCTGACCACTTTCATTGACTCCTCTGGAAATAGCGATATGGGAGTGCTCATCAACAATTCCAGGCGTAACATGTTTTCCAACCCCGTCAATTACAATGGTATTCGGATCAACAACGTCCAGAATGTCTCCAATTTTAACGATTTTTCCATCTCTGAGCAGGACGTCTGTTTTTTCGAGGACTCCTTGTTCTTCATTGGTCCAAACCGTAGCATCCTTGATGAGAATTTGCCTCTGTTCAGGAATTGAATCCCAGCCATACGCCATCATCGGGTAAGTCACCTGACCCAGATTCAGAGTGTCCATTTTCAGCCCTTTGTCGTTATCCTTTTCCTTGTGATCTTCCTTTTTAACGGCCGCCCACTTCACCCATGAGCCATCGGGAAGAGTTCCTTTTCCTTCCCAAATACCACTGTTTGAATGCACAATCCCGGCCAACGAATAAATTTCATCGGATAACTTATACGTAAGTGATACCTGTCTATCCTTCACGGCGAGTAGTGCTTTTACCTTCTTGTCTTTGGCAACCTTTATAGGTTTCTTATTCAACGGATCAAGCACCAAATCCCCGTTGTCGTTCACGCTGTCAGCGATCATTTTATATTCAATGGTCGCGTTTGGTTTTTCCAGCGATCCGGTCACTTTAAGGGTTCTGTCCGATTCATTCACCTTAAGGTTATAAGTGCCCCGCACATCCATTAAATCCATCTGACTCAGGGTATATTGATTTCCTTGAATCCAATGGTCGTATAAAACTGTTGCTTCATCAAAAACCGGTCCGGAGGTAACAATGAAATTGGCCAGCATACCTGGCCTTAATGCCCCTACCAATTCACTCATATTAATTAATTCAGCGGGTGTTTCCGTAAGCGCCGCGAGCGCCTGCTGTTCCGTTAGACCTCGAGACATAGCTTTTCGAACGTTCTTAAAAAACTCCGATTTCTTCTTCAGTCCGTCTAGTGTAAACACAAAGCGAATGTTACTATCCGCCAAAGCTTTTGCATTTCCTGGTGCCAATTCCCAATGCTTCATCTGCGCCAGGGTAACCATCCGGGCCGCATAAGGGTCTGATACATCATAAGGTTTTGGGAAATCCAATGGAATGATTACAGCTCCGCCGGTTTCCTTAATCGCATCAATTCTTTGGTATTCATCCCCGCTTCCTTTAAAGATGTACTGGTACCCAAACTCATCACAAATTTTATCGGCACGAACGATATTGAGTTTATCATTGGCTTCAAATATTTGAGGAAGGCCCAGGTTGTTATTGAAAGCATCAAGACTTAAATCGGACGCCAGTTCACTCCGGTGTTTTGCATAGTATTGAGCGTCATAATGGGTCTGCCTCAATAAAGCAATAGATCCCATTAATGAAGACGGATAGCTTTGTCCGGATGTTCCCTTTGAAAACGAATAATGCGCCGCAACCGTTGGCGACAATAGCAATTCCCTCTCATGAGCAGTTGCCAACGAAACCAAGGCTGAAGTACCTCTGGATATACCGTCCATCTGATGCGTAAGAGCAACCGCAAAGCCCAGCTGTCTCATTTCGCTGGCGGATTTATCGTCTTTCACAAAATTATCTGCTGCACTGACTTCCGGCTTAATCGCCTGATTCCAACCAAATGCGCCTTTCTTATTCGACTCTATTTGTGGTCCGGGTTTGTGATCACCTTTTTTCATTTTTGGCATTCCATAATCGGAGTAGATGTCGATAAAAGACGGGTATATATGCTTGTCTTTTAAATCTACCTCTACCGCTCCTTTAGGAATGCTCAAAACAGTACCGGCCTTTACCACCTTTCCGTTCAATACCAGTAATGTCCCCTTAACCGTTTCACTGGATGAAATATGGATGGTTGCATTTGTAAAAGCATAATAGACATCCGCTTTAAACTTGACTCCGTTGGTAGGATACAGATTCGGATCCTCCGAACCCAGCTGAGCATGAGCTGACAAGCATATACCCAAAACCGCAAGAATACTTAACAAATAGGTTTTCATAGTTTCCCTGATTGCCAGCAAATTTAGCTTAATTCTGGCAAGAACATAGTTTGATCACCCATTCACACCAGCGGTAGTGTCTTCTTTATTACTTTTGCTGGCAAAACAAGAGGATTATGGAAGGATTGGTTCATGCGCATTCCGGTTTAAGATGGGTAGTTCTGGTATTACTTCTGCTGGCAATCATTAAAGGCTTTAGAGGGTTTAGCGGCAACAAAAAATTTACACCCGGCACTAAAAAACTCTTTATGTTCGCCATGGTTTCTTGCCATATCCAGTTGGTTCTGGGTTTAATCCTTTATTTCACCAGTGACGCGGTGGACCTTGACAACCTGTTTGCTAATGATATAACAAGGTTCTATGGGCTGGAACATATTGTGGGAATGATCCTGGCAATTGTTATAATAACAATAGGATATAGTACTTCTAAACGCGCTTCAACGGACAAGAAGAAATATCGGCGTGTGGCCATTTGTTACACCATTGGTCTGTTACTGATATTAGGTTCTATTCCATGGCCTTTCATGCAGAAGTTTCAAAACCTTGGCTTAGGATGGTTCTAAGGAGGCTGAGAATTCTATTTCCTATTGTCCTGTTCTTTTCATGTGGTGAACAGGAAGTGGCCGTTTCGCATCATCAGCCAATTGCCACGGACACCTCAGAAAACCAAATTGACGCAGAAAAATTATACGTCCGCTACTGCGTAGACTGCCACGGAGTGGGAGGAGACCTGGGTTTAATGGGAGCAAAAGACCTGACGACCTCTACAATGAGTCTGGACGACCGGATTAAGTTGATTACCGATGGAAGTGCCGACGGAAAAATGAAGCCATTTAGCGAAGCACGCCACGGTGATTTGAACAACCAACAAATACAGGCGGTAGCAGAATTCGTAGAAACCTTGAGAAAATAGATGGGAAGTAGTCCATATATGGAGCCCACAGAAGAACGGGCCGCTATTGTCGGTTTGATCACCCCTGAGCAAGATGAGGATCACGTAAAAGAATACCTGGATGAGCTTGCTTTTCTGGCGGAAACCTCAGGAGCCATTACTGAAAAGCGGTTTATTCAAAAGTTAGATCATCCGCATCCGGCTACTTTCGTTGGGAAGGGCAAGCTGGATGAAATCAACAAATACTGTCGGGAGAATGAACTGGATTTGGTCATATTCGACGATGAACTATCGCCAACTCAACTGCGAAATGTGGAGCGAGTGTTGGAGAGAAAAGTGCTGGATAGAAGTAATTTGATTCTGGACATATTTGCGAGCCGAGCCAGAACCGCCAATGCGAAAACTCAGGTTGAACTGGCACAATATCAATATTTACTTCCAAGACTTACCAGAATGTGGACGCACCTTGAACGCCAGAAGGGTGGAATTGGAATGCGTGGTCCGGGAGAAACTCAGATAGAGACCGATAGAAGAATTATCCAGCAAAAAATTGCATTACTCAAAGAAAAACTGGCCAAAATTGACAAGCAGAAAGCTGTTCAACGTGGAAACCGGGGAAAGCTGGTACGAGTGGCATTGGTTGGCTACACCAACGTGGGCAAATCTACCACGATGAATATGCTAAGCAAGTCTGAAGTTTTTGCTGAAAACAAGCTGTTTGCAACTCTTGACACAACGGTACGAAAAATTGTTATTAAGAACATCCCTTTTCTGTTATCGGATACCGTTGGGTTTATCCGAAAACTTCCTCACCAGCTGATCGATTCGTTCAAGTCTACTTTGGATGAAGTTCGGGAGTCGGACATTCTAATTCATATTCTCGACATATCACACCCAAACTTTGAGGAGCATTACGAGGTGGTTTGCAAAACGCTTGAAGAAATTGATTCTCTGGACAAGCCAACCATTATTCTCTTCAATAAGATCGATGCTTATTCTTTTGCTGATCACCTGCCCTATGAGATTCACGATGAGAATGCCAATGCGACCTCCCTTAGGGAGTTAAAACGCACGTGGATGTCTAAAATGGGTGATAAACGATGTGTGTTCATCTCTGCCACCAACAAAGAGAACATTGAGGAATTTAAGGACGTGCTTTACGAGGAAGTGAAGAAAATTCACGTTGCCCGGTTTCCGTACAACGATTTTCTTTATTGACCAATGGTCAATAAGTTACCTCAATAAACCGATAATTAGCTTCGCGGTACCATTACCTAAAACCGTTTGCAAAAGCATTTGAGTAACTCTAATTTGCTATCAGAACACACTGCTATGAAGTTTGTCAAGTGCGTAAAGTCCACCGGACGAATGGTCGGCCGCCCTGCTAATTATATCTCAGGATCACCCGATTACCTTACAGTACGAAAATGTGACGGTCGGTCATTCGTCCGGTGTACGTTTGCCAAAAAAACAGCTCCATGAAAAAAGTTATATTCTTACTTGCCTTCTCAATTTCACTGGGCATTTCCGCCCAACACTTTCAGGAAGACTTTAACACATTTCCCGGTAGTTGGTCTATTAGTTCAGACTCATCTTCTACGGCAAACGGGTTGGCTATGTGGCACGGTTTAGATAGTGCCGCGGCGATTGAAAAAATTCACGACTCTATTGTTCATGACGAGTGGTTGATTTCCCCTCGTTTTTTTATTCCTAACTCTGCAAAAACTTTGCTGGAATTTGATTTTAGCGCCAGTAATTTTTGGATGATTACCCCTCTGAATTTAACCGATGTGACCATTCACCTATCTACAGATAGCGGTATCACATGGATACCTGTTTGGACGGAAGACACGATACACTTTAATTCATTTCAATGGACAAAAGAACACCTTGACATCTCAACCTTCCAGAATGACTCGGTGCAAATTGGCATTCAATATGCCGGTAGAAAAGGACATTCTTTCATGATTGATAATATAGTGGTGAGGGATGCCGATTCGGTAGACTTTATCCTCAAGGATATCAATTGGTATTTTGCCGAAAGCAAGCATAAGATTAAGTACTACCAGCAGTTGCTCGGATACCAGGATCAGATGAAAATTGCCGCCCGTGTTGAAAATATTGGCTGGGACACTTCCGTATTGGCTACCATCAATTTTCAGGTCACCGGCGTATCAACCTTTTCCGAAACCATAGATTCTATATCGGTAAAGGAACCTGTTTGGGTCGAATCTGTTGGAATTTGGGAGTCATCATGGGTAGACGGAACAAATAACATTTCCGTAGACATTAGTCCCGCTGCCGGTGAATCAGAAGTAATAAACAATTCTAAGGTTACTTCTAACAAATTTGTAGATCATTGGGACGAGTACTATCAGAAAGACGGCGACTCTCTTTTTGGTTTCTTCCCAACGATTGACTTAGACGAGGATGGCATACCTGATACTTATGAGGTGCAATCTTTGTTCGAGGTACCAACAGATCGGAATTACTGGTTCTCCAGTTTTGCAGGTTATGTTCAGCTAGACTCGATAGATCCTGGAATACAATACTATAATTTTCTGATCGAAGACTCCAGCGGTGTCTTTGTTCCTCATTGGGATGGAATATTCTCGCCAATTCCTGAAGTATATTTTTACCCTTATGAAAACACAGAGAACATTTTCTCTCCTGTCCTTTTCGACAAGAGGATGCATTTCAATCTCTTCAACATTGAAGCGGTTGATTCGCTGCGACTATTTTATTTCACAATGGGAAATCAGTGGACAGGAGCAAACTGGGGGTATTCGTACTGTTCTTACGAACCAATCACTAGAATTCTGATTTATCAATCAACTGCGGGGCTCGACACCTTGTATGCTAAAGAAATTCCTAGATTCCGCCCTTATTTCTATTGGAGCGGACTGGAAGAAGGAACGGCCGATTTACAATTAAGCAAATCATTTCCTAATCCTGTTAAGGACAGACTCACCGTTGAATTTAACTCCAAAATTACTGGAGATTTTGAAGTTAATCTCACCAATTTAAGCGGAGAGATTGTTCAGAGGTTTGGTACAACCAGAGTCTCCATGGGTTTAAATACAATCACCCTAAATCTGGATAATCTTGCCACTGGGCAGTATTTCTATGTGATTACCAACCTCGAATCCAACTTGTTTGGGAAGGTCTCTGTCATCAAATAGCATCATTTATATCATGCCTTATAATAATTGGTAATCGGCGTCCTCATGTTTATTTAAGAATAATATATTGTCAGTGCTTGCGAGAAATTTATAATTGAGATAAGAGAAACAAGGCTGCATGGTTTTCTTATGGAGTCGATCCCAACTTTCAATTTCGTCACCCCATCCTATCCTTGTAGTCCCGCATGAATTTTGAGGCATAAACAAACTCTGTGACCTCTTTTGAATCGGTAGTAATGATGGTGTCTTTCGTTCCGGTCCAGGCATTATGGCCTTCATAAAGAAACATAATGTTTTCGCCGATCTCCAGAACCGAGTTCATATCGTGGGTTATTACCACCGTGGTAATATTGAATTCTTCGGTAATGTCCTTGATCAAATTGTCTATTACAATAGAGGTTTTCGGATCCAAGCCTGAGTTTGGTTCATCACAGAACAAATATTTCGGATTCATGGCAATGGCACGGGCAATTGCAATTCGCTTTTGCATCCCTCCGGATGTTTCTGCAGGGTACAAGTGGTTTTTGTCAAATAATTCAACCCTATTCAAACAGAAATTAACCCGCTCGAGCATTTCTTCCTGCGACATTTTGGTAAACATCTTCAAGGGAAACATTACGTTTTCCTCAACAGTCATAGAATCGAAAAGCGCACTTCCCTGGAAGAGCATGCCGATTTCCTGCCGCAAAAGCTTCTTCTCCGCAGTATTCATCGCCTGAATGTCTCTTCCGTCGTAAAGAACTTCACCCTGATCCACCTTGTGCAAGCCTACAATACATTTGGTTAGTACGGACTTGCCGGAGCCACTTTGACCAATAACCAAATTCGTTTTACCGGTGTGGAATTCGAAAGAAATCCCCTTCAGAATTTCCACATCATTGAAGCCTTTATGTACATTCTTTACCTGTATCATCCCAGGAGCATTAGCTGTGTTACTAAATAGTTAACGGCCAGAATAACGATACTACTCCAAATCACAGCCTTGGTGCTGGCTCTACCAACTTCCAAAGAACCGCCTTTTACGTAATAACCATAATAGGATGGAACTGACGCAATAATGAAGGCAAAAAGAACGGTTTTTACCAATGCGTAAAAAATACTGAAGGGATCAAACCAGTATTGGATACCATATACATAATCGGCAGTAGTTATAATTCCTGAAGCAGCTCCTACCAGCCATCCTCCCAGGATACCCAGAAACATAGAATATACAATGATGAAAGGTAAAATGAACATGAACCCAACAATCTTCGGTAAGATCAGATAGTTCTTGGAGTTAACCCCCATGATTTCAAGCGCATCGATTTGTTCTGTAACTCTCATAGAGCCAAGCTCTGAGGATATTCTACTTCCAACAATTCCCGCGAGAATAAGTGAAATGATTGTGGGGGAAAATTCAAGTACGATACTTTGCCGGGCAGTAAAACCAACCGTATACTTTGGAATCCAGGCACTATCAATATTCGACGCAGTTTGTATAGTGATTACCATGCCCATGAAAATGGAAATGATAAAAACAATACCCATAGAGTTGATGCCCAAATTAATGACCTCATCAACGCACCTTTTCCAAAACACCTTTAACTTGTCGGGTTTTCTAAACGATCCCGCCAACATCATTGTGTACTCCCCTATTCTCTCAATAAACGACAAACTCGCTTTTTCACTGGCCTAAGCCTATAAACATGGCTAAGGTAGACATTGTAACAGCAATTGCCGTCAGTTAATTCTCTACTTTTGAACAGCCCATTGAAGATGAATCTGATTTGATGAGAGACCGGACTATGGAAGAACTGAAAAATTATGTCCCTGAAAGTGCTTACGGATATGTTCGCAGTTTACTCCATGCTTATCCTATTCACTTCAGAATTTCCAGGCCAAGAAAGACAAAGCTGGGTGATTATCGCTACGATCCGCGATCCAGAGTTCACTCCATTTCAGTAAACGGTGATCTCAACCAATATGCGTTTCTGATCACCTTAATCCATGAACTGGCTCATTACCGTCAGCATACTAATAACCGTAGGCAAACAGCACCTCATGGCAACGAATGGAAAAGCGAGTTTCATGCCTTGATGACACCGCTCATCAAAGAAAACATCTTTCCTCAGGAAATTGCCGATCATCTATCTCATCACATGCAAAACCCGAAAGCGTCGTGTTCTGACATCAAGCTTATGCGGCTGCTGGAATCATACGACCAAATTCAATTCACCAGACTGGAAGATCTTTCCGACGGCGACCATTTTACTATTTCCGGAAAAAAGACATTCCGTCGAGACGAACGATTAAGAACCAGATACCGATGCACAGAGGTAGCTACCAACCGCAAGTGGTATGTTCATGCTTTAACAAAAGTGGAAATTGTTAATTAGTTAAAGTTCAAACCCCTAGCGTTCGATAGGGTATTGGTTACTTTCGCGCAGAGTATTAAGAATTAATGATTGGTGACGCGTAATGAATAGCCGACCAAACCTAAAGGAGTCAATTGTTCACTACTAGTCCCCAAACCAATTAACTAAACAAATGATTGCTTCAGAAACAGAACTTCGTATTTCGCAGATGGCTGAGAGCCTTGTAGGTTCAGAAATAATTAAGCTTGCCGGAGAGGTAAAAGCAAAAATCGCAGCTGGCGAAAAGATCGCCAATCTTACTATCGGAGATTTTAATCCTGAAATATTTCCTATCCCTGATGAATTAAGAGATGAGATTATTTCATCTTACAAAAACGGAATCACCAATTATCCGGCAGCCAACGGCATGCCTGAGCTACGAGAAACGGTATCCAATTACATCCAACAACGTCAGGGGCTATCTTACTCAGCCGACGAGTTTTTAATCTCCGGAGGAGCCCGACCCTTGATTTATGCTACCTATCAGGCCATTGTGGACCCTGCTGATACAGTAGTGTTTCCGGTTCCTTCGTGGAATAACAATCACTATACCCACCTTTGTCGTGGAAAGGCTGTTTTTATAGAAACGACCGCCGACCAGAATTTTATGCCCAACGCTGCCGATTTGCGACCTTATATTGAAGAAGCGAGTCTGATTGCCGTTTGCTCTCCTCTTAATCCTACTGGCACGGTATTTACAAAGGAGCAACTGGAAGAAATTTGCGATCTCATCCTCACAGAAAACAGCCGACGGGGTGCCGATGCCAAACCTGTTTATTTGTTATTCGATCAAATTTATTGGTCGTTGACTTACGGCGACACAGAACATTACGACCCGGTATCCCTACGTCCGGAAATGAAAAACTACACGCTTTTCATCGATGGTATGTCTAAAGCTTATGCCGCCACCGGGGTGAGAGTAGGTTGGGGATTTGGTCCGGCTAAGGTGATTAACAAAATGAAGGCAATTCTATCTCACATTGGTGCCTGGTCCCCGAAAGCCGAACAAATTGGCGCATCCCACTACCTTTCAAACTCCGAAGCTGTGGATCGCTATTTAAACGAAATCCGAGGCAAAATCGAACACAGGCTTAATGGTTTTTATGAGGTGCTTCAAGCTTTAAAAGGGCAAGGACATGCGGTAGATGCAATTGCTCCGCAAGCAGCAATGTACTTAACGGTTAAGTTTTCGCTCAAGGGGAAGCGCACTGAAGAAGGAAGGGTACTGGAAACTACTGAAGATGTAACCAGATACTTACTTGAAGAGGCCAAATTGGCCATCGTTCCATTCTACGCATTTGGTGCCGACCGGGGCTCTGACTGGTACAGGCTGTCCGTTGGAACCGCCAAAGAATCCGATATTGAAACCGTTCAAACGAACCTGACAGCTGCTTTGGCCAAATTGTCTTAATTTTCAGGCACTATGCAGGATAATTATGCAGTAATTATGGCCGGTGGAATCGGAAGCAGATTCTGGCCAATGAGTAGAACTGCCTACCCCAAGCAATTTCATGATGTTTTAGGTACCGGGCGTACATTAATCCAAATGACTTTTGATCGATTCAAAGACATTTGTCCGGCTGAAAATGTGCTGGTGGTCACGAACGAAATTTATAAAGATCTGGTTCTGGAACAGCTTCCGGACATTACGGCTAATCAGGTGTTGTGCGAACCTAGCAGAAGAAATACGGCTCCATGTGTTGCGTACGCCTGCTATAAGATACAGGCGACAAACCCTAATGCCAATGTGGTTGTTGCCCCAGCAGACCATTTGATTTTGAAAGAGGATGTATTTACCGAAACCATTATGACGGCCATTGGTCAGGCGAGATCAAATGGCAGCCTGGTTACGCTTGGAATTAAACCGAGTAGACCAGATACCGGATATGGGTATATCCAATTTAAAGATGAGAATGGCACTGTTTCGGACGACGTAAAAAGGGTAAAAACTTTTACCGAAAAACCAAATCTCGATCTGGCAAAACAGTTTCTTGATAGTGGAGACTTCTACTGGAATTCGGGTATTTTTATCTGGACGCTTGAAAGCATACTAAAAGCGTTTGAAGATTACTTGCCCGAAGTAGGTAAGTTATTTCACGAGGGTATGTCGGTATACAACACGAGTGACGAAGATGCGTTTATTAGAAAAATTTACCCTGTATGCAGAAACATTTCCATTGACTATGGAATTATGGAAAAGGCACAAAACGTATACGTGGTTCTCTCTGATTTCGGGTGGTCCGATTTGGGCACCTGGGGCTCGCTCTACACCCACATTGAGCATGACGCGAACGAGAATGCCGTTGTCGGTAAAAATGTAATGATGTACGATTCCACCAACAACATGGTAAAAGTACCTGATGATAAACTTGTAGTAATTCAAGGATTGTACGATTACATTGTTGTAGAGAGTAACAACACGCTGCTGATATGCAAGAAGCAGGATGAGCAGAAAATCAAGCAGTTCGTCACGGACATTAAAACCAGCAAAAGCGATCAGTACGTTTAACCGCGTATGAAGGAGGCTTTTGTAGAACGGGTACAGTCATTTGTTGATCTAACTTCTGAGGAATTAAATGCGCTTGAATCCAGTCTTCAGGTTGCAACATTCAGCAAAGGAGACCACATTATACAAGACGGGAAGGTCGAGAGCTACATGTCTTTTGTTGTTGAAGGTATGGTAAGAGCCTTTCACCGATTAGATGGCGAAGAACTCACGGTCGCTTTCATTTATGAAGGTTTTTATGCCTGTTCCTATAATTCTTTCACTCACCGTACCCCTTCCAGATATGCCCTCGAAGCATTGGAAGACACCAGAGTGGTAAGATTGTCCTATGAAAATTGCCAACGACTTATGGATCGCTATAAGTGTTTTGAACGATGGGGTCGATTGGAGGTGGAGAAAGCATATTTTCTCATGGAACAGCGTGAGATTTCCATTCTTTCGTATACTGCTAAACAACGCTTTAACCGGCTGTGGCAAAACAGCCCACACCTGTTCCAACGTGTCCCTCAAAAATACCTTGCCCAATACCTGGGAATAACACCAGAAACCTTTAGCCGAATAAGAAGGCAGGTTGAGCTTTAACGATCTTGACAAATGTCAAGTGGATTTTGAAACCTCCACAATACCTTTGGAAAAAGTAGTTATGGAAAAGGTACTGACAAGTAAGGTTTTTCTTGATAGATGTAAATCTGAAGCAGAGGGCTTCTCTCAACTTGCAAATCGATGGTCGCAACTTGACCTCAGATTACTAAACTGGAAGGAAACGGAAGATAAATGGAGCATGTTGGAATGTTTGATGCATCTAAATTCCTATGCTGCCTATTATTTCCCGCTATTTGAAAAGGCCATAGACAAAGCAAACAACACCAAGCCCGTTGAACAATTTAAGACAACATGGTTTGGAAGAAAGTGCGTTAAATCCGTGCATCCGAGTACAAGAGTTTCTAAAAAAATAAAATCTCCCGGGCATCACAATCACAATAGCACTTCTTCACATGGTGTAGCTGTAATCGATGAATTTATCGGACATCAACGTCGCCTGTTACGAATTGTGGAGAAAGCAAGAAAAATTAATCTGACCAAACCAAAAATCAGTGTAGAGATCGCCAAATTGCTATGTCTGAACCTTGGTGAGTTTATGAACTTCATGTGTACGCATCAGGTTCGTCATATGGAGCAGGCAACAGAGGTGTTGGAGCGGGCCCAACAAGCTACTAGGTTAGTAACATTTGAGTGATCACCAGTCTTCTGGGTGTTTTGCATAGTTGTAATACTCTCCACATCTCTCACAATAGAAATCACGCAGTACTTCATCGTCAAAAACCTGAAATGAGATATTACAATCCCCAATGAACATCTCGCACCAGTTTTTTTCTTGCATTTGGTCGTAGTACTCAATAAGCTGCGCATGATATAACCTGTTGTGGAACTCCTGATTATGGTAATAGCCCATTTTCAGGAAAAGGGCCTTGGTTTCATCCATTTCAGCACCATTTTCGAGCATCCATTTTAACCAATTATAGGCATGTGGATCCCGTTCAACATCTACAAAAAGCTTGGCTATTCTAAGGTTGTACGCCTCAGGCATGTGTAGAGTTTTTGCATGATTGATCAGTGCTATACAGGCGCCGTTTAACTTTCTCTCGTCAGGCATCTGTCCATTAAACCCATAGAGGTTAACCAGTATCATGTAATAAGTTAATTCAAGTGTATCAAGATGGCCATGAAAGCGTTCTGGCCCATTCTGACGGAGCACCCCAAACAACCCTAGTATACTACCGTTTTCCTTCTCCCCAACATAGCCGCTTCTTTGCACATTTCGCACACGATAGTTCAGCTCATTATACTGTGCGATTGACGATGGCGACTTAAGTCCTATGAGTCGGCGAACAACGTCTTCATCAGATTGAAAACGCTGCAGCCTATAGTTCAACCAAATGGTTTGTTCGGCCAACCATGGCGCCGTAATATAGGTTTCAACTTTATCGAACTTGTGCAATGAACAAAGCTTTTCCTGAACCAGTTGAAACATTAGATATTGAACCTGTGCCACATACTTTTGCCATGGTTTTCCATTTGAGTCTTTATAATGCTGCTTCAAATCAGACAGAAGGGTGTCCGCCAGATACTCTCTTTTAATGTCGTAACGGACTTTTAAATCCAGAATGGCAAGCCGCTGTTTTGCCAAATATTGTTCAATGGACATGGCATAATCAGCATCCGAAAGTTTCTTTTTTATCTCTTCATGGCTAAGTCCCTTTAGTTCTTTCAGGGCCGGAATTTTATCTATTTGCTCATCAAATTTTGCCCAGTTGGGTTCTGCAACAATTTTTCTGGGGAAGTCACTTTGTTGGGTTTCTTTTAGAACATCCATTATCGCCTGTGCTCGTTTCAGTTGCAAATTCCGATTGATGGCATCAGAACCTTCAAGGGATGAATATGCATTCAGATAGGCAGAATCGATTGTGAATACAGTCTGATTAAACGCGCCCAAAAGCGGTTGAATATCGGACAGTTGGTAATCGTGCTTCCCTCTTTCAAAAGCTACCTCAAAATGAATCAAAGCTTCTCGCGCAGGTCGAGTATAAGGAAAGCGGTCGAACTTAACGACAAACTTCGTCACTGTGGTGTCCTGAAAAGGTTCTCCACAGTAATTGGTGAAATGGACAATGCGACATAGCTTTTTTCCTTTTAATACGACCAGATTCATTTCGTGGTATCCGTCCAACTCTTTTGGTAATCTGCCTAAGGTGAGTTCAAAATAATCGGCGGTTTCACGCTTTTTCATTTTAAACACACGGGTCCGTTTGCATTTACGAAAGCCCTTTTTTAGTTCCCTTCTATAAAGAGGCCTAAGGATGGTATCATAGTTGAAAATCGACTGATTGTTTCTTCTTGATGGTTGTGTATAGTATTCCGGATTGTCGCAATCATAAGGTCTATAGGAAACCAATTCTACAGCCAGTCCATCCCGCCGTTTGCGAACAATTTCGTTGATCATCGCTACGTTCCAGGTTTTGTAAATGATCTTACGTCCCTTTAAAAAAAACTGATCCTTGTACTTACGATTGTCTATCAAGTAATTGCAGCTAGAACATCGTTCGGTGGAATCTTTAGGCGATTTAATCTTCCAGGCAAACTTCTTGGCTATCCGTTCCCTGCTGATTTCGTCAAAGCTATTTGCTAAGGGAGGAGGCACATAGTCCGAGTAAGAAAACATCTCCTGATTCTCTGTAAAGGCATACTGGTAAAGAACATCGGCAAACTTCTGAACGGCGATGACCATTTTTTTTTCGGGATTCACGGAAATAGCCAATCCCGTAATGTCGTATTTGGCAGTGATGATGTTCTTGTAATGACCTGGTGAGTTTACCCAACCGATAACAAAATCGTTCGCAAGATCTTCATAGCTTCTGTTGACGTATTCTCGCCCCTTTTTAGGTTGTATCTTCTTATTGAGAAAACTCTTGATGATGTTCTCTCCAACCAGATAAGTAGCAGGCGCACCATGCGATTCTGCTCTATCCTGTGGACTATAAAACCCATCTATCGGTTTAGAGTTTTTATCCTTTTGGTAATGGCTGAATTTCTTATTCTCCTTCAACCAGTCGGCATGGTACTTGGCCGCTACATAAAGGATCGAATCGTTCACCAAAGGTTTCAACCCATGATCCGCCCTTACACTGTCGATCTTTGTTTTGATGAGGTGCTCCAGATACTTTGAATTAAGGGCATAAATATTTGCATTTTGACCAGGCGACTGACCAAATCCCGCGACCACAATAAAAACCAGAAAAATGCTAAGTATCCTCACATTATTATAATGTGAAAACGATTAAAAGGTAACCTTCATTGCCCGTCCCTTACTACCAACGCCAATTACCATGTTCAACGCCGGGTCAGCTACAATAGCATTCATATTCTCGTCGTTAACGCGAGTCCAGCTTGCCCCTCCATCAACAGAAACATCCGTTCCATTGGTGCCAACGCTGAAATAGACATTACCATGTGAATAGCAAATCCCAGACCGATAGCCAGAACTCCCACTGCCTAATGTCCAGGTTTCACCACCATCCTTTGTGTAGGCCACACAGCTATCTCCTTCTGGATCTTCCCAGTTTCCTCCTGCAATGACCCCTTCAAGTTCATTTTTCCAGGCCATACAGTAAATGCCTTTGCCGGCACCCCTGGCAAGAGGAGTTTCTATTGGCTGCCATGTTTTTCCATAATCCACGGATTTAAACACTCTGGCTTTTTCCCCACCCCATCCAATGTAGGCGGTTCCTCCTTTTAAGCAAATAACTCCGGTGCCACTCGCCGCAAATCCTGCCTCATCTTTGAGAACCTCAGGAAGACTATTTTTGTCAATTCTGTTCCAGGTTTTTCCTCCATTTTCCGTTTTCAGAACGAAATGGTAGCCATCCAGCGGATCGCCGTAGATCAGACCCTGGCCATTCGGCCAAAAGTCAATCCCGTCCATAAAAACCTCCTCATGTGTGAGTTGCAAAACCGTTCTCCACGTTTCCCCTTCCGCATCGTAGGTTTTTAATAACCCAGGAGAGCCAATGGACATGGTATATACACCTTCTTCCGATACAGCGACATCTCTAAAATGGAGTGAGTCTATTTGCCAGGATTGTTCTTCCCCAATACCTTCTCCTTCAGAATAACTCATGAAAATTACATTTCCGACAGATCCGGCGAAGTATCCTGTATGGGATTGCACATCCCACCAAAGCCCACGGTAATGCTCGTTGGTATCCAACAAAAAATCCGTTGTAACGTAGGAAGGTGATTGCTCAGAGGTTAGTGAGTCGCCACCACTTTGTTTCAGATCAGTCTCACTAGCACGACCCGTAGAATCTACCGAACCACAGGCTGGCAGAAAGCTGATAACCACAATTATAAAGCTCCATCTCATCTGGTGAATTTAGGAATTTCAACATGAACGAAATGGTTGGAATAGAAAGCGAAAAAGAGCGTTAATCCATTGCTCCAATCATCTTCGTAGGATCTACCCATTCATCGTACTTCTCCTCGGGCACATAACCCAAACGAATGGCTTCCTCCCTCAAGGTAGTACCATTTTCGTGTGCAGTATTGGCAATTTCCGCTGCTTTGTAATACCCAATTTTGGTGTTCAAAGCGGTAACCAACATCAATGAGTTATTCAAAAGCTCCTTTATTCTTGGATGGTTGGGTTCAATTCCAACGGCACAATTATCATTGAAAGACACACAGGCATCACCAATTAGTTCCGCTGATTGTAATAGGTTTGCGGCCATCATTGGCTTAAACACATTTAGTTCGTAGTGTCCTTGTGTTCCCCCAACCGTTATGGCTACATCATTACCCATTACCTGAGCACAGACCATCGTAATGGCTTCACACTGGGTTGGATTTACTTTTCCCGGCATAATGGATGAACCGGGTTCGTTTGCAGGGATGATTAGCTCACCGATTCCCGATCGTGGCCCCGAAGCCATCATTCGGATATCATTTGCAATTTTATTCAGAGATACTGCCAGTTGTTTTAGCGCTCCATGTGTTTCCACAATGGCATCGTGCGCCGCCAGAGCCTCAAATTTGTTCTCTGCCGAAACAAACGGAAGGCCGGTAAACTCTGCTATTTTCTTCGCCACCAATTCTGCATAACCATTCGGTGTATTCAGCCCTGTTCCAACGGCGGTTCCTCCCAAAGCAAGTTCAGATAGATGAGGTAATGTGTTTTTCAGAGCTTTAAGTCCATGATCCAGTTGTGAAACATATCCTGAGAACTCCTGCCCAAGAGTGAGTGGCGTTGCATCCATTAAATGGGTCCGTCCAATTTTTACCACATCACGCAAAGCTTCTGACTTTGCCTTCAGGGTGTCTCTTAATTTTTGTACTCCGGGAATGGTTTTTTCTACAACCATCTTGTAACAGGCAATATGCATTCCCGTAGGGAAGGTGTCATTAGAAGACTGCGACTTGTTAACGTCATCGTTTGGTTGGAGTGTTTTTTCTCCTTCTCCTAATTTCTTGCCGGCAATTACGTGCGCACGATTCGCAATTACCTCGTTACAGTTCATATTGCTTTGTGTTCCGGAACCCGTTTGCCAAACCACCAATGGAAACTGATCATCATGCTGACCATCAAGAATCTCATCACATACCTGGGATATAAGGTCTCTTTTCTCCGAGTCGAGCACTCCCAACTCACAATTGGCATGGGCTGCTGCCTTTTTCAAGTAGGCAAATCCGTAAACAACTTCCAAAGGCATTGTGGCAGCTGGACCAATCTTAAAGTTATTTCTGGATCGTTCTGTTTGGGCTCCCCAATATTTATCGGCAGGAACCTTTACTTCTCCCATGGTGTCTTTTTCGACTCTGTAATCCATTGTATTTATTTTTTCTTTACTTTCGACTTGCATTTAGATCTCAAAAATAATCAGAAATGATCATCAAGTTTGGATTAGTAATATTTATGTGCATCGCCGGAATGGCGTTCTGGATTTTAATCTTCCTTGCAAGCTTTATACCCGGCTGGATTGGGCTTAACCTGAAGGAATATTTGGAAGAGAATGTTCTGAAAAACAAAAATCCGTTCGAAGGAAGAGAATAATTTCGAAGGCACCTTGATACTGATCCTGACTTTAAACAAAGTCAGGATTTTTTTTACCCGATTTTGCGTTGGCTAAGCGTAGAATTGAAGTAAAATATAAACTATTGCACCGAACAAGAGTCCAAAAGCCGCTAGATACAAAGCTAAAGTGGTTATTAAACCAAGGCTGATTGCGACCCATTTGGCTCTGTACATTCTTCTCATTGCAAATGCAGTATGTACCAATAGAATTCCTATTGCTCCCAGTTCTACAAAGGGTATTGGGCCACTAGCAAACGCAATAAGTTCCAAAAGGCTGAGGAGAATAAATGCAAACGTATGGACGTGGAGCGATAATATAAGGTGTTCGACGTAGAACTTTCTGCGTTTAAAGAACATCCCAAAGAAGATCAACGCCAACATAGGAACCATCAGGAAAAAAGCGTATGGTGCCAGTTGCCAAATGAAGTTTGAGCCATCTGTAGAAATTCGTCGAATTCGATCAATGCTTTCTTCGATCTCAATTCGTTCCTGCTCGGTGATATCTGGAGATTGAAGAGAGTCTTGCAGACGCTGAAGGTATTCATTGTATGAGTCTTCATCGTTAATTTCGTCGCTTGAAGTACTAAAAGTAACTCCGGAAGTCTCATCAGATACATGAATCACACTGCTCGATTCATCCTTCAAATTAAGAATCAGAAACAAGAGAAAACTAACAAAAAGGTAAAACCGGATCGGTTTGATATAGGTCATCCTTTTACCATCCGCATAGGCTTCAGACATTGCTCCCGGATGAAAAATCAGTTTTCTAAGACTTCGCAAAAGCTTGGAGTCTACCGTCAGGTAGTCTCCAGCAAAATCCATGATGAGTACTTTTACCGGTACTTTCTTGTTGTGGTTTTCTTGTCCGCAGTTTGGACAAAAATTAGCCGTTCGTGACAGCTTCTCCCCACAATTATAGCAGGCGGACGTTTTTCGTCTGACTCTGCTATTGCCCATTTCAGATCAGTTGATGGAAATTTTCTGCGGGTCGGCCAATTACTGCTTTATCTTGCCCCACCAGAATTGGGCGTTGAATGAGCTGAGGATGCTTTACCATTGCCGAAACCCATTCGGCATTTGTCATTTTCTTGCCCTTAAATTTTTCTTTGTACACTGCCTCGGTTTTTCGAACCAACTCCTCTGCTTTCATTCCCAGTTTATCCAAAACATCCAACAATTCTGATTCTGAGGGAGCTGCTTTCATGTACTCTATAATTTCAACAGAGCATCCATTTTCTTCTAAAAGTTGAAGGCCTTCTCTACTCTTACGGCAACGTGGATTGTGATATAGCTTCATAAAGTAAAGCTACGGTTTTATGCGGAAAACGGGTTGGTCTTTCGTCGCTTTAAAATCCTCTTTAAAGAGTATGTATTTCCGATACATGGTTTTCTCCTTAACGCGCACGAGACCCAGCACTTTCCTGATAGTTGAATCATTTTTGCACCTATGGCAAGATTCCCTGAATTCCACATCCTCATGATACGTCCAATTCATCTCAATAGTGTTCCCCTCTTTGTCCATGGCTTTACAATATATCTGCATACCAGAGGTTGGACATTTCAAACGAAACTTTGCAATGTTCTTTCTCCATTTCTTGACCTTCCCATTGTATTGTCCCATAGGGCATTCCACCAGAACCTTTGCCTCAATTATTTTCAAGCCGTCCTTCAGTTTGATCTTTGTTTTTGGGGGTTTTACAGGTTTATAATCCGCATTCTTTCCCCCAGGACACCTGATTTTAAATTCGTAATACCTGGCTCCCATTCTTTCAACAATTTGCAGAGGTTTACGTGCCCCCCATGAGCCATCCGCATTTCGTGTCCATTCCTGCATCTCAATATCTGCCCCCCTGCAATTGGTTTGAACCGGAACCAGTATTGTAATTGGCGTTTCAAGACAACTGCCATCACAAGTTTGAAAATTGAACATTCCCCCAGACACCAGTGGAGTACCATCTTCGGAGTAGGTACTCCATCCACTTTGCCTCATCGCCTCGGGAGTATTCATTTCTGTAATCCGAATACATGCTGAATCTTTTTCAAATTCACATTTATTCATCACCAGCCGGGTACCATTGGGATAACGAATTACCGTATCCCTGTCGCATAAGATCTTTTGTGTCGGAATATCAGCTGGCGGTATTGGCATTGAATCTGACGCAACCAGCTTTGGCGGAATTACAGGTGGCCAGTACCAGGACAATTCTACCCGGCGGTTGAGGGCCCTTCCCTGTGGGGTTCCATTGTCATTCTGAGGACTATCCTCTCCGTATGGGGAGCTCGTTATTTGCTTCTCCTTGTGTCCCTTTGATATTAAATAATCCACTACGGATTGCACTCTTCTTTGTGATAAGCCCCTATTGTAATGTCTCGAACCTATGCTATCTGTGTGTCCGGATATTTGAAAAAGGGCCGTGGAATCCGGATTGTAATACATAAGACACTGCTCCAGCGCTTGTGTCGATTTCTGGTTTAGCTGATCCTCGTCAAAGTCAAACAGTATGATGTTAACGACCGCTTGTCCTCTACAAAAAACCACAAGCAACAAGAGGGTGGTGATGCACAAAACGTACCTGGTACTCGTCTTCATGCTTGAATAAAGCACACCTGGTAAAAGGTTACAAAAAAACCACTGCTCTCCTGACGGAAAAACCGGATCAGGAAAACAGTGGTTAAAATACTTTTGTGGTAAGACTTATCTCATCAAATGAATGAAGCCTGTTTCTATCCTGTCTTCGTCTTTACAAAGGTCCCTGAAGATTAGTTCATAGTAATATAACCCTTCATCTAGTTTTCTACCATTATTTTGGTTGGTACCATCCCAGGCCTGACCTTGTTGGGTGCTAATAAATACTGGTTTCCCCCATCTATTGAAGATGGTCCATGTGAAATCCGCTGCCGGATCAACTCCGTTAAACAAAATCTCATCATTCTTATCATCTCCATTCGGAGTAAAAACGTTTGGAACCAGCACCTCAGAGTTCGGGTTTCCGGCAAAAACCAACTGGTTATTTACCGTCTCTGACTTATTACAGGTGGTGTCTTCCGCATAAAGCTGAAGGTTATAAACTCCAGGCGTAACATAGAAATAATCCACTACTGTATCACCTATGAAAATCGTTCCATCTCCCATATCCCATGCCAACGAATCCGCTCCCGTACCGGTGAATTCTAAATGAACAAACATCGTATCCATACCACATGGTGGTGGCGGTTCGAAATCCAGTGTAGCTGAAAACTCTTCAGCTTCAAGAATATCTACTGTCAGCCATACGGTATCAGCAATATTACATGTACTCGAATCAATGGCCACATACATAATATCATAATGCCCTGTATCCGTAAATGTATGCGTCGGATGCGTCATCGTGGAGGTTGTACCGTCATCAAAATCCCAAAAACTTTGGGGAGGCGCAGGCGTACCGCCATCAAAAGTTACATCAAAAGGCGGATCACAAGCCAAAATATTAGGCGAGGCATTTGCTACTGCGGAACTAAAACTTAAAGTGAAATCTACTGTATCAGTGATTGTCGCATAGTTGTTACAGGTAAAATCCCACGCTTCCATGGTAATAACGTATTGTCCCTGGCTGGTATAGTAATGATTCACTACCGTATCATCTATAAAAGTGGTCCCATCTCCCAAGTCCCAATAGATCGAGTCCGCTGCATTCGGGTCTCCGGTAAAGGTCAACGTAACCAATAAACTATCCGGGGAAGTACAAGGCTCTACAGTTGGCAGGTCAAATACCGCTGTTAACTCGGGCTCCAGGTTCAGATCAACATTGAAGTAAACCGTATCGGCTATATTACAGGTGCTCGAATCGATCGCCACATACATCACCGTGTAGCTACCTGAATCTGCATAAGTATAAGTCGGGTTGGCCGAAGTGGAAGTCCCTACTCCATCTCCAAAGTCCCAATAGTGGTTAGGCACCGGATCGCCGGTAAAATCTACATCAAAAGGTGCCGAACAGATCATCTGATCCGGAGGGGCTGTTGCGGATACCGAGGTAAATGTCGCGATGTAGTTCACCGTATCCATGATCGTATCTACAAAATTACAATCGAAGTCGTAGGCGATCATCGAAACATAGTAAGTCCCTTGTGTGGTATAGGGGTGGTTCACCAGTGTATCGTTCGTATAAGTGGTTCCATCTCCCATGTCCCAGGCAATCGAATCCGCTCCTGTACCCGTAAACTGAAAATCTACCCACAAAGTATCAATAGCACTACAAGGGTCAATCGGTGGTACGGTTAACATCGCGTCGAAGGTCTCTACTTCATCCAGATTGATGTTAAAATAAACCGTATCGGCGACGTTACACGTGTTCGAATCGATCGCTACATACATCACCGTGTAGCTGCCTGTATCTGCATAGGTATAGGTCGGGTTAGCAGAAGTTGAGGTTCCACTTCCATCTCCAAAGTCCCAGTAATGGTTCGGCACAGCATCTCCCGTAAAATCAACATCGTAGGGTGCTGAACAGAAAGATTGATCCGGTGGAGGTGTGGTGGTAACTGACGTATAGGTGGCATTGTAAACCACCGTGTCCAGAATCGTATCTGTTAAATTACATTGAAAGTCGTAGGCAATCATCTCAACGAAGTAGGTCCCCTGAGAGGTGTATGTATGAGAAACATTCGTATTGTTTATATAGGTCGTCCCATCACCCATATCCCAAACCAATGAGTCTGCCCCGGTGCCTGTAAAGTTCAGGTCAACGGTTAAATTGCTAACGGTGGTATCACAGGGGTCATACGGTGGAATATCAATAACTGCACTAAAGGTCTCCGGGATAATCAGTGTAACATCAAAGTACGTCGTATCCCGTATATTACAGCTAGCCGGATCGATCGCTACATACATCACATTGTAAGTCCCCGAATCTGCATAGGTGTAAGTCGGATTCGGTGCAGTGGAGGTCCCCATACCATCACCAAAGTCCCAGTAATGTTGTGGTGCTCCACTAGACTCGTTAAAGTCCACATCATAGGGTGCTCCACACAAAGTCTGATCACCAGGATCTACCGCCGTAGCCTCTACACCCTGAAAGTCAAATTCGAACTTAATGGCTCCAAGATTACAGTTCGTAGAGCCATTGGTTTGCGACCACACGCCTGGTGTTGTTGGGAAGGTGTTTCCTCCACACCCTGCACATACCGCCTGGTATACATTACCTTCCTTATCAAATCTACTTGTTCCTCCATCAACATGCTCTGCGGCAGTATTTGATCCAAAATAAGAAGCATACAGAAGTCCGGTAGCATCGCGTTCCAGAACGAAGAAATAAAAATCACTGCCATCTGTCGTAGACTGCTGAGCATCACCTGTTACAGGTAACCCATTAGTGTTTCCTGTATTGTTGGTCGTTCCTCCCCAACCTGAGACATACACATTTCCACAGTTGTCCACGAGAAATGCCGTGAGAGAAATGTCTATTGCTGTTCCTCCGGTAGCCCCAAAAGTGGTGCTATACGAAGTTGTTGAAAAATCGCTTGACATCTTATGGATAAACTGCTTTCCACCTGCGTTGAAATAAGTTGCGCTTGCTACCGGGTAGGCCCCCATAGACTGGCCGGTAACGTAAACGTCTCCCGCATTATCAATTTCAAGAATGAACGATTGATCATAGCTTGCGGTTCCCATATAAGACATATCAGTTAAGGTTCCTGAAGCACCATCCAAACTAGCAGTATACCCGTCATTGGTCCCTCCATTGTAAGTTGGGCCTAACACACCTGGAGTAGTTGCAAGATTCGTGCTATTTGTACCTCCACAGATAAACACATCGCCTGCCTGATTTAATCGGATTGAATATCCCGCATCATTAGCAGAACCTCCAAGGTAGGTTCCCCAATCCATTGCTGTTAAATTTGGATTCATTCTAACCACAACTGCATCTTGCTGGCCAAAACTTGCTGTACTATAAGCTCCTGGAGTAGCTGGAAAATTGGTTGACCTGGTACTCGTTGTAATGTAAATATTGTCCGAAGCATCTACCACTACTTCTCCCCTAACTTCGTCGGAATAGTTGTAAGAGAACGCTTGATTTAAACCATCATTATTACTTCCCCCAATATAAGTTGATCCCACCAGCGCAGAACCTGCGGTGTTCAGTTTAACCAAAGCAATATCGCTTCCTGCAGTGTAAGTAATCCCTGAAAAAGTTGCGCTTACACCACCATTAAATGTGTTGTCATAGCAGCCACCTGTTGTAGGGAAATTGGAAGATCCCGTAGACGCCAGAATTACCAGGTTGTCTTGAGAATCTACCACCAGACTATGAGGCACTTCATTGGCTGACCCACCTATGTATGTTGAGTAAATCAACGTAGTACCATCAGAGGAGAATTTTGAAATTGCAATATCAATGTCACCCCCCGAAAATGTAGTGGAATAAGAGCCCGCAACCGTCGGGTATCCACTTCCAAAAGCGATGCCTCCGGCGTACAAATTTCCAGTAGTATCGTAGGTCGCAGTAAAACCCCAGTTATCCGCGGCAGAACCTGTAAGCGTAGAAAATACCCAAACCGGATCAATCACCAGCTTTTGGGTTTGGTCATAGCCTTCGGGAAATACAAATTTCACCTGATTACCATCAATTTCGAATCGACAAGGAACATCGGTTCTATCGTTTCCGTAATCCTGAAATGCTACCGGACGCAATTCCTTGACGTCTCCCGTAGACAGGTGAATGATCAAGCTCCCGTCTTGTAATTCGAGCGACTCAACCCCCTCATAGTCAATCAAGATATCGTCAGGATTTCCGCCAGGATGCACTATAAAATCGTACTTCATTCGATTGAAGACAGTATAAATCTCCATGTCTATGTAATCGTACATTCCTGAATAAACGACTCCTCTGTACGATTGGATATTCGAGGCCCATTTGGATGGGTCGTTTCCGATAAAGTAATTTTTGTATCCCGGCACCTGATCTTTCGGTGAAAGAATGGGAGACTCATTAGCTCCTACAAACTTCATCTTATAAGCGTGCTTGGAAAACGGTCTATCAAAAGCTTTCCCTAACTTTCTTGCCTTCTTACTATGCTTGGCCTGGTAATATTCGTCAATTTCATCGGCCGAATACATATCAAACACAAACTGATTTGCTTCTAAAAACACATCGCCCACGTGCAGCTTGGCGTGATATTTTACTTCCTGCGGAAATTGACCTTTGTTTTCACTAAAATGGAAAGAGGTTACTTCGGCGTGCTGGGCTGTTCCTTCTAACAGACAAATACAGAACAGTAATAGAGTAGCTAGTTTTTTCATGGTAAGGAGTTAGTACCAAATTTAATTTATGAGGGTATAAAATTGAACCAAAAGTTATAATATTCCACGTAAAGAAAAAAAATCTTATGCAAATCATGACAAACTAGACAATAGCGAAGTTTACCTGGTTTGGGTCAGTAGTTCTCTTCCTTAACTAAGGGAAGACTCCTACACAGTTGGAATGGTTGCACCATTAACCTCCATATTCCATCAAATACGACTTTAGAAATGGCATTATATCACCATCAAGCACTTTATCGGGATCGTTAACCGTATAATTTGTCCGGTGATCCTTAACTCGACGGTCGTCCAAAACATAGCTGCGAATTTGCGATCCCCACTCAATTTTTTTCTTCCCCGCTTCTATTTCCGCACGGGATTCCTGTCTTTTTCTTAGTTCGATCTCGTAAAGCTGAGACTTTAACAATTGCATGGCCTTCTCTCGGTTCCCAAGCTGAGATCTGGTCTCGGTGTTCTCAATAACAATTCCTGAGGGCGCATGCTTCAAACGAACCCCGGTCTCGACTTTGTTTACATTTTGTCCACCTGCTCCGCCAGATCGAAAGGTATCCCAACTTATATCTGCCGGATTGATTTTAATATCAATGGAATCGTCCACGGATGGGTACACATATACTGAAACAAAAGACGTCATTCTCTTCCCTTGCGCATTGAATGGACTTACGCGCACCAGGCGATGAACTCCATTTTCTCCTTTGAGGTAGCCGAATGCGAAGTCGCCTTCGAATTCCAATGTTACGGTTTTGATTCCTGCAACATCGCCTTCCTGATAGTTCAGCTCACTTACTTTGAACCCATTCTTTTCTCCCCACATCAGGTACATCCGCATGAGCATGGCGCCCCAATCACAACTTTCCGTACCTCCGGCACCTGCTGTTATCTGAAGTACTGCGTTTAAACTATCCTCTTCTGCGGAAAGCATATTTTTAAATTCCAGTTCCTCAATTTGCTCAATCAGTTTACCGTGCGCGGCTTCCAATTCCTCGTCACCAACCTCTCCTTCCTTGTGAAATTCAAGAAGTACGTTTAAATCCTCAAGACCGGTTTTCACCTGGGCATAAGAATCTGTCCAGAACTTCTTTTGCTTGATTTTCTTCAACAATAGTTCAGCGGCTTTTGGATCGTCCCAGAAATTTGGGTCTTGAGACTTCAGCTCCTCTTCTTCTATCTCCATCAACTTCCTGTCGATGTCAAAGATACCCCCTTAGCGCCTGCAGGCGCTCGGCTAGCTGTGCTACCTGATCATGATTTACCATGGCCGTAAAGATAGTTGGAAATAGCTTTGGCTAAGGAATTATTACCATTTGGCTCCATGTATAGGGGCAGCTTTGCTACCTCCCTATATGAAGAACTGTATAGCGACAACGGTAATCCTAATAGCCTGAGCTGGTCTTCTTCTTTTTTTCTTTAGGCTTGGGGCTTTCTTGTTGTTCTGTCTTCATTTCTTTGAGAATGTCCTGACAAAATTCTTCAACATATGACGTGGACGATTGCCATCCTCTGCGAAATGACTCCCTGACTACCAATGAATCCTGATCCACGAAGAGTTTGTAATCTACCAAATGCTGACGCTTTCCGCACTCCGTAAATACAATCGCTCCCTCAGTGGGATACTTTCTGTAAATGCGCCCTTTGAATAGGTAAGCTTTTTGTCCATTTATTTCAGGCTCAATTTTAGAGTAACATTTCGTCATAAACATATGCGGATCCTTTTTCTCCAGGCAAGTTCTGATAGGCACACAAATACGGTCATCCATCAGCTTAATGAACTCTTGTTTTGAAATAGTGTCGTTAGCCGTCAAACCTAAATCAGCATCTGATCCCGTAATGTTATTGTTCCCCTGAAAAAGTGATACTGCGGTGCCAAGCACGAGTAATCCAATGGTTGCAATTTTTAGCATAGTTACTGTATTAGAAGTTGAATGTTTTTAATCTGTTTTCTTAAAGTCAGGATGATGATTTCAGCAATCACCCAGTTAAATATCCAGGACACGTAGGAAGTCATTATAAAATTTGTTTCCTCGGCGAATCCAAAAACTTCCGAGCCCAGTGGAGTAATCAACCGAAGAGTAACTCCGCTTAACGTCAATGCCAGGCTTCGAATCATCCATTTATAGTGCTTTTCAAATTTCTTGTCAACGGCATACCGAAATGCCAAATAGGTAGGAATCATCCAGGCCAGGCTCATAAGTAAAAATCCTATGGTGGCATACATTCCGCCTTCGGCAAAAAAGGCCAAATAAAACCCAGTAGGGCCGGTAAAAAGCAGTATCGACAGTACATAGACTTTCCCTAAATTTCGGTGGAGTTTAGACTTAAAAGGTATCAGCCTCTTGAAAAAGAGGGGTATTCCGGTAAGCACAGCGATTACTCCAAATAGCAGATGAATGTAGAACGCCACCAGCCAAATTTCGTTAACCAACATATCCTGTTTACTCTTCAAAAAATGGTAGTTCAAATCGAAAGAAAAGTAAGAAAGGGCGATCACCACCAGGCACAATGAGAAGAAAATCACGATCATCCAGCCTGTATAGAATAGTACTTTTTTCATTTCGATTGCCGTTGATTATTTTTTCCTCGTGCTAACCTGATTTTGATGTTAAGCTAAGCAAAATCCAGACCACATCCAGGTTTCCCTTTGACCACTTAGTAAACCCGGTGTTTGGATACGTAAAATGATCTTGTGATCATGTATTAGGAAGAAGTTCGTCGATTACCTGCCAAACCAGATCACTCTCGAATCCTCTTGAGTAGAGATACTGAGCCGCCTTTCCACGTGCGTTATAAGTTGAAAGTCCCTTCGCATTATAGAGTTTGACCTCAGCCAATTGTTTCAATGTTGTTAAATACTCGGATTCCCCTATTTCGGACAGTCCCAGTTCTATGCACTTACTATGTACTTGCTTCTCCTTAAGTTTTAACTCGATTTTCCTTCTACCCCACTTTTTCATTCTAAACTTTCCCGAAGCGTAGGCTCTTGCGTACCGTTCTTCGTCCAAAAAGTTAGTTTGAATCAGTTCAGTGATGAGCTGATCAGCCGTACTGCTGAGCAAACCGTAAGACAATAGCTTAGAGCGTACCTCCGAGTGACACCGCTCCTGATAAGCACAATACCTTTCGATTTTTTGTCTTGCTTCGTCCAAGCTGTAAACTCTTTGTCTCATAAGGTAATTCGAAGTTAAATATTCACCTAGATTTGCGCCTGGTGGACAACAGAAAAGCAATACGAACCTTGATTATTGCCAATGCAATTTCTCACTTTGCACAGGGAATCTCTATGATGGCAATACCCTGGTATTTTGTCCATCATTTGGGAGAAAAAGAACTGTATAACCTGGTTTTTGTTATCGTCACCGCCTGTACATTCTTTTGGAGTTCTTATGCCGGAACCATTGTAGATCGGTATCCCAGAAAAAACGTTTTGATTGGCTTAATGGTTGTTGGAGCATGTATGCTGTTCTCGGTTGCTCTAACAGGCTTTCAGACCAACGAAGTTTCCACAGTCGCTCTCAGTCTGGTCTTCGGGTTTACAATTCTCAATTACAATCTGCACTTCCCTGCTTTATATGCCTGGACCCAGGAAATGACAACCTCCCGGGATTATGGAAAGGTAAATTCGGTTCTGGAAATTCAAGGTCAGGCCACCACGATGATTGCAGGTGGGGTTGGGGTGTTTCTGCTCCAGGGGATGACTACCGAAAACTTTCAGGATTGGGGAATTAATGTTGTCTTACCGTTCGAATTTGAGGCGTGGAGCATTTATGAAATTTTCCTGATGGACGGCATTACTTATGTAATCGCGATTTCTTTGATTTTGCTGATCCGATATCGAAAAACGGATGACCTGGAAGTTGACCGTGAGGGCTTAGTTGAAAGATTTAAGAATGGTATCCGCTTTTTAAACAACAACAAACCCATCTTTAAGTTTGGGGCATTCGCCTACTCGGTTTTCGTGGTTCTTATCGTACATGCTATTTTTCTATTGCCCGTGTATGTAGATGAGCACTTAAACGCAGAGGCCGGAGCATTTGCCCTTGCCGAAGTCTTCTATACGGTTGGGGCGCTTTCTGCCGGATTATGGATAAGGAAGATTTTCAAAAACGTACATGCTGTTAACGGCGTAATCATGCTTATGATTTTATGTGTGATCGTTCTTCTTACGTTAACGTTCACCAAAAGTGCTGTTACTCTATGCTTAATGAGTGCATTGTTTGGACTATCTAATTCCGGAACCAGGGTTTTGCGAATCACTTACCTGTTCGAAAATGTTCCGAATAATACCATTGGAAGGGTTGCCAGTGTGTTTCAGTCGTTAAATATCGGAGCGCGATTGTTCCTGGCAACCATGTTCACTGCGCCTTTTTTTGTAGAGGATGTCACCAACGCGTATCTGGTTGAAGCAATGTTTGTAGGAGTCTGCATGATCCCGCTATTGATCAATCGCAAAGAGATAATGGAGTACAGCGAATATTAGTTCCTGGGGTTATTGTACTTCAACATCCACCGGTAAGTCTTCCACTTCAAACTTCAATAGTGGAAGTTTGGCCGAGCCATTCACCACAAGTTTTCGGGTATACTTCTTTTTCCAGTCACCGAGAATAGAAGTCAACAGGCCGGTTTTCTTTTTAAGATAAGCCTCCACGAAAGGATGTACCGTAAGTGTTACCTCTTTCATTTTTTTGTCTTCCACAAGGTATCTGATGCTGTTCTCTATCTCATCGATCACCAGAATTGTTGCGGTTACCTCTCCTGTACCTCGACAAGACGGGCAAACCTCTGCTGTTTTGATCTCAGTTTCCGGACGAACTCGCTGCCGTGTAAGCTCTACGACCCCAAATCGGCTTGGAGGAAGAATATTGTGCTTGGCACGATCTTCCTTCATGACCTTTCTAAAATGGTCATGGAGTGCGCGGTTATTTTTTCGTTCGTGCATATCGATGAAATCAATCGTAATGATTCCACCCATATCGCGAAGTTTAAGAAGCCGTGCTATTTCGGTAGCTGCCTCCATATTGGTTGCAAGGGCATTGGCCTCCTGATCTTTTTCCCCCTTTCTGTTCCCACTGTTCACGTCAATCACGTGCATGGCTTCAGTGTGTTCTATAATCAGGTAAGAACCACTAGGCATAGATACCTTTCTCCCGAAAGATGCCTTAATCTGGTGATTGATGCCATGGTTGTCAAAAATGTTGATTCGACCATTGTAAGTCTTGACAATCTTACTTTTTCCTGGATCAATTTGTTCTACGTACTCGCGAATTTCATCGGCGAGTGCAGCATCATTTACAGTAATGCCCGTAAAGTCAGAAGTCAACAGATCACGCAGAATGGTGGTGGTACGATTCATTTCACCAAGCACCCTTTTGGGCGGTTTAGCATTGCGGAGTTCCTTGTGAAGTTTCTCCCAATTTTCCACCAATTGGCGCAAATCCTGATCCAGTTCAGCAACCTTTTTATTTTGGGCTACCGTGCGGATAATCACTCCAAAATTCTTTGGTTTAATGGAATTCATTAAACGTCGGAGTCTGTCGCGTTCTGCTTCGTCCTTGATTTTCTGTGAAATGGAAATCTTGGTGGAAAACGGAACCAAAACCACGAACCGTCCCGGCAAGGTTATTTCCGTACTCAATCTCGGCCCTTTCGAGGAGATAGGTTCTTTGGCCACCTGTACCGCTATCACACGGTTTGCGGAAAGAACTTCCTTGATCTTTCCATCCTTATTGATGTCCTTTTCTTTCTTGAAATTACCCAGATCCGCTTTATTTAGCTTTCCCTGGATCGATCCTTTCACCCACTTATCAAATGACCGGAATTGTGGACCGAGATCAAGGTAATGCAAAAACGCATCTTTCTCGTAGCCAACCTGAACAAAGGCTGCGTTGAGATTGGGCACTACTTTCCTGACTTTACCGAGGTAAATGTCACCTACACTGAAGTCGTTGCTACCTTTTTCTTCGTGAAGTTCGATTAACTTCTTATCTCGCATTAGCGCGAGCACAACTCCAGTGGGAGTAGAATTTACAATTAATTCATAGCTCACTGAAGAATACCTTTAAAATGCCAAAAGTTGCACCCACAAAACGAATGCAACTATCCGGGCTACCAGTACAAGAAAATTACTTTTTCTTCTTGTGTCTGTTTTTTCTCAAGCGCTTCTTACGCTTGTGAGTAGCCATCTTGTGTCTTTTTCTTTTTTTACCGCTTGGCATACCAATTAGTTTAAATCTCTATAATTCTTTCTAAACGGAATCTTCCGCTTAAATTTCTTACTTAACCGCTACCTTCGTCTTAATGCGCTCAGCAAAAGTCTTTGCTGGCTTGAAGTACGGTATGTTATGGGCTGGAATGTTAATAGTGGTGTTCTTTGAAATGTTTCTTCCTGTTTTAGCCGCTCTTGTCTTAATTACAAAGCTTCCAAATCCTCTTAAGTAAACATTCTCTCCATTCTCCAGCGACTTTTTAACCGAGCTCATAAAAGCCTCTACAGTTGCCTGTACAGCTACCTTTTCTACACCCGTCTTATCCGCTATCTCGCTTACAATCTCCGCTTTAGTCATCCCTTAATTCTTTTCTTTTCAAATACTTACTGTCAAAAACAGGGGTGCAAAGTTAACGGAAATCTACACTTATGAAAACTATGAGCAATATATTTTTGGATTCTTAGAGCGATTTGACAATTTTGCTCACCAACAAGTGAAATTCTCAGATCAAATAATCGGGTGGTATCAGCAGAATAAGCGAAACCTTCCGTGGAGGGGGACTACAGACCCGTACAAAGTATGGCTTTCCGAGATAATTCTGCAGCAAACCAGAGTAGATCAAGGACTAAAATACTACCTCCATTTTTGCGAAACCTACCCAACTGTACAAGATTTGGCCTCCGCACCGGAAGGCCAGGTAATGAAGTCATGGGAAGGGTTAGGGTATTATTCGAGAGCTCGCAACTTGCACTACTCGGCAAAATACATTTGTCAGGAACTTGATGGAGTGTTTCCGGAAACTTATAAGGAGATTCTAAAGCTAAAAGGCGTTGGCGATTACACCGCCAGCGCTATTTCGTCTTTTTGCTTTAAAGAACCACAAGCTACGGTAGACGGAAATGTTTACCGCTTGCTGAGCCGATATTTCGGCATCCACACACCTATTGACTCTACAACTGGGAAAAAAGAGTTTAAACAACTTGCCAACGAACTAATTCCGACCACCAACCCCGACCTCTTCAATCAGAGCATTATGGAGTTTGGTTCACAACAGTGTAAGCCCGCAAATCCGGATTGCGAGATATGCCCGCTATCTGAACAATGTGTTGCGTACAACCAAAACACAATTGCCAACTTCCCGGTGAAGGAGAAGAAAACAAAACAGAGAACAAGGTACTTTGATTACCTGATTCTGATAAAGGATGACCTCGTGCTGGTAAGACTCCGCACTCAAAAGGATATCTGGCAAAAGCTAAACGACTTTCGGTTAATTGAATCATCGACCAAGCCATCAGATGAAAACATCATTTCAAAATTTGGAGAGCAGTTGGCCGCAAACAAAATTATTGGCAGCAGTAATCGCATCAAACACATCCTGAGTCATCAGAAACTGTTTGTGAAATTCTGGCAAATTGAAGTTGAGCAATTTCCTGATTTGGAAGAGGGCGAAAAAATAGTGCCGATTGATTCGTTGACCGATATTGCATTCCCCAGGGTCATTGATGCATACCTAACGAGCTTGTCTGAAAACACCTTTTTTACCGGGATGTTTAATAACTAAGGGGAATTGCCTCGGCTGGTGCGTCCAAATAAATATCTTTGTACTTGTAAATAGAATACATGGCAGGAAGCGTAAACAAGGTAATTTTAATCGGAAACCTGGGAAAAGACCCTGAGGTAAGATACCTGGAAGGAGGAACCGCTGTTGCCAACTTTCCGCTGGCCACTTCGGAAACTTACAAAAACCGCAATGGAGAAATGACAACTTCCACGGAATGGCACAATATTGTTGTGTGGAGACGACTTGCGGAAATCACAGAAAAATACCTTAAAAAAGGGAATAAAGTTTACATCGAAGGCAAGCTAAGAACACGTTCATGGCAAGATCAGGATGGCAATACGCGATATACTACCGAAATTGTTGCTGACAACCTGACAATGCTTGGCGGTAAAGCCGACGGTGAACAGAATCCGTCTAACACGAAACAACAAGGCGATTCTTCCGTACAAGAGCCAAACAGCGATTTTATTGCAAACGACGATGATGACGACTTACCGTTCTGATTTCACGGTCTGTAATTTGTTTAACGAAACATTCTGAATTTGGACCCTGAGAGTATCATGCCCGATCAGGGCCTTTTATTACTAGACATTTTTAACCCGTTCTCATTTGGGCTTGGCATTTCCGTGCTGGTAATGTTGTTACTGTTAATCTGCTCGGCACTTATTTCCGGATCCGAAGTAGCCTTTTTCAGCCTCTCTCCAGGAGACCTGGACGAACTAAGCCGAACTAAATCAAAAACGTCCGATCGTATTATCCGTCAAATTAACAGACCGAAGGATCTTCTGGCTACCATTCTAATCGCCAATAACTTCGTGAATGTAGCCATCGTGATCATTTCTACTTATACACTAAACAGGTGGATGAATTTTGAGGAAATGGAACTGTGGGTGGCCGGGCTAATAAATATTGCTGGTGTTACCTTCATTATTTTACTGATTGGCGAAGTAATTCCAAAAGTTTATGCTACGAACAACGCTTTAAAAATGGCGCGAGCCATGTCTTTCCCCTTGCTGGTTTTACGAACGGTTTTTTATCCCATTTCCATACTCCTGATCAATGGAACCTCTTTTATAGACCGGCGCGTGAAACGGCGAGCTGGTGATATTTCCGTTGATGATCTGGAACACGCCCTGGAAATTACGGATGAAAATGAACGCTCGGAAGATGAACAGCGTATTCTTGAAGGAATTGTGAAATTCGGAAACACGGATGTGAAACAAATCATGAAACCGCGATTGGATGTTGTGGCAATTGAAGAAGGCACCCCGTTTCCAGAACTCATCAACACCATAGTAGAGGCCGGTTATTCCAGAATTCCAGTATACAAGGAAACCCTGGACACAATCTCCGGCATCCTCTACGCTAAAGACCTGATTCCTCACTTGCACAAGGATCGCTTTATTTGGGAAGACATTCTCCGACCCGCTGTATTTGTTCCTGAGAACAAGAAAATCGACGACTTGCTAACTGAATTTCAGGACAGCAAAGTGCATATAGCCATTGTTGTGGATGAGTACGGGGGGTCCTCGGGAATCGTAACGCTCGAAGATATTATTGAAGAGATTATCGGTGATATTTCCGACGAGTTTGATGACGACGACCTCGTGTACTCGAAAATTAATGAGTCCACCTATGTTTTCGAAGGAAAAACACCATTGAATGACCTTTACAGAGTCTTAAATATTGAAGGAACCGATTTTGAGGAAAATAAAGGCGAATCGGACACCATAGCAGGTTTTTTGATTGAACAGGCCGGAAAAATTCTAATGAAAAACGAGAAGGTGCATTTCGCCGATTATACTTTTACCATCGAAGCATCAGATCCGAGAAGGATAAAACAGGTAAAGGTGAAAATAAATAGTCTGGAGGAACAGAATGCAGAAAAAGAGTAAGTGGTTTTTTTTGCTGGGCATAATTATACTGGCAGGGGGCATCATCCCATTTATCTGGGGAGGATCCGACGACACTTCCTACCCTCGTCCTCGTGGCTATTTCAGAATCGACTTTCCTGAAAAAAAATATGAGCCCATTCACGACAGTCTGGCGCCATTTTCTTTTGAAACCCCATGGTATAGCAACATCGCAAACGCCGAAACCGATGGCACTCAATGGAAAGCCAATCTTCAGTTTGGCTGGTACAATGCTACTTTGCATTGTTTTTACATTAAAGATTCCAACCTGGCCGCACACGTAGATTTTGCCAGAGAAATGGCCTATACGCATAAAGAAATGGCCAGAAAAATTGAACCCGTTCCACTTCTCCACCCTGAAAACGACACATACGGACTGATGTATGAAATTGAAGGTGAGAAAGTTGCGAGCAACTACTCATTTTACCTCATTGATAGTGTAAATCAATATTTTAGGGGGGCACTCTACTTCAATCAAAAGCCAAATTCGGACTCACTTGCTCCGGTAATTGATTATTTAAAGGCAGATATTGACCATCTGATTTCCACCTTTAAATGGGACGCTAAAATCGGCAAATAACCGCCGTTGGTCGTTTTCCTTATACTTGATCACCAAACCTTTACTATATTAGGCCTGCATCAAGTAAACTAACTTTTTATGAAACTGTTCTTTACAGTGTCCCTCGTTATTCTATGTGTTTTCGGAATCGCTCAGCCGTCACCTTCTGGTACGAACGAGGTGGATCTGGCTCCTCAGGAAGCTTTTAGCGGCATTGAATTGAGTGATCTGGATTTCCATGACTACCAACATGGGCATGCCGATTTCGGCTATGTATACTCTGACGAACTAGACAAAGCAAGAGAGTGGAAATATAGCCGGGCCAGGATCTTCTATACCGAGCCTCGCGACTTGTTCTTGCTGGCAAAAAACGGAGTAGTTGTTGATCATGGCACGCACAAGCAGGGGGTTTACGTCGAATCAGATTATTCCGAAAACGAACTCAATATAGCAAGGGGAATGGGCCTTGATGTGGAAATTCTTATTGATGATGTTAAACAATTTTACGTGGATCAAAACAAAGGAGGGTTTTCGGTAGAAACCTCCGATTTCAAGAACTTAACCTGTTCGGGTGGTTCCGGAACTACGGATTACCAAACACCTTCCAACTGGAGTTTGGGTTCTATGGGAGGGTTTTTCACGTATACAGAGGCCATCGCCCATTTGGATAACATGGCGGCTCTTTACCCAAATTTGATAACCGCAAAGGCACCTATAAGCACTTATACTACTTATGAAGGCAGACCAATCTACTGGTTTCGTATGTCAGACAACGCAAATACAGATGAAGCAGAGCCCGAAATGCTGTACTCAGCGATCCATCACGCGCGTGAACCAGCATCACTTTCTCAACTTATTTATTATATGTGGTACTTGCTGGAAAACTACGGCACGGATCCAGAGGTAACGGCTATTCTTGATAACACAGAACTTTATTTCGTTCCTATCATTAATCCTGACGGATATGAGTACAACTCTGTAAACGACCCTTCCGGTGGCGGTATGTGGAGAAAAAACCGAAGAAACAATGGCGGAGGAGATTACGGAGTTGACAATAACAGGAACTACTCTTATCAATGGGGAGCCAGTGGGGTTAGCACCGACCCTGGGGCGGATAATTACCTGGGTACCAGCGCATTTTCAGAACCGGAAAACAATGCCATTCGCTGGTTGTGTGAGCAACATGACTTTGTAATGGCACTAAATGCCCACACCCATGGTGATTTGTTGCTCTACCCTTTTGGTTGGGACAACATTCAAACAGCCGACGATGCTACGTTTCAGGCAATTTCAGGAATGATGGTAGAAGAAAACGGGTTCAACAATATCTTATCAGCCAATCTATATCCGGCGGCGGGAGATTCTGATGATTGGATGTACGCAGAAACTTCTACACATGACAAGATCTTCGCAATGACTCCTGAAATAGGATCATCATTTTGGCCAGCTTCGAGCCAGATTGAAAGTATTTGCCAGGGCACGATGTACATGAATCTAACAGGGGCACACCTGATTACTAACTACGCCACAGTTAGTGATCAGACTCCTTCATTATGGTCTGACCTTACTGGTTTTGCCCAGTACAACATTCAACGTCTGGGCTTACAGGATCCCGCTAACTTTACAGTAACGCTTACCGGAATTACGAACATCTCATTTAGTGGTGGAAGCAATAACCACAACGCAATGACTCTACTTCAGGTAGACGAAGACTCTGTGGCTTATACCCTTTCAGGTGGCATTCAGGAGGGTGACGAAATTAAATATGTGATTGCGCTGGACAATGGTCAGTTTACTTTAACAGATACCGTTGTTAAGACATACGGTAACGGAACCATCATATTTGCTGATGATGCTTCATCTATGGGGAACTGGACCAGCTCGGATTGGTCATCAACAACTTTGGAGTTTTACTCTCCTTCATCGTCTATTACCGACTCGCCTGGTGCAGGAAATGATTATAACAACAATGATGTAAACACGATTCGCCTGGATCAAACGGTTGATCTTAGTGATGCCATTTCCGCTCAACTAACTTTTTGGACCAAGTGGGATATTGAGGCAGGTTACGATTATTGTCAGCTTCAAGCGTCTGTTGACGGAGGTTCCACCTGGATTCCGCAATGTGGGAAATACACAAAAGCAGGAAATGGCAATCAAGATGCTGGAAATCCGTTGTGGGACGGCACGCAAAATTCATGGGTTCAAGAGGAAATTGACCTGAGTGATTATTTAGGACAAACTGTTGAGTTCAGGTTCAGACTGGTTAGTGATAACTGGGTTACTGAGGATGGTTTCTATTTTGACGATTTTGAAGTTTCCGTAATAGAAGCACCTGTATCTGTTAATGAACTACAAAATCCTTTCGCCCTTGGTCAAAATATGCCCAACCCTGCTTCCGGACATACTTACATTACTTACAAATTGCCTGATAATGCTAACAATGCAGATTTGGTAATTACAAACAATGTTGGCCAGCTAATTGAGCGAATTGATTTGAGAACTCAGACGAAAACCGTTGAAGTGAACACTTCCAACTACGCACTTGGATCGTACCTGTATTACATCGAATCTGATGGTGTTCGCGGTGCTGCCAAACGGATGGTGATAGCACACTGATCCGGCAGGTGAAAAACCACTAGTATTTCAAAGGATATTTCCTATCTGAGTTACCTGGCCGTTGATAACGTACGTGTCTCCGCTCTTTTTACCTAGCATAGCTTGCGCTAATGGTGAAGAGGCAGAGATGAAAAAATGCGGTTTCCCTTTGATAATGGTCTTTCCAGCACTAACTGAAATAAAAAAGTTGACGTTGCTTGTTTCTACCAAAGCTCCAAGTTCTACTTTATCACACTGTTTTGCCGGGTTAATTTGAGACAATACTCCCTTCAGTTTTTTGGCTTCCGCTAAATGCCTGGAGTTGTTCTCTGTTTCTAACTGGGCCATTGCCCTCCCCGTTTCGTGTTTATCCCCGGCACTACTTTTTGTTTCGTTATTGGCACCAGACTGAGCCTCCGCAATAGCTCCCGAAAACCGGTCGATTCGATCCTGAACGTAGTTTTGACAATATTGTAGTAATTCCTCTTTCAAGATTAATAATCCGCTAGTAGTCGTTGTAACGATTCCAGAGATTGGTTTTCAGACCAATATAGATGTAGTGATTAGACTGATAGGCCAATCCACTTTTACGCTCCCGATATACCCATCCAATATCTGCCCACAGATTCATTTTTTCCTTTAGCAGGTATGAGGCTTTAAGGTGATTATAAACAATCATGGTTCGCGAACCCTGCCCCGTAAAATGCCCATAATCTTCAGGACGGTTGGAGTATGAAATGAAGATATTCCCCCCGTATGCAATGGAAGGAATGCTGTCTTCCCCATGCATTCCCAAATTAAATTGCTCTTCAAATACCCACTTCTTTCTACGATACGAAATTAGGTTTACCCACTCCCAGTAATTTGCCGCGTAAGGGTGCCCCAGAGAGCCATTGTCGTGCCCATAGTTTTGAACGGGTGTTCCGTGTGTAAACGTGTAGGGTCGTACGGCGCTAAACTCAGTCTGTAAATCCAGGCCTTCAATCACATCATAAGTTTTCACGCCAATCTGACCTCCATATTTGTTCGCCCACCAACCACTATCAGATTTTACTTCTTCAAGTAGAAACTCGTCAATCACAAATTGCCCATAAGCCTTGGTCTTCTTACCAATGTTAACACTTAAATTAAGTCCCATTATTGCATTGTCGGCCGAACCTTGTTGAAATTCAACCGGACGGTAGAAAATAATTGGGTTGATGTAATTAAGGTCGTAACCGCGCTGAAGCAGCGTATCTTCCTGTAGCCACACGATGGACTCAAACAACGCCAGGTTAACTCGTTTTGAAACCTGCCAATCCAAATAATGGGTCGCTGTAAACTTACCGCTGAACTGGTCTGGTTGGTCTTCCACTCCATATATATGCCTTCCTTTGGTGAACAGGTTTACATATTTTACCTTCCACACGCTCGTTGTAATCTTGAAATAAGGATAGTTATTGGTAACGTCGCTCAGGAGTAATGAGCGATAACCATCTCCAAAAAAATGCTTCCCGTTACCTGCCTGTAGAGAGAAAAACTTACCCGCATCGAAATGCAAATATCCCTGAAGCTGATGCCTGCCGAACGCGTCTCCCATAAGACTTACTCTGCCAAAACCTGGGTCGACTCCCAATTGCGACATCATTGAGTCAACATAAGAAGGGCCATCCACATAATTATATAAGTAGTCGACGTTAAGGTGTAAACGGTTACTAACGGTTGCCATTGCCCTTACACCTGCCCCTCCTCGATAGGCTAATCCACTATTTGTTTCGTTTATATCGATTCCCAACTCAAGGTCGCTCAGCAGTTGTACTCCGAGTTGCATCTTACCCTCCCCCGAGGTGTATCCGGTCTTGTTAAAACCCAAATTCAGCGTATCATCAACGTCATCAAAAAGATAGGGTTTGATTGAGGTATGTCCTCCGTTATGAATAAGGTGTTTGGAAAGGTTTCGCTGATAAAACCGATGCATTGGAATGTTACCAACGAACGATGATTGCCCGTATACATGCACACAAAGGCTCGCAAGTATGAGCATTAAAATCCTCATTGGGGTTTTGACTTTGCCTTGGTTGCGGTTTTCTTCTTGCGAAAAACTATCAGCAGCAAACCAGCCAACCCGACAGCCAGTCCAACCGCAATAAAAAAGCTGATCGTTGCACTATTCTGCGCCAACAATACGGCTGCGGCAACCACTATAATATTGAACAAGTACAGGATTAAAACGGTTTGTTTATGACTTAATCCGGCTGCTATTAGCTTGTGATGAATGTGATTCTTGTCTGCAGAAAACGGTGAATTTCCCTTCATAGCCCTAACAGCAAAAATCCTTAGTGTATCCAGTAAAGGGTAGACTAACACCGACATTGCAAATACAGGAGTAGGGATTTTTGACAGAATACCCATCGTTTCACGGACTCTGGAGTAATCTTCATTGATCATCTCAATGGCAAGTACCGACATGATCGCTCCGATCACCATAGAACCTGAATCGCCCATAAAAATTTTTGCTGGATTGAAGTTGAATACGAGAAAGCCCAATAACGCACCGGCCAGAATCATTGCCAGCAAAGCCAACGGAATATTGCCTGTGTAATAGAACCAACCAGCGAACATTCCTGAATTGATGAGCCCTATGCCAGCCGCCAATCCATCTACTCCATCTATCAGGTTGTAGGCATTTACAATGACTATATAGACAAAAACGGATAGCAGCACACCTTGCCAGGCTTCAGCAAAATCGCCAATTCCAAAAATGCCATGCATTCCCTCAATTTTTATGTCTCCCATCATCACAAGAATGAACCCAACAAGTATGTGTGCAATCAACTTCTTAAGGGGAGCCGTTCCAATAATGTCATCTTTCACCCCAACGAAAAACAAAAGGATCAAACACGCCGTGAGGTATTTAAAAGTAGTAAGCGAAGTTTCGATGTAGTAGCGTTTGTCTGAAACACTAGTGTCGACATCCTGCATAGAATAACTTTCGGGATACCACAGTGCGTAAGAGAACAGTACTGAACCAAATATGATAATACCGCCGATTGTTGGGATACTTCTTCTATGAATTTTGCGGTCATCGCCTGGCTCATCCACCAGATGTTTCAGCTTGGCCACCTTGATTAATGATGGAGTAGCCAACAATACAATGAAGAATGCTGTTATAAACCCGAATATGATCGTATTTTCTCCCATTAAAAATCGTAATACAGGTTGTTCAGATTGGTTCTGATGCCTACAAAGATAAAAGTAGAATTGGTCACATTATCTCTACCAGCATATACTCGATTTCTTACCCCAACAAATCCGGTCATATTGGTCTTTACATTCAATCTATGGCCCACCTGTAATTCCTGAACATTCACAGTCAATCTATAACTCTGCAACTCTTCACCTTCAGGAAGTTCGTCGGGGAATAGCAAGTCATTCGAATATCCTTCTCCTGTGCTTTTGACTACTGCAGAATTGAACTTTAACTGACCATAGAACTTTTGTTGCTCATAATAGGCTATTCCTACAATCTCCATAAAGTTTGCGCCCAGAGGATGCGCCAGGGGCTGCCCCATGTGGCTCCAGCTTTGTACAATATCTGCCTGACCCATGGTATAGGTATTGGCCAAAGCCTGGTTGAACTCAGCCTGAAGATATAATTGCCTTACACCAAAAGCATTGGTGGCCTTTACGCCTGCCTGGCATGCCAATTTGGATTCTGCCGGGTTGTCCATAGCCAGCTGCCCATATAACTGGACTTCTTGAAATAGGTTGTACGAAAGGTTCAGGCCAATCACTGTATTCGTTGTCGATTCGAAACCATTAAAACCTAGGTGAGTCCCGATAATTGGTGAGTAGGCCGAAAAATGTAATGGGACTGTCCCCTCCTCTTCCACATACTGCTGAAAGGTCGCTCCTTCAAATAAACCCACTTCGAGTTTTCGGCTCGGGCGGTAGGACAGATAATGGAAGTTGCCGAACTTTCTTTTGAATGTAGCCTCGGGCGTGGAGGAAGCAGGCAACCTGTCCAGAGTGCTCAGTTGTGCATAAGTAGCTGAATACTGGAACTTACCATCCCCAAAATTCCAGGTACTCCGTATGTAAGGATAGTTGAATGCTACGTCAGAAAGTAACATACTCCGGTAGCCATTTCCAAGAAACTGTTTGCCGTGACCCAGCTGAAAATTCCAGTTTTCATTTGGACTGTAGGAAATGTAGCCCATTGTATAACCAAAGTCAATAATATCGGCGGCGGCACGTTTCGCTCTTCCCTCTCCCGGCATTATCCCATTAGTACTAGAATACAAATCAATGTATCGTGGCATCTTTGCCTGATTTTCATAGAAAAACGTCTCGAAAGAAAAATTTGAACCCAAATCTCCCTGTACCCTAATTGCCCGAGAGTTACGAAACATTATTCTCAGCGTATCACTAATATCATGACCTCCCCGAAAATTACCTAGCGGGTCCACAGTTAATTTGTAGTCTTCTCCCTTGAGCGTGAATAAATTCTCTTTCCACAGCTTTTGCGTGAACTCGTAATAGTACAACCCTGAATCTACGTGAACCAGCGGAGCCTTATTAATCCCATGCATTGATTCGACTAATGGCCGGAGCGAACCATGAGCAAGGGTATCCTTTGTAAACAATAATTGCTGAATCTGATAATTCAACTCATGGTTAAGCGGTAAATTCTTGGTTTGGCCCCACATGGTGGCAGCTATGAAAAATGGCGCTATTCTAAAGATATGTGTCAACCAATTATACCAATTGTGCGAGGTGATTCGTCTTTAATAAGTCTGCGTAAACCGCCGAAATTCCTTCCTGAAGTTCGATTTGGTGTTTCCAGCCCAGACCATTGATTCTGGAGACGTCCATTAATTTGCGTGGAGTGCCATCGGGTTTGGTTGCATCAAACTTAAGGTCTCCCTGAAAACCAACTACTCCCTTAATTAACAGAGCCAGTTCTTTGATACTCAAATCAACACCGCTGCCTATGTTTACAAAGTCCTTTCCAGAGTAATTGTCCATCAAGAAAACACAGGCTTCTGCTAAATCGTCGACGTGTAAGAATTCTCGTTTCGGCGTGCCTGTTCCCCAAATTTCAACAAATGGCGAATCATTTTCTTTTGCTTCGTGAAACTTACGAATGAGCGCTGGAAGGACATGAGAATTGGCTAAATCGTAATTGTCATTTGGCCCGTATAAATTGGTAGGCATTGCCGAAATGAAATCACAATCGTACTGATCGCGGTAGGCCTCGCACATCTTAATCCCGGCAATCTTAGCGATCGCGTAAGGTTCATTGGTTGGCTCTAAAAAACCGGACAGTAGCGAGTCTTCACGTAAAGGTTGTGGTGCGAGTTTTGGATAGATACACGATGAGCCAAGAAATAGCAGTTTCTTCACATTATTCACGTAAGACTGATGAATCACATTTGCCTGTATCATCAGATTATCGTAAATGAATTCTGCTCTGTATACGTTGTTAGCATGAATTCCACCAACTTTTGCCGCTGCAAGGAAAACATAGTCGGGTTGTTGATCCTTAAAGAACCCTTCAACCGCGGCCTGGTTCCTTAAGTCTAACTCAGCCGACGTTCTGGTCAGAATGTTTGTAAATCCTGCTTTGGTAAGCCTGCGAACAATGGCTGATCCAACCATTCCTCGGTGGCCTGCCACAAATATCTTGTCTGACTTATTCATGATAACGCATTACCTTGTGGCCACCATCCAACAAATACTTGTCTTTTTTGAAAAGTTTCAGATCAGCGGCCATCATGTCTTTCACAAGGGCATTTAAATCGTACTTATGCTCCCAGCCTAACTCCTCCCTGGCCTTCGTAGGGTCTCCAACCAAAAGATCTACCTCTGTTGGTCTGAAATATTTCGGATCAACCTCTACCAGCACTTCTCCATTGGCCTTGTTAATCCCCTTTTCGTTGATACCTTCTCCTTTCCATTCCAGCTGAATATCTACTTCCGCGAAGGCGAGATCAACAAAATCTCTTACAGTAACGGTAACACCAGTAGCCAAAACAAAATCATCGGCCACATTATGCTGCAGAATACGCCACATCCCTTCAACATAGTCTTTTGCATGCCCCCAGTCACGTTTGGCATCTAAATTCCCGAGGAACAACTTCTTCTGTAATCCAAGAGAAATTCTACACGCTGCTCTGGTAATTTTTCTGGTTACAAATGTTTCGCCTCTCAATGGTGACTCATGATTGAATAGAATCCCGTTGGAGGCAAAAATCCCATATGCTTCCCTGTAATTCTTGGTAATCCAGAACGCGTATAGTTTAGCCACTCCATAAGGACTCCTTGGATAAAACGGTGTCGTTTCCTTTTGCGGAATCTCTTGCACCATCCCATACAACTCAGAGGTGGATGCCTGGTAAAATTTGGTCTTCTTTTCCAGACCTAATATTTTTATCGCCTCTAGAATACGAAGTGTTCCCAAAGCATCAGAATTAGCAGTATATTCTGGTGTTTCAAAAGAAACCTTTACGTGCGATTGTGCAGCCAAATTGTAAATCTCATCGGGTTGTACTTCCTGAATTATTCTGATAAGATTCGTGGAGTCGGTCAAATCTCCATAGTGGAGCATAAATTTCACTCCATCTTCATGAAGATCCTTGTACAAATGATCAATTCTATCTGTGTTAAAAAGCGATGTCCTCCTCTTTATCCCGTGAACTTCATATCCCTTTTCAAGAAGTAGTTCTGCCAGGTATGCACCATCTTGTCCTGTAACTCCTGTTATGAGTGCCTTTTTCATATACTATTGTGTAGCCTGTAAAATTAACATTCCCCAGCTAGATGACAATAAATAAATGATGACAAGCGGCTTATTGTGGTTCAATACAGAACGGTTAATAGTGCCGGTTTGTTAAATAATCAAAATCCTGGTAATAGATAGACACAAATCATTTACTTTGTTTTTCAAAGTACTTTTAAAATGAAACTTCCTTTTGAAAAACTGAGACATCTCTTACTTAAGCGTCTGTTCGAAATCTCCGTAATGGTTTACCGCCCTCTGTTTAAGGGCAAAACCAAACCATGGCGGATAACTCAGTCTGAGTTGGTGTTGTACCCTGATAAAAGTTTAGGCAAGGCACTCTACGTATTTCTAAAGAATCACGGATTTGACATTCAATCCAAATTAGAGTCTCACGACGTATACCACGTGCTAACTGAAACCGGAACTTCAGTTCCGGAGGAAATATCGATGCAATATTGCCTTGTGGCAAGTGGTAAAAAATCCATTTACAGTTATATAACCATTCTCCTTGGAACTACCATCGTTCCGGAGAAACTACCATTGTACCGGTCTGCTTATCAAATGGGGAAAAGGATGACGAACATATCTAAATGGGACTTCGAATCGAGATTGAGTCTACCGCTAACGCAACTGCAAAAGGAAATGTACAGGTCCAGAGTCCACGAATAACTTGTAATATCCCTGCACCCGGGTCCGGCTCGTATTGATTCAGTTCGTTATTTAACGCCGGGCCCTTTACCCCTCCTCAATTAAGTACGCATTTTTCTTGGCCGAATATTTGGGTGTGCTTATTTTCGAACGTTTTACACGCTCATCATGAAAAGGATTTTATTCGCCCTGCTGTTAATTCCGGTATTCGTCCAAAGCCAAACTGAATCAGTAGACAAGTCAGCACTTAAGGATACGTGGACTCACTACAAGTGGGAAATTGGAATAAACGGTGGTATTAATATTACAGGTGTAAATGGAGTGTCCGATACAGCTGGTACGGTAGAAGAAAATATTGGCCGATTATATGGATTAACTATCGCTTACCACTTTAACCGATGGCTCGCACTAAAAACCGACTTTGATTTTGAAGACAAAGGGTGGACCGTAAACGGATATGATCTGGAATCTGCTTCCGGCGAGCAGAACATCACACAAAATCTGGATTATTTCGACATTCCAATGTTCCTTCATGCAGGGTTTGGAAACCGATTGAAATTTGATTTGAATTTTGGCCCTTATTTTGCCTTTCTAACGAACAACGAAGCCTTCTATACAGATTCTACAGGCGCAAAAGTTCCTGTAACTGCTCCCGCCTTCACCGACTTCAATACATTTGATTTTGGATTGACGTATGGTGGAGGGTTGGATTTCGCCCTTGGAAAAAGGGTTTCCCTGGGATTCGATTTACTCTATCAGCATGGACTAACAGAAATACATAAGAACGGATTTAAGAATACGTCTTTGGATTTCGACTTCGGGATTAACTTCATGTTCGGCGAGAAATAAGGCGAACTTTTACAACTAAGGCTTAGGACACGAGAAACCAATTATTCAGCAGCTGTTCCCGGTTGTAAACCATTTCCTCCCCGGTTGTGTAATCAATTAATGATTTACCTGCAGCCCTGGCGATTGCATGGCCCGCTGCCGTATCCCATTCCATCGTTGGTGCAAATCGCGGGTAAACATCGGCTGTGCCTTCAGCAACCAAACAAATTTTTAATGAGCTACCCATCGAAACAACTTCTATCTCTCCGTGTTTTTCCCTCAGTTCACTGAAATAAGCTTCTGTTTCAGGAGACATATGAGAACGACTACCTACGGCGGTATATGGGCGCTGTTTCCCAGCTAGCGGTAAACTCGCAGTCAATTCACCTTCTTTTTTTACTGCTCCTTCTCCAACAACGCCGCTGTACAACCATTTCTTTACCGGCACATAAATCACACCCAGTATTGGCTTGCCCTTCTCAATCAACGCAATGTTTACGGTAAACTCTCCATTGCGCTTGATGAATTCCTTCGTCCCATCCAGTGGATCTACAATCCAAAGTCTCGTCCAGTTTTTGCGTTGTTCAAAAGGAATTTCCTTGCCCTCTTCGCTAAGAATAGGTATTCCGGTGGCTTGCAAAACGGACACTATCGCCTCATGCGCTCGTTTATCGGCAATGGTAAGTGGCGAATCATCCGATTTATGTTCAATGCCGAAATCATTGGAACCATCATACACATCCAATATCTCGTTTCCTCCCAGAATAGCCGCTTTCTCAGCTAATGTCTTCAACTCATTTAGATTCATTGTCGTCGGAGTTTTCATCTCTAGTTAGTCCAAAACTAGATCGGTACCATAGTCGTTCATGAAAGTAGTATAGTGCCATCTTAATAACGGTTTCTGCCGCCGCCACACTTCCTGCCTTGGGCAGGGCAGATTCGGAATCCTTAAAAAATAAATACGCTAAAATAAACGTCGTTCCAGACGCAATTACTCTCCAGGTAACCGTTTTTGCAATATGTCTTTTGGCCGAGACCTTCGTTCTTTGATCCATTGATATTTGGTTTAGTCCGCAGCAAATGCTAACGGCCGACCAAATTATCAATTTTTGCTATTCGCTGAATAGTTCTAGTAACCGCTTCCAGCCCCGGCAATTTTTTCAATTGGATGCCAGGTTGTTTTCATTTCAACAAAGTCGTCAATGCTATAGGGGTTGTTGTGAGCCTCATCCATAGGTTTTGAATAGTCTTTCACTGACACCCGCTTCAAATTCTCCACAGCCTGCAGCTGAATCTCTTTCAATTCCGCGGTATCTCCCGCACAATAAAGGAACCCATTAACATCCATGTGTGATGCCATGTGAATCAACAACTCATCCCTCTTCCCAGTAATTATATTGACGGTTCCGCCTGGGACATCGGAAGAATTTAATACCTCCGCAAAAGTAATGGCACACAAGGGTAAATTTTCCGAAGCCAACACTACGCAAGTATTTCCTCCCGCAATAACTGGAATGACCGCTGACACCAAACCAATCAGAGATGTGTCCTCAGGAGCCACAACAGAAACAACACCTGTTGGCTCAGGAGCCGTAAAGTTAAAGTGCGAACTTGCAACTGGATTAACGGAACTAAACACCTGCGTGAATTTATCGCACCAACCAGCGTAGTAGATAATTCTATCTATCGAAGTGTAAACCTCCTTTTCCGCGTCACCCTTGCTTGCTCCCTGGAACACCAATTCTTCAACGAATTGTACCTTTCTTCCTTCAAGCATTTCAGCTATTCTGTACAGAACCTGACTTCGGTTGTGTGCGGATTTCCCCGCCCATTTCCCCACCGCACCGCGTGCGGCAACTACAGCGTTTCTGACATCTTTTCGCGAAGACAGACAGATATTTCCAATAGGCTTTTTCCCAACTTTTGGCGTATAATACCTGCCCGATTCTGTTCTTGGGAAGGCGCCACCTATATATATTTTGTACGTTTTCAAAACTTCCACTCTGTCCATCTCTTAGAACTTTAAATATGGTTTTAGCCCGTGTAACCCTCCTTCTCTGCCGAAGCCACTTTCCTTATAGCCACCAAATGGGGAAGTCGGGTCAAATTTATTGTAAGTGTTTGCCCACACCACGCCGGCACGCATTTGCGAGGTTAGGTTAAATATCTTTGACCCTTTATCTGTCCACACCCCTGCTGAAAGGCCGTACGGAGTATTGTTTGCTTTGGAAATGACCTCATCGATCGTTCTAAATGTTTGAACGGCCAAAACCGGGCCAAAAATCTCTTCCTGAACTATTCTACTGGACTGGGACACATCGGTAAATAAAGTAGGACGACACCAATATCCTTTCTTGGGCAATGCGCAAGAATTCTGATACATGGTTGCTCCTTCGTCCTTACCTGCTTTTAAATACTTCTTAATGGTACTTAGTTGCTCTTTTGAATTAATTGCTCCAATGTCTGTATTCTTATCCAGCGGATCGCCCACAACTAAAGCTTCCATGCGGTCTTTTAGCTTCCGGAGCACTAAGTCCTTAACCGATTCCTCGATAAAGAGACGAGATCCGGCGCAGCAAACATGTCCCTGATTGAAATAAATCCCGTTGATAATTCCTTCTACCGCCTGGTCTAAAGGTGCATCCTCAAAAATGATATTAGCGGCCTTACCCCCTAGTTCCAGAGTTGCTTTTTTGTCAGTCCCCGCAATGGCCTTTTGAATAATCTTACCAACACCGGTTGAACCTGTAAATGCAATTTTATTGATATCCGGGTGATTAACGATAGCCGCTCCCGTAGCTCCGGCTCCCGAAAGTATGTTAACCACACCTGCAGGCACTCCGGCGTCTTCAATCACTTCAGCCAACTTATACAAAGTGAGTGGCGTGGTTTCAGCCGACTTTATTACTACGGTATTTCCGGTTGCCAGAGCTGGCGCAATCTTCCAGGCCGCCATCAAAAGCGGAAAGTTCCATGGAATTACCTGTCCGGCAACACCCAACGATTGGGGATTTCGGTTTGGGAAAGCGTATTGAAGCTTATCGGCCCAGCCCGCATAATAAAAGAAATGACCTGCGGCTAACGGAACATCTACATCTCTCGACTCACGAATGGCTTTCCCGCCATCCATTGATTCGATAACTGCAAACTCCCTGGCACGCTCCTGAATCAATCTGGCAATCCGATAGATGTACTTTCCCCTTTCACCAGCAGGCATTTTGGACCATACGTCATTGTATGCTTTTCGTGCCGCCCTTACCGCCTTGTCTACATCCTTTTCATTTGCTTCGGCTACTTTACAGAGCACCTCCTCAGTAGCCGGGTTGATAGAGTCAAAATATTTTTTGGAATCCGGCTTTATCCATTTACCACCGATAAACAGGTCGTAATTGTCTTTAATATGTACATGGGAAGTACTTTCCGGCGCCGGAGCCAAATCCCATTTTGTATCAAATTGTAATGTTGGTTCTCCCATTTAATTAATCTTTTGAGAAATAGTCTTTAGACTGATAAACACCTGTTCTCTGCTTTTCGATTTGCATTAGCACGTCATTAGCCAAACTACTAGCCCCATAGCGAAACCAATGATTATCCAGCCAGGCATCACCAAGGGTTTCTTTAACCAGCATCAGGTACTGTAAAGCGAGTTTTGAATTAGAAATTCCTCCGGCCGGTTTCATCCCCACCATGACTCCCGATTCATAAAAATGGTCCCGGATGGCTTCAAGCATTACCAAAGTAACCGGTAGCGTGGCAGCTGGTTTAATCTTACCAGTTGATGTCTTGATAAAGTCCGCTCCTGCGCACATAGCAATATCACTTGCGCGTCTGACCTTATCAAGCGAACCAAGCTCACCGGTTTCGAGAATAACTTTTAGCCGGGCCTTTCCACAGACCTCTTTTACAGCGGCAATTTCATCAAAAACGTAGTTGTATTCTCCCTGAAGGAAGCGACCTCTCGAAATTACCATATCCACTTCATCAGCTCCTGAATCTACTGCTAATTTGGTGTCCGCAATTTTTACTGCCCTGCTCGACTGCCCCGCAGGAAAGGCTGTTGCTACAGCAGCAACTTTGATCCCTGTTCCCTTAACTTCCTGTTTTGCCTGCTCCACAAAATTAGGATACACACAAACTGCCGCAACCGTTGGTAGGTCAGGGTTACTAATATGAAGATGTTTAGCCTTATTACACAATTGCGTCACTTTCCCAATCGTATCAGCTCCTTCCAAAGTAGTCAGGTCAATCATATTCAGAACCATTTTCAAGCCCTGAATCTTTGATTCCTTCTTAATGCTTCTTTTGGTGATCCGATCAATTCGATCACCAATACCAACCTGGTCTACTCTGGGAGATAATCTGAAGTCAGGCAGGGTACGTGCTTTCGATTTTCCCATAAACGTTTTTTGATCCGCTTTTTGAGCATAATTTACTTCTCAAAAGCGGAAACACAAATATAGCTAATCCGGTGGGGCAGGACAACCCGACTTTCTTCAGTACATAAAAATTATTATTTGAAGTACATTTACAAGCCAAATGAAAGACGAGGGAAGAAATATCTACTCTGTATTCGATGAAATACTAACCCGGCAAGACAAAGAAGTATTGCTTAAGCAACGTGGCATTGTTATTTGGTTAACTGGCCTTTCGGGATCGGGCAAAACGACCATCGCCAAGGCGCTGGAGCGAAAATTTCATCAGGACGGATTCCTTTCCAAGTTGTTAGATGGGGACAATGTAAGAACGGGGATCAACAGTAATTTAGGTTTTACAGAAGAAGACAGATCCGAGAATATTCGAAGGATTGCAGAAGTGTCCAGGTTGTTTCTAGATAATGGAACCATCGTAATCTGCAGTTTTGTAAGTCCCACAAAGAAAATCAGAGCTTTGGCCAGGCAAATTGTAGGGGAACAGGATTTTTTCGAGGTATTTATAAATACGCCACTCGAGGTATGTGAACGGCGTGACGTAAAAGGCCTGTACGAAAAAGCACGAATGGGTGATATTCCTAATTTCACAGGAATTAGCGCTCCCTTCGAGTCCCCGGAAGAAGATTATATAGAAATTTTAACTGAAAATACCAGCGTTGAAAAGTGCGCGCAAACGTTATTCGACGCAGTTATTGATAAAATAAAACCGGCGTAAAAATGAGTTCATACAGTTTAACGCATTTAAGAGAATTAGAAGCAGAGTCTATCTATGTTCTGAGAGAGGTGGCATCACAATTTGAAAATCCTGTACTGCTTTTCTCTGGCGGGAAAGACTCAATTGTTTGTTTCCATCTTGCCAGAAAGGCATTTTGGCCGGCAAAAGTTCCTTTTCCGCTTATGCATGTGGATACAGGCCATAATTTCCCGGAAACTATAGAATTCAGAGATAGATTGATGGAGCAAACCGGAACTCGCTTGATTGTGGCATCGGTTCAAGATGCTATTGATCAGGGAAAAGTGATAGAAGAAACCGGGTACAATGCCAGCCGAAACGGCTTACAAACGGTGGCTCTGCTTGAAGGTATCGAACAACATAAGTTTGATTGCGCAATGGGTGGAGCGCGAAGAGACGAGGAAAAGGCCAGGGCTAAGGAGCGATTCTTTTCCCACCGTGACGATTTCGGGCAGTGGGATCCGAAGAACCAACGACCTGAGTTGTGGAATCTGTTCAATGGGAGGAAGCACGTGGGAGAGCACTTCAGAGCTTTCCCTATATCCAACTGGACCGAGATGGATATTTGGCAATATATCTTGCACGAAAATATTGAGTTGCCTTCATTATACTTCTCACACCAACGTGAAGTATTTGACAGAGATGGAACGTTTCTGGCAAAAACGGATTACATAAACATGAAGGAAAGTGAAGTGGTAGAAGAGCGTACCGTGCGTTTTAGGACAATTGGGGATGCGACTTGCACGGGAGCGGTACTTTCAAATGCTTCAACAATAGAAGATATCATTGAAGAAGTTGCATCTTCCAGAGTTACTGAACGAGGCGGTAGAGCTGATGACAAAAGGTCTGAGGCAGCTATGGAAGACCGAAAAAAGCAAGGGTATTTTTAGCATTTGCACCCTTCGTCAAGCTCAGGATGACAAATGCTGAGGGACCTGAGGGAGTAGAAAAGCGACAGTAAAGAAAATTCAACAAGTTGATATCGGCGAGCCATAGAACTGAAAAGAGCGTTGAGATTACAACATTTATACAATACCACACCATAAGTCAAGTTACATTGTCATCCTGAGCTTGACGAAGGAGAGAATGTAACGGTTAGAAAAAGAATAATGGATACAAAAGCATACTTAGACATGGATCTGCTGCGGTTTACTACCGCAGGTAGCGTAGATGATGGAAAAAGCACGTTAATCGGGAGGCTCCTATATGATTCGAAGTCAATTTTTGAGGATCAAATGGAGGCAATTGAGAAAGCCAGTGCTAAATCAGGAGATTCAAACGTAAACCTGGCTTTACTTACTGATGGCCTTAGAGCTGAACGTGAACAGGGTATTACAATTGACGTGGCCTACCGTTACTTTGCCACTCCAAAACGGAAGTTTATTATTGCTGATACCCCCGGACATATTCAGTATACCAGAAACATGGTTACGGGAGCTTCAACAGCTAATCTGGCTATTATTCTGATTGATGCAAGACACGGAATCGTTGAACAAACTAAACGCCATTCGTTTATTGCCTCTCTTCTGGGTATTCCTCATATTGTGTACTGTATCAATAAGATGGATCTGGTTGGTTACGACAAGTCACGATTTGACGAGATTAGGTCTGATCTTCAGGCTTTTAGCTCCAAGCTGGATATTCAGGACATTCGTTTTATACCCATTAGTGCCCTAAAAGGAGACAATGTTGTTAATCGATCTGAACCTATGAGTTGGTACGAGGGCTCCACCCTACTGCACACCTTGGAGAATGTACACATTGCAGGTGATGAAAACCATATTGATTGCCGTTTTCCGGTGCAATATGTTGTTCGGCCACAAACCACGGAACACCCAGATTACAGAGGATATGCCGGTCGGGTTGCGGGTGGTGTGTTTAAGCCTGGCGACGAAGTGATGGTTTTACCTTCAGGCTTTACCTCTAAAATTAAGTCTATTGACACCATGGATGGGGCTATTAAGGAAGCATACGCTCCAATGAGTGTTTGCATGACTTTAGAAGATGAAATCGACATTTCGCGAGGCGATATGATTGTTAGAGAAAATAACTCCCCCACTCAAGAACAATCCATTGAGGCAATGATTTGCTGGATGGGAGACCAACCACTGGTTCCTAATGGAAAATATGCCATTAAGCATACCTCAAGAGATGCTCGCTGTTTGGTAAAAGAAGTTCGGTATAAGGTTGATATCAACACGCTTCACCGTGATGAACAAGACAAGCACATTCAGATGAACGATATAGCCAGAGTAACCCTGCGCACTACTCAGCCTCTCTTTATAGACCGTTACAGCCGAAACAGACACACCGGTAGTTTCATTCTGATTGATGAAGGAACGAACAACACTGTTGGGGCCGGAATGATAATATAGTTCCGTGCCCACGGGCACGGAACGTCGAATTTTACTGATTGGTTTCAGTGCGCCGGTGGCACTGCTGAAACCACTTATCGGTTATTACCAAGCCTGAACATAACTGGTAATTTGAAGTAACTTCTTACCGGTTTACCATTGTTCTTTCCTGGCTTCCATTTACCTGGAATTCTCTTCACTTGCCTAACAGCCTCTTTGGCGAGCCCGCTACATTGTGGCTTTTCACCAATGGTTTCCACCCCACTAATTGTCCCGTCTTTTTCCACTACAAACTGTACAAACACTCTTCCCTGAGCACCAATGTCGGCACACATCTCAGGATACTCAATGTTTTCACTGAGCCATTTCATCAGCGCCTTGTGGCCTCCCGGATATTGTGCTTTTTCCTGAACTATTTCCGCGACCGAATCCACAATAAATATTGTTGTGTCCTCTTCTTCCCACGGTATGAATGTAATCACACTGTCCTCGTTGATATTAAGGTCAATGTCGGCTTCTGGAATAGTATCATCTACGGCCTTGACGTCAGCTGGAGGGGGCGGTGGCGGTGGGGGCGGTGGGGGCGGAGGTGTAGGAGGATTAAATATTCTCATCTCCTGTACAATTTCATCTTCCATTCTGTCCTGATACTCGGCAAGTTCCGGTAGTGGAATTTCTCCTACTCTCCATTCAAACCCAAGCAGGGTTATGGACAATGCCAACAACGCACCAACTCCAACAAAACCAATTCGCTTACGTGTGGTGTTAATATTCGCCTCTGGATTCTTCTTTGCTTTCATTTTATATTGTTTACTCCTTTAAGTCTTCACCAGACTTTCTGGTTTTAGGTTCTGTTATTATGATGAATACTCGATGCACATTCCATAAATTTTTTCTTAATTCAGTCGGAATAGTACCGGCAGTTTGAAATAGCTCCGTACCTCCACCCCGTTTAGTTCTCCGGGTTTCCATAAACATGGTAGCTTCTTTACTTTATCTACTGCTTCTTTGGCAAGTGATGGATGGGGCACTTTACCAATAGCTTTGACATTGCTGATAGAGCCATCCATTTCCACCACAAACTGAACGAACACCCTCCCTTCCATATTAGCATACGCCGCAATCTGCGGATAAGAAATATTCTGCGATAGCCAGTCCTTAATTTCCTTTTCTCCACCACATTCATATTCGGCTTTTCTGGACACCGTCTTTACCGGCTCTCCACGATTATTGTCGAGCACGATTTCCGGTTCAGGTTCACTCCATTCGATTATAGAGTCTAAGCTAAAGGCAAAGGTTACGTCGGATTCTATAGCCGTATCAGCGACTATGATAAAACTATCTACAGGTGGTTTTACAGGTGGTGGTGGTTTAGGAGGTTCGGGCGCTTTGGGTGGTCTTAATCCGTGATCGGTTACTGTTTCTCCTCCCAATGATTCCTTATTGAATGTCTGCAATTCGGGTAAAGCGATTTCTCCTTTTCTCCACTCAAAGCCGAGTAGGGTAATAGACAATGCGGCGATAAGTCCAACCGTGGTATAGCCAATACGCTTTCTGGTTGTATTTAGGTCAGCTTCGGAGTTCTTTTTTGCTCTCATGTTAGGTTGTTTATCATTGGATGAAAACAACCTGGCGATTCCATACGGCCCAACCAATTATCAGGCATAAAAAAAGCCCGTTCTCATTGAGAATGGGCTTACTGACTTTCGTCTAATTTTATTTCAATCGGAACATCACCGGAAGTTTAAAACGGCTTCGTACGGCAACCCCATTGTTCTTACCTGGAGTCCATTTTCCAGGGATTAATTTTACTCGTTTTACCGCTTCTTTCTCAAGCGCTTTGTGCGGAGACTTCCCAATCGCCTCAACATCGGTAATTGTACCATCTTTCTCTACTACGAACTGTACGAATACTCGTCCCTGAATTCCTGACTCTGCACAAATCTCAGGATACTCGATGTTGTTTCTCAGCCACTCCATTAGGGCAGCCTGACCACCCGGGTAAGTTGCTTTTTCTTCTACGATGTCCATGATTTCATCTACAACGATATCCGGCTCATCTTCGAATACTTCTACCACATCGGGAAGCGTATCAGGTACCGCAAGCGATACATCATCTTCTTCCTCGTCATCATCAACCTCCTCCACATCTACAACTACAGTAGGTGGTGGCGGTGGGGGTGGTGGGGGTGGGGGTGGTGGAGGGGGTGTGCTGTTAAAGATCATTTCTTCAACCACCTCGTCTTCCATTCCATCCTCTTCGAACTGTGCCAGTGGTGGCAAAGGCAACTCTCCCGACTTCAACTCAAGAGATGCCAGCAGTATTGATAACGCCACTAACAAACCGATTAAAACATAACCAGCTCGATAAACGAACGTATCAATGTTTGATTCTGGATTCTTCTTTAATTCCATAACATTCTTTCCTTACGCTAAATTAACACAAATTTTCTTCTCTGCATTACCGTTGCTATATACTTAAACGCAGTTTTCATGATTATGATGCACGAAAAAGCTTTTTTCCATAAACGAATCGAAAAAAATATATTCCGAGCACACATCCGAGCGTATTTGCAAGCATATCCTGGAATTCGGCTGATCTTCCGGTGGACAGCAAAAATTGAAGTAATTCAATCGCGATTCCGAAACCAAATGACCCCATCGCTGCAGCTACCAACGCTCTTCTTCTCAATGTTGCCGAAACAGACTGTCGACGAAATGCCACCAGACAAGACAACGCCAGCACCCCAAACATGAAGGTGTGGGCAAGCTTATCAAAGCTTAAAAAGTCAAGAAAACCAACAGAAGGTAAATCTTCTGTTCCCAGAGTACACAAAAACAAAATAGACAGCGCCCAGAATCCCGGGAACCAGAAATGCCTCACGACTTACCCAATTACGCCCTGATAGGCTTCGGCATCCAACAAATCATCCAATTCGGAAGTATCAGACAATTTTACTTTGATCATCCATCCGGCTCCGTAAGCATCCTCATTGACTTTCTCCGGGTTAGACTCCAAATCCTCGTTGAACTCCAATACCTCTCCGCTTACAGGCATGTACAAATCGGACACGGTTTTAACGGCTTCCACTGTTCCAAAAACCTCTTCCTTATCCAGGGTTTCTCCTACGGTTTCAATCTCCACGTAAACAATATCTCCTAACTCTCCCTGAGCGAAATCTGTAATTCCTATTGTGGCAATATCCCCTTCTACTTTGATCCATTCATGATCGTTAGTGTATTTCAAATCTGCTGGTACGTTCATCTACATTAAAATTTAGTGCCTCAAAAGAAGCCGGATAAAAATAGCAAAAAGTCTATTGGGATAACATTTTCCTTTAGTAGTAAATGAAACTTACCCACCTGAATAAAGGAGGTGTCATCTATAGCGTAAACCTCAACGCCAACCCAGCATTTGTATTAGCAGTCGGGAAGGCTGTAGAAATAAACGGATTGGTAACGATTCGATCGAAATACGCCCTTACGCTAAGGGACTTTCCTAATTGATAATCTGCCGTAGACTTAATAGACACTAGTCGCTGCCCCGCTGTTACCTGGTTTTGGTTTTCAATGATCTTTCTGGTGATCGTCTTATTGCTTCTGATAGACACGTCTACCCTTAAGTTCAGGTTACTTACAGGGTTCTCACCATTAATTTTGAAAGGCAATTTTACATCGTCAAAACGGTAACCCGAACCAATTACTAATTCGTTTCCTTTGATTTCGGTAATCTGATTGTTAGAGAGTGACAATGCCACATTTCTGTCTTTCTTAAACTCTACCTTGGCAATCAAACTATTTTTAAGCGTCGCATTAACACCAAGCAGCGGAGCAAACTGTTCCATAATCGAAGCACTAAGGATTTGTCTTTCAGAGATTATGTTTCCTGCCGCGTCTCTGGCGTACAAATTTCCATTCTCGTCTTTCTGGGCGGTTAAGTTGGTTGTATAAGATCCCAGCGTAAAACTTGATCGGTAACTATGAGAAAAGGTAAGAGTTCTGAAGAATTTCTTCATGAATTCATAGCGGTTTCCGTCTACTTCTATTCTCCAGTTTGGAAGTGGGATAATTTCAAAAATATTGATGCTCTTTTTACTAGGGTCTCTACCTGTATATGCCGATAAGAAAGCGCCAAGAATTACGTCTTGTTGTTCCTCCCCATACCCATCGGCATATCCTAAATCTTCGGCATGTGCGCCTTGAGAGTTCGGGTTATCCGCTGCCAGTAAATTCGAAACGCTTCCTCTGAATTCTCTTAAATTGGTGAATATTCTACTCTCATTAGACGTATCAGACTCAAACGCCGTTCTCCACGTTACAATTGAAGAACTGAAGGTTCCTGTTTCTACAAAATTCTGATGCGTGTACCCATTAAACGGAATGAAAGAGGTATCTGTAGGTGTAAACTGAAGCACCGAATCGGCCCACCGGAAATTTGAGGTGGTATTAACCGATGAATTCTGCTGGAAAGTCAAATCTATTCTCACACCTCCAAACGGCTCAATTGTGGCTTTACCATTTACATTGGTAGCGTGATTGGTAGTGAACTGTGTATTTAAACGCTGGCTGTTGGTGGAATCAATGATCCAATTATTTGTGGCGGTCATCATGGCAAAATCATTTCCGGTTTCCCGTCCCAACAAATCGTAGCGTTGATGGCCACCAAGCACAAACTCGTAACCTGGCGCATTAAATCCAGGACTCATTCCGAAGGCGTTGGTTGCCTGATTATAGCCGGGCAATAATATTCCATCGGTAGTGCTGTAAGTAAAGCTCACATTCTTCAACATCATTAGCACTCTGGCCGCCTGCTCCATAATGTTGAAACTGTTGGGGTCTTTTTCCTTGTCTTTGCCTGTTGAATCTGCCGGGTTGTTGGGTTTAGAATTTGGTCGTTGAATCCTTCTTGCCACTCCCCGGTTACCTCCACGGCCATACTTTTGATTTACTTTCTTGAAGTACCCAATCTTATTGTAGAAGTTGGTCATATTGGCCTGAGCGTTCCAATTTACCTTCCGGCTGTTTTGAATTGTATTTCCTAACTCCGTCTGCGCAAGTGGTGCTCTTCCCCAATCGTATCCTACCGTATATCTTGTTGTAACATTCACCCAATCCAAAAGAGGAATCTTGTTAATTGGTAACTGGTACGATACATTGATACCATGCCCATATTGCATAGTTGTTCCCCAGTTCCTGATACTTTCCATTACCGTATCCTTAAAATCCTGATACTCATCCGGGTGAAGTCGCTTGTTTACCCACCCAGTGTTTTCACGGATAATTGCGTTGTTGTTGGAACTGAAATCGACCTTAAGAGCCTTGGTAAGGTCGTACTTGAAGTCGAAGCCGCGGTTCCAATTGAATGTTTTGAAGAACTGTGGGATGGTTAGTGCATTGTAATTTCCACGAATCTGCGATTCGTTGTAAGACCTGTCTATTGTATTTCTAATACTAACTGATTTTGGCTTGGTGTACAGGTTGAAATCCTTGATCAACCTGAGCCACTTTGAAGTTCTAAAAAGCTTCACCTTATCAAAAGGTTTCCAAGGTTTAGAGTTCGGATTGTAAGCATAAATTAAACTACCATTGTAGTTCTTCAATGTGTTAAATTCCGTATTAACATCTCTTCTAAAATTTTGGTTGTAGCTGAAGGATGCTGTCAGATTACTAATATCCCAGAAGTGGGAGTTGGCACCTTCCCTCTTTCTATCAATACGGACATTAGTGAAATTTAAACTTCTGCGTTGGGTATAGTCTCTTGAGATTCTCTGCGCCTCCTGACGCTCCTCTGCATCAAGATTTTCCATTAAAATATCAGGGTTTAACGGGTCGAACATCGGATCAACAATTTGCTCTCCATAACCCAGGTACATAGGTAATGACACACCTGACTCTTCCCCAAAGAACTTTCCGAGCTGAACCGTGGTTGAAGCATCAAACGTTTTTATGGTTTCTCTCTGACGTTCAGATATTCTCTTCTCGATGCTTCCAAATCCTGGAGTGCTAATTCCTCCTGAAACTGACACGTTTGCAAAATCTGCCAACTGTGCATTCATTCGTCCGAGAGCTGCCCAACCTCCGAAATCGTCGAAATCCGTTAAACGGAGTTCGTTTACCCATACCTCTGCACATTTGGCCAAACCATCATCTGGTTGCCATTGATGGGTAGGATCGTCCTTCCATGGGTTTCTAACACCCACCATGATGGTTTTAATTCCGGCCAAAGATGGATTTCCTACTATGGTTACCCTTCTTGTAGGATCATTAGGATCCGGCACCGTGTAGGGAACAAGCCCCCCACTATTAAGACCTCCCGGACGTTCACGCTTTAATTTTCTAAGCGTGGCGAAATCGATGACAACGTTATTGAGTTCCGGCCATACCTCGTTCGCATTGGTGGAGTTAACATCAGACACTTTCAGCGGCACCTCGTATTCGTAATAATTATCTTCGAAATCGGTTCCCAATCGGATAAATGCGGTTACATCATCATCACTCAAAGGCTGGCTCTGATCACTTTCATGAACGTGCAGAAACATTTCTAACTTCTTATAAGAAAGAACATCAAAGTTGGTATTTCGGAATGCTGCTCTGGCATCTCCATCCTGAAGGTTACACACCTCCAGTACCATAGACTGCTCATTCAAACGAGCAAGGTTCTGCGTTTGCACATTCAACTGACGATTAATTCCAGGCGGCACAACATAATTGTCGTTCTCTTCAATGTTTACGGCTCCAATATTGAAGATCGTTCCACTCTCCTCAGACTGGATATAATCTCCCGGTGTCCATAAATCTCTGAGATAGGCTCGCCACTCACCGCGAATAAGCTCTAATCGAGCAAAGCGAAGTATGATGTCTTCATCGAAATTCTTCATGAACATTCTGATAAACCTGATCGATCGGAAATCCTGAATTCCGTTAATGGTGGAGGTAGGGCTGGCGATTGGAATCTTAATTTGGTACCAGTTTACGGTTTTAGTGCTTCCGTTACTGGTTTGGTATCTACCCGGAACGATATCGGTAATGTAGTTTTGCCCGATCACCATATTCTCCGGACGCAGGTTCAAATGATACTGGAAATAGGCTTCCGCTTCATTGAGGTTGTTATCCTGATTTATATCTTCTACGTTTGGCAAGGTGGACGCCGAAGTGGGATACCCTTCCGCATTCTGGGTCTCAGCCATTTCGGTTGTAGGCGAGTTCCCGTCCTGACCATTGTAAAGCTTATAACGCTGTAAAATAGTTGCTTGTTGCGAGTCGTAATCATCGTCTCGATAGTAGTTGTAATTATCGGCAGAAACGTCATTTAAAATCGAGTCGCGCTTTGCTGCCGGTAGCCCAAGTCCGTTTACATATGCTACAAAGTCATCAAAGAACGCTGCCTCCGTGGCATCGTTCATACCATCTAATCCTATATCCTGATATTGTCGCGATGAAAGGTCATTGTCAAACGCATTAACGATTACCTGAGTAGTTGGCACTCTTGCCAACTCTGTTTCACGGATTACGGTTGTGTCAAAAGAACCGTCAACCGTATTTCCATTTTCAAATGATTTGGCCCCATCCTTAATAATGTCTTCTGAAATATTTCCGAGGTTAATGTACAGATCTCCACCGCGGTCATTTTGAGAATCAACATTGGTTCCGGTTCCTCCAGCTCCTGAGGCAAAGGGATCCATTATCCAAAACTGGATGTATTGCACGTTTGCTGCTTCAAAATCATTCGTTGTCAGAGACCTCATAATTCCTGCCCATCTACTTTCAGGGTTGTTCAACCTTCCGGTAAGAGGATCCAGACCAGCCGCCATCGTTCCGTCATCGTAGTTATAAATTCCTCTTTCACTAGGATAATAAGCCAAATCAAACATCCCGATAAATGTTGGCTGACCTGTTCCTAAGTCCTTATTTGGGAATAACTCTTCTACTAAAACCCTTCTCTGTCGATGATCATCCTGAATAGTTGGGTTTCCTGAAATGTGCGATGGGGTTAGTGAATTGTCGTTATGAAATAGTGGGTCAATGACATACCAGGCCATTCTAGCCCGGTTCATTCCAATTCTAAGGTCGTTTGTAAAGGATGCTTCAGGGAATAATGAAGGCTGACCCTGTGGAATGGAAGCCGGCACCCATGTGGTGAACGATCTAATGTCGATGGCACTTTGAGAACCCTCGAAATCATCAATGTACGAAGTTCCATCGTCGCCAATTGCTCTGTTAAACCCTGGAAACAAATATGCTCCTTCACCCATTATCGAAACCGTAGATTTCGCCTTAGTGTTAATTCCGGGAATCATGTCCACGAACTTGGTAAGAATAGGAACTTCTTTTCGCCAGTCGCCATTAACACCTACTATGGTGTTTGATATCGGCTCGTCTCCCTGATTCACTTTCTGGGTAAGTGGACGCTCTGTTAGGTTCATTACCGTAGCTCCCAGATTGAAATCTTTGCTCACCCGATAATCCATGTGTGAGCCCAGTAGTGTTTTGGATTGAATACTGAACAGGGAGTTACTTTCAAGAGATATCTTAATTGGTGCGCCGGAGCTCAATAAATCATCCCTTAGAATTTTCACGCGCCCAAGATTATAGTCTACGGTATAATCCTGTCCTTCGGTTAAGGCTTGCCCCCCTGCCGTTACCTGAACCGACCCACGAGGAATATTCAGGGCGTTCAAGGCAATTTCTGAACTAGAGGATGATTCATAAGTTCCCTTTAACTTGAATCTGTTCAGTTCGGGAATCTGACGTGCCGCAGTTTGCGTAGAATCGTAAAGTGGCTGATAGACGATTTGAGCCCGAGTTGCGGCATCAATTCCGCGGGCTTCCAGTTGCTCATCCAGAAAAGAACCGAAGGGCTCCACACTGGTAAAATAGACTCTGCCGTTACGAGTATTTATAGTTCCTCCGTTTTCAACCTTTCCGTTCTGTGCATTAATGGGTATGAAATCAAACACCCCGTCGGGACTGGCCAATTGCTGAGCGTTGTACCTATCTAATCCGACCATCCTGACCAGTGGAATTCCATCTACACCACTTTTAGGGATAAAGTTTACATCTACAGAGGTGGCCGGATTATTGTACCAAACATCTAGCCTAAAGTTCTTCTGACTCACCTGGTAAGCTCCAATGGAATAAACGTTTTTCATCATTAACGGCCACAACATTTTTCTTGGGTTGGTAACCGTTGACTTTAGCAATTTCAGATAAAGTGCGTCTGTTCCAGCGATACCATCAGTAGAAAATTCCCCGACTTGATAGGTAACGCCCTGGTAAGTATACTGATACGCTACCCCTAACACCTCATCGTTGTTCAGTGCCTGGTTTAAAGAAATAAAACCTAATTGTGCATTGTAAGAATACTCGGTAGGTTGCAGCATTCTTGCATTTTCAAGTTTCTCGTAATGTACTGCCTGTGTCATTGGGTACATTCCCGAACCAAGGGCAGCGGAAGCATTTACAAACCCCCGTACGTTGGGATCACCAAACACATAGTCGTACAACCCGTTGGATTTATTTCTGGGTAAGCTGTCTGATAACGGAACTCCTCCGTATCCTCCGGTGTATTCAAGGTGTCGGTTCTCACCCAAATCGGTGAAGGCGATAATGTTTCTGGTGTCAGTAAAATCATTGGTTCGGTTGGTTACCCATACCTCTATCCTTGTAATCTGCACTCCCGAGTTTACCAGCGGAAGAGTACTCATTGCTTCGTCGTAGTGGTTACGGTGGTAGTAGTTTAGGAAATAATGCTTATTTACTTCGTAGTTGTCTACATTTACGTCAAAGTCGCTGATCTGAGCTCCTCCGGCTACACTAATTTCCTTTCGTTCACCTCTCTGCTGAGATGCAATTGAAGTAATAGTAGCCCTACCAAATTGCAGCTGGGTTTTCAGCCCGAACAATGAACTTCCGCCCTGAATTAATGAGCCATTTAGAGGTAGACTTACATTACCCGCTTCTATTTTCTTTATAATCTCATCATCGTAGCCGGTATATTCCAGTTTCATCTGGTTTTCAAAATCGAAGGTTGCCTCGGTGTTGTAATTGGTTTGCAATTTTAGTTTGTCTCCAATCTGACCGGTTACATTCAACTGAATTTTCTCATCAAAATCGAAAGTGGTAATTCTCCTCTGTCTTTCAGGAAGCTGTGGGTTGTCGGTACGTGATATATTCACTCCAAAACGCAACTCCGCAGAACCTTGTGGCTGAATACTGATTATCGGTTTCCCGAAAATATCTTCGAACTTATCTCCACCAACTTTCAATGCAAATTCATTGGCCTTGGCGGCATTGGCAGCAGCACCATCGCCTGACACCTGTTCCTGCCAATATTCCTGTACCGATTTATCAAAATCATAGTCCAGAAATTCGTCCTGAGTCATGTAGGTCGGTGGCCGGTAATCAAAATCATCCCCAACAGTTGAATTAAATATATACTGACCTGTCTCGGGGTCGTAGATCACGTTGTTGTCAATGTTGTCCGGGTCCGGTAAGTCTATAAGATTATCTACATCCTGTGCACCATCTACCGGATCCTCTAATGGATATACCAGATCAACATCAGGAGAGTCAACTTCAAACTTAGCTAAATCCGGGAACCCTGGATCCTGCTTTGGTTCCGGTTCTGGCAGTGCATCGAAATAAAGATCATGGTGAAAGTCATCACTCCAATCGGAATCCGATCCAGCCAATTCGGGAGACGCTTGTACGGTCCAATACACCAAAAAGGTGAAGGCAGACGCAAACAAACGGAGTAAATATTTCTGTATGCTATTCAAAGGGTGTTAATCTATAGCCGTTTCAAAGCTTGCTTTATCACCTCATCAAGACCTAGTCCTGCATTCTCCGTCATCACCTTGTCTAGTGCCTTTTCTGAAGCTTTTTTGTCGAAACCTAAAACAACTAGAGCAGATAACGCCTCAATTTTGATTGTATTGCCCGTTCCAGAAGAATTATCAACCGATAATCCATCTTTTTCGATCTTATCCTTCAAGTCGACGATAATTCTTTGGGCCGATTTCGCACCAATCCCTTTGATGCTCTTAAGTAAACTCACATCGTCTCCGGCAATAGCAGCAGCAACTTCGCCAGGAGATAGTGCGGACAAGATCATTCTTCCCGTACTTGCCCCAACCCCTGAAACTGAAATCAATAAACGAAACATCCGTCGCTCATTCTCATCCGCAAAACCATACAGCACGTGAGCATCTTCGCGAATTGCCAGGTGTGTTTTAAGCAGAACGTGATCGTTTTTCCCGAGGGTGGAAAAGGTGTTCAGTGTAATATGACAATAATAACCTACTCCATTGCAATCTACTACTGCGTGTGCAGGAGAGAACTCAACCAATCTACCACTTACATGCTCTATCATAATTACCTTCTTGTTTGAACATCGGCTGCTGCAATGGCCACCATGTTTACGATTTCACTTACAGAACTTCCCATTTGCAGAACGTGAACCGGCTTCTTCATTCCTAGCAAAATAGGGCCAATAACCTCCGCCCCGCCAAGCTCATGCATCAACTTATAGCTAATGTTTCCTGAAGACAGATTTGGAAATATTAATGTGTTGGTTTTTTTCTTAGACAATTCGGAAAACGGGAAACTTTCTCTCATTAAAGACCTGTTCAGTGCAAAATTCGCCTGAATCTCACCATCTACAACGATGTCCGGATGTTGCTCGTGCAGTAGCTTTACTGCTTCTCTCATCTTCACCGCATCCGGCCCTTCTGATGAGCCAAAATTGGAATACGACAGGAACGCAATTCGCGGCTTCACCTGAAATCTCGCTACAATTTTCTCGACCAGTACGGTTATGTCTACCAAATCTTCAGGGGTGGGATCATAGTTTACCGTAGTATCTGCAAAGAAGAAAGGCCCTTGTTTCGTCATAACGATATACATTCCGGCAATTTTGTTTACCCCCTCATCTACGCCAATAACCTGTAAAGCCGGACGGATAGTGTCGCGGTAATTCCTTGTAAGCCCGGAGATCATTGCATCGGCATCGCCAGACTCCACCATTGCAGCTCCAAAGTAGTTTCGTTCTCGCATTAACTTGAATGCTTCTCCTTCCGTCACACCTCGTCGTTTTCTGGCCTCAAAAAGTAAATCGGCATAACGCTTTCTGTTTTGCAACTGATCATCTGCGCGAGGATCCACGATCTCACACTCCATTTCGAGACCGTTTTCCTCAATCATCGCTTCGATCTTTTCCTTTCGGCCAAGAAGGATTGGGATAGCCAGTTCTTCCTCACAAGTAATTTGGGCCGCTTTCAGAACCTTGTAGTTATCTGCTTCAGCAAACACAACGCGTTGTTGTTTCCTCTTAGCCCGCTGAATGATCTTCTTCATCAACTTATTGTCGAGCCCCATTCGCTCAATCAATTCATCCTCGTAATCTTCCCAATTTTCAATATCCTTCTGAGCCACGCCAGATTCCATTGCTGCTCTCGCTACAGCAGGCGCCACGGTGGTTATAAGTCTTGGATCCAATGGCTTTGGTATGATCTGATCCCGGCCAAACGCAATGTTCCTCTCTCCGTAAGCTTCATTTACCTCTTCAGGTACCGTTTCTTTGGCAAGCAGGGCAATGGCATGCACAGCAGCAAGTTTCATTTCCTCATTGATTGCTGTTGCCCGTACGTCAAGCGCACCGCGAAAAATAAAGGGAAAGCCAAGCACATTATTCACCTGATTGGGATGGTCTGAACGACCAGTAGCCATGATAATATCGTCTCTTGCATCCATCGCATCCTTGTACGAAATCTCGGGTTCGGGATTTGCTAGTGCAAATACAATAGGATTATCTGTCATGGACTGAATCATCTTTTTGGAGACAATGTTTCCGGTACTAAGTCCCAGAAAAACATCAGCGCCCTTCATGGCCTCCTCCAAGCTCGAAACCTTAGTGTCAATTGCAAATTCTTGCTTCTGAGGAGACAGGTCCGTTCTGGAAGTTGAAATGACCCCTTTGCTGTCTAACATTAGTATATTTTCTCTTTTCGCGCCAAGAGCCACATACAGGCGGATACACGAGATTGCCGCTGCGCCTGCTCCATTCACCACGATCCGGACATCCGCAATATTCTTTTCAGCAATTTCAAGCGCGTTGATTAGTGCCGATGAAGATATGATAGCTGTACCATGCTGATCATCATGCATAATTGGAATGTCCAGCTCTTCTTTCAAACGACTCTCTATTTCAAATGCTTCGGGAGCCTTGATGTCTTCCAAATTTATCCCTCCAAAAGTTGGAGAGATCGCCTTAACGGTTTCTACGAACTTGTCTACATCTTCCGCATCTACTTCTATATCAAACACATCAATGTCGGCGAAAATCTTAAACAACAGACCCTTTCCTTCCATAACCGGTTTGGAAGCCTCGGGCCCAATATTTCCAAGCCCGAGTACGGCGGTACCATTGGAAATTACTGCTACCAGATTTCCTTTGGTTGTGTATTCATACACTTTGCTTTTATCCTTGTCTATTTCAATGCACGGCTGCGCAACCCCTGGAGAATAGGCCAAAGAAAGGTCTCTCTGAGAACTATATGGTTTTGTTGGGGTTACTTCAATTTTACCCTTTCTACCACTGGAGTGATAATCGAGTGCGTCTTGTTTGCGTTTTTCCAAAGTGTTTGTTTTAGTCCAATGCCTCTAAAAGAGGGACGGTAAAGGTAAAAATTCTGAAGAATCGCGGTTTAACTCTGGCTTAATCCCGGACCAAATAATTATCGTAAATTCACTCCGCTGAGCGATGAAGAAAGTTGTTGTATTTAGCGGTGCTGGAGTTAGTGCTGAAAGCGGGCTTCGAACCTTCCGTGATTCTGACGGACTATGGGAAGAATATAACGTTATGGATGTGGCAACCCCGGAAGCATGGGCCGCTGATCCAGGATTAGTTCTGGAATTTTACAACAAACGAAGAGCCCAGGCCCTTAATGCACAGCCCAATGAAGCCCATCGCGCAATTGCAGCACTAGAGGCACATTTTGACGTAACCGTAATCACCCAAAACATTGACAATTTGCACGAACGTGCAGGTTCCTCAAACGTACTCCACCTTCACGGAGAAATTACCAAAGCAAGAAGCTCAGTATACCCGGATTTGATTTATAATATTGATGAGGCTCCAATAAATCTGGGTGACAAATGTGAAAAAGGATCTCAGCTACGTCCACACATAGTTTGGTTTGGAGAGGCTGTGCCTAACATTTCTGTGGCTCAGGAAATTGTACAGACTGCCGATATTCTTCTGATAGTTGGAACCTCTCTAAACGTTTATCCAGCGGCGGGATTGATTCATTACGCCGATTTTCGTTGCAAAAAATACCTGATTGATCCTCAGTACATACATCTTACTGATATTGAAAACCTCCATGTTCTTAAGGAAAAAGCAACCGTTGGTGTACCAATGGCAATCGAACAAATTCTAAGCGAACCTAAACTAGAGGCGTAATGCCCAAACGCGCTAAAGGCCATAAAAAAAACCGCTGTTCCTCCGGCACATGCCATAGGTTAACAGCGGCTTTTGTATTGATTTCTTTACGCCGGCTCTAGTGCTTCACTACCAATTTTGATGAACGAATTACCTGACCATCTTTTCTTATGGACACGAAGTAGATTCCAGCACGCATCTCGGCGGTATTGATGTCTACTTGCTTCTGTGCAGCAGCAACCTGAATTTCTTTTTGAGTTTTACCAAGCATATCGGTAACCTCAATGATCATGTTCCCAGCCTCAGTCTCGTTACCTTCAAAAGAAAGGGTAGCCAATTCATTTGCCGGATTAGGAAACATATTCACCTCAAGATTTTTCTTCAACTCCTCAACTCCTGTAAACGCGTGAATATCATACACGATGTCTACGTAGGCTGAATCATTCACATCAGCATCGTTGAATACAACAAATCTAAAAGTGGCCTGACCAACTGCAGATTTGGGCCTGAAATAAGTATTGATTGTAGAAGTTCCCCCACCAGTCAAGCTAACAAAATCAGTTGACTCAGGATCACTGGCATCTGGAAAAATGTAGTCTGCGCCAGCGGCGATTTCCGTATAACAAATTCCGTAGCAATGATAATGTCCGGATCCCGTTAAAACTCCGGTTTCAATTCGCTTCACCTTGGATGTGATGGTGGCACCGGTCGTATTCACGACCTCAAAGTCGATGTCATACTTAAAATAAGGATCGCTTGGTGAATTAGGGCCGGCAAAGTTGTACGTCTGTCCGGTGACATCATTTCCAGACTCATCATGAATTTCGAATGACTGTGCCAAAGCACCGGTAGCTGCTACAATAAGACCCAGGAGTAGAATTTTCTTCATATCAATACGTTTATCTTTATCAAATATACGGCATTCATTGCCTCCATTCAAGTGTTTAGCGTTTGTTCAGTAATTTGTGTGAAAAATAGGATTCCAACTTAGAGCAATCTGCAACCATCATTTATTCTGACATTCTAAAGAAACCAGGCTGGTCAAGCAATTCATTTTAGTCAATTGAATTCAGCCATCGTAATTGAAATGACAACATTTCGGTTCCAGCGAATACAACCTGGCAACACTTCGATGCGATCCGAAATAAAACTTCAAAGTGCCTCCCATTAACAAATAGGTGACCATTGTCTCCTCACGACATTGTGTAGGATTCCAATTATATTATTTCGAATTTGTTTGACTAGCGCTTAAATAAGTATGACATTTACATCACAATAATTTGAACATTAATTTACTTCATTATGAAAAAACTATTACTTTCTGCATGCGTGGTTGCAATGGCGGCGAGTGGTTCTGCTCAAATCTTCTCAGAAGATTTTGAAAGCGTAACGATTCCTAACCTTCCTGCGGGATGGACGCAAGTGACAAACGCGACTGATGGTGGATATGTCTCTACTGATGATTACAGTAGTGCCTATTTCGCTATTCCGGTTACTTCGAGATACGTTGGAACAAACGACGACATCTGTAACTGTGATAAAGCAAACGAGAGATTGATCTCTCCAACTATTTCTGTTCCAGCCGGAGCACATGTATTGTCATTCGATTACATCCTTGGACAGTATTATGGTGAGTATGCCGAGCTTGGTATCTCTACCGATGGCGGGACTACTTTTACTGTAGCGCAAACTTTAGCAGCTACCAATGGTAGTGGTTCACATGTTTGGACGAATATTACTGAAGACCTTTCTGCGTACGCAGGGATGACCATCAACCTTGTTTTCAATTACGAAGACAATGCTGGTTGGGGATCTGGTCTTATGGTAGACAACATCTCTATTGATGCTCTTCCAAATGTTGAAATGGAAATGACGGCAATTACTACCGCTTCAACCGTTGTTGCTGGTATGGTAGATATTGAAGGTACTGTTACCAACAACGGTGCAAACCCAATTTCTTCTTTCGACATTACCTGGAACGATGGCTCCGGAGTTCAGACGTATACTGCAAACACAGGCACACCTTTGAACTTTGGTGATTCGTACAACTTCACGCATACAACTCAATTGAATGCAGTAGCTGGAAATACTTACAATCTTGATGTTTGTGTAGTAGCTACAGGTGATGGAGACAATACAAATGACTGTATGTCCCATACGGTAGGTGTTGTTTCATCTTTGGTTACCAAAATTACCGTTGGTGAAGAAAAAACCGGAGAATGGTGTGGATGGTGTCCACGAGGTGCTGTAGGTATGGAAGAAACGGCTATGAATTTTCCTTCTACGTTCATCGGTATTGGTGTACACAATGGAGATCCAATGACAATTTCTGCTTACGACTCGGGTACTAGTACCCTTCCAGGGTTCACCGGATATCCTCATGGTGCTGTAGATAGAGTTGTTGGAGGCGATCCAAGTACTTTCACCACCATGCACAATTCGAGAGCTTCAGAGGTTCCTCCGGCGTCTTTAACTGTAGTTGCAAATGCTGACGGTTCTACTATTACGGTTGATATTACCGCAGATTTCGTAGGATCCCTTTCGGGAGATTACAGATTGGCGTGTGTGCTTCTTGAAGAAAACGTTACAGGAACTCAGGAAAACTATTACAGTGGTGGTAGTGCAGGAGCATTGTCTATGCCTAACTCCGGATCTATGGCGAATTATGATTTCGCAGCAGGTCCTGGAACAGTTAACCCGTTCTATCATGATCACGTAGCCAGAGCACTAGGTAACAATCAGATTAATGGGGATGCAGGTTCTCTTCCGGCATCTATCTCTGTAGGTGCAAGCGAAACCCATCAATACACGTTTACGCAGAATGCTGCTTGGAAAGTTGGGGACATGACTGCCGTTGCAATGTTGATTGACAACTCAACAAGCGAAATCCTTAACGCTGGAAAAGCTGCGGTTCAAGATGTTAACATCGAAGAATTAGAAGCGTCTAACTTCGAGGTAAACGCTTACCCGAACCCAACTCCAGGTCTTTCTAATTTAGTATTGGATTTGGAAGAGGCTGGCGAGTTGAACATCTCAGTTGTAAACATGCTAGGAAAAGTAGTTCATACTGTTTCTCAAGATGTTGCAGCTGGTTCTTACATCACTTCTGTTGATTTAAGCAACAACGCAAGCGGAATTTATTTCGCGAACATCAGCTTGAACGGAAAAGTTCAGACTGTAAAAATTAATGTGTCAAAGTAATTTCACGTTATATATAAATATGTGAATAAAGGCCTGGTGTGAAAGCATCAGGTCTTTTTTCTTTCAACCCCTTAATCATGAAACACAGCATAGTTACAGTAATCTTGCTGGCGCTCTTTCTCGCAGGCCACTGCCAGCAAACGGTTGGACTCTTTCACACCAGCGATAGCGTGTATAATGGATATGTTCTGTTTGGTCCTGCAAGAACCGAGACAACTTATTTGATTGATAATTGCGGTGATCTTCAGTACACCTGGAACAGTGCTTACCGGGCCGGAGGGAGCGTTCAACTACTGGAAAACGGGCAATTAATTCGTTCGTGTGTTTTTGACAATGGCTCCCCCATTAGTGCCGGAGGTGCTGGAGGAAGGCTGGAAGCTATTCGACCCGACCAGTTATTAGCCTGGGAATTGAATTTATCCAATGATTCTATTCGCCAGCATCATGATTTTGAACCACTACCGAACGGTAACATACTTACAATTATTTGGGAGTTGAAATCGGAAGCCGAAGCCATTGCTATGGGACGCGATACAGCAATAATTGGCGGCAGTGGTTTATGGCCAGAGTATATCATTGAATACGACCCGGATAACGACACCATTGTATGGGAGTGGCATGCATGGGATCATATCGTTCAGGATCGCGACTCTACCAAACCAAATTATGGATTGGTTTCAGATCATCCCGAACTATTTGACCTCAACTATACCAGTAATGGATCACATCCTGATTGGCAGCACTTTAACTCCATTGCCTACAATGCTACGTTGGATCAGATTTTACTAAGCAGTCCTTTTTTCAACGAAATCTATATTATTGATCATTCCACAACGACAGCCGAAGCAGCCGGACACACAGGTGGTGCGTCCGGAATGGGTGGAGACATCCTTTGGAGATGGGGAAACCCACAAGCGTATGGTGTCGGAGACTCCACGGATCAAAGACTTTTCTTTCAACATGACGCGCATTGGATTCCAGCAGGATCACCTGATGCGGGAAATATCATCGTGTTTAACAATGGCAGAAACAGAACACCGGTTGAGCACTCATCCGTGGATATTTTAAATCCAGTTGAACTTGGCTCGTATCAAATCGGTAGCAGTGGTAGCTTCCTTCCGGATACGGCTTTCTACTCTTATTCAAGCCCCGGACTTACAGATTTCTATAGTAGAATAATATCAAGTGCATCTCAGCTACCTAACGGAAACATTATCATAGACGAGGGGAATCAAGGACACTTCTTCGAAATCGACAGTATGGGCAATGTCGTTTGGGATTATGTAAACCCGGTGGTTGAAGACTCTATCCTAAGCCAGGAAGATACTATCCCGGGTAATACAAATGCATTGCATAACATGTGTTTCCGTGCAAGAAGATACGACACCACTTTTGCTGGTTTGGCTTTCTTGCCACTAGTAAACCAAGGGCCAATCGAATTGGATCCTTATCCAAGCATGTGCGCTGTTTCGGTGAATGAAATCCCTGACTGGGAATACCAGGTCTATCCTAATCCGGTAACCGAAACCCTAAAAATAAGCAGTCAGGAATCAATCAATCCCAGGGCAAATTACCAGATTGTTGATCAGCTTGGCAGAGTTGTACTTTCAGATTTTATTGGATCAGGCAGCGTAAATGTTTCGCGCCTCACTCCGGGTATATACACTTTATCACTCACTATACCTGACCTTGACGGGCGATTCAGCAAACGGTTCATTAAAAACTAGACTTTAACAGGTTTTCAATATTTCACAAAGATAGATCAGTGTTTTCCTAACAAAGGACAGCAAAGACAGATAATAGGATTTCAATAGTAGAAAGCAAGCACGGCTTTTCTATGCAAGGTTGCTTAGCTATCTTTACGGTGAATCAAATTATTAGCACCTTTGGCCTGAAATTTGGTTCAATACAGCAAAACAAAATCAGAAAAGAAACACAATGAAAAAGATTTTAACGCTAGCAATGTCTCTTGTTTTTGTATCGGGGATGGCATTTGCCCAAAAGAAGTCGGTGCCGGATGCAAAAGTTCAAACGCTGGATGGGAAGACAATTAACACCAGCACATTGGAGAATGATGGCAAGCCGATCATTATTAGTTTCTGGGCCACCTGGTGCAAACCATGTAAGGAAGAGCTCAACAACATCGCAGATGTATATGAAGACTGGATTGATGAAACAGGTGTAAAACTTATCGCTGTTTCAGTAGATGATCAACGTTCGGCAATGCGAGTGAAGCCCTACATCAACTCTGTGGGTTGGGAGTATCAGGTTTTACTTGATAAAAACGGAGATTTTAAACGAGCAATGGGAGTGCAAAATGTACCTCATACTTTCCTTATTGACGGAGATGGAAACATTGTTTACCAACACAATAGCTACGCTCCAGGCGACGAGGACAAACTTTATGCAAAATTGAAGGCAGCTGCTGCAAAAAAGTAGATCTGCTTACTTAACAGAATAATAACTCGGCGCCTTCTCTACATGAGAGGGCGTTTTGAGTGCAAACAGACCCTTCCGGATTCAGACCCCGGAAAAACCTTGCCAGTGTAATGAAGAAGCTGATTGCTTTATCATCTGCATTCCTTATGGTTTGCAGTATTAATGCCCAGGAAGAAGAAAGAGATTTGGGCCAGATAAAAGGGAACGTATCCGTTGCGTTTCAACAGTACGAGGAAGATAGTGCCATCAACGCTGCAGTACCTGAGCAGAAATCCACTCTCACCGCCTTTACCAATGTAATATACAGCCGGGACGACTTTAGCGCGGGAATTCGCTATGAGTCTTATTTACCCGCTCAATTGGGTTACCCAGATCGTTTCTCAGGAACCGGGCTTGGCTACAGATATGCTTCTTATGAAACTGACGAGGTAGGTGTAACTGTTGGTAATTTTTACGAACAGTTTGGCAGCGGACTTATTTTTCGGGCTTACGAAGAAAGGTTGTTAGGTCTGGACAATGCAATGGATGGTATGCGCGTAAAAGCACACCTGTTGCCAGGGGTGTACCTTAAAGGGGTTTATGGCAAACAGCGGTTCCAATTTGCAGATGGTTTGGTGAATGGGGATGGTCTGATAAGAGGCTTTGATGGAGAACTGGTACTGAATGAGTTACTGGACACACTATCTGGACTTCCCGTAGACTCCTTACCTTATAGAAAGACGAACGTGATCTTAGGAGGAAGTTTTGTTAGCAAGTACCAGGCAGATAACAACCCTTCATTGATCTTACCGGAAAATGTTGGGTCCTGGGCCGGTCGTGCTCGTATCATCCGGGGCAAAGTAAGTATGTTCGGTGAATTCGCCTATAAGATCAATGATCCTTCAGGCGACAACAACTTCATTTATCGCGATGGCAAAGCCGTAATGGTGAATCTTACCTATGCAACCAGGGGATTTTCGGTAGCACTGGATGCGAAGACCACAGACAATTTTAGTTTCCGGTCCGACCGAACTGCCCAATTAACAGATCTCTGGATTAACTTTTCGCCTGCTTTAACAAAACAACATTCCTACAATCTGGCAGCAACGCTCTACCCTTATGGGTCAAGACCTTGGGGAGAAGTCGCTTATCAGGGTGAGGTGAGCTATAAAGTACCGAGGAAGAGCAAACTAGGTGGTAAGTATGGTATGTTACTAACGGCTAATTTCGCCACAGTTTACGGGCTGGATTCAACGAATATTGCAGAAGATCCTGATGATATAACCAGCACCAGACAAGGGTACACCAACAACTTTTTCATGCCTGGAGACGAGCAGTACTTCCAGGACTTCAACTTCGAGATCAAGAAGAAATTCTCGAAAACCTTTAAGGCTGTTTATACTTATTTCAACTTTTTCTATAACAACGACATCAACCAGGGAGCATTCGACAACGACAACAAAGCTGTGAAAGGCAACATTCGGGCGCAAATTCACGTTTTAGAACTGTCCAAACGATTTAAGAAAAAGCACAACATCCGGGTGGAGTTGCAGCATTTACAAACTGAAGAACACCTAGGCAATTGGGCGACCGTTGTAATGGAGTACACATATTCCCCTCACTGGTCGATAGGAATTGTTGAGCAGTACAACTATGGCAACCCGGATGAAGCATTTAGAATCCATTACCCTTATATTAATATTGGTTACGTGAAGGACGCACACCGGTTGTCGGTTGGTTACGGAAAGCAACGGGCAGGGTTGTTCTGCGTTGGTGGGGTATGCCGTCAGGTGCCTGCGTCTAATGGACTTACGCTTACTTTTACAACCAGTTTTTAATCGCGAATTATGAAGAAGTTACTCGCCATACTATCAATCGCTTCACTTGTAATTACAAGCTGCGACTATGTGGAAGTTCCCAATGTAGGAACTGTTGCTGTAAATGATGCTTGCGATACTGTTTTCAGCTTCAGCGCGGCAACAGACAACAGGAGAAATGTTCTGGTTGAAGATTTTACCGGTCATTTATGCGGCAATTGTCCTGGGGCCGCATACGAATTGGAGCAATTAGCGAATACACATGGAGACACATTAATCGTTATTGCTGTACACGGCAATACCAGTTTTAATGAAGTACAGTCCGGAACCGGTAAATACGAAACCGACTGGCGTACGGAAGAGGGCGAGCAAATCATGTCGGAATTCAACATTCCAAGTAGTTTACCTCGTTTGATGATCAACCGGGAGCAGAGTTCGCCTCCGTTTTATTTTTACAATACAAACCAGTTGAGCACGGAAGTTCCTGCCAGAACAGGACAAACTGCAGATTTTGCCATTAAATGCGAAGGAGCTATGCTGGCAGACAGAACCGTTTGCGCAAAAGTAGAAGTCGAAGTGCTAAATACGGTTTCCGGCAATTATAGCGTGGTAAGTTGCCTGGTAGAAGATGACATTCAGGATTATCAAACCGTTTATTCGGGACAGCATCCTGATTACACAGGAGCAAGCGACGACACATATTCCGACTACATCCACAAACACGTGCTTCGAGATATATTTGGGCATTTCGGAGTAAACGAAGGTGGCCCGGCGCTTAGTGGAAGTATCTGGGGAGATCCGATAACGGGTACTACTAATGCCGGCGACTTAAAGCAATTTGTTCTTTCTTCTACCCCAATGCCCGTGGAATGGGATGAAACTCACATGTACGTGGTATCTTATGTCTACGAGGATACTACATTGGAGGTTTTACAGGTGGTGCAGACCAAGATTACTCCCTGATTCTGCCCGTTTGTTGTAACTTTATGATATGCAACAATGGTTATTCTTTCTTGCTTCGTTCGTTTTGTCGGGCATCTTGAATGCTCAACAATTCCAGGTGATTTACCCTGTAAACGGCGCGAATCATATTAATGAGAATGCTTGTGTTATCCTGAAAAAGTCTAATGGAGAAAGGTTCTCTCAGGATGAGTTAAACTTCCGGGTTGAATCTGATATTTTCCCAACCCTTTGCCACCAGGCCCGTGTTTCTATCGACAGGAAAACAGTGAATCTGATTCCTTGCTCCGAATATTTTCTGGGGGACCATATACGCGTAAAGACCAATACCGGAATACAGCTTTGTGAGTTTACAGTTAAAACAAAGAAAACCCGAAAGAGTGTAGAAGCAGAGGAAAAACCGCTGGCTCTGGAGTCTTTCCGCTCTTTCCCCGCTTTTGTTGTAGACACTAACGTCACAACTTCTACGGATCCTATTTTCTTTCGAAACGGTGGGTCTGCAGGCTCAAAATACATGGGTATTATGAATTCCGATGGGAGTCTTGTTTGGGCACAAGCCGAAAATCAAGTTCAGTATTTTGATTTACAACCAAGCGGTTATGTCAGCTACTTCGACAGGGTTGCAGATTGGTTTTTACTAATGGACAGCAGCTATAACGTAGTTGACACGATTCAGGGGGGCGCGGGACTGCTGGCTGACTTTCACGAACTGGTGCATACTCCGGATGGAAATAGTGCGATCATGTGCGAAGATTATTATACTGTTGACATGACTTCTTATGGCGGTATGTCTAATGCAACGGTGGTAGACAATCATATTCAGCTTATCGACGCAAGCGGTGTAATCGTTTTCTACTGGCGCGCCTGGGATCATATAGATGTTGATGAAACGGTTATTTTGCTAACGGGCAGCAATATTGATTATGTACATGTAAACTCCATTGAGTACGATTTAGATAGTAATCTGGTGATCTCCGCAAGAAACCTGGATCAGGTCTTCCTGATTGATCGCTCAACCGGAGACTTAGGCTGGAGACTCGGTGGTGCTATGGGAAATTTAACCTTTGTAAACGATAGCGATGGTCTTTCGCTCCAACACGACGGGCGTATAATGCCGAACGGAAACCTGACTGTTTTCGACAATGGTGTTAGTCATAGCACGCCTCTGGCAAGTGTTAAGGAATATGTTATCGACACTACTCTGGGAACAGCAACTTTAGTATGGTCTTATGAACACCCTTATGGCTATCCTTCCGGCAGAACGGGAAATGCCCAGCGATTGCCGAACGGAAACACCTTTATTAACTGGGGTTCACGGGAAGCTCAGGTAACCAACCCAAACTTTACGGAAGTGAATATGGCCGGTGAGGTGGTTTATCAGTTTCGTTTTACTGAAGGTGATAGTTACACTTGTTACAGAGCCCGTCGGCATCCGTGGGATTTAAGTGTTGGGATGACCGACCACAACTTTGCCAGCCCCGGCTATCAGGTTTACCCAAATCCCGCCCAAGAACAACTTGAAATCAAGGCCCCCGACGGAATGCAACTTGACATTGTAAAGGTGCGTGATATGACGGGAGCATTGATGTCTGAAACATACAACAGCTCAATTGTTGTAATCGATGAACTACCGGCAGGCACTTATCTCGTGCAGATTATTTGCGATGGCAAATTGGCGACAAAGAAATTTGTAAAACTATAATGAAGAAGATCCTCTGCTTTCTTTGTTTGTTGCCAATTATTGCAGCAGCGCAATCCAAAGAGGATACGATACCTGATACCCATTACGGTGTACAGTTTGGTATGAATGCTTCACGGGTTACCGGAACCACTTTCTGGGGAATCAGTAAGGTTGGGTTGTATGGGCTCTTCTATTTTCAAAAAGATCTGAACGAACACCTTGCCTGGGAACTTGATTTCGGGTATTCTCAGAAAGGCACGTTAAAGCCGCCTAACCACAAAGAAGGAGACTTTACCAAATACCTTATGCGGCTGGACTACCTGCAATTGGAATGGCTACTTCGGTACAATAGAAAAGGAATCATTTACGAGGGAGGTCTTGGTTTGGGGTACCTGTTGGATGCATCCGAAACAGATGAAAATGAACAGGTAATTACAGGAAATGGTGAGTTTCGAACGTATGAAGTTTTTCTAAATCTTGGTGTTCACTTCCCTCTTTCAGAGAGTGTTAGTGTTGGGGTTAGGGCAAGTCATTCTGCAATTCCCGTAAGGCTTCATAACAATGGGGCGACATTTCGATTTAATCGCGGTCAGTATAATCAGGTGCTGAGTTTCGCCGTGAGATATACTTTTTTAAACCGGTAAGGCGTTATTAGATTTACGACACCGAACCACTTCCATTTTCGGTTGTTAATAATTCATCTGGCACAATTTTGAATTAAGCGAAGATTTTTCTAAATTAATCTTCCCTTACTTGCCGGGAACAGCGTTAGCAAGGCGCTGCATGAAGAGAAAGATGGATTCTGTGTTGTACGCAAGAAAAGTAAAAAACGAAGCAACTATGTTTGAAATGTGTAAGGAAATTCTTCAGAAAGTGAGCTTCGACAAGTCATTGTTTCGCAAGGAATTGCTGAAGTCAATTGGCTGGATCAAAAAGGATGAGGTTCTGGCACTTAAAATTTGGTGTCTTGCCACATTTGGTCATGTCTACAAAGACGTGATTTTCGAAGCTTTTGACCAAATGAAGGTCGTTTAACAAGGTTTAACTTTTAAAACAAGCAATAGAGCCTATCCGTAATGGATAGGCTTTTGTATTTAAGGGTGTCGTTGCGTTTCCCAATCCAGGATTTTCCAGAGGCTTTATGAACCGTCCGAGACAAACTTGATATTGCGCACGAGCCCATCAAACTTCGTGCGTTTTACCGCCGACTTTCTAAACAACTCATTGAATACCTCCTGTGTAATTTCTTCCCAGTCTCCTTTTGTCATATTCAACAAATCAGGATGAGGACTAAACAAGGGTTCACTGTGAGGTTGCGAAAAACGGTTCCATGGACAAACGTCCTGACAGATATCACATCCGAAAACCCAATCTTCGAACTTTCCTTTTACTTCTTCAGGAATAGCACTTTTAAGTTCTATGGTAAAATAACTGATGCATTTACTTCCATCTACCTTATAAGGTTCTGTAATAGCATCAGTAGGGCAAGCATCTATGCAGGCCGTACACGTACCGCAATAGTCCTTTATAGGGTGATCGTATTCTAATTCGAGATCAATAATTAGCTCCGCAATAAAAAAGAACGAACCCATCTCTCTATTAATAAGGTTCGTGTGTTTTCCCATCCATCCGAGGCCCGATTCACGAGCCCAGGCTTTATCAAGCACGGGTGCAGAGTCTACAAAAACCCGTCCACCTACCTCTCCTATTTGATCGTGGATTGCTTGCATGAATTCTTTCAGTTTGGATTTAATTACATGATGATAATCATTTCCATATGCGTATTTAGATACTTTGTAAGTATCCTCACTTTGTTCGTTTTCCGGGTAATAATTCAGTAAAAGGCTAACAACAGATTTTGCTCCGGCAACGAGTTTAGTAGGATCTATACGTTTTTCAAAGTGATTGGCCATGTAACCCATTTCCCCATGATGGTTAGCATTTAGCCACTTCTCCAGGTGCCGGGCATCTTCATCAAGACTTTTGGCCTTAGAAATACCACAGCGCTGAAAGCCCAGATCCCGGGCCTTTTGTTTTATGAATTTGGTGTGAGCGGAAACGGACAACTAACGCATGAGCTTTAGCGAAACCACATCTTCTTCTTTATGTGCTGACAGAACATACATACCATGTGGTAAGCCGGCAAAAGAAAAAACTGTACTGCCGTTAGAGATGGCGGTTTCTATTAACTTCCCGGATGCGTCCCGAAGTGTCAATTCATAACCCTGCATTTCATCCACCCTTATGAACTGGTCTGTAATTAATACCTGGCTAGCAAACTCTTGTTCGTCAATGACCGTTGCTTCGGTTACCAAAATACGGAAGGTCATGGTTTGGGAAACACCTGGATTATTTGGGTCGTAAATTGTAAACTTGATCGCTCCAAATCCCGCAGTCTCATCAATGTCTACACCTATTAGCAATTTCTGAGGAAAAGAAAGTCCTGATTGTAAAACAAAATCAGCACTGTCTCCATCTTCCACACCATGATGATGAACAGTTTGATCGTCAAAATGAATAAACCACGCTGACGGTACGCTGTTAAAAGACACCTTCCACCTTAGTGTTGTGTCAACGCCGATATCATTAAGAATCTCTCCGTAGTTGTGTAATGAAATATGTGCAGTTGTTTTTGTTATCTGGACAATCGTATCGTCTATAGTAAAAACCTGACCTACTCCTGAGAACGGAAGCGCCAAAAATGCTATGATTACTGCGAATCTCATGCTGCAATTTACGAGGTTATAGGCAATCTATGTTTGAAATTTTGTCAGATTCTTAGATTCCTGTAACTTACAATAGTAAACTTACACTATGAATAAAGGCTTACTTACCATTTGTTTAGGTCTCTTTGTAGCATCCGGATTCGCGCAATCCTTCACCGAGCAAACCAATGACACCACCCTTTTTGGATCTGCCTCCATGTCTGATTTTTACGGAGATGTTGATATTTCCAACAACACCGGATCCAGTGTTCAAATGGTATGGATGCTTGACACTGCCTCGCTTCCCGGCGGATGGCAATTTTCAATGTGTGATCAATCTAATTGCCATCCGATTGGAGTTACACAAGATTTGTGGTGGCTACCGGGGCCTGGTGGATATCTAAACATACATTTTTATCCCAATGGTAATGATGGAGAGGGCTTTGTGAAACTTCATGTTTACGACTACAACAATCCAACAGATGAAACGTGGATTACTTTCCGTGGCACCACCTTGAGCAATGGATTGGTAGAGAATAGCTTAGAGAAAGTGAAAGCGTACCCCAACCCCTGCATTAATCAAACAACAATTAGTGGAATACCCATTGGATCCTACTACACGATAACCGACCTCTTGGGTAAGGAAGTTGCAAATGGAGCGACAACAACAGACACACAACTAGTGGATCTATCAAATATACGTTCCGGAGTGTATTTGCTTTCTGTAACTAGCGGAAATATGAGAGTATCCAAAAGACTGGTAAAACATTAGATCAACAAATGTCTCCAATACCAGATTTTAATCATTCTCCTTCGGAGCTGGCTTTCTCAACATTAGTACTATTCCCAGTATAGTAAACACACCTGTAATTCCCAGCACCCAGTAGAGCCAAGCATCATCTTTCTTATTCTCATCTGGATTTGCGGTTACTAATTGTTCTGGTTCCTGATTATCAGTGCTCGCTTCGAATTCACGCATTTTTGCTTCAAATTGCGTTGAAAGCAATTGTATAAACTTGTTAGAGGCAACGCTAGAATCCGGATGGAACAGATTTCTATATTCTGATGCTCTAGGGTCTACAAAATCAAGTCGTTGGTTATCGCTTTTCTTCTGATCGTAGTAGTTTTTCTTATAGAGCTCCTCCGGGTCTTCTTCGGATAGTATCCAGGTAATTTCATTGGCTCGAAGTAGGTTGTAATGCTCTCGTGCTGTTTTTAGTGCGATTTGAAAAGATTCTTCCGCGGCGTTTCTAAACTTCCGAGAATCTGGAATTGCCTCACTTGCCGCTTCTATATTTGCCTGGTAACTTTCAGGATTACCAGATTCCTGACCTGCCTTGATGTAGCAAAAACGAGCAAGGTGCCTTGGAACTTGATCTCTCTCGGGATTGTTTTGTAAAAGTAAATCCCCCAGAACTTCTAACAACACAGGTGAATCAAAATTCCCGAAGCGCATCATTCCCAGAACACCTTCTAAACCTTCCTTTGGGGAGATATTTTTGGCTTTCAAATAATGGTAAAAATTAAACCCTTCGGATCCACCTCTAAGCATCCAGTGAGGAGTCTGTGAAGACAACGGCAAACTGTTTACTCCTGCCTGGCGACGTTTCAAAATATAATTTACCAGTTCCAACTGAATGATCTCTCTTCCGAAATGGGCATTCGGATTAATTTCCAGCGCCTTTTCTAAATATACCTTACCAGTCTCAAGATCTCCCGCATGAATATAGAATGTGCCCAAATTCGCCACTGTTTCATACAAGTCTGGCCGGAGACTGTCTTTCGTAAGCATCAATTGAATGGCTTTGCGATCCTGGCCAAGTTTTGAATGGCTGACCGCCAGGTCATCATACAGTTCAAGACTATCAGGGAATTTTAAAAGTTTCAATTCCCGATCGCGAATTCGCCAATGGTGAAATTCAGGGGAGTGCCTCAAGAAGTTTCCAGTAATGATATCTAAGGTTCCCGGAAATTGTTGTGTTTCCATCTCCAAAGTATCATTGTCCCACATACAAGCCAGGCTTATGATAACAAAAGGGATAATCCAAATTCGCTTTAGCATATTGTAAGAATAGTTGATAAGATAAAAGGTATAAAATTGGTAACGAAACCGCCCAATCAACGGGCACTAAAACAACCCACCCTGGGTAAAGTTAAAGTCGGTTCCCAGGTGCCGAAATGCTTTTTCAGTTGCCTTACGGCCCCTTGGTGTGCGAACGAGGTAGCCCTCCTGAATCAAAAAGGGTTCATACACTTCTTCAATCGTGCCGGCATTCTCGCCAACTGCCGTAGCTACAGTAGTTAAACCAACTGGGCCACCTGAGAACTTATCAATAATGGCCAGCAATATTTTGTTATCCATTTCATCCAGGCCACTCTTGTCTACATTTAATGCGGTAAGTGCCATTTCCGAAATTTCCATATTGATGGTGCCATCTCCTTTAATTTGGGCAAAGTCTCGTACCCTTCTTAAAAGTGCATTGGCAATTCTCGGTGTTCCCCTGCTCCTGCCGGCCACCTCGTGGGCTGCCTCATAGTCAATTGGAATTTTAAGCAAGCCTGCGGATCTTTCTACGATGTCTGTGAGGGTTTTGGTGTCGTAGTACTCCAATCTGCTATTAATTCCAAAACGAGCTCTTAGAGGCGCTGTAAGTAGGCCTGATCGAGTAGTAGCTCCAATTAGCGTAAAAGGCTCGAGTGCGATTTGTACTGTTCTGGCGTTTGGCCCTGTGTCAATTACAATATCGATTTTGTAATCCTCCATTGCTGAATATAGGTACTCCTCGATAACAGGACTCAGACGGTGAATCTCATCGATAAAAAGCACATCTCCTCTTTCGAGATTGGTTAGCAGCCCGGCCAGGTCTCCCGGCTTATCAAGAACCGGACCTGAGGTCACTTTAAACCCAACCCCAAGCTCATTTGCAATGATATTGGCCAGGGTAGTTTTCCCCAGTCCAGGAGGTCCGTGCAACAAGACATGATCCAGCGATTCGTCGCGTTGCTTAGCTGCCTGCACAAAAATGATCAGGTTGTCTACGACTTTAGGCTGACCCGTAAAGTCATCAAAACTTTTGGGCCGTAAGACCTTGTCTATCTCCCCCTCAGTGCTCTGATTAGCATCTTCATGAAAATCGTATGACTCGATTTCGTCCGTCATTGGTTCAAAGATAAAAATCCGGCAATCAACATAACAGGTTTGGTACTATCAATGGTCATAATTACATTTTTTGGTCAATCCGGAGAGACCAGATTCTTTACGTCCTTATACACCTTCCCGAAATAGACTTTGAATTTGAACATATAAACGGGGGCAGTAAACTTCTCGTCAAAACCTTTGTTCCCGGCAAACATAAGTCTGTAACCAAATCCCGCGCCCACACCAAAATATCTGAGCACCACGTATTCGGCAGTCATGGCCGGCTCGTAAAAAGCAACTGTTACGGGATCAGTTACCACTTGCGCCCCCTCATCGGTTTTAAACTCATAAAACCCGGAACCTATACCCACCTGTACGGGAATAGACATGCTATATCGCTTGTTCTTCAAAAACGTGTATTCAATAAATGGAGCGATGTATCTCATTTTGAGAGTGCCCTCGTTGTAGTGCACTTCAGTTCCATCAATCGATAATGGGCGAACTACATCGGAGGCCAGCCAATTATAGCCTACTCCAATCTTAGTGGTGTTGTTGAAGTTAAGACCCAACTGAATATCCCTCACCTTCACAAAAGAATTTGTAATAAACGAATTTCGCGTCCCAAGTTTGAGCATCAGTTTGGGCCTGGAGTCAAAGCTTTCTTTCATTGACTCAAATAGCCGGCCTTGCGCACTCATTTGCACGAACAACCCAAAACACCCCAGTAGCATTAAAAGAGCCCTTTTACTCATTTACTGTAAAACTCATAAATATGGAGTTTGTTTCAACTTGTCCTGGAGCAATTTTCTAACGAGTGGGGGTTGATCGGTAAGCGCGGAGAGCATTGAAGGACATCCGGTATGGTTCTTCCTAATAAAATAATTATACCTTTTCAGTGGGGATATTATTAATAATTCGCTGAAAGCGTTAGATGGGTTATTGCAAATTCTATCAATTCTCTTAAATTATGCTGTGCTTCTTTTTCTTCAATCTGCTGTGGCCATCTCATGGGTGTCTTTTGTTATGAGCTTACCGCTTCTTTCTAAAGAGAAACGACGGCTAATTGAGAAAGAGGGTTTAAGAAAGGAAGAGCTTAAAGTTTCAATTCTTAAAACCAAGAACCTACGAAAATATCGCTATGTAATATTGTTAATGAGGGTCAAGGTGATTGCTCTGATTCTGTCCATTCTATTTTTGATCATTACATTACTCTGGGTGCGTTCTACAAACAATAATCATGGAGATGTGGAATCAATGTTTAAGGTTCTGGGATTTTAATCATTTCTCTTTGGTGCCGAAAATGAGTAACCCTTTGACAATTGTAGGCACGAATGCAGGTCGTGATTACAGCCTTACCGCCGAGGAACTTCAGATGACCGATATTACCGAAGAAATAATCATGGATACTCCTATAGGGGCGCGAGGTGCCGCAAAGGCGAGTTCTCAACCTGTTGATGGGAGTGAAACCTTTCATATACAGTGATCCAGCAAACCGTAAAAGCTGTTCGTAACCAGAGGGGTATCGTTCACCTTGGTAAAGGAGTAGCTACGGATGTAATAAAAAAGGGATTTCACTTATATTTTGATGGTGGGGTTGAATTGAGTTCGAAGATGCTGGATAATGGTTCGGTATTGGTGTTTCTGATTTCAAAGCGGCTAAACAGTCTAAACTAACCGCTAATTCAATAAAAAAAACAGGGGTTTGATCATGAATAATGCCGAATTTAGAAGTAATTTGATAGTGAAATTAATAAGTACTAAGCAACACCTTAGAACAGGCCTATCAAGGGACAAAAATTTCAGGAACTGCTATTCAAAGAGCTGATGAGCTAAGTAATATTCTTGAACACATCGATCAATGGGCCAAATGACAATAGAAATACTAGATTTTATAAGAAAGGGGGTAATTAAAGGTCTAAGTATTGGGATGAGCAGGGATCAAATAATTGAAAGTTTGGGAGATCCGGATGAAATTGAAGGCGAGGGTGCATTTATTTTTAGGGAGATCTACGTCTGTCGTTCTTTGAAGATAAATTAGATTCTTATACCATAGTGTTTGAATTTGAGAGAGGAAAGCATAATTATCTTGTTCCTGAAACAGTTGGTCAAACGATTAACTCCATTAGTCGTAATACAAAAATGTTCGAATTAATTAGGTTCATGAATTGGATGAAACTAAACTGGAGACAGGCAAAGAGTTCTTTTGATCCAGATGTACTGACCTTAGTAATTGAGGAAACTACTCACATGGATTTTGATCTTGAAACTGGGAAAATAAATAGAATTGGTTATTGTCCAGATTATAATATTTAAAGGGAAACAAAATCTTCAACGTGGCAATATTTCCTTTGGCACTTTTAACCCAAAAGCTACTGTATGAAATATATTATTATTGTGCTTCTTATCATTACAGGGATCAACCTGTCAGCACAAGTTCATGTCGAATTTGTTAACCAAAACACGCGGGATGTAATTATTGATGCAGGAGCAAAAAATTTTCAAAAAGCAGAAGTTATTACAATGTCAGATAGTCTGTCTCATTGTTTTTTGAGGTTTAAAACGATTGAAGATTTAGACTTAAGTATGTATTTGGCAAAAGACTTTGATAAGAAAATAAACAGCCCCTCCTTCATATTGCGAGAGGTATTAAGTCAAAAGCAAAAAGAGGAATTTACATGTTATGATCTAGCCGCGTTGGAAGCGGGGCATTATTTAATCGTATATTTGGACAAGCGAGTCAGAGGGCATCTTTATATTAACATCGTAAAAGAATGAATAAGGTCTAAGGCCTTCGTTCAATAGTTTTATACCGAGAGCAAGCCCTCAAATATAAAACCGTGGCCGAGCCACTCTATTAGAGAATAACTTCAGACGATTTGCTAGCACAACTCTTTAAGCGCCGAAAAATAAAAACCCACTCCTAACCGATGAACAGTATAAAGAAGCAAAGGCGAAAGCTAAGGGGGGTTTATAGCCTGCTTTTTGCAATAACTTTTACCCTCATTATATCCTGTACACCAGAAGAAAATATAAATCTTCGAGATAAGTTTATTAGAGCTGTTTGGGAATCAGGTGAAGGGGGTGAGATAAGTACATTTTCTGATACCTCATTAATTTGGCATAAACTCTACTTGCTCCCTCCGGAATATTCTGATGAAGATATTAGTCGCATTGTTGGTTTTGAATGGGATGGGCCAACTGTTCCTAATATGAGTCGACGTTTTTTATTTGTCGATTCAATTTCCAAGAGTATTGACTATTTTGATTTGCCTTCTCATGTAAAAATATGGATGGTCTGTTTACTAAAAAAATATTACACTCGCAGTGAAGCAGTTTTCATCTCAGAAAGATCGCCAGACGGTTATACGGAAGTTGACTATTGGGTACGTCCAATTGAATGTAGGGATTTAGATGAAGGTTCTTACGTAGATTATTGGTAGTCATAAATAGCGGGAGAGTTCTTGCTGCGCCAGATTTATATCCGAATGAGCAAACAGCGAATTAGGCAGTTTCTGTTTACAGAATTCCACAGTGTTTCAATGAGTTGGACATATTGTTGTTGCGATAACTCTATTAATTTCCTAATAATGGTCCAACAAAAAAGTCCGAATCTCTCGATCCGGACTTTCTAAATATTCTATTCAAAAAGGGGTTAATGCTCTTCCTCTCCCTCTTCCAAAGGAACGTTCTGTGGGCAGAAATCTAATTCTTTTCCTGGCTTACTGTAATCGTAAGGCCATCTGTGTACTGTTGGAATTTCTCCAGGCCAGTTTCCATGAACGTGCTCTACCGGAGTGGTCCATTCCAATGTATTTGACCTCCATGGATTTTGTACTGCTCTTTCTCCTCTGATCGCACTGTAGAAGAAATTAAACAAAAACACAACCTGAGCCAGTGCTCCAATTACTGCGAATACTGAGATGACTACGTTCAAATCCACAACATGATCAAGGAAAGCAAACTCGGAGTAATCGTAATACCTCCTGGGTGCTCCCGCCAATCCGGTAAAGTGCATTGGGAAGAATACTCCGTATCCACAAACAATGGTAATCCAGAAGTGGACATAGCCCATTCGTTTGTGCATCATTCTACCATAAAGTTTCGGGAACCAGTGATAAACTCCGGCAAACATTCCGAAGATAGCCGACATACCCATCACAATGTGGAAGTGCCCCACGACGAAATACGTATCATGCACATCCACATCCAATGCAGAATCGGCAAGGATAATACCTGTAACCCCCCCTGTAATAAACGTTGATACCAATCCGATAGAGAACAACATAGCGGGTGTATAAACAATTTTCCCTTTCCAGATTGTAGTAATGTAGTTAAACACCTTAACTGCGGATGGTATGGCTATCAGCAGCGTTGTAAATACGAAGACACTACCAAGGAATGGGTTCATACCTGTTACAAACATGTGGTGTCCCCATACGATGAATGAAAGGAAACCAATTGCTAAAATTGACCCGATCATCGCCCGATAACCAAAGATTGGCTTTCTGGCATTGGTTGAAATAATTTCTGAAGTTATACCAAGAGCAGGTAGAAGTACGATATATACCTCAGGGTGCCCAAGGAACCAGAACAAGTGCTGGAACAGAATCGGGCTACCTCCTGTTTGATCTAACGCTTTTCCTTCAATAAAGATGTCAGAGATATAGAAGCTGGTTCCAAAACCTCTATCCATCAGCAACAGAACTGCCGCCGAAAGAAGAACCGGGAAAGAAAGCACCCCAAGTACAGCTGTTACGAAAAATGCCCAGATAGTAAGCGGCATTCTCGTCATCTTCATTCCTTTGGTTCTAAGGTTCAGAATTGTTACGATATAGTTTAGTGACCCTAAAAGTGATGAAGCAATGAAAATGGCCATGGACACCAACCAAAGAGTCATCCCCAGGCCAGAACCTGGCACAGATTCTTCCAGTACTGAAATCGGAGGATAGATCGTCCAACCTGCCATTGCTGGTCCACTTTCTACAAATAGCGACACCAACATGATAATACTGGACAAGCAGAAGAACCAGTAAGATAACATGTTCAGCATTCCCGATGCCATATCACGCGCACCAAGCTGCAACGGAATTAGGAGGTTTGAGAATGTTCCTGACAATCCACCGGTAAGTACAAAGAAGACCATGATTGTACCGTGGATTGTAACCAACCCGAGGTACATATTACTGTTCATGATGCCGTTCTCGCCCCAATCTCCAAGGAAGAGATCGTTCATGATGTTCTCTCCCGGCCATCCTAACTGAATTCTGAACAGTATGGACAGGAATACACCAACAATTCCCATGATCACTGCTGTGAGCAGGAACTGCTTACCAATCATCTTATGATCCTGGCTAAAGATGTACTTGGTTATAAAACTCTCCTTGTGATGATGAGCATGTGCGTGAGCTCCCATAACTTGTTTATTTAAATCTTTTTAAACCTCTTCAATTAATCCACCAGATTCGCTTCTCTCAACTGGTCCTTGAATGTCTTTTGTTCAGCCATCCATGCATCGTACTCTTCCTGTGTTTCAACGATCACATTGATCCACATTTTAGAGTGCGACAAACCGCAAATCTTATTACACAATAGCAAGTAACCTGCTTCTACCGGCGGCTTTCCTGCATCTCTACGCAATTTATTAATGTGCTTGTACTTATTTACTACCTGCGGATGCTTCTGAAAATCTTTCGTTGTCATCGTTGGGGTAAACTTAAACTGAGTTGCCATACCCGGAACACAGTTCATTTGTGCTCGGAAGTGAGGGAAATAAGCCGAGTGAATTACATCCTGTGCCTTAAACTGGAACTGATACGGTTGGCCAACTACCAGATGTAAATCTCCCTTTACAACGATGTCGTCGTAAACCGAAGAGTTAATTTCGCTTGCAACGCTATCAAACATCATTATGTTGTTGGCAATGGTAGACTGAATTCTCATTTTCTTTCTTTTCAGTCTCTCCATGTTTTCCGTTAACTCGGCAACTCTCTCGTCCGGAGTGTACTTTGCTTCTGCCTCTAGTTTCTCGCTAATGGCTTCGATGGTAGAATCGATTCGGGCCATGTGCAGCATTACAGTTTCGGTAGATATAAGACCAAGCGGATTAACAAACGAGGAAATCGTATCATCTCCAAGTAGAATGTCTCCCACGCCCATGTCGGATCCTAAACCGTAGTCGATCAGTTTGAAATTAGCATCGCCAAGTTTATTGTCCTTACCGGCATACCTGGTTGTCCAGTCGAATTGCTTTGAATACAACTCAATGTGCTTTTGCTCTTTCAACTCAGTAAACGCATTCATTGTGCTATCATTGTAGATTGCCATCAGCGCATCATTTCTGGTTGCGAATCTTCGCTTCTCGTTGATCGTTAAAGTATCTGAGCTCAGGTCGTATTGCTGAAGCACCCAAACTCCTCCTTTTTCAACCAGTACATTCTTGTAATCTCCTCCGGCCTTGCTCAGGTAAGCACCAGCTCCATCAGCATGCGTAAAAGCCTGTGCAACTTCAAACTCGGTTACCACTCTCTGATTACCGTTCTCATCTTCAACAAGTTTCAGGTTGCTATGTTCCTGTACAACAAAATCTCCCGACAAATCGGTTATGTCATTCCAGGTTTGCAGACCAAGTACAATAATAATGGCAAGTACAATGGCCGGCGTAACCGTCCAAAGCATCTCCAGCTTGTTATTGTGTGGGTAGTAAAGCGCCTTTCTTTCTTCGCCTCTTTTTCTGTAACCGTACTTAAATGCAAAGTAGAATAACAGTGCGTTACAAATGAAGAATACTGGAATAATAATACCGAAGTTCAGGTTGATCAGCCAATCGGTTACCTGTCCATGAATCGAAACCGCAGGACCCTTATCTCCATTACCAAATGCTATCATTTGCCAGATCACAAATCCGAAGAAAGCAAACATGAACACGAGCATCAGAACGGCGTTCAAGTTGTTATCTCTTCTGGTAACAGTGGCCTCGCTGGATCCTCTAACTTTCGACGAAAGCTCGTACACTCTCATTATCTGGGCAATTGCCAGAACCAGGAGGACCAAAACTACTATCAACATTATTTTACCCATGACCAGTCTTTATCTAGTTGCTTTAAAATCTTTTCAATTAAAAATCGTGATGTACGGATTCCTCCAACATCGGATGATTCTTCTTAATGAGCGGTGCTTTCTTCAGGTTGTTCAACAACAGGAAGATGAAAATTCCAAGGAACAACACGAACATACCGCCTTCTAAAATTCCTAAATGTGCTTTACCCATCACCGAGCCAGGCATTACCATCAGGTAAACATCCATCCAGTGGCCTAAGAAAATGATAGATCCTACCACGATCATAATGCTCCAGGTTCTCTTTGCGTCTCTCGACATCAACAGTACCATTGGCAGGATGAAATTAACTGCAAACGTTCCGAAGAACAGGAACTTGTAGTCCATAATTCTTTGCTGGAAGTAAACGATTTCTTCACCGATGTTGGAGTACCAGATCAGCATGAACTGAGAGAACCACAGGTAACTCCACAGGAAGCTGATGGCAAAAATCCACTTACTCAAATCGTGAATGTGCGATTGATTTACCTGAGGCAAGAACCCTCTTGACTTCAGATACATTGTAGTAATCAGAATCATGATCATCGCAGAAATCCATATTCCTGAGAATACATACCAGCCAAATAACGTAGAGAACCAGTGTGCGTCAATAGACATGATCCAGTCCCACGCTAAAGTGGAGGAGAATACCGCGAAGAATACAAGGAACAATGCTCCTCTTCTATACTGTAGGAAGTGCAGTCTTGTTCCGCCTTCCTGATCTTCTTTCTTCGAAAGTTTTCTGAAATACCAAGCAAAGCCCAGGAAAGTAGCGATGTAAGCCAGCGTTCTAATCCAGAAGAATCCATTATTTAGATAAGCATCCTTCTTGAACAGTAACTTGTCAAAGTCCGGGCCCCATTCTTTGGCGGAGTCGTTCATCCACATATAAATATGGTTAAAGTCGAAAGTTGCTGCTAAGAAAACGATCAATAAAACCAATGCTCCGAACGGAAGCACCAACATAACTCCTTCGAATACTCTTAAAATGATCGCACCCCAACCGGATTCAGTTGCATAGTGCAAGGCCAAATAAAACAAAGCGCCAAGTGAAATACCAAAGAAGAAGAATCCGTTCACCAACAAGCTAGACCAAAATCTGTTGTGCTGGCCATCACTCATTCCGATTTCTCTGGAATCAACCATAGATTTTACAGCTTTAATCTCGTCTCCTTCGGATGCGTGATGCCAGGTATTTAAACCTTCTTTTGTGTGCGCGTGAGTTGCTGTTACATTCCACGTATACTTAATGTGATGTCCGTGACCTTCGTGATCACCATGGCCTTCGTGGCCTCCATCGTGCTCCGTGTTCCCGTGGTCTCCACCACCTCCATGCTCAGGCTCTTCGATCATTAATTGGCCGCCCATGTGTTCTGTGTGGTCAGCATGATCATCCCCGTGATCACCATGTCCCGCGTGCGCACCATCATTAATTACAATGTAGTTTGCACTGGCGGCAGCAATCAGGTCTTCCTGAAATTTCTTCCATTCCTGCTCTGAGTTCTCTCCATTGTTATGTCCATGATAAATCATAGACAGCTCTCCGGTTTCCTCATTAAGAGAAGTATGGATATAAGACTTCTCGGTGATAAACCCAAGTGCGGTTCCAATAAGGCCTACTATAATTAGACCGAATGCAACTTTTTTGGCTCTTGATGAAACTTTAAATTCCATTGTATCTGTTCGATTAAATCTCTTAATGTCTTTTATTCGTTATGCCCTGTGCCATCTCCGTGGTCCGGTGCTTCTACCCCTTCTGGTAGCTGCGGCTGAACTACTGTTCCTACAGGTCCTGCTTCCAGCTGTAATACATTAATTGCATTGCTGTCTACCGGGAACTCTCCTCCATTTTGAAGTGCCTGCACGTGTAAAATCACCTGCCATCTTTCTTTCTTAGACAGCTGCGAAGCATGAGACCCCATCACACCTTTACCATAAGTAATTGTGTGGAACATTTTACCAACGGGCAAATCCTTTAGCGGTCCGTCGTAAGCACTTGGAGGAGCGTGCCCTCCTTTTGTTACTACGGCACCATCACCTTTACCTTTTTCACCATGACAATGCTGACACATGAAAGAGTAAATTCTTTTTCCTTCTGCCAGATTTTCTTCTGTCGGCTTCAATGGGTTTGTCAATTCCGCGCCTGCCTGCTCATATCCATCAGTCGTATTTGGATAAGGATAAGGCATGTTGATTTTAGCATCTTCCTTGTTGGCCGTATAAGGGATTGATCCGTCAGCCGGTATTCTGGCTGATTGCATTTCCTTAAGCGAATCCACTTCATTGTCTCCAACCAAACCGTAATCTACGTAGGCTTCTACAGCCGGCGATCGGTACATGTCAGGCATGTACTCGTAACCAGCAGAGTCTTCATCTTTTACGCAAGATGATGCCAGAACGACAACCAGCGCAAGTGCTGCGGTTAGTCTGAAAAATCTGTTCGTATTTAATTTACTCACGACTCAGTAATTTTTGTTTTAGAACTTAGGTAGTTCTCTTTCTTCAATTTCTACAATTCCGGTTTCCTTCACCATTGTTTGAAGTTCTTCTGAAGAGAACTGGTGGTTCTCATCTAATCTGATCTCCATAACGAACATATCGTCCGTAGTTCTTGGATCTGGGTTCCTCGCAGGCATTCCCGGAAGCGTTTTGTTTCTCAGGAGGTAGGTAATGGCCATTCCATGCGCTGCACATAATACAGTAAACTCGAACGTAATTGGAATAAACGCCGGTAAATTCTCTAGCATAGAGAAACTTGGTTTACCACCGATGTTCATTGGCCAATCACGGATCATGAAATAGTTAATGGCCAACAACGCCAACATAGTTCCTGTAATACCATAGAGGAATGCATTGATCCCCAATCTGGTATGTTTCACACCAATAATAGGGTCGATTCCATGGATAGGAAACGGAGAATATACATCTGCAACGTGTACGCCTTTACCAACGAGCTTCTTTGCTCCGTTCTTCAGAACGTCGTCGTCGTCGTACATTGCATATATTACCTTTTCTGCCATGCTATAATTATTTACTTCAATTCGTCTTTAAAGGCTTGCAGCCCATCCCAATCTCCTTTTGCTGCAAACTCTGCCTGTTTCGGCCAACTCGAAGTATCCTTAGATGCCAAAGTTGGATGATCTGCCAGTGCAGCTTTAATATCTTCCTGTGAACTAGCCGCCAATTTTGCGAACGACTTGATTCCACCTGCTTTTAACGCCTCCGAAACCTTTGGACCAACACCTGCCAGCTTTGTCAAGTCGTCATCTGTTTGCTCTTCAACCACAACGTCGTCTTTAGGCACTTCGGTTACCGCCTCTTCCTCTATTACAGGAGCAGCAGCTTCAATAATCTCTTCTTTATCGGCATGAACCTCCTCGTGTCCATGGTCGTCATGGCCATGATCATCGTGCCCGTGGCCATCCCAGTAACCTTCTCCGTAACCGAACCCTTCTTTGTAATTCTGGCCTGAAGACTTAAGAATAGACTTCAATTCCGCAATTGGTAGAACAGGGAAGAATCTTGCAAACAACAAGAACAACACGAAGAAAATTCCGATAGTTCCAATGAACACGCCTATATCAACCCATGTTGGGTGGAACATTGTCCAAGATGACGGAACAAAATCCCGGTGTATAGATGTTACAATAATTACAAATCGTTCGAACCACATCCCGATGTTTACCACAATCGACATGAAGAAGGTAAACGACAGGCTTCTACGCCATTTTTTCACCCAGAACAGCTGCGGTGAAATCACGTTACAGGTCATCATGGCCCAATAAGACCACCAGTATTTACCGGTTGCCCTGTTTATGAATGCGTATGCTTCGTACTCCACCCCTGAATACCAGGAAATGAACAATTCCGTAATGTATGCCACACCTACAATAGAACCTGTAACAATGATTACAATGTTCATGTATTCCACGTGCTTGGTGTGGATGTAATTTTCCAGATGCATTGCCTTTCTCATGATGAGAAGTAGCGTTTGCACCATTGCGAACCCTGAGAATACCGCTCCTGAAACGAAATACGGAGGGAATATAGTGGTGTGCCATCCCGGAATAACCGATGTGGCAAAGTCCATAGATACAATAGAGTGAACCGAGAATACCAGTGGGGTTGCCAATCCGGCAAGAACCAATGAAACGATCTCGAAACGGTTCCAGGCCTTCGCGTTACCAGTCCATCCGAAGGAAAGGATTCCGTACACTTTCTTTGAAACCGGTCGGGTTACTCTGTCTCTGATTGTGGCAAAATCCGGAATAAGACCGATATACCAGAATACAAGTGAAACCGAGAAATACGTAGAAATTGCGAATACGTCCCAAAGAAGTGGTGAGTTGAAATTTACCCAAAGCGACCCGAATTGGTTTGGAATTGGAAGTACCCAGTAAGATACCCAAATACGTCCCATGTGAATTCCTGGGAAAACCGCTGCCATCATTACTGCGAAGATGGTCATCGCCTCGGCTGATCTGTTGATCGCCATTCTCCATTTCTGACGGAAAAGCAGAAGTACCGCAGAAATTAGCGTCCCTGCGTGCCCGATACCTACCCACCAAACGAAGTTGGTGATATCCCATGCCCAACCTACAGTTTTGTTCAGACCCCAGGTACCGATACCGGTTCCGAGCAGGTAAAGGATACATCCGATACCCCACAGGGCAACCAACCCGGCAATGGTAATCAAAAGGTACCATGCTTTAGGAGCTTCGTTCTCAATAGGTCGTATTACATCGTTGGTGATGTCGTGATACGACTTATCTCCTAAAATTAACGGTTCTCTGATCGATGCTTCTTTATGCATTCTTATCGTTTTTTAATCTCCAATATGCTTAATGAGCGTCATGACCTGCATGATCCTCTTCAGGAGTTGCCGCTGTCATTTCCTCTTCTACATTTCTAACTTTAACCTGGTACCAAACATTTGGCTTCACACCAATTTCTTCAAGTGCCTGGTAGGCTCTATCTGATTCAGTTCTCTTTCGAACTTCAGATTCCGTATCGTTCCAATCACCAAACGTGATGGCATTCACCGGACAAGCTTCAGCACATGCTGTGGTAACGTCTCCATCCATAACCGGTCTGCCATCTTTCTTCGCAACCAATTTTCCTTCCTGGATTTTCTGAACACAGAAGCTACACTTCTCCATCACCCCTCGTGATCTAACCACTACATCCGGGTTCAACACCATTCTTCCCATTTCTTTCTGGGCAGGGTTGATTTCACTAAACTTCTTGTATCCCTGATAATTAAACCAGTTGAATCGACGTACTTTATATGGACAGTTGTTTGCACAGTATCTGGTACCGATACATCTGTTATAAGTCATTTGGTTCAACCCCTCGTTAGAGTGAGTTGTTGCCGCCACCGGGCAAACCGTTTCACACGGAGCGTGGTTACAATGCTGACACATCATCGGCATATACACCACCTGTGGACTCGCCTCCGGGATTTCCATCCTAAGATAATCCCACTCGGCATCTTTGTCTGTTCTGGTTGGGTTGGCGTCCCAATTTTTTCTTTCGGCGTCATCAATGGAAGAAAAATATCTATCCAGACGCAACCAGTGCATGTCTCTTGATCTTCTTACTTCGTCCTTTCCAACAACCGGCACATTGTTTTCGGCTACACAGGAAATCAAACAAGAACCGCATCCTGTACATGAAGTCAGGTCTACCGACATTCCCCATCTGTGTCCAACATTTTCAACCGGGTGTGCAGCCCAAAGGTCAGCCTCTCCTACCGGCACCTTCTGGTGCGTACCCTCTTTAATCACCGAAAGCATGTGTGGCGGGTTGTACACCTCTGAATCTCCTGCGTTATAAGTAGCAAGACTGGTTTCTCTTACCACAGAGGTTCTTCCCATGATGGTGTGGTGCGTTTGCGCACTAGCTAATGGGAAGGTTTCGGTAAGTGGTGAAACGGTAACATTGTTCCAGTAAGACATGGTTCCGTTCTGCATTCCGCATAACGGATAAACGTTTTTCCCTACCGGAATCAACTGGTTTCCTTCGTTTCGTTCAAATCCGCCATACTCAGCGGTATAGTAAGCGCCAGCTCCGATAATTGGTTCAGAACCACCGTGAGCTCCTCTACCATATCCGAGTGCTATTCCAATTGTTCCTGCTGCCTGACCTGGCATTGGGAAAACCGGCAAGTTAATTGGTTCACCTCCTTCAACGGATACTGCTACCATTTTTGCCGGTGCAGCTTCGCCTACATAAATAGAATCCCAGGCATTGTAGTCAGTTACTTCTCCTTCTGTAATTCCGCCACCACCAAACATGGTAAGCACATCTGCAGGTGCCATGGTAACGTAGTTGTCCCAGGACACTTTTGAAAGCGGATCCGGCATCTCCTGAAGCCAAGGGTTAGCAGCATCTTTACCTGTTCCGATCCCGGCTTTTTGGTAAAGTGAAACTTCCCATTCTCCACCTTCTACAGAAGTAGCTGCACTAACTGCGGCGCCCGTATTGGCTGAAAATCCTCCGACCTGTCTGGAGCCCATTGCGTTGGCATCCATAGATCCATTGTGAACTGCCCAGTTCCAGTAATCACCAAAGGTTGCATGTCCCATCGGATCCATTGCAAAACCATACATTTCCCAACCTACTCTCATGAAGTCGTAGAAAACAGTACTGTCTTTGGATTGTCTTTCTGCCTTTCCGGCCCACACAAGCAGCGTCTCCTGAGCTTGTCTGGTATCGTACAACGGTCTGATAACCGGCTGTGCCACACTGTAATGATTCCCTTTAGGATTGTAGTCGTTCCATGACTCCAGGTAGTGATTATCCGGGCATACATAAGTACACGCGGCTGCTGTTTCATCTTCGTACATAGAGAACGAAACCGATAACTCACAACCCTTAATGGCATCTACCCAGGCCGCCCCATTTGGCGCTGAGTAAACCGGGTTTGTATCGTAGAAAAGAACTGCATCTACCTCTCCAGCAGTAAGTTCTTCTATAAAATTCTGAATTTGCTCGTCGTCGTTTTGCCCAAGTTCTACCCATGAAGTAGCATCTATGGTTGAACCATAACTGCCCACCATGTCGTTAATGGCATTTACAATGATTTGAACGTTCTTGTCATTTGAACCTGCAACAACTAAAGAAGCCCCTTTATTCGCTTTCAGGTCCTCAGCAATCTTATTGCAAGCGTCTTGAAGGCTTCCTTCCATTGCTTTACCGCCTCCGCCAAGAGCATGAAGAATACCTGCCGCAACAGCACCTTCCTGCGAAGGTTTAATTCTATATCTGAGGTCAGCATTCGAACCAGTTTGAGACATGTTTGCTTCTAACTGATAATGCTTTGACATCCAGCCACTTTCTGGTTTTCTTGTTTGACCGTACTGAGACATGTACTCTGTACTTAACAACCAGCTATTGAGAAAATCGCACCCGATTCCTACAATTACTTTGGCTTTGGAGAAATCGTAAGAAGGAATGAAGGATTCACCAAAAGACTCCTTGTTCGCCTGACGGATTCCGCTATAAGAAATCTCGTCCATCGTAATGTGCTTCACATCAGCAGCACCGGAACCAGAAGCCGCAGGCATTGCTACTGCAGTTAAGCCATTTTCCGGACCATTTTGGTTTGCGGGATCACCTCCAACGATTTCCTGTATCGCTTCTCCAACTTTCTCAACAATGTTTTTATCCTGACCAGCTCCTTCCGCAGGCACCGGGGCAACTCCCATTGGGAAAGCCTCTGTTCCACCGTACTTTTTGGTAAAGGCGTTGATCGCCTGTCTGGTTGATGGGGAAATAATTGATCTTGAAACCAATCGGATCTTCCCTCCCCTACCGGCAATTGAAGTTAGTTTCGCTCCAATCTCTGCATCGGCGTCGGCCCATGAAAGTTCGGTACAAGCCCCATCTGCATGTTTATGCGGACCTTTTAGCCTTGCTTCATTATAGAGAGAAAGCACAGAACCAATCATTCGCGGTGTTGTTGACACACCGTTGATTCCATAGTCTTTGTTCCCTTTCAGCATGATTGGGCGACCTTCTCTGGTTTTCACCAGTACAGACCCGTAGTCGTTGCCGTCGTAATACGTGCTAGCGTACCAGTTTGCTACGCCTGGAGTAATGTCTTCCGGCTTGTTTACATAAGGAACCGATTTGATTACCGGTTTCTCACAAGCTGCCAGAGTAGCAGCAGCGACGCTAAATCCTAAGAATTTGAGAAAATCACGTCGGTCGGTTTTAAAACCTGACACCTGCTCGCTTCCAATAAATTCCTCTACCGGAACTTCTGCTGGAAACTCCTGATCTCTTTTTTCAACAAATTCGGGGGTTTCGTGTAATTCCTCGATTCCCTTCCAATATTTCTTGTTTGTTGCCATAGCCTACTCTTGCAAATAGATTAATAGTGACACTTAGCACATTCCCAACCACCTAATTCTCTTACCGAGACTTTGTCGTCTTCCATGTACTTTTTCAACAACTCCGGCTTGCTTTTCAAGCGCTTGTGAATTTCTTCGTAGTAAGCGTTCTGACCGATATCTACACCGGTTTCGTTATGACACTCAATACACCAACCCATTGTTAAAACTGGTCTGGTTAATGGAGTAATTGGCACTCCTTCTGCATTGCCTTCCAATGCATTAATATCTTCTACTTTGGCCACCTTGCCCAAATCGTAAGTTTTCACATCACCGTGGCACTGCATACAGTCGATCCCGCCGACCTTTACGTGCTGAGAGTGATTGAAGTAAACGTGATCAGGGAGGTTGTGAACTTTGTTCCAAACCAGCGGACTTGATTCACCATCATAAGCATTCGCCTCTGCATTGAACCCTGCCGCCTTGTGAATTTTTGCGATCTCCTCTGTTCCTGTATAAGACCCTTTCTGAATGTTTCTATGACAGTTCATACAAACATTTACAGTCGGAATTCCGGCATGCTTTGACTTTTCCACAGAATTATGACAGTACTTACAATCAATCTCGTGATTGTTAGCATGTACGATGTGAGAAAAACGAACTGGCTGAGAAGGCATATACCCCTCATTGACGTCGATTTGTGCTGCTCTCCAACCAATATCTGCCAAACCAAACATTACCACAAACAGAGCTATTAAACTTGCCAAAACCTTATTTCTCCAAAGCCAGTCTTTGGCGATCTCCATGTAGCTCTGGTCCTCGTCCGCATCAATATCCTTTGACGCCTCTCTCAATCTTCTGGTAATTCCGGCCAAAGCAAAAATCACGAAAAGAAGAATCCCGATAAGGATTAGTTTCCATGTCCAACCCGCGCTCTTTTCCTGAGGAACGTCTAACTGGTAAGGAGTCAACCCCCCTTCGTTCGTAGGTGTCTCATCGACAAAAATTTCAACGTAAGCGAACACATCGTCTATCTCCTGATCACTCAAAGCCTGGGGGGTCATGGCAGAAGGATCAAATCCCTCCATATCCTTGGCTCTTTTGGATTTACCAGATGCAATCAATGCCGGAGCGTTCTTCACCCAATCGTAAAGTAAATCAGCCTCGCCAGCCTCCGCCCATCTTTCCTGCGCCCCCTTTAACGCAGGACCTGTCACTCGGTTAACCGGATGGTGGCAGGAAGCACAGTTGTTCTGAAATAATGCCTTCCCGTTGTCCGCATTGCCTTCAGCATAAGCCTGGCCTGAACCCAAGAAAAGTGAGAAAAATAATAGAGCCGTAACGCCCAGAAAACCTTTAAAAGGTGTACGAATGTTTAATTTCATATTCCGCTGTTTAGTACAGAATCTTCATGAATATCGGCACAAAAATAGCAGAGAAACCTTATGGTGATTGGAAAATGTCATGAAATTGTCAGACACTGTTTTAATTTATAATGATTCTAAATAAGTGTTAAAATCTGTGAATTTTCGAGGTGTTGAGACACAGGTGGTTAGGTGTTAATCTGATGGAGTAATGATTTGATGAGCTAATGATCTGTTGTGGTGAAAAAGTGAATTGTGAAGGGTGAGTTGTGAGGGGTGAATTGGCGAGTTGCGAATTGGTGAAGGGTGAGTTGTGAGGGGTCAATTGGCGAGTTGTGAATTGTGAAGGGTGAGTTGTGAGGGGTGAATTGGCGAGGGGACGATTCGGGCATAGTTTATGTTTGGGAATACGGTATATTGAAATTGGCTACTTTTGACGCCAGATAATTTTGCTATGAGATTTTTATTGCTGCCGATAGTTTGTTTAATAGTGCTGACTGCTCAGGCTCAGGAACCCTGGACATTGTACCAACCGTCAGATCAGGATAGTACTGTAATGACCGATACTGTTAAGTTGGATACTATTCGGGCGATTGACTTTAACAAGCGTGGGCAGGTAACAATATACAAGGACAGCCGAATTGATGCGGCTGCACAACTGGACAAAGGCCCGGTGAAAATGCAACGGCCTGGATATCGGGTTCAGATTCGATTGAGTCAGGATCGGGAAGAAATCAATCTTTTGAGAGCGAAATTTCTTAAGATTTATGACACCCATACTGCTCACGTTCAGTACGACCAACCAAACTTTACGTTAAGAGTTGGGGATTTCTATACGCGTCAACAAGCATTGGAATTCAAGTATGAAATCGCTGAGCATTTCCCAAGTGCGATTGTAATTGAGGACAGCATTGAGTTGCCGAAACTGGACGACAATTAAATTGACTAAATCGCTTTGCGCTTTAGTGTTGAAGGTTGATGGTTGTTGGTTTTCTTAGCTTGATGAACTCCCTTCCGATGGCGAAAACAAGGTTAAATGATGCATTAACCTTATATCAATCGTCAATTGATTCGCGATCTAAGGTTTCGAGATATCTGCTTAACTTTTGCTTATCTGAGAAATAGGGGACAATTAACTCCAGCACCTTTTTTCTGTGATTCTCAGTGTCTAGAAACATACAAACGGCGCCTGCCTCTTCATCATAATGAATGTGCTGGCTCAATAGAGGGTTTTGATCCTTGATGATTCTTTCAATAACTCCTCTCCAGGTGTATCCGTTACCTGTATAGCCTCTTGACTCAAAGAAATTGTAGAAATCCGCGTATAGATCTCCCTCAACCTCAGCGATTATGCCATACCCAAAGTCCTCGTGATAAGCTATACATTGAAACGGATAGATGCTTTCGGGTTCTTGTGGAGTTCCACATCCCAAAATCGAAAAGAACAAAACCAGTGGCAATGATAATTTACTCACGGATGATACTTACATTGAAAAATAAATCCCCGATTCAGCTCGGCAACTTTCAACAAGCAACCAGCCTGCTAACGGCAGGCCAACCACCAACACTGCCAGCTGTGCTGGCAGCCTAAAGCTTTCTTGCCACTTCTACCTCTTCGTATGCTTCTATCATATCCCCGACCTTGATGTCGTTAAAGTTCTCGATGTTCAGACCACATTCGTAGCCGTGCTTCACCTCTTTAACATCATCTTTAAATCGTTTCAACGAACCAAGCTGTCCGGTGTAGATTACGATTCCATCACGGATCAATCTGATTTTTGAGTTCCTGTTGATCGAACCATCCACTACGTAACATCCGGCAATGGTTCCAACCTTGGAAATCTTAAATGTTTCCCGGATTTCAACTGTACCGACGATCTTCTCTTCAATATCCGGCGACAGCATTCCTTCCATCGCATCTTTGATCTCCTCGATGGCCTTGTAGATTACGGAGTACAATCTGATATCGATTTCTTCGTTTTCGGCGAGCTTTCGAGCCTGTGCCGATGGACGTACCTGGAATCCGATAATTATTGCATCAGATGCAGTTGCCAATAACACATCCGATTCAGTAATCTGACCGATAGCCTTATGAATGATATTTACCTGAATTTCTTCCGTGCTCAACTTGATCAAGGAGTCAGAAAGTGCTTCAATCGACCCATCCACATCACCTTTAACAATTACATTCAATTCCTTGAAGTCTCCGATCGCTAAACGACGTCCGATTTCATCAAGTGTAATGTGTTTTGTGGTTCTGATACCTTGCTCCCTCTGAAGTTGCTGACGCTTCGTTGCAATGCTCTTGGCTTCTTTCTCATCGGTTAGCACATGGAATCTGTCTCCAGCGGTGGACGGTCCATTCATACCTAATATGGAAACCGGGAATGATGGAGCGACTTCTTCAACCACCTCACCTCGCTCATTGTGCATGGCCTTAACCTTACCCATTTGAGTTCCGGCAACCATTACATCTCCCACTCGAAGTGTTCCTCCTTCTACAAGAAGCGTAGTAACATAACCTCTCCCTTTATCCAGAGTTGATTCGATTACTGTTCCAACCGCTCTCTTAGATGGGTTTGCTTTCAATTCAAGCAGTTCTGCCTCAAGAAGAACCTTCTCCAAAAGGTCTTCAACTCCGGCACCTGTTTTAGCGGATATTTCCTGACTTTGGAATTTCCCTCCCCAGTCTTCTACCAGAATATTCAATGCAGAAAGTTGTTCCCGTATTTTATCCGGATTTGCCTCGGGTCTATCACACTTATTGAATGCAAACACCATTGGTACACCTGCCGCCTGTGCGTGGTTGATCGCCTCCTTGGTTTGTGGCATTACCTCATCATCTGCCGCAATGATGATAATAGCGACATCGGTTACCTGCGCACCACGAGCCCGCATCGCTGTAAACGCTTCGTGTCCCGGAGTATCCAGGAAAGTAATTCTTCTTCCTGATTCTCCCTGAACATTGTATGCTCCAATGTGCTGTGTAATTCCTCCGGCCTCACCCTCGGTTACTTTTGCATCTCGAATGTAATCCAGCAACGATGTTTTACCGTGGTCTACGTGTCCCATAACGGTTACAATAGGCCATCTCGGTTCTAAATCCTCCTCGGCATCTTCTTCCTCTACAATCGTTTCCTGAACATCTGCACTTACAAACTCTACTGTATAGCCAAATTCTTCGGCTACCATGTTTAGTGTTTCAGCGTCCAATCTTTGGTTGATTGAAGCAAAAATTCCAATCGACATTAGCGTCGAGATAATTTCCGTCGGGCTCTTACCCATCATGGTAGCAAGTTCTGATACAGTAACAAATTCTGTTACCTTCAAAACGTTGTCTTCCATTTGCTGCTGAAGCATTTCTTCTTCTCGCTTCTCAGCATGGGCATCTCTTTTCGCTCTTCTTTGCTTAACAGATTTGGATTTCCCTTTTCCACTTAAGCGTGCAAGTGTTTCTTTGATTTCCTTTTGGATATCTTCTTGCGAAACCTCGTTTTTCTGTTGGTCTTTTCGATTGTTCTTTCGAGCCTGTTTGGCGACGTTGGCTCCTGTTTTCTCGATATTGACCTTTTTGATTCTCTTTCGCTTTCGCTTCTGTGAATCATCTTTTTGTTTTTCGACTGGGAGGTCAATTTTTCCAAGAACCGTTGGACCAGAGAGCTTTTCAGTTTTAGCCTTAATCGTTTCAATCGATTTTTCTTCCTCTTTAGCTGGTTTTTCCTCGGGCTTCTTTTCCGTACTTTCTTTTTCCTCCTTCTTGTCCTCGGGTTCGGCCTTCTTCTCCTCCTTTTTCTCTTCCTTAGCGGCTTTGTCCTCTTTTTTCGGACGTGAAGAAGAATCTACCTTACCAAGGTCTATCTTTCCAACAACAGAGGGGCCAGAGAGCTTTTCGGAAGCGGCGGAAACCGTCTCAACCTCTTCAGATTCCGGTTCCTCCTCATCTTCACGTTCGATGGTAATCGTCTTTCGCTCCTCCTTCTTCTGTCTGGCGGCTTCTTCCGCCTTCTCCTTGGTTCCTCTATCTGCCTGAAACTCGTCCAGAAGCATTTCATAGATATCCGGATCCAACTTCGTGTTCGGACTGGTATCTATGTCTTTCCCCTGGGAAGACAGGAACTCCACGATAGTACTAATACCAACGTTCAGTTCTCTTGCTACTTTGCTTAACCTTTTTGGTGCTGCCATAATTTAATTGTCGCCTAAAATACTTAAGGGTGATGATTTATTGAAATAATGAGGTAATGTTGTGATGAGTTGATGAACAAATGATCTGATGATCTGATGGCCAAATGATCTGATGTATTTATGTCTTGTTCAATTGTACTCATTCGTGTTCACGTCATATTTCTTATTCAAATTCTGCTTGCAGAATCTTAATCACTTCACCTATAGTTTCTTCTTCTAAGTCTGTTCTTTTAACAAGTTCTTCGGCTGGAATTTCAAGAACCGACCGTGCTGAGTCGCATCCAATCGACTTCAGCTCGTCTAAAATCCAGTGATCGATTTCATCTGCAAATTCTTCCAAATCCACATCATCAATCGCCTCTGTACCTTCTCTATATACATCCAACTCCAGTTCAACAAGCTTACTTGCCAGTTTAATATTGTGTCCGCCTTTACCAATGGCCAAGGAAACCTGATCCGGCTTCAGGTAAACATCTGCTCTACCTGATTCTGTATCAATATCCATAGACACTATTCTTGCCGGGCTCAATGCTCTGGTAATCAGCAGTTGTAAATTGTTGGTCCAGTTAATAACGTCAATGTTCTCATTTCTCAACTCACGTACGATTCCGTGAATTCTGGAACCTTTCATACCAACACAAGCTCCAACAGGATCAATTCTGTCGTCGTAGGATTCTACCGCTACTTTTGCTCTTTCACCTGGCTCCCGTACAATTTTTCTGATCGTAATCAATCCATCGAATACTTCCGGCACTTCCAGTTCAAATAATCTCTCAAGGAACTCTGGTGCAGTTCTGGACAGGATAATAACCGGATTGTTGTTTCTAAGATCAACCTTCAGTACTACTGCTCTGATGCTATCACCTTTCTTGAAGTAATCTGTTGGAATTTGCTCCGATTTTGGCAAGATCAGTTCGTTTCCTTCATCATCTAAAACCAAAATTTCACGCTTCCATATCTGATAAACTTCACCGGTAATGATTTCTCCAACCCGTTCTTTGTATTTCTTGTAGATATGATCTTTCTCCAGCTCCAGGATTCTTCCAATCAGGTTCTGACGAAGAGAAAGGATATTTCTCCTTCCAAAATCCTCGAATTTAATTTCTTGTGATACTTCCTCCCCAACTTCGAAATCCGGTTCAATCTTTATCGCATCCTGATAAGCAATCTGCGTGTTCGGGTCTTCTACCTCTCCATCATAAACAATTTCTCTGTTCAACCAGATTTCGAGGTCGCCTTTATCCACGTTAATAATCACGTCGATGTGATCATCTGTTCCATATTTCTTTTTGAGCATTGATCTGAAAACGTCTTCCAGGATTCTCATCATGGTAACGCGATCTATATTCTTGAATTCTTTGAACTCTGAGAATGACTCAATCAAGTTTGCCGTGTTCATTGCATATCTTATTTAAAATGTAATAACCAGTTTGGTTTGCTTTATATCCTGAAAAGGAATTTCGTGGGTTTTCACTACCAGTTCCTTTTTCTTTTTTCCTTCTACTTTTTCTTTTGTTTCGGTTTGTAAAACGACTTTTTCCTGATCTACTGAAATCAATTTACCTTCCTGACTTCCGTGTTCATTAAAAACCACTTTTACTTCCCGGCCAACGTTTTTCTCGTATTGCTTAAATACCTTAAATGGTTGATCCATTCCGGCTGAAGAAACAGACAACTGAAAATCCTCCTTGTCTCTATCGAGGTTGTGCTCAATGTTCCTGCTGACAGAAACACAGTCTTCAATTGACACTCTTCCTTCGTCGCAATCCAGGTAAACAAAGATGTCATTGCGCGGCGTCACATCAACTTCCACCAGGAACAACCCCTTTGAAAGCTCGTCGATTCTTTCCTGTGCCAACGACATAACTAACTCTTTATCAACCATCTAAAAATGTTTCTTTATCAAAAATTAGTTACAAAAAAGGGGGACTTTCGTCCCCACTCGCTTGTAAAAATCATATTTGATGCCACGAATATAGGAATAATCATCGGAATCGCAAGTGATTCGATGATTATTAGAGGTTAAATCGCTCTGAGCGGCTAAGCCGACTCTGAACTGTTAGCGGTTAGTTGCATAACACTTAACCAACCTCTACTTCTTCCTCCGATGCCCGCCTTTCTCCACAAGAACTTTGTCAAGATTGCCATTCTTGTAAACTACATGGTAGATGATTTTATCGCGGTTCCCGTAGATAATCATGTCGCCGTGCTTCTTGTTGTTCTTGTAGTTGGTTTCGGAAAGCTTTCTTCCTCTACGACTGAACTGTGTTGTTTTTCCGTTAAGCTTTCCGTCTTTAAATGAGTTTTCATAAGCAACGATCAAACCTCCGGGATAGTAGTGCTTCCAGGTTCCTGACTTTTGACCCAGTTTATAAGTCCCTTCTGCTGTTTTCTTTCCATCTTCCTGACTGTAAGATGTCCATAACCCGTCCTTGTAGCTTACTTCAAGGTAACGATCGCTTTTCACGATAATCTCTTCCATGCGACTTTTCTTCTTGCTGATCTTCCAGCTTCCTTCATCGCGAAGTTTACCATCATCGAAATAATATTTCCAGTGGTTGGTTTTCATGTCTCTCTCGTAATAACCCTCATAAGATAGTTCCCCATTAGGGTACCAGCCTTTCCAGGTACCATCCATGAGTCCCATTTTATAAAATCCCAAATCCTTTTCTGTTCCACTTTCGTACCAGCTCTGCCACATCCCATCTTCCAGCCCCTTGTTGTAGCCTCCTTGTTGCAGCATCTCACCACTTTCAAACCAGGTTGTCCAAACGCCTTGCTTCAAGTCGTTTTCATAATTACCCATTTTCCATTTCTTTCCCCCTTTGTAGAAATACTCCCAGCTTCCTTGTTTCACCCCACGTTCGTACTCACCTGTATAGTAAACATCTCCGTTGATGTAATAATAGATCCATTTGCCGTGTTGCAGGTCCTCTTCAAAATCTCCCTCCATGTCCTTATTACCATCGGCAATTCTCCAGATCCAATGACCTGTCTTTTTCCCCATATCCCAGGCGCCTTCTCTCTTAACAACGCCATCTGAGAAGTAAGATTTGTATTGACCGTGTAACAAGTCATCCTTGAATTCTGCTTCCCGCTCCAGTGCGGTTCCATCAATAAAGTAAAACTTCCATTTCCCTATTCTCTTTCCTCTATCGTGTTCTCCGATTACGCGTGGCTTACCTGCTGGATTGTACTTTTCATAGGGGCCAGTCATTAGCCCATCTTTATAGGTTGTTTTTTCGTTGATAATCCCGGGACTATGATAAGTTTCTAATGTTCCATTTCCATTTTTGATGATATGGGTGCCATCTTCCAACCAATAGTTCCACAGATACTTAACCGAGTCAATTATTTCAAATTCTTCTTGTTTCTGCGAGTTCGGGTACTTTTTCGACGGTTTATACCAGAGTGTCCATTTGCCGGTTTCTACTCCTTGTTCATAAACACCTTCTTCAGCCGGATTACCATCCGGATACCATGATCTGTATATGCTATCCTGGATATCCCATTTAAACCAGCCGTCTTGCTGCATTTTACCATTCTCGTAAAACCTTGTTACTCTACCGTTTAAGTAGCCTCTGTCATAATTAGCAACCTCTTCTTTCTGTCCGTTCTCGTAGAAGAAAATCCAACGCCCCTGCTTGGTTCCGATGTCGTTAAACCCTTTGTTATTGACGTATCCAACACTTCTTTTTTTCGTGCTATCATAATCCCAGTAGGTCACCACCTTGTCTACATCCAACAGACCATGAATCTTATTTGAATATCCATCTCCCGGCTGCGCCTGCAAACCGTTCCAAATCAACACGATTACTATCACCAATAAGTATCTCATTCTTCTATAAATACGGATGTGGGGCTAAATTAATCAACACGCAGCATGCGTTTTGCGCTTCTTTCTATAACGTATTAACAATGTGAAGTTACAGAACAAGTTTTGCTGGTTGATAGTTGGCCGTTGGTAGTTCTTCTTCCCATAACCTTTGAGTACAACGACCAACGAACCACTAAAAACAACCAACCTGGCTGCTGTCCAGTCAGAAAAACATCAACCATTACTGTACCAAAATGGAATCTCTCAAACTCCGTGGACCCAGAATTTCATCGTAAAGTACCTGATGCATTCTTGACCGCACACCTGTTTGATTGATTTTGTTGTTGGTAGGCGATGGATGCACCCGATTACTGGCAAAAATGAAAATCAGATCGTTGTCCGGATCTACCCAAACACAAATCCCAGTGAATCCGGTGTGGCCATATGCGGTTGTAGGGCAGTCAATAGACTTGGTGCTGGATCGCTGGCCTGTAGGTTTATTAAAGCCCAAGCCACGAAAGCCAACGTTTTGATGTCCGGTGAACAACTTAACAGTAGATTCCTTTAAATAACGCTTCCCGCCATAGGTTCCGCCGTTAAGCAACATCTGATAAAAGATTCCCAGGTCGTGAACGTTCCCAAATAATCCGGCACTTCCCGCCTCACCTCCGAACAAAGCCGCTGTTGGATCGTGCACATAACCTTTCAACAGACCACCTCGCCAGAAGCGATCATCTTCTGTAGGAGCTATTCTGTGGAGCAAAGTGTCCAGATTTTCGCGAGGGTTATAGCACAATGTTTTCAAGCCCAAAGGTTCGTAAAATGTACTGTCAACGAATCGCGCAAACGTTTGGCTGTTCAGTTTCGACTTCATGAGCATATACAGCATGTTCATGTTTATGTCGCTGTACTTGTAAGGCTTACCAGGATCCAGCCAGGTCGTGTTCATCATAAACCATAGTGAATCCAGATGATCCCGATCCAAATAAAAACCATTGGCCAATGCAACGTCGTAACAATCTTGCTTCACATCACAAAAACAGGCATCCCATTTCCCGACCGAATCATTCTGATACTGGATGTAGGGCAAAATTTTGAGTCCGGCGGGAGCCCCGGAACGATGCAGAAGCATCTCTCTAAACGTGACATTATGAAATGAGCTTCTTCGTTTTAAAATTCGAAACAGGGAGTCGGGTAAATACCTGTAAAGCGAGTCATCGAGACGAAAAATAGTGTCCTCGTAAAATCTCATGAATGCAGGAGTTGTTGCAGTAATCTTAGTTACTGAAGCCAAATCATACACATCTTCTGTACTAACTGGGTGCTTCCGATCGTAGGTATGATGCCCAAAAGCTTCGTGATAAATGACTTTGCCGTCCTTGATGGCCATTACCTGACATCCGGGAGAGGTGTGAGAATAGATCATCTGTCGTGCAATCGTGCGAATTTTATTGAGTGAATCAGCACTCATCCCAGCTTCTTCTGGAATTCCGTATTCTAGTCGGGTCTTTGAGGTGATAAGGCCATGTCCGGCGCTAAACGAACCAAAACTTCCCGGTAGCTTACCAGAACACCCAATACCTCCGTAAATTGCCTCAGCCACCCGCTGTTCAGTTTCTTTCGTGGCACCAAAAACTTGTAGTAGCGTGGTAAAACCCTTTAGCCACGCAAGATTTTCAGGGTTGTCCAGATTTACCAAAATCAACTTGCCCTGCTCGTCCAGTCTTTGCATGGCCAATACATCCTTATGACTTGCAGAATCCAGCAATTCATGCATTACCAGAATGACTTTACCATACCTGGAGTAGTTACTAGGATTCAGACCTCCTTTAGATACTCTTGAAGCGTCAAGTTCTTCATACATATTGAGGTGATTATATAGCTCGCGGTAAGAAGCCCGGCCATATTTCAACAAGCACGGTTTAGGCGCCAGTAAATTTGAGATTGGGATGCGTTTTTTAGCGTTTTTTACAAGAACAACGGCCTCTTTATCTAACTGGCGACGCATTCCCTTAACCCTCACAGCAAAGCTCCGTTCATAGTCCTCACGCGAAACACTGTCTTTACGCTTCTTCATCCAAGTCTTAGCAAGAAGAATTTTTCTGACCCGATTGTCTACCTCGGTTTGGTTGATTTTACTGGTCTCTATGTCATCTTTAATTGCTTTCCTAAAAGCGTAAAGGCCTGAGGAATCCTTCATTTTAACGTGAATTAAATCTGCTCCCGCCATAAACGCATTAACAATCTGGTTGGTGTCATTCCCTTCTATTGGTGCCGAAACAATCAATCCTTCAAACTCCAGCGATTTCTTCATGTCCTTTCGCAGACCATTTAAACTCCAATCAAAGCTTTTTTGGTAATCAGTAATTCCAATCGCAAGCATCCCCGAATCTACTAGTTGCTGCACCCATCTATTTTCTGATTGTGCTGATGTGTCCTTAATGGGAGTTGTGTCGTTTAACGGTGCATGCCAATTACCAGAAACATGCACAATTCCGCTTTTAAAATTGGACTTCAGTCTGGTTTGCTCAATTTTGTAAAACCTGGGGCGATTGTCCTGAAATGCATTGAATAACGTATCAACGGATTCCGGGTTCTGGAAATAAAAATTAATCCCCAACATCCTTGCCAATGTATCTTCAAGGGAAAGGAGGCTATCCAAAGATTCATTTGATGCTCCGAAAACATTACCCAACGATATGGACTTGTCCGCAAGAATCCCCCCAAACCGAACAGATTTAGACCCAAAAAATGTTGGAACACTTAACCGAGAATTCCAATTTGATATATTTATAAGCTCATCTACCGGAGCATTAACAATTACTCCACCCGTTTTGGAAAACGAAACGCTATCGATTCGATCGGCCTCCATTAAAATCAGTTGATTCAGCTTCTGTTCAACCGACATTTCGGCGAGCAGTGAATCTGCCCATTTAGAATCTACCTCATAGAATGACACTTTTTCCTCTTCAGAAGGAGGTGGCTCAACTGGCTCACTACATGCACTCAGAAGAACCAAAAAAATTGGTATGTAATACCTCAGCATTGGTAGAATCTAAATTAAGTATGTCTGCTCAGCAAGCCGACCCAGCATTAGTAAGTTTTTAAGAATCAACCTTTAACAACAGCCTCTGTTTATTTTTAGAGGTGGCGGGTTACCTCATTAAACCCAATAGTATTCACTAACATGAGACCGTATCAATTCCTAATCCCTTCACTAATTCTATTATTTAGCACATGCTCCACTCCGGAAGAGAGTTTTGACGAACATACCGGCCAAATTCCGGTAACCACCAATGCCCAGATAGATAGTGTTCTGTCAACTCTCGAACGAATTAAATACTCCGAATTGCCCGAGGATTATCTTGAGGTTTCCGGAAATAGGGGAAAATTCAGCAAAATGGTGCGATCCGGGACTTTTTACAAGATAAGAAGAGACGATCTGTTCAAGTATATTGTCGGCACGATCAGAATCCAAAATTTCATTCCTCATGATGCATATTTTAAGGAAAATGCCGGTGGTCCTAATGAAAGTTATCAACAATACTGGTTGGTAGATAAACGAATCTTATACAAGGTGTTAGCGCTACAAAAAGAGCTTTCGCAAACAGGCAATGATCCCGAGGGATTCTATTTAAGGTGCGGGCACCGCCATCCTGCTTTAAACGAATCGATAGGAGGCGCTTCAAGGAGCCAACATATTGCAGGAAAGGCAGTTGACATAACCATTAAGGACATAAATAAAGATGGTCAAATGAACCAAATGGACAAAGAAATTGTTCTAGAAATATTAGAGGATAAAATAATTAAAAATGAAGGTGGAATAGGAAGGTACCCTGGAACAATGTCTGTTCATTTTGACGTGCGTGGACATAGAGCTCGTTGGAACAGTTATTAAATAGTTTAATCATTGATTATCATTCGGTTAACATCTTCTTGAAACCATTTAAGTATCCTTGCGTAACTAGTGTCAACATTCTCAAACCGTGGAAGGTATGGGAAGTACACCAAAACAGATGTACAAGTACGTAGATATTGCCATTTTAGGAGACTATAACTTTAAGATTAAAAGTCACCTCCACACCAATTCGGTGTTCCGCCATTGTGAGGATCATTTCGATTTTGGAATTAATACCTTTTGGATTGGATCTTCTGAACTCAAAGGAGATTTGTCCAAGGAACTCTCCAAGTACAGTGCAATTTACCTGGCAAATGGCCCATACCGAGACCCATATGCGATTCTCAAAGCCATTGAGTATATCAGAACTTCCAACACTCCGTTTCTGGCTACCGACAAAACCTACAAGTTTGTACTGATCGACCTTTTTGAAAATGTACTGGGTTTTAGAGCGGTGAAGCCTAACGTGGATGGACAAAATGAGCAACTCAACATCCAAAACCTTGTGGAACAAAAGCTAATATACTTCGACGAGGATAGTAAGTTACATGATTGCTATGGTCGTAGAACAAACCATGAATACACCAGCGAAGCATTTCAACTTGATCCGGACTTTGCTCATTCGTTGAAGGAAAAAGGTGTAAACTTTACAGGCTCTGACGACGATCAATATCTACAGGCATTTGAGTATAGCGCCTGCGACTTCTTCGTTTCCACTATGTTCAATCCTTTGTTAACCTCTACCGAAGCGATGCCTCACCCACTTTTCATGGGGTTGATCCACTATGCTATGGAGTTGAAAAGAAAGGAAGCTCCGATTAGTATGTCGAATTCCGCGTAGGGAACTGTGGGCTTGATCTGATGTTTTGATGAGTTAATGATCTACCAACTGCCTTCGCAAGTGAATAACGGCTGATGACATTCCGTTAAGAATAAAAGCCTAACTTGAGGTAGCTATTCATCAAAACATTAGATCATTATCTGTGGAATCACATTTAGCACACCTGGGAGGAGTTTTTATTTACTCAGAAGATCCTGAGACACTAGGGGAATGGTACAAAAGGGCTTTCGGCCTGGATTGGGAATATGCCAAAGAGTACGGAGCATGGTTCATTACCTTTCCTTATTCGGCGGAAAAAGACAAGAGCTACACCATTTTCTCCATTTTAAAAACAGCATCGAAGCCAAAGATTGAGGCAACATCGGAAGACGCAAAAGGCAAACTTTTCACGATTAACTTACGGGTCAAAAACTGCAGGAACACATACGAGCGCCTAACTTCTTTGGGAATTGAATGTTCAGAGCCCAAAGATTATCCTGGAGAGGGCGTATTTGCATGGCTACAAGACCCTGAGGGTAATTATCTGGAACTCTGGGAAGACAAGCCGTAGAAATTACAGACGTGTAATGGTTGCTCTAAATTTGGGCAATCCTAACTACCAGATCAGTTTTTGACAAAGTACGAGGAGAATTGTTCTCCGTTACTACCAACCAACCTCACGAGATAAGTGCCAGCTGTAAGCGAGTTAATATTCAATTTCGACACAAGGTTCTGCGGTCTTTCTACAAGCAATAACTGACCTTGCAACGACACCACCTCTATTTTGTCTAAATCAAATTGTGCCGGTTGCGTAATCTGAACGTTTAGTTCGTCGGACGCGGGGTTTGGAAAGATATTAAACTCCACTTCGGTTTCTTCCACAGAAGTCAGGTGCCCTGGTTCTACTGCCTCATGGTAGTTGCATCTCTCCCACTTTAGGCCGCTATACCACTCACCTGTATGCAGCATGAACCTGCTCACGGGATCAGAGGGACCATGGGTAAACTGGTATTGCATTACCGAATGTATGTCAATTAAACTGTCGAGAACTAAGTCCTCCAAAATAAGACAGGTAGTAGGGTCCAGCGACTCAACGTTCATTAAATTTAGTCTGTAAGTGCCCAACAAACCAACATTTACATGAAGAGGCACAGAATACTGGCCACTCGAAGCATCTACTACATTAATACTAAGGTCATTTACGCTATCCACCTTAAAAGAAATACTTGGTGCATCGGTCAGGTGAGTAAAAAGTTTGTAGCCATCGTATGCATCAATTACTGGGCTGGCGCCGGATTTCCATGACAAAACCACTTCATCGTAATAATCAGTGGGATCTCCTTCGAGACGTATTTTAAGGAACTCCGTATTAAGAGATTTCACAAATGTTGGATCACGCTCTACTTTAACATTTTCAGTCATGTCCAAAGAGGGACCTGTTGCTGTAGCGTGTACCCAGAAGGCTTGCGACGAGGCTATGTCGGCGCCTACATCGTTGGTTCCGGTTCCTCCTGAGCCTCCACTATACATACCATAGTTCCCGGCGGTTGCATTCCAAACCCAAATTGCATCGTCTATGTTGACTTTATCGGATGCCGGAATCGAATCCCAATTGATCGTACAGGCATAAGGGTTGGCGATCAGATTCCAACCTTCTTCATCAAATGCTCCCGGATCATCCTGATAATCCAGGGTAAAAGAATAATCGCCTGTTATCGGAGGCCCCTGAAGTTGTGTTGTATAAGTACCGTTGCCAATATACACCCGGTGCCCTTTGGCAGGATCAATGCTATTGGTAATGTTGGTTGCCGTAGCCCATCCGTTATTCTTGTCACCATCAGCATTGTTCTCCTCATAGGTATAAACACTTTCCCAACCAAAACCAGGATAATCTGAGCCGGTAAAGCCAGTCATAATAATACCATCATCTTGCCAGTTACTCAAGGTTTGAGCAGTTACTCCTCCACTCATCTCACGCCAGCCGGTGGTGCTAAGAGACAAGTATCGTTGTACAATCAAATTGCCCGAATAGCTGTTTGAAAAAGTGCATGTTGCGGTTGTTGTATACACAGTTCCTGTCGTAGGTGTTGGTCCGTCACTAAAAAGTGTAGTTCCCAATGGGTCGTTGAAGTCGTAAGTGTTTTCGTTTTCGTATCTCCCCGCAGAATATATTAAGCTAATCGAAGATCCATTTGGCACACTAACCGTTTCCGTTGACCCCGTTCCTTCTGCATTAAACGCCCCATAAACCTCTCCATCTACCTCAACGGTTACCAGTCCACCATTCCACCCATCACCATAGGTGTCGCTCATATCCAACTCATAGTCGCACAGGTTGTCCATCGAGGATAATCTGCCAGTTGACGAACTGGTTGAACTGAGTGTAACTCTGTTATTTGCGGTGAATGTAGCCCCTCTTAACCTGAGACTACCGGTTACTTCGTAGCTACCGCTATTAAGGGTTAACCCGCCAGTAGATCTTACTTCAAGATTATACAACGACTGATTATTCACCCCGTCCATTAAGTTTGTTGTAGTCGTAAACCCTCTGAACAATACCGTGGATTGCGCAGCGGTCAGAGTTCCATTCATGTCCCAATTTCCCCATATATTGAGCGTATCATCTCCGGCGAAAGTGAGAGAAGCACCTGCGTCTACAACTATATCGTTTGTAGTAGCCTCTCCGTTAATAACCGGCTGATTGGCTGGTGCAGCGGGTATTGAGGCATGCATAATACTGGATGGTACTCCTGCGCTCCAGTTTGATTGGTTAAACCAGTCCGTACTCACAGAGCCATTCCAGGTAGTGGTATTTCCAGCCACAAATACCATTTGAATTTGAGGTTTATCGGTTGTAATTGTTGCCGGAGTAGATCCACATGAACTCCCTGCAGCATCTGTCCAACTATAACGATAACCGTTGGTGGTCCCATAAATTCTACAAGTTCCTGAGGCATTCCAGATTGGAGTAACACGGCTCCAACAAATTTCCACACCAATACTACTTGTACCATCCCAAACAAAAGTTTGGTCATCCAACGTAATCATATCCCAATCACCGGCCGTTGGAGTGTAAGTGAAGGAATTCTTAACGGTCGTCCAACCGGTCGTTCCTAACGCGGCAGAGACATCTGTTTGAGTTGTGTGTTTGATCTTAATGGTGTAACCAGGAATCGAGAAGACGGGGGCTTCTGTTACATAAAACCCCAACTCTGTAATCGGATTGATGGTTGACGCACCGGCTGCTGACAATTCGGCTGCTGTGTAAACGAACTGGCAGACCGTTCTACGATAGTAAATGTTAACCGGAGACGAACTCTGATCCCAGTTTTCTGCCGTACCGGCTCCCAATTGAATGGTTTGCGAGTGCAAACCGGAAAGGGGAAGTAGGGTAAGGCTAGCCAGTACTTTTAAAACTACTTTTCTAACCACAATGTAACGCGTTGCAAACACGCCAATCCAATTGGATCGGCAGGCTTTGTTAAACTACAACGACGGCACTCCAGTTATGGCAAGTAGCGAATTATAGGTTAAAAATAAAGGCGAAAATTCGCTGGGGCGTTCGTCTTGTTACTGTAAAGAACGTAAAAAAACCCTCAAGGGTTGCAGCCTCCGCCTATGTTTTTCGACGAATGGGTGGGCAACAACCATATATGTACGAAAAAAACGGAGAAAACAAGTTCAGTTACTCTAAACCAATGGCTTAAAGCTGCTGACCGAACAAACGTCTATTCAAATCTCTTGCTTCTATTTCCTTTACGGTTCCGGGAAGCACCACCTGAACCTCAATGTTTTCAATGGATTGCCTGATTAACCGCAGCGTTGGAAAGCCAACGGCGGCGGTCATTCGTCTCACCTGGCGATTTTTACCTTCTGTTAAAGTAAGCTTGATCCAGGAAGTTGGAATACTGGCGCGATAACGTACAGGTGGAAACCGTTCAGGAAGCCAATCTGGTTCTATGGTTCTCAGAGCCTTTGCAGGTGCGGTCAGGTACTCTTTCTTTTTTACCCGTATTAACACTCCGTTCTCAAGTTTTTCCAATGCATCAGAATCGATCTCACCCTCGACTTGTACCAAATACGTTCGTTTGTGTTTGTTTTTAGGGTTCAAGAGTCGTTCGGTTATGGTTTTGTCATTGGTAAGCAATAGCAGCCCTTCACTATCTGCATCCAGGCGCCCAACGGGATAAACATCCGGTGGAAATTTGAAATCCAAATCAGCCAACGATGCTTTGTTCCCTTCTCGTGTAAACTGGGAAAGCATGTTCATGGGTTTGTATATGGCGTAATATTTCACGACCCAAATGTATCAATTCGGTTTTTCGGAATTGTGTAACCATTTGTTCACAAAGTTCTTTAGTGCTCCATGCGATGGATTCGACTTGGAAACCACTACCTTTGTACTGTGGAAAATAGACGCCCTATAACGGATTGGCTGCCAATCACTAAAAAAGAGTTGGATCGACGTGGATGGGAGGAACTGGATGTGGTTCTGATCTCAGGAGATGCATATGTAGATCATCCTTCTTTTGGCTCCGCAGTAATTGGACGAATTATTGAGAGCGAGGGATTTAAAGTTGGCATTATTCCACAACCAAATTGGCGCGACGATCTACGGGACTTTAAAAAGTTCGGAGCCCCTAAATACTTTTTTGGTGTTACAGGAGGGTGTATGGATCCAATGGTAAACCACTACACGGCTAACAAGCGAAAGCGATCAACCGATGCCTATACTCCAGATGGGGTGGCAGGGTTCAGACCCGATTATGCAACAACTGTTTACACTAAGATTCTTAAGGAACTTTACCCGGAAGTCCCTGTGTTGGTAGGGGGAATTGAGGCATCTTTACGAAGAGTCACACATTATGACTACTGGTCTGACAAGCTAATGCCGACAATTCTTGAAACCTCGGGTGCAGATCTGCTTGTTTACGGTATGGGTGAACAACCATTGCGAGAGATATTAAAACTTCTGCATAAAGGTGTTCCATTCCACCAGCTCACCATGGTAAAGCAAACGGCGTACTTACGTCCTGCTGAGGATGGCATACCAAAAAATAAAAACTGGACAGACATTGAGCTGGCATCCCATGATGCTTGTCTATCAGATAAAAAAACATTCGCGGCCAACTTCAAGCATGTAGAGCAAGAGTCGAACAAAACATTTGCAAACCGCATTCTTCAGGAAGTAAATGGAAAAAACCTGATTATCAACCCTCCTTTTCCAACTATGACGGAAAAGGAAATTGATGCAAGTTTTGATTTGCCCTATACCCGCTTACCTCACCCGAAATACAAAAAACGTGGCGCGATACCGGCATTTGACATGATCAAATTCAGTATTAACATGCATCGCGGGTGCTTTGGCGGATGCAGTTTCTGTACAATCTCTGCTCATCAAGGTAAATTTATCGCATCGCGAAGCGAAGAATCTATTATGAAGGAGGTAGATCAGGTAACGGAAATGCCCGATTTTAAAGGGTATATTTCTGACCTTGGCGGTCCTTCTGCAAATATGTATGGCCTCAAAGGGATTGACCAGGCTATTTGTGACCGCTGCGTAAGCCCTAGTTGTATTCATCCAGTGGTGTGCTCTAACCTTGACACGGACCATACGCCCATGACCGAAATTTACCGAAAGGTAGATGCACATGATAAAGTGAAAAAAGCATTCGTAGGGAGTGGAATCCGTTATGACCTTCTGGTAAAATCTTACAACAAGAACGGCGATGAAGACTCGATGAACGAGTATATGGAACAGGTGCAAACCAGGCACGTTTCGGGAAGGTTGAAAGTTGCCCCTGAACACACGTCAGACGATACGTTGCGGGTGATGCGAAAACCGTCGTTCCGGCATTTTCATGAGTTTAAGAAAAAATACGATGAAATAGACCAAAAACATGGTCTGAACCAGCAGCTAATACCATACTTTATTTCCTCCCACCCGGGTTGTAAAGAGGAAGACATGGCAAACCTGGCCGCCGAAACGAAGGATATGGGTTTCAGATTGGAACAAGTTCAGGGATTCACCCCGACCCCGATGACTGTGGCTACGGTGATTTACTACTCCGGTTATCATCCTTATACGCTCAAGCCCATGGAAACAGCAAAGACGAAGCAAGAAAAGGAGAATCAGCACAAGTTTTTCTTCTGGCACAAGAAAGAGAACGAAAACTGGATTCAAAACCAGCTCAATAAAGCTGGAAAACCGGAATTGGCAGAGAAACTTTTAGGAGATCGCAAAGAGAAACGTGAAATCCCTAAATGGTTAAAGGAGAAGAGGCGGAAAAAGTGAGAACAAGGAATGTTAAAATGATCGAATGAAAAATGGAAGAATGGTCTGATAAGGTTTAGCTTATCCCCATTTCCAGCTTTCTGCTATTTCTCCAGCAACTTATAGACGACTAAATATTCTCCCACTCTGCTTTGAACATTTGGATCGTCGGTATCCCATAGCCCCTCAACAAGCTCTCCATCAAACAGAATGGTTTTTCCTGCGTACGGCTTTAACTGCTCAGGTGTGATACGGGATTCGGAAAACTTTATAAAGTGTCGCCTGCCACCAAACTCAAGGAAGTATTCGACGATATCAGGGTATTCTCTTCCGGCTTTATTGGTGAATGCCTGGGCAATTACCTTGGCTTTTTGTTTGTCAATGGACTCCCTTCCGGGAAGCATCTCCTCCTCTATCCACAGAAACTCCAGATCATCTTCTATCATCTCATCTGGTTGCTGTGTTTCCTTTGTTAGGGTTCCATCAACTATCTGGTACCGGATTACTGGCTTATCTTTAGCCAGGCCTTTGTGTTCGTTCAGGTCGGCCTTTACCAGTCCCTGAAAAATTTCACAATCCCAAACGTCGCACCGATAAAAACTTGAATCGGCCAGCACATACTGATTACAGGGGCTTTCACCAATCAGTTCTAATTTTGAATATTTTGGTTCCAGCACCAGTCCATGGTCAAGAGAGAACATTCCAAGTTTTTCTCCCTTTTGAACAAAACAGTGCATCCACTCAACGGCCTCTATTAAGTCGTACTCAGGCTCCAATACAACGCCCCTCATGGAGCTTGTTCCAAGATCTGCTATTCCAAACTGATTGTCTTTTTCAAATCTGTAGTGACCATGCATTACTTCGTCTAGGACCTGCCCATTATTCCCTAGTATGGTTTGTAAATGATGTGCCTCCAAACTATCTCTGGAAATACCCTTAAAAACAGGAATTAAAGTATCTCCATGCCTTTTAAAGAAGCTATACACGGATGGATAATTGGTATTTATAGATTCGAAATACCCATTCCCTGTAGTAAAGACTGAACCTGATAGGTGTCCGATTCGCTTGCCGGAAGTCCAATCGTAAATATCCATATAACTACCATGTTCCGGTCCGGTTTGATAAAACCTGATCAGAAGCTCCTGGGCGTTTTCATATAGCCTTACCACCTTATTCTCATCACGAAACAGGATTCCCCCACCATTTGATAATATTCGTAAATTCTCAGAGATGCTATCTTCCTCAAGTTCTTCCATAGTTCCTGCAGACCACTTCACGAACCCATCTTTTGCAGTGGTTACGGTAAACTCCTGCTGATCGCAAAACACCCAAACATCTGGGAGTGAACCTGGAATAATAACCAACCCTCTGGCCGGAGCGTGAATTACTTCCTGCTTCTGGTTGTCCCACAATCCAATTTCTCCTTTCTTATTCAAGAACGAATAAAATCCAGGGCGTGCGGTGATTTCCTGAACGGAAACAACCCCCTTAAGGGGTATCGAACTCCTAACTTTCTCGTTGTCCTGTGCATGAACTACACAAGTAAATAACAGGAGCATTGTAATTGAAACTAATTTACAACCCATGTTTTTATAATGTTCTAATCACATGGAAGATACAAAGAGTTATTGATGTAAAACCAAAGGATTTACAGAACTATTGTAACGTTTAGCTGGTGGTTACTGTTATTAGTAGTGTGAGATTCTTCATCTTCCTGATAATACTACTCATTACGCCTCACCTGAATGCTCAGGATTCAAAGTTGAGAAGCCCACTTGGTATTCTGGCCATAAACAATCCTGCCTTGATCGATAGCCGTGATTCGTGGGCGCGAGTTAGCTACAGAGATCAATGGAGCGCGATATCGCTAAATCCAACTGCTTTGTACTGTGGTTATTGGCATTCGTCGCGGAAGCTAAAAGCCAACATAGGTGCCATGTATGGACGGGAGACTTTTGGATCGGGTACACTGGTAAACGAACATGCTGATATATTTTTAGCCCGAAGGATGGTAATTTCAAGGCGGATTATTGTTACGCCAGGAGCCAGAGCCGGCTACATAAGCAAGCGACTGGATTTAACGAAACAGAACTATAAGGCTTATACAGATCCACAAAACGGAGAAATTTACGATTCGGTAAACTATGGAAACAATCTGAACCTCGGCACGTTTGATTTCAGCGCTGGCGTCTCCGTAATGGTTGGACTAAAAACAAAGCTCGGCTACGCTCTTCATCATTTATCCAGGCCAAACATTCATTTGGGTGGCGGAGAAGCCGCTATAGATTTCAGACATAACATCTTCGCAATTACCGAATTCGCCTTGTCAGGCGGTACCTTCAGGGCGAATTACACAAAACTCGCGTTTTTTGGAAATTTCGATCAACAAAACAACTGGCATTCTGTTTCAGGTGGAACCATGTTTCAACTCAATAATTATCTGGTAGGCGTAGGATGGGCAGGCGACTCTCGCACCAATATTGGTTTGAGGCACTCTATTCTTGGAATTGCACGAATAGCTTTCGGAAGTTTCAGGCTTCGTTATTTGAATGAAATTAACCTCAGTGGTTATTCGCTAATCTCCCATGAAATAGGGGTAGATGTAAAATTGACCCGAAGAAGGAGGCGAGGTTACTCCTGGCTCTAAAAATCTGTTCTTTTTAACCAACCGATCGCCTCATTTTCCGTTTTAAAGACTTTAATAGGTACGTTAGGCTTTTTAAGGTACATGGCCGAATGTGCCATAAATCTGGTTAGCGGATGCCGTTCGGTTAGCGCCACGGCAGTAGCAAATTCGTGCGCATGCTCACCGATAAAAAAGCCTGATTCTTTACATATTGAAGCAGCTATTTCACTTCCATCGGAAAGATAAGGCCGCGGAATTCCGTTAGTAAAATCCGTTAGCACATTCACAAGTTCCTTTAAATCGGCAATTGTAATCTGCTCAATATTCAGGGCTGGTTTAAACCGTAAAATATTGTCCTCACACAGGAGTATGTGGCCCAGTCTCCAGCGCAATTCCCGTTCAATTTGTATGGCAGCAACATTTGTCATAACAACCAGCAATTAATTAGTAAACCGGCTAACGTATCTGACACCAACATGTAGTCTTGAGTAAAATAAAGGCGTAGAGCCTTTAGGCTGCGTTCTGAGTAGGTTCATAAGGCGGTGCAATTCGTTCGTCTTATAAGTACGTTTGTCGCAACACCTGGTTCATATAAATGGGTAAACGTACGTTTTTCACTGACGAATGAAATTTGAACCGAAATGTATTCTTCAAAAAACAAATCATAAATAAAAATGTTAATTAGCTGAATTACTGTTGTTTATTTATTTTAAAACGTTTTTACTCGATTACAAACGAATAAGTATCGGATAACAACCGGATAGAAAAATTTCTTGCCATTCCTTTGCATTGTCAATTGGACGAAAACACCGTACCGTGATGATCGAAAGGTCTAGTACGCTCATATAAACAAACGGGGTCACACCCATTTTACTAACCAACTCCTGGCATTACCCGCACTATTAACCTTGTAGAGTAGTGAATGCGAACGAGTTAAAATTTACAACTATGACTAATTTGAGAAACAGAGTTCAACTAATCGGAAATCTTGGTACCGCACCTGAAATTAAAACCTTTGAAGGAGGACGCAAGAAAGTGCGCCTGTCCATAGCCACCAACGAAGCCTACAAAAATCAGAAAGGTGAATTGGTTAAGGAAACCCAATGGCACAATGTGATTGCATGGGGTAAAACCGCTGAAATCGCCGAGCAATTTCTTGAAAAGGGCTCGGAAGTGTGCGTGAGTGGGAAACTCACCAGCAGATCCTACGATGATAAAGACGGGAATAAAAGGTTTATCTCAGAGATTGTGGTGAACGAACTACTCATGCTTGGCAAGAAAAACTGAACTCCGCCACCCATTCCCATCACCAAAGCCCTAATTAAGAAAAAGCCCGCGGAAGGATTGCTTCCCGGGCTTTTTTACACCTACTTAATCGACTGCCCGGACAAGAGTGCCAGGCCATTTTTACTATTGATCATTTTTTGAATGCTATTCAGCGGGAAAAAGCCATGGTTTCGCAACATCTCCTGACCTTCATCTGATAACTCAAAATCAAGAAGCGCCTTAACCGCACCGCGAGCCTCGCCATTTATATATTGAAACAACGGTCTCGTTAATGCGTAATCACCTCTTTCAACAGCTTCAAGATCATAGGCCGAGTAAGGAGCATCTCCTTCTACTCGAATAGCTACAGCATATACTTCTGATGACGGTTCTTCGAAATTACTGTAAACATATCCAAGACTTACGTACCCAATCGCTCCTCTTGTATACTTAACAGAATCAATAATTTGTTCGTAATGCGGCAATTGCACCAAGTGCTTACTGTAATGCCCTTGTAACAACTTATCCTGAACGTAGCCGTAAGTTCCGGAACTAGCGTTTCTGCCGAATAAACGAATTGGTTGATCCGGACCTCCAATCTCTTTCCAATTATCAACAAGGCCTGAGAACACAGATTCCAGTTGTTCCAGGGTGAATCCCTCTATCCCCAGTCTTGAGTGTGTTATAATAGCAATAGCATCACTTCCGATCATTATGGGGGTTAAATTTGCACCGGCCTTCCGTGCCTCCACTAATTTTGTTGTATCTAGCCGATTGGAGCAATTCGCTACATGAATCTTTCCCTGTTTAATCAGCTCAAAACCATGATTCGAACCGCCTCCCACCAGACTGTAAGAAGTAGTGTCTGAATCTCCGAAACAAGCTTTAAGAAAATCAAGAGCCACCGGATATTCTGTTTCGGAACCGCCAATTTTCAAATCCGCTGTTACATCTAAGGTTTCGCAAATTTTAGAGGGAACCTTTTTCTGTGGAATATCCAGAGTTTGTTCGGACTGGCAGCCTCCTGCCAACCATAGCACTACCAGCCAGTTTAACTTTTTATTCATAGATAGGATTTGAAGCGAATCTAGCGCTCTGCCATTGCCCCATCTTTAAACCAAAATTAAATTACCTATATGTCTGATAGATAAAAGTGTCTCGCTGGGTCTCGCTTAAAGAAGTTTGACTCTTGTTAATCAACTTACCATCTGGCGTGTAGGTATACAACCACTCATCCGGGGGCAGGCCATCTCCCCGGCTCTCTTTCGACTTCTTCACTTTTCCCTCCTCATATATCCAAACAATTCTTCTTTCCTTGCGATCGGCGGGGCTTGTTATAATTTCAGTAACCGAATCTTTGTGATGTTTAAACCGACATTCTTCAAGCAACTTGCCACCGAGAAACTTTGAACTTTGGATTTTCTCGTTCTCATCAAAAGATGCTTCGTAAGTTTTGTTCCAGGCAGGAGATCGAAAACCTCCCTCCAATGCGTACCGCTCAACCACGCTATCGTTTTGGTTTAGCCTCCAGGATTTGGCTTTGAAGGTGGTAACTTTCCGACCGTTGCGAGTTGTAAAGCAATAAATCCGTTCGCCGGATTTACTATAATCCACAACAGAATCGAATTCTCCGGCCAGATTCCGATATGCCTTTCGGGTTCCTCCCCAAGGTAATTTTACCGTTAGAATTGTCTGCGAGCCAAATTCCTCTTTCTCTGCATTTTTATACGGTTGTTTTGCTGATCCCCAAACGTTTTCCAAACTGTCCCAGCCCGGCAGAGTGCTTGACACCACTACCCAATCATCCTGGTATGCATAATTATCCTGGGCGTATTCTTTGGGTCTGCGCAAGTCAAAAATATTGGTCAGTTTATAATCCGGTTTAAACTTCGCGACACTTATAATCTGCCCCTTTTTGTTCTTTTTACTCTCCTCCACGTATTTGATGGAGCCAGTCTGGTAGTCGAATTCATACATGAGGTCTATTCGCGCTGATGGGAAAGATTCGAACTTCTGACTTCTCACATAAGTTCCTCCGGCCATTTCTCTTATTTCTATCAGGTCATCACCGCGCCAGCTATATTGAATATTCCTTCTTAGATGCTGTTGATTGGAGAAATGGATCTGTTCGCTCATTAAGTCGTTTTTATAACTGGTTCGAAGCATAGTGAACATATTGTTGTAACTACTTTGGGGGTAAACATTACTGGTTGTACGTCTGATTTCATTTCCATCTTCATCATACGCATACTCAATCGTGGTAGAGATATTCTGAGCTGTTACCACTTCCTTTATCTTTCTTCCTTTGGAATCATAAGTATAAACTGTCTTACTGTTTGAATACTGATAAGGGTACTTATACTCCATTTCTATCAGCAAGCCGTTTTTCCATATACTTATCTCCCGGAAGTTGGTATCCCCGCTGTATGTGGTCGTAGCACGATATACTTTATTACCATCTTTATCGTAGCGATAATGTTCACTATAGTTCCTGTGCCCCGAGGCATTAAATTGTTGGGTTGACTCTTTGAGTCCGTTCTTGTTATACTCTGTTATTCTCCAGCCTGATGAACCACCGTTCGGCCTTAACCATGTTTCCTTAACCAACCGGTTTCTCTTATCGTACTCATACTGGGTTTTGGCATTAACAGTTCCGCCGTAAAGGTTAGAGGATAACGTTAGCAGACCGTTGTTGTATTCAAACAACTGCTCTGAATTTACTCTTCCGTAGTAGTAGTTTGCAATTCTGGTTACCTGCCCCCGATCATTGAACTCCTTTACCAAAGTGGTATCGGCATTAGCCATAGTATTTGCACGGGTAGTGAATTGCACCATTTTTTTGATCTTGTGCTCTTTGTTATACGCGATCTCCTCATCTGTTTGTATCTGTGAAGACACACTCAGTGAGGTCAAAACAGTAACTATAAATACGATTTGCTTCTTCATATTACTTGCTTACACCTTTATTGACATTGGGTTCAATCCTGACTAAACTTACAGGCTTCACAATTTAGCAACAATCTGCAAGTTCTCACGACACGTTGGATGGTGAAGAAAACGGATTGCTATATTTGCGCCACCCTAGTTAATGATTACTCGCAATTACATAATTACCGGTGCTCCGGGTACTGGGAAAACCTCAATCATTTCTGAATTGAAATCGAGGGGATGGAATTGCTACGGGGAAGTTGCCCGCGCCGTAATTATCGAAGAATCTACGGCTGATTCTGATGCTTTACCTTATAGAAACACACTTGCCTTTACGGAAAAAGTAGTTTCCCAAATGAGCAATCACTTAATAGATTGTGAGGAGCACGAAGTGAATTTTTTCGACAGGGGTCTTCCCGATTCTGCCGGCTATTTGCTTCTGGAAGGAATTGAAATCCCCACTTATCTGAAAGAGAAAATAGCTAAATCGAGATACGAAAAGAAGGTCTTTATCGCGCCATTTTGGGAGGATATATACACTACTGACACTCAGCGATTGGAGAGTGCAGAAGTAGCACGGGATATTGACCGGGCATTACGAAAATCGTATAACATGTTTGGTTTTGAACTGATCGAAATTCCGACTGGAACTGTCGAAGAGCGAACCAATTTTATTCTGGACAATCTTTAGAAGAGCGTATCGCCGTAAGTTGAGTACTTCTAGTTGCCACTCTTCTTCATTTCCTCTAACGCCTTTGCTTTTTGCATAGGATTTTGTCTGCCATCCGCTCCCCATCTGTACGAGCGGTTTTTGAAAATCTCAAACTTAGTGGGTTGTGATTTACCCGACAAACTGTTGTTTGACAGATCCACATCGGCTGTTTCCATAAATGGATCGAGGTAAACATCCACTACTTCTTTCTTAAAGAAAAACACCTTGGTTACCTCTTCACTATTTGTTTTCCAAATTTCAGCCGGAATATGAATGACCTCTTTGGTGTTGTCTTTAAACGTAAACTCTAAAATTACGGGCATTACCAGGCCTCCAACATTCGACAACGTGATTTCATAATAGTTGTAGTTCGCATTGAGAAGTTCCAATTCTTCTGCTGAAAGTTGAGACTTGTATTTTTCGTACGCCTTTTCATCTAAAATTGTGGGCGTAAGAGGGTCGTAAGTAGTGTAGAAGTCGTCTATTTCCTTGTCCCGCTCATTCACGGTTTCCTTTATCTGCTCTTTGTTTCTGATATCGCCGATAAATTGCCGCTGACCATCCCTAATTTGTTTCTTTTCAGCTTCTTCTTTCCTGGGATCTTGCGTATCTATTTTATACCACTGAATATCATCGAGTGAAATATCTACATGGTCGGTGGTGTAGAACCATCCCCTCCAGAACCAATCAAGATCTACGCCTGAAGCATCCTCCATAGTTCTGAACAAATCGGCAGGAGTAGGGTGTTTAAATTTCCACCGTTGAGCGTACGTTTTGAAGGCATGGTCGAAAAGCTCTCGCCCCATCACCGTTTCGCGAAGGATATTCAAAGCTGTTGCCGGTTTACCATAAGCATTATTACCGAACTGGTGGATTGATTCTGAGTTGGTCATAATCGGAGAGATGAAATTTTTATCCCCTTTCATGTAATCCACGATTTTGTAAGCCGGTCCTCTTCTTGACGGATATCCTCTCTCCCACTCCTGTTCGGTAAGGTACTGAAGGAATGTGTTCAGCCCTTCATCCATCCAGGTCCACTGGCGCTCATCAGAATTAACGATCATGGGGAAGTAATTATGTCCAACTTCATGAATAATGACGCCTATCATTCCATACTTAGTCCGTTCCGCGTAGGTTCCATCTTCCTCCGGACGACCCCCGTTAAAGCAAATCATTGGGTACTCCATACCAATATCTTTGGCATGTACGGAAATAGCCACTGGGTAAGGGTAATCAAACGTGTATTTTGAATAGGTTTTTAGTGTGTGGGCAACCACTTTGGTCGAGTACCTTTCCCATAAAGGATTACCCTCCTTTGGGTAGTAGCTCATGGCCATCACATTACCACTCTCCTGCTTTACCGCTTGAGCATCCCAAATAAATTTCCTTGAACTGGCGAAACCAAAATCCCTAACATTGCTGGCATAATACGTCCAGGTTTTTCTGGATTTCACCCTGGATTTTTCAGCAGCCAGGGCCTCCTCCGGCGTAACAATCATAACAGGTTTGTCAAAGGTGTTTTGGGCTTTTTTCCAGCGGTTTTGTTGTTCGGAAGAAAGTACCTTAGATGCGTTCTGCAATTCTCCAGTAGCTGCTACCACGTGATCTCCCGGAGCAGTAATGCTCACTTTGTAATCACCAAAGGGAAGTGTAAATTCTCCCCTTCCTAAAAACTGCTTGTTTTGCCATCCTTCTACATCATTGTACACGCACATCCTAGGGAAAAACTGCGCAATAGTATAAAGGTAATTATCATCTTTCTCGAAATACTCGTAGCCTGATCGTCCACCAATTTCCATGCGGTTATTGATGTTGTACCACCACTTAATTTTAATCGTAAACGAACCCCTGGGTGCGAGTGGTGTTTTCAGATCAATTCGCATCATCGTTTTATTGATCGTGTAATCCAGATCATTCCCTTTCGCTCCTTTTACCTCGGTAATTTTAAAGCCGCCGTCGAAATCCGAATGCAACCGCTTTAATTGCGACATGGGCATTTTTGGCTGAATTTTTCCCGTTTGGATCAGTTTTGTGTCACTATCCTTAGCCCTTCTATTCTGATCTAACTGCAACCACAGATACTCCAGCTTATCCGGGCTATTATTCGTATAGACAATGGTCTCCTCTCCGGTAATTTTCTGCTGATCATCATCCAGTTCGATGCTCATCGTGTAATCGGCGGTATTTTGGTAATAGGCATACCCCGGTGCGCCTCCGGCCGTGCGATAGGCATTTGGCGTGGCCAATTCTTCTTTTAACTGTTTAAACTTATTGTCGTTGATATTCTGAAATTGAGCTGTTGCCTCAACCGTAACGACGGTGCCTATTAACAGTCCAATAATTACTTGCTTACTTCTGCTCATTACAGTTTTATTTCCTTGCTTGTGATATCCTTATTGAAAACTTCATTTACTCTTTTTTGAGCGTTGAAGTAAAGTAGGTTCTCCTGACCCGGAAAACTCTCAATTAGAATAGTGTTTGATATCCGAAAACTCCCCAATTCCTTTACACCTGTTGCCTCAAAATAAATGTAAAGCGACTCGTCCAACTCTACCTCCTTACCAATGTAATTCAGTTTAACAGCAGTTCCGTTGTGCGAGAGATTAAAATGGTTTCGGATATACTCTTTCAGCACTTCATCGGCTTTCTCATACTCCTTATCTGATCCCAATTTCAGATCAATCTTTTGATTTTGCAAAATGGATTTCTCCAGATCATGTGCCGTTAGCTTAAAAGTTAGTTCCAAACTTTTATTCGCTTCGTTATAATCTATGGTACAAATGCTCACATAATACTCATGAGTAAACGCAAACAAGGTTGTTGCTGCAACCAGGCACAGCATCCATAAACTTCTTATCCTAAGAGATTGACCCATTCGCTAATTCTTGTCCCATTAATCACCGTTCGGGCTGACGGTGTTTTCGAAGGCTTTCAAAGATAATAAAACCAGTACTTAAGACGAACCGCTCATCACAATCCTCGCCACAAAAGGGATATTTTACCATCAGGGTGTAACCAATCGAAATTAGGATGGTTATGATAGTACGCAACCTCCCTGAATCAACTACTTATTATGAAAACAACACTTGCCACAGGAGCAATACTGGCCGGATTGTGTATTGGCTCCACCTACGAACAACTCCATCCTCTAGACTATCAACGTGGACTGGAATATTGCACCAGTATTTACGATCAATGCAAAGAAATTTCTGCTCAGTACAACGTTGACGCAAAGACTGTTTTGGCGATTGGATTCCCGGAAGTATGCCGCTATTCCTCGCTAAAAGATGAAATTGAATACAGTGCACTTATTTACTTCTCTACCGACTCTAATTCAACAGTAGATTTCTCAATTGGAGTGTTCCAAATGAAACCAAGTTTTGTTGCTCAGCTTGAGGCAATCATCGACACAGATACTTTGTTTATTTCACAAAAACCCAGATTCCAATACTCAAATAGTGAAGCCAAAAAAGTTGATCGTATCAACCGGCTTGAAGATACCAGGTGGCAACTCCATTATCTGTGTGCGCTGGTAAAATATTTGGACCATCAGTTCAAGGGTGATTTTAACACACAAGCAGGTCGAGCTTCTTTCTACGCAGCCGCCTATAATTACGGCTTCAAAGCACCGAAATCGGAGATAATTTCATGGCAATCCAAAGCCGCATTTCCGCATGGGTTAGATAGTCCATTTGAGAATCACCGTTACTCGGAAATTGCCAAATCATTTTACGAAAACGAGGAGCTATGAGAGGAATATTGTTTTGCACAATTGCCCTGGTTCTTTCCATTCAGATGGCAGCACAATCTACCATTACAATTAAACCACAGCATTCAAAAAAAGTTGTTTACTCCTTTAAAAACGATGAGGAACTCTATGCAGACGAAGCCCGCCTATTTGCCAGAATAGATGGTGGTGAATGTGAGTTCGTAACCACGCGCGGTCAAAGGAAATACTACGCACATAAAGGATCTAAAACCTATGGCCCGTTTTCCTGGGGACATTACTATGAAAACACGTTTAGTGTAGACAGAACCGACGACGGTTTGTGGATGCTGAATGATTTCGCAAGAAGAAAAAAGTATGGCCCTTTTAAGCGAATTACGGTGGACGGCACCATGTACGGAAAGACGAAACGTAAACTTTATGGATACTGTTATCAATCAGATTCACTAATGTACGTTCAGGACATGCGAAACGGCAAACGACATGGTCCGTTTAGGCATGCTGTGCTACACCGCGCCACCAAATCTGAATTCTATTTCACTTATGAGCTAAACAACCAGCATTTTATTAGCCTGAACGGCCAGGTACAAGGGCCTTTTCACAATATAGTAGCCCGATATCCGCGTGATGAAGCCCAGGCATTCTATTATAGTATCCAAAAGAATGTAAATGGTGATTACTACGCCTATGTTGGGGATAAGACCTTCGGCCCGTTTCACAAAAGCCCAGGTGTAACAGGCAGCCTGAACAACCTTGTAGTAAAGGCCTATGCAACCAACAATAAGCCGGCAGTAATAGAACTGAACTCAGGAGAACGCTTTTTGCAGGGTTCAGGTGCAGGAAAGTTCACCCGTTTTGAGGATGGCTCGTGGCTCTACGGACAATATCTTTTCGATGATTCCACGCTCAGCTATGAGCAAAAAGTAGACATCAGGCGAAAAGAGCCAATCCCTATAAGGCTTTCTTCATCTAACGGAGTTATTGGCCTTTTTTATTGCATGAATGATGACTATTGGCCCCGCAAAGGATCGGCCACCTCTTATGTAATGGAAGTGCGTGAATACCAACCCAACCTAACCGCAGAACAAATAGCTGATCTGCCAAAAAAAATCCTGTACAACGGTCAACTCATCGAACCTATTTGCAATATCAAACGCTGGACGCTAAGCAATAACTTGAATTGTTTTGCCTATGTGGATACAGAATCAGGAGAACTGATAATTGATAATCAAAGAACCGGAATTCTAAACACCAAGTCTTATGACATCTCCAATTATCCCAAAAACTGGATTGTACGCACTCATGCCGATGGAGTAGGTAAAGTATATAAAAACGGCAAACTGCTACTGGATCAGCAGTCTGACGGATTCCCGCATATTGAGTTTATTGGAAGAACAGGAAGATGGTATAGTACTTATAGGTTAAATAGAGAAACCTACGTTGTTTCGAGCAACAACAACCGACCGATAGGTCCCCTGCGACTCTCTCGCCGTCAGCAGATAACACCGAGTGACAACGGTAGACACCTGGCCATTCCGAGTGTAGACGCGGTTTACGTTGATGGTAAAATCATCGACCGTGGATTCTCAGTGATTTACAACAAACACCTAAATGCCTTTATGTGGCTAAGCGTGGATGACAACCAACTCATCATGCATACCTATGAACTCGATTAAATCAACTACCATGAAAAAATTTCTTTTTGCTTTGATATTAACTTGCCCAGTGCTTTTCAGCAAATGTGGAAATGTTGCTTCATCTAAACTACCTGTCATCAACCCTCCATTTAAAGGCGTAGATGTGTTTAGGAATGTTTTCACGCTTAATCCTAAAACGGACAATGAATTCTTTACTTCAAGCGGGACCAGAATCTTCGTTCCCCAGGGTGCTATCGTGGACAACGAGGGAAACCCGATTGAAAAAAATGCTGAGCTAAGTTTTAAGGAGTATCACGATCTGGCCGATGTGATTGTAAGTGGTATTCCCATGGTGTACGACAGTGCGGGCACGCGTAATTTTGTGACGGCCGGGATGTTTGACATCCGGGCGGAAACAGAGGGGAACCCCTTAAAAATCGCGAAGGATGCTTTTGTTCAGGTAGATATGGCTTCCTATAAAGAAGGAAATGAGTTCAACTTCTATCAACTGGACGAGCAAAATGGAAATTGGGGCTACTTAGGAACAAATCAGCCCATTGCAAACGAGCGCAAACAAGTGCAAATGCAATCGTTTAAAGATGATAATCTGATCCACTTTAATATCGACTATTCTTCACATCCTGAACTACAGCCATTTCAGGATTTACAATGGGTTTATGCCGGATCGGTGGAAAGTAATAGCCCCTTCGAGAACAAGTGGGTGTTTGAAGAAAAGTGGCGTAAAATTGAATTGGAGACCCTGGATGGTGTTAGCGGAAAATATATGATTCATCTAAGAGCAGGGAGTAAGAGGTTTTCGTTTGAAGCTTGCCCATATATCCTTGGAGACCGGGACGAAACCATTAGCCAACTCAACGCTGATATTGCCAATTTGGATGCCGTCATACTTGCTCAAAAAGAACGTGAAGAAGCGATTGCATTACAAGCTGACATCCTAAGATCTTTTAAAATCAGGAGTTTCGGCACATGCAACTGGGACACCGCCAAGGAGCGATTGGCCAGTCAGGGTTTCCAGTTTCTGGACGCGACAATGATGACCACAAACAGACCTGTTTCATTCTCAGAAAGAGTTTACTGCGTTGATAAAACGGATGACCTAATGTTGAATCAAATGGGCGGTAAATGGACAGACTTTGTTTATTCGCCGGAGCACGACCAGGCGGTTTTCGCAGTTTTAGACAATAACCGGGTCGCAATTTGCAGCTCAACCAACGTTCGATCTTCTGTGCTTGGTTCAGCTCCAACATTCAAATTGACAACCCAGGAACAGAAAATTTCATCTGTAGCAGACTTAAGGAAAGTGATCAGTCAACTATAAACTGGCTTTCCGCTGATTTGGTTATTTTTATGTCCCTTAAAACCAAATTAGCGTGAAAAAGATCTTAGCTACCACTTTAATGATTGTTTCGGCATTTGCCGGAATGGCACAAAAAAAGGATAAAGCCGTATTTGAAGAAGTAAAGCCGGGTTATTATCAGAATAGCATCCTCAAAGGCATCGACGATTTTGAGCATCCCCAGGAGGAAGAGGAAACGGTAAAGAAAATGAAGGTGGATCTATCCGACTGGAATATCCCCAATAAACCTTCAGAGTACAAAACGGTGTGGTACAACAAACCTGTTTCGCAAGGGAATACAGGTACGTGCTGGTGTTTCTCTACCACGTCTTTTTATGAAAGCGAAGTAAAGCGAATTACAGGAAAAGATGTGAAGCTTTCCGAGATGTATATCGTTTACTGGGAATATGTAGAAAGAGCCGCGTATTTCGTTGACACCAGAGGTAAGATGCACTTAGGTGAAGGTTCGGAAACCAATGCTGTTGCCAAAAACATGAAGAAATATGGTGTGGTTCCTCATAGCCATTTCACCGGTATGAAAAAGGGGCAAAAATTTCATAATCACGAACCCATGTTCAATGAGATCAAAGCTTATTTGGATGGAGTGAAAGAAAAAAACGCATGGAACAAGCAAGAGGTAGTTGCAACAGTTCAGTCGATCTTAACCCACTATGTTGGGCAAGTTCCTACGGAGGTAAATGTAAATGGCAAAAAAATGTCTCCTGTGGACTATATGAAAAACGTACTGAAAATTAATCCTGATGACTACGTTGACTTCATGAGTTTGATGAATAAGGAGTATTACAAAAAAGCGGAGTACGAAGTTCCCGACAATTGGTGGCATAGTGAGGCGTACAACAATGTCCCGCTAAACGACTTTATGAGTGGGATTAAAGAAGCAATCGACAATGGGTATTCTTTGAGCATTGGCGGAGATGTTTCTGAGCCTGGGTTTGATAAAATTGCTCAGGTAGGTGTAATTCCAACATGGGATATTCCAGGTGAATACATCGACGAAGCAGCTCGTTTACAACGATTCCAAAATGGTGCAACCACTGATGATCATGCCATGCATCTGGTAGGCTATAAGGAAGTGGATGGAAAAACCTGGTATCTGGTAAAGGATTCTGGTTCGGGATCAAGAAATTGTGGGGAAAAGTGTGAGCAGTTTGGCTACTATTTTATCCATGAAGACTACGTGAAACTGAAATTCATGAGTTTTACTGTTCATAAGGACGGTGTGCAGTCTTTGATGAAAAAGATGAAGGTTTAATTCAGCACTTGTAAAGTGCTGGAAAATCAGGGTTCAAACGGAACTGGGTTTTGAGAAAGAAAAGTCCAGAAGAACTCGCCGAGTTTGGCCGACAGGTTCGGACAAAGAACAGGAATCGGAGTCTAACCCAGACTCTTCTCGCGGCCATCATTTGCCTGGGTCTTTTCTTAGGCTATATGTGGTACCAGGGGGATTTCACCTTTCTATTCCGTTCTACCAACATAACCACCGGTGTAGTGACCAAAACAGAAAATCGCCTTTGGGGGCCAAATAAGATTGGCGGCAATTTCTATACACAAGATGTCTATTATGAGTTTGTGGTCGGAACCCACCGCTACAATGATGTAGAAAATGTAGGTAGGGGCGAGGGTATTCAAGCGCAAGGAGATTCATTAATAATCAAATATGCTGTGTCTGATCCGGAAGTACACAGAGTGCTTTGGAACTCTACAAAAAAATCTGAATCTAATTAGTTGATCGGGCTTTCCTCGAAGCCGCATACCTTCTACGTACCAAAATCGCAATTACGATGGTAATTGCCAAAATCCATTTCCAGTTTCGGTCGAACCACGAAGGTGGACGCAATTCTATCGGGCCAAGCAGATGATTGGAAGTATAAGGATAAACCACATCGCAGCACTCCTTATAATCACTGTACTTGGAACCAATTTCAAAATTCAAACTGCTGAGCAAAGTCTCAAACTCATCCGTCAGTTTTTCTTCTTCAGTCAGCGTACCGCGCATTGAAAGAATGAAATACCCAAACCGCCCAAGCAATCGGGCCTCCATTTGAATTTCATCTTCTTGCTGATCATCAATAACATATCGCTCCACCCAAGTAAGCAAGTGCTTGATGGTGTCTAGCTCAGGAAACTTGTGCCAACCCACCAAAAACTCAGGTTTTTGACCCCATACCCGCATCGAATCCCTTGCTAGCGAGACGGTTGTTTGCAATTCCAGAATAAGCTGTTCGGTGTTTACTTCTGAAATTGGTCTCTCCTCAACATAACCACTATCCACGTAGCGGATTTCAGCCACATGATCAGACATAAAATGATCCTGGACGTTAAAAACCAAACCTGTACCGACAGGTGCATTTGGCAGGTCAAGAACCTCTTTGTAAATAAAGTTTACCAAATGGTTGGGTAAGAACTTATACCCCGAGGGAAGGTTCAAATTTGCCCCATTGCGAAACTTTATTGTTCCAAACTCATAATCCAAAGAAGCTTCGAGACTATCCAGATTGAATTTCTTCCTGGACTCGTATCTCTCTCTTTCCAGATACGGATCATCCGCGCTCAGCTTGTCCTGGCTTATCGACAAACTACCATAACATACAACAAAGAGAATTACCAGAATGCGGTTCATACGTTCAACAAACTGAGGCCGAAGATAGGAAAGGGCTTTTAAATTCATGAAATAGCCTCTGATTCCGAATGGAACAGAGGCTACTTTGCTTTGTTTGTCCGGGAGTAGAGTGCTCCCATTACTAAGAGATTAAAAACGAGTTGTCTACTGATCTTATACGCTAAAGGCTCGTTTTTAAGTTCACGCTAGTCTTTTGCCTGGTTAAAAACCTCCAAACTGGACGCCTACTGTAAAAGGTATCAACTCTGGTGATTTATTCTCTTGAAAAAGTGGTGTCAACCCATAATTCGCGAAGAAGCCAAACCCTCCAACACCCAGTCTTGCAGTTAATGAAGCTTTAAAAGGATTGAAATTAAAATCGTCTCTAATCTTTCGCTTAAAGTCCGCTCCATCCGTTTCAAACTTAGACTTAACAAGTCCTCCGATGTTATAGCCAACTACACCACCTACTTGAAGGTTCAGCGGTTTCTTATTGAGGTTCCCGATTCTAACACCCACTACCAATGGCACTTGCAAATAGGTTGCTCGTAATTTGTACTTGCTATAGTTGTTAATAGTATCTCTGGTGAAAAGAACCGTATCGTTTTGAGTGGAAATATTGACATTGTTTTTAAACCTGTATCCTACATAATCCAATCCTAATCCAGGGCTCACGTACAATCTTGATTTATCCATGTTTCCGAAATACCACATAAAATTGAAAGCGGCGGATCTTGATTTCGCGTGGTCAAGTTCCATCAGAGACATTGATTCAGGCAATTGCATGGAATAGTCTCCGGTAGTGTATCCACTAAATCCAAATTGCATCTGGCCGGTCATTTCAATAGAAAAACAGTCCTCGCATTCGCTAGTATCAGAGATATCAAAATCATCCCATTCGTCGAGCGTTGTATCACCTTCAGCATTAATGATGATTACTCGCTTCTTCCCCCATTTGTACTCGGTAGTATCTGCCTGCGAATAAACTCCGCCAATGACCGCTACCAGTAAAATTGTTGTAAATATTCTTCCCATATTTTTCATGCTCTTTTAGTTTCTTAGCCCCGCCTTCGGCAGGTAGGTTGTTATAAGTGCGACGAACACCTCTGGCGATTAGTTACAACCGAACTAAGATTTTCTTCGTTTTTTTTCAGATTGCCCGAATGACGAGGACTTTGAGTACGAAAATTTGCCAATTTGAATGGCAAATTTCTTACGCTCAGAGGTGTTCTCCTTTGTGATCTCCGTCTTCTTTTTGGTCACCTTTTCAATTCCCTTTTCCAGCAATTCTATTGGCGCAGCTGTAGTTTCCGCTTTTGGAGTACCAATAATCTTATGGTCTGCGATTTTAGTCGCCTGACTTAGCAAGGTTTGCGGTTCTCGCTTTTTTGCCAATTCCGGTGTTTGTTTAGGCCATTCTATTTCTTCATCAGATACGGCCAACTGTGGAGCCGCCTGATCAAATTCAATTGGTTTAGGCTTACCGGTAACCAATTTCTCAACAGCTGGAAGGTCAGCTCTTTTATACTGAAGAGGTTTAGAACTTTCATTTAGATCCTTCACAGGCTCGGTTACCTGCACAATTCTTTCTTCCGGATCCCAACTGGTGTCAATCACTTCTATTTCTATATCAGCAAATTGATGTTCAGTCGGACTATAATCACGGGAGGAGGAGCCTGGCAATGTAAAATACAGTACCAGCATCGCGGCCACCGTCGCTGCTGACCCATAAGCAAAAAGCGGAATCACTTTAGGAGATTTCTTAAGATCTTCCTTTTCTTCAAAAATGATTGGCTCGGCTTCCAATTTTAATGCCGAAAAACTCTGAAGCTCCTTCTCAAGTTCAGGGTTTTCGGAAATCAACTCGGCTAACTGGACTTGTTCCGATTCGCTGAGGTCGCCTTCAAAGGACGCAACAAAATAATCGTGTCTGTTCGCGAACACCGGCCCTTGATACAAAGACGTCTTATCCATTTCGGGAGTAGGTTCTAAAACAGAATCATCCGGTAAAGCCATATTCTTAAATGAGTAGAACTCCTCCTTTAAATCGGCATTCGACTCCAGAAACAGAACTACCTGAGCCATTTCCTCTCCAGAGAGGTTGCCTTCATGATAATCGAGGAAAAATACCTCATAGTTATTTCTGTTAATCGCTTCCATCAGATCAACACCTCTATACTTCCGATGTACTTCTGTAAGTATTTTCTGGCGCGGTAGATATACACCTTCACCTGGGATTCGGACAGACCGGTAATCTCCCCTATTTCTTCATAATTGTATCCTTCATAGTCTCGCAACATAACAACTGCTTTCTGGTCTTCCGGCAACTTATCGATGGCTTCATGAAGTACTTTTTGCAAATCAGAGTATTGTTGGTTAGTTGTCAGCCTGGCTTCATCCGCTTCTTCAAATCTGGTTTGCTTTTTCTCTCTTCTGATCAAGTCGATCATCGTTCTGTAGCCAGCGGAAAACATGTAGGATTTTACCTTCTCGAAAGAGACCTCTTCGTGTTTATCCCACAATTTCATGAAGGTGTCCTGAACCACGTCCTTTGCTTTTTCGGCGTCACGCAAGTTTTTCAGGATGAACCGATACAGGTTATCCGAATAAAGGTCTACTGCCCTATTATATTCCTTACGTGTCATGCGCTTTCATGAGTATGACGGACAGGTAATTTAAAAAGTTACAGCTCATTTGAAAAAAATAGAATCTTTCCTCTGGGCTAATTCCTAACTTTGAATTCGAATGTCAAGAAAAGCAGTTTTTCTGGATAGAGATGGTGTTATAAACAAAGAAAAGCACTACCTGCACAAAATCGAAGATTTCGAGTTCGTAGACGGCGTATTTAAGGCATGTGAACATTTCCAGAAAAAGGGGTATGACATTGTGATTATTACGAACCAATCCGGTATTGGTCGTGGCTATTATACAGAAGAAGATTATCAGCGCCTGACCGAATGGATGTTGGAGCAATTTGCTAATAATGGAATCAATATTGTCGCGGTTTTCCAATGCCCTCATACCCCGGAGAGTAATTGTACTTGCCGGAAACCAAAGCCCGGAATGTTCTTACAGGCAATTGAGAAATTTAACATAGAGCCTTTGCAATCATGGGTAATTGGAGATCGGGAGAGGGATCTTCAAGCTGGAGTAGCGGCCGGAATTAAAAACACGATACTTGTTAAATCGGGGCACCGCGTAGATGCCAAACCTCCTATCGCTCGCTTTTTGTTAAATTCAATTGCGGAAACGATTGATGTGATTCAATAGAACAGATGTACACAGACACAAATTTTAACAACAAGACGATCCTGATTACCGGCGGAGCCGGATTTATCGGGTCCAATATCGCTTTCTATCTGCAACAACATTACCCGGATGCACGAGTAATAATTTTTGATTGTTTCAGGAGCGGCGAAGAACTCGAAAATGGCCATCTCAAAAGTTTTGGTCATTATAAGAACCTTCGTCAGTTTAAAGGGGAAATCATTTGCGGCGACTTAAACTCTCAGGCCGACCTGGATAAATTGGATGCTTATAATTTTGACTACATCTATCATCAGGCAGCCATTTCAGACACCCGTGCATACAACCAGGATTTAGTGATGCGCACCAATGTTAACTCCTTCTATAAACTACTAAATCTGGCGAAGAAAAAAGGTGCAAGCATGGTTTATGCCAGTTCCGGAGCAACTTACGGAAATCTTTCTTCGCCACAATCCGTTGGTACTGAGCATCCGGAAAACCCATACGGTTTCAGTAAGTATGCCATGGATCAGATAGCCTACAGATACATAAACGAATTCCCACACATGCACGTTGTTGGATTGAGGTACTTCAACGTTTATGGTCCCAGAGAATATTACAAGGGCTCAACGGCCTCAATGGTGGTTCAATTGGGACATCAGATTTTGGCAGGCCAGGCGCCTCGATTATTTGAAGGCTCGGATCAAATTCTTAGAGATTTTATTCATGTTGAAGATGTACTACAGGCCATTTTTAAAGCTTCGGACAGCGAGTATAGCGGTGTTTACAATGTAGGAACCGGAAAGCCCAGAAGTTTTCAAGACATTGCAGATATACTTCAAAGCGAACTGGGCACCAATCTGGGCACCGAGTACTTTGAAAACCCTTATGAAGGATATCAGGCACACACCCAGGCGGATATTTCTCAAACTACTGAAGACCTTGGATTCCTCCCCGCCATAACCCTGGAAGAAGGTATCAGGTCATACATTCCGGAAATAAAACGAATCTTTGCAGAGGAAAAACCAAATGCGAGGAAACTCTAACATACCGAGAATAGCAGTGGTAGGTGATCTGATGATCGACCACTACTTATGGGGTGATACCAACCGCATTTCCCCGGAAGCACCCGTTCCTGTGGTGAATATTGCCAGCGAATCTTATGCGCTTGGAGGGGCCGGTAATGTTGTGAGCAACCTACTTGCATTTGGGGCCAAAGTGGATGTAATAAGCGTTATTGGTGACTGCGAAAACTCGGTTCGATTGACCCGGATGCTTACCGAAGTAAATGCAGGAACCGATGGACTTATAACACAACCTGACCGGATTGCTTCAAAGAAAAGTAGAATTTTTGCTTCACAACAACACGTGGTGCGTTTTGATAATGAAACTACGGATCCTATCGCAGATGAGGCAGCTGATAAACTGATGAAATATTTTTCTCAGCGTCTGGACACTTATGACATCGTTTTGCTATCTGACTACGGGAAAGGCGTGTTAACCCCAGGGCTTACCGAAGAGATCATCTCAATTTCTAGGCAAAATGGCAAACGGGTACTGGTTGATCCAAAGGGAACGGATTATTCTAAATACAAAGGAGCTTTCTTGCTTACACCAAACCGCAAGGAAGCGAGTGAAGCTACGGGCATTCAAATTGACTCGGATGAAAGGCTCGAAGAAGCCATTACCAAACTTAAGACTGAACTTGATCTAAGTGTATCCCTGATCACTTTAAGTTCTGACGGCGTAGCTATTTACGATGAGCATCTTCGTAAATATCCCACAGTAGCGCGGGAAGTATTTGACGTTACCGGAGCTGGAGATACTGTGTTGGCATCTCTCGGATTTGCCCTGTCCTCCGGGAAAGATATTGATCAATCGGTAGAGTTTGCCAATCTTGCCGCAGGAGTGGTGGTTGGAAAACTCGGAAGTGCCACCGCCTCTCTGGCAGAGATAGACCGATACAGACGAAGTATCGGGAAGCAATCAAGTCAGGAAAATATTCGTTCCCGCGAAGAATTAGTGTCTGTAGTTGCTGACCTGAAGAAGCGTGGAAAGAAGATTGTATTCACCAATGGTTGTTTTGATATCCTTCATGCAGGCCACGTTCGGTATCTGGAAGAAGCGCGTAGCTATGGAGACGTTTTGATTGTTGGGGTTAACTCCGATACTTCTGTGAAAAGGTTAAAAGGATCGGATCGCCCGGTGAATAATCAAGCAGATCGTGCCTTCATTTTAAGTGCGCTTGGCTGTGTAAATCATGTGGTGATTTTTGAAGAAGACACACCCTATGAATTATTGTCTGAGGTAAAGCCTAACGTTCTTGTAAAAGGCGGCGATTATAAAGGCAAGGAAGTGGTTGGTTCGGATTTGGTGGAAGAAGTAAGGCTTGTTGATTTTGTTGAGGGCAAAAGCACAACAGGTACCATTGAGAAAATTCAGCAGTTATGAGAGAGTTTATAGAAGCGGAATTCCATGCACACGAGGAAACGTTTAACAAAACTCGAAATCAGCTGCTAAAGCTGATCGAGGAAACAGCTAGCCTTTGTATCTCATCGCTTCGTGCCAGTGGAAAGATTTTGCTCTGCGGAAACGGAGGAAGTGCCGCTGACGCCCAGCACATTGCTGCTGAATTGGTGGGAAGATACCGTAAAGACAGACCAGGAATGGCTGCGATAGCATTAACCACCGACTCCTCAATTCTTACTTCGGTTAGCAATGATTATGGTTATGACCATGTTTTTTCCAGACAAGTTGAGGGACTGGCAAAACAAGGAGATGTATTGATTGCGATCAGCACTTCAGGAAACAGCCCCAATGTCTTGAATGCAATTAAAACTGCCAGGGATAAAGGCTGTAAGGTTGTTGGCTTTACCGGCAACGACGGTGGAAAAATGCAATCTGCCTGCGATTTAAATTTGGTAGTTCCAGCCCGGGATACTGCTCGAATTCAGGAAATGCACATCCTGATTGGCCACACGCTGTGTGGATTAATTGAAGAGAATTGTTAGCCTAGAGGTTAAAGGCCTTCACGGCATTTAAAACATCCTTTGCCTTTGTTAATTTCATGCAATTATGATGTCCCAGAGGGCAGGTGCGTTCCATACACGGTTGGCAGTCTAAATTTTGCTTGACGATGGTGCTTTTAGGATTCTTCCATTGGTGCGTTTCTTTATCACGGGTTGGACCAAAAACGGCTACTGTCGGAACTTGAAACGCCGCCGCAAGATGCATCGGACCACTATCTCCGGTTACAAACAAATCCAACGTTGATATTTCCTCTATTAGCTGTGGGATTGTTGTCTTACCAGATAGGTTTTGGTAATTCTTCACACCTGCGTCAATGAGAAAGTTCTCAATTTCCTGACCAGTACTCACCTCCGCCGGTCCACCAAAAATGACAATGTCATATTGTTCAGAGAGTTCAATCGCGACTTTGGCAAATTCCTCCGGATACCAACGCTTAGCGCTCCCGTAGGCGGCTCCGGGGTTGATCCCAACCTTTGCCTTACCGGATTTTTCTTGCCCAAAACCATGTAAGACCAGTTTTCCCGATTCATGATTGGTTCCAAGAGCGTCATTCAAAAAGTCGTTGTACACATTTACCATGTGCCTATTGCCATCGCGGTACTTCTTTTCAGATAACTGTATCTTCTTCCCCGCATCAACGAAGAGCTTCAGATATTTAGTTCTGGCTGAAAAACGGAGCGAAACAAATAAATCGAATCTACCCAATTCCTTTGCTGTTTTGCGCAGCGCCGAGTACTTCTTATCCATCACAATGACATTCACCACATTCGGATGCCGTGAAATAGCTGCTGTAGAAACCGGTGAACCAAGAACCGTAATCTGCGCCTTGGGATAGGTCTTAACCAAATTCTCCAGAGCCGGTGTGGCCATAACCAGATCTCCAAGCCAGGTGGGAGGTTCTAAAAGTATTTTGGTAAATGAACTAATCCGTCAGAGTTTGAATGACTGAATGTACAAATGATTGAACAATGTTATTAACTTGTTTAGTCCAATTTTAGTACTGCCAGGAACGCTTCCTGAGGAACTTCTACCCTACCAACCTGGCGCATTCGTTTCTTTCCTTTTTTCTGCTTTTCAAGTAATTTTCTCTTACGAGTGATATCTCCCCCGTAACATTTAGCCGTCACATCTTTTCGTAAAGCCTTAATGGTCTCTCGGGCTATAATTTTTGCTCCAATTGCTGCCTGAACAGGTATTTCAAACTGCTGACGTGGAATCAATTCTTTTAACTTGATGCAAATTTTCTTTCCAAGGTCGAAGGCATTGCTCCGGTGAACCAATGCAGACAACGCATCTACTTGTTCACCATTAAGGAGTACATCTAACTTAATCAAGTCAGATCTTTTGTAACCGATCGGATGGTAATCAAAAGACGCATAACCTCTGGACACTGTTTTTAACTTGTCATAGAAATCAAAAACAATCTCACCCATTGGCATTTCGAAAGTAATTTCAACCCTGTCTTGAGTAAGGTAAACCTGATTCTTCAGCTCTCCTCTTTTCTCAATACAAAGGTTCATGATCTGCCCTACATATTCGGACTTCGTAATCACCTGCGCCTTAATATAAGGCTCCTCTACATAATCCATTTTGGATGGATCAGGAAGTTCGGACGGATTATTAACGATGATCATCTCCTCATCCTTGTTCATATACGCACGATACGACACGTTAGGAACGGTTGTGATTACCGTCATGTCGAACTCGCGCTCCAGTCGCTCCTGAATGATCTCTAAATGAAGCATTCCCAGGAAACCACATCTGAACCCGAACCCAAGAGCCGCCGAAGATTCCGGTTCAAACACCAGAGATGCATCGTTTAACTGCAGCTTTTCCATGGAGGCTCGAAGTTCCTCAAAATCTTCCGTGTCTACAGGATAAATTCCAGAGAATACCATGGGTTTTACATCCTCAAAACCGGTTACGGCCGCTTCGCAAGGGTTGCTCACGGTGGTAATGGTATCACCGACCTTCACTTCCTTGGCCTGTTTTATTCCTGAAATGATGTAGCCAACATCTCCGGTTTTAACCTCTTTCTTTGGATCCAAATCGAGTTTGAGCACACCAATTTCGTCTGCATAGTATTGTTTAGCCGTGTTGACGAACTTTACGCGATCACCCTTCTTAATGCTCCCGTTCAATACTCGATAGTAGGCGATAATACCTCGGAACGAGTTGAACACGGAATCAAAAATCATTGCTTGAAGTGGCGCGTTCGGATCACCTTTTGGAGCGGGCACTCTCTCAACAATGGCCTCGAGAATTTTATCAACCCCAAGTCCTGTTTTTCCGGAAGCGGGAATAATGTCATCCGGACTACAACCAATCAAATCCACAATTTGGTCTGTTACCTCTTCAGGCATGGCTCCGGGTAGATCCATTTTGTTCAGAATCGGAATAATTTCCAGATCGTTCTCCAATGCCAGATAGAGATTGGAGATGGTTTGAGCTTCTATTCCCTGAGAAGCATCCACGATTAGCAACGCGCCTTCGCACGCAGCAATGGATCGAGACACCTCGTAGGAGAAATCTACGTGTCCCGGGGTGTCAATTAAGTTCAGCGTGTAATCTGTCCCATCCTGATGATAGTTCATTTGAATGGCATGGCTCTTAATGGTAATTCCCCGCTCGCGCTCAAGATCCATATCATCCAGCGCCTGATCTTTCATCTCACGCTCCGAAATGGTGCCAGTAGTTTGCAACAGCCGATCTGCAAGCGTACTCTTACCATGATCAATGTGTGCAATGATGCAAAAATTCCGAATCTTCTCCATGCCTATCTAATAGTGTGCAAATATAGCTTAAACCGACGTTCGGAGGGAGTTTCCATGTGTTTATTTACTCCGGGTATAATCTGGATGGAACCAGGCATCTTTGTTCCTTATTTGGTTCTCTCAATTATACATGAAAAAGAAGATGAAAAAATTACTTGCCTCCTTTATCATGGTTTGCTCAGTGTGTATTGCATCTAGTCAGCAAGTGACTTTTGCCAGCGTTGCCGAAAGGGGGTTACTATCCATTGAAACAGCCAGCAAAGTTCAACGGTTAAAGGTTCGCCATTGTGATTCTTGCCTGATAGTTGGATACGTCGTTAATTGGGTGCAAAATGGGGAGATCAGACAGCTTGTGTGTACTTCAGAATACTTTACCGACGAAATTCGGGAAATGATTCGTAAGAGGAACTCTGGAGAATCAATCTACTTTGAAAAAATTGAAATAAAAAATGCTGACGGTGAAATTATTGAGTTACCGAGCTTAGTTATTACCATCCGTTAGAGTTTGCACCATTTAGATTAAATCGTCCTACTTTCTTACGTCTAAATTGCAATTTGAAAGTATCTTTTCCCAAATTCAGGCAGATCGATTTTAATTTTGAAATCAACCGGTGAAAACGAGAATAAACAACAAAACGTTCGATGTTGACACATCCCTCCTCCCCGAACAATGGAAGTCAATAGACCGTGGCGAATGGGAACCGAACACCTTTGTCATTCTCGATCGCGTTTTGAACAAAAACGACGTGGCGCTAGACATAGGAAGCTGGTCAGGCCCGCTAAGTTTGTATATGGCGGAAAAGGGCGCTAATGTTCATGCTTTTGAACCGGACCCTATTGCGTTCAATGCACTGGTTACCAACATTGAAAAAAACCCCTCGCTGCCCGGATCAATCATGCCGTGGAAAAAAGCGATTGCTCCAAAAACGGGTAACTTGCCTCTACACGCTCGTGAACATTATGGCTACTCTTCCAGCAGTCTGTTATCGCGTAGCAGAGATTGCCTTGATTCCGAGATGGTAGAAGGTATCAGCCTGGATAGTTGGGCTTTGTCTACCAGAGTTTCTCATGCAGATTTTGTAAAAATGGACATTGAAGGAGGTGAGTTCCTGTTGTTTGATCAACTAAAGGAGTTTCTAATCAAAGTGGGACGTCCAACGATGTTAATTTCCCTTCATTATGGTCATCTGAACGAGTCTTTCTATAAGAAACGGGTCAAATGGCGGTTGTTGGCAAAAGCCCTGATGCGCATGGAAAATTCCGTTGGAACTCATTTCTTTCGCAGCTCTCTGCTAAGACAACTAGAAACGGTAATGCCACTTATCAACTTATACCCACACTGTTATGATGTGGATACTCTGGATTTGATTTCTCATCAGGTAAATCCGTCATACCTGCTAAGAAACAGCTGCGACCTGCTATTATGCACAAAGCCATTAACAGAATCAGAATAGGGGTCAAAACAAAATTGAATCTCCAATAGTTAAGACAAACAAAGTAAATCTGATAACTCGAATTCTTGGCGAACCACGGATGATTCTGCACAGAGCCACTATATTTGTGCTCTCAAATTCAGCGCATGAAGGTTGTAGAACATATTAAGAACTCGACGGGCACCAGATTTTCCTTCGAAATTCTGCCACCACTTAAGGGTAGAAGTATTCAAAGTATCTACGATGGAATTGATCCGTTGATGGAATTCAAACCTCCCTTTATAAATGTTACCTACCACCGTGAGGAATACGTTTACAAAGAGCGTCACGACGGACTTCTTCAAAAGGTGTCGATACGCAAACGGCCAGGTACAGTTGGAATCTGTGCAGCTATTATGAACCGTTATCAGGTGGATGCAGTACCTCACATCATCTGTGGTGGATTTACAAAAGAAGAAACCGAAAACGCCTTAATCGATCTTCAATTTTTGGGAATCGATAACATTCTTGCCCTTCGCGGAGATCCTATCAAGAATGAAACCCACTTTCTTCCCAATAAAGCAGGCCACACGTTTGCTTCCGACCTCATCGAGCAGGTAGTTCAAATGAATAAAGGCAACTTTCTTCATGAAGAAACCAACAACTCCGCCGCTACCGATTTCTGTATTGGCGCTGCCGGATATCCGGAAAAACACTTTGAGTCTATGAACTTAACCACAGACATGAAGTACTTAAAACAAAAAGTTGATGCAGGGGCAGAGTTTATAGTAACTCAGATGTTCTTCGACAATAAAAAATACTTCTCCTTTGTAGAAGCTTGTAGAAAGAATGGAATCAGGGTACCTATTATTCCTGGGCTAAAACCCATTACTACATTACGCCATATTACATTTTTACCCAAATTCTTCCACATTGATTTTCCGGATGAGCTGTCGGCAGAATTAATTAAATGCAAAAGCAACGAAGAGGTAAAACAAGTCGGGATCGAGTGGGGCATTAAACAATCTAAGGAACTGGTGGAGTACAACGTGCCATTGATCCACTACTATACCATGGGTAAGAGTACTTCGGTAAAGCAAATTGCCTCCGAAATCTTCTGATAATCAGTACCAGATAGACTATCTTTACGCAGATAGTTTAGAGCTATGACCAAGGTGATTTCTTTCATAAGCCGGAAAGGTGGTACAGGTAAAACAACAAATGCCATTAATCTGGCTACTTCGTTGAACGATCTGAAGAACAAGGTGTTGTTGGTTGAAACCGATACCAATTACACATTAAATTCTCTGAGAAAGATCGAATTATTCAAACTTAAAAAGAAGAAGGACACCTATTTTGAGATTATCGGATCAAGGGACAACAGAATTGCGGAGGAAATAAAAACCTTAAGGGAGAGAGACTACGATTACATCATTGTTGACAGTGCAGGAAAAACGACCGATAAGGGTATTCGGGAACTCTGTCTGGAAAGCGACATGGTGTTGGTCACCACCAGTCTAACACAAAACGACTTGCTGGTAGCATTTCAAACCATTAAAGATTTACGTCCCGCTACAGAACTCAATTCCAATCTGAAACTTTGTGTGCTGCCCAACCGGATTCATACTCTCACGCGTATGGCCACTGTTAAAGTTCAACTGGCACAACTTGAAACCGAAGTAATCGACACGTATGTTCCTCAAAGGAAAAACTACACCATTTCCAGCACTATTAAATCAGATCGACGGTACAGAAATGTGGCCAAACAAATCCTCAAACAACTGAATTAAGATGGCAAGAAAGAATACTTTGAACGATTTAAATGACTACCTGCGCGAAAACCCCAATGAAATTGAATTGGGCAACATGAGCAAAGAGGAGTTCATTAAAGGAAAACCTAACACATTGGTGGAAGTTCCGGAAGCCAAGGATTTCAAAAAAGATTTTAAAAATTTGGATGGGGTTTCATTGGAAGACATTGCAAATTACCTGCACCACCTGGCTAAAAAGGAAAACAGGAGTTTTGCAGAGGTATGGATGGAAGTTTTAAAAGAAGGGTCTAAGCAAGACCCCCTTCTTGAAAACACATCTATCCGTCAGGCAGCTCGATCATTCAGAAAAAGCTCCACTTCGGTAGCAGCCGATACCATTACCTACCTGATGAACAGAGGCAGAAAGTAACTCTTATCCCTCTTTTTCGTAACTTACCATATATGAAGAAACTTTTCGTCATCCTACTACTTTCTGCGCCTCTTTTAGCATTGTCGCAATATGGAAGTAAAGAAAGAATGTTTAAGGGTTATGCCGTGCTGAATGATGGGTTGGAAGACACCCGGAAAATACTAAACAAAACCAACGACAAACTCTACTACGACCTCACTTTGAAGCTTCAAACCGAAGGTGATTCCATACAGGAAGATTTCAATCTTGGCATGCGAATACGAGATACTTCGGCCAGGCTTATCAAGTACATTAACGAAATGAAGGTTTTGTTAATTACCAAAGCAGAAGATAAAGAGAGAAGTGAAATTGAAGCGCAGGATACCATCATCAGCCTTAACTACATCCGAAATTACGATGATTACACTACCCCGTCTAAAATTCTGGTGGGCGACAATTATTGGACGCCAAAATCGGGCGAGTTTACGGCTTCCGAACTAATTTCCAAAATAGATGCTTTCGCATCCATAATGGATACTGTATGGACAGATGAAGATGAACTAAAATATCAGAACAATCATTTATTCTCTGTTCACAGCTACAACTGGAACCAGAAACACATCAAAGACAAGCCATTGGTTGCCGTAATTTCTATCCTGTCTAAATTGCAATTGGACATCAAGTTGCAAGAGCAAGCGGCCATACGTCAGCTGATTTCAAAATAAGGTTACAATCGCCACACCTTTTCACGGTACAGTGCTTTATCCGTTGGATAATTCACTTCATCATGATTTAAGTTAGGCATTGTTTTTAATCTGTATATTCAGCGCAGAGTGAATTAATGAAAGGCCTTCTACTCATATTAACATTGGTGCTGGCGAGCACGACCTTTGCTCAAACTCATCAAATTATTTTGGACGCCAAACTCACGGCCGTTAAGAATTCCAAGAAAATTCCTGTTGCTACAGTTACCCTGTACGAAAATGGTGAGAAGATTGATTCTACGGTTACTCAAAACGGACGTTGCTTCTTCACCCTGAAGGAAAACAACAGTTATAAAATTGAGTTTACGAAAACCGGATATGTTGGAAAGCATCTCATTGTAGAAACCACCAATATTCCTGATAATGCGAAGAAAAAAATGAAGGTGAAAGTAGAAATCACCTTGTTTGAAGAAAAACCTGGTTTAGAAGTAGATTTTCTCGCCACCAAACCAATTGGAATTGCTCAATACGACGAAATCTACAAAAAGATTAAATGGGATGAAGATTACACCCATGCCATCGAAGAAATGATCATCCATGCCACCCTGGAGTATCACAAGAAAAAGAAATTAGGGCAGTTGGATATAGATTAGATCGTTGCTTTGGCGATCTAACAGAACAAGGATGAAATGTTTCATCCTTGTTCGATCTATCCACTGTATTTACCAAACAAATTGATTCTCCTGATGTGCGGCTATATCATTCAACCCTCCAGCCTGATGCATCAACTGCACAAGTTCCTCCTCCTTTTGACTAGCGGTTACTGCAGCTTTAGACAATCCAATTAACTGAGAATATGATAATCCTCCTTTGTGCTGAGAGTTTCTTAACAACATGCCAAAACCACCTACGCATGCCGCCAATCGGAAGCTCCTTGACGCCTCTGAAAAGGGAACGTTTTGATCAAGCACAACACTGGTAATTTCGTAACCCTTATCGGTTTTTGGGTGCTTGTAATGCAACTGTACAGTTAACAATTCTGATGTTTCGTAAGCATCTGATTTAATTTGATTGCTCTGGTATTTCAGCCCCTTATCCACAGGATTTGCACCGGCTGGCGTAATCTCGTACAAAGCGGTAACTGTATGACCGGCTCCCAGTTCACCAGCGTCCTTCTGCGCGTTGTGAAAATCCTGATTGGTGAGCTTCTTGTTTTCGTACCCAATCAACCTGTATTCACTTACTCTGGCAGGATTAAACTCTACCTGGATCTTTACGTCTTTGGCGATGGTAAGCAACGTTCCTGACAGATTATCTACCAGCACATTTCTGGCCTCTCTGTCGGAATCAATGTAGAAGTAATTGCCATTTCCATTGCTGGCCAGTGCTTCCATTTGATCGTCCTTGATATTGCCCATACCGAAACCCAGTACGGTAAGATCAATCCCCTTATCTCGCTTGCTTTCTATAAGTTGAATTAATTGCTGCTTGTCAGAAATTCCAATATTGAAATCACCATCGGTTGCCAGAAAAATTCGATTGTTTCCGTTCTCAAGAAGGTTGAGTTCTGCCTGTTGGTAGGCCATTTGAATCCCTCCTGCTCCATTGGTTCCTCCTGAGGCAAATAAATTATTCATGGCGGCTTTAATTTGACCTTTATTGGCACAGCTGGTGGGAGGTAGAGCAACTCTTGTTTGTCCTGCGTAAGTAACCACAGACACAAAATCTTTTTCCCCAAGCTGATCTACCATCTGATTAAATGATCTCTTGAGTAATGGTAATTTATTATGACTGCTCATAGACCCGGAAACATCAAGCAGGAACACCAAATTACTTGGTGGTAGTTTCTCCATGGACACTTCCATACCCTGAATTCCGATTCTTACCAATTTGTGTTCCTGGTTCCACGGACATTGTGCTACTTCGGGGTTAATGGTAAACGGTTGACTGGTTGGAGCCGGCGCATACTGATAATCGAAATAATTGATCATCTCCTCAATTCTTACTGCATCCGGATTGGGTAGTTGCCCCTGATTGAGTATCCTTCTTATGTTAGTATACGAAGCATTGTCCACATCAATGGAAAAGGTAGACCGAGGTTGAGTAATGGCAGATTGAAAGTGGTTTTCTTCCACATGGGCATACTGCTCGTTCTGTACATCCTGATACACCGGAGGGGCAGGATAATAAGGTTCAATCTGGGATTCCTTTACGGTTTCACTTCCAGAATGGTCGTGAGAATCCATTAGTTCATTGTAAGTAGATGTGGTCCCTTCCCCATCACATGCTAAAACAGTAATGGCAATTATTCCGAAGACACCTGGTTTCATTAAATTTTTCATGAGTATTTGTTTCTAGGGGTTTATTTATTGGCTTTTTCCAGCTTTCTTCTTTTTCTTCTCTTGAGTAGTTTCACAAGTACAATCCAGGTTATAACTCCCATAAGCAGGAATGGCCAGGCGTGAGTGAGGGCTACAAAAAACATGATGAAACCATCCCAACCGTTTTCGAATCCCTGGGAAAACTTGTGGCCGTAAGTGTCTTTCGGACCGCCAGGGATCGTCACATAGAAATCTACATTTAAGGTGCTTAATCCCACTCGATTCTTCAGGTACTTTAACCTACCTTCCAGCGACTCTATATCTGCTCTTAGGTTCGTAATTTGCTCTTCTATTTCCAGAATTTCGCTTACCGTATTTGCCTTTTGCAATAGTTCACGGTAGCGTTGTTCCGTGTCTTTCTTGATTGTTATTCTGGCCTCGAGATCGATGAACTCTTCCGTTACGTCTTGTGCGGTGACGCTTTTTGTGTCGAAATGCTCAACGCCTTTACCAATTTCCTCGATTAATTTCTCAAAATTGGAAGCCGGCACGCGGATTACCACATTAAATTCATTTCTATAGGTATAGTGATATTCTTGTTCTGATGAGTAATAACCTCCCAGTTGTTTCACTATTTGATCCAGAGTGGATTTAGTGCTTGCCAGGGTATCTGTTTCGAATGAAAGTTGTCCCTCCTTAATAATTTTGGGTTCAATGTTGACATTTTCAGAAGCATGCGCTGTTGTTTCTTCAACCAACTCCTGATGAATATACCCGACTTCGCCTGGAAAGGCTTCAGTAGTTTCAGCATAGTCGTTCATTAACGTTGATCCTTCCATCTGCCCACAAGAAGAAAGCACCAGGAGTGCGGCGATGATGCTGCAAAATTTAAGCTTGTTCATGGTATGTGTGTTTGTAGAGTAAGTAAAAGAGAACCTCCCGGCTTGCGCCGGGAGGTTAGAGATTTGGATGGAATTATTTCAATCTTGTTGAAACCTCTTCCGGTGCTACTGCCGTTGGCTCAGGAACAACATCAGTTGAATCAATTCCCGAATCGTTGGCGGTAGTGTCGTTTTGTACTGTAGGGTCTTCAGTTGGTTCGTTAGTATCAGGTCCGGCAAGATCGGTTCTGTCTTCATACCCTCGATCAGCTGTTGCTTCTGAACATGACACCATTCCTATGGTTGCAACAATTCCCATTAAATAAATCGCTTTTTTCATTTTTCTGTGCTTTGTGCGAACTCCATTTTTTTTGGGAGTCAGCAGGTTAAAATCAATTCGTTTGAGGGTTTATTCTATGGGCAGCCAAAAGGTCTCCCTCCGAAAAAAAAATTATTGGAATTGGGTTACCTAAATGGCTGGCAATGGATTAAGAAGGATGAAAACCCCGGAAGTTGTTGGACTATATCTATCCGCTGTGAAGAAGTTACACTGCCATGCACACCTCTATAGAACAGAAACCGGATTATCTCTGGTAAAACCTGCCCGTGTTTTTCCTTACCTTGGGTTACCTTTTTATTTTAGTGGGTATAAACAACCAGAGATTTGTATGGATGGTGTGAATGAAATAACTGACGATGTTCTGATTCAGGGTATCCGGGACGACGACCGTCAGTTAATCGCCACTCTATACAAAATGCATTTTCCGATGGTGAGAAAATTGGTTGTTGAAAATAGTGGAAGTGAAGACGAAGCGAAAGACGTCTATCAGGAAGCCATTGTTGTACTCTATGAAAATGTACGTACCAAGGGCTTCAATCTGACTTGCAAAATCAACACCTATCTCTATTCGGTGAGCAGAAACATCTGGTTAAAGCAGTTAAAGCGACGCATGCCACAAGTGAATGATTTGAACGATCACAAGCGAGTGGTAGACATTAACCGCGACTTTGACAAACATGAATTAAAGCAAATTCGGCTTGACAAATTAAACACGGCCATGGAAGAAATTGGGGAGCCCTGTAGTTCAATTCTTACCTACTTCTTCTACAATAGGTTAACCATGGAAGAAATTGCAGGCAAAATGGGTTATACAAATGCCGCCAATGCTAAGAACCAGAAGTACAAGTGTTTTAAACGACTAAAGAAAATAGTGCTTCAGACGAAATGAGTGTGTCAGATTTTGAAATAGAAAAGTACTTCGACGATGAATTGACTCCTGACCAAAGGAAAGCCTTTGAGGAGAGAATGCAATCGGATGCATTGTTTGCGCGCGAGGTAAGGGAGCACAGGCAAGTCCGAAAAGATTTGCTACAGCAGGGTGAGCGATTAAACCTGATCGACTATCTGGAAGATGTACATGCCAGAGAATTTGGGGGAGCTCCCTACTTAAAGGATAAAGTAAAAGATGATTCCGCTAATTCGTCAGACAGCTCCCAGGATGGAGGCAGAAACGAAGTGTTAAGCGAACCTGAAGAAACCAAGCCATCCGCTCCACAAAAAGACAAATCCAATCACACACGCGGTGGTGGCAAAGTTGTAACGATGCGAAACTTCTACATTGGGATGGGAATTGCCGCTTCATTGGCCGCGATCGTTACCCTTAGTGGCGTTTGGTTTAGCGAACTGGACACCGGGGTAACCGCTGTTGAGGAAGGTTACAACGAGTTAATGGAAGAGACGGCAGAACCCGAATCTGCCGATACCAATTATGGGGTTAGAGGATATTCTTCCGGTTCCGGGGAAGGTGGGAATCAGTCATCGAAGAAATACCGCGCAACTGCTTTTGCCGTAGCAAAAGATGGCTACTTCATCACCAACAACCACGTGGTGAAAGGAAGTAAGAAACTTACCCTTAAACTGGTAGACGAAAATCTTAATTGGACAAGCTTCAATGCCTTTGTCGTTTTGGATGATGAGTTCAGCGACCTGGCTCTGGTAAAAATTGACGATACAAATTTTACGGAACTGGGCATTTTACCGTTTGTATTTTCTAACAAACAGGCCATGATCGGTGAAGAGGTATTTACTATGGGTTATCCTAAGAACGATATCGTAATGGAACCGGGAATTATCAGTTCCACTACTGGGTTGGATGGTGATACCACCGCCTACCAGGTTTCAATGGCTCTAAATAGTGGAAATAGTGGCGGCCCAATTTTCAACGACAAGGGAGAAGTTGTGGCAATCGTAAAAGGAAAACACAACGGTAAAGAAGGTACTGGTTATGCAGTAAGGTCTGACTACCTCTGGAACCTGATACGACAATACGAAGCGGAAAGCGGAACCAATATCAAACGTCCGAAATGGAACCAGCTTCGCAACAAACGCAGAGAACAACTCGTGCGTCATGTAAGGAATTTCGTGTTCATGCTGGAGGCGGAAAAGTAATTTGTCCTGTCCGGGGGTAAAAGGTGTGTGGAAAGAGACTTGTTGCTAAGTCTATTTTACTTATTTTCCACCTCCTATGCGACGCCCCTTATTCATGCTCATCTTGCTTTTGCCTTGTTGTCTGTTTGGGCAAAGTCTTGAGATTATCGATAGCCTTCAGCAAGTTCTCGATAAAGAGCCCGATCATCGCACCGCCTTCAATACCAATCTAAGGCTAGCTGCCATGATCATGCGATATGATACAACCAGATTTCTGGATGCTCTTCAAGCTGCAGAAGACCTAATCGAATCTGATTGCGATCGTATTGTTTGTCTGAATCAACGACTTCGGTTTGCCAGCGAAACGGGTTTGTCTGAGGAAGCAAACCTATTGGTAGAAAAACTGAACGCTCTGGATTACTCTGAATGTAAACAGGCGAAAGCTGAAACCAAGGTGTCGGAAGGCAATCATTTCGATATAACGGGAAAGTATACCAAAGCGCTTGAAGCCTACCTGGAGGCCGAAGAAGTATATCGTGAACTTGAGAACATGCGAGGGGTTGGTCTTACCCAGATGGGTATCGGGAATATTTATTCTTTGACCAACCGGAACGAAATGGCCGCAGCGTATTTTAGAAAAAGCTGGCAACAGCTCAAGCCAGTTGAGCCTCTTTATGCAAGCTGGAGTTTAAACAACCTTGCCAGTACCTACAATACAATGGGCCTGTATGATTCCGCGCTGTTTTACTTTCAGGAATCATTGGTTACTAAGCTAGAGTTGGATGACGAGTACGGTGCGTCTTATTCATACACCGACATCGGAATTGTATACTATAATCAGGAACGCTATACAGAGGCGCTGGACTATTTAATTCAGTCTAAAGAAATTAAAGATCGTCACGATGGAGTTGGGGATGAAAGCAAATCAATCAACAACCGGTACCTCGGGCTGACCTATTGGAAGCTGGGTGAACTGACAAAAGCCCGTGAACATCTGGAAAAGTCAGTCGAACAATCTACAACCAGTTCGGGAGTGAAAGTAATGCAGACCGCTTACAAGGCTCTATCTGAACTGCAAGCCGAATCAGGTGATTACCAGGCCGCTTACAAGAATCACGTAATCTATGCCCAAATGCTTGATTCCATTTCACGTCGGGAAGCAACGGAATCACTGGCCGAACTACAAACAAAATTTGAAGTAAAGGAAGCCAAAAGGGAGAACGAACTACTGGACGCAAAAGCGAAATTAAACGCAGTGGCAATAGAAGAGCAACGAAAAGAAAATGCTCGAATTAAAATTTATGTCGGTGTAGCCATTATGATTGCTCTGCTATTCGCTTTGGTAGGGGTGATTCTTCTACGCCTGAATCGTTCAAGAAAAAAGGCCAATATCGCACTCAACCAGAAAAACGCAGAGATAGAAGCACAGCGTGATGAGATAAAATTTCAAAGAGATGTGGTGGCGGAAAAGAATACTGAAATACTGGACTCCATTAATTACGCCAAACGAATTCAAGCAGCCATTCTCCCTCCTGACAAGGAGTTTAAACAACATCTACCGAATAGCTTTATCCTGTACAAACCCAAAGACATTGTAGCGGGTGATTTCTACTGGTTGGAATCATTGGGAGATCAATTAATGTTTGCCGCTGCAGACTGCACAGGACATGGCGTTCCAGGGGCGATGGTAAGTGTGATCTGTAACAACGGATTAAATCGCTCGGTAAGGGAACACGGACTTACGCAACCATCTCGGATTTTGGACAAGACAAGGGAAATTGTAGTTTCTGAGTTTGAAAAGTCCGAAGAAGCGGTGCAAGATGGAATGGATGTAGCCCTGTGCAGTCTTCAGGCAATTCCACCAACAAGCGGATCAAATAAGGGGGGTGGCTGGTTGCTCCAGTATGCAGGAGCGAACAACCCATTATGGGTGGTCAGGGTAAATGAACATACTGATGAAGATCCCAAATTAATTGAGATCAAACCAGACAAACAACCCATTGGCAAATACGATACTTCTGCTCCATTTACCAATCATGAAATTGAGCTTGAGAAAGGCGATACGATCTACCTCTTTTCTGATGGTTATGCCGATCAGTTTGGCGGCGAAAAGGGGAAAAAACTAAAGTCTGCCAACATGAAACAACTGCTACTCTCAATTCAGGGAGAACCAATGCACCGCCAACAAGAAATATTAGATCAAAAATTTGAAGAGTGGCGAGGTGAACTTGAACAATTGGATGACGTTTGTGTGATAGGCATTCGCATGTAATCTGCGAATGCCCAATCGAAGTAATTGGGTAATTCGGATCACCTCAAATTGTATCGTTTTTCCAATTTTTCACGCCCTGCAACAACGTCCACTATGTGGATTATCTATCCCAATGGCATCTATTAAGAAGAACTCCCCCTAAACACAGGTTACTTTTCTTTTCGCAAGACATAAACAAATAAAGCCTAATCCCTGTGTCGCTAGTTATCCCGCACCCGAGGAATCTGCCTGTGCTTAGGCAGGACAGACACAAAAGCCGCCCGGTGCTTAAGCATTAGGGCGGTTTTTTGATCGTAGCTGTATCTTTTTGTGTTTCTCAAGTTTTACATAGTAAGAAACCTATCATTTAAACCGCAACCCATGAAAACAATCGTTACTATTTTACTTTGTGGTATCACCCATTGCTACCTTGCTAACCCCTTTGTTAAACACGTTAACCGGTTCATCGACGAGCATCCTGCTCAGCAAAAGATTTTCGTAGAATTCTCATTCGCGCAGGCAAAAGTGCTGAACCCCGAAAAACTTGATCTGGTGAGAAACAAAAAGATCAGACGCATACGCTATATCTACTCGCGCTTTAAAGAATCCGAAACGTTTGTACAAACAAAACTGGATAAGCAGCGCTTTCAGGCAGTAAAGAAATTGGCGCCGCAGCTGAGTCTGGAAAAAACCATTTACATAGAACAAATAGCTTGTAATGATCATGAATGTGCAGCAGAGTTGTTCCACGGTTTTGAAATCCTATACACCAATGATGAGTTATTTTCGACCGACAATCTTGAAGTTGAAAAACAAACTTTGAATGGCTCCACGGGAGGTGATTTTATTACCGAAGATGGTCTCGTGTTTATAATTCCGGATAGCGCATTTATCGATGTGGACGGAAACATTGTGACCGGTAAGATTGATTTTTTGGTCAAATCAGCAATTGATCCCCTTAGCATTTTGATGGGCAATCTGGAAACCGCAACCAGTGGACATCAGGCATTGCAATCAGGAGGAATGTTTGCAACGGAGGCTCGATCCAATGGGAAAGAGTTGCGAATCAGGCCAGGAAAAGTAGTTCAGGTGTCTGTTCCCACCCGGGAAAAACTGGAAGGAATGCAATTGTATTCAGCGGATGTAAAAAATGGCACCCCTGTTTGGAAGGATAATCCCAGAGAAATGATTCTGGATTCTTCAATAATCATGACACCCAGTTTTAAACTGGTTGGAACTACCAATTACCTGGAAAAAGTCAGTTACAGTACAGGCCGTGTTGGGTGGAAAGAGATTGTAACCCGTTTAGAAGTAAAAAAAGGAGAGCAGGTTGCCGTACTTCAGGGTCAGAACGATGTATATAAGGAAGATTTTGAATACATGAGTTTTACCGGTACGGACATTCACATTATCAAAACCTTTTTCAATGAACTGCTTTGGGTTGGAGCTAAAGACGGTAAATACAGAACATACGACACCGTTTCAGTGGAAATGCAACGAAAAGTGATTTACCGTGATTTTTATACTGCCCAACTCACCAATCTTGGTTGGTGCAATATCGACCGGATGATGTCCGATTACGGCGGGGAAGAGCTTCGGTTCTGCGCTTCGTTGGAGGAACTTGCTCCACAAGATGTTTCCGTACGCATTATTCTTCCGGAACAGGGAATTTCTGTAATGGCTACCCGGTATGCAGAAAACCTGTATTTCTTTGATTTTAATCGAGGCGAGTATGTGTCGTTTCTCCCCTCCGGTAAAAAGGCTCTGATTATTGCACAGAAAACACTTGACAGCAAGCGTCAATTGATAGGTGTTCAGGAAGTGACGGTAAGGGATTTGATGAAAACTCCGGTAAATATGGAGGTTATGAGCCTAAGCGATGCCAGAGAGTTGTTAAAGGACAAACTGGGCAAGCACGGCGTTTAATGAAAAACCCCATGTCTCACCGGCATTAGGCGACGACATGGGGATTGAATTCGTTGATGCGTGGGTCTTACTTTTTGATCTTAAAATCATCCATGAACTTGGTAGTGAAATTACCTTCAACGAATGATTTGTCTTCCATCAATTGCTGATGAAATGGAATCGTAGTAAACAGCCCTTTTCCTTCAATGATGTACTCGCTAAGAGCCCGTTTCATCTTGGTAATCGCCTCTTCTCTTGTTTGAGCCACCGTGATCAGTTTTGAGATCATGGAGTCGTAGTACGGAGAAATGGTGTAACCCGCATATACATGAGAGTCAATCCTGATTCCGTGCCCGCCTGGCTCATGATAGTGCTCAATTTTACCAGGTGACGGAATAAATCCATTAAATGGATTCTCCGCATTTATTCGGCATTGAATAGCGTGTAGTCTTGGAATGTACTCCTTACCGGTAATCTTCTCCCCGGCCGCAAGCTTAATCTGCTCCTTAATAAGGTCGAAGTCAATGACCTCCTCGGTAATCGTGTGCTCCACCTGGATACGCGTGTTCATTTCCATGAAATAGAACTTTCTGTGCTTATCCACCAGGAATTCTACGGTTCCCACTCCCTCGTATTTAATGGCTTTAACCGCTTTAACAGCAGCGGCACCCATTGCTTCACGGAGTTCATCGGTCATAAAAGGCGAAGGGGTTTCTTCAACCAGCTTTTGATGCCGTCTTTGAATCGAACAATCCCGTTCCGACATGTGGCAGGCGTTGCCATACATATCTCCGGCTACCTGAATTTCTATATGGCGAGGCTCTTCGATAAACTTCTCCATATACATGCCGTCGTTGCCAAATCCAGCTGCAGCTTCTGCCCGTGCGGAATCCCAATGCTCTTCCATTTCGTCTTCTTTCCAGACGATGCGCATCCCTTTACCTCCACCACCAGCGGTAGCTTTCAGCATGATTGGATAACCTACTTCTTTTGCCGTTTTTTTGGCATCGGCAAGATCTTTAAGAAGTCCTTTTGAGCCAGGTACGCATGGAACCTTCGCCTTTATCATGGTAGCTTTGGCCGTTGCCTTATCTCCCATTTTTGCAATCATCTCAGGAGAAGCACCAATGAACTTAATCCCGTGCTCTTCACAGATTCTTGAGAATTCGGCATTCTCTGATAAGAATCCATAACCCGGATGAATCCCATCCGCATTGGTAATCTCAGCGGCTGCAATAATGTTTGACATTTTTAGATACGAATCCGAACTGGCGGGAGGGCCGATACAAACGGCTTCGTCTGCAAAGCGTACAGGCAAGCTTTCAGCGTCGGCAGTAGAATAAACCACCACCGTTCTGATACCCATTTCTTTACATGTCCTTATGATACGAAGTGCTATTTCACCTCGATTGGCAATCAGAATTTTCTTGAACATATGGATCTGATTTAATGAAGTATGTTAAGAAGGGTCGATCAGAAACAAAGGCTGATCGTATTCGATTGGCGAAGAATCATCTACCAACACTTTAATGATTGTACCTGAAATATCAGATTCAATCTCGTTGAATAGCTTCATGGCTTCAACTACACAAAGCGTGTCTCCTGCTTTCACCTTATCTCCAACCTGAACAAATTCAGGCTTGTCTGGTGAAGGCTTTCTATAGAAAGTACCAATCATCGGTGATTTTACACTATGGTAGTTACCGTCTTCAGCCGATCCACCTGCATCTGCTGCTGGAGCTGCGGTTGGAGCCGCTGGAGCTGCTGCTGGCGCAGGCGCCGATGCTGCTACAGGAGCTGCCGCCACAGGAGCTGCTGCTACCGGAGCCGCCATTGGAGCCGAGACTACAACTTGCTCAGGTGCCTGATTGGTTTTCTTTCTTGCCAAGGACTCCGACTTAATGCAAATCTTAAAGTCCTTTTGTTCGATCTCTACCTCATTTACTCCGGCCTTTGCCACGAACTTAATGAGTTCTTGAATTTCGGTGAGTTTCATAATGTTGTCTGTTTAAATCGGACTAAAGTGTCCCTTTGTTTTTTCCCTTGCTTACGCTTCTCAAACTAAACTCTGGTAGAAGTTGTTTTATAAACGGATGCTAAATATATAAATTCTATACTCTTTCGCCGCCAGATCAGGAATCGTAGGCCCATTTCACGTAGATGGCTCCCCATGTAAATCCTCCTCCAAAAGCAGATAGTACAATGTTATCTCCCTTCTTCAATTGATTTTCCCATTCCCAAAGGCACAGCGGTATGGTTCCCGAAGTAGTGTTGCCATACTTTTCAATGTTTATCATCACTTTGTCTGTAGTGAGTCCCATACGATTGGCTGTGGCATCAATGATTCTGAGATTTGCCTGATGAGGCACCAACCATGCTACGTCTTCACTAGCTAAGTTGTTGTTTTCCATGATCTCTACTGATACATCAGCCATATTGGTTACCGCATGTTTAAACACAGGTCTTCCATCCTGAAAAACAAAATGTCTTCTTTCTTTAATATTCTCCTCCGTAAGCGGTTCCTTAGATCCGCCTACTTCCTGAAGCAGGTACTCTCTTCCGGAACCGTCACTTTTCATGATTGTGTCTAACACCCCATAGCCTTCAGTATCCGGTTCAAGTAAAACACCGCCTCCGCCATCTCCAAAAATGATACACGTAGCACGATCCGTATAATCAATTATAGACGACATTACATCTAAACCAAGCACGACCACTTTCTTGTGCTTACCTGTTTCGATAAACTGGGTTCCTACGGTTAAAGCATAAAGGAATCCTGAACAGGCCGCACCCACATCATAGCCCCAGGCATTGGTAGCACCAACTTTGTCGCAAATAACATTAGCTGCTGACGGGAAGCGGTAGTCGCCTGTGATGGTTCCAACCACCAACATGTCTATTTCTTTTGGAGAAATTCCACGTTTCTCACAGATTCCCTTTACAACTTCGGCTCCAATATCCGAAGCGGCTTCACCTTTTTCAACCAATCTTCTTTCCTTGATTCCTGTTCGAGTGGTAATCCACTCATCAGTGGTATCAACCATCTTTTCGAGGTCGAGATTTGATAGCACTTTCTTTGGTACGTATCCGTGTACCGCTGTAATTGCTGCTGTAACTTTAGTCATCTAGTTAAACGCTTGTTTAATTTTCGAGGGTAGGTCGGCTAAAGTAACAGTTTTTGAGGCTAAAATCATATTTTTTATTGCCTTTGCACTTGAAATACCGTGCCCGATCAACACATTGGAATTAACCCCCAGAACTGGTGTTCCGCCGTAGTTTTCGTAGTTGAATCGCTTAAAATAATCGTCTAGCAATCCCCGTTTGGCCATCAATTTAAAGAAGGCTTCGGCCTCTTTCAAAACCACGTTTCCAGTAAAGCCATCGCAAACAATTACGTCTGCCGTATTATCGAATAAGTCGCGGCCTTCCACGTTGCCCACAAAATTGAATTCCGTGCTTTCGTCCATTAACCTGTGTGTGGCTTGAGTAAGTAAGTTTCCTTTCTCCTTTTCCTCTCCGATATTCAACAGTCCTACTTTCGGGTTCTTTATTCCCAAAGCATGCTCCGCATATAGGGATCCTATTACTGCAAACTGATAGAGAACGTCTGGTTTACAATCAGCGTTGATACCTACATCCAGAATAATTCCTCTGCCCCCATCCTCCTTGGGAAGGTCTGAAGTAATGGATGGTCTTATTACACCGGGGATCGAACGAACTACGTGCATGGAACCTACTAACATGGCTCCCGAATTACCAGCACTGGAAAAGACGTCTAAGCTGCCTTCCTTTAACATTCTGAAACCAACTGTAATGCTGGAGTCAGGCTTCTTGGTAATTGCCCGTGCAGGATGTTCCTGCATTTCAATTACCTCAGTGGTGTGAACAATCTCTACCTGATCAAGAGACCTTCCTTCACGCTCGAAAATTTCTATGATTTTGGCCTGATCACCGAGCAGCACCAACGTGTCTGATGAAGACAATTCTTCAAGAGATTGTATGGCACCTAAAACGGTAGCCTCAGGAGCATAGTCGCCCCCCATAATGTCTAAACCGATTCTCACGGTTCGAAACTACGTAGAATGAGAATTAAGAAAGAATAAAAACTTTAAACCTATGTTAAAGTTCAGTTTCTTTCTCCATCACTACTTTACCCTTGTAGTAAAGTTTTCCCTCATTCCAGTAGGCACGGTGATATAGGTGAGCTTCACCGGTTGTTGGACAAGTGGCAATCTGCTGAGCTCCTGCCTTGTAATGGGTTCTCCTTTTATCCCTTCTCGTCTTCGACTGTTTACGTTTAGGATGTGCCATTTTACTTCATTTTTACCTCCGCCCGGCTTGTGGCCGGGACGAGAGTTATTTTAATTTTCTTTCAATTTCTTCAAAGCCGCCCATCGTGGGTCTTCTTTGTCGCTTTTTGAGTCTTCTTCAACCGAGTCTTCCGGTTTTTCTGTAACCAAATACTCTTCCAGTGCCTCCATCATTTCCTCATTGCATTTCCCCTGCGGGTGAACTCTTTTGGCTGGTGCAGACAAGTGAATAAACTGGTAAATAAAATCTTCCACATCAATCTGATGTTCCGAAGAAGTAAGGTAGATAATCTCATCCGTATCGATCGCGTCGTCATCTGAAAACTTGACGATTAACCGATAGTTCCCTTCCAAATCTACCTCCAATTCATCTGAGCAGCGGTCGCATGGAACTGTTATATTTCCGGAAACTTCGAAATGCAGTACCAACATAGTACTCTGTTTCTCCATATCCATTGTAACCAAACAATTCGCCTGCTCTATTTCGGAGTATTCGTAAGACTCAAAGAACGCTGTTTCAATTTGAAATCGAAACTCATGATGGCCGGGCTTTAATCCGGTAAAAGGGATTTTATATTCTGATCCTTTCCCCATGCGAACAACTTCAAATTAAGCCTCGTTGGAACACGCTTCCGACAAAGGCGGGCGCAAAGATAATCAATTCGCTTTGTGATGCAAACATGTGTTACTCAAAGTTTGTGAGAAAGAAATAGCATTTAAAACCAACCCAACACCTGCCCTAAACTATTTATCTCCTCCTTTAACATTTTGCGGCTGTAACGGGTTTGCAGTAATCTCCTTATGCATTTGTCGGTTCAGGTATATATCCCTTGCCAGATAAACAGCGGTTCTGAATGAAGAAATCGAAGCCTCGCCTTTTCCCGCCAAGTCATACGCTGTACCATGATCGGGAGAAGTTCTGACAATTGGAAGTCCTGCGGTATAATTTACTCCCTGACCAAACGTCATCGCTTTGAAAGGAATTAGGCCCTGATCGTGATACATAGCCAGAACCGCATCGAATTTTTTGAAACCGGAGCTTCCGAAAAAGCCATCTGCCGGATAAGGCCCAAACGCCAGAATGCCATTGTCAAACGCCTTTCTTATCGCAGGAGAAATAATTGCGCCGTCTTCTTCTCCCAGCAACCCCTTTTCACCTGCGTGAGGGTTTAGTCCCAATACTGCGATCCTGGGTTTTGTGATGGCAAAGTCTCGTGTGAGAGAGGTGTTTATTTGCTCTATTTTATTGTAGATTCCTGCTGTAGTTATTGTGGAAGGAACATTTTTAAGCGGAATATGCCCCGTTACTACTCCAACTCTCAGTCCTTCGCTACACATAAACATCAAAGCTTCTTCTACATTGGACAATTTAGCCAAATACTCTGTGTGACCGGGGAAATCGAAGTCTGTGGATTGGATATTATCTTTATTTATCGGTGCGGTTACCAGCACATCAATTTTGTTGGCGGCAAGGTCCGCAGTAGCTGCTTCCAAAGAAGCAAGCGCATAACGGCCTCCCTCTTTTGTGGGTTTGCCAATATCGAGCGTCAAATCCTGTGGCAGAATGTCTATCAGATTTACTTTTTTCTGTTTAACATCCGCAGCATCGGACACTTTAAAAAACTGTGCATCTTTCATCCCCAGTTCTTTCCGAAAAGCAGAGAACACCTTACTGGAACCGTACACAACCGGAGTGATACCATCCATCATTCGGGCGTCGAGAAAAGTTCTGAGAATCAGCTCCGGACCAATTCCATTAGCATCACCAATCGTAATTCCTACACGCACATCCATTCCCTCTCCACTATTTCCTTAGCACTTGCTCTTGAAAAAGTTGTATAGCAGCCTTACGCCCACGCCTGAAGCCCCCTTAGGACGATAATGAGACGTTTTGTCCAGCCAGGTAGGACCGGCAATATCCATGTGGATGTAGGGATAATTTGTAAAGTGTTCGAGGAATTTTCCGGCAGTAATTGCACCGGCCGTGGCACCTCCTAAATTCGTAATATCGGCAATATCGGATTTAAGTTGTTCTCCATACTCATCCCAGAAAGGAAACCGGACAATTCGCTCATAAGCAGCATTTCCTGCATCGCTCAATGAATTAAACTCTTCATCGCTGGCCGTACCCATAGCAACAATTCCCTCAACCCCTATAGCTCTGGCCGCAGAACCGGTTAAAGTGGCCGCATCCAGAACCAATTCCGGATTGTACTGCTGTGCATAACACAATGCATCGGCCAGAATCATCCTTCCTTCCGCATCTGTATTTAACACCTCAACGGTTTTCCCACTGTACATGGTTATCACGTCACCCGGCGCGTATGCCGCTCCTCCTGGCCGATTGTCCGTCGCGGGGATCAAACCAATCACGTGAATTGGCAGATCATTAGCCGCAATTGCCCTCATGGCTCCAATCATTACCGCTGCTCCTCCCATATCGCATTTCATCATATCCATGCTTTTTGGAGTTGGCTTTAAGCTAAGTCCACCTGTATCATAAACAACGCCCTTACCTACCAAAACATATGGCTTCTTATTCACGGCGTTTTTTGGCTTCCACTCCATAATGGTAAAAGTGGCTGGCTCTACACTCCCTTTGTTTACCGCCAACAGCCCTCCCATCTTTAGTGATTCAATTTTCTTCTGATTCAGTACCTCCACTTTAAAACCAACATCAGCACCCATACGTTTAATTTCCTGCGCCAGCTGTGTGGCCGTTAAAAATGACTGCGGCTCATTAACGAGATCTCGCGTTTCATAAACAGACTTGATTACCACATTAAGCTCTTCAACCTCTTTCTTGCTAATACCTTCTGTATGTAACTCAATCGAGTTCAACTTATTCCTGACTGATTTGTCGGACAAGTACTTTAAAAACTGGTAGTTCGACAACGCCATTCCTTCCGCAACCGCCAGAACTATGTCTTTTCCCGCTGTGCCACTTATATGTGCTTTGGACAGCTTCTCCTGATTACAATAATTGGTCAAACTCGCTCCGAGTTCCCTTGACCTTTCCAGATCGTCGTTAGAACTCACAAGCGCAACCACTGCGTAACGGCCGGCCTGATTGATTTTAATGACTTTCTGCTTTTTGAGATTATCCTGAACATAGGATTTAAAACCGGCAGGTAATTTTAGCTTTCCAGCTTCTGCAACCTCCAAAACCAAATGAATCTCAATGGCTCCTTTTGAAACTTTCTTCGTATTCTTTATCATATAGCGGCGCTGTATTACGCCATAAAAGTAACGATTTCACAAAATGCATTATTGCTTCAGGCCAGCTTCGTCTTAAATATTACAGCTGTCTACTATTTAAGCCTTTTCCACAAAATAAAAAGGCTAAATTTGTGTTAGTGTAGAACACCTTATGAAAGCGGAAGTGAAATTTAATCCCAGACTACCTTCAAATTACCTTGGTAATTGCAGGTGGTTCATTGTGGTAGTTCTACTGTTGACTCCGTTATTTGGATTCGCTACGCACAACAGGGGTGGTGAAATAACCTATCGGTTAATCTCTGGAATGACCTATGAATTTACCATTACCACCTGTACAAAAACTTCTAGTCCTGCCGATCGACCTGAACTGGAAATTGATTTCGGAGACGGAGTCCTGGACACTGTTCCTCGTTCAAATATCGACCTTATTCCAGGGTACGATGCCCAGAAAAACACCTATATAATTCAGCATTCTTATAGTGCTCCTGGTTCATTTGACATTTGCGTGAGCGACCCCAACCGAAATGGTGGTGTAATAAACGTTGGTGGAACGGTTGGGTCTGACAACATCGCTTTTTCGATTCAAAGTACTTTGGTAATAAGCCCGTTTCTTGGCGGTGGTAATAACTCCGTTACTTTTGAGGATTGTCCTTGTCCGGAGTACGCATGTGCCGGATTTCCCTATTGTTATAATCCGGAGGCGGTAGATATTGATGGCGATAGTCTGGCTTATGAACTGGTAGTACCAATGGATGAAAATTGCACCAGTCTGTTGCTAGGAGTCAATTACACCTATCCCAGCGCGCACGGAGGTTCTATTTCCATGGATCCGGTAACTGGTGATTTTTGTTGGACCTCGCCTTCGATGCTTGGTGAGTATAACATAGCGATTCGGGTTTCGGAATACCGAAACGGGTTCCTGGTTGGATCCGTATTAAGAGATGTTCAAATTACTGTGATTGCAGGCTGTGATAATGAACCGCCAGAAATTGTTCCCGTTCCTGATACTTGTGTGGTGGCCGGAAGCAATATCTCGTTTGGGGTAACCGCAACTGATCCGGATGTTGGTGATAATATTACGCTTGATGCTTCAGGCCTTCCTTTCAATGTATCTACAAGTCCGGCTGGTTTTGCGAGTGTAACGGGCTCATCCCCTCAAACAAGCTTTTTCTCATGGACTACACACTGCGACCATATTCGCCTAGCCGACTATCAGGTCTTCTTCACCGCAGAAGATAATGGAGTTCCCGAACTTTCCACCACCGAGGCAATGAATATTAAAGTAGTGCCACCAAGTCCTACTGGATTGGTAGCAACTCCTCTTGGCAACACCATAAATTTGAACTGGGACCCATCTCCCTGCGGCTCAACATGCGAAGGATATAACATCTACAGAAGTGTTAACCCGTTGCCCATCCCCGACGACCCTTGTTGCTATAATCCTGACCTTAGCCTGTATAATTACGAATTGGTTGGAACTGTTGATGGATTTGGAACCACCAACTACGTTGATAACGATAACCTCGCCATTGGAAATCAGTTCTGTTATGTTATTACGGGTGTCTACGACAATGGTCAGCTAGAAAGCTGCCCTGGAGATTCCATGTGTACATCTTTGGTGCAGGATGTTCCAATTATCACGCACGTAACAGTGAATATTACAGATGTATCTGCCGGGGAAGATTCAGTAATGTGGGCCAAGCCAACCGAATTGGATACGATTGCGGTTCCGGGGCCATATCACTACAGAGTTTACCACGGTACCGGATTTAGTGGCGCAAATACATTGGTTCATACAACGGCTTCAGCGATGAGTTTATCAGCAGTTGATACTTTTTTCGTCCACTCTGGTATCAACACGGTAGACGGTGCCAACAATTATCGCATAGAACTTTACGGCACCGTGGCAGGGGTTCCTGATTCTTTGGTTGGAAGCACCAATGATGCCTCATCTGTTTATCTTTCCACATCCCCCAACGACAACAGGATTATTCTTTCATGGACAGAACAAGTTCCCTGGGTAAATACCAGCTACGAAATTTACCGTGCCGATGTATTTGCGGGACCTTATGTTTTTATCGGAACGTCTACCACTCAAACCTATACAGACTCCAATCTTTTAAACGGAAATGACTATTGTTACTACGTAAGAAGTGTTGGTGCCTACTCAGTCCCCGGGATAGTTAACCCGATTTTGAATCGTTCGCAGAGAACTTGTGATATTCCGGTAGACCTTACCCCTCCATGCCCTCCAACCCTGGAAATTGAGCCGGACTGTGCAGATATGACAAGTACCTTAACCTGGAACAATCCTAACAATTCTTGTGCAGACGACGTTACCATGTATACCGTATATTATACTGATTCCTTAGATGGAGACTTTTACCCGATTGTAACTGTCAATTCAGCAACAGATACAACTTTAACCTGGTCCAACAATGGGTCTATAGCAGGTTGCTATTACGTAACCGCAACTGATTCCATCCAGTATGGAAATGAAAGTGACAGTAGCAATGTCGTTTGCGTAGATAATTGTCCCATTTACTTCTTACCAAACGTTTTCACACCAAATGGCGATGACATTAACGATTTCTTCCAGCCGATTTTACCTTATAAATACGTGCGGGACATCCATATCGACATATATAATAGATGGGGGCAGGTGGTGCATACGGCAACTGACCCTATGATACGTTGGGACGGAAAAGCAAAAGACAGTGGCGCGCCCGTTCCTGATGGGGTCTACTATTATGTATGTATTGTCAATACTATTCGCTTAACTGGTATAGAGCCTATCGAACTAACGGGAGTGTTTCATTTGAGCCGAGGAGGAGCCACAGGTAACGGAAACTAAAATGTTTACAGGAATTATTGAGGGGCTAGGTGTATTAAAGCGCCGGAAAGAACAGGGAACCAACGTACACTTTACATTCAGTTGGGAAAAAGCATCAGAACTCAAAATTGATCAAAGTCTGGCTCACAATGGTGTTTGCCTCACCGTGGTAGACATTGTAAAAAACGACTATTCCGTAACGGCAATCAAAGAAACTTTGGAACGCTCAAATTTGGGGAATTTGGAAATTGGAGACCATGTTAATCTGGAACGGTGCACTCAGCTGGGAAGCCGGCTTGACGGGCACATTGTCCAGGGACATGTGGATACGGTAGGAAAGTGTATTGGCGTGGAGAGTATAGAAGGAAGCTGGAAATTTACTTTTGAGTACGATTATGATCATTCGCTCATCACCGTTGAAAAAGGCTCAATTACCGTCAACGGCGTTAGTCTAACAGTAGTTGACAGCTCGAAAGACCAGTTTTCGGTGTGTATCATTCCTTACACCTACGAAAACACCACATTTAAGGACATTCAATTGGGTTCGGAAGTAAATCTTGAATTTGACATTGTGGGTAAGTATGTAGCGAAGCTACACGCGCTATCCAACTAACGATTCAGCTGAGCAAATTCCTTTGCCGCGTACGTCAAAATAACGTCAGCACCGGCGCGCTTAATGCTCAACAACATTTCTTGCATGCAGGCATTGTAATCCAGCCATCCTTTCTCTGCCGCTGCCTTAAGCATGGCATACTCCCCAGAAACATTGTAAGCCGCAATGGGTAAATGGAAGTCAGTTTTCAGCATGTGAATGATGTCCAGATAACATAGTGCGGGCTTCACCATCAAAAAATCCGCTCCTTCCACCTCATCCAGTTCAGCCTCACGCATGGATTCAAATTTATTGGCCGGATCCATTTGGTAAGTCTTTTTGTCGCCGGCTTTCGGTGCTGATTCCAACGCATCACGAAAAGGGCCATAAAAACTACTTGCGTATTTCGCTGTGTACGACATAATAGAGGTATTGTCAAAACCGTGAGCGTCCAACTCATCCCGAATAAAACCAACTCGTCCATCCATCATATCAGATGGCCCAACTATATCGATCCCAGCATAGGCTTGAGCAACCGCCATTTTCCCCAAAATGGGCAGGGTATCATCGTTTACAATTTGCCCCTTGATTACCAACCCATCATGGCCATCAGAGGAGTATGGATCCATTGCCACGTCGCTCATTAAACAAACTTCCGGAAATCGTTTCTTAATCTCCCTGATGGTTCTCAGATAGAAGTTTTTCTCGTTGTAAGAATAACTTGCATCTGCGTCCTTTAAACTATCCTCAACAGCCGGGAAAAGTACAAAAGTCATAATCCCCAGACCCATACACTCTTCGATTTCTTCCAGCAGTAAGTCCTGACTCCAGCGATACTGGCCTGGTAAACTTGGAATTTCATCTTTGGTGGCCTTTCCATCAACCACAAAAAGCGGATAAATCAGATCCTTAACGGAAACCTCTGTTTCCCTTACCATTGCCCTTATTGGCGCGGATTTCCTATTTCTTCTTGGTCGTGTCATAATTCCACCGAATTTGAGCTAAAAATAGGGAAAATCAGGAAGGAAGTCTCCTGTTTCCTTACCCTTTAACTGACTTTATCTTTGCTTTCTTGAGTATGTAAAAGGGATGCATAAAATCATCGTCGTTTAACTCCAAAATGCCCTTAACCGTAGTGTTCAGAGCAGGACTAACCGAAGAAGGTTCTTTCTTAAACTGAATTTCGATTATCCCGTCCAGCGGATAGTCATCACCATAATCTGACTGGTTATAGCGCTGAAGCATATACAGAGACCCCGCCAGTAAATCATCAGAATCTATCCTCACCAGAAATCCTGTTATGGTCACCTTTTCATTATGAAGTTGTTTTTGCTCGGTATTAAACACCGGAGCATCAAAAGTGACATGATTCGCCGAGTCTATCACTTCTTTCAGCTTAACCACCTCTAAGGTCTTCCAGCTTAAATTCCCCTGACCAACCGCAGAGTATCCAACAAACAACAATAGCGTCAAAATCGTGAGCGACGTTTTCATGAGAACAATTTACTAATTCTGATTTGAAGTCACTTCGATGGAACAGTAGTCTCTACGCTAAGGTTGAGCGGATAAGGAAAAGACAACCAATTTTAATAAATTAGGTGTCCTACTTACTACAACAAATGCCAAATTGAGATGAGTGAAGCAGAGAGAGAAATTTTTGAAGGGGTTGTAAAGTTTTACAATGTGAAAGCTAAGTTTGGTTTTATAAAGAATCTTGCCACCGGTGAGGAACTCTACGTGAAACATTCGGGTCTGCTGGACATCGTTAAAGATGATGATCGGGTACAATTTGAAATTGAAGCGCACCCCAAAGGGCCAAAGGCGATTAATGTAAGACTATCTCGTGGTTCTGAAGAATAGAATTAACAGCTTTTGGCACCAGTGTTGATACAGGAGATTGTAGTTCAACTTATCTTCGCACCTATTAGTTAAGCAATTAAATTCAAGCATATATATCGCTTTTTAACCATTCTGGCGACCTCATGGATTGTTGGTAGCAGTGCCAACGCCCAAATCTGGGATTTGAATTTTTTAAGCCCCACAGTTACAGCCGAAGGGGTCTATTATGCTCCGGGGTCTGGCAGTTTCAACCACAGCCAACGAAACGAACGTATTGGCATTCAATTCCCCATAAAAAACAAATTAAGTCTGGGTGTTAGTCTGAAGGAACTACTGGAGTCGAACTCGATTCTGGAAGCAGCCGGAAAAATGCAACCAAAAGCCTATCAGATAATGGGTAATGTAGATGGCTATCATAGCCTGGTTGATAATAGTTGGACAACGGACAACCAGCCACAGGATCTGGTTGGAGCGCGAATTGGCTTTACCGGACTTCACGCCTGGTTTAAAAACAGAAAAGTAGGCAGCTTGATTTGGAATGTGAATGTGGCTGTTATGGAAAACACCTCAAATTTTACATCCTTCCGACCGAACTTAACAGGATTTATTGGCACCGGTGGACTGCATCGTTTCAAAACCATTTGGTGTGTCGGCATTTTCACCAACTACTATAGTGGCCTCTTTGTAACACCCTTTATTTATGCCAACAAACGTTTGGGTGGTGCGTGGAAACTTGAGGTAATTGCGCCTAAAGAAATTAAAGTCAATTACAAACAAAGTAAAAAATGGAAGCAAAGTCTGGTTTTCGGCCTGGATGGCAACCAATTCGGCAGCCCCATACAACCTCTTGCAGATTCCGCTTTAGTAGTTGACGGCATCAACCAGGTCGGTCTTTTAAAAGCCAGCACACAGACCCGGCTCCGCTTTGGGAAAAAGGTACTTTGCTTTCTGGAGGGTGGTTACTACCTTGGTGGCGGCTATCGCTTTTCAGGCGGTGAAATTTATCGTGAGCAAATATCAGCCGGATGGATGGCCCGGCTTAAACTCAATATTTCTATTGGAAAAGCGTTAATAAGCAGAAGCAAACTTGGCCTGGATTTTTGATCTCGTACGAGAAATTTCTTTCCTATCTTACTACCTATAATGCCTGAACGATTTATTATAGTGCTATTGATTTTGCTATTGGGCATTCGATCGCCTGGGCAGTCCTATCCGGGCATTTCCATTGGAGGGCTTTCAGATGAAAAAGGGGTGGATTTTGTAGTTGAAGGAATGGGCCGCTACACCTTATTGGCTTCAACCAGAAGCGTGCCTTCGGAAAGAGATGACATTGCACTTTTCTCGGTACAAAGAGATTTTGGATCGGTTTGGCTTAAAAGCTATGGTAACGACAGACATGAATATCCGCATTCTATTACAACAACACCTGATGGGGGATACCTTATTGCAGGTAGCAAATGGGACGGAGGTTTTGGTAGATTAGATATTTACCTCATTAAAACGGATGCCTTTTTCAATCAGGAATGGGAAACTTATTTGGGCGGCAATCATCGTGATGAAGGGTTTTCAGTAACACGATGTTCCGACGGATACGTGGTTTGTGGGATGTCAAGATCTTTTGAACCGCAGGAATACGGTGATTATTACATGGCAAAAGTAGATCATGGAGGCAACTTGTTGTGGGAATATGTATCGGGAGATTTAGATTCGAAAGACTACCTGTTTAATGTAATTGAAGATGTTAATGGAGATTTGGTGGCCGTTGGCGTAGAATCTGGCCATCACGACTACAGCACATTCGAATTCCTCAAAGGACACAGTAAGTCCGTAATTTTTAAACTAGACTCCTGGGGAAATCCAATATGGATAAAAAAACATGGTGGTTCCGGTAACTGCTGGTACAAACAGGTTGTAAATGCCCCAGATGGTGGGTTCTACACCATTGGCTCCACGCAAAATGGCGATCATGGTAGCTTTGATATCTCACTAACCCGATACAACAATAGCGGGGATTCGTTATGGAGTCGATCCTATGGAAGCTACTCTTTTGATTATGGAAATTCGCTGGCTGTCGATGCTGATCATAATCTCTATCTGGTTGGCACAAGCTGTCGCGACACCATCAATTTTTCAACCGATTTGATGGTCGTAAAAACCGATAGTAGTGGTAACGTTATTTGGGAAAAGTGGTTCGGAGGTGATCAAAGTGATGAGGGCATGAAAGTCCGTATAACTCAAGATGGCGTTGCTGTAGTTGGACATACAAAAAGCTTTGGAAATGGAGGGCAGGATGCCTGGTTAATCGAACTGGATACAAATGGCAACCTTAAACATTGGCCTGCCTTGCCCAGCAATGCTGTGGTGAACATATATCCGAATCCAACCAATCAGGCGTTTAATATTGTTCTGAACTCGCAATTGCCATGTGATGACTTTGAACTTCAAGTACTAAACGTACATGGGGAAATTATAAAGTCCTTTCCTTTGCAAAAGCACAGTTTTACTTCATTGAGTGTTGTAGATTGGCCATCGGGAATGTACATCTATCGCCTATACGGAGATTGTTTGCCAACAAACCCGAGCACCGGCAAACTTATTGTGCGTTAATCAGGGAATCCAGTCCGTGAAACTTCCAGGAAACCGTCTGGTCGCTCAGACAATGAGAAAAAATCAGGACACTATCAGGAACTTTGCTATTGAATAATGCGGTGTCGTGCATGTATTTAGAATTCTGTAGCCCGGATCCGAAGTAGTGAATCGAATCCGAAGTTTGCTGATAAAAGCTTTTTGCTGCTGCACCTACATCACCCATAATACAATACACTTTAATACCCCTGTTTGTAACGTTTCTGAGCAGCGGCAGAATACTCACATCATAATAAGTGCCTGAAGAATCACAGTTCGCATTCCAGTACTTAAAATCAGAATGAGCATAAGTTGTTTGTGGCGGCAATTCGGAGATTCTTCCCCATAAACCCGCATGGTGGAACACGAACAAGTGTCTGGATTCGGTAATGGTATCGCAGATTCTTTTGAGCATACGGAACTGTGCGTTCAGCTCCTCGCAGCGCCCGGGATTTAGCATGGAATTCAAACAGACGCTAACCACCTTGTCTTTTGAATAGAAATTGTATGTTTCACGCCCACAATACTCTGTGTACCAGTGCATGTTCCCATTCCGAACGTCGTGGTTTCCAAGTGCAAACTGTGTGGACAAAGCACCCAGGTCGAACACATCGTCAATGTGAGCCACGGAATTTTCATCCAAAAAAGTCTCGCTGCAGATATCTCCGCCCAACCAAATTCTGGAATAACGGCTTTTATCAAGCTGGATCAATCGTGAGTCAACCTGCTGGGTTCCCGGTTGCGCATGATAAGTGTGACCAACGAAAAGATATTCCAGTGTATCTGGGCCGGAAACTTCTTCTGCAAGATACTGCAATGGTTTGGCTGCTTCCGGCTGATAAATCCAGCTCAGGAAAATAAGTGGTGCCAAAAGGATTAAAACTCTCATCAGGTTATCTTACGTAAAAAGTAAAACAATATTCTCTATGGGTATAATGGTTTTGCCCAAAACAAGCTACCAAATAAAAATTTCATTTCTTACCTTCACTAGTCAATCCTTAATATGAAGCGATTATTCATCCTTTGCGCCGGAAGCTTAGCTATGGCGTGTAGCTCTTCGAAAAACAATAATACAGAATCTAACACTCAACAAATTATGCCACCTATTGCCAGGAAGCAGCCTTACGAAATGACTGTTCACGGGCATACCCGTGTAGACAATTATTATTGGATGCGGAACAGAGACTCTGACGAAGTTTTGGCTTATCTCAATGCTGAGAACGACTATACCAAGGCCAAAATGAAACAAACGGAAAAGCTACAAGCCGATTTGTTTGACGAGATGAAAGGAAGAATTAAGGAAGATGATGAATCTGTGCCTTATAAGGAGAATGGATACTTCTATATTACGCGGTACGAAGAGGATCAGGAATACGAAATCTACACACGAAAGAAGGGTTCGTTAAATGCCGATGAGGAAGTAATAATTGATGTAAATGAACTCGCACAGGACAAAGAGTTTTTTTCCGTAGCGGGCGTAGATATCAGCCCGAATAACGAATTGGCTGCGTATGCGTTTGACGATGAATCCAGACGTTTATGGACCGTGCATTTCAAGAATCTGGTCACCGGAGAAACTTATACCGATGAACTTAAAAATACAGATGGCGGGGTCGCCTGGGCAAACGATAACGAAACGGTGTATTACGCAAAAAAAGATACAGTTGACCTTCGTCCTGGGGAAATCTGGAAACATAAGCTAGGAACATCCCAGGAGGAAGATGAACTAGTATACAAGGAGAAGGATAATACTTTCTACGCAGAAGTATATCGGTCTAAATCCAATGAGTTCTTAATTATCGCTTCCACAAGTACCTTAACCAGCGAATACCAATTTCTTTCGGCCAACGACCCGGATGGAGCGTGGAGTATATTTCAACCACGGGTACGGGGGTTGGAATACCATATATCTCACTTCGAAGATCAGTTTTACATCCGAACCAATCTGGATGCGCAGAACTTTCGACTAATGCGGTGTAATGTCGCCTCTACAGACAAAGAAAACTGGCAAGAAGTCATTCCTCACCGTCCAGACGTTCTGCTTGAAGGCGTGGATGTATTTGCAAAATTTCTGGTGTTGAGCGAACGAAGTAGCGGACTTACCGGCATCCGGGTATTGAATCAAACCAACAACCAGGAACATTATATCAGCTTCAATGACGATGCCTATGTGGCTTACACGGATTACAATCCGGAGTTTGAGACCAATATCCTGCGCTACACTTACTCATCACTTACTACCCCCTGGACCGTGTACGATTACAACATGGACACACGGGATCAGGTGGTAATGAAAGAACAGGAAGTGGTTGGTGGTTATTCCGCTGCCGACTATGAATCAAAGCGGTTTATGGCTCCGGCAGATGACGGTACGCTTATTCCAATGTCTATCGTTTATAAAAAAGGCATCAAACTGGATGGAGAAAACCCAACCGTTCTGTACGCTTATGGGTCTTATGGTTCAAGTACCGACCCTACCTTCAACCCAAACAGAATAAGCCTGTTGGATCGGGGTTTTATCTGGGCCATAGCACATATTCGGGGAGGAGAGGAAATGGGACGTAGCTGGTACGAAGATGGCAAGTTGCTTAAGAAGATGAACACCTTCACCGATTTTAACGATTGTGCCGAATTCCTCATCGAAAAAAATTACACGAATCCGGAAAAACTTTTTGCTCTGGGAGGTAGTGCCGGTGGATTGTTGATGGGTGCCATAATCAACTTGCAACCCGAACTTTACAAAGGTGTAATTGCATCTGTCCCTTTTGTAGATGTGGTAACCACCATGCTCGACGAGACCATTCCACTTACCACTTCCGAATACGACGAGTGGGGCAATCCTAACGAAAAAGAATATTACGATTACATGCTTTCGTACTCGCCCTATGATCAAGTGCAAGCGAAAAATTATCCTAACCTTTTGGTTACCACAGGATATCATGACAGCCAGGTTCAATACTGGGAACCAGCCAAATGGGTAGCCAAATTGCGTGAAATGAAAACAGATACCAACTTGTTGCTCTTCGAGTGCAATATGGATGCAGGACATGGGGGTGCTTCGGGCCGGTTCCAATCTCTAAAAGAAACTGCGCTGGAATATGCTTTCTTTATTGAACTGGCCGGTTTGAACAAATCATAGGAAGGATTCAGCTACATGAGTGATCGGCCACAAAACAAGGTTTTACAACAGCACAAACAAAGTTCCAACTTCTGGAAAAGTGATCTGATCCTGCAGGACTTCTTTCACTCCAATGCCTCCGAAAAAGGTGTCGCTTACTTAAGTGAACACCTAACGCTTCTGGGTAAACGGGCCGCGACCGAAATGGACCAGCTGTCACTAGAAGCAGATAAGAATCCACCCTCTCTTGTGAAACGCAATTTCTATGGAGAGAATATAGATGAAATTCGATTTCATCCGAGCTACGACAAATTGTTTCAATGGGCAATAGATAGCCACATGTTTAAGGTAAAATGGGAGCCGGAAAACCGCAAGGAATTTGCTAAAGAACGGCACTTACTTGGCTTTACGCCTTTTTACCTATACGCCATGGCAGAAGGAGGAATTCCCTGTCCTTTATGCATGACAGACGGTGCTGCCCGATTAATCCGTAAATTCTGCTCGGAGGAAGATCAGCAGCGATTGCTTCCAAAACTACATGCGAGTTCTTTTGAAGAGCTTACTTCCGGAGCAATGTTCCTTACCGAAAAATCAGGAGGATCGGATGTTGGGCAAAATTTGGTCTCGGCAACAGCGATTGGAAACGGATACTATCATCTGAATGGCGAAAAGTGGTTTTGCAGTAATGCCAATGCCGATCTGATTTTCGTGTTGGCAAGAACAAATGCGGAAGTAAAAGGAACCAAAGGTTTGTCCCTGTTTCTGGTAGAAAAATACTTGCCGAACGGAAGCAAAAACCCACTTCCTGTAATTCGGCTCAAAGACAAGCTGGGTGTAAAATCGATGGCCAGTGCCGAATGTATGCTAACGAATACGGTAGGCAAACTGGTAGGTAAGGAAGGCGAAGGTTTCAAGCTGATGAGTTTTATGGTAAACCTCTCCAGACTCTATAATGCCATTACTTCCGTGTCATTTTCCCGCCGGGCAATTGCAGAAGCATACCAGTTTCAGGTAAACCGATGGACATTTGGAAAACAAGGAATTCAACATGGATTGGTTCGCAAGAAGCTAGAAGAATTAAGTGCACTGCTAACCGCAGATTTTTACCTAACATGGCACGCTGTTCAGGAATTGGATAAAGCCGATAACGGGTACCCGGAGGCATCCCAGGCAATCCGACTACTCACCCCAATGGTTAAACGTGAAACAGCAAAAAACTGTGTTTACATCATTCGTGAATGCATGGAACTGATGGGAGGAATTGGTTATATAGAAGATGGTGTAATTCCGAAATTATTCCGTGATTCGTTGGTACTACCGATTTGGGAAGGCGCCGGCAACATTATGATTCTGGACATGATGCGTGCTTCCGTAAAATCGAAAGGTTTTGAAGTCCTGGTGAAAAGATTGAATCTCGACAAGGATCAAAAACCAGGGCCTCAGTTTGCCAAAGCCATGCAGCTGGAGGAAGCCAGCAGGGACGCCCAAATGGCAGAAATTTTTGAGCAACTAACCAGTCATTACAAGGTTTATGTTCTTAAAAAAAACCTGAATGAATCAAATAAAAACTGGATTGAACCCACTTTAAACTATTTGACCAGTGCAAACGCAAAAGTTGCTACACCATTGTCTGTAGAAACACTCGAAAATTTCATTGCCTGGAGGCTACAATAAGGCACGAAAATTTAGACAATAGCTGTTACGGCAGCGATGAAAACGCTGTCAACTTTTTTGATTTGTGTTTAGTTCTTTTTCAAGTCTCTTCCTCGAACGACATCTCCGCAATTGACCCTAAATCGGCATCTGGTCCGACACCAATCGTGCTGAGTGGAATCAAAAATTTGGTGTCTTCTTTCAAGTAGATCACACCATCCACTACCTGTCCTTTGCGCGGAAAACTGGTTCGTTCTAGTTCTCCATCCCTCAAAAGTGCCATCATCTCGACTTGAAAATCACCCGGCAAATCGTAAAATTTCCGAATAACGTTCTTCACTTTTAATTGATTAATTGTTGGTGATTAAGTTAGCAAATAAATGGATTGATCGGTCATTCACCGCGAATGATTATCGGTCTTTTAAAGTGGAATCAATTTGTATATTTGCAACACTGTTGCATCAATATGAGTTTACTCAAGAAGAAAGGACTAAGGTCTACTGCTTTTAGACAACAAGTGCTGGAGATTTTCGAAGAAAGTCCTCACGCCGTTACTGTGGAGCAAATTGAGACCGCGATAGGCGAGCACGACCGTATTACACTCTATCGTACCATTAAAACCTTTACTGAGAAAGGCCTCATTCATGAAATTGTGATGCCAGGAGATATTAAAAAGCTTGCGCTATGTCATGATTGTGATGATTTGGATTCACATGAACACCACCATGCTCACCAACACAATCACGTCCATTTTCATTGTGAAAAGTGTGACGAGGTGCTCTGCGTTGAAGCGGATATGCCAAGATTAAACCTGCCAGGATTCATCGTAGACTCTACTGAGATGCAGGCTCATGGCGTATGTCCAAATTGCGCGTAGTTTTACCGAAGCGGCTTTTAACGTACCGGAAAACCCATTATCTTTCAACCTACATAAACGAAACAGGCATATTTCTTGCTATTCATCCAACCCATAAAATCCACACCATGAAAACCATTTCAACCCTGTTACTAACCTTAACTACCGTCTTCACATTGGCGCAACCTGCCCCCATTACAGAAAAAGTAAAATTCGATTGGGGACCTGAGATTAAACTGGATAAGCGTGGCCAGTTTCTCGATGTTGTAAGCTTTGATGAATCCGGGTATTACATGTTGAAGTCTGCTAAAAAAGGACTCCATATAGACAAGTACAACAACGACCTCTCTTTGAGCAATTCTTTGTTGCTGGATATGGAAAAAGACGGAAAGGATATGCGCTATGAAGGTCTGGCATATTTTAACGAATCCCTTGTACTGTTTACTTCCTACTCAGATTCTAAAGTTAAAACCAACTACCTGTATTATCAGCAGATAGACCGGAAAAACCTTCAACAAAACGGTACTGTTCACGAAGTAGCACAAATACCATTCGAAAAGCGTAGAAGGGACGGTTCTTTTGGATATGACATTTCACCAGACTCAAGTAAGCTGCTCATTTACGCCGGAATGCCCTACGAAAAAGATGGCCCTGAAAAATTTGGGTTCTCTGTTCATAATGAGAAGATGGAAAAAATATGGCAAAAAGACATTGAATTGCCTTACATGGAACAGCTTTTCCGAATTGAAGAATACGACATATCAAATAAGGGAAATGTATTTATAACCGGAGTAGAGTTTCGCGAAAAGCAAGAGGCCAAAAAGCGAAAGGGCGAACCAAATCATCGATACCATATCCTTGGATATTTTGACAAAGGAGCCAAGGTAAAAGATTACGTTATTGATCTTGGAGACAAGTTTATAACTGATCTTACGGCCACCGTAAGAGAAAATGATGATATCATTTGTACGGGTTTCTACTCAGAAAACGGCACATGGAGTATTGCCGGCACTTTCTTTCTGACCATTGACGGCGAAAGCAAAGAAATCAAAACGAAGAGTTTCAAAAAGTTCGATGAGGATTTCATCGTTGAAGGCATGACCGAGCGGGAGGAGGAAAAGGCCAAAAAGAAAGCAGCGAAAAAAGACCGAAATCTCGAGATGTACAATTACGAGTTTCGAGAGTTGATCCAAAGGGAAGATGGTGGGGCGATTCTAATCGCCGAACAGTATCGCTTCTACCAAACCTGTCACACCACAACCGATGCGAATGGTAATACAACTACGCGCTGCACCAATCACTACGTTTATGGTGATATCATTCTGATTAACATAAATCCGTCCGGGCAGATTGTATGGGCTTCGAAGGTTGATAAATACCAACATTCTACGAATGATGGCGGTTATTTTTCATCTTTTTTTAGCCATGTTGTGGACGATAAAATCTACCTGATTTATGGTGAAACCGCTAAATCTTTCTACGACAGGCAAGACAAACTTGAACAGTGGAAGCAACTGGGCAAAGAAGATAAACGAGCCATGCTAACACTACTGGTCGAAGTAAATTCCAAAGGCGAAACGGAGCGGGAGCTTCTGTTCAACAACAGGATTGAAGGCTTCTCTACCCGCCCTAAGGTATGTGAACAAATCAACCCTAGCCAGAGTATTATTTACACCCGGGCTAGAAAATACCAAAAATTTACCCGGCTTACTTTTTAAGACTAGACCATACCTTAGTAACTTTGCACCGTTGAAAGCAACGGATCGAATAACAAGCCTTCCGGAAAACCGAGACCGTTTCTCTGTTTCGGATCTTAAGAATATGGCCATTGACATACGTCGGCAAATTATAGACGTGTTATCCGGCAATTCAGGACATTTCGGGGCAAGCATGGGAGCGGTAGAGCTTACTTTGGCTCTCCACAAAGTTTTTAAAACCCCTTATGATCAGATTATTTGGGATGTTGGACATCAGGCGTACGCACACAAAATAATTACGGGGCGAGCCGCTGAATTCCCAAAAATCCGTGAGAAAGGTGGCATCTCAGGGTTCCTTAAAATGAGCGAAAGTGAATTCGACACTTTCGGTGCGGGGCACTCCTCCACTTCTATCTCAGCAGCATTAGGTATGGCTGAAGCCAGTTTGATAAAAGGAGAAGACAGAAAGCACATTGCCGTTATTGGTGACGGCGCCCTTACCGCCGGAATGGCATTCGAAGCACTAAACAATGCGGCGGTTAGCTCAGCCAATCTGATTATCGTAATCAACGACAATGGAATGTCAATTGATCCCAACGTTGGTGGACTCGACAGGCATTTGCAAACCATTAAACCTTACCAAAACCTGTTTACGGAACTTGGATTAAGCTATTCCGGGCCCTTTAACGGACACGACCTTGATTTACTCGTTAGTGAGTTTTCTAAAAAGAAGTACCAAACCGGGGTGCATGTAATCCACTTAAAAACACAAAAAGGACGAGGCTACGAGCCAGCAGAAAGAGGCGACCCGACCGTGTGGCATGCACCCGGCCTGTTCGACAAAGAAACGGGCATAAGAGCACCCAAAGAAGAATTGTTGCCTCCGAGGTATCAGGACGTATTTGGAAAAACGCTGATCGAATTGGCGGAACTAGACCCACGGGTCGTGGGAATTACACCTGCAATGTCCACCGGATCCGGGATGAATGAATTTGCTTTGAAATTCCCTGGTCGCTTTTTTGACGTAGGAATCGCCGAGCAACACGCGGTTACGTTCTCAGCCGGCATAGCCAAGAATGGCATGGTTCCATTTTGCAACATCTACTCAACTTTTCTTCAGCGCGCTTACGACCAGGTTATCCATGACGTAGCACTTCAGAATCTACACGTGGTTTTCTGTTTGGATCGGGCGGGGTTGGCTGGCAACGACGGGGCAACCCATCATGGAGCATTTGATATGGCCTTTCTCAACACCATACCAAACCTGACGTTGTGGGCTCCAATGAACGAACTGCAACTGCGTGACATGATGAGAGCGGCAATTGACATTAACGGCCCGGTAGTCATCCGATACCCCCGGGGTCGTGGAGTACATCTGGATTGGCAGTTGCCATTCAGAAAAATCGAATCTGGAGAAGGCAGGATTCTTTCAGAAAACGGCCGTGTTGCTATACTTTCTCTGGGGCACGTAGGCAATTTTGCCCATGAACTGAGGGTGCGAGGTATTGACGTCAGCCACTACGACATTCGTTGTTTAAAACCATTGGACGACCATCTGTTAAAACGGGCATTCACTCAACACGAGCACATTATTACAATAGAAGACGGCGCCTTAAAAGGTGGTTTTGCTTCTGTCGTAACAGAGTGGAAAAACCAGAATGGCTTCCATCAAAAAGTACACTCTCTGGGTATTCCGGATCGCTTTATTGAGCACGGCACCCAGGAGGAACTGTATTCTGAGTGCGGGTTTGATATTGACTCTTTAGAGGCTCTGGTTCTCAAGCTCTCATAAAGCGACTATTAAACCGCTAATTCTTTACCTTAGCCGGATGAGCAAATGGATTTTTTTTCTCGCGGCGCTGATGCTGCTAACTGCAAACCAGGCACAACAAATTGACATTTCGCAATTCGACGGAATGAAAATGTATTCTATCGGCCCTGCCGGAATGAGTGGTAGAGTCACTTCCATAGATGCGGTAGTAAACAATCCGAATGTAATTTACGCGGGGACGGCCTCCGGTGGAGTATGGAAATCAATTAACGGTGGTCTTTCATGGGACCCAATCTTCGATAAGCAGCCCATACAGAATATTGGCGCCGTAAAAATTCAACAATCCAATCCAGATGTCATTTGGGTGGGAACCGGCGAAGGAAATCCACGAAATTCTCACAGTTCAGGTGCAGGCATCTATAAAAGTCTTGACGGCGGCCGAACATGGCAGTTTAAGGGCCTGAAAAATACCAAAACGATCCATCGAATTATCATCGATCGGGATAGCCCAAATACAGTTTATGCTGCAGCGGTAGGTAGTCCCTGGGGAGCCAATGAAGATCGTGGTGTATTTAAAACAACCGATGGCGGGGAAACCTGGGAGAAAATACTGTATGTGAACGATCTTACCGGCTGTGCCGATTTGGTTGTTGACCCATCTAACCCTAACAAACTATTTGCAGCTATGTGGGAGCACAAACGCGAACCATGGTTTTTCAATTCTGGCGGGGAAGGTTCGGGCCTGTACGTTACTTATGATGGTGGTAAAACATGGAAAGAAAGAACCGAAGACCATGGGCTTCCAAAGGGCAAATTGGGCCGAATCGGGCTTGCAGTAGCTGCTTCTAATCCAAACGTGGTGTATGCGCTAGTCGAAAGTAAAGAAATAGCGATGTACCGATCAGATGACGGCGGTGTGAACTGGAGAAAAACGTCTACCAAGAATGTTGGAAATCGCCCTTTCTACTATGCAGATATTCATGTTGATCCTAAAAATGAAAACCGTATCTACAGTTTACATACGTTGGTAACGAAAAGTGAAGATGGAGGAAAAAATTTCGAGGTAATTATCTCGTATACCGGTGCAGGCGTACATCCGGATCATCATTCCATCTGGATCAACCCCAACAATCCGAAACACATCATTGAAGGCAACGACGGCGGATTGAATATTTCTTACGATGGCGCAAAAACCTGGCGTTTTGTAGAAAACATACCTGTTGCCCAGTTCTATCACATTAACATAGACAACGATTTCCCGTACCGAATTTACGGGGGAATGCAGGATAATGGTTCATACGTGGGTCCGAGTCAGGTTCATAAGTCGGGAGGTATCTCCAACTTTGAGTGGCAGGAGGTAATGTTTGGCGATGGTTTTGATATCATGCCAGATGCAGAAAACAATCGATTTGGATATGCGATGTACCAGGGAGGCAATGTTTTCTATTACGATATGGAAACCGGTGCTACCGAATACATTCAACCTGTTCATCCGGACGGAGAATACCTGAGGTTCAACTGGAATGCTGCGTTGGCTCAGGATCCACACAATCCAAAGGCGATCTACTTTGGGAGTCAGTTCGTACATTATTCAAAAAACAAAGGAAAAGACTGGACCATCATCTCTCCAGATTTGACCACCAACGATTCTACCAAACAGCAACAAAGCAAAAGTGGTGGATTAACCATAGACGCAACCCGGGCTGAGAATCACACAACTATCCTTTGTATTGAACCCAGTCCGATAGAAAAAGAAGTGATTTGGGTAGGAACAGACGACGGTAATGTGCAGATCACCAGAGACGGAGGTAAGTCGTGGACAAATGTTTCTCCAAAAATTATGGGGCCAAAAAAAGGGTTTTGGGTGCCACAGATTCACGCATCTAAACACAACGCCGGGGAAGCGTACGTTGTGGTGAATGACTACCGGCGCAATGATTACAAACCCTACGTTTACCGCACCACAGATTTTGGTCAGTCTTTCACAAGAATTGCTTCAGACGAAAATGTGAAGGGTTACGCACTCAGCATTGTTCAAGACCCACAAGAAGAAAAGCTACTGTTTCTCGGAACGGAGCACGGCTTATACTTCTCTATCAACAAGGGGAATACCTGGACAAAGTGGGACAAAGACTACCCTTCTGTGTCTACTATGGACTTAAAAATTCAGGAACGGGAAAACGATCTGGTAATAGGGACTTTTGGACGAGCCATCTGGATTCTCAGGGATATCCGTCCGTTACGAGAATTGGCCAAAACTTACGGGGAGTGGGTAAAGAAAGATTATCATGTGTTTGATTACGGCACAGCCTATCAGATGAACACCTTGCCAGCAACCGGGGTTCGGTTTACTGCTTCCACGTATTTTAAAGGAGATAATCAAACCAGTGCTGCCCAGATAAAAGTATGGATTAAAGAACCAGGCGACCCGACCAGGAAAAAGGAGGAAAATACAGAAAAAGACAAGGGCAAAAAAGGTAAGTCCAAAGGAAAGGGCTCGACAGAAGAAACGGAAACGTCTAAAAATGAAGAAGAAACGGACAAACCGAACTGGGAAGATGTCGAAATCAGGGTCAAAAATACATTCGGGGATACCATTTTTACCTATACCCATAAAGCAGACACCGGTCTTCAGGTAATCAACTGGTATCTTAATGAAAAGGGCATTCGCTACCCGTCGAGAAAAAAGGTTAAAGAAGACGCTAAAGACCCGTGGGGGCCCAGAGTTGTTCCGGGCCAATACAACTTGCTTTTCAAATACGGAACACATGAAGATTCGACCATTATTGAGGTTAAACCAGATCCACGGGTAATCTACGATGCGAATGGAGAGCAGCAGCGTAGACAACTAATCCGGGAGCATCATAAAACGGTTGATTTGGCTCGAAATGCAATGGAACAATTGCTGGATGCCCAGGAGACCATTAAACGGGTCGAAACTTCATTCGCACTAGCGGAAGACAGCATTCAAAAAAAGATCAAAAAAGCTGGAAAGGAGATCAATGATAGCATTGTGAAAATTCAGAACCTATTCATGCAGGCAAAGGGATTAAAGGGTTATCAGGACAACTCAAGGAAGTTAAACACTTACTTATACAATGCTTCTGAACATTTAGGCTCCGTTAACGGAGCGCCCACCTCTACGACTAAAAATGCCGTAAAAAAGGCTGCTGACGAAACAGACAAGGTAGTAAACCAAATCAACGATTTCTTCCAAACCAAATGGAAGGAATACGAAACTAAGGTGGCCGACTACCAGATGGAGTTGTTTAAGGAATTCGACGACCTGAAAAGGGAATAGCATGGAAATCCTCTTTGTTCAAACCGGCGGAACGATAGATAAGGATTATCCGCGCGTCTCTAAAGGGTGGGCATTTGAAATACATGATCCTGCCTTCCTCCGAATACTGGAACGATTGAACCCAACCTTTGATTACAAAGTAGTTGCCGCAATGAAAAAGGACAGTCTGGAGATTACCCAAACAGATCGGATAAAGTTGCGACAGCTGATAGAGGCTAGTGATACAGATAAGATCGTAATTACACACGGAACCGACACCATGCTGGAAACGGGAACTGAGTTGGCATCCATCTCCAACAAGACCATTGTAATAACCGGATCGATGAGGCCGGAACGGTTTTCAAACTCCGATGCAGATGTAAATTTTGGGATGGCGATCGGGGTGGTTCAAACAGTTGCTTCCGGGGTCTATTTATGTATGCACGGAAACGTAATCCCGATTGAACAGGCAACCAGAAACCTGACCACGGGCCAATACCATTTCAAATAACTTAATAAGCCTATGAAAGAAGAGCTTACCGTTGTTGCGCATAGGGTTCGGAATTATATCCATCGAACTCCCGTGCTCAGTTCTCAAAGCATCAACGAGATTCTTGGAATCAATGTCTTTTTTAAATGTGAGAACTTTCAAAAGATGGGCGCATTCAAGATGCGCGGGGCAACAAACGCTATTCTTTCATTAACGGAAGAAGAAAGAGCAAAGGGCGTGGTTACTCACAGTTCGGGAAACTTTGCTCAGGCAGTAGCTTTAGCAGCAAAACAAACCGGAACCAGCGCTACCATAGTTATGCCTACAAGTGCACCAAAGGTGAAGAAAAATGCCGTTTTAGGCTATGGTGCAAAGGTGGTAGATTGCCCACCAACCCAGCAAGACCGAGAGGCGGCAGCAGATAAAATCGTGAAAGAAACCGGAGCCGTGTTCCTGCACCCCTCAAATCAAATTGAGGTCATTATGGGAAACGCCACGGCCGGCATGGAATTTATTGAGCAGATAGAAACCCTTCACGCGATTTTCACACCTGTTGGTGGCGGCGGATTGATTGCGGGAACCGCATTGGCGGCGAATTACTTCGGTGAGCGCATTGATGTTTATGGAGGTGAGCCGTCAGGCGCAGACGACGCACATCGTTCTCTTAAAGCGGGGCAGGTAATTCCCGTAGAGAATCCGAACACGATTGCGGATGGATTAAGGACATCTCTGGGGGATGTTAACTTCCCTATTATTAAGCAACACGTAAACGACATTCTTTTGGTAGAGGAAGATGCCATCGTTAGCGCAATGCGCATGGTGTGGGAGCGAATGAAAATTATTATTGAGCCGTCTTCGGCCGTTCCACTAGCAGCGTTGATCGCAAACCAAAACCGTTTCCAGAATAAGAATGTAGGAATAATTGTGTCAGGTGGAAATGTGGATTTAAGTAATTTGCCGTTTTAAATTCTTACCCCTACTATACAAACATCATCTACCTGCTCGTTTGCTCCCCGCCAATCTTGAAAAAAGTGAGCTAGTTTCTCTTTTTGTTCATTCATCGGAAGATGGTTAAGACTGATCAAGAGCTTCTTAAAGGGTTTATACATCAACTTCTTGTTCCTATCGCCTCCGAACTGATCGGCAAAGCCGTCAGTAAAAATATAAATCGTATCCCCAGGGTGTAATCCGGTGCTTTGTTCTTCAAATTCTGACATACGTTCGTACAAACCAACAGGCTGCTTACTTGCTTTCAGTTCGATCAAGCCCATGTCTCCTAAGATAACTGTACTTCTTTCTGCTCGTTCTTCTTCTGTAATCAACGCCTTTTTACGCACGATCCATAGCGGATTATTTGCTCCGGCAAATTGAAGCCCATCTGGTAGAAGTCTACACAGTGCTATGTCCATCCCATCCTTTACATTCTGGCCGCTACGCGCAAACGTCTCAATGACCAACTCACGGGTCTTGTTTAAAATCTGAGCAGGTTCAAGAATTTCAAACTCCTTTACTACTCTGTTAAGTGCATTACTGCACACCACACTAACCAACGCGCCCGGCACTCCATGTCCGGTGCAATCGGCAACTGCAAAAAGCACCTGATCACCTACGGTCTGCATCCAGTAAAAATCACCACTAACCACATCCTTGGGCAGAAACAAAACAAAAGCATCCTTCAAATATGCCTTCATGTCCTCCTGATCTGGCAGAATTGCCAACTGCAAACGCTGGGCGTAACGAATAGAATCACTAATTTCCTGATGAACGCCTTCCAGTTCCTTGTGTTGCCGCTCTATTTTTTCCTTTTGTGTAGCCACCTGCTCGTGTTGTTCTTCTACCAACTCCTTCTGACTATTTATTATGTTTTTTTGCCGGCGGGTAATTCTAAAACGGTTGTACATGAAGAGTCCAAATAAGGCCACCAATGACAATCCAATGTACAGGTACATTTGTTGTTTTTCCTGCTGCTCAATCTTCAACTTGTCTTTAGCCGCCTCCGCATTTTTGGCCGCTAGTCTTGCCTCTTGGAGCTTTTGGGCTTCAGCATTCTTAATACTGTCTTCCGCAGCTTGTTTTTCATACTGATACCTCAGTTTCTGCCGGATGACCTCCTTTTGATTCTCCTCCCTTACGATTGTATCTCGCATTTCCATATACAACTCATGCATTTCCAATGCTTTCGCGTAATCTCCTGTCTTTTTGTAAATCTTCCACAAAATGGAAGACGCGTCCCGTATACTCTTCGGATCGTTAATGGTTGTAGCAACCGATAGTGCTCTACTGGAATATTCCGCCGCTTGTGTTAAAGAATTCATCTCAATATAAATTGAACCTATGTTCACCATTGTACTGGCAGTCGATCTTTCATCCCCAATAGCTTCCAGAAGCACCAGCGCTTTCTTGTAGAATTTAATGGCTGTTTGAAAATTTCCTTGCTCCTTATGAATAATCCCCATGTTATTGAGGGCAACAGCGATTCCCTTCTTGTTTCCAGATTTCTCCTCCAACTCAAGGCTTCTCGAATAATAGTCCAAAGCTTGTTTTAACTTCCCATCCTCACTAAAGATGTTACCCAGGTTGTTGAGAGAGTTTGCGATACCATTTTTATCTCCGAGCTCCTCTCTAATCGTTAAACTTCGTTTGAAATGGTTTACCGCCTCTTCCCGGTTACCCTGGGACAGGTTGATAATCGCAATATTATTAAGTGCGGTTGCTATTCCTTTCTTGTCTCCAACTTTTTCGCTGATTTTCAGAGCCTGATCATGATAGTTAATGGCTTGAATGTAATCTCCACGATTCTGGGCAATCGCGCCGAGATTATTCAAGGCAAAACTTCTTGATTGACTGAATACATAATTGGCTCTTGGGTCTTGCCCGACACTAAGATTGGATTTTGCGATACTGTCAATCTTTAGATTGAGTTCTAAATCCAGTTCGGGATCTGAAATGTAAATGAGGTTATCCCAATTAATGAGCGTTTGAACCACTGTAGTGTCGTGACTTGCCCCCCGGATGATTAGCTTAAGACTATCTATTTGCCTCTCCAAGTTCGCGCGTTGCTGGGATGCCCCAAGAATAGGAGATAGCAGACAAAATAATATTATTAGCGTCCTTGAAATACTATTTAAACTAACTTGTATAATCAGCAGAATGATTCAAAAATACTGAAAACCCACCGGCTGTCACCGGTAGGTTTTGTCTGAACATCCGTATGTAATTTTGCTAAAGCGCCAGCAATCGTCGCCAAAGCCTACCCAAAACTCCTTTAACCTTATACAGCAAATAGTAGGTTACAGGTACTACCACCAGTGTTAGGAATGTGGCAAACGTCAAACCATAAATGATCGTCCAACTCATTGGTCCAAAGAAAATCACGTTGTCTCCGCCAATATAAATAGCCGGATCATTTGTAGTAAACCACGATATAAAATCGATATTGAAACCTGTTGCCAGCGGAACCAAACCTAAAACCGTGGTAATTGCGGTTAGAAGTACGGGACGAAGTCTGGTTTTTCCCGCTTCTATAATAGCCTCTTTAACCACTGGTGAAGGTAACTTAGCATTTTCCGGTAAACCTAACGCCTCCTTCTTTCCCTCCAGCAATAGCTTTGTGTAATCAATCAGTACAATGGCATTGTTAACTACAATTCCGGCGAGTGAAATAATCCCTATCATGGTCATAATCACAACAAAATCCTGCCTTGAAAAAACCAGTCCAAGGAAAACTCCTGTCAAACTCAACACAACTGCCAGCAATATAATGGCCGGAGCAGAGTAGGAATTAAACTGAGTTACTATAATTAAGAGGATTAAGAACACGGCAATACCAAGCGCCGTGCTCAGGAAACTCATTTCCTTTTCCTGTTGCTCCATTTGCCCGGTAAATTTTGCATTGAAACCAGCTTGCTTAAAGGTTATTCCCTCCGACGACCTTTGGAACTTCTTCAGTTCTTCCTTCATGGCTTCTACAACCTCCGTAGGATTGGCTCCTTCAGTTACACCGGAACTGATCGTAACCATATTTTTAAGATCCTTTCTCTTGATAGAGCCAAAAGTGATCTTCTTCTTTGGATCCTGCACAACAGATCGAACAGGGATGCTCAATTTCTGACCGCGATTATTCATGAAAATCAACCTTTGATCCAGGAGTGCATCAATATCGCCCCGGAATTCTTTGCCGAAACGCAGCGTAATGTCATAATTCTTATCTCCCTTCTTGAAAGTCCCTATGTCCTTCCCGAAAAGTGATGTTCTGAACGCCTGCGCTACCTGACCGGTAGATACCCCCGCCGCATTTGCCAGGTCTTTATCTACTACGATTGGCAACTCTGCCTTCCCTGTTTCAACATTTAGCTTGAGCTTAGCTACTCCATCTACCGGATGGGCTTCCAGGTACTTTTTTACGGCTTCCGCCTGTTGAAGCAGTTCTATATACGGCAAATCAGGTTTACCTGTAATTTCAATATTTACCGGTGGATCTTGCGGTGGACCATCCTGGTTCTTATCAGCCACCAACTTAACGTCCATACTGAAATTTGACTTGGTTATGGCGGTATCCAACATTTTCTTGAAGTCTGAGGTTTCCCTTCCTCCACGGTTCTTAAACTCCGTAAATTGAATTGCAATCCTCGCCTTGTGAGGCGTTGTTCCGAACTGAGGTCCGGCCATTGGATCTGAAGTTCCTTCGCCTACCTGTGCGATAATGGACTCAACGAAACCTTTCCTTACGAGGCTATCTTTAGGCTTAGGAAAATAGCGCTCGTTAAAGTCTGCATGCACCTTGTCTACAATTCCCTTTACTTCTAACGCTGTTTTGTTGGTCACATTAATATCTGTACCAACTGGATGCTCAATGAACACGTTGATGTATTGCGGCTGATTCTCCGGGAAGAATAATACCTTGGGAGGAATCAAAGCAATCAGAATGATGGAAACGAACATCACCAGAAATGTGAATAGAAATGTTTTTAACGCCCTGGACTGATAAAGTTTCACCCATAACTTCATCGGTAACCAAAGCACCCATTTAGCTGCAAACGGCAAGTTATTGGCCTTTCGATTCACTCTCCATACAAACGAGCCTTGTCTTAGTTCTTTAGTTCGCACCGATTTGGTGACAAACCGCAAGTATCTGTTTTCCAAAGACGGAAGGATTCTGTTCTGGAAGAATTTAGTACCAGGGTTTAGGATGAAAATGTTGAGTAGTGCAATCCCGCCTATAATCAAGCAAAAATTGCCAAACGCTGTGCCTCCTCCAATATGCGACAACATGGAGAGTCCAAGAAATATTAACCCTATAATCAGCGCTCTGCGCGTTTTTGGTTTCCTCTGCTCTACCCGCATCCAAACGGCCGTAAGAACCGGGTTAATGACCAGTGCTACGAATAACGACGAACCAAGTACAATCATTAGGGTAATTGGGAGGTATTGCATGAATTCTCCCATAATTCCGGGCCAGAGAGCTAAAGGAACGAATGCAGCCAAAGTAGTTGCGGTAGACGCAATAATTGGCCACGCCACCTCTCCAACACCTTTCTTTGCAGCTTCAATTCTGGAATATCCTTCATCCATCCATCGATAAACGTTTTCTACCACCACAATACCGTTATCTACCAGCATTCCTAAGGCCAGTACTGATGAGAAGAGCACCATAATGTTGAGAGTAACCCCAAACATGCTCAACAGCCAGAACGACATAAACATTGACAACGGAATGGCGACTCCTACAAAAAGAGCGTTTCTGGAGCCCAGGAAGAACAGAAGCACCAGTACCACCAGAATTACTCCAAAGATGATGGAGTTCTCCAAATTGCTTACCTGATCACGAATCTGTACACTTTGATCATTGGTAAATGCCACTTCTACGTCTTCCGGAATAACCTTGGATTCTTGCATTCGCTCCACAACAGCGTGAACAGAATCTATCGCGGCAAGAAGGTTTTCTCCTCCCCTTTTCTGCACATCCAGCATCACCACCGGGTCTCCATTCTGCCTTGCGTAGCTGGTCGTGTCGGCATCTCCAAAATATACTTCAGCTACTTCAAAAAGGCGCACATCGTTGCCTTCCTCACTTTTAACAATCAGGCTATCAAACTTATGAACCTCATCCAACTTATCCCCAACGATCACAGCGTGATCCAATCCATCAATAGAGATATTACCTGCACCCATGTTCATGTGGCCTGCACGAATAGCGTTTTCGATATCCCCGAAACTCACCCGCTTTGCTTCTGCATCGTCTCTTCTTATTTCGATGTTGAGCTTTTGCTGCTGAACCCCGCGAATATCCACACTCGAAATTGCGGATAGCAACTCTAACTCATCTTCAAGCAATTCTGCCTTTTCGTTCAACTTCTGCACCGGATAGTTGCCGGAAAGATTAATGTTGATCACCGGCATTTGGGTGATGTCCATCTTTTCTACAGTAGGCTCCGCAGGCAGGTCGTTGGGGAACTCATTGTCTGCCCGCGCGTCCTTAACCGCGTTGTCTACCAGGTCTTTTGCCTCATCCGGACTCAACACGAAGTCGAATTTCACCTGAATAGATGCATAGCCTTGAATTGCTGTAGACTTGATCTCATCAATATTCTTGATGGTATTCAACTCGTTTTCAATCGGGCGGATGATCTTGTCCTGAATAATATCCGGTGAGTTTCCCGGATAAGGTACCCCCACGTATACTTCCGGAATTTGAACTTCCGGAAAACTTTCACGAGGCATATTCATGTATGACGTGATACCAAACGTGATGATGATCAACAGGATGAGGAATACCGTTTTCCGGTTGTTTACCGACAATGTAGATAGTCCGAATTCCTTCTGAATCTGTTTCTTTCTGTCTTCAGGCAAGCCCTGACCTTTTTGTTCTTGATTTTGCTGATCCATGAACTAACTATTTATCAAGTTCGCGCACTACAAGTCCGTTGTATGCCGAGTGGCTTCCCTTATCCACAACCAATTCATTGGGTCCGACGCCTGAAATTATTTCGGTCATGCCCGCGTACGTTTCTCCAGTTTCCACCTCTACTTCCTCCAGCTCATAGTCTTTAGCGTTCTGCTTTCTCGCCACGTAGACGATCTCCTTGCCGGCGGCATTCTGCGTAATGGTACCTGATGGAACCGTTATGGCCGAATCATTCATATAGTCGCGAATATTAATAGTCGCAACGAGATTCGGGATGTACTTGTCTTTCTGTGGCAGACTTACCCGCACACGAATGGTTCTGTTTGCCGGATTAACAAATCTTCCAATAGTTTTGATTTGCGCTGAGTCTACGTCGAATTGTTCACCCAAAGCATTGAAACTTATACGGGCGTAATTTCCTTTTTGAAGTTTGCTCAGGTAAATCTCAGAGACGTCTGCGGTTACATAAGGCTGTGCACTTCCAACCAATCTGGCAAAAGGCATTCCTGGTGTGGCCATTTCCCCTTCCTTTCCTATTAACTCCTCGATAAACCCGTCGAATGGGGCGGTCATCTTCGTTTTTCCGGCCTGTGTTTCAATGGTCTTAAGTGTTTTCTCCAAAGTGGCCAATTGGGCTTTGGCCTGCTTCAGTGCGATTTCAGTAGTCAGCCCTTTTTCAAATAGCTTTTCCTGCTTTTCTGCGTTGTATTGAGCCAGGTCGATTTGTTCGAGTAATTCCTGCTTGTTGGCAGCGATTAACTCGGAGTCGAAACGTGCAATTACCTGCCCTTTTTGAACCGCCTGACCTTCTTTTACTTCAATTGATGTAACCATTCCGGCTACTTCCGGTGTAAGCATTACATTCTGATCTGATTCAACTTCACCCTGAGCTCTGAAGAAATGTTCAAACTTGCCTCGTTGTGTCTTGTGAAAACTCACCTTCGGATACACTTTCTTCTTTGTAGTATCCATTTTCGCTATTTTCTCTTCCAGGTCGGCCAACTGCTTCTCCAGCGAAGCCTTTTCAGATTTTAAGTCGGCCAGACTCCCTTTTGTTTCCTCTGGAGGCATGCAGGCAAAAAAGCCTAAGCTCAACGCTATAGGAAGTAAATAGATCAACCGTTTCATCGTCTTCGATTTAGGTTGTTTCATTGCGATCATCATTTCGTTTGATTGATTCGGCTTACTCATTGATTAGTAGTTTGTCCAGCTCCAGTTTTGCCTGTAGCACCTGATAAGCGGAGTTAATGTATTCTGAATAGGTTTGAATGTACTGGTTGTGAATTTGAGTGAGTTCCATTGCTGAAATTGCTCCCAGTTTGTTCTTTTCGGTTGCGTTGTTCAAGATGGTTTCGGCAATATTCAAACTCTTCAAATTGGTCTTCATTACATCATTAGCTGTTTTAAGTTGTACCCGGGCGTTTTGCATTTGCAGTTCCAATCCCTCTTTTACAGAACCAATTGTAATCTCGGTTTGCTCCTGCATGATCTTTGCCTGCTTCACCTTTGCATTCCGCTGCCCGGAGCTAAAAATGGGTACTGTTAGCGACACCCCCCATATATTGGCCGGGTACCATGGTTTGTTTTGAAGAAAGTCGAACTCATTTCTAAAAGCTTGTTGTTGGGTTTGAAAAAAAGCTGCCAGAGAAGGCATTCCCGCGGCCTTTTCATTTTTCACGTTCAGGCTATCCAACACGAGCTGTGTTTCCAACATTTGAACTTCGATGGCCGAAGAAGGAGCGTAGTTCTGATCCGAATACGTTTCCGGGTCAAACGCTTCCACAAGAGACCATAATGAATCAGAGATATTCACTTCTCTATCCAGGCCGTAACCCATTTTTAAGGTTAAAAGCCCGATAGCCAACTGATGCTGACGTTTGGCCATAGTAAGGTTGTTTTCCAGACGGGCAAGATTAAGTGCCATTTGATCTGCTTCCGTTTGCTCAACCATTTTAAGGTCGGCCAGTTCCTGCATGTCGTTGGCTAGCTTTTCAAGCTTCACCTTTGCCATTTCGGTTACTTTCACCTGTTCGGCTGCGGCGGCTACCATATAATAGGCTCCTTCCACTTCTTCTCTTGCAATTTTCTCTGTTCTTTCGAGGTTCTGATCCTGAATTCGCTCCAACAGATCGATGGCTTGCAGACCGATAAGATAGCGCCCGTCAAACAATAACTGAGACACCGTAAGGTTTGCGGACATCGAATATTCCGTTCCAAACTGCACTCCTATCAGTTCGTCTGGTGGTGCAGCCGGATTGAATGCATTTGCAGGGATTACCTGCGTAGGAATATCTATGAACTGTTGGAAATTTCCCTCCGCATTTATTTGAGGCAGCCCGATTGCTTTCGTTTCCCAGGCCCGGTAAGATGCTTTTTGCACATCTAACTCTGCTTTCTTCACTTCCGCACTATTTTCAAGTGCCTCCTTACGGGCTTCTTCAAGTGAATAGGTGTTTTTCTCCTGTGCAAGTATTGGAGTTAGTATAAAGTGAAACAATAAAGTGCCTATTACTAGTTTCCTCATGTTTAAAGATTTGAGTGGTCCTTTTTAATTTTTTCTGCGAGGTATTCCATCCCTTTTTCATTCGCTACCCCACGGATATGATATCTCATCAATTCAAGGTGTATTTGGAAAAATGTGTACTTCCCGATTGGGAAAATTGCCGGATCGAACATGCAATCAACCTTTTGAATGTACAACCGGGCAATGATCTCAGGATTCAGATTATCGCGATAAATTCCTTCGTGAATCCCTCTTTCCAGATTGGACTGCACACAGCCCAAAACAAATTTTTCTTTATGGGTGGTAAACACCTCCCATGCTTCCGGGTAGTACTTCTCCAGATCATAGAGTACCGACGGGTTCATCTGAGCCAATTTCTGACTAAACATCTCGGTAATTCTCATGAGTTCGTCAATCGCATTTTCAGCTTCAGCCGTAACGTTGCCGATGACCATTTTCTCCATTTCACATTGTCCCTCCATGATTTTTGAGACCAGGTCGGACTTGTCTTTCACGTATTTGTAGAGGGTTTTTTTGGAGACTTTAAGTTCCCGGGCCACATCATCCATTGTTACAGAGCGCACTCCGTAACGCATAAAGACGGCTCCTGCCCGTTCGAGTATTTCTAAAAACTTTGTATCCACGGAGCAAATGTAAAAACTTTTGGAACACAGGAAACGTTTTTGTGCATTTTTTGTTTCCGGTGTGTTTGAACGTTTTATTCTTCATCAGCCACAACATCAAGCTGGATAATAGAAGCGTGCAGAATTGGTGGTAACAGCAACAGCTAACGTTCACCGTTTGTGATGTAAAATTGAAGCAGCCAATACGAAAATCGTTTCCTTCGGATTCAAATATTACTCAATCCCGCTTCGGAATGGTAATATCAGACCCATCCCTTTCAGCACGGTAGTGAGGAGATAGAATTTCCACTCCGGCTGCATTAAATTGTTCCTGAATATTCTTATGAATCTCCGAGTAAATGGCTGCTGCTTTTTCCGGATGTTTCGTGTAGGCATTCAATTGATAGCTAACGTAGAAGTCATCCAGGCTGGTTTGCAAAACAAACGGTGGCGGGTCTTTTTCTACCAAACTTGCATTAACAGCCGCATTGATTAACAACTCCTGCACTTGTTGCCAGGCTACGTCGTAGCCAATGGTGACTGTGGTATGCAATATCAGCCCCTGATTGGCTACCGCATTCGTATAATTAACCGTATGGCCCGTTAAGATTGCCATATTTGGAATGGTAACTTCCTCGTTTTTGATTGTTTTTACCCTTGTTACCAGCATCGTTTTTTCAATTACGTCGCCAGTAGTTTCTCCAATCTTAACCCGATCCCCTTTGCGGAATGCACGCATATAAGTTATTACCAGCCCTGCAATAATGTTCCCGATTGCAGAAGAAGAGCCCAGGGAAATCAATAGCCCCAGAAAAACACTCACTCCCTGAAAAGCGGGAGAATCACTCCCTGGCAAATAGGGAAATATGATTACAAAGGAAAAGGCATAGACAATAAATTTCACCAGGTTAAGGGTAGGCTTTGCCCAATCCGGATAAAACCCTGGCACTTTCAAATTGCCGCGCTCTACCTCAAGAGCCAAAAACCGCAACCCTTTTACGATGTATCTGGTAATTACAATGATCACTACAATAGTGATGAGTTCGGGAATGTACCCAACAAACTCACCCACAAACTTCTTAAACGGGGTACTGATATAGTTGATGAGTTTATCTGCAATACTCTTTGTTGAAGGAAATACGCTAAACAACAATGGTAACGAGAGATAGACAATAATGGCAATTACCACCCATTTGATCATCTTCAGTAGCCACGCAAGCAAACTAGTGGTTCTGGTAACCGACAACAACTCATAATCCTTAAATTTAATCCCCCGGATTACACTAGAACCCTTCTCTACCAAACGCTTATTCAGCCATGTAAATCCTTTGTTCAGGTACCTAACCAAGAGAACCAGGACTACCAAAATCAGAATTACCAGCCCTATTTTTTTTAGTGTTTGAAGAGGACCACGTTCCTCAAGGTATCGTTCAATAGATGCGTTGATCGAAACCCGGTATTCCTCAGCAACCTCATGCACTGGTTTATTTAGCCAAAAAGCGTCCTTTTCCGTAACCGTCATCAAAATAAACTGGTCGTACAGTATATCGGCACCATAATCAGTTGGAACGATCTTTAACAGCTCTGCTTTATATTCGTCTTCCTTAACAATAGCCGTTAGTTTCTCCACGAGCCGCTCGCCTCTTTCAAGCGGTGAGTTAGGTCCGAGTTTACCGTAGATAAGGAACAGTGTATCTCCATCAAATATCGCCGGTACGCCTTGTGTAAATTTTCTAAGCGAATCAATCTGTTGTTTAGCAGATCTCGATCTGGCTACCTTTATCTGGTTTATACTGTCTAACCTACGCTGGATTTTCGCCCTTTGTGCGTCGTCAGTTTGTTGTAGTTGATTATACTGCTCGGTCAATCGGGCAAGTTCCAGACTATCCTGACGCTTCAAAGAGTCGATAGAGGATAACAAATCGCTGGTAGCATCATGTCTCAATTCCAGAATCGAATCGGCCTGCTCTATTTGCAACGAATCCAGTGCGTTTAACTTACCCTCTTGAGCAAATACACCTGCAAAAATCAGGGAAACCACACTAAGCATTAATGTTCTCATTAATTGGTTTTTTCTGTTTGAATCCTCCAGCTTATTCCAAAGCTGATAAGGTACATATTGTTGTTATTAAGTTCATAACCACTGTATAAGTCCCACTGGAAATTGGGATTCATCAAATAGCTGATTCCCGTGGCAAAAATGGTGCGGTTCATTTGCGAAAAATCCTGAAAATAAATCTCCCCAAAGCACCCCCATTTTTTATTGAGCGCAAAATTAGAATGCAGGGTCAACTGAGTTAGACCGGCATCTTGTTCTATCCAATTGTAAATCAGGTTCGAACCTATTACCAAGCTTGGGGTGAGTCTTTTGCTCATTGTTAAAATGGCCCTGGGCAAAAATGACCGGCCGGTTTCAGGTAGTTTCGATCCGATTTGCAGCGCGATTGTGGGCAACACCTTTTTCTCCTGGGTAATAGCAGTACGAACGGCAACACCCAATCTATCAGTACTCCAATCTGAACTGCCGTTTAACCTGTAGTTCAATACCGTACAATTCAGCCCGACTTCGAAATGTTCGTTAATTCCATAGCGAACAACATGGTTGGTTGAATTCAGAATAGCATCTCCCAATACACTTGCATGATTCAAACCCATTTGATGTTGGATGAACCCACTACCAACAACACCCGCGCCGATTGAGTAGCCAGGTCGTCCGGTGCGTATGTTCTCCCTGATTTGTCCATTCGCCAGGATTGTAGCCAGCACAAAGACGAATAAAACAATTACTCTAACTTTCATTTGCCAATTTCATAGTTGCACCGGCACGAAATAAATACTTATAAATTAGGGTCTCCCATATGAAACCATGCAGGCTTTGCATTGATTACAAATTTTCCATTTAGACTGGAAATTAACCTGTTTTGTTTCACTTCCGAGGTGTTTTTTTGTAAAGGTTTAGTCGGAATCGTTATACACGTTAATATGTCCGGTAAAAGTAGTGGTTTCATCGCCCAATATCTTCTCAAAACTCACCCGGTAGATATAGACATCATCCGGCAATAATTCTTCACTTTCATCCTCACCACTGACCCCATGCCAACAAAATTTCTGGTTGGTTTGATACACCAGTTCTCCCCAGCGATTGAATACCTGAAAACGGTAGGAGGTAATCGAATCTGCCTGAATATTGGGGAAAAAGCACTCATTCTGATTATCAGCATTGGGAGTAATACAGTTGCAGGGAGTAACAGATATGCTATCTGGGAATTCAGGAAACGAACCATCGAAGATGTAGTCCTTAAGAATCGAATCCGGCAGATGCTTCAGGTTGTCTGGTGTTTGAGCGATCACTATGGAACTGATCCATACCAACAAAAAAGTAGTCACAAGTACTTTCACATTATTAAAACGAATTAGGAAAAGATCAATTGCCCAATCCAGATTAAAATTTGACACCCATCCATATTATTTTCATCTCAATAGTTCGCCGAAAGTTTGTTTTTTTGTACCCTGTTGAAATACCTATGAAACGAGAGAAAATAAAGGCGGTAATTGAAGCCGCAAAAACAGGATCAGATGTAAAGGTTTCCGGATGGGTAAGATCATTCAGAAACGACCGGTTTATTGCACTTAATGACGGGTCGTGTTTGGCTACTCTACAGGTAGTTATTGAACCGGAGCAAATTGACGCGGCGGACGTAACCGTTGGGTGTGCAATTACGGCAGTAGGTGAGGTTGTTGAATCTCAGGGTCGGGGGCAAACGATAGAAATTCATGCAAAGGAACTTGAAGTGGTTGGCAAAGCCAACACGGATGAGGTTTCCAGAACCATTCTCCAGCCCAAAAAACACTCTTTGGAAACACTTCGGGAACAAGCACATTTAAGGTTCCGAACGAATACGTTTGGTGCCGTGTTTAGAATCCGTCATCATCTGGCGTATGCCATTCACAAGTATTTCAACGACAATGGATACTACTACCTGCATACTCCAATAGTAACGGGGTCGGATGCTGAAGGTGCAGGCGAAATGTTTCGTGTTACCACTTTAAATCCGGTCGACCCGCCCCTAACGGATGATGGAATGGTAGATTATTCCAAAGACTTCTTCGGCAAAGAAACCAATCTGACGGTTTCAGGTCAATTAGAAGCTGAATTGGGGGCTCTGGGACTTGGACAAGTTTACACCTTCGGGCCAACCTTTAGGGCCGAAAATTCGAACACTTCCAGGCACCTGGCAGAATTTTGGATGATCGAGCCGGAAATTGCCTTTGCCGACCTGCATGACGACATGGATTTGGGTGAAGACTTCCTGCAATATTGCGTGAAGTACATTCTTGACAATTGTGCAGAAGACCTGGATTTTTTAGTGAACCGGGAAGCACAGGAGGAGAAGCAAAAGCCGCAAAATGAACGCAACGAATTAAGCCTGCGGGAGCGAATGGAATTTGTGGTAGGCAATGATTTTGAAAGAATTACCTACACAGAGGCGATCGAAATACTTCAGAATTCGAAACCTTATAAAAAGAAAAAATTCAAGTTCCCGGTTGAATGGGGAACGGATTTGGCAAGTGAACATGAGCGGTACCTGGTGGAGAAGCATTTCAAAAAACCTGTGATTCTTTACAACTACCCGGCAGGAATTAAGGCTTTCTACATGCGCAACAACGACGATGGGAAAACCGTTGCTGCCATGGATGTACTTTTCCCGGGAATTGGAGAAATAATTGGTGGATCCCAGAGAGAGGAACGTTACGATGTGTTGAAACAAAAATGTGCTGATTTTGATATCCCGGAAGAGCACGTGTGGTGGTACCTTGATACCAGAAGATTCGGAACTGTTCCACACGCCGGGTTCGGGCTCGGCTTCGAAAGACTGGTAATGTTCTGTACTGGAATGACCAATATTAGAGACGTAATTCCGTTCCCGCGAACACCAAAAAACGCGGAGTTTTAAAATGTTTTCGAAAAGTCAAAAGCGGAATTTCGTATTTTGACTGAACAATACCTGATATGCTTAAACAGCGACTACAACATAAATTACTTCAGAAGCTATCTCCGCAGCAGATACAATTGATGAAATTGCTACAGGTTCCAACCGTAGAACTTGAGCAGCGTATCAAGGAGGAAATTGAAGAAAATCCAGCGCTGGAAGAAGGCATGGATCAGGAGGCGAATCGAGATGAATACGACAATGATGATTCATTCGATGGCGACGACTCGGATTCCAGAGACAGCGATGATTTCGACATCAATGATTATCTGGATGATGACATGCCAACGTACAAAACCAGAACCAACAATTCCAGTCCGGATGATGATGAGAAGGCTATTCCTTTGTCAGGTGGTAAAACCTTTCAGGAACTTCTAGACGAACAAATTTCCCTCAGAATTCAGGATGAAAAGGAACTGGCCATTGCCAAAACCATCATTGGAAATCTTGATGACGGCGGGTATCTGCGAAGAGAAATTGTAAACCTTGTGGATGATCTTGCCTTCTCGCAAAACATTATGTGCGAAGAAGAAGAGGTTCTAGAAGTTCTGGACCAGGTACAAAACCTCGATCCGGCAGGAGTTGGTGCCAGAGACTTACGTGAATGTTTGCTGATTCAACTTCGCAGGAAACCAAACATGACCATTGAGCAGAAAACGGCTGAAGTGGTAGTGGACAAGTTTTTTGACGAGTTCACCAAGAAGCATTATAGCAAGATCATTAAGCGACTGGACATTGACGAGGAGGATTTGAAAGATGCGATTGAGGAAATCGTAAAACTCAACCCTAAACCCGGCAATTCACTTCGTGCTACGTCCAAATCTATCCATCAAATCATTCCTGATTTCATTATCAGGGAGGAGGACGGAGAACTAAATCTAAGCTTAAACAGCCGCAATGCTCCGCAACTTCGGGTTAGTAAAGAGTATTCTGAAATGTTGCGGGCTTATGCTGCCAGCAACAAGACCAAGAAAGACAAAGACGCCATCATGTTCGTGAAGCAGAAAATAGACTCTGCCAAGTGGTTCATTGATGCCATCAAACAACGCCAGAACACGCTATTGGTGACCATGGAAGCCATTATGAATTATCAGCGAGAGTTCTTTCTTACCGGGGATGAAACCAACCTAAAACCAATGATTCTAAAGGACATTGCGGAAATCGTTGGTCTGGACATCTCTACCATATCCAGGGTAGCCAACAGCAAGCATGCCCAAACTCCTTATGGAACGTATCTACTAAAATATTTCTTCTCCGAATCTCTCTCTACTGAATCCGGCGAGGAAGTATCTACCAGGGAGGTAAAGAAAATTCTTCAAGATGCAATTGACGCAGAAGAAAAGAAGAAACCACTCACCGATGAAAAACTTGCGGCTCTGCTCAAAGAAAAGGGATACAACATTGCCCGAAGAACCGTTGCAAAATACAGGGAACAATTGAACATCCCGGTTGCGCGTTTAAGAAAAGAGCTATAGCCCCTTTTTATGCGATCTGTTGCCAGGGTAATTTCCTTCCTTTTACATCCGGTATTTATGCCCAGTCTTGGCTTTTTGCTGGTGATGGGTCTGGATGTTGAGTTTCTGCCCTATATCGGGCCTGAAACCAAAAGAAGGGTAATGTATATTCTCATTCTTCCATTCACCGTCCTTTTTCCACTACTCTACCTGGCACTTCTAAAGTTTACCAGGCAAATTACCTCTATCCAGCTAAACGAACGATCGGAGCGAATACCCGTGTTCATCTCTACGCTGATGTTCTACCTGATCGGCTATGGAATGGCCAGGTATCTGGCAATCCTTCCAAATATCTACTATTCCATGATGTTAGGCGGAATTATTAGTTTACTCTGTGCAACGATTATCACTTTTAAATGGAAAATTAGTATCCACGCGATAGGGATAACAGGTGTGTTGGGTATTCTGTGCGCAACAGGCGAACTTTTAAATCACGACTACTTCTTTGTGTTAGGCGAAAACCCGGTGGTACGCCCTATTGTTAACGTGGCTCTTGCTGCAGGAGTAGTATGCAGTGCCAGATTGGCACTAAACGTTCATTCACCATCTCAGGTTTTTACCGGAGCTGTAGTTGGGTTTTGCTCTCTGTACTTTCCGGTGAAATACCTTTGGCTCATTTGATGAGCCTCCAAGCCTAGAACCTAATCCACGAAATCCCTAGTGAGTAGAAGGTAAGTTGCTCGCCTTTACCTTTCTGAAACAAGGGGGTGAGGCTATAGTAACCAGTAAACGCAATCTTGCCAAACGCTAATCTTGCCGTTACACCATACCTGAACCAATTGGTATTCTTAAGGTTGTAAATTTTATACTTGATGTTGTCATCACGCCATTTGGTATGGTCATTCACCAACACACCGAATTTAAATCCGGGATAAAATCGAAAAGTTCTGTAGCCCGCATCCTTCCGCCTACTTTCTATGTACATGTTTCTGAATCGCAATTCCAGGGGTAAATCCAGATACGTTGCTGTGTATTTATTCTTCCGCCAGGTGGTTTCTTTAGGCAACGGATAGAGCCCTGTGAAAGAAGTACCGGCGCTATCCAGGGTCAAAAATTGCCCATTGTGATGAACGTTGTGCGAACCAACTCCTAAGCCGATTGCCAGGGCTACCGTACTTCTCGGGTTAAGCGGGATGTCTTTGTACCAGTAGGCATTTACTCCGATGGAATAGTTTCCGGTCTTTATGTTTTCCGGAGTATTCAACCAGGAATCCCAATTAAAATCTACTGCAATCCGATCAAACTTTTCGGGTCCGTCATCATCTGCAGTAAGCTTGAAATACTCAAACAATCCTTGTGCACCACATAAATTGGTGAAAAGTAATATGAAGCTAAGAACAATTACTCTCATGTTGGTTGTGGCAATGTTTGCTGCCATCGCCAGGCATCTTTAACTGCGTCGGCGATTGTTAACTCCGCCTTCCAGCCTAATAGTTCATTGGCCTTCGTTACATCACCAAAAATTGCAGCAATGTCTCCTGTTCTTCGCGGGCCAAACTTGTACTGCAAATTTACACCTGTTTCGCGAATGAACGTTGTGACCAATTCCAACACGCTACAGCCCCCGCCAGTTCCTATATTAAACGAGGCAATATTACCATTCGGGTTAATCCATTGAAGTGCCTTTACATGGGCTTTGGCCAAATCAACAACATGTATAAAATCCCGGACACAGGTGCCGTCGTTTGTTTGGTAGTCATTGCCATAAATGGTCATTGCTTCTCTCCACCCGGCAGCCGTTTGAGTGATGTACGGCATCAAATTATTGGGTACGCCGATCGGCAGTTCGCCAATCTGACCACTAGGATGCGCACCAATCGGGTTGAAGTATCGAAGCAGTATACTACTGAATTTCGGATTGCTCTCACAAATGCCGGTAATTACAGATTCACAAAGTTGCTTGGTATGCCCATAAGGATTAAGTGGCAATTTAATTGCTGATTCCTCTGTAACAGGTATAATGTCAGGGTTTCCATATACGGTGCACGAAGAAGAGAACACCAGGTTGTAAACTCCATGCTCGCTCATACTCCGACATACACTCGTCAGGCTGGTTAAATTGTTGTGATAATATTTTTCGGGATTTTCCACCGACTCGCCAACCGCCTTGAAGGCAGCAAAATGAATCACTCCCGAAATGTCCGGATGTTCTACAAAAATTTGATTTAACCCCTGGGCTTCTTTACAGTCAATTTGATAAAAGATTACCTGCTCTCCCAAAATGGTTGCAATCTTATCCAGGACCGATGGGTTGGAATTGGAAAAATTATCTGCCACAATCGGTGTAAATCCTGATTTGGCTAACTCCACCACCGTATGGCTTCCTATAAACCCCGCTCCACCTGTAACCAGAATTTTCATCGTGAACAAATCTAATATTATCTGTAACACACCGTGATAGGCGTCCAATAATTATTATTTTTATGAGAACCGAGTTTTCTGGCGTATTCATTTGTTGAAACAATGTCGGGATAGTAAAATTTAGAAAATGCACTGCATCATTGTTGATGATGATTCCACTTCACGTAAAGTGATTGAAGCGTTTGTTGAGCAAACAGACGACCTGGTGCTGGTGGGTAGCTTCGGAGATCCGAAGGACGCTCTCAAATTTCTAAAGAACAACCCGGTTGATGTACTTTTTCTCGATGTTGAAATGCCCGAAATGTCCGGTTTCGACATGGTTGATTCTCTTCAAGGCAATCCTTCGGTAATTTTCTTCACAGCCAAAGAAAATTACGCAGTGGAGGCCTTTGATAAAGATGCGGTTGATTATCTGGTCAAGCCTGTTAAATACAATCGATTTCTGAAGGCCATTGAAAAATTAAAACCTAGCGACTCCGGAACAAGCAGCAAGTTCATTTTTGTAAAATCAGATTCCGTACTTGTTAAAGTGGCCATTCAGGATATCGACTATGTAGAATCCATCGGTGATTACATTGGAGTACATGTAGGCAGTAAAAGGTATGTTGTTCATACCACTATGAAAGAGGCAGAAGCTAAACTGCCCGCAGATAAGTTTTGCAGAATACACCGATCGTATATTATTAATTTCAATCGAATCGATCAGATTGAGGAAAATACTGTCTCTGTGACGGGCAAAGCCCTCCCGATTAGCAGAACTTACAGAAGGAACCTCCTGAGCCGGATGAATACGTTTTAGATGCAGCTAGATAAGGAAGCTCCCCTTTTTGACGTTCCTGAAGAACTGCGTGAACCTATAATTCAAACTTTCGTGCTCGAATCGGAGGAAACACTGCAGGAAATTTTCGTGGCTCATCAACTTGCCGACCATAAAAAGGTTCAAAAACTGGCCCACAAGCTTAAAGGAGCAGCTCTTTCCGTTGGTGGTGTGGATTTGGCCAAAATGGCTGGTAGCATCGAAAAAGGTGAACACCTTAACCAACCTGAGATGGAAGGTCTGGCACAGCTGAGATTGGCAACCGTATCATTATTGCAACTAGAGCTGGCGCCCAGGCGATTCTGAGTAAACATGATACGCTTGTTTTGGTAAATTTTAAAACAAGATTGTAAATTACCCGTTGAAATTGTACTTGAATATCTGGTGCTTTCCCGATGAAACGGTTTATCTGCATAGTATGTTTGTGTTCAATCTTTCTGGGCTTCACGCGCCCCACCACCGGAAATCTAACTGTTCTGGTTTCAAATATTGATGAGGTAAAAGGCTACATTCAAGTGGGGCTATTTAAAGACGATGACAACTTCCCCACCCCCGGAAAGGAACTTAAACTGGTTCGATTCAAAGTTACTTCAACCAAAATGAGGTACACCTTCAAAAATCTGGAGCATGGAGACTACGCGGTGGCCGTTTATCATGATAAAAACGGAGACAAAAAGTGCAACCGGAATTTTTTTGGAGTCCCAACTGAACGTTATGGCTTTTCCAGAAACTTTAAACCTTTTCTTTCTGCTCCAGGATTTGACGATGCCAGAGTGCAGCTATCGAAAGATGTCTCTATTTCCATCAAGTTGATATAACTTTACCTTTTTGGAAGGAGCAAAGAAATATCACAACCTCCCACCATTTCCCAATGGATGGTATACCATAGAGCGTTCCAGCCAAATAAATGCAGGCGAATTGGTTACCAGGCGTTTTGCCGGTAATGACGTGGTGATTTTTCGAACCGCCTCAGGAAAAATTGCTGTGACCGACGCCTATTGTCCACACATGGGTGCTCATTTTGGACATGGAGGTTGCGTAGTTGGTGAGGGAATTAAGTGTCCATTTCACAGCTTTGAATTTAATACCGCCGGAAAGTGTACACGCACAGGTTATAACAGCGAGCCTCCGCCAAAAGCCGCCCTCAGGACTTATCCAACCATGGAGAAAAACGGATTGGTCCTTATGTATTATCATGCACACGGTAAACAGCCCGATTGGGAGATTCCGGAAATGGACATGAATGATTGGACCAGGTTCAGATGGGTTGAGTATGAGCTCAGAAGCCATCCGCAAGAAACAACCGAAAACAGTGTAGACATCGGGCATTTTTCAGAGACTCATGGGTACAGAAATGTAAAGGTGATTAGTAAGCCGGAATTTGGCGCACATCATCTAAAAATCAACTATGGTATGGAGCGCGATAATTTTATGGGAAAGGGTCGCAAACCAGTTGAAATTGAGTTTACGGGCAATGTCTATGGGTTGGGCTATTCAATCGTTGAAGCGAAAACGTTGAATTACGGAATTGTAACCAGGCATTTTGTGCTACCAACTCCAATCGAAGATGGAAAAATCCTTCTTAGAATTGCTTCGAGCGTAAAAAAAATTGAAAAGTCAAGCGATCTTCATACCCTGGCTGCCGTCGTGCCGAAGCCGCTGTTAAATAACATTCTTTCGCGGATTGTTTTTAGAGGTTACAAACACGACGTTAGTCAGGACTTTAAAATCTGGGAAAACAAGAAATACATTGTCCAAACGCCACTTGCAAAGGGAGATGGGCCAATCGTCCTGTATCGAAAATGGGCTCAGCAATTTTACAGCGAACCTATTGCCATTTGACACCACTGGCAGCTTCGGAAAACTCACACTAAACACATAAAAATCCAGCTTATCAATTTGGTTAAATTGGCTGGACCGTGCATTCTCAAAGGAAATTACGGCGTTTATTCCCCAGGAAATTCTTACATTACCTGTTATTGAGGTTTTGTCGTTTCTGCCAAAACCGTGGAATTGTAGAGATTATGACTTACTTGAAACCCATCACTTTGGCGTTTACTGCCCTGCTAGCAATTGCCGGGTATAGCCAGATCAATCCGGATGAATACCTTACCGCTGGCGAAATTTCTGAAAAAGGCGCAGAATACTATGCGCAAGAGCACTACGATAAAGCGTATCTGGAATTTATGAAAATCCATTACAACGACACTGCCTATTTTGATGCCAGACTAGACGCGATTCATTGTGCTTCTGCTCAAAAACACTACGATACCGTAATTAATGTATGCAGAGACGTACTGCAAGCCAGAAAATACAATTATAAAAAAGAGGACTTTACGAATGCTCTGGGTCATGCGCTTAATCAGAAAGAGAAATATGAAGAAGCTCTTAGTTTTCTGGATGAAGCTTTAAAAGAGTACCCGAGAAATTATCTGATGCATTTCAACCGTGCCAATGCGCTAGATAAGTTGGATCGTAGAGATGAGGCCGTGGAAGCATTACAGACGTCCATTTCATACAACCCCAAATATTTTGCCAGTCATTGGCGATTAGGAATTATGTGTGCGGAAGCGGGCCATTTAACGAAAGCCGCGCTGTGCATTAATATGACGGCTTTGCTCAACGCTACCGAAGACAATAACGCAGCATATTTAGCGATACTGGAATCCTTATACGCAGGCAAGGTGGAAAACAAGGGAAAAGCAATCAAATTTCGCGAGGATGAGGACTTTTCGGAAATCGACCTGTTAATCAAGAATAAAGTGGCGGAAAATCCGAAATACAAAGTGAAGGTTAAGTTAGACTTCCCATTTATCAAGCACAATCACCTGGTTTTCGAAAAACTCAAGTACGACCCTAACTCAAAAGGTTTTTGGAACCAGAATTACGTACGTACGTTTAGTGAAATTTTCCACAAAAATCACTTCCCCAGCTTCTCGTATTTACAATGTGTAAGCATTGAGCATGCGCCGACTCAGAAGATTGTAAAGAAAAATGAAACCAGAATCAATGAATTTATCGATTGGTCTATCCTGGAATATACCAAACACATGAATGAACGGCAGATATGGGCAGATGGGAAATACATTAACCCGGATCTAAATCATTATGGAACCTATGGTTTTAATGAAGAAGTGAAGAAGGAAGGTGACAAAATGATTGGGCCGTATATAGGATATTCTACAACAGGGTTAATTAATGCAAAAGGCACGTTTAATGAAGATGGAAAATATGAAGGGGCCTGGAAGTTTTATGAGGATGGTTTATTAAGTACTCAGGCCGAATTCAAAAACGGAGAACTTCATGGCAAACGCACCACCTACTATCACAATGGCTCGCGTCGAAGAGTTATGACCATCGTAGACGATAAACTCGATGGTCCAATTGAAGAGTATTATAGTTGCAATCAGATATACAACAGAATCCCTTACGATGATAACGGCAAGGAGCACGGAGAAGCTGAATATTACTACTCAACCGGCGAGGTATCACACCGGTTCAATTTGAAATATGGAAGATTGGACGGCACCTACAAAAGCTTCTTTAAAGATGGATCAGTTAAGTCAGAATCCAACTATGTAGATGGTAAAATGGATGGGGCGTACAAGACATTTCACAAAAACGGAAAACCGCACGTTTCTGGTCAATATGAACTGGATGAACCCATCGGACACTGGACATATAGCTACGATAATGGTCAACTTCAAGAAGAGGGCGATTTCAAAAACGGACTCAGGGTAGGACTCTGGAAATCATATTCTTATCACGGCAAACTTTCCGAAGAAACCAATTACGGGGAAACCGGCAAGAAAACGGGCATTTACAAACAGTACGACTACGATCAAAACCTGATTCTTGAATTGGAATACAAGGGAGAGGAAATCAATTCATACAAGACGTACGATTCTAACGGAAAATTGCTAAGCCAGGGAGAGAAAAAGAAGAAGGAACTGGAATTTACCGGGCATCATGCAAATGGTGAGGTTCGGGTTCAGGGCAATTATTACAAGGGAGAGTATGTTGGCAATTGGAAGTACTACAATGAGTATGGAGTACTTATTAAAGAGTTGAATTACAATGAAAAAGGTGAACTGGATGGCCAGTCGAAATGGTATTTCGAAAATGGACAACTGGAGACCATTAAGAACTTTACCGAAGGAGTAATTGATGGTTACTTTGTTGACTATTACCGCAATGGTAAAATTTTCAAACACGGCTGGTATAAAGAAGGTGAGATAGTGGGCGAATGGGAAACCTACTTCCGCGATGGCACATTAAGTTCAACCAAATACTATCTGGAGGATGAACCACACGGCGATATTGTTTACTACGATGAGAAAGGGCGAATTAGTGAAATTTCCCGGTACTTCTACGGGGCCTTTAACGGGGTAATTATGTTTGACACCAACGGTGTGGAAACCGGGCAATACATGTTGAAAGACGGTGCTGCCGTAAACGAATACAAGGATCAAAACGACAAATTAAAAGTTCGTAAAGAATACCGCGGTGGTAAGCAAAACGGAGAGCAGGTAAGTTACTATGCGAATGGTCAGATGTCATCCAAAGGACTGGTAGTTGACGGAGACCGTGAAGGAGAATGGAAGTGGTACTATAGGGATGGGTCTTTATCAAGCGAAGGAGCCTATTCAGAAGGAGAGCGGTCCGGGAAGTGGAAATGGTATTTCAAGAACGGTAAGGTGAGTAGTGAACGCGAGTACGACCGGGGTATGCAAACAGGAAAATCTGTCCGATACTACGAGAATGGAAAAATAGAAAGGGAAAACAACTACCGATATGATGAACGACATGGAGAGTCGGTTTACTATTCAGAAAATGGCGATGTTCAGTTAATCCGCTATTATCAGGATGGTATCATGTTAGGGTATTCGTATATGGACGAGAGTGGGAACCCGGTTAAAATGATTCCTTTCAACAACCAGAATGGTGTAATGGAAGCCACCTTTCCGTCCGGCAAGAAATCTTATCACTCTGAATATAAAAACGGATTTAATCAGGGTAAAACCTATTACTACCATAGCAACGGTAAAGTAGCAGAAGAGCGTACTTATGAAAAAGGTCAACTTGACGGTTGGTACAAAGAGTACTACCCGGACGGAACCTTAAGGGAAGAAGAGGAGTATCAGGAAGGTGATCGACACGGGGTTTCTAAAACCTATCATCCGAATGGGAAACTTAAAGAGATTCGGCATTATGTAATGGACAGCCTGTATGGTTGGACCATCCTGTACAATGCGAAAGGCGAAGAAACTGAGCGTATTTATTATTACAACGGAAGGCAATTAAACTAGTGAAACCTACTATTAAGCAGATATTTGTTCTCGGCCTTTGCTTTTGTTGTGAAGGAATGTTTGCTCAAAATTTGAGCGAATACCAAAATAAGTACCCTAAGGAAAACGGGGTTTTCTTGAGAAAAAATGAAAGCGTGGAAATTTCTATTGGCAAAAGCGGCGAACCCGAAATTGCCATAGAACACGATGAAGAACGGTTATTCCTAAACGATAATTACAAGTATTACAAAGAAGAGTCCGTTGGTTTCTCGTCTTTCTCAAAACTTTCGGATCTCACCCCAACCGTATTCGTCCCCGATGGAGACAAATATAAAAGGGTAAAGGTCACCAACATTATGGAAGAAGACGACCGTGATAGAAGCGTGTTTCATGACGACCTCAAAAAGATGGCTTTTATCTATGGAGGCCTTGTAAAAGGCGGGAAAACAACACTTACTTACAGAAAAGAACTCAACAAACCACAATTTTTTGGTTCGTTTTATTTTTCCTCTTACCTACCTGTTGAATCATCAGAGTATACCATAGAAACACCTGCAGACATGGAAATCACCTTTACAGTTTATGGTGATGAAAAAGAGAAAGTCAATTACACGGTTGAAACCAAAGGCAAATCGAAAATTCATCGATGGAAAGCTACCGATCTTAAGGAGTTTGACCTTGAACCGCAAGGGGTGAACCTTCGTTATTTCGCTACGCATCTACAGGTTTACATAAACAGTTATTCCTACAAGGGAGAAAGCAAACATGTGTTGCGTAATCTGGATGATCTATATGCATTTTATCGAAATTTTGTACGCGATGTAAATGAAGACGGCAATGAAGAATTAAAGAAAATAGCCCTGAACATTACGGCGGACAAAACAACTACGGAAGACAAAATTAGAGCGATTTTTTACTGGGTTCAGGATCATATTAAGTACGTCGCCTTCGAAGATGGCATGGGTGGTTTCGTGCCCAGAAAGGCTTCCCTGGTATGCGACCGGAAATATGGAGATTGTAAAGACATGTCCAGTGTGTTGTATACAATGATTAATAGTATTGGTGTGCCCGCATACTATACATGGATCGGGTCGAGAGATATTCCTTATGGATACAATGAGTTACCCACTCCGGCAGTAGACAATCACATGATTTGTTCGTACCACGACGGGAAGGATTATGTATTTCTCGATGCTACGGGAAAGGGCCTCAACTATGGTATGCCTACGGCTTTTATTCAGGGAAAGGAAGCATTGATAGGTATTAGTGAAACTGAATATGTGGTTAAAAAAGTACCGGTGCAAGATCATCTTTCGTGTGCCACGTTAGACACCGTTTACCTCTCCATTTCCGAGGATGTTGTAAAGGGTAAAGGCTCTGTTAAATATACCGGATATAGCGCCGTTTACCTGAAAGATCACCTGAACAACCTGAGCCAACAGAGCAAGGAAGAGTTCTATAAAAACGCCTTTAAAAAAGGGAACAACAAGTGTGTTTCCAGTGTCACGGACATAAAAAATGCCGAATTCCGCGAAAAGCCGCTCATGATTGACTACGAATTCAGCATTCCTGATTATGTGAGAGTAAATGGAGACGAGTTATACTTTAATCCATTTTTGAAAAAGTACCACTCAGGCGACAAAATCAATCTGGAAACCAATAAAAACGACCGTGAAGCCGTATTCAAAGAGCACAACCAAAATGTGGTTTACATTGACATCCCCGATGGGTACTCCTTAGACTACCTGCCCGAAGGGGTCTATTATTCACATGATAAATTCGCGTGCAAGGTTTCCTTAAAAAAGGTAAATGATCAGATAGAGGTAAAAACCTATTTCGACTTCAACTACCTAATTCTGGAGAGTGAGGCTTTTCCTGAATGGAATGAAATGATCAAAACACTAAATCAAGCTTACTCCGAACTGATAATTTTCAAAAAAACCAATAAACCGTGAGCAAATTACTATCAACCCTGGCACTTTTAATTACCGCTTTCTGTTTTGCTCAGGAGGTAGAAATGGAATATGAAAATATTGACTGGGAAGACGAACCAAAATGGAGTGCGCTAGACTCTGTTTATTCTGAAGAACAAGAGGTTACAACGAAGTATCACAAAATTATAGAACTCGCTTTTCTCCGTAATCAAAAAGATGAAGTAGACCTGTTTGAATACTCAACCATACACAAGAAAATTAGGGTTTTGGGCGATGATGCGATCCAGTACCACAATAAAGTTTACATAGGCCTTTATGGTGGTGCACAACTAATCGAAGCAAAAGCCAGAGTAATTACTCCGGACAATAAGGTTATCGACTTTGATGAATCGAATATTCAGGAAAGTGAAGGTGAAGGAGAAGTGGGCAAGCACATGTACTTTGCCATCGACGGGATTGTGAAGGGTTCAGATATAGAATATACTTATACCGTTCTAAGAGCTGCCGAATTGCACGGACGACGGTTGGCGTTTCAAGATGATTATTATCAAACCAATCTACAGTTCACGCTTGCAACTCCTTCCAACCTGGGTTTTGCTTTTAAAAGCTATAATGGCTTTCCTGAAGTGGTGGTAGATTCAACCAACGAAAATGAAGACAAAATCATACACCGCGTGTTTGCAGAGGTTGTTCCTCCTCTTCATGAAGAAGAGTATGCCGCCTATGAAAAAAATCTTCAGAGTGTTGTCTACATGCTCGACAAAGTTTACAGCACTGGACAGGCTGGCTACACGTCCTTTGGAGAAATCTCCCAAAAACTCTACAATAGTTACTTTGGAGAGCCTGAAAAATCAGATGCCAAAGCGATCAAGAAAATAGTAAGTGCTTCCGGAGCTACAAAGTTAAAGTCAGAAGAAGAGCAGGTAAGGGCTCTTGAGAAATACCTTAAGAGTAATATCGTAATGATTGATGGGGTTCCGACAAAACCGGTCAAAGACATTATTGAAGATGGCTACACCTCATCCATTGGAATGCTATACTTAACAGTTCAGTCTTTGAGGCAACTGGACATTACTCCGGAAATGGTTCTTACCTGCAACAGATATGAGAATTTCTTTGATAAGGACTTTGAACATTATGCCCAACTCAATGAGTCATTTCTGTATTTCCCCAATCTGAAGATGTATATGGCCCCGAGTGAACAGACATTTAGGCTCGGTATGATCCCTGCTTCATGGACAAGCCACAACGGGTTATTCATCAAAGAGATTTCCATCGGCGATATCTATACCGGACTTGGAAAAGTGGAATTTGTTGAGCCTCTGCCCTACGATAAAACAGTTGATAAAATGAGGGTAGAGGTTGATTTTAGCGAAATGGCAACCCCCGCTATCGATTTCGAAAGATCGTTATCTGGTTATTCTTGCGTTTATTTTCAGGCGCTTTATAATTTAATAGACGAAGAAGGCAAGAAGGATCTGGACGAGGCCTATATCAAGTTCCCCGACCAAAGTGGAGAAATCGTAGAATACAGTGTAAAAGGAACCGAGGAAGATGATATTGGGAAAAACCCAATGGTATATACGGGAAAAATGAACACCGCTTCGGTAGTAGAAAAGGCCGGGAACCGTTATCTTTTTAAGATTGGTCAATTAATTGGTCCCCAGGCCGAGATGTACGAAGAAAAGGAGAAGCGAGTTTGCGACATTGAGCATGCTCACAATATGACATATGATCGTCAGATCACGTTCGAAATCCCTGATGGCTTCAAAGTTTCAGGGTTGGAAGATTTAAAAATCAATGAAACTTACCCTGCGAAAGATCCTGTGATGTTGTTTGTTTCTGACTATAAACAAGAAGGCAATAAAGTAACCGTGACCATCGAAGAAACTTACAAAGAGATGTCATTCGACAAAGAAATCATCAATGATTTCCGTAGGATCATTAATGCCGCAGCTAACTTTAATAAGGTGGTGCTGTTTTTGACGAAAGAATAGCCTCTTTAGTTCACTTCGGTAGCTGGACTTTACAAGATGAATGTTGTCCATTCATTAATTTTCACCGTCTGTTCTCCCGGTCGAATTCCGAAGTATATTTGCGGGCTTTATTTTTATAGTTGAACAAGTACCATGACCTGGAGGATTGGCTATCCTGGATGGACGAGCTATCCTGTAACGACTTTGTAATCGTAGACAATTTCTTAGACCACGAGTTATTCAATACGATTCGATCTTATTTTCTTTCACACATTGAACTGTTCTCCAGAGCCGGTGTGGGAGCAGCCGAAAACAACATTATCCGCGATGATATTCGAGGTGATCTGACCTATTGGCTAGACCGGAAGCGAGATGTTGCTTTAAATGGCTTTTGGGAGTTGGTAGACGAAATGATCTTCCTGTTTAATCGCTATTGCTTTTTGAGTTTGTCGGGCTACGAGTTCCACCTTGCGAATTATCCTGAAGGCGGCCATTACGACAAACATGTCGATCAATTTAATCATCGGAATAACAGAACGATCTCCGTAATTATATACCTCAATGTTGGGTGGCAAAAAGGTGATGGCGGAGAGCTAGCCTTATTCCCAAAAAACGGTGCTACATATATCGTTGAGCCCATACAGTCGAGATGTGTAATGTTCAAAAGCGCTGAACTTCCACACCAGGTAATGACTTCGAACAAACCCCGCTACAGCCTAACTGGTTGGTTGTTGCAAAAACCATCTTCCCTTGGGCAACTTTTAGGGTAGTTCGATGTTCAGGGTTATTGAAAAATCATATAAAAACAAGGGTATCCCTGGTGAAACAAGCGATTGACTTTCATTTCTGAATAACGAGCTTTTTGCTGTAAAGCAAATTACTACCGGAAGCCGTCACCAGATAGACCCCAGGAACTAGTTGATGCTGTGGATCCATTGCATGGACTTCCTGCCCCGATTTCACAACAACTATTTTCGTCCATACCTCAGCGCCACTTAAACTTCTCAACGCAACCAGAACCTCTTTACCCTCAAGGCCTGATAAGGAGACATTGATATTGCTCCCATCGCTGGGATTAGGGAAGATATTCATACCGCCCTCATTACCCGGGTTATAATCCACCGGAACCAAGTTGGAAACGGTAGTATCTCCATTTACATCTGTTTGTTTTAGTCGATAATAACTTACTCCAATAAAAGGTTCGTAATCAATGTCAAAATACTCTATCAAAGAACTGCTATTCAAAGCACCGGGAACGGTGAGTACATCCACGAAATTTCTACCGTCCTTTGTTTTTTGCACAGTAAAATATTGGTTATTAGTTTCCGAAGCGGTTACCCATTTCAGGTCTACCTGATCACCGTTAAGATGCGCATCAAAACTTACGAGTTCAATTGGCAGTGGATTATTTATTAAAGCTCCCGAACCGAAAGTGAACGGACTAAACGCTGTAATTGTTTGGCTAGTCACAGTTCCCACGGCTATGGTTCCGGTAGTTCCTCCAAGCTGCGTTTCATCTACCCAATTCGCTCCATTATATCGCGCAACAACAAGATCTGTAAGGTCGTCGATACCACTTCTCCCCCCATCTTCCCAATAAAGTGTAACTGTTGGGTTATCTGCACCAACTGTTCGATCCAGTATCCAATGTTCAACGGTGCTAACATTATTGAGCGTTCCCACATTGATTACATCGGCATATGCTGCGTCAAAATATTGGGCCTCAAAAGTTGATCCTCCTGCTGGAGCACTAATTCCAATCCTTGCCCAAACCATCCCGTCTCCCATCGGGAATACAAATGCCGTTGATCCGGTTCGTTGCATTTTACCAACCACATAGCTTGTTGAATTCCCTGAAGTTGAATTTGCGCCACTTGGAATAATCACCAAAGTTCCATTCGTCCTACTGTCAACAATTCCTGATGTAAGAGTTAAAAGATTACTGATCTGAATGTCCGTTGCTGCCCCTAAATCAACTTCCCCAGAAGCTTTATTTACAACAAGGTCAAAGTACGTCTCATCCGATACATTCGTAATCACTTGATCAAGTGTGCCATCCAAGGTTACCACAGCCGTTTGTTCAACAAAGGAATCTGCATTTCCGCTGGTATTTGTCCAGTTCCCAGCCAAGTTTACATCGAAATTACCGCAATCAAATTGAGAGGTACCATCAATTAACAAATTCCCATTAATGTCGAGAGCGGCGAACATTTCTTTCACACCAGATCCGGAAGTTGACAAGTTATAATAGACAGAACCATTAGGATCCTTTATATCCTGATTGACAGTTCCGTTATAGTGAACGGTATTTCCTGTTGCCGAAGCTACCAGAGTTCCGTCATTACCTCCAGCACCGCCTCCCAACAAAACGTTACCCACACTAAGCGTAGAATTGGCAGCGTTATTCCAGGTGTTTGTATTGTCCTTAGCTATTAGGTCGTCGGAAATGCTAATTGAACCATTGTTAGTAACCATTAGATTGGCGTCTTTGATATTGAAATCACCACCAGTAACTGTAAGAACCGCAGACGAGAGAATAGTCTTATTCCCAAGTTCCACCTGAATCTCGCTTCCCGTGATTGTGATGGTGCCACTTCCGTCAATGGTGGTGTTGATCCCTTCCAAAACCAGTTGCTTTCCTCCAAGGTAATTCCCATTAACCAATAAATCTCCGGTAACCGTAAGCTTCTTATTATTCGTTTGCGCGTCTACTACTCCACCTGCCTGAATTTCGATATGATTGATGTCTTCGTCCTGGGTTAAGGCAACGGTATGAGTATTTAAAATCCTCACATTATCTGTTGCCTGTGGTATGCACACACAATCCCAGGTCGTAGCAACGTCCCAATCACCGGTCTGAGCACTTTCAATTACCAGATAGATCTTAACATTGATACAGGTGGATGAGGAAGCTCCGCAAGAACCATTATTCCCGGTTGCACAAACCTGCCCAGATCCGGCTGCACCCCAATCCACGGTGATTGAAGAAGTGCCTTGACCACCGGTAATCGTACCACCAGTTACCGTCCAGGTGTAGGTATAACCTGCTTCAGGTGCCGTGATAGAATATATTTCGCCTGTAATGAACTGTCCTACTGCTGTTTTCCCGGTAATTCCGGATGGTGCCTTGGAATGGACATTTGTCGTCAATGTTACAGGGTACCCATTGGTACATCCATTGTTTTGTACTACCTGCACCAATGCAGCCATACCTGTTGCGCCCCAGTCCACGGTAATACTATTGCTATTTCCCCCAGAAGCCTGGGTGCCTCCAGTTATGGTCCATGTGTATGTTGAACCAGGTGTATTCGTAACTGAATAGCCAACACCCGCGTCATTGGTACAAACATCCACATTTCCCGTGATTGCAGATGTAGTTGGCGCTACACAATCCGTAGTATCAGCCATGACATAGTGAGCTGAAATAAATCCGATAGCTGAACGCTTAGCGGTCGGAGCCACGGCTGCGACGTGACTTCCTTCGGCAGTCCAATTCGTGGCTGCATCCGGCCGTGTGAGAATTCGGGTAGAAGCATTAATGGTGAAGCTGGTGAAACCGTTGCCGGTCAGGTCAAGATCATAGTTGGTTGAATTAAATCCATTGGCTGCCTCCAATGACCAATATCCTTCTGCATAAGTGTTGAAAACACTATCAGGAAGATCCTCAAGGGGAAGTCCATTATTCGTAGGGTCTGCTTCTACAAATTTGCCGATCAAGGTTCCTCCCAAACCTGTGATGGTGCTGAAACTTGGAGTGGCAGGGAGGTAATTGGCACACGTTCCTACCGGGAACAAAAAGTCTGTTGCTGTACTCGCATTGTTAATCCACCTTTCGAACTCACCTATGATCGTGCCACTGGAATGGGTTAAAGTTCCTTCATTACCTGTGCCGGTGCCAAGGATCACTTTATAATCTCCTGTAGTGATGTTACCGGAATTCATGATCAGCGTATTGCTTGCCGTAACGTTCCCTTCAATGGTCATGTCACAACTGCCGGCTAAACGGGAAAAACTCAGATCATAGAAAGTCTCACCAAATAAACTGTAAACGTTCTGTGCACTAGTGCCATCAAATGTAACCTGGGCGTTCTGTTCATTAAAATCCGCGTAATTGTTCCAGTCACCCCGGATATTAATGTTGAAGTTGTCACAGTCAAACGTCCCACTATTGATCGTTAAATTGCCATCAATGGCTAAATCCGCCTGCATCGTTTTATCTCCTGTGCCCGAAATGGTAAGATGATGGTAAGTGGCTGGAGCTGGAGTAGTAATATCTACATTTCCTTTCTTAAAGTATTCTACTTCATTATCAGCAGCGTTAGCCACCAACACCCCTGTGTTCATAATCTTGCCCTCACTTTTTAAAACCGAATTGGCAGCGTTAATCCATGTGGAAGCAGCATTCTGGCCATCCACATTGTTATCGAATGATATTGCTCCATTGTTGGTAACGGTCACCCCATTGTCCAATTGAGCCTTGCCAAGAACGGTAAGATCCGTAATAGCGAGAATTGTGACGTCTCCCTGAAAATCGATTACCTTATTTTGGATATTAATAACACCGGTTCCACCCAATGTGGTTCCTCCCCCTATTAAAACCATATCCTGTGCCCCGGCACTCGAAGCATAGGATCCATCGATCAGCACATTACCACTTATAGTAAACTTCTTATTATCAGTATTCAGCACTCCACCTGCACTAATTGTGAAGTTCGTGATGAAGGTTCCTCCACCCCCCGTGATAAGTTTTACAGTATGACCAGACGCAATAACAGCATCCTCTCCTGCCGCGGGAACACAACCACAATCCCATGTATTGACATCCGTCCAATCTCCTGTCTGAACAGAAGTGCGGATTTGTGCATAAGACTGACAGGAAATTAAAAATACTCCTAAAAGCAATTTCCAAACATGGCGGTTCATAGGGCGTTTTTAGCATTTATCCTACTTAATAACCAACCGGTTATAAGCAAAACAGCAAGAGAAGTTAAAAAAAATCAGGCAATATTCCAATTTTCATAACGTGCACAACCTCTTTCCTTCTGTTTCCGATGAATTTAAAATTTGGGGCATGGTACGACCTGTTTAGCTCTCGACAACCTTTTCCGCAGAGGACATAGGGTATATGATAGTGTTAACTCATGTGCGCCGCCCGTTGAAGAAACCAATCTAGAAATAGTAATATCGTAACTATAGCCTATGGCAAATCCATTTTTCTTAAGCCCGACAATTAAGGCAATGGCATCGTCATTTCTGTAACCCGGCTGGTACGACTTGAATCCGGGTATTCCTCGGTACCAAACACCAAAAACAATGGGGTTGTGGAAATAGTAGACAGCCAGATCCAACTGATCAAATTCAGCCTGAGCTTTATAATTAAAAGATAGTGTTAACGATTCGGAACCCTCCAACTTAGAATCTTTTTCGAACACCTTGACACCTCCATGAGCAGATGCCTTTATTGGCAATTTTGACAATTGTCCTAACACCGACTGATTGGGCTGATTAAGGTGATGCGCCGACAGCCCGAACCACACTTTGGGCGAATAGTAAACTGCTCCAAACGAAAAGTCCAGATAACCTGTTTGCTCCAAGCTCGCCATCTCCACAGATGGAGGTGTTCCTCCTCTGGACATCTGATCTGCAAACAAGTAACGCGAGTAATCCGCTCCATGCCACGTGTAGCCAGATTGCATCCCAACATTGATGGCTCTGGTTCTTGAGATGGTAAAATCATGAGCATAAAACGCATTTACCGATCTCGAGTACAATTTTCCTGTGCCCACCACGTCTGACAATACCATCAACCCTAGTGAATTCTTGTTGTCCTTCAACCTACTATCGTAAGACACCATGTTTGTAACGTATCCTCCAGAGAACTTGGGCCATTGAACCCTGTTACTGGTTGAAATCCGGTTACAGCCGGTGATCCCGGTGAACCCCGGGTTTAGGAATACACTTGAGGCATAATATTGAGTAAATTGAATATCCTGAGTCCAGGTGTTCACCTGAGTTCCAAAGAATAGTAATGCCAGGATTGTAATCTGGTTTAAAGCTCTTCTCATAATTATCTCAATACTGTTATGTCTCCTGAATTCTTGTAGTTCCTGCCATCGGTGAACGTAATGTCTACCTTCCATACATACATTCCCTGTTGCACGATTTCCCCCCGGTAAAATCCATCCCAACCGATGGACACATCGTTAGTTTCAAAAATGAGCTCACCCCACCTATTAAAAATGGAAAGATGAAATTCATCCACACCTTTAACAAAAGGGAAAAAGATGTCATTGTGTAACGCGTTTGGATCGTAGGAACCACCATTTGACCCGTTAGCATTCGGTGTAAAGGCTGTAGGGAACAGAGACCCTCCGGTTACCTCAACCACATTAATCGCGGTATCGCTACAACCATAGCCGTTGCTGACAACCAACATAACGTTATAGCTCCCTATTTCCGTAAAGAAATGATCCGGTTCGAAAGCAGTAGAGAGGGCGTCATCATCAAAATCCCAGAGATAGGAAACTCCGTCAACCGAGTGATTAATAAACTGAACATTTGAATTTGGCAACTCAACCAAAGCCGGATCTGCTTCAAAGTTGGCAATGGGAATTCCATAAACATTGATCAAGTTGTTCATGGAATAAGAGGTACTGCAACCGGCAGCTGTATACCCGATAAGTGTAACATCGTAGGTTCCTTCGGAGAAATAGGTATGGGAAACGGAAGCCGTATTACCAACACCCGTAGAATCTCCGAAATCCCATTCGAAGGTAGTAGCTAAAGCACTGGCAGCTTCAAAATTAACTGTAAGCGGCACACAACCAGAAGTGGTGGAAGAGGTAAAATCTATATCTGGCTGGGGATCTATCGTAACAATTGAAGTATCTGAAACGGGAAGAACACTACATCCGTCGCTTACCGTTACAATTATAATTTGAGGAGAAAGCCCCGCATCGCCTATAAAACTGGTCGTACTTCCTCCTGCCCCAGTATTCCAGCTATATGTATAAGGCCCACCGCTGCCTCCTGTAGCCAGCGCTGACAGGCTTATTGAATCCCCGTTACAACCTTGAACATCGGGAACAGACACTTGTAGTGCAGGGTTAACCACCACCGTAGTATTCACCGTACTGGACTGACATCCATTGGCATCAACGGAATAAACAAAATAAGTAGTCGTTCCCGACGGAGAAACCGTATGAGGTCCTACCCCGACAAACGAAGTGGGGCTCCAAAAATAGGTATACGGCAGGGTTCCCCCTGTGCCATTGGCAAATAGTTGAGAGCTCTGGCCTGGACAGATGGTATCAACAGTGGCGCTGATTATAGTGTTCAACGGACCTGGCTCCGTAACCACAACACTTAACGAGTCTACGCAACCACTAGCATCCGAAACGGTCACCTGATAGGTACCAGCTTCCAGAGCCAATGCTGCCGATGTTATCTGGTTATTAGGGTCATCCCATTGATAACTGTATGGACTGGTACCGTTACTAACAAAAACCTCAGCTGAACCGGTTGTTGTACCATGACAGATTACAGGATTGGTTACAACCGAGTCGATAGAAAACAACATGGTTCCTGTGACCGTTGTGGATACAGAGCTTTGGCATCCAACCGCATCGGTTACCACAACCGAATAATTTCCAGCAAATAGATCCGTGGCGACGTTGGTCGTTTGCATATTGATATCATCCCATTGATAACTATAAGGTGCCACACCTCCACCCGCTAGCACCTCTGCCGACCCATTATCCAGCCCACAAAAGGCCCCAACCGTGGATACTGACAAAACAATTGGTGCTGGCTCATTAACTGTAAAGTTTTCTGCTGCCGTGCATCCATTTGCATCGGCTACCTCTAGATCATAATTCCCAGGTGCCAGGCTCGTTACCAATGGACCGGATCCTACTCCTGGAGTCCATAAATAACTATAAGTGGGTGATCCACCTGTTACGGAAACCTGGATGGAGCCGTCAACAAAACCATTGCACTGAACATCGTTAACGGCAATTGTAGTTATCTCCAATAAATCAGGCTCTGTAATAAGTGCATTGTTTTGAGCTGTGCAACCATTACTATCGATTACCGTGACCGTGTAGTTCCCGGCACAAAGATTCAAGGCTGTGTTAGCGGTTTGAGGGACCACCGTATTCCATGAATAGGTGTAGGGCGCCACACCTCCTCCGGCAATAACCGTAGCCGAACCATCACACGATTGGTTACATGTGTTATCGTTTACCGCAGTGATAGCCGTCACCAATAGAGGCGGTTCATAGATGGAGACCGAGGCAGACGTAATACATCCATTGGCATCCGTAACAGAAATGGTGTGTATTCCTCCGGTTAGTCCCGAGGCAAAGCTGGTAGTCTGTCCTCCGGCACTCCACAGGATATCATACGGCATTATACCACCTGTAATATTCGCTGCCGCCGTTCCATTGGCATCGCCGCTGCACGTTACATCCGAACTATCAGTAATCGTCACGGTTGGTCCTTGTATATCATTGACATTGACAATAATACTGTCCGTACAACCGGCGGAATCAGATACGAATACGGTATAGCTACTCGCCGATAAGTTCGTCGCACATGATGTGCTTTGAGAAGAGGGATCATTCCAAAGGATCGAATAGGGAGCTAATCCTCCGTTAACGGAAACGCAGCCATCCCCATCAGCGGCTCCACAGTTGGATGGATTAGATGTGGCAGTAAGCACCAATGGTGTTGGTTCAGTTATTGAAACAATATCCGAATGTTCACAACCATTCGCGTCAATTGTGTTCACGCTGTAAATATCGGCGCAAAGACCATTAACAGTTGGTGTGGTTTGAAGTCCAGGGGTCCACAGGATATCATACGGACCTACTCCCCCACTATAAACCACCGTCGCCGACCCATCACACGCTCCGCCACAACTAACATTGGTTGTGGTGATACTTGATGTAATGGCATTGGGTTCCGTAATTACTACTTGAATACTATCCGAACAACCGTGGAAATCTGTTACCGTAAATATGTGGGTACCAGCACATAAATTATTTACCGAGGTGGAAGATTGACCTCCTGGAGCCCAACTATACATGTAGGGCGCCACCCCACCCGCTACCTGAATTTGCGCGGCACCATCGCAATCTCCATTACAGGTAACCGGAAGGATCGAGATCAAAGAAAGGCTCAATGCCGTGGGCTCAGTGATAGTTACTGACTCAGTGTGAACGCATCCATTGGAATCAGTAACTGTAACAGAATGAGGACCTGCTGCCAGCCCGGATACTGCCGCACTGGCAGCGCCGGATGGCATCCAGCTGTAAGTGTATGGTGCGGTTCCTCCACTTGCCGTAGCCGAAGCCCCGCCATTACTTGCACCATTGCAAGACACATCGTCTGGTGCAACGACCACGGAAAGTACTGCAGGCTCCGTAATGGTCACGGTCGAGACCGTCTGACATCCATGAAAGTCGGTTACTGTAACGGAATAATTACCAGCAGGAAGACCTGTGCTGGAACTAGCTGAGCCTCCACCTCCTGACCAGAAATAGGTATATCCGGGGGTACCTCCGCTGCCGGAAACACTACCAATTCCATCACTGAGTGAATTGCATGTAACTGGCGTGGAAGAAGTGCTGGCTACCACCGGAGACGGCTCAGTAACAATATCAAAGGCTGTCCCCTGACAGCCTAACGCATCCGTTACTACTACCGAATAAGTTCCCGCTGACACACCATTTACAACGGCAGTATTAACAGATCCTGGAGACCAGAAATAGTTGTAAGTACCTGTTCCTCCCGTTACAGTAGCCATTAACGATCCGTCCGACCCGCCATTGCACGTAACATTTACATTACTGGTTGACACGACAATTGAATCTGGCTCTTCGATCACCAAACTATCTGTTAACTGGCATCCATTAGCATCTTCTAAGAATACCGTGTGCACACCTGCGAATAGCCCATTGACACTTGACCCACTGCTTCCGGATGGAGACCATTGATAAGTATATGGTGCCGTTCCCGCTCCTCCCAATACAGACGCTTCGCCGGTATTAGTACCAGCACAATCAATATCGGTCTGACTCAAGACCGTTAGAGTCAAAGGACCGGGCATGGTCATAACTATTGTCGTGTCTTTCGAACACCCCACCGAATCAACAACGGTAAACAGATAGTTTCCTGCGCTTAAACCTGAGGCCGTTGCCCCATTTCCCCCTGTAGGAGACCATTGATAGTTATAAGGTGCATACCCGCCATTAGCCTCCATATTTATCTCTCCATCCGCTCCGTTAGCACAGGTAACTGTAGTTAGCGACAATACATTTAGGGACAAAGGAGCAGGCTCAGTAATGGTAAATGTTTGCGCCGCCGTACATCCATTCGCATCGGTGACTTCCAGAGTGTAATTCCCAGGCGTAAGACTTTGCACAAACGGACCAGTGCCTACGCTGGGCGTCCAATTATAAGTATAAGCACCCATGCCGCCAGATACAGACACTTGAATTTCACCATCATTGCTCCCGGCACAAGTCAAATTATTGAGTGCCAAGGTTTGAATGTCTATAACAGTTGGTTCTGTTATTGTAATACTGTCTTGTGCGACACACCCATTAGCATCTGTTACGGTCACAGTATAAGTATTATCGCATAAGTCGAGGGCATTACTATCGGTTTGCGCAGCACTATTATTCCAGAGATAGGTATATGGCGATACCCCTCCTCCGGCAACCACCGTTGCACCGCCGTCGCAAGCAAGGAAGCACGAACCATGCGACACATTGGTAATCGCCGTAAGTAGAGAAGTAGGCTCATTAATTGAAACTGAGCGTGAGGTGGTGCAACCGTTCCCATCTGTCACTGTAATAGTGTGTACCCCCCCATCCAGCGCATTAATAAAAGATGTGGTCTGACCCCCTGGACTCCATATGATATCGTAAGGCAATATGCCCCCGGCTATATTCGCAGTCACCGTTCCGTCAGAAGCGCCCGCGCAGGTCACATGGGTACTATCGGTAATAGAGATATTTGGTCCGGATACGTCGTTAACATTTACAACTAAACTATCAATACAACCAGCGAAGTCCATCACAGTAACAGTGTAACTTCCAGCAGATAGGTTAACTGCACACGAGTCCGTCTGGAATCCTGGGTCATTCCATTGAAAGCTATACGGGATAACTCCGCCTGCAACTGACACACAGGCACCACCATCATTTAAACCACAGCTGGAAGACGATGTAGAACTAGACAATAACAAAGGGGTGGGTTCCAGAATACTGAAATTATCTGAGCGCTCACAGCCATTGGCGTCAAGCACATTAACGCTGTAGTTATTTGCGCACAAACCGGTGACTGTAGGTCCAGTGTACGGCCCAGGGCTCCACACAATATTATATGGCCCCGCCCCACCATTGTAAACTACGGTAGCACTTCCATCACATGCACCTCCACACGATACATTCGCTGTACTTATTGTTGCGGTTATTGAATCCGGCTCGCTAATACTTACTGTAACACTGTCAATACAGTTATTAAAATCCTCCACAGTAAAGGTGTAATTACCCGCACAAAGGTTATTTACACTGGTTGAAGATTGTCCTCCAGGGAACCAGTTGTAAACGTACGGACCGACACCCCCGCTTATTTGAACTTGAGCCGTTCCATCACAATCACCGTTGCAAGTAACCGGCGAGCTCGAAATCAGGGATAAATCGAGGGCTGACGGTTCGGTTATAGAAACTGAATTAATGTGTAAGCATCCATTCGAATCAATCACCGTGCTTGTGTAAGTTCCTGCACTTAGACTATTGACTGTGGGGCCAACGGCTCCACCTGGGGACCAATTATAATTATAAGGCGGCGTTCCACCAGAAACCGCAATTGTTATTGCACCGTCTGCGCCTCCCGCACAAAAGACGTTCGTTGTTGTCATGGAGGAACTGATTGCGCCAGGTTCGGTTATTAAAACGTTTCCAGTGGCTTGACAACCGTTAAAATCAGTTACGGTAACAGTGTAATTACCCGCTGGGAGACCCACGGAAGAGCTACCGGAGCCTCCCCCTCCAGACCAGAAGTACGAATACCCAGGTGTTCCTCCTACTACCATGGCGGTTCCAACGCCGTCTGCCTGACCATTGCAGCTAGCGGATGTAGCACTGGTGGTAACACTCATTGAACTGGAAGGTTCCGTAATAGTCACTAAAAGTGAATCAACACATCCTTTGGAGTCTGTCACGTAAAGTTGGTAGTTGCCTGCAGCCAAGCCGCTTGCCGTAGGTCCGGTTCCACCGGTAGGAGTCCAATTGTAAGTAAAGCCTCCATTGCCTCCTGAAACGACTACCGTGACCGCACCATCATTTCCGCCCATACAAGAGACGTTGCTCAATGATCCTACGCTTATATTCATCGGATTAGGCTCGGTTATTTCTACGGAGGCCTGTGCCTGACAACTGTTTGCATCGGTAACTGTTACCAAATAAACTCCGGCTCCCGCCACGGCAGTAGCGGTTGTTTGAGACGGGGTGGTATTCCACAAATAAGTATATCCCGGAGTACCTGAAGAAGCTACGACTGACGCCGTTCCATCAGCACCTGAGGCGCAATTTGCCGATGTAGAAGAAGTAAACAGTGTTAGGGCTCCAGGATTGTTCAACACCGTATCAGCTACTAACTGACAACCATTGTTGTCCGTGATCAGCACAGAGTAATTGCCAGCTCCCAAATTGGTGATCTGATTGGTTGTACCACCAATCGGACTCCAGAAATAACTGTATGGTGGAGTGCCAAGAGAAACATTGGCGGTTATGGTACCATCAGTAGCCCCTGCACAGGAAGGATTAGTAATCGTTAGACCTGCGGATAAAGCGACAGGTTCCGAAATACTCACATTATGGTTATATTCACAGCCATTGTTATCCGTGACCTCTACGACGTAGTTTCCTGCGGTTAAACCACTGGCCGTTGACAGCGTCCCTCCAAAGGGAGACCAATTGTAAGAATAGCCGGGGGTTCCATCTATGCCAGCAACCGAAGCAGAACCATCGTTTCCTCCGTTACAGGACACATTGGAAGAACCTACAGTGGTAGCACTCAATGCTTGTGGTTCAAAAATAGTGTCGATAACCGTAATCGAACAACCATTGTCGTCGGTAATGGTACAATTGTAGATACCTGCTGAAAGACCGATCGCTGAAGCATTGGTTCCACCCGAAGGAGACCAATTGTAGTTATAGGGAGGAGTGCCATTGGCTGCTGCTACCTGTGCCGATCCGTCGACACCACCAAAACAATTAACATCCAAATGGCTAATAGAAGCTGACAAGGGGGTGGGTTCATTGATCAGTACACTTGCATTTCCTACACACCCGTTATTGTCGGTAACCGTTATGGTCGCCATTCCTGCGGGAAGTCCTATACCATTGACTCCAGTACCACCCACTGGCGACCAGGAATAACTTAGAGGTGGAGTTCCTCCAACCGCATTGGAAGTAGCGGTACCTGAACTATCTCCAAAGCACAAAACGTCGGTCGATCCGCTAATGCTAACGGCAGGTCCACCAATATCATTCAAATTAACAACCAAAGAATCCATACATCCATTTACATCCGTAACCGTTACAGTATAAACCCCTGCCTGGAGGTTGGTGGCGGTAGCGCTGGTTTGAACCGGGGATGTACTCCAAGAGTAACTGTACGCAGGGGATCCTCCCGATACATTAGAAGTAATGACTCCGTTACTATTCCCACATGTTGATTCCGTAACAGAAGATGTAATGGTCATACCAGAAGGTTGGGAAATCACAAATGGAATGACTATCTGGCAACCGTTAAAATCCGTAACGGTTACGGTATGGTTACCTGCCGCAATGTTGTTCTCTATAGAACTTACCCCACCTGTAGACCAAGAATACGTATAGCCGGGTGTTCCTCCGGAGGCCACCACGTTACTGGAACCGTTTGCTAAACCAAAGCAAGTGGCGTTCGACTCACTGGTTGTGGCTCCCAGCGCAGGGGGTTCCGCAATGATCACCGTATCTGTCGTTGTACAGCTATTCCCATCTGTAACGACAACTACATAAACACCTGGGGCCAGGTTGGTTGCGGTAGCAGCGGTCCCCCCGCTGGGTATCCAGTTATAAGTATAGGGCAAGGTTCCTCCGGTTACTCCTACCGTAGCAGAACCATCATTTCCTCCATTGCACGACACATCTGATGCAGTCGTAATATCGGCCATTAACATCGGTTGTTCGTTAATGGTTACAGGCAAGGAGGAAACGCACCCATTGGAATCGGTAACGGTTGAAACATAGGTTCCAGCCAATAAATTTAATGCAGCCGACGAATCCTGGGCCGGAACTGTGTTCCAGCTATAGAAATAAGGTGTTGTTCCACCACTTGCCAGAACCTCTGCCTGCCCTGTACTATCACCAAAACAGGCTACATGTTGAGTAAAAGTATTTGCAATAGACAAAGGCAATGCCGGCTCCGTAATCAATATGCTATCCAAATGCGTACAACCTAAAGCATCGGTAGTAGTAACCACATGTAGTCCAGCGGTTAGCGTGGTGTCAAAACTGGCCACCGAACCAGAGGGCGTCCAAAAGTAGGAATATGGAAGAGTGCCCCCAATTGTCGTAACGGAGGCTGCTCCATCGCTTCCTCCATTGCAAGAGACATTGGTTTGAACATAGGTTCCTGTTAAGGTACAGTTGAAGCAGATCAATTGATTACCTGTTGGCGGTGCCGTGTTTGTAGTTACCGGATTGCTTGTCGAGGCCAACGTATAAACGCCTGCCCCAGTAGATACATTGGGAAACTGACTGGTCACCGTAGGAATAAATGGTGTCTCATCACAACTGACAACTCCTAGTGAGTCTGTTTTCACAAAGTAAAAATCGTCCCCTCCGTTGGTGTTGTCTTTGGTTTCGCCCGTTAAAGCAAACCCATTATCAGCGGTATTAACACATGAATATCCCAGTTGGTTGTTGTTTTGACCATACGCGGATGCCCTGACAAATGCTCCGTTCAGATCGATTTGGAGGAGGAATGCATCCTCACCACCCTGACCAAAACTCTTTGTTCTACCAACTACCACGTAGCCCAATCCGTTATTCAACAATTGAATTTCGTGTCCACGATCATCATTCGCTCCTTCATAAGTTTTTGTCCATGTATGATTTAGGGTAGATGTTAGTTTCATCACAATTACGGCCCTACCTCCCACTCCGAAACTTTTGGTTTCACCTGTAAGAATGAACCCTCCGTCTGCAGTTTGCCGGATAGAACGAGCCAAATCTTCATCATTATCACCATAGACCCCGGAGTACTGAACATTCCCCATATTATCAGTCTTTACTACATAGATATCATCGTTGCCCAAGCCGTAAGATTTCGTTTCTCCACACAAAACGAATCCACCATCGGTGGTCTGTTGCACACAATACGCTACCTCATCATCGTTGTCCCCATAATGTTTATTCCACTCCAGATTCCCCGTTGCATCTGTCTTTACCAGAAAGAAATCGTCATCTCCGAGTCCGCCAGCCGGGTCATCGGTATAGCCTGCGGCTATGTAACCACCATCAGAAGTTTGCTGAACATAGTAGCCATGATCATCCTTGTTATTTCCGAACGTGCTTGTCCAAACAATAGCCCCCGTAGCATCTGTCTTTACCAAAAACAGATCATCATCTCCAGCACCAAAGCTTTTTGTATAGCCACAAACAATGTATCCCCCGTCGGTGGTCTGTTCAACTGAATAGGCACGATCATCGTCATTACCCCCATATACACGGGACCACGTAACATTACCAATATCATCTGTTTTTATGAGGTAGAAATCTCTGTTGCCAGCACCGAAGCTTTTTGTGAACCCCGTGAGAATATAACCTCCGTCTGAAGTTTGCCGGATGGCCTGGCCTTCATCATCGTCATTGCCTCCAATTGATCTTTGGAAGGTTTGAAACACTTGTGCTACTGAAAAAATCGGTAGTAGCATAAGCATAACCAAGACGGTGCTTCTGACTTGAAACATGGTGGGAATAGCTTGTTTATACTAAAAATGATCTGTTAGGCCGAGTTAACTGAATGTAAAACCTGCGCTTTAATCAACTAATCGCTCGTAATAGGTAAGTGTACGATAGTTGCGTAGATATGTTTCATTTCACAGAAATCCGAAAAAGCACATTGTTTTGCAAAACATTCATAAAACAAGATTTGGACAAAACATTGTTCTGCCTGACGTGCTTTATTCCATTTATTATTTTGAGCAATCTTGCGATAGGAATTTTTTTTTAGTTGCGAAAAACTAATCTCAAGTAATTTTGTCAACCATTAGGGGCTATTTAAGAACCCGAAACTGCTGCAAGAAGAATCTTCCTGGTGTAGAAGTCATAAACTTGGTTCGCACTTTGTTGGTTCTCGCGCGCTCAAGCAAGCCTGCCGAAAGGAAAAACGCTCCCTGGTACGCTCAACGCAGTTGAGCGTGATCCGCGGCACTCCCGAAGTCTAAAAACGAAGCCACGCGGCTTAGCCGCTTGTTTTGTCGTTTCAAAGTGTACGCTCAAGCAAGCTTGGCTACCCTTTGAAACGACAAAACCCGAACCTAACGGTTCGGGCTTCGTTCTCTTTAGTGGAGCATAGCGGAGTCGAACCGCTGACCTCCACACTGCCAGTGTGGCGCTCTAGCCAGCTGAGCTAATGCCCCATAGTTGTCTTACGGGGAATTAGCGAAGCGCCTGTCCCGCGGAACGCGAGTGTAGCGGGAAGCTAATGCCCCATTTTAGGGTCTACAAATATATCAGTTCTCCCCTCTTTGCCAAAAAATACATGCTTCGTTCATCCAGTTTCTTAAACCGCTTATGATTTAGCGTTCATAATTGCTATTTTGTCGGAATGAAATCCAGGCAGAATGCATCCCGCGTCTTAATGATCGCCCCAACAAAATTTGGTTTTAACGAGGAAGCTTTTAAAACAAATAGTTTCCAAAATCGACCTGATCCGGCATTCACATCGGTTAACCAAACAGCGCTGGAAGAGTTTGATCGTTTTGTTGAGTCGCTTAAAGAATTGAAAGTTGATGTTCGACGTATCTCAGACTTCGGCAACTCTACCACTCCCGATTCCATCTTTCCAAACAATTGGTTTTCTACCCATTCAAGTGGAGCGTTGTGCCTGTACCCTATGGCCGTTGAAAACCGCAGAGCCGAGCGGCGCACAGACATCATTGATGATTTAAAAAAAGAATTTGGCTACCAGATCATTGATTTCACACACCTTGAGAATCAAAATATCTATCTGGAAGGTACTGGTAGCTTACTCCTCGATCACGACAATAAAGTTGCTTATGGTGCTATTTCACCACGAACACATCAGGTAGCACTTGAAAAATTCGCAAAGACGTTGAATTTTGAACCTGTGGCATTCGAAGCGTATGGTAAAACCGGCGAACTAATCTATCACACTAACGTGATGATGTGTATTGGCGACAAATACATCATTGTAGGTATGGATACAGTAAAAGAATCTGATAGAAAAATGCTGCAGCAACATCTGGACAATAGTGGGAAGCAAATTATCTACCTCACCAATGAACAGGTTTATCAGCATTTTGGAGGCAACATGTTACAAATTAGAAACACTGATAACGAAACCATTTTGGTAATGTCGTCGCAGGCCAGGAAATCCTTAAATGCTGATCAATTAAACCAACTGGAATCACTAAATGATCATATTCTCGCTCCTGAAATACCCACAATTGAGTCTGTTGGTGGAGGAAGCGTACGGTGTATGATCGCCGAAATTTTTAGTCCGTTATCCTGAAACCCAGGACACAGACATCATCAATTTGCCGATTTGCCCCTTTCCAGTCATTAAATGCCTGATCCAATAACTCCTTTTGGCGATCAAGCGTTTCGTGACTAATTGAGAGGAGCAATTCCTTAAAGTGCTTTTTCATAAACTTCTTTCCTCCTCTATAGTTGTTGGGGCCTCCAAACTGATCTTTAAAACCATCTGAAAACAAATAAATACGATCATCTGAATGAAGCTGAAGCTCATGGTTGGTAAATGGTTCCATGTTCTCAGCAAAGGCCACGGCCTGAGTATCGCCTTTAATTTCAATCAGGTTAAATTTTCCATTGGTCAAAACGGATCGGTCCGGAGTATCTGTAGTGTGCTTCTTACGCACGATCCATATTGGGTTGTTTGCGCCACACCATTCAGCTTTTAGGGTATCCGGATGCACCTTAGCGACACTGATATCCAGGCCGTCCCAGGTTTTTTCGTCTTCCCGGTTCATCAACGCTTCGGAAATACGCAGCCTCAACTCCTCTACCAACGCCGCCGGACTAATTTGAGGGTTAATGGAAATAATCTCATTCATATAAGTGGTTCCCAACATCGTTAAAAAGGCTCCCGGCACACCATGCCCGGTGCAATCTGCAACGGCAATGTAGAAATGATTGGGCTGTTCTGAATACCAATAAAAATCACCGCTCACAATATCTCTCGGCTTAAACAGGATAAAGTAGTCTTTGAGTAATTTTTGTTTCTGGTCTCTTGTTAAAACCGCCATCTGAATCCGTTCGGCATAGCGAATGGAATCCATTAATTCATTCTTTTGAATCTCAATTTTGTCAAAAGCAACTTGTAGCTGGGTACTTTTCAATCGTTCAATTTCCGTACTCCTGTTGGTTTCCACATCTAGTTGGTGGAACTTCTTATGATAACTCAGTGCTTCTTCAAACTTCCCAAGTGCCTCATAAATCTCTGCCAAATAATACAGCGCCATTCGTTCTCCGTCCCGCGCGTTTATCTTTCCGGATACTTCCAACGCTTTTAGGGCCTGATCGAGTGCTTTATCATAAAGCTGTTGGCGCATAAAATGATCAACAATGGCCAGATACGACTCGGTGATCAACACCTGGTAATTTGCCTCTTCACTTAACCTAAGGCCATTTAGAAAATAATCCAAGGCTTTGTCCCATTGCTTCCGAACCTGACACACCTTACCGAGGTTATGAAAAGACCAGGCTTTTGCCGTTTTCGGAGCATGATCAGCCTCCAGAACACGGTAAAAACACTTTTCCGCATTCTCGTAGTCATCCATTTCAAAGTACGTTTCACCAATATTGTTCTCCGACGATATCGCCCCCTCCAGATCACCGATTTCCTCCCTGATTTCCATGCATTGCTGGTTGACTTCAAGTCGCCTGGCATGATCGTTTTGAAACATGTAAACAGCACCTATGTTATTCAGCGTATCGGCTTCCCCCTTTCTATCTCCGATTTCCCGATAAATATCAATGGCGCGTAAAGAGTGATTAAGAGACAATGTGAAATCGGAAAATCGCCAAAAGCAGTAACCAAGAGTTCTGCAACTGGCTGCTATTCCCTCGGCATATTCCAATGATTCCGACCATTCCAGCAAACTAAGCGAAGATTCATAGCTGGCCTTCAGATCCTTCCGTCTGGATTCCCATGCCAGCTCATTCAAGTGATCAATCTCATTTTTAGCCATAGTACTCTGCTGGCACCGAAGTTAACCAATCATTGTAAACGTAGAAGATGCAGAGTGAGGCAACCTCCACAATCGTGTAGAAAGATTCCCCAAAAAAGTAAGTCAAAAAAACATAACCGACTGATTATCAACACAGGTATGGTTTGTGAGTATACATAAGTGGGTTTAGAAAAATCCACCCTTTAAAACCAAAAACTATGAAGAGCAATATGAAATTTATATCAGCGAGTTTGATCATGGGTGCTTTGGCACTTACATCGGTTAAAGCTCAACAACTAGACAACAACCTGGTAATCAACGGAGACTTTGAGTTTGTTGAAGACGAACCAAACGCTTACGGGGAGGCGAACGAGGCTATCGCATGGACCGATGCCAACGCCGGGACACCCGACCTGTACACCGAGGAAAACCGTTCGCACCTGAACGTGCCAGAAAACGACCTGGGGCAGCAGGTGGCTTTTAGCGGAGAACACTATGCCGGAATTATTGCCCACTATGAAGATGGTGCTTTAGATCTGGCCAGCCTTATTAAAGGTGGAGATGGTGAAAAAATCGGATATGGTAAATACCGGGAGTACGTTCAAGCCGAACTGGAAAGACCACTTGTAGCAGGACAAGCCTACACGGTTGCATTTCGTGTAAATCTTGCGGAAGAAAGTGATAGAGCCATTGCAGGTCTTGGTGCCCACTTTAGTGAGGAACACATGAATCTGGACGACAACACTTTCCTTCCTGTGAAACCACAGGTGAGTTCGAAAAAAGTGGTGAAAGACAAGAACGAATGGGTTGAGATTACCGGAACCTTCATTGCAGAAGGTGGTGAAAGACACGTAACCATTGGTGCATTTGAAGATAACTTTAAGGTAGACGACCTAAGTTCAAAATTTGACAACGACAGCCGAAAGGCGTACTATTACATTGATGCGGTAGAAGTTACACCATTTACTCCTGCCCCCGTGGTTACACCTGTAGTTACAGTTGTGGATTACGATGTGTTACTTTCAGGTTCTAAAATTACACTCGATCGGGTATTCTTCGATATAGGCGAAGACGAGATGAGTGAAAAAGCGAAAGCCGACCTCAAGCAGTTGGCCAAATGGTTAAAGGATCATCCTGATGCCCCACTGGCCATCGCGGGTCATACTGATGAACAGGGTACAGATGAGTTTAATCACGATCTGTCTCACGACCGAGCCGAGGTAGTTAAGGAATTCCTCATTAAGCAGGGCGTTGACGCCGATAGGCTCAGAACTTATGGTTTTGGAGATGACATGCCATGGGATAAGGCTGAACTTTATGACAACCCACTAAACAGACGAACAGAAGTTCAACTAATTGTGAAGTAATCTCACAATAGCCAAATAACGATTACAATTCTGGATGGGCAGTATGCTACGTAGAGCATGCTGCCCATTTTCTAATACGAAAATGAAATTAACGGTTCATTGAGTAAATCCGAACGTTTATATAATTCATTGAAACTCTTTTCGCCGGGAATAGTACATTAGAACCATGCGGATTGCACTAATCGTTAGCTTCTGTTTACTTTCATTATGTCAGCTTGCTCAAACAAGTCTATCAGGTGTGGTGAACGGTTACTACCCTGTTACAGGGTTTAATGCGAACACTGCCACCGCTACCGTTTCAAATAGCAGCGGATTATCTATCGGTGATACCCTATTATTGATTCAAATGAAGGGGGCACAGATAGACATGAGCAGCAACAACAACTATGGTGATGTTTTGAACTATGGAGGAGCCGGAAATTTTGAACTGGTGGTGGTGTGTGACCTGGCGGGGAATGATGTGATCTTTTCTGAACTAACCGAGCGCTCTTATGCAAGTGGTGGCAGAATGCAACTCATCAGCTTCCCTGACGCAAATTCAATTTCTATAGATGGTAAGGTAACTGCACAACCCTGGGACGGTTCTTCGGGAGGAGTGGTGGTAATGCGTGCCCAGAACTCTATCACATTAAATGATTCTATTGATGTTTCTCATCAAGGCTTTCGTGGAGGCACTCATATTGAGTCTCCATTCTCTTGTAGTTTTCTGTTCACCTTGGATGATTACGAATATGAAGCAGCCTCGGGTCATGGTGCCATGAAAGGAGAGGGAATTGCAAATTACACCGCAAACAACGGTGGACGAGGTGCTTTAGCCAACGGTGGTGGTGGCGGAAACGATCATAACTCTGGTGGGGGAGGCGGTGCGAACATAAGCGATGGTGGCATCGGTGGAATAAATGATGAACCTTCTCCTACCTTATGTCAGGGCGATTATCCCGGTGAAGGAGGAAAAGCTTTGGACATTAATAATGAAAGAATTTTTCTTGGCGGCGGCGGCGGCGCCGGACACTCTAACAGCTCTTTTGACAATAAGGCCGGAAATGGTGGTGGTATTGTCATCTTAATAGCGGATGAAATTGTAGGGAACAACAACCACATTGTTAGTAATGGAGAAGATGGCTTAAGAGGTTTTGGAGATGGCGGCAGTGGTGGTGGAGCAGGTGGCTCCGTGTTACTGTATGCTGATAATTTTTCAGGAACACTTAATGTAACAGCCAACGGAGGGAATGGTGGCGAAGGGAACGGTGCCTACCTCGACGATATGGGAAATGTCTTTAACTCTGCAAATCCCAACCGTTGCTTTGGTCCCGGAGGTGGAGGAACCGGCGGAATGGTCTGGTTCAAAGGAGGGTCTACACCTGCCGGGATTACCATTTCTCTTGTCGGCGGTGTGAATGGTTTAGTGGCCAACACCCAGGAATCTAGCTGCGATGGACAACCCCTGGGCGCCAGTCCAGGTGATGACGGGAACGTAGAACACGACGCAGAGATCGTAATTGGCAACAAAATCAACAAAGCCTGTCAGTTCAATCCACAACTGGATTTAGGTAATGACACAACTATTTGCGATGATGAGACAATAGAACTGTCCACTACCCTTTCGGGAACTTACGAATGGTCTACCGGGGAAACCTCATCCTCCATTACAGTTAATAGCCAGGGAACATATACCCTGCAAGTTGAAACAGGCGGCCGTTTTATTTGTGATACGATAGAGATTAGTCAGGCCGGGCTAATTATCGATTTAGGTGATGATCAGGAAATTTGTGGTTCTGAAACAGCAACATTAGATGCGGGGCCAGGAGGAAACAGCTACACATGGTCTACCGGAGAAACAACACAAAGTATTGAGGTAAGTACTTCCGGAACTTACTCAGTTACCGTAGATAATGGCGTATGTCAAACATCCGATGAAGCAACGGTAATAAAATGTGCTGAAAACCTGTTCATCCCCAACACTATTACACCTAACGGAGACGGTAACAACGATACGTGGCTGATCGATCGATTGGATGAATTTCCGGGATGTACAGTAGTTGTAATGAATCGAAACGGATCAGAGGTGTTCTCTGCAACTGATTACGATGGATCGTGGGACGGAAATGGCTTGCCTGCTACCACCTACTTCTACAAATTAGACCTCAATGACGGCGTGAGTGTTTTCCACGGAACCGTAACCATCGTCAGACAATGAAAAAAGTATTAGGCATAGCAGTTATTTTTTGCGCACTTCAGGGGTTTGCACAGCAGCTCCCGGTTTACTCCTTGTACGGATTAAACCCGTTCGTTGTAAATCCTGCTTTTGCCGGGTCTGAATACTATTGGGACTTCACCGTGCAACATCGATCCCAATGGCTTGGTTTTGAAAACGGGCCGAGTACGCAGTTACTTTCCACTCATTCCAGAGTAGATGGAACACCCTCCGGGTTTGGTGGTCATTTCTATAACGATCGCAACGGCATACTCGGAAATTTCGGTGCAAGTCTTGCCTATGCCTATCACGTTGAACTAAGTGAGTCGATGCAACTCTCGTTTGGCGCCTCGGCATCCTATACGCAGTACAGACTGCTGGCTGATCGGGTGCAGTTGTATCATTCAACCGACAACCTTATTCCGGGTGCAACCGGTAAGGATGGTGCGTTCAATGCTAATTTTGGTACGCTGTTGTATGCAGACAATTTTTATTTCGGTTTGTCAGCACTCAATTTACTATCCCCAAAGTTAGACTATGCCTCAGGTGCAAACACTCCAATAGAAAGACATTATTATTTGCAAACCGGCGGGTGGATTCCAGTGGCCACCAATGGTTCCATTCAACCCGCTCTGATTGTTGATTATCTGAAGGGAAATCCTATTGGTATAAATGCTCAGGTAGTTTATGAATATGTAGATATTGTAAAAGGAGGAATCGGCTACCGTTGGAAAGATGCAATTTCACTAATTGCCGGTGTTAAAATATACGATGAACTATATCTTAATTATGCCTACGATTTGGGGATTTCAAAAATCTCATCCGCACATAGCGGTTCTCATGAAATAATGCTCACCTACAAATTTTACTACAATCCTATTCATAAAAACAGCAAAGCCAGATACAACATTGGTAAGGTTAAAAAACGTGCGGATTGATGCGTGTTGATCCATCTCTGGTTACTTCTGAACTTAAAAAGTGCATCGGTGAAAATGCTACGATAATTGGGATGACGAGCCTTTCAGGCGGAGACATCAACGATGTTTATCGCCTGGCTACCAACCAGGGGAACTTTTGCGTAAAGCTGAATTCCGAATCTCGTTTTCCAGGAATGTTCGAAGCAGAGTACATTGGATTGCAGAAATTAGCTGCTACAAATACAATCGATGTTGCAAAACCCATTGGGTTTGGTGCGTCCGGCGGAGTAGGTTTTCTGGTACTTGCGTACATTGAGTCGACACAGCGATCTCCAAACTTCTGGGACAATTTTGGAGCACAGCTAGCCGACCTTCACCGTCAACCAGCCAACAAATTCGGCGCAGACTTAAACAATTATATCGGATCACTTCAACAAAGCAACTCGAAACATTATGGCTGGCCGAAATTCTATACCGAAGAACGATTGAGGCCGTTGGCTCAAAGAGCTTTCGGCGAAGGTCTGTTAAACCATTCTGATCTCAAAAACTTTGAAGCGCTATACCTTGAACTACCGTCCATCTTTCCAGATGAACCTCCCGCCTTGCTCCATGGAGATTTATGGAACGGTAATTACATGGTTAACGACAAGGGCGAACCAGTATTGATTGATCCCGCGGTGTACTTTGGGCATCGGGAAATGGATCTGGGCATGAGTTTGCTTTTTGGTGGATTCGACAACCGGTTTTATCAAGTTTATCAAACCGTATATCCTTTGGAAAGCAATTGGGAATCAAGAGTAGAGTTGTGTCAGCTATATCCACTTTTGGTACACTTAAACCTATTTGGGCGCGGATATTATAATTCCATCCGACAGATAATAAAGAAGTTCTGATCAAATTGTAATTGTTCCTCAAATTTGCGTTATACAAACAGTCTCCACAATAAAACGGTTGGATTTTTGATAAGTCTACTGTGAATAATTAATGGAGTTGGTAGAACAAACGCCGCTCATCCGCCGTAATTTTAAAGTGTGAAGTACATTATTGTTATTCTTGGATTGATTTATATGCCATTGGTTGCACTCTGTGCGCAAGAACCAGGCGATTCTACTAATACTGCAAAAGCGGATTCCGGGGGTGTGGAAATGGATTCTGTCCAGTTCCGATTGGACTCGTTGATCCATCTGGGCGATCCCAGATATACCTTTTCCCCTGACTTTGACTTTCAGGATTCGAGCACTATTGCGACACTTCCAACTCCGGAATATTTTAAGGGTCGGTACAAAGAGACCGATTTAATGTACAAGGTTACTGATAACTGGGGCAAGGGGTTTGACGAACTATATGGCACCCGAAATCTCCGGCCAATTCTACATGGTGTGGCGTATCGTGGTGGAGCAAATAACTACTTCCATGAAACGAAAAAAAGAAAAAACAGCAACCCTTTGCCAGCAGATGGAATAGACAACTTGTGCGAAGAGGGCTTCTCCGCTTCCGTTTATTTGTACCGAACCAATTTTGAAGACGCGCCGGTATCACACACCTGCAATTGCGACAACGGGGGCGTAAATCAAATGCGATACGAGCAGTACGATTACTACGACAAAGACCACATTTACCAGATGTTGAAAATGGTTTATGAGAGTGCTACAAATGATAGCGTTGGACCAGTGTATTTGCACTGTTGGAATGGTTGGCACGCATCCGGGTTTATTTCTGCTGTTATCCTGAAACAATTCTGTGGCATGTCGGATCTTGATGCTACTGCCTATTGGGACTTAGGCACAGATGGTGCAAATACCAGTCCGAGATACAATAAGATTCGGGAGAACATTCGCGACTTCGAACCCTATCCTGAGTTTATGATCACTGATGAACAAGGAAATAGAATTTGCCCTCCAATGCCTGAAATCATCGACAGCTCAATGCTTCATTTAACAGTTGAACATTTGGCCATCGTTCCGGAAGCAATTCCCGTGGGTACCATTATGATAATGGAAAAGGTAAAATTCGGTCCAAATAAAACAACGCTACCTAACGTCGGAAGCAATAAAGAAATTCAGTATCTGCTGGAAGCTTTGAGACGAAGCCCGGATTTACGAGTTGAAATTGGCGGCCATACAGATCGGTCTGGCAAAGCTTCCGTCAACAAGACCCTTTCTACCCAAAGAGCCAAATTCGTTTATGACTATCTGATCAAGCAAGGCATAGAATCGGAGAGGCTTACCTATAAGGGTTATGGTCATTACAAACCAGCGTATACGAACAGAACCAAAGATGGCCGTGCAGCCAATCGGAGAATTGAGGTTACCATACTGCACAAGAATACTGGTTCGATGGACAAGCTGGTTGACGAAGCAGCAGATACAACTAAACAAGCAACGCCTGCAGATTACCGAGCCCCCTACGAAAAGAAAGAACAACTATCGTTTACAGGGCTTCCGTCGTACGAGATAGGCACGAGCGTAGTGCTGGAAAAAGTTGTTTTTGAGCCGAATATGACACATATCAACGACACCAACCGTCAGCAACTAGATGAACTGGTGACGCTACTGCAACAACATCCAGGTATCAAATTGGAAATCGGTGGTTATACGGATCGTTCCGGTATCCCTGAAAAAAATCTAATTATTTCTCAAAACAGAGCCAAAGCGGTTTACGAGTACCTTGTTACTCAGGGAGTAGCTTCCGACCGGCTCACCCATGCCGGCTTTGGAGACGCCAATCCAATTGCACCAAACAAATACCGTTGGGGCCGAGATAAAAACCGGCGAATCGAAGTGAAAATCTTGAGTAAGTAGCAGTAAAGCTGAAGTAGAACCCAGAAAATGTAAAAGCCCTTATCAGGTAAGTATAACTTTTCTTTTTCGCGTTTCAGGTTTCCACTTTCACATTTCATCTTTCAGCTTTACCTTTACCTCATGTCTGAAAAAATTGATTCCAAGAACGCACCAAAACCAATGGGTTTATACCCACATGCGCGACGAGTAGGGAACTTGCTGTTTCTTAGTGGTGTTGGCCCAAGAGCTGCCGGATCTGGTAGTGAAGAAGCAAATATCCCCGGTCTCAAATATGATAAAAATGGCAACTACGAAACCTTTGATTTTGAAGCTCAATGTCGTTCGGTATTCGACAATGTTCGCATGATTTTAGAGGAATCCGGTGCTAAATGGGAAAACCTGGTTGACGTGACCACGTTTCTAACAGACATGAAACGCGACTTCAAAACGTATAATCGTGTTTATGCGGAGTATTTTAAAGATGCCCAACCATGCCGAACTACAGTAGAAGTAAACGCTTTACCGTCTCCAATCTGCATTGAACTGAAATGCATTGCGGTGATCAATAACTAAAGATCACCGGCCTTAGGTTTTCGGTTTTAGTAGCCAGAGTATCAATATTTTGATACATTTAAACCGCAAAACCAAAACTTCTAACCATGTACTGCTCATCTGAAAGGACAGTATTTGCTTCTATGCGAATACCAGGCGTTATCTTATTTGTTTTTCTATTCATTTTCCCTTTTTGCATTCATGCTCAAAGAAACGCTCCGGTGGCGGGCGATGCTGCCCATTTGATTGACCTTTTAAAAAAGGACTACAGCCAGATAGAAAGTTCCTTGCAACTAGAACAGATATCTAAAGATCGGCGGATTGTCATTTCTATTTTACAGTCGTATATGACTGAAGATCAGGTTGCCGCGATGAGTAAAAAGACCTATGACGCCACAGATTCGCTCAATTTCCTGAAAAACGAATTACAGATTGCCAAAACCGATTTGAAAAGCCACGAACTGAGCGGGGTTAACCTAAAACTACCATCAGCGGAAGAAGCTAAAGCCTATGGTGACACCCACAAAGTAAAAAGAGATGCAGTTTATAACAGACGTAACCGCTATCATGCGAAACTGTTTCAACTGGATAGCCAAATCTTCGGACGGATAGATACGGTGTATATGGGTGCTAACAATCTATACCTCTCTCAAATTACCAGAAACTTTATAAGTAAATACGACTTGCTGCGAAACAGCACCAATGATGCCTTTGCCCAACTAAACTATCAATCCTCTATTGAAAAGTCTATTCCTATTATCGGGGGCGATTTTGACATTGCCATGGTTATGGAAGAGCTGAGCCGTTTTCTTGTTGATCGTATTAAAGCGGAACTAACAAATAATGTCATTGGGAAGGTTCAGGAGTGGTTAAATCATGGTGGAGAAACAGATCCTCTGGCTGAATTTAAAGTGCTACTTCCAAGAACCACTGATTATTTGAAAAGCTTTAACGCTAATCAGATTCCCAATTTCACCCATGAGATTAAGCAGTACATCGAAGACGACTTGAGTTCTATGTTGGAGAACGCTGTTGAACTTCAGTCTACGCCTCGTGTACGAAATTTGATAAACTCCAATCCTGATCTGGCATTCGCCTTTGAGGCACTAGAGTTAATTCCCCAGCTTTCATCCCTAAAACACCCTCTTGACTATTTCAAAATTTTGGAGTCTAGTCCAAACCTACTACGATGGAAAAAAGATGACAATTATGTTAAGCACAACCTGGCAAATGCTATCCACCTGGCTTCCATGATTGCTCACAGTTTGTCCATTATTGAAAATGGTCAAACAAAGTTTGCAGGGCAGGAGTTCCTCTCAAATTATAGCTCTGAAGTAAACTTCTACTTATGCTACATTGGTATGCTCCATCAACAGAATATAAAGTACTATGATATTGATTTCAAGATAAAACGGACAGCCACAGGTCTGACGTCTATGAATCTGGAAAATGTACTTCAATCGTTTATGCGATCCATTCCTCCTACTAAAGCGGACAAGCTCACAGAGGAAATTTTAGAAGAAGCCAAATTTATTTGCTCGCTTCTTCAGCAACTTGGAGGAGCCATGGAAGGGATTTCTTCAAAAGCAGAGAGTATTCGCAAAGCGAATCGGTTAAATAAACAAGTATCATTAGATACGGTACATGAATTCGTTGAAGATATTATTGATTTTACCGAACAACTGGTAGAAGTAGGAGACACACTTATGGATCATTTGTTCCTGGAAAGTACGGTTATTAATGTGCCGGGAGGTATGTCATTTAAGCTCAGGGACAGCAGCAGGATAAATCTTGAAGAACGAGCCAAAGACTACTTAACCGTTGCGAGATCTGGCAACGACGTTGTTTACGACCTGGGTAAAAAGAAGTACGCAACCGCTATTATTAAAGCACTGGAAATTGTCACGCAAATTACACCGGAGAAAGTCAATCTGGATCGGGATTTACTGGCTTTCCTAACCAAAATGAGTAACGATAATTTTATTCGGAATGCTGATGAATGGCTAGATGTGTTGGAGTACATTGAGAAAACATCCGTTCCAGCGGGAGCGGCCGTGCCGGTGGAAACCGCCAAAGAAAAGACGAAAGAAGCCGCAACGGTTGTTCTGAAAGAATTAAACGGAATTATCGGCCATTACTCTAAGATCGCTGACCCCGCTAACGTGGCTCAAGCCAATCTGCTCGCGAACCTGAAGTTGCTCAGATCAAGCCTCAGTTCCTTAATTATGCACCCAAATCTAAGTTGGTCAACAACACTGGTGGATTTAGGTAAAATCCAATCCTTGAAAAATGACCCCTTATTTCAGGAACTACTGGTAGATTATTATTGTGGTGTTTCCATTGCCACGTTAACGTCTGGCCTGGAAACAAAATTGGTCAGCTTTCAAATAGATGAAATAAACGTTTTTACGGCTTCTCAAGCTGCCGATGTAGCCATGCAGGTTAGGGACATCGCCCACAAAAAAGTAATCGCTTTGATTTATCCGAAAAAGAAGGATAGAAAAAAGAATGCAAAGGAGGTTGAAAAGCTCATCTCGTCACTTCAGGATGTAGCGATCCATTATATTTCAACGTTATCTACCAGATTCGACTGGAAAATAGACCCCAACATTCTTAAACTCATTCATTTTATTAATGACCTGGCAGTGGCAGAGGATTCTGAGGCGGTAAAATCAGCCATTGAAAACATAGCTTTGCCGGTTGGAAGTTATTCAATAAAGAGGGACGCCATCTTCGACATCTCCCTTAACAGCTATCCGGGCATCGTGTTTGGGCACGAGTTTACAACTCCGGCAAGGAAACAAGTTCTGAATAGTGCCGCATTTACGGCTCCAGTTGGCTTAAGTTTTGCCTGGGGATCAAAGAAAAATGGTAGTTCCAACGGCCTGTTCGTACCTATTATTGACCTGGCCGCTATGACCAGATTCAGATTCAACAACGACACCACTTTATTGAATCTGCAGAATTTTGGGTTTCACTCTGTTTTTTCACCTGGTCTCTACTACAATCATGGTTTTAGAAAAACACCTTTGTCTTTCCAAATCGGAGCCCAGTATGGCCCTATGCTCAAGTCGTTTGATGCCAACGGTGAGGCAAAACTATCGGAATCGATATTCGTTGGAGCGGGAGTTGTTCTGGATATACCAATTCTGAAACTGCATAACAAGCCCCGAATGAACTGATGCGTTTTTGGCTTTCCATAGTTTTATTCCTGACCGGAGTATCCGTCGCATTTGGGCAGAAGCTAGATACCACTACCTATATCCTTGTGCCAATGGACACAATGAACCTAATGAATGAGTTCCAACTGTCAGACTCAATCTACTTTGATCCGTCCAATTTGGACGAAGAGTTCCAATTTGATTTGGATCAGGATGAATTTGAAAAATTCCACCAGCAACTTGAAATGCACAATTACTTTGAGAACAGTACCAATACGCAATCCGAATTCAATGAAAAGGCCATTCAAAAGATAATTGAACAAAGCTTGAAAGACGCCGGTAAAGAGGTATTTGAGCAATTTGCGCCGGCTATTATTATTGATCAGGTAGAAGAACAGGAAGCAATTCAGGAAGCAATTATTGTCGACCCTGAAACTGAGGACAATGTCTCTAATCAAGGCTCTTCCGGGCAAAACCAACCACAACCTGCGCGTGTTAACATCGACCCTTCGGAAGACACTCCTAAACGTCTTGCTCTTGGGCCATCTCAATACGACAGCCGAATAGAACCGCTTCACTTAAATCCAACTGCATTATGGGCTAAAAGCATTCTGGACAAACGTACTTCAGTTGGAATGGTAATTTTGAAAGAGCATCTTCAGCCCATATCGGACAGCTTATTTAAGCTTACCAGCACCCGGACTCTTGGTAAGCGTTATGGTCTTTGTCCCGATGAAGCGTTTTTTAACCAACCTGCTGTGGGTGTAGGAACCGCATTTATCATTGGAGACTCCTCGATGGCAACAGCAAATCACGTTTACACGGCCACATTGGATCAATACGCGGTAATCTTTGGCTTTGAAGTTATTAATACAACAGGAACCGTAGATATTTTTGTTCATGCCAATGACATTTACCTTCCAACTAAATTGCTTACACAACAATTAAATATGGATGTCGCGGTTTTTCAAGTCGATCGCGGTTTTAATCGTCCGGTGCTCGAATGGTCGCGCTCGTCTGAAGCGACCAAAGGAAAAATGGTGTATATGATCGGTTACCCGATGGGTATTCCGCAAAAAGTAGCGCTAAACGCAACCATAGTTGATAATTCTCACACACAATATTTTTATACCTCTCTGGATGCTTTTCAAGGGAACTCCGGTTCACCTGTTTTCGATTTTGCAACAAATAAGGTCATTGGCATCTTGGTTTCTGGCGAACTCGACTACCAATGGAATGGATCATGCAACGAATCAACACTTTGCAGACTGCCATATTGTAAGGGAGAGAAGGTGATGCGAATCGAGAAAGTTCTTAGCAGATATGCTGACTAGATCTAGGGCTCTCAGCGTGCCCTGGCCAGTCCAATTTATACGTCGGTGATAAATATTTTCTGAATTTACTTGCAAGTCATTTGAAAATGACCTTACATTTGTAACTGCATCGAACAGATGAACAAGATGATTTTAAATAACAACTGGTGGTGGTCTTCTTACGACGGTAATCGTGAGTAGGCAGAGCTATGTTGTAACAAAATATTAAAGGGCTTGTCGAAAACGACAAGCCCTTTTTTGTTGCCTAAACTTTTTTGAGAAATGAAACTGAAAACAAACAAACACAGCATACTGGCAGATACGCTCACCCCGGTAAGTATCTATTTGAAGCTTCGCGACCTCTATCCGAACGCGATCCTACTAGAAAGCAACCTCAACGAGAAACGTGAGCGATCGCACTCGTATATCTGTCTGAACCCAATTGCCAGTTTTAAAGTCAGCACCAATCAGGTGATGATTGATATGGACAAGGTAGAAATATTTTCAACCGAAAATGTTGCAGACCGCTTCCATGAGTTTGTCAATCGATTTGAGATAACAGATACCGACACATTATCCGCTGTTTTCGGACACACCAACTACAATGCAACCACATTCTTTGAAGACCTTGAGTTTAGGGAAAAACCATTAAACGCCAGTATTCCATTAATGCACTATTCATTTTACCGGTTTGTAATCAGCATTAATCATTTCTCAAATGAAATCACTTTTACAGAGTTTCTTTCCGAAACGGACGAGTCACAACTTGAACTGTTGGTATCCAGGGTCAATTCTGCTCGTTTTACCTCATACCCGTTCCGAACAGAAAGTGAAGAATCAAGCTACACCGAACCTGAGGTATTTAAAAATCAAGTGAGAAAGGCAAAGGCTCATTGTCGCCGGGGCGATGTTTTCCAAATGGTAGTTTCCCGAAGATTTTATCGCAAGTTTAGCGGAGACGAGTTTCAGGTTTATCGTGCGCTCCGCTCCATAAACCCCTCTCCTTATTTGTTTTACTTCGACATGGGGAGCTACAAAATATTTGGATCCTCGCCCGAGGCACAGGTAAAAATTAACAATCACAAAGCCATCATCAATCCCATAGCCGGAACCTACAAACGTACAGGCAACTACGAAGAAGATTTAGTCCTCGCCGATAAACTGAAATCCGATACCAAAGAAAATTCAGAACATGTAATGCTGGTCGACCTGGCCAGAAATGATCTTGGAAGAGTAGCAACAGATGTGAACGTAACTGCTTTTCGTGAAATTCACCTGTATAGCCATGTTATACATATGGTGTCTGAAGTGGAAGGGAAATTGCCTTCGGATTTTCGGCCAGTTGATGTTTTTGGCCAGAGCTTCCCGGCAGGAACACTCTCGGGTGCACCAAAATACCGCGCTATGCAACTGATAGATGAGCTGGAACCTGTATCACGTAACTTCTATGGAGGAGGGATTGGTTTCGTTGAACTCAATGGTAATCTCAACCACGCCATCATGATACGTTCCATGCTAAGCGTTGGAAATGAACTACACTATCAAGCCGGTGCAGGAGTGGTAGTAGATTCCGAACCCGAATCCGAACTTCTGGAAGTAGACAATAAAGTTGGTGCTTTAAGAATGGCTGTTCAAAAAGCGGAGGACATGAAATGAAGCTCTTAGTAATTGACAACTACGATTCCTTTACCTATAACCTGGTGCAATATGTGCGAAAACACTTGTGTGGGGTTATGGAGGTAAAAAGAAACGACGCTATTGCAGTAGAAGCCTGCAAAAATTATGATAAGATTCTTCTCTCTCCCGGACCAGGAATTCCATCTGAAGCCGGGATTATGAAATCGATCATTGAACAGTATGGTTCGAGTAAATCCATCCTTGGAGTATGCCTCGGTATGCAAGGCATCGCAGAAGTTTATGGTTCTTCTCTTTTGAATTTGGAGAAAGTTCATCACGGTGTGTCAACAACTTTGTCTGTAACCTCCAACGACCCTCTGTTTAATAAAATACCAGATCAGACTGAAGTAGGTAGATACCACTCCTGGGCGGTGGATGAAAAATCTCTTGGTAAAGATTTAGAGGTCATTGCAAAATCTCACGACGATTGTGTAATGGCCATCCGTCATAAAACGTTTGATGTAAGAGGCGTGCAATTTCATCCTGAATCTGTACTTACACCATGCGGCGAGCAAATAATCCAAAACTGGTTATCCATCTAACCAAAAAGATCATGAAAAAAATACTGGAAAAGACATACAACCATATTCCTCTTAGCTATGAGGAAGCTTATTCAACGTTGATTCGCATTGGCAGCGGTGAAGTGCCGGAGCTACAAACAGCGGCATTCATTTCCGCGTACAACATGAAGGAAATCGCGATCGATGAGTTAAGAGGATTCAAAGATGCGCTTCTGGAGTTGTGTAAGTCGATAAGTTTAGATGCTGCTCATGCCATTGACATGTGCGGAACAGGTGGAGACGGAAAAAACACATTTAATATTTCAACGATCTCGGCCGTAGTGGTTGCTGCGTCCGGTTATAAGGTGATAAAACACGGAAACTATGGTGTTTCATCTCTTTGTGGCTCGTCTAATGTGTTGGAGGAACTCGGATATGGTTTCAGTACAAATCAGGATGTATTACAAAAACAACTTGATCAGACGAACATCTGCTTTTTACATGCTCCCCTATTCCATCCGGCCATGAAACATGTTGCGCCAATTCGCAGAGAAATTGGATTGAAAACCTTCTTTAATTTACTAGGTCCTCTCGTTAATCCGGCACAACCATCTCACCAACTTGCAGGTGTATTTAACTTAAGTATCGCCCGTAAATACAAGTATATTCTCGAACAGGACCGCGACCAATTTGCAGTGGTTCATAGCATAGATGGATACGATGAAGCAACGCTTACCGCGCCATTCAAACTAATGGGTACGGAAACAGACCTACTGCTTTCTCCATCGGATTTAGGATTTGATTCCATAGAACCAGAAGAACTTCATGGGGGAAGCACTATCCAAGAAGCTGCAGGATTATTCCACGAAATAGTTTCAGGACATGGAACACAAAAACAAACGCAAGTAGTGAGTGTAAACGCAGGTCTGGCCATACGTTGCTTTGAGCCTTCTAAACAAATTAGCGAATGCGTTGAAATAGCACGAGAAACCATTGAAAGTGGCAAAGCAAAACAAACTCTTAACAGACTATTGACCAACTAGAACATAAAAGATCATGACCATTCTTGATAAAATTGCGGAAACCAAAACAGAGTACGTCAACAGGCGAAAGGAAATGTTCCCTCTGGCTTTGTTGAAAGAGAGTATTCATTACAACGCCCCCTGCGTTAGTTTGAGCCAGTACATAAAACGGCCTGACAAGTCAGGAATCATTGCTGAGTTTAAAAGGAAATCCCCAAGCAAGGGTTACATTAATAAATACGCCAGTGTAGATGAGATTACATTGGGCTATATGCAGTCGGGGGCATCTGCCTTATCTATCCTTACAGACGAACCTTATTTTGGAGGGACCGACGAAGACCTCCGATTGGCAAGAAAATTAAACTACTGTCCAATTCTGCGAAAGGATTTCATCATTGATTCTTATCAAATTCATGAAGCTCGATCCATAGGAGCTGATGCCGTTTTACTAATTGCCAGATTATTGACCAAAGAACATATAGAGGAATACAGCGAACTTGCTGTGAAATTGGGAATGGAGGTGCTGCTGGAGTTGCATGAAGAAGCCGAATTAGAAAAACTTCCAAAAAGCAACGTGTTGGTTGGTATCAACAACCGAGATCTGACCACGTTTAAAGTGGATATAGATCGCAGCATAAAAATGCTCTCCGATCTTCCCAAAGACGCGGTGAAAATTGCCGAGAGTGGTATCGACTCGCCTGAAACCTTATTGCGACTTCGTGAAGCGGGCTTTGATGGTTTCCTGATTGGCGAACGTTTTATGGCGGCTCCCCAGCCAGAAAAGGCCTGCCGGGCATTTATCAAGCAAATTGAAAAATGCCTCCATACGTATGCTTAAGGTTTGCGGTATAAATAACGGCGAGAATTTACAAGACCTGGCCGAGTTAAGTCCAGAATTTGTGGGATTTATATTTTATGATTATTCCTCAAGAAACTGCACTCTGGAACCAGAAACAGTAAATAAAATCTCACTTCCAAACACCAGAAAGGTAGGAGTTTTTGTAAATGCTCCATTGTCCATTATCAAGGAGCGAATCGACCAATTTCAGCTAGACGTTGTACAGCTTCACGGTCAGGAAAGTACAGGCTTTTCTAAAAATGTTGCTGACTTAGGCGTAAAGGTGTGGAAAGCATTCTCAATTGACGAGCATTTCAATTTTTCCAGCGTATCTGCCTACGACATTGAGCGTGCGGTGTTTGATGCAAAAGGGCCACTCGCCGGGGGGAATGGTTATACTTTTAACTGGGACTTGCTCAACCGGTACAAAGGCAATACGCCATTTCTGTTAAGTGGAGGAGTTGGTCCTGAACACCTGAGATTAAACCCCGCTACGATCCACCCTAAATGCGTTGGCTTTGATATAAATAGCCGATTTGAATTAAAACCAGGATTAAAAGACATTGAATTAATTAGATCATGTATAGCGTAAATAAGGAAGGGTATTACGGGAAATTCGGAGGTGCATACGTGCCCGAGTTGCTCTATAATAATGTGTTAGAACTTCGGGAAGCCTATAAAGAAATTCTGGCCTCTGCCGATTTTAAGTCCGAGTTTGAACAGTTACTGGCAGACTATGTAGGTAGACCTACACCTCTATATCTTGCAAGGAACTTATCGGAAAAGTACGGAGCCCGGATTTTTCTTAAAAGGGAAGACCTTAATCACACAGGAGCGCATAAAATCAATAATACAATTGGACAGATTTTACTTGCCAAACGCCTTGGGAAAAGCAGAATTATTGCCGAAACAGGTGCGGGACAGCATGGAGTGGCCACCGCAACCGTGTGCGCCCTTATGAATTTGCAATGTATTGTATATATGGGTGAAGTAGATATCGCGCGACAAGCACCCAACGTAGCCCGCATGAAAATGCTTGGAGCGGAGGTTGTGGCAGCAACTTCCGGATCTAAAACCCTTAAGGATGCCACCAATGAGGCTATTCGAGATTGGATTGCCAATCCACACGACACCCATTACATTATTGGTTCGGTAGTTGGCCCTCATCCGTATCCGGATATTGTCGCACAACTGCAATCCGTTATAAGCAGGGAAATGCGTAAACAGCTCCTAGAAAAAACCGGGAGCGAGTTGCCTAATGCTATTGTAGCTTGCGTAGGAGGTGGTAGTAACGCCGCCGGAGCGTTCTATCATTATCTCAACGACGAAAGTGTAAAGCTATATGCTTGTGAAGCAGCTGGACACGGAATAAAATCAGGCAAAACGGCTGCTACCTCGGCAGTTGGTTCCGAGGGTATTTTACATGGGAGTAAATCTCTGCTTATGCAAACTGCAGACGGACAAATAATTGAACCATATTCTATTTCGGCCGGATTGGATTATCCGGGTATTGGTCCGTTACACGCACACCTTTTCCAAACCAATCGAGCCAGGTTTCTCGCGGTAGAAGATTCTGAAGCACTTGAAGCCGCCCTGGAATTAACCAGGGTAGAAGGAATTATTCCTGCTCTTGAAAGCGCTCATGCACTGGCGGCGCTTGGAAAAATAGAACTGAATTCGAATGATACCATTGTAGTGAATCTATCCGGAAGAGGAGACAAAGACATGGCCACTTATATGAAACATTACCAGTTATGATAACCAACACAATTAATCGACTGCAACATACATTTCAGGCGAAAAGCACAAACAAGCTAACCATCTATTTTACCGCTGGCTACCCCAGGTTAGATAGCACCGTAGAAGTAATCAAAGAACTCGACAAAAACGAAGTGGATATTATCGAAGTTGGGATGCCCTACTCTGATCCCCTCGCAGACGGCCCAACAATTCAAAAAAGCAGCACCGTTGCCCTTAAAAACGGTATGTCTCTTGACCTTTTATTTGATCAAATTTCAGAGGCCAGAAAACATTCCCAAATACCTATTGTACTGATGGGATACTACAATCAGGTTCTGCAGTATGGGGTAGAGAAGTTTTCAAAACAGGCCGCTACGGCAGGTGTCGATGGCTTAATATTACCTGATTTGCCCCTTCCCGAATACCATCAAGTTTGTAAATCAACGTTTGACGAATACGGCTTGTGCTGCTCATTTTTGGTTACCCCTTCGAGTTCCGATGAACGAATAAAGGAGCTTGATAACGCCTCATCTGGCTTCCTCTACGCCATTTCCAACCATGGAACAACCGGTGGAGAACTTACTACCGCACTAACAGATTACAGCAGCAGACTAAAAAATCTAGACTTGTCTAACCCTGTGCAACTTGGTTTTGGTGTTAGTGACCATGAATCATATAAGCGCGCCAGTCAATTTGCAGACGGAGTTATTATTGGAAGTGCTTTTATTAAAGCCATTAGTAAATCTGGAAGTCTGCCGGAACAAATTCACTCATTTATCCACGAGATAAAACACGGAAAAAAATGATCATTCAACTAGAACAGAACATTAGCTCACAACAGCGTAAAGAGCTTGACCAGGCGATTGCAAATGTTGGTTACAACAGCATTCTGGTAAAGACCCAGTTTCAGCAATATCTGGTAGCCACGGGCAGCTCCAATTTCGATATTCGGACAATTGGTTCTATGCCAGGAATTAAGGATATACACAGGGTGACCGACAACTACAAGCTTGTTTCAGGGAAATGGAAACTCAATCCAACCGAAGTGTCTCTCGGAGACAATGTTACAATTGGCGGCAATAGCGAGCTTGCAATTATGGCCGGGCCTTGTTCTATTGAAAACGAGGAGCAAATTGAAAGCACAGTGGCCTTTCTGGTTGCAAACAATGTGAAAATTATGCGTGGCGGTGTGTATAAGCCAAGAAGTTCCCCTTATTCGTTCCGTGGTTTAGGTCTGGAAGGGTTAAAAGTCTTTCACTCCCATTGTAGGAAAAACGGCATCAAGATTATTACGGAAGTTATGCAAGTTTCGCAGATAGAACCAATGCTTGATTACGTAGATATTTTTCAGGTTGGCGCGAGAAACTCACAAAATTTTAACCTCCTGGATGAACTAGGCAAAATAGATAAGCCTGTAATGTTGAAACGCGGAATTAGTGGGTCGATCGACGAGCTATTACAGAGTGCCGAATACGTCTTTTCCAATGGAAATGAACGGATCATTCTCTGCGAGCGGGGTATCCGAACTTTTGAAAAAGCCTACAGAAACACCCTAGATCTTAACGCCATTCCCATTCTCAAAGAAAAATCACATCTACCCGTTGTTGTAGATCCTTCTCATGGAATTGGCATCCGAAAGCATGTTGGCAAGATGGCTCAGGCAGGTGTAATTGCAGGAGCCGACGGGGTAATTCTGGAAGTACACCATACCCCTGAAGAAGCCTTTTCAGATGGACAACAAACCCTGAGTTATGGAGAAGCGAAGGAGTTATTTAACAGGCTAAGAGCTTTATATCACCTAAATTATTAACCGGAGATTGGCTATTTGTCCCAGACGAAAATCAGGGGCAACATCCAAATCATCTAAAACCAACTGGTTTAATCAAACGTGTATGTCCCAGCCATCGAGCATGATCAACTGCAACACCTAAGCTTTCAGCGGTTATACTTAAGTATTTTACAACTAGTTTTACACTGATGAAAATGAACAGGACATATTACTATACCATTCTATTCCGACAAACCGGAACTGGCTAGTAATTGCCCTGAACGAAATTATAATCAGCCCGGTTTTCAAGATCAATACGATTGACGAAAGCCGGGCTTTTTTTGTTGTACTATGAAGCAGATTTATAAAAATTACACTGACGAAGACCACAAAGTGTGGCGAGCATTATTCTCTCGTCAGGAGGCAAATTTGGAAACCAAAGGGTGCTCTGAATACATAGAGTGTTTAGATATTTTGTACCCTGCATTAAATGAGTTTTTCATTCCTGATTTCATAGATCTGAATTACAGATTAAATCAACTCACAGGGTGGAGTATCGAAGTGGTACGAGGTCTTATTGAAGTGGAAGATTTCTTTTTGCTTTTGGCCAACAAAAAATTTCCCTCCTCAACATGGATTCGGAAGCCCCATCAATTGGACTACCTCGAAGAGCCAGATATGTTTCACGATATATTCGGGCACGTTCCTTTACTGGCGAACGGAAAGTTCTCATCCTTTATGCAGGATTTTGGGAAACTTGGTGTAGAGTATATTGATGAGCCACAGGTGGTAAAAGAATTGCAACGCCTGTACTGGTTTACCATTGAGTTTGGGTTAATTCGGGAAAATGGACGTAAAGTTTTTGGAGCAGGAATTTGTTCATCCTACGGAGAAACCAACCATTCACTGCAACAAGATGTGGAAGTAATTCCTTTTGATTTGGCACAGGTAATAAGTACTGAGTTTCGAACGGATGTTGTCCAAACAAAGTACTTCGAACTAGCATGTATTGACGAATTGTTTGAGTCATTCAGCGAATACGGCAAAACACTAAAAGAACAGATGCCGGCACTCTTTGTCTGAAAGGATAGAATCAGGTGGCAATAAAAAAGCCCTCTGTTCGCCGGAACAGAGGGCTTTATATATAAGTTCGTTTTGCTTATTTTCTAAGCACCACTCTTGAAGTAGTTGATGCGCTTCCGGAAGTAATCTTCACAAGGTATACTCCATTTCGCTCATCATTGAGATCAATCTCGATTCTTCCGGTTTTGTTGGCCGTAAACCACACTCTTTTGCCGAGTAAATCAGTTACTTCAACAGTAAGGTTTCCTCCATTGCTCGCTTCTGCAAACACTATCCCTGTAGTTGGGTTTGGAAATACCTTTATGGCCATTTCTGACGGCTCATTTAGACCAACCACGTTGTCAACAAAGAACGTCATGGTGTCCATGCATCCATTGGTGTCTGTTACTGTAACCATATAATTGCCGGTAGACAGTCCTGAAAGGTCTTCTGTATCGTCATTGTCTCCAGTACCATCATTATCCCAATCAAAGGTATAACCCGGAGTACCACCACTAACAGTTAGGTCAATTGCCCCGGATCCATCACCATTCATCTCGTCGGTAACGCTGCCTGACAACCCAAGGGCTGTTGGCTCTGTAATCGTTACTGAGTCCGTATACATACAGCCGGCAGAATCCGTAACCGTATAGGTAAATGTCCCCGCTCCCAGGTTCATAGGGTCTTCACTGCCCCAATCCTCTGTAACAGATCCCTGGTTTCCAAGAACTACCAACGTAGCAGTCCCATCGGTCAGGCCATTGCAAGAAATATCTGTTGTGGTAGATGATGCCGTTAATGGTGCCGGGTTATTGATCATAACAGAATCCGTATAAGTACATCCTAAGCTATCTGTTACAGTATAAGGATATGTTCCTGCATTCAGCATCATTGGATTAGCCGTACCCCAATCTTCCGTATATGGAGTGGCTCCTCCGGTTACCATTAGCATCGCAGTACCGTCTGAATCTCCGGTACAAGTTGGATCCGTTGTAGTAGATGATGCATTCAAGTCTGTGGTGATTGTTACGTCAAATGAACACTCTCCCGTGTTCCCAGAAGCGTCCGTTGCAAAGAATGTGACGGTAGTTGTTCCTACTGAGAAAATACTGCCGGATGCGTGCGAACTGGTAACAGTCGTTCCACCTGAACAATTATCATCTTCCGTTGGGTCTGTCCAGGTAACAACTGCTGTACACCCTGCCGCGTTCGCTGCCATGGTAATGTCCGTAGGACAATTCATAAACCATGGAGCAATTGTATCAAGTACAAAAACGGTGGCATTACAAGTTGCAGTATTGGTATTATCATCCTCAACTGTTAAAGTGACATTCACTCCGCCAGAAACCGGAGAATACGTAGCTGCAGGGAATGGTACTGCCGCTGAAGCATTGTCGGTTTCACCGTCAAGTACATTTATTCCACTATACATCCAGTCTGCTGAGTTAAACGTGGTTGTAGCAGAACGGCCATTCGCACTATAGGCCCATCCATCCAGGTATTCCCATGGTTCACCTGTTCCATCCAGGTTGATATCTCCAAATACATCAATAGCCGCTCCCATATGGAAGAGTTCTATCGCATCATCCCCATTTACCGTCATTGCAAAGTCTACATAATCTGCGTTGAAGCCGAACCAATCTGCAAAGCCAGTAGAGTCCGAAGCAACGTAAATGTATTGTCCTGCGGTAGCACTTACGGCCGGGAATGTAAATTCTTCTCCATCAGAACCACCACCATTGTTGGCAGAGCCAAGTCCATATTCACTCAGGTCGGCGATATTATTTATCACATATAACTCGACTCCCTTGGGTGTTCCTCCTGAAAGTGGTCCATCATATACACCTGTAATGACCAGATCAGTTGCTGGTGTGGAAGTGCTCGCATCCACACAAGAAAAACTACTTACATCCACACTTAATGTAACGGATCCACATGCATCAGAGGAACCTCCATCAACATCTGAAGCCACAATAGATGCATTTCCTGTAGAATCGAGGTAAACCGTAGTGTTCTGACAGACAGCATCAGGTGCAAAAGTGTCTGTTACGTCAATAAAGATCGTATCCTGATCGCACAAAGGACCGGCATCACATACTTCGTAAACGATTGTATCCGCACCACAAAACCCTGCGGGGGGTGTATACGACAACGTTGAATCTCCTGTAACCGTAAGAGTTCCCCCAGAAGTTGGCCCACTCACAATTGAGATTACCAGATCATCCCCGTTTGCATCTGTGTCATTATCTACTGGTGTAAGGATATTTCCTGAACTCCCTCCAGGCACTGTAACCATATCAGTGTTAGCTACTGGAGCCGTTGGAGGCAAAGGATACTCAACAGTAATTCTTGCGATTACCCCTCCGCCAATACTAGGGTGTTCATCAACATCCCAGGTATTACTTGCGCTGGGTAAGTCCACCGTAATTGTATTAGCTCCTCCTACATTGTAAAAGGCAGGCGTGAATGAAAGGATAACTTGCTCGGAAACACATGCCGCCGAACTGGTGTAAGATCCATCCGCATTCGAATTAAGCTGTAACGGAATATTTCCGGGGGCATCATTCCAGCTTTCGTACCATTCAACGGTAATGCTGGTCGGTGTGGCAACCCCTGTGCTGGTCCAGGTCAAATCCACGGCATAACTTCCGAAGTAACCGAGACCAACATTTGCACATGTACATCCGAATCCTCCACACTCATCTGCAGTAATGTCCGCCGCCGTCAAATCATAAGTCACGGTTTGAGCGTGGGTTGCAAGTGTAAAGGTTGTTAATAAGAGTAGGGTAAAAAGTTTTCTCATAAAACGAGGGTTTAGATTGGTTCTGTTCAATAAATACACTTGATCTCTGATCAAGACGCTTAATTTACCACAAAAAGATGTAATTCGCACCACAAGTATGATAAATCAACATTAAAAGCAGATTACCATTTTCTGTTCAGCGATTAAATATGGCTCAATGCAACCTCAATGTCTTTTTCTATATCGCCATAATTTTCAAGCCCTACAGACACTCGCACCATGTTGGGAGTAATCCCGACAGCCAGGCGCTCTTCCTCGGTTAGTTTGGAATGGGTAGTGCTTGCGGGGTGAGAAACAATGGTTTTAGAGTCTCCCAGATTAGCAGTTAACGAACCCATTTTAAGACCATCCAGAAATTTAGCCCCCTCTGACAGGCCTCCTTTCATCTTAAAAGCCACCAAGGCCCCTCCCTGACTCATCTGCTTTTGAGCAATTTCATATTGGGCATGGGACTCAAGAAACGGATAATTCACGGATTCCACTTTCGGGTGTGATTCCAGAAACCGGGCAAGCCTCAACGCGCTATCACAATGTCTGTCCATTCTGATGGAAAGGGTTTCCAAGCTTTTAGACAACATCCACGCGTTAAATGGAGATATAGCGGGACCCGTAGCTCGGCAAAACTGATAAATTTCATCGATCAAATCAGCTTTACCAATGGTTGCCCCTCCCATTACACGACCTTGTCCATCAATAAATTTAGTTGCCGAATGAATGACCAGGTCGGCTCCGAACCGGATGGGCTGTTGCAAATAGGGAGTAGCAAAACAATTGTCTACAACCAATATCAGACCATGTTCTTTGGCAAATTGACCGGCCCATTCCAAATCAATCAAATCCAAACCAGGATTTGTTGGGGTTTCCAGGTAAAGAATTCGAGTATTAGGCTGAACATGTTCTTCCCAGTTTTCGGTGTTACCGATATCCACATAAGTGGTTTCGATGTTCCATTTGGCAAGAACCTTAGTAAATACGGAGTGAGTGGAACCAAAAATTGAGCGACATGAAATAATATGGTCTCCGGCACTGGTTAAGGCGCCAAACGTGCTAAAAACGGCAGACATCCCTGTGGCAGTTGCAAAACCAGCTTCTCCCCTCTCCATTTGAGCCAGGCGCGCAATGAACTCTTCAGCGTTAGGGTTTGTAAACCGACTGTAGATATTACGCTTTTGTTCTCCTGTGAAGGCCTGACGCATTTCTTCAGCGTTATCAAAAACGAAGCTAGAGGTAAGGTATAAAGGAGAAGTGTGCTCCTTCTCTGCGGTTGTCCCAATCTGTGTTCGAATCACATCGGTGTCGAAATGATCATTATAACTCATATTTCCTGGTTGTTTAAGTAGGTAGTATATGTGATTTTCGCATTGGCCTGTTGTAAGGTTTTGGCCACAGAACAATATTTTTGAATAGAAAGGTCTACAGCTCTTTTCACTTTTGGAGCAGGTAATTCACCGTCAATAAACACTTCCAAATGAACGGTCTCGAATAGTGAAGGGGTTTGATTCTTGTGTCGTTCCCCCTGAATTTTAAACCGAATGTCGGTTGGATATAACTTTTGTTTATTCAAAATCAATCCAATGTCAATCCCTGAGCAGCCTCCTAATCCCATCAGCAACATTTCCATTGGTCGAACTCCAGCCTCTACTCCACCAATATCGGGAGCTCCATCCATGCTTACCAATTGCCCCCCCTCGTTTCTTCCTTCAAAATGGAACTTCTCATTTACCCTGGAAATCTCTACAATCATGTCCTACTTACTAAATTTTTCGGTAAGATAATTACTCCCTTTGTGTATTCGGCCATTTGTTAGTTTTATCCTATGGTATTGCCAAAAGAATTTCATTCAAAGGTCCCATTTGAATTAGAATCGGGAGAAATACTACCCGAGCTAACCATTGCATACAGTACTTATGGGGTACGAGCTGCAGACGACTCCAATGTTGTCTGGGTATGCCATGCACTAACAGCAAATTCGGATGCTGCCGATTGGTGGAGCGGACTTATTGGAGCTGGAAAACAATTTGATCCTGACAAACATTTTATTGTTTGCGCAAATATCCTGGGATCATGTTACGGGTCTAGTGGACCTCTGACCCAAAAACCAAAAACCAATCAGCCTTATTTTTCAAGCTTCCCTTCAATTACTATCCGAGACATGGTGAGGGCACACGACCTGTTACGCGAACATTTAGCAATAAACAGCATTTCGGTTGGGATAGGTGGTTCTATGGGCGGGTACCAGATTTTGGAATGGGCGGTACACTCTCCAAACTTATTTCGCTCCATGGTGCTCCTGGTAACGGGTTCAGCGGAATCAGCCTGGGGCAAGGCTATCCATACGGCTCAAAGGATGGCCATTGAAGCGGATCCCACCTGGAAAAACTCTCATCCGACGGCAGGAAAATCCGGGCTTGAGGCTGCCCGTGCAATGGGAATGGTTAGCTACCGCAATTATGAACAATACGTGAACACCCAATCAGACACTAAACCTACACTTAATGGTTTCAGAGCAGAATCATACATTAGATATCAGGGTCAAAAGCTAAGTGGCCGGTTCAATGCGTTCTCTTATTGGCTCCTTACAAAGGCAATGGATGGTCATCATATTGGTCGCAACCGCGGTCCAATTAAAGAAGTGCTTAGTAAAGTAGAAACTCCATCATTGGTTATTGGAATCACCACAGATTTCCTATGCCCAATTGCGGAACAAAAAAAGCTGGCACAGGATTTACCCAATGCCAGCTTCGTACAAATCGATTCTCCTTACGGACACGACGGTTTTCTGATTGAATCAGAGCAAATAGCTAATGCCATTGCTAAGTTTCTCAGGAAACCTACTCCTTCATAATCCGGATAGTTTTGCTCTTATCTCCCTGGGTAGCCCTCAAAATATAGAGTCCTCCCGCCAAATTCTGAAGATTTACCGCGGCCACATTGCTATGAGAGTGTATTTGCTGATAGGTGACTTTTCCACTAAGATCCACCAAGGTCAGCACAACATCACCCTCGCCAGTCCAATTAACATTCAGTACATCCTGAACCGGGTTAGGGTATGCATTGGCTTCAAATTCGAACACATCTTCAGTCAGCGACTTTTCTCCCGTATACTCAGTTAGCATATCTACCGGTTTGGATAGTGTTGCCGGTGTGGTTAATTGACACATTGCTCCTTCCGGTTGCCATGCGCCAGTACCGTCTTGCCATGCAACATACACATCGTATGTTGTACTCAGGTCCAACCACGCTTGTTTCGCTGTTGTAACCCGACCTGTTTTGGTGGCATAGATATCAGCTCCAGTTGAAGAATTGTGAAACCGGAAACGATACCGAATTGCAACCGGAACATGATCTGCATAGATTTTCGTATGCATGGATGGTAGTGCCGTGCCACATTGGGATGCCCTAATCTGTGTAGTTACCTGGCCTGGTGTTGTGTAATCACAAGCTGCGCCTTCAGCCTGCCAATTTAAATCTCCATCCTGCCATGCAACGTAAACCTGATAAGTTGTGTTGTATGTAAGCGGAGCGTTCGATGGGTAGCAGTATCTACTCGTGCTTGTCAAGTAAAAATTGCTTCCTGTTCCCGCATCATGAAACCGGAAGCGGTACCGAATAGCTCCTGAAATCAAATCAGCCCAAATCGGGTCGTCTAAATCTGTTGCTGTAATGCCGCAATCTGAAGCGCGCAAAGTAGTGGTGGGAATAACCCCTGGTGTTGTGAAGTTACATGCAACACCTTCTCCCTGCCAAATACCGGCTGAATTCCGCCAGTTAACATAAACCTCATAAGTGGTATTGTAAGCTAAAGATGCGTTGCTAGGATAACAATACCTGCTGGTAGTTATTAAATACTCGTCCCCACCAGACGAAGGATTGTGAAATCTAAACCGGTAATAATGGGCCCCGGAAACGGCATCACACCAAAGAGGGTCCGATAAATCCGTTGCGGTTGTTCCACAATAACCCGCCTCAAGCTGTGTAGTTATACAGCTGTTCAACGTAACATTTACGTTGCTAGCCGCCCCACTACCACAGGCATTAGATGGAGTCACCTCAACTACTCCACTATTCGTTCCAAAATCTACGGTGATACTTGTGGTACCTTGTCCAGAGGTAACTGTTGCATCAGCTGGCACTGTCCAGGCATAACTGGTTGCACCACTCACCGCAGCAATTGAATAACCTACTCCTGATGAGTTTTCACATTCGGAAGAACTTCCTGTAATCGCCCCTGCGTTACCTGGAACATCGTTAATGGTAATGTAAGATGTTTTCACCTCATTATCGCTTCCAGACGCATTGGTTGCAGTTAGAGTAACCGTGTAAGTTCCGGCCGATGAATATGTATAGCTGGGATTCTGTGCAGTCGAACTTCCCGAACCATCTCCGAAATCCCATGTCCATGATGTTGGGGTATTGGTACTCGCATCGGTAAAGTTAATGGCTGTTCCTGAGCAAACAGTAGTCTGATCGGCTGAAAAATCTGCAACCGGAGCGGCTCCGGAACTGGTAATAGTAAGTGAGAAGTCCTCAACCTGACCATATTGTGGTCCATAGCAAGGTCCGGTTATCGTATTGCCGGCAAAGTCTGAAACGACACGCAGCCAAAGTGAAGTGCCCGTGGTAGGCGCAGCAGGCACAGTGAAATTTCCGGAGTGGGTTTGGATAACTCCATCACTGGTGAAAATCTCTTCATTCGCATCATCAAAATCACCATCATTATTGTAATCAATGTAAACGCGAACATCCTCAGAGTTTAAAGAGCCTGTGGTAACGGTAATGTTATACAAAGTGCTTGTATTCAATGAAAAGTTGCTACACCAATTATTTCTGTATCCTCCGTCGGCGACCGCGCCACTAGAACTATATTCTGCCGTTGCTATAGCCAAACCATAAACCCCTATTCCAAAGCTATTTGACGTATTGGTCGTTGCCGGAGTACAGGTAAGTGCTGCCGCTGGTTCCGAACCTGAAATTGGTTGTAAGCCCGGTGATGTAAGCAATCCTGAACGCGTTCCTTGCAACGCTGCTCGCATCCGTGTCCTTTGATCGTTAGAAAATTTGACCTGACACTGATCCGAAGAGTAGGCCATGATATTGGTTACAATATCAGACAAGTCTGTTCCAGCTCCCGCGCAGGTTGTGCCCGTTGAACCACAGTCCCCATCATCTCTTCTGTGCGGATCTGTATCTGCACATTGGTCTCCATCAGTTGAAGGATCAGTATTTGTCGGACATTGATCGGCAGTACCATCGGAATTCGCATCATCGCCCTCAAAAGTGTGGTATAAATTCAGCGCATGTCCTATTTCATGATTTGCCGTAGCGTTGTAATTGGTATAGCTTTTCAACTCGTACCCTAATGTTTCCGTAGGATCATACCCAAAGGAATTGTAAAGTATTACAGAACCATCCACCTCGGAGCTCGCCCCAGGAAAGTAAGCATAACCTTGGGTTCCAGATCCTCCATCGTTACCATCGATCTCAGATACGATCCAAATGTTGTAATACTCAGCATTTGGCCATTTACTCAAAGCCTTAATTGTTGCTTCGTTGGCATCGGTAATACCATTGGTTGAATAATCAGACGTTCCCGATGCATTTACACGTAAAATTCCGGTAGTCGCATTACAATCCGGATCTCTCTGCGCTAATTCAAACTGGATTCCAAGGTCAGTTACATAAGGTGCTACTCCGGAATAACAATCGTTCATGTTATCAATTGCGCTTTGAATCTGAGCATCACTAATATTTGTTCCTGTTCCAACTGCCTCTCCAAGGTGCAATACATGAACCACAACGGGAATTGTAAGAGTAGTAGATTTTGCCGTCTTTGTCCCACCCGGCATATAGGCTCTCGCAGCTTTTTGGGCCGCTTTAAAATTGTTCTTGTAAGTAGTGTCGGTGAGCATCAACCTGTTATGAATTTGGTCTGTCTTACATTTCTCAACTGCATGACTCGTCTTCATTTTCAGTATATCTACTGAAGTAATAACTTTATGCTGTGCCATAGCTGATGTACTCAGAATAGCAATCAAAAATGCCAGCATAGTTAGTCTCTTGATACTCCGAACTTTGAGGGTCCGATTGTTAGCTTTCATAGTGTAAGATGTTTGGCGTTAAAATTTCTTAGTGGCTGTCAGATTTATCAATCTACGTAATTTGACGCGAAAAGGTGTCAGAACTTGCAATAAACCACCATCCAATGTTATAAAAGTGCAAAATTGAGGTATAAACATGCACCACATTTAGATCAGAAGGTATATAGTTCCGTCCAAAACCTAACTTTGCCGCATGAAAATGAAAATCCATCCGGGCAAATATGAGGGATTGCTGCAATGCAACCCCTCTAAAAGTGTGATGCAACGTGTTGTAGCAGCGGCTTATTTAGCTGATGGAAAAACTACCATCCTGAATCCGGACTACAGCAATGATTCAAAAGCTGCGTTAAGTATTATTGAGCGACTAGGGGCCTCCGTGCTTAACACCGGGTCGTCAGTTGTGATCACTGGAAACCCTGTCTCCACCAATGTACATGAACTTTCTTGTGGCGAATCTGGTTTGGGAATTCGCATGTTTACTCCGATCGTTGCTTTGCTGGAAAATGAAGTTTCGGTAACCGGCGAAGGTTCCCTGAAGTCTCGTCCTATGCATTTTTTTGAAGAAGTCCTACCGAAGCTAGGTGTTTACTGTACTTCAAACAACGGCAAAGTACCTATAACAGTTAGAGGCCCAATGACCGGTAACACGATCACTATTAACGGTTCACTTACCTCTCAGTTCCTAACGGGACTATTAATGGCGTTACCGACCGTTAACGCAGATTCTGTAGTTAAGGTAAGTGATCTTAAAAGTCACGGGTACATTGATTTGACGCTGGCAACCACAAAGGCCTTTGGTGTGGAAATCATCAACGGAAACTACACACGGTTCAGAATTTCGGGCAGACAGAAGTATCAACCTACCACCATAGAAATCGAAGGAGATTGGAGTGGAGCAGCGTTTCATGTAGTGGCAGGTGCCATTTCTCAATCCGCACAACTAAAAAAAATTCAGGCGGAATCCGCACAACCAGACCGCCAGATTCTTGAAGTCGTTAGACTTGCCGGAGCCAAAGTTCGCTCTTCAACAAACTCCGTGGAAGTTGAAAAAAATAATCTGAGCGCATTCGTGTTTGATGCCACTAACTGCCCGGATTTGTTCCCACCAATTGCCGCACTGGCAGCCAATTGTATTGGAACCAGTGTGATTAAAGGAATTTCCAGACTTACACATAAAGAAAGTAATCGTGCGCTGAGTATACAATCCGAGCTTGGTAAACTAGGTATTGAAGTTCAACTGATTGGAGATGAAATGCACATTACTGGAGGAAAAATTCTAGGAGGAACCATACACTCCAACAACGACCACCGAATTGCGATGATGGGAGCTATTCTCGCATTAAACGCTAAAAGTGAGATCATCATCGAACATGCTGAGGCGATCAACAAATCATACCCTGCTTTCTTCGAAGACCTCAAAACTTTAGGGATTGACTGTCGAGAATGTTAGAGGCTGTTCAGAATATAAAAATTGATGGTTTCGATTATCCGCTACCGGATCACCGAATTGCAAAAAAGCCACTTGACAACAGGGAAGATGCCAAATTATTGGTAGCTAACGGCAACTTCGAGGCTTCAAATGTTCGTAAGATTGGACACTTTCTTCCAGTATCAACATCCCTTTTTTTGAATGAAACAAAGGTGGTGCATGCCCGCCTGCATTTTCGAAAATCTACGGGTGGTATTGTAGAAATATTTTGTCTTGAACCGCTTGACCATACTGATCCTCAATTAGCAATGCTAAATCGCGGAATGGCGTCCTGGAAATGCCTGGTGGGTGGAGCAAAAAAATGGAAAGACGATCCGGTTATTTTGGAGCTTGGGCAAACCACAGTTTTCGCTCACAAAGTGAAGCGGCTGGAAGATGCTTTTGAAATCCGGTTTGAGTGGGATTCTCAGCATACTTTTTCTGAAATACTCAGCACAGCGGGAGAACTGCCTTTACCTCCCTATATGAACCGAAAAGCCACCAAAGCCGATGAGCAGCGATATCAGACCGACTTTGCAAAAAACGAGGGTTCAGTAGCTGCTCCAACAGCGGGTTTGCATTTTAGTAAGAACCTGCTGGCTGATCTGGAATCTATTGGGCACCAGGTGCATTATCTCACACTGCACGTAGGTGCCGGCACTTTTAAACCTGTCAAATCACCTACGATTCAGGACCATGTTATGCACTATGAGCTGATTGATGTGAGATTGGAGACCATCGAAAAACTCTTGCAAAACCCCGGGCCGATTGTACCCGTAGGCACAACTTCTTTGCGAACCCTAGAGAGTTTATACTGGTTCGGTGTAATGGCACACAACGGAAAACTAGGTCTTCAGCCGGAACTGAACCAATGGGCTCCATATTCTGGTTGGGAGAACCTCCAACTACACGACAGCTTAAAAGCCCTGCAAAAACACCTTATCCAAAACAACCTGAATCGTTTTCTGGCTAAAACACAGTTAATGATTGCTCCGGGCTATGAATTTAAAGTGGCTTCCGGATTGATTACAAATTTCCATCAACCCAGGAGTACCTTACTACTAATTATTGCTGCTTTAATGGGTAAACAATGGAAGGATATGTATCAGTTTGCACTGGATAACGACTTCCGCTTCCTAAGCTATGGAGATTGCTGTCTTGTTTTACCTGGTCGAGTAAATGCCTAATTTTAGGTGATGAGAGTATTTCTCGGCACATTATTAGGTCTGGTGGTCGCCATCTTGGCGCTCGGCCTGCTACAGGTGCTCATCTATACAGTTCTACCTCCCGACCCATCTGTTGATTGGAGCAATCGGTCTGCCGTAAATGCCAACATTCACAAAATTGATACGATGGCAATGGTGATGACCGTATTTGCCCATTTCGTGGCAGTAATAGTTGGTGCTTTAATTGCACGTGTTATTACAAAAGGTTCCCGGGTCCCTGCAATAGTAATCGGAAGTATCATATTAACTTACACGATTGTTAATGCTTTTGGAGTCGCATTTCCTTGGTGGTTTAGAATTTGCGACATTGCAGGTGTCGTACTAAGTTCATTAATGGCGTTGGCAATCTCTGGAAAAAAACGAACAAAATGAAGTGCTTGAAATTTGTATTGTCCTTTACTGTTATCCTGTTAGCTATGCAGCTGAATGCCCAGGTAACAGGTATGTGGTACGGGGTAGTGAACTTGAATGGAACAAAATTGAGAACAAACATTGAGATTGTTCAGCAAGAAGATTCTACGTTTTCTGGTGTTCTCTTCAGTCCCGATCAAACGGACAAGCCCATGCCTGGCGCATTAGTTCGTTTCGTGGAGCACAACGACTCACTATATCTCACTCACGATCGGCTTAAATTGACTTATACAGCGGTGGTGGATGAACAACAACAAGTAATTACCGGCCGGATGAGACAAGGGCCGTACGATGTTCCCCTTGAGCTTACCAGAAATCCGATAGAGGATATTGCCACAGTGCGACCTCAAACACCAGAGAATCCATCAGGTTTCATTCAGGAAGTGATGATAGATAATTCACACAGCGGACATAAGATAGGTGCCACCATTACAATGCCCTCCAAAAATGGCTCATTCCCGTTTGTCGTTTTCGCAAGCGGTTCGGGGCCTCAAGATCGGGATGCCACCATGCTTGAACACAAATTCTTTCTGGTTCTGGCAGAGCATCTGGTAAAAGCAGGAATTGGTTCGGTTCGTTTTGATGACAGGGGTACCGGCAAATCGGAAGGCAGCTTCGCCGGCACCAACTTAGAAGGGTTCGCCTCAGATGTTAAAGCGGTTTACGAATACACGCGACAACTGGAGCAAGCGAACAAAGTTGGCTTACTGGGCCATTCGGAAGGAGGAATGCACATCATGATGGTAAATAAAGAAGTAAAAGATGCCGACTTTATGATCTTTATGGCCTGTGCAGGAGTTAAAGGAGAAAAGTTATACCTGAAACAGCATGAAGACATTGCCTTGGAAAGCGGATCATCGGAAAAAGAAGCCGCCGAAAACGTAGAAATGTTCCGAACCATTATAAAAATTGGCAGGGAAGAAAAGGATCCGACTGGGAAACTGCAGGCTTATGTCGGTGAGTGCTACGACCAGCTCACCCCTGAGGAGAAGGAGCAAATTGGAAACAAAATGCAATATCAAGCGGCGATTTTATCCTTCTGCAACAACGAGTGGTTCAGGGATTTTATGGACTTCGATCCCAACGATTACTGGAAATCCATGAAATCAACACCTGTGCTGGCCATTAACGGAACGAAAGATCTACAAGTGAACGCAGAACAAAATCTGAGTGGATTTAAAACGGGTCTGGAAAAAGTGAAAAACAAAACACATCAGATCAAGAAATTTGAAGGCCTGAACCATTTGTTCCAGCAATGTGAAACCGGAATGGTGTCTGAATATGGAGAAATTGAAACAACAATTGAACCTCAGGTACTAACATACATATCGGTATGGATCAATCAACGTTGACCCGAAAGAATTCTTAGCTCTTTGCATAAATGCCTTGCCTCAACTTCCGAAAACCGTCTGAAAACCCTGATTTTGTTAGAATAACCGCTGCCCCGCTTCGGTCATTTTAATTATATTCGCCATCCTTTCAGAATGACGCGAATGAGTACAAAATACAAAGAGTACAAAGGTCTGGATCTGCCCAATGTGGCTCAAGAGGTTCTAAAAAAGTGGGAAGCCGGTGAGATCTTTGAGAAAAGTATTGTCTCAAGAGACAACAATAAGCCTTTCGTTTTCTTTGAAGGGCCTCCTTCAGCGAATGGGCTTCCCGGAATTCACCACGTAATGGCCAGGGCGATTAAGGATATTTTTTGTCGCTATAAGACACTGAAAGGGTACCAGGTTAAGCGTAAGGCCGGTTGGGATACTCACGGGCTTCCGGTTGAGCTGGGTGTGGAAAAAGAACTCGGAATCACCAAAGAGGACATTGGCAAGAAAATAAGCATTGATGATTACAACGAGGCCTGCCGAAAAGCCGTAATGAAATACACGGACGTTTGGAACAACCTCACACGTCAAATGGGCTACTGGGTAGATATGGAGAACCCATATGTAACCTATGAAAGCAAGTACATGGAGTCCGTTTGGTGGCTGTTAAAGCAGGTGTACAATAAAGGACTTTTGTACAAAGGATATACTATTCAGCCTTACTCACCAGCAGCGGGAACCGGCCTGAGTTCTCATGAATTAAATCAACCGGGAACCTACAAAAATGTTAAGGACACAACGATTGTTGCACAGTTTAAAAGCAAACCAAATAATGTTCTTCCCGCCGACACCTATCTTTTAGCCTGGACAACCACCCCCTGGACATTGCCTTCAAATACAGCACTTTGTGTAGGACCCAATATAGACTATGTGCTAATCAAAACCTACAACCAGTACACGCATTTACCCATTCACATAGTAGTCGCCGAGAATCTAATTTCAAAGCAACTTGCCGGTAAATATGTTCCTGAAAGTGAAGAGCATCCAATGGATAGTTATACTTCGGAAAGCAAGAAGATTCCTTACGCGGCTGTGCAGCGTTTTAAAGGTTCTGACCTGGTGGGAATAGAGTATGAGCAACTAATGCCTTTGGCTCTTCCATACGAGAATCCGGAGCGAGCCTTTCGGGTAATTCCGGGAGCTTTTGTTACCACCGAGGATGGTACCGGAATTGTGCATATAGCCCCTACTTTTGGAGCCGACGATGCTCAGGTTGCAAAAGACGCGGGAGTTCCTCCGATGCTTATTCTTGACGAAAACGACAACCCGGTACCGTTGGTTGATTTGCAAGGCCGCTTTGTTGAACAGCTTGGCGAATACGGCGGCAAATTTGTCAAGAACGAATATTACAAAGAAAACGCTCCGGAGAAAAGTGTAGATGTAGAAATCGCTATCGCGCTCAAAGAGCAAAATCTGGCGTTCAGAGTTGAGAAATACGAACACAGTTATCCGCATTGCTGGCGAACCGACAAGCCAGTATTATATTACCCACTGGATTCCTGGTTTATCAAAGTAACAGCCTTTAAAGAAAGGATGGTAGAATTGAATAAAACCATCAACTGGAAACCAGAAAGTACCGGTACCGGTCGTTTTGGGAATTGGCTGGAAAATGCTAACGACTGGAACCTGTCCAGATCAAGGTTTTGGGGAATTCCTTTACCAATTTGGAGAACAGAAGATGGTACAGAAGCAATTTGCGTCGGTTCGATAGAAGAGCTTCAGAAAGAATGTGCCAAAGCCGTAGAACATGGCTTTATGCACAGCAATCCACTGGAAAAATTTGAGCCGGGAAACATGGGTGAGAATAATTACTCGACTGTTGATTTGCATAAAAACTACGTTGATAAAATCGTACTGGTCTCACCATCTGGGAAACCCATGACACGAGAGGCAGACCTGATTGATGTATGGTTCGATTCGGGCTCAATGCCTTACGCCCAATGGCACTATCCTTTCGAAAATAAAGAACTGATCGACAACAACCTGGCGTTTCCTGCGGATTACATCGCTGAAGGTGTAGACCAAACGCGTGGCTGGTTCTATACATTACATGCTATAGGCACCATGTGTTTCGACTCGGTGGCCTATAAAAATGTAATATCAAACGGACTTGTCCTGGATAAGAATGGCCAAAAAATGTCTAAGCGACTTGGTAACGCTGTAGATCCCTTCATGACTCTGGAAAAATACGGAGCCGACCCTACCCGCTGGTATATGATTACCAATGCACAACCCTGGGATAATCTCAAGTTCGACCTTGACGGAATTACAGAGGTACAACGAAAGTTCTTTGGAACGCTGTATAACACCTACGGATTTTTTGCTCTATATGCGAACATCGATGAATTTGACTATTCCCAAAACGATATACCGCTTGAAGAAAGACCGGAAATAGACCGTTGGATCATTTCCAAACTGAATACATTGATCAAAGCGGTGGATGCTGCATATTCAGATTACGAACCCACCAGGGCAGGTCGTTTAATTCAGGATTTTGTTGGCAACCAGCTCAGCAATTGGTACGTAAGGTTGTGCCGCAGACGATTCTGGAAAGGTGATTACACAACAGATAAAGTCGCGGCTTATCAAACCCTATATACCTGTTTGGAGGCCATCGCAATCATGTCTTCGCCGATTGCGCCGTTTTATTCTGACAAGCTATTTACGGACTTGAATTCGGTAAGTAATCGGCACGACGCAGAATCAGTTCATTTGGCAAAGTTTCCTGAATCCAGTAACGACCGGATTGACCAGGATTTGGAGGAGCGCATGGAAATTGCTCAAAAGGTTTCCTCATTGGTTCTTAGCCTGCGCAAGAAAGAAAAAATCAAAGTCCGGCAACCACTACAGAAAATCATGGTCCCGGTATTGGATGATAAGTTTGCCAGACAAATTAAGGATGTTCAGGACTTAATCCTCTCGGAAGTTAACGTCAAGGAGCTTGAATTACTTACCGATACTACTGGTGTTTTGGTAAAGAAAATCAAGCCGAATTTTAAGACAATTGGTCCACGGTATGGTAAGCAAATGAAAGCCATTGCTAATATGGTGGCCACCTGGGGACAAGAAGAAATTGCCCGCGTTGAAATGAATCGCGGTTGGGACGGTCTGGTGGATGACATACACGTCTCCTTAAAACTCGATGATTTCGAAATTCAGACGGATGACATTCCCGGCTGGCTGGTTATGAGCGAAAATGGAATTACCGTGGCTCTTGATATCACGATTTCAGATAATTTGAGAGAGGAAGGAATTGCCAGAGAATTTGTAAATCGAATCCAAAACCTTAGGAAAGACAACGGTTTAGAGGTCACCGACAGGATCAATTTGACCATTTCCAAACACGATAAAATTGACCGTGCGATCAATAACAATTTAAATTATATTTGTTCGGAAACGCTCGCGGAAAGCCTCGAACTTGTAACCAAAGTTGAAGGTGGTACGTTAGTGGAAATCGAGGATGGTGTTTCGACTCAAATCGGGATCGAAAAGCTGAACTAAGCACCAGATTTTGGTGTAACCTTGAGGAAAGAAGTGAAGTAATTAAAGACTGAAGGATTAACCTGTTCCGATGAATCTGAAAAGCCTTCGAAAAGAAGTGATGTTTCCGTTTCATCTGCTGTCTTTAATGTAAAAAAACTACTATGGCAGATAAAGGAAAAACCAGATATAGCGATTCTGAATTAGGGGAATTCAGAGAGATCATCAATAGCAAATTAGCAGAGGCCAGAAAAGACCTTGAACTTTTAAGAGGTTCATTATCACATTCTGACGACAACGGCACTGATGATACTGGTGCGGCTTTCAAAATGATGGAGGACGGTTCGGAAACCTTATCTAGAGAGGAAACAGCACAGTTGGCGGCCCGACAGGAAAAGTTCATTATGAATCTGGAAAATGCCTTGCGCCGTATCGAAAATAAAACCTACGGAATTTGCCGTGTTACAGGAAAACTCATTCAAAAGGAAAGACTTAGACTAGTTCCTCATGCTACACTAAGTATGGAGGCAAAGCTCAGACAGTAAAACCGTTGAAAAGAGTCGCTCTCATTGTACTTGTTGTCCTGGTAATCGACCAAATCATTAAAATTTGGGTGAAGACCTCTATGGATTATCACTCTTCAATTGGTGATGGATTTCTACGCATCCTGTTTGTCGAAAACGAAGGCATGGCATTTGGTATGTCATGGGGAGGGCAAACAGGCAAACTGGTACTTAGTATTTTCCGGATTCTTGCAGTAGCAGGTATCGGTTATTTTATTTACAAACTCACTAAAAAACCATCTACACACAAGGGTTTTTTAACGGCCATGGCTCTGATATTTGCAGGTGCATTCGGCAACATTATCGATAGCGCCTTTTACGGATTAATCTTTGACAGAGGAATGCACTGGGATGCTGCCAATCAGGAATGGATAGACTGGTACGCAGGCACCGCGCAGGCCAATTTCGAAGGGTATGCAGGCTTTCTTCAAGGTGTTGTGGTAGACATGTTTCAATTCCAGATGACCTGGCCGGAATGGGTGCCGTGGGTTGGAGGGAAACAGGTTTTCGACGCGATCTGGAACTTTGCGGATGCCTCTATTTCTATTGGTGTAATTCTTATTATTTTAAGGCAAAAAACTTTCTTTTCGAAAAAGCCCAGGAATCAGGAGGAAGAAAAAAAGCAGGACAACACTGAGCAGGCTCAGATCTCTCCTGAAGCTATCGAATAACCGGAAGATTAGGGCGAACTCCGCGTACACCGGTTCATTAATTTTTTACCCTTTTTAGTCCTGAATGGGATAACCGTAAACAAGCGAAAATTGGCTTTTTCACCCAAAGATGTCGGCAGAGCTATATAAATTTGACCAACGATAGATAACAGGCCAATGACAGTTTTAGAAATATTCGACCTTGTTGGTGCAGGAGCCCTGGCCATTTCCGGAGCTCTGGTAGCGATGCGTAAACGCCTGGATCCATTCGGTGTTTTCATCATCGCATTTGTAACTGCCGTTGGTGGCGGTACACTTCGGGATGTTCTAATCGATCGTCACCCTTTGGGCTGGATGGAAAATGTAAATACCGTTTATTCAATCATTGCGGGAACATCTGTTGCCATGATCCTTCGAAATCAGCTAAGACACGTCAGCAAATCCCTGTTTATTTTTGATTCACTTGGACTTGGTATTATTACCATAAATGGTCTTAAGCTTGGGTTAGCGGCAGACATACACCCGGTCATCTCTATTGCCCTTGGAACAATGAGCGCCTGCTTTGGAGGAGTAATAAGGGACATTCTTTGTAACGAGATCCCGTTAATTTTCAGGAAGGAAATTTATGCCACTATCAGCATATTCGGAGCGATTTCTTTTCTGTCCATGCAATACCTGGGGCTGATGGAAACGGTTAACTACTTTATCACGGTTGGTCTTGTAGTTGCCATTCGGATAATAGCAGTGCGAAAGAACCTGTCGTTACCTACCCTCAACCTAAAGTAAATTCCTGTTTGATTCTCAAGTGTTTGGATAGGTGAAGCGACACCAACTTAAACTGTTTTTCGTATCTTACTCCTACACAACTAATTCAATATGAAAAAAATTCTACCTCTTGTCCTGGTTCTCACAGCTTATTTATCCGCATCTTCTCAAACAGTAGTTTATGATATCCCTATCACCCAGTTTAATGGTGTAGTTATCAATAGTGGAGACTTTTGTGCAGACCCTAATGAACACAAACAAAGTTCTATCGGCAATACATGGGGGTTTTCCTGGGTTAGTACTGGAAGTACGACGCCCACAAGTGTAACCGTTGAGCTACTATTCACTATAAACGACGCTACGGGGCCACATCCAGGTTTATTCAACGGACTCGCAGACAACCCTGTTTCCCCTGCTTTTGCCAGCTGCGGTCTTGCAGCGGAAACTTATTCTTTGAATCCAGCCAACTACGTTGTCGGGGGAGGCAATATTTATCAAATGGACTATTCAGCATCTCCTCAGCAAAATCAAATAATCGACAATCCGATTTTGTGGGGAGCAGGAATCTTTGCAAGGGTTACGGTAGACTATCCAACCAGCACAGGATGCATGGATACCATTTCCTTATCTGCGTCTACTACCGCGGAAACAGGAGCAGGCAACAATGGCGCTATTGATTTAACAGTAACCGGAGGCACTTCCCCGTATTCTTTCGACTGGGACAATGATGGAACCGGTGATTTCGATGACCCAGAAGACCTTACTGGAATCCCGGGAGGAAATTATTTTGTGACAGTTATAGACACCAATGGCTGTGAAGACACGCTTACGGTTACCGTAAACTCTACCGTTGAATTGAACGAGCTGAATAAAGATTTCGGCTTAAGTGTTTATCCAAATCCGTCAGATGGTCAATTTACTATTTCGCTGTCGGGTAACTTTTCTAATACCCGCATAGAGGTCTCCGATATTCTTGGTAAGCGCATCACTTCAATGGTTACATCTAATGCTGTTAATTCAATGGATTTGGATGTTGTTCCGGGTGTTTATCTGCTCACCGTGAACAACAGTGCAAAGTCGTTCTCCAAAAAAATCGTCATTCGACGATAATTGGGTGAGGATTTTTCATGCTACAAAAACCATTACCAAAAGAATACACGTTTAGTGAAGTCAAAAAAACACAACACCGTAAGCCGGTGTTGTGTTTTCCCATAGAAACCTGAACACAACGTGTTCCCTAGACTCCCAGCCAATCTGGTTGACCTCAATCAATGTGGTTGATCTATAAAACTTCGGTTAGTACAGATTATCTTTTGCCGAATTCACTACCCTCCTGTTCCGAATGGTTATAAATATGATCATTCCAACAATGCCAGCTACCAAAGGAAAGAGCGCAATTCCATCAAGAAACTTCTTCATGGTTCGGTCATTTTCATGCACCATTAAAAGTGTAAATCCTGTGACTGCACCCACCGATGGAATTATAGCGCCATAAAGAATGGATAGTCCTTTTTGAAACGTTTTCCGGTAACTCCCCTTGCGATTAAACAAAGCGATCATTCCGCCTATGAAACCTGTAATCACGCCAACCACGCCTTGTACCAAGTTAGTAAAGCCCCAAAAGATTCCCGAAAAATCAAGATGTAAATGAAAACTCAATAGTTGTAACATATTGTTTGTTTTAGACCGGGCGGATGATGAACACCCCAGTCGGTTGAGCAAGGTGAAACGATCCAGACACCTTGAAGGTTACTTAAACACCCAACCTTTAGAAGTACTTATAAACAGTAGAAAAAATCCATATTTGTAAAGAATAAATCAGATTTTAACATTTTTATAATGTACGTATATAGCTTTTATTGTAAGATTATACCCATGGGAATATGGCACACTATTGGCTTTAGAGTACAGCCAATATTCGCTAACTTTGATTACCCTAACGATCGAGACATGAAGCACATAGTTATTTTCCTTTCTCTTTTCTTGACGGTGGCCTTTGGCTATGGTCAGAGCGAAGTTGAACTGATTACTCAGGAGAAGGACCTTGGTGTGATCACCAACATCAAATACAGCCCCTCAGGCAAATACCTCGCTTCGGGCAGCGACAGGGATGATGCGGTAAAGATATGGGATGTGCAATCAGGCAAATTGATCGGCACATTAAAAGGACATCGGGGGCACATCAATGACGTTTCATTTTCCCCAGACGGTAATGAGTTGGTTAGTTGCGGACAAGACGACAAGACCTATCGTTGGAACCTGAACACCTGGGAGGCTATAGACAGCATTGCGGACAAACACCCGGCAAAACACGTTGCATTCATAGGAACAGACGCCTTTATAGCCGTTCAAAACAGCGGGGATGCATTGATGAGGAAGGGAGGAGAGACCACAAAACTATCAGACACGCCTAAATCTGCAGAGGCCGTTTCTTCGCTTGGAGACAAGCTGATAATTGCCGGAGGAAAGGAAGTGGTATTATTCACAAATGGCTCTAAAGTCTCTGAATTCAAGCACAAAAATGACATCTCTTCGGTTAGGCTTCACACCAACCTGATTAGCGTTGGCGATAAGGCAGGCCAGTTGGCCATTTACAGCCTGGATGGCGAACTGAAGTCTTCCAGAGAATTACACAAAAAGGCCATTACAAGTTTTGATTTTCATCCTGAAAAAAAACTCGCGGTCACCTCTTCTGCCGACAAAACCACCATTATCTGGAACACCACAAGCTGGGAAAAATTAGCCGTGCTTGGCGACGAGAAAGATGAACTTCGGGAACCAATTAAAGCGATTCAATTTAGCCCGGACGGGAATACAGTTGCATCATCCAGTTACAGTTATTCTTTATTACATAACGTAAAAAGTAAAGACAACTCGATAAAAATCTGGAACGCAAGAACTGGTAAACTGTATAAAGAACTGAAAGGAGCGGTAAACCCACTTCAAAGTTTTAGTTTTCATCCAGGCCAAAACATTCTTTACACCATTCAGAACGATCGCCTCTCCGTTTGGGACATGGACAACGGGGAGAGGGGCACGGAAACACGACTCCATGACAGAGAAGTGACCAAACAAACGGTAGCGGAAAAAATTAATGATGATGCCCAAAGTGGCAAACTTGGTAAAGGGCTGGGCAAGCTTAAAGGCCTGGCAACTGGCAAAATCGGTGTTGGCGATTTGGATTTAAAGGAGAAAGGGAAGGAAAAATCCATGGAAGCCTGGACCAGGGCTGTAAGAAACCGAGCACTCAACTATGATCGTTTTTTTGTGTCTGATTCCGGCAACTATATCGTCACCAATCTCCTTGACGACGATCTGCGCCTCTACACTTTTGAAGAAGACAACCTAAAACACATTACCAATATCAACACCCATCAGGAAACAGCAATAAATGATGTAAGTCTCGACCCTAACGAAAAATATATCGCGCTTGCGGGATCTGGAGACAGAGCGATTTCAATAATTGACATGACCCGGGGCTCTTTTGTGAAAACACTAAGCACGGAAAAAGCAAATGAAAAAGGCCTTGCACACATGGAAGCTAGAGCATTAAGCTTCAACCGAACGGGTACTCAGTTAGCCGCTATGTTCAACAGTGGTCTGATCATGGTGTGGGATGTTAAAACCTGGGAGCTATTGGTACAGGTAGATTTAAAAGGTGGACTGTCCAAACATGCCTTCCTAAACTATTCAAGAGATGGGGAGTTCTTCTTTGTTCCTTCGTTGTTGGGTGTTTTTTCTGTAGACGCCGCAACTCTGATTCCACTAACAAAGAACCAACCAAAAATCAAAGGAGATCCAATAATGACGCACGTTGCATCAGATTACATCGTGTCGCTTGAAGACAAGCATTTGAATTTTCTAAACGTACAGAACAATCAAACTGTGAGCACTCCAAACTTCAACACAGACCTGATTGTGTCGATGGAATTTAACATGTTCGGATACCTGGGGGTTGGTTTAGAGTCTGGAGAGTTAAGAATCTATGATCCAGAAACCGGAGAACAACGTCTTACTATGGTGAGTTCCGGCGAAAACGCGATTTTCAAAACTAAGGAAAACTACTACAAAGCAACAAAAGAAGGGGCTTCTCTGGTGACCTTCAGAGTGGGGAAAGATGCTTTTCCGTTTGAACAATTTGATGCAAAGTTTAACCGTCCGGACCTGGTACTCAAAGCCATGAACAGTAATGACGAGGCGCTTATTGATCTCTACAACAAAGCGTATAAGAAACGTCTGAAAAAACTTGGTTTGTCTGAGGCCGACCTCAACGGGAAGCTGCACCTGCCCGAACTAAAGGTAACCAATGCTGCAGAAATTCCTCTGGTGACCGACGGCGATCAGATTCAACTTAAAGTGGCCGCCAGTGATTCTAAATATGAACTTAAAACCCTAAATGTTTGGATTAACGATGTGCCAATGTTTGGTGCGGCAGGAAAAGAAATATCCGGTAAGTCGGCTTCAGAAACGGTTTCACTCAATTTGGTTTCAGGGTTGAATAAAGTTCAGGTCTCTTGTGTGAACTCCAACGGAAGTGAGAGCTATAAACACACGTTCGACATTGACTGTACGGTGGAGCGCCCCTCAGATTTATATATTATTTCAATCGGCACTTCAAAATATGCGAATTCTGATTTTAATCTTGATTACGCGGCAAAAGATGCTAAAGACATGGCCGGACTGTATAGCACAGACAAGCGCCACTATAAAAATGTGTTTGAAAAGATTCTAACGGACGAAGAAGTAACCAGGCTAAATGTGATGTCTCTTAAATCGTTTTTGAAGGACGCTAAAATCAATGACGTGGTAATGGTCTTTATTGCAGGTCATGGTGTGTTAGACTCAGAGCTGGATTACTTCTATGGCACACACAACATCGACTTTGGAAATCCTTCTGTGTCAGGTCTGAGATACGACCAAATAGAAGCTATTCTGGACGGCATTAAACCACTTAGAAAAATCTTAATTATGGATACCTGTCATAGCGGAGAAGTGGAGAAAGATGAGGTAGAAGAATCAACAGAGATAGTGGAGAACACCGAGGTTACTTTCCGCGCAGTAGGTCCAGGGCTCAAGCAGAAGGATGGTGCCAGTCCGACGCGAATGATGAATGAGATGTTTAATGACCTTCGGAGGGGAACCGGAACAACCGTTATCTCCAGCGCCGGAGGCGCAGAGTACGCTATTGAGAGTGATGTTTGGAAAAACGGCCTGTTCACCTATTGTTTTTTGGATGCACTTAAAAACAAGAAAGCCGATATCAACAACGATGGCGTTATCATGTTGTCTGAAATGCAATCATGGGTAAGAGACGAAGTCGTAAAGCTGTCTAAAGGGGCACAATCTCCAACAACAAGAATCCAGAACATTGCATTGGATTATAAGTTGTGGTAGACTCCTAGCGCCTACGTTTTAAAACATCCGGCTTCTTTTGAAATACCAACTTATTCTCCTTCAATTGTTCCCGATTCAGCTTGCGGTCTTTTAGGTAATGCCCCAGATAGACTTCTAAACCACAGCGGTCCACCATGCTATTTACAAAATCAAAGGCATCCCGCTGGCGACCAGAAGCCAGCAAAAGCTGACGATCCTTATTATTGATGGCTGTCTCTACCAGCCAAACCTGATCGTATTCTCTTTCCGTTTCGTATCTGGTTAGTATGGATCGATAAGTTCCCATTGTAGGCAACAAACCAATTGTGGATCCGGTCTGCATTTTGTCCGACAACTGTACATTACGAATAATAAGTCCTTTGCTGGTTTTGATTTCACGCCAACCGCCTATCTCTATTCCAAACACCCGAAATACCCGTTTATACATTGCTTGATCGGGTTCCAGATAAACCCGTGTCCTTCCAAAAATAATTACCAAGAAAAACAGAAGAAATCCACTTCCAATTGCCGTTAAAACAGGGTCGAAACCGGAAAAAAGCATCAGACTCAATCCTGCCATCCCAAAAAGAAAGGCCAACCCTTTGGCCGTTAGGGGAAATGGCGAACCCAAATGATATTGTTTAGACTCTAAATCCATAGGTGATGTTTTCTTTTCCTTTTACCACCTCAATATAAACAGGTTCGCCCAATATGACCCGCGGCGATTGGAATTTGCTCTATCGCTTCACAAAATTTGCATACCACGAATGCTGTTCGGAATGCACCTGAATGGTGTAAACCCCGGAAGAAAAACGGGAAACATCCACCCGTTCATCGCTCACCCGTTCGGTTGCCACTAAAACTCCGGAAGCATCGTATACCCTCAGAATTGGCTGTTTACTCAATAGTTCGGGAGGTAGCTTAAGTCGCACTTCATTTGTTGCAGGATTTGGATAAACGGTGAGTTTCTCGACCTCTATCTGGTCGCTAACTCCAAGCACTCCGAGGTTGCTGTTTACCACAATCAAGCCACTGTCTCCAACCGCCCACACAACAGAATCGTTGTAAGATGATAATCCGTGTATTGTATCTCTTACCCCATAGGCGTTCCACCAGGAACCAGGGCCACTTTGCAGTTCACAGATCATTCCTTTTATCCATAGTTCGGTGCCCCCACTCCACAGGGTTCCGTTGCCCGCAAGGTGGAAATCATTAATCGTTGGGGTGCCAAAAGACTCTATTGTGTACGACCAGGTAAGTCCGGCATCAGTGGACTTCAAGGCGTAGAAACCTCCCTGCGGACCTTCCAGGGAAGCGTAACCAGTAGTGTCGTCCAACACTGAAACGGCTTTAACAGCTACATGCCCAAACCCTGTTGGCACGGTGTCCCAGGTTGAGCCGCCATCAATGGTTCTAAGTATTCTCCCTCCTCTACTGGCTGCCAAACCAAAAGCTCCTGCTCCAAAATCAATGTCCTGAACCAGGTTGTCTACACTTCCAAGACCTGGGAAATTAACCGTTGCAGGAGTAGCGCCACCTGGAGAAATTATATCAATCTGCTCTCCAATAAAGCAACCTGCTCCTGAAACAAAACCAACATCCTCAGATCGCCAGTACATTCCTCCAACATAACAGGTTGAGCCACTAATGGAAAACTGGCTCCAGGTTGTACCGCCATCAAGGGTCTTATACACCCCGCCGAAATCGCCGATCGTAATGTAACCTATATTATCATCTACAAACCGTACATGCCGAATATTGCTTTCGGTAAAGGTGATTCCGGAAGTAGTTAGTGCATTCCAGGTCAGCCCTCCATCTGTAGTTTTCAATAGGACACTGTCCTCTCCTACTGCATAACCTACATTGGCCGAAGGAAAGTCAATAGATAGAAGATTCTTACTTGTTCCACTTGGTACCTCATACCAGGTTGGCTGCGCAAATACCAGCCATGGTGCCATACAAACACCAATAAATAATAAATATTTCATGTCTTAAGTTTTAGGCCCGCCTACGGCAGGCAAGTGGTTATTTTAACTTTTATCCAAGTTACGTTGGGAAGCCCCACTGGTTATTGAACAATTCCTCCCGGAAATAGTATAAATAAACCTATATTCCATTTTGAATTCCAATGAAAAACAATGTCAATCATTCTATATGCTTATAAAATAACGGTTAGTATCCTAATAGCTTTCCAATCTTTATTCTTGTATAGTTCCACAAATAGAAGTCCAAGTAATAGCAAGGCACCGGAGGCCGCCTAAAGCCTGGTTGAAATCACGGGTCAGGCGTGTGTGAAAACCACTCATCAATTACAAGGTTATTTTAGCCGGGGGATTCGTAATTTCAACAGATGATGTATAAACCATTATTGCATTGAATGCTCTCAAAGTCCATAATCTAACCAAGTTCTACGGCGACTTTCAGGCGCTTAAAGATGTTTCACTGGAGGTGGATGCCGGGGAAATTTTTGGATTTATTGGTCCCAACGGTGCTGGCAAATCAACTACCATTCGTGCAGTTTTAGGCTTACTTAAACCAAGCAAAGGCACAACCAGCGTGCTTGGGTTGGATAGCCAAAAGGAGTCTAAGTCGGTGCTTGAACGTATAGGATATCTCCCATCAGAGGTTCATTACTATGACGAAATGAATTCAGATCAGCTTTTGAACTACTCTGCAAGATTTTATAGGAATGCAGATGCTTCCAGAATCACCGAACTGGCTGATTACTTCGAGCTGGATCTGAAAAAACGAATAAAGGAACTCTCGTTCGGCAACAAGAAAAAGTGCGCGATTATTCAATGTATGCTGCACAGCCCTGAACTGCTCATTTTAGACGAGCCCACAACCGGGCTGGATCCGATCATGCAAAACCGCTTCTTTGATTTACTTAGAAAGGAAAATCAACGAGGCGTTACGGTGTTCTTCAGCTCCCACATATTGTCGGATATTGAACGGGTATGCAATCGGGCAGCTGTTATCCGACAGGGAGAAATTGTCGCCACCGAAGAAATTCAGGGGTTGATACAAACACAGGTAAAACAGGTAAAACTTGTTCTGGGCAAACCTGTAACCGATATCAACCTTCCTGCAGGGGCATCGAGTGAAGAGGTAACCGGGAACAAAATATCTTTTGCATATACCGGGAAGGTAAATGACCTAATAACATGGATTGCGAGTCAGGATGTAGAAGACATCCAGATAATCGAGCCAAATCTTGAGTCAGTTTTCATCGATTATTACAAGAATTGATGATGGGCGTAAACAGAAATTTATACCGAAAAGACGTTTATCGCAACCGAAAGGGGCTCATAATTTGGTCAGCCATTCTGATCGGGATTACCATTATGATTTTGGCCATTTTTCCATTGATGTCTTCTCTGGAAGACGAGATGACCTCAATGATGAATGAGTTTTCCGATGGATTAAACGACTCGATGGGCTACAGTTCAGCCATGTGGTCGGATATCCTGATGTTTTATAGTTCGTATTACGGAGTATACATTATTATGCTGATGTCTATCTATGGGACGTTCACCGCAAGTGGAATCATAGCCAAAGAAGAACGAAATCAAACCAGCGAGTTTCTGTATACGCGTCCAATTACCAGAAAAGAGATTTTTTGGTCAAAGTTCATGGTGGTAGTTACCTTACTGGGTGTTATTTTTCTATTGCAGTCGCTGATCGGACTAGCTTGTGTTTACGCTTTTAAGACCGCCCCGGTGCAGCTGGAGACTCTCATGGTAATGAACGCGCATGGATTTATTCTGGTGTTATTTTTTGCTTGTTTGGGATGGGCCATGCCTCTTTTACTAAACACTCACAAAAATCTGATCGGCCCAGTGCTTGGTATTGTGTTCGGATTGTTTTTTATTGATGCGATCTCCAAGGCAGTTGAAGCTGTAAACTGGCTCGGCTACATTTCCCCTTTTCACTACCTGGGTGTTCAACCCACGACAGAAGGTCTTTCCTTCGGTTGGCTTCCGGCGTTAGTGCTGATTCTTATCGCGGCCGGCCTTGTCTTGTTGTCGATCAGAAGGTTTGAGAAGAAGGATATTGTGGGCTAAGTGATTTTCGATAAGTGATTGGGGATAACTGTTACTCGCCAATCAGCTGATTTGCTGCCAAATACTCCGCAATCTGCACCGCATTGGTCGCTGCTCCCTTTCTTAAATTATCGGAAACAATCCACATGTCAAGAGAGTTGGGATTCGATTCATCTCTGCGTAATCTTCCTACAAAAACATCGTCCTTCTCATGAGCGTATAGAGGCATCGGGTAAGTATTCACATCTGGGTTGTCCTGAACAGTAATGCCAGGGGTTTCGGCAAGCTGCTTTCTTAAAACCGAAAGGTCGAAATCCTTCTTCATCGCAACGTTGACCGCCTCAGAGTGCCCGCCAATAACCGGGACTCTCACTACAGTGGCCGTAACCCGAATGGAATTATCACCCAAAATTTTTCTGGTTTCATTTACCAGTTTCATTTCTTCGGATGTGTATCCATTTTCGAGAAAATCTCCCCCGTGTGGTAAACAGTTCTTATCAATTGGATAGGGATAGACCATCTCAGCCTTTATTCCGTTCCTTTCATTATCCATTTGTCGCACTGCTGCAACACCTGTTCCGGTTACAGACTGATAGGTGGAAATCACCAAACGGTCAATTCCATAGTTCCTGTGGATAGGAAGTAAAGCCAACACCATTTGGATCGTTGAGCAGTTGGGATTTGCTATGATTTTGTCTTCCCTGGTCAACTCAGATGCATTGATCTCCGGAACTACCAATTTCTTGTCGTCATCCATCCTCCAGGCTGAGCTATTGTCTATTACCGTGGTGCCGTTTGCCGCAAATTTCGGCGCCCACTCTTTAGACGTTCCTCCGCCTGCCGAGAATATGGCAATGTGCGGACGCATCTCAATCGCAGTAGACAAACCAACCAGGGTATGCTCTTTTCCTCCCCATGTCATTTTCTTGCCTACACTTCTCTCTGATGCCACTAAGATCAATTCGGAAATTGGAAAACTTCTTTCCGCAAGCACCTTTAACATCACTCCACCAACCATTCCGGTGGCTCCCACAACTGCTACTTTCATTTAATACAACTAATGATGGTTATTACCAATTGTCTTCATTCGTCGTCAAATGTAGTATATTTACCTGTGTAGCACCCGCCACAAATAATGATTCGACAAGCTTTATACGTATTGTTAACCGGATTTCTATTATTCGTTAACGGCTCAACATTGTTAGCTCAATTCAGCGATGATTTTTCGGATGGAGACTTTACCAATAGCCCTACCTGGACAGGCGAAGACACCAAATTTGAAGTGGACGGTAGCTTCCGTCTCCATTCAAACGGGCCGGCTGTATCCGACACGGCTTACTTGTCTACCTCAACCGGAACTTTAGACTTTAACCAAACAATCGCCTGGGAGTTTGTGGTTGAAATGCAATTTTCACCTTCAAACAACAACAATGCACGGATTTTTCTCATGTCGGATAATGCCAATTTACGTGGCTCTTTGAACGGATACTATGTGAGAATAGGTGAAAGCGGTTCTACCGATGCCATCAAAATTTACGAGCAAAGCGGCACAACCTCCTCACTCATATTTACCGGCACCGGAAATATATTTCCCACCAGTCCTATTGCACGAGTACGCGTAATCAGAGACGGTAGCGGAAACTGGACAGTTGAAAGCGATGCCACAGGAGGAACGACGTTTGTGAGTGAAGGTGCATTTACAGATTTGACGCACACAACCATGACACACTTTGGTGTATACTGTAAGTACACTTCTACTAACTCCACCAATTTTTACTTCGATGATTTTAACTTAACAGGTACCGTATTTACCGACACCACTCCGCCTACTTTGCTATCTGCAGATGCCATCAGCAATACCGAAGTGGATGTCCTTTTCGATGAAGCAGTGGACCCAGCCACCGCTCAAACCACCTCCAATTATTCCGCAGATGGTGGATTAGGTCCGCCTTCCTCTGCAATAGTAGACGGGGGTAATCCTGCGCTTGTACATCTTACGTATGGAACTACTTTCATAAATGGGCAGACCTACAATCTAACGGTCAATAACGTCGAAGACGTTGCGGGGAACGCAATGGCTTCGGCTTCAGACGATTTTGTTTTCTTCGTTCCGGACACGCCGAGTTTCCGCGAAGTGGTCATCAATGAAATAATGGCCGATCCAACGCCACAAGTCGGGCTGCTGGACGCTGAATTTGTTGAATTGCACAATGTAACTACGTCTAAATTCTTCGACCTAACAGGGTGGGAAATTACCGACGGGTCTTCATCGGGCTCCATTGGTTCGTATTCCCTTGGGCCTGGCGAGTATGTGATTCTTGTAGCTACTGGAGATGTTTCTTCGTTCTCACCGCTGTGGCCAAATGTAATTGGTGTTACCTCGTTTCCCGGACTAAACAATGGTGGAGAAACGCTCACACTGAACGACGATGGCGGCACCCTTATAGATGAAGTTACTTATGACGACAGCTGGTATCAGGATGCCACGAAAGAAGATGGTGGGTATACCCTGGAACAAATCAACCCTGAACTCCCATGTTCTAGCGAGTCAAATTGGACTGCTTCAAACGACGTTGACGGTGGCACCCCGGGGCTAATCAACTCCGTTTACAACAACACTCCTGACACGACAGCCCCGTCCCTGCTATCGGTAGATGTTTTAGACAACGTAACACTTCTCGCTCACTTTGATGAACCTATTAACACGCCGGGATCGTATACAGTTACGCCCCTCATTCTGGTTACCGGAGCGGCTATTTCAGGCTCTAACCCTATGGATGTTGTTGTTGATTTGGGCGTAGGTTTAGACACCGGTATTGTTTATACTCTGGATGTAACCGGAAGTGGGGATTGTACGGGAAATTCTCTTATCAATGCTTCCGCAGAATTTGTTTTACCTCACGAACCTCAATCGGGCGATTTGATTATCAATGAAGTTTTATTTAATCCATTTACCGGAGGAGACGATTTTGTTGAGGTGTACAACAATTCCAACCGATACATTGATGTTTACGGGTTCTCTCTCGCAAATCTGGATGACGATACCATCTCCAATCCAAATTTTATTGGCGAAAACCGGGTACTGGCACCTGGCGATTACGTTGTGTTTACCGAGGATAGTTTATCCGTTAAGAGAGACTATTTAAATGCGGTTGCCGGCTCATTTGTACAGACAGGCTTACCAACCTATTCCAATGAATCAGGTACAGTTTATCTCATTCTGCCTAACGATTCCATTAGTGATTTCTTTGCGTACCACGAAGACATGCATTTTGGGCTGATCAATGACCCTGATGGGGTTTCGTTGGAGCGTATTGACTTTAATCGTTCAGCTCAAGAAGATGACAACTGGCACTCGGCTGCTGAAGCAGTAGGTTTTGCAACTCCTGGATATGAGAATTCACAGTATTTCCCCGGAACTATCAGTGAAGATATGGTGAGTTTGGAACCAGAGGCGTTTTCTCCAGACAACGATGGGTTTGAGGACGTGCTAAACATCTCCTACAATATGAACGAGCCAGGCTTCGTAGCTAATGTCACGATCTACGATGCCAAAGGTCGTTTGATCAGACATCTTGTGCAAAATGAACTCCTTGGTTCTGAAGGCATTTTCACCTGGGATGGCACGGACAACGACCGACTCAAGGCGAGAATAGGACCATATATTTTGTTCTTCGAGGTGTTTAGCACCGATGGTACGGTAAGTGCAGTAAAAAAGCCTTTCGTGGTAGCAGGACAGTTTTAGATGGCAAGACCTTAGTGGCTCAATCTATGGTGGTTTGGCAAGCTTGGTCAGTTCAATCTGTTACAAATTGTACCACTTCTTTCCCCGCCAGGGTTCATTCGACAAATCGTAAAAATACTGCATGAACATGCGGTTGACTTCCTCTTAATGTATCGTGAATTTTGGATCGTGTTACTGAACATGAATCAAATAATCAATCATTAGTAATATGACTTGTTCATATCGAATCTTACTGTCTATGAAAATCCGTGTTTTCTCCGCTTTTATGCTTTTAACGTTCGCCGCATTCGGACAAGATGTTAATCTGGTGCAGGACTTACATCCAACCGGTTCGGGTTCACCCAGCAACTTTGCAACAACGCCCGACTACATGATATTCTCGGCGCGCGATGGTGTTCATTTCAATGAGCCATGGATTTTTAATGGGGATTCGGCCTGGATGCTTATGGACATCCATCCAACCGACGAATCTGAACCACGTGGTTTCATTTACCATCAAACAACGGATCAAGTGCTATTTACAGCCAACGATGGCAACGGAGAAGAATTATGGAAAACCGATGGGGTTACCACGTCTATGGTGTCCGATATTAACCCCTCCGGAGGTAGCTTCCCTTCCGGATACTATGATTGGATGGGAACCATATTTTTCTCGGCTGACAACGGAGCAGATGGTTATGAATTATACAGTTATGACGGAACTACTGTAACCCAATGGGGAGACAACAACCCCGGTTCCGGAAGTTTTAGCCCATGGTATTTTACCGAATATGCCGGAAACCTATATTTTTCCGCGAATGGTGGCCCCGATGGCAGAGAACTATGGATGTTTGATGGTTCGACGGCAACACAGGTAATTGACATCAACCCTACTGGTGATGCCAACCCACAACACCTGGTCGTATTTGGCGGAGAGCTCTACTTTCAGGCAGACGACGGTGTGAACGGAACAGAGTTATGGAAATATGACGGGACCACTGCTTCCCTGGTCTACGATATTAACACAACGGGCAACGGGAGGCCTCAATTTATGACTGTTTATTCCGGAAAAATCTACTTTAAAGCAGATGATGGTATCAATGGAAGAGAGCTATGGAGTCATGACGGAACAACAACGGTAATGGAGGGAAATAATAACCCTGTAAGTGATTTCGATCCAGAAAATTTTCACATCTACAACAGCGAGTTATATTTTACTGCTACAGATGGTATTGCCGGGCAGGAACTCTGGAAATACGACGGAACAACATTTACTCTTGTTCAGGACATAGAACCTGGAGGCGGAGCAAGTTGGCCTACAGAGTTTACAGAGTTCAAAGGAGAACTCTATTTTACTGCCGAAACAGACGATGAAGGTTACGAGCTCTGGAAAACCGATGGCTCCGGTGCAACTATCATCATGGACATTAATCCAAGTCTGGGAAATGGGAGTAGTCCAAGCTATCTGACAATTTTCAACAACGCCATTTATTTTCAAGCTGACGATGGAACCATCGGTACCGAATTGTGGAGGCTTTGCTTTGCTGACAGCAATTCCTTCTCGGTTTCTCCGTGCGATAACTATACGGTTCCAAGTGGTGCCACGACCTATTCGGCCTCCGGTGTGTACGGCGATACCATTCAAACCATATCCGGATGTGATAGTTTGCTGACCATTACATTAAATTTACGACAGTCGTCTTCGGCATCTATTAATCCATCCGTCTGCGATCTGTATACGTCACCTGACGGTATGGAAACTTGGACAACCACGGGCACCTATATGGACACAATTACGAATATGGCCGGTTGCGATAGTGTAATTACCGTTAATCTTACCGTAAACAACGTGGGAGTCGGTGTAACTGCTCCTTCAGGGTCAATGTTGACGGCCAACACAGCTGGAGCTTCTTATCAATGGCTAGACTGCGACAACTCCATGATGCCAATTGCCGGCGAAACGAATCAATCTTTTTCGCCATCCGTGAATGGAAATTATGCCGTGATTGTAGATGACGGCACTTGTGTCGACACATCTGCGTGTCAGGCGGTTAACGGCGTTGGGTTAACGGAGCAACCTGCATTCGAGTTATCGATTTACCCTAATCCGAATGACGGTGCGTTTACAGTCAACTCGAATGAACCGAACCTAATCCTGGAAGTACTGGATCTTTCTGGTCGGGTGGTATTGCCTCCCACCCGTATATATGGCACGGAACATATCGGTCTTGAAGTCACAAATGGAGTGTACATAGTAAGTGCTACTAATGGTTCTGGCACCGCGGTTAAAAGGCTTCTGGTTCAGCGGTAATACGGCCAAAATGTGTTACTTTATCCTCATCAAAAAACACTATGAGGGTAGTAATCACAATCGTATTGATTCTTGGTGTAGCCGTTTCTGGTCATGCACAGTTCTGGAAAGGGAAAGACGACAAACAGAAGTCTGAAAACTCATCCGGCAAAAAAGAAAAGAGAAACAAGGCAGAACTAAATTCCATGTTCAGCACTATTTATGATGTTGACCTGCTCTCTTCATACTTTGGAGCGAACCATCTCCTTGCCGATCATCAGGCGGTTATAAGATTGGAAAACCGCTACATCCCATCCAAATTGTTTCGGAAAGACAATACGGGGGCTAAAGTTGGCAATGCTTTTTACAGATTGGGAAAAACGTTTCTGCTAGATTACATTCTTAATTACTCAACCTATCAGGCACAACGTCAGGTGTTTGGTTCGAAGTACCGGCTGGAGGAGAATGGGGCCATTGAAACCAGTGTGAATATCAATCTTCCAGCTCCATTTAGCGGTGCCGGGTCATCTGTTTCCGCTATCATCCCTGATTCTATTTCACCCTACCAACGGGCACTGAACCTGGCTGGCGCCATGGAAGGAAGCTCCGTATTGGCAGATATGTCGAGAAAAAACATGCTTATCAATCCTGATTTTGCGTACGAAGAGGCCTTTCTATACCTGTTCTCCAACAACGACCTGGCAGCCCATATAGGGCTGATCTCTGACACGGAATTCAATCCGGTTTATGAGTACGTAGACCAAATAAACTCAATTTACACGAATGCCAACCTGTCGGTAGACGATCTGAAACTACTGTCGTATTTAGACATGGTGGTGGATCCGATGAATATTGCGGCTGTAGCCAGCATAGGGCGCTATATTGTAAAGGGAGAAACCCTCACCGATTTGATCTGGCTTAAATTTGGTGAAAACGTGAAATGGCTGCCTAGTCTGAAAATGCAGCTGGCTCCATTTGGCCCGGAACTGAACTATCAGAATTTTCTTAAAATCAACCGGTCGATGTTCGAATTGGATTTCAGGCATTTGGTTGGTGGCTATGCGCAATCTATTGGGGTGGATTTAAAGGCCTTTAACCTACTATTCGGTGAAAAAAAGAAACTGGCCATTGATGGCATCGCGTCGGTTTGGGATCAGCCCGAAATCACCTTTAAAGACGGTTCTACATTCGATTCGTTTTCCGGAATCGGGGGAAGTGGAGAAGTCCGCGTGAATTATCGGATTTTCAAAAAACGAAACGCCTACGTTCAATGTGTACTTGGATACAAAAGCAAAGGTTTTCAAGAAGGCACAAGCCTGGACGCTGATTTTATTTTCCGGGCAGGGTTTGCGTTTAGGTAATGTAAGGCCAATACCTGATAAACCTATCGAGTCTGCCAGCAAAGATGTCCGGGAAAGATGGGTTGTTAAAAGGCCTGACTAATGGTTATCACCAAGTCAATACTCCTTGCACGCATAAGTAAGTATTACTCGCCTTCATCGTCCCCTCCCTTCAGAAAATTATTGAACTGATCCATTAGTTTATCTGTGTTCAAATCCTTCATCAAGGTATCGGCAAAGGCATTCACGTCTTTCATAATTTCTGTGCCGGCACTATCCAGATTCTTTTTGAGTTGATCTACCTCGTCGTCCAACCCGAATGCTTTCCAGTCTACCCCGTCAAAGTTCTCTTTGTAGAATTCGATCCTGTCGATTTTACGGTAACCGTCCAGACTGAAAACACCCTCGTCTAACGTCTTCTCTTCAATTTTGGTTGCGCGGATTTCCATACCAAGTTTTCCGAACAACTTTGTTTCGTAGTACAAAGGGAAACCAAGCCCCGAAAGATCATATTCTTGAAGACCTTCTATTTTTTGAACGGTTGGTTTCATTTGCTCAAGCAGTTCACTATTTAGACCTACCTTTCCATAGAGTACTGATCCTTCCACTTCGTATAACTTACAGTTCCTGCCCGCAATCACTTCTTCCTTTACTGCGGTTTTTAAATGGGCTTTACTAGAGTCTAGTTGTGCTTTCATATCACGAAAATCAAACCCTTCAATATCCGTCTCCAGCAAACTTTCTACCATATAGGTCTTGTCCTTATCATTGATCACATAGGCTTCCTGTGAATCGAGGTTCCAAATCAACTTGCTGAATTGCCCCTGGAAAGAACCAAATGCACGGTTATTGGGTTCGGTAACCATCATGACTTTTCCCCCTTTTACGTACAAATCAATAGTGGAATTTGTGGCGGTCCCGAGCACCGCATCTACCAGGCCAAAGCTCTCACCAAGACCTGTTTTAAACTCGGCTTCATACGAAATTTTGCCCTCAAAAGGTTTCTGCCCGCAAGAAGTAAGCAGAACACAGAATGCGAATAAATAAAGTAGTTTCTTCATCGGTTTGATTTTACCATTGTTAAATTAAGGATGCTTACACAGACCGCAAGGCTGTGCGAAAAATATTTAGCGATAATTAACAGGAAGAAAAAAAGGCTCCCCTTTCGGAGAAGCCTTTTGTGCATCAAGTAAACAAATAAGGAACTTTAAAGCAAGGATATAAAGTCCGCTTATGCTCTTTAATATTTTAATTCATTCCAAGTCCTTTGCGCTTGAAATGGTACTTCTGACGAAGTTTAACAATCGTACGTGCTTGCCTGATTTTGGATGATTTGATAAAAGTGGCGCCTTCATCACTTTCCAAAAGATCAAGTACTTCGTCTTGAATTGTCTTTGGCAGTTGTTTCAACATTATTAACGTCTTTTTTTGGTTTTAGTTGCAAAAAGCGGCGGCAAATGTATACCTATTTTGAAAACCTCCAAACTTTTTTACGTTAAATAATTATTTCGTCGGGTTATTATTGTGTTTCGTCGGTAAAATTAAAGATTTTGTCGCTATTTTTGAGTGGTTTTTCTAAAAAACTCTAAAGACTGAATTGTTAATCCAAGCATCAACAGGTTATAAACGGAGTCCTCAATCGGTATGGTTCCGATCCTGATATTCAAAATATGGTTCGGATTGTACCAAACTATTTGCTCTTCTATTCCCGACCCTGTAAGAATACCATTCACCAGGAGAAATGGAATTAGCGAAACCAGGTAAGCCAGAAGAAACCGGCTAAACCACCGGGTGTTGTTTACAACGTGTATAAGCAGAAAAATAGAGGTCAGCCCAAAGGTAATCGCGGTATAAAGCTGATCGTAATAGCATACGGCAACAATTCCCAGCACTATGGATACGGTTACACCAAATGGACGCCAGATTTTCCTTAGAATGTCTTTTTGAATATATGAATTAAGACATGCGTAAATAAACACACAGGCATATGGAACGACCACGAAAAACAACACTTCCTCTATTGGTAAGTTGAAAATGTTGATCCCGGTCAAGTAATCTGCATTAAAACCCCAAACACCAATGTGTGTGAACCAGACATCCCAGGGAATAAACAGCAGCATCATAATTGCGATGGACAAAAACAGATACTTCCAGCTTCTGTAAAAAGCTACGCGTTTATCAAAACTAAGTGCTAAAGGGCCAAGAAGACTCAGTCCATCTATCATCAGATAGAGGTATTTCATGCGACGGTTCCTTTTTTGGCCCGAATGGCTTTTTTGGCTTCCCGGTAGTATTTTCCAGGTACAACGAGCATTCCAAAACACTCTCCATGTTCTTTTCCCAAATGCTTGTGGTGTACTTTGTGTGCCTTTCTGATCGCCTGGAAATAGGGGTGCTCTGATCGTCTGAACCACTTAAACCGCTGATGAATAAACACGTCATGAACCAAAAAATAGCACAGTCCGTAAACCGCAATTCCTGCTCCAATCCACACGGCAGGGTAAGCCTGATAGATCAACCCCAGCATAATGCATAACCAGCTTGGCACCGCAAAAATCAGAAAGAACACATCGTTTTTTTCGAAAAATCCTGGCTCATGGTTGTGGTGATCGTAATGGAACTTCCACATTAGTCCGTGCATGATGTACTTGTGGGTAAACCAGGCCATAAACTCCATGAAGAAGAACGTGGCGATTAGTAGAAATATGTTGATTGCCAACATCATAAAACGAAGTTAAGCAATGTGAAGAAAAGCCCCATCACAAGGTACAGAGCGATTCCGAATTTATTTTTGAATCCGGGCCTTAACGAATGTCCGATAAGTTGAACCACCAGTGCAATGGCAAACCATGCTATATAATTCTGGGTTGGTATGGTTTGCTGCTCCCAATGCCAGAAATCAAGTTTAATCGCAACGGGCTCCATCACGAAGTCTAACCCTACCATTAGCGAAGCCCCTAGAATCGATTTCAATATCAGGTTTTTAAACAACAATCCTGAAATGGCCATTGTGCATACGGTAAGCAACGCCCAATTCAACCCGATGGTAAGTGGTACTTCCATCCATTTCGTTCCAAGGTTTTCCCCGTACCAATAGTTCCCGAATATTGCTCCGGTTTTCACCCCAACTACCTCCATGGTAAAACCAAGAATCGCTGCTGCAAGGATAATTGCAAGATCCTTAAGCTGAAAACCTCTGTAATTAACAAGCAACAGAATCGTGGATAGAATCAATGTAAATGGTGTAAGACCCGCAAAGTAATCACGGTCTTCTCCGGTCAATCCAAAATACCCAACGGTGTAGAAAATGACCAGAATCGCCAAGCTAATTATTAGTCGGTAGTTCATCTGATAGTGGGTTTTGGAACCATGTCACCTACAATTTGAGCGGAAAGCAAACAAAGGGGAATTCCTCCTCCCGGATGTACTGATCCTCCACAAAAATACAGACCTTTTACTTTCGTCTTAAAATTGGGATGCCTCAGGAAGGCTGCAAATTTGCTGTTAGAACTAGACCCATATAGAGACCCCTGATAGGAGGAAGTCCTGGACTCAATGGTTCTGGGTTCAAGCATGTCCTCTACCTCAATGAGTGGTTCTAAATCAGTGTTCAGGATTCTGTTCAGTTTAGCAATGATATTTGCTCTGCAGTCACTTATCATTTCATCCCAATTCTGCCCGGTATTTCCCGGCACATTGATCATTACGAACCAGTTCTCACAGCCCTCGGGAGCATCTCCTGGTTCTTCCTTGGAAGATATATGAACGTAAACGGTTGGGTCGTTTATCACTTTTCCTTCATTGAAGACGGCTTCAAACTCCTGTTTATAGCTTTCCGAAAAGAAAATATTGTGCAAGTCCAACTCCCCAAATTCTTTTCGCACACCCCAGTAAAAAATGAGGGCAGAACTACTCCGTTCCTGTTTTAACGTTTTCTCCGGGGGTTCTATATCTGGCATGAGTTTACGGTAAGTTGGCACTATATCCATATTGGAAACCACCAGATCCGCTTCTTGCATTGCACCCGCTTCTACGCCTGTTATCCTCTTTCCTTGTGTATGTATCTTATTTACTTTCTGACCAAACACAAACTCTACGCCTACGTCTTTAGCGGTCTCATAGAGTGCCCTGGTAATGGCATGCATTCCTCCTTCAGGAAAATAAGTGCCCACATTATGCTCCAGATGTGGAATCATGGTTAATATACCAGGAGCCAGATAAGGAGAAGAGCCATTGTAAGTGGCGTAGCGATTGAACAACTGCACCAATTTCGGGTCCGAGAACTTTTTCGAGTTGACCTCATCCATGGTCTTACTAAGATTCAATCCAAAGATGTTAACAATTGCACTTACAGTGTCCATGGTCAGGTAGGTAGAGGCTTTATGTAATGATTTTTCAAGGAACACTTTCGTGGTAAGCCGGTACATTTTACTGCTGTGTTTGAGGTACTCGCGAATCTCCCCGGCATCTACATTGAACGTTTTCTCTGCATCGACGGCCATTTTTTCAGGATCCGCTGGTGCGACGAAACGGGTTCCGTCTTCCCAAAAGTAATGGCAGGCGATACTCTTTTTCTTGTAATTAAAATAATCCCTTGGGTTTTTGCCTGCAACCGAAATCACACGGTCTACATGATCCGGCAACGTAAATAAAGATGGCCCCGCATCAAACCTATAGGAGCCTAACCTGATTTCTGTTAATTTTCCTCCCGGATAATTATTCGCTTCATACACTGTAACTGCGTAACCTGCGGCTCTTAATCGAATGGATGTAGCCAATCCTGCTACCCCGGCACCTATTACAATCGCTTTACTCAATGGAAAGAAAAATCAATCCTTGTAAGTTGCATTAATTTTTTCGAACAGATTTTTAAGCACGGATTCCCTGACCTGTTTTAAAGTCGAATGATACGGTTGTTCTTACCGTGGCATTTAGCTCGTTTAGTATAGAATACAGCCCCAGGTAAGTTCTGTTTATGTAGACAAGGTGTTTAGACCCCCGGCTGTTTGCCGACCCTTTAAGGTCCTCTCTCTGGGAGAGCTGTTTTCCATATTCGTGAACTTCGTTGTAATACGAGTCGCCTCCAAAGTAAAACTCTTCTGCTCTGAACGGTTTGGTAAGCAATTGCATAAGGCTCTTAAAGACTTCGAAGAACATTTGCTTTTCTTTATCCGAATCTTTTGGATTCAGGAATTCCAAATCCATATATAATTGCATCAGTTCTTCATCCCTGCCATGAAGTAATGATTCATCCATCAATCGGAAATATTTTGAATAAAACTCCTGTGGAATTCGTTTAATGCAACCAAAGTCGATCACTCCTACAGTTCCATCTGGTTGGAAAAGGAAATTTCCAGGGTGTGGATCTGCATGGATAGACTGTAGCGCGTTCACCTGATAATCATAGAAATCCCATATGTGCTGAGCTGCTTTGTCTTTTACCTCCTGAGAAGGATTCGTCGACAGGAACTCTTTTAGATGCAGCCCCGGCAGCCAATCCATGGTTAAAACCCTTTCTCCGCACAAGTCCGGGTAATATTGTGGAAAGTACAAGCCTGGCAAGTGTCCACATGCTTCCCTGATTTCAATAGACTGCTCCAACTCGTTTTCATAGTCAGTCTCTTCCAGTAACTTGTTGTGTATCTCCTCGATGTATTGTTTAATGTCAGCTTCCTTAACATTCATGATACGAAGGGCAATCGGCTTTACGATTTTCAAATCGGAGGTAACTGATTCCGCTACACCGGGATACTGAACTTTTACTGCCAGCTCCTTTCCGTTAAGCGTTGCTTTGTGCACCTGTCCGATAGATGCAGCATTTACTGCATGTCGGGAAAAGGTGTCAAACATTTCTGTGGGTGTTTTTCTAAAATGCTGACGGAACGTTTTTACTACCAACGGATAAGACAAGGGTGGCGCACTGTACTGGGCCTGCGCAAACTTTTCCGCAAATGCGGTCGGCATCATACCTTTGTCCATGCTCATTAGTTGAGCCATTTTCAGAGCACTTCCCTTGAGCTTACTGAGCGATTCATAGATGTCGTCAGCATTGTCTTTCATCAGCTCGTCTTTCGCCTCTTCCTCTCCTGTACCAACGGCACGGCGTGCGTAGTACTTCATGTAGTTGCCACTAATCTTTGCTCCGGTTGAAACAAGCTTTGCTGCTCGTTTCACCTTGCTGGATGGCATTTTGTCTTGTTCCTCCATAGCTCTGGCGAATGGTATTTTAAAAGTAACGCTTAAGTGATTTGGTTTGTTCTCTGGATAACAGAAATTAACATCCTCATCAAACCCTGCCTTTCACTAAATCAGTAAGCCTTATTCTGATACACAAACTTGGCAAAATCGAACATTAGATCTGCCGGACCTTTTCGCATCAATTCAAATGCAAGATTGACAGATTTCTCAATGCCAGCGTCGGTGACAGAAAAATCTTCAGAGTCGTCATTAGACCATAGGCGGCTAATGTAGATTAATTGCAACCAGATAGCGTCTTTGTATTTTTCTGAAATGTACGGACGCGACGTAATTTCTTCTTTCTCCAGGGAATCCGTCAAAATATGATCTATGAACTCCATGAACAAATTCTTGAACGCATCCATAAACCACGGATCAATTTGCTGAAGTCCCACCTCCGACATTCTAAAGATGACCAGGCTTCTGTTCAGCTTATAAACCTCAACCAGCGTATAAAAAAAAGACAAGACCTTCTCCTTACCGGTATAGCTTCCAAATTCAGAATCAGCTTCGAGTGCACTTAAAACATGTAAAAACATGTCCGCCCAAATCTCTTTTTCCAGAGACCGGAAGTTGTTGTAGCGGTCATAGAATTGGGACTCATCAATACCAATCTCATCGGCAAATGCGAAAACGGTGATGGGTTCCTTTCCTGTTTTCAACAATACCCTAAGGTATTCACCCTTAATAAGGTCTCTGATATCGTCTGTTGTTTTTTCCAAGGACTACAAATGTAGGATATTTGCAATGTCTAACTCCTAACAAGTAAAGGGTTTGATTGTTTTCTAAAGGTTTGAAGGCAAGTATGCTGAATCCGACTGAATGGCATTGACAGAAGGTTCATCGGACGAGTCGGTTAACACGTCCAGTATGCCATTTATGTACTTTTTAGATTCCAGTATTGAACCATCAGGATTGTATCGAATTACATCTCCGTGCAGATCACCGTTTTCGTAATGTTCTTCCAGCAACAAAGTGCCATCTTTCCACCACATGGTGCAAAGCCCGTGTTTTTTCCCTTTACTAAAGTTGAATTCTCGTTCTTTCTCTCCCGACAGATAAAATCCCAGTTGCTTTTCTTCTAACCCATCTGAGATGTGGTGTTCTATCTTCAATTCTGAGAAATGTTCAACGGCCACTCCATTAAATGGCGCGCCATTTTGTTCAAACCTGGGAATGTCATTAACGTATTGAATGTCCAGGCTTTCGTAATTCACGGTTTGATTGGATGAGCAAGCACTTGCCACCACAATAAAACACACCAGCCACCACTTTTGCATATTGTAAAATTAATGGTTTAAACAATCGGTGCGCCGACGCAGATGTGTCATTGCGGATGATTTTCAGGAAAGTGCCTCTTTGTACCTTTCAATAGCTCGTTCACGGGCACTTTTATGGTCAACAATCGGTTTTGGATAATCGTCGCTATCTATTTCTGGAATCCACCTCCTAACATACTCCCTGTTCGGGTCAAATTTTTCAAGTTGTGTGGTAGGATTAAAAACCCGAAAATACGGTGCCGCATCACATCCGCTACCTGCCGCCCATTGCCATCCACCTACATTACTTGCCATGTCGTAATCCAGTAACTTAGCTGCGAAATAGGCTTCTCCCCAACGCCAATCCAATAGCAAGTGCTTGGTCAGAAACCCTGCGGCAATCATCCGCACACGGTTGTGCATAAACCCCGTCTGGTTTAGTTCTCTCATTCCGGCATCAACCATTGGATAGCCCGTTTTCCCTTCACACCACAGGTGGAAATGTTCTTCATTTGTTTCCCACTCTATACGGTCGTATTTGGGCTTAAAAGCATCGGTAGCCGAATGCGGAAAATGAAACAATATCATCTGATAGAAATCTCTCCAAATAAGTTCGTTGAGGAATTTAGGATGGTGGAGCGCTTTTTGAACGGCCTGTCGAATTGAAATGGTTCCGAATCGCAAATGCGGACTTAACCTGGAAGTGCCACGAACAGAAGGAACATCGCGGGTTTCCTGGTAACTATTTAAAAGGTCTTCGGAAAGGTTGTAATCCGGAACATCAATATTGGACCTCTCAAATCCTATCTCGTTCAATTGCGGCAACCCCGGAGCCTTGTATTGGTGCAGATTCGAAAAATAGTCTTCCGTTGGGTATGATTTATAAAAGAAGGGGTTCAACTTCTCTTTCCAGGTTCTGCTGTAAGGAGTGTATACTACATACGGATCGCCATCCGGTTTTAAAACTTCATCCCGGTCAAAAATTACCTGATCCTTTACCAAGTTGAATTTCGCCTCATGCCTGCCAGCCAAACTAACAATTACATTATCCCGTTTAGTGGCTTCTGGTTCGTAATCCCGATTGGCGTATACTTCAGAGATATTTTCGGATGCAAACAACTTCTCAAACACCTGTTCAGGCGTACCGGAAAAAATGTGTAAATCCGACCCCAGCTGAATGAGTTGCTCTTTTAATTTGCGAACGCAGTCATGGATAAACGTGACGCGAGCATCATCCTTATGCTCCAGCTTATCCAGAATGGTGGAGTCGAAAATGAAAATGCATTTTACCGGGTGCTTGCTTTTCAAAGCGTAATACAACCCTGCATTGTCCTCCAGACGCAAATCACGTCTGAACCAAAATATAGACATTGGCTTCACATCTTAAAAACAATGCGATGTATTGGTTGTTCGGCAAATCGCATTGTTTTTTATTCTGCCGGTTATCATCAATTTATTTCGAAGGTGGCCATGATCTCGTATCTCAGGTTGATTGGTGAAAATGCCAGTCCGTCGGAAGAACTTTGTGAAGATACTGCTTCATTGGAATAGGTATTCTCTCGCATATTGCCCCACCAATTGTTGGAATAATCATTGTTCACTTCCTTAATGGTCAGGGTTTTTCCTGCGGTCTCTCCAATTGCCTCCAACAGATAACTTGCTTTTTCCTTTGCGGCCTTTACCGCGTCAATCTTCACTTTTTTTCTGAATTCGGTCAATTTCTGATGGTCCTTTTCCCCAACATAAATCTGAGAAATTGCTCGTTCATCCAGGTCGTTTGCTTCGAATTGTTTTAGGATTTTGTTAATGGTCGATACACTAGACACACATACTGATAAAGTTTTGGAAACCACATGATCTTCACGATGATGTCTTTTATAATAATAGTAGTTGCCGTGCCCCGAAACACTCGCCATCCGAATGTCTTTTTCCGGAACGCCTGCCTCCTTTATCGATTTCAGGACAATGGGTTCAATTTTCTCAATTCTGGACTCTTCCATTCGTTTTCCGGATTTGTCCAGCCACTCGGTATAGGTGAATTTAATTTCCACTTCATCCGGAATAACATCCATTTCTGCACTTCCGGTAACGTCAATACTTCTTACGAAATCTTTTTCGTTAACATCTTGTGGCACCTGGGTAAAGGCCAACGCCGAAATTACTCCAGCGCCAATTATTACTGATTTCAAATCTATTTTTAATTGCATTGTCTTTAGTTTTATGATCTGATCATATTACGTAGCATCCGACACAAAGTAAACTTGAACTTAGTGAACTTGATATTTGGCTGAGGGAACTGTAATGAATTACTTAAACACATAGAAACTTAAAGTTTGTTGGAGAAAGGACAACATGAAATGCGCAAGCAAAAAAGCCAGCCCGGAAAAACCGAGCTGGCTTGCACACTTTCTAGTTACGAAAAATAGGTAGGATGAACTAGAACTTAACTTTTTCTACTGCTTTCTGACCGTTCTGAGCAACCACAATCATGAATAAGCCTTCTGCAACATTCAAATCCCTCAGATACAGGTTGGTGGCCGGAGCATAAAATTTTTGGTAGATCAGTTTGCCGCTAATGTCCCTGATTTCCAGGTTGATAGGAGTTCTTTCCTCAAAACCATTTATTTTAACCTCCGCCTGATTCGCATTAATGGACCATCCGTCGATAGAAAGCACATCCGACTGACTATTTAGTAATAACATGGGGTACTTTGTTCTTTCTCCGTTAAAGTCAATCTGTTGCAACTGGTAATAATTCTCTCCTTCAAGCGGATTAAAATCTAACAATGAATAACTGTTTGTGGTTGTGGTTGTGCCGGCTCCATCTACAAAGCCAATGTACTCGAAATGAACTCCGTTGTGGCTTCTCCAAACCTCAAATCCATAATTATTGGTTTCTGAGGCTGTTGTCCATTTAATTCTATGTGATCCACCTTCTTTTTCGGCAGTCAACGAAATCAGGCTAACTGGCAATGCCGCTCCATTTGTAGCGTCTATGGTAGGGGTTCCTTCGGTAGTCCAGGTAGACGAAGCATCTACTTGTCTTTCGAAAGAGGTAGCATCAGTTGTACTTCCTAAACTTTCATAGTCACCGCCAGCAGTAGTTGGAAGGGTAACGGATTGATCCGCACAGCTACAAACGGCACCTGTACTCATGGTTGTTGGAAGTGCCTGACCCCCGCCCCACTCTACGGCATCCACAATGGCTCCCGTTTCATCAAATAGCACCACTTGTTCTGCTCCGTTTGTAAACGTTCCGATGGTTCCGCCTGTAGCACAGCCCGAGGTTGCCCAATCCAGATCCATTGACTGTCCTGGAAAATCGCAGCCTCCACAAGAAACGCCTGTGGCGCTTCCCACCAAAAAATAATCATGTCCGGCGATAATTGTGCCATCCGGAAACGTCACGCAAAAGTCTCCATCACAAAAAACCCAGCAGCTCACGTCAACAGGAGTTCCAGCTTCGTTGTAAAACTCAATCCACTCACCAGTATCCGGATTAGGTGAGCCGTCGTTTACAGATGTGTTTACATAAATCTCATTGATAATTAGACCGTAACCGCAAGCTACTGTGGCCTGGGAATTTGTGTGAGGCGAGGTTACCAGATAATTTTCTTCGCAATTTGCCGTCGTTGTTCCGTTGTACTCAAAAATGGCAATGTGGTAAGTTGTTGATGCCGCCAGTCCGGTTACGGTGACTGTGGAACCAGAACCATTGTACACAACATACTCATTGGCGGCAATGGTTGAGCCCGAACCATATGCAGCATTGGCAGTGTATGCGGTGGCATCAGTTGGTGTGCCCGCAATAGCAGCAGTAGAAACAACGACCAATCTTGCTGCTCCATCTCCATCTGTCCAGCTAATATCAAAAGTGCTACAGCCAACATTGGAAAAAGACGATGCGCTTGCGTTTGTAGTAGGCTCGGCCGCCAATGTGCAGCCCGCGTTGTTTGCATTTACAACTATGTCATCAATGGCCAGTTCATCTCTGCTACCTGACCCTGAAACATCGTCGGTTGCCCATCTCAAAAAGTAAGAATTGCCGTTGGCAATACTCAAACCTGTAAGCGTTATTGTTCTGCTGACACTTACCCAGGATGGCGAGCCTGCCGCAGTTTCTGTACTTGTAAAGTCTAAAGAAGCTTCCGCATTTGTTAAGTCACCGGATCCATTATTCCCGGTTCCGTCATGAGAAAACCGAAGATCATTGGCGCGTCCCTGATCGTTGTATTCCCAAACTTCATAGGAAACATCCAATGATGTAATAGTAACGCCAGTATTGTTGTCTATCTGAAGTGTTATGGATCCTGGTGTAGCATCACTCCCTCCTGGTTGCCAACCAACAGCCATATCTCCGCCCCCGTGATCAAATCCATAAATACCCCCTGTGCCGCTTCCTCCGGTTGAAGTTCCGCGTGCATGATCTCCTCCGGTATTGGCCGCTCCAAATGCCTTCGCTCCGTCACTCATGCCACTGGTTGCCCATGCATCTGCATCAAGTTCTCCAGCCACAGGTGCATTAGCAAAACCAGACCCAGTAAATGAGCCATTGTTGACGTTGGCTACGGTGGCATCAAAATCAATCGTAAAGTTCGTTGCCGTTGAAGTTACGCTCAACTGAGCCTGCAGCACCGAAAATGGTAGCATAGCACATAGTACGAACAGTAATCTGAATCTCATTTTTTCGATAAGTTCTTTCAACGGGTTGAAGTGGTTTTGCGGCGATCGCCCTATAGGATGTTCACTTCCTCCGACTTGTTAATGTCTAGTTGTAAAGTTAAGGAAAAATGGCGTTCAACCGACTGTAAGAAAGGACAGACCAGAGGCTTAACCATTACTTAACCTATCCCAAAAATTTAACGAAGTAATTTTTTTACAAAAGACTGGTATTCAGGCTGTTTTGAGATGTTGTTGTGTCCTACACCATCTAGCTTGACGAAGGTTGCGGAGGCGTTAAGTGCGGCCAATTTTTGGGATGATTCCCAGTAAATGGTTTGGTCTGCCGTTCCATGAAAAAGATAAGATTCGCACTTTACTCCTGGAAAATGCAAGTCTGACCGTAGTGGGTACTTAACAATAAACGCAGGATAGGGGTATCGGCTGGTTCCCACATCCTCAACACTGTAGTAGGGTGCTTCAAGCACCAAAGTTCTTGGTTTACGCTGTGATGCGGTATAAATGGCAAACCCTGTTCCAAGAGACGAAGCCCAGACCAAAATAGAGTCTTCGGTGTACTTTTGATTTACCCAATCATACATGGTTAGTGCATCGGAGTAAAATTTGTCTTCGTTTCTGGGTCCTGGAGTTTTTCCGTACGACCGGTAATCCCAAATTACGCAATCATAGCCCATACTTGTGAATTGTTTGTGGTGCCAACCACACATTTGAATGTTTCCGGTATTTCCGTGATGGTAGATGACCACCCCTTTGCTGTCCGTGGAATCGGAATCGAACCAAACGGCGTTAATCTTTTCGCCATCCTGAGCTTCTACAAAATGCTCGTGAAAGTTGTCCCCTTCAAAATTGTATTTATAATCTGCAGCTAGCTGTACCGGATGAAAGAGAATGTACTCTTGCCCGAAATAAAGCAGAATTCCTCCAAGGAGATACAAAATGCTCCCAAAGAAGAAAATCCGGCTAAGCCACTTCTTCATGTGTTACGCAACTAACTTTTCCCTGTGTTTAAGGGTTTCCTTTAGACAAATCTTAAACCACTCCGTATAGATGTCCGGATTCTTCTCGACATCTTCTATCAAATCATCCAGCCCAATGTGCTTGAACTCATGCACTTCATCCGGATTGATTTGCGGTTCTCCATCAAAAGTTCCAATAAATACATGATCCAACTCATGCTCGGTAAGTCCTTTATCAAGTTTTCGTTTATAGATAAAGTCAAAAACTTCTTTCAACTCACAATCGAAGCCCATCTCTTCCATCAATCTCCTGTGAGCCGCATCAATTGTTGCTTCTCCTTTTCTTGGGTGGCTACAACAAGTGTTTGTCCATAATCCGCCGGAATGGTATTTGTGAAGAGCCCTCCTTTGAAGCATCAATTCTCCCTTAGAGTTAAACGTAAATACTGAAAAAGCTCTGTGTAAAAGCCCTTTTTCATGAGCTTCCATTTTCTCCATGGTGCCCAGCTCGTTATCTTGTTCGTCTACCAGTATTACGTATTCCATCTCAGATATTCTTCAGTTTTTCGCGGTCGCTGTCCGTGCAAAGGTCTAATGTTTTCATGTAGGAAACGACCTTCTTAATAAAAAAGTTGTCTTGTTTGTCTTTTCTCGCCTGGGTAAGTCCAGCAATAATATCATTTTTATCAGACTCCCGACTCCCTCTATAACCAAGAAAAAATGGTGCGTTTTCCTGAACGGTTAATCTCAGAAACTTCGGTTCAATATCATTTGGGTGGTCTTTGATAACATTCTCGAGATAAAGCTTGCCCAGGTTGAAAAGTTTCAACTTGTTACTTGCGCCGCTCGCGTGCTCCGCGGCCATCGCCGACGCTACCCCTCGATAGGCATGTACCAGGTAGTGTTCAGATTCGGAGGCCTTTAGTTTGCTAACCAGTTCGTTTAGAGACGACTTGCTATCGGTCGCCTCAAAAAATAGCTTGCGATAAGTTTTTACCTCATCACCAACGCTGGCACATGAAAATGCCAATGAAATTATCAGTACGGTTCGAAACATTAAAGCATGTTAAGGCTATGCTTTACATAAGAGCCAACAAACAATGTCAACTTCCGCTTATTTGGAATGCGAATCCTCTCCTGTAACACCCGGTTGGCGGGAACTTTTTGAATTTTCTTCAATAATCTGGAATAGTAAACGTAGGCGACATAAACCCCAAACCTTGAGCTTTTTGGTAACTGCCTGATTCCCTCAAAGCCAGAAGCAAAATCCTGCTGAATCTCTTTTTCAATATCGGCTTTTGTTTGATCGCACAATTCGCAAAGGTTAACATGTGGGAAGTAAATCCTTCCAAGGCCATTTACGTCCGCGTCCATATCTCTTAGAAAGTTGATTTTCTGAAAAGCTGCACCGAGTTTCATCGCGTTTGGCTTTAATTTGAGGTAAGCCTCTTCATCGCCATAAACAAACACTTTAAGGCACATTAACCCAACAACTTCTGCCGACCCAAGTATATATGTTTCATAGCTTTCGCGGTCGTATTCCCTATCTCCCAGATCCATTTCCATGGAATCCAGAAAGGTGTCGATCAGCTCATGCGGAATCCGGTATTTATTTACGGCCCACTGAAAACTATTAAGTATCGGGTTCAGGCTGATTCCTTGCGCGATTGCTTCGTAAGTGTCTGCACGAAATTTTTCCAAAAGATACCGCTTGTCGTAATCATGAAAGGTGTCTACAATTTCATCGGCAAAGCGTACGTAACCATAGATAGCATATATGGGATTGCGAATTTCAACGTTCAAAAAACGGATCCCCAACGAAAACGAGGTGCTGTAAGTTTTGGTAGTGTTTCTACTGGCCTCTATGGAAACGGCATCAAAAATTTCTTTCATAGCTGATGTGTTTTGGTTATTTCATTCGCTACCACCTGTCCTGAAATTAAGGATGGTGGCACTCCAGGACCAGGCACCGTTAATTGACCTGTATAGTACAAATTATGAATTTTTTTGTTCCGTAACGATGGTTTAAGAATCGCAGTTTGTTTTAAAGTATTTGCCAACCCATAAGCATTGCCTTTAAACGCATTGTAATCGCGTACAAAATTGCTGTAGGAATAACTCCTTTTATAGACCAGATGACGTTGCACTTCCTGCCCGGTTAACTTTTCCAATCGCCGCATCATCAGATTAAAATAACGCTCTCGTAGCTCTTCGTCATCATCACTAAGACCCGGAGCCACAGGAATAAGCAAAAATAAGTTCTCCATTCCCTCTGGTGCCACGGAAGGGTCTGTTAGCGATGGTACGGATGCATAAAATAGTGGCTTGGATGGCCATTTCGGGTCGTCATAGATTTCTTTTGCGTGCTGATCAAAATCTTCGTCAAAAAAAAGATTGTGGTGCTGAAGATTCGTTAATCTCTTATTAACGCCACAATAAAAAAGCAGGCAAGAAGGTGCCATCACCCTTTTTTCCCAATACTTCTTAGAGTAGTTTCTCTCTTTCTCGTTGAGCAAATGTTGCTCAACATGATGATAGTCTGCTCCACCTACAACCACATCAGCGTGTATTTCCCGTTTATCGGTTACCACTGCAGTAGCCTTGCCTTTTATGGTTTTGATCTCATTGACGGTTTCATTGAGAGCGATTTTAACACCCTTCTCTTCCGCAAGCGCCTGCATACCTTCAACAATCTTATGCATGCCCCCCATAGGATACCAGGTTCCCAACTTTAGGTCAGCATAGTTCATCAGGCTATAAAGGGCGGGAATTTTGTCAGGTTTAGCTCCAAGAAACAAAACCGGAAATTCCATTATCTGAATCAGCCTGGGGTTCTTGAAGTATTTCCTTACGAACTTTGCAAATGAACTGAACAGTTTCATCTTGGCCATACCGCCCAGGACCTTGCCGTTGGCAAATTCGGTTAACGAGGTTGAAGGCTTGTAAACCAGGTCGTTGATCCCAACGTCATATTTGTATGCGGCGTCTTCCAGAAACGCCTTAAGCTTAGCGGCAGCACCTGGCTCCACAGACTCGAAAAGTTGGTAAATCTCTTCTTCCGCTGCCGGGATATCCAGGTAGTCGTTCTCTCCAAAGAAAACCCTGTAGCCGGGATCCAAACGCTTTAAATTGTAGTAATCTGAAACGGATTTGCCAAACTTTAAGAAGTACTTCTCAAATACATCGGGCATCCAATACCAGGATGGACCCATGTCGAAAGTGAACCCTTCGGCGTTGAACTTGCGAGATCTTCCGCCACACTGGTCGTGCTTTTCAACAAGTTCCACGTCATAGCCTTGCTGAGCCAGACATGTTGCACTTGCTAACCCAGCGTACCCCGCTCCAATTATTACAGCCTTTTTAGACAAGTCCTAGTTCGGATTAAACTCTGCTAAATTTTTCATCAGCTTCTTTCTAGCGGCAAATATTCTACTTTTCACCGTTCCAATCGGAATATCTAAATCTTTTGCGATTTCCTTATACTTAAATCCGGCTAAATGTCTTCTGAAAGGCACTTTATATTCTTCATCCAACTCTTCTATGTTCGCCTCAATGACCTTCAGATTAATAGAACTCTCTGTTGACTCCAAATAATTGGGGCCATTTACGTTTAAGTGATGATAATCCGGCGTTTTGTCTAAAATCGTGTTGGCTCGCTTCTTCCTTCTGTAATCATTGATAAAGGTATTTTTCATTATCGTATATAGCCACGCTTTAAGATTTGAAGGATCGACGAATTTTTCTCTGTATCTGAACGCTTTTAAAATGGTGTCCTGAAGCAGGTCTTTCGCATCTTCGTTGTTCAAGGTCAGACTTTGAGCAAAATGTTTAAGGTTTTCCTGCAACCTGGTTACCTGATAATCAAATTCTATTGCAGTCATTTTGTTTAATGTTTTAGGTTGTTAGTTAAACAAACATACAAACTTTTGTTTAACCTTGGCATAAATTCATTAAACATTTTCCCTGGAAAGTATTTGTGTCGTGTAGCCGACATTTGTGATTTGGAGACTACAGCAATTAAAGGAGTTTGCGGAACTGGTCTATGTGTTCGATCACCTGCATGTTATCTGCACATGAGATCAGTTGTTTGGTCTGAACACCTGTAAGAAAAATAGGGAGTTTCGCCACGTCGGTGGCAAGTGCGTCTACATAATTTTGCAACTGGTTTGGTTCAATTCCATGTACGAAACCCGTTAGGAGCATATCAGGTTCCTGAATATTGATTGCGCCGAGCATACCTTCATAGGGCGTAGATTGTCCCAGGTAAATTACCTTATAGCCCATTGTCCTGGCGATGTAAGAATAATAGAGCAATCCCAACTCGTGCCACTCCCCTTCCGGTAGGAAGGCCAGAATTTTACCTTTTGGATTGGCAGGCAATCTGCACTCATCAGCTGCCACAACTAATTTCTGACGAATAAGGTTGGACATGAAGTGCTCCTGGGCGGGGTTAACGGTTCCAATCTGCCAAAGGACTCCGATCCTGTCCAAAAACGGATAAATCAGTTTTTGCATTGTATTTTCGAAACCACGCTGTTTAATATTAAAATTAAGTGTTTCCTGAAAGGACTCTTCATCCAACTCAATCATAGCGGCGGTCATCCGCTCTATTTGAAATTCAGTATCATCGCAGTTTCTGGAGAAATCCAGAATGTGCTCGGCCAATTGCTCATCTGTTAGCCCGACCAGTTTAGAAATTTTAAATCCCCGTGCATTGAGGGCTCCAAAGGTGATGATCTTTCTTAAATCTTCACAGGAATATTGTCTAATGTTGCTTTCAGACCGGGTTGGACACAATACATTGTATCGCTGCTCCCACACTCGAATGGTGTGCGCTTTAATTCCTGATATTCTTTCTAAATCCTTTATCGAATACGTAATCATTGCAATTAATTTCTCAACTGTTTTGATTGTATTGATTACTGGGGTATCGAACTAATCACATTGTATGTAGTAGGGACCAGTATTCAAGTATAGAAACAAGTATGTAGTCTTTTTGTTTGCGACCGGAATCAAAAAAAGGGACAGTACAAAGACCGCCCCTCTTTTCGTCTAACCAAAACCTGCTAATTACTGAATTAGCACCTTTTTCCCATAAATGGAATTGTTGCTCGAAGCCACCACAAGATAGTGTCCTTCTTCCAGCTTTTCGTCGAGGGAAACAGCTACTAACTTTTTCCCTGTTTTGACAAATTTTACCCTGGAATAGGCTTCGTTACCTTGTTCATCCTCAACAACAACAATTTCAGTTGTTCCTTTGTTCTTACGTTTCAGTAAATTCTCCTCCTTTTTCACATTCGGGAATAAAAGAGAAGCAGGTTGGTTCTTTTTAACGTTTTGAACCGGAACTACTGAGGAGTATTCTGTTTCCCCTTCTGAAACTCTCTTTATTCTATAATAAGAAAGCCCTTTCAGGGGTTTGTTGTCAATTTCTCTAACCTCAACTTCATTGGCCGCTGCCAATTGCTCAACTACCGTAACCGGAGTGTATTCGGAACCGTCTTTGCTGCGTTCCACAACATAAACTCCCTGGTCTGCAGGATGTGTCCACGTTAAGAGCACATGCCCTTCAGAGTACACCGCGTTGAATCCTATGTTTAATTCTTCAGCTATCGATGCAACTGAACTAACAATCATTAAACAAGCAAACAACAATCGCATAAAGTGTAATAGTTGAATTGGGTAACACAAAGATTACAATTTCATTCTAATTCTGCAACACGGTTTTAGCCGAATAATGGTAAATACTAGACGAAATCGCTTTCTTTAATGTTATCTGCACCTATTTGAACGAGCAACGAACCTATCGTGTGTTATCGAATACTTACTACAAAATGCACAGTTTTTTGCTATAAATTTCATTTATGCTTGATGCGGTTATGAGGTAATCGCCTTTTGGAATGGTAGAGTCCAGAGCTTTGCCGCATAATTTCTTTTTCTCTGTGTTCAGCCTTACCCTTGAATAGAATTCAACTCCTTTTTCGTTTCTGAGAACAACCAAAACCTCTTTGTCTTTGAGTTTGTCGATATCCAGCATACCGTTCTCTGATGTCAGTTCGACCTCAAATAGTTTGTCTGGAACCTGATTTGGTTTAAGCGCCTGTACCGGCACCACTCCTGAATAACTGAAATCACCATTAAAATCTACTTGTTTTAGTCGGTAATAAGAAACTTTGGGCAACGGAGCCCAGTCCACCTCAAAGTAATTGATGGCTCCCGAACTAATTCCTGCACCCGCAATTCCCTGAATTGAGTCGAAATGTTGTCCATCCTGCGATCTTTCCAAAACAAACCGCTGATTGTTAAGTTCACTTAAGGTAGTCCATGTAAGTTCCACACGATTTACGTTGTGATGAGCCCGAAACTGATCCAGTTCGATTGACTGATCAATCACCTGAACATTGTATGTAGAATCCTGTGCCCCCACCGAAGTGGCTAATAAAATCAGCAATATGATAGTAAGTCGGTGCATGTACAGTAGAGTTTACGAGAATTTACTCCTCTCGGTTTCAGATAACTAGCATTTATATGGGTTTAGTTATCAACAGAACAAAATTAATTTCCATTACCTTGCTAAAACACGATTACTCGATGAGTTGACCAAATTCGACGATCATATAAAAAAAATCCTCGTTTCATTGCCAGAAAAGCCTGGTGTATACAAGCACCTTAATGAGGAGCGTACAATTCTTTATGTAGGGAAGGCTAAAAACATAAAAAAACGGGTCTCCAGTTATTTTCAAAAGGATCAGGATAGCGCTAAAACACGAATGTTGGTTCGGCAAATTGCCGACATTGAATACATCGTTGTGGAGAGTGACTTCGACGCGCTACTATTGGAAAACACGTTGATTAAACAACACCAACCCAAGTACAACATCCAATTAAAGGACGACAAATCGTATCCGTGGATTAAGATTACTAAAGAAAGGTTTCCAAGGGTGCATTCTACCCGCAATGTAGTTAGGGATGGGTCTAAATACTACGGCCCATATGCTTCCGTGAAAATGATGAATACAATTCTCGATCTGGTGAAGCAGCTTTATCCACTAAGGACCTGTAAATACAACCTGTCTGAAGCAAATATAGAGGCAGGTAAATACAAAGAATGTTTGGAGTATCATTTGGGCAATTGTAAAGCTCCATGTGTTGGGTGGCAGCAAGAAGAGGAATACAACGAATACATCTCAGACATTAAGAACATCATCAGTGGTAATATCTACTCGGTTTTAAAGGATGTAAAGTCGCTAATGGCTAAAGCAGCGGAGAATCTGGACTTTGAGCGGGCTCAAATGCTAAAGGAAAAAATAGAACTTCTGGAACGTTATCAGGCCAAGTCAACCGTGGTAACTCCAAGCATTACCAATAGTGATGTGTTCACCATCGTTTCAGATGTTCAAAACGCCTATGTGAATTATCTGAAGGTGCATAACGGGGCTATCATTCGTGGGCATACGGTAGAGATTAAGAAAAAACTCGATGAAACGGATTCAGATTTACTACAACATGCCATAATAGACTTAAGAGAACGACTTGAGACACAATCAAAGGAAGTTTATACCAATATCAGCGTTGACATTGAAATGGAAGGGGTTAAGTTTAGTGTTCCCCAGCGCGGAGATAAAAAGTCGCTCGTAGATTTGTCTCTGAGAAATGCCAAATACTACCGGATGGATCGTTTGAAAAACCAGAAACTAACCGATCCTGAACGGCATACCAAACGAATCCTGGAAACTCTAAAGAAAGATCTTCGGTTAAGTGAATTGCCTGAGCACATTGAGTGTTTTGACAACTCTAACTTTCAGGGAACCAATGCAGTAGCTGCCTGCGTGGTTTTTAAGAACGCCAAGCCGGCGAAAAAGGAATACCGGCATTTTAACATAAAAACAGTAGATGGGCCGGACGACTTTGCCAGTATGGAAGAAGTGGTTTTTCGAAGATATAGGCGGTTACTGGATGAGCAGAAATCGTTGCCTCAACTCATTGTAATTGATGGAGGAAAAGGCCAACTTAGTTCAGCTGTGAAAAGTCTGCAAAAACTTGGATTAAGAGGGAAAATTGCCATTATTGGTATTGCAAAAAAACTCGAAGAGATATACTACCCCGGAGATTCTGTGCCGCTATACATCGACAAAAAGTCTGAATCCCTCAAAGTGATTCAGCATTTAAGAAATGAAGCACACCGTTTTGGAATTAATCATCATAGAAACAAACGTAGCAAGGCGGCCATTCAATCCGAAATTCTGGACATTAAGGGTATTGGCGAGAAAACACAACTCGAATTGATCAAGGTTTTTAAGTCGGTTTCCCGAATTAAAAAAGCGCCGAAAGTGGAGATCGAAGAAGTAATTGGAAAAGCCAAAACCAAGATTTTGTGGGAGGCTTTACATGGAAATAAACCAGAAAAAAAGGGCGCAAGATGAAATCCCACGCCCAAATGTCATGTCTCTATGCTGTTTTTTACTGCCTGATCAACTTTAAAACTGACAAATTCTGTCCAGACTTTAAACTAACAAAGTAAACTCCCGGTTCAAGCTGTGCAACTTCCAGCATTGTTGTTTGACCATTTGCCAAAACCTTTCTGCTCACCAGGTTGCCATTAACATCATTTATTTCAACCTCAACATTGCTATAGGTTGCACCCAGATCGAGCATCGCCTGGTCCGAGGTCGGATTCGGATACAGTTTTAATTCTGCGAAGCCACTTTCCACGAGCGATGTTGTCACCACTGTAACTGACTGACAGGATGAGTCAGACCCGCAAGTGTTGGTAACGGTAAGGCATACCAAATACGTTCCGGGAGCGCTGTAGGTGTGCGATGGGTTCTGCATTGTGCTGGTGTTCCCATCGCCGAAATCCCACAACCAACTAGTCGGCGTGCCGGCTGACGCATCCGTGAATGTAGCGGTTTGTGCCGCTGTACTAGAGCTGAAGTCTGAAGTAGGCGTGGGGCAGGTAACCGTCAACACCTGGCAGGCGCTATCAGACCCGCACGAGTTGGTGGTCGTTAAACACACCGTATAACTTCCCGGCGTTGAGTAAGAATGTGACGGATTTTGCATTGTGCTGGTGTTTCCATCACCGAAATCCCACAACCAACTAATTGGCGATCCGGTGGTTAAGTCGGTAAAAGATGCTGCCAACGAGGACGCACTTGAACTAAAGTCGGTACCTGGAGCAGGGCAGGTTACCGTGATCACCTGACAGCTTGAGTCGGTACCACAAGTGTTAGTGGCTGTCAAACAAACGGTATAGGTTCCTGGAACTGCATAAGAATGGGATGGGTTTTGCATTGTGCTGGTGTTCCCATCACCAAAATCCCATAACCAGCTGCTTGGTGAGCCGGTAGTTAAATCAGTAAAAGACGCGGTCAGTGACGCCGCACTTGAACTGAAGTCGGTCGCCGGAGCAGGGCAGGTTACTGTGACCACCTGACAGCTTGAGTCGGTACCACAAGTGTTGGTGGCCGTCAAACAAACAGTATAGGTTCCTGGAACTGCATAAGAATGAGACGGGTTTTGCATTGTGCTGGTGTTCCCATCACCAAAATCCCACAACCAGGAAGTAGCTCCTGCCGACGCATCTGTAAAACTAGCTGTTAGTCCCGCGGTGCTTTGAGTAAAATCAACAATAATTGAAGTTGCAGCCCCGTTGTGGGTGCCAAGAGAATCCGTCATGTCAATTGGAAATACATCCCATTGGCTAACCCCTATTGACCAATCTGTTTCCCCTTCGGTAATTGGCTGTTGCCTGACCAAGGTAAAGTTATTGGTTGCTCCTGTTCCAACGGTCCATCCTGAGCCCGGATCAACTCCAACTTCTCCAATAATATCCAGGGTGTCTCCCGTAGAAATCTGCCTGATGATCAATGCGTCATCTCCATTATAAAAGGTAATTGAATGCAGGGTGTCCGACAGAGCTTGAATGGTAACATTTGCCGCCGGGTTTCCAATAACCCAGACACTCCCAAAGGTCAATGTTCCTTGCGGAAATAAGCTGTCAGTAGCCGTTGTGCTTCCATTGTTGAACCGGTAGATTACATAGTCCGTAAGATCAATACTACTTCCGGTATTGTTATACACTTCAAATGCTTTGTTGCTGGAAGAACCTTCAATATATTCTGAGAAGAAGACCCCGCCACATTGAGCACAGGTAATTCCCGAAAGAATAATTCCAACTAGTAGGGTAAATACGTGTTTCATGAGTTACTTTTTGTTTATAGCAAAGGTATTTAATAGTTCCTTTTAACCCTTAGACTTCGCCTTGTTTAAAGATTTCGTAACAACACTACCACTCTCGGCGGTTTCAGTTAAACCACCTCACGAAAGTTTTTCCGCCAGACTCCTCATTTCAATCATTGCCGGAGTGTCTTCATAGAGTATGTGAAAAACCGCTTCGGTTATTGGCAAATCAACCTGGTATTTCTGGTTGATGTCCATGATACATTTTACTGCATAATACCCTTCCGCAACCATTCGCATTTCTGACATGGTAGCATCTACGGAATAACCTCTGCCGATTAGGTTTCCGAATCTTCGGTTTCGGCTGTGCAAAGAATAACCTGTTACCAATAAATCTCCCAAATAGGCAGAATTTTTTACATCACGGTGTACCGGGCTAATGGCGTCAACAAAACGTTCCAATTCCTGAATCGAGTTGCTCATTAATACCGCTTGAAAATTATCTCCGTAGCCTAAGCCATGGCATATGCCGGCTGCAAGGGCGAATACATTCTTTAGAATTGCCCCTACTTCTGTTCCAATAAGATCGTCGGTGATGGTGGTTTTTATGAACCAACAGCTTAAGGCGTCTGCCACCTGTTGAGCCACTTTTTCATCCGGTGAACCTATTGTTAAATAGGATAGCCGTTCCATTGCTACCTCTTCAGCATGACACGGACCGCTGATCATTGCAATTTGATCTTTGGTAATGTTAAAATGGTTCATGAGATAATCGGCCGGTATCTCATTGGTGTGCGGAATAATCCCTTTGATTGCGGAGACCACCACTTTGTCTTTGAAAGCGTCTTTGCCCAAGGAACTAAGCACAGCGTGTAAAAAGGCTGATGGCGTAGCAAGGACAACGATTTCAGAATTCATTACGATTTCCTGAAGATTTGAGGAAATATATAGTTTATCCACCTCAAATTCTGCAGACCGGATGTACTTTGGGTTGTGTCCATGCTCCTGAATATGCGCAATAGTGTCTTCATTCCGGATCCACCAATTGATCATTTCGAGATTCTCGCTAAGCATTTTAACAATGGCTGTTGCCCAACTCCCTCCACCAATTACGCCAAATTGAATTTTGTCTGTCTGAAATTCCTTCACGCCATAAATGTAGCACTTGCGATTTGAATTATCGACTAGCCCGTTTTATCGCCATTACGTTCGGATAAATCCTTGATGTTAAATTCCCGAAACACCTATGCGGCGGATTGTGAGTAATACATGGCCAAATACACGATCAATGTAATGGCCAACAAAAGGGCCGGTAGCATTAAGGTTGCATTATGCTTCACGCGAATATGGCTATAAATTGCTCCCAGCATCAGCATCAACAAGCCCATCGCTGCATACGGCGAAGCTTCAGGGTGGTGCAACAAACCCGCTCCTGCAATTTCTGCAGCACCAATGATGAACATGGCTACCCGTGAGTATCCGAATTCCTCGAACTGTTGTCGTAAGGCACGGATACCTATCAGTTGAATAACCCCGGCGGCTCCAAACAACACACTTATTATGATTTTAAAGACCTCCATACTTGTATAACAACTGAGAGGCCAAATTGTTCGGAAAACACTCAAATACTCAAGCAATTATGACTAAAATTTTCATTGTATCGCTCGTTCATAATCACCACGCTCAACACATTTATTATTTTTGACATGTGAGCCAAAAATTGCTAAAAGCAGCCTACCCGTACAACTACAACCGCATGTCCCATTCGGCTCTAATTTCCGTGGCGGTTGGTGTTTTCATCTTCCTTTTCAGCCTTATAATCAAGCCTTTCGATGTCAATGAACTGGTTTCGCAGAACGTTCCACTGCTAAGCTTAATTTACGGGGCTATTTCCGCCCTAAACTGTGGGTTATTCTTAATTCTGCTGCCTCTGTTATTTCCCAGGTACTTTTCTGAAAGCAAATGGACGGTGGGTAAGGAAATTTTCTGGATTGGTGTACTTCTAATGTTCATTAGCCTCTCCAATTACTTAATGCACCAATATACTTTTACACCCTCGGTAAAAGCAGAAATTGGTCAGGCAAGGTTGCTCGGGGAAACACTGCTAAATACGTTTTTCATCGGAATGATACCAACTGTGGTAGTTGTGCTTACAAACCAGATAAGATTGGTTAAAAAACACAGCGGTTCTGATAGAATTGCAACCGACATTAAGAGTTCACAAATTACAAGAACCGACTCATTCCGGTTGGATGGAGATAACCAAAACGAATCATTGGAAATCAACTTTAGAGATTTTTACTTTGCCCAGGCTGAGGGAAATTATGTAGAAATTCGTTTTAGCGAACATGGAGTGCTCCAAAAACGGGTAATCCGTGCTACCCTGACCAACATTGAAAATCAGCTTTCGGATTATGCCGAAATCAAACGTGTACACAGGAAATATCTGGCAAACTTCTCCAACATAAATCAGGTGTCTGGCAATGCCCAGGGCTATAAACTTCATTACCTGGATAATTTAGACCCGGTTCCTGTTTCAAGGCAGAAGTCTAAGGAATTGTTTAGGGCTTCCCAATAAACCACTCGTCACTCCATTCGTCACCAACCGTGCAGTTCGTCCCAAATACACGTAGCCCGGCACATTTGTTACTTTTGCCAGGCAGCGACTTTTACTTTAGCTCCGAACAAAATAAATGACATTCAGCTATGAGGCGGGCACTACTTTTTCATCTGATTCTGTTTCCGACATGTTTGTTTGGACAGTTTACTCAGAACATACGGGGAACGGTTGTAGACAAACATTCTCAGCAACCAATGTTCGGCGTGGACATCCTGCTATTGGATACTACTTTACTTTTAGGAACTTCTACTGACGAAAATGGAAATTTTACCCTGGAAGGTGTCCCGGTGGGCAGAGTTTCAATCAAAGCAAGCCTCTTTGGTTATAACGATGTGGTTTTATCCAATCTGGAGTTGACCAGTGGAAAAGAACTCATTCTGAACCTGCAGATGGAGGAGCTTATTCTGGTAGATGAAGTAGTAATTACGGCAAAAAGCAAGAAGAAGGAACCAATCAACAAAATGGCGACTGTCAGCGCAAGAACTTTTTCCATAGAAGAGTCTAAGCGTTATGCGGGTGGGAGAAATGATGTGGCTCGCATGGCTCAGAATTTTGCAGGTGTTCAGGGAGCCGATGATTCCAGAAATGATATTGTTGTTCGGGGAAACTCCCCTACGGGTGTGCTTTATCGGCTGGAGGGAATCGACATTCCAAATCCCAATCACTTTGCACTAATGGGCACCACCGGAGGGCCAATCAGCATCCTAAACAACAACGTGCTCGACAATTCTGATTTCATGACGGGTGCGTTTCCTGCTGAATATGGCAATGCCCTTTCTGGCGTATTCGATCTGAAGTTGCGCAATGGCAACAACCAGCAACACGAGTTTCTCGGTCAAATTGGCTTCAACGGAGCAGAACTGCTGGCGGAAGGGCCTATTTCAAAAGACAAATTCTCCTCCTATCTCATTAGTTACCGTTATTCAACCCTTGATCTGTTTGCCTTGATGGGTGTAAATTTCGGCACCGGAACCTCCATTCCAAGTTATCAGGATGTTTCTTTCAAATTTAATTTTCCAAATAAGAAAGGGGTTACTTCCATCTTCGGAACTGGTGGGATCAGTGAGATTTCCATCCTGGATAGCGATAATGAAGGGGTTAATCTTTACGGCCAGGGAGGGTCCGATATCTATTTTAAGTCGCGAATTGGCGCGGTTGGAATCTCCAACACATACAGAGTAAATGAAAAAGGATATTTCAAAACGGTGCTTTCCACATCCGGTATCTTTAATGGGATCACCAATGATTCTCTAAGCGTGATTGATAGTGAGCCCAATCCTTTCTACCGCAACAGAAGTGTTGAAGGGAAGCAGTCTCTAACATCCAGTTATAACCACAAATTCAACGCCAGACACCTCACGAAAATCGGCTTCTTTGCAGACAGACGCTTTTTTGATCTTTCGGACTCTGTTTACAATGGCTCTGCTAACCAGTGGTTCCGTCTGACTGATTTTGACGGTGCTGCTTATTTTATTCAACCGTACCTACAGCACCAGTACCGACTGTCCGATCAGTTAACGTTTAACGCGGGCGTACATTTCCAGTACTTTACCTTAAACAATACCAATAGCATAGAGCCCCGGGCTGGTATCCGCTGGAAAATGAATGAAAAGAACGAGTTTGCCGTTGGCTACGGATTACATAGTCAACTGGCTCCAACAAGAGTGTTCTTTGAACAAACAGAAGATCCCAGTGGAAATATGGTTGCAGTGAACCGGAATATTGATATGACCCACTCTCATCACATTATTATTGGATACGACCGATTTGTAAATGAACATGTACGGATTAAGTCGGAAGCTTACTACCAACAAATTTTTGATGCGGTGGTGGACGTAAATCCAAATTACTGGTCTATGCTTAATTTCGGTGCCAACTTCGAATTAGCCTTTCCTGACACCATGACCAACGGAGGAACAGGACATAATTATGGTTTGGAAATTACCCTTGAACATTTCCTGAACCAGGGTTTTTATTATCTGATTACAACTTCTGTTTATGAGTCAAAATACAAAGGCTCGGATGGCATTGACCGGAATACCGCATTTAACGGCAATTATACCTTCAATGCTTTGGCGGGCAAAGAATTCCATTTTAAGAGTAAAAAACCGTTGGAGGAACAAATGGCGAAAAGCTCTCTTCTGCTGGACGCTAAAGTCACATTAAACGGAGGTCAGCGTTACGTCCCATTTGATTTGGAGGCAAGTCAATTCGTTGGGGAAGGCGTTCGTGACTACTCCCGCGCATTTGAAGAAAGATACTCTGACTATTTCAGGGTGGATTTCAGGGTCGCCTACAAACGAAATGGGAAAAAGATTACGCAGGAATGGGCTTTGGATATTCAAAATCTGACCAATCAGAAGAACATTTTCCAAAGGGCCTATAATACTGAAACCGGCCAGGTGGAGGACACCTATCAAGTTGGACTACTACCGGTATTTCAGTATAGAATTGAATTTTAATTTGATTGCTAAGGAGGACTCTCTTATTTGTATTGCCAATGTGCCTAAATCTGATTCAAGAAAGCCTATCCGATTAACTGTGATAGTGTTCATTTTGCCGTTTGGATTCACACGTTTGAGCAATTTGCGTGTGACAATCGCATAATTTTAATTGGTTTCAACGCCGGCAGGGATTATTCATCTGTTATACTGGCTGTTGTGAGGTTACATTCAGCCTATTTCTAAGCCCTTTAATCAAATAAATTCTCTGAGGTGGTTGTTTATGGAGAATTTTAGTGATAAGTTAGTTGAGAAGAACCTACTATGTGTTTACGCCCAATCTTCAACCTTGCCTTGGTTTTCGGCCTTGGTTTGTGCGCGCCTAATCAGGTGATGGCTGCCCTGTGTACGTCTACAGGTTCCGGCGATTGGGAAACCGGGGGGACCTGGGATTGCGGAGGAGTTCCTTCTTGCGGCGACACCATTGTTATAGCAGCGGGACATACTGTTAATGTAACAACAAATAATTCCACTTTAGATTGTGGTTCTCCAAGCTACGTAATCATAGAAGGTGTTTTGGACTTTGGCAACGGAGACAAATTAAACCTCGGATGTGGATCTGGTCTTACAGTTGAAAATGGCGGAACCATTTCTGCATCTGGTAGTGGCGGAGGTTCTAGTAATCAAATAACTATTTGCGGCTCAACGGTTTGGAGCAAATCTGACGGTGATGTGTCGGGCCCCGCTACCTATGGCACCCCTCTCTCCGTTGAGTTGGTTGAATTTACAGCGGCGCGTACCGGAAAGAACACAGCAAAATTAAGTTGGACCACAATTTCTGAAACAGAAAACGACCGATTTGTAATCCTTAAGAGCAGTAACCTGATCGAGTGGATGCGCATTGATTCTATAGCTGGTGCCGGGACATATGCCGGAACTTCAAGCTATGAATATGTCGACTATCAAGTTACTGAGCTAACCACCTATTACAAGTTAATGCAAGTGGATTATAACGGCAGCGTAAAATATTATGGCCCTGTTGGAGTACAAAGTTATGAGCTTGGACAGGTTGTCTTAATTCCAAACCCTGCTACCGAATATATAGAGATTAGCGAGTTACCAAATAACGTTCCCCATCAACTTATCATCCATGATGTGTTTGGCCGTGTGGTGGAAAATATACACTTATCCGAAAATCGAAATAAAGTTTATTTAGACAATATTCCATCTGGAAATTATATTCTACGGATCTCCAATGACTGGGATCATGTGAGTCGCGGTATAATTATTCGCTAAATGTTGGTCTGATTTTTCAATTTCTAACGGAAGTTGTTCCAAATTGGTTCGGTTCGAATCACAGGTTATTTGCAGATCACTGTCATTAACATCTTTCTACCACTAAAAAAGGAGAGAGCCGGCTTTAAGCCAGCTCTCAAAGTACGTGAAATACCCTTACTTAACACTTGATATTCACGTTGCGCATCAGGTGATGCGCTCCCACTAACACATCTTTAATTTCTTACAAATCTGGCTGTTGCCTGTACAAATTGATTTCTAACTCTCACAAAGTATAACCCTTCAGGAAGATCGCTCATGTTAAACCGAACGTTGTTTCTTCCTTCAGTAGCCGCAACCTGATCTTCTTTAATCCAACGGCCGGCAATATCCATCACCTCCACAATATAATTTCCTCCGTTTTTTACGTCAAATGAAACAATTCCAATTTCTTCAACAGGGTTTGGAATAACCTGAACATCGGCAATCTCAAAGTTTGATTTTACTGTTTGAATTCTGGAATACTTGAATTTTCCGTCATAATCCGTTTGTTTCAAACGGTAATATGAAACTCCATTCAACGGCTGGGGGTCTGCACTTTCATATTGCTTAATCGCTGTTGAGTTACCAGCCCCATCCACTTCAAGGATAGGTGTAAAAATCAATCCATCTGAACTTCTTTCCACAGTAAAATAGTCGTTGTTCATTTCTTCCGCAGTAGTCCAGTTTAGAAGAACTTGTCCGCTAAAATATTTTGCAGTAAAATCCAACCATTCAACTGGTAAGGGAACCGGTGTATCATTTACCTGAAATTCAAATGTACAGGCATCCCCGCCAAATCCATCAATATTAATCAAGTAGGTAGAACCCACCGTTGGAATCCACTCTCCGTAAAAATCTTCATCGTCTCCCGGATTAGTAAATACAGCACATTCACTAGCTGTTCCCGAGATAGTTGCACAGGTTTCTGTTGCATTGTAAACAGAGACCTGACTACCACTACTGGTCGTTGTAGGATCGTTTACATAGCAATCCTGATCAAAAAGTGTCACGAATGCACTTTCTCCGGCCGTCCATGTTCCGGGAACCGTCCATGAGTACCAAACATTGTTCTCAGTACTTCCCGAACAAAGTCCCTCGTCATTAGTGGCACAAGCATTCGTTCCCTGGTATACCGTGCCATCTGTAACTGCAGTGGCGTTGGCACAATTATCATTCCCAGGTGCTGAGCACGCGGTTGAGCCACAGATACTCATCCTCAAAACACTTCCGCTATAAGCTGAACCTGCAGTCATGAAAACATAGTATGTTGTTCCTGGGACAGTTGCCAGGGTGTAGTCATTGCTTTTACTCGCAACAGACCTGCAGTCGATTTGGGTCAGCATACTGCATGAGCCTGTATACACGCTTATATCAAAAAAATTAGCTGTGTTAGGGCCTGTAAAATCAGGCGCATCGAACGTGGTCAAAGCGTCTACAGCGTCAAATGTCAACCAATATCCTGGTTCATTTGAATCATCGGCGGCACTACAACTCTGATCAACACTTCCGGTTGAAGTCATATTATCACCAATACCAATGTTCCCATCAGTAACGGAAGAATAGCAGGAATTTGAGGAGTACAACTGGTGCGCCAAATCGCAGCTACTTCCAAAATCCGGTGCGGGTGGTAAAGGTTCTGAAACGGACATACAGAATGTTCCTGTGGATCCTCCAAAGCCATCTACAACAATAAAATAAGTATCTCCAACTGTTAATCCAGTTAACGAAACCTCAGAACACAAAGCGCAAACTACACCGCCATCATCATCACACCCCACCTGAGTAAAAGTACCTGTGCAGGTATTGTCACTGGAGCTGTAAACAGCTATCTCCGTATCTGTTAAAGTTTGCGCCGAAAAATCAGTACTAAATGTAAGGCTGTCGTTGGTTGCTACTACTGAGAACCAGACTGAATTATCGTCTCCGGCAAACCAACAGCTAGGCGAAATCCCATCCGAAGTGCTACCGCTATTATCCCCGGAGGTACAGCCAGCATTTACAGAAACTGCTGTCGCCGTGCATGGCGTATCCTGAGCATTAATAGCCAATACACCACCTATTAGAAGGCTCGTAAGAATGATCCTTTTCATATCAATCCTTCTTTTCAGCCTCCTTGCGTTGCGTTGGAGTCAATTCAATGACACCAAGGTTCTGGCCTTGTCTGCGTTGAATAATCAACTGCTCTGCCTCAACTGTATTCGCTGCTTTCTGAGAGGGTGTCTCCTCAATGGACTGGGCTCCTTTTTCGGAAATGGAAGGAGTTACTTGTTTTACCTTTTCTTTTTCCTGGGTTTGGGCTGATGCTCCAAGGAACCCCCCGAGTAGCATTAACGTAATTAACGTGCGTGTTCTCATTTTGTTAGCGGGTGTTTTTCACGAAGTTTCCGTAAGACATCTACAACGTGCGTGTTACACTCGTAGACACAGAAATTTCACGCAATGGTTGTCTTCCTGTAAAATATTTCACAGTTAATTCGACGAACAGGCTTTTTTAAAAGACAAAAGGCTCCGGATAGCCCCCGAAGCCTTTATGAACACAATGTGCTCTAGATTGAAAATCAAATTAACTAACACTTAACTTGAAGGAACGTATCTGCCTAACGTCCTCCAAATTTTGATTTCCAATCATTGTCAAAACACGAGCGCCTTCGTTAAGGCGACGAAACACTTTAACACAAAGCGTGGTAGGTGCGTGTGCAAATCTGCATTCTAGTAAACGGGCACATTTGAAAATAATATTATCAAAGCACTTTTACGCCTTCTTGAAGATATGACACTTGTTTTGTCTAAAAAGGTTGCCTCAAATTACTTTTGTATTTTTAATGCCTTATGCGATCGGTTATTGCCTTGTTTATAGTAGTTGTTTTTGTTTCGTCCTCTTGTAGTCGGAAATGGAAGCAGCCTGTTGCTTGCGCCATTAATTTAGAGTACTCCTCTCAAGAAACAGGCACCAATGAAATACATTCCGCCTCGCTTTTTACTGCTTCGCTGCAGTTTACCGGAGAGCGTGCCCAGGCAGGGTATGTTAACATTGTAAAATCAATCAACGAGCAAATCAACTCGAATAGTTCACAAAACTTGAACATGGATTTGCCACAGGGAACCTACGATCGATTGGATTTGAGCATTTCCTTTGATCGGGAAACCGGGGCGGCACATACCATTAAAATTGTGGGCAAGCACCATTACACGTCTGGTGGTTTTGATAATTTTCAGATAAATATAAATGAGCCCGTTATCGCCACCGCCTCCGCCCTGGATGGCGCTGGAAGTTCCAATGTTGTTTTATCGAAAAAAGTCCCCAGATCGGTGGACATAAACCTTCACTTAAACTCCGTTCTAGACGGTATTGACGAATCCGAATGGCTGGATGCTGACAAAACCGGCGGTATGATTATGGTGGATGAAACCAACAACCCGTCTATCTATTATCAAATTACGACCCAAATGTCGGAATATCTGGAGGTGACTTTTCTTTAAGATGAAGCTCTTAATAAATAGCGACAGGCAACTGATAAAGAAGTGCGCCAAAGGTGACCGGAAGGCACAACGAGCGCTTTATGATCAGTATAATTTAAAGATGCATAAAGTATGCCTGGGTTATGCTACTGATAGAGAAATGGCCAAAGATATGCTTCAGGAAGGTTTCATAAGAGCTTTTAAAAATATTGGTAGCTATGAACACAAGGGTAGCTTTGAGGGCTGGTTGCGCAGGGTTTTCGTGAACTCCTGTTTGAATTACATTCGCTCGAATCACGTCGGCTCCTTTATTCATATAGAGCGAGATACGACCATGGAAGCTCATTTGGATTATTCAGAAAACACTGCCTTGGACACTTTAGATACAAATGACTTCGAGTTGATTATCTCTAAACTTCCTCTAGGTTATCGCACAGTACTGAACTTATATTTCGTAGAGGGGTATACGCACGAAGAAATTGCGACCAGTTTGGAAATTTCGGTGGGCACTTCTAAGTCACAGCTCTCAAAGGCCAAACAAAAACTGAAGGAAAATATTGACGAATATTTTGATGAAGAATCGCTTCTAGCTTATGCAAGATGATGATCACATAAAAAATTGGTACAAGGAGTCCTTTGAGGCAATCCGGGGAAAGCCTGTTCCTGATGTTTGGGAGGAAATTCAATCTTCACTACCCCCCTCAAAACCCCGGTTTTGGAAATTTGCTTTGATCCTGCCGGTGGCAATTATTGTTGGCTTCTTATTGTGGCCCGGAGAATCAGAAAAAGACTATTTCCCCAGAACCTCAATAAGTACAGCAGATTATCGGTTTGCAATTTCCACCGATGTTATCCTTGATGAACTTAAGTGGTTCCAAAATTTGTCGCAATCAAACGTACTTGCGGTTGAGTCTGATCTTGAGCATGCAGACGAGTTGATGGGCAAATCAGGCGAAAGACATTTAACAAAACCATCCGAACGAAAAACCCTGGCTCATGTATCAAACAATGGACAGCGGAATGGTATTGGTTCAGCAGTTAATTTAAAGTCTCAATCTGTTAGCGAACCCAACAACAACATAGCCTTTAACTTCATTCCGACAAGAACAGCCACATCCCTGCCCTCGAGCCGAGAACCTTTACTCGCGGCTTATCCGGAAGAGGAACCAAAAAACACCCACCCCGGACGATATTTAGGTGTCAATCTCGGGCTATATAACGTAACTATGCTTAACAACGATTTCGCAAAAGGATTGGATGCATCCTCCTTAACGGCGAATAATCTGTATATCAAACCAAGTTTTTCCCTAATTGGGGGGCTGCCGCTTACCAACCACACAAGTGTTGAGTTTTCGCTAACCCACCTATCCATGGGCCAGGCAATTTCAACATACGAAGAGGGTGTTTATGCCACCAGTCGCTCTTCTGTTAACTATGTTAGCATCGGGGCTGGTTTGCTTAGAAGGGGTGTGTTTAGTAACAGTTCAACTGTTATACCTTACTATGGAGCAAAGCTTGAAGGAAGGTTTTTGATCACTCAAGTTGGTATAGAGGAAGCTAACTTTACAAATAAAGATGTTGCCCTTGCACTGGCTGGGGGCCTTGAGGGCAGCCTTACTCCAAACCTTTTGTGGGGTACCGGAGTCTCTGGAAGCCTAAGCCTAAGTAACTCTTTAGATGCACAGAGCGGAGTTCCCCGGTCGTTCAATAGAAGCCGAAATTTACACGTAGGTGTAGACTTGCGTTTGATCCACAGATTTTAGTTACTACGTAATCCATTGTGCTCTTAACTACTGATTTTCTACATTTGAGGAAAGCTGAATTAGTATGCCATCCATTAAAAATGCTCAAATCCGTTATCGCGTAATTGACCGTGCATTGCGTAACGAGTACAATCCTTATCCATCAAAAATTGATTTAAGGCGGCTATGTGAGGAGAATCTGTTCGGTTCTGAAGGAGGTGATCACATCTCTGATTCTACTATTGAAAAAGATCTTTTTGCCCTTCGAATGGATCACGATGCGCCCATTAAATACAGTAAGAAGCACAAGGGGTATTATTACGATGATTCTAATTTTAGCCTTGAAAACATTCCCCTAAGTGAAGATGATGTTGATGCCATTAAGTTTGCGGCCAACATTTTTGATCAGTTTAAAGGCGTTGAGGTTTTCCGACAATTTGAATTCGCTATTGGAAAAATTCTGGATAGGGTAAACATCTCTAACAACATTCAGGATGCAGCCGTGGATCGGTTTGTTCAATTTGAGACTACTGCTACGGCAACAGGAGGCGAGTATTTACAACCTCTTTTGCAAGCCATAAAGGAGCGTCAGATTGTAACTTTTGAATACAAGAGCTTTAAGGCCAACAAAAGAACGAAATGGAAGGCCAGACGCGTTCATCCATATTTGCTAAAGGAATATCGTAACAGATGGTATTTAATCGGCTTTAGTGAAGATAGAGACAAAGTAATCACTTACGGTTTGGACAGAATGAGGCATCTGGAAACTACAGAAGAATACTTCCTGCCTTTGGAGAGTTTTAATGCAGACGATTATTTTAAGTATGCCATAGGTATCACCACCAATGACGGCAGTGCTCCGCAGAAAGTAGAGATCCAGGCCAACGAAATCCTAACCAAATATCTTGAGTCTCAACCACTGCACACCTCCCAAAAGCTGGTGAAGCAAAAAAAGTCCGGAGATGCGATTTTTGAGTATGAACTGCACCCCACCCCTGAGTTTGACATGGCCATTTTAAGTTATGGTTCGCAGGTAAAAGTGGTCAAGCCGAAGTCTTACGTCAAGCATATTGCAGCAATTGCCGAAAACGTTTATCGCCAGTACAAAAAATAACCTTTTTAGAACCTTAACGTATAAGCGGGTATGGAAGAACAAAACAAAAACACATGTATATGCGAGCAATGTGAATGCGTGAATTGCTCTTGTACGAATTGCGCCGAAGAGAACTGCCCGTGTGTCAAATGTGAGTGTTCTAATTGTTCGGATAGCTGTTGTAGCTAATTAATGGCCCAAAGCTTTTCTTTGCGGAATGATCTTAATTGGATCATTCCCAAATTCACCGTTTCTATAAGTTGATTTCCAGATTCTTGACATCAGATTTCAAGGTGTTTTCTACATTTTTTCGATTATTTTTTTACTACGTAATTAGATTACGTTCTGCCCTTAAATATTTGTATCGTGATTATTAGACAAACGATATGAATACCACAAAATTTTTAAATCCGATTACCCCTGAAGACAGTGTTTCCCTGAATTATATTGTCTACGAGAAATCTGATGACGGACTATTGGTTGATTGTGAGATCACCCGAAATGAAAAGCGATTTCACTCTACCGTATGCATTGACTTTCACGAATTGAATCGATTGATTGGAGTTATTTCTGCTCAGCACGAAATTGACATCTACGACTTAATCTCGGAACATATTATTTCCAGTGATAATGCCATCTGCGAAGTAAATCTTGAAAAGGCCATTGGTCATGCTATTGTATTGCGCGACTTCCAGTTCAACACACTTGAGCTTCGCAAAGCAGCTTAATGGAGAATTAATTGATGATCAAATGGATTAATGAACTTATGATTTATTGAAATCATAGGTTAACGGATAATATAAACTTGAAATTTAATAATGATGCAATTAGTTATGGAGCCCGTCGCTAAGTATGACGAAAAGGAAGCATTCATCAATACCATGAAACGAAGAACAAAAACGTTTGCGGTTGACTGTATTGGCTTGTGTAATGGACTTAAGGGAACAGCGTCAAATATTATTACCTATCAACTTATCAAGTCTGCAACATCAACAGGAGCCAATTATAGTGCCCTCTGTAATTCGAGATCGAGAAAAGAATTCTTCAGCAAAATGCGCATTGTATCAGAGGAGTTGGATGAATCCATTTACTGGCTCGACCTAATCAAGGACATAGGGTTATCACAGCATGAATCCGAATTGCTTTCATTAAAAAATGAAGCAATTAGTCTGTTGAAGATTGTCAATAGTGCTAAAAGTTCCACCTATCAAAACAAAGCCTCATAATATTCCCATCCTTCAACTTATCAACTCATTAATCCATTTGATCATCAATTCATTTTAACATGAGAAAACTAAACATCATAAAACAACTACAGCCGAAAGTGCCGGGCCTGGGGATTATAACCAGCGTTGAACAGTTGTCGTCTTTTGACATGATTTACATTTATCACCACCTAACCGTTGGTGCTACGTTAAGTCTTAGGATCGAAGAAAACCATTACTTATACGGACGTGCCATTCAGGTTTACTTTAAAGGATTTAAACTGGGTTACCTGTCGGAAAAAATTGCGTCCATTGTCATCAGCCGGCTGGACAGAGATATTCCGGTTAAGGCCAGAGTAAAGAGCGTTGACAAGTTGAAATACCTGCCCTTAAAAGGTCTGGATGTCCAGCTTAGCTTTTAGGAAATTACTCCGCTACAAAATCAACGATCAAGGCGTCCTCTGTCTTTGTGACCTTGGTCAAGCCATACCTTGAGAGGGCTTTCATTCCTTTGTCCCACTGCTTATTGCTGAGACCGGTCTGTTCCTTTAGAACATTCAGATCCATTGATTTTTCTTTAGAAATAATGTTGAAAATGGCTTGTTCGTTGTCCTTCAATTCCGGTCCTTTTTTCTCGGCGGTTTCCCACTTTTCAGGTCTCATTTGCGGGAAAAACAACACCTCCTGAATAGATGGATTGTTGGTCAGGAACATGATTAGCCTGTCCATTCCAATGCCCAGCCCGGATGTTGGTGGCATACCGTACTCCAGTGCTCGTAAAAAGTCCTGATCAATGAACATGGCTTCATCGTCTCCCTTTTCAGACAATTTCATTTGCTCCTCAAAACGCTCTCTCTGGTCAATCGGGTCATTTAACTCCGAATAGGCGTTGGCAATCTCCTTTCCGCATACCATTAATTCGAATCGCTCCGTTAGTTCAGGATCTTCACGATGGGCTTTGCAAAGCGGCGACATTTCCTTCGGATAATCAATAATAAAAGTTGGCTGGATGTAATTTCCTTCGCATTTCTCCCCGAAAATTTCATCGATCAGCTTCCCTTTCCCCATTGTTTCGTCAACATCCAACCCGTTAGATTTACACCAGGCTCGGAGTTCATCCTCGGATTGGCCCTTGATGTCATAACCTGTATGGTCTATTATCGCCTGACGCATGGTTACTCTCTTATACGGAGCCTTGAAATCGATGTCGTGTTCGCCAAAAGTGGCTTTGGTTGTTCCATTTACCGCTATAGCACAATGCTCAAGTAGCCGCTCGGTAAACTCCATCATCCAGTTGTAATCTTTATAAGACACGTAGATCTCCATTGCCGTAAACTCCGGGTTATGGGTTCTGTCCATTCCCTCATTCCTGAAGTTTTTGGAAAACTCATATACTCCGTCGAAACCACCAACAATGAGCCTTTTCAGGTACAGTTCATTGGCAATTCTCATGTACAATGGAATGTCTAAAGCATTGTGATGCGTAACAAAAGGTCTGGCGGCGGCACCTCCGGGAATAGGTTGCAAAATGGGCGTCTCCACCTCAAAATAGCCTGCATCGTTGAAAAACTGGCGCATGGCATTGAAAAGCCTTGTTCTTTTCTCAAAAATCTCCTTTACGTGAGGGTTTACAACCAAATCCACGTATCTCTGTCGGTAACGTAACTCCGGGTTGGTAAAAGCATCATGAACCACCCCTTCCGAGTCGGTTTTCGGCAAAGGCAGTGGCTTCAAGCTTTTACTAAGCATTGAAAACTCCTCCACCTGAACGGTAACCTCGCCAACCTGGGTTTTAAATAGCGTCCCTTTAATTCCAATAAAATCTCCAAGATCCAAAAGGCGCTTAAAAACTTCATTGTACATTGTTTTGTCCTCGCCCGGGCAAATTTCATCTCGATTAAAGTAAACCTGAATTCTTCCCTGTGAATCCTGAATCTCTCCGAACGAGGCTTTTCCCTGAACTTTCTTTCGCATCAACCGACCTGCAATACAAACCTTCTTTCCCTCCTCAAAGTTTTCCTTAATGTCTTCGGAAAGCGCGTCCACCGGATATTTGGCGGCCGGATACGGTTCGATACCAAGGTCTCTGAGTTTCTGCAAAGTCTCTCTTCTCTGAATTTCGATGTCTGAAAGTTCAACGCTCATAGCACTTATTTAAGGGCCTCAAAGATATCAAATTTGACGTCTTATTTCTACCTGAACACCTGTGGAATAAGGCTTAATTCGTACCTTGCGAAGCCTAAAGAAAAAGAGATGAGAGAATTGGTGAACAAATTTCCTGAGTTTCTGGCAGACGCTGTAAACATTGGGCAATCTGTTGCTCTAGCAAAGTCTGATACCGAAATACACAATGTTTGCATTAGCGGACTAGGAGGGTCTGGTATTGGTGGCACCATCATTTCGCAGTTAGTGGCAAACGAGGCACAATTGCCCATAACAGTCAACAAAACGTATGGTATTCCTGCCTATGTTGGAAAGAACACACTCTTCATTGCCTGCTCTTATTCGGGTAATACCGAAGAAACTTTAGATGCTGTGGAAGCGGCTCACGGAAGAGGTGCTCACATAGCTTGCATCACATCCGGAGGAAAGTTGGCCCGATTGGCATCTGATAATAATTGGAACTGCATTGTAGTGCCGGGAGGGAACCCTCCGAGGTCTATGTTGGCTTACTCGCTTACACAATTGTTCTTTTTGTTCAGGCATTATGGTATAACCCGCAACGATCATATTTCGAATTTGATAGCGGCTTCTGAATTGTTGTTAGAACACCGTGATGAGTTAGAAACCAATGCACTGGAAATGGCCAGGGAGTTGAATGGAAAACGCATTGTTGCCTATGCAGATCAGCCTTTTTCAGGTGTGGCGGAAAGGTTCAGACAACAGGTCAACGAAAACTCCAAACAGTTGTGTTGGCACCATGCGTTGCCAGAAATGAACCACAACGAACTTGTTGGTTGGGGTGGTGGCGACAATTCAATCGCTGTCGTGTTGTTCCGCAACGAATCCGATCATCCCCGAACGAAGGTTAGAATGGACTTGTCCAGAGGTATCTGGGATCGCTATACCGATACGATTCTGGAAGCATCATCTATTGGCGACAGTAACGTTGAACGAGCATTTTACCTGATTTTACTTGGCGACTGGATTTCATTACATCTTGCGGAGCTCAACAACGTAGATCCGATAGAAATTAAAGTAATTGACTACCTAAAATCGGAATTGGGGAAAATTCAATGAGAACAGTCCATTTCGAGGATCTTGGGCTAATAGATTACAAAGAAGCCTGGGATTATCAAACTGAGATATTTCAGAGCACAGTGCAGCAGAAAGTAAACAACCGTAAAGATCCGGGATCTGCTGTTACCACAAAAAACCACCTTCTTTTCTGTGAGCACCCACATGTTTACACTCTCGGAAATAGCGGAGATATTGAAAACCTATTGGTTTCTGAAGCTTTGCTGAAACAGCAGGGTGCGACCTACTATAAAATTAACCGTGGCGGAGATATAACCTACCATGGGCCTGGTCAACTGGTAGCATACCCGATATTTGATTTGGACCATTTCTTTACTGACATTCATAAGTACCTCCGTTTTCTTGAAGAAGCAGTCATTCTTACGCTGAAGGAATATGGGATTTCCGCTGGAAGATCCGACGGTTTTACCGGGGTTTGGTTAGACGTAGAAGAGCCTGAAAAAGCCAGAAAAATCTGTGCGATGGGTGTGAAATGCAGTCGCTGGGTTACCATGCACGGAATTGGTTTTAACGTCAACTCAGACCTGAACTACTTTAACAACATTGTTCCTTGTGGAATAGAGGGAAAGCAGGTGACCTCAATGCAAAAAGAACTTGGGCAGAAGTTGGATATGCGCGAAGTGAAAGAGGCTTTAAAGGTGAATTTGTCTAACGTTTTCGACTTTGATTTCGGCAAATGAAAAAGTTCGTTAAGTTTTTCAAGTGGTTGGCGATATTCCTCGGTATTGTTTGCCTGGGTTTGTGGGTGAGTGGCTACGGTTACATTCTCAAGGCGCTTACCATGACCTACTTTGTTGGCCAGTCCGGACCGGGGATTGATGAAAAAGAGTCTTTCTATAACGATACATTACAGCCTAGTGCCCACCCACAAGAGTGGTTGGAACATGATTTCTTAGGATCATTAAATCTGTCTGATTCCGTAATCTCCCCTTTTGAAAAGGTTAATACAACCTCCCTGCTCGTTATCAAAGACAGGGAAATTGTTTATGAACGCTACTGGGACGGTTTTGATAAAAATCATCCCACCAACTCGTTTTCTGCAGGGAAGTCCATCGTATCCATTTTGATAGGTATTGCACTGGATGAAGGAAAGATCGAATCTCTTGACCAAAAAGTGGGTGACTTTCTTCCGGAATTCTCGGATCGTGAAAAAGGAGAACTTACCATAAGACATTTGCTCACGATGAGTGCCGGACTTGATTGGACAGAAAGCGGCGCTAACCCATTTTCGCCAACGGCTCAAGCCTATTACGGGAGTAACACGAATGAACTTGTACTTAATCTGGATGTTATTGAAACACCCGGTATGGAGTTTAACTACCAAAGTGCTAACACTCAGTTGCTTTCTCTAGTGCTTGAAAAAGCGACCGGGGAGAGAATCGCCACTTACGCCGAAAGAATGCTTTGGCAAAAAATCGGAACCACTGCCGCAGCTTACTGGAATCTGGATGAAGAGAATGGTGCGGCGAAGGCTTTTTGCTGTTTTTATGCCACACCTCGAGATTTTGCCCGCATTGGTCAGTTGGTGCTAAATGGCGGAGTTTGGAATGGTGCTCAGGTTGTTTCAAGGTCTTATTTAGATGCCTGTTTTACTCCGACAGGCCTAACTGACAATGGTGAGCCACTCACTAAATATGGGCTTCACTGGTGGATAATTGAACACAGCCAGGTTAAAGCGCTATTTGCAAGAGGGTTAGCAGGTCAGTATATTATGGCAATACCTGAACATAATGTGGTGGTGGTACGCACAGGTTGGAAGCACGGTGAACGCAATGAAGATGGATTCCCTCAGATTGTATATAAGTGCGTTGACGCAGCACTGGAATTACTACCACAACTAAGGAAAGAGAGCGATGCTTAGTGATATAGAAATACCAAAAGTAGAGGACGTTGCGGTTGCTGTGGTTCCCGAAACTAATGAGGTAGGGGAAGAAATGTGGATTGTTTATCTGATCAACCTGAAACCCAATCTGATTGAAGGGGTGTTAGTGTCTTCCAGGGGTTATGGTTCAATGGATGGAAGAAAAAAGAAAACAACAACCTTTCGCCATTTTTTGGATGAACTTCCACCGAATAGCTTTAAAAAGATAGAGGAAATTGTCCCGGAAGTATTTGGGCTCAACAACGAGTTTTGGGTCAGCTTTTATCTCAATAAAAAAATGTACGACAAGAAATACATTTTTCTTCCTGAAACCATTAAGGAGCGGCATTTCACAGAAATTCCAGTGCTGGGGAAAAGGGGTGTCCTGATAAATTGACGGGTGGTTTCTGGATGAAAATCAAACAGGCTGTACTAAACTGTAGTAAAAAGAGCCGGGACTGAAACTTGCAATGTAATCACTAATAAACTAACTCGAAACGATCCCTTGCTCATGGGTTCGTGTGAAAACTGGTCCCGGCTCTTTCTTGCCTTATTGAAACACCATGCCGTCTTTGTCTTCCTTGCTTCTACGTGGTCTTCTTCCACTATAAAAGTTGACGGCAGCATTGTTCTCATCTACATCAAAACCAAAACGATAGCTATACTTATCGTCCTGATCATGCTCTTGTTTTTCGTTTAATTTCAATATGTTTCGTCGGTCCAGTATCTGTACATGGAATCTTCGAAGAACTTTTTTCTTCCATTTGGGCTTTACGCATACCAGAGTTACTCCAAACTCCCTACAACGGGTAACCATGGTTTGAATTTCTTCAGGCGTCGTGTTCTGACTGATTCTGAAATCTACATGTCGCAATTTCACCTCAGCGGTTAGTTCCTCCTCTCCCTTCTCCGCCGCACTGTCTCCTTGTGTTCCGAAAACACTGTCGGAAACTGTAGCTTCTTCAATCAGACTAAGTAACTGATGGGTAGTAACATTAGCATTCCGCGAAACGAAAGTGATTTTCTTTTCAGAAGAATCCACATCCTCTTCGGTGATATTTACCACCACTTGCTCGGCTTCATCAGATTTCTGCTTGTGCAGTTTTTTCTTTGGTAAATTCAGCTCGGAAACAGTATCCGCCAGCAGAGCCAAAAATTCTTGTGGCATCTGATTGGTTGAGGCCACCTGAACATCTCTGGTTGCGGCATTGCTCTTTCGTGCCTTCGTTTCCGTTGTTCCTGATTCGGACCAGAAATAAACGCTCGCACCAAGCACTACAATAATGCCCATGCTAAACAACAACCAGCTCATTCCTGCCTTAGCCGAAGCACCTGTGGCCCCAGCGGCCACATGTTTGCTTAACGTGGACTTGATTTCGCTAATGCCCACCTGTGATTCCACGTTTCTTGCGGCCTCAAAAAGTTCGTCTAATTCATCGTGCTGATTCATGACTTCACCTCCCTCGTAATAGTTAACAACTCTGCCAAATTTCTTCTTCCTCTGGATAGTCTCTGCTTAATGGCAGATTCAGTGGCATCCTGAATTTTGGATATCTCTTTAATGCTAAACCCGGTAATTTCAAAAAGTATTAATGCTTCTTTTTGATCTGTAGGCAACTGCGCCAGCGTCTCATAAAGAATCCGCACTTCTATGTTTCTGGCGGCATTAGAATTGACATCCGGCACCTGCACCAAATCTTCCGACATACCAGTTGCGGGTTTCATTTTCCGGTTGGCGTTTGCCAGGATTCTGATGGCAATTCCGAACAAGAACTGCAAGAAGGATCGCTTGTGCTTTATTTTGTGAAACTTCTCGTATGCCACACAAATAGTTTCATTCATGAGGTCCTTATAATCCATTTCACCATATACTCTGGCGCGACAGAAGCGTTCGAATCTATCATGTACGGGTTCGTACAATGTCATAAATTCATCCTGCTTGCTAATTCTCATTCAGTTGCTTTGTTTTGAATCGTCTACCGAAGACGATTTTTCACTACCTCGTGCGCCCAACGCTTTCGGTAACGCTCCGAGGATTTCAGGTCTACGCTATTAGGTTAGTGTATCCACTTTTGAAAAAGTGACAATAGTGCCACAGAAACCTAATTATTTAGTTGGACGTCTCCACTTCTAAGAAAGTTACTGGTAAAGAGTAAATTAATTGTTAATGATGTGATGAATGGTTCTGTTATCGCTGATAGTGGCGAGATATCACAAAATGTTTTGGTAGAGAGTCTGGCTGTTCATTCATGTGCCGCGACTTTAGCTAAAATGGCTTTCTGTGCTGATGACAGTCGTTTGTGATAATTACCTGGGGCTCCCTTTCCGGAGATATTTTATCCTAACCCAGTTGATCGCAATGGTATGTAATGTCAATAAGCCTCTTGTTCTAATCAGTTCTTATCCGTTGAATTAGCCAGCAACTCTTATGATCAGCTGATTAGTATAATTTGAGGCAAGGGAAAAGCGAACATGTTATCTTTGTTAAATGCTGGATAACCTTAACATTAGCAAAGTCTTGTTCCTCGATATTGAAACAGTACCTCAGGTATACAACTTCAATGATCTGGATGAGCGAGGAAAGGAACTATGGGAAAAGAAAAACGCCTGGCAATTAAGAGACGGAGGCAGTCCTGAAGACATTTATGAACGTGCCGGAATTCTGGCGGAATTCGGAAAAATTGTGTGCATCTCGGTTGGTTTTGTGGCAAGCGACGGACCATTTAAGAACATCCGAACAAAATCATTTTACGGAGACGACGAGAAAGTCTTGCTTAAAGAGTTTTCGGAATTACTAAACAACCACTACACCTTTCCCGATCAACTGCTGTGCGCCCACAATGGTAAAGAGTTCGACTTTCCGTACATCTGTAGAAGAATGTTGATTAACGGTCTGAAAATTCCCACCATTCTCAATATGGCGGGTAAGAAACCATGGGAAATACGTCATCTGGACACTATGGAACTATGGAAGTTCGGCGATTATAAAAACTACACCTCACTGGAATTGCTCACCTATGTATTTAATATCCCCACCCCAAAGGATGATATTGATGGTAGCCAGGTAGCGATGATGTATTACGAGGTAAAAGATTTGGACAGGATTGCGCGGTACTGTGAGAAAGATGTCGTGGCTACGGTACAACTCCTGCTACGATACCTTGGCGAGCCGTTAGTAACCGAAGACAACATTGTTAGTGCGTAGTTGGTACTGTATTTCAGCGCTTGGTTGGCTATTATTCTCGTGCACCGGGCACCATAAACCTCAAGTCAGTGCCTCGGAACCGGTTAAAGAATTTACCTGGAATAACCACCACGTACTGCATTACGACCTGGGTGATTCCGTGGCTGCTCCGGTGCTATTGGAACAAGACTCTACTGAGTTTGGGATCATCACTATGCACAGTGAGGGAGAAGAAGAAATAGCTAATATAAACGCGCGATTTAAACCTTATTCCGTAGAGGACGGTTACAGCAAAATTCAATCTTATTACAATAATCTATTCGATACTCAGGAAACCGACTCTTCCTGGAGTTACTGGTCTTTTGATATCGGAGACGGAATTCCGCGTGAGTTGTACCTTTTCAACCATGGAGAAGAAGTTGAAATAAGAGCTTATACTGCTTCTCAGTTTTGAAGAGCTGATAATAGAAATGGCTCATTTCGTGCAAGTTGGTCTTTTGGAAATCCATCTTGGTCTAAATTAGGAGCAAATCGAGGGCATTTATTTTTGTCAAATCTGGTCGTTAGACTATATTCATTCGCCTTTTAAGTACGATGGCTAAAATTCCACTTCTGGAAATACGAAATCTGGTAACCGAATTCCACACGGAAGATGAGGTGGTAACCGCCGTAAACAACATTAGCTTTACCCTTCACAAAGGCGAAACAATTGGAATTGTAGGAGAGTCTGGGTCTGGTAAATCCGTTACTTCACTTTCTACCATGGGGCTGATACAATCGCCTCCGGGCAGGATTTCCAATGGAAACATATTCCTGCATACAGAAAACGGTACGGTTGACCTGGCAAAAATGCCCTCAAAAGAAATGCGAAAATATCGTGGTAATGAGATTGCCATGATTTTTCAGGAGCCAATGACGTCTCTTAACCCCGTTTACACCTGTGGAAATCAGGTAATGGAAGCCATTAAGTTGCACCAAAAGGGCGAGGTAAATGCAAAAGAGAAAACAATTCAACTTTTCCGGGAGGTAAAACTTCCCCGACCAGAGGAAATTTTCTCTTCTTATCCGCATGAAATCTCAGGTGGACAGAAACAAAGGGTGATGATTGCCATGGCCATGAGCTGTGAACCATCCATCCTTATTGCTGATGAGCCAACAACCGCATTAGACGTTACCGTTCAGAAAGACATTCTCGAGTTGATGGGCGAAATGCAGTTCAAGAAAAAGATGGGCATACTGTTCATTACTCACGATCTGGGGGTTATTGCTGAACTTGCGGATAAAGTTCTGGTAATGAACCGTGGGCGGATTGTGGAAGCTGGAAATGTGCTCGACATTTTCTCCAATCCTCAGCATCCGTATACAAGGGGACTGCTGGCTTGCCGCCCCCCTTTGAAACGTCGTTTGCGAGCGTTACCAACTACCGGAACGTTCATGAAGCAAAACATCGACGGAACAATAGAGGAATTAACGGAAGACGTTCAGGAAGTGTTAGACAGCCTGGAACTCACGGGCAAAGAAATTGCAGAAAGACAGGATCGCGTGTTTTCACAACCACCTATTCTTCAGGTAAAAAATCTGAAAACTTATTTTCCGATAAAGAAGTCTTTCTTCGGCAAACCCAAAGCATGGGTGAGAGCTGTTGACAATGTATCATTCGATGTTCATAGAGGTGAAACATTAGGTTTGGTGGGGGAATCCGGATGTGGTAAAACTACTTTGGGAAGAACCATCCTTCGATTGATTGAACCAACCGATGGAACCGTAATTTTTGATGGAACGGATCTTACAGCCCTGGGTGATAGTGCCATGCGAAAATTTCGAAAGGACATCCAGATCATCTTCCAGGATCCATATTCCTCGTTAAACCCTCGGATGACCATTGGCGCGGCCATTATGGAGCCCATGCGCGTGCACGGGATTATGAAAAACGATGAGGAACGAAAGCAATATGTCCTGGAATTGCTAAGCAGGGTTAGCATGCAGGAGGCTCACTTTTATCGATACCCTCATGAGTTTTCAGGAGGTCAACGGCAACGGATTTGCATTGCAAGAGCACTGGCGTTAAGACCAAAGTTTATCATCTGCGACGAGTCTGTGTCAGCGCTAGACGTTAGTGTTCAGGCCGAAGTATTGAACTTGTTGAACGAACTTCGTGATGAGTTTGACCTAACCTACATCTTTATCTCTCACGATCTTTCTGTGGTGAAATTTATGAGTGATAGGATGATTGTCATGAACAAGGGTAAAATTGAAGAAATGGGCATCGCAGACGAGATCTATCAAAACCCAAAGTCCGACTATACCCGTAAGCTCATTAATTCTATTCCTAAAGGGGAAATTGAAGATATAAAGGCTCATCAAATGCGGAAAAAAGAGCGGTTTGAAATGGCTGATTAGCCATTCTCTTTATCCTCTAACTTTTTCCGTAGTAATCCCAATTCCTGCGAGAGGTTTTTGATTTGCTCCTGTTGTTTTGAGCTAATTACCGATAGGTGAACCAGGAAGATAATTAACACCAGAAACCCAAACATAAACAGCAGTGAAGGAGCATAGTCCACTCCCATCCAATCTGCCAAAAGATCCAGTCCGTTGCGCCAAATTGAAAACACCAAAAGCACAATGCCACACGCGAACCACACAATGGCATATTCCTCCCTGAGCTTACCTTTAATTATGAGTCTGGAAATAAGCAAGAGAAACAAGGACACCACGATGATGCTTACAACCTGAATCACAAAAAAATTGACCGGGGCTTCCTGAACTTGCTTAATTTCTTCCATCTATTTTACCTGGCGTGGCACCTTTATGCGTCTTGCATACTCGCCACCGGACGAAGATAAGCAAATACACAAGCCATGAACACTTTCATCATGTAGTACGCGCTGGATGAACCACTTATAGATGAAACCCCACCCTTCCTTTCGGTCATAACCACGGGCACTTCCTGAATCTTTAAACGATGCTTTGCGTACAGAATAATTGCTTCGGGTTCAGGATAAGTATCCGGGTAATAATTATTCACCACTTTCAGTGCCCGCCGATTTAGTGCCCGAAACCCCGAGGTGCTGTCTTTAATCGTAACGCCGGTAAACAGCTTGATAATTTTGGTAAAAAAATTGATTCCGGTCCTTCTTAATCTTGAAGACTGAAAGCCTTCTCCAGTAAGGTATCTGGATCCTATTACCACATCGGCTTTACCTTCCATCAGTGGCTCAATAATCCGAGACAACTGATCTGCCGGGTGCTGACCATCACCATCTAACTGAATGGCCACATCATACCCATTCTTCCATGCATACTTATAGCCCGTTTGAACTGCGCCACCTATTCCAAGGTTAACCGGTAAAGCAACATGATTGATGTTGTTTTTTCTAAGCACCTCTATAGACGCATCGGTAGAGCAATCGTTAATCACTAAAGGCGTAAAGTGAACGTTCGGCACCCGTACCTTCTGCACCTGCCGAACCACCTCAGCGATAGCTTCCTGCTCGTTGTAACAAGGGATAACTATCAATACCTTCATGGACGGATTATTTTCTTGACCAGATATTGTACTTATGAATGCACCAGATTGCTCTGAAACCGTCTTTCCAGCCAATCTTCTTCCCTTCCTCGTAAGTTCGGCCGTAGTAAGAAATGCCTACTTCATATATCCGGATCTTAGGCAAACGACTCAATTTGGCAGTGATCTCCGGCTCAAATCCAAATCTTTTTTCCTTGAGGTTCAGGCTTTGTGCCATGTCGGTACGAATTAGCTTATAACAAGTCTCCATATCTGTAAGATTCAGATTGGTGTACATATTACTTAATCGAGTTAGGAATTTGTTTCCAATGGAATGCCAGAAGAACAATATTCGATGAGGGTTACCTCCCATGAACCGGGAACCATATACAACATCTGCAAAGCCCCCAAGTACCGGTTTAAGCAAGTGGTTGTATTCTTCAGGATCGTACTCTAAGTCCGCGTCCTGAATAACCAGATATTCGCCGGTTGCAAGTTCTATTCCCTTGTGTAACGCCGCACCTTTACCCATATTCTGGGGCTGATTAAACAACCGCATATCCAGGCCCGGGTTTGCAGCGATGTATTTCTCAATGACCTCCTGGGTGTTGTCTTTGGAACAGTCATTTACGATAATTAATTCCTTCGAAATGCCGTTAGTTAATTCAACAGCCTTTACCTTATCCAGAATAAGGTGGATGGTAGCGGCTTCGTTATAGGCAGGTATTACTATGGAAAGCTTTGAGATCATTTTGCCGCGCCAAAGATAAACTTTCTTGCCAAGCAATATTTCTCTCGTTCTTTCTGGTTAATTACTTTTGGGGCATGTCGTTGCACAAGTGGTTCTATGGAGTTTTATTTTTGCTGTGTCTTGGCTGCACAAACTCTGGTCACAGGATTGATAAATCTAAATGGGAAGGCGTACTTACTTCAGATGCTGAGCAGTCGGAAGCGCATGTTACACGCACCTCCAATTCTTCCATTCATACAACCGGTAATTTTTATGTAGAGAACCAGTTTGCTCGCTCCGGAACCCACTGTTTAAGAGTTGACAAGAGCATGAACCAGGCATTTATGCTCGAAATTACCGGCGTGTCATTTCTGGACCAAATTACTGCTAAAGTTTGGCGAAAGCGCAGTGGTTTTCCGTCTCAGTTATCAATTAGAAGTGGCGACCACCAGTACAACTACGCCGCGCCATCCGGCAACATTGAAGGGGATTGGGAAGAACTGGTAATTGTATACAATTCGCTGATTGAATCGGATTCGGACACTGTAATGATACAATGTAAGTTTGACGGAGAGGCGGCTGACACCAGTTGGTTCGATGACTTCAGTTGTGAAATCGTTTCTTATGACAGCGATGTGCCTCAGGCAAAAGAATATGGAACTGCCACTTTAAGCCTTTCCCTTCCTAAAGCTTCCTATACCAGCATTTTACAAAAACGTAGAAACGCGCTAAAAGTTGGTATTCTGCAAAAAGGATCGGATGACGAGGTTCCAGCTCTGTTAAACACAACCATGAATTGCGAAGTGCGGTTGAAAGGAGATTGGACAGATCACCTCAGCGGCAGTAAGTGGTCGTTCAGGGTAAAAATGAAGGACGGACATAAATGGAATGGTACGGATGAGTTTTCTATTCAGAGCCCTGTTACAAGGAACATGTTAAACGAGTGGATTTATCATGAACTATTAATGCAGGAGGGAGTACTAACCACCAGCTACAATTTTTCCCCGTTTGAACTTAACGATAGGAATATTGGGGTGATGGCAATAGAAGGCCACTTCACGGATGACTTACTGGAAAATCAGGGGAGGCCGTTAGGTCCAATCCTAAAAATGAACGAGGATCCGGTATGGCAGGCACGCGCCGAAGCAGACCCAATGAGGCACTCGTATCCATTTCAGGAATCTGCGCTTATCAGCTGCTTCTCAAGAAAAAAGTTCCAGGGAGACCCAGTTCTTAATGAAATTCTGGAGAACGGAAGAGCCTTGTTTCTTGCACACCAAAAAAACCTTGCTCCTCTTGATTCTTTAATCGACGTAGATAAACTGGCCAGGTACTATGCTATTTCAGAAATAATGGGTGCGGGACACGGCATGGTTTGGCACAATTTAAGGTTCTATTATAATCCTCAATTGGATAGATTGGAACCTGTTGCCTTTGATGGAAATCCTACAATTCGACCAGAAGCTACAGATTTGAACTTCTTTAATATGATCAATCAAGATCATAACCGACAGCCACGGAGAGTAAATATTTTTTCTTCTGTTGCATTCAGAAAAGCCTTTGCCAACTATCTGAAAGCCTACAGCGACGAAGCTTTTGTTTCTGAGTTTTTAACCAAAAAACAAACGGATATTGATTCGCTTCAGGTCTTACTAAGAAAGGACTACCCAAATTACGAGTTCCCCGCCAGTGCATTAAAGCTAAGGTGTCAGGGTATTGCGAAAATGATCGAAAGTTTTGAATTGGAAGAAATGACTGTTGAGCAATTACAATATAAAGACCAGCCTAAGCATTTGGCCCCACGGCCTTATGCTTCAGTAGGGGCATATCGTGATAAAATGGGAGAAGACTTCTATTCCCTCGAGATTCTTAGCTTCTTCCACGATACGTTGATTGCTTACAAAATTGAGGATAAACATGGTCAGGCAAAGTCTATTAATGAAAAGCTGCAACCCTTTAGCAAGCCAGAGGACTTCAGTTATACCAGCTTAACTTCGGACCTTAAAATTGATAAAGTTTACCTGCGAACCATCTCAGGAGAACATGAAGTGGTGATAGAACCCTACAAATTCCCCTATCCGGACATCCGCCGTGTGCTGGGCAGGTACTAATTCAGTTGCATTTCGGGAATATCTCCTTCTACAAGAAGCTTACCGGCTGTGGCTGCCTTAATTTCTTCTACGCTAACTCCTGGTGCCCTTTCAATGAGTTTAAATCCTCCCCCAGGCAGCACGTCGATGACCGCAAGGTTGGTAACGATTTTCTTAATACACCTCACCCCGGTTAAAGGCAGTGTACACTCGGGAAGTAACTTGGATTCCCCCTTTTTGTTGGTGTGCATCATCGCAACAATGATGTTCTCTGCTGAAGCCACCAAATCCATAGCGCCTCCCATGCCTTTTACCATCTTACCGGGAATTTTCCAGTTTGCAATGTCTCCGTTTTCAGACACCTCCATCGCCCCCAATACGGTAAGTTGCACATGTTGACCTCTTATCATCGCAAAACTGGTAGCAGAGTCAAAATACACCGCACCGGGTAATGCCGTAATAGTTTGTTTTCCTGCATTAATTAAATCTGCATCCTCTTCACCTTCGTACGGAAATGGCCCCATACCAAGAATTCCATTTTCCGATTGAAACTCAACTTCTATTCCTTCAGGAATGTAATTTGCTATAAGTGTGGGTATGCCTATTCCCAGATTTACGTACCAACCGTCTCTTAACTCCTGTGCAATTCTTTGTGCTATTCCGTTTTTATCTAACATGGCTCAACAATGTTTTTGGGTCTTAATCCTGATTATCTGGTACGAACTGTTCTCTGCTCAATTCTTTTCTCGTAACGGTCTCCCTGAAAAATTCTCTGTACAAAGATTCCAGGTGTGTGAATGAAATTAGGATCTAATTCTCCCGGCTCAACCAATTCCTCCACTTCGGCAATTGTTATTTGCCCGGCCATGGCCATCATTGGATTGAAGTTTCTGGCCGTACCTTTGAAGATCAGGTTTCCTTGAGTATCTCCTTTCCATGCTTTTACTATTGCAAATTGCGCATCGAAAGCCCTTTCCATTACGTACATTTTCCCATTGAACTCTCTTGTTTCCTTGCCTTCGGCTACCTCTGTTCCAAATCCAGCCGGCGTGTAAAACGCCGGAATACCAGCACCTGTTGCTCTACACCGCTCTGCTAACGTTCCCTGAGGGATTAATTCTACGTCCAACTCCCCGCTAAGCATTTGACGCTCAAACTCGTCGTTTTCTCCAACATAAGAGGAGATCATTTTCTTGATCTGCCGCCCCTGAAGTAATAAGCCTAAACCAAAGTCGTCTACACCTGCGTTGTTGGAAATACAGGTCAGGTCTTTCACGCCCAAACGAACCATTTCTGCAATGCAGTTTTCAGGAATTCCACACAGGCCAAAGCCTCCAAGCATAATCGTCATTCCACTTTCAATGCCCTTACAGGCTTCTTGTACGTTGGCTACAACTTTATTCATCTGGTTCTAAAATTCGTTATAATATTCCTGCTCTGCCTCATCAATTGTTCCATCCATCCAATCCACATCATCCTGACCTTGCCTGTACTGATTACAATCCAGTTGAATGTCTAATTGACCCGTTGGCTTATCAAAATCCCCCTGAGAAATATTCAATGTAGAATCGGCGTAAACCTTGTTCATGTAATACCCCCAAATAGGCAGAGCCATGTTGGTTCCCATTCCAAGTCTTAGGCTGCGGAACCGAACGGATCGATCTTCTCCACCCACCCAAACTCCGGCCACCAGGTCTGGTGTAAGTCCCATAAACCATCCATCCGATTGGTTTTGCGTGGTTCCTGTTTTTCCGGCAATTGGTTGCTTAAGTCCTGCATAAGGCCTGGCCTCCGTTTGACGTCCCCTGATTCTAAGAGCGGTCCCTCCCGTTGCCTTTTTATATGGATGGCGAACACCGGAGGTTGTACCTTTCATCATGCTCAAAACCGTATAGGCTACATCCGGGTCAATCGCTTCATTCATTTCGGGGAGTGTCTCATAGATCACCATTCCGTTCTTGTCTTCTATTCTGGTAAGAAAGATTGGTTTTACGTAATTCCCCTTATTCGCAAATGAACTGATAGCACCAACCATTTCGTAAATACTTAGATCGAATACTCCCAGTGCCATGGAGGGGACAGGTTCTAACGAAGCGGTATCCATGCCCAATCCCCCAACCAGATCAAGCACTTTTTTAGGGTACTGAATTTCCTTCATTACCGCAGCGGTAATGTTGTTCATGGATGCAGCCAAAGCGTAATTAATAGGAGTGGGAAGACCATCCAATTCACTTCCCGAGTTGCTTGGGCACCACATTTTGTTTCGGTACTTGTTGTAAGGTACTTCAATACAATACTCAATGTTTGGAAATTCCTTGCAGGGTTCTATTACCTTGTTCTGAATGGCCGTGGCATAGACAAATGGTTTAAAGGTTGAGCCCACCTGGCGTTTCCCTTTCTTCACCATATCGTATTTAAAATGTCTGTAATAAGGGCCTCCCACCCAGGCTTTCACAAATCCGGTATTCGGATCCATAGACATAATCCCTGCCCGAAGGAAACTTTTGTAGTATCGAATAGAGTCCATCGCGGTCATAATCGTGTCCTTTTCAAAACGCTGGGATTTCCAGTCAAACACCTTCATTGGCTTAGGCGTATTGAACTTTTTGTCTACTTCTTCCTCTGAGTTGATCTTGTGTTTGTGCCCACAGTGAAAACATCTCACATACGGCTTTCCATCCTGCTGATAGCGCGTTAAATATCTTTTCGGCCGTTCGCAATTCATGCATACCGTGCCAGTGAGTTGCTTGTAATACATGGATCTACGCTTGGCCTGCTGCATGATCGTATCGATTTGCTCTACCGATAGGTCGTTCGAGAATGGCGGATTTCGCCATTTGGCATTGTTCTCAAAAAATTGCTCTTGCAACTCATGCTTCAGGTGTTCTTGTACCGCCCATTCTGCATACTCCTGGTGTCTGGAATCAATGGTTGTATAGATTTTTAGCCCATCCGCATACAAATCAAAAGGCTTCCCATTGGACTTGGCGTATTTGTAAGTTCTAAGCTCAACTTTCACCATGTCTTCCACGTCGAGAATACGCATCTTGAAAAACTCAGCGTTTTCCTGTACTGTGTCGGTCATTACCGTGAGTGTTTGGAAATTTTTGGTTTCTACGGCTTTTTTCAAGTCGAAACGCAAGGGTTGACCATCATCCATATAATACCAGTCGGCGTCGTAGTAATGCTTATTCTCCTTTACCAACCCCAGTGTGTCGATAATCCAGGTATAATGGTCTGATTGCCGGAATAACTTACTGATCTCGTCCCTCAACGATTCTCTAAAGTACGCTCCTATTCCTTCCTGGTGATCTACTTTGGTATAGCTCAAACCAAGTGGTTTATCTTTATAGGCGTTGTACTGATTGCTGTCGATATAGCCATTTTTAACCATCTGCCCCAACACCACCATTCTACGGTGCATAACCGTGTCCGGGCGTCGCAGTGGATTAAACAAGCTGGGGTTTTTTGCCATTCCCACCAGCATAGCGGCTTCATGCAGTTCCAACGAATCAGGAGTGGTGTTGAAATAAACTCGTGATGCCGATTTAATACCAATTGCATTGTTCAGGAACTCAATGGTATTAAAGTAGTTAGTGATGATCTCGTTCTTCGTATAGCTCCGTTCTAACTTGGATGCAACAATCCACTCCCAAAATTTCCGTTGGGCAAACTTTAGTTTGCTTCCCTCCTCTATTCCCGATGGTCGGGGAAAAAGCTGTTTGGCCAATTGCTGAGAAATGGTACTTCCCCCACCTTTATTTTTATCTCCCATCAGCATCCCTTTCACAACACGGCCGGTTGCTCTCAGGTCGATTCCGCTGTGCTCCCTGAATCGTTCATCTTCCGTAGCAATCAGCGCATTTACCAAATGCGGCGACAACTCATGGTACTCCACAGTAGTTCGGTTCTTCCGAAAATATCTTCCCATCTCCACATTGTCTGCCGTATAGATGGTGGAAGCAAGCATACTTTGCGGGTTCTCCAGCTCTTCAAAAGAAGGAATATTGGATCCTGAAATCCAGACCATTAAGATCAACCCCCATGTGGGAGCAAGAAGAAAAATCCAGGTAAGTACCAGAACAAACCTTTTCGATTTTTTAGAGAGTTGTCTTTTCTCCTTTTTATGCGGCGGCTGAAATGTATCTGGTTGTTGCGACTGAACTTGTTCCATTGCTTAATTAGTCATGTAAAAGTAACAAACTTATCGGGCTTTATCACCACCCGGTGGCATCCTCATTTGCACACTCAATGGTGGTTGGAGCACCTTTGGCTGGAGGCTCAAAATCTCCTTTTGAAATTTTGATCTTGCCATCGCCATACACACCTTGCATGTAGTATCCCCATATTGGTAAAGACATACGCGCTCCCTGACCAACTGCTCCATTCACAAAATGGACAATCGGCACATCATTTCCGACCCAAACTCCGGTTACCAGATCGGGAGTATGCCCAATAAACCAACCATCGGAGGAATTTTGTGTAGTCCCGGTCTTTCCGGCAATCGGGTTTTTAAATCCTCCATAATCCCTCCCGGACCGCAGAGCAGCTGCGGTGCCTCCGTATCTTCCATTATACGGGTTTTTATCTCCCAGGGCGCCTTTCATCATTTTAAGGACGTCAAAAGCTGCTTCAGCATCCATTACTTCAATGAGTTCAGGCGTGGCATCATAAAGAATTTTCCCATTTCGATCCTCTATTCTCAATATGGTGATTGGCTTATTGTAAACACCGTGATTCGAAAAGATGCAATGAGCAGAGGTCATTTCCAGTGGCGATAAGTCGCAAGTACCAAAACCAAGGGAAGGGACTCTTTGAAAAGTTGAATTCGACAATCCCATCTCGTCAAAAAGATCAACGACCCAACCATTATCCCCCTTACCGCTCTTCTTAATTACATATGCAGTGCCCGGATTCAGGGAAGCGGCCAGACAAAAGTGTAATGGCATTGGCTCTCCATCAAAATTAGTTCCTCCCGGACAGTAGGGCTCCGTTACACTTCCTTTCTGAACGTCAATACAATACTCCACGTTGGGAAACGTCGAACAGGGGTCAAACACATTGTTTTCAATAGCCGCTCCGTATACAAAGGGCTTAATCGTTGAACCCACCTGTCTTCTGGCACTTGAAACGTAGTCGTACTTGAAGTGCTTGTAATCGGGCCCACCCACCCAGGCCTTTACCAATCCGCTTTTGGGATCCATAGAAACCAGGCCTACGCGCAACACCTTCTTGTAATGATAAAGGCTATCCAATGGTGTCATCTCTACTTCCTTCATATGGCCGGGACTGTCCCAGTCAAACACCTTCATTTTTACTTTCTTCCGAAAATTCTTTTTTATCTGTTGCTCAGATTTTCCTGCAGCTTTCAGATTCTTGTACCTTTTGCTGGCCTTCATTGCCCTTTCTATATCAGCATCTCGCTGGCTTCGGGTGGTTTCATTTCCGTAGGGCGAATGATTCTTCCGCTTGTTGTCTTTTTCAAATTCCGGTTGCAAATACCCTTTTAGATGTTTCTCTACTGCCTTTTCAGCATGCTTTTGCATTTGGTAGTTGAGCGAAGTATAAATCTTTAATCCATCGCGATCAATATTGTATGGATTTCCGTTTTGATCCAGAATTTCCTGCTCCTTAAAAATGCGTTTCACCTCTTTCTTTACGTGGGCTCTAAAGTAGGGTCCAACACCACTGCTTGCGGTTTCAGGTTGGTAATCTAAAGTGATTGGTGCTTCCTTAAGCTTGTCGTATTTCTCCTGGGTCAAGTACCCGTTCTTTTTCATCTGATTCATCACCGTGTTCCTCCGTTGCAGTGCTTTTTCAGGATTCATCTTTGGATTGTACTTTACGGGACTTTTTGCCATTCCTACAAGCACGGCCGATTCCTGAATGGTCAGTTCATCAGGCGTTTTATTGAAGTAAATACGTGCAGCCGACTTTATTCCAACTGCGTTGTAAAGAAAATTGAACTGATTAAAGTACATGGCAATAATTTCCTTCTTCGTGTATCGGCTTTCAATACGAGCTGCAATTACCCACTCGGCTACTTTTTCATTTACGCGCTTCCATTTATCGCGTGAGGGCATTTCGTGAAACATCATTTTTGCCAGTTGCTGGGTAATTGTAGATCCCCCACCGCGGTTTCTCCCCACGGCCTGACCAGCAATCGCACGCATCAAACCCCAACCATCAACTCCCGAGTGGTCATAAAAACGCTCATCTTCCGTGGCAATTAGTGCATCTACTAGATTTGGAGAAAGTTCATGGTACTCCACATTACTTCTGTTGTCAACGAAATAAGTGCCCAAAATTTCACCATTGTCCGCAAAAACGGTAGAGGCCTGATTACTAATCGGGTTCTCAAGTAGCGCATAGTCGGGAATTTCCTCCTCCGGGATGGAAAGCATCATTATTCCAAGAACCATAAATGGCGAAAACACAACTACCCATGTAGCAATTAACATGCGAGTACGAAAACGCTTGGACAAACCTGAATCGCTTCCAGCTGATCTACGAGCTGGCTTGCTAACCGATCTCTTCCCGGTAGCTGACCTCAGCTGATTTGCTGGTTTTTTCACTGGTTTCTTTTTCGCCATATCTCTGATCTACTAACGAAAATACGAAGTACCTGGTGATAGTGGTTACCGAACATTATTCCTTTTACACGATTACAGGTTAATTGGGTGTTATTACCGATTATTCGTGCAACTACAATGTCGTTTTTTCGATACGCAATCCAATGTCAGTAATGTCTTCCAGGGTCTGAGTGCGCATGGCCTGCTCAAATGAAGCCTTGTACTTACCAATAAAAGGAAATCGTGCCTTTGTTTTAAATAAGAAGCTGCCATCACGAAGGTCTCCGCCCCCATCACCAAGCCATCTGCCCTGACCATCTTGCAACACAAACTCTAGCGTGTCTCTGTCCTTCTGCCCATTAGGAACTTCAAACGTTACGAAAACCCACAAGTTTTTCCATTCATAAGCTTTCGTGTGACGAATGTTAAAAAACAGGTCATAGCGTTGATTCGTGTCCGGAATTTCAAAGTTGAAGTGGGGTACGTTCCCCTGCTGCCATTTCTGATCGGGTATTTCGATGTATTCCTCGTAATGGACATTCGGATCGCTGCAACCAATCAGCGCAAGCATCCAGACTCCTGCAAACACCACCAAACTAATTTTGGTCATTTTTCTTCCCTCCTTTTGGTTGTTTGCGTTTCTGTTGAGGTTTGTTACCTCGTGCTTTGCCACTGTTATTCTCATTCTTCTGACTATTAGAGGCGGGTTTCGTTTTCCCAACACTTTTTCGACCTTTTTTCTTTTTCTTACTCTTCGAACGAAAACGATCATCAAATCGATTGAGGTCGTCCTGACCCACGACATTTTCGTAACTCGGTTCTTTTGCCGTAGGCTCCAGACTTGTAAAAGTGCTAAGGTCGGCAGGCTTCTTGCCACTTTTATTCATGGCGATAATCTCCTTTACCCTGTCTACCTCAAGTTGCACGATTTTCCCTCCTCCTTTTTCTTCAGTCAGCCAATACCACATAAGCCCTTTGAAAATATCGGTCTTCTGATGCACGGCGTCCCCCTTTTGCGTTTTTAGTTTGATGTTAACACTTGGAAAATGCTGATAGGCTTCCAAATACATGTCCAACTCATAATTCAAACAACACTTCAGCTTTCCACATTGCCCTGCAAGCTTTTGCGGGTTAAGAGAAAGCTGCTGATACCTTGCTGAAGAAGTAGATACGGATCGGAAATCGGTTAGCCAGGTCGCACAGCAAAGCTCCCTGCCACACGATCCTATTCCACCAAGACGACCTGCTTCCTGCCTCGCGCCGATTTGACGCATTTCTATTCTTACGTGAAACTTCCCAGCCATTACCTTAATCAACTGCCGAAAGTCCACTCGTCCATCCGCTGTATAATAGAAGGTTGCTTTGGTTCCATCTCCCTGATATTCCACGTCCGAGATTTTCATTTCCAACTGCAAATCAATCGCCATTTTTCTGGCCTCGTGCATGCTGTTGTACTCCTTCTCACGTGCTAATTTCCATTTATCCAAATCCTCTTTAGTTGCTTTGCGGAGGATCTTCTTTAAATCCTGGGGTTTTTCGGACACGCTTTTGCGATTCATCTGAATTTTAACCAGCTCACCTGTAAGACTTACAACCCCCAGGTCATGGCCGGGGCTGCCTTCTACAACTACAGTATCACCAGCCTGAAGCGGCAGGTTATTTAAATTCCTGAAGAAATGCTTCCGGCTGTTCTTAAAGCGAACCTCAACAATGTCGAAAGGAGTCTTGCCCATAGGTAACTCCATATTGGCCAACCAATCATAAACCTCCAGTTTATTACATCCTCCAGAGGAACAGGTACCGTTGTTCTTACACCCGGCAGGCGTACCTGAACTTCCACTCTTACAACTAGCACATCCCATTGTTCAACTTCTGACAGTAAAGATAAATGATCAATCTAATAACGTCTAAAAAACCACTCAAGGGTCTTTGGATTACAAGTATCGTGGAAAACGAGTTCTTTCCCTGGTTGGTTTATGGGCTAGATTAGCTATCAAATCCGTTGATATGAGCATTTGGCGAGGCATAAGTTTAGGAGTATTGATCTCAGGGGTAATGGTGTGTTTTTCATCTTGTGATGATCAGGAAACCCAGCTTACTTCCATTACAATCAGGCAGAAAGGGGCCATTCCTATTCCAACGCAGGTGCAATCTAAAATGGCCAATGAAGCTGAATTTGAAGAAATCAAGGAAAAATATCTCGAGTTAATCCACGGTAATCGTGAAGGTATTGCACACTTTGACTGGCGGGGGCTGAATCGAAAAAACTTTACAGAGCGATCGGAATGGGTTGCTCAACAGAAGTTAATGAAAGCCAGTGAAATTTTTGCGAATGGCGAACTTTCGGGCGAATGGGAAGAGCGTGGTTCAATAGATCAGGCGGGCAACGTTCGAATTGCCGACTACCACACGTCTGCCGATAATATTTATGCCATATCGGATGGCGGAATTCTCTGGAAATCAGATATTAACGGGAGTTCCTGGCAGCCGCTTAACGACCAGTTTGTATTAAACGCAGACGTCCTTAAGGTTATTGACCTTCCGGGAGGTGGACACAGGATTCTGTCCTCAATTGGAAGTGGTGTTTTTTACTCGGATGATGACGGAGCCACCTGGACACAAGCTTCCGGCCTTGGTTCAACGACGGAAAATGGCCGTGCAATTGACCTGTTGCAACTTAATGACTCAACATCGACACTTGTTTACCTCTACACTCAGGTAAATTTTTTCGGAGCAGGACAAAACAGAATTGCCTATTCAACGGACGACGGTGCTAATTTTACCTTTGCGCTTGCGTTGAATTCTACCGACGAGGGTTATGCCTCCATGACGATGCCGGAAAATGGCTCTGCAGCCTACATTCTTGACGAGAGTCATCTTACCTATCAGTTTGAGAATGGCGCGGTAACCCTAATCAGCAATGCCACCGGCTTAACCGGGGCGCATACTTGTCAACTTGAGGTAAGCACCACATCAACCGACACGGTGTTTTATGTTTTAATGGACGATACGGAGCTTTATTCTTCTACGGACGGGGCGCATAGTTTCTCATACGTAAATAGCTTGCCTACTGCTGCCTGGGACTGTGGTATTGGTGTCAGTTCAGACGATCCTAACTTTCTTTATTACGGTGAAGTAGAACTGTATCGCTCCACCAATGCCGGCTTAAACTGGAATAAGGTTGCCGATTGGTGGGAATATTACGGAGATGTTGCTTCGAAAATCCATGCGGATATTATGAACATCCAAACCTTTCGAAAGGCAGATGGAACCGAATTCACCTTGATCCCGAATCATGGAGGCATCAGCATTTCTTATGACAATCTGGCAACCACTCCCAACATTGGAATGAGTAATCTAAACGTTGGTCAATTTTATGACGTGGCCACAAGTCCGCTTTCACCGGACTTTATTTTCGGAGGCACACAGGATCAGGGGTTTCAACGAACCAACCTGGGCTCAAGTGTAGGCGTCACAGCGTTTGAACAGGTTATTTCCGGAGACTACGGTCATCAACAATTTTCCAACAACGGCCAGGCAATATGGACCGAGTATCCCGGTGCAGATTTTTCTTATTACGCCAATGCCCAAACGGATGGTTCGCCAACTTTTTGGTACGATATATCTGGCGGAACACTTCCTAACTACGGTTGGATTGTGCCCACTGCCCCATCTCCAAATCCTGCACAAGATTGGATTTTAGCTGGGGGAGGAAGTACAACCGGTGGCTCCGGTTCCCATTTGATTCGACTGGTTAATGCCGGAGGAAGTGCTATTGCCAATGAATTTTCATTCGACTTTATGGCAGCTTCAGGAGAACCTATCTCAGCCATTGAAACAACTCCCCTTGACCATGACAAGTGGTATGTTTCAACCCAAAATGGACGATTCTACCACTCTGAAGATGCCGGAATAAACTGGACAGAAACCAGTTCGTTCATTGGCCCGGGTAACGACTGGATTTTTAGTGCTGATATTTACGCCTCACGCCTCACTCCAGGACTTGTATTTCTGGGTGGCACCTTCTACGGTGGGGCCTCTGTTTACCTTTCTACGGACGGCGGCGTAACGTTCACCGGAATTGCAAACGGAATGCCCAACACGGCGGTACATGAGTTGTGTATGGACGACTCCGAGCAATTTCTGTTTGCGGCAACCGACGCCGGCCCATATGTTTATAGCAGGTCTCAGGACGAGTGGTTTTATTTGGGAGGAACTACTGCTCCAATTCAAGAATACCTAACCTGTGAATTCATCAGTGCTGAACAAACCGTCAGGTTTGCTACATGGGGACGAGGAATCTGGGATTTTAACATTGACCCGGCGACCTCGTCAGAAGGCATTGACCATCACCTGGACTTCGCAATATTTCCTAATCCGGTTACCGATGGAGTTGTGTCTTTGCAAACCGACGAGAATACCACCATACATGTTTTAGACATTAATGGGAATCTGGTCTTATCGCGCAAGCTCCCGTCAGGCAGAAACGAACTTCCCCTTGAACACCTCCCTTCCGGAACGTACTTGCTACAGTTGGTTGGAAAGGAGTCTGGAAAAGTTGGCTCCGAAAGACTAATCGTCTTGTAAATAATCTGGAGTCTTTTATTTACTTCTGAACCACTGGTCACTTAATGTGAATCCTGTTCGCGATTATGTCGTAGACAAAAAGGACTATGGATGAACCTCCCCCATCATTTAAAACCCCTCTATTTAACTCCTCCAGAACCATTTGGTTTTTTGGCGGTTTTATTGCGCTAGAATACACTTTTCTGCTTTACGCTTTGATGTGTTTGAGCCGTCATGCGTTCAGTGTTTTTTCCGCCCTTTACAGCGACAACCGACTTAGTTACTGGCGCTTCTCCCCTGATGAGCTAATAACCTACAACTGGCTATTTGCACTGATTGCTGCTTCCTTAGGTCAGGCCATGCTCTTTGCAATATTATTTTCAGGAAACCGCAGGCGTTTTGGTCGGAACAATCGTCGCAGACTTCGTGTGATAAACGATCAGTCCTTTATGGCACTGGGAGCATTACACTGGTTTATGAAAATGGCAATGCTTTACGGTATATATGCCATGGTTCTGGGTGTTGCTGTGAGCTCTCTACTTCACTTTGATCAAGATTACGTACACTACTTCTTTTTAATACCCGTCGTTATCTTTTTGCATTCCTGGATGAATGTGGGTGTTGGATCTGGAAAACGCTGGCGGGCGATGCTTATTGCGGTGCTAATCGTGTTGGTTACGGCTACAGTATTAACCAGGTTGACCTATTTTGAATTTCGGCAGCAAAATCAACTAATCTGCCAACAAACCATTGGCTGTAGGTATCCCCTGGACATTCCCGTGATAGAAAACCCGAATGTTTTATGCGATATAAATTGGTTAACGTATCCTCTTGTTATTACCAGCGATAGCAATCTAATAAACATGGCAGGTGAGGATTTACACCCAAGGGATTTGAGTAGTAAGCTTGAAGAAACCATTGAATACACAAGCGCAATGGCAGTAAAGCCATTCATAGGCATTCGTTGCGACCGCAGTACAAAAATGTCAAGGGTAATTCCGATTTTACAGACGATCAACAAAAGTGATTTTGCAGGTACCGTGTATGTTGTCCGACCTTCCGAAACTGATTGGGACAAATACTATGCGGTCTATACACAGAAGCATTGCGAACCTAAATCAGGAACCAAACCACTCGTTCCTTCAGTAACTGACAAGAAAGTGGAGTTTACCGTTGTCCTTAAGCCGAACCAACCACTTATTGTAAATGGCACAAGTTGTTCATTGTCGGATTTAAATGCTTATTTACACAAGCATTTCAGGCCAAATACATTCATCTCCTTTAAACTACTATGCTCGCCTGAAATAAGCTATGAGGAGTTTGTGAATGTGCAGGCAGAAATCTCCAGGGCGTTGAAAAACGATCAAGTTTTAACTTCGCCAGACATCAAATACTACACCAGTCTTTAAACCAACTAAGACTTGCTACGATTATCGTTTCTCAAATCTTCTAAGGCCACCCGAATTGCATCAGGCTGATACATTTTTATTTCCTGGATGTTAGCCGGCAATCCGAATCCTGCTTCAAGTAATTTTTCTTTTACTGCTTGCATTACCTGTGTTTTTGTTTCAGCAGCTACAATTTTGTAGTCAAGCGTATGATGCCAGAATTGTACCCGTAAATTAACCGTACTGGCCGCAAACTCATCAATCAGCACCTGGGTCTTGTGATCCTCCAACACTTCAGGATGTTGGCTTACCGTTTCTTCTATTAGTTGCCTTGCCTCAGTAATATCATCATCGTAATCAATGCCTATTACAAAGTCCTGACGCAGAAATCCATCTCTGGTGAAATTGAACACTTCCTCTGTAATCACAGTGGAGTTTGGAATATATACGTCCTTACCATCAAACGTCTTCATGTGAGTGGTTCTAAACTTCAGTTCCTGAATCCTGCCCATGTTCTTGTTTATGGATACAGTGTCTCCTATGTCAAACGGCCTGTCAAAAACCAGAATAATACCTGCCAGAAAATTCTCTCCAATTTCCTTAAAAGCAAAACCAATGATGATTGCGCCTACTCCGGCACCTGCCAACAAACCTCCGGCCATTCCTTCAAAGCCCAGCGCGTGAAGGGCCAAAACAAAGCCAACTGTAAGAAGAACAATTTTAATGAACCGAATACTAAACAGGATGGTAATGTTATCCGTCGTTTTCTTCTCAAAACGCCTTCTGATGAACCTGGCGCCGAAAATGGCTATCGCATAGAAGATCGCAAAGATTAAGATTGAAATCGCAATCTCCGGTATCTTCAGGATGAATACATCCCAATATGAATAAATCTTTTCTTCTAGCTGTTCCCAGGTATTCATAGTACGTTGTTGTTAGTATAACAAAAAAATCGAACGATTGTTTAGTGAAAGTCTCTCAACTAAAAGGATTAGTCTTATTTTATGAGTACCAGTTGTCGCGTTATTTTCGCAACAATTTTATCACCTTAATGGAAAGATCCGTAAACAAAATCTTCGCGTTGGCATTTCGACCTATGTGGTAGTGAGCCCTGCTAAATTCTTCCGTTAACTCCAGTACATTTCGATGATTGATAAAACGTGCGAATTTCGTCAGAAAATCACGTTCCGGACCTTGAAGGGAAACCATCTTCATATCGGTATAGTTCCCAAGTATGCACTGACGAGCCATTTGCAAACAAAATGCTAAAAATTGCTTTTGGTTTTCTCTCCCGATCCCGGCCATTCTATCAGACCAATCAAAAGCATCCAACACTTTCTTCTGGTAACAAATTCGCATCCATTCCTGAAAGTACTGAAAGTTGGCCGCTTCACTCTGGTCGGAATTCAGTTGCCTGATAACACTCAGATATGATCCCTCAGCTATATTCACGATGCTTAAGGCTCTTCCCTGATCCACATTTTCTACTTCTGTTAGGTGTCGCAGCAGTTCTTCATTGGTAATGCGGTTTATCTTTACTAACTGCGTCCTTGAAGTAATTGTTTTCAACAGCTGATCAAACTGATCAGAAATCAGTAGAATAACCGTACCCGCTGGCGGCTCCTCTATTAGTTTAAGTAGCTTGTTGGCTGCTTGCATATTAAGCATTTCGGCATGCCACATGATCAGTACCTTGAGCCCGCCTTCAAAAGATTTAAGTGCCAACTTGCCACTTATCTCATCTGCCTCCTTTACAGGAATAATGGGCTGGCTGTTACCCAACTCTATTTGATCTCCCCAAGTAGAAAGGTCAAAAAAAGGTGTTTCCTGTAATTGCGCCCTCCAGGACTTTGCAAAGGCTGTGGAAGTTGGAGTTTTTGTACTGTTTTTAAAAGGAAAGGAAAAGTGTACATCAGGATGATTGAATTTTGACACTTTGTTGCAGTTCTCGCAGCTTCCGCAAGCATCTGCCTGGGTTCGGTTCTTGCAAAATAAGTACTGCGTATATGCAAGTGCCATAGGCAACACACAAGCCCCGTCGGTTCCCAGAAACAACTGCGCATGAGGAATCCGCTGGTTTCTTACATTCTCTGTAAGCTTCTCCTTTAAATCAATATGTCCGGGTATCTGCGCAAATTGCATTTGGTCATCAAATTTAGCAAGATGCTTTGATCGACCTCATCTATCTGTGAACAATCGTTGAAACAAGTGTCGGGAAATATCCAACAACCAACCAGTATGCTTAAATTTGCGCCATGGCGAAGATAGATGCTTACAATTTTGCAGGAAAACAGGCTTTGATCCGGGTAGATTTTAACGTCCCGCTGGACAAGCAAACTTTTGAGGTGACCGACAGAACCAGAATAAAAGCAGCAGTTCCAACCATTAAGAAAGTTCTTTCTGATGGAGGGTCTGCTGTGCTAATGTCTCACCTGGGGCGACCAAAAAGCGGACCTGAAAACAGGTTCTCCTTAAAACACATTGTTTCCGCAGTTCAGGAAGAAATTGGGGCGACAGTACATTTTGCCAATTCCAGTATTTCTGAAGAAGCTTTTGAGTTGTCAGGAAAATTGCGGCTGGGAGAGGTTTTACTCCTCGAGAATCTTCGCTTTGATCCTCGAGAAAAAGCCGGAGACATTGGTTTTGCGAGAGAACTTGCCAAACACGGAGATGTATATGTGAATGATGCTTTTGGAACAGCTCATCGGGCACACACGTCTACGGCAATTATTGCAAATGAGTTCCCAAATGATAAAATGTTCGGGTACCTTTTGGAAAAGGAAATTGAGAGTGTTTCCCAGGTAATGGAAAAGGGGCAGAAACCCATTTCCGCCATTGTAGGCGGAGCCAAAGTGTCCTCGAAAATTACCATCATCAATAATTTATTGGAAAAAGTAGATACCCTGATAATCGGTGGCGGAATGACTTACACTTTTGTTAAGGCTCAGGGAGGTTCGGTAGGCAGTTCACTCGTGGAAAATGATTTTTTGGAAACTGCCCGCGACATTTTACAAAAAGCCCAGGCAAGCGGAGTAAAGGTGATTCTTCCCAAAGACTCGATTGTGGCCAACGCATTTTCTGCAGATGCTGATACTCAGGTTGCTGATACGGATAGGGTACCGGAAGGTTGGATGGGATTGGACATTGGCCCCGAGGCAACGGGCGATGTTGTTGACGCTATTTTGAATTCCAAAACTATCTTATGGAATGGGCCAATGGGAGTATTTGAAATGGATGCTTTTGCCCAGGGCACCAAAGAAGTTGGCCAGGCAATTGCACAAGCCACAGCCAAAGGGGCCTTTTCTCTTGTCGGTGGGGGAGATTCGGTAGCAGCCGTTAATAAATTTGGCTATGCCTCACAAATGAGTCATGTGTCAACCGGTGGGGGTGCAATGTTGGAATTTCTGGAAGGGAAAGAGCTGCCTGGTATTAAAGCAATTCAAGGGTAGTGTGGATTTTGAACTGGAGGCATCCTGGAAAAAAGTGATTCGGTTATTCGAACCTACTCATGGAGAGTTAGATATAACCGGCGTATTGTTCTTGATTGGCGTTCAGGAAATCGGGAAGGGCTCTTTGCAGCTCTCGAAGGATAAAAAACTGGAGGCGATCCACGTTGGAGTCTGTTCCGTTTTAGTTCCATATGGGTATTACGATTTTATAGGCACAGATCAGGAAGGTTGGCCACATTTCGAAAGTTTAAAGAAATTACCTGCACTCAATTCTCAAGAGCAACAGCGGCTTATGAAAGAAGCAATTGTAAAGTATTTTGAAGACCAAAAGCTTCTTTAGGTTCCCTTAACTCAGTATCCTCTTACTTATCTGGTGTGTACACCAACGTAAACTCTATCGCTCCCTTACCTCCGTTGTAGGCTTTAAGTCCTGAGGTAGTAATATCATAGCTCATCATGAAGTTCAAGTCCTGATAGCCGACCCCTGCCAGCACCGTTACGGCATCTTGTACTCTGTAATAGCAGCCAAGGTTCACATCTGTTTCGCTATCTGTAATTAAATACGATCCCGTAGCACCCATTACCCACTCGCGAGCCTTTCCTTGAAACTGATGCATCAACTTCACATCTGCGCTCCATTGCTCATCAAAATCCAGCTTACAACCACCGTTAAATAAATACCTACGGGGTAACCTGCTCGCCTCCGAACTCATCAAAAGCGATTCCTTTGGAGAAGTTAGGTGAAACGCCGTTGCACCAAAATAAGGGTGGTACATATTGGCCGGATCCGTCCACTCATAGTAAACACCCATGTTAAACTCCGGGAGTGTCTTACTAAAACGGGTAAAACTCTCATTACTAGGGAGGGTCGGGTTAAATTGCCCCTCGTCGTACTGACTTTCGAAAAGTAAATCCGCGTTGTTTGTGTTTTTATAAATCAAGCCCATCTGAAGGCCAACATTTAACACGTGTTCTTTCTGCGTGGGTTCAATTATTCGGTAGGCACCGGATAAAACCACGTTGAATGCGTTGAACACTTTGGCACCGTCGTAATTGATAATGTAACCACCAACGCCCCATCTTTCTTTCAAAGGCATGTCGTAAGACAATGCAAAAGTTGAAAACGGTTTATTAGCCAATGCCCGCCATTGGTTCCTGTATTGCGTGGCCCCCCTGTAGGAGTATTCGTCAAACATTCCGGTAAGTCCGGGCTGGTAAGTTGGTGCCAGTGCATCAAATTGACCAAAGTGATAATCCTGAGCAACAAAACTCATTGGAAAACTGATCACTAGTACTGCAAAAATTCTATTCCATTTCATTTTCATTCCTCCTTATCTGATTATTGAAACACTTCCGTGATCTTGAAACTCCTTACCTTCCACGGTAACGGCTCTTACCGTATAGATGTAGTCACCATTGGGCTGATCTTTACCGTTCCAGGTGCCGTCCCAACCAACGTCTTCATTCTGAGAATAGAAAATAAGATTCCCCCAGTTGTTGTATACGCTCAATTCCACTTCCAGGAAAGGGCCTCCTAATACGATCAACACATCGTTATCTCCATCACCATTTGGCGAAAACCCTGAAGGCACCGCAGGAGCATAGGCCTCGTTGTCTTCTATGGTAAGTACTACCTGAGCAGTATCAGTACAACCAAAGTTGTTTGTTACAACCTGAGTGATTACATAGTCTCCTGGGTTACTATACATGTATGTTGGGAACTGATCTGTCGAAGTACCAAAACCATCTCCAAAGTTCCAATCCCAGAAATCGGCTCCTGTAGAAAGGTCGTTGAAGTTAATCGTCTCATTTGTCGATCCGGGATTAGGGCTCACTCCAATACCTGCGGCTGGTCCACCATTCACATTAATGGTTTGAATAATCTGGTGGCTACACCCAAGACTGGACATTACGACCAGAGTTACGTCAAATGTTCCAAGAGTGTCATAAACGTGTACCGGGTTTTGTGATGAAGAACTATCTCCATCCCCAAAATACCATGTCCACGAAACAATTGTTCCGGCCGACACACTAGTACTATCGAAGAATCCCATGGGCTGACCCGCACAGGTTTCCACGAAACCGAAATCTGCCACGAGTGGCGATACCATATCGATTGTCATTGAGTCCGTTACAGAAGCACAAATACTGGTTCCATAAGTTGTAAGATACAGGGTTACCGAACCTGCTGCCATATCTGCACTACTTGGAACATAGTTGGATGAAAGCAACGAGTCTCCCGGTGCAAAAGTCCCGGTTCCTCCCGTAGACCATATCCCGCCACTGGCATTCGAAACTGTACCGGAAATCGGAATCGTATCTTCATCTGAGCACACCTGAATGTTGGTTCCGGCGTTGACCGTCGGAATTGGTTCAATAGTGATTAAAATTGTGTCTAAGCCTTGCGCACACGTACCGTGATCCGTTGTGGTTAGAACAAGTTCTACCGAACCATTTATGGAATCCGTAGCGCTTGGCTGATAAGTCGCATTTAAAACGGTATCAGCGGGCGAAAATGAACCTGACCCAAGTGTCAACCATTGGCCTTCGGTTGCTCCTCCACTTACAAACCCATTCAGGTTAACCGTTGAATTTGATGCACAAACGATCTGATCGCTGCCCGCATTCACGTTTGCCGAACTTCCAAAAGTGATTAGTAAAGTATCGGTTTGTGCTGCACAACTTCCGTTATTAATCGAGGTCAATACCAGCTGCACGCTACCAGCTGTAGTGTCTGCGCTACTGAAATTATAATCGGCTGTAAGAGTAGAGTCATTTGGTGTAAAACTTCCGGTTCCCATAGTAGACCAAACTCCCTCGGTTGAACCGTTAGATACCATTCCGTTCAAATTTGTTGAGCCTGCAGATGCACAAACATTTTGGTCCGCCCCGGCATTTACAACTATCCCTGAACTGATGGTAATCAGCATTGAATCCACTACTGCATTACAACTGCCATTACCCGTAGAAGTCAGGTAGAGAGTAACTGCACCTGAAGAAATGTCGGCGGCTGATGCCGTATAATCAACATTCAGGCTGGTGGCAGTCGGTGCAAACGTTCCTGAGCCTGAGGTTGTCCAAACTCCTCCGGAAGCTCCACTTACAGATCCAGAAATACTGAGAGTAGGATTCGTTCCACATAAAGATTGGTCCGGACCAGCATTCACGGCTGGTGCAGGAGAGAAAGTAACAACAATAAAGTCGGAAGCAGTATTACAACTGTTGGTCGCTGTAAGCGTAAGGCTAACGGACCCTGCCGCTGTATCTCCAATACTTGGAATATAAGTAGCATTCAATGCTGTATCATTTGGACTAAAACTTCCCGATCCACTGGAAGTCCACTGACCTTCACTAGCTCCGCCACTAATTATACCATTCAAGGCTACATTGGCATTGTTAGCACACAGGTTCTGGTCTGCCCCTGCATTTACTGATCCGGTTGGGAAAATATTAATGATCATCGTGTCCGTAACCGGTACACAGTTTCCGATTCCGGTTGCTTCCAGCACAATGGTGACTCCCTGAGCAATTGAATCGGCAGAACTGGCCATGTAAGTGGCATTTAAGTCCGTATTACTTGGAGAAAATGTTCCTGTTCCGCTGGTCGTCCAGACCCCTGTTGTTGAGGCTCCTGACACTGAACCATTCAAAGGAATGTTTAGGTTGCTTGCGCATACAGTCTCATCCGGGCCTGCATCAACTACCGGTTCGGGGGTAATGGTAACTACTAAATTATCCGTATCCTGATCGCAGCTATTGGCAGTAAGAGTGAGAGTTACTGACCCGGTTGCAGCATCGAAACCACTAGGCACATAGGTCGCATTAAGGGTAGAATCATTTGGTGTAAATACACCTGTTCCTGTTGTACTCCAAACCCCCGAAGTGGCACCGCCGGTTACCGAACCATTTAGGTTGACGCTGGCGTTATTTTCACACACAGTTACATCCGGGCCTGCATCGGCAACGCCTGCAGGCAGAATCGTGATTGTCATAGCATCGGTTATCGGTAAGCACGTCCCGTTATTAGTTGACTCAAGCGTTAGTGTAACCGTTCCGGCAATGGAATCCGCACTGCTTGCAGAATATGTCGCGTTCAGGGTAGTGTTATTAGGTATAAAAACCCCCGACCCCGAGGTGGTCCACTGTCCCGTATTGGTAACACCGGACACCGAACCGGACAAATTAACATTCAGGTCATCCACGCAGGTAATCTGATCTGCGCCAGCATCAACTAATGGCACCGGACTGATAGTGATTTCCAAACTGTCTACTTCTGGTAAACAGTTGCCGTTGCCAGTTGTAGTTAGGTACAGAGTAACCGAACCAGCAGCAATTTCTGCACTCGTAGGCGTGTAAGTTGCATTTAAATCTGTGCTGGAAGGAGAATAAGTTCCTGATCCTCCACTCCATACACCACCTGTAGCCACGGTTACCGATCCTGAAAGAACCGCGTCCGAATTGTTCTCGCAAACGGCAATATCGGCACCCGCATCTACTGTGGGAGAAGCAGTAAATGTAATCTCCATATCATCCGATTCTGCGTTACAACTTCCATTGCCGGTTGTTGTAAGAGTAAGCGTAACTGATCCACTCGCAACCTCGGACGCGGTTGGGCTATAAACCGCGTTTAAAACATTGTTGCTTGGTGTAAACGTACCAAGGCCACCAGACCATTGACCGCCTGACGCGCCAGTTACAGATCCAGCCAAAGTAGCATCAGAATTATTTGCACAAAGTGTTTGATCTGCGCCGGCATCTGCAACGGGAGCTGGAATGATCGTAATATCTACCACGTCTTGCGTTGCTGAACAACTTCCATTTCCAGTGGATGTCAACGTAAGAGAAACCGTTCCTGCAGCAATCTCAGAGGGAGAAGGTGTATATACGGCATTCAAATCCGTATCCGACGCGTTATAAGTCCCGGACCCCCCAGACCATTGACCGCCGGTTGCGTTCACAACGGACCCTGCGAGGTTCACGTTCGGGTTGTTAACACAAGAAGTTAGGTTCGGCCCGGCATTGGTAATTGGCTCCGGATCAATTGTTATAACCATATCATCGGTAACTGGTAAGCAATTACCATTGCCTGTAGTTTCAAGAGTAAGCGTAACCGTCCCAGCCGAAATTTCTGCCGCACTTGGTGTATATACTGCATTTAAATCCGCCGACGAAGTGCTGAAGGTTCCTGATCCGCCGACCCAAACTCCTCCAGTAGCAACTGTAACTGTACCAGCCAAGTTAACAGAAGCGTTGTTGGCACATACCGACTGGTCTGCTCCTGCATCCGCGGTTGGAGCAGCAGTAAAGGTGATTGTAATGTTATCCGCTTCTGCGTTACATGTTCCGTTTCCAGTTGTGGTTAAGGTCAGGGTTACCGATCCTGAACCAATTTCAGAAGCAGACGGCGTATATACTGCGTTGAGGTCGTTATTGTTAGGGGTAAACACACCCAAACCTCCAGTCCATTGACCTCCGGTTGCACCTGTAACAGATCCATTTAGATTCACATCCGAGTTATTCGAACAAACAACTTGATCTGCACCGGCGTCCACCGTTGGAGCGGGAGTGATTGTGATAAGCACATCATCACTCTCGGCATTACAGAGTCCGTTACCAGTTGAGGTAAGAGTTAATGTAACACTGCCTGCGCTTATCTCAGCTGCGCTAGGTGTATAGATCGCATTTACGGCGGTATTGCTCGGATTAAACGTTCCGCCGCCGCCGCTCCAAACGCCACCTCCGGCAAAACTGACGCTTCCGGATAAAGTTGCATTGGGATTATTTGCACATACTGTTACATCGGCACCGGCAGAAACCACCGGAGCCGGATCAATTGTGATCTCAATATCATCGGTTTCAGGATTACACGTCCCATTGCCAGTTGTAGTGAGAGTAAGAGTAACGGTGCCTGCTGTAATTTCAGCAGCCGAAGGGGTGTACACCGCGTTGAGGGTATTAGCGTTTGGAGAAAAGGTTCCTCCACCGCCACTCCATTGACCTCCGGTTGCGATCGTTACCGAACCGTTTAAAGCGACATCGGGATTATTTGCACATACGGTTTGATCAACTCCAGCATTTACGGTTGGCGGTGCGGTAAATGAGATTATCATGTTGTCGGTAACCGCCAAACAGTTTCCATTACCAGTTGTGGTAAGCGTTAAGGTAACTGACCCCGATGAAATCTCGGCTGCGGTTGGTGAGTATACGGCATTCAATGTGTTTGCGTCTGGTGTAAATACACCTAACCCTCCACTCCATGTTCCGCCTGATGCAATAGTCACGTTACCGGCAAGGGTGACGTCTGCATTATTGGAACAAACCGTTTGATCCGCGCCGGCATTTGCCGTTGGCGCCGGCGTAAAACTGACGGTCATATTGTCGCTTTCTGCATTACACAGGCCGTTTCCGGTTGAGGTCAGCGTAAGTGTTACATTTCCTGAAGCAATTTCAGCCGCTGTCGGAGAATAGGTTGCATTCAGCGCTGTAGTACTAGGGTTAAAAGTTCCGGCTCCACCGCTCCATGTGCCACCAGTAGCATTAGACACCGAGCCTGCCAGGGATACATCTGCGTTATTTGAACAAACTGATTGATCCGCACCTGCTGAAACGACCGGAGCAGGACCAATAGTAACCGTCATGTTGTCTGATTCTGCGTTACATGTTCCATTACCTGTTGTGGTAAGCGTTAAGGTAACTGTACCCGCAGTAATTTCACCAGCAGATGGTGTGTATGTCGCATTCAGTGTGTTTGCGTTGGGAGTAAATGTGCCGGCTCCACCACTCCATACCCCTCCGGTGGCAATGGCCACCGAGCCGTTCAGAGAAACGTCAGGATTGTTGGCGCATACCGTTTCATCGGCTCCTGCGTTGACCGTGGGAGCCGCGGTAAAAGTCACAGTCATATTATCCGTTTCCGGACTACAAGTGCCATTTCCGGTGGTAGTAAGAGTAAGCGTTACGGACCCGGAAGTAATTTCTGCCGCCGTTGGAGAATATGTTGCATTCAGGGTGTTGGCATTTGGTGTGAAGACACCTAAACCTCCACTCCATGTTCCTCCAGTTGCAACAGTAACCGACCCGTTAAGTGTTACGTCTGCATTGTTGGCGCATACCGTTTGATCGGCTCCTGCGTTTGCAGTTGGAGCAGTTGTATAAGTAATTGTCATTACATCCGATTCAGGATTACATGTTCCATTGCCCACTGTTGTTAGCGTAAGAGTAACCGAACCAGCCGTGATTTCCCCCGCAGTAGGTGTATACGTGGCGTTCAAAGCGTTTACGTTTGGTGAGAACGTTCCGGCGCCGCCACTCCACTGCCCTCCGGTTGCCCCAATAACCGACCCGCCAAGCGTAACATCAGGATTATTGGCACAAGCTGTTAGGTTGGTTCCTGCGTCTACAGTCGGTGCGTTTGTAATGGTGATCGTAATAACATCACTCTCCGGATTACATGTTCCGTTACCAGTGGATGTCAAGGTTAATGTAACGGTGCCAGCTGAAATTTCAGCTGCTGAAGGGGTGTAGGTGGTTACTAGCGAAGTGTTATTCGGCGAGAAGGTTCCTCCGCCACCAGTCCATATTCCCCCTGATGCGACGGTCACCGTTCCACTCAAATTAACATCAGCGTTGTTCTCACAAACAGAAACATCTGGCCCGGCATCAACTGTTGGTGCGGGAGTAATGTTAAGTGTCATGTTATCGGATACCGGAGTACAATTGCCGGTGGATGTTAGGGTAATGGTCACTACTCCTGCAGAAATATCAGCTGGACTTGGCACATACTCAGCGTTCAAATCGGTGTCATTTGGCAGAAATTGCCCTGAACCGCTTGTAGTCCATATTCCAGTTGTTGTTCCTCCTTCAACGCTTCCTGACAACTGAACAGTGTCATTTGCACACATCGTGTTGTCCGCTCCAGCATCAATTACAATTTCCGCAGCGAACTCCGAGAAGAACCCATATCGACATCCTGATGTGGCTCCTCCATTAATAATTGCCAAAGAGAACACATCCGACGAATTCGTAATGAGGTGAGCCTGATTGACCGGCACCTCTGTGGTATTGTACTGAATCTGAGCAGCCATCCATACTCCACCGGTTCCCGGTACCGGAAGAAACGACGCCGGATTAATTGCGGCTGTACCAGCACCGGTAATTGTAAAGTCGTTTACAGCGGTAGCTCGTACCAAAATATTCAGATAGAAGTTCTCAGCTGTAGACCTGGTAAACGCAATTTGTTCAGATCCCGCGCAGCCCAACGGAGGTAGAATTGCCTGCCCCTGTTCACAGCCAAAACCTGTAACATGCGTAACGTAACTTGGTTTAGATGTTGCTATATATACACTATTATCGGCTGAAGCCCCCAAATAATCCATATCATAGCGATAGGTTTGACCAGCAAACAAGGTGGTAACCGGGGCTGCTGCTCCATCAATGTATACCTCTGTACCGTTTTGAGTTGCCAGAATAAACACACTCTCATCTCCTGTTGCATTTAGCTGTCCTTTCACAGCAATGTATTCTGTTCCTACAATATTTACCGGCACGATCTGATCACCAAGTAAATCATAACATCCTCCTGAAGGGTTGTGGTTAGAATCATCTTTAATGGTAATCGCCACATCTTTGTCTGAAATTACCACCGCCCCTGCGGGGTGATTTGAAGGAGTTTCGTAACCTGTCCCTGTATACCCACAAGAATATGTTTCTCCCTGGTCAAGCGTAATGGTGAATGGTATTAGTGCCGGGTGCCCGTCGACGTCTCTGGGTGAGTAGATCATTACTGTAGTGTTGTCTTCGGTTGCTACAATATCAAATGAAGCATAGGCCTGGTGAGGTGCCGCAAAAGTGTGATTGTAAAAAGGATCGTGATTGTGCAAGGGGATGTAGAATTCCTGCCCCAGAGAGTTGTTCCCTTTCAGAGCAAAAATATCCGGATTGTTGGTGTTACTAACCTCATAGTACGCCGTAATGGTAGCTGTTGAAACCACTCGCAAACCTGTGGTTAGAACCGTGTCTGTTGGCGTGGTTTCCAAATCAGCAACAAATGCACTCATATCCTCCTGATGTGAACTGTTCGCGGGGAGGTTCACCACAATTGGTGTAAAACCAGGGTTGGCAGGCTGATCTATGGTAACAGTTGCAGCTGCACCAAAGGTGGCCAGGTTCAGATAAATGGGCACTCCTCCAGGAGAATTATGCGAAAAGGTCACATCTGGTGGAGCAAACCAAAATTCTGTTCCAGATTGAGCGTAAGAAAATAAAAGGCATAGCGTGGCCGCCAGAGAGAGTAAAACTTTTCTCATACCAGAGGGAGTTAGGTTCGTTAATCTGCGTTAATTATGGATGTGGTATAGTTCTTACGTACACCATCCTACTAAAGGTTACAAACCTTGACGGAAAAATCATTGTTTTAGATGTTACTCAACGTGATTCCGAGAACAAAAAACAACATTCCAACGAAACCAAACAGCTTGTTCTGCGACAGTTGCAGTTTACGGCCAGCAATCGGTCTGAGCCGTAGAGTCAATCGAAAAAAGTGGTGCTTCCAAATCGCCCGAAAAAGAAAAAGCCAGTCTTTCAACTGGCTTTTTGCTTAAATTCTTAAGGTAATCAATACGAAAATCCTTGGTAACTTACATCACCTCCACCGTTTCTTCGCTCGTAGTTTCCTCTTCAATTCTTATGATGCCCACTTTTGTTTCACTATCCACGTCAATATCTAAAATGGCAAAACCTGCCTGGCCCGACTTAAATAAGTCGTTGTAGTTAAAGGTAGCTATTCCGCTAGCGTCGGTAGAAGCGGTTTGCTCAAGATATTCTCGCGGTTCACCGTTCCCCTCGTCATAATATAACCGAACTTCTGCTCCTCCCTTAGGTGATCCGGCAGCATCAACTACGGTAACTCGGGCAATTGTATCTTTCTTTCTGTAACAAGAAGTAAAAGCAAAACTGATTGCAATTACAGTTAGTAGTACGACCGATAATTTTCTCATATCACGGGTTTTATCTTAGTTTTGGCACGGCATCATTCTTGCACAAAGCCAAACAAATATAGTTAAATTCAACTTCTATGATGTTAGCAAATGCTTTTCACAGAGTGGCTTATACGTTAGTTATGACGTGTATTGTTTCGCTTGGGTTGGCTCAAGTGGAAACAAATGTGTCTTCAACTGTAGAAAACTCAAGTAGCCCAAAAGTTACAGACGACAAGGAAATTCATTTTGAAATCACTACTTCTTTCGGAACCATGAAGGGCAAATTATACAACGCAACTCCCCTGCACCGTGATAACTTTGCCAAGCTGGTACAAGAAAATTATTACGACAGTCTTCTCTTTCACAGGGTGATCAGCCAATTTATGATCCAGGGTGGGGATCCAAACAGCAGAAATGCAAAACCAAATCAACAGTTGGGTGATGGTGGGCCGGATTATACAATTCCGGCGGAATTTGTAGATACGTTATTCCATAAAAAAGGAGCCTTGTCTGCTGCCCGGCAGGGAGATAACGTTAATCCAACCAAGCGCTCGTCCGGAAGTCAGTTTTACATTGTTCAGGGCAAAACCTATACGGAACCAATGTTGGCTACTCAGGAGGCACGTGTTAATCAGCAGCGTGTGAACCAGGCGCTAAATGACTATTTGAGAGCCCCGGAAAACAAGGATGATTTAAATGCCGTGATGTACTGCCAGTCCCGAAGACTGAACGATTCTCTTTCCAAAATCGTTAAAAGAATTCAACCCTTAATTGCTGATGATATTGATTCTATTGCATTTACTCCAAAGCAAAAGAAACTGTACAGTACAATAGGCGGAACCCCACATCTGGATGGCAATTACACGGTTTTTGGCAAGATCTACGAAGGTTTAGATATTATCGATAAGATCGCATCTGTTCCAAGAGATAGGAATGATCGTCCGTTGGCAGACGTACGCATGTCAATTCGATTGATCGAAGCTCCTTCTGAGTAATTTGAACGGGACAATAGAAGCTGGCAACATCGCCACTTTATGGTGTTGGCCCTACCATGTTTAAAACTCATATTAAATCCATTGCTGATAATGTTATCTTTAATGCGACGCTTACCCTATGAGTTATTTTGATCAGACATTTCCAGACAAACTACGATCCGCAGTAGAGACGGTTGAAAGCAGCTCAAGTGTGGAGATGGTTGTTGTGGTTAAAAAACGTTCTGCTGGCTACTACCAAGTACCCATGGGTGCAGCTATGATTTCCTTAATGCTGTCTTTTCTGTACTTCATGTTGGCTCCAACGCTGTTTGGAGACCTATTTATCGCTACCGGTATGGCAGTTACTGCCATCATCGCTTATGGTCTTTTTTCAACCGGATCCCTTCAAAGACTTGTATTAAGTTCTAAAATCCTTCAAACTGCTGTAGAGTTAAAGGCGCGGGCAATTTTTCAGAAAGTTGGCATTCATCATACCAAGGATGAGACCGGGATTCTTATTTACGCATCCATTATGGAAAAACGGGTAATGGTGGTTGCGGATAGAGGCGTTGAAAGCGTTCTTCCAGCGGAACTAAAACTTCTTGAAAATGAGTTGACCACCGCTATGGTTTCGGGGCCCGACCAATTTGTAGCAAAAATAACCGAGTCATCGCGGTTGTTTGGCAAACATCTGCCCATTCAGGCGGATGATATTAATGAACTACCTGATTATATAGATATAGACTTTTGAAGCACCTTTCGCGCATATTGTCGACAGTCTCCGTACTATTGATCGCTTTGTTTGCCCAGGCGAGACCGGGAGGAGGAGGAGGATTCAGCTCCGGTGGTGGCGGAGGCGGATTTAGTTCCGGTGGTGGTGGCGGATTTGGTTTCTCTTCCGGAGGCAGCGGTGGTAGCGGTGAATTCTCATGGCCAATGTTGCTCATTTTTGGGGGAGCCGTAGTAGCCTTTTACATCTTTAAACATATCCTGAAAAATAAGGAAGGTCAGACCGTTACGTCTTCTTCCAATCAAAATTACAGGATGATGCAAATGACACAATCTGATGTACAGTTGCAACAATTTAAAAGAACCGACCCTAACTTTTCCAAGACCTTATTTCTTGATTTTGCTCATCTGCTTTATACAAAATACCTCCATTGGTTTGGAGAGCCTGAAATCAAGACACTACAGCCATTTTTATCGGATGATATCTTCGCGCTCGCCCAGCGAAAAGCCCCTTTTAACGTTACTGAAATAGTAGTTGGAAGTCTGCGCATACGCGAAATCGGTTATTTGCCGGAATCCAGCCAACCATACATTGAGGTGGAAATTGTTGCCAACTACACAAAGGTTGGTGACGGACATAGCATACGCAACATCGTTACCGAAAGGTGGAAGTTTGCACCAATTGGTGATTGGCCAACTCCAGGCTCCGTTCAACCTGACGCAATAAATTGTCCGAATTGCGGCGCAGCAGTTGCATTTAACGATTCTGGTAACTGTGAGAGTTGTGGCACGCTGCTCTCATCCGGCAAAATGAACTGGAAGGTATTAAGCAAGGTAATGGTAAAAGCAGATTCTTTCTCTACAGGCAACCTTACTACCTACGCGCAAGAAGTTGGCACGGAAGACCCAACAATTACCCAACCATCATTACAGTCCAATATACAAGCATTCTCCGCGGCCCATCAAATTGCCGATTGGTATGCCTTCGAAAAAGAGTTTACCACGAAAGTTGTTCAAACCACGTTCATGGAAATTTACCAGGCATGGTCTGAAGGCCAATGGGAACGGGTTCGACATTTAGTCTCCGATAGGTTATTCGAATCCAATCAGTTTTGGATGGATAACTACAAAGCGCAAGGACTCCGAAATAAGCTGGACGATATTGCAGTTGTATGGTCTACCGTCGTAGCAATTGATTTGGACAAGTTCTACGAAGCATTTACGGTTAGAATTAAAGCCAGCTGTAAAGACTACGTTGTTGACCTAAAAGATGGTAAAGTGAAAGGCGGTTCTCCAAATAAGGACCGATTCTTTACTGAGTACTGGACTTTCATTCGACGGACCGGAGTGGAGAAAGACACCATGGAATTAAAAAACTGTCCGAACTGTGGCGCTCAAGCAGATAAAATGGGTCAATCTGCCATTTGTGGCTATTGTGGTACTAAAGTAAATACCGGGGCACATTCGTGGGTCCTTTCATCGATCACTCAAGACGAGGTTTACGCGGGCTAATCCTGTTCTTTATTAACGTTTTTTGAGACCGTATTGACTTAAATACGCAACTGTGCGTATTGCGCTTAGCCCCCGTTCAGCGCACCTTTGATCAAAATATTTCCGGACATGAAAAAATCATTCTTAACCGCAATGGTGCTTCTAAGTGTAGTATCCTATTTTGGTCAAAACGAGGTGAAATACAGCGTTATTTCTGACCAACCACCTGAGCCAACACTAAACATCAATCTTTCCCTTCTGGATTTTGACTTTTCTACAAAGAATCTGGACGGAGCCTCGTTGAATATTGGCGCATTTGGATTTGCCAGGCTAACAGAACGCATTGAAGCCAACTTCGACATCAGGAAGAGCTATTTTGTTATCGGAAAATTCTCTTTCGCCGATTACCCAGGAAACTTTGAGTCAAGTGTTGGTGGCAGCTTCTCTCTTGGAACCAAAACTGTAACCAAACCCACGGCAGTAGTTCTTGACTTTAAGGAAGAATTCGGATACAAGGAAAAAACAGAAACGACTACTTCCATTACCATTCCGGCCAATCGTTTCATTGCAAACAGGGTTAGAGGTGGTATCTACTTTAAACGTGGTCCATACAGCCCGGAGGCCTTAAATTTTGAATCGGTGTTAAATCCACCCGTCAGTTATATGACCCTGACCAGTTTCGGAATTTACGCAGGTATTGTTCGTCGCAGTGTTACAAATGTGTTTATAGATACCGATAAATATGGCAAGGCGTACAACTCGGCTGGAAGGGATCTGTTTATAGATGCACTGATCGTACCTGTCAACAACTTCAGAGAGATTGAAAGTGGGGATAACGTGACCTCGGAAGTGAGGTCATACGCCAACAATATACCTGTAGGGTTCAGAGCCGGTTGGCGCCTGTACCAAATTGAAAAGAAAGCCCTTACGAACAAGAAGTTTGGACTCTGTGGCTCGGTCGAGGTTGGGTTCAAGCCATATCTCGGCTGGTTTATGGGCGGAACACTTGGATTGACCATTGTAAAAAAGTAATCATGCTGCGAGGTTTAATTATCGGTTTGTTCCTATTGTTCTGCTGTGAGGGAATAACTCAGAACATTTCGGACTTTGAGTATCTGAATGAAAGTTATGGCGATGAATTGTACCTGGGGCTTGGGCTTAGTCGGGGATTCTTATCCAATCCTGTAGCTCCTAACCCAGAGGTTCATTCGGTTTCACGTTTCTCACTGCTCCTTGATATGGAACGTCCCAAGACAGAATTGGGTCAAATGAGTTTCACCTATTCGAACAAACTTCTAGGAGACCTCTTTAATCTTCTCAAGGATATACAGGAAGACCGCAAAGCTATTTATCGTAAAGTAGAATCTCACATTTCTTCCGGAATACTGGGGTGGTTTGGTTTTAGGTGGAATGTTACCAAACCAAACAAATTCCAGCTAATGACCGGATTTCAGCTAAACGACTACTTTCTGACCACAACTTACGAAGACAGTACAGACAGGATATCACACGAACCTCAGGGTTATTTTCTGGCTGCGGGACCAAATGTTTCGATGAGATGGGCGGTTGGCAACTTTGCCTTGTTAAGAACCAATTTCCAGTACAGCTTTTCCTATTTGCGTGGTAGCTCCGTCTCTTACGCAGAGCGGGACGACTCTTACCCCAAATCGCATTGGATTAACGCAGATGTGGAGTTTCTTACTAAATGGGGTATTTACGCCGGTGGACAATGGTTGTCGTTCGTTAACAGAGGGAATCTCCCGAACCGAACAAAAAGACTCGACATATTCTTAGGTTTTCGGATAATGCTTTAACGGAATATCAATTAACACTTTCGTCCCTTCCTTTGAATCGAACTGAATACTCCCCCCATGTCGTTTTACCCGCTCCTTCATGTTGTTCAGGCCATATCCGCCAGGGCGGACCTCTGAATCAATGCCAATACCATCGTCTTGTACCTGCGCCTTTAAGTAATTGCCTGTTACTACAATTGTGAGTTGAATTTTTTTACCTGCACTGTGTTTAACGGCATTGTTGATCGCCTCTTGTAGTATTCTGTAGAAATCCAGTGCCAAAGCCGGGTAAAGTATTCCATCTCCGCTAACCTCCAACGAGAATGCCATTCCCGTATCTCGCGTTATTTTATTCCCAAACTCATCTACCCGTAGCACAAATTCAGAAAAATCAACCCGGTCTTTCTGAATCGACCAAATCGTATCCCGCAACTGTGCGAACGCATCCCTGGATTGATCAGCCAACGCTCCCATCACTTTGCGAGTAGATTCATCTGCAGCCTTGAAGGCCTGCATGTCCAGTTTCGAGGCAATAATGGTTATTTCGGAACCAATGTGGTCGTGAAGGTCCATCGAAATTCTGGTGCGCTCTTCCAATACCTGCTCTTTTGCCAAAGTAGTTAGTTTTCGTTTCCTCCGTTGATAGAAAAGAACAAATACAACCAGAGCGATTATCATCAGAACGGACACCAATAGCCACAATATGATTTGTTTATCCTTGCGTGCTCCATCCAACATTGAATTGGCAAGTGCCAGCTCTGTCTGAGCAAGGTCTTCCTCCTTTTTAGCAACGTCGTACTTTAACTGCAAATCGGCTACAGTTTTCTTCACCTCCAGACCGGAAATACTATCTCCAAGAGCATAATAATCAGCCAGATATTTCAGAGCTTTTTGATAGTTTCCGTTCTCTTTATTGGCCTTGTAGAGAACCCCATAAGCATTGTGAAGTTGCCAAATATCCTCTGTGTACTCAGCCAATTCTACACATTTTTCCGCCATAAATGCAGCCGAGTCAGACATGCCATTCGCCGCATAGTATTTTGATAAATTTCCACTTACTGTTGCTATTCCTCTGAGATCTCCAAGCGTTTCGTAACATAAAAGGGACTGTTTATAGGCAGATATTGCCTTAAGTGAGTCCCCCAATTCATCCTGATAAATTGCCCCTATATTGCTGTATTCAGACCCGCAATGAGCCCAACCCCCTACGGCTTCTTTTTCCTTAATGGAGTTACCATAAAAGACCAATGCGCTGTCAATTTTTCCCGTGGATGTATACAAACTTCCAAACGCATTGTACAGATTGGCCTTATCCAGGACACTTCCATAATTGGAGTAAATGTTTTTCGCATACTTCAAACTCTCACACGCCTGATCAAATAGTTGGAGGCGCAAGTAGCTAAGGGCAACATTGTAGTATGAGTGCCCAATTCCCAGAGTATCGTCCGCGTCTTCGAATCCTTTCAAAGAAGCCAATCCAGAAGCAACTGCCTTTTCAAATTCCCCTGTTTGAAAAAGGTGAATAGACTTATTGAGACTTGCCTTCCCTTCATAAGCAGGTAAATTGTGTTTTCCGGCCAAAGCACTACATAGGTTAAAATAATGTAGCGCCGAATCCGGTGGTCCTATTTTCAAAAAACATATTCCTTTCCAATTTAGAGCCCACAAATGCTTCTCATAATCGTGTTCCACAGCCGATTTTGTTCTGATCAGCTCTGCGAAATACAACGAGGAATCGATATTGCTTCGATAGTAAGTTCTGCTAAGTTGTTCCAGCGAGTCTGGCGAAAGGTTAGGTGCCCCACCCCAAACGCATAGACTACAAACCTGCCCAAAAAATAGAATAAACAGGTTTCTTGCCCTCACGCTCCGATTCATTCTCCCTTTACTTTTCGAATAGCCTCCACTTTACCATGAACCTCCAGTTTCCGATACACATTCTCTACGTGTTTTCGAACTGTGCCGTAGCTAATAAACAAATTATTTGCGATCTGTTCGTAGCTAAGACCCTTTACAAGGTGATCTAATATTTCAATCTCCCGTTTGGTAAGGTTAAAGTCTTTCTTTAAGTCAGGTTGTTTTTTAGGCCTTTGAGATTGAGTGAGCGCCAACACTTTGCGGGCAATAATCGGACTCATTGGTGCGCCGCCCTCCAACACCTCATAGATGGCCTTGTGCAATTTCCCCGGGCTTTCATTCTTCATCAGATACCCTTTTGCTCCTGCCTTGATCGCTTCGAAAATGTTCTCTTCATCCTCAAAAACGGTACACATGATGGTTTGTATCCCCGGCCACCTCTCGCTTACTCTTGCTGTTGCCTCTATTCCGTCCATCAAAGGCATGTGTATGTCCATAAGAATCACATCAATGTTATGGTCGGTATTTAATTGCCGAATCAACTCCTTTCCATTTGGGGCAATAAACTTCACCTTAAAATCAGGAGCCAACTCAATCTTTTCCTTGAGTGTCTCTGCAATGCGATTTTTGTCTTCGGCTATACCTATGTAAAGCATGGCTTAAAAGTAAGGCTATTCGGTTCTAAAGACAATACGCAGAACTGCGGATAATGTAATTTCTGTCTCTTCACTAAGTCAACTCGCCAGTTGCCTAAGTTCTCGTTCACCGACCCCGCTATAGCACGTAAATTCAACCAAGAAGTAACCAGAAGCTGTGGATTGCAGAATCCAGAGTTTCATTAAATAAGAAATGATGGCAGCAACAAAAATACTATTGACTCTTGGAGTAGCAGGAATAATTGGAACCTCTGTACTCTCTCCTTCAATTGAAACAGAAGCCCCACGGGTAAATGATGAACAGCGACCGCTCGCTCTTGTGAATTATGACTATTTCCAGGAGTTGGTTGCTGAAGTAAAGGATCATCGGGCGGAAAGACTGGTTGGGCTCGGCGAATTTTTGACCAAATCCACTGAAAAGAACACAATTATTTTGGACACCCGGTCTAAAGAAATGTACGATCGTAAGCACATCAAAGGTGCCATCCACCTAAACTTTGCAGATTTTAATATTTGGTCTCTTGAGGACATTACCCGGCAGTATGGCGGCAAAGACGCGCAAATCCTGATCTATTGTAACAACAACTTTTGGAACAAGCCCAAAAATGTCATTCAACCGACGGAGATTCGCCTCGGTGAAATCATGGATCCGGCGTTCGCAAGTAAATCTGTCACCCCCAGCTTCGATTTTGTGCTTCCTGATTCAGTTCAGTTAGTTGACAGCACCGGAGCCAAACCAGAGCCTGAAGCCAAAGCAAATGACCTTGCGAAGGTGCAGTCCCTGGCGCTGAACATTCCCACCTATATCAACCTCTATGGATATGGCTACAAAAACGTTTACGAGTTAGAAGACATGGTGGACGTAAATGATCTTGCCGTTACTTTTGAAGGAACGGATGTAAAATAACTATCTCCTTGCTGCCCGTCCAGGTTGAACCATTCGCCTGAGAATCTGTTATCTTTAGGTATGGCAAAGCTGACGGGCAGAAAAGGATTTGTTTTTCAGAAATATGAAGCTCCGGATCAATCTCCGTTTGATGTTCTGTTCGATGTTTTTAAGGAGCTGATTGTTCATACTTCAGGAGACTTTGATGAAGCCATTGACTGGCTGGAAACACTCGACAAGGAATACAAGTTAACGGGTGGTGATTACACCATGGATGACTTTATTCAGGAGCTCAAAGACAAGGGGTACATCCGCGAAGAAGTTCAGCCAGATGGAAAGGGTGGAGCCACTCAAATTACCGAGAAAACAGAACGACTTATTCGTCAGGCTGCCCTGGAACAAATCTTTGGTAAGCTAAAGAAAAAGGGAAGCGGCCAGCATCGAACAAAATTCAGTGGTACAGGTGATGAGCATACCGGAGATTATCGGGATTATCAGTTTGGCGACTCGCTAGACAGCATTGCCATGACCGAAAGTCTCAAAAATGCCCAGATCAATCATGGTTTTGGTGACTTCAAATTAACCGAAAACGACCTGGTTGTTGAAGACGCCCATCACAAAGCTCAGATGAGTACGGTGCTGATGATTGACATCAGTCACAGTATGATTCTATATGGCGAAGACAGGATTACCCCCGCAAAGAAGGTGGCAATGGCGCTTGCCGAACTCATTACCTCCCGATACCCTAAAGACACTTTGGATGTACTTGTTTTTGGTAATGATGCGTGGACAATTTCCATCAAGGATCTGCCTTATCTCAACGTGGGCCCCTACCATACCAATACGGTTGCAGGTTTACAATTAGCAATGGACTTGCTGAGACGCAAGCGAAACACCAATAAGCAAATTTTCATGATTACCGACGGCAAGCCTTCTTGCATCAGGATGCCAGACGGACATTATTACAAGAACAGCGTAGGACTTGATCAGTTTATAGTTGAAAAGTGCTACAACATGGCCAATCAGGCTCGAAAATTACACATTCCCATCACCACTTTCATGATTGCTCAGGATCCTTATTTGCAGTCTTTTGTAGAAGAGTTTACCGCATGCAATCAGGGCAAAGCATTTTATACAGGACTAAAAGGTCTTGGAGAGATGATATTTCACGATTACGAAACCAATCGAAAGAAACGTATCAGATGAACACTTCTGTAAACACACTTGGGCAGCTAAAAAAGGCTGGCTACAAAAGCAGGTCTATCAAAGACGAACTGAGGGAGAATTTAATACTCAACCTCAAAGCTGGAAAAAACAGTTTTCATGGTATTCACGGCTACCAACATTCCGTTATTCCTGAACTGGAACGAGCCATACTTTCCCGACACAACATCAATTTGCTTGGCTTAAGGGGACAGGCTAAAACCAGGCTGGCAAGGCTGATGGTTGGGTTGTTGGACGAGTACATTCCCGTAGTCGGGGGTTCCGAAATCAACGATGATCCATTGAATCCTATCAGCAGGTATGCTCAGGAATTGATTGCAGAAAAAGGAGACGATGCTCCGGTTGAGTGGCTTCACCGCGATGAACGCTTCTTTGAGAAACTGGCCACGCCAGACGTAACTGTTTCTGATCTGATAGGCGACATTGATCCCATTAAAGCAGCCAATCTAAAGCTCAGTTATTCGGATGAACGGGTGCTTCATTTTGGAATGGTTCCCCGTGCTAACCGATGCATTTTCGTTATTAATGAGCTTCCTGATTTACAGGCGAGAATCCAGGTTTCCCTGTTTAACATTTTACAAGAGGGAGATGTGCAAATCAGGGGGTTCAAACTACGTATGCCCCTGGATTTACAGTTCATTTTTACGGCAAATCCGGAGGATTATACCAACCGTGGAAGCATTGTGACTCCATTAAAAGATCGAATAGGGTCTCAAATACTGACTCATTATCCGGAAACGCTGGAGATTGCAAAAACCATTACCGCTCAGGAAGCAGCACTTCAAGAGAGCAGAGCCATTAAAGTTCACGTGCCGGCACTTGCTAAGGACCTCCTTGAGCAAGTTGGATTTGAGGCCAGAGAGAGTGAATTCATTGACCACAAAAGTGGGATTAGCGCAAGAATGAGCATCACGGCCTTCGAAAATTTGGTAAGCACCGCTGAGCGCCGAGCCATTCTGGATGGTACCAACTCAACCACGGTTCGTTTTAGCGATTTCATGGGGGTAATTCCAGCCATTACCGGAAAAGTGGAATTGGTTTACGAAGGCGAACAAGAAGGTGCTCAATTTGTAGCAGAACGTTTGATTTCCGAAGCCGCCAAAACGCTATTCCCAGATTACTTTCCAAAAATTGAAAAACTGGAAAAAGAAGAAGACCGTAGCCCTTATCAATCATTAGTTGAGTGGTTTTTCGAGGAAAGTAATTTTGAGTTGTTGGACGATTGTTCCGACCAAGAGTACCACAAAAAGCTGGGTTCCATTACTCCACTACAAGATCTGATTGACACGTATCAGCAAGGTTTGCCTGAAGCCGATGTAAATTTTATGAAAGAATTTGTGCTTTGGTCTCTGGTAGAGCACAAAAAGCTTTCCAAGCAACGCTTTGCCGAGGGGTACACTTTTAACGATTTGTACGGAGGGTATATTTCCGGGTTGAACTAAGCCTCTTTCTGCCTTGAGATCAACATAAGGTTCACAGTTTCAATCAATTTTCTAACTTGTTGGCTTAAAACCAATCCTGTATGAACCGTATTACTGTACTGCTGACACTTCTTATTTCAGTCATTTTTCTTCAATGCTCTTCTCCTTCAGGGCCTACTGGTCCGGGAGCCCCACAGCCTCCAGTTGAATTGAACTGGTCCTCTTCTATTCCAACGATAAGTCCCATGATTCTGGACACGCTTGTTGTAGAAGGTCTTGGTGTAAATGATACGGTTTATGTTATTGGAAGTACAACCCTTCAGTCTTACTCCAAGGTCGTCCGAAACACCTCGAAGGAAGACCTGATCTCAGATCATTCCATCCGGGTTACCATTGAACAAATGACACTACAGGTTGGTGCTGATTCCATTAAGTACGTAGAGAGTGGAGCGGTAATTTATGACAGCGTTTATACGCTGAATGCTCCTATTCCGGCTGGTGATTCTGTTATTTTTACAGCGGTTCCCGGCGTTCCCGGATCCTGTGGGTTATTTAAAGTGTCAATGCTGATTGACGAACCGAATACGGTTCCTGAATTGAATGACTCAAACAACCTGTACGTCGATTACATTAACATTCCAAGTCAACAGCAATTCAATGTTACGCTAACCGGTCCTGACCCATTTGTGCTGGCAGGCAGACCGGCAGCTCCTCTGGCGATTGCCCATGGTTATGAAGTAACTTCTGGCGGTGCTTCAAGTGTCATTTTTGCTTCCTTTAAACCAACAGTCTTCCCGTCGTGTGGGTCTACCGCCACTATTACTCCAACTCCAAACGTACCTGCACCTGCCGTAGGAGGATTAGTGGCCCCGCCAGTGATGGGAACACCTCCCCCTGCCTATGTAGTTGGACTGGATGCTTCTCCACCACGTATGCCAACCGTGATTACACTAACGGTTGCTACAGCACCTCAGTGTGAGCTTGCAGAAACGATCTTCTGTAAAGGGACATTTGTGTCTCCGGATGGTTGTGTATTGAAGCAGAAAGTCGCCCAGGTAGTTATTCCATAATGGAAGGGCGCGCCTTGCCGGTTGGTAGTAAAAGATGCTATTTACTCTCCGCCGCAGCCAGCTTACCATTCATATCCTTGGTCCAGGCGGCCGGGCCACCGGCCACATAACCAGACCTGGCCAACCCGTTTAGTTGAGTGTTGCTAGTAGCAGTATCTACAACCGCTTCAAAAACCCAAACGGTTGGGTAACCTCTTACTCCAAAAGCCTGTGCAAGCTGCTGGTTTTGCTTTTTAATATCGTCCGGAATTACTTTTCGTCGAGGGAAATCAAGTTCGAGTAGTACCACTTCTTCCTCAGCCCATTTTTTAAATGCGTCTTTGGTGAACACTTCATTTTTCAGCCGTATACACCATCCACACCAATCAGAACCGGTAAAATTTGCCATGATTGGCTTGCCAGTTTCTTTGGAAAGCTCTATCGCCTTTGATAAATCTACTTCCCAACCTTCCATGGTCGCCTCATAGTCTCCTTCCGAAGTTTGTAAGGATGCAAGTCCTACAATTACCGTACTCAATAAGATGTATCTAAAAATTGACTTCATAATCACTAAGTTAACACTATTTATACGACAAAAACCTTGCCGGGTGGGCACAATTGCTGATCTTTTCACTGCTTTTACGGCTTTTTCGTCGTTTTAATGACTGAATCTCAGGTCAAAATGAAAAACTGGAGATACTTCTGGACGTTTGTTGGAATACTTGCTTTCATCCCGCTAGCCATGCTGGCAATGTTCTTTGCCGGTGGAGGCCACGGTTCATACATCCCAATGGTTATTTTATTTCCCGCTACCTCCATTGGTTTCAAGAGCCCGCACCCGTTAAATGAATATACCTTTTTCATTTTCGGGATATTACAATACCCCTTGTACGGACTAATCATTGATTTTCTTAAAAAATTCAGGCCCTGGAACTTTATCGGAGTTGCTTTTCTCCACTTTCTTCTGGTAATTTACGCCTGGGGATATTACTCCGGATTTTAAACCTTGGATAAATGGAAATCTTCTTACAAAGCGAAACCTGGATTGCGCTTCTCACCCTGATCTTCATGGAGATTGTGCTTGGTATAGACAACATTATTTTCATTTCACTTGTTGCCGGAAGATTGCCCGAAAACCAGCAGCGGAAAGCACGGTTAGTTGGGCTTTCTCTGGCTTTGATCATGCGGGTTCTGATGCTTTTCGGCATCACCTGGATTATTGGCTTCACGAAACCCTTGTTTACCTTGTTCGAACATGAATTTAGCGGCCGCGATCTGATCTTGATAGGTGGAGGGCTCTTTCTTCTTACAAAAAGTACCATGGAAATCAGGCACAAAGTAACCAGTGAAAGTGAAGAGAGTGAGAAGCCATCTAAAAGAGCGGTAAATGGCATTACATCTGCTATTTTTCAGATCATTTTACTTGATATTGTTTTCTCTTTTGATAGCATTTTAACTGCCATCGGAATGACCAGCGAAATAACGCTCATGGTCATTGCGGTTATTGTTTCCATCATAGTTATGATGATTGCCGCGGCACCGATTAGTAAATTCATCAGCAACCACCCGACGCTTCAAATTTTGGCGCTGTCTTTTCTGATCCTAATTGCTGTGATGCTTTTGGTAGATGGCTTTGGCCATGAGATTCCGAAAGGCTATATCTACTTTGCGTTGTTCTTTAGTTTGGCCGTAGAATTAATCAATCTCTGGACGAAAAAGCGAAAATCAAAGAATTAACTTGCCAGAAGCCGGTCTCCACGCATGTAAGGAATTCTTCCTTGTGTTGAACCTAACCATTTGTTCATTAACTTTACTAGCATCGGATTGAATGATCCGTTACGCTTAACCCACAACGCTACCTTGATGACGAACCGCAATTTTATTCTTGCTTTAGGGACATTGGTGTCTATTGCTTCTGCCAACGCACAGGAAACCGTAACAACCAGTGGAGCGGAGGCTTCTGGGTCTGGTGGTTCAGCCAGTTATACAGTTGGACAGGTTGTATACAATACCAATAGCGGGGGGAGCAACTCCGTTGCCGAAGGTGTTCAGCAACCCTATGAAATTTCTACGGTGACTTCTGTTGAAGAAGCCGATGACATTGTGCTTACAGTTTTCCCGAACCCCTCTGCAGATCATATTTACCTTAACTCGGAACGTATCCGAACCGGAATGAGGTTTGAACTGTATGATTTACACGGAAAGCTGGTCAAAACAGAAGCTGTAAGTGCTACCCAAACACTAATTGACTTAAGTCAGTTGGCCTCTGCTTCCTACGTGCTCAAAATAACTCAAGGACAAACTGAATTAAAGTCCTTCCGAATTCAAAAAAACTAATCCTGGTCTACAATGAAAAATAGTATTAAAACCCTGTTAACTCTTACCCTTTGTGTACTCGCTTCGGTCGGTTTTAGCCAAAGCCCGGAGAAAATGAGCTATCAGGCGGTTATAAGGGACGCAGGTAATAATCTTGTTACCAATCAATCTGTTGGTATGCAAATAAGCATCCTGCAAACCTCTGCTACGGGAACAGCAGTGTACATTGAAACACACAGCACAACTACCAACGATAATGGTCTGGTGGCTGTGGAAATTGGTACAGGGACAGTTGTTACAGGAACATTCTCTGCCATCGACTGGTCCGCAGGACCCTACTTCATCAAAACAGATACCGACCCAGCCGGTGGAACCGTATATTCCATTACGGGAACCAGCCAATTGTTAAGCGTTCCTTACGCATTGTACGCAAAAGACGTAGAGAACGACAACGACCAACAGACCTTAACTTACAATTCGGGAACAGGGGATTTATCGATATCCGGTGGAAACTCTGTTACAATTGCCACTTCGGGTGACGACTGGGGAGCACAGGTAACTCAAACCGACGCCACTCTTTCCGGCGATGGCACTTCGGGCAGCCCTCTTGGGGTTGTAGGTGATTTAACAGACGACCAGACTCTGAGCACCAATGGCGACACGCTATTTATCAGCGGAGGAAACTATATCCTTTTAAGCAGTTCCTCAGGAAACACATTGGACATGGCTTACGATCAGGGCGGTGCAGGTGCCGGACGTTCTATAAATGTGGATGCCGGTGAGGTGGATCTGACTACCAGCACCTCGAATGGAATCGCGTTGCGTGTGACCAACTCCAATACGGGAGTAGGAATTATTACAAGCAGCACCAATGCTGCAAACACCTTCTCAGCTATTCAGTCAACTACGAACAGTAATAGTACAATTGCCTCAGCCATCATCGGGAATACAGATGGTGCCGCGTGGGGCGTTTCCGGACAAGCATCGGCTTCTTCAACCGCTACTTCAGCAGTTTATGGAAGTAACCTTAGAACGAATGGCGGACACGGTGTGTTGGGTATTGGATTTAACGGCGTGGTAGGTGAAACCAACTACAGTCAGGGTATGGCGGTTTACGGAGAAAATTACGATGCTGTTGCACCTCTTGGAAATGGTATTGGTGTAGCAGGAAGAGGCTACTGGGGGGTTGTTGGTGAAGACAGGTATTTGGGAGGAACTGCCGGAGCTTTTGGCGTTTATTCCAACGGAGAGCTGGGAGCTTCCGGATTTAAAAGTTTTCATATCGACCACCCGGCAGATCCCGAAAACAAGATATTACGGCACTTTAGCGTAGAATCGAACGAAGTGTTGAACATGTACCGTGGCACGGCTGTTTTTGATGCCAACGGAGAAGCAGTTGTGACAATGCCGGATTATTACGATTTGGTAAATGCCAACCCTACTTACCAACTGACTCCAATTGGTGGTCAGGCGCAACTCTACGTCAAAGAAAAAATTAGCAACGGCCGCTTTGTAATTGCCGGTGGTAATGCCGGGCAAGAAGTTTCATGGGTGGTTTACGCAGAACGAAACGATCCTTATGCGCAGCAAAACCCGCAGATGAAAGCGGTGGAAATTGACAAACGAGATAGCCAGAAAGGGCGTTATTTTATGCCGCAGCTTTATGGTGCTAGCCAGGATAAGGCGATTATTCCTGCTGGTAATCGGCAGGGAGCGGAGCAGGTGGTTATTGGGATAAGGTAATTTAGATTTCAATGAGTTCGCCAAGCGTATCCAAGAAGTCCATTAAAACAAGTCTATTGTGTTTATTCTGCTGCGGTCTATTATATGGTCAGAACTTGGTTCCAAATCCAGGGTTTGAGACTTACACTGGTCCGCCAACCCCAGGAAACCCACTTAGCCACTGTGAGTCATGGTCCGTAGTGCAAAACTGCGGCGGAGCTTCTCCAGACTACTTCCGCACAGACTCTCTTACGGGAACTCTTCATGTACCTTCCAATAATTGTGGCTGGCAAATGCCATTTTCTGGAGAAGCTTATGTTGGTATTTATTGCTATGGCGATGGCACAAATTCTGAATGGCGAGAATACATACAATCGGAGTTGTATTTCCCTTTAGATAGTGGTGAAACGTATTTAATCTCGGCATGGGTGTCTCGCGCTGACTATCTCTCCGTTGCCGTTGACAATTTCGGGATTTCACTGACCCAAAATCCATGGCTGTGCGACGGAACGGTCGGAGCACTTGACACAGTAGTGGAGATTACCTCTAAGGACATAATATCTGATACCGCCAACTGGGTAGAAATTTCTAAATATTACTGTGCTAAAGGTGGCGAATCCTACATTACCCTAGGCAACTTTGGTCTTGATGGTGATACCGATACAGTGAATGACCCATCAGCTCCATTTCAATCTTTATCTTACTATTATATTGATTCGATAAGTGTAAGCCCCGTAACCATACCCATTAATCTAGGCGTAAGTATATCCGGAGATACTCTTGTTGCGGATCAAAATTCTGTTACGTATCAATGGTTGGACTGCGCAAACGGTTATTTACCAATCTCCTTTGCTAATAATCAAACATATACACCCGTAAGTAATGGTAGTTATGCAGTAGAACTTAGTAATTTTGGGTGCCTGCTAGAGCCGGATACTTCTGCCTGTATTAACTTAACCAGTTCTGATGTGGCTGAAAATAACCTTGATCCAGAGATTAGTCTATACCCAAATCCTACGAATGGCAAAGTATACATAGAAGCGCAAAATCTTATGCGGCCTTGTACCTTAAATCTGTACACCATTGACCTCCAACTAGTGCAATCAAAAACCATAAACCCAAACCATTCTTCCGTTTCTATTTCTACGCCTGCTGGAATCTATTTAGTTGAAATTTTTGATGCCTCCGGGTTGCGAGTTGTGCACAGGGTGATTAAAAATTAGTGTGTCCAGGCACCAGGCCCTAGTCATTGGACAAGCATAAAAATCATTTGATCAGTTCCACCATCTACGGTGCTTCAAGAATTTAAATAGATGAATACTATTGTTTATAAACGGTAAATTCGCTGAAACTAGACTCGAAAAATGCGATTTGCTCAATTACTATTTCTTGCACTCTCTGTCTTGCTATTCTCTTGTGGAGACAGCTCTGAAAAAGTTGCTCCTAAAGACGAGGCAATCAGCTCCGTTAATCACTTCACCTCCTCCGACTACAAAAAGCAAGAGACCTACATCGAAATGCGCGACGGAACTAAACTCTGGACCACCATCTACTCGCCAAAGGACACCACTCAGGATTATCCGGTGCTGATCAAAAGAACGCCATACAGCTGTAGGCCATACGGGCCAGACACCATTCCGGAGAACATTATGCACAATCCGAAACTGGTAGAAGCAGGATACCATTTCGTTTACCAGGATGTAAGAGGTCGCTGGATGAGCGAGGGTGAATGGGAAAATGTACGCCCTCCCTACTCCCTAGAAGACCCTTCTAAAACCGACGAGCTAACGGATTCTTATGACACCTTTGAGTGGCTATCCAAAAACCTTAAAAACTATAACGGAAATGCAGGAGCTTATGGTAATTCATATCCCGGCTGGACCACGTTAATATCGGCCAGGTGCAATCATCCGAGCGTAAAAGCAGTCATCGCTATGGCTCCGGTTACCAATTTCTATTTCGAAGACTTTAACCGTTATGGTTTGTTCGCGATGAACTACATCCCCGTGATGAATTTCTTTGGCACCCAACACAATGGACCTACACAAGAAGATTGGTGGCCAAAACGTGATTCCCTTTGGATAGATCCGGAAACAGAAAAACCCGTTTCGTATTATGATTACTTCCTGGAGCATATTCCACTTTCCAGAGTAGATGAAATTCTGGACTCTACAAACTTCTTCTGGCAACGAATCAAAGCGCATCCGAACTACGACGACTTCCATAAAAAGCGTAACTGGATTCAGTATCTGGATGACATTGATTGCCATGTGATGATCGCAGGAGGATTTAACGATGAGCAGAACCTTTATGGAAATCTTAACGCTTACAGGGAAATAGCGAAGCACTCAGATAAGGTACAACTGCTGCTGGGCCCATGGTCGCACGGACACAACAAACGACGAGACAGTTTGTATTATTTGGGCAATATTTTTCTTGGGGAAGAGATAGCAAAAGACTACCAGGAAAATGAAGAGTTCCACTACTTCGAACACCACTTAAAAGGCATTGGTAAAGCACCCGGCTTTAAAGTAAAACTCTTTGACTCCGGTACACTATCGTGGCATTATTTTGAAGAATTCCCGCAAGAACCAAATGCCACCAGAAACCTGTATCTCGGTGCGGAAGGTCAGCTTACATCTCAGGAGCCAGTGGCGAACACTGTGGATTTTACAGACTACATTTCCGACCCTTTAAAACCCGTTCCTTATCAGGAAACGGATGAATGGCACCGTATGGCTCCAAAGAAATATTTTACCGATGACCAGCGATATCTAAATAATAGAAACGATGTTTTGACCTGGACTTCCGGTCCTTTGGAGAACGACCTTACCGTTCTTGGTGAGATCAAGGCGCAAATTGAATTTGCAACCGATCATGAAGACGCGGATTTGTACGTGAAGGTCATTGATGTGTACCCTGAAGACCGGACAGCTGAATCAACCGATCTGGATTCGGTCGACTATCAGGGCTACCAGAGACTGGTGAGGGTCGGCTACATCAGAGGCCGTTACCGGGAAACCTTTGAAAGAGGAAAGCCTTTCGTTCCGGGAGAAAAAACCAGGGTAAATGTTCCTTTGTTGGAGGTTTTTCACACATTTAAAAAAGGACACAAGATTATGGTACAGGTTCAAAGTTCCATGTTCCCATTATTTGACGTGAATCCGCAAAACTATGTGGACGACATTTACAAAGCTGAACGCAGTGATTTTGAAAAAGCGAAGCACCAAATTTTCTACGACAGCCGGGTAATTTTACCCATTGTGCCACATTAATGCGGTCAATCCTTACTTTTGCAGTCTGATGTTAGAGAAAGTTGAAGCATTATTGGCCGAAGTAGACTCCTTTGAGAGTTCGGAAATGCAGGAAATTGAGCAGTTCCGCATCAAACTATTGGGAAAGAAAGGTGAAATCCCACACCTGTTTACACAATTTAAGGAAGTTCCAAACGAACAGAAAAAGGAATTTGGTCAGGCTTTGAACTTGTTGAAGAATAAGGCCGAAGAGAAAGTAAACAGCCTTAAAGCCAATGCAGGATCCAATGGAGAAGAGGAAGAAAAACTTGACCTTACCCGTCCGGCCGAACCAATGCCACTAGGCTCCAGACACCCGATTTCAATTGTAAGGAATGAGATCATCGAGATCTTTTCACGTATTGGCTTTAACGTTTCTGAGGGGCCTGAAATTGAGGACGACTGGCACAACTTTACCGCTCTCAACTTCCCCGAAGAGCACCCTGCTCGCGACATGCAGGACACTTTCTTCATCGACGAAAAAATTGCGTTGAGAACCCATACTTCTTCCGTTCAGGTGAGAGTAATGGAAAATTCTCAGCCACCAATACGCACAATTTCACCAGGAAGAGTTTTCCGCAATGAAGCCATCTCGGCCAGGGCCCATTGTATTTTCCATCAGGTTGAGGGGCTGTACATTGACAAAAATGTTTCGTTCGCAGATCTCAAGCAAACCCTTCTATACTTTGCGAAAGAGATGTTTGGGGAGAAAACCGAGATCAGGCTGAGGCCCTCTTATTTTCCATTTACCGAACCAAGTGCGGAGGTAGATGTTTCGTGTATACTGTGTGGTGGAAAAGGGTGTAACGTCTGCAAGAATTCCGGGTTTTTGGAAATCCTGGGTTGCGGTATGGTAGATCCTAACGTTCTGGAAAATTGTGGAATTGATTCGTCCATTTATTCCGGCTTTGCTTTTGGAATGGGTGTCGAAAGAATCGCCATGTTAAAATTCGGAGTGAACGACCTACGACACTTTTTTGAAAATGATATCCGTTTTCTGAGACAGTTTCAGGGAACCATTTGATGAGAATTCTACTTTTTACAGGAAAAGGCGGAGTTGGGAAAACAACAACCGCCGCTGCAACCGCATTAAAATGTGCTCAGGCAGGGCATAAAACCCTGATCATATCCACAGACCCGGCTCATAGCCTCTCCGATGCCCTGGATTTGGAGCTTGGTCCTGAGCCAGTGCCAATTGCCGAAAATCTCTACGGTCAGGAGTTCGATGTGTATTACTCCATGAAGAAGTACTGGGGAAACATGCGCGAGATGATGAAAGCCGTATTTCGTTTCAGAGGTGGAGATAGCATCATGGCTGAAGAAATGTCGGTGATCCCCGGAATGGAGGAAGGGGCGGCATTCATGTGGATTGAAAAGTACTACGACGAAAAGTCCTTTGACGTTATCGTTATCGATAGTGCTCCTACCGGAGAAACTCTAACGCTCCTGGGGCTTCCCCAGGTAACCAAAAGTTGGTTGACCCGCGCCGTACCCGGGCAAAAGTTCGCTATTCGAACCATGGGCAAAGTGGTTCGGAAAACTACCGGGGTTCCTGTGGATAAGGGCTACGATGAATTGGAACTGCTATTTGACAAACTCGAAAAAGTACAGGGAATCTTTAGTGATCCGGAAATTTGCTCCATTCGTATTGTTGCAAACCCTGAGAGAATGGTAATCCAGGAAGCCAAGAGGGCTTATACCTATTTGCAACTTTACGGTTACAATGTGGACGCCGTGATCGTTAACCGAATTCTACCCGAACAGAAGACCGACTCGTTCTTCTCCAATTACGTTGTTTCACAGAAAAAGTACCTGAAAGAAATTGAAGAGACCTTTTCCCCTCTCCCTATCATGAAAGTCAAACATCAGGGAGAAGAAGTTTTCGGTCTAAAACTACTCGACAGAATCGGAAAAAGTATCTACAAAAAAACCGATCCGACCACCGTCTATCACAACGAGTCTCCTATGAAAATTATGGAGGAAGCTGATGGATTCGTCATTAAGTTGCGTATTCCCTTTATTGGGCAGGACGATTTTACCCTTAACAAATACGGAGACGAACTCGTGGTCGATTTAGGCAGTCGGCGCAGGAACATCTACCTGCCAAGATTTGCCAATTTTCTGGAGTTGGACTCTCATCTTTATGAAGAGCCGTGGTTGGTGGTTCGGTTATTAAAGCGAGAATGACCGAGGAGCATTCAGATGGTAACGGTGATGTTAAAATAGCATTTCCCTGCCTCATGCTGAAACTCATATTCCAACGGATCTGAAGTAATTCTTCCAACGTCTATCAAGCCAATTCCAATATCGTGGTTTTCCTCCATCACACACCTTTTGAGTTCAGTACGGTACCATTTGTTTAATTCGTCAACACTGCGGCTGTTTATTTTATCCAAGTGTGATCTCAAACCATCCACTTTTTCCGGATCAACTTTATTAATGGTAGAATACTGAAATTTCCCGTCCACCCGGCTAAGGATAAAACATCCATCTATCTTACCAGCGTCTGGCATACTGTGTCTGGAAATATTATCCAGTAGCTCCACACCAATGTGATACATGCGCTTCACCTCTTTCGAGCTTCGCCTGGAGGCACTAGTATTTGCTGAGAGCATCTTTAAAACCGGACCGATTGATTTCTGATTAAAATCTCCTTTAAACAGTAGAATTAAATTTTCCTTGTGTAACTCCGTACTTAAATTTATGTGCTCCTCCACTCCAGTATTCGGATCGTTGGTCTCAGTCGCACCGATAATCTTATGATCAATCTGCATGCTAAACATTTGCTGATCTCCTATCGGGTTGAAACGATACTGTATAGGCCTACCCGATTTTTTCGCCATTTCAATAAGCCCCAGGCCGGCACCCCCTTTAGCCGACAGTTTTCCATTGGCCAGAATTTGCCTGTATTTGGCTTTTAGCTCTTTAGGTGTAAGCTGATTAAGGTGTTTAAGTTTTGAGTGAATTTGATTCGCTACCTCATTTGGAACCGGATTAGAAGAAAAAATATGAAATACTCCTCTGCCACTTGATATGCCAAAAGTTCCTGCTACTTGCGCTTCTTCAGAGCCATGCCGAATAATGTTCTGGAAGCTCTCCGCCATTAAAAATGCTACCTTCTTTCTCGATCCTCCGAGTTGTTGCTTACCTGTATTGTATTCGCTCAGTTCAATTAGATCCTCAGTAATAGAATCGTCGAAATAACCCGTGTACCAAAGCGCCAAGTTTTGCTTGTTGAGGTATTCGTATAAATCCGGCGAAATTAACATCTAATTAAAAATAGGAAAATCTCGTTTCAGAAATCCAGTTCTACTTGATTTAAACTCAAGTCAGTAATGAGGGCAAAATGTGCTAGTTTTGATTACATCAACATGTATTTTGTGCAGGTCCTGCTGATAATATGTCTATTGAGTCTGTGTTTTCCCTTTTTCGCCCAGGAAGGGAACCTAAAAGGCTACACCATCTATTCGATAGCACGTCACGTTGAATGGCCTGAACTTGAGGACACCTCACAAACTTTCAATTTTGGACTTATCGGCAATGATTCTGTTACCAACAAAATCTACAACGCCTTTAAGTTCGCCGAGAAATTCAGGAAACTGGAAAAGAAGAAAATCAGGGTTATTCGGTTCGAAAAACCTGAAGAAATAGAAAACATTCGAGTACTTTACGTAAACGGAAGTGGCCTTTTGAATCTTGAAAAGATCAAAGAGAAAATTTCTTCTCGCCCTACCTTACTTATTACCGAGAACTATCCGTTTTCGGAGACAATGATTAATATGCTTTCTTCTTACAAGCGCGGGCGGTTTGAAGTAAACAAAACCAATATGCGTAAGGCTGGCTTTAACACCGAAGGCAGCGTAGATTTTTTCAGTTCTCGGTCGGAGGAGAATATCGAAAATGCGGAAGACCTGATTGGCCTGATCTCAGATAGCGTGGACGTAGAGTTAAATGCCGAAGACCTTGCGGTAGTGGTTGAAGAATACAACTCCATGCTGGAGCAAATCACCACCCAAAAACAGGAAATCGTTGAGCAAACGGCTGAATTAGAAGGGTTGCTGGATGAAATAGAGGGACAGAAAACCAAACTTAAACGCCAGCAAACCGACTTACAGGAAAAAGAACTGATGGTGGCTCAAAGCAAACATGAGTTGGCTCAGTTACTGGCCGAAAACCAATTGCAACAAGACAAACTACAAAGCGCCGAAAGAGCTCTAAAAACCGAAATGGCTGCCCTGGACTCGGTTCACTCGTTACTGGAAAATCAACTTCAAAATTTTGAGGCCGAACAAAGGGTTTACCGGGCAGAGCTTAACAAACAAGACAGTCTCATCTCAATAAAAAAACAGCAAATCGCACAAAACGAGGAAACCATCCAGAAACAGATGAGTAGTCTGGACTCAAAAAATCGACAAATCGAAGGTCAGCAGATGCTTATCTGGATAGGTGTGGTGTTTTCCATTGCGTTGATAGGAATTGCGTTTTTGATTTATAAAAATTACAAGAACAAAAAGAAAGCCCACGCGGAATTAGAATCAAAAAACGCAATAATCGAGGAACAAAAAACCATTGTTGAAGAGAAGAACAGGGAAATCACCGACTCCATTAACTACGCCAAGCGCATCCAGGAGGCCATTCTGCCACCTATTGAGATGATCAACGCATCCATTCCTAATAACTTTGTGCTTTATAAACCTAAAGACATTGTAGCCGGGGATTTTTACTGGTTTGAAAAAGTGGGTAACACATCTATTATTGCAGCTGCAGATTGCACAGGGCATGGGGTTCCAGGAGCAATGGTCTCCGTGATCTGTAATAATGCATTACAGCGTTCGGTAAGAGAGTTTAACCTCTCCGAACCTGGGGAAATCCTCAACAAAACCAGAGAGCTCGTTCTGGAACAATTTGCTCTAAGCACAAACAAAGTCGCTGACGGTATGGATATTGCAATTTGTTCATTAACTCCTGCCGGCCAACAAATTTCGCTTCAATACGCCGGTGCGCACAACCCATTGTGGATAATCAGAAACGGCTCAAACCAGGTGGAAGAGTACAAAGCCACCAAACAACCCATCGGGCATGTAGACGTTCCTCTTTCTTTCACCACCCACGAACTGCAACTTCACAAGGGGGATACCTTCTATATTTTTTCTGATGGTTACGCCGACCAGTTTGGAGGAGAAAAAGGGAAGAAATTTAAAACAAAGGCTTTTAAACAGCTCTTACTTTCATCTCAATCTGATTCTCTCCAGGCTCAATGTGAGTTGATTGATGAGGCATTCGAAAACTGGCGTGGTGACCTGGAACAGGTGGATGACGTTTGTGTAATCGGCGTCCGAGCCTAGCGCCTCGGCCACCGACCTGCCTGCGACGTGCAGGGGTCCGCTTCGCTTCAGTTGGGGGCGGTTCAGCAGGGATATTTCCTACCCACAACTCCATGATTTCCTGAAATAAGGTTCCCGCCTACCAACAACTAAGGGTCAACTCTCTAAAGCCTGTTCCATTTTTTCGGGTAACTTATGCCGTTCTTTATCAACCTACCTAAAAAAATGAAAAGGATACTCTTATCGGCAATTGTCATTCTGCTCATGGGCTTTGTCCAGGCGCAACCAAACCTCCCTGAGGAGATTGCAGATTCCTTGTGGAATGTGTGGGAAGATGAAAATGCTGCTGACAGTAATAGATTGGATGCCATTCGGAAGTACGCGTATGATGGATATATCTATACCAACCCAGATAGCGCACGGTACTTTACACAACTCATGTACGACTTTGCATTAGAGAAGCAACATAAAAAGTATCAGGCAAAAGCAAAAAACATCCAGGGACTTTCCTATTTCTTTCAGAAAAAGTTTGATAGGGCTATAAAGCGTTTTGACGAGAGTATTAGTATTTCCAGAGAGCTTGGAGATGATGGGGCTGTGGCCAATGCCCTGTATAACAAAGGTTTGATCTATTATGAATTAAATGATTACGTTGGAGCAACAAACCACTATCTAAAAAGCCTGACTATTCAGGAGAAAACAGGAAACCAGAGAGCGATGGCTGTCGTTTTAAACGCAATTGGAAACACCTATTCTGGTCAAGGTGAGTATGAAAAAGCATCAGAGCATTACCTAAAGAGCCTGGATATTCAACGGGAGCTTGGAAACGAAAGAGGGGTTGCCGTGGCGTTGAATAACCTTGGAAATTTTTATCGGAATCAGAGTGAACTAAGAACTGCGCTGAACTATTACATCCAGGCTGCGGAAAAAAACAGGCAAGTAAATGCGATAAAAAACCTGGTAGACAACCTATCCAACATTGGTTATGTGTATCATGGTTTGGGGAAATCGGATAGCGCAACCGCGTCATTTGAGGAAGTTTTAAGCCTTAGCGAAGAAATTGGGTATCAAACAGGCTTGATCAACGCTTACATTGGTTACGCAAATGTTTACCAGGGTACCAAACAATTTAATCAAGCCATTGCTGCGGGAAATAAAGCGCTTCAATTATCTCAAGAAATCAGCTCTTTGAAGTACATACGATTTTCATCCCGGATACTGTGGGAATTGCACAAGAAGGAAAACAACTATCAGAAGGCGCTGGATATGCATGAGCTGTATACACAAACGTTGGATTCCATCGAATCAGAAGAAAATCAGCGAGCAGTATTTCAGCAGGAGTATAAGTATCAGTATGAAAAGCAAGCAACTATTGATTCCGTTGCCAATGCTCAGAAGGAACAATTGGCTCAACAAAAACTCGATAAACAAAAAGCCATTTCCGCAAAACAAAACGCTGAGATCAAGCAAAAGCAGACACAGCAATATGCTCTTTTCGGTGGACTGGCTCTGGTTATTGTTTTCGCCGGTTTCATCTTCAATCGTTTCCGAATTACACAGAAACAAAAAAAGGTTATTGAGGCGCAAAAATCGGAGGTAGAGATTCAAAAAGAAGTTGCGGAAGAAAAGAAGTTGGAAGCCGAACATCAAAAAGAGTTGGTGGAGGAGAAGAACAAGGAAATCATGGACTCCATCAACTACGCCCAGAGGTTGCAAAACGCCATTTTGCCTCCTAAAAAGTTGGTAAAACAGTGGTTACCACAGTCGTTTATTCTGTATAAGCCAAAAGACATCGTCGCGGGAGACTTTTATTGGATGGAAACCTTAGGTGATGTGGTATACTTCGCCGCCGCCGATTGTACGGGGCATGGTGTTCCGGGGGCAATGGTTTCTGTTGTGTGTTCCAATGCGCTATCAAAAGCATTAATCGAGGAGAAGATTACAGAACCTGCAAAAATACTAGATCGCACACGCGAGTTAGTAATCGACCGGTTTGGCAGAAGCGAAGAGGAGATCAAGGACGGAATGGACGTTGCCCTTTGCGCGCTGAATACCGAAACAAACGTACTGCATTGGGCCGGGGCAAACAACCCGTTATGGATCATTAGAAAAAGCTGTCATCCTGAGCCCGAAGAACTCCGAGCCAAAGGCGATCTTCGACCGAAGGGAGAAAGCAAAGAGGACAGTCTTCCACCGATGGGAGCAAAAATCGAAGAAATCGATGATTACACCTTTATTGAACTGAAAGCCGATAAAATGCCGATTGGTAAATACGGTGAACTTAGGCCTTTCACCAACCATGAAATCCATCTTCATGAAGGAGATGCTTTTTACATCTTCTCTGATGGTTTCCCTGATCAGTTTGGTGGCGAAAAGGGCAAGAAATACAAGTCGGGGAAATTGAAGAAGTACTTCATCTCTATTCAGGATCAGGGTATGCAAGCACAACGAGAATTACTTAATCAGGAGTTTGAGAGCTGGAGAGGAGATATTGAGCAGATTGACGATGTTTGTGTAATAGGCGTGAGAGTTTAGACGACCAATTCCCGAAATACGCAGTTCTTCCTATTCTGTGGCGGTCTCCGGTTTTAAGTCAATTGTTATCTTACTTTTGATACATGCAAAGGTTACTTTGTACAACACTCGCCTTTCTTCTCTCCCTCGTTCATCTTAATGGCTGGGCGCAATTTGTTGAATTATCTTCTGAAGAACAAGCCTGGATAAACGCTAACCCAGCCTTAAAACTTGGCTACGACCCGGAGTGGAAACCTCTGGAGTTTGTTGATTCAAAAGGGAAGCATTCGGGCATCGCAGCAGACTTTTTGGAGCTTGTCACAATCAAAACTGGCTTGAATATTGTGCCTGTTAAAGACATTACCTGGCAAGCTTCTGTAGATAGTATTAAACAAGGGAGCATTCATCTTCTGGCGTGCCTGGCGTCAAATGAGGAACGGGAGGAATTTCTGGATTTCACGGATGCTTACGTTGAGTATCCTTTTGTGATTGTGGTAGATAACAAAAGTGATTTTGTCGGTTCGTTGGCGGATTTGTCTAACAAGAAACTCGCCCTTCCGAAGGGATATTTTATCACGAATCAGATTCAAAAGACTTATCCTGATTTGGATTTGATCCTGTGTAAAGATGTGGAGTCGGCATTGATGTACGTGAGTACTGGGCAGGCGGATGCTACAGTTGCTAATTTGGGAGTTATTGGCTACTACCTGAACTATGAGGGCTATCAAAATCTGAAAATTTCAGCAGATACCGATTTTGATAAACTAAAACTCCGAATGGCCGTTCCAAAAGGAGAACAAGTGCTACTGGGGATTCTCAACAAAGCTCTCAATTCTGTTTCTCCGGAAGAGAAAGCCGTAATCTTGCAAGAATGGGGTTCTGTGAAATATGAACACGGAGTAGACATGGCGAAGGTCTGGCGAATGGTGGGGATCAGCGCCCTTGTGATTCTTCTGATCATTCTGGGCATTGTTTATTGGAACCGCACTTTGAAGAAGGAGGTCAACATGCGGAAAGAGGCGGAAGAAAAACTCTCCAAATCCTTTGAGGAAATTCAACTTCAGAAAGAGATTATCGAGTTAAAGAACCACGAGCTTACTGATAGCATTACATATGCGAAACGTATTCAGGAGGTGATTTTACCAACTCAACAGGAGATGCGACAGCATCTTTCTGATCACTTTGTACTATATGAGCCGAAAGACATTGTGGCCGGAGATTTCTACTGGCTTCAGGATGCGAAAGATTCAGTGCTTTTTGCTGCTTGTGATTGTACCGGTCATGGGGTTCCAGGCGCTATGGTGAGCGTCGTATGCTCGAATGCACTCAATAAAGCGGTAAAGGAAGAAGGCATTTTTGAGCCCGCTAAAATTCTGGATCGCGCCAGAGAAATCGTGCTGGGTAGACTGGCCAACCACGAAAACAACTTGCGCGATGGAATGGATGCAAGTATCTGCTCGTTAAACAAGCAGACCAATGAGCTTATTTGGGCCGGGGCCAATAATCCCCTCTGGATCATACGAAAGGAAACTGGCGAACTGGAGGAAATCAAAGGCGATAAGCAGCCAGTTGGCGCTTATGCCAAGGCAAGTCCGTTCACTTCCCACCAAGTTCAGCTTTACGAGGGAGATAAACTTTTCATTTTCACCGATGGCTACCCGGACCAGTTCGGTGGCCTTAAGGGCAAGAAGTTAAAATCCAGTGTATTTAAAAAGCTCTTGCAACAACTATCTGGCTCTGACATGGATCAGATTAAGAAAGACCTTCAGGAGCATCTAAAAGAGTGGATGGGTGAATACGAGCAGTTGGACGATATTTGCGTTATAGGTGTAAGGATCTGAATCCGAACAACTATAGGCAGTTTACCCCGAGCCCTGCCTACGGCATACGTGGATTGTTTTAGGGTGATTGGTGCAAGACCGCGACCCCAGCTTCGTGAAATTCAGACATGGCGCCGTTACAGATATTCCTTTCGTTGAGCAAAAGACTTATATTTAATGGATGGCTCAATTACAGATCAATAAGCCGTTGCCTCAAGACCTCCTGGATGTCCATATCCTTTCAGAAAATGGGGATGAGCACAAACTCGGAGATGTTTTGAGCAAGGTTCCCTCGGTAGTGGTTTTTGTGCGACATTTCGGCTGCATTGGTTGTACCATGCAAATGAACACTATCGGGACCAGAATTAAGGAAATTGCCTCATTGGGCGTGCAGGTAATAGTGATTGGAAACGGAGAGCCTCATTATATTGAGGACTTTAAGGAAAGACATCGTTTACAGAAGAAGCCGGTTAAAGTGTTCACAGATCCTTCGCTGCAAGTCTACAAGCAAGCTCAGCTAAAAAGAAATTTTCTGATTGCTCTTGGCCCCACAACCTGGTATGAGTTTTTAATCGCATGGTCTAAGGGAATCGGCCAGTCGTCTATTGAAGGTGATAATGGCCAAATGGGCGGAACGATGTTTATTGATGAGAGCAGTACATTAAGGTTCTACTATCGCAACAAAACAGTTGCCAATCACGCTGACCCGAATGAACTCATGGATAAAATATACCTGTACATTGGTTCAAGACAAGACATCCATTCGTAATGCCGGTTGAAGTTTACATACATACGGCCAATGTGTTGTACCTGCTGTCTTATCTGGTTAGGAAAATTTTCTTGCTGCGGTTTCTGACCATCATTGCGGGGCTGGTTCTTATCCCGTATTTCTTTCTTGTTGAAGGAGGCCCGTTATTTCCCGCTATTATTTGGGGAGGAGTTTTCTTCAGCGTGAATGTGTTTCAACTCATTGTTTTATTCCGATCAAGAAGGCCTGTTAAACTAAGCGCTGAGATTCTGGATGTGTATGAGATGGGGTTTACAGACTTTTCTACCAGACAATTTCACGACTTAATTCAGGCTGGAGAGGAAACACACTTAGAAGCCGATGCGGTGCTATTAACACCTGGTAGCGTGCCTTCGCTTGTTTATCTGATACTGGAGGGGACATGCGAGATTAAAGACTCCTCGAGAAGCGAATTCCTTCAACAGGGAGATTTTGTTGGAGACCTTTCCTTTGCCACAAAATCTGCCTTTCCATACGAAGTAAAGGCAACCGCTCCATTAAAAGTGATTCGTTGGACGCACGACGAGCTTACCACCGTTTTAAACAAGCATCCGGAATTAAAAAGCACCTGGCAGAATATGATCAGTAATCGGTTGGCTAAGAGGCTGACCCAGCAAGGGAAACAACCCTAATCGCCTCAACCATTCATTTAAGCAACAGGCACCCGTTAGCGTTGTATAGGTACACGATTCGACCCTTTATTACTCTTAGAGGTCTTGGATGAATAAATGAACTGCTTTGAAGAACATTATTTAGATCTTTATTTAACTTCCAATCCATGAATTCCTCCAGAAGATCCTTTTTAAAACAATTTTCACTTGTTAGCGGCGGTGTACTCCTGGCTCCTACTCTTCTAACTTCCTGTTTGGATTATCGGATATTTGGCGATGCTTCTTATTCCGGAAAAGTTGTTATCATCGGAGCTGGCCCGTCAGGTATGTTTGCCGCCAAGCTGCTAAAAGATCAGGGCGTGGATGTTCAGGTTCTGGAAGCATCCGGCAGAATAGGCGGAAGGGTGAAAAAAGTTGCCGATTTCACCGACATTCCAATTGATACGGGTGCGGAGTGGCTGCATGGCCGGCGCACTCATTTAAGCAGGCTCGTTATAAATGCAGGATACAATATCTATCCCGATAACTCAGAAGAAATTTATTGGTTTCGAAAAGAGATGATGGATTCTTTACCAGATAATCCAGAAAAATATATGGAGGGGAATTATGCCGATGACGACTCCGTGTCGGTACTAAAATTTGCCAAGTCGCAGGGTATGAATGACGAGTACACTCCGATTTTAAATGCCTACATAAGCTCGATGGGAACCAGTGCTGAACGCATCTCTTACAATGCCAGCATGCGTGAAGGCGACCTGTGGACTGCCGGAAATACTGACTATAAGTTTACTGGAACCTTCTATGACGCACTCCATGCGCTCATTTTTTCGAAAGCTGCAGATAAAGTTCGGTTAAAGTCTGAAGTAACACATATTGATTATTCATCTGATAAAGTAGCCATTACCTGCAGGGACGGGTATGAAGTCTCCGCGGATAAAGTAATCGTTACCATTCCTGTTTCTCAGTTGAAGAAAAATCTAATCCAATTTAGTCCGGATATACCTTCCGCAAAAGCGAAAGCCATTCAAAACATAGGTATGGATCAGGGCATGAAGGTCTTCCTGAAATTCGACAAAAAGTTCTGGGCCGCGAACGTTGCCGGAGGTACTGTTTGTCCGGCATACGGAGATGGTACCTATGGAAAATCGTCTAAATATCCGATGTTGGTGCCATTTATTATGGGGAAGTATGCCGATGCGCTCAATAAAACGGGAAATGCTGGAACAATCAGAGACAAATTACTTCAGGAGCTGGATCAAATGTTTAATGGTGCTGCCACCAAACACTTTGTAGATATCCACATCCAAAATTGGGGGAAGGAGCCCTTTATTGGTGGCGCATATTCATACAGTTCTCTGAACATTGGTAATTCGAGAGAGGTTCTGTCACAACCAATAGATGGAAAACTATACTTTGCGGGAGAAGCCACCCACACCCAGGGTCATTTTCAAACCGTTCATGGTGCGGTAGAAACCGGCATCAGAGAAGTTGAACGCATACTAGGGGTGGAGGCGAATGTTTAATTTGGGCTAACCACGGTGCTATTCTGCCCATAATTTCGCTTGACTTTCACCCCAAAATTTCGTACCTTTTCATAAGCCGGATGCTGCTTATTAGCCTCTGGTCTCAACCTAAATTAAAGAGTTATGAATTGCATTATCACACGCACCCTGGAGTGGGGTAAAAGAAAGGGCAAAAGCCTCGGCGTCATGGCCCGGTATTTAAGGATTGTTCATGGAATTAATGTGTCGAAAAGGTTTTTGAAGGAGAGGATGAGAAAGGTGTCGATACAGGCTTCGACAAGCTCAGCCTGACAAAATTCCCACCTCAGCCTAACAACCTTCTAACCTGGTCTGATAACCTTTTCCAACTGATACCTGGCAACGTTGTTAGGCGCAGGCCTGATGCCTATCCGGATCTCAGCTTCTTAGAACTTGGAATCGTACTTCCGGTCCAGTGAACCTTCTTTAGACCAGACTTTGGCCAACCAGTAATATTTGTAGGTTATGCCTATGTAACTCCCTTTGGTTACGGAACTGGCATAGTCGGTATTGGTTTGCATTGAAGAATCAACCAGATGCATGCTGGTAGAGAGAAACTCGGAAAACCGATAATGGTAAGTAACCCCAAAGTCCATGTAATTTCTGGGGCCGGTTCTTTTTTGGTAACCGAAATCCACAATGGCGGATAAATTGCTGGTTGAAATGAAGTTGATGGAGTAGGCGTAGCCCGACTCGGTTTTGTCCAAACCTCCTTTGCCCCCAAACAAATACCCAGCTCCAAGCTTGGCATAAAATGAATCTTCCGCACCAGGGTTAAATACCTTCTTGATCCTCAAATCAGCATACGGTGCGCGGTAACCCAAGCTTAAATTTACTCCTGTATTCCGGTACAGGAAGGAGTTTAGCTCATAAGCAAACTGTCCTTCAAAACCCCAGTTGTTTTTGATCATATAGCTAACACCTGCTCCTCCTGAAATCACATAACCAAACGGGTGAACCCAGTCTGAGGCTCCTTTATTGAAGTCTGCTTTAGATGCACCAAAATTGGCACTGGCAGTTATTGCATAACAATTTACAGCAGCCAGAGGTCGGTTAAAGCCCTGGTTCTCATCCTGCGCAACAGCACTACTCCAGGCTCCAAAAATGAACACGACAATAAGGGGCAATCTCATATCAATCGATTTAAGGGGTAATCGAATTTAAGACATTCAAAGAAAATGCCACTTTTGCCTCTACTCTTCTGGTTCAGCGCTAGAATTATTTGAAGCTCCAGTCGTAATGGTTCAACTCGGTACAACAAGCTTTTAACAAGTCAATACTGGCACGGATGTCTTCTTTGTTAGCCATTTCTACCGTTTGATGCAAGTGTCGAGTGGGTATAGAAACCGCTCCCGCAATGGAACCTCCCGCCGTCATTTGTTGAATTCCGGCTGTATCTGTTCCTCCGGCAGTTAAGATTTCAGGTTGCCACTTAATCTGGTGTTTATCTGCGGTTTTTTTCATGTAATCCACCATACGATAATCACAGATGGTTCGCGCGTCCATGATCTTAATAGCCGTACCTTCTCCAAGTGAGGTAATTTTTTCATGCCTGGAAGCTCCAGGGCAATCGAAAGCAATGGTGGTGTCCAATCCAAAACCAAAGTCTGGTTGTACTTGCTGGGCTGCGGTATTTGCACCTCTGATACCCACCTCTTCCTGAACGGTAAATACGCCATAAATGTCGTAAGGTACTTCCGTGTCCTTCAACTCTTTGAGCATTTCTACCAGGATAAATACGGCCAATCGGTTATCTAAGGATTTAGAGTTGACGCAATCACCCATTTCAATCAAGTCTCGTTGCCGGGTAACTGGCGTGCCGATCTCAACATACTTTTCCACCTCTTCTTTCTTCATCCCCAGGTCAATGAAGTAGTCGGAGTTCTTCGGAAGTTTCTTGCGTTCCTCATCCGTCATCACATGAATAGGCTTAGAACTCATCACTCCTATTAAATCCTTTTTGCCATGAACTATTACCCTCTGGGCAGTATGCGTTTTCGGGTCAAACCCGCCAAGGGTATGGAATCTTAAAAACCCGTCATCATCAATATGCGTAACAATAAACCCGATTTCATCCATGTGCGCGCCTACCATTACACGCTTGTTTTCTTTACCCTTTTTAAGCGCTGTTAAATTCCCCATGTTGTCAATGGAAATCTCGTCTACGCAATCTTCTAATTCACGAATAACGAGTTCTCTGACTTTCTGCTCAAACCCAGGTGCTCCGGGGGTTTTACAAATTTCTGATAGCAGTTCTACATTGATTGGCATTGGCTTGTTTTTTAGGTAGTGCGAATATAGGTTTTAATGGGTTATTGATCTACTAGCTGAACGGACTGATGCAGAAATGAACTAATGGTATGATGACTGCATGAAATAAAACATACTAACCATCCGCAGTAGACATATATCCGGGCCGTACTCCACCCCAACAGGTCATCAGGTCATCAGGTCATCATATATAACTCAACTTCAACATGTTGGTATTCCCTTTCTCCTCGATGGGCATACTGGCCGTGTTGATAATGATGTCTCCTTCTTGAACGTAGCCGTTCTTTTTCAGGATGTATTTGATGTCGGCAATGGTGTGATCGGTGCTGACCATCTTGTCGTAGTAGAAACACTTTACACCCCACACCAGGCTCATCATGGAGAGAAGCACTTTGTTGCCGGAAAAAACAAATACGGTAGCCTCCGGGCGTTGGCTGGATATCTTAAATGCTGTATAGCCAGAGTGCGTCATTGTAACAATGGCTTTGGCCTCCACTCTTGTTGCCAAGCGACAGGCATTGAAACAAATGGAGTCGGTAATAAAGCGCTCCTGATTCTTTTCCGGAACCCTTTCAAAATGGTATAAATCTTCGTATTTGGTTTCCACTTCTTCGATGATCTTAGACATGCAATCGATCACTTTGAGAGGGTACTTTCCAACAGAGGTTTCTCCTGAGAGCATTACAGCATCTGCTCCATCCATCACGGCATTTCCAACATCGCTAACCTCCGCACGGGTTGGTACGGGGTTGGTAAGCATGCTTTCCATCATCTGAGTAGCAATAATGACCGGCTTGGCATTGGCCAAACATTTTTTTACAATCTGTTTCTGCAAAATTGGTACCTGTTGCATCGGTAGTTCTACTCCTAAGTCGCCACGCGCTACCATTATAGCGTCAGTCGCAGCAATAATGTCATCAATATCTTCAATGGCTTGCGGCTTCTCAATTTTAGCCACTACGCGAGCCTGGGAATGCACACTTTTAATAATGTGTTTCAATTCGATAATATCTCTCGCGTTTCTCACAAAAGACAGCCCCACCCAATCAACACCAAGTTCCAGCGCGTACTTGAGGTCTTCTGTATCCTTTTCGGTTAAGCTAGGCAGCGAAATAATCGTATTGGGCAAGTTCACCCCTTTGTTTGAGCTCAGTTCTCCTCCCACTTTCACTTCGGTTACCACTTCATCTATTCCGTTGGTTCCGGTTATTTCAAGCATCAGTTTGCCATCATCCAAAAGAATCAACTCTCCTTCCTTCACATCTCGTGGAAGTTTTGCGTAATTCATATAGGCCTCTTTGGCATTGCCAACCATCTCGCGATTCACCAACTTAAAAGTTGCCCCCTCTTCCAGTATAGTGCCCTCTTCCATTTGCCCTACACGTAATTTCGGCCCCTGAAGATCGGCAAGTAACGCTGTATGTGTTCCCATCTCCTCATCCAGCTTTCGGACGTTTTCAACTACCTGCTTATGGTCTTCGTGGGTTCCGTGCGAGAAATTCAGGCGACAAACATTTACGCCACGTTTTATCAATTCGGCCAACATTTCCTTAGAACTGGTTGCTGGTCCAATGGTTGCTACTATTTTGGTTTTACGGTTCATTTCTTAAAAGATAAGGTTCTTTTTAGACTTTAGTTTTTCAACATCGATGGAGAAAGCTGTGAGAACAAGGTCTATTTTTCTCAATCGAGCAATAATGTCATCAAGATCAACTGGTAGTGAAGATTTGATCATGATAACAAAATCTGCTTGACGTTGTTCCGGAATCAAATATCCAGATCCATCTCTGTTGCCAATCAGATAATATTCATGGTGGTCTTCTTCTTCATAATAGGCATAAAGGGAATGCGCACTTCCTTCAAACGGGTTGTCGCTCAGAATTTCCAGATCTTTTTCTTGTTTTTCCAACCGAAAGCCTAACTGGTAATTGATGGCCCAACTTAAACGATAATCTTTTGCATGGCAGCTAATGCCAATTAGCTGAAAATCATAATCGTACTCTTCTTCCAGTATATACTTCATTTCCCTTATGGCTTCCACATGCATACTGCACAGGTGCCTTCACTCAAAGGTATGTATTCTGCACTAACGTTAGCAGTATGTTGCCAGATCATTACTGTGCGATCTTAAAACGGGGGTGAAAGAATTCATTTTATATAACTTTAACATGAAGGATTTAACAATTTTATGCTCACATCTCTTCTGATCTTTAAAGTTCTCAGCATCTCTCCGATCTTTTTGATCTTTCTGGATTATCACAAGAAGCAAAACATTTTCAAGGCCTTTGTTTTTGTTGGAGCAATACTTGGGGGACTTATGGTAGTAAAATGTTTAATCTTTCTATTGGGGCTGTGGTGTGCCCCGCTGTTTGCATTGGCTCCTTTCGCAATCGCCCTTACAGGAAATCGAAGGCAATCCTATATTCGGGTAGATGGGCGAAGATAAAGGCAAAAGAAACTGGTTCAGGCTGTTACTTATCATTGTTTCCGGTGAAACGGTATTTCTCCTGCCTTTTGTTCTTCAACGGGTTTTTCGTCCAACCTTCCTGGGGGCTTTCGAATTAACCAATTCACAGTTAGGCTATTGTTTTTCGGTCTACGGTATCGTTGCTGCCATTTCCTATTTGTTCGGTGGTTTTTTGGCCGATCGTTTTCCACCCGGAAAGCTCATTGGTTTCAGTCTTTTACTAACGGCAGCAGGTGGGTTCGTTATGACCACCTATCCCTCTTATACCGTTCTGCAAATAATCTATGGATATTGGGGCTTCACCACCATTTTTCTGTTTTGGGCTGCGCTGATCAAAGCCACTCGCATCTGGGGAGGAACAACACAACAAACCAAGGCTTTTGGTTTTCTGGACGGAGGAAGAGGATTAATTGCCGCCAGCATTGGTTTGGGTGGGGTATTTCTTTTCAGTCAGGGTATTGGGGGCGAAGATGTAGCTTCTTCTGAAGAACGACAACTGGCATTCCGGCCTGTTCTAATAGCCAGTTCCTCCTTTGTAGCGGCAATTGGAGTAATTATACTCTCTGTTTTCCGCGAAAAGGCCGCCGGCAGTGCTCAGCATACCTTTGCCTTTACAAGAGACAAGCTTCTTCCAACCCTGCGCGCCGGAAAATTGTGGCTGCTGATGGTCATCATTCTATGCGGTTATAGTGGCTACAAGATCACCGAGAATTTTTCATTGTACGCCCATGAAATTTTACTTTATTCTGAGGCAGAATCTGCTGGTATTGGTACATTTTTGCTTCTTTTCAGGCCATTGGTTGGGTTTTCGTTGGCATTTGTGGCGAACAGAAAGAAACCAAGTCTTTTTCTCGTATTCGGATTCGGTTTTATGCTTATCGGGTCTGCGGTTTTGGCATCAGGTATAGTCACGCCTTCGTTGGTGTGGTTGTTTTTCTTTTCTACTTTTTTGTTGTCGCTGGGGATTTTTGCGGCCAGGGTATTGTACTTTGCCTTAATAGAAGAAGGACGGTTTCCGGTAGCACTTACAGGAACTGTAGTTGGGATTGTTTCCATTGTAGGGTTTGCTCCGGACATTTTTATTGGCCCGATTGTCGGTTTTTTTCTGGATGATTTTGATGGCATCGTTGGCCATCAGTTAACGTTTGGATTGATTTCACTTTTTGCGCTGGTGGGTGGTATTTGCACTTATGTGTTCAATAAAATTTCGGATACGAGTTTGTTGCGCGCAAGCTAGAAAAATGGGCAAGCCCAATGTCGATTAAAGACAAACCTGGGCCTGGTATGAAAGCAACTCCACTAGAAGGAAGAAAGATAACTTACTATATTCTCGTCTGGCTTCAACCCCAGTTTCTTTCGAACCCTCTTTCTTGCCTTTTTGACCGATTCATAGGTGATGTTTCTGAGCCTGGAAATGTCCTTGTTCGTCATGCTCAATCGAATCAAACCACATAGTTCCAGCTCCTTCTGAGATAGCCTTGGATGCTTCAGGATCAGATCGTTATAAAACTTACTGTTTACCTTATTCATGTTCGAGAAGAAAGCCACATTGAGTTCTTCTGTCTGCATCTGTTGCCTGACGTCCAATATTACTGTTCGAAGGGCAGAAGACATATCCCCTTCCTGGTTAACCGCCTTTAATTTGTTCTGCAGTTCTTCCATCCATTCTTGCTTTCGGGTAATCTCTAACGAAAGATTAATCAAGTCTCTATCTCGATGCGCTAAATTATCAAGCAGACTATTATTCCTGGCTTGCTGCAATTGAAGTTCGGCCTGAACTGCCTTTTTATTTAGCGATTCCAGTTTAAGTTCCATGTTTTTCTGTTTCGACCTCCGCCGAAGCCCAAGAATAATTGCAAACAGTACAAAGAAAACCAACACTGAAAATAAGACGAGTACTTGCAGGTTGAGCTGAGATTTTCTGTGAGTTGCCACAAGCAAGCTTCTATCCGACTCTGCTTTTTCTTTTATCAAATCCAGTTTCTGGGTAAGTATCTTTTCAATCGACTTGTGCACATGGCGCATCGTAACATCTAATGTAGCAAACCGAATTGCGCTAACAGAGTCCTCCCAGGCTTGTTGCATGGAGCGAACATATAGTTCTCCGTCGGTGTCCTTTAGCCCTTGATAATAATTTAGCATTGTTTGAAGCTGTAGTCTTCTTAATGCTCGATACTTTCCACTTTTAAACCTGCCGCTAATGTTAACCGTATCGAGAATTGCTTTGGCAACCTTAAAATTTCTTCGGTCTATGTTGATTTGGGCCATTCGGAATTGATACTGCGCAAGCGCGGTTAGCTTAGATCTGGTGAGCATCCTTTTGCTTAATGTAAAGTACTTCTCTGCTGTTTCCAGGTTCTTTCTCTCCAGATAAACCAAGCCGATATTGTCTAGAATACTTGCCATGAGGTTGTCCACCGAGTCTTTTCCGTAATTATTGAGATGATTGTCTATTGCCAGGTCAAAACAACGTTGTGCCGAGTCCAATTCATGTCTCTTAAGGTAGGTAATACCCAAATTATTATACATGGAAGTCTGGCCACGTAAGGAATGAGTATGCGCTGAGTCAATTGCGTGAGAATAATATTTAATGGCTGAATCCAGTCGGCCATTCATCAGGTAAGTGTTGGCGATGGTGTGGATGTACTTCGTCCGCCTTGCTAAGTTATTTGGTTCTACTCGCTCCAGACCATTCTGTAATATTTCAATGGCCTGATTACAAGCCCTGAGTTTACTCAGAAGCAAAGTGAAATTAAAAAGGTTCCTATGGAATTTTTCCTCTTTTGGAGAACTTGAAAGTGAATAAAAATGAAACGCTTTTTCGACCGTCTGCCGAATTTCCTCATCGTACATTATGGTGTCGTAGGAAACAACTGGCACTTCGTTATCGACCCACTGGCCGATTGATTTTGTACTACCTAGCACTAATAATACTGAGATAATCACTCTCAAAAGCATGACGCAAATATAGATAAAACAGGGGGTCTCAGAGGGGTGCCCCCCTAAAGACCCCTTGCTCATCAAGCCTAAATTGCGCTAGTTATTCCATCTTCCGCTTGTAATTACCGCCCCGGGTAGTTTAATCGTTTGATCAACGCATTAAAACGAAGGAGCGGCCAACTTTAAAATAAATCAAATGAAAAGACTAATTACTCTATTACTAGTGCACGCTGCTTTAATTTTTGTTTCAAACGCCCAATCCCCGGAAATAGACTCATGGGTTTTAAACACCACCGGGTACCAGGCAACCTACTGGGATGCCTCGTCTACCCTTCAGACCATAGCGGAAGAAGCTGATTGCCAAACCATCTGCTACACAAATGACTCCGTTTGGGTGGCCGCTACAGGCCTGACCACCGAAATGGGTTACTGGACTAATCCCGGAACTCCATCTAATCAGGGAGTTGTATGGCGAATTCCAAGAAACCCGACCATTCCATCTGTTAAAGAGGCGCAACCCAACAATGCCGGAATTGGAGTATTAGTTACCGGTATTCCCATATATGGGCATGGTGGCGAACCGTCGTACAACTCTTCAACCAACTCTACTGATTTGAATGGAGATGGTCTTTGGTTTGGAGAAGTTGTAGTGTCCGAAGGCTCGACCTTAGACACCATGGGGGCGCATCCCACTCCGCTTACCGGCGCCTATCACACACACGCCTCTGCGCGCCCAATGTGGGAAGACACAGACACGTCAAATCATTCGCCTCTAATCGGCTGGGCATTCGACGGACACCCCATATACGGCCCTTACGGTTACTCCGATCCGATGGATGCAACCAGCACCGTTACAAGAATGTTAACCGGGTATAGTCTGAGGGTTATGTCCGACCGTTCAACTCTTCCCGATGGTTCTGCGAGCGTTCCTCCCGGACCCGCCAACTTTTCCTCCTTTCCGTTGGGAACCTTCGTTCAGGATTATGAGTGGCTGGCAACAAACGGAGATCTGGACGAGTACAATGGAAGATTCTGTGTTACGCCAGAGTATCCTGCCGGAACCTATGCCTATTTTACCACGGTAGACGCGAATTGGGAGGCCGTATTTCCATATTTCATTGGAATCAACTATTACGGCACACCTGATCATACCAATTACGGCGACGCTCCAACAACGCAGATGCCTACGTCATGTACCATTGTAGATGTTGAAGAAACTAACCAGTTTGAACTCGAAACTTACCCAAACCCAACGGATGGATTGTTAAGTTTAAACTCGACGGAAACCCTTACCAGGGTGCTTATATATAGTTGCTCAGGTTCACTATTAAAAAGTATTGCCAACCCCAACATTATTGATGTGTCAGACCTTGCGCCAGGAGTTTATATACTTAATGCCATCGGGGAAAATGGTATGAAAGTAACCCGATTCATTCGACAATAACAAGTTGTGATTGAACCTGACGCTTCAGGATAAAGGACACAGGAAGGGATTGGCTTAGGTCAGTCCCTTTTTTGAATCTGAAAACTTCCGATAGGCAGGTTGTTATTCTTTAAACTAAGAGTGCTAGTTGTCGATTTTTTCCAGTCGGTTTTGACGGTGTTGTAGGGAATCAACTTATCTTCGAGTTGTTGCCCATTATTAAAGACAAACCTCCATGAAAAACTACATGCTATTTTCCTGCTTCCTGTTGATTTTAAGCTCCTGCGGGTCTTCAAATGAGGAATTACCTGTTGTTAATGACGACCTCATGCAGGAGGTAGAAGAAATGCTCGGCTTGCCAGAAGAGTCAAAAACTACGGATATTGAAACTGTCGGAGAAGGAAGTCTTGACCTCACTCTTGGCTTTCGCTCATTTACCACAGGCGATTTTACAGCCGGCGAATCGGATATCGTTTATAAGGGAGGTGAAAATCCATCAATCATGCTATCCGTGTCAGATGCTAAAACCGAATCTACCTTGTCGATTCTTCTTTCACTACCAAAATCAAAAATGAGTGATCCATCAGGTACCTATATCGTGAACTCAGAAGACAGTTTAAGTGCAACGGTAACTTTTATTGACAAATCAGCTAAGGCGGATAATATGCTGGGCTCTACTGTATATAAAATGGTTTACGGTTCTGCCGACGTGCAAAAACTAAAATATGGAGAGGCGGAGGTTGTGCTTCACGGAAATGCTGAAATGGCTGCGGCTAAAAAGAGCAAAGTTCCTTTTTTGGGAACGATCAGCATAACCGGGCTACCTACGGAGGGGGAAGAAATCTATTTCAATTAACAGGCTAAGGCAATAACTTCTTAATCGCCGCTCTTGCTGCAAGTTTTTCGGCTTCCTTTTTAGAACGTCCCGTAGCCTCAGCAATCAGTTCACCATCCACCAATAGCTTAGCCAGGTATTTCTTCGTCTTTGAAGCTACTTCGGTTACTACGTATTCCACCCGCCGGTTGTTCCTCTGAGACCAGATGAGCATCTGACTTTTAAAATCAGTATCCGTTTCCTGCAAGTGTTTCACGTCCACCAACTTGTCTAATATCTGGTCGTAAAGGATTTGCTTGGTTCGTACAAAACCAAAGTCGAGATAAAGCGCTCCAACGAGCGCTTCAAATACGTTTCCTTCCAGCGATTTGTAACGATTAGTGCCTTTGTAGTAGCGCACATGCTCTAACAAACCAATTTTAGCACCAATCGTGTTGAGGTGTTCCCGGCTCACAATGCGGGAACGTAACTTGGTTAGGAACCCTTCATTTTCCGTAGGATAGCGCTCAAAAAGATACTCTGCGACGATGATGTCGATTACCGAGTCGCCCAAAAATTCCAGCCGTTCGTTGTTCGGCACACTCTGGTCGAAAGACTTATGCGTAAAAGCCCTCTCGTAAAGGGAAACATCCTTTGGATAGACTCTAAAGTGCTTATAAATAAATAGGGAAACCGGATCTTTTCGTTTCTTCCTGAACAGGCCCACAGAACCGGTATTTAATCCGCTTTTTTGAAGATTACGGAGGTATTGTGTCCTCCAAAGCCAAATGTGTTGCTCAAAGCAGCTCTTACCTCTCGTTTTTGAGCTTTGTTGAACGTGAAATTCAACTTATAGTCAATTTCAGGATCTTCCGTCTCAAAGTTGATGGTTGGAGGAACGATATCATTCTGCACGGCCTTAATGCATGCGATGGCCTCAATAGCGCCCGCTGCACCCAGCAAATGTCCGGTCATTGACTTTGTAGAACTAATGTTCAAATTGTAAGCATCCGCTCCAAATACAGACTTGATCGCCTTTGTTTCGGCAATATCTCCTAGCGGAGTAGATGTGCCGTGCACATTGATATAATCAATCTCGGAAGGGTTCATCCCGGCCTCTTCCAGTGCAAACTTCATCACGTTGGCCGCACCAATTCCTTCCGGATGGGGAGCGGTCATGTGATAAGCGTCTGCTGTTAAGCCGGAGCCTACTACTTCGGCATAGATTTTAGCTCCTCTTGCCTTGGCGTGCTCATATTCTTCCAGAATAATGGCTCCAGCTCCTTCTCCCAGAACAAAGCCGTCGCGCGTAGCATCAAACGGCCTGGATGCGGAAGCAGCGTTTTCGTTGTTGGTGGAAAGCGCCTTCAACGCATTGAAACCACCCATTCCGGCCTCGTTTACACCAGCTTCCGAACCTCCGGAAACAATGACATTCGCTTTACCTAAGCGGATATAAGTGAATGCATCGATCATCGCATTAGACGCAGAAGCACAGGCCGATACTGTCACAAAATTCGGTCCCCTCAAATTGTATTTCATGGAAATGTGCCCTGCGGCGATATCCACAATCATCTTGGGGATGAAAAAAGGATTAAAGCGTGGAGTTCCGTCACCTTCAACAAACCCTCTAACCTCATCCTGGAAAGTTTTGAGTCCGCCGATCCCGGAGCCCCAAATAACTCCGGCCTTGTCAAGATCGATCTGATCAAGATCAAGGCCGGAATCATTCATTGCTTCAGTAGCCGCTACCATAGCGTATTGGCTAAACTGATCTAATTTTCTTGCTTCTTTTCTATCAAAGTGATCTTCGGGATTAAATCCCTTGATCTCACATGCAAATTGCGTTTTAAACTTAGAGGCGTCGAAGTAAGTTATAGGGGCCGCGCCACTAACACCATTTACCAAAGATGTCCAGTATTCATCAACTGTATTCCCGATTGGCGTAAGCGCACCGAGACCTGTAATTACAACTCTCTTCAACTCCATCTCACTAAGTTTAAAAGGACGATTTACTTCGCGTTATCCTCGATATATTTTACTGCGTCTCCAACGGTTGCGATCTTTTCTGCTTGATCGTCTGGAATGGCAATATTGAATTCTTTTTCGAACTCCATAATAAGCTCAACTGTATCCAGAGAATCCGCTCCTAGATCATTTGTGAAGCTAGCTTCTGCAGTTACTTCCGCTTCATCTACTCCTAACTTGTCTACGATGATCGCAACAACTCTTGAATTTACGTCAGACATACTCTTGTTTTTAATGATTAATTCAGCCTGCAAATAAACTACTTATCGGAAATAAAACAAAATTAAATGAAGGGCGCGCTTCTGGCCTGATTGACGGTTCCTCGGCGGGGGTACTCTTTGGCAACTATATAAATTGTTTTTTAATGTCGTATTAACGACTCCTCAGAAACGTTGATCCGGCCTAACTGACAGTGCTGAAGGTAAGTCAAGAAAGCCTTGCTGGTCCATCTTGCCGGCAACAGTGAAACTAATCGTAATAAATCGCCACTTCATCCAACGACTTTCTGGTCAGATCCGGAACTTCTACTTTTTCAGCTGGGTAGCCAACGGGCAACAACAAAAAGGGGCGCTCATTCTCCGGTCGCTTCAGTGCTTTTGCCAAAAAATTCATCGGACTTGGAGTGTGCGTTAAGGTACACAAACCGGCATTGTGGATTGCGGCAATCAAGAACCCGCTAGCCAATCCAACAGATTCATTTACATAGTAGTTATTCAATTTTGTGTCGTCGGGTCCGAATTCATATACCCTTTTCATGACTACAATGATCCATGGTGCAATGTCTATGAATTCCTTTACCCAATCGGTGCCAAGTGGGGCTAAATCTTTCAGCCATTGCTCACTCATACGCCCGTTATAGCTTCGGTATTCCTCCTCTTCAGCCATTTTTCGTATTTCCGACTTTAATTCTGTATTGGAAATTACGCAGAATGTCCAGGGCTGTTTGTGTGCTCCTGATGGGGCGGTTGAAGCCGTTTTAAGTATGTTATCAATTACTTCTTTCGGCACCGGGCGATCTGAAAATTCCCGAATTGACCTCCTGCGATCCATGAACTCGTAAAACTCATTACTTCTCTTTACCGTCTCATTCTCCTCAAATCTTATGGGTTCGTGCGGCACAAACGGATACTTCTTCTTCAGCTCTTCGTTCATGTGGAACAAGGTAAGAACTCTGATTAAATCGTTTAAGCAATAATTCTGACTTTTTTTGCGGTGCCCACGCCAATTCCAGTAATTTTGCCACATGCCTAAAAACGTGGTCATCTTTGCATCCGGAACAGGGTCAAATGCAGCCAACCTGGTTGAATTGTTTGCAGACAACCCAAACATTAATGTAACGGGTATTTGTAGCAATAAGCCGGACGCCGGCGTTCTGACAATGGCCAAAGCTACCGGCATTGACACTTTGGTTTTTTCCAGGGCAGAGCTGGAGGAGGGAGACCTTGTGGACACATTCCTGAAAGCTACAAACACGGACTTTGTTGTTTTAGCCGGTTTTTTACTTCGTTTCCCGAAACGACTGGTAGATCAGTTTCGCGGTAGAATCATTAATCTTCACCCTGCACTTTTACCCAAGTTTGGGGGCAAAGGTATGTACGGTATGAATGTTCATCGGGCTGTTGTTGAGGCCGGCGAAAAGGAAACCGGAATTACTGTGCATTATGTCAATGAACATTACGATGAGGGTGCAATAATTGCTCAATTTAAATGTGAGGTTGCCAAAACAGATAGTGCTGAAGACGTTTTTGGAAAAATACGCACCCTGGAAAAGGAACATTTTCCCTTAGTTGTTAAACAAGTAATAGAGAATCTATCATGTTAAGCATACTCGGTATAGAGTTCGATTTAAAGAGTATTGGGGTTGCCACAATGGTGCTATTCGCGGTAATTGATATTGTTGGGTCAATCCCTGTAATTATTAGTATCAAGGAAAAAGCGGGCGGTCAGATTTTTCCGATGCGGGCAACGATTGTCGCTCTCTGCATTATGGTGTGCTTTCTGTTTCTGGGGGAGTCTATTCTGAAAGTCATCGGGTTAGATACGCAATCATTTGCGGTAGCGGGTTCCTTTGTTCTTTTCTTCATGTCTCTGGAGATGATTTTGGGTATTTCTATTTTTAAAGATGAGGGAGGAGACCCTTCGCCAAAGGTAGCATCGGTAGTGCCATTGGCGTTTCCTATTATCGCCGGTGCGGGCTCGATGACCTCCCTGGTTTCCCTGCGCGCCGAATATGAAATTTCCGACATACTGGTTGCCATTGTGGTGAACATGCTAATTGTTTTTATTGTACTGAAACTTACCCGCAGAATTGAGAAGCTGCTTGGCAAGGGTGGAATTGCCATCATTAAAAAAGTTTTCGGAATTATTCTTCTGGCAATTGCCGTAAAGCTGTTTACCGAGAACCTACATCACATGCTGGGAGTTTTGGAAAGTGGAGAAACAACTGGACATGGCGGATAAAAAGTTCTATGTTGTTTGGGAAGGGCACAAGCCAGGTATCTATACAAGTTGGGCAGATACTCAGCTGCAAATTAAGGGGTACAAAAATGCCAAATTCAAGTCTTTTAAAAGCCGAGAGGAGGCCGAAAAAGCATTTAGGGATCCCGACTCGGTTAAATCTGAACCGAAGAAAAAAAAGCAATATTACTATGTGGTATGGGCGGGTTTCGAACCGGGTGTTTACGATGATTGGGACGAGGCGCGTAAACAAATGACTGGCTTTAAGAGTCCTAAGTTCAAAACATTTGGTAGTAAGCAACTAGCTGAAAGGGCTTTTATGGAAGGGCCATCAAACTACGAAGAAGGCGACTACAAAAAGACCCGTGACCTGACCGAGGCGGAAGTGAAGCGTATTGGCGACCCTATCGAAATGAGTTTGGCCGTTGATGCTGCCTGTAACGGCAGCGGCGTAATGGAATACCAGGGGGTTTGGACCTTTAACAAAGAGCACGTTGTATTCAGAATGGGGCCTTACCAGGGCGGCTCCAATAATATTGGAGAGTTTCTGGCCCTGGTTCATGCGCTGGCTGCCTTCAAGCGCGAGAAAGACGAAAAATTCCACACTATGCCTATTTACTCGGATTCAAAAATTGCCATGGGTTGGATCAGAGCGAAACGCTGCCGTACGAATCAAAAACCTTCTCCGGAGGTAGCTAATTTGATTGCCAGGGCCGAAAAATGGCTTCACTCCAACAGTTTCAGAAACCCCATATTAAAATGGGAAACCAAAGCCTGGGGAGAAATTCCGGCAGACTTTGGTAGAAAGTAATTTGCTAATTATTTCTTGGATGGCGGAGGTAATCTCAACCCGAACGATTCAGCTTAAGGAAATGTTGGTGTTGTTTTTCACGTGTGCTAGTATTTTAGGCGGACTGGCCCTCATTTTCGTGATTCTATATGCCCGAAAAAAGCGGCAAAAAACCTTGTTAATGTCTCAACTAGCGACCGGAAGTGCAGAGTTGCTCGAGACGGAAAAGCAGCTCAAGGAATCCGTTGAAGCAGAACTTACCATGAAACTACAACTTAAAGAGAAGGATGTTTCATTGCTCGCTCTTGAAATTACCCGAAAACGGCAATGGATGGAGGAACTCAAACAACGATTATCGAATCTGACTCATGATGAAAAAATTACGGAGGTACAGGCCTGGCTTACCGAGGGACTGCTGTTAGACTGGAAGCAAGAAGATTTGGTAGAGCAGATGAAGGATGTGAACAAGCAGTTTTATCTGAAATTGGATGAACAGTTTACCAACTTAACGGCATCCGAACGTCAGTTACGCGGGTTGATCAGGCTGAATCTGAACACCAAAGAAATTGCTATGAGCAGACAAGTGGAACCCGCAAGTGTAAAGACTGCACGAAAGCGACTACGAAAAAAACTGGGAATTGAACCCGGTGGAGATATTTATGGTATGGGTTCATGCAGCGCATTGATTAGGCTAGGCCAGGCTTGCCTTTCTAACCCATGCTCGGTTGGGCATTAAAATCTAAACCCGATAGCAGCGAGAACCCGCATGTGTATTCTTCGTAAATCCGCCTTTTCGTATTTGATGTCCTTGAGTATGGTGTCTTCTCCTCCAAAGGGGTTGATTTTTCTTTCCTCAAAATTCAGGTAAGGGCCAAAGCCCAAACCAATATCCATATAAAAGCTGCCTTGAAAAATTAGCTTCGCCCCAAAAGTGGCTCCGATAGCATCTGACCTAAGCGTAGTTGTAGTAGCACGATTTGCGGTGGTTGAATCATTTACCATGTAAGTCCAAGTATCATCGTACTCTTCCTTTCTGTTTTGCCAGTACAGGCCAAGGTATGGATTGAAAACTTTGGTTGTTGCGGAGTCTTGTTTTCTGAAATACAGCCGAACTTCAGGAGTAAGTCTGCGGCCCCGATATTCTCCGTTAATGTCTTCGTTCGTCCATTGAAACAAATTGAAGTTTGCCTCCAGTCCTAAACCTAATCTACTCTGAATCACATGTTCATATGCCATTCCCGGGTTCCCGTATAGGTAGCCAAGTGTATTGGTACGGATAAAGTGTTGCGAATACCCCGAACTGCCTAGAAATGCAACAAATACCAAAAGAGAAAGAGTTCTCATATCATTATTCTGTTAACTATATAAATATAGTGTTTACAGACCAAGTACTACAATCTGTCTTTAGATCATACAAAATAATGCTTTCCGCGAAATCTATAATATAAGCATGCCTAGTGAGCTAATCCGTTATCGGCCTCATAAAAGAAATACCCTCAACCGACGCACTCTTTAGGCTGGCATTCACGAACCCCAGAAGCTGCCCTCTCTCATTAAACACAGCAGGGAAGTACATGGTGTTGGCATCAATGTCTAATTGAACTAAAGGATAATCGTGTTCTTGACGAAAGGCTCCAACCCAACCTTTAGCAACGCTAAAAGCCTCCAACATCTCGGTAAATCCGATTGCTGAAAGATTTTGCTTTCTGTTCATTTTGTACTGGCTAAACCCGGCTACCGAAAAAACTTCTTCAAAGGTCGTGTCGATTTTCAACAAAACATAGTCCTGCATCATTGATTCTTCAACCATTTCGGCCATGTATTTTTTACCAACACCTATCGGCTGGAGCGCCAGTGTATCCTCAATCACGTCGAAGGCACTGTGGCTAACGGCTACCAACCCATCCTGTCCAACCGGAATCCCAATCCCGGCTCCAAATCTGGTCTCCAGCCTAAAACAACTCTCTTGTAGCTGATCATAATCGAGTGTACTAAGTGTTTTTGAAGGGCTTCCTACACCCACCTGCTTGGTACAACTTGATTGCTGTACTATCATCTTGTTAACCTCTGGCTCTTTAAGTAAAGCCATCATGGAGTAGTCAATCGCGTCGTTAAACAGATAGTTATTCGAGTACATCAACATAAATTCCCCTGAAGATGATTCGATGGTTTTTCTAAATACCTCATTTCCACATCGGTCTTTCACGGAATAGTCTACTGATAAAGTCATAAATTTTCCGATGTCGTCTCTATCCAGATTAATGTAATAGACCTTGTAGTCTGTAAGGGTAGCATACACACTAAGATCCTGATAACTGGAAAGGTTAAGCTCTGCCGTGTCATACAAACCAACATACTCACAGAAATCGTTCATCTTTTCAAGTGCCCAGCCTTCACTAAATGCATTAAAATAGTTGTAATCACTGGTATCATAAGGAACATTTGATCTAAACGAACGTCTGCTCTTATACCAATAATTGGTAGTACCAATGTTGTTTGTGTCTAAATACAACCGCTGAACCGAAAGCGTACTTTTAACAGTATCAAATGCTGGTAAAGGCTCCAGTTCAAAGTGCATTTTTTCATCTGGAACCATTTTTGGTGTTTGCGCTAAATCTACCACGCCGATTAATGAAGTTGATCCCGCTAATGCCGCTACCCCAGGTCCTTCTCCCCCTTCAACCTGATTCAGGTACATGTACACAACCAATGGCTGAACGATCATCTCGGCGAATGCCCATACATTGGGTTTGGTTCCATGCCATATCTGATATTTGGTTTTATGTCCCTTTTTTTGGATTTCAAGCTGCTGGGGCTTCTTTCTCTTGTAATCTTCTCCGTAGCTTGATCTCCCGTCACTGGCCATCACCCTTCCTGAAAGGGCTACCATTCCTTCTTCCGGGGCATAGAATACCGAGTTATTTATTCTTGAACCGCAAGAGGTGAGAACCAATACCACTATTATTAACCAAATTCTATTCATGGGTGCTGAGGAATTTAAGGTTCAAACTTTTTTCAATGTCTGCTACAGGAATGGCAAAGCCAATATTCTTTACGCGATTCCCTGTCATTTTGGCCTTTACAATTCCGATAAGTTCGCCTTGTTCATTCAGCAGGGCTCCTCCCGAATTACCGCCGTTTACACTAGCGCTTACAACGTAGTGCCTCTTGGCTCCCTTTGTGAACAACCCGGTTATCATGCCTCTTGAAACACTACCATCCAGTCTGACGTCCAATGGCGAACCAACACAATATGCTATTTCACCCACCTTAATCGAGTCTGCCGTGCTTACCGGAACGGCCATGTCCTGCAAACCACCCTTAACTACTCTGATTAATGCGATGTCATAGTATGGGTCCGTACGAATCAACAGCGCCCTGTAGGTAGTTCCATTAGGAGTCCTAACTGCAACTTCCTCTTCGTCCCCTACCACATGGTGGTTGGTTAAAATAAGATCATCAGAAATAATGACTCCTGAGCCATGCCCCCCCTTGGTTGTAATTGTAACTACTCCATCATGCATTTGTGCCGATGAATTCTTACTACGCTGAATGTCCTTCTGTGCCCATTCATCTTTTTCAACTTGTAGGTTTCTTATATAATCGTTTACAACATCGTCAAATGGAACCTCCTTAATAAGTTCCTCCACATCCTCGGTAAGAGCAATCAAAAAACTTTCTTCCATTAATTTATGCTCTTTTGTGACCGTGGCGATTTCCTCTCCGGCCTTATTCTTTAAAACCAGTTCTACCTTTACAAGAGGCTCCTGATAGTAGCTATAATATCCATATTGAGACTTTGTGAAAAATTCGATTTCCATGTTTAAGCGCAAAGCAGGAATCTGTATGGAGTCATTGTTGTTTTCTGATTTGGCAATCAACAACGTCTGGGTAATAAACCCAAGAATTGCCTTCTCCTGCTCTTCCTCAGAAACGTAATCTTCTCCATAAGAATAGCCGGTATGGTAGCCAGGAACTAACCTTCCTGTGGCCATATTGTTTGTAGACCATGAACTTGCGTAACCAATCTCAACGTCATTGATATCAATGTCGACCGGGCACTGTAGAGGGTCTCTTTCCACAAAACTTGGTTTCTCTAAATAAACCACGCTGCCTCGGGCCAATTCGTAGGCCTTGTAGACCTTTGGATAACACCCTGGCTTTTCAAGTACAATGGAATACCCTCCGTATTTGAGTGTTCCGCGGCTTAAAAACTTGGTTTGAAATTCTCCTTCTCCAAGAAAATGCGCTTCATCATCGTCGTAGGTGAGCGTGTCTAACCAAACATTGGGTTCGCTCGCCACCAAATAAGCTCTGGTGTCGTTGTCAAGAGAGGCGCTCACCTTATACGTCTTTGTGGCTGTAACCGTACAGCTGCTTGCCATTACCAGCACTGCAAAAACCCCTATCCAGCTATGCTTAAATCGTTTCATTCTGTTTCGAGGTTTAAAACTTCTGTAATAATTGCCATGGGTAAACACGCAAATGTTTGTTCTCCGCCCTCACGCCCGTTAACCACTGCTATGCCCAACAGTTCGCCTGTTTCAGAGAACACCGGAGCGCCGGTGAAGTTTCCGGAAAACCCTGCATTCGTAATAAAAACCTCTTTGTCCTGTCGTTTTAATTTTGAAACCAGTTCTCCATCTGCACAGAGCACTGGCACACCTTCAATTCCTGTGATGCCCCGGACAAATACTTGCTGACCAATTTTTTTACCTTCGGAGTAGACAAAGTCTCTTCCCGACGAGGGTTTTTCCAAAACGCCCAGGGCAATGTCCCAGCTCTTGTTTACAGAAACCAGCCTGGCATTAACCGTGTCTCCGTTTAAAGTAATGGCTTTCAGTTCATCTATATTGTGAATCATCTTATAATCACACACAAAGTGCCCGTTAGCATCTATCAAAGTAGCCGAAACTATAGGATCTCCTCCTGTCCTCATAATACCGATAATGTTGTTATTCCACTCTTCGTCAAAAGGGCCTTGAAGAGCATTAGCGGTTCCGAAAGACTGTAACTTCAATTTAGGTACATCCGGAGATTCTTTTACCTCCAATTCATCGATTAATTCAATTATTTTTCCAACCAACGCATCAGCAATGTGTTGAGGGAATTCATTGGTAACCGGTCGAATCCAATGCTGAAAGTTCTCGTCAAACACCTTTACCTTGTCCTCGAAGCGAAATTGATCCGGTGAAATTGTAATGGTGTGCAATAAATTATTCCGATAGTCAGTAATAGCAACCCTTCCATAAAACGTATAAGCTTCTGCAAAGCCAACCGACATATTCTTCATCTCCAGATGTAAACTATCTACGTTAATTTTCATGTAGACCGTGTTATCATCACGTTGCCGGTAACCAAGAAAAATGTCTTCCTGGTCGATAACATTCCACATTTTGCTTTCAAAGTAGGATGCCCTCAGGTGATCTGATCTCCGAATTGTTGCTTTAGTATAGGTTCCTCCAAGAATTTTGTAAAACTCAAAATTCCGGGCAACAGAAATCTCCTCAATAAAGTACCCGGATTTAGCATTTGTACTGTGAATCGCCAACACAGAAAGGGCGCACAGCAGAATTTTAAGTAAACGCATCGGCGATAGTAATGACCTTAAAGATAGCAGAAAATATCAGCCTTGCAGATTCTGAAGTGTACCGGCTTTCTTGTTTAACCGCTATAGGCCTCACTCAAAGAGAAGGACAACCGCTTGAGTTAACCTGTCGTTTTTTTACTATCACCAAATTGACAACTCTCCCAAATTAGCCAGGCTAAAATTATTCAGTCATGAGGAATTTAATCTGCCCGTGTCGAAATACCTGCTTCTTGCTAGTCTTCTGTTATTCCGCTCTTAGCTCCCCAATTCTGTGTCAGGTTTATCAAGCTTCACATAACGAAGTGATCCATTCTGCAAGTCTTGGTGCCTGCGAGTCAATTGACGGGGCGCAGGTGGTAATCGGTTATCGCATAAGCTCTGGGCAGCGACTATTGGTAGCTAATCAAATGACCAATGGTGACACCATCTGGTCTAAGGAATTTGAATTTGACCAAACTGTGACGGCCAAGGATATTATAAGAGGGCCTGACAGTAGTTACTACGTAGCGGGCATAACTCACTTTTATGGTTCTGGAGACACGTTCATTGCCAAGCTTGACCAGCATGGGAATATCATTTGGAATAAAGTGTTTCACACTACCGGATATGGGCACATCTGTATCGGCGCGGACAGCACCCTTGCTCTTGTTGCAAGAACGAATATCTTCTCGTCAGGTGGTCAATCCGCATATGTAATTAATATGGATGGACATGGTAACGTAAACTGGACTACCGTTCTTAATGGCACGGATAGCGGACTTGATGTTGTTCCGGCACCCAATGGGGGATATTGTGTTCTTTCTTATGGTGATTATGTGAGCGGCGGTTATCCTACCAACCTTACCAAGCTTAATTTAAGCGGAGCGGTTGAATGGTCTTACAACTATACCTTCCCTTGGATAAATGCCACTCCGGTTTCTATTGTGGCCCATGCTAACCGTTACACAGTTGCTGGTAATACGGGCGGAGACCTGGTGCTTATGGACATAGACACTCTAGGGAATTACCAACACGGTTACCAGCACAATTCAGGACTCGCTCCAATCGGGGCTTTGACCACACCTGTGTTAACGGCAAAAAACGATCAGGTTTATGTGGGAGCCAGACTATACCGAGGATACAACGGCTCGATTTCCACTCCCATAAATGATATGGCCCTTCTTCATTTTGATAGCTCCGGAACGAACGTAACAACTAAGCTTTATGGGTATTCCAGCAATTACCTGCTAGAGGGTTTCAACCAGGTTGGAGATCATTTCATTTTTTCAGGCCGTGAAGAAGCCGGCCTTTTCTCTATGTTCAATGCGGTATTAATTCGCACAGACTCTACCGGAAACACCAATGACTGTCATGGAGAGTTCATTCATCCTTTTTCCTCGTCGCTGGATAGCGTGACCAGAAGCCCCGTCGTCATATCAACTTCAACCGGATACAACGACACCTCTTTTACCCACTCGAGCCTTGATTATAATTTCAATTTCAATTATACCTCGCCCAGCCTGTCGCTTTCTGCTTCCGACGTTCAATGCAACGGCCAAAACAATGGAGAAATTGAGGTTGATCAGATAAACGAAGGTGTTGGCCCATATAGCTATTCCTGGTCTAACGGAGATACTACAGCGCTAACAGATGATTTAAGTCCGGGAACTTATATTATAACCGTGGTTGGCAATGATGGTGTTTGCGAAATCACCGATTCGGCATCTATCTCCGAACCCCCTCCCTTAACTCTAGCTGTTTCTATTACCGAACCTAGCTGTTATGGATTTGGAGATGGAGAAGCAGCCTCAGTCGCCACGGGAGGAACAGCCCCATATTTTTATTCCTGGAGTAATGGCCAAACGACTCCAACCAGTCTCGGTTTGTTTAGCGGGAACTACTTCGTAAATGTATTTGACGACAGAGGCTGCCTTACATCTCAACTCATTACGGTAAACCAACCAGCACAAATAGATCTTGCATTCAATACATCGGGCACTACGTGCAATGGCAATAACGGGTGGACACAAGTAATGGCCACAGGTGGTTCCGCAGGGTATAACTACACCTGGTCGAATGGTGATTCGGGCGCTATTGCGGACTCCCTTTCTCCCGGATTCATTTCGGTTTTAGTTACCGACTCTAATAATTGTCAAATCACCGACTCGGTAGAAATTGACGTCGTTGTAAACGATATTCAAATTTGTTTGATAACGGTTGATTCCAGTAATCGAAACACGGTGGTATGGGCAAAAGATACTTCCGATAATATTCAGGGGTACCGGATTTACAGAAACATTGTTGGCATTTACACGCCGGTCGGATACGTCCCCCAGGATAGCCTCAGTCAATTTGTAGACTACTCGTTTGGAATTGACCCTGGCGTTACTTCTTATAGATATAAAATTTCTGCCCTGGACAGTTGCGGTAACGAAAGTGCTCAAAGTGCCCATCATGAAACCATACATCTTACCACAAGTGCAGGGATTGGTGGAGAGGTGAACCTTATTTGGGATGATTACGAAGGGTTTAGTTACAGCTTCTACTACATCTTACGCGACTCTAATTTTACAGGAAATTGGCAGGTAATCGACTCTGTTCCTACTTCTAATTTTACGTATACAGATTTTAATGTGCCATCCGGAGGGGCTGCCTATGCAATTCTGATTTCAGCACCCTCGGTGTGCCAGGCAACAAAAGCTGTTGGCGATTTCAACTCGTCCAGATCCAATAGTTCGGCACAGCTTTTCGGAGGCCCTGCCAGCCTGGACAATTTGGAGTTCGAGGCGAGCGTATTTCCCAACCCCTTCCAGAATCAGCTAACTGTAAAAATAAACAATGACTTAATCGAACAGGTGCAGGTTTTTGACATGCACGGAAAGCTGCTTCTATCTCAACCCGTAAATGCGAATCAGGTAACCTTAGATTTAGCGCATTTTCATACAGGTCTATATATGGTAAAGGCATATACCCCAGGTGGAGTGCTAAGTACAGTGGTTAGCAAAACCAGATAAAATGGCTGTAGCCGTTAATCGGCAGGAAGAGCTCTAATAGTTGATATACTGGAGCACATTTGGATCCGTCTCGTCTGCCTTAATGCTTTCAACAAGTTTGCGGATTTCCTCGGCCTTGTTTTCGGCTTTTATCTGACTTTGCTGCGCTGAAGCGGCTTCCATGGTTTTACCAGCCTCCATAAATTGGTTGTAGTCCGTTTTATGCTCTCCTGCAATCTCATCATAAGTTTTAGCTGCATTGCTTAGTAGCTGATAGCCTGATAACTTCAGAAACCATGGGCTTCCGTTTCGCGCAACATCTTCAAATATCTTCAATCCTTTCTCTATCTCCTTCTCATCCTGCTTCATGAGATAAGTGTTGTAAGTTTGAAGCAAACCATACTTTGAGAACCCTGTAGTACTGGCGATTTTATCCAGAAAAAACTGATGCTCGCTTTTGCCTCCGTACTTTGCATAGATTCTGGCAATTGCAGAAGACACTGCCCCACCGGCATCGGTTTCATATTGTTTGGCCAGGGTCATTGCCTTGTTCTTGTCTACATCGGCCAGCGCTTCTATACCTTCAGCCATAACCGCGTAAGACTCGTCTTCCAGCGCTTTTTCAAACACAGGCTGTAGATCCGTGTCTCCCTCCCAATATTTACCAAGTGCTTTTAGTGCGGCCTTCCGAACCTGTGGATGTTCGTCTTTGGTCATGGCCATTACTACCGGCTTTAACCCGTCTTTATTCGATCGGATTGCCTTTCGAGCCTTGCTTAAAGCCATTACTTTCACGTGCCAAAACGGATGTTTTAGGGCCCTTTCTATGGCCTTCTTAGCTTCTTCGGTATTTGATTTTCCAACGTGCTGAATGGCCTCTTTCTTGTCTAAATACAGAGGCGCATGGTCTAGTTGATAAATCCACTGTTCGATTGGCTTGATGTCCTCTTTATCACACAACATTACCTTCTGAGCATCTACGTTTACCAATTGTGGTGCCACAGGTAAATCGAAGACGAAAGTGTCCGCAACGTTCTGCGCCCAAACAATGTGTCGATTCCTTTTATCGTTTGCATAAACCTCGATGTGGATAGGCAACTTATACAATGGTACTTCATCAAAATTTTGATTTTGCTCTATGTATACATACAACTTGCCTTCTTCCGGTGAATAGGACTGTGAGAACTTTAGTTTCGGATGACCTTTATCTAAGAACCACTGATTAAAGAACCAATTCAAATCTTCACCGGTAACCTCTTCAAATGCCAGTCTTAGTTCGTGAATTTCGGCAGCCTGGTAGGCATTATCGTTCAGATACTTTTTCAACGACTCAAAAAACGCATCGTCTCCGATATAAGAGCGAAGCATATGCAAAATCCGCCCACCCTTGTTGTAGGAGTTGGCATCGAACATCTCCTCTTTGTTCTCATAATTAAACCTGATCATATCCACATAACCCTGCTGCTGGGAGGAAAGTAGATATCCTTCCATTTCAGCATAGGCATTCATGTCAGCCTCCATTCTACCGTGCTCATACTCATCCCAAAGGAACTGGCTATAATTGGCAAATGATTCATTCAGTGGTAAGTTAGCCCAGGACTCGCAGGTCACCAGATCGCCAAACCAATGGTGAAATAGTTCGTGCGCAATGATGGACTCGTTCCCGCCATCGATGATTTCACGAGTAGTTTGATGTAAAAATTCTCCATGAATTACAGCAGTGGTATTTTCCATTGCTCCCGAAACGTAATCCCGTACAACTACCTGATGGTATTTCGCCCATGGATATTCTACTCCGAGCAAATCAGAGAAGTAGCCAATCATCTTCGGTGTTTTTCCAAAAATGGCCTTCGCGTGTTCCTCATACTCTTTCTCGACGTAATAGTTTACGGCCATTTGCGAACCGTCGGATCGAGTCCAGCTATCTTCAACTACCGCAAAATCTCCAATAGCCATCATAAACAGATATGGAGCGTGAGGTTTGTCCATTTTCCAGTAATCAGTTCGGGTGCCATCGCCATTTGGAGTAGAGTACACCAGCAAACCGTTGGAAAGCGATTTATACTTTTCATCTACCGTGATGTAAATCTCCTGGGTGGTTTTTTCGTTTGGAGCATCAATGGTTGGAAACCAACAGCTGCTGGCTTCTGTTTCCCCCTGCGTCCATATTTGAGTGGGTTTGTTCTCTTCGCTTCCATCGGCGTTGATGAAGTAGAGTCCCTTAGCAGAGGTAATAGCCGAACTCCCCTCCTGCGCCACCTTCTCCGGATTCGCCATATAATCAATCCGAACCGTGTATTGCTCATCCCGAGTGTAAGGCTTATCCAGTTGTATTCTAATGAATTTGCCATCGGCGGTATGTTTCAGCGCTTTCCCTAACTGATCTTTATTCATCAACCAAACGCCGGATACTTCGATCGCCTTGGCATCCAGCACCAGTGAGTCTGTTTCATAGAAGTACGGTTGAAAGGTTAACTCCGCTCTACCCTTTAGTTGTTTGGTTTCCCATAGAAAGCTAACCTCCAGCTTTGTGTGCAGTAAATCATTGACACGCTTTTCCGATTCCTGATATACCGGGCGAACGGGGGGTTCCTCCTTACTCTCCTCCGCCATGAGTTGTTCGAATAACGAGATCTGCTCATCGGTCGTGTTATCATCACTTGTTTCTGAGGCAGCTTGCCTGGTTTTACAACCCGCCATAACCAGTATTACAATAGGGAATAGCCAAACCTTTTTCATACACTTTCTATTAGTCTCGCAAATATGTGAAAAATGGCGGCTGTGGCTTACTTAATTTGGATGTGCGGTAGTAACTGCCGTTGCTGTGGTCTTTTTTCACCTTATTGGGAATGCAGTTCTACACCGGGTGGTTTTGCTTCTGCCGACATCAGCCTTAAGGTGTTGTTTTATAGCTAGTTATAGTTCCTAGCGTGATCCTTGCATTAGATGTAGGTGAAATCAAATTTTAACCGAAAAACATATAGATATGAGTGCAACTACAGATAAGATTAAAGGAAACTGGAACCAGTTAAAAGGTCAATTAAAGCAAAAATATGCCGATTTAACGGATGATGACCTGCTATACGAGCGGGGCAAAGAGGATGAGTTGATTGGAAAAATTCAGGAGAAAACAGGGGAGTCTAAAGAAAAAATCAAGGACTTCATTGATAACCTGTAAAAATTAAACCAATGGACTTAGAAGTAAAAATAAAACTCGAAACGTTGGCCGATATCTGTCACGATGGAGCGCAGGGTTACGACTCTGCAGCTGAACACCTTTCAGATGATGAACTGGCCACATTGTACCGACGACTAGCCCAGCAAAGGCGCCTATTTGTTCAACAGCTGAAAGAAGAAGCCAGAAGGCTAGGAGCACACTTCCAACATGCCGGCACCTTAAGTGGTGACCTGCACCGAAATTGGCTGGAACTAAAATCTGTCTTCGGCGAAGAGAGCGATGCCAAAATTATAGAGCATGCACTCACAGGAGAGGAAGCTGCTCTGGAAACCTATGATGAGGTGATTGATGAAAAAATCCCTGATTATCTTACTGAGAAGCTCCTCAAACAAAGACAGCTAATTGCCGGAGCAATTGAGCAACTTGAAACCATTCAGCAGCAAATGAATAAAGCTGCATAACCATTATTCAACCGGGCATATAAAAGGGCGAATAAATTCGCCCTTTTTTTATTGCATTGCTTTTCCCGTTCTCCTACTAAGATGCCTTTTTTCCATATCTGGTATCAGACATCTCTTCCATATAACCTTCAGCCAAATCTGATTTGCTTTTCTCCGTGAGAGCTTTTCCTGCCAGCTGAAAAATTTTGTGTTCTTCGTCCTGAAGATGATGCAATACTTGTTCTTGTAGCCTCTTTGCCACAGTAAGCCAACCTGTGGAGTCAAACTCCATTTCCTCTAGTTCCTCAATCGTTTTATCGATTTGGTGATGCTCGGCAATGCCATGTCTGGAATGATCCTGGGTAAGGTCGGAATCAATTAATGGTTTATAGAAATACCGCTCCTCTGCATCAGCATGAAGTTTTAGCTCTTGTTTTAATTTTTCAAATATGTTGCGGCGTAAAGTCGTGTCGCCACTAGTGCTGACAAGTTGTTTTAAAAGTTCGCGTTGCAAATCATGGTCTTTCCGTAGTGCTTCAAAAATTGTCATAATCGTAAGTCAAATTGGTTCAGGCATAATACCCCAAAGGGCGTACCGTAACCATCACAAACCTACAGAAGCAGCGTCCCTTAAAGGTTTTCACGATGCTCCGTGTTTTTTGCCAGTATGACCGTTGTAGAACTTCTTCTACAATTACTAAATGTTGTCTCATCTTTTCATCCGTTAGGCACGTGCTTGCTCTTGGTATATGAGCGAATATGTATAACTTAGGCGTCCAACCACAAATTCTTTGGTTTGTATAAGGTAAAAGTCAATTCAGGAGACAGTCAGGAAATTTCGTCGGACTCCCCGGAAATTCAAGGATTGAATATCCTGCCAGATGGCGACGGGGGATACCACGTCATCCATCATAACAGCAGTTACAATGTGCGAGTTTTAGAACATAAAAAGGACGAAAAACTGCTGACCTTGCTTATAAATGGTAATAAGTATGCCGTTCAACTTGAAGACCAGTATGACAGTCTTTTGAAGAGCATGGGCATGGGTGCCGGGGCGACCAAAAAGATTAAAAATCTTAAAGCTCCGATGCCTGGATTGGTTTTAGATGTAATGGTAAATGCCGGAACCACTGTGAAAAAAGATGATCCACTAATGATCCTTGAAGCCATGAAAATGGAGAACATCCTAAAATCTCCCGGTGATGCGGTGGTTAAAAGTGTGGAAATTGAAAAAGGAAAAGCGGTAGATAAAAATCAAGTTTTAATTCATTTCGAATAATTATGAAGAAGACATTCTTTGCTGTTACAATGGTTGGTGCAACCTTACTGTTCTCGTGCAGCGACACCAACCATACGAATCCTGAACTCGTTACAACTACAGTTGAAACAAGCACTGTTGAAACAAAATCGGGAGTTAATTGGGAATACGATCACTCCACTACAGAGGTGCAATGGACTGGTTACAAACTCGAAGCAAAAGCCGGTGTACAAGGATGGTTTGATAGCATCGTTGTAAGTGGGTTTACACCTGGGCCCGACGCTTCAAAAGCAATGGAAGGGGTAACTTTCGAAATATATACTGAAAGCATTGCTTCGGGCGACACAACGCGTGATGGAAAGCTTGCAAAGTTTCTCTTTGGTGAAATGGAAACCCCGGTGATTACTGGTGAAATTAAGAGCGTGTCTGACGGACAGGCAATTGTGGATGTTACCATGGCGGGAATGACACTTCCTCTTGAAATGTCGTGTGAGGTGATGACTGATGGCAACTTAAAGATGCTCGGAACAATTGCCAGCTTGAAAGACTTTGGTCCATTGGCCGTTGCTGGCTTTGAAGCTATCTCGGAAGCCTGCTCAGAGAAGCACGAAGGAGTAACACACGAAGACGTTGAAATCAAGGTTTACACGACTCTGAAAAAAGCGGAGTAATCTGAAATGAAGGAGCGGCGCTGGTTTGTTGGTGGGTTAACTCTCGTTACGCTTGTTTTCTTTCAAAGTTGTGTTCTTCAGTATCCCCCTTATGCCAAGCAAGCAGATGTGTTGGCACTAAACGTTGGTGTGCCTTTAGACTCGGTAAATACTGTGTTACAAATGGAACCCAATGATGTGGTATCCATAGACTCTGTATCTACCGTATTTCTCTATAAATATCGAACTGAAGAGATAAAGACGGTAAAACCCGGACTTAAGAGAAACCGTGGCTTGAAGGTAGATGGTGTATTCAAAGAGTGCCTGGTTAAGGTTGACACCTCGAATATCGTTCAAAACATCGAAACCCGCGATGAAGCTGTTAGCACCGAAATGAAGAAAAAGAAGATTCGGCCTACGGAAGTGATCAATACGGTTACTACATTTTTATCAGTAACAGTGCCTGCGGTGCTGGTGTATTTTACGGTAAACGAGTAAAGCTAACCCCCTTAAACAGTGGCTACATTCATTTCAAAATGTGCCAGCTTGACAAACCGATCTACACGTTGCTCAATTTCCTCTCTGGTTAAACCCTCAAGGCGTTCGGTACCGAACTTCTCCACCGTAAATGACGCCAGTGCGCTTCCATAAATAATCGCCCTTTTCATATTGTCAAATGACAGGTCGTCGGTCTGCGCCAAATAACCAATAAATCCTCCTGCGAACGTATCGCCTGCTCCGGTTGGATCGAACACCTCAGCAAGAGGTAGAGCCGGAGCAAAGAAGACGTTCTCACCGTGAAACAGAAGCGCTCCGTGCTCCCCTTTCTTGATAATTAAGTATTTCGGCCCCATTTGACGGATAATATCTGCGGCTTTTACCAAAGAATACTGTCCGGAAAGTTGACGGGCTTCTTCGTCGTTGATAGTAAGAATATCGACATGTTTCAGCACCTTCTTAAGGTCATCCATGGCAATATCCATCCAGAAGTTCATCGTGTCCAGAACTACTAATTTCGGTGCATTATTCAGTCTTTCAAACACCTGCATCTGTACAGCGGGCGCCAAATTACCAAGCATTAAATACTCCGTGCCGGTTTGATAGGACTCCGGGATTATCGGGTCGAACGTTTCCAATACATTGAGCTCCGTTGCCAGTGTATCCCTCGTATTCATATCTGTATGATACTTTCCTGACCAGAAGAAAGACTTCTCGTTTTCCTTGATTTGAAGACCGTCGAGATTTACTCCTCTATTCTCCAGATCTTTGAGTCGGTCTTTGGGGAAATCCCCCCCAACTACCGAAACCACCCTTGATTCCTTCACAAAATAAGATGCTGCCAAAGCAATATACGTGCAGGCACCTCCTACAATTTTATCCGTCTTTCCAAATGGTGTTTCAATAGCATCAAAAGCCATTGTACCGATACTCAATAAACTCATTGTACTGTTTTCAATATTGGCTGCAAAGGTATTGTTTCTACAGCTATTTACACGGCAACGGCAGCAAATTAGTTGTACATTCCCACATGCGTCGTTACCTAATCCTACTTCTGTTCACTTTATTTGGCAGCACGGTGGCGGCACAGGACTGCAACGGAATTCACTTTTCGTTGTCTGTCACCATTCGTGATCATGGTGATTATTCCGTTTGGGAGTTGGACTCTGCAATTGTTGTTCTGACACAAAACAACAAAGAATTAGGCAAGTGGCTTAGCAATGACGACGGAGAAGTTAGAATCAAAAATTTGTGCTCGGACACCAGCCAAATTATCATGACCTGTTCCAAACCCGGATATAAAACCGATAGTGTCGCATTTAAACCTGTTGCGGATAAAATTCGGTTTGAAAAGGTGCATCTGAAGCCCTTGAGCCAACCTGCACCTGTTGATTCGGCGTTTGCCGGTATTCCTTTGTTTGTTAAGGCCGAAGGATATATAGGCAGCGGGAGTGGTTTTCACGTATCTACAGGAGTGTTTGGAGTACCTACAGCCTCTGGCTTACTGGACTGGGGGCCGATTGAGTTGGGGATTAGCGGATCGATTGGTATTGATGGTTTATGGAAAGAAAATGTCTTTTATTTCGGACCTCGGGTTTCGGGAGGTTTCAGTCCATTGGGCACATACACCGGAGGCAAAGTTTCACTAGGTTATTTAACGGACTTTAAAACCCGCCAGGGTTGGTACTTCCTACCTGAATATGGGCTTTCTTTTTACGGTCTGTTTTACGTAATGGCTGGCTATGTTGTTGATTTAGGCAACAGCATGGAGCTTAATCATTTGGAGGGTTGGCGTTGTAGCGTTGGCGTTAACATCCCTTTTGCACTGTAATTACATTGGCTGGTTACTGACCCAGTCCTTCCGGCTTGATTAGCCCCCCGATTTCCTTTCCCAAAATGGCTACTTTGAGGCCATCCATAACCCCTCCCAGCCATAAAAGCACCTGACCTTGATAGGGCTGCCTGGTAAACTGATAGTCTATTGCCTCCTCTCCTTCATAGGTCTGAGCATCTTTAACAAGCCAATTGGTTATGGCCGTTAGAAACTTTTTCTGCTTCTTCCCCTGATCATCTAAGCTGAACAGGTTAAACTTCAAATTCTGATAACTTGTCGTCAGCTTCCCTGTTGTGGTGTATTTCGTGGTGGTTCCATCAAAAGTAATGTAGTCTAAACTTCCGCTATCAACGCTTACGTTCATGAACTGGCCTATAATATCGTTCCAGACGGAAAACTTCATTTTGCCTATTCTCCCGGCATATTTGCTTTTTTCAGGTTCATTGGCAGGAAACCATGCTTCCAGTTCCATTGATGCCACTCCCATCATGCTTCCTTCAAGCTTTAGATACATCTCTTCGGTCCGTAAGCTACTGTGCCCGACGTTAATCGCCATAGCGTTCACATCCGAAATTACAAGTTGAGAATAGTGTTCTCTGTGCGGGGTAATTATGTCCAGAGTTATCTCGGTTTCTTTAAACTCGAGGGTGTCTATAGATGTTGCCTTGCCAAGCATGTTCACGTATTCAGGAATTAACGGAGCCGGTTGATTTACATTGTAATTTTTCTTGTTGTTTCTTAATAGCTTGAAATCAGCGCTGGTTATGTCAACTTTGTCTGCGTGCAAATTCTTGCCAATGAGAATACTCTTGTAATCCAGTCGTGAAAATTTCATTTCCTCAAAAACAATGTCTGCAATGGTCTTCCTGTACCTGGACTCATCGCCCACCGCGTAAATAGAACCTTTAGGTTGCATTGCCGCCTCGTAAAAGACCAACCTTTGTTCCTTGAAATCAGCTTCCAGTCCTTCCATAAGAAAACTATATTCGGCATCAGGCGGGTTATAAAAGGCCCCTTTCGATTTGACTTTGACGTTCCGGAATGTTTCGGTCATATACTCAGCGTCTTTAAGTTTTTCAGGTTTTGCATTAAAGCCCGAAAGGGTAAGCTCTATGCCTGCCCCTGAGAATAAGCTATCAATTGGTGCTATTAAAGGGGCGAGCGTAACCTGTCCGTCATGAATTTTCAACGAACCGATTCCGAGATTCTTAATAATAGGTTCATCGACATTCTGCTTAAGCATTGAACGGGTAACAGTATCGTTGGCACTATTAGTAAGCACTGTTAATTGGGGTGATTGGAGGGTGACACTTCCTGCATCAATGTTTTCACTAAATAACAAATCCCATATTGGAAGTTGATTAATTTCCAGTCGATCGGCTTCAAAAAAGAACGTTGGAAATATTCCCTTCTTCTCTTGGTCGGCGGTATCGGACGTAAAAACCGGACTGGAAATTAGCAGTTGAAAGCCATCAAAACCTAGTTTGGTCTCTATCTGCTCATAATCGATATTGTAATAATCGTGAAAGGTGTTGTTTAACTTGCGTTGGAGCCGGTCGTTGAGAATATCTGGTAGAAAGAATTTTATAAAAATACCAAACGCCACAAACAAAGCTGCTAGTGAAATAAGGCTGATTCGGAGCCATTTTGCTGGTTTTCGTGCTGGTTTTTGGTCGGCCATTGACTTCTAAAATAGGTGTATCTAAAGGTATGTCCACTACTTCTCTCGATTTTTCCCTTCTCGGTAAGGCACAAATAAGAAAAGTTTTATATTTGCCGTCCGCAACCAAGTATGTGACTAGTGAGATCACGTCATAATGGTTGAAACGCTTCTTTAGCTTCCGCCTCCAATGCCTTTACGGCGGACGGGCAACTTCGCTAAAGAGGTGGGGAACCGACGGTAGTCGTTAACATACAAACGCTTCTTTAGCTCAGTTGGTTAGAGCATCTGACTGTTAATCAGAGGGTCCTTGGTTCGAGCCCAAGAAGAAGCGCTAAAACATTAAAACCAGCCTTGTGCTGGTTTTTGTGTTTTATGCTATTGTGATTGGTGCTGGGCGACGCCAGGAGCCAGCCCAAGAACTGAGGAGTGCTTAGCACGACGACCTCATCCACGAGTGAAACGAGTGGGTAACAAAGAAGCGCCAAACAAAAAATGCCTCAGTGAATGCTGGGGCATTTTTTGTTTGGCCTGTTTTGGGCGGCTGACGCCAGGAAGCGCCCAAGAACCGAGGAGCTTGCGACGAGCTCACGACCGAACGAAGTGAGGAAGTAACTAGAAGCGCTAAATAAAACATACCTTCTTCATTTAGAGCCATCAGTAAAGCAAGCCACTTACATCGTACATTGAAATTAATCTGCCGCAATCGCGTATCTTTATTTTACAACTTGAAATCACAGTAAATGAAACTTCTGGTATCCGTATTTCTTCTGCTCAATTGTATGGCTTTGGTTGCTCAAAACGTAAATATTCCGGACTCCAGTTTCAAAGCTTATCTGGTTAACGACACGCGCATCAACACGAATGGCGACAGGGAAATACAACTTTCTGAGGCAAAGCAGTTTTCCGGAACCATTAGCTGTGCAAAATTGAAAATCACGGATCTCACAGGTATAGAAGCCTTTACTTCGCTAAGAGGTCTCAAGTGTGAAAACAACAACCTAACGGAACTGAATCTCGGCGCCAATACAAGCCTTACCAGCTTGCGCTGCTCTTACAATCAACTAAAATCTTTATCTGTCGTTGGGCTGCCCTCGCTCAGAACACTTTTTTGCGACGGCAATATGCTTACGGAGTTTGTTGTTCCGGATTCATCGGCTCTGGAAAAGTTAGATGTAGGCTTCAATCAGCTGGCAAAACTCGATGTATCAAAAGGCCTTGCGCTAAAATCTATTAAATGCACCAAAAACAGATTAACCTCAGTAGACGTAAGCTCTAATTTAGAGTTGAACTCCTTTAATTGTGCTCAAAATGAGATTCGGTCATTGGATTTTTCCAAGAACCTAAAGCTGGATTATTTAAAATGCAACCTCAACAAGATTAGTAGTATTAACGTGGTAAGCAATTCCATGCTCAAAACGTTACTGTGCAGAGACAATCAGTTGTCTCAGTTGGACGTGTCAAATAATACTCTGTTAAAGAGTTTTAAGTGCGACAGAAATCTATTCACAAACATTGATATTAGCAAAAATGAGCGTTTAAAGACCTTTACCTGTGATGAGAACCGACTTACAAACCTTAACATTTCTCACAACCCCTTGCTCAGCTTCTTTTCGTGTAGCGGTAACCCATCATTAACCTCTGTAAATGCGGTAAATGGAAACAATGCCAAAATGCGAACCTTTATTGCGAATCAAAACCCCGGTCTAACCTGTATAATGGTAGATGATGTGCTTTGGAGCCAGGCTAAATGGAAAGATGGTGTAGACTCAGTTGGTGTCTTTCAAAAGGAATGTAATCATTAGCAAATTACTTGCTAATGAAGTTGAACTTAACCGAAGTTAGTTCCTCAAACTCTCTGCCTGCCTGTTCAATATCTTCATCCATTTCATCGTAAACCCAATCTATTTCTACATTTATTTTTTCAGACGAAGTGTTGATTTCGTTGATCTTTAAAATAAGATCCATAATGTACTTGGCTGATGAAGAATTGAAATATTCAAACCGGAATTTAACCCGGTGGTTTTCTTCTCTTTTAAACTGCTGAACCCTGTAATACAACTGGCCTCCCCAGTTCTCGATCCATTCTTTTACCGGTTTGTAGAATTCCGCAACGTTCTCCGGTCGGCTTTCTCCCTGAATTACATAGTTTCCGGTGTCAAGGTCAAGGTCAACCTGAGGGGTGTTGTCGGTTCCAGAAATTTTTAGTGGTTTCATAGGTCTTTCTTCTCTCTATTAAATTCGGATTCCCAGGATTAATATATCGTCTATTTGTTCGCGGTCGCCTTTCCATCTGGTGAGGGTTTTTTCCAATTCTGCGGCTTGTAAATTTGCTTTCTTCGCAGCCAGGTCTTTGAGCAACTCCCGGAATCGTTTGGGATAAAACTTTTTCCCTTCGCTTCCTCCTTTTTGGTCGTAGAAACCATCGGAATATAGATATATCATTTCCCCGGAATCAAGTTGAAGAGTGGTTTGGTTAAAGTCGGTGTGATTTTGGTGATAACCCAAATGCATAGCACTTCCCCGAATTTCATCCATCTTATTGCCCGATACACGCAACATGGAATTTCTAGACCCCGCGAACCTGAGTTCCTTTTTCTCCCGGTTCACGTTTATCACAACAACATCCATTCCGTCTTTTACCGAATCATCAGATTTATCGCTCCCAAACAACTCGTACAAATCCTCATTCAGGCGCCCCAGGATCTTTTCCGGTTCCCGCAGCTTTTCCTGTTTTACAATTTTCTCTACAGTACTAATGGCCAAAACAGACATCAATGCCCCCGGAACACCATGTCCCGTACAATCTGCCAATATTATCACGCAGTCCGTTCCATTATTATGGCACCACGAAAAATCTCCCGAAACAATGTCTCTGGGTTTGTTAAAAACAAAATGCTCCTGAAATGTGTCGGCCAGCATATAATTACTGACCAAAAGCGCATCCTGAATTTTTCTGGCATAATTAATACTGTCGGTAATGTTTTGATTCTTCTTATCCAGCTCGGCATTTTGCTCTGCAATTCTGATGTTCTTGTGCTTTAATTTTTTGTTGTTGCTCACAAATACAAAAACCAGAATTAGCACCAGCATACAAGCTACACCGGCACCAACCAACCAGGCTTGTGTTCTGGCTTGCTCCGCCTCCGACTGCCTCAGTTCTGCATCTTTACGGGCTGTTTCTAGTTCGATTCTCTCCAGTTCCTGCTGTTGCGCCGCTGCCTCTTGTTCCTTTAGCATCAACTCTTTCTGCTGGTTCAGCAACTTTAACTCCTTTACCTGGTTTTCCACACTGAGATGCTCTATTTCTTCAATAGACTTCAGGTTGGCCGAGCGCATGTCCTGGATGTAGTTTTCAGTTTCTTTGATTCGGTCTTCGTCAAACTCGGTAATAGCATTGTGTTTAGACTCATTCCCTGACTCTACCTGCTTTATGGTGCTGCGAATTGACCCGATCGAGGAAAGATTATTGGTTACAGCCAATTCTTCAGCTTGTTTTAACCGCTTCAGAGCTGTTTCGTAGTCTCCGTAATTTGAATAAACACCTCCCAGGTTTAGAAGTAGTGTTGCCTGATCGGACGGGCTTGGGTTGCTCTCATATATCTTATTTGCTTTCTCATATTCCTCAATTGCTTTTTTTAAGCTCCCCATGGAGTAATAATTAAAAGCCATTTTTGCGATGATTTTGGCTCTCTCCACTTGTGCATAATTGTTGGAGGCAAGGGCAGAGCGGTAGGCCTCATTAGACTCCTTATATTTTTTAACATTGGCATAGCTGAACCCTATCGATTCGTAACAATACCCCGTTAAATCGTTCATTTTTTGCTTTTCCGTAATGGCTGTGGCCTTTTTAAAATAATCAACAGCATCAGCAAACTTTTTTGCCTTTTTGGTCGCGTTGCCGCCATTAACCAAACCTCGTAGCTGCTCATTCTCGTTAGAAGAAGATTCAGCCAGCTGAATTGCCCGGTCCGCATAATCTTGAGCCTCTGCGTAATTCTTATCGGCGGTCAATTTCTCGGCAATGGTGTTGGCAATACCAGCTTTATTAGCGTCTGAAGCTTGATCTAACTGAGTCTTCAATTCGTCAATTCCTTGTGCCCAAACGGTTACACAACAAAAGGATAATATGACCAGCACTAGTTGTTTCATGCGTTAAGCCGAATGGTCACTTCCAATAAGAAGAATTTTTTAGTCGCATCTACATCCTGAAAAGTATAACCCATATTCCCTTCGCTGTTAAGGGCTATCTGAAGCATTCCCAACCCAGCACCACCTTTGTCGGAAAGCTCTCCTTCCACCAGTTGTTTTTGATAGGCTTCTTTCAGTTGCTCCTGGGTTTTATTCTTTAACGGTTTAATGCGCGACTCCAGCTCTTCGATAGCTTCGGTTCTTACCATGTTCCCACTGTGAATAATAATCGAATCACCCACACGAGAAACGTTTACAATTCCGAAGCGGTCTCCCGATTCAACGTCTTCCGTGGTGTGGCGGGTAATGTTCTCAATACATTCAACAAAACTCGAGTACACTTTCTTAAAAATGATTCGTTCCATCTTGTCGGAGTCCAGGTTTTCCTTTAGCGTATTAATCAGGTGGTTTGAAATCTTAAAGGAGATATTTCCGAAATAGCACATCAGAATCTCATGATCCTTAAGGTCTTCGAACAGAGAGTAGACATATTTAGGTGAAATCCGGGTCATATTCGGACATTTTTATTCTTCTGAGGAAAGCTACAAAACATGGATGAATTGAGTACAACGAATAGAACTCAAATTGAAAATCCCTTTTATTTAACCCTATTTCTGCACGTAATAATTCGAAAAATTGCGATTTGTTTACTAATATTAGGTCGTACCCGGCACTTGGCGTGGGTCGAGAGATTTATTGAGTACATTTGATCAAAATTTTGAATAACTATCTATGAAAAGTCTATTGGTTCCTGTCGATTTCACGGAAGTCGCAAGAGTAGCGATGGAACACGCTGCGAAGCTAGCTGAAACAATTGGTGCGGATGTGGTTCTTTTGCACGTGGTTGGCAAGGCTGAAGAAGTAGCAAAAGCCAAAGAAAAATTAGCGGAAGAAGCAAAGATCATTTCCGACTCTGCCTCATCGGTAAATGTGCGAATTGCGGTTCGGATAGGAAGTATTTTCGAAGACATCGCCCAAACAGCTGCTGAAGAAAGTGCCGAACTCATTATAATGGGTACTCACGGCGCAAAAGGTTGGCAAAAATTGGTAGGTAGTCACGCCCTGAAAGTGATTACAAGTTCAAAATCTCCTTTTATTGTCGTACAAACCAAAGGAATTAAGCCAAATGGATATGACGATATTGTGGTGCCAATGGACTTGAACAACTATTCCATGCAGAAGCTTGAACTGGTAGCAGACATGTCCAAATACTTCGATTCCAGAGTTCACGTAATCGCAGAGCGTGTAGAAAGCGCAGCCCAAAAAGTAAAAAACAACTTAATTATTGCGCATAAATACCTTACCGAAAAAGGTGTAAAGCACGATTCTAAGGTTGCCGAAAAGGCTGGCGGATTTGACGAACAAGTAATTGAGCACGCGAAAAAAGTTGATGCGGATTTGATTGCGATTATGAACGACGGTGAAGCCATGTTCGGAGACCGACATGCTCAGGCAATGATTACTAACACAGCGGAAATTCCTGTGATGACCGTTAACGCCAGAGAAAGTGGCGGTGGTGGTACAGTGTTCTCGCGATAGATTAACACCAATCAAAAAGACTAAGAAGTCGTGTCTCTTAACAGGCACGACTTTTTTTGTGGTCTGCTAGCCTTTTTAAGCTGGTGCTTTGGGATGTCCATGGCTACCAGAAACTGGCCGACCGTTGTGAAAATTTCGGCTCGCAAGTTTTCGAACTGTCGATTAGCCAATCCTGGTGATCGCCTCCATTACTGAACGAGCATAGAGATAGGCCGTTTCCAACTAACCAATGAACTGCCTGAATACGGTGGACACCAATTGATCCCTAATTTTGTGGCATCAAACTCTGTTTTGTAATAACACGAAGGAGTGTTAGTCTTTGTAATTATCTTCCTTCAACCGCTCCTTAATCTTTTCCAGGTGCATCATCTTTTTCTCCTGTCGCAGTTCAATGGCACTTTTAGTAAAGTACTTGTGCTGAGTCAGAAACTTCACCTGAATCTCATCCCAAAGACGATCTGAGTTGATTTTACCGTGTTCTCTTAACTCTCTCCGGAGCGTATCGGCAATTTTAGGAAAGTCATCTCGCCCCAGATAATCAAGGTCGGCGTCGCAAATGATTTCCTCCAGGTGTGATTGTGGATTGTGCGGAATAATGGTTGCATAAATGAGCTTAAATACCTTCTCCACCTGCTCAGGGGTATAGCCATACTTGGGTAGTATTTCCGCTGCCATGCGCGCCCCTATCGGTTCGTTGGCATCATATTGCTCCACGAAGCCTGCATCATGATAGGTCGCCGCAGATTTTAAAACGAAAATGTCTTCATCCAGTACGCCCTCCATAATAGCAAGTCGCTCTGCCGCTTCTACGACATCATAGGTATGATGGATACCGTGATAATAAAGCTTCGGAGATAACTTCTGCTTTAGAATACGCATAATGTGTCGCTCCGCTTTCTGATAGTTGATCGAACTATAGACGTGTAGGTTCACGTAGTCCCAGAACCTGCGGTTTGGCGTTACTCCATCTCCATCCTCAGACAGGTGTGGTTTAATCCCGTCCACAAAATACATATCGATATGGCCTTTGTTTTTCGCAGGGATTTTTCCTCGATAAGTACAGTCAAAATAGGGCTCAATGTATTCGAACGTCTTTCCGGATATATTCACCTTACCAACTTCACCACTTTGTTCCATTCTGGCCGCAATGTTTACTGAATTGCCCCAGATATCATAAGCAATTCGCTTGGTGCCAATTACACCAGCAATTACCTCTCCTGTATGAATTCCAATCCTCAGATCCCAACCTTCCGCCGGTTTTCCGGCAGCAATTGCGTGTTGCTTGGATTTCCTTACATAATTTTGGATTTGCAGGCCTGCAATAACGGTGTTAATGGGGTTCTCCTTATCTCTCAGCGGAACCCCTCCAGCCGCCATGTAAGCATCTCCAATTGTTTTGATTTTCTCAATATGGTTGGATTCTACGATTTGATCAAACTCCTTGAAATAGTTGTCGAGAATTCTAACGAGCTCCTGCGGTCTGAAGTCTTCTGCATGACTGGTAAAGCTTTTAAAGTCCGTAAACATAACCGACACTCGCCGGTAATTTCTTGTCCGTGCTTTGCCTTTATTTTTAAGCTCTTCGGCTGTTTCTTCCGGCAAGATGTTTGCCAGAAGTTTATCGGCTTTTTCCTTTTCCATCTCCACCATATCTTTCTGGCGTTCGAGATGCTGTTTTTGCTCCTGTATTTTTTCTTTTTGCTCGGTTATTGTCCGGGTTCTTAATTCCACCAGCCTGGCAAGTGTTTCCTTTTGGTTCTTAATAGATCTTATCCTGATCCTCTGAACGGCTACTACTAAGGCTATGGCCAGCACAATGAGCAACCCTCTAAACCACCAAGTTTGCCAGAACGGAGGAGTGACGGTAATTTTTAGCGTTGCCGGAACTTCAGACCATTTACCATCAGAATTGGAGCCATACACCTTAAAGGTGTAGGTTCCCGGAGAAAGGTGGTTGTAGTATGCCTCCCGCCTGTTGCCAACTTCATTAAACTTGGTTTCATCCCCTTCCAGAATGTATTTGTATTGGTTTGCCTCGGAATTCGTGTAGTGCAGCGCCGCAAATTTGATGGTTAAATTGGTTTGCGTGTGATCGAGAACTATTTCTTTGGCAAAGGACGGTGCCTGATTCAAAATTTCACCTTCACCCACCGCTAACGGCTGGTTAAACAACAATACATCTGTAATTGCCATTCTTGGTCGCCTTTGGTTTTCCTGGATATTCTTTGGATAAAATGCGTTAAACCCGTTTATCCCTCCAAAGAACAATTCTCCGTTTTTAGATCGGTAGTAAGCTCCGGTATTGAACTCATTACTCTGCAACCCATCCGACGCGAGATAAGTGGTAAATGTTTCATTTACAATTTCCAGACGGCAAACTCCCAGGTTTGTGGTCATCCAGAGCGAACCGGGTTCTCCGCCCATCACTCCGTATACCGCGTTGTTTGAAAGACCGTCTTTCTCCGTATAGGCTTTAAATTTCTTAGTAACGGGGTCAAGCCGATTCAATCCGCCCCCATAAGTTCCAACCCAGATGGCTCCTCCTGGTTCTTCCCAAATGGACAGAACTACATCTGAACTGATCGAATTAGGGTCAGAAGGGTTGTTTCGGAAGGTTCTAAAATTAAACTCCTCCATATCTCCCGGGCGAGTTATGGTTAATTTGCACAATCCGCCCTCAGTTGCAATCCAGTAATTTCTCTTGGAATCGATGACCAACGAACGACATATGTTGGTTGGCAACGTATTTGGATCGTCGATACTGTGTTCAAAAAACTTTGATTCGCCAGTTCTGGTGTTGTACCGCCCCAGGCCTTCCCGGCAACAAATCCATATAAACTCACGATCACGGGTTAACTCATATACCCGATGATATAGTTTACCATCCGGCCGGAAAATTACCGGCTCGTACCATGCGGATTCGAAATCGGGTGATGTTTTAAGGCGGTAAAGACCATCAATTGTTCCCACCCAAATTTGTCCTCTTTCATCAAACTCAATTGCGTTGACACTATTATTTCCGGGCGCATCAGGATTGCTTCCCTGAAACTGGTAGTTGTTTACCTTAAAATTTTCTCTGTCTATTCGGGCAACTCCTTCACGTGTACCCACCCAGATGATTCCGGCGCTATCTTTTCTGATCGTCCAGATATTTTCATCAATCAGCCCATTGTCTCCAAAATCTCCTTTTATGTGGTCGAAGGCTTGTTTAACGGGATCGAATTTGCTAACCCCCCCGTTGGTTCCAATCCAAATAGAGCCAGAGGCATCGGCAATCATGCTGAAAACAATAGGGTTGATCAGGCTCGTTCGGTCGAAGTCGTTGGCAGAAAAATTGGTGACATTAATTTTTCCGTTCCGAAAATTCACTTCATCCAGGCCTGCCCCTTCGTACCCACACCACACCAGTCCGGAGGTGTCCGAAAAAACGACTTTCACGTTATCTCCAGACAGCCCGTCTTCTATTCCATAATTGGTGAAACTGCTACCATCAAACAGACTGATACCTTTGTCTGTAGCAACCCATGTTCGGTTCTTGTGATCCTGGAAGATATCGTTAACGAAATCTCCCCCAATTGACTTCTCGTTTTGCTTGTCTGACCGGAAATTATTGAAGGTTTTGTGATTTTTCTGCAGGACATATAGTCCCTTGCCTTGTGATCCAACCAAAATGTCACCGCGCTCATTGATTCCGATCTTATTGATCGTTGAAGCTGAGATGCCATTTTCAGCATCGTATTCTGTGATTGTAGAGTCCGGCACATGAAACTTGATCAATCCTCCGTTCTCTGAACCAATCCAGAGGTTGTCATCTTTATCCATGGCCAAAGCCAAAATCTGCCCCTTTTCGATGATGTCGTGTCCCTGAAGCCGATGAAATTGTCTGGTTCTTGGGTTAAAAGAATTTACACCCCCGCTTTCAGTTCCAATCCAAAGCATCCCGTCCCTTCCCTGGATAATCGTTCGAATGAAACTATTGCTAAGAGAATTTGCGTTTTCCGGATCGTGTTTGAAAACCTGAAAGGAATACCCATCAAATTTATTCAGCCCTTCTTGAGTGCCCAGCCAAATAAAACCCTGTGCATCCTCAAGCATGCAGTTTACGGAACTTTGTGAAAGCCCCTCCTCAATAGAGTAGTTGTCGAAACGAATGCTGCGCATTTGCGCCATAGAGGCGCCAGCGATTAGTAACAATAAAGAAGATATCAGGCGTTTCATGCGATCCTCGTCGAAAAGAAAAAGCCTCGATGCTAAAATCAAGGCTTTAATTCAATTGAAAGATATAGAAATTTTATTCACCTCGAATGGTTTGCCAATCTTCGCCATGGTCAGGCCCGTTGTTGATTTTCATTTTAACTTCGTAACAAGTATCAGGAATGCACTTCATTTCAATTATACGGCCACGGCACTGGGTGAAGAATCTCTTCGTGTTGATGCCGCTTTTTTTTGCGGGAGAATTCCTGAATCCACTCGCCTTTCAAAACGCAATTCTGGCAGCATTTGGTTTTTGCCTGGTCGCCAGCTCCATTTATGTGATCAACGATTTAAGGGACGCGGAAGTGGATCGGCTACACCCAACAAAGTCGCTACGCCCGATTGCCTCAGGTAAAATAAACTCAACTACGGCTATTATTCTGGCTTTAGGATTAGTATTGGCGGGAACCGGCGTAGGCTTCTTCGTAAACGTATGTGTGGTAGGTGGCTTTCTCGCCTATTTTGTCATGAATGTGGCTTACTCCTTCTATCTAAAGAATATTGCGATTGTAGATGTAGTAATTATTGCCTCTGGCTTCGTTATCAGAATATTTGTAGGTGGGTTTGCCTGCGACATTCCTATTTCCAAATGGCTGGCTTTAATGGTGTTTTTGGTGAGTTTGTTTATGGGCTTTGCAAAGCGAAGAGACGATGTTTTACTGTTACAAAAAACCGGTGTAGAGGCGCGCAAGAATATAGCGCAATACAGTCTCAAGTTCATCGACATTTCCATGGGAATGATCGGCGCTGTAGTAATGGTTTGTTATGTTATGTACACTATTTCCGATGATCTAAAATCTCGAATTGACTTCGATTATACTTATGGAACATCCATCTTTCTTTTGATTGGTTTATTGAAGTATTTGCATAGGGTAATAGTTCAGGAGAAAACTGGTGCTCCGGTAAAAGTATTGTTTAGCGACCTGGTGATCTTAACGTCGCTGGTTCTGTGGGTTTTTGTGTTCTTTCTATTACTCTATCTACACTAATGGAAAAAACGATCAGCAACTGGGGAAACTACCCGAAACAAAGGGTAAACGAGTGGAATCCTTCCTCCGAAAGAACCTTGCTTGAGGCGATCAACAAATCAGGGAATATCATCGCTCGCGGATTGGGTCGATCATACGGAGATGCCTCTTTGGGAAAAACGGTTCTGTCTACCGTTCACTTGAATCGCATTCTTGAGTTTAACTCTGGTTCAGGTGTTCTGATTGCCGAATGTGGGGTTAGTCTGGAACAGATCATTGAAGAAATACTGCCCAAAGGGTGGTTTCTTCCGGTAACGCCTGGAACCAAGTATGTAACCATGGGTGGTGCCATTGCCGCTGATATACACGGTAAAAACCACCATGTTGAAGGCTGCTTTTCACGGTACATCCAGTGGTTCGACATCATTATTGAATCCGGTGAAACTCTTCGTTGTTCCGACTCCGAAAACACAGATCTTTTCCATGCCACATTCGGCGGGATGGGCCTTACCGGTGTTGTAATTCGAGCCGCTCTCAGATGCAAGAAGGTGGAAACCTCGTATATCTACCAAACTATTCAGCCGTGTTATGATTTAAAAGAGCTATTAGAAAAAATAGACCAATCTATCAGTTCTACTTACTCCGTTGCGTGGATTGATTGTTTCACCAAAAACGGGGTGGGTAAGGGAATTCTCATTACAGGAGAGCATGCCACAACCAGTCAGTTACCGGCAAATAACCAGAAGCTTAGCGTAGATCATCCGCAAAAGCGGTCGGTTCCATTTTTCTTTCCCTCATGGGCACTTAGCAAGTTGTCTATAAAAGTGTTTAACCAACTCTACTTTAGAAAACAAAGGCGTAATTCAGGAACGAGTGTAGTGAACTACAATGCCTTTTTCTATCCACTGGATGCTATCAAAAACTGGAATAGAATATACGGTCGAAATGGGTTTATTCAGTATCAGATGGTAATACCTACGGAATATGCTCACGAAGGTTTAACAAGACTCTTGTCAGTAATTAAGGAAAAAGGCTATGGTTCGTTTTTAAGTGTTCTAAAATTATTCGGGGCCGAAAACAAACTACTTTCCTTTCCTTCTTCTGGTTATACATTGGCATTGGATTTTCCGGCCAAAAAAGAGGTTTTTGATCTGGTGCATGAACTTGACGAAATCGTTTGTAGTTATGGTGGAAGGATTTACCTTGCAAAGGATGCCACTACAACGGCAGTGGACTTTAAAAAAATGTACTCGGATCAAACCGTGCAATTCACCGCCATCCGAAAAACCCATAATCCAACCGGGAAGTTCAGGTCTTCCCAATCAGATAGGGTGCAATTAACTACTGATGAAAAACTCTCAGAACCATCTATGAATCAACCGAAGTCAATTCTCGTTCTTGGAGCAACGTCGGATATTGCCCGGGCAATTGCCAAAGAATATGGTAAACAGGGATACCAACTGTATCTCGCGGCCAGAACTCCCGCCGCAATTACTAAATCCGAGTGGCCTGCCGACAGCTCTGTTCAAGAATTCAATGCCCTTGATTTTGGCTCGCATGCAGATTTCGTGCACAATCTCGGAATCGTTCCTGACATTGCTCTAATTGCTTTTGGGTACCTGGGAGACCAAAAGGAAGCGGAGGTAAATTTCGATGAAGCAAAGTTGATTCTCGACACCAATTTTACCGGAGCGGTTTCCATTTGTGAGGCACTGGCAGATGCAATGAAGAATGTAGGAAAGGGCTCCATTATAGGAATTAGTTCTGTGGCTGGTGATCGTGGTAAAAAGTCCAACTATATGTACGGCGCCGCCAAATCGGGTTTTACCGAGTTCCTTTCGGGGCTGAGGCATCGTTTACATGGCTCCGGTGTGCATGTGCTCACCGTAAAACCGGGTTTCGTAAAAACCAGAATGACTGAAGGAATGGATTTGCCTCCCAGGCTAACCGCCAGCGTGGAGCAGGTCGCTAAAGCAGTAGTTAAAGCAGAGCGGAAACACAAGAACGTGCTTTATGTTAAGGCAATATGGCGACCAATTATGTTCATTATCCGCTGTTTACCACACAGCATCTTCAAAAAATCAGATTTATAGATGAACCTGGCACTGTTCGATTTTGATGGTACAATTACCAGAAAGGACAGCTTCGCCAGCTTCCTGCGGTTTCTAAAGGGAGACCTTGCGTTTGCGTGGTATCTTTTTTTGAGCGCTCCCCATCTGTTAGGTTGGAAATTAAGCATGGTTTCGGCGAAAAGAGCAAAGGAAAGACTGTTTCAGTTCTATTTTAAAGATGTTTCCATACTTGAAATGCAGAAATGCTGTGAGGATTATCTCCCCCATCTGGAGAAACTTGTAAATCCAATGGCGGCAGAAAGGTTAAAATGGCATCAGGACCGGGGCGACCGGGTAGTTATAGTAAGCGCCTCGTGCGAGGAATGGCTCGAATTGTGGTGTGAAAAAATGGATGTAGAACTGATCGCGACAAAGCTAGAGAGATCGGCTAAAGAGAACGTTTACACAGGAAAAATATCTGGTGCAAACTGTAACGGACAGGAAAAAGTAAACCGCATCCGCCAGTTGCTGAAACCCGATCAATACAAGCAGGTTTTTGCCTACGGAAATAGTAAAGGCGATCTGCCCATGTTAGAACTAGCCACCGAAAAACATTACCGATACTTCTAGATGCTTGAGCGATTGAAAAATATTCCAGAGCGTAAAGTGCTTCTACTATTTTGTATTAGCTGGTTCAGCTTAAACTTATTACAGGCGATATACTCCACTCTCGCCCATGATGAAGCATACTATTGGGTTTGGGCACAAAATCTGGATTGGGGCTTCTACGAACATCCTCCGATGGTCGCCATGTTTATCAAAATAGGCTCCACGCTATTAGGAGGGGAAGTAGGTGTAAGACTACTTACGGTAATCACCTCTTCTCTTATTATCTACTGGACTTACGTCCATCTGGTAAGGCGTGGGGTGTGGTTATACATTGTGTTGGTGATTTCCGTTCTGATGGCACATGCTGGAGGGGTACTAACTGCGCCTGATACCCCGCTTGCCTTTTTTACCTGTTTGTTCTACATTTTCTTCAAAAAGTACCTCGATTCTGATCGCTGGAAAGTGTGGCTTCCTCTAACCCTGATTGTCGCCGCGATGATGTACAGCAAGTATCACGGCATTCTTATTATCGGCTTTTGTTTCCTGCTTAACTTCAAACTTCTAAAGCGGCCCAGTTTTTGGGTTATTACCATGGGGTCGCTGCTGATCTATTCTCCTCATTTATTTTGGTTGTTTTCGTTTGGTAAAGGCGGGCTAACCTACGCTCTTAACGACCGCTTTCAGGAACATCTGGAACTTCGACATTTTACTGAGTACCTCTTAGGGCAAATTCTAAGTTTCGGACCTTTCATTGGCATAATTTTATTATTTGCAGCCCTCTTTGGAAAGGTGCAGGACGCTTTCGAGAAAACCTTGCGTAGATTGGTAATCCTCGTTCTTGCGTTCTTTCTGATTTGGTGTTTTCGAGGACATATTAACGCCAACTGGACTGCCCCGTTGTTTATTCCAATCCTGATATTGTCACATCGTTACATCCTGAAGAGGCAGAAGTTGAAAAAAGTAGTGTTTGGGCTCGCCATCCCCAGTGTTTTAATCATACTGCTAGTCCGCGCCCATTTGGTGTTTGACTTTATTCCATTGTCGCGACATGATAATCGGGACAATGAATTTGTAGACTGGACCGAGTATGCCGGGGAGGTTGATGCCTTAGCCAAAGACGCCCCTGTACTGGTTGGAAGTTACCAAACCGCATCCAAGCTTTGGTTTTATCGACAGAAACAAACTCTCCCTATTAATGACGGCGATCGCAAGCAACAGTTCTATGTTTGGGATCATTTATATAAGCCTCTAGCCGATCAGCGAGTATTGATTATCGACAAAGAAATTCCGAGTCCAGATGGGCAAATTGATGAAGTTGGAGACACCATGAACTACGTTTTTGTAAATGGTTTTACCAGCTACCGAACTGTGGAAATGGAATTGGTGGATTCGGCTCCTGTTGTAGCCTCACCTGGTTCTAAGGTTGATTTAACGGTTTTGGTCAGGGCTCCAAAGAATGGATGCATTCAGCCAGAAGGTACAGTTTCACACCCTGGGGGAGTGTTTTATACCGTTTATGGTGATGGGATTCGGGTGGGTGGGTCCTTATGCCATATATTTCACGACGAAGTTTGCGATAGCACTACTATTCCTGTGCAAATTCAAGCTCCTGATCGACCGGGAATTTATTCTTTCAGCCTTCGAATGAGTACACATCAGGCATTGCTTTGGTGGTCGCCGCTGCAATATGATCTGGTTGTGGAATAGTTTGAATAAACGTAAAAAAGCCAGTATTCTGTGGCTCCGGAAGCTCCCGAATACCGTACAATACTGGCTTCATTTATCGTAATGGTTGGCTTACTCTTCTACCTCTTTGGCATCCTCAGTATCATCTGCCTTCTTACCCTTCAGGTAACCAGGTAATTCCATCCCCGCCATGTTAAACATGTCCTCAAGTGGTGGAACAGATTTGTATAATCCTGACAGGAAATTAGCGGTTGAGGTCTTTCCTCCGTTTTGAGTAGAGTTACCTCCGTCCCATACAGTAACCTTGTCAATCTTAATGTTCTTGATTGCTTCCGCCTGTGTTTTAACAAGTTCCGGAAGTTTGTCGGCCACAAGCAATAATACGGCATCCTTTGAATTATTCCCGGCCGCCTGAACGATTCTGTCCAGACCTTCTGCTTGCTTGGTAAGAATTTCGTACAAACCTTGCGCTTCAGCCTGCCGTTTGAATAGAATTGCATCTGCCTCACCTTTGGCAATCCGGCGAATATTTTCCGCCTCAGCTTCTGCATCAATCTCTATTTTCTGCTTGTCAATTTCCGCAGGCACAACAATATCAGCATACTGTGATGCCTTGTCTCTTTCAGCTCTGGCCTTTTCTGCGGCTTGCTCCGCAGAATAAGATTCCTCAAGTGCTCTTGCCGACTGAACTTTCTCTGCTGCAATTGCGAGCTTTTCAGCCTCCGCTTCTCTTACTCTACGTTCAGCGTCGGAATTCGCGATTGTTACCTTGGCAACGTTCTCACCTTCTACGGCTCGAGAGTTCGCCTCGGCAACTTTTACTCTTTGGTCCTGTACGGCAATTGCCTCACCAATAGATCCATCTCTGTTCTTTTCCGCTACCGACTTTCTGGCTTCGTTGATGGCGTGAGCAGCGGCCTCTTTACCAAGCGCCTCAATGTATCCGGATTCATCTTTAATGTCGGTAATATTCACGTTGATCAATTTCAGTCCGATCTTCTTGAGTTCGGCCTCAACGTTTGAAGAAACGTTGGCCAGAAACTTATCTCTGTTCGAGTTGATCTCCTCAATATCCATGGTTGCAATTACCAAACGCAGCTGCCCGAATATGATTTCTTTAGCAGTTGACTTAATGACTTCCTGCGCCATGCCCAGTAGCCGCTCCGCGGCGTTGTTCATTATGCTTGGTTCAGTAGAAATACCTACGGTAAAGCTGGAAGGAACATCTACCCGAATGTTTTGTTTAGAAAGTGCGTTTTTTAGTTCGACCTCTATAGACATTGGCGTAAGATCCAGGTACTCATAGTCCTGAAACACGGGCCATATAAATGCGGCACCACCATGGATACATTTCGATGAGCGACTGCCCTCTGTGGTGGAGCCTACTTTACCATAGACCACCAGTACTTTGTCTGAAGGACACCTACGGTACCTCCTCAAATAAGTAATAAGAATTAAGACCAGTACGAAGGCAATAGCACCTACCAAAAATAATTTACTCTGGCCCATGCCTAGTATCTCATCCGCACCGTCTGCTTGTAATAATAGTTGTTTCATTTCACGATTGTTTTGCGTTTCCATTCCAGTATCTGGAAGGAATTGGGTTTAGGTTATTTGTTAGCTTTCACAAGTAGTATTTCACCGCTTACCACGTCTTGCACCGTAATAAGGGTTCCGGTTGTTATTTCCTCATCTTCGTCGCAAACAGCATCTAGTTCCCGGAGCGCACCCTGCACACGTATTTGGACTTTACCAAAACCGGTTCTTCTAGGAGGAATCGTTAAATAAACTTCTCCTATTCCTCCTATGGCATTTTTTACATCCAGCGTACCGCTTTCCGTAAGTCGCGACATAAAATAGAAAATTAGTCCGAGTACCACCATCATGGCCAATCCTGCTATAGTGGATATGATTACTGTTGTTCCGTTGGTTAGACCTGCATCAATACAGGTTAAGCCGGTCCAACCGAAAATGGTAAAGAAACCAACCAGGTTTTTGAAGGTTAAAAATTGGAATCCTATGTCGGCTTCAACGTCCACATCAACATCCGCATCCCCTCCAAAGAAATTGATAATTAAAAGTATCACTAGAATGACGCTAAATATGATCGCCATCCACCAATATGCTTGTTCAAATGCTCCCGTGGAGCTCCACCATTCTGACATAGTTTTATAATAGAATTAATAAAGAAGCACTTCTTCTACAGTTATCGAAAGGAAATTGATTGTCCCGAAAACATTACGTTTCAGACCCTTGATTTACATGTTAACCTGAGGTCGGTCGTGTTGGTTCGGACAACAATAAATCGAATTCTCTGCTAACTGTTTGCGTTGCCCTCTTTAAGTTAGACTCTTACTCCTATTACGAGAATGTCGTCAATTTGTTCGTAATTTCCACGCCAATTTTCAATTTTTTCGTTCAGAATATTTCCTTGTTCACGCATGGGCAATTCTCGGATTTCCATTAGTAACTCTCTAAACTGCCTATACATGAATTTTTTACCTTTCATCCCACCGAACTGATCAGCGTATCCGTCTGAAAAAATATAAATTAAATCACCCTTTTTTACTTCGATTTTGTGATTTGTATATTGTTTTTCGCCATGAGCGAAGCTTCCTATTGCAAATTTATCGGCCTTGGTCTGCGTTAATTTATCTCCTCTAACATGGTATAGTGGGTTGTTCGCTCCGGCATATTCCATTGCATCAAAGTTCTTTGTAAACGAGATCAATGCGAGATCCATTCCGTCCCGAACCTTAGAGTTCCCCTCCGATTTGTTCAATGACTCCGCTGTGAGCCTGTTAAGGTCAGTTAAAATGTCGGCTGGCGTATTCAGCTTATTTCCCTGCACGGCAATATTCAATGCATTGGATCCAACCAAAGACATAAACGCACCGGGCACTCCATGCCCGGTACAGTCTACCGCAGCAATGTGAATTTTGTCGGTCGTTTCCTCCATCCAGTAGAAGTCACCGGAAACAATATCTTTCGGTTTAAACAAGACAAAAGACTCCGGAATTAACTTTGCAATCTTATTATCTGGCGGCAGAATGGAATCTTGTAGCCGCTTTGCGTATTTAATCGAATCGGTTACGTCCTTATACAGCTCCTCTATTCGCATTTTCTGTTGCTCCAGCTCCCCCTTCTGTCGAACAACTTCCTCGGTTCGCTCAATTACTTTCTGCTCCAGAATACGTTCATTTTCAGCCAGGTCATCGCGCATCTTCATCAACGCATGCCCAAGAGTATCTTCATCAGATAATGGCTGGTACTCATAGTCGAAGTTGCTCTGGCCGACCTGCCTTGCAAATTCTGTCGTGTGATTTAAACCTCTTACCAGTTTATTCATGGCTACCGACATGTCGCCAATTTCATCGTTGCTTGGTTTTATTTCCCGTTCAGGGATAATTCCCTTTCCAAGCTTGATAAGCATTCCCTTTAGTTCTTTTACCGGCCTAACTATGGACCGGGTGGTAAGCATAGTAACTACTACAATGATTCCCACTACCGCCAGAATACAGTAGAATATGATATTGATTACGTTCGCCAGATCCGTTTCACTCTGCTCAAAAGCATTGGTCATGTCAGAACTTCGTCGCTCGTTATCTTCCCGCACCATTGTAATGAAGTTGGTAAGATCGGTGCTAACCTTTCGCGCTCTGGACCTTAATTCTCCATCAGGTGCAATCAGAAAAGTACCCTGAATGTTATTAAATACACTATCATAGCTGGCCAAATTGGGAAACAACTCCTTTATTTCCTGATACTTGTCAAACAATGTATCAATGTCCCTGAAGATGCGCTCTAGCGTGTCGCTGGCGTTTATGACTAAAGATCTATTCTCTGCATTCAAATTCGAATTGCCTACGGAATCTTTCGAAACAGCGGCTGCGGCCACCTGATCAATAATCCGTAAACTATCAATGTTAGACATTAGGCTTCTTTCGAGAACTTTAGGAATAATGGTGTCACATATTTTTTGAAGTCTTCGTTTGTCTGGGTGTTCCGGGTAACTAGGAACGGTTGCCCAACGAACAATGAGGTTCTCAGATTCCTCTATATTCTCTTTAAGGCGAATTAAATCTTGTAAGGAAGGGTCTGAATACAAGCTAATGTAGCTATACTCCTCAATACCGTCGGTTAAAGTAGATGAAGTTGAATTAGCTGTCGAATAGGTAATCGCAAATACAGACAGGACGATGGCTAGAATTATACCAAATCCCAGGATGATTTTTATGGCTATGTTAAACCTCACTGCTCTTTGCCTAGTTGGGCTTTTCCCCAAACCGGGGATTAACTGAGAGCCCCTAATTTAAGCAACTTATTGCAGACTGGTTGGTTTTTAGGAGTGTTTTAGGTGAATCAGTATTAGATACCTTATTTAGCGCAATTAGCTGGCTGGCCGGTGCATATTGATTCGGCCCAGATTTGCTTGCCTGACAATCAAGTTTTTGTGGTTTTAAGATTACTTAGCTGCAGAAACCTTGGCTGATGCAGTCATGAGTTTAATAATCTCTGCGTTGGAAATAGCCGAAGTGTCATACTTGAATAAATATGCTCCTTCCTGATCTGTTACCTCCTTTACCAGCTTTACTCCATAATTCTTAAACTCTTCTTCAACCTGGCTAGTGGCAACACCCGGAACCAGAGTAACTATCACCTCGCCGCTATTGCCCGGAGGGGTAACATCGCCATTACCTGAGCCTTCCAATTCCTGAAGCCGTTTGTTATAATATTCGAAGTTTTCCTGATCATGAAGAGAAAAATATGCTCCCGCCAAAGCTCTGATAACGCCCGGATGGTTTGGGTTTAAGCCATGCGCTGTCTTCATGTATCTTAGTGACTGTTGCATATTGTCTACATGCCTCTGCTGCAATTCCATTACCTTGTCTAAGGTCAGCTCAGGGTCCGTTTCCATCAGTAAATCTACCGCCAGATTGTGGTAAAGTACTCCGGTATTCAGGTTGGCATTAAAGTCGTTAGAGTCTAACTCCAGCACATCGTTAAAGTATTCAATCGCCCGATCAAAAGACTCTTTGTTTTTCTTTTTATCGTCGTTGTACATGTCCATGTGGATCACCGCAGCCTTTCGTTTGATGGCCATCTCCCGCTCCTTATTGAAGTAAGACTTGTCTGCCAATCTCATGGTAATTACATGTTTCTCGTAAGAGTCAATTGCGTCTTCAACGTCATAGTTGTTTAGGTACCGAATGGCGTCATTATAGAAGCTGATCCCCAACGCCTCAATTCCTTTAACATTATTTGCTTTTAAATCTCCCGTTTGGTCGAGCTCCAACGAACGTTGAAAAGCAGCAATAGCGGTCGCTCTTGCGCTGGATTTCGGATCCTCTTTATCGGTTTTCTTATAGATCGCCCGGTAAATAAATGCTCTGAGGTGCCAGGTATAGGCAAGTTCCTTTTCCTGCGCATCAACAATGGCCAAATCGATTTCCTTACTGGCGCACTCCAAACTATCTTCCTGGTAGCACATAAGCGCACTTCGCCAGTACTCCTGCTGAGCAAAGGATGTGCCCATCAGCAGAACCAAAATCGATATGTTTATTAACCTCAACATTCCTACTGCACCTGTACAGCTAAACTGGATATTTGTTTACCAATTACCAGTTTACTTTTTTCTGCATTAGATTTACTTAGTTCAAACATTGTTCGGTTGTTGGGATAAACGAAGTTGATCATCGCTCCGTCTACCAGCAAACCGCTTTTATCCGTTATTATCAATGTAGAGCTGTTTCTTAATGTCTTCTTCATAGACGTTAAAATGTCGCTCTTTGTGCCATCTACGTACAACATATGACAATCCTTAATTTCGGAAGCACTTTTATACTCTACGATTTTAAATGGCTGATTACCTCTTTTTGATGATGAGAGCCTGCTTACAAGTTGTGAATACAACTCGTGATCACCATAAATCCCTATCACAAAGTTTCCGGTTTTAAATTCGGAAGGCCAGTCTATTTGTGTAGCAAAACTGTAAAAGAACAAAGCTTTTTGGGCAGCCACAGCTCTCTTTCCATCGGTTTGGCCAAAACTCATTCCAACCAAACCGAATGCCAACAATGCTATAGCTAAAATCCGCCTCACTTCTACTCAAAAATCCCAGATAGGTTACGCAATATACTGTTTTTTGACCTTTTAAACATTTCGTTGTGGTTGTTAACAAATGTGTCTGTCGCTATTGCTTACGATTTCCGTGCCAAACTAATCAATCTTCTTCTTATTCCGTTTTATCTTGCCAGAATCAGATTTATCTTTTTTCTTCCGCTTTTTCTGCTTGCTGCGGTTTTTAGCCTTTTTCTTCTCTTGCTTTCGCTTGGAATACTTAAACGGGTCTTTTTGGTTTTTCCGCTTTCGTTTGGCCAAACCTTTGTTCTTGCGACCTGGCTTGAAAGGATCGTCTTCATGCAGCTTACTTTTGCTCTTACGAACTGTGCTTTTGCGCTTCTTCTTCTTGTTTTTTGAGGAGAATGCCGATGTTGACTGCTTCCGTTTTTTCTTGGCTATTCTTTTATTTGCCTTCTTACCGTAAGTTCTCGTTTTGCTTTTACGGCCAAAAGCGTCTTTTTCCTTTTTTGACGTTTTTTGATACTGTTTAAACCGATAGTGGTCCTTTTGCGGCTTCTTTTTCTCTTTTTTCTTCTTCTTGTTCGCTAATAGCTTCTTATTCGATTTCTGCGCATACGTGTGGGTGTACCCTCCCGGTGCTACCAGAATGGTAAGAGCTAAAAATATGTACAGAAATTGTTTCACTTTGTCTATCCAGCCTCACTTACATTCCCAGGGGTCAGTTGTTCCAAATCCCGGTCGAAAAGATACAAACCTGCTTTTTCATTACCAATCATCTGCAACTTGTCCATTATTTCCCTTGCCAGAGCTTCTTCCTCCAACTGCTCAGACACGTACCATTGCATGAAGTTGTGTGTGGTATAGTCCTTCTCCTTTAAACAAACATCCACTACTTCATTGATGTTTTCAGTTACATGAATCTCATGTTGAAGTAGCGTTTTGAATATCTCAGTAATAGATTCAAACTCCCTGGGTGGTGCCTCTAGAGCGGGAATATTTGCCCTGCCTCCTCTTTCATTCACAAATTTTACAAGTTTCAACATGTGCATACGCTCTTCGTCTGAGTGCATGTACAAGAACTTTGCCGTGCCGTTCAACCCTTCCGTTTCTGCCCATGATGCCATGGCCAGATAGAATTGTGATGATTCTGCTTCTATTTTGATTTGTGCATTAAGTGCTGTCTCTACTTTCTCGTTTAGCATAGATTGTTTTTTTGTAACAAAGAACAAAAATAAAAGGAATTGCCCCAGTTAACCAGATTATATAATAGTAAAATACAAACACCTGGTTTTTCTTTGGACGCGTAAGATGTTTTTGTTTTTGCCTTTATTATATAATAAGGAAGCCGGATGTTTGGGCTGTAATCAAACACAACCACAATGAAAAAGTTATACAGTTTAATCGTGTTCGCTCTACTTGCCGGGTCACTCAGTGCACAGTGTACTGCGAATATATTGCTTCAGGACTCTGCGGGCTATATCTATGGCTTCAACATGTCTACAGGTGCATCATCATACGACTGGTGGGTATCTGATCCTGTCGGAAGCGGCACCAACTACACAACCACAGATATTGTTCACGGGCCTGTTGCTGCGGGAACCTATACAGTATGTTTGTTCGCATATGATGCAGGGGGGGCGTTTTGTGACTCTACGTGCTCAACCATTACGGTAGGGGGTAGCGGCGGCGGAGCAAGTTGCAATGCTAATTTCAGTTCCAGTGCGTCCGGATTAACCGCTAGTTTCACAGACGCATCGTCCGGATCTGCCTTTGGCTCATATTCTTACTATTGGGACTTTGGTGATGGAAATACATCGACTGTTCAAAACCCTGCTCACACTTATGGCGCAGCAGGAACATATACCGTATGTCTCACTTTTACGGATGCCTCTGTTCCTTGCACCGACACGTATTGTGCGGTGGTGACCGTTTCTTCCGGATCTGGTTCCGGTGGAGGGTCTTGTTCTATGGATTTCTCTCTGTACGATTCAGCAGGCACTATCTACGGCTTTAATAACTCTACAGGCGCTGCGGCTACTGAGTGGTATGTTTGGGGCCCCTCTGGCAGTATGAGCACTTATACTAGTTGGGATATGACTCACACAACCGGAACTTCCGGAACTTACTGGGTATGCCTTTACGGATATGATTCTTCCGGAGCATGGTGTGATTCCACCTGTCAAACCATTAGCATTACTACTGGTGGCGGTAGTGGAGGATCGGGTTGTGCGGCAGACTTTGTTTCGTGGCCAGACTCTTCAGGAGGACATTATTTCTATGAATTCTCCAGTGGAACAGGCCTAAGCTATTACTGGGACTTTGGAGACGGAAACAGTTCTACCCTGGCTAACCCTTATCATGCCTATGCTTCCCCTGGAACCTATACGGTGTGCTTAACAGTTTGGAACTCTTCTTGCGCAGACACTTTGTGCCAAACAATTACAGTTTCTTCCGGTGGATCCTCAACTCCTTGTGATGCTGACTTTATCTGGTTCCCTGACTCGTCGTCAAATACGGTTTACTTGTGGAACCTAGGGTCTGGGCCATCAGGTCTAAGCTATTACTGGGATTTTGGCGATGGAAATACTTCTACATCGGCTTACCCAATGCATACATATGCTTCTAACGGCACTTACACTGTATGCTTAACGGTAACAGGCACTACAGCGCTTGGCGGCACCTGCTCAGACACCTATTGTGATTCTATTTGGGTGCCTCTTAAAGCAAGTGGGTTCACAATTAATGTTGTGGCTCCCGGTGGTCCAACTGCAATTGAGGAGCGGCCAACTTTAACCAATGGTCTGGTGTTCCCTAACCCGGTTAATGAAGCCGCGCAAATCAAGTTTTCGTCTACCTACAGTGTTTCGGCTACAATTGCGGTAAGATCTGTAGATGGTCGTATTTGCTCCACGCAAACAGTTAACGTAAACGCTGGGGAAAACACTTTCCCATTAAATACTGCTGAACTTTCTGGTGGATTGTATCTGGTAACTATTTCAAACGGCTCGTTGCTTGGTTCTTATAAGTTTTTGAAAGAATAAGCCGACGTTTTCGCGTAAGTGGCGGGTGGTGCTATTTTGTACCACCCGTTTTTTTGTTTATCCAGTCATGATAATTAACCAGATCTGCCCGCGCATCAGTTGAACGCAAATTTGCCACCAGATGGCTCAACAACACTTCCTCTTTTTCGTTTCTCGCAATAATAAGTAGCGGAATTATCTGACCAAGGATGTCCTCTCTGGCGCAACCAACTTCATTCCAGTTGATTTGGCCATAAGCCGCACGAAGCCTTCGTAGTTTGCTTTCCACAAAGTCTGAATCTTCCAGTTCTACTGCAGCCATTATTTCCAGCAACAACACCTTTATACGGAAGCCCACGTCCAGTTTTTCAAATCCATCATTCATCTGTAGCTTTATCAGCTCCTTTCGTGCGCGCTTGTAATTCTCATCATCAAAATAATACACCGCCATTTGTAAGATGATAAATGTGAGGTTTAACGGCTCCTGCTGGATCACCTCGTCCTCCGAAGCTTCCATCAATATTTTTAACGACTTCTGACCGTCCAGAACTGTATAGTTATAGTATAGTGAGTTGTAATAATAAAACAGGTATTTATCGTAAAGTAAGTAATTATGCTCTCGCATTGCCACCAGCAATTTTTCTGCCCAATCCAGCGATTCCTGGTACTTCTCGTTCTTAAACAGGGCGTTGCACAGATAGGTAAGCATTTGAAGTTTCGTATCATGATTTCGCTTGTTGAATAACTTGTCTTGCTCAAAAGAAATTAGAGTTTCTTTGAGATAAGCCTCCAACGACACAAAGTCCTGGTTCTGAAGCAAAATTCGACTCACACCATGGTAAATCTTAAACCTTACCACCGGGTTAGCTTTCAGGTTTTCCTCCGAAGAATAATCGTGGATGGTTTCGCTCAGCAAATCCAATACCGTATCTGATTTTGAGGCATAGTTTTGCGATACCTTAATCCGGTACATCAGCATCGCCAGCAAATCATCAAGTTCACTTAGTTTATTTAGCTGGTTGCGGTTGTCACGTTTTTTTCTGATTAATTCTTCCGGGTTATTCAATACGGTCTCGCGCTCCAGTTTTATCTGCTCGGAATATATTAGATCCAACAGTTCCAGGTTGTGGATTTGATGTGCTTTCCTTTCAGCACGGCCTAAATAATGTCTGGTTATTTCGTACTCTCTTTTACTAAAGAAATGACTTGCCAATAAATAGTCATTGATCACGTCTTGCTCGGCCGAACTCTTTGAGTGTTGTACAAGCAAGCTCTTGCCGATATCTTCTTTCAGGCGGTTCTTAAGCCTGTAAAAACTATTTTTGTTGTCTCCATAAAGCTTTGTAGCCACTTGCGCCTCATCTTTCTGGAATTTACGCAACTGGTCAAATAAATAAATGTCCTTCCGGTCCGCACTCTCATTGGTTCGGTTCAGGAACAGCTTTACGTTCCTTACCTCATCTTTCGTAAGGCTTTCTATTATTTTTTGAAGCATTTTATGTCTTTGAACACGTAAGGTAAGAAGAAATTTCTTGAAACATTATTTAATGTGTATTGGTAGATTTGGATGAACGTGCCTGGCTAAGTCGCTTGCTGCAGCAATTCCTAACCGGGCACTAGAAATTGAAACATTGGCTGTGAGGGAGCCAACAAATGACTGAAATTATGAAAACGATATTCTCGGTATTCCTTCTGTTCCTAAGTTCGCTAACTTTTGCGCAGCTCAACTTATCAGCTATTCAAGTCGACAGCCAATGGCCAGACACCACAATAGTCGATTCATCACACATTTTCAATGTGGTTATCATGAACGACACAACAGTTACATACAATGACTCGTTGTGGTTGCACTTTTCAGTAGACTCAGGCAGCACCGGGTCGTTTGACACACCGGACTCGGTAAAATTGGGCAGCGCTTTCGGCACCGTAACCATCGCCGGGCTAGATACGGCCTCTTTTCCGGTGATGCACACGTTCTCCTCTTTACGTTATGCACCAGGAAACAATGTGGTGGTCATTTGGCCAGCCAATGGTGGGGAACACGGAGATTCGTTGTTTTTGGATGTTTATGTGCTTTACCCGAGCAGCCTGGCTGAAATAGATATTTCCAACCACCTATCTGTTTATCCGAATCCGTTTGATTCGGAGATAACAATTAACAACCTACTGTCTTCCGGTCAGCTCACTTATCGCTTATTTGATGTCTCTGGAAAACTTGTGGAGTTGGGTTCTATACTTCAGCCAACCATGAATCTGACACATTTAAATCAAGGGGTGTACCAACTTCAGGTTTTTGGACCGGATTTTCAGCACACTATTCGCATATTGAAGCGATAAGCCAATGGTACACCTGGTTGTGTAGCACGAGTGAATTGGATGCCTTATTAAAATTTGAGGTGCAACCTGTACCCACCACCTTTGTTTAGTGAGTACATTGCTGAAGAAAATTTCAGCTTCAAATTAAGTTTCTGTATAAATACGGCCCTGTTCTTTGCCTAGCAGGCACCTGGTTACTTATCTCATGGATCGTTGGTGTTGAAGGGGAGTTTCCTCTAAATGATGATTGGAGTTATTCAAAAACTACAGCCAATCTTGTGCTGGAAGGACGGTTAGAAATCATTGACTGGGCGGAAATGACTCTGGTTGGACATGTTTTCTGGGGGGCTCTGTTTTCAAAGATTTTTGGTTTTTCCCTTACGGTACTCCGGTGCTCAACATTGGTGCTAGGTGGCCTGGCCGTGATCGGTTTGTATTGTATTAGCAGATCAATAGGGTGGAATAAATGGTGGAGCTTTTGTGCGGCATTATTGCTTGCTGTAAATCCAATATTTCTGGGTTTAAGCTTTACCTATATGACGGATGTTCCGTTTACGTGCTTTTTTATTTGGTCCACCTATTTTTTTGTGCGCGCATATAAATCAGGTAGTTGGTTACCACTTTTGCTGGCTTCTTTGATTTGCGTCTGGGCAATGCTTATCAGACAGCTCGCATTGGTCTTACCCGTGGCATGGCTAGTTGCGTCTTTACTTCAAAATCGCAAGTTTAAATCAATTAAAGCCATTGTTCCTTTGGCTGTGCTGGTGGCTTGCTACTTTGTATACACCCAGGTGATGAGTGCCTATGAACTGCTACCCGAAACATTTAACAGGCGCTTAACGTCCACGACCGGCCCACTGGCAAGTTTTTCAGGGAAATCCCTATTAAATATTGGCGGCTACTTCCTCCTCGCGTTTGCATATTTGGGGTTTCTTTTTGCTCCGCTTTTTCCCTGGCCAAAAAAAATAAGTGCCGTGTTAAAATGGCGTTCACTAGGGATAGTGGCTGTCGCCATATCAATTACGGCAGCGTTGGTGTTGAGTAATAAAAGCATTCCATCTTTAGACAATATCTGGATTGACTTTGGTATTGGTCCTTCGTCCCTGGCGGATGGCTATGGTAGCTTTAAACAAACACCTCCGCCCAACTTGCCCACAATTTTGAGAGCCGGTATCACTTTCGTTGGAGTGCTATCTGCGTGTTTGCTCTTTGTGGTTACATTGTTGCGATTAAAAAGATGGGTGGTTAATAAGAGCAATCCCGGGTTCTTATCCGTTATGGGTAGTGTGGGCATCCTGGTCTATCTTGCACCATTCTTGGTCTTTGGACTCTACGATCGTTATCTCCTGCCGCTGATTCCTCTGTTAATTCTGGTTTTGCCGCTTAGAAGCTCACTGTCTTTCACATCCGGAAAAATGAAATTGTTGACGGCTGTATTTATATCCGGGATGGGGTGGTTCTCGGTATGCGCGACTCACGACTACTTATCATGGAACAGAGTTCGTTGGAGTGTTATTGAAGAGTTGCGCTCTAAAGGTGTGGCAGCACACCAAATTGACGGTGGTGCTGAATACGTTTGCCAAACCTTATTTGATCCTAAGAAGCAAAAATGGTGGGAAGACTTGAGTCCCAAATATGTTTTGTCATTTCAACCCACGTTCGGTGAGGTGCTCGGCGAATTTAATTATGATCGTTGGCTGCCGGGAGAAGGTAAAATTTACCTGTTGAAAGCGGATTCTAACGCAGTGAAAAGCCATTGAGCCCTGTAAACTCTATATAGTTTATAACTTTGATCGTATTAACAATCTACCAAGGCGACTAACGAATTGGTTAAAACTCAAACTAAATGAAAAAACTACTGTATTTATTCTTTTTACCACTAACAATGATTGCCATTACTTCGACTGTTACATCATGCGGCGAAGAAGAAGAGGATAGCGCTTTGGAAGAAGCGGCCGACGAAGTTGACGACGCGGTTGATGAGTTTGATTGACTTTTTTGCGGCCTCCATAAAACCTTGTCATTGAGTTCTGGGGGCCGCACTTTTCTTCCTTATTCTATACACTCGGGCTTGTTCCACTTATAGTCTATCGGGCGATCAATATAAAAAGCGCCCTCTACCAAAACATCTTGAAAAATGTTAGTTTCAAAAGCGTAGCAGTCTGCCCATTTAACAGGCCAGTCACTTCTGGTAATTCTAGTTCGATATAAATGTTTTCCCGAAACAAAGTAAGCCCGATCCAGGCTCCGTACCCTGTCGTACAATTCTGTTGAACCAATTTTCGGACTGCTAATATCAATTGCAAAGCGCAAAAAATCTTGATCCGACTTCACAGAATACTCCGGGTCAGATATTCTAATCTGCGACTGCTCAAGGTTATAATTCGTTAGTATCCGCCCACCTGTCACCATTAAGTAATTATCAGTGTAGGATTGATAGAAGTAAACCCCTTGATCCTCTCCGGAGTCATTGTGCTCGGCGTCGGCCACGCACATTCTGAGAGCAACATGATGATAATTAAACGGTATTGGCATTACGTTGGCTTGCATTCCTGTTAAGTTCACACTAACCAATGAAAACATGATGCGCCCATTTTCAATAATTGGTATAATACCATTTGGAAGTTTGGGCAACACTTCTTCTTTCGGAACTGAAAAGCATATTAACCTAACATCGTGAAGTGTGCCTGTATAGGTTATGGGTAGTTTTTTGAGTGCTCTCATATTAGATGTATATAATCAAACCAGGTAAGAACTGTTGTGGACGTGCCTAGCAAGCAACCTAGCCATACGAAATAAAGCCCTGTTCGTTTGGCTCTTCCCATCCTTCTGATCATTTGAAAATTCATATCTATAAATGAGGTTATAATGAACAGCGCCATCGCATAACTGGCGATTGGCCAAAAGCCTAAAAACGGTATGCAAAACCCAAATATCACGACCCCCCTGAACATGACAATGCTCGTGTGTCCGGCAACTCGCATCCTTTCTTCCCGTGAGGATATTAGCAACGTGCTTGCAAAAAACAAAACCCACCCAAGTCCGATCGCCAATAGTATAGGCGTAGGGGTTGTAAACTGCAGAGCAAAAAGACCAGTTACGATGGTAGAAGTAACAACGCAAAACATGATCAGGACCCATCTATACCCTGCATGATATTTAGCTTGTGTTTCGGGTTTTTTCGTTCGGTAGCTCTTTGCAATAAACTGCCTGTTATATGCGATGGTTTTATAAATATGCCTGGCCACAGGATAAATTACTTTAGAACTAACAATTCTTGCCATAAGAGGGCGCTTCTTTCGAAGCAAATAAATGAGTGTATCTACTCCATAAATCGTTCTGTCCTCATCAGGCAGGTACAAAGGCATTTCGTTTCTGGCTCGATTTTCATCGATTTTATTATTCTGCCCCATTGTGGTTAACCCACAAATTTGACCTTCGGGAAGCACCCCGTTTTTCAGAAACTTCTCCGAGTAGTGGCTACACATGGAGCAATTATCATCATAGAATAGTTGTTCGTTTGCCATGTTTAAAAAGTTTGTTTCTTATTCCATTCCGGATAAGCGTCATCAATCCGTTTTGCCAGTTCTTTAAGTTTAATGGTTGGCACCGCGGGGAATAAATGGTGTTCCAGATGGTAAAACATACTGAAGGAGACCCTATTCTTCCAGCCCTTTCTTTGTGTTCTGGCAATTTCATGCTCTTCCAGATCATGATGTACCGTCCAAACGGCGAAAAAACCGGATAGTATCTCTCCTGTGCACATTACAATGATGTGATAAATGAGAAAATGCCACTGAAAGTAGATCGACGCAGCGCCAAAAAATGTGAGAGCAATTAGCTCAAGGATTATTCGTTTTCGGGTGTCACGTGAACCTCCTTTTAATGCTTCCGCATGAATTTGCCATATATGGATGGGTCCGCAAAGCAATGCCTCGTACCATTTCAGTTTGGCAGTTCTTCCTTCTACGTCTTGTGGTTCCAGGCAATATTTATGATGCCTTAGGTGGTTGTACTTTACGGCATGCATAGATGCTAACATGAGTACGCTGTTTCCAAAAAGCGTAACCCAGGTGAGAAAATGGCCCGTGCCCAGCGACCTGTGAAAACCATTATGTGATTGCCTCAGAGCAGTTAGAAAGAACACAAGGGAAAAAGGAGCCGCCATCAGATACCATTCAAAATAGGCCAAAAGCAACGATGCTCCCAACCAGGGCAATGTGATATTGTTCTCAATCAGCATTTCCTTTGTAGACAGTTTCACAAGGTCTTGCCAGTGAACAGCTTTAACTAGTTTATGATGGTCCATAACGGCCACTCCTTTCAGTTTTACTGTGGTTGATTTTGAGCCCAGGCTTTCTTTGACGCCTCATAATCTGCACGGATTCGAGCATCTTCCTGACTGTCCCTTGCTTTCTTTCTTAACCGGAAGAAGACGAACAGGTTGAAAAAGTGCATAAAGCCGAGCACTAAAATGATTAGCCCGAGCTTTACACTCAAAACCTCTATCATTTCTTGAGCAGACAATACAGTAGAGGTGGTTTTCAGAGCAAAGACCGTGTACCCGAAATTGATAAGGTAAAAACCCGTGAGTAAGAGCTTGTTTACACTATTTGCCAGATCCTGTTGGCCACTGAAAATATCAATCAGAAAAATTTTACCGTTTTTGAAAAGGGTTCTTGCTACCCAAACGGTTAATCCTATAGCTATCGCGGTATAGGCAATATACAAGATGACTTTATAATCCATAATGTTCAACTTTAGTTTTATTTGTTGTTTTTGATGATTGTTCCTTTGCTAAGCGGACACACACGCAAAAGGCCGAAACGACCAGAATTTCAATACAGTGCAACTTCCAGGTTCCCAACATTACATCTTCGTTCGGGTGAGCAAATAAGTGAATCATCGACACTACCGCGAAAACAATAATCGCCGCTGCCACGTATTCAGCCAATCTGGTCCTGGCTATTCCAAAAACCAGTATTCCCGAGATGAATAATGGGAAGTTTAGGCCCAGCTGATTAAAGCCGTCTTTGGGTATGGTTAGCCAATCCAATAAATACTCATCTGCTGCAATTATTGGCAATTGTATCACCGGATAGCTTATCACACACAAGGCGATCACCAATAAGACCCACATAATTTCTTTGGTTGGAATTCGCATTTTTCTACATGTTAATTATTGTCTTTGCGTTTGGATCGTACTCCTTTGATTTTTCGGCGGCCTCATGAACATTGATACCATTTATTCCCGAAGCAACAAGGGCCATTAGTACGTGCCACAAAGCGGCAAAACCGAGGTAATATGAAAGCACCTGAGAGATTGCGAGAACAGGATGCTCTGCGCCCTGAGAATAATAGCGCAGGGTAAATAATGCCGATGCTAAAAGCACCAGTCCGTAAACAAGCACCAAAGAACCTCTCAGTGCCTGATGAATGGTCTTTACGGATCGTAAGTAGAGCCATATCATAAACAATGCTAAGCCGCCTGTAATGATCAAATGGGGTGTAAACAATGTGGTAATCATAGCCAGTGTTTTAGAAATCAATATTGTTGAGAAACCTACCACGCTGGTAACCAGCGCTTGGGTTCTGCGCGAAGGCTCTCAGGTAAGCAATTATGGTACAATAGATGGCAAAAAGCCAGGGCAGAACGAAAAGCCAAAAAGTCAACAGTTCTGTGGTTTCAAAATAGATCAGCCCGCTTAGCACCCCAAAATAGATTCCCACACTCAACCAATAAACCTGTATAAGCATCCTGTCTCTTCGGGTTAATCTGCTAACGTTGATAACAGCAATCAATGAACTGACTAACTGGTAGATTCCGATAAATGGCAATAAGAAAGGTGTAAGCCCTTCTATGATTACGATGAATGCACACAAAACCATCGCCGCTGTTTGTATAATAGCATCTGCTTTTTTCATCTCTTTTATTTTATACTTTCAGTAATTTTTGAAAGTTTTTATTTAAATTTTTTTAGCGTTTGAACACGCTCATAAAAGTTCCAAAGAACCAGTGTTCGTCGGCTTTCATCATAAATTCCAGCGATTTATCCGCCTTATTGGAAAATTTATCCAGACGATCCATCATTAGTTCGAATTCCTTTACGTCAATGTCATTTTTATCCCCATCCACATTCTTTACTTCCCCGAGAAGCTTTAAAACTGGTTCCAACTCCCTTTTTCTTCTTTGCAGCATTACCTGCTTGGCCACCTCCCAAATGTCCTTTTCCGCCCGGAAAAACTCTTTGCGCTCTCCCTGTTTGTGTTCCTTGTAAACCACTCCCCAGTCAATTAAGGCACGAACATTCATGTTTGCATTACCTCGTGATATGTTGAGTTTATCCATAATATCTTCGGCAGATAACGGTTCCGGTGAAATCAAAAGAAGCGCTTGCACCTGAGCCATAGTGCGATTAATTCCCCACTGCTGACCCAGAGTTCCCCATGCCTGGATAAATTTTTCTTGTGCTTCTTTGATTTCCACACAGCAATACTACAACAAAAAACAATACTTTCAAAAAGTTTTGAAACTTTATTCGTTTTGAGCTCCTTTGAGAGGAATCTTGCGATGGAATCAAGACCAGACAGAGCAGTTCTTTGAGCTACAAAAGACCTGGTGATTTATCACGTCTTTTAGTTTGGCCTCATTCGTCGAAAATCATGTTAATTAACAGTACACCATCAATAATTGCTCAACCTGTTATGCCTCTCTCTGTCAGCAATTAGTAGCTTTGCCATAGTGAGTAAGAAAAAATCGCGTAGCGTAATCAAGAAGGTGCTGAAAGAAGGTGTGTTTACGTTCTTTCAAGGCGCGCCCAACAAAGCATTCAATTACAAACAAATTGCGTCGTCTCTCGATGTTAAAGATCAAAGTACCCGCAAGTTGATTGTTGAAATTCTTCATGAATTACATAATGAAGAGCTAATCAAGGAAACCGATCGGGGAAAATACAAGTTCAACCGTTCCGTAAATTATTTCATCGGCAAGCTGGATGCTACTCAACGCGGAGATGCTTATTTCCTTTGCGAAGAGTTGGATGATGACATTCTTATACGTGAAAGGGATCTTCACGGAGCTTTTGACGGCGATACTGTAAAGGTTCAGTTAAAGCCTCAAAGAGGCAGATCGTCAAAGGTTCTGGGCGAGGTTGTTGAGATTATTAAGCGAGGACAATCCGAATATGCCGGTACTATTCAAAAAGGCCAGAAGTACGCCTTCTTTGTGCCTGACAACCAAAAAATTCCGGTCGACTTTTACATCGAGTTGAACAAACTAAAGGGAGCCCGACAAGGAGATAAGGTGCTTGCCAGAATGCTCGATTGGCCGAAAGGCAAAAAGAATCCACTGGGCGAGGTAACCGTGGTACTTGGCCGACCAGGTGAAAACAACGCGGAAATACATGCAATTCTTGCAGAATTCAATCTTCCGTATGAATTTCCTCCCCACGTGGAAAAAGCAGCGGAAAAAATTCCTTCATCGTTTGACAAACAAGAAATTTCCAAACGAAAAGACTTCAGAGACATCCTGACTTTTACAATAGACCCCGATGATGCCAAGGATTTTGACGATGCTTTATCAATCAGGCAACTAGGTGAAGACCTGTGGGAGGTCGGCGTGCATATTGCCGATGTTTCTCACTATGTAACTCCAGATTCCGTTTTAGACCAGGAAGCTTATAAACGCGGCAACTCCGTTTATCTGGTAGATCGGGTAGTTCCTATGCTTCCTGAGGTACTTTCTAATGGGCTCTGTTCTTTAAGGCCGAAAGAGGAAAAATATACTTTCTCTGCTGTTTTCCAGCTAGATGACAAGGCGAACATTAAAAAAGAGTGGTTTGGTAAAACCGTAATTTATTCGGATCGGCGGTTTACTTATGACGAGGCTCAGGAGCGAATTGAAACTGGAAAAGGTGATTTGGCTGATGAAATCAGGCTTTTAAATCGTCTGGCCCATCAATTGAGAAAGAAAAGAATTAAGTCGGGAGCACTTGAAATAGAAAGTGAGGAAACCAAATTTCGGCTTAATGAGAATGGAGATCCTGTGGAAGTTTTTCAAAAGATCAGCAAGGATGCCAATAAGCTGATTGAAGAATTCATGCTTCTGGCTAACAAGAAAGTGGCTGCCTTCATCGGAAAGCCGGAAAAACATAAGAAAATTGTTCCTTTTGTTTATCGAATTCACGACAAACCTAGTGAAGACCGGCTCGAAGACCTTAAGGTCTATATAGATCGCTTTGGCTACCGCCTGGAACTTGAAAAAGGAAAGCCGGTTTCTCACGCCATTAACAAACTACTGCATCAGGCAAAAAAAAACGGGGACCATTCATTCATCAGCCCAATGGCCATAAAGTCTATGGCAAAAGCAATTTATAGCACCGAAAATATTGGACATTACGGACTTGCATTTAATTATTATACCCATTTTACTTCCCCTATCCGCCGATATGCCGACTTGTTGGTGCATCGATTGCTTTACGATAAGCTGCATCAGTTGCCTGCCGCAAATGAGAACATTCTTACAGGGCAATGCAAGCATATTTCCGGAACTGAAAAACAGGCAGTTGATGCGGAGCGTTCGTCCATTAAGTTTATGCAGGTAAAATATATGCTGGATAAAGTTGGTGATGTCCTTTCCGGGCGAATAAGTGGTGTAACGGAGTGGGGGTTCTTTGTTGAGCTTCACGACAGCAAGTGCGAAGGGCTGGTTCACATTCGCTCCCTTAAGAATGATCATTATGTTTACGACCACGAGACCCTTCAAATTATAGGCAAGCGCCATAAGGAAAGCTTTGGCCTTGGCGACGATGTTATGGTAGAAGTTAAAAATGCAGACTTGTTTAAGAAACAACTGGATTTTGAGTTGGTCGAATGAGTAGTTCTCCCGACCCTGAACAGTATCCGTTCCCTTTCGGCAAAATATAAGTGCTTGCGTATAGGTTAGCATGGTTTTCCCCCAACTTCTGTGAATGCTTTCAGGCTGTTTCTGCACATCGTGTAAATAAATTTCGTTTTTTCGACATATCCTGATGAGCGCGAACAAGTTGAGTATTGTTGTCTCTATGTACAATGAGGCGGAGGGAATTGCAGAATTCTGGGCTACTCTGCGCCCTGTACTCTCCTCTCTTCCATTTAACGAGGTGGAAGTGCTATGGATAAATGATGGCAGTCAAGACGGTACGCAAGAGGAGGTAGACACATTGATAAATGCTGACAATTCTCCTCACGTGCACCATGTAGCTGTGGAATTTTCCAGAAACTTCGGTCATGAAGCCGCTATGATTGCAGGGTTAGACATTTCTACGGGAGCTGCTCTAATATGTCTGGATGCCGATTTACAGCACCCTCCGAAAGAAATTATCCGAATGTGTGAACAGTACTCCAATGGCGTTGATATTGTTCTAATGGCCAGAAAAACAAGAGAAGACAATTCGCGATTCAAGCGATTTCTATCATCAGTTTTTTATTCCTTTATGAATCGCCTATCTGACATAGATTTCGAGAAAAACTCTTCCGACTTTTTTCTGATCTCTAAACCTGTTATTAATGTACTCCGCGACAATTTCCGGGAGCGAAACCGCTTTATGAGGGGTTATATCCAGGCGGTTGGATTTACAAAGTCTACCCTGGACTATGACGCCCCTTCAAGACAATCCGGCGCAAGTAATTATTCGTTTGTAAAGCTATTGAAACTGAGTTTTAATGCTGTTTTCGCGTTCTCGAATAAGCCTCTTCAGATATCCGTTACAATCTCCGCTATTTTCATTGTGTTCACCCTTACTTTAGGCATATATAGTTTGTGTGTTTACTTTTTTGGCAATACTCCTCCTTCCGGATATACCACCCTAATCATATTTCAGTCTGTATGCTTTTCTATTCTCTTCTTCCTGATCATGATCCTGTCTATCTACTTCGGCAAAAGCCTCGACGAAACACGGCAACGACCCATTTACATTGTTAAAAACCTCAAGAAATGAGGTCTGCCATATTGCATTTCAAAAAAACAACGGTTAAATCCAGACCTTTTAGAAATGTATACATGGGCTTACTGGTAGGCGTTAACGTAACCCTTTATCTATGCAGTGCACATATCGATTACCCGGACATCCAGAAAAGGGAAGACGCTTCGGGATTTGCTCACGATAAAGCACAACATTTTGTGTATTTCTACTACTACCTGAACCATTTCCCACTCACCACAGAGAACACCAATTTGGAATATTCCAAAGAGGCGGCTAATCAACAAATTACTGATCATGGAGATGAGCTTCTCATGGAATATGAACACTGGTCGCGATTAGGAGAAAACGCTCGTATATGGGCATACCTGCCAGATGCCTATTTACGTGGAAGCCCCGAGCATCCACGCATAACTTTATTTAATTCATTGTTTTACACCATTTCTCTTATCTGCGTTTTTCTTGGTTTTCGTAGAGCAAACCTGCCCTTTCTTGGTTTTGTGCTTTCCCTGATCATGTTGCTTACCCCCTTTTTCATGTTTGAAGTGTATACCAATCAAAATATTTTTGCTTTGCTTCCATGCCTGTTTTTAATGACCCTGGGGGTTCATTTAAAACTCTTGTTGACCAGAAACGTTTCCTTAGCCAAATACTTCATCAGTGCACTTGTTTTCGGCTCGTTAATCGGTGTTTTAACACAAATGCGAGGGGAGGTTAAGATTGTGTTGGTAACCGCAATTCTATTGTTTTTGGTTTCGAAAGTGAAAGTTTGGCAAAGGCTGGCGCTGTGTTTTGTGATTACACTTGCCTACTGGGGTTCGAACAAGGCTGTATTTAATTATTTCGAGTCAGAGTTTCAAGAAACCCTTCAGCTGGTTGAGGCTGCTGGTGGACATCCTTATTATGGCAAACGAATTGAAGGTCACAGGCTTTGGCATCCTATTTTCTGTGGTCTTGGAGATTTTGGTTCTGACAAAGGCTATACATGGCGTGATTACAACGCCTATAATTACGCCGCGCCCATTTTGAAGGATAAATATGGTATTGATATTACCGACAAATTCCATGACAGTGCAGGCAAATATTACATTCGATACGATGAGATAGACGAGTATGAACAGATCGTAAAAGACAAAGTTTTGTCAGACATAAAATCCGACCCTTTGTGGTACGCTTCCATTCTGGTTAAGCGCCTGGGAGCCATCCTTTCCACCACACTTCCTTTTCCGTATGCCGGCTGGTTGATTTTCCCAGTTATGTATGTTCTTTTCCGTCGAAAAAACTGGTTATTACTAAAGGTGCTGTTGATTAGCCTGCCCTTAAGTGCTACCTCCCTGTTGATTCACTCAGGGAAAAATGCTACTTACAATGGCATGTACTCCATTCTCACAGTAGCCATAGGTGTGTATTTGTTGGTTGAGTGCTGGGCTGAAAGAAAACGGGCAGTTAAATGACCTGCCGGGTTGGTTGATTGACCTTAAATTAAGTTAATCCGGTTCACCAACTCTTCCTTATAAGAACCGCCAATAGGAATAATCTTTTTATCGTTCTCCAGGATAATGTTTGGTTGCTCAATTGAGGCAATTTTGTCTAAACGAACAATAAATGACCGATGCACTCTCAAAAACTGCTGATCAGGCAGTTTTCGCTCAATATCTTTCATTGTAGAATGAATCGTGAATCGAGCGCTTTGCGTATTAATTACCACATAGTCCTTTAGCGCCTCAACGAAATAGATGTCTTGTGTGTTAAGCTTCACCAGTCGTGAATTAGACTTGACAAAAATGAAATCTTTTGAGTCTTTATTCTCGACAATGCTATACAGCATATCCCGCTCCTTCAGCACTTCCATTTCCTTTCCGTGCTTGTACAAAGCCATTTCTATAGACGTATGTAGGTCTATTTCCTTAAACGGCTTAATGATGTAAGCATAAGGCTCTGTAATTTTTGCTTTTTCCAGAGTGTTCTCATCTGCATAGGCCGTCAGGAAGATAATCGGAACATTCAGCGTTTTCTTAATCTCGGCAGAAGCTTCAATCCCGTTCATATCTCCTTTTAGCATAATGTCCATTAAAATTACACTTGGTTTTAATTCCAGCGCTAATTCAACTGCTTTTTCACCAGAGGGTGCGGAGCCAACCACCTCATAACCCAGTTTTTTCAAACTATGCTGAATGTCTTTTGAAACGATGGACTCGTCTTCGATAACCAATACCGTAACTTTAGGCATTAAGGAAGTAAATTAGGATTGTCTAGCAAAAGTAATTAAATATTTGGTTCCCTTTTGGGTGTCTACGTTTATTGTTCCCTCCAATTGCTCTATGAGCGTGTAAACCAGTTGTAGACCAAGAGAATCTGAATTATCGACATCAAAATTTATAGGCATTCCTATTCCGTCGTCGGTGACTGAAATTTCTACTTTCTTTTTGTTTGCGCGGAGGGTAATCTTAACCACTCCTTCTTGTCTGCCAATAAATGCGTATTTCAAGGCATTAGAGATCAACTCGTTTAAAATGAGCCCACAAGGTATTGCCTGATCCAGAGATACTTCAACAGGATCGAGTTCTGTAACAAGCTGGATATTCTTTCCAAAGGCATAGGTCTGAATCAGATTGCGAGAAAGGTTGTCTATATATTCCGAAAACTTAATCGAAGAAAAGTTGGTGTTTTGATAGAGGCTCTCGTGAATAAAAGACATTGATTTAATCCGGTTCTGACTTTCGCGCAGAATATTCAGTGTGTTATTGTCTTTTACATACGATGACTGAAGATTAAGAATACTCGAAATCACCTGAAGGTTGTTTTTCACTCGGTGATGTACTTCCTTGAGAAGCACCTCTTTCTCTGAAAGAGACTCCTTGAGCTGGCGTTCTGACAACTTCTTATCGGTAATTTCATGCGCCAGACAGGATACTTCTGTTATTTCACCGTCCACAATAATTGGACTCAAGAATGTTTCAATCCAAATGGTATCCCCGTTCTTATCGACCATTGGCCCCTCAAATTCCTGCGGTTTTCCAGCAAGAGCGTCCTGATAAAAGCCAACGGCATGATCATGGTATTTTGGCTTAACATGAGCTTTCAGGTATTCAATAAAGTTTACTCCCAACATTATGTTCGCGTTAAACTTACCTCTGGCCGTTTGTAATAATCGACTATTGAAAGAAGTAAGGCGATAATCACGATCAATGGTGTAGATCATCATATTGGCCGAACTCTCAAAAATACTTTCAAGCTTGGTTGTCTGCATTTTCAATTCGCGTTCCGCCTCCTTAAGTTGGGTAATATCTCTGGATACACCCATGGAACCTATTTCATTACCATTCTTATCTTTCAGAATAGACGCAGATAAATAAGAAACGAACACATCGCCATTTGCAGCAACATTTTCTACCTCTCCAGAAAATTCCCCTGTTTCCTCCAGTGATTTAACCACTCGCTGGTAATACTCTTCTGAACTATAAAGCATTGCCCCATCCGCACCGATCAAATCCGACTCTTTATAGCCGAATGTGCGCACAACAGATGGTGAAACCTGGGTGATTTTTCCTGTAGTATCACTTGCCATAATCATATCAAGCGATGAGTCAATAATACTATTGGTTAATTCTTGTGCCTTTGCCAGTTCTTCCTGAGCAGTTATTCTTTTTCGAATCTCTTCCTCTAACTCTTTGTTTGCCTCCTCGGCCAACTCTGCTCTTAATTTTTGTTTTTCGGAGTTCTTTCTTTCGGTCAGATCGGCCATATAACCTTCTAGAGCAACGATCTCTCCTTGCTTGTTTCTAACAACTTCTCCTTGTTCCCAAACCCACCTTACCGAGCCATCCTTGGCAATGATCTTATACTCATACGAGTATGTGCCAGAATCGGCAATCTCTTTTAGAATTTCTTTGGTTGAATATTTTCTGAATTCCGGATGAATCAGGCTGTTGTATGAAACTTTTTTGTTTTCAATCAACTCTTCTTTGGTATATCCTGTCAAACTTTCGCAACCACTACTAACCACCTCCATTGTCCAGTGTTCATCCGTTCTGCATCGATAGGCCATTCCCGGTAAGTGGTTGAATAAGGTAGACAGTGTTCGTTCGCGCTCCTCCAGTTGCTGTTGAGCCTGAACCATTTCTGTTACATCCTTGGCAATTCCAAAGTTTCCTACATGTTTTCCTTTTTCATTTAATTCGGGAAATACGTCTTCCTGAACATAAATGTATTCCTTTGAGCCTTTAGGCCTTAGCCTGTAGGTTTGGCTTATGGGTTTTTTGTCCTTACTAAGTATTTTTGAGGATTCTATTATTTGCTGTAGATCATCAGGGTGAAAAAGTTCGGTTCCCCGGTTTTCATCGAGCAGCATTTTAAATTCATCAACCGTATATCCGTATACTTTCTCGAGCTGAGGAGAAATATATCTGAATGCCTTCTTTCCGTCTTCGGCTATTTGGATGTCGTAAATGATATAATTGATGGAATTAAGAACCTTTTTGAGTCGTTCATTTACTTCCCGCAATTCCTCCTGAGCCCTGTTATACTCGGTTATATCACGTATGATTACAAGGGCCTCTTTATTATTTAGTGGTATCAGTCTGGCCTCATAACCAACCTGTCTGTCCCGCACTTTTAAATTGTAATAAAACAGTTGGCCTTTACCTGAATCCAGCCCTCTTTCAAGATTTGCCAAAATTCGTATCTCTACTTTTTTTGGTAGGTTCTGATCTGCTAAATGCTTTCCAACTATTCTTAAATCTGCAGGTTGGAGCATATTTTGCCCGGAAGTGTAAAAATCACGGTAATAGCCATCACGATCCAAAACAAAGAACATATCAGGCATGGTCCGTAAAACCTTTTCAAGCCTATCGTTACTGGCTCGTATTTCTTTTTCCCGCTCTACAATTTCGGTAACGTCTTCTGCCCGAACCAACCCGTAGTACTCACCTTCATGATGAAACAACGACAAATTAATTTTGCACTTTATATGCTGTTTCGTCTGTAAGTGCTGAATATCAAATGTGTAAGTCCATTTTTTATGCTCATAAATTTGATCCTTAATCGTTTGATACATAGGATCTGGCAACGAGGCGATTCCAATGTTCCACCATTCTTTTCCGATTATTTCGTCTGTTGAATCGAACCCAAACAAGTCGAGAGCAGTGTTGTTACAAGCAATAATGGACCCTCCCTCCAGCTTTATGATAAAAGCTGCGTCATAGTTATCATTAAAGAAGAGTTGAAAATGGTCTAACATTACTCCAAGGAATCAAATCCCGGCTTCAGCTTAACGCCGTCTAATTTATATTCAATTCCGTTTTTATACAAAATGGTAAGAATTACTTCACCGTTCTCGTTGTACTTTTTCCAATCTCCATCCTTTACTCCGGCCTCGTACTTACCTTCTTGTTTGATTCTTCCGCTTGGATAGTAGTACTTATGTTTTCCTATTGGCATTCCATCAATGTACTCTCCTTTAAACGCCACAACCCTTTTATCCTTACTGTCTTTGTTTTTTATTTCATCCGGATTGTAATAATGAATCCAAACACCGGTTTTTACCCCGTCTGCGTACGCCCCCTCTTCGGTATGATCCCCTACGTTGTAATACCAGTCACCATCCTGAATTCCATCAATATAGGTTCCGTGAGTAATTATGTTTCCTATGGAATCGTACTCAAATGACTCGCCATCTTCCTTGCCTTTCCGGTAAGACTCTTCGCGCTTCAATTGACCATTGGCGTAATACCATTTCCAATCTCCCTGGGCTAACCCGTTTTTATACTTCCCTTTTTGCTCTAATTCACCATTTACATGGTAATACTTCCACTCTCCTACTTTCTTTCCATCTACATACTCTCCTGTTGCTTTTACTTCTCCTGTCGGGTAATAGTATTTCCATTCCCCCTGATAAATAGATGAAGAATCGAGCATTCCCTCCGCCATTACTGTATCATTTTTGTAGATGTAACAGTTAATTAAATTTCCCTGTTTATCAAATTCGCGGTAGACTCCTTGCTTTTTATCTTTAGCAACACCTCCTATCATGTGCAGTTCCCCGGTTGTATAGAATATCTGTTTTAACTCCACAAAAACAACCTCATCGGCATTTTCATCTATCTCACCATCCACAAATTTGTCCATGGTCTTTAATCGCCCGCCAGAGTCGTATTCTCTTACAATACCATCACGCTTGCCATCGCGGAACGAACCAACCCATTTTTCTTTTCCATTCTCGTGAAACTCTTTCCATACTCCCGTCTTTTCACCATCCGCATTGTACCGGTTTATAGCCTCCTTCTGCCTCAGAAACCCACCGTAATATTCTTCAATGGTTATTATTCGACCATCCTCTCCATACTCAACCGCCTTTCCTTCTTCCTTACCCTGTTCAAATGTGGTTTCCTTTTTTAGCTGGCCATCAGGATAGTAGGTTTTCTGTACACCATCTTTCCGGTTATTCACATAGTTTATTTCCTTAACCAGATTGCCATTTCCATCATACGTCCTGGAAATACCATTTTTCTTATCGTCTTTATAGGTAATCTCATTTTCAATAGTGCCTGAATCGGTGTAAAATTTCCAAACGCTGTCTAACTTGAAATCTACCCGATTTCCTTCTGTTTTAAGATTACCGTTTTCATAGTAGGTTTTCCAGTAACCATCTGGTTTCCCATCTCTTAAGGTTCCCTCCGACGATTTTTTACCATTATTATGGTAAAATACATTATATCCATTCGGATCCGGTGCATTACCAATTTGTGCCCAGTTGATTTGATTAATTCCAACTAAGATCATTATCCAAAATATGTTTCGTAACGCTCTCAAAAGTTATTCACTCAACTATATAGTATAAAACTTCTTTTTAAAAGAATTCTATTAATGTTATTAGGGCTGTTAATAAGTGCATAAATATCTGCAATTTTTCTTGCCTATGTGGGTTATCAAATATTCATAACAGTTTATCAACAGTTAATATTGTTTCATTTGGCTGGATTTACTGTGTTTATAAGCTTCTGTTAACAATTGTTAGTAATCCAATACACAGAGATTATTTGATAAAAAGAAGGAACTATTAATCTAATTCCGGTGAATAACCCGGTGGTATCAAGCGGAGAATTTTATCAGTTATTTCTTGACTTTCGACCTTGTCTGTTTGTATGGAAATATTTCGTTTCAATTTCCATTTTTCTTTCAGTCACTTATACACTTTAATTAACAGCTTTTGGACTGTTTTTGTTTATAACCTCGGAACAGTTTTAAAATGAGTTGGTTAGGTAATAACAAGATTAAATAAAATGCAGTCGTGTATTCATGGAGTGTGCTAACTTTGAAATGATCTAATTACAATGAATAGATGAAAGTAGCAATTGGTTGCGATCACGCCGGATACAAGTTAAAAGAGATTTTAAAGGAAAAACTAACAACAATGGGACACGAGGTGACCGATTGTGGTACGAACTCTTTGGAGAGTACAGACTATCCTGATTATGCCCATGTGGTAGCTAAAGGGGTTAGTAATGGAAGTTTTGAAAAGGGCGTGCTTATTTGTGGAAGTGGTAATGGGATAAGTATGACAGCGAATAAGTACAAAGGGGTTCGTGCAGCACTTTGTTGGACGAAAGAAATTGCCGAATTGGCTCGTTTGCATAACAATGCCAATATACTTTCGCTTCCGGCTCGTTTTGTTGCAATTGAGCAGGGAATAGAGATACTGGATACTTTTTTTAGCACAGATTTTGAAGGAGGTAGACACGAGAGGAGAGTGAACAAAATTAATTGTTAAGATGAAGAAGTTGTTGTGTTGGTTGCCGGTTTTGGCGTTTGTGTTGGCTTGCGAAAGCAAGAAAGAAATTAAGGTGGAGCGGGATGAAAATGCCATTAAGTATGCCGCCACAATTACAGCTTCGGATCTTGAAAAGCACTTAAAAATTCTTGCTTCAGATGAATACGAAGGAAGAGAAACAGGAATGGAAGGCCAAAAGAAAGCAGCGGCCTATATTCAAAAGTTTTACGAGTCTATTGGTGTAAAAGGCGGGATGGAAGACGGGTCTTATCAGCAACAGTTTCCGCTAGTGGTAGAAGATCCCCGCAACATTGAGATGTCTGTTCTTAAGTACGCGAAAGGCGAAGCTGATGGTCGTCCGATGAAACTGGAAATGGAGTACTTGAAAGATTTCTTCTATTTAGGCGGTTTTCATGATACAACTATCAATGATTTAGACATTGTTTTCGTTGGATACGGAATAAATGACGGTTCATTTAACAGTTATACAACCGATGTTAAAGGGAAAGCCGTTATGATGATCAAAGGGGAACCAGAGGGAGTTTCTTTGGTAAAGGACTGGAACAATTGGAGACTAAAATTGCGTACTGCAAAGGAAATGGGAGCCGTTGCTGTTTACAATGTATCCGAAAATTTTGGAGAAAACCTGGAACGCGTAAGATATTTCGTTGAAAACCCAAGAATGCAGTTGCATGACAAAGGCCGACAAAAGAAGGACAAACTTCCGAACTTTTACATCTCAGATTCTCTGACAGAGGTTCTGGTGAATAAGAATCTGAAAGAACTTCAGGAACTTGCCGATAACAAGCAATGTATTGAAACTAATTTGCGGGCAAACATCCGGTCTTTTTTCTTTAGTACCGATTATTCATCTGAAAATATCCTTGGGTTTATTCCAGGTACTGACCTGAAAGATGAAATACTGGTTTTATCGGCACACTATGATCACATTGGGTACGATAATGGTGAAATTTGTAATGGCGCTGATGACGATGGCTCAGGAACAGTTGCGGTAATGGAAATGGCTGAGGCTTTTGCTATGGCAAGTAAAGACGGATTTGCTCCAAGAAGAAGTATTCTGTTTTTAAACGTTTCCGGGGAAGAGAAAGGTTTACTAGGATCTCAGTATTACACTGAAAATCCGGTTTATCCGCTAGAGAATACCATTACTGATTTGAATGTGGATATGATCGGAAGAATAGATGAAAATCATGAGGATGGTAATTACATTTATTTAATAGGTTCTGATAAATTAAGCGATGATCTGCATCAGATTTCCGAATCTTGCAATGACGAGTATTTAAAGCTGGATTTGGATTACACTTACAACTCGGATTCAGATCCAAACAGATTTTACTATAGATCAGACCACTATAATTTTGCAAAGAATGGAATTCCGGTGATCTTCTATTTTAGTGGAGTTCACGAGGATTACCACAAGCCTACTGATGATGTGGAGAAGATCATGTTCCCTAAAATGACAAGAGTAGCGCGGTTAATTTTCCACACGGCGTGGGAGCTCGCTAATCGCGATGAAAAGCCTGCGTTAAGAACAGAGTAGAGAGTAGACGGTTCGGCTGAGCTTTAAAAATGATTATATCTCTGTGGTGATTAGTATGACTAATCACACTACTTTTTTCTTTCGGCCATTAACTGATAAACACAGGGAATAACGATCACGTTGAGCAATGTTGCAGTCAATAGTCCCCCAAGGATGACCAGCGCCATTGGACTTTGAATCTCGTTGCCAGGTTCAGTTCCGTTAACTGCTATAGGTATAAGGGCAAGCGCAGTGGTAAGTGCTGTCATGAGTATCGGATTTAACCGATCTACAGAGCCAGTAAAAATTCGATCTCTAAGATTATAACCCTCTTCTTTAAGAGCCTGATATCTGGACACCAGAAGTATTCCGTTTCGGGTAGCTATTCCAAAAAGACTGATAAAACCGATGGTGGAGGCAATAGAAATTATTCCTGTGGTAAAATGAACCATAAATATACCACCGATTAAGGCCATTGGAAGGTTAATAAGAACGATAGAGGAAAGCCTCAAGTCCTTAAATTCCAGGTAAAGCAAAAGGAAGATAATCAACGTTGCTGCGATTGACGTAAAAAGCAATAAACGGGAAGCCTTTTCTTCGTTTTCGAATTGACCTCCATATTCTATCCGGTACCCATCAGGAAGTTTGATACCACTATTAATGTTGTTCTGAAGTTTCGTAATGATACTTTTCATATCACCATCACTCAGGTTGGCAGACACAACTACCTTTCTTTCGGCATTTTCTTTATTAATGGTATGCGGACTGCTCCAGGACTTCACGTCAGCAACTTGTTCTAAAGCAATCATTCTCCCATTGGGTAGGTTTATCAGGGCAGATTTTAGTTTGTCAATACTGTTTCGGTAAGATGTATCGTATCTGACAATCAGATCAAAACTCTTCTGATCCTCGTATATCTCCCCCATCTTTTCTCCTGCAAAGGCAACGTCTATAAACTCATTAAAATCCTTCATCGATAGGCCGTGCATGGCCATTTGTTCTTCTCTGGGAACAATTTTGATCTGAGGAACCTCTATTTGTTGCTCCAACGAAACATCGGTAATTCCATGGATTCTATTCATGATGTATTGAGCTTCTTTACCGATGGAAAAGAGCTTTGACAAATCGCCACCGTATATCTTAACAGCTATATTAGCTCTGGTTCCTGATATCATGTGATCTATACGGTGTCCCATTGGCAGACCCACAACAATGCTAACACCTTTTATGGGTTCTAGTTTCTCCCTTAGGGCTGCCATAAACTCTGCTTTGCTTCGATCTTTTAAAACAAAAGGGACTTCCAGTTCCGATCCGTTCACGCCCTGTCCATGTTCGTCCAATTCGCCCCTTCCGGTACGTCGGGTAACAATATTTACTTCGGGCATCGATAACACAATTTTCTCAATAGCATTTCCAACCTTATTGGATTCCTCCAGAGACATGGATGGTGGTCCGGTTGTGATCAGGACCAATGCACCTTCGTTGAATGGCGGTAGAAAACTTCTTCCAAGACCTGTGGCATACCAAATACTAACACCAAATACGAGTATTGTAAAGGCAATGGTTAGTTTAGGAATACTGAGAAACCGATTGAGTACTCTACTATATAAAACAGTAAGTTTTCTTTCCAACCAAGTTCCGGAAGCGTGCTTTCGAAGTAGTTTTTCTCTTTTTAAAAGGTAGGAACAAAGTACAGGTGTTACCGTAACAGCAACAATTAATGAAGTTGTAACAGCTGTAATAAATGCAATACCAAGAGGCTTCAAGAGCCTGCCTTCCATTCCACCCAGAAAGAATAAAGGAACAAACGCTACGATGATGATCAAGGTTGCTATGATTATGGAACTTCTGATTTCAATAGAAGCTTTAAAAACGACTTTACGCACCGAAAGTTTTTCCGAATCTGGTTTTAAAAGGTTTTCTCTAAGCCGTTTGTACACATTTTCAACGTCGATGATAGCGTCGTCTACCAGGGCCCCGATAGCTATTGCCATTCCACCAAGGCTCATAGTATTTATAGTATATCCCAGTAATTTCAGGACGATAAAAGAGACAACAAGGGAAATTGGGATGGCTAGAAGGGAGATGACTGTGGTTCTCCAGTTCATCAGGAAAATAAAGAGCACAATGAGCACGAATAAAGCACCTTCCAATAAGGTACGTTGTAAATTATTCACCGAATTCTCTATAAAGTCAGATTGACGAAATACATGATTATCAACGACCAAACCTTCGGGCAAAGATTCTGAAAGATTGTCCACTACCTTGTCAATTCTATCGGATAGTTCAATTGTGTTGGCATCAGGTTGCTTAACAACAACCAACAACACTGATTTCTGTGCATTTTTGGAACCGTCACCTACTTTATCTTTAGCGCCTACAACCACATTGGCAACGTCACCTATTTTAACAGGGACCTCCCCAATTTTTTTCACCAAACGATTGGCAATTTGGTCTACACTATAGGCTCTGCCCTCTCCTTTAATAGTATATTGATTTCCATGACGGTTCAGGATACCGCCAGTTGAGTTTTCTCCGCATGATTCTGCTGCGATGATTAAATCATCAAGCGTAATTCCATAATGGTCGAGTTTGGTCGGAATGGCGTGAATTTGATATTGCTTGTATTCACCACCAACTACGATGACGTTGGCAACTCCTTCTACAGCCTTAAGTTGTGGTTGGATGATCCAGTCACAAGTGGTTCGCATTTCCATCGGATCAATTACCGTATTACCATCAATAGTATCACTGGTCACCGCTACCAACATTATTTCACCCATAATGGAAGAGATAGGCGTCATTTCTGGTTCTCCCACGCCTTTTGGAAGTTTCCCTTTGATTTGAGGAAGTTTTTCTGAGATTATCTGTCTGGCCCGGTAGATTTCGGTATCCCAATCAAATTCCACCCAAACGGTTGATATTCCAGCTTGCGAAGAAGACCTTATTCGTCTGACATTTGGTGAACCGTTTAACCCGGTTTCTACCTTGTAGGTAACCAGCCGTTCTACTTCTTCGGCTTCCATTCCATGGGCTTCGGTAATGATGGTAACAGTTGGAGCCGTCAGGTCTGGAAATACATCGATGTCCATAGAACGGATTACATACAAGCCGCTACACATCAAGATAACAGTACATATAAGAACCAGCAGTCGGTTTTTCAGTGATATATCCAGGATAAACTTCAACATGATGCTATGTCTATTTAGTGCACATGAGCAGGGATCTTACCACTCATTTGTGCCATTTTTATCTGAAATGCGCCTTGCGTGACGATTCTTTCACCTGGAGCGACTCCGGATAGAATTTCAGCTTGAATTCCGTTACTGAACCCAACCTCTACAGGCCTAACTTCATAGGTTTCCCCACTTGTTTGAACCACGACTGAGTATTTTCCATAATCTTCGAGCAACGCGTTTTCCTGAATCAACGTAGTAGCCGTTTTATTAGAGTCGTTAGGAAACTCTAGATAAACATCAACATAAGTACCAGCAGCAAAATTGGCGCTGTTGTTAAATTCAAAAAACACCGGAATTTTTGGGTTTCTATGGGAAACATGCTTACTATGACCAATATACTTTCCATTCAGCTGCTTCATAGAATGGGCAGTTCCGTTTACAACGAATGTTGCACTTATGGGCGGTAGCATGGATGACTGATGGGTTCCTACATAGGATTTTAGCAATAGTTTATCCGGATTCACTATAGTGCCCAAAGTTGCACCTTCCTCAGTAAAGGCTCCGTTTTTAATGAATACTTCCGAGATATAGCCGGTTGACGGAGCCTTTACTGTTTTCCCACCACCACTGTAATTATTGGAAACAGTAGAGTATTCAGCTTTAGCGGACTCGTATTCCAGCCTGGCGGATTCGAAGTCGCTGGCCGAAATTGCGTTGGAATCAAACAACAGCTTTTTACGCTCATAGTTGCTTGTTGCTTTTTCCAGCCGGGCTTTCACCTTTAAGAAATGGGCTTGTAAGTTATGATCAGACATATCTCCGGAAATGATTTTATATAAAGTCTCTCCCTGCGTTACAGCAACTCCTGGAACGAGTTGTTTGTTGAAAACCACAATTCCCTGCGCTGGTGAAGCCAATGTAAATTCATCGGTAACGGCCGGAACTAATTCGCCTCCTGTAGCAATGCTCTTATTGAGTGGCCCCGAAACGACGTGCGCAGTTAATATGTTGGTGGCCCAGGCTTGTTCCTTTTCATATACTATTGCATTCGGATTTGACTGGGTAGTATGATGCGCCTGGGTTTCTGCCTCATTTTCAGAGTCAAACACCTCAATATTCGGAACAACTATGGATCCTCTCAGGGTAGAGTAAACAATCTCGTACTTTCCGGCTGCCAATTTTTCCTGGTGTTCATAGTATCCGGGGGAGCTATTCTGTAAACTTCCGGAGATCACGGTTTTTCCACTAGTATTGATTTGGTAGTTAATTTCACCCAAATGAGGATCATAACCGATGAGTTTTGTGAGGCACAACTGAAACTTTGAAGATCGTTCTTTAACCAGGGGGTCATGCCTTAAATAGGCCTCATACACGTCGTTCCAAATAGTGTGTTTTATCAGATGACCATGATCTGATTGGGAATGAGATGAATGACTATGATCGTGTCCGGCATGCGGATCCACCTCCGCACAACCGCTAGCTATAACAAGCGCCAATATTAACATGATATCCCGTTTCATAGCTTGTATTTTAATAGTTGACTGATTGCTAAATGCAGTGATTTTTCAAGATGAAGCATCTCGTCCTCCGCTTCATAAAAGAAGGCCAACTCGGAACTGTATTTGATAAAGTCAATTTCTTTTGCCTCCAATAATTTGTCTAGCACTTCTTCATTTGTGTTCTTCTCAAGAATGTCTGCGTATTCCGAGAAGGTTTTCTTTATGCTGAGATAGTTCTGATAAGCCTGAAAAATATGATGGTGATGTTCAACTTTATGAGCTTTTACCTGCACTTTAGTGAACTCCAGATCCAGTTCTTTAGCTTCCACAGTATGCTTGTTTTTCCACAAGGGAATGGTTAAACCAATGTGCCCTCCATTAAAGGTTTGGCCGAGTACCGATTGATAATGATAACCAGTTTCAAAAGACGGAAGCTTTTCTGCTCTGGTAAGATCGAGCTCAGACATCTTTACGTTTTGTGCGGATAATAAACTTTGCAGTTGAGGGTCTCCGGCCTCCAATGAATCTGTTAATACATCGATGTCTGGCAAATCGATGATTTGAGGAAATCCCATTAGTTCAAATTCCAGCGTTTGACCGCCGTTTAGTTCTTTCAGGTGGTCTTTATTAATAGAAAGGTGAGTATGAACGGTTTCTATTTTACTTCGCAATCGGAGCAGGTAAATCCTTGATTTATTTAAGTCCAGCACGTTTATTTCCCTGCTCTTGTGAAGCTCTTCGAAATAAGCGGTTACTTTCTCAGCTCTGACCAGCCGATCATTGTAAACACTCAGCTTTTTGTTGAGGTAGATCCTTTCAAAAAGGAGCTCCTTGGCTTGCATAAGCACCTGTACTCTGGTTGATTCCAAATGGTTGGATAAAAATTTACCCTTACTCTCGGAAACAGCCTTTCTCCTGACATATACAGTTGGGAAATCAAAGGGTTGAACAGCGATAAAATCAAACTGATTACCACCTGAAACAGGCCGTCCAATCATATAATCGGCTTCAAAAAAAGGATCATCCGGGTTCAGCCCGGTTTTCAGTTTTGCTTTTTCGGCAGCCACGAGAGCGGAAGCCATTTTAATTGTATGATTGTTTTGTTCAATCAGGTAGAGCGCTTCTTCAATGTTTTGGCTGTAAAAGTTTACCACCATTGCGGCCATTGACACCGCCAACACCAGTTTTTTCATAACCAGAGATTTAATTGCGTACAAAAGAAGTGGACGCAACACTTTTAAAAAAGAGTGAATTAAAAAGAGTAAATCAACAGATTGCTGGTGGCCCACGAGAATCTGTGGACGCAATAAAAAGGCTACTGTAGAGATTTGGAGGAATATCCAAAGAGCGTGGTTCGGAAAGAGAAACTTTTAGAGTAAAATCAAATAATTCCTCTCGGAGATCAATGGGAAATATGTAGATAGTGGGGGGTAGTTTTACTTCTGGTTTTAGTTCCGCAAGCAAATAATTTTCATAATGTCCAACACAAAGTCCTGTGTGGTTAAAATCATCAAGCCAATTTAGAAGAACAGACATAAAACCCGAGTGCGCATGATGATGGCTATGGTCTGAATGGTGGGCACAACCTGCGGCGTGTAAGTTTGGACACTTGGTTTCATCGTGTTGATGCGGAACCAGATTGTGCAGTAGTACCATGGAATAGACCACCAGAAAAAACACGCCCAATATGTGGTTGATTTTCAACACTATTGCTAAGATATGAAATTGATTGGTGTGTTAGCCTGTCAGCCGGATAGATCCGACGAGCCAACAAGTACAGCAAAAATCAAATCGCCTCTTCCTTTAGAAGATCCGTAATAAAATGGGTAATCCGCTCTTTATAATCGACATAGTACTTTCCGGTTCCAGGGCCGTAAAAGCCTGTATGGACCTTTCTTATGTTGCCATTCCTGTCTATAAAGATAGAAGTCGGAAAAGAGATAACATGATTTAACTGAGGAAACAATTCCTCTGCAATAGGCTTGCTTGCCGACCCACCAACGGCCAAATCATATTCGATACCCAATGCCTGAGCAAAGTCCTTTATTCGTTCTTGTTTGCCTTTCAAATCTTCGGGCCGTTCGAACCCCAGCCCAACTATTTCCAGGCCCTGAGAGTTGTACTGCTCATACAAGTCCGAATAGAATTGTGCTTCATCTTTACAGTTTGGACACCAGGAGCCGAAAATCTGAACGATGGTTACTTTTCCGTAGTATTTTTCTGAGGGATAAGATACGGTCTCGTTTTTCAGTCCGGGAAGCTCAAACACAAAAGGGCCTGCACCGTCTTTGATATAAGTGAGCGAATCCGGGTGCTGCAATTTGTAGTCTTCATTTTTAACGCCTACCCATAGACTATCCGTATAATGTTTTCCCGAGCGGAACATGCCTTTTATAGAGTCTCCGTTTTGTACTGCTGTGAATAGGAAAGCATGCGCGCCATCAAAACAAGAAAGAAATAGGGTGTCGTTTATCACATTCCCCTGAAGATACCTGTAGTCGCCTGTTTCGGTCAGGAAGGTGCCAGTGACATTGTTTTGATATTGTTCGAAGATGCCAACCGCATTGTACGGATCAGATAGTACACCAAAGTGGCTTTCCCAGGTTCCATCGTAATTTGACTGGCTGTTATTTGCGGTCAAATTGTGATCAAATCGTTGCCTTGGCGATGTAGTTTTGGCCGCGGAAAAAGGAATACGATAGTCTTTTTTTGAGTTATTGATCCACACCCCTTTCAGTCCCTTATCAGTTCTAACAAACTTGAATTCGGAGTCGAAAGCCGGCATCTTGAAATACATTGAATCTCCCTTTTCGGTAATTACCGACGGAATCCGCTCGGAGGAGTTTTGAATGGTAATATCATCTCCATTAATTTCAAAATTGAACGGTATGTAGTATCCATCCGGAAGTAGTAACTTACCCAACCATGTGCCATTCATCGGGTTGGTAATGTTATCTGAACTGGCAGCCAACTCAGGGGATTCGGAGACTTTTTCTGCATCAGAGCATGCAGTAATAAGAACAAAAAGCAAAGGTAGTAGTCGAGGTAGTTTCAACAGGGTCAAATAAAATTCTGAGCAATAATATTGAAAATACTACAATCAGAGGTGGTCACACTCAGAATCTATTGTAATTCTACGGTGCAACCTTTTTTCTACTTTAGTAGTCTATGTCCCAGAAGCGCGATGATATGACGGATAGGCAGTTGGTGGACGGATGCATTGCGAACAACCCAAAGGCCCAAAGAGAATTATATCAAAGATTTGCTTCTAAAATGATGGGTGTGGCTATGCGGTATGCGAATAGTCCTGAAGAGGCGCAAGACGTTTTACAAGATGCATTCATCAAAGTTTTTGAGCGAATTAAGTCGTTCAAGAAAGAAGGTTCTTTGGAAGGCTGGATTAGACGGGTGGTGGTGAATACTGCATTGGACAGTATTCGTAAACACAAAAAGGAAAAATACAACGTGGCTTTAGCCGAGGCGGAGTATTTAGCATCAGATAAGGATTTTATTATTGAGAACATGAGTGCTAATGAGCTGCTTCAGTTGTTGCGTACCATACCGCAGGGATATAGAACGGTTTTTAACCTTTACGCAATTGAAGGATATTCACATAAAGAGATCGCCGAGCAACTAAACATATCAGAAAATACGTCTAAGTCACAGTTCTCCAGAGCAAAGTCCTTTATGAGGAAGCTTATAGAGCAATACGAAATAGAGTAATTGAAAGAAAATAAAGAAATAGAAGACATTTTAAAGGAGAAGTTCGACAGTTTCGAGCCTCCTGTGCCAGAAGGGGTTTGGGCAAACATTCAAAATGGAATGGGGGCAACCACAACCGGAACCTCGTCAGGTATTTTTTCAACCACAATTGGTAAGGTTGCGGCTGGTCTGGTTGCGACAGGATTGGTGGTTGGCTCTGTTTATCTTATTAACGAATTCAGTACGCAGAACGCAGCTATTAATACAACGCAAACTGAAATTCAATCTTCCGAATCAACTGAAACTGCCTTAACGCAAATCCCGGAGAATCCGGCGCCACCTACTACCGAATCAAAGGTGGTTTCAGTTGAGACTTCGGAGGAGTGGGATGGATTGAAACCCGAAGGAACCAAAACTGTAGAGGTGCGAATCAAGACGATTACCAAGTCTGATAACGACCCAAAAGCCCCCGTTTATAAGAGTGTAGCCGATATGCATACCTCTAAGTCTTCAAGGGCCATTATCACCATGCAAGATTTGGATAACATGCTGGATAATAATGGCGTCTCTAATACAACAGATAGTGCAAGTACCGAAAACATCACGCTGGTGGTGGAAAAGCCAGATCAGGACGGGAAACCCTACGCTACAATTGATGCATCAGTGGTTGGAGGTAAGGCTCCATTGACCGTAGACTTTACTCAGAATTCATCCGAAGGAAAGATAAAATGGGTGTTTGGAGATGGAACCATTTCCCATCAGGAAAGGCCATCACATACCTTCGAAAAGGAAGGAAGTTATGTTGTATCTCTTATCGTTGAATCTGACGATGGAGAAATAGCAATGGATGAAAAAGTGATAAATGTAGACAAGGCATCAGACGGCCAACAAAATGAAGAAGGTCTGATTTCTGTAATCAATCAGAAGCCAAACGTTTTTACACCTAATGGTGATGGCAACAATGATTATATGATGGTGGGTGCGGAGAACATGGAAGCATTTCACTTTGCACTGATGGACTTTAATACGAACAAAATCATTTTCGAAACAAACGATCCAGGGTTTAAATGGGACGGAACCCTTGCAGATGGTTCAGTTATTAGTAAAGGAACTTATGTTTACATCATTCGTGCCAGAGGAAAAGATGGCGCGAAGTACGACACAACAGGTTCGCTAAGCGTTCAATAAATTACAAGCTCTTTCCATTTTATTCTTAGCTTTCCAAAAGTAAACTAGCATAGATGAGCAAGATTAAAAAAACCTGGAAGAAAATGAGTCTTCGGCAGAAGGTCGTACTGATTGGTTCGGTCATCTCTGCAATTATTACGATCATTTTTGTTATTCAAAACCGAGAAAAGGTGCATGTTGATTTCCTGTTCTGGGGTGTTGATATAAGCATCATTTTGCTAATGGTTGTGAATTTTATTCTGGGCGGCCTGCTGGTTTTAGGATTTTACATACCAGACCGAATTAAACTTAAGAACCGAATTGAAGACCTGGAAGATGAATTAAACAAAAGGGATTGACCCAGTCAATAGTCAACGAACAGCAAATAATTTACTTTCCCCTTCGTTTTATAATATTCCAAAACAAATTGACGCTAATTCGTAAATCTTTAAGGGGTAGCTATTAACATAAGGTTACTGAAAGATTTATGAAAACAGATACTTCGCCGCTCATTCCCTTAATTACCTTGTCGAGGCTGAAACAAGTGAGAATAATTGTATTTATATGGTTGTTTGTTGGCGCATCGAGTTTTGTTTATGCAGGCGATACGCTCAAGGTTGGGTTTGAACCTAAAGGAGGTTTTTTTGAGTCTGCCCAGAACATTGTATTGAAATCTCCGGTAAAGGGAGCGACCATTTATTATACTACTGATGGGTCTGAACCTTCAAGCTCAGCGGTAAAATATACCGGGCCAATTTCCATAAACAAAACAACTGTTATTCGTGCAAAGGCCTATGTTAAGGGTGTAAACACAGAAATCCAAACCAACACTTATTTCGTCGGAAGGAAGTTTTCTTTACCGGTGGTTTCCATTTCAACCCATCCAGACAACTTTTTCAGTTTCGATCGGGGAATATATGTTAAAGGGTGTTGCGCCGATTCCGTTCAACCCTATCAGGGGGCTAATTTCTGGAAGGGCTGGGAACGTCCAATAAACATAGAGTATTTCGACCTCAAAGGGAAGCAGCAAATCAATCAAAGAGCAGGCGTAAGAATTTTTGGTGGCTTTAGCAAGGGTCTGCCCATGAAGTCTTTAGCCATTATTTCCCGTAAGAAGTATCAGAAAAAGTATTTCAAGTATCCCATTTTTGAAGAAAAGCCGCACATTAAGAAGTACAAGTCGTTCATTCTAAGAAACTCTGGGGGTGATTTTAACAAAACCCACTTTCGGGATGCTTTAATTACGCAGCTTGCGCGTCCAACCGGAGTTCCTATTCAGGCGTATCAGCCGGTAGTGCTTTTCATAAATGGAGAATACTGGGGAATACACAATGCAAGAGAGAAGCTAAACGAGTATTATTTCAAACACAACTACGGTGCAGACCCAGACTCTATCGATATCATGAAGCACCGTAACGATCTGCAGGAAGGAGAGAGGAAACACTATAAGGCACTTCTAAAATTCATGACCGACAATGAGTTTACCGACAACGACCGGATAGCAGAGTTAGACAAGAAAATGAACATCAGTAATTACCTGGATCACCACATTGCGCAGGTATACTGTGACAATGGTGATGCAGGCGGAAACATTAGATACTGGAGACCACAAAGGGAAAATGCCCGCTGGAATTGGGTTTTGTTTGATACTGACCTGAGCATGGGTATCGGAGATTGGAAAGCCTATAAGGTTAACACTTTAAAGGAAATGACCTCAAAAAATACTGAAAAATGGCCTAATCCGGCCTGGTCTACCTTCATTATAAGGAAGCTTCTCGAAAATGATAGCATTAAACAGTTGTATATAACCAGACTCACAAACTACCTCAATACCATTTATTCCGAAGAGACAGTTGTGTTCACAATTGATTCGATACAGGGTCTGTTGAGAGAAGAGATGCCGTTTCACCAACAAAAATGGGGTGGAAAGATGAACACCTGGGATAGGAATGTAAATGTACTGCGCGATTTCGGTAAGCAACGGCCCCATTACATGAGGTTACATATGCAAGAGGTGTTCGGATTAAAAGACACTATAGTGGTAAAGGCAACGGCAAATCACCCTGGCCTTAAAGCGCTAAGCATTAGTGGCTTACAAGTGAAGGGGAGTTATAAAGGAGTGTATTTTAAAGACTTTCCATTGGCGGTTGATATCAAGGTTAAAACGGGATATGTGTTAAAGGGGTGGGTTGGAGATGTCGTTCCGAATGACAGAGGTATTGTGTATCCAAGCGGAGAAGTAGTTCTTGAGCCAATTATTGAAAAGAGGGAGCATAGCACTTTTTGGAATCAGGTAATGTTCAACGAATTGTGTTATGCCAATACCGATGCTGACTCTACAAAGAAGGAAGAAGACTGGGTGGAGCTTTACAACGCAACCAAAGAACCGATAAGTTTAAAAGGGTGGCGCCTGAATATAAAAGGTCGGCCGGATCAGCAAATTCCGGACTGTATAATTGGTGCGGAAGGTTTTCTTGTTCTGGCTGAGGATAAAGAAGCGCTGCTCCGATCCAGACCAAACTTGAATCCCGACCAGGTACTAAATTGCAAGTATGTTAATTTGGATAAAGACGGGTTTAAAATATTTCTTCTGGACTCTTCAGAGAACATCGTAGACTCTTTGTCGGTGCAGCCGGAAGCAGGAAAAATATTCAGCAGCTTAAGAGACCCGAAAAATAACCTTCACACATCAGATTCCTGGGAATATCCGGATTTTGCTACTCCCAATGCGATGAACCCTGGTGAGTTAAAAAGGCAGGAAAGCGAGCAAAGGAGTGAACTCGTGTTGTTCATTGTCGCCGGCGCTGCGGTGATGTTGGGTCTGGTTTTATTAATAATCTATCGTTCAAGAAAAAAGCGCAGGAACCAACTTGCCGGAGCATAATGCATTTACATTCGTGGAAAATGATGTAATATGGACAGCCTTAATCTTCAGTCTGATACCATTGCTGAACCCGAAAACCTTATTGAACAGGTAACCTCTTATAATTGGAGTTGGGAAGGAACTAAAAAAGCCACACTGGAAGTGTTGAGCGACTACGGCCCCAGATTACTGCTTGCTGTTGCTGTACTATTGATAGGCTTATGGTTGATTAAGCTTACCAAAAGAGTGTTGAAACGAGCACTGAAACGCCGAAAACTGGACATAACGGCGAGAAAGTTCATCATAGATTTTACAGGGGCACTGTTAACCGTAATGCTGTTGATCTCTGTGCTAAGTCTATTTGGAGTTCCTACTACTTCGTTTATTGCAATTCTTGGAGCTGGTGGTCTGGCGATAGGTTTGGCAGTGCAGGGAGCCTTGCAAAATTTTGCTGGCGGGATTCTCATCCTCTTGTTTCACCCCTACAGGGTTGGCCACCTCATAGAAACGGACGGTGTAGTTGGTTATGTGAGGGAAATACAGGTGTTCAACACCATTCTGGTAACTCTTGATAATAAGCGAGTAATTGTGCCTAACGGCCCGTTAATGAACAAAAACATCACCAACATGACGGAAGAGGGGTCGGTAAGAGTTGATTTAACCGTTGATGTTGACTATAATACCAACCTCCAGGACGCTATAAGAATAATAAATGAGGCTCTTGCTGAAGACCCCAAAGTATTGAGCGAGCCGGCTCCTATGGTTGGGGTTGCAGAACTAGGTGATAGCGGAATAAGGTTATTTGCACGGCCGTTTACAAAACCCCAGTTGTATTGGGACACCCACATGGATTGTTTGAAGCGAGTAAGGGAGGCGCTGTTAGAAGGGGGAATTAATATTCCATTCCCACAGAGAGAGCTAAGCTTTAAAAAAGGGCACGCGTTGAAAGATTGATCCGTTCACTTCAAAGAGCCTGGGAGTCATTTGACCGAAAAAAATTGACAGTTCATTCAATACTAATATTTTTGCAGCGCCTAATGCAAACACAATGAGAAGATTATTAGTGATAGTAGGAATTCTGGCTTTTTGCGGAAGCACATATGCTACGAGTGACTCTTTATTTAGGAATACATCCAATGCCCCCGCATTGGCAAAGCTTCATTATAATAAGGATTCTACATGGAACTGGGGAGGACTGATAGGTCTGAATTTTTCTCAGGTTGCCATTGGAGATTATTGGGCTGCAGGGGGCCTGAGCAGCTATAGTTTCAATGGTATATTGGGTGCATTTGCCAATTATGAAAAGGGAAAATGGACCTGGGACAATAACATTGACGTTGGCTACGGAATTATAAAGCAAGGAGACCGCAACACGCTTGATAAAATGCCCTGGCTTAAGAGTGACGACAAGCTGGAGGTCAACTCCAAGGTAGGACATAAAATCAAGGGAAAGAAACTTAGCCTTTCCATTTTGGTGAATTTCAAATCCCAAATGGCTCCCGGCTTTAATTTTCCAAATGATTCGGTGCTTACATCTAATTTTTTAGCCCCAGGTTATTTGGTTTTCGGTGCAGGTTTGGATTACAAACCCAATAAGAACTTTTCTGCTTTTATCTCACCAGTAAGTACAGGAAAGATAACATTTGTAAACGATCAAAGGCTTGCTGATCAGGGTGCTTTTGGAGTGGATCCGGCGGAGTTCGATGACAACGGCAAAATGGTTAAACAGGGATCGCGCATGCGGCTCGAGTTTGGGGGATTCATTAAGATGATGTATAAGAAAGAAAAACTGTCTAAAGATTCTAATTCAGTGTTTCATGACATTAGCTTTCAAACCAATGTGGATTTTTTCTCCAACTATCTGGACAACCCGCAGAACATTGACGTAAACTGGTCTACTTTGATTGGGTTTAAGGTGAATGAGTTTATTACTGCAACCATCACAACAAACCTGATCTACGATCATGATGTGAATTTCAATATTGAAGAGAAAGATGCAGATGGTATTGTGATCAATTCATACGAAGCCCCAAGAACTCAGTTTAAGGAAGCCCTGGGAATAGGTTTTTCCTACAAATTTTAGAAGCCACAGTTAGAATATAGAACCAGCCTCGAAGTTTGACGCAAAACAAGGGGTATAAAATGAACAACAATGCTCAAAGAATTTAAGGAGTTTATTAATAGAGGAAATGTGCTCGACCTGGCCGTAGCCTTAATTATTGGAGGCGCCTTTAAAACCATTATTTCGGCGCTTGTAGACAAAGTAATCATGCCGCCAATTGGCCTTGCCATGAATGGTGTGGATTTTTCCGAACTGAAATACGTTATTCAGGAGGCAAGTGAAAAAGTAAACGAAGCAGGAGAAACCATACCTGTTGAAGAGGTTGCTATTGGTTATGGAGCATTTATTCAAACGGTTATCGATTTTCTGATTGTTGCATTCTGTGTGTTCCTGGTCATTCGGTCTTACAACAAAATGAAAGAACGAAGAAACAAGCAGGAAGAAGAAGCTCCTGCGGCACCGCCAGAACCATCAAAAGAAGAGGTGTTGCTGACCGAGATTAGAGATGCGCTGGTAAACAAAGGACAAAACGGATAGCAGCTTAACCCAGCTTATTTTCCAACCACTGTATGGCTTTTGCCTCATCCGCAAACATTTTTACGGGATACTGAGTGGTTTTAACTTTTAGTAAAAAATTACCAATTGCTTTCAAAGGCCAGGACGGAGCAATGAGTGCAAGAGCCTTCGGAAATTTAACCTCTTGCACGCCATACTTTCTGGCCTCTAAGCTCACATTGTGTTTGGCCAAGTAAAATATGACTCCGCAGGACCTGTTTCCAACCATTTCTTCAACATGACTCAGGTCGTGCTTGGCAATTTCAAGGGTTACCACCTCTTGTAGATCAGGGTATGCTCTTATCTCAACAATAGAACTGGAAATGAACCTGGCAGAAAAACTAATACCCTTAAACTCTTCCATTTATTTAGACAACGTTTTGTGCGCAGTTTGTAGATAGCTGATTAGTTCGTTCGTTAGTTTTTTTATCTGAACAAGACCTTCTGCTTCTTCAAGTTTTTTCGCAAGGTGAAAACCAGTGTTAAACCGCAAACTGGCCAAGGTGCCGGCAATGCGATGTGCCGTTTGGCGTAAATCATCAATTTTATTGTTAGTTAAAGCCGTTTTTAGCTGGGCCATATCTCCCGCTACTTTTTTGATGAATAAATCCACCAGCACTTGTGCAAATTCCTGGCTATCTTCTTCAGCAAGATCGGCAACGATTGACTTGAAATCATCCGATTCGGGTTGAGACGCCGAAGGCTTGAACACCAGGGCCATTGTTATCGCTTTAGCAAGCTGTTCCTTTCGGAAGGGCTTGGCAATAAAACCCATCATGCCGTGCTCAAGACACTTTTGTTTTTCTCTTTCCTCTGCCTTTGCAGAACAGGCCAGCACCTTTATGTTGCTGTTAATTTCCTTAAGGGCATCCACTACCTGGTATCCGGTCATATCTGGTAACTGTAAATCAGCAAGAACAACATCGTATTTGTTGTTTTTGTATTGAAAAATTGCATCATTACCAGTAGCCGCTACCGTTGGCTCTCCACCGTACATTTCAATGTATCTGGATGACAAAATCTGGTTGTGCTCGTTGTCTTCCACGACCAATACTTTTATCCCGTTTAGGCTTTCCGGCCCTTGATTTATTGTCTTTGAATCTTTATTTAATAAAGGATCCGGAGTTTTCAAATCCAGGTCAATTGAGAATTCACTACCATGCCCTGGTCTGCTTTGAATATCTAGTGTTCCATTATGAAGATTTACAAGTTGTTTAACTATGTTTAAGCCGAGACCGGTGCCACGTGAGTGCGATGATCCGTCAGGAACCTGTACAAATCGATCAAATACTTTTTGCTGCAATTCGTAAGGAATTCCTTTTCCGGTATCTTTTACGGCAAAACGTATAAGGTGTGATGAAGAGCGCGCTTCCAGCAATAACACTTTTAGTTCTATATAACCTTGTTCGGTAAACTTAATGGAGTTGGATATTAAATTGATAAGTATCTGACTGATTTTATCTGGATCAGCAACTAACCGGTAAGGAATTTCTTCATCAATAAAGGAAAAGAACTTTAGTCCCTTTCTTTTTGCATCGGTTGATTGCATCTTTATAACCTTCGCGACCAGTTCCCGTATATTGGTGGGCTTTACCTGTAAGTCGAGGGTTCCATCTTGAATCTTGGCCAAATCAAGCACGTCAGTTACCAAAGCAAGTAAGCTGTCCGCTGCAGATTCAATACTCCCTACATAGTCTTTTTGCTGCCGATTCAAATTGGTGCTTTGCAACAGATCGGTAAAGCCAGCAATGGCGTTGAGGGGCGTACGCATTTCATGGTTAATATTAGACAAGAAGACCTCCTGACTTTGCACGGCTTTCTCCGCCCGGATTCTGGCTTCTTCTATTTGATGCTGAACCTTCAGAGTATTGGTGAGGTCCCGAGCAATTGCATAAAGCTCTCCACTAGTTTGATCCGACTCTGCGCTCCACTCCAGCCATATCCAGCGCCCATCTTTTGTTTTAAACCGGTTTTTCAACCCAAGAATTTTATGACCACTCTCGAGGCCTTGGATTTTTTCCGCCGTATGCTCAACATCCTCAGGGTGTATGAAGTCAAAAAACGAGTCAAGCATCAGCTCCTTTTTAGACCAACCAAGCAGTTCTGTAAAAGCCGGATTAATGTGCTTAAAAAACCCATCTATTCCTGCAACACAGAGCAAATCACTATTTAGCGTGAAGAATTTTGCATAAATCTCACGTTCGTTAATTTTATGCCTTAACTGAATCAGGGTCATTACCGTGTTTGCCAATGTCTCTAAAACCTTTCGTTGGGCATCATCCAGGCTTCTTGGTTTTCGGTCAATCACACAAATTGTCCCTATTGCTATTCCATCTGCATCAATCAGCGGCGCACCGGCGTAAAATCTGATCGCAGGGTCCTCTGTTACTAGGGGGTTTTGTTTAAACCGCTTGTCCTTTGTTGCATCGGCAACAACCAGCATACTTTTATCTTCCACAGCATACTGACAAAAAGAAATTTCCTTAGGCGTTTCCTCTACATCTAAACCAACTCGGGCTTTAAACCACTGTACGTCGTCTGTTAGAAGACTTATTAGGCAAATCGGAACATCCAACAGTTCTGCGGCAAGCTCAACAAGCCTGTCGAACTGTATCTCCGGAGCTGATTTCAGTATTCCATAGTGCTCCAGCCTAGTTGTTCTCTTAGATTTATTTTTAGAATTCAGGAGGCTAATAAATTTAGTAGTTAAGTAAGCGGGCTGTCAAACATACTAAATCATAAAAGACAAATAAAATGGGATTACGGATTTATCAGCGGTTATGAAAAGGCCTTTGAGTCAATGCCTGAGGTACTATCGTTTACCGAAAAAAAGAGGACTCTCGACGAACTAAGTTGGCCATGAAAAGGTGCGTAATTACTTTCATCCAAACTAACTACCGTTAATGGTAATTGTTGTTCCTACTCACTGAGTAGCTTCTGAGGTAACATGCACGGATAGCTTGTTTAACAATTGACGAAGCTACCCACAACGAAAACATCATGAAACAATTAGAGTGTCTATTGATCATTGAAGACGACGAGATTACATCTTTTTTGGTGGAAGCCAAGCTTCGTCCACTAAACCTGTTTAAAAAGTTTATACGAGCTTTCGATGGGGAGAATGCAAAATGGATCTATCGATCTGAGGCAAGTGTCAAACCTAAGGTGGCGATATTAGATCTTGACATGCCGGGAATGAGTGGATGGGAGTTTTTAGACTGGTATGAAGAAAATCAGCTACAGGGCACAACCAAATTTGCCGTATGTAGTTCATCTAGAAAGGCTATCGACCGAGAAAAAGTAAGCAAGTATTGTGATGTGGTTGATTTTATAGAAAAGCCGTTTACCGCCAATAGAATTGAAAAACTGATTGATTCTTTGGAATACTAGAAGGCCCTTAAGGTGTTGGGCAATGAATAAAGGTTGCACAATCACCTGTTATTCGTTGGTCGTTCATAGAACAGTAATACTCATTTATAGAATTTTTTTGACATGCCCTGTGTAACGCCGCACATTTGGCACACCTACTACTAATTGATTATGAAATATTTAATTCGCCCCTTACAAGCGGTCGTTTTTATAGCTGTAAGTCTTACCTTATATGCCGGCAATCCGGATACGCTTTACTATGTCTGTGACGGAACAGATGAACTTTGGAAAATCAACCGAACAAATGGAGGAACATTACACGTTGGTGCCCTGGGGACTTCAAGCACGGAATCCATTGCCTATTGGGATGACGTTTTATACGCTACGAACGCCGGTGACTTTGGCACAATAAATACAAGCACAGGCGCTTATACAATAGTCGAAGACGTTGACACCGATGGAGCAGCGCAGGGAGCAGCTGGTGGGCAGGATCTAGATGATATTGATGGGTTGTCTTTTGACCCATGGACAGGCATTTTGTGGGCATCCCAAAGAAGAAGCGGCGACTACGACTTGCTTTTTCAAATAGACCCTACCACCGGAAAGTACATTCAGGACGCTTTTGGAACCAATGTAGATTATATTGTTATTGATGGGTCTGGCGTGTATGAAGATATTGATGACATTGCGGTTAGTCCCGTGGATGGTAAAATGTATACGATACAAACAAACGCCGGCACAGCCCAGGTGCTTGAAATCAACAAGTATTTTGGAACCGTAACGGTAAAGGCAACTGTTGATCGTACGGATGTAGAAGGGTTAGCGTATCACAACGACGGCACGTTTTGGGGTACATCGGGTACGGGAAATACATTTTTTCAAATCAATGTTAATACTGGAGCCACTTCCAATGTAACTGATATTTCTGCGACCGCGCCTCCAGGAGATTGTTCTGATCCGGAGTCTGCTTCTGCTCTTGTTGCTGATGTGAATACGGTTTCGGGTCAGGTTTGGGACGACGTTGATTTTGACGGTGTACTTGATGGGGGAGAAACGGGGTTGTCCGGAATCACAGTAAACATGTATTATGATGCCGATGCCGATGGTGTGTTGGAAACTTCTGATATTTTAATTCAGACCACAACTACGGACGGTTCTGGAAACTATAGTTTCCAGTTCGCAACTACGGCCAGTTTGCTGGTGGAAATTACCCAAACTACACTACCCGCGGGTTATGCAATGACTACCGACAATATTGAAACCGCCGTGTTTGCGGACGCCGTAAATTTTGGAGAAACGGATTCTGGCCATAATTTCGGCGCGGCCAGTGGTCCTGATAGTGATGGCGATGGCATTCCTGATTTTTTTGAGACAACAACCGCTGACAGTGATTTCGATGGTGTAGCAGACTATCTGGACCTGGACTCTGACAACGATGGAATTTTGGATTCCGTTGAAGGTATTCTAGATAGCGACGACGATGGAATTTTGGACTATCTGGATCTGGATTCTGACAACGATGGTATACCAGATGCAATTGAGGCCAATAGTGGAGTCGAACCAACGGGATACGACGATATAGTATGGCGAATTACCGGAACTGATGGAGATGGAGATGGATTGCTTGACGATGTAGATAATGCTCCGGCGGTAGCCTATGGTGCAGGTTCAACGTCTACGCTTGCAGGATCTGACTCAGACGGAGATGGGTATGAAGATTTCCGAGATCTTGATTCTGATGGAGACGGAATTACCGACATCATCGAAGCCGGAGGAACAGATTCCGATAATGATGGACACTCAGATTCATTTACCGACGCAAATGCTGATGGAATGCATGATCCGTATTTCAACAACAACCTAACTGTACCAAATACCGATGGAACGGGCAATCCCGATTACCTGGACTGGGATTCTGATGACGACGGAATTGATGATCGAACCGAAGGATTTTCTACTAGCGGGTATTCAATTCCCCTTAATAATGACGATTGTGACTTCGATGGATTAATCGATTGGTTTGACGTAGCCAAAGGGGGAACTCCTGCACCACCGGTTGATACGGATTCTGACGGAACACCGGATTATCAGGATACAGATTCTGATGGCGATGGTAATCCGGATTCAACAGAGGGACACGATACCGATGGAGACGGCACGCCTGAGACAACCGCTGCAGGAAACGATGCGGATGGTGATGGAATTGACGATGCCTTTGATACCAATGACGCGGTATGGGGCTCAGATCAGAGTGCAGCACTGCCAAATCAGGATTCAGACAGCGAGCCTGATTTCAGAGATAAAGACGACCTAACCAATCCAGGAGTGTTTTATTTCGTGTGTGATGGATCAGATGAGTTATACAGCATCAACCATTTTAATGGAAATATTAACTTCATAGGTGGTGTAGGTGTACCAGATATTGAGGCAATTGCCTATTGGGATGGTGTGCTTTATGCAGCCGATGCAGGAGATTTTGGCACACTAAGCACAACTACTGGTGCGTTTACATTAATAGCAGATGTGGATGTTGACGGTCCTGCAGGAGGAGCTGATGGAAACCAAAACTTAACGGATATAGATGGTCTTTCATTTGACCCGTGGACAGGAGTTTTATGGGCCTCACAGAGAAGAAATGGGAATTTCGATCTACTTTTTCAAATTGACCCAGCTACTGGAAAATACATTCAAAATGCCTTCGGAACAGGTATTGATTATGTGGTAGTGGATGGTTCGGGCGTGTATCAGGATATTGATGACATTGCTGTCAGTCCCACAAATGGAAATATGTATACCGTTGGGAATGATGGCAGCCAGGATCAACTTTTAACGATCAATAAATACACCGGATCTGTAAATGTTGTCGTGGCCAATCTCACCCAACAAGACGTGGAAGGCATGGGCTACTTCAACGACGGTACTTTCTGGGGAACTGTTGGAACGAGCCCGGGAAGCTTCTGGGAGATAAACCCATCTTCAGGAAATATGACCGATGAAGTAACAATGTCTTGTAATGACCCCGAGTCTATTGCAGCACTGGTAGCTCCGCCCAACAGAATTTCAGGAACCGTATGGGAAGATGCGGACTTTGACGAAACCATTGGCGGAACGGAGAACGGTATTTCGGGTGTAACTGTAAATCTCTATTACGATACAGATTGCGACGGAACATTGGACGCTGGAGAAGTGCTTCTTCAAAGCGAAGTTACCGATGCAAATGGAGACTACTCGTTCGAATTTGGAACCACAGCTTGTTTGACATTACGGGTGGACTTAACGACATTGCCTGCAGGATACGCACTGACCACAGACAACGCAGAAACGGTAGTCTTTGCGGACAACGTAAATTTCGAGGAGTCAGATACCGGAAACAATTTTGGCGCAGCGACAGATTCAGATTGCGATTCCGATGGCATTCCGGATTTTGCAGAAGGAGGCGTAAATGCGGATGAAGATGGCGACGGCGTAGACAATATGTGTGATCTTGATTCAGACAACGATGGTATTCTGGACTCTCAAGAAGGAACCGGGGACACTGATTTTGATGGAGTTCCGGATTATTTTGATTTTGATTCTGATAACGATGGTATTCCTGATGCAATTGAGGCAAACAACGGATCGGCTATCGCCGAGTACGACTCAGGAACAGGAAATTTGTCTGGAACAGATGCTGACGGAGACGGTTTACTTGATGCAGTTGATGCCGATCCGGGAGTACAGTATGGAGGAGGCTCCGAATCTACTTTTGATAACGCCGACCATGACAACGATGGCGTTGTAGACTCAAAAGACCTTGATTCTGACAACGATTGCATTGTAGACGCAATAGAGGCGGGGGGAAGTGATTCTGATGGAAATGGCTATCAGGATGGATTTACCGATGGCAACATCGATGGCCTTTCAGATCTAATGACCACCAATCCTCTGGATATTGATAATACCGACGGTATTGGGCTTCCCGATTATATAGACTTTGATTCAGACGAAGACGGACTGGATGATGCCCTGGAAGGAATGGCAATGGGTTCTTATGAACAACCAACCACTTATTTGGATGCAGACGGAGATGGTTTACTTGATGTATGTGATAGCGACTTTGGTTCTTCTCCGATTTCACCTGTGGACACCGATTCAGACGGAATACCAGACTTTCAGGATACCGACTCGGATGGAGATGGTATTACCGACTTTATCGAAGGTAACGACTCCAATATGGATGGTGTTGCAGATTATGCCCTGGCCGGGACAGATACAGATGGTGATGGGATTGACGATAACTTCGATTCAGATTGTATTGGAAGTACGTACAGTGTCACTGCCACCGATTATGGCGAGGAAGATACGTCGGATGGCAGTATGAATCTGGCAAGTAGTGATTTAGAGCTTACTTATGATGGTGTACAACAAGAAGCAGGAGTGTATTTCCCTGGAATACAAATTCCGCAAGGAACCACGATTAATTCCGCCTACATCCAATTCCAGGCAGACGAAGACCGTGCAGGAGCGCTAACGATTAATATCCAGGCAGAGAACTTAGACGATGCGGCACCATTCACGACCGCAAACAGTGATATATCTAATAGAACGGCAAGAACAACATTAAGCACCTGGTCTCCAAACGACTGGACACTGGGAGATGCGGGGGCAGATCAGCAAACACCAGACATTACCAGTCATGTACAGGCTATCGTAAACAGGGCGGGATGGGCTAGTGGAAACGACATGGTGTTCATATTTACAGGGTCAGGAACGAACAGGAGAACAGCGGAAGTAAATCCTACAATTTACATCGACTTTGTAGGATCTACTGGCTCAACCTGGGGTTGTTTAACCAATACGCCGCATCAAGATACAGACGGTGATGGAACCGATGACTGGAGAGATGTAGATGATGACGGAGATGGTATTTTATCTGCCGATGAAGGAGCAGATATTGATGGTAATGGCACACCTGATTATCTCGAAGTTGCGGTTTGTCCGGCTGGGCAGACGGCGGAAACGGTGAACGGAAATGCTGACGCTGTTGTTGGCTCAAATAATTTGTCAACTAGTGGCAATAACTCATTGGGTGCTCCGGATGGAACATTCACAGTTTTCAATGGTAACGACAACTCGCGAGTTGATCTTGACTTAACCGACTTGCTAACCGCTGGAACAACGATAGATGTTACATGGTCTAAGTTTAGCGGTGGCGGGAATGCAGAACTAGATGTTTTCTGGTCCGACGACAATGTTACCTATAATACACTTGCCAACATGCTAACCAACAGCACTACAGCAGTTACGACAACCATTACACTTAGTAATGATACCAGGTACTTACGCTTTCAAAGAGATAGAAGAAGACCACAATTAGACGGTTTGGCTTATGCAGCAACAGTTTGTTCAGATGATTTCGATATGGATGGAATTCCTGATATTGATGATGAAGACGATGATAACGACGGCATCAGCGATATTGTTGAAGGAGCGGGAGCACTTGATACCGATGGAGATGGTCTGCCTAACTCAAAGGATATTGATTCTGATAACGACGGACTTCCTGATGCAGTGGAAGCCAATGGCGGAACGTTACCTGCGGATATGCTTGACGAGGGACATTATCCGGCAGCATTCATAGCAAATGCCGCAAACGATGTTGATGGAGATGGATGGTATGAGTCAACTGAAGGAGGTCAAACCTACGCTTCAAATATTGCAACGCAAGTTGATACGGATTCTGATGGGTTCTTTGATTATATAGATCTGGATGCTGATGGAGATTGTATCCCTGATGCAACCGAAGCAAACGATGGAGATTTGCCATCTAACATGGATCAAAACGGACAATATACAGTAGCTTATGCTAACACAAATGATGTGGATAATGACGGATATGTAGACGATTTAGATGCAGACCAGGGGGGAACACCCCTTGAAAATAATGATACTGACGGCGATGGAAATGAAAACTATATTGATACCGATGCCGATGGAGATGGTGTTTCGGATTCTATGGAAGCTTATGACCCCGATATTGCTTCTAGTATTCTGGATACTGATGCAGACGGATTGACTAACAATTGTGATCCTGATGCCGGTGGTACAAGTCCCAACATGCCTGATGAAGACTGTAATACAATTGCAGATTACCTGGATGCCGGAAAAGTGTCTGATGCAAGTGGAAACTATACCACGGCTGCGATTTGGTCTAATAATGTAGTTCCTGTTAGTGGAAAGTCAATTACCATTGCAACGCCGAACTCGGTAACCCTTACAGGTAATACTACCGTAGGATCAGTTTTTATTCAAAACTCAGCAACTTTGAATTTGAGTGGGTTTGAACTGACAATTCTTGGAGATTTAACAGTAGACGGAACACTTACTACCACCAACGGGAGGGTAATTATGAATGGCACTTGTCAGCAGGACATTTGCGGCAACATTGTGTTCGACGCGTTGGAAATTGATAATACAAGTGGTGTTAACGTTACTTGTGGGTGCATTGTTATCAACGATGTACTTGACCTGGAAGAAGGAGAACTTGACGTGTGCAGCGCATCCTGCTTTACACTTGCATCAAATGGAGCTTCCAGCGGCACAGCATATATTGATGCTACGGGAAGCGGAACAATAACATGTGATGTAGAGCGTGAAAGATACAAGCAGGGCTGTGCGTACGGATACATGAGCGTTGCAACTCCATATAGTACGAATACTCCAGCAGACTGGGGAGATGACTTACCAACTGCAGGAATTCCCGGAGGGCCTTATTCCGGCTTCCCAAACCCTAGTATTTATTACTACGATGAAACCGTAACCTCTTCCTTTGATGGCGGTTGGACGGGTGTACCACATTATACCGCGTACAATCTGGAAAGAGGTGTGGGTTATTACATGTATGCGGGACCAAGTGACTTGCCGGGTAAGTTAAAAGTTAATGGTACCGTAGATATGACTCCATTTACTTTTAATCTAACATATACAAGTACTGGAAATGGAGATGAAGACGGTTGGCACTTGTTGGGCAACCCCTATCCTTCGGCTATTGATTGGGATGCTTCTGCGGGTTGGTCACGGGTAGGTTGTTGCAACTCCATATGGGTATGGAATGAATGTAACGATCAGTTTGCAGCTTATATAGATGGAAGCGCAACCAATGGTGGAACCAACGTAGTGGAATCATCCCAGGCCTTCTGGATGAAAGCACATTTGCCTGGAGCATCAATGACGATTAATAGAAGTGCCATTACTACAGATAACGGTGATTTTAGACTGGATTCTTATGTACAAGGAAATCTAACTGTACACGTAAATGGCTTTGCGCAGGAAGATGAGTTTGTTTTGAGACTTGATAATTCCGCTGAACATGGTCATGATGATTTTGGAGATGCAGTAAACCTGTTAAGTCCGGAAACAAACATGGCTATTTACACAGTCGATGACGATGGAATGAATTGCGCCATTAATGCCTTTCCCAATGATGGGGTGGCCAAAGTGATTCCAGTTATGTTACGGGTTCCTGACACGGGAAGTTATACGCTAGATTTCTCAGAGCAATTAAGTTTCCCTGAAGAGATTTGCATGGTGCTTATAGATAATGAAACAGGAACACTAACTGATATGACAAGTACCATGTTCTATACATTTGATATGGATGCACTACCGAATCCAATACGTAGGTTTGATATTGTGTTTACTTATCCGGTGAATGTGGAAAGTAAAGCGGTAAGCTGTCATGGTAATACTGATGGAGAAGCTTACTATGATGTTACCGGAACAGGCCCATTTGATTTAGTTTGGACAGATAGCGATGGAAATGTTGTTTATCAGCAAATAGGGGTATCTGTACCAGATACGGTTTTTAACCTTTCCGGAGGGCTTTATACATTGGAGTTAACAGATCATGGCGCACCATTCTGCAATCAGCAAACGGTTGAGTTTACGGTTGAGGAACCAGCCTCATTGTTAACCGTTTCTTCCGCCGTAACCAATGAAACTTGTGGTATGGGAACAGGAGGAGCGATTAACATTAGCGTTTATGGGGGGCAGTCCCCTTATGTATACCGCTGGTCTAATAGTGAAACCACCCAGGATATCACCAACTTGTCTGCTGGTGTTTATTCGGTTGAAATTATGGATGTAAACGGATGCACGGAGATGGTTACAGAAACGGTGTTGTCAAATTCATCGGTAACAGCCGGGTTTAACATTGCCGATCATAGTGTAGATATAGCAGCCGGACAACTGGCGGTATTTACCAACAACTCTGTAGGAGCAAGCCATTACAGATGGGATTTTGGAGATGGTAGTGACAATAGTACCCAACCCAATCCGGTGCATTTATATGATTCGGTTGGTGTATTCCCGGTTACACTGATCGCCTCCCAGGGACCATGCACGGACACCACAAAATTCCTGGTTCACGCTTATGACGAAAGTTTGTCCGTTGAAACCCCGCATGAAGACTTGATGAATATGTATTGGAATGGTAATGAATTCGTTGTTGAAAGCAGTTCGGAAAACCTATTGGAAGGGACTATTGAGATTTTGGACATTAGTGGTAAACTAATCAACAAGAAACAGTTAAATGGCACAACCAGGATCTACAGATTTGGTACGACCAATTTGCCAGATGGTATTTACATCATGAGGTTTGCCTCAGCGAAATTTGACAACGAACAGAAAGTAAACCTGATTAGATAAAATCAGTAAAAAGCGCATTCAGATCACCATTTGATCAGGATTAGTCAAAAAGAGGTTCGGTTTCGGACCTCTTTTGGTTTTCTTACGTTTAACCAAATCAACGATGCGATCGATTTATACAATGCTTATTGTGCTGTTATGTGCCACAACCCTAGATGCACAGAACACGCTTAGTGCAGTGGTGTTAGACTCAGCCACAAAAGACCCCGTTTCGTTTGCAACAATTGTATACGATAGCGGAAAAAAAGCGATCAACACCAATGAACTTGGTGCGTTTGAACTACCAAGACCTTCAGGGAGCGAATCATTTACCATTCAAATCAGAAGCATTGGATATTCTAGTAAAGAAGCTTTGCTAACCGACTCAACAACTATCTTTTATTTGGCCGCCAGGGACATTGAGTTGGCCGAAGTGGTAATCCTTAAAGGTGCAGAAACTCCAAGAGAAGTTCTTTTCAAAGCTTTTGACAGGCTGAAGGAAAACTATGGAAATGATAAAGTAGAATACAAAGCATTTTACCGCCATTATTGCAAGGAAGATTCAACGTACGGTAGGCTCATTGAGGCCGCGTTATCAGTTTATGATCCAAAAGGGCATCATCAGATTTACAATCATCCAAAGAATAAAATTCAATTAAGGGTGGATGAGATCAGACGTAGTTTTGATTACACCAAAAACTATGATGAGCATGAACCAATATCTATTTACAGCACTCTGAGATACGATTTAACCAGCTATTCTTCGATACACATTGCCGTGCCAGAGGAACACAATTACCGGTTTGTAGACACCACGTACTACAATGGCTGTTTGGTTTATGTAATTGCGTACAATTATTCGTTTGTTAAACAGGGAGCGAAGCCTCTGCAGTTCGAGAACGAAGGCCGCATTTTTGTAAACACCGCGGATTATGCCATCCTGAAAGTAGAGGAAACACAGTTGTCTCTAAACGAAGAGCCTTATCAGAAACACGTGTATAAATTGGATTGGGCGGTAAACTATACAAAGTTTGGCGATTATTATTGTTTGTCTTACGCCAAGGAAAGCGGCTTGAATCAGGACTACCTATACGGAATGGATAAGCAGTTACTTTCCTTTAAAGATCACTCATTTCATGTTGAAATAATGGTAAATGCAGTAAATAATGTAAGCCCTAACGCGTTTAAAGGAGACGAACCTGGCAAAGACGAATTGTCTACTATGAAATACCATAAGGAGTTTTGGCAAAATTTTCCGGTATTGAAAGATTCGCCATTGAATAAGGAAATAATCGCGGATCTTGAAAAGCAGTTTTCTCTTAAAGAGCAGTATGAAACAGAGAATTGACTTAATCGCGCGAGGCGGGATTACGATCTGCTGCTAGTAATTTAACCATGCCCTGGATTTATCTAAGAGCTTTTGTCGATTTACACCACGCCTGAAATTTGTGAGTAAATAGAGGTTGACCAGCTGTACTTTCAGGTAGCCGTTTTTCTCATATTTTCTGGCCGAAACAATGGCCGGATTCTTTACGATTTTAAAGGGAACACCTTGCCTTTTCAGCCGGTCGTACAGGTCAAAATCTTCCATAATTACGACTGAAGGATCGTAACCACCTATGTTTTCGTATAGGCTCCTGGTGATGAACAACCCCTGATCTCCTCCACCCGTAAACTTGGTTTTAAAACGGGTAAACCAGGCATTTACCTTCAATAGCCAGCTGGAGGAGTTAAATTTGTAAGCAAAGCACCCTGCCTCGAAACCCTCTTCCAGAGAACATGTAATTTCTGAGGGAAAGTTCTCGGGCGGAATAGTATCGGCATGAAGGAAGTATAAAATGTCGTGAGAGGACTGGGTGTAACCTTCACACAATTGCCTGGCCCTTCCTCCTTGTTTTGCAACATGGTACTTAATATCAAAAGAGGAGCAAGTTGCCCTACTGTTATCTGAACTTTCTGGGGAGTCAACTACAATAATCTCGAATTCCAGATGACATTGTTCCAGAATTTCCTTTAGATAGGGAAGAATCTTTTTTAAATTCTCGTCCTCGTTGTAAGTAGGTATAACAATCGATATGCAAGGAGATAGTTCCATATTAACCGATAATTAGCGAGCAGACGATGAAATTTGCCTTAATACTCTTGCTTTGTTGTGGCGGCCTGACCACCGTGAATTCTCTTGCATCCCAATCAGATAACAAATATGTAAAACTTTCACAAGATTTTTTGAAGGATCTCAAGGATGGCGGAGATGGAAAGAAATATGTCAAGCAACTTGCAGAAATTGACTTTGATGAGTTGGTAGATTCGGTAAAAACAAAGAACGAGAAACTTGCTTTCTGGATGAACATTTACAATGCTTTGGTTCAGTATCAGCTTACGGACAACCCAGATATATACAAAGACAGGGGGGAGTTTTTTAAGAAGAAATGGCACAATATTGCAGGCATCGAAATGAGTTACGATGATATTGAGCACGGGATCATTCGGAATAGCAGAATGAAACTGTCTTTAGGGTATTTAAAAAAGTTCTGTAACCCAAAATGGGAGCGAAAGCTTAGAAATAAAAAAATAGATGGAAGAGTCCATTTTGCTCTTAATTGTGGAGCTAAATCTTGTCCACCTGTTGCTATATATGACGATTCCAGGCTGGACACACAGTTAGATAAATCTGCCCGGATGTATCTTCAGCAGGTGTCAGAGGTGGTTGATACACTTGATAAAGGCTCGCCAATTGTAAAGACCTCTCCTCTATTCTCATGGTTTAGGGCAGATTTTGGTGGTAAAAGAGGGATTAGAAAAATGCTGCGAAAATTTGAGGTAATTACTAAGGAAGAAAAACACGACCTACAGTATCAGCCCTATGATTGGACGCTTATGACAGGCAATTACATAGAGCTTTAAAACGCCTCTCCGATTGTAATGTACAACTCTCCCCCTTCGTTACTTCTTCCGTAGTCGAATCGCATGTGAAGCAAATCATCTTTGTCCAGTAGAAATCGCAAACCAATGCCCCCATTCCACTTCAACGAATCAAAATAGTCTAAAACATTCTGCTCGTTATACACATTGCCAACGCTCCCAAAAAGATGCAGTTTGAACCGCCAGATAAGCGGGTGACGTAGCTCCATTTGCACTCCTGCCTGATGCCGATCGACAAACCGCCCAACAACATAACCTCTGCCGGTCCTGGGGCCACCGAATCGCGCTAATTCCTGGAATGGAGGAGAACCAAAGGAGTTGGTTAGATAGAGGTTTGAAACAAGCACAAGCCTTTTATAAAGGGTGTTGTATTTGGAGTAACTAAAATCAAATCTTCCAAAGCCGTACGAACTTAAAACATGAGAGGAGTAGGTTACAAAGCTTGATTCCACATATGATCCTTCAGATGGGTAGAATTGCTTATTCCGCCGGTCGAACTGATAGGCCACCCCAAGCCCGGCTATGTGCCCACCATTGCGACCGTAAACCTCTTCTGAGGCAAGAATTCCCTCCGGGTCGATTTGCGTAATCTTGTAGTAGTCGTAATGAATGGCGGGACCTATCAGGTGCGGTTTGCCAAGCCTGAACAGGTACTGTGTTTTAAGCCTTGGGAATTTAACGAAGTAAAACTCTTCGTCTTCCAGGCTGGTTTCCGGGCCAATTCCATAGAATGGATAGAAGTAATCGTAATAACCCAATTCACCCGTAAACTGTTGTTGATTCTCCTTCAGGAAGAACTTGTATCCATAAAATATAAGCAACTGTCTATTCTGCGTATAACCAAACCCCAGCTGCATATTGGAGGTATTATTGAGCGTATCCTGATTTACCCGGAAAGTGTAAAGCCCACTGGCTCCAAACCCTAACCGTGTTTCAGGAAAATAGAAAACAACAGGGTAACCAATCAGAAAGTCGGTAGTGTCCCGATCTTTGCTCTCGCCCGGAGTGTTTTGCCCTAAAATACAGGGCGCATACAGGCCAACCAATAGTATTGCAAAAAGCTTTTGTACAAGCACTATATCGTTTTTACTCTGCGAAACCTTAGTCCATTTACGAGCCATCTTGGTAGTGGCTTTCCCCTGTCACGGGAGGCCAGGTCAATTTTCAAACCTAGTTTCTTGCTGATAGGAACCGATCTGGTTTCCACGAATTCAATAAGCGTTCCATCCGGATCTTCGATATAGCCCCAGCAGCCATTAGCATCTCCCATATCAAATGATTCAGCACTTTTTACCACAAAACGAAACCCGTGTTGTAAACATAGTTTTTGCATTTCCCCGAGGCTACGAATATCGAAGCACAAATGAATGAAGCCCAAATCTCCCCAATACCGATTTTCAAATATTTTGGCTGGGACTCTGTCAAGGCTCTGGATTAATTCTAATTGGCTATCTCCCAGCAATTCGCTAAACCCCCCATGAACCCGATTGTTGTTGGCCAAAAGCACCCGACGAAACTTTTTTTCACCTCCAGGCAACTCCGCGAGGTCAGCAAAATTTCCTGAAACATCATACACAGTGGTATCATAGCCCAGAACATCCCTATAAAGCAGCAAGGATTCCTCAATATTGGAAACACCAATCGTACAGCCAAAAGTGCCCCCTGTATCCATACCCCTGTTAGAAAACCAGGAGTTATGTTCTTTTACAAACAGGAAATTTCCCGCAGGATCCTGAAGGGAGAAGCCCGGAATACCATCCGGAGAAGCCGTTGGAGGGAGCAGCGTCTGTTCACCTATAGCTTTAAGGCGGAGGTACGAAGCACTTACTGAGCTGCTTTTTATTTGGATGAGGTTAACACCCAGGTCTCCTAATTGAAAATCTGGATTTTGCGCCTTTGGAGTCCGGTCTTGATACTGCCAAATCTCCAGGCCTCCACCACCACGCATATTCATGGCCAGGATAGCTTTTTTTTCGTGTGGCCTACCCCCCATATACGGAGCCATTAACGTAGCAGTATTGCAATCTTCGAACACCTGTATATCATAGCCAAACCTTGAGGCATACCAGTTGAAAGCATCTTCTGCGTTACTTACACCAACACCAATTTGCTGAATCCCGTATATAAGGTTATTGCTCAAGCAGGCTATACTTCGTTTGTGTACTTATCCAATAAAGGTACGTTGGTGAAGTTGCCTTTACAAGAAATAGCGTTCGAATTGAAAACAGGAAGACAGTTATAACTTTTACAGCCTGAACTGAAGATGAACAATTTTACCAACCTTCCTGAAGTAGGGCAGTTTGCTCATAGATTTGTTGAAGAGAGGCATTCGGCTCATGGCTTGTTTGTTGTCGGCCAAATAGCTGTCAGAAAGGTGAACCAGACCAAGACCCCAGTCCTCAAGGTCTTTACCTTTGTAGACTCCCCAGGGAGAAGGAAATCGCTCAGCAGATGTCTTCTTAACATCAGGATGCGGGCGCTTCAAGGCAATAGAACTGTAAATTTCCGCCACAATTTCGCCCCCAGAGAAATGGCGCCCGATGGACTTTAACAAAAGTCTTACCTGTTGCTCATTGAAGTACATGAGCAGGCCTTCCGCAATAAACATTACTGGCCCGGCAGAGGACTGTTTAATTACTTCCAGCCAACCCTCTTCAAATATGGAATGTGTAAAGTACCTGTGCCTATCAGTTTCCTGATTAAACTCTAACCAAACATCCTTCACATCCGGAAGGTCAAACTCAAGCCAGTTAATAGAGCCATTGTCAACACGGGAGAACCTTGTACATAACCCGGCTCCCAGATTGACAAAAGTCGCATTTGGGTGGCGATCGATAAAGTCATTGACCAATCGGTCAATTGCTTGATTTCTCCATATCATCAGGGCCTGTGTTTCCTTTGAAAGCCCGGACCACCATTTGGTGAGTTCTGGTAAAAGCAAACAAGCTTTTTCAGCAATCTCTACTGCTTTAGGATCACTAATGAACGGATTGGGCCGTTTCGTTTCAATGGCCTTTCCGAATAGAGGCAGCCAAAGCGTTTCTGAAACATTTGTTAATGACTTCAAATTATTGGATTTCCCCTTGAAATTTACTGATCACTTTTTGAATGGAGCATATAGGGAATCAATATTCACGGTTTCTGTACCTACAACATCTTGATCATTGATTTGGATGATGTTTCCAGTTTGCACAAGCTTTACCTGCTCCTGATTTGTAAATTCACAGTCTCCAACAATTAGCTCAGAAGGTCCATATTCGTCTTTCTTTTGGTACACAGCAAAAAGTAAGCGACAATTGTTAAACTTTGCCGAAGCGACATTTACGTGAGACCGATCTTTAGCGGCTACAGCAATATTAGTGTTGCTGATGTAGCAATTGTTTATAGTTAGGTTAGAAGCCTCTCCCCCGGAAATCCCTTTGTCGGTGGCAAAGTCTATTACGCAGCTTATAATTTCTATTTCACTTCCTGAAAAATCCAAACAGTCATTTCCAGTATTGGAAAAGTTAGAGTTTCTGACAATTCCCTTGCAGAAATCACCATCGAAGCCATCGGCGTAAGTGTTTGACACGCTACAGCTGTCCATGGAAAATTGACAGTCAAAAAGATTAAGGGCGTCCTCACAGTGGTTTTCGGTAAACGAACAGTTACTCAGCTTAACCTCAGATTTGTGAAAGGTAACAGCCCCGGTTAAAACCCAGTTTTTATAGTTTAAGTTGGACAGCCCCTGAAAGTGAGTGTGGGTTAATGTTGAAACCTCGTTGTTGCATAACACCTGGAATCCATGATTTTGCACAAGAGAAGATTTTACCCTTACCGGGTTAATTTTGGTTCCTGCAGAATGTACAGGAGAGTAAGTTAAAATGCCACCGCCCTTGTTTAGGTGAATCGAGGTGCCCGGAGCAAGCCTTAAGACATATCCGGCAGGAATAAATAGAATATTATTAAGAGATATAGATCCGGATAAAATTGCCGTGTCGTTTGCAACCTTACAGTACTTTTCAAACAAGACTGTTTTTTCCAGTTCAAACCTCGGATGGGTTTGGGCCGGGTGTGGCCATTCTACAACCTTCTTCGATAATACTTTCGATATTGAAGGAATCTTGAAGAATAAGCGTTTCGCTTTACCATCAACAACTAATTTTTGCATTTGTGCAGTAGTGTTGAATGGCTCAAAATTAACAGGGCTCTGTAGCTTTATTACTGAATCCGAAAAGGGGCTTTTGGAGTATCCAATTATAGATAGTGGCCCCCGGTGGTAGTTTCTTATTTCCAGCACCGACTGAATAGAATCCTGCTGTTCGGTAAAGACTTTAAGCCCTGTTTCAGAAAAATAGACACTGTCTTCTGATAAGTCGCTATAATCCACCCCCGTTTCTTCGAATGGAGCTACACTCTTTTTTAACTGCTCCTGGTATTGTGGCAGGGCTTTACGAATGTTGTTAACCGAAGTATAATAAATAGAAGTGTCCAGAGAATATCCATCGAATTCTATACCAAGCAAATCATTGTATACAGCCATCTGAGTATTCATTGACCGAATCTGATCAGCCAGATAATTTTCGCTGGAGAGTTTTTTCAAGGCGTTGGTATAGTGTGTCTGGAATTCAGGATGATTAAACAGGCTATAGTTTATAAACTTTTCCGGAACCTTTTTGGCTTTTGCCGCTTCAGGATTGAAGCCCGTGAGAACCGGAACAGACTCGTCTATGCCAACCTTTGCGTTTAGATCGAACGCAATTAACTCAAGTTTTGCAGTAATAGGGTTGTAGTAGAATCTCTGATTGTGCCAGGCTTTACCGTGCCAAACCCTCCCTAAATCCATTAACGCGTGCCACATGGCAACAGATTTCAGATCAAAAATTTGAGATGGATCAGCCCCTTGAGTTTTGTATAAGTAAGTTAGGTTCTGGCCCAGGATAAACTGATTCCTTAAGCTCTCATTTTTCATAGTTCTGTTACGCTTGAATGGAAGTGTCGCGGCGGCTTCATAAAATGGAATATGGTAGTACTTTCCAGTTTTTTTGTGCCAAAGCTGCACCTCCCAAAAACCCTCTTCATCAAACTTAAGGATAGGGCCCTCTCTCCTGTTCTTCTGCTCTACCAGTTGTTTGTCGAAATGCTCTTCCAGGGCATAAATACCAAGGTTTACACCATTTAGTTTAACGGGAGCAAATTCGTACTTGGTGGTAAGCAATCCTTCGTTCATAAAAAGTTGATGCATGAACCACTCATTCATGTAGGCTCTTGTTTTTGGATGTTGTATGGAGAATGATTTCAGCCCCATAATGGCATAACCATCTTGTACCTTCACGCGGAAGGACCATTTATCGCCAATCAAGTGATCCGTCCAATCTCCTTTTAGGCGCATTTTCACAGGAATAGAGTCTCCCATATAGTGAATTACGGCTGGCACGTATTTTTTCTCTTCTTCTGAAATTATTCCCCTTTCAAGCGCCCGGTTGCGCAGCTGAGTGATTTGTTCAAGGTAAACAGGATCCATATTGATTTGGAGCGCGGTTGAAACATCATAATTTACCGGACGAGCGTTATATACTTTTACGGAAAGATCATCAAAGTACACAAGATCATCGTTTGGGTTGTAACATGAAATGGTAAGCTTTTCTAAGTTTTTCGGAACGGTAGCTGTGATAAGAATTTTTTCCCAACCATCAGCATTGGATTGAATTGGGTCGCCAATAAGGTAATACAAACCGCTACCTTCTTCGCCGGAAAGCTGTAGCTTTCCTCTACCAGACTCCGAGTTCCGCCACACACTTACTTCTACGTAACTACCCGATTTAATCCCGGGTAAATGAACCGTTAACCCAAACTGCATATCACGCCCTACAGCACAGGAGAATTTGCCCGAATGCGCCTTATTGGAACTTTGATTTTCTCCACCAGTTGGTTCATAGTCGCCGGCTGCAAACTTATTGCTGAAGGAAGCCAGTGTTTCCGTATCGCAGAAAATTTCCACGTATGGAGAAGAAGTGTCTGACGGTGGGTTGGCTGAACTACAGGAAGAAAGTAGTCCTACAGCAAACACACATAGTGTTAGTAGATTTTTAACCGCTAATTTCATTCGGGCTGGCAAATATAACCTTAATGTGCAATTCACATTGTGTTAACACTAATGCGAAGAATGATTAAGGAGATGTTTTTGTGAAAATCTAACGGGAAGCACTTTTGTTTGGGATCAAACGGGCGAGATTCTTCTAATTATGGTTAAATTGCTACTGCATCAAGAAAACGAACATCATGCTATACTTCAGAAACATGCTCCTTTTAGGAGTTTTGCTGATTCATCTATCTGCTTTTACACAAACCCCAATAAGCTCATTTTGGACAGAGGCGCCCCCAACAGTTGCATTGGTTGGTGAGGAAGTGATCCAGGCGTCTTCCTATCGAACCGTAAATATTGATGTGGATGAGCTAAAAGACCAACTTCAGGGCGTTAAGCACAGAAATGACAAGACGGTTGGTAACGACGTGTTTATCGAACTGCCCCACCCCGATGGAGGGAAGGCGATTTATCAGGTCTTTGAAAACAACACAATGCACCCAGGCCTTAAAGCGAAGTTTCCCGAAATCAGGTCTTATGATGCCGTAGCCTCGAATGGGGACTTTGTCAAGCTAGACATTACCCCACATGGGTTTCATGCAATGATTTTTTGCGCGGAGAAAGGAATGATGTTTATCGACCCTTATTCGAAAGGAGACACCGAGCACTATAAGGTATATTTTAAGAGAGATTTTATTACAGACAAGCACATGGATTGTGGGTTGCTAGGAAACATTCTAAAAGGCAAAAAAGAATTTGCACCAGCAATACATAAAGAGTTTGGAACGTGTGAATTAAGAACCTACCGGTTTGCAGTAGCAGCCACCGGAGAGTATACCGCGTATCATGGCGGAACTGTTGCATTGGCTGCAGCAGCACAAGTTACAACGATGAACAGGGTAAATGGGGTTTACGAGAGAGACATGGCTATTACCATGGAGATTATACCAAACAACGACCTCATCATTTTTACAAACAGCGGAACGGATCCTTATACAAACGGTACGCCTGGAAGTATGATTAATGAAAACCAGGTGGAGATCGACAACACCATCGGCTCGGGCAACTACGATATCGGACATGTTTTTGGAACTAATTCAGGAGGATTGGCCGGTCTAGGCGTAGTATGTAGCGGTGGCCAAAAAGCCCGGGGTGTAACCGGAAGCGCAAACCCGATTGGAGACCCTTTTGATATTGATTACGTGGCGCATGAAACCGGCCACCAGTTTGGCGCAAATCACACACAGAACAATAACTGTAACCGAAATAATGCGACGGCGATGGAGCCTGGCAGTGCGTCCACTATTATGGGCTATGCGGGAATTTGCGCCCCCAACGTTCAAAGTAATAGCGATGATCATTTCCATGGGATCAGTTTACAAGAAATTCACAATGAAATCACCAGTCATGGGTGCCCTGTCATTACGTCTATTGCGAACACGGCCCCAACAATTACCGGAACCAACGGAAACGTGACTGTTCCGGCCAACACACCTTTCGCCTTAACTGCATTTGTAACCGATCCGGATGGAGACGCCTTGCTTTATTGCTGGGAGCAGATGGACAACGCTGCGGCTACCATGCCCCCAGACCCAAGCTCTACAGATGGCCCTAATTTCAGGTCTAACAGCCCCGTTTCTGATTCTACCAGATATTTTCCCAACCTCACTGATTTGGCTGCAGGGATAACTCCAACATGGGAAGTTGTTCCCTCTGTAAGCAGAACCATGAACTTTAGGGTTACCGTAAGAGATCAATCTATAGGTGTCGTAGGCTGTAATGATCATGCGGATGTTACTGTTACAACTGACGCCGGATCGGGTCCATTTATTGTTACCTATCCATCAGCATCTGGCATCACCTGGATTGGCAATGGCTCCGAAACTGTAACCTGGAACGTTGCCAATACTGACGTTGCACCTGTAAGCTGTGATTTTGTGGACATTTTCCTCTCTACCGATGGCGGCGCAACATACCCCTTTGTACTTGCTACAAATGTACCTAATGATGGGAGCGAGACCATAACAGTACCCAATGTTGGAACTACTACAGCCAGGGTGATGGTGATGTGCTCTAATGGGACTTTCTTCGATATTTCCGACAATGATTTTGAGATCAGTTTGATTACGTCAGATTTTACACTCGACGTTACAACTCCATCCATATCCGTTTGTCAGCCTGATGATGCTGTTTACAACGTAGATATCGGAACCTTCGGGGGATATACTGACCCCGTAACGCTCAATGCTACGGGTGTTCCTGCGGGAGGTACGGGAACTTTTGGAACGAACCCTGTTACACCGGGCAACACAACCACTTTTACTGTTTCCAACACAGGAGCAATTGCTGCAGGAACTTATACGATTACCGTTGAAGCAACCAGCACAACAGGAACAAAAACAGAAGACGTAACATTAATCGTGTCAGCTGTTGCACCTACTGTAACCACCCTGACATCTCCTGCGGACGGAGCAACTGGCGAGCCTGTCCCTGTTACGTTTAACTGGTCTGCCGGGAACCCCGGAGATCTTTACGATATTGACATAGCCACGGATCCTGGGTTCGCTACAATTGTTGACAATGCAGTCGGACTAACCACGAATAGCTATGTTGCTTCTGGGTTGGCTTCAGGAACCGTTTATTACTGGAGAGTTAATGTGTACAATGCTTGCGGAGACCCTGGATTTTCGTCAACCTTTAGTTTTGAAACAATCAACGAGGTTGTGCTACCTACTACAGGGACTTTACCAACACAAACCACTTGTACAGGAATATTGTTTGATAGTGGTGGTAGCACCGGTGGATACACGGATAATGAAGACTCGGAAGTGACTATTTCGCCAACGGGCGCAGCGACCATTGATTTGACTTTTGTGTCCTTTGATATTGAGCCTGGCTCAGCCGGAAATTGTGATTATGATTGGCTGGAAATTTACGATGGTCCAACAACTGGCTCGCCGTTGATTGATCGGTATTGTAATGATAATATACCTACCACACTTTCCTCAACAGGAAGTTCTCTAACAATCGTATTCCATTCTGATGGCGGGGTTACACACAATGGTTTTGAGATGCAATGGCAGTGCCAGCTATCTACGGTTCCACCAACAACAGCTTTTAGCTCGGATGTAGACACTACGTGCACAGGCTCTATTAGTTTCACAGATGAAAGCAGTGGAGGCCCAACGCAATGGCTATGGGATTTTGGTGATGGGAATACATCTACCTCCCAAAACCCTACCCACATCTATACGGCCAATGGTGATTACAATGTTTCCCTGATTACAACAAATGCCAACGGGAGTGATACGCTGGTAATTGGAAACATGATTCATGTGAATTTACCCGTTGCCCCAACTACTACAGGTGATGAGGTGTGTGGTACTGGTTCTATGACACTTTCGGCATCGGGTAGCGGCACGTTGGATTGGTACGATGCTCCTACGGGAGGAAGTCTTGTAAATAGTGGCGTCAGCTATGTGACCCCTATATTAACTAGCACAACCAATTACTATGTGGAGTCCGTAATTTCAAGCCCAAGTTTATATGGTGCAAAACCGGACAATTCTGGCGGTGGAGCAAATTTTAACAACGACCAACACTTGAAATTTGACGTATATACAGACATGATTATCGTCTCGGTTGAAGTATACGCTACCGGAACCGACAATAGAACCATTGAGTTAAGGGATGATGCAGGAACCGTTATAAATTCTCTGACCGTAAATATTCCTGATGGTACCTCTCGTGTTACATTAAACTTTCCCGTTTCTCCGGGAACGGATTATCAGTTGGGTATTGATGCAGGTGGAACTATTGATCTGTACAGAAACAATGCAAGTGTAAGTTACCCTTACGATCTGGCTGGTTTAGGATCCATTACCAGAAGTAGTGCCGCTACTGCAGGAGGGATGAATCATTACTATTTCTTCTACGATTGGGAAATCAAAGGGCCCGACTGTGTTTCGGCAAGAACCCCGGTTGAGGCCACGGTGCACACATTACCGACGGTAAACGCAGGAGCGGATGTAGACACCTGCGAAGGATCAACAGTTGTACTGAGCGGCTCCGGAGCTACTTCGTATTCATGGACGGGAGGCGTTACAGATGGAGTTGGCTTTGTACCCCCAACAGGGCTAAATACCTATACTGTTACCGGGACCGATGTAAATGGTTGTACCAATACAGACGATGTTACGGTAAACGTAAATGCTGCACCAACCGTAGACGCGGGAACAGATCAATCTTATTGTGCAGGGGAGTCCGTTACGTTAAGCGGAACCGGAGCTAGCTTTTATGCCTGGAGCGGCGGTGTTACAGATGGAGATCCATTTCCGGCAGCAGCAATAGGCACTACCACCTATTTCGTTACCGGGACGGATGTAAATGGTTGTAGTAATATGGATTCAGTAGACATTACGGTATATGCACTGCCTTCAGTAGATTCAACCAACGCTACTGATGCAACCACCTGTACCGCGTCAGACGGGACAATTACGATTAATGTTTCCGGAGGTTCAGGTGCCTACACATATTCGGTAGATGGAGGGGCAACCTATGTCTCCAACGGAGGAATGTTTACCGGTTTGGCCGTGGGCACATATAACCTGATGGTTGACGATGGTAACTGTCCGGTAGCCGGAGGAACTCTAACGATTTCGAGTCCGGGCGCACCTGCGGCTCCAACGGCATCGGGAGGGAACGCCTATTGTGATGGGGATGCACTTAATGATTTAACAGCTTCAGGCTCAACCGGAACTTTCAATTGGTATTCTGATGCAGGCCTTACTACCAACATTGGGTCGGGAAGTACACTCACGCCTTCCACCGCTATTGGAACTACAACCTATTATGTAACGGAGACTCTGGGGGGTTGCGAAGGCCCCTCCTCTTCAGTGGATGTTACCATTTATGCTTTGCCTACAGTTGAAGCGGGCCCGGACCAAAACTTGTGCGAGGGACAGACAACAACCGTAAACGGTTCAGGAGCGTCAAGTTATACCTGGACGGGAGGTGTAACAGACGGAGTTCCGTTTAGTCCTCCGCTTGGCACGAACGTTTACGTAGTTACCGGAGAGGACGCGAACACTTGCCAGAACATAGATTCACTTACTATTCTGGTGATTCCTCCGCCAGACACTTCAGTGACTGATCTGGGGGGAACTCTTCAGGCTTCCAGTGGCCTTAGTTACCAGTGGTTAGATTGTTCATCCGGGCCAATTCCGGGTGAAACCTCTCAAACCTATATGCCATTGGTGGACGGCAGCTATGCAGTTGTTGTTTCCAATGGTGCATGCTCTGATACGTCGGCATGTTTATCCGTAATAGTAGACGATGTTGTTGAGGAAGCCCTTTCATATGATCTGTCCATTTATCCGAATCCCTCGGAAGGAATGTTCTTTGTTGAGATCGGCAACCCCGATTTGTTGACATCGCTGAAAGTGATGGATGCGACAGGAAGATTGGTTAAGGAAGTAGCTGTAAATGGCCAGCTACGTCTGGAAGTAAATATTTCAGAAGAAGCAGCCGGACTCTACTTTTTTGTATTTAACGGGGATGTGGGAATTTCCTCTCAACGAATTATTAAGAAATAGAACCCATTATGTGGTAAATTTAGCGGTGAACCTGCTAAGGTTATAAGATGGATGAGTTTCTGGTGTTTTTCGAGAAAATGCCTGCGTGGCAAAAGGCCGCATGGATATTGGCCTGCTTGTCTTTTGCGTGGATTCTGGAAGGCGTAAGACCTTTGTTTAGTTCGGGCTACCGAAAATGGAAACACGCAGGCTATAACTTCATCTTTCTGGCCTGTGTGATGGTTATCAACTCCGGTTTCGCCATTCTGACCCTTCTGGTGTTTCAGTGGGCAAAGGGAGCGGAGTTTGGCTTACTTTACTTAGTGGATTGGCCAGTTTGGTTAGAGCTCCTGATAGCTGTTATGATTATGGATTTGATAGCCCAGTACTTCGTACACTATTTACTCCATAAGGTGAAATTTATGTGGAAAATGCACATGGTTCATCATAGTGATACGCATGTGGACGCAACTACGGGGACCAGGCACCATCCTCTCGATTATGTACTCCGGGAGAGTTTTGCGTTAACCGCTGTTTTTCTTTCAGGAGCCCCATTGTCGTTTTACCTGTTTTATCGCATTTTAACGGTGTTCTTTACATACATGACCCATGCAAACATATCGTTGCCGCTGTGGTTAGATAAGTCAATTTCCCTGGTTTTTATATCTCCCAACATGCATAAATTCCATCATCATGTAGAGCGCCCGTGGACGGATTCCAATTTCGGAAATGTGTTTAGTATTTGGGATCGTATTTTTGGAACCTTTGTGTATGGTGACCCCAAAAAAGTTGAGTACGGTCTTGATGTACTTGATAATTCTCGGGACGGCGACCTGAAATATCAAATGGGCTTACCTTTCAATAAGACAATAAAAACGGACTATTGAACGAGTACGAATGATGTTAAGACAGTTCCTTCTTGTCATGTTGGTGTTTGTTTTGAGTTTGCCCACAGCTTATGCACAGACCGAGGAAGATAGTTTGTTGCAGGTTGCTATTTCTCAGAAGGCGAGTGGCGACATAAAATCGTACGCAAAGACAGAGTATCGATTGGGCCAGCTTTACTATTATGATTATCAGGACTCCTTATCTATGCTGCACCTGTTTAACGCAAAGGATGCAGGAAGGCAGGTAGGAAACAGAGAGGTTGAGGCAAAATCTAATAATTCAATAGGCAATCTGTTAAGTGTTCAGGGGAGGCATGAAGAAGCCTGTAAACATTATCAGGAGGCAATTGAGATTGCTGAGGCAATGGGGAATGATACAATTAGAGCATCGTTCTGCAGTAACTTAGGATCAGAGTTACAAAGCCTGGGGAAATACGAAGAGGCTACTGAAATGCTTTATGATGCACTAGAACTAAAGGAAAGAATAGGAGCCAGTAAGAAGTCGATCTCTTCTACATTGCTCAACATCGGATTGATTTGGGATGGGCTGGGGTCGGTTGATGAGGCACTTACTTTTTACAATCGCAGTTTGGATTTGAAAAGAGAGCTTAATGATAGTATCGGAATTTCACGTGTTCTCTCCAATATTGCGGTAATTCATAAGAATAGAGAAGATTATGAGGTTGCCCTAAACCTCATTCATGAGAGCAACCGATTCAATGTGACGGAGCAAAACCCAAAACAGTTTTACGTTAACTATACCAACATAGGAAACATAGCTAAGCGTTTGGGCGACGAGGAAAAGGCTATTCGTTATTTAGATTCGGCATACATGTACGCCGATCAAATGGACAATCAGGAATTCCTAAGTGATGTTACACAAAACCTAGGGGCGCTCTATCATGAAAAAGGAGATTATGAAAAGGCATTATTCTACCTGAAGAGGGCCGTTTCACTGGCTGGAGAGGATATGACCGTAGTGCTTAGATATGAGCTGCACCGGAGCCTGGCCAATGCGTATTCCAGCCAGGGCTTTAACGATAGTGCTTTCAAACACCTGACAATTAGCAATCGATTCAGGGACAGCATATTTAAAATTGAGGGGCAGAAAAGCATGCAGGATATTCGGGAGAAATATGAGACAGAGAAGAAGGACAAGGAGTTGGCGGAACAAGAAGTTTTATTACAAACAGGAAGGGTAAGAACCCTGGTGATTGCCATTATCGCTATTTGCGTTTTTTGTCTTGCCGTTGGAGTTTACATTTATCAACGAGCTAAGCGGGCAAGGGAGAGGGCTCTGGCTCAAGAACGAATCGCTCAGGAGAAAAACCGCATTTCAAAAGAACTTCATGACAACATAGGTTCCCGATTAACTTATATAATTAGTTCACTGGAAAACACAAGGTTGAGTAAAGATCAAATACCCCCTGATTCAGTGGCCCGGCTTTCCAGTTTCGGAAGGGAAACAATTTCGGACCTAAGGAATACGGTTTGGGCAATGAAACAAGACCACGGGACGGTGGAAACCCTGATACAGCGGGTGCGGGAACTAAAGAACACGGTGCACGACGTGGTTTCAATAGAGGTTCATAATCGAGGCGACCTTTCTTTTACACTAACCGCAACAGAGCTACTCTCCATCTTTCGAATCGTGCAGGAGTTTGTTCAGAACTCCATAAAATACTCTAAGGACAAGGAGGTTGTAATAGATTTTAGTGTTAGTTCGAACCAGGCAAAGGTTCGTTTAGTGGACAAAGGAGCAGGCTATGAACCAGACTCCATAAATGTAGGAAATGGCGTGTTAAACATGCAGAAAAGGGCGGAAGCTATAGAAGCGGAATATCGGTATTTGACAAAAACGACCGAGGGGGTTGTTCTTGAATTAAACTTAATACGTCATTAGACGTATTGACTCGACAAACTGAACATTTGAGATTTGCAAGGACATGATTAGAATAGGATTAGCAGAAGACAATAGCTTCCTTGCAGAGGCGATAAAAGACAAATTGAATTTGTTCCCTGAATTGAAGTTAAAAGTTCATGGAACCGATGGCGCTGATTTGATCAGGAAACTGGAAGATTATAACAATCTTGACCTGATCCTGATGGATATAGAGATGCCTAATTTAAATGGGATTGAAGCGACTCGCCTTGTTCGTCAAAAGTACCCTCACATTAAAGTATTGATGCTTACCGTATTTGATGATGAAGAAAATGTATTCAATGCAATAATGGCTGGTGCTAATGGTTATTTACTCAAAGACGAACCAGCAGACAGATTGAGAGGGTCCATCGCGGAAATTTTAAATGAAGGCGCTCCGATGTCCCCAATTATTGCAGGCAAAGCACTAAAACTACTTCGAAGCCCCCACCCTACCAGCCCAGAACCCCACAACTTAACAAGGAGGGAGGTTGAGGTTTTGGAACACCTTAGCCAGGGGTTAGATTATCATCACATTGCGAGCAACTTGAATATAAGTCCTGCCACCGTTCGAAAACACATCGAGAATATATATTCCAAGCTACACGTACACAATAAAGTAGAAGCCGTTCAGGCAGGCATTCGGAAAAGAATAATCTGAATACTTATTTAAATACGGCACATGCCGTATTGATTGCCCCCGCTGGGCTTAGGAGATTTGTTTCAAACTTTTAAACAATGAAACAGATCAAATTTAACTTCAATGTTTTGGTGGGCGCTTTTTCCATGCTATTACTTGGGAACCTGAGTGCGCAGACCATTTCGTATGAGATTGTAGAAGACAATCCAACAACCGTAAGAAATAAGTTCATAGCGGTTGAATTTCTCAACGCAGACATAGGGGGAAATCGTAATCTAAATACTGTCGGCATTGGTGCAAACGCAGTTTGGGGGCTATCCGACAAATTAGGCCTGGAAACCAGGTTTGGTTATGCCTTAGCAAAGGACGAAGACCTTCCATCAGCATTCAACTTTCAGGCCGGTGTGTTTGTTGGCATGGTAGACAAGACCAAAACCAAAGACATCAAAGTACGGATTGGCGGGGACTTTGATACGCGTGAAAATAAGCACGTCTACGACGAGAAGTTCATACTTGTTCCGGGAACCAATTTGAACCGACACGGTGTTCGAGGTGGACTGTATATGTATAAGAAAGGCTATAAGCTAAAAGGTGTTGGCAATATACCTTACACTTTAACCGGTATATACGGAGGTTGGAGCATGACCCAGAAAACCAACCTGGTGGTACAAATCAAGGGCTCCTCTGATAAGAAGGAGGAAATGCCGGAAAAGCCACTTTACTATACCGGGTTTACCCGTGTGTTTGTAGACGCTATTGTTACACCCGTTGCAGCACAGCAGGTTCCATCTACGGGCTCTGAAGGAGAAGCACAAAACATCAATAAATTGCTGGGAGGTAGAATTGGTTGTCAGTTCTATAAAGACGGCCCTAAATGGTTCAATAAATTCATGTGGGGCCTGGAAACGGGAGTGAGACCTCTTGAGGGTTTTTACTTCGCAACGAACGTGGGGTATTCTATTTACAGATCAAAATAATTTCGAATAAGAAAACGATTAGTCATGAAGACAATACACTTTTTTACCATAATGAGTCTGCTAATTACTTTGGGAGTTAATGGGCAAACGATAGACCAAACCGTTGAAATTAAGTCGGGAAGAGCCGCCGGCAACTATGCCGAGAACAAGCTCAAAAAGGGCGTTAAAAAGATTTTCATTAATGAGTTCAGGGTCTTTTTTGAGCTTATATACGTTGACCAGGAACAAACAAGAGCAGGAGTAAACTATGGCTCAACGAAGGCGACTCTTAAGGTTGGACTCGACGGGGTAAGTTCCGATTCTCTTCAACGTATTACTGACCGGCTTTACAAGGATTACACAGAGCAATTGAGGTCCGAAGGCTATACAATTGTGCTGGCAGATGAGGCCGCAGGAATCAAGCAATTTGAAGATTATCAAAAGGTAAAGGGAGGAACTATTTCCAGTTCTCAAATCCATGGGTTTGCCATGGTTACACCGACGAACTATGAGTATTTTATTAAGAAAGTTGACAAGAAAGGCAAGCAAAAGAATGGTCTGATGGATAAACGACCCAAAATATCCGGGCAGTTGGGGGATGTAGCCGTAGTTAATGTTAACCTAATGGTTTCGTTTATGGAGGAGGCCGAATCAAGAGGGAGCAAACTTCTTACAGATGCCATAGGAGGGGTTTCAAAAGTGGTGGCTGAGCCAGGTTTCAGATTGGCCGCTGATCTATCCGGAATCACGTCGCAGGCCAGTTATTTGCAGAATATAAAGTCGGGTTTTTCGTCACTTAACACACCATTTAAAAAGGATATCCGGATAGAGGGGGTGTTTGAGAAGAAAAAGTACAAAGCAGTTTCGTCGGCACAGCAAAACACGGAGTACGACTATGGCGCAATGTCGGTAGTATTTTCACAACATGTAGATGCCACAAACCTGCAACTTATACAAGTAGATCAGGAGAAGTATTACAGAGGCGCCTACAATGCGTGTAAACTGTATTTAACTGAATCAACCAATCTCTTCCTTAAATATTCGAAGGGAGAAAAATGATCTGTTTCCGGTTGGTAGAGAAAGAGGCTGCCTGCTTTTGCGACAGCCTCTTTTGTTTAGGGGTTTACATTACTAATATTGATACCATTGCCACCAAGCACCACAGGAGTTTTTCCATCGGTTATAATCACCTTGGCGTTTTCCTTTAATGCTTCGGCACTTAACTCTATTGCACGAAGGCGAAGCAACTCATCTGTGATGGTAGAATTTTGCAGTTCCTGTTTGGTTTTCTCTGCCTCTGCCGCAACAATGATTCTTTGGGCTTCTAGTTTTTGCCTTTCTAAAGCAAACTCCAAATCCAGCCTCTGCTTACTGATCTCCAGTTCTTTTTCTTTGAGACCTCGTTCAAGTTCAAAGTTCATTCGCTCTCGCGCCACTTTGTTTTCCACGTTCGCTTTTTTAGCGATTTCTTCCGCATTTAAACGGGCTTGTATTGTTTCGATGATGGCAGGCGGCAGGTGAAAGTCCTTTAGCATGACACTTTCGGTTATAATTCCACGAGGGTCGAGTACCTCCTTAAGAAGCTCTAATAGTTCGGTCTCCATTTCCGATCTCACGGAAATTAACTCCTGAGCTTCGTGCTTTAATCCTATTTTCCTTAGAAAGGTTTCGGCATAATCGTCGATTAGTAGTCGTTCGTATTCGGGTCCGTATAGCTGGTGGATACTAAGAACCGAATCCCGCTGTACGTGGTAAAGAATGGTGAGGTTTACGTCCACAAAGATACCTTCAGAGGAGTGAAAATGGAATTCTTTATTGTGGTTGATAGTTCGCGTTTCATATCGAACTACGTGCCGGAAAATTTTGGGTGCATAGTGGTGTGGTCCAGGCAGTAGTAGCTTGTCTTTGGCTTTACCTAGTTTTACATCCACGCCCACCTCGCCAGGACGGATGATTGTACAGTTTTGGAATACGAGAGCAGCTACCGCTGCAACAAGAAATAGCCGGGTTGTCTTCATAGCATCTTAGATTAGGTTCATAAATGTGCCCAAAACCCCGGCCGGTTCTGCCAAAAGTGAAAATTAGCTGTTAGGTTACAGGCCGGAGATATTAAGGGCACTTAGGTTGATTTAGGTTAGCCCGTTTGAAACAACAACCGTGCCGGATTTAACAAAAAATTAACAACTATGAAAATGGACTAGAGTTTTGATGAAGGCGGAATCAAGTTTAAGCCCGACAAATTTCTTTTCATTCAGATACCGCTTACCTAACCATAATTACCACCCAACAATAGCTTAACATTTTTTTACAGATGCGGCAGTAACTAAAAGCACACCTTTGCCGTCGAATAGAATGTAACCAATTAAGCAACCTGCCTGCCGCAGGCGGGCCTAAAACTTAAAGAGCATGAAAATAGTAGCAACCCTTTTACTCAGTTTAGGATTAAGTCTCTCGGCTTTTTCCTACTCACCCGAAACAACTACTGGATCAATAAATGAGCAGATTAGGAAAGAAATTCAATATCCCCGGCAAGCCTTGAAGTATAACGCGCAAGGAGTGGTTTGGATTGAATTTACTATCGGAGCTCAGGGCGACGTACACAATATTAAACCTCTTACAAATCATGGAAACGGGCTGGAAGAAGAGGTTGTTCGGGTAATCCAAAAACTCAATGGAGCAGTATTGGCGGCTCCCGGCGAATACCGAATTCCGGTAAAGTTCGAAATACGCTGATAAGACCGTTTAGTTAAAATAGCGAATAGCGTTATGGGAAAGGCGCCGTCAAATATTGGTGGCGCTTTTTCTTTATTGCCGTCACGAGCGGATTATTTCATGATCCGGTGTGGGTTTAAAGCAATATCACAAAACCTGCGCTGCGCTTGTTTTTTTTTGTTCACTATCTTTCACAGAAGCATAGCTTCGCTCAATTCACCGAACAAAAAAACCTCAGTACAGAGTGCTGAGGTTTTGTGAGGTCACGGGCGGATTGCTCCGCGATCCTTGTTGACAGGCTAAGTCAGAATAGAAAAGTCAGGCGATGCCTGCTTTTTATTTTCACATCTCTTCGCCTCAATGAATTGACCTCAGTGTTGTAGAAAACAAAAAGCCCTGGAGCATTGCTCCAGGGCTTTTCCATTTATTGAGGTCACGAGCGGATTCGAACCGCTGTAGATGGTGTTGCAGACCACTGCCTAGCCACTCGGCCACGTGACCGTGCGGCAAATTTAAGATTTTTTGGACATTGGCAACGAGATTAATGAATAGACTTAACCCATGGCATTTTTAGATAACCAGCCTATTTGGCTGGCAATCCTACTTATCGGAGGGTTCATTTTGTTGGTTTGTCTCTGCCTAATGGTTGTATATGGAGGCAAGACAATTAGTGGGTGCTGAGCACTACCGAAACATACTCTACATTCCCCTCAATTGGAGGGTTAAGTTTCTTTATCTCTATTTGGGCAGCTTCCAGAGTTCGGAACTCCTCATGGAATCTATCCAGTATCCGTTGACCAACGTGTTCAATTAGCTTAGAGCGTACCGACATTTCTTGTTTTACAATACTGTTCACGTCGCAGTAATCAATGGTTTTCGACAGATTGTCGGTTTGGGCAGCCTCGGAAAAATCAAGGCGCAACTCCACATCAATCAAATACTTCTGCCCTATCCTACCTTCTTCTTCTAAACAGCCGTGGTAGGCATAACACTCTATGTTTCTGACCCGAATGATTCCCATTAAGAAAGCCTTTCTATACCCGTTTCCATTCGGCTTAAAGTTTCCTGCTTTCCAAGCAACTCAGCAATTTGAAACATAGATGGCCCCATTCCCTGGCCCGTTACCAGCAGTCTGAAATTGGGCAAAACGGCTCCCATTCCAAGTTCATGATCCTCAAGGAATTTTTTGAATGCCATTTCGATGTTCTCTGCTTCAAATGGTTCAACCGACCTGAAAACTTCGGTTAAAGCCCTCATTTTTTCGGGGGTGTTTTCCTTCCATTTTTTCCGTTGAGTCTTTTCGTCATAAGCTTCCGGAGCCTTGAAAAAATAGTCGCCATTGGCAAGTTCTGAAGGGAATGAAGCCCGTTCTTTCATCATCCCGGCAACAGCTTCTAAATAAGAATTTGTGAACTCCCCCTCTACGAATCCTGCCAGCAGTTTGCCTAGCTCTTCGTTGGATTTTGCCCTTAGGTATTGCTGATTGAACCATTTGGTTTTTTCCGGATCGAACTTGGCTCCGCTCTTCCCTACTCTTTCCAAAGAGAAAGCTTTAATAAGTTCCTCCATCGGGAAAATTTCCTGTGGTGTTCCGGGGTTCCAGCCAAGAAAGACCATCATGTTTACAAACGCCTCAGGGAAATATCCGTTTTCACGGTAGCCAGATGAAATTTCACCAGTTTCTGGATCTTTCCATTCCAGTGGGAATACCGGAAAGCCCAGGCGATCGCCATCACGTTTGCTTAATTTTCCATTTCCATCCGGCTTTAGAATTAATGGCAGGTGAGCAAATTTCGGCATTGTTTCTTCCCAGCCCAGGTATCTGTACAGTAAAACATGCAAAGGAGCAGACGGAAGCCACTCCTCCCCTCTTATCACATGGGAGATTTCCATGAGGTGGTCGTCAACAATATTAGCCATGTGGTAGGTAGGCATACCGTCGCTTTTAAACAGCACCTTATCGTCCATGTTGTTGGTGTTCACTACAACCCACCCGCGAATTTCATCGTGAAACCTCACTTCCTCATTACGAGGCATTTTTATTCGCACGGTGTAAGGGTCTCCACTAGCAATTCGCTGATCCACTTCATCTTGAGGGAGGGTAAGCGAATTTTTCATGCTGTTTCGGGTAATACTGTTGTACTGCCAGTTTGGCATTTTCATCTTCTTGGCATTCTCACGCATTTCGTCCAGTTCCTCAGAGGTATCGAATGCATAGTAAGCATGCCCGCCGTCGAGCAGTTGATCCACGTATTGACGGTAAATTGGTTTTCTTTCACTTTGTCGGTAAGGCCCTTTGTCTCCACCAACTCCCTGGCCTTCATTTGGGCTTATGCCGCACCACTGAAGGGATTCGATAATGTAATCTTCGGCGCCAGGAACATATCTGGTTTGATCGGTATCTTCTATCCGAAGTATAAAGTCACCATTGTGCTTTTTTGCAAAAAGGTAGTTGTATAAAGCAGTTCTTACACCCCCCATGTGGAGTGGCCCGGTTGGGCTTGGTGCAAATCTCACGCGGACTTTTCTATCGCTCATTTTACGTCAAAAATAGATGGGCGCAAAGATAGAAGAACAAAGCGATTGGAGAAAAACTCTGATAACCTTACTTTTTGATAACCGCAAGGTTCTTTTACAGTTGTAAAGGAGTTCTGGCCCAACAGTAAGTAGTAAAAGTGTAAAAGAGCCCTTCTTTAAAGCATCTAAGTTTTTTGTTGAAGATTATTCATCAAACATCCAGGCCCATTGGGTATCGGAAAATTTTTGTTTCAACGCCTCGTAGTTAGAAATCAACTCTCTTTTTGATTTGGTGTTTTGCTTTTTTTGATGAGTCTCTAACTGAATGGGCTCCAGACCAACAAATTCCATAACCGCTTTCATTGTTTGGGAATTGTGTAGCATTAAGTCATCATATGTGATGTTAAGCACATCCGCATTTAGCTGTTTAAGTAAATTGTCAAAAACTTCAAATTCCGACTGGCGCCATTCAAACTCTTTACGACAGATTTCGGGATCAAGCTCTACTTGATTCATTTTATCAAGTTTCTTTCGATATTCTTCTGCGTTAACCATAACCGCAGTATCCGTTTTCTGTAGAACAATTGTAGACAGGTATCGCTCCAGGTGGTTGGGGCGTTTTAGGTGAATGACCTTTGTTCTGGGAAACTTTGGAAGGTAATGGCTTAGCATTTTCATATCATGACGATGCATGTCCTTATAATGAAGTTTGTAACCAACGGCGTCAATGGAACGATGGTATTTTCGATAAATGTACTTTTCCAGAAAAGCGACTTCATCAGCATCCCGTTCCTCCAAAAGCTTTGAGTCGAACACTTTTTTCCCATATACTTTGGAAGCCCAGTAAATTCGATCCAGATAAAATATTTCGCTATAGCATACAGCCTGCGGATGCGATTTGAGTAAGTTCATCAGAAAATTGGATCCGCAACGGTAATTGGAAAAGATAACGAATCTTTGATAGTCGACGCGACCACGGGCAAGTCCCATTTTTACTGCTTTTTCCTTTGAAAGCCGATTTAACTTTTCTAGATAGGCCACTTCGTGATTAAGATTTATACAAAGATAGGAACTAAGAAGACACCATAATTTCTGGCTTGCCCTTGCAAATTGGCAACGGACAATTGGTTGTCAGCCAATAATCCGGGTTATTTGGCATCGTCTAAATTATTCCGATCGAAAAACTCCATTAAGCTATGTTCTCCACGAACAAAAGATCCAGGTGTTTGACCAGTGTATCGCTTGAACTCTTTGATAAAATGATTCTGATCAAAAAAACCACTTTTATATAGAATATCCTGCCAGTCGTAATTTGGATAATTCTTTAACAGCAGAAGGGCGTAATTAAAGCGAACAATCATAGAATAACTCTTTGGGCTTAAGCCCATTTTTTTATCCAGTTTCCGCTGCAACGAGCGAACACTTAAGTTAGCCTTGGCGGCCAATTCTTCAACGGAAACCTGCCCCTGCCTGACCCGGATGTAATCAATGAGCCAATCCACCTGATCAAAATCTGAATGAAGATTAGCGATCTTGTCCAGAAAGAAAGCATTAAGCACCCTTACCCGGTCTTCGTTGCTGTTAGCTTCTAATAGCCGATCCCAACACTCATGATAATCCTTACCGATATGATCGGTAAGCAACGTTGCTTTATTCGTGAGTTCATTCATGGGCAGGTTGAACAACTTCGAAAAAACGGAAGCCCTGAATACAACACCCATAATGGACGAATTGGGTGTGAACATAAGTTTAAAATAACCTTCCTGATGGGCCATTACAAAGATGCCTTCCACAAACCTTTCTTTAACAATGTTATTAGAAAAGGATAAGCCTCCTGATAGCACAAACTGCAAATCAACGCTGCCTTGAGGGTGATTGTTGAATAATACGTTTGTTTCGGGATCGTCTGAAGAAGTGAGGTGAAAGTAGAACTTAATGAATGGCTGTAGTTGTGGATGTGGCTGATATTCAGTAAAGGAGTGCACTAAATCAAAGTTAGGCAATCAATGCATATCAATTCTGTCGCATTTTTACTATTTGCTGAGTGAAATAGGCTCGAATATTGGCCTGAACATATATACCTACCTCACATGAACACGTATAAATTAATCGGAGCACTTGGTTTGGCAGCAACAATCTCCGTTGGGTCTTTGGCTCAAGATAACACTTATTACATCGGACATAGCGGTTTTGGATTTTCCGAATTTAATCTGGTCGGGCACATGGTAGATGATCTGGCTCAGGATGCTGGAATAAACACCTATGATTACGGCGATCAGATCATTGGCGGGCGCTGCCTGTCTTATCAATGGGAGAATCCGGGCGACACTCACACTGGAAATTCCATGGTGGATATTCCAGCAGGAAATGGTTCCGGGCTTTATGACAATTTGGTCGTTACGGAATTAATTCCAATTTCCGAAGCCTTTGATCCGTCTGCTCATCTTTGGGACTGCAATCTCGACCCATACACAGCACTTGACAACTTTCATGACCTTGCACTAGGAGCGAACCCAAACACGGCAATTTACTTAATGGAATTTCACAACGAAGCAGACTTTACCATTGGAGGAGAAACCACAGTATATAACGACTGGGCAAATTTAAACAGTTCCAACCGGCTACTCTGGGAAGAGTTGGCGGATTCCGTATCAGAGGCAAACGGAGGAACCCAAATTTGCATTATTCCGGTTGCTGCGGCTACCCAGGCCCTTGCTGACAGTGTAATGGACGGCAATTTTCCCGGGATTACCAATTTCATTGACATATTCGAGCCTACCGATGGTATGTCGTGGAAAATTCACTTTACCGACATTACCACTTATTTAAGTGCGTGCGTACATTTTGCAACGCTTTTCAATCAGTCGCCAGTTGGTTTGACGCATGAACTGGCTGGAAGAACTGTGGCCGCCGGAACGGCACCAACGCCCGCTCAGGCGTTAATTATGCAGCAGATTGCCTGGAGTATTGTTACAAATGATCCAAGGTCATGTGTTAGCATGGCTCCAACAAACATTAAAGAGATTGATCAAGAGCGGAAAATAGTTGAGTCGTATCAAAATCCGGTATCCAATAGGGCCTCAATATATTTGGTCCATGCACATACGCGCGTGCACGTTGAAGTTAGAAATGTGGCGGGCCAGTTAGTTGCAAGCCAAAAGTTTAACAACGTCAACAAATTCGAAATTCCGATGGAAGGCCAGAAACAGGGGGTTTATTTACTAAAAATAGTTGGCGATAGGGACACAACTCAAACCGTTAAAATCATCAAGGCAATCGAGTAAACAAAGAAGTGCAGGTTGGTCTGGAAACCCAGAATCAAACTTTTTGTTGAAGTACTGTTCCGGGTTTATTTGTAGTGGGCTAACATTAAAGGCTCATAGCAATTCGGTTTCGTAATGACCTAGGGTTGCTGCAAGATTAGATGGTTTTATCTCGCAGGCCTTCAACAAAACTTATAAAACAGTCTAGGTCTTTCCTTGTGGTTGCCAGTCCTACCGAGATCCTTGTCGCGCCCCTCATTTTGTTCAAGAAGGTGATCATTTCATGGTAGGTTCCTGTGCTTCGGGTTTCAAAATAGTTGCTTAATTCTTCGCTTGTTACGCAGTTATTCGTTTCATCTAACCCCGGATTGCAAAAGCACCCGGAGCGGAGTGAAATGTTCTGGTTGTTGGCTAGCTCCTCAATGCGTTCAAAGCGTATCTTGGAACCATCCGGATTTTTAAAACACATGATCATAGTTCCACCCATGTCTTTTCGATCTGGGTCGCCAAAAACATTCAATTGGGGCACACCGCTACTATGACACATTTTGGTAAGCGAAGAATGAAGGTAATTCGTCATCGAATCAACGCGTTCGTTGATCCTTTTCATGCCAATGCTCTCTATGTAGTCGAGACCAATCTTTAATGCAGGTATGTCCAAATAGTTTATGGTGCCATTTTCGAAACGTTCGTGGTTGTTTACAAGAAAGTGATAGGGGGCTTTTACTGAAGCCAGGCTTACCGTGCCTCCGGCAAACCATTTCTTGTTTAGTTTATTGAATGAACTTTTACGAATCAACAAACAGCCCAGGCCCGTAGGATATCCAAAAATCTTATAGAACGATATGGACACGTAGTCCGGGGCGTACTCCTTAAGGTTGAGAATTGAAGTAGGAACAAAGGCGGCCGCGTCTAGCAAAACATCCCAACCTAAGTCCTGCGCTTTAGATATCCAGTTCAGGTCATGTTTCACACCAGATACATTAGATTGTGCGGGATAAGCAAAGAGTCTATTTTTATTGTTCGACCCCTTTAGTTTAGCTTCTAAACTAGGAACAGAAATACTCAGATCTTCAACGTTCATTGGAGTGTACTCAAAAGTGCCCCCCGCTCGGTTACAGTATTCCCTGATTCCATTTACCGAGTTATGGTTATCTGCCAGTAGTAAAAAGTGTCCGTTATTTTCAAACGGGTAACATTCGCCAACCAATTTAAGAGCCGCTGAAGCGTTTGGCGTGAAAACACAGTAGTATTCGTCTGCCTTAAAGAAATCTAAAACTTTCGTTCGGGTTTGCTCAACTAACTGTGTGGATAGTTTGGACGTAGGATTGCTAGAGTGCGGGTTGCCGAACACGTGTTGCTCTAGCAGCAGATGGTGCTGTTTTAGCTGTGTTTGAGAGTACAAGTTTCCGCCAGTATAGTCCAGGTAGACATGATTTTCTTTGTCGAGACGCGGGTAGTTTTTCAACCTTAATTCATTGAAGAATTGATCATGAACCAGAACAGAATCATTTGCGTGGGCTTTCTTGAAAATCGATTTTAGCATGATACTTTGTTGAGGATTTAGCTTGCCAAGATCATTTGGTTCGTTCGGCAAGACTGGTTTCTATGCACTGTGGCGCATCACAGGCCCTGTAATAGGCACTTGCCGGATAATCAACACAACTGCGCTGAGTATGCAGTTGTGCTGACTCTGAATTAAGAAGGGTGTTACAGGATGACTCCGAGAAAGGAGAGACTTCCGTCTTGATGGATTTGTTAGTTTTACGTGCGATGTAAGCAATCATAAGTGCCTGTTTGAGAGGATTTGAGGCAAACATATTCTCCATCAAGCGCTCCTGCAAAGGATGGGCGGGCAACAACCTCCGACTTTATAAACCAGGAAGTCTTACTTTGTAATTTATCTGTAAATCAACTACATAGAACTGTGGAAATTGCTGCTTAAAATCATGACCAAGTTCCATTTTCTACTCTCAGGATTCAATTTATTGATCACCGTCTATACGGTTGTACTTCTTCTGGATAAGAACAGTCGGCACAATAAATGGATACTAATAGGGCTTATTTTATCGGGTATCCCAGCAGCTGGGTTTACGTTTGCTGAAGGTGGTTTGAATTGGTATGAATTCAATCCTTATCTGCAGAACCCGGTGTTTGCAATAGCCCCTTATCCAGCACTTTACTTGTATATAAAGGCATTGGTTCATCCGGAAAGGGGAAATCGGGTTCTGGATATTCTACATTTTGTTCCCACGATTGTTCTTTACATCATTAGCCTTGCTGCTGGCTGGATGACACGAACCTATTTAGAGGATACTTCATTTCAGAGCTACGTTCAATTGATTAGTGTGGCGACGATCAGTAGTGCACTAGTTTATTTTTTACTGATACATCGACTCGTTAAAACAAATGCTGTCAAATACAAGGAGGAATACGCTCAGGAAAACATCTTCATTTCGTTGCGCTGGGTGTACTATCTTCTGGGATTGCTTATTACGATTACATGCGCTGGAGTGAGTTTCGGCCTATTATACCCTGAGATTCTCGAAGTCGCGGTTGAAGAGTTTCTTACAGGAAGCATTCTTTTGTTTACCATGACTTTAAGCTACTTCTGCGTGAAGCAACAAACCTTGTTTATTGCTGAGGACGCAAGGCAATCCACGCCGAAACCAGAGCATCTTCCCAGTCCGCCCCATGTCGTTTGCACGTCTAACTCAAAGGACTCTGAAAAAGACAGAGTGTATCTGGAAAAGATTTGCAACTATATGGAGGAACACAGACCCTATTTGAACCCTAAACTTCGGATGCAGGAACTAGTAGATATCCTTGACATCCCTCGACATGTTTTTTCCCGCTTGATCAATGAGCATTACAACTTAAATTTCTTTCATTTTGTGAACCAGTACCGCATAAAATATGTATTGGAGCATTTAACCGTAGAGAATCTGGAAACCTATACTGTTGAAGCCATTGCTTTTAATGCCGGCTTCAACTCTAAGTCTACCTTTTATAAAAGCTTCAAAGAAATTACCGGGGAAAACCCTGGTCAGTATGTAGCAAAAATGTACGGGTAACCCAGGCAGAGGATATTACCAGAAGAGGAAGTGACCTTTCACGAGGAGAGCATCCTCCAGGTTTCTTTCAATCTGGAGTCGCGCCCCAGGGTTTGGCATCACGAACATGTGAAATGCAATTAGTGATTTAGCCCCGGTGTTGTGTTAATACCAACCAATTCGTTTGTAAATGTGTTGAAGCCCGACTTTTGCCAAGAGTAACGATAGAATCTTTCGTGTACCGGTACCAGCCTTCATCCCAACCACCCATGTCCAGATAGAGTGCCTGAACAATGGTGCTGTCTATATGTAGAAGGTCTTCGCAAAACGCTTTTAGTGATTTGGGCTGGGTATTTTCTATGAGATTAATATCTCCGGCTTTATTCGTGGTAATCGCTCTTCGTTGGAATTCTATGTCTGATTTGAAAGCAGGAACTTGACCCTTGTTGATGATCATTATTTGTTGAAATACCGAAGAACTGTCAGTCTTTAAGGCATTAACTACTTGCTCTGTAAAGTACCTTCCCTTTTTTGTGTCAATTAGCTGAACCCCCATGGAGTTTTTGCAAAACGCGCCTCCTACAGAAGTGTTAATCTTGTCCTGGTTGTAAACCTTTCCGCCTATCATATATAGCCCACTCACCTTGTAATCTGACAAGGTTGTGAAAGCGGCGGCTACACATAAACCAATTGTCGTATCTTTTTTTGACGGTCGTTGAGCTGTAAACTTGATTCGCTGTGGGTCTATCGCAAAGACCCGATATGTATCTGAGTTCAGAACGGTATCTTTCGGTTGAACCAGAACAATGGGCGGTTTTTCCGGTTGTTCCGCGGGTGGTTTTTTTGTGGTCTTACCGCAAGAAGCACTAACCATAGCTAAACCCAACAATACAAAAAGACTTTTGCTGATCATTTTGGAAAGTTAATCTTACTTAAATCACGTGCAGAGTGTGTTTTGTTATTTGAGTGGGAACCAAAATTATTCGCTGGTATTTTTCAACTGTTAGTTTATACTCGCACTCCAATGATACAAACATCATCAACTAGGAGCTGGCGACGATCTCGGTGGCGTATGCAATTGCTTGTGCGAGTTTATACTTGCACTCCTATGATACATACGTCATCAATCTGCTCAATATCTCCTCTCCAGGCTTCAAATTCGGCATCGAGCGAACTTCGCTGCTGAGTCATATCCTGACTTTGAATAGACACCAAAAATTTTTTCATTTTACCGGATTTATATTTCTTACCCTTCTCTCCACCAAATTGATCAGGATAACCATCGGAGAAAACATAGAAGCTGTCTCCCTTCTGCAATTCAATTTGGTGTGAGGTGAATGGATCTTCTTTGGAGTATTTCCCAATGGGTTGTTTGTCTGCTTTTAGCTCCTCCACTTCTTCCTGTCCATTTCTGATGATCCACAGTGGGTTGTTTGCCCCTGCCCAGGAAAGTTGGTTGTTGTTAGTATTTAAAGCACATAGAGCGACATCCATACCGTCTTTAACCTCTTCTTCCGACTTGCCAAATCGCTCAATGACTAATTCACGTGTTCTATCCAGAATCTTTCCTGTGTCCGTAATGTTCTCCTCGATCAAGGCCTTGGTCAGAGCATTTGAACAAACCACAGACACCATTGCTCCCGGAACCCCATGACCAGTGCAATCGGCGGCGGCAAAGTATACAGTATCTCCAACAGTTTCCATCCAATAGAAGTCACCGGCTACAATGTCCTTTGGTTTGTATAGAATGAACGATTGTGGCAGCCATTCTTTCACGAGTTTCTGCGGGGGCAAAATGGCGGTCTGAAGCCTTTTCGCATATTGAATAGAATCCATAATTTCCTGATTCTTCTCTTCCAATTGTTCATATGCATGCTCCACCTGTTGTTTCTGTTCTTCAACAACCACTTTCTGCTTTTCAATGGTTCTTTTTTGTCTGCGAGTAACAGCAAATCGATTAAAGACAAAAATTCCAACAAGTACCGCAAGTCCTAGCGCGATGTAAAGAAAGAGATTAAGTTGCTTTTGTTGAGCCGTTTGGGCTTTTTCCGCCAGAAGTTTTGCGTCAGCAATTTTCTGGGCTTGTTCGGCTTTGGCCTTTTCTACGGCCGCTTTCTGCTGATAGGCGTGATCAAACTGCTGCCTGATAAGCGCTCTCTCATTTTCGTCGTTTTGCAGGGAGTCCCTGATTTCGATAGAGCGTTCATACATTTCGAGAGCGTTACGCCAATTTCCATTCTTTTTATACGATTTATAGAGGAGGTCATAGGCCCTTCTTTCGTTTGGTTTGTTTTTAAGGGAGGATGCCAGGTTCAGCGCTTCCTGGGCATGTTTTTGTGCTAACTGAGTTTTCCCCATTGCAAGATAGGTGCGGGAAATCATCACCAATCCATAGGCTTGTGATATCAAATCCTCCGCTGCTCGATCTTTATCAAGGGCCTCCAGAAGCTTTTCCAGGGCAAGATTGTACTCCTTAGCTTTTAGGTGTAGTGTTCCTAAACCACGCAAAGCTGTAGCCTCACCATCTTCATTACCTACGGAACGACTTACCTCAAGACTCTGGTTCAACCAATTTAGTGCTTCCTCCTCCCTACCCAGATCTTTGAGAGCAGACCCGATATTGTTAAGAATTCTAGCCATGTTGGATGGGTCATCAAGCTCCTTCTGTATTTCATAAGCCTCCATATAGTACTTGAGCGCCTCCTCGTTCTGTTTACTGTCGGCGTAGATGTTACCTATATTGGTTTTCGTAATCACAATTCCCTTCTGGTCATTAAGCTTTTCGAAGTAGGTTAACGAGGTGTCGTAATAGGCAATACTTTCCACAATGCGCCCCTGGCTTTTCATGATGGCCGCAATGTTTCCGTACACTACCCCAACGTGCTTTGTTTCGCCCGCGTCCTTATGCAGGTCGAGATTTTCAAAGTTCATTTCAATCGCCTCGTCTAACCTGCCTGTCAGGTCATATAAGTTTCCCAGATTTATGTATGATTTTCGAATACCGCCCGCATCTCCTATTCTTTTTCGAATTTCCAGGGCTTCTTTGGTGTATTCTATGGCGGTGGGATAATCTCCCCTAATGGCAAAAGAAATTCCTTGGGTGTGCAATGCATTTGCCTCGTGTTTCGGAAGGTTCTTTTGCTGTCCAAAATCACGAGCTATTTGAGAGTAATAGAAGGCACTGTCAGGTTGTGTGAATAGATATTTGTCCCAGGCGTAGTTGTTAAGGGCCGTTATTCGAGTAGTGTCGTGGTTGGTTTCATCATTCCAGACAAGCCAGAGCGAGTCGGTGGATTGTGCCACTGAAACAAGGGAAAAACTGAAACAGAGGGCAATAAATAGGGCGCAACGCATCTGGGAATTTAGCAAGAAAATCAACGAGCGAGAACGGAAGGGGTGGATTTTGGTTTTCATTCATAATCCTAGCATGGAGATACAGGTTCCCAATGCGTTGTTGCTGACAGAATTCTTGTTGATAGGGATGATGTGGCAAAATTTAACATTTCGAAAGGAACTAATCCAGTAACTTTACGTTATTACAGTATTACTCAATATGAACGCACACGCGCGATACGGGTACTGAAATATTATGGCAGCCGAGAATTTTAGCACACTGCATCAAAAGTTAGATGCTTTCATCAGGAAGTATTACAAGAACCAGCTAATTCGTGGATTAATCTACGGAGTAGGTCTTGTTGTGGCCTTCTTTCTGCTTACTAATCTTCTCGAATACATCGGGCACTTTGAAGTAACCGGAAGGATGATCCTGTTCTGGAGTTTTATCGGGGCTTCTGCCTTTGTTTTGGTAAAATACATTGCTGTTCCATTGTTCAAATTAGCCAACCTGGGGAAGGTGATTACCCACGAACAAGCCGCTGAGATTGTTGGAAATCATTTTACCGATGTAAAGGATAAGCTCCTCAATACGCTTCAATTAAGGCGGATGTCTGAAAATACTTCTTTGGAGCAATATGCGCTAGTGCAGGCAAGTGTAAATCAGCGTATAGAAGAACTTCGCCCAATACCGTTTACCTCAGCGATTGATATTTCTGAGAACCGCAAATACCTGGGGTGGTTGTTTGTTCCCGTGCTGGTGTTTAGCGCAATAATGCTGATCAATTCTGACATCATCACCGGTTCAACGGATAGGCTTTTTAATTACAATACGCAGTTTATTCCTGAGGCGCCATTCTCCTTTATGGTGGCCGAAGACAGTTTGGAAGTTGTAGAGAAACAAGATTATCTGCTGAAGGTGGAGATGGAAGGAGATTATGTTCCTGACAAGGTCTACATTTCGGTAGACGGGAAGCGGGTTAAAATGGAGCGTGAGAACAAGATTGTATTTAGCCATACTTTCAGAAATGTTCGGGAAAATGTAGATTTTATGATGCTCGCTGATGGGTTTTTCTCGAAGACATACGAACTTAAAACCATCCCAAACCCGGTTATTCAAAATTTTGAGGTGGAATTGGATTTCCCCCAGTACACCAACAAACAAGACCAAACGCTTCGCAATACCGGCGACCTGATCGTTCCCGAAGGAACTTTGGTGAGGTGGAAGTTTAAAACAGCCAGCACCAAAGAGGTCCGAATTACCATGGGCGACTCGGTATTGAGGCTGGACGAGACACTGGCAGGGCAATTTGAGCTACAAAAGAGGGTGTTAAGCAGCGCAAATTATTCTGTACAATCTAAAAACGAGTTTATCACGAATGGGAGTGAGGTAAATTACTTCCTCAATGCAGTGAAAGATGAGTATCCGGCTATCGACATGGAAGAACGTTTAGATTCCAACAACATACGCCACAAGTATTTCTCAGGAAACATTTCGGATGATTACGGATTCTCCAGGCTCACGTTCAACTATCGTATTACCAACAAGGAGAATCCTGAGAAGAAAGGAGAATTGAAAAGCGAGAAAATTCAGATTAACGGAGGGTTTAATAAGGATCAGTTTTTCCATTTCTGGGATGTTTCTACGATTAAACTGAGTCCCGGAGACCAGATTGAATACTATTTTACCGTTTGGGACAACGACCAGATCAACGGTGCGAAAAGTAGCCGAACACGGTCGCAGATATTCAGCGCGCCCACTAAAAAGGAACTATCTGACAACATGGACAAAACCAACGATCAGATTAAGAAAGATCTTCAAGAGAGCATTAAAGAGGCTCAGCAGATTAAAAAGGAACTTGAAGATGTGCAGAAAGATATGTTCAACAAGAAGAACATGACCTGGCAGGATAAGAACAAAATTCAGGACCTGCTCGATCGTCAGAGAAATCTCGAACAGAAGCTGGATCAGGTGAAACAGCAGAATAAGCAAAACAACCAACAGCAGCAAGAGTACAGGGAATTGAATGAGGAACTGCTGGAGAAGCAGAAGATGCTGGAAGAGCTCTTTGAAAAGATCATGGATGATGAGATGAAGAAGCTTTTTGAGGAGTTGGAGGAGTTGATGGACAAACTTGATAAGAACCAAATCCAGGAGAAACTTGAGGAAATGAAGTGGAGCCAGGAAGACATGGAGAAGAGCATGGACGAGTCTCTCGAGTTGTTTAAGCAGTTTGAATTTGAGCAAAAGGTGGACGACGTTGTAGAAAAACTGGAAGACTTGGCCGAAAAACAGGAAGAGCTGTCAGAAGAAAGTGAGAACAGAAAGAATGATTCAGAAGACCTTAAGCAGAAGCAAGACGAACTGAACAAGGAGTTTGAAGATGTAAAAGAGGACATGCAGAAGCTTGAAGAAATGAATCAGGAACTTCAGAGGAAGCACGACCTGGAGCAGGCTAAGGAAGACATGAAGAACATCGAGCAAGAAATGCAGGAGAGTTCTCAGAAATTGGATGATAACAAGCAAAAGAAGGCTTCCGAGAACCAAAAGTCCGCGGCGGAGCAAATGAAAGAGTCGGCGCAGAAGTTGCAGGACATGATGGCACAACAACAGCAGCAGCAGAGTCAGGAGGATATGCAGGCCCTTAGAATGTTGCTTGAAAACCTGATTACTTTTTCTTTCGACCAGGAGGATGTGATGGAAGGGTTGCGAAGCCTAAGCACGAAAGACCCTAAGTATGTTGATTTGGGTAGGGAACAAAGGAAGTTGAAGGACGACGCGCGAATCATTGAAGACTCGCTTGTTGCTCTTGCTAAAAGACAGGCAATGATTGCCAATATTATTGGCGATGAGGTAGGCGATATGAAGCGAGGTATTCAAAACTCGATTGAGCATATCAAGGAACGTCAAACCGCAAATGCCAGGGAGCAACAACAACACACCATGACGGCAGCCAATAATTTAGCTTTATTGCTCGACGAAGCACTTCAACAAATGCAGCAACAGATGGCGTCTAAGATGCCAGGAACCGGGCAGTGCCAAAAACCTGGCGGCATGGGTCAAAAGCCGTCGCAAGGGAATCCGAGTCAGAGTTTGGAGCAAATGCGGCAGCAAATGCAGAAGCAATTGGAACAGATGCAAAAGGCCATGAATGAGGGAGGAAAAAAGCCCGGAGAGAAGCCCGGAGAAAAAGGCAATAAAGGCAATTCTCCCGGCCAGGGAGGTTCAGGAATGAATGGGATGCCGGGCAATAGCGAGGAACTGGCCAAGCTTGCTGCACAGCAAGCCGCTATCCGAAAGGAGATTCAACGACTGTCGCAACAGCTCAACGAAGATGGAACCGGAGCGGGCAATGGCCTTAAGCAAATTGCCAAGGACATGGAAAAGCTTGAAGAAGAGTTGGTTAACAAACGATTCACGAACGAGTCTCTAATGCGCCAGAAGGACATTATTACGCGCCTGCTTGAACATGAAAAGGCTCAGCGACAGCAAGACTTTGATGATAAGCGAAAGGCCGATGAGGTAAAAAATCAAGAATATAGTAACCCAAATCAGTTTTTAGAGTATAAAAGGAAAAAAGAAAAGGAGATTGAGTTGCTAAAGACCGTTCCCGCAGATCTCAAACAATATTACAAGAACAAGGTGAACGAGTACTTTAATAAAGTTGATTAAGCCTATGATTGCGGTAGATATGGAAACGTCCAGCAAAATAGATTTCAAGTCCACTTCAGATAATATTTCAGTAGTTGAGAAGCTGGTTGACGAGGTGTGTGCAAAGCACCATATTCACGAAGACCATTATGGTAATTTATTAATAGCTCTAACCGAAGCGGTAAACAATGCCATTGTGCATGGAAACGGGGGCGACCCGGAGAAGAACGTCTCTGTGCAGTATCACAGTAGTGATAAGTCCATCGACTTTATGGTGGCGGACGAAGGGAAGGGTTTTGATTTCGATAACTTACCTGACCCAACGGATCCTAAGAACATTGAAAAGCCAAACGGACGGGGGGTCTTTTTGATGAAGAACCTGGCAGATGAGGTTAATTTTCACGAAGAAGGCCGGATCGTTGAATTGAAATTCGAAGTGCTGGCGAATTAGTCAGATGAACCAGATATATTTTCATTCGGAGGAAACTCCTTTTAAGTTATCCAATCAGCAAGTTTACGTTGATTGGATTTTTGCTTTAATAAAGCACCATCAGTTTGCGTGTGGCGAGTTAAACCTCATCTTTTGCTCCGACGAGTACCTGTTAGAGATAAATAGAAAGCATCTAAGCCACGATTATTACACGGACATCATAACCTTTAATTACGTCCAAAAAGACGTGCTAAGTGGCGATGTTTTTATCAGCGTAGACAGGGTGAGGGAGAATGCAAGTTTATTTAGTGTTAGCTTTGCAGACGAATTGGCCCGGGTAATGGCGCATGGTGTGCTGCACCTGGTAGGCTATAACGACAAGAACGAAAAGGAGCAGCGGGAAATGCGTAAACAGGAAGACAAGGCAATAGACATGCTTAATGGCTTGAAAATCAATGAATTGTGAATGTTCCACGTGAAACACTATGTTACAAGAGTATGATGTAATAGTGGTTGGCGGCGGGCATGCAGGGAATGAGGCAGCCGCGGCTGCAGCCAATCTGGGGTGTTCAACATTGTTGATAACAATGAATATGAACACCATTGGTCAAATGTCCTGTAATCCGGCAATTGGCGGAATTGCCAAGGGACAAATTGTGAAGGAAATTGATGCACTTGGCGGTTACACCGGAATCGTGGCCGATAGGAGTGCTATACAGTACAAGTTGCTGAACAAGTCTAAGGGGCCTGCAATGTGGTCACCCAGAAGCCAGAATGATCGGATGATGTTTGCAGAGGAGTGGAGATTGACGTTGGAGTCCATCAAAAATCTTGATTTCTGGCAGGATATGGTTACCGGAATTCTGGTGGATAACGAGCAGGTGGTTGGCGTAACCACTTCCATGGGTGTCAAGATCAAATCTAAAACCGTCATACTCAATTCAGGAACCTTTTTAAACGGGCTTATACACCTTGGATTAAAGAACTTTGGCGGTGGCCGAGCCGGCGATCCTGCAGCAAGAGGAATTACTGAGCAGTTGGTGGAGTTGGGGTTTGAGTCCGGGAGAATGAAAACCGGCACGCCCCCAAGAGTAGACGGCAGGTCGCTTGACTATTCTAAAATGTCGGTACAACCGGGAGACGATACCCCAGGAAAGTTCTCTTACAGTAACCAAACAGACTACTTAGAAGAGCAGCTTCCCTGCTACATGACTTATACGAATCCTGAAGTGCACGAGATTTTAAAGGGTGGCTTTGATCGGTCTCCGATGTTTAATGGAGCTATTAGGTCAGTTGGGCCGAGATATTGCCCGAGCATTGAAGACAAGTTGCACAGGTTTGCTGATAGAGACCGACACCAAATTTTCGTAGAGCCTGAGGGCTGGAAAACGGTTGAAATATACGTGAATGGCTTTAGTACCTCTTTGCCAGAAGAGGTGCAGTACGAGGCATTAAGGAGAATTGAAGGCTTTGAGTATGTAAAGATGTTTCGACCTGGTTACGCGATTGAATACGATTACTTTCCGCCTACGCAGTTAAGACACACGCTGGAAACTAAGCTGGTTAAGAACCTGTATTTTTCAGGCCAGATTAATGGGACTACGGGGTATGAGGAAGCGGCTTGCCAGGGATTGCTCGCAGGAATAAACGCCGCTCGAAGGGTTAAGGAGAAAGATCCATTCGTGCTTTCTCGTGATGAAGCCTATATAGGTGTTCTAATTGATGACCTTATTACTAAGGGTACCAAGGAGCCTTACAGAATGTTTACGTCAAGGGCTGAGTATAGAATTCTTCTAAGGCAGGATAACGCTGATATAAGGTTAACACCCAAATCTTACGAGCTTGGTTTAGCGGATGCGGAGCGAATGAAGGCCGTGGAGAAAAAGCTCGAAGACACGAGGGAGTTGGTTCACTTTTTCAGAATGCAAAGTGTCTCTCCAGACGAGGTTAACGGGCTGCTCGAAGCGAAGAAATCGGCGCCGATCCATCAAAAGGTGAAAATCGAGTCAATTATTACTAGACCACATATTTCGCTTGTCGAGTTAGCTGACAACATTCCTTCATTAGCATCAAGGATTGATGAGTTGGGGGATAATAGAAGAGAAGTTTTAGAGCAGGCGGAGGTACAGGTTAAGTATAGGGGTTACATTGAGAAGCAAGAGGAAATGGTGGATAAGATGAACCGGCTGGAAGAGGTGAGCATACCGGCAGACATTGACTATTCTAAGTTCTCTGCGTTGTCGGCAGAAAGCAAAGAAAAGCTGACGGCGGTTCAGCCTGCTACCCTGGGTCAGGCTTCACGTATCAGCGGCATAAAGCCTTCGGATGTATCCGTTCTTATGGTTTATTTAGGAAGATAAAACAGAGTGTTCCACGTGAAACAATCAAAACTAATAGAGGTAAAGGAGTGTCCGATTTGTGGTTCTAAGGAATCAGTTTTGTTTCTTGAGTCGAATGACTTTTCAACTTCGGGTGAGGATTTTAGTATTCGTGAATGCGCAGATTGTAATTTCCGTTTTACCTCCCCAATCCCAACGGAAGATAGAATCGGTTCTTATTATGAATCGGAGGATTACATCTCTCACACGGATTCAAAAAAGGGAATGATGAACAAGATTTATCAGACCGTCAGAAGAAGAGCCATTCGAAGCAAAGAGCAGCTGATTGCCTCTTTTGCAACTGAGAGGAAGTTGCTGGATATTGGTTGCGGGACGGGCGATTTTTTGAGTCATTGTAAAGAACTGGGGTGGGATACACAAGGGTTGGAGCCTGACGAGGGAGCCCGAAATATCTGTAGGGAAAAAGGAGTAAAGGTGCAAGATATTGACCAGTTGCACCAGCTGGAGGATCGTTCGGTTTCTGTAATTACGATGTGGCATGTTTTGGAACATGTTTATCATCTGAACAGAGATTTTGAAAAAATAAAAGCGGTATTGAAGGACGATGGGAAGCTGGTCATCGCAGTGCCGAATTGTTCTTCTTACGATGCACAGAAGTATGGTAAGTTCTGGGCTGCTTATGATTTGCCAATACATCTTTATCATTTCCGGCCAAATGACGTGGCTAACCTTGCGGAGAAGTTCGACATGAAGGTGGAAAAAATCCTGCCAATGAAATACGACGCCTATTATGTGAGCATGCTCTCTGAAAAATACAAAGGAGGTAGTTTACCTTCCGCATTTTTAACAGGGATGAAGTCCAATAAAAAGGCGAATACAAAAAACCATAAATATTCAAGCCAGATTTATCTGCTGTCCAAAAAGAACGACGGATAGATCGAGAATCGTACAAAACGGTGACTTGGGTGCCTCGAAAGGCACCAAAACAGCTTTATATTCGATTTAAGAGGCTTTTTGACCTCGCGATAGGTATTGGGCTATCTTTTTCGAGAAACACGCTTAAACGGCTAAAAATGCAACAAGCATGTTTTTGGGTTTAAGTGGTTGAAAAACAAGACATTACATGTTTACGGCGTGCCACAGCGGATTCTCTAGAGGAATTGGAGGCACGAGATCGTAGAATTATAAAATGGACACTCAATACTGGTACTCGTAGTTGTTGAGGAAATCTACTTTGTGAGGCGTCAGATTAGTTTACAACTTGAGTTATAAAGGGTTTTTTGCAGTATAATAACAGATTTGCCTTTCGGTTTGTCCATTTTTAAGATTAGCTGTAAACACGGTACAAATTTAGTTTTACCCTGATAGGCTTATTTGTCCGGGGCGCCCAAGGACCACCAAATAGGTCATTCTATCAAAACAAAGGAATCTGCCCCTTTCTGATTCTCCTGAATTGGCTGATGTCCATTTTTCCCAATTCACTAGGCTTAAAATATTTCTTGTGGTGAATTAAAAACAACCTTCTAATCTGCTCAGCAATAGGCCCCTCTCCAGTCATTCTGGTCTTAAATCGATGATCGTTAATTTGCCCTCCATGCAAATCTTCGATGTGATGCATGACCTTTTCCGCGCGATCCGGAAAATGCGTATGTACCCAGTCTTTGAAAATTTCTCCGAGCGAATCGTTCAACCGCACCATGATATAATTGGCTTTTAGAGCGCCCGCTTCCGAAACCGTTTTTAGAATATTTGGTATTTCATGATCGTTGATGGCCGGGATGATCGGCGCCAGATTCACACTTACGGGGATGCCGGCATCTGAAAGTACCTGAACCGCTTTTACCCTGTTTTTGCAGCTGGCGGTTCTGGGTTCCAGAATTCTCCTCGTAGCTTCAGTTAGTGAAGTAATCGAAATCACCACGCGCAACAGGTTTCTCTTATTCAGTTCTGACAGAATATCGAGATCCCTTAGAATCAGGCTATTCTTGGTAATAATGCCTACAGGGTTTCTATACTCCAAAAGAATTTTAAGCAACTCCCGTGTAATTTGCAGTTTTCTTTCAGCGGGTTGATAGCAATCGGTATTACCGGACAACATGATAGGAGCAGGAAGCCACGCTCTTGAAGAAAGAGCCCGTTTAAGAAGTTCAGGAGCGTTCCGCTTTACCAGGATTTTCTTCTCAAAATCCACTCCGGAGCTGTAGCCCCAATATTCATGTGTAGGCCTTGCATAGCAGTAAACGCAACCATGCTCGCAGCCCTGATAGGGATTCATGGAATAATCCATCGGAATATCAGGACTGGGCACTTTATTTACGATGGTTTTAGGATAGACATCAACGTACTCCGTTTTATTGCTTTCAGGTTCTTCGTCTTCAAATCTGCAATATTCAAGATAGGACAGATCTGCTTCCGTATGTTCCACGAAAAACTTGTTTTTGGGGTTCACTTGAGAACCCCGGCCATTCTGGTATTTGAACTTTTGATCGATGCCTGAAATTACATCAGAACACGCGTAATCTATTTACGTTCCACCAACTTACTAAAGGGTTTAGTTTTTTAAAAAATCTATCAGATTTAGTTAGCCGTTGCTACGCTTACGCTGTATATAATGCTCTACCAATAGATAAAAGCTAACCGTAATGAGTGCCATGGATAGGTACATGAATATCGAGGACATTTCCGGCATTTGAATGTGCAGATCGTAATCTGACAACTCTGTTAGTTGAGCCTTTTCGGTAGAAGAAAATACGAGCATTAGCACAACCGCCAGGGAGAAAGGAACAAATGTGATCCAGAACCATTTTAGCCCAATGGGTTTTATTCGCTTTTTAGGGAGAGAGGCGAGTACGGAATCTGTAAAATCAACCGAAACTTCATCTGCTCGCGCCTTTTGTAAAGCAGATGTGAATAGCGCCTCTTCCTGTTCAATTTTCGAGAGTACGGAAGAGGTAAAGTTGGAAGCTGGTGTTTCAACTGTCTCTTTCAATAGTTTCTTCAGCTTTTCTTCTTTTTCGCTCATATGGTTTGGTCTTTTGAAACGGATGAATCATCCATTAAAACGTGTGCAAGCAATTGCTTTAAAGCTTTTCGGGCACGGTGTAACTTCACTTTAACATTGCTGGGACTCAAACTCATTATCTCAGAAACTTCGGCCACCGAACAGTCATCTAAATAAAAGAGCGTAACGGCAACAGCATCGGCTTCTGGTAATTGATTGATGGCCGATTTAACCATCTCTTTCCTCTCTTTGAACTCCATAATTTCCAGAGGTTTTAATCCGGAATCTGCCGTGTCGTAAAGCGAGTGGTCCTCAACTTTATTTATCACTTTTATTCTTAATCTACTCAGTGCAGTTCTGTAGGCAATGGTATACAGCCAGGTTGAAAAACGGGATTCGCCGTTGAACTCCGCCAGCTTATTATAGGCTTTCACAAAGGTGTCCTGAGCAAGTTCCTCGGCGTCCTCAGGCACTTTTACAAGTTTTAGAATCACCGAATAGACCATGTTCTTATGCTTGTCTACCAAATGCGCAAAGGACGCAGTTTCCCCGTCCAGTACGCGCTGAATATAGATCATGTCGTCTATCGCAACCATGGTCTAGTTTTCCTCCGTTGGCTGATTTTTCAAAATGAAATGATGTGCAACAAACCCTAGCCCCCCGAACAAGAAGATCATTGAAAAATAGGCTGCCTGTTCCTGAATAGGCGTATAGGTATCCAGGATCGTTCCCAATAGAATACCGATAGCCACTCCAATAGCCACGAGACCAAATTTTAGCCCTGTGTGCTTCCGTGCAGGTTCAGCTGGAAGCAGACCCCGTTCTATCATGGCCATTCGCTCTTTGTTTCGGGTCAGTATGAAAACAAACAGGACACCTGCAGAACATAAAAACAGGACGATAGGTACATACAATGCTGGCATAACTATGAAATTTAATTGATTCACCTGGTTAGACAACAGGCGGAACGGATAGGTTACAAATAATTACAAATTTCAACTTCAGGTGGGACAACGAACAGGCAATCCGCTTGGGTTGGGGTTATGTTAATTTAACCCCCAAAACACAGATGTCGTCAATTTGCTCTTCAGCTCCTTGCCAGTCGGAAAGAGTAGACTCTAATATTCGACGTTGTTCATTGGATGATTTTTCTTTCAAAGATTCTAGTAGGGAGCGGTAGTTTTTTCTTCTAAATGGCTTTCCAGCCTTTTCGCCAATTTGATCTCTGTATCCGTCTGATTGGAGGAAAACCTGTTGTATCTCACTCAAAGGGAAAACGTGTTCCTCGTATGTTTCTTTAAATACCCTGCTACCAACAGATTTTCTGCTCAACTGCAACTCAATTAGTGATCCGTCTTTTTTCAATAAATAACCAATAGAACTGGCACTTGATATGCGAAGTTCTTGTTTTGAAAAGTCCGCCTTGCACAACATTACGTCAACTCCTTCACTGCTGGAATGCTCTTTGTCAAAACGTTGAACGAATTGATCGTGTAGAAAATCTAGAATAGCCCCCGGTTCCTTAAGGTTATGTTCTATTACGGCCCTTTGCAAAAGGCCAAGAGACACGGCCGTAAGAAGAGCTCCGGGAACCCCGTGCCCTGTGCAGTCCCCTACACAAAAAAGTAAGGAATCTTCCGTTGAGTAACTCCAGAAAAAGTCTCCTGACACAATATCTTTAGGTTTATACAATAAGAACGCGGACAAATTGTGTTTTTGGAATTCTGATGTGTTTGGCATGAGAACTTGCTGAATGCTACTCGCGTATCTTAAGCTACTTAAAATTTCTTCATTCTTTTTAGTAACAGTTTCGCTTAATCGCTTTACCTCTTCTAGTGCATTATTCTTTACTCGTGCGTAGGACTTATAGCTTTCTCTTTCAAAATGACCATAGAATTCGACTATTCGTTGACACAAGTCTGATATTACTACAGGATCCGGCGAATAGTCAGAAAGAAACTTTACTAATGTGTGTTTTTGGGTTCCCAATAACGCGTCGATTTCCACCTCTCCAATCATTTGATTATCCATATCCAGTTCGTTGCGCTCCCACTTTTCTAGGTTCTCTGAAAGCCGCTCAAAAGCAGTATCATTTATAATACTAAGCAAGAATTCACTCTGTTCACTTCGAGCCAGGGACAGTTTCGTTTCTTCGTCTAGGGCATTAAATTCGGCAAGCATCTCTAGCTGATATTTTTGTAACAAGCCAATTTGTGTGTGGCAAAACTCATCTAGTTTCTCTTCCAAAAGAAATTGGGCGTAGTCCTTGAAGTTGTCAGTCATCATAGTAGCAGGAATAATTGAAATGAAAATAAACTTTCTGTGAGTCCGGTGCAACGAATGTTCTATATTCTTTCTTTCCCGAATCTTGTAGGTTCAGAAAATTAGCTGAAATGCCGCCCAATAATAGGGGTCGTATAGTTCCTTCATTTCTGACTGAGTGTTAGCAAAAGCCTGCTCAATGTCCTTTGTGGCAACCAGATTTGTGTAGAAACGCTCCATAAATTTCTGTGTCTCAGCATCCGGTACCTGCCACAAACTCATAATCATGTATTTGGCACCCGCTAGTTTGAAAGCACGTTGAAGACCATAAACGCCTTCTCCGTCTACTATGTCGCCGAGTCCCGTTTCGCAGGCGGATAGAACCACCAGCTCAACGTTACTCAGGTCAAGCGATATTACCTCCAGTGCAGTTAGAACGCCATCGTTGCTTCCATCTGTAACCTCTTCTGCAAAGATGTGGTTTGCCCCCGATAGCGCCAACCCGGATCTGATAAGAGGATTGGGGTTGGTAACGATATTGGATGTTAAGCCGTTTCGATTTATTCCCCGGAAAACAACGTCTATTTCTTCTGAATTTTCTTTCATTTCTCTTTCAACCGATTCGGGATTCGGGAAAAAGAATCCGTGCGTGGCTATGTGAACCAATGCGGCATTGGTCAGCTCTTTTTTCAGTACAGACTCGGTAATCGAATCGCCCCTTAAAATATGTTGGGATCCTAAAATCCTACCAACATTTTCAACTTCTTTTTCTGCTCCTTTCAGGTAACTCCAAACCTCAGGATCCGATTCTTTGCTGGAGAAGTTGAGCCCACCGATTAGTAGTTTATCTGATTCGGCAGAGTAACTGACGGTTTCATGTCCAACTAATCTGGAGCTCAGCCTGAACTTTAGTTGGTACCGATCACCGAGGTTGCCCGATTTTCCGTCATATAAAGCGTCCATGGAAACTTTGTATAACAGCCCCGCCGGACTGTAATAAATGGTTTTGGTTTCTGCACCAAGGTTCTCTAGTATTGGGCTCCAAATAAGATTGTAAAGCTGTGGATTATGGTGTTCCCGGGTTCCGTAGAGTTTGTTTACATAATCGACATCATTGCCGGAAAAATCACCAATTAAACCAGATAGTTCGCTTTCTTCAAACAGTTTAATAAACAATGGATGATCCATTGTTTTAGTAAGCACCAAGGCTGAGTAGACAACTGGAGTATTTAAGCTGTGGTGGTCTTTATAGCGGATAAACTCAATTGCTGCTTCTGAAGCAGACAATTGTTTTTTAATATCTTTCCATTCAACCTTCTCATTGATTCGCTTGAATCCGGAAGATTTTTCCACCAATTTTTTTTCAAGTGATTGGCAAACAGAACGTTGCTCCTTTAATGTTTTTTTATCAAGCCCTGGGTTTACCAGCATTCTGGAAAGTGACTCCACCTCTGTGAGCCATTCCGTATAGGTTTGATTCAACTCCTTGCCCCCGTCTCTTAGAATGGCATTTTTCATCTCTCTTGTAGACCTAAGTAGCAGGCCTTTGTTGCGGAGGATAATATTGTAAGCCTCTTCGGCCACTTGTGGGTTGGAAGCAGCAACGGCCTGAGCAAAGCCAAAGTACATCTCGTAGAAGATCGCATTTTGATCGAAAAACAACTGTTTTTCGCGTTCACTCAGGAATTGAAAGTTCAGATCAATTTGCTCGTTTACCGACTCAAGCGCTTGCTGATGCAGATTGATGGCTTTATCAAAATCCTTTTTGAAGAAGTAACAGTTCCCCAAACTGGCCAAAATGGACTCTTTTTCAACGAGTAACCTGCCAAAAACCTCATTTTGCTTCGTAACCAGGGTGGAATAAATCTCTATTGCCTGATCTACCTCTCCCACTTGCATGCATATAGATGCGAGGTTCGAAGCGGTTACGTAGGGCACAGTAGAACGTTTATCCAGAATCTCGGTTTGAATTTTCAGAGCGTTGCTATAGTTATCAATGGCCTTTAGCAGTTCACCGTTAATGTGGTGTAAACGCCCCAGATTATTGAGACTGGTTGCGTAAAGCAAGCTTCGAGCTCCACCGTGTTGCTCAATCAGTTCTTTTCCTTTGAGCAAACTCTTTTCAGCCCCTTCCAAATCTCCCGAAAGCATTTGACAAGTGCCAAGATTGTTATAAACAGGGCCAAGCAATTCCAGTTGATCTGCGCCAGAAGTAATCACATCATTGTAGATTGAAATAGCATCTGTATAGCGCCCTAAAAGACGAAGCAGTTCCGCATAGTTAGACTTGATCATGTAAACACTATTTAAATCGGCAACGGGCTCCATTATCGAAATGGCCTGGTTAAATCGCTTCTCGGCCGACTGAAAATCTCCCAATTTGCCCTCTACCAGTGCCAGCATTCCAATTGTGGTACCGCGCACTTCTTCGGACACGAAAACATTGTTTTTTTCCATGGCGCGCATTTTGGCTAAATAATGCTCTTTGCTTGTTGTATAGGCACCCATCCTGAAATAATGCTCGGCCAAATATTCGTTGGCATTTACCTGCAGCAAACTCCCCCTTTTTGCTTTAGATAAAATAGAAAGAAGAAGCGCCTCTGCCTTCTGGTTCTCACCATTTTTTGCGTATGCATCAGCCAACATTTTCTCCTGTGCTGCAATTACATCAGCTTCCAGATCTAGTTGTCTGGCCAATTCAACATACCTTTCAAAGGCCTTAACTGCTTTTTCGAATTGTCCGCATTGTTGATAGTGCTTCCCAAGCAATTGCATGTCTTCAAAGGCATAGAAAATATCATCTCCTTTATAACGGGAGGTGTCCAGATGTAAGGCTTGTTCCCTTAATTCCAAACCTTCACAAGAAAATTGGTCGGCGAAAAGCGTTAACTGTACTTTTATTGCTGCCGACAATAAAGCCGGATAGTCCTTAAGGTTTTCTACATCGTATTTAACTCCTTTTTCAATAACATCCAATCCAACAGCATCCATAAAATACTCGGCCACAGCGGAAAATGTAATGGCGTAAGCTTGTAAACTGTCTGATGACATGAAATAGTCTATAGAACGCAGGTAGGGCTCTGATCCTATATTGCCAGTAAGGTGTTGGGCCAGCCCTAAGGAATTAGCTAATACATTGGTGTTTATTCCATCCGGGCCTTCCAGCGCATTAAACAACTCGTATGATTTTTTTAAATACGGGAGTGAAAATTTCACGTGGAAATTATCGTACAGAAGAAGGCCGGCATCGTTAAGCTTTAAGGCGTAGTCAATGGATTCTTTTCCATATCGTTTGCCGTAAAGTTCAAGTTTGCGGTCGGTGTACCGAATCAGTGGCTCAGGTTGGTTACGAACCACGAAATAATTGATTAGTCCGTTAAGAGCATACTCGTTGAAATCGTTATCTACTGAGCCGGCGGAATGAAACAAATTATGTCCTGACAGATAGTGGTCTCTGGCCTTTTCAGGCAGCCCTAAACTGTCGTACGCATAGGCACAAAGCAACTCGAAAATTGGGATGACTTCCGTGTCATCAATACCGAAAGTATCTCTGTAAATGGGGAGGTCTTTTTCCAGCGTGCTCACAACGAATTCGAAGTCCTTGGACTCAAAGGCGTTGCTTACGGCAATCATTCTTTCATCTAGCGATTGAGACTGCAAGCCCGTGGTAGAAATTACTGCTATTAACAGGCACAGTAGATGCTTTCTCATGGGTAGTTTGATATAGGTAAGATAACGTTTTGATCTGGCACATATCGTACCTGATCTTTTCCGCACATAAATTACAGCAAATTTATGCGTAGGTGAATCAGAATCTGCATGAACTGAGCAAAATTTTGCCCGGTGAATAGAGTTGCGAGGTATCACAACCTCTCAACGTACTACTCAAATACAATGGTCATCTCAACTCTACGGTTCTTCTGACGCCCTTCCTCCGTATCGTTGTCGGCAATTGGCATAGACTCACCGTGGAACTCAACGAATAATCTTTCAGCCTCCACACTCCGGTCTGTCATGAATTTTTTCACTGCCTCCGCTCTCTTTTTAGATAATACCAGATTGGTAGATTCTTTACCAACATTATCTGTATGGCCGTCGATTTTTAGTTTCCAATCAGGTTTTTCTACAAGCAATCTTGCCAGCTCATTTAGAGATTCGTATGATTCCTGCACGATTACGTCTTTGCCACTCTCAAACTCCAGATTTTCGAAGGCCGTGTTGATAATCGCCTGCTCTTCTTCCTTGATTTCCGGACATCCTTTATTCTCAACGGTACCAGGCGTATTTACACACTCATCATCCTTATCCAACACACCGTCGCCGTCAGTATCTGCGTACGGGCATCCGTTGTTTTCTTTTGGCCCTGGGTTATTCGGACATTGATCGTCTTTGTCAAGAAGTCCGTCGCCGTCTGTATCCGGCCATGGGCAGCCATTGTTTTCTTTTGGCCCTGCTTCATCCGGACAACCATCCAGATAATCGAAAATGCCGTCGTTATCACGGTCAGGACATCCTTCATTCTCAATTGGTCCCGGATCGTCCGGGCACGCATCTTTATCATCCGGAATACCATCGCCATCTCTATCTGGACAACCGTTGAACTCAGCCAGACCCGCTACTTCCGGACACTCATCTTCGCTATCCTTAATTCCGTCTTCATCGGTATCCGGGCAACCTTTAAATTGCTCCAGACCCGGTGTTTCCGGACACTCGTCGTCGCTATCTTTAATTCCGTCTTCATCGGTATCCGGACAACCATTGAACTTAGGCAGTCCAGGTTCTGTTTTGCAACTATCCAGCTTATCCATGATCCCATCCTTGTCGGTATCGGGGCAGCCGTTAAACTCTGATAATCCGGCTTCATACGGACAATCATCTTTACTATCCTGAATATGGTCATTATCCGTATCCGGACAACCTTTGAACTCCCAGACACCTGGAACTTCAAGACACCCTTCGGCTTTTTTGTCTCCTGTTTCTTTGCGTATCTCCCGTCGGTGTTTCTTCTCTACTTTATCTGAAACCTTATCTCCGTCCCGGTCTTTAATTTTAGTAAACGGAACACCCGCATGCAGACCAAAATAGATATCGGCACCATTGATCTTGCCCTTCTTAAACAAGAGGCTTAAATCAGAAGTTCCAAACAGTAATGGCCCTGCCCTAAGCCCTGCACCCACTCTAAGTCCGGACAAGGCTCCGTAGGAAATTGGAATAGCCAAACCTCCCCATTTATGATCGTATCTTGGGGTTATCGCGTATCTGGAAATATTGTGGATTTTGTTCTCGTCGTTTTTAAACTGTAGCGCCAGAAATGCCTCAGCATTGATATACAAATCATGCCAAATATGGTAGTCTCCCGACAGTCTGATGGTAGTTGGCAGGTTCATTTTGAACGATTGATCATTGCCTGACTCAGTGCCGAACGTTGCATTCAGGATGCTATCCACCTCCAGAATCGCATCCGGCCCTCCAACGGAATCAAAAGCACCTAAATCCCATACATCAATGTCCGCAAGAAAGTCTCCGGACGGAGGTCCCTTGTCAAAATTAACGCGGCCAATGTCTTTAACGGATAGTTCTGCTCTTACCTTGTATTTGTTGAGATCTCTGCGCCACAGACCTGTTTCACCGTCCATGTCGTATTTATATTCTTCGTGATTGGGCCGCCATTCGTAAACACCACCAAAGTCAAGCCCTACACCCTTTCTTGAGGTAAACGGGAAGTAATTGAGTTGAAGATTTCCATTTGCATCTTCAGTAATTTCATAATTGGTAGAGTGGCCGTAATTGACTTGAGAGTTGAAAAGGGAGATAGTGGTGTCTGAGTGAGCTAAAAACTTCACGTTTTTCATGTACATGTACGATGCCTGAAGACCTTGAATCAGGAAAACTCTTGCTCCAACTTTTAGAAAATGCTCACCTTCATCAATAGCAACCATTCCAAAATTCACCCCCCATTCGGCCCAGGTCATAGACTGAACATTGATATAGTCATTTGAGAAGGGCTCTACGTTATTTAGTGGATCAGTGTAAAGGGTAGAATCGGTTAAGCCACTGTAAATCATTTGAGTTGCCGTGGAACCAAATCCGTCGAGGTTTACAATGTTTCGGATTTTTGACGCCATTCCGACTCCATACTTTCCTTTGCCAAACCCAAAAAAGAAAGCAGGGCCATAGATTTCGTTGGCCAGGAAAACCCGATTGTTTTCGTTCTCGGTATCCCTCGTCACATAATTCTCATACCATTCCGGATCATCGAAAATGGTCGTTTGGTTGGTGTCTAGTAAGCCTCGCAGTTGCCCCTTGAGGTCCGAACCGTTCATGTGGGCGTAGTTATTGTAAAAGGTGGTGCTGAAACCAATTAGGTTGATGTCGAACTTGTATCGATTATCAGCAATGTTTGCAGGGTTGGCATCAACGCTGTACACGCCCCCCCAATCACTTTGTTTAATCCCTAAAAAATCTTGAGCAATGATAAAAGTGGGCAATGCGATGAATATCGCAAGCGATAGAAGTTTTCTCACAGACATGTTCGAACAGTTTACTTAATGCAACTCAAATCTATGAAATTTTCAAAAGCATTAATTACTGCAGATTGGGTCTAGAATAGGATTGCCAATAAGCAAGTGGGAGCAATTTTAAGTCTAAAATCGGCCTTCAAAATAGTTTTCCAGCACCTCCTGTAGCTTCCCTTGATCAAGAGGTTTGTGAATAAAGTTGCTTATGTCCTCATCTACTTTTGCGCTGTGCATGTCGTCAGGGTTAAGAGAGGTGGTCAACATCACTACCACAACTTGTGCTTGTTGTTCGGTTTTTAGCTTGCGATATTCCTCCAAAAACTCCCAGCCGTTCATCGCAGGCATATTAATGTCCAGAAAAACCAGGTCGGGTTGTGGATACATACCGTCTTTGGCTGATTTTAAGAACGCTAATGCCTCTGCACCACTATTTACAGCCTGGCATTGCTCCGCACATCCGGATTTTTCTACCACTCTTTGATGGTAAAAATTGGTGGGCTCATCGTCATCAATTAACAACACACAATTCAACTTCCTCGTCATAGCATTTGTTTTGGTAATATGAATTTAGGAGGGAACGTCGAAATAGTTAGCACAAAGCCTGGTTTTTCGGGGAACGCCCAACCACTCTACCAGGGCATACCCTTATACTGACGAAATTCGCCTCAGTGCAGACAAACGCCAAGCGCTTATTTGTGTTCATTAGGGTTGCCAAAACCAAAGATTCGTCTAACAACAAACTGTATGGAGGCATTTGATAGTGAAGCGCTAAAGAAGGAGTTGGCACAGGTCAGGCGGGAACTGGCTGACACAAAAATGATTTTCAACAGTATACTGGAGACTACTCTGTCCGGGTACTGGGATTGGCGTATAAAAGACAATTATGAGTACATGAGCCCAACGTTCAAAAAGATGCTTGGATATGAGGATCATGAATTGGAAAATAGCCCGGAAACCCGCCAGCGAATTATCCATACGGACGATTTGCCAGAAGTCCTTAGAACGTTTGAGAAACATGTGAAATCTAAAGGAGAGTTTCCCTATGACAACGAAGTACGCTATTATCACAAGGATGGTTCAGTTGTTTGGGTTTATTGTCGCGGCAAAGTTATAGAGTGGGATAAAGAAGGTCGGCCCGTTAGAATGGTCGGCAGTTACATAGACATTACTAAACTTAAGAAGGCCCAGCAACAAGAGCAAAACATTCGGGAACAATTGCAACACAAGAACAAGGAGATGGAGCAGTTCGCCTACGTAGCTTCACACGATCTGCAAGAGCCTTTGCGCACTGTATCAAGTTTTGCCGAATTGTTGGCAGACGACTTTGCCGGTAAGCTAGGCAAGGAGGGCGATCAATACATCCAATATATTACTCAGGCGAGTGCCAGAATGCGAACACTTATCAAGGGGCTTTTGGATCACAGTCGTATTGGAAAAGGAAGAGAAAAAACTGTTGTGGACTGCAATAAGCTGTTAGATGAAATAGTGGCTGATCTTGCTGCCAGTCTTCAGGATAAGGGAGGAGAGGTGTACTACGGAAAAATGCCGGAGATTATAGCTTACGAAACGGAACTCCGTATGCTTTTTCAAAACCTCATAAGTAATGCAGTAAAATTCTCCGCACAGGAAGTCAGTCCACAGATTAACATCTCATACACCATGAAAAATAGAAACCATCAATTCTGTGTAGAGGATAACGGAATAGGGATTGAGCCCAGATATTACGACAGAATTTTTGCCATTTTCCAGCGCTTACACACCAGGAATCAATATGATGGAACGGGAATAGGCTTAGCTCATTGTGCTAAAATTGCGGAGATTCATAATGGAGGCATATGGGTAGAATCAACACCAGGAGCGGGCAGTAAGTTCTACTTTACCATACAAGCATAGGGTTTTTTTAACCATTTTTTTATTGGTGGTGCAAGTAGGTTGAGCCAAATGGCTTCTAAAGCCACATGATTTCTATAAAAAATTGGTTTTTACCACGCATTTTTATGCTCACCATATTGCTTTCGGCCTTATCGATTGCCGCATACAACCAGGACTCTTCTCTTGTGCGGGACCTTGAAACATGGACCAAAATTGGTTTCGAAAAGAAATCTGAGAATAAAAAGTTCTGTTTTTCATTATCACAGGCGTTTCGTTTTGACGATAACAGTACCAGCCTCGATCAGTTTTTTACTGAATTAGGAGTTGGTTACAAAATTTGGGATGATCTGAAATTTGATGTAGGTTACCGACTCATTCGGGATGGGAGCGTAAGCAAAGGTTTTGATAAAGAGCACCGGTTTCAGACAGATCTTAGCTACAAACATAAATTGAACCGATTGCGTCTTGGATACCGACTGCGTTATACCAACAGAAATCTAAGGGGGCTAACAGTTGCCGAAGGCGACTATAATCAGCACAAATACCGTCTTAGAATGAAGGCCGAATACAATATTAAAGGCTGGAAGCTAGACCCATATTTTTCAGCAGAATTATTTTATGCGAAGGGCTATGAATCCGTAGTTTTTAATGAAGGTGTGGTGGTAGGCTATTCTACGAACGCCTTGCAAAAGTATCGCTTAACATTGGGCACGGACTACAAAACAGGAAAGGTTGGTTCACTGGGAGGGTTTTATCGAATTGAGCGACAGTTTGCTTCGTTCCCCAGGGCTTATAACGCGAAGACGTGGTACATCATCGGACTCAACTATCAATTTAAACTTTAAATCATGCAGCGATTAATAGGAGTAATATGCATAGCCATTACGGTGACTACCGCATGTAAAAAGGAAGCGCCCATTACCCCAGGAGGCAATTTAGAAGACTGGACGGAGGCAACCCATAGTAATAGTGCTTCTCCGAATTACAATCTGGTTTTTAATGACAATGCCGTTCAAAGGTTTGACATCGTGATCGATGAGGATCACTGGCAAGTAATGCAGGATGATCTTGAAACATTATATGGAGGAACATCGGGAGGGCCTGGAGGAGGTGGTCCAGGAGGAGGTGGCCCCGGAGGAGCAGCCACAAGCACTGAAAACCCTATTTATGTTCCGGCACAGGTGTATTATGAAGGAAAACAATGGTACGATGTTGGAATTCGTTATAAAGGGAATTCTTCACTGAGCCAGGCGTATTCTCAGGGGAATGCTAAGCTTCCTTTCAGATTAGAATTTAACTACTTCGAGGATGAAAACCCTGAAATTTGGGGGCAAACCTTTCATGGATTCCAGCAATTGGCTTTTAGCAGTGGGTTCAAAGACATGTCACTGATGCGTGAGAAGGTTACCGCCGATTTGTTTAGAGATTTTGGTGTTGCTGCACCGAGGACAGCCTTCTACCAAATTTATATTGATCATGGTAACGGACCGACTTATTTTGGCCTTTACACCATGGTTGAGGTGGTTTTCGACACGACCGTGGAAACCCAATTCCAGAATGGCGGTAACTGCTATAAGCCTGATGGTGATGGAGCTAGACTGAACGATTTAAGCACGGTTACTTCGGAGTACATTATTAATAAAACGGGAGATGAGTCTGATGTTTCGGATGTTAGCAATCTCGTAAGTGTTTTAATTGATGACTCAAGAACCATTGATCCTGCGCAATGGAGAACAGATCTTGAATCGGTGCTTGATGTTTCTCAGTATTTGAAATACCTGGCCGCCAATCAGGTTCTGGTGAATTGGGATACTTATGGCAATATGACCCACAATTATTACCTCTACACCAATCCTTCGGATGGAAAAATCAACTGGATTCCATGGGACAATAACGAAGCGCTAACAACTACAAGCGGAATGACCCCGCTTGAATTAGACTTCAGCAACCTGTCCAACAGCAGCCCGGGGAGCACAGGAGCACACACCTGGCCAATGATTTACAACCTGTACAGCGACGCGACTTACAAAACAATGTACGATGCATACGTAGATGATTTTATTGCAACAACGTTTGACGTGTCAGCCATGACAACACGGTTAACCGATGCACATGACCTGATAAGCCCGTACGTGATTGGGGCCAATGGAGAACAGGAAGGCTATACTTATTTAACAAGCGATGCAGACTTTACGAACGCTCTAACCGAGTTGATTAACCACGTAAATTCAAGATGGTCTGCAGCTGACGCGTATACCCCATAATTTTTTAACGGTCGCCGCAAGTTTATCGGGGAGGTGGCGTCTAACTATTGAAAACTTACTCAGAAGAGGAGTAAAAAAATTGAGTATGTGGTTAAACCCCGGGATGTTGAGGGGCTCCCGGGGAAAGACAGGGGCTGGTTCTTATTAGAACCGGCCTTTTTGTTTACTGAGTAATCCCCACAATGGTTTCGGCTACTTTCGTTTCCATTTAATATTGGTAGCGAATGTTCGGGCAATTTCCATTAAGTCCCTGTTTGACTCTGATGAGATAAAGAAATACATTATGTGATCAAAGTTCTTGCTGGTTTTACCATTTACCGAGCTTAATTTCAAGGCTTTTGATTTGCTGTCATCACCGAAATCAAAACTTCCTGCCGTAAATTCCATTTCAACACCTCCCACCTTAATTTCAATTGGTTTTGTCCCGTTATCGGCTACAAATGGTGCTCCCCAAACATTGTCGTGATCAGGAACCGGGTCTCGATAAAGCAATGGATAGATTACCGCAAAAAATTTGTGTATCGTGTCGTAATCATTAATGATCACGCCTTCGCAGTCGCAAACGCTGCTGGATGAAAATTCATCAATACCCCATTCGGAAGAAACTTTAAACTCAACTCCCGAGATGCTCCATTTCTCCAATTTTTCCTGGGCTAATACTGGACTGTATATCCATCCAATTGCAACAAAGATTAAAATGTATTTCATATGTATAAATATATTATAACTGGATCAACTTCATGCCTTCAATTAACTCATAATCAACTGCTAATGGTTCTTGTCAAAGGTTAGGGCTTTTAATCACAACCAGTTTTTCGCGGGTCATTTCATCCATTGCATAAGAAATGCCACCGACTCCGATTCCGGAGTGATCTCTTCCGCCAAAAGGCATCCAGTCTACCCGAAAAGCCGTGTGGTCGTTTATCATTACAGTTGCTGCATTTAGGTTTTTGGTGGCCAACATAGCGGCATCCAGATTTTGGGTGAGTATTGAGGCTTGAAAATGCACATTCAGGGAGTTGGCTCGTGAAATGGCCTCTGCTAGTTCCGTATAACTATACACACACGCTACAGGACCGAAAATCTCTTCGGTAGATACCGCAGAACTTTCCGAAGGGTTGAGCAAGACTGTAGGTTGGTAGAAAAATTCAGAAATTCTTTTTCCTCCACATAGTATTATAGCTCCTTCTTTAACCGCGTCATTTACCCATTTTTCCACTCTATCTACCTCTTCCGGATCAATAAGAGGCCCAACTTCCGTCTCCGGGCTGACTGAATTCCCAACAACCAGTTGTTGCACTTGCTGAATAAATCTGGAGCAAAACGAATCCAAAATAGTGTCGTGAACAAAGAGCTTCTGAACGGAAACGCATACTTGACCGGCATGATAAAAAGTCCCTTTTATTAGTGCGGGCAATGTAAAATCCAAGTCCGCATCTGCTTCCACAATTACCGGGGCTACTCCTCCGTGTTCCATGGCGCAACGAGTACCCGGGGCAATTTTTGAACGCAAATACCACCCTACTTTTGCGGAGCCGATAAACGAAAGGTAATTAACGCGTGGGTCGGTAGCGAGGTTTTCAGCCTGCTCATCCTTACAGACAATTGGTTGACACCATTTTTCAGGTAGCCCACATTCGCGTAATATTTCTACAAGCTTTAAACAGGAAAGGGGCGTTGTAAGGGCTGGTTTAATAATTACCGGACAACCCGCAGCAATAGCGGTAACAGCCTGATGAACAATGAGGTTTAGTGGGTGATTGAATGCGCTGATAGAAACCACAACGCCTATGGGCTCGCGCATGGTAAAGGCTAGTCGCCCTTCAGCAGCAGGAGTAAGTCCCATAGGAATTTGCTCACCTTTTAAATGGCCAATGTGCTGCGCGGCTAGCTTAACACCATTTATTGCTCGGAGAACTTCCGCCTTAGAGTCGTTATAAGGTTTACCGCCCTCACTGGTGGCCAACATGATCAGTTCCTCAATCCGATTGTGCATTGTTTGGGCGGTTTTTTCAAGGATTTCTATCCGGCGATGAGGCGCAAGCCCATGGTTGGAGGATTGAAATAATTGATGCGCTGAGGATAAAGCTTGCTCTATCTCGTTTGCCCCTTGTAAGGGGATTGACTTAATCGGGCTCTGATCTACCGGGTTGAATACAGTTAAAGAAGACTCCATGAAGTTGCAATTTCTAAGTTGAAGATACTACGGAAAGCGTAAGATTAAAGCGTGATGGGGACAATCCAACCAATGAGGCTTGAGAATAGCTGAAAATCAACAGATTAACATGGCTGTGAGCAGTAAAACATGATCGGTTGCTTTTTCTTGAAACGCCCTGTCGCTAAGAAATTCAAGACGTGTACCCACATTGTACCCCACCCACCAGCATCCTAATTGAAACAACTCCCGTTAATTTGAATCTGGCTACCAGGAGAGTTGTTTCGAATCGGCTCAAAAGGTGGCCCACTAGCAACTAGAAACATGAGCAATAAATTAAGCCTTTTCCTACTGAGCATTTTTATCCCTTCTTTTTTGCTCGGGCAAATCACCACCAAAGGTTCCCGGCTAACGAATCCTCAGAGCCGATATACTGCAGAAACTGTAATTAAAACTTTGGATGGTGGATTTGCCATTTGTGGTTCCGCTGTTACAATTGCATCCTCCTCAACTCCCTGGTATGTAGATCAGGACCCCTGGCTTACCAAGCTTGATTCAACCGGCTACCCGGTTTGGAATTTTATTTATAGGGATACAGCGGATACCGACGAGGATGTTTTGGACATGGTGCAAACGGATAACGGAGGATTCCTTATGGTGGGTAATGACCGAATGAGGCTATTCGGACCTGTAGTATATCGGATATTTATGATAAAAGTAGACGCCAATGGTAATCTCGAGTGGCAGATTACAGATACTTCGTCTACTTCTTCAATAGCACAAGGAGTTGTTGCTCTTGGTTCAGATGAATACGCTATCTATGGAACTACTGATGACCATGCATTTATTAAGAAGATTGATGGAGCTGGAAATACACTGGCTGACAGAGTATTTAGCACGGGGGTTTATGAAACGGAAATCCACGAAATGTCCACCACCTCGGATGGAGGACTCATTTTAACGGGTCATAGTGATGCAAAAACCTTACTTGCAAAATTAGATGCTTCACTGAATGAGGTATGGATGAAGACGGCGGATCTAACTGGGAGCTCCGTGGAAGAAGGCTTAAACTGCCTGGAAACAATGGCTGGAGATTACCTTTTCAGGCTGGAAGGAGGTAATTCTCAGGTATTTATTACGACGGATATATCTGGAAATGTAATGGATTCGGTTCAGATTGATGGGTTATATACTATTCCGGAGATGCAACGTATGCGAGAGCTTTCCGATGGTACTTTCCTTGTGGTTGGCGGAGAAACGGAAGGAGTTACGCTACACTATGATCCCGTGGCAAAAACAGCTGTTGGACGCATACATCCAAATGTGGTATTTACGGATGTTTCAGAAGGGATTAACGGTGCCCAGATGGTGGTGGGGGACAATACTCCGGGGGTAATGGTTTACAATCTGGACAGAACCGGATACAACTCTTGTTCGGAGAATATCTTTTTGACCACCTTAAAACCTGCTAATGTAAATTCCGCCAATGTTACCGCAATCAACCAAACTGCGCCAATTTTTGGTTTTTCCGGTTTATTCTCCGATTCAACGGCATCTGTTAGTAGCATACTGGTTTGTGCGGATGAGGTTACATCAAATGATTATGCCAGACCTACTTATCAAAAAATAGGAGATGCCAATGTGATATATGGAGATGGTAGTACCGCAGATACCGATATCTCCGCACTTTTTCTCTCCTCTGAGGGAGGCCCGATGGTCATTGGCAATATGGAAGCGTTTGGAGCCGGAGGTGATGACGCATATGTCGTAAAACTAGATCATCTGGGAGAAAAGGAGTGGATTTATACTTATGGTGGTAGCGGGGAGGATGTACTTCATGCCGGTGTTACTACCTCGGATGGTGGCACCGTCTTGGTTGGTCAATCGCAATGTGATTCATGTTCCTCTGATCCTTTATTTGTAATGAAGCTGAATGCCAGCGGCATTATCCTTTGGCAAAAGAACTTCGATAATATCGGACTGTATACCCAGGGATGGAAGATCATTCAAACTTCCAACGGAGACCTGGTTGTAGCAGGAAGATTAATCGGAGCAACGAATTCTGATCTTTTTGTAACAAGGTTGAATAGTTCAGGAGGAATGAAATGGGCAAAGTACTACCCTCTTTCTCAGGGCGAAGTCGCTAAATCAGTAATCGAAACTTTGGATGGAGGTTTATTACTGACGAGCAACACCAACAAATATTCCTTACCCAACTCAGATGCATGGTTGGTAAAAACGGATGAAGATGGGAATGTGCTGTGGACCAAAAACTACAACGGAAGTACTAATGCAAACATGATCAGATCAGTTCAGCTAAATGATTCAAGTATTGTGACTCTCGGTTATACCAGTTCAGGATTTGGAGTATACTCTCTGGTATTGATCAAAACCACCCGACATGGAGATCTGATTTGGTATAAGTCGATTCATCCGGAGCATGTGAATGAGCGCCTGATACCATGGACGTTGGAGTTGGACAACAATAACAACCTGCTCCTTGGAGGAAGAATATGGAATAGCACGGATGATTACAGCTATTTGTTTGCTATTAAGACGGATACAAGTGGAATTCCATTCATGTCTAACCGCTATGGAGATGGAACTTTTGAAGGCGGATACGTAGTGAACGACCCCTTAGATAACGGTTACTATGTGGCTGGTTCGGCCGAGTCTTTTGACGCAAACGACCTGATTCTATTTAAAGCGGATGCAAATGGATACACCGGAGATTGTTATCAGGACACTGTACTGGTTACCACCTCTGTTAGAAGTTCTGTCGCCACAGCCCAAACCTTATCCGCTACATCGTTAAGTGCAACTGAAGTTACAACTACAATTGGCAGAACCGCTACTACGAATAATTTGATTTCAATAGACCTCAGGCTGAGTTTGAGCAGCACGGACGTTAGCTGTTTTGGTTTCAACGATGGAACGGCTACCATGGCTGAGTCCAATGGATTTGCTCCATACGTATACTTTTGGGATCCAAATATTTCCGGAGAAACGATTTCCAGCTTATCACCAGGTGTTTATGTCGCCAATGTGTTGGATGATAACGGCTGTATGGTCACCGATTCTATTGAGATTTTTGAACCGGCTACGGTAAGCTCCGTAATTACCGCTTCGGATGTAAGCTGTTACAGTGGTTCCGATGGGATGGCTTATGTTACTCCATCCGGGGGTACGGCGCCGTACACTTATTTCTGGAGTAATGGTATTCTTACCGATACCATCTCCGGTCTGTTGCCAGGGAATTACTCAGTAAATGTATTTGACGACAACAATTGCCTGAGTTCATCCATTGTAAGCATTAGTGAACCTGATCCTTTAACGCATACGCTCACGGGCACAGATAATACCTGTTTCGGCGGAGCAAACGGAACGGCTACCGCCACGGCCAGCAATGGAACACCTCCCTACTCTTATTCATGGTCTGATGGAGGCTCTGGGTCCAACAGAACAGGCTTAGCGGCTGGTACTTACAGCGTGATAATCTCCGACTCATGCGGAGCAAGTATAACCGACTCTCTGGTAATTTCAGAACCTGATTCCATGGTCGTTACATTAGTGGTTTCCGATGTGTCTTGTAATGGTGGTACCAATGGCTCTGTGTCTACAAACATTGCAGGAGGAACCGGACCTTTTACTTACCTGTGGCATAAAGATGGATCGACAGGCTCCTCGTTGTCGGGGCAGGTGGCCGGTACGGATTCGGTTACGGTAACAGATGCATGCGGTCAGACCATTACTTTGACTTATGTAATCGGAGAGCCGGCATTGTTTTCTGTTTCCATAACCACTACAGACGCCACGTGCTACAATTTCGGCGATGGAAGTGCAACCGCAAATGTATCCGGCGGAACCGCCCCATACATTTACCTCTGGAACACAGGGCACAATACCTCCATGGTAAGTGGCCTGTTTGACGGATCGTACTCAGTTAGTGTTACCGATTCCAACGGGTGTTTTGCCTCTAATTTCGCTTTTGTAAACGAACCCGATGAACTCCTAATGAGCTTCGATGTGGTAGATGCTACCTGTAATGGTGCCGATGGTGAAATCATTGCCATGACTTCAGGGGGTACCATGCCTTACAACTACTCGTGGATCGGTTCCGCCTCCTTAACAGATACTGTTACCAACGCAACCGAAGGAGTATACACGCTGAATCTCACGGATAACAACGGTTGTATATCTATCGACTCGGTAGTGGTTGGAACAAGAGTAGATCCGGTGGAACTCTGCGTGGTTACGGTAGATTCACTGAACCGCAACGTTTTGAGTTGGGCAAAAGCCAGTGCAGGTAACGTAAATGGTTATAAGATCTACAGGAACATTGCAGGAACCTATACACAGGTAGGTTATCGCGATCAGGACTCGTTAAGCTATTACATCGATACGGATTTCGGAGTGGATCCGGGCGTTACTTCTTATCGCTACAAAATATCCGTGCTCGATACGTGCGGTAACGAAAGCGACCTGTCTGATTTCCATGAAACGATTCACCTTACCTCTAACGTTGGCGTGGGTGGGGAAGTCAACCTGATTTGGGACAATTACGAAGGTTTTGCCTTTGGCTTTTACTACATCCTTCGGGACTCCACTTTTAGCAATACCTGGCAGATCATTGACTCGGTATCCTTCACCAACTTTACCTATACCGATTTCAGTGTGCCCTCCATTGGAGCAGTTTATGCCATACAGGTAGCCACTCCAGCACTATGTGACGCGACCAAGGGGATAGGAGATTTTAACTCATCCAGATCAAATAGTGCACAGAATATCAAGGGACCTTCAAGTATCGAAGATTTGAAAGAAAGCTCGAAGATTTACCCAAATCCGGTGAAAGATCAGTTGACCATAGAATTGAGCAGTGCAACGATACAAGAGGTACAGTTATTCGACATGCAAGGCAGATTGGTGCGATCAGAAGTGGTAAATGGGTATCGCACACAATTGACCGTAGATGATCTCAGAACCGGAATGTACCTATTGAGGGTAATTACCGAACATGGTTCATTTGAAGAGAGGATTACGAAAACATGGTAAACCCGAGGTTCCATTTAACTAGATGCTTATGAAGACCTACTTTTTACTTCTGGCAACCTTCTTTTCGGTAGCAAGTTGCTTTGCTCAAGGAGCTCAATTTGATTGGGTAAATGCGCACGATAATGCTCTGGAAGGTTTGGTGTACAGTGAACACATGGATACGGATGCGGACGCTAATGTCTATACCGCCGGGTTGATTCTGTCTGGTTCAGGTGACCTCGATCCGGGTTCGGGAACAACTCCATACGTAGCCACGAGAGATAGAAACGAGCACATCTCAAAATACGCTTCGGATGGAAATTATCAGTGGTCTAGTTTAATTGGATACTCGGACGCAGGCTCCAGCTCGTTAAGATCGGAATTAGCGGACATCGAGGTTTCGGACTCTGGCTATGTATATGTATGTGGTTCTTTTAACGATACATTATTTTATGAAACCGGTTCAGGAACCCAGTGGGCGGTTTCCAATGGTTATACAGATATATTTTTTGGCAAGCTCAGCCCAAATGGTGAGTTTCTTTGGATGAAAACCTATGGAGACGTATACGATGATAAGGCCGGGGCGATTGCCATCAGCCCGCAGGGCGATATTTACCTTACGGGTTACTACTCCGAGAGCGTTACCTTCATTCCAGGAGGCTCCACTTATTACGCCGATTGGTCCGATCTTTTTGTGTTGAAATTTGATCGTTTCGACAATGAAGAGTGGGTGTATTCTACCGAAAACCCAGGCCTTTTGAACATTTTTAACGTTAATGATCTGGTTGTAAATCAAACCGGGGAAGTTTTTGTTGGAGGAACCTACATTGAATACAATGGAGATTCAGTCAATTTCCAAGAGATTGGTAATCCTCCTGTAAAGCTGCCGTCTTACGACCTTAACGGTGACGGATTCCTGCTTAAGCTCGATTCAGCAGGCGGTTTTACATTTGTGAGAGCTCTGGCAACGAATACCAGAGATCAGGTCACATCGCTCCTGATCAATTCAAATAACCATTTGATTCTTTCCGGGTACACGGGTTCAGATAGCATTGACTTCGATCCGGGCACTCTGGCTGATAGTATCAGTTGGTCGGCATTTTATGGAGTTTTTCTGGTCTGTTATGATGAGAGCGATAACTTTAAGTGGGTAAAGGAATTTAGCCCAACTGGAGCAGCGTTACAAAATGAAATATACTTAACCCACGGAAGAGAAGGACAGGTTCATTGTCTAGCTACATTCAACGGCGATGTGGACGTAGACCCTTCCTCTGCTGACGAGATTTACTCAACATTTGGACAAAGCGCAAGCTTCTCCGCTTATAGTCTAACCGTAGATAGCCTAGGAAATTATGTATGGAGCTATCACTACAATACTAATTATGGCGGGGAATACGGATACGGTATAACATCGGATGATTACGGCAATGTTTATGGCAGTATTTACAGCGCAACATCTAATTCAGCAGACAGTCTGGTATTTGGAGACAGCGCTTTTTATACGAGCACTGCGGGAGGAGCGGTTTACACATTTAAATTATCTGAATGCGGATCGGAAATTGTTCTGCAGTTGAATGACTCAACACTGATGGCGGACGCAACCAATGTGTCTTATCAATGGGTAAACTGTGATAGTAGTTTTGCAATCTTATCGGGGGATACCAACCGGGTATTTACGGCGACCTATAACGGCAACTACGCACTAATTTCAACTGGATACGCGTGTACCGACACTTCTGAGTGCTTTTATCTGGACGTAAACGGTTGCTTGACTACTCCCGTCGACACCTTAGTTTTAAGTACGAACGCTGTTTTAACAGCCAATCAGGCCGGAGCCACCTACCAATGGCTAGATTGCGATAGTGGATATTTGCCTATCGCAGGAGAAACAAATCAAAGTTTTACACCCTCAGTAAATGGAAATTATGCCGTGCTGATCAGCGAAGGCATGTGCTCCGACACATCTTCATGTTACGCCATAACAGGTGTCGGGATAGAAGATTTGGCAGATGGCGGGATAGCGATTTATCCCAATCCGGTAAAGGATCGGGTAACGGTAGAGTCAGAAATCTTCAGTATGGAAGAAGTACAGCTGTTCGATATGCAAGGCAGACTAGCAGATAGCTGGCGGGGAATGGACAACCGAGCTGAACTGGATGTAGGAAGTCTTAAAGCCGGAATGTATGTGTTAAGGATAGTTGTCAAAAACGGATCATTTGAAGAGAGAATCACCAAAATGTAGTAAAGAAAGTTAAGTAGTAGTGTGTGTGAGGGACGAAATTCCCTTGCGCCATTTGAAAAGGGCTGGTTTGAGGGGACCGGCCTTTTTCGCGTCACGACAATTCCGCAAGAAAATCTTCAAGAATGACGTCCGGTTCGAGTCTTAGTTTTTTACGCAATCGGTTACGCGCTCGCTTTACTGAGGCAGGAGCAACATTCCGATAAGTGGCAATGTCCTTTGAACTCAATTTGAGCCGGATCATTCCACAAAGCTCCAGTTCGTTATTGGTGATGCCTGGTGCTATGCGCTTGAGCTTTTCATAAAACTCCTGGTTGAGTTCTTCGATTTGACTGAAAAACAATTCATTTTTGGTTTCAGTGCTCATTTGGTTTTTCAATTCCCGAACAATCGATCGGATATGTGCGGCTACCTCTGCATTATCAGTCTGTGCCTCCAGCTTCTCCTGGATTTGTTCCATCCACTTTTGCTTGCGAGATATTTCGAGCGCAGCATTGGTTAAATCGTCGGTTTTAGAAGCCAACGACTTTTCGAGCTGCTGAGATTTTAACTGTTCGTTCTCCAAACTAATGGCAAGGTTCTTCTTGTTAAGCGCTTCGTATTTTACCTGATGCGCCAGTCGTTTTGCCTTCATTCTGACCAACACAAAAACAACGAACAAAACAAAAATCACAACGGCCGCTAACAGTATCCATGTTTTCAGTCTTGAAGCGGCGGCGTCGGTCTGGCCCTGGAGCTTTACCTTTTGTATTTCGAATGCCAGTTTCTCCGCTTTTAACTGAATCTCATTTTGGTGCCTGAAAAAACGATCGGTCATTTCGGCGGGCTTTACCTGAATTCCAGCCTCCACCTGTTGTTTCAACTGGAGCAGTTCAACCCTCTTTTGAGCAACCTTCAACATCAATTCCCGATCATCTGTTTTTTCAGCCATCAGATTACAGGCATCAAGAAGATGATTTACAGAACTGATGAGTCCCTGATAATTGCTTCTGTCGACCCCATTTAAATTTTCGACCAATTCACGGATTCGTGGCTTCAGTCCAGTCATTTTACCTTCCATAATGTCGCAGTAGAGTAGGCGAATAACTGCCTGCAACTGCTTAGGCCGGGCTTTTGTTTCGTCGTAAATCAGTAAGTTCCTCTTAAAGCGCTCCCTTGCCTCTTCATAGTTTTGTCTTTCCAGGGCTACTAAGCCAAGATTGTCGTGTACGCTGCCCTCAAAATTCGTCGTCGAAGCGTGTTCATGAAATATTTTTAAGCTGGTATTGAAACAATATTCGGCAGAGTCGTACTGGTGAGCCCCATAGAAATAGACCCCCAGATCGTTAATAATATGTGCATAATGTAAAGAGGTGTCCCGATCTTTTTCCAGCGTTTTTCTTAAACCAATTTTTATGTGATAAATAGCGGAATCGAGCTTGCCTCTTTTTGAGTAGATGTTTGCCATTCTTCGATGGAAACCGACCCAATTTTCTTCAGCGTATTGTCTCGCCTCTAAAAGCTTCTGATATTCCAGGCCATAGGACCCGGCGCCGTGATACATTTTAGCCAGGTAAAAAACTACGTCAAACCGATCTTGCTTAGACAATGAGTCTTTCTCGAACAGAGCCAGCAACAGATCATTTTCCTTAGGTGATTCTATGATCGGCACATAAGACAGGTCAAGTTTGTCTAGCAACGATTGACTATGAGATGGAACCCATAGAACGCACAAAATCATAACGATAGACCATGTAAAAAATCGAAAACGCATATCCTTATAGACGACGATTAATTTAAACACATGCGGGATTGGCCTGTTTAAGACAAACCCCCCTGGTTTTGGGACGAATCAGTAACCTGTCATCCCTTTGTCGCCCCAGCAAATATAACCTCTGGAGTTCAATTGAGTTTAATTTGTTTTATCCGCAGCACCACATTGGGTGTTGTTGGTGGTTAAAGATGGTGCTGTAGGGGAATGATTATACACAAGTGAACGAACGAATGTTGATCCGGCACGTGCGGTTGAATTTTATCAGCCGCCTCTTTAACCTGAAACCCTCACAAATCGAAAAGCTCCTCTTAATAACTTGATGCTTATAATGAACTTGCCTCTTTTCCACTCGAAATCAACCGCCGACTCAATTGATCTGGGGCTAAAATGTCGCTTCAATTTTTCAGCACATGCAAGTTTATACCGCTTTAAGTCTTCAATTAAAGTGTTATGAGAATAAAAACGACTACCCTGTTAACTGTTTTGTGTTTACTTGGATTGCTCTCCAACGCACAAATTTCTACCGGAGGCCGAACCATTGGTGTGTCTGGTATCACAGAAGAAATTAATGATGTTCTGTTGCTGGACGATGGCTCGGCCGTTGTTACCGGAACGATTCAAAATCAGGTAATGCTGGTTAGATTGGATTCAAACAAGATAGTACAATGGAATACTGCCACTTCCGCTTCATCTCAGGATGCAGGATTAAGCACGGTACTTATGGATTCAGGGAACTTGTTAACCGTAGGCGGCGCCAACTCTGAAGTCGGAGGTTTTAATAAGCATATCTATCTATCCATAGTAGATTTGAATGGTAATCTGGTTAACCAAAAAGTCATTGGTAATGCCACAACCTTTATCTCGACTGGCTGTGAAGCCATTGGTTCGGATCAGTATATTATATACGGAATAGGGTCAAATGGAGCTGGCTTTGGGCCCTCATTCATAGTGGTGGATGGGGCTCTTAATGTGATAACAAATTCACTTTATTCGAACCCGGATGCACATTTATTTCACAAAGTGACCGCGACTCCTGACGGCAATTTGATTTTTACTACTGGACGATTTTTTGGGGAATCAGAGGGGTTTTATGGAAAAATGGATCCTTCCGGTAACATTTTGTGGATGAAGTCAATTACCGAGACTGTTGGAGGCACCAGATATCCAGCGGCAGCTCTTATTTCAGCCAATGGCACATACGTATATGTCTATCACAATTGGCATTCTGGCGAGGGGTCATATTTTATCATTTACGAAACTGACGCCGCTGGAAATATGTTGAATAGCTATGAGATCGTTCCGGAAGGGGCCGAAGAAACAGTTTACATAAATGATGCAATTATTACGGACAACAACACGCTTTTAATGACTTCCGCTACCAACAGCTTGGGAACTGGACAGGGTAAGCTGGTAGCATTTAATCTAGATACCGAATTTGCGTTTTCACGAAAATACAATAGCGCGATTAACCATTATATTGACGGGAATGCTGGTGGTGAGTATGTAATTCTTGGTGAATCTGGAGATGATATGGCTCTACTCTACATTGACGAAACAGGGGCAAATTTATGTTCCGAGGACTTTAGGGTGGAGCAGGTTATTTCCCCTGCTCGGGTTATTGAGAACGCGGAGTCTTACGCATCCGAAACTCCGCTTGCGTATGCCGACTCGAGTAGTGCTTTTACCGATGCAGTTTACTCATATGTAAATATTCCTTCATGTGCTGATGAGGAAATTTCCGTGAGCACATTTTTCAACACGTATCAAAAAACCTCAGATGGAATGGCAGGTTCGATAGGAGCAACCGACCTTATTATCTCCTCTACGGGAGGCGCCTTATTGACGGGTAATGCCACTGGTTGGGGAAGTGGTAATCAAGATGGGTATGGGTTAAGTATTGACGCAGATGGAGAAATAAGCTTTTCCAATGCCTATGGGACCAACGGAAATGAAAAGATCATGGCATCTGTAAAACACTCCGGAGGCACTGTTTTAGCTATGACAACCGATAATTGCAGCACATGTACAGCAAGCCAGGCAATGGTACTTGTATCTATTGATGAACTTGGAATTGTAGAGTGGCAGGTTGCCTACGACCAAAATCAGGGCCTCACTCCTTACTCAATAATAGAGAATTCTAGCGGCAATTTTGTTATTGCGGGTTCAGTAAACACAACCGATGAAGACGCCTTTTTTATGGAGGTGGATGCTACTGGATCAATTGTTCAGCAGTATAGATATTCTGGCGGTAGTGACGATGTATTTAATGACATTATTGAACTATCATCGGGCAATTATCTTGCGGTTGGTTATACCGAAACCTGGGGCGCTGGAAACAAGAGCGTTTTGGCCGTTGAACTTAGTTCATCAGGAAATAAAATATGGGAAAACACTTATGCGTACAATTTTGCCTCGTACGATCAGTATGCCACCGCAGCTGCCGAGCTAAGTACGGGGAACTACATGCTAACTGGCTACGTTGAAGGTCTTATTGGAGACCTTCTTCTATTGGAAATCGACAACACGGGTTCGGTTGTTTGGGCAAAAGCAGACGGGCATAATGTGAACCAGACCAGCCCGATTGCTAATAGCATTCATGCCTATGACGACGGAGGCTTTATCGTAGGAGGGCACGTGACTAACCTGTATTTTAAGGATCTATTCGCTATCAAGTACGATGCGGCCAAGACCAGAGAATGGGGGTATAAATATGGAGGTGATAATAAGGAATCTGCGGGAAAACTAGCGTTTGATCCGTTGAGCGGGGGTTTCTATTTGGGTGGAACTACGGAGAGTTACAACAACCGTGATTATCTTTTGTTAAAAGCCGATTCCCTCGGATATACTGGAGACTGCCACCAGGACACTCTTGAAATAAAACGCTATAACATGACCCCGCAGGTAGTTGCCTCTAGTTTAACCAGAAACACCATGGGCACAACTATCGTCAGCACAGCCATTGTTCAATCAGGCAGTCAAAACGAACTGACGGATCTAAAAATGACTCTTAATCTAACCGCGTCGGATGTGTCTTGCTTCGGAGACACGGACGGAGAGTTATCCGCCCATGTAGTCAATGGGGCGGCCCCAATTGTTTATGGTTGGTCTTCCGGGGATGTAGGACAGACAGCAGATGATCTTGCTCCCGGTACTTATGAAGGTTATGTAACCGATGATTTTGGTTGTTTCCTTTCCGATAGCATTACTATTTCTGAACCTGCACCAATGACGGCCACAATCAACAGCACCAATGTAACCTGTCATGGTGGATCAAATGGAACAGCTACTGTAAATGTAGCAGGGGGAACAGAACCATTTACTTATTTCTGGAGTAACGGGTTTCTACAGGACAGTACCTACAACCTGCTTCCTGGAAACTACTCCGTAAACATATTCGACGTAAACAACTGCCTTGCTTCCGGAATTGTTACGATCACTGAGCCAGACGCATTGTCATACTCTATCTCGAGCACAAACAATGTTTGCAATGGTGCTTCAAACGGAAGTATTGTCGTGACAGCGAGCAATGGAACTGCCCCATATTCATTTATTTGGGACGATGGACCAACATCGGCTAACCGCAGTAGCTTGTTGGCCGGAACGTATTACATAACCATTTCCGATGCATGCGGAGAGTCATTTTACGATTCAGTGGTGATTACTGAACCAACGGCATTGGCGGGAACAACTGTGATAACCGATGTTTCTTGCTTTGGTGGTTCGGACGCTGAAGTTGAAGCAGTAGCTTCAGGAGGAACACCGCCATATTCTTACAGTTGGTCTGCCTCTACCTCCACGTCAGCGACAATAATTGGCCAGCCAGCCGGGTCAGAGTCCGCGACCATTACAGACGCATGCGGTGCTTTTGTGATAGTAAACTACACGGTTAATCAACCAACAGTACTTACCACGTCTACCGGGGCTCAGGATGTGAGTTGTTTTGGCGGAAACGACGGGGTGGCTTATGTGGTGCCTACCGGCGGGACAACGCCTTATAGCTATTTCTGGAGCAATGGTTTAATTACAGACACCATTACCAATCTGTATCCGGGAACATATACCGTTAATGTGCTGGATGCAAACGGTTGTCTTTCCAACGGACTCGTTTCAATCGGGGAACCAGATCAACTACAGGTAATGCATACTTCTACTAATAACACCTGCTTTTCGGGAAGTAATGGCCAGATTAGCATTTTGGTGAGTGATGGTACAGCACCATACTCTTTTAGTTGGTTAGATGGGCCAACAGACTCTACCAGAACTGGTTTGTCTTCCGGCACTTACCACTATACAGTAACGGACAATTGCCTGGCAAGCCATTCCGATTCAGTTATTATTTCGCAACCGGATTCTATGGTTGTTACGCTCAATGTGAGCGACGTTTTGTGTAACGGAGGAACGAGCGGATCAGTTAGCACCAGCATTAGCGGAGGAACGGCTCCATTTTCCTATAGTTGGGCGATCAACGGGTCTTCGGCTTCAAGCATTTCCGGTCAGCCAGCGGGCTCAAGCTCTGTGTCTGTAGTTGATGCATGTGGACAAAATATTACCTTGTTTTACACCATTGCTGAGCCAGCCTTATTTACGGTGAATGTAAGCACAGCAGATGCCCAATGTTTTGGCAGTGGAGACGGAAGCGCTACCGCAAACGTTTCAGGAGGAACCGCCCCCTACATTTATTTATGGAATACCGGCCACAACATCAGCATGGTAAATGGGCTATTTGCAGGTACTTACACGGTAAGTGTAACGGATTCGAACGGTTGTTTTGCTTCTAACTCGGGAGTAATTTCGCAACCATCAGCGCTTGATATTTCGTTTCAAACCTCCGATGCTACTTGTAACGGTTCAGACGGAGAGGTAATAGCTGACGTAACCGGGGGAACCATGCCTTATGGTTATTCCTGGGCAGGATCCGGATCAACCAATGACACGGTAAGTGGAGCAATGTCTGGCACTTATACATTGACCGTAACAGATAATAACGGATGTGTGGTTGCTGATTCCGCCAGCATTGGCACCACAGTAGACCCGGTTGAAATTTGCGTAGTAACTGTAGATACACTGAACCAAAATGTCCTGAACTGGGCAAAACCTATTGCCTCTAATCTTGCCGGGTTCAATATCTATAGAAACATAGCAGGAAGCTATCAGCAGATCGGTTTTAGAGACTATGACTCTCTAAGCTATTATATCGATACAGACTTTGGCGTAGATCCAACCGTAACATCTTACCGATACAAAATATCAGCTGTTGACACCTGTGGAAACGAAAGTGATTTGAGCGATTTTCATGAGACCATCCATTTGACCAGTAATGTTGGCGTAGGTGGTGAAGTAAACCTGATTTGGGATAATTACGAAGGGTTTAGCTTTGGCTTCTATTACATTTTAAGAGATTCTACTTTTAGCAATAACTGGCAGACACTGGATTCTGTTTCACCTACAAACTTTACATATACCGATTTGAATGTTCCAGCCATTGGAGCTGCTTACGCGATTCAGGTAGCAACCCCAATACTTTGTGACGCGACCAAGGCAGTAGGAGACTTTAATTCCTCCAGATCAAATAGTGCTCAGAATGCGAAGGCTCCTACCGGAATAGAGGAATTGGAACTGGCTTCAAAGGTTTATCCAAACCCGGTAAAAGATCAGCTGACCATCGAGGTAAGCAATTCTACCTTAATAGAATTGCAGTTGTATGATATGCAAGGCCGATTGGTACGCAGCGTTTCGGCAAATGGCAACAGCACCAAATTAGATGTGCAAGATCTAAACACCGGTATGTACTTGCTACGGGTAATTACGGAACATGGTTCTTTCGACGAAAGAATCACTAAGACCTGGTAAAGAATAGAAAGCCACATGATTTTTGTTGATGCGACTATAGCACAACAATCTAAAAGAGAAGACCGGTTTGAGGGGGCCGGTCTTTTTCTTTAGCCTGTAGATTATAGTTAAATTTTGTCTGTGAGCCGAGCAGTTCTATCTTTTCTTAATGAATCGTTCTGGTTTTACAGACTTGCCTTTGCATGGCGGAACTGTTCCCAAATGGTTGGCCGATCGAATGGCTTTACTTGGAGGGGCTATCTGCGAGGCTGTGGTAATTGACCATGGCCGCTCCGGATTAATGAGCCGTTTAAGCGATCCGTTTTGGTTCCAATCCCTGGGTTGCGTTCTTGGGATGGACTGGCATTCCTCGGGAATTACCACTTCGGTTGTGGGCGCCCTGAAGAGAGGACTTAGATCACGTGAAAAGGAATTAGGGATTTATGTGTGCGGAGGAAGAGGAAAGCACTCAAGGAAAACACCGTATGAATTACTGAAAGTTGCTAGCCGGACTGGACTTGATGGGAATGAACTAGTGCGGTGTAGCAAACTCAGCGCCAAAATTGATAATACCGCAATACAAGATGGCTACCAGCTCTATCTCCACTCCTTTATTGTTTCCGATACCGGAGAGTGGATTGTCGTGCAGCAAGGAATGAACGATACCAATGGCATGGCCAGAAGGTACCATTGGCATTCAGAGAACGTAAAGTCTTTTGTAGATGAACCGCATACAGCCGTATGTGGAGAAAATCAGGGTCAGATTTTAAACCTTACCCATAGCGATGCAGGAACAACACGTGACGGCATTATGGGTTTGTTGAGGGAAGATCCCATTAAAATCATCAATGAGGCAAGAATGCTGGTGATGCCCCGGCATCATGATGTAAGAGCAAAAGATGTAAACCTGAAGCGTTTGGGCAGCATTCTCGCCATCGCGCAAGACCAGGAGTTGAGAGACTTTGAAACCACATTGTTGCTAAAAGGGCTTGGGCCTCGAACGCTCCAGTCGCTTGCGTTGGTAAGTGAAGTAATTCATGGCACGCCTTCACGATTTTCTGACCCTGCACGGTATTCCCTGGCTTTGGGTGGTAAAGATGGCCATCCATTTCCCGTTCCTACGTACACTTACGATGAGACTATCGAAACACTGGAACAAGCCATTTCGCGAGCAAAACTTGGCAGGTCAGATAAGAACAAGGCAATAGGTAGTCTTACTAAAATAGCTCAACGAAACGAAAGATTTTTCAGGCCCAAAGAAGGAGGGTTTGAGAATTTTGTAAATCACGAACGACGAACTTCCTACGCTTTCGGAGGAAAAACAGTTTTTGGCAATGCGGAGCCACCCATGGACCAAGGTAAGTCCGGTTCTGGTCAGTTGTCTTTGTTTTAGCCGGAAGACAAGGGATTTGTTTATACAAGAGGAAAGGAATTCCTTATCTTCCTCCCGTGAAGTTGGGTAGTCTGTTATTGATGGTGGTGTGTGTTCTGTACAGCGGTTTAAGCGCGCAGAGCAACAGCTACGAATTAGTGGTTCAAGCGGATCAGGTTTATAACGAAGACCCAGGCCAATCATATGTTCTATGTTCTGAGGCAGAGAAGCTTTTAGATAAAGATTCTGAGGATGAAGAGGTCGCAAGTGTTGCCATTTGCCTTGCCAGATATTATATCCTGGTTACACAGTATGATGACGCAAACACCTATCTCAACCAGGCGATTGAAATTTACACAAGAAATGGCAACCTGATTGGCTTATCGAGCGCTTTCTCGCTTAAGAGTATTCTGATGCAAAAAATCGGAGATGCACAGGCGTCTCGAAGCTTGCTAATCCGAGCAGTAGAGATTGAGAGACAATTAGGTGATACCTCCGGGTTAGCAACTGAACTCAACAACTTGTCCCTGGATTACATGGAAGAAGGGAAACTCGATAGCATGAAATTGTATCTGGATCAGTTGGAGGAATTGAAAGAGGGGTTCTATCCTACCGACTGGTACTATTACCATCAGAACCGTGGACTTTACAATTTGCGATCTGGGAATCCTGAAGCAGCCCTTCAGGAGTTTCGTCATGCTCTGCCTATTGCGGAACAGGAGAAGATGACCGACAGTAAGGCCAGTCTGTTGGCGTCTTTGTCTGAGACTTTTTTGGCACTTGATCAGGTGGATTCGGCGGAGTTTTATGCCTATGCAGCGGTTACGTTTTCGGAGGAGAACAATTTGTTGTTTGAAACATCTGAAGGTCTACAAACCCTAATAGAGGTGAAGGAGAAACTAGCGCAAACAGCCGAGGCATATGAACTTTACAAAAAGCTAGTGGCGATTAACAAGCAGATTTATGATTTAGAGAAAGTTCAGGCAGTAAGAGAATTAGAGGGCCAACTAAAGCTTGCGGAAAAGGAATCGGAGATTGCTCAAGGCAAGGCGGCATTGGATGCTGAGAAGCTGGAAACAGCAAAGGCTCAGGTAAGAAATCTATGGATGTTCGGAATATTGGCGGTTGTAGTGATCATTCTGGTGTTTACCATTTACGTTTACCTGAAGACCCGTAAGCTCAATGCTGAAATTCAGCTGCAAAAGCAAGAAATTGAGTTGAAAAGTGAGAATTTGCAGGAGGCGCTTTCCGACATTAACGCAAGCCTGGAGTATAGTCGATTGATCCAGGCGACTATTTTGCCCTCAGAACAGTCCCTTAATCGGTGTTTTGCGGACCATTTTGTATTCTATAAACCACGTGATTTGGTAAGCGGCGACTTTTACTGGCTTTGTGAGACTGAGGAAGCGACCATGCTCGCCGTAGCCGACTGCACTGGTCATGGCGTTCCGGGGGCAATGGTTAGCATGGTCTGTAGCGAAGCCCTCAACAAGGTCGTAAAGGAATACGGAGTTACACAGCCCAACCTGGTACTGGATCAGGTCCGGGAGATCGTGGAATCTACTTTCGGCCAGAATCAGTCTGATTTGTATGATGGCATGGACATAGCGCTATGCACGATTTCCGGCAACCAGGTGAGCTATTCTGGTGCGCACAATCCATTACTGCTGCTCCGTGACGGAGAACTAGTAGAATATCGTGCAGACAAACAGCCAATTGGAAAATACAGTGAAGCAAAGCCATTTAGTTTGCATTCTTTCGAGAAGAGAAAGGGCGATCAGATTTATCTGTTTTCAGACGGTTACGCTGATCAGTTCGGTGGAGAGAAGGGCAAGAAATTTAAATCCACCAACTTCAAAAAGCTAATAGTGCGGTTCTCTTCCGCTTCCATGAATCAGCAACGCGCGGTTCTTTCTGAAACGTTTGAAACCTGGAAAGCAGACCTGGAGCAAGTGGACGATGTTTGTGTAATGGGTGTAAAATTGTAGTGCCAACCTCCCTGAAATAACCCTTTACAAGGGCATTTTTGTTGAGCTTATGCTCTAGTAGGCTTCAATTTAGGTTATATTTACAAAAACTATAATCACCACGTAATATGAAAAAGTTTAGACTAACAATGCTAATGGCTGCCACTCTGGTAATAGTGCTTAATTTCAGTAGTTGCGGAAAGTATGAAGATGGTCCTGCCTTTACATTCCGGTCTAAAAAAGGCCGCTTGTCCGGCGAATGGGAAATTGTTAAAGTTGGAAATCAAACAATATCCGGTTACGAAGTGGTTTGGGAATTTGAAAAGGATGGAGACTGGAGCCAAAACTTTTCGTATAGCTACGGTGGGTCAACTTATTCGTACACATACAATGGTGATTGGGAATGGAAGTCTAGCAAAGAAGAGTTGGAGATTTCTTACAACGATGGAGGAACGGTCAATTCGCAGAGATTTGAAATACTAAGATTGACTAATAAGGAACTCTGGCTGGAAGATGAGCAGAATGAAAAGTGGGAACTGGAAGCGAAGTAAATAGAATTTATTAGAATAAAAGGCCTTTGTGAAAGCAAAGGCTTTTTTTGTAAAGCAAAGTATTGTCTAAGGCAGAACTTAATATTGAGTACGATGAAGAAATTCTGGATGTTCTAGAAAATCTAGGCTGTTCAGTAATTTTTAGCACCTATCAGGCGGGACGTGTAATTGTGGTTGGACACGGAGAAGGAAAATTATCACAAATCCCTTTTCCGTATAAAAAACCGATGGGAATAGCCGTCCAGGGAGCTAAGCTAGCGGTCGCAACAATTAATACGTTGCAATTCCTATCCAATAAAGAGAATGTGGTGTCAACGGTTAATCAAAACCCACATAATTTTGACACATTCTATTTACATCGAGCCACATACAATACAGGAAATCTTGACATTCATGACATTGATTTTGGCGACGGTCAGCTATGGGGTGTAAATACAGCATTTTCCTGTCTGTGTGTGTTTGATGTCAATTACAACTTTGTCCCAAAATGGAAGCCTTCGTTCATCACCGAGCTTGTTCCAGAAGATCGGTGCCACCTGAATGGGATGGCAATGGACGGCAGTTTACCAAAGTATGTTACAGCTTTGAGCTCTACTGATGCTAAAGAAGGCTGGCGCAAAAACATAATGGGGGCGGGAGTTTTACTGGAGGTACCATCATCCAGAGTGATCTGCGATGGTTTGGCCATGCCACATTCGCCCCGAATTATTGATGGAAGTTTATACCTCTTAGAATCAGGAGCGGGAAAACTACTAAAGATTGATCCTCATACGGGAGAAAAAGAAGTAGTAGAGACCTTTGGAATGTTTATTCGTGGGATGTCGCACCACAACGGAATCCTGTTCATTGGAAAATCAAAGATTCGGGAGGGATCGGACACATTCGATCATCTGGAAACCAAAGCCAACTCCACTCACGCAGGAATGATCGTTTACGACCTGACCAATCGTAGAAGGATCGGGGAGCTCAACTATCTCGATACTGTCGAAGAAATTTTCGATGTGCAAGTAATGCCAGAACACACTAAACCGGCCTTGCTTGGTGAAGGGAATGATATGGCTCAGAGGGTAATTACTTACAGTGGGGGAGTTTTTTGGAGAAAAGACATATCGAAAACCCAATAAGAAGAGACAATATCAATACTTCCGGAAACTTTTCCTTCATTTAGGCCAATTATCTTATCATTGTGTTTCCCTCGGTCAGTTTACAATGTAAATGTTCGGTTTACAGCCGGATCACTATATGGACAAAACGGAAAGCCACTATTCAGGGAATAGACTTGTGAGACGCGCTTTAGCACTGTGTTGTCTGATTTTCGTAAATCTTACCGGATTTACACAACATTTTTTGGATACGCTATCCTTTCAGTTGCCACTTAATCCGTCCGATACGGTTATACCGGTTGTTGAAAACGAAGAAAAGTGGGATGAGGAACGAAGTGCGTTGGTGCAGCATTCTCAATATGAATGGCTAAGTACTAAAATGCGGGATTTGGGTGAATGGCGTGTTGCACTTAGATTGTGGAGGAGACAGCATAAATTGTCCACAGATCAGGGGCTGAAAAACCAACACGTTCGGTTTCATCGTGTATGCGGAAGTATATTTTTTGAAGCGGCCCAATTTGATTCGGCATACCAACATTACTCTCTGGCCATACAGGCAATCGACACAGTCAAAGAAGGATCATCCGGAATGGCACATATTTTAAATGACCGGGGGATGGCTAGTTATTTTATGGGAAAACCGGCAAAAGCAGAAGATGATTTCATGAAGTCTACGAATATCATACTATCGAACATCCCTGTAGACTCAAATTTTCTCGGAAGCATTCGTGACAACAGAGGGTTGGTTCTGTTGGACGCCGGTAAACCACTTGAAGCGTATCGACTATTTAATAACAACCACCTGTTTTTTAATGAATGGAAACATGACAGGTTACTCCAAACAAAAATCAGAGTGGCCGTGTGTTTGATTCGAATGGGCGAGTTCGTAGAGGCTGAAAACCGGATTGTTGAGGTTCTAAGCGAATACAGAATTTTAGCATCCCGGGAAAGAATCCACATCCTTAAAATTGCCCTTGAGGCGTACCGTGAACTGGCTTTGGAAAAAGAAGATCAGGAGTTGGTTTTACAAGTACTCGAGGCTCAAATAAGGCTGGATTCTACCATAGAACGCTACCATAACCACGTTCAGGGGGAGATAGGAATGTTAATTGATGAGGTGCTGGTGAAACAATGGGAATCTCTTTTGGAGAGGAATGATGCCGTTGTACAAAAGCACAGAGCGTCTCAGGCACTTTTGAAAGAAAAAGAAAGCGTATTCAGACAAAGAATACTTATTTATGGTCTGCTCATCATGGTTTTCGTTGTGGGACTTGTGGTTAATTTTCGTTTTCGCAACAGGAGGTTAAAAACAAGAGCAAAAATGGCCGACCTCAATGAGAAAGCCGCGCAACTGGAGTTGGAGAACCAGCGCCTTACATCAGAAAAACTGTCCAGAGATCTGGAAGGGAAAAAACAAGATTTGGTAAATGCAACTCTTGAAATTTCCCGTCGCCAGAAGTGGTTGGAGGATTTGGAAGCCAAACTGTCTAATACGGACCCAAATCAGAACTTAAAAATGGTCTTTCAGGAGCTGCGCATGCAGATTCAAAGTGACGATAAGAAAGACAATTTCTTTAGACACCTTGAGGAAGTTAACCACTCTTTTTACGCGGGCCTTCGAGCGGTTTACCCGAAGATTACCAATACCGAACTGGAGTTATGCGCCTTGCTGAGGTTAAAGATCAGTACCAAAGAAATAGCCTCTTACAGAAACATCACCATCGATTCTGTGCGGAAGGCCAGAAAGCGTTTACGGAAGACACTTGGACTTAAGCCTGAACAAGACATCATTGAGTTTTTAGAGAAGTTTGGTGATAACCTTTAATCACCTTCTGAAAAATACGCAGTTCATCTTATTGTTTTAACGGGTTCCACATTTTAGTTTTGGCACATGAGATATGTCGCACTTATGTTGCTGGTTCATTTAGTTCAGCTAGTCAATGCCCAGGAATACCAGTGGGCTTCTGAGGTAATAGAGGTTTCTTCGGAGTATTATTACGACAAGTACCCACAACAATATAAAGCAGATCAAATTCTTGGGAAACCATCCGTGGAACCATCCGGAAAGTTCTCTGTTGCCGCCTGGACCCCTGCGACTGAAGCTTCTGATGAAGAAGAGTTTATTACGGTTGGATTTCAAAGACCGCAGCACATTTCGCAGGTAATTTTGAATGAGAATATGGGGGCAGGAACAGTATGCCTTGTATCTATTATCGGTGAGACTGCTGATACTGTTGATGTCTACAAGAACGAAGACCCAGGTGAAGTGAAAGGAGGCCGAAAGTTACAGGTGCTTTTCCCAAGAACAGAATTCAAGGTGAAGGCTGTTCACGTGCGGTTAGCAACTAACAGGGTGTCTGGTTTTAATCAACTGGATTGTATTGGAATTGCTGATCATGAAGAGAGTCCGGCAACTTTCATCCACGCGGACTCAAGCACATTTAATCTGCAAAAGGAAAAATTGAGTCGGGTGGTAAATAGCGACTCATCAGAATTGTTGCCTGTGATAAGCCCGGATGGCGAAACAATATATGTTGTTCGGTTGCCAACAAATGAAATGAATCCCAGGGGGAAACAAGACATTTGGAAGGCAACATTAATTAATGGTAAAGCAGCAAACATGACTAAACTCCCTGCTCCTCTTAATACCGACAAGAACAATGCACTTTTGAGCATTTCACCAGACGGAAATACCGCGTTGCTGCTTAATATATACCGCGAGGACGGAACCAATGATCCTGGTATATCTTATTCGCGGAAAGACCATAATGGCAAGTGGCGATTTCCCAAAGCCTTGAATATTGTGGACTACTACAACGACAATAAGTTCGGGGAATATTGCCTTTCGAATTCCGGCAAGGTGTTGGTGATGGCGGTGCAACGCAAAGAGGGCTACGGATCTAAAGACCTATACGTTAGTTTCCTTCAGGCCGATAGCAGCTGGAGCAAACCAGAAAATTTAGGTGTCCAGCTGAATACAACAGCCAGCGAAATATCTCCCTTTCTGGCGGCTGATGACCACACCTTGTATTTTTCTTCTTCGGGCCACCCTGGTTATGGAGGAAGTGATATGTTTGTGACCACGCGTTTAGACAGTACCTGGAAGAACTGGAGCAAGCCAATGAACCTGGGCCCAATACTGAATTCGGATGAGTTTGACGCTTATTACACCATTCCAGCCAGTGGCGATTACGCCTACTTTAGCTCTTCAGAAAGTGGTAATCCGGACATATACAGGGTCAAGCTGACCAGTGCAATCATGCCATCCCCGGTTAATCTGGTGCAGGGAGTTGTATACGATAGCAAGACCGGGAAACCTCTTTCGGCAGAAGTAAAATATTACGATTTGAAAAAGAATGAACAGATCGGATCGGCGATCACCAATAGTTTAGACGGTCGCTATAAAATAGTACTCCCTACTGGAACTACCTACGGGTTTAACGCCACGAAACAGGGGTATATACCAAACTCAGCCAGCCTCGAATTGCCCGATTCCGCTAAATATAAAACAGTAGTAAAGGATCTGTATTTAACCCCCATTGAGAAAGGGGCGAGAATCGTAGTGAACAACGTTTATTTCGACTACGATAAAGCAACTTTGCGCCCGGAATCAAGGGTGGAGTTAGATCAATTGGCTAAGCTAATGCAGGCGAACCCGAATATGTCTGTACAAATAGAAGGTCATACTGATGATCGGGGAGATGACCAATACAATCTGAGGCTAAGTGGCGAACGTGCAAAGGCCGTGGTTGATTATCTGGTTGTAAAGGGCATTAGCATTAAAAAGGTGGAAGCCAAAGCAAAAGGAGAGTCTGTTCCAGTTGAATCAAACGATACCCCTGAAGGCCGCCAGAAGAACCGCAGGGTGGAGTTTGTGGTCGCTGGTCTTTGAAAGTAAGCTATTCGCGTTTACAGTAAACACCCCATAGGTAGAGGCCTTTTTTTCTTGATGGAAATGAGCAGGTTCTTGAGTCGATAATTTTAGCCGATTTCTTATCAGTTTGAAAAAGAGCCACCAGATCCGGAGTTTTCCATCTCCGGAATTTCAATGTATATCGCTTATTTTCTTTACTCCATTTTCCCTTACGAACCAATTTCTTATCTGTTTCCAGATCAGTAAAAGTGAGCACAAATCCGCCTGAGGCCTTCAGCTCCAGAGAGATGTCAGCCATGTCGTTTGCCTCCGACTTATAAATGATAGAAGATTGGGCAGGCACCAAATGCGTTGGTATTATGAACCCGATTAGAAGAGCCGTACAAAGCAGGTGTCTAAGCATTTTTGATTTAATTCAGTACGAAATCCAGGCGAATAAACGAAAAATTTAGCTCACGAACCTTTTTGTAATACCATAGGCAGGGTCTAGCCGCGGCCCAATTGCTTGAGTAGTTTCACATGCGAAAAAACCGCCTTACCAAAAGTTGGCGATTCATTGTATGGCAAACCGAACTCACCGGCACATTTCTTTACGATTTTTGAGATCTGCCGGAGATGCACATGACCGATATTGGGGAAGAGATGATGTTCCACCTGAAAATTCAGTCCTCCGATTAACCAGGAAAACCACCTGTTTTTAGTCGCAAAATTGGAGGTTGTTCTTAGCTGATGCATCATCCACTCATCATTTAATTTACCATCATTGTCCGGTACCGGGAAGTTTGTTTCGCTTACAACGTGTGCACTTTGAAAAATAAGAGCCAGAATTAGTCCTGCGGTGAAGTGCATGGTTAAAAAGCCTATACCCCATTGCCACCAGGAGAAATCTCCAATTAACAGAGGTAGTACGGCGATGTAACCGATATAACCAAGTTTGATTAATGTGGTTTTGGTCAGCTGTGCTTTAAACGATGAGCGGTGTTGTTTGATCAACCCCATTTTATGATATCTCGCTAGTTGGTCGTAGTCTTTGTGAAAAGCCCAAACCAAGGTCATTAATGAATACAGAAGCGGGAAATAATAATGTTGGTATCGATGAAACCACCTGAGGTCATCTTCAGTGCTAAACCGAAGCAATTTGCCCGCATCAATGTCTTCATCTTTCGAATGCACATTTGTATAAGTGTGATGGAGAACGTTGTGTTGTAGCTTCCAAAAGAAAGGGTTGCCCCCGAACAGACAAAGTGTCGAGGCCGCTAATTTATTTAGGAACGTATTCTGAGAAAATGCATTGTGGTTGGCACCATGCATAGTATTCAAGCCAATGCCGGCCATCGAAAGACCCATGCAAAAGGCCAGTCCAAGCATTGCCCAGGCATTGAGCAATCCTGTAAGGATTAAAACAAAAGAACCAACATAAAGCGAAATCCAAAGGGCAGACTTAATGTAAACTTTGGAACCCTCAGTTTTACGGATTTTGTTTTCTGAAAAGTACGACTGTACCCTCAAACGCAATTCATGACTGAATCCTTGAGAGGATACATTAGAAAATACAGGCTGATTGTGATTCTTCATTTTCTCTTTGTTATATATGGCTAACAGGTTCTTTAATCAGGTATCGGTTATCTTCCTCTACAAATGTGAGTGCAGTTCCTCTTTTGCCGGCTCTGCCGGTTCTGCCAATACGATGTATGTAGCTTTCGTACGTCATCGGAAGTTGATAATTAATTACGTGTGATACATCTTGAACATCGATCCCTCTTCCGGCCACGTCCGTCGCTACCAGTACTCTAACCCGACCCGACTTAAAGTCTGCCAATGCTTTCTGACGAGCATTCTGGCTTTTATTTCCCTGAATCTGTGCCGACCGAACGCCGGATTTATTCAGTTTAGTGCAAAGCTTGTTTACCTGATGCTTGGTTTCACTAAAAACAATTACTTTCTTCAATTGATCGTCATTTAATAGACTAATCAGTTTCTCAAACCGATCGTTTTGGGAATTTATTGGAACAATGTCCTGGTCTACCTGATCCGTAGAACTTAATCCTGATGTCACTTTAACGGTTTGGTGTTTCCCAAGAATCTCGTTAATTGACTTGCGTTGCTGCTCATTCAAGGTTGCCGAAAACAACATGGTCTGTTTTCTTCCTGGCATCAAATTGATAATCCGCTCAACGTCTTTGGCAAAGCCCATGTCCAGCATTCTGTCGAACTCGTCGAGAATTAGCACTTTGAATTTTCGAAGATCCAGTGCCCTTTGTTGTCTTAAATCAAGCAATCGACCGGGGGTAGCAACAATTAAGTGGCTCTCCCTTTTCAGTTGTTGGATGTCCTTATTGATGTTGGTTCCTCCAATAAAGCAGGAAGCATACAAACCAAGTCCTTTGGTCATGCTCTTGAATTCTTCGATTACCTGTAGAGCAAGTTCTCTTGTAGGAACCACTACCAGGGCAAATGATTTTACCTGCTGCTTATTCAATAGTTGTTGAATAACAGGAATCAAAAACGCTCCGGTTTTACCAGTGCCTGTTTGAGCAATTCCAAGTAAGTTATGGCCCGCAAGTAGTGGTTGAAGTGTTTTCTCCTGAATTTCCGTTGGTTGCTTAAACCCTTTTTTGGTCAGGCGTTGAACAAGGCTTGAATTCAGGGGAAGATTCTCTGTGAGTAATTTGGACTGATAGGGTGTAGTTACTTTCAGTTTGCCCTTTTTGATCAATAATCGAGGGTCAAGATCTGATGTTGCGCGAGTTGCCTTTCTTCTATTAGAAGGTTTGGCGTTATTCGACCGCTTGCGCTGAGGTCGGTTCAAAGATTTATTCATGATAAGTTTGATGCGCTCTGTTCTTGAACGCTTTATGTAGTTTCTGTCTATGTGCAGGACAGAAGTATATCTAGTTAGTTTAAATAAGCCACAAAACGAAATCGACACATTTTAATCCATGCGAACCGTGGCGTTGGATGTTCTTATAACATCACTTAACTTAGATTGATCGAGAAAAGATTGGATTCGCTTGCGAATATGTACCTGACAGGATTTGTCTAAGAATGCAGCGAAGATAGTGTTTTTTTTGCGAAATGATATTTTTGTGTGAATGAGCCTTGTTGAGGCATTGTTACTGCGACGGGAACGAGTGGAACTACAGGCAGTTTCAAACGTGAGCCTACACACGAACTCCTATGATACATACGTCATCAACTAGGAGCTTGCGACAACTCCGAGCCGCAGGCGATCATCGAGTATAACTCGATAATCTCGATGATGTTTGGTCCGTAGTGAGCGTTATACGCGAACACCGATAATACAAACATCATCAATTTGCTCCAATTCGCCTCGCCAATTTTCGAGGGCGTTTTCCAGGAGTTGTCTTTGAATATTCATTGGCTCATGAGCGATAGAGAGCAGTAGCTTTCGAAGGGCGGAAGGTTTGAATTTTTTCCCTTTTGGCCCTCCAAACTGGTCTTGAAAACCATCCGTAAAAACATAAATCTGATCTCCTTGCTGTAAGTCGATTTCGTGCGTAGTGAATGGAGTTGCATCGCCGTATTTGCCTATTGGTTGCTTGTCAGCCTTCACCTCGATAAATAAATGGCTATCAATTACCGTTGTTTTGGCTTCAGGAGGTAGAGTTGTTTTCGTTGCATTCTCCGTATATTTTCGAATGATCCACAGAGGATTATTAGCACCTGCATACTGAAGTTGTGATTTCTCACCCTGAGTATGGCCAGGTGTTTGAAGAAGGGCGCAAAGAGCAATGTCCATCCCGTCTTTAACTTCTTCTTCCGACTTTTCGAACTCTGCGATAACAATTTCGCGGGTCTTATCCAGAATTTTGCCAGGTTCAGTTATTCCGTGCTCGCGTACCGAACGATTCAAGCCGTTATTACAGATAACGCTTACCATCGCTCCCGGAACTCCGTGTCCGGTGCAATCTGCTGCGGCAAACAGCACTTTGTTGTCTCTTTGCTCTAGCCAATAAAAGTCTCCCGCCACGATGTCCTTTGGTTGGTACAAAATGAACGAGTTCGGCAGATGTTGGCTGACCATTTTAACCGGAGGCAAAATCGCAGATTGTATTCGTTTCGCGTACAGAATGCTATCGGTAATTTCCTTGTTTTTCTCTTCTACAACCTCCTTCTGCAGGTTAATGGTTAGGTTGTCTCTTTTTTTGGTCTTATAGCCTTTAAATATCACCATGGCCAACCCAAGCAATAATAAAGCTGAAGCACCGAAAACATAGTTCATAACCTTGTTGGCCTCTGCGATTTCATGTTCGGTTTGTAGTTTTTGCGCCGCAATTTCATCTCTTCTAACCTGATCAATAGAGTCAAAATGATGTTTGCGCTGGTATTGTAAGTCTAAAGAGCTTTTTAGAACCGAACGAATGGCTTTCTCAGTATCAACTTCCTTATCCAGACGAACCCACGCCTCAAAATTCTCCAGCCCTTCCCTGTACTTTCCTATATGTTTCAGGTATTTGTGCTTACAACTGTGAAACTCCATTTGAGTGTTCCGTTTCCCCTTGCTCATAACAACAGGTTCGGCCAATTTGAGGTAGGCTCCCGCTTTATGATATTGTTTCGTTTCCAAATGAAGCCCTGCCAAACTCGTGTAAATGGTTCCTGTAAGTACTTCGTCGTCGGCATTTTGTGCATGAACGAGGGCTTCTTCTAACGTTTCCAGGCACTCTTTGTATTTCTTCTCTGCAATCCAAAGTGCTGCGAGGTTAGTTTGCTGACTGGCAATTCCGCGCTCATAATTCAATGCACGGAAGATTTGGATGGATTGTTGGTAATATCTGGTTGCATCTGCGGTGTCTCCAAGATGCTTAAGCATAATTGCAATGTTACCCATGGTTCCTGCCATATTGAGGCTATCTTTTATTCTGGCTCTGATTTCCAGGGTTTTTCGATGATAAGTCAGTGCTGATTCAATGTCTCCCAGATCGTAGTATATACTACCGAGACCTTCGAAAACCGTTTGAAGCCCATTGGTATCGTTCAGGGAAAGACGATATTCACCTGCTTCTTTAAAATCATCGATTGCCTTTAAGTATTCGGATTTTTCGTAAAAGACTGCCGCACGATTGCATAGGGTAACTGATATTTGACGGGGGAATTGGTCTACACCTTTTACCTCCAGCGCTTTGCCATAGTAGTAGAGAGCGCTGTCATATTCTCCCATGAAATAATAGACCAACCCAACGTCGTTAAACCCGTAGGCTTCCTTCTTAACATTGCCGGTATTTCTGGCGTAGGTAATGCTCTTGAACGCATACACATTCGCAGCATGCAAGTCTGTATACGATAAGTCAATGGCCAGTTGATTACATGCTTTCAGCTTAAGCGAGTCCGGCACATCCGATTCTACAACCAGTTTAAGGCTATCCAGTTTAGCATTCTGGGCAATACATATAGCGGGGCCCAACACCGAGTTGACTAAAAACAAAAGGAGAATTAGGATTCCACTTAAACGGGGCGCAAACATCCGATTAAGTTAGAAAAGATTTTGATGTGAGGGTTTGTTCCGATTAGCTCCAATGCAAGTAATAAATGCGGAGCTTTCAAATTTTCGATTCATTCAAAAATTTTCCAATCTGTCCATTCATGAACTAAATTGTCCATTGCTGAATCGGTTCGGCTTTTAGCTATGAATTTGATCTTGATTGTACTTTCTTAGGTTTCCTAAAGTCTAATCAACAGAAACCATGAGTCGAAATTCCCGAAAAGAACAAATCAGTTCTGAACTTTTCAGATTTGTTACCATCAGACCCCCTAGAATTACAAGTAGATCAAACACAGCTACAATTCACTATTTAGATGATGAATATAGTTCGGAACAGGAGAGAACCTTTCCGCAATTGTGTGCGCTAAAAGAACTGTCCGGAATGGAGCGTTATAAAGAAGTCAACGAGATTCTTGATAATTATGCTGGCACCAATGCATTTATTCTATCCGAACAAGGGTTGACCAATGATTATGTTGGTTTTGATTCATTCTATCAATGGGCAGTTTCTGTCAATACTGAAACCCCATCGGTTGTTCGGGCAAAATTAAAGACACTTACCGGTAGTTCGGATGTAGATTTAGTGAATGACCTTGCAGCGCAAGTCCGTATATGGGACAATTATTTCTACTACGTTCACAAACAAAATAATGGGCTGCTTCTTCAGTCATTGACCAACACCCTGAGGGTTTATGCGATTGCAAAACGACTTGTAGGCCTAAAATCTGAGTCGATAAATGCCATTGAACAAGCAACTGTTGTATTGCCAGAGTGTATAGCTGATATGCTATTGCAACATCCATTGGTTGGCTATCCGCCACCGGTCAACACCGATCCTGCAAATGATCAGATCAATAATATCGAAGAGGCGGTAGACTATAATGAGGAAAGCAGAAGACTGAATCTCGCTATCACTAACCTTTCCGATGCCTTAGCAGAATTCCTTACAAGCAAAGAGGGAAGTGGTCCGATGGAGCAAATGGTGACAGGTAAAACCATTTCAGTTGGTGAAATCTTTGACCTTTTAAACGATGAAAGCAAGAAGCAACTTAAAAGTCAAAAGAAACTGATGGTTAACGAAGCCATTGAGTTTTTGCAAGATCAGCTAATCACCAACCGAAAAAACCAACTCTCACAACTACAAACTACTGAACGCTACGTAATGCTGGGAGCAACAATGAAGCGGTCTCCCAAACCTCCTTTGGGTGGAGGTTCTTCCGGCTCAACTCCCAATCCCGGGATGCCGGGAATTTCGGTGCAGGAACTACTCAATGAAATGTATAACGATTGGTGGAAAAAGCAAGACCCCAATCAACTGATTGACATAATGGTTGGTGATTTTAAGCGCGTGGAGCAGGAAACCGATTATTACGAAGCAGGAGAAGTTGCTCATATTGAGAATATTCTTGCCGGAGAAAAAAAGTCCCATGATACCAGAAGGTTAACCAGAAGCGAGCAAACGACTACTACGGAAACTTCCTACGAGGAGGAGAGTGAAAGAGATGTACAGACCACCAGTCGTTTTGAAATGGAGAAGGAAGTGTCAAGTGTCATTGCCTCTGACACAAGTATTGAGGCGGGCATGAATATGACAGCTAATTATGGTACTGTTCAAATAAGCGCTAATGCTGGTTTTTCAACCAACATATCCACCGAGAACGCGAATCGTCAGGCAACCAACTATGCTAAAAGTGTAACCGAAAGGGCTCGCAATAGAATTGTCACCAAAACAGTAGAAAAAAAGACGGCGGTTCTAATCAAGGAATTTGAGGATAAAAATCTCCATTTAATAGATAATACCGGTTTGGATACAGCAGGCAATTTGATTACCGACCCACAAGGTAATCTGGTTGGCCGGCAAAATATTGTTGGAATTTATCGTTGGGTAGATAAGGTGTATAAGAACACCCTGGTGAATTATGGTAAACGGATGATGTTGAAAATCAACTTAGCCGAACCAGCAGCATTTTTCAAGTTTGCTCAAAGTAAAAATGAAGAAAGAGCCGTTGATTTTCCTGTTTCACCTGAAGGAGTTGCTGATCAGAACCCTGGCCTTGATCCACTTACTTCGTTCAAAAGTATTACCCCTGAAAACTATCACATTTGGGCGGCAATATATGATGCGGCGGTAGATCCGCCACCAACTATGCAAACTCACGTTGGAACCTCCATCGCGGTTAAAAAAACCGGATCCCCACATGAACAAAGGAAACCTAATAATGAAAGGATCAATGAGTACGAAAGTGAAAAGATAGATACACTTGTTATTCCTGCAGGTTATGAACCGGAAAAAGTATTTGTTAGAACACTTCTTGAACTTGATACGAACCGAAACACGGAAGGCCCACAATCATTGATTTGGATCGGGAACATGGTGTTTTACACGGATCCCATGAACTCAGCAGCCACCGGTAGTAATCCGTCTCACCCTCAGTGGGCCAACGGAGCTTTGCAGACCATGGAGGTAAGTGACAACCTGGATGCTTACAAATTTGTTCAAAACCGGAGCACCAACATTCCAGTAGTTACGTACACGAAAAATGCCTACCAGTTTGTCTCGAATATTATAGTACGATGTAAGCCAACGGATGCCAGCATTGATAGCTGGAGAAGAGATACTTACGATGCCATCATAGAAGCTTACAGAACAAAACTGCAGGAAGCTGAATATGCCAAAAGCCAGTTGATGGCTCAAACGGGTGTGGAAATCAAAGGAAGAAACCCCCTTACCAATCAGCATACAATCAAAACTGAATTGAAGAAAGGATGCATTAATGCCATCAGAGTGTACAATCTTCCCTGGGGACAAAGTTCTGTGGAGAACAAGCCAAGTCCAATGTGGAATTATCCTACGGGGGAGCCTTATGTGATCAACCCCTTAATGCAGCAGGCAGAAGGAAAACTAATTTCTTTTGTTGAGGAGTGTTGCGAGTGGAATCAAATGACTTATACATTTCATCCATATTACTGGGCACGAAAGGAGGAGTGGACAGATATTATGAACATTCGAGATAACGATCCTTTGTTTGAGTATTTCTTAACCGCTGGTAATGCGCAAATTGTTGTTCCTGTAACTCCGGGCTATGAAAAGCACTTCGCGTATTACTTGAAAACAGGCCAACTATGGAAACATGGCGATCCTCCAATAGCAGATAAATTAAGTGCTTTTATTGAAGAAGAGTTAAGCGAAGCAGGCAACATTGAGCCTGAAACCGAAGATTGCTGGAAGACCAAACTACCAACCAATCTGGTTATTCTGCAAAAACAGGATGGAGGCCTGGATGAAACCGGGCTACCTGATTTTGACTTACCTGAATGTGAATAACACTGGCACCTATGACAGAGAAAGGTCCAAAATACCTTGCCTTTAAAGGGGGCGGAGGTAAAGGAGTGTGTTACGTTGGGGCAATAAAAGCTCTCGAAACACTTGAATTACTGCCTCTGGATGTGGCGAATCGAGTTGTTATGTTGGATGGCGATAATCCTCTGGGATTCGTTTCACAGGTGCCGGGGCAAATTAAAGGTCTATCCGGTTCCTCTGCGGGAGCACTCACTTCACTTTGTGTAGCATTGGGACTAAGAGCAAAGGACGTTATGGAAGAACTCTCCGGAGAGCACTCTTATGTTAATGAAAAGGGGGAGTCCAAGAAGACCAATATCATGAATAGTTTTATGGATTGGGACGACGTTAAGGATGTTCTGGAGGAAATACGATCAAACCCTAAGACGTCGTATGCGAACAAGTACTTTAATACGACCGAGGCATTTTACTTCCGTTCGGTTATTGACCAGTATGAATGGGACGGGGCCTGGACAGATCCCGGGTGGGAAAAGATAAAGTCTAAGGCGAAGAAGATATTGACCGACTCTAAACTAGGTTTCTTAAAGCTCAAAGTGGTTGAAAAATTCATCGAGAAGCTAGAGACGTTTATTGATGAGATGACCAAGGAAGAGTTAGTTAATGGTAAAACGCGAAACAACCCGATAGGAGACGCAATCCTTGGCAGACATTACACCGAAACTGCCACAAATAGATCCTATATGCTTGCCTGGCACGTTTGGAATCTTTATCATACCGGAGGGTTTTTCACCGGAACTCCGGTGCGAAGGTTTTTTGTAAAATTCTTTCAAAAACATCTTTTCACTAACGAAGACATGGTAGATCGAATGAAGGAATACAACAACACTTTTGTAGACGATGAGATTTATTTAACCGATGAAGGGCCGCTACAATCGCAGGAAGATGCGAATGCAAAAAAAATGTTTTCGGAACTTGAGGAATTGTGGGAAAGCTACCGTTTGACATTCAGACAATTTTATTTTCTCACAGGATGCGATTTACGGATCACAGGCACGAACATGTCGCACCGCATTCCATTAGAATTTTCTAAAGATCGCACCCCTGATTTTAGCGTATTGGCAGCGGCCGAAATTACGATGAACCTTCCAGTAGTCTTTTCTCCGGTGCATGTCACAACAAACGTATTCAAGAGCAAATTGGAATACGAGTTTACATTGAATCAAATTGGCTTGAGACCGGGAACCCCCGGGGCACCGAAATGGGAATCATACAACAACATGTACAAAGGAGGCTATTTTGATGGTGGCATGTTAAACAACCTCCCCATTCACTCATTCGACAATGGGGATGAACATCCGTTTAAACTTTATATGGATCCGAAAAATGCCTTTAAACAGGCAGACGTAAACCCCGAAGTGCTTGGGTTTTCTCTCGTGCTGGATTCACCTGAATATTCCTATAGCGGATGGCAAGCTGGTTATGAGGAGCCAAAAGTTGATTTTCAGTTTGGCGTTGGGTACGTGGGTTCAGTTGTTAGCACACTTATGTATCCAGCCGAAGAAGGGCAGTACCGAACCTTACATGAACGTGCGTTAACTGTGGACCTACCGGCAATGAAAGTTGGTACGGCGGATTTTGCTCCAGGCCATGAAAAAAGGGACGAACCCATTATGCATGCCTATTGGTTAACAATGGTTAAGTTGCACCCCGCAGGCAGGCAGCGTTTTTATGGTGTTGGGAGAGGTCTTGAGGCGAAAGAGCGTATAACAACGACCTACAGGATGCTTAACAGCCTGCTCAAAAGAAACCGTAAATCTCCGGATAATCCTGTTTTTAAACTTGATCTGACAGTTGACGAACGCATTGAACTGATTAAGAGGGCTGGTTGGACCGACATTGCAAATCCCAAAAAGGAAGATTATGCAATTACCGATGACAAGCCCTCCGAGATCTCAGATGAAGACTGGATAGTAGCCAACTTTGCTGATCTCCTAAGTTTATTAACAACGTGGAGATATAATATGAAAGAAGAGGTTGACGTAATGACCGTTAAAGCGAAGAAATAGAATTTGGAACTTGTGATAGAAGTGAAGGGTGGGCACTTTCAGGGTTGGGCCTAGCTGTTGCTGGTCAAACAGGGTGGATTACTTTCGCAGCGCTCCAGTGATCCTCTGCGACTCCTCAGTCAAAAAGCAAAACTCGCGACCATAGGTCGCTCCTGCTTTCTTTATTTAAGTTCTTCGCTGAACCAGAGTTCGCTCAGTCCTTAAACAAAGAAAGCTCAGCACTAAGTGCTGAGCTTTGCTTTCTCTCGTGACCCAGGGAGGATTCGAACCCCCAACCCTCAGAGCCGAAATCTGATATTCTATCCAGTTGAACTACTGGGCCATTTAGCATAAAGGTGAAAGAGTAAAGCTTAAAGTGGCTTTTTGCTTTCTCCTTTCCGCTTTCCCCACATAAGGGGAGGTGCAAATTTATAAGATTGTTCCAATACAAATCAATTCACACACAGAATTATCGTTTCCCGTGTCATTCATTATCCGGATATGTTTAAAGTGGGTCAATTTGCATGCTTTACAAGCCATTACTATTAAGTTTGACAATAAATTCGTATTTCTTTAGTTTGTACTCTGCATTGAAACACCTTATTCTGATTGCCCTTCTGGGCATAGTCATATCGGGCGCGAAAGCGCAGGGACCTGAAATCGGCGCCTGGCGAGATCACTTGCCATACGATGAGCTGATTGGAGTTGTGCAGGCCGGAGACTTGATCTATGCAGCTTCTCCTTATGCCATTTTTACTTACAACACCACGGATAACAGCATAGAAAAACTCATAAAGGGAGAGGAAATTTCAGACTTTGGGATTAGTAGACTGGCTTATAGCTATGAGGACAAAACAGTAGTAGTTGGTTACGCCAACGGAAACTTAGACCTGATTAAGGGCACCACTACCATTAACATGTCTGCGATTAAAAATTCCTCCATCTCAGGAGACAAAGAAATCTACAACATTCATTGCGTTGATGGTCTTGCATATCTCGCAACGGGTTTTGGGATTGTAGTTATTGACATTTCCAGAGAAGAAGTTAAAGACACCTACATCATTGGTGCCGGAGGAACACAGGAGATTGTTTACGATGTAGCGACGGACGACACAATGATTTATGCTGCAATGGACGACGGAATTAGAGAGGCAGATTTGTCAAACAACTTCTTATCAGATTTTTCACAATGGACTTTGCGTTCTGATCTTCCGCAAATAGGCAAGTCGGTTACGCATTTGCAGGAATTCAATGGTGATTTGTTTGCGTGCTTTGCCCTCTCCGGGGCAGACAATGACACGGTTTATGCATTGAAAGGAGCTACCTGGGTTTTGGACACAAACGAATCCGGGCAGGATACTTATGGAATGCGAGTGGATAACAACAAGCTATTGGTGGTACACGGGTACAATACCAATGTGTTGAACGACGTGAATAACTGGCATCGAAACCAGTGGAGGTATAATGGTTATTCACCATTACTGCGCGATGCCTACTTTGATGGTTCGGTAATCTGGCTGGGAACTGCCTTTGACGGGCTGATTCGGGCAATAGATAATTACAACGCACAATCCATACTTCCTATTGGGCCGTTGTACACAGAAAACTTTTCATTCGCGGTGATGGAGGAAGATTTATGGGTGGCAGGAGGCTCTATCTTTGGGGGGCTCGGAACAAATGGCTTCCAGCAGCAGGGGGTTTACAGGTTTAGAGGCGATTGGTGGAAAACATTCAATAAATTTAGCCTCCCCGGTTCTCTGTTCGATAGCACCCGGGCCTATGACTTTACCTATTTAACGGTCAACCCAAGTAATCCCGACAATGTATTTATCAGTTCAAAATCCGGGATGGGATTAATGGAACTAAGCGGTGAAACGGTGACCAGTTACAATAAAAATAATTCGACAATTACCGAACGAACAGGTCAAACGGATTTTTATGAATTGGCACAACCACAATTTGACGAAGACGGTAATTTGTGGGTAATCAACTCTCATTCACTCACACCGGTAAGTGTGAAAGACCCTTCAGGAAATTGGCATTCATTAAACTGTGCCAGCCTGAACTCTACTACAAGATTAACACGTTCTGCGCTTGATGAAGAAAATCACATTTTGTGGGTAGCAGCAGTAAATACAGGTGTGTATGCGCATTTTTACAATGAAACGCCAACCGACCCAACTGACGATCAATGCAAGATTTTAAACTCAGGTCTTGGTACGGGAAACCTGCCTACTCAGCAAGTGAATTGCGTTACCATAGATTTGGATGGCGAACTCTGGATTGGCACCGATCAGGGGCCGGCAGTGGTTTACAATCCAGCAGAGGTTTTCCAGGGAGGTGATTACGATGCACAACAGATTCTGATTGAGCAAGACGGCAACATTCAATTATTGCTGGAAACGGAGAGTATTACAGCCATTACCATTGATGGAGCCAACAGAAAGTGGATTGGTACTACCACCTCCGGTGTTTATTTAATAAGTGAGGATGGCACCGAGCAAATCCTTCATTTCACGGAAGCCAATAGCCCACTTCCTTCTAACGAGATTAAGGATATTGCAATAAATGGAGAAACAGGAGAGGTGTTCTTTGGCACTTTAAACGGAATTGTTTCCTATAAGTACAACGCAACGGAAGGTCAAGAAAACTATTCTTCGGTTTACGCCTACCCAAACCCTGTTAGGCCTGAGTACGACGGAACCATAGCAATTAAGGGTCTTCTGAGAGACTCTGATGTGAAAATAACGGATGCAAGCGGTAATTTGGTTTATGAAACCACTTCATTTGGTGGACAGGCAACCTGGGATGGTCGGACGTATGACGGCAACCGAGTTACAAGTGGAGTTTATCTGGTTTTCGCTTCCAGCTCCGACGGTTCTACAGCTGTGGTTACCAAAATTGCGATCGTAAATTAGAGGGTCTCTTTAACACCACATTTTTATTGGATCAGGACGACCATAAGCAGCGCGCCAACCCTCAAATTAAATCTGCGTTTACGTTATCCATCATTTCTCTGGTTACATGGTTTGTTGGCGCAATTGTTACCATGGTTCCGGGCAGTCTGAGTTTCCGTGGAACGGTGTTAGGATTAGTCATCTTATCTACAGGTGTTATGGGAATCATAGGCTTCATTTTTTGCGTTCGTGGTTTTTCGAGTCCAAAAAATTGGAAATACTGGGTTTCAATCTGTTTACACTCGGTGGCTATAGTTCTGTTAACAGCAATTGTATTTGCCAACGTGTTGGATATTGGTCGGAGTTTTTAATATTGCAACCAAATGACCACTCTACGAGCAGATACCGGAATCGTATTCCATTACCTGAATTATTCCGAAACGAGTGTCATTGTTAAGCTGTTAACCGAGCAAAGCGGAATGTTGTCCGTATTAAAGAAGGGGGCAAGGAAAAAGGGACGAAAATCAAACCTGGCCGCGCTTCAACCTCTTTCTATTGTTAGCGTTGAGTACTATCATAATGAACAGAAAGAGCTTCACTTAGCAAAATCAATAGAAATTTGGAGGCCTTATCGAACCGTGCAAACTGAGATGTTAAAGTCTGCAGTTTTTATGTTTCTCAATGAAGTACTCTTTAAGTCATTGCAACATCAGGAGGCGAATAAGCAGCTGTACACTTTCATTTTAGAGTTTTTGATAAGGTTCGATCAGGAAGAACTAAATCCCAATGCACATTTATGGTTTTTACTACAACTATGTAGCTTTTTAGGTATTTCGCCGGATTCGGGTAGTTACAGGCCGGGCTCCGTGCTGGATATCGAAGAAGGAATCTTTCGATCAAAAACAGGGCGCAGAGGCGAAAGCACTGCGGAAGAAGCATCTTTTCTCTACCAGCTTTTAGGCACGAAATTTGCAGCAATCACCAGCCTAAAAGTGTCGACTGAATTGCGGAGAAAAACACTTCAAACGCTAGTGGAATACTATGAAACGCAGCTGGAAGGAATGAGGAGTATCAATTCGCATCTCGTGCTGAAAGAACTGATGGAATGAAAACACTCCTAACCATGGTGCTAACCACGCTTTGTTTATGCGCAGCGGCGCAGACAGTGCGCGTAATTGATGAGGTAGAGTATGAACCCATTCCCGATGTAGTTATTTCTGATGCCGAGCATACGAAATCGGTAAAAACAGATTTGTTGGGCGAGGCAGACTTAAGTGCTTTTTCGCCAAAAGATTCGCTCGTTTTTGAGCACGAGAATTATCACACTAAAACGATGTCGTTCAAGAACCTGAAGAAGGATGGGATGAAAGTGTTTATGATTGACGTTTCATTTCTGGCTCCAATTGAGGTACCGGTAGAAGTAAAGCGTGACCCCCCGAAAACCAGCACGAATTCCCAGATACGGTTGCTTTCCGAAAGCGATATTCGAAAGATCAATGCGCAAACCAGCGCCGATATGTTGCAGGCGACCGGGGCTGTAATGGTTCAAAAGAGTCAGGCGGGAGGAGGTAGTCCGGTAATACGCGGATTTGAAGCAAACCGTATTTTATTGGTTGTAGACGGAGTGCGCATGAATAATGCTATTTACCGCAGCGGACATTTGCAAAATGCTATTACAGTTGACAATAACATGCTGTCATCGACCAACATATACTTTGGCCCTGGATCAGTTATTTATGGAAGCGATGCATTGGGAGGGGTCGTTCATTTCCATACCAAAACACCTCTTTTGAAAGATGAGAAGAAATTCGATGGTTTCGGAGGAAGCGGAATGATTCGCTATACTTCAGTAAATAACGAAAAATCGGGCCATTTTGATTTTAATGTCGCCACCAAAAACTGGGCTTACTTGGCATCGGTAACTGCCACGGAATTCGGCGATTTACGCATGGGAAGCGTTCGTGCACATGGCTACGAAGACTGGGGGAAATTCAACTATTATGTGCAACGGATTGATGGTGCCGACTCAGCCATTCTCAATCCAGACCCAAATCTTCAGGTGGGAACAGGTTATAAGCAGTACGATTTGATGCAAAAAATTCGTTATAAAGCGTCTTCAGATCTTAATTTCATCCTCAACACGCAATACTCAACTTCCAGTAATGTAGCTAGATTTGACCGATTGAATGATCTCGGAGATGACGGATTGCCCAAATTTGCGGAGTGGTATTATGGCCCTCAAAAACGATTTTTAACATCACTTAAAACAGAAATCACAAATAAAGGCGGAGCATTCAGCCGTGCAAGTATTATAGCCGCATACCAGAACATTGATGAAGACAGAATTAACCGCCGGTTCCAAAGTGATTGGGAAAACAGACGGTTTGAGGATGTGGATGTTTTTAGCCTGAACGCCGATTTTACCAAGCAATTTGATACCATCCATTCCATTTCATATGGTATTGAAGGAACGCATAATATTGTTGCGTCATCAGCACATTCACAGAATATAGAAACAGGAGAACTAACAGACAACTCTACAAGATATCCGGATGGAGGAAGCACTATGAGTACCCTGGCATCATACATCGCCTACGACAGAAAACTTTCCAGATACTCTATTTTGAATACCGGAATCCGTTATTCGCGCGCCATTTTGCAATCTCGTTTCGAGGACACTTCATTTGTTGAGTTGCCATTTAATGAAATTAATTTCAATGGTGGTGCGCTTTCAGGTAGTATCGGATTTACCGTTAAGCCAGATCCAACCAGTAATGTAAATGTGATTCTTTCCACCGGGTTTAGAAGCCCCAATGTGGATGACTATGGTAAAGTATTCGAGAAAGACGGAAGAGTAGTTGTGCCGAACGACCAGTTAAAACCAGAAAACGCTTACAATGGAGAGATTAGTTTTTCAAAGTCGTTCAGAAAAACGGTGAAAGAAATAACTTCCACTAATCAAAAAGCAGAAATGGTAAGGGTTTCGGCAGGTGTTTTTTATACGCACCTTACCAATACGATCGTTCGGGTAGACTATCAATTGAATGGTCAGGATTCGTTGCTGTATGATGGCGAGTTGGCAAGAATTCAAACCAATAGCAATGCTGCTAATGCATACATTGTCGGGGGAACGGCTGAGTTAAAACTTAGATTTTCTCCGTCCTTTCACTTTACCAGTAGCGCCACCTACACTTTTGGTCAGAATCTATCAAATGCCAGCCCGCTAGGGCATATTCCGCCTTTGTATGGCCAAACATCAATTAATTTGGTAAGAAAGTTGTGGAGCGTATCACTTTTTAGTAGATACAATGGAGCTAAGCCCGCCGTGGATTATTCGCCTAGTGGTGAAGATAACCTTCAGGAAGCGACCGAAGATGGGACTCCTGCCTGGTACACACTGAACCTAAAAGGCTCGGTGGAGGCCTTTGAGAACCTACAGATCCAAGCTGCGATAGAGAACATCCTCGATCACCATTACAAGCAGTTCTCGTCTGGAATATCTGCTCCGGGTCGTAGCTTTTCTCTTACCCTCCGAGCCAACTTCTAGTCCATCTTAGCGACTGCCGTCATAAAACCAACTTCGGCATAAGTCGAATCTTTTTATCTTGCGTCAACACGGCGCGGTAACAACACTATTTACAGCGCGATAAACTGCTTGCAATGCGAACTAACGGGAAACAGCTCACGGTTTTGGGTGCTGCACAATTCTTCCTACTCACGTCCCTGGTGTTTGTAGGAGTGAACGCTAGAGCCCAGAAGAAAACAATAGATCACACGGTTTATAACCAGTGGAATCACATTGATGGCGAGAATATTTCTGAGAATGGGAAAACCATTACTTACGAAGTAAACCCGCTTGCGGGCGATGGCAACCTTCATATTGTTGATCAGGGATCTGGAAAGGGAATGGAGGTGCCCAGGGGAGAAAAAGCAAAAATGAGTGCGAATGGCGACATAGTGGTCTTTAAAATTGTTCAACCGTTTGACACCATCAGACAACTCAAAATCAAGAAAACCAAAAAATCGGATCTGCCGAAAGATAGTGCCGCGATTTGGGTCAGGGGAGTCGACTCATTAATCTTGTTTGATCAGGTGGCCTCCTATCAAATCGCTAAGAAGGAGTGGGTGCTGATTAAGTTTGAGAACGATGATCGGTTTAAGCCGGAAGACGAAGGAAAGAAAAAAAAGAAACGCAGAAAAAAACGTAAAAAAGAAGAAGTTCCTGAGCCGAAAGACAAAGGCAAACCACATCTTATTTATAACGTTCTGGACGGACGACGGGTAGAAATTAACCGTGCCGACGAAGCAGGTATCTCTGAAAACGGCAAGTGGGGAGCATACATTAGAAATTACACGGTATCAGATAGTTTGGATACGGCTTCGGTGTACCTGTATCACAGCAGTACTGGAAAAATTGACCGGATCTATCACCAGCCGGGGAGTGCTCAAAGCATTTTCTTCGATGAGAATGAAAACAGGTTCGGTTTTCTGGCCACTACTGATACTGGAAAGGTCAAAGAATACACACTAAAAGTGTATGACGGAACGAAAATCGTTAGTCCCGTTAAAGCAGGATGGTTGCCTGAAGACTGGGTGGTTAACGAACACCACTCTCCATTTTTTTCCCGGGATGGCAAAAAGTTATACTTCTATACTTATCCCAAACCAAACGAAGAAGCAGAAGACACTATACCAGACGATGAAAAAGCAAACGTGGACATTTGGAACTATAAGGATGGAAGGTTACAGCCCCAACAGCTACTTTCTGCAGATGCGGATAAAAAGAAAGGCTATTTGGCCGTTTGGCACACCAACAACAACGTGCTTACTCAACTGGGAGACAAAGAGGAAGACATCACGGTCTGGGCTCAGATGGATGGAAACGGACGGTATTGCCTTGGAGCCAGTCAGAAACCTTATGTTCAGGACATGTCCTGGGATGGATGGTTTTTTGATTACTACCGCATCGACACGGAAACGGGCGAAAGGGTAAAACTGGCGGAGCGCGTGCAGTACAGTGTGTCTATTTCACCGGAGGGAGGGTGGTTTGTTTACTTCAGCCAAAAAGATACCAGTTGGCACTCCGTTAATTGTTCTACCAGGGAAGACAGGAGTATCACGAAGTTCATACCATACCGGTTTGACGATGAAGACGATGATCACCCAATGGCGCCAAATCATTACGGAATTGCAGGGTGGACAAAAAACAATGATGTACTTCTATATGATAAGTACGATGTTTGGAAGATCAATCTGAAGGGCGAAGTACCTCCGCAAAATCTGACGAGAACCAGGGCTACGGAGTGGACTTACAGATACTGGCAAACCGATCCTGAGGAATATTATATCGACCTTACCGATGTTACATACTGGCAGGGGTTTAATCACAAAACCAAGGCAGCTGCGGTCGGGGAATTAGGCAGGCAGGGGATCAGAAATATCTTTCGCGAGGATGCAAGAATCGTGAACCTGGTTAAAGCTAGGGAATCTGATGCTGTGTTACTAAGAACCAGCACATTTGAACGGTATCCAGATCTTAGTGTTACCGACATGAGCTTTGCAGACATTAACGTAATCAGTAATGCGAATCCACAACAGGAGGAGTACAATTGGGGTACCGTAGAGTTAATCTCCTGGAAAAGTTTTGACGGACTCGAATTGGAGGGGCTATTGTATAAACCGGAAAATTTCGATCCTTCAAAAAAATATCCGTTAATGGTATATTTCTATGAAACATATTCGGAACTAATCCATGCACACTACACCCCGCGACCAACAGCTTCCATTGTTTATCCAACCGAATATGTAAGCAACGGATACATAGTGTTTATTCCGGATATTAAGTATTACGATGGGCATCCGGCCAGAAGTGCTTATGATTGTATCGTTTCCGGAACGGACTACGTGGCTCAAAACGAATGGATCGATACGACAAGAATGGCCTTACAGGGGCAGAGTTGGGGAGGCTACCAAACGGCAATGTTGGTAACCATGACCGATAAATACTGTTGTGCAATGGCCGGAGCTCCGGTTAGTAATATGACCTCAGCCTACGGAGGAATCCGCTGGGGAAGTGGTTTGAGCCGTATGTTTCAATACGAAATGGGTCAGAGCAGGCTTGGCGGAACATTATGGGATAGCCTGGATGTTTACATCGAAAACTCACCTATTTTCCACGTGCCGAAAGTCAACACCCCATTACTTATCATGCACAATGATAATGATGGGGCCGTACCGTGGTATCAGGGAATTGAGTATTTCGTTTCTCTACGACGCCTTCAAAAACCAGTTTGGATGCTAAACTATAATGGAGATGCACATAACCTACGCAAACTTGCCAACAAGCGCGATTTAAGTCGTCGTATGCGACAGTTTTTTGATCACTACATGCTCGGCAAACCACAGCCCAAATGGATGAGTGAGGGAGTTCCAGCCGTTGATAAGGGAGAAGACTATGGGTTTGATTGAGCGAGTACACCCATCAATCCGTCAGCTCAATCGACTCAAAAAAGGCTTCTGAAAGCTCCTTGTTTTCACCAACGGTAACCAGAATCCACTGGTACATTGTTTTCTCCTTAATGGCAATGTAATAGTTGTAGACTAACTTATCTTTCCTAAGTTGGGATTGAAGACATTGAGTGCCATTTATCGAAGTAGTAAGGGTGTTGGTTGAAGAAGCCCCTAAGGATTCCGCCACTTTGTCCTTGGTTTTTTCTAAAGTTCTTGGCACCGACTTCGACGAAATTTTCTTTGCGAGTTCAGAAACAACAACTGTAACCTGAACACTATTCGTTCTTGCATTCGCTTTGAGCTGAGGCAACCCATTCTTTTGCTTAACTACTTCTTCTACAACCTTAGTGGGTGCTGAAAAACTTGTGTGGAACTGTGAATTGTGGTGCTTGCTCCAATCTGCCAGAGGTTTTTTTAATGCTGAACTTACCTCTTTCGAATCTTCTGCTGGTGTTGAGATTGAACCGCTGCTATAAGAAACACCCTCACAAAGCTGAACCAGGGCGAGGCCCTCCGGACCAAACTCACCCATTCTGCAAAATGGCTGGTCGCATACTTTCTTACCTTGTTTGTTGTAGTAATAACCTTGTTTTTCAGATCTGTTGAAAATAGCAAACGGCTCCGGCTCAAGGTCGGATGACATTTTGGCTTCCATCTCGGAGATAGGCTTTCCTGTTCGGTCAAAATAACTGAACTCTCCGTCGTTGTATGTCCTAAAATAGCCACGCTCTGTAATGTTGTTGTATACGGATTCGTGTTCGAAAGGAATTACAATGTTGCCTTCCTTATCTATCAAACCATCTTTATCTCCTTTACGCACTCTGGCAAAACCACCGTCAAATGGACTTGCGGAGTCGAACGGCCCTTTAATTACTACCTCATTGTTAAAGTCGCAATACCCAAAGTCTTTATATCCTCCGGACTTCCCCAGGGCCACTATCATAAGCCCCTCGCTAAAGCTGGTAACGGTGCTGTATTTAGGTTCTACTACCCATTTCCCCGTTTTGTCAATCAGTCCGGTTTTACCGTTCTTTTTAACTCTGCATAAACCATCTATAAACCCACTATAGCCTGCTTGTTTGTATTGTAATGGAATTACCACCTTGCCGGTTTTATCCAGAAAGCCATAGCCGGTTCCCTCTTTCGCAAGGCAAACTAAACCATCGGAATAAGCCGGAGCACCCATGTACCCCTCTGAAGGATCGATTATAATTTCACAACGTAGGTTCACAAAGCCATGTCTGTATAAGGGATTCCCATTGTAGTCTTTTTCGGGCCCAGGAACTCCAACCTGACACATTCCTTCTATCCAGTAACCAACTTTTTCGAATGCATTGTTTCCGACACGCTGTCCGTTTTTGTCAATCAAAATGAATTTTGAATCACCTCGCTTTTTTACCCAGGTGACATCAACTCCCTCTGCGAATTGGTACACTTTTTCGTAGATAGCAGGAATTACTTCTCTTCCTTTCGTGTCGATAAAACCATAGTTGTAATAGGCCTTATTACCTGTGCGAACCACTTTTTTGAACTGCGCTCGACCATTTTCGAAGTCGTCTGCCCATTTATAATCGGTATCAATAACCACTTCTCCTTTCTTATTTACATAAGCAAAGTGCCGATCAGGCTTAGATTGAGCAAAAACAAAACTGTGAACCGTAAGAACAAAAAGAAGTAAAGCGTATTTCATGAGTGTCTTTTTTTTGATGAAGGCAAAGGCTATACCAAAGATGAAAAAAAGAGATGATTTTCAATGGATTAAACCGGTAGTCATCAAATTATAGCACATAAACAAGGGATTTACCGGAAGTACACTAAATTTAACAGTACGCCAATGAAAACGTATAAATAGTGAACCCTTAAATTTTAAATATGCCCAGACCCAAACGACCAGAACTAACCCGTGAACAGAAAATTGCGCACGTAAAGAAACTCCAACAGCAAAGGAAAGAACAAGCGGAACGTGAAGAGCAGGAACTGCTTCGCCGATCTAAAAAAATGCGCGGGCCGCTTGGCCTAATTATCAAGATAATTGCAGTAGTAAATATCGTTGGCGCAGTTTGTTTAATAGTAGATAATGAGTTAGATCCGGTGTACCAACAAATGCCTATTCAGGATCATTACGAAGAGGTAGTTCAGATAGTAGACCGCAGTGGCTATGCGTACCCGGCTATATTTGAGCATGTATTCTTTGGTGAAACAGGAGGAATGGAACTGGATGTGCATCAGGGAACCATTCAGGAATCTATAGATACCGGTTTTGTGACTGTTGGCTTTACCCCGGTTTTTGGCGAGCTCGTGTCGTTTACAAACCCTTCAGGAACAGTTGCTTATGGTTTGGAAGTTAGCTCTTTCTGGAACCTGACCCTACCCATTTTGATCATGTTGTTTTCTATTCTTACACTTTTATTGAACCCAAAATGGAATATCCAAACCTTATATTGGAGTTACTTTAGTGTGGTACTTATGCCATTGTTATTGTTAACACTGGCAGGATATACTTACGTGAATTCATTGGAAACAGGGAAGTTTGAAATGAACCTGAATGATACGAATGCGGTTCATAATATTTTGGAGACCAAGGATTAACTCAATTCACTAAAATCCTTACGTAAAACTGCTTCCAATGGATAGGATCAAGACCAACATAAATGGAAGGGGCTGCCTGCACAGGCAGCCCCTTCCTTAATAAAAATCATTAGAAATTAACTGTAAACCAGATTAGCCGTGATTTCTGTATATCTATAAATCGAACTTAATACCTTGTGCAAGAGGTAATTGAGTTGACCAATTGGTGGTGTTGGTCTGACGACGCATGTAAATCTTCCAGGCATCCGAGCCCGACTCACGTCCACCACCGGTTTCTTTTTCACCTCCAAAAGCACCACCAATTTCGGCGCCTGAGGTACCGATGTTTACATTGGCAATTCCACAATCAGAGCCGGCGTGAGAAAGAAATCTTTCGCTCTCTCGCATGTTGGTGGTCATAATCGCAGAAGACAATCCCTGAGGAACATCGTTTTGAATGGCAATCGCATTGTCAACATCTCCGGAGTATTTAATTAAATAAAGAATCGGAGCAAAAGTTTCGTGCTGAACAATTTCGTAGCTATTATCAGCTTCGAAGATAGCAGGCTTCACGTAACAGCCACTTTCATATCCTTCTCCTTCCATTACACCCCCTTCAACAACGCAATTTCCACCTTCAGCCTTGCACTTTTCAATTGCCTCAAGGTACATGGCCACAGCATCTTTGTCAATTAATGGACCTACGTGATTGGATTCATCCAACGGGTTTCCAATTCTCAACTGCTGGTAAGCGGAAGCCAATTTGTTTTTCACATCGTCGTAAATAGAGTCGTGGATAATCAACCTTCTTGTACTGGTGCATCTTTGTCCTGCAGTACCAACGGCACCGAAAACAGCCCCGATAATGGTCATGTCCAGGTCAGCATTAGGGGTTACTATAATAGCATTGTTGCCTCCCAACTCAAGTAGAGATTTACCCAACCTTGCTCCAACAGCAGCCCCAACAGATTTACCCATTCTGGTAGAACCTGTAGCAGACACCAATGGAACACGCTTATCATTGGCCATTAGCTTACCGATTTCCGCATCGCCAATTACCAGGCAAGACACACCATCAGGAACATCATTTCTCTCAAAAACCTCCTGAGTAATATTCTGACAGGCAATAGCAGTTAACGGAGTTTTTTCGGATGGTTTCCAGATGCATACATCTCCACAAACCCAGGCCAACGCGGTGTTCCAGTTCCAAACCGCAACTGGGAAGTTAAAAGCGGAAATAATACCAACGATCCCGAGAGGATGATACTGTTCGTACATTCTGTGCATTGGACGCTCTGAGTGCATGGTTAGTCCATGCAGCTGACGAGACAAACCAACAGCAAAATCGCAGATGTCGATCATCTCCTGAACCTCACCCAATCCTTCCTGATAGGATTTTCCCATTTCGAAAGAGACCAGTTTTCCAAGAGCTGCCTTTTTTTCTCGGAGTGCCTCCCCTAACTGACGAACAATTTCGCCACGATGTGGTGCCGGCATCATTCTCCAGGATTTAAAAGCCTGGGCTGCCTTTGAAATGCAAGCCTCGTATTCGGCTTCTGTTGCAGAAGTAACGGATCCAATTAGCGAACCATCTACCGGCGAATAAGAATTAATTACATCTCCCCGGGTAGCAAACCAATGTGAACCGGCAGCTGCACCACTATTATTTTCTTTTATACCAAGAGTTTGAAGCGCTTCCGCTATTCCAAAGTCTACGGATGTGTCAATCATGTTTGTGCGTGTTAAAAGTTGGACGGCAAAGGTACAGATAAACCCCGGAAAACCGAAGTTTTACTGGCTATTCCTTTGAGTTGGGGTCGGTTGGCAATGTGTCGCCATGGCCAGAATCCGGAGATTCTGCTTCGGGTTCATCATCAATTAGCGCATCGTCGGAAGCAGTTGCGCCGCCCATCATGCCTGGCTTTAGAACATCTCTTACCCTGCCCCCTCGATTCACCACTAATGATATCATCATGATAAGGCTGGTAATGAGAATCGTGTATAGAAGGATACCAGACTCGAAACCACTTATCTGCAGGTCATAATGCCGGTCATATGCATCCAAGGTGGCACCATGAAAGTCAATCCAACCGTTGGGGATTGCGTAAAACAACAAGATGGTTATTAAACCTCGCGGAGCTATGTACAGTTGGGGAACAATGCTCTTTTGAACCACCGCAAGTAAAATGAGCCAACGAACAATGTACAAGCAGGCAATAACGCCCGCACTAATGATGGCAGTATTAAGATCAACCAGTGAGGGTAATGCAATGGTAATTCCAAACAGTACAAAGAAGAAGGTTCTGGTAACGAATGCTGATTCGAGGGTTAGTACATGGAAATCGTGAAAAATGGGTTTGAGCTTCTCTCTGTTGGTCCAGCGTTTGAAGGGCCCACGAAAAAAGAGTCCGGTATTGTTAAGAACCATCCCGAAGAGCAGTATGATGATAAGTGCTGAGAGATGAAAAGACTTGCCTATGGCGTACAACATCATCAAAACAGCAATGATCAAAAAGAGCTTTACCTGACTGGTAATTTGCTGGAATAAAACAACCAAACCGTAGCTGGCAACAATGCTGATCAGTAGGGTAATTCCTATGTTTTGTCCGATGTTCAGTAGCACAGAGCCGGTACTTTCTACATCCGCATTTCCTACCAGGAAATAGAAAAACATGATTCCAAGTATGTCGGAGAAAGTACTCTCGTAAATCATGAATTCCTTCTTGTCTTTGGAAAGTGAACTGACGCTTGGAATAATAATGGCACTGCTCATGATGGACAACGGAACCGCATAGACCAGTGCCTTCAAGAGCGTGGCATCCTGGAAAAATTGCATCAAAAGGAACGCAATGGAGAATGAAGAGGCTACTAATGCAACGATGGCCACCACAAAAGATTTTACGATGACTCCGATTTTCTCTCTTTTTAATTCAAGATCCAGAGCCGCTTCCAGAACAATTAAGATCAATCCTACGTTACCCAGAATCTTCAATTGATTCATGATACGCGGGTTCTCCTGAAAGTTTAGTCCGTAACCGGGAAAAAGCTCCTGTGCGTATTGAATTCCGACTCCCAGCACAATAAGCATAAGCACACTGGGAATGTTAGTTTTCTTGGCAAGAATGTTGAAGAGAAAGCTAAGGATGATGATGGCCGAAAGGCCAATGATGAATTCGTACGTACCCATGAATTAATACTTCTCTATCTCGCTTCTCGTATCGGTTTTCTTTTTGTCTTCCGCCGCAATTAGTGGCTGGGTTTTAGCTTCTGTCGCAATTTGTTGCGCAATGGCACCCATGTGACTTTTGATAATGATGTTCATGTCGTTCGTGTTGTTTGGAAAGTAAGAAATACTTGCCCCGGTGGCTACCTCTTTGCCCTTTAGGTTAAACACGGTGTAATGAACTTTAATTTTTCTTTTATACTCATTCGAACCAAGACCTTTTTTACTTGGGTCGGCCGCACGCTCAATATCAAGTTGGTTAATAAAAATGAACAGATCTGCTCCAAACTTTTGATTTAACTGGCTCAACAAGTTAGGGTTGTGAATACTGGTTTTCATGTACCGCTCGGCGTTATCGTAAGTGGTTACTACCTCGCCATTTTGAATTCCACTTGATTGAGTGGGCTCCTCTTCTTCGTCATCACCAATAGACTGTATTTTCTCCTTGGTTTTGTTTACGAATTTGTTCAGAGAATATTTGACTTTGTCTTTGGCGGATGCATCGCCATCAGGCTTTTGACCCTCTACCGGGGTTAGTTGTTCTTGTGGTACTTCCGAATAATGATAACCGATGGAGGAATAGATGTACTGCAATTCCTTTTCCACATCTCCGGTATCTAAATGCATTAGCGATACAGCTTCCATCGACCCGTGCAGGGTCATGTACATTTCGTTGGTAAGTCCGAAGCGCATGTTTTGCCGGATTTGCTGATAAGACATGCCCGTTTTTGCGGCCAGATCCTTATCAATACTTGACATGTACATCTTCGATTCAAAAGGAATGACCAGGGCCTTGTTGCTTTGCGTTTCAGCCCCATCCATATACGCTTCCTGATCGGTTTTTTCTCCGGTAACAACACCGTCGTTGTTGGTGGTTTGGGCAGAACAAACTGCGGTATAACCAATCAGTAGCACTAGTAAAACCTGCTTCATGCGGACATTTTTAAACCAGACATTATGCCTGATTAAGTAAAAATAATCCACAGACACCCCGCCTCGAAGCCGTTAAAGTCTAGTTATGAATAGGAGAAAGTTAGTATCTAGCCGGTTGTACACCTGGCTAAGTCCATTCCGTTGGCATATAATAACAGAGCAAGTAATAATACCATGCCGACCATTTGAGCGCGCTCGAGAACTTTCTGACTAACCGCCCTTCCAGTTAGCATTTCCCAAATAAGAAAGATAACATGCCCACCGTCTAATGCTGGTATAGGCAGGAGGTTCATGAAGGCAAGCACAATAGAAATCCAGGCCGTATTGGTCCAAAAAACTTGCCAGTTCCATTCAGCTGGAAACATGTTTCCAATTGCTCCAAAGCCACCCATTTGTTTAGCACCTTCTTTGGTAAACAACAGCCTTGTTGATTTGACGTAAGAAGTTAATTTCTCCACCCCCAACTCAACGCCTTTAGGGAATGAGCTAAAGAAACTATAACGTTCTACTACAGTTCCTAAAGATTTGCTTGCTGCAGTTGCGTGAAAACCAATAGTACCTTCTTTAGAGACAGGAATTTTTACTTGACGGAACTCTCCTTTTCTATAGAAACCAAGATCAACAACCTTGTTGGAGTTACTATCCAGCAGCACGGTTAAATCGTAGAAAAAACGAGCATCTTCGCCGTTAACGGACACCAGACTATCCCCCTTTAAGAGCCCAACTGAATCGCAGGCTGTGCCGTTTGGAATAGAGTCTATAACTGCTGGCCACCGTTCAATAAACAAAGGCCCTTCCGCTACACGGAGAACCTGTTGGTCAAAATCATCAGGTAATTGAACCGTAACTTGCTTTCCCTCTCTTTCAACCAATACTTCGCGATGACCATCTACTATTATCAAGGATGTAACATCCGTGAGAGTTTTAGGAGTTTCTCCACCGACATTTATGATTTTATCACCATCCATAAATTGGTCGGCACCCTCAAATTCCTGATGGGTTACATGAATACCATATTTGGCGTTCTCATTTGGAATATATTCAGTACCCCATACCCATACAACCATTGCGTAAATGAAAATCGCCAGGAGAAAATTCACCACAACTCCGCCAATCATAATGATAAGTCGCTGCCAGGCTTTTTTCGACCGAAACTCCCACGATTCCGCCGGCTTTGCCATTTGCTCCTTATCCATAGACTCATCGATCATCCCGGCGATTTTTACAAATCCACCAAGAGGCAACCAGCCTACACCGTATTCGGTTGTTTCTTTGTCTTCCTCCCAATTCTTTGGAGAACTGCTTGAAAACCAGGAAAATTTACGTTTCCCCTTTACCAGTTTGGTTCTAAACAAGGCAAAATACGGATTGAAGAACAGGTAGAATTTTTCCACACGTGTTTTGAACAACTTGGCCGGAACCATGTGCCCCATCTCGTGTAAAACGATTAGAATCGACAAACTCAGAATCAACTGAGCAGCCTTCATCCAAAATGCTTCAGTCATGCTTTAGGTTTAAAAGGAGCGTAAAGATAGTCTTTCATTGGTAATGGGCTAACGATACGATAAGCTAATGGGTTAATGATAGAATGAATTTGTGTTGTTATGGCGAAGTAGCGGATTCAATTCATAAATTCAGGCAGGAAATCCGAATTTAAACAACATGAGGCACTCTTATTTTTTACTACTGCTCTTATTTTGGGCGTGTGGTACGGCGCCTGATCAGACCGATGGTGTCGCCGAAAACCAGCCGGCACAAGAGATCGTGGAAGACACTACAGATCTATTGCAAGTAGAGGAAGAGACGCCATTGTTCGACATGAACCCGCAGCAGGAGCATTACGATTACGCAAATGAAGAAGTCATATGGCCGAGTTATAAATACTTCGAAGGCAAAATAGGAGAGAACGCTGTTTTGATCAACCTGCAAAAAAGGGGCTACGATGATGTGTATGTGGGACGTTATGTTTACACTAATAATGGCACGAATTTCAAGGTTGAAGCAGAGTTTCCTTCTGGGCTTGACACCGTTAAAATGCGTGTGTTTAATGATAGCGGCAAACAGGTAGAAACCATTGGCGCAACTATGAAGGAGGATAAGCTGACGCTGGAAGGACAGTGGGTAAAGGACAGTTTGATTCTGCCATTTAAGGCTTCTGAAGTGGTCAGAAGCCCACAAGAAACACAGCTTTACGTAAACCTGACCAGACTGGAAGAAATGCACAATACGGAGCAAGGCATTATTTCCGTTGGTAGTTGGCAAGAAGGTTTAGGCTTTAATAGTTTTTCCGGAGGAATATCAATGGGAATGGCTTACGACTTTGGTCAGGAGTGGACTGATTCAGATGAAATTTTGTTTAGAGATGATTCGGTTTTGGTCTTCGTTAGCACGGAAATCAACAATTATGAAGCAACACGATTTAAGGAAGGCCATGGTCCGAGCGGACCAGATTGTGAAGGATGTGTGGTTGAAGGAATGGAATATGGAGCAAACGGAAAGGTGTACTGGAAAGTGATTGAAAACGGAGTGGTTACCGAAGACGAACTTGAAATTAGCAAAGCGGGAAATTTTGACACCTGGGCTTTCGAAGGGTTTTTGATTTTCACTGAAATCAGTCAGGGTTATGATCAGCTAGACAAGCCAGACTCTAGTTTTACATTGAAATGGAACTCCCAGAAAAGAACGTTTGAGGAGCAGTAATTTGTAAATCTTCTGGGTTGAAATATGCTTCGTATTAGAAGCCTCCAAATCCACACACCTATAATCAAGCACCTCAATTCCTTACCTTCATTTATTTGTCAATTATCTGCCTGTTTTTTGCTCTAACTGTTAAATTTTCAGCTGCCGCTCAAGTAATTGAAAGCCAATTCACTAAATTGTACAGATCAAAGTAAACAACTGACTATGAGAAATAACTACGTTTTGAGCCTAGTGGCTCTCTTATTGTTCCCATTTATCGGTTTTTCCCAGGAAGTTCATCCGGATTATCTGGACGGGCAGATTTGGGTAAAAATTAAAAAGGATGCTGTTGTTAAAACGGTTCTTCCAATAACAGGGGAAGCTATAACGGACTTTAGAAATTTGAACGTTGAACATGTTCCGTTTTTGTCCGAAGTAAAGAAAACAACCTCATTTGACCGGATTGAACAGCCTTATCATCATGTTAAAAACTCTGCTCAGGGGCTGGATAGAATATACAGGCTTACGCTTTCTGACCCGTATCAGGTGGATGCAGTGATAAAAGTACTAAACAACACTTCATCTGTTGAATATGCAGAACGAGTGGAGTTGCTAAAGAAAACCCTTACGCCAAACGATCCCGATTTTAATTCATCGGATCAGTGGTGCTTGTTCCAAATTAGTGCGGAGTCCGCATGGAACCTGGGTATTGGAAACTCCAACATTGTTGTAGCCATTGTAGACGATGCGGTTGAGATTACGCATTCTGATTTAAGTCCCGTAACATGGACCAATACAGGGGAAATTGCCGGAAATGGTTTGGACGACGATGGAAATGGATATGTGGACGATGTCAACGGATACGATGTAGCGAACGGGGATAACGACCCCAACCCGGATGGGCCAGCCTATGATCACGGAACGCACGTGGCCGGGATAGCAGGAGCCGCCACGGATAACTCAACGGGAGTTGCTTCGATAGGACATGGAGTTACCTTGATGGCTGTTAAGGCCACGAATTCTGCTAGTGTCGTAAGTCATGGATATGATGGTATTGTTTACGCGGTTAATTCAGGAGCGGACGTGATCAATATGTCCTGGGGAGGAAGTGGTTCTTCATCAACAGCTCAGTCAATCATAGATTATGCTTATACCAACGGTATTGTTTGTGTAGCTGCAGCTGGAAACGACGATGTTTCCACACAGTTTTATCCGGCGGCCTACAACAACGTAATTTCGGTGGCTTCTTCCACTTTCGGAGATTCGAAGTCAAGCTTTTCGAATTACGGATCCTGGATTGATATAACTGCTCCGGGAAGTGCCATTTGGAGTACTGTTCCAGGAAATGGTTATGCTTTTAAACAAGGGACATCAATGGCTTCGCCAATGGTGGCAGGCCTGGCCGGGCTTATGCTTTCTCTCAACCCTGGATTAAACCCGGATGATGTTGAGACTTGTATTCGTTCAACGGCGGATAATATTGACGCAGCAAACCCGAGTTATATCGGACAGCTCGGAGACGGGAGAATCAACGCGCTTGCAGCGATGAACTGTGTTTCTGCAACGTTGAACTGGGCTCCTGTTGCTGATTTTAGTGCGGACTTGTTCAATATCATTGAGGGACAGTCGGTGAACTTTACAGACCTGTCTTACTACAATCCTGATACCTGGTCGTGGACATTTACGGGAGGAACACCATCTACGTTTACAGGCCAGAACCCACCCGCAATTACCTACAACACGGCAGGTGTTTATCAGGTAGAACTTACCGTAACAAATCCGAACGGAAGTGATACGGAAACCAAAACCGGGTACATTACGGTAAACGGTCTTACCGGCTGTGATACTATTTCGAATACGCTTTCAACGGACGCGATTAGTATCATATCCTGGACAGGAGGAAATGGTTATTTGAGCGGACACAACGCATACGGAATGACCCGTTTTGCAGAACAGTATAATGGATTTGGACCAACGAACATAATGGGTGCGGATTTCTATTTCGCCTATGCAACGTTGGGCAGTGCTGCCTCTGATATTACCCTCATGGTATGGGAAGACAATGCGGGAGAGCCCGGAACAATGGTTTATTCGCAAGATGTTCCATTGAGTGAAATAGAAGACAATGTAACGAGTGCCGGAGCCGGTTCTTTCTTTATCACACAGGTGGATTTTGATACGCCAGTTGCCGTCTCTTCAGGGACATTCTACGTGGGCTATTCGCTGGAAAACGCAACAGCGGCAGGAGACACCGTTGCTTGCGGAAATGTAAATGTAACTACTGACGGAGGCAGGCCAAACAGGTTCTTTGCGTTCTTCGAGGCGGGTAACCCACTGCTGTATCCGGATAATAGCTGGCAAGATTTAGAAACAGTTTCGGGGGCACAATTTGTAACCCACATTTATCCTCGAATCACACCAACCCCTCCAACAGCAGTAATTAGTTCTAACTCTCCGGTTTGTGAAGGGGAGTATATGACTTTTGATGGCACTGGTTCACCAAATTCCGTTAACTGGGATTGGGCAATTAATGGAACAGCAACACCTTTCCAAAGTGGCCCAAGCCCCTCCGTAATAATGGATGTGGCTGGTACACATACCGTGTACATGGCGGCATACAATAGTTGTGGGTTCTACCATATAGATTCGGTGGGTGTTACCGTTAATGCTACACCGAACATGGCAGTTACTTCTTCGCAGGATACGATCTGCCCATCAGGGTCTTCCAATTTGAACGCCTCAGGAGCAACGTCCTATGTGTGGTCGCCAACTGCAGGATTGTCCTGTACTACATGTAATAATCCGGTTGCAAGTCCAACGGCAACAACAACGTATACGGTTACCGGAACCACCGGCTCGTGTTCGGCGGATACCTATGTAACAATTGAGGTAGACGATAGTGCGCCAATGGCTTCTTTCCTTGAAAGTGCGGACACTATTTGCCCGGGGGAGAGCATTACCTATAACGGTGCAATTTCAACGGGAGCAAGCAACTTTAGTTGGACATTTACAGGGGGAGATATATCTTCATCATCTTCCGCCAACCCAACGGTTACTTATTCATCCGCGGGGACTTACAACGTAGACCTTACCGTTGAGAATACTTGCTCGCAAACGGATAATACATCTGGAACAATTGTAGTATTAACTGCTCTTGAGTGTGCAACGTCTGTAACCGATGAGGTTGCATTAGCTGGTATTGATGCATTTGCATCAACAGGTCAGATACAGGTAGATTTTGGCAATGAGATAGCAGGTACTGTTCAGTTGGAATTGCTCAATGGTCTTGGCCAACTGGTTTCAACCAAAACATTAAATAATGTTGGAGGAGGCCATATGGAGTATATATCTACGGAAGGATTGAAGAAAGCCATTTACCTGGTTCGGGTTCGTTCGGATTTAGGACAGTTTACCCAGAAACTGGTGATAGAATAAGATTACCATGTTAAGATAAATTGGAACCCCAACTCGACGAGTTGGGGTTTTTTCATTGCAACTACCTTTGGGTAAGGCTCTTGAAAATGTGCCAGAATTATCCTGGAAGCTCCAGCAATTTTAACAACTTATGGCATTAAGCCTTTTTCAACAAACTGGAGTTTCTCATCTGCTGGTAAATCTGCCCAAATACGGCTAACATGCAGATCGTAAACAAATACGTTCTGACCGGTTGCCTTTAAAGGAGTGGTTTTAAGCGGAAATACCTTTAAAAATTCTTGCATCGTCCCCTCCATTTGTTTTGAGCGAATAGTAATGAAGTGGGTCGCACCTTCTTTCATTAATTCGTACACGATGTTAGGATGGATTTTATAGTCAAGAATATGCCAACCCCGCCGTTTGGCCTGATATAAATAAACCGGGCACTTGTTATCAGTATTGGCATAATTGATCATAATCAAATCATCGGGTTTGGTGTTTTCTCTAATAACCTTTCCGATTTCCATTGGAACCACCGGCAGCTCGTAGTAGTTGGACTCTGCGTAAATAAACGATTCGCATGCAACACCAACAATTATTACCAATGAAACCACAACCGACCATTTTTTTAATCGTTCTGAAACGAACACGATGCCACCAGCCACCAATACAGAACCGATCGCAATAAACGGGGCCTGGTAGTAGTTATGGACGATGTTAAGGTTAAAGAAAATAGACAGGTAAACGATTGTTCCGGTTAACCACAGCAGGTAGAACAATTGTTTTTTAATAAACATCCAAACGATTCCAACCGCACAGAAGGCCAGTCCGATCCAGCCTAAAATTTCCAAATGTATTCTGCTAAGAACGAGTAGCCAGTTATTGATATCTGCTCTTTGCTCCATATTTCCATAATACCAATGATCGTTGGCGACAAACTTTCTGTAGCCGGGTACAAATTCCCAATTTGGGGCACTGCCATTGACCAACTCCGCATGATATCTCCAGGCTAAGAAACTTGCCATCGGTAGTAACAGTAGAAAAGAGGACTTCAGGAAGAATTTGTAATGCTTTTCTTTTACAATTAGATACCCCAATGGAATGGCAAAGTAGAAGAAATAAGGGGCTTTGATGACCATGGCCAAAGCAGCCATTATAGAACCGAAGAGCATGGGTGTCCAGCGTTCGTATCTATATGCTCTGATAAAAAGGGAGGCCGCTCCGTGTGCAAAAAACAATGCAGAAAAATCAATATGAATGGCTCTCGAGTAGAATAAACTGAGCGGTGCAAAAAGATAAACCACCGAAGCAAGCTGCGCGAGTTTTTTGCCGGACAATTCTTCAACGATCTTATAAAAGAAGAAGAGGCTTCCCAAATAGAATAGAAAGAAAACCACTCTGGCTACTACATGGTGCTCTCCAAATAAACTGTAGCCAACAGCTGCGATTGCTTCCGGCAAAGGAAATTCAAGTACCAGGGCCTCGTAGTTTCCCATCCAGCATGCAGCAGGCTCCAGCAGGTCTATTCCGTTTTCATGAAAATCGTGGATGTAGTGTGCTGTATCCGATTGACGCCAAACGTGAGGCTCGTCGAGTTGTTCACCGAAGTGGATGAAGCGAATGAAGATGCCTACAACAACAAATACTATGAATAGAATTCTATTCAACTTAAACTAGGAAACGATAGTCTGAACTCACTCCCATTCTTAAACCGGTAAGTTAGCTTTCCATTTAGTTGGCGGGTCAAAGAATCAATAATTTCAAAACCTAGAGACTTGCTTTTCTTCTGTTCAAAATCATGTGGCATGCCTTGTCCGCTATCCTGATAGGTGAAGGAAAAATCATTTGGTTTTTGGTCAATGGTAAGTGTTATGGATTTTTCGCTGGTAGCGGTAAAGGCGTGTTTCAGGGAATTCGTAATGAGTTCATTGATAATCAACCCAAGCGAAACTGCAGTATCCATTTGTACTTCATGATGGTCGCCCGTAACCGAATATTTGATGGAACTGTCTCCCAGATATCCAACTTGTTGTTCCACCAGAGAGTCCAAATATTGTTTGATGTCTACCGTTCCGACATCCTGGTTTTGATATAACTTTTCGTGCAACACCGCAATGGTATTAATTCTTCGTTGACAGGCCTTCATTGCTTCGGCTGCAGAGTTATCTGCCATGGATGTTTGTTGCAGACTTAGCAGACTGGATATGATTTGTAAATTATTTTTTGTCCGATGATGAATTTCCCTCATCAAAATTTGTTTCTGTTCTAGCGCTTGTTCGGCAATTCGGTTTTTCTCCTCAATGGCTTGCTGACGTTCTTTTCGGTAGAGATATGCCCTTTTCACCTGCTTGTACCCGTAAAAAACCACAGACAGGATCACTATCAATGCAATAATTCCCAACCATAACAAGCGGTTATTTGCAGTTTGTATCTTTAGTTTTTGATCCTGGATTTCACTTTGATACTCGGCAAGCTTCAGTTTTCGTCTTTTTTCGGACAATTCTTTTCGTATCTTATCCATAGAGTGCTGAGCTTCCATCAGAGCCACCTTTACACGAACTTTTTCATTATTCAGACTATCCCCCAGGGCTTCGTGTTTTAACTGGTACATGTACGCCGAACGAAAGTCGTTTTTAGCCGCAAAAACCTGAGCCAGTCCCTCGTAAGCATATACTGCATCTTCCATTTGCATATATCCTTGTCCAAAGTTGATACAGGAGTTATAGTACTCAATTGCTTTTTCATAGTTCCCCTCGGCAAATTCAACACGCCCCATGTTTAGGTAGTACAGGTACAGGCTGCTGGTGTGTCCTTTATCTAAATAAAAGTCTTTTGCCTTGGTAAAGTAACCGCGCGCTTCCTCAAATCTTCCTAGTTCTCGAAGACAATTGGCTAAGTTGGCATAGCAGAACGCCACTACTCGTTCCCCGGGGAATAGCAGTGCAAGCTCGGTACTTTTCTCATAATAGGTTAATGCCTCGGAAAACCGCTCCTCGTAATAATAGGTGTTGCCAAAAGCTGAATAACAATAAGCGAGTAACTCCTTGTCGCCCGAATTGAGTAAGATTTCTTCACATTCCTTGAAGTAAGTGCGGGACCTATCCCACTCAGACATTTCCAAATGAGCATTCCCCATCGACAAACAACCTCTTGCGTGAAGATCTGGCACACCAAACTGTTCTGCCAGCTTATAACCTTCAAGAGCGTAATCGTAACTAACCGTATACATCCCATTACGTCCGTAGAGCATAGAAAGCTTCAGGCATGATTCGGCCAGGATGGAGTCATTTTCCAACAAGATGCCAAGCTTATACGCTGAATCGGCGTACATTCTGGACGTGTCGGGATAGGTGTGCCTGTATTGAGACGCCAGATCCAATAAAACTCTGCCCCGAATGGTATCGTTTTGCGCCTGGCGAAGCTGATCCTTCAATTGGCTAACATCCACAGCATTAACGGCCAGCGAAACAACACAAGTCAAAGTGACACTGATCAGCCTGATGAGGGTTGACTTCATTACTACAAATTAAGCAATTCTCACCGTCGAATTACAATCCATTAATAGACGACTGACTCTTTATTTCCTCAGTTAATGCACGCTGTGCGTCTTCATACGTCTTAATTTTTACGTAGTGCCCTGTGCCGGCCACAGCCACTTCGCGCATTGCCTGTTCGTGACGGTAGGTGTTTTTGATACCCACAACACTCATTTTAATGTCCTTTCTGGAGTATTTTTTGGCAAGACGCTTTGTACTTCCTTTTCCGCGGTTGAACCCGCCATCGGTAGCCATAATTACCATGTTGTTTCCGTCGTGTATAAAACCGTTGCAAGCTTTGGAGTATGCAAGTTTCATTCCGGCAATTCCAGCAGTATGACCCTTGGCTTCCAGTGATTGAATCGCTTCAATAATTTTTTGTTTGTCTCCGGCGGAGGTGGTTTCCATGAGCACTTCTGCCTCCGTTGCATAAGTAACAATGGTGATGTTGTCAATTGGGCGAAGCATTTCGGTTAATTCAATCATGGATGCCTTTAATAGATCCAGTTTGCCCGTGTACTTCATGCTGGAAGAAATGTCTACACAGAAAACGATGTTGTTTGGGGCATATTCGTTTACGGAGAAGTCTGATGAGTCGATAACCTCCGGGACCGATACAATCGTATCATCATCTATTGCCGGAGAATCGGTGTTTATCACTATTTCATTTTCAAATTCGGTAGTGTCTGGTGGATTTACCACGATTACGTCTTCGAATTCCGTTGTATCTTCTACCGGTTGAGAACGCTCCAGTTCCGCCCGCACAAAGTTGTTGTTTTTGTTGACGTACTGCATAAACTCCTCTCCATGGTATCCTTCAGCTCTGAACACGAAGTAATAAAGTCCAAGAGGAACTTCACGACTCGCCTTTCCATTGGATTTCGTTGTTAGTTCCACACCCACCGCACCATTGAGGATGAGCTTAACATTGGCATCATTGATTGGTTTGCCGGTGTACTTTTCAACTACTTCAACAGTAAGCGCAAAGCTGGTTTCCTGAATGATGTCCTTTTGGTCAAAACTTGGGCAATCGGGACTTGCATTTGGCTGAAATTCTGTAACAAAGCCCTTGGTTTTAATAAGAATGGGCTCTGCACTGGAACTAAGGTGTAACAGCAATTTATCCTCAAAATACCCAGTTTTTTCAGGGTTGTATTTGATGCGTATATACCTGACCGAGTCAGGTTCAAGAGTCTTGTTAGAAAATCGAATAGAATAGGTTTCCGGTGTTTCCAGGCGAAAAATAAATGCTTTTTCATTTCCGGTATTGCGAATTTCTACATCCACATAACGGTTACTGGAATTGTCGAGTAGTTGGTAATCTACCGTGTTGGTAGACAAGGAAACTTGTGCGACCCCATCTAAATAGAACACCAGGCAACAAACAACCAATACATTGACCCATAAGCGATCTCTCGTTATCCAATTCATTCTTCTTATCACACGTATCCCATTGTAGATCGTTGATGGCGTAACTACTTCTTACGGAATTCTGAGATTTTGTTTCAACAGAGGGGTTTTTCTTTTCAGTTTTGTTTGCTTTTTGCCACCACGAATTAGCGCAATACCTAACCATCGGTTTACGCCAGATTGATTTATACAGATCTCAATTAAATTGTACTTTTTGCCCATGAAAAAACTCATCTCATTATTCGTCCCGGCACTTATTTTATCCTCATGTGGCAACAACCAACCCGAAACAGACTTCACTACCAGAACCATTGAAGTAGATCAATCCCAAAAGCACGAGAAGCACCACGAAAAGCTAAAAGAGGCCTATCAACTATTCAAAGAAGGAGATGACGAGAAGTCTGTCGAATTGGCCGAAGAAGTACTGGAATTTGGCCAAGAAGTACAAGACCCGGATTTAATTGGTGGAGCCCTGTCCAGTTTATGTCGAAACGCGCAAAGGAGCCATGATACAGCGGCACTTGCTCTGTATAGTAATCAGCTGAAATCACTTTCTGAATCAACCGGAAATATGAAATGGATGATGAAGCGAGCACACATGAATGCAGAGATGTGGCGACTGATGGGATATCTGGATCGAGCGGAAACGTATTATAACGAAAGTATGGAGATCAGTAATCAGATTGGCGAAAAAGGAATGTACATGATTGATCATTTTAACAAGTCGTTTGTTTCAACAGCCAAAGAGGATTTTCAGGAAGCCAGGAGATTGATCAAACGGTATTATGAATTACGGAAAGAACATTTTCCTGGAACCGAAGAAGACCCTTACGGGTTGATAGCCATTGCTTATTTGTTGGATAGAGAGGGCAATTATCTGGGGGCGCACGAGGTAGCGGTGGTCGCGAGGAGAATTTTTAAAGAAGAAAACATTTTCCCCGAGCCACCGGATGAGAAGCCACTGAAAGAAGTGGAGGTTCATGTAAAAGAGCAACTTACGGAAGAAGAATACAATGAGGTCGTCAAGAATCAACAGGCCGTGGAGATAGGTGTTGCTGAAATTCTCGATACACATATGTCAGAGAAATAGCCTTTGTCTAAGAAGTTTTCACAGTCAGAACTAAAATGGAATTGTAAATAAAAGTAACAATCGCGGAGGGCTCACTGTTCTTATAAGTATGAGAATCCTCTTTATTCTGACCTGTTGCTTGCCGATTGTTGGTTTTTGCCAGAAAAGCCCTGTGGTAATAACCATCTCGGATCATCACTTGGGAAAAGCTGAGGATTACACATTTGTGCTTGTAAATGAGGAAGAAGAGATCGTTATCAGCGAAAGGATGGAGTCGTATGGATTGGATTTAAGAGACACGCTCCAAATCGGATTCTATACAGGGTACATACTATACAATTCAGATACGGTGCAGATTAACCGTAATCTGGAGGTGAAAGCAGGAGTTGACAACTATATATCTATTCGAATTCCCGGATACTACGTTCATGATCGGAGGGTTGATACAACCTCCAGAGAACCTTATTACGATGATCAGGCAGGTGTCTTGTATTGCGGATATGCCGGTATGGTTCAACCAACACTACCTTCAATCTTTACGGGAATGACTTCCGGGTTTTTCATTAGACAACAAGGCACACTGGATTTAGGAGCATTCTATCAGGGTGAGATGAAGCTATCTTTTATCAGAGGAATTGAGGAACGATATTTTTATTTGAGTAGTGGGGTTGAGGTATTGACCAGGCTCAGGATAAAATGGGATTATTACGACTTCAGAAAGCGCTTTTGGATTGATGTTGGTGTGAATTATAAAGTCCCGCTTATTTTTAGAAGGTCTACAGGAACGATTCTTTCAAATAAGAAATACGTGGACCGAAGAATTCACCGGTTCAAGGATTTTAATTTGATTGGGTATTTGGGGATAGGTCCGGTTTCAATTATGTGCCAGTACCGTCTGGAGGACTTCGTAATGGGCGACAGACCCGAACTTCCCAGATGGTCTGTGGGTCTTGGAATTAACGTGCCAGGTTATTTTACCGATTGATAAAACTTAGTAGTGGAGACCCTAACGAAATCTACGTAAGGTTAAAAGAAGCTGACAATCCTCGCCAGATTATTAAAAACAAACAGTCCCAAACCTATCCAAAGCAAGATGTTCCCTATCAACAGAAATCTTAGATGCGCTGGTAAAAACTCCTTTGCACCTTGCTCTTTTACCTTCTTTCTTCCGTTAAAGGCGAGAACGAATCCGCCAATACAAATAAACATTGCGAGATAAGTGCCTGACGAAATGATTGCAATAATACCGGCGATAAAAACGAGCAATCCCTCCGCCAAAGGCGAATCTCCCTCGGCAGGTGGCTTTTTCTGATCAGGCTCATCGTTATTATCAGGTCCAAGAGCTTTATCGATTTGCTGCTCTACTTGTTGTACCTCCTGTTCGAATGAGCTTTCGTTCTTTTCACCTGCCTGCTTCTTTACTTCGTGCAAGGCATCTTCCATAGCCTGTTTGCTGCTTTCAACAGCATCGGGGTTTGTTTCCGGGGGAGTTACGGGATCAATGGATTCCTCAAATTTCTTGACTTCCTCCACCTCAATTTGTTGATCGAGATCACCTGTTGTCGGAGTGGGAATGCTTTCCGGTGTTTGAATAGGTGTTATGCTGGGCTCGTACTCTACACCAGTTGGTGGTGGGGCATCTACATTTTGCTCAGGAAGATCATCCGTGCGGATATCATTGGTGGGAAGCTCTACCTCCGTTGGAACCTTCACCGGATCGATTTCGTGATCGACAGACGCTGCTTCTTCATTGGCGCCACTTCTGGCTTCGGCAATGGCTTTGTCAATCATATCGTTTATAGCCATTCTGTTTAGCCCCAGAGCTTTCCCTTCATCTAAAAGGGTAACGCGATCAGAAACACCAATCCTACCTTCACGCGCAAGCGATTTTATTTTATCCGAAAACTCCTGTAAATCCACTAAATAATTTTACTGTTTTGCAAAGCTTCTATTACCGAAGCCGACATTTTTTGCTCTGCATCGCCAAATTTGTTGGTGTAATCCAGTTGGCTTTTCCGAATTACCTGGTGTGCTTCTTCTTTTCCGTAAACGGCAGCAATTTCACATTTCTTGGTAGTAACCCCGCCTGGAATTTCCTTATAAGTTAGGAAATAATGCTTTAGTCGATCAACGATATTGTCCGGGCAATCAGCCAAATCCTGCCACTCGTTGTAAATTTCGTCTCCTTTTAAAACCGCAATAATCTTGTCATCAGCCTCGCCTCCGTCAATCATCCTAAAGCCTCCTATCGGAATGGCCGGCACAAGAATGTTTCCATGTGTAATGTTGCGCTCAGTTAAAACCAGAATATCAAGAGGATCACCATCACCTACAATGTCTCGCCTGCCTGTTTTTACCATGCACAGTGCAGCAACTCCTTCTCCGCAGTACGTTTGGGGAATAAAACCATAGAGTGCCGGCACGATGTTGGAGAATTTTTGCGGACGATCAACAATCAGGTACCCGCTGTCTTTATCGATCTCATACTTTACATTGTCGTAAGGAGTCATTTCAATAAAGGAAGTCACGGTTTCGGGAGCCTCATCTCCTATGTTTACTCCGTGCCAGGGGTGCGATTTGAATCGGAGTCGCATCGATTCCCATATCTTATGAAGGTCTTTGTTGATCATTTAGGTAGTTGTTGACTGCGAAGGTATCTACGTTTTTCTTGCCAACAAGCGCATTCTTAGGGAATTTTGCTGACCAATTAACTTATTATTAAGTCAGGTGTTAAGGGTTGGTAATCAACTAAAAAGCAATAAACTCCTGCGGATTAATCGGATTTCCATTGTACCATAGCTCAAAATGAAGGTGCGCACCTGTAGATAAATCACCAGTGTTTCCAACAATTGCAATGGGCTCACCAGCTGCTACCTTGTCTCCTTCTGTCTTTAGAAGAACCGAGTTGTGCTTATAGATGCTTACCAGGTTGTGAGCATGCTGCACCTGAATAACATGGCCGTTTTCGGTAGTCCAGCCTGCAAAAATTACGGTGCCGTCCAGAGTAGACATTACCGCTTCATTTTCGGGTGCGATAATGTCAATTCCATTATGTCCGGCATTACCGCCAAAAGAGTTGGTGATGTCTCCTTTTAGAGGAGTGAAGAAGAATACGCCTTTCATCTTATCATCTCGCTCCTCACTCGGAGCCTCTCCGTAAATGCTGAATCGATCTTCTGCTTCAATTCGTGCTCTCAGGATACTGTCCTCGGCAGATTCGCTAAACTCAATCTCCCCGTAGTTCTGAGTAGAATCAGTGGGAGCAGCAACATCATCAACACTCTCAATGGTTTTACCGTTAAGGATGGCGATCAAATTTTTGTTATACCGTATTTGGGCTTCCGTAGAAGACTCCATACTGTCAAGTTGCGCAAGATTTTGCTTATCGGTGGCCAATAGTTCTTTTTCACTGGATGAACTGGGCACGTTAGGGATTAATGAGTTCATGGGGGTGTAGGAGAACAACACATAAGACAACCCAATGACCAGAATCACTCCAAATAGAACGTAAATAATTACGTTGAATGGAGATAAAGTAAACGAACTCTCTTCTTCAAAGGTCTGACTATTCAACTTTACATAGCGCGACTTGCGCTGCAAGCGTTCCAGAAATGATATTTTCTTTGTTTGTTCGTCTGCCATAAGGCCAAATCCCTCCGAATGTATTCAAAGAGAGGCAACAAATATCGGGAATTCTGGCTAAGATGAAAGACGAAAGATTGCACCCTGATTTAGGTTCTCAAAGAGAATGATCTTTCGCCTTTCATCTAATATTCTCAGGAAAATAAAATATTTTTGCTCGTTTCGAGTTATAACATGTCGGAGTATGCCCAAATGGGCTTTCCCGGGATTGACGCAACTTTGAATGAACTTTAACAGAAGATCTGCGACATATTTTTCAGCTATCGCATTGTTAGCTGTGTTTTTGGTATGGGGATGCTCTACCGAAAAAGACGCATGGTTAAATCGTACCTTTCATAATACTACGGCCCGGTACAATGGCTATTTCAATGCAAATGAACTCATAAAGGAAGCTCTGTTCACATACGAAGAGAGTTACAAAGAGGATTATACCAGGATTATTCCGATTTACATTTATGCAGATGACGTAGGTTCCAAATCCCTGTACCCGGCTATGGACACCGCTATTAAGAAGTGTGCCACCGTGATCAATAAGCACTCTATGCCAGAAAAGAAGGAAGGAGAGCATGCAAAAACGGAATGGTGTAAGTGGATTGATGATAATTGGATGGTAATTGGTCAGGCTCATTTTCACAAACGGGATTATGGAGAGGCCATTGACATGTTTGAGTACGTCATGGAGCAGTATGAAACGGAAGAGATTTCATTTGAAGCGAAGCTTTGGGCGGCGAAAACGTTAATCGAAGCTAAGAACTACAATGGTGCGGCGAAGTATCTGATCAAGTTGGATGAGGAGGTAACAAAGCTTGAAGAAGAAGCTGAAAAGGATAAAAGCGAGAAGGACAGAAACAAAGAGTTAGGGATTTCAAAAAAGAAGAAAAAGAAACGGAAACGAGCCACCAGCAGGTACAAGGTGTCTCGTGGAAAGAGCCGAAAGAAGAAATCAAAAGATGACGAGGAAAACAAACCTGCCGAGTTTCCAGAGGAGCTTTCTCTGGATGTACACATAGTAATGGCAGACCTGCATATCCGAAGAAAGGAGTGGCAGCAGGCTTCGGAACGATTGAAGAAGGCTATTGACGAAAAGCCCAAGAAGAAACTTCGAACAAGACTGTACTTTATTCTTGCTCAAATCGAACAACAGAATGGCAATGCAGAAGGAGCAAGTGAGCATTACACTAAAGTGATTAAAATGAACCCGGATTATGAGATGACTTTCTATGCGAAGATCAACCGGGCATTATCGGGTGGAGGCAATACTGCCGAGCTTCGAGAGGAATTGGAGGCAATGGCGAAAGACGAGAAGAATCAAGAGTATCTCGATCAGATCTATTACGCCCTGGCGGATTTGGACTTGCAGGAAGGAGACAAAGAAGGAGGAATTACTTACCTGCAAAAATCTGCGGAGGCCAGTACCGACAACCTTAATCAGAAAACCAAAACATATCTGAGGCTGGCAAATATATTTTTTGATGACAAAAACTATGAACCGGCCCAGGCATATTATGACAGTACTGCCAGAGTAGTACCTAAGGATCATCCTGATTATGAGCAAATAATAGCCAAGAATAAAAGTTTAACAGAGTTGGTGGAAAACATCCAGACTGTTGCGCTTCAAGATAGTTTGCAACGGCTTGGGCGAATGAGCAAAACGGAGCAGGAAGAGGTGGTTCAGAAGATCATTGAAGATATGAAGGCAGAGGAGGAGCGCAAAAGACAAGAAGCCATCCAAAAACAAATCGACCAGGCATTGGCAGATGCGCAAAACGCTTCGAAAGGCGGAAAGTTCTGGCCATACAACCCTCAGTTAAGGGGAACAGGATTTAGCGACTTTAAGAAGAAATGGGGAGATCGAAAAAATGAAGATGACTGGCGGCGATCTGATAAAAGCCAGGAGTTGACCAATTTCTTTAATAATGGCGATGGAGAAGAAGGAGACTCCATAAATGCCAATGTTAGTGAGAAATACAATCCCGCAACTTATTTGGCGAACATTCCCAAAACCGAAGAAGATTACCGTAAAAGCGATTTGCTAATTCAGGACGCACTTTATGGACAGGGTGTGGTTTACAAAGATGACCTAAAGGATTACAAAGAGTCAGAAGAGAGCTTCCTGGAGTTAATAACCCGCTATCCAAAATCCCGTTTGGCACCGTCAACACTTTATCAGCTATACCGTTTGGGTGAGCTGGATCTTAGAATCAATAAAGAACGTCATCGAAAACAATTGCTCAAGGACTTTCCGGACTCGCAAGAGGCCATGCTGATCAAAGACCCAAAATACATCGAGAAGCTGAAGGAACAGGAAGCGGTAGTTCAACGAGAGTACGAGCAGTGTTACAAAGACTTTAAATATGGCAATTACAACGCAGTGATTCTTAAGGCCAATCAAATGGCAGGCGACACCACTCTTGGAGAATACGAATGTAAATATATGTACCTCAAAGCGTTGGCGGTTGGTAAAATTTCCAACCCGGCCTTAGACCCCGCGGCGTTTGAAAAAGCATTGGGAGATGTTATCAAGAACTGCAAAGGTTCCGATGTGGCAACGGCTGCGCAGAGAACGATGGACCTTATTAAAAATACGACTTCGGTTATTGATGCGGGAGAAGGCACCAGCACCTATATATACGATGCGGAGGCCGCTCACTTCTTTATTTATGTGCACGATAAGTCCAGCGGCAGCATCAACCCCATTAAAACCAATGTTTCAAACTTTAATTCAAGCTCATTTAGTTCCAAAGGACTTACCACTTCCAGTAATTTTTTAAATCCTGAAACACAGGTGGTAATGGTTAGGGCTTTCAAGGACAAGACAGAGGCGATGGACTACTATACGGCGTTTAGGGCAAACAAAACACAGCTTAAGAACTTCAATTCCGGCGACAACTTCTATGCAATCTCCGCTAAAAATTACGCTTCGTTGTTAGTGGAAAAGAAGGATGCCGAGTACAAAGCATTCTTCAACAAAAATTATCTCGACCTTTAATTAGGGCAGATAACAAGCGCACTTCGTTCACATTTTTTGGCTCATCCGCGATGTCAAACCCGTATTCAAATTTCGTATATTTGCACGATCCGGTCGGTGGCTTTGACTTTAGTGGCCGGAAAGCAACGTAGCTATGTTTAAGGGAAATAATAACAACACCATGGCAAAACAGCAGGACATTAACGCTCCGGAGCGTCTCAACAGGATCGTTGACGGAACCGTTATCGAAGGGAAAATCATTTCGCAAAGTAACATCAGAATAGATGGTACGGTAAATGGAACCATTGAAACCAAGGGGCGTTTGGTTGTTGGGCCGAAGGGAAAAATCAAAGGGGATATTGTTTGCAGCAATGCAGAAGTAGAAGGAACCATTGAAGGTCAGATCAAGGTGAACGAATTATTGTCTTTGCGCACTACGGCCAAGATACTCGGTGATATTTATACCAATAAGTTGGCGATTGAACCTGGAGCTACGTTTACGGGATCATGCAACATGGGAGGTTCGGTGAAGCAGACAACCGCACATACACCAGCGCGGGAAGAAGCGAAAAAGCCTGAACTGGCGGCCGAAGTAGAAGCATAATTTCAAAGAACCTAAGGTGTCCGAAGACGAGCAACCCCGAAAACCATGGGGTAGCAACAGGCCCACAATCGGGAACCCCGAAAATTTCACAACAGTACTAATCAAGATGATTCTGGTAATTGTTACCGGAATTGTTGGGGGGTATTTTGTTGACGACTATTTCCGTCTGGACTGGCCTATTTTCATGATCATTTTTGGAATCATGTCTGCTTTTATCGCTTCGTTTATGTACCAGATGTATAAATCAGATCAAAAAGACGATGGAGAAGGAGAAGAAGAGTCCTGATTCTGACAAGCGTAAAACGCAGGGCAACGGAAACAGAGCACTTCGGTTAATGGGAATCGCCGCGCAAATGGGCGGCACAATTTTTCTTGGCGCATGGCTTGGTCGCTATCTGGATGAAAAGTATCCATCCAACAAGAACTGGTGGACCATGGGTCTAACCATATTTGCAGTGTGCATTTCGTTATATAGTGTTGTGCAGCAACTTAACAAGCTGAATGACGAAGAGAAGAAACAAAAGAAAGATGATTAGATTTTTCCTAATACTTCTCGGAGCACTCGGACTGGTGTTATTGGTTCATTGGTTCTGCCTGGATGTTGCAGATTACGATTTAAACCAGTTAATGCTTTGGCAAGCTTATCTGGCAAATGCCGGACTTGCAATAGTAAGCTTCTTCTTGTTGGTTTTCATGAGCAAAACGGCCGGAGGAACCCTTGTTTATATATTCTTCGCCTATTCGTTCGCAAAGGTTGCGGTCTTTCTTTTGGGCTTTCGGCCTGTTTATTTAGCCGATGATCAGGTTACTAAAATAGAGTTCCTGAGTTTTTTCGTCCCCTATTTTGTGGCACTCGTAGCTGAAATTGTCGCATTGAGTAGAATATTGAAAGAACAGGACAATGCCAGAAAGGAGAATACCCTAAAGAAGTGAGAATTAAAGGGCGAAAAAGGTTTTGTGGGTGGCATTTAATTCATAATTTTGCGCCGATTTTATCAACCTTGATAAAGAAACAATGCACATGAGAGGTAGATTAATTGCCGGGATGATAGTCGCTTTTATGGCGATTTCGAATATTGCCACTGCATCAAAAACTGAGCACGAAAATACTGGAGAATCTGGAGATCGAAAGGCAGAAGCCAGTGAGTTTGTTAAGCATCACGCAAAAGAAGACCCACATGATTTTATTTTATTTCACTACGAAGGAGATAATCATGAAGAACAGTTTGTGGCATTTCCCCTTCCTGTAATACTGGTTGATGGTGGTTTAAAATGTTTCATGTCTTCTAAGTTTGAGTATGGTAGCAAGATTGCCGAAAGTGGAGGTGATTACTACTTTGTTCATCACGGAACCGTATACAAAACAGATCAACATGGTACGGTAAAATACTCTGTACAGAGACGGGAAGGCGATTCTGTTGTTACCGAATTTGGCGAAGTTCTTTTTGGTAATACACACGGGGAGTCACATTCGTCGGACGATGCTCATTTGGAGAATAGTGGAGGGCATTATATTGGGTTGCCTGAAGGAGCGGTCATTCTAAACGAGAAGCCTTTGGATTTTTCTATCACGAAGAACGTGGCATTTATCATGATCGTTTTCTTGATCATGTTCGTAATGTTTACAAGAATGGCAAGGCATTACAAGACCGGTGCAATGCCAAAGAAAATGGGTCGGTTTTTGGAACCAGTTATTCTATATGTGCGTGATGATATCGCAATTCCGAATATCGGGGAGAAGAAATATAAAAAGTACATGCCCTATCTGTTAACGGTATTTTTCTTCGTTTGGATTGTTAACCTGTTCGGGTTAACTCCACTTGGAGTTAACGTTACAAACAACTTGGCGGTAACAGCATTCCTGGCGCTGATGACTTATTTGATTACGACATTTAGCGGTAACAAGCATTACTGGGGACATATTTTCTGGATGCCTGGAGTTCCTGTGCCAATGAAATTTGTTCTGATGCCAATCGAATTGTTAGGAACCATTATCAAGCCATTTTCATTAATGATTCGACTTTATGCAAACATTACCGCGGGCCACATTGTACTGGGATCGTTACTAGTTATGGTAATAACAGTTGAAAACTGGCTTGGGTCAAGTTTGTCATTTGTATTGTCCTTTGTACTTGGACTATTGGAATTGTTAGTTGCTGCCCTGCAAGCATATATCTTCACAATGTTATCCGCGTTATATTTTGGAATGGCGGTAGAGGAGCATCATGCAGAGGCACATTAAGTATGGAAACGTTTAATTTTTAAAATAAATAATCATGGAAGAAACTGTAGAATACATCCCTAAGATTGTTGGTGCTGGATTAGTTGTAATTGGTGCTGGAATCGGGATTGGTAGAATTGGTGCGTCTGCAATGGAAGGTATTGCAAGACAGCCTGAAGCTACAGGTAAAATTCAAACAGCGATGTTGATTGCAGCAGCGCTTATTGAAGGTATTGGGTTTGCTGCATTATTCGCGGTATAATCTTAACCAAATTATTAAAGGATTGTTGTAACGGTTGGTTACAACAATCCTTTTACTAAAAATTAAACACACTCAGGAAAAATGGAACTATTAAACGAATTCTCTCCCGGACTGTTTTTTTGGCAAGCGGTGCTATTCATCTTGCTTCTTCTGTTGCTAAGATGGAAAGCGTGGAAACCAATTCTCAAAGCCGTTGAGAAAAGAGAAGAATCCATCGAAGGAGCATTGGCAGCTGCAGAACAAGCAAGAGCCGAAATGGAAAAACTCCAATCGAGCAACGAGGCTTTGCTGAACGAGGCCAGAGCGGAAAGAGATACTCTTCTTAAAGAAGCCAGAGAAACCAAAGACAACATTATTAAAGAGGCTAAGGAGGCTGCAAAGTCTGAAGCTGAAAAAATAATGGAGCAAGCCAGAGAAACCATTAGAATGGAAAAAGTAGCCGCTATTGGTGAGTTGAAAACTCAGGTGGCCGGACTTTCCATTGAGGTAGCTGAGAAAATTGTGAAAGAAAAACTTTCCGACGACTCAAAGCAAAAAGAACTAGTGAACAACCTGATAGAGGAGGTAACACTAAACTAAGTTTATCAGAAAGGTTGTCATCCTGAGCTTGTCGAAGGAAAAACCTTTCGTTGTTAACTTAAAATTATGGCAGGACAAATAGCCGCACATAGATACGCCAAATCACTGATTGCCCTTGCACAGGAGAAATCTCAGCTGGATGCTGTGAATACCGATATGGCTTTGATCGCCAATACAGTTGCCGAAAGCAAGGAGTTGAGGCTATTGCTGAATAGCCCGGTTATCAAGGCAGACAAGAAATTAAACGTGCTAAACAAGGTGTTTGCTGCTAAAGTCGGTGAAATCTCCGCAAAGTTTATTAATCTCCTGGTTACCAAAAAGCGGGAAGAACTACTTCATGGTATCGCCGAAGACTTTCAGGCTCAGTACAAAACTCTAAAAGGTTTGGTTGTAGCAGACGTAACTACCGCCATTCCTTTAGACGATGCCACTAGAAAAAAGGTGCTGACACTCGTGCAAAAACATGTGGAAGGCCAGGTAGAGCTTAAAGAAGCAGTGAACCCTGATATTATTGGAGGCTTTGTAGTGCGAATTGGCGACAAAATGATCGACGCCAGTATCGCTAAGAAAATAAATGATTTAAGAAAGGAGTTGCTTGGTAGTAGCTCTTATACAGTGAAATTAAATTAATGACCAGAGAAAAGACTTAAGACCGACCCCGAGTGCTCGGGGTCTCTAAGAGAAAAGACAATGAAAACAGTCTTTTCTCTTAGAGTTCTCGCAGAGAACGATCTTTTTGTCTTTCATCTAAACAACATAAAATGGCAGAAGTTAAACCAGCAGAAGTTTCAGCAATCCTAAGAGAGGAATTGGCCGGATTTAAGTCTGAAGCAGAATTGGAAGAAGTGGGTACAGTCCTCGAAGTAGGGGATGGTATTGCACGTATTTATGGACTTACCAATGTTCAGTCAGGGGAGTTGATCGAGTTCGAGAACGGACTTAGAGCAATTGTATTGAACCTGGAAGAAGACAACGTTGGTGCGGTATTGTTAGGGCGATCTAACGATGTAAAAGAAGGGGACACTGTAAAGAGAACCGGAACAATCGCATCGGTAAATGTTGGTGAAGGAATGGTTGGAAGAGTAGTGGACACTCTTGGTAACCCAATCGACGGTAAGGGTCCGATTGAAGGAGAAACTTTTGAAATGCCAATCGAAAGAAAGGCGCCGGGGGTTATCTACAGACAGCCGGTAAATGAGCCACTTCAAACTGGAATTAAGGCAATTGACGCAATGATTCCAATCGGAAGAGGACAAAGAGAGTTGATTATTGGAGATAGACAAACTGGTAAAACAACCGTTGCTCTAGACACCATCATCAACCAGAAAGAATTTTACGAAGCAGGCGAGCCTGTATTTTGTATCTACGTTGCAGTTGGTCAGAAAGGTTCTACTGTAGCCGGGATTGTTAAGAAGTTGGAAGAAGCTGGCGCAATGGATTACACCGTAGTTGTTGCAGCAAATGCAGCAGATCCGGCACCAATGCAGTTCTACGCACCATTTACCGGCGCAGCAATCGGTGAGTACTTCAGAGATACTGGTAGGCCTGCACTGATTGTTTACGATGATTTGTCTAAGCAAGCAGTTGCTTACCGTGAGGTATCACTTCTTCTTAGAAGACCTCCGGGGCGTGAAGCTTATCCGGGAGATGTATTTTACTTGCACTCCAGACTTCTTGAAAGAGCTGCGAAGGTGAATGCTTCTGACGAGATTGCTGCCAACATGAACGATTTGCCGGAAACATTGAAAGACAAAGTAAAAGGAGGCGGATCTCTTACCGCACTTCCAATCATCGAAACACAAGCGGGAGACGTTTCTGCCTATATCCCAACAAACGTGATTTCGATTACCGATGGTCAGATTTTCCTTGAGTCAGATCTTTTTAACTCCGGGGTAAGGCCGGCAATTAACGTAGGTATCTCGGTATCTCGGGTTGGTGGTTCTGCGCAGATCAAGTCTATGAAGAAAGTAGCAGGTACATTGAAGCTGGATCAGGCACAGTACCGTGAGCTGGAGGCATTTGCCAAGTTCGGTTCCGATTTGGACGCCGCTACAAAGGCAGTACTTGATAAAGGGGCAAGAAACGTTGAAATTCTGAAGCAGAATGAAGGTTCTCCGCTTCCGGTAGAAGAGCAAATTGCGATTATCTACGTAGGTACCAAAGGACTTTGCTCTAAGGTTCCTGTAAATCAGGTAAAAGCATTTGAAGAAGAATTCCTTGCATTCATGAGAACAAAGCACGCAAGTGCCTTGACCGAATTGAAGGCAGGAAAACTTACCGATGGCGCTATTCAGGCAATTGAAAGTGCTGCCGCTGAATTGACAGCAAAATATTAGAAAAAGACAAAGGACAACAGATCGGCCTTTTCAGGCCTCTAAGACAAAAGACAATTGAAATCAGTCTTTTGTCTTAGAGTTGAGCGAAGCGAAACGATCTTATGTCTTAAATCTACTATATGGCGAACTTAAAAGAAATACGAACCAGAATCTCCTCGGTGAATTCTACCATGCAGATCACTTCTGCAATGAAAATGGTATCTGCATCGAAGTTGAAAAGAGCGCAGGATGCGATTACAGATATGCGCCCGTATGCCGAGAAACTTCAGGAGATTTTGGGTAACCTGAGTGCTAGTCTGGACACGTCCGAAGGGATATACTCCGCTCAGCGCGAAGTGAAAAATGTGCTATTAGTAGCGATTACTTCGAACAGAGGTCTTTGTGGAGGTTTTAACAGCAACGTGGTGAAGGAAATCCAACGTCTGAAAAGAGATGAGTTTGCAGGAAAGAACGTATCTGTATTAACGGTTGGAAAAAAAGCAAAAGATCTTCTTAGAAGTAAGGGAATTGAAACCAACACCGGAGAGTTGCCCAATGATCTTGAAAAGGTTTGGGATAACCCTGATTTCGATCATGTGGCTCCAGTTGCCGAAATGATCATGGAAGCTTATGTGTCCGGCAAGTTTGACAAAGTGGTGGTGGTATACAACAAGTTTAAGAACGCCGCCGTTCAAATGATTGTGCCGGAACAATTTTTACCGGTTCTCCCTCCTGAGTCAGAAGATGAAGCACCGGCTACCGATTACATCTTCGAGCCAGGAAAGAAAGAAATCGTAGAAGACCTGATTCCTAAGTCTTTGAAGGTTCAGTTTTTTAAGGCTATTCTTGATTCTCATGCATCTGAGCACGGTGCTCGAATGACAGCCATGCATAAAGCAACCGACAACGCCGGGGAGCTGAAGAAGGAACTGAAACTATACTACAACAAGGCACGTCAGGCTGCAATTACCAACGAAATTCTTGAGATTGTTGGTGGAGCGGAAGCACTGAGTAACTAATTAGTTTATTGTTGATGGTTGTGCGTTGACGGTTATTGCCATTTGACCTGAACCAGGGTTAAAAAATATCAAACCACCATGTCATCCTGAGCTTGACGAAGGAGACAAGGTGGTTTTACCAGGGACATGTTTTTGTTTAGGCCGCCTGTTGTTCCTGTAACGATTTGCGAAAAGGTGAGCACACTGCCAGCAAAACCAACAAAATCAGAACACCATAAGTTAGGGTTTTGTAGTGCCAGAAATAGTCTTTGTAAAGCCCCAGGAAGATTTCCAGATTCAAAATAAGGAAACAGATAATAAGTGAAATCCTTAACCACAAGGATCTGCGTTCGGCTGAAAAAAAAGTAAAATACGTCACGTACAAAATGGCGGGAAGTATCAGGTAAAAACCATACGTCTGCTGGTGCGGGAAAATCAACGGAATAACCAAACACAGATAACTTATTTCCCATAGTCTGTGTAATGGGCCACTCGGTTGCTTAAACGGCTTGGAACGAAGGAAGTACAGGGTTCCCGCTATTAAGAAAAGTTGAACTCCCCGAATAATGTATCCAACCGTTTCATGATCGAGATTGAAAATATGGCGGGGCATATAGAGTTTTGAAGGTCCTGGAGATGCAACGTCGGTAAATGTTGCCGATATAAAACTGGTTAAACTGTGGAAGCCATATTCCTTCAGGTCAATTACGTTTTGTTCAGTAGTAGGGTTGATCAAACTCCACCAGCTGGCAAGCAGCTCCATGTTTCTTTCATGGCCTACAACCAAAGATGGGAGAAGTAAGAATAAGGCCAGGAAGCCGACAATTATACCCGTAGCCTTGAAATAACCGCGGTAAAGCAGATAGGGAATTGCTACCAGCGGCAAGAGTTTAATGTTGATTGCAAGAGCCAATATGGCACAACCAAGGAGCGGATATTTCTTTCTTTCGCATTGGTAAACACATTCTAAAATGGCCCAGAGCATCATGCAGGTCATCTGTCCTTGATGCAGGGTTTGGTAGATCACATAGAGTCCGCCAATTGCAGAAACCAGGTACAGCCAGTGTTTGCTTCCGCCCACGGCAAGTTTACGAATGACCATTTTATCTACAATCAAATAAGATCGTGCAAGCATCAGGAAACTCAGCGCTTTCCAGATTAAAGCGGCTCCCGAATCCGAAAGACCGGTGAGCGGATAAATCAGTATGGCAAATAACGGACTGTATAAATAGCGCCAGTAACCTCCGTATCTCAGTTCATACATGTTATCCCCATTGGCAAGAGCCTTGCTGGCTTTATAGAAAATTCCGAAGTCGCCTGTTCCGGGGTATTCTGCGATAAGAAAAATAAGCGCAAGCGCTCCAAAAGCTATCCACCCCCATGTTTTTCTTATCATGTGGGCAAATTTAGGTAAAACGGTTTCGGGGCAGGCAGAAATTTTAACGGATCAACACAAATCATATAGGCTTGATTTTTGCATGTCGCCTCACCTAAAAAACTAACTTTATTCCATGTCGCTGACAAATCCGAGCCTTAGAACACGGGTGTATTTTTCAATGGTCGTATTACTGTTACTGTCAATGGTGGTAACAGGAGTTTTCACGTACTTCCACTTCAAAAACAAAAATCAGGAGTACCATCAGAAGCGTTTGGCACGGCAGGAACAAAGAGTTATCGCAGAGATTAGCTACTTTCTGAAAGACCGCGATCTGGAAGAAAATCTGGATACCTACATAAAGGATTTTGCTGATAAGATCTATGAGATTGCCAAAGTCAACCGATTTGACATTAATATTTTCAATAACAACGGACAGATTATTCAATCTTCCAAATGGCATAATATCGATTCATTAGATCCGAATTTTTATCTGGAAACAATAGAAAACGATATTCTTGAAAGACTGGAAAAAGAGGGTCATGTGCTGGTTGAGCACGAACACCCGGAAGGAAAAGAGAACGTTTCCCTATCCACATTTTCGTATATAGAAAATGATGAAGGGCAAAAGATATGCATCGTCAACCTACCCTATTCCAGATCCAATGCAACAAACAGACAGGAGGTAAGTGAATTTCTATCGTCTTTGTTAATCGTATATGCAGTGTTGCTTTTGGTGGTATTTGTACTGGCTTATTTGCTGTCTAATTACATTACCAAGTCGCTTAGGGTGATCCGTGAGAATTTTAAAAACATTGGGATTAATAAAAAGAATGAACCAATCGAATGGAAAGGAGAAGACGAAATTGGGGATCTGGTAATGGAATACAACAACATGATTGCTCAGTTGGAACAAAGTGCTGATGCACTTGCAAAATCTGAGAGAGAAAGTGCGTGGAGGGAAATGGCCAAGCAAGTGGCACACGAAATTAAAAACCCTCTTACCCCAATGAAACTAAGTGTACAACATCTGCAGAGGTCTTACGACCCTGATGATCCGGATTTTTCGGATAAAATCAAGTTATTTTCTGATAAGATGATCAGGCAGATAGACACTTTAACAACCATCGCCAATGAATTCTCCAACTTCGCGAAAATGCCCAAAGCAAAGATCGGTGAGGTTGATTTGATAAAGGTTTTGAGATCAACCATTGAATTATTTAGCGAACTGGACGTACGTATCCATTTCACCAATAACACACAAACCAACGGATTGATTGTACAAGGTGATGATGAACAGCTCACCAGGGTATTTAATAACCTCATTAAAAACGGTATTCAGGCAATTCCAGATGATCGGGAAGGAGAGATTATTGTAATACTGGAGGAGATGGGTGATCAGGTACGTGTCGAAATCAGGGATAACGGTAGTGGCATTGATATTGACGAACAGGACAAGATTTTTGTTCCAAACTTTACAACCAAATCTTCTGGGTCTGGCTTAGGACTTGCCATGGTAAAGAGTATCGTTGAAAACCATAAGGGGAAAATTTGGTTCGAATCCGACCCTCCTAATTCAACGTCTTTCTTTGTTAGCTTACCGGCTAATTAATCTTTAGCAGGTACTTACTCGTTTATTTACCTTTGACCAGTCAAACCCTGACAAGCAACAAGAAAAAATGAATAACAATACCAGTATGTACAACAACATTCTAATATCTTCGGAAGGATCAGTTCTAACCATTACCATCAACAGACCAAGCCAACTCAATGCTTTAAATTCAGAAACCATAGGTGAGCTGGGTACCGCTTTGAAAATTGCCGAGGCCGATAAAAGTATTCAGGCGATCATATTAACCGGATCTGGAGAAAAAGCATTTGTAGCCGGAGCAGACATTAAAGAGTTTGCCCACTTCTCTGTAGAGGAAGGTAAAAAGTTGAGTGCAGACGGACACGATAAGTTGTTTAATCTGGTTGAGAATTTAACCACACCTGTTATTGCGGCGGTTAATGGGTTTGCTCTTGGTGGTGGCCTCGAACTCGCAATGAGTTCACACATTAGGGTGGCCTCCGATAATGCGAAATTAGGATTGCCTGAAGTGTCTCTCGGAGTAATTCCCGGTTATGGCGGAACCCAGAGGTTGGCTCAGCTTGTTGGCAAGGGTAGGGCGTTTGAGTTGATTATGACTGCAGGTATGATTGGAGCTGAAGATGCTTATAGAATGGGGCTGGTGAATCACGTGACTTCCCAGGAGGAATTGCTATCACTCGCCAATAAGATTGCTTCAAAAATTGTGAAGAATTCTTCCGTGGCTATTGCCAGCGCGATTCGCTCAGTTAATGCCCAGTATGTTGACGGAATAGATGGGTACAAGAAAGAAATAGAGGAGTTTGGTAAGTGCTTTGGAACAGCAGACTTTAAAGAAGGCACAAACGCTTTTATAGAGAAAAGAAAACCGGAATTTCCTGGAGAATAGAGGGTAGATTCTTTACGAAAATCAGCTGAATCATGGTATAGAATGATCGCGGTAATCAGGGATTTAAACAGGGGCACAATTGCCTTTCTAGGCAATCGTGATAACAGATGGTATCTGATTTTAACTATTCTTTTTGTTGGTGTACTTATTGTGCAGGCCGTATTGAGAGCATGGGTTTACGACAAATCAGATTTCAACGCATTTGTTGGCCCTGCAATCGAGCTGAAATTTCATGGTAGGAGCCCATTCGTTGAAGGGCATTATAACTCGTATAACGCATTTTTCTACTGTATTATGAATTTGTTTGCGCCATTCGCCAGGTGGTTTGCAATTATTCTTTGGACTGTTATATCTATTCTTTGTTATTTCTGGACAATAGGGCTTGTTCATCATTTGATCAACGGGAGGTTGCCAAAATTTAAATTTCAATTGCTTTGGGCACCATTCGCTATGATATTCATCTTCTTTGATAACATTCAACTTGGGCAATCGAACATCATTATGATGTTTGCGGTTGTGGCAGGAGTCTATTACCTAAACATGAACAAGGCAGCAAAGGCGGCATTATCAATAGGTTTTGCAATCGCATTTAAGACTACACCACTATTATTCGGGTTCTTTCTACTGCTCAAAAAGAAATTCAAAGCAGCTGTTCTAACGGGGGTGTTCTCTTTGTTCTTCATGATTTGCGTTCCGATGTTGTTCTATGGCCCACAAAACGGAATAGATTATTTTGTTGATTGGAATAAATTGGTTTTAACTCCTTTTATGGAGGGAGGCGAGGTTCAAACATCAAACACAGGGGTGACACACACTAACCAGTCGCTTGATGCCATTTTGATAAGAAACTTTGCCTTACATGGTGCTGAACAAAGCAACTTGTTCAATGCCGGAATTATGACCGTTGAACAGGCAAGGTTCACGGGAAAAGTGATCAAATTGCTGTTGGTCGTACTTCTGCTAGTGGTTTGCTTGAAGAAAGGAGTCCAAACGGGCTACCGGCTAATCTATCAAGCCTCCATATTCTTTGCGGCTATCATTATCATTTCTCCGGCCTCATGGTTAAACCACTACATTGTTTTATTACCTGCTATGATCGTAGCATTTCATGAGGTTCTTAACAACCCCAAAGGAAAGAAGTTACTGCTTATCTGCACGTTATCCGCAGTTGGGTTAATAGTTGTTTCAGTAACTCCTGCAATTCAGAGCCTTTCATTCTATTTTCTAGGTCTGATCGTTTTTATGTTTGGTTATGTATTGCACTATTTTCGAAATTTCGATCACCAAAAACCGGTGCACAATTGATCTATTCAAAGTCACGTGTTGATAGTTAACATTTCTTAAGAAATTTCGCAGCATCCCCTTTCGTTACTTTGCTTTGGGCAAGAAGCCCTTTTTAAATGAGCATTCTCAGAAAGTTAGCAGGACAAACTGCCATTTACGGGCTTACCGGAATGATTGGAAGGTTCTTGTTCTTTTTGCTAACCCCTATTTACACCAATGAGAAAGTTTTTGATCAGGCTGAGTTTGGTCAGATTACAGAGCTATACGCATACATGGTTTTTGTGATGCTCATTCTCACCTTTAGCATGGAAACCTCATACTTCCGTTACTCCACTTTGCAAGGTAACTCCAGACGAACTGTTTTTGCCACTGCTTTGGTAACGGTTATGGTTTTATCTGGCTTGTTTCTCACTACCACATGGGTAGTAACGGATAAGATTGCCGAATGGATAAAATACAGTGACCATCCCGAATACATCCGTTGGCTCGGGGTTATACTGGCATTAGATGCCGTTTCGGCGATAGCTATGACCAAACTCAGATCGGAGGAGCGTGCCGGCAGGTTTGCCTTCATCAACATTACCAGTGTGATTTCCAACATTGGTTTGATCTTGTTTTTCCTTGTGTACTGTCACATGAATTATGAGAACAATAGCAATGCACTAATCAATGCGGTTTACGATCCGGAAATTGGTATCGGCTATATTTTCATAGCCAATATGATAGCAAGCGGGATAAAAGCACTACTGCTTTTACCAGAATTTGGCTTTGGAGGATTCCGGTTCAGTTCGGCGATGTTTAAACAAATGTTTCCCTATGCGGTGCCCCTGGTAATATTTGGTTTTGCCGGGAGTATTAATGAAGTTATAGATCGGATCATGCTAAAGGAAATGGTTTACAAGGCTGAAACTCTGTCGGGACTGGCGCATGATCCTGCCCTCAAGATCGCGCAGGCCGAAAATGGAATTTATGGAGCAGTTTATAAGCTGTCTATGATCATTGTTATTTTTCTTCAGGCATACAGGTTTGCGGCCGAACCATTCTTCTTCAATCGGGAGAGAGAAAAGGGTTCCAGATTGATGTACAGTCGGATCATGACGTTTTTCGTTATCGCCGTGGCGATCATGTTCCTAATTGTAATTCTCTATTTACATGTGTTTAAATACTTTATCGGAAAAACCTATTGGGAGGGGCTGGATGTATTGCCGATTCTACTCCTTGCAAACTTCTCACTTGGTATTTACTGGAATTTGAATATGTGGTTTAAACTTTCCAAAAAAACCAAGTTCGGAGCCATTATGGCGGCAATAGCAGCAGTAATTACGGTAGCGGGCAATTATGTCTTTATTCCAATTTATGGTTACGAAGCTTGTGCATGGGTAACCTTAACTACTTACGTTTTCCTCACCGTGCTATCTTACTTTCTGGGCCAAAAGCACTATCCAATTCCATACAATTTGAGGAAAATATTCCTGTACATCGGGATGGCTGTGTTGATTTACTTTATTAGCTGGCCATTTAATCCTGACGAAGGCATGACCAGGGGAATGTTCTTATATCACACGGCATTGCTTCTGGCGTATGTTGCAATTGTGATTTTTATTGAACGGCCAAAACTTCCTAAAAGGTTCCAACCGGATCTCGAAATATCCGAGGATGAGTAAAAAATTGATACCTTCGAATACCCTAAACAAAGTGTCTAAACCCTCTATTTATTTAGGATAGTTGAACTATAGGATGGAAATAATAAACAAATCCAAACATCAATTACCGCGCTATGAAACAGAGCTTAGTGCTGGAATGGATCTGCGTGCGAATTTGCAAGAACCAATTACTTTGAAACCGCTTGAGCGAAAGCTTATCCCAACAGGCCTGTTTTTGGCACTTGATGCAGGCTATGAAGCACAAATCCGACCAAGAAGCGGGCTAGCTTATAAAAAAGGGATCACAGTCCTTAATTCTCCAGGAACCATTGACGCGGATTATCGCGGGGAGGTAGGCGTTTTGCTTGTCAACTTATCAAATGAATCATTTGTAGTGGAAGATGGTGAAAGAGTAGCACAAATGGTCATTGCCAGACACGAACAGGTTAGCTGGAAGGAAGTAGAAGAATTAACCACTACCACCCGTGGAGAAGGAGGATTTGGTAGTACCGGAGTGAAATAGTTGGTTGGTAGTTGTTGGTTGATAGTTGATGCTTTTCCACAACAACAACCAAGAACTACTAACTGGCAACCAACAACAAAAGAATGAAAATCATCGTACCAATGGCAGGAAGAGGCTCCAGATTAAGGCCTCATACGTTAACAGTTCCCAAACCACTTGTGCCTGTGGCGGGGAAACCAATTGTAGAAAGACTTGTGGAAGATATCACCAAAGTGTGTGGTGAAAAAGTAGAAGAGATAGCTTTTATCATCGGGGACTTTGGAGACCAGGTGGAAAAGGACCTTGTAGGAATTGCAGAAAGATTAGGAGCGAAAGGCACAATCTATCACCAGGAAGAGGCTTTGGGTACTGCCCACGCAATTTATTGTGCGGAACCTTCGCTATCCGGCAACATTGTGGTGGCTTTTGCCGACACTTTATTCAAAGCCGACTTTACCCTTGATGCGGATGCTGATGGAATCATCTGGACGAAACAAATTGAGGATCCAAGAGCATTTGGAGTTGTAAAACTGGACAATGATGGGGTAATTACTGATTTTGTAGAGAAGCCGGAAACATTTGTTTCAGATCTGGCCATTATTGGAATCTACTATTTCAAAAATGGAGACCAGTTGCGAGAAGAGATAAAATACTTGCTGGATAATGACATCAGGGAAAAGGGAGAATACCAGCTTACCAACGCCCTGGAAAACCTGAAACAGAAGGGGACCAAATTTAAACCGGGAACGGTTATTGAGTGGTTAGATTGTGGCAATAAGAATGCGACAGTATATTCTAATCAACGGGTTTTAGAATTTATCAAAGACGAACAAATCGTCTCTCCGACCGCAGAAATATCTAATTCCGTGGTTGTTCCGCCTTGTTACGTCGGAGAAAATGTTAAACTAATGAACGCAGTAGTAGGTCCGCATGTATCAATTGGAGAGAATAGCGTTATTGAAGGGAGTGTTATAAAAAACTCTATCGTGCAAACGAACTCAAACGTAAAGAACTGCGTTATAGAGAATAGTATGATAGGCAACAAGGTGGATTTGGAAGGAACCGCGTTGGATCTAAGTATAGGCGATTTTACACAACAGAAAATCTGACTCTGAACAAAAGAAGTTACATATTATTGGTTTTGGCACTCCAGTTAGTGCTGTTGTCTTGTACGCCGAAGAAACAAATAGCGGATGCAGGGAGGGAAAAACCTGGCAATGGCAAGAAGGAACTTTCCTACGCGGAAGATCAGCGATTTCGTGAAATATTTCACGAGGCGAACAAGCACCTTTCCACAGCGAACTATCAGGAAGCCTTTGAACAGTTTTTGGCAGCATTGCAGATCAATCCTGATTGTGGCGCATGTCATTATCAGTTAAGCGCCTTGTATAATTATCAGGGCAGGCCATCATTGGCTATAAACGCTGCAAAAACAAGCATTCAATTAGAGCCTGAAAACGAATGGTATAACTTACAGCTGGCGCTGTTGTATCAAAGCAATGGATTACATGAGGATGCCGTTACTCAATTTATCAAACTCAGAAAACTCAATCCTTACAAGGCAGATTACCTTTTCCCCTTAGCAGAATCTCAATTGCGACTGGGAAGAAATAAAGATGCACTTAACACCTTCGAGGAAGCCGAAAGAATTCTGGGAACATCGCCGGAACTTTCTATGCAAAAACATGGATTATACATGCAAATAGGGGAAGACCAAAAGGCCATTGATGAATTGGAAAAGCTTATCGAGGCTTATCCGGGTGAAATTTCTTACCTGGGGATACTGGCAGAAGCCTATGAAGAAATGGGTAATCCGGAAAAGGCTTTGGAAACCTACGAGAGATTGCTGGAGAAAGACCCACAAAACGGATTGGTCAGACTTTCGTTGTACGATTATTTCAGGTACCATGGTGATTCGGAGCGAGCCAAGAAGGAACTGCGTATTGCCATGACGTCCGAAGATGTGCCAATTGATGCTAAGATGCAAGTGATGATGCACTATTTTGCGCAAAGCGAGAGCAATCAACAAACCCTTGCAGAAGCCTATGATTTGTTGAGCATAATGGACGTGGTTGATTCCAATGAGTCAAAAATGCACACCATTTATGGAGATTTCCTTTATCGGGATGGTAAGAAGGATCTGGCGCTTGAGCGATATAGAAAAGCCGTTCAATTGGATCCGGATCATTTTGCAATTTGGAACCAGGTAATGTTGATAGAGTCTGAACTTCAAAGGTTCGATACTATGCTCGTGGATAGCAAATTGGCCAATGAGTTGTTTCCCAACCAGCCTTCGTTTTACTTTTTTAATGGTCTGGCCAACCTTCAATTAGGTCAACCGGAAGAGGCAATTGAAATATTGAATATTGGCAAAGAATATGTCATTGACAACGACGACCTGTTGAGCGAATTTTACCAGAACATTGCTCAGGCGCACCACGATTTAAAGCAGCATCAGGAGTCTGATAAGAACTTTGATAAGGCGTTGACCTATGATCCTAACAATGCATACGTAATGAACAACTATGCCTATTACCTTTCCCTGCGAAAGGAAAAGCTGGATCAGGCAGCGGCGATGTCAAAAAGATCCAATGAGTTAATTCCAGGCTCAGCATCGTTTATGGATACTTACGGGTGGATTCTGTTTCAACAGGAAAAGTATGAAGATGCGGAAATTTGGCTTTCCAAAGCGATGAATTTTGGGGGTAAAGAAGATGGCACGGTATTGGAGCACTACGGAGACGTGCTTTTCATGTTGAATAAAACAACCGAAGCACTCGACTATTGGAAACAAGCAAAGGAAAAAGGTGGAGCCAGTGATCAGATCGACCAAAAAATACAAGAGAAGCGTTACATTGAGTAATACACAGATGCTTTTCCGGTTATTGGCTTTTACTGTTGTTTGTGGTGTTTTTACACTTTACGGCTGTAAGTCAAAAAAGAATCTGGGATATGAACGACCAGAGGGGCAAACCGATAAATTTCTGGGCCAAAAACTGGCAGAGAACGATTTTGAGTTTGAAACTCTTTCCTACCGATTGGCTGTCGATACGGAGTTGAAAGAGGACAAAAAAAGCTTCAAAGTAAGCATGAGAATGCGCAAGGACAGCGCTATCTGGAGTACCATAACGTTTTTAGGTCGGCCTGTAATAATTACGCTCATTACGCCAGACACAGTTAAGTACATTGATAAAATCCGTAAAGAGTACTTCATTGGAGATGTGGATTACCTGAACCGTGTGATGGGGAGTGAAATTACTTTCGACATGTTACAGGACCTGCTAGTGGGAGATGCAATTGGAGCCGATTCGTTAGATGCGAATTCGGACAGGCAGAAGTATGACACGTCAATCGACTCTGTTTTTTACCTGGCAGCCAGCCACTCGAAAAGAAAAATCAGAAAAGCCCTCGAAGAAGGCGCTGATAGTGAGATAGACTACATTTACAGGTACTGGCTGGACCCTGTTTCCTATCAAATGAACAGGCAAATGGTGAACAAACTTTCAGATACCACTTCGATTGAAGTTGGATATTCCGAATATTTGGAAGTTGGGGAACAGTTGTTTCCCGGGAAGGAGGTAATTACAATAACCAGCCCTCGCGATACTGGCTATATTGAGATGGAAGTTTCGAAGGTAAAGTACAACGAGGAGGTTACGTTTCCTTTTAGAGTTGGGTCTAAGTACACTCGGATAAAATGAAGTTAGTCACGTATTTGTTCGTTATCCTAACATTGGGTGTTGGGGGAATTCACGCTCAGACCTCCAGTCAACAACTGAAGGCCAAACAAAGGTCTATTCAGAAAAAAATCGACAATACGAAGTCTCTGATAAAGGCTACCCGAAGTTCTAAGCAACTTACCATTGCGGAGATTGCAATTATTAAAAATCAGATTTCCTACCGGGAAGAGTTAATCGCGAATTTGAATTATCAGATGCGTAAGGCAGATGATCAGATTGCTCATATTCTAAAGGACATTGAAGTACACGAGAGTAATTTAAAGAAGTTAAAAGCCGATTACGCAAAGATGCTTCGATATGCCTACAAGAATCGTAACGTAGACTATAAGCTGATGTATGTATTCTCTTCCACAAACCTCTCACAGAGCTACAAACGACTAAAGTATCTGAAAGAATACGCGGAGTACAGGCACAAACAGGCGGAACGAATCGTTGCGGAAAACACCAAGTTAAAAGCAAAAATAGCCAACCTGGAATCGAGTAAAAAAGAGAAAGAAGTATTAGCTGTAGAGAAGTCCTCGGAGAAACAGAATTTTTTAAAGGACCAGGAAATGCAGCGACAGGCTTTGGGCAAAATAATGTCTGATGAAGCCAATCTGAAAAATCAGTTGGCTCAACAGGAAGCGGCTAAGAAGAAACTCACCGAAGAAATTCGAAAAGCCATAGAGGCGGAGGTAGCTGCTGCCAATGCCGCCGCAGGAGCCAGTAAAGGTTCTGGTTTTCAGGAAACACCAGAAATCAAATTGGCATCAAAATCTTTCGAAAGCAACAAGGGTAAGCTACCATGGCCTGTGGCTAAAGGTGAAATTACGGGCAAATTTGGAAGGCATCAACACGATGTTGTAAAAGCAACCTGGATTGAAAACAATGGAATAGACATTAGTACCAGCCAGGGCGCTGAGGTACGCACCCTTTTCAATGGAGAGGTATCGAGTATCATAGTTATTTCTGGTGCGGGTAAAGTAGTAATGGTTAAACACGGAGCTTATCGAACCGTTTATTCCAATTTACAGGAAGTCTATGTTAAGAAAGGGGATAAGGTGAAGACAAAACAATCCATTGGTAAATTGCTTCCGTCTGGTAACATCAGCGAAGCGCACATAGAGGTTTGGAAGATCAACAGCGATGGCACCATGAGTAAACAGAATCCGGAATATTGGATTTATAAGAAATGATAAGTTAGCCCTCTCCACTTAATTACTGAGGTGGTTTGTGCGCTTTTAAATCATCATCGTCTACATAGTCAGTCCACTTATTGTTAATGATGCATTCACAAAAATCATCGTAATTGGCTATCAGGTCAGGCAGACGCTTATTATTTACTTTCTTCAGGTCAGATTCAGGAACAAATTCCGGAATGCCCAAAAAACGACAGATTCCAAGGATGGTTGTTAGATGATTAGCAGGGTTTTTCAAACAGCGTTCATAACTAATGGAGTAGTGCTCAATTCCGCTGAGGGTGTCTTGCTCCTGTTTTGCGTAAGTAAGCCGACCCTTTACCAGGGACTCAAAGTACGGTATGTCTACTGTCAATCGTTCTAGCTTATGGGATTCGCTTCGAGTCTCGTAAGCGTTTCTGGACTCTGCAATTATGCTTGAGAGAGCATGTTCTACAGGGTTTTCCCTGTATAGATAGATAATTTTCCAGGATTCGGAGAGCTGTTGGATTAATTGACCAGGGTCGTCCTTTTGCTGCTCTGTGATTTGGTATAGCTTTACATGACAAAGTGCTCCCTTGTTCGGATTTAGTTTCGACAAGCCTTGAAGATATTGATAGCATGACTTCAATCGCTTTCCTTTTGGCGTATTTGCAACACTTAATGCTTCGCCATAGCTTTCGAAAAGGCCTGAAGAAACCAATAGAGACTCTAGCAAGGTGCTCCCGGTTCTTCCCTGAGCAAAAATGAGTACTTTTTGGTTGTCAAAGTTAGGGGCAGAGTGGAACAGGACATAAGCACGTTTCTCCAGCCGACGCAACTTCTTGTTCCGCAGAAAACCTCCTATTTTCTTTTTAACAGGAAGGGGGATCAACTTTTTCAAAAACTTCAGCACCATCCAAAGAACCGAAAAAGAAGTGAAAGTATTGTAACTCTGATCACAAGCTGACGAGCAAATCGTTGTCCGTAAAATTCAGACAGATTATAGCGAGGCTTAAAAGGAAACAATTATCAAAGGATGTTTGCTGATAATTGCCCAATACAACGGGGTCGTCTTATCATTGTTAATTCGGGAACAAACATAACTTATAAAAGGTTTTTCACTAACTTTGCCGTTCAATTCAAGCGGGTTCTAAACTTGCTAAAAACAAAAAGATGCTTGATCTACTGATTTTTAATCGAATGGGGATTTGGGGATTTGTTCTCATCCTTGTGATTGTTTTGCTTTTGTTTGGAGGGAAGAAAATTCCCGAAATGATGAAAGGGCTTGGTCAGGGTGTGAAGGAGTTCAAGGACGCTTCTAACGAAAGCTCTGCCGACAAGGGCGAAAACAAATAAGAATTCCCTTGAAAGACTACCGCGCTCTTCATGTAGTGCAGGAAGACCTGCGATCTGGAGCGGTTAGCTGTGTTCAGCTGGTTGAACACTATTTCCAAAAAATTCAGGAAAACAGTCACCTGAATGCATTTCTTGAGGTATTTACAGAGTCTGCTTTAGCCAAGGCTCAGGAGGTCGATCAAAAGTTAGCAGAAGGAACTGCAGGACGATTGGCTGGTGCCGTTATAGGCCTCAAGGACAACATCTGCTACAAAGGGCACAAAGTTTCCGCCTCTTCTAAAATCCTTGAAGGATTTGAATCGTTGTTCAGTGCGACGGTTACAGAAAGACTACTTGGTGAAGACGCAATCATCATTGGTAGGTTAAATTGCGACGAATTTGCCATGGGTAGTTCTAATGAGAACTCCGCTTATGGCAATGTGCTGAATGCGGCGGACACCTCAAAGGTTCCTGGAGGGTCTTCCGGAGGCTCTGCTGTAGCTGTTCAGGCTGGATTATGCCTGGCGGCGCTCGGTTCTGATACCGGAGGATCAATTCGGCAACCAGCTTCGTTTTGTGGAGTTGTTGGGGTAAAGCCAACTTACGGTAGGGTATCACGGCATGGACTCATTGCGTATGCTTCTTCGTTCGATCAAATAGGGCCATTTACAAACACGCCGCAAGACGCGGCTATATTGATGGAAGTAATTGCTGGAGCCGATGATTATGACACCACAGCAACAAGCAGACCGGTTGAGGAATATTCCAAAACAAAAACAGAAGGCAGTAAGAGAATAGCCTACATCAAACAGTGTGTTGACAGTGAAGGAGTGGATCCTGAAATCCGTCAGCACATAGAATCTGTTTTAAACGAGTTGCAAGCCAGGGGACATACGGTAGAAGCAGTCGACTTTCCGTATTTAGATTACATGGTTCCGGCCTACTACGTGCTTACTACCGCTGAAGCATCGGCAAATTTGGCCAGATACGATGGAGCTCATTTTGGTTTCAGATCGGAAAAGGCGGAGAACGTAGAAAGCACCTACGTGTATTCCAGGTCGGAGGGCTTTGGCGAGGAAGTGCAACGTCGGATTATGCTGGGCACCTTTGTGCTGAGCGCAGGATTTTACGATGCGTATTATTCTAAGGGGCAGAAAATCAGGAGAATATTAAAGGAAAAAACCAAAACAATTTTTGCTGACTTTGATTTTATCATTACGCCTACCTGTCCGACTACCGCATTCCAAATAGGAGAAAATGTCGATGATCCTATCGCGATGTATTTACAAGACATTTTTACGGTTCAGGCAAACCTCTCAGGTGTTCCTGCCGTAAGTATACCAACAGGGAAGCATTCCAACGGACTGCCTTTTGGCCTTCAAATAATGGCCGATGAGTTTCAGGAAGGCACCATGTTGGCATTTGCTTCCGATGTACTCAATATGGTTGAAAAGGAAGTGAATGCTTCTGTGAACAATTGAGAAAACAGAATTCTATGATTTGCGGGCTCGAAAATAGCAGCAATAATTTGCACAATTTGTTGTGGTCTGCAGGCTGTTCCCCAAATCTGCGGGTTATTGTTCTGGTATTGATTTGTAACCTCTTCTTTTTCAATGTTCGTGCTCAACAGGACACAGTAATCGTAAACACGAAAAACGGCAACGACACAACCTTGATTCGACTGGACGACCCAATAGCCAGAATGCTGGACAGCACTTACCTTGCTTGGTTTTACGAGAATGATGACTTTACCACAGACACGGGGTTGTTAAATGTCTTGAATTACGCACCGAATGAAGTACCGTTACCAGTAGATTCCATAATTATTCAGCGCCTGGAAAAGCTAAGCGAAACTTCGCCAATTGCGTTTACGCCTCATCGTCAAACCATCGCTTACGCCAAACTTTATACGCAGAAGAAGCGGAAACTTACGGCCAGGATGCTTGGAGCAGCCGAACTTTATTTTCCGGTTTTCGAAGAGGCTCTGGCCAGGCATCAACTCCCAATGGAGATAAAATACCTGGCCGTAATTGAATCTGCGTTAAATGCAAAGGCCCGTTCTCACATGGGGGCTAGTGGCTTGTGGCAGTTTATGCCAAGAACAGCGGAAAGCAGAGGTCTTGAGATCAGTTCTTATGTAGACGAAAGGAGCGATCTGTTTAAATCTACTGATGCAGCATGTCGTTACTTAAAAGATGCCTATGAAATTTACCAAGACTGGCATCTGGCGATTGCGTCTTACAATTGTGGCGCGGGCAATGTAAACAAAGCCATAAGGCGCGCAAATGGAGCCACCAATTTTTGGGAGATCATTGAATATTTGCCCAGGGAAACCCAAGGATATGTTCCGGCATTCCTGGGATGCACATACGCTATGGTCTATCACAGGGAACACAACATCTATCCGGTTCGTCCAAAGATGTCTTTTTACGAATTAGATACGGTGCAGGTATCAAAGAGAGTTCGGTTTGACGTTTTGCAGCAGTATTTACAAATAGATCTAAAAGACATTGAGTACTTCAACCCATCCTATATTTTAGGCGTTGTTCCCGAAGGAGAAGCAAACAGAGTATTGTTTCTGCCTAGAATGTCGGTAGGAGTTTTCGAACAAAACCGGGACTCTATTTATGCAAAAAGCGCCAGAAAATCATCTTTACCAGTAAAGGCCGATTACGATCGTGAGTTAACCTACCATACCGTTAAGAGCGGTGAGTATTTAGGCATGATCGCACAAAAGTACAAGTGTTCGGTTGCAGATATAAAAAGGTGGAACTATCTCCGTTCGGATAAATTGAGAACGGGTAAAAAACTAAAAATTTATAAGAAGGTACCTAAGTCATCGAACCAAAAGGGCAGTTCATCCATCGCGAAAAAGAAACCGGTGGATGTGCCGGACAGTCCTGGGTCGTACTATTATTATACGATTAAGAAGGGCGATACACTATGGGATGTTGCACAACGTTATAAAGGAGTGTCGGTAGATGATTTAAAAACCGCCAATAGCCATTTGAATTTTAATAACTTGAAAACCGGCACAAAAATTAAAATACCTAAATGAGAGTCATTTTAAAGAACCTAATAAACTCCTTGTCGCTATTTGGTATGCTGGCCATTTTGGTTGGGTGTACAGTCCTTTCTTCTTGCGAGGAGCCAACCGATGAAGAACTGCTCAGCCTGCTTCCTGAAGCAGCTGGCGGAGTGAATGAAATCTATGTGTTCTGCACAAATCGACTTTGGGAAGACACCATTGGCGGATCCCTGCGAGAGTTGCTGGAAGAACCCCTGACCAATTTGCCTCAGCCGGAGAAAAAATTCACCTTGTTTCAGTTCGACCCCGATGCAATGAATAAGGCCAGGCTTACGCATCGAAACATTATTGAAGTAACCATTAACGATCGTAATGAGAATAAAAAGCCAAAACTTGTCAGGTCGGCGGATGTGTGGTCAAGAGGACAGCTGATGTACGATTTTAAAGGCCCGGATATTAACACGGTGCTTGCACTTATAAAGGCCGAACTTCCGGCGGTAGTGAGGGAAATAGAACAAAAAGAAATAGAAAGGTTGCATGCTCGATTCGACGAACGGGCCAATACAAACGCCATGCGAAAGATTGCCAGAGAGCGGGGCATTCAATTGAAGTTGCCACACAAGCTTACTTTACATGAAAACAGAAAGGACTTTGCGTGGCTGGAGTCGAGAGGAACGGATCCTCAAGGACTAAGGGTTATACATCAGGGTGTATTTGTATATCATTACCCGTATGTGCACGATAGTGTGTTTAAGTATGAATCCCTCATCAAAAAGAGAAACGAGGTGTTAAAAGTAAACGTTCCGGGCTCCTCTGATAATCAGTATCTAACTACACAAATGCTTCCCGGAGAGGAACCCTCAATGAAAGAGATTAATTACAATGGCCAGTATGCGGTTGAAATGAGAGGCCAATTTACCATGCACAATGGCTTTATGGGCGGTCCCTTTATGAGCATTACAACCGTAGACACGATCAATCAACAAGTAGTTACCGTTGAGGGTTATTGTTATGCCCCACAGCTTGAAAAAAGAGATTATCTAAAGGAAATGGAGGCGGTGGTTTACTCTACATCGTTTACCAAAACCAAGGCTTCAAACTAAGTCTGATTAGGAGATGCTGAGAAATCGTCACAAAAGATTTCTTTTTCACGGGAAAGGCTGCTAATGACCTCATTAAACAAAGGCCTGGAGTTAGAACTAACCCATGGTTTTTCAATTTGATACGTTCTACCATCTCGATACTGAAAGTCGTAGTTCCCCTGTTTGTTAATGATTGCCTTAAGTCTACTGATTCTAATTACATTAGGTCGGTTGGTGGCAAGGATAATGACTTTATTAGTAATACCAATACGGAACTTTTTCCTATTAGCACTAAGATAAATGCATCCTTCAAAAGCAGCTCCTAATAAAATAAACCCAAGGGTTTCGCCTGGATACGGAAATAAGATATGAGTTACTCCTACTGAAGCGTAAATAAGTATGTCCAGCAGTTCGTAGAGCATAATCCTCCGCTTTAGGTCCGAACCAACGTTATAATTGTACAGAATACGGTGCTCTCTTTTCTTGATGTATATCATGGTTTGCCACTTGGAAAAAATCTTTAGGAGCATGAAGATCCCAAGCACAATGGCAACGGTTAGAATAGTTTCATCTACGTAGGGCACTTGTTCATCTATATCGTTATGAACATAAAATGAGTAGATACCTGACGTAATTATCAGCACTAATATTATACGGTTAAAGGCACGCACCATCTAATACAAAGTTAATCGGCCGTGTCTATATTGATCCCACTTTAACACGTTGCTATCAACAGTCTGAATATTAATTGTTAAAAAATAGGCCGAACCTAAAGCCATGAGATTCGTTAAAAAGGTGTCAATTTATGGAGACCATGTCTACTGTGAGCTTAAAGAAATATTACAACACTAAATGCCGATTTAAACTAAAATCGGGAAATGAAATTTATGGTGTGATATGGGAAGTGGACACCAAAGAGGGGACGCATCATTATTTCACCAGTTTGTACAATGCCAGTAAAATCAAATCTGAGCAAGATCATCGACTACTTACACAAATAGGTGATGAACTTGATGTTGAGGAAATTATTATGGCAGAACAGCTTGTTTCCTGATAAATTGGCTTTGCTTTCGTATTGAGTTTATACTCGAATTTATATCACGCAAACACTGAGTCAAGCTCAGTGTAAACTGACTTTTTGTTTAATCCCCGTTATTAAACTCTAACGCCAATTACACAAACATCATCCACCTGTTCGAGACCACCCATCCATGAATCCAACTCGCTGGATAGTTTTGAAGCTTGATCGGACAATGGACTTGTTTGCAATTTCATAAGTAAGTGCTTAAAGGGTCTGTACTTGTATTTCTTGCCTTTCGGTCCACCGAATTGATCGGCAAAACCATCCGTAAATGCCACAATGGTGTCTCCCGATTGCAAATGAATACGTTGACTGTTAAATGATTTCATTTGTTCTGCATACAGACCAACAGGCATCTTGTTAGCCCTAAATTCCAGCAGGCTCATGCTGTTGTTTTCAGTGGTCTCCACCTTTATATTGTCGGTTTCTTCAACCTGCCCGTTTCGGATCACCCATAGTGGATTATTGGCTCCTGTAAACTCGAGGGTATTAGCCTGATGATCTAATACGCAAAGTGCCAAATCCATTCCGTCTTTCTGTTGCTGATCTGTGTTCTTCTGTTCCAGTGCCCGTATAATTTTTTCTCGCAGTTGATTGAGTATTTCGCTTCCTTTCCGGTTTCCGTTTTCAATTACTATTTCATTCAGAAAACCGATGCCCAGCATACTCATGAATGCACCAGGAACCCCGTGCCCGGTGCAGTCGCCAACTGCCCATATTGAGGTGTTGTTTTCTTCATCATGGTAGGCCCAGTAAAAATCGCCGCTAACCACGTCCTTAGGTCTGAATAGAATAAATAGCTGTGGCGAGATTTTAGCCCATTCTTCGTCGCCCACCAATAGAGCAGATTGAATCCTTTGGGCATAATTAATGCTGTCTGTTATCTCTTTGTGTTGTTCCTCTATTTCAAGCTTCTGTAATAGTATTTGTTCATTGCTACTGGTAATGATCTTGTTTTTCTGACTGAGCTTCCTAAGCATCATAAACAGCATAAACAACGCCATAAATACTACCAAAATAATCCCCCCGGAAATCCACAGCAGACTTTCACGCGACTTAATTTTTTCCTCGTCCAGCTTCTTAACATGTTCTAATTCGAGATCTCGTTGAACGGCATAAAGAGAATCGGCCAGAGCTATTTTTTCTAGTTCAAACCGTTTTTCAACTTCTATAGCGGCTCCGCTTGCGTTAGCGTGCGATAAGCTATCTTTAATTGAATACGCAATGGTGCGATAAACGTATGCGTCGCGGTACTTATCCATGGCGTCGTAAACTTCCGCCAATAGATTGTTCGACTCCATTACCAATTCAGGATAGTTCACTTTTTTTCCGTATTCCAGAGCCAGCAGGCCATATTTTTCCGCTCGTTTGGGTTGATCCATCAGCAGATAGTTGTGGCCGAGATTATGATACTGCAATGCAATGTCTCTATCGTTACCAATTTGTTCCGTTACTCGGGTAGACCTTTCCAGCATTTCCAGAACCTTGGCCTGATCACCGAGATGCCCGTAGACATTCCCCAGGTTATAACAGATCTCACCTTCTCGCCGAACATTTCCGGTTAACTGCGCAAGTTCAAGGCCCTCCAGATAGTAGCCTAGCGAAATGCTGTATTCTTCCATGTTTTTTGCCGTGATACCAAGATTATTCAACAAAAAAACCAGTGTGCTTGTATCGTTGTAGGCTGTAGCAAGGTCATATCCCTTTTGAAGATATTCCATTGCTTTCTCGTTGTTTCCGATGACTCTAAATACTAGTCCGATACTCCCGTATTTGTCGGCAGCATCTTCTGGAAAACTTGCGTCTGCAATTTCAGAGGCTTTGAAATACATTTCCAGTGTATTCTCATAGTCGCCCTTATAAAAGTATCCATTACCTCTGGCCCTATAGCTTTCCATGATTTCGTGCCGGAGGTGATGTTCATTGGCGTAGTCGAGTGCCCTTTGCACATAGAGAATCCCTGAATCAAGTTCATTTCGTGTCATTTTCATTGAACCAATCATACGGAGACTCATGGCTATCCCGCGCTTAAACTGCAATCTTGATGCGATCTGATAGCTGTAGCGCGATAGTTTTGCCGCTCCCTCCGGATCGGAGTACTGCAGTTCGTGCACATGGTCGTGTAGCTTGATTACTGACGCCGTATCTGAAATATCAGCCTTCGGCGAGGCGAGAATGTCTTCAAGGTTAAGAACCGAAATCAATGAATCCGCTTTTTGTGCATAGCAGAAATGAAAGCCCGTCATCAGGAAAAAAAGCAACAGTAATGTCCACCGGTATCTCACGCAATCAAATATAGGCGAATCTCCGAATCCGGAGATTTTAACAGGCGACAGATTTAATGCGCTATCAGACAAGGGTTTAGCGTTTCAATAATTTTTTTGGCACACGGTTTGATGTGTTTGATTTGAACGAAACCAGAGACCGGGTTTAGAAAAACAGACAAGACATGATAGACTTAAATAAAGAATTAAAAAGACTGAAAGCCAGAGCAAAGGAACTGATGAAAGTAGGAGATATTCAATTGTATGTTCAAACTTTGGCACGAATTACACAACTTCAGTTGACATTGGTGAGTACAGCCCGATAGTCTAAAAGGCAGGGCAAACCAAAGGTGAAGGTAAATGAAGGCGGGAGCTAACTTTTACCATGAAAATCATCTCGGTTTAATAATACTCGTTTGCTGCGTTAAAAGCCTTTTTCGGGAGAGAAAGGCTTTTTTATTTCCGTGAGGTGAATTGAACTATTAATTTCGTAGCGCCCTAATGGTAGATTTTCATGTAATATGGAACGCGATCGGACTTGGGCTTATCTTGAGTGTGCTCATTGGTCCGGTATTTTTTGTGCTCATTGAAACCAGCATACGTCGAGGTATTCGGGATGCTGTGTTAATAGATATTGGCGTCTTGTTGGCAGATGTTCTGTATCTGTTTGTCGCTTACTTTAGTGCGGAGCAAATTACCCAGTGGCTGGAAAAGTATGACTTCCTGCAATACATTGGAGCCGGAATCATTATCGCGTATGGCCTTTATACCATCATTAGTAAAAAAGCACCTGCTGTAGAAAAGAACGTGGATATCCGCCAGCTTAAGCGGCCCAACGCATTTGGCTTAATTTCCAAGGGAATGGCTTTGAATGCGGTGAACCCAGGAGTGTTGGCTTATTGGCTGTTTGTATGTACCTATCAAGTTCGTGATCATGAATTGGAGGGAGCAGGGGTTGTGATATTTTTCACCATATGTCTGGGGACTATGTTCCTCATAGATCTTCTTAAAATTTACTTTGCCAGTAAACTCAAAAGGAAACTTACTCCGCGCAACCTGGATGTGGTGAGTATTATCGTAGGAGCCATTTTGGTACTGATTGGTATCGGTCTGTGTTTTCGTGATATTGAATTGCCTACCCAATGACAGTAGATTATTTAATTGTTGGCCAGGGGCTGGCGGGAACCGTAATTGGCGAAACCCTTTTGGGTCGCGGGTGCTCCGTGGGCTTTGTTGATCAAGGGTTCAAACACGCTTCGTCAACCGTTGCGGTTGGTATGTACAATCCGGTTGGGTTTAAACGCATCAATAAAAGCTGGATGGCCGATGAATTGATTCCTTATGTGAAACTATTTTATTCCCGACTTCAAACAAAACTTGCGGTACCATTTATTCAGGATTATCAGATTATTCGGTTTTTTCCAAATTCGGACTACAGAAAGCAGTGGGATGCGCGCTGTGACCAAGTATCATACATCTCAGCCTCTGAAGATGATTTTGGCCACCCGTTGGTAAAAGATGCATTTGGTTTCGGACGTGTACGGAATTGTGGTCGCATCGTATTGGGGCGTATGTTGATTGCCTATCGGGAGTATTTGCGCAAAGAAAATCTCATTCTAGAAGAAGAGTTGGATTTCGATTTACTTGATCTGGAAAATAGCAAATACAAAAGCATACAATTCGGGAAGGTGATTTTTTGTCTGGGTCATGAACAGGTAGGGGAACGGTTTTTTTCGGAACTTCCGCTTAGAAGAACCAAAGGAGAGTTGTTGAGAATCAAGGCGACCGATTTAAAATGTGAGAATTTATTGAACCGGGGGTTTTTTCTGGTCCCCGATGGCAATGATGAGTATCTGGTAGGATCAACTTACAATTGGAAGGACCATTCTTTCGAGCCGACCGAAGAGGCGCGAATTAGCATTCTCGAACGACTTGAAAAACTTTACAAGGGTGATTACGAGGTGCTTGAGCAGACGGCAGGGCTGCGCCCAACAGTAAAGGATCGCAGACCTTTGATTGGAATACACCCAGAACGTGAAAACCTTGGCATCTTCAACGGACTGGGAACCAAAGGAGTTTTGTTAGCGCCCTATTGGGCGTATAAATTTGCCGACCATCTTGAGAAAGGAACGTCTTTGAGTAGAGAGGTGGACATCCGCAGATTTAATTAATTGTAGTATTTTTAATGCACCGAAGATGATTGATATGAAAAACCTATTGAAAGTACTTTTTCCTGCGGCAATTTTACTGACTGCTTGTGGCGAGACTGAGAAAGATAATCCGGAGACCAATGACCAGACGGATGTGTCGGAAATGGAAACCCTTGACTATACAGGGATGAGTATGTATGATTTTTCCAATGACAACGTAGATCTTCCGTTTAAGATGATGTTGCCTTTGAAAACAGAAGGAGACAAACCGAAGATAACACACACAGAAGATGTTACCTGGGGAATTAAGCTCGACGAGAAGTTTAACATTGTTATAGAAGACTGGGGAACTGAAGAGAAGACTATTGAGAAACAAATTGAAGACCTTAAAGGAGTTGGACCCTACAATTTCTCTACGGTAGAAAAGGATGACGACGAGTTAATCTATAAGTACAGCGTTGGAGATGGTGAAGGACAAGAGACAATTGAGTTTTCTCATTTTGTATTGATTAAGAAAATAGGAGACACATATTACACTTTTCAAAGCGCTCCAATGGGAAGCTTTTCGGTGGCCCGAATTAAAACGATGTTAAGAGCATCAAAGTCTTTTCAGCCAGCACAGGAAGCTTAACGATAAGAACTTTAATAAGAAGGAATTTTAAGCCCTGTCTGTTAGATGGGGCTTTTCTTTTTTACGCCAGGTCTTTCAATGGCTGTATAACAGGATAGTGGCAATTACGCATGAAACATCACACGGGTTCGGGCAACCACCTATTCACTCGTGCCAGACTCTATGGATACACCTTTCGATTCCAAATCCAACTTTTTCATGATGGTGTACTCTTCTTCAGTAAGTTGCTTTAAGTAGATTCTCGAAAAGTCGATATAGTTCAAAGCATTGTGATGATAGTTCTGCACATTGGAGTGAATAATCTTGTAGTCTTCCCCATACCAAAGAACCATTATAGGAGATTCGTCCATCATTATTTTTTCTGCTTCGGCAAGCAATTCCATTTTCTTCTTTTTATCGGCCGTGTGCACACCTTCGTCAAACAGAGAGTCAAATTTAGGGTTAACGTAGCGCATGGTATTTGGGTGTGAAGGCTCGTCTAGCGTTGCCGGAACGTTTGCTCCATAACAAATCATCAGAAAGTTCTCAGGTGAAGGATAGTCTGCTACCCAGGCAGATCGGAAAATGTTTGCCCGCCCGTATTTACTGTCCTCAATTTTCTTCTGAAACGAAACAGTACTCCGGGCTACATTTACATTTAACACGGTTTTAAGCTGTTGTTCTATTTCAAACGCCACTTTGTTGTTGATATTTCCACCTGAATTGATCTCCAAAGAAACCGTTGGGAACCCCTCTCCATTTGGATATCCGGCAAGAGCCATCAAGTTCTGGGCTTTTTCCGGATCAAAATGATAACCTTCTATTTGGTCGTGAGGGTAATCAGCAAAAGCACGAATTTTCGGAACAAGACCGTAACGCGCTTCAACTCCTTGTCCGTTAAGAGCGTTGGCAATGAGTTTTTTTCTGTTGATGGCATAATTAAATGCTTTTCTAACCAACAGGTTGTCGAAAGGAGGTTTAGAAAGATTGAATTCGTAGTACTGTGTTACGGCTTCGCGCTCAATTACCAACTCGTATACGGGTGGCTTGTCTTTAAAATTTCCAATATTTTCCTGCACGACTTCAGCCACTTTAGAAGAAGGCAAGCCATCAATAAAGGAAAGTTTCTTTGCTTCAAAAGCATCGTACTCATCCATTTTATCGCTAAAGAAGCTGAAGGTAAGGGAGTCGGCATATGGCAGCCGGTTACCATCCTTATCGTGAAGATGGTATTTCGGATGGTAGGTGAAGTAAACCGTTTCATCATTGTCAGATTCACCGGCAAATTTGAAAGGGCCAACGCCTACCATAAGGTCCTTTTCATATTTTTCATAAGCCTCCCTGGGGATTACCACGCATGCCGGGCTGGTGAGAGAATAGATAAAGGAGGGGTTTGGCTTATTGAGGGTAATTTCAATTGTATAATCGTCTTTTGCCTGAACACCTTTAATAGTCTTAGCCTGTCCTGCATGAAACTCTTCAGCTCCAACTACTTCCCCTTTAAACAGGTGTTCGTAGTTGCTGTTGTTAGAGTTGTTGCTACACAAAAGTTCAAACGAATATATAAAGTCAGCAGCAGTCACCTGACGCCCTTTTCCACCGTCGAAGCAGGGATCGTCGTGAAAGAAAACATTGTCCCTAAGCTGGAAAGTATACTTCAAACCATCCGAACTTAATTTCCAGTCCTTGGCAACGGCTGGTATAACTGAGAGATCTTTGGCATCAAACTTTACCAAACCTTCATGCATTTGCTGGGCAATCCGGCTCGACGACATATCGACGATTTCCATCGGAAACAAGTCGAAGTATTTTTCAGTTTCGGCCGCCTTTATGGTGCCTCCGTATTTTGCATTTCCCTTTGCTATCCTCACTTCCGGCTCTTCCTCTTGCGATCCACCACATGATGCCATCACAAGCAAAGCCAGTATCAGCCAAACAGTACCTTTCATAGAAATAGAAACTTCTTTAATTCTAAAGCAATTGGTGCTTGTACACGAATATACAAGAATAAATTAATGAACTTTCCAACTAATACGATTTAGAAAAAAATATCGCAGTTTGTCTAAAAAAAAGATGAATTAATCGACTATTTTTTGGTGTTCGGGATGATCTGTTTTCAGGGAATTAATTCTGGCATTTATTTTGAAAAAAAGAAAAATGAGAGTAATATTGTGCCTGTTTAAGCAAACTAGCTCAATTAAACACTGAAATGAAAAACTTATCTGTCTTATTATTGATGGTGCTGGGACTGGTGTCTGCATCGGTTGCACAGTCTGAATCATCGATTATCCTACAGGGGCATTACCAGGGTAGGAATATCTACGTGCAGAACCCATTTGGGAGTTCTGGGGTAGGTTTCTGTGTTACCAGAGTTACCGTGAATGGAGACGTAACTACTGACGAGATTGCGTCAAGTGCATTTGAAATAGATTTTGCTAATTTTCAGTTAGCAGTTGGAGACCCTGTTGAAGTAGAGATTTTTCATAAGTTGGATTGTTCGCCAAAGGTGATCAACCCGCAGGTACTTGAGCCACAAAGTACGTTTGAAGTTGCTTCTGGAGACATTAAAGTGACTCCTGACGAGGTGTTGAAATGGAAAAGTACTGGCGAAACAGGGAAGCTCACTTATATTGTAGAGCAGTATAGATGGAATAAGTGGATCAAAGTAGGTGAAGTAGAAGGAATAGGAACCCCTGAAGCTCACGAATACCAGTTTGCTGTAACTACTCATTCGGGAGAAAATAAATACCGTGTGAAGCAAGTAGACTACACCGGTAGACCAAGAATGTCCCCAGCGGCTACCTTCATCAATAGCGCAAAGAAAGAGGTAGAGTTCTTTCCTAAGAACGTTAGAGACGAAATTGAATTCTCCGACAAGACATTGTTCGAAATATTCGATTCTTATGGGAATATTGTAAAGAAGGGATATGGAGACAAGGTTGATTGTGGAACTTTGAAAAAAGGTCTCTATTATCTGAACTATGATAATACCAACGGCGAGTTTAGCAAGAAGTAAAAGAAATTAAACCTATGAAAATCCCGCTCCGTTAGCTTTCGGAACGGGATTTTTTATGCCTATGAAACTGGAACACATTGGAATTGCGGTGAAGAATTTGGAAGTCTCTAATCAGATATTTGAAGATCTATTTGGTAGGGAAGCATACAAACTTGAATCAGTAGAATCTGAGGGTGTAAACACCTCATTCTTTATGGTGGGAGAGAGCAAAGTAGAATTGCTTGAAGCCACCAATGAAAACAGTGCTATTGCTAAATTCATTGAAAAACGCGGAGAGGGAATTCATCATTTGGCTTTTGAAGTAGAGGACATCGATTTCGAGTTAAAACGCCTTCAAGACCTTGGTTACAAACTAATTCATGAACAACCAAAAGAGGGTGCGGATAATAAGCGCATCGCATTTCTTCATCCAAAATCTACCAATGGCGTATTGGTTGAATTATGCCAGGAGAAAGTCTAGTTTGTCAACGACATTCTCCTTTCTTATGTCTAACCACACCCCGGTAATTCCTGTCAGTTCAGCCCCTTTAACATGTTGTATTGAATCGTCAATGAACAGGGTGTCCTCTGGCCTGGCGTCAACAATATCGAGTACGTGTAGAAACGTTTCGGGATGAGGTTTGCGCCTACCGAGTAGATGTGAGTAAAATGTCTTATCAAAGTACTCAGATAAATTACTAACGTTGTTTTCCTGGTCTATAATCCGGTTGAATGCGGCAAAGTGTATGGAATTGGTATTGCTAAGGAGGTAGGTATTGTATTTTGCCCCAACCTTGCGTAGAAAATCAAATCGTTCTGCGGGAAAGCTAAGTAACATGGCATTCCAGGCATCGCTGATATCCTGGTCTGAGATGTTAATTCCACTCAACTTTCGAATGCCATCATAGAATTCACGTTCCTTGATGCTTCCGGTTTCCAGAAGGTCAAACAAATTTGTCTGTCTGACCTGCGAGTATACCTCATCAAAATCCTTAACTCCCAGAGTTTTAAAGGCCTCTATTGTGTTCTGATAATTTATGTTTAGCAGTACCCCGCCCAGGTCAAATATGATATTTTGAAATTGTCGTTTCATCTGGAAATTGTCATATGCGAACTTGCGAATAATTCCCCACTTAAAGCAACCATTTTGGTTCTCTGAGCATCTATTTTAATAAACACCATGATGAAGCAACTTTCAATAATCCTCATACTTATGCAAGCAGGATTGCTGTTTTACGGACAGTCTGGAACCATTACGAATATTGAGATATTACCGGTCGCCCCGACCACAAATGATAGTGTTTATCTGGTTGGTCATTTCTCATTTTCATCCGGTGGTTGTGAGAAGCAGTTCTTCAATGCTTCCTCCTCAGGTACTGATGTTACTGCAGCAGCTCAATACTGCCTGGGGGCTTTAACGGTAATTTGTGATGCCTCAGACACGGTAAATCTCGGCATTTTGCCGGCAGGCAACTACAATGTGGATTTAACCCTTTCATCTGGTTCAGGCCCCACCCCATGCACTCCAGGGATTGTTCCGGATGATAGCGACACCGCTTCATTCACGGTTACGTCGCCAACTTTGATTTCTGAGCACACCGAGACATTTAGGTTGTTCCCTAATCCGGCGATAGATGTTTTGTTCATTCACTCGACTAATAATGAACTTAAGGCTGGATCAATTATTGAGTTTTATAGCATAGCGGGAACACTTACCAGAACATTTTACTACCAACCAGCGCAGCCTATTGATTTATCTGGGCTCTCTGCCGGAACGTATTTGGTCAGATTTGGAAAGCATGTGCAGAGGTTAATGCTCTACTAAGAAGTTCTACATATATGTACATCCAAAGATTTGTAAAAAACAAACGTTGTATCCCCATTGTCACCGCAACTTTCGGGTGAAGTGGTTTACAATGGTTACTTTTGCGGCGCATGCGTAACACCATTTGTGCCTTAATTCCATTTTTACTTCTAACCCTTACAGGCTTTGGACAGCGCCCGGATGCACCGCAAAAAACCGGTGAAATATTCGGGAACCTCATCGACTCTTTGGAGCAGGTACCGGTAGAGTACGCAACGGTCATCGCTTTTAGCGCTCCTGAGCATAAAATGGTAAAAGGTGAAATTTCGGAGCCGAATGGAAGCTTTTCAATAACCGGTTTACCTTTTGGTAAATATACGTTGGAAGTGTCATTTATAGGTTACAAAACCCTCAATATAGAAGGTATTGAGTTAACCGAAGAGAATTCCACATACCAGTTAAAGGATCAGATATTGGCACCGATACTTCTTGGAACCGTAGAAGTAATAGGCGGCCCTCCTCCGGTAAGGTATGAAATAGACAAAAAGATTATTTCTGTTGAGGAGCAGATCAACACCGATGGTCAAACCGCCGTTGAGGTGCTGGAAAACATTCCTTCTGTTTCTGTAGGTGCCGATGGAACTGTAAGTCTCAGAGGAAGCAGCAGTTTCACGCTGTTGATCGATGGCGTGCCAACCGTAATAGATCCAAGTGATTATTTAGCGACCATTCCTGCAAATACAATTAAGGAGATAGAGGTGATTACCAATCCATCTGCAAAGTACGATGCGGAGGGGATGAGTGGTGTCATTAATATTATTACAAAAAAGAGCAAACTGGAAGGAGTTAGTTTACTGGTGAATGGAACAGTGGGCAATTTTGGCAATTATAATACTGATTTTGCCCTGAATGTAAAGCGGGAGAAATGGACGTTTAATCTTGGAGGACTTTACCGAATGCGCAGCAACCCGCGAAACAATACGGAAGAGCGTATAACAACTTATGATTCGGTAACCAATCGTTTGACGTCTGACGGAGAAAGAAATTGGCGAAGGAGCACCTGGGGGGTTAATGGAGATTTCACCTGGAAGCCGAATAACAGTCATGCAATTACCGTGGCAGGTAATTTTAAGCGTAATCTAATGGTACCATATAATGATTTGTTCTACAGGAATTACGATGATGGGGTCCTTATAGAATCTTTTTACACTGATCAACACAACTATATTGGCTTTGATAACATTGTTTCCAGTTTCAACTATCAGTACAATGTTAAGCGAAATCCGGATCATAATATAAGCTTGAAAGCAATTGCAAACTTTTCGGGCGCTAACCAGAAAGACACAACTCTTAGCTACGAATCAGATGGATCCATTACCTCAGGTAATATCTATACAGAGACGGGACCGTCTAATTCCTATCGGTTTCAGTTAGATTATGTACTGCCGCTTAATGAGCACAATTTTCAATCCGGATTAATGGCTCAGCTTGGTCAGAGTGGAGACATAGGCAAGAACTACACTTACAACCCCGGTACCGGACAGTTTGATTTTAACCAAATGTTCAGTTCGGACGTAGATTACGTTCGTAACATACATGCGGCGTATGCCATTTTCGGTGGTAAGAAAAAAGAATTGGGTTATCAGGTTGGCCTGCGTGCAGAGCACACGTTCAGAACTATTTCGTCTACCGCTGCTGTTGATTTTGCCGAGATCAACCGACTTGATTGGTTTCCTTCTGCACACCTGTCTTACACGTTTGGAAATGATGCTCAAATGTTGGTTAGCTACTCACGCAGAATAGAGCGTCCCAGAAGTTATTTTTTCGAGCCTTTTATCACCTGGACAGGGCCGTTTTCGGTTCGTAGCGGTAACCCGGATCTTTTACCTACTTACATCAATGCCTTTGAAATCAACTATCTGAAGCCACTTGGCAAAAGAGGCAATTACAGTATTCAAACGTATTATCGAAAGAATGCGGGAATTATTCAGCGTGTATCTAGTATTTATGACGAAGGAATATTGTTATTCAGGCCCGAAAATATTGGAACATCTCAGGCTATTGGGATGGAGCCGTCGATTGATTACCCTCTATTAGAATGGTGGAGATTGAATGCGGGAGCCAATTTCTATTACTTTGATTTGGTTGGAAGTTTTGCAGATGTGGATTATAGCACCCAATCGTTTCAATATAGCGCACGAATTACGAACACATTTACCATTAAAAAAGAGTGGATTTTGCAGTTCATAAGCAGGTACGAAAGTCGTGAGGTAAACCCTTTGGGCGAGCAATCGCCTATGTTTGGTCAGGACGTTTCTTTGAAGAGAAGTTTCGCTGGTAAGCGCATATCGTTAACAGCTCAAGGACGGAACATCTTGATGACCCGTGTCCGGGAATCATTCTCGAACCTCCAGAATGTCTATATATATAGTATATCTCGACCTCTTGGTCCTGAATTATCTTTGGCCATTTCTATCAAGCTCAACAACTATCAAAAAGTCTACGAGCGACAGGAACAAATGGATGATTTTTAACTTGTAGTCTCAGGGTCGTATTCCGATCATGCAGATATCATCAACCTGCTCCATACCGCCTTTCCACTCATCCCAGGTTTCTAAAATTCTCTTTTTCTGTGTTCTCATCGGTGTTTTCGCAACATCTTCCAGAAGCTGCTTCAGTCTGCTCATCATGAATTTTTTACCATTTACCCCACCAAACTGATCTGCAAAACCATCAGTAAAAAGGTAGAATTGATCATGAGGCTGCAATTGAACCCTTGTATTTTCAAACCGAATTTTTCGATCTGAAAAATTTCCAATGGCCACTTTTGGGGACCTTAGTTCCTTTAGATTGCCCTCCCTGATCATGTATAAAGCCCGTCCGGCTCCGGAAAACTCTAACTCATTTTTAGCTTCGTTGATGGCCATGAAAATAATTTCCATTCCATCATTCAGTTTAGTGCCCCCATCTCTACTCAGTGCTTTGCTTACTTTTTTGTCCAGTAGCTCCAATGCTTCAGCCGGGCTGGTAATGTTCTCATCGTTAACAATTTGATTTAGCAGACTGTGCCCCATCATGCTAAGGAAGCCTCCCGGCACCCCATGTCCGGTACAGTCTCCAACAACCATGAACTGAAACCCGGCTTTGGCCTCGAACCAGTAAAAATCACCAGAAACTATGTCCTTGGGAGCATAAATAACAAAGCAATCGGAGAAGGCAGAGTGAAGGTCTTTAGTGTCGGGCAGCATTGCCTGCTGAATCCTCTCGGCGTACCTAATACTGGCTCGTATATCGTTGTTTTGTTCTTCAATAACCAGGTTTCTTTGTTCAATCTCTTGCTGCATCTGAATGGAGTCCGTGATGTCGTCAACAATCTCAACGCGTTTTGACAACTTGCCATTATCATCGATGACGGGAGTGTGGCTTATTCGGATCCACTTTTTTTCGTCATTGCGGGTAATGATCTCAATTTGAGCGGTAAATGGCTTGTCTCCACTTTCTTCTTTAAGTATTGGGTTTGTTTTTTCGCCAGAAGCGGCACTTTCTATTAGAAAAGATGTGGGCTTTCTACCATTAATTTCGGCCAAAGCATAGCCTGTAATTTGCTCATAAGCCTGATTTACCCATTCCACTTTGCCCGCACTATTCATGATTACCACCCCATTACTTGTTTTACTGGCTACCAGGGAAAGTCTTTCAATCTCAGTATAGGCCTGTGAGAGCTCCTCGTGTTTCTTTCGTTCCAATTCCGTTTCTCTCTGCAACATCTGAGTGTTGAATTCAAGTTGAACGTTTTGCACCTTTTCAGCATTGGCTTCATCCAGAACTTCTTGTTTGAGGTGGTGATATTTTTCAAAATGGTCCAGCGCTTTTTTCAAAGCACTATTGCGTTTAAAATGCTCGTATAGGTAATGGTGAATTTCGTACAAACGCTCTTTAGAACCCACTTTTTCTGCGGCTTTTCTGGCTTCTGTCAGGTACATTTCAGCGCGTGAATCATACTCTTGCGATAGAATTCTTCCAAGTAAAGCACGGCAATACGCGATCATTAAGCCAAAATCCAGCTCTACACCAATCTCCCAGCCTTTCTCCAGCGCACTTTTGGCTGATGAAATGTCCTTTTGATGATAGGATGTTTCCCCCAGGTTGTAAAACCCAATTCCGCGAAGTACCTGATTGTTGTGTTCTACCGAAACAACCAATTCGAAATACGACTCAGCCTCAGCGTAGTTTCCTGATTTCATTAAATGATCGCCGATACTATTGCAAACCCACGCTTCACCTTCCTTATCTCCAAGAATTGACTTGATGCTAAGGGCTTGCTGAAAACAAGACATGGCTGAAGTCTTGTTTCCCAAATGGTGGTGCACGCCTCCGCACACGTACAGAAGATCCCCGATTAGTTTTTGGTTGTCCTCAGAACGGGCAATACTCAGGCCTTCCAACCCTTTTTCCAAGGCCATGGCAAAGCGGCTAAGCAGCCGAAGGGAGTGAGCCATGTTTTTAAGGCTTTCCGCAACCTGAATTCTGGTGCCGTCTTTCTGAGCCATTCTATAGGCTTTTTCGGAAAGTTTGAAGGCTGTCTTAGGTTGTAATCGGGCAGTTTCCCAACAATGCTGGTTAATTGCGTCAATCTTCTTTTCGGGAGCAGTAAGTTTATTTAGTTTACGTTCGAGTTCTTTTGATAATTGTAGGGAGCTCATTTATAGTTATGTGATTCAGGTAAGATAGCAATTTAATTGAGCGCAAGAGACACGTAAGAACAATTATAATTTGGGATGTAAACGCTTCAATTTAAAAGTAGAATGTAACAACTAAGGGGAACTGTCTGTTGTACAAAAACCATGAGATCGCTAATCACCTTTTTTCTAACGACTTGTTTGTTAAGTGTTCTTGGTCAGGACCCGCATTTTTCTACCCTGTATAACTCTGCGCTTTATGAGAACCCGGCATTAGCCGCCACCGACTCTATGGATTATGCACAATTGAAGTATCGAAATCAATGGCCGAGAATTACTGGAAACTACGTTACAACAAATGCAAGTTATATACACTATTCGCCAAAACTTAATGGAGCCGCATATTTGAGTTATACCCGAGATGTTGCGGGCTCAGGCACCCTAACTACCCAAAATGTGAGTCTTGGCTATGCACAAAAGCTTAAACTTGGCGAAGAACTCTTGATGCAATTGGGAGCAGAATTCAGATATTTCAACAAGGTGCTGGATTGGTCGAAACTGACGTTTGGAGACATGGTTGATCCTAGACGAGGGTTTGTCTATGAGACCAACGACGTTCCACGAGGAGGTATGGTTAGTGGAATTGACCTGGCAGCAGGAGTGGCGTTTAAATTCAAAAAGGCATTTGCAGGAGTAAGTGGTTATCACCTCACCGAACCGGATGAATCTGTTATTTTGGGCACGAGTCCGTTGCCAGTGCGATTGGGTATTCAGGCTGGATACGATTTTCAAATCAGGGAGGAACTTGTTTTACGTCCTGTGGCTTTGTATATGAGGCAAAGCAATTTCAAACAATTAAACTTGTCTTGTTTTGCTGTGCTACGAGAGTTTGTATTTGGTCTGGGAACCAGGTTGGACGATGCTTACTTGATTACATTGGGTTATGGAGGGTCTAGAATCTTAGCTTATTATACGTTTGACGCTACGATTAGCAACTTAAGCATGGGAACCGGGGGGGCGCATGAGGTATCATTGGCATATCGGCTTTGGAAGAAAGTACCGCACAAGAACTATCTAGAGTTTTAGTTTAGTAGAAGAACCTCTCCTTCAAACTCCAAAGACTTGCCTTCGAAGTCTTCGGCGTCAAGGTTCCAGGTATAAATACCCAGAGGGGCAATGGTTTCGCTAGATAGTTTGCCGTCCCAAAAGCTACTGTGGTCAGTTGTTTCGAAGACCATTTCACTTTTACCAAAAATTCTAAGGTTAAACCGCGATACACCACTCAGGATTATATTCAGTCTGTCATTTACTCCATCTCCATTTGGAGTAAACGCATTGGGAATATAGATGGCCACGACAATTTCTCCATTCCTTACTTCCTGGTAACTGAAAGGATAAGGTAGTTCTTCTTTTTGGCAGCCGGTTACAGCTAAGATTAAGAGTAGCATTGGGATCAGGAGTTTTTTCATGGTATTTGTAGAACAGCAGTCTTGAGGGATTAGTTACACCATGTATTTTTCAGAGCGGATTCTGGCGCAAAAACTTAAATACTGGTTATTTGAATCAACAAACCGGCGAAATAGTGCGAGACACGCACTTCTTCGAGGGCCAAATGAATCTATTACCGTTATTGATAAAGTTGGGTTGCTTTTCCCTTAAGCAGAAAGTAATTATTTATTCCACCAACAGCTTAACAAACTGGGAACCGGCTTTCAAAAAATAAACTCCCGGGGGGTGATTTTGCAAATTCACCAAATTCCCGTTGCCTGTATTGATCAATCTTCCTGAGGGGTCAAATATGCTAAATTCGGTTGTAAAAGAAAGGTTGAAGGTAGCAGGAGAAGGGTTTGGAAAAACCACAAGACCAGACAATACATGCTCCGAAAGGGTTACCGGTTGGTTTACAGCTTTCGATCTCCAATAACCCCGCCCATAAGTTCCAATCCGAATAGTAGAATCAGGTGCATAGAAATGAAGATCTTCCACTACGACAGCGGCTGGCAGTCCGTCGTTATAATCGTTCCACGTTGAGCTACGGTCCGTGCTCACCCACACCCCTAGCTCGTTGCCCACGTAAATCTCTTCAAAATTATAGGTGCTTACTTCTACTGAATGCGTGGGAACCTGAGGGAGGTTGTTCGTAATGTTACTCCAGGAACCACCACTATCATAGGAAACATAAAGTTGATTGTTTGCACTGAACGAACCAACACTCATATAAACGGTGCCGTAATTTGACGGGTCTGTGCTCAGATCGGTAATGGCTTCAGTAGTAGGTGAGGCAATAGCCACCCAGTTATTACCCCCATCTGTACTTCGATATAGGTCAGGCCCAAAAAGCTGACTGGCATATACCAAATCCGGATCAACCTGGTCATAAGCAAAATTCCCAATTGACCCGAAACCAGACACCGTTGACCACGTATTTCCTGCATTTGTCGATTTGTAAATGAAATCATCATTTGCAGAAAGTAAAGTGGACGAGTTGTTGGGGTGCATTTCCATGGGCATTCTCCATTGGTCTACACCTGAAGTGCCTGAGTTGATGGTAAACCAGGAGCCTCCAGAGTTCGTCGTTTTAACTCTTTGCAAGTTAATGTAGCCAGTACCGTACCATATGTTCTCGTTCGTGTGGTCGATCAGGTGATCAAAGGAGTCCCCGCTAAAGTCATTGTTCCACCCACCTGAATGAGCTGTGGTTGTACTAAAAGTACCAACGTCTTGCGTTCCCCCTATCACAACATCCGGATCCGTTTGTGCAAATGCGATGGAATAAAACTGATGGGTGATCAGGCCTTCCGAGATGCTGGTCCAGTTAGCACCATAATCAGCAGAGTAATTAACACCACCATCATTAATATCGAAAAGATCGCCGGTGTAAGGATGAAACACCGTTTGGTGATGGTCGGCGTGCACTGCATAATCCGTTCCGGCGGGATTCACATCAATGGTATTCCAGGTAACTCCTCCGTCTAAGCTCGACCACAGTCTGGGGCCACCGGCAATCAGGTGGTTAGTATCAGCGGGAGACATTACAATAGTATTGGCGTACCAGCCCAGACAAAAGTGAGAATAGGGAGGTGGATAGCAAAAGTAGTCCGTGGTACTGGCTACCTGAGTAAACGTATTCCCGAAATCACTCGATTTATATAGACCCAGCAAGGGGCCACTTCCAAGAGCAGTACTATTGGAAACACTTACGAAGATGACGTTGTTGTAAATCGGATGAACAGCAATACTTGCGTATCCGAAATCGGCAGGGGCGGGAAGACCTGAACCAGTTAAGCTCCATGAAGCTCCGGCATCCGTAGACACGTATAGTCCACCTGGATAGGTGGCCGTGTAATAACGAGCCGTAAAGTAAATACGGTCGGGGTCAAAAGGATCCGGAACCATTCTTCCTCCTATCCTATCCAGCGTAAACGCAAAAGTCGATCCACCGTCGTCTGAGTAGTACATCCCAAAGGAACATGCTACTACAATTTTATTTGTGTCGAGAGGGTTCCAGTAAACATCCATTCCTGCGAAATACTGATCAATTGTTGCGCTGAGTATTGTTGTGTTCCAGGTATTACCTCCATCATGTGAGATCAAGACACCATACCCGTTGGTAAACTCTGATCCAAACCCATATCCTTCCCCGGTAGCGATCAGAATCGAATTCGGGTTTTTGGGGTTGTAAGCAACGGCTCCAACACCCATTGTGAAATACTCATCCGTTAGTGGTTCCCAATTTTGCCCGTAATCCGTTGTTCGCCATAAACCGCCACTGGCAGAGCCTACTAAAAAAGTATTTGTATCGATTGGATGGAAGGCGATTGAGATCATTCTCCCGCTTACGGTGTCGGGGCCAAAGTTTTGCCATTCAGCCAGGTTTTTCCGGTGGTTTTTCGACTGACGAACTTTTTTCCAGGCTTGCCATTTGAGCCATTCCGGATTGATGTTTTCATGCCCGGTTCTCCGGGATGCAAAATCCACCTGTCTTTTGTACTGCTTGCTTTGAGTGATGTTCTCATCCATTGATGATTTAGCGAACGGAACCTGCGCCAAAGAAGTGGAGATCAGGCCTAAGATCATCAGTGATATGCAAAAGCAGATTCGAATCATTGAGTTTCAAGGTACTGATTTTCGGCGGATAAACCCTGCTTGCAGCAGGCAAGTTCAGGCCGGTGGTTTATTGCTAACGCAATAAAAAAGCCTTTCCCGCTTTCGCAGAAAAGGCTTTGTCCCACTTTGTGGGCCCTCACGGGCTCGAACCGTGGACCCCCTGATTATGAGTCAGGTGCTCTAACCAGCTGAGCTAAGGGCCCTGCCTTTTTAAGACAGGCTGCAAATGTATGCGTTCATACTATATTTTGCAAACCTATGTAAGTGGTGCCCTAAACGCTTGATTTCAATGATTTTGAGATAGATTAAGCACAATCGTAAAGGCCGGTTTTCTGCTCTAAAATGTAATAAATGTGGGCTTGGTGTACCTAATTTGATTGACTCACTTAGACCATAGAAGTCAATAGAATTGAAAGGATGGGATGTGAATATTTTGCTGTTGGTGAAAAGGCCACTTAAATTGGAGTTCACAAAGATCTCGTAAACGTTTGTGTTTTAGTTGTTTACTAAACTTTGTTAGTAGTGCAGGATGCAGCGGCTCCTGATTGTTTAGCAGGTTTGAGTAATTTTTGCCTATTGCCTTGGCGAATTACAAAGTTAGGAGCTCGCTTGCATCTCTTCTTTCTGCACTATCAAATTTCATTCTACTACTTTCTACCTCTTGAATTGGCTCTTAGTTCTTCAATATCTATCGATTCAAACTTATGAGCCCGTTGCTTTAGTTCCTGGTAAGAGCTTCCCATTGGACGGAGCAGTTCCCGATCATTTACGTTGGGCTGTAGGATTTTTGTGCTTACCTTAAAATAATCGTACCATAATTTCCCTGACCGGTCTGCCAACTCCATTATGTAATAAGGGTCATTTTCTTCTAACCACATACGATATCGGTCGGGAGGAATAACCATAGGGACTTCATCACAGATGCCCGATAGAATATCCGGAGCTTCGGTTTTAAGCATCGCGAAATTGTAAAAGACGAAGCCGCGCTTATTCTTCCAGGTTTCGTAAACACCACCAATCCAGAAGAAGCGTTGTTTTAGCAGTTTTACTGCGTAGGTGTTTATAGCATCCTGTACAACAAAACAGTTCGCAGGAATAGCACATCGTTGTTTGCGCACAAGTATATTATGGTCTCTGTTTTTTAAAACACGATGTACAGGAATGCTTGCTAAAGGTTCAGGCTGCCCTTTGTTGGTCATGCCCCAGTGCCCCATTAAAAACTGATATTCCATGGCGCTCTTTGTTGTGTGGGGGTCATTATTCTTGGCGATAACTAAAGGGAGTTGCATTTTTGGCCGCGCCTGGTATACAGGGGTATATTGTAAAACAGGAATCTCCAAAAGTTTCTCGTAAACGGAACTTTTTGTGGCAATAGTGTATATGTCTGTCATGAGTAGGGCTTGTAGACAGTTTTAAAGTTTCTTTTTTTAGGAAAAGGCTACAGGGTTGACTTTTCTGCTTGCTATTATAGAGCAGGATTTTGTTTAAACCATCTCAATTGAGAATTTACTAAAAGTCTTAGGCAAGGCACAATTACAACTCTCCTTTTCTAATGGTGTAGCCTGTTAAAGAAAATCACTAAGTTTAATGTCAACCAAAATTTATAAACATGTCAATTACTGAAAATTATAAGCACGCACTGGCTTTTGCTTTAGAACAAAACCCGGTAAAAAATCATATTCAACGCAGGGAAGAGAAAGGTTACAGGCCTGTGGGTATTAACATGAGGCGCAGGTATTCTCAGCAACACAAACGCCCATTTATTCAAATTAATGTTGATTTTGCTAAGCAAAATGAGAATACCAATCTAAGAGAAGACATCATTATTTGGCTAAAGTGGGATAATCAACAGTATTATTTACATGACATTCAGCATGTACATGAGGTTCCAGATGGACTGAGTTAGTCAGAGCATCTCTACATATTAATCTTGGGTTTCCTGTATTTTCAACCTCGCTGAAGGAGCATCCATATTTGCATTATCCAGCCGGTGTAGTTCTTTCGTTTCTATGGCGATAAAGCCAAATTCTTCTGTAATGACACCTTTTATAAGGTAACAACCTGGCCCTTTGAATGGGAACCGCCTGGCTATTTCCGGGAAATGCACAGAGTCAATCCAACGGCCCTCCAGATCGAGGAAAACACCGAAGTTCATACTGGCGCCTTGCTTTGTGCTGGTATGTTTTCGGTGGACGAGATAACCTACAATTTCTACTTCTTCACCGATTTTATTTTTCAGATCGGAGGCCAGGAGCATGGAGGGCAATTCATCCTTGAGCAAACGGAAAGGGTCGGAGAGAGGGAACCCGAATAATTCCATTTGATCGAATGCTTCTTCAAGTTCATGATACCAAAGTACAGGTAGGTTAAATGACTTTACTTCCACATCAAACAGGTTAGCAGAAGGTTTGGTTTTCTTGTTATGTCCGAGTAGAAAATGAGCATCCCAAAGGAGTTGTTTTTTATCTCTTCCGGTGAAACGGAAACCTCCGGCCCTTATAATCAGCAGAGTTTGTTCAAGAGAGATGGGGACACGTTTCACAAAGTCTCTCAGGTTTTTAAAGGATCCGTTTTGCGTTCGATCTGTCAATACAGATTTAATAATTGTCCTTTCCAGTCCGTGTATAAATCTTAACCCCAGATAAATAGTTTTCTCGTATATAATACTCAGATAGTCACTATTGTTTATACATGGAGCTTCAACAATTCCCCCATGTAATCTGGCCTCGTGTAAATACAATTCTGTTCGGTAAAAACCACCACCATTGTTTAATGTGGCAACCATGTATTCTAGTGGGTAATAAGCTTTCAGGTATAATGCCTGGAAACTTTCTATGGCATAAGACGCAGAATGCCCTTTGGCGAAAGCATAGTTGGCAAAGGTCTCTATCTGTTCCCATATTTGGGCAACCAGGTGCTTAGGGTGGCCTTTTTTCTCACAGTTTTCAAAAAACTTGTCTTTTACTATTCTGAAGTCGTTTCGTTGCCTGAAACTCCACGACATCCCTCTTCGTAAGACATCAGCTTCTTCTAAACTCAAGTCTGCAAAATGGTGGGCAACTTTAATTACATCTTCCTGATAAACCATTACCCCAAACGTCTCTTCCATCAAGCTGTAGAATTCAGGAAGTTCTTCCCGGGCAGCATTTCTGCGCTCCTCATCCTGAAAACGCAAAATGTACTCGCGCATCATGCCGCTTTGTGCAACACCAGGTCTGATGATTGAACTAGCCGCTACCAGTCTTAAGTAGTCTTCTGCTTCTAGCTTGGTAAGAAGCATTCGCATAGCGGGAGATTCAATGTAAAAACACCCAATCGCATCTCCCTTTTTAAGGAGATTCTTCACTAAAGGGTCTTCTTTGAATTTTTTTACGTTGTGGATGTCAACTTCGTCTCCCTTGTTCTGATGGATAATCTCCAGAGAGTCTTTAATTTTACCTAACCCTCTTTGGCTCAGAACATCAAACTTATGCAGCCCCACATCTTCAGCAACATGCATATTAAACTGAGTAGTAGGAAACCCCTTGGGAGGCATAAAAGTCCCGCAGTAATGATTGATTGATTTTTGGGAGATTAAAATCCCACTTGCGTGAACACTTAAGTGACTTGGAAAGCCAGCGAGGTAATTGGAATAATGAACAACATACCTTCCGTAGTCGTCATTTAAAGCTTCTCTGGGGTTGTTCTGAAACTTTTTAATGTCCTGATCAGGCAACCCAAAGACTTTGCTGAGCTCCCGGAAAATAGATCTGTGCTTAAACGTGCTGTAAGTCCCTACCAGGGCAATGTTGTCATGTTTTCTAAACAAGTATTGGGTTATGTCATCTCTGTCTGTCCAGTTAAAATCGATATCAAAATCAGGCGGAGATGTCCTGTAAGGATTGATAAAACGTTCAAAGTAGAGATCAAGCTCAACCGGATCAACATCTGTTATACGGAGCAGATAAGCAACAACACTATTCGCTCCACTGCCTCTTCCTACGTAGTAATAATCCTTACTTTGAGCATACCTGATCATGTCCCAATTAATCAGGAAGTAAGAGCAGAATTCCAATTGCTTTATCATTTGCAATTCCTTTTCCAGTCGTTGTAGTACTGTTTGAGGAGGATTCTTTCCATAACGGTAAGGAAGCTGGGAATATGCTTCATTGCGCAATTGCTCATTGTCTTCCGCAATTGAGGAAAAGAAAGGGTTCTTGTTTTTTTTCTTTCCAAACTCAAAATCCACTTTGCATTCTTCGAGGATTTTTCTGGTGTTGGAGATGATTACAGGGAACTCTTTAAAATGACTCATGAGTTCATCAACAGAACGAAATTGCTCATTGATGTTTCCCTGTTTTGAAGCCGGGAGTTGACTAAGAAGTAAATTATTGTCTATTGCTCTTAAAAGCCGATGCGCATTAAAATCCTTTTTGTTTCTGAAAGAGGCCGATTGCAGGACAACCAGTTTGTGCTGATGGCTGTACCATGGAGACAAGTGCAATCGGGACAATTGCTCGGGCCTTACTCCAACGTATTCGTATTCTTTTAGGTCAGAAAAACCAATTGTAGATTTGTCATTCCAACAATTTTCCAGAGGATAAACCACAACGACATTATCAAAATGAGGAGCTCTGTTATGAAAGTCCAGATTCGAATGGATGTGTAGATCCAGATGTTGTGTAATTTCTCTAAAACCTTCATTGTTTCGGGCAATTGCTATGTATTGTTGTTCAACTCCACTATAAACCGGGTTTCGAAAATCAACGCCTATTGAAGCATCGAGACCATGTTGTGCAGCATCCTTCATAGTATAAACACAGGCAGAAGTGTTGTTAATATCAGTCATGGCAAAAGCCTCATGTCCACCGTTTTTTAACTCGGCAAACATGTCTTCCAGAGACAGAAGGCCGTACTTAAGACTATAATATGTGTGGCAGTTTATTAGCACTTTGTTTGAATAGAAATTGGTACAGGCGGTTTATCCTTCGACAGGCTCAGGATGACAACCGCCATAAGTGTATAGATTGGGGGCTAAAGAAATGATTGAGCAGACCAGACTTTAAAAACCAACAACCTGAGCTTAGAAAGCTGTCATCCTGAGCCTGTCGAAGGAAGCTTTCTAAGCCCTTCTATGCGCCGGAATCACAGGAGGTTGGCCATTAAACGGATTCATTCTTCCAATTCCACGAGACCCCATAGCAATGGCTCGTTTCACAGCATCCTGGCCGTAGCGATTTCTCATTTTATCCATGGCTTGATATAAATTGATCATTTCTTCTGTGTCTTCAAATAAGTTGATTTGATAGCCTCCCCCAACCAGGTGACTATAGCGTACACCAACCAGCCGAATTAAAACCCTGCGATCGTAGAGTTCATCAAACAATTCAGTAACCGTTTGAATTAGCGTATGGTCTGAGGATGTATAAGGGATTCTTCTTTGTTTACTATAAGTCTGAAAATCAGAGTAGCGAATCCTTACGGTAACGCAAGCAGTTAATTTATCGCCATTTCGTAACTGAAAAGCTAAGTTTTCAGCCATAGCTATAATGATGCTTCTTAGCTTTATTATACTGGCAGTGTCTTTCTCAAAAGTCCGTTCAATGGAAATGGACTTTCGTTCGTGATAAGGAACCACAGGAGAGTTATCTATTCCCTGCGCTTTTTTCCAAAGCGTAATTCCGTTTTTCCCCATCACTTTATCCATTAGTTCAATGGGCATTTCCTGAATGGTTTTTACTCTTTCCACTCCCATGCTTCGAAGCATTTTATAAGTTTGGTCGCCTACCTGAGGAATTTTTTTAATTGATAAAGGAGCAAGAAAGGGCTTTTCATGTCCCTTTGAAACGTGTCTGTGATTGTCTGGTTTAGCCTCTCCTGTAAGAACCTTAGCTACTGTTTTACTGGTTGAAAGACCAAAAGAAATTGGTAAACCGGTTTCACGTTTGATTTTTTCCCGGAGTTCAATAGCCCATTTGTAGCAACCAAAGAACTGATCCATTCCACTGGCATCTATATAGAATTCGTCAATGGACGTTTTCTCATAAATAGGGGAGTCTTCTTTAATGATCTCAGTAATTGTATCTGAAAACTTACTGTAAGTCCCGGAATTCCCACGAATAACTATGGCATGTGGGCAAAGTTGTCGAGCCAGTTTCATGGGCATAGCAGAATGGATACCATAAGCCCTTGCTTCATAACTGCAAGCTGCTACTACACCTCGATCTGTAACCCCTCCAACCAGAACCGGGCGGTTGTACAAACGATTGTCCAATAAGCGTTCGCACGACACATAAAAGGTGTCTAAATCAACATGAATAATCGATCGGTTTTGCATTTCTCAAAAACTCGTGTAAATTTACCTGTAAAAATTAGCCTTTCTAACTAAAAAAAGTAGTCATGTCAAAAATATCAAAGAACATAGCACATCTTAGGAAGCTTAGGAGATTTACCCAAGAACAATTTGCAGATGAACTAGGCATCAAAAAATCCAGATTGGGGGCTTATGAAGAAAGCAGGTCATCGCCTCCCATAGAGATGTTGATCGCATTGTCTGATTATTTTCGTTTACCTATCGACATTTTAGTAAGGCGTGATTTAACCCGTTCGACGGACATTCCTTACATAGAAGTAGGTACGCAAAGGGTGCTTTTTCCAATCTCTGTAGATGAAACAGAAAATGATTTGATAGAAGTAGTTGGTGTAAAAGCTTCGGCAGGCTATACCGATGGCTATGGGGATCCCGAATACATTGAGGAATTACCAACAATGAAATTACCTTTCATGCCTCAGGGCAAATTCAGAGCATTCCCAATAAAAGGAGACTCTATGCCTCCTCTGCGGGAAGGTGCTTTTGTAGTTGGGAAATTCCTGGAAAGCCCAAAGCAAATTATTGATGGAAACACCTACATATTGGTCACCTTCAATGATGGGATTGTTTACAAGCGTGTTTACAAGAACGGGATGGAACTCGAATTACACTCGGATAACGATTTTTACAAACCTTACACTGTCTGGATGAAAGACGTGGTAGAAGTATGGGAATTTACCTGTAGTATCAGTACGAAAGAATTTGAAAGAGAAACCATTGAAAATAAAGTGATTCTTCAGGCCATTAAGGAATTAAAGGAAGATGTTTCGAGGCTGAAAGGGTAAGGCGTAACCATCTCACAAAATCGGGTTCCATTATTATGAGACGAATTTGTCTGCCTTTGTTGGTTTTGCTCATAATTGCTTGTCGCCCACAGGGAAATACGCTAATCGGAACTATAGGCAGACCCCAAGAAAATGAGCTTCAGCGAATCGAATCTGCAACAGTTGATTTAGGATGTTTTCAGCTGATTCCTAATAGAATCATAACAATCCCTCAAAACCTCGGAACTGACTCAGTTAGTAGTAAAAAAGTGTCCTTCACAGGATTTAATTACATGGGGAAATTCGAGGTCACCAATTGGGAGTATTTTACTTTCCTTGACCATCTAAGACAAACAGGAGATACCAGTTCTTACTGGCGATATAAGCCGGACTCTATATTGTGGGAAGAGCCATGTTACCTTGGCGGTCTAATACCTCCTGGACAGATGTATCATTGGCATCCTGCGTATGATTCCTATCCAGTATTAAACATTAGCTATGAAGGAGCAACTGTCTACTGCGAATGGCTCCAATCCAAATTAAAAGCGCAATTAGATTCAAGTACGTCGACGAAATACGAAATCAATGTCCGGCTGCCACATCGTTATGAGTGGTTAAATGCGGCAATTGGCTGGGAAGACAGTTTGATTACAAATACTTTAAATCTTCCTCATCATAAACGTAAACCAACACGTGATGACAAAAAGTTAAGGAAGGAGTATGGAATAAGATATGGCTACAGGGACAGTTGCTACCCTTACGTTACTGCAGATTATCCGGTGTCAACCATTTCAGATTCATCATATCTTCAGTCTTTATACCACTGTAATTACCCATTTGAATCCCCACAGAGAGTGAATTATGGATACCCTAATCTTTATGGTTGCTATAATATGTGCGGAAACGTTCGTGAAATGGTTTTGAAAGAACCGGAGGATTCCTTGATATACTCAATGGGAGGAAGCTGGTTTGATGCACCCGACAAACTCAATGTTTTTAACTATCAAACCGATTCGCCAAAGAATTGCTTTACAGGGTTCAGAGTTTTTATTTCTGTTTACAAAAGAGAAGACAAAAAAGAAACAGGAGACGATTGAAAATTTAATCTTGTTTAGCCCATTATTTACGGGTGTTCCAAGGTGCTTCCAGCAATAAATACTCTCAAGCCGGAATGGCGTTCGCAGAGCGAAAGTAGCCTGAAGGCGCAGAGATGTATTGGTATTTTGGTTCGATTTATCGAATCACAATAATTGCCTTTGCACCGTGGCTTGCTGCAAGCAAACGTTTTGCATACTTTACCGTTTGGTAAAGTATGACCAACGACCTAGAGGGAGGCGGTAGTAACTTTGGTTGAAATACAAATGACAGAGCTATAATCGATACCACAGCTTTCCAACCCTTCTGCTGTTTTCATTCCCCCATTTCTCAAGTATTGTATATTTTCAGACCCAACGCACTCCACTTTACTTCCTACTTTAGTTTTTGGGTTAAATGAAAATGGTCATGAGAAGATTAGCTATTCTATTTGGATGTTTTATTACAGGCTCCGCAGCATATGCACAATGTGGAGCGGGGCAGGTTGAGGTTTACATAGATGTGTCAACTGACAACTACGGGTACGAACAGTACTGGGAACTTCTGCCTGGTGGAAATGCATGTGGAACCGGAACACTCTTCGCCGGTGGGAATACAACCGAAATAGACTGTAGTGATGGGGGATTTCCTTATACCGCAAACCCTGGAAATGGCTACGGGAATAACACCACGGTTACCGAGGGCCCCTGGTGTTTAACAGACGGCTCAGATTACGACATTTATTTCGTTGATGATTATGGAGACGGAGGTGGAGATTTCGAGGTGCAGATTGAAGGATACCCAATGTATGATTTTAGTGCCACCACAACCGACGAGCGCTTTTCATTCACCGCTGCCGGCCCGCCAAATCTCGATGCGGAGTTAGCTGCAATTACAGTTCCTGATTTTGCTTATGCTGGAAACATTAATATAAAGGGGAAAATTACCAATAGAGGAGTGACCAACATTACATCGTTCGATCTTAATTATTCGGTAGATGGAGGAACGACGGTTACAGATAATATTACAGGAGTAAACATCAATCCTTTTGCAGATGTATCTGTAACTCACTCTACGCAATGGAGTCCATCTTCTCAAGGGAATTATTCTGTTGATGTTTGGGTTTCGAATGTTAATGGAGCGACAGACGATGATTCTTCAAATGATCAATTAAGTAAAACGGTTACCATCAATCCTGCAATTCCGAACCTGATTGGAGATTATCTGGCAAACACAACGGGAGTAACTTACAACGTAATTGGTACAGCAGCCGATCAGGTAGATGCTCCGAGAGACCTGGATTTTGCGCCGGATGGAATTTTGTGGTCAATTAACACGAATACCGAAGGTTCCGGAGGAAGCACCATTAAATGGACGAACCCCGGAGAGCCAACACAAACAGAGTTGTGGCAACGTGATGGAAATGCCTGGCACTTTATGTCTTTACCAACTGCTATTGCCTTTAGTGATAACGGGATGTTTGGTACTACCACTGGTGTGTATGATGCAAACCATGATGGAGGAGATCCTTTTACCGGACCAAGCTTGTGGTCGAGTGACCCGGCTATTTATGCACAGCCTTCTGGCGGAAACGGAAGCCACATGGATATGCTGCACGCAAGCCCGTATTCTATGGGTATGGCGGCAGTTACCGCAAATCAATATTATGTTTTTGATGCCAACTCTAATGACATTGTGTTCTATGATTTTGTGGAAGATCATGGCCCTGGTAATTCATACCATGGAGATGCAATTATCAGAAGATATACCGGAACTACCGTAAACTGGATAAGTGACCAGGTTTCGTCTCACATGGAAATGGCACCGGGCACAGACTGGCTTTATTTTGTAGATGGTGGAAATCAGCGGGTAATGAGGTTGGACATTACTTCAGGAACCATTGGTGGAACACCTACCAACTTTAACAATCCGGAAACCGTGGCGGAGTATTCAACTGTTAATGGAGCCACTTTCGAAACCGTTGTTAACTCAGGTTTATTGGAGCCATCCGGTATTGACATCATTGATGATAGAATGATTGTTACGGACCATAGTAACGGAGACATTATTATCTACGATATTTCGTCGATTCCGGCTGTTGAGTTGGGACGAATAAGTACGGGCGACCAGGGCATTCAAGGCATTGTAATTGGCCCTAATGGCAACATGTGGTATGCCAACTCTACTGAGGACGAGATTGTTAAAATCGAACCCGCCCCCGCAAGCGTCGAAGAGTCTGATTTTGAATTATTGGTTTACCCCAATCCGGCAAGTGAAATGTTAACGATCAAGCTAACAAAAGGTGATTTGGCCGGAGCAAGTTGTGCCGTTTATGATTTGTCTGGAAAATTGGTTTACTCTCAAATGGCGCAGGGGAAAAGTGAGACGATCGATATTTCTCAAATGGCAAACGGGATGTACCAATTAAGTATTGAAATCAATGGGAAAAGAAGCGCCCAGAAATTTACTGTTGTCCATTAAAACTGCTTTTGGAAAAGTGGAGTGAATGAACAGTGGTCTTTCATTTAATTCCGGTTGCCGTATCTTCACCAGTAACAATGGGAGTTTTTCTTAGAATAGTGGTCCTGCTTTTCGTTGCTTGTGTGGTCATTTCTACGGGATACACTCAACACTATACTTTCGACAGGTCCGATACCATTCCGGTGATCCATGTTGCTCAACTGGAAAATGCATGGGCAGGTGGGTTAAATGCAACTCAGGTATCCACTTTGCATTTGGATTCGGACGGCAAGGAAGATTTGTTCGTTTTTGATAGGGTTGGGGATAAGATTTATACTTTTCTAAATACGGGGTCGGCTGGAAATGTTAGTTACAAGCACGCTCCGGAATACGAGAGTCAATTTCCCGATGGGCTGCGTCGCTGGGTGCTACTAAGAGACTACAACGGAGATGGCAAAAAGGACATTTTCACCTACCATTCAAGTGGTATGCAGGCGTGGCTAAACACTTCTGGCGGAGGAGCCCTTTCGTTTGTAAAAATCAAGGATGTTGTGCTGTCACTGCAAGGGACGCTCACGTTTAACTTGTATGTGAGTTCCACCGATATTCCATCCATCGACGATATTGACGGAGACGGAGATTTGGATGTGGTGAGTTTTGATCAGTTTGGAAGCTATCTCGAATATCATCGAAACTTATCACAGGAAACTTATGGGCATAGTGACTCACTTCTGTTTGAGTTAAGAAATCATTGTTGGGGACATTTTTCTGAGTCAGGGAGTACCAATGCGCTGGTATTGCTGGATACTTGTGATAATAGCACGTTGGGGACAGTTGAACTAGGGAGTATAAATAACACGCTAAAGGCAGGGGGAGCTCATGCAGGGAGTACCGTTCTAACCATTGATTTAGACGCCGACGGGGTGCGCGATCTGCTTATTGGCGACGTAATGTTCAACAATGTAGTAATGCTTGAGAATGGGGGGGCGGCACCCAACATGAATAGTTCAATGATTGCACAGGACACAGCCTTTCCATCTTACGATCAACCTGTCGATATTCAGATTTTTCCAGCGTGTTTTTATGAGGATATTGACAATGACGGAATCCGTGATTTAACTGTCACCTCCAATAGCGAAATTTTAAGTGAAGACAATACCAGTTTGCATCTATACCTAAATTCCGGAACCGACGATGCACCGATTTTCAACTATCAGCAGAATGATTTTCTGCAAAACAATATGATCGATCTCGGTTCAGGGGCGATACCCGTGTTTTTTGATCACAATGCAGATGGTTTAATGGATTTGATCGTATCTAATTACGGAGTGTTGAACAAATTGAGCGGGGATCTTGAGCCAACGGTATGGCTCTACGAAAATCAAGGTACAGCAACCAGTCCGGAGTTCCATCTGATTACTCAGAAGTACATGAATCTGAACACTTCTGGGATTGACAATAATATGGTTATAACATTTGGTGACCTGGATGGGGATGGAGACGAAGACATGATGATAGGAGATGCCACCGGGATGATCCATTATTTCACAAATACTGCAGGAGCAGGTAATACAGCAAATTTTGTGCTTACAGCACCCAACTATCAAGACGTGAGCGGCTCGGAAATTGACGTAGGTCTTCGGGCCGCGCCCTGGCTTTACGATATGGATGGTGATATGGATCTGGACATGATCATAGGGGAGCAGAACGGGAACATTAATTATTACCGAAATGTAGGCTCGCCCTTTTCTCCTTCTTTTGATTTAGTTACTGACACTTTAGGAGGTATTCGGTCTCACCTGTCTGGTTCCGGCATCAACATGTCTGTTCCAAGGTTATACCAGAATTCAGCTGGCGAAACACAATTATTTGTTGGTACTGGTACCGGAGAAATAAGGCACTACGACAATATAGACGGTAATATCTCAGGTGATTTTGATGAGGTGGATGCCCTGGTGACAGGAGAAAGCATGGGTCCGGAGACAGCATTGGCCTGGGGAGATATAAATTCAGATGGAGAAAACGACCTGTTGGTTGGTAACAGAAGAGGTGGGTTGATTTGCTACATAGGTACGGGCACAGTTTCGACCGAAGAGATTGTTCCGACCAATGTTGTCTTGTACCCGAACCCGGCTGAAAATGAGGTGTATGTGGAGGTAAATGAGCAAACAGGTCCGATCGACTATGAACTAATTGAACTAAGTGGTAGAAGGGTTGCCAACGGAAAGATAATAGCGAATCATAAAGTATCGCTAGAATCACTTGCCCCCGGCGCGTATCTACTTCGTTTGAACCTTAATTCATCTACTGTAATTACCAAAAAACTTATAATACGGTAGTTAACGGATGGCTTTAACCTTATCCAGCCCATCAATAATCACGGAAATAAACAGGGCAGCACGAACAGCCTCGACGTAAAAAGCCGGGTCAATTAGCTCGAAGTCATCGGTGGGTTTGTGGTAATCTTCATGATCTTCCACTCCCAGGTAAACAAAAGGGATTTTCTTTTTATGGAACGATCCATGGTCACTTGCATAGGTCCAGTCGTCCATTCTGGCCTCACCCGAATCATGCCCAAAAATTACGTTGATGCTCACCAAAGAATCAACCTTGGCAAGAACAGGTTTAAGTTTTTCATAATGATGGGTTCCACAGATAAAAATTTCCTGTTTTTCGTTTCTGCTTACCATGTCCAGATTGAGGTTGAACACAATATTTTTAATAGGTACAGGGGGCTTGTTCACAAAGTGTTTGGAGCCGATAAGTCCGTTTTCCTCTGCATCAAACGCGGCAAAAATAATAGAGTGTTTAGGCGGATTGTCAATGAAATATTCAGCAATACAAAATAAGGCACAGGTCCCGGAACCATTGTCATCAGCGCCGTTATAAATAAGTGAGTCCCGCTTCCCCAGATGATCATGGTGTGAACTAATCACGATATACTGGTCTGGGTACTCAGAACCTTCAATCCAACCAAGTATGTTTTCTCCAACCTCCCGTGCCTTTTTGAATGGATTAATAAAAGCAAACTCTTGTCGCCAAGAGTCGCTTAGCTTTTTTAGGCCAAGTTGATCGAAACGGGTTTCTACAAACTGTTTTGCCTTTTCGCCTCCGGGCTGACCAAGTCCACGGCCGCCCATGGAGTCTGAGCTAAATTGTTTCAGGTTTTTGAGTAATGCTGTCGTATCAAAATCGAACGTTGTTTGTTGAGAAAAACAACAAGAAACCAAACCAACTGACATGGCTAATACTGCGACTATTGACTTGAACATGGAGTAAATCTATGGATTTAGTACAACCAGACGTCCTTTTCTTTTCATGCGAAACACACGCCTTTTCAGTGGGTCTACCAAAATTCCTGCCGCAACTAGTCCGGCTGAGATTTGGGCATTGTAATCTGTAAAAACCGGATCGTCTTTGTTCGTGGTTCGGTTAACCGTGGTAAGCACAAAATAAAAAACACCGGCAGCCATTAGTTTCTTGCTGAGCGCATTGGCGAAATTTCCTTTGGAATAATCGTATACTTTCAGAATGCTATCAGGATGTACTGCCTGATCAGCAATAATCAGCAAGGTGTCGGAAATGGAAAACAACTCTCCGCTTAGGTGACCGGAGCTCGTTTTCACGTGAATGAAGTCTTTCACGTTATAAATCCGCCGCTTTTTTGTTCCCGCTTTGGTCACAGAAATCATCTGACCGAAAGACGAGCCGATCAAAAAAAATGATATGAACAAAACGAAGAGTCTCATTACTTATATAACGTAAAAAATACAGACACAGTTCAGGATAATCTCAAGTATTTCTTAAAAAATCCGGTGAGCCAATAAAACGGAAGCGTGTCTATTAAAGCCACCACCAATTTAAAAACATAGCCAGGAAGTATGAAAGCAGCAAATAGTTGGGGGAGGGCTGGTTCGTTGGGGTCGGGAAGCCTGATAACATCGGCCCAATAATAGGTAATCAGAATTACCAAAACGGTATCCACCATTTGGCTGGTCATGGTCGACAAGTTGTTACGCAACCACAACATTCTTCCTCTGGTTTTTTTCTTTAGCCAATGAAATATCTGAACATCAACAAACTGTGCCGCCAGATAGGCTGCCATGGAAGCAAGCGTAGCCCCAAAAGTTAAATAGCGAATTTCATAGAAAACATAACCTTCCGGAGGCTTTCCAAGTTCATCCAGGGCCAATGGTAAACGGCCTTCTCCGGTAAGTTCGATTGGAGCGTCTAACGCGCCGCCGAGCCAAAGAATAAAAATTACCCACAGATTAAGCAGTAAACCAACCCAAACGACAAGGTTGGCTTTTTTCTTTCCGTAAAGCTCACTTATTAAATCCGTACAAAGGAATGTGATTGGGTATGGAAGCACTCCAACGGCAAGATTAAATGGAACGGTAATGTCGCCTATGGAGAAGCTCAGATCAATGAATCGTGAAGTGCCCAGAATGTTGAGCATGGTAAGCGAGCCAAGGAAAAGGCCCGCTAGCACAACGAAAACAACCGTTCTCCGCCATTCTAGTGTATTGGTTGAAATCTGCATTGACGGACAAAATAAACAAATAAACAGGCCGTTGTTAATTAGTAAGCGACTGGTTTTCCCGGAACACAGGGTTAAATCACTAACTTACAGAGTCTCACTTCAGTATTTGGCACATAAAATGAAAATTCTACAGCTATACAGGCGGTTTGAATCTTGGTTTAATCAATCCTTCGCATGGTTTTTTACCAATGGGATGAAGGCCTAGTTTAGATTTCCTATCATTCATCACTGATTCTTATCCGTTCGGATAATGGAATGTCTGCTTGCACCTATTTTTTGTAACTAGTCCCTTTAGGGATCCGTAAAGTTCTTTGTAACAAAATAAACAAGGAATACAGTCTTGTTGAACTATGATTTTTGTACCTTAGTATGCTAACCTTTTTTCAAGCGCCATTGATTATGAAAAAAATTTACACTCTCCTTTTTGTATTAACCGCCGCAGCTGGGTTTGCTCAATCTGATGGCTTTTCTGATATTTTTGCAACCACTGGAGCAGGAACTGGGGTTTGGTCCGATCCGAATGATTGGACAGCACTACTAGCGACGGACGATCCATGTTGTGGTGGTGACGGCATCCCAGATGGAGACGATTTTGTTATTATAAATCATACGATAGCCTGTAATAGCGATCAGAACTTTGGGTATATGGAGGTAAACCACGACGGAACCTCTGCCAGTACACTGGTAAATCTCACTATTGCTACAGGAGTGACCCTAACCGGCATCAATGGAATATATGCAGGTAACGCGCTTATAATAGGCAATGGCTCAACAACGAGAATCGCAAGAATTACGACAAATGGTACAATTGTGACCCGTGGGCTGCAGTTAACTGCAGCTGGTACAAGTGGGCGGGCGTTTTGCTTTGTGCAGAATGGTGGTACTTGCAGGATAATTGGAGATTTGACTTATTCAGCGGCACTGGCAACCTATGCTCAAATGAATGGAGCTGTTGGTTCTGGAAATACAATTGAACTAACTGGTGCGATATCTGGAACAACCGGTCGGTTCTTTGGAGGTTCTGGTACTCAGAGCACTTTTGTATACAATGGTAGTTCAGATCAGGTAGTTAGGTTGAAAGACTTGAACATAACCTATGCAAATCTTACAATTGATAATTCAGACACGGTAACCATAGATACAAGTTTTAACAACACCAATATGAACGGTAAGTTTCTGATTGAATCTGGTTCAACTTTCGATCAGGAATCTCGAGAACATGTGTTTGAAGACAGTGTTACGAATGAAGGAACCTGGTTAGCAGGCGCGGATATTACGACCACAGGCGCATTTACAAATACCGGAACCTACACTTCGACCGGAAGCAATGTTACTGTTGGAGGTAATTGGTCTAATTCTGGTACCTACACACATTCCGATGGAGATTCGGTCACGTTGAACGGAACCGCAGCACAAACCATTACCGGAACAACTACCTTTTCTTATCTGGTGCTGGAAAATACAGCAGGCACAGCCGCCGATGTTACTTTCCCTTCGGGTACCGTAAACATTGAATCGGTACTGGACATTAACAACTGTAATGTGGATAATACTGGCGCAACAGTTACACTGTTAAGCACAGGAACCGAAACGGCAAGAATGATTGACATGGGAACTGGTAGTTATGATGGCAATCTTACTGTTCAACGCCAGGTAGCCAACAGTACAGCAGGGTATAGGGAACTTACATCGCCTGTTGCAGGAACTGTTCTGGATGACTGGGAAGATGACGGTGTGGTAATGTCAGGATTCCCCAATAGTGATTTTCCATCGTTTGGATTTGTGAGTGTGTACACTTATGATGAGTCTACCTCTGGAGGTGTAAAAGATAATGGCTGGGTAGAAGCGACTGATGCCAGCTCTGACGCTACCGGCCCAAGTGCGGGGCACCGGGTGTATATGGATGACGCTACATTTAATATCTCGGTTACCGGAACTCCTAACCAGGGAACACAGAACATTGCCGTAACCAACAGTTTTTTGCCGGCTACAGATGAGGATGGATGGAACTTAATTGGAAACCCTTACCCGTGCGGTTTGAACTGGAACTCTTTAAGTGCTGCCGACAAGTCAGCGGTTGATGATGTGATTTATACGTTCAATGCAACTGCAGGAAATTATGGAGTTTACATTGGAGGAGAAGCTACCGGAACAAATGACGTGGATAGTGTAATTGCTTCCGGTCAGGGATTCTGGGTGCACGCAACCAGCGCCTCCGGCAACGTTGTAATCAACGAAGAAGATAAAATTGATCTGGACAAGGACTTTGTTAGAAGCGCAGCCTCTTTGCCCCAAAATTGGATGAAGGTGAAGATGTGGTCTAACATGAACACATACAGGGATGAGGCCGTTCTTATGGTGTCAGAAGGTAGTAGTGAAAATTTCGAGCCCGGAAAGGATTACTTTAAATTTTACTCGGATTTGCTAACTGAGGTACCATCTTTGGCGTGGGTGAGCGCAGATAATTACGACCTGGTTTACAGCAAAGTACCTGAATCAGCATCTTCCATCAAATTAAAGGCGTTTGCTGGTAACTCCGCTCTTGGAACATATACGCTCGATTTTGAGAATATTGAGGCTTTCGCTCCTACTTCTTGTGTAACACTGGAAGATTTAGAAACCGGACATACTCAAGACCTTAGGACGAACCCTTCATACACATACACGGTACTGTCTAGCGATGCCAGTGCGCCACGCTTTGTAATTCATGTTGATGTTCAGTACGACATTGCTGCTACTCCGGCATCTTGCTATGCGTCAACAGATGGGCAAATAGAGGTGAGCCATAATGGTTCTTCATCCTACGTTGTCTCGTGGTTTGATGAAACTGGAGCGGCAATGGGTTCAACTGTGGTGGGTTCACCAACTCATACAATTGCAGGCTTGTTACCAGGAACTTATGGTGTTAAGGTTTCGGGAGCATGTACCACCCCAGGCCATCAGGTTGAAATTACCGCGCCGGACGAAATCATAGCAGACTTTAGTGTTTCTTCAGTTCTGGAGGAAGGTCAGGTTCTGGATCTTGCCAACCTGTCCACAGGTGCTGTTCATTTTAGTTGGGACATGGGAGATGGAACGGTTTATTCAGCCGTTGAACCAATGCACAGTTATGCAGCGGCAGGAGACTATACAATCACGCTTACGGCGGGAGATGTTACAACTGCCGGATGCTCTGACGTTAAGACCTTTGATGTAGAAGTTACACCGGCCTCAGTGGGTCTAGAGGAACTTGAAAGTGGAATATCAGCTTATGTAACTGACCAAATGCTGGCGATTAGCAACTCAGATGGGCTAATGATCAATAGGATTGAGTTGCTTGATCTGAACGGCAAACTGGTTACATCCAGATCTATAAATGTTAGTTCTAATACTACAGTGCCATTGAATAAAGTAGCCGATGGCATGTACCTTGTAAAGGTGTATACTGAAAAGGGCATCAACACCATCAAGATCAGGATATAGATATCTTATCTTAAGAAATTCAACCCCCTGTGTTTCTGTTTTAAAGACCCAGGGGGTTTCTTTTTTTCAAAGGAATCGACCTGGAGTTTCTATCCCAGATTTACACAGATGTTCTGAGGTTCAGTAAAAAAGTGAAGCGCTTCGAAACCACCTTCTCTCCCAACTCCCGACTGTTTTACTCCACCAAAAGGGGTTCTCAGGTCGCGCACCAACCAGCAGTTAATCCAAACAATTCCAGACTCTATTTTGGAGGCCACGCGGTGTGCTTTAGTGAGGTCTTGCGTCCATACTGTGCTTGCAAGTCCATATTTTGTGCTGTTGGCGTATTTAAGCACTTGATCTTCTGTCTCAAATGGGGTTAATGTAACAACCGGGCCAAAAATTTCTTCCTGATTGGTCTTGCAATCAAAAGATAAGCCTTCAATTACCGTTGGGGCGATGTAGTATCCGTTGGCTAAGTCGCCATCAAGAACAATCCTGTGGCCTCCACTAAGAACAACTCCACCCTCTTCCCTGGCTGTTTCAATGCAACCCAGAACCTTGTTCATGTGCGCTTCCGAAACAACGGCTCCCAGATTGGAACTCTCGGCGAAAGGATCCCCTACTTTAAGTTTATTTACCTTTTCCAGAAACCGAGTTTTAAATTCGTCGTAAATGCTGTTCTCAACGAATATTCTTGACCCACATAGGCAAATTTGCCCCTGATTCGCAAAGGACGAAAGGACGGAAGTAGAGACAGCTTTATCGATATCGCAATCGGCGAATATAATATTGGGGTTCTTACCGCCTAATTCGAGACTTAGTTTTTTAAACATTGGAGCGGCAACCTTGGCAATAGTTGCCCCAGTTTGAGTGCCGCCTGTAAAAGAAATCGCAGTAATCTCGGGATGTTCGGTAATTGCCGAACCCACTTTCGGCCCCAGACCATGAACAATATTTAGTACTCCCTTTGGCAGCCCGGCTTCCTGACAAAGTTTAGAAAATAAATAGGCGGTCATCGGAGTAACCTCACTCGGTTTTGCCACAACACAGTTGCCGGCTGCAATGGCTGGAGCGATTTTCCAGGTGAATAAGTACAGCGGAAGATTCCAGGGAGAAATGCAACCAACAACACCTATCGGCTTTCTGAGTGTGTAGTTTATGGCAGCGCCATCCATATCATGGCTCTCAGAAGCAAAGTGCATAATAGCCGTTCCATAAAACCTAATGTTCGCCGAAGCTCTGGGAATGTCAACCTTGGTCGCCAGCTTAAGCGGTTTTCCATTGTCAATTGCTTCCGCTTCAGCCAGTGTGGCCAAATTAGCTTCAATCAGATCCGCGAGCTTCATCATAATTCTGGCTCGTTTTTCCTTAGGCGTGCTAGACCAACCTTCGAATGCGGCCTTTGCAGCTTCAACAGCAAATTGAACATCCCGCTTATCCGAATCTGGGATTTGGCTGTAAATTTCACCCCTGGACGGGTTGTAGTTGTTTATATAGGCCTTACTGACGGGCGGAACTAATTCTCCGTTGATGTAATTTTCGAGATGCACCATGCGGTAAATATCCCGAAAAATCCTCACAAAACCCGGGATTCGGGGTAGATAGTGCGATTAAAAGCTTTGAAGGTTTGGACATAAAAAAATCCGCCCGGTTAGGAGCGGATTTTTTGCTTTGCATTAAGTAGGTTTTTTCGAAAACTATGTCATGCTCTGTTAAGAGAATCCGGCCTAACCCGGATCGCTGCTTCCTCCCAATCGTTATCGGTGAGTTGGCAGCATAAACCGAACAATTAACTTGCCCGGCGGATCGCCCCTACTTCTTCACGATCCTTTTTGATATGGATTGCTCCATAGATTTTAGGCTCACTATATAAATACCTGGTTTTAAGTTTTTATCCTCTAAGTTGATAATGGTTGTTTCCGAATCGGTTACAAACTTTTCGAAAATAACTTCACCTAAAACATCGGTAATTGCAATCTGTATATTCTTAGAACTAAATTTTGAAAGATCTATTGTGATCTGGTCGAGAAAAGGATTCGGATATACTGAAACCTCTCCATTTTTTGGCTGGGTAGACTTCTCAGAAATAGAGAAAACAGTAGTCCCTGCTGGAATGGATACAACCATCCCAACAAGAAAAACTGCTATGAAAACTAACCTAACCATTTAGCGTGTTATGAAAACTATCGCTGTTTAGTCTAAAAACAAGCACCGTGCCAAAACTTCATTTTTTCCTAAAGTAAAAGCCTGGGCATCGATACTATTTCCTTTTTTTCTTTTTTGATTTTTTATCATTTCCACAATCATTATTCCTCTCTTTATCTTCTTCTATAATGATGATTGTTTTACCAGTCTTAGAGTCCTTATCAATGTCAATGTCTATTTCCATCTGACGCAAGAATTCTTCCACGTCAATTTCCTTACCATTGTGAAACATCTGAACATCCATCTCGTTTTCAAACTGCCTGCTTAAGCTATCGAGATTGATCTCCATATCCATCATCACATCATCCCAGTTCACACTATCTGAAAAGTGGAAATTGCCTTCTTCAAAATTTTGCTCAAACTCTTTGGCCCATTCTTCTATGTGTGAAGCAAAATCTTCCATATCGACAGCAAAGTCTCCGAGGTTCATGGTGATTTCGGACATGTTGTTTTGAAGGAGGTCCTGCATGGCTTCCATCATCTCCGACATGTCAAAATTGCCAAGGCTATCGAAGTTCGGGCTTGCAAACGCCTGGTTGCCATGCTGCTCGCTCATATACCTTTCGGCTTCTTCTCCCTTAAGGATTGTTACTGTTTCTTTTCCATCGGTGATCTCGGTCAACTTAACTGTGGTTTCACCATTTTCAATGGTAATCTCTACTTTCTCAGAAACAGAGGAAGATTTTTTATGGTCATCCTGGGCATTCACCACTGGAGAAATTCCCAGGAGGCAGAATGACAGCGTTCCAATAATAATTTTTGAATGGGTCTTCATTGTTATCAATTTTAAGCCATAACAAACGTACAACACCACTCCTTAAACCAGTGTTAATGGGCAGTTAAAGGATGTTAAAGACTGTTAAATGATGCAGCCCACCTGCAACATGGCTTACATTTGCTTCGTGTACTAGGCGTGAAGCGTATGTTTAAAAAGACGATAACCACACTTGTTGTACCGATTTCAATCGGAATGTTGTTGCTTATTATCCTTCTTGGGTATTTGGTCAATAGCGCTGCTACATTAAAAGAGTCTCTTTTCGAGGACACTGTTAAGGAGGCAATGGCTGATTTGTCGGGTCGGGTAGCCCGTTACGAAAAGATCAATAAAGTCAAACAACAGTATGGCGGGCAGTCGCTGTTAAAGCAATTACAAACGATGGGCCTTGAAGATCCGGACTCGGAGGTAGTCATTAAGGACACTACCATTGTACAAAACGGTCAGAAAGTACATCAAAAGGTGATTACTACCATCGGACCAAATGGAAACTATTCATCCAGTATTGTGGTGGCAGATGACCAAATGAATTCTACCATGGACCCAATGAATATGTGGGCCACAGACGTATTAAACGATCAGGGGAATCTGGCCGGCGTGCTGGGAGACTTATTCAATTTGAACATGCTGAAATCTCTTGATGAGCGCCTGCCTGCCAAAGCTTTGGATTCATTACTAAAACTGGAACTGAAGGAGCACGGAATTACGGCGGAATATGATTTTGTAGTGTATGATGCAATGGGTCATCCGGCGTACCTTAAAAATGAAGAAACCAATAATAACTTACAGGAATTATACACATCTAACTTTAACGCTGGTCTGTTCCCTTCAGACATTTTCGGTTCGCCTTACAGCGTAAGCGTTTTTTTTCCAAACCAGAAGAGTTATGTAATTGGAAAGATGTGGGGAGTATTACTAATTAGTCTACTGATTATGCTTGGTCTGGCTTATGGTTTTTACTTCACCATTAAGACCATTTATACCCAAAAGAAACTGTCCGAAATGAAGAATGATTTCATTGGCAATATGACGCACGAACTTAAAACTCCTATTTCTACAATTTCCCTGGCTTGTGAAGCACTTTCAGATCAAGGGATTCAAAGTACCGAGGTGCAGCGAACAAATTTTGTTAGAATGATCAATGAAGAAAACAAAAGGCTAGGGGTGCTGGTGGAGAGCGTGCTACAAAGCGCAGTTATTGACCGGGGTGAATTAAAGCTTAAGAAAGAGCGGCTTCTTCTGAATGATATTATTGAAAAAGCAGTCAATAACATAAAAATTCAGGTGGAGAACAAAGGAGGAGAAATTGAGCTTGATCTGAAAGCACAGAACAATGTTTTGGAAGGTGACGAAGTACACGTGACCAATGTGATCTACAATTTGCTCGACAATGCAAACAAATACACTCCGGATCAACCTAGAATCAAGGTAATAACCGAAGACGTGGTAGATGGGGTTGCAGTAAGAATTCAGGACAATGGAATTGGAATTACAAGAGAGAATCAGAAGCGAATTTTCGATAAATTGTATAGGGTTCCTACCGGAAATATTCACAACGTAAAAGGATTCGGACTGGGGCTTAGTTACGTAAAGGCTATTGTTGAAAAACACAGTGGCTGGATAGGTGTAGACAGTACGCCAGGAAAAGGAAGTACTTTTAAAATCGAACTCCCATCTCGAAAACTTGAACAAAATGGAACGGCCTCCATGGCTGTTGGATAGATAACCGAAAATGAACTTAAAATGGAAGACCAGCTAAGAGTACTATTGGTAGAAGACGATCCGAACTTAGGGATGCTTCTGAAAGAATATCTGGTGGCCAAGGGATACAACACGACCCTTTGTACAAATGGACAAGAAGGCTATGATGAATTTGTCAAGTCCGAATATGACTTTCTCATCCTGGATGTCATGATGCCTGTTAAGGATGGGTTCACTCTGGCAAAGGAAATTCGAGGCATTGATAAAAACGTACCCATGCTGTTTCTTACTGCTAAGTCTATGAAGGAGGACACTCTGGAAGGATTTAATGTAGGCGCTGATGATTATATGACCAAGCCCTTTTCCATGGAGGAATTACTGGCCAGAATGAACGCAATTTTGAGAAGGTCAGGGGGTGAAATTTCCAATGAAAAAGATCTGTATCACGTGGGGCGTTTTACATTTAAGCCAATGGAGCGGATTCTTGAACTAGATGGGAAATCAAATAAACTAACCACCAAAGAGAACGATCTTCTAAAGCTGTTATGTAAAAATGCGAATGGAGTTCTCGAAAGAAACGACGCGCTGAAAGCAGTGTGGGGAGATGACAACTACTTCAATGGAAGAAGCATGGACGTTTACATTGCTAAACTGCGTAAACACCTCAAAGCTGATGAGCAGGTGGAGATTATGAACGTACACGGCCGTGGATTCAAACTGATCTTGCCTGCGGCCAATTAAATAAACGGATGTGAGGGAATGAGTTAATGAAGTAATGAGTGGGTTCAATGAAACCATCATTAATCCATCAATTCATTAAACCATTAGCTCATTAGACCATCAGATCATTAAATCATCCTCACTTTCACGCGTATCGTTTTATAGTTTTACACCGTTATATAGATAGCGTGGCAGAGCAAGCATCCAATAATTCGAATCGCAACAGGGGGTTGATAATTTTATTCCTGGCTTTGATAGTGCTTACCGCTGGAGGAATATGGGCCTTTAATGGAGCTGGAAAAGAAGAAAAACAGTCCTATGACATTGTTTTAATGAACGAACCTTTTCAGGAGAAAAACGTGCTTTATATAGACGAAGAGAACATCCCTGCAATTCCCAAACCAAAAGGAGCTGGTTTTCAACTTCCTGTGAAGGTAGACACAAGTGCCGCTCGAACAGTTTTTACCGCTGAACGGGGAGATAGAAGCTGTTTTGAATATTTGGAAGGAGAGTTTGTAAAGCCAGACGAGGTAATTCCTTGTATCAACCCATATTCAAATCAGAAAGGGAGAAGTGTCTTTGATATAGAGCAAAGACCGCACTTTAAAAATTGTTTGGATAATGGGAAGTACACCGCTATGTCGTTTGGATGCACTAAAGACAAAGTTTTTGAACATGTGCGTCATCAATTGAAAGTTCCGGCATGTGTATCTCATAGTGGCGTCAACCAGACAGTATTGGCTTTGGTGCTAATAGACGAATTAGGTCAGGTGGAAAAGGTGAGGGTTCTTAATACAGACGACGTTTGCATGGAGGCTTCCGTTGAGGCCATAAGAGTATTAAAAACCTTACCAGGTATGGAACCTGGTGTGTATGGAGGAATGCCCATTAAAGTGTCATTCTCCATACCAATTAAATTCACTGCAAATTAGGCCTGGGAGCTTTACAAACAGCCGGTTCTTCCACCATCCACCGGAACGTTAATTCCATTGATATAGCTGGCTGCTGGGGATGCCAGAAACGCAATTGCATTGGCAATTTCGTGTGGTTGCGCCACCCTTTTCATCGGAACCACGGACGCCATGTTTTCTTTTACACCTTCTTTAGAAGTCCCCGTTTTTTCCGCCTTAGATGCAATGATCGATTCCAGCCGCGCAGTATTGGTGGCTCCAGGAAGCACATTGTTTACCGTAATATTGAATTGACCCAATTCGTTCGCCATTGTTTTGGCCCAATTGGCTACCGCTCCACGAACCGTATTCGAAACACCAAGGCCATTGAGGGGTTGCTTAACCGAAGTAGAAATCACATTTATGATTCGCCCGTATCCTTCCGACTTCATCCCTGGAACTACAGCCTGAGCCATAATGTGATTGCAGATCAGGTGTTTGCCAAAGGCGTCAATAAACTCTTCAGTTGCTGCACCCGCAATTGGCCCTCCCGCGGGCCCTCCCGTGTTATTTACCAGAATATGAGCCGGACCATGATTGTTTAGAAATGAGGTCACCTTATCTTTTAGAATCTCCGGATTTGAGAAATCTGCCTGAATCCAATGGTGATGTTGTTCCTCTGCCTGTGGCAGTTGTCCCCAGGCAGCACGCAGACGTCCCTCATTTCTAGCTACTAAAACCACGTGAGCACCCATTTGAGCAAGTTCCAAAGCAGTTGCGAAGCCTATCCCCTGAGTACTTCCACAAACAATTGCCGTTTTTCCGGTCAGATTCAAATCCATAACATCATGTTTATTCTTGCGAACTTAATAAAATTCAAGCGGCTTGCCAGGACGAAAAGGGTAGGCCAGACCCATCTTAATTTCTGACAAACCTCTGTATTTCTACCAGCTAACCGAAGATTCTTTTGGGCTACAGAAACCACCAAGATGCGCTGTTGGTCAGTTTGTTGAACTTGGGGATCGGACCAGTAAACGTTTTTAGGAGTCTACTTGTCTAATAAATGACCTTGAAAGCAGCAAAAGGGTTGAGTTTTTCTTCGTCATCCATTACATTTGTATTATCTTAAACTTAACGCGAAATCTTAACACCAAGGAGTAAATCCCGCTCAAACCTGCTGGGAGAACTCAAAAAACAAGCAACTTTATGAAAAAACGTATACTAAATGTCCTACTCTTAGCAGCTGGAGCACTCGTTGGCAATTATGCCAGTGCCCAGTGTGCTGCGGGAGAGTCGGAACTATTTCTCACTACCTCTGGAGGATCTTTTACCAGTGAGAAGTGGGTAGAAATATCAACAGACACACTTAGTGGTGGAACAATAATTTGGGATCAGGATGCTGGTGCCGGAGGCGGAGGAACCTATGGTAATGGCGCCGGTCTGGTAACTAATGCAGCATTTTGCGTAACGGATGGCGTTAAATATTTCATTAACGCTTACGATAGTTTCGCGGATGGCTGGGACGGCACCACTTATGAAATCATGGATGGCTCAGGAACTACAGTAGCCAACAACGGTGGTGCATCGCCTTCTGATGGTACGAATGCTGATGCAAGCGGTTCCTTTGGAGACACTAAAGCACAAGAATTGGAAGTTTCCGAAGGGTTCACATACTTTCCCCCTTCATGTCCGGCTCCAACTGCACTGAATGCGTCAAACATAACGGCTACATCGGCGGATTTAAGTTGGACAGAAAGCGGAACTGCTTTGGATTGGGATCTTCAATGGGGAGTTGCTGGATTCACTCCATCAGCTGCTACGCCAAATATGGTTTTCACAACAATGGAAACAGCGGGGGGGCTCACAGCAAACACCAACTACGAGTTTTACGTGAGATCAGTTTGTGCTCCTGGAGATACAAGCGTTTTCAGCGGTCCATTTGCATTCTCAACTCCGTGTGCTACTTATTCCGTACCGTATGCTGAGGATTTCAGTACCTGGGTGCCTACTTGTTGGGAAGAAGCAGGAGATGGAACCTGGATGGCCGGTCCATCTGGACTTGGTTCGGGAGAGTGGAATCACACTACCTATTTGAATGCCGCAGGGTCAAATAATGCCGTAAAGGTGAATTTGTACAATACTGGTTCAAATGAGTGGATTCTTTCACCAAACTTCGATCTGTCTTCAGGTGGCCCTTACGAGTTGGTTATAAATGCCGGAGTTACATCATATAATGGTACACTGTCACAGGCTATGGGGTCTGATGATTCGGTGATGGTTTTCATATCAAACGATGCAGGAACTACCTGGGAGAGAATTCACTTTTGGGCTGAATCAAACAACCCCGGTAACACCGGAAGTGCTGAGATGATTGATCTTTCGGCTTATTCTTCGGCAACTACCATGTTTGCCATATACGCCTCTGAGGGCTCTACAGATGACGCGGAAGATTTTGATTTCCACATTAATGATTTTGAAATTAGAATGCCACCTGCATGTGCGGACCCAATAGGATTTACAGCTACCGCTTATGATACGAATGCTGTTGAATTAAACTGGACAGCAGGAGGCACTGAAACACAATGGTACATCCAATACGGCCCTACCGGGTTTACTCCTGGAACAGGCACTTTTATGAGTTCTTTCATGATGCCAGATACCATTACTGGGTTGGCAGCTTCTACTGATTACGACTTTTACATTCAAGCGGTATGTGCGCCTGGTGATTCGAGTACGTGGGTTGGGCCACAAACAGCTACTACACTTGATCCACCTGCTTATTGTGAGTCTGGGGTTGGGCCAACATCATCTACTTATTCAAATTTGGATATGGCCAGCATGATGGGAGAAACAACTGCAATTTCCTTCACAGGAACCTGTTCTGGAACTCCTACAGGCTTAATCGATGAAACTTCTCAATCTGCAGATGTCCTTACAGGGTATACTTACACGATTGATCTTGAAGGGCTTTCATGTGATGGAGGTACTTGGACAAATGGAATTTCTGTTTGGGTAGATTGGAACCAGGACTTTACCTGGGACATGTCGGAGCAGGTTGGAACGATGACCGGCCTGTCAACTCCATTTACGCAGTCATTTACCTTCACAGTGCCAGTTACAGCTACACTTGGTGCCACAAGAATGAGAGTTGTACAAATTGAAACAGGTTCTACGGTTAACGATCCATGTGATTCTTATTCATGGGGAACCACTGTGGACTTCACAGTAAACATTGGTTTTGGAACTTCATGTGCAGCGGTAACAGGTCTTACAGCGGATTATGTCGGTACAGATTCAGTAGTAGTTTCATGGACTCCAAACGGAAGTGAAGTAGGATGGAACTTTGAATTGGGCGCAGATGGTTTCATGCCAGGTACAGGGGCAGAGATTTATGCTTCAAACCCAACTTCGCCAATAGATAGTGTAGCTGGGTTGATGTTGGGCACTGATTACGATGTATATGTACAGGCAGATTGTGGTGCCGACTCTTCAGTTTGGGTTGGGCCTCTGGACATCACAACGTTGTTGACTTGCCCTAGTCCTTCTGCGTTTGGCGGAATTGTACTGTCTTCAGATTCAATTAGTCTTTCCTGGATGCCAGGGGATTCTTCCGAAACCGAGTGGTTGATTGAATACGGAGTGAGCGGATTTACTCCGGGTACAGGTATGCAAATGTCTGTGTTTGGATCGCCTGCCGATACGGTTACAGGTTTAATGGGTGCTACCGACTACGACTTCTATTTACAGGGGGTTTGTGATGTGGCTGATTCTAGTTTTTGGATTGGACCAATCACCTTTACCACACCTGCTTCTAACGATGAAGCATGTGATGCTATTCTTGTACCTGCCGATGGTTCAACAGGAACCTATTCAACTGATGGAGCAACTGCAAATCCAGCTGAACCTGGAGATGTAACTCCAAGCAAAACTGTTTGGTTCAAGTTTTCAGATCCAACCGCAGCAGGATTTAATGTGCAAACATGTGGTACAGCGTGGGACACACAAATTGCTGCCTACCGTGTGAATGATTGTGGAGACTATGCAGCTTATAGTTTGTTAGATTACAATGATGATGATTGTGGCCTGCAGTCGATCATTGAATTCTGTGTGGTTCCAGGTGATACCGTTTACGTAGTCGTTGACCCATTTGGAACATCAGGTGCCGGAGGAGACTTCGATCTTACTGTTACCCCACTTGAAACCGATGCGGGAACCGATGGAATGATGGATGTGTGCGAGTCCGATACAGTAAACCTTTTGGGCGTAATCGGAACACCTGCGCAGAATGGAGTATTTAACTATTCATTCAATCCATTTGCAATCGTAGATGATACGACGTTCAACGCTACAATCGTTCCTGACGGAACGCACGAAGTATACTACATTATTAACAACGCATGTGCTACGGATACGGCAATAGCTACTTTGAATGTTCAGGAAGCACCATCTGCCGGAACAGCAGTTGTGCCATTCGAAGCATGTGATGATCAGGTAACATCTCTCTGGGATGGTCTTTCGGGGTCAGTTGACCTTAGCGGGACGTGGAATGATGACACAGGAACAGGTCTATTAAGTGGATCTACATTTAATACGGTTGGAATACCGGCTGGAACATATCAGTTCACTTATACCGTAAACAATGGTATTTGTCCGGCGGTTTCAACTACCGTTAATGTAATTGTAGACGAATGCGTTTCGATCCATGAAAATCCTGAATTGGACCTTACTGTTTATCCAAACCCGAACAATGGAGACTTTGCAATCCGAAACAATGGCTTAAGCAATGACTTTGTTGTAAAGTTGATGGATATAAATGGTAAGCTTGTTTATACGAAGTCTCAAAAATTAAACGGGGCAGATATCCTGGAGATTAGTACTGATGTGGAGACCGGTGTTTACATGTTGTACGTAAGCTCAAATGATGCAGTAAATACATACAAAGTGGTTGTTAAATAGCAGCAACCAACTTTCTTAAATATTAAAGGCGGCGCGTCCCGGAATGGAGACGGCTGCCTTTTTTTATGACTGCTGTTTCTAAACATAGTGTTGAAAGAATATACGTACCTTTCTCACAGTCTTACCCCTAAACGTTATCTATGAGAGGTGTTTTGATAATTCCAGCTTTATTAAGCTGTTTTGTAGTTAGTGCGCAATATTGTGTAAGTGGAGGCCCCTCAACTATTGATGATTCTAATGTGGAGTCCGTTACATTAACGGGGGAAACCATGTCGATTTCTTATACCGGCTGTGCACCAGCCGTAACAGGGGTTGAGGATCAAACGGCTCAAGTAGCCGACCTGAAAACGGGCTTTGCCTATTCGGTAAGTGTGGTTTTTGGAACGTGTGGAGCTACCGCTAGTGGTACCGGTCAGGTTTGGATTGACTGGAACAATGACTCCATTTTCCAGGGCTCCGAAACCATAGGTAATTCATCAGGCACACCAGGCACTTTCCCGTGGGATACAGCAGTAGACTTTGATTTCATTGTGCCTGTGGGAGCATCTTTAGGGTCTACCAGAATGAGAGTAATTCAATATGAAGCCGGGGTTTTACCAATTAATCCCTGTGGTGCTTTCACAAATGGATCGGTTACCGATTTTACAATTGACCTGAGTTTTGGTACTTCATGCGCGCCAGTTTCCGGTATAAACTATACTTCATCAGGAATAGACTCGGTTACAATTGGCTGGACAGCAGGAGGAAGCGAAATGGCCTGGAACGTAGAATTAGGCCTGTCTGGGTTTATCCCTGGTACAGGGAGTGCGGTCTATTCCGGAAATACAACCACCAATACAGATACAATTTATGGTTTAACAGGTTCCACGACATACGATGTATATGTTCAGGCAGATTGTGGGGCAGATTCATCCAGTTGGGAAGGCCCGCAAACGGTTATCACTGACCCATCTTGCCCTAGCCCGTCGTTGCTGGCCGCAACTACATTATCCGCTGATTCAGTTGCTTTAGACTGGACCCCCGGTTCGTCGGAAACAGAGTGGTTAATTGAGTATGATACAAGCGGATTTACTTATGGTACGGGAATCCTGCAAACAACTAGCGGAGGACCGGTTGATACTTTAAGTGGCTTGTCGGGAGGAACGACTTATCAGGCATATCTGCAGGCTGTTTGTGGCGTAGGTGACTCCAGTATTGTGATAGGCCCCATTAGTTTTACCACAAATGCGTCAAACGATGACCCATGTGGAGCAATTGCTTTACCCGTAGATGGGGTGGAACGCCTGTTCTCAAACGATCTTGTTACGGCTTCGTCAGCAGAATCTTCGCTAACAATGCCTGCTGGAACAGGCAGCGGAGGCTCTTGTGTTTCGGACGATGGTTGGTGTTCGTTTGAACTCACAGTTAGTCGAGCGATGTGGTTTACTTTTGTGGCTCCCACATCAGGCCATGTTCAAATTAATTGCACCGGGACTAACTATGACGGACAAATAGCCGTTTTCGATAGTACCGATTGTACGAATCTGTCGTCGTTCGTGCTACTGAACGCCAACGACGATGATCCGGACGGCTCGGGGAGTTTTGCTCCAAACCTAACTATTTGCGGTCTGGTGCCGGGAAACACTTATTATCTTATGCACGATGAGTATGCTGGAACCGGAGCAGGTGTGGTTTCATTTAATTTAAGTGAGGTGCCAATTTCTGCGGGCAGCGACGGTACACTTGAAGTGTGTGAGACTGACACCGTTAACTTATTTGGAGGCATTGGGAGCCCAGCTTCCGGAGGTGTTTTCAGTTTTCCGGATAACCCTGTGGCAATAGTAAATGACACATTGTTTGACGCAACCATTGTTCCTGATGGAAACCATCAGGTGCTCTACATAGTTAGTAATACTTGTGCTACGGATACAGCAATTGCCACGGTAAATGTTCAGGAACAAGCCTCGTCTGGAACACCGATTACACCATTTAACGTTTGTAATACTGAAATTGCCTCCTTATGGAATGGCTTAACTGGCGAGGTCGATTTTGGCGGATTATGGTCAGATGATACCGGAACGGGGTTACTCTCCGGTTCCAACTTCGATGCTACCGGAGCACCTGTTGGAACTTATCAATTTACCTATTCCGTGAGCACGGGCGTTTGTCCAATGGCATCCACAACGATTGATGTGATTGTGGATGATTGCGTAGGGATTTCAGAATTTGGGGCACCGGAAATTCATGTGTATCCTAATCCAGGTAATGGGATATTTACAATAAGCAACTTAACCGCGTCATCAGAAGTTTTAATCAAGATACACGACATCAACGGAAAATTGGTTCATTCTGAAACGGCGGTGAGTGGACAATCCGGATTGTATGAAGTCAGAACCGACCTGGAGGCAGGAGTTTACTTTTTGTGTGTACATAATGGGCATCACAACCTTGTGTTGAAGTTACAAGTCAACCAGTAAGAAATGAGCCAAAGTTGAACCCAGCTGTTTAGTAATTGAGCAGGATTACTACCTTAGAAAAAAAATCGCACCATGAATATTGCAAAGCCTTTTAACCTTCAGGAATGGATCGATAACAACAGAGATATTCTTAAGCCTCCGGTAGGAAATAAGTGTCTGTATAAAGAAGCAGGTGACTTTATTGTAATGGTGGTGGGTGGACCAAACGCTCGAAAGGACTATCACTACAACGAAGGAGAGGAGTGGTTTTACCAGGTAGAAGGGGATGTAATGGTCAAGATTCAGGTTGATGGCAAGGCGGTTGAGGTGCCCATCAAGGAAGGGGAGATGTTTCTTCTGCCTGCCAATATTCCACATTCGCCAATCCGTGGGGAGAACACGGTAGGGCTGGTCATAGAGAAGGTTAGAAAAGGAACCGACATGATCGATGGATTGATGTGGTTCTGCGACAACTGTAACACCAAATTACATGAGTACAAATTTCCTCTGGTGGATATTGAGAATGACTTCCAATCCAGATTCCGTGATTTTTACAATGATGAACAGAAGCGAACTTGTTCTAATTGCGGAACAGTAATGGAGGTAGATGAAAGATTTGTTTAGCGAATCACGTTAACATGTCCGATAGCTTCGCCTAACTGTCCCCAGCTATCTTCATATTCAATCTTCCACACGTAAGTATCGATCTGAACTGGATCCGAGCGATATTTTCCATCCCAGAAATTGTTCATGTTGTCCGATTCAAACAGCAACAGCCCCCAGCGGTCAAAAATTTGTAGTTTGAACTTTACAATCTCTTCACCCATGATCACGAAGAAGTCATTCTTGCCATCTCCATTGGGAGAGAATGCGTTGGGAACATAAAGCGAACCATCCAGGTAAATCGTTACGGTATCTGTATTTTCACAGCCGTTCAAATCGACGGTGTGCAGAATATATTGTGAGGTTTGTGTTGGAGAAGCTGACGGATCCAGGCATGTGTAGCAGGATAGAGAATCCGAGGTTGTCCAATAGTAGGTGTTTGTCGGACTTACAAGTCCATTAAGTTGTGTTTCGGATCCCCAGGTAATATACTGGTCTTCTCCGGCATTTACATAAGGGTTTGAGAACAGGTTAACTGTTACACTAACGTCTTGCTCACAACCATTTGCAGCATTGCCCACGGTAACTGTGTACGTGGTAGGCGAATTTGGCCAAACAGCCGTTTCTGAGCTGTCGGGGTACTGGACTGTGCCCGCTGGAGACCAGGAATAACTGGTGCCCCCAGAGGCCCATAAGTAGGCCGTGTCTCCGGGACAAATAGTAGTGTCCGGAACAATAGCCGGGTTGATATAAAGAACCTCGATTGAAGTGGTATCGTAAATGGTACCACATTGGTTGGAGAATTCCGCAATGTAATCCGTATTCACTGTTGGACTAACAAATTGAACGGGGTTGTGCGGGTCGGTAAAGGATGGGGATATCCAGACAATACTATCGGTTGCTGCCGATGATCCAGCGCTTAACATAACGGTTTCGCCCAGACAAATCACAGCATCGGGGGTCATGTTGGGTATGGGTACGGAACTAACCGCATTGATAATAACGGAGTCCGTAATTGAACATCCTTCAGGCGTCGTGATCTCAACATATGCCATGGTGGTGTCGAAGGTGGTAATGATGGGGGCGGCTGTGTTGGCACCAACCATTAGTGCCGCAGGCTCCCAGCTATAGGATGTGCCGCCTGTAGCATTTAACGGAACCGGGGTTCCTCCGCAAATAGTTGTATCGCCATCTACCGTCCACGTAGGAGTGAAAACATCAACGGTTATTTGAGCCGTATCAATCCCGCAACTATCGGTAGCAATTACCATGTAGGTTTGCGTAGTGGGAGGAAATGCATAAGTTGTTGCAGAGTTAGGATCACTCAAATGGGTTGAAGGTATCCATTGGTAAGTAGCACCGCCTGATGCTTCTAAAAATACCGAATCGCCCGGACAAATTGAATTTACGGGTTGAATAACAGCGTTGTCGATCTGGTAAACATCTAGGTCAATAGTTGCCGTATCGCTTTCAATACAGCCTGTAGAATCACTTACAATTAAGGTTACTTCGTAGTGCCCGGTATCGGTATAAACATGCGAAGGTTCAAATTGTGTGCTTGTGTTCCCATCCCCAAAATCCCAGAAGTAGGTATTCCCTCCAACACTGTTATTGAAGAATTGATAGGAACTGGGTATGCAAACATAGGGTTGAGGAATGCTGATAGAGGTGTTAATGTTTCCCAGGCCAAACTTAAAGGCCCCCAGATTACAATTGGTACTTCCGTTAGTATTGCTCCATACTCCAGGAGTAGTTGGGAAATCTGAATTACCACCACAGCCCGCACAAACGGCCTGATATACAATTCCGTTTTTGTCGAATCTGCTGGTACCACCGTCTACATGTTCTGTACTGATTCCTCCGCCAAAATAAGTTGCGTAAAGCAGTCCATTAGCGTCTTCATTTAAAACCATTAGGTAGAAGTCACTTCCGTCAGTAGTAGACTGAAATGCAGGGTTGGAGCCTCCGGTAATAGGAAGCCCAATGGTCGTGCTGAAGTCTGCCTGATAATCGGCCAGACCAGCCAACGAACCACCCCATCCGGAGATGTAAATCAAACCGCAATCATTTACCAGAAAAGCAGAGGGGGAGAAGTCTACCTGACCAGATCCCGTTCCAACAACTGTGCTCCAAACCGAACTCGTTAATGAGGCATTATATTTTTGAATAAACTGTCCTGATCCGGCATTGTTGTATACTCCTGGGCTAACCGGGTAAGTTCCTGTGGATTGACCAAGAACGTATACGTCATCATCAACGTCCACCTGAACGAAATATGCCTGGTCGTACTCGGTCGTACCTAGAAAAGTACTCGAGAGCATTGCCGCCCCTGTGGGATCAAATCGAACCACATATCCATCTACACCGCCGGAATGACCAGGGCTATGCGCCGTCGCTGCAATGTTTAGATCTGCGCTCATGGTACCTCCGGTTATGTACATTTCACCTGAGGAATTAAGCTGTACGCCGTAGCCAGAGTCATTCGAAGAACCTCCAACAAACGTTGACCAAAGTAGGCTACCCAGATTGGAGCTAAGCTTGAAGGCACAGCCATCCGAAATTCCACCGCCAAAAATGGGCTGGGTGGCATTTACCGTCGGGAAATCCAAAGAGCCTGTGGTAGTGGCCACTACCGGATTACCTAAAGCATCCACAATAATTTCGCCCCGAAAAGGATCTCCATAATTATAGGCTAAATCGGGACTTTCATTTAGGCCGTCATTGTCGGTGCCACCAACGTAGGTGCTTGCAAGAAGAGTAGTGCCATCAGCGCTGAGTTTAGAGACCACTATATCCGAACCATTCGCATAGTTCATTCCGGAATTTGGAGGGATGAATGAGGTTCCTCCGGCAAATGTGTTTTGATAACAACCCGCTGTAACAGGGAAATCCGATGAAGATGACGTTCCCAGAATAAAGAGCTCGTTATTGTCGTTTACCACCAAGGAATGCGGAGCTTCACTGCTTACTGATCCGCCTATGTAAGTAGAATACAGTAGTGCCGAACCAGAGGAATTAAACTTACTGATGCCCATGTCGGTAAATGCTGTAGAACTACCGGAAAAAGCGGTTTGATAGGCTCCAGCAGTGGTCGGATACAATCCTGTTCCGAACACAATTCCTCCCACATAGGTGTTTTCCGAATTGTCGTAGGTAGCGGTAAAGCCAAAATTGTCGGCGCTAGAACCGGTAAATGAGGAGAAGATGAGTACAGGGTCGATAATCAGTTGTTTGGTTTTGTCGTATCCTCTCGGAAACTTATAAGTTAGCACCCCTTTTCTTAGCTTGAATCTGCAAGGAACCTCCACTTTTTCTCCGTCAATGATCTGATAGGCCAGCGGTGCCTGCTCCACAACCTGGGTTACGGAAGTTTCAATTACCAGATGCCCATTTTTTAAGTAGATGTTATTGGCTCCCTCGTATTGAGCCGCAATTTTTCCGGCATCTGCCCCAGGCTCCAGAATGTAATCGTATTTCATGAATCCATAGTCAGTTGTGTATACCGCAAGGTCAATGCCAGGGTAGAGTTCGTCGTAAATTACTTTTTGGTAAGCTTTTACATGTGTTCTATGCCTGTCTGATGAACCAATCAGGTAGTTGTAGTAATGCTCCGAGGTCCCCTCAGGTACAAGTTTTGTGTTGGGGTTTTGACCCTGAAATTTCATAAACAGTCCATGATGCTGAAGCGAATCCGGTATTGGGAGTTGGTTTATCGAATGGAGGCTTTTGAAGTAAGCTTTGTCAATGAGGTGATAAGTAAATCCGGTTTTTTCGAGATACAGGTTGCCATCGGGCAGCGTTACGTTGTATGCAATCCGATGGTCCCACTGGCCTTTGTTCTCCACAAACGGATAGAGCTTAGAGCCATGCCCATAAGTTGTAAAGCAGGTCAGGAGTAGCAATATTTTCAATAACGCAATCCGCATAAAATTCGGTCAGACCGACTTACTACTACGTAGTAAAAGTACCCTTATAACGGAAAAATACACAAATGGTTGTCGAATCGAAACCCCAAAGTGACACATTTACAATTTGTTAGTGTGAGCGTTACGAGCTACTTAGTTAACGGTTAGTGTAGTTTTCACACTACTACGTAGTGAGGTAGTGGTTCATCAAAAATCGCACCGGAAAATAACCGGCAGTAAAATTGAATTGGAGCGGGCTTATTTTTGTTAGCAAATAAGTGTTCGCCGTACGAGGAATTTGAACTAATTTTGCACCATGAGCGATGCCATCAAACACGAGTGCGGAATCGCGCTCCTTCGACTGAAGAAACCTCTTGAGTTTTATCTGGAAAAGTATGGCACTGCGCTTTACGGGATTAATAAGCTCTACCTTCTGATGGAAAAGCAGCACAACCGCGGACAGGATGGCGCAGGTGTTGCAAATATTAAACTCGATGCAGAACCAGGCAAAAGATACATTAGCAGGCACCGCTCAGTGGCATCCAAGCCAATTCAGGAGGTATTTGACTATATCAATTCAAGATTCAAAAAGTTAGAAGAAGAATCGCCCGAGCTTCTGGAAAATTGTGACTTTTTGCGAGATGAAGTGGCGTTCACAGGAGAGTTGTTTTTAGGCCATTTGCGATACGGTACCTATGGTAAGAATTCAATTGAGAGTTGCCACCCTTTTCTGCGGCTGAATAACTGGAGAACAAAGAACCTGGTGGTTGCCGGAAACTTCAACCTCACTAACGTTGATGAACTTTTTGACTTGCTCGTAGATATTGGACAGCATCCGAAGGAAAAATCGGATACTGTTACGGTTCTTGAGAAAATCGGACATTTTCTGGACGAAGAGAACGAAGGTTTGTTCCAGAAATTCAAGACGATGGGCTACAACCATCAGCAAATTTCAGAGCAGATTGCGATGAGCATGGACATGCAACGCATTTTACAGCGTTCGGCTGTAGATTGGGATGGTGGTTACGCCATGGCTGGGCTTGTGGGTCATGGAGATGCATTCGTGCTTCGGGATCCCAGCGGAATTAGACCAGCATTCTGGTATGAAGACGATGAGGTAGTGGTAGTAACCAGCGAAAGACCGGTTATTCAAACTGCATTTAACCTCAAATGGGAGCAGATTCGTGAGCTAACCCCAGGACACGCTTTAATTATTAAGCGAAATGGGGTAGTAGAGGAAAAGTTGGTTCGCCAGCCAATGCAGAAACTGTCTTGTTCTTTTGAAAGAATTTACTTCTCAAGGGGAAGTGACAAAGACATCTATCAGGAGCGAATGAAGCTTGGAAACCTGGTTTGCGATCGAGCACTGAAAGAAGTCAATTACGACCTGGACAATACTGTTTTTTCGTTCATCCCAAACACTGCGGAAACAGCTTTTTATGGAATGATTAAACGTGCTGAGGATCATTTGAATGAAGCGAAGCGTGAAAAAATTCTGGCGTTAAACGGGAATAGTTCGGAGGAGGAAATAGATAAAATACTGAAGACCAGAGCGCGGGTAGAGAAAATCCTGATTAAGGATGCTAAGCTCAGAACCTTTATTACTCAGGATGACGCTCGTGATGATATGGTTGCCCATGTTTATGATATCACCTACGGAACTGTAAAACGCGGACAGGACAATCTGATAGTAATTGACGACTCAATCGTTAGGGGAACCACGTTGAAGCAAAGTGTCGTGAGAATCCTCGATCGTCTGGGCCCAAAAAAGATTGTTATAGCATCTTCAGCCCCACAGATCAGATATCCCGATTGCTATGGTATTGATATGGCAAAGATGGGTGACTTTATTGCCTTTCAGGCGGCGGTTGGGTTAATACGGGAACGCAATATGGATGATCTTCTTGATCAGGTGTATGACAAGTGCAAAGCTCAGGAAGATTTGCCCAAGGAGCATATCAAAAACTATGTGAAGGAAGTTTACGCGCCCTTTTCTGATGATGAGATTTCTGCTAAGATTTCCGAATTGCTTACCCCGCCTAACCTTCAGGCAGAATTAAGTATTATTTACTTGTCGGTAGATAGTTTACATGAAGCTTGCCCCGGCCATACTGGAGACTGGTATTTCACTGGGAACTATCCGACCCCGGGAGGAAATAAGGTGGTAAATAAGGCCTTCATTAACTATATGGAAGGCAAAAATGTTAGAGCGTACTAACCGTTTTTGACCTAAACAGAATGGATTTAAGCGTAAAATCGTTCGATTTTTAGTTCGCTGTTCCGTTAACTTACGAAACGCTTGTCCTTCACTAAATCAATTTAGATCAATAGACTTGATTTTTTTAGGCCGACTTATCAACACAAACTTTCCAAAATTCGCGTTATATAGGCCTAAAAATTAACCTGTTGAAATACAGCTTTAATCGCCAGGACAGAAAGCTGTAACCTTCAAAGTTTCAAAATTTGAGTCTAAAAAGAGCCAATTTTTCAACCGTCATACACCATCATACAGCAGGTTGGTGGTGAAACAAATTTTTGTCCGTTCTCGAAGAACTAATAGAGGGCCAACGGATCGGTCGACAGTTCTGCAAAACCCTTGTAACCTTTAACTACAAAATCCTAAAAGCAGCGTTTAACCAGCCTGACTTTCGGATTTAAAGCTTCAACATAAAAAGGGTTTAACCAGCCTTGAGAAGTGAAGCCAAAAGCAGAAGACGGCACCGAAAAAGTCGGTGCAGATTTAAACCACTTGTCCGAAGCATCTAGTAATAAATGCTTAGGGCCTTAAACCGCAGAGCCATGAAAGCAAAAGTTATACTATTCGCAATTTTTTTCGCAGCAATTCCAGTTTTAGTGTCAGCAAACAGTTTACCTAATGGACTCGTATTCAGGGTAATAATAGAAGACCAACAAACCGAAGTCAATGAGGCTATGCTTCAAGATTTCCAACCAGTTAATTACAGTAAAACAGATCAAATCTATACATATGAGTTAGGAGCATACAAAGATTTCATCCATGTGCAAAAGGCTAAAAACGAAGTAAAAGAGTTAGGATTTCAAAAGGCAGATATCATCGCATACTTCAACAATAAGCCGGTAAGCATGGATGATGCCTTTGTATTGATGGACGACCAGAATTCAGTGGATAAATGCAACGTTCATTTGAGTGAGAATCAAATAGAAGAAATGTTGGCTGAGGTAGAAAAACCAAACTTCTATTATACGATTCAGGTGGCAATGTTCAATCCGGATCAGGTAGATAACTTCTTCGAATTCCCGAGAACAATTCATGAGAAAGTAGTGAGCAGAGGACATGATCGGTACACGTACGGGCAATACTATGCCATAGGCGATGCCAGGAGTGCCTTACAACTGTTGAAGGACTATGGACTCGAAAGTGCATTCATTATAGCCTACGATGATGTGGAGAGAATCCCCCTCGCACGTGCCATTGATTTGGAACAAAAATACATCTACGACGCACTCGCTTCGGAATAGTTTAGTGTAGAATACTAGTGCAAGTCCTCGTTGAGCTTTTGGCAAATGGTTTCGACGGGGACTTTTAGCGTTTGTTTTCCTCCAGCCAGAGGGCGGAGGGCTTTAAGTGAGTCTTTACCGATCGCGCAAATGGCAGGGTGTAGGTCTTAAGGTCGAAGAGCGTATCGTTGTCAGAAAACTTTAACTCAAGCGCAGTCTCGCCGTAATCAGACAAGGTGATTCTTAGCGTGCAGCTTTCGTCAGACATGCCACTCCCAATTCCGATGTAATGAAGTGTTGCGTAGCTTTCATAAGTATATCCATCATCGCCTTTATTTTTAGCAAACCCCGGAGCAATAATGTAGACTTTCTTTTCTGATGCTTTAAGAAGTGGTTCTACATCTGTCCAGAAATTAGAATTGGTATATAAAGCCTCCCTAACCGCGGGAATCTGTAATCGTTTGAAAATACCATAAGGATTGGCCCATGTCGGATTATCGAGAACAACAAATACGATATCCTGTGAGGAATTTTCAGCGAGTACTTGGCGCAATGAATCTAAAACGTTCTGTGAATAATACCCATTGCTATCAGCAACATGAATCCATACAAAATTGTCTACTGGAGCTTCGTTTAGAATCGTGTCTATCGTTAATGCAAACTGGTTTTCGTAGGGAACATTTCTTACAAGAAACTGAACTGCGGGATTCGCACCTAGAGGTTCAGAAATTTTCTCCGGTGTTTTCTTGCCACAAGAGAGCAGCAAAGCGGCAATTACAATTATTTGCGCTTGTATAAAGGCACGGTAGAGCATGGTTCTCCAAACATAATTGACTTTGCAACATCCTGTAGTTTCAAAACCAGTTCAACGTAAGCAGATTCGTCGATATTTAAATCAGCACAACCTTTAATGATGATTCGTCCATCCTGGTATTCGCTAAGATCAAGATTCGTGATAACATCCTGAATGATTCGATTATTGACCGCTCGTTCATTTCCAAAAACAACTTTCCTGGCAACCGGCTTCAGGTAGGACGAAACAAGCATGTAAGCCCATGTAGGAATAATGGCATCCTCCGAACAATGCAATGCAACATAAGCATCACTGTAAATGCTCCAGTCTGTTTCTTTAAGCTTATTGCGAAAGTCTTTTTCCTTGAGAGCAATACCCTGCCACAGATCATTTTTCAGATCATAAACCATTACGTTTATTTCTGGCCATAACCTGGAAAGATCCAGTTGAATCAATCCGCTTTGCTCAATTTTATTTACAATTTCACCTTCCATTAAAGCAATCCAAGTTCCAATTGTGCTTCTTCACTCATCATATCCTTATCCCATGGTGGGTCGAATACAATTTCCACTTTTGAGGATTTTACTTCAGGTATTCCGGCAACCTTATCTTCCACCTCTTTGGGCAAGGATTCAGCCACTGGGCAATTTGGAGAAGTAAGCGTCATATCAATTTTGATATTAAACTCATCATCTATTTTTACCTCATAAATTAGTCCCAACTCAAAAATATCTACTGGAATTTCAGGATCGTAGATGCTTTTGAGCACTGCTATTACGGTATTTTCTAGTTCGCGTTTTGTCAAAGCGGGTCAAAGTTATGTGTTTAAAGTTGAATGTTTCGCTTCACAACAAGAAACCATCAACTTTAAACTATCAACTGCGCGAGCCGTAGGCAAGCGCATAATTCTTCATCTGTTGCACCATACTAACCAATCCATTTGACCGGGTCGGAGAGAGATGGTCTGTAAGTCCAATTTCTTTAATAAACTGTAGCTCTGCTTTAACAATTTCTTCTGGTGAATGGTTCGATAAAACCCTGACAAGTAAAGAAATAATTCCTTTGGTGATAATGGCATCTGAATCGGCTGTAAACACAACCTTTCCATTTTTATAATCGGCATGCAACCACACTCTGGACTGGCAACCCTTAATTAGATTCTCGTCGATTTTGTGTTGATCTGCAACAATCGGCAGGTCTTTTCCAAGTTCAATCAGGTACTCATATTTTTCCATCCACTCATCGAACATGGCAAACTCCTCGGTAATCTCCTTCTCTATTTGGTTAATGCTCATGGTGCAAAAGTAGTGGTTATGATGGAGACTGATATGTTTGGAGTATCGAACAATGTAAATCAGGAGGGGTATAAGCGTTTGTTCCACTGGCAAATTTCAACGCCTAATCAATTGGAGCCTCATTCGTCCCATTCGCAACCAGGAACCACACCAACAACAATGAGTTTTTCCTTGAATTTCCATGCTTTGATTGGGTAGGGCTTAACATCATTAAACTCCCACTCCTCTCCTGAATTGGGCGCACCTAATAAATCTGCGGCATATTCATTTCTGGTTGAGGCGGATTCGAAATTTAGAATAATCTCGTAGAGCGGTTTATTACCTTCGTTATCAAAATAATACACTATGTTGCTGGGCTCTCCTGTGGTTCGCTGTTCCAGGTAAACCTTTCTAAAATCATTTGAAGCATCTGTCGCTTCCTGTGCGCCTTTGTTCTGATTTTGAAAAGAACTAAGAGACATACCAAACTTTAGTTTCCCAACGGTTTTTGAAGGGATATAACTGTTCGAAGTGCCTGGTTTTACTACGCAGGACGCAATAATAACGCTGACTAGAATTAAACTGAAGTATTTCATTGGAACCGATTTGTTTTTCTATGCATTCTAGTGGATTTACCTATTTGAGCATAGAAATGGCCTTCTGCAAACCGCTCTTTAAGGCTTCAATATCGTTTAAATTATTATAAAACGAGAATGAAGCCCGAATTGTCCCTGGAATGTTGAAGAAATCCATAATAGGCTGGGTACAATGGTGTCCGGTTCTAACAGCAATACCTAACTGATCAAGTAGTGTACCTACATCATAAGGATGAAGTCCCTCTACGTTAAAAGAGATGACCGAAGTTTTAGGAACGGATTCGGCGTATATCTTAATCCCTTCAATTTCCTTAAGCATTTTGGTGGCCTCCTGTAACAACAAATTTTCCTGCTTATGAATTTCCGGAAATCCGATCGATTGTACGTATTCGATGGCCTTTGCCATTGCAATGCCTCCAACAATGTTTGGGGTACCTGCTTCCAGTTTGTGGGGCAGATCGTTGTATTCCGTTTTTGCGAAGGTTACACTTTTAATCATATCGCCTCCGCCCTGATAAGGTGGTATCGCGTCAAGCAATGCCTCCTTGCCATACAGAACTCCTGCACCCGTTGGTCCAAACAGTTTGTGAGCTGAAAACACATAGAAATCTGCGTCCAGTTCTGTTACGCTAACTGGCATGTGTCCCACCGCCTGGGCCCCATCTACCAGAACCAGTGAACCAACTTGATGTGCCTTTTGAATAATCTCTTCAACCGGATTGATGGTGCCTAAGGAATTGGAAATGTGATTAACCGCCACTAGTTTGGTTTTGTCGCTGAGCAACCGATCAAATTCTGTCATGATAAGCTCTCCCTCTTGCGACATGGGAATCACCTTAAGTTTTGCTCCGGTTTGCTCGCACAACATCTGCCATGGAACAATATTGCTGTGGTGTTCCATGGCCGAGATTAGAATTTCATCTCCCTCGGTCACGTTGGTTCTTCCCCACGAGTAAGCCACCATGTTTATGCCAGCAGTGGTTCCACTGGTGTAAATGATTTCATGAAGGTGTGTAGCACCTATAAAGGAGCGGATGGTTTCTCTGGAATCCTCATAAGCCTGAGTTGCTAATTGGCTTAAGTGGTGAACGCCACGATGGATATTGCTATTGTAGCGGGAATAATAGTCGCAAATGCAATCTATAACCACCTGAGGTTTTTGCGTGGTCGCTCCATTGTCTAAATAGACAAGTTGTTTGCCCCGAATTTTTTGGTTCAGGATTGGAAAATCTGCTCTGATTTTTTCGAAATCCATTAAAAATCCCAGCCGAATCGTTCGTTTAGTAATTTGTCTATGTGAGTTCTCACCATTTCGTTGGTTATTTTGTTGAGCACGTCACCTGCAAATGCCGCCACAAGTAATTTTCTTGCTTTGTCCTCACCAATTCCGCGGGATCGTAAGTAGAAGACAGCCTCTTCATCAAACTGACCGGTAGTAGACCCGTGGCTACATTTAACATCGTCAGCGTAGATTTCCAATTCGGGCTTGGCATTCATGGTTGCCTGGTCGGTCATCACGATATTATTATTCTGCTGGAAGGCCTCTATTTTTTGCGCATCCTGGCGCACAAATACTTTTCCGTTGAATACTCCCGTTGCGGAATCGTCTATCATTCCTTTGTACAATTCCGAAGAGGTACAATTGGGTTTTTTGTGGTCTACCAGGGTGTGATTATCCACGTGTTGATTCTCCTTCAACAGGTAAAGACCATTCAGATTTGTTTCACAATTTTCACCATCAACTATAATATTCAGTCCGTTGCGAACCGTACCGCCATTTAGTGTAACCGTATTGATGGTGAAATTGGAGTTGCTTTCCTGATAAACGTATTCAGAGCTAATATTCCAGTGATCTCCGGACTCATACTGAATCTTGTCAAGATGGAGTCTGGCGTTTTCCTTTACAATGATTTCAACCACACCATTTGTAAATGCAAACCCGCTCTCCGCAGAATAATAACCGTCAATGACATGAGCCTGGGCACTTTGTTCAATGACAATAAGCTTCCTGGGTTGTGCAATGGTAGCCTGTCCGTCAATGACGTTTACAATTTCTATTGGTTTATCCAACACCACATTCTTTGGAACATGAATCAGAACTCCATCATGATCGAAGGCAGTGTTGATATTGGTGAAAATTTCCTCTTTATCCGTAAGGCTATTTAGGTATTGGTCGGACTCCTCAATCTGCTTTACTACAACCCCATTTAAGGAAGGTAGGTTTGAAGTCTCAAGGTTGCCATTACTGATAATTATCTTGTAGCTATCCAGTTGATCAATAAAAAAGCGTTCTGCCGGAATAGTGCTTGTTGCACGCTTAACCGTCGAGTTCACCAATTTCCCAACACGGGTGTATTTCCACGCTTCGCTTTTGCGTCCTGGAAAATCCTGACGGGCCAATCGATTGGCCGCTTCTTGCGCGTGGGCAGAACTTCCAGCCGTTAGGTTGTTAAGTATGTTCTTTTCGGTTGCACTCATTAGGCTACTAGTTCTTCTTTAATCCAATCGTATCCTTTTTCTTCCAGCTCCAGTGCCAACTCTTTTCCGCCGGTTTTTACAATCTTTCCATTGTACAGTACATGTACGTAGTCAGGAACGATGTAATCCAAAAGGCGCTGATAATGCGTAACAACGATGGTTGCATTTTCAGGAGACTTCAACGTGTTCACTCCGTTGGCTACAATCCGCAAAGCATCAATATCCAGCCCGGAGTCCGTTTCGTCCAGGATAGCAAGTTTTGGCTCCAGCATTGCCATCTGGAAGATTTCATTTCGTTTCTTCTCTCCACCGGAAAACCCTTCGTTTACCGATCGGTTTTTTAGTTTGTCATCCAGTTCAACCAATGCAGCTTTTTCTTTAACCAACTTCAGAAAGTCCTTTGCCGCGATGGGTTCCAACCCCTGGTGAGCTCGCTTTTCATTAATTGCCGTTTTCAGAAAATTAATATTGCTAACACCAGGAATTTCTACAGGATACTGAAAAGCTAAAAACAACCCTTCTCTGGCTCTTTCTTCCGGATCCATGTCCAGTAAATCCACACCGTTAAATTGCACAGACCCTTGAGTGACTTCATAGTCTTCCCGGCCTGCCAGAACAGATGCTAACGTGGACTTCCCGGAGCCATTTGGCCCCATAATAGCATGAACTTCACCGGCTTTTACTTCAAGGTTCAGCCCATTTAAAATTTTCTTATCCTCTATCGAGGCGTGTAGATTTTCTATCTTAATCATTACTTTTTATCTAACCTTTTTTCTCACTTGATTTCATCCTCAGCAACTGGATTTAATCAACCTACAGATCCTTCTAAACTGATCTCGAGTAATTTTTGCGCTTCCACTGCAAATTCCATAGGAAGCTTATTTAATACTTCTTTAGCATATCCGTTTACGATCAAACTGATTGCTTTTTCCTCATCAATACCCCTTTGCAAGCAATAAAAGATTTGATCTTCCCCGATTTTAGAAGTCGTTGCTTCATGCTCCACTTTGGCCGAAGAATTTTCGCATTCAATGTAGGGGAAGGTGTGAGCTCCGCAACGATCGGTCATTAGTAGAGAATCACATTGTGAGAAGTTCCTGGCATTGGTTGCTCCTTTTCCAATTTTCACCAATCCACGGTAAGAGTTCTGGCTTTTGCCTGCGCTTATCCCCTTAGAAATGATGGTACTATGCGTATTCTTACCAATGTGGATCATCTTGGTTCCTGTATCTGCTTGCTGGTAATTATTGGTTACTGCAACGGAATAAAATTCACCCACGGAGTTATCACCTTTAAGTATGCAGGATGGGTATTTCCACGTTACTGCAGAGCCTGTTTCCACTTGTGTCCAGGAAATTTTGGCATTCCGCTCGCAGAGCCCTCTTTTCGTTACAAAATTGAACACACCACCTTTTCCATCCTCATCTCCAGGGTACCAGTTCTGAACCGTAGAATATTTAATTTCTGCATTGTCCAGAGCAATTAATTCCACAACGGCCGCATGCAGTTGGTTTTCGTCTCTTTGCGGAGCAGTACAACCCTCCAGATAACTGCAGTAGCTTCCTTCGTCGGCCACTACCAGAGTTCTTTCAAACTGTCCCGTACCCGACTCGTTAATTCTGAAGTACGTGGAAAGTTCCATGGGGCAGCGAACTCCTTTCGGGATGTAACAGAATGAGCCATCCGTAAATACGGCTGAGTTCAAAGCAGCATAGAAGTTATCTGTTGTTGGTACAACGGTGCCCATGTACTTTTTCACCAATTCCGGATGGTTCTGAACCGCCTCACTGAAAGAACAGAAGATGATTCCCAGTTCAGCGAGTTTCTCCTTAAATGACGTGGCAACGGACACCGAGTCCATTACAAAATCTACCGCCACACCACTAAGGCGCTTTTGTTCTTCCAGAGAAATTCCGAGCCGATCCATTGTTTTTCTGAGTTCCGGATCTACCTCATCCAGGCTGGCTAGTTCTTTCTTTTGCTTTGGAGCCGCATAATAGGAGATAGCCTGAAAATCTGGCTTTTCATATTTAACGTGAGCCCATTTGGGTTCCTCCATTTTTTGCCAGGTCCGTAACGCTTTTAATCGATATTCTCTTAACCAGTCGGGCTCATTTTTCTTGTCAGAAATCAAATGGATTGTTTCTTCCGTTAAGCCAACGGGAATTTTATCTGACTCAATATTGGTAGTAAAGCCAAACTCGTACTCTTTGTTTTTAAGCTCCTCTTTTAAATCGTCCTCTGTATATGCCATCTACTGCTCCTGTTTTGTTTTAAATAGAGAAACTTTCTCCGCACCCGCAAGTCCTGTCGGCATTCGGGTTTTGGAATACAAACCCTTTTCCGTTAAGGCCGCCTGAATAGTCAAGCGTCGTGCCAACCAGGTATAGAAAACTCTTCTTGTCAATCACTACCTTGATACCATTGTTCTCGAACTCTTTATCATTCTCAGTTATGGTATTGTCGAACTCCAGTTGATACATCAATCCGGAGCATCCGCCACCTTCAACACCAACTCTTATAAAGTGCCCATCCTTATTATCTTCAGCCATCAACTGGATGGCTTTTGCTTTTGCATTATCTGTTACAGTAATCATATTACCCTCCTTAAACTCACCCAAACTTATTTAGATTCATTTTAAATAAGCTTGAATGGGGCGTCAAAAATACCTAAAATGTGGTATTGACACAAACGTTTCTAGTCCCAATGTCACATAGCAACCCATATTCTTCAGGATAGTTCGTCTTTGAGCGAAAAAAGTGACAACTCGAAATAAGTGCCATCCGTTTTAGGAAGCCAGACCTGTTTAAGCACAAGGGTTGTAGCTTTTTTAACAGATGAGGGAACCAGGTTAAATGTCATTTATTTAACAAAGTCGAAATCCAAATTTAACTCTTGGCCGTATGTTTCCGCACGTGCCGATGCAAAAGGATTGCAAAGAGTATCTTTAATGTATAAAGTAGAACGAATGGCGCAAACCGAAAGTAAACTTTGGTATTTGGAGAACATTAATATTTTCAGGGACCTTACCCAGGATGAGATTGAGGACATCGACAGAAAGTCGACCATGAAGTCTTTTTCCAGAAAGGTTCACATCTACTTTCCTGACGATCCCGCCCAGGTGGTTTATCTTCTCAAGAAGGGACGGGTAAAGATCGTAAGCTATGGGCAAAATGAGCAGGAAATGATTAATCGAATCATCTATCCTGGAGAAATATTCGGTGAGTTGGCCATTACAAGCCCTCAAGACACCCGGAAGGATTATGCGATTGCATTAGACAAAGATGTCAAGTTGTGTACAATTTCGAGGGACGAAATGATTGAAACTTTGGAAAAGAATCCCAGGTTGAGGGGAACGGTAACACAATTATTGGGCAACAGAATGCAGGAGATGCAGCGCCGGTTTGAGCGAATGGTGTTTTATAGTGCTGAAGAGAGGCTGGTTCTGTTCCTGAAGGATTTGGCAGCTAAGGTAGGTCAACCTGTTGGAGATGAGATTTTGATAAAGCACGGTTTGACCCATGAAGAAATAGGACAATTAACAGGAATCTCACGCCAGCTGGTTACTACTATGTTAAATGATTTGAAGCGAGAAGACAAGATTTACATGGAACGGAATAAGATTTTAATTCGAGATATTAACTCACTATGAAAAACAACCTGTTGCTGGTTTTAGCTCCTGATTGTCATGAGTGTGATGAAGTACAGGCTTATGTTTCTAGCAGAAAGCTGAACATTGAAACACAAAATCTCACCTTCGAGGAAATAGAATCTTCGGAATACTTCGTTTTTCCTTTACTTAAAAATGACAAGTCCATTGTGGCTTACGGGAGTGATATCATTCGATATTTGGACAATAGATAAAAGACCGGGCTGCGCCCTGAAAGACAAAAGGCTTAATTCACTATCGTATTGCGTACAGCGTATTGCGTGCGTTACATGAATAAACGCACTACGGAATTACGCATGACGCACTACGGGAATAAGTCTTTTGACTTTGAGCCAGTGCGAAGCATGGTGAGTCTTTCATCTTTTATCTAAGTCCTTACCTTTGCACTATGCAAGAAAAAGTAGCCAGAACGGAGCTGAGTGAACTCGGAGAATTCGGTCTCATTGACCACCTGACAAAAAATGTGGAGGTGAAGAACTCATCCACGAAATTCGGTATAGGGGATGACGCCGCTATTCTCCATTATCCGGATCGGGAAGTAGTAGTTTCTACGGATATGCTGGTGGAGGGAGTTCATTTTGATATGGTGTTTAACCCGTTAAAACACCTGGGTTATAAGTCCGTTGTGGTGAACCTGTCGGATATCTATGCAATGAATGCCCAGCCACGGCAAATTACGGTCAGCATGGCCGTTTCATCTAAGTATTCGGTAGAAGCCATTGAGGAAATTTACGAGGGAATATTAACCGCATGCAAGTTGTATGGGGTTGATGTGGTTGGAGGTGATACCACATCCAGCAATTCGGGGTTGATTATTTCAATAACGGCCATTGGTGAAGTAAAACCAGGAGAAGCAGTTTATAGAAACGGGGCTAAAGAAAAAGACCTGCTTGTGGTGTCTGGCGATTTAGGAGGAGCTTATATGGGGCTTCAGCTGTTAAATCGTGAGAAAGAAGTTTGGAAGGCAAATCCGGACATGCAACCCGATTTAGATGGGCACGATTATGTTTTGGAGCGGCAATTAAAGCCTGAGGCGCGCAAGGATGTCATTCGGTTACTGGCGGAACTAGGTGTTAAACCGACCAGTATGATTGATATTTCAGACGGATTGTCTTCGGAGATTAAGCACTTATGCTCTAAATCAGGGGTAGGAGTGGAACTGTATGAGGACAAAATTCCAATCGACCCAACTACTTATCAATTGGCACGAGATTTTAATCTGGATCCGACGCTCTGTGCGTTAAGCGGAGGGGAAGATTACGAGTTATTGTTTACCATTTCCTTGGATGACTTTGATAAAATTAAAGGGAACCCACACCTTACGGTAATTGGTCATATAACTGATATGGCTTCAGGATTAAACATGATCACGAAAGCAGGTCAGTCTGTTGAGTTGAAAGCCCAGGGTTGGGATGGTATGCAGGCAGATAGCTAAGTTGGCAGGGAAGAAATTTAAATCCAAAAGATTCCAGCATTTGTTACTTTCCACACAAGAGTTGCCAATAAATCGGTGGCAGAAAGTGATACGTGAATCATTGGGGCCATGGCACTGTGACATGGAACAGAGGGATGACATTTGTATAATCGGAATTCGGGTATAAAGCGGTGTTAGAAAACCTCTTCCTTCCCCTCCAGCACAATCTCTTTATATGGCCTTTTTTCAATTTTACTCTGAACCCAGGAAGGAAAGTCAAAATATTCAAAAGCCGCGCGTTCGAAGGGATCGTCATAGAGTTCAGAAAGACCGGCATTGAGATCAAGGTAAAGTTGATCGAGGGATTCTTCGTCCTTAGCCTTGAGTGCTTTGTTGATAAATGAAAGCATCACGGATTCAAACCTATAAACCCGGTTACGCGTTTGCATATAGCGTTGGGCAGATTTCAATGCATAAGGGGCCAAACGCTTATTTCCGAGTTCCAAATGAATAAGAAGGTTGAGAATTTGGGTGAAACAGAAAATGTCTAATGTCTTATCAATGTTTGCGTTGTTGAGCAACTGATTGCTCCATTTCAAAGCCTGATTATAATCTTCGTTGCAGAAGTGTAGAATGGCAATATTTGCTTCAAGATAGGCTCTTCTAACCGAGTTAATCTTGTCTCCGTATAATCGGAAACCTTCTTCAATCTGGGGCACCATGTCGATACCTTTGTCAAACTGACCTGTAATTGCGTATAGGGTTAGTTCGATGCTGTTAGTGGAAGAAAAGAGTTTAATGTCCAAATCCTCATTGGTATTTACTGATAAGGTTTCTGGCAGGGCGCGTAACTTTTCCAGATAGCCAAAAACTTCTTTGAATGCTTTAAGTTGGCTTCCAACATAGATGAGGTTGGTTAGAACTGAGAAATAGATATTTGGTTCTTCCTTAAATTTATCCCGGTTGGTTTCAATGTGTTTAACCAGTTTGGTGAGATGATCATAACAGTGCGGATAGTCGCCGGCAGCGAAGTAGTAGGCGCTGTAGATGTGATGATACAGATACTGGGTTTCAAAATAGAGAGCCCGATCTTCACTGCTCAGCAGGGTGTTGTCAATTAAATTCTTAAACCTGGCGAGTTCGTTAGCGCTGCGCGCACGACCTTGTTGATGAAGAAGTTGAAACAGCTCACTCTTAATGTTCCAGAACTGACTATAGTTCCTGATTTTATCTAAAATCAATAAATCCTGATCCAGAATTGCTGCTAACTCATTCTGGCCAATCGAGGTGTAGTTGTCTTTTTCAATCAGCAGCTTTTCCCACATGAAAATTTCGAGCAAACTGGTGTGTTTCTCGTATTTGTATGCTGTTTTTTTAGCGCTGCGCAGCTGCTTTGCACTTTGTTTATACAACGATTTTTTATACAGGATTTCGGCGCAGTGGATTTGCCGTTTCAAACCGGCTTCAATGGAACTGTTGGCATGAAACGCATCGAGGCTTTTCAGGATGCTATCATACAGCCTGTTTTTGGTGATGGAGAATTTGTTTACAAACGCTTCGTTCTTGAACTTCTTCAGAATCGCAGGTTCGTCGTACTCGGACTGTTTGTCAATGGCATCGAAGATGATCTGGTAATTGTTCTTCTCCCCGATAGTATGTCTGGATGAGTAAAGTTTAAAATACCTCTTTTCCGCTTTGGTTAACGACTTGATCAGTTGATGAAGTTGGTCTGATACTTTGTTAGACATGTATATTCTTTCCTTTTTTTAAGTTCTGAACCTGCTTTTTGACTTGAAATTCCGTAATCAAGATCACATGGCTTCAGGACGCTTTTGGGTGTTGTTAATCACTGGATTAATAGGTGATATGACCCTATTTAAAGATACAAAATCATGTCAGCGTTCACGCCGTTAGACAAGTAAAAAAAAGGACTAGTAAAATAAAATTGGACGTGTATAAAAAAGAAGGATTTTATCCTTTTCCGGCGGTGTTGCCGTTTCCGCCTCGATCTCCACTTCCCGAATTATTGTCAATAGAGTCGTCTCCATCGTCATCTCCGTCAATAATTCCTCCAGGTTTTGTGGTATCATCTCCACCATCATCTCCGTCGTCGTCTCCATCAATGATTCCGCCGTTTGGTTTATCGTTTGGATCAAGGCCATCATCTCCGTCGTCATCTCCATCAACAATTCCGGGCCCATCTCCATCGTCATCTCCGTCAATGATGTCAGACTTATTACTTTTCGTTACCGGAATAGAATCACCCTTTCCATCGGAATCTAATCCCAAAGGTGCAATCTTCGAACAAGACGCCATCATCAAAATAGCAACCAGTAAAAATGATATTTTCTTAAGTGTGTTCATTTGATACTACACGTAGTCTATCAAAAATAGGCAAAAAGCCTTATAAATCAATAGAGTTAACGAGAATTTTTGTTAAAAGTTGCGTTTTTCTCAATTGGAAATACGATTTCAACCCTTGTTCCCGCAGATTCCCCCTCTTCATTCTTTACTTCAAACGGCCCAAATACCTGAATATTGCGCCCTGTAATCTTCCGAAGCACATTAATTCTTGAACTGGTAATTTTCATTCCCTTTGAGTCGTGAGATGAACCAAGCAAGCTCTTCTTTTCCAGGCTTTTATCTATCCCGATTCCATTGTCCTGAATAATGAACCGTATTTCCTCTTCAGCTTGTTGAATGACAATCGAGATTTTTCCGGGTTTTTTCATTGGAAGAATACCGTGCCAAATGCTGTTCTCAACATAAGGTTGAAGAAACATAGCCGGAACTCTGATTGCTTCCGTTTCGATCTTGGGATCGATCTTGATTTCATAATCAAACTTGTTCTGAAATCTCATATGCTCCAGTGATATGTAGAGATCCAGCCGCTCAAGTTCCTCGGACAGTTGTACCAAATTGTCAGGCGAGCTGGATGAATCGAGATTCTTCCGGATGAGTTTTGCAAAGCTACTCAGGTAACGATTGGCCGACAGTTTATCTTGCCTGTTGATATAGTACTGTATAGAATTAAGCGCATTGAATATAAAATGTCGGTTCATACTGGCGTTAAGCGATTGTTGCTCCAGATTCATTAATCTGGTTTTGTAAAGAAGACTTTCTGTTTTGCGTTTATTTGCTTCCGCTTGTAAGCGAACCCTGTAGATAAGCAAGAGGATAAGTATAATGGCAAAAGCAATTAAACTGATAAACCACCAGGTCTGCCAGAATGGAGTTCTTATCTGAAAGGAAAAGGCGCGTTCGGGAGACCAGTCTTTCTCATCAAGCGAAGCCTGCACCCTAAAAATGTAGTTGCCTGGGGGGAGGTTAGAGTAGGTAATAAAAGGGGTCTTTGAAATAGGGTTCCATTTGCTGTCAAAGCCCTCAAGCATTGTGCGGTATTTTACCTGTTCCGGATAACTGTGTGAGATTCCAATAAAATGAAAGGTGAGGTGATTTTTAAAATGAGGAAGCTCCAGTCCCTTTGGGATGATACTGTTGGTTTCATACCCTTCGCTGTACGGACGCCAGTCTGTTTGATTTAATGACAACTGAACCTCTGTAAGGTTAAGAGCAGGAAGGGGAATTGTGCTCTCCTGATAGTTTTCGTTACGTTTAAACATAATCGCCCCATCAATTGTTCCGAACCACATAGCTCCATTAGAGCTCTTAAATCCTGAGTTCAGATTGGTTTCGTAGCTTCTGATTCCGTCTGCCGGGGTGTAGTTTCTGAACCGCAGTTCCTGATCATTGAAAAACGACTCGATTTCTATTTCAAATACGCCGTGATTGGTCCCCGCCCAAAGTGTCTGTTCATCTTCTTTTACCAAAAAGTTGATGTAATTATGCCCGGAAGAAGGCCCCAGTTCAAAAACCGTGGCGCGGCCACCATCCACCATAAACAATCCATTGGAGTTGCCTACCCAGTAAGTGTCTTCATCGAACGGGGCAAAGCAGTGTACCGGATACAAATCAGCATCACCTTCAACACGTTCCCTTTTCAGTTGGCCTGAAGGACCATAGCGGTATATTCCATTGCTGGCTCCAATGATTACATCACCATTTTTCATCGGGAACATTGCGCGTATTATACTGGCTTCCGACTCAATATTTACAACGCTGTCTCCATCAAAAACCGACAACCCCAACCGGTGGCCGATAAATACTTTCCCTTTGTGTTCCAGCAGACTGGTGATTCGTACGTTGTCTACAACTTCATCAAGCAAAAACGGATGGACTCCTGTTTCATCCTTAATGGTTAAGCCATTGGAGGTGCCAAACCAAACGCGGCCTTTGCTGTCTACAATGCTTGTCCAGATCAACTTGTGCGATAGCATAGACTCATCGGCATAGTTGGTTACGCCCGAAGAATTTTTATAGCTAATTCCTCCTCCATAAGTAGAAATCCAAATACCGCCGCTGTCTTCTGCAAAGGACATAACTAAATTGCTCGTCATTCCTTCTCCTGTAGTGAGAGCAACGAAACGTTCTCCGGAAAATTTGAACAATCCCCCGCCATCAGACCCCACCCATATGTTACCTTCCTGATCTTCGAATACAACTTTAATATTGCTGTTAGTGAGACCGTTGCTGGTGTTGAATGAGATTACGCCCTTTTCGGTAAGAGACTGTAATCCATTTCGGGCCCCGACCCACGGGTTGCCATGTTGGTCAATAACTATGCTTCTGGAGTTCTCAATCAACAGACCCTTGTCGTTGAAATTTTCAATTTTACCAGCGGCAGTTTTGAAAACCCCACTGCGGTATGTACTTACCCAAAGTTCAGCATCCCTTGCAGCCAGATTGCTAACATTGAGTCCGTCCAGCTCTGGCATTAGTGGTGCCAAAGAGTCAGAAACAACCTGTTTTACACCGTCTCTGGTTCCAAGAACAACCTTCCCTTCAAACAGGTTCAGATCACGGATACGCAAATCAGATTGACCAATCTGTTCTACTTGTCTAAGGGTGTCTGATAGAGAATTCAGGGGAGATCGGAGCAGGCCCGAGGCTCGTGAGCCCATATATAAATATCCCTCGTGGATCAGTAGGCATCGTATGCTGGCTTCCCGCAGTTTTCCAGATAGGTGGTAGGAAGTAACCGATGCGCCTGAGATCACAGATACTCCCCCGCTGCCACCAACCCACACGTTGTCTTCAGAATCAACCAGTACACAATTGATCAGGTTGTCAATTAGGCCATCAGCTTTTGAGAAATTTTCAAACTCAATTCCATCAAATTTGCTGACACCGCCAAAGGAACCAATCCAGAGAAAACCTTTAGAGTCTTGGTCGATAGCGTTTATTTGGGTTTGGGGGAGCCCCTCTTCAATTGAATATTGAATAAAGCTATACTGCTGCCCAAGGTACGTTAAGGGAAGTGCTAACAGGCCAAGAAACGCAAAAAATCTACTCATTAAAACGTGTTGATTCTTCCGATAAAGTCAGATAATTTCCTTCTGGAAATAGGCACGGACTTACCATCGGTTAACAAAGCTACATTTCCATGTGATCTGGAGAACTCTCTTAGATGTTCTTTCATGTTAATAATGTGCGATTTGTGTGTTCTGAAGAATCTGTCTTCGTTTAAATTTTCCTCGTACACCTTTATATTCTTGCTGCTCAGGTGCTTTCGTCCGGCGGTTAAGAAAATCATCGTATAGTTGTCGCTTGCCTCCAGGTGAATGATTTCCTTTTCATCAACAATTACATAACCATCTCTGGTGGGAATACTCACTTTTGCAGAATCATTCATCTTCAGAGCCTTCTGAATAATTGAGTTCAGGGCCTCATCCTGGGAGTTAGGCTGTCCTACATGTTGTTTGACTTTCGCCACAGAATTAGTTAGCTCATCTATATTTATTGGCTTTTCCAGATAATCGATTGCATTCTCTCGAAATGCTTTTAAGGCATATTCGTTGTGGGCGGTGGTGAACACTACGGCAAAGTTCCTTTCGTCCAATGATCTAAGAAGGCTAAAGCCGTCTTCTTCAGGCATTGCAATGTCCAGGAAAACCAGTTCGGGATTCAATTCGGCAATCTTTTTTCTGGCTTCGTCTGCCGACTCTGCCTGACCTATTACTTCTACATCATCGCAAAAGTCATTAATCAGAAGTTCAAGATTATTCCGACAGTTAAATTCGTCGTCTACAATAAGGGCTTTTATTTTCATAAGGCAAGAGATTAGTTCACTTTGAATTTAACGGCTAGAATTTAGAATGGGTTGGATCGATGACTCACCTGTAGTTTGTGTTGAGTGAACTGTATAGAGTAGTTATTGAGCTACATCTTTTTTAGCAGTGTAAGGAACTCAGACAGTCTTCCTCTGCTCACCGGAACGGACTCACTGTCTGTTAAAACCACCCGATGGCCATCTGTGTGGATGTATTCTTTCACTTCGTTCAGATTAACAATATGAGATTTGTGGATACGGGTAAAGTTTGAAGGCAATATATCTTCGTAAACCTTTAAAGTTCTCGTGTCCAGGTAGGTGGAGCCGTCTTTGAAATAAATTGTAGTGCAGTTCCCATTTGCCTCCATTCGAAGCAGGTCGCTAACGTCTACCAGCTTAATTCCTTTACTATGATGAATCGCAATCCGATCCAAACTTTCCTTACGGAGTGAAGTCTTTAGGTTTTGTAAAAGGGCCTGATAGTCGAATTCTGTCTTAGGCAGAGTGCTTTTCATTTCTACGTAACCTTTTACCTTTTTTATGGCATTTTGAAGGTCTTCAATATCAACAGGCTTCAGAATATAATGAATGGCATTTGCATTAAAAGCCTTTATTGCGTAGTCCTTGAATGCGGTTACAAATACAATCAATGGTGCCGCTTCGCCAAATTCTCGTACTACCTCGAAACCTTCCAGTCCGGAAGGCATTCTAATATCCAGAAAGACGAGTTGAGGTTTGAGCTTCTCGATTATTTCGGTCGCCGTTTCGGCCGAGTCTGCATCTCCAACCACTTTTACATCAGGACAATACTCCTCTAACAGAATCCTGAGATTTTCTCTTGCGAGAAGTTCATCATCTACTATTACGGTAGTAATCACGTAAACAATGTAATCAATCCCTGGCAAATATTCCAGTTACACACTTGCCGTTTATCGAAAACCATATACCAGTTGCTCGCCCATCCTATCCTGTCCTACAAATTCAGGTGTAGTTCTGGCTTAATAAACCTAAATTAGAGGATACACTTAAACACTAAACACATGCGACATAGAGATATTTTCGTAGTGTCGTGGTAAACCGAAAGGCGTTTTACAGACATTACATTTTTCATGCTCTGGTGCTTTAGAAGCACAATTTCTTCTATTAAAAAGTAAAAAACCCGATCAGAATTGATTGGGTTTTTTCATTTTAGAAATGAAAAAAATCAACCGCCCGTTAGTTTGTTGGAAATGACCGGATATTTGTTGTTTCGCCCCGTTTTCGGCTGTTTGGTTTTAGACATGTAAAAAATAGCTGGAAAATTTAAATGTCGGCATTTTGACATAATTTACAAGGCTTGTCTTTAAAGTTAATAGCCTTGTAATCAACCATATAATGACTAAGTGTTGTTCCTCGTTGAGGTGGTTTGACATGTATATTTTATGTGTTTTGTCTTTTGAAATCATGTAAACAAGCGAGTAGTTTTACGTATCCACATTTACCATCCGGTAGAACCAGGATTTAAAATTTAACGCTATGAAGAGCTTGAAAACTTGCTTTAAACTTGTAATTATTCTGCTAACCTTAAGTCCGGTAAGCGCGAAAGAATATTTGTATGAGGGGAAGAAACGCAACTCCATTATTGCCAAAGCTGCTAATTGCGCCCCGGCTACTTCCATTCAAACACTGGAGTTCAACAATATAAAGGCACACATCACCAACAGTGGTGTGTTATGGATGGATCAGGCTACCAATACGGCCGCTTACGAGGTGCCTAATGGCTCTGGCAAAACAGCATTATTTGCCGGTTCATTATGGCTGGGCGGCACAGATGCGAGCAATCAGTTAAGATTGGCTGCGACTCGCTTCAATTCCAATGGATATGATTTTTGGGCGGGACCGCTACGAGAGAATGCGGCAACCATCGACCCTGGAAGATGCGATGAAATGGATCAGTTTTTCATCATTACAAGGAGAGAAGTTGAAGAGTTTAGAGCGTATCGTGCGGCGGTAGATGCCGGAGAATCTCATCTTCCGCCATGGGACAATTATCAAATACCACAGTCAATTCAGGATTGGCCAGCTCACGGGAATATAGCAGATGGTGAGGCCTGGAACCTGGCTCCTTTTTTCGATTCCGATAATGATGGGGTTTACAATCCGAAAGAGGGAGATTATCCTTACTACGATTTCGATAATACTCAATGTGCGGCCAATTGTGGCGGAACCCGAAGCGCTGTACTTTATGGCGATTACACGATATGGTGGGTAATGAACGATGCCGGAAATATCCACACCGAAACAGGGGGAGAGCAGATTGGGATGGAAATCAAAGCACAGGCATTTTCGTTTGCTACCAATGATGAAATCAACAACATGACTTTTTACAATTATGAGTTAACAAATAGAGGAACACAAACGCTAACCAACACCTATTTTGGTCAGTGGGTTGACCCTGATTTGGGGAACTACAATGACGACTATATCGGTTGTGATGTGAGTAGGGGCCTGGGTTATTGTATTAATGGAGACGCTTTTGATGAAGGCCCTTTTGGCTACGGCACAGTTCCTCCGATTATAGGAGTAGATTTTTTTCAGGGACCTTTTCAGGATTCTGATGGGATGGACAACCCCCTGACGACTGATGTTAATACGGCGCTGGCCATGAATGGAATTCCGTACGAGGGGATAGGGATTGGGTATGGCGACGGATGCGTCGACAACGAGCGTTTTGGCATGAGGAAGTTTATGTACCATGACAACAACGGCACTGCAATGAACGGAGATCCGCAGCTTGCTCATCAATACTACCACCTGCTAAACTCGCGATGGCTCTATGGTCAACCATGTACCCACGGGAATAATGGAACCAATCCGTCAGGAGTGCCAACGGATTATATGTTTCCTGGAGATACGGATCCTTTAAACTGGGGAACCAAAGGAGTTTCGGTTCCATCAGGTTGGACCGAAGAGTCTGCCGGAAATGAACCGGGCGACCGAAGGTTTGTTCAGGCGGCGGGGCCGTTTACCCTCGAACCAGGAGCAGTAAATAATGTTACCGTAGGAGTGGTGTACGCCAGAACCAATTCCAGTGACCCCGCAGAAGCTTTGAAAGCACTACAAAGAGCAGACGATAAAGCACAAGCTCTATTTGATAACTGCTTTAAATTAGTTGATGGCCCTCCCTCTCCGGAACTTGGAATCCAGGAAATGGACAGGCAATTACTGTTTACAATCTACAATACTCATGGTGCCAATGTAACTGAGGAATATGAAGAGATTGATTCGCGCATTCCGGATTCGGTTAACATCGGCGGGAACACGGTTGCAGCGGATAGAAAATACAGGTTTCAAGGATATCAGGTATTCCAATTAAAGGACGAAAACGTGAGCTCTGGAGAACTCTCTGACCCGGATCTCGCACGTTTGGTTTTTCAATGCGATAAGGAAGATAGCGTTGAGCGTCTTATTAATTTCATTTTTGATGAAGACTTAGGTTATAGCGTGCCAACGGAGATGGTGGACGGTGCCAACGAAGGGTTACAACATTCTTTTAAACTAACACAAGACATGTTTGCGCAAGGAGATAACCGGTTGGTTAATCATAAGCGCTACTATTACATGGCCATCTCCTATGCTCACAACAGTTATAAAAAATACGACCCAAATGACCCAAGTTTACTGGATGGACAAAAATTGCCTTACCTCGCTGGAAGAAACAATGGGCAGGGAGGTGCGATTAAAACATTTATGGGCATTCCGCATATTCCGGCACCAGAGGCAATGGGAACAATTGCAAATGCAAATTTTGGAGACGGCGTTGAGATAACCCGGATTGAAGGAGCTGGAAACTCCGGTAATTATCTGGAAATTACGTCAAGATCAGAACAAGAAATATTGGCCCAGACACAGGTGGAAGAGCTAAGTTATAAACCGTCTAAAGGACCTATAACCATTAAGGTGATTGACCCACTTGCCGTGGAAGGAGCAAACTTCACGATGGCTTTTGAGGAAGACGGCTCAGGGACACTCAATGAGGCAAATTGGGTGATCTATAATCATACTGCGAATGATACCATCACCTCAGATAAGTCCATTTTGGTAGGCAATGAACAGCTAATTCCTGATTACGGTATTTCCGTTGAGGTAGAGAACAAGCCCTGGATACCAGTATCCTCAGGGCACCATCTACAGAATGTAGTGGGGAGTGCTCTGACATTTGCGGACTCATCGAATAAATGGCTCAGCCACGTTCACGACAATGATGTGATACTTTTTCAGAACTGGATCAGGGCGGGAAGCAACGCCGATGTGAACTTTCAGGTTGGGCCAGATGAGTTTGTTGGTTCGGCTCCAAACCAGATAGCGCTAGATCCTGACGAGCAATTTGAATCACTTGTTAATGGAGGCTGGGGACCATACAGACTGGTCGGAGATACAACAGGCCAACCGGGAATTCGGTCACTGAGAGCCGCAAAGCGCGATTTTAAAAATGGTCTTCACAAACTCGAGAGTGTAGATGTTGTGTTCACGAACGATCGCTCCAAATGGACGAAATGCTTAGTTCTGGAAATGTCTGATGACCCTGCTCTAAGCGTAAATGGAGCAGAAAAACTCAGTTTAAGACAAAGTCCGTCGGTTGATAAATTCGGCAACGCTATTGCAACCGGAGAAGTAGGTCGTGGCTGGTTTCCCGGATACGCCATAGACGTGGAAACAGGCGAGCGTTTGAATATGGCCTTTGGGGAAGACTCCTGGTTAGGTGGCGAGAATGGAGCTGACATGTTGTGGAACCCCACTTCCAACCTCTACGGCAATTTAGGAGGAGTGCTGTTTGGAGGGAAACACTATGTGTATGTATTCAAAAATGACAGGAGAGAGGAAATAACTCCTTCTAAGCGAAGTGATAGACAGCCTGCTTATGACGAGGGGGATTGGGCACATAGCAAACTCACTTCGGGCCTAACGTCCGATGTTCTGGACGTTTGGAAAAGTTGTATTTGGGTGGGTGCTCCTATGCTAGCTGACGGAGCAGTTATGCGCAGTTATCAGAATGGCTTGATTCCCACGGAAACAAGGGTGCAGCTGAGGGTAGAAAGATCCTATCAGAAATATGCGACCAATGGTAATCATGTCCATGAGTCGGCAGATTTGTCCAATTCACGGAACGAGTGGAACCCTCTCTATTCGTTTAGTACACATGCCATTGCCACCGAAACGTCGGTTGATACAACGGCCAGCAATGCTTTGGATATTATCCGTGCAGTTCCCAATCCATATTTGGCTTACTCCGAATACGAAACATCCAAGTTGGATAACCGAATGAAAATCACCAATCTTCCGGATCAATGTACCGTAAGTATTTACAACAGTGCGGGTAGATTGGTGCGTACACTTAGGAAAGACAACATCATTACCTCGGTAGACTGGGACTTGAAGAACGAAAGCGGAATTCCAATTGCCAGTGGAGTATATATTATTCATGTGGAAGCACCAGGAATTGGGGAGAAAGTGATTAAGTGGTACGGAGTAATCCGAGGGGTTAATTTAGATCAGTACTAAGTCCTGGGTATATGGAAAACCAAGATTTAATGCACCGGTTAGTTGAACCAGGGAATTGACAACACCAAAACCTGCTGCTTACTTAATGCAAGTAGTAGTTGATGGAAAATACCAGATGGTTAAGTTTCATAAGCAGTAGTTTTCTTCATCCCTACCTAATGAAATAAAATGAGGTAAGGGCCAGGTGGGTTGCGATAACCATTTTGGTGTTTTTCTACTCCTTAATGTCCATCGTTTAGCGGTGGTTACGAAGGAGAACAAAGCAGCGCCCCAATCGGATTTGGCACAAAGTCAGTCGGTTGGGGCTTACTTTTTAGTATTTTCTAAGAAATACGGTATCTTCGAGGTTTGTTTAAAACCCCGTATTGTGTTAAGAAAGGTCTATAATGTTGCTTTGATTTTGATACTTGTCTCGACTTTTATGTCAGCAAGTGCTCAGGATTTTAAAACGGATTTTTATGCTGCTCACGATCTGCTTGAACAGGAAGAGTATGACCAGGCGCTTGAGGCATTCCTTAAACTGAACAAGGAACATCCGGGAAACTCCAATGTTGAGTCCATTATTGGGTATTGCTACCTGCAGTCGAAGTACGAAAAGGCCAAGGCTATTGATTATTTAATTGACTGCCAGGATAATCTTACTGCTTATTACAAAGTGAGGAATCACAAAGAGAAATCCGCACCTGTTGAAGCCATCTGGCATTTAGCGAAGGCATATCATGCCAATTATCAGTTTGATTCGGCACTTACGAAGTATCAGTTATATAGAAGTGTGTTAGGGGAAGGTAATACTGAAGCTCTGAAAGAAATAAACCGGGATATTCGTGTAAGCCGAAATGCCAAGCAGTTGGTGGAGAATCCAGTTAATGCCAAACTACACCAGTTAGCTAACGGAATCAATACGGAATTTCCTGATTACCGACCCATTATAACAGCCGACGAACGATTGCTGCTTTTTACTTCACGTAGGGAAAACAGTGTAGGGGGAAAGACAGATGATGAAGACGGTGTTTACCGCGAGGATGTGTATGTGAGTTATAAGGATCCTGCAACGGGTGTATGGGGGGAGCCCGAACCAATTGAGGAATTGAATAATGAGGGCCACGAAGCTTGTATATACATTGCACCTAACGGCGAGCGGATGTTCTTATACAAGTACGATGACGAGCAGGGAGGAACCATCTATGAATCGAAATTAATAGGCGATACATGGGAAGAACCGAAGGCATTAGACGCAGCTATCAATTCCAGATATTACGAGACGCATGCCGCATTAAGTGCAGACGGGAACACAATTGCATTCGTATCCGATCGGCCCGGAGGACATGGAGGCCTGGATATCTATTTAATGAAAAAACTACCAAACGGAGATTGGGCAGATGTCCAAAACATTGGCGCCACAATCAATACCGAATTCGATGAGGACGGGCCTTATCTGCACCCTGACGGAAAGACCATCTACTTCTCGTCGAAAGGACATAACAGTATGGGAGGTTTTGATGTCTTCACTTCCGAACTTCAGGACGATGGTTCCTGGTCGACACCCAGAAACCTGGGTTACCCTATCAATACTGTAGGAGAAGACGTGTTTTTTGTGCCTTCGGCTGACGGAACACGAGCTTATTTCTCATCGTACAGAGAGGGAGGAGAAGGAGACCAGGACATTTACATGATAGACATGCTGGATGAGCAGAAGAAGATTCTGGTTGTTTACAAAGGATGCATTAAAGACCTTGAGGGCGAGGTGCTTACCAATGTATTAATTACGGTATTTGATCGGGAAACGGACGATATTATAGGGGAGTATCGGGCCAACAAAACTTCAGGTAGATTCTTGATTGTTCTGAATCCCGGAAAATATAAGATAGAGTACGAATACAATAACTTGATTGCCGATGAGAATATCGACGTGGCTACGGATGAAGAGTACCATGAGATTGGAAGGTTGGTTACCAAGTCAGATATTAAGCTGGAAATTCAACCAATTGAAGCGGATTGCGATGGTTTACAAATAGTTCAGGAGCAGGATACAACAGAATGGAAATACCAGTTGTTGGTGGACGAAATCCCTTACGGCGGAGCTGACGTAGAAGTGCTGTCGCCTGAGCAATTACTGGTGTATAAAGAAGTATCGGATGAACACGGGGAGTTCCGTTATCAGCCGGTACAGCCGGAAGATGCCCCATTATTTGAGTTGGATTTGCACGATCCAACACTTTGCGGCAAAGCAAAAATCATCTTGCTGGATGGTCAGAATCACGTGATCAAAGAATACACGCAGAACATTAGGTGTAAGAAAGAGGTAGTGGCAACAAATGTAGAACCTGTAAGTATGCAGAAGTTCTATGGTTACAACGATAAGGGAGTGGAACAATCGGAAAAAGACTTTAATGCGTTTATGGACGCGGCGGCCAAGATTTATGAGAAAACCGGTAAGCTTACAATTACTATCGAAGGAAGCGCATCAAGAGTTCCTACAAAAACATGGAAGTCGAATAAGGTACTGGCGTCCAAGCGAGCAGAGGATGCTGAAATTGCCATCAAAAAAGCACTGGAAGACAGAGGGATTGCGTTAAATAAAGTTGCAATCGACCGAACCTCAAAAGTGAACGGCCCTGCTTATAAAGGTGATTTTGAGTCAGGGGCTAACAAGTACGGAGAATATCAGTACTTCAGAGCAACTGCGAAGTAGTTAAACGACAAGTTTCCCTTAATCGAGGCTGTTCCAGAAGGATACTAATCCTGCCAATGTGCGGTCATACTCCTCGATGAAACCCATGTGTCCTGAATGCTCAAGTAGAAGTAGTTCCGCACCTAGCTCTCCTGCCTGATCCATCACAGAATCTAGAGGAATGATGTTGTCGTACTTACCGGCGATAAACAACGTTGGGATTTCCCGTTTCCCGAGTAAGTTTCTCATGTCGGGTCGTAAAGCCATACCTCTTAATGCCGGAGCTGCGCCAGTCAACCCTGTCTTTAATCCAATTTGTTTAAGGCGTGAAATTTCCTCTGGATACTTGGTCAGGTTATGTGGAGCGAACAAGTTGTTAATAGCTTCGCTCACAAACAGTTCCGGGCTCATTTCAAACAACCGGATCGTTCTTATTCGGTCCTTCTTCTTTTGTTCCCCGTCTTCTAGTGCAGTTGAGTGAAACAAGGTTATGGAACAAACGGCATCCGGATACTTGGTTGTAAGGGCCATGCTTACATATCCTCCCATCGAGTGGCCGACAAAATGAGCTGAACCGAAGTCCGCATCTTGCATCGCTGTAATCACGCTGTCTGCCATCAATTCCATAGGGTGGGTCTCGTCAAATGTTGATGAGCCTCCATGTCCTGGCAGATCAATTCTCAGAATTTTATAGGCAGGCCCTAGGTCTGCCAGGTATCGTTCCCAAACGGACATGTCTCCAAGGAAACCATGAAGGAATACTACAGGAATACTGCCATTGCCACTAACGGAGAAGTGGATCTGACCGGAACGAAAATTAGAGTACGGCATTTTTGGCGTTCATACACTCCTCAATTTCTTCTGCTTCTATAGGAATATTGCGCATGAGGTTATAGGGTTCACCGCTGGCTTGCACCACTACGTCATCCTCCAATCTGATCCCCAGGTTTTCTTCCGGTATATAGATGCCAGGTTCAACCGTGAACACCATGTTTGGTGCAATAGGCTCCGTCCATAAACCTACATCATGTGTGTCTAATCCGATAAAATGAGAGGTGCCATGCATGAAGTATTTCTTATACGCCGGCCAGTCCGGATTTTGATTCTTGATGTCTGTTTGATCAAGTAAGCCAAGCCCCACCAATTCCGACTCCATTACCTTCCCTACTTCTTTGTGATACTCACCCAGCATTATGCCTGGAACGAGAAGCTGTGTAACCTCGTTTTTCACTCTCAGAACGGCATTGTAAACCTGTTTTTGTCGTTCAGTAAATCGACCGTTTACCGGAATGCATCTGGACATGTCTGACGCATAATTTGCGTATTCCGCAGCCCAGTCAAATAATATTACATCTCCGTCGTGGCACTGTTTGTTATTCTCAACGTAGTGAAGCACACAGGCACTTTTACCCGAAGCAATAATTGGAGTATAGGCAAACCCTCTGGATCTGTTCCTTAAGAACTCATGCATGATTTCCGCTTCAATTTCGTATTCCCAAACACCAGGCCGTGTAAATTCCAAAACCCTTCTGAATGCTTTTTCCGTGATGTCGCACGCATGCTGCATCAAATCCAATTCTAACTGATGCTTTACCGAACGTATTTTGTGCATGATTGGTGCACTTCTATGGTATTCATGCAGAGGAAATTCTTGCTTACACCACTTATTAAACCGATCCGCTCGTGTTTCATGTTCCGTGTTCGCCCGATCGTGTTCGTTCGTATTTAGGAACACGTTTTTAGCCTCGTGCATAAGCCCTTTGAAAATCCGATCAAACTGATTGAGCCAATAAACCGTTTTTATACCGCTGGTTTGATAAGCACTTTCTTTGGTGTACTTCTCTCCCTCCCAAACAGCAATGTGTTCATTTGTCTCCTTCAGGAATAATACTTCCCGGTGCTTCTCGGTTTGACAGTCCGGAAAAATTACAAGAATACTCTCTTCCTGATCGATTCCCGACAGGTGCAAAATATCTCGGTGTTGTACGAAAGGCATTGTGCTGTCGGCACTGGTGGTGATAATATCATTAGATGTGAAAATCGCAATCGAATTGGGTTCCAGGTGCTTAATGAACCGTTTGCGATTATGTTCAAATAAGGACTTGTCTATTTTTTCGTACTTCATATTCAGCATTAAATTTCTGGTAGATGCTAAGGTACGAATAGCCTTAAGAAACATACGGATGGAATTAAAAATGTTGGTGAAAACCATTAGCCATCCTGTCAACTCCAACAGGTTCCATGGCTAACACCAGAAATAATTCAAGCCTTTCTATCAAGAAACATTCTAAATAAGGTTTTTGGCCAGACGTGGCTTGAATTTAAGAGGTTTGGAGATTACATTTGTTATCAAATTCAAATTTGATTTCTGAATGAGCAAATCTGCAATCCTAAAGTCGTCTATCGCCAAAAAGTGGCTGATGGCTTTAACCGGGCTTTTTCTTTGTTTATTTCTTATTGGCCATTTAGCAGGGAATCTGCAATTCTTTATACCGGGCGAGGAAGGAAAACTAATGTTCAATGAGTATGCAGAGTTCATGGGGAACAATGCAATTGTACAGGTGATAGCATGGTTTACCAAAGTGATGATTTTGTTTCACGCGATTGATGGAATTTTGTTAGTAATTCAAAATAAAGCAGCACGTCCAAAAAAATACGCTTACAACAAACCGGGTAAGAACTCAACACTTAGTTCCAGAATGATGGGTGTGTTGGGAATAGTTTTGCTGGCATTTATTTGTGTTCACTTAACGCAATTCTGGGCAAAGGTTCACTACGGTGAGGATTTTCCAATCCATGGGTCAACCGAAATGGGGTATTATACTGCCGACGGAGTATTACATTCAGATACTCACTATAAGGATGGCCAGGTGTTGACCAATCAGGGTAGCCAGGTCGTTGGAAGAGGATTGAAAGATTTGCATACGATTACCCTGAAGGTGTTCAGCCCTATTGAGAATGGCGTATGGGCACTAATTTGGGTAGCACTTTATGTGATTTCAATGGTGGCCGTGGCCATGCATCTCAAACATGGTTTTGCAAGTGCATTCCAGTCGTTGGGAATCAACCATAAGAAATACAACGGATTGATCAAGTTGACAGGAATGGGTTTTGCCTTTTTTATTCCGCTTGCTTTTGCTGCAATTCCGGTTTACTTATATATAATTCAAACAGCTTAATCTGATAGTTTATGGCTTTAGATGGAAAATGCCCAACGGGTCCGATTAAAGATCAGTGGACAAACCACAAGAATGAAATCAATGTGGTAAATCCGGCCAACAAGCGGTTAATCGATGTAATCGTTGTAGGAACAGGATTGGCGGGAGGAGCAGCATCTGCCTCTCTGGCCGAGATGGGGTATAGTGTAAAAGCATTCTGCTTTCAGGATTCCCCCAGAAGAGCACACTCAATTGCTGCTCAAGGTGGAATAAATGCCGCGAAGAACTATCAGAACGATGGCGATTCTACTTACAGGCTGTTTTATGATACGGTAAAAGGGGGCGATTACCGGGGACGTGAATCAAATGTATACCGGTTGGCCGAAGTGTCTGCCAATATTATTGACCAGTGTGTTGCTCAAGGAGTTCCTTTTGCAAGAGAATATGGAGGGTTGCTGGACAACCGTTCGTTTGGGGGAGTTTTGGTTTCCAGAACGTTTTACGCAAAAGGGCAAACAGGCCAACAGCTTTTGCTTGGAGCATATTCCGCAATGAGTCGCCAAATCGGTAAAGGGAAAATCAAAATGTATAACCGCCACGAAATGTTGGAATTGGTTATCGTGGATGGCAAGGCTCGAGGAATTATAGCAAGGAATCTAGTTACAGGAGAGTTGGAAAGACATTCCGCACATGCCGTTGTATTGGCTACGGGTGGATATGGTAACGTGTTTTTTCTGTCTACCAATGCTATGGGTTCCAATGTTACTGCGGCATGGAGAGCGCATAAAAAAGGAGCTTATTTTGCGAATCCGTGCTATACGCAAATTCATCCGACATGTATCCCCAGATCCGGGGATTATCAATCGAAGCTTACGCTGATGTCCGAATCCCTGAGGAACGATGGACGTATCTGGGTGCCTAAGAAGATGGAAGATGTAGAGGCGATCAGAGCTGGTAGAAAGAAACCTACCGATTTAAGCGAAGAGGAAAGAGACTATTATCTGGAAAGAAGGTACCCGTCATTCGGCAACCTGGTTCCAAGGGACGTGGCGTCTAGAGCCGCCAAGGAGAGATGCGATGCCGGATTTGGTGTAAACGAAACAGGTGAGGCGGTTTATCTTGATTTTTCTTCCGCCATTATGCGGTATGGACGTGAAAAGGCAACTGTGGATGGGATTAAGAACCCTTCGGACGCTGAGGTTAGAAGACTTGGAGAGCAGGTTGTAGAAGCTAAATACGGCAACTTGTTCCAGATGTATGAGAAGATCACGGATGATAATCCCTACAAAACACCAATGAAAATTTATCCGGCGGTACACTACACCATGGGTGGTTTATGGGTTGATTACAATTTGATGACCACCATTCCCGGTTGTTATGCTGCTGGGGAAGCAAATTTCTCAGATCACGGAGCCAACCGACTTGGAGCATCTGCGCTAATGCAAGGTTTGGCCGATGGTTATTTTGTGTTGCCATATACAATCGGGGATTTTCTGGCGGATGACATTAGAACAGGGGCTATACCAACGGACACTCCGGAGTTTGAAGAAGCTGAAAATTCAGTTAGGGATAGGTTGGGACAATTGGTTAACAACAAAGGATCAAAATCGGTAGACCACTTCCACAAAAGACTTGGAAAAGTAATGTGGGACAAGTGCGGCATGGCCCGGAACGAAACCGGTTTGAAAGAAGCACTTAAAGAGATTAAACAAATCAGAGAAGAGTTTTATAAAGATGTTTTTGTACCGGGCGGGATGAACGAATTCAACCCGGAACTTGAAAAAGCAACAAGAGTAGCAGATTTCCTTGAGTTGGGAGAATTGTTTGCGAAAGACGCTTTACATAGAAATGAGTCGTGCGGAGGCCATTTCCGTGAAGAGTCTCAAACGGAGGAAGGAGAGGCTAAAAGAGATGATGTTAACTTTGCTTATGTGGCAGCGTGGGAGTATAAAGGTGAACCGGCAGATGCTGTGTTGCATAAAGAAAATCTCACGTTTGAGAACATTGAATTGAAACAAAGAAGCTATAAATAGGTCAGCTTTACTGACCGCTGATGGTTATTAGTTGTTGTTTTCTTTCATTTTGAACCAACAACTGGCAACGATCCCAATAACTAGAATACTATGTCAGGAAAAGGCATGAATTTAACCCTAAAGATCTGGCGCCAAAAGGATGCCAAATCTTCAGGCAGAATGGAAACTTACAAGGTGAAAGACATTTCAGAACACATGTCGTTCCTGGAGATGATGGATGTGCTGAATGAACAGTTGATTGCCGAAGGAAAAGAGCCTGTTGCTTTTGACCATGATTGTAGGGAAGGTATTTGTGGAATGTGCTCTATGCACATCAATGGCGAACCTCATGGACCGGATAGAGGAGTTACTACCTGTCAGCTGCACATGCGTAAGTTCAAAAGCGGGGACACTATTTATATAGAACCATTCAGGGCAAAAGCCTTTCCGGTAATTAAAGATTTGGTTGTAGATCGCTCCTCGTTCGATCGGATTATTCAATCTGGAGGGTTTGTGTCTGTGAATACTTCGGGAAATACACAGGACGCTAATGCAATTCCAATTCGAAAGGCAGATGCTGACAAGGCCTTCGACGCGGCTACTTGCATTGGCTGTGGAGCATGTGTTGCGAGTTGTAAGAATGCCTCAGCAATGCTATTTGTATCCGCTAAGGTTTCACAGTTGTCATTGCTTCCTCAAGGGCAGGTAGAAGCACAGGAAAGGGTGTTGAACATGGTGGAAACCATGGATGCAGAAGGTTTTGGAAATTGTACCAACACCGGAGCCTGTGAAGTGGAATGTCCCAAGGGGATTTCTTTAGAAAACATTGCCAGAATGAACCGAGAGTTTTTGAAAGCCTCTATTCATTCTGAAGAGTAACAGTCAGAATCGGCTTATTAGTAGGGAGGGAAGGTGGTTATCTTCCCTTTTTTATTTGGTTGCCCAGGAGACTGCCTCCAAATCAAGTGTATTAGGGTATAAAAAAAGGCTGCCCCCGATGACCATCGGAAGAAGCCTTTCTATTCTGTAAAGAATTAAATTCTTTTAGTGATCGTGTCCGTCGCCTTCAGCGTGATCGTGTCCGTCGCCTTCAGCGTTTTCAGTAGTTGCGTCATCTCCGCCTTCAGCTTCTGCTCCTCCGCATGATGCCATTGTGAAAGACACAGCTCCTACAACAGCCAACATCATTAAGATCTTTTTCATTGTCTGGTAATTATTATGGTTTATTAAAATTGATTATAAATTCGCTCTCCAAGATAGTAAATTAACCGAACGTCCCAAGCAATTCGTCTATTTATCTATGTCTTCGGGCAAGTATGACAATAGTATGACACAACAGGAAAGGGGTAGTTTAAATTTGTTTTCACTAGATCTTGCGCATTGAGAGAGATTAAGATTATAGGGCTTACACATAAGTCTGTTGAGCTGGAAAAGATCGGCGAATTTCATTTGGACGATTCCGTTATTGCAGAGCGTCTGAGAAATTTGGTGGATAAGACCGACATCGAAGAATTGATGTATTTGTCTACCTGCAACCGCGTTGAGTTCATCTTTACCTCTCCAACCCCAATTGACGATGATTGTCTGTTAAACTTTTTTCATGCTTTCAACCCTAAAATGGATGAAACATGGCTGCAGTTTGCATGCAGAAATGCGCAGTATCATGAGGGAATGGATGCCGTTAGGCATTTGTTTAAAGTAGCTTCGAGCGTTGACTCACTGGTGCTGGGAGAAAGGGAAATCATTACACAGGTAAGAACAGCATTTGAAAAATCGAAGGAGCTAGGGTTGACCGGGGATTCACTTCGCTTGCTTATTGAAAAGACAATCGAAGCGGCCAAAGAAGTTTATACGCAAACCAATGTGGCCACTAAGCCAGTGAGCGTGGTCTCTCTGGCGTATCGTTATTTAAAGGATTTAAATTTGCCTCTGGATAGCAGAGTATTGGTCGTGGGAGCAGGGAAAACCAATACCAACATGTGTAAGTTCCTTCAAAAGTATGGTTTCACCAATTTTATGGTGTACAACCGAACCATGAAGAATGGTACTGGCCTGGCTGAACATCTGGGTTGTGAGCACAAGCCTCTTGCCGAGTTGGCCAATCACTCTGAAGGATTTGACTTGATCGTTAGTTGTACAGGGGCTTCCAGTTATATTTTTACGAGAGAACTCTACCGTGATTTAATTGGTGATGATAACCGGAGAAAGGTGGTTATCGACCTGGCGATTCCAAACGATTTCGATCGAAGGATTGCTGATCACCACAAAGTGAAAATGATTGCTGTAGAAGACCTGAGGGCAGTTGCAGACAAAAACCTGAAAGAACGAGAAAAGGAGTTGGTGGTGTGCGACAAGATTATTCAAAGGAATTTGGATGGTTTTCGTTTAGTTTATCGTGAGAGACAGGTAGAGAAGGCAATGAGTCAGGTTCCTCAGCAAGTGAAAGAAATCAAGGAGACCGCAGTTGGAAAGGTGTTTTTGAATGAACTTCAAAACCTCGATGTTGAATCGAAAGAGGTGTTGGACAAGGTGATTGAGTACATGGAGAAGAAGTACATTGCCGGTCCGATGAAAATGGCAAAAGCAATACTTCTGGACAACGAAAGCCAGCTCAACTAATGCGGAAAATCATTATTGGCTCAAGAGGGAGCGATCTTGCACTGTGGCAGGCAAACTATGTGAAGAATGCCCTCGAAAACCTTGGTCATCCCGTTGAGATCAAGATCATTAAAACTCAGGGGGATAAAATTCAGCATTTAAGCTTTGATAAGCTTGAAGGGAAAGGATTTTTTACGAAAGAAATAGAGGAAGAACTATTGTCCGGAAGCATCGATCTGGCTGTTCATTCCCATAAAGATCTGGAAACAACACCACCTCCTGGCCTGATGATCGCTGCAGTACCAGAACGTTATGACCCCTCTGAGTTGTTACTAATTCGGCCGGATAAGGTAGATAAGAGCAAGCAATTTTCGTTACCGGAGAATGCGCTGGTAGGAACGTCTTCTGCTCGAAGAAAGAACCAGTTAGCAGCCTTTCGGCCCGATGTGCAGTTGAAGGACTTGCGGGGTAACGTCCCAACGCGTGTAAACAAGCTACGAGAAGGAAATTACGATGCAATTATGCTAGCTAAGGCAGGTATCATGCGCCTGGAAATGGACTTGTCTGACCTTGAGGTAATCGAGTTAAGTCCGAAAGAATTTATTCCGGCTCCGGCTCAAGGTGCCCTCGGACTACAAATCCGGGAGACTGACAAGGATATTTTAAGCATCGTTTCCCAACTTAATCACTCAGAAACACAAGAACGGATATCCATAGAGCGCAAAGTCCTGAATTTATTCCAGGGAGGGTGTCAGTTGCCGCTAGGGGTTTATGTAGAGAAGGAAGCAGACATGTACCATCTATGGGCATCTATGTCTGAATCGTGGGAGGAAATTCCTGCCCGAATCCAGTTGTCGGATCATAAACAAACACTCGCACAGAAAGCGGTGGACACACTAAAAAAAAAAGTCCCTTTAAATCAGGGATGACCGTCTTTCTAAGCAGGGACGTGCCAAAATCTCATTTCATCCATCGTTATTGCCAACAGCATCAGGTTGAACTTATTGCCAGAAGTTTGATAAAGGTGGAGTTTCTGCCCGTTGAATTTCCAGCCACCCATTGGGTGTTTTTTACCTCCGGAAATTCCGTCAAAAGTTATTTCAACAACAACGGTACCACCGATGCAAAATTTGCCGTTATGGGCCAGGGAACGGCTTCCGTGGCAAAAGCGCACTGTGAGCTGGATTTCATTGGGTCCGGGTCTCCCCGTGAGGTGGCGGTGCACTTTAAGACACTGCTTGGACAAGAAACGGTTTGCTTTCCAATTAGCGATCAGAGCATGAGAAGCATTCAGAAGCAGCTACCATCCGAACAAGTCATAGATGTTATTAGCTACCGAACTGTGAGTCCTAAAACAACGCTTCCGCAGGCGGATATTTACCTTTTTACCAGCCCTTCTAACCTTGAGGCTATAGATCAAAGCCAAATTCCTCGATCTTCCCGCGTCATTGCTATTGGTCCCACAACTCTAAAATCCATTCATCACTCACTGAAGCACCAATCCAGGGATGCAACCGTGCAGTCAATGATTGATATGCTTATTACCCTTGATGTGGGAGCTTAACCATATTTGATGCTACCGTCCGCCTTTCGTGGTGCTTGTTCCTTTGGTTTTTCCTCCACCAGGCGTAATTGAAGGTTGTTTAGATGGCGTTTTTCCAGATCCGGAAGAGCCAGGGTTTTTTTGCGGTGATGTAGAAGGCATGGTACTGGGGCTGGTACCTGGAGTAGTGGTAGGTCGACCACCGGGAGAGGTAGTAGGTTGAGGTTTACTGCTACCCATTCCGGTTACCGCCTGTATTGTGTTTAGCCGTTTAGCACGTTTTATTTCAGCAGTTTTTGTATTGATTTGTTTACTAATCGTTTTGATTTCGCTGGCTGTAAGAGGCTTGTTCTCAAATTCGAATATGGCGTTTTTAAGACCCAGACTTTCAACGATCAACTCTTGCTGAACCGATTTTGAGTATTCGGTGGCTTTTGGATCGCCCATCAGAAGAACATCCGTCATACATCCTTTCATATTGGTTTGAGTAATGCCCGCTGTTTCGCAGTCCTTTTTAGCCTGCTTCACCTCTTTTTTGTCAAAATCGGAAATCGTAGTGTATTCCATTGGGAAGCGGAAATCAGTATATGTGCTGGTACTTTTGCCAGGGGCATAGGTAAATAAGCTATTGGAGTCTGAAAGCCTCCATTGATCACCGAATTGGGTTGCAATTGTTTTTTGATGCGTTTTCTCTGCTTTAGCAGTAGCATTGGATATTTTTCCTCCGGCGGCCAGATCTTCCTCTGTGTAAAAACTTCCATAAGCGGGAATCTTGTTTTCATCGATATAAAGATCGTCGGACGGATCGCCGTTTGCGTTACCTAGTAGCCCCTCGTATGTTACAGACCCGTCTTCCACTATGGTTGGAACAACAGACATATACTCGCCGTTAGACAGTGGTTTGATCATCACACGCTCACCAAGAGGGGAGTGTACCGTTATAGTTTGTTGCTGTCGCCTGATCAGTGCACCATTCGGGGTAGAATGTGATGTGCCATCACCTAATTGAATAGTATCACCATTAACGGTAATAATCTGGTTCATTTTAGTAGGGTTAGGATTCGCTTCTACGCCAATTTTATCTCCCACCATTTGAATGACACATGCTGAATTCATTGAAACTTTTTCACTTCGCATTTTCTGACGGGTTTGGATTTCAAAATTTCCATCTGTTGAACGACAAAGAACAAACTCACCAACGGATTGCAAATCGTACTGGTACCCATCGAAGGTTTGAATATGAGGGTCGCCGTAAGTTTTACCTACTTTCACAGTACCTTCAACTCTCTCCAGAATCCGTCTGAAAATCTTCCAGAATTCGTAATCAGCATCGTAAACGGGAGGTTGCGGCTTTTCCAGTTCGCCATCTGCAATAATTATGATCTTTTCCAATTGTGGTTTGGTGAGCACCTGCAAATCTTCGTAAACGGTAGTAGATGGCTGCTCGCCAGTGGGGGTATGCATCGGTTTTTGTTCAGGCATTGGCTTATGCACAGTCGGTTTTTGGTTGCCGCCGGTGGGAATGGTTTTTACCTTATTGATTACTCCCTGTCCTTTTCCGGGAGTTTTCTGATTGATGATCGCAACGGTTTTTTCCTCAGATGTTTGGGCCACCATAGTGGCGATAAGAAGGAAAGAAGTACAGAGGGTAAAAATGTGTTTCATGGCCTGTGGTTTTCACAATTAACAAGAATTTAACAAACTCTGTGCCATTTACATTAACAACTCGAATTTGTACCATTAGGCACAAAAAAGAGGCCGAAGCCTCTTCACTGTAAATTATATGATCTCATCGCGTTCTACTTGAACGCATTGATTCCTGTAACGTCCATTCCGGTAATCAATAAATGGATGTCGTGGGTTCCTTCGTAGGTGATAACAGACTCCAGATTAGCCATGTGTCGCATTATACTGTACTCGTTGGTAATACCCATAGCTCCATGAATTTGGCGTGCCTCACGGGCAATCTTAAGTGCCATATCCACATTGTTTCTTTTTGCCATGGAGATTTGGGCAGAAGTAGCACGCCCTTCGTCCCGCAATTGTCCGAGGCGATAGGTAAGCAGTTGAGCCTTGGTAATTTCCGTAATCATCTCCGCAAGTTTTTTCTGCGTCAGCTGGAAACCACCAATGGGTCGATCAAATTGTGTTCTTTCCTTCGAGTATCTGAGGGCAGAGTCGTAGCAGTCCATAGCTGCGCCAATCGCACCCCATGCGATTCCGTACCTGGCACTATCCAGACAAGATAATGGTGCTCCCAAGCCACTCCTTCCTGGCATGAGGTTTTCTTTTGGTATTTTCACGTTATCGAAAATCAGCTCACCCGTAATGGATGCTCTTAAAGAATGTTTGCCGTGCATTTCAGGAGCTGTAAACCCTTCCATTCCTTGTTCAACCAAAAGCCCATGAATTCGGCCGGTTTCATCTTTGGCCCACACCACCGCTACTTGAGATAAGGGGGCATTGGATATCCACATTTTCGCTCCGTTCAGTAGATAATGATCACCCATATCTTTAAAATTGGTGACCATTCCTCCTGGGTTTGAGCCATGGTCAGGCTCGGTGAGGCCAAAGCAGCCAAGCCATTCTCCGGTAGCCAGTTTGGGAAGAAACTTCTGTTTTTGTTCTTCCGTTCCATATTTCCAAATCGGATACATCACCAATGAACTCTGTACAGAGGCGGTTGATCTTAGTCCTGAATCACATCTTTCTAATTCTTGCATTAGCAAACCATAAGAAATCTGGTCTAGTCCTGCGCCACCATATTCTTCAGGGATATACGGCCCAAAAGCACCAATTTCTCCCAAACCAGGGAGTATGTGCTCAGGGAAGTCGCAATTTTCAAAGCAATCTTCAATGATAGGGCTAACTTCTTTTTTTACCCAGGCTCGAGCAGTTTCCCGGATAAGCTTATGCTCTTCCGTAAGTAGCTCGTCCATCTGGTAATAATCGTGGGCTTCAAATCTGTCTGTACTCATGAGTTGAAAATGTGATGGCAAAAGTATGTAAAATGTAACAAGAAAAGGGCTTCGCGTTAAGAATTGAATAGAAATGCCAAACACTGATAAAATAGAAGCGTTGGAATACCCACAGATAATCGGGTTTATCAGGTTCCTGGAAGCTTGATATTCCTAGTTTTGTGGAAATGCCGGGCAAGTTTATACATACGGTTTGTGATATGCTGCTGATACAGAATGGCGCATCCGGTGACATTCGCCCGCAGGGTAATTCAGGAAGTGGAAACGTTTTGCAAGTTCAAGAAACTGTTGGGGATATGGGCTATGGCTCTTTAGTAGAAAACACCGGTGGACAGCATGTTTGGATGGCGGTCGTTTTTGGGTTGCTGTTTTTAGCACTTACCGTGATCAGGGTTCGTCAGCCGGTGAAGTTTGAATTTCTGACCACTTCGTTTTTTCAGGGCAAATCGGTAATCCAGCCTTTCAAAGAAGGTTTGATTATTACCAGTGCAACTTCATTGGTGATGCTTGTGAATTTTTTCGTGGTTTCGGGAATATTGCTGTATACCGTGGCGGAATGGTGGGCCGTGGAAACTACTGCCGGTAACCTGGAATTGTTTGGTTGGCTTATGGGTATAGTGGCCGCAGCCTACCTGATTAAAATTATAATCAACTCGATGCTCCAGTTTATCTTGGGAACAGATCGAGGGTTGACAGAGTACCGTTACAATTTGGTATTCTTTTGTCATATCACTGGTTTGATTCTATTACCACTTGTGCTCATCTTGACTTATATACCTGCTGATTACAAGCCATTTGTGTTATGGGCCTGTTTCGGGTTTTGGGGGGCAATGGTGCTTTTAAGGTTTGGCAAAACAATAGTGCTTGGAGTTCGCGAATCCGTTCCGCTCTTGTATTTATTTTTGTACCTTTGCACCCTTGAAATTTTGCCGTTGGTCGTTCTAGGTAAACTGTTGATTGGCGATTTTTCAGGGTTGGACTAGAAAAAGTACTACTGTTTTAAAAAGAACGCCTGATGAGTATTAAGTCTATTTTGGTTTCCCAGCCGAAACCGGAAAACGAGAAATCGCCATATTTCTCGCTTGCAGAAAAATATAAACTGAAAATAGATTTTCGATCGTTTATTCATGTTGAGGGGATAGGTGCGCAAGAGTTCCGTAAGGAGCGTATCAATCTTGCTGAGCATACAGCCGTGATTCTAACCAGCAGAAATGCGGTTGATCATTACTTTAGAATTTCCGAGGAAATGAGATTCAGCGTGCCAGACAGCATGAAGTATTTCTGTATTTCTGAAGCGGTGGCGTATTATCTTCAGAAGTATGTAGTGTATCGCAAGAGAAAGATTTTTCATGGAAAGCGAACCATTACCGATATGACCGACATATTGAAAAAGCACAAGAACGAGAAGTTCCTGGTGCCGTGTTCCGATATACAGAGAAAGGTGATTCCACAACAATTGGAGGAACTAGGTTTGACGTTTACCAATGCCAAACTCTACAAAACGGTTTGTAGCGACCTATCCGATTTAGAAGATGTGAAGTACGATATGCTTGTTTTCTTTAGCCCTTCCGGAATAGAGTCGCTTTACAAGAACTTCCCGGATTTTCAGCAAAACGGGACCAAGATTGCGGTGTATGGTAACACTACCGCTACAGCGGTTGAAAGTGCCGGGTTGCGAATAGATGTCCGGGCACCCCAGCCGGAATTTCCGTCTATGACTATGGCCATAGAGAAATACGTAAAAGATTCTAAAAAGAAATAAGCAGACAGGCTGCTATTTAGCATTATTTAATACTAAAACCCTTTCGTAATGTATACGGAGGGGTTTTCATTTTTTACAGGTTACCATTTAACAATGATCTTACCGGTAGACTTACGGCTTTCTAAAAAGGCATGAGCGTCTCCAATTTGATCTGCAGGAAATTCACCACCCACATAAGGGTTTAGTTTCCCGCTTTCGGTCAGCTCCACGACCGACTCAAGGCACCGTTTTATGATTAACGGCTGTTCATCGGCGATATGTAACATGTTAATACCGATAAGACTTTTGGAGTCTATTAGTGTTTTTATCGGCGACATAATTCCAAAATTCCAGGCAAGTTGTAAAGTAGCAAACCCGCCCCCTTTTTTACCTGAACGCTCGGCAACTCCATACAAAACCGATGTGCCGCCTTTGTCCAACAGATTCCAGTCTTTTTTAAATGTGCTGCCCCCTATAGAGTTAAAGGCTACTTGCAGTTTTTTACCTTTAGATAGTTTTATCACTTCCGATTCATAGTTCTGTGTTCGGTAATTTATGGGGAAATCAACCCCGTTTTGTTTTAGGTAATCAAACTTTTCATTACTTCCGGAAGTTCCAAAAACAACACACCCTTTAAGTTTTGCCAGTTGGGTAAGGGCGGTACCAACTCCTCCTGCCGCTGCATGGATTAACACATGATCTCCTTCAAACAAATTTACAGCTTCATAAGCCGCCCTGTAAGCGGTGCAGTACTGAGTGGCCAGGGCCGCCGCCGCGCCGGCAGGCACATGATCAGAGATGACAGCACAGGCACGTGCATCGGTAATCGCATATTCTGCGTAGCCACCAAATCGGGTCATTGCAACTACTCTTTTTCCAACAAGATCATGATAGTCGGCAGAGGCTGACTCAACTACTTCTCCAACCACGTCGTAGCCAAGTATAGATGGCATTGGAGGTGCATCTCGGTAAAGGCCATGCCTGGCCATTACATCAGCGAAATTTAAGCCAAATGCTTCCACTTTTATCAGAACCTGAATCCCTTCTGGAGTGGGAGTGGGAACTTCTTTTATTTCGAAGGCCTTATGTGCTTCGCCTTTAGCTGTGAGAACCGCTGCTTTCATCGAATTAGGTTTGTTACAAAAGTGAGAAAATTCGATAGAAGTGTACCTGAGTACTAAATAAAATACTAGCGTTTCGCTTTAAAGTCCGGAGGAAGCTTAAAACCCTTACACAATTCGTCCATTTCTATGTTTAGCGACACACAAATTCGAGCAAGAGTCAATAATGTTGGATTGCTTCGACCCTTTTCCAGGCGGGTAATATGAGCCGCATCAATGCCCGATCGAAGGGATAGTTCGGCAATACTCACACCTAGCCTGGTACGAACAGACATTATCTGCTGACCAAAGTTCCAGTATAATTGGGCATTGTCCTTGTCGCTCACAAACAACAAGAAACCTGATTTTGTAGAATTTTATACTGCCATATATGGCAGTTTTTACAGAAATTTCCGTACTTTCAGATTAGCGTGCTAGTCAACTCGTGAGCCAAGAGCAGGCGAGGGATTGGAGTACACAGAACCAACAACAAATCATGATGAAAATGGATCTTTGAATTAATAATAGTGTTGCAAAATAATACACAATAGTGTAAGTTTGTATCAACACTTTATTAATTGGGCCGGAACCGGAAGGAAGGAGAGGTCGATTTTCCAGCCCATCACTTTAAACCATATCATCATGATTCGGACAATTCTAACCATAGTCCTAATGGCATTATTATGCTCTGTTTCATACGGCCAGATTCAAAGTAACGAGATTCAATCTACGGGTAGGGTTGGTATCGGAACCACCACTCCTACTGAAGCACTTGAGGTGGAAGGTAAAACCAAGTTGGAAGGTGAGCTTCAGGTGCGCGATTCTGCCATAGTTGATGGTGACGTTAGGGTTGGTCAAAAATTAAAAGTGGATCAGGATATAAAGGTTACCGGAACATCTGTATTCACAGGAGAAGTAAAGGCCAGGTCTGATCTCAAAGTGCTCGGTGAGGCACGATTAAAATCTGATTTAAAGGTTGACGGAACTTCTAAGCTAAAGGGAGACGTGGTGGTGGAAGGAACGTTTAAACTCAAAGACTTTGCCGACTCTACAGCGTTTGATGACCGATTCCTGATCGTTAATTCCAACGGTAAAACAAAGGTGGTTGAGAAGGCAGGTCTTATTTCCACTGTTTACCAGCCCGCACTGTGTTTGGCACTTGCCGATGGAACCATCCCTGCCTATTGGTCAATGCGATCCACGCCCTCTCATGGAGTATTGTACACGGGTTTTGGTGGTTGTGAGGGCAGAGTTGGCATTGGTACCGACACCCCTGAGGCCGATCTGGATGTACGTGGAACCGTCAACGTTTCCAACCGCCTGAAAGTTGGCCCGGCCTCCATTTTTATTGGTGGGGTCGACGCCATGACCGGCTCCAATAACAACGTGTATGCGACTGATGTCCTGTATATACAAAGCAATTCCACCGAACCGCACAATACCATCATCAATTATAACAATAATGGCAACGTGGGAATTGGAATGGACGCTCCTGTGCACAAACTGGAAGTAGCCGGAACAGTACGGGCATGTAAGTTTATTGCAGAAACCAACTCCTGGTGCGATGAGGTGTTTGAACCGGATTATAAGCTGATGTCTCTAAGGGAATTAGAGGCCTATATACTCGAGCAAAAGCACCTGCCCGGTTTCCCTTCGGAAGAGGAAGTGATTGCACAGGGAAATGACCTCAACAATACGGATTTGCTGCTCCTGCGGAAGACTGAAGAACTAACGCTGTACACCATCGCACAGCAGAAACTAATTGATGAGCTTCAGGAAGAGCTAACAAGACTCAAGGGATTACTGGAGAACTAGCAGGTGATCAAAACGCTCAACATAGCAAAATGGAAAGCTTCAGCGAGGCACATGACGTTGGGCGTGGCAGACGCGGATACGAATGAGCAAAAAGCCGGCTCCCTACCCCATTCCTTAATCAGTTTCGCCCTGGCGACTCGGATACGCAGGTTTTGGTTAAACACATGGGAATGGGGCCCGTCCAAAAAAATGGGAGTCGGTTTTGTGCTCATTTTATTGTTACAGATTAACGGCATTTCTGCCCAATCCGCGGATTCATTAGATGTATCCGAAAACCGTCTCAATTCAATTGGCCTTGTGGTTGGTGGTCAAAGCCTGGGAATAGGCATTAATTACCACCGTAAAATCGTAGGAATGAAACGCTTTACTCTCGACGTGTCTTCGGGTGTAGGACTGGATTTGGCAACCTTGCACTGGGTCTCTGTTCCTATCGGACTGCACACAGCTTATGGAAACCGAAAAATAAGGCCGATTATTAATGGCTCAGTTGTATTCTCTTTCGGAGACGAACTCACCTATGGTTATAATGACCCTCAGGATTTTTTCTCGCAGGAATGTAGTGATGTAGGATGTGCACCATGGTATCCCCGAACAGTAATTCAGTGGGTTGGAGGGATTGGTCTGGAGTGGTCGGTGTCCTCAAAAACAAGTGTGATTGCGACTTATGCGCCTAGTCTGCTCTACAATTATTATCAAACAATTAATAACACCACTACCCATCGCTTTAGCCATTGGGCAGGAATTTCTGTCCGGAAACACTTTTAATAATGAGAAACACAGGATTTGTAATTCACGTACTTGGTGGGATGGTTCTTGCTGTGTCAGGTTTGAAGGCACAGGTACCGCAAAACATTCTATACAATGGTAGCTTTGAACAGGGTCCGACAGGAGCTGTAGTAGATAGCACCAATTACGTTAATCCATTCGGACAAGGCACTACCGGACTGTGTCCTACAGCTTCTGGTTCGAGCGCTACTTACGCGGATATGCAAGCATATTGGGGATACGTTTACGGATGGGACGTGCCAGATCAGCGCACTTTATGTTCCAATGCCGGTAATGGACCAGGTTCGGCAGATGTAGAAAATGGAGCAGCAAGAACAGGTTTATTGGGTGAATCAAGTTCAGGAAGAGAGTATGCTGTAAATTCCTTTCGCACTCCGGGAATTAAAAAGGGACAGGTGTATTATGTGGAGTTTTACAATAAGGTTTCTGCTACTGGTTGGGATGATAGAGGACTAAGGTTCTATGATTTTAAGCCCAGGCATTGTACGAATACGGCGATTAAGGATGACGGCCCGCCACACATAAGAGCGTTGAACACTAAGAACAGTTCCTGGGGCAAAACTCAAACGTATTTCGTACCCTCTCATGATTATGACTGGCTGGCACTTGGGCCTTTTAATGGAGCCTCTGGGAAAGAAGCTGGAAGTTTTGACGATTTTAGAATCTTCCCTTTGGGAGATGATTGGTGCGCCGATGAAGATTGGATGTTTCAGAATACCGACCTATACTCCGACATATTTCAGGCAAGTGATGAGATCTATGCTGGCAGTAACGTGATGAATCATGCCTATGCGTATTATGGTCCCGTCACGATTAAGTCAAACAACAACGTAATCTTTAAGGCCGGAAACCGAGTGGTAATGGAGGATGGCTTCTCTACCGAAGATGATGCTTACTTTGAAACAGTAATTGAGCCATGTTCCGGGGGCTTTCCATGCCATTTTGATTTTCCAACGGTGCAGGATTTCTATGAAGTGTGTGATGGTAACCCAATCCAAATTGGACCAGACCCGGAGACAGGGCTTGTTTATAGTTGGTCGCCTTCATCAAATTTGAGTGCAGACAATGTTGCCAACCCAACTTTTACGCCTCCCGCAGGAAATGGAACGATAACCTATACCCTCACCGTATCTACAATTTGCGGAGGGTTCTTTACTGGTATTCTCGACCCACTGCAAACCAGCACAGAGTATCAGGTTACGGTGGTTTATGGCGATGCCCCTTCACCTCCCACGGTATCTACGTCTAACGAAATTTATGGTCAGAATAATGTGTCATTTGATATCGAGGTGAACGACGACGTACAGTGGATTTGTGTTGAAGCCCCTTTTTCATCGTACTCACAATGCTTTTATCCGGGTCAGGATTTTAGCTGTTGTACTTTACCATTTTCAGCAGATTTCACCAACTGCCTGAGTCATAACAAGTGTAACGACGAACCGATAAACATTACAGTAAAAAACTACTGCCATCCTCCAATCACTACAACACTTGACTGGCAAAAGCCCGTAGGGCCAATCGCTGTCGGTCCAATGCCCAATATTCAAAGCTACAACGGTGATGGGGTAAATGACTACCTCTGTTTTCAAGCCCAGAATGCTCGCTGGTACGACATCCAAATTTTCGACAGATGGGGCGGGTTGGAAAAGCACGATTTTGGTTGTGTTCTGGACGATGAGGTTTGCATTACAAGCTTTCCGGTAAGTTCATTTACGTCAGACGGAACCTACTACTACATTATTGAATTTCAAGATTGTGACGGGAACACATACGATTATACCGAGTTCTTTTTGTTTGAAAATGGGTTCAAATCTCTAGGTAACGATTCTGCACCCAAAGACTCAACCAAACCCGTTATCCAAAATGGCAAACTCAAAGTTTACCCCAATCCGGGATCCGGGGTTTTCCGCGTAGAATCTGATTTAAGTTCTCCCGAGATTCAGGTGTTGAATATGCAAGGTCAGATTGTATTTATACAGAACCCATACGAATTTACCGGTACACTTGATTTGTCGATGTTGGGTTCAGGTTCTTATTTACTTAGAGCCATTGCCCCTCAGGAAGTTTATACAGTGATAACGATGATTGACAAATAGACAGGAAGTAGATGGTTATGCGGGTAGACTAGCATTGAAACCGAGATCCTTGACATTTTCAGAATCAGATTGATCAGTAAATTTTACCGTTCATTATTCCATCCGTGAAAATTAGCCATCTATCGGTGCCAACAAACTAATAAGCGGTAATCCGGAATTACATTATTATCACTAACTTGAGACATCTAATCAGTAATCATTAACCCAATCCATTCCCTATGATTAAGCAAGCAGCTAACCTGAAGGCTCTGGTGGCCATCTTACCTTTACTAATTCTACTAACCTTTCAATCTTTCAATGCGCAGACATTTGATGAGATCACGGTAGACTGGAGAAATAATAACTCTACATCGGGATTTGATTATCAGCAAGCCAGATTACAGGTAATCAACGAACTCACTGACCCGACCAAGAACTACCACCCTTTCGTTTCAAAGTTTTTTGGCCGTTATGATTGGTTTTGGTCTGGCAGATCCACTACAAACGACGTTTCAAAAAGTGGAACCTTTAACCACTACAACAGCATGATGAAAACCTACTTTGATCAGGGCGTTTGTCGGGAGAATTTCCTAAACAATAAACGGTGGAATTTAATCGGACCATTTAACACTCCCGGAGAACAGTTTATGGGTCGGGTGGAAGCTGTATATGCTGATCCCTCAGATACGCAAACCATAATAATGGGAACAAATGCCAGTGGCATCTGGAAAACCATTGATGGTGGAGTGAATTGGGTAAATAAGACCGATGGATCCCTTCAAATCCCTTATCTGGGGATTAATGATATTGTTAATATTCCTAACCCTTCAGGAGGCTCATCCTTATTTGCAATTACCGGTGTTACGATGTTGAATTTTAACAATGCTATTGGATTAATCCGTTCAGACGATAACGGAGAAACCTGGTATCCTGTAGATGGATTTCCAACCAATTCAAGTACAGCCGGTGTAACAGGTGAAATAGGCAGGAATATCGACTTCGACCCAAGCAATCCAAACACCATTTTTGTGTCTACAACTTTTAAGGTATACAGATCTGACGATTATGGCTTAACATGGGTAGATAAATCACCTTCCTTATCACCGAGTTCGGTTCCCCATGGTTCAACAATCGAACATAGAGAAATTAAAGTTGGTTTAAATGTAGCAGGGGATATGCATATCTATGTGAGTACAGTAAGAAATTCAGCAGGAACGGTTCTACCTTTGTACCATTCTTCAAATGGTGGAGATACATGGGATGATTTAGCTCATACCATACCAGGAGCAGAGTACGGCCCTGATGAATTGAATGGTTACGGGGTAATGTATCCGGATGCCACATTTTTAGAGAGGTGGGATAATACACCAACCATTTCATTTCTCCCTTTTAACACCAATCCAACCCACATGTGGATGGCGGGGACTTATAATTTGTCGGATGCTGCCGTGTGTATTCCGGAAATTGGTGGAGACGAATCTATGTTTTCCTACTTTATTTCTCCTCCATCTCCAATAGTTCCTGCAGGAGGAGAACTGTCTTTTGATGCTTTCATTCCCGCCCATTGTAAATTGAAGGTATATTCACGAAGGACAACTCCTGGGACTACACCTGCGGCTTTACTTTGGGAGTCACACACTGGTTTTGCGTCTATGGATGAGCCCATTCATGAAGACATTGATATTTACAGTTTGTTAGGACCAGGAGAGGGATTCTATAATTTGATTTTTGCCGTAGTAGCAGACACTCCTTACGATGGAGTAACGCAAGCAGCGGTAGATAATGTAATTGTTCGACCTACCCAAGACCCAACACAAAAGGATTTTTCCCTTATTCTGGTGGACATCAAAAATCATGATTTAGATGAAGGGCTATATGTAGCCGCTCGGAACGACCACCCCGGAATCATCTTAAGTCCACTAGCGAAATCAGTTGATGGTGGGGGATCGTGGAATGTGATGTTCCCTTTTTATTCCCAGGATATTGGGTACTATAAAGGTGAATTCTCTATGGGGTCTGATGGAGTTAACCAGGTGGCCTACCTGGGAGGTGTAAGACCTCATTGGTATCGGGACGGAACGGTAATCGGATCATCCGTTTTACACGATGATATTAGATGCATCAGAGTAATTGAAGAAGATCCTCTGGGAACGGGATTGGACAAGGTACTGGTTGGTACAGACGGAGGAGTAGGATGGAATGATGGGACGAGTTTTGGAAGCTTTCAGGATATTAATGGCAATAACCTGCCCATTACACAATTCTATTCTTTTGATATTTCCGACAACCTGCTTGAGCGCTTTATGGGCGGTGCGCAGGATAACGGGGTGTACTATCGGCTGACCAAAGATGCGGATATCCTTAGAAATGATGCAGGCGATGGCGGAGAAATACACGTGGCTCATACACCCCCGAATGAAACTTTTATCTATTCTTGGTTTGGAACTGGAAGCGGCACCCGAATATCGTCGTTGACGGCTGCAGGCACGGGTATTGGAGCGTCTCAGAACTTTCCTTTCAGTCGAAATACTGCCATAATGGAGCAGGATCCCAATGATGAATTAACTTACTACTATTCCGGTATCAATGAGTTATACTTTACAAATGATGGTTGGGATAGTCAAGGTTCTATTGACATAACTGGAGCAGGTGATTTAAGGGCTTCTGCAATTGCCATTGCTCCCTCCAATAGTGACATCATATTAGTAGGTACCAGTAGACCCTTTGGAACCAATACCAGTAATTTCGGAGGACATATCTGGTTAACCACGGATCGGGGTGTAACATGGACGGATCTTTCCTTTGACAACGCCGGAGGCGACAACGCGTCAATATATGATATGTGCCAGTGGTTTTACCCTACCGATTTTGTGTTTGACCCAAATGATCCAAACCGAATATGGGCTACCATGTCTGGTAATTCGCAAACCTCCCCCGGCTCAACCGATGGCGAAAGAAGAGTCTATTTTTCGGAGGATATGGGCGTTACATGGAGGGATGTATCCCAGGGGCTAACAAACGTCCAACACAATCAGATTATCTATCACCCCGGATCAAACGACAGATTGTTCGTTGCATCAGATCTGGGGGTCTTCTACACGGACAATGGAGGTGACGCAAATCCACAATGGAATTGTTTGAATGACGGATTGCCGGTCTGTATTGTCACAGACATAGAATACCATAAGTGTACACGGCAGTTGGCTGTTTCTACATTTGGACGTGGTATCTTTACTCTGGACATCTCGGATATCGAAATGGAGCGAACGGTGCTCGATGGAGGGCCAACCTATATTTTTTCCGGAGAAACAGAATTTGCAAGCCATCTGGTGATACCCGACGGAGTAGATGTTTTGGTTACCGGAACCATTTATATGGCTAAGGATGCTAAGATCTACGTAGAAAAAGGAGCAAAACTTCAGGTGGATGGTGGAACAATTTCCAACCGTTGTGGCGAATTCTGGGGAGGCATCGTAGTAGAAGGAACCAACTCAACTTCTCAAAATAGTTTCGCAAACCGGGGAACCTTAATCCTAAACAATGCGACGTTATCCTACGCTCATACCGCCGTTAAACTCAATGGTGAAGAACCCAATGGGAATAATGATTGGTCTTTAACCGGGGGTGTGGTAGGTGCTACCAATTCCGTTTTTTACAACAATTGGAAATCCTTTGAATTTTCTGCTTATACCACCACCTCAAATAATCTTTCTTCGATTGAAGGGTGTAATTTCTTAACAGATGATCAGTATCCTGATAAGGACAACGGTCCTTATGTCCACATCTCCATGTTTGATGTGATTGGCGTGGATATCGTTAACAACAACTTTATCAATTCCCACCCGGATGAATTTGACTTTGATAAAAAAGGAATCGGCGTGGTTAGCCTCGATGCCGGGTATCGTTTAGGTCCTCCGGTTTGTTTACTGGACCCTTATTGTACTTCTACTGCAGGAAACAAATTCTTCAACCTGTTTGCCGGAGTGATGACCCTTGAAGGTTCCTCCGATAAAAAAGTAACCATTGATCAGAACGAATTCAACGGCTGCAATTACGGAGTTAAAGCCGTTGGAGGAACCATAAAAGACGACATTACCAGAAACAAGTTCCTGATTCCGAAATCCGAAGGTGGTTATCCCGGAGGTCCTTTTCACTGGTTTGACTTTGGAATCTTTACCGATGCCTCAGACGGGTTTAATGTGGCAGAAAATGAGTTTTCCACCCTTGGAGGAGGCACCCTGTTTAACATAGGCTCCTATCACCGCAACGGAACCATTCTGGCCAAAACGAATTACAAGAATGACTACATTAATCTTTCCGCAGGCATCCAAACAGTGGAGAACAATTCAAATCTGGTCTACGACTGTAATCTGATTAATATCGGCCCAACTACAGCGGTTGGACATCACCACGCAACGGGGACCATTGCGGACCAGGGGAATTGTTTGGATCCAACTACTTTAGAGAATAGAACGGCTAATCAATGGACTGGGACATGCGATCCATTGGTCAATCAGTATACTTTATATAGGAATACACTTGCTACGGATTTTCCGTATGGATCTTATGATGGTTTGAATTTTGAGCCAACATGTGCCATTAATCTACCTCAGGCAGATGTTTGCATCGATGGGCAAACCGTCCCAGTGGGTTGGTGCGATTCCAAACTTGTAGGAACAATTACAAAGCCGGTTATTCTTGGGACTTATTTTGGTCTAAAATCTCAGCAAAAACAACTGGAAGATCAGATTGACAATGGCAATAGTCAGGCGTTGCTGGAATTAATCAAAACGGGTAGCTCGGGGCAGGTCAAAAATGAACTATTGGAATACTCTCCGTTCTTAAGTGATGAAGTACTCATTACCTATTTAAGATCCAGTGCTCCGCAGGGACACATTAAGCAGGTATTGATAGCCAATAGTCCTTTAACGGAAAAGGTCATTTACTGGTTGAATGAAAGTAAACTCGCAGCAGGAATTGTGTCCCAGATTGAGCAGGAGCAAACGGGAGTACGTGCTTTGGATGCCGTGGAAATTTCAAGAGATTATTTGGAAATCCGGAAGAACATTGAGCTGGCCCGACTCACCCGGAGGTTTTTAGATAGCGTTCAAACGGATTCTGCAGCACTGGATAGTGCCATCTTCTATCTGGAGCAGGACGGTTCGGTGCAGGCCAGTTGTGCGCTGGTTCCGCTCATCACAAAGAAAGACCCGGTAAAGGCACAAGTTCACCTTACTACCATCCGCGAAGAAGCAATCAGAATCGAATCGTTTGAAACTCCCTTTGAGGATAAATCCGAGCAAATGAAAACATTCTGTGATTTTCATGAATTTCTGATCGGTATAAAATCACGCCCCGGAAGCTATTTCAAACTTACGGAACCGGAATTGGCTTTTTTACGTACCATAGCGGAAAGAGGAGGTATTGAGATTCGGGCGAATGCAAAGGCCATTTTGGATTTTAGAGCGTCTCGTTTCCAGTTTGAAGATGGAGAACTGTTTGACTTTGATAAATCCACAACCCCGATGGTTGAAGAACCTTTAAATGAGATCATGGATGAACTTTCTATACAGGCGGTGCCAAATCCCACGAATGGTAGTACGACGATTGAGTTCAGTGAGCCAATGAATCACGCTCAGTTAGTGATTATCTCAGTGAATGGCCAGTTAATCCATCATCAATATGTGAATGGCTCCATTGCAAGTGTGGATTTGTCAGGAGAACTGGCAGGAATTTATTTTTGTAGAGTAATCGACCCGAATGGTAAATCCACCCAGATTAAATTAATTAAAACAGAATAGACCCTGAAAAGGATTTTCATCATATCACTTTGCGTACTGGTCAGCAATGGTTTGCTGGGTCAAAACTACTTTAATCAAAGCATTGAAAGTGGCAGGATTGAAGGAGGAGCCGGAGTATTACTTGTGGATGACACGTTGTATACGATGACCTGGCAAACAGGCGGAGGGGGAGGGTCGAATGCCATTTTGACAAAGTTTGATACCAATGGGAATTACATCACAGAGTACCCATTGCAGGATACGACCGATTTAATCATTGGATACAAGGGGTTTTTCCAATTCGGCCAAAAATTTATTGGATTTGGTCAAACGGAATACGGAACAGAAATCTGGCCGTTGGCTTTTCAATTTGACAGGGCAGGAAACATCGATTGGATTAAAAACTACCCTTATCCTGGGAGTGAACTGGGGCTTTTTGATCACGGGATCATAGGCAACGGGGATACAAGTTTCGTCTTTGTTGGCTTGACGCAGTCCTCGGCTACCGGTTGGGATTGCTTGATCACTAAGACGGATACCAATGGAAACCTGGTCAACGAATTCGCCATCGTGAGAAACAATGATCAACAGGCTTTTGCAATAGACCGCGGAGTGGACAGTGGTTATGTAATTTCAGGTTATAGTAAGGAGTTCGACCCTTCTGGAGATCACGTGATTTTCAAGATTCCTGAGTCTACTGGTGTTACATGGGAGAAACAGGTTGGGATCAGCGGAGAGTACAATGGAGGAATGGTCTTCTCCGGAGACAGTGTCTATTGGATAGTTGGGTCATGGAACATTTTGGGGGCCAACCATGCCAGAGTTAGTAGGTTGGATAAGAGCGGGGCTGTAATCGATCAAATTGTGTTTGATGACTTGAGCATGGAAGAATCTTCCTCCTTCTGGGGAACTGCCTGTGGAGACAGTTATTTTACTGCCGTAGGCGGTTATCAGTATAATACCGGAACAACAAACATACATGGTTTTATACTGAAAGTAGACAGCAATTGCAATGAGGTCTGGAACCGAAAATTAGATTTGCGAACATCTAATCACCTGTTATTCGATATCATTGAGGTAAACAACGGCTACGTTGCCTGCGGTTGGGTTGGCGCGGATGGTACAGGAACCACTCAGGATCTCTGGGTAGTTGGATTGGACACCTTAGGTTGCGATAGCCTCGGTTGCCATACGGTAGATCTTGGTGAGTTCCGGGCAGAAATAAGCACTGACATTTTCCCTAATCCATCCGATGGAGTTTTCACTTTGAGTGTTTCTGATTTTGTGCAAAATGGTTTAATCCAGATTACCTCTGCTTCCGGTAAGTTAGTAGCGGAACTGGAGTTTACAGGTCAGCAAACGCAAGTTGATTTATCGCATGTGGAAGCAGGGATTTACTTTTGTACACTCTCTGATACTACTGGTATTCTGGGACAAACCAAATTGGTGCTAACGAAATAGGCCTGCTCAAAACCCATCAGACTTCACCGTCTTTTGCTTCACCTCTCCATTCTCAAAAACCACCACCAGAATCTCGGAATCCAACAAATCTCCCGGTGCCACCATTGGCTCTTCAAGAGGAATCGAATCGCCATACCGTTCCTGCATGACCGCCTTTACCAAAGTCGATTCCAGATCGTAATCTCCCAATGGACGTGTGTTGCAAATTTTTAGTCCGCCCGCATTGTAAGCCTTCCACACCAACTCTGAACAATACTGCTCAGAATCGTCCCAGGCGAAGTAGATGTCGTAAGGTTTGCCCAATTCACCGGTGCAGTAGTCTTTTACCTTGTCCATGTCCAGTCCGGCTTTGGATTTTGGTCTAAGTACCACATAGTGGCCTCCTATACCCGATTCGGTAAACCCTGAAAGACTTGATTTCAAAACAGGCCCTATCGCCTGAAAAACCACAAGTTCACCACCATCTTCCAACACAATTCCACAATGTGAATAATAGCTATCTGTAGCCTCCCGCACAGCATCGCATTGGGCAGAGTTGAGCGCCTGAAGAATAACATCTCCTTCCTGAAAGTCAAAGGAGGGTTGCTCCGATGAACAACCGGTCAGTAAAAGGAAAATAAAACTACTTAGGCTGTGCTTCAATAACCACCACAAACTCCCCTTTGGTTGATTGAGACTCGTAATAACGAAGGAGTTCTGTTGCTGTACCCTGAACATTTTCTTCAAATTTTTTTGTCAATTCACGAGATACGGAAATTTTTCGATTCGGGTCGTGCTCATTAACTTCTTTTAACAGCTTGATAATCCGGTGAGTAGATTCGTAAAGAACAACGGTTTTATCCATATTCATGATGTGGTCCAGCCGGCTTTTTCGCCCCTTCTTCTGAGGTAAAAAACCCTCGAAATAGAATCTATCCGTTGGAAATCCGGAGTTAACCAGAGCTGGTACAAATGCAGTGGCTCCTGGTAAACATTCAACTCCGATTTCCGCTTCTTTGCAGGCTCTTATCAAAAGAAATCCCGGATCAGAAATTCCGGGGGTTCCCGCATCAGAAACCAATGCGATCATTTGGCCGCCTTTTAACAGATCAACGATGTCATCTGTAATCTTGTGCTCGTTATGCTGGTGGTAGGAACGGGTAGGAGTACTAATCTGATGGTAGTCAAGCAATTTCTTCGTTACCCGCGTGTCTTCCGCCAGTATCAGATCAGCCTGTTTCAGCACATCAACCGCGCGAAACGTAATGTCTGCCATATTTCCAATTGGAGTAGGAACCAGATATAATTTCGACATCACGAGCGGGTTAAAACAATGTAGTCCTGAAGCAATGTTTTCAGAAAACTCAGTTTGTTCTTTGGTGGGTTTTCAATAGACAAATGCGACTGACAACGCTTGGCCAGTTCAACTATGAGTGCTTTGTGCCGCTTGTTTGGAAATCGTCTTACCCGGTCTATCGCATTTTTAATCAGCAGCATGTCCTCATCGGTAAAAACGGTTACCTGAGGATATTGTGGTTCATAGTTTTCGGCCGTTTTAATCGAAAGAATGTCTTTGATCGTATAACTCACTTTTGGCCGTAACCGAATTACCACCGTATCCGCTGCTTTGTCTCCAATTCTTTGATTTCGGTCGGAACTGGAAGCGGCCAGAAAACCAAATGATGCCGCAGACATCCAGAGATCGATCAGCATGAAGGAAGAGCGCACAAAATAGTCAGTTACCGAAGGAACTTCACCGTTTACCTTGATCACCCTCAATCCCGCGGCCATCTTTCCAACCGTTCGGCCATGAAACAGATATTCGCTCAAGAATCGGTAAAAGAAAACCGGAATGTATAGAATGGCAACAAGGATGCAACAAAGCAATGCCACCACAATGTAGCTGGCGTAAGAGTTATTGATGGATTCGCCATAGCTGTCCCATGTTACGTTTTCCGGAGCCATGCTCGCCGCGCCGGCGAAGAGCATTAAACCAAGATTGGTTGCCACGTTGGTATATCCGACCCAGATTGCCAAATCCAGCAGCAAGCCCAAAAAGCGCTGGGCAATAGACCCCAACTCATATTGGATGGTTACATTGTTGGCCGTAACGATGTCTATTGTTTTCATGGATAATTGGTTCCGGGTGAACGCTCACCACAAGAAAGATAAAATTTTTTTATCCTCACAAATTTTAACTTTCGGGCTGTTCAAATAATATTACCTTTATTAGCCCAGCTACCCAAGGTGAATGCCTGATGAGGTAGGCAGTGATAGGATTCAGGTCGATGAAGGAAACCTCATTCATTAAGCAAAATAAAGAGAAATGGTACCGGTTTGAGCAGATGCATCAACAAAACCGGAAAGACCCTGAAGAACTTAGTAAGTTATTTACTGAACTAACCGACGACCTAAGCTATGCCAGAACACACTATCCGAAGAGATCGGTACGTGTTTATCTAAATGGTCTGGCACAAAAGGTATACGACCGCCTCTATCGAAAGCGCAGGGAACCAATTAAACGGGTATTTCGCTTTTGGACCACCAGTTTACCACTGGAAATGTACCGTGCCAAAGGAGCGCTGCTAACTTCATTCATTATCATGGCTATAGGCTTTGTGATAGGCTGGATATCTACCATTGACGACCCCATGTTCCTGAATGTTATAGAAGCGAACCGAGTGGAGTACGAGGAGGAATGCATAGCTGAAGGGAAACCCATTAGTGTGTACCAAACGCAGGATGAAACTTCCATGTTCTTTATGCTGGTTCAGAACAATCTGCGCGTCGCGTTCACCGCCTTTGTATTTGGGTTACTAGTGTCTGTTGGAACAGGATTCTTCATGCTTTACAATGGTATTTTGCTAGGCTCATTTTTGGCCTGGTATAAAACTGCGGGATATCTGTCCGTTGCCATGTTGACCATATGGCTGCACGGCGTATTTGAAATTTCAGCAATAATTATTGCCGGTGCGGCCGGTATCACACTTGGCAATTCTATTCTTTTCCCGGGATCCATGTCCAGAGGGCAATCCGTCATTATGGGAGCCAAACGCGGAATGAAAATGATGATAGGCCTGTCACCATTCATGATTGCAGCGGGCTTTATTGAAGCCTTTGTGTCACGTTATGGACCGGATATGCATTGGGCGGCCAACATGGGGATTATTCTGGTTTCGTTCATTATCATCATCTTTTATTTTGTAATCTACCCAATTATTGTGGCTCGAAAACACAATTTCGACCCCAAACTGGAGGAAAATCCAATCTACGTCAAGCAGAAAAAAATTGAATGGTACAGACTGCGGAGTTTTGCAGATGTTTTCAATGACACGTTCGTTTTTTACAGAAAGGGATTCGCCTTATTTGGAAAAGCACTGGTTCTGGTAATGATAAGCAGCATTCTTACGGTGTATATGGCATTTACCATGACCGAATACTACGACTACAATCTGGAATGGTTCGACAAAGCGTCTATTGTCTTTAGCTTTTGGGGAGATTTTAATCCCTGGATTTTTGCGGCGCACACCTTGTTATTTGCCACTAACTTCAGCGCGGTTTATCATGCCTTAAAGGTTTATAAAAGTGGCGAATATGAGCAGGAAAATTTTCGTTACTGGAGGTCCTTTATTTTGTTTTACGGGCCAAATGTTCTGCGCACCATCGTCCCGGCTGCTCTCTTTATGGCGGCGATTGCACTCACGCCATGGCCGGCTCACTTTTTAGTCATATTTCTGGTTCCAATGATATTCAATTGGGCGCTCGCCGGAAGTATGGAGGACAAAAACTACTTCGATGGTATTGGCCGCGGCTTTAAAATTGCGGGCAAAAGCTGGATGACCGGAATTGGTATATTTTGGTTGAGTTTGTTGCCAGCCGCACTGGCTTTGTTTTGCCCCACGCTAATTATCGAATTATTCAAGACAGAGGTATTAAGCTGGTTTATTGAAACACAAGTAGATAAGCCCGACTTTGTTTACAACGTGGTAGACGGATCTTATTACACCATTATGCTTCACATGGTGGTGCCGATTTTCACACTGACTTATGCCTTCCTATACTTTAATACTGTGGAACGAGAAGAGGCGCACGGCCTGTTCAATCGAATGAAGCTGTTCGGCACCAGAAGCAGAGTTTACGAAACACAAGATGAGGGTAGTTACTAGCGCCATATTAACCCTTTTGTGCTCTCTGGTTATTTCACAGACCAGTTACGAGAACGACTATCTGCTTTACGATGAAGTAGAAGATGATTTCGGTGAATACCATAGATTGTATCTGCAGGAAGACATTGAAATTACCCGTTTTGATAGAGCGGAGTATGAGAAGCTTGTCAAGTTGATGGTTCTTAAATCGAGAGGAGTCGTGTCTTTAGACATGGACAACATCGACCCGGATTTTGACCCCGATAGGTATTTCCGAACTGACCCGCGAGGTGGGGGTGGCTCAGATAGTTTGTCAGGAAGTGGCTACGGAGGCTATGGTGGTGGCTCCAATGATGGAGGATACTACGATGAGAATTGGGATAGGGACTACGATAGGGGAGGAGGAGAATACGCCGATGATTGGTATGAATATGAGCGGAGGCATGGCCAGTATGAAGAAAATCAGGAGAAGGATAGACGAGATGTAAAGCGACGGGAGCGAGAGTATCAACGAGCGCAACAGCGTCAAAGCTCACGATCGCAACAGGAAAGTAGCGGAGGAGCCGGTTTGTTGCTGATTTTACTTCTTGTCATAGTGTTGGTGCTGGTCATCGCATTTTTGTTTTTCCGAAAAGAGCCCGATACCAAAGTCAAGCAACAGAATCTGGAGGATTTAGCTCCGACCGAAATTCCGAAATCTGAACTGGAACTGATGCTCGAAAAAGCACTGGCAAATGAAGATTACCGCAAGGCCATCCGGATTTACTTCATTTTTATCATGAAAGATTTGTCTCAGAAGGGTTGGATCGTTTGGCAAAAGAAGAAAACCAACCTGCTTTATCTGAGAGAAATGAAAGGAAGGCCGCATTTCGAGGAATTCAAAAAAGTAGTAAGCATCTACGAAGTGGTGTGGTATGGGGAACGCGAAATTACCAAAGCCGACTATGAAGCAGTAGAGCCCATGTTAAAACAAACCCTCTTCGATTTCGAGAATTACAAGTAGATGAATCAATGGACAAAATATGGTATTGTAGCGTTGATTTTTATCGGCTTTATTTTCCTTTTCTTCTGGATGGCGACACCCCCTACCGAAGAAGAGTTGGCTGAGCAGGCCAAGCAGGAACAGGAACTTGAAGAGAAGGAAGCAGAACAAAAACAGAAGGAAGAGGAGGAGAGATTACAGGAGTTTCATCGGAGAAAGATTCCGATCAACCCAGAAGGAACGTACTTAATCCATAAGCTGTTTGCGAGTTACCAAAAGACAAAGAAGATGAAGCCGATGGTTTCTCCAATTGCCTCCAACCTGCCCAAAGAAAGTACCAATGCGTTTCCAAATATTTACATGTTGGTGGGCGATGGTGCTTACTTGTCTTACGATGATGCCGATGAACTTATCAGTTTCGTTGAGCAGGGCAATGTAGCCTTCATATCTACCTCCGAATTGGACTATGGTTTGAAATCACAATTGTTCTGGGATGAACAACATGAAGGGCATTACGATGAGTGCATGGATGTGAATTTCTCCCATGATTCACTCGAGATGTTCAACGATATAAATTGGGAATACCGGGATTTTTCAGGAGAACTAAGCTCAACCACCTGGAACTTCTGGAATATAGATGACCTGAAGTACGATGATTATGCAGTTATATCCTTCGGTAAAATGTGTGATGATTATCGTGAAGACCGGCAAAACCACCCGGTGTGCATTCGTATTAATATTGGCGAAGGACAGCTGTTTTTGCATACCGAACCGGTTATGTTTACCAACAGGGTGCTCATTGAAGATACCACAACCTTGAGGTATGCGGAGCGCGTATTCAGCCACCTGCCAAGAGGCAATGTGTACTGGCACTCACTTATCGGCAGATATTCACATAACTACCTGGCCAGGCAAGGTGACGAAGAGGGCATGAGTGGCTCAGGTGGTGGTGATAATTCCAAGCGTAGAATGAGTCCGCTCCAATTCATTCTCGGAAACAGAGCATTCAGGTGGGCCTTGTACATATTAATGGCGGGGCTTCTTCTCTACATTCTGTTCCAGTCCAAACGAAGAAGGAAAGTTATACCGGCTGCGGAAAAGCGAACCAATGCAAGTGTGGAGTACGCCGATACGGTAAGTGAAATGTACTATCAGGAACGAAGACATGAAAAGTTAATCAGACACATGGAAGTGGTATTTCAGGATTTTATCAGAAATAAATACTACATGTCTGCGGCCAGGCCAGACGAACAATTTGTTAAGAATCTGGCGCGAAAATCCGGAATCAGCGAACAAGAAATTACCACCATATTCAAGCAGTTTCAATATGCACGTAAGAATGGGAATCTAAACGATGATTTTCTGGTGAAACTGCACGAGAACATTGAAAATTTTTACAAAAACTGTAATTAAATGGAAGAGAACAACAACCCAAAGGACTCGCCGGCAGGCGGGCAGGAAGAGCCCGATAAGAAAGCCACCCCTCAGCAGGGAGATTTGCCACCAGTAGAGCCAGTAGGAGGGGCAGCAAGTATGCCGCCGCCAGCGGAGGGCTCCGGAATAACTCCGCCGGAAGTTCCCGGCCAGCAATCAGGGCCTGTTATCCGGCCAGACCAGCCCGAAATGCCTGCGCAACCGTCCCCGCAAAGTGCCGCGTTTAAGAGTAGCCTTATCGATTTATCACCGGTAACAAACAAGGTAGAACAAATTCGGGGGGAAGTAGAAAAATTCATCATCGGGCAGTACGAGATGGTAGATCTGCTACTGGTTGGGATTTTTACTGGTGGACATATTCTCTTAGAAGGTGTTCCGGGTGTAGCAAAAACACTTACAGCCAGGGTGATGTCTAAAACTTTGTCTGCAGATTTTTCACGTATTCAGTTTACGCCGGATTTGATGCCTTCAGATATTATCGGGACATCCGTGTACAACATGAAATCGAGTGAGTTCTCCTTTAAGCAAGGACCAATTTTCACCAACATTGCCTTAATTGATGAAATCAACCGATCTCCTGCAAAAACGCAAGCAGCGTTGTTTGAAGTAATGGAAGAACGACAAATCACTTACGATGGAACTACCTATGAAATGGAATTTCCGTTTTTGGTAATTGCCACTCAGAACCCCGTGGAGCAAGAAGGAACGTATCGACTTCCCGAAGCCCAGTTAGATCGTTTTCTGTTCAAAATCAACCTCGATTATCCAACTCTGGAGGAGGAGAAAAGAATTTTGGATCGGTATCGTAACAATGTTCAGTCTCCGGATTTATCTGGTATAAAACCGGTTATGTCGGCTAAAGACATTAAGGATGTACAGTCAACTCTTGAGAAGATCAGGATGGAAGATCAGCTGTTGAAGTACATTGCGGAAATTACCTATGAGACCCGAAACCATGCGAAACTGTATCTGGGTGCGTCCCCAAGAGCTTCGTTGGCTATGCTTAAAGCGTCAAAAGCGATAGCGGCCATGAGAGGGCGAGACTTTGTGGTTCCCGACGATATACAGTACGTGGCTTACCATGTTCTAAATCACCGGGTTATTCTCACGCCGGAAGCAGAAATGGAAGGCATGACACCGCAAGACATTATTCAGGAAATCATTCAAAAGATAGAAGTGCCGAGATAGATGGGAAACTTCTTTAAGCAACTATATTTTAACTGGAGGTTTTTTCTGGCCCTTCTGGTTGTGGTAACACTATTTATTTTGAGTTACCTGCCTATGCTAGACGCTCTATTCCCCGTTGCACAAGGTGTGTTTGGGCTGTTCATTGCAGCAACGATCCTCGACATTTTTGTTCTCTTCTTGTCCAGAGGTCAAATCACTGCAAAGCGAACGTTCAATCCACAGTTGTCTCTGGGAGATGAAAATCCGGTTCAGTTGCGGCTTAAAAGCAGTTATACCATGCCCGTTAATACTGTTGTTATTGACGAGTTGCCTGATGAATTTCAGGTTCGGAATAATAAAAACCATGTACGCTTCTTACCCGAAGAAGAGCATGTTATTAATTACACGGTTCGGCCCGTAAGAAGAGGTATATACAAATGGCATCGGGTGAACGTGTTTGTTTCCACCATTCTTCATTTCGTTGAGCGCCGCTTCAGATTGGAAGATGATGTTGAAGCACATTGTTACCCTTCGGTAATTCAAATGAAAAAGCACGAGCTGAAAGTGTTCTCTAAAACGGCCGTTTTTCAAGGAATTAAGAAGATCAGGAGGTTGGGGAATAACAACGAGTTTGAGCAAATTAAAAACTATGTTCAGGGCGACGACTACCGTTCAATTAACTGGAAGGCCACTAGCCGGATGGGAGAATTGATGGTTAATCAGTATCAGGACGAGCGTTCCCAACAAGTCTATTGCCTGATTGATAAGAGCCGATCCATGCGAATGCCATTTGAGGAAATGACCTTGCTGGATTATTCTATCAATGCATCGCTGGTTATCTCCAACATCATCCTTCGTAAAGGAGATAAGGCGGGGCTAATTACGTTCAGCGATAAACTGGGGGCTCGTGTTCCTGCGGAGAGGAATTCAGGCCAGCTTGCCAGAATTATGGAAGTATTGTATCGGCAAAAAACCCAGTTCATGGATGCCGATTTCCAACGGTTGTATTATGGCACCCGGAACTACATCAAAGGGAGGAGTATGCTTTTACTCTTCACAAATTTTGAGAGTATGTACTCTATGGAGCGCGTTATACCCATTTTCCGTCGTTTGAACAGACAGCATCTGTTGGTAGTAATCCTTTTTGAGAATACCGGGCTGAAAGATCGCTCCGAAATGGAGGTCAATAGAGTGTCCGACATCTATAAAAAAACCATCAGTGCCAAATTCGTTCTGGAGAAACAAGTCATCATCCGCGAACTCAATAAATACGGCATCCAAAGTATTCTTACACGCCCGCAAGACCTTTCGGTAGATGTGATCAATAAGTACCTCGAGGTGAAATCCCGGGGAATGCTTTAACCCATTGTCGTTTTCCCAAATTGCGTAATGCGTATTGCGATATCTGTTAGAGCCAGACGCAATACGCATTACGCAATACGACCTTGTAACCTTTCCAGCTCCATGTATTATTCCCGCAAAACCAAGTAGCAAAACCTAATAACTAAAAGGGAAAATCATGTTAAAAAAGACAAGTAAGCTTCGTGAGATATGGGATGTCAGGAAGCTAATTATAGGGGCACTTTCCGTTCTAATTGTTTCTGGTGTGAGTGCACAGAAGAACTTTTTGGAGGAAGCAGAAACCGCCTATTCAATGGATCGGTTTTATTCGGCGTCTGAGTTGTACAAAAAGGCAGAAGTAGGAAAAAGAACAAAAGTGGATACCAAGGGGTATATCAATTACCAAATCGGTGAATGTTATCGAAAGATGTTTCAGGATGACCAGGCGCTGGTTTATTTCAAGCGGGCGATTAAGCTAAAATATGGGCAAACAGACCCAATGGTTTATTATCGACTGGGAAATGCCTTAATGGTTCAGGGAGAATACAAAGATGCGTTGGAAGCCTTTGAGACTTATAAAGAAAAGGTCGGAAATGATCTGGCTGATATAGGAATTGAATCGTGTCAAAGAGCGCAAGAATGGACGGCGAACCCCACCAGACATAAAATAGAATCGGAGGTGCAGTTGAATACAAATGCGTTTGACTGGGCGATGTCTTTTGCTGATAGGCGGCACCAATCGGTAGTGTTTTCCTCAACCCGACCAGGAGGTATAGGTGATGGTTTGGATGAAAATACTGGAGAGGGTTTCAACGACCTGTGGCTTACAACACGCGACCAGAACGGTAAGTGGTCGGAGCCTTTGCCTTTACCCGAGAGTATCAATACCGATGCTAACGAAGGCGCGGCAGTAGTGAACGCTAAAGGAAACAAGATTTACTTTACCAGATGCCCGGTAGTGAAAAAGGAGAACGTAGGATGTGATATTTGGGTAAGTGAAAAGCAAGGCAATCGATGGAAAAACCCGGAGAAAATTGTTCTTAAACCGGAGGGAGGAGACTCTATTTCTATTGGACAACCTGCTATTTCAAGAGACGAACGCACCCTTATTTTTTCTGCGGACCTGCCAGGAGGAAAAGGGGGAAAGGATTTATGGTTATCTGAATGGGACAACAAAGAAAAGAAATGGGGAACACCGGTAAATATGGCCGAGATTAATACTTCAGGAGCAGATAAATTCCCTTATTTGGCTGAAAACGGGGACTTGTACTTTTCAACCGACGGCCGCGTAGGAATGGGTGGGCTGGATGTTTATAAAGCAACTGCCGATGGAAAAAATAACTGGAAGGATGTGGAGAATATGGGGTATCCCATCAATACAAACGGGGATGATTTTGGGATCATCTTTGATGGGAAGGACATGAAAAAGGGATTCCTAACCTCCTCTCGGGAAGGTGGAAAGGGAAAGGATGATTTGTACTCGTTTCGTTTGCCAGACATCAGGTTTTTATTGGAAGTAGTGGTGAAGAACAAAGAAACGCTGGAACCAATTCCAAATGCCAACATTACACTCACCACGGACGAAGGTTTCGAATATAAATTACAGACGGATGCCACTGGTTCTGTGCTTTTCGACGACAACAATGGTCAGCGCTACATTGTAAAGGGACACAATTACCAGATTGACGCTTTTGCCGAGAATCATTTTAGGGTTACAGGAGGCTTTTCCACAATTGGCAGGGAGGAAAGCCGAAAGTTCTTTGAAGAAATTTTAGTGGAAGAGATAATAGTAGGACCCGGTGAATACGATATGCCTCAGGTTCTTTATCCCTATGATGAGCATGTTCTGATCAACAATGACCAGGTCAGTTCAAATGATTCACTGGATTACCTCTACAATATCCTGATGGATCATCCCACTATGATTGTGGAATTACAGGCGCACACGGATTGTCGTGGTTCGGCAAAGTACAACCGGATTCTATCTCAAAAACGAGCTGAGACATGTGTCAGGTATCTAATCAATAAAGGAATTGATGAGCGCAGACTTGTTCCGATGGGATATGGTGAAGACAAACCTCGCGATGGGCTCGAATGCGATGTGATCGAAAAAATGTCGACAAACGAAGAAAAAGAAATAGCACACCAGAGAAACAGACGTACGCAGTTTGCGGTTTTAAGTTTCGACTTCGAGCCCTGACAAGTGTAACTTCCTTACAATCCTGAGTTTTTAAAGAAAGGCAATAAATTAATTTTTATAGGACATGCCTTTTATTAAACCCCGGCGCTCAACAGAGTCCGGGGTTTTTTTAATATTCTAGGATCCAGGATAGAATGCCATGCTGCTAATCCAATCAGGGCGGCGCAAGCTTGGAGCAACACATAAAATTGTATTCAATGAAGTATATTTAACGCGAGTGTAGCCTGGTTGATATTCCCAGCAATATGATAAGTTTAAGAAGGTTATTCAAAGACAGCAAGTACGCTTTTATTGGAGGTTTGGCTGTTCTGGTAATTGGCGTGTCGGCAATTTATCTGTTTGGCGAAGTAAAGGTGTACCATGCAAAAGAGTTGATAGAGGCGGCCAAACCGCACATCAATACACTATGCAACACCATTATTTTGGCATCCGCCACAATCCTTGCTCTTTTATTTACTGTGCTGGGATTAACCCGTAGCGCCGGGGTGAAGTTTAAATCAGCGTTCTACGATCGAATCAGGCAGATAGCGGTGTTTGATACCTGCGTGTTTATCATTACCATGATTTTCTTTCTACTATTTAATTTTCCGGTGCCAAGGGAAGAATCTATGCCTGAAGTTTGGTTTAAGTCCATATACTACGCAACAGCGATCTCCTCAACCGTAGTAGGCTCAATGATGGTGATGGTTATTCTCCTGCTGAGCCAAACTATTATAGACCTAATCAAGATACTTGGTTCAGAAGAATCAGGCGACACCATGGGTGATCTGGTGGAAAGCAACGAAGATACAGGGGCTTAATGGGCGGACTCATACCCGTATCCGAACAGTTGACGGGCCTCTAGTATAGTTGACATCGTAAAAGTAGGGTTCGGTTTTCTTTAGCAACACAGAAAGGGAATGGCTGATAAAAAAGGAGGCAAAAATATCTATGCTGTAATGCCCGTGAGCCATTAAGACAATGACCACCATACAAGCGCAGTAAATAAAAATCAGGTAACGAAACAGTGTGTTATTAATGATCAATGCAACCAGGAACGGTGCGCCTACATGACCGGAAAAGAACATGTCTGCGTGAAAGTTAAACCAGCTAAGACTTTCAGGAATTTCGATGGCAGTTTCCGGTGGCCCTAGATGGGTCAATGAAATAAAGAAACACCTAACAAGAGTGAATACGGCCAGCGACCAACAGATATATCCAAATTGTTTTGGATAAATCAGATGATACGTGAGGATAAACATCCAGAATATAAATACGGCCCAAAAGAAAAGGAAGTCTATTTTGAAGATTGGAATGCGATCGAGAAAAAGGTCTCCAACTGAAGCCGTGGCAACTGTGTCCACCCAACTGGAAACAAAGAAGTTTAAAACGAACGCAAGTAATAGAAAGAGAACCCCGCCTACGGTTAGCAACAAGTGCCTTCTATTTTGCAGAAGATTTTGCCATTGATGTTTGGAGGAGTGGCTCATGGTTGCCACAATTTAAATGACCGTGGTGAAATATGAAAGAAAAGTTACCTGAATTTAAAGTTGAACGGATGCGTTAATAGCGATGGATATAAGCCTATGATGCCGTTGAGGTGCAGCTTGCCTTAAAAATTAAGCTTCGGCCTACCGTTTCTGTCTATGCGAAACTCCTTGTTTATCTCATCGTAATTCAGATAATACGTCCCCTTAATCAATCCGGCACACATCACCTCCATTCCTGCTCCTTGCCTGACAATGTTTCCAAATGAGTCAAAGACTTCAAAAGCTGTTCGTTTCGCAAATACAATTGAAGTACCCCGTACCTTGGGTTTCTCAGCATTTACTAAGTCTTTGTTTACATGAACAGTGTCCGACACTACCTCACTAAGGAAAGAATAGTTGGGCCTGCTTATCCTAAAGATGTTTTTGCCTCTGTGGAAAGGCACTTTAGCTGTATACTTTTGCACATCGTATTTTCCTACCCCTTTAACAGTGTCTACGGTTGCCCATTTGTTCCACTTATAGGCCTGAATAAAATATTCCAGAGGAGCTACCTCTCCCATAGCTTTAAATTCAACATCGCCTTCCGGGGAAATGTTAAACTCCGCTACTTCCACCTCTTCAAGAAGCATTTGCTCATAATTGAGCACATTCAATGCACAGCCTTCTGTGTAGATGATTCTTACCTTAACACTATCTCCGTGTTCAAGTTTTGTGGACTTAAGGTCGATCTCTGCATATTTTTCGTTGTAGGTACTTTTTTGTTCCTTACCGTTGATTAGTATCCTTTGAATGCAGTTGTTGTTTGAAGTTTGCTCCAGATTAACATTCTCCATTCTACAAACACCACGTAACACCATCGTGTCCGTTTGTCCATAAAAAACAGACAAGACTGTTAGAAGATATGAAAGAAGTACAATTCTCATTACAATTGGTACTGCGAATATCGTACCACTAGAATTCTTCAAAAAGTTTCGGGTGCGGGTTTTCGACCAATTCTATGTCCACTATCGACGACCGCCCTCGATTACCACTTAAAAGTAAGTTGCCATATTGGTTATAATCTGACCATGGAGTGGAAAATGCCGGAACGCTGTCTTGCGCAGTTGCATAAAAGGCCCATTGGCTAACCAGGTATTTATCGCGATCCACGTAAACATCATACATGTTTTCAGGGGTGTCTCCAACCGAATCAAAGGTCATCCTGAGCACATAATTTTCCGTTCCGTTTTCAAGTGTATCGGTTCCCAAAAATTCCAATGATACACCTGGATCCATCAACTTGAAGGGCATGAATAACCAGTACGAGTCGTTGATCCAGATACTTTTCGCATTGTCCAGTGCGGCCTCCAGGTCCTGTCCTTGCAAATCCACACCATTGAGGCGAACCTTACCCTGATTACTCAGGATATTCACCAGGTAAATACTGCTGCTATCATCCGTTATTTCTATCCTAACATCACCAGTCTGTTTGTTCCAGGTCAACAATCGTCGCCCGAAAAAATTCCATTGTATCGTACCCATGTTTTTCCAGGCTTGCTCTCCCCCGCTGGCTTCAAGTACCTGCCTGGCAATTACTATAGCCATGCTGTCTGAGTTTGCTTGGTCAAACTGGGCATACGCTGGTTCAGAGATTCCAGAGGTAACCGGTTGCGATTCTGGTTGGTTAACAGAATTTGTATCAGAGCAGCTAGCAATTAGAATCAATGAGACCGATAGAAGTAACAGATTTTTCATAGGTGCAAGCTAATCATTTAGCTTAGGCAGAGGCTAATTCGGGTGTTAAAACATCCAAGTCTTTTTCAATATGGAAGCCCATTTCATAATGAACCCTATTTTTTCAAAATGAAAATTTTTTACAAAAAAGGGTTCGAACGGATCGGCATTCCAAAAACAATATAAATCAATGTAAATCAACAGTTTAAATTCGTTTTTACACTTGTTTTGCTGGTGTTGGCACGTGGATGGTATTTACCCTTCCGAACATAAAACCAAGAATTATGAAATCTTTAGCGAAAAAAATAGTTCCCCTGCTCTTTATAGGAGCAATTGCTGGAACCGTCTCGTGTAACAAAGAAGAAGTAGTTGCACCGGCGCAAAACGGACCGAAAAATTTTAAAGTAAGAATGACCGATTCTCCTGGCGACTATACTGCCCTGGATGTGGAAATAGCATCGGTGGCAGTATTCCATCAGGATTCCGGTTGGATTACTCTAAACAACGATGCTCAGTTTGTAAGTGTGCTTGACTTAACCAATGGTAAAGAAACGCAAATTGCATTTCAGAGTGAAGCCAAAGCGGGCTTGTATACTAAGCTGAAGTTGACGTTTGGATCTAGTAACTCCCTTTCTGTAAATACCTCAGTCTCCGCAGGAGGTAGTGGTGGAACCGCCTCATTCGACCTGGCATTTGATTCGCCTGAGCGAGAGGTTGTTATTACCATTGACGAAGAAGTGACAGCTTCTTCCGGCGCTGATATCTTGCTTGACTTTAATGTGATGCAATCTATCGAGCAGCAGGCCGATGAGTATATTCTTGATCCTATGATTACCGTGATTGAGGATGAGTCTACCGGTGTGCAAGGTGAACTTGAAGGATCTGTTACAGGTGCGATTCAAATGAGCGATGGTTTCCATCAGTTTAGCGCCTTCACAAATGCTCAGGGTCAGTTCCTGATCAGAGGTATGGAAGACGGTGTGTATTCGATGGTAATTATGCCAGCGCAAGCTGAAGCAAACGGCCTTCAGGAGGAATATACAATTACAGGAGTGGTCGTGGCTCAAGGCAAGATTACTCAAATGGGTGAAATCACCTTTTAATCGGAATCATTAGAAAGTAAATTTTCGGAGGGGGCCTGGCTCCCTCCACTTTCTATTTAAAAACATCTACCATGAAAACTTTTCGGAATAAAATTGTGCGCATTGCAATCGTAGATGACAACCCGTTTTTTAATAAACTCATCACGAAAGCAATTAACAGATGTACCACAGAACTTTGGGCAGATTTTAATCTGGATTTTGATGTACGGTCCTACACCGACCCAAATCAATTTCGAGATCAGTTGTCTGCAGATTTAAACATCGCTTTCCTTGACTATTATCTCGGTAAAGGAGTTACCGGTAAGCACCTGCTAACCGACATTAACTACACTTGCTCCGATTGCAAAGTGGCGATCCTCTCAGCACATAGAAATAATGATACAGTGGTGAAACCAGTAATTAATGGGGCATGGACATTTATGTTTAAAGACAAAAATGTATTCGCCAGAAGCTGCATGTTTATTGAAGACATAGTGCTTCGATTAAGAAATGATGCCGTGTAGATTGCCTTCAGTGCGATTTATAGGGGAAATCTGCCAAGAGACTTGTAATTTTCATGAAAAATTCTTTTTTAGACAGCTACATGAAGAAGAGAAATTCTTTTACCATTAAGATAATTTCTATCATGGCTTTGGTAATTCTGCTGGTGGCAATTACCGGGGTTACCGCATATAACCGGTTCTCTGAAGTGGTTAGTGAAATTGCCCGAAATACCCGTCCGGATGTCCGCCTGATTACCTGTAAATCGCTTTTGACAGACCTGGCAACCGCAGAGAACACTGTAAAAACGTATAGTCTTAGCAAAGACGCAACCGAACTCGAAGTATTCTACAGGTCCATTGATGCAGCAGAATCAAAGGTGCGTCAATTATACCGCACCAGCCGCCCCGAGAACCAGTCTGTGGTAAGCATCGAGCGCCTGGATTCACTTATTCAGACCAAGTTTTCAGTTCTGGACTCTATGCTACTCATGCAAGACCAGTTTAGGGTGCAGGAAGCTCTGGATAAAGTAATGGAAGAGATTGAAAGATCTGTTGCCAGGGAAAACCAGCAAAGAAAACTGCAAATCGACAACAAGCAAGAAGTCGACACAACGGCCAATGAAGAACCAAAGGAGGAGAAAGTCGGGTTCCTGCGCCGTTTGTTCAAATCGAGAAAGAAAAAGGCGGAAGAGGCCGTGGATACTGTCCAAGCCTTGGTAGAAGTGGATGATACAGAGGAAGTAACCATCGGTAATGTTAGCAAGGAGGTTCGTGATGTAAAAGTAGAAGAGCAAGGTATTGAGCTCAAGGCCAGAGAACTTGAACTGCGTCTGATCCGAAAGGATCGAGCCATTACGGAGAAGATACTGGGTGTAATCAACCAGATAGAAGCAGAGGAAGAAAAAAAGCTTGAGCAAAAAGTAGAAGAGGCCGGACAGGTCATGAGAGATACCAATCAACAAATCGCTCTTTTCTGCGTAGTGGCTGCCCTGTTGCTAATTTTTATGGCCGCAACGATCATAAACTACGTGCGAAACAACAATAGATACCGACGAGCACTTAAACACGCAAAGCGGGAAACAGAAGAGCTGGCAAATGCCAAGCAGCGATTTTTGGCCAATGTAAGTCACGAAATTCGTACACCTATGAATGCCATAGTTGGCTTTACATCTCAAATGGCCGACGGCGAACTGAACCAGGATCAACAGGAAAAGCTGGACATGGTAAGAAAATCAGCAGATCACCTGTTGTATATCATTAACGATGTTTTAGACTTTACAAAGCTTCAGGCGGGAAAGCTGAAACTTGAAAATATAGGTTTTGAACCCGAAACTGTAATAAGAGAAACAGCAAGTTTAATTCGTCCGCTAGTGGAAGAAAAAGGTCTGGAGATGCATTGCAATATATCACCTAGTGTTCCTAGGATATTGATTGGCGATCCGCACAGGTTGCGGCAAATTTTACTTAACCTTCTGAGCAATGCAGTAAAATTCACCGATCGTGGCTTAATTGAAATTAAGGTATTGCCTGTACAGGTTTCAGAGAAAACCGTACAAATTCGCTTTCAGGTAATTGATAGTGGAATTGGAATGACTTCCTATCAGTCAAAAAAGGTGTTCGAAGAGTTTGAACAGGCTGAGGTTAGTACCTCAAGAAATTACGGTGGAACTGGATTAGGACTGTCTATTGTTAATATGCTAACCAAACTGCACGACGGTACCATTCGAATTAAAAGTGCAAAAGACCAGGGGACAACGGTTAGTATAGATTTGGTTTATACCGTAGGAGATGAACATTCGTTAAACACACAGGAAATAGCACTTGAACTAAACATGGACAAACTAAAAGGGGCAAAAATTCTGATAGTAGATGATGAACTATTTAACCGTAAACTTCTGAATTCATTGTTGTCTAAATATGACGCAGAATTGGAAGAGGCATCCGACGGAATGGAAGCTGTAGCTAAGGCACGGCGGAAAAAATATGACATAATTCTGATGGATACCAGAATGCCAAAGCTCAACGGAGTAAAGGCGGCGAAACAAATCAGAGAGATGGAGGGTTCAAATGCGCAAACACCGATCATTGCGGTTACAGCAGCTGTGGAGCAAACTGACAGAAAAAAGTATCATGATGCAGGAATGAATGCTTTTATTGCAAAGCCATTTAGGAAAGACGAATTGTTAAGGGAACTAGTTAGATTGCTGGGAGATGATACATCTGGCGCCATTGGTAAAGAGGGTGATGAAAATGATGGAGAAAATACTGATTTGGACTTTTCAGAATTAAAAAGTCTCAGTAACAACGACCTGGCTTTTTATCAGGAAATGCTGGAGGTGTTTGTCTCATCGACAACAGAGGGAATAGACAATTTGCAAGAAGCTGTCGCCGATCAGCGGTGGGAGAAAGCAGCTGACTGGGCGCATAAAATATGCACACCAGCTCGTCATCTTGGAGCAGAGAAGCTTTATAAAAACCTGAAAAGCATAGAACTAAATTGTCGGGAAGGCACAAATCTTGAGAATATTCCTGAACTTGTCTCGGTTTGCGTGCAAGATGCAAATCGGGCTATTGAATTGGTAGAAGCGGAGATTAAACGAGTAAAGGAGAATGAAAAAGGGTAGTTATTTCATAATGCTGGTAGCAGGCTTACTGGTAATGGCGTGTTCAGGTGGATTAACCAATGATCAACTAATTGGTACGTGGACAGTGAACGAAGTGGCAAACACGAATGATAGTACGACTCACGAAGCAGCCGTGGATCTCTTGTCTACCTTGCTAGAGGAAGGAGAAGGCACCTTTACCTTTTATGAAGACGGTGAACTTAGCTTTAAGGCTCATGAGGGCACGGTAGAGCAGCGCGCCAAATTTAAAATTCTGCCTGAAAAAGAACAGATTCAGATTACCGGAGACTCCGTATTTACCTATAATGTAATGTTGGAAGGAGACAACTTAATGCTTCAGGGAGAAAGTGGATCGAATCTGATACTCAAAAGGAAATAAATCAACGATGTTGATTAACTTCAATCAATTAATTCAGTAATGAAGGAGAACGGATTTTCCATTTTCGTGGTAGAGGACAATGAGTGGTACAATAAGTTATTGGTACATACCCTGTCTCTCAATCCCGATTACTATATCGAAAGCTTTACCAGCGCAGCAGAACTGATCAAAGAACTTCACCGATCTCCCGAAGTAATTACGTTAGATTATCGCTTGCCCGATATGATCGGTAGCGAACTTCTCCGGGAAATCCAAAGAATAAGCCCAACCTCACAGGTAGTGGTTATATCTGAGCAATCGGAAATTGAAACCGCAGTTGATTTACTCAAAGCCGGAGCATACGATTATTTGGTGAAATCCGATGATATTCGTGATAGACTGCTGAATACAATTAGCCACCTCAGGAGTAACCTCGGGCTTAAACAGAAAATAAAGGAACTGACCAAAGAGGTTCAGGGAAAATACGAGTTTGAAAAAGCCATCGTTGGAAACAGCAAAGCAATGAAATCCGTTTTTGACCTGATTGCCAAGGCACTGGACACCAATATTACGGTGAGCGTAACAGGTGAAACCGGTACCGGAAAGGAAGTAGTAGCAAAGGCCATTCATTATAACTCCACACGTAAGTCCGGGCCTTTTGTGGCGGTGAATATGGCTGCTATTCCCAAGGAGCTGGTAGAAAGTGAACTGTTTGGCCACGAAAAAGGGTCTTTTACCGGAGCTGCCGCCCGAAGAATAGGAAAGTTTGAAGAAGCGTCTGGCGGAACTTTGTTTCTCGATGAGATCGGAGATATGGAACCAAGTTTCCAGGCAAAATTACTGCGTGTCCTCCAGGAAAAGGAAGTGACCCGAGTAGGAAGTAACAAGCCTGTTAAAACCGACTGCCGCATTATAATTGCCACCAATAGGAACTTGCAAGAAGATGTGCAAAAAGGACTGTTTCGTGAAGATCTGTTCTATAGATTGCTGGGCATTCCTATCGAATTACCTCCACTTCGTGATAGAGGAAGAGATGTTTTGTTACTGGCTCAACATTTTATCAAACTGTTCTGCAAGGAAAACCAGATGGATGTAAAAGCGCTGTCCGAAGATGCTCGTGCTAAGCTTACCTCTTACCGCTGGCCAGGCAATATCCGAGAACTAAAATCAGTTGTGGAATTAGCTGCGGTGATGTCCCCAACGGACCAAATTGAAGCGAAAGACATTACACTGCGCTCGGGAGATGCCTTACCTGATGTGCTCTCGGAAGAACTAACTCTGCGCGAATACAACCGTAGAATCGTACAACTCTACATGGACAGGTATGGCAACAATACGAGGTCGGTTGCAGAGAAGCTAGGTATCGGCCAAACCACGGTTTATCGTTTACTCAAGGAGATTGAAGAAGAAACTTCCAACTGATCCAAATTTTCATTTTGGTTTTTTTGTTTTCATTTTGAAAACAACCTAAGCAGGGTCTGACACTCAATTATTTGTATTTCAGCAATTTATAGGCTGCTCCCTTTCTGGCATGTCGTTAGCACTTTAGTATTTACGAAAAACGACATTATGAAACCGGGAAAGAAAATAAAAATTGTAATACTTGAAGATGACCTTTACTACAACAAGGCTCTAACCAAGTACGTTCACACACTCTGTTCGAGTGCACACTATGTAGACTTTAGTTTTAAAATAGATTCATTCTTAACAGCAGAAGATTGTCTGGAAAATCTGGAAAAGGATACAGATATCTTAATACTGGATTACTACCTGGCATACGACGAAATTAACGGAGCGACCATTGTCCAGGAGGTAAATGAATACTGCGACAAGTGTCGCATTGTGATGGTGAGTTCGTTGCAGAATGCAAACGTCATTCACAAATTGCGTGCAATAGGAATCTATGAGTTTGTAGATAAGAACATTAACTCAAAGGATCGGGTAGGAGCTGTATTGCAAAACATTCTTCGGGAAAATTTTGCGAAAGCTTCATAGGCCTGTGTCAACCAAATCAATTAAAAACCTATAAATCTAAGTGTTATGAAAACCACTAAAATATTTATTGCAGCCGGACTAATACTCATAACTGCAACCTCATGTGTTAGCAAGAAGAAGTATATGATGGCACAGGAAGACTTAAAACAGGTTGAACAAGCAAACAACCGATTGAATTCCGAGATAAACCAATTGGAAGACGCGCTTGCAGAGGCTCAAGATAATGCCGATCAGCAATTGGAAAGGGCACAGCTCGAACTGGCCGATCGTGAGAAAGAACTGGAAAAGCGTGAGGCCGCGATGGCCGAATTGGAGGCTCTGGTAAACGATCAGCGAGATGCTGTAGCTGCCTTGCATCAGGAAGTATGTAGTGCACTAAAGTGCTTTACTCCCGAAGAACTGCAGGTAAATGTTAGGGACGGTAAGCTGTACGTGTCTATGAGCGACAAACTTCTTTTTAAGAGTGGTAGCGATGAGGTGAACGACAGGGGAGAAGAGGCCATTCAAATGCTGGCTCAAGTGCTCAACAATGCCAAACTGGAAGTAATGGTGGAAGGGCACACCGATTCCATCCCTATTAGTACCAGTAAATACGATGATAACTGGGATTTAAGTGTCCATCGAGCCACAAGCGTTGCCAGAATTTTGGTAAACCATGGAATCCCAGAAGAGAAAATTATTTCTGCTGGTCGTGGAGAACATGCACCCATTGCAAGCAATGAAACTGAAGAAGGCAGGAGCTTGAATAGAAGAACCGAAATTGTTCTCTCTCCTCGCCTGGATAAACTGTGGAAGTTGACCGAATACGATTATGCGGCGGAGGTAGGTAAATAGGGTTAGGTTACAATTGATCGATTCGTCGTTGAGAGCCACCTCGCATTTGCGAGGTGGCTCTTTCTTTTTAGAAGAAGTCTCTCCAATCTGTCGCCAAATCGAAGGGGATATTTTCAAAATGAAATAGAATTTGGATAGGCTTGTTTTGTAATTAATTGCAAATCAGCAATTTATCTTATTGGCATTGTGGTTGAATTGACCTGGCCAAACTTAAATCTAAGTAACAATGAAAACGAAAAAACAGAAAAACAGAAGAGCGTTGAGAAACTATGCAATACTTGCTCTATCTATCACAACATTGGTAGCATTGGTATTGGCTTATTCTCAGTTCAGAAAATACAAGCGGGCAAATGCGCAACTGAAAGCCGAGAAGACTGAGTTGACAGCACAAATGACAGATGCGTTCAATCGTATTGAACAGAATTTGGCTGAAATCAACATGCACGAATCGGTGGTGATGAGCAACCTTAATAAGAATCCCGAGGAGATGATAAATCCGGAGGAAAGAATTAATGCGGAAATCGCGATGATTGAAGCATTAATTGCCGAGAACACCAAGGTGATGTCTGAGATGGAAAGCGAACTTGGGGTGAAAGATGAACAGTTGGTAGCTTATGAGCAGCGGATAGACCGGCTTTCAGATCGTTTGAAAGACTATAAGCGAAAAGCAAGCGACCTGGAAGAGTTAAGAGACAAGCTCACCAAAGACCTGGAACTTTCTGACGAGGAAAAGAAAAGGCTTGCGAGCCAGGTGGCAGATCAGGAAATGCTAATTAGCGATAAGAATTCTCAACTTGCTAAAAAAGAAGAGGATCTTCAAAACAAAGACCTGCTTTTGGCCGCGAAAGAGTTAGAACTCAATGAGGCTTTCTTTGCCGTTGGTTCACCTGCTGAGCTCAAAGATGCTGGTGTAGTGGAAAGAGAAGGAGGTTTTATCGGAATTGGTGGAGCTAAAACGGTGCAGGACGATTTAAATACCGATGTGTTTACGCGAATCGACCGGCGCTACTACACCAAGGTGCCACTATATTGTAAGAAAGCAAGACTTATTTCTAACCACCCCGATGATAGCTATGAAATTGTTGAGGATGAAGAAGGGGTAAAGTGGATCAGTATTAAGGACACCGATAAATTTTGGTTAACAACAGACTATTTGGTCGTGGAAACCAGAACCGGGTTTGACCTGGGGTTGGCTTCCAAATAATTGAGTAGTTCAAGTGTAGAGCCGGCACAATGCCGGCTCTTTTTTTATGGGCGCTTTTTCAAAATGAAAACAAGTTTTCAAATCTGGAAAAACTCAAAATGTATACACAGCCATAACTACCACAAATACAATCACTTATGTTTTTTCTCCGTGATGGCATGTCGATTGAAATACACTAACTGAACCTATAAAACCAACAATTATGAAAACGATCAAGACAGTAGCCGCCATGATGTTTGCTCTGATTTTAGGAAGCTCTGCGTGTGCTCAAAGTAATATAACATCAAGAGGGTTGGCACTTAATACACCTAGTTATGATTTCGCCGTTGGACTGAGAGCCGGAGAGACTTCCGGGCTAACCTTAAAAAAGTTTAAAAGCGAACAAACAGCCATCAAAGGGATTATTGGACTATGGTCCCATGGTTTAAGCGTAACTGGACTAATGGAGCATCACGCGCCTGCGTTCAATGTAGCCGGCCTTAACTGGTACTACGGAGCTGGTGGCCATGTGGCCTTTGACACAGGATACAGAGTGTATCAATGGCGGGGTGATCGCTATAGAGTCCACAGAAGTGGAAACGTTGCTTTCGGTATCGACGGTATTGCAGGTATAGAGTATAAAGTTGCCGCAATCCCTTTCGCCTTTAGCCTTGATTTAAAGCCTTTTGCAGAGATTAATTCCGATGGTGCCATATGGACTTCTTTAGATCCCGGGCTTGGAATCAAACTTACTTTCTAACCAAAACACTAAACCGAATCAAAACAATAACCTATAAAAACCAATAAAAATGAAAACTCTAGTTAAAATAATACTCGCCTCCACCGCTATTTTCTTTCTGGCACAATGCCAAAAGATGGGAGAAGGAAGAATGACAGTAAAGATGACCGATGACCCTGCGGCATACGCAGAGGTAAATGTTGAAATTGAAGCCGTTGAAATTCACTATGAAGATGAGCGTGAAGGACAAGATGGCTGGGTAGAACTTAGAACCAACGCTGGCGTTTACGATTTGCTTGAATTGCAAAACAACGTGACCACCGTAATTGCCGATGAGTTTATTCCTGCCGGTCAGGCAACACAGATGAGATTGATTTTAGGAAACAACAACTTTGTTCGATTTCATGATGGATCTACGGCGGATCTTCAACTTACCAGCCAGGCACAAACAGGGCTTAAGATCAACGTTGATGCTCAAATCCACAGACGACGAGATGTTGAGATTCTAATTGACTTTGACGCCGAAGAGTCTATTGTAGTGCAAGGTAACGGCACATTGCAATTAAAACCAGTTGTACGAGTTGAAAGTGTTGTATACTCGTAGACTTCACAATAAATAAAAAGCCAAAGCAATTCGCTTTGGCTTTTTTCATTTCCTACTCCAGGTTATTAAAAAGAGGGGCAACTAATGGTTCGGAACCTTCGCATGGTAGCATAAGCCTTTCTTCCGGAACGAATCCACTCTTCCTTGGGTTCCTTAATTTCAAAACTATATGCGATCTCTTTGTGGGCGTTTGGAGGCAGGTTAAACTCCCAGGCCAGCAACCCTTCGGGCTCGTCGTAAAATGCTTCTGAAATCCCCTGTAAATTGAACTTTACATTTCCTTTAGCCGAGAACACAGGCACCTGATCCAGAATCTTAATGGGCAGATTTGCATTGGATTTATTGTCAATGGTGATGAGAATTTCTGATGTCTCCACGTAGTAGTTGCCCAGTATCTTGTTCTTGTTGGTTTTCGTTACCTCTTTTTTGGAGGTTTGTACTTTCCCATCTTTACCCAGATACAGACTTAGGGTATCATTTTCCGCGTATGTGTTTAAAAAGGTTTTGCCCATATAAGAACCTTCATTGTACACATTGGTAGCACCTGGAATCAGGTTGTATTTGTTCCAGTCGGGAACCTGTGCCATTAAAAACCCAAACGGATCTAACTTCGGAATAAGCAGATAGTGAAAGCTGGCTTCCATTTCATACTCGTCTACAGACATCAAATAGGGTTTGGAGTCTGAGGGAATTGTCTGTTTGTGCTTAATGTTGTAGGTCGCAATGGCGTTAGAGACCTGAATCGTTTTGAATTGAACTTTGCCGTCATTGGCAGCAACAGTTCGCCCGGCTGTATTGTTAATACTCGGAGCATCAAACCCACGGGTTGGACTCGCTGTGGAGAGTTTTACGTTTACATTATTCCATGCAGTGCCTGAAGAGTTAAAAACGTTTGCCCGAAACACAAATTTAATGGGTTTATCAGGCCCCTGGTACTTGCAATCATACATGGGTGCCCAACCACCTTTGGCGGTCAGGAACTTAAAGTCAATTCGGATGGTTTTTTTAGACGGGCTTATAAGTGTTAGCTCTATTTCGGATCCCGGCTCATTGGTGTTTGTGCCCAGCATTTCAATCTGCCTGCTGTAACGCGTCATCCGATCTCTTATACTTTTTTGTTCCAGTTCCAGATAGTAGAGTTTCTTGTTTAGCTGGTAATACCGTTCCGAAAAGAAATCAGCGGCTTTTTCAATTTCGGCAACTGCTACACCTTGTGATACTCCACCAATGGCCTCGTTCTTAAATAGCAGCTCTTTTTCTTTGTTGTAAGCATCCTCTCGGCATTTCAAGAGAGCCGATTCAGCTTGTAGCCGGTTCACACTGTCTCTTAAGGAAGTAATTTTCTTATTGTTGGCTTTAAGCGCCCGGATGTGATTAATGGTTTCAGATACATTCACTAACTCCACATCCGTGTCAGGCATTGTTACGTTTACTGTGTTCTCCACTATGTAAGGTGTAAGGTTCGTGAAAACAATGGTGTTCTTGCCCTTATTTACAGTGAGCTCCTTGGTGTAATTCAGTTCCGCCGAAGCGTTGTACACCATAATGCTGTGCAGTTCAGCATCGAGCTCCTGTAAATTAGGTTGCGCAAATAGAGGTGTGATAAGACAAACTAGAAAACCAGTATATAGCTTTTTCATATTCGTTAGGGTTTGCAGGTAAAAGTAATTTGCGCGGTTTGAGGTAGATCCCCTGTTCCGCCTATATGTATGTTGTATAAAGCTTGTAAAGACCACCGCCGCTGATACAAAGTGAGAATTGGGGCCAGGTGATAAAATTCATTGACAGTAGTTCCTGCCCGACTCGCTAATAATAGGCTTGTGCTCCTACTGATAACCAGTCGCTTTTGAATGGTCAGGTAATGCGAAACTTCCACCGCATCCAGTGTTTTGATAAATCCTGTATAAATCAACCTGGTTTCGTGATCTATTCCATCAAACGACAATAAATTGCCGACATTCCAAACCAGGTACCTGGGAAAATGATGCGGTACACCAGTTGTACTGCCAAGAGGGTAATTCAAATAGCTGATCGAAATGTATCTGGAAGTTTCTTCATTCGAGAACATAATAGAACCATTTACGGAGTGCCTGGTCTGTTCGACGGTTTCACCGCCGGGTCCTCGAAGTTCCAGATATTCAAAGTTGCCCGGTGGAGCCGCTATCTGGTTCCATTTGTACATCGCCCCAATTCTAACAAACACACTATTGAACAGTACGTTCCGATATCCCAAACCAAGTCCGGCGTGATAGTATTGGCTGGAATTACCATAATCTGTGCGGTTGATGCTTAACCCAACTCCTGAGAAGAGGCGTGATAGGTATTTTGAGTACCGGATACTGGAGTGCTGAAATTGTCTGCTGCCGGACATAGAGTTTAAATGTGCAGCCGTTAACCGACTTTCGAATTTCGTGCTGGCAAGAGCGGCAGGGTTAATCTCAATGTTGGAAATATCCGGGAATAAATAGTTGTAAACCTGCGAATAAGAAGGTGCGAGGTAAAATTGCAGAACAACAATAAGGGCAAGTGCCAGGCAAAAACGTCGGTTAGTATCCATGCTTTTATAGAAAACACAAACCCACCAGAAAGTTACATTTTAGCCTGCTTTAGGTCGAACAACGATGCGGTTTTCGTAATTTTCCAATCACTTTTAACCAAAAAACAGGGTTGCAACTAGTAGAGCAAATACGGCAGGGAGACGAACGCGCGTTTGAAGAACTTTATGATCATTACTCTCCGGCGATATACGGCTTGGTGCTTTCCATTGTCCGCAAAGAATCGGACGCTGGTGACGTGACGCAGGATGTGTTTGTCAAGATTTGGAAAAACATTGCGCGGTACGATGACAAAAAGGGAACCTTGTTTACCTGGATGTTGAACATTGCCAGGAACACTTCGATCGACTTTTTACGAAAGCACAGGAAAATGGTGGTGGTGGAAAACCAAAATTTGGAGTCGGACGTAAGTATGAGCAATGGTGTGGAGACGGTAAAGGTTGAACACATAGGTATCCGCGACCTTGTTAATAAAATTGAACCCGAGTACAGGCAGGTAATTGATTACATGTATTTCAAGGGCTATACGCAGCAAGAAATATCAGATGAATTGCAAATACCGCTTGGAACGGTTAAAACTCGAAGTAGAATAGCGATGCGAGAGCTGAACAAGATGTTTATGCTACTGGTAACATGGATGTAAAACAATACATAGAATCCGGAGTTCTTGAAGCTTACGTGCTTGGAGGTCTTTCTGATCGGGAACAGAGAGAGGTTCAATGCATGACTGCTATCTACGAAGAACTAAAACAGCATCTTATTGAGGTAGAGGAGAAAGTAGAAAAGGTCATGTTTAAACATGCTGTTACGCCTCCGGATTCTCTTAAATCCAAAGTGTTGAGCGCCATAAAGCACACAGCCCAGGATGATGTGAATACTGAAAGTAGCGCGGAAACAAAGGTTATTTCTCTGGATAGTAAAAAGGCCGGAGCCGGGTGGAAGGTTCTGGCAGCAGCTTCAGTTGTTGGACTTATTGCTTTTTCGGTGCTTTGGTATCAGCAACAGCAGCGTGTGTCAGGAGTAACGGATCAGTTAGCAGATGCTAAAGTTGCTCAACAGGAACTTGAACGACAGTTAGAGGCTTTGCAAACGAGTAGCGACGAACAACGAGAGCTCTATGACCTTTTGATTGCCCAGGAAACCAAAACAATTGAACTGGGTGGAACTGATAATAACCCGGAGGCTAGTGTACGTGTCTACTGGAATAACTCAAAATCAAAAGTTGCTCTGAAGATCAATAATCTACCCGCTCCCGAAACCGGAAAACAATACCAGCTTTGGGCAATTGTAGACGGAGTACCTACGGACATGGGGGTGTTTGACTATGATCAGGTAGCAGCCAATCCCGCGCTGATGGATTTCTCCGAACAACAACCTCAGGCATTCGCCATCACCTTGGAAACGGAAGGAGGAAATCCAACTCCAAACCTCGATGCTCTAATGGTAATCGGGAATGTTGGGTAGTTCATTCCGCTAGAAGTCCTTGGACAATTTTCGGCGGTTTTAACCTAGGTTTTTGTGCACTGAGTGTTGGCTAATGGGGTGCCGAAAGGCTTACTAACTATTCTGCTTTTTTAAGACCTTCCATAAGCATCTCAACATGGTCGCCATTGAGTGGTGATATTTCACCACCTGTTACTTTCATCGCAAAATTCTTTGAAGTTGTCTTTGAAAAAAGGCGACTTGTCGACGCTATAAGTGTGCTCACTTTAACTTTTTTCAAATTCTTCTATCTGTAAATCAGACAGTTAAAAGTTTGTTTCGGTTTGGAAAATCCAGATTTCAAAATGAAGCGTAGGTATCATATCAATCGCAAACCAAAAAAACTAGCCTATGAAGAAAAATTGCCTCTCGATCAGATATCGTTGTAAATCTTCGGGGTTACTGTTGGGAGGTGCTCTAAAAATCAAAGTCGGATTAGCCGGCAGCACGCTGCAATTCACAGCAGCTTTTAATTACAAAAACTAAATCATGAAAAAAACTTTATTAACGTGCATGGCAATGACCGTGCTGGGGAGTGCCGTTTATGGCTCCAGTCACCGGGAGGCTCCGTTAATTGCCAACGATCCGTTGGCAGATAACACAGACCTCTACGCGTTCCGGAGTCCCGACGACCCCAACACGATCACGATAATAGCCAACTATATCCCCGCTGAGTTTAGTCCGGGTGGGCCGAACTACTACAGCTTTGGCGAGGATATTCGGTACGAAATACACATCGACAACGACGCTTCAGTTGCGGGAGATGAGATTACGTATCGATTTACTTTTAGCAAAGTGAATGAAGATCCAACAACTTTTTTCAATATAAGGCTTGGGTTACAAAACCTAAAAACCACTTATACTTTGGAAAAGAGTACCGATGGTGGTTCAACATTCACAACCATTGTAACAAACGGAACAGTACCCCCACCGAATATTGGCGATCGTTCTATCGATGATCCGGTGTTAGGTTTGGGATCCACTTACCAAACGTTGATGACCAACGCAATCACAAGTGCAACAACTGGTGAGCAGGTGTTTTGTGGCCCTGTTGACGATCCGTTTTTTGTAGACCTTGGTGGAATTTTTGACTTAGGCGACGCACCCCGACAAGGGAATGGCGACATCGTACGTGATGGATTAGCAGGGTTTAATACCCACGCAATTGCGTTGCAAATTCCAATTCAGGATCTTCAGAAAGACGGAAATCCGGTGTCGATGGCAGCGAATATTCTCGATGGAGACTACGTAATTGGTGTTTGGGCATCTGCCAGCAGAATGGCTACAAGAACCTTGAATACCGATGGAACAGTTTCTTACTCGGGTTCGTGGGTCCAGGTTTCCAGATTAGGAATGCCGCTAACCAATGAGGCTGTAATTCCAGTTGGTATGAAAGATTACTGGAATTCTCTTACGCCGTACGATGAGTTGGCAGAAACTACTTTAGACCAGTACTTCTACAACCCTGAATTGGCTCTGTATATGGACGACGCCCTGTTTGGTGGAGCCGTTCCGGCAATGGCTGGCTTAAGAGTTCAAAGAAACTCTCTTGCGAGCTTTGATTTCGGGAATGGGAACGATGGGCTATATGGTTTGAAAGGAAGTGCGGCAGTGGCCGGAACTGCATTAGACGATGCGGTATTCGGAACTTTACTACTTCCCGACACAGCCAGTCCAAGATCGGTTGATCTTTGGCCAATTTTCCATACAGGTGTACCAAATATGAGACCCTACCAGTTAGCAACAGGTAAACCAGTTGGTGATCCTTTAGCTACAGGAAAGCCATTCATCAACAATTTCTTACCGAATGGTGGAGATATGTTGAGATTGAATATGGCTGTTCCGGTTACAGACAGAACCGATCCGAACTTTAGTTCACTAGGATTGATTCAGGCAGCTGTATTGGGACTAACAGACACGGCTTACGCGGATACAACGCTGGAGTTTATTCCAAATATGGATGGATTCCCGAACGGAAGAAGACTGGAAGATGATGTTACCAGAATCGAATTGCAGGCAGTGGGCGGAGTAGCTCTTGCCGCCATTGGACTTTGGTACGACGATTACTTCCCGGCAACTTCTTCAGGGCCTGTTACCAACTTGCTAATCAATACGCTTAGCTATTCAACAGGAGTGGAGCAAAACGATACCACTTTTAAAACTAGTTTCCCATACGTGCAAGCGCCGTGGGTAGGCAAACAATAATCATTAAAACAAATTAAGATGAAGAACTTATTTAAGATAATGATGGTGCTTTTGCCAATGTCCTCGTTACTTGCATCGAGTCATAGGGAAGCACCACTGATTGCAAATGATCCATTGGCCGATAACACGGACCTTTATGCGTTCCGCAGTCCGGATGATACCAACAGTATCACGATCATTGCAAACTACATACCTCTGCAAATACCACACGCAGGCCCGAACTTTTACAGTTTTGGTGAAGACATCAGGTATGAGATACACATTGATAATGACGTAACCACAGCCGGTGACGACATTGTGTATCGATTCACGTTTACACAATCCAACGACGATCCTACAACGTTTTTTAATATACGTCTGGGGCAGGAGAATCTGAAAACCAGATATACGTTGGAGAAGAGCACCGATGGTGGATCAACTTTTACAACCATTGTTACCAATGGAGTTGTGCCGCCACCGAATATTGGTGATCGCTCAATTGAAGGAGCAGCTGGCTTAAACACTACTTACGCTAGTTTGTTTTCCGGGGCAATTACCACAGCATCTTCCGGAGAACAGGTTTTTTGCGGACCAGTAGACGACCCATTCTTTGTTGATCTTGGGGGAATTTTTGACCTGGGAGACGCACCTCGTCAGAGTGGAACACCAGTAGATGCCCTGAAGTGCCTTAATGTGCATTCCATAGCACTTCAAATACCTATAGCAGATCTTCAGAAAGACGGAAATCCGGTGTCGATGGCGGCGAATATTCTGGACGGAGATTATGTTATCGGTGTATGGGCGTCTGCCAGTAGAATGGCAACCAGAACACTAAACGCAACTGGCGGAGGATATGTTGATTCCGGTAGCTGGGTGCAGGTTTCAAGGTTGGGGATGCCACTTACCAATGAGGCGGTTATTCCCGTAGGAATGAAGGATTATTGGAATTCACTATCTCCTTATGATGAGATCACTGATACCATTTTGGATCCGTTTTTCTACAATCCTGAATTAGGTCTCTACATGGATGATGCCCTGTTTGGCGGAGCTGTTCCAGCAATGGCTGACCTGAGAATTCAACGAAATTCTCTTGCGCAGGTATTTGGTGGATTCGACTTCGGCAACGGAAATGACGGTTTGTATCCTTTGAAAGGAAGTCCGGCGGTTGCAGGAACGGCACTAGATGATGCCGTCTTTGGTACTTTGTTGTTACCAGATGCTGGTCAACCAAGGTCAGTAGACTTGTGGCCGATTTTCCATACTGGAGTTCCAAATCTGGAGCCCTATCAACTGGCAACTGGTAAAACCGGTCACAACCCGCTAACCACAGGTAAGCCGTTCATTAACAATTTCCTCCCAAATGGTGGGGATATGTTGAGATTGAACATGGCGGTACCGGTTACAGACAGAGCTAGTTTGGATTTTAGTTCCCTTGGATTGGTACAGGCGGCTGTACTTGGTTTAACAAACCCGCTGTATTCAACTACCAGCTCGTTACAGTTTATTCCAAATATGGATGGATTCCCAAATGGAAGACGTTTAGAGGATGATGTAACCAGAATTGAGTTGCAAGCGGTAAGTGGGGTCGTGTTAGCCGCAATTGGTTTGTGGTACGATGACTATGATACACTAACGGGTCCTGTAACTCCGGACTTGTTGGGTGTTTTAGGATACTCCACAGGTGTTGAAGAAAACGACACAACGTTCAGAGCGACTTTCCCTTATGTGCAAACACCGTGGAAAGGAAACGACAATTGTTTAGGCAAGCCTTATAACTATATGCAGCCAACAATTTTGTCGCCGTCTACCGGATTGTTGTCGTACTCCAATGAGAACATCGATGCGAGCATTTTTCCGAATCCGGCTAACGATGAAACAACTGTTTCATTCACGCTGGAAAATGCCGGAGAAGTAACCATCGAACTAATGTCTCTACAGGGGCAGTTGATTGCAACAGCCACAAGTGGAGTCGTAAAGTCTGCCGGGAAACATTCCCAGAAGATGAATACGGCGAATCTCGCAAATGGTCTTTACTACACTAAGATTAGCGTAGTAAATGACTCAGGAAAATCAGTCAAGTTACTGAAGCTCTTGAAACAATAATTGAATAACCATTTCAACCGGCGGAGCGGTTATCGCTCCGCCGGTTTATAAAAACTACAATCATGAAAAACGATAACACCGTAAAAAAATTAAAAAACAGTCTTCTCATTGCAGGGGCAGCCATCACGTTTGCTAGCTGTGGAGGAGAGAAAGAAGGCCCCGCAATGGCGAGCCCTGAACCAATTGCTGAGGTGGCAGCTTTTCAGCTACCGGACTTAATGGACAGAGATAAGTCTTTGGCCTATGACGAGTACACCCAGATTAAGGAAAAATACAACAAGCTGGTTGCAAATGTGCAAAGCGACAGTAAAGATTTTGAAAGCTTGCTGAAGTTATCGGAGATATATATTTACGAGGCCAGGGTAACGGGTGAACACCCTCATTATTACAATGCCGCATTAAATACATTAGACCATCTACTACTTTCAGAAAGTGAGCTAACACGTGATCAACATTTCCTTGCCTTGTTTTACAAATCTACCGTGCAGCTTTCGCAACACAATTTTGGCGATGCCCTTCTTACAGCGGAAAAGGCGGTAGACTTAAATGATGTAAATGCAGGTATTTATGGAGTGTTGGTAGATGCCCATGTGGAAATCGGAAATTACAACAAGGCGGTGGAAATGTGTGACAAAATGATGTCCATCCGTCCGGATTTAAGGTCGTATTCCAGAACTTCATATCTGCGCGAAATTCATGGTGATCTGGATGGCAGCAAACGTGCAATGGTAAGAGCGGTAAAGGCGGGAGCACCATATTCAGAGTATAAGTGTTGGGCGCTAACCACGTTGGGAAAAATGTATGAAAGCGAAGGTAAACTCGACAGCGCTCAGATTTGCTATGAAGTGGCGGTTGAGGAAAGAGCCGATTATCCTTTTGGAACCGCAGGAATGGCAAGAGTTCAGGCAAAAAAGGGAAATGTTGATCAGGCGATGAAGCTCTATCAAAAGGCCATGACCGTACTGCCCGAAATAGGGTTCAATATTGAAGTTGCTCAGCTGAAGAAACAGGCGGGAAAAGAAGAGGACTTCAACAAAATGCTGGCTGAGATAGAAACCATGTTTAAAGAAGATATGGAGTCGGGGCACAACATGAGTCTTGAATTTGCCAATTTTCTTTACACCCTTAAAGGTGATTACGACGGGGCTTTAAAATATGCTTTGGAGGAACACAAGAACCGACCTGAAAACATCGATGTAAATAAGAGTCTGGCCTTTATCTATTATGGCAAAGGAGATATGGAAAATGCAAAGAGACATGCCGAAAAGGCTATGGCTACGGATAAGCGTGATGCAGACATGATTTGTTTGCACGGTTTAATCGAGCAAGACATCGCTAAAATCAGAGAGTCGTTCGACTTGAATCCATATCAAAGCCACCCGTTTGCGGAACAGGGAATGTCTATCGCCAAATCATAAATATGAAAAGAGTAAGCTTTTTACTACTATGTATGATCTTCATCGCCCCTGCCTTCGCGCAGGAGGTGTATGGAGTTATTCGGGACAAGACGGGCGCAGTTGTTGCTGAAGCAGTTGTTACCAATGTGTCTTCGGGCGATCATACGCACACGAATCAAAAGGGAGAATTTAGACTCTTACTTTCCCGGTCTGATACTCTATTGGTGGAGAAGAAGGGCTATTTCCCAAGCGAAATTCTGGCCCTGGAGCTGGATGAGCATTCTGCGAACAGCATACTGATGCAACGAGACTTTTTCTCTCTCCAGGAAGTGGAGGTAACAGGGGTCGATAACCCTTTGGCTCAGGTCGCTAATGTTGATTTGACCATGCAGCCGAAAGCATCTTCTCAGGAGCTGCTTACATTGGTGCCCGGATTGTTTGTTGCTCAGCATGCAGGAGGAGGGAAATCCGAGCAAATGTTTCTGCGGGGGTTCGATTTGGATCATGGTACGGACATTAGAATATCTTCCGACAACATGCCGGTCAATATGGTGTCTCATGCACACGGACAGGGGTATACAGATTTACATTTCTTAATTCCCGATCTGATTGATGAGATCGAGTTTGATAAAGGTCCGTACTCTTTGAAACAGGGGAACTTTGCCACGGCAGGTTACGTGAACTTCATTACCAAAAAGCGAATCGAGCAGAACCAGGTGAGTATTGGGTATGGAATGTTCAACGACCGTCAGGTTACGGGTTTGTTTAAAATTTTGGACACCGAAAAACAAAGTTTATACCTGGGGTCGGCTATTACCAAGCGAGATGGATATTTTGAGGCATCTCAGAACTTCAATCGGCTGAATTTGATGACTAGATATTCGGCGGAACTGAACGAATCAACCTTGTTGGATTTGTCATTATCAACGTTCAGAAGCGACTGGGACGCATCCGGTCAAATTCCGCAAAGAGCAGTAGATGCGGGTCGAATTACAAGATTTGGAGCGATAGATAGTACCGAAGGTGGAAACACTGCCAGAAGCGACGTGAATCTTTCCCTGGTAAAGTTTCTTGGGAAGGATGCTGTGCTTAGAACCAGTGCATTCGTGTCTTCTTACGATTTTGAATTGTACTCTAACTTTACCTTCTTTTCACGCGATTCTTTGAACGGAGATCAGATCAGACAGGTGGATGATCGCTTGGTTTACGGGTTGGCTGTTGATTATGAGAAAGGATTTAGTTGGAATGAACTGGATTTCAAACTCCTTTCAGGTGCTGGAATGCGGGCAGATCAGGCAGAAGACTTAGAACTATCATACACCCAAAACAGAATTACAACTCTTGAGCATGTTCAGCTTGGAGATTTAGATGAAACAAACTATTTCGGTTACGCAGGATTGGAGTTGAACTGGAACAGGTTGACCCTTAATGGAGGTGCCAGAGCTGAGCAAATCCGACATCAATACGAAAACAAACTGGATTCCTTGTACAATCCATTAACCACTACAGTTGGAACCTTGCTACCCAAGATTTCGGCAACCTATGCATTTAATGAAAGCTTTTCGGTGTTTGCCAAATGGGGTCAGGGTTATCACTCCAACGATTCACGTTTGGTGCTATCCTCACCGAATCATGCGACCTTGCCAACAGCAACTTCAACAGACATTGGGTTTAACATTAAGCCAACCGGCAAATTACTTTTAAATGTGGCTTTTTGGCAGATGTTTAGTGAACAGGAATTTGTTTACGTGGGAGATGAAGGGATTGTCGAGGCAGGAAATCCAACCATCAGAAAAGGAGTGGATTTTTCGGCAAGTTACCAGCCGTTTGATGCGTTGTTTGCCAACATTAATGTAAACTATACCCATGCCAGGGAAGCTGGAAACGAAGAGGTTTATATTCCTCTTGCTGCTCCTCTTACGGCCACAGGGAATCTTAATCTTAGACTCAAAGGTGGTTTTACCGCCGCCTGGCAGGCCAGACTGATGGGCGACCGTGCGGCGGATGAGGCCAATGAAGTTGTAGCTCCGGGGTATTTTGTGAATGACCTAAAGCTTGGATATCAATGGAACCGTGTTCGGTTTACAGCAACGTTGAGCAATGTGTTCAACGTGGAATGGAATGAAACCCAATTTCTTACCGAGTCGAGGTTGGGTAATGAATCCGCACCAGTCGAAGAAATCCATTTCACACCGGGAGCACCCAGAATGCTGTTCGGTAAGATGACCGTTTGTTTTTAGTTGGGTTAATCAATCGTTGAGTTTAGATGTAGTTTTCTCAACGTTAGGGGGCGGGAGTGATGGACCGTCCCCTTTTTCATTCGGATTGGGTCAAATTCAATTTGAAACCTCGCGAAGCCCCTCAGATGTTTAAGCGATGGTAGTACCCTCAAAATAACAGAAGACGAACTTCAAACAGCTTCTAGCCTAACGAACGGCTTTTCCGGATATCGAACGTTAATCGCATCACCTGGCTTTACCACCCCTCCTTTCACCACTACAGACATCACACCGGGTTTGTAAAGAATCGTACCATCCTCATTCTTTCCAATACAGGCCTGCATAATGCCGTCTTCGAACTTGTTTAACAGATGACATGGTTTTCTAAGCCCCGTTACCCTAACCATTGCTTCAGGGCCCAATTCAAGGAGTGTACCTTCAGGAAGGTTTAGTAGATCAATCCCTCTTGTAGTAATGTTTTCACCCATTTGGCCAGGTTCTACACGGAGGCCTTTGCTACGTAATTCATTGTGTAGTTCTTCATGAATCAGGTGAACCTGACGCAAATTGGGTGCATCCGGAGTCCGTTTTGCATCGTAAAGGTGCTTCACCTTTTGTCCGGCATGAGCGTCGCCTTCCACGCCGTAGCCTTCAATCAGCTTAATCTCTTCTTGAGGGAACTTTTTTACTGAATGCGTTGCGCTCAGATTAACCGATAAAACTTTCGACATCTAGAAGGTGGCAATAAAATCAATGAGCAGTTGAGAGTAATCCGTAAACTCCGTAAGTGGGAGGGTTTCCGCTTTATCGTAGATGTCGTGATACGCTTTGATGCCACCAAGTGTATAGATAAAGATGGCCGGAACCTGTCTTTGGGTAAACCAAAAGTGGTCGGAATTGGCTGCCATACCGCGTATTTTCACCTTTTCCAGGTATTTCTGTTTGGCGTTGATTTTGGTTAACCGTTTAAATTCTTTCTTGTGGATGGTCCCATTGACCACAGTTATTCCTTCATCACCGGTTCCTGAGATATCACAGTTGATGAGGAACTTGATGTCCTTCAACGGGAATAAAGGATTTTCCACATAGTATTTAGAGCCTAAAATCCCTACTTCTTCTGCTCCAAAGGCCATAAACACAATGTTGTGGTCTGGTGGGTTTTCAGAATAATACTTCATCAGATAAAGCAACATGGCCACACCGCTGGCATTGTCATTAGCACCCGGAAAGATAACGGTATCTGCAATCTCACCAAGGTGGTCGTAGTGCCCGGAAACACAGATATAATCCTTCTTTTTTCCTTCTACGTAGCCAATTACGTTTTGCGTTTTGTAATCTCTTTTTAAGACTGAAACAATGTCCAGCTGAATAGAATCCTGTCCTTCAATAAACTCCCGTTTCACCTCTAAAACAGCGTGTGGTAACCTTTTTTGGGCCAGTGAATGGGTAAACTTCCCGTCCTGAATCCAGATCACCGGGAACTGCTTCGGATAATGTGCGCGGAACTGATGAAAGAACTGAAGGGTATCCTGGCTTTTAATTCCCTTTGTGTCAATCACCAACGCCTCTACCGGCATTTTTTCAATTTCTATTTTTCTCGGAAGGGATAGAAAATTGTCTTTGTTGATCCATGTTAGCTGATAACTGCCTTGAGACGTTCCACTATTAGGGCCAGGAATAAAATCACGACCAGGTTCAAGTATTTTGCCTCCCAGGGTTACCCCACAACGCTCCGGAAATACATTAATGTCGATCTCAAACTCTTGTAAAAACGAATCTCCGAATTTTTGTAACCCGTATTTTTCAAATTGGGTTACCAGATAATCGGCGGCCAGTTTGGCTCCGTCATTGGTATAACCTCGTCCATGGAACTCCCGGGAGGTTAATTTGGCAACCATTTCTTTCCCAAATTCCTGCTGACCAAATGCAGAAAATGAGAGCAGTAAAACCAATACAGAAAGAATGTTCTTCATACTAACTAAGATACCTTCGCTCTACCAACTCCATAAATCGTACCGCGGATGAACTTTCCAAATCCCAGTTGTATTTATCTACCAGATTGTTCTTGATGTAATTATCAGCATCCAGATAACTGTCGAAACTGTTCAACTTCTCTATCGATTGATGAAAGGCATCTCTTTCTCCTTCAAACAGATCATTCATGAATAAGAATTTCTGGTTGATTCCGATGGCCGATACGAGATCCACGATTGGTTGTTTGGTGAACTTATCGGCAAGAGAAACGGGCTCGGATGTGCCCCTTAACTTATCGTTAAGACTGGACGATTCATCTTCCTTTTCTTTCTTCGGCTTTTTTGCTTCCGTTTTTTGTTTGCCTTTAACTTCCTCTTCCGATTTGCTTTCTTCGTCAGCAACAGCTTGTTGTTCCGCCTGAGCTGGTATGGTTTCTTCCTCACTTTTAGGAGCCAACGAGTCCTCTTTGCTTTCCACATCGTCGGCCGCCTCACTTCGCTCCTTTATCTCGTCCAGGAGGTTGGTTTGGTTTTCAGGGATTTCCTCTACAATGGATTTAATGTTGAATCGAAACGGAGTGGCTTCTTTAACCACCTCTTGCAATGCGCTGGGGTCTTCGGGTTCGGCAGATTCGTCTTCCAGTTCCTCGATGTTCTTCACTAACTTTTCTGCAGCCCGATATTTGATCACTGTGAGGCGTTCATATAGTTCTTGAGCATTTCGCTGAATTTCATCCAGCTCCGCCAGCGTTAATTTCTCGTTCTGGAGTTGATCAAGTCCGGTTTTTATTTCTTCTACAAGTACGTTTAAACTCTGGTACGACATTCTTCAGTTTTTGAGAAGCGGGATAAACAAAAATCCTAAATTTGTTAACGCACGAATTTACTCCAAAAGTACTGATAAAAGGAAGTTTTGGAGAAATCAATTAACAAGACCATCTTTAAATAGGATGTTTTTAGAAAGAAAGGGAGATAAGGAAAATCGACGCGGCTGGATAGAGGTGGTATGCGGATCTATGTTCTCTGGTAAAACCGAAGAGCTAATCAGAAGGATGAGACGTGCGGAGTTTGCAAAACAAAAGGTGGAGATTTATAAACCCGCTGTTGATACCCGCTACGACGAGGACGATGTGGTAAGTCATAACGACAATGCCATTCGGTCTACACCCGTTCCGGCAGCTGCAAATATTCTACTGCTGGCGAACGATGTAGATGTGGTTGGTATTGATGAGGCGCAATTCTTCGATGACGAACTACCAGCTGTGTGTAAGCAATTGGCGGATAGTGGCATTCGTGTAATAATTGCCGGTTTGGATATGGACTTTCAGGGGAAACCGTTTGGCCCAATGCCTCATCTGATGGCTCAGGCAGAGTTCGTTACAAAAGTGCACGCTATATGCGTTCAATGTGGAAACCTTGCCAACCACTCCCACCGAACTGCGGAAGGGGAGGACCTGGTGCTGCTTGGCGAAACGGAAGAGTACGAACCATTGTGCAGAACGTGTTTTAATTGGGCAAAAGCCAATAACTTTAAAAGAAAGCCAGCCAATCAGCAAGCGGCCAGGGCCGAAGAGGAACAATGAGGCTGGAGACCACCTTTTCTGAACTGGCCAGGCTTTTAGATGTTAATTCTTCTTGTGAGTTGACGGTGAACTCGATTCTGATTGATTCCAGGAAGCCGATCCGGTCACACGACACCTTGTTTGTTGCGATAAAAGGCCCATACAACGACGGACATACGTACATACCTCAGTTAATTGAAGAAGGGATATCAATGTTCGTGGTAAATGAAGATTGGGGCCAAGAGCAAGAGTCTGTTAATTTTATTCGCGTTCCGGACACTCTGAAGGCATTGCAAAAAATAGCCTCCTGGCACCGGCAGCGGTTTGATTTCCCGGTAATAGGAGTCACTGGAAGCGCCGGTAAAACCTGGGTGAAAGAGTGGCTTTACGAATTACTCAAAAATGATTACAACATAGTACGGAATCCCAAAAGCTACAACTCCCAAATAGGTGTTCCTTTATCCATTCTTCAAATGACCCCGGATCATAATCTGGCCATATTTGAAGCAGGAATTTCACAGCCGGGAGAGATGGTGAATCTACAACAAGTAATAGCTCCGGATTTTGGAATACTTACCAACATAGGCTCTGCGCACGCACATAATTTTCAATCTCCTGAACAACAACGCCGTGAAAAAATCATACTGTTTGAAGAGAGTAAATGGTGGATTGATGGAGATTCCCTTCCTATGGCTTTACCTGAGGGTTTTTCTTTGAGTGATAAAGCCTCAAGGGCCAACGCAAGCATCTGTTACCACTTCTTGAGCCAATTCACACCGCATAAACTTGATGAATACGAGCCTAAATTCGCTAAACTGGAACCATTGGCTTTGCGACTGGAGGTGCAGAAAGGATTAAACGGCAATGTGATCATCAATGACAGCTACAACTCGGATTTGGCGGGTCTGGAAATAGCCCTGGATTTAGCAGCAAAGCAAAGAAAGGATGGAATAGTACTGGTACTTTCCGATGTTGACTCGGATCGGGCATCGAAGAAGGAAGTATACCAAAACATCGCCCGAATCATAAAGGGTTATGATGTGGAACAAACTTTTTGCATTGGAACTGAAATAGAAATACTCCCGGCTTTATTGGATAATTGCACACATTATCCATCAGTGGATTTGCTAGACACCACAAAGTTAAAATCACTAAGAAATAGATGTGTTTTAGTGAAAGGGGCACGAAAATTCCGCTTTGAGAGGATAGCCCGATCACTTCAGGAGAAACAACACACAACAGTTTTAGAGATCAATCTAAACGCAGTTCTACATAATTTGAATTACTTCCGTTCACAAGTTGACGATGCTAAACTTATGTGTATGGTAAAGGCATTTGGTTACGGGGCGGGAGATGTAGAAGTGGCACGATTGCTTCAAAATAACGGTGTTTATGCGTTTGGAGTGGCGTACGCGGATGAAGGAGTGCGTTTGAGACAAGCCGGCATAAACGTGCCGATTATGGTAATGAATACAGAGCCGGCTGCCTTTCCATCTGTTATTGAAAATCAACTGGAACCGGTAATTTATAGCCTGGAAATGCTCGATCTGTTTGTGAGGGAGCTGATCAATTATGAGCAGACGCATTTTCCAATTCACCTGGAACTGGAAACCGGGATGAACAGGCTTGGTTTTCGATTAGAAGATATTGCGGCTCTTACGGCATTGATAAACAGTCAACCGGAGGTAAAAGTAGAGTCGGTTTTTTCTCATTTAGCTGCAAGCGAGGATGACAATCAGGATGGCTTTACCAGATTACAGTTGGAAAGATTTACGCAAGGAGTAAGTCAAATCAGGGAAGCTGTAGGCTATGAGTTTAACAGGCATATTGCAAATTCAGCAGCTATTTTGAGGTTTCCCGAAATGCACTTGGACATGGTTCGGTTGGGTGTAGCACTTTATGGGGTTGACCCATTGAATCAGGAAGTGTCTCCTCTTCGGGTAGTGGGTAGCCTGAAAACAAGGATTACGCAAATTCGCGACCTAGCCGCAGGTGAAACCATCGGGTACGGTAGATCGGGTACAATTTCTTCCGGAGGTAAAGTGGCGGTGATACCAATCGGTTACGCTGATGGACTGAGGAGGTCATTGAGCAATGGGGTAGGTTCGGTATATGTAAATGGAGCATACGCCCCAATAGTTGGGAAGGTATGTATGGACATGACAATGGTTGATGTATCGAATCTTGATTGTGCTGAAGGTGATGAGGTAGAAGTGTTTGGTGATAACATTTCAATAACCGATCTAGCCCGTAAGATGGACACCATTCCTTATGAAGTACTCACCTCGGTTTCATCAAGGGTGAAAAGAACCTACATTGAAGAGTGAGGTTCGTCCAGAACCTTCGGAACCCGCTGAGCTTTCCTGCGATTTCTTCCTTTTAGCATAGCGTTTACGAAGATGGCGCCTATAATGATAACCGCACCAATGTAAAATACTGGCGACATTACCTCAGAATCTCCAAATACCGCGAGAGCGATAACGATGGCATAAATAGGCTCCATGTTAATGTTAAGATTCATGGTAAATGGAGTGATGAATTTCATTAACCAGTTTCCCATGAAAAAAGCGAAAGCCGTACAAACCAAACCAAGGATTAAGAGAAAGGTAACTTGCAGCCACGAAAGACTTAATGCGGCCGAATTAAATCCGCCGGAAAAGAGCGCAATACCTGCAACCATAAGGCACCCTGCCATAAGCTCAAAAAAGGTGATTTCCACAGAATCATTGTCATCCTGAACAAATTTGGCATTGATTACGGAGAATAGTGCGGCCAGAAAAGCTGATATAATGGCAGTCACCATTGCCCATTTGTAACTGATTACCTCACCTTTGGCTTGAATCACAGAGTCATAGCCAATAATCGTAATACCTCCAACTACCACCGCTCCCATAATCAGCTCCATTGGATTGAATTTTTTCTTCATAATCCAGGGTTCCAAAAAGCAGGTAAATAGTGCGGTAGTGGAGAAGAAAATGAGGGCAAACGATACGTTAGAAAAATGAATGGACAAGAAGAAAGTAAGCCAATGCAAGGCAATCAACCATCCGGTACCAATCACTTGCAGAATAGTTTTGCGAGCCATCCGAATGGGTTTCCTTCTCAACAGGATGAAAATACCGATCCCCACTCCGCCAATAAGCATGCGGTACATGACTAACGTTAGAACCGGAACATCGTCAAGCAATTTCCCTATGACACCTGTAAATCCCCAAATGAGGATGATGAGATGCATTAACAGGTAATATTTCAGCTTCCCTTGCACGGGTAGAGACTTCTGGCGCAAAGAAACTCAACTTTTCCATTAGTTGATTAAACCTTTTATGAAATAGTGTGTCAAACGAGAAGTGAGATCATTGATTGCAAATCAGATGACAAAAGGACTAAGGATTTAAGGCGTCCCGAATTGATTAGGGATAGGGTTTAGGTTAACAGAAAGCCGTTTTGCCAACAGGTAAGCGGCTTTTTGTATATACACAGGCATCTGTTACATCTCGCTCAGTTCAACCTGTAATTTTTTCGTGAGGCTGGCTACAATCAGCTCATAAGAATCATCAATCAACTCAAAAATGAAGTCGTCACTTAAAGAGCCGTCAACGTAAACCGAATTCCAGTGCTTTTTGCTCATGTGGTAGCCCGGACGAATTGCGGGATATTCTGCTCTAAGTTCCAGGGCGCGTTCCGGATCGCACTTTAGATTGATGTATTCAAATTGGTCTACCGACGCAAGAGCAAACATTTTACCCATTACTTTGAACACCAACGTCGATGAATCAAACGGGAAACCTTCGGTTACCCCTTTTTTATTGATACAGTATTCGCGGTACTCCTCTATGTTCATTTTTGAGGTTCTATGGGTAGAGCTCCCTGGGATTTTACTTCACTCAATACAACCATCGTTTGCATTTGTCCAATCTCCTCGATTTTGCTCAGTTTTTCGGCAATGAGGCTTTCAAAACAAGGAATGTTCTTTACCATCACTCTTAACTGGTAGTCAAAATTGCCCGTAACCTGTAAACATTCCACGATCTCTTCAATTTCGTCAATTTTTGCCCGAAAATTATTCATTGCGTTGTCTTTTTGTCGTTCCAGCGATACGTTGATCAACGCAGAAAAGCCGAGTCCTATTTTGTGTGGATCCACGCGAGCATGGTAGCTTTTAATTATACCTGCATTTTCCAGTTTCTTAACTCTTTCAAGAGTTGGTGCCGCACTTAATCCAACTTCCTGCGAGAGCTGAATATTGGTGATGCGCCCGTTTTCCTGCAGGGTGCGGATAATCTTCACGTCAATTTTGTCAAGAGCCATAATGTTGCGTAGATAGGCACTTTTACAGAGAAAAGCAAAATTTAATAGAAGCAAAAGGAGTTTTAGCGGAGATAAATTTGGTTAGCAACCACAGTAGGTGTTCAAAACGTAATAACCATTTTCCAGAGAGATGTTGTAGTAACAGCCCGCTTCTCCATCGGCAGGTCCGTATTCCGTTGAATCTTGGTTCCATGCATAACCGTCTTCGGTATGGATAGCCTTTATTATTTCGAAGAATATCGATTTGTCGGCGCATGGTATCGACACAAACGTTAGGTCTCCCGATTCCTTACAAGACGATTGACGATAAGTAATCCCATTTGCAAATTTCTGTTTGAAACCACATACTGTTTTGGGAACATTTTCTCCCAGGGAGTAATCGTAGTACATAATTTCTTTCGGCTCAATTGTGTCTACCTGAGACACGAGGTATTTATGGATATTATCGAATTTACCTTGCAACAGGTCGTCAGATATTGAAAGACAAAACTCAGGAAGTTTCTCCGCTGGTGGGTTGGGATTCTCTGGTTCTGAGGCAACTTCTGCAACTGCTTCAGCCGCATCATCGGTAACCGGTTCAGCAGGTGCAGATAAATCTTTAGAATCCTGGTTGCAGCCAAGGTTAGCAAATAGTATGGTCAAAGCCAGAAAATTAATGTATCGCATATAAACAAGGTTTGCTGGGTGAAGCATCATTTACAAAAGGTGCCAGTTGTATTTCAATTAGATAGGAACCATCTGCAATGTCATTTTTAACATAGATTAATTCAGTTATTGTCGCGTCCATCACCGGATTTTCCGGATAATTCCAGAAAGCACGATGCGATAGCATCAAACCTCCATCTACCTCCCTGTCTACTGATGGAAGATCGATAAGTAGATGTTTCACACCAGCTTCGCGGATAGCTGTGGCTGCATGATCACACAAATAAGCCGGATTGGAATGCGAGTACTGACGGGTAAGTTTGCCACTATCATTTGGTGTGGTTCGGATGACCAGCGCTTCAGGCTGTTTTTCCAGAACGGATTGTAGTTGCTCCTTCAGGATGATCTTATCTCCGTTCTTTCGCCATGTTTGATCTTCTGTCCATTCTTCCGGCTCAATTGTAATTAGTTCCGCTGTGAAAAAACTACGGTTAACAGCATCGTTAATGCAGTAAATTTCTTCTGAAATATGGCCAACACATTCCGTGTGGGTGCCGTTTCCGTGGGGATTAAAAGAGATGTTTCTGAAATTTACTGCTCCACCTGCAGCAACACTACCCATAAACCGTTCTGTCTTTACGGGTTCCATCTTTACCGGCGCTACGTACCACGCGTTCACATTATCAAATCCCGCTTTAAGCGGAATCGAAATATCAAGTGGTTTTGTAAGATCAATACGGTAAGAATTACCTTTAAAATCAACAAGTGCAATCACGATTTGAAGTTATCAAAAATCGACGATTTCGAAGTTGCGCCGCCGGAACATAGAACCGAACTTCTTCTTTAGCGGTTTTTCGTTGGTGTTGTTTACATAGGAAACAGTGTTTATCCGCACATCCATGTCGTAATAAATGATAGTCACGTTAAGCACATTTTTTTCGTAATCTAACTTTTCTTTTACTGCTTCATTACTCAAGTCAAAGCATGCGTTATCAACGAAGTGCAGTCCCTCTAAATCTCCTTCGTACCATTTCCCGTCCTTTTTCCCATTAACGAAATGCCCTATTTCGGTTAACCTCCCTTCTTTATCACGAAACTTCCACAAACCATGTCGCGCTCCGTTTACCACATACCCCTCAGAGGTTGGTCGTGCCGACCGATTGTATAGAAACAGGTACCCATTTCCGTTTTTTACTTTTTGATTACCCTGATCATCCCAGAAGTTGATATAAAACAAATCCTGGATGGCAATTTCTACCTCTTGATAACAATCGTAGTCGTTGTATTCGGAGAGTATCAAACCCTCAACTTCTATGTTGCCGCCCGAGTGCCAGCTTTTGTAGGTTCCGTAATGATAAATAGTGTCTGTGGTACCATCCTTACGAGTATAAATATATTCGCCTGGCTCGTAGTTTATTTCTTTGACAAGTGTTCCTCCCTCGTTCCAGATTTTCCATATGCCGGAGCGCACGTAATCCTTGATTTTCCCAGTTCTTGCAACCTCACCGGTTTTGAAGTAGAAAGTATATTTGCCAGGGTCGTTACCGCTAATCCACTTTTTCTCTCTCGAACTTTCAACCATCACGTGAGAATTACCGAAGTTGTGGACGCCCGGGGACTGGTATTTCCCTGGCTCCCAATTTGAACCGGAGCTTTCTGATGTGGTTGCATTCTTTACATTGCCCAGGGTGTATTCTGAATACATGGAGAAATCAAAAACATCTTTTGATTCCTGGGCGGTTATTGAGTCCTCAATACTATAAACAATCTCTGCCTTTAATATTGCGTCGTCATAGTAGGTTTTCCACGTGCCCACTTTACAGTCATGAGCAGTTTGGCCGATACTCGTGGGATTTCCATCCCGATCATAGAGTTTATAAACACCGTGGTTTTTGCCATTTTGGTAGTTTATTTCCGAAATGAGTTTCCCGGTATACCTGGACCAGCGACGACTTAAGCCATGTAACGTGTCGTTTCGATATGAAGTTTCCTTTAGAGGGTTTCCCTCCAAATCCCATTCCGTAAACTTTCCATTTAGTCGACCCTTGGCAAATTCACCTTCAAATTCACACTGACCATTCCAATAGTATTCGGATGCAATGCTATCTAAACGGCCATTATCGTATTTCCTTGAGGCTGCCAGATACTCAATTTTCCTCCCTTTGATTCCGTACTTTTTTGCATTGTCCTTTAAATACTCTGAGTCCAGTGTCTTCGTAAGCCAATATTCTGCGGTTCCGTGTCTTTTATCATTCTTGTAGTGAATGATTCGTTTGTATGTCCCTTTTTTATTTGTGTTGACCCATTTCCCGTGGAACTTACCGTTCAGAAATTCCCCTTGCCTTGCGAGTTGCTCCGAGTAAATAGTTAGAACATTACCAATCATTTCGGTCTTGCCCTTTTTTCGCCTTTTTGCAATGTACTGTGCTTTCCCTGAATAGGGTTTGTTGTTGTACATAATGATCGTTGAGTCTAAGCGCGAGGTTCCTTGTTCGTAGGTAGAATAGTGCCACCACGCAACGTTTCCTGAGCGGGCAAACTCTTTAAAAAGCATTTTCATTTGTTTGGTTTCCGGATGGTAGGTTGCAGTTCTATTGGCAACCACATTGCCTTTGTCGTCAAGAATGTCTCCTACAGCTTTATCAACGTTGTAACCAGTTTGAAGATGGATACGTTTGCTGTAAACGGTATCAAGACCATCTTTTATAGTGTAATCGGTCAGAACCACAGTGTCCCGATTTTGAATAGAGTCGAAGTAACTCTGGTAAAATTTGTATTCAACATACTCGTTGGCCAGATCTTTTTTTCGCTCCTTCCAAGGCGCACGGCAATATTCAATGCTTTGTAAAAGTGATTTATTCTTCCAGTAGAGCACCTCTTTAGTGGTTCTGCGCCTTTTGTTTTTATACCAGAGATCGTATTCATACTCCGTTCGCTTAGCGAGTACCACAGAGTCGGATTTCTGCGTTACTTCCAGTTCGGAAACGATCCGCCCTTGTTCATCGTAGAGATTGGGTTCTCGCGTAAGGTATCCATATTCAAATTCCAGATTATCAATGGGCTTTCCATCCAAATTATAGCGTTCATACCTTCCGTGGAATTGTGATGGGTTTTGGACATAGATTTGAAAGTCATCAATGTTTAGTGAATCAAGTAAAGAGAAAAAACTCTGTTTTGTGTTCCTACGGATGGAATCGGGAATTAGAAGTGAAGGAGGAAGCGCATATTCAAACTTCTCTTCAAGATCACGCCTGTATAGAAAAGGAATGATTTGAGCCCCTAAAGAATCTCTATAAGTAAATCGTTTGGCCAGATTCCCATTTGGGTAATAGTAAATCCAGGTGGCGTTTGGGTAGGTGTGATCGTAATTTCCCTTGAATGCCAGACGATTGGAATAGAAAACCCTTACTTCACCGTGAATTTCATCATTCAGGTAATTGACCACACATACGGTGTCCCCATCGTGCCAAAAAATATCCAAACCTTCTCTTAGTCCCTTCTTAAATTCAGCGGTTCGAACCAATTCGCCGTCGGAGTTATAAACCTTCCAAAGGCCCGTTTTATGATCATTCTGATACTCTCCTTCCATAACTACCATGCCTTTTGGACTGTACCATCGGGCAAGGCCGTTCTTAAGACCATTTTGAATATTGAAGGTTAACGAAACTTTGGTTGTATCCTTTTTTGAATAGGCTTTTTTAAGCCTCAATAGTTTGAACTTCTTATACCCCCTGGGTTGAAAAACGATGTACTGGCCGTCTATTAGTGAGTCGAAATAAGGGACAATGTCCTCTTTCAATGGATTCTGCCCTCCATAATCCAAAAAGAACTCGTAATCCCAACTTGTTTTCGGAAAGCCTATTGTGTAGGTGCGAATGGCCTCTTGTCGAGGTGGGTAATGCAAGAAAAGCTGGTCTTGAAATTCGTAGGAATCCAGTTGGGCAGAAACTCCATAAAACGAAAAAATGCAGAGTAGCAAGGTAAGGGGTTTCTTATAGATGGAACTGGTGCGCACTACTCTAATAAAAGTCGAATGATATTAAAAGTTACAGGCTTTACGTAGAAACCGGATTTAAATTGTGCGTGAACTTGGGAAAACGACCTATCACAAATCACTCTTTACAATACTGCAGTTTACAATTCTGATTTCATCAAACCGTTTTTCTTCAACGATCCCCTTAAATCTGGTGATATTTCCCGAGTTCCGGGCTTCCACCAGTGCTTCCTTTGCTTCTACAGGAAAAATGGCCGAAATAGAACATTTGCCATATTCCTGCTCGCCAAAACACACTATAACGGCTGGCGATTCTCCCTTACGTGCATAATCAATTATTCGTTCGATCTTGCCTTGCAAAACCACCTCCTTACCGTCTAATTCAGCATTCCCTTCAAATGTGTCGTAACCCTCGTTGTATTCCGCTGCCCAGGTAGTCCAGGTTTCTACCGAAGCGGAGTCAGTATATGATTTGGCTGCCTGATCTACTGCGGATGAATCTACGGAATCCCGATGGGCATTGTGGTGATCTGAAGTTTCATTGGTGGCGTTTTCGGCACCGCCACATGAAACAGCTATAATGGCCAGTATGTACGGTATTTTTTTGCGAAGAAACATCAACTGAAGTTTATTCCTTGAAGGTAAGAAAAGCAACAGATTTACTGAAAAAGAGAGGCGATAATTGAATCTGAAATGAGTAGCCCTTTTTCCGTGAGCGAGATGGTGTTGGCAACATTCCTGGCATGCCCGGATTTAATCCAGGGGGCAAGTTCACTTTGAAAAAGTTGGCGGTTCACTTCCGGAAGGGCGTTGAAATCGGCCAGTTTAAAACCTTTGGCCGTCCTGAGTCTGGTCATTAAAAACTCATTGATTTTATCCGAACTGGAAAGGGTTTCCTCTTCAAAAACCAGTTGGCCACTGGCGATTCGTTTCACGTACTGTGGGTTATTGGCCACATTCCACCTCCTGGAAACACCGTTATAAGAGTGAGCGGAAGGACCAACCCCCAGGTATGTTTTCCCCTCCCAATACGCAGAATTGTGTTTAGACTGAAATCCCGGTTTGGCAAAATTGGAAAGTTCATAATGGTCAAATCCGTTTTCAGATAATACTTGTTTGAGGGTTTGCAATTGTTGTGGGAAACACTCGTCATCCAGTTTTACTTTGCCTTCGGAAACCCATTTCTGTAATACCGTTTTGGGTTCAACAGTTAGGCTGTATGCGCTAACATGTTGCACGTTAAGCGCAATGGCTGATCGCACGTTTTTCAACCAATCTTCATTGGTAAGGTCGGGTAAACCATAAATCAGATCGATGGTAATATTGTCGTAACCTAAATCCTGTGCATTTTTTACCACCCGTATAGCCTCGTCGGCAGTATGAACGCGGTTCATCCATTTCAAATCGCTATCTCTAAAAGATTGCACCCCAATACTAAGTCTGTTAATTCCGGCAGAATACAATTGTCTCAATTTGTTTTGATCCAAATCGTCTGGGTTTGCTTCCAGTGTAATCTCTGCGTCTTCTGCGACATTGAAAAGACTTCTGATATGATTTAACAGACTTTCCAGTTCCGCTTGGCAGAGCAGGCTGGGTGTTCCGCCTCCGAAGTAAATGGTTTCAACAAGCTCATGGCCAATATAATTTGAATTCTGAGTTAGTTCCTGAGTCATGGCTTCCACCATCTGAGACTTAAGATCAACTGAAGTGGAGAAATGAAAATCACAGTAATGACAAGCTTTCTTACAGAAAGGAATATGTAGATAGATGCCTGCCATGCTGCAAAATTAACCTTCTAAATCCGGTTTCGGGAAATTGGAAGCATAAGGATTGTATCTTTTCCGATCAGTAGCCATTATGACCACAACAAGCGGTATGAAGACCGGCACAAGGAATGGTTAACGGAAAAACTGGATAACAGATATGAACGTGAACAAAGCATATCATAAAACGGAATCGCAAATAGAGGCCGAGCAGAGGGAAATACTTCGGGCAAAGGAAGACCGAAAGTATTTTGCACCGATCTACGAGCGGTATCACAGGCAAATAATGAAGTTCGTGTATCAACGAACCGATAGTATTGAATTGGCAGCAGATTTAACTCAGCAAATTTTCCTGAAAGCAATGCTAAAACTGGATAAGTACGAATTCCGGGGGTTGCCGTTTTCTTCATGGTTATTTCGGGTAGCCACAAATGAGTTAAATCAATACTTCAGGAAAAACAGTAAACACCGAACCATAAATGTGGACGATACCATGATTCACCTGATGGCTGAAGAAATGGAAGATACGGGCGAACTGGAAGAAAGAAAACATCGGCTACCAATGGTGTTGAAAGAACTTTCCGCAGATGATTTTCAGTTTGTTGAAATGAGGTTTATGGAAAGCCGACCCTTTAAGGAAATTGCTGAAATACTTGGTATAACGGAAAATAACGCGAAGGTCAAAACCTACCGAATATTGAAAAAACTACAAAACTTGATGACGTCATGAAGGATTCTAAGTTGAACATAAACAGGGAGCCTCTGTCAGAAGAGGACTTCAAGAAGGCGGAGAACTTCAATGAAGTTTTAGAGAAATACAATGCGGCTGCAGGGGCTGGAAATGGATCCGGAGGAGATTCTGGTGGTGGGTTTTTTAAATCACCATGGTTCTGGATGGCCGGTGGAGCGGCAATCATCACCGTATTGCTCTATTTTGGGCTAAATACAGACTCCAGCGAGTCCGATAACCAGGATATCGCGGAAATGGGCTTGATCGCGCCACCAATTGAAGGGCTGGATATTGAAGCTTCTAATTATACTGTTCAGGCCAACATGGCAGATACAATAGATCATAACGGATCCAGAATCATTGTGCCCCAAAATGCTTTTTTGGATGATAACGGAAATCTAGTGGATGGTACTGTTGATATGTACTACCGCGAGTTTCACTCGCTTACAGACATCTTAATTAGTGGCATTCCAATGACCTATGATTCGTTAAACGCACGATATACATTTGAATCTGCCGGAATGTTTGAACTGCGTGCTATGAAAGATGGTAAACCTGTTTTCACCAATCCTGAAGCGCCAATCGAAGTACAGCTTAATTCCAGAAACAATGGCAATTATTTTAATAAGTACTTCCTCAATGAAGAGACCGGCAAGTGGGAATATATAGACCGCGATGTTGCATTGATCGACTCTCTGTCTGCCATTGGCACTGACGGAAAGGCTCTGGCTCAACGGATCGAGGCATTAGAGAAGCGAATAGACTCTTTAGAAAGGGAAAAGCCTCAGCCTCCGGCCAGGCGAAATCCGGCTTTATACAGTATCAAACTAGAAGTGGATGAGTCTCAGTTTCCCGAATTAGCTGTATACGGAGATGTGCTTTTTCAGGTAATAGATGGGGATGATGATTTTCAAAACAAGTACGGAGGTATTGAATGGGATGACGTAGAATTGTCAAAGGGTGATGGCGACCAGTATCTGCTCACCTTTTACAAGGATATGGAACCCTTCGCATTTAACGCGATTCCGGTAATGGATGACGCAACCTACCAATCGGCCGTGATCGATTTTGAAGCAAGGTATGCGGCTTTTGAACAGGAGTACGCAAGCAGAATGGAGCAGGACAGCATTGAGTATGCCGCATTGAAAAGCAGGGCAAAATTTCTGATTGATTCTACAGACAACATTAACTATCTGAATAGCGACGAGTATCGTGCTTCACTTGCCGCAATGGCCATGATGGATAATGTAAAGCGATCATTCGTGGTAAGGAACTTTGGAATCTATAATTCGGATTATCCACAGTCGATCCCGGAAGGACGAATATTGGCCATAGAACACTTTATCAATAAGGATAACGAGGAGGACACTTTGCAAATTCGCAGCGCCCATTTAGCTGATCACGATCTGAATGTGCTGGTTTCTCAAAGTCTTGGAAAAGGAGGCGTAAAATACGATCCGACGCACAAAACAACTCTTGTTGTAATTACAACGAACAACAAGATGGGAGTATATTACCCGGAGGATTTTGCAAAGCTGCAGTCTACCGAACTGGTGGATATGAATCTTACCGTAATGACAGCTCCCAAAACTCCACTTGAAGCAGAAGCGTTACTAAAGCTGTAAGACTGGCAGGGAGTTTGTAACGTTGTATTGCGAAACAGGACTTTTGCTATCAGGGTTAGATGACCCTGATAGCTGTCTGGCTTCTTATGGCAATTTACTTGTAAATTGCAGTATAACTTCCAAGGACACAATGCACGCTTAGATGAGGTGGTTTTTTAATGTTTGTTTTCTGCTATTGTCGGTTAGTTCTATAGCCCAAACCGGAGTAGTTACTTTTAAGGTTGATAAGCCCGACGTAAAGATCAGTATCAACCCTAACGACAGCACTTTCTGGGTGGAAAGGAACAATCACCTGTACATTAGTGTGGAAGAAGGAAAGAGTAAAATTGGGCACGTGCGTTTATCGGAAGGCACCATAAGGAAAATCGGACCGAATGAATATGTGGCTTCCTTTGATACTGTATGTGAAACCGTACTTAAGGTTTATGAGATTCAACCAAATGGAAAATCGAAACTGGCATTTTCCAGACCGTATAAAGTGATAGCCAAGCCACTACCGGTTATTACGGTGGCCGGGGTAAAAGCAGACTCTGCCGTGGGAATAAAACGCCTGCTTCATTTAGCTTCCTTAGAAGCGGATCTGGCAAATTCCAGTGTGCGACCGGCGGTAATGGGCTTCAAACTATTAGTGTCGATTGGGGGAGCGCAAAAAACCATGTCGACAGTTGGAAATAAGCTGTCGCTGGCTATGCGAAACGAAATTCGTCGATTGGCCCCTGGGCAGATGCTCGAGTTCCGGGACATACAGGTAAAGATGCCTGATGGGGACGTCAAAGTAATCGAGTCAGTAGCAGTTTTTCTGGTGGAAACGGATGAATACAACGTTGGACGAAGTGGTATATTGGAAGGGGTAGGCCGTTAGAGTTTATCGGTTCAACACAATTCTAAACGTGGTGCCCTTTCCTGGTTCAGAACTTGCCACATAAATCTTACCCCGATGATACTCATTTACAATTCGCTGCGCAAGTGAAAGCCCAAGACCCCAACCGCGTTTTTTCGTTGTGTACCCAGGTTGAAACACGGTTTTCATTTTGCTGGCAGGTATTCCTTTGCCGGTATCGGTAATGTCTATGTAAACCTGATTTTGAGTAGCTGAAACTTTATAAGTAATAGTACCCTTTCCTTCCATGGCATCTACTGCGTTTTTTGTGATGTTCTCAATCACCCATTCCAGCAAAGACGTGTTTACCTGAGCCGTTAAATCACTTTTCTCCGGTAAAATGAACTCTACTTTGCTGGAAATACGAACTCTCAGGTAGTTTACAATGTTTTCGATCATCTCAACCACTTTGGTCTCCTGAAGTTGTGTTTCGGAACCAATTTTTGAGAAGCGGTCGGTAATCATCTCAAGCCGCTTTAAATCTTTGTTCATCTCGGCAACAGTAGTCTCATCAACGCCCTGACTTTTAAGTAACTCAATCCATGCCATGAGTGATGACAAGGGCGTGCCAAGTTGATGGGCCGTTTCTTTTGCCATACCTGCCCACACCTGATTTTGCTCCGCCCTCCTGAATGTAGAGAACAAGAAATATCCCACCAGGATAAACAGGCCAATAATGCCTAATTGGATATAGGGGTAGAATTTCATTTTCTTCTGCAACGGATCATCGTCGTGGTAGATAAACCCAATGTTGTTCTCCCCAAGGTCTATTCGGATAATGTTCTTCAGGGCTTTGTACTTCGAAATCATGTCGAGAGCTGATTTGCCTTCTTCCAAATCATCTTCCTGCAAGTTGGTTGCTAAAAGTTCGTTGGTAGCGGAATCTACAAACACAAAAGACACCAGTCCCGTATTGCTGGCAAGGTCTTCGTTAAAACCGGCAATCAGGGAGTCGCGTTTTCGGCTGAGATCGTAATACTTGTCTGAGTTGTTGTACAGAATTTTGTAATTAAAACCGGAAATGTTCAGGTTTAAAGGAGGGTTAATGTTGGCCCAGGTGTTGATATACCTTCTTACCGAATCTTCAAACCCCGGATCATCTTCATTAATACCCAGATTAGACGAACCGCGGTACTCATTGTTTTCATCCACCATTACCAGAGGGATCGTGATGCTCTCTCTCAAATCTGTTGACAATGCATAATCAGGGAGGTCGTTTTGAAGCTCTTTCGTAGCACGCACCCATATTTGAGCCTTCTTTTGCTCTTCCGTTTTCAGTCGCTCGAAGGTTTGGTTGGTCAGCTTTACCACTTTGGCCTGTTTCACAATGGTAAGAGACCATTTCTCCAGCTCCCGATCGTTTCGCTCTCTTGCCTCAGAACTTATATAACTGCTATACCAAAGGAAGCCCCCCGCGATAAAAATCGCGATGACCGCCAGAATAATTTTCCATCCGAGTTTTCTAGAATAAAGGTTCATCCGCCTGCTCACTAAACTAAGAAAAGCCTGATATATTGTTGAGAATTCATCGCCCTAAACCTCAAAAATTCCCGTCAACTTCTATGCCTACCGAATCGGCTTTTTGTGTGCCACCCAATCCGGATTCCCATTTTTGAAAGAGAGTGTTTAGTCCGTTTCGGCGCTTTTCCCGTTTCTTCTTTTCGAATTGCGCTTCTACCGGCACCGTTGTGGTATCCTCATCATCCCAGTCGAATTCAAACTGAACTTTGCGTTGTTCGGGTTCGCGGTATTCATGAACTGAACTGTCTTTGCCATACAGTCCAAGCTCTTGTTTTAGTATGGATTTCATAGTGGCTTTTTCTTCCGCCACCCGCTCCTGTCGAGCCTGTTTTTTCTCTTCGCGATCCAGCCCAAAAACAGGGTTGTCTACGGTGCCGGTCATCGACAGGAAGATTCGATATCCGCTACCATCATCTATTACATGCCCAAACTCATTGGGTTTAGTATCCCTCATTAACACATCTTTTAGCCGGAAGTTGAACCCGTAATCAATGCTGTCATTAAACCAGTGAGTTCCTTTTATGTTAATGTCCATGGCGCTTGAGCCAATTTCCATTTTTGGAATGTGAATCTTTTCATTCTTGATTTCAATTCGGTTGGACAAATCCGAAAACGTAATGTGGCGTAATTTTTCTGACATTAACTCAGTATTGACGAATGGCTTGATGAGGTGATTACTTTCGAGGTATTGGGTAATTTCCTGTAAGACGTCGAGCCCAATTAACTCACCTTTGCTAATGTCCAGATCAACGGTTGACAGAATGGTGAATGGCTTTATTTTAAAACCATTGTCCAGGGCACAGGCAAATTGGGCATCCACATTTGCTATTCCCTTTACGTGCCGGTCTTGTAGGAAGGTCTGTCCGAAGTTGTCAAACTCGCTGAAAAAGTTGTGAATGTCGATCTTACGCATCCTGGTATCGGAGGTAAGCAAATAATTGTTTGGACTACTACCGTCAAATTCAAAGTTGACCAGATACGTTCCCTCATTGGCATTTCCTCTGAGTTTATGGCATCGCAAGATTTGATTTTCCAGTTGAGCAACCCCTCTTAGGTTGGAAACATCCAGTTTTCCATAAATCAATGTTTCGATGGTTGTGTTTAAGTTGAAAGCCAGGTTTTCGGGCAAGATGGATTCTGGAGCCCCCGGCCTGCTCTCTCCTGCTGATGCAGCCATTCGGATGATTTGACTTAAATCGGTGTATTTGGAGTCCAGGTCTGCCTCAATGGTAAGAGTTGCGTTATTTGATAAGATATAAGGGATGAAGTCTCGTAGAACTCCAGCCAGATTAAAATCAGAGTCGAAAATATTCCCTGTAAAGGAGGAAATGTAAGCGTGTCCATTGCGCAACCTAAACTCACCATTCAGATTGCTGTATTCGAGCCCATTTACTTGTGTTTTCATGTTGACACCTTCCGCTTTAAATGAACCGGATGATTTTCTGGTCTTAAAGGAACCATTCACCGAACGCCCTTTCAGGTAGGTGTCAAAATTTACCGAACCATTGAGGTAATTGATCGTTTCGAAGCGGAAGAAGTCCTGAACAGATTTCAAATCCAAATTACCGGCCACATCAAGTATTACATCGGGCGTGTGGAAGTTGGAGACATTTAGGGTGCCATGAAACGAACTGTTTAAGAGTTTGCCAGATAGTTTTTCGATATTCAATTCACCAAAGTCCTCGTTCGTAAAGGTTCCTTTGAAATCCAGGTCAGATAATTGCATACCTGTTTCTGTTTCCACCATAGAACCATCATGAATGTGAAAGGATGCGTTTACTGCCGGGATAAATTCCTTGGTAGCCTGACCAAAAATGGTAGCATCAAAATCAAGCACTCCATTGCTCTTGTAAGCTTCAAATTTCTCGAAAAACACGTCTGGGAAAACCGTAAATACCTGATGTAGTTCGAGGTGCTTGCCTGCAATTGCCAGATCACACCAACTGGAATCAGCCTGGTAATAGCCTGAAACATCGAAGGGTAGTCCGCTGATTTCTGCATGCCCTGAATTGATGGTGTATTTACGAGCAGTTTTGTCAATATTGAGAATTGTATGAACCGAACTCTGCTCGTTTTTTAAGTAAGTAAGTTCGTTGATGGAAACATTGTTGACCAACAAATTTGATTGGATGTTTAAATCAAAAGATGATTGGGTGAAGGCTCCCGATAACAACACCTGATTAGTGGTGCCATCGTAAAGTTGGTGCGTTAAGTCGTTTCGGTAAATGATCCGTGTGTTTTTGCACACCACTTCCTGCAGTTCAAATTTAAACTCTTTGGTGCCCGGTTTTTCTTGCTGTTCCCAGATTAAATAGTTCTCCTGTCCATTTTTATTTACAGACAGATTCAGGTGAGCGTCAAGCACTTCAACGTGGGTTACATTGTAATTGCCTTCAAACAACTCACGGAAGTTAAATTTCAGGAGAAGTTCACGAGCAAAAAGCATGGTGTCTCCCTTTGCTTCGTCGTTAATGTCTTCAATATGGGCGTTTTCAAAAACCAGAGTGGCCTGAGGAAATCGCTTAAACAGATCCAAATGAACGTTGTCTACATGGACATCCGTAACCAGGTATTGATTGAGGTAGGAGATGGCATACTGCTTAATTTCCTGATCGTAAATGCGGGCCAGAATAACTACACCGTTGGCCAATATCAGTAGCACCAGTATCAGATACAGGAATATTTTGAATAGCCTTTTGAGAAGTCGTCTCATTAAATCGATATAACCCTAACTCATAAAATTACCGTGTAAGTAAAGGAGATTGGAGGATGTTCATTTCCTTTTATTAACGCGAATCTCTTAATATAACGGAGGAATGGGTGATTGCTTGTGTTAAATCATATAGCAAGAAGAAGTTCTTAAAACACAATTTGGTTAATTGGAACTGCGTTTATTTCAAATGATCCGCATATCACTCTCAATTCTATTGACCCTTAAAGTAGCTGTAAGCTTTTGTCAGGAACATGACCACCTGGAGGAGCCGGGAAAACGGGCGAAGATGGATACAAGCCAGTTTGTGTTGGGGGAGTGGCGATTAGATTCTGTTTTTGGTGATACCCAGCATTGGAAGAAGAGGTCATTTCACTTAATTCAAACCGGCGGTATGGATTTGTTGGCAGATGGAACGGTGATGTAATCCGTGCCAGGTAATGTCTTCTGCGTTTTCACCCACAGGCGGATGAAATATAAATTAAAGGGGACGGAAATTCAATTTACGGTGATCGATCAAAGCAGAAATATTCAGTTTGAGCAGTACGTCATTCTCAAACTAACCCAGGACGAGATGATTCTGCGCGAGCTGTAATTCGTTGGAAGCATCACTTTGCCATCTTCAGAAAACCAATCTCCCTTTCCGATAGAAATCGCCATTTCCCTCGCGTAACATTTCCTTTTGTAAGTCCGGCAAAGGAGATTCTATCTAGCTTTTCTACACGATAGTTCATGTGTGAAAACATGCGCCGTACGATACGATTTTTTCCGGAGTGAAGGGTTACGATTACGGTTTTACCCGAACTGTCTTTAGTGTCAAACTCCGCGCTGTCGAAGGCAGAAGGACCATCTTCAAGAGTGACTCCAGCACACAACTGATTCAGTTCATCTTGCGAGATGGGCTGATTCAATTGAGCCAGATAAACCTTCTTTATTTGGTGGCTGGGGTGAGTTAATCGCTTGGCCAAGCCTCCATCATTGGTAAGCAGCAGAACTCCGGTGGTCATGCGGTCTAACCGACCAACCGGATAAATACGTTCTTCGCAGGCATCCTTTACCAGGTCCATCACGGTTCTACGGTCATGTGTATCATCCATTGTAGTGACCGAGTCCTTAGGTTTGTTGAGAAGAATGTAGCGCAACTGTTCCATTTTTAGCTCCTCGCCATCCAGTTCAATCAGGTCGGTGGAACGTACTTTCGTACCAAGGGTTGTAGTAACCTCTCCGTTGATTGCCACTCTTCCAGCCGCGATTATTTTATCCGCATCTCGTCTGGAGCAGACCCCTGCCTTGGCCAGGTACTTGTTTAAGCGAATATTTGCGGTGGTTTGTTCTTTTTTGGATTCGGCCCTCTTCTTTTCTGACTGGGTTACAGGTTTAATTTCGGGAGTCTCATCCTCATTCGGCTCGATCTGAGCCGGGGTTTCCTGGTCAATTTGTTGACCTTCGTTTGGCTCCGACTGGTTTTTTTCTTCCGCCCCGTTTTCTTCCGCCCCGGAATCCCCTCCGAATTTTTTTCCCGACCAGTTATTTCGCTTTGCTGCCATTGAGCCGACAAAGGTAGGAAAGTTAAGAATGGAAATAGCTTGCAGATTTGATTCAACTTAAAAAGCCCACTCAATGTGATCAAGTTGTACCTGTGGTTCCAGTACAATAGAGATGATGTCGAATCGAAGTTCCAGGTCAGGAGCATGCAGTTCCAAATAAACCTCTGCGGTTTCGACAATCTTTTGTTCCTGTTTTTCAGTGAGATGGGTAAAAGGTTCTCCAAAGAGATTGGATTTGCGCGTTTTAACCTCAACCACTACAAGAAAGTTGCCCACGCGGGTAATAATATCTAACTCACCCTTTTCGTGCCGCCAATTGGTTTCGAGGATCTTATAATTTCGAGCCAACAAATATTGGATAGCAATATTTTCTCCTTGTTGTCCAAGCTTTATATGCGAATCGTTTTTCAGGGTTTTGGTCTAAACTGGAATGAAACTTGTACCCGGCACTCTAAATTTATATTTTTAGTACGTAATTCTGAAGGTATGTTAGCACAAAATAAATTCCATTTAATTCACTCAATTTTCGCCCGACTTATGGTGTTGGTGGTGGCTTGTTCATTCATTGCCACCAGTTTTGGTCAGGATTTCGAAGGGGTCATTGACTTTTATAAAATAAGAAATAGTGAAAGTGTTCACTTCAAGTACTTCGTAAAGGACGAAAACGTGCGGATTGAGGAATACGGCGATGACGAAGAACTTGACGGAATTGAGTTGATCAACACGAAAACGGGCGATATCAACGCGCTTAGTGTAGAGCGAAAAATGTACATCGAAGCGAAAAATCGTCGTCCGGCACGAACGGCTAACATCACGATTGAGAAAACAAAAACCACCAAGACCATCGCAGGAAAAAAATGTACAAAATGGGTAGTAAACTGTGAAGAACAAGGCCGAAAAGTGGTGTACTGGGTGACAAAGGGAGATTATAATTTCCTAAATCCTCTTTTAAAGGCTCTAAACCGTGCCGAGAAAACAGCTGTTTACTGGCAGATGATTGACGGCACCAATGGTTTCTTCCCAATGCTCGCGGAAGAATACAATAGTCAGGGTGTTCTTATATCTAAATTAGAGACGCGTAAGGTTGTGCCAAAAACCATTGACAAAACAAAATTTGAGATCCCGGCAGGATATACAAAGTTTGAGAAACACAAAGGGTAGGGAGAACATTAACGGTGATACCGTTTCAATCGGGATTCGGTTCTAAGAAATACATTCAGCATCGCGAGAACTATAACGATTGCTACAATTATGATGTGCATAGCCAGTGTTAATCTTGGTGACACAAAGTAGTTTATAGAGCATATGGCAAAAGAAATTACTCCCGATTCAAGCATCCTCATGGCAGAGTATTTTTGCGCAATTTTCCATGCAGTTTGACTCCTCATGGATCTTTTGGTTCGGTATCCATAAGTGTTGTTAATCTTACCAGGTGGCGCAATTAGCATACAGACACTAGCTATAATGAAGCAAACGCCGACAAAGAACAAAATAATTGTAATTGGACTTTCGGTGCCCATTGTTTAGCGGTTTGGTTTGACTTTTAATATAGTAAAATTAGGTAAAAGTTTACGTCAGATCAACTGCAGTTAATCACTCCAATTACGATTGGTTATTTAATTGGTTTTAAGCCAGATAGGTTTGAAGTGACTTTCAGTTCATACAAACAGCCGTTGAGTTCAATAGTTTGGTTGTTGTTGATGTGCCCTACGGGGAAGTTAAAAGCCACGGGGAATTTATACCTGGAAACGGCTTCGGCTATAATCTCCTCAGGAGCTTTTCCAAATGGAATGGTATTGTCATTCATATCGGTCATCCCACCGATAATAAGTCCCTTTAGCTTAGACAATTTGCCGCTTCGATAGAGGTTTTGCATCATCCGGTCGATGTGGTAGAGGTATTCGTCAAGATCTTCAAGCAGCAATATTTTTCCGTCGGTATACAAATCTATATCCGTACTTCCCAGGCTGTAAATAATGGATAGATTACCGCCAACTACCGGTGCAGTTACCGAACCGAATCTATTCAATTCATGAGGTTTCGCACTTAGTTCAATTGGGGTTTCAATGAGCGCACTGCGCAAGCTGTCAGTTGCCTCATGGGTATTTTCGCTGAAATTTATGGGCATGGTAGAATGCAGAGAAGCGATACACAAGGTTGCCAGTTTTTGGTGAAGCACCGTTACGTCGCTGTAGCCGCAAATCCACTTTGGTGAGGCTTTGAATGGCTCGAAATCCACCAGATCCAAAATGCGGACGGTGCCATACCCGCCTCGAAAGCAGATAATGGCTTTTACCATCGGATGGTCGATTGCCCACTGGAGGTCATCAGCTCGTTGCTGGTCAGTCCCTGCAAATTGATTGCTGACCATACTAAGATTTGGCCCATGAAGCACCTTCAACCCCCAGGATTCTATTAATGTGGTAGCAAAGTTTAACTTATCCGAGTCGATGCTTCTTGCTGTGGAAACAATTGCAACAGTATCTCCTGTTTTAAGTCTCTGAGGAATGATCATTTTCAATCTGGGTTTTATAATTTGTTAGGCCGTTATGCAGAAAAGTAATTGTACCGTTTGATTTTAACCAAATTCCCGTACTGCTAATATATCCTTTCTACATCAACAGCATGGTTTTCGTACCTTGCGTGTGAACGTTAGCTAATCGCGTTCAGCTTAAGCGATAAGCTTGAAGCCAAAAATTTATGATATTTATTACCAGTAATCATTTAAACTCTACTACTTATGAAACAACTTTACCTAATTGCAATAAGTTTGGGTATATCAACTTCAAATTTTGCGCAGGTTACTTTTACTCTGTATGATACCGGCAACAGTTCGTTGCCACACAACAATGTTCAGCGGTTAGATAGTCATGGGAGTGCCGTATGGTGCGCCACAAATTCGCCCGGTAATGGCGCTGCCAGCTTTGATGGAGTGAATTGGACGGTATACCAGAGTACTGCGGACTTACCATCTGACCACGTAAATGATGTGTTTGTTGATTCGGGTGGTGAAGAGTGGTTCGCTACAGACGCCGGCTTGGCACATTTTGATGGAACGAATTGGACAACTTATACCACCTCAAATTCAAATATTCCGGGAGATGCAGTTTCTGGGGTATGTGAAGATGGTGGTGGGCTCATTTGGGTGTCTACCCTTAATGGCGTTGCCAGTTTCGATGGCAGCATTTGGACGACTTATTCGACCTCTGATGGACTAGTGTCAAATTTGAATTTAAACATTTTTTCAAATGGCACGGAAATTTGGGTTGCGTCTTTTGGTGCGGGATTAAGTGTATTTAATGGAAGTACATGGACTACAATAACCACTGCTGATGGACTACCTCATAACGATGTGAGAGATGTACATTTTGAGGGTGCAAGCGTATGGGTCGCAACATATGGAGGAGGTTTGGGTGAATTTAATGGTACTAGCTGGACCTATATTTCTACGGCCAATTCAAGTATTCCGACTGATGACCTGCTTTCGGTTTTCATACGAGGAGGTGAATTGTGGGTTGGTACCGGAGGCTTTGACCCAGGTCTTGCGCACTTAAATGGTACAACTTGGGAGTTTTATGACTACCAAAATTCCAGCTTGCCTTATGGTGGAATAGCCGATATGGCAGAGGGCGGGTCAAGTTATTTCTGGGCTGCGGTATCTGGAGGAGGATTAGCCAAAGTTAATCTGTCAAGTGTTGGCCTAGAATCGAATAACAATCTATATCTAATAGCGCATCCAAATCCTGCCAACGACATGATTAGCGTAAGTGGAAATTTTGGAGAAGCGAAGACACTTAATATGTATACGCTTCAGGGATGTTTGGTTAAAAGCACCGGGATAGAAAATAATAGTCAAATTATCCGAATTGATGTTGATGATATGGTTAGCGGATGCTACCTGTTGAAAACCGATACAGGTGCGAGATTGTCAATTGTTGTGAACTAACCAAGGTGTTTTGATGAATTGTTAGGTACGAGTACCAATGGGTAGTTAGCACTATGTTTGGTTTGGTCTATTATTATCGTCAGGTTTCTTCTTTGGGTAGCGCTTGGCTTCTTTTAATGCTTTGCTAATCAACCATTCCATCTGCCCATTGGTACTTCTGAATTCATCAGAAGCCCATTTTTCTACAGCTTTCAAAAGCTCCGGATCCAATCTGAGTACAAATGGTTTTTTCTTAGCCAAGTTTTTCCTGTATTTGATTTACCGTGTACCTCATTGCATTCTCTTTTTGGGTGCCCAGCACAAGTTGATGTCCGTTTTTCAGTCGTAAATCCAGACCAATATTACCTGAAACGTTTAAACAAACAGAATTCGCCCCTGGAATTTTACGATATCCGTAGCCACCAAATTCCTTCATCGGAGAATATTTTCTTACAGTGGCCGATTCCACTTCCGACCAAAGAACTCGCTTGGGCCTCCGAACAAACGGAGGATAACTATACTCCAAATAATCCCGCGTAATTTTTACTTTCAGTTTAGACTGCATCATAACCAATACCAGCAAAACAATAAGAAGTGCCGTACCTCCCAGAATCCACCAAACCTCAGGTTTTGCACTCATGTCTTTTTCCGATAACAACACTATGCCAAACGGAAGTAGCCCGGCTACAATCATTGCAACCGAGGCTATCTTGCCCGCTGTTGATTTCGCAAATCGTTGTTCCTCTTTAAAATACATAGACATGCTTAAATTTTGAATGTGAATTCATATGTAGTAGTCTCGCCTTCCTCATTTCCATTTTAATGATTCAACGTGCCAGCATTTACTACAGGACTTGTATCCTTGTCTGAACATAATACCACCATGAGATTACTTACCATTGCGGCCTTCTTTTCTTCATCCAGGTCAATAATCTGTTTTTTAGAAAGTTCATCCAGTGCAGCTTCCACCATACCAACTGCGCCTTCAACAATTTTCATTCTGGCAGATACGATGGCAGTCGCTTGCTGTCTCTTTAGCATCGCGCTGGCAATTTCCTGGGCGTAAGCTAAGTACCCGATTCTGGCCTCATGTACATCTATGCCAGCTATGGTAAGCCGCTCATCCAACTCTTGTTCCAGGGCCTGATTAACTTCGTCCATGCCAGAACGCAGGGTGATTTCCGTCGGGTCGTCGAAATTGTCGTAGCTGTACATTCCAGCCAACTTTCTGACAGCCGCGTCAGTTTGAACCCGCACAAAATGCTCGTAATCATCCACATCAAAAGCAGCTGCATAGGTATCTTTTACCTTCCACACCAAAATAACACTGATAAGTATCGGATTACCTAGTTTGTCATTCACTTTTACTCGCTCCGAGTCGAAGTTTCTTGCACGAAGAGATATCTTTTGCTTGGTGTACAATGGATTCACCCAATACCAGCCGTTTTTCTTGACGGTTCCTACATATTTTCCGAAGAAAACCAATACTCTTGAGCCGTTTGGTGAAACCACAAAAAAGCCGGGAAGCATTAGGAAGCCTAAAATGCCGATTGCTCCCAAACCAGGCTTTTGAGTAAGAATTGCACTACTAATTGCTGCGCCAAAAATTAACAATACCAGGATAAACATCAGGGCTCCGGGCAAACCTTTTATTTCTTTTTCTTTATTCATGATACGTGATATTAAATTGATAGCACATTGCTACTAATATAATAAACGCTTTTGAATGTCCTAATGTTTCAATTTTCGGCAGAACTACATGAGTGGTGTTTCATTGCTATCTTTGGGCGAATTTTTACAGGATGAGTGGTAAACGACATACAATAACGGCGGCGCTTCCTTATGCAAATGGCCCGTTGCATCTTGGTCATATTGCGGGTGTTTATGTTCCGGCTGATATTTATGCGCGCTACCTGCGAAGCAAGGGAGAGGATGTATTGTTTATCTGTGGTTCGGATGAACACGGGGCTGCCATTACCCTCAGAGCGAAAAAGGAAAATACCACTCCAAAGGCAATTGTAGATCAATATCATCAACTCAACAACCAGTCATTTAAGGATTTCGGTATCAGCTTTGATATTTATCATCGTACATCTGAGGTCATTCATCACGAAACCGCAGCAGATTTTTTTAAAACGCTTAATGAAAAGGGTTCTTTCACCGTAGAGGAAAGCGAACAGTTTTACGACGAGGAGCATAGTCAGTTTTTGGCCGATCGTTATGTGAAAGGCGAGTGTCCCAAGTGTCACAATCCTAATGCTTACGGAGACCAATGCGAAAAGTGTGGTAGCACGCTAAGCCCGCTAGAGTTAATAAAGCCCGTATCTACGCTGAGTGGTAAGCCTCCGGTTTTGAAAACTACTTCGCACTGGTATTTACCTATGCAGGATCATGAGAAGTGGTTGGCAGAGTGGATCAGGAATGGGACGCTAAATGGAGAGCAGCATCATGATGCTTCGAGATGGCGAAACCAGGTAATTGGACAATGCCTAAGCTGGATTGATGGCGGACTTCAACCTCGTGCAATGACGAGGGACCTGGATTGGGGCGTAAAGGTTCCTGTGGAAGGCGCAGATGGTAAAGTGTTGTACGTGTGGCTGGATGCACCAATTGGTTATATAAGTGCCACAAGACAGTGGGCTAAAGACAACGGCAAAGACTGGGAACCCTACTGGAAAGATGAAAGTACGGAGTTGGTTCATTTTTTGGCCAAAGACAACATTGTATTCCATTGCATAATTTTTCCAATCATTCTCAGAGAACACGGAGGATATATACTTCCTACCAATGTGCCGGCAAATGAGTTCCTAAATCTGGAAGGAGACAAGTTTTCTACCAGCAGGAACTGGGCGGTTTGGCTTCACGAGTACCTGCAGGATTTTCCTGACCAACAAGATGTACTGCGTTATGTGCTTTGTTCCATTGCGCCGGAGAGTAAAGACAGTGAGTTTACCTGGAAAGATTTTCAAGCCCGTAATAACAATGAGTTAGCAGACATCTTTGGAAACTTTATTAACCGGGTCTTGGTGCTGTCTGCCAAGTATTACCAGGGTATTGTACCGGGAAAAGGGAACCTATTACCCATAGATCAGGAGGCTTTGGTAGACCTATCATCAATTAAGGAGAAGATAGATAAGAATTTAAGCAATTTCCGGTTCAGAGAGGCGCAGGCCGAAGCAATGAATTTGGCCAGGGTGGGGAATAAGTACTTTGCCGATACCGAACCCTGGAAGCAAATAAAAACCGATCCGGATCGGGTTGCTACCATAATGAATGTTGCCGTGCAAATTGCCGCCAACCTGAGCATTGCTTTCCACCCGTTTTTGCCTTTTTCAGCAGAGAAACTAAGAAAGATGATGAACCTTCAACCAACTTCATGGGCCGATCTTGGGCGCGCAGACCTGGTAAAAGAGGGGCATCAGCTAGGTAAAAGCGAGGTCTTGTTTCCAAAGATTGATGATGCCCTGATCGAAGGACAGATTGAAAAACTTAAGTCAGCAAATACCCTAACCTCTAAATTTCCTCCAATGAAAGAAGAAATCAAGTTTGAAGAGTTCATGAAAATGGATGTCCGGGTTGGCAAGATTCTGGAAGCTTCTAAACACCCAAATGCCGATAAACTTTTGGTATTGAAGGTAGACACCGGAATCGATCAGCGAACCGTGGTTTCCGGAATAGCAGAACACTATAAACCCGAGGAAATCGTTGGACGTTCAATTAGCGTTTTGCTGAATCTCGCCCCAAGAAAAATCCGAGGCATCGAGTCGCAAGGAATGATTTTAATGGCCGAAGACACTGAAGGCAAACTAAGTTTTATGGTGCCAGAGGAACAATTGGAGGCAGGTTCCGAGATACGGTGAAGTAAATACTGATTCTGGGTCTGTTTATTAATCGCTTACTCCTTATATTTAGAGTTGCTGAAACCTAACCCTACTAAATTCGGTAATAGGTATCGGGCTTTTCTATGGTTTCTTTATTTAAATGGAATGAATACGGCGATGGTATAAGACGGTATATCTTTTATCCCTTACTACTGTTGCTTTGCTTGTTTTCGGTTAACGCGTCCTCGCAAAATCTTAAACGGGCCAATATAATTTCACAGCAACTTTCCGTAGAAACCGACCATTATCGAAAAGCCGAACTGCTTCTGGAACTCAGTAAAGTTCAGGGGATTGCTCAAATCGAGTCTTCTCTGGAACATGCAGAACGCGCATTAACCATTTTCCAAAATATTCAGAATAATGAGGGGCAGATTCGGGCATATTTAACCCTTGGACAACTGGAACTGGGAATTGGAAATGACCCATTAGCCAGATCCTATTTCAATAAAGCCTATGCACTTGGAGAGGAGATTGGCGATATGGAGACCAGGGTAAGAAGCAAGCTCCAGCTGGGAAAAACATATAAAGGCGCTTCCGATAGTCATATTGGATTGCAACATTTAGAAGAGGCCCTTAGTACTGCGCAAACCATTCACAACAATGAACTCATCTCCGAGGCAAATTCTACGTTGGGTGCGTGGTATAACCATCTTGGACAGAACAATACTGCTATTGGATACTTTGTGCAGGCACTGGAGGCAGCAAAACTTACCAAGAACGATGACGTAATTGCCGATTGCTATCATAGCTTAGGAAATGGTTACCTGAGATCATCACAATGGGATCAGGCCTATGATGCGTTCGAGAAAGCTTTGCGCATCAACGAATCACTAGGGCGTAAAGAGAAGCAGGCGGCACTTTGCTACGAGCTCGGAATGATTCGACAGCGCAGAGGCCAAAGTGATGAGGCATTGATACTATTTAAAAATAGCCTGGCGCTTGCTGTTGAGGTGGGCCAGAAGGAATACATTACTAAAGCGTATCAGATTTTATCTGACGTGTACGAGGAAAATCACGACTACGAAAAAGCATATCAATACCTCAAACTAGTTCATGCCACTCAAGGAGTGAGCGAAATAGATGAGCTGGAAACCCAACTTGAAAGTCAACGGATTCTAAGGGAGAATCAGGTTTTAAAACAAAAGCAGGAACAGGAAGCAGAACGACGGGAAAGAGAAAGAGAAACGAATATTTTAATTCTGGTCATTTTCATTATTCTATGCGGAGGTCTGGCTTACATGTTCTTTGTCAATCAGCAAAAGCAGAGAGTTAACAACGACCTGGAACAAGCCAAACAGAAGGCCGAAGAGTCCGAAAAAGAAAAGGAGAAGTTTCTTACTTATACAAGTCATGAAATCCGCACCCCTTTAAATGCAGTTGTAGGCGTGGCGCAACTACTTGAGCAAACACAACTAACTCTCAAGCAGCAGGAATATCTGAAAACCATTCAGCATAGTGCGCAGAACATATTGCACATTGTTAATGACGTTCTTGACCTCTCCAAAATTGAGAGTGGAGCTATTGAACTGGAGTCCATTCAGCTGCCCATCAAGAGCATTGTAAACAACATTATCAATACGCTCATTTTCAAACTTCACAAGAAGGATGTTAAGCTGGTAAATGACTACGATGAAGAAATTCCCACCAATTTAAAGGGAGACCCGGTACGATTGAATCAGATATTGTTAAATCTGGCTGACAATGCGGTAAAGTTTACCCGGGAAGGAGAAATTAGAATAGCAGCTCACCTGGTTGCCGAAACGGACAGGGAGGCGACAATCGCCTTCTCGGTTTCGGATACGGGAAAGGGTATAAGGCAAAGCAGTCTGAAGCAGATATTTAACAGATACGAGCAGGAAACAATCCATACCACTCGCAATTATGGAGGTACCGGCCTGGGGCTGCCAATTACCAAGCAGTTGATAGAGTTGATGGGAGGGGAGATTCAAGTAGAAAGCACTTACGGAACCGGAACCACTTTTAGGTTTGAAATTACTTTCAAAAAACTGGCAGCAAAGGAGAAGCAAGAGGATCGGGAAGAAATTCAGGACCTATCAATCCTTTATGTAGACGACAACCAACTGAACAGGGAGCTGTTTTATGATTTGGTCACCGACAAAGGAAATTCGGTACATGTGGATTTAGCCGAAGATGCCAGACAGGCAATTCTCAAGCTGGAAAGGAAAACATTCGATGCGATTCTGCTGGACATTCAAATGCCCAGAATGGATGGGTACCAGCTTGCGGATCACATCAGAACCAAAATGAACCTTACCGAAGTTCCAATAATTGCCCTCACCGCTTATGCCCCCGATGATATTGAAGAACGATGTGAGGAAGTGGGTATGAATGGATACCTCACGAAGCCCATTGACCTGAACGAACTGAATCGGCTATTGAATTTAAATGTTACTGCAAAAGAGGATGGTGAGCAGAATCAGGTGAACCTTGAAGGGATAAAAACCAATTTAAAGGACTTGCATAAACTGGTAAATCACGATAAAGCAAAGTTGGTAAAGTATGTTTCGATTTCAATAGAAACGGTGCCGAAGGATGTAGAAGCCATGCAAACACATCTTGATCATGAAGACTGGGAGTTATTAGCCAAAGCGGCACATAAAATGAAAAGCAATGCTGGGTATATGGGAATGCACCTGGTAATGCCGCTTCTGCTTGAACTCGAAAAGCTAAAACAAGGAGAAGGCCAGTATGACAAAATTGCTCCGATCGTGGAAGAGGTAGAAAAGGAAAGTTTATTAGCTTTAGAAGAACTTAAGAACGTACTTAATAATCTGAAACAATGAATTGTGTAATTGTAGATGACGACGAATTATCAAGAAGTATTCTGGAAGACTTGATACGGGATACCGACGGATACAGCTTGGTAGCTAGTTGTGAAACGGGAGTTGAAGCTTTCAAAGTGTTGCAGGAAGAGCCGGTAGATTTGTTGTTTCTAGATATTGAAATGCCCAAGATGGATGGAATGGAGTTGATCAAAAATCTAAATCCGCTCCCACAGGTAGTTTTCATTACATCTCATCCCGAATATGCTGCCGAATCTTACGAGTACGATGTAACCGACTTTATTCAGAAACCGCTTACTCACGGAAGATTTCTGAAGGCAATCAATAAAGCGGAGCAGAGATTTAAAGTTGAGAAAGCTAATATTTCTTCAGAAGGAGACAGTATTTTTATCAAGGCCGATTCCAGATTGGTGAGGATCAACCTTAAAGACATATTGTACATTGAAGCATTGGGGAACTATATGAAGATATATACCAATGATGGCCGGTACACGATTTTGTCTACTATGAAGGAGATTGCAGAGAAACTTTCCGGAAATGATTTTGTGCGCGTGCATAGATCTTACATTGTAAGGTTGGATAAAATCGAAACAATCGAAGATCAATATATCAAGATGGGAACGAAGCATATTAGTATAGGAAAGGCCTACAAGGAAGAACTGACCTCCAGACTAAATTTGCTCTGATTTTCTCATCCGATGTAAAGGTCTGTTAGTCCGACAGACCTGATGCATTATCAAATATACCACGTAATCGCCCTGTTTAACTGGTATCTTGGATACAATGAAATTTAGCCCTACTATAATAGCCCTCGTAACACTTCTGTTTTCCAATTCGGTTTCTGCCAAAGCTACCGATGCCCTGTTGATGGCTGGCGGCGTGGCGGAAGATCAACCGAGTTTATCCAATGAATTGTTGTTTTGGTCAAAGGTTTTCATTTTGCTACTCATCGTGGTATTCGGTTTTCTTTCTTACAGAAAGTTCCGGAGCGAAGGGGGCTAAATGCTATAATTTAGGTGAGACAAAAACTGCCTTCAGGTCAATTTCCTGGAGGCAGTTTTTTTATTCTTTGGTTTGGTCACGATTCGTATCTTTTTACCCATGTCCACAATTACCTGGTTTGTCCTCGTGATGTTGTCATCATACTCTGATCAACCGACCAGCTTGCCCATTTCTTTTGAGGATATCGAAGGTAAATGGCACATTGTTTACACCAATTTTCCCATGTGGAAAAAGAAAAAAAATACGGCTCCAGTGCTACATTATACGGTTCTGGAAAATACCAAAGAGCCCAGGGTCTTGGATGAGGTTACCTACTTCAAGCGAGGAAAGGGCAAGACGATAACGGGTTACGATACGTGGATTGATAAATCCGAAGGGAAAGTTGTTTGGAAAGGCAAGGGCCTACTGTTTTTTCTTAAAAGCCGTTGGCAAATTGTACACTATGTACCTGATGATTGGGCCATTATCAAGTTCGAGAAAACACTATTTACAGCGGGAGGATACGATGTAATTTCAAGGGATAGGGAGCTGTCGGATGATAAGCTGGCTGAGGCGAAACAATGGCTGGAAGATCAGGTAGGAGGATTAGAGACTTTTGTTAAACTCGAACATTGAGTAGATGAAAAAGCATCTGATTTTGGTTGTATTCATGTTGTTGGGGATTCCCCAAACGCATGGTCAAACCAACAAAAACCGGAGGTTGGGAGCAGATATTGGTGTTGGGAGTATCCGAGGGTTTGAATGTAACTTTGGAGTCAGCTACGTACGTTTATTTGAGCATCCCGGTCCATCTGGTTGGGTTCGGGTGGATCAGGGTAGTGCAGGTATCAACATAGAATTAAGATCAAATGGTTCAGTCAAGCCATACGTGCAATGGACCAGAACCGAGACGTTTTTCCAGTATGGTTTTCGTTTCGAGGTGTATGATTCCGGTGGGCTGAATGCACAACTTACACCAACCGTAGGTTTTAGTCTCGTAGGGCTGATATCGGTTGTTGGAGGTTATGCGCTACATTACCATCGTTCAGGATCTGATTCACGAGCGTATCTAGGCTTAAGGTGTTTGTTGTACAAAGGACCCGATTAGTTCATGTACTATAAAAAAAACTCCGAAGCACACTCCGGAGTTTTTAGTTTGTAATCTGGTCTTAGTTTCCACCACCACTTCTTAGGTTGCCACCTTTAGGGGTAATCTTGGTGCCAGATTCTTTTTTCTTCTTTTCTTCCTCGGCCTTCTTCTTTTCTTCTTCCGCCTTCTTTTTAGCCTCCGCTGCTTTTTTTGCGGCCTCGGCCTTCTTACGAGCTTCCTCTGCTTTTCGGGCAGCTTCTGCTTTTTTTCTGGCCTCCTCAGCTTTTCTGGCTGCTTCTGCTTTTTTGCGAGCCTCTTCTGCCTTTCTCGCGGCTTCAGCTTTCTTTCTAGCCTCCTCTGCCTTTCTGGCTTCTTCTGCTTTCTTTCTCGCTTCTTCAGCCTTTCTTGCTTCTTCCGCTTTCCTGGCAGCTTCTGCTTTCTTTCTTGCTTCTTCGGCTTTCCGCGCTTCCTCAGCTTTTCTGGCCTCTTCTGCTTTTCTTGCCGCTTCAGCACGTTTTCGCTCTTCTTCAGCTCTTTTGGCTGCATCGTCATTATTGGTTCCGCCATTGCCACCAGAACCCTGGTCGTTTCCACCACCATTCGATTTGTCCGCATCTTCGCAAGGGCTTACCGGGCGTTTTGATCCGTTGCCAAAGCTCGGATTGGTATTCGATTCTAAACAGATTTCCCAGTGTCCCATCGATCCCGGATGACTATTGCTAACATCAACGGTCAGATTACCTTCGAATAAGTAGTAAGCACCAGGCATAACGTTATATGCTTCGCCGGCTACAGTAGCACTGCCGCCACCGGCAATTGGCTTAAAGAAAACACTGCTTGCAGGTCCGGAATAAGAGAAGCCTGAAGTTAAGTCATCTCTATTATAGGTGCCTGACGGCGTTACTAAACAAAACTGCCAATCGGAGTTCCCTGGATTGAACCTTGGTCCACAGGGGCCAACGGTTGCGGGAGTATATGTAACGCTCCATGTTTCTGTAATGCTTCCACATTCGTTGCTGGCCACAACTTGCATAGTGTTTGTGCCAGAATTAAGAGCAGACAGATTTACGTTAAGCAATCCCGACGTGGTGCTATAGCTGAAATCCGTGTAAACCGACCCGTTCATCGAAACCGTTACACCAGTGGCATCACTAATGGAAACCGTATGAACAGTGGTAAGGTCATCTACCGAAATCAAGCTTGAGTTCGTTGAGATTACTGGTTCCTCACATGGTTCTGGCGTATAGTTGATGGTAATACCCTTCGTATCAGAACCAAAATCATTGGTCGCGATAATCTCCACTGGATTGGCACCATTGTTTAGATTGGCAACAAAATCAAGCAAGTCGGTTGTTTCGTCATAGGTCCAACCTGAAATAACGGTTCCATTCACTTTTACCTCTATGTCATTGGTCAATTGGAAATTCTCAATCTTTGCCTGTACCGCCTGAGCGTTTGCCGGAGCAGTATATGGATTAGAGGCTGGGTTGAGAACAGTAATAATCGGCGGATCCATTCTTACAATAGGATCTCCTGAACCATCATCTTCTCCCGCGTAATTAAGTGTAACGATTTCCGAAGAAACTCCACAGTCGTTTTGAACCGTAATTACACATTCATTTGTTCCTGTAGAAAGTCCATCGTAATTGACAATAATCTTCGGATTGCCAGGTGAGAAATTAACCGTACTTACGTGAATTCCATTCAGAGTTACATTTACACTTGTAGCGTCATTTGACCGAACCAGTATTGAGCCAGACGAGGCCGTTACATCTGCCGTTAAACCTGGACTCATTACCGAAATAGTAGGCAAGTCGCAAGGAGCGGATTCGTAGTTGATGGTGTAATCCTTGGAGGTTTCACCACACTCGTTGGCACCATAAACGGTGAACACGTTAGCCCCGACCGTAAGACCGCTATAGTTAATGACCATGTTACCTGACGCCGGATCGTAAGTAAAATTGGAGTAAACCGAACCACCTAATCTAACACCGGCCGAAATAGCATTTTCTATAAACGCGGTAAACATTCCATTATCCGAGGTAATTGTTACCGACGTTCCACTGTCTTCCGCAACCACAACGTTCGGCTTGTCACAAGGAGGTGCCTCATAGTTAATTGTAGTTTCAGCCTGAGCTTCGCTACAATCATTGAATGCCTGTACAACAAATGAGTTGCCACCTTCACTTAATGAACTGTAGTTCACAGTAAACATACCTGTTGTCGCATCAAAGGTGAAGTCGGTATGCGTGGTTCCGTCTTTCTTAACCGCAATTAACTTGGCATTTGCGGAATTACCATTGAAACTTCCGGTCATACTTTGAACATTTGTTCCACCCAAAGTCGCTGCATTAATAGACACTGAAACCGGATCACATGGCGCCTCTTCCTCGTAAACCAACTCAATTTCATCCGCATCGCTTCCATTGGCATTGGCCACATGAATTTCTACAGTATGACTTCCGTCTGTTAGCGTAACCGGAACACTTACCTGCTTTAAGCCTGCATTGTAAGTGAAGCTAACATTATTACCATCCATGTTCACGGAAATCTCACTCTTACTGTTGACCCTCTGAACAGTAGCAACAACTGTAACATTTGGAGCAGTTGCAGTAAAAGAAGGCTTCGCTGGAGCAGTAATATTCACAGTTGGAGGGAATGTTAAACCGCCACCTACTACTTTGCGTTTGTCAATTCTGATTGTCGCAACATCCGTTCCACATTCATTGGTTCCGTTAATAACCAATATGTTCATACCATCATTTAAGGTAAGGTTGGCAGACACTTGCTTGGTAACCGGATCGAATACAAATGGAACATTATTGTTGTTAAGAGACAAAGTAATTTTTGTTCTCGTTTCAACGTTTCTTGCGAAGGCTGAAAAACTAAACGTTTCAGCATTGGTTGAAGTCGAATAGCTATCCGGAGCATCCAGTTCAATACTTGGCTCAATGCATGGAGGAGTTTGTTTTTCATAAATAATGGTGATTACTTCTTTAATCTCACCACAATTATTTACAGCCGTGATTTCGTAGAGGTTCGCACCTTCCTGCGGACTGTTGTCAAACATTTGGAAAGCTCCGCTGGCACTATTGTAATTGTATCCCTTGGTTGGTACACCATTGATTTTTACACTTATGCTGGCAGCGTTGGTTATCTTTCCAAGCACCGCGCCTTTTGGTGAGTTAACCACAAACGGATTGCTTGCCGGTTGTGTAATACTAATCACCGGATCAGTACACGGAGGAGCTTCGTCAACTCGAATAACGGTTTGCGATTTAGCGGCAGTACCCACATCATTCCATGCCGAGATTTCAAGAATATTTGCTCCAACGATTAAGTTTGCGTTATAAGTGAACTTCTTGCTTGCCGGGTCATAACTAAATGCGTTGGTGTTAATTCCGTTGAATGTTGCTGAAATATGGGAAGCATCCGGAACGTTTAATACGGTTGCATGAATCACCTCATTCAGGGTTGAAGTGCTGTACGGATTTGTGATCGGCTTGGTTATCGAAATTACCGGAGGAAGCTGAGATACAGGTTTCTTATATATAATGGTAACTCCTGCATTATCAGAACCTACACTGTTTGTAGCCGTTATACTGAATACGTTCGAACCTTCTACCAGTGCCGTATTAATGGACATAATTTTGGTCACCGTACTGTAGGTGAAATTCGTTGAGATCGTTCCATTAATTTTCAGTTGGATATCACTCTTGCCGTTAACGTGAAGCACATTCGCATAAACGTTGGCAGAAGATGCGAGCGTATTGTGCGGATTGTCAGTTGGATTCGTAATGGTCACAATTGGTGGAGGCGTCTGTTCGGGAGCCTTGTACACCAGAGTAGCCACATCACTGTCTGAGCCGTCATTGTTCGTTGCACTCACCTGAACCACGTTGGAGCCTTCCAATAAACTAGCCTGAAAGCTAACAACGTGCGTACTTGGGTTAAAGTTGAAGTAAGGAACGGTAGTTCCATTCAAACTAACCTGAATTTGATGGTGATAATCCACGTTAAGCACATTACAGAAAACATTGTACAGCGCATTTGAAACATTTTTCGGAGAAGACGCTGGCTTTGTAAAGTTTACCACCGGAGGATTTAATTGAACAGGCTTCTTGTAAATGATCTTCACAGATTCTACGTCCTGACCTGCCGAGTTAACCCCCTTAATCTGTACTGTATTGTACCCTTCACTTAACGTAATATTCGAACTGAAAATATTATTCGCAGTATTGAAGTTGAAGACCGGATTAATAACACCATTCACCCTAAAAGTGATGTCCGATGGACCGGCAACGTGAAGAATATTAGCAGTTATTGTAAAGGAGTTGTTGCTTACTTCTTTCGGGCTTGAATTTGGGTTGGTAAATGTTACTACCGGAGGAGGAAGCGTATTAATTATTTGCTGCTCATAGATAATAATCTTACTATCACTATCAATTCCGGACTCATTTGTTCCAACAATCTCAAAAACGTTCTTTCCGGGAACCAAAAGCACGTTGCTCGTAAATCGCTTTGAGTTTACATTGTAAGTAAAGTTGGGATTAATCACACCGTTATGACGGAAAGTAATGTTAGACGCTCCATCTACGTAGTAAACATTTGCTTTAATTGTGTAGTGATTACTGTGTGTGGTGTGCGGCGAATGCATTGGATTGATAATATTCACCACAGGTTTGTTACGGGGCGTAACAGACGTTACCGGATCTACTGGTGGAGGGTTGGTAACCACCGGAGGATTCACGGTTGCACGTCCGCGGAAAAGGTTCCAACGTACATTTACTGCGGTGTAGTGTAAACGATCATTTACAAAAGCTCCACCTGTTCTGTTCACACCGTCTAAATTGTCATGTAAAGGGAAGTTGATTTTGTGCTCGATTCCCATGGAAAATCTCGGAGTAATTTGGTACCCGATTCCTGCTCCCAGAGAAGGCATAAATTCATAACCGCGATGAATTACAGTTTCATTCGTCCCGTCGCGCATTAAATCCAAATCTGTTTCCGTGGTTTGATCACTTACCGTAGAGTAATCATATGGATTGCCAAATTCATCTTCCAGGTCAGTTCGGAGAGAATATCCGGTTACACCCAAACCTCCAAAACCATATAGAATAAGTCCGGTTCTTTCGCGAAGACGGTTCAGAGTTAGAACGCCCTCCAAATCCCACATGCTATGAATAAACATACTGTGGTTGTGGTAAATTCCGGAATTGAAATAGTCTTTGTAAATACCAACAGAATCAACGTCGGTTGATAAAGTCAGGTCCTTTCCTGCATTGTATCCTAACAGATACCGAAGCCTCAAATCGAACGACAGAAACCCGCCCGGCCGTTCATATACTGCCTTGCCCAGGGTAAAGCCTGCTCCCAATCCGGGTCTGGTTGTTACGTCGCTTTGTTGCCATGTAGCGCCCATGTTCAGGCCGAAATTCCATCCGGAATCGTCCTCGTAATTAACGAATTGCGATTGTGCTGGCGTGGCTGCCAACAACATAATTATTGCAAAAAAGGAAAAGTGTAAAATACGTTTCATAAGCAATTCTTTTACCGGATTTCCAGTGTTTACCTGTGGTCCGCATTGTAATTAATGCAATGCTTTACATTAATCGTACCAAAACCGTCAAATATATGTATTCTGGTCAAGTTCGTCGATTGATTTGATAAAGAGAAGTGGAAAGGTCTTACCATTTTCACTAATTTTGCACTCTTCGGTGGAAATGGACAAGGGCAAACATATAATTTGGAGTGCTGCACTAATATTTTGGTGCGGTTGTATTTGGGCACAGCCTACCAATGATAATTGTCTTAATGCGACCAATCTATGTGCAAATGAGGCAATAACGGCTACTAACCAGGATGCCACAGTTGATGCGTGCCCGGGATGTTCAGACGGAGCTTCTACCGCAGGAAATTTTTGCTTCGGGCTCGATAACACAGTTTGGTTTTCATTTACAACCAATGATTCAGGTGGTGATGTAAATGTTGACTTAACCGGTATCAATTGTGCAACAGGAGCGGGCTTTGATGATGAACTGCAGGGAGTGATTATAGAAGCAGGCACCCCGTGTGATGAAAGCACTTATACGTTGGTTTCAAATTGTACCACAGCCTCCGGTTCACTCTCTTTATCCGCAACAGGGTTAGATCCAAATACCACCTATTATGTTCAAATTGACGGAGACTTTAACGGAGCTGGGATTACAGACCCCGCGGAATGCAATTTCACAATTGAGGCTTCGGGGCCTGGGGTGGAAACACCAAATCAGGTTACTATTAACTCAAGTGCAACGGATGTATGCGAGAACGAAGTTGTTGAATTTACAGCCGAAACACCGGATTGTGACGATGCAACATACAATTGGTATGTGGATGGAACTCTTGTGTCTACTGGCGTGGATAGTATTTATAATCACGTTTCCACGGTGGATGCCTCCATACAGGTAGAAGTGGAGTGCGGGGATATGCCACAGTGTCCTGCTCCGTATACGAGTAATTCTATAGCCCTGAGTGTAGAACAGGTGGATGTCGATGCAGGTGATGACGTAGTGATCACGCAGGGGCAAAGTACAACGCTTAATGGATCAGGCACAGGGACTCTAACATGGTCTCCGGGTACCGACTTGAGCAGTACGACTTCATCAAATCCAGTTGCTTCTCCAAGTGAAACAACTACCTATTTCCTTACAGCAACCACCGCATCAGGTTGTGAAGAAACCGATGAGGTTACCGTAACGGTTATTGAGCCAATTGCAGTGCCAAATACGTTTACGCCAAATGGGGATGGGTATAATGATACCTGGGTGATATTGAGAATTAACCTATATCCATCTGCCAAAGTTTCTGTTTATGACAGATGGGGTCAGAGAGTTCTAAACGAAGTCGGGTATCAAAATGACTGGGACGGAACTTTCTTAGGCAAAGCGTTGCCGCCGGCAACATACTACTACATCATAGAATTGAATACAGATGCGAGCGACGATGGAGTTTACAACGGATTTATTGAATTGATCTATTGAGAAGGATAATTCTAATAGCACTATTGGCGTCGCAGGTTGTGGTATATGCACAGCAAACACCACAGTACACCCAATACTTGCTCAATTACATGGCGATTAATCCTGCAATGGCCGGGATGAAGAAATGTGTTGACGTAAAAATAGGTTACCGGAGCCAATGGGTCGGTTTTGAAGGGGCGCCAAGAACAGCTTTTGCCACCATTAGCAGCCGACTGAAATTCAAACGATCAAAGAGCCCATTTAGTCATCATGGTATAGGGGCAAAGGTAGAATCTGATAATATGGGGCTGACGGGCACCACAAAACTATATGTTGCTTATGCCTATCATTTCAGCATAATGCGTGATTTAAAGGCCTCGGCAGGAGTATATGGTGGTATTCAGCAGTTTCGTTTCAGAGCCGGAGATGCTCAATATTGGCAGGGGCCGGATCCGGCCGTTAATGCAAGCAGTGCAGTTATTATTTGGCCGGACTTTACCCCGGGAATCTTCATATACAACGAACAGTTTTTTTTAGGATTTGATATTCGTCAGTTGCTACTTAACAGAATCAAAGGGTATGGAACCGGAAATAACAGATTTAAACACCATTTTGAGTTGCTTGGGGGCTATAAATTTGCAGCAGATCAAAAGCTGTCTTACACACCCTCAGCCATGATCAAATTCACACCACTTAGTGTACCTGCGTTAGATTTGAATCTTTTGGTAGACTATGATAATCGTTTCCAGTTTGGGTTTAGTTACCGTAACACAGATGCCCTGGCCGCAATGTTTAAAGTTCATTTTCTAAAACACTTTACGCTAGGTTATTCCTTTGATCTAACTACGTCGAACGTTCGATTGGCAAGCTCCAACACGCATGAAATAGTAATCGGACTATATACTTGTAATGTTGCTGGAGGAGATAGCTTTTCTTGTCCGGTTTTCGACTAGTTTCATCATTTTTAATGGCGGTTTAAACACTTCCATGTGTAATAATTGAGCAACGAAAATGATCCGAGGTACGTCTTTCCATTACATTTAGTATAATTTACGTAGTAAGAAGTTCCAGCAAAAGAGGAACTTTTTGCCATATTAACCGTAGTTACTATTCTGTTTTGAACGATACCATTAATTTTGGTTGTGATGATTAGACGCCTTTTTACCCCCTTACTATTCCTATGTTTGGTATGTGCCTCGTCGTATGCCTACTCTGCCGATTACTATTGGGTTAACAACTCAGGTAATTGGGGAGACATCTCTCATTGGGCTTCCAGCTCAGGTGGACCTGGAGGAGCAGGTGTGCCCGGTGCAAACGATCGTGTGCATTTTGATGAGAATTCATTCACTTTGTATTCCGAAATTAGTTTCGAGACTGACCACGAAATCAAAGCGTTTTTTTACGAGGGGGTCAATCAACGAGTTTGGTTTAAAGATGCAGGTAATCATACGTTAACAGTTAAGGGGGACTTCTATTGCACTAAATCTATCGACGCATTTTCAGTAGCAAATTTGGTGTTGACCGGCAAGGCTGGTAGCACCTTTAAATCGGCTGAAACTGTCTTTACCAGGAACATCGAGTTTGCCGGAAAGTATAGTCTGGAGGATTTGTTAGCTACAACGGGTAATCAGAGCAGGTTGCTGATTTCGAAAGGTGAATTCAAGTCGAATGGCTATCCCGTATTTGCAGACATTATAGAGATTCCGTCAAGTCAGATAACAGACGTGGATTTTGGAAATTCGGACGTTCATTACAATCACTCCATTACCATTATCGAGAATGGCAATTTGAGTTTAAATAACGGAAATGCAAAGCTGTTCCACAAAGCGGGCGCTGATCTGTCGAAGGCTATAGGAATTGGTGGTTTCCTTTCAGTACTGCCGAGAGGAACCACGACTTGTAATGAAGGGTTTACAGTTGATGTAAGTATCACTTCCAATTACAACGGTTCAGATATTAGTTGTAACGGGGAATGTGATGGAGAGATTACCGTTACGCCATTTGACAATGATGGAGGCCCACTTGGAACCGGCCCATATTCTTGCCAGATAGCAGGGGGTATTTTCCCTCCGGGAGGGCCGTACACAACTCAAACGGTTTATCCGGGGCTGTGCGCTGGTTCATACACCATAACCTGTATTGATTCTTCGCAGGCAATTGTACCTGGAGTGGTTTATGAAACTTGTTCCGATGGAGAAAGTTTAATTGACCCGTTTCCACTTACGTTTTCAATTCAGGCAACCTTCGATCCTTCTTGTCCCGATTCTTGCGATGGACAAGTATTCATTAACACCAGTGGTGGAACCGGAACATTGGTGGTGACATGGCCTGAGAGTGGTGAAACCGGAACCAATCCAACCCAGCTATGTGTTGGTGAAAATACGGTAGAAATTGTGGATGATAATGGTTGTACAATTATCGACAGCGTGGACATTCAGGATCCTGCTCCCTTTGATTTAAATTTTAGTGTAACCAATGCTTCTTGTAGCGACTTTTGCGATGGTAGCGTGGTTGCAAACCCTTCAGGAGGAACAGGTAACCCGGCTGGATGGACGTATGATTGGAATGGAGCGGCGACGCCCTCTGGTGATGGAACAGATTCCATATTTAACTTGTGTGATGGAGCGGGGAGTCTTACAATCACAGACGATAATGGTTGCCCTTTTACGGACAACTTCACGGTCACCGAGCCACCTGCCCTCGGAGTTGGGCTGGTGAATCAGGTGGATCTGGTCTGTAACAACGTGTGTATTGGAGAGCTCGAAGTTGTGGCACTAAGTGGTACTGCACCATTTGGATATCAATGGCATGATGCAACTGATGATTCGTTTCTAACAAATCCTGGTAACAATACGGAACACGTGACCTCACTTTGTGCGGGAACTTACTACGCTGTAGTTACAGATGGTTCAGGATGTATTGATACTTCTGCCGTGTTTACCGTCACAGAACCTCCTGCAATTACATTCACGACTTCGGAAGTGGATGCAACGTGTTTTGGCACTTGCGATGGCGAGGTTTCGTGGACTGCAGCGGGCGGTACGGGAACAATTACCTCAGAGTTATTCTTAATTGGTCCTCCGGATGTTGCCCAAGGAACTACCAGTCCTGTAACCGGCCTGTGTCCAGGGGACTACTTTGTACAGCATATTGATGACAACGGGTGTGTTCAAAATTCTGACACGGTTACCGTAGATCAACCAACACAAATGGTTGGTACTACTTCTGGCGTTGATCCATTGTGTAATGCTGCCAATAGCGGTGAAGCTTCTGTTACCATTGTAGGTGGTTCAGGAGCGTATACAATTGAATGGTTTAACGATGCGGGAATATCCACGGGCCAAACAGCTAGTCCCGCCACAGGATTGTCGGCAGACTGCTATTATGTGGAGATTACGGATGCGCTTACGCCAACCTGTGTGGTGTTGTCAGATACTGTTTGTCTTATAGACCCTCCACCTGTAACAATAACAGTTACCCCTACCGATGAGCAGTGTTTTGGAGCATGCGATGGGGCGGCAACATCAGTAGTCAGCGGTGGAACCGGAACCTTAACGGTAGAATGGCACTTTGATCCGGCTCCAAACCTGGTTGGTACCGGTGGGTCGATTTCTTCACTATGTCCAGACAACTATGTTGCGATTGTAACAGATGATAATAATTGTACGGCCTCGGAAACCTTTACGATCACCGCAGCACCAGCTTTGAATATTACGGTTGTAGAAACCCCGGTTACCTGTACTAACGCTTGTGATGGTAGTGCCATAGCTACTCCAACAGGGGGAACCGGAACGCTTACAGTTTCGTGGTGGGATGTTGACGCGGGATATGCCTCCGCCGGACCGGATGGCAATAGTATTAGTGGATTGTGCGGACCCATTAACTATGCCGCTATCGTTACCGATGACAATGGATGTACTGACACGGCTTTCTTCTTTTTAGATAACCCGACTCCATTGATCACAACTACTACTATTACCGATGAAACGTGCTTTGCGGATTGTGACGGTGAAATTGTAGTGAATGCATCCGGAGGTTCAGGAGGTTATACCTATCATTTAATCCCACCCGGCCCTCCCTTTTTAGCAAGCAATACTTTCTCAGGTTTGTGTCAGGGAGATTATGATGTAGTTGTTCTTGACGCATCAGGATGTACCGACACCTTATTCACGGAAACCGTAAGTGGTCCTACCGAGATTATTCTTGATCTGACGATTACTGAGGAAACGTGTTTTGGCGATTGCGATGGATCAATAGAAGCGAATCCTTCAGGAGGAACCGGAGGTTATGGTTATACCTGGACCTCTAGTTTAAACACAACAGACACAGAAACAGGGCTTTGCCCAAGCGATTCGCCGGTTACGTTGACGGTAACCGATGGTTCAGGATGTTCAGTAGATTCAACAATTACGTTTAGTGGCCCTACGGTTTTGGACGCAACCGTTACAATAACTCAACCAAATTGTGCAGGAGGAACCGGATCAATCGACATAACTGCAACCGGAGGTACACCTGCCGGCGGAACGGATTATTTCTTTAGCACCGATGGGGGGGCAACATTTACTCAGGCGCCTAGTCCGTTTACATTTGGTTCTGTTGGAGCCGGAACGTACAATGTTGTGGTTCAGGATGACAATGGGTGTCAATATACTGAGACTGTAGTATTAATTGATCCGACAGGATGTGTTGCGACTACTTCTGCAGTACCCGCTTCATGTGGAGGAGTTTGTGACGGTGAAGCATCAGTAACCATAGTTGGTTGTGTTGGGCCGTTTACTCACCAGTGGTATATGTTGCCTGGATCCACTCCGATAGCGGTTGCCGGAGGAACTACCGCCACCATAACAGGATTGTGCTCTAACCTGTACTTTGATTCGATTGTAGATCTTTCAACGGGATGTGCGTTTTCGTCTGATACGATTGCTGTCACCGAAAACCCTTCAATTACGGCCAATGTCACCTTTACAGATGTGACGTGTAATGGTTTCTGTGATGGAACGGCTCAGGCATTTGGAGCAACGGGCGGTGTGACACCTTATACGTATGATTGGTTTATGGTGGGCACCCCGGATGTATTGGTGCAAAGTTCGGCTGCGGACAATATTAATGGACTCTGTGCGGCACAGTATTATTTGGAACTTGTAGATGATAATGGATGTCGCTCGGCACCGGTGCTGTTCGATGTGTTGGAAAATCCACCAATGGATGCCCCTCTGACAACTACGGATGCTACCTGTTTTGGAGTCTGTAATGGAATTGCTGATTTAGTTCCCAGTGGGGGAGATGGCAACTATACCATTGTCTGGGATGACATTACCAACTCCAACTTTGATTTTGATCCCGGATCAAATGCTTCTCAAAATGCACTCTGTGCAGCCGACTATCAGGTTACCGTTACAGACGGTAACGGGTGTTCTTTTGGTCCCCAAATGTTTACAATCAGTGAGGAGCCCGAAATCACGCTGGTGGTTTCAGCAACAGATGAATCGTGTTTTAGCGCAGACGATGGTATGGCAGTTGCCACTCCGACCAATGGAACTGCACCAATCACTTATACGTGGACTTCAGACGGAGGAGAAACTTCGGATACAGATACCGGAATTACTCCTGGTTCTTATACCGTAACGGCTACCGATGTAAATGGGTGTACTTCTTCAGCTGTGCCGTTTACAATTGACGCGGCTACGGAAATTACAGCTACTATTACACCAGATGTGCTGCTGTGTAATGGAGATTTAGGGTCCATTTCGGTTGTGGCTTCAGGTGGAGATGGTTCGTATAACTATCAGTGGGATGCGAGTACCGGAAGTCAGACAACAAACCCTGCTACAGGCTTGGCTCCTGGTACTTACTGTGTGGATATAACAGATGGACTCGGATGTACCGTTGGTCCGTTCTGTGCAACTATCGATCCAGTTACCGCTGTAACTGCATCATCCTCCACGACTCCGGCATTGTGTAACGGAGCGTGTGATGGAAGCGCCACGGTAACTCCCGCCGGCGGAACAGGAACGTATACTTATCAATGGGATGCGAGTACCGGAAATCAATCTACTCCAACGGCAGTTGGGCTATGCGCTGGTACTTATAGTGTTACTGTTACGGACGGTAATGGATGTTCGATAGTGGTGAGTGGTATTGTAGTGGGCGAAGCAACTGCACTTGGGTTAACTATAACGCCAACCGAACCTATATGCTTCGATGGTGTCGATGGCTCGGCTTTGATTTCCGAATCCGGAGGAACTTCCCCATACACCTATCTTTGGGATCCTGCTACCGGAAGCCAGACAACAAACCCGGCAACAGGTCTTGCGGCAGGAACATATGGAGTGACAGTAACAGACGACAATGGATGTACCATTACAGATTCTGTTACGATCGGAGAACCAACCGAGATTACCGGAACTACATCAACCACCTCGGCAACTTGTGGTTTGGTACCTTGTGATGGTTCTGCTACCGTTTCGGCATCCGGAGGCACCGGAACGCTAACCTATCAGTGGTTCGATTCGACTCCAACCGCACTTGGCGTGGGAACTACCGAAAGTAATTTGTGTGCAGGGGCTTATACGGTTGAGGTTACTGATGATAACGGATGTATGGCTACTTTTGCTGCTGGCGTAAGCAACCCAGCCGGTGAAGCTATTTCAGTTAACGTAATTCAGGATGAAACTTGTTTAGGAGACGGGGATGGTATTGCCGAGGTAATTTTTACATGTAGTACATCTCCCGCGGATTGTAATATTTCCTGGTCGACAGGGGGTAATCTCAATACTGAAACTGGAATGGCAGCAGGCTCACATACTGTTACCGTTACCAACACGGCAACTGGATGTATTTCATCTCAGGCATTCACCATCCAGGATGGTGATGAATTGACACTATCAATGTCAACCACACCAGAACAATGTTACAATGCTTGCGATGGAACCACTACTGTTTCGGCAAGCGGGGGAGATGGTATTTATACATATTTATGGGATGATCCGTCAACGCAGAACACCGCAACCGCGTTTAACTTGTGTGGTAATTTAACCTACACAGCAACGGTAACGGATGGGCAGGGATGTTCTGCTATGGCATCTATTGCTGTGGATACCGCGGCGCAGATGTTCGTGTCTACTACGGGTACAGATGCCACTTGCGACGGCTTGTGTGATGGTATAGGAACTGCATTGCCTACTGGTGGAGCTGGCGGTTATACCTATCAATGGGATGATGCAGCTACGCAAACTACCCAGGGAGCTACCGGTCTTTGTCCGGGATCATATAATGTAACAGTAACCGACCAAAACGGGTGTTCTATTGGAGCTACATCCGCTACAATTGGTACGCCTGCGGCTATCACCAATACGATTAGCTCTACTCCGTTGCTTTGTAACGGTGATACGGATGCTACCGCAACGGCATCACCAGCCGGAGGAGGAGGAATATACACTTATAACTGGCAACAAGGTGGTACGGATTTAGTTCCGCCTCAAACCAGCCAAACCGCAGTTGATCTTGCAGCTGGTACCTATACGGTTCAAGTAACCGACCAAAATGGGTGTGTACTTATACCGGATGATACTGTAGTTATTGTTGATCCTACGATCATCAGTGCTACTTCAAGTTCAACACCGGAAACCTGTGATGGGGATGCGGATGGTTCAGCAACCGTTGTTCCGGCAGGAGGAACTCCGGTTCTTAGCGTCCAATGGGATCCAACCACTGGTAACCAAACTGGAAATACCGCGACTAATCTAGCCGATGGAACTTATACCGCAACCATCTCCGATGGGAATGGCTGTACATTGGATGTGCCTGTTACAGTAACCACTCCCGGACCAATTAATTCTGGCCTGGTTACAGTAAGCGCAGGATGTTTTGAAGACAGCACCGGCTCGGCAACTGTGAATGTAACAGGAGGAACACCAGGGTTTGATATTGACTGGTCTACAGGATTTAGTGAAACTGGGGTTTCTACTTCTACTATTAGCAACCTCGGTCCAGGAAACTACTCGGTTGACATTGCCGACGCTAATGGTTGTAACGGAACTTTTAATTTTGTTCTCACAGAGAATCCGGAGATCACAGCGCTATTCACGGTTGGCCAATCAACATGTACAAATTCTGATGGATCGCTCACAGTGAACCCTTCAGGTGGGACACCCAACTACACTTATGCATGGCAAGCACCAGCAACTGGTACTGGTCAAACAACATCCAATTCTCCTGGTTTACCAGCCGGATGTTATGACGTTATTGTAACTGATGACGCAGGTTGCTCAGAAACATTTACTGGGTGTATAACTGATATCAATGCAGAAAGCCTTACTGCGTCCGTAACAGATGAATCTTGTTTTGGAGATTGCGATGGGGAAATAGATGCTTCATCTCCATGTGTTGATGCACCATGTACTTACGAATTGTTAGATGCCTCAGGTGGCAATGTTGCCGGACCTGGAGCCGCAACAAACTTCCCTGGGCTTTGCGCAGATGATTATATTGTTTCGGTAACCAATGCCTCTGGGTGTGTTACTTTCGAGAATGTTACGGTTGCTGGCCCAGGTCAGATTTTTGCAGGAGCAACGATAACGGAACCTGGTTGCTCCGGAGCAGCTGATGGGGAAATTTTACTAAATCCTTCAGGAGGAGTTGGGCCGCTGTTCACTATAAACTGGACATCTCCACCCGCAGGACCGGTAAACCCGTTAACCGGACAATCAGCTGGCTCTTATGACGTGACCATTACGGATCAGGGCAATGGCTGTACCCTGGATACCACGATTACTTTAACCGATCCATCGGCACTTGGTGGTAGCACTACTAGCGTAGATCCTCTATGTTTTGGCGATTGTAATGGTTCTATCACGGTAAGTGCCACAGGAGGTACTCCAGGCTATCAATACAGCATTAATGGAGGAGTTTTCCAAACAAGTCCGCTATTTGGTGGACTGTGTGATGGCAGCTACGATATTCAGATTATGGATTCCGAAGGTTGTACATTCGATATTCCTGGAATCGTGATTACCGAACCAACTTTGCTAACAATTTCATCATCCGGAGTAGACCCAACCTGTTTCGGGCTCTGTGATGGAGAAGTTTCAGCTTCAGCGAGTGGAGGAACAGGTGCATATACCTTTACATGGGATGGTGGTCTGGGAACTGGTAGTCCGATTACCGGAGTATGTGATGGTACATATAACGTTAGCGTTACCGATGATAATGGTTGTTCGGCAGGACCGTCTACCGTTACCCTTACGCAACCTACCCCAATCGATACTACGGATGCAGGAAAGATTGATGTGGTATGTAATGGAGATGCCAATGGCGAAGCATTTGTTGTGGTTACCGGAGGTACCGTGGCAGGTGATTACAATTATTTCTGGGGCCCGGCAGCATTGCCAAATAATGACACGGTGACAAATCTAAGCCCCGGAGCCATCTGGGTATACATTGAAGACGATAATGGTTGTCAGATGGATACGATATTCATGACTATCAATGAACCGACCCAGGTTACCGCGACTACCTCTTCCGTGCCAGCAAACTGTTTGTCAAGTGATGGTAGCGCGACTGTTAATCCTTCAGGAGGAACGGTTCCCCCGCCATATACTTATTTATGGGATGCTTCCACCGGAAGCCAAACCACTCAAACGGCTACCAATCTTCCGGCAGGATCTTATAATGTTACCGTTACAGATGGGGCAGGATGTCAGGAAGTGTTTAGCGTACCGATCAGCAACGTTGATGCGCCTGAAGTGACTTTTGCCATTACAGATGTGTCGTGCTTCGATGAAGTAGATGGTGCAATTGATGCCACCATTAGTGCAGGAACCCCGCCTTACACTATGGTGTGGTCTCCCGGAGGTCAGACAACTGAAGATATCTCTGGTCTTGATGCTGGTTTATATCAGATAACTATTACAGATGCGGTTGGATGTATAACTATTGCGGACACTACTATTGGCTCACCAACAGAGATTACCGCGACTTTCAACGTAACGGATGCCACCTGTGGAACTTTGCCGTGTAACGGAGATGCAACTGTAGTTGCCGCTGGTGGTAGCGGGATTTATAATTACATGTGGAGTAGCGGAGGCATTACAGATACAGAAACAGGGCTGTGTGCGGGACTGTACGATGTAGTGATAACAGATAACACTGGATGTTCTGAGACATTTACAACTGCGTTGAATGACATTGGAGGTCCAACCGGTGCAACGGTTACGGCCAATAATGTTAGTTGTTTTGGTGATGCAGACGGTGATGCAACTCTTGCTGCCGTGGGTGGAACCGCTCCATACTCGTATCTGTGGACGCATGATTTACAGGGAGGCGATACACACCTAAATCTGAGCGCTGATGATTACTTTGTGCAAATTGTAGATTCAAACGGATGTATGTATACGCATCCATTAACAATTACGGAACCACCTGCCCTTGGTGATAGTGCTGTGTTTACGCCACCTACGTGTACATTGTCTGACGGTGAAATAGAAGTTTTCATCTCGGGAGGAACTCCTGGATTCTCCTACGATTGGATCGGAATGGCGGATACGGATAGTATTCTTGATAATGCGGCAGCGGGTACATACGATCTTGAGGTTACACAGGCGAATGGATGTGTTGATACACTTACGTATAGTCTTTCGGATGCAGATGCCCCGGTGCCGTCTTTCGTTACAACAGATGTTACCTGTAATGGCAATTGTGATGGCTCGGTTACCACAACTGTTACCGGAGGAACTCTGCCGATGACAGCGTTTGAGTGGCTCGACGATAGCGGTACTCCGATTGGCCAGCCAACACAAGATGCGACCGGATTGTGTGCAGGAGATTACACCTTACAGGTTACCGACAATGCAGGATGTATTGGTTTTGGTTCCACTACCATAGATGAACCGAATGTGATGACCGCGACGGTGCCGTCTTCTTCAGATGCCAGTTGTTTAAATGTATGTAACGGAACGGCTTCCGCCATTGTAATTGGAGGAACATTGCCTTACTCCTACCAGTGGACGCCCGGTGGCCAAATAACGGCCTCGGTAACAGATCTTTGTGTTGGAGTGAACGATGTGCTTGTTACGGACGTTAACGGGTGTACCATCTCACAGTCAATTACTATCAACGAAAACAATACGCTGGCAGCTACCGTGGCTACGACCGACGCAACATGCGGGTTGTGTGATGGTGACGCGACCGTTACCCCAACAGGAGGAAGTGGAGGATACACAGTAACGTGGTCTGACGGATTTGTTGGTACTACACAATCTAACTTATGTGCGGGGGTTTACTCGTACGATATTGTAGATAGCGATGGTTGTGAAGTAACCCTTGATGCAACCTTAAATAATATTGGTGGTCCAACCGGTGAAACGGTAAACATTACCGACGTGTCTTGTTTTGGTTTAAACGACGGAGCTGCGGACGTTACTCCGATTGGCGGTACACCACCGTACAGCTATCTCTGGGTTCCGGGCGGGTCCACCACCAACTCAATGACCGGTTTAGGTGTTGGAACTTACAACGTTGAAGTGGCAGATAGCAACGGATGTATCCGAGTGGTTCCGGTTACCGTAGGTGGTCCTGATGAAATGACCTTGTCGTCTTTCGTAATTAATGAAGATTGCGGACAGGCAAATGGCGCGATAACAGTGTTTACCTCTGGTGGAGTAGCCCCATATGCATATTCATGGACAGGTGGTTTACCAGCTTCTGATGCGCATACCGGAGTGGCGGCCGGCGTTTATGATGTTACTGTAACAGATGCTTCTGGTTGTTCCGAAACATTCTCAGTTGTTGTGAATAGTACAACTGGACCATCGGTAAGTGCTTCTTCTACCAATGTAAGCTGTTTTGGTGCCTGCGACGGAACAGGGACAGCTGTAGCAACCGGAGGTAGTGGGTCTTTCAGCTACTTGTGGAGCTCAGGTGGTGCAGCGGCAAATGAAACAGGTATGTGTGCTGGTACACACACAATTACCGTTACCGACAATGGCAGTGGCTGTATCACATCCACTTTCGTGGTGGTTAGTGAACCTGATAGCATTGCGATGAGTTTCCCTAATATCATTGATGCTACCTGTGGTGGAACTTGTGATGGCGAAGCAACTGTTGTAGCTTCCGGAGGGGACTTACCTTATACCTATTCATGGCCGAGTGGAGGCAACTCCGCAGTTGAGGGGTCATTATGTGCAGGAACTTATACGGTAGACGTTACGGACGCTTCGGGATGTACTCAAACACAGGACGTAACTATTACCGAACCAACTCCAATTACTATTGCGCTGGATAGCGTAGATGCTTCATGTACTACCGTTCCGGATGGAGGAGTGAACGCTGTTGTTGGAGGAGGAAGTCCGGGATATACTCATTCATGGACAGGTCCAACTTCACCGCTACCGGATAATGATACCATTAGCAACGTGTTTGCAGGGGTTTATTACCTGACAGTGACAGATCAGCAAGGATGTTCGGTAACCGACTCGATAGAAGTGATCGCAACGGTTGTGGTAATACCAGATGCTGGCCCCGATACTTCTTTCTGCTTCGGTACAGGTCCGATTACCTTAACTGGTACCGGTACGGCCGTCTCTTTCGAATGGTTCGATCTGTCTGGAGCATCTCTTTCAACAGCGGATACCCTGGACGTGAATGCCACGGGTTGTTACGTCCTTGTGGGTATAGATGGACTGTGTACGAATAATGACACTGTTTGTGTAACTGTGAACCCACTTCCGGTTGTAGACGCAGGAGACGATCAGGCAATTCCAACAACGGCTTCTACTGTTATTGGTGGTTCGCCTACCACAGACCCTGGATTTACCGTTGTGTGGACGCCATCGAATTATCTGGATGATACGTCTGCACACAATCCTAATGTGATTGCAATTGATACTGCTACTACCTATATAGTAATGGTAACGGATACCAATGGTTGTGTGGCGTATGATACTGTATTTGTAGACATCTACCCCGAGATTGTTATCCCGAGTGGTTTCACACCTAACGGAGATGGACTGAACGATGACTGGGAGATCGATCTCCTGGAACAGTTCCCGGAAGTGGAGGTAGAGGTTTATAACCGCTGGGGGCAGCAGTTGTTCTACAACGTTGGATACACCCAAAGGTGGGATGGACGTTATGATGGGCGGGATCTGCCAGAGGGAACCTACTATTACGTAATTAAGTTGAATCATCCGGTGTTCCCAGAGCCGTATACCGGACCAGTAACCATAATGAGGTAAGCTTATGAACTCAATCAACACAACAAAAGAAGGCCGAAGCGGGTCGACGTTCGGTTTTCGAACGAGGGGAGTGGTTGTTTCGTGCTTGGCAATTGCACTGATGTTTTGTGGCTACTCTTATGGGCAGCAGCTACCTCAGTACAGCCAGTACTTGTTTAACGACTATGCCTATAATCCTGCAGTTGGAGGCCGGTATGACTACATCGATGTGAAGTCGAATCACCGTTACCAGTGGGTTGGACTTCAGGATTCTCCAAGAACCTATACGCTCAGTGCGCATGGCCCTTCTAAAAACAAGAAACATGGTTTCGGCGGGTATTTGTTTACGGATCATGTAGGCCCAACCAGACGGTCAGGAATGCAGATGTCCTACGCCTATCATTTCAGACTTACGGAAAGTAACATCAAACTTTCCCTGGCGTTAAGTGCAGGTTTCTTGCAGTGGAAACTGGATGGACATAAGATTACGTTGCATGATGCGGGTGATAATGTAATTGTAGATGGTGTAATGACAGCTGCCGTGCCGGATGCAAAATTTGGTTTGTATCTGTATCATGATAATTGGTTCTTTGGTTTGTCTGCCCCACAGCTAATTCGGAGCAAGGTAAAATTCCGTAACTACGGGTACTTTGCCACCGATTTGGATGCCCATTACTACGCGAGTGGAGGGTATAAATTTGATTTTGGAGACTTTTCAGTGGAGCCCTCAGTTTTAGTAAAATATGCCAGCCCGGCACCAGTTCAGGTAGATGCAATGGCTCGTGTCATTTACAAAAATAACCTTTGGTTGGGAGGGGCTTATCGTACCAACGACGCCATTACAACGATGATTGGATATACGTATAAGAATAACATTCTACTTGGATTTAGCTACGATTTTACCACGACCAATCTGATGAACTACAGCAGCGGCGTATACGAACTGATGATTGGAATAAAATTCACCAGAGGGAAGACGTTTGAAGAAACGTCGGAAAACGCCTCAATTGACTAAGAGATTTAAAGTACGCAAATAGTAAAATCCACCTTGTTCTATGAGTAAGGTGGATTTTACTTTGGGGCGATCTATAGTTTATTAATTTTACAGCATGATACGCGCATTCAACACACTGGTACTGTTGCTGGTTGCAACGGTAGTGGTATCGCAAACAACGCAGACAGTTCGGGGAAAAGTTGTTGACCAGGAGTCTCAATATCCAATGGATGGAGCAACTGTCAAGATTGTAGGCACGGATAAAATTACAGTTACGGATTCTGAAGGGAAGTTCAGAATTGACGGTGTTCCTGTGGGCAGGCAAACGGTTGAGGTGGAATATACATTTTACAGAACCAGAATGCTCTCAATCATCGTTACGGCGGGTAAGGAGATCGTATTAAAAGTAGAAATGGAAGATGCCTTTACCCAGTTGGATTCAGGCGTTGAAATAGTCTACAAAAAGAAGGGGGAACTCAATAACGACATGGCCAGTGTTTCGGCACGTGAGTTTTCAGTAGAAGAGACAGATAGATATGCCGGAAGCAGAGGAGACCCGGCTCGAATGGCATCAAACTTTGCCGGAGTGCAGGGAGCAGATGATTCAAGAAACGACATTGTGGTAAGAGGAAACTCGCCCCTAGGTGTTGTTTGGAGGGTAGAAGGAATCGATATTCCGAATCCCAGCCACTTCGCTATATCCGGAACCACAGGAGGGCCGGTGAGTATTCTAAACAATAAAACCATGGCCAATTCCGACTTTTTCACTGCCGCATTCCCGGCGGAGTACGGGAATAGCCTTTCCGGAATCTTTGATTTGAAATTACGCAATGGGAACAACGAAAAGCATGAGTTTACAGGGCAGGTAGGTTTGCTCGGTACTGAGTTAATGTCTGAAGGTCCAATTAATAAAGAGTCGGGAGCTTCTTATCTGGCTACGTTCCGTTTGTCCAACTTTGAGGTGCTTTCAAAGTTTGTTGATATAGGCACCACTGCAATTCCCATTTATCAGGATTTATCATTCAAATTGAACTTTCCGTTAAAGAATAATGCTAACCTGGCGGTTTTCGCAATTGGTGGTAACAGTAAGGTAGATATCCTCATTAGTAATCAATTCGACCCGAATTTGGTGGATCTTTATGGTGAAAATGACAGAGATCAGTTGTTTCGCACCAAGATGGGCATTCTTGGAACTACTTACTCCAAAGCGATCGACGAGAAGACGTTCCTAAAGTCCACAACTTCTTTTTCGGCGCAGAATCAACGCTCTAAGCACACTTTGGTATTCAGGTCACTGGATTCTACGTCAACTGAATTTGAAGGCGGTAAGTTCGTGGTAGATTCAACCAGACACCTCCTGGATTATTGGTTTACGGAATATAGAGCCTCCAATTACACGGCGGTAAATAAAAAATTCTCCAGAAAGAATGTGCTTCGATATGGTTTGAACACAGATTTTTACATGTTCGATTTCCGGGATAGCATTGACAACGATGGAGACGGTATTTATCGGATTAGATGGGACAATCAAAGTACCGCTTTCATGATCAGACCATTTATTCAGTGGAAGCATAATTTCAACGATGAGGTCACCATGAATCTCGGAATTCATCAGACTTATTTTTCGCAAGGCAATGCATACAGTTATCCGGAGCCAAGAGCTGGCTTACAATGGAAATTCAAGGAACGACAATCACTAAATTTTGGTGTTGGATTGCATTCCCAAATTCAACCTACTTATACGTATTTCTATCTGAACGACTCCTGTGCTTCTTGTGAGCATGGTTTAACAAGTAGCAATCTTAACATGGGGTTGTCCAGAAGTGCCCATGGAGTAGTTGGATACGACAGAACTTTGGGAGATCATACCAGAATGAAGGTAGAGGCCTATTATCAGTATTTGTTCAACATTCCGGTATCAGTCGATTCTAACTCTTTGTCAATGATCAATGTAGGTTCTGGTTTTTCCCGATTTTTTCCTGGAGATCTGGAGAACACAGGAACAGGCAGAAATTATGGGATAGAATTAACGATAGAGCGCAGGTTCCATAAGAACTATTATTTCATGCTTACAGGGTCGGTTTACGACTCTAAATACACCGCCAGCGATGGAAGAGAGCGAAATACCGATTACAATGGAAACTTCGCGGCAAATGGCTTATTTGGCTGGGAGAAGAAAATCAAGGATAGAAACTCAATCGGGCTCGGAACCAATATTACATGGGCTGGAGGCAAGCGATTCGGAGTTGTAGATACCGCTGCTTCTGCGGCGGCGTCTGAAGTTATCTTCACTGATGAAACGTACAATACCAGGCAATTTAGAGACTATTTCAGGGCAGATTTGAAAATCAATTATAAGATCAACGGTAAGAAGAAGAATATTACCCATGAAATTGCCATTGATATTGTAAACATTTTAGATACGCAGAATATACTAAGCCTGACCTATGTGCCGGACAACCCTGGCACCCCATTCTTGGAAAATTACCAACTTGGAAGACTTCCTATTTTCTATTATAAAATAGACTTTTAGAAGATTCAGGGGAGTATTTTTGCGCTGCGAACAAATAGGCTGGCTAGGTTGGCTGCCGAATGATCTTTAATGGAAGAAACCATCGCGTATATTCTCGCGTTAGTTGTAGGGATAGTTCTTGGACTGATTGGAGGCGGAGGCTCAATACTCACGGTACCCATTTTCGTATATGTGCTGAACATGGCAAAAGAGCAAGCTACTGCCTATTCTCTGTTCGTGATTGGATTGGTAGCGATGGTTGGAGCCTTTCGGTATGCCGTACGCCGGGAGGTCGACTTTAAAACCGGAATTATTTTTGCCATACCTACTATTCCAGCCATATTCCTTACCAGAAGTTATCTGATACCTTCGGTTCCCTATGTTCTTTTTGAGTATCAGGACATTCAGTTCACCAGAGGAACAGGAATGATGCTGTTGTTTGCACTTGTTATGGTTATATCAGGAGTTTCTATGGTGCGTGGGCGCAAGAATATCAGGAGTGTAGAAAGCAAGGTCAAATACAATTATCCTGTAATTGTTGTTCAGGGACTCCTGGTAGGTGTTCTCACAGGATTGGTAGGTGCTGGAGGAGGGTTTATCATTGTTCCGGCTTTGGTGCTGCTTGCCAGGGTGCCAATGAAAATTGCAGTAGGAACTTCGTTGTTTGTTATAACCCTTAACAGTCTGGTAGGTTTTATAGGAGATATGGGTAAGGCTTACCAGGTAAATTGGACATTATTATTCATTTTCGCGTCAATTTCTATTGTAGGCGTATTGATAGGGGCCTATTTTAACAGTAAAGTTCCCGCCAAACAGTTAAAAAAGGGCTTTGGGTGGTTTGTATTAGTAATGGCTGTAGTAATTTTGTTTAAAGAATTGGCATGAAGAAGGGAACAAAGTTATATAGCGTTGTGAAAATGCGGTGCCCACATTGTCACGAGGGAAAGTTTTTTAAAAGCAGTCCATATAACCTCAGGCAAGCGGGTAATATTCATGACAACTGCAGCGAGTGCGGCGGTCGCTTTTCTTTGGAGCCGGGATTCTATTATGGGGCAATGTACGTTGCTTACGCATTGGGAGTTGCAACCATTGTGGCGGTGGCTCTGGGAATATATAGTTTGAACAACGACCTACCTGCAGGTGTTTATATTGGCGCTGTGGTAGCGATTATGGTTCTGTTAGGGCCATTGTACTACGCCTTGTCAAAGATTATTTGGGCAAATATGTTTATGTCCTACAAAGACTCCGCGAAACGCGGAAAGAAAAAAGAAAGTTATGAAAGTTGAACAGTTATATACAAGCTGTCTTGCGGAGGCTGCATATTATGTGGAATCTGAGGGAGAAGTGGCCATTATAGACCCTTTGAGAGAAGTTCAACCTTATATTGACAAGGCCAATGAAAGAGGTGCAAAAATCAAGTATATTTTTGAGACCCACTTTCACGCTGATTTCGTATCCGGACATTTGGATTTAGCGGAAAAAACGGGAGCACAAATTGTATACGGCCCTACCGCCGAAACCGGCTATGATACGATCGTGGCAAAAGACGGTCAAACTTTTCAACTGGGTAAGGTGACCATTGAGGTAATGCATACTCCCGGACATACACCTGAAAGTTCAACCTTTTTGCTACGCGATGAAACGGGAAAAGAGCATTGTATCTTTACTGGTGACACACTGTTTATCGGTGATGTCGGTAGACCTGACTTAGCAATCAAAGGGAGTCTAACTCAGGAAGATTTGGCTGGCCAGTTATACGATTCGTTGAGATCCAAAATATTACCATTGCCAGACGATGTTCTTGTTTATCCGGCGCACGGGGCTGGTTCAGCATGCGGTAAAAACATGAGTTCAGAGACGTTCTCCACACTGGGAGAGCAAAAGGCAAACAACTACGCGCTTCAGGAAATGAGCAAAGAGGAGTTTGTAAAAGAGCTTACCACTGGCATTCTTCCGCCTCCTGCTTACTTTCCAAAGGCGGCCATGTTAAATAAGAACGGTTATGAAAGTATAGACGAGGTCGTTTCTTCCGGCACAGAACCATTAACGCCGGCTCAGGCTAAAGAAAGGCAGGAAAACGGAGCGTTGATACTAGACACCCGCTCAAAGCAGGCATTTCATCAAGGGTTCATTAAGAATTCTGTTTTCATTGGTATTGACGGTGGTTTTGGTCCATGGGTAGGCACCGTTATTCTAGACAATCAACAGGAAATTGTGATTCTAGCCGATGAGGGCAGAGAGGAAGAGGTAGCCACACGGCTGGCTAGAGTGGGATACGATAATACAGTGGGATTCATTGAAGGAGGGTATGACGCCTGGAAAGAATGTGGCTACGAAACAGATTATATTCCCTCAATCAAGGCCAGCGAATTGGAAAAATTAATGGCCGAAGGAAATCTTAATTTGGTGGACTCCAGAAAGCCCTCTGAGTACGAAGCAGAACATGCCAGTTGCGCCGTGAGCAACCCGCTGGATTTTATTCATGAGCACATTGGCGATTATGACCCTTCTGAGAAATATTACGTGCACTGCCGAAGTGGTTACCGATCGTTAATTTATACGTCTCTAATGAAGAAACATGGTATAAACAATGTGGTAGACATAGATGGAGGTTTTCAGGCGATTCAGAAAACAGGGATTCCTACAACCGAGTTTGCCTGCCAAAAAAGTGCTTAGAATGACGTAGGGATGGCTCTGAAAGAATAGCCTTCCCCGGTAAGTTGACGAAGAATTTCCGGAAGTGCTTTAAGCATCCTGGGAGCAGCCTTCACGCTGTCATGAAGCACTACAATGCTTCCCGACTCAACATTACCAACTACGTTGTTAATACAATTCTCCGATGTAACCGTGGTGTCAAAATCACCAGCCAGTACATCCCACATTATTATTCGATACTTCTCTGATAACAACTTGCTTTGTTCGCGTTTAATTCGCCCATAAGGAGGGCGAAATAGTTGAGTGTTAATTAAAGCACTGGCATCCTCAACGTCGCTTAAATATTCTTCGGTTGCCGTTTTCCAGCCATTCAGGTGAGAAAAGGAATGGTTCCCTATCCGATGCCCTGCTTGCGAATACTTGTTTAAATATTCCGGATTGCTCTTTACATTCTTGCCCAGCAAAAAGAAAGTGGCCTTAGCACTATAGGTGTCCAGGATGGCCAACGTTTCATCAGTAATTGATGGTGTTGGGCCATCATCAAACGTTAGGTAAACTACCTTTTCCGATGTTGGGATGTTCCAGATCAGGTCGCGGTAAAGCGGCTTTACAATTTGAGGTGTACGTACAAAGTACAAGCGATTCTAGAAATTAAACCACTGCGGAAACCAGGTAGCCGTAATAGAAGGCGGAATAGTGTTTCTATTTGTCAACTGTTTTTGCAGTAAGGTTTTTCCATCTCTGTCCAGGTCTCGGTACAACGTTTGGAACTTTACGCCAAGTTCCCCAATAACCTCCCCATAACCGATTTCTGCCAACACGTCTTCATCTCTTGCAGCCTGACTAATCATCTCCATATGCAGGAATGCCTTCCCGATTTCAGAAATTTGTTTGTTCAGCCATTCATTGTCTAGCGAAGCAAAATAATAAAGGTCGTCCAGACGATCCTGACCAAGGGTTAAAGCAAGGTCTTTTGCCTTGGTTTTCGCCGTAGTATTGGAGGTGTCCGCAAATGCCAAATCATAGTAATTCCCTACCAGATAATAGGTTAGGTCATCCGGGGGCACATTGTCGATTGGTAGTACTTCCAAACATCTGTCCAGTATATCTTCTGCCCTGTTGAAACGTTTCTTGGCAAGTTGAGGGTCATTGTTCTGGTTGGCAACCTGGCCATTTCTGATTAACTCATCAGAGAATCTCAAAAACTGACTACGTAGATTATGCACCATTCTCATCGTATAGTAATCAACCAGCACCCCTTCTTCACCAATGTTACCCCATGCGAACTCTTTAGTTTTATCAGGATGTCCTTCAGGATAGTTGGCCATCAGTTTATGATAAGTTTTGTCTTCATGGAACTGATAAGCTGCAGTGCCTCGAGGCATTTGTCCACTGGTTTTAAACGGAGTTAGTTTAAGCGTGAGCCCTTCAAACTGGAAGTAAGGCTGCAGTCCACTGTGAGCGGCTGCGTTACCGGCAAAGTAAATCGGTCGCGTCCAGTCGTAGTGAGCTAACAGGTCTAATACCATCAGATCGGATTTAATCATGGTGCCCTTTATAGACCACTTTATCTCGTCTTCCAGCGGTAATTTGATCATGTTCGTATCAGCGATACCGCTTTCAATGGCGTTTTTCTTGTTCACCGGAATTTTCACCTTGCGCTGGTTAAAAGTGTACTGCGGTTCCTTCACGTTGGTACCCGATAATACTCTTAACGAAGAAGGCGACATTATACGGTTGTACACTTCGATCGCCGGCACGTGGTTCTGTACCTCCACACCTTCACGGTCGAAGAAATAAACGACATCCCTGGTTCCCTGTCTGTACTGATATTCTTCAGCTGTAAAAGGAACCGGTTCAGATAAATAAGCTTTCCTTTTCGCCTGGTTAACGTGCCAGTCCGTACCGAGAAGACTTAAGTTTACAACCCGTACATCTGTACGGTACTTTTCCACTTCCTGCACATACCATAGCGGGAACGTATCGTTATCGCCGTGTGTGAACAGAATCGCATTTTTATCGCAAGAATCCAGATACGCCTTTGCAATATCCCTGGCCGTGTAGCGGTTAGACCTGTCATGATCGTCCCAGTTTTCGGCCGCGAGAATCCATGGTACCGGAATCGTAATAAGAAGTGCGAGCGCAGCTCTGCCCACCGCGGGGAAATTTTTCAGAAGCATCATCAGTGCAATCATGGCTACAGCCACTACAGACATATAAACCAACGACATTCCGAACGCGGCATTTATCAGCCACGTAAATAGTCCAAATCCGATAGAGACACCGGCCGCAATTCCCAGGCCTTTCCATTTGACTCTTCGCACTGCATCGAACAGCGCCCATACTCCGAGCCCTATCCAGATACTAAAAGCATAGAAGGAGGCAGCATACGCATAATCTCGTTCTCTCGGTTCTGCGGGTTTCTGATTCAGATAGATACAGATGGCCAAACCGGTAAAGAAGAAGAGCAACATCACGACAAACCAGTCTTTTGGTTTAAACACAGCCTGATAAACCAGTCCGATTAAACCGAGTATAAGTGGTAAGAAGTAGTAACGATTGTACCCGGGATTGTCTACTACCTTATTTGGCAGGTCTTCCTGAGAACCTAATCTGGTTTCATCAATTGGTTTTACACCCGAAAGCCAGTTCCCCTCAAGATATCTTCCGTCGCCACCACCAATTCCGGCGTAACCCTGAAGGTCGTTTTGACGGCCTGCAAAGTTCCAGAGGAAATACCTGAAGTACATCCACCCGAACTGGTACTTGAACATATAGGTCATATTTTCCCCATAGGTTGGCTTGTAGATACCGTCTTTTGTAATGCTGTTTCGGTGCGCTTTTAGCTGCTGCAATGCTTCTGCGTTACGGTTAAATGTAGCCTGTTGAATTTGCTGGTCAATTGCATCAACATATTCAGCGAGGTTGTCGAAATTATTGCCGGAGGCTAAGCTTTGAGGCAATGGTAAAGGGAAACGCTTATTTCCTTCGTATCCACACCATTTCATGTACAGTGGCCCCGATCCCTGACGATACATTCTTGGAAAATACGTGCAATACCGAGGATCCCATTCCTGCTCATCACCAACACCATCATCGGTCATGATATACTCAGGGACAATGTCAGCTCCCAGATTGTTCTCCTCGTTGTAAATTTTTGCTGCACGATGATTGTTAAATGCCAGCTCGGTTCTGTCTTCACGTTTTAGTGCACGGTCATTTTTCTTCAGAACGTAGGCCTTTACATAAGTCGGGTTTTTGTCGGAGTTTTCTGCTGCTCCCGGAGAATTCCAGTAAGGTCCGTACGCGATAGGCCAGCTACCATACTGCTCCCTTTTCAAATAAGCAGAAAGCGAAGACAGTGTTTCCGGGTTGTTTTCGTCAAGTGGTGGATTTGCATTGGAACGCACCACGATCATGGCGAATGAACTATAGCCAATCATAATGACCACAATAAATGCAGTGGACATATTTAGCGCGCGGTAGACCTTTGGTCCGAGTGATTTTACCGTAAACAATACAATTACAAAAGCAATCCACGGCAAGACGAAAATCCAACCGGTAGTAAGCATTAACAGAATTAAGCCGCTAATGGCTAAACCTACTTTACCTCCTTTGCTAAGGTGTTGCTTGCTGGAGAATATCAACATTGCGGATACACAGATCAAAAGGATCAGGAAGAACATGATGGCTCCACCATTAAAGCCCATTCCCATGCTATTTACCGCTAATCGCTCCATCCAGGCAGCATTGTCAATAATGCCTGGAATAAATACAGCCTGAATAACACCAAGTATCAGGATGGAAACGATTGCTGTAATTACAACTCCCCAGGTAGTGGTTTTAAAACGTTTAAAGTAGTACACAAAACAGATCGAAGGAATGGCCAGAAGGTTCAGCAAGTGAACACCTATGGAGAGCCCGATCAGGAAGAAAATTAAGATCAGCCATCGGTCAGAGAATGGTCTGTCTGCTACAGTTTCCCATTTCAATATTGCCCAGAATACTATTGCGGTAAAGAACGATGACATCGCATACACCTCGCCTTCCACTGCCGAGAACCAAAAAGAATCGGTAAACGTGTAAGCCATAGCTCCAATGGCACCGCTGGCTATAATAGCAAGTTTGTCTCCGGCAGATAAGTTGTTGTAGTCCGGAGCCATTTTTCTTGCCAGCATTGTGATTGACCAGAAAAGGAAAAGGATGGAGAATGAACTGCAAAGTCCGGACATAGCATTTACTGCCCATGCGGCATTTTCAGGACTCGAGAAGGCCGAGAAAATTCGTCCGATCATCATGAAAAGTGGTGCTCCCGGCGGGTGGCCTACCTCCATCTGGTTAGCTGTTGTAATGTACTCGCCACAATCCCAAAGGCTGGTTGTGGGTTCAAGTGTTAGCATATACACGGTGGTTGCTGCGATAAAAACCAGCCAACCAACGATGTTGTTAAGCAGACGATAACTCATACTCCCTTTTTTGGTAGTGGTGCGAATTTAGCAAAATACTTTAGTGTATTGGTCGTGTTAACCTTTACTAGGATTGATTTAAGAAATTTTGGCAGGGATGACGAATCAAAAAAAATTCCTTAATATTGCAGCCCGAAATTGTTGAGTTGCTCAACGGTTTGTGGAAAGTTGTGAAACTGTCCCATGGTGTAACTGGCAACACGTCTGATTTTGGTTCAGAAGAGTCTAGGTTCGAGCCCTAGTGGGACAACAAAAACACAGTTAAAAGCCCCTGTTTATGGGGCTTTTTCTGTTTTTGGGTACTAATTTGGGTACTAATTGGAATGCTAACGTTCATTTGGTATTAAACAATTTCAATGACACTCATTACACTTAATAAATCGAATATTTGGTAACGAGAATAATTATATCGGTTGGCTATCCATGATTATATCAAAAAGTTTTTCGGGTTGTATGTTTCGAGTGAGTTTTGCCAAATTAATATCACATTCAAACTGCAATACTCTTAGTGCATCGTTGGCTTCTGGACTAATCGGCAGCCTTCTGGCCTTTTTAACACCCTCCAGAATGCCCTCTAAAGACACAATGTTCATTATTTGCTGATGTTGTAGCAAATCATATTTTGGCACACCATTCTTGTTTGCTTGTTCTCCAAAGTATTTAGAATAAACCATTCCGGTTATATTTTATCGTTAACAATTAGCAGGGTTATAAAGATATTAGATAGGATACTTGTATCTTGTTGTTGACTGTTATAGCTACAAGTGATAGTTAACAAATTAAGCAGGGCTGAATTTTTGCAGCAATCTTTTTAACGGTATAGGACTCTTTTGTTAAATCTTACTGGCTTTACTCTACAACAATGGTCTTACTCCCTACAAGGCTACCTTCTTGTGTTAAATGAATGATGTAATTACCATTTGCCCATCCATCCGTTGTGATTTCGGTGGCAGTAGAGGTGGCAGGCTGATCGTAGATAGTTTTTCCTTCGATGTTGGTAATACGAAATTCTATACCGTAGTATTGTTCCAATCGAATCGTAAACCGTCCACTGGACGGATTAGGGAATACTTCAAAATTTATTTTCTGTCGTTCCAAAATATTTACAGGTTCCTCCACGTAAACCTGCACCATTGCCGTATCCATACACCCATCTTGTGAAACAACCACCTCTACATCGTGCCAACCCGTATCAGTAAAGGTGTGGGTAGGAGCATAGTTAGAATATACAGAACTACCATCTATTCTCCAATCCCAACTTTGAGCGTAGGCATTGTTGTTGTATAAGGGTACTACTGAATCCTTAAAAACAGGTTGGTCATCATTGACGTAAATAATGGGTTGCAGCCAGTTGCAATGCGTATTTGCAGGCATCCACCATTTCGCTAAACGGTAAGAAGGGAGGTTTTGCACACCCATTCCGATTGTATCGAATCCACCTGCAACCCATAAAGTATCTTCATACTCAATCAAGCAGCCAGAAGTCCAGTTTAATCCACCATTTAAATCATACCAATTCTCTCCATCCCACCTCATAATGTGGTTTTCTAACTTACTACCAGGACTTGAGGGGTTTCCGCCCATGAACAACTCATTACGATACATGCAAAGTGAATTACCGCCTATCCAACCGTCAAATAATCCACCCACGTCCGACCAATTATAACCATCCCATATAGCCAATGAACCTGTGGGTTTGCCATCAGCACTTGTAAATCCACCTGCCACGTACAGAAAATTATTCATGGTATCGACCACCATTTCTAAAACATTATAGTTTAATCCGCTTTTCAGCGCATGCCATTGGCTTCCATCCCAACGGGCAATGTTATTGGCTGGAATTGCCGGGTTGCCGATTCCGGGAAACAAGCCTCCTGCAATTAATTCGCCATTGAAAATGGTCATGTCGTTGACCGATTCTACAACCCCGTTATTTACCCCACCATTCATGTCGTTCCAACCAGTAACTGGATTAAATGCAACAATCTCGTGAGCATTAGGCATCGAAGGTAAACCAGAAAAATTAGCCCCAATGTACATCGTACCATCTGGTGCAATAAGAACATTGCTAACACCCACAGTTAAACTTTCAAGAAATCCATGGGTTGCACTACCCACAGGAATAAACCCGCTGTCCTTAAAGGTTAAAATCCCATCGTATGGCGTGTCTGCGAAATTTACAAACCCACCACCAAACAATAGAACGGTATCTGAGGTACTCATTGTTGTAACCTTACTATGGGTTCTATCAGCAATTGAATCATACTGAACTCCATCCCAAGAGATAATTCCTCCTGCCGGAAAATCAGCGATTGAATCAAAACTACCTCCCATTATCAACTTACCTTGAAAAATGGTAAAATCATGAACTACTTCGTTATCTCCATCAATTGTATAAGGCACTGAAATCCAGGTTTGGGACAAACCCAAACCTGGCAACAGTACCAACAATATGTTGAAGATTTGTTTCATTATTTCTGCAATACTAATTTATGGCTTTTTAGTAGCATTTGGTTACAGAACAATTGATAGCTATACACACCTGCTGCAAAATTGGAAAGATTGATTGTTACAATTCCCTGTTCTTGTGTTAGATTTTGTTCGAAAACCACTCTACCTGAAATATCTACGACTTTTAGCTGTGCTTGTTTCATTGAGCCTAAATCATACGGAATAGCCACAAGTCCGTTGGTGGGGTTGGGCATCGCTTCTCCCAACAGTACATCCGGCTTCACCACGGATGGATTAGCGGTTTGCTCTGAGCCAGAGCGCAGCTCATCTTCCACATCAATGATAATCGCCTGATCTCGCCCTGAAATCACCCTTAGAATAGCTTTTGCCTCAGAGGTTGCCAAACACTCCGTTGCCCCAGATGCGATACCCTCTATTGTTTGTATTTCTATTGCAGTCAATTCAAACAAGCTTTTACCGTTTGCGACCAATGTTCTTCTTAACTGATTTAATGTTTCAATGTTCTGCTCACAAACGGTAGTCTGTTGTAACTGTCCATTGAAATAATCAAACCGGGCAAGATTTGAATCCAACAATGCATTTCCAGCCAATGCCAAAACCACATCTTCATTTAAAAATGCCTCCAATAAGGCAATGGCTTCGGCATAACTGGTATCCGGTGTTATCGTATCCTGCATCAACCTGTTTACCTGATAACTTACCAAAATCTGTTGCTCCATTTCTGTTTGAGAAAGTTCCCGATTTATGGATTTACGAGTGGTAAAATTGGGGTTGAGCAATTGCAAACCAGTCAAGTAATCCCTGAATGATTGTGGCATGGTGGCTAATTCGGCTTGCAGTGCAGGCCAAAGCGAATCATTCACGGGCATATTGGCTTCCAACACTTTACTGAAAATCGGTGGAGGAGGTGAACCTCGTTCAATATAAGCTGCCAATACCACATCACTCAGCGGTGAATTATCGGTGAGTAAATTTTCCAATTGATTGGAATTACTGTAGGTCGCAATGGCATCCAGTAAGAGTTGGGTGTTACCTCCGTCCAATAGTCCAGTAAGTGAATCCAATTGAGAAACTAAACTTATACGTTGCGTTTCCAAACTATCAATAGCACCCAATATACCTCCTGAACCGGCAAAAGCAGACCGAATAAAAATAGGCGCACAACTTGTGGAAATCTTATTGTACCCTGTGTTGAAAGCGGTAATTGGTGCATTTTCGTTGGGTTCTACTGCCGGGAGTGTAAGCGGATTGTGGTGAAAATAGTCATAGAATCCTCCAAACAATAGTGGAAAGGAAGCGATCTCCTTAGCCGAAGGTTCCTGAAACTCGTTTCCCGCCGGAAATAAATGGCCCAATGTCGATGCAAATGGCGCAGTTGGTGGGTAATACCTTCCCTGATCTGCTAAATTGAGGAAATTGTGCCAATTGCGAATGTAAGCACCAGGTGTCACGTTATCTGGCAAGTGGTCATTACACCGCAAGCGTAAGCGTTGATTATTGATGGCAGTTACAATCCCATATCGTGTGTTGTTATACTGAGGGTCTTGGGATTCATTACCCACAAAACCGCCAATAGAACCTGAATTAACGTGGACAGAACCGATGAGCAATTCTTGGAAAGTGTTGTCGGTTATTCTAAAACCGCCTGCTGAACGAGTGATGATGCCATAAGGAAAGTCCGGTTGCGCTCCTTGATTAATAAATGAGTTTCCTCTCACCACATCGTAATTGCTACCATCCAAAAGCACCCCAATCGAATCCAGATCGGTAAATGTATTGTTGAGGATATTATTGGAATTGGTCGTAGCGATGGTACTGAATAGCCTCACTCCATACTTACACTCAGACACCTCGTTATCTGCAATTTCAACCACGGTAACATCGGTACCTTCAATGGCTTTTTGAATAAAACTGAACTCATTTCGTTCTATGCGGATGTTGTTGGGTACAGAACCGGCATCAAACATCTGAACACCAAAACCACCTTGTCCTTGCGGATTGCTGGCAGATGTCCACGGGTTAGCATCGCTTGGGTATGGAGTAGCGGTTGCTCCGGTTGTGTAAGCCGGGTCAATCAGGTTGTTTGCGTTTATGATGTTGTCGGTCATGTTCAGCCTCGCACGTGTTCCAAATACCTGAACGCCAACGGCATTGTTAATCAAGTTGGAAGAAACAATGGTAGCCGTCCCTCCATTATCAAATACCGGGGCATAGGGGTCGCCACACGGAGCCACACTACCACTATCCAATACACATTGATTGCGATTTTCAAGCATCACCCCTACATGAGCATGACTGATGGTACAGGAACGAATTGCTGCCTCTCCATTGGGTACTCCATGAGTAGAACGCACTTCCATTCCCAACCACATGTAATCACAACTGTCGCTGGCAACGGTGAAAGTGGAATTAAAGGCATCAAATACCCCTAACGGATGTACTACAATTCTACCCATCGGCCCGAATTTCCATGTGGCATTGTTTACCGATAAGGTAACACCTGCATTTACCTCAATGGTTCCGCTAATCACCTCGTCGGTGTTCCAGGTAGTACTGCTGGTTAGAACGGTGTCCCCTACGGTGTAAACTACCCCCAGATCACAACAGTCATCAAAAGCAGTATGAACAAAGGAAGTATCGACACTTGCACAACCGTTGTCTACACTCACGGTGATATTATAAACACCTGCTGAGTCGAAGAATACCGTAGTATCACCGTTGGCCGTAAAACTGCCGAAGTCCCATAGAATTGTTCCGCAACCTGTTGCTGCAAAGGTTCCTGGAATGGTATCACAACTAACACTATCCGCAAAAACCGAAGTGAAAGCAGGTAAAATCGGCCCAACACTTACACTATCCGTAATCGCAACAATGTCAATGGCACAGTTGGTAGCCGAATCACAAAACAAGGTGTCCAGTAAGTTTACCTGAACAGGCACCTGCAATGCCCCACAGCTATTCAAAAGCACATCAAAAGAGAAGATCACCGAACTATCGGCCGGTACGCCACCGGGTAACTCACCTGTCAGCAACCCACCGGAGGCTACCAATGAATCCGGCGCATACGTCCCCGGAGTGTAGCCGTTAATGTAGGTCAATCCGGTAAGGTCTGTACTGAACACATATCCCGAATCCAGAGGCAAAGTAGAGGTGTTTTCCAACGACACGCTGATGGTTGCCGTTGAATCGCAAACACCGGTTCCTGTGGCCGAGAAATTGTAATTGAAATTCACCGGGTCAGGATAGTCATTAATGATCGGCACCAACAAAGGAGTAGTGGTTTCCACCAATGTGTCGCTGCAATTAGTATAGCCTGTAACGATTAATTCAATGGTTTCGGATGGCGTTAAATCACAGTCTCCCTGAAGTAAAAAGTTGACGATCAACGAATCGCCAGACACCAATCCGTCTGCATTCAGGGTGCTATCCAATGTGCTGAGGTTCCATAAAAAATCACCTCCTGTAATGGATGGGTCAGCAATGGAATTGGTTGTGCCATTGTAGGTTAAAGTTCCGCTACCGCTAACAAAGGAAAGTCCACCGGAGGTAAACCCTTCCATGTCAATAGGATTTAATGTTCCACCACCAGCCGTAGCATCAAGGAGCATTGTAACGGGGAATGCCTCACAAATGTCAATCGAATCTGGTAAAGTAACTTGTGTTGCCATGTTTACATCCAACGGATTAGCAACTAGTACCAAAGTGTCCAGGTTACAAGGATAGTTGCTAATGCTATCGGTAAATTCCGGGCATTGGTAGCCGACGACCAATACAACACTATCCAAAACCCCTTCTGAGGCATCGAGACAGTTGTAGTCTGCACAAATTTCAATCTCGGTTGTTTGATTGGCAAAAATTGTATCGAAGGTGTAAATGCCATTGATTTCAGCTGCTGTATAACCGCCGGTTATGTTGTTTACCTGATCGATAGTTAGATTGGATGACCCTGAAGATTGAGCGATAAAAACGTTGTACGCATGCCCATTTGTCGTAAGTGGGTTATTGGAAACGTCTATTGTCCAACACACTACATTGCTATTTGCGTCTTCTGTTTTGTTATCAATATTGAAACTCAGAACAGGTGGGTAAAACCGGGTAATGTTTCCACCACTAAAACTGGAATCGCTGTTGGTATCGCACAATGCCCAATCTCCAAAGTCATAGGCTCCGTAAACTGTCCAGTTGTATTGATGCCATGCTACTGTATCGGAAGGCATCAACTCACAGGAGTTGGTAACACCTACATGTAATTGCATCTGAAAATCATCATCCGGAAATACTATTGTAGAATCCTGAAAATACTGGTTCAGATCATACCCGGCATAGCCCGCACTTACACTATCCGGCCCCGGAACGTAATCGGTTTCAATGGCCCAGAATGGTGCTGTGCCGCCAATGTTTCTGGTGAGTAATATTCTGGATGAACAAACATCAAACGCAGTCGGGAAATTAAACGAAGCACCTGCAAGTGTTGCCCAGTTTCGATATTCCTTTGGGAAAACATTGGTTCCGCTAAAGAAAGAGTTGCTCACCGGCCCCACTTTAAAACGGTATCGGGATTGGATGGCTTGTTCGTTACAACACCCTGCCTGAACGCCAAAAGTGTTGAACAGTTGGGTTTCGTAACCCACCAGATTAAACGTTCCCATGTGTTGCTCGCAGTAGTACTGTACCTCGGTTCCACATTGGGTTACATTGCCCAAACTGTCTGTTCCACCACAATCAGGGGATAAGGTGTCCACTGTTGGAAACGGCGCGGTTCCCAAATAGATTTTGTTCATCACATTACACGATTGAATATCTGCCCCGATGTTTCCGGTAACCTTGTAACGTGGTCTGAACCGAATATCATCGCCGTTTTCCCATGTAAGGGTTGTATCCATTCCACTGTATCCGTGAATCAAACTGAAATCGTAGAAGAAAATAGAGCCTCCCACGATGGTAACGGTACTGGCTGGAACGGTATAAGTATGCGTAATTCCGGTGGAAGCATCAAAAAAGATGACATCGGCATCCAACGGCTCTACTTCATCAATGCAGCTAAACGCCGATTCACAATATCCCCATCTAAAGAACATAGAATCGGGAGGAGACACCGTACTGTCGATAAACGGCCACGGATTGAAAGCCGCATTCAACAGAACTTCACCGTGCAAATTGGCTTGTAGGGTATCGCCCACCATTGCCCGGTCGGTTCTGATCTGGGTTAAATCCACCGTTCCACTGGCATCGGGTAGGCCGTCATGCGGCGCGTGGTCAGGAAGTCCGTAACTGATTCGATCAATTTCATAGCCCAATGATAAAATACCCTGTCTGAGGCACCCCGGACAATGAACGGTAACAATGGTTTCCAAACATCCTAATGGCATGGCACAGGTGTCCGTGCAATTGGTAGAGGCGATGTGAAACAGATTAAAACCAACGTGGCTTACCGGAGGTGCGGCGCATTCTCCTTCCACTTCCAATACCACGTAGCTGTTGTTGCTTTCACTTGGGGTTAATTCATCAAAATACCCTCTGATGATCTGAAATCCATTGGAATCAAGCATAATGGCGGTGCTGTCGGAATACATCGTATCTCCTGTGGCAGCTACCCAATAAAAGGAAGAATCGGGCATCAACGTATCAACGAACACGATGCCATCGTCCAAAGTAATATCAACACAATACATCCCGGATGTGTCTGATGGCCAGGTGCTGATTGCCCCAACCATATCAAATTCCAAACTGGCAGGTTGATTTTCGTATAAGTCAGTTGCTCCTGAATAAACCACATTGGCATTGGCCTCATAGTTGGTTACGGCAGGGTAAATGGTTTTGCTGATGGTGCTAAGGCTGTCGTCGCTACAAGGGCCAATATAGCTGGCGTTTATCCTCCAAACGGGAAATCTATGTACGTTCCCACAGGAATCTGCCGGAGGGCAACAAATGTGTTCTGTCCAGATGATTTCTAGTTGCTCGCCTGGCTGTAAATCAGGTAATAGAAATTGATAGCTTTCGGTGTTGTCTCCTGAACACAAGCTACTGTCGCTAAGGGAAATTCCAATGCTGTCGGCAATTAACGGTAGGGTGTCTCCTGCGGTAGTTACGATCGAAAAGTTGTTGTCGATGTCCATGTAACTATCAAAACCAGACCGGAACAGATTAAAGTAGAGATTACGGGCGGTTGAAAGGCCGTTATTGGTAATGAAGGTACCGTGTGGCTGCGCGTGATTCGGGCCATAGCAATAACTAAAATCACCTGCGGTTGGGGTCAGATCAATTACTGGCAGATCTGTTAGCGGTAAAACGTCTACCCCAACACTTGTGGAAGAACAGATCGTATCACATCCCCATTGCACGCCGATAAAGCCGGAACCTTGTCCACCTGTGGGGCATTGTTTTACCCGTACGTATTGGATGATGCACAGGGTATCGCCCGGAGATATTAGAGTATCATTAATGGTGATAAAGGAAGTGTCATTGGATTGGGTAACGGTTCCGATGCTACTGGAATCTATGCACACGAAAGCCGTGTCGAGTGTAGAATAGATGACCAGGTTATCGGTTAAAAAGCCGTTGCCGTTATTGACGATACACACTTCCCTTTCAAAAACTTCTCCTGCAAAGGCGTTGTAAGAATCCGGTGTAATGAGTGCCTGGGTGAGTTGGAAAACCGGATGGGTCATGTTCAAAGCATTGTCGCTAACGTTTATGGTTGTACCGGAACTTCCTGTAACGCTTAGTTCAAACAAAGTAGAATCTGAACCACAGCCCGGAAGCAGACCAATGGTGAATAGCAAGGTGTCGCCTGCTGCGATGGAATCAACAAAGAACACCGGATTGAAAAGATCGCTGATGTCGTCTTCTGAAACGGATGGGTCGGAAACTGATCCTGCAATGTAATACACGCTATCGGCCAGAGAAACGCTCATGTAAACGCTGTCTTCCTGCGTTCCGGCAATCACCTGAATGGTTAAACTATCCACTGTACAGGCATTGTAATTGGCATCTACAATAATATTGGCCGAGTTCAGCGATTTGAATTGCGAGATACAAAGCAATGCATCGGTAGCCTGGGCGGATGATTGCAGCACTTCCACATAATATGTTTGCCCGTTGGTTAATCCGCTGGTATTGATGGCAAAAGCACCGTTTTCGTCGGCCACTAAATCATTGGAAATTTCCACCAGACTGCCACAGGTGCCTGAGTAGAGTTTGATACCAGACAGGTTTCCCGTTGCCCCGTCCGGATGTTCCATCAGGGAAATGTTTCCTTCGGCTGAGGCTGCCGAAAAACTGAACCATGTGCTGGTGGCATTGATTTGGTATTCGGTCAGTTGACAGGACGGAGTTACCACATGGCTAATTGCTGTGGAACAGGTGCTTCCGGTTTGGGAGAGTGCATGGAATGAAATACAGACAAACAATGCACTTAGGTAGGCTAATCTCAGCTTCATAACGGTTTAGTTTTTAATTTTCAGAACGTGCAAAATATTACTCTCATGCGTAATCTATTTACGTTCTTTAGGTCAAATACAAAAAAGTAGTAAAGAATAAAGAAACCGTCTGATCTGATAGGTTATACAACTTACTTGAACCGCCTATCTATCGAATCAAATAATTTCCAAAAGGCAAGAAATAAAAAACTTCAATAATTTCTTCTGATATGATTAACGAAAAAATTTAAAGAATAAACTAAATCGTTATTTCCTTTGGAATTGTCTCATTAACAGAGGGCTGATGATCTGTTATCACAGACTGATTATATGTGTCGCTCATTTGAACAAAAGCAACTTTCTCAAACTGTTCGGCTCCATAACTTCTTTTTGCACCCGATGCAGTTAAGCCAAAGTACACCTGTTTCATTTTTAGATTTTTTGCCCGTTCGGTGGCCTGATACAATGCCTGTTTGTATGATTTAACGGTATGGATGAATCTGTAATCCAATCCTATTAGCATGGGGCAATAGGCGACAGACGTTTTGTACATTAGTCCCACGGCAACCGGCATTTGCTTTTTATCAATGTCATATTCATCAACTAATCGTAGTAGCATTATTTCCCAATTTGGGTTTTTTGTCGCCAGCTTGAAGAATTTAATTGGAACGTCGAAAGTGTTTAAAGCAAGACTTTTGTCTTTAACCTGTTTATACAGTTCATACCAAAATTCAATTTCCGCATCAGTTCCTTCCTGTACAAATTCAACAGAAAATTTATGAATATGTCTGTACACATCTTTGTTTAGGTTTCTTTTGGAATTTGAGGATAATTTTGAAAAATATTCTGTTTTGGACTCCCATTTAAGCTTGCCTTCAGGGATTACGTTAGTTTCTGGTAAATCAATTTTAGCATAGCCCTCACTAATTAAGTTGTTTAAGAAAGGTTCGTTAGCATTGAAATCTCTAAGCATAATGTTCTCTACGTTATACTGTGTTGAGATTTCCTGAATGATGTCTAGCATTTTTTGAAATGCGGCTCGGTGAGATGGATGTGTATTATTGACAAATAGATGGTCACCTTCGGTCATTGGCGATCCCATCATAAGATATTGCGAAACCAAATAGTAAGGGTCTAACTTTCTTTGGTTCTCGATAGATCGTGAAACTTCATCAGGTGAGAATAAATCTTCTTTGCACAAGGTAACAGTAAAGAAGGTCAACAGTATTGGGATGTCATTATCATCCGTTATTATCAGGTATTTAAACACCCAATTGTCCTCTGCTAGTTCATTTTGAGAGTAAACATCTTCCAGGAACTTGCATCCAATCCAGTTGAATGAACCCCTTGCTTCAAAATGACTATCCCATATTTCTGGATCGACAAATTCAATGGAATCAAATAAATTAATTCGTAATCCTTGCTGTGTGGACTTATCATCATTTGATTTTCGATAGGAGCATTTAAAAAACCGTTGATAATCTGAATAATCTCGACCTTCTTCTTCCATTGCCAAAGGAAGATGGTGGTCTATTGATTGAATCAAACCACTAATATCTGAGTTTGTAATGTGATTTGTTAGGCAGATTCGCAATCCTGATTGGGCAGTGCCAACGGCAGGGAAAAGCCCTATTCCGGTATAATAGCCTTCGTCAATAATTCGTTTGAGTAAATTAAATCCAACCTTTGGCAAACCTGTACCAACGTAAAAAATTGGAGACGATGATGGTTGGATTAAGGGTAAATTAAATGTATCGCTCAATTGTGAAAAATATTCTATTCTGGACTGTAAGTTATTTTGAAGCCCAATTATTTCCTCCGACAAATGAATATTCGCCGAAGCTAAGTTAACTCCGAGCATTGGTGGAGGAATTGGTGTTGAAAATACGCAAGCACCACCGACTGTACGTACCTTGATATAATCTTGTTCGTTATGGAATATCGCTACACCTCCAGTCCCGGCAAATGCTTTATTTAAGGAAGTGGTGATTATCACTTGTTCCGACAATTTAAGCTGTGAGAAAGCATAGCCTGAACCATTTTTGCCCTCCCAACTCATTCCATGTGCGTCATCAACGTAGATATTAAACTGGTCGTGTTGTAAGGTTAGTTCTTCAAGTTCCTTCAACGGGGCATAATCCCCGTACATCGAATACACGCTATCTAGCAGATACCAAACTTTGCGAAACTTTCTACTAAGTTCACCAATGCGTTCCTCTAGCCTCTCAATGTCATTATGACGAAGCCGTTCGATGTGAATGTTTCGATCTTTTAAAAGTTTGGAAGCAACTTGCACACTACTATGCACGTGTTGATCCATTATTACGGCATCGCGATCATCCACCATTACCGGAAGAACTGCCTGATGAATTAATGTGGTTGAAGGAAGAACCAATGCGTAACCACCAAAAATTTCAGACAATTGGGATTCTAGTTGACCATAGAGGTCAATTTGAGAGTATGCTCTCGAAGAACCGTGCTGTGTCCCATATCGTCGTACTGCGTCAATACAGCCACTAGCCAACCTTTCATCCTGTTCCAATCCCAGGTAACTATACGAACCAAAATTCCGTAGACTTTGATGGTTGAAATTAATTAACCTACCCTGCTGCGTAGGGTTGGTTTGAAGATGCAATAGTTGCTTATCAACACCTGTTCGGATGAAGGAAAATGCGGTTTCAATGGGATTGTTGTAACTTCTTCGTTTCATTATTCAGTTCTTTTTGTAAAACAATAGGATGAAATTGATAGACAATGAGATTCATGAGATTTGGGTGGAAGACGGGATTATGTTTGCTCGTTATAAACCGAACGTTATTGTTACAAAGGAGATAGCCGATAAGGTTGTCCGGGAGAGACTTGAAGTTTCTAAAGGACACTCGTATCCTCTTTGTGGTGATGTTACCCTGGCAAAGAAATTCACCACCGAGGCTAGAAATAGACTTGGCGAGGCTGATACGTACCAGGGTATAGAAGCGTTGGCTATAATCCAAAGAACTCCTTTTATCAACGCTATTGTAAACTTTTACCTGCGAATAAGCAAAATGTCTCCGGTTCCTGCAAGAGCCTTTCGGTCTGTTGAAGCAGCTAAGATGTGGCTGCTTACTTATCGACAACAAAATTAAACCAGTGGACTCCATTGTTAGGTTTATGTTAGATTAAGTAAAAAGATACGATCTACAAGTTAAAACACCGAGGTTTTTCGACGATTAACCGGATAACGAAGCCAATGACTAAATACGACGTAACAAATTGCTTTTTTATCTGTATTATTAATAACACATCCTTTCAGTACATTATCAATATCTAACCACATGTTTAAAGAGAAAGTTAAAGAGATTGCCACTCAACTAGAGGACTTGACCGAGTCCTTACGAAAATCAACAGAAGAAAAAATTTCGTTTACAGAACAGTTTAGGCTTACAGATGCCTACAATAACTATGTGGATATTGCTCTAGGCTACAACACGCGTGGGGACAAATCCATGCAACAGTTTAACGAGATAATTAACAAGATCATTGATCTTTCGGAGGGAATATTTGATGAACCTTTAGCAAGTGAGAACACAGATAGCATTTTAGATGGTATCGCCGAGGCTCTCAACCAACAGCAAGCTCAGTTGCAGCAGAAACACGAAATGTATGGCTTTGTTGAGGCCAGTTTCGATTATCGTACCGAATGTGAATTGATTCTTGATCGCCACCTGCGCTTGGTAAGGTGTAATCGGGCAGCTTCCATAGTTCTAACCGGTTTGAAACAAGGGCAATTCGTATGGGAATTTGTGGAAGCCGAAACATTTAAAAAAGTTTCTTCTGATGCCTCTTTAGGTTGGAGATTAAATGAGATAACAATTGATACGTCTCATTGGGAAGCGCAAAAAGCTGTCCCTGTCGTTATTAAAACGAATCATATCAATCAAGGGGAATTTTGGATATTACGGCTTCGTTTTCCTGACATCGAATCAAATATTTTCAGCGAACTAACGACACACTTTGATAGTGTCTCTATTGAGGAGAAGGTGCGTCGAGAAATTCGTTCGTTCGGCACAAACGCATATTCGATCTTTACTCGCAACCTTGACAAAATTGTCGCGGTGAATATTACCAAGTTTGATGAAATGGAAAGAACTCTCATCCCCGAAATCAAATTGTTAATTCAAAATCTGGCCGAATCAAATGCACATGGCGTTGTTACAGAGATGATGGAAAATTCGCCATTGTGGTATGGAGCGTTGTTAGGAGTCTGGAAAAAATGTGCTGATTTTGGCGTTGAACTAGAATATGATGTTGAGCCAGTTCAAGGTGCGCTAAGTATGCTTGAAGATCATTTTCTCACCTATAAATTTAAGCAAGAGTTTTAGGTTAATGCACATAATATGGGCTTTGGAGAATTTTAGAATTTCAGTAGTTCTCGAAAAAAATTAGAGGCTACAAAAAAAATTATTAACCGAATAGAGGATGGGTGTCCTTGTTGTGTCATGGTGAATAATGGTGTTCGATATTGGATTAACTTATTTCTTTTGCTCCACCAAAACCCCCATCCCTTTCATCTTCAATAAATTTTTCTAAGCGATATATCCTAGAGGATAGACCCAAAACGATCCTTCTAAGTTCCGCAATTTCATCACGATAGGACTGAACTTGCTCAGTTAGGCTATCTATATCGGTTAATCCCGATTCTGTTTGCATTTTACGCATTTGAGCCTTAGACAGGAACATGGAACCTGTACCGTCCTCTAACCACTCAGGGTTTACTCCCATAAATCTGCTTAGTTTCTCAATTTTATCCACGCTAAAACTCTTTCTGTGAAAGGCATTCCATATAGCGTTACCTGTTATTCCCAACTCTTTACCAAGCTGTTCATTGGTTAAACGTTTTGACTGTTGAGCCAATTTAAGTCTACTGATTATTTGCTCAAATCTATCTCGCATTCGCTTTACATTTTATGAAAGCTAAGAAAAAGGTACGTATGAAACACACAAAAAACACACGAAACGACAATAGTGTGTGTTTTTTGTGTTGATTTAGTGTGTTATTTCGCTATATTTCAATTGTGAATGACCAGACCAATAATAACCGTCTAAAGGACTTGATTGTAGAATTAGTTCGTAAGAAAAGACGGGAATTAGGTTTTTCCCAAGAGTATATGGGATGTAAGCTTGGTCAGACGACTATGGCCTTTAATCGTTTCGAAAATGGGAAAAACAACATAGACCTGCTTTACACGCTGCAAGTATTTGAAATACTTGGGCTTAGTCGGTGCGCGTTGTTGGATATAGTTCTTAATCAATACTTTGAGCCAATTATTTCAAGGCAAAAACCGTTGGATAACCAAGATCAGATATTTAAATACATGCAAGAATTAGATCGACATGCTAAATGTGTAACTGACCTAAAAGAACAACTTAATAAGCTGTATTTTGAGCAATAGCATGTCCAACCGTCAAGACTTGGATTTAATAAGGAAAAGCCTCCCTGTGGCAAGAGGGGCGTAGTCTCATTTTTGTTCATTATTGGGTTTTGATTTTTTGAAAAATTGCCATCTACAACCAATCCCCAAACGGTCGAAATTTTCAGCAAACCATAGTTGGCTTTCTCCGCCAAGTAGAAATAGTGCTTCATATTCAATGTATCCTTTCAATCGGCGTTTACCGAAGGAAATGCCAATCAAGGGGCCGACAGGTATTTGTCTTACTATTCCTGAAGCATAAGATGAGGAGAGGTTCGGCTGATTCCCGTTTTCGCGATCTATGTAATGGCTGTACTCGCTGTACAAGAACCCAGTTTCCAAATACCCATACCCGTGAAAGAAATTGCCAATGTCTGTGTGAAAACCGAACCCGGCAAGAAGGCAAATTTGATTGTTATAATCGGCGTATATCCGTGAACTTATTAGACCATATTCCTTAGTGTATTCCCCGTAACTTTTTTCGTGATGATACGGAGTAATGATATTGGTGGAGACCCTTACCCCAATATTTTGAGATGGGAACACACGCTCACCGAACACATTAAGAGAAACTACCATTTGGGTTGCTTCAAAGGCAATTGGTATTTTACGCGAAATTTCACCAGCCCCAAGGCTAAATCCCGCTGAAAACTGAGCGTGACAATTTGTGATTAGAAAGTAGCACGCTATTGTGGTTAGAATGCGTCTCATAACTAATTAACAGGCAGGCACCTCAGTAAGTTACAATGTAAGGCCAAGTCAAATGGCTGTGATCTGTTCATTCAACAGGGTTTCTGAATCTTACTGCATAACCTACGGATCAATATCTTCAAACTTGTCAGCCTCACGCAAAGAGATGAGCGATCAAGTCATCATTTATGTGCTTTTGGGGAGGAAATTCAAAAGTCTGAAAACGAATGTGTAAAAAGAAAAAGACCCAATCCCTAAGAACGGAACCAAGTCTTTTTCATCCATCACCCAAAACTTTAGCGCACTAACGGCGCAATATCTTATACTTATAGCTTACTACGAATGCAATGCTAGTAAGTTTCGTGCAAATTGCACTTTCTGTCCAAACTTCGCATTTGCATACTTTTAATCAATTTCAATTGAAACCTATCCTTTTCAACACTTTGCGCGGTAAATAGTTCAATCATGTTTGACAAACTTTCAGCGCACACCTGACCATTTCGGAAGTCAATCAGGCTCAAACCTTCAAAATACCTAAGATGGTCAACATCCCAGGGTATCCCCTGTAACTTACTATCCAAACGCATTGGGTTGATAAAGGTTCTCTCACTACTAAGGGAGGTATCTTTTGGTGAGATACGTCCAAGCAGTTCTATAAAACTCTCCATACTTGATGTTCGAATCAACACCTGATAATCCGGCGGGTCTGTGATGTTGCCATCAATCAGTCCGGCATGGTATAGAAACTCCAGGTCATCAACAGTAAAAGACCACGGTGATTTATTTCCGATCATCTTATTCGCCCAATTATTTGGGGGTAAATACTGCTGCTGCTCACAAGGTGGTCTTGTTATTGAAGCTGGTTCAAAGCTATTGTGTGTCATTGATTGTCGTTTTAATTGGATGGTTATATCATATTGGGTGCTACTTCATCAAATATTGCCATGAGTTGCGCCATAGCTAAACCACGCTTAGTTGGTTCAAGGTATTTTAGTTGTTTGATAAATCTGGAATACTTGGGTGCTAGTATGAGTGTGGGTTCCCAAATTACATGCTTGCGTTCGCTCGGTTTATACCTGCCATCCAACATTCTACTGTGGTATAAAATTCCGAGTCTGGATGCACTGTATCCCAGACAGCGTAGTTCGGGAAAAAATTCGATGGCTTCTTCACAGGTAAACAATTCTCCGTCTTTCATATCTCTCTTACGGTATTAGGGTTCTCAATTTCGGTGCTTAAAAAATATAACGGGGATTTTCGCCAAAGGGTACGTCAAACAACCGTTTCAAGGCTTTTTTAACAGTTTTTCAGGTCGATTAATTTGTAATCGGTCAATATTTCCAATAATCGGTAACAACTTCGCGCCCACTTTTACCCGAAAATGTATGATATACCATACAATTGGGGCATTTGAGCATTCCCACTTGAAAAAAAATCAACTTTTTTCACCCCTTTTTCACCTCTTTTTCGCCGATGTCTCGCGCGCGTATAGTCACGGTCTTGTGGATATATACACATATATGCACACCTATGCGCATATATCTACCGAATTGCCATCGGGGTTCCACCGAACTTGAATGGAAACGAGCGAAAATGCGAAGTTTTTCACCCTCTGAAACAGTCTGACACAGTTTGTAACAGTAAGTAACAGCTTGTAACCGATTGGAACAGTAAGTAACGCTTCGCTTTGGCTGAAAACCTAAAAGTTATGAGTGAACCGAGCAAATTGAAAGGGTCGATTTTCATCACTGGAAAAGAGATCATGCTGATTACCGGACTAACCCGATCTGCGGCATTCGCCGAACACCTTGCCATCAGGGATGCATTGGGCAGAACAACAAAACGACTCACCGTGAAGGAGTACTGCAATTACTGGCAGTTGGACTACGATGAGATTGTACAAACCTTAAACCAACTACGATAACCATGAGAGCTATGAGAATTGATAAATCGGACATCAACGTATTTCTGGCTCTGTGGATTAAAACAGACCCGGAACTATGGGCAGAACTAAGGGACATCCAGATCAAACTACTGGTAGACCGAATCGTTAAGGAGAAATCCTATCAGGCAATGAGCCAGGAACATGGGGTAGATCGCAGGCAGATCCGCAAGATTGTGTGGGCAATCTATGAGAAGATCGAATATTCGATCAGCCGTGAAATCTCTTTCCATCTCAAACGGCTGGACACGCTGATTGAGAACAAAGGACGCGGGCCTCAAATCACACTTGATCTGGACACCATCAACTTGAATTAGGACAGTACCCCTGTCCAGAAAAGTCCGGGAAAGTCCTGCGGAGTCCATAAGAGTCATTTAAAGTCACTTAAAGTCCTCGGAAGTCCCGTTTTGCGTGATCTGCCGGGTTTTTCCGCCCCAAATTTGTCTTAACCAACGCGGAAAAACTATGGAAGCAATACTGGTCATAAACAGCATACTGGTCGCCATCTGTCTCTACTTCATCAAAGACTTCCACTCGGAGTTCAAAGAGGTGAGCAAGAAAGTAACCAAGCTGTCCAACAAGATGAACAAGGTTTCGGAAGAAATCAAGCAAATCAAAAAACAACCAACAAGCAAATAACATGAATGGACTACTCAAAATAGCACTGATCGGAGCCGGAATTATCGGAGCGCAGCAACTTTTTGCAAAGGGCAGTGCTTTGAATAGAGCCAGAGAAAAAATGGTAACCGAAGTCAAAGGGAGAAAGGGTTCGATGTCCTCACAGGGGGTCTACATAGAGTTGACTTATAACCTTAAAAATCCCTCTAAAACTGATGTGGAAATAATACCACCCCTCATTAAGCTGATGGTGGGCGGTAAAGTACTAGCTAGCAACGACATGAATCATGCCGATATACCGGAGAGCGCAAGAACGGAGTCCGGCCGCATCAGGATCGCGAAATTCAAGGAAACCGGAGAAATCCGTACTCAAATCCTTATCCCCTGGCTTTCGGTTCTCATGCATGTTGGGAGCAACCTGATGACTCGCTTGCAAAGCAACGATGAAAAGGACAAAGTACCAGTTACCGTAGAGACCAACACCCATGTCTACACACTAGGGGCGGGCAACTACCCCTACGATGAGCAAACCACCATAATGCTATGAAAACCGGTAGACGACACATACAAACCGGAGAGCAGTTCAACAAGCTGTTTCCCCCTTCCAAAGGAACGGTCATTTTGCTAAAAAAGGGCAACGCATCGACAGTCAACGACACGCTGCCTGCCATGCAGCGAATCATCCGTGAAACCCTTTGGCAGACTAAGAAGATTGCACCATTGCTTCAGGGGGAGACCATCTACAAGACCTGTGAAAATGTGTGGGATTTTGTTTTTCACCACTTCCAATATAAGCGGGATAAAAAAGGCAAGGAACAACTGCGCCATCCCGCTACCAGTTGGGACGACCGCCATGACCAACAAGGAGTGGATTGTGATGATGTTACCATCCTCATTGCAAGTATCCTTCTGAATTTGGGCATCACCCCAACCTTACGCATTGCCCGCTACAAAGAACCCAAATGGGAACACATCTACGTGGTGGTAAAGACTCAAACCGAAACAATAACCCTGGATGCTGTTGTGCATGGGTTCAACCACGAAGTGCCGTACAGCGCAAAACGAGATACGATTATGGATTTAGAAGAATTAGCAGGTGTGGATTCAGCGATGGATCGACAAATGCTTCAGCGATACGCAGAACTTCCCGTTGATGCCGAGCAGATCATGCTGGAAGACGAGGAACTGGGCTTTTTAAAGAAATGGCGCGAAAAGCGCAAGGCCAAGAAAGCCCAAAACAAAGCCGAAGGAAAACGCCCTGTACGGGACTTTTTCAAAAAAGCGGCTCATGTGGTGAATCGGGTGAACCCGGCCACCGCATTGCTTCGAGCCGGAGTGTTGGCTAGTATGAAACTCAATGTGATGAACGTAGCGGCCAAGCTGCGGTTCGCATACTGGTCTGATGAGCATGCCCAACAAAACAACATGGATATGGGCAAGTTCAACCAACTTAAACGCATCCGTGAGAAGCTGGAAAAAATCTTCCACGGAGCCGGGGGGAAGACCTACAACCTTCGCAAAGCCATCATAACGGGAAAGGGTAACCAAGACCGAAGGGTGGTATTGAACGGACTGGGTTCAGTCATTGAGTTTGTCAGCGAACACGATTCGTTGGAGAACATTCTAGGAGAGGAAATCTACCGGGACGAGTTCGCGGAATTCGAACAAGAATCTGGACTGTCTCTAGCTGGATTGGGCGATTTGGGAGAGCCAACTACCACGGCAGCCGTGGGAGCAGCCTCATCTGTGATCGGAACCATTGCGGCATTGCTAAAAAAGCTTGGCAACCTGTTTAAAAAAGGTTCGCGTCAAGCTGCACAAGAGACCCAACAGGAGAACGATGCGAAACAAGAAGAAAAGACCCGAAAGTTCAGTCTTAAAAACATCTTCGCCCGACTAAAGGACAAGAGAGATAAAATCCCGGCAGAACTAGAGACACTGAAAAAAATGCCCATGCTTTCTGCCCTACTTCCTACCCCCACACCCGACGCGGTGATGCCTCCTTCTAACTCGGAATCCTCCGAGATCACCGATGCCTTTACCAGATCGGCTACTGCTAACCAAACCACCGATCAGGACAACTCATCACAACCGGAACCCACCGGGGTGATGGGTTGGATAAAGGCAAACCCTGGGAAAACGGCCATGATAGCCGTAGGGAGTATCGGATTGATTGGACTGGGGGTGTATTACTACCGCAAAAAACAAGGATTGGCGGGTGTAGCTGGCAAAGCCTCTAAGGGCAGCAAGAAAAAGAAAGCTTCCTCGACCGGACGCAAGCAAAAGCGCAAACCTACTTCACGCAAGGGTAAACCCACACGAAAACGGAAGACCACCAAAAAAAGGTCAACCAACAAAATCAGTTACCGGAAACTATCCGATTAACCCAAAACCAATACGATTATGTACAAGAAGAAAAAGAAAAAACGCAAAGGTATCGGTGCAGTTTCGACCACTAAAAGCGGTGGTTTACAGAAATGGTACGCGGATAAAGATGCCAAAAAATCACTGCCCAATACCGGACTCAAAGCCCTGCTTGATATTGTAGGAGCCACCACCGGAGCAGGACTGGGAGCCGCCACAGGACTGTTGGCTCTACCTGTTGGCGCGGCGGTGTTTGGCCTGGGACACTACTTTGGGGATTCCACCGGAATCAGCCGGGTAGCGGGTGCTGCTGCAATGGGCTATGGAATAGCCAAAGCCATCGAAAACCAGCACATAGCCAATAGCAACCAGCTATCCGGTTTGGCGGGTGAAAAGTCCAAAGCCGCACAACGACTGAACAATTTTTGGGACGAATTGCAACACGCCTTTCGCATCAAAAAGGTGGAGGCCGATACCAATTTGGTCGATCAGACCTCACCGGATGGCGACCCTTCGGCGGTAAGTGGACTGGATTTGTCCGCGCTGGATGCCTTTGATCGTTCCAATGAGGCCGAAGCCGAGTACTTCCAATCCAGCCAACTTTTTGAAGATCAACAACCCGAATCGTTTGCCGATCAAATCAACGGAATGGGCCAGCCCTCCTTTGACCTGGATGAGCAAGTTGCCCCGGAGTTTGTGTCGGCTGTAATTGCCGATCAACCTGACCTGACACATATCTAAAACCTTAAAACCATGAATGAACACGAGTTTTTTGAGTTTCTACGCCAGCACCTTACCCATGAGCAGATGCAGCAAATGGACTTGTACCACAAGGCCAATCTAACTGCGCTTCTGGAAGTCTTTGAGCGATGGAAACAACAGCAAGACAACCCCAGTGAATAGCCTGCCTATTTGCTACAACTAATCAGAATCATAACCTAAAACAACGAGCAATGAATATTGACGCATTATTAGAAACGGAATACAACAACATGGGAGACCTCTTGGGGATTGATGTTGTAGAGGAAGTAACCCGTGGCAAATCCAACGCCCAAAAGTTCCTGATGTTCCGAAAATTGAACGGACAAATGCACCAGTCGCGCAGATCGCGGGCAGAGTTTGAAAAGTTCTTCAAACAAATCAGCAAAGACATCAAAAAGGAACTCCTTCGCGGTGCGCTTCGCTTGGCAGACTATTGCATTTATTCTGTGAAGGCCATCAAGTCCAAAACAGTAAAGATGTTCGAGACGCAGGACGACAAGGAAACGGGAGTCCGTAACATCGCCAACGCCAAATTACCTAAGAACATGGTGTTTTTGGTAAGTGGACTATTCCTTTTGGCAGGAGTATCCAGAGATGCCACCGACCCGGAAGCCAACAAAGCCATTGACTTTGGAAGTATCAAACAATACCCGGCGGTTTCTTTGGGCGAACACAGCTTGAAGGCCAACCGAAAGCAGATCATCCCGGAGGGAAATTCCAATCGCGTGTTTATCACCGACAACAACCACCTGGAAAATCTAGGGTACTGGAAATTGGATAACCCACGAATCATCAATGATGAGGAACTCATCGAGATGCAGATCGAAATGGGAACCATGTACAATCTCCCTTCTGACACTTTCCTGTATGTAGGATTGGACGGAACGGGAACCACTCCATAACCCGCCTACCTAACCTTGAAAAAAGAGTGCCGGACTTTGGGCTTCTAACCTAAGCCTTTTACTGGTATCACCCGCGCCCAAAGCTGGCTCTTTTTCTAAAAGCAATACCAACATAAAACAACAACTGAAATGAGTTATAAAAATAACATCATCAAGGAGCGTTTTGACCTAAAAATCACCGCCGCCACCCAAGTTTTCAAAGGTGATTTTGAACTGGACAAGAACGCGGATACGGTACTGGGCATTGCCATGACCAGTGATCGGGACGATCTGCTTTACCACCGAGGGAGCCAGAAAATCCAACTCAATGACCAGGAACTTTTTCCCGAAGACTATGAGAGCAAATTGCTAATGACCGGACTGAACGTTTCGCCCAATGAGAGGATGATACTAATTGGCGATGCCCCCTCTGGAAACGGAAAGGTGGAAGTGTGGTTCAAAGACACCGATAGCCCCTCGGCAGTGTTCGCCCCATATCGGGTTACCCTGTACGTGTTCTCCAAATCAAAACACTCCTGCTAATGTCAGCCCCACGCAAACGAAAGGGCAAACGCTTTTTGATTCACAAGATCAGGGTAAAGCGGGTTGGAGGAAAAATCCAATTCCAGATCAAACTGCCCGATTCGATCAAAAAAATCAAAGCCATCAAAATCACAACCAATGGATAAGCCAGAGATCATATATACCCCACCAACCCGCGCGGTCTCTCCTGCGGCGGTGGCTCCCCCAACACAGGCAACAAACCGGACAAAGGTGGGATGCTTGTGGTTAAGGGTAGCGGATGAAAGAGACGTGTTTTTCGCCGAACTCATCGAACGCAGTCTGCCCCTTCACGATGTAACCGACCATTTGGGGATTGACAAACCGACTCTTGGCAGTGGAGAGTTGTGGTTGGACGGAAACAAACAGGAATTTTTTCTGGTCGATGTGGATGTAGCCAACACGGTAATTGAGGGCTACTACCAGGACGAGTCGCCCGCAGGCAATCATGTGGACTACGAGGTTACGATCTATCTGGAGGTCGAAGAGTGAAAGAGGGAACCGCCATAGAGATCATCGAGCGAAAGATGTGCGAAATGGGGCAAAAAAACTACCTGATTCGCTACCGTCATTTCCAAGTGCATCCGGGTGAAACCCTGATTGTTCAGGCGACCAATCAATTTTTTGCCCTGATCGCGCCCTCCACTCCAATTAAGGTAGAATCCAAAGCGGGGATATACGATCTGGAAGATGCAGGGATTAACGAAATGCAATACCTGCACAGGGGAAAAATCACCATTGAAAACACCTCCCAAAAGCAGATCGCCCACATCAAATTCATTCAGGCCATACCCACGCACAAAACCAAACACCATGAGTAAAAAGCACAAAAAAATACGCACACAAAAACGAGGTGGAAGCCATCACGAGATGTACAATTCCGATCGTGTTACCCGCCTTCGAAACATCATTGAAGACCTCTACGAGCCGCAGTATGGCAAGGGTAAAAAGTACTGCATACTGATTGACGATGAAATTGTTGTCCCTCACACGAGCGACCCCTCCAAATTCGACAACTATAAAAAACACATGGATCACCAGACTCAAAAGGTGGAGGTTCGCATGTATTACGGTAGCTCACGCCATTGCAACCGCCATGTGTTTCAGGTTCCAAATCCGGCTTTACATGGTGTGCCGGAAATGGAATCTATCGAAGATCAGGTACAAGCGGCCTTAGAGGAAGAACGCTTTAACACCTATGTCAAAGGGCTTGAAAAGGAAAACAAACAACTAAAGAAAGCCCTGGAAAAAGCCGAAAGCCAGTGCGAGGATGTAACCGCCCGGTTCGAGGAGTTCCGGGAGCGCAAACCCTATTTGGACATGCTCGCAGGATTTGTGGGTAACAAACTGGGTGTTCCTATTCCTGTGGGCGATAAACCAGTGGGTTCACCCCCGCCGGGTGAACCAGTTGCAGAGGTAGAGGTCGAACCCATTAACCAGACTCCACAGGTATCGCAAGCTGCGGCGAGTTTCGATAGGATGATTGACCACTTTGGACTCGACCAGGACGATGCCAAGAAACTCTTACAAATCAATGAAATCATTCTTCAGGACGGTGAGCTGCACAAGATCATAGAGCAACACATCAATGCCAACTATTCGCAGCCTGCCAATTCTGAAGCCAACAATAATCAATCTAAAACAAATCAAAATGGAGAAGCATCAATTTAAAATCACCATTAGCGGAACCCCTTCGGAGGCGGCGGAAAAAGTAAAAGTACTGGCCGAACTCGCCCGTCAACTGACCACCAAAGAACTACGGGGCATTGTCGAACTACTGAAAAAAGACCCTGCTGCGGCTCAATTCGCCAAAGACTATATGGGCATTTAATCAACCCTACAACCCATGCCCAACACCCATAAAGTAGATACCATTGATGACCCACGGTCGGCGGACACCCCAACAACCAATATTGTTGTTACCGATCAACAAAGCTGGTGGAACAGCATTCCACCCACAGCGCGAAAGGTGATTGTGTGGTCAGCCATTGGGCTAACTCTGGCGGGTACTGCATGGCTGGTGTTTCGGTTCTCCCAAAACAAGATTCGGGTAGCCAGACGAAAGCGAATCATGAAAGACACGATGGGTGAAAACCCACATCGAACGTGGGCTTTGCAATTTCAACTGGCATTTGACAATGATGGATGGTGGGGAACCAACGTGCCGCAAGTACGCTCTACCTTATTGGAAATCCCCACCCAAAAGGACTACCAAAAGGTGGAGAAAGAATACCAGGCACTTGTGGGTGGAGAGGTCTTAAACGACCGACTGCAAATTGAACTCACCAAAAGTGAAATGGACGAAATGCGGGCGATCTATATGAGTAAGCCACAGAGCGACAACCATGTAACCAGTGGCAGCTATTTCAACCCGACCGGATGGGCAAAACGCCTGAAGGCCGCCTTTGATTATTCGTGGTTCGGAGGAATGATTTCACAGACCGATGAAGATGCGATTTGGGCAGTGTTCAAGGAAATGAAAACCCAATCCGACTACAAGGCTACCAGTGAGGTATATGCCTCGCAATACGGTGTTAGTCTGGATTCTGCCCTTGACGGAGAACTGGACTGGACTTACCCCGATTGGAGAGAGATCATACTGGAAAAACCAAAACAATAAACCTAAAACAAACACTATGTACCGAAGTAAAAAATACCCCCAACTACTCTGCTTGCTATTGGCAAGCACAACGAATCTAATTCGATCTACCCACCAGACGGTGAAAGTTTGGAAAACCAAACGCAGTATCAGCGCAAAGCAGCGCGAAATTCTACGTGCGATCATAAAGGAGATTGAATTTACCCTGCAACAAATCTCCAGAGGATTCGACTTTATTGGAGAAGGCGGATTGCCGCCGGGTTATTCACTGTCAATCATAGAGCGATTGCACGTTTTGTTTTTGGACAAAAGCCTGGAACTCTATCAGGTAACCGAAGACGAAACCCACCCCTTCTATCAGGTGGTTCACCTTATTGGGGAGAACGGCATTAATCTGGCCTACCTGCGCGAACAGATTCAAAACGAGTTCGAGCATCTTCAAATCCAACAGGATGTAGAACAGTTGATTGCCGAGATGGAACCAGCCCCCATTGAAAAACCCAAAAGCAACAAAAAGAAAAAGGGAAAGAAAACCAAAGGCAAATCAGCCTCAAAAAACAGGTCGGAACTGGATTCCTTAATGGGGTTTGTCAAGTCCATTTTTGATTCAACATCCCTGCCAAATCCCTTTGGTGATAACAGCCGCAAAGACACAACTGACTAAAACCAACAATCATGCAAACCAAGTATAAAGTTTTAATAGGACTGGGTGTGCTTACCGGAGGGTTTTTCCTGGGTAAGTACCTTTGGGATCGTTCCAAGAAAAAGCCAGGTAAATCGACCAGTTTAAACCCTGTTCCGGTTGCCCCGGCAGCCGAGCCGGCGGCAACCCTTCGTCCACCGCGCCCCTCCGGCTCGTCATCCAAACAGCAAGGATTCCCCCTTAAATACGGTAGCAGGGGCGATCTGGTCGGGCAACTGCAACAGGCTCTAAACCGAAAGTTCAATGCCGGACTCCGTATTGACGAAGCCTTCGGGAAAAAAACGCAAAAGGCTCTAACGCAAAACAATCTCCCTACAACCATAGATGCCGACACCTTCGCCCGGTTGGTTGCCACAGGTGGCTCAACCCAGTCCAGTGCTTCTTCTGGTTCAAGCAGTTCATCAGGTTCAAGTAGTGGCAAACTAACGGCCAAAAAGGTAGACGTGATTCTAAAGTCTGCCATTGTCAAAAATGACCTGAACCTCGCCCTAAAAGCCATTCGTGCGATTAAGAATCACAAGAACTATGTCAAGGTCAACAACATTTTCAAAAGTTATCAGGTTCCCGGTTGGTTCTTTCGCTATACGTTAGCCGATGCGATGTTTGAGCAGTTTACCGACGCGGGGGACTCCGATCAGATCACCGCAGCTCTCAAACAAATTGGTGTCAGTACCAAAGGCAAGGCACTGTCCGGGATTAATGATAACCCACAGGGAAATCTTGTTACCATCGAGCCAACCCTTGTATGGAACCAACATGGAAAAACCGTGCAGGTTCCCAAAGACACCATACTGGGAAAACTCATTGAAGGAGCCAATGGCGTAACCGAGTTCGTTACAGTTGGTGGTCAGCGACTATTTGCGAAAACCAAAGACATCATGTACCTATGATTCAACGGATTCGCCATATCGCCCGTGCCAACGATTTTATCCTATACGAAAAGCCGTATCAACTCAATATTTGGGGGATACGATCACCCAACACACATGCCAACGCCTTTGACGATGAACTCCATGTATTTACCAAAATACCTGTGGACAATGGCAAGTTGGCATGGCTCTACCGGATCTATAAATGCACCACCGACCCAGGGACATTTTGGCTTGAAAACCCCATGCATCCGCAAGGCACGGCCATGCTCAAAGCAGGTCAGTATGTAGATGCTTACAAACTTGCCCTACACCGGGGAAAGTACAAAGCCCTGTGTCAACGACTGGGTAAAGTGGTGGTGGTGCGCGATTACAACCGGGATTCCATACTGGACTTTTACAACGGAGTGGAAGACATCGGAATGTTCGGTATCAATATCCACCGTGCCAGAAAAACCGGAGAAACTCTCCAGGTCGATAACCACTCGGCAGGCTGTCAGGTGTTAAAAAACGCTGCGGATTTTGCCGACTTCATTGGACTGTGTGAACTCCACGAGCAGCATCACGGGAATGTGTTCACCTACACACTGATCGACAAGCGGGCTGAACAAAGAGCCTTTCGCAAGAAGATAGCCACCATTGCCACGGTGGGACTTGTGGCCGGGGCTATCCTGCTTTCTCCCGACAAGCAACAAACCATACCTAACGCCAAAGCCGCATGAAATACACCATGAAAAAACTCAAAAAAATAGTCGCTACATCCTTCAGAGGGTTCAATGCCAAAACCAAAAAGCAGATAAAACGTCAAAAACTCAAATACGCCAAACGTACCTATGTACTTGCGGTCATTGGGTTTTTCGGAAGCATGGGCTTCTACTTCGGAGTACTGCAAAAAGTACTCCAACAGCCCGATGATCAAATTATCATCACCGAGCAACAACAGCGAATAGAGCAATTGGAAGATCAGGTACACACCCTGACCAATGTGATCGAAGACTGTCAGGGATACAATCACCATTAACCAAAACCCGTGAAACAAGCACAACACCATATCAACAAACAGATAGAGGCACTTATTCTTAGCAAGGATGAGCGCAATGAGGTGTACTCAACGCAGGAACTCGACTTTATTTCTCAATACGAGGGAAGTGGTGGGCAAGCCTCCAAAGGAGCCTCCGGTCAGGGGTTATTGCACGAGTTCTACACCCCTGACTATATCTGTGAGTTGATGTGGGAGTTAGCCCGAAAGCACGGATACACCACAGGCAAAGTGTTGGAGCCAAGTTGCGGAACCGGACGGTTTATCCAATACGCCAATCGTCCCGATGATGTGGTGGGATTTGAAATCAATCCCATCTCGGCCCGGATTGCCGATTTGACCAACCAGTACCCAAAGGCACTTAGCGTTCCAACGATTTACAACCAGTACTTTGAAACGGCCTTTATGGAGTCCCCACGCTACACCCAACGCCTGCCGGGATTTAAAACGTGGCTCAAAGAGTACCCATTCAGTCTGGTTATTGGAAATCCGCCCTATGGTGTTTTTAAGACGTTCTATTCGTCGTTTTTCAAAAAACCCAAAATGCTGCAAATCGAGCATTTTTTCATGTACTACGGTTTGCAGCTACTCAAAAAAGACGGGCTATTGGTGTACCTGACCGCCAGTAGCTTTCTAAGCACAGCAGACAAATACGACCATTTCAGAGACCAAATGGGCAAGATCAGCGAATTGGTTGAAGCCTTTCGCCTGCCGCCTGTGTTCCGGTTCTCGCAAGTGCCTACCGACATCTTAATCTTCCGACGAAAATGAAAACAATCATTCAGCGCAAATACAATGACTCTAATGAAAAGTGGACGGACATCACCTTAGAACAGGCCACTCATGATCTGGAATCCGGAGGCTACTGGAAAAAAGGTTCTACCGCCCAAATGCTAAAGCAGGGCATGGAATTGTGGACTCCCTGGGCAAGTTATCGCCTGAAAGGCAGTACCAACCCCTTGCAAGGAATCGGTGATAGTAAAATTGAGCAAGAACTTCGGCTTGAAATCAAACGCCATTTGGATAAGTGCAACCACCGGGTTTTACCCGGTGTCTGCAAGGCCATTTCCACAACGGAAGGCTATCAGAGAATCGAGCAAAGAATCATCCAAATGCTCATTAAAGAGCAAATCACACCAAGCGCAGCTATCGCACAAATCGAAATGGAACTTTAATGAAGCCATCCCCATCATATTACCGTGCCAGAATGCAGGTCATTGAAAACCTGCTGGACATCGCCCACCAGAAAAAACGTGAGTGCTTCGGGGATGAGTTAAAACTGGTTGAGTTGGAACTACGCCAGCTTCGCAAAGGGTTTATTCCCTTGAACTACGATCAACCCAAGCTGATTCAGCAAGAGTTGGCAAAAGGTGGCTACTCGGATGCTCCCCTGACTTTTACAGAACTCACCCGATACAGCACCTACTTTGCCATGCATCCTGAAAAGATAGCCGGGGAGCAATTGCCAAGCACCTCGGCTGCCTTTCCCATCACTGTAAAGGGCAGTAAAGAGCAGATCATCCAAACCATCAAAAACCAAACGCTAACCATGAACGAACTTGAATTAGAAGTCCTTGCCCTGGAACTGGAATTGCTGAACACCGATCTAAGTGGAACAAACTCGGAAGGACTATTGGGACTTGGCTCTTTGGGAGAACTGGTAAAAAATGAAATCACCAACAACCTTGAAGTAGTCGAATCGGTATTGGAGCGTTCCAAATCTCAACGGGAGGCCAAAAGCACGGATAAACTGTCTTTCAAAACGGTTATCAATACCTACAACAAAGGCATTACCAGAGATGAAATTGTTGCATGGGTTTGGTACAAACAGACTCTTGGGGTTCCTATGACTGGTTGGGAGGATTATTTTATCACCGGTGCCGAGGGTGGACAGGCCACTACTAGAGTTGTTGCCCTACGTGAAACGGTCATCAGAGACAACCATTTTAGAGAACTCAACACCGTACCAAAGGGGAAGGTACTGGGCAAACCCACCAAAAAGACACTCGATTACGACAAAACCACTACCTATCTGATCTTCCGGGATGCGGAAGGGTTGAAGTATGTCAACCAAAGGGATGTGGAGATTGAAAAAACCAGTTTAAAAGTAGATAGCAATGTCCTTGACGGGTTGGTGGACAAAGGGGTGTTGTTTTATCGGGACACAGAATTGTTGCCTTACCCCATCTATGCTTATGGTAACATGTATGACCGGCAACAGGAGTTGCGTCAGGACAAACAGATCATCATAGACAAGTACGGGGAAGCGGTCTATCAACGGCACGAAAAGGTCCTACAAGAAAACCGTCCTACCCCACTGACAGTTACCAATCCCGACCCCAACGAGCGACCAAAGATTCTTGCGGTATCTGAATTTGCCAGTAGTTTTTCAGTTACAGAACTCCGGGAGGAATTTGGGGTGGTTTTCGATGAGCCACAACCACTGTCCCAGGCATTCAAGGATTATCTGCGCCAACTCGACAGAAGTGAATTTGATGAGTCCTCTGCCTATGAGATCAACCACTATTTTCTGGATGCCCGCAGGGTTACAGACAGCCACCTGACCAAAGAGCAGAAGCGAGAGAAAAAAACCAACGCCCGTAATGAAGGCGAACGACTCTTTGAAAAGTTTCTGCATGAGGCTCTACTGTTTGAAGACCAGCAAAAATTGGATTTGCTTTGGAACAGGACTTTTAACGGACAGTCGTCCCTGCCTTACCATAAAGTGCCTGTTGGCTTTGAAGCCTCTGCAAAATTCAAGCAGTTCAATCTGGAAATTCGTCCCGCACAACGCGAAGGCATTGCTTTTATGGAAGCACTCGGTAGTGGCGTAATTGCCTATGATGTGGGTGTAGGCAAAACCATGACCGCCATTGTTACCCTAGCCAATGCCATTCAAAATGGTAAATCCAAACGGCCTTTGATTGTGGTTCCCAATCCTACTTACAAAAAGTGGATACGGGAAATTGTGGGATACACCGATGAGTCCGGTGAATTTATACCGGGGGTGTTGTCCAATACCGGGGTTAAGGTCAACGACTGGTACAACCTTAGTAAGAAGATTGCCAGTGGCATCAGCTTCAAACGCGCGGTACCGGAAAAATCCATCACCATTGTAACCTACGAAGGGTTCAAAAAAATCGGGTTTTCCCAAAAAGTAATGGACTCCATGTTTATCGAACTGGCAAACATTCTGAGTCAGTCCAAAGCGGGACTAAAGCAGCGTGACAAGGAAATTGAATACCAGAAATACCGCGAGAAAATCGGGCTTGGAATCAAAGGAACCATTGCGGACATCGACACCCTGGGATTCGATTACATGGTGATCGACGAAGCGCACCGATGCAAAAACGTGTTTGAAGGTGTTAAAAAAGATGACAAAGGAAACAAGCGTTTCGGACTTCAGGGAGCCACCTCTGAAATAGGCATCAAGGCGTTTTTCCTATGCAATTTCATACAAAGAACTTTTGGTAGAAACGTCTGCCTGCTCACGGCCACTCCATTCACCAATAGCCCGCTTGAAATTTACTCCATCCTATCGCTTGTTGCCCGATACGGAATGCAACAAATGGGGCTGACCAATATCAAAACCTTCTTTGAGCAATTCGTTCAGGAGACCACCGAAATGGTGGTCAACCAACGCGAGGAAATTGTCCCCAAAGATGTTATCAAACGATTCAACAATCGAATGGTGTTGCAGAAGTTGATTTACAATCACATCAACTACAAAACCGGAGAGGAAGCCGGGGTGAAACGTCCCTGTAAAATCAACCTTCCCAAGACCTCGGTGATGGAAGGCGGTCGCATTATCAAACTAAAACCAAAAGACCAGACCCTCACCTATCTGAACATGACTCCTTTGCAGCGTATGCAACAAAACGAAATTACCAGTTTTGCCCATGAAGCTGCCAAAAAACGGTTTAACACGGCGGATCTGTTTCGCGCATTGAATTGGTCGCTTAGCAATGCGCTTAGTCCATTTCTTTATGAAGGCCAACCCGAAGACTACCGGGAGTATGTGGAACAAAGCCCCAAAATTCAGTACACCGTAAACTGCATTGCTTCGGTCAAAGAGTATCATGAAAACCGACAAGAACCCGTCTCTGGTCAGGTGATCTACATGAACCGGGGAAAGCACTTTTTCCCACTTATCAAGGAGTATCTGGAAAAACAAGTTGGGTTTAAAACAGATCAAAAATGGGGACGTGTCAGCGTGGACGAGGTAGAGATCATCTCATCTGAAATGAGTGCCGCCCGAAAGGAAAATGTCAAGGAAGCATTTTTGGCCGGAGTAGTCAAAGTCATCATCGGTACTGCCACCATTCGGGAAGGCATTGATCTGCAAACCAAAGGAACTGTTATTTATAACTGCTACCCGGACTGGAACCCCACAGACATCAGACAGTTGGAGGGGCGTATTTGGCGACAGGGAAATGAGTTTGGTTTTGTTCGGATTGCCATGCCACTTGTTCAGGACTCAATGGACGTGTTTGTGTTCCAGAAGTTAGAGGAAAAAACTGCCAGAATCAACGACATCTGGTATCGGGGAGACAGGGGGAATGTGCTTGATTTGGAATCACTCGACCCGGAGGAAGTGAAGTTTGCACTTATCACCGATGTAGAGGCCATCGCCAATGAGAAGCTAAAACGACTGGTCAAACAACAGGAGCGCAAAAAAGACAAGCTACAAGCCCACATCAAGACCATTTCAGAGTACTCGGCCAACCTTGCGCAGTACCAACAGTTTCGAAAGGAATGCCTGCAAATTATTCAAGAGCAAACCACCTTCTTATCGAATCGTTGGGAGATTGGCATTGAACTTACCCCACAGCAGATCAGTGAGCGAAATCTGGACTCCGAGCAGCGCGCACGCATAGAACGATTACAGACCCTTTACGAGCAACTCATCGCCTTCCAACAGGCAACCCCACAAGAGGATAAGGAATTACTGCGACTCGGAAGAAGGCTTCTGGCTCTGCAAATTGGCGCGTACGGATTTTACGGGAAAAGTTTTGAATCCCTAAAAGAGTTTGTCTCCAAGGTTAAAAAAGCGGAAAAGACCGCACTGGCTTCAAAGGGCTTTACCTCTGAAAACGATCTGCAAGAAATACTAGATCAATACAAAGATGACCTGGAGCAAACCGAAAAAGAACTTGAACGCCTACAATCCAATGAGTACAAAAATGAACTCAACCGGGAGGTGGAACGCAAAAAATCAGCCATGCAGGTAGATGGCAAAACCATCGAAGACCGCGTGAGGGAATTTGCTAATCTGAACTACCTGTTGTCTTTCAAATTTGAACACACCAACCATCAGGCTTGCTTTATTCCTTCTCCAAAAATGGAACGCCCACCTGATGAGTATGACCAATTGGAACTAGAGGCACTTGCTCTTGAACTGGAACTAGAATTACTGGACTTCGCTGCGTAGCGACAAAAGCACTGCTATGAACATCACACACGACAACTACTATAAAATCATTGAGTCGATGGATATTTCTACTCTACCCGAAACCCTGCAAAAAGGCCACCGGGCGGTAGAAAAAATCACCATCAATAACACCACCTGGACGAAATACCATAACAGCGATGCTATCAAACGGGTTGCTGATCTGTACTTTCAAAAGTTATCCGATTACCTAACGGCAAACCCATCAACTAGCAAAGGAGAATCCACTGTGAAAACGGAAACCCGGCAACCGAACCCAAGTGAGGGTGAACCTAACAACGAAAGAGCCAGCAACGATCAACCATCCCCGGTTACAAAAAATAAAACCATCTCAACGCGCAAGCTAAACGCGATCAAGAAACTAGCCGTTGAGAAGTACGCCTTTGATTTTACCGAGAACTTTACAGTTGAAGAATTAACGGAGTTGGTTGACGGGCAAACCGCAAAGCAATTTGTGGAGTGGTACGGCAAGAAATATGATCTTCAACCCACCCCGGAACCCTTTGAACAACCTACTAAATCTGGTTCCAAGGGTAAATCAAACTCGTCAAAATCCTCTACCAAAACATCGTCATCGAAAAAAGTCGAGTTCATCGAACCTACTTTAAAATTGATTCGCAGGTATGTGAATATGCACAACAAGGTCAAGACCTCTAAACAGATCAGAGCCTTTGTAAACACCATTCAAAAGCTATTCATCACCAAACAAATCCGCAAAGCCACCCGGTTTGCAAAGGAGATTGACCAAATCCAAAGGCAGCTTATCAACTGGTTCGAAAAGTCAGAGAAAAAGGGAAAAGTAACCGTTGAGATTGACGACAAATACTATTCAAAATACCTGTCCCTGATTGGCCGCGAGGAAGAACTCCCCTCGGTGCGTTTGCTCAAAAGCTATGTGAACCTTCAGGGCAAACTCATCACCAACGATCAGGCCAAGAGGCTCTACACACGCATTACAAGTGCCATAGACAAAGGAAAAATTACCAAACGCGACAAGTACAGCCAGCAGATAGAACATGCCTTAGAAACGCTCTATACGTTCATCAAAAAAAATGACATCCAGGGAATGATCGAAATAACTCCCGGTGAGTTAAACGGACTTGCCGGAATTGCCTGGTGTAATGTGAAACGTTCCATCGACAACAAGCAACAAATCATCATGAAAAGCACTGACCTGCAAGGCATCGACTTTGACACCTATGAATTTCATGGTAAATGGAAAACCCTTATCGGCAATCCAAGCAAAGGGTTTAGCGGTATGATTTCCGCGCCTCCGAAAATGGGAAAGTCCTATGAGATGATCGAGTTCGCCGGATACCTGGCTCGACACCACGGCCCGGTGCTGTATGTAGCCAAAGAGGAAGGAATGAGCGAAACCCTCAAAGAGAAACTCCGGGAAACCAAAGCTGCCCATCCCGATATGCATGTTTCCAACTTTCTTCCGGACGACTTGCACAGATGGGAGTTTGTTTTCCTTGACAGTGTAACCAAACTGGGACTATCACCGGAAGACTTGATTAAGCTGGAAGCCAATTACCCGGAGATCAGTTTTATGAAAATCTTTCAGCAAACCAAAGCGGGGAAACACAAAGGGAGCAATGAGCATTTGCACGATGTGGATTTTTACTTGACCATCCCACGACCGGGACTAATAACCGCCCGTGGCCGCTTTACTCCCGCCGCCGAATACCATTACCAATACAATCAAGCAGCCTAGCTGCATCCTAAAACCGAAACCGATGAAAAATACAAAGTATGCACTGGTGCTAAGTGGAGGTGGCTTTAAAGGAGCCTTCCAGATTGGAGCCATCAACTATCTATCAGAACACTGGACAAGAATTACCGGACAACCACACATGATGTTTGACCTGATTTCAGGGGTGAGCGTAGGCGCACTCAACGGTGCTTTATTAGCCATGAACCGACTTGAAAACCTCAATTATATCTGGTTTGAACAAATTGCCAAAAATGGAGTCTGTGAAGTCTATGAGTCCGATTTTATTGACACCTCTGACACTTCGGGCAAGCTGAAATTCAAACTCGACTGGGAAAAACTGCAAAAGCGGTTAATGCCCGATTTTCAATTGAAGATCAACCCTTTGAAGCATCTCCCACTTTTGTTCTCCAAGCGCAAACGAGCCAAGTTTTTGGAAGAACTAAAAAAAGATGCGGCCAAGCAGATCAGGGAGAATATGCCTAAGCTTCGCGCACTGGCTGACAACACGCCCTTACGTGAAAAATTAGAGTTCTACATTGACCAAAAGGCTGTTGAAACAACCTTTCTGTGTGGATTTGTGTCGCTGGATTCCGGGGAGTATCATAGTGTGGCTTCCGATCAATTTGAAACGAATGAGGATTTTATCAATGGCGTTCTGGCCTCTACGGCAATCCCGATTGTTTGGGAGCCGGTTCCAAGAATCAGCTTTGACAATGGAAGTGGAGAGATCATCACCGCGCACAACAATGTGGATGGTGGAATTAAAAACGTTTCGCCCCTGGGCGATGTGGTTAAACACATCAATGAGGACACCAGTGGTGCAGAGTGGGTAGTGATGGTGATTAATTGTAGCGACGGCAGAGTAGAACCGAAAGTGTTTGACGATAAGAATATCGGACAGATTGCTCTGCGTTCGCTTAATGAGTTGGCTATTCAGGAAATATTCAACAATGATCTCTCGCAGTTTGTCGGAACCAATGACCTTGTCATTCAGGCCGAAGCTTGGGACAAAGACATTTCGTTGTACAACTACTCCTGGACAGATCGAAGACGAACCAAAGTGCCAGTTCAGAATTTCCATTGTGTAGTCATTGAACCGGACAAGGGAGCATTGGGTGATACTCTAGTCTCCACGCCGGAAATATTTGAAGCAAGAATCAATCATGGGGTGGATAAAGCCCATGAAGCTTTTAAAAATGTAAGCGACTAACTATGAAGACAGAAATTTTAGAAATGGCTATCGAAACCCTCCGCAATCAGGTGGAGGGTTTGAAGGCTGAACTGGACAAGATTAGGGGTGAGTTGCGAAGCGTACAGTCTACCAAAGGAACTACTAACGAATCTGCCCATCCAGAGGAAATAGACGAACTGTTAACCACAAAGTACGTAATGAAAAAGCTAGGTATGTGTTATAACACTCTCCAAAACACAGTGGTCAAAAAGGGACTACTTGTTCCCAAAAAAATTAGTCCTAGAAAAATCAGATTTTTAAAGAGCGACTTGGTTGAATACATGAAGAAACTACCCTACCAACTTTAATGGAAATTCATCTTTCCAATCCTCGTCTTCAGACAGTTTTTTGACCAGCTTTAGAAACAGTAATGCCCCTTTTAGGGGTTTAATTTTATTGTAATCAAAGACAACGTCCTTCGAGTTAAATTGATGACCTGTGATCTTAGTGATTAATGTTGCCGGAACCACATTAATGAAGTTTGAAATGAATGTTCGTCGTCCAATGTGTGAAGAAACAAACTCGAACAATTGTTTTTCTTGAAATTTCTTGATGCCATCCGAATTGGTTATGACCAGTTTACATTCCTCTGTAAATCCAATTTTCTGACATAGTTCTTTGACATACTCATTAAACTTCTGAGAACTGATTGGGTATGGTGGGTTCCCATTGTTGTCAGCAAAGGCATCCTCTAAAGGCTTCATAAATGGAACTACAACCTCTGTCGGATTCTTTTCAGTAATGAAATGGGCATATCTAAATCTGATTGTTCCGTTATCAAACTCATTGTCTGGTACAACCTTAAATACATCAGAGTACCTAACTCCTGAGAACACGAGAATTAGCAAGATTAATTTTACATTTTTCAACTTCTCACATTGGGGTTGGTATTCAATGATTTTCTCTACTTGCTCAAAATCAAAGTAAATTTTGTCCTCTTTAACCAACGACACCCTTTCATCTGTGCCTAACTCCTTCTTAGGATTAAATATGGTTTTTAGCTTGTACTCTCGTGCAATTTTTGAAAGTACGGAGTTCAGGTTTTTCATTGTACCCCAAACGGAGTTATTCATATTAACCTCGCCCTTACAAAAATCCTGAAATGCCAGATAGTAATTTCTGTCCAGATTCTCTGCGGTCAAAGTGATATTTGCTACTTCTTCAAAGTTTTTCAACTTGCCTTCTAATACCTTGTAAGCTTTCTTGGTTGGCTCCGAGAACTTGGGTGACTTCAATATTACCTCTTTAATGAAACCACGAATCTCTGTTGACTTTTTGACTTTCACATATCGTCCAAGCAACTTGTCCATTTCCAGTTTCAACAATTCAGGTGTGATTTCAATTTGATTATTTAGAAGGTGCTTGTATAGCGTTTCCAGTTTCTCTCTGATTTGTTCGGCGGTTACAAAATCTTTCGATTTAGCCGGAATATTGTCCTCGCTATCCCAATCAGACAATTTAACTTTAACTCCTGTATCATATCTGAGTGGCATATACTTAACCTTTCCAGATAGAGTGTCAATAATCTTGTAACCGAAGTTGAATTTCAAAATAACCTCACGGTATTCTCCATTTCTTGACTTTAAATAATAGGATGACTTTGGTTGGTTCATGGGTACTAATATTTAATATTGTTATAACGCAATATCCTTAATATAGTTGTGAAAGTGGGTACTAATATGGGTACTAATATTGGGGTCTTTCATTAAATATCAGCTAATTTCATTAAATTTCAATTGGCAGTGCAAAACGAACAAAACCCTTTATACAAAGGGGTTTTGTGAGGTATGTTGAAATTCAATGAAAAAAAGTTCAAGACCTAGTGGGACAACGAAAGTTGTGAAAGCCCTTGCGAAAGCAGGGGCTTTTTTTGTGGAACAAAAATAGTGGGTGAAGAAGTTTATCCCGTCTTGACGGGGAGCCCTAGTGGGACAACGAAAGTTGTGAAAGCCCTTGCGAAAGCAGGGGCTTTTTTTGTGGAACAAAACCAGAGAGAACCCGCCTTCCATAGGCAGGGTCTATCCTGCGCAAGTTGCTAAAAGAATGAATAAGTCTTTAACGTTGGTTACCGATTATTCACTAACAAAACCAGGAACATTTTCCCCTAACCCTTCATAAACCTCTTCCGCAATAAAAGCGGAAGCAATCCCCGAATCGTATCGTCTCACCCAAATGTGCGCTCCATCACTTGCTCGGATTACTTCAAGAAGAACAGAGCTGTCCTCAGCTTGTCCGGATATTTTACCGTTTATTATGTAATCCATTGAGCTGGTTGAAATCCAGTCGTAGAGTTCTGAGGGCGAAATCCCGGATGTGGATGTTGGCCCCACTACTTCAAAACTTTTGTCATTACCAAACAAAAGAAGAAGTTCAGACGCAATCTCATTTCTAAAGAAGGTATTACCCCGGTCAGGTGTCTGGATGGGCATAATGGCCAATTTGACTTTTTGACCCATATATGCTCCGGCTGACGGATTGAAAACTTTTAGCGCTATCATGCTCAAACATGCAATTAGCAAGAGAGAACCAACCGCAATGATGGTTTTTCGTTTCGTTTTTCCCGGACTTTGTTTTTCCTGTATCCTAACCGGAGGTATCCACCTATAACCTCTTCTGGGTAGGGTTTCAATAAACTTCGGGTTGCCGGGCTCATCGTTCAGCGCCGCCCGAATCTGTCGAATGCAGAAATGCAGACTATTGTCAAAATCTACTTCCACATCAGGCCATAGCAACACCTTTATTTCCTCCTTGGTCAGGATGTCGGGAGATTGTTTAATAAGCAGGTGAAGCAGTTTGGAGGATTGCGGGGTTAGACGGGTAATTTTTTGTTCACCATTATCAAGGGATTGAATTAATTCCCCTGATTTAACATTGAACCGAAAATCGTCGAATAAAACCATTTCTTGTGCAGATCAAAGCTAGAAGAATTTCAATTCGCCCCATTTGCGGTTAAAAATTTCCTCACCTTTTCATCTTTGGTTAGCTGTAATGGGGTGGTTGCATTCGCACCAAACTTTCTTCCTTTTCGATTGATATCTGCCCCTTTCTCAATCAAAAATTCAACCATATCAAGATCTCCGAACATACAGGCCCAATGCAATGTGGTGGTTCCTAAAAAGTGTTGCTCCTCCACCTGTGCCCCTTTATCTATTAGGAGTTCGGCCATGTCGAGATCACTTCCGCCGATTACAACGTACCAGAGCAAAGGAAAGTCATGTGCTCCGCGTTCGTGGATTCTGTTTTCATCTTCAGCGAGCAGTTTTTTTACCGTCGAAAAGTCTTTCAACATTACGGCAGTAGGCAAAGAATAAGGAGCACCAGCGGTTAATAGTGCGTCTACGATCTGGTGGTTTCCCATGTGTGCACCTGCCTCTATGGCTCCTTCGGAAGTAGTCGCAATAGAATGAGCAAGTAAAGGATTTTCGGATAATAAGGCTGTTACCCTGTCCGGATCTCTATGCGAACTTCCAACCATTTTCCCCTGTTCGGCAATGCTTACTTGTTCCAGTTCTGGTCGCTTGTAAATTTCCCCGGTTGCTGTGTATGCATATCTGGAGGTTCGGCATGTTCTATTGATTTCGTGGTGGTTTTTTAATAAGTCGTATGCGAGTTGTTGACCGTAGAAAGACGCAATATCCTGAGCAGACTTGCCCTGTTGATCTAATTGATGGACATCGGCACCCAGGCGAACCAACATTTCCAGTAATTCTGTACTTCCCCGGGCAGCAGCCAGGTGTAAAGGAGGCAGGTGTTGGTTGATTTCAAGGTTTGGATCAGTATTATTGGAAAGTAGGGTAGCAGCGGTCATTTCAGCCGTTTTCAGGTCGTGGTAGGCAATGGCGACCTGAAGCGGGCTTTGGGCGGACTTGATGGAAGAAACAATGTTTGGGTTCCCGTTGGCAGCGTAAACTCTCCAAATGCCGGAGCCTGCTCCACCGGCTGCAGCGGCCCACATTGCAGAGCCGCCCATGGGATGTATTTCGTTGGCTTTTTCTGAGGTTTTCTCATCCTCTTCTCCAAGTAGCTCGTTGAATCTTTTCCAATCCAAATCCAAAACCGATTCGTGCAGGTCAGTTTCATACCCGACAGATTTTAAATAGTCACTAACGTTTTTGTGATTGTTGAGAAGCGCTACGGTAAATCCGCTTTGCCAGAGCTGATTCTTACTTCGCAGATATTGCGGTTGTGTTGCTAACAAAGCCCTAACCTTAATCAGGTCTCCCTTTTTACAGGCGTCAAAAAAATCATCGGTGTCCTCATCAGGTTGGGCTAATGGTTTTTTTTGTTCTTGCGATGCAAAAGACCACAATGGACTGGCCATAAGAGTGCCGCTAATAAGTGCGGTTGATTTGAGGAATCTTCGCCTGGAACTTTCTTTTAAATTCATCATGTTCCAAATCTATCTGAAGAGGCAAAAACTGAACATGAAAAATCTCTTAGCAATTCCTTAGAAAGGCGTTAGGAGTATGTTTTTGTGGTGCCATTCTGAAAAACCAGTTCCCATCCAACTACTTATCAAAGTAGGCTGTAAACATCCGTTGTTTTGACAAGATTAATTTTGATACTCGGTTTTGTCCTTTCTGGGATTACCACCTTTGGGCAATTTGAGTCGGGGAGGAGGAGTATCGGGAGCTTCTGACATTAACTCCGTTCATCCAGAGGAATCTGTGAGTGTTAATCCCAGAATTGAAATAGAAAAAAGATGAAATAATACCCGGAAATTAACTCAGGTCATTGTTTGGCTTAGTTCAGAAGTACTCTATTTTCCTGGTTTCCTTGACTATAACCCTCTTATCTATGTAATGAATTTTCTCAATCCAATTGTTTTCTGAATCGTATCTGTATTCGTAGTTTATGCCTTCAGAAGCGTCTACACCAGTGTTATACTCTACTTTCAGGTCACCATTATTAAAGTATTTGAAAGATAGGTCATGTTGAACTCTACCATCCATGAATTTCTTTATTTCACGGACTTTTAGGTTTTGATTATCGTAAACAAAGTCTATTATATAGTGGCGGTAATCATCTGGATCAACGACCAGGTATTCCTTCTTCTCTGAACCATCAGGTTGAATTGAAATGATTACGGTTCCGGGAGCTTTGATTAGCTCAGATTTTTCCTGAATGCAATTACCATTTAGATCGTATGTCCATGAGATTAGTCGTTCGCTTGAACTTGAAATGTGGTGGAAGGAAGTCTTTTGGGCGTTTTCATTGTAACGGTAAGAATCAACTATGGTATCGCCATCTTTATGTAAGAAGGAAACCTCGTTTATCAATGCACCATTTTTGTTGAATTCATAAACACTTTTACGCCAAAGCTCACCATCAATGTAATAATTACTCGCAACCAGTGTAGAATCGATATAAAAAAACTCTTCCAGTCTGGACGTATCGCCGTTATAACCGCTTCTTTCCCTTAAACAAATTGTTTGAGAAGTGTCGAAATCACGTATTGTCACGTTTGATGGGGAGGAGTTTTCCGTTTTAGACCTCTCATAATTAATGCAATAACCGTTTCTGTTGTATGTATACTCTTTGAACCAAGTTATATAAGGCTCAGGTTTGCTTTTTATAAAACGTTCCATGCTATGGGCAATCAGCTTGACCCGACCATTCAAATCCTCCTTTTCATTTTTCCAGTCCTGGGCTGAAGAAAACACGCCTGAAAGTATTGTTATAGATAGTAATAGGTATCGCATGAATTGAGCCTAAGTTGCTCATAAACTTATAAAATCTCGGTTTATACCACCAATTCAAGACGTTACAGTAAGCTTTACTTAGTTTATTGTCATTGGTAACGTGGTGAATGTATCGCTTTTACAGATCAACACCTCAAAAGTTTTCATAGAGCTGGTCTGGCGGGTATTGTGTTTAGTTCTTTTGTTTAGAACCGGGTAAGACATGTGTTTACGCATCCGCTCATAAAATCCCACAGTTCTGCCGTAAACCTTACCTACCACTTATCACTTCTTTAAGCCATGCCCTCCGAACGCCCGTACTTTTGTACAGACCTAAACATCCTTTGTTTTGACAAGATTAATTTTCATACTAGCTTTTGTTCTTTCCGGGATTACCGCCTTTGGGCAAACCATGACAATCCATGGAAATCTTCAGGATACTGTGAACAAGAAACCAGCGCAGAATGCTGTGCTCGTAGTTATTCGTTTGGCGGATTCCGTAATGTTAGACTTCGCCAGATCTGATAAAGATGGAAAATTTAACATGTCTATGCCGATGGATACGGTTGAGGTGTTGATTTCTCACCCTCAATTCGACGACAAGAGTGTCTTCTTCTTTCCGAGTCCTAAAAATCTGGATTTGAATTTGACGGATTTACCACTGCCACCACCTAGCGAAGAGTTGGCGGAAATCATGATTGTAGCATACAAAGAACCGATCTACTTTAAGGGAGATACGTTGGTCTATAATGCCGATATGTTTGAAACCAAAGAGAATGCTGTTGTAGAAGACCTACTGAAAAAGCTTCCGGGAATTACCGTAGACAGAGAGGGAAATATATCGTCCCAGGGTCGGGAGGTGAGTAAAGTACTTGTAGATGGAGACGAGTTTTTTGGAGATGATCCAACGGTAGCGACTAAGAATCTTGGAGCAGACGGTGTAGAATCGGTTCGTATTTACGAAACCGAAGATGAGGATGCTCAAGCCGGTTCCGACGAAAAAATTCAGGTCATGGATTTGCGCCTGAAGGAAGATGCCAAAAAGGGGTATTTCGGAAGAGTTTCCGCAGCCAGCGATTTTCAAAACTTTTATGAAGGCGAACTCTTGCTGAACAAGTTTAAGGGACGTCAAAAAATCTCAGTATTTGCATTAGGCTCTAATACTCCGAGGTCCGGTTTTAACTGGGCAGAAGCCAATAAATTTGGTTTGACCAACGAGTTTTACGCTGGTGATAACGCATATTACCAGTTCGACAGGCAGTTGCAGGGAATTCCAAGAACTTTCAAGGCAGGTGTTTATTACACGGATAAGCTGTCCGATAAAATCAAGTTTGGGGCGAACTACACCTACAACAATAATTCAATGAATAAGGTGAATGATCAAACATCTCAGTACTTCCTGCAAGACACAACCTATTATACCGATGAGGTGTCCAATTCGCTGGAGGAATATGAGTCACACCTGATAAACCTGGATTTCAATATGCAGATAGATTCCCTAACCACTTTGCATGTTGAACCAAGATTGCAATACAATAAGGCCGCGAATTTAACCATAAGCCAAACCACCTTTAGAACGGCTGATCAGGACACTTCATCTGTCACCGACATATTCAACAATCAAACTCAGGATAGTTATGAGGCCAGCGCAAGAGCAAGACTTGAAAGAGAGTTTAACAAAAAGGACAGGGAGCTTACCGTCATTTATAATTACTTCCTGAACCAGAACAAGACAAATACCATTCTTACTTCCGAGTCAAATTATCGGTTTGCTCCATTTCTAAATGATAGTATTGATCAATTGCAAGAGCAGGAGGCTAACAGCAGTACACACAATGGCCAGATTTATTTCAATGAACCGCTTACCAAGCACTTTTCACTTGGACTGGATTATTTCATGAGCTACGGAGTTAGCGATCAGGAGAAAATCACGAACAATGCTGTGCTGGGTGAGTATGTAGATTACGATTCAATCCTCTCTAACAGCTTTAGTACGAATAGATTCCTTAACAGGGGGGGGGTAAAATTAACGTACCAAAAGAACAAGATTACGGTATCCGGCGGGGCGCAATTCCGAAATGTAAAGATCGACAACATCGACCTAAACGGTGATGCAATTAATCAGAACATTAACAACTTCCTTCCCAATGCTTCTTTCAGGGTGAAATTCTCCAAGAGCAAGAGGCTGAGAATTAATTACACTACCCAATCTGCGCAGCCGTCAATAACCCAACTGCAGCCAGTACCAGATAACCGTGATCCGAATAGAATCTCAATTGGTAATTCGGAATTACGACCAAATTATACCCACACGGTTACTGCCGGATTTAACACATGGAAAGCATTAAGCGGATTTTATCTGTGGACACAGGCCAGCATGAGTGTCATCAATGATGCATTTTCCAGCTCGGTGTATTTCGATTCTCTGGGAAGAACGGTGTCTCAAACGGTTAACGTGCAAGGCAACCAAAATGCCAATTGGTACTTTGGAACAGGGCTTCCTATCAATCCCGAGTTCAAAGTGGAGCCAAGTTTCAATGCCAGCTATTTCAAGAATAGCAACTATGTGAACGATGTTTTAAACACTACTGAAACAACCGGACTTACCGGGGAGATGAAGGTGGAGTACAACCGGGACAATGATTCGCTTTCACTTTTTGCAGGAGGATCTTATACATACAACAACCCTCAGAGCACTTTGAGCTTTAATAGTAACCAGCCATTTTCTACTCAGCAATTTTATGGAGGTTTCGAGGTAGAGTTGCCCCTCAAAATGACTTTGGAAGCAGAGGCAAGATATACGATCAATTCGCAGAGAGCAGATGGTTATAATATCAACTTCCTGATTATTGATGCCGCACTGAGTAAGCGTTTTCTTAAAACCGAAAACCTGGTGTTATCATTTAACGGGAACGATATCCTGAATCAAAACGTATTGGCAAACAGAACTATACAGGGGAATGTGATTGTGGATAATCGTGCAACGATTATATCCCGGTATTTTCTGGTAAAACTGATGTTGAAATTTAATAGCACAAAAACGCATGAAAAAGATCCTGGATTCCATTGGTAGATCATTACTGGTAGTGGCGTTGATTGCGCTATTTGCAGCTCCTGCGGCCTCTCAAATAAAACATGCAAAAATTGAATTTGAGCGCCGCACGAATCTATACAAGTTGTTTAAAGACAACGAATTTGTTCGTGGCCCGATGATGGACTACGTAAAGAACAACAAGATTAAAAAGGAGACCTTCTATTTGTATGTAGACGATTCGTCGTCTGTGTTTGCTCCAAAGCCTGTTCAGGAGGAAGGTTGGGCGGCATGGCTCACGCAGAAGAATACCACTTTTCAAAACTTCAATCAAGACGAGCGGCTACAGGTGATGGAGCTGTGGGGGAATAAAGTTTACGTGAAGGACACGCTCAAGAAAAGGGAGTGGAAAATCACCTATGACAAGCGAATGATTGCAGGGTATGAATGTAGGAAAGCCATTTGGCAAGCTGATGATTCTACCCGGATTTATGCGTGGTATTCAGATCAGCTGGAACTTTCTACCGGGCCGGAGACCTTTAACGGTTTGCCGGGCGCCATACTTGGTTTAGCAACTGAAGATGGGGGGATAGTTTACTTTGCAAAAAGCGTCGAAGTGAAGTACGTTAACGTACCGGAGCAACAACCCGCCTATAAGGAAAAAGACCTTAGAACAGAAGCAGAATTAATCGAGGAGATTAAAACCCGCTTTAGCAAGAGTGGCAACGCCGACCAGATCGTCAAAGGCTTGTTTGCGTTTTAAAGGAACCTTTGCGGTATAGACTAGCGGTTGTAAAGTGCCGCCGACGTTTCCAAAATAAATCAGATTACTTCTTGTAAAGCGTCTGAGTCGGATAAGCAAATTCAAGGCCTTCAGAGTTAAATTTCCGGAGGATTGCCATGTTGATATCCGTCTGTGTTTGAAGAATGTCCGATTCCTTTTTAATGTAGTAGATAAGCAGAATCCCCATTGAAAAATCACCCCAGGTATTAAAGGAGATCAAAACATCCTCTTCTGTTCCTTCATGGTTGTTCACGATTTCCCGTAAATATTGCATGGCGGCTTCCATCTTATCCGGTTCGGTCTCGTAGGTTAGACCAAGGTTAAGAACGATTTTTCTACTTGGCTCAACCGTAACATTTTCTACAGCGTTATCACTAAAAGTTCCATTAGGAACGGTCACCAGGCGTCCTTCCAGGGTTCTGATTCTGGTAGACCGAATGCCTACTTCTTCAACCGTTCCATCAATTCCATTTACTACAATCCGTTCCTGTGGCTTGAAGGGCTTGTCGATGAACACCATAACCCCGCCAAAGATGTTCTTTACCGTGTCCTGAGCAGCGAGTGCAAATGCGAGTCCTCCTATACCGAGTCCGGCAACCAGAGCCATTACGTCGAATCCCGCGTTGTTTAGTCCAATTATGGTACCCATTGTCCAAAGGATAAACTTGAAAACCTTCCGAATGGTAGGCATTAACTGGTCGTCCAAATCACTTTCAGATTTTTCTACCAGAGGAACTACGTATTCCAAAATCAGAGCATCAACCGTTCTTACAATTAGCCAGGTGATGTTCAGAACAAATACAATAGTGAAGGTGTTGGAGATGAAATTGGCGGTCTTGTTGATTTTTTCACCGGCTTCATTTAGCACGTATTCCAAAACCTTAACCGGGTCGCCGTTGGCGTCCATCACAACCTGGCCATTTTTAAGGAGCTCAACTTCCTCCATTTCAAAGTGCCCAAGCGTTAATCTGGTAACTGCCCAGTAGAAACCTATAATACCAACCAGATAAACCACAGGTTCCTCCAGTTTATCTACCAGTATGTCGTCAAGTTTGGTTTTGGTATTGGCTGCAGCTCGCTTAACGAATTTGCCTATTGCCCAATATAGGATCTTGGCAACTACAATTGCACCAAGGATTATCGCCAGGGAGATCGCCCATTGATCCAGCGTATTTTGATAAAACTCCTGACTAAGAAATTCTTTGAGTGTGTTCATGACCGCTACTTTAGGTTGCGAATATATAGAACTCAGGACAAACAGAATTTAGGTGGTTCTAGATTGTCCGGCAAATTTCAAACACAACGAATAATTGTGCATTTGTCTGCTTATATTGTCTTTTTAACCCCAATTTAACCTGTATTCGTGGAAATCGTGTAATTTTGAAACATTACCAAACACTACTCCATGAAGAAACTATACGTTGCGCTACTTTCAGTTCTTTTATTATCCGGATTTACCTATGCTCAATCCGTAGCTTTCAATGGTCCTCCTTCGGGCAGCTGCCCGGGCACTGCCCTAAGTTTCGACAATCTTTCATTCGGTTGTGATACTTATCTGTGGGATTTTGGAGATGGCAACACATCAAATAGTACAGCATCAACGATAAACCATACTTATGCGCAAGGAGGTCATTATACCGTTGTATTGCAGGGTTGGTCCGGTAGTACTTATGTAGGTGAATACACCAGATACCTTTACGTAGAAGGTTTTCCTGGACATTTAAACGTTAACCCGGTTTGTCCGGGAGACCAGTTGGTGATTGAAACGGGGATGTATACAGCAGATCAGTTTGATTGGAACATGATGGATGGCACAATCTATAGCATTAACGATGATGACAGGGTCTTCCATACCTATTCTTCTCCTGGGATTTACAATGTTAGTTTAACCGTCGATTTTCCGGTTTGTGGAACCTTTTCAGGAACTATTCCGGTAATGGTTTCACCATCTGCCGAAATTCTGGATGGATTTATGCAGGCCATAGAGGATTCTGTTTGTCCTGGAGATGAGGTGAGTTTCGATATGCATTGGGGCTATGAGTATGTAATGGATTATGGTGATGGTTCTACTTATACCTCTAGCGATAACCTACCTGATTATGGCGGGGCAGAGCACAATTACAGCGGGGCCGGCACTTACTATCCCAGTGTAACGTTCGTGAATGGCTGTGGTAACGACACAACTGTTTACGATACCGTTGTGGTGGCTTCCGGTTTAACTTATGTGCCTAGTGTACAGCTTAATATGGATGACGATACCATTTGTGTCGGTTCCGAAAATCGAATTTACACATACACCAATGCCAGTTCAATTCAGTACAATTGGGGTGATGGCACAGTAGAAACAAATCCCGATTATTTTGAATTTAAGTCTTATGCTGCAGCAGGTGCTTATCCGATAACAGTTACAGTAACTACCGGATGTGGAGTATCTAACTCGGAGACGGATACATTGGTAGTGGTTACCAATTTACCAATTACCTATGCATCCATGGACGTTCCGGATACAGTTTGTACCGGTAGTGGAGCCTTTATGGACGCAAATATCGACGATGAGGATGGGTACTTGTGGGACATGGGAGACGGAACAACTTACACCCAGGAAGAAATTTCACATGTTTATACAACAGCTGGAACTTACACGGTTACAGTCACGGCTACCAACGTTTGTGGTTCGGATACGGTGATGACTGAGCAAATAGTAATAAGCGACACTTATGGGTTTTCAGACAATCATTTTGCATTCCCATTCCCTCAGGAAGGTTGCCCTGGAGATACTGCCTTCTTATTATTTATCGCTGGAGAGGGAAATACGTATGAAGTGAATTACGGATCAGGATTTGTTCCTGAAACGCCAATTTTATTTGATCCGGGCTTTGGTTTTATCTATCACGTAATTAAGCACGCTTATAACTCACCCGGGGTGTACAATGCAGTGCTCAGAACAACCAACGCTTGCGGAGTTACCAGATTAGATACCCTACAATTCGATTGGACCGGCGGAATGATTGATCTTGAAGTTAGTTTCTTGTATGACCTGAATAAACCAATATGTATTGGCCAACCAATAAAGTTTTATCCAGTTGGTGGTAAAAATTACACCTGGAATTTTGGGGATGGGAGCGGAACCGTTACGTCCTCTGGTAGTTTGAATACCGTTGAACATGTTTACCATCAACCAGGGTCTTATACCGTTACGTTGGAAGGTAGGGATCAATGTGGCAACATGGCCATTGACACGCAGGAGGTGGTTATTCCGGATACCCGGATTTATGTTACGGCAAATGCCATTGATGCAACTTGTGGCAACAATGATGGATTGGCTATTGCCTCAGTTTCCGGAGGAACGGCTCCATATACGTTCTCCTGGACAAGTGGTCACAACACATTGATTGCCGACAGTTTGGAATCGGGAATTTATCAGGTGAACGTGGTAGACGCCATTGGGTGTAAGAACTTCGATATTGCCACGGTTAGTGATGAGGAGGCAGCCACCATTGTGGTTAACACGGTTCTGGATGTTTCCTGTCCGGGAAGCGATGATGGTGCAATTGATATTAATATTATCGGCGGAAATCCACCATTTACCTACGAGTGGTCGAATGGTAAAACCACTGAAGATGTAAACAATCTGGCGGCAGGTCCTTATGAGGTGTTTGTTACCGATGCCTATGGATGTGTGGCCACAGCTTCAATTACGGTTGGGGCACCACCATCATCCAGTATTTCATTCGCAAAGAAGAATTCAAACTGTGGGTTCAATGATGGATTCGCTACGGTTTATGTTTCTGGAACAACCGGGCCGTATACTTATGTTTGGGACAATGGCTCAGGTGATCAGACAATTCATGGTTTGGGACCGGGGATTTATGAAGTGAATGTTATTGATGGCAACGGGTGTTTGTTTACAGACCAGATTATCATAAACGATATTCAGGGGCCCAAGGTCTTCCTGGATTCCGTTTCAGCTTTGGATTGCGGAGGAACGGGTAGCGATATTTACATCGATGTGTTTGGCGGAGCGATGCCTTATAATTTCAATTGGTCCAATGGAGCCACCAGTGGTAATTTGTTAGGTGTAAATGCCGGGGATTATACTTTGGTGGTAACTGATAACAACGGCTGCCAAGCCAACCTCGCGGTTTCAATTGACGTAGACCCTCCTTCTGAAAATCAAATTTGTATGGTAACAGTAGACACTACCACCCATACCAACCAGTTGGTTTGGGAACGAGCCGATACCGCAGGGATTGATTATTACAATATCTACCGGGAGAGTTCTTTAAGTGGTTTGTACTATTTGGTAGGTTCTGTAGACGGAGATTCCCTTACACAATACACCGACCCGGTAGCAGATCCATTCATCAGATCGTGGAGATACAAAATTTCGGCAGTAAACGATTGCGGAATTGAATCCGATCTGTCTGATATTCATAAAACCATTCATTTAACTTCAAACCTTGGTGTTGGTGGCGTGGTAAACCTCATTTGGGATGAGTATGAAGGGTTTACGTATCCAACGTACTACATTATGCGTTATTCCGATATCGATGGTTGGAATCTGATTGATTCCGTATCGAGCGTGAATCACTCTTATACAGACGCCTCTCCACCGCTGGGAGTAACCAATCTTGGGTACGTGATTTATATCGATCCGGCAGCCCCATGTACTCCAACCAAAGCTGTAGGCGACTTTAATTCATCAAGATCTAATAGGGCTCAGGCAGTGGGAGACCTTGATGTGCCTGAGTCTTTAGTTGAGTTAAACGATAATTTAAATCACTTTAAAGCATATCCTAACCCAACCAATGGAGTGCTTAATGTTGAACTCAATTTCCTTGAAGCTGAAGACGCGGCAATCCAGTTAATTGATCTTGCGGGAAAAACACTTTTTCAAAGAAACATCAATGGCTATGGTTTAATGCTGGAGTCGCTAAATTTGAGCGACTTAAGCAACGGAATTTACATGCTCAACGTCAAAACTAGTAGCGGAATAAGTTCTACTCGAGTAGTCATTCAAAAATAATACCTCATGCGCACCTTACTTACAATTTCATTTATAGCTCTTGCATTTTTCGGGTATGCCCAACCGACCACGCCGGATATTTGTCTGGTTACGGTTGATACGGGTTCCACATTCACAAAAGTGGTGTGGGATAAGGATACAGTATCTACTGACATTGATTATTACAATGTGTATAAGCAAATAGCCGTGTCACCGTTTAAACAGCTTTTGGGAAGTAGAGATTTTGATTCTTCAAGCGTCTTTGAAGATCACATAAGCGACCCAAATGCAGACTCTAATACGTATTACCTCACGGCAGTTGATCTATCTGGAGTAGAGTCAACGTTTAGTGCGCCTCACTCCACCATTCATCTTACGGTAACTCCCAATGGTGCGGGAGGGATGTTGTGCTCCTGGACTCATTATGAAGGCCGGATGGTAGACAGTTATCACTGTCATCGGGATTCACTGATTAATGATGATTGGGAGGTGATTTTTGCCTCGTCTACTGGAACTCAAAGTGCGTGGAATGACAATGACATGCCGATAACTTCAACCATGCGCTATAAGCTTGAGGTTGAGTGGTCTTCTGTATGCTCAACGCAAAAGAAAGCAATCGGTGATTTTAATTCTTCGAGATCTAACCGAACGGCAGCCCTTAATAATCCAATGAATGTTGAAGAACTGCCCTTCGTGGTTAGTGAGTTTTATCCCAATCCGGTTGAAGACGAATTGACCATACGTGGAAACCAACGGGTCGGTCAGTTTACCGCACTTCAGGTTTATTCCAACGACGGGAAACTTATAAAGCAAGTTCCACTCAGTCAGGGGGCTGGTGATTTTAATCTGGTGGTTAATCTTTCCGAGTTGGCTGCAGGTTCTTACCTGGTTGTGCTGAACTCAACCAACGGGAGTTTCCAGCAGTCGATCATTAAAAAATAAAAGGTTCCCAACATGAAGATCAAATCCCTCCTTGGTGCAGGAGCTTTTTGTTTACTGTCGTTAACCTCATTAGCCACAACTTACGTTGTAGATAGTGGCTCTGACGTACTCGCACCAACCACTTTAAGATTTGCTGTCGATAACTCAGTAGCTGGAGATACGATCACATTCCACCCTTCCACAGATACAATGTTTATCGGTCTGGGAGAACTTACGATTGATAATGATCTGGTTATTATTGGGAATGGCTCTACCGTGATCCATGCTGATATAGTTACGCGCCTTGGCACTATCAGTGGAGGCGTGAAATTGATCCTTCATGACCTGGAAATTGAAGGTTTCAATGCTTCCGGCGGTGGCGGCGGGGTGTTCGACGCTTTTGGGAAGCTGGAAATGCACAATGTAATTATGCACGACAATCAATGCGCCACGTCGGGAGCCTGTGTGGTTGTTAACGATACATGTCTTTTGTACAATTGCCAATTCCTAAATAACACCGCAGGGGATTTGGCAGGAGCCATTTTTTGTAGTTCAGGTCCTGGCTATGAATTTCTTGCAGACAGTTGTTTGTTTGCAGACAACACGTCTAGCAACTGGGGTGGAGCAATCGTGTCTGAACAAGGGGGAGGTACTTTTACAGCTGTACATTGTGTATTTGACAACAATGCTTCCACTGGTTCAAAAGCCGGTGCAATAGATATTAATGGGGGAGCCGTTCATTTGATTGATAGTTGTGAATTTTTTAATAACCATGCGGATTTTAATGCAGGCGGTGCTATTTTCCTTAATACCAATGCCACGGATGTAACGATCAATGAGTCCAGGCTTCACCACAATACAGCGACCAATGGAGCTGCGGTGGGAATGGCCAGCGGAATTCTAACCATCACAAACTCCCAGATAGATTCCAATAGCACTTCCAATGTAGGTGGGGCTATACATTTGGTAAGTTCCGGAAACATCCTGAACTGTGTATTCACAACTTTTTTAGGTAATCAGGGAACCATTGGTGGAGCTGTATATACAACAGCTGGTGGTACGGCTACCATGGATCAATGTACCTTTTACCAAAACTCGGCTCCAGGTAACGGCGGCGCCATCTATTCGCAAAACATGAACTGGGGTTTTAATTCATGTACCTTCTCGGAGAACAATGTGTCGTCAGGTAATGGAGGGGCTGTTTATTGCTTTGGGGCAAGTGGTACGTATAACTTCAATAGCTGCACGATCGCGCACAATTCTGTTTCGAATTTAGGCGGTGGAATTTATACAGGGTCCACAACAACACATGTTTACCTTGAAAACACTATCGTAGCCGAGAATATTGCAGGTTCCAATGGGGATGATCTTTATGCGACCAGTATCGGGTTTCAGTCCAACGACCATAATTTTATCGGAAATGCCACTATGGGAGTCGCTCCCACCTGGGGTGCAAATGATATTACTGGTTCGGGGACGGGTTCTATTTGTCCGAAGCTGGCTCCCATCGATACTACCGATGCCGGAATATTAGCTTACGAGTTGCTGCCTTGTAGCCCTTGCATTGATGCGGGCTCATTTGCAGCAACCATGCCTCAGCAGTTGGTTAATCGCGACCCAAGCCCAGACATTGGCTCTACCGAATTCTTTGGAGGTATAGCCGCAACGTCATTTACGGTAACCAGCTTAGCCGATGTTGGTGTGGGTACTTTGCGAGCAGGCATTTGCGGTTCCTGTGCGGACACCATTTTCTTTGATCCGTCTACAAATGGAACGCCCGTTCAGCTGGAATCACAAATTACCATAGATAGGAATTTGGTTATCATCGGAAACGGAAATTTGAACACTCATATTGATGGTGGTGGCTCGGCCGACAGAGCCTTTGAAAATCCCTCGTGGGATGTTTCCGTAATTGGCCTGCGTATTCAGGACTTTGATATTACGGTTCCTATGCTACAAGGAGGAGCCTTTTACAATGGTGGGAACCTAACCATCGACACCTGTATTTTTGATAATATCCATGCTTATGGTGGAGGTGCCATTTACAGTGCGCCCGGATCCGCTTTAACCATGAAAAGAACAATGGTGAGTGGAGCATTAGCCTCTAGTTTCCCTGGTGGAGCAATTTTATATGAAAGTACAGGCGGTTTGATTGTAGACTCTTGCGAGTTTGTAAACTGTGTCGCGACTTCATCTGGAGGAGCAATAAGCGCAAGTTTTTCCTTCGGCACGCTCTCCGTTCAGAATTCGGTTTTTCAAGATAATTCAGCAAATAATGCGGGTGGAGCTCTGGCGATTACCCATCCGTCTGGTTCGGTGGTGGCCATTAACGATAATCACTTTTTTGGTAATCATGCAGATAACGTAAATTCAACTGGTGGAGCGGTTTATTTTGCAGGAGGCGCCGAAAAACAGGTTTTCGGTTGCGAGTTTAATGACAATAGAGCTGGAGATGGTGCCAGTATTTATGCTGATTCAGGCAGGGTACAGATCATCCAGACCTTTTTCCATCACAATAGTGCGTCAAATGCGGGTGGGGACATATACTTAGTCAATCATCCTATCGCAGATACATCGGAGATAATCAATTCAACATTTTTCTCCGATACCTGTGCTGCAGGAGGAGCAATATACGCCGACAGCATCAATCTGTTTTTGATCTCCAATACTTTTTCAGATAATCAGGCAGCCGTTGGAGCAGCCGTTACCCAAACCGGAGGTGGCTGGATGTTTGTGCAGAACAATACTGTTTTCGACAACTTTTCCGCAAGTAGTGGTTCCCTCTACGCCGATGGCGCGGCCATGGAATTGTCCGGAAATATAATTGCAGGGAATGTAGGTTCGCAAGACATCGGTAATAATGGGCCGATATCCTCCCTGGGCCATAATGTGATTGGAGATGGTGTAACTACAGGAGTTGGAATTAGCTGGCTGGCTTCCGACACAACAGGAACGGCCGCAGCTCCGGTGGATGCCAGGCTTGAACCGCCTGCCTTTAACGGCGGACTCAATTTAATTACATTTTTGCCCGGCTGCTTAAGCCCCGCAATTGATCGTGGCGGAACAGCCCCCGCAACCGATCAGATTGGAAACCCTCGTTTGGGAGCACCGGACGCTGGATCAATGGAGTTGCAGTTTGCGCATTCTTTGCCTGTAGCTACGCTCGCTGGAAATTTGGTTGGTTGCGGCACAGGAACTTACCCTGGAAGCCTGGGTGTTGATTTAACCGGAACCGCGCCGTTTTCGGTGACATATAACACAGGCTCTGAGATAATTACTGAGACAACTTCGGTTTCGCCTTTGTTGATTAGTCCCGAACACGCCGGAATTTACACTTTGATCGATGTAGCGACGCCGACTGTCCTACAGGATCAGTAAGTGGTGTTGGTATGGTATCAGACTCTATTCTTAACATCAGCGTTAATCTCGATGTGTTGCCGGATTGTGACTCTACCAATGGAGTCGTTTCTGCGAACATTATTTCCGGAGGTACCGGTAGCTATACCTATGAATGGTCTAACGGAGACATTACGGCTACTGCCGATACCGTTGGAGCTGGTTACCACATTGTGTTGGTAGAAGATTTAACCACGGGCTGTAAGGAAACAGGTGTCGCGCTTTTAAATAATCCAACCGGACCAGCGATCTCGTTTGCATCGGTTACCCCGGTGTCATGTCCGGGAAGTGCGGATGGAGCCATCGATGCAACTATTTCCGGAATAGCACCTTTGGATATTCAATGGACGAATGGTTTTACAACGGAAGATGTTTCCGGAGTTATTGGAGGACATCATGTAGTAGAGGTAGTCGATGCCAATGGTTGTAAAAACCTTGATTCTGTTTTGGTATTCGAAGCAGATCCAATAGAGATTTCGTTTACGCAGTTTAATCCCAATTGTGGCGTTGTAGATGGAGGACTGCAGGCAAATGTAACAGGCGGTACAGGAGGGTATACCTATTCCTGGAGCTCAGGAGGTATGGCAGCACTTGAGGCGCCACTTGGATTTGGTACATACGTCGTTGTGGTGACCGATGGAAATGGATGTTCGTCTGCAGATTCGACAATCCTAAACGAAGTGGGTGCGCCCACGATGCAGATTGATTCAATAACCCTTCCCGATTGTGGGTTGGCCAATGGATCGATTTACATTACCGGTTCAAGCAGTGGTACCGTTACCTACGATTGGGACGGCCTGGCAGTTGAGGATTTAATTAATGCTACTGCAGGTATGCATATTCTTACGCTCACAGACGGCAGCTGTTCTTCCGGCTTTATGGTTGATTTGCCATCTCTGGCTCCTGTAACCACTCAGCTTTGTTTGGCTACAGTAGACTCTGCTACTGAAGCAAATGTAATTGTTTGGGAAGAGGTGGCCGGAATCGGGATATCTCATTACGAGATATATCGCAAAGCCTTGTTCGGAACAGACAACTACTATAAGGTAGGCACTGTCCCGGTAGATTCACTGAGTTTCTTTATCGACACGGTGGCAAATACGGATGCAATTTGGTGGAATTACAAAATCAAAACAGTTGATTCTTGTGGGTCGGCGTCGCCGTTGAGTGAAGCGGTCAATCACAAAACAATTCACCTTTCCCTTTACCCCGCTTCTACACCTGGAAGTGTGAAGCTAAAGTGGAATCACTATCAGGGATTCAGTTTTAGCCAGTATTACATTGATCGTTATACAACTGCCACAGGTTGGGTTACCATTGATTCTGTGGCTAGCACTATAACACAGTTCACTACAGCCCTGCCTGCAGACACCTTAGGCCTCATGTATCAGATTTTTGCGAAATCACCATCAACTTGTAGCCCAACCAAAGCAATTGGAGATTTTAACTCGTCCAGGTCAAATCGTAAGAGCGAGGTGACAGGAGCGGCGCCAAGTGCGCTGGAAGAAGAAGCTATGCTGATCAATGTGTTCCCGAACCCGGTAAGTGACCTGCTCACGTTACGAGCATTACACAATCAGGACATACTTACCATTAAAGTTTTGGATAACATAGGCAGGCAGGTCGCCTATTATGATGTTTCCGGTAACGGCGGAGTACTTGATTTTAAATTAAGTACTGTAGATTTGGCGTCCGGAAATTATATGTTGGCTCTTAGTTCGTCAACCGGAACATACCATTACAAATTCATTAAACAATGAAAAAGTTAATTGTAGCACTTTCGCTACTAATCTCGTTAGGAAGCACTTATGCTACTACCTTAACCGTTACAGATCCTACAGATACAGTTGGTTGTACAAGTTGTCTAAGAACCCTGGTTGGCACATCCGGACCGGGTGACACCATTGATTTTGCGCTTCCAATGCCAACCACGATTACTTTAACTCAGGGACAGATTTTTAACGTGGGTCCACTGGTAATTTTGGGGCCTGGAGGTGGCAACATCAGGATAACCACTGCCGGTGCTTTCGGAGCCTTTTTTCTGGATTCGGACGCAATGCAATTAGAGTTGAACGGACTGGAGTTTTTTGATTGTGCAGATGCCAATGGTGGAGCAGTAACCAATGACGGTGGGACGCTAAAAATTGTCAATTGTAATTTTAACGGGAATCATGCTAATGTTGGTGATGGTGGTGCCATTCAATCTATTTCGGGAGGTGTTTTGGAGATTACCGGTTCAACGTTTTCGGGCAATTCGGCGGCTGGCTGGGGTGGAGCCATCTATTGCAATGGATTGCTTAGCATAACAGGATCTTTCGTAAATGATAACCGAGCTGATGATAGCGGTGGAGGTATATTCTGTAATTCCAATACGGCATCCGGAACTTGCCAGATTCAATCAACTTCTTTTGATAGAGATTCAACCACTTCGGGAGACGGTGGAGGACTTAACCTGATCGGTTCACAGCCATTTAATATTAATAACTGTCAGTTTAATAATTGCGTAGTTGGAGGTAACTACGGAGGAGGTATTTATACCTCCAACACTACTTTTTTTCTAAACAATTCTGATTTTACAAGTAACTATGCTTTCGAAGGAGGAGGTCTTTCGGCAGAGGATGCGGACATGTCAGGAATCAACTGTAAATTCTCACACAATGTAAGTACATACGGAGGTGGAATAAACTGGTATACTTCCTTTGGTGGTGCGAAGGCGGTTGCTTTAGGAGATATGAACGTGAGTCTATATCATTTCGAAAATGACTCTGCACAAATTGGTGGTGGTATGTATTTGTATGGAGGAGGAACATCCAGCATGACGAATTGCACCTTCGAAAGGTGCAAGGCTTCGCAAAGTGGAGGAGCTTATTTCCAGGAAGATCACGATATGTCTTTTAGCAGTTGCACATTTTCCGGCAACGACGCAGCAGTTTCCGGCGGAGCAATAACAGGGGGATTCTTCGGAAATATTTATATGCTGAACTCCACAATAGCATTTAATTCGGCACCAACCGGAGGAGGAATTGATGTGCAGGATGTGGCTTTTATGTTAGAGAATTGCCTCATTGGCTTGAATGAAGCGTCTACCGCAGCTAACATATATGATCCATTCACTTATGTGTCTTCATATGGATACAATCTAATTAGCGACACCACTGGAATAGCGTCAGCCTGGAATCCTGATCCAACCGATATGCTGGGCAGTTCCACAAACTATATTTCTCCTAAATTACTTCCGCTAACGGACAATGGAGGTGGAATTCCAACGCACCAACTGTGGAGTTGTAGCCCGGCAATAGATGCGGGCAGTCCGTTTTCTACAGGTAATGATGCTAACGGTAACCCTCGTGATGCTAACCCGGATGTGGGAGCTTCAGAGTACATAGGCACACCAGACCCGAATTATACGGTAATGAACAACTTCGATTCCGGCACAGAGTCGTTCAGATACGCGGTAGAGCATACCTGCGCGGATACCATTCTATTTGATGCAGCTACAGACGGTATAACCACTACTGCTTTAAGCTCGATTGAGTTTGATAGAGATTTAACCGTTATAGGAAACGGAACCGCAAATACGCTATTTGAAGGAAGTTTTAGCGGCCACGGTTGGCATATACTTCCGGGATTGGTGGTGGACATTTCAGGTCTGACCATGGAAAAGTATGAGAATCCGTTTAACGGAGGAGCCATCTGGAATGAAGGAGATCTGACCCTTAATCACACCGATTTTAATGACAATGAGTCTGATTTTGGCGGCGCTATTTATTCAGCGGAAACATCCAATCTTATAGTTAACAACTGCATATTCGAGGCTGACACTTCTAATTTCAATGATGGAGGTGGAATTGGTTTTATAGGGCTTGCATTGGTCGTAGACTCCTCAAGATTCGGAAGTTGCCACGCTAGCTACGCCGGTGCAATTGGTTGTGGCGATAATGTAAGTATTACTAATACCCAGTTCCTGAATAATTCAGCGGTACAACAAGGAGGAGCAGTAAAATTTAACAACGGGCTTGCCCCGGATCTGAACATAGCTAACTGTATTTTTAACGGGAATTCAACAAGCGACTTAGCTTCCAGGGGGGGAGCCTTGTACATTGAAACGCCTGCAACAGCGAAAGTAGACAGCTGTAAATTCTCAGGAAATGAAGCAGGAGATGGTGCAAGCCTTTACCATTTCAACGGGAGACTAGAATTATCAAACTCAGAGTTTAGAACAAACATGAGCCATGGCACAGGTGGAGGAGACATCTACATTTCAGGACTTTCAGATTCGGCGTTCGTTTGGAATTGTGCGGTGACCGAAGATACTGCTACTACAGGAGGAACGGCTGGCCTGTGGATTGAAAACTCTATAGCAACGTTAAGCAGAAACACGATTTCAGGAAATTACTCTGGCAACGTACCAGGGATTTATGTTGATAATAGTGTTTGGACTAGCCTGGATCACAATACAATCCTTCAGAATAATTCTACCGGAGGAGGAACAGGGCTTTCTTCAATGAATAGTCTTTTGGAACTGGAAGGCAACGTGCTTGCAGAGAATATTTTTGTGGGAGCAGCAACAGAGCAGATTACACTTGCTGGAACTTCTACAGTGACATCAATGGGGTATAATCTTGTATCCAATGGAACAACCATTGGCACTGGGGTTACATGGCAAGCTACGGACAGTGTAGGAAGTGTTGGCGCTGAGGTGGATCCGATGTTGGATCCGCTTGCCTATAATGACGGAGGAAGTAACTGGACAAAAACACACGCTCCTGTATGCGAAAGTCCAATCATCGATGCCGGAAGTCCATCGGCCGGATCTGATCAATATGGAAATGCGTTCATCGGTGCCGCTGCGGATATGGGCGCTTATGAGCACCAAATAGTGTTTGCCTTGCCAACGGCAACATTAACAGGATCTGTAGCAGGATGTGGTGATGGAACGTACAACGATTCTTTACAAGTGGACTTCACAGGGGTTGCTCCTTACTCCTTTACATTTGGTGATGGAGTAAATGCTGAAACCGTTTCGGGAATTACCGGAACCTATTATATCCATCCGGATTCGGCTGGCACTTATATGTTAGTTAGTGTTTCTGATTCACTGTGCCCGACAGGAGCGGTTTCCGGAACCGGTGTAGTTGCCGATTCCATAATCTCAGTAAATATTACTGCAGACATTCAACCGGCTTGTGACTCTACCGATGGACAGGTAACAGCTGCCGTTTCAGGCTCTCCCGGCCCTTTCTCTTACGAATGGTCTAACGGCGATATAACTGCAACCGCAGATACCATTGGAGCAGGTTATCATCTTGTTCAGGTTACGGATCAGGTGATTGGTTGCGAAGTAACCGGAACAGTGCTGCTCAACAACTTCACAGGCCCAACCATTGGTATTGATGCGGTTACGCCGGTAAGTTGTCCGGGAGCAATGGACGGCGCCATTAGTGCAACGATGAGTGGAGCCGCACCGTTTGAGATCAACTGGTCTAACGGTGCTAATACAGAAGATATTATGGCAATTCCTGGAGGGTATTACATCGTTCAGGTGAAAGACGCCGACCGATGTGTTACACTTGATTCTGTTTTCGTATTTGAGGCAAATGATTTCAACGCATTCTATAACATTGCTCCTGCAACTTGTGGGTTGACTGATGGTGCGGTTCAGGTAGTGGTTTCAGGAGGAACACCGGGATATACTTACTCGTGGAATTCCGGCTCAACCACAAATACCGAAACAGCAATAGGACTGGGGTTGTACACGGTAACGGTGCAAGATGCTAACTCCTGTTCTTTTGTAGACTCAGTTTACGTTGGAGAAGCTGGTGGACCTACAATGGTGGTCGATTCTATTGTAAGTCCGGATTGCAGTCTGTCTAACGGAGCGATATATATTACAGCCACAGGTTCCGTAGGAATGACCTTCAATTGGAATAGCGGAACGTATACCACTGAAGACATCACTTCGGTTGACGCTGGGAACTACATTCTAACCATCACCGACGGAAGTTGCACCAGTGGTTACGTAGTGAACCTACCATCCAGAACTCCGGATGTAACTCAAATTTGCCTGGCCACGGTTGATTCGGCAACAGGAAACAACATTGTGATTTGGGAAGAGGAGCCAGGTATTGGCTTAAAGGAGTACTGGATTTATCGGAAAGCATTGTTTGGAGGCTCGTATGAAAAGGTGGGTGTCCGCCCAATTGACTCACTGAGTTTCTTTGTGGATACAGTGGCAAATACAGACCTTGTTTGGTGGAATTATAAGTTAAGAACAGTAGATTCTTGTGGGTCGGCATCAGGCTTAAGTGAGTCGGTCAATCACAAAACCATTCACCTAAATCTCTATCCGGCGGCCTCTGCAGGCGATTTAAAATTGGTTTGGAACGATTATGAAGGATTTACTTTCGATAAATACTATATCAATGAGCATACGGATGCGACTGGTTGGCAAATTGTGGATTCGGTAGATGTACCAACCACCACATATACTAGAACACTTCCTATGGATACAACCGGACTTGCATATTTCATTTCGGTAACAAGCAGTGAAATATGCACTGCAACCAAGGCAATCGGAGATTTTAACTCTTCCAGATCCAATAGAAAAGCAACCGTTGCTGGTGGTGGCCCAAGCACGTTGTTTGAGGAAGATGTAGAACTGACCATATTCCCGAACCCTACGTCGGATAAGGTAAATGTATCGTTGAAAAATGGAGTTTCGGAGTTCGTAGAGTTAAGAGACATTTCTGGAAAACTGTTGATGCGAAAGGAACTAAACGGTCAAACGTTCTTCAGATTAGACTTGTCGAATTACGAGGCCGGTGCCTATTTCATGACGGTGAACGGAGAGAACTATCAGCTTACCAGACAGCTGATTAAGCAATAGAATAGACAACGGAAGTGCCAGACTACTTTCTGGGCTTCCGCTTGTTTTTTATCATTTGTTCTCGCAGGTTATCGTCTAAATTAAGTTCCCACGATTTTGCCAGGCGCACAGCAAAGTCTCTAGCAGCCTGGCAACTGCTGAACGGTGGAAATTTAAAGCCGCCTTCATTTGATTTCAACTCAACCATAAACTCGCGAATGTGAAACCTTGTAGAATGGGTTCGGAACTGGTTTCCTGCAAATTCACTTCTCAATAACAGTTGAACGGTGTGGTAGTGTTTAGCATGATTGGTTTCTTCATTGCCGGGAAGTCCCAATCCGAACACCAGATATCTAACCGTTATTTGCTTGTTAGCCAGGTTAACCTGATACTGAATTCCGTAGGTGAGCAGAGCTGCTATACATATAGCAGTGCTCAAACTCATCCAATAGCTGCCTACGGCAATGGTAACTATGAAGATGATGCACCCCCCAAAGGCGAGCGCAATATTGTGAATTGGCCAGTCGTTTGACCTGTTGATTTTGATGATGGTTTCCATATCTATACATACGGATGTTGGCGTTTGTAGGCAGCCAGAATAGGATGAATGGTTAAGCGGGATTAACTATTAGAATTGATCAGGAATGGTATCGAAGATGGTGGGTTGAAAATGACAAGGGAGATCACTTTGAGTGTTTATAACTGGATGCCAAACACACAAACATCATCTACCTGTTCGTATCTGCCTTTCCATTGCTCAAATTCTGAGTCTATTTTTGCCATTTGGTCGTTCATGCCAGACCCTAGAGTGCTCAACAGTAGTTGTTTGAATGGTTTGTACTTGAGCTTTTTTCCTTTAGGCCCACCAAACTGATCGGCATATCCGTCGGAGAACAGGTAAGCTCTGTCGTTTTCATTCAGTTGTAAAGTATGGTTTGTGTAAGGCTTCCGGTTTTCATACCAACCAATAGGTTGTTTGTCGGCCTTTACCTCAAAAAGATGACCACCAGCTTCGGAGATACTCGGTTCAAGAGAGTCTCCCCCCATTGTTATATGCTCATTTTTGGAGATAATCCAAAGAGGGTTGTTAGCGCCAGCGTACTCCACAACACGGGTTTTCAGGTGCACTTTGCACAACCCGATGTCCATTCCGTCGCGCATTTGGTTTTCACTTTTCTCGAAAGTTTCCTCCACCAGCTGAGTCAGCTTGTCAAGAATCTTCGCTGGGGTGGTGAGCCCGAACTCTTTCACGCATCTATTGAGTCCGTTGTGTCCCACAACACTTACCATAGCTCCCGGAACACCGTGTCCCGTGCAATCCACAGCGGCGAAGTAAATTGCGTCGTCAATCACTTCCATCCAGTAAAAATCACCGGAAACAATGTCTTTAGGCTTAAATAGTACGAAGGCATCCTTAAACGTTTGGTGTACCAATTTTTGTGGTGGCAGGATCGCCGTTTGAATTCGTTCCGCATATTTGATACTATCCAGAATATCCCGGTTCTTTTCGTCTACAAGCTCTTTCTGAATTTCAATCTCCTCTTTTTGCCGTACAACCTCTGCTGTTCGTTCCTTAATGACCTCTTCCAGTCTTTCGTTTTGTTTTTTAACCCGACGAATCGATAAACGAATGGCCGCATAAATAACAATAATAAAAAGAAGAACATACAGGGTGTATGCCCAGATGGTTCGGTACCAAGGAGGAAGTATTTTAAAGGTGTAAGTAAGTTCCTCGCTAATGTGTCCGTAGAAATCTCGGGCCTTCAAATGAAAGATGTAAGTCCCCTCGTCGAGATTCTGATAATTTACCTCACGGGTCTTTTTCCATTCACACCAGGTCTGATTTTCTTCACCACTAGCACCTTCCAGATAGAAACTGTATTCGTTACGGCTTTTGGCGTTCTTGTCTTTCTCGCCGAAGAAACTGGCCGCAGCAAAACTGAGCCAAATATTGTTCTTCTTGTATTCGAACTCTTCAGGAGTAAAAATGCTTAAGTCCGCGCTTACAATAGAATCTTCGTTCTCTCGGTTACGGATTGATGTAATGTATACGGGAAATCCTGATCCATCTGCTTCTGATTGGGTAGGGGAATATTTATAGACTCCTTTAACGCCTCCAAGCCATGTGGTTTTTCCCTCATCGTGGTAAATGGCATGAATAACTTCTTCGCTTACTTTCGCAAAGTCCGAATTCTTCCAAACTTTCGATCCGTCGCTTTCGGTTTTTATATAACCGATGTCGAATTTATGCTTTCGATCATTATGCGTCACCAACCACAACTGATCTCTACTGTCGGTGGCCATGCGGTGAATGTAAACCGTATCTTTTCGCTCCAGATTTTCAATTCCTATTTGCTTAAGAATCGGACTGCGCTGAACGTCACCATTGTTAAACACATAAAGTCCTTTATGCGTCCCCAGATATATCTCATCCTGATAAATTACCGGAACCACCGAATTTTGTGGAAGGCCATGTTCGTTGCCATAAATCTTAAAATTGTCGTAGATATTGAGAGGGTCAAAAGAATATAATCCGCGTTGCCTGGACCCGGACCAGATTCTATCCTTTAACCAACTAAGATTTCTAAAGTCGGAGGTTAAAACCTGACTTGTATCTACATAGTTCCACCCTGAATCCGAGTAGGTAAGAATACCCAAACTCCCTTCGCAGGCAACGATCACCTCATTATCCTTGGCTGGGTTTTGCATACAATCCCAGGGGTAGCACTTCTGAATCAGTTTTAATCCGCCCGAAGAATATTCATACATACCGTCGTTGAGGGCAACTAGCAATTTTTCTCTGCCGGCGATGTTGACGATTTCCAACTCGTAACATTCCAAATGAGTAGCGTTGCAATTTACAAACCGGTTCACTTTCTCATCAAAATAGTGAAGGCCACTATGAGTCGCTACAAACAGTGTGTCGCGGAAGCGAATAATATCTTCAACAGTTCCGCCCAGTCCGAAAAGATCGTCGTAGGTTGATACACTCGAGTTGATTTCAATTTTGGAAATTCCATTGGACGTTCCGACCCATAAGTTCCCCTGGCGATCAACAAACAGGCAAAGGATATTCTCATCTATTAATTCAGTTTCTTTGGTGATCTTATTCACCACGTTCCCTTCGGTAGTCATAAAGAAGAGGCCGGTGCCTCTGGCGGCAACAGCAATAAGTCCGTTTTGCAGCGTGGTCGCGGCATACAACTCCTCGTTTTTCAAGCTGTCCTTTCGGAAACCAAACTCTTTGAAAGTGTACCGATTCATTTTTTCATCCATGTGGAGCGACATGGCACCATGACTCGAAGTAAATAGTAAATACCCGTCTCCATTTTTGATCATGGCATTGATGCGGGCTTTTGGAAGAACTCCCTCAGGAGTTAATTTGCTGATGCCTCCATCGATAAAATCGCAAATTCCCCAACCGGTAATATGAAGGAAGTAACGGTTGTCGATAAGAAATGCATTGGCTATTTCCTTTTCAGAATAGGTAGTAACGATTGTTTTTCTATCCGGAGCCAGATCGAAAATGTAATGATGTGTTTGAAACAGAACGTGATTATCCTTAACATGTACGTTCCAAACATCACTAAATTGCTGGAGGTCTTCCTTAATAAGATGAGTTAAGGTTGAATAGCTCCACTTCCCCTTCTCGTTTTTTGTAAAAATTCCAAATTCCCCATAGCTACCGATAAAAATGGTGTCTTTGTGGTATACCAGCGATCTGGTAATCGCTTCGTTTTGCAGACCGATTTCTTCCCACTCTTCACTATCGTACATTAACAAGCCACCATTATTGGCTACGTATATTAGCCCGTCATCTCCCTGGGTAATTTTCCAGTTCTGCGCCTGAGCATCATAATCCTTCCGCTCGAAGTTTTGTATGGGAAGCTGACCTATTGCTATTTGGGAGATACCAGAGTTGATTCCTGAAATGACCAGCAAGAGCAACAGTATCGAACGATATAGATTCCCAGAAGGCATAAGGGATTCAAAAATAGAAAACGAAGTCATTATTTCCTATTTTTACCGGGCTTCAAAAAACGTACTAAAAGCACATTATATGGAGGAGAAATTCGAAATTCTGGATGGAAAAATTGCTGAGGCAAAACTGGGTGGGGGACAAACCAGAATAGATGCACAACATTCCAAAGGCAAATTAACGGCCAGAGAACGGATACATTTTTTACTTGATGAAGGAAGTTTCGAGGAAATAGGAATGTTGGTGCAACATCGTTCGGTGAATTTCGGGTTGGACAAGAAGAAATTTCTGGGAGACGGTGTGGTAACAGGCTATGGGACAATCAATGGACGTCTGGTTTATGTTTTCTCTCAAGATTTTACTGTGCTTGGTGGATCGTTGGCTGAAGCGCATGCTGAGAAAATTTGCAAAGTAATGGATCTGGCCATGAAAAATGGTGCTCCGGTAATTGGGTTGAATGATTCCGGGGGAGCCAGAATACAGGAAGGCGTCGTTTCGCTTGGCGGTTATGCAGACATTTTTTACAGAAATACCCTCGCAAGTGGAGTTGTTCCTCAGATTTCTGCAATTATGGGTCCCTGTGCCGGAGGTGCGGTTTATTCCCCGGCACTTACGGATTTTATTTTAATGGTAGAAAATACTTCTTACATGTTTGTTACCGGGCCTAACGTAGTGAAAACGGTAACCAATGAAGAGGTGTCAGCGGAAGAGCTTGGAGGAGCTTCTACACACTCTACTAAATCGGGAGTAACGCACTTTGCGTGTGAAAACGAAATTGAAGCAATTAACAATATTAAGCAGTTGTTGAGTTACATGCCGCAAAACTGCGAGGAAGAACCTGAATTGCAAGATTATAAAGCCTGTGATGAGGTCAGAGAGCAGCTAGATGGTATTGTTCCCGAGAACCCTAATCAGCCTTATGATATCCGAGAGGTAATAGAAGGGACCGTGGATAGCGAATCCTTTATGGAAGTGCATAAAAACTACGCTGATAACATAGTTGTAGGTTTTGCACGACTTGGAGGTCGCTCAATTGGAATTGTGGCCAACCAACCAGCAGTGTTGGCGGGCGTGCTTGATGTTGAGTCATCCAAGAAGGGAGCCAGGTTCGTTCGGTTCTGTGATTGTTTTAATATTCCATTATTGGTGTTCGAAGATGTACCTGGATTCTTGCCTGGAACCGACCAGGAATGGAATGCGATCATAACCAACGGGGCAAAGCTACTTTATGCCTTTAGTGAAGCAACAGTGCCAAGAATTACAGTGATAACGCGGAAAGCCTATGGTGGAGCCTATGACGTTATGAACTCTAAGCATATAGGTGCCGATATGAACTATGCCTGGCCTTCGGCCGAGATTGCTGTGATGGGCGCTAAGGGAGCCGCTGAGATTATTTTCAAGGCGGAGATTAAACAAGCAGATAATCCTGATCAGAAGTGGAAAGAGAAGGAAGCGGAATACGCAGAATTGTTTGCCCACCCTTATAATGCTGCGGCGAGAGGCTATATAGATGAGGTGATCAAGCCGCATCAAACCAGAGAAAAACTGATTAGAGCCTTTGCTATGCTGGCAAACAAAGCGGAGAAACTACCTAAGAAAAAACATGGTAATATTCCGCTGTAAACAAGTGCTTTTGCGCGTTTAAGACAATATATCCACTCCAAAACCCGTATTTTGCGATTAAAATCAAATTTCAAATGAAGAAAGTACTATTTCCAATATTGGCCATCGGCGTGATCGTTGCATTTGCTTTCGCCGGAGGCGATGATATTAAGACCATAAAGATCGGTTCCAAGATGCCAGGCGCCGACATAAAAATGAATGCTACTGATGGTAAGTCCTACTCGTTCAATGATTTGAAAAAGAAAAACGGATTGCTGGTGATTTTTTCATGTAATACCTGTCCATTTGTAGTCGGTGGTAAAGACAACGAAGGCTGGGAAGGGCGTTACAATGAAGTTTACGCCATGGCTGCAGACAATGAGATTGGCATGGTGCTGGTAAATAGTAATGAAGCCAAAAGAGACAAGGGAGATTCAATGGAGGACATGAAAAAACGTGCTCAGGAAAAGCAACTTCAGGCTACCTATGTTTTGGATGAGGCAAGTGCCGTAGCAGACGAGTTCGGTGCAAGAACAACTCCGCATGTATTTCTGTTTAATGCAAAGGGCAAGTTGGCCTACAGTGGGGCAATTGATGACAATGTTGCGAAAGCTGCTGATGTTAAGGAGACATGGCTATTGGATGCTCTCAGTAGAATGGGAGACGGAGCAAAGCCAGATCCAGCGGAAACAAGAAACAAAGGGTGTAGCATTAAGCGGGTTTCCAAATAGGTAAATCGCACAAAAAACTTTGAAGCCCGATTTGTTTCTGTTATGGGATAAATCGGGCTTTTTGTTGATAAAAACGAACGCATATCCCATGCCATTCTTTGCATCTTTGTGGTGTTGTTGTACAACAGAAATCACTTAAAAATTGCTGTAAATGAATGTATTGGTCCTTGGTTCGGGCGGCAGAGAACACGCTATTTCATGGAAACTTGCTCAGTCATCTCAACTGAATCAACTCTACATAGCACCGGGAAATGCCGGGACGGCATCGGTGGGGCAGAATGTAGATCTGGCGGTGACAGACTTCGACGGAATCGCTGGTTTTTGCCTGGAAAATGATGTCAGCATTGTGGTGGTTGGACCGGAAGCACCACTGGTATCAGGTATCCATGATTATTTCGAATCCCGCGATGATTTGGCAGGCGTCACAATCATTGGCCCTAAGAAAGAAGGAGCCATTATAGAAGGAAGCAAAGATTTCTCAAAGGCGTTTATGAAGCGTCATAACATTCCAACTGCCAAATACAAATCCTTTACTGCGGAGAATATAGATAATGGATATACTTATCTGGAAAACATGAATGCGCCTTACGTTTTAAAGGCCGATGGATTGGCTGGTGGTAAAGGCGTTCTTATTCTGGATAACCTCGATGAAGCAAAGAGGGAGCTTAAAAATATGCTTAGCGACGGTAAGTTCGGGGAGGCCAGTAAAACAGTGGTTATTGAGCAATTCCTGTCAGGACTTGAAGTGTCTGTGTTTGTAATTACCGACGGGCGCAGCTATAAAATTCTTCCGGAGGCGAAGGATTATAAGCGTATAGGTGAAGGTGATACAGGGCTGAACACGGGCGGTATGGGAGCAGTTTCGCCGGTACCATTTGCTAACCGTGATTTTATGGATAAGGTAGACAATCAGGTAATTATTCCCACTATCAAAGGCCTCCGTGCCGAGGGGATAGACTATTCAGGATTTATCTTTTTCGGATTGATTAGTGTGAAAGGCGACCCTTATGTTATTGAATATAACTGCCGCATGGGAGATCCGGAAACGGAAGTGGTCATGCCAAGACTTAAATCAGACCTATTGGAATTGTTTGACGGGATTGCGACCGGGACACTTTCCGAAAGAGATGTGCAAATCGACCCAAGAACGGCTACTACCGTAATGATGGTTTCCGGAGGTTACCCGGAGGCTTACGAAAAAGGGAAAGCGGTTAAAGGTTTACAATCTGTTCAGGATACAATGGTTTTTCATGCAGGAACCACCGGCGATGGAGGGATCGTAAAGACCTCAGGAGGGAGAGTGCTGGCAGTTACCTCCTACGGCAAAGATGTGGAAACGGCACTGAATAAATGCTATGCAGCTGCCGACCAAATTGACTTTGATAAAAAGTACTTCAGAAGAGACATCGGATTTGATATCATAAAAAAACCTCAGAAGGCATAAAGCCACTGAGGTTTCAATTTCTTAATGAGAGATTTACTACTTAATCTGATTCGGATCAGCCTTCGCCGCTTTGTTATACTTCGATTGAAGGTAAAGCCAGAAGCACATTAGGAAAAAACCAAGGAATAAAAGAGCTGTATTTACAATACCAAATCTGGTAAACTCTCCTATTGGAACCAACAAATTATCGAATGTCCAAACGATCAAATCTCCAAGTGGGTATGCTAACCAATCCATTTCGTAAACTTTTGTTCACTACAAATGTAGCAATAAAATGATCTGATGGGCTAATGAAAAAAATGATCTAATGAAAAATAATTTAATGAGAACGGCCTGGAGTTCACTTGATAATTCGCTTTTCAACAATTAGATCATCACAGACATTTTTTTTCATCAGATCATCATCTAATTAGTTCACTCGCTCATTAATCCACTAGTTTTGCTTCGTGATTTACCGTCTTTACAGGTCGAATTTGCCCATTGTAATGTCTGGGTTACCCGTAATACTGCTGTTGCTGTGGTTGGGCAAGATCGTTTCACCAACTGATTTGGCAGAGATCGAATCAGCCAGCACCATATTCTCTCAGGTGAAAGACCTGTTTACTCAGGTTTGGCAGGAGCAGGTGTTCGCAATTGCAATTATCGTGGTAAGCGCAATTTTACTGAATCAGATAATTAACGCCGAAGATTTTTTTGATAGACAAACCTTTATCCCTTCATACGCTTATGTACTTATGATGAGCGTTTTCTCGGAGTACCAGATGTTGCACCCTATTATTCTGTCTAATTTTTTCGTAATTCTTGCGCTTAGAAGATTATTTCAGATCAAACGATCCGATGACGCGCGCCGAATGATGTTTGATGCAGGTATATTTCTCGGAATAGCGGCAATTTTTTATCAATATTACCTTGGTTTTTACTTGTTAGCCTGGTTAACGTTGGCTGTTTTAAGACCTTTTGTTTGGCGAGAACACGCGCTCGGGTTTCTAGGGTTAATGGTTCCTTTCCTGTTTTTTCTTTTTTATCAATTCATGTCCAACGATCTGGATGGATTTTATACTTTTTTTGAACCTTCAAAGCAGTATACAGAGAGTTTTATTTCCACAAATGTTGTAAAACGAGGAGTAGGAATAGGTGTGGCATTGCTGATGTGCCTGGTGAGCGCGAGGATATTTTTGAAGCGTCAGCGAAGTAGTTCGATGAGATTTAAGCGAATCTCCAATATCGTATTGTTTTTGGGCATGATAGTTTTATTACTCACCGCCATGCACATCCTGTTGCGTTTTGAAGCACCAACAGTATTTATCAGCGTTATTTTTGGCTCATTTCTGGTTACGTTCTACTTTTTTTATGCCAACAGAAAAAAATTGGCGTCTATTGTTTTTTATTTGGTAACTGTATTGGTCGTTGTGAATATCTACTATGACTTCGTGCATAAGATTTTAGTCTAGTCTTTTTTTGAGACCTTCCTATTTGCCTACTTTTGTTGCCATAAATTCGAGCATTATGAAATTTGGTGTAGTTACGTTTCCCGGATCAAATTGTGATCAGGATATGATCTATGTTCTTGAAACAATTATGGGACAGGAAGTGGTAAGGCTTTGGCATAAAGACACAGACTTACAGGGAACAGATTTTATAATGCTGCCAGGAGGGTTCTCCTACGGCGATTATTTGCGATCAGGTGCAATAGCCAAGTATTCTCCAATAATGGAACAGGTGATAAATCATGCCAACAACGGAGGTTATGTGATGGGAGTGTGCAACGGTTTTCAGATTCTTTGTGAAACCGGTTTGCTGCCAGGTGCGCTCCTTCATAATGACAATCAGAAGTTTATTTGCAAGAACATATATCTGAAGCCGGAGAGTACCAGTGCCTTGCCAACCAGAGGACTTGAAAAAAATAAAGCCTACAAGATACCCATTGCACATGGGGAAGGCAGATATTTTGCGGATGATGCTACCCTGAAGTCTCTGAACGACAAGGGTCAGGTTTTATTCAGGTATTGTGATGCAGATGGCCGAGTGTCTGAAGAGTCTAACCCCAATGGATCACTAGAGAATATTGCGGGTATATGCAATGCTGAAAATAATGTTTTTGGAATGATGCCGCACCCTGAAAGGGCGGCGGATGCTGAACTATCTAATGAAGATGGAAAAGCTCTTTTCGAGTCAATTCTTAACCTGGTAAGTGCATAAGAACTAAAGTAACGCATGAGCGCTGAGTCGCCAACTCATCGGCTCATTAAGCCCCAAACCATCTGATTATTCCTTCTCCAATTCCGGATAAGCTCCTTCTTCCGGCTCAACTTTGGTGAGGTTTCGCATTCCTTTAGCCATTCTTTTGAAATACCCTGCAAGAGAAGTTTCTTTAAGAGGAATATCAATCGGGACATTAATACTAATTGGAATATTTGCGTCTATTGGCATGCTCTCCGAGAACGACACCTTAGCCGAAGTTTGAAGGGGGATTCGTACCGGAACCATCACATCTACCGGAATTCTCATACTCAAACCAACAGGGAGGGTGTCTATGATAAGCATGTCTATTGGAACAACACTATTTACCGGCATTCTTTCATTGAACGAAACCAGTAAATCCTGATTCAGCGGAATGTCACTTTTTACCCGCATATTCGGGCCTCGAAGCGATCCGTCTTGCCGTTTGCCAAACATTCCGATTTTCATTCGTTGGTCGAGAGGAATCGTGTCCTGAACATAAATATGCACATCATCGGTAATTTCGATAGTGGTGTCTAGTTTAATGTAGTCGTGTACTCCTATTTTAAAAGGAATCAGCATCTCCTGGTCAACAGGGATTTCGGCTGTAAAGGGAATTTCGCTTTCTACAAGCATGTTGATGTTCACCTGTACCTCATCTTCTATTAGAATTTTCGTTTTTACAGGCATATCCTGATTAAGATCCATTGAGTAAACAATGTGATCTTCTGCCATTTCGTCCATGATGTTGCCTAAACTTTCCAACCGGGCGTCGGAAATGTTAAGGGCTGTGATTAGAACGGCAATTAACCCACCTTGTATCAAAAAGGCAAGAATTAAAAAGATCACCGTTCCTTTCTGGAATTTTGATAAGTTCCTGAACATCTGCCAAAAATAGACTTTTAAACTATTTGTTTATAGATAGTCAAGGTGTTAACCAATACGGCTAAATTTTATTGGAACATTTTTTTGGTTTTGGTGTTAATTCTAAATGAGATCCTTTTTGCCTGTGGATTGGATTTAGAGGGTAAGATTTAGCATAAAACATTAATTTTAATTTCTAAACCATAATTTTATGAAACAGCTCAAACCACTTACATTTCTCAGCATTCTCACGGTCAGTTTATTGGTCTTTTCCAGCTGTGGTCTAAGGTACTCAGATCAGGGGCGGCCTTTAGATTTTTTGAAAGCAAAAAAATACTCCGCGTCAAAGCAACAGGAAGAACACAAAGAGTCTTTAGCTCAAAATGAGGAAGTGGCAGAGGCTGCGCCTTCCCGGAATTTGGAAAGGGAGCCGACAATAGAAAATCGTCGGGAGGATTCCATGGGCATAGAACACGTTGAAATGCCCATTATTGTGTATATACTTCTGGCAATTGTGATTCCACCGTTGGCCGTCGGTCTGTATGAAGGTGCTACAGGCAGATTTTGGTTAAACCTGGTTCTGGCCATAATTGCCCTTGGTGTTTCCCCGTTTCTTCCTGGGTATATTGCTGCGTTGGCCGGTATATTAGCAATTGTCCACGCAGTGCTCATCGTTGCTGGAGCGATATAACGACTTTACCATTTAAACCTTCGGAACGATTCTTGATACTGAAGCAATGCACTTTTTGAATATGAGAAATATAGTATTAAGCTTATTAGTTCTGTTTGTGGCATCTTCATTTACAAAGGATACGAAAGGATCATTACGAGCTTATCAAGATCAAAAGTTTACATGGTACGGAGTTGATTTTCGCCTGGCGCGCTTTATTGGGCCAGATGGCTTTAAAAACCCTGAGGGCATTAAGCAGGATGCCATGCCAAAATGGAACCGGATTTTTGTGACTGAGCAAGATAAATACGATATCAAAAAGGCATTAAAGGTAAAAGACTACGGATACAAGATTGAATGGATGATGGGCGTGAATGAAGAGTTGGATGTCGCCGCCGCTATTCAATTGGATTCGTACGCAATTACTCCGGAGCAGATAAGAAACCATATTGCGGGTTACCATGGCGTGGAAGGAGATGGAGTAGGAATAGCATTTGTGGTTGAATCATTCAATAAAATTGAGAAGACCGGATTTATTTGGGTGGTCTTCTTTGACGAGAAGTCGAAGGAGGTAATTCTTACTGAGCGGTTAGCTGGAGAGCCATCCGGTTTAAGTTTTGCCAATTATTGGTGCGGATCAATTCACGATGTAATTAACATTATTAAATCCAGGAAGCGAAAACAGTGGTTTCGTAAATGAGTGCATTAGCAGAGTATAAACATTTACCGTTGACTTTCCTTGGACTGGACTTTGGCCTGGCAAGGATGATTGGCTCGCATGGATTCAACAATCCAACGGCCATACGTGATCGGTTGTTTTACTCCTGGAATTTGATTTTGCACAACGAAAAAAGCAAGTATGATGTTCAATCCAATCTTGGGGTGCCTAACTATAGAACTCTTTTCGATTGGAATGCAAGTAGAAATAGGTTTGTTCGAATTGAAACCCTGGTGACCGATTCGCCTCATTTCCTGTCAGAACTACAAGTGATAGATTATGTTGCGAACTACTATAATGACATTCCTGCGGATGGAATTGGGCTAACTTTTATTGTAGAATCATTCAATAAACTGGAGGAAACTGCATATATCTGGCCCACTTTTTTTGATATCGCAAGTAAAAAGGTAATTTTCACCACCCGAATGGCAGGGCGCTCTGGAGGACTTGGAATCCGGAACCATTGGGCCAACGCCGTTCATAAAGTTATACTTGGTTTACGAACAATCTGATGATGAATCCGACGAAGTCTGATGCAGAAGTATCAGCGATTGAAGCAAAAGAAATTGCCCAACAATGGGCATTTGCCCCCATGTTTTTTCAAGTCATAATGTGTATGCGTCGCATGGGCATATTTGAGACTTTAATTAAGGCAAGGAAAGGCATTGCCCCTAAAGAATTGGCGGAGAAAACGGGTGTTTCCGACTATGGCATCAAAGTGTTACTGGAGGCCGGACTTACAGCAGGTTTTGTGACCGAAACGGATGGGCTGTATCAAGTAACCAAAGTGGGATATTTCCTTGCCAAGGATCCTATGACAGATGCAAACATCGATTTTGTAAACGACGTTTGTTATGAAGGAGCATTTTATTTGCAGCAAAGCATTGAGCAAAGCAAACCAGCCGGATTAAAAATGCTGGGGGATTGGCCAACCGTATATGAAGGCCTTTCTAAAATGGAAGAACCTGCACGGACTTCCTGGTTCAAGTTTGATCATTACTACTCAGACGGGTCATTCAATGATGCTTTAGACTACTTAACTTCCAAAGGGCATAGGCACATTATGGATATTGGAGGGAACACAGGGAAATTCACTTTGGCCTATACGAAAAGGAGTGCCGATCACAGGGTAACCATTGTAGACCTACCTGGCCAGATTGAAATGGCAAAAAAGAACATAGGTCAGTATGAGGTGGCTTCTCAGGTTGATTATTATCCGACGAATATTTTATCAAATGATGGGGAGTTGCCAAATCAAGCTGATGCCGTATGGATGAGCCAGTTTTTGGATTGCTTCTCTAACGATGAGATTGTGTTCATACTGCAGAAGATCAAGCGAAATTTGCCTGAAGGTACCCCCGTTTACATTATGGAAACATTCTGGGATAATCAGCGATATGATTCCGCCGCACATTGCTTAACAGGTACTTCGTTGTACTTTACCTGCATAGCAAACGGGAATAGTAAAATGTACCACTCTAAGGACTTTATAGACACACTGTCAAGAGCTGGTTTTAAGGTGGACGAGGAACATTTGCTTACCGAACACAGTTATCACACAATTTTACGTTGCTCCGCACTAAACGAGTAATTAGTTAGGAATTTCTTACGTCGGCGATCAGTTTATCCTTATCCACGAAGTGGAAGCAAGTGATAAAGGCCCCAACTGTAACCCCTAAAATACCGTGCATCACTACATTCTGACCGGTTAAAAACAGGTTTTTCACGTTCGTTTTCGGGTTGATAAACGCATTAAGGGGCATATCGCAGTCTTTTTGCATTCCGTAAGAACTTCCATCCGGAGTGTTCAGATAGTCTCTGAAAGTTAATGGAGTGGAGCTTTCCGAATGGATCACCAGTTCAGAAAACCCGGGGAATCGTTCTTCCATTCGCTGAAGCAACAGCCCTTCAAAATGGCGCTTCTTCTGCTCGTAATTAGCGCCACGCTCTCCCTCGGTTGTTACCGTGTTAAAACTAGATCCCCAATTTTGGAAATATTCATACTCCATGAATGTCATGGCCGTGATTCCATCTGCTTTACCAGGATTCTTAGAGTTCGCAGGAGTGCTAATCATAATAGAGGCAGGCCAGTCATCTTCACTTGCCAGATCTGTATTCCACACACCCTCGTTGTCGGCGTGCTGGTATATGTTGTAATTCAAATAATCAAAGGCGTTTTCCTTAAGCACGAAATGTGAGCAAAAGCAAGCTACCGTGTTCCTGATGTTGCCAATTCTTTTCTTGTATGCCTTCTTAAAATGATCCTCCCCGATTAGCTTCGTGGTAATGTGTGGGTGCAGGTTAGAAATATAATTCTTTGCGAATACCTCTTCACCTTCGGCAGTAACAAGGCTTTTAATGTGTTTGTCTTCTACATTCGCTCCAACAATCTCCTTGCGACGAAAAATCTGCCCGCCCATTTTTCTGATTTCACGACTGAGCCAAATTGCAATCTGAGACCCTCCGTCGGCAATGCGGTATGAGCTTTCTACGTAAGAATTTGTAACCAGTGCATGTACGAAGAAAGGTGTGCGGTCTTTGTGTCCACCGTAAAGCATCATATTGCCTCCCAAAACAGCCGTAAGTCGTTTGTTGGAGCTAAGGCTATCCAACACCTCATAAGCATTGCTCTGAAGCAAATACGGATCCGACATATAATTGGCCATTCCCGAAACCTCCAGGTTATAGAGCTTGAACTTCGAGCAAAATTCCCGAACAAGCCTGCAGTACTCATCAATTGCCTTTCCTTCTTCCGGAAAGTCACGCTTTAAAGAATTAGCGAAGTTTTCGTACCCCTGGGCTAGAGAGTAGCCTTCGTCATTGTCCATAAACTCTATTCGGTCATAGCAATTTATATCCAACCTGCGAAGCTTCAGGTTATGGTCACCCATGCCGAAGTAGCGAAAAAACTGATGTAAGTTTTGTCCTTTATCAAGACCGCCTAAATAATGAACTCCGGTGTCGAAAATTGTTTTTTGCCTGCTGAAAACCTGCAAGCTACCTCCAATCTGATGGTTCTTTTCGAAGATGGCGACTTTGTATCCGTGCTTGGCTAAAATATAACCACATTGTAGTCCGCCTAAACCGCTACCAATGATAGCAATGTCGTATTTCTCGTTATCTATTTTGGCCACTAATAATGTACAGTACGTTAGAGGTTATCGATTCTTGTTCTACCAACTCCAGTTGCAAATTGTGCTTTTCCACGTGTTTTTTTAGCCAGCTTTCTCCAAAGAAAAACAACTCATTGGTTGTCTTGTTGAACCCCAAACCTGTCGAAAAAATTTCGGTCAATTTAGTAGTTTTATGGCTATGCTGGTCATCTTCATTCCCATCTCTGATGAAAACCGTCTGATTGGGCTTTAAAGATGATAACAACCGATCCATGAAATCGTTCAGGTCGTCTTCGCTGAGGTAATGCAACACATCGTTAAAGAATATTTTGGTGTACTTACTGTAGTCCACCTCTTTTACATTACCCGAATAAAAGTTTAGTTTGTCGGTTCGCTGAGTACCGTTGGCTGCATAGGAAATTTTCATCTCATCCATATCCATTGCGTCAATCTTTAGCTCAGGGTACTTATAATGAAGAAAGAAGGAGTAGTAGCCGTAACCACATCCCGCATCAATCAGCACATCATTCTCATGAATGAATCGGCTGTAATGATCGTAGTTTTCTTTTTCAAATTGCCATTTAACCTTAAAGTAATATTCAACTACCGGGCCCCGATAGTCGTAGTTTGATTTAATTCTCTGATAGAAAAACCGTGCATTTTCCTGCTCCTCTTTTAGTTCATCAAACTGCTGTTTAAAATATTTTGAAATGGCCTTGGTGCGTTCTTTATAACCTTTCCCATAGCTCAGGTCGTTGGGTTGAATTGCAGGAAGAATCTTAATGGTAAGTCGCCCGTTTTTTAGTACGTAGTCATATTTCGGCATGGTATAATGAAAACCATGAAGCAAAACAGGCACAATGGGTAGCTTTAATTCATCAGCAACCATAAATGCACCTTTATGAAATCGGCCAATGGACCCATCAATCGACCTGGTGCCCTCTGGGAAAACGGCAATCGAATAGCCTTCGTCCGTCATTTCCTTGATGGCTTTTAAATTGGTCTCTGTTCCATCGGTCGCAGTCACATAGCCCGCATAGCGAACGGCCCACCCAAACACAATCGAGTTGTAAACCCAGTCATTGGTTAACAGTTTAATTCTTGGATGAAGCATGATCAGGGCCAGAATGTCTATGAATGAAGAGTGATTTGCAATAATTACACACGGCTCGTTGCTCATTAAATGCTTCCTTCCGATAACGCGTTTACGCACATTTATCATCACGTAAACCAAAGAGCCTGCAAACTTTGATATCACCCAGTTATAGCCTTTAACCTTAGGCTTTTTCTTGATTGGGATAAGAATGAAAACTCCCAGAAGAATAAATAAGAACGTACAACCAAAAAAGAAGTAGGAGAAAGCGAAAATGGAACAGAAAAGACCGGTAAGTGTGAGTGGCGGTTTGTTTTTCTTGACCCTACGCGTGATTAGGTTTTCAAATAACCAGGGCTGAATCAGAAAGGATGTAATCAATATAATTATCATCCCCATTACAGCCATCGGAGCAATAGAATTCAAAGCCGGGTGCTCGGCAAAAATCAGAGAACCGACCCCAATAATTGTGGTAATTGCAGATAAAAGGATGGCACTCTTAAATGCGGGGAGCTCTTTCCTTCCTTCGCGCAACTCCTGTAGGTAGCCATCCGTGATAAAAATGGCAAAATCATCCCCAAGCCCGAAAATAAAGGTACATACGATGATATTGACAAAATTGAATTCGATACCAAACAGGTAAGCAAAACCCAGAATCCAGATCCAGCTGATGGCCATTGGTAAAAACGTAATAAGCATTAACTCTAACCTTCCGTAGGCGGTTAACAAAGCAAACGCCACAATAAATATGGATATGAAAAGTATATAGTTGAAGTCAGCCTCCAGTGTAGACACCAGATCTGTAGCCAAATCTTTTCTACTGATTAATTGAACGCCTGGCCAGGAGGCAAGTTCTGTCAGATATTCATCATACTTGTTTAAAGGATATTCTATGAGGCTCGCAAGGACTTCTTTGCCTTGTTGTTCGAATGAGAAGTTTACCGGGAAGAGTTTGCTTAAAGAATCGACCATTAGATAATTGGGCATTGACCTGGTAAGTTCTTTGAACTCAGAGAATGCATCCGCAGTAAAGCCAACGGATAAAGAGATACTGTCAAACACTCTTAGTTCGTCAGAGCGATTTTTCCAAAATTGGTTCCAATAGGCGAAACAGGCATCAATCTTTTGTTTCGATGGATTAATAACTGCTGTAGACAAGTAGCTAAAACCGGAATCTAAAACGTGGATGGAGTCAAGGTAATGCTGAACCCGCTCATTTAACCGCCGGGCTTCTTCTGTCGTCTTTCCCGAGGCAAACGCGAAGATGGAAGTGGAAGTTCTGGTATCCATTCCGATCACCGTAGCCTCTTTTTCACGCAAATCGTCCGGATAGAAATTCATAGAATTCAGGTCGCTGCTAAAATTCACCTGATAAGCGAGTACAGCCATCACCACCGTAGAACCAATGATACTTACGGTGATAAACATCCTGACTTTTGGGCGAAGTCTGGGAATTTTTAATGCAGGTAACCGCCTCTTGTTTCGATACCCAATCCGAAAGACCAGCATAATTACCGGGAGAATAAACAGGGTAGCAAATGCCGCCCCAAAAATGGCAAACGCAGCAAATAAGCCGAAGTCCTGCATTGCTTTGGAGTTCGTAAAGTAGAGTGCCCCGAAAGCAAAAATGGTAGTCAGAGCTCCAAGACTCATAGGCGTGCTCACGGATTTAACAGTTTCTTCAAGTGAGTTAGAGATTCGGAAGTGGGTATAGAAATGAAAACTGAAGTCCAGGATGATACCGATCACTACGGACCCCATACCGATTGAAATGGCAGAGATAGTTCGGCCCGAAATGGCAAACAAACCAAGGGCAAAGGCAAATGCGAAAATGACCGGCAGACAGAACAAAATAATCACGGACACTTTCCGATAGTAAAGCAGCAACAGAAGTAGGATAATGCTCCCCGCAATACCCATGGATAGGTAGGTGTCAAAACGAATTTGTTCGGCATTGATCAGAGCAATCTGGTAATAACCGAAATGAACAGGCTGGTTTTTGACGGTCAAAGTGGAAAAGCAACGGGACAAATAATCGTCCAAAGCGCGCCCCTTATCAATATTGTTTGAGTGAAAATTAAGGTAGTAGAGTTTAATCCCGTCGTCAGACCGATCGCGGAACGAACTCATTAAATTGGAGGCGCCCAGATCGTCCAGTATGTTGCGCACCGAAGGAGATAATGTGTTAAACGGATCTTTAAAAAGAAGATCGGCAGTAACCATGGATTCCGGAGAATAAAGCTGCTCCAGAATTGAGTGGAGTCTTTTTCTTTGATTCGCTGGATCGAGTTGGTTGGTTAGCGAATCGTAATACATGCTGTCCAGATAAACCGGCGCCGATTCCAAAACGGCATCTACACCCGCCATTAGGTCGAATTCCTGATTGTCTGCGGAGTCTGCAAATTCACTCGACAGCAAGCAGGAATCAACAAAGCTTATTTGTTGTTCAATCTCGGACTCAGAGCCAAAAAACTGTATTCCCAGTAAACGATCTGTTTTTTGTCTTTCCGAGATTTTTTTAAGTAGCTCGAGTTTAATACTTTCGGGCAGCGAAGAAAGCATGTCTTCCTCAACTTGGAGGCTGGTTTTAACGCCAAAGAGCAGGGAAGCTAATAACACCGCAAAAATGACCAGAAAGAGAATAGGCTTTCTCCTAGAACTTCTGAGCCAGGCAAGTGTTATAGATTTCATGTGGTGAGCTGCGTATCAGGAGCCAAAGTTAGTTTTTGTTGATGATTGGTGAATTTAATTTAAGGGAATTTCAGGAGTTGGTGTTTAGCCAGGATTCTGTACATATCCCAGATTCGGTGAAGGAGAGAATAGCAAGAGCTAATTCATTTCTAAAGGAGTTTTCTAAAGACAAGGTTATCTACGGGATAAATACCGGTTTTGGTCCAATGGCACAATACCGAATCAACGCGTCGGATCAGGTACAGTTGCAGTATAATCTGGTAAGAAGCCACGCTCAGGGTATGGGCGCCGTACTTTCAGAAACACAAATCAGAGCCATTTTATTAAGCCGTTTGAATACGCTTAGTCTGGGCAAATCTGGTGTCGATCCAAAGGTAGTTGAGCAAATTGAGATTTTTCTGAATAACCGGATTTATCCGGCCATTCAGGAGCACGGAAGTGTTGGAGCTAGTGGAGACCTGGTGCAACTGGCCCAACTGGCTTTGGCATTAATAGGTGAGGGGAACGTAATCCATAAAGGCCAACTCAAACCAACTGCTGATGTGTTAAAACAATTGTCAATTGAACCCCTGGCCTTAACATTGCGAGATGGACTCGCATTGATTAACGGCACTTCTTCGATGACTGGAATAGCCTCAATCAATACGTTTCACGCCAGAAGGCTAATAGAGTGGGTGGTGTTTGTTTCTGGCTTGCTCAACGAGTTGGTAGAAGCCTTTACTGATGCGTTTTCGAGCGAACTGAACGGAGCGAAAAGACACAATGGGCAATTTAAAGTGGCCAGGGCCATGCAATTATTACTGGCTGACTCAGGTCGCGTAAAGGATCGTGAATCCCATCCGTTTTTAAATTCCATCCCCGAAGAAGAAAAATTTGACCGGAAGGTGCAGGAGTATTATTCGCTGCGATGTATTCCTCAGATTGTTGGTCCGGTATTAGACACTTTGGTTCATGCGGAAACGATAGTAGAACAAGAAATTAACTCCGTAAACGACAACCCCATTGTAGATCCGGATAAAGGTTCCGTTTATCATGGCGGCAACTTTCATGGGGATTATATTTCCCTGGAAATGGACAAATTGAAAATCGGTGTTGCCAGATTGTCTATGCTTATGGACAGGCAACTGAATTTTTTGCTGAATCACCGACTTAATAAAACCTTTCCCCCGTTTTTAAATGATAAAGTGCTTGGATTGAATTTCGGCTTTCAGGGGGCTCAGTATGTGGCTACTTCTACTACCGCCGAGAGTCAGACATTAGGTTTTCCCATGTATCTGCACAGCATTCCTTGTAACAACGACAATCAGGATATTGTGAGCATGGGCTCTAATTCTGCCCTAATGGCAGCCAAAGTTATAGACAATAGTTTTCAGGTCTTGTCTATTTATCTGATGGCTTTAGCCCAGGGAATGAAAATAGCAGGAGAAGCGCATTCGTTTTCACCAACAACTCGAAAGTGGATGGATGCTTTAAAGCCTTTATTGGGGGAGGTGGATGCGGACCTTCCGGTTACAGAGAAAGCCTCCGAAATTGCAGAATACCTGAAACAGAATCAACCGCTGGAATTATGAAGTACGCTTTAATAACAGGAGCCTCCCGGGGAATTGGGTCGGCCATTGCCAGGCGATTGGCGAAAGATTACGATTACAAGATTCTGATCAATTATAACTCCAATACTACTGCGGCAGAAGACACACTCAAGGCAGTAAAGGAACTTGGAGGTGATGGAGAACTTATTCAATTCGATGTTGCAGATAAGCAACAGGTGGATACTGCTCTGGAGAATTTTTTTAGTACCAACCCTGATGCGGTAATCGAGGTTTTAGTGAATAACGCAGGCATAACCAAGGATAATTTGTTTGTTTTCATGGAGTCCGAAGATTGGCATAAAGTTCTGAATGTGTCTTTAAACGGGTTCTTCAATACGACTTCCGCGCTGATGAAGAAAATGGTGAGAAAGCGCTATGGTCGGGTAGTGAACATTGTTTCGGTTTCTGGTGTTAAGGGAGTGCCTGGACAAGCCAACTATTCAGCTGCTAAAGGAGGAGTGATAGGAGCGACGCGCTCGCTTGCCCAAGAAGTGGCCAAGCGAAACATCACCGTAAATGCGGTGGCGCCAGGATTTATCGAAACCGAAATGACTCAGGACTTACCGAAAGAAGAATTGGTAAAATTGGTGCCTGCCAACAGGTTTGGAACAGCCGAGGAAGTTGCGCACGCGGTGAGTTTTCTGGTTTCGAAAGAGTCGGGATATATTACGGGTGAGGTACTAAATGTAAATGGAGGAATTTACTCATAATGAGACGAGTTGTTATAACAGGCACAGGGATATATTCTAGTTTAGGAGTAAACAAGGAAGAAGTACGTGAGTCTCTCTACAAAGGGAAAAGCGGGATTGTTTTCGATCCGGCTCGTAAAGAAATGGGCTTTCGATCTTCTCTCACTGGTATGGTAAAAGAACCTGACCTGAAAGGAGATTTAGATCGTCGTCAGCGCAAAAGCATGGCGCAACAATGTAATTATGCATTTGCTTCAACCAAGGAAGCACTTGCTCAGGCGGGAATTGACATGGACTACCTGGACAAAAATGAGGTAGGTATTATTTTTGGAAACGATAGTTCTTCGCTGGCTGTTATCGAAAGTACTGATACGGTGCGGGCAAAAGGAGATACGACGCTATTGGGCTCCGGAGCCATTTTTCAGGCGATGAATTGTACGGTAACAATGAACTTGTCGACCATATACAAGTTGCGAGGAATTAACATGACTTTAAGTGCCGCATGCGCATCCGGCTCGCACTCTGTTGGAATGGGTTACATCCTCATCCGCAATGGCTATCAGGATAGGGTTATTTGTGGAGGTGCACAGGAAATTAATCCGTTTGGTATGGCAAGCTTTGATGGAATTGGAGCATTTTCAGTGAATGAAAGCGAACCAACAAAGGCTTCTAAACCTTTCGACAGGGATCGTGATGGCCTGGTGCCGGGGGGAGGAGCTGCTACATTAATTCTCGAGTCTTTAGAATCTGCGCAAGCCAGAGGAGCAGAAATCCTGGGCGAAGTTATCGGTTATGGGTTTTCGTCTAATGGAGAACACATTTCAAATCCAAACCTCGACGGGCAGGTACGCGCTCTGGAAATGGCACTGAAGCAAGCCAATATTACCCCTGAGCAAATTGACTACATCAATGCTCACGCGACTTCCACTCCCGTAGGAGATTCATTTGAGGCACAGGCCATTCATCATGTATTTGGTAGTAAAACCCCCGTAAGTTCCACAAAATCAATGACAGGGCATGAGTGCTGGATGGCCGGGGCAAGTGAATTGGTTTATTCTATGCTGATGATGGAGCATGGATTCATTGCCCCAAATATCAATTTTGAGAATCCTGACGAATACTCCGAGAAAATAAATATTTTTGCAGCCACCGAAGAACGCACTCTCCAAACCATACTGTCCAATTCTTTTGGTTTTGGTGGAACAAACTCGTCGGTTATAATTAAAAAATATGACTAGAGAGCAAATCGTAGAGACTACAAAGGAATTTCTTGCAGAAGAATTTGAAGTATCCGTTGATGTAATCAAAGACGACGCTCCACTTCAGGAAACACTTGATCTGGACAGCCTGGACTATGTGGATTTGGTGGTAATTATTGAAGAAAATTTCGGCTTTAAAGTAGAGCAGAACGACTTTACCGATATTAAAACCTTCGCCGATTTCTACGATTACGTGGAGTCAAAGCTGGGGTAAATGGCCAAGTGGACCGGTAAAAGTCGTGGTGGCCTGGTCGGTTATTCCTTTTTTGTTTATACAATCAAATGGTTCGGGATAGGAGCAGCATACGGGCTTCTGTCGTTCGTCTATCCATTTTATTTCTGGTTTGAATCAAGCAAGAAGGCTTCGCTGATTCGTTTCTACAAGGTGCTGGGAATGGACAAGAAACAAGCACGCCGTACCGTTAAGAGGAACTTCAAAATGATGGGTCAATGCCTGATCGACCGGGTAGCTTTCTTAATAGGGAGGGAGAAAGAATATACTTTTTCCATGACCGGCGAAGAGCATTTGATTGCTATGGAAACCGGTGGAAAGGGAGGGCTGTTGCTAAGCGCGCATTTGGGAAATTGGGAAATTGCAGGAAACCTACTCAAAAAACGAGAGATTAATTCTGTGGTCAACATCCTAATGCTAGATAAAGAACATGAACGAATTAAGGGCTTCCTGGCTAAACAAACCAATGGGATGTTGTTTAATATCATCCCGATTACCGATGATTTTTCCTATTTGATCAAATTAAAACAAGCCGCGGCCCGAAATGAACTAATATGCCTTCACGCTGATCGATTTATGGATGGCGCAAAGACGATAAAAAAGACCTTTTTAGGTAGGAATGTTGAATTGCCAGCTGGTCCGTTTGAACTAAGTAAGCTTCTGAAAGTGCCTGTAAGTGTAGTTTTTGCTGTTAAGACCAGCAGGAGACATTATGAGCTTACGGCTACCGAATTAATAGAGAATTGTGCGGCCGAAGAGGTTAGTGATTTGTATATTTCGAGCCTGGAAAACCGGGTGAAAGAATACCCGGAACAATGGTTCAACTATTTTGACTACTTCGAACAAGACTGACGCAGCTATACACATCCCGCAGAAACACCCTTTTGTTTTTGTCGATCACATCTACGACCTGGAGAACCACCGATGGAAAGCCTCTTTTGTAATTCCTGAAGAACACGTTTTTTTAGACGGAGAAGAATTTCTTCAATCCGGATTGATAGAGGTCATGGCCCAATCAGTAGCGGCAGGAATGACGCTGCTCAACAAGGACGATACACCGCGCGTTGGGTTTATCGGAGAAGTGAAAGGGTTTAAGCTTTTCAGAAACGTAAGGAAAGGAGACAACCTGGATATTAGCGTTGAAATCACGAACCATGTCTTTGGAGTATTGTTAATTCATGGAACTATTGCTTCCAACGGTCAACCTGTGGCCGAAGGAGACCTAAAACTTGTAGTTCAAGATCGGTAAATCAGTATCCATAAAACAGTTCACCAAGTTTAGTGAGGCAGACCCTATGGGGGTTATCTGGCACGGGAGCTATTTGCGTTATTTCGAAGATGGAAGAGAAGCATTTGGCCGGGAGTATGGATTAACCTACCTGAAGTTTTATGACAATGGTTTTTTTGTGCCCATAGTGAAATCACAAGTGGAGCACAAGGCCGTAGTGCAGTATGGTCAGGAAATCGAAATCATTGCAAAGTTAACTCCAACTGCAGCGGCGAAACTGGTTTTTGATTATGAGGTTCATAACCTTACCACAAGGCGGTTAGCAGCGACTGGTAAGACCGTTCAGGTTTTTATGCACGCTGAAACCAGAGAGTTGCATCTAACACAGCCAAAATTCTATGAAGATTGGTTGATAGAACAGGGGCTAAAGTGAAAGTTTATATCGGTGCTGAAAATATCATCTCGCCATTAGGGAGTTCCGCAGAATCGTGTTACGAGCAAGTAATAGAAGGAAAATCCGGCGTTCGTAAAAAGAAATTCGGACAAGAAACATTTAGCGTGTCCGCCTTTGATCGGGATTCTTTCGAGTTCAAAGGCTCTTTCTGGCAACACATATTGCAACAGTCAGTTGAATCCAGTTTGCAAAAGCTAACTTCTACTTCAAATATTACGCACATAGTAAGCTCTGCAAAAGGAGAAATTGAAAATATTGAAAGAGGCATTTATGCCTTTGGATTGAGCCACTCCGTTAAGGCCGCGCTCGGGGAACAAACACGTTTTCATTGTGTGTCGAATGCATGCATCTCTGGGCTGTTAGCCATTCAAATGGCCGCAGACCAAGTTCGTACAAGGCGAGCGGAAACGGTTGTGGTAACCGGACTCGATACAATTGGAGAATTTGTTGTCTCAGGCTTCAATAGCTTATTTGCACTCGATTCGGAACGATGCCGACCGTTTGATGAATCTCGGGCGGGACTTAATTTAGGGGAAGCGGTAGCTACGGTAGTATTGTCTTCCAATCGTGAAGTTTTTAAAGAAAAACCAGTGGAATATGTAGCAGGCTATTCAAACAATGATGCCAATCATATTTCAGGTCCCAGCCGCACAGGAGAAGGCTTGAAAAAAGCGATCAGAAGAACCCTGGAACACGCAGATCAGGAACCTGATTTTATAAGTGCCCATGGAACAGGAACAAACTACAATGATGCAATGGAGGCACAGGCATTTGCAGGGGTTGGTTTGGCCAATGTTCCTATAAATAGTCTTAAATCATACTTTGGTCATACGCTCGGAGCAGCTGGATTGGTAGAAACCATTATTTCTCTTCAGGCTATGAAGAAAGATGTTATTCCTGGCACCCTTGGTTTAGAAAAGCTAGGCACAGAAAAACAGGTCCGGGTACTTAACAGTAATTATAGACAAGAGTCAACCTCTTTCCTGAAAACCTGTTCGGGTTTTGGTGGGGGTAATGCAGCCGCTTTATTTAGAAAGATTTGAGTTCGGGCTACATACATACCGCTTTAAGTCTGAAACACGATTGCATTTACTGGAACGGTGAAATAGATTCGCTGCTGGCGCCAAGTAGGCTGGAACCCCAGTTGGACGCCATTTACAAGAAGAAAATCAAAGACTATCCCAAGTATTACCGCATGGACACCATGGCCAAACTTGTGTTTATTCTTGGTGAATTGCTTTGCGATGAAACTGGCATATGTGAAGAGGTTGAGCCCGACGATATTGCCATTATTCTATATAACAGTTCTGGAAGTTACCCGTCTGATCTGAAACATTTTGAAAGTATTAAAGACGGTATCGAAGGTGCCAGCCCAGCTAATTTTGTATATACGCTTCCTAACGTTGGAGTGGGAGAGTTGTGCATTAAGCGTCAGATCACCGGAGAAAATTTATTCCTGATCGCCGATTCGATGGACTATCATCAGATTTGTGATATGGCCTCAATGTATCTGGAACAAAGGAGGTGTAAGGCTGTTATTATTGGGTGGACGGAGCCCACGCAGAATGACGGAAATCATTTACTTTTGATAACCGAAAAAAGTGGGGGGCTGGAACTTCCCAATCAGGTAGAATACCTAAGAAAACTGTTAGAATGAGTACTGATTTAAAAGAACAACTAAAGGACCACATCATATCCTATTTGAATTTGGAGGATGTTGACAAGAGTGAAATTGCTGATGATGCCCCGCTATTTGGTGATGGTCTTGGGTTGGATTCCATCGATGCGCTTGAATTAATCGTAATGATGGAACGAGAATATAATATCAAGATATCTGACCCTGCCAAAGGGAAAGAAATCCTACAGTCCGTAAATACGATTTCCACTTACATTACCGAGAATTCGTAGGTGGAGATTTATATCACCGGAACTGGAGTAATTAGTGCACTGGGTCTTAATACCGGTGAAAATTTGCATGGTCTATTGTCTCAGAAAACGGGGATTTCCCACCAATCTTTTCGAGATCTGGAACCTTGCCATCTTGGAAACGTCTCCGTGACCAATGAAACCCTGCAAAATGAGTTGGCCCTTGATGAACCTACTAGTAGAACCGCACTGTTAGCATTGAAGGCGGCACTAGAGGCATGGGGAGAAACCCCCGCCGACGAGAATCTGAAAACTGGCGTAATTAGTGGCAATAGTGTTGGCGGAATGGACTTTACCGAGCGTTATTTGCTGGAGCAGGTAACCAGGGGATTTACCATGGGAGCAGATCACTTTGTTTGTCACCCATGTGGTTATTCAACTTCTCTGATTGCCGCAAGAATTCCGAATGCCAGATTTTGTAATACCATTTCTACTGCCTGCAGTTCGGGAGCCAATTCTATTTTACAAGCCGTACAACTAATGAAGGCAGGGAAGTTGGATCGAGCTATTGCAGGAGGAACCGACGCCCTATCATCATTTACGATTAGTGGTTTTTCCTCTCTGATGATCTTTGATCAACAGGTATGTAAGCCTTTCGATGCTAACAGGAATGGGCTAAACCTTGGAGAAGGCGCCGGATATATATTGCTGGAAAACGCTGAAAGTGTTGAACGCTCGGGGAATAAAATACTGGGAAAAGTTACAGGCTTCGGAATTGCCAATGACTCATATCATCAAACAGCACTTAGCCCAGAAGGAAAAGGAGCATCCATGGCAATGGGTCAGGCACTTGCACGAGCCAATTTAAGTACGACCGACATTGACTATATCAACACCCACGGAACCTCTACTGAAAACAATGACCTGGTTGAATTGACAGCAATTCTTAGCTTATTTGGAGATACTCTACCACCTTTTGCTTCCACAAAATCTTATACCGGACATACACTGGGGGCTTCTGGGGCAATTGAAGCAGTATATTCTGTTCTTTCAATTACAGAGGGAAAGCTGTTCCCGTCGCTGAATATTACCGAAGATATGAATCCAAAGGCTCCGGCTTTAAAAGAGGTTCGGTCGGAACCGATAAACCATGTGCTTTCTAACTCATTTGGCTTTGGTGGAAATCAGACAACTTTAATTTTCTCAGCGCATGGGTAAAACATACATACACATCTGGGCTGGAATCAACCAAAGGAACTCTGATCCTTCAAACCGACATTGGGTCGAAAACTTAAACCTTAAGGAGGAGTTGGAAGAGCCAAACTACAAAGAGCATATTCAAGGCGTACCGCTACGCAGGCTCAGTCCCATATTAAAAAAGTCCCTTGCATGCGCTCAGACGGTTCAGAGGAATATGGGAGGCTCTTTAATGGATGGAATAATAGTAGCTACAGGGCTGGGTTGTTTAGGAGATACAAAGAAGTTCTTACTGGATTCAAACGAGCACGATAGTCCGTCACCAACTCCGTTTATCCACTCCACACACAATACAATTGCCGGACAGTTAGGCCTGCAAATGAAATGCCATGGCTACAATATTACCCATACTCAGGTTGGAGCCTGTTTCGAAGGGGCATTGATCGATGCAACGTTACAGGAAACCGACGGATGGTACCTTGTTGGAGCTGTAGATGAACAAACCGAGTGGTTGGACTTAATGATCGAACATTCTCATCTAAACGGACTTTCCCTGGGAGCTGGAGCTACGTTTATGGCTATTAGCAAACAACCCTCGCCATACGAATTAGTAGACGTAGTTAACTGGCGATCCGAAGGGAAGAAAGTGGAAGAACTGATTAAAGAATTTTTAGATCAAAACAACATTGATCCTTCCAGCATATTAACGCTAACCAATGTAGATATCGACTTGCCAGGAACGAATCTATTCAACTTCCAACAATACTCAGGGGCTTACCTAACAAACACGGGGTTTGGCATAGAACTGGCTCTTCAAAACCTGAATGACAAGGGAAAAACCGCTCTGGTTGTTAATGGCATCCAAAGTGCTCAAATTGGCCTCACCCTTCTCTGTTCAGTTTAGCAACTGCATAGCACGTCATTCGTAAATCAGTCCTACATCTCATCAGTTCATTAAATCGTTAGTTCATCAGTTCATTGCCTCATCAAATCACTAAATTCGAACATGCCAAATTGGGTTCATACGGTTGCCGCCATCATCGTGATAGGAGCCATGTCGTGGGCGATCTATACGAATGAACTTTATTCGCAGCTGATCGTCGCGGGAATCGTGACAGTTTATATTGGTATTGTTGCGTGGGCCAGCGCCAACATTCGGTCAGGGTTTTTTGTTAAATCCATTTCACGTCTGCCAAAAGGGAAGCTTGCAATAACCTTTGACGACGGACCAACCGATCTCACACCAGAGTTTCTAGATTTCCTGAAAACCAAAAATATACCCGCGACTTTCTTTTTGATCGGAAGAAATATTGAAGGAAAGGAAGAGATTGTTCAGAGGATAAAGGAAGAAGGACACACTATAGGAAACCATTCCTATCAACATGATTACATGTTTGCCAGTCGCGGTAAAAGGAAGGTACTGGCGGATATTAACCGGTGCTCGGACGTAATAGAAACAGTGGTAGGAGAGAAACCTAAGTTGTTCCGGCCACCGTTTGGTGTAACTACTCCCAATTTGGCAAGTGCACTGAAAAAAGCGAACTTAAAATCAGTAGGGTGGAGTGTTCGTACGCATGATGGTGTCAGACGCACTTCCGAACAGATAGAACGAAATTTATTCAGCAAAGAATTAAGTGGGGCAATTGTGTTATTTCACGATACAAACTTTAACACGTTGGAGGTTTTGGAGAAGCTGATCCGGAAAACCGAAGAATTAGGTATAGAAATTGTTTCTTTAGAAGAGGAAATTGAGAAATTTGACTAAAATATGGTTCATCACGCTGTTGCTGTTATGGGGCAATGTGTCGTTTGGGCAGCAACTCAACAAGTTGCAGTCGGATTCTGTGATGAATTTGATAGAAAGCCGTTTACGCTCAACCAAAAGTCAGCAACTGAACTTTACGGTTACCAAACAGATAAAGGGACTCGCCAATCCGGTTGTGCAAAATGGAAACATCCTGTTTAAGAACCCGGACAAGTTGAGATATAACCAGCTTGGAGACCACCCCTGGCAGATGGTAGTAGATGGCGACGAAGTGTATACCAGGGACGGTGATGAAAAAGTGGAGAAACGGGGTAAAGCAATGTCTAAACTCAAGGACTTTATCATTTCCGGGATTAACGGAGATGCACTTAAAGACAAGGAATTTGAAAGACAATTTTTGGTGGAAGATGGAAAGTTAGTGGCGGTTTTAACTCCGCTACAGGGAAGAATGAAAAAGTATGTTTCTGAAATAAAAATAGAGTTTACGGATGCGAAGGACGTGAGTGATTTCGTAGTGGTTCAACCCAATGGCAATTCTACCCATTACCGGTTTACCGATCTCAAAAGAAATATAGAGATTGCAGATTCTCAGTTTAGCCTGAAGTAATTATGAGCAGAAGCTTTTATACCACTTTAAAACAAACCCGCACGCCAGAAGGCTTAAGCGTTGACTTGAAGTTTCATGCGGATCATCCTCTGTATGGAGGACATTTTCCCAACAATCCAATAACTCCTGGAGTTTGTCTGGTGCAGTCGATAAACGATCAAATTAGCAGCTGTTTTGGTAATGTAAGGTTGACAGAAGTGAAAAAATGTAGGTTTACAGCCATTCATAATCCAAACGTTCACCCGCAGGTTTTAGTGGAAATTAACGTGTCGGAAATAGAATCAGGCTATAAGATTTCAGCATCGATTAAGCATGAGGATGAGGTGTTTGTTAAATATTCGGCTACTTTCGAATAGTTGAAGACCTGCGTACTAATACCAACCTACAACAATGCACCAAAGCTGGAACCAGTCCTGAAGCAGGTCATTGAGCAAGGGCTTCCTGTTCTGGTTGTTAACGATGGTTCCACCGACCAAACCCTTGAAATCCTTACAAGATACTCCGACCGGATTCAATTGATCAGTTACGATCAGAATCGGGGAAAAGGTTATGCTTTGCTCACCGGGTTTAAGGAAGCAGGCAGGCTCAATTTTGATTCAGTAATCACTATAGATTCCGATGGACAACACAACCCTGATGATATCGCTAAAATGCTGAGCGAACAACAGAAAAACCCGGGCGCGGTTCTAATGGGTTCGCGCGATTTGGAAGGGGCGGGTGCGCCCGGAAAAAGCTCATTTGGAAATAAGTTCAGCAACTTTTGGTTTTGGGTAGAAACAGGGTTTCGGTTACCAGATACCCAAACCGGATTTAGACTGTACCCCCTAAAACCATTGCTGAGTAAGTCTTATTTAACCACCGGATTTGCCTTTGAGGTAGAGTCTATCGTGAAATTGGCATGGAGTGGTGTCAGTTTTATCCCCGTGAAGATTGATGTCGATTATCCCGAAGATCGGATTTCACACTTTCAACCACTAAAGGATTTCATGCGAATCAGTTTTCTGAACACCTGGCTCTTCATCCAGGCACTTTTTTACTACATACCTAAAAGGTGGATACGAAGGCTGATGGGGAAGAGCAGGTATTAGAATAGGTCACAAATTTAAACCTCAAATGGCGGTACATCCAGTTCCCACTCGATAAGAGCCTGATTGAATATAGGCTTCACATGATCGGAGAATCTATAACCCTCAAATTGATCCAATCTCCTTATTGAACTCATGCAATCGAATAAAATTCCTTTGTCCATTCTACCGCAGTTCAATTCTTGTTTAAGTAAATCAATGGTGAATTTGTTAAGCAGATATTCCGGAACGGTTTGGAGGATATGGAGGTAGGTCATGGTACAGGCGATACGGATGATTCTTCTGTCTCGTTTGCGAAGATGAGCTATTTGAGGGAAGCCCTGGCTGAGTATAAGCTGAATAATTTGATTGTGATTGTCGATGAAACTTTGGCTTCGGATTTCTGGTTTCTTGATATTTGATTGATCCGTGCGATTAATTTGCTTGAAAAAGTTTACCAGTTCGTCGTCGGATAGGGTATCTCCAACCTTCACGTTTAGAGTATCTATGTGTATCACGGTATCTATGGAGCTGACTTGCCCCAAACAAACAAAGGTGCACAGTATAGGAAATATGGTCGTCGCAAGTACCAGGGTTTTCATTGCCAGGACTTTCATCTTATAACTGTTGGTAAATAAGTCGTTACATGAATTCGCGTGATACGCTTTAACAATACCATGACCATATTCAACTTACCCGGGAAGCCAACCTTGTTTACGTAAGTTACCTATTATCGAATAGCACTGACCAGCCTGCTGCAAGCAACTCCGAGCCGAAGGCGATCACGTAGCGCAGCAAGTAAACGTTTACTTCCTTTGCCGTTCAGCAAAGGGATAGCCTAAGCGCCTGTCCCGCAAAGCGAGGGCTTGAGCGACCAGTGGTAAATATTTAAGCCAGAATAGTATTTCAGCAAAATTTCACAGTACCAACAGCTTTGTACCCCAATTGTCTCCCCACTAAAGCCCTGAGTTTCGCTTCTCATGGTTTAGTTTCGCAATGCTCATGACTCAATGATTGGAGGGTTAACAGTTCCAATCAATAGATGACCGAAACGATACAATCGTTTTCAAAACCAGCTTAAGGCTAGTGGTTGATTTTCCGATTCCCGAACCAATTTGGTTCACAGTCTGTTTGCGCGGGGTAGGTAACAGGCTAAAGTTTTGTCAACACGAAACAACGATCGAAGAGGAAGATTGGCAGCAAATCGCTAGCCGCCCATTGACAAAGGAGGATCTTGAACAAGGTTCTCCTTTGTTTTTACGTGGGTTTCGATCCACATTTAGCAGGCACACGGCAAGGCAATTAGTTTAGGGCCGGGAGCTGCTTATGAAGTACGTGGTTAGCCAAACAAAGACCCGATCAACCCCTTAGCTTCGTCATCGTTTCGAATGTCGATTACCAACCGTGGCTTTCTGCTGCTTTTCCAATTTAAAACTTTGTTGATCGCCTGTATCGAAACTTTCCTAACCTCTGGCTTTACCGACAGTGATTTGTCAAAAAGTGCATAGAGTTTGGTCTCACTGGTTTGTTCACTGCAAAGAATGGTGACGGAATCGGTACCGTCCGCGTTAAGCCCAATGATAATATTGTATGGCCAGACTTTTGCTTCTGCCAATATCATCTGAATTGCCCGGGGATAAATGGTTGTGCCTTTTAGCTTGATTCTGTGATCCTTTCTACCAACTACCGGTCCCAATCGAAGAGAGCCTCTCCCACAGTCGCATGTGTCGTAAAATACCGGACACAAATCGCCGGTTTTATAACGAACAAGGGGCATTGCTTCAACTCCAATTGTTGTAATTACTACTTCACCAACCTCGCCATTTTTAACGCGCACTCCATTTTCGTCAACTACCTCCGTGTAAATCAAATCCGTTTGTTCGTGACATCCTTTTCCAAATTCACACTCAGTATATGCAGTTGCCATTTCTGTACTCGCGTAGGTTGAATACAATTTCACATCCCACGCACTTAAAATAGCGTTACACAAAGCATTGTTTTCCAGCTGTTCAGTACGGATGGGCTCGCCAATACATATTATGCCGCGAACCGATGAATTCCGGTAGTCAATTCCCCGGGCGTCAGCTTCATGGATAAGAGCCGGTATAAATGATGGAATTGCTATCAGGTAGGTAGGTTTGTGTTTAAGGATGTTGTCCCACTGATTCTTGATGGAACCTGGACCTACTCTTAATATTCCGGCCCCAAGTTTTTTGATGCCCTCGTAGTACGCGAGTCCAGCCATAAACTGCTTATTCATGGTAGTCATCAGCTGAAATCGGTCGGAAGCATTTGCTCCGGCAATCGTCAAAGACTGGCATTCGTTTCTGGCCAGCCTGTCAAGATCGCTTCGGGTAAGGTAAAACGACACAGGGTTGCCTGTTGTTCCGGATGTAGTAACAATATCAAACACCTCATTTTGCGGAACAGCCAGAAAGTCTTCATTTCGTTCGGCCAGGTCTTGCTTGGTTGTAAATGGTAGTTGACTCAAACCTTGAGGTAAACCCAACAACTTGTGCAAGTCATCATTGCCAAATAGTTCTTTGTAAAAAGGAGATCGCTCGGCAGTTGATTGAACCGCTTTAATCACGTCGGTATCTATTCGATCCGTTACTTGCATTTATCAATAAGCGCTTTTATTTTTTCTTCCTCTTCTATGCTCATCACGGGTTTGGTCAGCGCCTCTTCAAAATACTCTCGCGCTTGCCGGTCTTTCTTCTTTAGCAGGTACATCCCAATCATCATGTACGTCTCATAGTAGTTTGGGTTAGATGCTACAAAACTATCTATTTCCTCCTTGCTTAGTTCCAGTTCCAGTCGTTTGCCCAGAAATTCATTAATCTGTTTCTTAACCTCCCGGAAGTAAAGGAAGTCTTTGTATTCCTGCGTGTTTAGGAAAGGGTCGGCGGGAATAGTTAGTGCTGCATTATGAATATCCTTATCGGGAACAGTCTCCAAAGCGAAAATTTCGTTCAGATCGTAACAGATATACTCTCCTATTTGCCACGGAGCCGTAGAAATCCACATTTTTAATTCTGAAGGTTTGAAAATGACCGAGTGATGAGCAATTAATTGATTAATCGCTCTTGGGTTTCCGAGCCCCAGGACCTCCCCGTTTTCTCCGTCCCTATCCCGCAAAATTTCTGCTACAGTGATGTGATCGATGTTGTTTTTGGAATCCAGCAGTTGTTGCATTTTACGATGCCGGTAAATGGAATCGCTACGCTCTATGTTCTCCAGGTTCAATTCATCGTTGGCGAACCTTTCGGATTGATAGTGATTCGCGCAAACGGTGTACTCGGTATCCGGTGCAAATACCCCTGCTGCCTTTGGTGCTTTTTCAATTAATACAGTTTTGTTTTCTGAAGCTGAATTCACCATAATGGCTTCGGAAACAAACACCCTCCGTTTGGCAGCAATTTCAATCGCTTCCTTCGTTGTTGATGCGTACTGCAGAATCTCCCGTCCCAACACAGAGATAGGTGTCTTTGAAGATGTGGGTAAGGTAGATTTGGCCGCATTCATGGTAACGGTTAATCCTTTTTCGTTCATTCCGGATACCACACCAATAAACCCTGGCCAGGAAAGACTCGCAAACCGGTATCCATTTTCCGGATGGATAAAGGACATTACCTTGGTTTCGGCAAACTCATCACCAGAGTAAAAATCGAAGTTTCTTCCTGAAATCAACTTGCCATCTGATGTTTTCGTCCCCCTTGCCGCAAAAGAAGTACAAGCCACCAACTGGTAATCGGTAAGTGCATGGCCAATATCATGAGCAGCGTGGTAATTGAGAACCCTCATATAAGGAGGAGCAATAAAGTTGAATTCTTTTGAGTACGCATGGCTTAGTCCATACATTTCTTCCAGATACTCTGAAGGAATATTCCGATCCAGCTTTCGATTAAACCAGCCGACCAAATGTTTAAGAAAGAACTGCTTTACTCTGCCAGGAACAGCTTTTGAAAATTCTTTCACGAATATTGCCTCCTGCTGTTGAATGAGCTCTTCGGCCAAAACGGAATAGTGGGCACCTATTTCAAACGGAGTGCCAGACAGCCTCAATTCCCATATGCCTTTGTCATTTTTTCTTAGCCAATCGGAGCCCAGTGCGAAGTTGTTAGCCGAAACTTTGTTTCGAGAGAGCTCAAGGCCCTTTTTGTCCAACACTTTGGGTGGAGTCCTATAACTAAGAAAACTCATACCGGAAAACTACGAAAACACTCTTTAAACGTCACGCTATATCCTTTGTTCTAGCTGTAGAACGACATCTCATCACAATGTCGCCAAACCGGTTCTGTAAGTAGGTATCGAACATCCTTTCCTTTTTTTATCGCTCCTCTGATATGGCTCGCAGAGATTTTCATTAGTGGAGCATCTACCGAAATAAATGCCGGCTCATCCAGTAATGGACTTGGTTCCGGAGGATTAGCCATTTCCGAAGCGGTTAAAATTCTGGGGTAAACGTAGATCCGATGGTGCGCCAAAATTTGCTCGTAGTTCTTCCATTTGTGGAATGAGCGCAAATTATCTTCTCCCATTATTAGCGAGAATTTGATATCCGGGTATTTTTCCTTTAGATAAACCAGAGTATTTACCGTATAGGATGGTTGGGGAAGTTTAAATTCAATATTGGAAGATCTCAATTTTGGATTATCCTCCACTGCAAGGTTTACCATGTACAATCGATGGTGATCAGCTAGCAAGCTTTCTTTTTTCTTGTGTGGGTTTTGGGGCGAAACCACCAGCCATACTTCATCTACCGATTCTTCTTGCGCAATGTGATTGGCAATAATCAGATGCCCTACATGAATTGGATTAAAAGACCCGAAAAAAAGACTAACGTGTTTGGATTCGGCCATGTTAACTGTTCAGAAATTTACCAACCACCTGCTCTGCTTCTGTTAACGCATTTTGTAAAACATCGTTAATCAGGATGTGATCATAATGAGGTGCCATAGTCAGTTCTTCTCCCGCTTTACCTACCCGGCGCTGTATACTTGACTCCGATTCTGTTTCCCGTGATCGCAGCCGTTGTTCAAGAGCGTCGATTGAAGGAGGTTGAACGAAAACTGATAGCGCAAGATCCTTGAAGTACTTTTTCAGATTAATACCGCCCTGAACATCCACATCAAAAATTACGTGTTTGCCCGAAGCCCATATACGTTCAATTTCAGAGCGCAAGGTTCCGTAGAAATTATCTGTGTAGACTTCCTCCCATTCCACAAAATCACCAGACTTAATCTTGTCCTGAAAGTCCTTAACCGAAAGGAAGTAATAGTCCTTCCCGTCTACTTCCCCCTTGCGTTTTTCCCGGGTGCAGGCGGAAACCGAAAACTCCAGCCCCAGGTTTAGGTCTAGTAAGTGCTTAACAATGGTTGTTTTACCAGCTCCAGAAGGAGCACTGAATATGATGGCTTTCCCACTCATCTGCTATCCCGAACAATCCGCCGGATAAAGGTTTGTCACAAAATTACGAAATGTAATGTGGAAATTCACATGCGCGGTGATCGGAAGAAGTTATAAAACGTTCAAAACCTGCTCTTTGATTTTCTCAAGCTCATCCTTCATCTGAACCACCAGCTTCTGAATCTCCGCATGATTGGCTTTGGAGCCCATTGTATTTACTTCTCTCCCAATTTCCTGTCCGATGAAGCCCAGTTTTTTTCCTTGTGATTGACCATTATTCAGGGTTTCCCGGAAGTACTGCAGATGATTGGCCAGACGTACCCGCTCTTCTGTAATATCGAGTTTTTCCAGGTAATAGATCATTTCCTGCTCCATCCGGTTGTGATCAATGGCCTCACGGTCTTTATAGTCCTCAAAATGTCCTTCAATCTTTTCGCGCACCGCATTGGTTCGCTCCGTTTCAAACGGTACTACCTCATTGGCGTATTTTTCGATATTGTCAATTCTAAGATTAAAGTCATCTTGTAAAGACTTTCCTTCCTGGAGTCGGAACGATTTAAACCGTTCAACAGCCTCATCTACCAGCGCAATCACCTGACCCCACTCGCTTTCGTCCAGTTCTTTTCTGTCTGGCTTCAAAGAATCCGGCATGCGCAGTACAGTCGACAACAGGTCATGGCTTTCAACACCTAGTTCCGCTGCAACTCCTTTCACTTGCGCATAGTAGTTTTTTACGGCTTCGGTGTTTACCGTATGGTTCACTTCTTCCCCATTAGAATCGAAGTGGATGGATAAATCGATTTTTCCGCGCACAAGGGCTTTGGAGAGCTTGTTTCGAAGAGGAATTTCCTTTTCCTTGTACATACTAGGCATTCGCACGTTCAGGTCGAACTGCTTGCTGTTTACAGAGCGTATTTCAATGCTGAATTTCTTGTTTCCAACAGTTCCTTCGGCTTTGCCATAGCCTGTCATCGATTGTATCATCCTGTTTATTTAAAAGGTCTGCGAATTTACGAATTGTTGACGGTTGTATTCCCTAACTTCTTTGAGGGTTTACTAACCAGATATACCCCAATAAAGATAAGGCAGGTAAAACCAATTTTCCACCATGTTAATCCACCCACGTTCTTATCATAGCTAACCAGCAAAGCAAACAGAGTGGCCAGAATAGGTTGCAGGTAGATGTACGAACTAACCACCGATGCATTTAGCCTACTTACTCCGTAAATATTTAGCAGATAAGCAAGAAATGTGGTGCAAACCACAACAAACACAACGCTCCCGATTATTGCAGGGGGCATGTCCCAATTGGTTTCCGTAAACTGCGAATACCCTAAAGGGAGTGCGAAAATGGTGCCGAATAGAAAGACCCATGAAATGACAACCAAAGGAGGGTACTTTTTCATAAGTGGCTTAACCAACACAAGGTATATAGCGTACGAGGCACTATTTGCCAGGATCAATAAATCTCCCGTCAGGGACGAGTTGCCGCCGTCAACATCTTTGCTGAGAATAATCATGGTGGCTCCAATGCCGCCCAGAACAATGCCAATGATTTTGGTGAGGGTTATCCGTTCGTTGATCACAATTGCAGCAATAATCAATACCAACAAAGGGTTGGAAGTCATCATGATCGAAGAGTTAATTTCCGAAGTTCTTGACAGCCCTTCAAAGAACAACATTTGGTTCATGCATACCCCGAACAGTCCGCATGCAGCCATGCGTAGATAATCTTTCCTTTGAAGCTGATGCTTCGCTGATTTTCTGGTGATCAGGCGTAGTAGCCAGAACAATGCCAAAGCCCCCGTCACTCTCAGAATAATGAATCCTCTGGGCTTTAAATAAACCTCGTCAGGTCCCATTGGGCCTTTGGCCAATGTGTAATTCATCCCATAAATGAGATTTGCGCCGAATACGGCCAGGTGCGCCAGAAGTTGCTTACCCATGCAATCGCTCGATTGCTGCAGCCACTACTTTTTTTGAGTTTCCTACAAAAATGTCCTCTTCAATGATAATTACAGGCCTTTTAAGAAAAGTGTACTCTTCCAGAATGTACTTTTTATAATCGGCTTCGCCAAGCTGCTTCTCATTTAGTCCCCAGGCCCGATATTTCATAGCCTTTCTACTGAAAATAGCCTCGTAAGAGCCAGCCATCTCTTTCATCTGATCCACCTGAGATTCGGTCATCGGTTCCGTTTTGATGTCCTGAAGCACAAAATCGTTGCCGGGATTTAGCTCCTTTATAATTCTTGCGCATGTTGAACAAGTGGATAAATGATAGATTTTTTTCATACGATCAAAGGTAAAAATGGAATTTAACTTTGTGCTGCAAGTTTTGATTTCTATTGTCTTCTAATCAATTGTGTTGCAGCAAAAATTCAATACTTAACGCTTCGCAATAAAAAGTGAAGGAATTTAGTATTAATTTCGCACCGCATTACTATTTATTAAAAAGGGTTCCTTTCCCTCCTACAATTTTGATTGGGGAACCATGAGTTAGACAGTTAATTAAGGTTCGCTCAATGAATTTGCTAACCACGGCAAAAATAATATCGTTGGTAGCGTGTGTAATGGGAGGGGTTTTCAGCTACTCGCAAGATTCTATTGCACCAAAGGAGAGTTTTCTCAAGAGAACGCAATCATCCATTTCTGGAGGGGCTGGGTTTGTTGGTACGTTCTATCACGTTGAAGGAATAGACGCCAGAAGAGATCCGTTTTTCTGGCAATTCAATGCCAGTTTAAATATTTCTTCCAATGGAGTTTCCATCCCGTTCTCAGCCGTAATTAGTCAACAAAACAGATCCTTTACACAACCATTTAACCAATTCGGGCTAAGTCCGAAATACAAAGCATTCAAGGCACATATTGGCTTCCGCTCCATGCGGTTATCTGAATTTTCTCTAAACGGAAACCAATTCCTTGGATTGGGCGTCGAGTACACCCCGTCTGATGGGCTTGTTAGCGCCAAAGCGTTGTTTGGTCGTTTTGCCAAGGCAGTAGATGGGTATTACTCAGATGGGCTTGTGATTGGAACTCCCAGCTACGAACGATGGGGATATGGCGCAGGTGTTACGGTTGGAACAACAAAAAACAATATTGGATTGGTTTTTTTTCGTGCAAAGGATGATGAGCAATCTATTGCGGGATTTGAGGAAGATGCGACAGTTAAGCCCGGACAGAATATGGTAGTAGGCCTGAATACGAAACAGAAAATTTCCGAACATTGGTCGTTTGATGCGGAAATAGACTGGAGCGCATACACCGAAGACATACGTATCGAAGAGTCGTTCCTGGAGGGCTACTCGTACATAAATAACCTTAAGCCACTGTTCTTTGCCAATACAACTACGGCGTTTGCGAAGGCTATGGAGGCAAACCTGAACTACAAAACGAAGAAGTTTAGCACCCAGTTTGGCTATCGCAGAATTGATCCTAACTACCGGACCATGGGATCGGTTTATTTAAATAACGACTTTGAAGATATCACGGCTAAAATAGGAACGAAGCTGGCTCAGAATAAAGTAATGCTCTCCTTAACCGGAGGGCTCCAACGGAACAACCTGGACGATTCAAAGGTTTCGGAAATGCTGCGATTGATCGGCTCGTTCTCCGCCAGTTATGTGCCAAATCAAAATTGGGCGTTTACCGGTTCGTACGCCAATTACAACACACAAACACAAAGCACTTTAGTTTCAACCTCAATTGCGGAAGACACGCTGAGGTATGCCCAGGTAACGAGAAATGGCTCAGTTAGAGTGACCAGAAATTTGACTTTCGGAAAGAACAGAGCATCCGTGTTTGCAATGGCCACCTATCAAAATGCACTTATTAATGGTGAAGTGAATACCGAGTTCAAAGGAGGAAATGTTGGCTTTAACTACAGTGTTACTGCTCTTAAGCTGAATGCAGCATTGTCTTTAAGTGCTAATGAGAACACTACCGCAACAACCGATATATTGGCGATTGGTCCAAACTTAGCACTGTCCAAAAGCATTTTGCACAGCAAGGTTACGCTATCGTTGGTCAATTCGCTTCTGCAGTCGTATAGTGGTGGAGAAGAAACAGGGCAGATTATAAACTCGAAACTGGCAAGCAAATACAGGTTGAACCGAGCACACAGTTTTTCAGCAACAGTTGGTTTCGCCTGGCGAAACGATCCTTCCAATACTTATCAGGAAATGATTGCGACCATAGGTTACAAATACAATTTCAGAAAACCATGAGGCATAGAATTTACATAGTGGTTCTCATGTTGTGTTTTTTGAGCACAGGGTTTTCTCAGGTGATGCCATCCAATGTGGCTACGATTCTTACGCCCCCTTCTCCAATTCTATTGGCTGACTATTATTCGATTGGGTCAACAAGTTTACAGGCTACTTTAAATTTTACAGATTTTTCCGAACCCTCCTGGGATATCAGATTACGGGTAACTATTGAAAGTGCTGATGTTAAACTTCAAACGAGTGATAACTTCAGGCCGGCAACGCCAATTACAATTACGCCGGGTGTTCCTTTGATTGTATCTGGACCAGACTTTTACGAATATCTGGAAGTAAACAATCTGGAGTTGCAGGGAATCACGGCTGCCACGTTAAATCAGAGTGGGAAGTTGCCGGAGGGGTTATACGAGTTTTGTGTGGAGATTCTGGACTACGAAACAGGTATACCACTATCTCTGCCTGGATGCGCTACCACCTATCTATTCAATGAACCTCCGCCGGTTATTTTAAAACCTGAGTGCGAGTCGGTAGTTCTTCCAACCGATCCACAGAACATTTTTATGGAATGGCAAATCGCAGGAGGAGCCTCTCCAACTATATCAATGAATTCGCTTTACAAAATGTACGTCTATGAGGTAATGGATGATGATGTTGATCCGTATTTCGCAGTACAGAATAACAATGCATTACTGGTATATGAGTCTGATTTCGCAGCGCAGTTGTCAAAAACGCTGGATTTTACCACAACCATTTTGGAGGCAGGACACAAGTACTGCTGGAGGGTGAGAGCCGTGGACGAAGACGAGCAAAATATTTACTCGAACGATGGGTATAGCGAGTGGTGCTGGTTTTACTATGGCTATCCGGAAAACGGTGTTTTAGAGGTTAATCAGCCGGCCGACGAGTATGTTTATTCGAGAAATGAACAAATGATTTTTGACTGGGAAACCAGTGATGCTGCAGTTGCAGGTCAGTCGTTTAATTACACCATTCAGTTTTATGAAATGGAAGACGGTCAAAGTGCCGAGGAAGCGGTGGAAAATAACCTGGTGTGGTATGAGGAAACCTTACCACTTACTACTTCTGTAAATGGAGCCAATTACATTCTGGCAGAAGAAGTAGAGAGCGGCAAACGCATTGCGTGGCGGGTAATTGCAGACTCAGATGGTCAGCACGTGGCTACTTCAACAGCGCAAATATTTTATCCGCCATCGTTGGTCGAGCAGTTCTATGCCGGGAATACAATCATTCCTATCGTTAGCCTTAATAATTCAGATCTCACGAACTTATCCGGTACTTGCCGCATACCTCTATCAGCAGACGAAGACGATTATGTTGAAGTAGAGTTTGATGGGATTACCCTGGAAGAAGAGTTGGGTGAATACATCTTAACCAGCGGGGAAATTTTGTTTACCATAGACGATAAAGACCCCATTGAACTGGAGCCGGCGTATCAGGAAAATGGTGTCGCCTATCTAAACTACCTGCAAGGTAAGGCAACTGTTGCCGGGGTTAGTATACAGGGAGAAATTGAATGGCCGCTGCCACATGCTGTGAACGCTGCAGACCAGGGAAGCATTGTTACAAGTCCGGAGTGGTTTACTGTAAACAATAGCTACGAATTAAATGGTTCGGCAAGATTAACCGCCGATAATTGGTTTGAGTTGTTGGATCCGGGAAATTTCGTTCTGGATTTTGACGAACAATCAGATATCCAACTTTCTGCTAACGTATACAGTTTGAGGCTTATTGGTAACGTCTTTGCCAATGAAAATGTAACAACCAATAATGGGGAGCAATATGGATTTGGATTTTCGCAACAGGAGCAACTGTATTATTTCGAAGTAGACAACCTGCTGAGCAGCGCTACCAATTACATGGTGCCTGTCCAGGGCTTCAATTTGGGCATTATGCCTGTTTCGGCCATTGTTGATTTCTCCGAGACGGAAAGCCCGGGTAAACTGTCGGGCGATATCGGATGGAAGGGCATCTATTTTCCGGATTTTAAAGTGCGCTTGTTTTCTAGTGATTTTGACGAAACAAATCAGTTATTTAACCCCGAAATCACCGACTATATGGAAGACCAATCCGGAGATTTCGAATACTGGGTCAATGCTCTTGGACTGCATTTGGAATATACCTGGACTCAGGAGGATGTTGACGGACTTACGTTTAATGACTTTGCCACCGATATATCGGGAACTTTCTCCATTGATGAAAGTACGGTTTCCAATAGCACCTTGAAAGGCGCGATTAAGATACCGTTCATTGATCAGGAAGATGAGTTTACATTTACCATTCCAGTCGAGAATAGCGGACTTCAAGATGGTTATCTGGACGAGGATATTACAAATAGAGAGGTAGTATTCAACCCATTTGGAGGAGAGAACAGGGTAGACATAACACTTAATCGAGCCGTATTCGCTGAGAACAACCGATTAGAGCTTGAGATAAATGCTGAAATACCTGCTTTAAATGCCACAATTGAGGGGATATCCGACTTTCGTGCGTACGGTAATGGATATATCGGGGTTGGTGAGGTGAACGGATCACTGGCTCTCGATACTCAGGTGGAAGGTGAGTACAATGGCTTTGCCATCTTCATTCAGGAGGTGGGCGCCTCACTTTCTGGTGGGAACTATGCTTTTTCCTATGTGGCTGCTATTGATTTAGGTGACGATGTTACCGGAGATGACGGCCCGCCGCTGATGGCTGTATCAAGCGTAGAATCAGCTGGGGAAGGTGTAGGAGATGATAATACCAACGTTCCTGAGCCATCTATTGAGGTTCCTGAAGAAGCAGAAGGCTCTAACGAAATTACGTCTGTGGATATGTACATAGCTTGCGATAATGCAATCGTGGAGTTGGAAGGGTATCTGAACCTTACTCAAAACGACCCTGATTGGGGAACCTGTTTCCGGGGAGGAATTAACGGAACCATTAAGATACCTTCTGAAGTGGACATGGGAGCGAATATGATTCTTGGTGTTGTAGACAACCTTGATTACTGGTATTTCGATGCCTATTTCAATGACACCGAGGGAATGGGAATATCGGTGTTCAATACATTTAACCTGGTTGCCATGGAAGGGCGTATCTATCGCCACATGTCTAAGGACGAGGAGAGCTCTGAATACGTGGTTGACGAGGATATTGACTTCGGAGCCGGTTTGTACATGCAAATTATTGACAATGGAGGAGGTAAATTATTCCAGGCAGATATCGGCGCGGAAGTAGAGGTAACCGGTTCAGATTTCATTGTTCAAATGGAAGGCGATATGTCTATGATCAACGAAACTTCCCGAAGTAGCGCTGGAGGTTCGGCTATTAGTGCAGTTGGAACCGAGTTGGTTGACGAAGTAATTGATGCAATTGGACCAATTAGTCTGGAGTTTAATGTTGGAGGAGGCACATTAAAAGTAACAGCAGAAGGAACAACAGCAGGCTCTTTGGATTATTCGAAAGGCGATCTGGGTGTTGGTTTTTCCGCCGACCTGGGTAGTGTGCCTGCAATCGGCTTTGGCTACGCCAACGGATCGGATAACTTTGATTTCAATGCGAGTGCCGATGGTGAGTTCGGTTTAGGACTGGGAATAGACGGCAAAAACATTTCAATGGGACTTTCAGGAAGTTCAAGTGGTTATTTCAATCTGGAGTATGATGATGTTAGGTTTAATACGGAGGTTAACAGAGATGAGAAAACCGGCAGTCTGGACTTCGCTTTTGGAGATAAATCTCTTGGATTTGGAGTAGAAGCTGATGGGGGATACTTTAACGTAGCTTTGGACGAGCAAAAGTCATTTTCCACAGGATTTAATGCTTCCGGATCGGCCTATCTTGGGTTGGAATATGATGGAAACAGCTTTAATATAGAAGGGGACAAAACCGCTGGTTCTGGTAGTCTGGCGTTGAATATTGACGGGGTTGAGATGTCTACAAGCGTGAATACACAGGAAAAATCGGCGGAATTCAGTATGACAACGTCCAGTTTTTCCATTGGCGTTTCAGGCCAGAGTGGAGTAGGAGGTTCGTTCAACTACCAGCAGGGAAGTCAGGCGTATTCCTTGGAGGCCGACCTCCAAAGCCAATCTGCCTCTGTCGAGGTTCAGCCTGATGGATCATCGAGATATTTCATGGGGATTGAGAACGGCGAAACCTATTCCGTGGCATTTGAAAAGGGTAATACGGCGGTGTCATCCAGCTACGGACCGGATAACAAAGAGATTACATTTAGTACCGGTGTGGTTTCAGCGAATGCAGGTAAGGCCGGGGATAAGTACACTCTTGGGTTTGGTTATGATGGCCATAATTTCCAGATCAGCAAAGAGAACTCAGACAAGGAGTTTATCTATGAGAGCGAATTTGCAAAGGTTACTGTCAACCAGACCTCCATATTTATTGATGATCTTAATGGTGGTGAAATTCTGCTGGATGCCAACGGACTAACCATGAATGCCCAGGTTGTTTCCAATGCAGTTGCGGCTGCGGGAGGGATTGATACAACTATCCAGATTGGGTCGGCCAATGTAAATCTATATGCGCAGGGTACCGAGTACCGTGCAACATTCTCCGCCTCGGATAATTCGGTATCGTTTGCAACCAACAATTTTAGTGATCTAACGGTTGGACTGGAATTAGATGGAAACAGTATCTCGGCTTCTTCAGATGGGTCGGATTACGATATCCGCTTCAACGATTATCGGGCAGCACTTATTTCAAATGAACTCATTTTGGAAGGAGGGTCGGATAAAACGTTGTCAGTTTCCTCAACCGGATTCGCTGTAAATTACGAGGAGTATGCCGTTGCAATAGAATCGGCTGATGGAGAGGAAAGTTTATCGCTAAGTAAAGGCGATGAAAGCTTTATGATCAACCGAAAAGGCTTTGCAATTGAACTTAATGGTCAGCGCTATGCAATTAATGAGGAAGAGTATCTACATGTGGACATTGACGAGTCTCGATACATTGAAGTAACAGATAACGGGGCACTTTATCATGATAATGGTAATGAGCTGGCAATTGGTGGGGATGAAAATTACCTGCGGGTGACTACCGATGGAAGAACCATCGCCTTGACCCAGGACGAATCCCTGAAGTATACCCAGGACAACTATTCTGCGGAACTTCGTAAAGACCTTTCTATCGAGATTTCGGATGGAGAAAGAACGCTCGGACTGTTCGGCGATGAACATGTGATTTCATACACACAGGGAGATTATAGCTTCGGTATTCGAGGAGGGTCGGCCAATAAGCCTGGAGCAGACTTTACAGTTGGGCAAACAACTATTTTCGTTGAGGGTGAAAGAAACAGTGATGTAAGTGTAGGTGTCTCCAATACAGATTTTGGTAGCATCACGTTCACCTGCGATAGTGATAAGAACCTAAATGCCATCTATGCTTACGACGATCGTGAGTTGATTTTAAGGGCAGGAGAGCAAGGAATTTCATTCGAAGATTCGGATGATGAACAGGAAGCCGCAAGCGCTGATTTTCTCGAAGGCTCGGCGGAAGCTCCGGAAATGGATGGCCCGCAATATCTTGGAGACGACTTAACGGCATCCAGCAACGGAAAAGCAGTTGGATCTGTATCGATCTATTACAACAGCGCTGAACAGCATTTTATTGGCAATGCAGCAGTAGCATCCACCGTTCCTCCTTGCGTTGATGGAGCTCTTGCGATTGAGGTGACGCCGGATTCATGGAGTTTCCAATTAGGTACCGAGAACGACATGGTAGAGGTTTATCCAACATGTAGTGGTTTTGGTGGAGGAGGTTGGTTAGGACTAACTCCGGACGAAATTGATGTTGGGGTATTTGTTGGATGGTCCGCTAGTGCTTCGGTTAAGATTGGTGGTGATTTCTGTGGAGCGAAGTTAAAGGCAAATACTGAGGCAGAACTAGGAGTTAGAGCCAATGCAGATCTAGACCCTTTTAAGATCAATGAAGCCGGTGTTTGGGTAAGGGTTTATGCTGGTATTGGAGTTGATTATTGGTGCTCCGGAGCCAGCGGGGACCTGACCATTGCGGAAGCTGAGATTTCCGGCACCTTGATGTGTTACTTTGAAGATAAGACCAGAGTAGAGGGAGAACTAGAGGGGTATGTGAACATCCTGGATCTGGTGGAGGCAGATTTTGAAATGAGCTTTAGTACGACGTTATGATGAAGTACTTGATATTGATATCATTTGTTTTGATTGGATCCGGCGCTTTTGCTCAGGGAACGGAAGGAGTTGTATTTGTTAGTAACGACTTTGAATCCGGTATTGGCGTACAGGTAAAGTGGATTTCGAACAGGGTTTTGGTACCAGAAGGGTATGATGTTTACCGTCAGGAGGATGGTGGAAGCTGGCAAAAACTAAATTCAGACAGAATCAATGTAACCCGTACAATTCCTTCGGTAGCGAATGTAACCAAGACACAGCGAGATTTTCATGACTTTGTAATCAATTCATCCTACGAGGAGTTTCAATCCAACCCGGTAAGGGCATTTGTTTTAATCGAAGCGATCTACAATCCTGTTTTTTCCGGGATTCTGGGCATCGCTTTCCATGACAAAACCGCAGTTACGGGTAAAAAATATCGGTACAAGGTAGAAGGCTTTTTGGGAACACAAAAAATTCAGGTGGGACAATCGGATGAGATTACCTGCGGGGCGTATCAGCCAATTGCGGCACCTGAAGACATAGTATTTAATAGAACCAAGTCTTCAGTAGAAATTAACTGGAAGCCAGACCTATACAGATACTATGGGGTAAATATTTACCGAAAGGATGGTGATGGAGAGTTTGTAAAGATTACCAAACCACCACGAGCCATTCAAAAGGGCAAGAACAAGAACGGATCAGAGACATTTCCGGAAGTATTCTATACAGACAACAATATTGAACTGGAGGAATCTTACGTCTATAAGCTGGAAGCAATTGACTATTTCGGTCAGCCTTCAGCGATGTCGGCAGAGTTTAGTATACCAGCAATTGACTTTATACCTCCGGCTGCCCCATTTAATTTCAAGCCTGAATCACATGCCGCACTGCTCACAGTAGACCTAAGATGGGATGCTATAGAAGAATCTGATTTAGCCGGATTCAATGTCTATCGAAGCAGCCAGCTTGAAGGACCTTATGAAAAGGTGAACGCCTACACTGTAGAAAAATCAAAGAGGCTTTATGTGGATAAAGTTCCTGCAGCCGGTCATTATTACTACTACGGTTCTTCAATTGACGAAGCAGGAAATGAAAGTACGACAGGCAAAATATATGTACAGGTAAGGGATATGATCCCTCCCGCCGCCCCTCAAGGATTAAAAAGTACAGCCGAAGAAGGTAAAATTACCTTGAGCTGGAAACCAAATTCAGAACCAGACCTGCTCGGATACTATGTGCAAAGGTCACTTAACGATGATGACAATTCGGATAACCACTATGTGAATGTTAATCAAGATGTAATTCAGGGGACAAGTTGGACAAATGATCTGGCCAGAAACATCAAGAATAAGTTTGTTTATCGTATTATTGCTATAGACACTTCGTTTAATCGAAGCAAGCCATCCATCAACTCGTTGGCTCAGATGCCAGATGTTGTACCACCCAAATCTCCCCTCATTAAATATGTGCGTGCCGAGCAAGACAAGATTATTGTCGGCTGGTTACCTAATACCGAAAGCGACCTGGAAGGATATAATGTATACCGGAGAATTGCCAGAGATAGCGGGGCATTTAATCAGTTGAATATTCGCCCTGTTCCCGGGAATATAAACACCTACACCGATAGGAATGCGGAGCCAGGTGAGCGGTATGAGTACGTTCTGAAGGCAACAGATATGTCAGGTAATACGTCTGATGAGTCAAATGTGTATGCAGGCGAAATTAAACGAAAGCAAACTTTACCGGAAATAGGTGAAATAGAAGCCAAAGCAAACAGTAGAAAGAAAAGAATAACACTCGCCTGGTCATTGTCCGAAACGGACGCAGAAATTAGAGGATATACGATTTATAGACAAGATCCAAATGGAATTTTAAAGCCTCAATCGGGTCTTTTAACAGAAATGGAATTCATAGATACTACAGAACCTGGAGCTTACACCTATCAAGTACGGTGTTATCTAAAATCAGGTCATGTGATAAAGAGCGAGAATATTAAAATTGAACTTATAAAAGATGAATAAACGAGTTATAACATTATGCCTGATCTGTTGGTCTGTAGTGGGCTTCGGACAGGTAGGTATTGGCACTAATAATCCTGACAGCGAGGCGATATTAGACCTTACCAATGTGGATAATAAAGGGCTGGTACTACCATCTTCTTCATCTGCCCTGCCATCTGGAGTGCCGAATGGATGGATAATATTTAGTCCGAACGATTCAGCATTTTACTTGCATGAAGGAAATGACAACTTCAACGCTATTACGCCGTGGAAATATAAGTTCAACGGCAGCATTTCTGAGAATACCTATTACGATAAGGCAGGAAATGTCGGAATTGGGTTGCAAGATCCACCCACCAAGCTAACCATTGCGGGAGGTACGGATGCTCAGGGAGCAACGGGTAATAATGGGTTCTTACTTATCGGAGATTACAGCGCAGCCCACCTGGTTATGGATGACGATGAGATCATGGCTAAATCAGATGGAAACACTTCTGCTACATTAAACCTTCAAAATGACGGGGGAACTGTTTCCATTGGTGCAAGCACTGCGGCAAATCTTACTGTAAGTGGCTATGTGAATACTACGGATAGAATTAAGGAAGACAATAACGATCTGTTGCCTGCCGGAACAATTGTTATGTGGAATGGAGCAACCGCACCTTCCGGTTGGGCATTGTGTGATGGAGGAACCTATACGAAAACCGATGGGACCGGCACCATAACGGCTCCCAATCTGGTAGACCGTTTCATTGTTGGAGCAGGAAGCACCTATGCGGTAGGAGCAACTGGCGGTAGCACATCAAATGCTCATACACATAGTGTTGACCCCCCCAATACAACTACATCCTCAAATGGAGCGCATTCCCACAGCGGAACCACAGGTGGGCCAAGTGGGACCTCCCCGAAGTGCTCGTGTGTATCAGGAAATGTAGCTTCAAGTGGGCATACTCATACTTTTACCACATCAACCGATGGCGCACATACTCATACACTCAATATCTCCAGCTTTACATCAGGCGCAGCATCAGCCACCGAAAACAGACCCCCATATTACGCGTTGGCTTATATAATCAAACTATAAGTGAAGAGCATCATTCAGCACATATCGATCCTTCTTTTTTTCGTTCCGTTTCTTGTGAATTCGCAGGTGAACGTTACTCATGTATCCGATCGATTTAAAATTGAATCCGGCACGGTAGTGTACATTAACGGTTCGTTTGAAACCTATGGAAATGGAACCGTCAATAAGGTCGCGAACCTCGGAGATATTTACCTTACGGATACGCTAAGGGATTACGGAGATCAGGGCATCTTTGGTGCGGTACCCGGAGGTACGGTGCATTTCATTGGCACTAACGTTCAAACCATTATAGGTGGTGATACGATTAATTTTAATGGTATAGAATTAAATAATGCCGGAGATACGCTAACGCTGAATCAGAATATATGGGTGCAAGACACCCTAGACTTTGTTCAGGGAAATATTTTCCTGAATTCAAATGAAGTGATGCTAAAACTCACAGGTCATATTACAAACGAGGAAGAAGGCCTGAGAATGTTTAGCTATCCGGGTGAAGTAACCTTAGAACGTACTTTCCTGGGAGGAGTTCCTTATGCCGATGCAGGAGGGATGGGAATGGATGTTCGGCTAGACGGTGGAACTTCGGTAAAGGTGATCCGCGTGCACACCGTGCAAGCCTCGGTTGCCAACGGTTCAATAGACAGACTTTACACCTTGCAACCTGCAGCTACAGACCAATTCTATGTGCCTTCTCAAGTGCGGTACTTTGATCCGAGTGATTTGGCCGGGCAGAATGAGTCTGAGTTGAGCATTTATACCAGTGAAAGCGGCGGATTAACCTGGAGGGATAAAGGAGGAACTGTAAATACAGCATCAGATCACGTTACGGGCGCAGGAACAGAATTGATTGATTTAGACATCACCAATCATACCATCGTAACGTTGGCAGAAGACTCATGTGATTTTCCGCCTTATGTAGATATTTTGGAAGACACAATACCACTGTGTTCTGGTGCAAGCGCCTGGATCTATGCAGATGGAGCTTCAGGAAACGAAATAATCTGGAGTACAGGTACCCAGGGAATTGACTCGATACAAGTTTCTTCTGTGGGGCAGTACATTGTAACAATCATAGACGACGGAGGCTGTTACGCCAGCGATACAGTAGAAGTTGTCGACTCGCAAAACCCGGATGCCGGATTTTCAACCTCCGTTTCAGAGTGTATCGGAACGGCATTCAGTTTCACTAATACGTCTACCGTTCTGGTAGGAACCCTTACATATGAATGGGATTTCAACGACGTGTTCGGGGCACCTAATGATACTTCTACGCAGGTAAATCCTAGCTATACTTATTCTCAGTTGGGGACATACACAGTGGAGCTTACTGCCACTTCAGCAATAGGTTGTGTTGACACTTACAGTGCCAACGTAATCGTTAAGCCATATCCGGTAGCCGATTTCTCTGCCCCGGCAGGTTGTTCGGACAGCACGTTGTCATTCATCAATAATTCTTCCGTAACCCCTGCAGCTGGTATTACCTACGAATGGGATTTTGGTGATGGGTCGGGAACGTCAACAGCTACAAACCCGAATTACGCATACATGTCAAATGGTACATATACAGTAGAGTTGATTGCAACCTCGAACGGATGTAGAGACACCACGTATGAAACGGTAAACGTAAACCCGAATCCTGCTCCGAATTTTAACTATACCAACGAGTGTCCGGGGGTGCTGATTTCGTTCGACAACACTACGCCACCCGTTGGGATGGTTGATTACACATGGGACTTTGGAGATGGCAGCTCAACTACCACGCTTATGGACCCAACTTATGCCTATTCTAGTTCAGGTTCATACAGTGTCACGTTAACTGCCGAAACGAATCAGGGCTGTGTAGATTCCATCACGCAAACCGTTACCATTTATGACGTGCCTTCAGTATCGTTTACTATAGCCGACACATGTGCAACTGACATTGCCGTGATTAGCAATACTTCCACGATAACTTCAGGTTCAATGACATACGTGTGGGATCTTGGCGATGGCACTGGAAGTGTGTTGACCAATCCTGTACATTCATATAGTACCGCAGGTAATTACACGGTACAACTGATAGCCACGTCAAATAATGGTTGTGTGGATTCAACCAATTCTACTGTTGATGTGTATCCAAATCCGGTAGCGGCCTATGTTGCTTCCGATGAATGTGAAGGAACGGCCGTTACCTTCAATAACACCTCTACGATTTCTTCAGGGAGCTTAAGTTACCAGTGGTCTGGACCAGGAATTGGAACTTCTACTTCCACCCACGAATCGGCAACTTATAGCACGGCTGGAATTTATAACATTCAACTGATAGCCACTTCTGCACAGGGTTGTGATGATACGGTGACAAACTCCATTGAAATTTATGCGAATCCGGTAGTGGTTATTAACGGTGGTGGTTCAACATGTGGGAGTACATCAAACCTTTGGGTAACAAATCCCGGGACTTATTTGTGGAACACGAGCAGTACAAACGACTCCATTCTTGCCACTTTTGATGGAAATTATTCAATCATTGTTACTTCAGCAGAGGGTTGTCGCGGTTATGATACAACCAATGTAGTGCTCAATGCCGAAGTATTACCAACTCTGGGGCCTGATGCTACTTTCTGCGATTCCGCGGTTCTCGATGCAGGATACCCGGGTTCTTCATTTGACTGGAATACTACGGACACAACCCAAACGATTACCGTGTTTACTTCTGGTACTTACATTGTGGAAGTCACTGATCCGAACAGCTGTCTGGGTAGTGATACTATTAATGTGGTGGTCGCAGCCAGCACTCCGGTTAATTTGGGGGCCGATGTATCACAGTGTGATGGGAATATTGAAACCCTTGATGCAGGCGTTGCAGGAATGACCTACAATTGGAGTACTGCCGAAACTACCCAAACAATAGATGTTACCACAACGGGCACATATTGGGTGGAGTTAACAAATACCGATAACTGTGTTACATCTGATACCATTGTAGTTACGTTCAACCCGATTCCTAGCGTAAACTTAGGGCCAGATTCTTCCTATTGTGATTCGGTTACCCTGGATGCTACCAGTTCAGGAGCAAGTTATACATGGTCTGATTCAAGCACAGATGCTACTTTGTTCGTTACCTCGTCTGGATTGTATTGGGCGGAGGCTGTAATCGGCTCAACTGGTTGTATGGATCGGGACTCTGTAAACGTGATCATAAATACCAGCCCAACACTGGATCTCGGAAACGACACAACATTGTGTAGTTATGAAAGCATTACGCTTGATGCTGAAAATGCGGGCAGCTCGTATGCATGGTCCGAAGGCTCAACTACTCAAACCATTACACTTTTTGCCAGTGGAGATTATTCGGTACTGGTTACCGATGTAAACAACTGTACTGTATCGGATACCATTTCCGTAACTGTAAATCCGGTTTTCCAGGTTGACCTGGGAGCCGATCAGAACCTTTGCGCTGGTGCAGATGCCACACTTTTCTCGGGAGTTGCAGGAGGAACTTACGCCTGGTATGACCATAGCGGTTTGCTTGACACAACTCAAAACATAGTAGTTACTGATACCGGCCATTTTTGGGTTGATGTGATCGATTCGGATGGCTGTATAGCTTCCGATACGGTTTGGTTGTACCCGACAAGTCTATCGTTGTACGCGGTTTTCCTTGCGCAATCGGAAGTTTTTGAAGGGGATTCTGTAGTTTTTGTAAACCTGTCATACCCCCGCCCTTATGATAGTTGGTGGGATATGGGAGATGGTTGGAATACAACTGATTCGACACCTACCCATGTATACCTGGATACAGGATATTACGATGTCACACTGGCAGTAACCAATTCTCAATGTACGGATTCCCTCACGAAGACAATTCATGTGGTTGGGTCTGTAAAAACTCAGGAATTTCTGGAAGAAGACCTGACCCTTTTCAATGAAATTGAAGACCTTAATTTATATCCGAATCCAAACGACGGAGCATTCAGTCTGTATATTAAGCTGAAGGAACCAGGCACAACCCACATAGATGTATTCAACCTAATGGGGCAATTGATCGATTATCGATCCCAATTACTCCACGAAACCACGTTGGAATATCAGCTGAACGGACTTACACCAGGCGTTTATATTGTCCGTGTAAGAGTGCGTGAATCGGTTAAAACCCTCAAATTTGTCCTTGTACATTGATACAATGAACCCTCGAATAATCATATTAGTTCTGATTTGCTTCCTTTCGTTAGGCGCATGGTCGCAACCGTGCCTTAGTGGATGGAAGTACAGAACCGAACTGGAAGTTAACAACACCAATACGGATACATTATTCGATCATCAGGTGAAATTCGTGCTCAATACACAGTCATTGGTTTTAGCTGGAAAGGCGGAATCGGATGGAAGTGATATAAGGGTTTTAAGCAGTAATGGTGCACAGCTGGATTTTTGGTTCAATGCTTCGGATTACAATACGACGGCAACGGATATTTGGGTGAGAGCCGATACGTTACCCGCATCCGATTTGTCGACACTTTATTTGTTCTATGGTAATACGGGAGCGGCGTTAGCGTCTAATGCTACAAATACTTTCGAATTCTTTGATGACTTTACCGGAACCGCTCTTAGCGGTACCAAATGGAATAGTTGCGGGAATGTTTCAGTAGGAGGGGGGCAGCTTACTCTTTCCTCCGTAGTTGGTGGAAACGATGGGTTGATTACAACGAATAGTTCTTTCAATTATGATATCATCACCGAGATGTATGTAAACTCCGTTTCGGGAGGAATTGCCGGGATGGGTCAGATAGATTCAGGTTCAAACGGTTGGGAAATGACATTTGAGGATGTATCGACTAACGAGATTATGCGGTTGATGGAATCTGATCTAACAACAGCCTGTGATACATTGCTGAATCAATCTCCGTCTATTAATCAGGTGTCAGCAGGTTCTACTACCGGAGAGTGGTCATTTGCGTGGCACACAACATCCGACACAAAATTTAGTTGGCCCGGAGGCATCGAAACCAGAAGTGATGCTGCGGAAGCGGCGACGTATGCCAATCCAAAGTTCATGCGAATCGCCGCCATGCACAACACCACTTCAACATCCGGCACCTTAAATGTGGACTGGGCAAGAATCAGAAAATATGCAAGTGTAGATCCGGTGATTACCATCTTAACCGAGCAAGAATTGGTTGATGCCATTACTGCATCAAACACAGGGGAGTATTGTGAAGGTGAGACCATTGAGTTAGATGCGACCAGTTTTACCGGAGGGGTCTACAATTGGGTGGGGCCATTGGGCTTTACTTCTTCAGCCGAAGACCCGACAATTGCTTCTGCATCGTCTTTGGCTTCAGGAACTTACTATGTTACGGCTAGTATTCCAGGTGGTTGTGGAGCCGAAACCGATTCAACCGTGGTAACTGTGCACCCTACTTCAGTAGGGGGAACAGTAAGTGGTTCTGCCAGTGTTTGCGAGGATGCAAATAGTGGAACGCTTTATTTGAATTCATATCAGGGAGCCGTTTTGTACTGGGAGACCAGCGCAAGTGCAGGAGGTCCCTGGACAACCATTACGACTACTGCAGATTCGTTGACATATACCAACTTGACCGCAACCAGTTATTTTCGCGCGATACTGCAAAGTGGGGTATGTACGCAGGATACCAGCACCACTGCTTCAGTTACGGTGGATCAGGTTACCGTGGGTGGAACACTAACGGGAGACAATACAGTTTGCCCAAACACCAATTCTGGGACGTTAACGCTATTTGGCAGAACCGGGAGCATCAGCCACTGGGAGTATTCAAACGATATGGGAGCGACCTGGAGCACGATCACGAACAATACAAATACTCAGGCCTATTCTAATCTAACTACTGAATCCTGGTACCGCGTAGAGGTTACCAACGGAGCTTGCGCTACCGAATATTCCGATACAGCTGTTATTGCAATGTATGCGGAACCCATAGCCGATTTTTCCAATACTTCGGTTTGCCAGGGGCTCGCCACCAACTTTACCAATCTTAGTTCAATCAGTTCAGGAAGCATCACCGACTATCTATGGGACTTTGATGACGGTACCGGAGGTGTAGTGTCTAATCCGATACATACTTATAGCGGACCTGGTACATATAGTGTTCTGCTCCGAATAACCTCTAATCAGGGGTGTATAGATTCTGCACGATACAATGTGGTGGTTCATCCCAACCCAACCATTAATTTTTCTTACTCGAACGTTTGCGATAGTACTGCAATGCCGTTTGTAAACTTAAGCACGATTTCATCGGGATCAATAACCGGTTACGTTTGGGACTTTGGTGATGGAACGGGAACTTATACCCCGACAGATACCAGTTACCTGTACGCACAGGACAGCACCTACACAGTTTGGTTATATGGCACTTCCAATCAGGGATGTGTTGATTCTACATCTGAGAATGTAGTGGTTTATCCTGTAGCGTCGGTAGACTTTATTGGAGATAGCGTTTGTCTCGGCCAGGCAATCAATTTTGTAAATACTACGCAAACCAGTTCATCGAGTATTTCGTACCAATGGAGTTTTGGAGACGGAGGAACATCAACAAACCTTAACCCTACTTACACTTATGGAACTGCGGGAACCTACATTGTAACCTTGCAGACAACTGTTCCGGGCGGATGTACAAATTCCAACTCACACATTGTGGAAATTTACCCGGCGCCAATTGCATCATTTACCTATTCGGATCAGTGTCTGTATGACTCTGTAATCTTCGCGAATACTTCTACGATTAGTTCAGGAAGCTTAAATTATTTATGGGATTTTGGCGATGGAAGCACGTCTAATCTGGTGAACGAAAGCCATCTGTATGCGGTTCCGGGAACATTTACTGTTACGCTGGATATTACATCTGACTTTGGTTGTATGGCGAGTACATCAGAAGTGGTTAATATTCATCCTATTCCAACAGCCAATTATTCATTTTCAGATGAATGTGATGAAACAACAGTTAGTTTCACAAACACTTCTTCCATTTCTTCGGGCTCCCTCACTCACGCCTGGGATTTTGATGACGGCACTACGTCAATAGCCACAGATGTAAATCACCTTTTTCCAGCCGACGGTACTTATAATGTTCAGTTAATCGTTACTTCAGACAAAGGTTGCAGTGATACCGTGGAAAAAGCGGTAACAATTTTCCCATTACCCCAACCGGATTTCACCTTCAATATTGCTTGCGATGGAGCCCCAACCAGTTTTATCAATACATCCACAATCTCAGGTGGAACAATTGTTTCGTATGCATGGGATCTTGGTGATGCAACCACTTCTACCGATTCAGATCCTACACACCAATATTTGAATGCCGGAACTTATTCGGTACAGTTAACAGCAACCTCCAATCTGGGCTGCGTGAATGACACCACCATAGATGTTCAAGTGAGTACATTTCCGCTAGCCGATTTTTCAGCAACGGATGCTTGTTTGGGTGATGCAGCCATCTTTACAAACTCATCTACTATTTCTGTTGGCACCTTATCTTATCATTGGGATTTTGGAGATGGAGACACTTCGGTGGTTACGGATCCATCACATACGTATACGGCTGTTGGAACCTACAGTGTCCAGTTGATTGCAAATTCGAACCTGGGGTGTTCGGATTCAGTAACGCGTGTGGTTACCGTTAACGATTTGCCATTAGTTGAAGCCGGTATGGATACTTCTATTTCTCAGGGGTATTCGGTACAGTTGAGTGGTTCTGCAATTGGAGCCAGCAGCTTTTATTGGAGTCCATTGACTGGCTTAGATGACAATACGGTTTTTAATCCCATGGCTTCACCACTAGATACCACCGTCTATTATCTCACGATTACCGATCTGAATGGGTGTTCGAATACTGATAGCGTAATTGTGAACGTAATTGAGGATTACAAGCTGGTTATTTACAATGTTATTACTCCCGATGGGAATGGACAGAATGATACCTGGACCATTGGAAATATTGAAACTTTTCAATCTGCCGACATCTGGATTTATGACCGCTGGGGAAGTGAGGTGTTCTCAGTAAAGGGATATCAGAACGATTGGAATGGAGTTGATGGAACAGATCAACTTCCTGACGGCACCTATTATTACGTAATCCGTTTTGACGATTCAGAGCTTAAATACTCAGGAGCAATTACCGTGCTCAGAAACAAATAAAAGATGAAAAAGCTTGTTCTATTTATCGTGGTTCTGAGTGCATTTGGTGTAAGTGCCCAACAAACTCCATTGTTCAATCAGTATTTTGTAAATCCTTATTTTTTGAATCCAGCCTGGGCTGGCGGCGATCAAACCCGGATATTTTTGGATTTTCGTAAACAATGGAGTGGGATTACAGGAGCGCCTGAATCCCAATTGCTTACCATTGACGGGCCACTTGCAAACAAAAAAATAGGCTTTGGTTTTACCGCTTACAATGACGTAAATAATATCTTCCGTAGGGTAAGTGGCATGGCAACCTTCTCTTACCAGTTCAATATTACCAAGAATCAGTATGTCAGAATGGGAGCTTCTGCTGGTCTCACTCAGAACAATCTTTTGTTTGAGAATATCTATGCGGAGGATCCTACTGAAGCAGCATTGTTACCAAGCAGTCAAAATGCATCTTCATTTGATGCATCTTTTGGTTTGGCGTACGTTCTCGGAGATTTTAAGCTTGGATTGGTAGGGCAGCAGCTTCTGGGGAGTTCGTTTACGTATGAAGATAATTTTGCGGAAAAAGAGTTGTTCTATTCACTGATAAACCACTTTACGGGAACTTTGAGTTATGACTTTCTGGTGAATAAAAAATGGACAATTACACCGTTAGTCCTATATAGAACTCCTCAAGGAATTCGAGGCCAGTTCGATGGAAATTTGAAAGTGGCCTATAACGATGCTGCATGGATCAACTTAGCTTATCGACATCAGGTGGGTTACGCTGCATCTGTTGGCGGCATAATAGACCGCAAGATAATTGTGGGGTATACCTATGAGATGCCTTCAACGCAACTGATGAATTACTCAACGGGAACGCATGAAATTGTTTTGGGAATTAAGCTTGGCAGCGGTGCGTCTTCAGACAATGCTTCGGATGCCGAGTTACGGAAAATTAAAGAACGGCAGAATGAGTTGTTGGAGCGCACGGACTATATTGAGGAGCACAACAAGCAACAAGACAAACAAATAGAGAAGAACCAGAAGGAAATAAAAGAGATTATTGATGGGTTGGAAGAGTGGAAGAAAATTCAGGAGGCGCAGGCCGAAGAATTGAAGAAGTTTATCCAGGAGAACTCCTTCAACCCTAATGAGAATAATGGATCAGGTGAATCGGAAAATGGTGGAAGCAACAAAAACGGAAATGAACCTTCAAGTTCTTCTAATGGTAATAGTGGAAATCAGAACTCTTCTGATTTAGAAGGGAATTCAAACACAAGTTCCGCCATCGATAGTTTGGATGTGATGGACACAGAGGATAACAGCTATTACATTGTTGTTGGAGCGTGTCGTAAGCTTGAGAATGCAAAAAAATTCCAGAAGATGGTGATGAGGGAGTATGAATTGGAGACCAGAGTACTCAGAAATAAACGAGATACCTGGTATTTAATCTATACGGAACAGGTTTTCTCAAAAGAGGAGGCAAACTTCGTACTAAAGATTGCGCGGCAGCAAGACAAAAAAGGCCTCTATGTTGGGAAACCGTGGATTTATAAAACGGCTAAGCGTTAAAACGAAATTTGCTGCTCTTTCAAGCTGAATTCACGAAGCACTTTTCTTGATTTATCCTTAAAAGTTACGGTTAGAATGCGGTTATGTTGAATACCCGAAATACTTACCACTGCATAGTTGTGTTTCAAAATAAGTTCGCCCTGCCGCAGTTCATTTTTACCCTCCTTAAACATCTTTCTCCATGGATACCTCCAGCTTGAAAGAGCAGAGCAGGTAATGTCGTAGAACGGGTAAGTTCCGGGCATCTGCCTTTTAAGCACTTCGCTATGATGTCTGTCGCCGGAGAAGAAAACGACTCCGTTAATTTGTTCCTCTTTAATGAATCCAAAAAGATCGTCTCTTTCTTTTTCATATTGCATGAAACTCTCGTGGTCATCGTATTGGTTCAACACCTGATTTCCGGAAACGATCAGCTTGAAGGTAGCAGTAGACTTCTTCAGTTGTTCCTTTAACCATGCCAGTTGTTTGTCTCCCAGCATCACTTTCGGGTCAAGCCCATCCATTCGGTTAAACCGATCATCAAGCATGAAAATCTCAATATCTCCATACGAGAAGTTGTAGTAGATGCCATCGCTAAAAGGCTCATTTGGATTGCACCAGTAGTTGTCAAAAATCTCTTTGGATTTTTCCTTTTGTTCAAAAGTGCCATCGGAATTATTTGGCCCAAAATCATGGTCGTCCCATATCGAATAGTGAAACCGTGTTTTCATGAAACGGTTGAGCTTCGGGTGTTGTCTTACCTTATTGTAACGTTTTACAGTTTTGTCTCTTGATTTAATTTCGTTGCCCATCAGGTAAACATTATCGCCCATCCACAACATAAAATCACCTTCCTGCTCTTCTGCTAGCGTATTAAACATCCGTGTGCTATTCCACAGTTTGTAGAATCTGTCCTTCCCGGTTCCTATAAATGCACAAGAGCCTACCAGAAAAGAGAACTCATCTACTTCATAGTTGCGTATGGTGCTCACCGCTTCAGAGCATAATGCAACATCACCGACGTACAGGTTCAGTGTGTAATTGGCCGCCTCTTTTAGATCCTTAATGTGCAACTTAAATGGACATTCGTTTTTTCGACACATACCAGGCAGCGCCGTGGCCTTTCCCGAATGAAATTCCGAGCTATCCCCGTCGTTGACAAGTTCATAACGCACATTGTCTGTGTCCTTGGCAAGGAACCATATTTTCATTTCTCTGGGGGAGGTATGTCCCTGAAACGGGCCGGATAGAATTTGGGGTTCTCCGGCGCAGGTTATTAGCGGGATCAGCAGGGTCAGTATCAAAAGTCTCACGGTTCAAATATCAGAACAAAATATTGCACTTTCAAGTACACTTTAGATGCTTTCCAGATTTCAGGCTATTCGTACTTTCGCATTGCTATGGCAGAAGTAAAGGATTTAAGTTTTGGCTCTAAAGCTGTACATGCAGGTGTAGAACCCGACCCTTCTACCGGAGCCATCATGACGCCAATTTTTCAAACTTCAACTTACGTGCAGCAGGCAGTTGGAGAAAGCAAGGGCTATGAATACTCACGAACAGCGAATCCTACCAGAAACACTCTGGAAAGAGCAATAGCGGAGTTAGAAAATGGGCAGTACGGAGCTTGTTTTGGTTCGGGAATGGCGGCCATTGACTGCATTATGAAGATGCTTAAACCGGGAGACGAGGTAATTGCTACCAATGATTTATACGGGGGAACCTACCGTCTGTTTACGACCATCTTCGCATCGTATGGGATTAAGTTCCATTTTGTCTCTATGGCCGACATTGAGAACGTAAAAGCTGCGGTGAACCACAATACAAAGCTAATTTGGGTGGAAACTCCTACTAACCCTATGTTGAATATTATTGACATCAGGGCTTTGGCTGAGGTAGCGAGTAAGAATAACCTATGGCTGGGGGTCGATAATACGTTTGCCACACCTTACTTGCAAACCCCTCTTGATTTGGGTGCGGATATCATAATGCATTCAGCCACAAAGTATCTTGGTGGTCATTCAGACGTGGTAATGGGAGCACTGGTAACAAACAACCAGGCCATCGCAGCTGAGATGTCCAGAATTCAGAACTCCTCCGGAGCAGTATGTGGGCCTATGGATGCTTTTTTAGTGCTCAGAGGGTTAAAAACCTTGCATTTGCGGATGCAAAGACACTGTGAAAATGGTGCGCGTATTGCTCGATTTTTATCCGTGCATCCTAAAGTTGACAAGGTCTATTGGCCGGGGCTAGAATCCCATCCTAACCACAACGTGGCGAGGGAACAAATGAGCGATTTTGGAGGCATGGTGTCATTCAGTTTGAAAGGCAACAAAAAAGAAGATGCTATGGGCGTTATCAAAACAGTAAAACTCTTTGCATTAGCCGAGTCACTGGGAGGAGTAGAATCACTAATAGGGCACCCTGCAACCATGACCCACGCTGCTATACCGAAAGAAGAACGCGAGAAGATTGGCATTTTAGACTCGCTAATCCGTTTGAGTGTAGGAGTGGAAGATCCTGAAGATTTATTGGAGGATTTAAATCAGGCGTTGGAAATTGGAGTAAAGGATTAATTTAGATAGAAATGGAAGGCAATAAATTTGCAGTTATTGGTGTTGGTCGGTACGGGTACCACATTGCTCTTAAGTTGGCACGAAAGGGTTCGGAAGTGTTTTGCTTCGACACTTCCGAAGATAAGATTGAGTTGATCAAGGAAGACGTGGCTCTGGCTGTAGCAATGGATTGCACAGACAAAAAGAACTTGCTTGCTCAAAGTATTGAAAGCGTAGATGCATGCGTAGTGGCAATTGGTGAAAACTTTGAGGCGACTATTCTTACCTGTGTACACTTACTTGATCTGGGGATTCCACGCATTATTGCACGAGCCAGTGGCGAACAACAACGCACTATCCTGGAACGTATCGGAATAAAAGAAATACTTACTCCGGAAGATGAGGTAGCGGAGAATGTGGTTGAAACCTTAATGAACCCGAATATAATTGCCTTTTTGCAGCTACCTGATAACTACGAAATCGCCGAGATTAAAACTCCAAAGGGCATAGCTAACAGAACTGTTGGCGACATAGGCCTGAGAGATAAATATCGCCTGACGTTGGTAACGCTAAAACGGGAGTTCGAAGAGGAAGTGAACGGCGAAATAGTAAAGGAGCAACACACAATCGGTGTCGCCGGATCGGAAACTATGATCTACGAGACAGATACGCTTGTGGTTTTCGGCACCATTAAAGATGTAGAAAGGCTTCTTGAAATAAATAGTTGAGTATTGGTTGAAGCTGTATCCATCGTCTTTTACAAATTTGGGTGGCCTGATCACAGCACAATTTCAATTCGTGACGAGGTTAGCCAATACCCGGAATATCATAGATGTTAAAGATATTTTCAACAACTGTGCGTATTAACCCTCCCCTAGTTCAAATCCTCCGTTCCCTTGTATTTTTATGCCTTTGGTCTGCTAACAGACCCAAATGCGTGGGTTCTTTGGTAAATTTGTAACACTTGAATCGGGATACTCTGGATTTACGCCCCTCTGTCCGATTTACTGCTTTGTTAATTAGAAGAACCTATGAGAAGATTGATGATGGTTGTCCTGGCGGCAACTTTAGTGGGATTTGGTGCATTGGCGCAAGACGCTGATAAGTCGGTACAGGAGAAAAGAGCTGAACAGCGAGAGCTTGGAATTCGGGAAGGTGAAACCCTTGAATATTGTGGAACGCACTGGAAGATGCAGGAGATGTTTGAAAAACATCCGTCCATGAGATTGCTCTATGAAAAGAAACAAGAAGCTCTGGAAAGAGACTACCAGGAGTATATCGAGAATAAAGAATCACATCCGGAGGCAAAGGCGGGAACCGTTTATACCATCCCAGTTGTATTCCATATACTTCATCAAAATGGTATCGAGAATATTTCCTACGACCAGGTTCTGGATGCAGTTGCTATTTTAAATCGAGACTTCCGTCTGCAAAATACAGATGCAGGTTCGGTTGTGGCTGGATTTTCAGGAGTTCCGGCGGATGCTGAAATTGAATTTGCCCTGGCAACCAAAGCGCCTAACGGGGATTGTTTCAATGGAATTACCAGAACTGAAAGTCCACTTACTTTCGATGGTTCAAGTGGATTTGATCAAGTACAGGAAATTGTTGATCATAATGATGTGTATCAGGGCTTATGGCCAGGAGATGAGTATCTAAATATTTTTGTGGCAGCCGATATTGGAGGCGCCGCCGGCTATACGTTTAATCCAAGTGGGGGCTCCCTGGGAACGTCAATGGCGAACGGTATTTGGATTCAACACACTTATGTAGGGTCGATAGAAACCGCGAGTATTTTCAGATCGAGATCACTTACCCACGAAGTGGGGCATTGGCTAAATCTATCACACCCCTGGGGTGGAAACAATAACCCTGGTGTTAGCTGTGGTACCGACGGGGTAGCGGATACACCACAAACGATGGGGTGGACAAGTTGTAATTTAAGTGGAACTACTTGCGACGGAAACCTTGATAACGTAGAAAATTATATGGAGTACTCTTACTGTTCGAAGATGTTTACTCCAGGTCAGGTAGACCGAATGAGAATAGCGATTACTTCCAGCACGGGTGGGAGAAATAACCTTTGGACGACTTCCAATTTGAATGCTACCGGAGCCAATGGACCATTAACACTGTGTAAAGCAAATTTCGCGGCCGATGAGTTGGTTATTTGCGAAGGTGATGTGGTGAACTTTATAGATGATTCCTACCATAATGTTACAGGTTGGAACTGGTCCTTTGCAGGAGGATCACCTTCCTCGTCAACTGTGCAAAACCCTTCTATTACCTATAATACGGAAGGTACGTATGCAGTTACCTTACAAGCATCAGACGGATCTTCCACAGTTACAGAAACCAAAACAGCTTACATAACGGTATTGCCTGCAGTAGGCCGTTTGGCTCCGATTCAGGAAGGTTTTGAGTCAATTTCGTCAATACCTACAACCGATTGGTTTGTGGAGAATCCGGATGGAAGTTTCGGATGGGCAATCACCACTGCTGCAGCTGCTACCGGATCAAAATCCATTCGAGTGTTGAACAATGGCAGTAATGCTGGTAACAAGGATGAGTTTGTCAGCAATACCATAGACCTTTCATCGGTAAGCACCGTTACGCTGTCTTTTAAGTACGCGTTTGCTAAAAGAAACACCTCGAATAGTGATATCTTACAGGTATGGGCGAGCTCAGATTGCGGGGCTACCTGGTCGTTGAGAAAGAATATTTCTTCCGCATCGTTACCTACGGCTCCGGTTCAGGGAGGCAGCTTTACGCCAACAGCATCACAATGGACTACAGTTGATATTACCAATTTAACCAGTGTTTTCTGGACCTCTAATTTCCGATTCAAAATCACGTTTACCAGTGGGGGAGGGAACAACATTTACGTGGATGATATCAATATTGACACCTCTACTGATATTGATGACTTGAACAGTATTAGTCAATTTAACGTTTATCCAAACCCGACTACCGATGTGGCCAATATTGAGTTTCAGTTGAATCAACCTCAAGATGTAGAGATTCAGATAATGGACGTGGTCGGGAAACTTGTTTCTTCGGAAATGCACAGCGGGTTGGCTTCAGGTGAACAGCGCCTGTCAATTGATGTAGGCACTTTCCCTCAGGGTATGTACCTGATTCGAATGGTAGCTGGAAATTCTGAGCTTACCAGGCGCCTGATGGTAGAGTAGTAGTCTGAACGACTGCCGGGATTTCTAGTAAATGTACTTCAAGAGAATGATCTCGTCATTTTTGAAATCTGCGTAAAACTCTGCACTACATTCGTGGCTTTGCTTTTCGCGCTTTAAGGTATACGATATATGGAGAATTCGCTGGTTGTTAGCTACATCAGACACACCTTTGGCCTGTAGAGCCAGTTCGTAAAACTGAAAAGAATAAAGGTCTATACCGGTTGGTTTTCCGCATATGGTTTCAACCGTATCCAGGTTGGAAACAATTTCATCTGCAGGAAAGTCGTATAAATCTGTAGACATCATACTGCGGACTTTGTCCTTATCACCAGATGCAATGTGGTCGTTTAAAGTGGAAATTACGTTCACCTTATCCTGCACCAATTGTAAATCTGCCAGTGAATAGTCGTTTGTTGATTTCTCATGATCACCGTAGAGTATTGAAACCTTTACAAAATCAACATCCAGGGTGTTTTTAAGCTTGCCGAAATACATCCAGGCAATTTTAGCGCTTGGAATTTCAGGTGCATCTACATAACCGCTGATAATTTCGGATTGGCCAACCTCTAGCTCTACATATTCTCCCGTGATTTTTCCTTCTGTTTGGGAGCCTCGCTTTAAAATGCACGTGCCGTTGTAAAAATTGGCGATAACATCTTTAATGGTGTTATCTTCTCTCGTAGGAATATAATTGCTGTCAATGCTGCTAACCGTATTAATAGGCTGGGGAAGCGTGTCAGGAATGATGTCAAATTCGCCCTGGCTTGGTTCCAGGTCTTGTTCAACAGGCATATCAGGAGTTAGTGATTTACTGTGGCCTGGGGTTTCCTCCTCATTTCCACAGGAGTAAAGGAATATTAATAACAAACTGGTACAAACAGATAGTAGCTTCATGGCCTAAATGTACATATCTATCCAGTTTGGTCGCCCATAGTTTTAAAGAACGCAATCAGATGCGTCCAACAGTAAATCTAAATACTTAATGACAGGCTACCGACCATTCATAACAGTTTTTCCGTCTGCGTTTCTGTATTTCTTAAATTTATTATGCTTTGCTGGGTAGCACACCCCAATGAGGCGATTAAACGCACAAATTTAATTCGGAAACAAATGAAAAAATTACTGGTAGCTACGCTTTCATTTGCCATCTTAACCACATCAGTTTTTGCTCAATCTGGAGAACAAACCGTTGCTGAGAAACGTCAGGAACAGAGACATTTAGGGATTCGCCCCGGTGAGTCTGTTGAGTACTGCGGAACACATTGGAAAATGCAGGAAATGTTTGAAAAGCATCCTTCAATGCGTATCATGTACGAAAAACAACAGAAAGCTTTGGAGAGAGAATATCAGGAGTTCAAAAAGAACCAGGATTCTAATCCGCAAGCTAAAGCGGGAACCGTTTATACCATTCCGGTTGTTTTTCACGTAATGCATCAGGACGGAGTGGAAAACATCTCCTTCGAGCAAATAGAGGATGCAGTTGAAATTTTGAACCGTGATTTCAGGCTTTTGAATGCAGACGCATCTTCGGTCCACGTCAATTTTGCAGGGATGCCTTCTGACGCTGAAATTGAATTTGCTTTGGCTACAAAGGCTCCAAATGGTGATTGTTTCCGAGGAGTTACCCGAACCAACACTTACCTAACTTTTGTTGGAGACGACGGGGGAGATCAGATTCAGGCAATCAGAAATGGTAACGACGTTTATCAGGGCAATTGGCCTGGAGATGAATACCTTAACATATATGTGGCGGTAGATATTGGTGGTGCCGCGGGATATACTACAAACCCTGGGTGGTCGGGAACGGGAATGTCAAATGGAATTTGGGTGCAGCATACGTATGTGGGCAGCATTGGAACCAGTGTTGTAGGAAGAAGCCGAACGCTTACGCATGAAGTAGGACATTGGCTTAACTTAAGTCATCTTTGGGGACCAAATAACAACCCTGGAAACGCATCCAGCTGTTCTGATGACGATGGAGTAGACGATACACCCGAATGTATAGGGGTGACTTCTTGTAACACTTCATCAAACACTTGCTCCGGGGATAATGCGTACTGGGGTTTTAACCAGTTAGACAACGTGGAAAACTACATGGAATATTCGTACTGTTCTAAAATGTTCACACAAGGACAGGTCGACAGAATGAGGTCAGCGATTACCTCGTCGGCAGGAGGGCGAAACAACATTTGGACTACTTCCAACTTAACAGCGGTAGGTGTAATTTCTCCAGCAGATGGATTGTGTAAGGCTGATTTTGCGGCTGACAATTACGAAGTATGTGTTGGCGACTCGGTTCGCTTTTCCGACATGTCTTTTAATAATGTAACCGGATGGACCTGGACATTTAGCGGAGCTTCACCGGCTAGTTCTACTTTGCAGAACCCTGGAGTGGTTTATACAAATGCCGGCACTTACGCCGTAACGCTTGAGGTAACCGATGGGAGTTCTACTACAAGCACAACGAAGTCTGCTTACATCAACGTACTACCTGCTACTGGCAGAGTAGCGCCGTTTTCTGAAGGATTTGAGACGATGTTTACTTTGCCGGACCCAGAGTGGTTTGTAGTGAATCAGGAAGAATCATCACAAGAATGGGAACTCACTGGAAGTACTGGTGCAGGCGGAAGTTCACGATGTATTATGCTAGACAACTCAAGTCCGAATAGTGGTAGCGACGATAGTTTTATTAGTAGTACGATAAATTTAAGTTTCGCAACCTCGGTAACGTTAGATTTTAAGTATGCTTTTGCTAAAAGAACATCTTCTAATGCAGATAAATTAGAGGTTTGGGCCAGTTCCGATTGTGGAAATAGCTGGGCACTTAGAAAGAACATTACCGCAGCGAGCATCTCAACAGCTCCTGATCAGGGGGGCACTTTTGTTCCATCCTCTTCGCAATGGGCAACTGTTTCTGTTACCAATATAAATTCAACTTTCTGGACCTCTGATTTCCGATTCAAAATTGTTTACGTTGGTGGTGGAGGTAATAACCTCTACGTAGACGACATCAATTTGAATGCAGTTGTGAGTGTGCCTGATGAGGAGATTATCCGGGATATGCAGTTGTTTCCAAATCCGACTTCGGATGATCTTAATTTGCAGTTTACCCTGCTCAATTCGGAGACGGCTTCGGCAGAATTTTATAATTCGGTGGGTCAACTTGTGAAAACCGTTCCTATTGGCTCGCTTCCAGAGGGGAAAAATACGATTCAATTAGATGTTTCAGGACAATCTGCCGGTATGTATCTGGTAAAACTAAACGTTGGTACGGCTTCGCTTACAAGAACTTTGATAATCGAGTAAATAGAGGAAGTGCTAGTTCCCGGCGATTCTGTTAATCCACTTGGCTAGTTCATCCACTTCGTTTTCTGTGTTGTAGCATGCCATTGAGATTCGGATAGCATCTAGGTCGGCTTCGTAGATACCCCGAACCTTAAACTTTTGATCTGCCTGAAGTTCGTTCTGAAAATCTCCGTAGGAGATTGTATTTGCTTTAAACGTAAGTATCGAAGAGCGATAGGTATCTGACAAAGGAGATAGAATCGTCACCGAATTTTCTATTTGACCAGACAGGTAGGAAGTTAGTTCCATTCCCCGGCTGGCCAATTTTTCAAAACCAATTGAGGAAGTAAATTCGAATGCTGCCTTTAATGCTGCATACATGGCAATATTTCTCGTCCCGTATTCGAACCTTCCGGCGTTGGGATGAGGTTTAAACACTCTGTCTGCCAAATTGTATTCTGCATCCGAGTATGCCCCAACATGCGCCGAGCCAATTTGATCAAGGTTTCGTTTAGACGCGTAGAATAACCCTGTTCCCTTGGGGCCAAAAACCCACTTATGGCCACTTGTTGTATAGAAGTCAGGATCAATCTCGGTTAAGTCCACCGGGATCATTCCAACAGCCTGAGCACCGTCAATGCACAGCAGAATACCATTCTCTTTGCACCACGAACTAAGCTCTTTTACAGGTAGAATCATACCTGTGGTACAGGTAACATGTGAACACACAATGATTTTCGTGTTCCTGGTAATGGCTGACTTAATATTCTGCAGATTGTTTTCTCCGGTTAAGTCAAGCTCAACCAATTTAAGCTTTGCTCCAGCTCGGTTGGTCGCACTAATCCATGGGATGGTGGCTCCTACGTGTTCGTGATTAGTCAGTAAAACTTCATCTGTTTCTTGAAGTTTGATTCCGTTGGCAACAATGTTCATGCCTTCGGTCGCATTTCGCGTAAAGCAAAGATCCTCAGAAGGGCAATTCAAAACTCCTGCAATATAATTTCGGTAATCGTCTATATAACGATGCCCCGATATCACAGAATCCTCAAATTCAGTAAGGTGTTGTACTAAGGCGTCCAAAACGGGATTTGGAGTTGCTCCTAATCCAGCATTATTGAAGTAAGTAGGCGCTTTAGGCAGGCGAAATAGCTTTTGTATTCCCAGCCAATAATTTTCTTCGTTGGGGTTGGTTGGTGGTGGTAAATTGCTGTTGGAGTTTTGATCAGAACACCCTACTATACCTGACGCAAGGAGCAGACCTGTTTCTAAGGCTACACCACTAATTGCGGCTTTCTTCAGGAAATCACGTCTCGAATTTTTCATAGACACTCTCTGAATTTAGCCAATTTGGGCCAGAATCAGGTGCAGGAAGAAATAATGGTCAGTTTATCGGTATCCCTGGATGATAGAGACACAGCCATGGTGCGCAATACCATGTGTATTGCCTCCTTCGGGAACCACAATTTCCAGAATTAACTGTTGTGTGGATTCCACCTTGAAGTCGTAGTAGTTTTCCTCCTTGCCTTCGCTGGTGTAGACAACGTTTTTATCCTTATCCATCAGTTTAAATACAACTTCACCAAGTATGTCCTGGCAGCAGACCATTAAACGATGTGTTTGACCTTTGTTAAAGGTAATTGTGATGTCCGCTGTTTCACCCTGGTTTAAGACTGCGGTATTCATTTGTCCGCTAAACGTGAAACCTTCTTCTTCGATTTCCGGGAGGCAATTTCTTTTTACCCATCCTCTACATTGAGCTTCAGCATCAAAGCAAAAGCTATTTACACCCAGCGTTAACAGGGCGGCAATGATAAGTGTTGTATGTTTCATAAAGTCAGATTTAACTATTCGATGATCTGTTCGCGTATGTTGTATACCTTCACAGTAATTTCTTCGAGTAGTTCAGGTGATAATGATCTTTCAATTTTCTTGCCAATTGTTGGAATTCCCTCATCATCCGTTCCTCCGGCACCAGCCGACTCTACTACTTCCATTTTATCAAAAGACGTTTTCAGATCGTTTAGTTTGTCCAGAAGATCTTTCATTACAGGGTCGCTAGCCTGGTATTTATTGGCCAACCCGATTACGCTCTCCAGAGAAGCTGCCTGGCCTGCAATTTGATCAATCATCTGCTCATTGTTTGCGTTAATTTTTGCTTGTCCGCAGGCAATGTTCATTCCTTCTACCCATCCTCCAATTACAATCATGGCCACCAACTCTGGTCTACCATCATCTCTTAGTTTGGATTCTATATCCCAGAAAGTTTTGGTAATAATTGACTGCACAGAATCCGGAATATCCCTGTTTTCTTCCAGACGATCCATTACTTCCTGATCAAACACACTACCTAACCCCAGTTCATCTCCAAGGCTTCTGGTACAGGCGAGCAATATCATCACGTCAGACATTTTATCAAAAGCTGAACAATAATTCACATCGGCTCCATAAACTCCCATGTTTAATGCTCTTGAAGTTTTATCGGTATATCTATCCAACGCCTTCGGGTCGTTGGTTAGTTGAATATCAAAGACGGCACCAGCATTTTCAAGTATGTTCATTGTAACGGATGGAGAAGGCACTGAATAGAAGATGTTTTCTATCGCTTCCACTTTCTCCGTTAGTTCCGGATCGTTTTCATCAATCGGATTGGTAGTTAAATCCGCTGTAGGATTGGGAGTGCTTTCCTCGCTACCACATCCAACCAGCAGAGTCGTTAGAATGGATAGTTGGATTAAAATAATCACGCGATTGCCCCTTAAGGGGAACAGATTTGATTTTCCGGTTTGATTCATTGATTTGTGTCTTTGCAGCAGTTACAATTTACTATTTTAATACTAGTGTGCATCAAGCCAATTATCACCAGTATCCATTTCCACAGTCAGAGGGACGTCCATTTCAACGGCATTTTCCATACAGTGTTTCACAATTCCCTTAACTTTTTCTAATTCAGGCCTATAAACATCGAATACCAATTCATCGTGAACCTGAAGTATCATGCGCGATTGGAGCCCTTCTTTCTCCATTTCATGATCAATGTCAATCATGGCTAATTTTATTATGTCGGCCGCAGACCCCTGAATGGGTGCATTAATGGCATTGCGTTCGGCAAACCCTCTTACTACCGCATTTGCAGAATTAATGTCCTTCAAATACCTCCGGCGTTGTTTAATGGTTTCCACATAGCCGTTTTTTCGGGCAAACTCTATACTTTCATCCATGTAGGCCTTTACCCTTGAGTACTTTTCAAAATAGTTGTCGATAATGGTTTTTGCCTCTTTTCTGGAGATACCGAGTCTCTGGGAAAGGCCAAAAGCACTAATGCCGTAGATAATTCCGAAGTTCACCATTTTTGCCCGCGATCTCTGCTCACGTGTTACCTCTTCGATTCCTACATCAAATACCTTGGCGGCCGTAACGGAATGGATATCTGTACCGGATTTGAACGCTTCAATCATGTCTTTATCCTCTGATAGAGCTGCAATAATGCGTAACTCAATTTGAGAGTAATCGGCGGCCAGCAATATGTGTTCCTTATCTTTTGGTATGAATGCTTTTCGGATTTCTCTTCCCTTTTCCGTTCTGATCGGGATATTTTGAAGGTTTGGATTATTAGAACTGAGTCTACCGGTAGCAGCCACGGTTTGCATATAGCTGGTGTGAATCCGACCGGTATTGGGATTGACCAGACCAGGCAATGTATCTACATAAGTAGATTTCAGCTTTCGAAGTGATCGGTAATCAAGAATGTCTTCGATAATCGGATGTTTTCCTACCAATTTTTGGAGGGTGTCTTCATTGGTTTGATACTGACCGGTTTTGGTTTTCTTGGCTTTGGCGTCAATCTGCATGTGGTCGAATAGAACTTCTCCAAGCTGCTTAGGAGAGTCTACGTTAAAATCAGTGCCGGCATGATTAAGGATCGAGTCGCGAAGTTTTATTAGGGATTCGCCCAATTCTTCGGAAAAGGCTGAGAGAACTTCTACGTCCAGATTTACACCTTCCATTTCCATTTTGGTAAGAACTTTTGTTAGCGGGATTTCCATTTCCCTAAACAGTTCTTCAATGTTCCCTTCTTTCAGTTTTGGTTCAAACAATTCCTTTAGTTGTAAAGTGATGTCTGCATCTTCAGCCGCATAGTCTTTAACCTTTTCGGGTTCTATATCTGCCATGCTCAGTTGTTTCTTACCTTTTTTCCCAATCAGTGTTTCTATGGAAATTGGCTTATAGCGCAGATACGTTTCGGCGAGAATGTCCATCCCGTGTTTCATGTCGGGCTGAAACAGGTAATGGGCAATCATCGTGTCGAACAACGGGCCTTTAATGTCTAGTCCGTAGCGTCTGAGAATGGTCAGATCATATTTAATGTTCTGAGCGACCTTCTCAATTGATTCATTTGTAAAGGGCACTGAAAACTCCAGGACGATAGCTTTAGCTTGTTCATAATCCGCTGGAACGGGGACGTAATAACCCTCTTTTGCTTTGGTTGAGAATGACAAGCCAACCAGCTGTGCGGTTTGCTGGTCTACGCCAGTAGTTTCAGTATCAAAACAAAAGCATTTAACCGAGTTCAGAAGCTTGGCAAGTTCTGCTCTTTCCGGTCCGGTGGTTAGCATTTTATAGTCTGGTTTTACATCCTCAATGGTTCGCACCTCTGCCAATTCAGTTTCTCCAGGGGATTCACTACCGTTTGCCGAGGCGAACAAATCCATTTGATCACCGGCTGTTGCAGGCTGCTTAATCGTAACGTTTTCGCCTAAAACGCGTTTTGCAAGAGTTCTGAACTCCAGTTCACTAAACAGGCTTAGGATTTTCTCCTCATTAGGGGCTTCAACACGATATGCCGTTTCATCAAATTGAACCGGAGCATCTGTGATAATCGTGGCTAGTTTCTTAGATAGTAAACCCTGTTCGGCAAAATTGATCACGTTTTCCTTTTGTTTGCCTTTCAGTTCGTGCGCGTGCTCAATTAACCCTTCTACGCTTCCATATTGAGCCACCAATTTTTTTGATGTCTTCTCACCAATGCCAGGAATGCCAGGGATGTTATCTACCGCATCACCCCACAGACCCAGAATGTCGATGACCTTTAAGGGATCATCTACTTCAAATCGCTCGCATACTTCGGGAATACCCCATTTTTCAGCAGGTTTTCCTCCACGACCAGGCCGATACATGAATATGTTTTCAGAAACCAGCTGTCCAAAATCCTTATCAGGAGTCATCATGTACGTTGTAAACCCTTCTTGTTCTGCCTGTTTGGCAAGCGTTCCTATCAGGTCGTCAGCTTCGTAACCATCAAGCACAACCATTGGAATATTAAAGGCGTCAATTAGCTCCTTTACATAAGGCAATGCGGCTCGCAAATCTTCAGGCATCTCCTCCCGGTTTGCTTTGTAGTCAGCGTATTCTTCCGCACGATTAGTCGTTGCAGGAGCATCGAAAACAACGGCTATGTGAGAAGGCTCCTCTTTGCGCAGCACCTCGAGTAACGTGTTGCAAAATCCAAAAACCGCAGACGTGTTAAGACCTTTGGAGTTGATCCTGGGATTCTTAATAAACGCAAAATGAGATCGGTAGATTAACGCAAATGCGTCGAGAAGAAAAAGTTTTTTATCGGACATTGAACCTGCTTTCTGGTTGGTAGTTTTTGGTTGGTAGTTCGGAAACCGAACAAGCCTGCTTATCGCGTGGGATAACTACCAACTGGCCACCATCAACTGTTTACAATCCGAATATAACATTAATCAGTCTTTACCAATAACTCCATTGCCCGCATATCGAAAATCCTTATAAACTTCAATATGGTGAAGTAAGCCATCCTCATCATAAATGTAAAGCTTGCCCTCTTTGAATTCACCTTTTTCAAAGCATCCGTCATACACAATATCGCCGGCATCGTTGAAGAGCTTCCTACAGTCATTGATTTTTACCACGTCAATTTTCTTGCCGCCTTCCTGATAGTGCAGTCCTTTTGGAATTGGTGGTGCTTTTTTCGTCTTCTCTACTGGTTTTTCAGGTTTGAACGGAGGATTAACCCTATCCAACTCCTTCGTTTCTTTTACCGTACCATCATCATTGTACTCAATGGTTTTCTTAACATCTCCATTTTCGTAGTAGTAAGTGGTTGTGCCTACGTTTTTACCATCCTTCTTTTCAAACTCTACCTGAACCTGACCATTTGGATAACGCATGATCTGCTTACCTTCCATACGTCCATTTTCATCGTAATTTTTCTCGATAAGCTTTACTCCATCTTCACTAATCATCGTATGTTGACCAACCATCGTTTGCCCATTAGGCGTCATAGCACCTTCCTCGTAAAGAGGATTTTTATCTGAGTCTCGGTAAATTTTGAATGCTCCCCGTTTTCTACCCCTTTCATAGTTGATTTCCGACCACTTGCGACCGGACGCAAAAAACCTGGTCCAGATTCCTTGTTTCCTGTCTTTCTCGTAAGGTCCGATTTCATAAACCGCGTCAGGAGGATAGCCCTCCAGGTTCTTCTCGCGGGCATAAACAGCCCAGAGACCAGTTTTTCTGCCTTCATCATCGAAGGCATTGGGAGCGGATGTTGGTGTTTGCGAAATTGCCGTGACCGTAATCATCGAAAACACCAGGAGGAGTTTCAATTTCAACATCGTAGTAAATAGTTTTGGTAGTAGGGAGTAACTACTATGTTGACGTTTTTAACCTTAAAAGGTTACATTTTTTTGAAAAATTATAACCCCTGGTAAATAACATCTAAACAAACGTGGCCGACTACACGCAAAGTTTCCTTGTTAATTATGCCAATATTGTCTCCGTGGGTGTGGTGAAACATCCCAAAATCTCCGGCTCCAGGTCTGTAGTGGATAATGTCTAAAGTCGGAATTCCCGCAATTTCGTTGACATACTTGTGATCATCCGTAATACCTCCGATTGCTCTGGGGATAAAATAATTTTGATATCCAAGTTCTCTGGCTCTATCCCAAATAGCGTGTACGTACGGGCCGGCATGCTGTAAAGAAATTAACTCTTTCGGAAAAGTTGCGTTTTCAGCACCTACCATGTCCAACAAAATGCCGAATTGCGGCTTGTACCCGGGAATAGGCGGGTTTTTTGCCCAATATTGTGATCCCAGGCACCAGGTGTCATTCAACTGAGAATGCGCCATCATTCCGGGCTGTAATTGCGGAGAGCCATAATCTTCTGCATCGAACAGGATAAAATCTACTCCTATTTTTGGATCTGAAGCAGCAATCTGCCTGGCCATTTCAAGTATTACAGCAACTCCGCTTGCTCCGTCGTTGGCTCCGTCAATTGCTCCCTTCGGGTTGTCCGGATCTCTGTCTGCAATGTGCCGCGTATCCCAATGGGCGCATAGCATGATTCGGTTTTTTCGCTCCTTATGGAACCGGCCAATGATGTTTTGTATTTTAAGTACGGAGTTGGTGTAGGCCGTTACTTCGCCTTCCTGAACCAAAAGGTCTAATCCGAACGAAAGAAATTTATCTTTTAGGTACTCGGCACAGCTATCGTGTGCAGCGGTATTTGGAACCCGGGGCCCGAAAGCAAGTTGTTCCTGGACATATTTATAAGCTGAATCCGCGTTAAAATCGGGTGTCTGTACTTTGGGTTTCGCAGGAATTACCGGGTCCGGGTTAACCGGGTTTGGGGTCACTTCATCTTCTCCGCAGGAAAGGATCAATGCCGGTAGGCAGAGTATAATTAGAAACTTACGCATTCGCTCTTTTGATATAGGGTACAAAGTAAAAAGAAAAAGGTTGAATCCCGATCTATCGGAACCCAACCTTTGTAACTCGAAGTAGAGTCGTTTCTAAAATTCGATTACACCGTCGGCGGCGTATTTAAAGTTTTTATAAATCTCAACTTTTTCAAGCAGTCCGTCGGAATCATAGATGTACAGTTTACCATCTTTCAGGCGTCCGCCTTCGAAGGTTCCATCCATCCAAATATCTTTATTATCGTTGTATACTTTTCTTTTTCCATCGGGTATTGACACAACCGACACTTCCTTGCCATCATCTTGTATGGTACCACCAACTTTCTCGGTTTCTTTGGCGTCCTCCTTGTCCTTGTCCAGATCAACAGGAGGATTTACCCGTTCTTTTTGCTCACGCTTTTCAACAACCCCTCCGGCTCCGTATTCAACTACTTCTTTAATGTCGCCATTAGGGTATCTTCTGGTAGCCGTACCAGTTTCCACACCGGCTTTAGTAGTGAATTCCAATTCTACCACACCATTTTCGAAAACGTATTTCTGAGGACCTTCAGATTGCCCTTTGTCATTGAAGTTTTTCTCCTGCGCTATTGTGCCATTAGGATGGTACCTTTTGAATGAACCCGTGAGCACACGGCCTTTCTGATTGCCTTGTTCTTCGACCTTTCCAGGCTCGTCGTAATAAGTTGTAAATGCACCACTGGCACGACCATTAGAATAGGTGATTTCACTTTTCAGATTGCCGCTGGCATAGTATCTTTTCCAGATTCCGGTCTTGCGGTTTGACTTGTAATCACCTTCTTCATACTTGTCATCCGGCTGGTAACCTTTCAGGTTTCTCATTTTGGCAAAAATCACCCACGGACCTTCTTTCTTCCCGTCGATGGTCTGATTGATAGTCCTACCTTGGTATTCAAGTGGTTGTGCAAGACCACTGTGCGATAACCCTATAATGAGCAGTAGTGCAAGTGTAAAATTTAACAGTTTCATAAGCAGGGGGCTAATCCAGTTTCTAAACTAACTATATTCTTCAACTTTTCATAAACGTTTTCGATGAAACACAATAAAGTGTCGATAACGTGTTTACGCAACTCACGTGCCAAGGTTCGCTCTGGTATGACAAATGACTGAAAATCAAGGATGAATCACTTTAGATCGCCAATTCAAGTTTTTTAGATAAATTTTTAAGCATGGTGGTAACCATTTCCGTCAAATCGTATTGATGTACCCAACCCCAGTCTGAATGTGCCCGGGAGTCGTCTATCGAATTAGGCCAGGATTGAGCAATCTGATCACGAAAATCAATGTCGTAATCCATTGTAAACTCAGGTATGTGCTTGCGAATTTCTTCGGCTATTTGTTCCGGTGTAAATGAAATGCCACCTAAATTGTAACTCGAGCGGATTTTTATTTGATGTGCAGGCGCTTCCATAAGCTGGACGGTTGCTTTAATGGCATCGTCCATATACATCATGGGTAAAGCCCGGTTGGCAGACAAAAAGCATGTATATTTTTGCTCTTTTAAGGCTCCGTAGAAAATGTCCACAGCATAATCGGTGGTTCCTCCACCTGGCTGAGACTTCCAGCTTATTAACCCAGGGTAGCGGATGCTTCTAACGTCTACACCATGTTTAAGGTGGTAATATTCACACCAACGTTCGCCCGCCAGCTTGGAAATTCCATAAACGGTGGTTGGATCCATTACCGTATGCTGACCAGTATTTTCACCCGGAGTATGTGGTCCGAAAACAGCAATAGAACTGGGCCAGAAGATTTTTTTTATTAAGCCCTCTTTGGCCAGATTTAAAACATTAAACAGACCCTGCATGTTCAAATCCCAGCCGAGCTTTGGGTTTTTTTCTGCAGTTGCAGAAAGCAACGCAGCAAGCAAATAGACCTCGGAAACTTCATAATCAGAAACAATTTTTCGAAGCGCCGAGTCATCCATGACGTTCAGAGTTTCAAAGGGAGCGTCAACCTCCAATTGTCGCAAGTCCGAACTGATCACATTATTTACGCCATGTTTGTTTCTAAGGTAATCTACCAGTTCTGATCCGATTTGACCACCCGCTCCAATCACCAGAATTCTCGTAGTGTAGGTTTCGGGGGTGTCGTAGGTATTTTGGGTTTCACTTTCCATTGCTTGCTTGAATAAAGACAAATGTAAAAAATAGCCTTTGCACTAGGAAACATACAAAAATACGTGAGTGATGGTAAGCAGCGGTGTTTTGAACGTAAATTTTGGAATGTCCGTTATAAATGACAGATCAACAGGCATAGATAGCCTTTGGAGCCTTAAAAAGTCTTAACTTTATGCCTTTCAGCAAGGTTATGATGGAAGACAATAAGAAAGAAGTGAAGATTGGCCCGAGTGGGTCGTTAGGAGTACTTGCTCTTGGCCATGTGGGATTAGACTTATGGCGCGCTGCGAAAGAGGAGGCAAAGAAAGCCAGGGCAGCAGAAGAAAATAAGACAGAGGAGAAAAAAGGCGAAGGAGATGAGCGAAAAGAAGAATAAGAAATTAATGGTGATTGGCTGGGATGCGGCTGATTGGAAAGTAATTAATCGCCTGATTGGAGAAGGCAAGATGCCAGCTCTGCAGAAATTTTTGTCTGAGGGTGTTCATGGAAGAATTAAAACTCTGGACCCTCCGCTTTCGCCCATGTTATGGACGTCTATTGCTACCGGTTTCAGAGCCGATAAACACGGAATTACGGGTTTTGTTGAACCCACTCCAGATGGCAACGGTTTGCGCCCTGTTACTTCTACATCCAGAAAGGTGAAGGCGATCTGGAACATTCTTAATCAGAACGGATATAAATCAAATGTGGTGGCCTGGTGGCCTTCAAACCCAGTAGAGCCGATTAACGGATGTATGGTTAGTAATCTTTATCAGGTAACTAACAAGGACATCGACAATTGGGAGATGCCGGCGGGAACAATTCACCCGCCAAGATTGGAGGAAACCCTTAAAAAGTACCGTGTACACATTAAGGAGATTAGTGCGGAGATGATGCAAGCGTTTGTTCCAGAAATGGAGGATCTTACAAAGGAAGAGCATCAACCTCGCTTGAATAAAATTGCCAAGGTAATGGCGGAAATGAGTGGGGTTCATGCGGCATCCACGTATTTGCAAGAAAACGAACCGTGGGATTTTATGGCGGTCTACCACGACGCCATAGATCATTTTTGCCATTTGTGCATGAGATTCCATCCTCCTCAGATGCAAGGAGTTTCGGATGAAGCATTTAAAAACTTTAAATATGTTGTAGAATCAGGGTATAGGCTTCAGGACATGATGTTGGAGAGGACTCTGAGTATGCTTGACGACGATACCGCAGTTATTATTGTCTCCGATCACGGGTTTCATTCAGATCACTTACGCCCAGGGAAGCTTGTTAAGGAATTAGCAGCTCCGGCCAAAGAGCATAACCCTTATGGAATTTTCTGTATGAAAGGGCCTGGAATTAAGAAAAGTGGAGAGATTTTCGGGGCCTCGGTTATTGATATTACTCCAACTATTCTGGCCTATTATGGGTTAAAAGTAGGTGAGGATATGGAAGGTAAAGTTCTTACTCAGGTTTTTGAGGAAGAACCTACCATTGAATATATACCAAGTTGGGAGCGTATTTCCGGAGATACCGGCCAACATCGTCAAACTGATATTGAGGATACCTGGGAATCAGCTGCTGCAATGAAACAGCTGGTGGAATTGGGATATATTGAAGAGATTGGAGAGGACGTGGAGAGCAAAATGGATGAACTTCGCCTGGAGTCTCAATATTATGTCGCCAGGAACTTTCTTGATGCTAATAAAGTGCCTGAGGCCATTGAAGTTCTTGTGCCACTTTACGAAGAATCCGGTGAAACTCGTCATGGTCAGCGGTTGGCACTAGCCTACCTGTTAAATGGCGAGCTTCAGAAATGCGAAGATTTGATTGGAAGACTCAGGAAGATTGCTGCGGAAAAAGTAGCCAGTGGTGAATGGGAAAGTCAGGATGACGCGATCAAAGCACGTTTTCTTAATCCCGAAGCTGAAGCACCAAACTACCTTGATTTTGTTGAGGGGATGCTTCACTTCAAGTCGAGTCAACCAAAAAGATCCATAGAGTTCTTTGAGCGAGTGATCAAACGAAATCCAAGATCCTCTACTTCGTATTTGTATATAGGAAGAGCTTATTTAAAGTTGGGTCAGTGGGAAAAGGCAAAGGAACCCTTAATAAAAGCACTCGCCATTAATGGGCTTAACCCGATAGCGCATCATAGTTTGGGCATTGCCTATTTGCGCGGCGATGAATTAGACCTGGCCGCTGACGAGTTTCTTTCTGCCATTGAATTAGACTACAGGAGACCTGCGTATCACTACCACCTTGGCGAAGCTTTATATAAATTGAAACACTTCTCAGAGTCGGAAAAAGCCTTTTTAATGGCGCTGAATATTGCGCCGGGAATGAAGAAAGCCCATAAATGGTTGATTCAGTTGTATTCGGAGAACCTCAATATGCCTGACAAAGCCGAGCAGCATCGGAAAATTATTGATGAGCAAATTAAAGATGAGGTGATTGTGGTGAGCGGATTACCAAGATCTGGAACGTCTATGATGATGCAGATGTTGCACGCAGGTGGAATTGAGCCACTAACCGATGGAAATAGAGAAGCTGACGATAATAACCCAAAAGGATATTATGAATACGACAAAGTAAAGAAGTTGTTAGTGGACCAATCATGGTTAGACGAGGCTCAGGGGAAGGTCGTGAAGATCATTACGCAATTGGTATCTAAGCTTCCGGCAACGAATAATTACAAGATCATTTACATGGATCGGGATATTTCAGAGGTGCTGGTGTCTCAGCAGAAGATGCTTGGCAAAACGGCTGACGTAAATTCCAATGCGTTTCCTTTGGGAATGGACATGGCCTTTAAGAAGCAAGTGGCTAAAATGAAGACTTGGGTGGACAGCCAGCCTTTTGTAGATATTTTAAAAATTAACTATCGAGACTGCATTAATAATCCACTAGACAACGCAAGTAAAATTGCACAGTTTCTAGGAAAAGAACTTGATCTTAGTGCAATGGCACAGGCCGTTGATCCTAACTTATACAGAAATAAAAAGGTTCGCGTTGAAAATGAAGAGTAAACGACCAGTATACTAAGTTTGGAACAGCAGGGTTAGTTTTTCGCTCGATTTTCTTTTGCACATCGTCGATTGTAACAAGCCTGACAAATTGGATTTAAAAATGTTCTTCACACAGGCTGTAACCAACATTTGAGGTGTTCTATCACTTTGATTTTTTATTATATTCACAGCTTAATCGATTAAATTAAATTGCTTATGAGCGAAAAACTTACCAAAAGTCTTGACTCGAAGTTAATGAAGTACACAGCTGCAGTTGCTGCAGTTGGTGGTGTTTCTGGTGCTACGGGTCAGATCGTTTACACGGATGTTGATCCTGATCTTACTTTTACTGGGCACAGTGTAGGTGTGGCACTTGACATCGATCAGGACGGAACTGATGATTTCGTTGTTGCGACATTGGATACTGCGGGTATAATGGGATCTCTTTCGGGAGGAACCTCTTACTCTATTACGTATGCTGGAGCGGTATTACAAGCATCAGGTTCTAACTCTTGGTTAGGAGTAAACACAGCAACCGGTACTACAAGTAGTAGTATTGTTGTGGCAAACTTGACTTCAGGTGCTCCAATTAATTCGTCAGCTACTATCTGGTCTGGCGGACAAGGTTACCTTGATCTTCAAGCGAGCTTCACGTTTCCGGCTTATCCAGGATACGGAGGAACGTTTGGTGGTGGAGTTTGGGCTGGTGTAACTGATGGTTATGCAGGTCTGAAGTTTGCTTCAGGAACCAAGACTCTTTACGGATGGGTTCGAATGGATGTTTCTTCTGATGGCAAAACAGTTACTATCAAGGACTTTGCTTACAATGCGGTTGATGGAGGTTCTATCAATGCAGGGCAAATGCCAACTTCAGTAAATGAGTTGGACAACCAGATCGAAGTAATTGGTGCTGTTGATCAGATCATCATCAACAATAACTCCGGTTCAAATGGTACTGTTACTGTAATGAATATGAGTGGACAGGTTGTAGCCAATGAAGCTGTTTCGGGAACGAAAGAGGTGATGGATGCTTCAACACTATCTACCGGTGTTTATATGGTACAGGTTACTGTAAATGATCAAACGACTACTAAGAAAATCTATCTGAGATAATCAGTTTGATACTTAAAAGAACCGCCGGGTCCACGACTTAGGCGGTTTTTTTATGCGCCGAATTTATTTCGTTATGATAAAACGCAATTTGAGACTTCTCTGAAAATGAGTGGTTTCTGTTTGTTGTTTCACTGTTTTCTCGTTAATTTGATTTAACATATAATCCTTTAACACCACAATTATGACCAAAGAGAAACTATCAAAATACCTGGCAGCAGCAGGTGCCGTTGGCGGAATTACCGGAGCCAATGCACAAATTGTTTACACAGATGTAGACCCGGACGTGAGCATTCATGTAATTCCAGATAGTAACGATGTATATTTCATTGATATGAATGGTGATGCAACCATAGACTTTGGTATGATGGCTGTCGGCTATACCTCCAGTTATGGTGGTTCAGTATCCATTATACAGGGGGTTGCATTATTGGATTGGTCGAGCAATGCTTGGGGAGCAGCTACGACAACTGTCGGCTCGTCTACTATTCAGATTTTAGATCGCTTGAATAGTGGTGAAACTGTTGGTCCCGGATTGATCTGGGCAACGAGTCTTGGATGGGCTGCCGTAGAGGCAACATTTGGGCCTGTTGGCAGCACTACAATGTTAAGTGCAGGTCAATGGTTCGGAACAAATGATGGTTATGCCGCTGTACGGTTTTCAAGCGCAGCAGGAGATCATTATGGATGGATTCGATTTGATGTGTCTGCCAATGGGGATACCATTACGTTAAAGGACTACGCTTATCACGCGCTACCGGATTCTACTCTTACCACCGGACAGACTACAACTTCCATTGATGAATCCATGGCCAATCGAATAAGCATTTTAGGGAATGTTGACCGCGTAACTGTTAATATTCTCCAATTGCAAGGAACCGCAAAGTTTGAATTACTGGATGTAACAGGTAAGTTGGTGCATACCGAGGTTTTGGAGAATGAAACAAACGACCTTTTTGTAGGGCAACCTACAGGTGTTTATCTGGCACGAGTAACTTACGGGGAGATTGTGCTTACAGAGAAATTGTATTTGAGGTAGGCATATTACTTGTTGGAACTAGAGGCCGCGATGTCATCGCGGCTCTTTTTTATTTTAAGTATTGAATTAACCTTTAAGTCGTAAGATGGTCTCAGAAAAACTGTCCAAATACATTGCTGCTGCTGGAGCTCTTGGCGGAGTTGTCGGTGCAAACTCTCAGATTGTGTACACGGATGTAGATCCGGATTTAACCTTATTTACCATTTCGGATAGCACAGTTGTTGTTCCCATAGACCTGGACGGAGATTCAAACGACGATTTTGGCATTATGGCGCTACACTTCACTTCTGCCAGTCCTGGTTCATCATACAGTGTAAATGGGGTAGGACTTGTGCCTGCATCGAGTAACCAGTGGGCTGGTGTTTCTACCTCATTTGGTTCGTCCGTAGTTCCCGCACTACAATTAATGAATAGTGGTTCGTCAGTTAATTCCGGTTTAAGCTGGCAATCCAGTTATGGTTGGGCAGCTGTTGAATTGAATGGCTCCACCTCTTATATGGGTTCCTTTTCTCTGGATATTGGAAGATGGTTTGCAGAGGATGATGGATATGCCGGAGTTCGGTTTTTGATCGGGGGAGATGTGCATTATGGTTGGATGCGCTTTGATGTATCTGCCAATGGGGATACAATTACACTGAAAGATTATGCCTACCACAGCCAGTCTGATTCGTCCATTACAGCTGGGCAGATGACCACTTCAATTGAAGACAACAAAGGTCTTAATGTGTTAATCACCGGTGTTGTAGATCAGATAAGTATTCGAGTGCCCTCCATTCAGGGAACGGCTGAATTTGAGTTGCAAGATATGTCTGGTAAGTTGGTATATAATACCACGCTTAAAGAGGAGGTTTCACAGCTCCGGGTGAACCAACCAACGGGTGTATACATAGCCAGGGTAAGCTATGCTGACAGGTTTTACACGAAGAAGGTGTACCTCGGTGAATATTAGATGCCTCTATTAAGATGTATGTGAGTCCTTCCTGAAAAACAGGGTGGGCTTTGGCTTAATTCTTTGCCTGGCTCTGGTAAGAGATTATATAGTATCCCGCAGTAATAAAATAGTTCCGAATGTAAGGAATGGTTTTAAAGGGGTGGACCGACCTTCTGGGCCGTAGACCAAATTTGATCTCGTAATTGGGATTAATAAAGTACCAGACTTCTCGATCTGTGGTGTATCCCTCTTCTCTTAAAATTCTCCGAAACCGTTCAAGAGAGATACCCGTATCTTTGATTTCCAGAAGACTTTCGATGTTTCGTGGTGTCTCTCCAAACAGCTTTAAAATTCCCTTGTACATTCCTCTTGGAAAGAGGTGAAACCACGGAACTTTAGACAAAAATTTGTTTTTACACGTTTGCTGGTGACCTCCAAATGGCATTTGCCAGGGGGGGAAGCCAAGGAAAAATTTTGACGTCGGCTTCAAAAACCGCTTTACATAAGCCATAAATTTCTCCTGATCATGAATGTGTTCTATGACATCACGCATAATAATCAGGTCGAACTTCCAATCTAGTGAGGGGTCAAGATCATAAATATCCTGAACGATAAACTTCGTACGGTCTTTGTTTGGATGATCCGCAAAGTATTCATTTGCCTTGGCAATTTTTCCTTCCAGAATGTCTATTCCCACCACATTGCAGCCTCTTTCAATGAATGGAACCAGATTTCCGCCTTCCCCGCAGCCTATTTCCAGTACGGAAGTAGAGGAACTAATGGTCATGCATTGTTCAATGAACGGAATGACATGTTTTTCTGTGGTTTTTCCTTGTTCCCGAAAGTACCTGAGTTTATTGGTATGCCTGTCTTGCATTTTACCAACGGTTTACACCGTCATGATGTCTTTCTCCTTTTGTTCTACCAAAGTATCTACCCTTGCAGTAAATTTGTCCGTAAGATCCTGAATGCTGGATTCAGCATCTTTGGCCATATCTTCAGACAATCCGTCATTTTTCAGGTCCTTAATGAAGTCATTTGCATCTTTACGAGCGTTGCGGATACTCACTTTTGCATGCTCTCCCTCTGCCTTCGCCTTCTTAGATAAATCCCGACGCCTTTCCTCCGTTAATGCCGGAACGTTGATCATGATTAATTCACCATTGTTTTGTGGGTTTAGGCCAAGATTAGCATTGGTAATACCTTTTGCGATTTCATCCAGCATCGCTTTTTCCCAAGGTTGCACTGAGATAGTTCTTGCATCAAGAGTATTTACGTTGGCCACCTGGTTAAGCGGAGTCATATTTCCATAGTACTCTACCTGCACACTGTCTAACATAGACGGGGTAGCCTTTCCAGCACGAACTTTGATCAGTTCGTTGGTAAGGTGATCAATAGCTTTCTGCATCGACGCCGTCGCTTCTTCCAATGCCATGTTGATCTCTTCAGTCATAACGCTTCGTATTATCAGGTTAATGGAGCCAAACAGGCTGCCTGAGAAAGTCGTAAATATAAGCTTTTAAACGAATCCTAAAATGTGAGTCTACCAGCGTTTTAAGCGTCCACTAGCGTCCCAACTTCTTCACCCTGGACCAGATTTAATAGATTTCCTGGAGTGTTCATGTCGAATACAATGATGGGTAGGTTGTTTTCTTTGCATAACGTGAAAGCCGTTAGGTCCATCACGCTCAACCCCTTATTGTAAACGTCATCGAATGAAATATTTGAGTATTTGGTGGCTGTAGGGTCTTTTTCAGGATCAGCCGTATAGATTCCATCTACTCGGGTTCCCTTCAGAATCACATCTGCCTCAATTTCGATGGCTCTTAATGATGCCGCAGAATCCGTTGTAAAATATGGGTTTCCAGTTCCCGCGCCAAAAATGACTACCCTGCCCCGTTCCAGGTGTCTAACAGCTTTTCTTCTGATGTAGGACTCCGCAATTTCCTTCATCTCAATTGCGGATTGAAGTCTGGTTTGCAGCCCCAGAGATTCTAAAGCAGCTTGCAGAGCCATGCTGTTGATCATGGTAGCAAGCATTCCCATATAGTCACCCTGAGTGCGTTCCATACCTCCCTCCGCGGCCTGAACCCCTCGAAAGATGTTGCCTCCGCCAATAACGATTGCCATTTCTACCCCGGCATCCACAACTTGCTTGATGTCTTTGGCATACTGCATCAATCGTGCGTTATCAATACCGAAACCCTTATTTCCCATTAGGGCTTCTCCGCTTAGCTTAAGTAATACTCTTTTGTACTTCATCTTTTTAGAATGGACTTAAATCTAATTATAATCTGCGTGTTTGGATGGGGTAGTTGATAAGTAGGCAAAAAAAAGCCTCGAATTAATTCGAGGCTTTTTTGAAATATTAAATCGAAAGTGAAACTCTCTTAAAGTCTGTAACGTTGAGTTCCGAATCAGTTTCCTGAAGGAACTGTTTAACGGATTTTTTATTGTCTCTCACGAATGCTTGATTCAATAACGTAGATTCTTTATAGAACTTATTCAATCGCCCGTGAGCAATCTTTTCGGCCAATTCAGCAGGCTTACCTTCCTGAATCGCCAGTTCTTTTCCAATCTCCAGTTCCTTCTCAATTACATCTTGAGGAACAGAATCCTGATCAACTGAAATAGGAGCCATTGCAGCAACTTGCATTGCTACCTGTCGCCCTGCTTCAGATGCATCTTTAGTAAACCCAACGATAGTAGCGATTTGATTCCCTGGGTGGTTGTAAGCAACCACGTTGTTTGCCTCCACCACATCGCAAGCAGTAATATCAATCTTTTCACCGATAACACCTGTTTGCTCAGTAATCTTATCAGCTACACTCAATCCATTACCGTCGAACGACTGCGATTTCAGTTCCTCAACAGATTTAGCACCAGAAGCAATTGCGATGTCTACCAGTTTATTGGCAAACTTCCCGAAATCTTCGTTTTTAGCAACGAAATCGGTTTCGCAATTAAGGCAAACCAAAACGCCTTTGGTTGCGTCATCGGTTGTTTTAGCAATTACCAAACCTTCGGTTGCCTCTCTGTCGCCTCTCTTGGCAGCAACTTTCTGACCTTTCTTCCTAAGAAGGTCAATCGCTGCTTCCATGTCACCGTCAGTTTCAACAAGCGCCTTCTTGCAATCCATCATTCCGGCACCGGTTTTTTGTCTTAATTCATTTACTTGTGAAGCTGTAATAGCCATGATAAAGAATGTTGTTTGTTTAAGATCTAATTAGGTTACTTTGCTTCCTCAGCTTCAGCTGTTTCTTTGACTTTTTCTTCAGCCGCAGATTCAGATTTTGCTTTAGAAGTCTTTCTTTCAGATAGCCCCTCTTTAATCGCTTCGGTCATGATCCCTACAATTTTTGAAATCGACTTGGTCGCATCATCATTCGAAGGGATAGCAAAATCAACTTCGCGAGGGTCAGAGTTTGTATCAACCATTGCGAAAATTGGAATACCAAGTTTTTTGGCTTCTTTAACTGCAATGTGTTCTTTCTTGATATCTACTATAAAAAGTGCGGCCGGTAATCTGGTCATGTCAGCAATAGAACCAAGTACCTTGTCCATCTTATCTCTCTGGCGACTCAACATCAAACGCTCTCTTTTTGAAAGGGTAGTCATTGTACCGTCCTGCTCCATCTTGTCAATCGAGTGCATTTTACGAATAGACTTTCGTACGGTACCGAAGTTGGTTAACATTCCGCCTGTCCAACGCTCGGTTACGTAAGGCATGTTTACCTTTGCTACAAGGTCGGCAACGATGTCTTTCGCTTGCTTTTTTGTAGCTACAAAAAGGACTTTTTTACCTGATTTAGCAATCTGCTTCAACGCAGCTGCCGATTCATCAATCTTTACAATCGTCTTGTTAAGATCGATTACGTGAATTCCCTTCTTCTCGTCGAAGATATAGGGAGCCATGTTTGGATTCCATTTTCTTTTAAGGTGTCCGAAGTGTACACCGGCATCCAATAATTCTTCAAAATTTGTTCTTGCCATTTTTATTTTAGTTTACGTTCCTTACCTGAATCAATCAGGTTTGTTTAGGCAGCACTGCTGTAATTCTTCTCAGATAAATCCGAATTGAATAGCGGAGCTTGGATACTAAACAAGCGCCCCGGCAAAGGGACGCTTATTAGAACTATTATAATATTAACGTTTGCTGAATTGAAACTTCTTACGAGCTTTTGGCTGTCCGGGCTTCTTCCGTTCAACCATCCTCGGATCTCTGGTCATCAAGCTTTCTGCTTTTAGAGCAGGCTTGTTGTTCTCATCAATCTTAACCAAAGCGCGGCAAATTGCCAATCTTATCGCATCAACCTGTCCGTTGATTCCACCACCTTTTACATTCACTCGAACGTCGTATTTTCCAGTAGTTTCAGTTAATTCAAACGGTCTGTTGATTTTGTATTGATGAATAGCGATAGGGACATACTCTTTGAAGTCTCTACCATTAATAACCAGATTACCTTTTCCTTCGCTAAGGTAAACCCGTGCTACAGAAGTTTTTCTTCTTCCTAATGCGTTGATTGCTGACATATTATCTAATTGTGCTTAAATCCAACACTTCTGGTTTCTGAGCTTCATGATCGTGCTCGGTACCAGTATATACTTTCATGTTCTTGTAGATCGCTCTTCCAAGTCTGTTCTTAGGCAGCATGCCTTTAACAGCTTTTTCAACCAATCTTTCAGGATGCTTATTAAGCAATTCCTCTGCAGTAGTTACTCTCTGTCCACCTGGATAACCAGTATGTCTGATGTACTGCTTCTCTGTCCACTTGCTACCGGAAAGAGTTACCTTGTCAGCGTTAATTACAATTACGTAATCACCACAATCATCGTGAGGAGTAAAGTTCACTTTATGCTTCCCTCTAAGTACAATTGCAATTCTGCTAGCAAGTCTTCCCAACGTTTGACCTTCAGCATCCACCACAAACCACTTTTTATCAGCGTTTGCCTTGTTTACTGAAACCGTTTTATAGCTTAATGTATCCACGTTATTTCCTTTTAATATCTATATAGTCTCCCCAAAATGGGCTGCGAATTTATAACTATTTTTTGATTAGACCAAGATATCAACAGGGTTTTGCACAGTAGATTAGAGAATTACGATTAATGTGCCGGAAGTACTACCTAAAACATGGTTTTGGAGCGATAATTCAAGCTATTCCGTTTTGTTAAAAATGCGATGCTTGATGACACGCTAAGAATATTCTGTCGTTAGTAAGATTTTATTATGGAATTGATGGAGGTCGCAATTTATCTCGTTATGCAATAACCCCAAGTTCTTTTCCAACCTTAATAAATGCAGCAATCGCTTTATCTAAATGGTGTTTTTCATGTGCAGCAGAGATCTGCGTTCGGATTCTTGCTTCGCCCTTAGGGACTACCGGGTAGAAGAATCCAATGGCATACACACCTTCTTCCAATAATCTGTCCGCAAACTTCTGAGATAACGCCGCATCGTACAGCATAATTGGAACGATTGGGGAATCTCCCGGCTTCGTATCGAACCCCGCAGCGTTAATTTTCTCCTTGAAGTATTTGGTGTTTGACTCTAGTTTATCTCTTAACTCCGTGGAGCTACTTAAAATCTCGAAAACTTTATTTGCAGCGCCAACAATAGACGGAGCCAGTGAGTTTGAGAATAGATAAGGTCTTGAGCGTTGCCGAAGCATGTCGATAATTTCTTTTCGCCCGGTAGTGTATCCACCCATTGCTCCGCCAAGAGCTTTACCTAAAGTGCCGGTGACAATGTCTACTCGACCCATTACATTGCAGTACTCGGGTGTACCTCGACCTGTAGCTCCAATGAAGCCGGCCGAATGACATTCGTCGATCATTACCATGGCATCATATTTATCTGCCAGGTCGCAAATCTGATCCAGTTTGGCAATGTCACCGTCCATAGAGAACACACCATCTGTTACGATTAATCGGAACCTTTGTGCTTGCGCTTCTTTTAACTTTTCTTCCAGATCCGCCATGTCACTGTGCGCGTATCTGTATCTCGCGGCTTTACATAGTCTGATTCCATCTATAATAGATGCGTGATTAAGAGCATCGGAAATGATTGCATCTTCCTTTGTAAGAATAGGTTCGAATAAACCTCCGTTCGCATCAAATGCCGCCGCATATAGTATCGTGTCGTCCGTGCCGTAAAAATCGGCTATACGATCCTCCAACTCTTTGTGAATATCCTGTGTTCCACAAATAAATCGCACCGAAGACATTCCAAACCCATGTGTGTCAAGAGCATCTTTTGCGGCTTTTATTACAGCAGGATGCGAAGAGAGACCTAAATAATTATTAGCACACATGATGATTACATCATCTCCTGAACTTACAGTTACATCGGCTCCCTGAGGAGTGGTAATGATCCTTTCATTTTTGTAAAGTCCTGCTTCTTCTATTTCTCTAAGTTCCTTTTGTAAATGCTCTTGAATTTTGCCGTACATAGTGTATTCGATTTAAATGGAGTAGGCATGTTGATAAACGCCTCCGGCGAAGATAAAAATTGACGACAGAAATTGACAGCTGAAGCTATGTTATTATGCAAACTGATCTAAGGAGTGCCTACGGTTGGCTTATTTTAATAAATCGAGTGGTTTTTCCTCCGTCTATTCGGATCAGGTATATCCCGTTGTCCAGGTGTGTGGTGTCGATGATTTTATTCTGTGGTGCTCGGCCGCTAGTTATTACCTTACCGGAAAGGTCTACTATGGAATATGTTGTATAATCTGCCTCAATGATTAGATGCTCTGACGATGGGTTGGGGTAAAGGCTGAGGCTGCTTTCATCCGGCTCAACAATGCCGGTAGTTGAGCAGCTACCTAGCATATATTGCCAAACAGGTTTGAATAATGGCTCCCCCGTAGCGTCCACCGGTGTTTTAAAATCCAGTAACATGACGCTGTGGTCTCCAAAAATACCGGTAGTGTCATAGGATGTGTAGAGTTGCCGCGAATTTGAATACGGTGAGTTTGCATGATCTACATTCGTAGTGTCTCCAAATGCGTCTAACCCCATGGCAGCCCAGGCTTCGGTTTGCCAGAAAATATCTCCTATAAGTTCATCATGAACCGACGCGAACCCGAAAAAGCAAGAGTCGGCGGTTGCCTTGCTCATGTTTGTCCAATTGGCTGGTGCCGAAAAGGTATTGCTATAGTCATTTGGAGAAGCAAACATTAGCACTCTTTTTACGGCATGATCGATTGCCGCAACCGCTGCGTGTCCCCCTCCTTGAGAGTGGCCTGAAAGCACAACTTTGTTCCAGATTAGTTGTCCTCCGAAGATAAATTGCCCCCAATCTTCGGAAGGAAAGTTTAGGTCCAGATACTCTATCAAACGGATAATGCGATTGTAAATTGAATTAACGGAGTCTACATTGGCCTCCGTCGAGAAGTCAATCCCCTGAAGAACCTCTTTTCTAAAGTTTAAATAACAACTGGGGTCGCTGCTGGAATTGCATGCCGAGTAAGCTGAGCCACTAGAGTTGGGGTATTTTAAATTGAAGGCATGAAAGCCCATGTTTGCCGCCATGGAAGGGAATAGCAATGTGCTGTTTGGGCTGTCGGAGGTGCCTGGCAGATGAATTAAAAGCTGTCCACAATGATTAGAAGTCGGGTTGTAAAACGTAACGTGATTGTCCGATTCCGTGGAAATACCTGGTTCGGTTTGATGCGCACCTATTTCCCGGATTTTTAGCGAATCTTCGGTCTGTGCACTAGCAGGCACAGTAATGAACAGGTTAAAAGAGGAAATAAAAACCAATGATAGCCAGAAAGATCTTATTATCATATTGCCTGTGTTTCCGAATTTGAATCCAGCCATCACGCCCAAACTTTTGTCCCCTCTGTACAATTTGTGCAAATATCTATTTCACTTCGTGATTTTAGAATGGCGTTTCGGAAATTGTTGTATTGATCGGAGTGCCAAACAGATTGAAAAGATTGACTTTTTAAGTCCCCCAATTGGTGAGTGGCATCTTTATCAAAGCAACATGGAACTACGAGTCCATCCCATGTAATTACACATGAATGCCACATACGCCAGCATTGATTAATCATGTCGTTTTTCACCTCGTATGTATCATTTTCGTTTTTTCGGTAACGAGCATATTTATCTATTGTAGGAATTAGAGGGTTGCCGTTTATATAGTCGTAAACCTGGGCGGTCTTAAACCTAATTCCATCCACTCCTAGTTCCCTTGCAAGTCGTTTCGCGTCGCCAATTTGATGTTCGTTTGGCTTAACCACCAGAAATTGAAGAGTGATCCTGGGGGAGTCGCTTTGCTTTTTCTTTTTCCATTTTACAACTTCGCGCACACCCTCCAGTACTTTGTTAATGTCCCCGTTTACTCTGTATTGTTCATACACTTCCTGCGTGGTTCCGTCTAGAGAAACAATCAAACGATCCAGCCCTGAATCAATCGTTTTTATCGCGTTCTCCTCATTTAAAAAATGCGCATTTGTAGAGGTGGCCGTGTAGATTCCCTGTTCATGCGCATACCTTACCATATCCAAAAAGTCTGGATTGATGTATGGTTCACCCTGAAAATAGAAAGTGAGGTATATGAGATCATCTTTCAAAGATTCAACGGTTTTCCGAAAGAAATCTGTTTTAAGGTTTCCTACGTTTCGAGTAAATTTTTTCAACCCGCTTGGACACTCTGGACAGCCAAGATTACAGGCAGTGGTGGGCTCAATAGAAACGGCGAATGGATTGCCCGTCATTTGAGCAACTCCTTCATTTCTGGATCGGTGAAATCCGCGATATACTTTCCACGCATTTTTCACCTTTCGTGCGTTCAGGTATTTAAAGGTGTCTTTATGTTCGGAGTAGCGCCCCACCATACAAAGTTACGATACTAGTTGGTAGTTTTGTTTTATCAGAGCTTAAGGTTTGTTGGTTAGAGTTTTTGACGAGGGCAATGTTAAACCTCTTCTTTTGGTTCGATTTGTGTTAACAGATGCAAAATCGACACCGGAAATCAAAAACAGACACGGTTTAAATCGCTACTTTAGCGGCCCGTACCGAAAGCGAACGAGAAAATCATGTGGGCAAGTATTTCGAGTATTATTCTTAGATATAGGGCTATCATTATAGTTCTGTTGCTCGGTTTGACTGCTCTGATGGGCTATTACAGTCAGCGTGTTGGCCTTGACTACAATTTCGCAAAACTTCTTCCTGATGACGACCCGACCAATCTGGCTCACATAGCTTTCCGTGAGGACTTTGGCCAGGATGGTACCGTGATGGTAATCGGTACAGTTGATTCGATGATGTTTGCCGATACGGCGCATTTCAACAACTGGTATCGAATGAGTGAGGAAATTGCCAATACCAATGTTGATGCTACAACGGATGAAGGCAAGGATACTCTGGTGCCAGCGGTCGATTCGGTTTTTTCCTCTGCGCATTTGTACGACATTGTAAAGAACAAGAAGGACAAGGCCTTTGAGTTTCGTCCGTTGCTACAAAGGTTGCCCAAAAGCAATGTGGAATTGGACTCCATAAGGCAGGAGGTGGAGCGACTCAGATTCTACGAGGATATTGTCTATCTCAAGGAGAAGAACATTCACGTGATGATGGTTTTCATCAATCCGAAAGTCTTCAACTCAGATGCACGTGGAACACTGGTAAGCGACATTATTAAAAAAGCGGATACTTACCAACCGGTTTTTGGAGATTTAAAGTATTCTGGTCTGCCTTACATACGCGCAGTAAATATGGAGAAGGTGAGAGGGGAGTTGGGCTTCTTCGTAATGCTTGCCATGCTGGTTACAGCTTTCTTGCTCTGGCTGTTCTTCAGGTCGTTTAAAGTGGTGTTTGTTTCGCTCACGGTGGTTGCTGTTGGAGTGGTTTTCTCACTGGGGATTATAGGTTCATTTGGGTATAAAATGAGCGTGCTGATGGGACTGATTCCCCCACTAATCATTGTAATTGGGATTCCCAATTGCATCTATCTGATCACAAAGTATCAACAGGAGTTCCGATCACACGGTAATAAAGCGCGAGCCCTTTCCAGAGTGATTCAGAAAATTGGCAACGCTACTTTCATGACCAACGCAACTACTGCCATGGGGTTTGCCACATTCATATTTACTCCAAGCGAATTGATGCAGAAGTTTGGTATAGTAGCTTCCATTAGCATTATAACGGTGTTCTTCCTGGCCATTATCATTGTGCCAATTCTGTATAGTTATCTGCAAACACCAAAGAAGAAACACGTAAAACACCTTGACCGTAAGTGGCTTTACACCGTTGTTGACCGGTTGGTGATATGGTCTGCTGATCATCGGCCTAAAGTTTACCTGATCACTTTGGCGGTGCTCATCGCAGGAGGTATTGGCATTTCCATGATGCGGATTTCGGGTAATATTGTTGATGACCTACCCAAAGGAGATGAGGTAAGAACGGACTTGCGATTTTTTGAAGAAAGTTTTAACGGAGTAATGCCTTTTGAGGTGGTTATTGAAGCCAAGAACACCCAACGACTTTTCTCGCCTACCGTGCTTGGTCAGATTGAGGAGGTGCAGCGGCATTTAGCGAAAGAACCGAAGCTATCCAGATCAGTTTCCGCAATAGACGCGATCAAATTCCTTTCTCAATCATATTACAATGGGAATCCCGAAAAGTATGAGTTGCCCAACCTGAATTCACTTCAGCGGATTAAGAAGTACGTGGACAATTCAAATGTCGGAACCAATTTAAATACTGGTTTTCTGAGTGCAGATAGTACTAAATTCAGGGTGTCCATGCAGGTGGCGGATATCGGAACCCGTGAGATGGATACACTACTAACCCGTGTAAAGAGCGATATTGATTCGATTCTTAATCCGGACAGGCAGATTTTCGGAGCGGCAATTGCGCGCATAGGGACTTTAAAAGGGGCGAAGAAAGATACGTTTTTGCAAGACTTTTATGAGCAGTTTCCGAATGTTAAAGAAGATATACAAAAGGAGATCATTAACTCCGTTAAATCCGCTAAAATGGTGGAACTACTGGTGGATTCAATCCTCATACCGGAGATTGCGGATTTACAGCAAACGAAGGTAGACAAGTCTCTTTCACAAGGTATTGCTGTAGACAGTAGTAAGGCTGTTCGAACCAGGTATAACAGCAGGATAAACAACTTTTTGGATAGTCTGGAACAAGCCGAGGTAGAACCTTTGCTGTATCATCATCTGGCAGATTCTGCAATAAGCAAGGAGATTGAAGACAGGAATATCACTTTACAAAATGTGCCGGTTTTGGGCGGAACCAGAAGAACAGTTTTTATTGACGACTTTTTAAGTAACCACCCAAGTTCGCAGGCCAGGATGAATGATCTGCTGAGTATTGTTGCAACAGACATGGAGGACGAGTTTTACGTCAATCCTGATTATATTTTCAGCTTTCATCGAAAGCCAAGTTTCCTTCCGACGTTTAAGAAGGGCATTGAGAAGAATATTCTGGAGTTTTCCGTTACGGGGACAAGTATAGTGTTCACAAAAGGTACAAGTTATCTGGTAAACAACCTGTTTATTAGTTTGATGATCGCTATTTGTATTATAGCTATTCTCATGGCCACTTTATTCAGATCGGTGCGAATGGTGTTCGTATCGCTGCTGCCCAACCTGATTCCACTTATTGTAACAGCCGCTATAATGGGCTTCTTCGACGTACCGATTAAACCTTCCACAATTTTGGTGTTTAGCGTTGCGTTTGGTATTTCCGTGGATGATACCATTCACTTCCTGGCAAAATATAGGCAGGAACTGAAGAATCAAAGTTGGGATATTAAAGGTTCTGTGGTTAACGCAATCAGGGAAACCGGAGTTAGTATGATATATACCTCTATTGTTCTGTTTTTTGGGTTTGGTATTTTCTGCTCGTCCAACTTCGGTGGAACGCAGGCTTTGGGGATTTTGGTCTCCGTAACACTATTGGTGGCAATGCTGGCTAATTTGGTGTTGCTGCCTTCATTACTTTTATCTTTAGAAAAACGAATCACTACCAAAGCTTTTAAAGAACCGCTTTTGGAGCTGCTTGACGAGGAAGAGGATATTGAACTCGACGAGTTAGAGGTAGAAAAAATGGAATAGATATGAAAGGGATTATTCTGGCAGGCGGATCTGGCACAAGACTTCATCCGCTCACTTTAGCCGTGAGCAAACAGCTAATGCCTGTCTACAACAAACCCATGATTTACTATCCGTTGGCCACACTTATGAGCGGAGGAATCAAGGACATCCTCATTATCACAACACCACACGACCAAACTCAGTTCCAAAAACTGCTAGGGGACGGATCCAGGCTAGGTTGTAAGTTCACTTATGCAGTGCAGGAAGAACCCAATGGGCTTGCGCAGGCATTCATTATAGGCGAGGAGTTTATTGGAGATGATAGGGTCGCGTTAATTCTCGGAGACAATATATTCTTTGGAAACAAAATGGGGCGGTTGCTCCGGGAGAATCACGATCCGGAAGGAGGAATTATTTACGCTTACCACGTAACGGATCCTGAAAGGTACGGTGTGGTGGAGTTCGATGAGGAATTCAATGCTATTTCCATCGAAGAAAAGCCACAAAAGCCCAAGTCGCATTATGCCGTTCCAGGACTCTATTTTTATGATAATTCGGTAATTGAAATCGCGAAGAACTTGAAGCCCAGTCCCAGAGGAGAATATGAAATAACCGATGTCAACAAAGAATACCTGCGCAGGGGCGAGCTGAAGGTGTCAATTCTGGATAGGGGTACGGCCTGGTTGGATACAGGTACATTTCAGTCACTTATGCAGGCATCCCACTTTGTTCAAACAATTGAAGAGCGGCAAGGTTTAGGTATTGGTTGTATCGAAGCTGTGGCACATGCAAGAGGATGGATTACAGATGAGCAACTTAAAGAGCTTGCGGATCCATATATGAAAAGTGGTTACGGAGATTATCTGAAGACCATTGCAGACAATTAAGTTAGAGTTTAAATGAGAACCATTCCTGAGTACCAGCAAATCATCGCTGACGCGGTTGAACAATTTAAGTCTAAGAACAGAGACATATCCCTTTATGATCCTGTTAACTACATCATGTCTCTTGGCGGAAAGCGTATGCGCCCGGCATTGGTTTTGATGGCGAATGATTTGTTCGACGGTAAATTGGAAGATGCAATTAATCCGGCATTGGCCGTAGAGGTCTTCCATAACTTTACACTGCTACATGATGATATTATGGACAAGGCCCCGATAAGAAGGGGGGAGCCGACGGTTCATGAAAAATGGGGGATCAATGAGGCGATACTGTCGGGAGACGTTATGATGGTTCAGGCCGTGCAGTTAATGACTCAATGTCCGGACAGGGTATTACGCGATGTTCTTGATGTTTTTAATGTTACTGCCGTTGAAGTATGTGAAGGTCAGCAAATGGATATGGATTTTGAGCTTCGCGACGATGTTTCGGTGGAGGAATATCTGAAAATGATTGAGCTTAAGACCTCGGTTTTGCTGGCAGGAGCATTAAAAATTGGAGCCTTGATCGGCGGGGCTTCTCGTTCCGATGCCGATGCTATGTATGAGTTTGGCAGAAACCTTGGGGTTTCATTCCAAATTATGGATGATATTCTCGACGTGTATGGTGATCAACAGAAGTTTGGCAAGCAAGTAGGAGGAGATATTATTGAGAATAAGAAGACATATCTAATGCTGAACGCACTCGAATTGGCTCAGGGAGAGGTAGAACACTCTTTAAATGGCTGGATTCATGCAAATAATTTTGATAATTCCGAGAAAGTGGCAGCGGTAACCACTATATATAACAATCTGGCCGTGAAAGAACACACCGAGAAAGTGATGAATAACTTTTACGATCAGGCAATTTCCAATCTGGATGCGATTTCTCTTCCACGGGAGAAGAAGGCACCGCTATATGCGTTGGCGGAACAATTGCTGAATCGACAGAGCTAAGGTTCGGATCTAGGCCTTGGGCTTTCCGTATATTTCGCGAAGAGCTTTTTCAAGTTCCGGATATTTCAGGTTAAAACCAGTAGACCGGATTTTTTCGTTAGATGCCCTTACCCCTTTCAAAACGGCATCAGCCATTTCACCGTAAGCGGCTCGTAAAAAAAGTTCAGGTACTTTAGGTAAAAACATCTTTTTGTCAAGCACATTGGCAAGGGTGCGGGTGAATTGTTCGTTGTTTACATGTTCATCTGCTACCGCATTGTAAGCTCCCGTGAGATCATTTTGTATGATGTGCAAATACATTCTGCTAAGGTCTTCGTGATGAATCCATGGCATCCATTGTTTGCCTGTTCCCAGAGGAGCTCCGCAATGAATTTTTACCACACCGGCGATTTTGGCCAGGGCTCCTGAATCTTTATCCAAAACGGCGCTGGTTCGAACCTGAGCCACGTTGCAGTAGTCATCCAACAAACGCGAAGCTTTTTCCCAATGAACAACCAACTTAGAAAGAAATTCATCGGTTCCTTCCGATTCTTCGGTATGAATTTTATCCGAGTTGTTATCGTATAGGTTGATGCCAGATGAAGTAATATAAGACTTCAGGGGAACATTATGCTTTTTAACGTAGTTACACAGAAATTCGGACGAATCCACACGTGATGAAATGAGCACCTTTTTGCGCTTAAAACTCCACCTTTCATCAGCTATTCCGGCGCCAGCCAAATGAATGAGGTAGGAGCAATTATCCATGGCTCCATCCTCAATATACTCCCTCTTGTGATCCCAGAGATAAACTTTTACCCGCCCTTTTGAATTTCTACTTCTGGAAAGGTGAACAACCTGGTAGCCCGCATCTTTTAAAAGCCGGGTCAAACTCAGACCTACCAAACCCGTTCCACCACTGATAACTACTTTTTCCTGTTCCATAGTTTAAATATAACAGTAGGCGCCATCAAAAGGTTTGAATTGGTATTGAATTAACAGCAGTTCAGAGTTCAGGACGCAAAAAGAGGCCGTTCAATGAGCTTGCAATCTATCTATCCAAAAAGTCTCAATCATCCGACTGTACTTTTTTGAAGTATAGCAAAGGCTCATATACCTTATTAATAATTTGAGTAAGTTCTTTCTTGTTAGGGTTCGCCACATAAATCTTAGAATCAGCAAATCCGTCCTTTACCTCTATGGCACAAATCTTCTGAAGAACAGCTGATCTATCATCCAGATCGTTGGTGGTCGATTGCAGCGATACAATACCACTTTCGTTGGTTTTGCAAATAATTGCCGTGCATCTGGAGTCCCAATTCAGCGCAAAGGCTGCAACCAGGTGGCCATCCCAATATTTAACACGAATACTGTCCGAGTTCAATGAAATGTAGGTGGTGTCAACTTGCCTAACGAAATGAAAGTAACCGTCTTTCTTTTTGTATTCGGCTAATTGATTGCCGGTTGATTTTTCAATCACGAACCCTTGCTCGAAGCTCCAGTCGCTTTCTTCTAGAGCCAGACTGTCGTTTTTGACCCGTTTTAACTTGCTTTCGTAAAACGTAATTCCATTGGAATCTGCTTTGAAGACTGGGCCCTTATGCAACTTCAAAAACTCAATCTCTTTAAATGATTCTTCCGAATCAATCGTCAACTTTTTGATTGCATCAATGGTTGCGTTCAGGTCAATGATGTACTTTCCGCAAAGGTGCATGGGGAGTTTTGATATGGGTTCTAAATCATTCGGAGGGGCTTGCTGGTATTCAATTCTACTGCATGATGCACATAGGATGACAGATACCCAACAAATAAGTAGTACCGTCCGTGTCATTTTCCCTTTTTACAGCTTAATGGTATAAAGTAAGCGGATCTTAGTTGTCCCCATCTTTCTTCGTTGTACTTCATTACCACGGGCATTAGTTCGTCACAGGGAATATGTCCGTCGCACATTTCAAGGATATCTTCCTGATTGGATTCATCCGCCAAACTGATGTTGTCGAAATAAAACCGGGCGACTTTGCCCCGATCTTTACCAAGGTGCTTGAAGCACTTGTTGGCATTGCGGATATATGCTGATACCTCGCTACCACTTTGTTTTTGGTTGCTCTCATCTCTGGGCCATTTCAATAGAATTTCGACTGCACGGTCAATCATTTTTTGGTTGTTGCTCCATGCGTAGTATTCAACGGCAACATCCAGATCAGATCCAGGTCTCTCAGGCCATTCTACGTAGTAGTCATTAATTCCACTTGCGGCCAGTTCTTCTACCTTTGCCTTTAACGCCGGCTCTAGTGGCATAGGGTCATCAAGCCGCCTGAACAAATATTCTTTGTTTGTCCAATCCAGCTCATCTCGCAGTTCTGTTGTCAGATAAAGACTATCAAGCTTTCGTGCAATTTTTGGATCGGCCAGATCTACAAAAACCAAATGGTGAAGTTTGGCATCCTCGATGGTTGTTTGATATTCCCTCAGAATACGTGCTTGAGCCAATGCGTACCAATCGGGGTTTGATTCACGTAGTGCCTTTATTTTCTCAGGGTGAAAATAGGCTTTAGCCAAAGGGTCGTTGGGCCAACGCTCAAAAAGAGCCACAAGATCATTGGTGCTTAAGGCGGTTTTTTCCAGTGCCACCGCCACATATCTGGCATCTTTCGGATTGATTGCCCATGAAAGCGATTTGTCGTTGACCAACTCTCGTATGAAGCCGGCTTTATCAGGGTATACTTCAATATCTAACTGTTTGGTTGTAGGGCGATTTATATCAAGGCTACTTAGCTGATCTTCTTTCGTGAGCGGATAGGGCGAGTCTATTATGCGACCATCCAACAGGTGAAACATAGCACATACCTGATCCAGGTAAACCAATTGAAGTGTGAAATGGTTTTTGGAAGCTATGATTTTAGCGGGTTCAAGTATTGCTTCCAAATCAGCATTGTAGTCTATTCCGTAGATAGGGTGTTCCCCGCGTAACCTGCCATCTGGTCCGATTAGCCCGATTTCTACCGAATAAGAGTTGCTACTGCGGCGAGTATTTCCATGCTCATACATTTTGGCTTCCAGCACGAACTCTCTGCCGGCTGCAGTCACCTTTTTTTGCTCACTGTCTATCTCGTTTCGGTACGAACATCCTTTTTTGCATCCAACTAGTGAGCCGAGGATTAGCACCCAAAAAAGAAATCTTTTTAGTTTAGATTGATCCATTATGTATGAGGATTAGTATTACGAAAGATAAGGAAATTGATCTTCTGACAGCCGATAATGTACTGGTGCGGAAGTTGATCGAACAAGTTGAGAAGGACTTTCAATTGGCTGGGATTCCCCTTGAGCCACACGCTGAAGTTCGTTCAGTTCAAGAGTTTTTAAAGGAACTTGATCACCATATTAATGAGGTTGCCCGAGAGGATTTCGGAAAGTTAGCGAACTTGTACTATCGCGTCGACGTACCGGAAGATTTATGGATGAATGCGCTTAGCAACAAAGGGTCTTTTAGTCAAATAAACGCACTGACTGCTCTGCTAATAGAGAGGGAACTACAAAAAGTAGTCAGAAAAATGCAGAATAACTCCAAAACGTAGTAATTCAATTATTTGTTGGTGAATTCTCCCTTGTAGCCAATAAACAACACTACATTTGCTGTACTTACAATAGTTGGAAATCAACCACATGGACAAGTATTCCTATTTGAGCAATGCTCATGGTTCTTCGATAGAAGAGCTTTACAATCAATATCTTAAGGACAATAATTCAGTTGACGTTGGCTGGCAAAAATTCTTCGAAGGGTTTGAGTTTGCCCGTACAGACTTTGAGTCAGGGACCGGGGAGGGTGCCGTACCTGAGAATCTCCATAAGGAGTTCAAGGTGATTCAACTTATCAATGGTTATCGTTCTCGTGGCCATCTGTTCACAAAGACCAACCCTGTTAGGGAACGAAGAAAATACAGCCCTACGCTTGCAATTGAAAATTTCGGTTTGGAGGAATCGGATTTAGATAAAGTTTTCACGGCTGGTCAGGAAGTTGGAATTGGAGCCGCTCCCTTGAGAGAAATTATTAAACATCTGGAGGAGACCTACTGCGAGAGCATTGGCCTGGAGTACATGTACGTTCGACATCCGGAACGGGTGGAGTGGTTGCGAAACAAAATAGAAATCAGCAACCTTCCAAAATTCGATGAAGCAGACAAAAAGCATATTTTGCACAAACTCAATCAGGCAAACGGATTTGAGCAGTTTTTGCAGAAAAAATTTGTTGGACAAAAGAGATTCTCACTGGAAGGTGGTGAGTCGTTAATCCCGGCGTTGGATGCCCTGATTGAGCGGGGCTCTGAAATTGGAGTTGAGTACTACGTGATGGGAATGGCTCACAGAGGCCGGTTAAACGTCCTTGCCAATATCTTCAACAAGACTTACGAGGCCATTTTTTCCGAGTTTGAAGGCAAAGAGTATGAGAACAGCCTTTTTGACGGAGATGTAAAGTATCACCTTGGGTTCTCTTGTGAGGTGGAATGCGATAGCGGAAAGAACGTGAGCATGACATTGTGCCCGAATCCATCACACCTGGAAGCTGTGGATCCGGTGGCAGAGGGATTAACAAGAGCTATTATAGACTCCAGATTCAATGGGGATTCTAAAAAGATTGTCCCGATATTGATTCATGGAGACGCCGCCATTGCAGGACAGGGAGTGGTTTATGAGGTTGTTCAAATGGCTCAACTGGATGGCTATGGAACCGGCGGAACAGTGCACATTGTGATCAACAATCAGGTTGGTTTCACAACCAATTATCTGGATGGGCGCTCGTCGACCTACTGTACGGATGTTGCCAAGGCAACGCTATGTCCGGTATTCCATGTTAATGGGGATGACGTTGAGGCAGTTGTGCAGGTAATGCAGATTGCATTAGAATACCGTCAGCAATTTAACAGAGATGTATTTATCGATTTGTTGTGTTACCGTAAGTATGGGCATAACGAAGGGGATGAGCCAAAATTTACTCAACCGAAGCTCTACAAAGCCATTGCCAAACACCCTAATCCGAGAGATATATACATGAATAAGCTCATCGAGGAGGGAGTGATTACCAAGGAGTATGCGAACAGCACATTGAAGGAATTTGATGATATGCTTCAAGGCAAGTTCGACGAATCCAAGAAAATTAAGAAGGCAAAGGTTCGGCACTTCCTGGAAACGGAATGGTCGAATTTGAAAAAGGCCAAATACCCTGGAGAGTTGCCAAAGCCTGTGACGAAGGTAGCACGCAAGAAACTACTGGAATTGGGTAAGGCGCTGGCTACCCTGCCGGAGGACAAGAAATTTTTCAGGAAGTCTGTTAAACTTGCCAACGATCGTTTGGAGATGCTGGAGTCGGACAATTTGGACTGGGGAATGGTTGAAATGCTAGCCTATGCCAGCCTGCTCGTAGAAGGACATCCCGTTAGGATTTCCGGACAGGACGTGGAAAGAGGAACTTTTTCCCATCGGCACGCAGTAGTAAAAACCGAGGATTCCGAAGAAGAGATTATCACACTCAATTCGCTAAGCAAAGATCAGGCAAAATTGCAGATTTATAACTCCTTACTTTCCGAGTATGGTGTTTTGGGCTTCGATTACGGCTACGCATTCGGGATGCCAAACGGACTGACCATTTGGGAAGCGCAGTTTGGAGATTTCAATAACGGTGCCCAAATTATAATTGATCAGTTTATTAGTGCTGCAGAGGATAAATGGCATACGATGAACGGTTTGGTGATGTTGTTGCCACATGGATACGAAGGGATGGGGTCGGAACATTCTTCCGGTAGACTTGAGCGCTACCTTCAGCTTTGTGCGGAGAACAATATGGTAGTTATCAATTGTACGTTACCCGGAAACCACTTTCACGCACTCAGGCGACAGCTAAAATGGAATTTCAGAAAGCCAATGATCGCGTTTACGCCTAAAAAATTATTGCGTTACCCTAAGGCCACATCAACGCTCGATGACCTGGCTAAAGGTGAATTCAGAGAGGTTATTGATGATGATAGGGTGCAAGCAGAAAATGTGGATACCGTTGCTTATTGCTCTGGTAAGGTTTACTATGATATCCTGGAGAAGATAGAGGAAACCGGACCTATGGATAACATTGCACTTGTGCGACTAGAGCAACTTTATCCTCTACCGGAGACCCAACTGAATGCCGTGGTGGATAAGTATAAAAATGCCAAACACCATATTTGGGTTCAGGAAGAGCCGGAAAACATGGGTGCCTGGAGCTATATGTTGCGGAAATGGCGCACTGTAAATATGGAAGTAATTGCTCGTCCGTCAAGTGGTTCACCAGCTGCCGGATCACCAAAGGTACACGATATCAGGCACAATGAGTTGATTAGTCAGTTGTTAGAATACGCTAAGCAACCAGCTTAAGAATTTGATTATAAATATTGGGAGGATATAAAGGAATCGTCCTGAAAAGATAAAAAGAAAGAAATGTCAGTTCTCGAAATGAAAGTCCCAAGTCCAGGGGAGTCTATCTCAGAAGTAGAAATTGCCGAGTGGCTTGTAGAAGACGGAGACTATGTAGAAAAAGATCAGGCCATTGCTGAAGTAGATTCGGACAAGGCAACGCTTGAACTTCCTGCTGAGGAATCAGGAGTGATTACTTTAAAAGCAGAGGTTGGCGATGCGGTAGCTGTAGGAGCCGTGGTATGTCTTATCGATACGTCGGCGGAAAAACCGGAAGGATTTGAGTCGAAGGCCGAATCATCTTCTTCCGAAGCTGAACCGGAACAAGAATCTGAAAAGAAGGAATCGGCAGAAACAAAGGCTTCACAGAAACCGAAGGAAGAAGCAAAGCCGAATCCAATGCCTGCATCATCCGAAGAAGGATACGCCAAGGGACATCCTTCTGTAGCGGCTAAAAAGTTGATTGAAGAGAACAATGTGCCGGTTAAACAGGTGCAAGGTACCGGAAAAGGTGGTAGAATCACGAAGCAAGATGTAGTTGCGGCAATGGCGGGAGGCTTTTCCGCTAATGCAGCTCAGGGCTGGGGTGGTACCCGAGAAACCGAGACAGTAAAGATGAAAATGCTTCGGCGTAAAATCGCCTCGCGTTTGGTAGCTGTGAAGAATGAAACTGCAATGCTTACTACCTTCAATGAGGTAGATATGAAGCCTATCATGGACATGCGAAGCAAATACAAGGAGAAGTTTAAGGAGACTCATGGTGTTGGCCTTGGGTTCATGTCTTTCTTCACAAAAGCGTGTACTGAAGCATTGAACCTTTTTCCTCAGGTAAATTCAATGATTGATGGCGACATGATGATTTCGCACAACTACGCTGATATTGGTATTGCTGTAAGCTCTCCTAAAGGTTTAATGGTTCCGGTTATGAGAAATGCGGAGCAAATGAGCCTGGCCGAAATTGAGGCGGAGATTAAACGGCTTGCACTTAAAGCCCGGGATGGTTCTATCTCTATTGAAGAGATGACCGGTGGAACATTTACAATTACAAACGGCGGTGTTTTCGGATCAATGCTCAGCACGCCAATTATTAATCCTCCACAATCAGCAATTTTAGGTATGCATAACATTGTGGAACGTCCGGTGGCAATTAATGGCAAAGTCGAAATACGACCCATTATGTATGTTGCACTTTCCTATGATCATCGAATTATCGATGGAAAGGAATCGGTAAGCTTTCTTGTAAAAGTCAAGCAAATGTTGGAAGATCCCGAAAAGATGATTTTTGGAGCCAAGGATCCGGCGGAGGTATTGCTAGGGCTTTAATTTCTCCAATTAGCACTCACTCTGTTCTATAAAAAGGATACGGAAGGAGAGTAATAACCACAACCTCCTTTCCGCGACTTTTGGCAGGCGTTTCGGATACATTGAGGGCAGCCTCGATGGACTTCTCTTGTTGAGCAATGGTAAAGCTTCAACTATTTAGGGTATTAGAATGGGCGGTCCACCCGTTAAGCCCTCCGAACTTGGTTAGAAGTTTTGCAACCCCTTGATTCGTACAAAATCGATTTAGTTCACTACCTAAACGGATTTAGTATAGTGTTTTTGGGCGACTCATAAATTGAGGGGGCGCCACCTCAATTCACTGAGATTTGACTATCCAAGTTAGGATAGTACAAGGAAATGCTCAAATATTTGCAAACTACTTTGTAGAAAACTATGCTTATGGACCACAAATGTACTACCCTCAAGGGCCTTGTTGTATTGGTATTCTTAGCCCCTTTGCTGAATTTTAGTTATGCTCAATCCACCTTCAGGATAAATTATGACATAGATAATTTTGATTTGCCCGGAGGTGTTGTTGAATCGACAACCGGAAATTATGTCTTTTGTGGAACCAATGCTTCGTTCATTCCACTTTATGGGGACCTGACCGAAATAGATGTAAACGGTAACGTGGTTTGGTCTAAAAGCTACATTGCCTCAATCGCTACCTCGTTTAACGATATAAGGAGAACTTCCGCTGGTGGATATACCGTAACCGGAGGTTCCAGTCCGGGATTAATGCTGATGAATGTAGATGGTGCAGGGAATTTCAATTGGGGTAACCGTTACACTACCAACAATGGAGCAGACGATTACGGTTCCAGATTTAAGGAAACCTCAGACGGTGGGTACATTATAGCCGGGCAAGTATCTGGTTTTGATATAGATGGCGCGGGACCAACGGCGCCGTTGGATTCCAACAATATTTTTATTGTCAAAACCAATTCGGCCGGTACCATGACCTGGCACAATATTATTGTGGTAAGCACCTTATTTGATAACGACCACTACGTGAATGATGTAGTAGAAGTTTCTGATGGCTACATCTTTGTCGGTGAAACCAGTGAAGATCAGGCAACCGACAATACAGATATACTGTTGATGAAAACAGACCTGAGTGGTAATCTTGTTTGGATGCGTAAGATTGCTGATGTCGGTTCAAGTCAGGGTTTAACTTCGGCAAGTGTCCTGGCAAGTGGAGATGTATTGGTTTCAGGTTACTATGATGAGGATCTTATCATGATGGTGGTCAATTCAAGCGGTACGGTTACATGGGCGTATACTTATGGAGGAACCGCGTTATTTGGGGCAGAGGCTTTAGTCAATTACGATGCTTTTGAAACCAACGATGGAAAATATGCATCCATGGGTACTTATATAGACCCGTTCGGAGGTCCGCAGATCGGTACCTATTTAGTTAAAGTGGAACCGTCTAATGGTAATATCATCTTCCAGAAATTTTATACCGGAGGTTTTAGCTCCCTATTGCCTGAGGGCTTTCAGGTCTCTTCGGATAATGGCTACATGATCTTGATGATGTCTCAGCAAATGACGGGATTCAATTATCACGCTATAAAAACAGATTCCAATGGGGACTTGTTAGATCCGGCATGTTTTGCAGGAACAATTTCTGTAGCGAACTCAGCCTATAGTCCGTCCTGGACCACCGTTACTCCCAGCACCTATACAGGCGCAACCAGCAGTTCGTTCACACCCGTAGTATCCAATGTTACTCCAACGGAGGTAATCGATTGTATCACCTGTTCATTAACAGATCCTGCCGTAGCGGCGGCTCCCACCACCATTTGCGAAGGGTCCTCCTCTACATTAACCGCTTCGGGATCGGGATCAGGCGTTACCTACAATGTGTATACCGTGGCTACCGGAGGAACAGCTATCGGAACAGCACCACTAGCCGTATCCCCAACTACAACAACAACTTATTACATTGAGGCAACCGATGGCTCGTGCACGAGTAACAGGGTATCCGTCACGGTGACGGTCAACGCCCAGCCATCCATAAGTGTTAGCCCTGCCAGCGCTACCATTTGTAGTGGAGACAACGTTTCGTTAACGGCCTCCTCGTCGGGGGCTTCTCCAGGGTATAGCTGGTCTCCGGGAACCGGACTAAGTGGAACCACCGGTGCAACGGTAACTGCTTCGCCTACATCCACTCAAACTTATACCGTTACGGTTACCGATGCCAACAGTTGTACCAATAACACCACGGTAACTGTTACGGTAGTTCCTCCACCTACGGCAGTAATCACGGGACCAACTTCCGTGTGTGATAATGATAGTATTACATTGACTGCCACACCCTCAGGTGCAAGTTCGTATCTTTGGAATACAGGAGCAACCACCGAAAGTATTACAGTTAGTCCGGCCACGTCAACCACATATGATGTAACGGTTACTGCTGGTTCCTGTAGTGATAACGACACACATGCCGTAACGGTAAATGCCGCTCCTACGGCCGGTATAACTGGTACCACTTCTATATGTAATGGAGATGCAACCACACTTACGGCCTCACCTGGAACCGGAGTGAGCTACGATTGGAGTACCGCAGAAACCACAGGTTCGATCAATGTTTCTCCAACAACAAATACAACTTATCAGGTTCTCGTTACCGACGGAAATGGTTGTCAGGATTCAGTTCAGCAACTGGTAACGGTAAATGCGTTACCAACAGTTACAGGAAACGCGTCACCTTCCGCAACCGTGTGTTCGGGGGATATGGTTACGTTGACAGGAAGTGGAGCAACTTCATACTCGTGGACCGGTGGAATTTCCGATGGTGTTGCATTTTCTGCTACCTCTACCACAACCTACACGGTCACCGGAACTGATGGCAACGGTTGCCAAAACACCGATGATGTTACGGTTACGGTCAACTCTCTTCCAACGGTTACGGCTAACTCTTCGCCTGGCTCAACGGTATGTTCGGGAGATATGGTTACACTAACGGGAAGTGGTGCAAGCTCCTATAGTTGGACAGGTGGAGTTTCCGATGGTGTTGCATTTTCTGCGACCGCTACCACAACTTACACAGTGACAGGAACTGATGGCAATGGTTGCCAAAATACCGATGATATAACAATTACCGTAAATGCATTGCCAACGGTTACCGGAAGCGCATCACCATCTGCTACAGTATGTTCTGGCGACATGGTTACACTAACAGGAAGTGGTGCAAGTTCTTATTCGTGGACAGGTGGAATTTCTGATGGAGTAGCATTCGCCGCTACTGCTACTACAACGTATACGGTAACAGGAACTGACGGTAATGGTTGTGAGAATACTGATGACGTTACGGTAACAGTAAATGCCTTGCCTACTGTCACGGCAAACGCAGCTCCAGGTGCTATAGTGTGTTCCGGAGATATGGTAACGTTAACCGGAAGTGGCGCAAGTTCTTACAGTTGGACAGGAGGCGTTTCTGATGGAGTGGCGTTTGCGGCTGGTTCTACTGCAACTTACACTGTAACAGGAACTGATGGTAATGGCTGTATGAATACCGATGACATTACTATTACCGTAAATCCTCTTCCTACGATATCTATCACCGGACAAGATACCATTTGTACTGGTGATATGACCACGCTAACCGCTTCAGGAGCATCCACCTATAGCTGGGATACAGGAGACAATACTCCTTCGACCTCTGTTACCCCGGCTACAACCACGACCTATACTGTAACAGGTGTGGATGCCAATTCATGCAGCAATATGGAATCCATAACGGTGGAGGTGTTACCTCCTCCGACAGCAGTAATCAGTGGACCAACCAGTGCTTGTGACAATGCTCCTATAACGCTCACAGCATCAGGGGGAGGAACCTATTTATGGAGTACTGGAGAGAGTTCAAGTTCTATTTCGGTGAACCCGTCAGCGGCAACTACCTATTCTGTTATTGTAACAATAGGCAGTTGTAGTGATACCACAACGCAGGCAATAACAGTAAATACGGCTCCAAACGGTAGTATATCAGGCGCCAGTGCAATCTGTATTGGTGATACTACTACGCTCACCGCAAGTGGAGGAACAATCTATAACTGGAATACCGGAGAAACTTCTGCCAGCGAGGTGGTTTCACCTTCGGTAGCAACCACTTATGAAGCATATGTTGAAGACGCTAATGGTTGTATTGATACCGTTCAATTTCTTGTGGATGTGAATCCGCTGCCAACTATTAGCGTAGCTGGCAATGATACTATTTGTACCGGTGATTCTACAACTTTAACTGCGAGCGGAGGTATTGCTTATGTATGGAGTACTGCTGAGTCTTCATCCTCAATTGTTGTTAATCCATCGATAACAACCGTATATACGGTTACTGGATCTGATGCAAATTCCTGCTCCAATAGTGCCAATTACACGGTTAATGTATTGCCACCACCTACAGCAGGTATTTCGGGAGATACGTTGGTATGTGAAGGAGGTCCTGTTTTGCTTATGGCATCCGGAGGTGGAACCTACGTTTGGAATACCGGAGCAACCACAAGCTCCATTACGGATAATCCTTTGAGCACAACGACGTATTCTGTGGTTGCTTCTGTTGGTACATGTAGCGATACCGCTCAGTATACCGTCAATGTAACTCCAAACCCACCGGCCGATGCTGGTAGTGATGTGACAATTATAATTGGTCAATCTGCGGACCTACAGGCTACGGGAGGTAGCACCTATACATGGATCGACGATGCAACTCTAAGCTGCACAGATTGTGACAATCCAACAGCCTCACCTACCGTGAGCACAGATTATTGTGTAATTGTTGAGGATAACGGCTGTTCGGACACCGCATGCGTGAGGGTGAATGTAGATATTCAATGTGGAGACTTATTTGTGCCAACTGCATTTTCACCTAACGGAGATTCTAATAATGATTGTTTCCAGGTGTACAGTAATTGTTTGAAATCCCTTCACCTCCGGGTTTATGCACGATGGGGTGAGTTGGTTTATGAGTCCACAGATATAGAAGGATGCTGGGATGGTACTTACAAAGGGGAGGATTTAAATACTTCAACTTTCGTGTACGTGGTTGAGGTGAGTCTACTGGACGGCACTACTGAAACGCTCAAAGGAAACGTATCTCTAATCAGATAATCAGAAGTTGAATGATGAAGACTGGAGTAGTTCTTACGGTTTTGATGGTGTTGGCGTGTTTTTCCTACTCGCAGGATGTTGCTTTTGTAAAGAGCAATTTCAAGGACAGGCAAACGGAATTTAAGCAGGCGTTACAACACAAAAATCAGGGAGATGTGTATTTCTATCAACACCGGTATACAAAGGCGATTGAAGAATATTTGGTAGCCTCGGATTTTAATCCGAATAGTGTTGAGGTGAACTGCCGGCTTGGAGAGTCTTATTTACACTCGGCAGATAAAGAAAAGGCGCTGAATTATTTGGGCAAGGCGTATGAGTTGGATCCGAATATGGATGCCTATTACATTATGCTTTACGGCAAATCATTTCACATGTTGAATCAATTTGAGCAGGCTGTAAAATACTATCAGGAGGCAAAAACGAAGGAGAGCAAAACACATGATGATGTTGCTGTAGAAGCCGCCAGGCATATTGAAGAATGTAATTTCGGCGACCAAATGGTGCAGCGCCCAATTAATGTGGAGATTGAAAACTTAGGCGATGCCATCAATACGGAATTTCAGGAATATGTGCCTGTTATTACTGCCGATCATTCAGAATTGTTTTTTACAACACGCCGACCCAGTAATACAGGAGGAGAAATTGACCCGAATCTTGGCGACTATTTTGAGGACATATACCATGTAACCAAAAATGAAGATGGAACCTGGAACATGTCTGAAAATGTTGGAGTGCCTGTTAATTCTGCCAGGCACGATGCAACAGTAGCGCTATCAGTAGATGGACAGAAGTTGTTTTTATACAGAGATAATGATAAAGGAGTTGGCAATATTTTCATCGCGGAAAAAAATGGGTTGGAGTGGTCCGAACCCGTCTTATTGCCGGCTCCCATTAACTCTAAGTCTACAGAGACGTCTGCGTGTTTTAATCACAGTGGCTCTGAAATTTATTTTGTCTCCGATAGAAAAGGGGGCCTGGGCGGTAAGGATATTTATAAGTCGGTGAAAGGATCGGATGGTGAATGGGGGGAAGCGACAAATTTAGGTCCGATTGTAAATACCCCCTATGATGAAGACGCGGTATTCATGCATGCCGATGGGAAGACACTTTATTTTAGTTCCAAGGGGCATAACACAATGGGTGGTTATGACATTTTCAAAACGGTTTGTGAAAAGGGCATTTGGTCGAAACCGGAAAACATCGGCTATCCTGTAAACTCACCTGAAGACGATGTATGTTTTGTTCTTTCTGCTGATGGTGAGTCAGGTTATTATACATCCGATAAAGTTCAGGGTAACGGTTTGCGCGACATTTATAAGATTACGTTTTTGGATGTAATTAAAGAGCATAACAGGCCTAAACTAACACTGGTAAAGGGCACGATTACGGATAGCGAAACCGGATTGCCATTAGCGGCAAAAATTGAAGTTTACGACAATGATACGGGTGAGCTTGTTGGAGTTTATGAGTCCAATAGTGCTACAGGTAAGTATATGGTTTCTTTGCCTTCGGGGCACCATTACGGAATCAACGTAGAGTCTAAGGGCTATTTGTTTTATTCCGGAAATCTCGATTTACCAGCCACTAAAACCTACGACGAGGTACAGGACGACATAGGGCTTGATAGATTAAAGGTGGGCAAGAAGGTGGTGCTCAATAATATATTCTACGATTATGGTAAATCTACCCTTCGACAGGAATCAGGAACTGAGTTGGAGAAAGTAGTTAAGCTGCTCGAAGGAAACCCGGCGTTGAGGTTGGAAATTTCAGCTCACACGGATTCACGCGGCAGCGATTCGTTTAACGAAAAGTTATCACAGGATCGTGCTCAATCTGTGGTACATTATCTGGCCCTTGCCGGAATAGAGGAAACCAGGTTAGTGGCCAAGGGTTATGGTGAAAACCAACCGGTAGTAAAACAAGCTGAGATCGATAAGGTTACGGACGAGGAAGAGCAGGAAAAATTGCATCAGCGCAACCGGAGAACAGAATTTAAAATTATTAGTAACGAGAACTAGAAAGTTCAGGTTATTAAGACAAAAATACGACCAATGAGAAAGTATGTATTTATAATTTTAGGATTGCTTGGAACAGCATACGGACAGGATATTCATTTTTCGCAACTGAATATGACTCAGCTCCAGCTTAACCCTGCTAATGCAGGAAGTGAATACGGTTTAAGAGGTGTCCTGAATTACAGAAGCCAGTGGAAAAGCGTAAGTGATCCGTTTGTTTCTATGATGGCGTCTTACGACATGAATTTCAAGAAATCAAACAGAAACACGGGATACTTTGCCGGAGGATTGTTCGTATTTAATGACAAGGCTGGCTCTGCTCAAATGAGTCAGACACAGGCCAATTTGTCCATCGCTTACCATGTTAATCTGAACGATCAACAGACCCTGGGTCTGGGAGTTCAGGGAGGTTATTTTCAGAGGAGCGCGAATGTAGATCAGCTTACATGGGGCGCTCAATATGATGGTTATGCGTACGATCCGACTCTAAGCTCCGGAGAAAATGCTGACCAGGGCTATGCGTTTGGCGTTGCCGATTTTGCAGCCGGGTTAACCTATACCTTCAGAAACAGTGATAAATACATGACCAGCAATGATCAAAAATTATTTATAGCCGGGTTTTCAATGCAGCATATAAACCAACCTAAATATGCTTATATGGATTTAGTGGATGATCCGCTAAACTTTAGATATGTAGGTCATGCTTACGGCTTGATAGGTGTATCAAATTCGGCAATTTCAATACAGCCGGCAGGAGTGTTTATGAAGCAGGGTAAACTGCAGGAAATCATGGTTGGATCAAATTTTTTGTACAAGTTTAAGGACGCGTCAAGATATACCGGAAACTTGAATGGTGCTTCGTTTGGGTTAGGTGCCCATTATAGGTTTGGAGATGCCTTCGTATTGACCAGTCTGCTTGAAGTTGGCAATTACGCTTTCGGGTTCAGCTATGATTTGAACAGTTCATCTTTAATGGATACCAGTAATGGTAGAGGAGGGTTTGAATTATCGCTAAGATATGTGGCACCAAACCCCTATGGTGCTACAAAGTCTCATGCCAGGTTCAGGTAGTAAGCGACAAGTAGAAATTTGCTAATACTTATGCCGCCTAAGGCAAATAGTTAGGAAAACCTGATCAGTAGATTTATCAATGTAAGAGTAGGTTAGTCCACCTCCATGGGTATCTTTTGAGCGCTCAAATTTCTTGATGCGAGGTTGATAGATACTGACCTTTTTTCGATTCAGTAACCGTACAATTTCGCGTTCAAGAAAGACCTCTGTGTGATTGTAAATACCCGGTTCAGAACTTACAAGTTTAACGGTATCATCTATTGCTACTTGTTCATTAAGAAATTTGAGCTTGTCTTTGGTTTTTTCACAAGAAGGGCAACCGATCTTTTTAATAGTCTTTTCCAGAACGCGTGAAGAACAATAAAACACAGTTGAATCGACCTGAAACTGTATGGTTTGACCCAGGGCAAAACAGGGAAGTATCAGGATTAGAGGAAGTAGACATCTCAGGCAGCCCATATCCTATCTACGTACTTGATCGTTTTGGAGTTCTATTTTTCTCAACAAAGATTTGTCTGTTTCTATACCGGTTGAATCACCTATGAATCGATGGAGTTCCAATCGTTCCCGGATCATTTTCACATCCATGTCGTAGCGATCAATCAGTAAGTTGTAGATTAAAAGAGCGTCTTCGCAGCCTATATTTTCCACGATGCATTGTTTCTTGTAAGCCCTGGCAACTTCAAGTCGGATATTATTGTTGCCGGGATCGGCACGTAGCGCAAACGATAGCTGATATTGTGCTTCTTCAAACTGATTTAGCTCCAGATGAGTTTTTGCTTTTTCCATTGCCATAATTGCGTCCGACTTAAGATAAACTTGCATCTTTTTTTGATATTCCTGCTCTTCTTCGTAGGCATCTCTCATCAGGAAATAGATTAGAAAAAAGGTGCCAACCATCGCGAGTAACCAATTGAATATTTTAAGCCATGATCGGATACCCATAGTTAGTTCGCGTAATGGAGAATGATGATTTTTCTGAGTTTATTCCCGTTGTTGAACGTGACAAAAACTTCAAAGAATGTGCGGGAAAAATAGGGAACCACCGGGTAGCTGTTGCCTGCCTGTTTGGAGCTGCTCCAATTGTTCGTTCCCAAATCTGCTTCAATGTAATTGATGGCGCTATCCATAGCTGGGTAATTGGTCAAAAACTCCATCGTTTCGGGAAATTTCGCTTCTGACCAATGGTATCTGTGGTTTTCTCTATGCAACGTGTCCCAGTAGGTGTATGCATGCTCCGAGTCGACCAAATCCAGATTGGCTCCATCTGTGCCTTTAATTCGTGCACTTACTTCATGCCGGGACCGGATGATCATATCTTCAACCCCTCTTAGTTCGAACACTTCTGCACTATCAGGCATGGTGGTTACTGTTAGATAGATACTATCACCGAAGATATCCCAAACCCGGTTGCTTTCAACCCGTTCGCAGCCAAAAAAGCCAATGTCGAAAGTGGTAAAATCAACTACTGCCAGCGGTGGGATTTCCCGAATAACATCCTCCGGGTTCTTGAATTTTGTTTGATTTTCGTCAAATGCAGTTTCGTGGCTGCTTTCTCCACATGAAACCAGACCCACAGCTAAAAGGGTAAATAAGATTAAATTTTTCATGGTTTTTAGCATCGGATTGGAGGCACAAATATAATTAGTTCACCTTTGTGCATTGCACGACTTATGCTGTTGCTGGCTGCTTCTAGACAGACTTGTTGTCCTCAGGACTTTACAACGGCGGCTGCTCATAGTTCACGGAAAGAGTTAATCATCCGCTCCATGCCCTCGGCAAACCGTTCGAACCGTTCTTCGATTACCCACACTCTTAAAATATAAACGTTTCGGTCAGCAATTACACAGGCTATTTTATGATGAAAACTGTGCCCGTTGGCGTTGAGGTTAACATGGTAAATGGCTGCCGGCATATTATTAATTTCACGTACATCATTACCAATCCAGGCTGCTGAATTCAGATGGTTAAATTCAGTTGTCTGAAGAATTTCCATGTAATAATCCAGGAGTTCTTCATCACTCATGTGAATGAGTATGTTCTCTTCTTTGAATTCTTCCTTGTCGAAGTAAGAAATGGTAAAGTACAGTTGCTTATAGCGGTTTCCATATTTCAACGATGCGGTAGAGTCATTTCCGGAAAGGTTAACCATGGACTTTTCCAGTTCTATTTCATAAAGATCTTCCAGTACTCTTTTCCGAAATTCGATAGAGGAATTACAGGATGCCAGAACCGCTCCTGCTGCAAAAATGAATAACCATTTCATTGTTTTACGAAGCGTTGTTGGTAGAACCCACTATTGCTTCTTACTCGAAGTACATATGTCCCGGGTTCCAGCTTACGAACATTTATGACCGGACGCCTAAGTCGCTCTTGTAGAACTAGCTTTCCCGACATGTCATAAATCTGGTAGGTACCACGGATATCTTCTTTCAGGTGAAGTTTAGAAAACGTTGGGTTCGGAAATAGCGCGAGTTGATTAGAGGTGGTTTCGTTGAGCCCCACGGCAGATGGTTCTATAACAAGTTTTACCACTTCACTCGAGTCGCTCCACTTTCCCATGTTTCTTTGTTCAGGTGTGTCTCCGAAGGCGTACTGGCAATCCACTCCATAATAAGTGCAGTTCATCAATGCATCTGCGAGCTTCCAGTAGCAATAATAGTCTACGGCATCCTCTTTACTGGCAATGTATCCTCCTGTAATAACCGTTCCCATGGTTCCTCCATCATAAGTGTTGTTTTTGGCCAAAGGTTCATTGTGACTGGCCTGAATATTAGGAGCGCCGTAATTGTCGGCGAAGTGCGTAACATAGTTTTTGTGCGTAGTAGGAATAGACGTTGAGTCCATTATTTCGCGGGCAAAGGTATTACCAACTACTGCATCACCGTCTCCAACTATGATCAGCATATTGTAGGAGGTGTCCATGTTCGCATAACTAGCCAGTCTGCCACCTGAGAAGCCACCATCGCCTGGCTGGCATAGAACAATTGCGGCCGGTTTTGGTAGGCCGTAAGATGCATATTCCATCGCTATGTTGCTGGACAAAACTCCACCGTATGAATGTCCGATTACGGTAAAGTTTTCAAGTCTTGGCCGCACACGCCCGGCTCCTGTTTGTAGTTCTGTAATTGCATCGGTAATTCCATTTACCATAGCTGGAGTGTATCCACTTGGTGCGGATGCATCAGAGGCTTGGTATTTTGGAAAAACAACAATGTTCCCTTTCCTGACCAGGTGTTCAATCCACTGTCCGTAGGGCCCCGGGTTCCATACCCCATACCCATGATTGAAAACAACAAGGTTGGCGGTGTCTGGCTTAGGGGCGTCTGGCTCAAATAGCCAATATCCGTTTGGATTTAAAAAGCTGGTGTGATCTGAGAAAATGACTGAATTGTGGCTGTAATCCGATCCGCCTGGTCCGCTCGCCGGTTGTTCCGGCGGACTTTGCGCCAGCAGTTTGGCACACACTGTCAATAATCCTATCACAAGCAATCGCACCATGCAATTTACAAATTTACGATGGAGGGGTTTAAACATGTAATGGCTTAAGTAGTATTCGATACAAAGTATATCGGAAATCAATGTTATTCTGAGTACATTGGATAGAATATCTGAGGCTTGTCTCCTTCGACTTCCGATACATATCGGAAATCGAAGGGCGACAATGTGCTTAAGTATTGTCCCGTTTAAAATTAGAAAGTCGAATGATCTCCTCGGTATCTCCCTTTATTAATGCTTCCTTTTTCGCTCTACTCCAACCTTTCACTTGTTTTTCAAAGTCGATTGCATCATTAATGGATTGAAAAATTTCGCAGTAGCACATCTTAACTGGTAGTCGGGATCCAGTATAACTGGATGGGTTAATTCTCATTTGATGTTCCAACAGTCGCCGGTCAGGGTCCTTGGTTACGCCTGTGTAGTAGCTTCCATCGGCACATTCCAGAATGTAAACGTGATAGGTTTTGAACATCGGGGTTAGATACTTGGGAAGTACGTAATCTATTTATGTTCTATAAGATAAAATGAAAGTAAATGCCACCCTTCGTCTGGCTCAGGATGACAAGCGAGGAATTAGGATGCAGAAGCCTTTTTCTGCAGATAATACTCACTTCCACATAATACACGAAACCCAAAATTTGTAGATAGAAGCTACCGACTCACCACCAACTTTAGCAGGAGTCCACTGCGGCATTTTTACTTGTATTTGTTCGGCTAAACAGGCCATTACTTTAGGCCTGCCAAAATCTTTAAATACCACTACATCCTCAATGTTCCCTTCCTTGGTAACTACCCAGGACATGGCGATCCGATTTGGTGGATAAGTTTGTCCCTCGTCTAACGGACAAGAGGCTAGCCATTTTGTGATCGAATCCATCAGGGTATGTTGATCTCCTGGAAACTCTGCGGGTGTATCTACAGTCTCATAAATAGAGTCGGTATGTTGGCCCATGCAAAATTTAGTAAGGCCCAATACGCATATTACGAGGATATATTTTAAGGTTGTCATCCTGAGTTCGTCGAAGGAGACAACCTTTTACTGATCGATAATCTCTTTGGCTTGTTTCGCGTAGAAACCACCTTCTTCAGCGATTTTCAACAGCATTCCATTGCCTTTTCCATACTGGCCTGTGGCTCGTAGGCTAAGCGCCAGATAAAATTCTCCTTCGGGGTGAAAAGTATTTACGTTGTTAGCAATAACCTTTTCAAAATATTGAATTGCACGATCCGGTTTGTCAAGATTATAGTAACACAACCCACCATAGAATTGCGCATTCACATCATCAGGATATTGTTTTAAAATGCGGTGGTAATCTTTCAATGCGCCTTTAAAGTCGTTTTTGTCGAACTTCTTTTGTGTTTCTCTCAGAAAATCAATGTAGTCTATGTACGTGACTTTAAATTGGGGAGCTTTATTTACATCATTGATTTCGTCATCCGGGTTTTCCATAAAAGCTGGGGTACCGGTGTTTACAGACGGAGCCAGTGTTTTTTGTTCGATCCCCTCTCCACGTAGATTTGTGTAATCAACAACCATCAGGTTATTCAAAAACAAAATCTTCACGTTTGATTTTACCACTTTCTCTGGCTGGACGGCCTCGGGCATTTTCTTTACGATTGGTTCAATTGGTGCCAGTTCGGCAACTGACTTAATCAACGAATCCAACACACCTGGTTCTATCGTTTCGGGCGCTTCAACGGTTATTGGTTGATTTTCTCCAACATATTGTGCTGTGAGCTGACGCTCCTGAGGCAGGATTTCGGCTGCGTCTACTTCTAGCTCTATCTCCTCAGTAATTTCAATTGGGTCTTCAAATGTGAAATGTACCAAATCTGGCAAGGTAGTCTCTGTAGTTAGTGAGTCCTGGTTTACGGTGTTAATTGCCTCCTGATTACTGGGGTTTGACCTAAACAAGTAGGCTGCACCCATTACACTCACGCCCAGGAGACCGGCTGCTATCAACGTGTGTTTTGGAAGCCAGGTTTTCTGTTTTGCCAGTTTGGCTCTGAATTGATCCTGAACTGCACTCAGCCCTTCTATTGCTCCGGGATGGGCTTCAAAACCTTCCATAGCTTCGGAGGCCATATCATTGGCCTGAAGCCGCAACTCAATGTCGTGCATTTCAGATTTGGTCAACTCACCATTTAGATAAGCTTGCATCTCTTCCTGTGACACTGGTTTGCGTTCCATAAAAATGTGCCTTCCGAGGCTTTTGTTATTGAACTGTGACTCCATTTTTCGTCAAAATTATCCTCAGGTTTCGCTTCCCGTTCTGGATGTAGCTTTTTACTTGTTTCAAGCTAAATCCAGTAATGTCTGCTATATCCTGATAACACTTTTGCTGTAAGTAGAACAGTTCAACACATTGCTTTTGTTCGGGTTTTAGCTCTTTAATAGCCGCTTCCAAATGCGTTAGCTGCTGCTCTTTTAATTTCTTCTCTTCTTGTTCCGAGTCAGATTCCAAACTATGCTCAACCGTTTGGATGTCCTGCTCTCTTGAAACTGTTTTGCTCTGTTTCCTGAGCTTCATCAGGCACTGGTTCTTGGTTACCACATGAATCCAGGCCTTAAAATTCTTTACATCGGTGTTTTCGAGGTCTTTCATTAGTTTTTCGAAAACTACCATTACATTGTCCTGCGCCTCCGGTACGTTTTTCAGGTATTTTAAACTAACACCGTACACCAGGTGTGAGTACCTTTCAAAGAGTTCTCCGATATACTTTTTATTCCTGGTTTTCTGATAACGATACACCAGTTCTCGATCGGTTAACTCACTCGTATTTGAAGATTTAAACAAAGCCATTTGTACGTTCAGCGGTGGGTTAGTCTGCGTCCACTAACTAAACAAGTGGACTAATTTAAAAGTATTTATCTCTCAATAGGCGTTTGGTGGTTTTGCTCTGTTTGTAATTCCTCTAATTCTCTGTTGTTTGAAGCCATTCGGTAATCCAAGCCCTTCCTTCAGGTTTACACCTTGAAGGATTTGGGCTTAGATTTCCGGCTTTGTTTTGCTTTTAGTGCCTAAAGGTTGAAGATTATTGGTGCCCTGATCCTCTTCTAACCTTATAACTATTTTCTATTTGCTCTTTTTCTTTCCAATTCCCTACGAATTTTCTCGGCCCTCCACAGACTAAAGTAACTTGGAGTTTCAATCGCAACTACACCTCCCGTGGTGTCTCCGTATCGGGCAGGAATGCCACCGGTATAAACCTTTACAGACCCCAATGCTCTGGAAGGAAGATTTGCCAAATCTCCGGTTAACTTAACGCCGTCGATATAATAAACGCTCGCCCCGTTCCGTGAGCCACGAAAGTAAAGTTCACCGTCATCTGATTTTTTGATCTCGGGAGTCAGTGAAGTTACCAGAGCCTTTGCGTCATAGCGCACAGGCATTAGTGCAATTTGCTCCTGATCCATTTTGGTAATGTGCGGTTCGTCCTTCTCTATTAGTGGTTTAGTACGTTCAATGTCTACAGCAGCACTAATGTCTATGTCGTTGAGGAAAGTAATTTCTCCTGATCTGACCTTTACCTTTCTTATAGTGGTAGTGTCGTAACCAAAACCGGTGGCGTATACCACATAGGTGCCCGGATCAAGTGGTTTTAGGGTAAAACTTCCGTCCTCTTTGGTTTCGGCTTTCAGCTTTTTACTTCCGGTAATGTCAACCCAGACTTCAATGAATGGCTCCGGCTCCACTAAATCATTGTATACCTTTCCTTTAATTTCTCCAGGAATTCCCTGAGCCAGACCAGCGGTTGCCATCGCTCCGATGCCAAGTACTGATAGAATGTATTTTTTTAGTTTCATGTGTATTCTTTTTAGAGGTTTTGAAATAACCAATGGTTTGTTGCACGGGCTGATTTCACTAATAAGATGCGGATGCACACCGATTCCATAAATTTTTTCACTTTTTTATTTAGGTGATTGAGTTTTACGTTTAGCCTTTGCGCGTTCCACATTGTTTCGATTTTAGGTTCGCTAATAGGATGAGGAAACTCTAAGATTCCACAAAATCGACATGCTTTACCCAATTTTAATGGGCTATTGTGGCCACAAATGAGATAAATCCGGGATATAGCAAGCCCCGCCCACATTGGTGGGTATTGGGTGTTCCTGGAAACAGTATTGTGAGTAAGGAAGGTTTAGCCTTCAAGTGCCACCACTTCGTTTACGGAAGGGATGTGACTTTTCAGAAGAGTCTCAATTCCACCTTTCAAGGTAGCTGTTGACGATGGGCAACCTGAGCATGCCCCTTTCAGAATCACGGTTACGGCACCACTGGCCTCGTCGAACTTTTTAAAGTGTATTGCGCCACCATCCGATTCTACGGCAGGGCGAACGTATTCTTCCAAAAGATCCACAATTTGTTGGTCTAGTTCTGTGTTGATCTCTGGCTCTATCGAAACCTCGACCTTTTCAGTTTGATCGGCAACTTCTACTTCTCTGGTTTTGATATCGGGAATCTGCTGGACCACCACTTCGTTGGATTGAAGGAACTCTGTAATGTAACTTCTCACTTCGCTATGGATCAGATCCCAGCTAATCGTATTGTTTTTTGTGATCGCCACAAAATTGCGTGTAATAAAAATGGCCTGAACGAAAGGAAACTGAAAAAGCGCTTCTGCCAATGTAGAAGAACCCTGAGCTTCTTCAGGAGAAAGGTATTCGGCTACCTCGCCTGTAGGGATTAACATCTTATCTGCCACAAATTTCATCACAGCCGGATTAGGTGTTACCTCAGAATAGACAGTCACCGGAATTTTCGTTTCACTCATATCACAACGTTTAATGCAAATTTAGGTACAATTCAATTGAAATAGGAAAGAAGGAGCAGAATACTATGCAGATGTCAGGATTCAACTATTTAATTACAAAAGATTCGAAAAACCGATGGGCCTCAGCCTCAAAGTTAGTGGATGGTGGACCGGAAACAATCAATCGATAGTGTCTTGAACGAGAAATTACAATCATGACCATATATTTTTCTGAATCAGTAATTCCTGTGAAGCGTCCGTATGTGGCATCGGTAGAATCTACTGTGGTAACCGTATCCACCTCGGCTAAAGTCCAGTATTGGAGCAGCATCTTTTCTCCATCAATTAAATCTTCTGGAAGCATAGAGTCCGATCTTTCGGCAAAAGTCACGACATATTCCAGCATACGGTGATCCTCGAAAGAGTAAGTCATTTTCATAAGTTTTGAGGAACTATCCACTTCACACTCAACCGGTACACCGGGAAATACGATTTCAAACTGTCCCCATTCGCAGTATACTGTAGTATCCTGGCCAGCATATCCGGCAAACTGCATTACCAGAAACAGTAATGAAATGGTTTGCAGCTTTTTTTTGCCTGCGTTCCTGATCAAACCTTTACTAATGGTTGGAATATTCACGTGTTATTTACGATACTTCATACAATCAGTTTCGATTTCCTGTAATTTGGTAAAAAAGAAATTCGATGGCTTTGATAAGGGAAGTAAATGGGAAATCACCGGTATACGGGAAAGATTGCTGGTTTGCAGACAATGCAACAATTGTGGGAGACGTAGAAATGGGAGACGAATGCAGCATCTGGTTCAATACGGTAATTCGTGGTGATGTACATTTTATAAAAATGGGTAACCGGGTAAATGTACAAGACGGAGCCGTGATTCATTGTACCTATCAGAAAAGTCCAACAACCATTGGTAACAATGTTTCCATCGGGCACAACGCCATCGTACATGGTTGCACGATTCACGATAACGTGCTTATTGGTATGGGCGCTATTGTAATGGACGACTGTATTATAGAGGAAGGTAGTATTATTGGAGCGGGTGCTGTTGTAACACAGGGAACACATGTAAAGTCAGGAAGTTTATACGCTGGTGTTCCGGCGAAACGACTTGGAGACGTTCGTGAGGACCTTCGCACAGGGGAGATCCAGAGGATAGCGGCGAACTATGTTAAGTATTCAGGATGGTTCAAAGGATAATTTTTGTTCTTAATTAAGAAGGGAACAAGGCTCGTTGTACCATTTGTTTCAAAAAGACTTATGATTACATGAAGTGGTTAATTGTCTTGTTGTTTTTACAGGTGAGCTTTGGCTGGACACAGTCCAGACGCGAGTTATCGTTCTTTTTCGAGACGGGTTCTCATGTTTTAAGTAAAAATCAGGAAACAAAGATCAACGCCATAAAAAAGCAAATAGACTACTCGCACTGCTGGATTTATTTACACGGTTTTACTGATGAACATGGTTCGAGAGAATCAAACCTTAAGCTATCTGAACAACGGGTGGAAACAGTTAAGAAGTTATTCGGAGGGGCAAAGTTTATGCGGTGTGAAACACAGCATTATGGCGAAGATTCTACCAGTCATGATGTTGACAGTATGAATAGAAGGGTTGATGTAATTATTTATAGGTATGATGAAATGTTTCGAAAGAAACCCATGCGATTACGCAACGTGTTATTTGTAAATGCGGAATATATCTACCTAAACGAGGAGGCAGAGGAGTCGGTAAGTCGGATTGCCGAAATTTTGAAGGAAAACCCGGAAATGAGAATTATGATACACGGCCATGTTTGTTGCAATCCGAATCAAACACTTTCTGTGAATAGAGCGATTAGGGTGGCCAATACACTTGTTAGCATGGGGATTGATCAGGGCAGGTTGGAATGGCAGGGGCACAGTAATAAACAACCATTGGTAAAGGAGGTGTCGGATGCAGCCCGACAGCGAAACAGAAGGGTAGAGATAGAAGTATTGTCTGATTAAATATCCAGATGTTGAGCGGTTATCTCTTCACCCAAAAAAATGGAGCCTTTTCCTTCAAATTTTTCAGGGTTTTCTGTCGTAAAATACTGGATTTGGCTCGATTTGGTAAGTCTGGTTTCCATTTCCGGATGCCTCTCTAAGTAAGACTTTAAACTAGCCGCTACAATATCGCCCTGGGCAATAACTCTTGTGCCAGCAGGCACCAGTTCTTCGATAATGTGCTTTAGAATAGGGTAGTGGGTACACCCAAGTAAGATCGTGTCTATTTTGGGGTTTAGCCGATACAATTCATCTACTTTGGCTTTCACAAAAAAACGTCCACCCTCTGATTCATACTCATGATGCTCCACTAGCGGTACCCACATGGGGCAGGCAAGTTGTGTGACGATCACGTTGGGGAAGAATTTTTTTATTTCCGTGGGATAGGTGCCAGATTGAACAGTACCGTTAGTGCCTAATACACCTACATTATTGGTATTGGTATAGTTTCCCAGTGTTTCAGTAGTCGGACGAATAACTCCCAGTACTCTTTTTGTTGGATCTGGCATCTGAGCCAAATCATTTTGCTGGATACTTCTGAGCGCCTTAGCGCTGGCCGTATTGCAAGCCAGAATGACCAAAGGGCACCCCATGGCAAAAAGTTTATTTACCGCTTCAAGTGTGTATTCGTAAACTACATCGTAAGAGCGAGTCCCATAAGGTGACCTGGCATTGTCGCCAAGATAGATATAGTCATATTCGGGAAGAACCTGCCCGATCTCTTTAAGGACGGTCAAGCCGCCATAACCCGAATCAAATATGCCAATAGGAGCTGTCAACGAGCCAAATGTAGCCAAAAAGAAAAGCCCTCACGTAAAGTTACGCAAGGGCTTGATCAAAAAAGTTTCTAATCTTATTGGGCGATCCCCAGTTCTTTGCGAACCAAAGGGCTCAAATCATCACCACCATTAATTTGTAAGATAATGGCCGAGTCAAAAACGTACGTGTAATTGTTGGCCTTACTTACCTTTTCAATTGCGTCTTTTACCTTTTGTACCAGGGGTTCAATCAGTGCATTTTCCTTCTCCTGCATCATTTGAGGTGCCTGAGTTTGCTGGAAGTCCGCAACACGACTTTGCTGGTTGTAAAGTTCTTCCTCTCTTTTTTTGGCAATTTCGGGAGAGATCGTTTTCGCCTGAACATCCTGCTGATACTGGAGTACCCTGCGCTGTAGTTCCTTTTGCTTGTCGTCAATCTCTTTCTGTAATTGAGAAGCAAAATTTGTTAGAGAGTCTTTTGCCTTTTGGTATTCAGGCATTTCCTCCATGATTTTCTCCGTATCAATATGGCCAAACTTTTGTGCGAATGAGCCAACGCTAACGGCCATCATCATCACCACTATTAATATACCCTTCTTCATTATTGTGTTTTTATGTCTTTATTCAATTTTAATTAGATGATGGACTGTACCCCATCTTTCTAAGTACCCTATCACTTACATCGTATTTATCATCCGCATACAAAATGTTTGCCGAAGATCCTGATTTATCAAATACGAATGCATAGTTACTGTCTTTTGCAATCTTCTGTATTGCCTTAAATATTTTATCCTGAATTGGTTGAATCAGTTCCTGTCGCTTTTTGAACAAATCGCCACCAACTCCAAATCTTTGTTTTTGCAATTCGCGCAGTTCCCTTTTCAACGCTTCAATTTCTGCCAACTTCTTCTTTTTTGACTCTTCAGGCAAAAGTATTTCTTCTGCTTTAAAAGCCGCTTCTTTGTCTTCTATGGCCTGTTGGCGGTTGCCAATCTCTTCTTGCCACTTCTTAGACAGTTCATCAAGCTCTTTCTTCGCCTCTTCGTATTCCGGAATCTGCTCAAGGATGTACTTGGTATCCACATAGGCATACTTTTGAGCAAAGCTTGCAGCAGACAGAAACAATGTTAGAAAAGTTAAAAGCGCTAATTTCTTCATATTCTCTTTAGCTTAATTACTGTCCAAGAGATCGTCGAGCTTAGTTTATTCATTCGTTGCCTTGCATTAAGGCGAAATTTCGCCCGAAATTAAAACTTTGATCAGAGTTCTCCAAGATTCATGCCAATCGTAAAATGGAACTGGCCACTAGGTAACGTCGGCTGGCTTGGAAATCCTTGTGATCCGGGGTCGTAAGGATCGAAGCCCCAACCGTAATCTAATCCCATCAAACCGAACATCGGCAAGAATATTCTAACACCCAATCCGGCAGATCTTTTTACCTGGAAAGGATTGTAGTTTTTCCAGTCATTCCATGTGTTTCCTGCCTCAACAAAGGCCAATCCGTATATGGTAGCATTTGGGTTCAGCGAAACCGGATATCTCAATTCAGCGGTGTACTTGCTAATAAGCAGGCCGCCCTGCCCTGGCGATACAGCATTGTCTGAGTATCCACGCAGAGCAATGATTTCCCTACCATCCAGGTTAAATCCGGTTAAGCCGCTACCTCCAAGATAAAATCTTTCAAACGGAGAGGGGCCAATTTTTGAGTTCCATTCCTGAAGGAACCCAAAGCCCATTCGAGCGTTTAACACCAACTTTCGGTTTTTTGATAGGGTTGTAAAGAAAGATGAACTAAACTTGATCTTGTTGTATTCCAGTAAATCGAATTTATCTTGTTCACTCATGTCTGAGTAATCGTCTACACCATCGAACAACGAATATGGAGGAGTGAATTTATACGATAGCGAAATCGTTGATCCCGATCGTGGGAAAATAGGTTGATCTACTGAGTTTCGGGTTAGTGCCAGGCGTAAACTCGCGTTGTTAGAGTATCCGTCAGAGAACGTAAACACACTTCCGAAATTTTGCAAGACGTAGTACTGGTAAGATCCCTCAACAAAGAAGTTGAAGTAATCATCCGGCTTTTTCAAACGAAAGCCAAGTCCGGCCGAAAGACCGTAAATTTTAATGAAAGATCTGTTTGGATCCATTCTGGGCAATCCATTCAAAGACTGCACCGAATGCCAACCGGTAAAGCTGAAACTGTTAGGTCTTTTCCCCCCAAGCCATGGCTCGGTAAACGAGAAGTTGTAAGACTGAAAAAACACTCCGTTAGACTGTGCCCGGATGCTAAGTCTCTGGCCATCTCCCGAAGGAAGTGGTTTCCAGGCTGTTTTAAACTTAAAGAATTTACGCAGAGAGAAGTTGCTGAATGACACCCCAAGTGTACCAACAACTCTACCAGCACCCCAACCACCGGAAAGTTCAATTTGATCGGAGGGTCTTTCTTCCACGGTATATGTGATGTCCACGGTACCATCTTGCTGGTTTGGAACAGGCTCAATACCGAGAGTTTCAGGGTTAAAGTAACCGAGTTGAGCAAGAAGCTGTTGAGTTCGGATAGCATCGTTTCTATTAAACAAGTCCCCGGGGCGGGTCTTAATTTCACGTCGCACAACGTGCTCTGATGTTCGGTCGTTACCTTTTATGATCACCCGGTTTACCATTGCCTGTTTTCCTTCGTAGATTCGCATCTCCAGGTCTACGCTATCGTTCTCAACCATCACCTCTACGGGATTTACGTTGAAGAACAAATAACCGTCGTCCATATACAACGAAGAAACATCTGTTCCGGCCGGATTCATGGATAATCTGGTATCCAGTACACCCTGGCTGTATTTATCGCCTCGCTCAATTCCCAGAACGGTATCCAGGAAAGTACTTCTGTACTTGGTGTTACCAATCCATGTAATGTTTCTGATATAGTACTGGGAGCCCTCATCAATTTTCATGTGAATGCTGATGGTGTTGTCGTCATTACGGTACACAGTATCAAAAACGATATCAGCATCCCGGTAAGCTTCACTTTGGTAATGGCTTAAAATATTCTTCTTGTCGTTGCGGTATTCGGATGGAATGAATTTGGAAGTAGAAAAGAAACGATACCATTTCTTTTGCTTTGTCTTTTTCATTTTCCGCCGAAGTTTTGACGCCTGCATTTCGTCTGCCCCCTCAATAACGATTTCCTTGATTTTAACCCGTTCGCCTTTGTCTATGTTAATAAACAATCGCACCTGATTTGGCCCGAGCAAAGTGTCCAACTGTTTGGTAACGTCCACGCTGCAGTTATAGAATCCTTTATTAATAAAGTAACTCTTGGAAACCCTTTCAATCCGGTTTAGAAGGTTCTCATCCACGCGCATGCCTCGCCTGAGGGTAAGTGCTTCTCGCAAATTATCCACTTCAGACTTACTTATATCGCCTTTAGGCGTGTACCGACTGAGTTTTTCTTTTTCGGTCAATTGCACTTTCAGCCAGATATCGGTTCCAATCGTTTTCGTCGCAAAAATCTGTATGTCGGAGTAATCATCAGACTTCCACAATTTTTCCAGGGCAAGAGAAATATCATCACCCGGAACCATTATGGTTTTCCCTTCGCGGAGTCCTGTTAGGTTTTTCAGTCGCTCAGGATCATTCTCACCATGTCCGGGGAATTGAATAGAAGCGATGGTGTACTGTTTAGGGTCTTTGTAGCTGAACCGCGGTGTGCCCAGCTGAATCTGAGACTGAACCGGGATTTGCAAGAACAAGAACGCGATGATAAGAAAACTATATACTCTCAATTTGTTCACTAGTCTTGCCGAACCTTCGTTCGCGGTTTTGATAATCTATTATTGCTTCGTAGAAATTTTCCTTCTTAAAATCTGGCCAGAGAATGTCCGTAAAGTAAAGCTCAGAATATGCGATTTGCCATAAAAGAAAATTGCTGATTCTATTCTCTCCGCTTGTTCTGATCATTAATTCGGGGTCTGGTAGTTCGGACGTTGACAAATAAGAACTAACAAATTCTTCATTTATTTCGTCGACAAGAATTTTTTTCTCAGCTACATCTTTCACTATTTGCTTGATGGCCGAGGTAAGTTCCCAACGCGAGCTGTAGCTAAGCGCTAAATTCAGATTGACGCCTGTGTTTCCTTTAGTTTGATCGATGCCTTTTTGTAACTCTGCCTGACAATTTTCAGGCAAACTGGTTATGTTTCCAATTGCAGTTAGCCGAACGTCATTGTTGTTCAATGATTCGATCTCATTCATTATGGTTGACACCAGTAAATCCATCAACGCATTTACCTCGGATTTTGGTCTGCGCCAATTCTCGGTAGAGAATGCATAAAGAGTCAGATGTTTTACCCCTATTTCTCCGGCTGCCGTTAAGGCTTCTCTTACAGCTTCTACGCCACTAGAATGCCCGAAGATTCTAAGTTCGCCCTGTTGCTTAGCCCAACGGCCATTGCCATCCATAATGATGGCTACATGCTCCGGTACCCGGGTTCTGTCTATTTGATCTTTTAAATCCAACCGATTTTGAACAATCCGCCAGCTTGCTTGCGGATGAACGCGCGAATTTCCTAAGAAAAAGTGAGGTTTGGAAATGGATTAACAATTTTTTACGCTCTACCAGTAGCTGTTACCTTCGCCAATTGCTACAGGTACCGGGTTCCGTTAGTCGGTAAGTTAGCATGACGCCGCTAAAAACATACCAGTCCTTAACTCCCGGATTTCCTCTCTGTTGTCCCGCGCTAATATCCGTGTCACCTGATTTATTGGCAAACTCCGCTGACAACACACCATTTTGTTGTGCCAACTCAACCGGATCAACGTAAGTACCACTTACGTCGTCCAAATAGTCGGTAAAAGTCTTTCTAAGGCCGTACTCCGCAGAGAAGGCGAACCTTCTACTCAGGTTGCATTTGATCCCTATTCCGAATGGAATGGAAATTTGATTGAGTTTGTAAGGCTTTTTACTGGTTAGATCAGATCCCTGACCCTCCGTTCCAAGAGGCTGAAGTTCAAACCAATCCCCATTCGCCCGTTGTCCTTCCGGTTTCATTCTGAAGAAGTTAATTCCACCGAAAATGTAAGCCGTTCCATTGTTCTTGTTTCTGTTCCCCCAGTTATTTCTGGTGCCTATGTCGTATTCGAGAAAATTCAACTCAAAAACAGGTCCCATCTCAATAATTGACGATTGGAAGTCGAGATTTCGTTGGACATGGGACTCAAGTTTTGACTCGGAATCAAATGCTTCTACTCGCCCGTAGATAACATGGAACCGAAGCACCCAACGCTTATCTTTGAAATTGTGTCTGTAGAGTAATCCGGGAGTGAATTTAGTACGGTAAAACTGCTTTCCTGGATTTAAATCTCCCAAATAATAAGCACCTCCAAGGAAAATACCCGCTTCTTCTGACTGACTTTTTGCGTTATCGGGCAGGATGAACAGCAACGTCAGTGCGCAAATGCCTACTTTGAGCAAACTTGATTTGTACCAGATTGTACGTAACACGCTGTAAATTTAAGTTTTTCAGGCTAAAACAGCCCTTCGTATCAACGAGATTTGATGGTCTAAATTGTGTTCTTAGTTCCTTTTGTCTCGCCCCCACAATAATTTATTGCGAATAGTATCGAAGAATGTTTGCCACTCAAATTGAATAATGTTAATAGAGTGGTTGGCTTTTTTAACCGTAATTACAGTTTCATTGGTAATGGTTTCCGATCGTGAATCTACCGTTGCCAAATACTCGTTTTCTCGCCCACCTATTTGAAGTTTGATCACATTGTCATCATTCAAAATAATGGGACGTACATTCAGGTTGTGGGGGGCAATTGGTGTGATTACCAGGTTGTTGGAGGATGGAGCCATAATTGGTCCGCCACAACTTAATGAGTACGCGGTAGAGCCGGTTGGCGTGGCAACGATCAATCCATCGGCCCAGTAAGAATTCAGGTAATCGTCATTTACATAAGCATGAACCGTTACCATTGAGGAAGAGTCCTTCTTATGTATGGTGAGTTCATTTAAAGCAAAATTTTGACCCTCAAAGTGATTTTGATTGGAAGAAACAGTAATCACGGAACGTTTATCGATACGGTATTGCTCTTTATGCAAACAATCGATAGCCTTCACCACATCTTCCTTGGAGTTGTTGGCAAGGAATCCGAGTCGGCCTGTGTTCATTCCCAGAATTGGAATCTCCGCGTCCTGCATTTCCGTTACAACATCCAGTATTGTTCCATCTCCACCAATCGTAATCAAAGCTTCCACATCCACCGTAACATCAACCCTTCTTTCGTAAGTGTTGGCTTTGATTGGCCGGTTTAGTGTTTCCTCAAGGTATTGATGGAATTTGTCGTAAATCCATAACTCAGCCGATCGTTTCTCCAACTCTTCAATTAGAAGATTGACCATTGGGACTGATTTGTCCTCGAATCTGCGTCCGTATATACCTAGGATCATGTTGTTAAATTGGCTGGGTGAAATGTAAGAAAAAACCGCTTTCCCGTTGCTTGTTTACCGACAATTCGAAACGAACTACCGTATCGTAGTAAGTGAGAAAATCCAGGCCAAGGCCATAACTGTATAGCCATTGGTTGCTTAGAGGGTTTTGAGAAGCAGAGAAGTTGTTTTGTACATAGCCCGCATCAGCGAATAAATTTAAATAGAAAGCGTAGTAAAACTTGTTAAATCGGGGATTCTTAATGAACTTAAGATCATGTGTTTTTCTTGGGACAAGTTCAAACTTTAGGTTTGATTTACCCAGCACATAATGGTTACCATCTATCACGTAATACTCGTAGCCTCTTAAGTTATTGCTGTAACCCAATCCTTCCTGAAGAACATAAGGAATATACTCCTGAACTGTAGCCTTACCTGCGATTCCGGCCGCGGCGTAAAACCGGCCTTTCAAATGGACGAATTTTCTCAGTGCGGCTTCAAATGTGGTTAAGTACAGGTCTCTGGCAAGATTCAATCCGCTTTGTCTTATGAATAAATCCGCATAATGGCCCTTCAGAGGGTAGTGCTTGTAATCTCTCTTATCGTGCTTCAGGAAGTAGGTTAGTTCTGCATATCTGATAGATTCCAAAGAATCGGAGGATAGGTAGGTAGGATTTTGATCTACAACTTGTGGTTGCACGTGATAATATTTGTAAGCAGCGCTTAAAGTTTGGGTCGTTATTACCTGATGTCTTTGCGTTAGCCCTAAACGAATTTGCCAGTGCTCTCTGGTGTTGCCAGTATTACCGGTATAAAAAACTCTTCGATTCTCAGAGGTTCCGGTGGTAACTTCATGCTGTTGGTCATAACCGGCATACACCGACACACCTGTTTTACCACCAGGCGAAGCATAAGGCACATCGTAAAGAATTCCAGCCCTTTTCGAATAACCCAATTGAATTAACCCACCTAATTCTTCTCCGCGTCCGCGGAAGTTTTGTTGCATCAGGATTAATCCATAGTTCAGCCGGCTAAAATCCCTACGTTCCCACCAGGTATTGAAGTTTGGATCTGCGTTTTCAAGAATAGGCAGAGGCCAAAAGTACCACCTCTCCGTAACTGTGATCAACACCTCCGTTAAGGTGTCGTTTATTGGGGCATGGGTGACATAAACATTATTGAATAGATCCGTATTTTGAATATTGTTGCTCGCTACTTGTAGAGCGTTTCCGATTTTCGGCCGGGGAACTTTCTGCCCTAAAGTAAGGTTAGAGGCAATCAGTATGATTCTTTCTTGTGTTTTGAAGTTTCCGTTTATGGTAATTCTGGATATTTCGAAATGGGAGGTGTCGGTACCAAAGGAGACGCTGCAAATAAAGAGCGATAAGGCGAAAGCCGCTATGTGCTTAACCCGGAGAATCAGTTAAATATTCAAATACTTCATCAGCGATTCATAACGGTCCTTGACATCTTCTTTAGAACGATCCTGCGAGTACGAAGCACTTACAATGTAATCGTACCGGTTAAAGGTTTGCAGAATGCCACCGAGATTTTTTCGACTGATTTTAAGAGTTACCTCCATCTTTGTGGAATTGGATGCCGAGGTGATGTATGAGCTGAGAATTTTTGCGTCATTGCCTTCAACAATTTGGGCAATTTCACTCATGCTGTAATCATTCTCAGCCATTTCCAGTACAATGATTCCGCCAGGTTCATTGATGGATGCAGTATTGGTGATTAATCTCATCAGATGCGCAAGTGTGGTGCATCCGAGGTAATTGTTATCATGATCCAGCACCGGAACCAGAGACAGGTGTTGATCGGCAACAATTTTCATGACTTCGTATACATGCTCATCAGCCCTGATGAATGGAACCGGCAAAACCAAATTTGAATCGCCTATGGCAACCTCGGGATCCTCAAGGTCAAAAATGTTGTCGTCGGAAATAAGCCCAAGGTATTCGTTGCCATCAACCACAGGTAAATGATTTACCCTGAACTCATCCATCCAGTGCAGCGCCTTTGTACAAGGTTCAGACCTCTTAAGCGGAGGAACTTCTTCCGTTATTAAATCCAATGCTATCATTCAAACGCCAATGTATTAATTATAACTTTGATTGCTGAATTTTTGACTCAACATTTGTGCCAATCAGTTGTTGATGATGACAGGCGTTTGTATAACAATTACAAATGGTGTTTGGGTTAAGCAGATTATTTAACGGTAGGTATGACGAGGTTAAGTGTCAATATTAATAAGGTAGCAACTCTAAGAAATGCGCGAGGCGGAGACCTTCCTGATGTAATTCAGGTGGCCAAAGATTTGGAACGGTTCGGAGCACAAGGAATTACGGTTCATCCGCGCCCAGATGAAAGGCATATCCGGTACGAAGACGTCCGACAACTAAAACAAGTTGTAACTACCGAATTAAACGTGGAAGGAAACCCCCGGGGGGGGAATTTTATAGAGTTGATTTTGGAAATACAGCCGGACCAAGTAACGTTGGTGCCAGATTCAACAACTCAATTAACCAGCGATCACGGATGGGACACTGTCGCCAACGGAGAATATCTGACAGATATAATTGCTCAATTTAAGGAGTCTGGTATTCGCACGTCCATTTTTGTAGATCCTGACGTAAGAATGATAGAGGGAGCTGTTGAGACAGGAACAGACCGTGTAGAGTTGTATACGGAGTCGTATGCTGCTGTATTCGATTTTGATAGAGAGAATGCAGTCAAGGCCTTCGTTGAAGCCGGAAGAGTTGCAGTAGAGGCCGGCCTGGAATTGAACGCCGGTCATGACCTTAACCTTCACAACCTGAAATACTTCAATCAGCAGGTTAAGAATTTATCAGAGGTTTCTATCGGGCACGCTTTCATAGCTGATGCACTGTATTATGGTCTGGAAAATACCGTAGGGCTGTATTTGAGAGAGTTAAGATGAAATTACACGCACGCGTTTTAGGAGAAGGTCAGCCTCTTATCATATTGCATGGATTATTTGGTTCTTCAGATAATTGGCAAACCCTGGGTAGAAGATTTGCAGAGCATTATAAAGTGTTCCTGGTAGATCAACGGAATCATGGTCACTCGCCCCATAGTAATGACTTCTCCTACGAACTGATGGCAGATGACCTGGATGAGCTAATAACAGATCATGATCTGGAAGACGTCATACTGATTGGTCACTCCATGGGAGGCAAAACGGTTATGACTTACGCACAACTAGACGACACTAGAATTGATAAGATGGTGGTGGTGGATATTGGCCCGAAAGGTTACCCAATGCATCATGATGTCATTCTGGAGGGTCTACATTCTTTGGATTTTACTGTTCACAATACCCGCGGTAAGTGCGATCGAAAATTGGCGGAGTTCATCCCGGAAATTGGTGTGAGGCAGTTTTTGTTAAAAAACCTGTATTGGGTGGAAAAAGGGCAGCTGGGTTGGAGAATGAACCTGCATGTTCTCACGCGTGAGATGGAAAGCATAATTGCTGCAATAAACGAGGAGCAGGTGGACGTACAAACGCTTTTCATCAGGGGAGATCAATCGAATTACATAATGGAATCGGATTACGCTGACATTCGCGATCAATTTCCAAATTCTCGCATTGAAACTTTCGAAGGAGTGGGGCACTGGGTGCACGCCGAAGCCCCGGAGAAATTTTACGCGACTATAATGGACTTCACGGCCGAATAGCAGAAGCGAACGGCGTTTAGTGCACTACAAATTTGATGGAATAGTGCATCTGCCCACTCTTAACTGTGGCAAGATAAACGCCAGATTGCAACCCACTAATAGGAATACGTGCCTGATTAGTAGATTGATAGGAGGTGCTTATAATGTTTTTGCCAAGCAAATCGTTAACCGTTATACTAAGTGTCTTCTCTTGTTGGCTACTGTTAAAAACCAAATCCCTTTCGCCTGGGGCATAGAAAAAATTCCAGTTCTTCTTATCAGTCACCTCAATACTGAGTGTCGGGTCAATTACAACATCCATAATAACAGGTAAGTGATCCGACATGTTGTACAAAGCAGAAGCGATTTCAGCACTAACCTCGGTATTGGCCGGCCACACGTTAAGGTCAGAATTAAAGCGATTGCCATCCTGACCATAAGCTTTATATGTTCCGTCGATGTATCTTACATGGGCATTTCCTAACATGATGTCGCTGGTAACGAAAATAAAATCGAAACGATCATCCAGTCCACCTCCTGAGCCTCCGTTTATGGAGCCGGTTGCCTGTGTGTGAATGTCGGCATACGTTGCGTTGACATGCCAGTCTCCGGCCATATTGATGGGGTCGTAAAGATCCACATTGCCTCCGGATGTAATTTCCGTCCACGCGGGTTCAGAGTTGCTGTAAAGGTTAAAATCTCCCCCAACAAATACATTTTCCATGTTTGTTCTTTCATCCAATCGATCTTTCAAATCCTGGGCTTCACTATACCTTTGGTTTTCATCAGAAGCTGAACTACCTGCTTTTAGGTGGCACGAGTATACATTGAAGTAAATGGTGTCAGATGTTGGTAGGTTTCCTTTCCAGTACAGCACGTATTCGCTAATATCTCTTAACACGGTAGAAATTTGCCTTTGAGAAGCCAAACCGAATTTCGTATTGTCCCAATAGCACATGTTGTCGGAAGCGGTCCCATTATAGAATATCGCCTTGTCGTAATGTGTTCTGCCACTAGCATTCATGGCATTGTTCAGGATTGCATTGGCACCGGTATTGTTTTGAAGCTCCTGAATAATGAATATATCCGGAAGCACGTCGTCGATAATAATTTTTAACGTGTCGGCCCGGGTGGCTGCTACATATGGGTAGTTAAGAATGTTATAGGTCATCAACCGAACCGTGTCTTGCGCAGCAAGTTGAAGCGGTGTGATGGAGAGTAGAAAAGCGAGTTTGAGTAGGTGTTTTTGCATATTATTTTGTTTCCTTCACTACGAACATGTACACTGGAAAGTGGTCTGAGTAACCACCAGAGTATGATCCGCCGGCGTACGTTCTAAATGGATAATTGCTCCAGTTTCCGGTTTCCTGGATCATATAGGGCTTGCTGAATACTTTTGCTTTGTAAAAGCTGTAGGAACTAAAATCTGACTTTTTGGCCACAAACCCCGAAGAGACGATAAGCATATCAAATACATTTGGATTGTCTCTCCAAAAATGTGTGCCAATACCATATCTGTGTAAATCTTCCATTGGGTTGTAGAGGTCTTTATCTTCAAGGTTCTTCCACTTCCTTTTGGCACCTAATGATTCTTTGATACTTGGGCTGAGAGGATCGTCATTCATGTCTCCCATAATAACAATTTTAGCTCCCGGTTCTGCCTGTTGGATTGAGTCTGTAATGCGTTTTGCAACTTGAGCAGCAAGAATTCGTTTAGGCCTGCTTTGTTTTTCCCCTCCTCGTCTTGAAGGCCAGTGACAGATAATGAAATGCATTCGCTCGCCGTCTAATTCGCCACTCACAAGCAATTCGTCACGGGTGGTCCACTTGTCATTCCCCGGAATTTTCACCGCATAAGTTTTTGATGAGGTTACCGTGAAATATTTAGGATTGTACAAAAAGCCGACATCAATTCCTCTGTAGTCAGGAGAGTCGTAATGTACAATTTGATAGTTTCTGTCTTTCAAACTATCGGTCTTAACAAGATCTTCAAGTACTGAACGGTTCTCAATTTCACAAACCCCGAGTACCGCCAACCCATCTGGTGTAACCTCGGTGCCAATCTGGCGAATCACCTTTGCCATGTTGCCGAGTTTCTCATTGTACTTGGCTGTATTCCAGTTTTTTTGGCCTTCCGGAGTAAAGTCATCTTGCAGAATCAAATCCGGATTCGGATCCACAATGGTGTCGAAAAGGTTTTCCAAATTGTAGAAGCCAATAGCAGCCAGTTTGTAGTTTTTACCACTCTCGAGTTCTATTTTCTGGGAGTAACCTGTCGCCACCATTAGCAACATTGAAACCATAAAAAGCGTTCGTCTCATTCTTTCTTTGTGTTGTTTTTCTGCAACAATATTAAAATGGGTTCATTGCAATATTATCAAATAATTAAGTTCTGGTCATGTATTTTCGACCAATGCATCGAAATGTCTGAAAACTGCGTCATTACTACGAAGGTGTAGGATAGAAGGCTGATTATTTTAGCCTATTTTAGCATCCCTTAATTAGACCTACCGTTTAATGAAATTTAAATCAATACTATTGTCAGTGGCTTTCGCGTGCCCTTTCGTTGTTCTTGGGCAGATAGACACTACCAATCAGAATCCCGACTCATTAGATGTTCCAAACATCATTCCAGATTTCACCGTTGCCGCCGACGAGTTAGAGTCTGAATCGCAAAGTCAGGATATATCGGGCATTTTACAATCCTCCAGAGATGTGTTTATGTCTATAGCAGGCTTCAATTTTAGTGCGGCCAGATATCGGTTTAGAGGATATAGCTCAGAGAATACGCAGGTAATGATGAACGGCATCCCCATGAATGACCGGGAGAGCGGCTGGGCAATTTGGGCCTTTTGGGGAGGGCTTAATGATGTTACAAGATATCCGGAGAACAGGCAGGGGATCAGTTCGGCGCAAATGGGGTTTGGCAATATAGGTGGTTTTTCCAACATTGATTTGCGACCAACCAACATACGTAAAGGCACCAGAGTTTCTTACGCTCTTACCAACCGAACGTATAGACAAAGAGCCATGGTTACACACTCTACGGGTTTAAACGAAAAGGGTTGGGCATTGGCTTTTTCAGGGGCGTTCAGATATTCCCAGGAAGGATACGTGGACGGAACAAGTTTCAACGGTGGGAGCTATTATGCTTCGGTGATGAAGAAGCTTAACGATAAGCACAGTATTACTTTGGCTGGCTTTGGCGCTCCTACGGTTCAGGGACGTCAGGGGATTGCTGTTCAGGAAGCTTATGATTTAACCGGAAACAACTTTTACAACCCGTATTGGGGATGGCAGTCCAACGCGGCAGGTACAGACAGTACCAAAAGGAACTCCAGAATGCGGGACAATCATAAACCACATGTGTTTCTTACACACGACTTTAAGATTTCATCAAGGAAAAGTTTGAGCACGACAGCCTACGGAGTTTTTGGCAGAACTTCTAATTCGAATTTAAACTGGTACGAGGCTCCTGACCCACGACCGGATTACTACAGATACTTGCCAAGTTATAACGCCATTGAAAACCCTTCTATTGCTGCAATGCAAGAAGCAGACTGGACCGGAGGAAACACCAATGTTACGCAGATTGATTGGGATGCCCTATATAATGCTAATTACAAAAACCTGTATACGTTGGAAGATCCGAATGGAGAAGTTGGAACCTCACTTACAGGTAACAGATCCAAATACATTGTTGAGGAATATCGTCAGGATCCACGCCAGTTTGGTCTTAAAATGATTTACAACGCCCCGGTTAATAACAAGGTGTATATGTCTGCAGGTGCTCAGGCCGATATCTACAAGAGCAAGAACTACCGATTGATGAACGATCTGCTTGGAGGCGATTTTTGGGTAGATGTCGATCAGTTTGCTGAAAGAGACTTTTCTGATAGTCTTTCGGCTCAAAATGATCTCAACAATTACAATAATGTAATTGAAGAAGGTGAAATTTTTGGATATAATTACGACATCAATGTCCATACCTATGATGCATTCGTCAATTTTGACTGGAAGTCATCAAAGGTTGATGGGTATGTAGGATTTACGGTAGCTAACACCACGTTCTGGAGAACGGGACACATGCAAAACGGTCGTTTCCCGGACGATTCATTTGGTGATTCGGAAAAACAGAACTACTTCAATTACGGTGTTAAGGCAGGTGCACTGTACAAAGTTACCGGGAGACATTTGGTGTCAGTGAATGCAATGTATCAAACTAGAGCACCGTTCTCGAGAAATGCCTACGTTTCTCCCAGAACCAGAGACCACGTTGTAAACAATTTAACCAGTACTGAGATTATTAGTGGGGATATCAATTACCAGGTGCGTTATCCTAATCTACGGGCCAGGGCTACGGCGTTCTACACGCAAATTAACGATCAAACCTGGGCTAGGAGTTTCTATCACGATGAGTATAATGCATTTGTAAATTATGTCATGAACGATGTCGACCAGTTGTTCATGGGGACGGAGATAGGAGTGGAAGGGACCCTTGCATCAGTTTGGGTGCTTAGCGGCGCCTTTACCGTTGGAGATTATATCTATAGCAACCGCCCAAAAGCAACCATTACGGCTGATAACACTCAGGAGGTAATTGCAGAAGATCGCACGATCTACCTTGAAAACTACGACATAGGTGGAATGCCTCAATTGGCAGGAACGATCGGGCTGAAATACAATTCTCCAAAATATTGGTTTGTTGGTGCTAACTGGAATTATTTCGATCAAATGAATTTAAGTCCAAACCCAGACAGACGAACCGAAGAGGCCGTTGCTTCATTTGTAACCTCAGATCCGCAGTGGGACGAAACACTTCAAACTACTGAGCTTGAAGGTGGCTACACAGTTAACCTTTTCGGTGGAAAAAGCTGGAGGCTGTCTAGTGGAAAGTACCTAAGACTGTTTGGAAGCGTTAGCAACTTGCTGAATGAAACGGATTTTATTACCGGAGGATATGAACAACTAAGATATACTCCAGGACAAATTGATCAATTTCCGCCAAAGTATGGGTACATGTATGGGCTTACTTACTTTGTAATGGTTACTTATCAATTCTAGACCAATGAAGATGAGAAAGATACTGATAGCATTGATGATTGGGGTTGCCTTGACCTCGTGCAAACGGGAGTACGATAGCCCTCCACCAAATACAATTCCGGAGGGAGGAGTACTTACCATTTCTGAATTGCGTTCCCTTCCATTGCCACACAGGTTTACAGGAGATTCCAGTGTTTACGGTATTATCACAATGGATGAAAGAACCGGAAATATCTACAAGAATGTTTATATGCAAGATACCAGCGGAGCTGGGATTAATGTTAGATTGCTGTTTTCCGGAGGTGTGATTCAGGGAGATTCTGTGAGAGTTTCATTAAAAGGAACTACTCTCACTGAGTTCGATGGCATGATACAATTGGATTCGGTAGACAATGAAAAGAACATCATCAAGCAATCTTCCGGGCATGAAGTTCTTCCGGAGTTGGTGTCTATAACCGACATTGACCATTCTAAGCAGGCTCAATTAATTCGTCTTGAGGGAGTGGAATTCTCCGGAAGTGATGTTGGCGGTACATGGGCCGATGGGGAGACGCAAACTTCCTTAAACAGAACCCTGGTTAATTGCACCGGTGATGAGATTATTGTTAGAACCAGTGGCTTTGCAGATTTTGCAGATGAGATGATTCCATCCGGACAAGGTTCTCTCATCGGAATAGTAGGTCAGTTTGGAACAGACATGCAATTGTATATCAGAACTCCGAATGAAGTAGTAATGAACGACCCGAGATGCACAGCATCTTATTTTTTGTACAAAGATTTTGACGATGGCTCTATTACCTCAGGAGGATGGGGAAGCTTTTGGAGTGGAACCACGACTACTGAGAACTGGGGAGAGTGGGAAATATTTGGTGGAGATGTTTCATCCGCCAGTAACTTCGATATAAGCACGTTTACCAACTATGCATGTGATAGCTGGATGGTTTCTCCGGCGATGAACCTTTCGTTAACAACTGCTCCATATTTAACATTTGATAATGTAACCAGATATAGCGGTCCGGGATTGCAACTTTACGTATCTACGGATTATGATGGCGTAAGTGATCCAACAACTCAGGGAACCTGGATAGACATCTCATCATCGGTGCCTAACTGGGATACCGATTCAGGAGATTGGACCTTCGTCTCAAGCGGCAGCGTGGATTTGACACCCTATATTTCGGCCAATACCTATATCGCATTTAGATACACGGGAACCAATAGTGATGGAGCAACGTGGGAGTTGGATAATATAATCGTCCAGGAATAATGAACATGAGGGTAAGAAGTTTTTTAGTCGCGTTAGTAGGAATTGTATTGTTCGGATGTACAAAAGATTTTGAAAATCCACCTGAGAATACAATACCGGTAGGCGGAGTAGTTACAATTGCAGATATTAAGGGATTAAACTTTCCGCATAAGTTTGTTGGCGATTCCAGCTTATACGCGGTGGTTACAATGGATGAGTCAACCGGTAATTTGTATAAGAATATTTACGTACAAGATGCTACAGGAGCGATTAATGTTCGCTTGTTTTCAAGTGGCAGCGTGAAAAACGGTGACTCTATCAGAATTTACCTGAGGAATACAGTTGTTGGTCAGTTTAGTGGGATGGTTCAATTGGATTCGGTGGATACTGATCAGAACATTATCAAATTGGCAAATAATCGGCACGTTACTCCGCAAGCTGTGCAGATCAGCGACATCGACCAATCAATGCAATCAAAACTGGTGGTACTCGACTCAGTTGAATTTACCAGTTCCCATGCCGGTGAAACGTGGGCAGATTCAGAGAACCAGTTATCTGTAGACAGGCTACTGACAAATTGTTCCGAAACCGACGAAATCATTGTAAGAAGTAGTGGATATTCTAATTTTGCGGATGAGTTAACCCCGACAGGGAATGGTGAGCTTATCGCCATAGTAAGTCAGTTTAACACCACCATGCAGTTGCTCATTAGAACACCAGATGAGGTAACTTTTGATGATCCCAGGTGTGGAGCGTTGTATGTTTATTCCAAAGACTTTGAAGATGGCTCATTAACATCTGGAGGATGGAGTGTTTATTGGAATGGAACCACAACTACTGAAAATTGGGGTGAATGGGAGTTTTCCTCGGCAGGTGGAACCAATAAGGCCGCAGCGAGTAACTTCGACTTTAGTACATTTACTAATTACGCTACTACCAGTTGGTTGATTTCTCCGGCCCTGGATTTAAATACATTAACCCCGGGAACGCCAATACTTACTTTTGACAATACTCACAGATATGATCCGGGCCCACAATTGGAGTTGTGGATTAGTACCGACTACGATGGTGTGAGCGACCCGGATGTACAAGGAACATGGGTGAATTTATCGTCCATGGTAAACTGGGACTCTAATGATGGTGCGTGGGATTTTGTGAGCAGTGGCCCGGTGGACCTCAGCGCATATAAATCAGGCAATACGTACTTTGCTTTTAAATATCAGGGATCAAATTCTGATGGAGCTACCTGGCAGGTAGACAACATTAATATTCAAAATCAATAAACTTTAAGTATCTAAAATAACCTATAACGATGAAAACACTTTACCTACTGATCTGTACATTCCTCCTCACAGGAGGCCTTGGTGCTCAAACTTATTTTAGTGACGATTTTGAAGGCGGATCGTTGACTGCTACAAATGCATGGGAATTACACAGCGTAGTTGGAACTTACGACTGGTATTACGATAATTTTAGCGGTGACAATTTTGCAGAAGCTTCAGGTTATACAACATCGGCACAGGATGCAGACGCCTGGTTGATTTCGCCCGCAATTGACCTTTCTACGGCAGGGGCCACAATGCCGGTTTTAACATTTGCAAATGCGGGTAACTTTTTGGGGTTAGATTTCGAATTGTATGTTAGTACAACTCATACTGTGGGGGCTTTTAATGCTGGAGATTGGACTCAAATTACAGGCTTTACCACTTCAGGGGGAGGATTTTCTGAGGTTCCATCTGGTGATATTGATTTGTCGGCTTATATCTCAACGAACACATATATCGCGTTTAGATACTTGTCTAACCCCACAGACGGTGCATCCAACTGGCAAATTGACGATGTGTTGGTTAAGGAAGGCCCGACTTCAGTGCCAGATGTATCTATTTATGACATTCAATTTACCACCGGAGGAGCTTCCTCTTATGCAGGGCAGATCGTTAATACAGCTGGAATTGTAACTGCCGTTGTGAACAATGGAGGAGATGCGGGTTATTTTATTCAAAGTGGTAGTGGTGCATTTACGGGTGTATACGTTGATGATGCAACAAATACCCCAGCCAGAGGAGATAGTGTAGAAATTACCGGAACCGTTGAAGAGAATTTCAATTTTACAAGATTAACCAGTGTAACGGCCTACAACGTGGCTTCAATTGGCAATGCCGAGCCTGCTGCAGCAATGGTTGCTACTGGAGATGTGAATACGGAAGACTACGAGGGTGTTTTGGTGATGGTGTCTTCTGCGGAATGTACGGATCCTTCAGCTGGGTTTGGTCAATGGAAGGTTTACGATGGAATCACCGATACGTGTTTGGTAGATGATATTATCTACTCGTTTACACCTGTGTTAGGGAACACTTACGATGTAACCGGTCCGGTATGGTACTCTTTTTCAGAGTATAAAATTCTTCCCAGAGACGCGGCTGATATAAATGGAGCAACACTTGATCATACCGTTTATAATATTCAATATACTACGGACGCAGGAGGTTTTTCACCATTGAATGGAGTGAACGTGTCTGGAGTTAAGGGAATTGTGACGGCTGAGTCTAGTGGAGCGTTCAATGCAAATGATAGAGGATACTGGATTCAGGATGGAGCAGGTGCGTGGCATGGGATTTTCGTTTGGGATACGGTGAATACAGTGAACATTGGTGATAGCGTGCTTGTGGATGGTAATGTGAATGAGAACTTTAATCAAACAATCATTCGAAATGTTACTTCATTAACGATTTTGAACTCCGGAAATACTTTGCCGGCTGCAGCGGTAATTGCAACAGATAGTGTGAATCAGGAGAAGTATGAGGGTGTGCTGGTTCAGGTGCAAAATGCCACTTGTACAAATCCTAGCCTTGGCTTCGGTCAGTGGGAAGTAAATGACGGATCAGGTGTGGTGCTGATTGACGATGTTATTTATTCGTATCCTTCCCCAACAATGTCCGAAGTATATCATGTTACAGGACCTGTTTACTATACATTCACGGAGTACAAAATATTACCAAGAGCAGCCATTGATGTTGAGGTTGCCTCTGCGCTTTCAGAAATGAATTTGCTCAGTGGTGTTTACCCGAATCCGGTTCAGGAGGTTTTAAACTTTAACACAGCTGAGAATGGCGTGGTTGAGTTAATTGACATCACGGGAAAAGTAGTGGCGAAAAAGACTGTGTATGAAGGGCAGAATCAAATGGAGGTTAGTGCCCTTGCTTCAGGAATTTACCACCTAAGATTGGTCGGATCTACAACTTCAGTGAAAATTTCCGTGCACTAAGAAATATTTTATTCCAACTTGAGAGGGAGCTTAGGCTCCCTTTTTTTGTTTTCGAGGGCGGCTAAATGGTTGCAAACAAGTTGTTTATAACTAGAGCCTCTTGTTGAAATTTCCGAAAAATGTGTAATTTCGAAACGATCCGTTTATTTGTGGATGCATTTTTATCGGAATAAAATTGTCATTAGGAGGCAACTTTCGTAATATTCATCGTCAATAGACCGTAACTACACATCTTATATCTTCATAAAAATGAGAAAACTAACACTGTTACTCCTGGTTTTAGCATCATCCGTTTCCGGTTTTTCGCAGTCCGGAATTTACGGTTCTGAAGGTTACTTAATTGGTACCGCGGCCGAAATTGGTATTTCAGGCGCAGGTGGATATGAGGGTTCTGACATTACTTTAGGTCAGCCTCCAACGCCAATTCACTTCAGATCTAATTCAGCAACCCTCTTTGGTTTCGTTGCTGACCCAACTTTTTCGGGGTGGGTAAACTTTGATGGTGACTTCTTTACCCCTGGTTCTCCTGAGAATGGTTGGGGTCTTGAGGTAGGAGGTTCTGCCGGCACAAAGTACAACAACAATAGATCCGGAGGTATCAATGCCATAACAGGAGCGGTAAGTAACTATGTAGACAATGCTGGTTGTATGTCTATTGACTGGTCCGGAAGCGTTGCATCATCAGGATACGACCTTACAGTTGACATTACCTATAACCTTAAGCAAAACGATTTATATTATACCACGGAGGTTACTATTACCAATAATGGTGGCGCAATGATCGATAGTTTGTTCTACTACCGAAATGTGGATCCCGACAACAACGTGGAATTATCTGGAGATTATTCTACTACAAATACCATTCAGGCCAATCCGCCAAGTGCATGTAACATGGCTCATGTTACCGCAGAACAAACAGCACCATGGAACTCTTATCTTGGTTTTGCAGCAATTGGCCCAAATTTCAGGGTTAGTTACGGTGGTTTCTCTAACCGAGATGCTTCAAATATTTGGTACGGAAACGCAGGTTTGGGATTGGTTGGAACTGTAGGGTCCAGCAATTTTGCCGATGAAGCAATTTCGTTGGCTTATTTAATTGAGAACCTTGCGCCCGGTGCAAGTGAAACCTTCAAGTTTGTGGTGATTCTTAATGCTGCAGGAGCAAATGCGGCATTTGACCAACTTTTTGAACTTGATTATACCGGAGCGTCGACAGGGTCAACTTGTGTGCCTGTTGCAGATACCACCTATGTAGTGCCAGGAGCAATAGGTGCGTGTGATGATTCTGTATTATTGGAAATCACTGGTACCGCTGTGGGAGACTTTACATGGTCATGGTCGCCAGCCACCGGCTTAAGTTCTACTACCGGAACCCAGGTTTGGTGTTTCCCTTCAACAACAACGACTTATACAATTACAGGGACTTCAATTTCGGGATGCTACCCTGCACCAATTATTAAAGAAATTCATGTAATTGCTGCGCCAGTGCCTAATCCTTCGGTTGATCCCGCCGGGCCATTCTGTCCGGGAGACCCGGTTCATACAATGACAGCCTCCGATCCGGGAGGAACCTGGTCTGCAACTTGCGGTACGTGTATTGACTCAACAAGCGGTGATTTTGATCCGGGTCCACTAACTGGTGGTTCATACTGGGTATATTATCAGTTCGGAGTTACACCTGGTTGCTTCGTGATGGATAGCACGGAAGTAATTGTAGGTGGATCGAGTGCAATAGCTATTGATCCTGCTGGACCTTTCTGTGATGGGCCTGCGTTATATCAAATGACAGCGAATATTGCGGGAGGAACATGGTCAGCCGATTGTGGAGCGTGTATTGATGCTGCGGGACAGTTTGATCCATCGGTTCCCGGAATTGGGCAATACGAAATATATTATACGGTAGCTGGGGCTTGTGGCGGAGCTGATACAATTTTAGTGGATGTCACTAACACCCTGGATGCAACTATTGCTGGCTCTCCGGGGCCGTTATGTGATGTAAGTGGAATTGAGAGTTACACAGGGGCTACGTCTGGAGGAACTTGGTCGGCAACCTGTGCTGGTTGTATCGATCCGGCTACCGGAGATTTCGATCCAACTGCAGCGGGCGTCGGAAACTGGGACATTTATTATACGTTCACTGGAGCATGTTCGGCAGCTGATACGATGACGGTTTCAGTAGTTTCTGGGCCAGATGCAACAATCACTCCGGCAGGCCCATTCTGTGATACCGATCCGGTTCAGACATTAACTGCTGCTACAGGTGGCGGAGACTGGACAGCTACTTGTGGTGCTTGTATTGATTTAGCCACAGGGGACTTTAACCCTGCAACCGCAGGTCCAGGAAACCATGATATTACTTATACAATTAATGGAACATGTACGTCAGTAGGAACAACTACCATTATGGTTGATAGTGTTGTGTTGGATAATGTGGTAACCGTTGATCCGCTTTGTTTCGGTAGTTGTGATGGTTCGCTTACAGTGAATGCGGCCAATGCATCAGGTATTTCAATCGACGGTGGTCTAACTTTCCAGCCATCTGCAACTTTCACATCTCAATGTGCTGGAACTTACAACATTGTTGTGGAGAGTGCAACAGGATGTCAGGAGACGGGAACGGCTGATTTGATTGACCCGGCTCAACTAACGCTTTCCGTAACAACGGTAGACGCCGTGTGTAGTGGAAATTGCGATGGTAGTGCTACGGCAGTCGCAGGTGGAGGTACAGTGGCCGCTCCAGGCGCTTATACTTATACCTGGTCAAGTGCAATAGCTGGTACGTCAGACGCGAATGCAACCAATGTATGTGCGGGCACTTATGATCTTACAATTACCGATGATAATGGTTGTACAGCTGATTCTATAGGATTCATTGTTGGTGAACTTGCACCACTTGATCCAGGGGTAAACGTTGAGATAGACGAGAACTGCTTTGAAAGTTGCGACGGTCAAATAGAGGTTACTGGAACAACAGGTGTCTCGTTCACTATTACCGGACTAGGTGTGAATGAAACCAATGCAACCGGAATCTTTGGAGGGTTGTGTGCAGGAAACTACGATCTTCTCATCGAAGATATCAACGGGTGTCAGGCAACATCTACGGCAGTGTTAGTAGCTCCGGCTCAGGTAGTCGCAGACTTTACTTTCGGACCTCAACCAATATCATTTGTGGAGCCAGAGATTGTGTTTATGAACCAGTCGCTGAATGCTACATCTTATGGTTGGTCATTTGGACCGAATGTAGCTACAGATACTTCTAACGATGAGAATCCTGTAATTTACTTCCCGGATACAGAACCTGGAACTTATCAGGCTTGTCTGACGGCGTACAACGCAAATGGATGTGATAGCACCATTTGTAAAACAGTAGTTATCGATCCGGAATTTATTATCTATGCTCCGAATGCCTTTACGCCTGACGGAGATGGATTTAACGACACATGGATGCCGGTAATTAGTGGAGCAGAAGCTGATGACTACGAGGTATTGATCTTTAACAGATGGGGAGAACTCGTTTGGTCTAGTGAAACACTTGGAGTTGCCTGGGATGGTACCACAAAGGGTACAACCAACAACATGGCAAAAACCGATGTGTACGTATGGAGAATTAGGGCCAAGGACATCATGCTCGGTGAGAAGCATGATTACAAAGGCCATGTAACTGTGCTCAGGTAAACAAAGCACACCTAACATCAGGAGAAGTCCTGCTCGTTATCCGGGCGGGACTTTTTTTCGGATTAGAACTATCTTTTTTACGTTTCCAAAAAAGTTCAAATTTTTTCTTTTACCCGAAAACGTGTGTTTTTTTTGGTTTCCCCTCCTCCATTGATACAATTGCAGTAATTTAATTCTGCTGTAAGGCAACCATTTGCTAATTCTGCGTCAATTAAGTAGATTTAGGATTACTATAAAGGATAATATTATGAGACTCATCCCACTAGCAGTTTCATCTTTGATCCTCGTTTTTCACTTGTCCACCGCCATTGGACAAACAAAAGCTTCGGAAGCGGAGCAAAAGCTGAACATCTATTTGTCCAGCACGCTATTCTCGGATTATCTAAATGATAATTACGGAGTCGATCCCTTCGTGTTCAGGCTCAAGAATCGCGCTGTACTCAGAGAAGGCCGTGCAGCCATTATAAAGAAATACGAGCAGGACGAGATTAGTTTCGACACGATTCATCAATGTATAACCAGGTACATTACCAACCATCCGAATAAATTCGATTTAGCCAGTACTTCGGCTACGCCGAAAAAAGGAGATTCTATTCATGAACCATGGATTAAAGGACCTGGAGACCCATGTACCAATATGGACTTTGAAACCTGTGACCACACAGGGTGGGAACTTTATGAAGGTGAAGTGGACGGAACTGCTTTTGGTTACATTAATGTTGTACCCAATACCAGTACAGACCAGCATATAATTACTACAGCAGGGACTGACCCCAATGCACCAATTTCCATGATTAATCCAAATGGTGGAACATGCTCGGCTAGAATAGGTGATGGAACCTTGTCAGGATATGGCGCGGCAAGTTTGGTTCAGACGTTTCTTGTAAGTCCGGCAAACACCGCTTTCCAATACAGTTATGCCGCGGTTCTGCAAGATCCCGCCGGACACACCGTGGGAGAAAAACCGTTTTTCAGCGTTAGAATGTACGATTCGGGAGGCAATCCAATTGTGTGTGGTGAGTATCAGGCGTATGGAGGGGATGGTCAGGCAGGCTGGGTAAATACAGGAACACTTCAATACATTGATTGGACCACGGTTTATGCTCCGCTAGGAGCGTACGTAGGTCAGGATGTGACCATCGAGTTCATTGTTGGAGATTGTGGTCAGGGAGGACATTATGGTTATGCTTACGTGGACGCGTCATGTAACCCGGTAGGTATTTTGTCAAGTGCACCATCAGCCTGTGCTTCTACTTCCGATTTAACAGCACCGGCCGGAGCTTCGGCTTATGAGTGGTTGCATAGTGGCGAGACAACACAAACAGTGACGGTTACAACATCAGGAACCTACGAATGTGTTTTGATTCCGTTTAATGGAGCAGCCTGCGCTGATACTTTAAGCATTGACGTTACCCTTTCAGATGAATCGGCAGAGGCCTCGTTTACAATGGCACCTAACCCGGCTTGTGAGAACGAAACAGTTAGTTTCACGGATTTATCTACCGTAAGTGGAACCGGAGCAGGAACCATTAATCAGTGGGACTGGACTTTCGGAGATGGGGGCACAGATGTGGCTCAAAATCCGACTTACGCCTATGCAACTCAAGGAAACTACCCGGTTACACTTACAGTAACAACCACCAGCGGCTGTACCGATGATACAACCATCAATATGGTAGTAAATCCACTGGAAGATGCGACCATTACGCCCGCAGGCCCGTTCTGCGAGTCCGACCCGGTGGCGATCATGACTGCGGTTGATCCGGGCGGCGTGTGGAGTGCCACTTGTGGCGCTTGTATTGATGCTGCAGGGAATTTTGATCCGGCGGCTGCCGGAACAGGCTCATGGGATATTACCTATGGTATTACGGGTGCGTGTGGAGATACGAACACTACAACGGTTGTAGTTGAAACGGTTTCCATAACATCCATTACACCATCAGACCCACTATGTGCGGGTTCATGTGATGGAACAATAGATATTGTAGCTCCGGGAGCAACACAGTTTTCAATAGATAATGGAACTAGCTTTCAGGGAACAGGAAATTTCTTAGCCCAATGCGCGGGGAATTATGATATAGTTGTAGAAAGCGCCATTGGTTGCCAGGCAACGGGAACCACGACTTTGGTAGATCCGACCCCGGTGTCTATCACTTTCTCAGCATTCGACGCTACTTGCTTCGGTTCTTGTGATGGTGATGCAATCGTGATTCCTGCAGGAGGAACGGTATCTTCAGGATATAATTACGACTGGTTGCCAGCCGGAACGGCATCTTCCAATTCTCCGAGTGCCTCAGCCCTGTGTGCCGGCACGTATTCTTTAACCGTTACGGATGACCACGGATGTTCGGCAGATACGCTAAATTGGGTCATCAACGAACCTCCTCAGGTGTTGGTAGACAATGTTACCCCGACAGATGAAATTTGTGCCAATGATTGTCAGGGAGCACTTACAATTACTTCTGGAACAGCTGTAACGTATGAAATTAACGGTCCGGGAGGAACTCAATCCAATGCAACCGGAAACTTTACCGCATTGTGTTCAGGGAATTATGACATCACAGTATATGACGCGGCGGGCTGTCCGGCTACATCTACCGGAACCGTAGGAGCACCAACTCCGGTAACCTTAAATGTTTCGCCGGATACAACCATTTGTATAAATGGATCGGCGACTATTAGTGCTAACACGGGTGGCGGAATCGCACCGGTTACCGTAACCTGGGACAACGGACTTGGAACCGGAAACTCTCATGTAGTGGCTCCGGCAACTACCACCGTTTATACAGCCGTTGCTACGGATGATAATGGATGTGCTTCCACTCCGGCAGCGGTTATTGTCACGCTGAATCCTGCACTCAATGTTATTGCGCTTAGCGACCAAAGTATCTGCCCTGGAACTACAACTTCAATCAGCGCGCTTGCAAACGGAGGAGATGGAGGTCCATATACCTACAATTGGGACAATGGACTAGGAGCAGGCTCGTTACAGAACGTAACGCCAGGAACTACTACAACATATACCGTTACGGCCGATGATGGCTGCGAAACTCCATCCGCAACGGCATCTGTGACCATTACGATTTTACCCTCACCAGTGGTCGATTTCACACCCGACACAGTTGACGGTTGTACCCCTGTTTTTGTGGAGTTTACGGATAATGGTCAACCGGCGGGAACCAATTGCTTCTGGGATTTTGGTGACGGTACGGGAAGTTCAGATTGTGGTACGGTGAGTCATACTTTTACCGATGCCGGGTGTTATGACGTAACCCTTAGCGTTGTTTCACCTGATGGTTGTCCCGGTTCGGTCACATATCCTTCGTTGATTTGTGTGTACCCCTATCCAACAGCCGATTTCAGTTTTGGTCCCCAGCCTACTACGGTTGTGGAACCCGAAATTCAGTTTACAAATGAATCTACAGGAGCAGTAGATTACTTCTGGACATTTAATCCGGGCGTTGATCCTGCTTCAAGTACCGATATAAATCCCTTGATCGCATTCCCGGATAACGTTCCTGGCACTTATGACGTGTGTTTAACTGCAACCACTACATTTGGTTGTGAGGTAACCACCTGCGATCAGGTGATTATTGATCCTGAATTCTTGTTGTACACTCCCAATGCGTTTACGCCCGATGGAGATGGAATTAATGACGAATTTATGCCCGTTATTTCCGGAGCCGACCCGGAAGACTATTTATTCATGATTTTCAACCGCTGGGGGGAACTCATTTGGCAAACCGATCTTATGGGAAAAGGTTGGGATGGTCGCGTGTCTGATCATAGTCCGCTGGTTCAGGAAGACGTTTATGTTTGGAAACTCATAGCCCGCGACATTGTGAATCGCGAGAAGCATGAGTATATGGGGCATGTTTCTTTGTTGAAGTAAGCCCTAGGACAAAGTTATAAGCACTTTTCCTGGATTGGCTTCATGTGCAGGTTGAAAGTCAATTGTGGTAGTAGTCTCTTTAATCTCCTTTTTGGCAGAGACGTTACCGGATAATTCAAAAAAACGGAGTAATGCTTTAGAGCATTTCGTCGATGACAAAGAGGGTTCGCTGGAAAAACAGGCGGGCTAAGATGCAGCACAATTTTCCTTATTCATCCTTCTTCTTATCTTTAAATCACTCAAAAAGAACGCATGATTTCGAAGATAAATACGCTTGAAGAATACCAAACTACTTACGCACAGAGTGTAAAAGATCCGGAGAGTTTTTGGGCAGGATTAGCTGATACTTTTACCTGGAAAAAGAAATGGAACAATGTCGTTTCATGGGATTTCAAAGATTTGGATGTAAAATGGTTCGAAGGAGGGCAATTAAACATTACGGAGAACTGTCTGGATCGTCATCTGGAGCAAAGGGGAGACCAAGCGGCAATTATTTGGGAACCAAACGATCCGAAAGAATCGACGATTACTTACACCTATCAGGAATTATACGAAGAGGTAAATCGTTTTGCCAATGTGTTAAAAGCCAACGGAGGTAAAAAGGGAGACAGGATTTGCATATATATGCCAATGGTTCCTGAACTGGCTATTGCAGTTTTGGCCTGTGCCAGAATAGGAGCGATTCATTCTGTGGTGTTCGCCGGATTTTCGGCAAAGGCATTGGCCGATAGAATCAATGACGCCGATTGTAACATTTTACTTACGGCGGATGGAAGCTTCCGGGGAGCGAAGGTGATAGGATTGAAAGAAATTGCAGACGAGGCGATGCAAACCTGTCCTACGATTAAGAAAACTATCGTTTTTCAACGTACCGGACAACCTGTAGATATGAAGTCAGGAAGAGATGTTTGGTGGCACGAGGAAATGGAAAGGGTTTCAGGCAGCTTCGAGTCGGAGACTATGGATTCGGAGGATCCTCTGTTCATTCTTTACACATCAGGATCTACCGGTAAGCCAAAAGGAGTGGTACATACAACCGCAGGTTACATGACCTACGCAGAATATTCATTTAGAAATGTGTTCCAATATGAGGAAGGTGATGTGTACTGGTGTACGGCCGATATCGGTTGGATCACAGGGCATTCTTACATTGTTTACGGCCCACTGCTTGCCGGTGCTACAACGCTTATGTTTGAGGGCGTTCCAACCTGGCCTGACGCTGGTCGGTTTTGGGAAATCTGTGAGAAGCATTCGGTAAACATTTTTTATACGGCACCAACCGCAATTAGAGCATTGCAGGTCCACAGTGGAGAATTTGTAACCAAATACAATTTAGATTCCTTGCGGGTTTTGGGAACTGTAGGTGAGCCGATTAATGAAGAAGCCTGGCAATGGTACCATGAGCTGGTTGGGAAAAAGAAATGTCCGATTGTAGATACCTGGTGGCAAACCGAGACAGGAGGGATTATGATATCCCCATTAGCAGGAATTACTCCCCTAAAACCTAGTTATGCTACCCTTCCCCTTCCTGGAATTCAGCCTTGCCTAATGGACTCCGACGGGAATGAAATTGAGGGGAACGATGTTCAGGGAAATTTATGCATTAAGTATCCCTGGCCAAGTATGATCAGAACCACCTGGGGAGATCATGAGCGATGCAAGAACGTGTACTTTTCCAGTTACGAAGGCTACTATTTTACCGGCGATGGATGTAAACGGGATGCCGATGGAATGTACCGGATTACTGGCAGAGTAGATGATGTAATAAACGTTTCGGGACATAGAATTGGTACCGCAGAGGTGGAAGACGCTTTGGATGAGCACCACAACGTGGTAGAGGCGGCTGTAGTAGGTTATCCCCACGACATCAAAGGACAGGGCATATATGCTTACATCATTTGTTCACCTAAACCAGCAGATGAGGATGGCTTTAGAAAGGAGCTCCTCAGTGTTGTCACCGAGCAAATTGGCCCCATTGCTAAACCGGATAAGATTCAAATCGTTTCGGGTTTGCCTAAAACGAGATCGGGGAAGATCATGAGACGTATTTTGAGAAAAATTGCAGAAGGAGACACTTCCAATCTCGGTGATACTTCAACTTTACTGGACCCATCTGTGGTAGACGAGATTAAGGCTGGTGCGCTGTAATTCTTTGCCCAATTTTACAACGAACATTCAGTTATAACTGTATTTTTGCAGCGAATAATCAAGGTCACGTTCAGATGACCGTATTACAAGAAAGAAAATGTCGATAGCAGAACTATTTGAAACAGGAGAGCAAAAGCAGTATAAAAGTCATTTCAGAAATTTGGTAATGGTAGCCAAAGCTGATGGGGTGATTGAGACAGGGGAAACGATGTTACTTCGGAAAATTGCAAGGGAAATAGGTCTGTCCGACGCCAATTTTAATACGATTCTTGAGAACCCGGAAAGGTTTGAGGTATATCCGCCCGAAAGTAAGCAAGAGCGTGATGAACAGCTCTATCAGATGATTCAAATGGTAGTAGCCGATGCGGACGTGGAAATTTCGGAAGTGAAATTGGTCGCAAAATTGGCGGTTGCTCTTGGTTATCCCGTTGATAAATCGGAGGAAGTAGCCGCTCAGGCGACAACCACTATCGTAGCAGGAGGGAAGCTGGAAGAAATGTCTGCCGCAGTTGATGCTTTGCTCAACTAATTCTTGATCCTCACAAACTTCCCGGTCTCCACGATACCCTGTATTTCATTGATGTAGCGGTACATATAGGTTCCTGCCGCGTATTCGCTTAAATCAATTAGTAAATCATCCGTGTATCCGGTAAGTTCATCGATGAGTTTTCCATCATAACCGATAATCTGAACTTTGTACTCCGAATTGACCGTGTGGTCCCTGTGGAACCAGGCAGATTCTTCAGCTGGATTCGGGTAAACTCCATGTTCACCCGATAGAGCTGGCGGAGGGGTATATTGAAATAGATATAACCCCGTAGACCGATCCGTAACGATTAATCTTCCGGAGGGTAACATTGCGTAAATGCCCCAGGCACCCTGGAAAATTTTCACGTTTTCTTCCAGAAACGTATCGTAGTATCCGATTTGCTTCGGATTCTTTACATCCCTTATGTCGTAAATCTGCAAACCGTCATTATAGTAAGAAATGTAAGCAATGCCGTCCAGAAACATAACATTGTGAGGGATGGTTCTATCCCACCACTCCGTGCCGAATACAGAATGAATTTTAATGTCCAAAAGGTCGCTAACATCAACTACTTTTAATTTTTTTCCTTCGGTTTCATCCGTCATTATATAAGTTTTCCCGTCTTCACTGAGCCATCCCGAGTGGTTGAACCCTTGTTCAGGGTATATAGTAAGTGAGCCCAGATTAACCGGAGCAGACGGGTTGCTAAAATCATATACCCAAAGGCCCTCGTTTCCACAGGCCAGATAAGCCGAATCGTTACGGGCGTAAACATCGTGTACGTAATCCACCAGGTCATGATTCCAAACCATAACCGGATTCAACGGGTCGGCCAGTGAATACACCTCCATTCCGGTCCCCGGAGGATTGCATGCGTACATTAATCCGGAAGAACTATCGATAAATACATTGTGGGCGGTGTTAATCAAAGAATCACTATCATAAACAAGATGTACCGAATCAGGAAGATAACTCAGATCAATAATTTGCAATGTGCTGGGCGCCTGATCACAAACTGCGTATAGATAGCCTTTGTAATCATGATAGTCTCGATGGCGGACATTCCCCTGAAAAGCCCCTGGAACAAAATCAACTTCTTCCAGTTTGTTGGTCGCGGTAAGTCTGAAAATATGCGCGCCGTTAACGGAGCCAATTACTGCGTATTCCTCACCTCCATGTACAAAACCCCAGGCCTCGTTGTACTTTAGTCCGGCGTTGTTGGTACTTACCCAGTCGCCATTCCAATTGTCTAGTAAAGAAACATTTAGGCTGGTTTGCGCCATGGGAACGATCCCGGAAATCAGGAGTGCTATGATTAGGAAAAACTTCAAATCCGGCTGCAAATGCGGGTATTCTTTAAAGTTAAACATTGTTAAGGCAATACTACCTGATTTAATTATTCGTTTATTGAAATCCAAAGGTTGATAAATTCAATTATTTTAGCCCTTCAACAGTAGAATTGGCCGCTGTCCAGTTCCAACCTAACCTGTCTTGAGCGATTCAGTTGTAATAATTCCAACGTATAATGAACGTGAGAACATCGAACTTATGATTCGGACGGTCTTCGAATTAGATGTTCCATTTCATATTCTAATCGTTGATGATGGCTCGCCGGATGGGACTGCCGACATTGTAAAGTCGCTACAAACGGAATTCCCTGGCTTGTTGCATATTGAGGAAAGAAGTGGGAAACAGGGATTGGGAACAGCCTATATTCATGGATTTAAATGGGCGCTGAAACGTGAATATGAATATATCTTCGAAATGGATGCGGACTTTTCCCACAACCCAAAGGATCTAATTCGTTTAAGGGCTGCATGTGCGGAACAGAACGGAGATATGAGTATTGGTTCCAGGTATTGTAAAGGAGGGAAGGTAGAAGATTGGCCACTGGGGCGCTGGATGATGTCGTATTTCGCATCTTTTTATGTGCGAACCATTCTATGGATGAATATAAAAGACACTACGGCAGGCTTCAAGTGCTATACAAGAGGGGTTTTGGAGCGAATTGATCTGGACGCAATTCAATTTGTGGGTTACGCTTTTCAGATTGAAATGAAATACACTGCCTATAAGCATGGCTTCAAAATTATAGAGGTTCCGATTACGTTTAAAGATCGGGAGCTGGGACAATCTAAAATGAGTATGAGCATTTTCAAAGAAGCATTTGTAGGAGTATTTAAAATGCGTAGGAAAAAAATAGCCTGATGCTTATCTTTACTCCGTGAGTAAGATTCTAATAAAAAATGCCACGATTGTTAACGAAAACCGAACATTCGAAGGCAATATTCTGATAGAAAATCAAAGGATTATAAAAGTTAGCGAAGACGAGATCATCGAGTCAGAGTTAGCTGAAATTATAGATGCAAGCGGACTGCATTGTATACCAGGCATGATCGATGACCAGGTACATTTTCGCGAGCCGGGTTTAACCCATAAAGCGGAAATAGCTACGGAAAGCAAGGCCGCACTGGCAGGTGGAATCACATCCTATATGGAGATGCCGAATACTGTTCCAAACACCTTAACTCAGGAACTACTCGAAGATAAATACAAGCGTGCCGCCGAAGTTTCATGGGTGAACTATTCTTTTTTTATGGGAGCATCGAACGACAATCTGGAAGAGGTTCTCAAGACTGACCCAAAAACGGTGTGTGGTGTGAAAGTTTTTATGGGCTCTTCTACTGGCAATATGCTCGTAGACAAAAAAGAAGTACTCGAACGACTGTTTGCGGAGTGTGATATGTTAATCGCCACACATTGCGAAGATGAGCCAACAGTAAGGGCAAACATGGCGGAATACAGAGGGAAATACGGCGAGGACGTGCCGATTGAATGTCACCCGTTGATTCGCAGTGAAGAAGCGTGTTACAAATCCTCTTCAATGGCAGTAGAGCTCGCCAGAAAGCACGATGCCAGGTTACACATTCTGCATATATCAACAGCCAAGGAGCTTGAGCTTTTTGAAAAAGGTCCGATAAAAGGCAAGCGAATTACTTCAGAAGCCTGTATTCATCATTTGTGGTTTACCGATGAAGACTACGCATCAAAAGGGACAAAGATCAAGTGGAATCCGGCTGTAAAGAAAGCTTCTGATCGTGATGCCATTATTAACGCAGTAAATAACGACGTAATAGATGTGATCGCAACGGATCATGCTCCGCACACCATAGAAGAAAAAAATAGCACCTACTTTAAGGCGCCTTCTGGAGGACCGTTGGTACAGCATGCGCTGGTAGCATTGTTGGAGCACCATCACAACGGTAAAATGTCCCTTGAAAAGATAGTTGAGAAAACCAGTCACGCAGTAGCGGATTGCTTCGATATTGAAGACAGGGGTTATATCCGTGAAGGATATTTTGCTGACCTGGTGTTGGTTGACCTTGACTCAGAATGGGAGGTAAATGCCGACAACCTTTTATACAAATGCGGGTGGAGTCCCTTTGAAGGCACAAAATTTTCGAGTAAGGTGAAAAAGGTACTGGTTAATGGTTCACTAGCCTATAATGATGGCGAGTTTAACAATAATCGTGATACAATGCGGTTAACATTTAACCGATAATGAAGAACCTCTGCTACCTGGTAATTTTTGTTTTTTTGTGCGCTTGTACAGAGGTGAAACAAGAGCCGAAACCTGCCAATCTGATTCCCTTGGAGAAGATGATTGAAATTACCGTGGATATGAACCTTGTAGAGGCTCAAATAGCTGAAGTTCAGTTGTTGCAAAATGTAGTTAAAGACAGTGTTCATGCCTATTACGGGCAGTTGTTCGGAAAGCATAACGTAACCCGGGATCAGTACGAAGAGAGTCTGGGTTATTACACAACACAGATCGATCTGATGGACAGTATCTACACGGCCGCTTACAACAGGCTGGTAAAGATGGATTTGGAGTTGAAGGATGTTGAACTTACCGACGATGTTTTAACCCACGTGCCGGCCAGGGAAATGTATCAATTGCTGGCAGATACCAACTTGCTTCCTATGTTGCGTAGTAGCAAGCCGTATGTGATGAAACAAGATTCTTTGCTGCGGTATTTCCGTTCCAACCGACATTTGTTGGATACCCTGGGCATAAACTACAGGCAATTTGGGGTTTCATTGAATTTCTATGCCGGAAACCAGAAGAAGTTTGAGAAAGTAATGGCAGAAGTTGAAAAAGTAGCGGCTGAATAGACATGTATCTTGGTTTTGAGAAAATAAAAGGATCAGACACCCGAATTTCAGATTTTTGGAAATGGGCATGCTCAGATCTTTTGATTCCGACCAACCGCAATGACTTTTCTCTGTTTCTGGTCGCGCAGGCTTTGGAACTAACCAAAATTCCAAGAATTCATTGGGAAAATTCCGACCTCCGTTATCGTAAGAAGAAGATCGCGCTTCGAACTTCGGCCTATATCGAACATTGGAAACAAAAGCGCCCAAAAAGGCTGTCGTTTGATATTTCTCCCAAAAAAGGGATTGATGCCCCGACAGAAGAAACACTAACCTTCAGAAACCGATATCCGGAGATATACATCTTTGCCGTTTTCAAGGAGAAAGACCTTCGAAAAATAGACATGCTCGACCTCGATCAATGGAACTTTTATATCGTGCGTACCGAAACCCTCGATAAACATCACTACGACACGAAAAAACTGGGCATCCGGGCACTTGAAAATTTAGCCAGCCCAATCCACCACTCACGCATCAAGTCTATTTTGGACGATATTATCGAATACGATCTTGGCGAACGCCTGGTTCTTTGACTCCCAATAAATTTTCAAAGCGAAACCTAACCATTTCCAAAGCACACCGTGTAACCATTTTATCCCTTCAACTTATAAGGGTAGATTGATCTGAAACACCCCCGATCCTTACAGAGCAACCCTAACAAAAGTTTGTGTTATGAAAAAAAATCTACTTATAGTAGCGGGGATTGTATTGTCTGTATTTTCCGCTCATGCCCAGGACAAGAAGCTGCAAAAGCTGGATAAACTATACAGCAAAGGGAAGATAGAACAGTGTTTGGCTAAAGCACAAAAGCTTGCAAAAGACTCAGATTATAAAAGAAATCCCGGCCCATATTATTACGAAGCATTATGCTATGTAAAACAGAGTGAAGCAGCACAGAAGTATCGCATTACCAGTTTTCTTGAAAAGTCCGTAAAGGCGTTGGAACTTTGTTTTAAGTATTCCGATGACTCCGCTGGTTACAATTTCTCTGAGATAAAAATTCACTTAGAGCATCATGCGCTCACTCTTTATGAAACAAAGAATCGTACCAAGGCTCGTTACTTCTGCGAGATTCTTGCCACACATTTCGCCGATACCCTGGATCATTATGATGAACTCTGCTCTTTAAACAAGTACAAGCAGAGCAAGACACAGCCCAAAGTGATTGATGAGGGGAAAGCCGTCGGATCAAAAACCTTATCGCTGCGTGATAGCCTACTCAATTTTGCAGCCACAATGGTTGGTGTGAGGTACCAGTACGGTGGGAAAAGTCGATCAGGAACGGATTGTTCCGGTTTCACGGGACAGGTATTTCATCAGTTTCGCATTGATCTACCCAGAACATCCAGAAGTCAGGCCGAACTTGGAGAGAAGGTATCGCTCAAGGATGCGCAGAAAGGCGATTTGGTGTTCTTCGGATCGAAGAAAAACGGGCAGTATAGAGTAAACCATGTGGCCTTGGTAAGCAGTAATCCGGGGGAGCCATTGCAGGTAATACATGCTACAACCAGCAAGGGAGTTATGTACAACGTGATTGAAGAATCCGATTACTGGGAGCGTAAGGTGTTGTTTATTAAGAATGTGCTGGACACAGATCAACTAACGAAGCAATGAAAAGGGCAATTGGTTTATTCCTGATTTCAATTGGATTTGTAACAGGAGCACAAGCACAGATTCACCAGAATGTGGGTGCTGATATTTCACTGAACGATTCTTCCAGGACCCACGTGCTTGGCGTTTATCCCAATGGTTTTCCAAATGTAGATGTGGTTTTTAATGCCTACGATGAATTTGGCGGCCAACGTTGGAGCATCGAAAAAAGTGATTTAACGGTTTCCGAAAATGGGCAGCTTTGTGAGGTACTTGATCTGGTGCGACTCACACGTAGAGAGCCCATTAAAATTGCTCTGGTAATTGATCATTCTGGTTCGATGCATTACGATGAGGACAATGCAACATATCACTACTACATAGATCATCTGGGCCGAAAAATCCTCAAACCGAATTTGCCGGAGTACAATTCCTCTTTGGATTATGCGGTGAAAGCCATGAAGAAATTTATCCGATCCTTCGACGATTCAAAAGACTCCATTGCCGTTGTGGGCTTTTCCTCTTATGTAGATCGCGTTCCGCATTTAACAAACCACCGTTATCGATCTATTAGGTATCTGGAGAGCTTGAAACCAAATGGCAAAACAGCATTTTACGACGCCATAATTGCCGCTCAGAAAAGAATGCGAAAACACAAAGGACGGCGAGTAATAATTGCATTAACCGATGGAAAAGACAGTGCTTCGGAAATTGGTTTTAGAAAATTCAGGAGAAAACTGCGGAAGTCTGATCTGGAATATTTCTTCGTGGGTTTAGGAGAAGTGAGTAAAGATACCCTCACAGATTTGGCTGATAATTGCAGGAGAGGCCATTGCTATTATACCAGGTCTTCCACAAGTCTGGTGGAAATTTACGAGGAGATTTCACGCAAAATTCAGGCAGTATATCAGCTTACATACCGGTCTCCCAATTTTGCTTCGCTAGATTCATCAAGAACCATAAATATTCGTTTTGCCAATGATTCTAATGATGTGTCTGCCAGCTATGGGTATACAATTCCCGGAAATGTAATTCACTACCTCGCACAGAAGGAGCGAAAAGAAGAATACGATATGTTGGTGGAAAAACCCGGACTATCTCAGCCTGTTGAATCGGGAAACGAAACGTATTATCTTCTTTTTGGAATACTGGCAGCTGTGGGGACAGGAACAACGTTGGTCCTTCGAGGTAAGTGGAAACATGCCAAGGTCCCTACAGAATCATCCGCAGTTGGTTCCAGGGATGAGATTGAGTTGGTACTGTTCCCAAACCCAACCACAGGTCCTTTTGCGGTGAAATATAGTTTTCCGGAAACGCATTTGAACAAGAAAATGGCCATCTATACTGTTAATGGTGAGCTTATCTCAGAACAGACCCTGGTTGAAAATGCAGAGGAATTGCAGTTTGATTTTTCCGATAAACGATCTGCAACTTATCTGGTTGTGGTTAGATCAGAGTTGGGAAGCGTTTCCGAGAGGCTTGTGGTGTTGAGGTAATTACATCTCATATCCAATTTATCACCTCCCAACCTTGCGCCACTTTCTCAACCTCGCGCCATCTCCCAACCTCACGCCGCCTCCCAACCTCGCGTCATTTCAAGGTCGACTTGAAATCTCGCAAGGTAAACCTGTTAGGTCCAGGAAGTAAGGTGTTTTCGGTAATAGTCTAGTAATAGTATCGCATTGATTGCATGGCGGTTAAACAAAGCAGATTTCAAATCCTCGCCAGCCGGCGTGCAGGAAGTTTGAAATGACGCTTTGTTTTTTAGGTCGCACCTGAAACGAGGCTTTGCTGAACCCATTTCAAAAAAAATCTCCGTCATCGGTTTACCTTTTTGTACTTTCCCTATTAAGTGATAAAACGCTCAATGACCGACCAGCAAATTATCGACTTAATCAAGTCCAGGAAAGAGGGGAAAGCGCTGACCAGGCTTTACCGTTATCAACCACAGGTGGTGGCAATGGTGAAGTCCAGAGGTGGCTCCAAAGAAGATGCGCTTGATGTATTTCAGGAAGCCCTGATCATTCTGTGCAAGAAAGTATGGGATACCGATTTTAAACTCACGGCGAAGTTGGATACTTATCTCTATGGTGTAAGCTACTACATCTGGAAAAACCGCGCGGAGAAAGAATCCAAATGGACAAAAACTGATACTGAGCCCAATGTGGTTTTCATAGATGAGATGGCAGACGTGCTTGAAAAGGAAGCGAAGATTAAAATGGTGGAGTCGGTCTTGCAAAACCTGGGAGAACCCTGTCTGAAATTGCTTCAGTTCTTTTATTACAAGGGTTTAAGCATGAAGGAGATTGCAGGCAAGTTAGGGTATAAAAGTCTAAATGTGGCAAAAACCCAGAAGTACAAGTGCATTGAGCGTGCGCGCAAACAAATTGAGTTGTAAACCTTATCACTTGTAATTATGAGACCTGAATTAAATCAAATAGAAATAATAGAAAAGTTCATTTTGGGTGAATTATCACCTGAAAATGAGCAAAAAGTAATCGAAAAGATCAAAAATGACCCGGAATTTGCTGAGAAAGTGGAAAAACAGCGGTTGCTGAAGGAGGCGAACCAGAACATTGGAATCCGTGAGACCGCACAGAAATCTTACGCTAAGTTTAAATGGAGTAAGTTTTTGAAGTTCGGACTACCGTTAGTCATTTTAGTAGCAGCTGTAACATATATAGCTACTACCATGAATTTTGGATCTCAGACACAGCTCAATCCAGCAGACAATATCAAATACCTTCAAAATGAGAATGGGGAAGAGGTTTGGAGCGATGCAGATATGTTTGTGGAGCCACAATTTTTCACCGTTAATGCCGATGAAGACAACGTAATTGTTGGTGAAGACGGAACGGTGGTGTCTATTCCTGGTGGAGCCTTACTGGATGAAAATGGCCACCCGGTGTCAGGTGAGATCGAGGTCGAGTTGAAAGAAGCCTTGAACCCAATGGATATTATAAACGCCGGTCTCACTACGATGTCTGGAGAGGAGTTGCTTGAAACTGGTGGCATGTTCTACTTCAATGCCCGACAGAATGGGAAGAACCTGAAAATTGACCCTTCAAATGAATTAGTGGTGGACGTTCCGGCGAATGAGGCGAAAAAAGGAATGATGCTTTACAATGGTGTAAGAAATGATGATGGCTCCATTGACTGGCAAAATCCCAGAGAATTGATGTATGAGTTAACAACCGTAGATATTCATTCGCTGGATTTTTATCCTCCCGGCTATATTACCAGGCTTGGCTCTATGGGATATAGTGAGAAGGATAAAGCCTGGACAGATAGCGTTTATTATTCTTTTGGAGGGGCTGGCCGTAATTACAGTTATAAGATTGTTCCACGCCGTCCGATGGGACGGATGACGATTGAACAGGCGCTTCAATTGGGGATTGACCCGAACACCGAGGCAGGGAATCTAGCTATGGAAAGGATTGACCCTGAAGAGGCGATCTTACTCGGTCTATCCTCGATTTCTGATACTCTGACTTTCTACAGCGAAGCTCAAACTAATTATCGAATTGACCCCGCCAAAATCAAATCCATTTGGAACGATAAGTTTCAAAACACCTATATCGCCACAAGAGAATTTGAGGATCGATTAAAAGTGCTTTTTCAAATATGTGGAGAGGAATATTTAGACCTCTATATTAGGAACATTGATAAACCGCTTTACTATACGGATTCTATTGTTGCTGGTATGATTTGTTCCGGAAAGGAGTCCGTTGAACCTGCTATGAATGAGTTTGAAGACGACTTGCTACCTATGGGGGGCGGGTGGCTGACCCAGGCAAGTGTAGATAGTGTAACAGGCATTTCCATGGGTGACGTTGGGAAGTCGGTTGAGAGTCCATGTGCCAAATTCCGCCAATTTGCGGCACAAAGATGTGGCGGGGTTAAAGTTCCATCAGAGGCGGTAAAAGCGTTGAATCGATTCTATGAAACACATACAAAAGCCCAGCAACAGGCAGCTTCAGAAACTCAAAAGGTCTTTTGGGCAGATTACCACAGTAAGAAAACCGAGTTGAGCAAGCTTACTAGTGAAGAACAAGAAAGACACCTAACCAATCAACAAAACCTGTATCAGGAAGAGTATGATTTGAATCTTGATGAAGCATACAGACAATTGGGGATTGAAAAAAGGACACCACCTAGGGTTGGTGGTCGACAGACCAACCGTGGTGCAATAACCACTCCGGGGTGGAAGAATATTGATCGGGCCGTAGCCGAATCAACAAAAAACCGAACTACCCTTGATTTTACCGCCAAAGATGGCAAGAAGGCAATCATCAAATACGAACAATTTCAAGTAGAAGTGGAAGATGAGGGCAATTACGATAGGGTATTGGTTTACCTGCTGCCGAAACAACTTTCTTCCTATCAAAGAGTTACCGCGAGAACCAAAACAGCCTACACCGAAAACCTTAATGAGTTAATTCAGTATGACTTATTGGTTGTAGGGTACAAAGGCGAGGAAGTTAGTTCTCACTATATATGGTCTGTTCAACCTGGAAAGGAGAAGATCTCTCTACAGCCAACAACCGTGGGTGGTTTGAAGGTTCTGCTTGAGGGCTCGGGAAAAAGTTCTGTGGGCGAGAGTATTGTGTCTACTGTTCGGAATCAGATTACAATAAACGCGCTGGACCAATCTTTAGCAGTTTATAAGGAGATGAGGCAGTTCAGAAATGAAATAGCCAGAACCATTTTTCCGTGTGACTATTTTGCTGCTTATATGGGCGTTGAAGCAGAAGTCATTAGGAAATAGTCAGGTTTAATTATAGTTTGCAGCGGTGTCATCACATGGCGCCACCTTCTCAACTTTGCGCCACCTCCCAACGTTGCGTCATTTCAAACTTCCTGCACGCCGGCAGGCGGGGATTTGAAATGACGTTTTGTTGAATAAGAAGAAACAGGCCTAAACCAACTTCCACTTGTAAAAGTCGATCTTCTGAGAAGCGCTCTTTTTAATGAGCAATACCAGCCCGGTAATAACCACTGCGGAACCTACGCCAATTACCGGGAACTGGTTGTTGTCAATATCCTGGATGGTGGCCAGTACGGCTGCGGCACCAGCGAGCCCCATTAATATGTATATACCTCCCTTTTTAATAGAGGTGCTTTTCTGATTGCGTTTTTTGAGAAAACTAAGGCTTTCTACATCCTGTTTGTCGAATTGCATTGGGTCAACAAAAAGGAGTCCGTTGCGCTGTTCGTCCGTTAAAACCTTGTTTTTCTTTGCTTCCCGAATAGCTCCCTCATCATCAGTCATGAGTTTAATGGTGATTAAGCTATCCGTTACCACCGTGATCAATCCGCTGTGCTTCTCGCCATTTTTCAATTTCACCATTCCATGAGCGGGCAAAGTCGTTTCAAAGGTCTTGCCTTTATGACTTTGAAATTCAATGGTGTCCTGAGCAAATGATGATGCCCAGGAGAGTAGTAATGCGAATAGCAGCGTGTATTTCATAGCGTCTATTTGTGGGTAAAGAACAGCAAATATTATTGAGGTATTGTTTGATAATGACACAGAATATCAACATTGACTTCTTAAATGGACTCGTCAGACTGACATTTTAGGTGTTGATTAACTGAACTATGGCAGTCAAATTAGTTCATGATACTGACATTTTTCTGTGAGGCTGAACTACTTGAAACAGGATAGTTCACCCTTTTGTTTTGGTGCATTTATATACAAATACCTGAAATACAGCGTTATATTTGTTTTTTTAGATTTCTTCTTTCTTTTGAATTGAATTTTGGTTCACCTTTTGATAGGCTTCTGTCAAACGAAAAGAAACGACAAAATGGATTTGCTTAAGAACTTTATATACGCAGGAGTCGGATTGGCTTCAGTTACTTCAGATAAATTGAAAGAAACAATCGATGATTTGGTGGAGAAGGGAAAAATCTCCGACACCGAAGGAAGAAAAATCGTAGATGATTTCTTTAAATCAACGGGAGAGAAAAAAGAAGATTTTGAAGCGAAATTGAAGAAGGTACAGGAAGATTTGTCAGAGCGATTTGATTTCTCCAAAACCAATAAGAAACAGACTGAAGCGATCGATGCTTTGAACAAAAGAATTGAAGAGTTGGAAGCAAAACTGGCGGAAGCAGAAAAATCTGCTGCAAAACCAACAGCTAAGAAAGCTACAACCAGATCAACAACAAAGACAACTACGCGTAAAACTGCGTCGAAAACAACAAAAAAATAACAGTGAAACTTCTCCTGAAACAACCATGAGTTGAGTACGGAGCTTAAAACCTAACGAAAATGGAAAACATGATTAAAACACTAGCTTATGCAGGTCTTGGACTAGCATCAGAAGCAAACGATAAGATCAAATCAAGATTTGATGAGTTGGTAGAAGTTGGCAAAACAAAGGATGCCGAAGGAAAAAATTTGATTGGTGATTTCTTTAAAACAGTAGAATCATCCAAAGAGGATTTCGAAAACCAATTCGATAAGATGAAGGCTAAAGCCAAAGAGAACTTCCCTTTTAAAAAGGAGAAAGAAACTTCAACCGAAGGTAAAACCGAGGCGACAGAAGATATTGAAGAAGCTGTAGAGGTAAAATAATACAGTATTTTCCTTGTTTGTTTGTAAAGTCCGGCCTCGTCGAGGCCGGACTTTCTTTTTTACATACTGTGTTTAATGCTCCCTCTGCGCGAAGTGTATTACTGACTATGTCCCCGGTTTTTCGGGGCTCCACTTTACCATCCCGTAAAACTTCAATTTCAAATACTGATCAAACGCCTCTTGAATAGTCAGGTTCTGCCGATTCAAAAAATTAGGATCAGAAATGGCCTGGAAAAACAAACGATCACTCAACACCAAAATTGCCGGATCGAGATCGTTGTAAACACCCAATCTGATACCTTCTTTGTAATGAGACTCCAATACGCCCGTGGCAAAATCAATGAACTCTTCAATTCGTACCCATAAGTCTGGGAAAATGTCTTTCAAATCGTGAAGTAGTAAAGTGGAAATGTCCGATAAAACCGAACCAACGTGTTCCATTACCCTGAGGTATTTATGTTCAAATGCCACGTCAGTATCGTTCAAAATTGACTCGAAACCACCTAGCTGCATTAACTTGTATTGAATAGTGGCCTCTACCAAATCTTCCTTGGATTTAAAATACTCGTAAACGGTAGATTTACTTTTGCCCATCAGTGAAGCAATGGTGTCCATGGTTAGCCCTTGAAGGCCACGTTTGTTTAGCTTAGGGTAAAGCTGTTCGGCCCAAAGCATTCGTTTTTCACTACTGGTTTTTCGCGATTTGTTTGTTGGTTTTCTTCCCACGTGGTAAAACTATCAATTAATTTTATCGAACTAAAAATTAAAAATAGTTCGATAGTTTTCGTATCTTTAATTCTATGAAATGGAGGGCATTTAAGTATCTGGCAGTATTTATCCTGCCGCTGGCAATGGTAACCAGCCTCAATTCAACAGGGATATGGGCGTGGTTTCCGATGATTCTTGCATTTGGTATTATTCCGGCTTTGGAACTATTGTTTCGTCCGCAAACCGCTAATTTGGGAGCTGTTGAAGAAGAAATTGCACGCAACGATAAGATCTATGATTATATTATCTACCTGGCGGTGGTATACCAGTATGGGTTTCTAATTTATTTTCTTGTGTCCATTAATGATCCGGCTGCGTCGTTTGTTGATTTGTTGGGACGAAGCATTGGGATGGGGATTATGTGTGGAGTTTTGGGTATAAACGTTGCGCATGAGTTGGGGCATAGACCGACCAGACATGAGCAGCTCATGGCAAAAGCCTTGTTGCTGTCCTCTTTGTACATGCATTTTTTTATTGAGCACAATCGTGGGCATCATAAAAACGTGTCTACTGAAAATGACCCGGCATCCTCTAGAAAAAATGAGATGCTCTATACCTTTTGGGTTCGATCGGTGGTGTTTTCATACATCAGTGCCTGGAGGATTGAAAACGATCGACTGCGTAGAAAAGGTCATCATCCGGTTAGTTGGCGCAACGAGATGATTTGGTATCAGATTATCCAGTTGGCATTAATCGGAGTCATATTTTTTGTTTTTGGAGGTGTTGCCCTGACGGCTTTCCTGTTTGCAGCAACCATAGGTTTTTTGCTTTTAGAAACAGTTAACTATATAGAACACTATGGTTTGAGACGGGAAAAAGTATCCGAACACCGTTATGAGAATGTGCAGCCGCATCACAGTTGGAATTCCGACCACCCGATAGGCCGCGTGTTACTCTTTGAACTCTCCCGCCATTCCGACCATCATTACGAACCACACCGCCCCTATCAAATCCTCAAACACCATGATCAGGCCCCCCAAATGCCCACGGGCTATCCCGGAATGATGGTCCTTTCAACCATTCCGCCCCTTTGGTTTCTGGTCATGAACAAGAGGTTGGGCGTTGCGAAGACGTAAAAAGCGCACGAGCGTGAGCCGAAACGGCATTCCTGCCGACAGACAGGCAGCTTTTTGCCTCACGCAATTAAGAACTCAAAAACGGATTATTTTCCTTCTCAAACCCAATGGAAGTGGCAGGCCCATGCCCACAATACACCTGATAATCATCAGGAAGCGAAAACAACTCCCGCCGAATACTATCTAACAAAGTTTGATGGTCACCTCCCGGTAAATCGGTCCTTCCAATGCTCCCGTAAAACAGGCAATCACCATTAATCACAAACTTGTCCGGGTGACTAATAAAAACCACATGTCCAGGGGCATGTCCGGGAACAAAACGAACCTCCAGGCTGGTATTTCCGAAAGTCACATCAACTCCTTCCTCAATAAAATTCGTGGGTTCGGGAGAAGGTTTATAGCCGGTAAACCCATAAACGTGCGCGTAGCTTTCCACTCGAAGCAAAGTGTCCAGATCCAGTTTGTGAACTTCCGGTAACAAACCATATTGCTTACTAATAAAATCATTTCCCAACACATGATCGATATGGCTGTGGGTGGAAATTAAACGAACCGGTTTCAGATTATTAGAGTTGATGAATTCGATCAATTCCTCCTCCTCATGTCGCTCATAGCAACCTGGGTCAATAATGATACACTCTTTCGTTTCATCAAAAACGATGTAGGTGTTTTCCTGAAAGGGATTGAAGGTTAACTGAACTACTTCGGCCATATCGTTGTTTTATGGACCAAAAGTACATACGAATTCTGTTATCTTTACGTTTACATTTTTGCAGTTGAGTTTACCAGCAAAATATTCCACCAAATCAAGCACTCAGACCTCCTTGTTGATGATGAGACCAGGGGCTGTTGTACTCTTACTTGCCATGTTGGTTTGTCCGTTTCTTGGAAAGGCTCAGTACTATACAGGTTCGAATATCGAATTCGGGCAGAACAGAGTGCAGTACAACCAGTTCTATTGGCAATCGTTCGACTTTGAACGATTCAAGGTCTTTTTCTATGCGGATGGTAAAAACCACGCTATTTATGCCGCTAAGTCCGCGCATCAGAATTTGAAAGAACTGGAAAAGCTGTTGGATTTTGAGCTCACTGAGAAGATGGAGATTTTGGTCTTCAATTCTCAATCGCATTTTCAGCAAAGTAATATCGGCCTTACCAACGACAACAGTTCTAATATAGGTGGGGTTACTAAAATAATCGGTTCTAAGATGTTCATCTATTACGAAGGCGATCATGCGAACTTCAATGACCAGATACGAGCAGGGTTGGCTGAAGTGCTGATGAACCAGATGATGTATGGAGGCAGTTGGAAGGATGTGCTAAAGAACAACACCCTTCTGAGTTTGCCCGATTGGTACTTAAAGGGCTTCATTTCTTACGCAGCGGAAGGATGGACAACCGACATCGACAACCGGGTTAAAGACGGAATTTTAACGGACAAATTTGCCAATTTCAATGCGTTGGAAGGAGAAGACGCGGAGTTGGCCGGACACTCTATTTGGAATTACATTGCTGAAGTATATGGTGAAAACGTGATCCCAAATGTGATGTATATGACCAGGGTTAGCAGGAGTGTAGAAAGCGGGTTTCTTTTCGTGTTGGGAACCTCCCTCAAAACCCTCATGTTTGATTACCAGAATTACTATAAAAGAAAGTATGAACTGGATGAAAAATTTCGTGGAAAATATTCCGGCGAGGAATTGGATTTTAAAAAGAAGAAGCGTTATGTCTATTCCGAGTTTAGTTTAAGTCCAAATGGGAAGTACGCGTCATTCGTTACCAATGAGCAAGGTCAGTACAAGGTGTGGCTTTATCATATTGCGGATAAAAAGCTGAAGAAAATACACAAAGGAGGGCTCGATCTCAACCGTATTGTTGACCACACTTATCCTGTCTTGACCTGGCACCCAACCAGCAGAGCATTAACCTATTTTGTCGAGAAAAAAGGCGAGGTGGTCATCAACATATATTCTGTGGACGATAAGAAAACCACCAGCAAGCCCTTGTTAAAATTGAACAAGGTGCTGGATGCTGAATATTCGGACGACGGAAAGTTTATCGTTTTGAGTGCCGCAAAGGATGGCCAAACGGATTTGTATCTGTATAAGATCGCTGGGAACAGTCAACAACAACTTACGGATGACTTTTACGATGACCTACATCCAAGCTTTATTGATAACTCAACAAGAATTATCTTTTCATCGAACCGGAAAAGTGATACGCTTCCTAAACCAGGGAAGGTTGAGGTAGCCAGATACAACGAGAACAACGATATATTCATTTTCGACCTGAACCGACCTATTTTTCTTACGAGAATTACCAGAACGCCCAAAGTGCATGAAACCCAGCCAGTGCAATATGATGATACCCGGTACGCTTATTTAAGTAATGAAAGCGGTATTACAAACCGCTATGTAGCGTATTACGATAGTGCAATTAGTCATATTGATACCGTGGTTCACTACAATTATTTTTCGGTAGTAAGTCCTGTAACCAATTATCCAAGAAACATTTTGGAACAGAACATGAATTGGAAAACTGGAAGGTATTCACAACTGATTTATCATGATGGAGGATATCATTTTTATGTTTCCAAAGCTGAGAACGATGTGGAACTGGATGTTGAGAATATTTTTCCAACGCAGTTTATGAAGCATCAAATGGCACTTGGCGGACAAAAAACCATAACCCCGGATACAAAAGACATTCCTGATACTACAGGTGGAATAGACATCAATAATTACAAGTTCGAAGATGAACAGCCGGAATACGAAAAGGAAGTGATTACGTTTGAGGAAGCTGGCGATCCACCAAAGGACAGTTCCAAAGTGGCTCTTAAAGCGCAGGAGGAAGAAGATGAATTTGAACTACCACGCCAGGATATATACAACATCAATTTTACCACAGACTACATTGTTTCTCAGCTCGACAATAGCTTCCTGAACCAATCGTACCAACGGTTTGCTCCTGGGTTATTTTATAGTAACCCCGGTTTTAACGGACTGATTAAGTTTGGGATGATTGATTTGATGGAAGACTATAGGATTATAGGAGGTTTCCGCTTCCCTGCAAATTTCAACAGCAATGAATACCTTATCAGTTTTGAAAACCTGAAAGGGCGATTAGATAAGAAGTATCTGGCCTCTCGCCAGGCATTCACCAGGTTTTATGATGAGCGTGTAGAGAAAGTACAAACCTATGATCTGAAATATAACGTCAAGTATCCGTTTTCTGAAGTATCTAGTGTACGGGTTACGCTCAATGCCAGGGCAGACAGAATTATTACGCAGTCTACAGATCAGAATACGTTGCTTCGTTCGAATGTGAATGACTATTGGGGTGGGCTGAAATTAGAGTATGTTTATGATCACTCCATTCCCATGGGGCTAAACCTGTATCGAGGACTGCGGATGAAGTTCTGGGGAGAAGCTTATAGGGTAATCGATGAACGCCAAACAGACTTTTTTACTCTGGGTGGAGACATCAGACACTACACCAGGATTTGGAGGAACATGATATGGGCGAATCGAGTGGCCGGGAGTACCTCTTTCGGGAATAGAAAGCTCGTTTATTACCTGGGTGGCGTAGACAATTGGTTATTGCCAAGATTTGATAACAGTATTCAGATTGATCCGGACAACAATTACTACTTCCAGACCATTGCTACTCCTTTGAGAGGGTTCTTCCAAAATGCGAGAAACGGAAATAGTTTTGCGGTGATCAACTCTGAGCTGCGAATTCCAATCATTAAGATGCTCAGTTGGAAACCCATGAAGAGCGATTTCGCTGAGAATTTTATGATCGTTGGTTTTGGTGACGTAGGGACTGCCTGGACAGGTTGGGATCCATATTCAACGGACAATTCATTTAACACCTCGGTTATTCAGGATGGTAATTTATTGATCACTATCGAGAACCAACGTGAGCCGATTATTTATGGGTATGGGTTTGGTTTGCGTAGTAGACTTTTCGGTTACTACATTCGTTTCGACTGGGCCTGGGGGGTAGACGACGGAGTCGTTCTTCCATCTATAAAATACCTATCTTTGAGCATGGATTTCTAATCCTCGCTATGGATCTCACAACTTTCCTGGTTCTGGTTTTAATAGGTATCGCCGCAGGCATACTTAGTGGTTTTGTTGGAGTAGGAGGTGGAATTATAATTGTGCCGGCACTGGTATACATTCTCGGACTAAGTCAGTTTGAAGCCCAGGGAACCAGCATTCTTTTAATGCTTCCACCAATTGGAATTCTCGCAGCTATGAACTATTATAAGGCGGACGCTGTAAACTGGAAATATGCGTTGGTAATCGCAGTTACATTTGTGGTTGGGGGGTATTTCGGATCTAAGTTGAGTTTGAAGCTGGATGAGACGTTGGTCAAATTTATTTTCGGAATCCTTATGCTGATCGTGGCGATAAAAATGATCATTTCCGGGTTTACTTTTTTTCAAGATAAAGGATGATAGAACGGATAAAGGAACTTGCTGCGGAAAATATAGAAGAGATCATCTCCATCAGAAGACATTTGCACAAGCACCCCGAGCTTTCCTTCAAGGAACACGAAACTTCTAAGTACATTCAGGAGAGGTTGACACAATGGGGAGTTGAATTCAAAGCGGGCTTTGTAGATACTGGTATTGTGGCGCATATTAGGGGTAATAACCCTGATTCTAAAGTGATTGCGTTGCGAGCAGATATTGATGCATTACCCATTCAGGAAGAAAATGACTTCGACTTTAAATCTACCAATGATGGAGTGATGCATGCGTGCGGACACGATGTGCACACATCTTCTTTATTGGGCGTTATAAAGATTCTTAACCATCTGCGAAATGACTTCGAAGGGACAGTGAAATGCATCTTTCAACCCGCCGAGGAGATGCTTCCTGGCGGGGCATCATTGATGATTAAAGAGGGAGCATTGGAGAACCCAAGTCCGTCGGTTATTTATGGTCAGCATGTTTTCCCCGATTTACCCTCAGGAAAAATCGGTTTGCGTCCCGGGATGTACATGGCTTCAACCGATGAACTTCACGTGAAGGTGATTGGAAAGGGGGGGCACGGAGCATTGCCTCACACATTTATTGACCCTGTTCTAATTACTTCTCACATTATTGTGGCTCTGCAACAAATCGTGAGCAGACACGCGCGTCCTGACATTCCAAGTGTATTGTCATTTGGTAAGGTGATTGCAAATGGTAGTACCAATGTAATTCCTGATGAGGTTAACCTGATGGGTACTTTCAGAACCTTCGATGAGAATTGGCGGTCACAGGCCCATGAGAAAATGGTGAGAATCGCAACTTCGATTGCCGAATCAATGGGTGGTAAATGTGAGTTTGAAGTGCGCCGGGGATATCCATATTTGGTAAACGACGAGGATGCTACGGCTATTGCGAAGCAAGCGGCCATTGAGTTTATTGGTGCCGAGAACGTAGTGGATCTCGATATCCGGATGACGGCTGAAGATTTTTCCTATTATACCCAGATTATGCCTGGTTGTTTCTATAGATTGGGGACAGCTCATCCTGGAGAAGAACCTTCCGGACTGCATACCTCGACCTTCAACGTAGACGAATCCTCACTGGAGCTGGGTATGGGGTTAATGGCCTGGGTAGCACTTAAAAATCTGGCAAAAACCTAGATACATTTTTCATCCGGTTGTGAATCAAATTCGTAAGAATTGCGTATTTTATAGGTATCGCGTATTCACGTTTTTTCTTGTATGATGTATGATAAGATGTTTTACATACGGTATTGGTTTTCTGGTAGTGGGGGCTTTAATGTCCTTTGTTGCACATGATACTTCGCTACGTGTAGAAGCCAGGGATGGACTGGCTTTGCTCGTGGAGCCACAGAAGGGCTACGTGGTATACAAGGAAAAAGTAGGTAGCCTTTCATTTCTGCGAGCCAGAGCGGGAGAACATGTATGCGATGCCGCTATTGCTGACATGAATGGCCTCACTCAAAAGGTAAAACATCTGAATAAAGTAGCACGTGATTTAAAATCAGGTAAGTACGGTCAGGGACAAAGGGCAAAATACACCCAACTAAAAAGAGTGCGAACCGGGGTGGATGCGGAAATCTATTACACCGCAAGAATTTACAATGCAAGGATTGGAGACAGCCTGATGATTGATCTGGGCGGTGAAACAGTTGCGGAAATCCGCAGTGAAACCGAGGGAGATATTGTAGTTACGTTTTACCTCACTTCAATGGGTAAACCCGGAAATGAAGCCAGGTGGCATACTAATAAAGAATTTACCGGTGGATTGCAGTCCTTTAATATTGTTGAATTGCTGGGCCCGGTAGTGCCAGGAAAGAACGATTACATATCCTTTAATTACTTGCCTAAACCTGAAAACAATCTGGATAATCCATCGGAGAAAGTAAGATTCAGAGTGACTCGAAACGAGCGACTTAAGGTTACGGGCGTCGGAGGTTAAAGGTTAATCAGTGGGCTATTTAACTAACCTCTAGTTAGCCACTTCACTCATAAACTTGATTCGCATCAAACGAAGTTCTTCTTCTGTGTAATCACCGTCAAACTCATCATAAGCTTCATCGATAGAATCGGTTTCCGCCTCTTCCATAAAATAATCGTAAACCTCTTCCTGCGCATCGTCGTCCATTATGTCATCCAGGTAATAATCGATGTTCACTTTAGTTCCAGATGATACGATATGCTCTATTTCGGTAATTAATTCGCCCAGATTCTTACCCTGAGATTGAGCAATGTCTTCCAGAGGCAACTTTCTATCAATATTCATGATAATATTCACCTTGGCTCCACTTTTATTGACAATAGACTTTACAACAAAATCTTGCGGGCGGTCTATGTTGTTTTCCTCAACATAGCGGCTGATTAATTCCACAAATGGTTTCCCATATCTTTTGGCTTTTCCCTGTCCCACACCGGCAATGTTTTGCAGTTCTTCCAGCGTAATTGGGTATTGTGTTGCCATGTCTTCCAATGATGGATCCTGGAAAATAACAAAAGGAGGGACTTGCTTATCTGAACTAATCTCCTTCCTGAGGTCTTTCAGTAATTTAAATAGGTTCTCATCTGCGGCACCAGCTCCTCCTTTCTGATTGACGATAATATCGGAATCGTCATGCATGTCGGAGTAATCGTGCTCTTTAATGAGTTCAAACGAGTACGGTTTCTGCATGAATTCCCGACCAGCATCGGTGATCTTCAACAGGCCATAATTCTCAATATCCTTGGTCAACAATCCGGCAACAAACGATTGCCTGATGGCTGCGTTCCAAGTTGCCTCTTCGTGTTCTTTTCCTTTACCAAACAGCTCAAGTTTGTCGTGTTTGTAGGTCTTTATCTCGTTGGTTTCCTTGCCAATGAGGAAATTACACATGTATTTGGCTTTGTGCTTTTCCTTCACCTGCTCAATGGCCTCAAGAAGTAATGAGATGATCTCTTTTCCTTCGAATTTCTCCCTTGGATTGCGACAATTGTCACACATTTTGGAACATCCGCTGTCGTCGAATTCCTCTCCGAAATAATGAAGAACAAATTTTCGTCTGCAAATGCTGGTTTCAGCGTAGGAAACCATTTCTAGAAGAAGTTGACGTCCGATTTCCTGTTCGGCTACCGGTTTTCCGTGAAGAAACTTCTCCAGCTTTTCAATGTCTTTGTAACTATAAAATGCCACGCAATTTCCTTCTCCGCCATCACGACCTGCCCTACCGGTTTCCTGATAATAAGACTCTAAGCTTTTGGGAATGTCGTGATGAATAACGAACCGAACATCTGGTTTGTCAATTCCCATCCCAAAGGCAATGGTGGCCACGATAACATCTACATCTTCCATCAGAAACATATCCTGATGCTTTGCGCGAGTTGCCGCATCCATACCAGCGTGGTAGGGAAGTGCTTTAATTCCGTTTACCTGAAGAACCTCCGCCAGTTCTTCCACCTTCTTACGACTTAAACAGTAAACAATTCCGGATTTTCCGGGGTGCTGTTTTACATAACGGATAATTTCTTTTTGAACCTCCTTCTTTGGACGAACTTCATAGTAAAGATTATCTCTATTAAAGGAAGCCTTAAATACCCTGGCATCAGTCATGCCAAGGTTTTTTTGGATGTCTTGTTGAACTTTTGGTGTGGCGGTAGCCGTAAGGGCAATAATTGGCACCGAGGTGATTTTCTCCATGATGGGCCTTAGCCTCCGGTACTCCGGCCTGAAATCATGCCCCCATTCTGAAATACAGTGTGCCTCATCCACCGCGAAGAATGAAATCTTGATAGAAGTCAGAAATTCTATATTCTCTTGTTTCGTTAAAGACTCAGGCGCCACGTAAAGCAACTTGGTAATGCCTGAGCGCACATCAGATTTTACCTTGTTAATCTCTCCTTTACTTAGGGATGAATTCATGAAATGGGCAATAGAGTCGGTGTCACTTACATGCCGAATAGCGTCTACCTGATTCTTCATCAACGCGATGAGTGGCGAAACAACTACCGCGGTTCCCTCCGATATTAGAGCTGGAAGTTGGTAGCACATAGACTTACCACCACCGGTGGGCATGATTACAAAAGTGTGATTACCATCAAGTACATTCTGGATGATGGCTTCTTGTTCACCTTTGAAGGCATCGAATCCAAAATTCGTTTGTAGTGCCTCCTTCAATGAAATGCTTACAACAGACATTAAATTCCTTACAATTAAATCTTATTCTCTAATATAACTCAAAAAGCTGCCGAATCCCACTTTTTTAGATCGGTAACCTGTTTTTGTAGGCTACTGGTCATTTCCATCCGTTTTAAGGGGAAGGAACAATCCACCAGCTTTCACTAAATGTGCTACTTTTGCGCGAGCAATGAGCACAAAAACCGGCAATACGGAGACACAGAGTGAGCAAATGTCATTTCTTGGGCATCTTGAGGAATTAAGGTGGCGATTGGTTAGGAGTGCAGCAGCCATTGCAGTGGTGGCGGTATTTATTTTCATTTATACCCGTGAGATAATTGAGAATCTGTATTTGAGCATGACCAAAACGGATTTCATCACCTACCGGGTTTTTTGCAAAATTGGCCATCAGCTTGGATTGCAAGACAGCATGTGCGTTGATAAGATTAACGTGGAAAAGTTCATTTACACCGAACTCACAGGTCAGTTTAACTCTAACATGTACATTGCCATTGTGGGAGGTATTATAGTGGCCTTTCCATTTATATTTTGGCAGCTCTGGGGCTTTGTAAAGCCCGGGTTAAAACAGCAGGAACTAAGCGTTTCCAGGGGGGTAATTCTTTGGGCGTCTTTACTGTTCTTTCTGGGAGTGGCCTTCGGTTATTTTCTGATATCGCCTTTGTGCATACAGTTTTTTGGAAATTATCAAATGACACCAGAGTTCACTACAATGCCAGTTGGTGGTTCATTGATCAATCTGGTTACTACAACCACGTTGTTGTCAGGGATCTTCTTTGAGCTCCCGGTGGTCATCTATCTTGGAACCAAACTTGGACTTCTATCGCCCGAGGTTCTGCGCAAGTACAGGCGCCACGCAATTGTGGTTGTGTTGGTGCTTTCCGCTCTTATCACACCGCCAGATGTGGTTTCACAAATACTGGTAGCAGTACCTATTATGTTGCTTTACGAGTCTGGTATTTACGTTTCCAAAATGGTGATAAGAAAGCGGCAGGAGGGTGTTTAGGAACTTCTGAATTTGACGTGATGTGCCTGCACAAGGCCGCATTGTATCGCGAATGACCCACAAACGAACTAATTCGTTCAAATTAAAATGAAATTTGGGGATTAGCGTTAAATTTACACGGTGTTGAGGCTTTTGCTCATATCATTAATCCTATTTACCTGCTCCATCGCGTTTTCGCAGAAAACCAAGGTTTACGGTGTCGTTACAGATTCTACCTTCGGTGAACCTCTGCCTGGAGTAATTGTAAAGTTTAAGGGAACCAAGATCGGTACCACCGCAGATATGGAGGGGAACTATGTGCTGGAAAGCTATTATGCCTCAGATACCATCGAAGTATCGTACCCAACATTTGTTACAGCGTATATCGCAATTCAAAAAGACAAGAGCCAACGAATAGATGTAGTGCTTAAAGAAGATCTGGAAGATTTACCACCTGTAACTGTCATTCCAACGAAACGAGAAAACCCGGCGCATCCCATAATGCGAAATGTCATAGCTAACAAGAAGATCAACAACAGAGAGAAACTAGAATCCTATGAATACGAGGTGTATAATAAGATTGAAATTGACATTAATAACATCGATTCAAATTTTACTCAAAAGAGAGTTTTCAGAAAATTTGATTTCATTTTTGACAATATCGACACGACAGAAAGAAAGCCTTATCTGCCGGTTTTCATGACAGAATCACTATCCGATTACTACTATCAGAAAGACCCCACTAAGAATAAAGAGATTATCAAGGCGACCAGGGTTTCAGGAGTGAACAATGAGAGTGTTAGTCAGTTTACCGGGGACATGTACCAACAGGTGAATATTTACGACAATCACGTGCCTGTCTTCGGAAAGAATTTTATAAGTCCCATTGCAAATAATGGGTTTGCGCATTACAAATACTACCTGCTTGATTCTATTAATGTGGACGGGTACTGGTGCTACCACTTGAGGTTTCAGCCCAAAAGAGTGGGAGAGTTGACGTTTTACGGAGACCTGTACATCCATGATACTACTTACGCCGTGAGAAGGGTAGAAGGTACCATCGCAGAAGATGCAAACATCAATTTTGTGAAGGAATTGAAGGTAACACAGGAATTTGCTCAGGTAGAAGACGAGGTTTGGATGTTGGTAAAAGACGAACTGTGGGTGGATTTTAATCTGGTTGACGGAGAAATGGGATTTTATGGGCGAAAAAATACTTCATACAAGGACTTCGTTATCAATCAACCCCGGCCGGAGGAGTTTTATTCTGGTCCTGAAAATATCGTATTGCTCGATGACGCCTCTTCTAAGTCAGATTCGTTTTGGGTAGAAAGGCGGCACGATACGTTAACAGCTAACCAGAAAGGAGTCTTTGAGATGATGGATACTCTTGGAAACCTTCCTGTAGTGCGTAATTACATTGATTTTATTTCCACACTTATTAGTGGTTGGAAGGTGATCGGTCCGATTGAGTTGGGTCCTTATTCGTCAATTTACAGTTTTAATGAGGTAGAAGGGAATCGCTTCAGCCTTGGAATTCGAACCAGTAATGATTTCAGTAAAATGATTGAACTTTCTGGTTATGGGGCTTATGGTTTGCGGGATCAAGAGTGGAAGTATGGTGTGGGAACCCGGTTTTTTATTACGAAGCAGCCTCGTCGCATGGTGCGGATGATTTATAAAAATGATGTAGAACAGTTGGGTTTGAGTCAGAATGCCTTCAGAAATGCTAATGTTTTATCATCATTCTTGCGAAGAAACCCGCTAAATAAGCTTTCCAGAGTAGAAGAGTATCGGTTTAATTATACCCGGGAGTGGTTTCAGGGGTTGTCTACAACTTTGTTATTGCGGCGCAATACCCTTAGTCCGCTAGGTATAATTCCTGTGTTTGAATTTGGTGATGAACCTTTTGAGAATAACGGCAATTCTATAACGTCGTCTGAAGCTACATTCTTCTTGCGGTGGGCACATAAGGAACAATACCTGTCGGGCGAATTTGACAGGGTGAGTCTGGGTACGAAGAAACCAATCATAACCATGCAATACACCTATGGAATGAAAGGCGTGTTAGGGAGCGACTATGAATATCATAAAGCCGTAATTGGATGGAAACATAAAATTCCAATGGGAATTTTCGGGAATATGCGCTACAGGTTGGAAGCTGGTAAAATATGGGGTTCTCTTCCTTACCCACTTCTCGAAGTACATGCAGGCAATGAAACCTGGACCTACAATGACTTTGCTTACAACATGATGAACATCGCTGAATTTATTAGTGATGAATATGTTAGCGCTGTAGTTGAACATCACTTTGAAGGCCTGTTGCTCAACAAAATACCATTGCTCCGGAAGTTGAAATGGAGAGAGGTAGCTACCATAAAGGCCATTTACGGACGGTTGAGTCAAACCCATACGCAAGAATTAGCGCTTCCATACTTTAGTTCTACGCTACAGGACAAGCCGTATGCCGAAGCATCAGTCGGAATTGAGAATATTTTCCATTGCTTAAGAGTAGATGCGCTGTGGAGGTTGTCTTACTGGGACAATACTTACGAAGGGATCGACGTTTTCCAATTCGGTATCAGAGGTAAATTCCAGGTAGATTTTTAAGGACACAAAATGAGCGTACTTCGTATAGAAAATATTCAGAAATCCTATAAAGGCCGTAAGGTGGTTAAGGGCGTTTCGGTGGAGGTAAGAAAAGGGGAAATTGTAGGGCTGCTCGGTCCCAATGGTGCAGGAAAAAGTACCTCTTTTTATATGGTGGTAGGACTCGTTAAGCCTGATGCCGGCAAGGTCTTTTTTGACGAGAGGGATATTACCTCTGTTCCGATGTACAAACGTGCGAAAATGGGTATCGGTTATTTGCCGCAAGAAGTTTCGGTGTTCAGAAAGCTGTCTGTAGAAGACAATATAAAGGCCATCTTACAAGGCACGAAGAAAACCAAGGCAGAGCAAAACCACAGACTTGAAGAATTACTGGAAGAGTTTAGTTTGAACCACGTTCGCAAGAACAAAGGGCAAAATCTTTCCGGTGGAGAGAAACGAAGGACAGAAATTGCTCGTGCGTTAGCTGTGGACCCCAGTTTTATTCTACTGGACGAGCCGTTTGCCGGTGTAGACCCAATTGCCGTTGAAGATATTCAAAGGATTGTCTATCAGTTGAAAGACAAAGGAATTGGTATTCTTATTACTGATCACAATGTACAGGAAACACTTTCTATAACAGACCGAACCTATTTACTTTTCGAAGGAAGCATTTTACGTTCCGGAACCGCCGAGGAGTTGGCCGAAGACGAAGTGGTGAGGAAGGTGTATCTGGGGCAAAACTTTGAGTTACGAAAGAGGCGAATGTCTTTTGAGAAGAAGATGGAATAACTCATCTTCGTTTAATGAGTAACTTCATTGTCATGCCTGATTATAAAATGTAAAAAAATGAAGTTGCGATTCCCTCTGATTACTACGTTACTGATTCTGATGCCTTTTACCTCACGGGGGCAGTTAAATCCCTATGAAGGAGCTACAGTGTATGGTTGTATTGAGTACAACGATAGTGTTTTCATTAAGCAAACAGAAGTATCCATCGCCGAATGGATGGCCTTTCTATTTACACTTTACGAGACGGAATATGAAAAACATGAATCAGCAGATTTAACAAAATTCCTTCCTGATACGGTTTTGCCGGAAGATCAGTTTGTATACGATATTTTTCTCCGTAACTGGGAAGACGTAGAGGTAAGTAAACCAATCTGGTATAAAGGGCCTCTAAACGCCTTTCCGTTGTTTTTGGAGAAAGAGGAAAAAAAGGAGTTTAAATCCAGGATCCAGCATTTTTTGGATAAACCGGTAACAGGTGTTTCGGAAATGCAGATTCGATCATTTATAGGCTGGAAGCAAGATCAGTTAAATGAGATGTACGAAAATGATAACTATACCTATGAAGCTGAATTGCTTCCGGCTGTGCGGTTTCAGGAACTAGTTGATTCCACCCTGGCAGGATACCGCAAATCATTTGATAAATCGGGAAGGGCTCTGGCTGTAGGAGATAGTGTCAATGTTAAAGGTTGCTATTTGTTTAACTGCAAGGGCTCCTCAAATTGCCAGAGTTCAGAGCAAAGGCATAAAATTTACGGTAAGAAAGAAGGCCTGGTTTCAGGATATTCTTACTTGCCAAATATTAATGGGTACTACAATATTTTGGGTAACGCGGCGGAAATAGTACAGGGGAAGGAAGCCCTTGGCGGGCATTTTGGTCAAACTGCGAAACAGATACTGAAGGGAGAGGCAATCCCGTTTACCGAACCGGATCCTAAGATTGGATTTCGGTACCAGATAATTTTAAAGGCTTATTGATCAGGCCTCCGAAAGCTCGAAAGAGTAGCTCTCCATAATCTGATTACAGAGCATTTTCTTGCACGCATCATCCACCTTTGCGCTGGCAGCTTCCTTGTTATCCGCTTCAACAATCAGCGTTACGTGTTTCCCGATTCTAACATTAGAGATTTCGGCTAAACCGATGTTCGCCATGCTTTGAGTTACTGCTTTTCCTTGAGGATCTAAAATCGCCTCCAGCGGCATAACATCTATCTCAGCTTTGAATTTCATTCTTCTTTCTAAATAGGTTATTAATCATCGAAATAACGATGTACAAAAGTATGATTATTGGTCCGGCTAAGAACAGGTTTTTTATCAACAATGCGCCTGTAATCGTTAGCAATACGATCGCAATGAAAATATAGCGGACTTCATTGCCCTTCCAGGCAAGATGTTTGAATTTGAAGGCGAACATACGGATAGGGGCCACGAGTAAAATTGAAAATACCGTAAAAATCAGAGGGGCTAGAATTAAAACAAAGCTAGATGAAGGGGGGAGTGTGTCCGGAGTCGCATCAAGTGGTTGTCCATCAATGAAGATGTCTGAAATGTAAAAGCTGGTTCCAACAGGGTTAAATGAGACGACCATCATGCTTAACACAAAACAAGTCCAGAACAACGCATTGGCTGGAGTTGCCAGTCCTTTGAATTCTGTTGATTGACTATCATCCACATTAAATTTTGCCAATCTCAGGGCGGAAAAGACCGTCATTAGGAAGGGAGATAATATGATCCACCATGGAAGTGTCATTACAAAATAAGTGTCAGCCACATCAATATCCAGCGCCGTATCCGCGAATAATGATGTCAATGGAGATGACATGATTGCAAATAACAAGTACGCTGGGGCCAAACCAAAAGTGATTAAATCAGAAAGAGAATCCAGTTGCTTGCCGATCTCGGATTGAACTTTTAGCGCTCTTGCGGTGAGCCCATCTCCAAAATCAAACACCATTCCTGCTAATATGAGGTAGGCTCCAATGTGATAAGCGCCCATGGATGCCATCACAATACTCAAACAACCACACATCAGATTGCACAACGTTATGAAATTTGGAATGTGTTTTTTTACTGACATTTGACCGCAAAATAGTTATTAATAGGGCAATTTATCTGGAAAAACAGGGTTTTAGTCAATTGGACTCTTGTCCAACAAACAAACTGTTGTAAATTTATTTGTTAATGAAACAGCTCACCACCTTATTTATGTTGCTTTGCGCGGTAGGTGCGGTTGCCCAAAATACGGGCGGATCGGAATCGGATGCAACACCAAAGTATTCTAATGAGTTCCTACAGATTGGTGTTGGAGCGAGAAGTTTGGGGATGTCTAATAGTGTTTTAGCCACAACCACCGATGTAACAGCAGGTTACTGGAATCCGGCCGGATTACTTCAACTCAATGATGATATTCATGTTGGCCTTATGCATGCGGAATACTTCGCCGGACTTGCAAAGTACGACTATGGCGGATTTGCTAAAAAAATTGATAGTTCAAGTGCATTAGGTATCTCATTTATCCGATTCGGTGTAGATGACATCCCTAACACCACTGAATTAATAGACAACGAGGGAAATATTGATTATGACCGGATCACTACATTTTCCGCGGCCGATTATGCCTTTCTGGTTTCTTATGCCAGAAGAATCAAGGGAATAGATTTAGGCGGAAATGTAAAGGTGGTACACCGAAAAGTAGGAACCTTCGGTCGTTCATGGGGGTTTGGAATAGATTTGGCGGCTCGCTACCAAAAGAATGATTGGCTATTTGGGGCCACATTCCGCGACGTGACCACCACTTTCAACGCCTGGTCATACACGCTTTCCGATCAGATTATAGAAACCTTTACACTTACCGGAAATGAAATTCCCGAAAACTCCATCGAAGTTACCTTACCAAGGTTACTGTTGGGAGTAGCCCATCAGTTTACCATAAAAGATAAATTTACAATCCTACCTGAATTTGATCTTGACCTGACCTTTGACGGTAAAAGAAACACGGTGATCAAATCCAACTTTGCCAGCATAGACCCGCATCTTGGTGTTGAATTTGGGTACAACGGATTGGTATTCCTACGCACAGGAATAGGTAACATGCAATATGTGCTGGACGTAACCAACAAAGAGTCCCTTACGTTTCAACCTAACATAGGCATTGGAGTGAAAATCAAACGCATAGCCATCGATTATGCCCTTACCGACCTTGGAAATGCTTCGGCTGCACTTTACTCCAATATTTTCTCACTAAAATTCGATATAGCCAAGCCACCGTCTAACTAAAGATGATGCGCCCGATACTATTCATACTCGCCTTACTTTTTACTACGCTGGCAACGGCGCAATACGGCAATGAATGGATCGATTATTCGCAGAAGTACTACGAAATCCCCGTAGGAGAAACCGGAGTCTACCGAATAGATTCCACTACATTATCCAATGTTTTAAGTGAAACGGGTGATGACCTGACTACTATAGACCCGCGTAATTTTCAGGTATTTGGTAGAGAGCAAGAGCAGTACATTTATGTGGAGGGTGAAAGTGATGGAGTATTCAATGCTTCAGACTACATCTTGTTTTACGCTAAAAAGAATGATGTTTGGCTCGATAGCACCTTGTTTGATGACCCGGATTTGATTATGAACAGGGAGCAGTCGTTTACCAGCGACAGCATAAGGTATTTTCTTACCTGGAATAATTCCATTTCGAATCGAAGAATAAAACCGGAAACAGATGTCAATTTTTCGGGATATACTTTAACGGATTACTGTTGGAAAACAAGTTCGGTTCATTATGAAAATGAGTACTTTGTTGGTGAGCAGTTCGAGGGACTATCACGCTCCAAGTACGAATCAGGTGAGGGATGGGCAGCCTTGAGACATGGTGTGGCGGGCTCCAGGAATTCTACGTTGAGCACAGTTAACGCTTATTACGCTGCAACCGCGCCGCCGGCAAGTGTTTGGGCCATTTCTGCAGGGGCAAGTGCCGCCAGTCTTGTAGGTGGTTTTAATCACCGATCCCAGATTAGTTATACTGACGCTTCCGGTGGAAGTGTTTTAGCAATTGATACCAGTTTTCTGAACTACCACGTAATTCATGCCCGTTTTGACATTCCGAATTCTTCGATACCCGCTTCAAGCACAACCATTAGCCACTTTACGCCTTCTGTTGGATTGGCTTCTGATTATCAAACTGTAGGTCAGGTGGTATTGGAGTATCCGCATACATTTGATTTTGAGAACAGACCGTGGTTTGAATTTGATCTCGATCCCGCAGGAGCAGGAAAGCACTACGTGTCCATTTCCAATTTTAATGGGACAACCCCACATCTGTGGGTGTTTTCGGGCGACACAGTCAAAGAGATCAGCCTTGTATCGGGCGGAGGGATTCACGAAGGGTTGGTTCCAAATAATGCGACCGTATCATCACAACATTTACTGATGTTTGATGAGAGTGAAATATTGGATGTAACAGATTTAGGTGCCGGAGGAGCAGGGCCAAAGCTATTGCCCGTAAGCAACGATGGACTGTTTTTAGATTACGCCTCCATGAACATCGACTCGGCCTATTTAGTTGTGGCGCAACAACTGATGTTGCCGGAGGCAAGAGCTTATGCCGCATACAGGGCGTCATCGGCGGGAGGAAGTTATGACACCTTGGTGCTGGATGTCGATCAGCTATATCGCCAGTTTGGAGGTGGTGTGGTGAAAAGCGGATTGTCAATACGCAGATTTGCGAAGTACACTTTTGATAATTGGCCTTCTACACCAGGTAATTTGTTTCTAATCGGTAAGTCAGTGATGGAGGCATCCGAAGGAAATGCAGCAGTGTTGGCTACGGTAACCTGGGGAATAGTAGAGGGCTTAGGCTTTGAGTATCAATCTTGTTTAGTGCCATCAATTGGCTACCCAAGTTCCGACGATTATCTGACAAAATTCAATACCGACAGTACGCTTCAGGCTGGAATACCAACCGGTAGGCTTTCTGCGAAAACCAAACAGGACGTAGTTGATTACCTGAACAAGGTAATACAGTTTGAAGCCAATCAGGACCCAAATTCTATATATACCATTGCTGACAAAGAGTGGCAAAAGTATGCTTTGCATTTCGGCGGTGGGTCAAATGCCGGTGAGCAGGCCTTGCTTGCCAATGCGCTCAATTCTTACAAAAACATTTATGAGACGAACGGAAATTTCGGAGGCTTTGTGGAAACCCATTTAAAGGTTAATTCGGATCCGATTTCTCCCGTGATCCTTGACGAAGTGGGGACAAGACTGCGGGACGGAGTCTCACTGATTACTTTTTTTGGACATGCCACAACCAATGGGTTTGATCAGAATATAGACAATCCTGATACCTGGGGAAACACGGGGAAATACCCGGTAGTGTTAGGTCTTGGTTGCTATGCAGGTGATATTCACCAGCCATATCAAACGAGTGCTAGCGAAACCTTTGTGGTTCTACCGGATCAGGGAGCAATTGCATTTTTAGCCAACGTAAAAATTGGCTACACGAACGGATTAAGTTCCTTTGCTAATGGCTTTTACACTGGTTTTTGCGATACTTTGTATGGAGAGTCCATTGGCCGGTCAATGCAGTATTCTAAAGCAAGTTTCGGAAGTACCGCCCACATTACAGAAGCTGGAAGTGTTGGTAGTTTGAGCTTGCAAGGTGATCCGGCAATTCGGTTAAATCCTCACAACGCACCGGAGCTAGTGCTTTCACCGTCCCGGGTGTTTATGGAGCCGGAGGAGGTAACGGTGGCTACCGATAGTATCGATTTACACGTGGTTATAACCAACCTGGGTCAGGCAATCCACGATTCGGTTACCGTAGAAATTACCCGTCACTATCCAACAGGTACAGACTCACTTTATTTAATTGAATTGCCACGATCGTTGTTCAGGGATACAATTGTACTTACAATGCCACTGAACGCTGAAATAGCCGAAGGCATAAATTCCTTCGATATTAAAGTGGATATTCCAAGCCAACACCCGGAACAGTACGACGAGATTAACAACAATCAGCTGGTTTACACAACTTATTTTCAGTTAGACGGAATAGAGCCTATTTATCCTTATGATTACGCTATTGTCCCCAACGATTCCATGACGCTTAAAGCGTCGACCATCGATCCCTTTGCCCCCTCAAGAACTTACCGCTTTGAAATAGATACGTTGGATAGCTTCAACACCGGATTCCTCAAATCACAAATAATTACTTCGGAAGGCGGTGTTGTGGAACTCCTGGCCGATGATTGGGTGAACGTAATGACAGGAAATCCGGATACATTGAGATTTACGGATAGTACCGTTTACTTCTGGAGAGCAGCAGCAGATTCTACTACACCAATCTGGAAGGAGCGATCGTTCCAGTACATTCCGACCAAGGTGGGTTGGGGTCAGGCACACTTTCACCAGTTTAAGAACAACTCATTTACTAACCTGGAGTATGATAAACCGTTGCGTGAATTTCGAATCGGAGAAGTGACATTACCTCTTACATGTAACACAATTAACAATATGGTTGGAGCATCTGACCTAAAGTACTGCGAATATTTTATCAGCAGCACAAGGCAGGATTACAGTGCTTATGGTACCTCTCCGTTTTTGCATCTGGCCGTTATAGACCCGGTTACTCTGGAACCCTGGGGAACGCCACGGATATTAACCACCGGAGATACTTTGAATTGGTACAATGACTATGGTCAATACAACGATGGAAGCGTTGGTGGACGTCAACGTTCTGATTTCTGGTTTGCTTTTCGTCAGAACAACGCCTCAGAGATGGCAGCCATACAGTCTATGATTGATACCGTCCCGAATGGTCATTACATTCTACTGTATACTATTAACAAGGCAGATTACACACAGTGGAACCTTCACGCTCCCGGATTATACGGACAGCTTGTTGCGCTTGGATCTGATAGTATGGCCGTTCCAAGACCTGATGAGTCATTTATCTTTTTCTGCAGGAAGGGCGATCCGACAACCGCAAACGAGGTTTATTCTCTTCCCGATTCACTTGGAATCCGGGAAACCATTACCCTGACCGATTCACTGGAGTTTCCGCGAACCGGATTAATGACTTCAACCTTGATAGGGCCAGCGTTAAAATGGAATACGCTTTACTGGCAGCAAAACCCTTATGAACTTCCCAACAACGACAGCACTCGTATTAAGCTATATGGCGTGAAGTATTCAGGCGTCTCCGAGTTGTTGATGGACTCTACATTTAGTGCCATGGACTCCGTACTGAATCTCGATTTTATTATACCTGCTGCTGATTATCCTTTCGCAAGGGTAGAAGGGTTCTATGCTGACAACATAAATCAAACTCCGGCGCAAACCATAAGGTGGCAGGTTCTTTACAATCCGGCTCCGGAACTAGCACTCAATAAGAAGAAAGGTTTTTATTTTTCCATTGGAGACAGTGTTAATCATGGTGATTCTGCGCGGTTTGCAATCGCTATAGAGAACGTAAGCGAGTTTGGTTTTGATAGCCTGTTGGTACATTATTCCGTAGAAGATCAAAATTCGGTACGCCAGTACATTAACTATCCGCGGCAAGACTCGTTAAGGCCAGGGGAAGTGTTGCTGGATACGATTACCATAGCAACCGCTAATTTGCCCAACGACAATCGTTTCTGGATAGAAGCAAACCCCTATGTGTTGCCTAACAGGCAAGACCAAAACGAACAGTATTTTTTCAATAATGTGGCGTTTATCGATTTTCATGCGGAAACAGACAAGATTAACCCGATACTGGATGTGACTTTTGATGGACTACATATATTAAACAGAGATGTAGTTAGTTCTAAACCCTTTATTACAATTTCCCTGGATGACGAAAACCCTTTTTTCCTTTTCGATAGTGAAGACGATACCGCTAACTTCAAGATTTTCCTGCTTCGACCGGGGCAGGTGACACATGAGGTATTAAATTTCAGAGATGGCGCGGGCAATGAAATTATGCGCTTCCTTCCGGCTACGGGTAGCGATAATAAATGTTCGATAGAATACAATGCGGAGTTTACCACAGACGGTATTTACACCTTGTTGGTTCAGGCAAAGGACAAGTCTAATAACGCATCGGGCAGTATTGATTATGAGATAGAGTTTGAAGTTGTAAATCGCAGCACCATTACCAACGTAATGAACTATCCGAATCCCTTCACCACCCGAACCCAGTTTGTTTTTACGCTAACAGGGAGCGTTATTCCCGATTATTTCAAGATACAAATATTGACGGCCTCAGGTCGGGTAGTGAGAGAGATTACCAGAGATGAACTTGGTCCGTTGCGCATAGGCAGAAACATTACCGATTTCTACTGGGATGGAACGGATCAATTCGGTGACCGTCTGGCTGCGGGAGTTTATTTTTACACCGTCACCACAAAAATCAACGGAGAGGACATTGAGCACAGGGACTCTGGCGCCGATTCCTACTTCAAGAAAGAGTTCGGTAAGATGTATCTGATGAGTTATTAGGCTCGTTTGTTGCAATCCTCTGGTCCCTTGTTACTTTGCCTTTATCTATATTCGCACATGCGTTGGTTGTTAATAACGTGCGGCATTCTTTTAAATTTCGGTCTGGCTGCCCAGCCGCTAAGTGAAGACGCTCGTTTTTTTCTGGTTACCTGCGATCCAGGTGAAGCGGTTTACGAGTTGCATGGACATAGTGCGATAAGGGTGTTGGATGAATCTTCCAATGTTGACGCCATTTTCAACTGGGGTATTTTCGATCCGGGAGATAGTGAAATGGACTTTTCCATCACCTTCGCAAAAGGAAAGATGGATTATGAGCTTCAGCGTCAGCCACTCGAGTGGTTTTTAAGTATTTATCAGGCACAAGGTCGGGAAGTGCGGCAGCAGGAACTTAATCTGAATGAGGATCAGAAGAGAAAAATGTGGGAGAACCTCCTTCTTAATGATACTCCTGGTAAGCGGAAGTATCGCTACGACTTTTTCTTTAAAAATTGTGCTACACTCTGTAGGGATGCAGTAGCAGATGTGGGGCGTACTCAATTGAAGTGGGGCTCGCATCTGGAAGCCGGTAAAAGAACCTTTCGTGAACTGATCGACGACAATTTACAGTACCAACCCTGGTCTGATTTTGGTATCGACCTTGCCCTGGGTTCCAGAATTGATCGGAATGTACAAAATGAGGAGTTGATGTTCCTGCCTCTGAAGATGGAGGAGATTTTTGCGTCAAGTTCAATTAATGGGCAGCCCTTGGTGTTAGAAAGTACGATTCTTAGTAATGGAACTTTTGAAAGAAAGAAACCCGGTTTTTGGGGAGGGCCGAATTTCACATTCTGGGGACTGTTGTTGATGGGTATCGCTTTATGGTTCTTTAAAATGCACAAAGCTCAGGTAGCCTTTGATATTCTGTTTTTTACCGTTATGGCGTTCACCGGATTTTTGATTTTATTTCTTTGGTTCGGTACAGAACACACTACAACCGACAAAAATTACAACCTGATTTGGGCAAGTCCGCTCCATTTGATGATGCCGTTGTTGCTGGTTTTCGCAAAACTACGGTTAAGATTCAACAAGGTGTTTCTGGCAATGTCTGTACTCTGTTTCGGATTTATTCTGTTCGGAATGTTGCTGCCGCAGACCTTTAACGATGCAACCAAACCAATTGCTTTGTTATTAGGCTTACGATACTATTACTGGTATAAGCGGACAAAGTCGGTAGTTCTGCCCTCCTAATTATTGGTGTTTTCTTACATTCGTAGCCTAATCTTTTACTATGTCTTACGATGTAACTGTAATCGGTTCCGGACCTGGGGGATATGTAGCTGCAATTCGTTGCGCACAACTCGGATTCAAAACCGCAATCATTGAAAAATACAATACTCTTGGCGGAACGTGCCTTAATGTTGGATGCATACCCTCGAAGGCACTCCTGGATTCTTCTGAGCACTACCATAATGCGAAACATTCTTTCGAAGAACACGGCATAGACATTGAGAAGATGGGTGTCAACCTCGAGCAAATGATTGCTCGAAAGGACAAAGTGGTAAGCCAGACATGTGATGGAGTGAAGTTCCTAATGGATAAGAACAAAATCGATGTTTTTCATGGTGTTGGTTCGTTTGTAGACAAGAACACAATTAAGGTGAGTGGTGAGAAAGAAGAAACCATTTCAACAAAAAACACCATTATTGCTACTGGTTCCAAGCCAAACTATTTTCCGGGTATGGAGCCTGATAAAAAAAGGATTATTACCTCAACTGAGGCATTGGGGCTTAAAGAAGTGCCTAAACATCTAATTGTAATTGGAGGAGGAGTTATTGGCCTCGAGTTAGGATCCGTTTACGCAAGATTAGGGGCTGATGTATCAGTAGTTGAGTTTGCCGATAGTATTATTCCAACTATGGATAGAGCCTGTGGTAAGGAACTCACTAAGATTTTGAAGAAGGAAGGATTTAAGTTTCATCTAAATCATGCGGTGCAGCAGGTAACCAACGAAGGCAAGTCAGTTAAAATTGTTGCAAAAAACAAGAAGGGAGAGGAAGTTACCTTCGAAGGAGATTATTGTTTGGTTTCTGTCGGTAGAAAGCCATACACAGAAGGTCTTGGGCTGGAAGCAGCCGGAGTAAAAATGGACGATAAGGGAAGGGTAGAAGTTAATGAGCATTGCCAAACCAATGTAGACGGTATTTATGCTATTGGCGATGTAGTGAAAGGGGCAATGTTGGCTCACAAAGCGGAGGAAGAAGGCGTTTATGTAGCCGAAATGCTTGCTGGTCAGAAGCCTCACATCAACCACAACCTGATACCTGGAGTTGTTTACACATGGCCGGAAGTGGCCGCAGTAGGTGCCACCGAAGAAGAGTTGAAGGAAAGAGGAGTTGAGTATAAATCAGGACAGTTTCAGATGCGCGCTCTTGGGAGGTCTCGGGCGAGTATGGATACAGCCGGTTTCGTAAAAATCCTTGCAGACAAAAACACCGATGAGGTACTCGGTGTGCATATGGTGTGCGCGCGAGCTGCTGATTTGATTATGGAGGCGGTAACAGCTATGGAATATCGAGCATCTGCCGAGGATATTGCCAGAATATGTCATCCGCATCCTACTTATAGTGAAGCCGTGAAAGAGGCAGCTCTTGCTGCAACAGATAACAGACCATTACACTCTTAGATCAAACTAAATCCCGCGCCAGCTGTTTCTTGTACGATGAGTAAAAAAACGGGCGTTCTGCTTTTAAATCTTGGAACTCCGGATTCACCGGAGGTGAAAGATGTACGAAAGTACCTTAAGGAGTTCCTTAATGACCCAAGGGTGATTGACTTACCCTGGCTTAAGCGAAAACTACTGGTTAACTTAATTATCGTGCCACTGAGAGCACCAAAATCGGCGAAAGAATACGCTAAACTATTTAAACACGGAGGCGGGAAATCTCCTTTGTTAACTTATGGTTTGAGTGTTGCTTCAAAAGTAGCAGATAAATTAGAGGGTGAGTTTGGTGTTCATTTCGCTATGCGGTACCAAAACCCCTCTATGGATATGGTGTTGGAGGAAATGAGGCAATTGAATTACGAGCGGATCATATTGTTTCCTCTTTACCCACATTATGCCAGTGCTTCGACTGGTTCAACTATCGAAAAGGCATGTTCCATTATTTCAAAGTGGTGGGCAATTCCCGAAGTGACCATTCTTGGTCAATTCTATGATGATAAAGGGTTTATTGATTGTTTCGCCAATAATGCGAGGAAGTTTGATCTGGATAGTTACGATCATATCCTGTTTTCTTATCATGGACTGCCCATTCGTCAATTGGACAAGGTGTATCCTGACGGTTCGGTCTGCGATGGGCACGAATGCGAGAGCGGCGTCCATGCGGGGAATGAACTTTGTTATAAAGCTACTTGCTACGAAACGACTAAGTTGCTTGCCCAGGAGTTAAATCTACCCGAAGAACAATACACCACTTCTTTTCAGTCCAGATTGGGAAAAGATCCCTGGATACAGCCGTTTTCTGACGTGGTAATAGAAGAGCTGGCCAGGGCAGGCAAAAAGAAGTTGCTGGTGTTTTCGCCAGCCTTTGTAGCAGACTGTTTGGAAACGACTATTGAAATCGGAGAGGAGTATCTGGATATTTTTAGAGAACATGGGGGGGAGCAGCTAGACCTTGTTCCGAGTCTGAACGACAACGAGGATTGGATTGCTTATTTGGTCAATAAAGTAAGAGAGGCCCGGGCCGATTGACCTACCCGAGCCCCTTCTTACTTAACACGCTTTTTAATTTCTTTAATGATCTGTGTTGACGCTTAGTCCAGCTTGAATCAAGTTTTGTTTTTTTGCAGGTGCTGCTGGGTAACGTTGGTCGTAAGTGGCAATTCTGACCCCGTTTTCTGTCTGGTAAACTTCTTGTCCTCTGGTTGCCACAACAGTATAAGTAAAGTTTGCATTAGATGAACCTCCAGCCAGTTCCTTTACAGTAAATCCATCTTTGGTCTTGTTCGTTACGTAAACACCAGCACAATCTCCTTCAAGCTGCACGTATACTCTAATTGGATGCTCCTCATCAACTTGAATACTGTTGGAAAAAATAGGATCCAGGCTTATGTGTGCTACTCCATTAGAAAGCGTTCCCTCTCCGTAATCCTGAAATAAGTTTTCCGGAGCCTCCACGCAGAACATGGTAACTTCTTCTCCCTGAGGATTTTTTACAATCGTGGAGACACTACCGTTTCCGATGATCTTAAAATAGGCGCCTCCGCTCCAATACCCAACGTTCCATTGTGCACCAAATGCATCCTGATACAAGGCAGCTTCGCCAACCCCCCCTGTTGAATAGTAGCCGTAAAGACCGGTGGTAATACCACAAGAACTTGAGCCTGAGCCAGCAACCAGGCCGTTATACGTTCCGTTTTGCCCGATCATAATGGTTCCGGTACCACCAGCATCACTATTGTCTATTAGGTTAATTTCAGGCCATGCCGTAGCGTCTACTTCCAGATAAGTAGATGGGTTATTGTCGTCAATTCCTACAAAACCGGAGGCATCAATACGAAGTCGTTCTGTGCCAGCTGTACTGAAGGCAAGTTCGTTCGTTGTTGCACGGTACATTCCAATATCTGTGTCAGCATCAAACGACCATGCAGGAGCAGCTGCAGTTCCGGTAATGCCTGCAAAAAGCTGCCGGTCAGAATCGATGATGAAGGCATCTGAGGTCCCGAGGTTCGTCGATTGTGAAATCTTAAACTGATCCAGATCACTATCATCGAAACCAAGGGTCCATTCTGGTGTGCCAGCATTCTCAAATCGAATAATAGCGTCTGCCGTGGTTCCGCCAGTATTGTTAATCAGAATACCATCTGCAGCATTAACACCTGAAGTCTTAATGTGTAACATTTGAGTGGGTGCTGTTCCATCTGTGTTGATTCCAACATTTTGCGAAAAGCATAGAGATGGTAAAAGGAGTAAGAGAGTAGAGTATAAGGTTTTCATTGTTTGGGGGCGTTAAGTAAGTGTATATTGAAGATACGTAGGATGGAGGGGGACGGTATAAAAAACAGGATTAATAAACAGGGTTTGGGCAGCCTGTTATAAATTTAACAGGCTGATAACTAAAATATTAGAATAAAAAAAGCGACCCTGAGGTCGCTTTACTTTTGTTTGGGGATATGTATTTTATTTTCCAGGTTGATGACGCGCTTGGTTCAACGTGCGCTCAAGTATTTCCTGAGGAAGTACTTTTGCCGGAGGCTGGTCAAACCTTACATTGTTGCCGTCATACCACAAATAGCCTTCAGGATGACTCTCATTGTCTTCGTTGATCATCACTCCATACATACGCTCTTCAAACTGTCTGTCCAGTATTTCCGGACTTACTGCAAAGTCCTGGCCTCCCTTACGTTGACCGATAGCAATCCAGTTGAAAGAAACATTTGACGTTCCTCCGTTTGATTCCTTTACCGTAAAACCAGATTCTCCAATATTGCTGATAAACAGCCCGTTAGATTCTCCAAGAGGAGTGACAGTAATAATTGCTTCACCTGACTCAACCATTGCGGCGAATTCTGGTGAGAAAGCAACAAATAATTCTCCATTAGCTAGTTGCCCTTTTCCTTTTTCCGATACATCAACGGAAGTAGAGGTTGTAGCATAGGTGGCAATACGATCACTAGCCCCAACATTGTTTAAAACAACATAAGCTTCGTTTGTAATAGACTTTCCATGAGAATACACAGCATATCTATCGCCGGATAGATTGGTTCCGTATACAAGACCTTTCACCCAGCCTCCCATAACGCCACCATAAATTCCGATACCGATCATGCTGTTGTTTTCCATATTCACCAGGTCAGACCCGGTAGTGGAAGATTTTAAGGTGCCTACACCTGGAGCCATTCCAGTAGCCAGTCCCGCTTGATAAGCGGTTCCAAATCCATAAACAGCATAGTCTGCAAAGTTCTGAGCATAATATCCAAGGGCTCCACGCGCCCAGTAATCTGTTCCAAGCACACCACCGGTCCTTCGGTTAATGTTGTTCCCTGTTTGTCCCATCACACCAAACGACCGAGTCAGGTTGCCCGTTAATAATACACCGTCTATACCAGCAACGGTACTTCCATCAAAGTTAGTACCTGCGGTAGTAGTGTAGGTAGCACCCCTTACTCCAGGTCCGGTCTGGCCAGTACCAACATATTCTCCCTGAACAGCAGCAAATGCCGTTGTACCTCCGGTTACCTGACCGTATACACCTCCTGCATCGAAGCCGGTGTAACCATTTACTGCCCAGTCCAGTGTAGCATTACCAACGGATGAGAATAAATCGTCCGCAATCACCGTAGTTGTTGCACCAACGACAACTTCACCATCTGCCCGAACCGTTACCCGGTCAGCTCCTTGAGTTACAAATCGCATTTGATTCGCTCCGGCACGATAAAACCCAAGATCCGTATCGGAATCAAAACTCCAAACAGGGGCGGCGGCAGAACCGTCATCACCTGCAAGTAACTGGAGATCGGAGTCGATAATAAAACCATCTGTGGTTCCAACTGCGCCGGATTGGGAAATTTTAAATTGATCTGCGTCACTATCATCAAATCCCAGAGTCCACTCGTTGGTAGAACCGTTATTCTGAAATGTGATAATGGCATCGCCATTACCCGCATTTGGATTTTCAATTAGAATCCCGCCGGCTGCATCTGCAGTAGTGGTCTTCACGTGTAATAATTCAGTAGGCGTAGAGCCATCGGTGTTGATTCCGACGTTCTGGCCCAATGCTATTGTGGCTCCAAAGGCCGCCACAAGGCTCATCGTCTTCTTCATGTCGTGTTAAGTAAGGGTTTTCGAGACATTGTTTCAATGTGTTCTTGAGCCAATATCCCGGGTTACGCTGATCACATCAAGCTACAGCGTAACGCTAAAACTATCTAGTGGAGCACTATTTTTTTAACGATGCGCTCCGTATCGTTTTCAATAATTACATGGTAAGCTCCTAAACTTACCTCGTCAATTGGCAGTATGAATGTGTTAGTTCCTTCCGCCACATTAAGATTTTTCGGTGCCATAACAAGTCGTCCTCTTGAGTCAATCAGACGAATATTGTATTGGCTATTACCGGCCGCACTAATATTGATATTCAGATCACTTTCTGAGCCCGCAAACACTGTAATGTCTCCAATATTTCCTGCACAACCTTCAATAACAATGATCTGAGAAGAAGTACTTGTGCCATCGAAATCTACTTGCGTTAATCTGTAATATATCGTGCCCGCTCCAGCCCCGTAGTCCGTATAGCTATATTCTCTTGGAGAGGAAGAGTTTCCTGCACCGGGAAGCGTTGCGACGGTTTCAAAATAAACTCCGTCATCGCTTCGTTCAATACGAAAATGATCGTTGTTAGTTTCAGAAGCAGTAGACCATTCGATAAGAGAATTGCCATTTACACAGTTTACCGTAAGTTCTGTTAGTTCAATCGGGAGTAACTGCGACCTCAAAGACAACGTCCATGAATCGAACCAGTCCGCATCAGTCACCGTTACGTTATTTACCGTTCTGGCGGAAACCCATGTTCCATACCATCCTCCTGAGGTACTTGGAGACCCGTGCCATAAATCTGGGCCAGGCTCAAAGTTTTGAGCAATCAGATCACTTTCCGTACCGCCTGAAGTAATGTTGTTGGCTCCATCAATTTCATTATTGTCATTGTACATAAAAGAAATTGTAGCGCCAGGTTTGGTAGTGTAATTATCTGCAGATACAATCCAAAAACGATCCACTACATTGGCTCCGTTTGGTCCGGTTCCGGTAACTGCGTTGGTTAAGTGGGTCACATCATCCGGCCACATACCAGCACTATTCGCATCATCTGTTTCCCAGGTAGAAAGTCGTAACATCCCATTGGCACCGGCAGCACCACCGGTAGTTTGAATTGAAAGCGGGATTTTCTGATCTCCGGCACCGTTATTTGAGGTAAACGGAACGGTATATGTCCCTGTAGTCGTTCCGATATTCCACTGAATTTTATTGTACTCACCTTCAGAAATTATATTCCCTCCGGTTCCAAGGGTGGTAATACCCAACTGGTTGGCTTGGTCTACAACCACATAAATAGGGGTGCCAGCGGTACCTCCGTCAAGAACCACATAAGCGTCGTTATTTATCACCAGAGCGTTCTGGGCGAATGTACCCGCAAACAAGCAGGTAAGCGCTAAGGATAGTAAGTGTTTCTTCATTTGTTTATATAACGTATAAAGCCCCCTTTGGTTGCCTTTAACGAACAAATTTGATCGCACTTTAAGCAGTTAGGAGGGGTTAATAAGCTAATTTATTGAAAAACCGACTTTTACACAAAAAATTGAGCGCGAAAAACTACTTAGGAATGTTAAGTTGCTTTTTGACAAGATTCATGATGTTGTCAGACTCGTTTTTAGAAAAGATCAACGTGCCGTAAGAACTATCTATTATGTAGTCGAAACCATTGGCTTCAGCGACCTTGTCCACAGCAACCTGCATCTTCTTTCTGATAGGCTGGTACAACTTTTCCCTGGATTCATTGAGATCCTTTTCAAAAGACTGGGGCATTTCTTCCAGAGATTTATTCAGATCTACAATTTCCTTTAACCGCTGTTCCTTCAAGGCGCCACTTAGGTTTGCACTATCCGCAGTGTATTGCTGGACTTTCATTTTAAATTCTTCCTGTTTTTGCTGAAAGAATTTTTCCAAAGAAGAACGTTTTGCCAATAAAGTGGAGTCTGCCACTTTCTTTTCAGGCATTAATTCCCATAGAGCGTTAGTGTGCAGATGTCCAACCTTTGATTTAACAGCAGCTTTGGTAAATGCAAATGTTGCCAAAATAACTACTGCGAATGCAGTCAAAGTGTATTTCGTACGCTTCTTCATAATATCTTTATTTTGTCTCCAGAAGTTGGAAGGAAGTTCCTTTGTGCTGGCGACGAACTATTTCATGGTTAAATTATCTCAACAAACATACCACTTTTACTAGTGTCAATTTATTTGGTTAACGAAATCATACAGCGGTTAAGAAGATTGCCGGGCAAGTGGAAGTACATCTATTTTCTGAATTCTAATCAACGTGGCAGGTATTTGTTGGCGTTGGGCACTTCATCAAGCGATAGCATTGCAAATGCCACACCGGATGAACTGTGTTCCTGGGTGGATGCAAGAAAAGGACGGTGGCTCTTTGGGCATCTGGGTTATGATTTTAAAAACCAGCTGGAAAACCTGAAAAGCACCAATCCTGATGGCGTCGGGTTTCAGGATAGTTTCTTTTTTGTGCCTGACCTCCTGCTGGAGTTCGATTCTGAAGGAAGTATTTTAAGTGGAGCCTGGCCGCAACTTTTGCCCGAAACCAACGAACGGGATAAAGATAGATGCAATGTTTCCTTGATTTGGCGTGAATCCAGGCGTGAATACCTGGACAAGATAAATCTGGTAAAGCATCACATTCAGCGAGGTGATGTCTATGAATTGAATTATTGTCATGAAATATATTCACAGGAAGTGCGGATAGACCCATTTGAGCTTTATACTGAAGTGAATGCTCAAACCAACACACCATTTAGTGCGTTTGTACGTAATGGAGAGTGTTTTGCAATTTGTGGTAGTCCTGAACGGTTTCTTCGTAAGGAAGGTTTAAAGGTGGTTTCGCAACCTATTAAGGGTACGCGAAAAAGAAGTGCATTGGCGGAAGAAGACGAGCGCTTAAGGGCGGAGCTCTCCGAGGATCAAAAAGAGCGAAGCGAAAACATTATGATCGTTGATCTGGTTCGGAACGATCTGTCTAAACTGGCTCAGCCTGGAACGGTACGGGTGCCGGAACTATGCGAAATATATAGTTTCGACACAGTTCACCAGATGATTTCAACCGTGGAGGCAGAGTTGAAATCAAACGTAAAACCGATGGAGGCGGTTTTTGCTGCATTTCCTATGGGTTCTATGACCGGTGCGCCCAAGATCAGGGCAATGGAATTAATTGAGGAACTGGAAGAAACCAGACGTGGATTGTATTCAGGATGTATTGGCTACATTAACCCCGAACAGGATTTCGATTTCAACGTAGTTATTCGTACTTTACTGTACAATGGTCGCTCCGGCTATTTGTCAGGTATGGTGGGAGGAGCAATTACCAGCAAATCCAGCCCCGAAAGGGAATATGAAGAGACCTTGTTAAAGGCTGAAGCATTAATTAACGCAATTGAAAGATGCACCAAGTAGTAGAGGAGATAAAGAGCAGATTAGAAGAATTGCCAGACAACTATGAAGAGGTAACTTACTTGTTGGCAGTAAGTGGTGGCATTGATTCAATGGTGCTGTTGAGTGCCTTTGTTAAGCTAAGGCTCAATTTTAAGGTTGCTCATTGTAATTTTCAATTAAGGGGTTACGAATCTTACGAGGAAGAAGAGTTTGTGATGGCCCATTGCGAGTCGCTAAATGTTCCTGTAGAAGTTTGCCGTTTTGATACTAACGATCACAAAAAAGGAGGAGAGTCTATTCAGATGGTCGCGCGAAGGTTGCGTTATGAGTGGTTTGAACAATTGCAGCAGAAGCATCGGCTTAAATACCTCGTCCTGGCACACCATTTAGATGATCAGATCGAAAGTTTTTTCATCAACTTTCTGCGCGGAACCGGGATCAGAGGATTGATGGGTATGCAGCTTCTGGCAGGAGATCGCTTGCGACCGATGCTTAATTTAACCCGAAACCAGATAGAGCATTATGCCAACTATATGGAGTTGGAGTATCGCGAAGATTCTTCAAACCTGGATCATAAGTACGTGCGGAACAAAATCCGCCATAATGTAATGCCGCTGATGAAGGAGATCAGACCGGAGATTCATCAGATTTTCATCGGCAACAATAGAAAGTTAAATGAGGCCCAGGAAGCTTTGGACTATTCTCTGGCGGAATTGACCACAGATTTAAATCCGGAGCAAATAGATAAGAACTGGTTTAATGAATTGCCATTTTATTATCGCCATGCGTATTTATCTGCTTTTGGTTTTTCAGCAAGCCAGATAGTTGATATGGCAACCGCTTCGGTAGGCTCCAGTTTTTTTGCCGGAAACTGGGTTTTGGATGTAAACAGGGAAAGTTTGAGTCTGAGGGTTAATTCAGAGCCTGAAAAAGCGCAACGCTATCTTGAGAGCGATGAAAAGGTTGTTTTACATGAATTAGAGTTTGCTTTAAAGGAAGTGGAAGGGGCTCAAATTGTGACCGACGAAAACGTCGCCGCGTTGGATTTGGACACACTTGAATTTCCGCTTAAAATACGTAGTTGGCAAGAGGGTGATTCATTCGTCCCGTTAGGTATGTCTGGAGAAAAAAAACTGAGTGACTTTTTTACCGATCAAAAGATGGGGCGATTGGAAAAAGAGCAGCAATTAATTATCGAAAATGGTAACGGTGCAATAGTTTGGGTGGTTGGAAAACGGATAAGTGATTTGTTTAAGGTGACCGATCAGACAAAACAAACGCTTTTAATTGAAACCAATTTGCATTAGCCTACGTACACTGTCGTAGTTAGTAAACTCACCAATTCATTTTAGTCATGGAAACAGCTACTCAAATCATTGAGAAGGAGGACATCACTTCTCTACACTTTCCATCATACCCAGTAGAAAAAACACCAGAGCAAGAAAGGGAATTAAGGCGTAAACTTAAGAGTGCTGAAATTCTTGGAAATATTCACCACAATAAGATCAGGATCATTTTTGAAGATGAGTTTGGGCTCAAAGAGGTGAGAACAACGATCTGGGCAGTGGGCGAAACACACATCGTTCTGAAGCGGGGAATTATCATCCCAATTAGGCGTTTAGTCGACATTAGACTTTAAAGGATTCCAAAAATAAGTCTGTTAAATAAGGTTAACTATTTGTAAATCAAAATACATGTAGTCTAAAAGGTCTATTTAAAACTCCAATTATACATTAGAGTATTGGCGAAGCCACGGGTGTTATTTTACCTATTTTTGGTCGGTAATTTAATGCCCGAACTATGAAGTTTATAGCACGTTTTACTTTTATCCTTCACATTTTACTGGTGTCCTTTGTTGTTAATGGGCAAGCTAGTCGCGTAACATGGTCAGCAGATGTTGTTGGTGATGGTGAGGTTTTAACCATTGAGATAAAGGGAAAAACAAATCCGGGTTGGCATATATATACTACCTCACCCCCAGATATTCTGGAAGGACCTTTACCTACCGTCATTGAGTTTGAAAAACCAGAGAATTATGAGTTGGTTGGCGGTATTTCTGAAGAAAGAGTTGAGGTACATACAAATTCTCAGGGCGAAAAGGAGGGCGTTTTCGTTAGTAATCCGGGCATTTTTCGGCAAAAAATCAAGAGGAAGAATACGAGTGCCTTTAAAATTCCCATATTCATAGAGTTTCAAACGTGTGATGACAAGACTTGTGAGCAACATCAGGCCAATGTGGTTGCTCAAGTTTCAGCAAGTGGAACTGTAGGTACTGATGTTGAGGTCGACCCACCAAAGGACCCTGGGGTTGATACTACTGCTAGTGCGGTCTTGGATGACTCCACTGATCATGGTGGAGGGCATGCTTTTTTCTGGAAGGTTCAGGCGTATCTGCTTTGGGATAGTACTTATAAGTTGAATTTTACTCCAATGGATACGAATCGTTTCCGGGTGAATTACTCCTCCATCCAGGATATGAAGTTGAACGGTCTCGGTCCTGGATATAAGTTAAAAGATACAATTACGGCGTTTACTACACAGTTTGAGGGACGAACTATTCTGGAACCATCAAAACCATTTAGTTTTTTCCTGGAACGAGAAAAGGAAGCCGACAGTTTAATAAATGTATCAGTTGGTTATACGGCTCAGTTAGGAACAGAGTCGTTTGACGGATTTGGAGATCTCGTTCAGTTGAATTTAAATCAGGTGTCAGTTGAAGGCGGGACTGATGATAAGGAGCAGTCATACTGGGCAATTTTTATCATTGCATTTCTGAGCGGATTTGCAGCATTACTAACACCATGTGTCTTCCCGATGATTCCAATGACCGTTAGTTACTTTACCAAGACTTCCAAGACCAAAGCAATGGGTGTGAAAAACGCTCTTATTTATGGGGTCTCCATCATCATTATTTACGTTGCATTAGGGTTGATTGTAACAGGTATTTTTGGAGCAGATGCGCTTAATGCACTTTCAACAAATGTCTGGTTCAACATTGCGTTCTTCCTACTTCTGGTAATTTTTGGAATATCGTTCCTTGGAGCCTTTGAGATTACATTACCGGCTAAGTGGGTGAATAAGGTAGATCGCCAGGCAGATAGAGGTGGGCTAATTGGTATTTTCTTTATGGCATTTGCCTTGGCTCTTGTGTCGTTTTCGTGCACTGGACCAATTATAGGAACCTTACTGGTAAAGGCGGCAGAACAAGGTGGTTTAAGCCCGTTTTTCGGCATGCTAGGTTTCTCTCTAGCCTTAGCGCTTCCGTTTGGCCTGTTCGCGGCATTTCCCGGATGGCTTAATTCCCTTCCCAAATCTGGGGGGTGGCTTAATTCTGTTAAGGTAGTGCTTGGACTTTTGGAAATTGCTCTGGCTCTTAAGTTTCTGTCCAAAGCTGATTTGGTTACTCAGGCACACTTGCTGGAGAGAGAATTGTTCATCGCAATTTGGATAGTGATATTTGGCTTGATCGGATTGTATTTGATTGGAAAGATCAAGTTTCCTCACGATTCTCCATTAAGTCATATTTCAATTCCCAGATTCGGTTTTGCCGTCGTGGCCTTTACATTTATGGTGTATCTCATCCCTGGCCTGTGGGGTGCGCCATTAAACATCATTGCAGGTTTCCCACCACCGATGGACTACTCTGAATCTCCATATGGTATCGGAGGTACAGCTCCGGATCATGGAGACTTACCAGAAGGTGCACATATGGATGCACATGGAATACTGTTATTCAATGATCTGGATGACGCAAAGGCTCATTCACAAGATGTGGAAAAACCAATTATGATTGATTTTACAGGATATGGGTGTGAAAATTGTCGAAAGATGGAGCAGACCGTATGGTACAATGCAGAAATTCTTCCTTATTTAAAAGATTCTGTGGTTGTGGCTTCGTTGCATTGTGATGATAAAACCATGTTGCCGGCGTCAGAACAATATGTTACTGATGATGGATACAGAATTAGATCAGTTGGCAACAAATGGAGTGAATTAGAGAGGAGACTATACAAGAAGCAGGCACAACCACTTTATGTAATTTGGGATAAGTCAGATATGGCTTGTGGTATTTTTGCCACCTACGAAAGTCATGGAGAAGTTCCATTATTCAAAAAATGGTTAGAGGACAATCTTAATGAATATAGAGCAAGGAAGAATGCACTTGTATATAAAGATGATGGTAGGCTGGATGAGTAAAGTAGTTACTTGAAAAAATGCTTAATAGACCTTAATTGTTAATTTCAACGATTATGAAATCATACAGACTTTATTTCATTCCATTACTCGTCGCAATTGCTATGGCCTGTGGGGCACAAAAGCCAGGCGGAGTTGATGTTCAGTCCGGGGTTAAAAAAGTACTGCGCAGTTCGCATGGAGAATCCAATCACGTTTCATGGGAGTCGGAGGTTGAATGGAGTTCAGATTCAGATACCCTGGTCATAAAAACCTTCGCTACGCTTGAAGAAGGCTGGCATCTATATTCGCAGGAGTTAGAGTCGGATGAAGGGCCGTTACCAACTATCTTTTCTTTCGAAGACAGCGAGGCGGTGAAGCTACCATCAAAAGTCGGTGAGGAAAAACCTAAAGAAGAGTACGATGAAAACTTTGGAATGAACGTGCGCTATTTTGAGGGCAAAACAACCTTCACGCAAATCGCGACCAGAAAATCAGATGAGGCTTTTTCCATCACAGGAAATGTAAACTACATGGTGTGTAACGACGAAATGTGTTTGCCTCCTGTAGATGTTCCGCTTAAAATTGCCGTAGGGAAACGCTAGGCTTATTTAAAATCCGAAATTTTAGGTGGTGCCGCGCGCTTGTACTTCTTCTTGGGAGGTTTAATGTGCCCAACAAACATAATGTTGAAGATTTCTTCATCCTTTGTAATCACTGTTCGGGAAATGCCGTTTTGTACGGTGATTCTATGGTCTGTCTTTAACCTTAATATGTACGGCTCGTAAGTGCCATCCTCGAATTGGATGTACATCTCTTTTACGTAGCCAGAGTCTACCACCACTTTACCAACGAAACACTCCGCATCATTCCCTGTTCTCATGGTGAAAATCACATTTTCGTGCTCGCCATCGTCTACATTTTCTGCTCCTCGAATCTTGAATATTTCATAGTACTGATCGTAACAAGATTTGCTTTCCTGACCATAGAAAAGCCCTGTAATTGAAAAGAAGACAATAAATAGTAGAAGTTTCTTCATGTCAAGAGATTTTTATAAAAGTATTTAATTCGACCCAAACAAAACCATAATCGTGCCGAATTTTTATTGTCTGTTAACCTGTTGGACTTTGAGTTGCAGATGATTTTCATCGTGAATGAAGCGTCGGGTTTTGTTCTTTGGACCAGTAAAAAAATCGCGTGATTTCTTTTACTCAAGATGTACTACGTACATAATTTCTAAAAGGGAATTTTGTTTCAATATGCGTTTGATTTTTTCAGTAAACTAGCCATACCTTTGCCTCTGAAACCCAGTTCAAGTTCCATCCAGGGAATAAGAATTAAACCATTACTCAAATATGCTTGTAAAAACTTACGGTTGTGCCGTACATGGTATCGACGCTATAAAAATCACGGTAGAAGTCAATTCATCTTCGGGAACGAAGCCTTATATAGTCGGTTTGCCGGATAATGCGGTAAAGGAAAGCTGGTTCCGGATTAAAACTGCAGCAAGTAACGTGGGTTACCGACTGCCGGTAAAGAACCGCGTAATCAATCTGGCTCCGGCCGACATTAGGAAGGAAGGCAGTGCCTACGACCTTACTGTGGCTATTGGCGCGCTGGCGTCAGGCGGAAAATTACCCTCCGAAAACCTGAAAGATTACGTGATAATGGGAGAGCTTGCTCTGGACGGTGAGCTACGACCAATTAAGGGAGCTTTGTCTATTGCATACAAGGCGAAACAACTCGGATTTAAGGGGGTTATATTACCGGAGTCAAACCTGAACGAAGCTTCCGTAATCGATGAGATTGAGGTGCTTGGAGCGTGTAATTTGCTGGATGTAATTCGGTTTTTCGAGGAAGGCGTGAGTTTGCAGGAAGCCTCTACTGGAACTCGCGGCCTTCTGGAGAGCCAGTCTCAAGAATCATTACTGGATTTTGCTGATGTGAAAGGTCAGCAAAATGTTAAACGTGGATTGGAAATTGCCGCTGCAGGAGGGCACAACGTAATTCTTATTGGTCCGCCGGGTTCAGGAAAATCCATGCTGGCCAAAAGGATGAAGACCATTCTTCCGCCACTCACGTTGGAGGAAGCAATAGAAACTACAAAAATCCATTCGGTAGCCGGAACATTGGGGAATTACAAGGGTCTCGTGGCGGAAAGGCCTGTGCGCATTCCGCACCACACTTCATCCGCGGCGGCATTGGTAGGCGGAGGAAGCAATCCGAAACCTGGAGAAATTTCACTTGCCCATAATGGAGTATTGTTTCTGGATGAGCTTCCAGAGTTTAACAGACAGGTACTGGAGGTTATGAGACAACCACTTGAAGACCGTGTGGTTACCATTTCGCGTGCCAGGGCAAGTGTAGACTATCCGGCCAGTTTTATGCTGGTAGCGGCTATGAACCCATCTCCAAGCGGAGATTTTTATCGTCCTGGCGATCATCCTGATTCAGAATTCGCCGTCCAGCGATATTTAAATAAGATTTCGGGTCCACTATTGGACCGTATAGACTTACATATTGAAGTTAACCCGGTGCCATACGAGCAATTGGCAAATGAGGAGCGGGCAGAACCAAGTGCGGTAGTTAGATCACGCGTTGTTGCAGCACGAGACCTCCAGCTAAAGAGGTTTGCAGGAACCTCAGGGGTCTATTCTAATTCTCAGATCACACCGAAACTACAAGAAGAATATTGTAAAGTGGATGGTCAGGGCAAGGCACTTCTTAAGGCTGCAGTAGATCGTTTGGGTTTGAGCGCGAGATCTTATGCGAGGATTTTTAAGGTAGCGCGCACCATCGCTGACCTTGATGGAAGTGAAAACATCTTATCCAATCATCTGGCCGAGGCCATTCAATACCGTTCGCTAGATAGAGAAGGCTGGGGCAATGCGGCGTAATCTGAAAACCTAAGAAAAACCAAAGAGTTCCAATAATGTAGCAAACCGGTGTAAGATAGTGTATGACAGTTTGTTTGCGAAACGGTACCTTTCGTAGTCAAATAAGAGCCGTTAACCGAACTGGACAAAATAGTTGAATGTCGTTAAGACTACAACAATGAATCACATTGGGCTTGTGAGTAGTTTAGAATTGATCTACATTAGCAATGCAGCAAACAAAACACAAGATTATTACTTTCTTTAGTAATAGGTCAGCCCTCCGATAACCTCGGAGGGTTTTGTTTTTTAATCGTCTACAAGTTCCCAAAGACCTTTGGCAATCAATGGTTCTGCTTGCTTAAACTTCATTTCTTTGGTCTCACCCGAACGAACGTTTAACACTTTTACCTTGTCGTTTCGGCCAATCTTTGGAGTTTCGCGCACCTCCGGTGCTCGTTTTACAGGTGCACCACCTTGTTCTCTACTCGCCACTTGCTGGTTTTGTTGAGATGCCTGAGTCATGTCTGTTCTGCTGGTTTCCAGCTTAGACATATCAGTTTGTGATGGTTGCGGCCTGCTGGCAGCTCGTTTCTCTTCCTCAGGAGTTGGTAGCTGTGCCTTCATCAAAAAGCCAAGAATGTCTTTATTCATCTGATCCATCATTCCCCGGAACAACTCAAACGACTCCAATTTGTAAATTAATAGTGGGTCTTTCTGTTCGTATTGTGCATTACGAACAGACATTCTAAGATCGTCCATCTCTCGCAAGTGTTCTTTCCACTCCTGATCAATAACTGCAAGCGTAACAATTTTCTCAAGCTCTTTTGGAATATTTCTTCCTTGTTTGCGATAAGACTCTTCAAGGTTTACAACAACGTTTATTTTCCTTCTTCCATCGAAGAAAGGAATAACCATATTTTCAAAGTTGTCTCCCTGAGTTTCATAAACATTGGCTACCGCAGGATAAGCTTTGGCGGCGGTAGTCTCGTTTTTACGTATGTAGGCATCCTTGGCCAGTGAATACATCTGAGCAGTCAACTTTTTATTGTCGGCTTTAAAGAATTCGTCTTCTGTTATGGGTGTTTCCACTCCAAGATGAACGATTGACTCCATCTGGAAATTCTCGTAGTCGCCTGCCTCTACATTGTAGTCAACAATATTGGCTGCGATTTCCTGGAAAGATGTGTCGATGTCCAAATCCAGCCGGTCTCCGAAAAGGGCATTCTTTCTTTTTTTATAAATCGCATTACGTTGCGAATTCATAACGTCATCGTACTCAAGAAGATTTTTACGAATGCCAAAGTTATTTTCCTCTACTTTTTTCTGAGCCCTTTCAATAGATTTTGTAATCATACTGTGCTGAATAACTTCACCTTCTTTAAGGCCCAGTCTATCCATCATTTTGGCAATTCGCTCGGATCCGAATAAGCGCATCAGGTTGTCTTCAAGAGAAACGAAGAATTGTGATGACCCCGGATCTCCTTGACGTCCAGCCCGCCCACGCAACTGTCTGTCAACTCGTCTTGAATCGTGGCGCTCAGTACCTATTATCGCAAGTCCGCCGGCTTCTTTAACGCCAGGACCTAACTTAATATCAGTACCCCGACCTGCCATGTTTGTAGCAATGGTAACGTTGCCGGCAAGTCCAGCCTCAGCCACAATTTCAGCCTCCTTTTGGTGAAGCTTTGCATTCAGCACGTTGTGCTTAATTTTTTTCATTTTCAGTAGCTTACTCAGAAGCTCTGAAATCTCAACTGTGGTAGTACCAACCAATACCGGTCTTCCTGCTGCTACCAACTTTTCAACTTCTTCGATGATAGCATTGTATTTTTCTCTGGCCGTTTTGTAAACCAAATCCTCCTTGTCGTCTCTTTGAATAGGACGGTTGGTGGGAATTACCATCACGTCCAGTTCGTAGATATCCCAAAGTTCTTTTGCCTCAGTTTCCGCGGTTCCCGTCATACCAGCTAGCTTATGGTACATACGGAAGTAGTTCTGAAGGGTAATCGTAGCATAGGTTTGAGTGGCAGCCTCAACCTTTACATTTTCCTTTGCCTCAATTGCCTGGTGCAACCCATCCGAATATCTTCGGCCTTCCATGATCCGCCCGGTCTGCTCATCAACGATCTTTACCTTGTTGTCCAGAACCACATACTCCACTTCCTTTTCGAAAAGTGTGTAAGCTTTCATGAGCTGGTTCATGGTGTGGATACGTTCCGCTTTTACCTGATAGTCGCGAAGCATTTCATCTTTCTTTCGCAGCTGTTCTTCCTCACCCAGAGATGAATTCTCAATTTCTGCTATCATTGAGCCGATATCCGGCATGATATAGAAGTTAGGGTCTTCAGAACCAGAAATAAGGTCAATTCCTTTCTCTAAAATCTCGATCTGGTTGTTTTTTTCGTCGATGGTGAAAAACAAATCCTGATCAATCTTCTTCATTTCCTTACCCTGATCCTGGAGGTAATGATTTTCTGTTTTCTGTAGATGAGTTTTAATTCCTGGTTCGCTGAGGTATTTGATCAGGGCTTTATTCTTGGGAAGTGAGCGATATGCCTTTAGCAATGCAACTCCTCCTTCATCCAGTTGCTTTTTAATTTCTTTCTTATCGCTACCCTCAAAATCATCGTTGAGTGCCGCCAATTTCTTTTTGGCTTCAGTAAGGTATCCGTGCGCCAGTTTTCTTTGTGCTTCAACAAGTTTCTCCACCTTTGGTTTCAGTTCCTGGTACTCGTGTTGATCTCCTTTTGGTGTTGGGCCTGAAATGATCAGTGGAGTTCTTGCATCATCAATTAATACAGAATCTACCTCATCAATAATTGCATAGTGGTGTTTCCTTTGAACCAGATTAGCCGGATCGTTTACCATGTTATCTCTCAGGTAATCGAATCCAAATTCGTTGTTGGTTCCAAATGTGATGTCGGAGTTGTAAGCAGCTCTTCTCTCCGGGGTGTTCGGGCGGTGTTTGTCAATGCAATCTACCGTCATTCCATGGAACTGGTAGATGGGGCCCATCCATTCGCTATCTCGTTTAGCCAGGTAGTTGTTAACCGTAACCACGTGCACCCCTTTTCCGGTAAGGCCATTAAGATAGACAGGTAACGTTGCAACCAGGGTTTTCCCTTCTCCGGTTTGCATTTCAGCCACTTTTCCTTTGTGAAGAGCGGTACCACCAATAAGCTGCACGTCGTAATGGATCATGTTCCATTCAATCATCGATCCGGCTGCTTCCCAGGAATTTTTCCAGGTTGCCTTATTTCCCTCAATAGTTATATGAGAAAAACTTTCTGCGAGTTGCCGGTCTAAATCTGTTGCGGTAACCGTCAGAGAACCGTTTTCGGCAAATCGGCGGGCAGTTTCCTTTACCACTGCAAATCCTTCCGGTAAAATTTCCTCGAGAACCTCCTCCAGCTTACTGTCGATCACGCCTTTCAGTTTATCTATATCCGCATAAATTTTTTCTTTTTCGGGAATACTGATATCGGAACTTTCCGCCTGTAGTTCGAGATTTTTTAATTCTTCTTCTTCAGCCTGTACGTATGCCTGGATTTTTTCACGGAATTGATCGGATTTCTGTCGTAATTCATCATCGGAAATATTTGCCAGTTTGCTGAATTCTTCTTTGGTTTTGTCCACGTACGGACTAACCTCCTTCATGTTGGCTCCGCCTCCTGATCCTCCGAATATTTTATTAATAATTCCGCCTAACATATCATCTGAAATTTAGAGAGCCACAAATTTAATTGAAATAATGACAGCCGGGTAGGTGGGGTCTGCCAAATTCAAGGTCGGTGTGCCCAATTTGGTTTGACTTCCCGGGTTCACAAACTATACCAAATGGCAAAGACTGCCTGTCCGGCAGGGATTCATGCCAATTTGCCATTAAACGTGATTAAAGTGAGGAAATGCAGGTGACAAAAATAGCCCGTCCAAAATGAACGGGCCATTGAATATCTATGAATCAGTAGCTAGTACTCGTCTTCGTTAAAGAAGAAATCTTCTTTGGTTGGATAATCCGGCCAAATTTCTTCAATACTATCGTAAGAATCTCCTTCATCTTCGATTGCCTGAAGGTTTTCAACCACCTCCAGCGGAGCACCCGTTCTCATCGCAAAGTCAATCAACTCATCCTTCGTGGCAGGCCACGGAGCGTCTTCAAGATAAGATGCCAATTCTAATGTCCAATACATACGCTTCCTCCTCTTTAGTATAATGGGGCAACAGGGTTGCCGGAATTGCGTCCTGCTAGAAGCAGGCTTTAATTTTACGCAAAAGTAATTTTTTTGCTTACATACACAACAAGTTCGCAAAATGTTATGAGCCAATAAGGTGTTTTCTAAGCTGTTTCCTCAACCTAAAAGGCTTTCACCGCTTTACACTCTGGGCTTCCAGGGTATTTCTTCCGCATTCAAATCCTTGGCTAGTTTACGGCTCAAAACGAACAAATAATCACTTAATCGGTTCAGATATTGGATAATTAGAGGTTCAATTTTTTCATTCTCCGCTAATTCAATAACCAACCGTTCGGCTCTTCTACATACACAACGTGCAACGTGGCAAAAAGATACAGTTGGATGCCCTCCGGGGAGTATAAAATGTTTCATTGGTTCCAAATCTGCTTCCATCGCATCAATTTCACCTTCCAAATAACTGATATCTGATTCGAGTAAATCTGGCTTTTTTAATTTGGGCTTTTCAGGGTCGGCTGCCAGTTCTGCTCCAATAGTAAAAAGGCGATCCTGTATTTCAATTAAGGCCACCTTGTGTCTTTGATGAATATCCTGATCCCGGATCAGGCCGATATGCGACAGCAACTCATCGGTGGTTCCGTATGCATTGATTCGTGCGTGAAACTTTTTTACCCGTTTCCCTCCGAATAGAGAAGTTTCTCCTTTGTCGCCTGTTTTTGTGTAGACTTTCATGTTACATTAGATATAAAACAAAACTAAAACCGAATTACAAAATTTTGTTTAGCCAATTCTTCTTTTAGGAATACGATCCCCATATAATGAAGATCAATTGTGACCTTAACACTCTCGTGATCCTGAATTTTTTGCCACGCTTCTTCCATGCCTTTAGACCAATGGATGTCGTCAATCACCACAACGCTATCAAAATGGCATTTCGCCAGGCAGGCATTGAAATACTCCAGGGTCGGATCTTTGCTATGATGCCCGTCAATAAACACAAAGTCAAGTTGGGGCACTTTAGAAAGTGCCGATTCCAGTTGATTTTCGAATGTTCCTGTGATTAACTCAACGTTGTTTACTCTGGCAATTTCCAATGTTTTCGATGCGATTTTCTGCGTTGCGGGGTCTCCTTCAATGGACAGGACTTTACCTCCTCTGCACCCAGCTGCTAAATAGGCGGTTGTTATGCCTAAGCTGGTTCCTAGCTCTAAGGTGTATTCAGGTTGAAGGCGGTTCACCATTCGGAACAGTAGTTGTCCGTATTTGGCTGGTTTTACTGAGTGCTTGCAAATTTCCCCTACCCGTCTGTGGTCCGACTTGAAAATCTTCGACCCTGCCCCGAAGTCCTTCACCTCAATTACAGTTTTGTCCTGGAGTAGCTTCTGTCTGATTTTCTCAATCAGAATATAACAGTAATATGGATCTTCTTCATAGATTACTTTAGTAATGAATTCGAATAGAAATGGCGAGTGGATATCAAATTCGGTATTACTGGTCATCCGGTATTTAATATGTCCAGAGGCCTGTTTTATGTGGTGCTTTAATTTGATGGTGCGAAATTAATTCAATAAGTCAACTTTTGGCAGACTGTATTAATATTAGAGATGCTGAAATTGATTCGTGTAATTTGCTGGTTTTCAAAATGTAAAATTTCCTATTTTCGAAACTCGCTATTGAGATGTGAAAAATAATACACTTTCAGAAGCAACCTGTTGGTTTTTTCACGTCATGGTAGTGTATACTACTAAACGCTTAAGCATGATATTTAATTCGAAGACAGCCCTTCTGTTGTTAGGAAGTCGCTGGAAGTCAGTTTTGTGGCTTTCAGTTTTTCTTTTTCTATTATTCTCTTCACAGTTGAGTATTGCTCAAACTTCTTCAAAGGTAGAGGAGGTTTACGGAGCAAATTATCGATCAGAACTTTCTGTTCAACGAATTAATTACCTCGAATTTTACGCTAATAACGGCTATGAAATAGTGGAGAAAGCAGTTATACCAGATGAGAAATTTCTCAAACTATCGGAAGTTCCGCTACAGGACAAGAAAGTCAAATTTGCCAGGCCTGTATTTGATGCCAACAACTTTAACCCTCTAAAGTATCAGTTCAAGAGAAATAAGAACCTTGACGTAGCTTACAGGGTCGACGGAACCAATTTGATAGTTGTTTTGTGGTCTGAAACCAAATTAGCAGAGGCGTATAACAAATCCCAAGGCAAATGATGAGACTCTATAGAACGCTCCTTTTTCTCTTATTATCTGGCTTAGTATCTAATGGTTTTGCACAAACCTATACCATGACTAATGGTACGGTCAATACTTGTTCCGGCACTTTCTACGATTCCGGAGGGAATTTCGGAAATTATAATTCCGGAGAAGACTTAACGTTTACTATCTGTCCCTCTGGATCCGGGCAGATAGCAGTGACCTTTACAGTTTTTGATGTCGAGGCCGGCTGGGATCAATTAGTAGTCTATGATGGTGCAAATACCGCGGCACCTACCTTGGGCGCTTATGATAATGGAACAGGTTCGCCTGGAACTGTTCAGGCAACCACCTCCAATGCGTCAGGTTGTCTAACATTTCATTTTACATCAGATGGAAGTGTTCAATATGGAGGGTGGTCAGCAAACATTACTTGCACCAACCCATGTCAAACAGTTCAGGCCGTACTGAATAGTACGTCGCCCGCAGTGGGCCCCGGCGGAGCTGTTCAAATTTGCCAGGGAGACAATGTCAACTTTCAAGGTTCGGGAAGCTATCCGGACAACGGTACATATTATGTGCAATCGGACGGAACCTCTACTTTTCTATGGGACTTTGGAGATGGAACCACGGGAACAGGCCAAAATGTCAATCATAGTTATCCGAATTCAGGGGTGTACCTGGCCACTTTGACCGTTACCGATGTTCAGGGGTGTGTAAGCACAAACCAGGTTCTTATTCCCATCGAGGTATCAACCACTCCAGTGTTTGCAGGAACAAATGCAGCCCCGGATCCAATTTGTTTGGGGGAAACGAGCACCTTAACAGGTGTTGCTACTCCTGTGGAGGCTTCTGTTACTTGTACAAACCCCATTAGTGGCACAACTTTCTTGCCTGATGGATCGGGAGTTTCCTATACTACCAGTATGACGGTTTCATGCTATGCAGCCGGTCAAACAGTAAATAATCTGTCTGACATTACTGAAATATGTATGGATCTGGAGCATTCCTACCTGGGGGATTTGGACATCGTAATCGAATGTCCTGATGGAAGCACCATGGATATTCTGGATTATACTACACAGACAGGAGGAGGAGCAATTCTTGGAGAACCAGTAGCCGTTGGATTGCCGGTTGACGACAATACGGCTGACGTAACGCCTGGTAATGGATATACGTATTGCTGGACGCCGACCGCGATTAATGGGAACCTGGATAATAATGCAGTTTTAATCGGGAACTATACCGATCCAGTTGGTAATACAAGTACAGGAGTTTCACAAGTTCCGGCAGGGACTTATCAGGCAGATGGACTGTGGACCAACTTACTTGGCTGTCCGTTGAATGGTGACTGGAGCATCATTGTAACCGATAATTTAGGTTCGGATAACGGCTATATATTCAATTGGTACATTGGTTTTGATCCGGCGATCACGCCGGCAGCTTATCAATTTACACCTACGATTGTCAGTGAAACCTGGCAGGCTGCACCCGGACTGGTAAATGGAGCCGGTGGAACCGCAACTGTTACGCCAACTAGCACAGGAGTTAATTGTTACACTTATGAAGTACAAGACGATTTCGGCTGTACGTATGATACTACTATCTGTATCACTGTTAATCCAGGATTAAATTTGACGGATCAGGTTGTCAATTTATGTGAGAACCCAGCTGGATCCGGTACGGTTTCGAACGTGGACTTAACCGCATTGGAGAATGCTATAGACGGAGGTGCAGGATATACATTTAGTTGGTACAATGATGCTGCTTTATCAAGTTCGGTGGCCACACCAAACAATGTAACCGTTTCTGATGGACAAGTGTTTTACGCACAGGGAGACGATGGCAATTGTACGGCTGTCGCAACAGTGACCTATAATGTAACCAGTCTCACACCACCAACAATGGCTTCTACTGATGAGACCTGTGATGGACAGGATGACGGTACCGCAACGGCTACTCCGGTTGGTATGACTGCCCCTGTGAATTACTCATGGAATACAACACCTGTTCAAACGTCGAACCCAGCGACTGGGTTAGCCCCAGGTACGTATACAGTTACCGTAACCGATGCAAGCGGTTGTTCGGTAACCAATACGGTTACCATTAATGCGGGTCCAGTTATTAATGCAGTTATAGATCCGATTGGAAATCAATGTTTAAGTACAAATTCCTTTACGTTCAATGGAGGAAATTCAACAGTTTCGGCTGGAACAATTACATCCTACAATTGGAATTTTGGCGACGGTAACACGGCAACAGGCGCTTCCCCCACGCATGTGTACTCCGGAAGTGGTACCTATACTGTTACACTCACAGTTTCTGACGGCACTTGTACCGATCAGGTAACGCAAAACGTAACTGTATTTGACGAGCCAACAGTTACCGCCAGCGGGACCAATGTTTTGTGTTTCGGAGCCAACAATGGCACACTAAATGCAACAGCTTCCGGAACTTCTGGATATACCTATGCCTGGGATATACCTGCGGCAGGAGCGTCCCAAACTGGAATTGGCCCGGGAACATATACCGTTACCGTTACCGACGTGAATGGTTGTACTGATACAGATAGCTATACAATTACTGAGCCCACCCAATTATCATTGACCGCAACAGGAACCAACATGTCTTGTTTTGGAGTTTGCGATGGAACTCTGGACGCTACTATTGGTGGAGGGACATTACCTTATGCAATTACCTGGGATGGAGGGCCAACTCCTGGAACAGAGGATCAAACCGGAGTTTGTCAAGGGACATATACTATTACGGTAACCGATGCAAATGGGTGTGTGGAAACAGCTTCTTACACGGTAACGGAACCGGCGCAGCTTACAGCTACATCTGCTGCCACAAATATGACGTGTTTTGGTGTTTGTGATGGAACACTAGACGCTACTGTTGGGGGAGGAACTCCGGGATATCTCTATAATTGGGATGGTGGGCCAACTCCTGGCGTTGAGGATCAAACAGGGGTTTGTCAAGGAACATATACCCTTACTGTTACGGATGCCAACGGCTGTCAGGCGACCGCTACATCTACGATTACACAACCGGCACAGTTGACAGTTACCGCTTCAGGCACAAACGTGTCTTGCAACGGTGTATGTGATGGAACCTTGTCCTCCATCGTTACCGGTGGTACCGGTGCAATTACCTATGCATGGGATAATGGTGCGGGAGCTGGAGCTACAGCAACAGCCGTATGTGCAAATACCTATACGTTAACGGTGACCGATGCAAATGGGTGCACCGCTAATGATAGCTATACCGTTACAGAGCCGCCCGCCCTGGGAGTAACGATCGCTGGAGTGGATGCCTCGTGTAATGGGGTTTGTGATGGACAGGCTACGGCCAATGTGACTGGCGGTACCGGACCGTTTACTTATCAATGGGACGACCCGGGTCTTTCTACTACGGCAGGACTTACCGGTTTATGCGCAGGCAACTTTAATGTAGCCGTCACAGATGCGAATGGATGTACTGCCAACTCTTCTGTAACTATCAATGAACCGACTGCAATTGTGGTTACTACCGGATCTAACGATGCAAATTGCGGAGCTTCGGATGGAGACGTAAGCGCTAACGCAACCGGTGGAGCAGGAGGATATTCTTACAGCTGGTCGAATTCAGTTCCCACAGTTGTAGGAACCACAGCGAATGTAGCGGGTCTTCCATCAGGAACTTATACCGTAACCGTCACGGATGCGTCTGGTTGTACAGCAACAGATGTGGCTATCATTAACACAACCTCGGGAGGCATTGCAAGTGCAACAGTCGATAATCAGGTATCTTGCAATGGTGCTTGCGATGGCCAGGCGACTGCCTCTATTGCCGGTGGTACCGCACCTTTTACTTATGCGTGGTCAGATGGTCAAAATACCGCCACTGCTACCGGTCTTTGTCCTGGGAATTATTCTGTAGATGTTACAGATAATAATGGTTGTCTCTCTTCCGCTTCAATAACCATTACAGAACCACCGGTATTGGTGGTAGCTATAACTTCGCAGAGCGATCCGTTATGTGCTTTGTCCTGCGACGGTACAGCAAACGCTAATGTCGCTGGAGGTACTCCTGGATACACGTATTCATGGACCAGTGGGGGAACCTCGGCAAATGAAACAGGAATGTGTGATGGTACGCATACGCTTACAGTCACCGATGCAAACGGTTGCGTTGAAACGGCCGATGTGACGTTAACGGACCCTCCGGTACTTACTACAAATGTAGACATGACCCCTGTCGACTGTAATGGCAATTGTAATGGAGCCGCAGACCTAACAGTGAACGGAGGAACTGGCGTAATCTCTTATGTCTGGGATAACGCGGCAACCAGTGAAGACATTTCTGCATTGTGTGCAGGAACATACAATGTTACGGTAACTGATGCAAATGGTTGTACAGCCAACGATGGAACCACAGTTACTGAACCGACGGCTTTGGCATTAACCATGTCTGGCAACGACGAAATTTGTAGCCAATCCAATGGGGATGTAGGTGTTGTCGCAACAGGTGGCACAATTGCAGCTGATTACACTTATGCATGGACTGATGGCGGGGGATCTCCGGTTGGGTCTACTGCTACGTTAACAGGGCTTGGAGCAGGGACCTATACCGTTGTGGTAACCGATGATAATGGTTGTACTGTTACGGATAACATCACTATTGGCAACCAAACTGCAGGAACACTTGCGGTTACTTTGGACAATGATGCTTCATGCGCATCTGTCTGTGATGGTGCCGCTACCGCTACCATGACGGGTGGTACGCCCGGGTTTACGTATGCCTGGGATAATGGAGAAACCACACAGCAGGCGGTAGGGTTATGTGTGGGTACTCACAATGTTACCGTTACAGATGCTAATGGGTGCGCCCTAATAGGAAGTGTAGTTGTTACTGAACCTGCACCAATGACCCTCACCATTATGGGGACAGACCCGTTATGTAATGGAGTAAACGATGGTTCGGCAGATGCTACAGTATCCGGGGGAACGATGCCCTATATATTTGCCTGGCAACATGGACCTACTGTAGAGGATTTAAATGGGGTTTTAGGCTCAGGAACCTATGTGTTGGATGTGACGGATGCTAATGGTTGTACCGTAAGTGCGAGTGTTACCCTTACTGATCCACCGGCAATTACTTCTTCTATTACGGGCAACGATATTAGTTGCAACGGAGCAATGGACGGAGATGCTACAGTTACTGCTTCCGGAGGTACAGGAACATTGGTTTACAATTGGGCACCAGCCCCTGCAGGTGGCCAGGGAACTGCAACTGCTACAGGGCTTGACGCACAAACCTACACAGTTACAGTTACAGATGATAATGGATGTGTGGTAACAGAAAGCTTTACTCCGGCGGAACCAACGGCATTGGTGCTTACCCCCAGTGCGACACAAAGTAATTGTGGTCAGGCTGATGGTTCTGTAGATGTTGCTGTGGCTGGCGGAACACCCATTTACACTTACCTTTGGGAGGATGCGGTTCCAAACCCTGTTGGAGTTACGTCAAATGTGACAGGATTAGCAGCAGGAGTATATACAGTTACCGTTACGGATCAGAATGGATGTCAGGAGATCGCTACTGCAACGATAACGGATGCGTCCGGGGCTACATTGAGCTACACGTTTGTGGATGCATTTTGCAACGGGAGTACTGATGGTCTGATAGATCTTACAGTTACTGGTGGAACTCCCGGTTTTACCTATGCATGGACAGGGCCAGGCGCTTTCACAAACACCAACGAGGATATTTCAAATCTGCCAGCCGGAACTTACGATGTTACTGTTACCGATGCTGTTGGATGTGTGGCTACAGAATCTGTAGTTATTGGCGAGCCTGCCGCTTTGACTGTGACCCCGACAGCCGATGATGCTTCATGCTTTGGATCGACTGACGGAGAGGTTTCAGCTGGGGCAACAGGCGGTACAGCTGGTTATACGTTTGAATGGTATGACAATCCGGCTTTAACCAACAATATTGGTTCTGGTTCTACAATTACAGGTCTTGCTGCTGGAACTTACTATGTTGAAGTAACCGATGCAAACGGCTGTACTGCCGATGCGCAGATAGATGTGAACGAACCAGCTGCAATTGTAGTAACCACAAACTCGGCTAATGCCAACTGTGGTCTGTCTGATGGTTCTGTTTCCGTAACGAGTACCACAGGAGGTTCGGGAGTATATGTTTCAGAGGTGTGGATGGATGCTACGCCGGCTGTTGTAGCGAACCCTGCGGCAGTCCCTGCAGGAACTTATACTGTGACCGTTACGGATGACAACGGGTGTACGGGAACAGGCATTGCTAATGTGGCAGATGTGGCTGGGCCTGCCACAAATCTGTTAGGATCGGTTCCGGTTTCTTGTTTTGGAGAATGTGATGGCTCAGCCAATGTAGAGGTAACCGGCGGTACATTACCATACACTTATGTTTGGTCTCCTGTACCTGGAGGTGGCCAGGGCACTGCAACTATTACGGGGCTGTGTGCAGGTACCTATACGCTAACTACAACAGATGCCAATGGTTGTCAGGATAACTTCACCGTTACAATTACTGAACCGACTCCAGTAGATGTTACCATTACAGCAAGTACCGATGTTTCTGGTTTTGGTCTTTCCGATGGCGATGCATCAGCAATTGGCTCGGGAGGAACACCAGGTTATACGTATGAGTGGTACAACGGATGTCCTCCAGGTGCGACAACCGGACAAACAGGTACCAATGCGACAGGATTATCGGCTGGGGATTACTCGGTGATTTTAACAGATTCCAAAGGTTGTCTGGATACAACTTGTGTTACCATTAATGAGCCAGGCGCAATATCTACCAATTTAAATGTGGTAGACGTTACCTGTTTTGGAGCATGTGACGGTTCGGTTACCGTAGCCGCTTCAGGCGGTGTGCCGGGGTATAGTTATGCCTGGTTCGACGGATTGGGAGCCGCAATTGGTCAAACTGGAGTAACCGCTACTAATTTGTGCGCAGGAGATTACTATGTCGAAGTAACAGATCAGAATGGTGTAACTGCAACCAGTGCAACAGTAACAGTTGCCGAACCAACTTTGATTACCGGAACAACTTCGGTACTAAGCAATTATAATGGTGCTGATGTTTCCTGTAATGGGGCATGCGACGGGCAGGCACAGGTAGTGCCAACTGGAGGAACCCCCACATATTCATATTTATGGTCAAATGGGCAAACCTCAGATATAGCTACTGGTCTTTGTGCAGGAAACTATGATGTAGACGTTACAGATCAAAATGGATGTGTACAGACATTCTCAGTTACTCTCACAGAGCCACAACCGTTAGTTGTTGTAGTTACAGGGAATGATGCTTCTTGTTTCGGTGTTTGTGACGGTGATGTTACAGCTACCCCTGCAGATGGGACAGCACCTTACACTTATCAGTGGGACGACCCTTCTCTGTCAACTACACAAACGGTAACCGGCTTGTGTGATGGAGTTTATAACGTTACAGTAGCTGATGCAAATGGTTGTACAGCTGCGGGAACCTTCACAATCAACGAACCAACAGAGATTGTTCTTGATTCGGATTCAACAGAGTCAAATTGCGGTCAGACAGATGGGTCGGCCACGGTATTTATTGTGTCCGGCGATGGCCCATTAACTCAGCAGTGGGATGCCGCAGCAGGTAGCGTTACCACAGCCACCGCTAATGGTCTTGGTTCAGGGTGTTATGATGTTACGGTTACCGATGTACATGGTTGTACTCAGGATCGAACCATTTGTGTCACGGACGCGGGATCGCCACTTGTGGAGATTCTAACGCTTACAGATGCATCATGTAAGGATACATGTGATGGATTTGCGCAGGTGCAGGTGACGCCTGGAACCAACTCTGTTCCTCCACTTAGTTTTGAGTGGTTTGATAGTTCCATGACACCTATCGGCCAATCAACCGCAAGTGCAACAGGACTATGTGCTGGAAATTACATTGCAGAAATGACAGACGCCAATGGGTGTGTTGCAACGGTTGCCGTTACGATTGACGAACCCACCGTATTGAACGCTTCCGTTACGACGTCTACCGATGTTACTTGCTTTGGAGATTGTGATGGCCAGGCCACGGTTGTGGCAGGTGGTGGAACAGCGGCATATACCTATGCCTGGAATGACGCTGCGAATCAAACTACCGCAACTGCAACTGGTCTTTGTCCTGCCGGATATACCGTTACGGTAACGGATGCTAATGGTTGTACAACAACGGTGCCTACTACCATTGGAGAACCTCTTCAAATTTTGGCAACCGCCACCGGTGTGGATGCATTTTGCAACACGGCGTCAGGTTCGGCAAGTGTGACGATTGACCAGGGAGGTGTAGGGACTTTATCGTACGTGTGGACTCCTACCGGCCAAACAACCAATCCGGCTACAGGACTATTGCCGGGAACTTACGACGTCATTATTACTGACTCAGATGGTTGTACCGGAAATGCAACCGCCACGGTTGGAGACATTCCCGCTAGCGTTGCGACCGCTCAGGTAGTTAGTGATGTAAGCTGTAATGCTATTTGTGATGGCGAAGCAACCGTTTCCGTTGGAGGTACCGGAACTCCACCTTATACCTACGAATGGTATGATGTGGCAACTGGTACACCAATTGGCCAAACAACTCAAAATGCTACTGGATTGTGTGCGGGAGACTATTATTGTGTTGCTACAGATGTGAACACATGTCAGTCTGTGTCGGATACGATAACCATAACGGAGCCGGCAGCTCTTACATTAACCTCATTTGCTGCAGACGCCGATTGTAAGAATGGATGTGATGGAACTGCTACCGTAAATCCATTGGGAGGAACCGCACCATACACATATCTGTGGGATGATCCCCTCATGCAAAACCTTCAGACAGCGTCTAATCTATGCGCAGGTACGTATAATGTAATTGTAACTGATGATCATGGATGTACGGAAACGATAGATGCCACCGTTGGTGAACCGTTGCAAATTGACCTTGACTCAACTGTGGTTAATGCCAATTGTAACCAGGCAGATGGATCAGCTTGCGTTATTGCTTCGGGAGGTACGGGGCCATATACGTACAGTTGGCCAACCGCGGAAACGAGTAATTGTGCCACGGGTCTGATCGCCAACAGTTATCTGGTAACTGTGACCGATGCCAACTTCTGTACACAGGATATTGTAATCGAAGTTTCTGATCTTTCTGGTCCAACCGCTGCTATTACAGCGTCAAGTGATGCCCTGTGTAATGGTTCTTGCGATGGTTCAGCTACAGTTGATATGGTAGGTGGAGCCGGAACGACGTTTACAGTGCACTGGGATGGAGCGGCAGGAGCTCAAAGCACACCAACAGCGTCTAATCTGTGTGCGGGTACGTATACGGTGTTAATTACAGATGACCTCGGATGTAACGCATCAACCTCAGTAACGATCAACGAGCCCGCGGTTATTACCACCAACCCCGGATTTGTAGACCCGTCTTGTTTCGGGTATTGTGATGGCCAGCTTGGGGTTGTGGTGGCAGGAGGAACGGCACCATATACATATCAATGGAGAGATGCTCTTAACACTCCATTCGGACCTAACAACGATACCATTACGGGACTGTGCGCTGGAACTTATTCTCTCGAAATTACCGATGCGAATGGCTGTGCGGAGCTGTTGAACTACACGTTGACTGATCCTGCTCAGGTAACTGCTAATGTTGGTCAAACAGACGTGATATGTTTTGGTGCATGCGATGGAACCGGAACAGCAGGAGGAGTGGTTGGTGTTGGTGCCTTTACCTACCAGTGGGACGCAGCGGCAGGAAATCAAACCACAGCGACGGCCTCAGGCCTTTGTCCGGGAACATATACCTGCACCGTTTCTGATGCGGATGGATGTTTTACTTCAGTTACAGCAACCATTGCAGAGCCACCACTACTGGTTACTGATATAACCAATTTTGGTCATGTTACTTGTAATGGGGCATGTGATGGCTATGCGGAAGTAGATGTAGTTGGAGGAACAGGCCCATATAGTTACGATTGGGGAGCAGCGGGAGCCACTCAACAAGTTACAAACCTGTGCGCAGGAACTTATACTGTTACCGTGACCGATGCGAATGGTTGTGTGTCAAGTTCCAATGTAGTAATCAGTCAGCCCTCGCCACTTGGTGTTACAGCGAGTTCATCAAACAACAGTTGTTACCAATCATGTGATGGTACTGCTTCTGTTTCCGTATCTGGTGGAACCGCACCTTACAACTACCAGTGGGATAACCCTACATTTGCCACCACTGCTAATGTAAATGGACTCTGTGCGGGAACATGGACTTGCACAATCACAGATGCTAATGGTTGCTCGATAACCCAGTCAGTAATTATTACTGAACCTTCATTGCTAAGTGTCGCTGTGAATTCAATTACCAATGCAAACTGTGGACAGTCTAATGGTGAAATTTGTATCAGTTCGATTGGGGGAGTTGCTCCTTTCACTTATGCGTGGAACGATCCTTCTAATACAACTACTGCATGCCTTACCGGTGTGCCGGCGAACTGCTATCAGATCACAGTGCTGGATGCCAATGGTTGTTCCGCAGATAGTACAATTTGTGTAGATGATATTACAGGTCCTGATGTAACCGTAGGCGCAATTACTGATGTAAGTTGTTTCGCTGCCGGAGATGGGTCAATGGACTTTAATGTGACCAGTGTAACAGGAGGACTTAATTATGAGTTTTATGATGCAGCAGGCAACTTAATGTCTTCCGGACTCCCGGTGTATACCAATCTCGACGGGGGCTCATACTACCTACAGGTAACAGATGCGGCTGGCTGTATAGGTCAGGATATTGGATTTATCGCTGAACCAAATGCACTGAACTCGGCCGTTACGTCTTCTGCAAACGTAACTTGTAACGCGGCTTGCGACGGTCAGGCAATGGTGTCTGTAAGTGGAGGTTCCACGCCTTATACGATTTCCTGGAACGATCCTACTAACCAAACTACAAACCTTGCTACGGGATTGTGTGCAGGAACCTGGGCTGCAACGGTTACCGATGATAACTTGTGTACTACAACAGCAACCATAGTGATTACCGAACCTGATCCATTGGCAGTTAGCAGTGTAACCAATGATGTGAGTTGTAATGGAGGTAATGATGGACTTATTAACTTATCCGTAACAGGAGGAACTCCTGCGTACAATTACTTATGGTCGCCACCCGCAAGTTCCGGTTCGTTAGGAAGTTCATTATCGGCTGGTAATTATGTTATTGATATTTCCGACCAGAACGGATGTCAGCTACAGACGACGATTACCATTAACGAACCCCCTCTTTTAACTCTAGGTTTTAGCGCGGTTAATTCTACATGTTCGCAATGCAATGGTAGTGCATCGATTAATGTTTCGGGAGGCACAGGGCCATTCACATATTTATGGTTAAATGGTGGTTCCAATCCTAATGCAGCCACCAATACGCAGTTGTGTCCTGGCACACATGATGTAGTTGTAACCGATGCCAATGGTTGTTCCGAGACCATTATTGTAACCATCAATGATGAACCGGCCCCAACCATTGCAGGGATGAGTTTTACACAGCCATCATGTAATGGGTTGAGTGATGGAACCGCAACAGTAGCTGCTCTCGGAGGTACAGGAGTTTTGTCCTATTTATGGGATGCCGCGGCAGGATCGCAATCTTCGGCTACCGCATCAGGACTAGCTGCTGGAACGTACTGTGTAACTGTGTACGACGTAAATAATTGTCAGGCTACAAATTGCGTTACAGTTACCGAGCCATCACCGTTAAATCCTGTACCTGATGGTAGCACCACCATCTGTTATGGAGATTCTACTCAGGTATGGGCTAGTGGAGCCGGAGGAACGCCAGCATATACGATTAACTGGTCTACAGCTGGTTTTACAGGAACAGGGCCAATAATGGTAAACCCACTTACTGATACAGATTATTGTTTCACAGTTACTGATGCGAATGGATGTGTTTCCCCTTCGGCCTGTGTCACAATTGAGGTATTGCCGCAGATTAATATTGACATGATGCCAACTACTGCTATCTGTGATGGCGATCCGGTAGATGTAGTTGCAAGTGCTTCAGGTGGAAATGGTGGTCCGTACACATTTACATGGACGGATGATCAGGGAGGCTCTCATACCCCGGCTGCAACTGGGAGCCCATCGACGATCACAGATAACCCAGGTTCAGATACCTGGTACTATGTAACCGTTTCTGACGGTTGCTCACTTGATGAGGTAGATTCGGTGCAGGTGACCATTGATGCTCTTCCAACAGCCTTTGTAAATGTAGTGGACTCCAACGGGTGTGCAGCCTTCACCGCAGATTTTATCTTGAACACAGATATCGGAGTAAGTTTTGACTATGACTTTGAGTGTGACGGCATCGTTGATTACAGCGGAACAAATCCGAATCCATCTAATACATATTCTACGGCTGGATTGTACGACGTGTGTGTTACGGTTACCTCCGCAGATGGTTGCCAAACTGCGCTTACTGCACCGGGAATGGTTGAGGTTTACCCTGTTCCTACCGCAGGATTCTATCCAGATCCGGTTACATCAACCGAGGTGGATCCGGTAATCACAATGTATGATCAGTCTTCAGGTGCCGACAATTACGTTTGGATTTTTGGCGATGGGGATACTGTTGCTGGAATTGCCTCTGACCTGATAGGTGCGGTGAATACTAGTGGAACGATCGGTCAGCCCGAACATTTCTATGACGAAGTTGGGACTTATACCATTACGCAGATTGTAACCAATCAGTTCGGGTGTACGGATCAAATTACGCAAACGGTGACCATTGATCCAGAGCAGACGCTATTTGTGCCTAACTCGTTTACTCCAAATGGTGATGGAAAGAACGATTACTTCTTCCCTCAGGGAACAAGTATAGACCCCGAGAACTTTACCATGTATATTTTCAATCGTTGGGGCGAAATTATCTTTGAGTCCCATAGTCTGAATCAGCCATGGGATGGAACGGTAAAAGGCCGGAATACAGCCATTGCACAGGAGGATGTGTATGTGTGGCTGATTAAGACGCGTGATTTAAAAGGTAATGACGTAGAATACAAAGGACATGTTACCTTGTTAAAATAATAACACAACTAAAAGAATCTGTTAAAGGGAAGCGCGATGAGGCTTCCCTTTTTTGTTTGGTCCTGCCGCTTTCGCAATCTTCTGTTATTTTTAAAATAACACCGTAGTGAGGCAACCATTTTGAAGATGATCGTCTTACTAGCAAACCAACTTACATGAAAACGCTGCTAGTCTCAGGATTCCTTTTACTTGGAGTTCTCTCAAGTACCTTCTCACAATCAGAATGGAGCTTTCTCGAAGAGAAAGACGGAGTAAAAATCAGTTGGAAATATGCCGACTGTGATCTGGAAATGGGTTATGATGAAAGGAGAGTTCTTCTTCGTTTTGAGAATACTAGTGATCAAGATGTCTTGCTTACTTATGAAGCTGAGTTGTTCTATGATGAGGAGTGTTTAACTTGCGATGACCCTAACGGAGAGTATCGCCATGAGATTGAGTTAAGAAGCGGAACCAAAATTGCCGGGGAATGCTCGGTTTATTCTTCAGGAGCACATCAGTTTTTTGTAAGATGGGTTAGTCAACCCAACAAAACTGAACTCACCAAATTCAACCTTGCTAATATAACCGTACAAAAACTTTGATAAAAAGCCTGGCCACCATGATAAAAAAATTAGCCCTCTTAGTTCTTGTAGTATTTCTCGCAGGCACACAAGCTTATTCCCAATGTTGCACATATACCTTACAAACAGCAGATTCTTGGGGAGACGGATGGAATGGAGGTACAATGGATATAAGTATCAACGGAACCTCGATTGGGACCTATGCTGCTGCAGGAACTGGAACAAATTTCAATTTCACAGTATGTGACGGTGATGCGTTGGTGCTAACCTATAGTTCTGGTTCATTTGAAAGTGAAAACACTTACACGTTAGTCAATCATCAGGGCGCAACCATAAGTTCGGGAGGTCCAAACATCCCAGTTGGAACGGTTTACTCGGGCACAGGGGCTTGCGGAGATTGTTATGACGGCATTCAAAACGGTGATGAAACCGGAGTGGATTGCGGGGGTACATTCTGTACTCCTTGTACTTGTTACAATGGTGTGCAAGACGGATCAGAAACGGGGGTCGATTGTGGACCAGTGTGCGGTGTTCCTTGCCCATGTTCAATTACTGCTACGGCAAGTCCTGCGACACTCCCGTGCGGAGGAGGGACCGTTACAGTGACGGGTGATGCCACCGGAGGAACAACTTATGCATTGGATAATGATTTTGATGGAGGAGTAGCAGGTACCGGTTGGAACGTTTCGCCGGCTGGTCAATTTGATAACCCGTGTGATCCATCTGTAGATGGAGGAACATATATGTGGATGGGAGCAACAACTGCGGCTCCAAGGACATTGGAAACAGCGCCATTGGATGTCTCATGTGGTGGAGATATTTGCTTTTATCTTGACTTTTCTACTCAAGGTGGAGCTTCTCCTTGTGAAGGACCCGATTTGACTAATGAGGGTGTTTATCTGGAGTATTCTATCGACGGCGGAGCTACGTGGGTTACCATTAATTATTTTGAACCAGATGCGGGCGGCACTACTGGGCCATATTTAAGCTGGGCGCAGTACTGTTTTCCGATACCACCAGCAGCCGAAACCGCCAATACTTTGTTTCATTGGTTTCAAAGCGGTAGTTCTGGAACTTGCTGTGATCACTGGGGTATTGATAACGTAACAATTACCTCTCAGGACTGTAATAGCTATGATTATTTTTGGCCAAGCGTGCCTCCGGGGACGATCAATGTAAATGATTCTACAGTAACCGCAACGATCACGACTACCTCCGATTTTACTGTTTGTTATACCAACCATGTGGATGACACATGTTGTACAACCATAACGGTAACGGTTGGTTCACTCAATCCATTGGTTGTGAACGGAACCGACGAAGTTTGTATTGGAGACAATGATGGAACAATAACCATTGATCCTGCAACAGGAGGTACGGCACCCTATACTTATGAAATTGATGATGGCGCAGGAGGAGTTTATACACAAGTAGGAAGCGGAGCCTTTACAGGTTTGCCTCCAGGTACTTATACAGTTACCGTTACGGATGCGGCAGGTTGCCAATCCTTCGGCAGTTGGACGGTAAATCCAGGTGTTTCATGCTGCCCGATGACCAACACGGAAGCTTTTACGGATGTAAGTTGTTTTGGTGCCAACGACGGTACAATTACACTTACCGAAACCAATGGAGCTGCACCGGTAACGTTTAGTATTGATGGAGGAACAACCTCTCAAGGGACGGGTAATTTCACTGGTCTTGGTCCGGGAACTTATAATATTTTGATCACCGATAACAATGGATGTACTTATACCAGCACAATCACCATTGCTGAACCGGCACAAATCATTATTAATGATGTGGTAACAGATGCAACCTGCGGACTTACCAATGGAGAGATTACCCTAAATGCCAGCGGAGGATCGGGAGCGGGTTATCAGTACAGCATTGACAATGGTGCCACCTTCCAGGGGAGTGGAACTTTTACAGGCCTTGGTGCAGGAAACTATAATGTGGTTGTAATGGACGGAGCCGGTTGTACCGAAGCCATGGTTGTTACGGTAAATAACGGTGGAGCTCCAAGTATTGATGCGGTGGTTACTGCGGATCCATCTTGTGATGGTGCTTGTGATGGAACAATAGATATAACCGCCAGCGGCGGTTCTGGAGCATTACAATACAGCATAGACAATGGCACAACTTTCCAGGCGACCGGCAACTTTGCAGGATTATGTGATGGCACTTACGATATTGTAGTGGAGGATGCCCTGGGATGTCCCGCTATTGCTTCGGCCACACTAAATCAACCTGCCCCAATTAACTTTACCGTAAATGTTACTGACTTATTGTGTGAGTCTGTTTGCCAGGGAGAGTTGGATATTGTTGCAGTGTCCGGTGGAGATGGAAATTATCAGTATAGTGTAGACAACGGTACTACCTTCCAACCGGGAGGAACGTTTGCAGCATTATGTGCCGGAACTTATGACGTAATCGTGGAAGATGGAAATGGTTGCCAGGGAACAGCTACTTCTGTTATTGCTGAACCAGCACCTTTAAACATGGCTTTAACACAGACGGATCCTCTCTGTGCAGGAGGCTGCGACGGAACCATTGATCTGTTTACAACGGGAGGTACAGGTACGATCACTTATAGCATTGACAATGGCACTACAACAGTTACCACGCCATTGTTTACTGGATTGTGCGCAGGAACTTATGATTGCGTGGTAGAAGATGACAATGGATGTAAGTTATTTGCAACAGTAACACTTACAGATCCGGTGCCTGTGTCGTTCACTTCTGCAGTGGTTGACGCTACGTGTGGAGCGGCAAATGGCACGATAGATATTACAGCAGCCGGTGGAGATGGGAACTACTCTTATAGCTTTGATAATGGCGCTAATTACGGGCCTTCTAACCAACTGACTGGAGCTACTGCTGGCACCTATGATGTGATTGTTCAGGACGGAAATGGTTGTGCAGACACCAATGTTGTAGTGCTAAACAATGCAGGAGCACCAACGGTGGACAGTATCCAGATTACCGATCCAACATGTGCCGGATCATGTGATGGCTCTATCGTAGTCTTTGCATCCGGAGGATCGGGAGCCATTCAGTTTAGCATTGATGGTGGAGGTACTTTCCAGGCATCAAACGTATTTAATGCACTTTGTGCAGGAACGATTAATGTTACTATAGAAGACGGAAACGGTTGTCAGGCTAGTTCATCTGCCACGCTAACAGATCCGGCTCCGGTTACTTACAATGTTACGACTGTAGATTTGGATTGTTTTAACCAATGTATTGGAGAGATTAATATTACAGGTGTAACAGGCGGAGCTGGAGGATATACGTTTAGTGATGATAATGGAGCTAATTTCCAAACTGATAGTTCGTTTACCGCACTTTGTGCCGGAAACTATAATGTTGTAGTTCAGGATGCTAGTGGCTGTACTGCAACCAGTACCGAAACAATAACGGAACCAGTGCAATTGACCTATACTGCGGTTGAAACTCCAAATTCTTGTAATAGTGCCAATGGTCCATGCGATGGTACACTTACCATTACTGAGAATGGTGGTACAGGTACAATGCAGTATAGTGTAGATAATGGGGGCACATTCCAGGCGTCAAATGTATTTACAGGTTTATGTGCTGGTAATTATGACGTGGTGGTAATGGATGCTAATGGTTGTACGGCGATTGGTGTAGAGACAGTAACCGAACCAACCGCACTATCATTTACAACCGTAATCCAGACTACTTCATGTGGAACCAACAATGGTTCGGTTACGGTTACTGCAGCAGGAGGCTCATCTGGTACTTACGAGTATAGCATAGACAACGGAGTAACCTATGGTGCAAGCAATTTCTTTGACTTATTACCGGCAGGTGCCTATGATATCTGTATCAGAGATGGAAATGGATGTGTTTACTGCGAGGTTGTAAATGTGAACAACGATCCGGCTCAGATTATTACTTCATTAAATACAACTCCTGAAACTTGCTTTGGTTCGTGTGACGGAACCATTGATGTTCAGCTAACAGGAGGTACGCCGGCATTCCAATATGGAATTGATGGAGGCGCGCTGCAGGCAAGTAACATATTTACAGGTGTATGTGCCGGTACTCATAATATTGAAACAGTAGATGCCAACGGATGTGTAGTATTCGGATCGGTAGCTGTTGGGGGGCCTGCGGCTATGGCATTCACCACTAATTTAACAGACGTTACCTGTTTTGGTGCTTGTAATGGTGCTATAGACTTCGCTTCTACATCAGGAGGTGATGGGGTGTATCAATACAGTATTGATAATGGGGCCACCTTCAGCGCAACAACCAACTTTACGGGATTGTGTGCGGGCACTTATGATTTGGTTGTAACGGATGGAAATGGTTGTACAGCAACCGGAACTGTGGTTATTAACGAGCCTACGGCACTAACAATGACATTTACTACTACCGATGCAGTTTGTAGTGGCTACTGTGATGGAACTGCAGATGCGGTGATTGGTGGGGGGACCTTCCCTTATGATTATGCCTGGTCTACTGGGGCTCCAACAACTTCTACCAGCATCGCAGGCTTGTGTGCAGGTACTTATGATTTGGTGGTTACCGATGCTAATGGTTGTGTTATTGATACAATTGGTTTTGCCATAAATGAGCCAGCACCATTTGTAATTACCGGAGTAGCTATTCAAGATGAGCTGTGTACTGGAGATTGTCAGGGAACGGTTACGGTTACCGCCCCCGGCGCAGATCAGTTTACAATTGATGGTGGATTAACGTTCCAAACTTCCGGAACTTTTAACGGACTTTGTGCAGGAACTTACACCGTTCAGGCACAGGACGCAGCTGGATGTTTAACGGATACTACAATTACAGTTGGGCAGCCAACACCGTTGTCGATAGCACCTGGTAATGACACAACGATTTGCGTGGGAGGAACGGCCAATATCCAGGCTTACGGATCTGGAGGAACCCTCCCTTATACTTATGATTGGGGCACAGCAGGAACAGGAAGTCCATTGGCTGTGTCACCGGTTACCACAACGGATTATACGGTGTTTATCACAGATGGTAATGGTTGTACAACCACCGATGAAATGGTTACAGTTACGGTATTGCCACCACTGGCAGGGTTGTCGTATAGCAATCAGTCAATTTGTCCAGGAGACACAGCAGTTTTGCAGGCCGATGGAAACGGTGGAGATGGGAATATTGTATTTACCTGGACCAACGATCAGGATGCTACGGTTCTGATGGGGAACTATCATCTGGTATCACCACCGGTTACTACCAATTATGTAGTTGAACTTTCTGATGGATGTGAAACGCCAAATGTATTCCTGGATACCGTTACAATTACGGTGTTGCCACAACCGGATCTTCTGATGTCGGCAGATAGTTATGATGGTTGTACTCCATTAACGGTTAACTTCTCTAATGATACTGATCCGGTAATGGTTTCCGCGTGTAGTTGGGAATTTGGTGATGGCAGCAGTTCAACCGATTGTAATCCAACCCACACCTATACGGTTCCGGGATGTTATGATGTGGTGATGAAAGTTGTTTCTCCTGATGGTTGTAGTTCGGATACTGTATTAACCAGCTATATATGTGTTTGGGACGTGCCTGTACCTGATTTCACTTTTGGTCCGCAACCAACTACGATTGTAAATACGGAAATTTCATTCAACAACACTTCAATCAACGCTAGCAGTTACGACTGGGATTTCGGTTACGGAGGTCAAACTTCAACCGATATTCATCCGGTGCATGTATTCCCCGACAGTGTGCCTGGTTCTTACGAAGTATGCCTCACGGCTATAAATGGAAGCGGTTGTATGGACTCTGTTTGCCAGACGGTGATTATTGATGACGAGTTCTTACTATATGTACCTAATGCATTTACGCCAGATGGGGATGGAGTCAACGATGTTTTCTTACCGAGATTGAATGGGTACGATGTGACCAGTTTCAATATGCTGATCTTCGATAGATGGGGAGAAGAAATATTCCAATCAAGCTTCCCCGATGTTGGATGGGATGGAAGCGCAAAAGGTGGTACCGAAATAGCTCAAACCGATGTTTATGTGTGGTTAATAAGGGTTAAAGACGCTACCACGAATCGTGAGAAAATTTATAAAGGACATGTCACGCTACTCAAGTAACGTTGGATAGAGAAATGGTAATAAGAACCCGTCGTTAACAACTGGCGGGTTTTTTATTTTAATCTATATGATTAAGCAAGGTACATGCGGAAATGGCTGCCGTCTCCGTTCTTAAACGGGCTTTACCTAAAGAAACAGACTCGTAACCGTATTCGTTGGCTTTGATAACTTCAGCATCACTGAAATCGCCTTCAGGACCAATCAACAAAGTAACTTGCGATTGGAGCTCCAACTTTATAAGCTCGGTTTTATTCCCAGCATGGCAATGTGCAATGAGCCGCTGATGGGAATGGTGCGATTCGACAAATTCAACAAAAGAAATCAGTTTATTAAGTTTAGGAAGGTAGAATCGATTCGACTGCTTCATTGCAGAGATAGCCAGTTTCTGTAAACGCTCTGGTTTTAATTTGGTTCGTTCAGAGTGATCGCAAACAAGTGGAGTGATAGTGGTAACTCCAATTTCAACTGCCTTTTCAACAAACCATTCAGTTCGGTCATTACTCTTGGTTGGTGCAAAGGCAAGGTGTACTTCCCTTTTCATGGGATTTTCCCACCATTGCTTATTAACCACTTCTAAACTACATCTCCTGGGGTGGTCATCAACTATTCTACATTCAAATAAATGCCCTTTACCATCAGTTAAATGAATGGTGTCACCAAATTTTTTGCGTAAAACCCGAACCAGGTGTTTCGATTCATCTTCCGGAAGGAAGTGAATCGTATCAAGAATATGTTCCGAATAGAATAGTTGCACCCTCCAAATTACACAATCAACCGAATCTTGGGTTTACCACACTATTAAAAATTGATCCAAAAGTGTAATTAATTCCCACTCCCAGGTAGTATGTATAATTGGTCGCCCTCTGACCTTGATTGGCCAATAGTTCTTCGTCCGAGAGCCCCTCCTTAGAGAGGGAAATCTGATCCTGGGTTACGCCAAAATTCCCACTCATGTTAAAGTTAAACCCTTTCGCCAGCCGCAAATTCAAGCTTGTCCAGGCACCAAAACTATATAGGTTTAAGTTGTGAAAATATTGATTGCTCCATAGAGAGAAATTCACATTGCCCCATTGTTCTCTTACGCGGTATGACATGTTAAGCCCATGACTGCCTAAAAACTCAAAGTCTTTGTTGAAGATAGTCGTGTCATTATACCAATTATGTCCAGCTCCAGCCATATAGGAGATTCTAAGCTGTTTTTTAGCCGAAACAGAATAAGGGTAAATGTTGTATTCTATAGCGGGCGTTACGTTATAGGTAAATGCGTAGTTGTTGAAAACAGACGTGCGGCCCTGGGTGAACAAGCCTGCGGACCAATGGTCAGATAAACTCCAAACCAATTCTGAACCAAAGTCCTGGCCTTTGAGAATGGATCTGAATGTATATTCAGACAATGTGGTTTGAGTTTCGAAATAGTCGGCTCTCAGATCAAGGTTGAATCGAAATTCAGGAGTTACTTTCCGCGCATTGATGTATGTCCAGAAACTTGTGTTTTTTTGCACATCGCTTCCTTGCATGCTGCCGTTGCCACCGAGCTCAAAAACCCAGTTATTCCATTTATCTTCCACGTCGGTTTGGTCTACCGGTTGAGAGAATTCGATGGTGAAAAGTTGCGCGATCTCAGTCTTAGCTGCATACCGCATCATTCCCATTTTAAAGATGGCCGTTTCTTGTTGTCTCTTTTCATCACTAGTGGCATTTGGTTCAATAATTACCCTTAGTGTGTCGTTCATACCTGTAAATCTCTTCTGTCCAATAAATTCAAATGACTCTTCCCAACCACCGGCACCAGTTTCAATTCGGGTTCCAAGTACATGCACGTCAGCGACTTTTCTGTCTCTTACATAGTTTAGAAAGGGTACATTTTGCTTCATGTAAACAATGTCGCAGTAAAAGCAATCCAAAAATACCTTGGGAGCGTCTCTTAAAACCGAGTCCTGAATAGTGTCTGACTTATTTGATTGTTCTTGTGCGTTAACAATGGTTGTGAAAAGACAAAGGAGAAGAACAGTCAGTACTTTATTCATTCAGGTTGGTTGTTAAAAACTATAACTCAATTTGGTCGTGCTGTTACAAAAATAAATAGCCCCGCCGTTCTCACGAAGGCAGGGCTATTAAAACTTGTTAAAATGAAATTATACGGCAGTAGATACCTTTGGTGCGGCAGCTATAATTTCATCATTCGCGTGCGAACTGAATTTTTCGAAATTATTTACAAATGCTTCCGCCAGTTGATTGGCCTTGGCATCATAGGCAGCCTTATCAGCCCATGTATTTTTTGGACTAAGCACCTCAGAGGGAACATTTTCACATTCCGTTGGCATTGCAAGTCCAAACACTTCGTGAGTTGTGTAAGGCACATTATCCAGCTTACCATTTAATGCTGCCGTAATCATAGCTCTTGTGTACTTAAGCTGCATTCGCTTACCTACGCCATAAGGACCCCCGGTCCATCCGGTATTTACCAGCCATACATTCACATTGTTCTCAGTGATTTTTCTCCCTAACATCTCAGCGTATTTGGTAGGATGTAATGGAAGGAAAGGAGCTCCGAAACACGCTGAGAATGCAGTAACAGGCTCGTCAATGCCCGCCTCGGTTCCAGCAACTTTCGCAGTATACCCCGAAATGAAGTGGTACATTGCCTGACCTTTGTCCAATCTGGAAATGGGAGGCAATACTCCAAATGCATCGGCTGTAAGAAAAAAGATATTCTTAGGTGTAGTTCCCTTGCTACCTTCAGCAATATTCTTGATGTGGTGAATCGGATAACTTACTCTGGTATTTTGCGTTTTTGAAGAGTCTGCAAAATCAACATCCGACGTCCCAGCGTGGAAATTGATGTTCTCGAGTATCGCTCCGAACTTAATCGCACTCCAGATTTGTGGTTCTTTCTCCGCGCTCAGATCAATGCACTTGGCATAACAACCACCTTCAAAATTAAAAACCGAACCATCTGCCCAGCCATGCTCATCATCCCCAATCAACTTACGGTTAGGGTCGGCTGAAAGCGTTGTTTTTCCGGTGCCCGATAGCCCAAAAAAGATAGCTGTATCTCCTTCTTTCCCAATATTCGCTGAGCAGTGCATCGAAAGCGTATTTCTTTCCTGAGGCAGGATATAATTAAGGACAGAGAAAATCCCCTTCTTGATCTCGCCTGTATACCCGGTACCACCGATAATAATCTTCTTTTCAGTGAAGTTAACGATGGCAAAATTCTTTTGACGGGTTCCATCTACTTCAGGATTTGCTTTAAATCCAGGAGCACAGATGACATGCCATTCCGGGCTGAAATTTTCTATTTCCTCCGCAGTTGGACGCAAGAACATATTGCTTGCAAACTGATTAGACCAGGGGTACTCGGTAACCACTCTCAAGTTCAAACGGTACCGATCATCGGCACATGCATAGGCGTCTCTCACATAGACGTCTCTGTTAGACAGATATGCACATACTTTACCGTACAACAGGTCAAATTTTTCGCTGTCAAACTTAATGTTTATATCACCCCACCATACCGTGTCTCTGGTCACATCGTCTTCTACGATAAACCTGTCCTTCGGCGATCTGCCGGTAAATTCGCCAGTATCAATGGCGAGTGCTCCGGAAGAAGCAAGTTCTCCCATCCCCAGGATTATAGATTCTTCAACAAGTTGTGCCGGTGGTAGGTTCCAAAATGCATTTGCTACATTCCCCAGTCCAAGCGAAGCCAGATTCGCGTGCTTAGACTTTAATCCATATTCATTCATATTCCTTTATTGTGGCTGCCAGCCGCTGTTTTTACGGGGCTTTGCCATGTTTAGGTATAACAAACTTACGACAATCATTTCGGTACATTGATACGAAATGACTGTTTTATCCACAGTTTACGCGAGTTGTTGAAAACTACTGATGAGCCATTTACCTAAGCTTCCAGGCACTTATCAAAGTTAAAAGCCAACCTGTAATAAGTGATAACCCACCGATTGGTGTGATTGGACCAAGCACTCCTGCCCAGCTGGAAATGCCGATCATGTCTCGTATGGATAGCAGATAGATGGAGCCTGAAAAAAGCAGAACCCCAAGAAACATTAATCGCACAGCCCATTTTAGTTTAAGGCCAAATTGATGGCTTAAGGCACAAAGCATAAGCATACCAAGCCCATGATATATTTGGTACCTCACTCCAGTATGAAAAGATTCCAACCTGTCAGCATCCAGGTGCGCTTTCAGTGCGTGTGCCCCAAGGGCACCAAGGCACACACCTATTAATATAATCAAGGATCCGCCGATTATGACCCACCTACTATTCATGAAGCTCAAACAATTCGTTAAAGTTCTCCTGATTTCTGGATAAGGCAAATTGTTCAGAAAGAAACATGACATTATCCAAATCGAAGACATTGGGTTTTACCACCTGCAGTATCTCAAGTTTGTGATCTTCAAATTCGAATAAAGAGAGAACCTGGTCAATCTGTTCTACCGTGAGGCATTGTCCGGACAGGCTGCTTTTAGCTTTGGAAAGGCGCCTGCTATTAAATTCTTCGTTCTGTAACCGTTCTATTTGCTTGTCGAAAGAACGAACAGGATCATTACAACCACGCCTACCCTTATAACGTAAGCTGAAGTCCAACCTGGAGATGCTGTCTAGTGCTGCAGAATCAAGCACGAAAGTGCTGTCTGCGTAAGGCAGCTCAACAGCCCCTGTTGTTAAACTGGCACGACTTGTGCCGCCAACCACATCTGCTTCACCGGTTGGAGTACTCCCGGAAAGTTTCAAAATGGTTCTGCCAACGGTTATGGTATCCGATTGATCCATCGGGAAAGTATTGTAAAAGCCAATTCGTTCCCTGCTGGAATCAGCCACTACTTCAAACCAGTATTCTGTGCCACTTTCCAAATGAATTGGTTGGGACATTCTCTTTCCGCTCAACAATGCAATAGACAGCTCGTGCGATCCCTCCGGAACATTTAAAACTTTAAAGGCACTGTCAGGTGTATCTACTAGCATTTGATCATCCAGGCTCAGGTAAAACATTTTCCCCACCTGATTAATAACACCCAGATTTGACTGCGCCAATGAGACGCCACAGAAAAAAGTCAATATCCAGATTAAAGTAAATCTCATGTACTTCAGCACAAAGTTAATGTTCGATATTAATTGCAAATAGCGTTCCTAAAAGAAATTATCAGGCTGGCTAAACTATATTTGTCTGATAAGGAGATGAAAACAATTTCGGCGGTAATCATAACGTATAACGAAGAGCAGAATATCGGGGCTTGTATCAACGGGGTGAAGGAGATCGTTGATGAAATTGTAATTGTTGATTCATTTTCCACCGATCGAACTGAGGAAATCTGCGACCGATACAATGTTCAATGGTATCAACGTAAATTCGATGATTATTCCAGTCAGAAAAATTATGCGAACAGTTTGGCTACTGGCGATTTAATTCTGTCACTTGATGCCGATGAAGTTCCGGATGACACCTTGAAACAACAGATTGTTGCAATGAAATCGGAGGTAAGTGGAAGAGCCTATAGTTTTAATCGACTAACGAATTATTGTGGGAAGTTCATTCGTCATTGCGGGTGGTATCCGGATACTAAGATCAGAATTTGGCCCAAAGACAAAGCCAGGTGGGTGGGAACCATCCATGAGCAAGTAGAGTTGGCAGGAGATGTGAACCTGTACCACCTCAAAGGAGATTTACTTCATTATACTTTCCGAACAGTTGAAGAACACAAAGCACAAGCCCGTAAGTTTGCCCGCCTCGTTGCACAGGAACGTTACAGAAAGGGGAAAAGAACCAACGTGTTCAAAATAATCTTCTCACCGGTAGCTAGATTCGTTAGTGACTACTTCATTAAACTCGGTATTCTGGATGGAGCAAAAGGGTTTACGATTTGCCGGATTTCGGCGCAGGCCAGCTACCTAAAACATCATTATTTACTTCGATATTTGAAAGCTGGAAAAATACCGGATGAAAGCCAGTGAAATTCTCGTTAAAGCCTTTATCTTCGCTATCTCCCTGATCCGGTAAGTGAGGAATAAGGATAAAAACTACTTAGATGTCAGACGATAAGAAAATTATATTCTCAATGGTAGGCGTGAGTAAAACTACGCCACAAGGAAAACAAATCATCAAGGATATTTACCTCTCATTTTATTATGGGGCGAAGATTGGAATTCTCGGTCTTAATGGAGCAGGTAAATCAACCGTTATGCGAATTATTGCCGGGGAGGATAAGAACTACCAGGGTGAAGTAGTTTTCTCACCAGGGTATACCGTAGGTTATTTGCCACAGGAGCCAAAACTTGATGAGGATAAAACGGTAAGGGAAGTAGTGCAGGAAGGCGTTCAGGAAATAGTTGACGTTTTGGCCGAATATGAGGAGATCAACAATAAGTTCATGGATGAGGAAATCATGAATGATCCTGATAAGATGAACGATCTGATAGAGCGTCAGGGGAAAGTGCAGGAGAAAATTGATCAGTTGGATGCCTGGGATTTGGATTCTAAGTTAGAATTGGCAATGGATGCCCTCAGAACTCCAGAGGGAGATACCCCAATCAAGAATTTATCCGGAGGGGAAAGAAGAAGGGTCGCGCTGTGCAGATTATTGTTGAAACAGCCGGATATTTTATTGCTGGATGAGCCCACTAACCACCTTGACGCTGAGTCGGTACATTGGTTAGAACAACATCTGCAGAATTACAGCGGAACGGTAATTGCCGTTACTCACGATCGTTATTTCCTCGATAACGTGGCAGGTTGGATTCTGGAACTGGATAGGGGGCAAGGCATTCCGTGGAAAGGAAACTATTCCTCATGGCTGGACCAAAAAGCCAAACGATTAGCCCAGGAAGAAAAGCAAGAAAGCAAGCGGAAGAAAGCACTCGAAAGAGAACTTGAATGGGTTAGGCAAGGAGCCAAAGGAAGGCAGGCAAAAGGGAAAGCACGACTCAAAAACTACGAACAATTGGCCAGCCAGGATGCAATGGAGAAAGAGGCTAAACTTGAAATTCCGATTCCAAACGGGCCAAGGTTGGGAAGTAATGTGATTGATGCCGTTGGCCTAACCAAAGCCTTTGGAGATCGCGTACTGATCGACGACCTTACTTTTAGCCTGCCACCGGCAGGAATCGTTGGAATTATTGGCCCGAACGGCGCAGGTAAAACAACCCTTTTCAGAATGATCATGGGTGAGGAGCAGCCAGATGAGGGTGAAATCAAAATAGGTGATACCGTGATGATAGGGTATGTGGATCAAACCCATAAAGACATTGATCCCGAAAAGTCCATTTATGAAGTTATTTCCGGAGGTGCCGAGGTGATTGAAATCGGAGGGAAATCAATTAATGCCAGGGCCTATTGTTCGCGCTTCAATTTTGCCGGAAGCGATCAACAGAAGAAAGTTGGGGTGTTGTCAGGTGGTGAAAGAAACCGACTGCACCTGGCCATGACATTAAAAACAGAGGCAAACGTACTATTGCTGGATGAACCTACCAACGACATCGATGTAAACACTTTGAGAGCACTGGAGGAAGGGATAGAAAGCTTTGCTGGTTGCGCAGTAGTTATTTCTCACGATAGGTGGTTTTTAGATAGAATTTGTACCCATATTCTCGCATTCGAAGGAGATTCGGAAGTGTATTTCTTTGAAGGCACCTACACAGATTACGAGGAGAACCGCAAGAAGCGCCTGGGGGGAGAAATTATTCCACAGCGTATCAAATACAAAAAGCTTACCCGATAGTTTACGCAAACCACGTGCGTGCCCTGAAATTATAGAAAAACCTAAAAGGATTTAGGAATCCACTTTTACTGGGGAATTTAACGTTCATGTAACACAACCCGCGTACCTTTGTCTCGTCTATTGGATACGAACAACCTGGGCAGTACTTGCTGCCACCGTATCGTGATTGGAAGAGAAGTTATGTTGAAGCGTATCGGGACTTACATTTTTTTAGTGCTGGCTTGCTCCATGTTTGGAGCAGGAGTGAAGCCTTGTAATGCCCAGGTGATTTTTCAGGAAACTTTTGATGAGGCCAATGGTTCTACCACCGGAATCGACTCCGGAGTGCCCTGGACGACGGCTTGTCCAACTTGTCTGGCAGGAGATTATCTTGAAGTTCAGGGAGGGGTGCTGGAAGCTAATGACACCAATGGCGAAGCAGAGTGGACCACGGATACTCCAATTGATATTAGCAATTGCGATTATATCGAAATTTCGTTCGACGTTACCAGCGTTGGAACCATGGAAGCCTGCGGTACGGGTTGTAATTCTGCGGATTGGGTGTCATTTCAATACGACATTGACGGCAGTGGCTGGACCGATCCTGGTAATTCATATTTCTGCTCAGGAGGTTGTGCTGGGCTGAACGTCATTGCCGATGACGAAACGGCGGTTACCTATTCTACTGGTTGCATGACGGTAACGGGCAATGATTTACTTCTTAGAATCGCTATGCAGTGCTGGGCGGGGTCTGAGTACTGGCAAATTGATAATATTACCGTAACCTGTATAAGTACCGATCCTGGAACCAATGGTACTATTAACCTGTGTTCAGGGGATCCGGCAGTTGATTTATTTGGTTCACTCGGGGGCACTCCCGACGGAGGAGGAACCTGGTCGCCCGCCTTGGCAAGTGGAACTGGAGTTTTTGATCCTTCGGTAGATCCAGCGGGAACCTACACCTACACGGTTGGTAGTGGTACTTGTCCAACCCAATCGGCGGATGTGGTGGTTACGGTAAATACCTGCTGTACTAACATGGATTCATTGGATTACGATAGTTTCGAATATTCCGGAACCATTCCGGACCTGGTGCCTGGATCTTGCTATCACAATACCCCACAAAACTGGGCTGTTAGAACCGGAGCGACTTCTGTTTACATGAATTTTCAAAATGGGTTTCAGGGAGTTGCTTACGACCGAACCTATAACGTTTGTCCGAATCAAACTTATCAGCTATCAGCCTGGTTCAGCAATACATGGGGAGGAGTCCCGGATGTGGATTTAAGACTAACCGTGTATGATGGAACGGGAGTTATTTTACATCAAACCACAAGTTTGGTAGTGGGTGGACCGTGGGTGCAGTACAATACCGGTCAAATCATTCCAACCACCACAACAATTCGCTTTGAGGTCTATACCAATATTGCCGGAGGAGTCGGAAATAACGACTGCTCCATGGACGATGTGCTGCTGGAGCGGTGTGCTATGCCGACTAATAATGCCAATGCAGGAGCGTACTGCAGCTCCGATGTTCCACTGGATCTTTATAATTCCATCCAAAGCCCCTTAAGCAACGGTGGTGCATGGTCCGGACCTTCGGTATTGGCCGGAGGCTATCTTGGTACATTCGATCCCTCAACCAATGCCAGCGGGACGTATACATACACAATTCCTGGGGTGGGAGCCTGCCCCGACAGCATTGCAACCGTTGATATTACAGTTGCCACAGGCCCGCAGTTAGACCCTCTGCTTGACGTTACAGTCTGCGACTCATACACTTTGCTACCGATAACGGGTACCGGATTAAGCGGGAATGAAGCTTATTATGATGCAATAGGAGGAACGGGCACTCAATATTTGCCTGGTCAGGTATTAAATGCCACCACAACACTTTATGCGTACGACGCTACTACCGGGCCACCAGTTTGCTCGGATGAACAGACTTTTACCGTGAATATTGCCAACGCTGACGTTGATTTAGGAAACGACACTACAATCTGCCTGGGAGAAAGCATAACCTTTGATGCCGGGGCTGGATTCGATACCTATTTGTGGCAGGATGGTTCTACAAATCAAACTTACACAGCTTCAGCCGCTGGAACCTACTGGTGTGAAGTAGGGGTTTTAGGTACCAATCAAGTGCAGAATGGAGATTTTGAAATGGGAGATAATTTCTTCAATTCAGGTTATACGAATGGAACTGGTGGAGCCTGGGGGCCTTTGTCAAATCCAGGAACTTATGAGGTACTGAACAACCCGCAACTCGGACATACCAACTTTTCTGCATGTACAGATCATACTTCGGGCGCCGGACAAATGATGGTCGTTAATGGCTCAAGTGTTGCCGGCACCAATGTATGGTGTCAAACTATTTCCGTTACACCTGGTACAGATTACATGTTCTCCACATGGGTAGCAAATGCGATCAACGATCCGAATGTTGCGCAATTGCAGTTTTCAATAGACGGGGCTGCCTTAGGACCTGTATTTTCTACCTCTCCAACAGCCTGTTTGTGGCAGGAGTTTTCCGCTACCTGGAATTCCGGAGCGGCAACAAGCGTAACTATATGTGTAACAAATCAAAATGTGGCAACTGGTGGAAATGATTTCCTAATGGACGATGTCTATTTTGCCCCAATTTGCCTGGATCGGGATTCGGTAGAAGTTTTTATCCAAAACCCTCCAACAGCAGGAACTGATGGCGCGATTAATTTCTGTCCAGGCGATGCCGCGGCAGACCTCTTCAATAGCCTGGGAAGCACCCCTGATGTGGGAGGAACCTGGGCACCGGTGATGGCAAGTGGAACAGGCTTATTTGATCCGAATGTCGATCCGGCTGGTGTTTACGATTATACGGTGAGTGGTGGAGGTGTATGTCCCGACAGCACAGCATCTGTTACTGTTTCGGTTGGAGGTGTGTCCGATGCGACGATAACCATTCCTCCGAACTTCTGTGAAGTAGATGCGGCATATGGACTAACGGCTGCCAGTGGTGGAGGTGCCTGGGCTGGAGTGGGGATTACAGACCCCACGTTGGGCACATTCGATCCGGGAGTGGCAGGAGCGGGAGCGCACGAAATCACCTATACTATAGCCGGAGGATGCGGGGATGCAGATACGGTTATGATTACTGTAGATACGCCGGTAAATGCGGGGCACGATTCTGCTTTGGTCATTTGCATAAATGACCCTGCTATTGACCTTCTCACTCTTGTATCCCCGGCTGATGCAGGAGGTGTTTGGCTACCTGCGATGGCAAGTGGAACAGGAGTTTTAGATCCGTCGGTAGATCCAGGTGCCGTCTACCAATATGTGGTAAGTGGGCCGGGAGCCTGCCCTAACGACACGGCAAATGTTGATGTCACCATAAACTCGTTGGCTGATGCCACGATCTCATCCGCCGGCCCGTATTGTGAGAACGAAGCACCTACTAATCTGGCGGCAGCCACAATAGGAGGAACATGGTCGGGAACCGGTATTACTGATGCGGCACTTGGAACCTTTGATCCGGCAGTAGCGGGAGTAGGTACCCATACAATCACCTACAATATTACCGGAAGTTGTGGTGCTACGGATACTGAAGATATTACCGTTAATGCTATTGTAGACCCAACAGTAAATCCACAGGCTGATATTTGCGAATCTGCCGGATTGATAACGCTGTCAGCAATCAACCCGGGAGGTACCTGGGATGGAGATGGAATAACCAATGTCGCTACAGGAGAGTTTGATCCGTCGTTATTTGGTCCGGGGACATACACTCTAACCTATACAATAACAGGTGTTTGTCCGAGTTCTGACGATGTTACCTTCAACGTGCTGGCCGATCAAATCCCAACCATTACCCCGCCATCAGAATGGTGCGCAGATGGCCCGGCCGATTTTCTTCAGGCAGATTTGCCGGGGGGAGACTGGTCAGGAAACGGGATTGCCAATCCGACGTTTGGACTTTTTGACCCGGCAGTTGCAGGTGTTGGGACACATGAGATCATTTACACGATTTCCTCCATGTGCGGTGGAGCAGACACCATAATTGTGGTAGTAAATGAACTGCCTTCTGTTGTAACCAGTATTTCGGATTCACTAGGGTGTCCCGTTTTAGAAGTGCTTGCAGATTATTCAAGCGATTCGACCGCAGTAGACTGTTTATGGAGTTTGTCCGATGGAACCCAAATGAACGCATGCGGGCCGCAAACTTTTGCTTTCTCAAGCGCTGGGTGTTACGATCTAAGTTTAACCGTAACCGATATCAACGGTTGTACTCAGAGTGTCATTCACCCAAATCAAATCTGTGTGGTGGAGAGTCCTCTCGCTGCTTTTAACGCCTCTCCGGAGCATACTACTGAACTGGAACCGCAAGTTGATTTTACAAACATGAGCTCCGATGCCGTTTCCTATGTTTGGTCTGTTGAAAACACAACTTATAATACGGCAGATGTGGTGCATTCATTTACTGAACCGGGCTACTTCAACGTATGTTTGGAAGCCTACAATACTATTGGATGCGCCGACACGACATGTAAGCTGGTGGTAGTAGACTCTCTGCAAACTATTTACGTTCCCAACTCATTTACACCGGATGGTGATGGAAAAAATGACTTGTTCTATCCGAGCATTTATGGGTTCACACCTGTCGAATATGAGTTCATGATCTTTAATCGGTGGGGAGAGTTGATATGGAGTTCCGATGTGCCCGGCCAGGGTTGGGATGGCAGCACTTTTGCCGGGAGCTTGCAATATCCGGCACAAGAAGACGTCTATGTTTGGAAATTAATCTACAGACAGCCCGATTCGATCGAAATAAAGAATATGGTCGGCCACGTAACCGTCATCAGGTAATTCACGATGTTTAGCATTCACGGTTGTGAAATAGAGCAAAGGTTATCTAAACACTAAGAGAAAACCACAGCAACTATTGCATTAATCATTACTTTTGCCACGGATTCCCAAAGACAAGACTTGGAGTCGGAGAAAACAGAAATATCCAGTATCGGAAAAGAACAAGTGAGTAAGTTTTCGGATTACGTTGCCCTTACTAAGTTTCGGTTGGCATCGTTGGTGGTGTTTTCTGCAACCGCGGGCTACGCGATGGCTCCCGGGGTTTTCAATTGGCAGGAGTTTCTATACCTGATTGTTGGTGGTTTTTTGGTGACGGGATCATCAAACGGATTCAACCAAATTATAGAACGCGACCTGGATAAGAAAATGAACCGGACCAAAAACCGGCCTTTGCCTGCTGGAAGAATGTCGGTTACCGAGGCGTTGGTTGTGTCGATTGTATTTGGTGTTGTCGGACTGGGATTGTTGCTGCTAATTCATCCTTCAAGTTTTATTCTGGGGTTACTGGCTTTGGTTTCTTACGTGGCTATTTATACCCCGCTCAAGAGAATTACTCCACTATCTGTTTTAGTTGGAGCCTTTCCGGGAAGCGTACCGCCCATGTTGGGCTATGTTGCCGCATCGAAAACGTTTGGATTAGAACCTGGGATTCTATTTTTGGTTCAGTTTTTTTGGCAGTTTCCACATTTTTGGGCCATTGCATGGAAGGCGTCCAAAGACTATGCGGGAGCCGGATTTAAGATGCTCCCTCTGTCTGATACACCCAACAAACAAACCGCATGGTTGATTTTACTATTCACCATGTTTATGCTACCCGTATCGTTACTTCCCTGGGCATTTGAGATGACAAAGGGGAGTTTAACGATAATTATAGCCACCCTTGCCACTCTTGCATTTACATGGCCTGCTTATAAGCTTTATAAGTCGTGTGATGTGAAAGATGCAACCACTTTAATGTTTGTCTCTTTTTTCTATTTACCTGTGCTGCAAATAGCATATATAATTGATAAAGTCTGATTCGTGAAACAAGAATTTGCAGAAGAATTACCCAAAGAAGTATTTGAGAGGACCAAGATTCAGACTTTGGTTCTTTTTTGTTTTGCGGTAGTAATGATCTTTGCCGGTTTTATCTCCGGATACGTAGTACAAAGTAGCGGAGATAGAGTGTGGGTGAAGTTGATTCCTCCTACCGCTTTTTTGTATAGCACAATAGCCGTGGTGGCTGGATCATTATTTCTATTTCTCGCGAAGTTTCTCGCGAAGAGAGATAATAAACCGGGTATAACTATTTGCCTGGGATTGGCACTTGTTTCAGGTCTGTCATTTGGGTATTTCCAGTTTCAGGGTTGGAAGCAGCTGGTGTCTGGCGGCAATCTGGTAGCTGTACACATACTTAACGAGTACGGGCGTTATGGAGAATATTTTTACTTCGCGAAAGACGGTGAACGGATCGAGCACAATGGCCAGGATTACTTACTAAATGATTCTATTATGCCAGAAGATGAGGTTGCGAAACTCAAGGCGATGGCGGCAGACCTTTGCGATCGAAAGTGGAGTTTTGCCCAGGCAGAAGGAAAGATTCAGATGGATAATTCGTGGGAACCGTATCAGATTGTTTCTGTAAAAAAAGGAACTGTCAACTTTCAGCAATCTGTTCAGCAATCTGTTCAGCAATGGGAAAACGGAGACGTTCTGAATGTATCTGAAAAGCAGAATCTATTCGAGTTCGGGCTGGCCGTTCATTTAGGAATGGAATATTTTAAACTCACAGGAACTTATGGCGAAGACTTTGCCTTTATCCTCAACAAGGAAGAACTGGAGTTTGAGAATAAGAAGTTTTATTACCCAAAGTTGGTACTTACAGAGGATGAGATTGCCGGAGTGGAGGCAACAGCCTTCATAGAAGGTCGGGAGATCGTGGTGAAGGATGGAAAGCTGACAACTACCGATGGAAATCCGGTAGATGTAAGCAAGGGCGAGTTTATGTTTGAGTACCGGGCCGGTAAAGTAGATTTTCCAATTGTGATTAAGGATGGTGTTTGGACCAGACTACGCACGGAAATCAGCGACGATGATTATGGAAAGATGAGGGAAGATAAGAACAACACCAGCGCATATTTCTGGGTCGTTACTTTAGTTCATTTTGCTCATATTATTGGTGGGATGATTTACCTGATCGTCTTATTTAGATTGGCTCTAAATAAGCGTTTTAGCAGCGATAATCACTTGAAAATCAAACTTGGTGGGTTGTACTGGCACGTACTGGGTGGATTGTGGTTGTTTTTGTTCTTCTTTTTTCAATATTATCATTAAACTTGCAAACGAATTTAATTTCAATTTCATAGTATGGCTCACGCGCAGGAAGTTGATAAATCGGTAGCATGGGGTGGAAATGCCTCGCCATTCAGACTATCGTACGGTAAGCAAATGATGTGGTTTTTCCTTGTGTCGGATGCATTGACATTCGGGGGATTACTTACAGCTTACGGTTTTGCCCGGCATTCAGTAGATACATGGCCGGTTGCTGAAAAAGTTTTCCGGGCGCTGCCATTTTCAGATGGAGATTTCCCGCTAATCTATGTTGCTTTGATGACGTTCATCCTTATCGTTTCTTCGGTAACGATGGTACTCGCCGTTGAAGCCGGGCATAGAAAAGCAAAGAAAAAAGTAGTTGGATGGCTTTTCGCCACCGTTATTGGAGGATTTATTTTCGTTGGTTCACAAGCCTGGGAGTGGTATCACTTCATTCATGGTTCACACCACGGAGCGGTCCTTACTGAGGAAGGCTGGGCTTATGTGGCTGAGTTAGACTACGCTGTCGATGAGCATGGCCATGTGAAAATGGATGGACACCATCCGGAGTTGTCAAGCCTTAGAATGCAGTTTATTGATGGTGGGGCTTTCACGTGGACCGGAGCGAAGGCTCAGGAAGCTATTGCTGCTGCACCAAAGGACGAAGCAGGAAATATTATTCTTAATGAAGATGGCCGTTTCCCGATAATGAAAGACGGCATCTTGTATGGAAATGCACTGGTTACAGGTTCCGGTGATTTAGCTATTGAAGGGGCAGTATATCGTGAAGTGGCTGCGAAGGCTGGCGATGAAAACTGGGAAGAGGTTGAAGCGCTCTATACGGGAGCTGAGAGCCACATTCAAGGAGCAAACCTTACCGAGAATGAATATGCGCCAGATGCACCGGCTTATGCGGACTTTTTCTTCTTCATTACCGGATTCCATGGATTCCACGTATTTTCGGGGGTGATCATTAACCTGATCATTCTTATTCAGGTAGTTAGAGGTACTTATGATAAGCGAGGCCATTTTGAAATGGTTGAAAAGTCCGGTTTATACTGGCACTTCGTAGACCTTGTTTGGGTATTCGTATTTACATTCTTTTACCTGCTGTAATCAGCCTAATCGATCTGAACAATGATAAGAGACGATTTATACAAAGACGAAGAGTATGCCAGGAGCGCGAATCATGATGAGGCGCACGGTATTGCAATCAGAAAGAAAATTTGGAAAGTAACTGCTATACTTACACTCATCACTATTGCTGAGGTAGGTGTGGGGATTTATTTCCCAAGAACGGATGTGACCGCTGGATGGTGGTTGGGAATCAAACTTTTCTACATCATTCTTACCATCATTAAGGCGGGCTATATTGTGTTGGTCTTCATGCACCTTGGAGATGAAACCAAGAGTTTCAAGTGGATGATTCTGGGGCCATACATCCTGTTCATCTGCTACTTAATATTTATCTGTATTACCGAGTCGACCTACATTAACGAGGTAATGCGAGCGGGTTGGTAATACTTAACATCTCGCCCACAGGGAGAGGTAATGACAAAGACAAACCAGAAGACAAAAAAGATTTTACTATTTGCCGGAATCATTGGGATTCCGGCTTTTTTAATTGCTCTGTTTGCCTACGGAGCCAATCACGTGTTTACAGATTTACCCTACTACGGACCGAAGAAGGTGGTTGGTGAGGATACGGTTTATTACAAAGTTCCGGCATTTGAGTTCACCGATCACATGGGCAATAAAGTAAACAACGAAACGCTTAAGGGGAAGGTGATTTTGATGACTACCGCAATGGAGTCGTGCCCTCAAAACTGCCCCATGGCCATCAATCAGTTCTATCAATATGTTTACAAGAGCCTGGAAAAATCATCAGAAACAAAAGAAGTGATGATGATTACCCATATCGTCTCCAATGATAGTACACCAATCGATCCGGATAAAGTGATCAAAGACCTGCCTTATCATCATGGTGAGGACATCAACTTTGACAGGTGGAAATTTGTTACCGGAGATACCAACCCTATTTACGATGTGGAAATTGAAGGTAAAGGCAACGCATACACTCAAATGCGCGATGATGTCATTGGAAGGCGAGCCTCAAATGCGTTGATCTACCTGATAGACCACCAGGGGCATTTACGAGGTTATTTCCCGGCAACCAATAATGCATCGATTATGGAAGCCGAGCGATTAGCCACATTACTGTGTATTCAAAAAAGAAGGAATGACCGGAAAAAGTAGCTGGTTCATATTACCATTGTTTTGTTTATTAGCTGCATGTAGTGAGGCAACTCCAGACAATGTACTTCCAATTCTTGGCAACAGGGATGTGGATACAAACGGAGACACGATCTACCATGAGGTAGAAACCTTTGTTTTTACCAATCAGGACGGAGAAATTATTACCCGAGATAGCGCCAGGGGCGAGGTGTACGTGGCAAGCTACTTTTTTACACATTGTCCAACAATGTGTCCGGCAATGACCGGGCAAATGCAACGGGTTCGTAATGCACTGCCTGATATTACGATCTTTACGCATACTTGTGATCCTGCGAGAGACAGTGTTGAGCAATTGAAAAGATACGTGGATAAAAGAGGAATTGACACTGAAAGATGGCATTTCCTTACCGGAAGCAAATCGGCATTGTATGACCATGGATTTTACAGTTATATGATGTCAACCGACGAAGATGTGTTGGCACCGGGAGGTTTCCTTCACTCACCTTATTTTGCGCTTGTAGACCGAACTCACCGAATCAGAGGAATGTATGACGGAACAAATACAGTAGAGGTAGATAGGCTTATTGAAGACGCAGAAAAACTAATTAAATCTTACAAGTAGTGGCAGACGAAAACAATCAGATAGATTACGAAAGAGCAAGAAAGCTAAAGCCTTGGGTTATTATACTGTCCATCGCTTTGCCCATTGCCGTTGCCGCTTTATTTGGAATTAAAATAGACGGAGTGGATTTGACATTCCTACCCCCCGTCTACGCCGGCATTAACGGTTTAACCGCTATCGTATTGGTGCTTGCAGTTGTTGCTATAAAAGGTGGTAAACGCAAACGGCATGAGGCATTGATGAAATTTGCTATTGTTCTGTCGTGTATGTTTTTGCTTATGTACGTGGCTTATCACATTACCAGTGACACCACGTTCTACGGTGATGCGAATTTTGATGGCTTTGTATCTGTTGCCGAAGCTCAAAGCGTAGGTACATCCCAATGGATTTACTACGGCATTCTTGTGTCACACATTTTGCTGTCGATTGCCATTATTCCAATGGTACTGATTACATACGTACGTGGAATCACAAATGATTTTGCCAGACACCGGAAGATTGCCAAAAGAACCTTTCCAATTTGGCTATATGTAGCGGTTTCAGGAGTTGTGGTTTACTTTATGATAGCTCCCTACTACGGATAAATCCAAGCTTCTTATTGCCATTAACTGAGGATTGCCTAATTTTGAGCAGTGTTCAGATTCAGATATATACTTGCGACGGTTTCTATGCTGTTTTTGAGTTCTGATTTTTTGGCTCAATGCGCCATGTGTCGCGAAAACGCCAAGAACTCATCAATGGATATCAACTCAGGTATCATTCTGCTGATCATAGTACCTTATGTACTGCTTTTCATTCTGTTCAGAAAGAAGATTTTTGCTTTTTTCAGAGAGTTTAGAAAGCTACAATAAAACTTATACAGAAAGGTGGAGGGATCAGGCCCTGAGAAACCTTGGCAACCGTCTGGCTAGACATAGTTAGAAATGGTGCTAAATCCTGCTCCACTTATGTGGAGGAAGATGAGTTAGAATGGATCTCACAGTACACATCTCTTCTGATTCATACGGTTTAATTTAAGTAAACAACGTTAATACGATTGTGGAATGAGTTTATTAGAAGAAGCAAAGAAGAGGATACTGATTCTGGATGGAGCCATGGGAACCATGATTCAGAGGCATAAACTGGAAGAAGAAGATTTTCGAAAAGGTTGGTTTGAAGACCACGAATCACCGCTCAAGGGAAACAACGACCTTCTCTCACTAACCCGTCCGGAAATTATTAGTGAAATCCATGCTCAATACTTCGAAGCTGGAGCCGACATTGTTGAAACAAATACCTTCTCCGGCACCTGGATTGCACAGGCAGATTACCATTTGGAGAAGGCTGTTTACGACATTAACTTCCATTCAGCTAAAATTGCAAGGGAAGTGGCTGACGAGTTCACAGCTAAAGAACCCCATAAACCGAGGTTTGTAGCAGGATCTATTGGCCCGACCAATCGAACAGCCTCGCTTTCGCCAGATGTCAATGACCCAGGCTTTAGGGCAATTTCTTATGATGAATTAGTAGATGCCTATAAAGAGCAAACCATAGCCTTGATCAAGGGGGGAGTTCACTGCCTGCTGGTGGAAACGGTATTTGATACACTTAATGCAAAAGCGGCACTCTTCGCCATCGACCTCGCATTTCAAGAACTAAATGTAGAGCTGCCCATTATGGTTTCGGGCACCATTACTGATGCGTCTGGGAGAACCCTTAGCGGCCAGACTACCGAAGCGTTTTTGATTTCGGTATCACACATGCCTTTGTTCAGCATAGGGTTGAACTGCGCGCTCGGAGCGAAAGAGCTGCGTCCTTATCTACAGGTATTGGCACGTAATGCAGGTTTTATGGTAAGTGCCCACCCCAATGCAGGTCTGCCTAACGAAATGGGTGAATACGACGAAACCCCCGAAATGATGGCAGAGCAGATCAGGGTATTCCTTGAAGAAGGACTACTAAACGTGGTGGGCGGGTGCTGTGGAACAACCCCGGAGCATATTAAAGCAATTGCTGAACTGGCAAGTAAATACCAACCTAGAGAATTGAAGAAGGAACTAGCAGTTTGATAGTGAAAGCTCCTTAAGGAATGTCTCCTTCGACGAGCTCAGGATGACATTCCCGGCATCAGCTGCGATCTTAGGTTGTCATCCTGAGCTCGTCGAAGGAGACAACCGTAAACAGAGACTAAGTACATTAAAAAAATGAGTTTACATCCAGATTATACCGGAGCATACGAATACAAATGGCACCATCTGCCATTTATGAAATTGAGTGGACTGGAACCACTTACCGTTACACCGGAGTCCAACTTTATTAACGTAGGGGAAAGAACCAACGTAACAGGCTCAAGGAAGTTCCTGAGACTCATTAAAGAAGAACAATTTGATGAAGCATTGTCGGTAGCCAGAGATCAGGTAGAAGGAGGTGCACAGATTATCGACATCAACATGGATGAAGGCCTTCTGGATGGGGTGGAGTGCATGGTGAAGTTCCTCAATCTGATTGCGGCTGAACCGGATATTGCAAGGGTGCCAATTATGATCGACTCATCGAAGTGGGAGATTATTGAAGCTGGCTTGAAATGTGTGCAGGGAAAAGGTATTGTAAACTCCATATCGCTTAAGGGAGGTAAGGAAGAATTCGTTGAGCAAGCCAGGAAAATCAAAATGTATGGAGCCGCAACCATTGTAATGGCTTTCGATGAACATGGGCAGGCAGATAGTTATGATAGAAGGATTGAAATCTGCCAACGGTCTTATGATATTTTGGTCAACGAGGTTGGTTTTCCTCCTCAGGACATTATTTTCGATCCCAATATCTTTCCGGTTGCAACAGGAATTGAAGAGCACAACAACAACGCACTGGATTTTTTCAGAGCCACTCGTTGGATTAGAGAAAATTTACCAGGCGCTCACGTAAGCGGTGGTGTTAGCAACGTGTCCTTCTCCTTTCGTGGAAATAACGTGGTCAGGGAAGCGATGCACTCAGCCTTTCTTTATCACGCCATTAAGGAAGGAATGGACATGGGAATCGTAAACCCCACGATGCTGGAAGTTTACGACGATATTCCAAAAGATTTGCTGGAGCATGTTGAAGACGTCTTATTGAATCGTCGTCCGGATGCTACCGAACGACTTCTCGAGCTGGCCGAAACTGTAAAGGGCGATGGCAAAAAGAAAGAGCAGACTTTAGAATGGAGGGAAGGAACCGTTAATGAGCGCCTCACACATTCACTCGTAAAAGGTATTACTGATTTCATAGAGGAAGATGTTGAGGAGTGCCGTCAGCAATTTGAAAGACCGTTGCAGGTGATTGAAGGCCCGCTAATGGACGGGATGAATGTGGTAGGAGATTTGTTCGGTGCAGGTAAGATGTTCTTGCCACAGGTGGTAAAATCAGCAAGGGTGATGAAAAAGGCGGTTGCGTATCTTTTGCCATTCATTGAGGAAGAGAAAGATCAGGGTGAGAGCAGATCAGCAGGTAAAGTGTTACTTGCAACCGTAAAAGGCGACGTTCATGACATAGGAAAGAACATAGTAGGAGTGGTGCTGGGTTGCAACAACTACGAAATCGTTGATATGGGTGTAATGGTTCCTGCAAATGAGATTTTAAAGAAGGCTCAGGAGGAAAACGTAGATGTAATAGGTCTTTCTGGATTAATTACACCATCGTTAGATGAAATGGTACACGTAGCAACTGAAATGGAACGAAAGGCAATGGATATTCCTTTACTTATCGGAGGAGCTACTACGTCTAGAGTGCATACAGCTGTGAAGATTGAGCAGAATTACTCAGGTGCTACGGTTCATGTATTGGACGCTTCCCGGTCAGTTACAGTTGTGGAAAGCTTGCTTGGTGGAAAACGGGAAAATTATATCAACCTGATGCGGGAGGAGTATGACAAGGTGCGTGAGAATTATGCCAGGAAGAAGGAGTTGAAAACATATCTACCCTATACCGATGCATGTCGGAATAAATTGCAAATAGACTGGAAACCAGAGGACATAACAGCGCCAGACAAATTAGGCGTTACTAATTTTCCGAACTGCGACCTGAGTATATTAAGGAAGTATATAGACTGGACTCCATTCTTTCAGACGTGGGAGTTACATGGCAGATACCCCAAAATACTTGAAGACGAAGTAGTTGGAATAGAAGCGAAAAAATTGTTTGCCGATGCAAATGAAATGATCGACCAGATTATTGCGGAGAATTGGATTGTAGCCAATGGAGTTGTTGGACTTTGGGGAGCTAATTCAATCAAAGATGATGTGCTGGAGTTATATGATGAGAATAACCAGGTGATTGGCACCGCGCATCACCTGAGACAACAGCTAAAGAAGGCCGAAGGTGTTCCAAATTTATCTCTGGCTGATTTCATTGCACCTAAAGATTCGGGGATTAGAGACTACCTAGGTGGGTTTGTGGTTACCGCTGGAGGGGAAATTGAGCAACAACTCGAAAGGTTCAAAGCCGACCACGATGATTACAACGCCATTATGCTGAAAGCAATAGCAGATCGCTTTGCAGAAGCTTTTGCCGAGTATTTGCACGAGCAGGTGCGAAAAGATATTTGGGGCTACGCCAGCAATGAAAGTTGGAACAACGATGATCTGATCCGTGAAAAGTACCGTGGAATAAGACCGGCTCCGGGTTACCCGGCCTGTCCTGATCATACGGAAAAGCCCACGTTGTTCAGGTTGCTGAATGCAACGGAAAACACAGGCGTGGAATTAACCGAATCTATGGCAATGTATCCTGCGGCCTCTGTAAGTGGCTGGTATTTTGCTCACCCTCAGGCGAAGTATTTCGGGTTAGGCAAGATTAAAATGGACCAGGTAGAGGAACTCGCCCAGCTCAAAGGAATGACTACCGAGGAGATGAAGCGATGGCTTTCACCGAACTTGGCGGATTGATCAACTGCAAACGGCTTCTTCACGGAAGAGTAGAGTTTATTAACAATTCATGGACTTTTAATGGCTAATTAATATCTTGGCGAGGCATCAAGTAAGCAAGGTGGGGATTAAATTTTTTGGTTTCGTGGCTATCGTCATGCTAGCCTGTTCATCGTGGGCACAACCGATAAACGGGACAGATGGCAGCGGTTTTGAGAAGGCAGATAAAAAGCACTGTGATTGTGACAGTGCCTGGTACACCGAAGACGCGCAATTCGCACCCATGTCTATGCCTCGGGGTTACGGGAAGAAACTTGAAATTCGAGGAAACAGTATCAAAAACAAGTATGTTCCAACCAAAGAACACAATTCACTTTGGATTCGGTTCAAATTCCTGGTAGATACAGATTTTGAGTTCCAGCTAAGCCCTTCGGTTCCTACTGATGATTTTGATTTTTCCATTTGGAAGGTCAACGGCGAAAATTACTGTGATTCTATAAGAAGGGGAGCCCTACCGGTGCGTTCAAACCTGGCCAGAAGAAATCCAGACGAAGGAAGCGTTACCGGATTAAAGAGAGGGGCCGGACAGGACTTTGCCAAGGCCGGACCAAATCCAACCTTTTCAAATGCGCTTGCCGTTTCGGCAGGGGAAGAATATATTATGTTGATTGATGCGCCGTATGGAGCAGCAGGCGGTTTTTCGTCGGAATTCGAATATGATCGTAATCCACCGGTTGTTGAACTGGATACAGTTCCGGAAGAACCAAAGATCGTTTACCCGCAATTGTTTATTAAGGTAATTGGTGAGGAGAATAAGAAAATTTTCGCGGCAGATTTAAGGATTAAAAACCTGCCGGAGGAAGATTCTATTTATGAATTCGGGGGTTACTATGTGGTAAGCCGACTGCGTCCGCATAAAAGCTACATCATTGACGTGGAAAAGCGAGATTATCTGCAGACCACTGAACGCTACTTTGCTGATTCGGCGGTTTCTGATACGGTTGAAATTGTGCTGGAAAAACTTAAGATCGGAACGAAGCTTCAGTTTCAAAATATTCTGTTTATTCCTGATCAGCCAACCATTATGAAATCCTCTTACCGGGATCTGAAAAGGATCAGAAATTTCCTTCAGCTAAATCCGCACATTAGTGTGGAAATAGCAGGTCATGTAAATGGATTGGGACGAAAGAAAAAGAAATACCGTGATCTTTCGGAGCGAAGGGCCAGAGCCATTTACGATTATTTGGTTGAGGAAGGAATCGATAAAGATCGCATGACTTATCAGGGATATGGTGCCGAACAACTTATCTACGCACATCCGAAAAACGAAAGTGAAGCCCGTTTGAACAGAAGGGTAGAAGTAAAGATTACCAAGATTTGATGGGAAAGATTTTACTTATTGAAACTTCCACTAAAACCTGTTCGGTGGGTGTATGTGAGGCAGGCGAACTCATAGCCGTAAAAGAACATACGGCTGAGAACTACACGCATGCCGAAGTACTTCACGTTTACATAAAAGAAATGTTGGCTCAGGCGAAATTGAACTGGCAAGATCTGAATGCAGTGTGTGTTTCAAAAGGGCCCGGATCATATACCGGTTTGCGAATTGGAGTCTCGGCTGCTAAAGGATTCTGCATGGGGGCCGACCTGCGGCTATTATCAGTCACCAGCTTGCAAAGTCTGGCTGTTGTAGGGCAACGGGAATCTCCGGATTATGATTATTACATACCCATGATGGATGCCCGTCGTATGGAGGTTTATACTCAGGTTTTTGACGGTGAAGGCAAGCCTTGTTCCAATGTAGAAGCAAAAGTTCTGGAAACGGGTTCGTATGGCTCCTGGCTTGATCAGGGGAGTTGTTTGTTTTATGGTGATGGAGCGGCTAAATGGCAATCTGAAATAACTCACCGCAATGCACACTTTGCGAACATCACTCCGAGCGTAAAAGGAATGGTAAAGCTGGCATGCAATCAATTTGACCACCAACAATTTGAAGACGCCGCTTACTTTGAGCCTTTTTACCTGAAAGATTTCGTTGCCGGCAAAAAAGGATAATGGCTCAAACTTTGCTATTTTAGAGAGTAAAGTACGTTTTGAAGTTCTTAGGGTTGCTTATACTGTTTTTGTATACGGCTGTTGTAAATGCGGCTACCTACACCCACGATAAAACAGGGGTAACATTTCATTTTGAGTACAACGATTCTGTGTTCCCGTCGAGTTGGTTGGAGGGCAGGGTAAAAGGCCAGGCAGCATCCCTGGACAGTGCCGAAATTCCCAGAACCATAAAAATGCTGGAAACCGCTTTGAGTAAATATCCCGAGGGGTTTGTGGCCCGGCACCTGAGTAATATTTATGTTTTTTCCAAACTCCAGTTTTTTGGAGTGGGCTACGGAGGCACCTATTATAAGGATGCTATTTTTCTTACCAACAAAGGAGAGGCCAAGGGCTATTCCGACAAATTCATGGAGAAGGTATTCCATGCCGAGTTTTCCAGCATTCTATTTACCAGATACAAGAGTTTATTTCCTTCAGATGCCTGGGGAGAAGCTAACGGAAGTGGTTTCGAGTACGGAAGTGGCGGAGTGGATGCGATTCGTAATGGAACGAATGATGAGTCTTTGCTGGAAGAACACCATCGAGCCGGGTTCATTACAGAATACGGTATGTCTGATATGGAAAACGACCTGAATTCATTTGCAAAGCACATTTTTGGAGACCCCGAAGCTTATTGGAAGCTGGTAAACGAGTATCCGCGAATCAAACAGAAATCAAGCCTGGTCATCCGTTTTTATAGTAAAATATCAGCGGAGTTTAGTGAGGAGTATTTTAGGCGTTTATGAATATTCAGCGTGCCCGGATCGTCATTTACTATGGGCCTTGTAACTGGAATTTTTAACAATTTGGGACAATCAACAGGATACTACCAAACTGGATGAGAGATTATAAACAGAATTGATATTTACTTCGACAAGCAGGTGATTCATGTTCGTACTTCCACTAATATACAGACGGAATAGCTATTCATAAAACTCATAAGTGTACTTCGTAATCGTAATCACTTTGGTTCTCATGTCTTTGGCCAGCTGAGATTCCAGCAGCATGGTTTTACCGTTGTAGAGTAATTTTCGATGCAATTTGTGAGAGCCATTTTTGTAGTAGTTATGTTCAATCAGATTGCCTAGATCGTCATAGATGTATTCGTGACGGATTTTCGTTGATTTATCCAGATTGGGATATTCTATTTTTTGAGCAACCTGCCCATTTTCATTGTACTCATATATAATTTGAGTTCGTTTATTACCGATAACGGTTTTTGATGTTACTTCGGTTAAGTACCCGTTTTCATCCGTCATGTAAAGCTCTTCCTTGAACGCTCGCTTGTAATTATTGAAGTGTTTTTTCTTTAGTACTGATTTTGAAGGATGCTCGTACTTATATTCTTCAGACATAATAATGTACTGCTTCTTTAGCTCAAAGTCGAATTTGCTCGGTCCGGCGTTGTCATCACGACAGTAGGTTTTTTTTACCAGCCTCCCCAGTGAGTCATAAACGAAATTGTCTGAGAAAAAGCCATGCAGATCACTTTTTCGCCTCAAAGTGAGTAAATCGCCATTATAACCGAAATACACTACCGAGGTATCCGCTTCGCCGGAAATGTTTCGAAAGGTATTCATAGATGAAGTTTGTCTGCCCAGGCTGTCAAACTCAAAAACTTCAATTAAATCTTGTTTTCTTATAATATCAAGTTCCTTCTTAAATGCAATTGATCCGGTAATCCGTTTTACCTTGTTTGCCTTCATAAAGTCAATGTTAAAAAAGGGCATGTCGGTAAACGCTCCGCACTGACGATTGTCAATTTGCTGGCCATAAACCACGCTGAAAAGGAAAAAAAACACGATCAGATAACGCATTGATTAAATAAGCTTCATCGCCTCCTCCACCGAGTTTACAGGAGCCTGGCATACATTGTTTGTACACACAAAAATATGGGTTTGCTCTTCGCTAAATCGACCTTTGAAAACGGGTAATTCACTTTCTTTTACACATTTTAAAACCGGAACAGATGGATGTGTCATTGATTTTATTTTCGCTACGATCTGTAGTGAGTCGGGGCCGCTTACCACAATTTGTGAATGTTCGGTAAGTATCTCCATGGCCAGAATGGACCAGTTGGAATGCGCTGAAATGTAGTTTGGAATAAACTCCCAGACATTACTAAGCATCTGTCTGGCCATTTTAAGGTAAGCGGTGTTGCCAAGGTAATTGCCACATTTCCATAATGCCCGTGCAATTTCAGAGTTGGAGGCAGGGATTACGTTGTCGGAAACTTCCTGTTTGCGTGCAATCAGTTGCTCCTCATATTTGTCCGTAAAGTTGAATAACCCATTAGCATCCTCAAAAAACGCGTCGATAGCATAGTTTAAAGTTCGAGAAGCTTCATGCAGGTACTTCTCTTCAGAAGTTTCTTCGAACAAACGAGTTAATGCGGTGGCCACAAACGCGTAATCTTCAAGAAATCCCTGAACTTTTGCAGTTCCGTGTTGGTAGGTATGAAATAGCTTCCCGTTTTCTACGGAATCATCCGTGAGTTTGGAGAGAATAAATTCCATACAGTTGCTGGCCAGTTTCAGGTGCTCCGGGCGATCAAATACCCGGGCCGCATCAACAAGACCCGCAACCGTCATAGCATTCCAGGAGGTTAGAATCTTGTCATCAAGACCAGGTCTGGTTCGTTTGGTCCTCTCCTGCAAGAGTGCATGATTAATTTGATTGATTTCCTCAGAACCTTCAAATGAAGTTCGCATCAGGATATAGCTATTACTCTCTTCCCAATACCCAAGCTGGTTGAGGTTGTAATATTCAAGTGCTTTGGCAGCGTCTGAGGCAGGTAAAGCTTCAACAATCTCGTCTCTGGTCCACACATAAAATTTTCCCTCTTCCCCTTCCGAATCCGCGTCGAGGGCTGAGTAAAACGCCCGGTCAGGCGCCAGCAGTTCGCGACGTAAAAATTCAATAGTGGTGTCAACAACAAACTTGTACTCAGGGTTTCCCGTTCGTGAATAGGCCAAACTATATAGTGAGAGCAGCTGTCCATTATCGTAAAGCATCTTTTCAAAGTGTGGCACTTTCCATAGTTCATCCACACTGTACCGACAAAAACCACCACCTATTTGATCATATATTCCACCGCGGGCCATTTTGGTAAGGGTTAAATCCACAAACTTTGAAAGATTAGCGTTGTCGGTGACCTCTGCATACCCTTGCAAAAACAGGTAATTGTTAGGCATTGGGAATTTCGGAGCGCGGTTCATGCCACCTTCTTTCCAATCAAATTGTGACTGCCAGATTGAAACGCTTTGATTGATGTGTTCTTCACTGAATTCCTTTTCGGAAGCAAGATCTAACAGTTCGGCGTTGGCCACTCCTTCCGTAAGTTTAGCGGCATACTCGGTTAATTTTTCCGGTTCATTGTTCTGAATGTACACCAGCTGCTTCATGATATGGAGCCATTGATCCTTTGGAAAATACGTTCCACCATAGAAAGGTTGACCATTTGGGAGTACAAAGCAATTTAACGGCCAACCTCCACGCTGGGTCATCAATTGAACTGCACTCATGTAGATCTGGTCAATGTCTGGCCGTTCTTCGCGGTCTACCTTTATGTTTACGAAATGGGCGTTCATGTATTTGGCCACCTCTTCGTCCTCGAAGCACTCGTGTTCCATTACGTGACACCAGTGGCAGGCAGAATAACCAATACTGATCAAGACCAATTTGCCTTGCTGTTGAGCCAAATCAAAAGCTTCTTCGCACCACGGATACCAATCAACCGGATTGGTTTTGTGTTGTAGCAGATATGGACTGGATTCTTGTGCGAGGCGATTCACAATCAAAACTTTAGGTCACTCGCCTTAATTTCTTCGGTTACGTCTACATCGAATTTCTTAGAAATACCATAAGCCTTCGCCTTAACTTTTCCCTTGATCCGAAGTTTTGAAGTTCTTCCGAAAATCATCCCGAGGCTACTGAAAATACTCGAGCTCAAGTCTTTGATCGCGCTAACAAAAGTAATTTCATGAACCTCGGTGCTTTCCTTGGGTAACTTAATGTCTTCCAGCATGTTGGCTTTGCCAAGCTTCTTGTCATTTAGAAACAACTCAAATGTACTTTTCTTGATTTTTATGTTGTACTTATTCGGGTTTTTCACCTTCATCTTGATGGTAATAGCCAGATCGGATGAGTTCACTTTATCAATAGAGTAGTCCTGAACTCCGAGGAATTCCACATCCTCATACTCGATACATCCGGTTAATGAAAACAGGCAGAATAGCGAAGCGAAAATGTATGTAAATCTCAGGGTCATCTATGTCAAACGCAATATTGTATCCAATTAGTACACCATTCCACCGCTGGCTGGATCATCCATGAGTGATTGATGAGGCGTTGTGTGGTTTCTCATTATGTGACAGTTTGCTAAAGTACTGGAAGAAATAAGGAATGGTTTCAATACCCTTAAAGTAGTTGAACAATCCAAAATGCTCGTCCGGGGAATGAATTTTATCCGAATCTAAACCAAACCCCATTAGAAGAGACTTTACCCCCAGTTCTTTTTCAAACATGGCTACAATTGGAATGCTGCCCCCGCTTCTCATTGGAATTGGTTTCTTGCCGTAAGTCTTTTCCATGGCTCGACTGGCGGCTTCGTAACCGGAGAAATCTGTTGGCGTAACAAATGGTTCTCCACCGTGATGAGGTTTTACCAGAACCTTAACTCCTGCTGGTGCTATTTTCTCAAAGTGGTTCTGGAACAGCTTTGTAATCTCATCCGAAATTTGATCTGGTACCAGCCGCATTGAGATTTTCGCGTATGCTTTAGACGGGAGAACGGTTTTCGCACCTTCGCCAGTATACCCTCCCCAAATTCCGTTGACATCTAGCGTTGGCCGAACGGAATTGCGCTCCAAAGTGGTGTAACCAGCTTCACCGTGAACCTCGTCAATATCCAGAGCTTTCTTGTAATCTTCTTTGGAAAACGGTGCTCGCGCCATTTCTGCTCGTTCCTCTTCAGTCAGATCAACTACTCGGTCGTAAAAACCGGGAATCGTTATACGATTGTTCTCGTCATGTAGCGACGCAATCATTTTACAGAGGATATTAATTGGATTCGCCACCGCACCTCCATATAGCCCGGAATGCAAGTCGCGATTCGGGCCGGTTACTTCAACCTCTATGTAGCTTAAGCCTCTGAGACCTACTGTGATAGACGGATTTTCGTTGGATATAATTCCCGTGTCGCAGATGAGTATGATGTCACAATCTAATTCCTCTCTATTCTCGGTTACAAAATCTTCCAAATGTTCCGAACCAACTTCCTCTTCACCTTCAATCATGAATTTAACGTTGCACGGAAGAGAATTTGATTTAACCATGTATTCGAATGCCTTTACGGGCATGTACATTTGTCCTTTATCATCGCATGCTCCTCGCGCAAAAATGGCTCCTTCCGGGTGTATTTCCGTCGTTCGGATTTCCGGTTCAAATGGTGGAGTTGTCCATAACTCTAAAGGGTCTGCCGGTTGTACATCGTAGTGGCCATATACCATCACAGTTGGTAGTGACTCGTCTATTATCTTTGATCCGAACACAATGGGATGGCCTTTGGTTTCACGGATGTCTACCGTATCCACTCCGGCTTCCACAAGTCTCTGTTGAATGATTTCAGCGGTTTTTCTAACGTCGTTTTTGTATGCCGGATCGGCGCTTATGGACGGAATCCGCAGTAACTCGAATAGCTCCGAAAGTAATCGTTCTCTGTTCTCCTCAATAAAATCCTTTACCTCACTCATGATCATAACCTTTCAAGGCGAGTAAAGATATGGTTTTTATCTAGCTACATGAGTGAGCGCTCTCTACACTTTGAACATTGTGGTGTGGAGTTGAGCCAAATGGAATTGTAAGAGTTGGGTTATTTTTTTGCTGGATGCACGCAACCTTTTGCAGTCGGAGGTAGTCATTATAACGTGATTGTACTTATCTTGTGCAGCCAAGCACACGTGTACAGAGCAAAACAGACGCAAAAATTGTTATGAGAACCAAGTTAACTATCCTTTTTTTTGGGCTTACGATCCCATTTATCAATTTTTCTCAAGTCACCACAGACAACAGTCAAACTGTTGAATGGTATGTGCAAAATGTACTAGTAGGTACCGGAGTAACCATTTCTAACGTTCAATTTAATGGTATGCCAGGCACTACTATTACCGATCAGGTTGGAGAGTTTGGCAATTTACCTTCAGGAGCGGATGTAGGATTAGTGGAAGGAATGATCATGGGCTCAGGAGACGTTACAATGGCCTCTCAGCCAAACACCGGGGGTGGTAATAGCCTTGGTGGATCAGGTGCGGTAGCCACAGATCCTGATCTGAATTCCATTAGCTCGGTCACCATGTACGATCAGGCAGTAGTAGAATTCGACTTTGTGCCGGATGGAGATTCAATCAAGTTCAACTATGTGTTCGCATCTGAGGAATACGACGAGTATGTATGTACCGATTTTAATGATGCATTTGGTTTTTTCTTAACGGGTCCAAATCCTGCTGGAGGTTCCTATACAGCTGAAAATGTTGCCTTAGTACCAGACCCGGCAAGTTGGCCGGCGGTTTCCTTTACCACTACGCCAGTTGCCATTAATACTATTAACATCGGATCACCAGGTAGTGCCGGGGGAATGGCGTCCACTTGTGCCGCAATAGACCCTGCATGGGCATCTTATAATATATATTATACCCAAAACACCGGGACAAACTATGAATATGACGGACGTACAATAGCCCTGCCAGTAGCCGTACCAGTTATCTGTGGTCAAACATATCATATTAAACTTGCTATAGGCGATGGATTTGACTCCGCCTTTGACTCCGGAGTATTCCTGGAAAAGGGTTCGTTCACCTCTAATGCGATCAACGTGTCGGCGGAAATAGCGAATAATGATACAATCCTTTATGAAGGATGCAATGCAGCGTACTTTGCATTTTCCAGACCAGACACCACCACTGATTTCACGGTGTATTTCGATGTGACTGGTTCTGCAACTAATGGAGTGGACTATAGCACAATCCCTGACAGTTTAGAGATGTCTGCGGGAACTTATACGGATACTATCTGGATTGATCCTTTTACCGATGCATTGGTGGAACCAACCGAAGATATTACCATCTTGATCACCTATCTCAATTGCCTGGGAGGCTATGACACGATCTCTGCCACATTGTTGTTAACGGATTTCGTCCCGCTTACGGCGGATATGAATATACCACCGGTGGATCCTTGTGCGGCTCCTGATAGTTTGTTGGTAAACCTGGAGTTTACTGGTGGAGGAAGTATAGATTCGATTGCCTGGGATATGGGAGACGGAACGATCTTTGTTGATGATACATTGGTCAATTACTACTACACCTCTCAAGGTAACTATTACATCGAAATGTATGCACGGGATGTTTGTGGTAACGATACCGTGCTGTACGATACCGTGAATTATATTGCCAATTATACAACGTCTACTGCCATTCCACCACCAGATCAATTACTGTGTGACCCTCCTTATAATGTTGATTTTGATGCGGGAACACCCGCTCCGCCAAATGCCTATTGGGACTTCGGAGACGGAAATTCCTCTTCAACGTTAAATCCAACGCATACGTATGGAGATACTGGAACCTATAACGTGACCTTCGTGGCGATTGATTCGAGCACCTGTAATATTACAGATACAGCGTATATGACGGTTACTATTGAGCAGGCGGAGACCTTCGATGCAGTTATCGCTTTCGACCCACCACCTCCGTGTGGAACAGATACTTTCTTTGTGGAAATGGCTTTTGCAGGTTCCGGTGCCGACTCCTTGATCTGGGATATGGGCGATGGAAATATTTTCACTTCCGATTCTGTAAATCACTTCTATACGGTACCTGGCAACTATACAATTACCATGGAAGCATATGATCTTACCTGTAACCGAAGCGAAACCATTACAGAAACTGTCAGTTTCGTTGGTGCTCAGGTATTTGAAGTGATTGTGCCCAACGTATTTACGCCAAATGGAGATCAGGTTAATGACGAGGTGAAATTTGACGATGCTGACCCAGACGGTGAATTTTACATTATCATCAGAAATAGATGGGGAGCTAAGGTTTTCGAATCTACGGATCCGGCCAACAGTTGGAAAGGACTCAATAATAGTGGACGAGCGCTGGAAGCAGGCATCTACTACTATGAATTAACATACAAGGATCAGTGTGCTGCTGAAACGGAGCAGCAAACTAAAACTGGCTATATCCATTTGATGGAATAGTTGAAGTAACTAATTATAGGGAAAAGGTGGTTTGGGATTCAAGCCACCTTTTTTGTTCGAAAGAAACACTAAAAAGACTTAAGCCGTAGTAAGCTTTTTCCCGTCATTTCGCGTGGTTGCTCAATGCCCATTAACTGCAAAATTGTAGGAGCAACATCAGCGAGAATACCGTCGCGAACACCTTCCGTGCCTCCGCTTGCATCCAGTACAAATACAGGAACCGGATTTGTAGTGTGTGCTGTATGAGGGGAGCCGTCTTCATTAAACATCTTATCGGCGTTACCATGATCAGCAATGATTACAAATGAGTAGTTGTGTCTCGCTCCGGATTCAACTACTCGTCGGGTGCACGCGTCTACCGTTTCGCATGCTTTTATAATTGCTGCGGGAACACCCGTGTGTCCAACCATATCCGGATTGGCAAAGTTCAGACATACAAAATCAACTTCTCCAGCTTCCAGTTCCAGACAAATTTTATCGGTTACTTCAATGGCACTCATTTCCGGTTGCAGATCATAGGTGGCAACTTTGGGTGAGTTCGCAAGGATCCGTTTTTCGCCATTAAAAGGTTCTTCACGTCCCCCTGAGAAAAAGAAAGTGACGTGTGGATACTTTTCAGTTTCGGCAATCCGTATTTGTTTCTTCCCATGCGAGGCTACAACTTCACCAAGCGTGTTCTTCAGATTTTCCTTGTCGTAGATTACATTAACGTCTTTAAATGTAGAATCGTAGTTGGTCATTGTGTAGTAATCCAAATACATCGATTGCATTCCCAACTCGGGAAAATCTAATTGGGTTAATGCCATGGTAATCTCACGACACCTGTCGGTTCGAAAATTGAAGCAAATTACCGTGTCTCCAGGTTGGATAAGAGCTACCGGTTGGCCATTTTCCATGATTACAGCCGGTTCCAGAAATTCATCCGTAATTTTCGCTTCATAGGATGCTTTAATAGCTTCGGTAGATGATTGTCGTTCAACACCTTTGCCCCGAACCATGAGATTATATGCTTTCTGAATACGCTCCCATCGCTTATCCCGATCCATAGCATAGTATCTACCTATAACCGAGGCCACTTTCACATTGGTGTCTTCGATATGGTGCTCCAGCCGCTCCAAATGCCCTAATCCGGTTGTTGGATTACAGTCTCTTCCATCTGTAAAGGCATGGATAAACACCTTTTCCATTTCCAGTTTTTCAGACAGATCGCACAATGCAAAAAGGTGATTCAGAGAACTATGCACCCCACCATCAGATACCAGTCCAATAAGATGTACGCTAGTATCTTTCTTCTTAGCATTAAGAAAGGCTTCTTTCAAAGCAGAATTGTCGAAAATAGAGCCATCCTCTATGGCATTATCAATGCGAAGCAAATCCTGAAAAACGATCCTTCCTGCCCCAATGTTAAGATGGCCGACTTCCGAATTTCCCATCTGACCTTCCGGTAGTCCTACATCCTTACCATATGTGATTAAACGGGCATTGGGTTGTTCATAGAGAGCGTCTACAAACGGTGTATTCGCCATCTTAATCCCGTCGCTTTCGTCTTGTGCTCCCTGTCCCCAGCCATCGAGGATAATTAATACGGTTTTAGTTGCCATTGTTACTTAGTGGAAATGAAATTTCGAAAATAGCCCCGTTGGGCTGATTATCTAAGATTTGAATTTTACCTTGATTTAGTTTCACCAGTTCCTTTACCAGAAATAGACCCAGTCCAGTACCCTTGGTACTTCGGGTCATTTCGTTTCCAATTCGGTAGAACTTTTCGAACACCTTTGTTTTCTCCGAATCTGGAATACCCGGACCTGAATCCTCTACCGTAATTATTGCCTGATGGCCATTTTTCATTGTTTTAATGGTGATTTTGTTTCCTTCCTCCTGGTACTTAATTGCATTTTGTAAAAGGTTGCCAATTATTGTTTCAAGGTCCTGAGGGTTCACATGAATATGTTCCGGGCACGCGTAGCTGGTCTCAAGATCAAGAATCGATTCCAGAGACTTAAACTGGGATTTTAATATTCGCTGAACCTCTTCATCTACCGATACCGACACTTTATTTAATGAAGGCTTGCTTTGGACGTTGCTGGAAAGCAATATTTTATCCACCAGTTCTTCCAATCGCTCATTAGACTCTTTTGCGGTTCGAATCATTTTTAGTTGGAGTTCCCGATTCAATTCACGGGCTTCCATTGTATCCAGTGCCAAAGAGCTGCTTGCGATAGGTGTTTTTAATTCATGCGTTACTGCCAGTAAAAAATTTTTCTCTTTTTCCCTGGAGGCTTCTTCTCTTATGTGGAGTTGCCTTACCTTATATATGCCTATTGAAAGGATGATCAGGAAGACGGTACCTTCGCCAAGAATCATCCATACCCGCCTTTCTACTGAACTATTTCCCGTTGCCTGGGTAAGTTGAATAATGTGGTAGCCCCACCACACCAGTTGCAGCACAACGTAAATGGCAAGTACATAAATAATCCTAAGCGTGCCGCGACTTGATTGCATTTGGTAAAATTAAGAATTGTACGGCTCCGCAACTTAGGATTTCAAGAATCCGTTTTTTCTTTTTGCGGTAAATGAGCAACCTTGTTCGTTTTGGTCGTCTGCAACCAAAACGCAACGCACTTATGAAATACATCCTTACAACCCTGTTCTGGTCTGTTCTCCTTGTTTCATCTGCTCAAACCAAACGAGTTTTATTTGTCGGTAACAGTTATACAGCCAGTAACAACTTACCGGCAACCATCAATAGTTTAGCCAATTCGCTCGGGGATACTTTGATTTACGACTCAAATACCCCTGGAGGATATCGGTTCCTTCATCATGTTTCAAACACAACGACTTTGAATAAGATTGCTTTAGGCGGTTGGGATTTTGTATCCCTTCAGGCGCAAAGTCAGGAACCATCGTTTTCTCCGGCACAGGTAAGCAGTGAAGTATACCCACACGCCAAAACGCTTGTAGATTCTATAAAGTCAGCCGACGCCTGTGTTGAACCAATTTTTTACATGACGTGGGGAAGAAAGAATGGAGATGCGGCAAATTGCGCCGCTTACCCACCGGTTTGTACCTACGATGGCATGCAGCAGAGATTAAGGGAAAGCTATTTGGAGATGGGCTTTGATAACAACGCTACAGTTTCGCCCGTTGGTGCTGTCTGGAAACAGGTTCGTGATTCAGTTCCGTTACTCGAACTTTATACCGCAGATGAAAGCCACCCTAGTCCGGCGGGAACGTACCTCGCGGCATGCACCTTTTATGCCGCTATGTGGAGGAAATCGCCTGTTGGGGCAAGTTTCATTAGTTCTTTGCCCGCAGCCGACGCCGCGGTAATTCAATACTTTGCAGACAAGGTGGTTTTAGACAGCTTAAGTACCTGGTACATTGGTCATACGGATATTTCCACTTCGGCTAATGTTACGCACCAATCCGGCGCCACTTACAATTTTAGCGACTCAAGCCAGAACGCAGATTCTGTTCAATGGACCACAGACGGGACAACAACTACCGTTCCTGCTGGCCAATTGGTGTCTCATACATTCTCTGATACGGGCTTGTTTCAAATTGAACTCATTGCATTCAACGGATGTCAGTCCGATACGGTCATTACCAATCAGTACGTTTCTGCTGTGGGAATTGAATTCCTGAACAAGAGCAATATTCGTTTATATCCCAATCCGGCCGGGGAATTGGTGAGGATTAGTTCGAACAGCAACATTCAAACTGTTGTCTTGATGGATTTCCAGGGTAAGAAGCTTAGGTTGGTAGAAAATATAAATCTGCAAGAGTTTGAATTTAGGGTAGGGGAGCTTGCTACAGGAAGTTACCTGGTGGAAGTAGGAACCAATTACGGAATAGAGTTGCACAGGATTGTGGTGGAGTGATCGCTTTTCTTTAATAGGTTTTACGATGGCCAGAGGTTAATTCCAGGTCAATATAGATATGTTAGTTTGTTCAGGTCTGAAAACTTGTTTAAACTCGTTTGTGAATCGTTGGGTTTTAATCTTAATTGTGTTGGCCTCATGTGGAAATCCTCCCAGGAGTGAGCCTGGAGTAGAGGATATGTCAGAGATTGATCCTGATCTTTCTGAATGGACCGATGTTGCCACCGATTCAATGGCGGTTGTGGAACCCGCTTTTTCCTGGTTGGATACGTTAGGTTTAGATGGTTGGTCGGTGAGGATGGTTGGTCCGGTTTGTACTTTTTATTATGGTGATGTTTCCGTTTCCCCAGCCAGAGTTGTGCAGGTTTTTGAAGAAACTGATTTAAGCGCAGAAGCGATCGATGAAACTGAGTATTTTGATTTGGTAAAAAGCATTGGAGATCCTCAAAACCTAAATGTAAACTTTACCATCAATATTGGAAATAAGGAATGTACGTGTTTTCAGGAATCAAAGGCTGCATTTGCCGCATGCTGTACAGCTGTGGGGACAAATGGTAAATACTACACAATATTGATTCGAAACTTTGCAAATGACTCACTTGACAACGAGTTGATCGATTTCTTGAAAGGGCTTCCTGTACCACTGGATTAAATGGGGATTTCCTTTTTCAAGCCTCAACTAACACCAATCAAACAAATAGAGTGATGAAGTCTAGTAAGAGCGGGTTGAATTAGAGTTAAATGAAAATGTGCTACTCGCGATGTGAGCACCACAAAACCCCAGTAGATTACAAAACAAAAGAGGTCATCTCAATGAGACAACCTCTTTCTTTTTCGTGGTACCTCCAGGAATCGAACCAGGGACACATGGATTTTCAGTCCATTGCTCTACCAACTGAGCTAAGGCACCAACCTATAATTTTCTTTCTCGCCGCCGCGAGATGGTGTTTTGCTCTACCAATTCAGCAAAACAAGCAAGCCTGCTTGCGTAGAATTTGCTAATCCCGCTTTAGCGGGGCTGAGCTAAGGCACCAACCTATAATTTTCTTTCTCGCCGCTGCGAGATGGTGTTTTGCTCTACCAATTCAGCAAAACAAGCAAGCTTGCTTGCGTAGAATTTGCTAATCCCGCTTTAGCGGGGCTGAGCTAAGGCACCAACCTGTAATTTCTTTCAACCCTCTGCCGTTGCAGAAAGCGAATGCAAATATAAAACAAATATCAAATTCCGGTCATGAGGAGAATAATTTTTAAAATCAATCACACTACCTTCGTTGCATGAACCTCATTTTGGATTTAGGCAATACCCTGGTGAAGGTGGCAGAATTTGATGGAAATCAAATTGCTACGGTTGCATCCTTTAAATGGAACGAACTCAACCAGGTGTTCGACAATTTTAATCCAAAACTATATCAAGGGGTTATCCTATCCTCAGTAGTCAACCATCCGGCCGATGTAGATAAGTTCGTAAAAGCATCAACCAACCCACTAATTCTTGATCACCGAACCAAACTGCCATTTGAAAATCTTTACGAAACGCCGGAAACACTCGGAAGAGATCGTTTGGCCAATGCAGCCGCGCTGGCTTCTGTTTATTCGAAACAAGATGCACTGTGTGTGGATTTTGGTACTTGCGTAAAATTTGATTTCGTCAATAGAAAGGGTCAATATCTCGGAGGTTCTATCGGGCCTGGATTAAAAATGCGCTTCTCCGCCTTGAATACTTTTACGGATAAATTACCGTTGTTGGAACAGCAAACCACCGATCAACTGATCGGTAGAAATACAAATCAATCCATCATAAGCGGTGCTTATCGAGGAATGGTTGCAGAGGTTAACGGTATGATAAACGCCTACCAACAACAGTATCCGGGGCTGGTTGTAGTACTTACCGGCGGGGATACGCATTTTTTTGAAAATGAGGTTAAAAGTTCCATCTTTGCAGACGCATTTTTCACGCTCCGTGGACTCAATGCAATATTGAATGCGAACGCAGTTTAAAAGAAATATTCTTATTGCTCTTATGTTACTACCGCTATGCGGTGTCGGAGCACAAACAATCAATTCCAGCCCTTACAGCCGATATGCTTTTGGGGATTTGTACCTGAATACCAATGCTTATTATTTCGGTGGCGGAAGTTTGTTCATTCCGTCGGTTAGTGTGGCCCAGGTGAATTTTGGAAACCCGGCTTCTTACGCATACATAAGTGGCTATAACAGGCACAAGTCAGTATATAGTGTAGGTACAAGAGCTAAGTTTTTTGAGTTCAATACAGAGTCAGAAAGCCTAAATAGCAATGCAATAGGATTGAGTGATTTTGCACTAGGCTTCCCGGTTGGAAAGAAGGGAGGAGCTGCATTTGGATTGATGCCTTATAGTACAGTAGGTTATGACATAGTGGACGCCAGAAGCGATGATAACGCAGGGAGCTACAACAATGTGTACGACGGAAAAGGAGGTATAAACCGCGTGTTTTTAGGCGTATCCAGAAAGCTGTTGGATCAACCCAGACAGATGGATTCGATAGTAAAAGATAGTTTGGTACAACACGAAACTTCACTTAGCCTTGGGGCAAACGCGTATTATCTATTTGGCACCTATACGAACAACCGATCGGTTGAATTTGATGATTTTACGTACTTAAGCACTCGTGATCAGAGTAGCACTCAGGTAAGTGATTTTATGTTCGACGCTGGTTTGTATTATGACTACCGTTTCAAAGATCGTAAGGTTTGGGTGAACAAAGAGGAAGTTCGTGCCGACAGTACGGTGAAGAAAAAATATGAGAAGCGCAGAGTTGTGTTTTCGCTGGGTGGAACGGTTTCCCTGGCCAATAATGTCAATGCGCGGCGCGACAATTTCATTTATACCTATCGATCAAACTTCAGCTCAGCGGTAGAAGATACCATTGCTTACAGCGAGGCCGAAAATGGAAGCCTGACATTACCTCTCAATTATGGGTTTGGAATGGCACTTTCGTACCATAAGATTAGAATTGGAGCCCAGTTGCAAATGCAGGATTGGTCCACCTACGAGGAGAGGTTTGGGGATGATGCCGTTACCAATGTGCTGGGGCCGAGTTATCAGGGCTCATTTGGGTTTGAAATCCAGCCGCAATCCGACTTTAACAACCAGTCTTACAATGCATTCGAACTAGGTGTGTACAAGGTTGGTTTAAGGTATTATCAAACCCCTCTGTCCATTAATAACACTTCGTTAACAGAGATTGGCATGAGTTTTGGAGCCTCATTCCCGATGCGTTTTTCAGGATCGGGTTCTTCTCTTAATTTCGGAGTGGAATTAGGAGAGAGAGGAACAACGGATAACCAACTGATTCAAGAAAGATTTGTATCGCTTAGAGTAGGACTAACTATTACGCCAGGAAGGTTTGACAACTGGTTCTACCAACGAAAATATAATTAAGAACAGACTGAAAAGAACTTAAAAATGAAGACGAAATTAATATTGTTGATGCTGTGTGTGTTGGGAACGAGCCAGGTGATGAAAGCACAAGAATACGATTGCAATGAGTCCTATATCATCTTTAACGATGCACTGAGAACAAAGGATTACAAACGAGCTTACCAATTCTGGCAGTCTTTGGTTGGCGGAACGTGCGACGCGAAGATCAAAGAGAAGTCTACCATTATTACTAATGGTGGTGCCGTTTTGGGCAAAATGATTAAGGCTTCAGAAGGTGAGCAGCAAAAAGCCAGAATCGATTCACTATATTTCAACTACAACAAAGGGATGGAAGTTCTTGGCAGAAAACCTGCATTAGTTGAAGACTTAGGTGCCAGCTATGCTCGTTACGAAGGCAAAGAGAAGCCACAGGAAACGTTCGACTTGTTGAACGAGTCTATAGGTGCGCTGAATGAAAAATCCAGCCCGTCTTCAGTAAGATATTTTTACACAGCTTGTTTCTACCTGTATCAGCAGCAACAAATAGATAAAGGTGAAATGGTAACGCAGTACCTCAGACTGGATCCAATCTGTGATAAGGCTATGGCAGCAGCTGCCGGCAAGAAAAAGAAAGTAGATGCATGGAAGAGCACAAAAGAATTTTTATTCTCGGTGGCGAAGAACTTCCTTACGTGTGACGTAATTACAGAAGTATACCAACCTAAAGTAGATGCCGATCCTACCAACAAGGAGCTTTTGAAAGAAGTATTTGGCCTGATGGACGATGCAAAGTGTGAGAACAATGATGTAAGTGTTGATTTCTACCTTTCGGTACTTGACAAAATGCTTGCCATTGAACCTTCGGCTGAGGGATATTACGGAAAAGGTAAAATCGAGTTGGCTAAGAACAAAAAGGATGCTGCGGCAACATCTTTCGAGAAAGCTTATGCGTTGTGTACTGACAGTTGTGAAATTAAACTGGACATTATCAAAGCCGGTACAAACTGTTCTAGCAAGTGGTACGGTATCTGGATGGATGCAGATCCTACTGCAGGTGAGCCATGGTTGCACAAGGCCGACCAGGCAGCAAATCAGGTTACCAATACGAGTATAGATCCGAACTTGACAAAAAGAAAACTGGCAAACGCCAAAGCCATCGAATATTGCGAAAAGGCGAAAAGTGTTGATCCTGGGATTGCGTCAAAAGCAAACTCAATGATAGAGCGGTATAAAGCGCTGCTTCCCGCCTGTGATGAGTTGTTCCAGCTAAGCATCAGTAAAGGAGATCAGATTTCTCTAGGAAGCCTGGGAACAGTTACGGTAATGTGTCAATAATCCACATTTACGCGACATATCTTTTTAAAAGTATTCCTGTCATTTTAATGGCGGGAATTCTTGTTTCATGTGGTAACGATATGTCTGATATCAGGGCGTTTGCTGCAGATGCCAATGCTCCCATTGAAGTTTCCACAGATGTAACTATGCAACTCTCAGATGACGGTGTGGTGCGCTATGTATTGGAAACCCCACGAATCGAAAAGTACCTCGTGGAAGAACAGGAAGTGTATAAATTTCCAATAGGTTTTTTACTGACTACGTATGATACTCTTGGAGTACAGGCCACCAGGATTTCTGCGAAACAGGGAGAGATGAAACAGACCCTTGGGGAAATAACATTGCGCGATAGCGTCAGAATGATCAATACAAGTCAGGAAAGCCTGGAAACCGATTTACTGTACGTATTTATTGAACAAGATTCTATTTATACCGACCAGCCGGTAACAGTTTCTTCTTTGTCGGGCAGACTAACAGGAAAATTTGGATTAACTTCGAACCTGAATTTCACCGAATACCAGATGAACAAGGTAGATGGGGAGATAGAAACAAGAGAAATTTATAACCAAGATGAGCAAGAATCAGAACAATCCGAAAAACCTCGGTAAGATTTACCGAATCATGGAGATTTTCTGGCTAATCGTTGCTGTAGGAACCGTTGCAGCCACTACTTACATCTTTATTGTGGATGGATTTGAAGTAATTTATGCCATCCTTCCTTTATTAGCTTTAACTTTCTGGTTTATGAGAAGAAGAATCAGAAAAAGTTACGAGCGAATGGATCAGAAAGAAAACAATGACCAGTAGGCATGACTACTGAAATTGTCATTATCCTTATTTCACTTATTTGTTCTGCGTTTTTTTCAGGACTCGAAATTGCTTTTATATCCGCCAATAAACTTAAAATTGAGCTGGATAGTAAGCAGGGTCATCTGAACGCCAGAATTCTTAGTTATTTCTCAGCTAGAGCACCAAAGTTTATCGGTACCATGCTCCTGGGCAATAATGTGGCGCTCGTGGTATACGGTATCTGGATGGCTAAATTGCTGCAGCCCACCATTGTGAGTTGGGTCGGAAATAGTGAAGGCCTGATTCTGTTGATCCAAACTGTGCTTTCCACGTTACTTGTTCTTATTACAGCCGAGTTTCTTCCCAAAACCGTATTTAGGATTAACCCAAACCGTATTCTAAGATTTTTTGCGATTCCACTAATCATCATTTACTTCCTGTTCTGGATTTTTGTCTTCTTCACCATTGGACTTTCCGAACTGTTGATCAGCATCTTTATTAAAAACAATGTAGACACGGATAAGGTGGCGTTCGGAAAGGTAGATTTAGATGATTATTTATCCGATATCGCCGAGCGAGCAACAGAAAAGGATGAGTTGGATCACGAGGTACATTTGTTCCAGAACGCCTTGAATTTTTCGAAGGTGAAGGCCAGAGATTGTATGGTACCCAGAAACGAAATTGTTTGTGTGGACATTGATTCTGAGGTAGAAGAACTAAAAAAACTCTTTGTTGAAACCGGACTGTCAAAGATTTTGGTCTATCGGGATAGTATTGATAACATTATTGGTTACATCCATTCATTTGAATTGTTGAAACAACCCGAAAGTATAAAGTCGATCTTGCTTCCGGTAAACATTGTTCCGGAGACCATTACCGTTGATAAGGCACTCAACGATCTACAGGAATCCAATCGGAGTATTTCTGTCGTGGTGGATGAATTTGGGGGTACTTCGGGAATGGTCACCACCGAGGACATTATGGAGGAAATTTTTGGTGAGATTGAGGACGAGCACGATTCCGAAGAACCCATTCTGGAAGAAAATGAAGATGGTAGCTTCGACTTTTCGGCACGTACCGAGATCGATTACATTAACGAGCACTTCAAGTTGAAGATTCCTGAGTCAGAAGAGTATGAAACACTCGCTGGTTATATCATCAACGGAATAGAAGACTTGCCTGATCAGGGAGATGTGATTGAATTGGACCATTTTGTGATTACCATTCTGGAAGTGTCGGAGAACAGAATCGTGACGGTAAATATTCGGTACGATGAACACGTCTAAATTGGTTCGGGATTGCGCTGGTTGTGCACCGCTAAAAGCCTAGTGAAATTAGGGGCTTCTCCAATTTTCAATTGTCAAAATAGAGTGGTATATTCGCGCTCGCCTTTAGAAACACCTTGTGTAAATAGGGGCGCCTTCTCCCAATCCCGCTGGTAATAGGGAAGGAGAAGTACACCAAATTTAAAAGTTATTATGGGCACAATTGGAAAGATTCGTGAGCAGAGAAAACTGTTGTTTACAGTAGTTTTGATAGCGTTGTTGTTGTTTATCGTTCCTTACGATTCAATCATGTCGATGTTTAATGGTGGTGCCGGGCAGCAGGAAGCGATCGGTATGTTCAAAGGAGAGCCCATTTATGGAAACGAGTGGTCTTACGATTTACGCGTTGCAAATCTTCGTCAGCAAAGACAGAATCAGAGCCAGCAGCCGGTAAATGATGAGCAGATTAAAAAAGATGCTTTCGACATGATGCTGAATGATACCCTTATCAGCATGGAAATGGCTAAGGTAGGTGTAACTACTACTCCGGATGAATTGGATGCGATCCAGACGGGATTAGATGGTGTTGAAATTGCTGAGTATTTGAAGCAAATTCAGGTGTTCAGGGACAGACAAACCGGTCAGTTCTCCAAAGATTCGTTGGATAAGAACTTGCAAATGGTAATGGCTCAGTTCGGCGACGACTGGTCTATTATAGAGCAACAAGTTGCACGAAGCAACCAAATGGCGAAGTACTTCAGTATGATCTCTAAGGGACTTTTAGTTACCGATTATGAAGCGAAACGAAAATACACCGAAGAAAACCAGAAGGCGAATATCCAGTACGTGTACAAAGAGTACCGAAAAGTGCCTGATTCGGTAGTTACGGTTACAGATGCCGATTACCAGTCGTACTACGATGAGCACAAGAACGATAAGAAGTACGAAATGGAAGAGACCAGAGCTTTCAAGTACGTTACCATGGATATTATTCCTTCAGCGGCGGATACTCAAACTATAATGGACAAGGCGCAAGAGCTTAAAACAGCCTTCGAAAAAGTGAAGCCTCAAAACGATTCGCTTTTTGTAATCAGCAGATCTGATACGAGAAGGTTTGATGGTTCTTATAAGCAGCCGGGTTCATTTCCTTTAAAGTACGATTCCATTATTCAGAATGCGGAAGTTGGTACGGTTGTAGGACCATTTATTCAGGGTCCCGCGGTTAAGATTGCCAAGGTAATGGAGTCATTTACCGAGGAGCAGGCAACTGTGCGTCATATCCTTGTCAAAACCAAAGGAGATACAACCAAGCCTGAAACCTGGAGGACTGCCAAGCTGAGAGCGGATTCCATCATTAGAGTTTATAAAGCAGACACTAATAAGTGGAGTGAACTGATGGCTCTTTCTGAAGATCCTGGTTCAAAATCAAACGGTGGAGTGTATCGTTGGTTTCCTAAAGGGCAGATGGTGGCTCCTTTCGAAGAGTTTAGCTTTAGAGACTCCACCAGAGAGATTGAGGCGGTTAAAACCGTATTTGGTTATCACGTGGTGGAAAGACTTGGCAGAAGAAACGCTAAGAAAGTGAAAGCACCAACAATTGATAAGCTCATCGTTCCTTTTGAAAGAACGGTTGAAGAATATAAAGACAGTGCTATTCAATTTGTACTGGCGGCCAAGAAAGTCGAAGACTTTGAACAATTCGCGAAAGATCAGGGCTTTTTCCTTGTTCGGGAAGTAGAAGATTTAAAAGTGTCTAATCCGGTTATGCCAAAAGCGAGAGAGTTAAATAATAACAACAATATTCTACGTTGGGCATTCAATGCAGATTTAAATGAGGTTTCGGACTTCTTCTACCTGAAGCAGAACCACAAAATTGCAATTGCAAAACTTACCAAGAAGATTCCTGAGGGAACCCCTTCTCTGGAAACTGCTAAACAATTGATGCACGACGAAATCGTGAAAATGAAGAAGGCAAACTACCTGAGAGAGCAGGCTAAAGGGGCTGCATCTCTGAAAGAAGTTAGTGCCGCATGGAATACTCAAGGTACTTTGAATTCTCCCTCTGTAGCGTTTAGCGCGCCGAACCTGGCTGCGCCCGGTTCCTCAGATTCAAGGGAGGAGTACAAGGTGGTAGGAACGGTATTTACTCTCGAACCAAACAAAGTTTCCGAGCCAATTGAGGGTGAAGAAGGTATGTACGTGGTAAAAGTGCTGGAGTTCATCCCCGTGGCTAATCCTAAGGAAGACTTTGAGAATGATCGTCTTCAGGCGCAGTCCGGACTTAGAGAAGGTGCACAAACAGGGGTTGTTTTAGGACTTCGTAGCATCGCAGACATTAAGGACTATCGTAAGAAGCGTGAGCTAATCGACGAAGATTAATTTTCTGACTATTTGGGAATCTTCCCAATAACCACAAAGGATTTTTTCCGTTGGGTCGTAGCTACGACCACTAACCGGATTGGTAAGGGATTGCTTGTTTAATTGAGTTCTACTACATCCAATCTACAACGGCGTTGTACTCTGTTTGCAGTAACCCGGAACTTAAACCTTCGCCGTTTTCACCTTCTGCACCAATTGTAGTTGGAAGGTGATCATGAGGATGGCCAACACCAGATGTACAGGTTGGAGCGCTGCGGGCATATCCAAATACGTCAGGCCGATACCAGCAAGTGCTTCGGCAACCACAACGGCCATTAGCCAGTTAGCCTCGTTTAATCGAATGTTGCGTTTGACATTTAAGAAGAATATGGCACCGTTTACAAGTACTACCGCAATGGCAAAAGATCGGTGAAAATATAAATTGCCTCCCAACTCATCTATCCACTGTTCACGGGGAAAGCGATGCTCTAAGCCATCAACAATTTGTCTGACTCCGGTTCCTGCCAGAATTTGTATAGCACTTACGGCAATGCCCACGTAAATCAGCGCTTTGAACTGAAATCCATCGACCACTACACTTCTGGAAGAGTGCTTTGCTGCCAGCCGTACAATTTTAATTTGAAGCCCAATTATCACAATCGCCAGTAGCATGTGAACCGTCAGTACCCAGGGGGTTAAGTTAGTGGCGACTGTCATGGCCCCCATCCACGCCTGAAAAGCCATGAGAATTACCTGAATCAGGCACAATACCGGAAGCCAGGGTCTTCGTTTAAAGTAAATCAGCGAGGCAATTAAACACAAGAAAACCAACACCCCAGACACTGCACCGATCAACCTGTTGATGTATTCGGTCCATGTGTTGAAGGCATTAAAGTCCTGCTCAACCAGCAGAGAACGGTCGTTTCGGAGTTGTTCTGCGGTTTCATCCATTCCCCAGGATTCCAATAGATCGGCAAAGCGCTGAATCTTCTTCGCCCTTTTTCCTGAGTATATCTCCTTGTAATCCTCAGGAAGTTGGTTAACATCCGTTGGTGGCACGTATTGTTCAAAACACTTTGGCCAGTCCGGACAGCCCATGCCACTACCCGTCATCCTAACCACACCACCGGCTACTACAATCAGAAAGATCGAAACCAGGGTGACTTTCGTCAGTAAAATGAAGGCTTTTGAATCAGGATGTTTCATGCTCGGCAAAAGTACACATCGCACGGCAATATCTAATGCGTAAATCTGGTTTCAATAGAAGCATGAATCAATAGAGGGGCAATGGCAAACATCCTTGATTTTCAAAAGCGCCACTTGAAAACCGCCAATGTTAACCTTCTATTCCATAAATTTCAAGTATGAATAATAGAAGAATTATGTCCGTAGTTCAAAAGTGGCGTTACGGAGCATTTATTGCCGGACTTTGCTGCCTGCCCATTTTTGGGTCAGCTCAAAAATCCGGCGAATTTCAATTAGGGATCAGAAGCACAACAAGTTTATTTAGTCATGATGCTGAATTTGGCACCGGATTCGGGGGGCAATTTCGCATTGGCTTTTTTGACAGAATGAACTCTGAATGGTTTGCCGATTATATTGCATCAGACATTGGTGGTCTGGCAAAACGTACTGATGGCCACATCGGCTGGTCAGTCATGTTCTACCCACTAACTCCCAAACCCAGATTTGTACAACCCTATATTTTAATGGGACATTGTTTTGATTACACACGCGTGGAGGTATTCGAAAGTGGACAAATGCAAGAAAGGTGGAGTTCGGCCTTCCAAACAGGGCTGGGAACTCATTTCAATCTTTCGGACCGGACCGATATATCGGTGGCAGCTCAGTATATGGGGCATATTGGTAAAGACCTCCATGTAGAATTAGCTTCAGATGACGGCCACGCTGGTCATACTCATGAAGAAGAATTGGTAATTACAAGCGACCCCCATTCTAAGTCTTTGGAAGGTCATTTGTTGGTAACGGTTAGTTTTAATATTAAAATAGGACAGATATGGTCAAGGGACTAAGCATTGCAATGCTATTGCTGATAGGAACCGTTTCGTTTGGTCAAACGGTTTATGGTAAAAAAAACCTGAGCAGTCGTGCAGGCTTACTTAGATCAGGTCTGGGTTTAAAACTTGGTGCAAATCCGGTCTTTTCCGGTTTTTTCGGGAGTGGAGATTTGGAGTACTATATAGATCCGAAAGTGTCTTTGGAAGGAGAAGGTAATTACTTTCTTGGTGTTCTTGGCAAGTTAACCACACATGACGTCGTAAATCATCACTCATTGTTGGTGGGAACCAATTACCATTTCTCGCCCTTTAAAGGTTTTGATCCGTATGCAGGTTTAAAGGTGGGAGCCGCTTTCACGGAAATGGATCTGATAAATCACGAAGATGGTACGGAATGTTATGAAGATCTTCAGGTAGATCCCATGGCGGCGATTCAGCTGGGGTTTAATTACTATACTGGTCCATATTTTCACATGTACATGGAGACGAGCTATATAGCACAGCGCCATAGTTCACCAGTTAATCCGAGTCTCCGATTGAATGAAATCAGTTTCAAATTTGGTCTGGGATTACATTTTGATTGGTTTTGTAAGGAATCCCGTAATTAGTGTTTGCTTGCCTTGATTTCGTGTTTGGAACGTCAGGAATAGTAATAAATTTTTGCGATTCAAATTAATGAATGTCGCCCAGGAGGGAACACGAAGGAAGCTAAGATTAGTTTGCCCTAAAACAACTCCCTGAGCGCAGTAAAGAAATCCGGTACCTGAAAATTGCCAGTTGCGGCATTGATTTCACCTTCATTAGAGCTACGGGAGTTTCCCAACACCTCTTCAGTTCCGGAATCAAGGGATTGAACAGTTGTTGTATGCACCGTAAATTGACCCTTATTCAAATGCTGAATGGCATCCACCATTTCATCCGTGGTAATTCGCTTATTGTCGAATTTAACGGTAGCCACTTTGTTTGGAAAGTCAATAGAACAGGACGCGATCCCGCTCATGCTATTTAAGCTTTGTTCGATCTTTCCTCCACACATCACCTCACATTGCATTCCATCGATCGAAAGACTAGCTACCGCATTTGCAAAGACATCAGAATTCTCTGTAAAACTTGCGTGATCCTCCGCTGGAGCATCATCACCCCCACAACCGGTAAAGCCAACAAAAGCGGCTCCAAGGACGAGGGCGAAAACTACTTTTTTCATTACTATCTAAATTATTCAATGCTTGTGAACTACAAATATATCCATAAGTATTCTGTAAACCAACAGGCTGATCAGAAAAAACCAATATGTCGGAGAAAGTTATTTTCTGTAAATCAGAGTTCTCTTAACATTTGTATTTCCGTAGGAATTCGTTACATTTGCAGCCCGTTTTTCGGGAAATTATAACTAAACACGAATTAAGATGTACGCAATCGTAGAGATAGCAGGGCAACAGTTTAAAGTGGAAAAAGACCAGCAATTGTATGTTCATCGTCTTGAAGGTAAAGAAGGAGATAAAGTGGACTTCCACGATGTTCTTCTTATCGACGACAATGGCAGCGTAAACGTTGGCGCCCCGGCTATAGATGGTGCAAAAGTAACGGCTAAGATCGTTCAGCACCTGAAAGGAGACAAGGTAATTGTCTTCAAAAAGAAAAGAAGAAAAGGCTACAAGAAAAAGAACGGTCACAGACAGTTCCTTACTCAGATCGAGATTGATGCGATCGTTGCAAAGGGAGCAAAGAAGGCTGCCGCTCCGAAAGCGGAGAAGAAGGCTGAGCCAAAAGCGGAAGCACCAAAGGCAGATGCTAAGGTGGAAGCGCCAAAGGCAGATGCGTCTGAAGACCTGAGCAAAAAGACAGTAGCTGAATTGAAAGAACTTGCAAAAGCTGCTGGAATCGAAGGTATTTCTTCTATGAAGAAAGCAGATTTGATTGAAGCATTGAGTAAATAATATTTGTTGGTAGTTGGTGATTATCGGTTGAAAGTTGATTTTGTTACAACACCGTAACATTTAAACAAAACACCCAGTCGCCAACAACAATTAACCAACAACCAAACATTTAGAAATGGCACATAAAAAAGGAGTCGGAAGTTCTAAGAACGGTAGAGAATCAGAATCGAAACGCCTGGGCGTGAAGATTTTTGGTGGACAAGGTTGTATTGCCGGTAACATTATCGTTAGACAAAGAGGTACGCAACATAAGCCAGGTGAGAATGTAGGTATGGGGAAAGATCATACACTTTTTGCTTTGGTTGATGGAACTGTAGAGTTTAAAAAGAAAAGAGACAATAAGTCTTACGTTTCGGTGATTCCATTCGAAGCTTAAGTACTGTCTTATACCATATTTAAACTCCCTTGCTGAAGTCTTGAATGGCGGAAGTAAGGGAGTTTTTTGTTTTCTGAGTCAGGGGCAAAGCACTGATAATTTTACCGCGATTGGTACGATCTGTCGGATTAATCATCATTTACTCACCCAAAGTCGGTGAACCTGACTATTTTTACAATCCTTAAAAATCAGAAGTAATGTTAGAGGTTGGATACGTCCGGGAAAATCGCGATTTAATCATTCGGAAGCTAAAAGTGCGTAATCTGCAGGCAGCTGAAATGGTGGATGCCGTAATTGCTCACGACAAAGCCAGGAGAGAAGCACAAAAGGAGTTTGACAACAAACAAGCCGAAATGAATACCATTTCGAAGAGTATTGGACAACTCTTTAAAGAAGGGAAGCAGGAGGAAGCCAACGCCATGAAGGCCAAAACTGGCGAATTAAAGGAGGCTTTAGCCAACCTTAAGGAATCCATGCAAAGCGCTGAAAGCGATATGCGCAATGCACTTTATGATTTGCCAAATGTTCCCAACGACATGGTGCCGGCAGGGAAATCTGATGAGGATAACGAAATCGTGTCAGAAGAGGCAGATATCCCTTCTCTTCCCGATAATGCACAACCCCATTGGGAACTGGCTAAAGAATACAATCTAATTGATTTTGAACTGGGTGTTAAGGTAACGGGAGCTGGCTTTCCAATATACCGTGGGCAGGGAGCGATACTGCAACGAGCACTGATCAACTATTTTCTAAACGAGGCTACAAAGGCCGGATACGAAGAAATAATTCCACCGTTGGTAGTTAACGAGGCATCGGGATATGGTACCGGGCAGTTGCCAGATAAGGAAGGACAGATGTATCACATTACGGAGGATGACCTGTATCTGATTCCGACCGCCGAAGTTCCAGTAACCAATATTCTCAGAGATGTTATCCTAAAGGAATCGGATTTTCCGGTAAAGATGACCGGTTATACGCCTTGTTTTAGGAGGGAAGCCGGTTCTTATGGCAAAGATGTGAGAGGACTCAATAGATTGCATCAGTTTGACAAAGTGGAAATTGTTCAGGCGGTTCATCCGGAGCAATCCTATCAGGTGCTGGATGAAATGGTGGATTATGTAAAAGGTCTACTAAGGTCTTTAGGCCTCCCATTCCGGGTAGCGCGGTTATGTGGCGGAGACCTGGGATTTACATCAGCTCTTACCTATGATATGGAAGTCTATTCAGCTGCACAACAAAAATGGCTGGAAGTAAGTTCTATATCTAACTTCGAGAGTTTTCAGGCGAATCGATTGAAGTTGCGCTACAAAGATTCGGATGGTAAATCCAAACTGGCGCATACCTTGAACGGTAGTGCCCTGGCGTTGCCTAGAATTGTAGCGTCTTTACTGGAGAACAACCAAACTCCGGATGGAATTAAAGTGCCTGAGGTATTGGTTCCATTTACTGGATTCGAAATGATTACGAAATAAAATGAGTGCTAAACCAGGTTTTAAATTCGCAATTTTTGCCACAATCGTACTCACGGTAGTGGCATGTGCCAATCCGTATTCCGAAGAAATCCAAACGGTGAAGGATATGCAATCGGAATTACAAGGGTACGAGGATATGGTAGTTATTCTGGATGCTCAGAAGATTCGCGACATGCAACACGAATACAATCTGATCATGAACGTCATTCAATCCAAGTACATTTCGGATTCAGCGGGAGTGGATCAGAAGTACGGCAGAATGTCTAATCTGTTCAAAGGAGTCAAAAGAAGCAAAGGCTTTCCTGTTGCACAGGAAAACGTGCTTAAGGAGATAGCGACAGAGAAAACTCAGTTGGAAAACCTGCTGGATGATTTGGAGAATCAAGATATTCCCGAGGCAGATAGTGTTCAATACTTTGTGCAGCTTGAAAGAAAGTCCATGGACGAAATAAAAATGGTGGCAAAAAAATTGCAGTTGAACTATGAGATTCTGATGGGTGTACAGGATACAGTGTATCCTTATATGCAAGGAATCGTAGACAGTTTAAACAGGATCAGATAATTCGGTTGAGAATTTTAGCTTCCATAGTATTTTGTTGTATCGCATTCGCATCGTTTGCGCAGCCCGGTGGAACCGACTACCGAAGCCTGGCTGTGCAGTATTTTTCTAATGGAGATTACGAAAAGGCTGCAATCTATTATGAAAAGCTTTGGAATGACACAGACTCCAGAGCTGATTTTGAAAAGTACTACTTGTGCCTGCTTGAGTTAAAAAATTTCAAGGACGCCGAGAAGATCATCAAGAAAGAAGCTAAAAAGAAAAACGGACCGCTAACCACCTATGTCCTTTATGGAGATTTGTACGCAAAACAAGGTGACGATAATAAGGCAGACCAGTATTACAATCAGGCAATAAAGGCGATTGAGCCTTATCACACTTTTGGGCAGATAACAAGGCTGGCCAACGAATTTCAGGTTCGATTAAAGATCGACAAGGCAATTGAAGCTTATGAGCGGGCGAAAAAGATGAGCCCTAATCCTGTGGTTTATAACATTCGAATTGGTGAGTTGTATGGGGTTCAGGGAAAGACCGATTTAATGATCCGGGAATTCCTGGGGATGCTGGAGACCAATCCTGGCTATGAGAATCAGGTGCAGAATGCGCTGCTTCGTTCCATCGACTTTAAAGAAGATACCAGGGAAAGTGACCAATTAAAAACTGAGTTGCTGAAATTGGCTCAAAAGCACCCTAATAATTTTATTTACAATGAGATGCTTATTTGGTTGTTTCAACAAAAAGGAGATTTTGGGGCTGCTTTTGTTCAGGTTAAGGCGTTGGACAAGAAACAACAGGCAGGCGGTCAATTGGTGTTTGAATTTGGTGAGACCTGCGATAACAATGATCGCTATGACCTGGCTATTAAAGCCTTTCAGTATGTGATAGATCAGGGAAAAGAAAATCGTTACTACCGAACTGCAAATTATCGTTCGTTGAATGTGTTGAAGCGCAAGATTACCAATTCACCCACCTATACTCAGGAGAATCTGGAGGATCTGGAGGCTAAATACAAATACACTCTCAATGAGGTTGGCAGAGCGCCACATTCGATTAACCTCATGAAGGATTTGGGGCATTTACAGGGTTTTTACCTACAGAAATTTGATGAGGCAATTGAGCTTTTGGAAGAAGCAGTTGAACTATCCGTGAGAACACCCAAAGTACAGGCAGAGTGTAAAATGTTGTTGGCCGATGTGCTGGTAATACAAGGAAATGTGTGGGAAGCTTCACTCCTATATTCACAGGTGGACCTGGATTTTAAAGAGGATGTCCTTTCGCATGAAGCAAAATTTAAAAACGCAAAGATTTTCTATTACACGTCCAATTTTGTGTTGGCTCAGTCGCAATTAGATGTGCTGAAATCGTCTACACAAAAGTTAATTGCCAACGACGCGATGGAATTGTCATTGCTGATAACGGACAATCTTGCGCTAGATACAACAGCCAATACAATGCGCCTGTTTGCCGATGCAGATCTGTTGATCACGCAACTTCGGTTCGACGAGGCTTTGGCCAAGTTTGATTCTATCAATCAGGCTTTGCCATACCATTCGTTAAATGACGAAATTTTAATGAAGAAATACCAGATTGCTTACCGAAAGCAGAACTATGAACAAGCCGCCGCATTTTTAACCGAAATTGTTGCTCAGTATGGAGATGATATTCTTGCAGACAATGCACTTTTCCTGTTGGGTGATATGTATCAAAAAGTATTTAAGAACGACGAGAAGGCGGCAGAGTATTATTTCGATCTGTTCACGAACTACCGGGGAAGTATGTATGGAATTGAAGCCCGAAAAAGATGGCGGGCCATCAAAGGAGATGATCCCGGTTCCAGATCATTCAAGGAAATCGAGTAACTTCCGGCCGAATTTCGGCTATGGACAAAATCATTTACAGTGTTACGGTTAAAATTGACCAATCCGTTGAGGAAGATTGGCTAAACTGGATGTGTACAACTCACATCCCGGATGTAATGGCTACCGGTTATTTCCTCGAGAACAGAATGTGTCGGGTAATTGGCGAAAATGATGATGGAACTTCCTATAACATCCAATACGTGTGTGCAAGCATGAAAGACCTGCACGAGTACCAGGTGAAACATGCTCCGGCGTTACAAAAGGACCATACTGATAGATACGAAGGTAAATTTGTTGCTTTCCGAACGCTTTTGGATTTGATTGAGTAAATGGTTAGAGCCAAGAAACATCTCGGTCAGCATTTTTTAAAGGACGATTCGGTTTCTCAAAGAATTGAGCAGGCCATCACTCTTCATCACGGATACGATCAAGTTATTGAGATTGGCCCTGGAACGGGGGCGCTTACTAAGTTCTTGCTGGCTTCAGATCGGTACGAAGTACAATGTGTAGAGGTAGATACGGAATCTATCCACTATCTGAATGCGCATTATCCGGGTCTTAAAGTACACAAGTTGGATTTTCTAAAGGCCGACTTAAACCAATTGGTCGGAGAAAAGTCTTTTGGTGTGGTCGGAAACTTCCCCTATAATATTTCTTCACAAATTCTTTTCAAAGTTGTTGATCATAAGGATCAGGTACCTGAAGTAGTTGGGATGTTCCAGAAGGAGGTTGCTGAACGCGTAGCTGAAAAACCGGGGTCCAAAAAATACGGGGTGATCAGCGTTTTACTTCAGGCATATTACGACATAGAGTATTTATTTACCGTCCATGAGCATGTGTTTGACCCTCCTCCAAAGGTAAAGTCAGGGGTGATCAGACTAAAAAGAAACGCTGTTTCGAAATTATCCTGTGACGAGAAACTATTTAAAAGGGTAGTGAAACAAGCTTTCAACCAGCGCCGGAAAACACTGCGCAATTCTCTGCGATCGCTAATGTCTCCGGAGCAATTGCAAAATGAGATTTTCAACGCACGCCCTGAGACTTTATCCGTAGATGAATTTGTTGGGTTGACGCTTTTTGCGGAGCAAAATGCGTAGATCGTTTCTCTGTGTTACTCTTTTAGATTGGCGCACCAGTTGCGCCTGTTAGATAGCCAAGCTTTGCTTGACGGTTAGTCAAAGGAATTATCTGATGCTTTTGACTAACAGCGAGCCCATGGAATGGGCAAGCGGTCTAGCAGTGTAGCGTAGCGAAACGATCTAAAGTCTTACCGTGGTAGACGATCTCTAATTCGGGCAACGCCCGAAGCAATCAAAATCATATATTTGCCCCGAATCAGAATCAGTCAGTATCTAAAAATGAAAGGGGAGAGGCGTGAAATTCGAGTTAACCAAAGAATTCATTTCTAACCTTTCTGAAGCCGTAGCCTCAGAAAACGGCTCTTTTATTACCACATCTTTATCGGAATTACACGCGGCAGATATTGCTGAGTTGCTCGAAGAATTCGATTCGGAAGAAATACAGTACATTTTCCGGGAACTCGATGATGAACTTGCCTCCGATGTGCTGTCCGAAATGGAGGAAGACACAAGGGAGGAGTTACTGGCGCTACTTTCGGCTAAGGAAATTGCGGAAAATCTGGACTATATGGAGTCCGATGATGCCGCAGACATTATTCAGGATCTTCCGGAACACCGGCAGGAGAAGGTTATTTCCGAGTTGGATGACCACGAGCAGGCCAGTGATATTGTTTCGTTACTTGGATACGAAGAGACCACTGCCGGTGGATTAATGGCGACAGAATTTATCGCCGTAAATGAAAATTGGACAGTAGCCCAGGGGATTCAGGAAATGCGAAAGCAAGCCGAAGATGTGGATACGGTCTACACCATTTACGTGGTAGACAATAAGGAAATACTGCTGGGGACTCTTTCTTTGAAAAGCTTTTTGTTTGCCCATGATGATACGCCAATTTCGGAACTGTTTATGAAAGGCGTACGCTCTGTGCAGGTGCATGAGGAAGGTGAGGAAGTGGCCTCCATTATGGATAAGTATGGTTTGGTCGTGCTTCCTGTTGTTAACGAAGAGGGAGTGCTTCTGGGCAGAATCACCATTGATGACGTCGTTGACTTTATGCGTGAGGAAGCGGAAAAGGATTACCAGATGGCATCTGGTATCTCCGAAAAGGTGGAATCTACCGATTCCGTGTGGATGTTGTCACGTGCTCGTTTGCCGTGGCTTTTAATCGGCCTGGCCGGAGGACTTTTAGGGGCTCAGGTTATTGGCGGTTTCGAGGAGACGCTGGCCGACGTGCCAATTATGGCATCCTTCATTCCGGTTATTTTGGCCATGGGGGGGAATGTGGGTGTGCAGTCTTCAGCGATTATTGTGCAGGCTCTGGCTCAGAATACGCTCGGATTGGAAAGTACCGGAAGAAAGTTGCTGAAAGAATTAGCCGTTGCCTTGTTCAATGGATTGATTTGCTCAATAATTATGGTTGCATATACCCTGATTATGCACAGGGATGTGATGCTTGCGCTAACTATGACTGCTTCTATGATGAGTGTTTTTGTGTACGCCGGAATTTTTGGCACAATGGTTCCCCTGGTATTAAACAAATACAAGATCGACCCGGCTCTTGCAACCGGCCCTTTCATTACAACTGCGAATGACGTGTTTGGCCTGTTGCTGTATTTCTTAATCGGTTGGCTAATCTATTTCTGATTGTGCAATGCCCTTTAAAGTAGCATTTCTAGATAATGTCCATGAACATCTTCAAACTGCTTTTCTAAACCAGGGATGGCAGGTTGATACCTTGTTTGATCTGGATCGCGAGGAGTTGAAACAGGTCATCGGTAGTTACGATGGGATCATTCTCCGAAGTCGGATTAAGATGAATCAGGATTTTCTCCAATATGCTACTAAACTCAGGTTTATAGGTAGGCCGGGAGCAGGTTTGGAGAATATTGATCTGGAGTTTTGCGAAAAACAGGGAATCAAAGTATTCCGGTCGCCGGAAGGTAATCGTGACGCGGTTGCGGAACAAGCCCTGGGAATGCTTTTAAGTTTATTTAATAACCTGAACCGTGCTGATGCCGAGGTAAGAAAAGGTATCTGGAGGCGTGAGGAAAACAGAGGTGTAGAATTAATGGGCAAAACCGTCGGAATTATCGGTTACGGATATATGGGAGCCGCTTTTGCCCAACGCGTACGGTGTTTTGGAGTAGAAATAATTGCTTACGACAAGTACAAAACAGGCTTCGGTTCGGGTTTCGTTCAGGAGGTGTCGTTAGACACCTTGAAGAACCAGGCAGATGTGGTTAGTCTCCACGTGCCCCAGACAAATGAGACAATTGGATTGGTAAACGCCAGGTTTTTGAGTGAGTTCAAAAAAAACATCTACCTCATTAACACGGCTCGCGGCAGTTCGGTAGTCATTAAGGATTTGATGTCTGCAATAACCAATGGGAAGGTGCTTGGTGCATGTCTGGATGTTTTGGAATACGAAAGCACCTCCTTTGAAAACATCGCAAGTGATTTCCCATCTGAATTTCAGCAATTGTTAACATCTGATAAAGTGCTGCTTTCACCGCATGTTGCTGGTTGGACACATGAAGCCAAGCTAAAAATGGCCGAGTTTTTAGCGCAAAAAATTATCCATACATTTTCCTGAGGATCATCGAACTAGGGTAAAGCCGGTCTTGGTGCGCTCGTAAATTTGCTGGCCAATTTTAATCTGTTTACCCGGAACAATGCGATAAATAGCATCAAGGTCTGTATGTAAGGTATGAATGGAACCTTTTGTCTCAACCGCTATTTTGATGTAATGTGGATGCACGTTTTGTGAAATGGGAGCCCCGCAAATAATGATATGAACAGGCTTTTTTAGTTTTTTCAGTAATTCCATGTCGCGCACCGAACTGGTGTTGTCAGCAATCAGAATGAACTGGTTGGCGTCGGGATAAACCCTCATAGCATAGTAAAGTGCTTCAATGTCGTTCTCTGGTTCTTTACCTCCTTTGCCCAATTCCATTACCTGATAAGCAAAGTTTTCCAGCTCTTCAGAATTTATCGTTTCAATTGATTGCATTCCGCCTGAACCTCCAATCAATCCGTCAGGATGATCATCACCATCATTAAAGAAGACGTACCTTTTAAGGCCACTCTGAGCACCGTAAATTCGATACCACATGAATGTTTGTGCCAGATATGAATTCATGCTTCCGGTTACATCCTGAACTACTACTGCATTTGTCCAGGCTTTTCTTCTTAGTGTGGAGAACACTACGGAATCACCAATCATTCTGTCTGAATAATCATATACGCATTCGGTTGTGTCCATTACTGGCGAATATTTGATTTCCTTTTCACGCTTTTTCCATATTCCTTTTTTATCGTAAACAATTCCAAGTTCCCTCTTCCTTTTGCTGATTGGTAAGAACTTCCCCGTTTCATAAGGGATTTCTTCCAGCACAACTACCTCGGGTTCACAATGATCCCCCAGCCACTCTTTTACCATTCTGATTTCCTCACCAGGGTAGCTTTCGGTGTTTTCCAACGGTTTCTCTTCAGGATGTAAATGAGCCAACGGATGGTTGTCGTCCTCAGATGTTGAGTAGATTATAAAACCATGAAACAACTTTTTAGCGTCGGTCTTAGAGGTGTTCAGCGTTTGCCGGATGGTTTGCCATTCTATATTTTGAGAGGAAGGTAATTCGGGAAGCTTCTCAAACAAATGTTCGTAACGCAGCGAGTCGAGCTTTCTTTGTTTGAAGGTCCTAACCTCGCGGTAGTCGGAGTAGGTGTAAACTACTCGGGTAATTTCTCTGGTTTTTAAATACTCAACCGCCTTGGTTTGTTGAATCTTGCTATTTCCGTAGTCGAATCCAATCCAGGTTACGTGGCTTTTAACCTTGGAGGTGTCGATCTGCACCACCTCTTTTACCTGATTGTTGAGCAAGGTTTGAATAGAAATTTGTCCGAATACCAATTGGGTGGTCAGCAAAAATGCTATAACGCAAATTGATTGCATGGAAGAAGGTACGAGGGATATGGGAAAAGGTTATGAATTCGATTTTCAAATGTCCCTCATAACCATTCGTGCGGTTTGTCTCGATTTCTGAAGAACCAAAATGTCCTTATTCAGAGTAACGCGATCAATTGTGGCCTGGTCGTAATGGCGAATAGTAACCAGTTCAAGCCCATTGTTGTACTTCACGTTAAAATCCTTGGTCAGAGCTTCAATAACCTGATCGATTTGATTGCGATCGCCTCCCATACATACGGAAAAGCTAATCGCCGAGTTTTGCATCAGGTTGATCTTGACCTTGTGTTCGTGAAAAGAGTTAAAGATGTCCCTTAAATTGTGTTCTACGATAAAAGAGAAGTCTTTCGGAGATATAGAAAGCAATACCTGATCCATTTTAAAGATGAACGATGGGATTAGTTCATCATTGTCGGTCGATGACTGAATAATGGTTCCCGGATCTTCGGGGTGGATGAACGATTTCACATACAAAGGAATCGTCTTGTTTTGCAGCGGTTTAATCGTTTTAGGGTGGATAACCGACGCGCCATAATAGGCCAGTTCTATCGCCTCCCGGTAAGAAATCCGGTCCAGTTTCTCGGTATTGTCGAACCACTTTGGGTCGGCATTTAACATTCCCGGAACATCTTTCCAAATAGTTACATCCTCCGCATTCAGACAATACGCAAAAATTCCGGCAGTATAATCAGACCCCTCTCTGCCCAGGGTTGTAGTAAGTCCTTCAGGTGTATGGCCTAAAAACCCCTGAGTAATAAATACTTGTCTACCATCATTATCATTCAAGTTGATTGCCTTCTGAATTTTCGCCTCTGTGGTTTTCCAGTCTACACGACCCTCTCTGTAGTTATTGTCTGTTCTAACCAACCTTCTGGCATCCAGCCATTGGTTGTCAGTTCCAGCATCGTTGAGATAAGCACTTACAATAGACGTGGAGATGACTTCACCGAAGCTCACCACCTGATCGTAAATAAAGTCGTAATGGTCGGTTGGTTCGTTGGCCAGAATGTCTGCCACATCGGCCAACAACTCTGCTACCTGTCTGTGTATCGGGTGTGTTTCATCCGGGAAAAGATCTACCAGAATCTCAGCATGGAATTTGGTAATCTCACTCAGTACCGCCTGGCCATTAGCAGGGTCGCAGACGTGTTCAGCAATAAGTTTTTCAAGTGCATTGGTAGTTTTACCCATAGCGGATATTACAACAACGAGATTCTCGTCAGGGAACAAATCGAGTACCCTTTTTACATTTCGAACCGCATCGGGGTCTTTTACAGACGCGCCACCAAATTTGAAAACTTTCATAGCAGGCAAATATAGCCGACCGTGGCTCAGATTTCCTGAGATTGTTTAGAATTTTAACAAAGGATGTCCAATACGAGAAGAATGAGTGGGTAATAGAAAAGATGAAAGATGTAAGATCGCTCACCTCGTGTACGAGGTTCGCTGAAAGGCGAAAGACTATGCTGGCAGCAGTGCGTTTGCTAGTCTACACACATTAAGCACTACGATTTAAGCTTTACGAAAAAGTCTTTCATCTTTCACCTTACATCCAACGTACAACTGATCCACTCTCTTTCCAGATTTGCATGGATCTTCTCGTAAAATTTAATTGCGGGTTCATTCCAGTCTAAAACCTGCCAACGGATTTTGGGAACACCTTGTTGTAAAGCGATCTTATGCAGTTCCCGGAAGAGAAGCTCCCCGATTCCTTTTTGCCTGTACCGTGGACTTACAACAAAATCTTCCAGGTACAGGCATTTACCCTTCCAGGTGGAGAAAATAGGATAGTAGATCATGGTGCCTACTATTTCGTTATTAATAGTAGCCACTAAGCAATCGAAACATTTGTTGCGGCCAAAACCATGATTGGATAAATACGCAGCATCAATATCCACCTCATGCGCAGCTTTTTCATAGGTTGCCAATTCGTGAATGAGGTACATTACACCTTCCATATCCGTCGGGTTTGCCTCTCTTACCAATACCTCCATAGGTTAAATTTTGCCCCAAGATCATAATTTCAAATAATCTTTGCCATTTCCTCTTTCACCTTTGCCCTTCTTTTCGGAACTTAGACGGCCTAAATTTCCACTCATGGATATTACAACCTTAGGCGAGTTTATCATTGAAGAACAAAAGGAGTTCCCCGGTTCTTCAGGAGAATTCTCCAGAATTTTAAGTTCAATTAGGCTGGCAGGTAAAATTGTAAGTCAGCAAATCAACAAAGCCGGACTTGCTTCACATATTCTTGGGTCAACAGACTCTGAGAATATTCAGGGAGAACAACAGCAAAAGCTGGATGTATATGCGGACGATCAGTTCATTAAGGCTCTAAGGGCTCGAAGGGTGGTTTGCGGAATTGCCTCAGAAGAGAATGACGATTACATCAGCTTCAACGAGAATAATGATGCCAAGTACGTCGTGATGATCGACCCGTTGGATGGGTCATCCAACATAGATGTGAACGTTTCCGTAGGCACCATATTTTCCGTTTGTAGAAGAATTTCACCTACCGGAACTCCGGTAACCCGTGAAGATTTTCTTCAGGCGGGAAACCAACAGGTGGCTGCGGGGTACATCATCTATGGCTCCTCAACCATGTTGGTTTACACGACGGGGAACGGTGTGAATGGTTTTACTTTCGACCCCGGAATTGGTGTCTTCTTCCTTTCTCATCCTGACATGAAATGCCCTGAAAATGGGAAGGTGTATTCCATGAACGAAGGCAATATCAGACAAACAGCCCAGGGAATTCAGGACTACATAAACTATTGTCAGAGTGGTGATAACGATCGCGGTAAACCTTACACGGCACGATACATTGGCTCATTGGTAGCAGATTTTCATCGAAACTTATTACGAGGAGGAATTTATATATACCCGGCCACAACAGCGGCTCCAAATGGCAAACTAAGATTGTTGTACGAGTGTAACCCACTTGCATTTTTGGCTGAACAAGCTGGCGGAAGAGCTTCAACGGGCACCGAGAGAATTATGGACATTGAACCGACTAACCTGCATCAGCGAGTGCCTTATATTGTTGGTTCCCGAAAAATGGTGGAAAAGGCCGAGGAGTTTCTGGCCGGGTAAAAAATGACCTTAGACGATTTCAAAGCCACCTACGCCGGATCAGAGAAAGCCGAGTTACTTTGCGATCTTCTTAACGAGGCTGCTGCTAAAATTCACCTAACAGGTTTGGCCGGCTCAGCAGCTCCAATAGTTGCATCTTCCGTTTTTGCTAACCTTCCGGGTAACTACTTATTTATTCTTCCTGATAAGGAGGAGGCGGCTTACTTCTTCAATGATCTCGAAAACCTTCATCGGGAAGAGAAAGGCACGACCATTTTGTTCTATCCGGGCTCGTATCGCAGGCCATATCAAATCGAGCAAACCGACAACGCCAATATTATGCTTCGGGCGGAGGTGCTCAATGTGATTCAAAAAAGAAGGAAGAACACATTGGTGGTTACCTACCCAGAAGCCATCGTTGAGAAGGTGGTGAGTAAAAAGCACCTTGAGAAAAATACGCTCGATGTTGAGGTCGGTGGCAAATACTCAATTGAGTTTATTAACGAACTACTTATCGAGTATGAGTTTGAGCATGTTGATTTTGTTTACGAACCCGGTCAGTTTGCAGTTCGTGGAGGCATTGTAGATGTCTACTCTTTTTCCAATGAGTTCCCTTACCGTATAGAGTTTTTCGATGATGAGGTGGAGAGTATTAGGTCTTTCGATATGTCTACCCAGCTATCCATAAAAACGCTGAAGAAGATATCAATTGTTCCGAATGTTCAGAAAAAACTATTGCACGAGAGCAGGGAGTCTTTTCTGAATTACATCCCTGGTAATACAACTGTCTGGGTAAAGGATCTGGAAACCGCCAGAGGCAAAATTCTAAAGGGTTTTGAGAAGGCTCAATATGCATTCGATCAGATGGAAACTTTGATCAGGCAGCTTCCACCTGAGGAATTGTACATTAGCGAGTCGGAGTTCATTTCAGATCTTGAAAAATATCCGGTATTAGAATATAGCGGTGTTCCTTACTTCGCAAAAAACCATAAGGTGGAGTTTCGCTTTACCCCTCAACCACCCTTCAACAAGAATTTCGATCTGCTTGCCAGGGACTTAAAGAAGAATCATAAAGAGCAATATGTGAATCTGATTTTTGCAGAGAACCCGAAGCAAATTGAACGGATTTATAACATTTTTGAGGACAAACAGGAAGACGTAAAGTTCTTCCCCATTAAGATTGGCCTTAAAGAAGGTTTCATAGACAGAAATCTCAAAATAGCTTGTTATACAGATCATCAGATTTTTGAGAGGTATCACAAGTTCAAGCTTAAAGAGGGCTACTCGAAAGCACAAAATGCGTTTACCCTGAAAGAAATCCACGACCTGCAAAAGGGAGATTATGTTGTACACATCGATCATGGCGTTGGACGGTTTTCGGGGCTTGAAAAGATCGATGCGAATGGACAGGAGCAAGAGGCGATCAGATTAACTTATTCGGGTGGAGATATTTTATATGTAAGCATTCACTCCTTGCATCGTATTTCTAAATACACTGGAAAGGAAGGGACCAAACCAAAAGTGCATAAGCTGGGTTCGCCGGTTTGGACGAATACCAAGAACAAGACAAAGAGCCGTATAAAAGAAGTTGCTTTTGACCTAATTCAACTGTATGCGAAACGCAAGGCACAAAAGGGATTCTCATATTCGCCCGACACCTATTTGCAAAATGAGTTAGAAGCGTCCTTTATTTATGAGGACACCCCCGATCAATTAACAGCCACTCAGGATGTGAAACAAGACATGGAGGCGGAAGCTCCCATGGATCGATTGATTTGTGGAGACGTAGGTTTTGGTAAGACCGAAATTGCTATGCGTGCCGCATTTAAGGCCGTGGCAGATAGTAAACAAGTGGCCATTTTGGCTCCAACTACCGTTCTAACCTTCCAGCATTTTAAAAATTTCTCAGAACGGTTTAAGGATTTTCCGTGCACCGTAGACTATGTGAATCGATTTAAATCCAGTGGAAAGAACAAAGAAACGCTCAAGAACCTTGCTGCTGGGAAAATCGACATTATCATTGGAACCCATCGCTTGGTGGGAAAGGATGTAAAGTTCAAGGACTTAGGATTGCTGGTTATTGATGAGGAACAAAAGTTCGGCGTGGCGGTCAAAGACAAGTTGAAAACCTTCAAGGAAAATGTGGACACTCTCACGCTTACTGCCACGCCTATTCCACGGACACTCCAGTTTTCGCTGATGGGTGCTCGCGATATGTCCGTGATCAATACTCCACCGCCGAACAGATATCCTGTTCAAACCGAATTGCGCACATTTAGTGAAGACTTAATCAGAGATGCGGTAACCTATGAAGTTCAGCGAGGAGGCCAGGTCTACTTTGTGCACAATCGGGTGCAGAATATTGATGAGGTAGCAGGAATGATACAAAGACTTTGTCCGGACGTAAGAATTGCAGTTGGACACGGGCAAATGGAAGGACAAAAACTGGAGGCGATCATGCTCGATTTTATGGAGGGGATGTATGATGTTCTGGTAGCTACCACGATTATAGAATCCGGAATTGATGTGGCCAACGCAAATACCATTATCATCAACAACGCCAATCATTTTGGATTGTCAGATTTGCACCAGCTGCGTGGAAGGGTAGGGCGATCTAATAAAAAGGCCTTTTGCTATTTATTTACTCCGCCACCACAACATCTTACAACTGAAGCAAGGAAACGGTTGCATGCTATTGAGCAATTCTCAGAATTAGGGTCGGGCTTTAATATTTCCATGCGTGATCTGGATATTCGTGGAGCGGGAAACCTTTTGGGTGGAGAACAAAGTGGTTTTATCTCCGATATCGGGTTTGATATGTATCAGAAAATATTGGATGAAGCCATCCAGGAACTTAAGGAAACCGAATTCAAGGAGTTATTTAAAAAGGAAATAGAAGAAGGTAAATTTGTAAAGGACTGCCAGATAGAAACGGACCTCGAGTTGGTAATACCAGATGACTATGTAAACAATATTACCGAGCGGCTTAGTTTATACCGCCAGTTGGATGGAGTAAATAACGAGGAAGAACTAATGGCTTTTCAGGGCGAGCTAATTGATCGGTTTGGAGAGATTCCCCAGCAAACGGCTTCTTTGATCAATACTGTTAGGCTGCGTTGGATAGCCCGGGATATAGGTTTTGAAAAAGTGATCCTGAAACGGGAAACATTGATTGGAACTTTTGTTGCAGACGAAAGCAGCCCTTATTATCAATCCGCCAAGTTTACTAGAGTGCTCAATTTTATCCAGTCCAATCCTAAAGCAGCCAAAATGGCTCAAAAAAAGGGCAAGTTGCGGCTTCGCTTCGATGATGTGAAGTCTATTGAGGAATCCATAGAGAAGTTCAAAATGCTCTTAGGGTAGTTCAGCAATACCAGGCTATAAATAATCCAGGAGCGTCATCTCCAACCACTGCACCATCACCTCAAACCATCACACCGTCATCTCAAATCAAGTTTGAGATGACGCTTTACGGGAACGTGGCTTTTCACTGCTGGAAAATTTGGCTTAACCGATCACTTCAATCATAGTTGCCGTGATCGGTTTTTACCAGTACTGGCCTTTCCACTTTCCATCCAATTCTATAATTTTCAACCTTAAATCTATAACCAATGAGTATTCCTTATTTCCAACAGTACATTGATTTAGTGAAAGAACCCAGTGTGGTAGAAGCACTTCAAAACTCCGTAGCCGGCCAAATAGATTTTCTTGGCTCCATCCCAGTTGAAAAAGCAGATTATGCTTATGAGTCTGGTAAGTGGACCATCAAACAAATGGTTCAGCACTTGTGCGATTCTGAACGCATCTTTAACTATCGTGCGTTAACCTTTGCCAGGGAAGATCACCCGTCTATTCCTGGATATGACCATGATTCTTATGGGATGGCACCTGTTGCGCATATCGGCTACCCCAAATTGGTGGGAGAGTTAATGACCATCCGGTTAAGTACCATTGCTCTGTTCGAGAACTTCTCTGATGACCAATTGGCAAGGAGAGGAACCGCCAATGGGATTGAACTTTCGGTAAAAGATATTGGTTTCGTTCAGGTGGGGCACGTAACCCATCATTTGAATGTTTTGCAGGAGCGGTATCTTTAAATAAAATGACCCGGTATTGTTGTCAGGATTCACTTTTAAACAAATCAGTTCCACTTATTAACAACTCGACATTCCTGGTTGCCAAAACCCCAGGGTGTTGCCATCTTTACAGTCTTTAAAAACGACTTCCAATCTAAACAACTCTCATGGGACTGAAAAAGATCAACAACGCGCTAATTTCCGTATTTGACAAAGGCAATCTTGAGCCAATTATTCAGAAGTTAAACGAGCTTGGAGTAACCATATACTCTACCGGTGGGACTCAAAAATTCATCGAAGATCAGGGTGTTCCTGTGGTAGCTGTAGAGAGTTTAACTTCTTACCCATCCATTCTTGGCGGCAGAGTAAAAACGTTGCACCCAAAGGTTTTTGGTGGAATTCTTAGCCGTAGAGAGTTGGACGGCGATGTTGCCCAGTTGGCTGAATATGAAATTCCGGAAATTGATCTGGTAATTGTAGACCTTTACCCATTCGAAGACACAGTAGCAAGTGGTGCAGACCATCAGTCTATCATTGAGAAAATCGATATAGGAGGAATTTCATTAATCAGGGCCGCTGCGAAAAACTATAAAGATGTGGTAATTGTACCGTCAAAGTCACAATATGGTGATTTGCTGGAGGTATTAAATGATAAACAGGGATTCACTGATTTGGCAGACAGGAAGAACCTGGCTACTGCTGCGTTCAATGTGTCATCTCATTATGATACCGAGATTTTTAAGTGGTTTAGCGACGATTCTGAGGAAGTTTTTAAGCAAAGTATTCTGAAAAGTCAGGTGCTCAGGTACGGTGAAAACCCCCACCAGAAAGGAGTGTACTACGGCAATATGGAGGAATTGTTTGATAAGCTTCATGGTAAAGAACTTTCTTACAACAACTTATTGGATGTAGATGCTGCGGTAATGCTGATGGAAGAGTTTAAGACCGATGAGCCGACCTTTGCTATCCTGAAACACAACAATGCTTGTGGGTTGGCTACCCGATCTACAATCCTGGAGGCATACAAAGATGCCCTCGCAGGAGATCCTGTTTCAGCCTTCGGAGGAATTCTGATTTCGAACCGGGAAATCGATTTGGCCACTGCCAATGAAATCCATGAGCTTTTCTGTGAAGTGGTTATCGCTCCCGGATATGCTGTGGATGCTCTGGAAGTACTAAAGGGAAAGAAAAATCGAATTATTCTCGTCCAAAAGCCTGTCAACTTGCCTAAGGCGCAGTTCAGAACCATTTTAAACGGGGTTTTGTATCAGGAGAAAGACTTGATTACGGACAAGAAGGAAAACTTCGAGACCAAAACTGAAGTTGAACCAACACAACAGCAAAAAGTTGATCTTGAATTCGCAAATAAGTTGGTGAAACATACAAAATCTAATACCATTGTTTTGGCTAAAAACGGCCAGCTTTTGGCTAGTGGTACGGGTCAAACATCCAGAGTGGATGCCTTACGTCAGGCTATACACAAGGCAACTTCGTTTGAGTTTGACTTGGATGGCGCTGTAATGGCATCCGACGCATTTTTTCCGTTTCCGGATTGTGTTGAGATCGCCCACGAAGCCGGTATTTCGGCTGTAGTGCAGCCGGGAGGTTCAATTAAAGATCAGTTGTCGATCGACTTTTGCAACGCTAATGGCATGGCTATGGTGTTCACCGGTAACAGGCATTTTAAACATTAGTTTCTTTTGGTGGAGAAGCTCATGACGCGTTAAGAATGTGGCTTTCACGACCACAAAATTTAATTAACAATTAATCGGTTTTTATTAACGAATAATATGTTGAAAAAACCGTGGTCTTATTTAATTGTTACTTTTAAGCTAACCTTCCCGGAGTCGTAGATTTAGTGCGGTTTAGGAGGAAGTGATATCACAAGGAAAGCAGGAGACTAATCAATGGGAATGTTCGATTTTTTCACGCAAGAAATTGCGATCGATTTAGGAACAGCGAACACACTTATCATTCACAATGACAAGGTGGTGGTAGACGAACCGTCTATCGTTGCAGTAGACAGAGCCACCAACAAGGTGATTGGCATTGGCCGAAAGGCTCAACAAATGCATGGTAAGACCCATGAGAATATAAAAACGATCCGTCCACTTAAAGATGGGGTTATTGCGGATTTCCAGGCGGCTGAACACATGATTCGTGGCATGATCAAAATGATGAAGCCCGGAGCTCGATTCTTCAACCCAACACTAAGAATGGTGATTTGTATTCCTTCAGGAATTACGGAAGTTGAGAAACGTGCGGTAAGGGATAGTGCGGAACATGCCGGAGGAAAGGAAGTGTACCTGATCCATGAACCAATGGCTGCTGCAATTGGTATAGGAATCGACGTGGAAGAACCAATGGGTAACATGATTATCGATATCGGGGGAGGAACTTCGGAGATTGCGGTAATTGCCCTGGGTGGAATTGTTTGCGACAAGTCGATACGTGTGGCAGGTGATGATTTTACCAGTGACATCGAAGAATATATGCGGCGTCAGCACAACATTCTGATTGGAGAGCGTACGGCAGAACAAATAAAAATTGAAGTTGGGGCCGCACTTACGGATTTAGAGAACCCACCGGAAGACTACGCAGTTCGAGGTCGCGATTTGATGACCGGAATTCCAAAGGAGATTTATGTTTCTTACAAAGAAATTGCACATGCACTGGATAAGTCGATTTCTAAAATAGAAGAAGCAATTCTGTCGGCACTCGAGATGACCCCTCCGGAGCTTTCCGCGGATATATACAAAACCGGGATTTATCTTGCAGGGGGTGGATCAATGCTTCGGGGACTTGACAAACGGATATCGGTTAAAACCAAACTACCGGTTCACATAGCCGAAGATCCTCTTAGAGCCGTGGCAAGAGGTACAGGGATCGCTTTGAAGAATATTGAGCGTTTCCAATTCCTAATTAAAGAGTAACCAAAAGAGCACGGGGATGTTGAGATGCAAAGGATAATCGCACTCTTAAAACGTTATCGAAACCTTCTCTATTTTCTTATTCTTCAGGCTGTTTGTTTTTCTTTTATCGTTTCATCGAACAATTTTCATCGAGCCCAGTTTCTGAATTCTTCGAACGCCGTTGTTGGGTGGTTTAAGGAGGTTGAACACAACGTAACCAACTACTTTCATCTGAATGAGGCCAATAAGCAACTTTTGGCCGAGAATGCGCTACTGAAACAACGACAGTTTAATGGAGATTCTTTAAAGTCAAAAAGATGGCTGGAGCAGGTAGATAGCAACAGAATGTTGGCCTACGAATACCTGCCGGCACAGGTAATTAGTGTTTCTACCAGATTTAAAAAGAACTATGCCACGCTTAATATCGGGGCTGTGGATGGGGTGGATCCGGAAGAGCAAATGGGCGTTGTTGGCCCCAATGGAATTGTTGGATACACCAGGGCAGGTGCTACGAATCACTACACGCAGGTGGTTACCGTATTACATTCCAAATTTCTTTTAACGGCGATTCATAAGAAGTCGGGGCAGCGAGCACGTTTAATTTGGGGGGAGCGAGATAATCGGTTTGTTGCTACCATGGCCGACTTTCAGAATTACGTGGAAGTAAAGGTTGGCGACACCATCGTTACCTCCGGTTCCACAGGTAAATTCCCCAGAGGGGAGTTTGTTGGAACCGTGCAGGAGATAAATAAAGAAGGTGGCACTAATTATTTGCGACTGAAGATAAAGTTGGGAACGGATTTTAATAAACTGCACAATGTCTATGTAATCCGTAATAACAGAAAAATAGAATTGAAAAAACTCCAGGAAGGTGTAGAGAAGGAGGAAAAACCGCTATGAATGGAATTGTGTGGAATATAGTGCGATTCGTAATACTCGTTCCTTTTCAGGCACTGGTTCTGAACAACATTGAGTTTGGGGAAATGTCTGCGTACTTCAACGGGTTTCTATACATTCTGTTCATTCTGATGTTGCCCTATGAAACTCCAGGTTGGTTAACCATGACGCTTGGTTTTCTTCTCGGAATTACCCTCGATTGGTTCACAGGAGCCCTGGGTTTTCACGCATCAGCCTGCGTGTTAATTGCGTTTGCCCGCCCCTGGGTACTAAAGTTGCTTGCCAGTAGAGATGAATATGAATTCCGAAACAAACCGAATATCTATGTGATGGGTTTCAGTTGGTTCCTTTACTATTCCTTTCTCATGGCAGCCATTCATCATCTTTGCTTTTACCTGGTTGAAGATTTCCGTTTTACCGATATTCCTGTTATCTTATTAAAGACGCTGGGTAGCGCTACTTTAACTACCGCAATGATCATTGTGGTGCAGTACCTGATCTTCAGACCGGCAAAGGAGAATGGATAGTGTACAGAATAGAAAGTTTGTTGTTCTCGCCATATTTATATTCATCGGATTGGTATATGTGGGACGCATTTTCTATATCCAGCTGGTAACCGATGAACATACCGATTGGGCTAAAACAGTTAGCCAGCAAAGTCTAAGAATACAACCCGAGCGGGGAAATATTTTTGATCGTAACGGGGTCGTGCTGGTAGGTAATCAAAAGAGTTATGACCTGCTCGTTATTCCCAGGAAATTTAAAGGAGAAGACACTCTTAAAGTCTGTAAAATGCTTCAGATTTCTTATGAAGAGCTATTGGAAGCATTAGACGTGAAGATTACCTGGGTTCCACAGCCCTTGTTGGCCGGGTTAACCCCCGAAAGAATGGAGCGCCTGCAGCACCAGATGTCCGAATCGGATGCGTTCGTATTTCATGAATCCGACACCCGAACTTATCCAAATCCAATGGCGCCTCATGTACTGGGTTATATAGGAAGAATTACTCCTAAACACCTCGAGGAGGATACGGCAAAATACTACACTCCGCAAGACAAAGTGGGGATTACAGGAATTGAACGTAGCTACGAAAGAGAATTACGTGGTTTGATCGGCTATAAGGAAATTATCAGGAATAACGTAGGTCAGGAAAAACAACTGGTAAAATACGACACCGCAATTGCAGGGGAGAATTTGACCCTGACCCTTGATGCAGTTTTGCAGAAGTACGGTGAGGATTTAATGGTAAACAAAATTGGCAGCATCGTAGCGATTCAACCAAAAACAGGTGAAATATTAAGTATGGTTTCAGCTCCGGGCTACGATCCCAACGTTTTTTCTGGTGAAGGTTTGGGTAAGAATTACGATAGCATTTTTGATCCGAATGATACCCTCAAACGTGCAGTAAATAAAGCAATATACAACGACACCTACAGGCCAGGGTCGATCTTTAAGCTGGTGCAGGCACTGGTGGGTATGCAAGCCGGAGTGATTGACTCAACCACCGGATTTCCATGTAATAAAGCTCTAATCGGCTGTCACAACCATCCAAGCCCTAATAATGTTAAAATTGCGATTCAACACTCGTGTAATCCGTATTTCTATAGTGTGTATAGGCGACTATTGCTGAGGGGAGAAAAACGAAGCCATTTTCTAGATACGCGAATTGGACTGACCAAATGGGAGGAAGCCGTTAAGTCGTTTGGGCTGGGAACAAGACTGGGCGTGGATATTCCTGGAATTAAGTCGGGAAATGTTCCCGATACAAACTATTACGACAAAGAGTTTCCAATCAATAAGCCTTATGGAAGAAACAGATGGGCATTTAGTATGATTTATTCGAATTCTATTGGAGAAGGTGAGATTGGTGTGGCGCCAATTCAAATGGCAAACCTCGCAGCAATCATTGCAAACGGAGGTTGGTACTACACCCCCCATTTTGTTAAGGCAATTGGTAAAGACGGAACTAAAAGGCCGGAGTACCAGCAGAAGAACTACACTATGGTGGACTCTGTCTATTTTCCACCGGTTCAGGAGGCAATGGAACAGGTAGTAGCAAACGGAACGGCCAGGCGCGCCCAAATAGATTCTGTGAGGGTTTGCGGGAAAACAGGAACCGTAGAGAATAAGTCGTTCAATGATCATTCCGTATTCATTGCTTACGCTCCCGCCGAAGACCCGCAAATTGCTATTGCAGTTTACGTAGAGTATGGCACATGGGGTGGAACATGGGCAGCGCCCATTGCCAGTTTGATGATCGAAAAATATCTACGTGAAACCGGATACTTAACCGGGCCAAGGTCAGAGAAGTCTCTGGAGAAAGAAAAGCGAGCATATGAATCTGTAATTCTTCACAAAGATGCGGTCATCAAATAGTTATACCTTGTTTCCGTCGCGCGTGGATCGTCCGCTGTTGTTGATCTATCTTGTTTTTGCAGGGTTAGGTCTACTTACAATTTTTTCATCGGCGTATACCGAAGAGCACCCGTCTTTGTTCAGCATGTCTGAAGAATACGGAAAGCAGATCATGTTTATTGGTGTGTCGATTTTGGTTGGTGTAGCCATTTTACTTATCGATGGCAGGTTTCTTACCACTTATGCTTACCATATATATGGATTTGTAATGTTGCTATGTGTTGTAGTTCTTTTTATGCCGCCTATAAAGGGAGCGCACTCCTGGTTTAAAATAGGAGGCTTTTCACTACAGCCTTCCGAGATGGCAAAATTTGCCACAGCCCTGGCTTTTGCCAAGTTGCTCAGCTCGCCAAATAAGAAGATAACCGACAACCGAACCAGATTGTACGCTGTCGGGCTATTGGCCTTGCCGGCAGCGCTTATTACACTTCAACCAGACCCTGGAACGGTTCTGGTATTTATTTCGTTCACTTTGGTGATGTATCGTGAAGGAATGTCGGGGGTGATTTTGCTGCTGGGAATTCTTCTTGTAGTAATCGCTTTACTGGTTATTTTCTTCCGGGATTCATTTGAATTTATTGGCTTTTTAAGTTCGGCTCTGGTTATTACCGGAATCGCAATTGCTTCGGGTAGTTTGATGCTCGTGGGTATTGCGCAGTTCGTGCGCAAACGCTACCGACGAAAGTACTATGTGCGTACCATTGTTACTACCATTGCAGTTGTAGCAACTTGTGTTGGAACAGCTTTCGCACATAAATATTTATTGAAGGAACGACATCGCGACAGAATTGATTTGGCCCTTGGTCTTAAGCAAGATAAGAAGGGGATAGGCTACAATCAGGCGCAGTCTATGGCGGCAGTTGCCTCAGGGGGCTTCTACGGAAAAGGTTATCAGAACGCAACCTTGTCTAATGACCGATACAACCAGGTTCCGGAACAAACGACCGATTTCATTTTTTGCTCATGGGGAGAAGAGTGGGGCTTTATCGGAAGCGTTGTTTTTATTCTGTTATACCTTATTATGCTGATCAGGATGATAATGATCGCCGAGCGTCAGCGCTCCCAGTTTACTCGCATCTTTGGCTACTGCACGGCGTCTATATTCTTTTTCCATTTTATGATCAACATTGGAATGGTGATTGGTGTGGCACCTGTGGTGGGAATTCCGTTACCATTTTTTAGTTATGGAGGCTCTTCCATCATTGGGTTTTCTATTCTCATCTTTATTTTGTTACGGCTGGACTCCGAGAGAATGGATGTACTGAGGTAGCTTTTGCTGAGGCATACTACTTTCTCAATTTGAGAATTATTTGGTATCTTAATCTCAGTATGAGAAAAACCAAAATTCTGCTTGTTGACGATGATAAGAATTTCTGCGATCTTGTAAGCTACAATCTTGGATTGAACCCATCATACGATTTGAAAGTCGTCCATTGCGGCAAGGATTTTGAACAGGAAATCAAGAGTAGTCCTGAAGTCGCATTGATTGACTATTACTTACCTGATCGTACAGGAGATCAACTGTTACAGTATACACAAGACCATTCACCGAACACGGATGTAATTATGGTGTCGGGTCAGGATGAAATCGGATTGGCGATCGATTTGCTAAGAAAAGGAGCGTACGATTACATCAGTAAAGATCAAAGTGCTTTCAAAAAGTTGTGGAGCGTTCTGGCCAAACTGAAGGAAAGAGCGGAGCTACTGGGTGAGGTGAAGCAACTCAAAAAAGAACTGTCCAAAGTAACCATAGATAATTCGCCAATCATTGGAGAAAGCGACCAGATTCAGCAAACTATGAGGCTGGTGGAAAAGGCCGCGGGCAGTAATATTAATGTATTAATCCAGGGAGAAACTGGAACAGGTAAAGAACTGGTGGCGCAAACCATTCACGCCAATTCCAGCAGATCGAAAAAAGCGTTTGTTGCCATAAACGTGGCGGCCATACCAGCCGAACTTTTAGAAAGCGAACTTTTTGGGCATAGAAAGGGAGCGTTTACCGGAGCTACCAACGACCGCGAGGGTAAATTTGAAGAAGCCAATGGAGGTACAGTTTTTCTTGATGAGATCGGTGAAATGGATCCGGTTTTGCAGGCAAAAATATTACGGGTGTTGCAGGAGCGCGAGGTGATTCGTGTGGGAGACAATAAACCCGTTCCAATAAATATTCGGCTCATTGTCGCCACCAACAAGGATTTGAAAAATCAGGTGGACAAGGAAGAATTCCGTGAAGATTTGTACTACCGGCTATTGGGCTTGACGATTCAGCTCCCGCCCTTACGAGACAGAGGTTTAGACGTGCTGGTGCTAAGCGATTATTTTATAGCCTCTTTTTCGGAAGAAAATGGTGTGCAACCCAAGAAACTTCACAAGTCTGCACAGAAGAAGCTTTTCTCTTATGATTTTCCGGGTAACGTCCGAGAGCTAAAGTCACTGATAGATCTTGCAATGGTGCTTTCCGAGCAGCCTGAAATCGTTGCCCGCGATATTAAAATAGACAAGTCTGGTAAACGGTTTTCTCCTCTTGGTAAAGAAATGACCATGAAGGAATACGAGTGGCTAATCATCAGTCACTATCTTGATAAGTATGATTCGGATATTAACAAGGTCGCCCAGGTTTTGCAAATTGGGGCATCATCCATTTACAGAAAAATTAGCCAACGAAAACAGAAAAAGTGAACGAACGATTGTTATTAGAAACTCTGGGAGGCAATCGCGAAGCGTTGCGCCAAATTTTGACTGAAATGAGTGCCCGTCTGGTATCGGACATCCAAATTCTGCAAAAGGCTGAACGGGCGATGGACGCAGAGGCCATTAAATTTGCAGCACACAAAATGAACTTCATGGCCAGAATGCTCGAGGCTAAAAACCTGGTGTTAAGTATAAGGCAATTGGAAGATCAGTTTGAACAAGACCGGCCAGCCCAGGTTGTGGAGCTGGCACCAATGGTTATCGAAGAGGCCAGGGTTGCACTTGGTTGGATAAATGAACAACTGATAGAATAAAGATTCTCATTTTGAGAAAAAAGCAGGATTCGCGCTGGTTGTAACTCAAACAAAAACAGTAAATTACAAGTAGGGTGTGGTTTTTGTTTGTCACATTTATAGAAGAGGTACTATGCAAGGAAAGATCAGAACCATTATTGCTTTTCGCAAGGAAGGCTGGGTGTTCTGGGAACCTGCCGGAGAACTTGATATCGAACAATTAAAAGTTTCTTTGGCGCAGGTGGAACATCTGGTGCTTAACAACGGGGGAAAAGAGGCCAAAATTCCTATTTTGGTAAGTCTGGCTGAGTTGACCAATATACCGATGCAGGCTCGGAGGTTTGGTATTAGTTGGATTGAAGAAGCCTGGGTAGGCAATATAGCCGTATATGGAGCGAATACATTTATTCGATATCTGGTAAATTTAATTATCCGGGCAGCGGGTAAATCAGATTTCAAGTTATTCAAAACAAGGGAGGACGCTGAAGCGTGGCTGAGGACAAACCAGACGGAATAAGTATTGAAGAGTTGCAAGCTCTTGAAGACGAATTACAACCCGTATTTCTGGCAGCGGTAAAAGGAAATTTTACCGGGTCAGAAGATATCGAGGTGGAGGAAGTGGAGACTCCTCTTACTTCGCTGAAGGCTGGTATCAAAATTTTGATTCACGGTATCAACGAACAGCTGGAGGAACTTGAGCAAACCAACGCTCAACTAATTCTGGCGAATAAACAGCTCGAGGCAACAGTTCGGAAACTGGAAGAATTTACCTACATCTCCTCGCACGATTTGAGGGCACCAATGGTTAATCTGAAAATGTTAATGGAGTTCAAGGATCGGGCAAAGGACATTGAGACCAGAGATCAGTTGAACGAAAAGATTAAAATTTGTGTCAATCAACTTGAATCTACGCTAAATGACCTGATCAGTATTATCTCGGGTTCTGCAGATAAGCAGCAGTTTGCAGAAGTGATGATTGAAAAAGTTGTACAGAAAGCATTAAAAACACATCAAAATACCTCAGTTGATGTAACTGCTGATTTGGTTGGGCTCGCCGGAGCCAAAATTCACTATGAGAAAGGACATCTGACCAGTTTGTTCAACAACCTCATATCCAATTCCATTAAGTACTGCAAACCGGAGAACAAGGTGCATATCAAGATTGAGTGCCAAATGGTGCCAGGCGGGCTGAAGATCATTTACTCGGATGATGGACTCGGTTTGGATTTGCCGGAAGAGAATGATAAACTGTTTGGATTGTTCAAAAGGGGGCACGATCACACAGAAGGCAAGGGATTAGGCATGTATATGGTTAAGAACAATATAGAAGAAGCCGACGGATTTATAATCGCGAAAGGTAGGAGAGGTAAGGGAATAGAATTTACAATTAAGCTAAGGAATAAAATAGGAGAACAAAAAACTTGAATACAAAGCAAGTACTAATAGTAGACGACGACGATATCCATAACTTTCTGGCCGAGGAGTCCATCAAGATGCACTTTGATGATGTACAGGTAGTAGTAAAGAATAGGGCTCAGGAAGGATTGGATTATTTGGAAGACCATGCACCTGATGTATTGCTGTTGGATATTAACATGCAGGTAATGAATGGTTTTGAATTTCTGGAAGAGTATTGTAACAGGGGGTATGACACCCGATCAACGAGCGTGTTGATGCTGTCCACTTCTTTCTACGACAAAGACATTAACAGGGCCAAAGACTTTACTGTAGTGAAGGAATACGTTGTGAAACCTTATGACTACGCACGGTTAGCTGCTTATTTCAGGGGTTAATAATATATTCAGGCCAGGTTTCTCAAAATGAGAATATTTTTATCAAAATGAAATGAATTTTGGTAAAGTCAAAGTGACAAATCCGCTGACAATCAGTGGCTTGTCTTTTTGGCACATTTTTCCTTCTCTGTTCTCAGCAGAAACTAATATTATGTACCACCTACGCTTACTATCATTGGCCACCGTTCTTGTGCTGGCCGCCAGTCTAAACTGGGGTTGCAGGAAAGCAGACAGGCTAACACAGTTCAACATCAGTTACGTGTCGCAGGCCACCATTTCCAGTGGAATGGCTGTTAGTCTTCCGTTCGACACCATGACTCCCGAGATGGAGACCCGTTCGGAAACAGAGTTTGAGGTAAATGATACGCGAAAGGATAAGGTTCAGGAAATCAAATTGACTTCCCTGCAATTGCAAATTACTGCCCCGGGCACCCAGGAGTTTGACTTTTTAAAAGACATTGAAATTTACATTGATGCCGATGGACTGGGAGAAACCTTGTTGGCATCCAAGTACAATATAGACGATTCAGTTGGCTCAAGCCTCAGTTTGGACGTTAGCCGATCAGACTTCCAGGCTTACATTAAACAAGACCGGTTTACACTTCGCTTGAACGCGGTTACTGATAGAACAATAGCTCAGGACGTTGACCTGGATATATACTCTACTTTTTTTGTAAACGCAAAACTTATTGGGAAGGCGTAGGACGGAAACGGAAATTGATGAGAGACCAAAAGAAAATATTGATCATCGAAGACGACCAGATGCAAAGCCGTTTGCTGGTAAATATGTTTCACCAGAATGGCAGTGGTATGGATGTTCAGTCGTTCGAAAACGTCGCTCAAACCGTAGATTTTGTAAAAGTCAGACCAGACTTCGTTCCCGACCTGGTAATTACAGACATTTATTTGCCCGATGGAGATGGCTTAAGACTTATGGATGAAATAGAGGAGTACATCGCAATGGGGCCGGATTCTAAGGTATTCGTGATTTCATCCAGATTCAATAAACGAATTGATGAACTATTAAAGCGTGTAACAAATCTGGAAGGGTTTTTCCAGAAACCAATATTAAACCATCATGTCAGGTACATGTTAAGTTTGTGACGCAACCAACCATGGCAAATTTAGAGGCATATATTCAGGCCATTGAATCTCATGTAGAGAGCAGCAAATTGCACGATGTAGATGGGGGTTATTGGTATTTAAATTCCGGTCAGTTACAAGATCATGAGTACGCCGGAAAAGAGGCAATTAAAACCTGGGGACTCGAAACACCGGATTTGGCAAACAAACTATTCTCACATTTTCTTGTCTCTGGATTTCGTACAAGGCGTTTGTTGCATGATAATGAGTTTATTACTGTCTACTTCGAGCAGAGTGAAGAGCTACAAAAAGAACTGGGAGAAGCTATGGAAGATGCAGGACGAATAGTTAAATCACTCAAGGGAGTTGGCACTGCAAAAAGAATTGCCTTCGAATTACTAGAAAGAGGATATTCCTCCTTCGTGGTAAAGAAAATAGAAGATAAATGGGAAAATCTGTAATGATTTCTACTCAACGTTAGTGTTTTTTAACGTTGCTCAACTATCAGGAATAGTAAGTCTGCTGGGGGGTTGGCTTACTTCCTGATAGTATCTCTTCAATTACCGCCTCAGACTAAACCCAAAGCAGTACCCAAATATCGGAATTAACGTTAAGGCTCTCTTTCTCCCTTAGCAGCGCCTTTACAGGTAAAAGGTAAGTACTTAATTTGCGATCAAACCAAATTGCGGTTTGCCACTCAGTGTCGCCAACTTTTGCGATTGCTTTTAGTCTTCCCCAACCTTCCTCAAATTGTCCGGATGATGTTCTGATCTCTGAAGACAGGCTTTCAGGAATAGAAATGAAGTGCCATCCGCCTTATCCACCATGTTTCCAAAGCCTCCCGCTAAACTGATATTCGATGCCTTTTAGGTTCAACTATGCGGGTGTTTTCAAGCCTTTCTTACAAACTCCGATTTTAGTGCCATTGCACCAAAACCCTCTATTTTACAACTGATGTTGTGATCGCCATCGGAGAGCCGGATGTTTTTAACCTTGGTTCCAGCCTTAATCGGCTTAGGGGCTCCTTTTACAGGTAGATTCTTAATTACAATTACACTATCGCCATCAACGAGTTGATTCCCATTTGAGTCCAGAATTGCATTCTGGTTTGCTGATGCCAATTCCAGTGGATTCCATTCATGCCCGCACTCCGGACAAGCATACAGGTGATTACCCATGGAATAGCCAAATTCCGAATTACATTCCGGACACGGTTTCAACTCATCTGACATAGCACGCTAATTATTTTATGAAGATAACGTTTGAAACAAATTCTATAATCTAAAGCCCGTTCAGGTTAAGACTGTCTACACTTTCCAAAGGATTGCTAGTGTTCCAGAAGTCAATCATAATAAAATTTGGCCGGTGGTTGTTGTAAGTCCAGCACGATCTGGCTCTGGGCAGTAGTACCGAAACTTCATTTATGATTGCCGCGTCATCCTGTTGTGGGGTAATATCAGTAATAAAGTGATTTAATGTAAACAGATGCCCTCCGGTGTGATTTCCTCGAAATTTTTCGCAATCAAATGTGCTGGCCGATTGGTGATCGTAATCGGTATCGTAAATGAAATTGTACATATCGTGAATTTTGGGATACGCATCTGTAGCTGTTCCATCATCCATAAATACAACCAGTCTTTTGTTGGCATCAATCATTTCCTTCAGCGTAGGCCATGATTGGCTGAAATCTTGCTCATGCATGTAATTGTCCATCCCTTCAGCGGTAAATGCCGCCATTACTTCTGCCGGTGGAGCATCACCTTCAATGGTAATTGGAATTACTTCATTCGGGTGTGATTCGTAAAATGTTTTTATCCGTAACAATACACTTTGAAAAGTTTCACAACCGAAAGTTGGGTCACCATGATAGACATATAGATTGTCTGGAGCACCTGAACAAAATAACCAGGCAGTTGCATGTCCACTGGTGTTGTATACTTTTAACCCGATGCCTCTTACGCCTGCTTCCAATTGAACCAAAATATCCCCATCTTGATTGGCGGCAAGTGAACTAAAAGCTCCCAGATCTGCGTGGGCGTTGTGGGTCATTAAATAGGTGACATCGTCAAACCTCTTGTCGCATAATTCGGGGTGTAGATTGCAACTGTCTTTTGGAATATCGCTTGATGCATTGCACATTGGTGCCAGTTCGGGCTGCTCTTTCTTACAGGACAACAGCAAACTTCCACATACCAGAGCCAGTAATAAATATCTGATTTGCATGAGATTGGGTTTCTCTAAAGATAGTGAGATTGTATTTATCAATAGTTAGTGTTGGATTCAACACTACAAGTCAACTCAGAATTTACCCAACGCGATCATAAACCCGAATGGTAAATGCGTGTTCATTCTTTTCATCTGCCGGGTAAACCTTACTGGAAACAATTTCCCATTCGGTTTCATCAAACTCTGGAAAAAATGTGTCTCCGTCAAACTCCTCATGCACATGTGTCAGGTACATACGGTCAATCAATCCCTGCTCAAGAGCAATTTTGTAAATCTGTCCGCCACCAATAATAAACGGTTCCATGTCTCCGGATTTTATGGCGGCGGCCACCGCATCTTTTAATGAATGGAATACAGGACATCCGTTTGCTTTGAAATTTTCGTTTCTGGTAACAATTACATTCGTTCTGCCTGGAAGCGGACGATATTTTTCCGGAATAGAATCGTAATTTCTTCGACCCATTATTACGTGATGACCCGCTGTGGTGTCTTTGAAAAATTTCATATCCGTTGGCAGATGCCAAATCAGGTCATTGTCTTTTCCAATCACATAATTTTCTGCAATAGCTGCAATTAAACTAACCCTACTCATTAAATAGAAACTGCTGCTTTAATATGCGGATGCGGATCGTAATCAACCAACTGAAAGTCGTCGTATTTGAAATCAAACAAACTTTTTACCTCAGGATTGATAATCATCTTCGGAAGCGGTCTGGGCTCTCTGCTCAGTTGTAGTTCAGCTTGCTCAATGTGGTTGTTATACAGGTGCACATCGCCGAACGTATGGACGAAGTCTCCTGGTTCAAGATCACATACCTGAGCCACCATCATAGTAAGAAGTGCATAGCTCGCAATGTTAAACGGAACGCCCAGAAAGGTATCTGCTGAGCGTTGGTATAGCTGACAACTTAATTTCCCGCTACTAACGTAAAATTGAAAAAAAGCATGGCAGGGAGGAAGCGCGGCTTTTCCGTTTGCTACATTCTCTGAAAAAGAAACGGATGTATCAGGAAGTACACTAGGGTTCCACGCAGATACAATTATTCTTCTGCTATTCGGATTATTCTGAATGTCATCTATTGCCCGCTGGATTTGATCAATGCCCTCAGAGTCCCAGTTGCGCCATTGATGGCCGTACACAGGACCTAAATTCCCATTCTCGTCGGCCCATTCATCCCATATCCGTACTCCATTTTCCTTTAAATAGGCAATGTTGGTGTCGCCTTTGAGGAACCATAGCAACTCATGAATGATAGATCGTAGGTGTAGCTTTTTGGTGGTCACCATTGGAAATCCTTCTGACAGGTCAAACCGCATTTGATACCCAAAAGTGCTTATTGTGCCGGTACCAGTGCGATCCCCTTTTTGCTCGCCGTTTTCAAGGATGTGTTTTAGTAAATCGTGGTATTGCTTCATCTCAAATCCTGATTGATCAATACAAAATTAACAGGTTTGTGAGTGCAAGTGTTCTCAGGGTGAATAAGTGTGCACGGAAGTTGATAAAATGAAAATGGCTGCAATTTTCATTGCAGCCATTTAATCTGTTAGGCAGATTGGTTATTTTACTGTAACCGTTGTTCCACAAGCATTCTCTCCGCTTGCGATTAGTGCGCCTTTACCTTCACCCGTGTGATTCCCATCTGCGTCCGGATGACAATAGTAAATGTCTTTGGAGCAGAAGAAGTCTGACGTTCCGCCTGCTGCAACCCAGGATACGGTTCCCATTTCGTTAATTACGTAAAGCCGGTTTCCCGTTTCGTTTTTAATGGTGAAGTTGCTTGCCTTGCCTTCGTCTTCACGCCATTTTTTCAAGGTAGCCTGACCTTCAGGAGAATTCCAATAGTCACTGTTGACCTTCTGTACATATTCTTCCCATCTTTTTTCATTGGTGGCTACCTTTTCCAGGTATTCCTTGTTCTCAGCCTCCCACGTTGGAATTAGTTCTTCCTGCTTTTTTGTGGCCTCGTTCAAATAGGCTTGCAAAGGGGCCTTTTTCTCTTCGTCGGTTTTCTTGCTCTCTGCCATGGCTGCTTTCATTGCCTTCAGACCGCCGCCTTTTTTCTTGCCATTGTCGCTTATTTCTTGCGCTGCTACCACTCGTTTCAGTTTATAACTGTCCTTATCTTTCCAGTACCAAACCTGATACATTTTGTTGTCGACAAAAATCAGTCTGTCACTGGTGCTGGAGGTCTTTTTACCAACCACTTTTAAATCCTCAAGTGGGCTGTTGTCTGACCTCATATTGGCGCTAACAAAACTTGTTGGGAACGCACCGTGATCGGCTACAAACATTTTCTCATCGCTCTTGTTGCCACTTTTATAGGTTTCAGTCATATAAATTCTCAGATTACCTACCTCGTCGGTCTCAGACCGGAACTCGTAGGTGCTACCTCCCATTACTTTAAAAGTTGTGCTGGAAAGGGAACTGAATTGTTCGTTTTGGCTTTTCTGGCCGAATACTACCCCGCTGAATATGAGGGCGCTGGCCAATAAGGTTACTTTGCTGAATAGTTTCATTGTTCTGGATTTTCCCACAAGTTTAAACCGTGTTCGATTGAGAATCAGTGGATTGTTCAGGAATGGACAATTTAGTTCAGCAACAGTCTATGCCTGCACGAGAATGGCCTTTTCGAACGCTTCTTTACGATACTTGGATAATTTGGCCTGTAGGTTGTTGGGTAAATCCACTGTGCCGTTGGTCTTGCTGTATTTTTCGATCAGATCCAGATTGATGATCCACGATTTATGACACCGGAAGAAGTTTTTATTGTCGGTAAGCACACCCTCAAAATGTTTAAGGTTTTTGCTGGCTATGTAAGTTTTCTGTACAGTATGAATAATACTATACGATTCGCTAGCTTCAACTGCTAAAATTTCTTTCACCGGGATCACATTTTGATCACCTTTCTCGGCAACCACCAGATTTTTGATTGCCGCAGTGTGAAGAGATTCTTTGAGGAGTTGAAAGTTCCTGGATTCAGATTTCGTTCGAATTCTGCGAATTGCTCTGGATGTGGCTTCCTTCAGCCTTTCAATGTCGACAGGTTTAAGCAGATAGTCTACAGCAGAAACTTCAAATGCTTTTATGGCGTAGTTGTCATAAGCAGTTACAAAGATAATTTCGAAGTCAATCTTTTCGAAGAAGCTTACAATCTCATAACCGGCATATTCAGGCATTTCTATGTCCAGAAAAACAAGTTGAGGTTTTAATTCCCTGATTCCTCTGGCTGCGGCTTCCAAATTGGCATATTTACCGCAAATCTGAAGTTCCGGGCAAAAGGCTTTTGTTAACCGATCCAGAACATCCCTGGCTCCTTCCTCATCATCTACTATTATCGAACGGATTAAGTCCATTTACAGGAAAGATACACAGAATCAAGTACAAAGAGGTTCGCGTTTCAGGAATGGACATTTTGGTTCAGCAACGGATCAAAAAGTTCTCATGGTGGGAATGCGAAGTGTTACTCTGGTTCCAATGGCATGATCAGCCTCGTACAAATCTTCGTAGTCGAAACCTAAATCCCCGCCAAAATTGTCCTGTAGAATTTCAAACCGTCTTTTTATTGCGTTTACTGAGAAGCTATCGTGGTCTTTTCGACGCCGGGCATTAATTTCCATTGATTTTTTTCGGCCAACACCATTATCTGTAATGGTGCATATTAATTGCTCTCTTAGCTCAAATTCTATGTTGATTTTCTTCAAACCTTCTTTATGCAAGAGTCCATGTATCAACGCGTTTTCAATAAACGGCTGAATCAACATCGGAGGAACACATATGCCGTCTATTTGTGAGCGCTCTATTGAATATTCGAGTTCTTCTTTAAAGCGAAGTTTTTCGAGTGATAGGTATAATTCAATTAGCTGCAATTCACTATCGAAATCAATAAAGTCTTTCTCCGAATAATTCAGCGTGGATCGAACCAAATTGGCAAACTTGGTGATGTAGTTGTAAGAATTTTCAACATCCTGTTTAAGAACCAAATCCTGAATAGAGTTGAGCGCATTAAAAATGAAATGTGGGTTCATTTGCGATTGAATAGCCGTTAGTTTTGATGAGTTTAGTTCGTTCCGACGCAGGGCTTCCAGCTTCTGGCGTTTCAATCTTCTTAGGAAGAACCATGATATCAGCAACAACACCACCAAAAATACCAGCGAAATGAACCACCACCTTTGGTAGAAAGGAGCGGTAATTTCAAATTTCAGAGACACCAAATTTGAATGTACTCCTCTACAGGTGGCACGAGCCTGAAACGTATAAATTCCTGGTGAAAGAGCCTGAAATTCTATGAGTGGTTGGTTGAATGGGGTGGTTTGCCAGTCATCCTCCGCTCCTTGAAGCCGGTATTGGTACTGAATTTCATCCCGATAGCGAAGGGATTGTGCCTTTAATTTGAAGCTTATTTTGTTTTTATCGGATGAGATTCCCTGATATTGTTGTATAGCTATGGTGTCGTTAGCGAATACACCTGAAATGGACAGTTTGGGTACAAAACCGAAAGGGCTTAATCGATCCAGTTCAATAGTTTGAACACCACGGTTGTGAAGTAACCAGAGTTTGTTTTTTGCGATGGTAAAGTCCATGATGTTGGTGGAGCTTAAACCATCCGATTTATTTAGAACCTCAACAAAATTGGTATTGATAATAGAAAGCCCTCTGGAAGTAGCAGCAAATAGCTTGTCTTTGAACACTCCCAGCCTGGATACCTGGTCAGATACCAGGCCCTGGCTTGTTGAGAGTTGCTTGATTAAGCGATTCCCTTTAAAGTAAAGGATCCCATGTTCCTGTGTGGCAACAAGAACCACACCTTGATGATATAATATGTCGCGTGCAACGATAGGTTTACCATTGAAGGTGATATAACTTTGTTCACCGGATGGTTTCAGGTAAGAGAGGCCTTTTGCTGTTCCCGAGTAAATTTCTCCAGTTTCACGATTCGCACCGATACAATAATGACGAACCATAAGAGTGGAGAGCGCTGTGTACACTTCCGTATCAAGATTTAAGGTGCCGCCACACACATTTGTTGCCAGAAGGTAGCTGGAGGAATCTAATTGAAATACATCCTTAAGGGAGCTGGTGGGCACAGGTTGCTCCCTTCCTGAAGTCAAATCGATTAGGATTCCCTCAAATTCGCCAATTAGCAATTTTTCATCATTCAGGCAAAACAAGGCTTCCACATTTTTCACCTGATTGTTGCGAAACAAATGCGGTGCTTGCCCATCTTTTAGCGTGTAAATTTTTCCGTTTGCAGCACCAATGAAAACTTCGTCTTTGCTATTACTTTCAATAGAAGTGGGTTGATCTTCCAGATTAATATCACATACATGCAGACTCGGAACTACCAGCAATCCCTGACCAAAGGTTCCAAAAAGAAGGTTCCCCTCGGCATCTTCTGAAACGGTAGAGATAAAATGATCTGGAAAATATTTGTTGTCTTGATTTCTTACGATCATCTGCTCATCTACCATATATGCCCCACTGGTATTAGTAGCTACCCACAAGCAAGAAGCGGTTTCGTAAAAGCGATAGATTTGTTTGGTGTGTGACAGTTGGTCGGTTCGCACAACCGGATCGCTTGATGTGGATGTGACATCCCACAAATCAAAAGAGTGTTGATTATCTCCGTATCCCAGAATACGGTTTTTGAATCCAACCAGATGATAGGAGGTGTGTTCCTGTCGATGGAATTTTGTATAGCTTGTTTGGTTAGCCTGGCCGTTACGGAATACCCAAAGATTGGCCGAAGATCGTGAGGAGAAATAATGTTCTTTACCGCATTTGGCAATTTTACCAAAGCCATTGTACAGGTTTCCATTCGGGTCAATCAGTGATTTGGTGATTGAATCACCAAGCGTAATAAGGCCTCGGCATAGAATGAATATTTCATCATTTATCGTTACACCTGTTTCAATGTCTGGCCCGAGATACTGATCAGGGATAGTATACTTCAGGGAGATTTCGCCGTTTTCTACAACAAATAATTGGCCGCTCAGATTGTTGCAATAGATTCGTCCTTTTGAGTCTTCCAGAAGATTGAAAACGGAAGTAGATAGCATATTGGGGTCGGTAAGGAAATCAAATGAGTAGCCATCGTACCTGATCACTCCATTGGTTGATGCGATCCAATAGGTACCATCCTTGCTTTGATGTATGTCGTAGATGTCAACACCTTGTAGCTCTTCGCTACCTATTGTATAAAAAGAAGGATGTTGTGTCCAACCTGCAATCGAGAAGAGTAGGCAAAAGAAGAGGGGAATAGGCTTCACAACGCAAATCTAATTACTAGATCAACATTCCAACCACCACCATTGTAAATAAACAAGCTAACGTTCCGCCAATCAGTGCTTTAAACCCTAGAGATGAGAGTAGGCCTTTCCTGCTTGGAACAAGCGAGCCGATCCCGCCGATTTGAATCCCGATGGAAGCAAAATTGGCGAACCCACAAAGCATGTAGGTGCACATGATAGCTGTCCGGTTGGAAATGCCACCTGCTTCCGGGGAGGCCTTTTTCAATTCACTCAAACGGATATACCCGATAAACTCATTCGAGATGGTTTTGATTCCCAGAAGCTCTCCGGCCGACCACATATCGGAGGATTCGATTCCCAGCACCCACATAAGCGGCCCGCATACATAACCCAGAATCATTTCAAGTGAAAGCGCACTGTAGGTAGTGTTTTCGGCAATGGTTCCATTTAGCTGGGTATAGTCTCCTATGCCACCCAGCAAACCATTTACCAGTGCTATAAGTGCTGTAAAAACCAGGAGCATTGCGCCCACATTTACCGCTAGTTTTAATCCATCAGTTGTGCCATTTGCAATGGCTTCTAATGTGTTCGATCCGATTTTTTCCTTCGAAACCTTTAAATCCTGATTGACGGTTTCTTTTTCCGGGACCAACATTTTGGCCGCAATTACGGCTGCCGGAGCCGAAATGATGGATGCGGTCAATAGGTGCTTTGCATAGAATACCTCCTGAGCCGGATCGCCGTCTCCCAAAAAGCTGATGTAGGAGGCCAGAACTCCACCTGCTACGGTTGCCATTCCTCCGGTCATCAAACACATGATTTCAGAACGGGTCATGCCCATCAGGTATGGTTTAATCAGTAATGGAGATTCTGTTTGCCCCAGGAATACATTTCCAGCGGCCGCAAGACTTTCAGCACCTGAGAGCTTCATAAAACGTTTCATCACCCAGGCAAATACCAAAACAATCTTCTGCAAAATTCCCCAGTAGTAAAGCAGACTCATAAGAGCCGAGAAGAAAATAATTGTAGGCAAGATCGTAAAAGCAAAGTTGATCAACGGCTCCGGAATAGCAGCAGGCCGGTCATCGGCAAATGAATCCAAAAGGAAGGTTGTTCCTGCTCCGGTTTGATCCGTTAGCCACTTGAATCCGTAAGCGATACTGTCAAAAATTGAGCTTACAAACGGAACTTTCAGAACGAGTAGGGCAATCACAATTTGAAGCGCAAGTCCTTTGAGAACAAGTCCCCAGTTAATGGCTTTGCGATCTGTCGAGAACAGGTAGGCAATAGCCAGTAGAACCAGCATGCCCAAAATACCTCGTACGATGGTTTCGAATGAGATGTAACTCACCTGTGCCGGAGCCTCGTAGGTAAGGTGGAAGATCCCTTCTTCACCTGACAATTGCATCAGGTCTTCTCTAAAGCTCAGAATCTCGTAGGTGGTAGCAATTCCTCCAGCGGTAAACTCACCTTTGTGATTGATGCTTCCTAGCTTATTCCCACGCTCGTCGTAAAGCGAAATACCTTCGTCTCCGGCGGGGTCTCCTTCAACCTTGAGCCCTAGCACATCGTTTTCCTTGCGCAGGTATAGCAGCTTAAGGGTGGTGTCGTTCAATAATTGCCAGCTACCAAACGCTGTATCTATCTGGCCCGGCACCGATCCGGGATGAATTCTTTGAAAATAGTTGTTTCGTGTATCCTTATTGTACCCGAATACCCATTTGAAATCAATCTCCCGATCAATGAAATTCACTGTTTCGCCATCCGGAGCGTTAAGTACAGCTACTTGCCATGCTCTCTTGAGTTTTTCTTCCCTGGTTTGATCGGGTACTGAGCAACCAATGATAAGTAGAGCCAATGCTCCGAAGAAAAGGCAGTATTTCAGTTTCTGGCTCATTGAGACTGACGGCGCTGAATCTCGTCTCGCAATCTTGATGCTAACTCATAATCCTCTTTGGCAATGGCTTCGTCCAGTTCTTTCTGAAGATCCGCGGTGCTCCTTGATTCAATGGATTCCTCAGAAGTGCTCAGTTCTTCCAACGAAATGTCTTCTTCAGCTAACTCTTCCTGGTCTTCATCATCCAGAATAATACCGGCCGAGCCGAGAATAAATTCAAAAGTGTAAATAGGGCAGTTGAACCGAACGGCCAGAGCAATTGCATCGGAGGTGCGAGAATCGATCTCCACCTCTTTCCCGTTCTGGTCACATATAATTTTGGCGAAAAAGATACCTTCTACCAGATTGTAGATGATTACCTCGGTAACCTGAATTTCAAACTCAGTGGCGAAACTTTTAAAAAGGTCGTGAGTCAGAGGACGGCTCGGAGCCATGTTCTCCAGCTCAATAGCAATGGCCTGAGCTTCAAAACCACCAATGATAATTGGTAACCTCCTTCTCCCTTCAGCCTCTGCCAAAACCAACGCATACGCTCCAGACTGAGTCTGACTGTAAGATAACCCTACAATATCAAGCTGTATCTTTTCCATATTAAGCAAATTGGGAAGCCCAACGCTTCCCAATTAATCTCTACGAAAATAACATTTAATTCATGAACCTCAAAGCACGATTTAGAGTGAGCCTAAACCGTTTTGCCGGAGGAACTTCAGCATCAGTTATTTGATGCCTTAAACTTCTTTACCGCTTCTGTAAGTCTTGGAAGTACTTCAAATGCATCTCCAATTACACCATAGTCGGCGGCTTTGAAAAACGGCGCTTCAGGATCTGTATTGATCACAACAATGGTCTTCGAACCATTCACACCAGCCAGGTGTTGAATCGCCCCCGAAATACCCGCTGCTATATACAGATTAGGTCTGATCGCCACACCCGTTTGTCCCACGTGCTCATGATGAGGTCTCCATCCGATATCAGCTACCGGTCTGGAACAGGCTGTGGTCGCACCCAGGGCTGAAGCAAGGTCTTCAACGATGCCCCAGTTTTCAGGGCCTTTTAAACCTCTACCGGCACTAACTACCAACTCTGCTTCTGGTAGCGGAGCTACATCACCATCCTGCAATTTTCTTTCCTTAACCGTAATACCTGCATTGCCAAGGTCAGCGTTAAATTCTTCTACAGCTGCTGTTCCATCGCTCTTCTCAGCTCCAAGGGAATTCGGCATGTAGGAAATCACCTTTTTGTCGGTATTTACCTTCACATCAGCAAAAGCTTTTCCGGAGAATACGTTGGTCTTCACCACAAATCCGTTAGAGGTGTCAGGTAGAGCAACGGCACTAGATATATGTCCTGCACCCATTCTGGCAGCAACTCTTGGTCCGATTGCTTTTCCCGTTTGGTCTTGTGCGATAACCACTATCTCGGCTCCGGTTGCCTCTGCGGCAGCAACAACCAATTTAGATAACCGTTGATCATTTACTTCGTTAATTCCTTTGTGAACTAATACTTTTGAAGCTCCGTAGTTTCCAGCTGCAGCAGCTGCATCCGGACTAACTTCACCAAAAGTGACTACTGTTGTTGAACCTATTTTGCTACCGTAAGAAACAGCCTCAAGCCCTGCCTTTACCAGACTTCCGTTTTTTGATTCTACAAATACTAATACTGACATGACTTATATAACTTTTGCTTCTGTGTGTAACAATCCAACTAATTCATCCATGTTTTCCGGGTCAATGTACTTACACTCAGCTTTTGCATCAGGCTTAGAGTATGACACCACCGTTGTAAGGTCATCACAGGCTACCGCCGGAACTACATTAAGAGGTTTGGTTCTTGCCGCCATAATTCCTCTCATGTTAGGTATTCTTTGTTCAGCCATGCCTTTGGCAGCTGATAGTACAAAAGGAGTGTTCACCTCAACTACCTCGATTCCGCCGGACACGTCTCTTTCCAGTGTGGCAACGTTACCTGCCACATCTAATTTGGTAGCAAGAGACACGAAAGGTTGATCCAGTAATTCTGCAATCATGGCTCCAACCTGAGCTCCGTTGTAGTTGATGGTTTCCTTACCAGTTAAAACGATATCGAAACCGTTTGTTTTGGCGTACTCCGCAATTTGTTTTGCTACAAAGTATGCATCTTTCGGCTCCGCGTCAATTCTAACGGCATCGTTAGCACCGATAGCAAGCGCTTTTCTTATTGTTGGGTCGTCTGCGGCCGTTCCCACTGTAATGGTAGTTACCGTACCACCGTTTGCCTCAACCAATTCTAATGCTCTCACAAGTGCATACCATTCATCGTATGGATTCACAATGAACTGCACACCATTCTCATCGAATTTTGTATTTCCATCAGTAAAGGCAATTTTAGCCGTGGTGTCTGGCGCCTTACTGATACATACCAATAACTTCATGTGTACTTCTTTATGTTTGATAAGTTCTACTAATTCTTAGAATTAGAACTCGAATTTTTCGCGAAAGCAAAACTAGGAAAAAAAGCACTTGACCCGTGGTCTATCGCATAAATTTGTTATGCACGCATACTAAAAAGCGAAAAGCTGAAAGCGAAAAGGTAATAGAGGCTTTTTAGTATATTTTGTCAAGGTCGTCAAACGTTGGAGGGTGGGCTGTAGACATTATGTTCTGCGCTTTCAGTTTTACGCTTTCATTTCTGGTGTTTCTTTCTATTTTTGCTATCCACAAACAAGCAAGATACTCCGTAGGAGTAGAAGCCCGAACTAGTTAGGATGAGAGAAATTCAAATGCGCGAAGCCCTGAGGGAGGCAATGAGTGAAGAAATGAGAAGAGACAAGAATGTTTTTCTCATGGGGGAAGAGGTTGCCGAATACAATGGAGCCTATAAGGTGTCTCAGGGAATGCTCGACGAATTTGGTCCGGAGAGAGTGCTGGACACTCCAATTGCAGAACTTGGTTTTGCGGGTATTGGAGTTGGAGCTGCGATGAATGGCTTACGCCCGATTGTGGAGTTTATGACCTGGAATTTCGCTATTCTTGCTGCTGATCAGATCATCAATAGTGCTGCGAAAATGCTCCAGATGAGTGGAGGGCAATACAATGTGCCGATTGTCTTCAGAGGAGGAAATGGTTCGGCCGGGCAATTGGCTGCAACGCATTCACAAAGCTTTGAAGCATTTTATGCAAATATCCCCGGACTGAAAGTGGTTTCACCCTATACTCCACACGATGCCAAAGGATTGTTAAAATCTGCGATTAGAGACGATGATCCGGTTGTGTTTCTTGAATCCGAGAAAATGTACGGAGACAAAGGTGATGTTGCGGAAGGAGAGTACCTGATACCAATTGGTGTCGCTGATATCAAGAGGAAAGGAGATGATGTTACAGTGGTTTCTTTTAATAAAATGATGAAAGAAGCACTGGCTGGTGCGGAAGAATTAAGCAAAGAAGGTATTTCAGCAGAAGTAATCGACTTGCGCACTATACGTCCACTTGATATAGATACCATTGTGGAATCAGTTAAGAAAACCGGACGTTTGGTAGTAGTAGAAGAAACGTGGCCATTTTGCGGTGTTGCTTCTGAAATTGCTTACCGCGTACAGAAATATGCTTTTGATTATCTGGACGCGCCCGTGAAAAGAGTTTCTCAGGCGGATACACCACTTGCTTTTGCCAAGCCGTTAATTGCCGAGAGTTTGCCAAATCCGCAGCGAGTGGTTGAAGCATGTAAGGCGGTAATGTATCTGAACTAGGTATAGTTTAAACAGATATTCTTGTCCGGTTCCAAGCGTCATTTCAAATTTGTTTTGAGTGACTGCTTGTGAGGTGCCCGAATTCTTAACACTACCTTAAACCCTCTCTAAAACAGGCTGATATATCATATTTGTTTAATAAAGCCGAAACCTCTACTTTTGCCGTCCTAAATTTTTAAGAACCTGAAATGGAAAATTTGATTTACATCCTTCCAGCATTTGGCCTTCTAGGTCTGGTATATATGCTGTACTTATCCGGTTGGGTTAAGAAGCAACCTGTTGGAAGTGATAAGATGAAAAAATTATCAGGATACATTGCTACAGGTGCAATGGCATTCCTGAAGGCGGAGTATAAGATGCTGGCAATTTTCGTCTTGATAGCGGGAACTGCACTTGGTGTTCTGTCTGGTCTAGAGTATATTGAAGCAGGACCACTAATTGTTGCTTCGTTTGTTATAGGTGCAGTGTTTTCTGCGCTTGCCGGAAACATAGGGATGAAAATTGCTACAAAATCGAACGTACGAACTGCTGAAGCAGCAAAGACAAGTCTGCCAAAAGCAATGAAAGTTGCTTTCAGAGGAGGAACGGTAATGGGACTGGGTGTTGCTGGATTAGCGGTGTTTGGTCTGTCGGCAATATTTATTGGACTATTAGTTAAAGGCGGAGAGCCTGATATGGGAGTTATTCTTGAAACTCTGGCAGGTTTCTCATTAGGTGCAGAGTGTATTGCATTATTTGCAAGAGTAGGTGGAGGGATCTACACGAAAGCAGCAGATGTTGGGGCTGACCTTGTTGGTAAGGTAGAGGCAGGTATTCCGGAAGATGATCCAAGAAACCCGGCAACTATTGCGGATAACGTTGGTGATAATGTTGGAGATGTTGCAGGTATGGGGGCTGATCTATTTGGTTCTTATGTGGCTACAATGCTGGCGGCAATGGTGTTAGGACATTATATGATCGGAGATCAAGGGGCTGGGTTCACCGATAATTTTGGCGCTCTAGGATTTTCTAGTTTGGGTCCGATACTAATGCCGGTTCTAATTGCAGGTGCAGGTGTGGTTTTTTCAATCATTGGAACCTGGGTTATTCGAATTAAGAGCAATGATGCAAAGGAGAAACAAGTGCAAGGAGCATTTAACCTTGGTAACTGGGGATCCATTGTACTCACTGGGATTGCTTCCTTCTTCATTATTAACCTAATGCTCCCAGAGCAAATTGGTATCAGCTTTTTCGGTGAAAATCTAGATGCTAATGGAAATGAAGTTCCTAAAATGATCGATAGAATCTTCGTTTTCTATGCGATACTAATCGGGCTTGCTGTGGGAGGCCTGATAGCAATGCTTACAGAGTACTACACGGCAATGGGCAAAAAACCAGTTAATGGAATTATCCAAAACTCATCTACCGGTGCAGCCACAAACATTATATCTGGACTTTCTCTGGGTATGATGTCTACGTTTGCGCCAATTATTTTATTTGCCGGTGCAATCTGGGGAGCTTATGCCTGTGCCGGGTTCTATGGTGTGGCAATTGCCGCATCGGCTATGATGGCAACTACTGCTATGCAGCTAGCCATTGATGCGTTCGGACCAATTGCGGATAACGCGGGGGGTATTGCCGAAATGTCTGAACTTGATCCGGAAGTTCGAGAAAGAACGGATATTCTTGATGCGGTAGGTAATACGACTGCCGCTGTTGGTAAAGGATTTGCTATAGCTTCGGCAGCACTTACGGCTCTGGCATTGTTTGCAGCCTACGTAACTTTTACAGAAATAGATGGGATCAACATTTTTAAAGCCGACGTACTTGCCGCACTTTTTATAGGTGGTATGGTGCCGGTGGTTTTCTCTGCCATGGCAATGAGTGCTGTTGGTAAAGCAGCTATGGCGATGGTGAAAGAGGTTCGTAGACAGTTTAAGGACATCCCGGGAATTATGGAAGGGGAAGCTGAGCCGGAATATGACAAGTGTGTGGATATTTCTACAAAAGCAGCCCTGAAACAAATGATGCTTCCGGGAATTATTACCATTGTGGGGCCAATTCTTGTTGGATTCATTATGGGACCTGAAGCACTTGGTGCTTATATGGCCGGTGTTACAGTTTCTGGTGTTCTATGGGCAATCTTCCAGAATAATGCGGGTGGAGCATGGGATAATGCTAAAAAATCTTTCGAAGCCGGAGTAGAAATCGATGGTGAAATGACATACAAAGGTTCTGATGCGCACAAAGCAGCAGTTACTGGTGATACGGTTGGAGATCCATTTAAGGATACTTCTGGTCCTTCAATGAACATTCTTATCAAGCTAACGTGTCTTGTTGGATTGGTAATTGCTCCAATGTTGGCGGTTGGCGACGGTCATGGAGGTGGACATGGAGATGGCTCGCACGGTGCGGCTGCTTGTTGTCATAAAGGAGATCACGGAAAATGTTGCAAAGCAGATGGTAAGACCTGTGATCATAATGGAAAAGCATGCTGCAAAGGAGACAAAAAGTGCAAGCCAGGATGTGAGAAGCCGTGTTGTGTTCACAAAGAAGTAGATGAAAAGCATCTTATTATGAAGTTTATGATGGATGGGGATACAACAGAGTATCAAATGGAAATGATTGATGATTCAGTTTCCTGGACGCCGGAGAAACCAGATTCACTTCCTCAGAAGGAAATAGATATGCTAAAGAAGCACGGTATCGAATTCTAGAACGTGTCTTCAAAAGGAACACAAATGCTCTTGATTCTTCAGGGGCATTTTTTTTGCCTTAAACCGAACATATCTGTAAGAGGAACGTTAGAAATATTATGAGTAAAAAGCGGAAGATAATTTTAATTGTTCTGGCCATTCTGGTAATCGGAGGTGGCACGGCAGCATACCTGTTACTTGGTGGCTCTGTAGAAAGAACGCAGCGAGATACCTCAAACCTGTCGGTAGCAGATTCTTTGCAAACCACAACCAGTGCAGGAATTCAGGTAAGTTCCATTGAAGCGCTGATCGGAAAGTTTGTTTCCGTGGCAGATTCCTCTGAACTTTTTTTTCAAAACGGAAAGGATAAAGGCACATCAGGTAAGTTTAAGTCTTTCGAAGTTGTTTTGGAAGGAGACGGAGAGGTCTCCAATATGAGCGTTACTGTCAATATTGACGCTTCGTCTTTGTTTACTTACAACAACATCCGGGATGGCCACCTGAAGGGAGAGGAGTTTTTCCATACTGAAAAGTATCCGAAGATTACCTTTAAGTCTTCCGCAGTGTACTTAGGTGATACAAGTTACGCCGCAAAGGGGGTTTTAGATTTTCATGGTCATCAGGTGGAAACCGAATTGCCATTTAACTACATAGGCAAGGGCTCTTACCCTACAGGCCAGGAATACCACGTTATTGAAGGTAAATTCTACATGGATTTAGCCAAGTACGGTATGGACGTTGGGGCAACCATAGCTGAAACAGCCACTATTTCATTTTATTTGGAAATGGTTTCAGAAGCTGAAACAGCGTGATTTATACAGGTAAAAGCGAGTTTCCTTAAAACAACCCGTTAATTTCGGCGTCAATACCTGAAATGATCTTACCCAGGTCTTCTGCATCTTCTTTGAAGTTGTTTTCATCAACATCTACGATCAGAAGTTTCCCCTTATCGTAAGTAGAGATCCATGCTTCGTAGCGTTCGTTGAGACGCTTTAAGTAGTCAATTCGGATGCTCTCTTCATAGTCTCTTCCTCTGTCGGAAATATGATCAACCAGGGTTGGGATCGTAGCCCTCAGGTATATTAGAAGGTCGGGAGCAGAAATAAACGACTCCATTAAATTGAAAAGGGAAAAGTAGTTTTCGAAATCTCTGGTAGTCATCAGCCCCATGGAATGAAGGTTGGGCGCAAAGATGTACGCATCTTCATAAATGGTTCTATCCTGAATTACAGTATTGTTATTTTGCTTGATCTCCTGAATTTGGGTAAAGCGGCTGTTCAGGTAATAAATCTGCAAGTTGAACGACCAGCGTTGCATATCATTATAGAAGTCATTCAGATACGGATTTTGCTCTACGTCTTCAAAATGAGTGTCCCATCCGTAGTGTTTACTCAATAAAGTAGTTAACGTAGTTTTTCCAGACCCAATATTTCCTGCTATAGCAACGTGCATTCTATCCTTTTTAAAAAGAGGTTCTAAAATAATCATTTCAATTACACAGAGGGTATGCTGTGGATAACTTGCGCGCTAGCCATAGATGTTTTCGGAATTTGTTCACAAGTGAACACATGTAAATGCAGCTCTAGTCAATATTATACCTTTAGGTTCATTACCAGTTCGTTGGTACTATACCCGTACTATTGATTCAGGGAGAATTACATCAAGGATAATTAAATCACTGGGATGTTGTCCGGCAAGCCGAAGTCCCATGTGCCCATCGTAAGCTTGCAGCACCTCATGACCGTGTTCTTCCAACCCTTTCTTAATGAATGAGGAGACATTCTTTTCGTCTTCTACAAGTAGTATTTTCATTGCGTTTTAGTTTAGGTTATACTGGGCTATTGTCCACAGAACTTTGAAATCATCGTCATAGCAGGTTCATATCCAAGGTTCTTAGATTGTTGTAAGTCTTCACACCCTAATACCGGACGGAAACTGATCATGTAACAAATACCTCTGTGATACCGGGCTTTTGCGAAATTTTGATCCAATGAAATGGCTCTGTTGTAAGCTTCTATGGCTTGCTCATACTCACCAAAAAGAAGGTGGATATTTCCTTTCAGGTCCCAGTTCGCAGGCACATCTGGTTCTCGTTCAATTAGTTCGTTGGCGTCTGACAGAGCAGAAGAATAGTTTCCCAGATACTTATAGGTTACTGAGCGGTTGTAGAGGGCGTAGTTGTATGAACTATCCTGCTTTAATACTTTGTTGTAATCTTCCACAGCTCCTTCTAAATCCCCGGTTTCTTTTCTTAGTAAAGCTCTTGAGAAATAAACGTTAGCGGAGTTCTGAGAGCGATCAACTGCCAGGTCAAAGTAGATTCTCGCTTTGTCCTCTTCACCCAGTATTCTGTAAGCTGTTGCCAGGTTGTGAAAGGCGAGATAGAAGTTAGGGTTAAACTCAATGGCTTTATGAAAATAATCAACTGCGAGTTGGTAGTTGCCTGACTGCATCTCCAACAGTCCTAGCAGGTCGTAACATACGGAGGAGCTGCTGTCTAAGCTGAGTGCCGAGTCTAGATACACTCTCGAAAGTGGGTAGTTTTCCATTCGTAGGTGTAGTAATGCCTCTTTTTCATAATCATACAGCGGGGAAGAAAGGATGTCCTTTTTCTCGTGAAGGTATATCAGCGCTTGTTCGTACCTGCCCAGGTCAATCAAAACGTTGATTCTGGATTCCAATAGCTCAGTATTTTCAGGTGCATACGCTACAGCTTTGTTCAGATCTTTTAGGGCACCATGGTAGTCAAGGGATAGCATCTTGATTTTTGCACGTTCATTATAGATGTACTCGGAATAAGGATTGAGATTTAGTGCCTGATTATAATCCTGAAGTGATTGCTGGTGGCGCATCAATATACGATACAATACTGCACGCTTCATGTAGCTGTCCGCAAACGATGGGTCTGCATTGATTGCATTGGTGTAGGCCATTTCAGCGTTTTGCCAGTCCGCGTATTTCAGATAGTTGTCACCAACCTGTATAAATTCAAGTGCCTGAAGTCGAGGTTGTGTCTGAGAATGACCAGCACCAAAACAACAAGAGAATACGACAACCGCAACAATTGTCTTTAATAGTCGACCATTTGATAACCTATCAATAATCTTTTTACCAGAGATCAACCCTTGATAAACCATGTTATAGAGTTCTGTTTTGAGCTTCATTTCAAACTTGATTTAATAGTAACACAAACTAACTGATGTTTTTGTTCGCTAAATAAATAGTTTTACTATCTTTTATTGAATTGGTTACGATTTAGAAGACCAAAATTCACGCATTACTAACCTTATATAAACAAGCATCTTGGCTCGTCTGTACACCTTAGAATGGAAAGACCTGAGTCGGCTTTTAAGTGTGAGTTGTTCGCGGTTGTTCGTGGACTCGTGAATCCCAAAAAACGCTAGCCATAGAAGGGCTAACTTTTTATCCTGTACCGATACAATTGATCGTTACGTAAACAGTAAACCAGGTCGTTTTTTATCGCAATAGATGCACAGTCTCGGATAGGGAGGCCAATTTTTTTCTCGCTAAATAGCTTTGTATCGAAAAAACACAGTGAATCTGCCTGAACGGAAATCAGCATGTTTTCATACAGCTCAAAGGACTCAATCCTTTTAATATGCAGGGTGTTATAGTAGGTCCCGAAAAGGTCAAACACATGTATCCCAATTTCCGGGTTATTGAGAAATATTTTACTCTTGTGCTCCCTGATTTGTGTTGGTTGCAGACTATCGGTATTGATGATTTGCAATAGGTTGCCACTTCTTTGCTCAATATTAAGCTGCCGATTCACCAGGAGCAACTCGAAGTTGGCCTGGTCGTACAACCATAATTTATTGTTGTTGAAACTGGGAGCGATATGAGTTACTTGTTGCCAGTCTAATTGTTCTAGTGAGATGGTTTGATCCAGTTGAGGACTTAGCGTGTTGTCGGTAACAATAACCTGATTTGTGTTTTTGTAAAAAATCAGGGGCCGCATAGCCAGAGTTACATCCAGGTCGTCTATGTGGCCCAGAAGCTTGTTGCTGTAGTAGAACATTGAATCGCCCTCGGGAGAGTATTTGGTGATGTGATCGTCTTCAATTGCATACATGTATCCCATTCGGTCGGCTACAATTCTTTCCGCCACCATAGGCATAGAATCCTGCAATAGTAATTTTTGCGCAAAGCCTGCCTGGCACCATAAAATGGCAACCAGACTAACGATTGGATATAAACTGATTGAGTTCTTCAATTAAACGTCTGTTATTACTGAGTCGTGGAACTTTGTGCTGTCCTCCCAATTTACCTTTGCTCTTTAACCACTCATAAAACGTGCCATTTGGTACAATTCGTATCAGAGGCTCTTTCATGCTTAGGTCATTGCTCCGCTTGGCCTCATAATCTGAGTTTACCGACATCAAAGCATTATCAAACACTTTTGTAAAATAGTCCAAATTTTCCGGTTCGCGAACGAATTCTACCAACCATTCGTGCCCTCCTGGCTGGCTTGCCCCCATGTAAATTGGCGCGCCGGTATATTCCTTCATAGTAGCCTTGCAGCGATCGCATGCTATACTGAAGGCTTTGTCAGCATTATCAATGATGAGTTCTTCTCCGAATGCATTAATGAAATGTTTGGTTCTACCTGTGATTTGAATACGGTAAGGCTTTAGACTGGTAAACTGAACAGTGTCTCCGACTACATATCGCCATAACCCCCCGTTGGTAGAGATCACCATTACGTAATTTCTCCCGATTTCTACTTCTTCCAGCGTACACGATTCTGCACTATCGCTTCCAAAATCCTTCAGGTCTATAAATTCGTAGAAAATTCCGTAATCCAGCATGAGCAACATGTCGTTAGCTCCATTCCTGTCCTGAATTCCAAAGAAACCTTCTGATGCATTATAGGTTTCTACGTAGTTCATTTTCTTAGATCGAATTACTTGTTTGAATTGCTCTCGGTAAGGTTCGAAACTTACGCCACCATGCATAAACAATTCCAGGTTTGGCCAAACATCCAGCAGGTTGTCGGTTTTGGCCTGCTCCAGTATTCTTCTCACCAATACCATTGTCCAGGATGGCACGCCGGCCAGAATATGTACGTCCTCGTGAATGGTTTCTTCCGCTAAACGCTGGATTTTTTCCTCCCACTCATCCAACAAGGCGGTTTCCCTACTTGGAGTCCGCCGAAACTCGCACCACCAGGGAAGGTTCTTGATTATTATGGCGCTAAGGTCACCAAAATAGGAGTCTTTCGAGATCTGGTTTAATTGTGCGCTGCCACCAACAATGAGGTGCTTACCGTTGAACAGCTTTGTTTTTGGATGTCGCGCATAATACATCCCCAGCAGATCCTTTCCTCCTTTGTAATGACAGTCTTCCAAAGACTCTTTGCTTACCGGAATCAGTTTGCTCTTATCGGAGGTAGTGCCTGAAGATTTGGCAAACCACTTAATTTCTGAAGGCCACAGTAAATTTTGTTCCCCGTTTTTTAGCCGCTCTACGTACGGCTTTAAATCTTCGTAGTCTTGAAGAGGAATTGCCTTTTTAAAATCGTTGTAATCTGAAATTGATTCGAATGAATGGTGCTTGCCGAATTCAGTAGAGGCTGCAGACACGATTAGATCCTCGAATACGTCTCTTTGAACATCGTGTGGATAAGCCTTGAAGAGTTCAATCTGATGAACTCTCTTTTTAATGATCCAGGAGAAAAGTTTATTAAACGGCATGAGTTACCGCTTCCCCTATCACAGACAGAAAACAATGGTGCCGATAGCCAACAGCGCAAGGATTACATAGATGTACCCAATTCCGGCTGTTGTTTCGTCAAAATGCTTCTCGCTCATTTCAATTAATTTTACCCAAAGTTAATAATTGCACGCCGATTACAAAGTAGCCAATGAAATTTCAACTGCTGATTCTTTTAGTCCTTTGGTGTACCGGAACGATTGGACAAAATCCGATCACCTGGACACCTCTGTCCACGATACCCGAACCAATCGCCAACAACGCGGTGTCGCAAGGAACTTACCTGGGAGTGCCTCACGTTTATTCATTTTCGGGAATAGACACTACCAAAGACCACGTTGGAATTTCGTTGAAATCGTTTCGCTACAATACCCAGACGATGGTTTGGGACACAATTCCACCTCTCCCTGATACCTTGGGGAAGATTGCCGCAGGAGCGTCCACTGTAAACAACATTATCTATGTTATGGGAGGGTATCATGTCCTTTCTGATGGAATGGAGATTTCCAGTGACAAGGTGCATCGTTATGACCCGGCAACCAATTCGTACCTTCCAGATGGGGCTCCCATTCCCAAACCGATCGACGATCAGGTTCAGTGTGTTTGGCGAGACAGCCTGATTTTCCTTATTACGGGTTGGAGTAATACCGGAAACGTTCGGGATGTACAAATTTACGATCCGTCCTCTGATAGTTGGCAAATAGGAACGAGTGTTCCAACAACCGCCAGTCAGTATGCCTGCTTTGGGGGCTCTGGAACAATCATCGGCGATACCATATTCTATTACGGAGGTGCAAAAAGCGGACTGAATTTTCCGGCGTCAGATGTGTTAAGAAAAGGGGTGATCGCCCCTACAGACCCAACAAATATTACCTGGGATTTGGTGGCAGCCGGCCCAAGAAGAGCTTACCGTTCAGCATGTTTTCATTATCAGGATCGGGCTTTCTGGCTAGGTGGCAGCAGTATTTCATACAATTACGATGGACTGGCTTATTTTGATGGTTCCGGTGTGCCACCGGCTAATTCGGTAATTTCCTATCAGTCATCAACAGGCAATTTTACCGAGTGGAATTATAGCGATTCTGTAATGGATCTCAGGGGCATCGCGCGAATTTCGCCCAATCAGTGGATTGTGTGCGGAGGAATGATTGAGAGCCAACAGGTAACCGATAAGAGTTGGTTAATTGAATTCGATACAACTTACGTTGGTTTGCGCGAACACTTACTCGAGTTCAGAATGTACCCAAACCCTGTCTCTGAAATTCTTTTTGTGGAAGGTTTGCCAGACTATCTGCAGGTTTATAACCTGGCTGGATCAATACTCTTAACCAGCTATTCGAACGAAATTGATATCAGAAAACTAGCAGCCGGAGTGTACATAGTAAAAGCCTTCAAAGGAGGTTCTGCCACCAGTAAATTAATTGTAAAACAATGAGAAAATTTCTTCGCGTTTCCCCGTATTTAATTGTGCTGGCCATTGTGGTCATCATCTGGATGTTTTTTAAGTACAGAAGTGAAGAGTGGTTCTCGAAGGAACTCGCATTCGGGCTAAGTTTAGCCATTAGTACTTTAATTACCCTGTGGTACTTGGCGGTAAGCGATTTTCTAACGGTAAATGAACCAGGTGATACCCGAAAAAACCATCAAACCATTCTGTGGCTTTGCGTTGCTCATCTTACCGTGGTATTGATCTCCGGCCTAACCTTAAATAGGCTGGAGCCTGAATCGTCCATTATTATAGGTGAACTTGCTGATACGTTGAGTTACGGATTGTTGGTTCCGGTAGCAATTCTATTGATTTTTCGAACCAGAAAATACATGTATGCACGGTCTCTCTGGTGGTTAATAATAGAATTGATCTGTCCAATTGTTGGAATGTTAACTTTAGGGCCCTCTTTGCTGGAAGAAGCGGAGGAGCGGAAAGAAGATGCTTCTAAACGGCGGGAAGAGTGAAAAAGATCGTGATCATATATGGTTCACTACTTGCTCTGATTATCGTTGGTGTGAAGGTAGCCGAATACCAGTTTCTTAAACGTGACCTTACGCTAGAAGCCTATATTGCGATCATCGCTATAGTTTGTGCAGGTATCGGGGTGTGGATTGGAATTAAAGCAATACCTGGCAAAAAGGAATCCACTACCCATGCATTTGTAAGAAATACGAAAGAGCTGGAGCAACTGGGCATTAGCAATCGTGAGTTGGAAGTTCTTGAATTAATGGCTTCCGGGTTCTCCAACCAGGAAATAGGAGACAGGTTGTTTGTTTCGCTCAGCACGGTAAAAACGCATGTAGGCAACTTGTTTGTAAAATTGGACGTGAAGCGCCGAACTCAGGCTGTACAGCGGGCCAAAGAACTAAATTTAATACCCTAGTACTTTTTACTGAATCATTGAAAAATTACGAATTCATACTTTAGTATGACGGGCTATTTGGGCGGTTTCAGAAAGTTTGTGGTGTTAATCATTAATTATTGAAAATGGGAAAGACAGTTTTAAAATTCGGATTGATTGCGGGGGCCATTGTTTCTGTGCTAATGTTGATACCAATCGCTTTTATGGGCTTTGAGGGCAACATGCAGATTCTTGAAATTCTGGGGTATACCAGTATGCTGATTTCATTGTCGTTTGTGTTTATTGGGGTTAAATCTTATCGGGATAAACAAAGAGACGGGACTATTGGTTTTTGGAGAGCGCTCGGAGTTGGAGTGTTGATCACTTTTGTTGCGTCAATAATTTATGTTGCCAGCTGGATGATTTACAAAAATGTAAGCGATGTAGATTTTATATCGGTTTACAAGGAGCACATGATTGCTGATATTCAACAATCGGGGGTATCACAACAACAAATAGATTTTGAAATTGCCAGTATGGAACAGATGATGGAGCTATACGAAAATCCGGTTATTCAGATTCTATTCACCTTTATGGAAATTTTTCCAGTAGGTCTACTGGTAGCCCTTATCAGTGCGGCAATTTTGACTCGGCGAAAAAGGAAAGAGGCTGTTCCGAAAGTGTCCTGAAAGGATGAGGAGATGAGTAGTGAAATGTGAATTGGTGAAGGGTGATTGGTTATGTAAATTTCACCACCCTTCACCAATTCACATTTCCTGTATTTTTAGCACATGCAACGAAACGCCATTCTGCTTCTGATCGGAACGCTACTGGGTATTTTGACCTATATCGGATTTGGTCGAATAGAAGAGGCACAATTTGTTACCTCCGACGGAACTACCTACGCGTATTCCGGAATGGCAAAAATGGCCGGGGTTGGTGTGGCCATGGCATTTTTTTGGATTACGGAGTGCATTCCACTTTTTGTAACCGCTCTGATTCCTCTCGCAGCATTCCCCGTGTTAAATATTTTAGGGATTGCCGAGGTGGGTCCTAATTATGCAAAAGAGATTATTTTTCTCTTTGTCGGTAGTTTTCTACTCGCTTTTGCCTTCGAAAGATGGAATCTTCATAAGAGGATCGCGTTGCGCATTATTCTGTTGTTGGGTAGCAAGCCATTCCCGATTTTATTGGGGTTCATGATTTCCAGTTACCTGTTATCCATGTGGATTCTCAATACTGCTACAGTGGCGATGTTAATGCCGGCGGCGTTGGCAGTTATTGCAGAATTTAATGGTCGTTCCGAATCAAAATTTGGTGTGCCTCTTTTATTAGGAATCGCTTTTTCCAGTTCTATTGGAGGTATGGCAACGCCAATTGGTACCGCTCCAAACATGTATGCGATCAATTTCCTGGGAGAAAATCTGCAGGGGTTATCTCTTTCATTTTACGAGTGGATGAAGGTGGGATTGCCTGTTAGTGTAGTGATGTTTTTGCTGGCTGTATTATTGTTGTGGCTATTATTTCGGAAGTCTTTTGCTAAAATCAACATCGACTCCGGGTATTGTCAGTTGGCATACCAAAAACTAGGCAAACTAAGTGCTCAGGAGTGGAGGCTTATTGTGGTTTTTGCTCTTACGGTTTTTGCCTGGTTCTTTATTAAGGATATTGAAATTGGCAAATTCACAATTCCCGGCTGGGGGAAATGGTTGGCAGAGGAGGGTTTTATTAAAGAAAGTACGGTGGCCATAATGGCTGCAATTGTGTTGTTTATTATGCCTGCCGGTGATTCTGAAAGGCAAAGAATGATCAGTTTGCCGGAACTCAGGAAGGTACCTTACGACATTCTTTTACTTTTTGGTGGAGGTTTTGCCCTTGCTGCGGGATGCGAGAAAACAGGCCTGACCGCCTGGCTTGGTATGCAACTAATGGTGTTTGATGGGGTGCCTCCCTTTGTAATGATTGTATTGCTCTGTTTGTTCATGACCTTCATAACGGAGCTTACCTCGAACACGGCATCTACCGTGCTCCTGTTGCCAGTTGTGTGGCAACTTGGTATTGTTATGGAGTGTGATCCGATTCTGCTCATCCTACCAATGACTTTTTCCGCCTCATGTGCATTTATGCTGCCCGTTGCTACACCTCCCAACGCAATTGTATTCGGAAGTGGTCAACTCAGAATTAGCGATATGTCCAGGGTCGGGGTGTGGTTAAACATGCTTGGTGTATTGGTAATTTCAATTCTTTGCTCCATTCTGGTAGGCTAAATTTATGCACCAGCTACGCGGTTTCGTGCCAAATAATATTTGGATATACCCGGGTTTTGACAAATTTATTCACGGAATAATGTTTTGTTTCGATATGTTTTTATGGGTTGCCCCAGAATTAAAGTTTGTTTTTAACAAATATGTCTATCAATAAATTGGATTGATTGGTCAATTATTAGGTCGGTTTTGTAACCTCTCTGACTGTCGCCGGGTATGATAGTATAGGACACCTATTCAGAAAACGCCATTTTATGAAACAGCTATACTTCTTCATTTTCCTGGCTCCATTTGTTTCTTTTTCACAATACTGTGACTCGTTGGTGCCAAATTTTTTCGTGGATTTATCAGCCTCTCCATCTATGAGCTGGATTAGCCCGGACACCAATAGGGTAGGGAACTGTTGCGGAACGGGTGCACCAGATAATTGTATTGAGTTTGAGGTACTGTTACACCCCGATGCGGACGCCATTGTATTTGATGTCTACTCAGGGGCTATACCTCCCGGAGCCCTTTTCTATCAGGTTGATTGTGGGCCGATGACTCAGGTGGGTGAGCCACTTTGCCTGTCAGGAGCAGGTCCCCATCATCTTACGTTCTGTAAGCCTGGAAACAACAGTAATGAGTACTACATTAGTACGTTAGGAGCTCCTGCTTTTGGCCCTGACGCGGTAGTGAATGACGGTTGTGTAGATTCGCTGTGGATAAGCGGTTTTGACGAAACAACTGTAACATGGACCTCTATTTTCCCGGGAGCAATGGGAGATTACGATCATTTTTTAAGTTGTACTTCAGGTTGTGATACGGTGGAAGTAACCGCAGTCGGCGGGTATCCATCTTACGTGGATTATATGGTGTGTGGAAATACGCACAACCCCTGTGATACAGTATTGCACTGTGACACGATGCGAGTTACCTTTAATTCTACCCTTAATGTTACCATTAACCCAGCCGATCCGGTTATCTGTTATGGCGATACTTCGGCTTATTTAACCGCCAATGCCTCTGGAGGAACCCCTCCTTACACCTATCAATGGAGCAACGGTTCGAACAACACAGCTATCACAGTCGGTGTAGGAACTTATATAGTACAAATAATAGATGGTTCCGGTTGCCCTGCTGCAGATGATACTGTTGTTGTGACCGATTACACTTTACCCATCAGTGCCGATGCAGGTCCGGATTTGAATATTTGTGCTTCCAACGTGCCGGTTAACATCGTTGGGAATGTTCAGAACTCTGAAGGTGGGCTATGGAGTGGGATGGGGAGCTTTGCTCCCTCTGACACAAACATTTCAATGCAATACAACCCAACGGTCGATGAGCTAACCCAGGGTTACGCGGAACTTACATTGGAAACTACGGGAAATCACGGCTGCCCGGGAGATGCGGATACGGTTATGGTCTACTTTCACGAATTCGATGCTAACCTGGGGCAAACAGCTGCTGATGTTACATGTTTCGGATTCAATGATGGAGAAGTGAGTATCACAATTACCGGAGGGCATGGTCCACATGATATCTTATGGGCTACAGGGGATACAACATTATCTATTGCTAATCAGTCTCCTGGAAATGGAAGCGTTACGGTTACCAATATATATGGATGTGATAGTGTTTTGCAATACTATATCAATGAACCTCCCCCTTTGAATTTAGATGTGCTCGCCGATAGCATACTTTGCTTTGGAGATTCCACAACAAACACCGGAGTAAGTGTGTCTGGAGGAACACCTGGGTACCAACTTGATTGGGCGGGCAACACCTTCAACTTTTCCACACCAGTTGTAAATGAACCAGTACCCGGTCTGCAGGCCGGAAGTTATCACATTCAACTGTCCGATCAGAATGGCTGCGCCGAAGCAATGTCCCTGTCAGTAGGGCAGCCCGGGGCCCTCAATTTGTCGGTAGTGGGTCCTGATACCTTGTGTTATCAAGCACTGTCTGATGCAGAGGCTATTGTAAATGGAGGAACCACACCTTATATGTATTCCTGGAATTCCGGAGCCACAGGAATGGTAAATAACCAATCGATTCTACAATCTGGATTTGCAGTGGTTGAGGTGACGGACGCGAATAACTGTGTAATCTCCGATTCGCTTTACCAATTTGTTATCCAGCTGTTTCCGGATAGTTTGGATGTGAGTAGTTCCGGAGACATTTGTTTGGGAGATAGCGTATTGTTAGCTGCACAGTACTCCGGTGCTGTAACCCCGTTAAGTTATTTGTGGACTCCCTGTGGATGTACAGTTCCAGGGCCATTTTACATGCACCCAACAAACACTACTATGTATGTGGTAACGGTAACAGATTTGTGCGCCAATGAGGTCTCAGACTCGATCAGGGTAGAAGTACATCAGCCTCCCGTAGTTGATTTGCCTGAGGAGTTGTTAATTGGCTGCGCGCCATTTGATGGCTCGTTTACTTTGGATTCAGCTGTGGCAACCAACAATTATAAATGGACCATTGATGGTGAAGAACATCTGGGCGAAACGTTTTATGTGTATTTGCCCGATCCCGGAACCTACACCGTATATCTTGATGTAGAATCTGCGTTCGGTTGCACGTGGCAAAGTGATGGAAGCAACTTCATTACGGTTTCCCCCACACCAAAAGCGGGAATTTCTGTGAATAATAAAATTGTAGACATGAACTACCCTCAGGTTCGGTTTACATCAACAGCCATCGGACCATATAACTATTTCTGGGATTTTGATGATGGGTCTACGGGTTTTTCCTATCAGGAAGATCATACATTCGGAGCTGAAGGGTATTACGATGTTTGGCATTGGGTCTACGACACAGTCAGCGGATGTGTGGATAGTGCCGAACTGACAATAAGAGTGGATCCGGCCGTAGGTCTTTACGTTCCAAATGCTTTTACACCGGATGGAGATGGTATTAATGATGTGTTTCTTGCACAGGGCGTTGGGGTTTTAGCAGAAGATTTTAGTATGCAAATATTTAACAGGTGGGGGGAGCTTATTTTTGAGTCTTCCAGCCTGACTGTCGGTTGGGATGGAACATCTAAAGGACAGACCAACCAGGCGAAAACAGACGTGTATGTATATCGGATTAAGGCAGTGGACAAAATGCGCAAACGCTACGATTTAACAGGTCATGTGAATTTATTGAGGTAATAGAGGTAATAATAGCCAGTTTTAGCCCATTAGTTCCACATTAAACCCTTCCGTTAATATCAGGCTACCATCTCGCTTGTCATTCGAACCGGGAACCAGAAACCCTTTTAATTTACTGGTTTTCTTCTTTTCAATTAATTGTCCAAGCTGGTTGTCCGTAAGTTTCTTACCCATTATTTCAAATGGAATCGTAAAGTTGCAGCCACCTTTCCATTCTGAACAGCCCCATGCCGTCTTACCGGTAAGAATGGATCCTTTATTGCATTTCGGGCAGGTTAATTCGGAGACGTCGACCTTTTTTCGGGTACGTTTGGCTTTGGAGCTTTTTGAGGGCTCTTTTGCCAGTTCAATCTTGGACGATTCCCGGTCGTATTTTACCTCATGACACAGATCGGTAACCATGCGAAACATCTCATCCTTAAACTGACTTGCCTGATAGTCTCCCTTTTCAATATCCCGAAGTTTCTTTTCCCATTGGCCCGTTAGCTCCGGCGATTTCAGAAGGTCGTTTTTGATGGTGTCGATCAGTTGAACACCTGTAACGGTCGCCACAATACGTTTCCTTTCTTTCCTAATGTACTTTCTTCGGAATAAAGTCTCGATAATATTAGCTCGTGTAGATGGTCTCCCGATACCATTTTCTTTCATCAAGTCTCTCAGTTCATCATCGTCTACTTGTTTGCCTGCGGTTTCCATGCCTCTTAGTAAAGAAGCTTCCGTAAAGTATTTTGGAGGCTGTGTTTGTTTTTCCTGCAGTTGGGGCTCGTGCGGGCCAGATTCTCCCTCTTCAAAAATGGGCATTACCTGGTCGTCGTTAGACGAATCATCGTCGGCATCTTTCTCATTGTTGTAGACATCGCGCCAACCCGGAGATATGATTTGTTTGCCTGTAGCTTTAAACTCAATATCTGTTGCTTCACCCAGTACTGTAGTATTAGAGACCTTGCAATCTGGGTAGAATGCGGCAATGAACCGCTTGGTAACAATGTCGTAAACGTTTTGCTCCTGTGGCGTAATTCCACTTGGAGAAACACCCGTTGGGATGATTGCGTGGTGATCGGTTACCTTCTTATTGTTAAATACTTTGGTAGATTTTCGAATTTTCTTGCCCAACAAGGGTTCTGTTAGCCGCGAATAATATTTTAATCCTTTTAGAATTCCCGGGATTTTCGGATAAATGTCATCGGGAAGAAAGGTGGTGTCAACCCTCGGATAAGTAACCAGTTTCTTTTCGTACAGTTTCTGCACATAATTCAGCGTTTGTTCTGCCGAAAACGAGAATTTCTTGTTGCATTCAACCTGAAGAGAGGTCAGATCAAAAAGTCTTGGTGGAGCCTCTTTCCCTTCTTTTTGTTCATAGCTCTTAATTGTGAAGTTGCTCCCAGCAATTTCAGAAGCAAATTTTTCACCGTCTTCTTTCGCAGTTATTTTGCCCTTTTCTGAGGAGAAGAGCACGTCGCGATACAAGGTTTTTAGCTCCCAGTAGGTTTCAGATTTGAAGTTCTCTATTTCCTTTTGGCGTTCAACAATCATCGCTAAGGTGGGCGTTTGTACCCGGCCGATGGAGAGCACCTGCTTTTCTTTTGCGTATTTCAGTGTGTAAAGCCTGGTGGCGTTCATACCAAGAATCCAGTCTCCAATGGCACGTGAAATTCCGGCAGAGTATAGATTGTCGAATTTGTGTCCGTCTTCCAGTTTTTCAAATCCCTCCTTGATTGCTTCTTCAGTTAGAGAAGAGATCCACAATCTTTTCAATGGTTTATTGCATTTTGCCTTGGCCAGCACCCATCTTTGGATTAGCTCGCCTTCTTGTCCGGCATCACCACAGTTGATGACTTCCTCACATGATCCAAGTAAACTCTCGATGGTTCTGAACTGTTTCTTGATACCTCCGTCGTTCTTAAGTTTAATTCCGAATTTGGAAGGGAGCATAGGAAGCGTATGGATGTTCCACCATTTCCATTTGTCGGTGTAGTCATTGGGTTCTTTCAGCGTACACAGATGCCCAAAGGTCCAGGTTACCTGATAACCGTTGCCTTCATAGTAGCCGTCCTTTCTTGAATTTGCACCAAGAACCTGGGCAATTTCTTTCGCTACACTCGGTTTTTCTGCAATGCAAACTTTCATGCAAAAACGAAATTACTCAGGTCATGCGAAATATGGAAAGGTTGTTGAAATCTAAGGTCGGATTGTTAAAATACGAGGCAGTTCAGCTATTTGGGAGAACGGGTAGTTAAAGACAAAAGACTTGCGCGCTTCGGTTACAACATTGCGTATATCTATTCAAGAATGGCAATAAGTACTACGCCCAGGTCTTTTGTCTTTTTCCGTTTCCTACTTGATCACAATGTCGAAAGGCAGCCTTGCCTGAACGCCTTTCATGCGAGTAACTTCGTCAATGGCCTTCAGGTTCTTTAAGATTTCTCCGCTCAAGCCCGGATTATCTTCATCTTTACCTTCCAGGTCTTCAAATGCTTCAAGGATTTCACTAAGGTCATCTTCTTTCATTCTTGGGTACTCCGTAATTTGAATGTCTCCATCTTCAATTCCCGCTTCTTTGGCCGCAAATGCAATGGCATCTCCCAGGCCACCCAGTTCATCCACCAGCCCGATTGAAAGAGCATCGGTTCCGCTCCAGACTCTACCTTGACCAATGCTGTCCACACCGGCTACGTCTAACCCATCTCTGCCGGCTGCAACTCGCTCTTTGAATAATGTATATACCTCGTCCACACCTTCTTGAATCAGCTTGATTTCCGCTTCGGAAAGAGGTTTGGTAATACTAATTGTCGAGTATTTGTTGGTTTCAACCCTATCCGTTGTAATTCCTATATGGTTGCTCAGCAAACCTTCTATGTTTGGAATTACACCAAATACACCAATTGACCCGGTAAGTGTATTCGGTTGCGCGTAGATTTTGTCGGCAGCACATGAAATGTAATAACCTCCTGAAGCTGCGTAATCACCCATTGAAACAATAATTGGCTTGTCTGATTCTTCAATTAGCTTCACCTCACGCCAAATAACATCTGATGCCAGGGCGCTTCCACCTGGAGAATTTACACGGAAAACAATTGCTTTTACATCGTCATTTAATCTGGCAGCTCGCAATGCTTTGGAAACACTTTCGGATCCAATCGTTTCGTTGGTTCCCTCGCCGCTCTGAATAGCACCAGTTGCGTAAACAATGGCCACATTGCCTTTCTTATTACCTTGTTTACGCGCCTTCTTCATTTTCTTCTTGGCGTATTTACCAAATGGAACCACATTCAGGTCTTTGTCAGATTCAACGCCCATTTTGGTTTTTAACAGGGCAATCATCTCGTCTTTGTATTTGGCACCGTCAACCATTTTGTGATCAACCGCATCCTGAGCGGTAGAAATCGCTGCGCTGTCGGCCAGTGCGTTTAGTTCGACTTTACTTAGGCCGCGCTGGTTCTCAATGCCAGTAAGGATGTGATCCCACATAGAACCAAGCAGAGTTTCCATCTGAGCACGATTAGCATCACTCATCTTGTCGTACATAAATGGCTCAACTGCGCTCTTAAATTTATTGTTGGAGCCACGGATGATCTGCATGTCAATATCCCACTTATCGAACATGTTTTTGAAAAACAACAACTCGGAACCAAGTCCTCTCCAGTCCATCATTCCCTCGGGGTAGATATACATTTCATCGGCTACCGAAGCCAGATAGTAGCTTCCTTGTGTGTAAAGTTCGCTGTAGGCAATCACAAACTTGTCAGATTTTTTGAAATCGATAATTGCCTTACGGATCTCTTCCAAGCTTGCCATGCCCGCGTTAATGGCAGATACGTCCAGGTAAACACCCTTAATTTTGTCATCTTCCTTAGCCGTTCTTAGTCCTTCTCGAATGGCGTCAATACCGAACGCATCCTGAAGCTGAAAGGTAGTTGGAGAGAAATTGGTATAAGTTCTCTCAGTAATCATGTCCGTCAGCTTCATATGAATAAAGGAGTTGTTTTTTACTTTGAAAGGTTTAGATTTTCCAAAGTCGTCAAAAGCGGTGCCGATTGCGCCCGAAACTGCTCCTGTAATAAGGACGGTTCCAATAACTACAATTACTAATCCCGCCAAAAAGCATGCGAGTAGGGTTCTGAAAAATGATCTCATCTGGTATATGTTCTATAATTTCTTAGTACCAAAGGTACAGGGGGTTGGGGCCGTATTTTAGTCAATCTACACGAGTGGTTTTCCGGCATGGCGGTCGGCAGGTTTTGATTACAACGGGTTATAAACTTACTTTTGCTAGGATGCAAACCTCAGTAATATTGGGCATTGGAAGTAATCTTGGTGATCGCAGAGAGAATATTGCCAATGCGTTAAACCGGTTAACGATAGCGGGTGAGATAAAGATCGTTTCATCGATTTATGAAACGCCTCCCTGGGGATATGAATCTAAGAATGGCTTCCTGAACATCTGTTTGGAACTTCATACGGAGAAAAGTGCTGAAGCGCTTTTTTTTGACATTGAGCAAATTGAATCCGATTTAGGAAGAGAACGACACGGTTCCGGCTATGCCGATCGAGTTATCGATATAGATGTTATTTACTTCGGAAATGAAATATTAACGGGGTCCGCCTTAAGGGTGCCTCATCCGCAGCTCATTTACAGAAAGTTTGTGCTCGTACCTTTAAGGGAGATCGCTCCCAACAGATTGCACCCGATGTTGAAAAAGACCTCCGACGAGCTAGCCAATTTATGCCTAGATTCAGCAAAAATTATACGGGTTGACTGAACCTTTTTTCATAGTAATCGAAGGCAATATTGGTGTAGGGAAAACCAGTCTTGCTACTACGCTGGCAAATAAGTGGGGGGCCAGGCTTGTTCTTGAAGAATTTGAAGAGAATGAGTTTTTATCCGAATTCTATGTCAATCCTTCAGAGGTAAGTCTGCAAACTGAACTTCGGTTTGCTCTCGACAGGTACCATCAATTGGTTGAAGAACTAGAGCCAAATAAGCCCGTAATTGCGGATTACTTTATTGAGAAATCGTTAATTTTTGCTGAGAATACACTCAAATCAAGAGACTTTAAGCTATTCAGGGAAATATATGAAGTACTATTCGAGAAAATACGAAAACCGGATTTGTATGTTTATCTGAATGCAGATGTGGCCAGATTAAGATCGAACATTATCAAGCGAGACAGAAAAATGGAACATGCCATCAGCGATGAGTACCTCGATCAGGTGAATCGTGGGTATTTAAAATATGTGGCGGCACATCAGGACTTAAACTCGTTGATCATCGATACCTCAAAATTCGACTTTGTAAAGTATCCTGAGCACCTGGGAGAAATTGAAGAAATGATGCGTTCCCGACTGTCAACTTTAACACTCTGAACAGGGCTGCATATATAAGGTCTGGAACTGTTGTAATAGTTAAAAACTTTGGCTATTATTGCACCACTTATTGAATATAGAAATTAATAGTAATGAAAAGAAGAAACCTACATGTTGTTGCGATTGCTGCGCTAGCAGGGACGTTTATGGCCTCTTGTGATCTGGTAAAAGATCTGGAGTATACCGTACAACCTAACCCGATCGAACAGCACGGTGATACGTGTAAACTGCGAATCAATGGTAAGTTCGTAGAAAAAGGACTACACAAAAAAGCACTTGTTGAAGTAACTCCATTCCTGGTAGATAAGGATGGAAACGAAAGAGCATTCAAAACCGAGTACTTTAAAGGTGAAAAGGCTGCCGGAAACGGTATCGTTATTCCTAAAGCAGGAAAGTCATTCACATACAACAGTGAAGTAACCTGTGAATGTGGAGAGTTTGCACAGTCCGAATTAAAGGTGAAAATCCTTCCTAAGAAAGGAACGAAGGAGAAAGAGGAAATCATTACGGATAAGATTGCGGATGGAGTGGTTCATACACCATGTTTGGAAATGAACGATGACAAGGTAATGTACGGTGAAGACAACTTCGTTAGAGTTACTTCTCATACAACCAATGCAACAATCAACTACCTGAAAGGAAAGTACAATGTTAGAAGTTCTGAGTTGAAAGATCAGGATATTGTGGATATCACAAACTGGATCACAACTTCTATGCAGAATCCTAAAATTGTGATGAAGAGTGTAGGAATTACTTCTTATGCTTCTCCCGAAGGTGAGTTACAGAAGAACGAAACACTTGCTAAAGATCGTGCCGGAAGTGCTAAGGAAACAATGGTCAACATCTTTAAAAAGGCTGGTTTCGAGCAAGGAACTCAGGATGCATTCTATAACCTGATGCCTAAAGGTGAAGACTGGGCAGGGTTGAAAAAGTTGATCCAGGAGTCAGATCACGAAGATAAAAACATCATCATTTCAGTTGCTGAAATGAATGGGGACGACGCAAAGAGAGAAGCTGAGATTAAGACGCTTGCTCATACATATAAGTTCCTTGAAAAAGACATCTTCCCTCAGTTGAGAAGATCGCAAATCGCTCTTGGTTACGACTTGAACGGACTGACTGATGAGGAATTACTTCAGTGGGCTCAAACCAAGCCGGATTCTTTAACTGTGGAAGAGTTGTTGTTTACAGCGAACACACTGGTTGAAGATGAAAACGAAAAACTAAGATTGTATAAGGTCGCTGAGAAAGTAGCTCCTAACGATTGGAGACCTGCTAACAACGTAGGATACATACTGATGTTGCAAAACAAGATGGATGACGCAAATGCTCAGTTTGAGAAAGCAGCGAACCTTGGAGATGATCCAATCATTAAGAACAATCTTGGTGTAATTGCAAGATTAAAAGGCAACATTGCCAAGGCTGAAGAGTTGTTCAACGAAGCACTTTCAGCTGGTAACGAGCCTAAGTACAACCTTGGTTTGGTGCAAATCAAGAAAGGTGAGTACGGAGCCGCTGTAGACAATATGAGCGCTTACCAAACGTTTAACACTGGTTTGGCTAAGTATCTGAATGGAGATACCGATGGTGCAAAGGCTGATATCGATGCTTCGTCAGAAGCAAGTACCGCAATGGGACACTATCTTAAGGCAGTAATCGGAGCGAGAACTGGTAAGAAGGAGGATATGATCAGCAACTTGAAAACCGCTATCCAGAAAGATGGAAGTTTAAAGGCTAAAGCAGCAATGGACGCAGAGTTCGTTAAGTACGCTGAAGATGCTGAATTTAAAGCTCTAGTTCAATAAGATTTACGAAAAGCAATTTTCGCAAAAGCCTCTACCATCTGGTAGGGGCTTTTTTGTGGGGTGAGGTTTGGGTTGCATTCGACAAGAGCCCTTCAAGCGAGAAATCACGATTTTAAAAAGAACGTTACTTCCTTATAGAGGACGTGGTGGCAACGTAAGAACTTCTTAATTTAGAGAACGTGAGTTGTTTAAAGGCTAAAGCCATACAGTACGTTGCTAATATTGGTAGCCAGTTCGACATAATAGAGTTAGGCGAAAACGAAGCGTTTTATGCATTCAGCTACCAAACAAGGAAGTTTATGGAGACAAATGACCCCACAGATATGGCTGTTGGGCAGGGACCCATTGTTATGAGTAAGATCGACAATAGGATGTTCGAATACGGCTCACATACCAGTTGCAAAGAAGCGATGAACAAAACCGAGGAAATTCTGCGTGATGAGAAGGTGATCCAGCAGACGTTTAATCATTATAACGTACAAGAGCCATACTCTCTAGTTATAACCGAGTTGATCGGAATAGGCAAAGTGACAGAAATCATTTTGGCTCATCGGCTTTCGTACGTGTTACCAGAAAAGGTTGGCGATAGTGTTTTTCGAATCTCAAGAGAATATACTCAACAGTTTTTACAGCAAAGGCTTTCCAACCGTCCGTGTAAATTTGAAGCTGCTCCGGTTCCAATTAAACTGGTTTCGGAATTGCTGCTTAGTAAAAGATGTAAGATTCAGATTCCGAAGTTTGAATCGAAAGTTTGGGAATATCATGCAAATCGTGTCACTGAGGAAGATTTACAACCAGTTTGGTAATATTTATTGTGAAAAGTCTTTAGGAAATCTCTAGAACGAAGCCTTAATTCTTCTCTTAGAACCTCCTTTATAACGTCCTCTTGAAGTGGCACGAGGTCGGTAGAAAATACCTAGAACCGCATACATATAGCCGTCTCTATCATTCGGGTCGCCACGTTGTGCACCAGCCTTGGTTGGGTTGTACTCGTAAAGCCCGTCCCAATACGTTTCAATTAGTCCTGCATTCGGATCGGCAAAGTACGCGGCTTCAGCCCCATAAGCGTTCCGTATTTCGTTGTTGTCGTAGTAAACACCACTGGCGTCGTCGATGTAATCCGTGAACGTAAATCGATGGGATAACTCTAACTTGATTCCAAGTTCTTTAGTAATTGCGTATCGGAAGCCAAAGCCAACTGGAACATTGATGCTGAACTGCTTGTAATCGCTTGGACCACCTGGCAAACCTTGTCCTTCGGTATTTAAAGGCGCCAGGTTGTACCATGCACCAGCTCCACGACTAAGTTGAGCCTGAGGATTGAAATAGAAACCACCTATACCAAGGAAACCATAAACACCAATGTTCAATCGCTTCAGCCCCAGTTTCTTTCCAAGATTACTCTTCAGGTTGTAGATGTTTCCGTATTTCTCCTTGATAAAATGAAATTCATAATTCATGGAGAATTCATAAATGTTCGCGCGGAAATGTAAATTCCGGTGCCTTCTGAAAATCTCGGTAGTGGTCTGATCGTCTCCTGCAACCCGTTGTATACCAAGTTGCCATCTTAAACCATGTTTTTCACCCAGGTAGAGCATATAGCTTAAACCGCCAGCAAACTTAGTTTGGTTGAATTCAAGATCCCATAGAAAATCAGTACCAATCTGATCTCGTCCACCTAACTCTCCAAGGAACTGAGAAGCACCGAAATAACCAGTTAATTCATGACGTTGATTTCGCCACAAACGACTATTATAAAACCCCTGAGCACACACTTCCTGAGCGCCAAGAATAAGGAGTAATGTAGGTAAAATAAGTTTCTTTAGCATGCTATAAGAGGGTCATCTTTTTGCTAATCAGGCACTAAAATAGAAAAACCAAGCGGATATTCCGAGCGATTTGTTCAGTATTATTAGTGCGGCTGCACTTGTTGTTAAACACTTAACGTTTGTATAATGTTACAGTTGCCTGACACAGGTAATAAGGTCAGCTGCGTAGTTGTCTTGATAGTTCGTAAAGCACGATGCCTGCGCAAACCGAAACGTTTAACGAATGTTTGGTTCCGTACTGTTCCAGTTCCAGACTGAACGCACTAAGATCAATTATTTCCTGACTTACACCTTCTACTTCATTTCCCAGAACAATGGCCATCTTTGATTGGTTTTTAAAATCAACCTTCCCCAATTTTTCGGTGCGCTGGGTCTGTTCAACCGAGATCACGGTATAGCCCTTTTCGATCAGGTTTTTAGCCGCTTCCGCCGTAGATTCAAAATGTTGCCACTCTACACTTTGTGTAGCGCCGATGGCTGTTTTTGTGATTTCACGATGGGGAGGGCAAGGTGTAATTCCGCACAGATAGATCGCCTCAATACCAAACGAATCAGCACACCTGAATACTGCACCCACGTTGCTCAGGCTCCGTATATTGTCTAAAACCACTATTACCGGAAGCTTTTCCTGACCTTTGAATGTTTCGACATCTACCCGATTGAGTTCGTGTAGCTTTAGCTTTCTGTTCATAACTTGAATTGTGCTGTGCAAAACTAGCCGAATTGTTCGAAACCATGCGTTGTACCTTTAAGGTCCGAAACAGAGAGGAAGATAAGTGGCCACCAAAACGAAATCAACAAAAAAGAAAAAGGAAACGCCTTTAATGGCGCAATACAACCAGATCAAATCCAAATACCCGGATGCGCTGTTGTTGTTTCGTGTTGGTGATTTCTATGAAACCTTTGGAGATGATGCGATTAAAGCATCTAAAATCCTTGGAATCGTGTTGACGGCCAGAAATAACGGTTCCTCAAAAATCGAGTTGGCAGGGTTTCCCCACCATGCCATGGATACCTATCTGCCTAAGCTGGTTCGGGCCGGACAACGAGTAGCAATCTGCGATCAGTTGGAAGACCCTAAAATGACCAAGAAGATTGTTAAGAGAGGAGTTACAGAATTGGTTACCCCTGGTGTATCCTACAACGACCAGGTGCTGGAACAAAAAAGCAACAACTTCCTTGCGGCAGTCCACTTTGATAAAAAACTGGCCGGCGTTTCTTTTCTTGATGTCTCAACGGGTGAGTTTCTGATCGCCGAGGGTTCGCATGAATACGTGGACAAACTGATTCAGGGGTTCAATCCGAAGGAAGTACTTTATCAAAAGTTTAAGGACACTCAATTCTTCGATCACTTTGGAGAAAAAATGTATACCTACCGGATGGATGACTGGGTATTTGTTGAGGACTTTGCGCGAGAATCCCTCAATAAGCATTTTGGTACCAAATCATTAAAAGGTTTTGGAGTTGAGAAGTTATCAATGGCTGTAGTAGCGGCGGGCGCTATTTTACAATATCTATCCCAAACAGAACATAAAAAGCTGGATCACATTACCCACCTTTCCAGAATTGAAGAGGAAAAATACGTTTGGTTAGATCGATTCACCATCAGAAATCTGGAATTACTCTACAGTCATAATCCGGATGCCAAGACGTTGATTGACATTCTTGATGAAACGGTTTCCCCAATGGGAGGTCGGATGTTGAAGCGTTGGATGGTGCTGCCACTCAAAGAAAAGAAACTGATCACCGAACGGCTCGATGCCATCGAATATCTCGTACAGAACCCAAAAGAAGCTCAGGATCTGTCTGATGAAATTTCGCAAATAGGAGATTTGGAACGGTTGATTTCCAAAGTGGCGGCTGCCAGAGTAAACCCACGAGAAGTGAATCAGCTATGCAAGGCACTCACCGCCCTGGCACCAATTAGGGAACTCTGTTTAAAATCAGGTGTTGATTCGGTAAAAAAGTTAGGCGACCAACTTAACTTATGCTCTTCCATCCGGGATAAAATTCAGGCCCAGCTAAAGGAGGATGCCCCGGTGCTGGTTTCCAAGGGAGGCGTAATCGCAGATGGAATAAATGATGAATTGGATGAACTGCGTAAAATTGCTTACTCCGGAAAGGACTATCTGGTCCAAATTCAACAACGTGAAATGGAAGCGACCGGCATCAGTTCGCTGAAGATAGCCTATAACAATGTGTTTGGATATTATCTGGAGGTTCGAAACACGTACAAAGACAAGGTCCCAGAGAGCTGGATTCGCAAACAAACACTAACTCAGGCAGAACGTTACATCACGGAGGAGTTAAAAGAATACGAGTCTAAAATTCTCGGTGCAGAGGAGAAAATTCAGGCCCTGGAAGCAAGGCTGTTTAACGAACTTGTTCAGGAATTGTCAGCTTTTGTAACGCCGGTACAGCACAATGCCCAGGTGGTGGCTCAGCTAGATTGCCTGTTGTCGTTTACGAGAGTTTCCGTACAGAACAATTATGTAAAACCAGAACTAAACGATGGCTTTGCTATCGACATAAAACAGGGTCGCCATCCGGTTATTGAAAAGCAGCTTCCAATAGGAGAACCGTACATTGCCAACGATGTATACCTGGATAATTCGGAGCAACAGATCATCATGATAACTGGCCCAAATATGTCCGGTAAGTCAGCAATTTTACGCCAAACGGCATTGATTACGTTGATGGCGCAAATGGGATGTTTTGTCCCGGCAAAATCCGCAAAACTGGGTATTGTGGACAAGGTGTTTACAAGAGTCGGAGCGTCAGATAATATTTCTTCAGGGGAATCCACTTTTATGGTGGAAATGAATGAAACAGCCTCTATTTTGAACAACGTTTCGGATCGGAGTCTTATTTTGCTCGATGAGATTGGCAGAGGCACCAGCACCTATGATGGAATCTCCATTGCATGGGCAATTGCGGAGTATATTCATGAAGGCAAGGCCCGGGCAAAAACCTTATTTGCTACCCACTATCATGAGTTAAATGAGATGACCACCACGTTCGAGAGGATTCGCAACTTCAACGTGGCCGTTAAACAGGTTGGTGACAATGTCATCTTTCTTCGCAAATTGCAGAAAGGAGGTAGCAATCACAGCTTTGGTATCCATGTAGCACAATTGGCCGGAATGCCCAAAAAGGTTGTAGGAAGAGCAAAAGAAGTACTTGGCCATTTAGAACAAACCAAGTCCGGCGACCAACTGTCTGCCAAAACAAAGGAAATAGCGGAAGATGCAGCCATGCAGTTAAGCTTTTTTCAGTTAGATGACCCTGTTCTGGAACAGGTGCGTGAGGAGATCAAGAATATTGATATTAACACACTAACACCGGTTGAGGCTTTGATGAAGCTCAACGAAATAAAGAAATTAACTGGCGGGTAAGCGGTTGGCGCCGTTCTCGGCAAAATCTATCCGAATCTTAAACCACTTGTCGTTTCTGTCCTAAAAATTTTGAATCCAATGAAGCTTCTTTCTATTTTGGAATGGAATGAAACTTCGCACAGAGATATATATTTTATCATTGCTTATACTGGTCCTTTCTGCAGGATGCGCAAGTGGCTTTAGAAAACAGAAGTACACGAAGTTTCGTGGAACCAGCCCGACTTACCAGCAGGGAAATAGAAATCAAGATCAAATTGAATTTTCAAATGACCCTGAACTTAATGATTCAACGGATCTTGTGATTACGGATTCGGAGCCAAAAAAAGGCCATGAATTTTCCAGGGACCGTAAAGAATTTACTGTGCGCCGTATTGATAAGGTGATGGCTTATGCCAACATGCTAATCGGTATTTCGGCAACTTTTGTGTTGTTGGGTGTAATTCCGGTAGTACGCGGTGGCTTTTCCATGGATCGGTTACTCAAGGAGACCTATGCACGACGCGACCGGACTAACAGTATAATTACCATTATTCTGAGTCTTGTCGGTATTGCCATATTCGTTTTATTGGCACTATAGCTTAACGAAGCGAAGTACGCTCGCATCAATTTTCACCATGTACAGGCCGGGAGCCAGATTGGTTAGGTTCACCGAAACAACATCGCCGGCAGAAACAACTACATCCACGAGTTTGCCCGAAGCAGAGAATATCCTAACGGGTTCATTGGCCATCAATCCACTTAGTTGGATCGACTCGGAAGCAGGATTGGGGAAGATTTTGTAGTTGGAATGCAGTCCTTCATTAATAGCAGTGCAGGCATCAACAGTTATGAGAAATGTCTCTACAAAAATGCATCCTGAGCCATCGTCGTAAGTATAGGTCAGTTCATGAGAACCCAGTCCTGCCGATAGTGGGTCAAATGAACTACCGGTAACCGCAGTTCCTCCAAACGTCCCTCCGGAGGGAGTAGCCAACAGAGAAACACTACCTTCGTCAAGACAGGCAGTATCACCAGTATTTGTGTTGAAAACAACTGGCGACGGAATTACACCCAATCGGGTCTCAAGAATACTATCGCAGCCCACCATATTTTGTAATGAGTCGTGATAAACACCTGAACTATAGTGATATGTTGAGCCAATCAGAATACTATCGCCCTCGCATATTGTGGCGGTATCTGAACTGAAATCATGGTCCAGTACCGTAATGGCAATTCCAACACAAAGCCCTGGAGAAGTGCAACCTCCTTCGCCCCTTACAAAAATGGAATCGCTTATTGTGAAAATTTGCTGAAACACCTCTCCGGAGTCTATTAAAACACCACCACACGAATCAGAATACCAGTACCAATCCTGAGCGTCACCAAGATCTCCAAAATCCACGCTGATGGAAACAGGTTCGTTGGAACAAACCACGGTATTCGTGGCAGAAACAGTCGGCTGATCCGCATTTTCACAGATCGTTCCGTACATTCCAATAAACGCATCTTGAAGAATGGCTCCGGTAAGTCCGGATCCTATCTGCGAGTTCAGCCCGAAAGGAGCAGTTCCGGTTAAGTCTATGTCTATCGTGTCGTCAAAGTGGCCACACCACGAAAATTCACTGTTATTTTTGAAAGCCACATCAGTACCCCAGGATTCAGGGCACTCATCGTTCGTGTGATCCCAAATGTGTAGACCTGAACCAGTCAATTTCATTAGAAACGATGTGGAACTGCTCGTTCCGTTTCCGCTTTGAGTGTGCATTCCTGAATTTGTTTCAATCGTGATCGAATCCTGATACAATCCGGTACATAAGATGTCGCCGGTAGGCGCAATATCAATACCGTTAAAGAAAAATTGAGAGATGGAGGGAGTGATACTGGCAGACCACAAATAATTCCCCAGGCTGTTGTACTTTATAATGTATCCTGGACCAATGGAAGCAGGTGGTGCAGGGTACATGGCAGCTGAAGTACCAGGGTCTGCATCAAAACCAGAACCTGTATAATTACCTAGCATCACAAAATTACCCGATTGATCCGCAGCAATACGATGCACGTCCGATGCGCCTAGTCCAAAGCCCGTTAGATGGGCTCCCGATAAATCATATTTACCAAAATACGTGTCGGTTCCATCTAATGCCGTTATGAGGTTCGAACCGACGCCATTCAGAGCCAGTTCAATCTGGTCGGTGAAGGTGCCCGTAAGAAGAATATCTCCATTGGCATCGAAGGCTACATCTTTGGTAGAATACGCTGAGCCGGCTCCATCTATGGTGTAACCCCAATTGTAATTTCCATTCGCGTCAAGCAACACCATAAAACCCATCTGTCCGGTGGATGTTTTAAAAACAGTATTGTTTCCAGATGTAGGATCCAAATCCAGACTGTCCGAAGCAGAAGTCCCACAGATTACAATGTTACCTGCCGTATCAATGTCCATTTTATAGGGGTTTTCATTACCTGCTCCCCCAATCGTTCTGGCCCATAGGAAATTGCCTGCAGCATCCAGTTTCGTGATAAAGACGTCCCAACTTCCGTTAGATGCATGGCTTTCAAACCCAGGCCCCACGTTAAAATCATGTGTTCCGCTAAATTTTCCATAAACAACTACGTTTCCGTTATTGTCAAAGAGCGCTTCTCCCTGGATTCCCTGTACGTCGTTAGACGGGCCTCCATAATTGTATATCCATTCCAGGTTGCCCGATGCATCATACTTCGACACATGATAATCGTTCAATCCCTTGCTTTCAATGGTCTGCGGTGAGCCGCCTACTACTACCGTCATGGAATCATCAAAGCTCCCCAAATAAAGTAGTTCACCGGCGGCATTAACATCCACAGAAACGCTTTGATCGTATCCCGTACCACCAATTGATTCTCCCCAATTTAATGGGTTTTGACCATGTGCGGCCAATGCAAAAAATATTGAAAGAGGTAAACTGATATGCTGAAGGGCTTTGTACATCGAAACTTGTTTTTCTTTTACAGGCTGGTTCATGTTTTAACGAAAGTACTGAATGAATCTTTGAGCGGAGTTAAATTCTGACGATCCACCATGTTTTTTCGACAACCGAAATATTTTGACGGTTTGCTTAGGCTGAATATTTACCCAATTCGGAGTATTGATATCAACCACTTAAATTTGACCAACTCAAAAATTTAATGAACAATGGATCGCAGGGAGTGGGTCAAGTGGACAGGGATTGGAGCTATTGGTTTAATGGCGTCACCCGGCTATTCCATGAGCAATTGGTTTCGGGAACCGGAATTGCGTGCAGTGGATTTTGGTCAGGACTTTTTGTGGGGTGCGGTATGTGCAGCGTACCAGGTGGAAGGTGCGTGGAATCAGGATGGAAAAGGGCCGTCGGTTTGGGATACCTTTACCCATAAGCGAGGTAATGTTCATAAGAATCAAAATGCTGATGTAGCCACGGATTTCTACAACCGCTATGAAGAGGATATAAAACTCGCCAAATCATTTAATTTAAAGGTTTTCCGGTTTTCGCTGGCCTGGTCTAGAATTTTACCTCATGGAACGGGTGAGGTGAATGAAATGGGGTTGGCGTTCTATCATAAGGTAATTGATTGTTGTTTGGAAAACGGATTGGAGCCCTGGGTTACCTTATACCATTGGGACTTGCCACAAGCGTTGGAAGACCAGGGCGGATGGACCAACAGGAAGGTGATTTCCTGGTTCGATGATTACGCGAAGGTGTGTGTTAATGCGTTTGGGTCTAAAGTTCAAAACTGGATGGTTATGAACGAACCGGCCGCGTTCGTTGGTCTTGGTTATATGTTGGGGATACACGCTCCGGGCAAAAAGGGAATCAGTAAGTTTCTGAAGGCTACACACTACGCTTGTATGGCAATGGCACAGGCCGGAAGAACCATTCGAAGCCTGAAACCAGAGGCAAACATTGGCACCACTTTTAGTTGCTCTCATGTTGATGCGGTTAAGCAAAAGGGTAAACACCAAAAGGCGGCGTTGCGAATCGATGCGATGATTAACCGGCTTTACATAGAGCCTTGTCTGGGACTTGGCTATCCGACTGATGCTTTTCCTGCTCTGAAGAGAATCGAGAGGTATATGGAAGACGGAGATGAGGATGCCCTGAAATTCGATTTTGATTTTATAGGTCTACAAAACTACTTCCGGGTTGTAGGTAAATGGAGTCTCTTTCCTCCGGTAATGTTTGCTTCAGAGGTTCCGGCAGTAAAACGTGAGGTACCGGTTAACGAAATGGGATTTGAAGTTTATCCGGAAGGTATTTACAAGATTCTCAAACAATTTGGAGAGTATGAGGGAATCAGAAAGATTATTGTTACGGAGAATGGAGTGTGTTACCCTGATAAATTGGAGAACGGAATGGTGCATGATCTCGAACGCATTCAGTTTTTTAAAGATTACCTGATAAATGTACTGAAAGCCAAACAAGAAGGTGTGCCGGTAGAAGGTTACTTTGTTTGGAGTTTAACAGATAATTTTGAGTGGAGTGAAGGATATGAACCCCGGTTCGGGCTCATCCATGTAGATTTCGAAACACAAAAGAGAACCGTTAAAGATTCCGGATTCTGGTGGAAAGAATTTCTGGCACATTAATTCGCATTGAATCCGATGGATAACCGGTATACGCTATATTTAATTTTACAAAATAACCTGGATTGAAACATTTAAACGAATTAGAACAGGATCCTGAATACATCCAATTACAAATTGAGATGGTTCGAATGCAAAGTTGGCTGATAGAGAACAACAAGCGTTTACTGATTATTTGTGAAGGTCGGGATAGTGCAGGCAAGGGAGGGGCTATTCTTCGGTTTATCCGTTTTATTAATCCAAGACACTATCGGGTAGTGGCTTTAAACGTGCCCACAGAAGAGGAAAGGGGACAGTGGTATTTCCAGCGATATATCAAGAATCTACCTAACCCGGGAGAGATTGTGTTTTTTGACAGGAGTTGGTACAATCGGGCGGTGGTAGAACCGGTAATGGGTTTTTGCACAAGTGATCAGTATGAAACATTCCTGGGCCAGGTGGTTGATTTGGAGAGGATGTTAATAGACGACGGGATCATGATTGTAAAACTTTGGTTTTCGATCGATAAAAAAGAACAAAAACGAAGACTGGAGGAGCGTAGAACCAGCCCTCTGATTGGTTGGAAGCTGAGTACCGTAGACATGCAGGCTCAAATGAAATGGGATGAATATACTCAGTATAAAGAGCGGATGTTTCAGACCACGAGTACTCCGGAATCTCCCTGGCTGGTGATTAAGGGAAATACAAAAGAGGTGGCCAGGAAGGAAGCGATGAGGTACGTTCTAAATTCTATTGACTATTCGGAGAAAGGTCTAACTGGTGCCAGGCTAGACTTCGATCCGGAAGTAGTTCGCAAATGGACAGGTTCGGAGGTTAGTCAATAATGCCTTGCTGATGAAGGCCACCGGTAAAGACGCCAATAAATAACATGGCCGCCCGATGCGCTTTTGGAAACCCGGTTGGGTTACCTGAAACTTTCCAGTTGTCCCAATCTTCAGAAAATTGAGTGTCCAGGTCAGCAATTTTATTGCCGTTGTACTTCACTTCCCAGTTGTCGAAATCGTCAGAAAAAGTGGTTCGCACTTTAATGGTGATACTATTGGCAGCATCCACAATTTCCCAGCTATCATAATCTTCGGAGAAATTTGTTCGGATTTTCAGGTTGTATCCATCGCTGCTGGTGAGCGTCCAGTTGTCCCAATCTTCGGAGAAAGATGTGCGTATATCCCCTGATACATCATCATAGGTGAAGTCCCAGTTGTCCCAGTCGTTAGAAAAGGCGGTTTCAAAATCACCGTTATCTCCATCCCAATTGAACGTCCAGTCGTCAAAATCGTTGGAGAAAGAAGTCTTTAGCTGTCCGTTGGGAGTAGTTCCACCACAGCAGCCACCCGTAATCACCACACTTGAAGATTCGTGCGATTCAATAGACTCCGTTTTTACGCAAGAAGCGGAAAGTCCGAGGAGTAAGAGGAGGGTTAGTGTTCTCATGGTAATTGGATATCAAAAACTGAACCAAAATGGCGACGTAGATAGGTTTTTTGTGTTGAAAATGAGTGCTATTTGAGTGCCGCTTACTGATGCGGGTTTAGTTTCTAACTAAAGTTTTATATGATTCATTTCAATGGCCTTCTTCTTATCCATGTCTACCTGAGCCTGGTCCGCATAATTGTTCCAGTTTGAAACAGCTTCAACTACCTGATCAATTATGTCGGAAGCATTTTTGATGTTCATGTTTTTTGCTACGGATAACAGGTCATTTCTCGTTATACCTTTCCTCCTTCCGTTTATACTCAAGGCATGCTGACTGACCCATTCACTCCCCGGACGATATGCATAGCAGACATCATAAGCTGGAGATAGTTTCCAATCACCATCTTTACCCATTGTAAACGCAAAATTCTTTGTATGGTCATCACAATTGCGGGAAGCAACATTAAACACCATTCTCCTGAATAGTTCCTGCGCCTCGGGATACGTCAATCCTATGATTCGCATTGTTTCAAATAGTTCTTCATAGCTGTAAAGGTTTACCTCATTGAAATCAAAGTGTCTCATTGCGCACAAAGTTTGCACATGAATTTTTCCTTTCCCATGGAGTCTGTCAAATCGCCTGGTCATGAAATGAGCTCTGCCATTTTCTTCCAATAACCTACATTCCATCATATTAATGCCAGCATCTCTGGCCATTAAATAGTAGGCCATTTCCACTCGTCCGTACCCTTGAGAATCACCGAATTGTGTATCCGAAACACCATCAAATTTTATCAGCCAATGTTCGAACCCCTTTGGCGCACTGGCGTGGCCACTCCGTACTTCCTTCGTCTTCTCATTATAGGCAATCAGTGCCTTTGCTCTTGCTCCACCCGCTGAAGAGCCAATTTTTAATATTTCGAAAAGGGCTTTCTCCTCCTCATCTGAGAGGTTGGTGGCAAAATCTTTTCTTCCGGATAATATTTCTTCGGCAATTTCAACCAGGTCTGATACTTCTAATTTTGTAGATGTATTTCTTGATTTTGGTTGAACAGGTTCAAACTCCAAAGCCCCCATACCTCTTTGTCCTATAAAACAAAGGATTTCTACCGGATTTAAGCTGTCTGTTGGCCGTCCTTGTCTTGATAGCCAGGTATTTATCAGCGCATTTCCATATTTATCCGGAAGCACATCCGCCAATAAACCTGGCAGACCTTTAAACGTTGAAGTCCCCCTGGTTTCAGGAAATTCGTGTATCATGTCGCCTCTTTCCAGGGGCATCATAATTGGTGATAAGTCTAAATTTTGCACTAGAAATTGCTCGTCGTACTGGAAAGTGGCAAGTGCGGTATTTGCATCCCATGATACAGCTCCAACTCTCTGATCCCAGATATTTACAAATGCACTATTTATCATTACCAGTCAGTTTTTTTCTTCTTATCACTCTTTCTTTTCTGGGCTCTCTGCCTTTTTTTCATTTCTAGTTGTGCCAGTTTTATTGGACTTATTTTTTGTGTAAGATGAAAAGCTTCAAAAACATGGAGTTTGTTTAGTATTCGTAGTACCTGAATTAATGTGATCAGGTTTACTCTGTTCCCGGATTCAAGTTCCCACAGGGTGGTTCTGTTGATCCCTGCCTTTTCTGCAAGTTCCTGCTGGGTGATATTTTGCTCCAGCCTATTCTGTTTTACAAAATCTCCTATCAAATGGATGATTGCATCATCACTCATTCTGGCGATATTAGTGTTGGGATTATCCATCATTATATTTTATAATTGTAATTAATGTTGACTATGTCCAACAAGTTTAACGTTGTTCGTTGAAATATGTTTCAGCTTTAATGTTGTCTTTATCCATCATTAGCGGTTAAATACGGGGTTAATGTTGACTATATACAACAGATTTATGCGCTGCCGGGCTTGCGTCCTCATTTCATTCGGTTGTGAAATCGCTTCGTTGTTGAACCCGGCTTCCTGGCGTCAGCCCGGGTTCATTTCCAGGCCACTGGAAAATGAAAAAACTCCAACTCAAAAAGAGCTGAAGCTTTTCTAGTACCCGCAATGATTGCATTGTCGAAGCAGATTCAATCTGATAAATGAATCCTGCATTCCTCAAATTCTACTTCAGGAAAACTCTTTTCAGCCCACTTACTTAATTCTACCAGAATAGGCAATAATCCTATTGCTTTGTCGGTTAAAGAATACTCCACTCTTGGAGGGGTCTCCGCATAGGACTCTCTTAGAATCAATCCATCTTCTTCCAGTTCCTTTAATTGTTTGGACAGCACCTTCTTTGATATAGTTGGGGTCAGAATATGCAATTTTCCAAACCGCAAAGGTCCATTTGAAAGTAAGTAAATCAATACTGGTTTCCATTTGTTTCCAATGATATTCATTGTATGCACTAAGGTGCAAGAATTTGGGTTTTCAATGTACTTTCTGGACATAAGTTACTTTTTGGTAACCACTAATTTCTCAGGTTGTTATTTAATAAGTATCAAATATACACTATTATTGGTTTCTTTGTGATACTAATTAATAAAAAAGTATGAAGAACATATTTATTATAAATGGGCATCAAGAATATCCCTTTTCTGAGGGAAGATTAAATGCCAGTCTGGTTGATAAGGCAAAAGTTCATTTCTCCTATAAAGGATGTGAAATCAAGGTAACAACAATGAAGGATGATTATGATGTAAACGAGGAAATTGAAAAGTTCAAATGGGCTGACTTAGTATTCTTTCAGACACCCCTTAATTGGATGGGTGTTACTTGGTCATTCAAAAAGTACATTGATGAAGTTTTCTCGACAGGAATGATGGGTGAGATGTCTAATGGAGATGGAAGAACCAGAACTGAACCAAAGAAGAATTATGGTCTTGGAGGAAAACTGAATGGTAAATACATGATTTCGGTAACGGCTAATGCTCCAAGAGAAGCTTTTAATGACCCAAATGAGAAGTTCTTTAATGGAATAAGCGAAGATGATTTATTACTTCCAATGCATTTAAACTTTAAATGGTTTGGACTGGAGCAGCTCCCAACCTTTTTTGCATATGATGTCATGAAGAATCCAGAAATAGAAAATGACTTTGAACGATTTGATAACCATCTTAAACAGTACGCTTAATTATGAGACCAACACCAAAACATTCAGCTCCAAGCCTAACATTTAAAACGCTTGATGGGGAGCAATGGACTTTAGATGACCAACGTCCGCAGAACTTTTCAATGGTAGTTTTTTATAGAGGCTTGCACTGCCCTATATGTAAAAAACACCTCCAGCAATTACATGAATTAATTCCTGCATTTGAGGAAAGAGGTGTAAATATTGTGGCAGTTAGTATGGATACCGAAAAAAGGGCACGCCTTTCCAGAAAGGACTGGGAACTACCTAATCTTACGCTCGGTTATGAGCTAAGTAAAGAATCAGCTGTTGAATGGGGATTGTACTTAAGTGAAGCCGTTAAAGATGGTGAGCCAGCAATTTTTAGTGAACCAGGGTTGTTTTTAATCGACAATAAAAATGAGGTGTACTACTCCAATATCAATAGTAACCCTTGGGGAAGACCTTACCTCCCAACCTTTGTAAAAGCAGTTGATTATATCGTCAAATCAGGATACCCAGCAAGAGGTGAAATGATATAAATGACAAAATTGTCGAACCGATTTCGGCAAGTGTCGAACTAAAAAAGCCCCGTATCACTATGATACAGGGCTTTCTTTTTAAATGTACCCCGGGCGGGACTTGAACCCGCACGGCCCAAGGGCCACAAGATTTTAAGTCTTGCGTGTCTACCAATTCCACCACCGGGGTGTGGTGTTTCCTTTTTTGGTGGCTTTATTCAGCCACCTTCCCAGTGTCTAATCCCAAAGAAAAGAAATCTGCGATTTCTGTTCACGGGACAATTCCACCACTGGGGTAATTTAGTGGCTGCAAATATATCAAAGTTTTTCAACCGGAAATCAATCATAACGAGCAGGTGCATGGAGTGTGGATGTGATTTGTAGGGTAGCAAGGGTAATCCCTGGGGCCTTTTTTTGAATAGGTTTTTTTGGGCATGCAGAACATTACTGGAGGTTTTGAGTGAGATTATCTCGCTTTACACGATGATATCAGTTAGGGCCAGTTTTTTTTAGAAGAAAAAATACTTTGGGCTCAAAATTGTGTCAGTTACTTAATTGAGATGAGGTTACCTCGCTCACCTGCGGCTCGCTCGGTGATCTCTGAGGGAGGGCTTTTAGCCAAACGAGTTACGCACCGCGGAGCTTGTCTTTTTTGTTCTGACCATATGAAAGAGGACTTTCAACGGCCCTAAAAACAAAAAAGACGGTTCGTAACCGAACCGCCTTTAGTTGAGCGAGTGATGAGATTCGAACTCACGACCCTCACCTTGGCAAGGTGATGCTCTACCCCTGAGCTACACTCGCAATTAAGGATGCCAAAAATAAGGTTTTTTTTGATTCACCAAAAAGTGAACAAAAGAAACTGCTTCACTCCATTTCATCCCCGGAAAAAATATTCGTAGTTTGGAAAGGATTCCGTATCAAACATTCAACACATGATCAAAAAGAGCTTATTTCTAGTTGCTTCAATTACTTTTTTATTGATTGCCTGCGGCGAAGAGGAAAAAACGCCTGCTTCCGGCAGTGAAAATTCGCAGTCAAATGACATTGAACGGCCAGGTCTATCGAATACGACTACCCACACGGAAATAATGCCTGGGGCAGATACCAGTAGCGTAAAGGACAATAATCTTGCAGAATCACCCGGAACCGGGAACCTGATTGGAGGTAATGGAGAAGTCCCCGAAAAGGTGGTAATAGAACCAACAGGTCCTGATGCCGGAGATACACCGGGATCTGATGGGCTTGAAACACCAATCGGGCTGGAAACGGTACCTGTTAAAGAGGAACCAACGGAAAAACCAACGAAAGATGTAGCCACTCCAAAACCTAACCATGCGATTTGGGATGGACTACTGAAAAAGCATGTAAGCAGTTCGGGAAGCGTCAATTATGGGGCATTGAAATCTTCCCTGGGGGATATAGAGGATTACATTGACCAGTTGGAATCATTAGACAACCAGGCGGATTGGTCGAGAAATGAAAAACTGGCCTATTGGATCAACCTGTACAATGCTGTAACGGTACGTCTTATTTTGAAAAACTACCCTGTATCCTCTATCACAAAACTACACGGAGGCAAGCCATGGAATCAAAAATTGGTAACCATTGGAGGGAAATCCTACAGCCTTGACGAAATTGAAAACAAAATTATTCGTCCAAGATTTAAGGAACCAAGAATTCACTTCGCAGTAAATTGTGCGGCAAAGTCATGTCCCAAACTTATGAACGGTGCATTCATTGCGAACAGCCTGAACAGCCAGCTGGATAAGATGACGAAAAGTTTTATTAATGGTGATAAAAACGAATTGTCTGAGAAGAAAATTGAAATTTCAAAAATTTTCGAATGGTATAAGGAAGATTTTACCTCAAACGGAACACTTATCGATTACCTTAATAAATATGCCAACGTTCAGATTAAAGCCAATGCGAAAGTGACATTTGCAGAATATGATTGGCAGTTAAATAAGTAGTGCAGGGGTTTTAAATGCTCAGGCATCTTAATCCTTAGCCAACCTTGTTGCTTTTGATCCCCTCTTAAGCCAAATGGAAGTCTCCATATTTGGATAGTTCGATATTTTTTATTATAATATAGTTAGCACTAAGTGTCGAATCCGATACAATTTGTATCCGATAACGATGGTTCGAATTGCAAAGGCTCATCTGGAAAGCAAGGTTAATAACCCGTCTCTGCTCCCGGGCCTAATACGATGGTTATTCGATAGTCCGATTCCGACACTTGATTTTTATAACCCTGTGTTTGCCAGCTAATGCTGGATTTAGCCGCGTTTCGGAATGTCCGAAGGTCGCGCTGTATGCGTTATAATAACTTTTAATACTCGATCAATACTAATGGAAAAAATAGATAATAATAAATCGAAACAACATCAGAAACTAGGTTTCTCCACCCTGGAAACGGCCATTATTGTAGCTGATCTTAATAAGTTGCTGGCAGCACAACAGGTATATGCCCAGAAGCTAAAAGGGTTTCACTGGAACATAGTCGGTGCTAATTTCTTTGAATTGCACGACTTGTTTGAAGTGTACTATAAAGATGCGATTCAATCCATAGACGATTTCGCTGAGAGAATTCGCGTATTCGGCAAAAAGCCGGTTTGCACCATGCAGGAAATTCTGGAGGTCTCTGAGGTGAAAGAAGCAACTGTAGAATTGACATCGGTCGATATGGTCAATCATGTTTTACAGGATATGAGCGTGCTGATTTCACTGGCCATGGATACCTTGAACAACGCCATTGAACAGGGTGATGCTGGAACCGTAAACATGATGAATAAGCACATTGCTGCACTCGAGAAGAAGCACTGGCAGCTGACGGCCTGGTCGAAACAAGAATCATTTGAAGTATGGAAGTCTCAATAATAAAAGTACCGCTATGAAAAACAGAATTAAACGAAAAATGGTTAGGAAATTTGTCTTGTACCTTCAACAGGAAGGCTATAAGAACATAGACTTTAAATACGGCGAGAATCGTTCAGGCAATTTTTACTCGCCCAACATTGTAGCCAATAAATCAAATAAGCTTCATCTGTTTGACGTCAAATTTAACCTCAAGGATAAAAAGGAGTATTTAAAGCGAAAGTGGAAGTTTTTAAGTGAAACTGCCCAGAGCAAGGACATCGAGTTTGGGGTGGTGGTTCCTCACGACAAGGTAATAGCGGCTAAGCACCTGATGCAAAACAACGGGATCAGTGGCTTAGTGGTACCGATGTAATTATTTAGCCGTTCACCTACGCAAATCATTAAAAAACCAGAAAATGGAAACTGTAACCGTATTACTTAAGGGAGATAAAATTAAATCCTCAGCTGCATTGAGAACAGGGGTTAAATTGGCTCAAATGCATCAGTCGCGTTTGTATGTTACTTACCTGATCAACGATAGTTGGAGCGAATGGCTATCTAAAATCACCTCTCCTTTCTCCGTGAGGAAGTTGATGTTTAACATAACGAAAGATGTTTATGACGTAGTTCTTAAGCATGAAGGCATTGACCTTAATATCGTGTTTATTCGTGGCATTCGTGCGGCCAAAACTGTGGTTCACAGATTCTTTTCGGATACTGACATGGTTATTGTTGATGATAGCAGCCGCCAATTTGGACCAATCAATGCCTTCTGGAAATCAAGAACCGAGAGAATCATAAGGAATGTTCAGGTTCCTGTACTGACGGTTAGCAGACTCAGCTCAAGATTAGACATTGAGAACATCGCGTTTGGGTCTGTTCAGAGTGTCAAATTGAGTAATGTAATCGAGAAGTTGGCTGGATTGGCGGCCAAGCTACGGGCCAGGGTAGATTTTGTCGCGGTAAAACTAGACGATGACGAATTGGGAGAAATTAATGCCCAGGATATCCATCAATTGGCCATTAACAAAGGCTTTTCAGGATATCAAATTTACGAGTTGGAAAGTCATGATCTGGAAACGGGTATGGAACAGTTTACCAGAGATCATCACCCAGATGTGATAGGTGTTGTCGCGGAGCAACGGACGCGCTGGTACCATCGTTTATGGGGCAATGCTAGTAAGGAATTGATTCAATCCACCCAGATGCCTGTTCTTGAAATTAAACCTGACAATGCAGGTGCGATCAAAAGAAGAAAATTGCAGAAAACAATGTATTCCGTGAACCGACAAGCGAAAGCGGTTTAATCTGTTGATTGGCTGCTTCTGAGTGTTTGCAAACTTTACAATAAACTTTCTTCCGCAGATTAATAGCCTTGAAAGTTAATTTGAGGGCGTAAGGCGGTACCAAATTCCCCTGGATAGACAGTCCGGTATTTGCCTCAAAAATCCCTCCCAATCTCTATTTACATCTCCACCCTGATTAGCAAATAGTAGGATGTAAATTTTCACTATGAATTGCAATTGTTCATGTGTCGGTTCACGGATTTTTTGTAATCATAATCTCACACTAAACTGATTTAATTGACAGAGGTGAAACACGATTAGTATAACAAATCTGGATTATAAAGTCGCTTGTTACATAGGTAACAAAAGATTACTTCCGCCTCAAAGTACCTGCATTTGGCCCATTGGGTGAATACAAAAGTGTAGTTTCACGGTATGAACAGAACTCTGGCAATAGGAGATATCCATGGAGGTTACCGCGCTCTCAAGCAATTGTTGGATAGATTGCAATTGGATCCTTCAGACGAGTTGATTTTCCTGGGTGATTATGTGGATGGATGGAGTGAATCCGCTTTGGTGATCGAGGAACTTGCAGTTTTATCTTCTACAAACCCATGTACATTTATTATCGGAAATCATGATGTATGGCTTCTTGAGTATTTGCAAACGGGCAGTATAAATTCAATTTGGGTGCAACATGGGGGGCGTGCTACTTTGGAGAGTTATTCTGGTTACAACAGGGTACAACTGGATAAACATCGCGAGATTTTAGAAGGAATGAAGACATATCATATTGATGAAAAGGATCGCTTGTTTGTTCATGCCGGGTTTTCTTCAATGCATGGCCCTCAAAGGGAAAGTTATTCTACGAATTTTGGATGGGACAGAACTCTATGGGAAATGGCGGTGGCGTTACATGGAAGAATTGAGCCAGACGATAGTGCTTACCCTCAAAGACTACAGCTCTTCGATGAAATTTTTATCGGCCATACACCCACCATCGACTACGGGGTTCATGAACCATGGAATCGGATGAATGTTTGGAATGTAGATACGGGGGCGGCTTTTCTTGGCCGTTTGAGTGCTATTGAGGTAGATACCAAAGAAGTTTGGCAGAGCGATCCCGTCCACACTCTTTATCCGGGAGAAAAGGGACGAAACCAGTGAAAAAAGTGTGATTATAAGAAAAGGGCTTCCCAATTGAGAAGCCCTTCACTTTTTGAGGTAATTACACCTCACACCTTACACTTGCATTAAAGTAAAACGTCTTTTTCTTTTTAAAAACTGGCCGCACCCCAGCCCGATTTTCCAAAAGAGGCTCTGTACATGAACATGAACTCCAGTGCACCAAATCCATTGTTGGCTTTGTTCAGATCGCTCAAAGTAAAATCGTAAGCGGCTCCAACAGTAAACCCTGCCATTGAAAATCTCACGGTTCCAAACAAGGCATCGCCGGCTCTGTAATAAGCACCAAAAGCAATGGAAGTTTCATCGTAGTAAGCGGTGTAATGCGACCGCTCTTTGAGTAAGTATTTTACATCCGTCCCTACATTCAACACCCTGTTCGGCCCCTGGATCATGTACATAAAATTGGGCATGAAGGCGGTTCTTTTGAGTGGCAGATTGTAGTTGACACCACCGTGAATGTTAAACTTCATATAAAGCTTATCCTCACCACCATACAAACTCACATTGGGCCGGTTCAGGTGCCACGCACCGACTCCACCGTAAATCCTCACATCGTCGCTGGGAGTACCGAAATAATAGAGCCCTGCTCCCAGGTCAACGGCCGAGAAGTTGGCATTTAAACCTGTTTCTCCCGAAGGAGTAGAGGTGTCGTACTGCTCACCATTCCATTGGTTGTTCCAGTAAAAATCAGCAAAACTCACACTCCGGTTTAACAACCCAATGTTTAGTCCGAGTGCCAGTTTGTTATAGCGATCCAATTCCAATCCGTAATTGATGTTTGCACTGACGTTGTTGGTCTTCATGATCCCATCTCCGGTAACATCGTTGTAGAAGTTCAGAGCTGCACCGATAAAACCATTATTCAGATTTTCTTCCAGCATTCTTCCATCCAATGAAAAAGAAAGTGTTTTAAAAGCATTGGGAGAAATCTTTGTCCACTGGCTTCTGTAGTCAGCAAAAAATCGCATGTCTCCCTGAAAAAAACCGGCTGCACCTGGGTTTAACCAGTTCTGCGAAGCAAAGAAATTACTCACATGAATATCCTGCTGTGCAAAGTTCTTTCCTGAAATCAGGCAGGAGGCCGAAGTCAAACCAACTGTGAGTGCTATTGTCAATACTCTTTTCGTCATCTTACAGTCCTCCTTTTATTTAATTAAAGTAATGTTACCCGACTTGATACCTCCGGCTGAACCGACAAAACTGTAGTCAAGCATATAAGCAAAGGTTCCGGGGTTGAGAGCCTTGCCTTTTAAATCGGTTCCGTCCCAACCTACTGAAGGATCGGTAGTTTGGAATACCAACTGCCCATAACGGTTGTATACCTTAAAATCAATCTCAGAGAACCCGGCGCCATCTACATACAAAACGTCGTTTAGTCCGTCTCCGTTCGGAGAGAAGGCATTGGGTACACCCACCTCTTCAACATAGGTCACGTTTACGGTAATACTGTCCGTAGCAATACACCCTGCAGAGTCAATCAATGTCACCATATAGCCAGTGGTAACTTGCGGAGAAGCTATCGTGCTTTGACAGGTGCCGCAACTAAGCGTAGATGCATCTGTCCATACGTAAGTACCCCCAGTTCCTGTGGCCGTAAGCACTACCGATTCCCCAATAATGATGTTCTCATCAGGTCCGGCGTTAACCACCGGTGTCGGGGAAATGGTTACGGGCATTGTAACGGTGTCTGCTCCTGAAGCATTTGTAACAATTAGCTGTACGTCGTAAGTTCCAGGTATATTGAAACACACGGTTCCCGGATCTGCAGAGGAACTCGAAGCCGGTGTTCCACCGGGGAATGTCCACAACCACGAAGTAGGGTTACCTGTGGAAAGGTCGGTAAAAGTGATACAATCTCCTTCACAGATCAGATCATCAGAGATGCTGAAATCGGCTGTTGGCGAAACACAGGTGGTAATAGTAACCGAGAAGGTAGAGCTGGCCGGACAGCTACCCGATGTGGTGTAAGTAACCGTATAAGAGCCTGCTCCGGAAGCCGCCAGATCAATTTCACCCGAGGTGGGGTCAATGGTTCCTCCGGCATCAATGGTAAATGTACCTCCTGGTGTACCGGTAACCGTAGCGGTTGGATTAGGATCTGAATCACAGAAAGAAGATGCTGAGTAACTGAATGTAGCATCATCTGAAGCCGTAACGGTAATGGTTTCTGTATCAGTATCACCACAAGAGCCGGAAATGGTGTAGGTAATGGTATGGGTACCTGCTCCTGCGGTAGCCGGATCAAATTCTCCGGTAGAAGCATTGGTAATACCCGCTCCACTCCAGGTTCCACCCGGATCAGCAGCCGATAGGGTTACCGCAGGGTCGTTATCACAAAACGGGCCTGCAGCGGTAATGGTCGCATCGAATGCTGCTGAAATAGTAATGGCAAAGGTTTGTGAATTCGGACAAGCTCCTGAGGTCGTGTAGGTTACCGTAAAACTACCTGCTCCGGTGGCAGACAGATCAATCTGTCCATTGGAAGCATTGATGGTTCCACCTGCGTCGATGGTAAATGTACCACCTCCGGTTCCCGTTACAGTAGCAAACGGATCGGGGTCAGATAAACAGTAAGTAGACGATGCATAATTAAACGATGCATCGTCCTGGGCGTTTACTGTTACTGTTTCCGTGTCTGTATCACCACAAGAGCCACCAATGGTGTAGGTAACCGTATGTGTTCCTGCTCCTGCTACTGAGGGGTCAAAAGTTCCGTTTACCGCATCTGTAATACCTGTTCCACTCCAGGTTCCACCCGGATCGGCCGCCGAGAGGTTGAATGCAGGGTCGTTTTCACAAACGGCCGTGGTGGCACTAATGGTAGCATCCGCTCCGGCTGTAAGTGTTACATTAAAGGTTTGCACGTCTGCGCAAGGCCCGGGTGTGGTGTAGGTAACCACATAAGTATTAGCTCCCGAAGAAGCAATGTCTATTTCTCCGGTAACCGCATCAATAACCCCGGCGTTGTCAATACTAAATGTGCCTCCGGAAGTTCCCGAAATGGTTGGGAACGGATTGGGGTCTGACAAACAATAAGAACCTGAAGAATAGGAGAAGGTTGCATCCTGATCGGCATTTACAGTAATGTCTTCGGTGTCGGTATCTCCACAGGTTCCCGAAATACTGTAAGTAATGGTATGGGTACCTGCTCCTGCGGTAGCCGGATCAAATTCTCCAGTAGAGGCATTGGTAATACCCGTTCCACTCCAGGTTCCACCCGGATCGGCAGCCGATAGGGTTACCGCTGCATCGCTTTCACAGAAAGGGCCGGCCGGTGTAATGGTAGCATCAGCTCCTGTGGTAAGTGTTACATTGAAGGTTTGTGTATCCGGACAAACACCTCCGGTAGTATAAGTAACCACATAACTGTTGGCTCCTGAAGCTGAAATATCTATCTCCCCCGTAGTTGGGTTGATCGTTCCTCCGTTGTCAATACTAAACGTACCTCCACCGGTTCCGGTAACTGTTGGCGTAGGATCGGGGTCGGACAAACAATATGATGCGGATGCATAACTGAATGAAGCATCGTCTGCTGCATTCACTACTACATCTTCCGTATCGGTATCACCACAAGAACCGGAAATGGTGTAAGTAATGGTATGGGTACCGGCTCCAGCTACTGAAGGGTCAAAAGTCCCGTTTACCGCATCGGTAATACCTGTTCCGCTCCAGGTTCCGCCAGGATCGGCTGCAGATAAATTGAATGCCGCATCGTTTTCACATACAGCACTGGTTGCTGTGATCGTGGCGTTGGAACTACTTGGGCCGGGATTTACAGTAACCACCACATCTTCCGTACAAGTAGGATCGGAGGTGCTTGTTACTGTTACAGTATAGGAACCATCTGCCAGGCCGTTGATGTTGTATGAACCAGCACCAACCCCACTATGATGAGTTGTAGCTCCAATTGTAATATCGTAATTATCGGTTCCACTGATGGTGATATCAATTTGTCCATCATCCGCACCAGCGCAGGTCTCGTCTGTAGCAGTTGCCGAAGTAATTGAAAGGTCACATGGTGAAGTAGTGCATGGAGGAAGTGTGGAGGCACTAAATGTTGAAACCACATTTCCAAAGTTATCAGTTACCTGGATTGAGTCGGCACCAGCTGGTGGAGTTTGTGTCGCTCCTCCGGTTGCAAAATCACTCCACGTAAGGGTTGGAGGTCCTGGGTCGGTAAATGTAAACAGTCCGTCACAGCTTCCAAATCCGGCCACACAAGTTACGGTAGACATGCCTTCAGCCCATGTGTATGGACCCGTTCCGCCGGTAACTGTAATGTCTCCATTACTTTCTAAACAAAGGCTAAGTGTTGCACAGGTTGATACCGTTACGATAGTAGAATCTGTACCACACGGTAGAGTATAATAGACCGTAAAGGTACCGCCGCCACTTACTGAAGGGTCGAAGGTTCCGTTGACAGGATCGGTAATTCCAGTACCTGAGAACGTTCCTCCAGCGGTGTGAATATCTAAATCAAAAGGAGCGTCTGAATCACAAACTGCATCTGGCTGGCAAATAGAAGCATCGCAACAGGTGGTGGCCAACTGTGCGCATGCAGAAGCGGCAAAGGACTGTACGCCCCCGCTTCTAACATTGTCGCCGGAATCTCCTGTAGAACCAGCCGCAATAATATCACCACCGGTAGCTACCTCAACATCGTATACATTAAAGGACGTTGCATAACTACCCGTTTGAGTTAGGTTTTGATCGTAAACAATCACTCCTGTTTTAGAACCAACATAGATGTTTCCACAATCGTCGATGGCAATTCCGGAATTCTCTACCCCGTTTCCACCAAACCCTGTGTTCCATACTCCACCTGGAATGCTCGCTGTAGCTACTACAGCCGCTGTATTGAACTCGCGCTTTTGAATTTCATTTCCGCGATGTACGAAAATGTAATTACCATAGGAAGCAATAGCTTCTATTCCGGTGTTATTGTATCGCCAGTCTTCACATTTGTATCCAAGCGAGATACCGTTATCTGTATGGAAAGAAGAACTTCCTGTGGGGCAACTACTGAAATTCTGATGCACATAGCCAATGGAATCATGAGATAGCCAGTAGTATTTTGAATTATTACACGCGGTTATGGCACGTACTTCCTGAGTGGGGATAAGGGCGCCGCCAGTGACTTGCACACTGCTCGTAACATTTCCCGTAGCCATGTCTACATCATAAATGTACGGTAATGGTGGGAGCGTTCCTCCGGTTCCTCCAATCACCAGTTTTGTTTGATCACAGTTGAACGAAATGTTCCAGAACTCAGTACTGCCAAATAATCCACCGGGACTCGGGTTGTCCCACACCAGGGCTCCCGCAGTACTTACCATTTGAATGGCTGCGGTGGAACCAAGTGTTACATATGAGTTACCGGCATCATCCGTAGCAAAGGTGCCTAGCCATGAAGTAGTGTCGTAAGGAGTATTATAAGTCCATTGCAGTGCTCCCGTTGCATCGTATTTTAACAACTGCATTGGCATTACGCCCCCTATTATGTAAGCGTTCCCCAGCGCATCGGTTTCACACTCCCAAATACAGTCCCAGTTGGTTGCAAAAGAGGGGGTTTGTGTCCAGGGATCAATAACAACGGTCTGCGAAGCATCGAAATGATCCAGTTCAAAACTGATGACGTTCCCATTTAATTTATACGATGACTTAATCTCGTTCGCCGGATTATTCTGGTAAAATGTAACTGGTGCGTGGTCGATCACGTCCCCAAACATGGTTTCAGAAATTATCTCTCCCGAATTGTTAAGCGTTGGAGCACCCGAATATTTTAGTTGAACCTGACTTAAATCTGCTCCCGGATGTAGAATGACGGAATACTTAATCCCGGTTTGGGGATGCAGCTCATAAATCACATCGATGTTCGGATATAAATTCTTGTAAGTAAGCTTCTTATAAGATAGAATTTCATTCTTATTGATGGTCTTTCCGTCGTCACCCTTAAATGTGTAGCTATGATAGAACTCATTCTTTTCTTCAGGTACAATTACCACATTCGGATTGCAATTTAGCCACTCAGTATGCAGATAGTCCTTTTTAATATCCAATCGATGCCCAACTCTTTCGAACGCATTGAATTCTTCAAATGTGAACCCTTGTCTCTTGCGGAGAGTTCTCCAATTTTTTTCTTCTTGTGACTTCTTTACTTTGTTTTTGGAAATAAACTCGAATACCACTCCATTCTGGGTGAAGTATGTAGCTTGGTTTTGCTCTGGAAATGCGAAGTGAATCGGCGTGTCAAATTGATCAGCATTTTCAATCCCAAACTGACCAACATTTTCAATCATTGCTTTCTGAGGTTGGTATTTTTCAGACCAATTGGTCTGAGCAAAAATTAGTGTGGGGCAGAGGGAGAGTAGCGCAAGTATCAGCCTCATAACATTGTGGTGTTTTTGGTGGTTAATCTCAAATGCTAACAGGCCATCGATTAATCGATCGCCTTTTTTGCTGTGATGCAGTTGCATTTCGAAATGTTTTTTACCTTGTTAGTTCACATCAAAGCTATTTAGTCTTCGAACCGGGTTCAATGGGGCTGCCCCCTCAAAATGAACAAAATGTTAAAATATTGTGTTTTTGTGCTCGTCGTCGCCATCCCGTTTGTTGGTTTTTCGCAGAATGGGGATCGGGATAGTCGACTTCGCATAATTGAATCGTTGGCCAATACTGACGAGAAGGCATTTTTGGAATCAGCCCAGATTTTAATGCAGGAGGCTCACGAGAAAAACGATGTAGGTCTGTATGCTGAAGTGTTAATGCTCTATGGGGATAAGTACTATCGTAACGCTCAATACCATCTTGCAGATTCGGTATTTGATTTAATCCAATCGCTAGACCAGAAGCAGGTATCTGTAAGGGTTGCAAACCGCTCTAAGTTAGGTAAGGTAAGGGTTAGTGGTGATTTAGACGATAAACCTGCTGCAGTGCGCAAGGCTTATGGTTTAATCGCTGAGTTCAGGCGTGAAAAAGATACGTTGACCTGGATTGATGCCTACAACTCCTTGGCCAGTCTTTACCAGGAACTTTACAAGAGGGATAGTGCTCTGGCCAATTACTTAAAAGCAATTGAGCTTGCTAAACTCAGTAACGCACATTTTCAACAGGCGTACCTGCGGAACAATATTGGCTTGTTTTATATTGATAGTCGACAATACGATAAGGCCAGGGAAGAGTTTAAGCACGCTCGGGCACAGGCCCGTATTGCTGAGGCCAGGTATCTTGAAGGGCTGGTAATTAATAATCAGGGTCTCTTGTTCATGAGCGACGAAAAATATGAAGAGGCCAGGGCCAAATTCAGAGAGTTTCTGGAGTTCACCTCCGATCAGGGAGCAGATCGATCTAAGGGAATTGCATACCTTAATTTGGCTATTATCGATTACCACGAAGATAGATTGGATTCAAGTTATTACTACCACAACCTTGGCATAGAGCACTTTAAACGGATTGAACAAAAGGCGCTTCTTATTCGCGCAATGAATGGTAAGGCAAGGCTGCTCATTAAGATGGGGAAGTATGATGACGCGAAACAAATCGCAGACAGTTGTCGGATATTGGCTGTGAACCAGAAGCTTCTTGAAGATGAAATGTTAGCCAATAAGCTAATATCTAATGTATACGATTCGATTGGCAATAAGGCAGAAGCCCTGAACTATTTCAAGGAGTATAAAAAGCTAAGTGACAGCTTGAATGATGTTTTACGTGACAAGGTAGTTGCTGAGATGCAAACCAAATATGATGTAAAAGAGAAGGAGGCGGTAATCGCTCAGCAGAGCGCCGAGGCGCTTGCCAGGGATCAGGCAGATCGGATCCGGCAATTCAGGAACACCATTATTATAATGATTACTGCCGTGCTGATCATTTCAATTGCCATCTACTTTTATTGGAGAACGCAGCGAAACAAAAGGCGCATGCAGGAGAATTTTACCCAGGAACTCATTAAGAGTGTGGAAGGGGAGAGGGGTAGGATCGCTCAGGATTTGCACGACGGGCTTGGGCAAAATCTCTCGGTGCTAAAAAACCAGATTGGTCAACTTGATTCGCTCAGCGCTGAAAGCAAAAAATCATTGGAAAAGGATTTGTCTGCCGTAATTGAGCAGACACGGGATATTTCAAGATCCCTGTACCCATCGTATTTGAGAAAAGTAGGGCTAACCGAGGCGTTTAGTAGTCTACTTGAGCGTACGGAAGGAGCTACTGGAATTATCTGCACCTATGATCTGCCCATTTTAAGTAAACAGCCATCAGACGAAGTGAAAACACATTTGTTCAGGATTCTTCAGGAGTGTATAGCCAATACCCTGAAGCATTCTGAAGCTACTGCCTTAAAGGTGGAACTCAGCCAGGTGGGTGAGCGGTGGAGGTTAATCTACCAGGATAATGGAAAGGGAATGGGGTCAAGGAAAGATTTAAGAGGTATTGGAATGATGAGCATCAGCGAACGAACAAAAATGATGGGGGGAAGCTTTAATGTGTCGGCCAATGAATTGGGTAAGGGGTTTAGGTTAAACGTAATGTTCGATTTGTTCAATGATTAGAATACTCATAGCCGATGATCACCCTATTTTCCGAAAGGGAATAGCAGAAGTAATCTCTTCAAGTTTGTCTGAAGTGGAGATTCACGACGTTTCAAATGGTAAGGAGGCGATTGATTTGATGACCACATCTGAGTATCAATTTGCCGTGCTCGATGTAGATATGCCCGAAATAGATGGCTTAGAAACGCTGCAGTGGGTAAAAAAGGAGAGACCCGGAACCAGAGTGATCATTCTGACCATGTTTAAGGAAGACGAGATTTTTAATGCTGCCTGGGCGGGTGGTGCAGACGGCTTCTTGCTGAAGGATCATTCAGGGGTAGATGTGCTTAAGTGCATTGAGGAAATATCCATGGGCAGAAGATACATTGGTGTTGGACTGGAAACGAAAATGCAGGAGCATGGTAAATTCCTGAGGGAACAGAAAGAACTGGGGGAGAAGCTGGATTTACTGACACAATCTGAACGAAAAACCCTCAAGCTAGTGGCTGAAAACAACTCATCAGCCGAAATAGCGGATAAACTTTTTATCACCCAAAAATCCGTTGAGAATTATCGATCGAGAATCTGTAAAAAACTCGGTGTGCCACCCGGGAACAACAGTTTAATCAGATGGGCACTGGAACATAAAACATTGTTGAGGGATTTGTGATCGCAATGTCAGACACATAACTACTTAATCAAACTAATATCTCCCGACTTAATTCCTCCACTCGTGCCTATATATGAGTAATCCAGAACGTATGCGAAAGTTCCCGGATTTAGCTTTTTGCCGGTTAAATCTGTTCCATCCCAACCGATAGAGGGGTCAACGGTTTGAAAGACTAGCTGCCCGTAACGGTTGTAGATTTTAAAGTCAATTTGAGAAAATCCGGCACCATCTACATACAATACATCGTTTACGCCATCTCCATTAGGGGTGAATGCATTTGGTACACCTACTTCCTCTATGTAAACCACATTTACAGTTACGCTATCTGTTGCAATACATCCGGCAGAGTTGATTAGTGTAACCATGTATCCCGTGGTAAATTGGGGAGAGGCCGTTGTGCTCTGGCAGGTGTCACAACTTAATGTGCCGGCATCTGTCCATACATATGTGCTTCCGCTGCCCGTAGCTGTCAATACTACTGATTCGCCAATTACAATATTTTCGTCAGGGCCGGCAGAAACTACTGGTGTTGGAGAAACTGTTACCGGCATTGCTATGGTGTCAGAACCAAATCCATTTGAAACGATCAATTGAATTTGGTGCGTTCCAGCGGTGTCAAAGCAGACCAGTCCCGGATCAGGGAGTATGCTGGACGAAGGTGTTCCGCCTGGAAACGCCCATAACCAGGAGGTTGGGCTTCCGGTAGAAAGATCGCTGAATGTGATGCAGTCTCCCTCGCAGATAAAGTCATCTGAGATATTGAAATTAGCAGTAGGAGGGGTGCATGATGTTATCGTAATGTTCAAAGACGAACTGTCCGGGCAACTTCCTGAAGTTGTATAGGTAATTGTGTAAGACCCCGCACCCGTTGCAACCAAATCTATCTCACCCGATATGTTGTCGATGGACCCGCCCGAATCAATACTAAAAGTTCCTCCGGTTGTTCCGGTAATCATCGCTGTGGGATTGGGATCAGAATCACAGTAAGAAGCTGACGGATAACTGAAACTTGCGTCATCCGAAGCCGTTACCGTGATGTTGGTAGTAGCCGTATCTCCACAAGAACCTGAAATCCCGTAGGTGATCGTATGAGTGCCAATACCAGCTGTGCCAGGATCAAATTCTCCAGTAGTTGCGTTGGTGATTCCGGTTCCGCTCCATGTTCCCCCAGGATCTGCGGCAGTTAAGGTTGTTGAAGCGTCGTTTTCGCAAAATGGCCCGGTACTGTTGATGGTGGCATCTGCTGCCGTTGAGCCTGAACCAACGGTGATCACTGTGTCTAAGAAACAACTTGGATCGGAGGTGCTGGTAATGGTAAGCGTATAGGTGCCAGCGGCCAGAGGATTGATAAAATGACTCCCTGCACCAACTCCGGTAAAATAGGTGGTTGCGTCCAGAGTGATGTCGTAGCTGTGGCTTCCGGAAAAAATCGGATTGATTTGGCCATCCCCAACTCCTGCACACGATTCATCCGTAATGTTTATTGCTGTCAGATTAAGATCGCAAGCAACCGTGGAGCAGGGGCCAAATGAAACCTGGTCAATCCCCATGCGCAATGCTCCTGTCGGGTCCCCGGGATCGTTTAGCAAATTGGCGTCATCGTCTTGAGCCAAAAACTGAATAGTATGTGTGGTTGCGCTGGCAGTAAAACTCACTGTTCGACAATCCCACTGAAGATTAATATCATCAAAGGCCAGGGTGCTGGTACTTACGGCAGAGGTTCCAATCAATGTGCCGTCCACATAAACGCTCCATGAGCCTGATTCGTCAATTGAATTTTGTTGCTTCACCACAGTTTGGTAAAAGCTAATTTCATACGACTGCCCAATGGTAAATCCGGTTAATGTTTGTTCAATTCCTTCATGCCACAGTAGGCTCGCACCGTCTGAAGAGTGCAATGCTGAACAAAATGTTGATCCCGCAAAAGGGTTGCCGGCAACACCTCCGGTTAAGCTTGGTCCGGTAGGATCTACTACATCTACAGTAGCTTGCGCCGGACCTGTCGCCTGACAGTTTGGATCGGTATCGGGAATTTGAGTCCAGCCGCTAGGGACGCTTACAAAGTTTACGCTTCCATTCATTGTCGGATTGGTGAACGTTTGTGCTGATCCCATAAGGGAACCCAATAAACAGACAGCTAGTAAGAAGTGATTCCGGAACACTCTATAAATTTAATAAGTTTTGGTGATCTCAGATAATCCTAAATTTGCTCTTGTGAAAATCAGATATTACGGAGTGATTCAGGAAAAGATGGAAGTAAGTGAAGAAACGATCCAAGCTTCTTCTACCGACGAGTTAATGGCACAATTAAGTTCGGAACACCCGTTTCTTAAAGAGATCACGTATACTTTATTTTTAAACCAGGAGTTGGTCAGGGAGAATAAACCTCTGAAAGAATCAGATGTGGTCGTTCTTTGCCCTCCATTTGCAGGAGGATAATGGAAGAAAAAACGAAGAAAATCAAACAGGTTTTTAAAGAAGGAGCAATTACTTCTGAGTTCATTGCCAACTCTATTCAAAAACACAGTCATAAAACTGAGATAGGTGCCCATAACATCTTTTTGGGTCAGGTTCGAAATGATGTCATCGAAGGGAAAGAGGTAGTGGCCATTGATTATTCCGCCCCTGAGGAGATTGCGAACAAAGAATTTCACAGGATTCGTGAAGAGGCCTTTGAAAAATTCGAGTTAACGTGCATGCATATTTACCATAGCATTGGTGTGGTGAAAAAAGGAGAGATCTGTCTGTTTGTATTTGTTTCTTCTCCACACCGTAAGCCAACCTTTGAATCACTGGAATGGATCGTTGAAGAGATCAAAGCACACGTCCCGATTTTTGGTAAAGAACTGTTTGACGATGGTTCTCATCAATGGAAAGAAAACAACTAGCAGATGGTAGATATTACGGCAAAGAACAACACACTGCGGATAGCACTGGCAGAAGCCACGGTGAAAGTTTCAAAACAAGAGACCATTGACGCTATTAAGTCTAAGTCCGTGCCTAAAGGAGATGTGTTTGAGATGGCGAAAACAGCGGGACTATTCGCTGTAAAGAAGACTCCAGACATCCTACCTGATTGTCATATCATTCCAATCGAATCCACCACGGTTGATTATGAGGTCGAAGACCTCACGGTAAGGATCAGAATGGAAGTAAAAACGATTTATAAAACCGGGGTGGAGGTTGAAGCTATGCACGGAGTCGCGGTTGTTGCGCTTACCATATATGATATGCTCAAGCCCATTGATAAAGGTGTGGAGATTCAGAACATCCGTTTGATCAAAAAGAAAGGCGGTAAATCCGATTTTGGAACTCGCGCGGATCATTTGTCGGCAGCTGTTTTTGTTTGTTCTGATACCATTAGTAAAGGAGAAAAGGAAGACAAAGCAGGAAAATCGCTGGTTGAAAAGCTACACGGAATTGGTTTGACTGATACTTTCTACGGCGTCATTCCTGATGATGTGGAGGAAATAACGAGTGCCGCGAATAAATGCCTGGAGGCGCATTATGATCTGATCATTTTCACTGGAGGCACCGGTTTGTCACCTACAGATGTAACCCCCGAAGCGTTAATTCCATTGATCGAAAAACGCATTCCAGGAGCTGAGGAGCAAATCCGTGATTATGGCCAACAACGAACTCCCTACGCCATGCTTTCCCGCAGTGTGGTTGGAATGACTGGAGATACTTTGCTAATGGCATTCCCTGGTTCCACAAAAGGAGCAGTGGAGTCGTTTGACGCAATTTTCCCTGGGATTTTGCATCTGATTAATGTAAGGAAGGCGAGTTTCCGCCATTAATCCTCCCTATTATTTCAAGAGAGTAACATGTCCTTTATACTCTCCAATAGATGTATCAGCCATTTTGGTGATGATTCTCCAAACATAAACATCTTCCTGTACCACTACTCCTTTATAGGTGCCATCCCAGCCCATATTGTAGTCATTGGTTCGAAAGATTAACTCTCCCCAACGGTTGAAGATCATCAGATCGAACTCTACCGGTAGTTCTCCAGCCAATACGGCCAAGAACTGATCATTGTCTCCATTGCCATCTGGTGAGAAGGCGTTAGGCACATACAACAAAGGTTCATCCTTTATTTCAATGTATTGAGTAATTGAATCAATGCACCCTTCAATTGAGGTGACGTACTGCGTTACGTAAAAATTTCCCACTTCGTTAAAGTCAAATACGGGATATTGTTCACTTGAGCTGCCGACTCCTGCAAAATCCCAATACCAGCCTATTGCTCCAGTCGATAAGTCCTGAAACGAAATTTCAGAATCCAGAATAGTAGTTGGTTGAGGTCCAAAGCTATAATTTGCTACTGGGTTCTCAAATACACTTATATAGTCTGACTGCATCAAGGAATTGCTACACCCATTCACATCGACAACTGATAATGATACGTCATACACTCCGGCATTTTCATAGGTGTGAGAAATGGGGTCGCAATTCGTAGAAGTATTTCCGTCGCCCAAATCCCACAAGCAGTTTCCTGAATCGCCAGTGTTTGTAAACATAACTTCCATAGGTTCGCATCCTGAAGTAGTGTCTGCTGTAAAGCTTATTGTCGGCAATGGATTAACCGTAACGAGGAGTGTGTCTGTTGCCCCGCATGCACCTGCTATCGAATAGTATATGGTGTCAACCCCAGCAGCACCTGAATGACCAGGACTGAAGTTAGAGCCTGTAACGCCTGATCCACTCCATGTCCCTCCGGAAGGTGTGGCTGTTAAACCAACGGATGCACCATTTTCACAGAGTGCTCCTATGGGGTCAATTGTTGGCTCAGCATACAAGGCGCCTCCATTTACCGTAGTATTAAAGAAATATGGACAGTTGTTGGCATCTAGTATTCCAACATTGTAAGCGTTCGCACATAGTGCCGCTAAACTCGTCGAGGTTCCAAAATTCGCTCCTCCGTCAAAGGTATATTGATATGGAGGGGTGCCTCCTGATCCAGAGAGTGTAATGCTTCCCGTACAGTCCCCTATACATGTTTCGTCGGTAGTGATCGCTGAGCCAGCTACTGGATCAGGAGCCACCAGGGTAATACTGGTGTTAACTACGCAGCCAGCATCATCGGTAACTGTAATGGTGTACGAACCTGGGCCTAAACTTCCAAAGGTGTCCCCTATCTGGGGCCCGTTACCAATGTCGTAAGTAAATGGCGCTGTTCCTCCGGTCATGGTTACCGTTATTTGCCCATCCACTGAACCCGAACACGAGATGACCTCACCGTTATAGTTAGAAGTAGCGTTGGCGGTCGCTGTTCCACCGCCGGTGTCCATAATAGTTTCCGTTGTGATTGCAACACAACCGTTATCGTCGGTAACCGTTACGGTATATGTTCCCGAAGCTAAGCCAGATATATTTGCGGTAGTTCCAACTACGCTTGGTGTGGAGTCTTCCCATACATACACATAGTCCACCGCCGCTACCCCTCCGGAAACAATTACCTCAACACTACCATCCGATTGTCCACAACTTGAACTGGTATTCGATGTCACAAGAGATATTGCTGTAGGTTCATTAATGGTCGCATTAACGCTTGTGTTACACCCGTTACTGTCCGTTACAATTATCGTATATCCGCCCGCACATAGGCTTGAGAAAGTTCCTGAGGTTTGCCCCCCGGATCCAATATCAAATATATATGGCGTAATCCCACCGGAGGCAGATATTTCTAATTCTCCGTTGCAATTACCGTTGCAATCAATATCGGTTTGGTTTGCTATGGAGCCTGTAAGGGCATTGGGTTCGTTAATAGTGAATGGTATGTTGAATGTGCAGCCATTATCATCTGTAATGAGAACGTTATATGAGCCTGTACAAAGGCTATTAAAATCTCCGGTTGGTTGTGGTCCTGTGCCAATATTGTAAGTGTATGGCGCAGTTCCACTGCTGGCAGATAAGCTGACTGCTCCGTCACATAATCCGGGACAACTTACGTCGGTTTGAGTAACAATTGAACCGGACAAAGCTGTAGGCTCGTTTATGTTAACTGCTACCGGAAATACGCAGCCGTTATTATCCGTGATGGTAACCGTGTAGGCGCCGGTACATAGACTGGTGAAATTCCCACTGGCCTGGGTTCCGGTTCCAATGTCGTATGTGTATGGTGCAGTTGATCCTGTTCCTTCTACATTCACCGTTCCGTCACACGCACCAAAACAGCTTGCATCGGTCTGCGACGTGATGTTTCCGGATAAACCACTAAGATCTGCTATGGTAAGGGGGATTGTAAATTGACATCCCTCTGAATCTTCAATGGTGGCGGTATAACTTCCTGCGCATAGTCCAGGGAATGAACCGCTACTTTGAGGTCCGTTACCTATATCGTAAGTGTATGGTGCAGTTCCTCCGGATGCTGAAAGGTACGCTTCCCCATCGCAAGCTCCACAGGTGGCGTCAACGGTTGAGTTGACCACACCATTTACGGGTGTAGGCTCAGAAATGATCACTGCATCGATGTATTGGCAACCAGTGTTGTCTTCAATAAGAATGTCGTATGAGCCTGCACATAGACCTGAAAATGTGCCGGAACTTTGAAAGCTGACTCCCCCATCGATGCTATATTGAACCGGAGCCGCGCCCATACTTTGAGTTAAGGTGATGCTCCCATCGCAAACTCCGGAACAAACCGGGTTAGTGGATGAAACAGTATTGGTCATTGCACAACAAACGGCTCCCGCATTAATAATAAATGTTGTATCGATCTGACAACCAGTTCCATTGTCAATGATTGTTAGGTCATATGATCCAGGTGCTAAACCGGTGATAGAAGAACTTGTTGCTCCTGTCGACCAGGTATAGGAGAAACCTCCAACTCCTCCATTAATATTGTCTATGCTAATTATCCCGTCTTGGTCTCCACTACATGTTTCGTGGGTAATGGAGTGGGTAAAAGTAAAGGCATTGCTGGTAGCGCAGGTTCCGTTGCAATCATTGATGCTTGGAGAACCCGTGTTGCTCCACGTTGGATCTCCATCTTGAATGCGGTGAATAACCTGACCCATGGCTGGTGAGGCTCCTCCGTAGTTTACCACAGCCATAGGTATGGCGCCCGGGCCCGGCAAGCTTCCAACCGCAGGACATCCCGAGGGTGTTGGGATATTACTAGGTCCTTCATCCAAATCACTATCGGTTGTCCACTTGCCAGCTTGTCCTGTACCTGTTGTCCAGAAAACAACATCAATGGGAGTTCCGTTGTTGTCGTAGAGGGCTACATAAGCATCTCCATTGTCAAGATACCATCGATCTGAGCTGGTCACTAAATGAGGATCACCACAATACGTAGACATGTCAAAAGTAGCGCCGGAAATCGGGCCGCCAATTGATACGAATCCAAGCGGAGGGATCGTGGTGCCAGCCGGGAACCTAAAAGTTCCGTCGGTTGTATTTCCCCATACCCGAAAACCAATCATGTAGCAGCCTATGTCTGCCGGAGTACAAGGGTCCGGGTTGTACAATTCAATGTACTCCGCACCGTAAGTTGGCTGAGAACAAACTTTAAGAGACTGAAAGGTTTGGTCAATTGTGCTGGTCGGGGGTTTATTCATGACTTCATTAATCACCACCTGCCCAACGGACGATAAGCTAATCAGAACTATCACAATGCTGGAAATCGCACCCTCCATATGATCTCTTTTTAGTTGATTGGGAGCACAATCTACTTTCATGCCTGAAGAGCTGCAATGAACCGAAAAGGCATTTGTCCTAGCTATTATGCAATTTGATGCAGTTCAGTCACAGGGGTATGTTGAGGATCAGTCAACTTGATTCCATTCTTTTTGTAAAACAAAAAGAACTAGGATTCGGCCAATATTCCAGGAGCCTTTCTATTGTGTAAGTGTCAGACAATTTGGATGAGACTAATAGATGTTGGATTATGAGGTTTAAAAGTAGAAGTTGTTTTAATCAGCCTTGTAATGAGTGCGACAAATTACTTGTTGTTTGGTTGAGCCTGAGACGGGATGAGCCTAACTTGCTCACTATTATTAGGTGATGATGGTCTGAAGCGGTTGGTAAATGCCTTGAAAAAGACAATAAACAGAATGTCGTATGAAAAATACAAGCAAAATTCTTGTTGGATGCAATTGGTTAGAACCAATATTGACGTTGATAATTTCTTTGGTTGTAATGCCCTTAAGTGCGCAGGTTGTGATTAATGAAGTCATGATAAAACCGCAATCTAGTTCAACAAGCGCTGCGTTTCAATCTCTTAAAGTGGATGGTGCTTCTGGGGATGGAGCGGAGTACATTGAATTGTACAATCCTGGTTGCGCTGCCGTGGATATTAGTTGTTACTATCTGGTGGCTCACAATGCCGCTCTTGCAAGTAATCAAGGGACATTTCGATTTCCAAGTGGTAGCTCTATAAGCTCTTTAGGATTTTTTACGATTGGAGGCCCTGCTGCAGGAGCGGTAGATATCAATTTGTTTGATTATACAACTGGTACAGATTCGGATCTTTTGGTTACCGGTGCAAGTCGTTGGTATCTGAGCAATTTTGACGGATACATAGCCTTGTACGATGAAACAGGAGTCTTGGTTGATGCTGTATACTGGGGAACGGCCCCTAATTATAATACGGAGCCAGATATTCAGGGAGATCCGCCACATGTACCTGCTCCTGTAACGCCCGGAACCACGTGTGCCAATAATCCGGTTTCTCTAAGTCGTCCAACGTTGGCAGAGGTAGAATATATAGGTAGTGTTGGTACCATTGGAAATGTGTGTCACAGAGTAACCGACGGTAGTTCTACCTGGGACAACAACGGTAGTCCTACCTTAGGAACCTGTAATGGTGCTTGTGAAACAACACCTCCATCAGAAGATGCCAGCTTTACCCTCACTGATTATTGTGTAGGGTCATCCAATTCTGCTTCTGGTATTGTAACACCTGGAGGAACCTTTGCATTCAATCCGATTCCGGGAGATGGCGCGACGATAAATAGTTCTACCGCAGAGATTACTAACGGGGTTGCCGGAACCACTTACACAATTGAGTATACTACTTCTGGAACTTGTCCTGGATCTTCAACTGAAACGGTTACCGTGTTAGCCATCGACGATCCTGGTTTTACACTCACTGATTTTTGTGAAAGCTCATCCAACGCTGCAACAGGTATAGCTACTTCAGGTGGAACATTTACGTTTGAACCTGTTCCGGGAGACGGGGCAACTATCAATGGTTCCACAGGAGGAATTACTAATGGAGTAGCCGGTACAACCTATACCGTTGAGTACACAACATCTGGAGTTTGTCCGGATAGCTCCACCGAGACCGTTAGTGTATTGGCAATTGATGATCCCGGTTTTACATTGACAGATTTTTGCGAGGGTTCATCTAACGCCGCAACAGGTATAGCTACTTCAGGTGGAACATTTACGTTTGAACCTGTTCCGGGAGACGGAGCAACTATCAATAATTCTACAGGAGCCATTACCGGTGGAGTGGCTGGTGCAACTTATACCATTGAGTACACTACTTCTGGTGCTTGTCCAGATAGTTCGACAGAGACTGTTACCGTATTAGCAATTGATGATCCGAGCTTTACACTGACAGATTTCTGTGAAGGCTCATCCAATGCAGCAACAGGTATAGCTACTTCAGGTGGAACATTTACGTTTGATCCTGTTCCGGGAGATGGGGCAACTATCAATAATTCTACAGGAGCCATTACCGGTGGAGTGGCTGGTGCAACTTATACCATTGAGTACACTACTTCTGGTGCTTGTCCAGATAGTTCGACAGAGACTGTTACCGTATTAGCAATTGATGATCCGAGCTTTACACTGACAGATTTCTGTGAAGGCTCATCCAATGCAGCAACAGGTATAGCTACTTCAGGTGGAACATTTACGTTTGAACCTGTTCCAGGAGATGGGGCAACTATCAATAATTCTACAGGAGCCATTACCGGTGGAGTGGCTGGTGCAACTTATACCATTGAGTACACTACTTCTGGTGCTTGTCCGGATAGTTCGACAGAAACCGTTACCGTGTTAACGATTGATGATCCCGGTTTTACATTGACAGATTTTTGCGAGGGTTCATCTAACGCAGCAACAGGAATAGTTACCTCTGGGGGTACGTTTGCTTTTAATCCTGCGCCCGGTGATGGAGCGACCATTGATCCTTCCACCGGTGAATTGTTCGATGAGGTTGGTGGTACTACTTACTCGGTTCAATACACGACTGCCGGTACATGCCCCGACTCCTCAATTGAGACCCTAACCGTTTTTCTCTTACCTGTGGCAGACGCTGGAAATGCAAGTGCTACCATTTGTGATAGAGACACGATTTCAATCGGAGGAAGTCCTGCGGCTTCGGGAGGCAATGGATCTTTCACGTATACATGGTTGCCAAACTCCAACATTAACGACAATACAGCCGACAATCCGCTCGTTTGGCCCAGCGCAAATACCACATACGTGCTGGAGGTTGAAGATGGTAATAACTGTGTGGCTTATGATAGTATTCAGATTATTGTAAACCCAACACCAGTTGCTGTTGCCACTGGTGCACCTTTGGTAATCTGTGATGGAGATACAACGACTTTGGACGCCACAGGTTCTTCCGGCGGAACAGGTTCTTTGTCTTTTCTGTGGTCGCCAGCGGCAGACTTAAGTAATGCGGCATCTGGAACACCTCAAGCCTGGCCAACTGCGAGTACGGACTATTTGGTGACAGTAACGGATGCAAACTCATGCCAGGATACAGCAACGGTAAGTATTACGGTTAATCCACTACCTACAATAGATATTTCGGGTATGGTTATTACCGATGCGAATTGTGGGCTCAGCAATGGAGCGATTACCGGTATTACCGCATCTGGAACACCAACTCTTACCTATGATTGGGATGATGGCTCAGGCTCGGTTGGATCCAATCTGGATTTAACCGCTGTGGCCTCAGGTGCTTACACCCTGACTGTTACCGATGGCAATATGTGTTCCGATCAATTTGGTCCGTATGGCATTAACGATATTGGTGGGCCAAACATTGACATAAGCGGTTTGGTAAATACTCCCGACACTTGTGGTCAAAACCTGGGCAGTATCACAGGAGTCGTGGTTACAGGAGGTTCAGGCTCCCTCACTTATGACTGGAGCGATGGAGCATCATCGGTTGGAAGTAGTCTTGATCTGACAGGAGTTCTAGCAGGAACTTATACCCTGGTAGTGACTGATAGCGCAGGTTGTGCTTCAGCATCAGGGCCATTTACAATAAGTGAAATAGCTGCCCCCGCATTGGATCTTACTGGTTTGGTTAACGCAGCTGACACCTGTGGGCAAACTGTTGGGAGTGTTACAGGAATTGCCATTTCAGGTGGGACAGGGCCATTTACCTATACATGGAATGATGGGGTCGCAACAGTAGCTACAACTGCCGATCTTTTAAATGTTTCACCTGGGTCCTATAGTATAACCGTAACAGATGATGCAGGTTGCTCCGTTACAGGTGGTCCATTTAACGTTCTTGATGTTCCGGGACCCACATTGGATCTGTCTGCTATAACAGTAACTGATGCGAATTGCGGGCAGTCAGATGGAAGTGTTACCGGTGCGGTCGTTTCGGGTGGAACCGGATCAATTTCGTACGCATGGGGTGACGGTGTTTCGGTGGTTGGTACGAATGCCGATCTATTGAATATTCCCGCGGGCTCTTACACATTAACGGTAATTGACGATGCTGGATGTGTAGCAACAGGAACTTCTGTATCTGTTATTGATGTCCCGGGGCCCACAGTAAACGATGGAAGTGTGGTTCTCACCCAGGCTGCTTGTGGTGGTTCGGATGGTTCAATTACAGGGATTACTGTGAGTGGAGGAACCACCCCGTACACTTACGATTGGAGCGATGTAGCGGGAACCGTAGGGTCAGGTCTGGATTTGTTATCTCAGCCCTCAGGATCCTATACAATTACTGTAACCGATAGTAATGGTTGTATAGCCACCTCGGGTCCATACACGATTACCGAGGCAGGTGCTCCGGTAATTGACGTTGCAGGTTTGACAACAGATCCAGAAACGTGCGGTCAGGTTAATGGTGCCATCTCGGGGCTTTCGATCACCGGTGGCACAAGCCCATTTGCTTATTCATGGAGCGATGGAACGAGTATTATTGATTCCACATTGGATGTCTCCGGTTTAGATGCGGGGAGTTATACTTTGACAGTAACTGACAGCAATGGATGTGTTGCAAGTCACGGCCCGGTGGATATCGAAGACCTCACAGGCCCAGTTTTGGATGTGTCAGGACTTATGGTCACGGATGCAAGCTGTGAATTGGATAATGGAGCTATCAGCGGAATTATGGTTGCTGGAGGAAATGGTGCAGTTTCTTACCTGTGGTCCAATGCCGATACAACGCTTGACGTCTCTGGCCTCGCCGCTGGAGGATATTCTCTAATCGTGACAGATTCTCTTGGCTGTACCGATTCTATAGGAACAACTGTAGGGACTATAGTGACCGGAACCGTCCTTGCCGTGGATGATTCTGCAAGTACATTGCCCAATGTTCAGGTGAATGTCATGGCTGGTAGCAATGATTCTGGAGATCAAAGTACGATAGCGATAATCGGCGGTCCGTCCAACGGAGTGGCTGTTGATAATGGTAGTGGAGATATCGACTACACGTCAGATGTTGGTTTTCAAGGGGTGGATGTGATTGTTTACACTATCTGCGATGCAGCCTGTACCAATATTTGTGATACCGCCCGGATTTTCATTTTAGTTAAAGATATGACTCCCATTGATGTGCCAAACGGGTTCTCGCCAAACGTAGATGGGGTTAATGATTTCTTTGTGATTCTAGGGTTGGAACAATATCCGAATAATGAGATTGTGATTTTCAACCGTTGGGGAGACGAAGTGTTTCAGGCGGCTCCTTATCAAAATAACTGGGATGGAACAACCACTAACAATACACTAAAAATTTCAGGAGATAAGGTAACAGATGGAACCTACTATTTCATCCTTAACCTGAATGTTGATGGGATAGACCCAATCAATGGATTTGTAGAACTAAGGAGACAGTAGATATGAAACACTTACTAATAACACTTTCCATCGTGATGATTTCGCTAACCATATATAGTCAGAATCAATATCACATTAGTCAGTTTATGATGCACCAGCCGTTTGTAAACCCAGCGGCACAGGCAAGTTATCATGGTTTGAACGGTGCGTTGTTTTACAAAACCCAATGGACTGGCTTTGTTGGTGCTCCTGAAATTACCGGCTTCAATGTGAATTCAACATTAGGCAAGTTGGAAAAGAACTCTCTTGGCTTGAGCGTAGTGAAAGACCAGATTGGATTGAATAACAACTTCGATGTGTCTGCTAATTATGCCTACAAAATGAAAGTTGGGCAAAGAAGTTATCTGGCTATGGGGCTAGGGGTTTCGCTAATGATGATGCAGAGTAATCTAGCAGATGCTCATACTATTCAGGATGGTGACCCTGTGTATAGTGGGAATACCGAGACGTTTTTAATGCCAAACTTCAAGTTTGGAGCCTACTTTTTTAAGGATAAATTCTATGCTGGGGTAACATCGCCAAATCTTTTGAAAAACCGTATTACTTACGGGACACAACTTGAAGGGACGACTGAATTTGATGCTTCTAACATTCACCTGTATGTTCACGCCGGACGCCAGTTTGAAATTAACAAGGAGTTCGACCTGAACACCTCACTTATGGTTAAGCATGTTAGTGGTGCTCCGGTTCAGGTTGGAATAAATGCTCAGGTAGTCTATAATAAGAGAGTAGGCTTGGGTGTTGCTTATCGGACGAGTCGGGAAATTTCGGGATTATTGAGTTATCAAATTATTCCAGAACTAAAGTTGGGTTATGCTTATGATCTGAATCTGGATCTCATTGGAAACTACTCCAATGGTACGCATGAAGTAATGTTAATATATACACTGGTCGGAGATAAGAAGATTCCAATTGTTGAAGTTCCAAGATTTTAAAACCACCCCATTATGAAGAATATACCTGTGATATTGCTGATGTTGATTGGTGGAACTCTGGTCGCCCAAACGAAATTAATTGAAAAAGGTGACTTCAACTATGAGCATCACTACTACAAAGAAGCATTGGTAAATTATAAAGAAGCATTGAATCATCCTAAGCTAGATGAAGATGAACGGCTACACGTCAAGCAGTATATCGCCTACTCGTATTATCATTTATTTGATTACGATCAGGCGGAAAGGGCCTTTGCCAGCTTGTTCGCGGATACCTCCAACCACGATTGGAATACACATTTGTTATACGGGCATTCCTTGATGAATAATGGTAAGTACAATCAGGCGTTGGAGGTGTATCAGGAGTATGGAACCCATGGGGTCGACCCAAATGAGGTGATGCGGTACGTCAACTCTTGTAAATGGGCCCTTGCAAACCAGGATACACTATCGAATTATCACGTAAAGTTAACCAATATCGAAACCGGAGGGCGCAGTTTTGGTGTTGCCATATTCGATGATGGACTGATCTATTCCCAGTCTCAAACGAGTGATTTTGACGAACATACTACATTTTATGACATCAGTTACGCTAAGGCTATAGATAGTGTGACATTTGGTAGGCCACACAAACTTACAGGTTCAATGAATCGATCCTTCTATGAAGGGTCCCCTTCAATTACAGGTGATGGAAAATTAATGTACTATACAGGAAATGCTTCAGAGCGTGAGGTTTATCGGGAAAGAAATCGTTCCAAAAAAAACTACCATTTGTCTGCGGATGGAATCAACATCTTGCATATATATGTTGCAGAGCATTCAGATACTGCATGGATTAATTCGAAGGAACTCTCTTTTGAGTCTGATGAATATAGTTTTACTCACCCTTCCATATCTCAGGACGGAAAGACATTATACTTCGTGTCAAATATGCCAGGTGGTTTTGGTGGCTATGATGTATATAGGGCTGAAAAATTAGATTCCTCTTGGTCGGCACCTACTAATATGGGGCCTCTGGTGAATAGTGCAGAGAACGAAATGACACCATTCATTTTACAAGACACTTTGTTTTTTAGTTCCAAGGGAAATCTTGGTTATGGAGGTTCGGATATATATTATGCTTTATTAGGTCCTGATGGCATGGTGGAAGAAGTAAATAATATGGGTTACCCATTCAATACTCCTCATGACGATTTTGGATTAGTAACCTCCCCTGGACAAAAAAGCGGGTACCTATCTTCCAATCGTCAGGAAATACATGGTTATGATCATGTCTTTTACTTCTGGAAAGAGCCTCCTGTGTTACCACCCGATACAATTATTGGCATAACCCTGAATAAGGTTACCGGAAGACCTATTCCGTACGTGAACCTTACGATTGAACCAGATACCTATAACGTAATGAATGTAAAGAAGACGGATGGTAATGGAAGAATTGAAATTGTTTTGCCCAAATCTCAGGAGTTCCTGGTTACATTTTTTGCTGAAGGCTATGAACCCGTAGAAGTAACTGTTCCTGCTAACTCAGATGAGCGGGCGGATGTGATAGCTCGCTTTGGAGAGTTTGAGTTAATTCCGATTGCTAAACAAGATGTGGTTCTGGAGATCGATGAAATCTATTTTGAGTATGATAAGGCCGATATTCGTGATGAGTCGGAAGCTGCACTGGCTAAAATTATCGAGTATCTGAATTTCTATCCGGATGTTAGAGTGGAGTTGAGTGCTCATACGGATTCCCGTGGTAGCGATAGCTATAACAAAAGGTTGTCTCAAAAAAGAGCAGAGTCTACAGTAGAGTATTTAGTAGAGCATGGTATTAAGGTAGATAGGCTTGTGCCTATGGGCTATGGCGAGACTAGACTTAGAAACAAGTGTAAGAACGGTGTAAAGTGTAGTGATCAGGAACACATGTTTAACAGAAGAGTTGAGTTGAAAGTGCTGTGAATATGGATTAGTTAAGATGATCCTTGTGTTTGACAGGAACGTCTTGCCTTGTTTGGATGGAGCCTCTAAGAAAGTCTAATTTCTATATTTAAATGATACTTGGTTATCTGCCTTTTGAAAGAACAAATTACATGGTTGGAAAATTATTATATCATTCGCTGATTAATTTAAATAACTCGGAAAGAAGGATTTTAATTAATAAGTCGAAGGAGTCGGGAGATAAGAGATTTGCGGAGTTGCTTATGCTACTCCAGGCAAAACCAACAAGCGTCGAATCATTTACAAAGTGTCTTGCCAAAATTGAGACTAACTTGTCTGATTCTGGAGATAATGATTCGGAGAAAAACCTGAAACTTCGTCGTTTTGTAAATTTTGCGATTCGGGAGATTGAGGATATGAAAATGACCAATCATCTCAGAGATGACCCTGTTATTCGCTCTTACGTTCTAGCCAAATGTCATCAGTCAAATCGATCTGATGAGCTGAGAGCTAAATACGTGGCAGGACTCGGTAAAAACACAGACAGTATCAAGGATTACGGATTAAATCAATATTTTCTTGACCAAAGCCTTGATTTGGCAGCCAAAGACCAAACGATCAAGGGGGTGTCATCCTGGCGTGAGCTGATTACAAAGAAAATGGGAAGCGTGCACGGTCATTACCAAAGTGTGATGGCGAACATGTATGATCTCGTCTCCTCTTCATACTTAGATGATTCGTCCGAACTGAAGGAATTTGTTACAGAATATAATCAGGAATCTAAGATATCGGCTCAAATTGAACTAAGCGGAGTTCACGTGCGTTCGGCATTGTTTAGGCTGGCTCAGGCCAGATTTAATTTTCTGGATAAACAGATTTTTCAATTTGCTATTGAAGAGGCAAAGAGATTAAGTACTGAAGCGGAGGGAAGCGAAAGTGAACGGTTGTTTATTCAAAGAAAGATAGTTTTTGCTGAATTTCTATATGGGTTTCATTTTGGTCAGAACATTACACACTTAAGCGGCTTGATAGAAAGGGCAATTGACTTGGAAAAATTGCTGGGGAAGAGCGATCCAAAGTTGTTGTATTATAGAGCCCTGTTAAATACAATGCAAGAAGTGGAGACTACCAATTCTATGGAAGCGCTAAAGGCAAAAGTGGATGACAGTACTGCTTATATGGTAGAGTTTATAGAGGCTGCGAATTGTATTTGTAATAACGAACTAAGCAAAGCAAAAAGGCTTTTCTATAATCTGTCATACTGTGATAATCCTTATCTCGCCAGTTGGGCGAGATGTGCTGACATGGTCATTAACTTCCGGCAAAAGGATTATGGCTATGTGGAACGCTTAATTCAGCGGTTAGATCGGCATCTTGAGAAGAACGTTTCAAGGGTGTTCACGCTTTCCAGTAACATTGCTTTTGTCAATGTTATTTCAAAGAGAATTGACCTTCCTGTACCAGGGTGGAGACGCAATTATTCCAAGGAAGAACTAGTGTCCTGTCCTTTTCATAAGTGGATAATTGAGGTTTGTTTGTGACGGTAGTTTGATTCATTTCCTGTAACGGCCTGTCTCTGATAATTATAGTGCTCTCAGTGGGTTTATTCGAATATGACATTTGCTGACAATAACAATTTTGTGTCATGCGGTTAGTCTATACTTTAGCCTCGTAACAGAATTCAGACGGGGCGGTTAACCGAATGAGGTGAAGTTTATTAGATGCAAACAAAAAACAAATTATTGCCACGTCGATTACAACAATGTTAGTGTTCGCGCAAGAATGCGCTGTTAAGTAAGTGTAGTGTGAAGCGGGAAGCGTAGGAGTCTTCCCGCTTTTTTTTGCCGTGTACCTTTTGGCAATCAGCAGAAGATGAGGGTGCGACAAAAGGGTTTGGTTAAGGGCTGGAATAGCCTTCAACGTTATTGCGGGCAAAGGGCAGGTCTGTTTTTGGATGTGACATACTGTAAGTCTGTTGGTTTCGGTTGGAAATGGTCTTTCCTAAATTGAATTCACGGATAATGCCCAAAACTTAACTTATGTCCAGATGGACCTTTCTAATATTATTGTGGATGCTAAATCTGACCGGGATCACCCAAACGTTTAGCAATACTACCGCTGCTGCATGCAATACCTGGAATAGCGGGAATGCTCATGGAGTGTTTACACGAAATGTGACAGTTTCTGGAATTAGCGGGAATTTGGGAGTCGCTAACATTGTTCTTCAGCAAATTAATCTGGAAATGGGAAGTAGCGGGTGTACAGGCAATATGTCTACGTATGATTTTAGACTGACTTCTCCAGCAGGAACCGTACTGGATTTTATTACAGATTTTAGATCCGGAAGTGCTGCAGTTTGGTGTGATATTAAATTTCGCGACCATAGTTCACTTGAAAAGGTGAGTGATTATTCCAGTGCGGTTCAAAGTAGTTACTACCCTTATAGTATTGGCTATTATGGGGTAGATACTCCCGATAGCTTTTCCACTTTTAATGGTGAAGATCCAAATGGAACCTGGGTCTTTTCTGTCAGAGAAGGTACTTTTTCAGAAGTTTCTTTTGAGAAAGTGGAATTGGTTTTTGGAGCACCAATTAATGTGGAAGATTTAACAGGGGGCGGTAATGATGAGTGTTCTGGAGCCGGATGCATAGATGGTACCGGGGTGTTTTTGGGCTCGAATAACGGTTATGCAAGTACAGATCCCAATTATCCCGGAGGAACGGTTGATGGCTGTAGCTGGAATGGAGCGAATAACAATTCAGCCTGGATGGAATTTTATGCCTCAGGAACTTCGGCTTATATTACCATTAGTGGTATGGCCAATAGTTCAGGTACAGGGTCTAATGATATGCAAGTGTTGGTTCTTGAAGACCAGGGGTCGTGCTCTACACCTACACAAGTTGTAACCGGGGGCTGTCCAGATGATGAGTCAATCAACAATCAAGCATACCTGTCTGCAAATGGAGGGGGAACTTCTTCAGGAAACGTTTATGTGAACGGTATAACTGCTAATACTGAATTTAACCTAAGTGGTCTGACAGTTGGTGATCGCTATTATCTGTATGTAGATGGTAATGGAGGTGCTTCATCCACTTTTTATGTTGAAATTTCGGGTGGAGTAGAAGATTGCTCGATCGCCCTTCCGGTAGAGTTGTTGAGCCTCCAAGGGCAACAAGTGGATAATACGATTCGCTTGTCGTGGGTAACGACTACTGAAATTAACAATGATTATTTCCAGATTGAGAAACATGCAGTGGTCGCGGGCGAAGGAGTATGGAATTCAATTGGATTTGTGAATGGCGGAGGAACCACCAATTACACCCAGGAGTACTCATTCGTAGACGACAACCCAGTGTTGGGTGAAAATACCTATCGTCTCAAGCAGGTAGATTACGATGGGAGGTTTGAATATAAAGGGGTCGTGTCTGTTGAGCTAAGGGCTGAGTCAGGGTTGCTGATGTTTCCGAATCCTGCGAATGATATGCTGACCGTTATGCTTGGACAAGATCGTGCCCGGACTCAGGTGGAGGTTGTTAATGTTCTTGGCCGGGTGATACCGGTGGAATACAGTCAACAACAAGATGTTCTGCTTTTTCAAACAGAATCACTACCCGCAGGGAGTTACATTTTAAGATTGCGGATTGGTGCAAAAACAGAAGTAGTTCCATTTGTTGTTCACCACTAGGTTCTTGAAGCGAGACTAAGAAGTTTGAACTTTAATCTTTCGTACTTAAGGGATGATTTCGAGTAAGACATTCGTCAAAACTATCATTTATTAAATGAATCTGAATCAGCATTAAATCTGGTTGTGAGAGGTAAATTTGTAAGGTCAAAAGTATGTAAATGAAACTTGAATGAAAGGGCCGGAAGAATACCTTAAAATCAATAAATTATTAGTTGCTAACCGGGGAGAGATTGCTATTCGGATATTGCGTGCCGCAGCAGAGCTTGGAGTGAGAACAGTAGCTGTTTTTACACATGAAGATCGCTACGCCCAACACAGGTATAAAGCAGATGAATCCTATCAGATTGGCCCCAACAATGAAGCGCTAAAACCATACCTTGATGTGGATTCCATTGTGAAGTTAGCAAAGGAAAAAGGGGTTGACGCAATCCACCCAGGGTATGGTTTCTTGTCTGAGAATGTAAAGTTTGCTGCAAAGTGTCGTGAAAACGGAATTAAGTTCATCGGTCCAACCCCCGAGGCAATGTCTAAATTGGGAGACAAGATAGCGGCTAAAAAAGTAGCAGTTGCCTGCAACGTTCCGGTAATTCAGAATAACCAACAAGATGTGGTTTCGGTCGAAGTGGCTGAAGAGGAAGCGGATAGAATTGGTTTTCCAGTTATGCTTAAGGCAGCGGCTGGTGGCGGTGGTCGGGGGATGCGGGTGATTCGTTCAAGAGAGGAAATCCCCAAAGCGTTTGGAGAGGCGACAAATGAAGCAGCAAGAGCATTCGGAGATGACACCGTCTTTATCGAGAAGTTTGTTGAAAATCCAAAGCACATTGAGGTTCAGATAATGGCTGATGAACAAGGTAATATGGTTCATTTATACGAACGAGATTGCTCTGTACAGCGCCGGTTTCAGAAAGTCGTAGAAGTTGCTCCATGCTCTTCCCTTGCGCAAGAAACTAAAGAGAAGTTGTATCGGTATGCACTTGATATTTGCGCTCATGTGGAATACAGTAATGTAGGTACGGTGGAATTTCTGGTGGATAAGAACGAGAACATCTATTTTATCGAGGTTAATCCCAGAATCCAGGTAGAACATACAATAACAGAGGAAATCACCAGTATAGATATTGTCCGGTCTCAAATTGTTATTGCTACAGGAAGACCGTTGTCCCACCCGCAGATATATATTAGGAGCCAGGATGATATTAAATGTAATGGGTATGCTATCCAATGTAGAATTACAACGGAAGATCCTAAGAACGATTTTAGGCCAGATTATGGAACAATTATCGCCTATAGGAATGGAGCGGGGTATGGTATTAGGCTAGATGAAGGTAGTTCAACACCGGGTACTACAATAAGTCCGTTTTTTGATTCAATGTTGTGCAAAGTGAGTGCGTCCGGGAGGACTTTGAAAGGAACAGCGCAACGACTAAACAGAGCTTTAAGTGAATTCAGGATCAGGGGCGTAAAAACCAACATTAAGTTTGTTCAGAACGTCATTAACCATGAGGTTTTTACAGCTGGTGAGTGTACAGTACAATTTATTGAAGAGCACCAGGAGCTTTTTGATTTCGAGCCTTCGCAAGATCGCGGTACTAAGCTTTTGAGGTATCTCGGAGAAACGATTGTCAACGGCAACCCGGATGTGAAATTGGTAGATAAATCAAAAGTACTGATCGATCCTGTTGTTCCTGATTTTGATCGCTTTGCACCATTCCCTGATGGTACAAAGCAATTATTGGAAAAGCACGGTCCGGAGAAATTTGCTCAGTTAATACGTGAGGATAGAAAAATTCACTATACCGACACAACTTTTCGAGACGCACATCAGTCGCTCCTGGCTACAAGAATGAGGACTTTAGACATGCTCAATGTTGCAGATAGATTTGTGAAAAACAATCCGCAAGTATTTAGCATGGAAGTGTGGGGTGGAGCTACCTTTGACGTTTCTTATAGATTCCTGAAAGAATGTCCATGGAAACGACTGCAACTGTTTAGGGAGCACATGCCAAATACCCTGCTGCAAATGCTTCTGCGAGGGTCAAATGCTGTCGGATATACAGCTTATCCTGATAATTTGATTGAAAAATTTGTAGAGAAGTCGGCTGAAAATGGAATAGATGTATTCAGGATATTTGACTCGCTCAACTGGCTTGAAGCGATGAAAGTCAGCATCAAAGCGGTACGGGAGAGAACCAATTCAATTGCGCAGGGATGTATCTGCTATACAGGAGATATACTGGATCCGCATCAGAATAAGTATACCCTAAATTATTATGTAGATCTCGCAAAACGATTAAGAGACGAAGGGATTCACATGCTTGCCATTAAGGACATGGCTGGGCTGTTAAAGCCATATTCGGCAGAAGTGCTGGTTTCAAAGCTGCGGGAAGAACTGGATATTCCAATCCATTTGCATACACACGATACTTCCGGACTGCAGGTTGCTACCTACTTGAAAGCAGTAGAGGCGGGAGTAGACGTTATAGATGTTGCGCTTGCGTCGATGAGTGGTTTAACCTCACAACCGAACTTTAACTCTATCGTAAAGATGTTGGAGGGAACGGAAAGAGAAAGGCCTATGAATATTGAGAGTCTCAATGAATTCTCGAACTACTGGGAGGCCGTAAGAGAAGTTTATTACCCATTTGAATCCGGCTTAAAAGCAGGAACTGCACAAGTGTTCGACCATGAAATTCCCGGGGGTCAGTATTCTAATCTTAGGCCACAGGCCAGAGGTTTGGGGCTGGAGGACAAGTTTGAGACCATAAAGAAAAATTACCAGGAAGTAAATCAACTATTTGGGGACATTGTAAAGGTGACTCCCTCCAGTAAAGTGGTCGGAGATATGGCGATGTTTTTGACCTCGAATAATTTGACGGTGAAGGACGTTATTGAAAAGGGTGAAAGCCTCTCTTTTCCAGATTCTGTTAAAGCACTATTTCGAGGTGATCTGGGGCAAACTCCCGGTGGTTTTCCTGAAGAAGTTAGCAAGCTGATCCTGAAGGACGAACAGCCTTACAAGAATAGGCCCAATGAACATCTGGAACCTATCGATTTTGAAGAAGAGTTTAAAGCGTTTCAATTGGAGTTTGGTAATAAATGCACGGAACTAGACTTCCTTAGTTATAAATTATATCCGAAGGTGTTTAGGCAGTATTATGAGGATTACAGGAACTACGGAGATTTGTTTCCGTTGCCAACTAAAGCTTTTTTCTTTGGGTTAAAGCCGAACGAGGAGATTCTTGTGCGATTAGGTTACGGGCAGTCAATTTTAGTGAAGCTCCTGTATGTTTCAGAGCCAGATCATGAAGGGGTTTGTTCCGTGTCATTCGAATTTAACGGAACCACCCGGGTCATAAAGGTAAAGGATAAGAATGCCCTGTCAAGTGTAGTTGTAAACTTAAAAGCAGTTGAACAGAATCAGGTTGGAGCACCTTTGCAAGGAAGTCTAAGCAGCGTGTTGGTGAAATCAGGAGATCATGTAAAGAAAAACGATCCTCTTTTCATCATAGAGGCAATGAAAATGGAGAGTACAATCACCTCTCCTTTTGAAGGCGTTATTGATCAGGTTTATCTGAAAGGCGGAACTATGGTAGAGCAGGATGATATGGTGGTTTCGTTCGCATTAAACTAGCAATAGGGCGCCATTAGTCAATATTAGTCAGCGCTAAGACTGTTTCATGGATCGGAATGTTACCGGAAACCCAAGATCCTCATGATCAGCATGAGGTTTCTTGTGTGTTAGTCTAATGTCATCCTAAGCCTAGGGTTGTCATCCTGAGCATATGGTTGCCACATCAACAGATTGTCATCCTGAGCTTGACGAAGGATGACAACGTTAATTAGCCGTCGCTAGCAACATTCAACCACCACCGGTAGCTACCCCCCAATCCCAATCATGCTTCGATCAGAAATTGATTGGAGTACTTTGTCCTGATCCTGAAACTGAGGTAAACCACCAAGTTCTTTCTTCTTGCCACTTAAACACTCTTTGATAGCTTTTTCCAGGTCTCCTCCGTTGCGATAAACACCAACTAAATCAAACTCTTCAGTAGAGAATAGACAATTCCGCATCTTTCCGTCTGCGGTCAATCGCATCCGGTTGCAGCCGGAGCAAAAAGGAGAAGTAACCGAGCTAATCACACCAATTCGCCCGCTGTGTCCCTCTATCTCAAATTGCTTTGCCGTTGAATTGGGGTGTGATTCCAGCGGCTTTATCTTGTGCTTAGATTCAATTCGCTCCAGAATGGTTCTTAAAGACACTACTTTTTCCCATTCCCATCGATTTTCATTAAATGGCATAAATTCAATGAACCGGACATCAATGGCGGAGCCTCTGGTCAAACCAACAAAATCCAGAATCTCATCTTCGTTGAAATTGGCAATCACTACGCAATTCAGCTTTACCTTAAAATCTCTCCGAACAGCCTCCTGAATATTGTGAAGAACGCGTTCCAGATCGTCCCGCCGGGCCAGTGTCTTAAATCGTTCCCGGTTCAACGTGTCCAGACTAAGATTCAAAGTTTTAATACCTGACGTTTCCAACTCGTTCCAGTATCGGTCGAGTAAAACTCCGTTGGATGTGATGTCCAACTGACAGTTCAGAGCAGTCAATCCGGAAAGAATCTCAGATATGTCATATCTCACAAGTGGCTCCCCACCTGTTATGCGAATTTTTCGAACACCAAGTCGCACAAATTCATGAGCAATCCCCAGAATTTCATCTGCCGTCATCAATTTCTTGTTCGGTAAACCGGCATAATGTTCAGAAGGCATGCAATAGCTGCAGCGAAGATTACACTTGTCTGTGAGCGAAATCCGCAAATAGTCATGCTTACGACCGTATGTGTCTAAAAGTGACATCGATGCAAAATTAGTGCTTGCAATTCAATTATTCATAAACAAACTCTGCCCGCTATTGTTAGTGTGTTCGGGTTAGACGTCAGGTACTGTTAATTAGCTGCGGCTTTTAAGAAGAAGTAAATAAATCTTTTGTCTTACAGGTGAAGCGCAGCGGAATAGGTCTAGCAGTAAGCTCCGATAGCGGTTGGAGCGAACGATCTAACATCTTATAACTATATTTACAGCTTCTTAAAAAATGACTGAATTGAAAAACATCGAGGCGCTAGGAGAAGACCACGTCGGAACCTCCTCAGATACTCCTGTTCGAACAGACGCATTTGAATTAGATGATCAAGAGAAAATCGCGATTATCGAGAATCATTTCGAAAAGATTATGCACACGCTAGGGCTTGATCTTACTGACGACAGCTTATCAGGAACCCCAAGGCGAGTGGCAAAAATGTATGTGGAAGAGATATTCTCCGGACTGGATCCGAAGAATAAACCAGCCGTTTCACTATTCAACAATGCATACGAGTACGATCAAATGCTCGTGGAAAAAGACATTGAAGTTTATTCCGTTTGTGAACATCACTTCGTGCCGATTGTCGGAAGGGCACATGTGGCTTATTTTGCAAAAGAAAACGTGATCGGACTTTCAAAAATCAATCGGATTGTTCGCTATTATGCAAAACGTCCGAGTGTACAGGAAAGGCTAACGGTACAAATTGTAAAAGAACTTCAGGATACCTTAGGCACCAAAGACGTGGCATGTGTTATTGATGCTAAACATCTTTGTGTAAGTATGAGAGGAGTGAATGACACTCATAGTTCAACGGTAACCAGTTATTACGGTGGTAAGTTCGCAGACCCAAATGTAAAGATGGAGTTCCTCAAGCACGTAGGATTGGACAATAAGCTTGATATTTAAACCAATGTCTAAATTCGAAGCCCACCCGGTTTTTATACACAACTCCATTAAAGGAGAAAAGGAAAAGTTCGAGCCCATAGACAGTCCCAATGTAGGGATGTATGTATGTGGTCCAACGGTTTACAGCAATGTGCACCTGGGTAATTGCAGAACTTTTCTGAGTTTCGATATGGTGTACCGTTACCTTGCGCACCTTGGCTATAAGGTAAGATACGTTCGTAATATTACCGATGCCGGTCACCTAACCGATGACGGCAATGTGGAGAACGACCGATTCGTTAAACAATCCCGGTTGGAGAAGTTGGAACCGATGGAAATCGTGCAGAAATACACGGTTTACTTCCATCAGATTATGGAACGGTTCAATACAGTTCCTCCTACGATAGAGCCAACCGCTACAGGCCATATCCTCGAACAAATAGAAATGACACAGGATTTGATCGAAAAAGGACTGGCTTATGAAGTGAATGGATCTGTGTATTTTGATGTTTTGAAATACCATGAGGGCAATCATTATGGGAGATTATCAGGTCGTGATATTGAGAATCTTTTAGAAGGAACCCGAGACCTGGATGGTCAGAGTGAGAAACGTGACCCAAGAGATTTTGCACTCTGGAAACAAGCGTCTCCGGCACACATTATGAGATGGAAATCTCCGTGGGGAGAAGGGTTTCCCGGATGGCATTTGGAATGTACTGTAATGAGCTCCAAATATTTAGGTGCTCAATTCGATATACATGGTGGAGGCATGGACTTGAAATTCCCGCATCACGAGTGTGAAATAGCTCAGGGAAAAGGTGCCAATGGAGTTGATCCTGTTAAGTACTGGATGCACGGAAACATGCTTACGCTTAATGGAAAGAGAATGAGCAAGTCTACCGGCAACACACTGGAACCCCATGAGTTGTTCTCTGGTGATAACGACCTTCTCGAGAAAGCATATTCGCCCATGGTGGTTCGGTTTTTTATGATGCAAGCGCATTATCGGAGTACGCTTGATTTCTCAAGTGAAGCGTTAACCGCAGCAGAAAAGGGCTATAACAAGCTAATGACAGCTCAGGAAACCCTGAATAAACTTGCTTTGAAGGCTGGCACGGTTGATGCTGATAAGGATGCGGAGATTCGAAAACTGTGTCTGCAGTGTTACGAATTTATGGGAGACGATTTTAACACGCCCCGAACCATCGCCACCCTGTTCGAACTGGTAAACAAGATTAATAGTTACGCCGTTCGTGGAGAAATTGATGATATTTCTGAAGAATCAGGTAAATTGCTACTCGAAACGTTCAACGGAATGATTACGGATGTCCTGGGGTTATTGCCTGACGATAAGGGAGATAGCGATGCTTTGGACGGAGTGGTCAAGATGTTGATCAACATGAGGAAAGAAGCCAAAGCAAATAAAAATTATGCCCTTTCCGACCAAATAAGAGATGAATTGAATGCCGTTGGTGTGAAACTGAAAGACAACAGGGATGGCACAACAGATTATACACTGAATTAACAGGATTATGAATAGTAAGACAATAAAAACAACTGCGCTTTTTGCACTGATGTTTGCTTCAGGGAGTGCGTTTGCACAGGAAGAAGAACCATTAACGAATAAAAAGGGAAGCGAATACAAGTTTGAGATCATTGCAGACAATGACGCTACGGATGTTCAAAACCAGAACCGAACGGGTACATGTTGGAGTTTTTCAGCCCTCTCGTATTTTGAGTCAGAGTTGTTGAGAACCGGAAAGGGAAAGCATGACCTTTCAGAGATGTTCATTGTTCGGAACGCCTACGTGGGTAAGGCGGAGAACTATCTCAGAATGTACGGTACTTTCAACTTTGGTCAGGGAGGTGCATTTCACGACATTCCGTGGGTGATAGAGCGTTATGGAATTGTTCCGGAAGAGGTGTATAAAGGATTGAACTACGGTTCAGATTCTCACAACCATGAGGAAATGGAGCAAATGATGCGTGCGATGGTGGAAGTGCTTGCTAAGAAACCACAGGGAGGCAAGCTGACTAACAACTGGAAAAAAGCAATTATGGGCGTTGTTGATGCTTATTTGGGAGATTTGCCGGATGATAATATGGAAGATTTTAAGTTCCAGTATCAAGGTAAAGAGTATACACCAAAATCTTATCAAAAAGAACTTGGTCTGGATATGAGTGATTATGTTTCCTTAACCTCTTACACGCATCATCCGTTCTATAGCCAGTTTGCTTTGGAAGTTCAGGACAACTGGGCAATGAGAACTTGTTACAACCTTCCTCTAGATGAACTTATGAAAGTGATGGAAGAGTCTGTGAAGAACGGATACACCTTTGCCTGGGGAGCTGATGTGTCTGAAAAGGGCTTCTCGTTCAGAGATGGTTTAGCTATCCTTCCAAAGGATGAAACCACTATCCAGAAAAAAGGAAAAGATGATAAATACTTCAACACGGCTGGAGCCGAGAAGATTTCAAACGCATTTATGTCTCCTGTTGAAGAGAGAATCGTTACGCAGGCAGAAAGACAGGAAGCCTTTGATATTCAGGAAACAACTGATGATCATGGGATGCATATTACCGGTGTGATCAAGGATCAAAATGGAACCAAGTACTTCATCGTGAAGAACTCCTGGGGGACTAAGCATAACGATTGTGATGGATATTTTTATGCGTCTTTCCCTTATGCAAGGTACAAGACCATGAACATCATGATTCATAAAGACGGAATCCCAAAAGACATCAAAAAGAAACTGGGAATTAAGTAGTCCGCCTAATGATATTCAAAAAAAGCTGTCACCCTGAGCTTGACGAAGGAGGCAGCTTTTTTGTTTTCCAACAAAACACACCGCAGAAAAGCAGTCAGGCTGTCCCGATAAATATCGGGGGACGAAGCCCCGCTTTTTTGTTTTCCCATTGCCCAAAACCCTAGCGTACCTCCTAAATTCTTGCTAACTTCCCCGTCCCTTAATGAGGAAGATTATAAATACCATTTTTATTATCCCTGTAAGGCTTTATCAGTGGATGATTTCCCCTTTTTATCCTTCAACTTGCCGCCACGAACCCTCCTGTTCTCAGTATACAGTTGAAGCAATAGAAGAATGGGGGCCACTTAAGGGAATGTGGCTCGGAATTAAAAGACTAGGTAAGTGCCATCCACTGGGTACCTGGGGTCCGGATCCTGTTCCTCCTAACCCAAAGCGTAGAAGTAAGAATTATGTTGCGCCTGAAAAAGGTGCTTCAATTAATAAAAAGGCTTGTTGTCATGCTTAAAATTGACATGCATACTCATCTGATGCCCGATAAAATGCCAAGGTGGGCGGAAAAATTCGGATATGGTGGATTTATTCATTTAGATCATCACAAACCTGGTTGGGCCAGAATGATGCAAGACAGTAAATTTTTTCGGGAGATTCACGAAAATTGCTGGAATCCGGAAGTACGGATCAATGAGTATCTGCAGTTCGACACACAAGTGCAGGTTATTTGCACCATTCCTGTACTCTTTTCCTACTGGGCAAAGCCAAATGATTGCCTGGAAATTTCGGAGTTTCTGAACGATCATATCGCAGACATTGTTCACAAATATCCCAAGAACTACATAGGTTTGGGAACTGTTCCAATGCAAGACAGCGAGCTGGCGGTAAAGGAATTACATCGTATAAAAGAGATTGGATTAGTAGGGATTCAGATAGGTTCTAACATAAATAATAAGAACTTAAATGAACCCGAGTTCTTTCCAGTTTTTGAGACATGTGCCAAGCTTGGATTGGCCGTTATGGTTCATCCATGGAACATGATGGGCAAAAAACACATGGAGAAATATTGGTTGCCTTGGCTGGTTGGAATGCCGGCCGAAACCTCAAGAGCGATCTGTTCAATGATTTTTGGTGGAGTGATGGAAAGACTGCCTGGACTTCGACTGAACTTCGTTCACGCCAGCGGGTCCTTCCTGTCTACAATCGGTAGAGTGGAACACGGGTTCAATTGCAGACCGGATTTGGTGGCAATCGACAACCCGGTGAATCCCAGGGAATATCTGGGCAAGTTTTGGGTAGATTGTATTACCCACGACCCTATCATGCTGGAGTACGTACTGAAAATGCAGGGCTCTAAGAGAGTTACTCTTGGAACCGACTATCCGTTCCCGCTCGGAGACCTTGAAATTGGAAAATTTGTTACCGAAATGGGGCTCGAAGATGAAGTGGTGGAAGATATCTTCTGCAATTCTACACTTGAATGGCTGAACCTCACAAAGGAACAGTTCTTGTAAACCTCTAAGAAACTTAAGAGAAATGAAAAGTATTATAATATTATCAGGACTGCTTTGTATAATCCTTACAGCCAACGCACAGCGTCCGCCGGTAACCCCACCTACTCTGAATAAGCCGGTAGAAATGACACAGGGCTACTGGCAACAGAGGATCCAATACAAAATGGATATCACCTTCGATCATGAAAAACATCAGTTCTCGGGTAAACAAATGATCAATTACACCAATAATTCACCCGACGAATTGCATAAAGTGTTTTACCACTTGTATTTCAATGCGTTTCAACCCAACTCAATGATGGATGTTCGATCGAGAACAATTTCCGATCCTGATCCGCGAGTTGGAGATAGAATCTCCAGGTTGAAAGAAAATGAGGTAGGTTACCATAAAATTAAATCTCTCAAGTACGAAGGAGAGCCCGTCGAATTTCAGGTAGTGGGTACGGTGCTGGAAGTGAGTTTACCGAAACCGATTAAGCCCGCCAGTACGGTTCAGTTCGAAATGGAGTTCGATAGCCAGGTTCCCTTACAAATTCGTCGCTCAGGTAGAATGAGCAAAGAAGGAATTGACTATTCAATGACTCAATGGTATCCGAAAATGTCTGAATACGATAAGGATGGTTGGCATGCTAATCCGTATGTTGGAAGAGAGTTTCACGGAGTATGGGGAGACTTTGATGTGACCATTCACATGCACAAGAAGTATGTGATCGGAGGAACCGGAGTTCTGCAAAACCCAACAGAAATAGGGCATGGTTATGTGCCCAAAGATCAGGTAAAGAGGCCTGAAGGAGATATTTTGCATTGGCGATTTAAAGCTGAAAACGTTCACGATTTCGCGTGGGCAGCAGATCCGGATTACAAACACGATATTGTAAAAATGGACAATGGTACGCGTCTGCATTTTTTCTATCAAACAGACACGCTGGCCGAGAACTGGGAGAAGATGCAGCCCTATGCGGTTGGCTGCTTCGAATTCATGAACAAGAACTTTGGTGAGTATCCGTACCCGCAATACTCAATTATTCAGGGCGGAGACGGAGGTATGGAGTACCCAATGTGTACGCTGATTACCAGTCATGGTTCGTTAGGCGGACTCATCAGTGTTACCGTGCACGAAAGTATCCACAGTTGGTACCAGGGTATGATGGCTACCAATGAGTCAAAGTATCCGTGGATGGATGAAGGTTTTACGTCTTATGCCCAGGCCATGTGCTTAGACCACCTTTACGAGAAAAATGAACTGAACCCATTGAAGAATTCTTATTTAGGCTACTACATGCTGGCCCGATCAGATGATCAGGAACCGTTAACCACGCATGCTGATCATTACAAGAAGAACCGAACCTACGGAATTTCGGTTTATTCGAAAGGGGCTGTTTTTCTGCATCAATTGAGTTATGTAGTGGGTAAGGAAGCCTTCCAGAAAGGGATGTTGGAGTATTACAATCTGTGGAGGTTTAAACATCCAACTCCCGATGATTTCAAACGGGTCATGGAAAAAATTTCCGGTTTGGAATTGGATTGGTACATGGAGCAGTTTATCGGTACGATTAATACAATAGATTACACGGTTAAGAAAGTAGAGAAGGATAAGAAAACTACCGTGGTTACCTTAGAACGAAAGGGAGAGATGCCTATGCCACTAGACGTTAAGGTTACCTTAACAGATGGAACAGAGCAATGGCATTATATTCCACTTCAGATCATGAGAGGAGAAAAAGGAACTGATATTGTGCAATTCGACAAGGTTCATGAAGATTGGGGATGGACTTATCCAACGTACGATTTGGTGTTAGATATTCCGCAGAAGAAAATTGAGAAAATAGAAATCGACCCCACCAGAAGAATGGCGGATATCTATCCAAAGAATAATATTTTCCCGGAACCGGAAGGTAAAGAAGACAAATAAGCTGATGAATTTACTGGCCATAAACTGGAACGTTGATCCGGCACTATTCAGAATAGGCGGTGAGGATGGTTTTGAGATCCGTTATTACGGGTTGTTTTTTGCCATTTCCTTCTTTCTTGGATATAAGATTTTTTCCAGAATCTTTACACGGGAAGGGGTAAGTCTTAAGGTCCTCGATAAGCTTTTGATCTGGGTGTTAATTGCCACAGTAGTGGGAGCAAGGCTAGGGCATGTGTTTTTCTACGAGTGGGATGATTACAAAGATGACCTGTGGCGAATATTAAATATTCGGGAAGGTGGCCTGGCCAGTCACGGTGCAGCTATTGCCATTGTACTAACCCTTATCATTTTCTGGAGAAAGATGCTCAAGGATAAACCAATGCTTTGGATCTTTGACAGAGTCGCCGTTCCAATTTCATTAGCTGGTTTTTTCATCAGAATGGGAAATTTGTTTAACCATGAGATCATGGGGGTGAAAACAGATGTTCCCTGGGCTTTCAAGTTCAAATACTGGCCTGAAAACCCATTTAATCCTGGGCCTTTTCCAAGGCATCCGGCTCAACTTTACGAAGCACTCTGTTATCTGGCCATTTTCGGACTGTTATGGTGGTTGTTCTTTAAGAAGAAAATGTACAGGAAAACCGGATTTTTGTTTGGCCTGTTTCTCAGCTTGCTTTTTGGAGCAAGATTTCTGGTCGAGTTTGTGAAAGAACATCAGGCGGATGCTATTTCTGAAGATTCCTTTCTAAACATGGGGCAGTACCTTTCAATACCTCTGGTTTTGGTAGGTATTTACCTGATGATTCGATCTTTTAAACACGAAGAGCCAGATAGAGCAGAGAAGCACAAAATGAAAACAGTAGAGAATGGTGCGGGCGAAGGCACGGAAAACAAACCATCCGAATCATGAGAAAACTACTCCTTCCATTAATCGTGCTAATTTCCTGTGCTGGTGGTCAGGAGGAAAACCAAATTGTAGAGTCGGAGGAACAATCTTACACGGACTCTTCAGAGTTAGTAATTGATCAGCCGCTTACTTATAGTGTCGATTCGCTCTTCAGGGAGATTGATACGAATTTTAACTCGATGGATTTAGAGTTGCCCGAAGGGTTCGAATATCAAATCTTGTTCACGGAGAAAAGGGATATGGTAACCCGGGCAGATGGTCAAAAATTTCCGGCAAAGGGAAAACATGATTTAGCTGTGTTTATCCCGATCAATGATTCGAATGAACATGGCTGGCTTTATGTAGGGCATGAAGACCGTTACGTGAATGCCGATCTGGGAGATGGCGGTGGAGGTACAGTGTTCGAAGTGAAAGTTGTTGACGGGAAATGGACAGTAATTTCAGATTTTCACCACGTTGATTTCCGTCCAATCAGAGATACACATCGGAACTGTGGTGGTACAATTACTCCATGGGGAACCATCTTGAGCGCCGAAGAGACCTATCCGTTATCAAACAAAAATATTAGCTACGGAGGTAAGTATATCAGTAACCTTGACCCAGTCAATGGGCGGGATGCCTACACCAACTTTGGTTATATGGTGGAGATTGACCCGGTTACGCGCCAGCCGATTCAAAAGTTATACAGCATGGGGCGCTTCATGCATGAGGACGCACAATGCATGGACGATGGTAAAACGGTTTATCTAACCGACGACTTCCCTTCAGCCTACTTTTACCGCTTTGTGGCAGACGAAATGGGAGATTATTCAAAGGGGCAGCTATCCGTATACAAGCAATCCGAAGATGGAGAATCCGGTTCATGGATTGATATTCCCAGAGATACCAGTGCTTTAATTGAATGCAGAAAATACGCGTTACAAGGTGGAGCTACTTTGTTTCAGCGTCATGAGTGGCTAACTGAAGTGAATGGCAAGCTATACATTGCCGAAACAGGAAATGCGCAATATGACTGGACATCTAAAGTGGATGAAGGAGCCGTTCCATCCAGGCATTACGCAGATCATTTTCATGTAGGGAACAATGTTTATTCAGATGTTCATGGGCGAATCCTGGAGTTCGACCCGGCAACAAACAAAATGCGAAGCTATTTAGAAGGTGGTGTGGACCCGAACGATCCAACCAAAATTATGTCCAATCCGGATTGCATCGAATCCGTGGAGATCAATGGAACCAACTTCCTTGTTATATGTGAAGATATTGATGCAACTGACTTGAACAGATTGCCCGTTCATGTAGAAGCCGCTGGCAGAATTGTAAATGAAGTGTATTTTTTAGACATGAACACCGAAAATCCAACAGTGTCAGATTTACGTAGGTTTGCTATAGGGCCAAAGGGTTGTGAAACCACAGGAGCTTATTTCACACCGGATGGAAAAACAATGTTTCTGAATATTCAGCATCCATACGTTCAGAATGAGGCGCCGTTCAACCGTTCATGCACCGTGGCCATTACAGGATTTTAATGATTAAAGTATCGGACATAAAATTCACTTATTCGGCATCGAATCCAATTTCGTTTCCCGATTTTGCTTTCGAGCAGGGCGAGCATGCCTTGGTTCTCGGTCAATCTGGTTGCGGTAAAACTACCTTATTGCACCTACTGGCAGGGTTGATTTCTCCTGATCAGGGTACAATTCAGGTTGCAGGAGTAGATATTTCGAATATGTCCGGAGGGGCGATGGATAAATTCCGTGGAGCAAATATTGGCGTGATATTCCAGAAACCACACTTTGTAAAAGCCCTAAACGTGGTTGAGAACATCCAGTTGGCTCAAAAACTCTCTGGCGGAACTTCGGATATGGAGAGGGCCAGGCAGATATTATCGGCATTGGGTTTAGAGCACAAGTTGAAATCCAAAGTAACGGAGTTAAGTGAGGGTGAGAAGCAAAGGGTTTCAATTGCAAGGGCGTTGGTCAACAATCCTAAAGTGATTTTAGCCGACGAACCCACCTCTGCTCTTGACGACACCAACTGTAATGCCGTATTGGAACTGTTGACGCAAGTCTCAAAGAAGGCCAATTCAACGCTACTTATTGTTACGCACGATAATCGACTTAAAAATCAATTCAGCAATAAAGTAGAGCTATGAACGCGCTAAAACTTAGTTGGAAAAATATTAAGTACCGACCCTGGAGGTCGGGATTGGCTGTTCTGTTAATGGCTACCGGATTGGGTATTGTAGTCGTATTGATTTTATCTCAAGGCCAGATCAATCAAAAATTTGAGGAAAATCTGGGCGAAGTTGATTTGGTTGTGGGAGCAAAAGGCTCGCCGTTGCAGTTGGTGTTGAGCAGTGTTTACCATATTGACAATCCGACTGGAAATGTTCATCAGAGTAGACTTTTTTCGCTCGATAGAAGGCCATTTATTGATGCGCCACCGAAACCACCAATGATGCCGGAACACAATCCCTATATCGATTATTCCATTCCGATTTCACTGGGAGACAATTATAAAGGTGATCGAATAGTTGGAACCATTCCCAAATACATAGAAATGTATGGTGGAGAACTGGCGGAGGGCAGGATGTGGAACAAGCCAATGGAGATTGTGATTGGTGCCAACGTTTATGAGAAACACAAGGACAAGCTGAAATTAGGAAAGCTAATAACCGGAGGACATGGAATTGGTGGTGAACTTCTGGAAGAGCACGATCATGCTCACGATGATTCTCCTTATGAAATTGTGGGAATACTGAAGAGAACTGGGAAGGTAATTGACAATCTGTTGATGTGTGAATACCGCAGTTCGTGGATAGTGCATGCAGGTCATGGCAATGAAACTACCTTTGAGTTAAAATCAGAGCTTGAGCAGCCAGAAACGGATAGTACTGGTATTGCAGATTCAACGAAGATTCAGGGTGATTCTGTAATTGATATGGACATGGATACCGTTGAATCGCTAGATGTGCACACACATGATGAACACAATCACGATGAACATGGACACGACGATCACGGACATGATGATCATGCCCACCACGATCATGGGCATCACCACGGGCACCATCATGAATTAAAGCCGGTTAATACAGATAGTATTCTTGCGCTGATTCCGGATGACAAAAAGGAGGTAACCGCTATGCTCATCAAGTACAAGAGTAAGCGAGGTCAAATGTTTTTGCCATTGCAGATCAACAAAAATTCATCGCTTTTAGCCGCGGATCCAGACATTCAAAGGGATAGCGTGTTAAAGCTGGTAGACTCTGCAATTCAAACGGCCAATCTCATGGGTGTTTTCGTTTTGATTATGTCAGCCATTTCAGTGTTTATTTCGCTCTACAGTTCGTTGAAAGATCGGGGCTATGAGATCGCAATAACCAGGGTTCTTGGAGCGAAAAAAGGCCAGGTTTTTCTTATGATCGTACTGGAAGGGATTATACTTTCAGTTCTTGGGTACATTTTGGCGCTCGTGCTCGCGCACATTGGGATGTGGATCGTTGCCGGAATACTAGAAAGTAATTATCATTACACCTTCGAAGCATGGAATTTCTCTATTTTTGAATTGTATTTACTTGGAGTCGCGTTAATAATTGGCCTGATTTCTGCATTTATACCAGCAGTGAAAGCCTATAGAACAGATATTTCAAAAACGTTGAGTAAATAGAGAGATGATGAGTAGATTGAAAATAGTACCCTTCGTTTTATTTCTGGTGATGGCCTTTTCGTTTACAGGCTCTGAACCTTTAAAGATTACGTGGCAGATTTTGCAAGATGTTAAGTTCACCGAAAAATGGTCGGATGAATTTCAGGCTTATTATGCCGTTCCTACGTTTGGCCCAAACGTGAAAAAATACGCAGGAAAAGAAGTGCAGATTCGGGGTTATATCATTCCAATTGATATTGTTGCGGGTGAATATGTGCTATCCGCAAACCCTTACAGCCAGTGTTTCTTTTGCGGTCAGGCAGGGCCTGAATCGGTAATGGAAATCCAAATGAAAAAGGAGTACACCGATCTTCGCATGGATCAGGTGATTACTTACAAGGGAATCCTGCGCTTAAACGCCGACGACCTCTACCAGTTAAATTACATCCTGGAGGATGCGGAAATTGTGGAGCGATAATCATAATTAGGAAGGGTAAGGAAGGGTTAAATCTATTCCAGTTCATACTCCAATTTGTGGAGACTGAACTTCGTTCCATCTTCAACCAACATGAGTTGAATTGTATTTTGGCCAGTTAACTTTCGATACACAAGTGGAAATATTCTTTGATCCTTCTTTGGTAGATCGAATACATGTTCTTTCTGAATATTCTTGTCTTTACTAAGATCTACCATATCTACCTGAGGTTTGTTTAGTGTTGGTTGGTACAAGAGAAATTGGGAGTCTTCCTGATTTACAATCAGGCAAAATACGTTGGTTCGTTTGGATAACCTTGATGGTTCTTGTTTAGCTCTGTGAATGCGCTCGGATGACAAGAATTGATTTTCTTTAATTCTTAGCACAAACAAATCTCCAGGTTGTTTTGACGTCAACTGACCGTATACAAGTGTGTAGTTGCCTTTCTCTTCCATTATCCCTTGAAGCTTTATTGAACTTGAGTGCAATGACAGTTTATGAGTTTTGTTTATGAGTTCCGTATGTTCCAAAAAATGAACTGAACCAGTAGATTCTTTAAAATTCAGCTGTCCAAACATGATTTCTTCTTCTTTGGTTACTAAACTGGCTTTACCTCCAAAGTATTGAACTGTGTCACTTGCGTCATTAGTGAAAACTTTGAATATACGAGCAATGTCATCACTTAATCGTATTTTAATGACGGCACTATCTACCATCTTCTGTTTGTAAGATTTACGGTACACAACCAACTGGCGCGCGAAGTAGTCAGTCTTACCCCGGTCATCATAATAACAGTTTCCGTGGTTGTCAATGTCAAGTAGGGTAAAGCCACTTTCCACATTTCTTCGTTTAGCAATGCTTTTTCTTTCAGGCTCGCTAAGCTTCATAAGCTCAATGTAATTGGGGCCACCGTCCTCGAAGTCTTCTCTTCCATTCCGGTTTTTAACACTTTCCAGGATCATCCAGTCATTGTCAAGAATCATTAAGCGGCTTCCAGAGCACCGCCCAGTACTCATCCACCCTTTTAAGTCTAACGACATAAACTTTCCATTCTCCGAGATTTTCATCGATACGAGCGCAGAATTTGCGTGTTTAAATTCTGCTAATCTTAGCGGGAAGCCTATTGGTTTTAGATTCAAGTCATAAAAATGGGCTTCTACGTTCAGCGGGGCTTTCTTTTTGAGCCGGGTTGAGGAGATCAGGCAAATACTATCACCATGTTGAAACGCTATATGAGTACGAAATTCATTATACTGTTTAATAGTTGGAGTTAGTTCCTTTGTAATTCCATTGGTATCAATAGAAACAATTTTATCGAGTCGATTCGTTTTCAAGAACCTCACCAGCATATGGCTCGTGGAGTTACCTTTTGTTAGTTGTGTATTTCCGTCAATATAGGTGCCATGCCAATAATCTGGTATTAGGTGGTATTTAATTCCATAGCTTGTGAGCGTAAATTGGCTTTTGATTGATAAGTGGAAGTTGAACACCATCAAGATGGTGACTAGAAAATATTTCATTGTAGATGGTTTTCTGGTGAAAATACGATTTCCAACAATTAGCAAAATGATGGTAATTAGCTAATCTGTTCAATTCTTGATAAGATAGTATTTGTCGCGCCAGCATGGTTCTCAACAAACCTACGCGCATTATTACCAGTTTCATTTCGGAATTGGTTGTCGGTAACTAGTTTGGTTAGAATTCCTGAAAAACCTTCTTTGCTTACAGAAAAACCCCCACCTGCGTTGGCCAGATCCGAGCCTTCAGGATACTTAGGGTGGTTGTTTCCATAAATCACAGGGATTCCAAAAGTTGCAGGCTCCAGAATGTTGTGCAGGGCATTGGTAAAACCACCACCAACCATTGCTATATCTCCATACGAATAGGCGCTTGCCAACTGTCCAATTGAATCTAGGATCATTACCCTACCATCATGTTTTCCCGTCGAATACCTGATTGCGCCGTCGAACTTCTTTTCGATATCATTAATGTGTGTGACCGAAACATCGTGTGGGGCGATGAGTAGTTTGACACTCTTTGGGAGTTGCGGAAATGAAGCGGCCAGCAGGTTCTCCTCCAAAGGCCAGGAACTGCCAGCTATTATTAGTATAGAATCTCCCTTAAACTTTTCTATCAGGTCGTTTGAGTTCGATTTGGAAGCCTGGGCCAGTACACGATCAAAACGCGTGTCTCCCGCCGTAGTTACATTTTTAAATCCATGCGCCGTCAGTAAGTCTGTTGACGCCTGGTTTTGAGTAAAAATTTGATCAACCAGATTCAAGGTGTTTTTCATAAAACCTCCGTGCCATTTAAAATAGATCTGATCTTTCCTGAATGTGGCAGAAATAAGGTAAAGAGGAATATTGTTACTCTTAATTGTCTGAAAGAAATGGTGCCAAACTTCGTACTTCACGAAAATGGCCCTGGAAGGTTGCACAGTTTCTATAAAATGGTTGGCATTTGCTCGTGTGTCCGGAGGTAAATAATAGACGGCATCGGCGAGTTCATAGTCCTTTCGAATCTCATATCCCGACGGGGAAAAAAATGTGATTACGATTTTTTGCTCCTTCTTGTGCTTTTTGATCTCTTCAATGACCGGACGTGCTTGTTCAAATTCCCCAAGGGATGCGCAGTGAAACCAAATGGAATTTGGGTGGGAGGACAACTTCTGCTGTTTCCTTCCATTTAACCACTTGCGAGCTTTAGGATTAAACGGTTTGGCTAAATGAACCGAGAAAGCATAAGCCCCAATGCCAAGATTGTATAGTAGCTTTCCCACCGAGATACTTAGTCGAAATAGAATTCTTGAGGTGCCCTTTTTCTTATTGGAACGATCCACCCAAAGCGGAGTCCGGCGATAATGTCCGTTCGGTTCGCGGCAATTTCCTCAGTGGTTTGTCCAACCTGTCTTGCTCTTCGGCCCTGAGTAAAACCGGTGCTTACATCTATCCCGCAAAAAAAGTTTGCCAGACCATTGTTGCTCATGTGCAGGTAGCCGAGGAACGAGTTGAACGCAAACCCTGTGGTGTATCTATCGTACAATTTTCGGTAGTCTCCGGTAAATTGAGGAACCAAATTTTGCTCAGAATCAATACGTGCTTTATGCATCATGAAACCGCCTCCCAGTGTGAGCAAAATCCCACTATTTTCATTGGGACCTATTACCGGAAATAGCTTACCCGCCGCACCAGTAAAAATCCATCCTCTTTCGTACCCCACAATGTTGGCGTAAGTTCCATTTTGATTGATAATTTGGCCATCACTGGTATACATGTTCCGCAACATGGAGGTGTCTCTAAGCTGATTCCCAAAAAAGAACTGCGTATTACCACTAAAAATCCAGTTGCTCTCAGTCTTGTAACCGATATTCAGACCAATGTTGGAGTTCCATCCGAATCTCTCAGCCAAATCCCCAAATGGCAGTTGTGCAGCATAAGATAAACTTACCAATGGCATAGCAACAGAACTATCGCGAACCTTCTGCGCACGTAAAGTCCCGGTAACCAGCAACAATACCATTGCTAGCAAAGTGGCGCGTATGTTCTTTAACTTGTTAGCCATTTCATTTTGCGGTTGAACGTCTATGATTTTCAGCGAAAATTTATTCAGCTTTCAAAGGTCAACTTTAACGTTCAAGCCTGCGTTTGTTGGTTCAAATTTAACCTTTTATCATCCATTCAATTCACACCATCATCCAATAAACACGATTCTTCGCTATAAATTGTGCGTATTTCGCCTGATTTCCAGTGGCACAGTCTCATGATTGATTATATTCGCATCCTATGTCTGAAGTCATGAAAAAAATTCAGATGGTTGATCTTGTTTCGCAGTACGAAGAGATCAAATCTGAGGTTGATAGAGCCATTCTCGATGTAGTTTCTTCTTCCCAGTATATAAACGGCCCGGAGGTGAAGTCTTTTCAATCGGAGCTGGAGGTGTATTTGGGGGTTAAACATGTTATTCCATGCGCGAATGGTACGGATGCACTGCAAGTAGCAATGATGGGACTTGGGTTAAAACCCGGAGATGAAGTAATCACAACGAATTTTACGTTCGCCGCAACGGTGGAAGTAATTGGCTTGTTGGGGCTTGTGCCTACCATCGTAGATGTTGATCCCCATACGTTCAATATTGATCTGAACGAGGTGAAGAAGCACATTACCAATAAAACCCGAGCGATTGTTCCGGTTCATCTGTTCGGTCAGTGTTCGGACATGGAACCACTTATGGCTTTGGCCAAAGAACATGGTTTGGCGGTGATAGAGGATACTGCACAGGCCATCGCAGCGGAATATACCTTCTCTGATGGTACGGTGAGAAAGGCTGGAACAATTGGTGATGTTGGAACAACATCGTTTTTTCCGTCAAAAAACCTGGGGTGCTATGGAGATGGTGGAGCTTTGTTTACAAATGATGATGACCTGGCGGAAAAATTACGTTCCATTGTTAATCATGGAATGGGAGAAAGATATTATTATGACAGGCTGGGAGTAAACTCCCGATTGGATAGCATTCAGGCTGCTGTATTAAGGATTAAGTTGAGAAACCTCGATCAGTATTGTTCAAACAGGAATAAAGCTGCAGATTATTATGATGCCTCGTTTGCAGATGTCCCGCAGTTGCAAACTCCGGCAAGATCAGCTAATTCTACGCACGTATTTCATCAGTATACCCTGAAAACGAACGGAATTGATAGAAACGGGCTAAAAGATTTTCTGGCGGAGAAGGGCATACCTGCTATGATCTATTATCCGGTTCCATTACATCACCAGGAGGCCTATAAACGTGAGGGGTTTGATGATGAGAAGTACCCGGTTACTCTGGCACTATGTGATTCTGTAATTTCGCTGCCAATGCATACCGAATTAACAGAAGATCAGTTGGAATACATCACGCAATCAGTAAAAGAATTTATTAGCAAATGAATATAGCCGTAGTTGGAACGGGTTACGTTGGGTTAGTAACTGGTACATGCTTTGCAGAAACCGGGAACAATGTAATTTGCGTGGATATCGACGAGAAAAAAGTCGATATGATGAAGGCGGGCGAAGTGCCTATTTATGAGCCGCACCTTGATGTGCTTTTTGAAAGAAACATTCAGCAAGGACGGTTACATTTTACAACCAATCTGAAAGAAGCGATCGACCAGAGTCAGATTATTTTTCTGGCACTTCCAACTCCTCCGGGAGAAGACGGCTCTGCAGATCTTTCCTATGTATTAGCAGTAGCCGAGCAGCTTGGTCAGATCATGACGGAGTACAAGGTAATTATTGATAAGAGTACGGTACCTGTTGGAACAGCCGAAAAGGTAAATGCAGCCGTTGCCAAATCTTCACCGGTAGATTTTGACGTTGTTTCTAATCCCGAATTTTTGCGTGAAGGTTTTGCGGTTGACGATTTTATGAAGCCGGATCGGGTGGTAATCGGGACTTCATCAGCCAAGGCCAGGTCGATACTCGATAAGCTATACAAGCCTTTCGTAAGGCAGGGTAATCCCATCTACTTTATGGATGAGAAGTCTGCTGAATTAACGAAGTATGCCGCAAATGCATTTCTTGCCACCAAGATTACCTTTATGAATGAAATAGCTAACTTCTGTGAGTTAGTTGGTGCCGATGTGGACGCAGTAAGACAGGGTGTTGGCTCTGATTCCAGAATTGGTAAAAGGTTCCTATTTCCAGGAATCGGTTATGGAGGAAGTTGTTTTCCCAAGGATGTACAGGCGCTTGCCAGATCAGGAAAAGAGGCCGGATACAATTTTAGCATTATCGAGTCGGTAATGGAAGTGAATCACAGACAGAAATTCACACTTGTTCAGAAAATAAAGAATTACTTCGGAGACGACTTAACAGGAAGAACATTTGCGCTATGGGGATTGGCCTTTAAGCCGGATACTGATGATATTAGGGAGGCTCCGGCTCTTTACATGATCGATGCTTTAACTGAGGCAGGAGCCAAGATCCGGGCGTTCGATCCGGAAGCAATGGAAAACGTAAAATCCGCAGTGGGTGATAAAATTGAATACGGGTCGAACGGATATGAAATTCTTGATGGGGCTGATGCCCTTCTTATAGCTACCGAATGGCAAGTCTTCCGAACTCCTGATTTTGATAAAATCAAGGGATTGCTGAAAGATAATGTAATTTTTGACGGCAGGAATCTTTACGATCTTACCAACATGAGAGACCTTGGTTTTTATTACGAAAGTATTGGGCGGCAAACAATTAAAGGATAACGGAATAGCAGTTTGAACAAACGAGTACTCATTACAGGCGCCGCTGGGTTTTTAGGTTCGCATTTGTGCGACAGGTTTATCCGTGAAGGATATGAGGTGGTTGCGATGGATAATCTTATCACCGGACGGATGAGTAATATCCAACATTTGATGGAGCATGAATCGTTCACTTTCGTCAATCACGATGTGTCTGAGCATATTTCCATCGAAGGTGATTTACACTATATACTCCATTTCGCTTCCCCGGCGAGTCCAATTGATTATCTTAAAATACCTATTCAAACCCTGAAAGTAGGTTCCCTGGGAACGCATAACTGTTTGGGATTGGCCAAAGCCAAGAATGCCAGAATTATTGTTGCTTCTACATCTGAAGTCTACGGTGATCCAACAGTTCACCCACAAACTGAAGATTACTGGGGGAATGTTAATCCGGTAGGTCCACGTGGGGTGTATGATGAAGCAAAGCGCTTTCAGGAAGCGATGACCATGGCTTATCACACCTACCACGGTGTGGAAACAAGAATTGTTAGAATATTCAACACTTATGGTCCCAGAATGAGACTGAACGATGGGCGTGTTTTGCCAGCATTTATTGGTCAGGCTTTAAGGGGTGAAGATCTCACGGTTTTTGGCGATGGTTCACAAACACGGTCTTTTTGTTTTGTGGATGACCTGGTAGAAGGAATCTACCGGTTATTGATGAGCGACTGTGTGGACCCTGTAAATATTGGTAATCCCGATGAAATTTCTATCGGAGAGTTCGCCGAAGAAATCATTAAGTTAACCGGAACAAAACAAAAAGTAATTTACAAGGAGCTTCCAATCAACGACCCCAAGCAGCGCCGGCCGAATATTGACAAGGCCAAAGCATTGTTGGGCTGGGAGCCAAAAGTTTCAAGATCGGAGGGACTTAAAATCACCTACGATTATTTTCGCTCACTGCCGGAAGAAGAACTTTATAAAAAAGAACACAACGATTTTGCCGATTATATTCGAAAATAGAGTGAATGTTTCTCAATCAAATACCATTCTGTCATGAGTTATTTTGCGCATGAAACTGCCGTGATTGATGAAGGGTGCGAAATCGGGGACGGAACCAAAATCTGGCATTTTTCTCACATTATGCCTGATTGTAAGATTGGAGAGCGTTGCAATATTGGACAAAATGTGGTCGTATCACCTAAGGTGCAGCTTGGTACCAATGTGAAAGTGCAAAATAATGTTTCTATTTACTCAGGGGTGATTTGCGAAGACGATGTTTTTCTCGGACCATCAATGGTATTTACCAATGTGATCAATCCGAGGAGCGCAGTAAATAGAAGAGGATTGTATTCCGAGACACTGGTGAAAAGAGGAGCTTCCATTGGTGCAAATGCCACAATTGTTTGTGGCAATAATATTGGAGAATTTGCTCTTATCGGAGCAGGGGCAGTTGTGACAAAAAATGTTCCTCCCTATGCCTTGTTGGTGGGTAATCCGGCAAAACAAATTGGCTGGGTGAGTGAGTATGGTCATCGATTAAACTTCGATGGCTCCGGCAGGGCTACATGTCCGGAAAGTGGAGACGAATACAGGTTGGAAGAAAATAAAGTAAGCAAGATCAATGGATAAGATCAGGTTTGCAGTAATAGGCTGCGGTCATATTGGGAAGCGACATGCGGAGATGATTCGCAGGAACAGCGAGTCGGAATTGGTCGCTTTGTGTGATGTGAGGGAACCGGACGAATTGGGAATAGATGGTTTTGTAGGTGTTGATTTCTACAAATCATTGGAGGAACTTCTGGAAGGTACGGAGGTAGACGTCATAAATATATGTACGCCAAATGGTTTACACGCTGAGCAGTGTATGATGGCATTGGATGCCAGAAAACATGTGGTCTGTGAAAAGCCAATGGGGTTGTCTAAAGCCAACTGCGAAGCGGTTATTTATAAGGCTTTAAAGGCTAACAGGCATGTGTTTTGTGTAATGCAGAACCGTTACTCTCCACCGTCCGTTTGGATCAAAGATGTGGTGGAGAAAGGTGTGTTGGGAGATATTTTCAATGTGCAACTCAATTGCTATTGGAATCGGGATGACCGATACTATAAGAAAGGTGGTTGGAAAGGAACAGCGGATTTAGATGGAGGAACTCTTTTTACACAGTTTTCTCACTTTATAGATATCATGTATTGGTTGTTTGGTGATATTACCAACATTCAAGGGAAGTTCAGAGATTTTAATCACAGTAACTCAACGGATTTTGAAGACTCAGGTCTTGTCAATTTCGATTTTGTCGAAGGTGGCATGGGGTGTTTAAACTATTCAACTGCCGTGTGGGGAGGGAATTTAGAAAGTTCCATGACCATTATCGGAAGTAAGGGGAGTGTCAAGATCGGTGGGCAATACATGAATGAAGTGGAGGTTTGTAATATTGATGGTTATGAAATGCCACAACTGGAACCCTCAAATCCCGCTAATGACTATGGCCCTTACAAGGGGTCCGCAGCTAACCATCATTTTATTATAGAAAATGTTATAGACACCCTCAAAGAAAGAAATACAGCTACAACAAATGCTTTGGAGGGTCTTAAAGTAGTAGATATTATAGAACGAATATATCAGGTAAGAGATGAACACGGATATGTACGATAAATTAGTCGCCAAAGAGGCGAAATTGGCAGTAATTGGTTTAGGCTATGTAGGCTTGCCAATTGCATTGGAGTTTGCAAAAAAAATCAAGGTAGTTGGTTTTGATATTAATGAAGAACGGGTGGAAATGATGAAAAACAACATCGACCCGTCTAAGGAATTAGACTCCTCGGAGTTCGAAGGCACAGATATCGAGTTCACTCATAAACTGGAGGATTTGCAAGATGTATCCTTCTATATCGTTGCTGTTCCAACTCCAATAGATGAATCAAACCTTCCGGACTTACGACCGTTGAAGGGTGCTTCAACAACAGTAGGTAAGGTACTTTCAAAAGGTGACTACGTGGTGTACGAATCAACTGTGTATCCAGGTTGTACGGAAGAAGATTGTGTGCCGGTTCTGGAGGAGTTGTCAGGATTAAAGTTCAAACAGGACTTTATGGTTGGATATTCTCCCGAAAGAATCAATCCGGGGGATAAAGAACACACCCTTTCGTCTATCGTAAAGGTTTCTTCCGGGTGCTGCGAAGAGTCTGCAGAGAATATTGCTAAGGTTTATGAACTGGTAGTAAAAGCAGGGGTGCATAGAGCAGCTTCAATTAAGGTGGCTGAGGCTGCTAAAATTATTGAGAACACTCAGCGGGATGTGAATATTGCCCTGGTGAACGAGTTATCGATGATCTTCAACAGGCTCGGAATTAACACTTATGATGTTTTGGAAGCTGCGGGAACCAAATGGAATTTCCTACGGTTTTTCCCTGGTTTGGTAGGTGGCCATTGTATTGGGGTAGACCCGTATTACCTTACCCACAAAGCCAAACAAACGGGTTATCATGCGAAAATCATTAACTCAGGTCGGTATGTGAACGACTCGATGGGCTTCTACACTGGAAAACAAACAGTGAAGAAAATCATTGCACAAGGCAAGAGGGTTATGGAGTCGAAGGTGCTAATCATGGGAGCGACCTTTAAGGAGGACGTGGCAGACATTCGAAACTCAAAAGTAATTGATGTGGTGCGGGAGATAGAATCCTTTTCCGTGAAGGTAGATGTGATTGATCCTCATGCAGATCCGGAGGAAGTTTACCACGAATACGGATACCGAACAGTAGCTGAACCAAATGGCCCGTACGATGCGGTAATAGTGGCTGTAAATCACAAAGAATATCTGAATTTACCGGACTCCTATTTTGAAGAATTGATGCCCGAGGGCGGGGTTTTTGTAGACATCAAAGGCGTATACAAAAACATGCGACACAATAAGAATTTAGAATACTGGAGTTTGTAATGCAGTTTAAAAGGCGGATTCTTATAACCGGAGGAGCTGGCTTTATTGGTTCGCACCTCGTGCGTCGGATGGTAAACACCTATCCGCAGTACCATATTGTAAATATGGATGCGCTTACCTATGCCGGTAATCTGGAGAATCTGTTAGACGTTGAATCTGCCTCCAATTACACCTTTGTAAAGGCCGATATTTGTAATCAATCCGAAGTTGAAAAGGTCTTTACAGATCATGAGATAGACGCGGTTATTCATTTGGCGGCTGAATCTCATGTGGATCGTTCTATCTCAAATCCACTGGACTTTGTGGTTACCAATGTAATTGGTACGGTTAACCTTTTGAACGTGGCAAGAGCTAGCTGGAAGGACGACTTTTCTGATAAGCTATTCTACCATGTTTCCACGGATGAGGTTTATGGTTCGTTGGGAGAGGAGGGAATGTTTACCGAACAGACACCTTACGATCCCAGAAGCCCGTATTCAGCATCTAAGGCTAGTTCAGATCATTTTGTAAGAGCCTATCATCATACTTACAAATTGCCTGTAAAGCTTTCCAATTGTTCTAATAATTACGGTGCAAATCAGTTTCCGGAGAAGTTGATACCGTTGATGATCCATAACATTAAGAACAGTAAACCGCTACCGATATATGGGGAGGGTTTAAACGTTAGAGACTGGTTGTGGGTGGAAGATCACGCTCATGCTATTGATGTAATTTTTCATGAGGGAGAGATAGGAGAGACCTACAACATTGGAGGTGTTAATGAGTGGCGGAATATTGACCTGGTGCATCTTCTGTGTGATCAGATGGATGAAAAGCTTGGCCAGGAGCAGGGAACTTCAAGAAAGCTGATCACCTTTGTAAAAGACAGAGCAGGGCACGATTTACGCTATGCTATCGATTCCACCAAGATTGAAACTGATTTAGGTTGGACACCGTCCATCACTTTTGAAGAAGGCTTGTCTAAAACCATTGACTGGTACCTGGACAATGAGGAGTGGCTTCGAAATGTAACTTCTGGCGATTATAAACGGTACTATCAGGATCAATATCAGGATCGCTAAATGGGTTTTTTCGGAAAGTTATTTAAGAAAAAGGAAATCGAACTGGAACCTTGCGACTTGTCCACGCTTGGAACAGATGTACATTCTCATTTCATTCCTGGTATCGACGACGGAGCTAAAACCATGGAAGATGCGCTTGAGCTGATCGGGAGCATGAAAGCGTTTGGTTACAAAAAGGTAATTACCACCCCACATGTGATGAGCGATTTTTATCGCAATACTCCCGAAATTATCCTAGGTGGACTTGAAAAGGTACGTGCGGCACTTGATAAAGCAGGAGTTGATATCGAAATTGAAGCTGCGGCAGAGTACAATCTGGATGCTGACTTTGAACCAAAAATTGAATCCGGGGAACTGTTGACATTCGGTGATAACTATGTGTTGTTTGAGCTGCCATTTATGGCTGAACCGCCAAATATCAATAGTGCTGTATTTAATATGCAAACCAATGGCTACAAACCCGTTCTTGCGCACGCCGAGCGCTATCCATTTTGGTTTCAACAGTTTGAGAAAATCAAGGAACTTCGTGAAAGAGGGGTGAAAATTCAACTGAACATCAATTCACTTACAGGTTTTTATGGCCCTGAAGTACGCGGACAGGGGGAGAGAATGGTGGAAGAAGGCATCGTAGATTTATTGGGCTCAGACTGCCACCACAAAGGGCACATTGCCTTGTTAAAAGACGCACAAAAAAAACCTTACGTTCACCAGGCACTGGAATTACCCAATTTGATCAATCGGGAATTGTAGTTCTAGTTTCCTTAGATCGGATTCTTTTGTTTTTACTTCCAATCACTGACAATGCCAGATCAGTTCCAAAGACCAATAACCAACCCCCGACCGTCACGCGTCATCTCAAACTTGCATGTCATCTCAAATCAAGTTTGAGATGACGTCTGAATGGTAATTGGGGTTGATTCCCGTTTGAGGTAGCCGGAAGTTTACTTGGTGCTACTGCGCCTCGGCCAACGCCGCACTCGACACAGGAAACTTCCTGTCTACTTTCTTAAACATGCCCTGAAGTGCCCGTCCCGGACCAACTTCTATTGCTTCAGCGCATCCAGCTGAAATCATGTTGTTCATAGTTTGCGTCCACTTTACAGGGGCAGTTAGTTGAGCAATCAAATTTGATTTAATCTCTGATGGCTCGGTAACTGCTGTGGCAGGGACGTTCTGATAAACAGGACAAACAGGCTCGTTAAATTCGGTGTTTTCAATGGCTTCTGCCAATTCTGCCCTGGCTGGCTCCATCAAAGGAGAATGGAAAGCACCCCCAACAGGCAACAGCAATGCACGTTTTGCGCCAGCCTCTGTAAGTTGCTCACAGGCCCGCTCAACGGCCGGAACTGCCCCTGAAATAACCAACTGCCCAGGACAATTGTAGTTCGCTGCTACCACAACACCATCCACGGAATCGCATACCTTCTCAACAACTTCATCTTCAAGTCCGAGAATCGCCGCCATAGTTGAAGGTTCAGCTTCACAGGCTTTTTGCATGGCGATTGCTCTTGCTGAAACCAGCTTAAGTCCATCTTCAAAGTCCATAGCACCCGCAGCTACAAGAGCAGAAAGCTCGCCCAGAGAGTGCCCCGCAACCATGTCCGGCTGAAAATCAGGTAACGATTTCGCAAGAATCACCGAATGAAGAAAAACTGCTGGTTGTGTCACCTTTGTTTGCTTCAAATCTTCATCGGTCCCTTCAAACATGGTGTCCGTTATCCTAAACCCAAGAATATCATTGGCCTTTTCGAAAAGTTCTTTTGCTTGCGGTATATTATCGTAGAGGTCTTTTCCCATTCCCACAAACTGAGAACCCTGACCTGGAAAAACATATGCTTTCATAGTTTCAATTTTGCATTTGTAAAGCTAGTTAAATGAAAAAAGCCTCGAAATCCGAGGCTTTAAAGTTTTCACAATTGATACTGAATTAATCCCGGTTCCCTAATAGAAGAGCCACAAAGTAAATCAACTGTGCCACTGCTTGAAGTGCGGCTGCCACATAAGTCATTGCTGCCCATTTTAAGGCATCTTTGCTCATCGCATATTCTTGTTTGGTTACAATTCCCTTTTCATCAATCCATACCAACGCCCGTTTACTGGCGTCAAATTCTACCGGGAGTGTAATCAGGGTAAATAAAGTCAATCCGCCCTGCGCAGCCACTAATCCCCATAAAATCAAATCGACAGGGAAAGCACTAAAAAGGGCGTAACCTCCAAAGAAAAATGCAAACATCAGAATTTGCATAATCATACCACTGGCAGCTTGCACCGGTACTAAAGCACTTCTGAATTCCAGCATGCTGTATTTAGTGGCATGTTGTACGGCGTGGCCACATTCGTGAGCCGCCACGGCTACGGCTGCCGCATTCCGCCCATGAAATACGTCTTCCGATAGATTTACCGTTCTGTTTTTTGGGTTGTAGTGATCGGTAAGCCTTCCCTGTACACAGGTGACTTTTACATCACTAATCCCATGATCATAAAGCATTTTTTCTGCTACCTCCTTGCCAGACATGTTAGACTGCAATTGGATTTTTGAATACTTGGCGAACCGACTTTTAAGTCGGGCCCCGATCAGTAAACTTAGCAACATGAATGGAATACCAATAAGCATTGGTAACCAATAGAGATCGAAAAATGATAATCCTTGTTCGCCCATAGTTTTAGGTTTATGTGGTTAACCAAAATATTCTACATAGTTGTTCTCCGTCTCTGTGATCTTTACACAATGCAGTTCACAACCTAATACAGCTATTTCAGTTTGTATTTGCTTCCATATTTCAACAGCCAGAACCTCCGTTGAGGCTCTCTTTCCCACCATAAAATCACAATCCAGATTTACGTTTTTGTGATCCAGCTTACTGATAACTTTCTTTTTGATGATGTTGCCAATTTCCTTTAAATCGGCCACAAAACCTGTTGCAGGATCAACTTCTCCCTTAACCGTTACGAACAACTCGTAATTGTGTCCGTGCCAGTTTGGGTTTGCGCATTTTCCAAACGTGTCGAAGTTTTTTTGGTCATCCCACTCTTCGTTCCACAGCTTGTGTGCAGCACTAAATCGCTCTCTTCTGGTGATAAAAACCATTGTTAAAATTTACAGCAAAGGTAGATCAAAACCCAAGCCAACTGAAGAAAACTGACAAAATGACTTTAGGTTGAAATCAGCGAATGATGTGAATCTGCCAAAAGAGACCCTTACAGCAGCTCCTTTAGTTCCAGTAAGTATTCCTTTATTCCCTGAAGTTTCTGAACCACCTCATGGTTGTTTTCCAGGTCATCCGGATTGCCTTTTAGCTTTTGGCGAGCACCTTCAAGTGTGTACCCTCGCTCCTTCACCAAATGATAAATGAGCTTGAGATTTTCAACATCCTTAGGGGTGAAAAGACGATTCCCTTTTTTATTCTTCTTAGGCTTGAGAACATCAAATTCCTTCTCCCAAAAACGAATCAGGGAGTGATTTACATCCAACATGGCCGTTACATCACCCATGGTGTAGTACAACTTTGATATTTCTTTTTCCTTATAAGGCATAAAGATTCAACTTAAAGGTAATGATTCTTAATAAGGCATCGCTTATTGTTCGATCCGATTATTTACAACAGATCGTTAATCAAATCCACATTATATTACCTCCAGATTTTTCTAAAACCAACATAAAACTGCGGAAATAAAGTTGTGTCAATTCCCAAAGATCGCCCCCAGTAATTGAATGCGGCTTCCCGAAATCCCGCAACACCCAGGCCTCCGGACCACGTAATAGTTCTGCCAACGTGAAACTGCAAACCCGCCTGACCAGAAAACAGATCAATTACATTTCCGGATTGAAATGGCCTCCCCGCAATGCCTTCCGCCACTAGTGTGAGCCGCTGATTAAGCCTTGATTTCAGCCCAAAGGTGGAGAATACCACACCCACAGCACGATGGCGATCCAGAACAACAACTCCCACACCCGGCCCGATCGTAACGTTGCGCTCCGGGGTTCCTGTGGTTATTAAGCCCTGGCCGGCGTTAATGCTAAAGTTAGGGTCGAAATAACTGCCCCACATGGAATATGTTTTTATGCCGATGTTCAATGAACTACCCAACTGATATCTGGCTTTAAGACTAAAGCTCAGCGGTGCCCCTAAAATGGTACCCACTCCGGCGTCGAGGTTTTCGGTTATTCTTAACTGTAAATCCGTGTGGGTTAAGTAAGCTCCATTTGCAGAGAATTTTGCGTCCTTCAGTGTAAAGGCAGATGTGGTCAGTAAATAACCCGTCTGACTGGCCGTAGGAAACATATACTGACCTCCGATCACCAGATCATTTTGATCAAGTATTTTAAAAAAGGAAACAACCGATTTCTCAAATACCTTGCGTTCTTTTCCGTTAACCAGAAGCACTACCTGTTTGGCATTGTCTTCAATTAGTTTGCCTATCACATGGTGGTCTGATACAGTTACCACTACCGCCATCTTCGATGATGGAAAGTCTTTGTCCTGCGCGAAAGAGCTGACAAAATAGAGCGAAAGTGAAAGCGCAATAATCCAACGCATGGTCAAATATCGCCATTTCTTTTAATGGAGAATAAACAATACAAAATCATGACACAGCCTGCTCGCTAACGGTTACCTTTGCCGCCATGAGTTTGAAGAATGATCTGCTCCTTAGAGCGGCCAGAGGAGAAAAAGTAGAGCGCACCCCGGTGTGGCTGATGCGTCAGGCAGGAAGGATACTCCCAGAATACCGGGCGATTAGAAACAGCTTGTCAGGTTTTAAGGAGTTAGTGGAAACACCCGAATTGGCTGCTGAGGTTACGATTCAACCAGTGGATATTCTTGGTGTAGATGCTGCCATTATTTTTTCAGACATTCTGGTGATCCCTGAAGCTATGGGGCTAGAATACCAAATGATTGAGAAAAAGGGCCCGTGGTTTGAAAAAACGGTGCAAACACAGGAGGATGTTGATTCATTAACCGTACCCGACCCTCAAGAGAAACTCCAATATGTTCTCGAGGCCATTTCAATTACAAAGAACGAGCTAAATGGCCGTGTTCCACTAATTGGATTTGCAGGTGCTCCATGGACAATCTTCTCCTATATGCTAGAGGGGCAGGGGTCTAAAACGTTTAGCAAGGCAAAGAAAATGCTCTACCAGAACCCAGAGTTAAGCCATAGATTGTTAAGAAAGATTACCGATTCTACTATCGCTTATTTGAAAGCGCAAATTTCAGCGGGAGCGGACCTGGTTCAGGTGTTCGATTCCTGGGCTGGAATCCTTACGGAAGCACAATATGCAGAGTTTGGAATGAAATATGTATCTGATATATGCGATGCGATTAAAAATGAGTCGGGACGTAACGTGCCGATTACTGTTTTTGCCCGTGGAGCTTACGCTTCAAGAGCACAGATGGGGAAATTAAATTGCAATACAATTGGTTTGGACTGGAACATGGATGTTGTAGAGAGCAGAAAATTAATAGGACCTGAGAAAACACTACAGGGTAATTTAGATCCTTGTGTACTCTACGCTGATTTCCAAACCATTGAATTGGAAACGAAAAAAATGCTTAGTAGCTTTGGAGCAGGTAAGCATATAGCCAATTTAGGCCACGGAGTTTACCCGGATACGCATCCCGATAAGGTAAAGTGCTTTATCGAGACGGTTAAAGAATTTAAATATGATTAAAATGAACTCAGTAAAAAGAGTATTGGTAGCAGCTTTAATTCTTGGAGTAGGGGCTTCGGCATCAGCTCAGGATGATAAAAATCTGGTAACCAACCCAAGTTTCGAAAGTGTAAAAGGAAAGCTTAAGAAACAAAAGCAAATCGCAATCGCTGAAGATTGGGAGTCGCCTACAGGTTTGGCTGCAGATTTATTTTCTGCCAAGGTAAAAGAAACCGTAAATACGGATAATAACATTTATGGTAGCGAATCACCTCTTGATGGAGATCATTATGCGGGAATTGTAGCTTATAGTTACAATAGCAAGGAGCCAAGAACGTATCTTCAGACAGAGCTACTTGGGCCCTTAAAGAAGGGTATTCAGTATTGTGTTAAGTTCAATGTTTCATTGGCCGATAAGTCTAAATATTCAGCCAATAACCTTGGGGCGTATGTTACCAAGAAGCGATTCGAGGTAGAAGGCAAATCCGACATCATTTTTGAGGAAGAAGATGATCTTAAAAACGTAGTGCTGCATCCGGAGAATAATACGTTTGACGGAAGGTACAACTGGGAAACTGTTTGCAACGTGTTTACGGCAAGTGGTAAGGAGCAGTTCCTGATTATTGGTAACTTCTTCAATACCAGAGAAACCAAATTCAAGAAGCTAAAGAAGCCTACCGGAATGTTGGGTCAGCAAGTGCCAATTGCCTATTACTATATTGATCAGGTAGAGTTATTCGTGCTGGATAGTATTGAAGAGTGCGATTGCATTAAGAAAGATTTGTCGAAGCAGAACAGAGTACTTTATCATAAGCAGGTTACTGCCGAAGGAACCATGTCTACAGAGCAACAAATCAAGTTTTCTACGATCTATTTTGATTGGTTGAAAGATAAGATTGACGTTTCGATGCAAAGTGATCTGGATCATTTGGCGGAATTATTACTGGATTCAACCGGAATGGATATTAAGTTGACTATAGAAGGTCATATTGGTTCCGAAGAGTTCGGAGAAATTGCTTCCAATGATTATTACCGCGATTTGGACATGAGAAGAGCTGAAGCGGTCAAGGAATACCTGGTTTCAAAAGGAGTCTCAGAAGATCGATTGATGCTTGACTCAAAAGGAAAAGAGGTGCTGGCGAATGAAGGTTCAGAAGAGGTTCATAAGTCGCAAAACAGACGAGTAGAATTCAGGATCAAGTAAATCCGGATACAAATAAATTTTTTCGAAAGGGGTTCGCAGGCGCGAACCCCTTTCTTTTTTTAGATTTGGATACAGTTAGTCTCCATTGGAATCGATAGATCATCCTACATCAGAACAACCAAAGTTCAACAAGAAAACCCAAAATGCCTGGGCGTTTTACGACTGGGCCAACTCGGTGTATCCGTTGGTAATTACTACCGCAATCTTTCCATTGTTTTACGAAGGACTAACAACGAAAAGAGTTGGTGGAGAGGTTATAAAAGACACTGTGGACTTTTTTGGTTGGGAGGTCATCAACTCTGCACTTGTATCCATGGTAAGTTCAGTTTATTTCCTTTTGTTGTGTGTCTTATTGCCCATTTTGTCTGGAGTGGCGGATTACTCCGGAAAAAAGAAAGCATTCTTACGCTTTTTCTGTTATCTGGGTTCGATAGCATGCATGGGCCTTTATTTTTTTGAGGTGGAAACCATAGAACTCGGTATGGTCATTTTTGCCTTTGCTGGTATTGGTTTTTGGAGTAGTCTCGTCTTTTATAATGCCTATTTACCTGAAATAGCTCCTCCGGAAAAACATGATAAGCTCTCAGCAAAGGGTTTCTCCATGGGTTACATAGGCAGCGTCATTTTACTGATTGTATGCTTAGGATTTGTTCTGAGCCAACCCGAGGAGAGTCGTGGATGGGCCAGTAGGATATGTTTTGTATTAACGGGATTGTGGTGGCTAGGCTTCAGTCATGTAACGTATGCAAGATTGCCTAAATCCGTTATCGCCAGACAAGACCGAAAGATTGATCTTTCCAAGGGCTTTAAGGAGCTCAAGATGGTTTTTGCCAAGGTGCGAAGGACCAAACGACTAAAGAGATACCTCGGGGCATTCTTTGTCTATAGTATGGCGGTACAAACTATTATGATTATGGCAGTGTACTTTGGAAGGAAGGAAGTTGCATGGTCGTCGGATACGGAGGCAACTACAGGTTTGATCGTGGCTGTTTTACTTATCCAACTAATTGCTATTCCGGGGGCTATTTTACTGTCTAGGTTGTCAGGTAGAATTGGCAATTTGAATGCGTTGAAGGTTGTTGTCAGCCTGTGGGTGTTGTTGTGCTTAAGTGCATTTTTTGTTTCGACCCCTGTTCAATTTTATATTATTGCTGGGTTTGTAGGACTTGTTATGGGAGGGATACAGTCCCTTTCGCGATCAACCTATTCCAAATTTTTGCCGAAAAACACCGTAGATACTTCGTCGTTCTTTTCATTCTACGACGTTGCTGAGAAACTGGGAATAGTTATTGGAATGGCCTCCTATGGACTGATTGAACAACTTACAGGTAGCATGAGGAACTCTATCGTTGCCTTAGTGGTGTTCTTCCTCATCGGACTTAGCATACTGTTCACCGTTCCAAAAGAAGAGGTAGTATTAGACTAGTTTTTGGACGTTCCGAATAACATTGTAAGCAGTATGCTGCCAATATTTACATTCTGCGTAATTTCGCGCCATGGCAAATGAAGAAGTTGAAGTTTACGACTTTGCAATCATCGGGGGTGGGATTATTGGTGCTGCCACTTTCTATAAAATGCAAACAGCATTTCCCGATCTCAAGATCATCCTTATAGAAAAGGAGCAAATGCTTGCGGATCACCAAACCGGACATAATTCAGGAGTTATACACTCCGGACTATATTACACACCGGGTTCCTTAAAAGCCAGGAACTGTGTCAAGGGACGTCATGAGTTGGTTGCGTTTGCCAAAGAATACAACATTGCTCACGATGTGTGTGGAAAAGTGGTAGCGGCGGCCGATGAATCTGAACTGCCGTTTATGGAAAAGATCTTCAATAACGGACTTCAGAACAACACCGAAGGGATTGAGAAAATTGATGGTAACCGGGTTCGAGAAATCGAGCCTTACGTGAAGGCAGTAGCCGGAATTTGGGTGCCTTGTACCGGAATTATTGATTTTCGGGGCACCACAGCAAAGCTGGTGGAGATTGCGTTGGCAAAGAACCCACAAAGCAAGCTGGCTCTCGGCGAAGAAGCGAAGGTGTTTGACACACAATCGGAACACACAACGATTTATACGTCCAAGTCGAAATACAAGGCGAAAAGATTAATCTTCTGCGGCGGATTGCAGGCAGATCGCCTGGCAAAGAAAGATAATGCACCTATCAAGGAAAAGGTAATAGGCTTCCGTGGGGATTACTACGAGTTGGAAGACCACGCGAAACACAAGGTTAGAAACCTGATATACCCTGTTCCAAATCCCGAATTCCCGTTTCTTGGTGTGCACTTCACACGCATGGTTAATGGAGACATTGAATGTGGTCCCAATGCAGTATTCACATTCAAAAGAGAGGGTTATGGGAAAACAGATTTCAGTTTGAAGGACACAGCGGGAGCTCTTGGATACGGTGGAACCTGGAAGTTTTTCTTCAAGCACATGAGTTTTGGCGTTAAGGAATACCGCAGGGCTTTTTCAAAGCGACTTTTCCTTAAAACACTTCAACGGTTAATGCCCGAACTGGAAATGAATGATCTCAGACCAGGCCGATCCGGAGTCCGTGCTATGGTGATGAACCAACAAGGTAGCACGAAAGATGATTTCAGAATTGAGTATACAGACCATAGTATCCATGTGATCAACGCACCTTCTCCTGCCGCTACAGCCTGTCTGGCCATCGGTGGGCAGATTACAGATATGGCGAAGAAGCATTTTGATCTATAGATAAGATAAAAGAAAAGATCAAAGACGGAAAGAACGCCTCTTCGAGGCTTAAAGACAAAAGACTTAAGTACAGTGCGTTTGCGTGTTAAGTAGTGCGTTGCCTACCAACTGCCGAGCAATACGCGTAACGTAATACGGCAAGTGGAGCATTAAGTCTTTTGTCTTTAAGGGCGCAGCCCGGTCTTTTATCTTTTATCTAAAATCACATCGACTGCGTCGGCCGCGAAGAAATCTCAATTACCCGCTCGTATTCTTCGGGAGAGAGATCGTTAAAGAAGTAGTTTACCGGATTCACAGGTTTGTAGGTCATGCGCCCGCTTTCACTTTTTACTCGCTTCCGAACTTCATAGTGAAGGTGGGGGCCCGTGGATACCCCTGTATTTCCAACCAGTGCAATTACCTCACCTTTCTTTACTTTCTGACCCGGTTTGCACTTGAATGCGCTACAGTGTCCATATAAAGTTTTATGACCAAAACCATGATCAATTACAACCGCAAGTCCATAACCACTCATCCGTTCAGCCTTTTCAACTACCCCGTTACCAGTAGCGTAAATTTCTGTGCCGCGATCAGCCGTGAAATCAATTCCCGTATGCATTTTCTGAATCTTGTATACCGGATGCATTCTAAAACCAAATCCAGATGCCAGGCGGGTAAGGTCTTTATTGGAAATTGGTTGAATAGACGGGATAGCGGCCAGCATTTCTTTCTTTCGTGTTACCAGCTCCTTCAGTTCATCATAAGACTCGCTTTGAACCACCATTTTCTTTTCAACGGCTTCTAATTTTTTGCGAATCTCAATGATCATGTCCGAGTGAGAATAGCCTTTATACTGGTCAAATTTTTTGGGGTTTCCACCGGTTCCGAAGTTTCTTTTGTAGTCTGCTACCGGTTCGGCCTCGAAAATACTTCGGTAAATATTATCGTCAGTCTCCTGAAGGTGTGAAAGAACCTTATCCGTGAACTCTACTTTTTTTCCAAGCTCTTCCAGCTGAGCCTTTAAATGTGCATTTTCACTCTCAATGTCCGAATTATCCCACGTTTGTATCCAGTTGGCAGACGCAACTATTGCAATCGCTCCAACCACGAAGCCTGTAATTGCAAAGTACGACACCTTCAGAAGCTTGTCTTTCAGCGTCAATTCAACTTCCTCGTACGAAAGCGTTTTCGGATTGTATTTATACTTTGTCTTCGCCACGCGAAATACTCCCCGTTTTTGGGAGCGCTAATTTACCATAAAAATCTAACTTTGCCATCCGCTCCATCCCTTCAAATAAGGGATTGGGCTGGTTTTAAGCATTTTTAACAATGGATTCTAAGCAGATCAGGTCTACATTTATCAAGTTCTTTGAGGAGAAAAAACATGAGGTGGTGTCCTCGGCTCCTATGGTTATCAAGAACGACCCCACGTTGATGTTTACAAACGCAGGGATGAACCAGTTCAAGGATGTTTTTTTAGGCAACGCCCCTGCCGCAAGCCCAAGGGTCTGCAACACACAAAAGTGCTTAAGGGTATCCGGTAAACACAACGACCTTGAGGAAGTAGGTGTGGACACTTATCACCATACCATGTTCGAGATGCTAGGCAACTGGTCGTTTGGAAATTACTTCAAAAAAGAAGCCATCGAGTGGGCCTGGGAATTGTTGACGAAAGTTTACAAAATCGATAAGACCAGATTGTACGTTACAGTATTTGAAGGAGATACAGATGACGGGACATCCCTGGATCTGGAAGCCTATGATTACTGGAAAGGGCTCATCCCCGAAGATCGAATCATTAAAGCTTCAAAGAAGGATAATTTTTGGGAAATGGGCGAGTCGGGTCCGTGCGGCCCTTGCTCTGAAATTCACTGCGACATTCGATCGGATGACGAAAGAAGCCAAATAGATGGAAAATCTCTTGTGAATCAGGACCATCCTCAAGTAATTGAAATTTGGAATCTGGTTTTCATGGAATTCAACCGAAAAGCCGATAAATCTCTGGAGCCATTACCAAATAAACATGTAGATACCGGGATGGGCTTCGAGCGCCTTTGCATGGTGTTGCAAAACAAACAGTCGAACTATGATACCGATGTGTTCCAACCACTAATCAGGAAATTGGAAGCCATATCGGAAAAGAAATACGGAGTAGAAGAAAAAACCGACATTGCTTTAAGAGTCGTTTCAGACCACATCAGGGCAATATCTTTTAGTATAGCAGATGGGCAATTGCCATCAAATACAGGTGCCGGTTATGTAATTAGAAGAATTCTCCGCAGGGCAGTCCGTTATGGATACCAGTCCCTGGATTTGAATGAACCTTTCCTGCATGAACTTGCAGCAGTGCTAGCCGACCAAATGGGAGCGGCCTTTCCTGAATTGGTTAGTCAGAAAGAACTGATATCCAAGGTGGTCAGAGAAGAAGAAACCTCTTTTTTCAGAACTCTGGAGAGGGGCGTAGAGCGTTTTAATAAATACATTGCACAAAACGCAGGTGAGGTTGATGGTGAATTTGCCTTTGAATTGTACGACACTTACGGCTTTCCGATAGATTTAACCGAACTAATGGCCAGGGATAACAACCTACAGGTTGATATTGACGGTTTCAACAAGTGTCTGAAAGAGCAAAAGGATCGCGCAAGAAAGGCGTCTTCAGTAGAAACCGATGATTGGGTGGTATTGCTGGCTGATGATAAGGAAGAATTTATCGGCTACGACTATTTGGAAGCAACGGTTAGAATTACGAGATATCGCCGGGTTGTAGCAAAGGAAAAAGAGTTGTATCAACTGGTATTCAATTACACACCTTTTTACCCTGAAGGAGGGGGACAGGCAGGAGATACGGGCTATATAGAGCATGGAGGTGCCAGAACCTATATTACAGATACCAAGAAAGAGAACAACTTAATTATTCACTTTGCAAATAGTTTGCCTGATAATCCTACGGCCCATTTCAATGCGGTTGTAGACAATCAAAGAAGACTGCTTACAGAAGCGAATCATTCGGCGACTCACCTTGTTCACGAAGCACTGCGAGATGTGTTAGGTAATCACGTTGAGCAAAAGGGATCTCTGGTAAACTATAAGCAGCTGAGATTCGATTTCTCGCACTTTTCCCGAATGTCTGATGAAGAAATCAAGAGGGTAGAATCTATGGTAAACCGCAGAATTCGGGCAAATCTTCCCCTTGAAGAACACCGCGAAATTCCAATGGAAAGGGCTAAGGAAATGGGAGCTATTGCGTTGTTTGGCGAGAAGTATAGCGATGTTGTGAGGGTTATTAAGTTTGGTTCTTCAATAGAACTATGTGGAGGCACTCATGTAAAATCTACTGGTCAGATCGGTGCGTTTAAAATTTTATCAGAAAGTTCTGTGGCCGCTGGGGTTAGAAGGATTGAATGTATTACCTCTGAGGCTGCTGAGCATTGGTTGCAAAGGCAAATGGCACTACTTGATGAAGTGAAAGCGGCATTAAAGAATCCGAAGGACCTGGTAAAAGCGGTGACCGATTTGCAAGCTCAAAAGAGTAGCCTGGAGAAGCAGGTGGAACAACTTAAGCGCGATAAGGCCGGAAACCTGAAAGGTGATTTAATCAAAACCGCCAAAGACCTGAATGGGATTAACTTCATTGGCCAGAAAGTGGAACTCGATAATAAATCCATTAAGGATTTGGCCTTTCAGTTGAAAGCCGAAGTGGAAAATTTGGTTATGATTCTTGGAGCTGAAAACGACGGTAAATCGAGTATCACCATAGCTGTTTCAGACAATCTGGTTACAGACAAAGGGCTGCACGCCGGTAATATGGTGCGCGAACTGGCAAGTGAAATCGGTGGAGGTGGGGGAGGTCAGCCTGGCTTCGCTACCGCTGGAGGTAAAAACCCTGACGGAATTGCAACCGCCATTTCCAGAGCTGAGGAGATGGTTAATAGATAAAGGACGGAAACAAACGCCTCTTTAAGGGGCGCAGCTCGATCCTTTATCCTTTATTCAACAACGCCTTCTTCTCCTTCAACTCGCGAATGTTTCGTTTTTTCCATTCAAGACGCCATTCAATGGCCGTTTCGGTATAAAAACGATGTTTGGTCTCCAGAAATTCAATTTGACGTTCTACCCATTCCAGGTCGGTCATTGTTGTGCCATATTCTGCCAACTCCCGTGCAAGTGACTCAGCAATCATGTGATAATCCGAGCGCCCGAAATAATCGTGATCGGCATCGCACATAATATATTCAAGTTCAGTTTCAGGCTCGATGCTGATCTGGGTTGACATAATAATATTGCCAATTATTTTAATCTGATCCTGCGTATAACCGAAACCAGGAAGAACGTTTTCAATTAATTCAACGGCGTATGGTTCATTTGCATGGTATGTGGTCAAAAATCCAGTATCGTGAAAAAGGGCGGCGGTAAGTAATATTTTGGTGTCGCTTTCCGCAATTTCTTCATGTATCGCCAGGCGCTTGGCTGCGTTGTAAACGTCCCAGGTATGGTGTAATCCGTGATAATACAGGTTGCGGGGAAGCTCCATCCGCAGCTTACGCAAAATATATGTCTTAGTAGCATTAAAGTCCATGAGGATAGACCAAAAGTAGCACGAATTTGAATAATCAGAACCATCTTTTGAGTTGATTGAATGGTCACTTTACCCTATCTGTAGGAACGAAATTTTTCACGGTTGATTGCAGTTCCTTGTTATCCGGCAGATTCAACACGTGGCATACGGCATTGCTGCCATGCTTTAAAAAAGCTAATTTTGGCACGTTTAAATTGCTACGGTCAATGAGTAAACCTTCAATACCTAGAGGAACAAGAGACTTTTCACCAACGGAAATGGTTCGGAGAAATTTTATATTCGACACCATTCGTTCATCATTTAGAAAGTATGGGTATCAACCGATAGAAACACCTTCTATGGAAAAGCTCGCCACGCTCACGGGAAAGTACGGTGAAGAAGGAGACCAATTAATATTTAAGATCTTAGACAGAGGAGAGAAATTTGCCAAAGGATTGGATCAGGTAGTTGCTCAGTCCGGCTTGTCGCAGGGGCAAATTGAACACATGATTTGTGGAGAAGCATTGCGGTATGATCTTACCGTTCCGTTCGCCAGATATGTTGTTCAGCACCGAAATGACCTTGCGTTTCCGTTCAAGCGGTATCAGATTCAACCGGTATGGAGGGCGGATCGACCTTCAAAAGGGAGGTACAGGGAGTTTTATCAGTGTGATGCTGATGTGGTAGGGTCGGATTCGTTGCTTTACGAAGTAGAATTCGTACAACTGTTTGATGAAGCACTTACCAATTTGGGTATTCCCGACTTTACGATTAAAATCAACAATAGGAAAATTCTTAGTGGTATTGCGGAGATCACAGGAGAAACAGGTAGGATCGTGGAAATGACCATCGCCATTGATAAGTTGGATAAGATTGGCGAAAATGGCGTAATAGATGATCTTCGGGAGAAAGGTATTTCTGCTGAAGCCATTGAAAAAATCAAACCTTTGTTTTCTCTTTCTGGCAGTAACAACGAAATCGTAAGCTCGATGAGAAGCATGCTTGCGGACTCGGACATAGGATTGAAAGGCGTCGATGAGCTTGAATTTGTTTTTCAATCCGTTGAGGCACTAGGATTGCGTTCCGCAAAACTCGAGTTTGACGTTACGCTGGCGAGAGGTTTGAATTATTATACCGGAGCCATTTTTGAAGTAAAGGCCAATGGAGTTTCCATTGGTTCTATATGTGGAGGCGGTAGGTATGACGATTTAACAGGGATATTTGGTTTGAAAGACGTTTCAGGTGTTGGTATCTCATTTGGAGCGGATCGTATCTACGACGTGTTGCATGAATTGGACATATTTCCAAAATTCACTTCAGAAACTACGCGATTGATGTTCGTGAATTTTGACGACACCCAGGCTTATACTTTAGGCGTTTTAAAACAGGTGCGTGAGGCTGGTATCAACTCAGAAATTTATCCCGATGCCGCTAAAATGAAAAAGCAAATGAATTATGCAGACTCGAAGAATATTCCGTTCGTGGCAATGATTGGCGGGAATGAAATGGAATCTGGCCAAATCCGTTTGAAGGATATGAGTTCGGGGGAGCAGAGAGACATTACTTTACAAGAACTAATTACAGCACTAGCACAATGATCCATAAAATAGACAGTTCACGCCTAACCATTGATCGCCTCGAAGAAATTGTGTTCGGTGGGGCTGTTATTGAACTTTCGGAAGAGGCTACTGGCAATATTGTTCGCTGTAGGGAATATTTGGATCGGCGCATTGCCGAATCAGACGAACCCATTTATGGAATTAACACTGGGTTTGGATCGCTTTGTGATACACCAATTTCACGTGATCAACTCGAGAAATTGCAGGAGAACCTGGTCATGTCTCATGCTTGCGGAATGGGTGAGGAGGTGCCGACTGAAATTGTACGTTTAATGTTGTTCCTAAAGGTGCAAGGTCTATCTTATGGCCATTCTGGTGTTCAATTGGCAACGGTTCGCAGACTAGTCGATTTTTTAAATAAGGAAGTCTATCCGATCGTTTATCAACAGGGCTCTTTAGGTGCTTCGGGCGATCTGGCTCCGCTGGCAAACATGTCTCTGGCACTTATTGGTAAAGGTGAGGTGATTCACAAGGGTCAGCGAAAATCAGCATCGGAGGTTTTAAGTGAGTTCGGTTGGGAACCAATTACATTAAAATCCAAAGAAGGACTGGCATTACTGAATGGCACCCAGTTTATGAGTGCTTACGCAAGCTGGTGCCTGATGCACGCAAAAAAAATTCTGGATAAAGCCGATTTGGTCGGTGCGGTGTCGCTGGAAGCTTATGATGGCCGTCCAGAACCGTTTGTGCATCATGTGCACAAGATCAGGAATCATCAGGGGCAAATTGAAACTGCAGCGAATCTTAGAAAGTTTTTGGAAGGAAGTGAGCTAATTAGTGCGACAAAGAATCATGTGCAAGATCCATACTCGTTCCGCTGTATGCCGCAGGTTCATGGTGCTTCCCGCGATGCAATCAAACACGTAGCGTCGGTTGTGGAAAATGAGATCAACGCCGTAACCGATAATCCAACCATTTTTGTTGAGGAGGACCAGGTGGTTTCCGCTGGTAATTTTCACGGACAGCCTTTAGCAATCAATCTTGATTATCTGGCCATTGCACTTGCTGAGCTCGGTAGTATCTCCGAAAGAAGAACTTATAAGTTAATCAATGGAAACCGAGGGCTACCTCCATTTTTGGTTGCCAACCCTGGACTTAATTCCGGATTCATGATTCCTCAATATGCCGCTGCATCTATAGTAAGCCAGAACAAGCAGCTGTGTACACCCGCCTCTGTAGACACAATCGATTCTTCGAACGGTCAGGAAGACCATGTAAGTATGGGGGCAAATGCTGCGACAAAATGTTTTCGTGTGGTGAATAATGTATACGCTATCCTTGGAGTAGAGTTGTTTAATGCTGTGCAGGGGGTTCAATTCAGACGTCCTGCTAAATCTTCACAGATCATTGAATCATTGATCAAGAACTTTCAAAAAACCGTTCCGTTTGTGGAGGATGACATTGTAATGCACGAGGAAATGAACAAGGCAATCGAATTTCTTCGTCGATATAGTTTTTAGGGTTCAGGATGAAACTCTATCTAATTCCAGGAGTTGGTGCAGACCATCGTTTATTCAAACATTTCAAAATAGACGGCGTAGAGATGATCCCTCTGGATTGGGAACCATTTGGAGAGACCAGAAGTTTGCCTGATTACGCAGAGATTATGTCGAGAAAAATTGACACGAGTCAGCCGTTTGCTTTGCTGGGTGTGTCTATGGGAGGTATGATTGCGGTTGAGATTAGTAAGAAACTACGCCCTGTTCGAACAATTTTGGTGTCCAGTTCAAAAACACATAAAGAATTTCCACTTCATCTTCGGTTTCTGAGTAAAGCAAGATTAAGTTACCTGGCTTGGGGTGGCCTTGTGAAGTGGTTGTCTTTGAAAGCAAAACGCAGGCTGGGGCTAGATAACCGGGAGGCACATGAAGAACTGCGCCAGATGACCAGGGAGGTGCCTTCCGAACACTTGAGAAAAAGTGTTCTGGCAATAATGAACTGGAGAAATCAGCAAGTTCCGCCCGGAGTTTACCATATACATGGCACCAACGACAAGACATTACCGCATAAGTATTCAAATGCAGATGTCTTAATAGAAGAGGGAACACACCTAATGATTTTTGACAACGCGAGCGAAGTGGCGCGCGAAGTAGAAAAGGTGCTGCGGAATTAGTAATTTCACTTCGCAAAATGTCAACTATGGAAGAGCAATCACTGGAAACCCTTCATGAAGAGCAAGAAACGCTGCGCCCGAAGAAAAAACCACCAACTTTTCTTCGTGTAATTTCAATTATCGCTATTGGCCTGGCAGCCTGGGGTGTGTTGAGTGGTTTGTTCGAATTGATCGGAAGTGGATTTGAACCCGTTTCAGCGGAGCAACTAAGCGAGAATCCGGAATTCGTAAATATGGAGGAAATGGATGAGCTTGACATGATGGTGATTGATCCGGATGTTGATTATGTTATTATGTCCCAATACAATTACTATTCTCAGTGGTTGGCAGTTGGTGGAGGTATCTTAACAATTATATTGGTGCTGGGTATGATGCGGCGAAAAAAGGCGGCATTCTATCCATATGTGGTCACCAAGTTACTGGAGAGCGGAGTAATTCTATATGTGCTGTCGCAGGCACAATCCGAATCTTTGATGATGACTATATTTTGGGGGCTCGCTATTGGTGGACTGGTTCATAATTTGGTCTTTATATTCATGTTCTCTCGCAACTTGAAACACATGAGCTGATGTCGGCTCTTGATGAGAAAGAACAACCAATCGATAAGATTCCTGAACCAAGGCTGGGTAAAATTCAACGGCCACTGTTTCTTAAAATCACTTGCTACAGTTTTTGGGTGTTTATCGTGGTGCGTTTATTTTTTTGGGGAGTTCCGACAATTAACACGCTTCCAGGCGACTTGATGCTTCCAGACTTTGTTTATTGGATAAACACGATTTCACTTATCTGGATAATGGCGCTCAGTTATTCTATTTACGGATTGAGTGCAATAGCCTGGCACTATTTTCTCTGGAGCCAGGTGCTGTTATCTGGATTGGATATTGGGTTAATTTACATGGGCATTGAAAAGTACTATGAAGGGGATGTGGCTAGTGTCTATTCAGGATATTATCTGGTGTTGATAGCGGGCATAAACCTAATCATCAGGGTAATTTTTACTACCTTGTTCAGACTAAACAAACACCATTACTCTTAGCCCATGGACGATTTACGACCTGAAGAAACATTAGATCACGATTTCAACAAACCAAAGGGCAAAAGCGCAGTTTTCCTTGTAGTAATGTGCATCATAGCATGGTGTTTATACGCATGGACCAGCATCGGTAGCTTCACCGAACTGGCCAAAACCGGTTTTCAACCGCAAACAACACAAGGGCTGGGGGAAGCAGTTGCAAATAATCCCTTTGCGTCCCAACAAGACGAAGAGTTTGCGGAGAATTTTGAAGAGGTCTTCGAATCAGGTTTTGCCTCAATGGGAGATATGAACCACATGTTTCTGCAAGCATATTATCTGAACTGGCTGTACCTGATTTCGGCAATCCTGTTGTCGCTTTTCGTGATGCTCATGTTCCAAAGAAAGATGATCGGCTATATCCTTTTTATGATTACGGAGGGATTGGTAATTGCAGCACTTATTTATATCGCCATTGCTTATAATGGTGGCTCATTTTTCGGAGGTATCATGGCCGCCGGAATCGGAATGGCACTCCTAAATGAGGTGGCTCTGATGATCTTGTTTTCCTTAAACCGGAAGCATCTCAGTTAGTTTCCTGTGGTAGCGCCTTTAAACGCGTATTGAATAATATTCAACCCCATTCTAAGGGCTTTCATACGTACTTCTTTGGCATCGTTGTGTACCTCCTCATCTTCCCATCCGTCGCCAAGATCACATTCGTAAGTATAGAAACAAACCAGCCGCCCCTCATAAATCAGTCCGAATCCCTGAGCAGGCTTATTGTCATGCAAATGAATTTTTGGTAGTCCCTTGTCAAAATTCGTTGATTGATGATAGATTGGGTGGCTATACGACAGTTCTACAAAGTCCAGTTCCGGAAACACTTTTTTCATTTGCGGTCGGATAAATTTATCCATCCCGTAATTGTCGTCAATATGCAGAAATCCACCAGAGATAAGATAAGTTCGTAAGTTTTCCGCCTCCTGATTATTGAAGACAACGTTTCCGTGTCCAGTCATATGAATAAACGGGTAGTTGAAAATTTCAGAACTACTAACATGTACCTCCGCGACTTCCGGATTTACATTCATTGCAGCCTGATCATTACAAAACTGTACCAGGTTGGGAACAGCCGTTGGGTTAGCATACCAATCACCACCGCCATTGTACTTGAGTACCGCAAATTGGTAGGGGTAGTTGGATTGGGCACTTGTGCCCAAATACATCATGATCGAAAGAACTAACATCCAGTAGCGCATGACCTAAAGATAACGGTTTATTTGTCCGGTTCATTGTATAAACGGCTAATATCTCAAGATACAGTAGTTGCGTTATTTAGGGCTGCAATTAACTGTAAGCCTGGAATCCGGAGAATTGATTTGGAAGAGAATTTAGCAGAAGCGTTGATATGACAACCAAAACTTAATCCTGAAAAATAAAACGGGTCATCTTTATAATTTTATTACATTTGAACAAAATGGTGAAAAGTTCAAAAGATTGAAAAAATCACAAACTGAAATCCTGGATAAGTCAGCTGAGCTGTTTGCAAGGCATGGGTATAGAAAGACGACCCTAACCGACATTGCAACTTCGTTGGGTAAGGTCAAAACGGCTATCTACTACTACTTCACAGGTAAGGAAGAGATTTTTGCCACGTTGGTGAAGCAAGAATCTCAGGAGTTCATTGGCAAGCTTAAGAATGAGGTTTTGCAGTATGAAGAAGGTAAAGATAGAATTGAGGCTTATGTTGCTTGTCGATTAAAATTGATGGGGAAGGTGGCCAAACGCTACAATTTCCTCAAAAGTGAAGTGATAGACCTGTTACCGCTGATTGAGAAGAATCGACTGGATGCGTTGGAGGAAGAGATCGAGTTTGTTACGGGCTTGATGCTCGCCAATGCAGATTGTTTGCATGACAGCGGCAGAGTTGGCTTCTATGCGAGAATGGTAGTTAATACGCTTAAATCTCTTGAAATCCAGATGTATGTTACGGACCAGCTACCCTATGAACAATTAAATGAAGAGGCTTTCAGGCAGTTTTTACTGTATGGAGTACTTCGCAAATAATTAAAACACTTAAATAAAGCATCATGAAAGCAATTTTACTTACAGTTACCGCCAGCCTTCTCATGTTTTCAGCTTTTGCACAATTTGCCGTAGGGCATACAACCATTACCTTTAATGATTCATCCCGAACCGGAGGATTTGGTTCAGGTGGCGGTCCGGGGCGCCAGATTCAATCCGAGATATATTATCCCGCTGCTACTGCCGGAGAGGATGTCCCGGTAGCGTCTGGGGATTTTCCTGTAATTGCTGTTGGGCATGGGTTTGTGATGACCTGGGATGCCTACCAGAATATCTGGGACAGTCTTGTTCCTCAGGGCTATATACTGGTCTTTCCAAGAACCGAGGGAGGTTTTTCCCCAAGTCATCAGGATTTTGGCCTTGATTTGGTACTTTGTGTTGATGAAATGCAGGTAGAGAATGTGGATATGGCCTCTTTGTTTTACAACCACGTAAATACCAATGCAGCCATTATGGGACATTCTATGGGAGGTGGAGCCACAATTTTAGCCGCCGCTAGTAACTCTAACATCCAAACCATTGTGGGGCTTGCGCCAGCAGAAACCAGCCCTTCTGCCATTACTGCTGCACCTAATGTGCTGGTTCCTTCACTCATCTTATCAGGCAGTTCTGATGGTGTAACTCCTCCGGGAGATCATCACATCCCGATTTATAACGGACTAAATGTAAGCTGCAAATATTTTATCAGTGTAACTGGAGGAGCGCACTGTTACTTTGCCAATTCTAATTTCAATTGTGATTTCGGTGAAGCTTCCGCATCTTCCGGAATAACTGTAAGTCGAACCGATCAACAAACAATTTTGAATGACTACCTGATTAAATGGATGGATTACCATTTAAAGGGAGATTTAACGGCCAAAACTGACTTTGATATGCTGTTAACGTCAGATTCCAGAATAACATACATGGATAGTTGTTCGGCAACGCCAACTGGCCTTGTTGAGGGTGTGGCAGAAACCGATATGGAGTTATACCCCAATCCGGCAAATGGCATTTTGAACGTGGTGCTGCCAGAAATTCAGGAATCTCCCATTACTATTTATTCTGCTGAAGGAAAGCTGGTGTTGACCCAGCCCTCAAATCAAATGAGATCCAGGCTGATAGTTAGTGACCTTCCTTCTGGATTTTACACTGTGGTTTGTGGCCAATGGAGAGAACAGTTGGTAATCAGCCGGTAGTTTTTTCAAACAAAGCAATACTCTCAATGTGCCCCGTATGTGGGAACTGATCTACCAAACTAAACTTGATCAAACTAAAGCCGTGTTGAGTTAAATCCGCTATGTCTCTGGCCTGGGTGGCAGGGTTGCAGGATACGTATACGATCCGCTTTGCACCCAAAGCCATTACTTTGCGAAGGGTTTTTGGTGCAATACCGGCTCTTGGAGGATCTAGAATAATTGTGTCAATCTTCCCCTGATACTGAGGGTATTCCAACAGAAATTTCCCGACATCGGACGCAAACCACTCTACTCCTTCAATTCGGTTTAAATGGGTGTTTCGTTTTGCATTTTCAATGGCCGCTTCAACAATGTCGACACCAATTACTTTGGCATCTTTCGTTCGGGAAGCGATAATTTGTCCAATGGTTCCGGTCCCGCAAAATAGATCCATCACTACATTTCCATCCAGTTCATGGTTTTCAGTAGCGTACTCAAGTACTTTGGAGTATAGTCTTTCAGCACTTTTAGGATTGGTTTGAAAAAAGCTCTGCATGCTGATTTCAAAGTCCAGACCCAGCACTGTTTCAATTATTACAGGTTCGCCCCAAACCAGATCGCTCGGACCATGCTCAAGCTTGGCGCGATCCGCCACATCATCATTTACTGTATGGATGTAGCCCGCTAGTCTTTCGCCGAATAGATCTATGAGTAAGTCTTTGAAGTCGTCTTTGTTGAATGAATCTAACCCCCTGGAGGAGGTAACGAGATTCATTAGCAGCTGATTGCGACTAAATGATTTACGTACCACCAGGTGGCGGAAGAACCCTTCTTTTTTTGGTGGGTGCCACGCTGGCAAGCCGGTTCCTTCCAGCCACTTTCTTATTTCCGAAAGTTTACTTTCCAACTCCTGATCAAACATTCCGGAATCAGCATCCAGATTTTCTACTTTCCACCAGGTGCCGGTGCGCTTAAAACCTAATCCAAAGTCGTCCACTTCTTCATCCCGAAGCAGGTCGTGCCTGATTACCGAAAAGGAATATTCCATCTTATTCCGGTAGTGGTGTGTGTTTGGAGAGGAAATAAACTCATCAAAAACAGATTCCGGGTCATCCACATGTGCAAACTTTTTGAACAAGTCCATGACAGAAGTTTGCTTGAACTCGTGTTGCTTGTTGATGGGCAAGGTGATATATGGCGCACCGGAAATAGGTTGGTATGGAACCTCTATTTCCAGGGGAGAGCGTTGAACAATATCTACCAGCCTTCCTTCTGCGTATTTCTTTCGCTTTTTTTGAATCTTGGCTTTTACCCGTTGGCCGGGAATGGCATTTAGTACGAAAATTATGTATTTGCCTTTCTCCGTTTCCATTCGGTGAATTCCCTTGCCACCAAAAGCAAAATCATGGATGTCAAGTTCTACTATCTCCCCTTTTTTGAAGTTCATGGCTGCAAATATAGAATGGCTTACCAACTTTTGTTTGACCAAGAGCACTATTGCACGATAGCGGAACCTTGTTATTGTCGCAAGACTTCATTTGTACCAGACGGAACAAGGTAAACAGCTTCGGTAAATTGTTGACTTTCTAAATCAACTACAGTGGTAGCAAACTTAAACTCGGCCTTTACTGATTCTGGTGTAATGGTTAACACGACGTATCCATGATCCCGCAAATTCACGTATTCCATCCCTTCGTTCAAATCGTAATACGCCTTCAGCGCTCGCTCCACATCTTTATCAGAGGCATGTTCGTCGTAATTGGATGAATTAATACTCGGTACAATAAACTCGGTGGCCACCATTGTTTTGAAGTCCTGATCGTTTGCGGGAGTTGTTCTTGAAAAAGAGCTATGATAATCTCCGGTCATAATCACAGTATTGTCGGTTACTCCCAATACCTCGGCTATTTCGTTCCGCTCCGCCGGATAGCCATCCCATCCATCTAAATACAGGCCTCCGTTAAGTTCGGGAACATGAAGTGGCCCGAAAGGAACCTGATTGCCAATAATCTTCCAGGTATGGTTGCTTTGAAGTTGTGGCAACAGCCAATCTTTTTGCCTGGTTCCCAGAATAGATCTTTCCAGACTGAAATAAGTAGGGTCGGATACGCTGTCCACCTGTTTGGTTCGTCCGTCTATTCGGGTATCCAGAATGATGAGGTTAGCAAGTTTGCCCAGAGAGAAAGACCGGTAGAGGTGTGGTTGTTTCTCGCGAACCGGTAGCCACTCGTAGTACGCTTTTTTTGCGACTGCTTTCCTTTCATTCCAATCGCCTTCATCGTTTTGGTGATTCTGTGCTCCGTCTTTATAAGAGTTGTTTGCAGATTCGTGGTCATCCCACGTGGTGATGAATGGTACAGATGCATGTGCCTTCATGAGATCAGGGTCGAGCCGGTACTGGGAGTATCTGGTTCGGTAATCCTGTAACGAGGTAATCTCGTGATTCGGCACGTGTTTTCGATTTACCGAAGCGTTGCCATATCCGCCGGGAGCATACTCGTAGATGTAATCGCCAAGATGAACTATCAGGTCAATGCTATCAGTAGCCATGAACCGATAATTGTGAAAATACCCCCACTCATAATTGCTGCACGAAGCAAAAGCAATACGCATTTGTTGCGGATTTTCGGGCAATGTGGAAGTCTGGCCTACCATTGAATACTTGTTTCCATGTTTAAAACGGTAGAAATAGGTAGTGCCTGCTTGAAGCCCTTGCACATCTATTTTTACCGTGAAATCATTAGCCGCTTGAGTAGTAGTTTGCCCTAATTGTATCTGAGAACTGAAGTTTTCGTCCTGACTAATTTCCCACGACACGGTTTCTACTTCATGAAGGCTCGCAGGACTTACGCGCGTCCAGATAACCACGGAAGTCTGGGTGGGGTCCCCGGAGGCCACACCGTGGTAAAAAGGAGCCAAACTTTTGTCCATTAACCCCAATAAGTTTTTGTCGATCGGAATACTATCGGTAGCCATGAGAGAAGATTGCCCAAGTTCAGGCTGCAGGGCAGATTGATCACCACATCCCAGAGCAATGATTACCATGATACAAATGGCGAAAATACATGTCAAATACTTCATGCTGCGAAGTTAGATGCTTTCCATTCACCTACAGTTATCAAAACTTTAATAACTAGACGATTCAGCGAAATTTTGGCTTTGAAAATGCGCGTCAATTGCGTATTTTTGAACTGGATGATTTCTCTCCATTCTGGATACCAATCCAGTATTCATGGCTCTCTGGCCGGATCGATGAGGAAAGGATGGCACTCTCCGCGACGAGGCACCCAGACTATCCGAACGAGTCGGAAGTGGGTTATCACTAAATCTTATTGAAATGGAAACATTGACAAAAATGAGTTCGCAGGAAGCGATGCAAATGGAAGACAAGTACGGTGCTCACAATTATCATCCGTTACCAGTTGTTCTGGCCAGAGGTGAAGGAGTTCACGTATGGGATTGTGAAGGAAAACAGTATTATGATTTTCTATCTGCTTATTCAGCAGTAAATCAGGGGCATTGCCATCCTAAAATTGTTGGAGCCCTCAAAGAGCAGGCGGAGACCCTTACGTTGACTTCAAGAGCTTTTTACAATGATGCGTTAGGGCCTTATGAAAAGTACATCACAGAGTATTTCGGGTTCGACAAGGTACTCCCTATGAATACGGGTGCCGAAGCTGTTGAAACCGCGATTAAAATATGCAGAAAATGGGCGTATGAGAAGAAAGGTGTAGCTGAGAATGAAGCCAAAATAATAGTGTGTGAGAACAACTTTCATGGACGAACAACAACCATTATTTCTTTCTCTAACGATGAAGGGGCAAGAAAGAATTTCGGGCCATATACACCTGGGTTTATCCGAATTCCATACGATGATTTAAATGCTCTGGAACAAGCCCTGCAACAAGACAATGTAGCTGGCTTTATGGTGGAGCCAATTCAGGGTGAAGCCGGAGTGTTTGTGCCTTCCGATGGTTATTTAACTTCTGCCCGTGATCTTTGTAAGAAGTACAATGCGCTTTTTGTCGCTGATGAGGTTCAAACAGGCATTGCCAGAACAGGTAAGTTGTTGGCAGTTGATCATGAAAATGTAAAGCCCGATGTGTTGATTCTTGGGAAAGCGGTATCAGGAGGAGTTTATCCCGTTTCGGCCGTTCTTGCCAATGATGAGATTATGATGGTGATTAAACCCGGACAGCATGGTTCGACCTTCGGTGGTAACCCGTTAGCAGCAAAGGTGGCAATGGCAGCCTTAGAAGTTGTTAAGGAAGAACAGCTGGCGGAGAATGCCGAGCGATTGGGTCAAATATTCAGAACGGAAATGAATCGGATTATTGAAGGTACTAACCTGGTAAATGCGGTTCGGGGAAAAGGCCTTCTGAATGCTATCCTTATCAACGATACGGAAGACTCGTCAACTGCCTGGGACATATGCGTAGCAATGAAAAACAACGGATTGCTTGCGAAACCAACACATGGCAACATTATACGTTTTGCCCCTCCTTTAGTGATGACCGAGGAGCAACTACGAGAATGCATTAAAATTATAGAGACCACACTAAACGAGTTTGGCTCGTAAATGATTAACTATGGATTGACTGCCACTCTGGTAGTCAATCCTTTTTATCCAACACCCAGATGAATCTAACCTCTGTAACACCGGCTTTTTATATACACTTGCCAATCTATCTGGCTTTTTCAGCAACATCCTGTAAGTGTTGATGTTGCATTGCGTATATTCATAATTATAACCTGCTTATCAAATAAATCAAACCATGAGGGGATTACTTGTACTAATTTTTACCCTTTCCATAACTCCCATTTTTGCACAGGATGGATGGGCTTCTATCCGGAACAACGATTTTGTAACTGCTGAAAAGGAATTTCGGGCAGTACTGGAAACGGATTCTACTGATAAACGGGCTTTGGAGGGAATGATCTTCCTTAGTGAGTTTACAGGCAATTCTTTATGGGAAAAACGCTATGTGGGAACTTACATCAGGAACCACTATTCAGATCTGCGCTATTATACCCTCAGTCATCAGGGAGGTTATACACTAAACAACTTTCAGGATGAACGGATGAGTTTTCGGTTTCAAATTCCAGCCATGTCGGCAGATGCCTATGACTTAAAGGAAGAAAGGAAGTTTGATGCGTACAAGAATAAGTACCTTGAGATTTACAATCCTTTTAAGTGGAGTTTTATTGGGCCGTTTCAAAATATTAACGGTTACGGATACCTTCAGGAATTTGATATCGAAACGGATGGTTACGATGCCTCAAAAAAGTACTACAATTATCTCAAACAGGAACTAGAGTGGGTAGAACCTGCTTATGTTCACCCAAAACACATCATAGATTTCAAACGACACCTGGCGGTGGGCTATAAGGATGCTGTTTGTTATGCTAATACGTTCTTTGAAACCAAACAAGATCAGGATGTATACATTAAAGTAGGGCGATATTCCCCGATAAAAATATGGCTGGATGACCAGCTGATCTTTGGAGCTGCCAAAGCGATCAATTTTGAGTTTGACACGGAACACGTCAAGGTACGTTTGCCAAAGGGTAACCATAGAATGTTGGTGAAATCTGCGCTTGGCACCTACTATAAAGGGGACATTACGGCGTCTGGGTATAGAAACTCCTACGATTTGATGCGAGGCTTTAGTACCGGAATTGAGGTGATTCAAGGCCGTGATAGAGGAGGGTACGATAAGGAGACCATAAGAATCCGAATTACCGATGAGCAGGGAAAACCTATTGCCTTAGAATCGACCTACAACAACAAGAGTTATACCAAAGGAAATTATCAGCCGAAGGAGTCTATCAACAACTTTATACCAGAACTCAAACAGACCATTGAGAAGAATCCTGATGATTGGTTCAATTACTACCTGTTACTTAATGCTTCCATTGAGTATGGAAATGAAGACGAAATGGAAGAATATTTTCATACGTTGTACAAAGAGAATCCCGAACACGCTTTGTTCAAGTATTTGGCGGCGAAGGTGTATATGATTAACGGAAAGCGGGAAAAGGGTTATGCCGCCCTCGACAAGATTGACCTTGCACAATGTCCCAACTATGCGATTCTTAGTGACAAACTCAAAGAGATAGACCCCGTTAACAATCCCGACAAGTTTTTGCAAGAAACAGAAAGCTTATTGGCATTCGCAACTACTAATTTAGACCTTATCCAGTTGAAAGGGGATTTTCTTAAAGACAACGGTCGCAAGGAAGAATTAGAAACGTTTATTAAAGCCGTTCAGGAAGAAAATCCGGAGTACGAAGATTCTTACACATTGAACCGGCTTTTAGATGACAACCTGAAACCCAAGGACTATGACATGAACTCGGACTTTAGCGATGATAAGAAGTTGTTCAAGGCCGCCAAAAAGCGGATTTCCAAAGAATTTAATTCTTACGATTATACCAGACTAATTAAGAAATATAAAGGGGATGGAAAAACATCTAAGGTTCTCGATTTGTACGATGAGCTGATCAGTATTGAGCCTTATTATGATTATCACAGGGAGAGTAAGGCCAAGTACCTGTTCAATCTGGAGCGGTACGATGAAGCACTTGCTGAGATGGAGGAAATTCTGAAGATCAAGCCTTATAACGATGACATCTATGAACTGATGGGAGACATCTATTTCGATCAGGATCAAAAAGAGAAGGCCTTGGAATACTATCAGAAAGCACTGGTTTTGTCTGCCAACAGTTATACTGCACAATCACTGGAAGAAAAGGTGGCCAGGATTGAAGGCATAAAAAAATTGAAGGAAAATTTTACCACGCTTGAATTTGAAGACTGGATGCAGGATGCAACATGGATGGAAAAGTCCAGAAATGAAGAATCCGTGGTGTTGGGGCATAGTAAAGACATCATGTACGATAAGCAGGGAAAAGTACATCTGTACTCAAAAATGCTCATCCTAATTCTTACAGAGGCAGGAGCCTCCAGTTGGGTGGAGTACGACTTTTCAAGATTGGGTTCCATTGATTACGTGAAGGTGATTAAGGCCAACGGGGCTGAATTGGTGCCTGATGCCAGTGGGAGTTTTGCAGTTTTTAAAAATTTGGAACCTGGCGATTTAATCCAACTGGAGACAAGTGCAGATTGGCGTCCTACCTCTGAACTTGGGAATGAGTTGGTAATGTTTAATTATACCACCTATCATGCGCCCGTCTACAATTTTAAGATGGAGGTGATGATTCCGGAAGGAAAGACCCTGAACTACAAAGTCCACAAGTTGGACGATACGATGGTAAAAGAAACCAAAAATGGCTATGATCATTATACATGGAAGTACGGGTACATCCCTAAAGTGACACAAGAAGAGGCAATTGTTGATCGATCTGACATCTGGTCCAATATTCAAATTAGTACGGTGGAGAATTGGGGAGAGATTGTAAAATGGTATCATGCCAAAACCTACAGGAAGCTTGAAGAAAACTATGAAATTAAAGAGATTCTGAATGAAATTATTGAGGATGATATGACGGATGAGGAGAAGGTAATAGCTGTTTATAACTACGTTACCGAAAAAATCAACTATTCCTTTAATAACCTTCTTAACTCCAATTTCATTCCAAAAAACGCCGATTTAACGTGTTCGGGCAAGATAGGTGACTGCAAGGATGTGGCAACGGTAATGATCAATATGCTTACGCAGCTTGGGCTGGATGCTTACTATGTTTTGGTGAAGACCAATAACTACTTCGACATGGAAATCGTCCCCAGCTTGTATTTTGACCATGTAATTGCAGGTGTGAAACTAAATGGAGAAATGCGCTACTACGATCTTACTACAGACAATTACCCGCATTACGTAATCAACGAAAACGATGTAAATGCCTGGGGCTTGATTGTTGATGGTGTGGATGAGCAATTATTCCGGTTGCCCAATGACTACCTGAATACATCAAAGAATGGTATCAACTACAATATTGAAGCTCAATTGCACGATGACTTTTCGGTTGAACTGCTGATCGATGCTGAATACAAAGGCTTGCTGGCAGGTCTACTTCGTGAGTATATCGAAGCGAAGCCTAAACATGAAGTGGAAAACAAGCTTCTTGAAATGATCGGGAAAGAGTTGTTTAGCAACGTGAAATTGCAAAGCATGGAGTTTGAGAATCCTGACGATATTACGGAGCCGTTAAGAGGGAAGTTCCGGTTAAGTGCAGACAAATATTCAGATAATGTGCTGGATATTTACTTTATGAATGTTCCGTTCCTTAATCCGATTAACAACAGCGTGGTGTTTTCATCGGAGCAAAGGCTCAACACACTCGATATGAATAAGGTTACGGAAATTGCACCAACAAAGGAAACAATGGTGCTTAGATTTCCGCAAGGGAAAAGGTTATACAAATTGCCAGACAACATAACCATAGACAATGACTATTTTACTTACGAGTTAAAGTTTTTAGAAGAGAAGGATGCCATTAGAGTGGAGAAATATCAGCAATTCAAGAAACAGCAGATTACGGTTGAGGAATTTAAAAGACTGAAAGAGTTGTATACGGAACTTTACGATGCAGACAAAACCAAAGTGGTGCTGGTAAACAAGAAAGGATCCATATTAAATTAGGCACTCATTTTCGAAAAGGTGAATTTACTCAGTAATCGCGCCAATGTCTTTTTTTGGTTGTTTACCATTGCCATTGTCGTTTTTCTTGTTGTGCCAAAACTTATTCAGGATGGCATGTTTATGGACGCCACGCAGTACTCTGCGGTGGCTAAGAACCTTGGTAACGACATCGGTAGTTTTTGGAACCCTGAGTATACTTCTACCTGGGACAGAGAAGGTCGAGGTACTTTTCATGAGCAGCCCCCACTGGTATTCTATCTTCTGAGCTTATTTTTCAAACTATTTGGGAATGGCATGTATACTGAGCGTATTTATGTGATGCTCACCACCGCAATTTCTTGCTATCTGATTCATAGAATCTGGAAAATAATCCCTCACAAAAGTGACGCCCTGCGAAGTATGTCATGGCTTCCCGTACTTATCTGGATAACCTTCCCACTGGTGATGTGGACCCATCAACAAATGCTTTGTGAGAATACTATGGAACTATTTGGATTGGCCGCCGTGTATTTTGGGTGTCGTGCTCTCTTCCGGAACAATTGGCTGTTAGTGAGCGTTATTTTGTCTGGCGTTTGTGTCTTTTTAGCCACACTATCCAAAGGAGTTCCAGGGCTATTTACCATTGTGACCATTCCCTTGTTTTGGATTGTTTTCCGACCGGTTTCCCTAAAAACTGCGTTTGGCTGGTCATTGATTGTTATAGCAATGGTGCCGGCTTTGTACCTCTCAATCACAATTTTTAACGCTGAAGCAGCAGAGGCACTGAGTTTCTACGTTAATAAGCGGTTACTTCTTAGAATTGAAGATGATCCGGTGGTAACAGACCGATTTCAGGTGATGAAAGAGTTGTTGATGCATTTAGCTGTGGTTGTAGGATTGATTGCCGTGTCTTTTGGGATATTAAAACTGAGTAAGTTAAGAGTAGAGTCGCTAAACACGAAGGCTGTTTTAGCCTTTCTGCTCCTTGGAACTGCAGGATCGCTTCCCTTAACTTTTACCCTGGTTCAAAGAGGGTTTTATCTTTCACCGGCGATGCCGTTTTTTGCACTCTCAGGTGCTTTGGTGCTGGCCTCTGTCTGGAAGCCTATGGTTGATTTTCTTAACAGATCCAGGACGGCGGGGCTCGTGTTGGCATTAGTGGCTAGTCTGAGTCTGGTAGCAGCGATTGTGTTTTCCACGAGCCAGGTTGGAGGATATAGCCGGGATCGGGTTTGGCTGGAAGCAATACACGACCTGCAGCGTTTTACAGAGCCCGGCACTTCAATTGCAGGTAGTCCGGAGGTGGTCAAGGGAGAGGCCTGGAGAGCCTATTTGATGAGGTATCCCGGATTAACTCTGGTGTCCGTTCCGGAGGCTGAATATTATATTTCCGTGGATGGAACGGATTCTCCATTTAAAGGAGAAGGACAGCCGGTTGGTTCGTATTTTCTTTTTAAACGTCGTGGGCAACCAACGCCATAAACTGACTATCCGGTAGATTTATTACGTCGACGTTTGCCAATAATTAGAAATGCCACCATTAGGTTTGGCAACCATCCCAACCAGGCCACAATTCTGTACAGATCCATCGGTCTGATAGGCTCAAAGCCAAGATCATCCCAGTAATTCGACAATAAAAATTTCCACGCTCTTAATGTTAGAGCGGATAAGGTTAACGCATAAGAGATGATCATCCAGTTTCTATGCTCATCAAATTTCTTGCGTCGGGCAGTTACCAGAGCCGAGGCCGTAGAGTAAACCCATACGGCGGACAGTGTTAAAAACGCCGCTTTAGAAGAATTTCCACCATTGGCATAAATTCCCATAATGATTCCAGCGGGTGCGGAGAATACAAGTAAAACCACAACATAAACCCACCCGGCCGCACGATGAAGTCTACGGGCCTTTTTAAGAATCCACTTCGAAAATTGGGTGAAACCTGCCAGTAAAAGCAGGCAGCTTGTAAAAACGTGTGTATAAAAAGAAACAAGCCAAATCTTGTTGCTCATGTAGTTCTGCTTAATCCTTAAAAAGCCCTCCTTAGGATTCAGTGAGAAATGAGGGTAAGTAATAAGGATCATGCGCCACGTAAAATAAGCAAGTGCTGCAAATAATAGAATTGTTGCTATAATGCGAAGAGGCTTCAAGTAAATTGACTAATTTAATACAGTGTTTGTTTCGTAAAACACCAGTTGAATTATACGGTACAAAAAAGGATTTATGAAGATCAGATTATTATTAGTTCCAGCTTTAATTTTAACCGCTTGCGGTGGAGAAACCAATTTAGACTCGGCAGTAGATAGTATGAATGAAGCAGTCAACCAGGTGAGTGAAACCGCCGAGTTGGCAAAGGAAGGCTTGAATCTTAAAAAAGATGCACGCCTGATCGGAGGTGAAAAATCAGACCTTCAGATCGCTATCGAAGAATCCATGAAAAAAATTGAGGCCGAGACGCAAAATCGCTTGGTAGGTTATTGGGTAGGTGCATTTGGCCCGAATAAGATCAATATTTCATTGGCAGATATAGATGGTGATAAGGTAAGTGGATATAGCATTTGTGCCGGGAATTATCGTCCACTGGATGGAAAGGTGACAGACAATGGCGACAACACATACAAGTTTACGCTAAATGAACCCGGGGATGATAAGTACGACGGCAAGTTCGAGTTTGCAATTGATCTGGGTACTGAAGAGCTGGCCGGCAGTTGGACGCCATTTAAAGCCAAGGGGAACTCACCTAAAGACTATGTGTTAACCCGTAAAGCATTCGAATACCGAACCGATGTTGGTAAATGGCCTGAGGCATCACAGCGAGCACTCACCATTGATGACGTAGAGAATCTGATGGAAGATGAACTTAAATTAATGCGAAACGAAATCTACGCGCGTCATGGGTATTGTTTTAAAAACAAAGAATTCAGACACCACTTTGAAGAACAGGAATGGTATATGCCAATGGGGGTTGATATTCGGTCACAGTTAACCGATGTTGAGGTACAGAACATCGATTTGATTTACGAATATGAAACTTACTACGAGGAATACTACGACGAGTACGGCAGGTGACCCGCTCGCCTGGAGTGAATGTTGAAATCCATTTTTTGCGCGTGGCTCCGTTTATTTGATGTAGTAGCGCTTCAAGAATTCAACCGTGTCAGCTATACTTTGGTCAATGCTTCTAAACTCAACTCCAAGCGTTTCAATACATTTTTTACTCGAAAACCGGCGGTTTCTCAGACTACTTCGAGCAGCGTCCTTTGTTACTTTAGGTGGGTTTCCGGTAAACCAACTAATCACCTTCATGAGGCGCCAGGCTAACTCTGCCTTAAACTTTCTGACTTTAACAGAGGGCGGTTTTACACGTAGTTGGTTTGCAATGTTGGTAAATACGTCCCTCCAAATCAGGTTTTCGGCCGACACAACAAATCTTTCCGAGTGAATGTCGGAGTTTACCAGTTTGATCATTATTTCGCTGACATCACGAACATCTACAAAACCCGTAGTGCCCTCCGTATAATACTTCAGTCCGTTATAAACGGTCTTGAAGATAGAAGTACTACTGTTGTTCCAATTCCCAGGTCCAAGGATAATAGAAGGGTTCACCATTACAACCTGAACACCTTCTTCACTGATTCTCCAAACTTCGCGTTCTGCACCATACTTGCTTATGGCATAAGCAGAATTTTCCGTAGAAATTTCCCAATGGCAATCTTCATCTAAAGGAGCACTGGTTTTCGACGGTCCAAGAGCGGCGACTGAACTGATATAACCAATTTTTTGAACACCATTATTCTGGCACGCGTTCACAAGATTAGCTGTTCCTTCAATGTTGCTTTCAATCATTTTCTGTCGATCTCGAGGATTGAAAGAAACAACTGCAGCAGCATGATATACAATTTCAACCTCTTTGGTGACCTCAAGCATATCGTCTATATCGGTAATATCTGCCTCACGCCACTGAACCTTATTCAGCAGCTTCGTAGCTTCACCACCCGCATAAAATTCGAACAGCGATTCTACAAAATGCAAATCAGAGGATGCCCTCTTGATCGCAATCACTTCGGTTTCAGTTCTACAAAGTTGATATAGAATGTGTGCCCCAACTAAACCAGTACCCCCTGTTACCAGAATCATACACAAATTTACCTCTTCGAAATCCAAAACATAGGGTTCAGCCGTAAATAATCAGTATATATTCAAGTAACATTAAGTTAATGTAGCCTGTTTGACACGATACTGTGTAAAATGCTTGGCTTCTTTGTGTCAATGAAAATTTGTAGGAGGATTGTTTGCTTACTCAGCATGGTATTATTGACCCACTTTTCATTTGGTCAAATTACCTCAGGGAGTGTAGAGGGAAAAGTAACCGACGATACGGGGACATCCATTCCCGGAGCAGATGTGAGAATGACACACGTTCCAACTGGCTCAACGTATCAGGTAGTGGCCTCAAACAATGGAAACTTTGCAATTTCTAACCTAAAACCAGGAGGGCCTTACGAAATACTGGTTTCGTTTTTCGGTTTTGATGATTATAAAGAAGCCAACCTTTACGTGCCGCTTGGGGAAGTTTTGAAAGTGGAAGTGGTTCTTCAGACCGAGGGCTCGCTGTTGGATTCTGTAATTATTACTCAGGATGCGTCAGATCCGTTTAAGTCGGACAGGGAAGGGATTTCTACAAATATTGATGAGGAACAGATCAACAAAATGCCCACTCTGAACAGAAGTATTCAGGACATTACCAGGCTGGTTCCGCAAGGAGGTCAAAGTTCTTTCGGAGGAACCAATTACCGTTACAACAATTTAAGTGTAGACGGTGCGTCGAATAATGATGTGTTGGGTTTTCAGGAGCCCGCGAGTGGAGCGGCCGGGTCGGTAGCATCTGGTACACCGGGCGCTTTGGCTGGGACTCAGCCAATTAGTATGGACGCCATTCAGGAAGTACAGGTGTCCTTGGCTCCATTCGATGTGAGGCAGGGCAATTCCACCGGAACTACCATTAATGCAGTTACCAGAAGCGGAACCAACGTCGTAGATGGATCGGTTTATTCTTTTGGACGAAATCAAATTTTAACAGGAAAAAGTGTTGACAATGCCCGTACACCCATAGCCGATTATTTTGACCTGCAGTCGGGTTTTCGAATTGGTGCACCTATTAAAAAGAACAAAGCATTTGTGTTTATAAACTACGAGTTGGGCAGAAGAAAAGAGCCTGTGTTGAATGCTCCCGGGGATCCGGGCACCCAGATACCTTTAGAGATCGCACAAGCCGTGTCTGATACTTTAAGGAGTCGTTATAATTATGATCCAGGCTCGTACGGCGAGCTATTCAATGAACGCCGAAGCGACAAGTTTTTTGTCCGGGTTGATTTCAATCTTGGCCAAAACCATCAGTTAATCGTTCGTGATAACCTGGTGCTTGCCTCTGCCGACAATCTGGAACGGGGAGCAACCGTTCTTACTTACGCCAATCGGGGTTTTACGCATAATAGTGTTACCAACAGTTTTGTAACAGAACTAAAGAGCCTTTTTAAGAATAATATCTCCAATCACTTTAGCGCAAGTTTTAACCGAGTAGAAGACGACAGGTCTTATGATGGCGATGTATTTCCGCATGTGGAGATTAATTACAATACAGCCAACAAAATATTCCTTGGAACTTACCGGGAGGCCTCTATTTATGGCCTTACTCTGAATACCACGCAGGTGTCTGATAATATCAAAATACACCGCGATAAACACGTGTTTACCATCGGAACCAGTAACGATTTTTACGATATCCAATACAGATTTCTTACAGCATGGAACGGGAGATGGGAGTACAAAAGTTTAGATGATTTCTACAACGATATGCCCAGTCGGGTACGTGGTGTCTATCATTACACCGACAATAGTTTTGGCTTTAACAAGAGCAATCCATCCGCCGATTTTAGGGTGGTCCTTTTAAGTGGCTACGTACAGGATAAATACAAACCTGCCAACAGGCTTACTATAACCGGCGGCGTTCGTTTAGATATGCAGCTTTTTCCGGATAAAGTACCTATCAACCCTGACGTGGTTAACACACCTGAATTTGCCCATTTTGACAATCAGTTTGGTGGGGTTCCGCAAATTAACCCAAGGGTTCAGGCAGAGTACATTCTTAACGAAGAGAAAACGATGCAGTTGAGGGCAGGTAGTGGATTGTTTACCGGAAGGATTCCATTCGCCTGGTACGCTTATTCCCACTATATAAGTGGGCTCAACTATGGAAATATTGATTATCGACCCGATTCAACTTTGCCAATTACTACTGATCTAAGTTCGCTGCAGTCCTTACAGCCGGGGCTAACGGAAATTAATTTGGTTGACAACGATTTCAAACTTCCTAGAAACTGGAGGAGCACCCTGGCTTTTGATTTCAAATTTCCAGATCAGTCATTGCTAACAATTGAAGGGATGTACTCTAAAGTAATTACGGACGTACAGTTTCAGAACATCAACCTGAAAGATTCTACCATGCAATTTTCGGGAGCCGACAACAGAGCGTATTACCTGGGTGATCGCCAGAGCAGAAAGGTAAACCCAAACTTTACCAACGTGTTCTTACTTACTAATACCAACCAGGGTTATCAATATTTTGCAACAATTAGCTGGCGCAAGCAACTTGGTAGCGGTATCCACACATCTGTAGCATACACTTATGGAGAAAGTAAAGACATTATGAATGGCGTCAGAAACTCCATGGCGGCCAATTTTAGTGTGAATCAGGCAGTCAATTCAAACGATCCCGAATTGACCTGGTCTAACTTCGATGTCCGTCACCGAATTGTGTATACGGCGAGTTATGATAAAGTAATCAAGGAGAAGAACAGAATTGGTATCAACCTTATTTATACGGGTCGAAGTGGTTCTCCGTTCTCATATACTTATGAAGGAGACTTGAACAATGATGCCTCGTCGAGAAACGACCTGATTTATGTTCCTGCCAGCCAGGACGAGATTGCATTGATCGACATTACTGATGAGACGGGAATGGTAACCGTCTCTACTGAGGAGCAGTGGCAGCAATTGGACGAGTTCATCAGGCAGGATGAATATCTATCATCCAGACGTGGAGGTTACGCTCAAAGAAACGGTGCGAGAACTCCGTGGAATCATGGTTTAGATACGCGCTTTTCGTACGAAAGAAAGTTGAAAAACAAGCAGCGAATAGAGTTGAACCTAGATATAATAAATGTACTTGCGTTGCTCAATAGAAACTGGGGGAGGCAATATTTTGTTCCTAACGTCAATAATTCAACTTACCAGTTAATAAGCTATGAAGGGATTTCGGATAATACACCGGAATTTCAGTTTTACAACCCACAGGGTACTCCCTGGCAGATAGACCAATTGAACTCAAGATGGCAGATGCAACTGGGGGTTAGATTTTCCTTCTAATAAGTACTGTTTTTTAGTTGTGTTTGCGAATTCTGATGAGATCCGTGCAAAAACATCAAGCTACCATTCCATTTGAATTTTAATTTTGCTGGTACTAAAGCAATAAATGCACAAGATATGGGATTCATTGATGAGTTGAAATGGAGAGGAATGATCCACGATAGCACACCTGGGATTGAGGATGTTCTGAATAGTGGTTCGGTGGCTGGTTATATAGGTTTCGACCCTACAGCAGATTCTCTTCATATTGGTAATCTTGTGCAGATCATGACGTTGGTTCATTTCCAGCGAAGCGGTCATAAACCAATTGCTCTGGTAGGAGGAGCTACGGGTATGGTAGGAGATCCTTCAGGAAAATCCAAAGAACGGAATTTGCTGGATATGGAAACCTTGCGCCAGAATCAAGAAGGTGTTACGGCTGAGCTTAAAAAGTTTCTCGATTTTGATTGTGGTGAAAATTCGGCGCAGGTAGTAAACAACTACGACTGGTTTAAGGACATGTCGTTTCTGGATTTTATTCGCGACGTAGGTAAGCACATGTCTATCAATGTTATGATGGCAAAAGATTCCGTTAAGACTCGGTTGGAATCGGGTATGTCATTCACGGAATTTAGTTACCAGCTCGTTCAGGGATACGACTTTGTTCATCTGCACAGAGAGTACAATTGTAAAGTCCAGCTTGGTGGTTCGGATCAGTGGGGAAACATTGTAGCAGGAACGGAGTTGATCCGAAAAATGGGTGAGGGCGAAGCGTATGCAGTTACCACACCGTTGATTAAAAAGGCTGATGGAACCAAGTTTGGAAAAACGGAGGCCGGAGCGATCTGGTTGAACAAAGAGAAAACTTCGGTACGAGCTTTCTACGATTACTGGAACGCAGCTTCCGATGAAGATGCAGCTACCTATACCAGAATTTTTTCCTTGAAAAGCAGGGAAGAAATTGAAGCCCTGGAAGCCCAGCACCAGAAAGATCCGGGTAAGAAGTTATTGCAAAAGGAACTAGGGAAAGAGTTGACCATTCGCGTTCACTCTAAGTCTGAGTACGAAGCGTTGGGTTTAGACAACAATGTGATGTTTGATCGGAACGTTGGCAAAGAACAACTAGCTTCGATGGGGTTGGAAGCTTTTGAAGCCGCAATGGCTTCGTACGAATATGTGCAGGTTAAGGATGCTGAGGGTTCAGGATTGCTTGAGTTTTTGGCTGGGAAAACTGGAGTTTACGGTTCAAATGGGGAGGCGAGGAGAGCTTTACAAGGAAATGCAGTTTCGATTAATAAGGAGAAAATTACCCCTGATTATACGATTAGTGAACAGGATTGGCTCTACAATAAGTACCTTATTATTTCTAAGGGGAAGAAGACGCACGTTTTGGTTGAACGTTAATACCGATAAACTTATTTGTAGTCCAGTACGATAAATTTTTTGCTCGAAACAGAAACACCATCCGTTACTCTGATGTAATAGACGCCTTCCGGAAATTGGCTGGTGTCAATGACAAGCTGGTTTCCGGAAGAAGTGTTGTGGGATCCAATAAGCCTTCCCATTTGATCTATGATATTAACGCTTAAATCACTTGATTTAAATCCGGAATTACTGGTATTAAATACAATGTATAGCAGATTGTCTGCCGGATTCGGAAATACCTTTATGCCGCTTGCTTCTTCATCTAAACCAGTTGAACCTCCAACGTAAAATGATTGGGAGGAAAAACTTCCCGTAGCGTCTTCTACCGTAACGTAATAACTTCCCTGATTCAAACCACTTATGTCTTCCGTAGTATCTCCCGTACTCCAATAAAAGGTGTAAGGAGGTACTGCAGCGGTATCAACCGTAATGTCTATACTCCCATCTCCACATGTTGGACATGATGCGTCGGTGGATGTGCCACTAACTAAAAAGCAGGTCGTACATGAAACAGCCTCGTACTGTAAATCAACCGTGGTTTCTCCTATTTTAACACCCGCTCTCCATTCTGAGACTTGCAAGGCGAAAACAAATTTGCCGATGGTACTTGGGGCGGCGTTGATTATACCGTTTGTGGGGTGAACAGACATGGCAGGGGTACCGCTAACAATATTTGCTAAAGAGTATCCAGTTTCCCAAATTACGTCTGGATATGGCTTAGGATAAGTTCCATTGGCCGAAGGCGCCGCAGTAGCTCCTGCCAGAGGAGCGACTAATCGGTAGCTCAAAGAGTCTCCGTCCGGGTCGTAAAAGGGGAGAGAGAATAACCGATTGAACCCTGTGCAAAAGTAAGAAGTCGCCGGGTATTGTTGAAATACTGGACTACTATTTGGTCCAATAGATGGATCCGGCATTTCAGAGTAGAAAGTTAAAGCAGTGGACGCAGGCGCAGATAAGTTCCCTACACCTGCGTTTCGAGCATACAGCTGGGTGTGCAAATAATAACCAGCCGCATGCCCCGGAATTGTGATGGTACTACTTGTAAATACACCTTCATCAACACACAACCCTGTTGGTGTGTAACACGAGTCGCCAAAACTTAAATTAGTAATAACTGGAGAAGTTAAGGTTACAGATTGCTGTAAAACATCCGTGTCGTAATAGTAGAGCCCAACTTCAATAGAAGTGGGCATAGGAGCGCTACCACCTTCACAAGCCCGATAGAGGTTAACCTTTATCTGATATTGGTTTGGAGCTACATAAATAGTTTCAATATTACCACCCGCAATGTGAGAGGCATAGCAAGAAGAGATAGTAATGAAAAAGAACAATGTGAGAAATACACCAACAGGCTTTATTGGATGGAAATTGTACATAAAGTAAATATAACAAAAAGCCCCTTCGCTTAGCGAAGGGGCTTTTCTATCCAAAAATTACCGATCTATCTAGATGCGATAACAGTTCCTGTCGCGTCAATTTTTTCAGTAGAGACTTGTTGGTTGTTCTCATACTTTGTAACATACTTAGATTGACCGTCCTTAGACATTACAATCCACGTTCCGGTGCGCATACCGCCGTCATAATTCTGAATAGACACAATTGTTCCATTTTCATCATAACCTAACCATGTTCCGTTTGGTTGATTATCGGCATAATAAGACTCCGTTTTAACCGTGCCATTCGAATGATATCTCACCACTTTATATTCGGTTTCTGAAATTTTTACTACTTCCTTCTCCTTTGTATCAGGAGTGGCAGATTGACCCATGCCCATGTTTATCGAGGCAATGGATAAAACGATGATCAAAAATTTCTTCATAGTGTGCAAGATTTGTATATCCTTACGTGAATGTTAACCCAAAGTTACGAAAAATATCCAATGTTAACCCAATGTTAACAAAAGAATCTCTGGAAAGGAATTGGAGTAGCTACAAAGCCAGTTGTGAACAGCCTCTTATGTCAGAATGATCTGTTCTGCCCAGAATCTCCATTTCATCGTCATGCCATTTCCCAAGATCCTGTGTGGCGATAAATGCACAGGAATCAATGTTTGCCAGGTCAATTATGTTAATGATGCCCGCTTTTAGTTCCGGGTTGCTGTAGAGAGGAGTAGATGGAGAACGAAGTTGAAAATTCATCCAGGGTGGGGTCTTGAACAGTCCATTTCCCTTTGAGTAGGCCTGCGATAACAGTTCGGTCATTCCATACTCTGAGTGTACTGTATCCACCTGAAATGCAATTTGTAGGTGTTTGTGGACATCCGCCCGAATCATTTCCTTCTTCCGTCCTTTCATGCCACCGGTTTCCATAACTAATGTGTGCATTAAGGGTTGTGGGTATTGTTCGGCAAAATCCAGTAAAGCGTAGGTAACTCCCAACAGTATCGTGCTTTTTTGGGCTTGCTCGCATTCAGTTAGTACCCGATTAAGTTTGGCGTAGTCGGTCAGATAGAATCCAGACAAGTCGCTTTCGCTACGTTCGATTAGTTCCTGCATCATGTAAACGAGGCTGGAATCACCTTGCTCTATATAGGAGGGTAGCAAAGCCAAAAACACAAAGTCTTCAGGCCGACCATAGAACTGCTCAAAGTTTGTTAGAAACGACTTCTTATAGATGTCTGGGTTGGCTACATAGTGATGGCTGCGCTCCGAACCGGTAGTGCCGCTGCTTTTAAATACGGTTTTAGGCAAATCGCTCCCTGTAAAAATCTGATGCGACTTAAAAAGCTCAATAGGCAGAAAAGGAATTTTTCTCACAGTATTTACCTTGCGGGGGTCAATTTGCAACAGATTTAGAAAAGTTCGGTAAACGCTGCAATTTTCCGACTGAAAGCGAAATAATTGCAAGGCTTTTTCGTTAAACTCCTGATCAGAGTTTATTCCAAGCACTGCTTCAATATGCGGCGGAGGATTGATCATTGCGATTAATGTGGTAAATTTACATTTATGAGAGCATTGTGGCTGGTAGGGGCATTTATTTTCACAGGGATCATCCTGTCCGGCTGTTTGCGTCCTGAAGAATTTCCTCCAGAACCGGTCATTGGATACAAGAGTTTTGAGATACTAACCGATTCAGCGAAACTAACGATAACGTTTCAGGATGGCGATGGAGATATTGGCCTCGAAGATTCTGACACTACCGGAGCTTACCATCCGTCTAATGTTTATCATTATAACCTCTTTGCACAGTATTGGGAAAAGGATGATGCTCTGGGCTGGGTGCATGCAGAAGACATCACCGGAACCCCCATTGAGTTTAGGTACCGTACTCCGGTAATTACACCAACAGGTCAAAACAAGGCTCTGAAAGGTGAAATTGAAGTAACTCTTGAGCCTCTGTATTTTAACCCATCATCTTCCGAATCTGATACCATTATGTATAAAATAATGCTCGTGGATCGGGCACTGAATGAAAGCAACTGGGTGGAATCTGATGTAATTATCCGTTAGTTCATACTCCGGGCGAAACGAGGTAATAGACTCCTGCACACAAATCATCCTTAATTTTAAAACGAGTGTTCCTGCATTTTAGATCGTGCCAATTGCTTGTACGGTGGTTCCTTACAGACTAAGAATCAAGTTTTACAAGTGTTTTTAAGCGCTTCCTCGATAAGCAATGCTTTGAAGCTACCGTTTCATAAATATTGGCAGCGGGCAGAGTATAGTATAGCTGGGGTTGGTTTAGCACAAAGTGTGGAGGCCGTCAATCTTAAATTTCTCCGGCAATTGCTTCTGACACATTAATGACATGATCTCCTACTTTCTCACACTGTGAGAATATTTCGGTAAAGATCATCCCGCTGCGTACGTTGTAATCACCTTTCTCCATACTCTCCAAATGTTGGCTTCTAAGGTAATTCCGATACTCGTTGATCTCATCTTCTTTCTGGCGAGCTGTGTCGTATTCCGGCTGACCTACGTCTCCCGCCAGGTTGTTATTCATGATTTCAAAGGCTTCATCTACCTTTTTCATCATCTTAAGTAATCGGTCGCGTTGATCTGGTGTAAACCAAACTTTCTCTTCAATCTTACGTTCGATGGTCTTAGACATTTGGTAGTAGATGTCTCCTATACGTTCCAGATCGTTGACAATACTAAGCATGCCTCGCACTTTCTTGGACGTCTCTTCTGTGAGATTTCCTTCAGATACTTTAGATAAATAATTGGCCACCTCCACCTCTACACGGTCGGTAATTTCCTCGTATTTCTCAACCTTCTTCAGGAGGTTTGTCTGTTTTTTCGAGTTATGCTCTACCAGCAATTGCTGAACGAACCCGGAGAGTTTTGCCGTAATCTTGCCAAACTTGGCTACCTCCTTTCTTGCTTCGAGCAATGATAGTTCGGGTGTTTTCATTGATCCGCTGCCGATATACTCCAACGTGAATGTATCGTCTTCTCCCTTCGATTTTGTAAAGCGGGTAACTAATCGGGCAATAAGTTCAACAAACCATATCAGCAGCACCGTATTTATAATGTTGAAACATGTATGGAACAGTGCCAATGAGGTTCTAACGGCAGTTTCATCTCCGGTATATGGAGAACCGTAGTCGGTGTCCGCCATAAAGTCGGCAATCCAACCAAGGAAGACGTAGAAAATGAGCAACATCCAGACGACCCCAAACACGTTGAATATAAAATGTGCCCGCGCCGCCCGTTTGGCGTGTACATTACCAACCATGGCTGCCAGGTTCGCAGTTATGGTGGTTCCAATATTTTCTCCTAGTACAATGGCTGCCGCTAATTCAAAAGAAAGACCATCACCAACAAAGGTTAAGGTAAGCGCCATTGCTGCGCTTGAAGATTGAACAATAACGGTTAATATGGTTCCAATAAGTACAAACAGGAGGGTAGAGCCGAATCCGTATGAGCCCAGGCTGGTAATCCAATCGCTGAACGCCTGATTGTCAGAAAGGCCAAGTGCTTCAACTGCATGCTTTAACTCATCCAGTCCGATGAATAACAAAGCAAAACCTACCAGAAACTCACCAAGTGATTTCACCTGGCTCTTTCTCATTAACATCATTGGTAAACCGAGCCCAATAATTGGCAGGGCGTAAGCAGCTACGCTAAACTTCGAGAAACCAAACAATACGAGCAACCATGCTGTCATTGTGGTCCCTATATTGGCTCCCATAATCACCCCAATGGCTTGTCGCAAACTCAAAAGCCCCGCATTTACAAAGCTTACGATCATTACTGTGGTGGCAGAAGATGATTGAATGAGTGAAGTAGTAAAGAAGCCGGTAAAAACTCCAGAGAACCGGTTGTTGGTCATTGCCGAAAGGATGCCTTTTAACCTTGAGCCCGCTAGTTTTTGGATTCCTTCACTCATGATTTTCATCCCATAGATGAAAAAGCACAAAGCCCCAATAATGATCAGGAACTGCAGAATTCCAAAGCCTTCTGATGTTTTAAACTTGAAGTCTTTAGAATAAACAGGTTCCGAGTCCAGATCGGATCTGGCATGCCTGACCCCAATTTGCCATAGATAAGAACTGCCCTCTTCTAATCCTATTAGTGTGCAGCTAGTGGCACTCGGGTCAAGGTTCTTTGTCAGCCACAGAGACTTTAACTCCTCCTCAGTGAGGTACTTGGTAGTGGCTTTTCGGTAGCGCACCTCGAGATGTGAAATATTCGGTATGGAGTTCCACCGAAGTACTACTGAATCAGTTCCCGCCTTGGTGGCATTTACGTTTTCGAATGCAATATCACCTCCACTTTGACCAAGTGAGGCAATTGATACCAGAAGTGAGATGACGACTAGCGCTCGTGTTAACATTTACCAATGAAAATCGCGTAAAGGTACGTGAAGAACAGGGCTACTCTACTTGCCCAATGTTAACTTATTGTTAGGAACTCTTTTGGTATAAATCCGATAAGCAATAGCCGCAATTCCTGCTCCTATAATTGGTCCGGCAACGTACACAATCAAGGTATTCAGCCCCCCATTGGTGAAGGCTGACTCCGACCAACCAACGAAGTAGGAAAATATGCGAGGCATAAAATCGCGGGCGGGATTAAAACCTGCCTGCGTATAAGGGGCAATCCAAAAGATTAACACCGAAACTGTGAGGCCGATGAGTATAGGTGCCACCTTCCTGATCCGAGCATCCGTAACGATTACGAAAATGGATGCCATAAGTAAAAATGTGCCTCCCAATTCAAATAGAAAAGCCAGTCCTGTGGAGACATCGCCTACCTCTTTGGCAAATGCCGGATTGGGATAAAACTCTCCGAAAGCACAAGCAGTTGCAATGCTATAAATTCCACTATTGGTCAGATCGTTCAATTTTTCCAGTTCGGAAAAGGAAGTGCCAAAAATGACAAAGATCAACATGGCTCCCAGAGTGGCACCTATCACTTGGCCGGATATGTTCGGTAGAACGTTTTTCTTCTCCTTTTGGTAATTAGCAACAAGAAAACCAATCGTAACGGCTGGATTCAAATGTGCATCGCTAAAAGGTTTGGCAGCATAAATCCCCAGTGAAACACCTACTGCCCAGATAAACGCCACGTGCCAGAGTTCTAATGGATAGAGTAGTGACAACGCGACTGAACCGGTACCAACAAAAACAAGAATAAAAGTGCCTATCGCTTCACCAAGCAGTACACGCATAATCAATTCAAAAAATACTGTTTGATAAGGTTAGAGGTGTATTCTTTGATAAGGTCCCTGGTTGCGGCAAACGACTTCATAATTTCCTCTTCGGTACCTGAAGCTTTTGCCGGATCGGGAAAGCTGTGATGAATCCGGATGACATCTTCGGGGAATACCGGACAGCTTTCCACGGCGTGATCACAAACTGTAAAAAGATGAGTAACTCCGGAACCAAGGTAGGTGTCTACCAATTCGGATTTTTGGTCGGATATGTCAACCCCATCTTCGGCCATGGTATTAACGGCCCTGGGGTTTAATCCATGCGTTTCCACACCTGCTGAAACAATTTCCACATTCAGTTTATGTTCGGAAACCAGTTTTTTTAAATACCCTTCCGCTATTTGACTTCGGCAACTGTTGCCTGTACAAAGAACAAGTAATTTCATTTATGTAGTTTCATTAGCAGCATCCGGAAGCTGGATTACAGCTGTTGTTTTGTAATTCCGACAACTTCACTTTTGGTTTGGCAGTTTGGATCTCCACTTGTTCAACACCTGAGCTAGTTTTCGGCGTGCAACAGGCAATGTCGTTCATGTCGGCCTGATAACGCGGGTCGTTCCACTCAACATCTTTGTGGAAATAATAGACCTCCCACATATAGCCATCGGGATCACTTACCCAAAACTTATCTTGATTCGCATAACAGCAATTTGTGCCCATTTCTTCAAACACATTGATGTTCTGCAGATGCATTTCATTTAGCCGTTTTTGCAGCTCTTGCTGCGAATCTATCTGAAAGCCCAGATGACCAAACCCTTTACTAACCTTTTCTCCATTCTGAACAAATGATATGATTAAGGAGGGTTTCTCCAGAGTAAATTTGCAGTAGTCGGTTTTGATCTTATCAGGATCCTGACCGAAAAATCGACTGTAGAAATCGGCGGTTTGGTATATGTTTTTTACGTACAGACTAATATGCATTCTAGGGAAGCTCATCTAACAACATTCGTTTGAGGTTAATATATCGGTAAATAATGGAGTCAGTTTACTGGAAAAAGCAATCCAGTTTTCAGCATGTAGGCAGTAACAGACACTAGGTCCACTCACTCTGCCTTGAATCAGCCCGGCTTTCTTTAGTTCTTTCAAATGCTGAGAGACCGTACTTTGAGATAGAGGAAGTTGATCCACAATATCCCCACAAACACAGTCTTCCCGGGTTAACAGGTGCTGTACAATAGCCACTCTTGCCGGATGCGCCAGTGCCTTGCACCATTCGGCAACCTGAATTTGTTCGTTTGTATATGACTCATTCATCATCGTAAAATTACGATTAATACCTTAATCGCCAAATTACGATTAACAAAACTTAATCAATCCTTGTCAGCAGTTTCATGCAACCTTAACCATTACCAGGGAACTTTGACTAAAAATTTAATAGATGATTGATTCGATAGAGGTAAGTAGGGAAGAATATCAGAATGTTGTGGTAAAGAATCAGGAGTTGAATGATAGTATTCGCTATGCATTTAGTATGCAGCAGGGAATGCTACCAAAAAGAAGACACTTTCACCGGATCTGGCCCAAGACATCGGTTTTTTACAGACCTAAAGATATTGTTAGTGGCGATTTCTACTATATCGGGGAAAAAGATCAGGAGGTTTATTGGGCGGTGGGAGATTGTTCCGGCCACGGAGTTCCTGGAGCAATGCTCACTATGTTAGGTATGAGTTTTTTGAACTACGCTATCCAAAATAAAATGCACGAGGGCAATCTCGGTAGTGTTCTCAACGAAATAGATAAAAAACTCTGTGAGACATTTAGATATAGTAATAACCCGGAGCATATAGACATTAGTTTAATGAGTTATAATAAGCAATCTGGTGTTTTGCGTTATGCTGGAGCCCGTAGAAAAATGGTGCTAATCAGAGACGGCGAGTTGGATGTTTATAAGGGAAATGGTTTTCCTTTGGGTGGGTTGCAAATAGAAAAAAACCGAAAATTCTCTCAGCACCAGTTTCAAGCCAGAGAGGGTGATTTACTTTACCTGGGTTCGGACGGTTATCAGGATCAGTTTGGTGGAGCATTTGGTAAAAAGTTCACGTCTCGCCGATTGCACGAATTACTTTTGGAGATTAATTCATTCGACGTATTTTTTCAGAAGATAGTTCTGCTAAAGACTTTTTCAGAGTGGAAAAGAGATTATCCACAATTGGACGACGTGTGTATAATGGGCATTCAGATCTAGGCCAGAATTTCTTTCACGTTCTTTCTGATATTTTCAGAGATACCATCGGTATCCAGATCATTTGCATCGCGGCCAAAAGGGTCTTCAATTTCTTCCGCCAGAATTTCGATGCTGACCAGAACATAAAAAATGAACATGGCTATGGGAACCGTATAATAGCCCAGGGAAGTTATAAATGCGATGGGTAGTGTGGCAACGTAAATAAAGATAAACTTCTTCAGGAACAGTGAGTAGGAGTAGGGAATTGGAGTTTTTCGAATTCGTTCACAGGCTCCGATGATATCCGAAAAACTGTCCAGATTTTGGTCAAGAGTTAAGTATTCTTCCTGGGTTATTTCCCCTTTGCGCCTGATTTCTCCGAGTTTGCTAAACATTAGTCCGGCAATGTAATTGGGCTTGTGTTCAAATCCGTCAATATCCCGCTTTTCTTCTTCCGAAAGTTCCAGTTCTTCCAAAATAACGCCCTCCCTTAGGTGCTCTTTCATAGCGAAAGCATAGTTTGGTATCATTCGGCTAAAGAATTGATGGTCTTCACTATTTGAAATGACGGCATTTACCTTTAATGCAAGGTTTCTGGAGTCGTTGACCAGGGCTCCCCACTTTTTTCGACCTTCCCACCAGCGGTCGTAAGCTGTATTTGTTCTAAAGACCAGCAATAGTGATAAAACAAACCCAATGAGCGAATATATCACGCCCATGTTTTCCAATATCTGGGAACCTTTGAAGTAAATCAATTCTACCCAGGCAATTCCTCCGGTAATCAAACCAATAATGATGAGCTCTTTCCAAAGAATAATAATCGTATCACTCCTGTGAAACTTATATACGTGCCGGAACCAGCCTTTTGGATTGTACTGAATCATGGATTACAAACTTAAAAATTGTAAACAAAACCCAAGGACTGAGCAACCTCCAATGAATAAGAAGGAGTTCACTTTGGGGTAAATGATCAATGTGAGCAGAGAAAGGCCAAAAACCGTTAATGCCTCCCAGCCAATTAGAATTTCGCGACCCAATTGTCCACACGTAACCAGCATCATAGCAAGAGCGCCTACATTAACACCATCAATCAGCAAACGAGCAGTTTTAGAGGCTCTTAATCTTGGGATGAAACCGGAAATAAGCCAAATGATTAAAAATGAGGGAAGGAAAATACCAAGGGTTGCCAATGCGGCTCCGGAATACCCGCCGAGTTCAAAACCGAAATAGGTTGCGGAAGACAAAACGGGGCCAGGAGTAACATTCCCTACCGCAATTCCTTCCGCCAAATTATCATAGGTGAGCCATCCACGGTCCAAAACAAATTCAGATTCGAGGTAGCTAAAAAGTAGGTAACCGCTTCCAAACAACGTCGCGCCAATTTTTAGGAAGATCAAAAAAATCTTTTCCGAAGTGATACTCATTCGGGCAACAGTCAAATTGCTCATTAAAGGGATCAGCAGTACATTGGTAAACGACAGAGATTTCTGCAAGGCAAAGTAAGCTACTCCGCTGGCCAGAATAACCAGCAACTCAGAAATTTGAAAAATGCCAGCGACCAGGGCAGCGATGCCAATTACCCACAGTTGCCAGTTCTTTAGTGCTTTTTTGCCCAGCTTGATGACCGCCATCAAAATGAGTCCGATTACTCCGGACTTAATCCCCATCATCCAGGGTTCTAGTTGGGCTACGAATTGAAGGCCATTGTATAGTACAGCAATTCCAAGTGTAATCAGAACCGCGGGTAAAATAAAGCTAAGTCCGGCGGCAAAGAGTCCGCCAACACCAGCCCGGTGTTTTCCCGAATGCATCACCATTTCGGTTGAATTTGGTCCAGGAACAAGGGAGGTGATTCCAATGAGATCAAGGAAGTGTTGTTCGTCCATCCACTTTCTTTTCTCAACAACCTCCTGTTGCATCAGGGCAATATGCGCGGCGGGACCACCAAAGGCGTAAACTCCCATTTTTAGAAACAATCCGGTAACTTCAAGAATTTTCGTAGAAGATTTACTCACGCGACCAATTTAATCAATTCGACACGCCTCGACCGATATTTGCCAGAGTTATCAGTACCCCCTATTCCTCTACAGGTACTTCATTTTTCTTTGCCCCCATCATATTAAAGGTTGCTTTCACAGAGAAAGTGGTGCCAGGGTCAAGTAGTGAAAAGTACGCTGGGCTAACAATTGTTTCAGTATGGTACGACTGGAAAACCAATTGTCTTTTCTGGGCCAGAATGTTATTGGCTTTAAAACTTAGCTGAAAGCGCTTGGTAAACTCTTTCGAAACCTTAAAATTCAAGCTGTGGAAAGGCAGGGTGTAAACATCTGGTACTAAGCCTACTCCAACAATTGTAAGGGTCGGTCCTTGAACATTGTAGCTTAGATTAGCATTAATTCCAAATTTGCGACTGCCATAGTTAAGGCTACCGTTAATCATGTATGGAGCTTGTCCGGTCATTGGACGGTATTGACCAATTGTCTCACCGACCCTTGCATTGGCATTTCTTGATTCAAACTCGGTTACTGCGGGTTCTGTTTCAGTGGCATTTGTAACGATAACTGTATTCATATCCATTCTGGAGTTAACGATTGTAACGTTTGCTCCAATTCCCCAATTGAAGAGTTTGTCGGATAGAAATCCAAGTGTTTTTCTTGTTTCAAACTCAATTCCGGTCACGTCCGATTGACCAGAGTTTCTTGGTTTTAGGTTATCGGGCGCAGTCTCAAATGGAACCAATTCAATGTGTCCGTCAAATTGCTTGTGGAAGGCGGATACCGATATAACTTCTCCTCTTGCAAAGAAATATTCCCAACGGAGGTCGTAGTTTACTATGTTCGTTTGTTCCAAATCAATATTACCAATGAACGTTCGCGATGAAACCGGGTCGAAAATCTGCGCGATTGATTTTTCTTTGAAGCTTGGACGTGCAACCGTATGGTTGTAGCTCGCCCTTAGGTTCATTTTTTGGTACAACGTATCAAATGGTTGGCTGTCTTTGATTTTGTAAATCAAACTTGCTGATGGTAGCACATTTAATGCATCTAGGGTCAGATCATCAATGTACACCTCACTGCCATCATTGTTTTCACCTGTATACCACATCATGGTCTGTTCTACCCGTGCTCCATACACCGCTCGTAATTTTTTGATGGAAACGTCGTTCATCAAATACCCCCCAAATGTAGTTTGATAAGCATAGAATGTGTTCGCTGGTTCGTAGTTGCCAACTGTATAAGTACCTGTTTCCGTTTCAGGAGTCCAAATATTTTCAGGGAGGAACAGATAATCAGGATCGCCATTAAATGTAGTCTGTCCTTTCACCCGGAATTGGTAACTCTGAACTGAGAAATCTCGTCCTTTGAATAGTGCAGAGCCCCCAAACTTCAATTGCGACTTGTGTTTCTTGAACCATGTCAACGGAACTGTGAAATCCAGTTTCGTTTGATTGTTAGTCTCCTGAAGATTACGCCAGAATCTGCTTACTCCCGCACCATCTCCTAAAGCAAGCAAGGTGTCTCCGGTAGTGATTGCAAAGGCAGTAGTTCTAAAATCGGGGTCTGAAATGTGCGAGTAGGTGAAAGCGTTGCTGACTTCAATTTGAACATTCTCAACATTAAACTCCGCTCGTGTCATGATGTTAGAGACCGATCTTTGAGTATATGTAAGGATGTCCTCTAATAGAACTGCACCAGTCTGGTCAAAATTTTCTCTCTTTCGATCCGCGGTCTGTGACAACCCATTTTGAGAGTGCAAAACGGTTATTCCATATCTGGCTTTTTTAAATTGTAAACCTCCAGAAAGCAGTGCGCTCCAGATAACATTGCGTTGTGCCAACTTTCCTTTGCGATCCTCCTGAAGAAATAGTTCATTTTCTGAAGCGTCAGGATCTTTGGTATATCTGCCAAATTGGGCATTTTCATAGAGAACAAAGTTGTTTCTATACGACAGTGAAGCGGCGTAGCCGGCCGTGACAGGTTTAGAAAATAATGTATCCTTCTTGCTATCGCCTCCGCTAGCCGAAAAGTTCATATTCATTAGTGAGGTTGCGGATTGAGCTGCCATAGTTTGGCTAAACGTTCTTGTGATTGTTGTTAGTTCTTCACCCGCGACCGCTTCGTCCGGAATTTTTGTGTATTTGCTTAGTGGCAAGTTTCTGGTCAGATCATCATAACCTAACCAATCGGTCTTTCCTCCTTCGTAAGTAACATAGTTATTATTGAAATGCATGGCGGGGTTGTAGGAGCCGCCAAACGAGAATTCAAAGGATTTCTTGTCTGGAAAGTCGATTGTGCGGATGTCAACTAACCCCCCGGTAAAGTCACCTGGAAGATTTGGTGTGAAAGCTTTGTATACAGCAATGTTCTTAACAATTGTAGTTGGGAAGATGTCTAGCTGAATAGAGTTCTTGTCTGGATCCAGTCCAGGAATCTCCAGTCCGTTTAGAACCGTTTTGGTATATCTGTCTCCTAATCCTCGAACATAAACGTATTTTCCCCCTTCGATAGAAACGCCGGGTATTCTGGCTACAGCAGCTCCAATGTTGTTATCTCCAGCTTGTCTGATCTCTTTTGCTCCCTTCATGTCCATGGTAGAAGCGGATTTAGTTCTCATTTCATCTAGAATGACTACGTTGTCTTCTTGCACATTCAGAACAATGTCAAGAGGTCCACCGGAACCCGTTGAGTCTCCCTCTTCTCCGGTATCCATAACCATTACCAGGTCACGGTTCAAAGTTTCTCCTTTGGCAAGAGTCACTCCTTTTAGTAGAATGGTTCTATAAAATGTATAGCTGATCTCTATGTCGGTTGGTTGATCGGCGGGAATCGTTAAAGAGAATTTGCCATCAAAGTCGGTAAGTACCCCATTATCGGTTCCCGAAATTTTCACTTCGGCTTCCATAAGTGGTCCGAATTCATCAGCTACGGTTCCTTCAAAGGTTTGAGAATAACCAGCAAAGGTTAAAACGGTAAGGGTGAGGATTGATAAAAGTGATTTGAATTTCATGATGATTTGAATCTCAATTAACTTTATAAGAATGTATTGGGCTATTATTGTTTGATGCATCAAGGACGATTACCTCTTCCTTAAGTGTCTCGGTTTCCATGGTGAAATTGAGTGTGCCGGATTCACCGTCTTTAAGACGTAGCCCTATTACCTTTGTTGGTTTGTAGAAGTGATAATTAGCTTCAAGTTCAAAAGTCCCTTCTGAAGGAGCTGCGATTACGAATATTCCGTTTTCGTCTGTTTGCACCACCTGATCCGTTCCGGAAATTTTTATTTCTACCAAAGGAAGTGGACCAAACTCATCTGAAACCACACCTGAAATGCTTTGAGCATTGGTAGCTACTCCCGTAAGACAGGTTAAGAGTAAAATGAAGTAAACAGTAATTCGTTTCATCGATTTGCTTTTAAACTGATAAAAACCTTGTTCATGGTTTTCCATGAACAAGGTTTTTTTAAGTATTTGATTTGTCGTTTGGATTTTATTACAACTTAGAGTTAATTGAACTCCACGTCCAACCTGTGAATTCACCTAAACTAGCACCAGTAGTTGGTGAAGCAACAACACTTGCGCCGGAGCTAACGGTAGTTTCAGCAGGTGTTTCTAAAGCACCAGTACATAAGTCAACCGCCATTGATTTGGTATACACATCTACTTGCGCATCCATGGTCGCTGATCCTACTATTTCTGTATTTGAAAAAGTTAGAGTAGGACTGGCATCGGTTAGGTTCGTATAAGCGTCGGTTTTTAGAGTACAGCTAGATGTATCCGAGAAAGAAGCTCTTATCTTAAGTGATTGAGAAGACCATCCCTCGAAAGCCGTATTTGTAATACTTCCCTGAGCCTTCGACTTTAAATCTGCACCAGAGCCGTTTCCGTTGGTTGTCCAAACAGACCCGTTGATAAGAGAGAACAGTCCAGAAGTATGGGTAGAACCTTCTGGCCCATCAATTTCCATGGCTTCGTCTCCTTTGTCGTTGATTACAATGAAGTTGTCAAATTCACCAGAGTAGTTCTGATCAAGATCAATTCCGTCATCCCCCTGATAAGCTACAAGAACATTGGATAGGTTGACTGTTCCACCAAAGCACTCAACTCCATCATCAAGGGTTGCAACTACCTCTACATGATCGATCAAAGTGCCATTACCAACACCACCCAGAGTAAGCCCGTTGATTTCATTACCTTCTCCAATCAGGGCACCACCATGTCGAATAGAAACGTATTGAAGAATACCCGAATTGTCTGAAGCGTTTGAACCTCCATAAGCACCGTAGGTTTCTTCCGCAGGAATCCCTTCAATTTGACCAGTAGCGTCTCCATTTTCCGTAGATACCGGAGCATCACCAAGAAGAATCAAACCTCCCCATTTTTCATTGTCGTTTTCATCAAGGTTGGAACCACTCATCTGTCCGTAAGTAATATCATCCAGAGTAGAGGTGAAGATGATTGGATTGGCAGCAGTTCCCTGTGCGATGATTTTCCCTCCTTTGGCAATTACGAGCGCAGAAGCCAGCGAGCCTGTTCCCGTTCGCCCTTTTACGATAGATCCGGCTTGAATAGTTAGTGTTGCTCCACTTTCCACAACAACTTTCCCAGCCAATTCATGAATTTCTGTATTTGCCCATGTTTCATTGCTAGTAATAGTTCCAGAGTGAACAGTGTTTCCAGTAGAGGTAGGTGGCGTTGCTGCCTGGCAGCAACAATCTGCTTCCGCTTCTGGATCATAGTTGGCAGCAGTTGGATCCATACACCCTGGTTTCTTTCTGCAAGATGCCAGAGCAAGAGCTCCTAGTAATGCCACGCCTGCTAATTTTAAATTCGTTTTCATTTACAGTAATTTTTGGATATCATTTTGTTGATGCAAAGGTGGCCTCCAAAAATTACTCGCACTTATCCCTAGTCTTATTCTTGCCTTACTGGTATGTTATGAAAACGTTACCTACCCTGAACATTAACTTAATCTTGCAATTTGAGATTGGTTGACAAGGCTCTGATTACCTTCGGAATTATCACGGATTTGAGTGCTGTTTTTTCTTTTTTTTCGATCAAAATAGTCCCTAAACAAACCCGAAATTCGCAGAAAATTTTTCATGTTTACCAATAGAATAAAAAAGTTAGATTAAGTTAATCTGCGCATAACACAATAAACTCGCTAGAAACGGATATTTACCCAGAGAAAAAGAAAAAGATGAACGACAATTACAAGATTTTGGTGGTAGATGATGAGGAGGATTTGGTGGACATGCTTAGCTACAATCTGAAAAAGGAAAACTTTCAGGTGTACACAGCGGCTAATGGTAAACAGGGGTTGCAAATAGCAAAAGACATAGTGCCCGACCTTATCTTGTTAGATGTGATGATGCCAGAAATGGATGGTATTGAAACATGTATGGAAATCCGTGAAGAACCCACACTTAATGGAGTTTTAATTGCGTTCCTCACCGCTCGGGGTGAAGATTATTCTCAAATAGCCGGATTCGATTCCGGAGCCGATGACTACATCACCAAGCCAATTAAACCAAGGGTACTGATTAGTCGAATTAAGGCACTATTAAGACGAAAGGGCGCTGGTGACCAGGGAGGCACAGACACCCAGGCACCTGTAAGTATAGATCGTGAAAAGTACATTGCGCTTAAAGACGGACAGGAAATTTCACTACCCAAAAAGGAATTTGAATTACTTGCCTTACTTTTGTCTAAACCAGGTAAAGTCTTTACCCGTGAGGTAATTCTCAATACCGTTTGGGGACAGGAGGTAGTTGTGGGCGATCGAACAATCGACGTTCACATCAGAAAGCTCAGAGAGAAAATCGGTGATGAATTTATTAAAACGGTTAAAGGCGTTGGTTACAAGATAGAAATCTAGTAATTAATGAAGTTAGCTACACCGCGCGACGTAGCCCTATTTATAGCCTTTTTAATTGTTGCTCTGGTATTGGCGATATACTCCATTGTGGGAGTTATGCAAAACCAGTTCAGCTGGATCGTATTTGGAATACTGCTTGGATCGGTATTTCTCGGAACCTTCGCAGCCGCTTACTTTAGCCTGGAGTACTTCATCAACACAAAAATCCGATTGATTTATCGAACCATTCGTAAGAACAAGTTCGGGCCTACTAACGCCGTTGATTTTAATATGAATGATGACGTTCTGGAAAACGTAAACAAAGAAGTTATCGATTGGGCAAGAAGTAACGAAGCGCAGATCTCCCAATTACGTAAACAGGAATCGTTCAGGCGTGAGTACATTGGAAACCTGGCTCACGAATTGAAAACTCCCATATTCAGCATTCAGGGGTATATCCTAACGTTATTGGAAGGCGGATTGGAAGACGAGACCATCAATCGAAAGTTTTTAGAGCGTGCTTCCAAAGGAGTAGACCGGATGACTAAAATAGTGGAAGATCTGGATACGATTACCAAATTGGAGGATGGTAGGGTCAATCTGAAACTCAAGGTTGAGAATATAGTTGATTTGGCAAAGGAGGTAATGGAGAGTTTCGAAATAAAGGCTCGGAAACGAAGTATTTCGCTTCGTTTCGATCGCGAATATGCGAAACCAATAAAAGTAGAAATGGATCGGTCAAGCATTGGTCAGGTACTTACAAATCTGATCAATAACTCGCTCAATTACGGTAAAGAAGGTGGTACAACGGAAGTGCGCTTTCACGACATGGAGGAGGGTATTCTGGTGGAGGTTAGCGATAACGGAATTGGGATACAGGAGGAGCAGTTGCCTCGCTTGTTCGAACGGTTTTACCGCGTCGACAAGAGCCGAACCAGAAATGAAGGTGGTACAGGACTTGGACTGGCCATTTGTAAACACCTGATCGAAGCACATGGTCAGAGTATTAATGTGCGAAGCACATTCGGTGAAGGCTCTACATTTTCCTTTACGCTTAAGAAAGCCTAACATTTACTCGCAGAATAACCAAATTAAGTCGGAGATCAGACGTCAACCGATACTACCGATCATCCATTTATCAAACTAAATTTCTCTAATTAGTTTAAATTCGTGGAGCACACTTAAACAAAACAATATGAAAAAGCTTTACTCTTTACGATTAAGCTTCTTACAATCCTTAGGCCTATTGGCTGTTTCATTTTTCTCTTTCCAACTGTCTGCGCAAAGCATGGCTGATTATGTGAACTCATCTGGAGTCGTTAATGATCAAATGCTGGTAATGGACATCATGGAATCAAAGTATCCCGGATATAAGCAAAGGGTTCAGGAGACCTTTGATCGCAACAATTTCATTGACATGAGCAAAGGCGCCAAGAGCACGTTGCACAATGTAAATGTTGTTTTCCATGTCGTTTATCAGGATTCAACTCAAAACATTGATGATAGTGTACTCTACAATCAAATCGATGTATTAAACGAAGATTTTCTGAGAATGAATGCAGATTCGGTAAACCTACGTTCTATGTTTACTCCAATTGCCGGTAAGCCGAACATTCAATTCAATGTGGCTCAGATCATCAGGGTGTTTACCACTGAGTCGTTTTCCGTTAGTTTTTCTGGATTACCAGATCATGTAAAACGCACTGCTGATGGAGGTTCAGATGCGTGGAATACAGATCACTATATAAATATATGGGTATGCAAACTGGAAAGCCCGTTCGGAGCTTTGTTCGGATACGCCTATCCGCCAGATGGTCTGTCGAACTGGCCGGCTGGTTCAGCCGCTCCTTCGCCAGAATTGGATGGGGTAGTATTGGACTACAGAACCGTGGGAAGGAACAATCCGGTTCCATTTGATGATGGAATGGGAGGAACGTTTGCGATCAATGGTAGAACTGCCACACATGAGGTTGGTCATTATTTTGGAATGAGACACATCTGGGGCGATGGCGGAGGATTTTTCGGAGGAGATAGCTGCGGAGAAGATGATGGAATCGCGGATACGCCAAATCAGGGAGCACAAAGTAATTTTGATTGTGATACACTATTGAACACATGTATCGACTCCATCGGAGGAATGCCTGATCCGGCAGATATGCCTGACTTGATTGAGAACCACATGGATTATTCGGATGAATATTGTAAGAATATGTGGACGCAAATGCAAGCTACTTTTATGCGCAACGTGCTGGAAAATGAGCGAATGTTGTTGCTTGAGCCAGAAAGTGTATCCGACCGGTCGGAATTGGAGTTCAGTATTTTTCCTAATCCGGTAAACAACCGATTGAACATAGCTCTTCCCGCCATGGACAGCGAAGGAACTATTACAATGGTTGATTTGCTGGGCAATCTCGTTCGCACTCATACGTTGTCGCAGGGTAATCCGGTTACCTTAAATTGGAAAACCTCCGAATTAGCATCGGGCGTATACCTTGTGAAAGTAAAGAGTGGTAGTAAAACCGCAGTTAAAAAGCTGGTGGTTAAGTAGAGCGATTCTCAAGCAGTTCGCGAATCGCTTGATTGAAATTAAAATGAGGCTCGGCTGGTAATTTTATCGGTTGAGCCTCAAGTTTTTTTAGCCGTTCGTAACTGATTTCTTTCTGGTACATAAAAGGCACTCCGTTTACTTTTTCATGCAGCTTTGCTAAGTATTCCTGTTCGGTTTGTCCGGGTGTTGGGATAAAAATGCAATTGGCCTGAACGGTTGCAAGATCCATGATAGAAGAATACCCTGGGCGTGAAATGACTGTATGGCTGGCCGCTATCGCGGCACTTAAGTCTTCCCCGTCAAGATAGGATACCGTACGTACGTTTTCATTTGTGGTGGTTTGTCTGGTTTCAGGTTTGCCACAAATGAGTAGAACGCGATCCTCCCGATTGGTAAAAGCTTTCCTTAAAAGAGTTTCAAAATGACTTCTCTGTGGTTCTGGACCAGATATTAACGCACAGTAGTCGTATTTTTTTTCCGCTGTAGTACCAACCATTCTGGACAATGGCCCAATGTAATTTCTATTGGACGGCATTCTCCCATGACTTAAATCGCCTGCCAGACCTGGTGCTTGAGCTACGTCTGGAATCCAGCACTCGTCAAATTTATCGATGTACTTTTTGTGGAGTTTAAACAATCGTTCCCCCACCATGCCCGGAGCCTGGATGTGAATTTGATGGGTAATGTATATACACGGAACTTTATCCGAATACAATCCGAATCGATTGTCCGAAATAACCAGGTCAACGCTGTACTTTTGTATTAGCTTGTCCAATTCGCGATTTTCCTCCTTGATGCGAGTCAATACCTTTGGCATTTGTAGCATCATTTTGAGCGCCATGCTTCCCTTGTCCGGATACTCAATATTATACCCCCTAAAATCAATGAACTCCAATTCCGGAAATGATCCGGACAAAAAGTGCTTCACTCTGCCCGAACCGGCAAGAATAACGTCATGCTCCTTTAGTAGTTCATTTACAATGCGTACGCAACGAGCGGCATGCCCCAACCCCCAGTCCAAAGGTGCTACCAGTATTTTGCCCTTAGTGCTCAATAGAACAAAGTTAAATTACTTGAGCAGGTAGCCATCCTTTCATTTCAATTGAACAAACAAAGCAATTATTGTCCGTTCCGAACAACTGGCTAAATTTGCCATCCAAACTGTTCCAATGGCTTCAAAAAACAAGTTGGCCCGATTTGCGGAAATGGAAACATTTTCTAATGTTTTTCAACCTACTATGGATGATGTGAAGTCAGGCAATTTCAGGCTGAAAGGAAAGTGGGCGAAAGACTATTTTGGCAATCAGAATCCAATCGTTCTGGAATTGGGCTGTGGCAAAGGCGAATACACAATTGGTCTGGCGCAAAGATATCCCGATAAAAACTTTATTGGCATTGATATCAAAGGTGCTCGAATATGGCGTGGGGCAAAAACGGCAGAGGAAGAGAACATTAGGAATGCCTGTTTTATCCGTACAAAAATCGATTTTATCACCAACTTCTTCGATAAGAATGAGGTAAGTGAGATATGGTGTACATTTTCCGATCCTCAACCAAAAAAACCGAATAAACGTCTCACTTCTGAGGTTTTTATAAACCGGTACAAGCAGTTTTTGAGACCAGAGGGATTGGTGCATTTAAAAACGGATAGTGATTTGTTATTTGCATCAACCGAAGAGGAGATACATTGCAGAGGATACTCGGAGCTTTATCGCACCTGGGATCTTTACGGAGAGGCAATTGACAATATGGACGATGCCACCGCAGATATATTAAGCATCCGAACCTTCTACGAGCAAATGTGGTTAGACGAGGGCAAGAAGATTAAGTACGTGAAGTTTCTTCCTCATCAAATTAGCGACAAATGAGCAAAAGAACCTGGTGGTTAATGACCGTGCTCCTTGCACTGGTGATTATGGTTTTTGCTTTTGAGTTGATTCGCGACGCAGGTCGTGAAGGTGATTTTAAAGGTTACGTGGAGGCGGGACATCAGTTAATGGAGGATGGGCTTATTTATAAAAATTGGCTCAACACCTGGCCTCCGTTTTTTTCTGTCTTTAGTGTGTTGCTTGCTTTTGGCGATGAAGTTAGTTCCTACGGAGTCAGATTGCTCTGGATACTTGGTTCAATGATTTCATTTTTCATTGTGGTGAAAAAGTTTGCCGGCAGTTTGCTAGGGAGGAGCATTGGGTTGAAAGCCGGTATTGGAAAGATTCAATGGCAACATCCTGTTCTGGTCGTGCCAATCCTGCTTTCTCTGCGCTTTCTGATGGATGAGTTTTCAAATGTACAGATCAACCTGTATATGATGCTGCTCACGGTAATGAGCTACATGTATTTTATTAAGGGAAGGAATTGGTTGGCTGGCTTGCTGCTGGCCTTTGCTATTTCACTCAAAGTTTACCCGGTCTTTCTTTTGTTTTATTTTCTGTTCAAGCGAGAGTTTAAGCTGTCGGGATTCACCATTGGATTTGTTGTCCTTTTCAATGCCGTCAGTTTTGTTGTTTATGGCTATGACGTTGCTTTGGCCAACTACCACCAGTGGATTACTGAAATAGCCCCGCAATCCGTTATGGCCAATTACAGAAATCAGTCGGTGTTCGGAATGCTGCTTCGGTTTTTGACTTCCGAACATAATGGTGATTTACACGGGGTATCGATTCCTGTAAACGTGGTTTCAATTGAGGCGTTGGCAGTGAAGAGATTGACTTATTTGGCACTGTTTGTGGCTGCGCTGTGGCCTGGATGGCTCATGCGGAAAAGAATATCTGCGCAATCAACAAAAACTTGTATGATGGAGTTCGCCATTGTACTCACGGCTATTCCATTGCTTTCACCGGTGTCATGGAAAAGCTATTTTGTTTTTTTGTGGGCGGGTTATTTCGTTTGCTTTCTCTATTTATTCAAGCAAAAAAACCGCCTTGCCAACGCAAAACGAAATTTTCTACGTGTGTTGTTTTTTGTTTCAATCGCAGGTTGTACTTTTTCTACTGAGGCCATTGTAGGTCCACGAATTTCTGATGTGCTGGAGGCGTATTCAGTAATTACAATTGGCGCACTTTGTTTACTTGTCTGTCAAATCTTAATTCTGCAGTGGGTAAAACAAGTTGATGCCGTTCAACCGGAAACTTCTTAATTTGCGGCAATGACCAATTACTCCATAAAAACTACGGACTTCTTCGAACAGGTTTACCAGGTGTGTGAGCTTATTCCGGAAGGTAGGGTTACCAGCTATGGAGCAATTGCACAATATTTGGGAGCAACGCGGTCATCCAGAATGGTGGGATGGGCGATGAATGCTTCTCACCGTAGGTCAAACGTTCCCGCACATCGGGTTGTAAATCGTGCCGGTATGCTCACAGGGAAACACCATTTCGGCTCGCCGACCGCAATGCAGCAGCTACTGCAAAAAGAGGGGGTTGAAGTGGAACAGGATAAGGTAGTCAGATTCGAAGAACTTTTCTGGGATCCTTCCGAAGAACTTCGTCTGGATTAGTCATTCCCTCAGGATTCCCGGCACAATCCTCTATTCAGGTTAAATAATCAGTAAATTTGCCTTATAGATATGGTAACAAAAGATCAAGTACTCGAGGAGTTAAAAAAGGTAACGGAACCAGAACTTAAAAAAGACCTGGTTGAACTCGATCTGGTAAAGAACATTGAGATAAGTGATGAGAAGGTCTCTTTAACCGTTCTGGTGAATAATCCTGCGATGCACTACCGAAAACGGATGCAAGAGGCTGTTGAATTTACCATTCAACGATCTCTTGGTAAGGATTTAGTGGTAGAATGTACGGTTGAACCTTTGCCCAGGGAAAAGCCGGAATCACCTAAAATTCTGCCCAGGGTTAAGAATATTGTGGCCGTGGCTTCGGGTAAAGGAGGGGTTGGTAAGTCGACCATCACGGCAAATCTGGCAGTTGGAATGGCTAAGCAAGGGCATAAAGTTGGCTTGATCGATGCTGATATTTACGGACCTTCTTCTCATATTATGTTGGATTGTACGCACGAGCGACCAACAACAGTAGAGGTGGATGGTAAAACATTTATAAAGCCCGTTGAGAATTACGGGGTGAAGATGCTCTCCATTGGTTTTTTTGCAGAAATGAATCAGGCAATTGTATGGCGAGGCCCAATGGCTAGCAAAGCTTTACGACAGATGGTGATGGATGCCGATTGGGGAGATTTGGATTACCTTTTTGTTGATATGCCGCCGGGTACAGGAGACATTCATTTAACCCTCGTTCAATTGTTACCCTTAACCGGTGCTGTAATTGTTACTACGCCTCAGGAAATTGCTTTAGCGGATGCGAAGAAAGGTGTGGCCATGTTTCAGCTGGATTCGGTAAAAGTTCCGGTGCTTGGACTGGTAGAAAACATGTCGTGGTTCACTCCAGCTGAATTACCTGACAATAAATACTTTATATTTGGAAAAGACGGCGGCAAAGGTCTGGCGGAGCAGTTAGACATTCGGCTACTTGGACAGATTCCTTTGGTACAAAGTGTGCGGGAATCTGCCGATGTTGGAAGACCAGCCGTATTGCAAGGAAATACAACCATTGCGGCATGCTTTGATGAATTGTGTTACAATGTTCATGAAGCTGTAAACTGGCGAAATGAAACGATGCCGGAAACGCAAGTGGTAAAGGTGGATTAAACTATGGTTACAGAAGCAAGTGAACTAGAAGGAAAGGTTCTGGAAGTGTTGACCAAGCTAAAACCCTATCTCGAAGCCGATGGTGGGGATATGGAACTGGTTGAAATCACTCCAGAGGGTGTGGTAAGGGTTAGATTGCTCGGGGCATGCAGTACATGTTCTATGAGCGCCATGACTATGAAGGCTGGTCTAGAGGAGTCAATCAGAAAAATTGCTCCTCAGATAGTTAGAGTAGAAGCTGTTGAACCCGATTGTACCCATGCGTAATCTATATTTATATAGCTGTTTGACCTTGCTGGTTGGCTTGTTTTCTTGCAAGCCCTCTATTGATGCTCCTGAGTTGAGATCCGGTTCTGCAAATTTTAACTCGGTGGTTTATTTCGGGGATACTTATTTGACTGGTTTCCAGAATGGAGCGCTGTATTTCGAGGCACAGAATAAATCATTGGCCGCTTTTATTCATGGACAATTGGAAGAAGTGGAGAGCGGACCGATTACCCAACCATTTATTGAAGTAGGTAAAAGCATTGGGCCAAACTCCAAAACCTGGCAGAGCCCATACATCTCCAGAAGTCATTTGCACTACATCCCTGCATGTAACGGAGAAATTGGTTTTAAACCGCTAAAAGATCTGATCACCACTGCCGAGGCAGATTACATTGAGAATGGTGATTGTCAGTTTACCCCAACAAATGTTAGTGTGCCATTTGCGACATCAGGAGAATTGCTTTCGGCCAGTACCGGAGCTCATGTTTCGTCAGGGGGAAATGTTTATTATCATTATTTCGCTACCAATCCAGGTACGAGTACTCCGTTGGAAGATGCTGTTGCGCAAAGTCCTTCTTTCTCCGTGATTTGGATGGGAATGGAGAATATTCTCAGATACGGACGATCTGGAGGTACCAATGCAGATTCGATTATTCCTCCTTCGGTTTTTGAGGCAGAGTTAGATACAGTTTTAAGTTCGCTTTCTACTAGTGGTGGGCAGGGGGTGATTGCTAATCTGCCAGACTTCCGAAGCTTACCTTATTACACAACAATTGCCTACAACGGGGCCGTGTTGAACGATAATAAAAGGGACTCTTTGAATGATCTCTATCATATTGGAGGTGCAAACCCACACATTCAGTTTGTAACCGGGGCAAATGGTTTTATTGTGGGTGATCCAGATGCTATAAACGGTTATCGCCATTTGGAAGAAGGAGAGTTCATAACGCTAAGTGTGCCGACCGATTCATTGAGATGTAACTTCTATGGACTACTTGTAAATGTGATCGCAGACCAGTACGCTTTAACGCATGAAGAAGTGGCTTTTATGGATCAGATGATTGCCGATTACAATACGATCATTGCGTCAAAGGCTGTAGAGTATAACATACCTATGGTCGACATGAACTCCTATTTCACCACACTGGAATCTGGAATTGTGTGGGACGGTAAAGATTTATCTATGGACTTTATCTCAGGAGGCTTTTTCAGCCTGGATGGGGTTCATCCTCATGATTTAGGCTACTCTTTGATTGCCAATGAGTTTATTGCTGCCATCAATTTACATTACGATGCGGTTATCCCTCCGGCTTATTGCGCGGACTGTGAGGCGGTGAGGTTTCCTTAATTGCTGGTAAAATGTCAGTCCATATAGAAAGGATGGCTTCCTGACCTATTATGAAACTTACACTCTCGTCCAGTAGATAGGTGGCAGAGTTTCCAAATACTAAACCAACTATTCGAATTATGCATTTAACTCGGAGTTAAATACGTAATTCCTAAGTGAACTAAATTGTCAGGCCATGGTCATTAGACCCATCACTACCGCGAGTCAAGTAACTTGCGGTTCAATCCAACCAACAATCTACAAGCGCGACTCGCGGTAGTTAATCATATAACTTGTACCTCAAGTACACACACTTCTTCCTCATACGCCCTGGCACTTGAATTCACCCAGCCTGTAGGTTCGTCGATGAATCCGGATTTCACAGGGTTCTGATGAATGTAGTTGATTTTTTGGTCAATCATATAATTGGATGATTATTTTGTTGCCAAAGTTGGTAGTGTTTTACATTGCTTTTTCGCTGTCCACAGTTCCACATACGTTCAAGAATCCATTCTTTTCTACTTTCTTTTGGATGGTTTTGAATAGCCTTACGTAGTTTCTTTGAGGAGTTCATTTTGATCATCCGAAGTAGTTTACCCGGATCCTCATTTTCTGCCGAAAAAACCAGATGTACATGACTAGGCATGATTACGAAGCCGTGTAAGTTAAGACCTGCTTCTTTCTGGCATCTCCGAATTTCATCAAGAAGAATCTTGGTGTATTCGGTTCTCACGAATAGATCGATCCAGTCTATTAGCGCAAAGCTTACGAAGTAGATTCCAGCCGGATTATGGAATTTGTAATTGCGACTCATTTAGCAAGGATAAATTGGCAGAACGTAAACCCCGCCTGCCGGCGTGCAGGTATTTGCGTTGTTGATTATTTTAAAGCGACTTTCTGATGTGGGGTGGGAGTTGAAATTCCCGTGGATCAAACACCGCGAGTCGCACACCTTCATTCAGCTCCGCTATTCAAGATGCTCCTCGTTTGACTCGCGGTAGATGGTGGAACTAAGTGAGAACGGGAGGAAGACCTTATTTCTCAATCTGAATCTCATCAAGAACAGAATCCCAGTGGTCCAAAACTTTATAGGAACCATCTTTAAAGTTTAACACACACTTCTCACCTAATAATATGATATTTTCAACTTGATCAGTACCACACTTATTTGATTTTTTGTAATCAAAACTAAAGATTCTAGATTCCTTAAATCTGTCTCCGGGCACCTGATATTTCTTAAAGGTTACAGTGGTCAAAGTTCCTAAGGATAGAACTTCATGGATATATAATTCATTAGAACTTGGATGGAAAGTTATATCAACGGCAAATAGAGAGACAATACTATCAGTAAAATTACCAGTACTATCAACAAGGTATAATTTCTTACCATCAACTTTAATCGCTGAACTTTGTGCAGAAGCAAACATACTGCAACAGAGGAAGAATATACTTATAATCAATGTCTTCATGGCTTTGAGGAATCTGTTTTAATTACTGTAATCGGTGCCGCAGGCTCTTTTTTGAAAATAATTTTCTTCAAGGATTTATCTTCATTAACCAGCTTCTGTAATTCTTCATCACTCAAACCAAAATTGGCTTCGGTACTCTTTCCACTACTTAAATCCGTCACCCCTTCACAATTTTTGACTTCCTCAATATACTTTTAACCCAAAAATTGAACCAAAACGTTAATTTGATGTCTGGAATATCTCCTTGATACTTATCGTACATAGCCATCAATTCTTCCTGAGCCTCGTGCATTGGAATAACCTCATTACTGTTAATCTTTTCGTTGTAAAGCTTAACTGCCGTAAGAAATCTCTTTTGCGATTGCCACTCCTCTCTCAAGTCCAATGCCATTATTCCTGACGAACCATTAGCCCTAATGCCGATTCCAGTTAGAGTATTCTCAAACTGAGAACAATGAACCAAGTCTTCCGCTAAGATTGCAAATTCTTTACCTGTACTATTAACATCCTCTATCCAAACGTCAAATACATGTCTCTGATCTGGCGATTCATCAGTATTGTATGAAACACTACCAGCATCACCATACATCTCAGCTGATGACTTTAGATTGATCTTATAAATAACATCACTATCACACATCAGTTCATCTAACTCTGCTCTAATCTCGTCGGTAGCATTATCATAATACAGCCAAAACAAAGATTCTTCCTCGGACATAGAATTATCATGTGTGCTAAGGAACTGAAACATTACCCCTTGTTCATCAATAAAAGAAATAGGGTTGTTAGCTGCAAAGCAATACGCTGATAAAAATGAGAGGGACATTTCCATGGGGTCTATAGACAACATTCGTCCAAGTCTAGGATCATGCATCCTAAAGGTGTAATTAATGCTGTTTCCTGCCCCCTTCACTTCATCATCTCTCTCCTGTCCCTGGAACCCGTAACGGTAGTTTTCACTCTGTGCATTCCGTCCAGGTTGCAACATCCCATAGGGATAGTAATCGGAATACCAGATCAACAATAGAAAGTAGAACTCAAAATCAGCCCTACTTCACCAACCCCTTAACCGCTCTCCAGTTTTCGCCGATAATTTCAATATGGTAATAACCTGAAGGCACTTCGGTCAGATCAACTGAGGTTCTTGTCCCGGAGGTTTGCTGTTGAGCAATTATTTGCCCCACATTGTTTCTAAGAATAAGTTGATGGTTGCCTGCTGGCAAACCGGCTAGATCGATGTTTACAACGTTGTTTGCCGGGTTCGGGTAAACCGAAACGTATGCACTTAAATCATTCCCATGATCATCTACACCAACGATACTTGTGGTATTGTAGCAATCCAAAGTGGTTCCGCACACCATCGAAGAAAGGAAATTCCGGACAAACATGACCGTTGTATCGTAATAGGCGGCGCTAGCCACATGAACCGGATGGGCATTGCTTCCTTCCAAAGTGAACAAGCAATTCGTAATTCCCAAATTATCACATCTGGGGTGTAAGTGACCACTTCCCGATACGGTTACAATGTCCCAGGTTCCAAATAGTGTGATGACTTCAGTCAAATAGGGTACTGTTTCATCATTATCCGCATGTAGACTGATAATTGGAACGTCTCCTGCTTGCATCCATGAAGTGTCTCTGATGGCACCTGCTAAACTCACTACACCTTGAATGTCCGATGGATATCCCTGGTTTCCTGACAGTCCGGCTAATCCTCCGCCAAGTCCGGGTTCCGTGGTGTCAATGTAGCTGGTTGGCATCTCAGCAATATCGTCCAGATAAGCCACATGCACTGCTGCAATGGCTCCGGCCGAAGAGCCTCCAATATAAATCTGGTTGGTGTCAACACCATAAGTGTTGCCATTTTCACGAGCGTCCTTATAGAAGAACCGAATGGCCGCTTTCATGTCGTGGTAAGCCCTAATTACGGCTTCTGTCGCTGCAACTGAATCCGGACCGGGAAAGGGAATTCCATCCATCCCCAGGCGGTATTCGATGGAACTGGTTACGTAACCCATCCTGGCAAAGTCATTACACAAACTCACAACATCCGAAGCTTCTTTACTCCCGCTTACAAAACTCCCCCCATGCGCCAGAATTAATAATGGCCTGCTGGTTTCTACATCACCATTCGGAGTAAACACGTCGAGTTCTAAACTTTGTGAATTTCCAGCCTGATTAATGTTGCTTCCGTAGGTAATGTCAACGGTAGTGTCAACATCATCAAAAATTTGCTTTACATATCTGTTGCCTGCACATTGTGCTCCCGCAGATATACTAATGGCGATGGAAAAAATGAATAGGTAAAAATGTTTCATAGTCATGTTGGTTTTATGCAGATTAGAAAGAATAGGTCAGCCCAATACCAGGGATGATTCCATTACTCTTCCACGTTCCGCCAAAATTGGTTTCCAGATTTGTTGCTGTTCGCTCCGCTCCCTCTACGTAAAGAAAAGAGGCATCAATTGAAAGTCCGTTTTTCATATTTAGACTCGCTCCGCACGTCAGGCCTAATTTGTTGCTGCCAGGAGTTTCAGGTGTGATATAACCATCTTCAACTGGTGTCATGTCGTAGTAAGCTCCGGCTCGGACTTTAATCATGTCATTTACTGCATATTCTCCTCCCAGTCTGAAAATGTGTGTATTTCGGTACATCCTGGGAGAGGCAATGTCTTCTAGTTTTTCTGTGTTGTCGGCGAAGTCGAAAGCAAGTGTGTCATAAACACTCCAGGTTACCATGCTGTAATCTATCGCAACCTTTAGCTTTTCGGTAGCCTGGTAACTGGCTCCAAAGCTAAATGTCCCGGGCATGTTAAGCGTCGCCGAAAAAGTGGTGGAAGGAAAGAATTCCGCCAGTGAAGAAGGTACTTGAAATTCAGCCGTCCCATCTTCTTCAGTGACCGAAGTTTTGTGGCGGTAACTCAGGCCCATTGAGAGTTTATCCGTTGGCTGAAAGTAAACACCAACATTGAAGCTATGTCCGGATGCACTTCCGGTTAGAGTTCCTTGTCCGTAGTTGCCTTCCGAGTCATTCACCGGCACAGCCTTGCGCAATTCAAAATTTCCAAACCCATAAACGTACCCTATTCCGATTCCTAATTTTTCATTGATCTGATAGCCAATCGTTGGTTGAACAAAGATGGTGGCGAGCGACATACTCTGTAAAACGGCATTGCCCTTCCAGTCGTCTTCATAACCAATACTGGAACCAAAAGGTGTGTAGATGCCCAGGCCAAAGTTCCACGGAGAATCTGTAGGCTTATAATTGAAATAAGTGGAAAATGGCGTTCCTAGCCCGGGTAGTGTTTCTGTCGTGTACAACCCCGGATAAGGTTCACGGTACACGGTGTTGGCAAATATCAGGTGAACATTCGCCTGAATATTGTTGGAGTCTAAAAAGGCAAATGCTCCCGGATTGAAAAAGAGTGCGCTGGGACCATGTAAAATTCCTGTGCCGCAATGTCCCATACCTAACGCGCGGTGCCCCTGCAAATTTACCTGATAGCCTCCGGCCAGTAATAGTTGTGAAACCAATAGCGCGGTGGCCAGGCCAAGTACTCTTTTCATGCATTAAATTTAAGATTTTAATCAAATTGTGCTAACAATTAGTGCGGCCAATTGAACTATTTCCGGAGAGGTAGTCAATATTTATTTTGAGTTCATGTTGTGTTGGTTGTCCCAGTTGTTGTTTCACACACATCGTTGAAATGGCGGATTACACTCATTTTCTCCAGTTTTTTGAACTACTTTTGCTGCGAAATTTTGCATCATGATTCAAACGGATATTATCATCATCGGAGCGGGGCCTTGTGGTTTATTTACAGTATTTGAAGCAGGTTTGTTGAAGTTGAGATGCCATCTCATTGATTCGCTACCTCAGCCTGGTGGGCAGTGCGCAGAAATTTACCCGAAGAAACCAATTTTTGATATCCCGGCCTATCCTGAGATTCTGGCTGGAGAGCTGGTCGATCAGTTGATGAAACAAATTGAGCCATTCAAGCCAGGTTTTACCCTGGGGGAAAGTGCTGTCACTATCGATAAAGATGATCAGGAGCAGTTTATCGTGACTACCGACAGAGGGACTAAGCATCGTGCACCGGTGGTGGCTATTGCCGGCGGACTTGGTGTGTTTTCACCAAGGAAGCCTCCAATTGCTGAGTTGCCCGGTTTCGAAGACAATGGGGTAGAATACATTATTAAAGATCCTGAAATGTATCGGGGGAAGGATGTTGTAATTTCCGGAGGGGGAGATAGCGCCCTCGATTGGACCATTTTCCTGGCAGATGGAGTGGCCAATTCGGTTACTTTGGTGCATAGAAGAAAAGGTTTTCGCGGACACCCGGATTCAGCGCAGAAAGTGCTGGACATGGCGGATAGTGGAAAAATCAGATTCATTTCAGATGCTGAGGTTGTTGGGATACGGGGTAATGGCCATGTGGAGTCCATTGTAGTGAAGCACAAAGAAGAAGGTGAAATTGAAGTACCCACAAATCACTGGATGCCTTTATTTGGTTTAACTCCAAAGCTTGGTCCTATCGCTGATTGGGGGCTTGAAATCGAAAAAAATGCGATTAAGGTGGACACTTTTGATTATAGCACGAACATCCCCGGAATCTATGCGATAGGTGATGTAAATACTTACCCTGGAAAACTCAAATTAATTTTGTGTGGCTTCCATGAGGGAACATTAATGGTTCAATCTGCGTTTAAGAGAATTTACCCGGATAAAAACCTGGTGTTGAAATATACAACAGTAAACGGGGTCAATGGATTTGAGGAATAGATGTAATTTTGTATCATGTCAGTAATCAGTATAACGGTAATTGATAGAGAAGGGACGGAGCATAAACTGGAAGGCCCTACAGATATGAATATGAACATGATGGAGCTGTGCAAAGCTGCGGAGTTGCCGGTTGAAGGAACCTGTGGTGGAATGGCCATGTGTGCTTCATGTCATTGTTATGTTGAATCAGAACATAATCTGCCTGAGATGAGCGGAGACGAAGAAGATATGTTGGATGAAGCATTCTTTGTACAGGACAATAGCCGTCTGCAATGTCAGTTGGCACTCAACGAATCTCTTGAAGGGTTAATCGTTCGTTTGGCCCCTGAAAGCGCTTAATTCCTGTCACTTAAACTTCTTTGGAATTTTGCAAACAGGAATCGGTAGCATCTTGTGTTGATTTACCCGATTCAGATGTCTGTAAATTTTAAGTACTTCCTGTTGACGTGAATCAAGACCGGATTCGACGCCAGAGAATTCCATTGCCCACTCCAGTTCGGGGTACGTGGCGCCTAGCTGATCTTCATCGGTTCTGTCATCGCCCCACAGACCGTCTGTTGGTTTGGCTTCCAATATTTCCTGAATAACGCCAAGTTGTGATGCGCATTCCCGAACTTCTGATTTCATGAGATCGGCAATAGGGCTCAAATCTACACCCCCATCACCGTACTTTGTGAAAAAACCAACTCCAAAATCTTCAACCTTATTGCCTGTCCCGGCCACCAGGTACTTGTAATGTCCTGCGTAGGCATACAGTGTGGTCATTCGCAATCGGGCTCGTGTGTTTGCCATAGTTAGTTGATCACGAATTGTTGCTGGAAAAGAGGCCTCCAGCGTATCAAAAGAGTTGGTCAGATCAACACTTGCCTTGATGACATTGTCAAAGTTCTTTTGAAGCCACGCTATGTGATTTTCAGCCCTGAGCAGCTGGCTTTCCGCCTGATGTATCGGCATGCTAACCACAATTACCGGTTTACCCGTTTTTGCACAAAGGGTAGAGGTAAGGGCGGAGTCAATACCACCCGATATACCTACTACAAAACCGCCGGTTCCGCTTTTGTCGGAATAGTCCGAAAGCCAATCGACTATATGCTCATTGATTGCTTTGGCGTTCATACGCTAAGCCTATGATCAGCTAAACACCAGATATCCTTAAGTTGGATATTCCTAAAACAGAATCCCAATGGAAACTCTCACCGCATGAGGAGTTAGCTTCTGAGGTTCGAAGTTATTGAACTCGCTTGCTGTGCTGCTGGATAGCTCAATAAGATGCTCAGACCTGCTCTTCAGTAGATTGGTGAAGCCGTAATGGAAGGTTACATCGAAAAATGCCGATGTAGAACCGGAGATATTAAACTCGGCTCCACCACCGATTCCGCCAGACATTCTGAAAAAGGCCATTTCTGAATCAATATTTACATCCTCTAAAGTAGCCGTGCTGCTGGAAGACAGTTCTTTTACCATGTCGTCGGATCTGGCTTTCGTTTTAAAGCCCATCAGTAAGCCGAACTTTCCATAGTAGGTCATCGCACCAATTTCCTTGGTCTTTGCCTTAATCATTAATGGAATATTTACATAATTAATAGAAGTACTACGAGAGTCAAGCAACATGAATTGAGCCTGTGTAGAAATACCTGCGGTATCCTCAGAAAATTGCTCTGGCTTTTTATCGTCGTATTCGATGATCTCATCATCATAGTATACATATCCAATGGAGTCTTCATCAAATTGAACGTAGCTGAAATTGGCTCCGTTGAAATCCAATGCTACACCTGTAGATAGCCAGATGTTCTCACCTAGTTTGAAATCTGTAACCGCTCCAACGGAAATTCCAAATTTCATTTTGTCATTCTGCAGAACTTTTTTGTCGTCCGGACTGGTGAAGTTGAAGGATGGTTCAAATTGCAAACCGAACCGGAAATTTTTATCGTTTGCACCGTCTTGAGCGTGCGATACTTTGCCCAACATTAGTAGGGACAAACAAACAAAGGCGACTACTGTCTTTTTCATACTTTTGGTCATTAATTGCTATACAAACATAATCAAAAAAGCGAGCAACAAAGCTCGTGCATATTATGCAATAATCGGGCCGTAACATTTACAAACGTTACGGTTATCAATAGTGAGGATGAAGATTAGAAAAGGGTTGTTTCTGTTGCTGGTTCTGTGTGTGTCATGCGCTTCAGATCCTTTGGATGTTGATGTTAGTAATGTTGCTATAGACATTCCTGTTGAACGAATGGAGCAAGAGCTGATACTCGAGTTAGACTCGGTTGCTGAAGCTCGTGAACTGAATGCGCAATTGCTGGATAAGTATGGATTGCTGTACGAGATCTTCGTTAGGGAAATGATCAAGGAGGGTTCGGCTCATGACCCGATGGTTGGCGACTATTTGTACAGGCGTTTTAAAGAAGATCAATTGATGAAGGAGAGCTTGCCTGATGTTCAGAGTGAGTTTGCAGATTTCCAGTCGTGGGAGCAAGATATAGAATCAGCGTTCAAGTATTACAGGCACTACTTTCCTGATAGTGCGCTGCCTGAGAGAGTTGTGACTTTCTATTCCTATTTTAATGCTCCGGCCTTTGTGGTGGAAGATGATATTTGTCTGGGGCTCGAGATGTACCTGGGCGCAGAACATCCAAGTATGCAGAAATTACCGCCAAATGTGTTCCCAAACTATTTTAAGGAGCGAATGGATAAGAAGTTTCTGGTAAGCAATGCGGTAAAGGCATGGTTGCTCGAAAAGTTTTACAGAGATATCGGTGATGATTTGCTTTCTCAATTTGTTGCGGCTGGAAAAATCATGTACCTGATGGATGCAATGATGCCCAATACCGCCGACCACTTAAAAATCGGTTACACTGAGGAAGCCCTTGCCTGGGCTCAGGCAAGTGAGGAGGCTGTTTGGCAAGAATTAGTGGATGGTAAAAAGCTGTACAGCAAGGACGATATGATCGCTACCAATTGGATAGATGACGGTCCGTTTACCAAAGGTCTTCCGAAGGAATCTCCCTCGCGAATGGGAATCTGGATGGGGTGGCAGATGGTGAGAGATTACATGAAAAAAAATCCGGAGGTAACTTTGTTGGAATTAATTGAAGAGCCAAATTCGCAGAGAATTTTAAAGCATTACGACCCAAAAGCATAGCATTTTGGTGTCCCACCAATAAACAATCAAAATGGCAAAAGTATCTGAAGTAAATATAAAAGTGAGCCTCGACGACAATCATGTGCCGCAAGACATAGAGTGGACAGCTACAGATGCTGGAGAAGATGGAACCAAGAAATCAAAGGCCATGATGATGGCTATGTGGGATAAGGAGCAGGAAAATACCTTGAGAATGGATTTGTGGACTGCCGAAATGACTGTAGATGAAATGAAGCGCTTCTATCACCAATGTTACCTTGCGATGGCCAACAGTTTTGAACGAGCCACAAATGAAGATGGCATGGCCGCAGCCATGCGTGATTTTGCCGATTTCTTCGGTGAGAAATTTGGTTTGGTCCCAGCTTCAGGACGTTTCGATAAATAGATTGTTTAGCCGTAGTCTTGTTTGCTGCGCTGCCTGCAGATAAGTTGAACGGTCTAGATACTGGTTGTTTCCTCGATAAACTTCAGCAATGATTCCCGCCCAAAGCCGGAGATTGAAGAGGTGGCAAAAAACTTAGGCATGGATTCCCATGTTTTGAGCATCTCCTTCTCGTAATTCTTTATCTGTTTATTCAGGTCTTTACTGGCCTTTTTGTCTGTTTTGGTAAATACCATCGCAAACGGAATTCCATTAACACCTAGCCACTCCATAAATTCAAGGTCTATTTTCTGAGCCGGGATTCTCGAATCTATCAATACAAATACGCCTACCAAATTTTCTCTCTTTTTAAGGTATTCGTAAGTAAAGCCTTTCCATTTCTTTCTGTCGGTCTTGGATACCTTTGCGTACCCATAGCCAGGTAAATCTACCAGGTACCAATTGTCGTTTATCACGAAATGATTAATCAACTGCGTTTTTCCCGGTGTGGATGAGGTTTTGGCTAGTTTGTTGCGATTGCAGAGCATATTAATCAGCGAACTTTTACCAACATTGGATCGCCCAATAAATGCATACTCCGGTTTGTTGGGAGGAGGAAGTTTGGCAACCTCTGAGTTGCTCATTAGGAATTCGGCAGATTTAATCTCCATAGGTCAAATATTGTAAATCTGATTCAAAACCGGTGCCTAGTCTATCTGTAAATGCCGCTCGGATTTTTCAGGATATATGTCCGCGATGGTTACCAGGATTCCTGTTTCCTCTACGTCACCAAACTCTTTGTTAATGCATGTGCCAAAGGTCTTCATTGTGCTTGAAAGACTCATGTATTGGTTGATTAGTGGTGGAATTACTTCTCCTCTCGCCTTAATGAATCTGGCAAGAAGTTTCAAAGCCTCCTTGTACTCCAGTCCGCCAATCATCTTCTTGAAGCGGGCATTGTCCTGATTAAACTTTAATGGGAGCTTCGGCAATACCATTTTTTCTTCGTCAGGAAAGAAATGGTGCATGAACGTAAGTAGAGCATTTCTGGCTTGCTTGTCGTAGCTCGGGTACATGGTGACTTTCCCGTAGAAGTACTTCACGTGGCTGTTGTTAAGAACCAGTGCCCCCAGGCCATCCCACAAATTATCCAGGGCGAACAATCCTTTTCGTGGATTTTGTGTTGGTTGATAGGCGGGTTGAACCCATGATCTACCTAGTTCAATGGTGTAAGGAAGGTAGTCGGATACAAATCGTTCGGTAAAATCAAAATAATTTGCCGTGGATAGTCTTTTAAGATAAAGGTCATCCTTAATAACTCGCGCACAATCTATAAACCGGTATCCCCCAACAATTTCTTCGTCTTCAGGAGAGTACACGATTAGTTGGTCATAGCAAACATCAGCTGTGTCGGCCTGGTCAATATCCACAGGCTGACCTGTCCCTCCTCCGGCTTTTGCAAATGTAAGCTCCCTGAGCCTGCCAATTTCGCGCATTACATTTGGGGCGTTGTGATGATTGATCACGTAAATCTCGTTGTCCAGTTTGTTTGTGTTTCTCACCTTTCGCCCGGCCGTTAGTTCAGCCTTAAGTAATTGGCGTTCTACTGGTGGTATAATATAGCTTAGGTCGATACTCATATAGTTGTTTAACGGGCAAAGTGGGGCTTTAGTTATTGGGCTTTAAGCTGTAAACTTTGTGTTTTACCCATTGCGCCCATTCTAAATCTTTCTTTGATTTGTCGAATGTTGATGAAGGTATAGGCTCTCCATAGTGCACGCGAATTGAAGAACCTTTTTGCTTGAAAAGTTCGTCGGCCAGATAGAGCATTTCGATATTTAGCTTCATCCCGATAGTGGTTCTGAAGTTAGCAAGATTATAGAAAAACTGAGTTAACTCCCCGTCTATGTGTACCGGAATAATTGGCTTGTTGTACTTTTTTGATCTGGAAATGAAGGTTTTTTGCCATTCCATATCCTCAACCACACCGTCTTTTTTTCTGCTAACCAGTCCGGCGGGAAATACAAAAATAGCCTGGTCGGATGCGAAAAGCTCTTCCAGAGCGCGCAAGGCCTGTTTGGTGTTGGAGCCGTGTTTGTTTATGCCAACAAATATTCCATTGAGATTCTCCAGGTTGAGTAGCAGGTCATTCACGATAAATTTCACATCTGTTCTGATGGAGCCAATCGAATGGATGATTGCCATGGCGTCCATACCTCCAAGTGGATGATTTGCGGCGAATATTGCTCCACCTTCCTGCGGAATATTTTTAGTGCCCAGGCTCTCCACGTTTACGCCGAATTCCTTTACTACTTTGTTGCAAAAGTCATAGTCATAAACGTCTCTATTGTGGTCTAAAAAGGCGTTTATTTCTTCCTGGTGGAGTTTTCGCTTCAAATAATTGATCAAAAAGTTTGGAGTCCATTTTAATGCTTTTGGATTCTTGCTGGCAATTAGCCGCTCTACATCTATGAACTTCTTATTTTTTTCCATTGTCTAGGTTCGAATCCCTGTGTCAGAGAGGTTGTGGCTCGTTTTAGTGATGCTGCTTTCAACGGTTTCTGATCCGAATTATGGACTGAAATTAACAAATCTAGTGTAGTTCCTCTTTTCCACTATAGGGCGAATTCAACATCCTCTTGTGAATTCAGTTTTCCACTTTATCCCACCGTTTTTTTATTGAAAAAATCCACTTGAAAGTATTGATAATAAAGGAATGTTGGTTTTGAGTGAAACTCTTTATATACTTGTTCCGTTCAAAGTTATCCACAAAGTGGTATAAAGTGGTATTTTGTGGGAGAATTTTAGATATTTTTACGCCAATTAAAAGTTCACGCGCGAGATGACAGGCTTTATCGGAGAGTACAATTGTAAGCTGGATGCCAAGGGGAGGTTGAGCCTTCCGTCGGGTCTGCGCAAGCAGTTGGATCCTGCCGATCAGGAGCAGTTTGTGATCAATCGTGGGCTAAGTGGGAACCTCAATCTCTATCCAATGAGTGAATGGATGAGGGTGATGGACAAGCTTAGGAAGTTGAACCGGTTTAAGGCGAAGGATCTGAAATTCGTTCGAATGTTTCAGCAAGGTGCAATCAAAGTTGCGATCGATTCCAATGGTCGGATTTTGATTCCCAAAGCGCTGATGCAGCATGCTGGTATAACCAAGGAAGTTGTTCTGTCTGCCAATATCGATCAGTTCGAGATATGGGATAAAGGATCCTATGATGAGTTGATGCAGGAAGATTGGGGAGAATTCGCCGATTTGGCGGAGGAGGTGATGGGCAACCTTGGTGGCGATGACGAGTAGTCATGGCTATCATATACCAGTTCTTTTACATGATGCAGTAGATGGTTTAGTGATTGATCCCGCAGGGGATTATGTCGATGTGACTTTTGGTGGCGGCGGTCATTCAAAGGAAATCCTAAGTAGGCTTAAGGGTGGTCGGCTTCTGGCTTTTGATCAGGATCCGGATGCGGCCAAAAATCTCGTGGAGCATGAAGGTTTTTCCTTTGTTCCACAGAATTTTCGATACATCCGTAATCATGCCAGAATGAGTGGGTTTGTTCCTGTTGATGGCGTTTTGGCTGATCTTGGGGTTTCGTCCTGGCAGTTTGATCAACCGGAGAGAGGTTTTTCATTTCGATTTAAAGGTCCGTTGGATATGCGGATGGATCAGCATGGTGAATTGACGGCGGCTAAAATCCTGAATGAGTACGACGTGGAAGATCTATCAAGAATCTTTCGGGAGTACGGTGAAGTGAGAGAGGCTTACACGCTAGCCAGGCGTGTCGAGCAGGAAAGGCAGGTGAAGCGATTCAAGGATATCGGTCGGTTTGATGATTTGTTGGAGTCGATTAATCACAATGGTAAGAAGTCTCAGTTCAAAGCCAAAGTATTTCAGGCGTTGCGCATAGAGGTGAATGAAGAGATTCAGGTGATTAAGGAAATGTTAGAAGGCGCGCTTTCTATTCTTAAGCCAGGTGGGCGCCTGGTTGTTATTTCATATCACTCTCTGGAAGATCGGTTGGTGAAGAATTTCATCAAGAAGGGAAAGTTTGAAGGGGATCTGGAAAAAGACTTTTACGGCAACCCGATTCGCTCGCTTAAAGAGGTGAGCCGGAAACCAATACTACCTACTGCAGAAGAAATTGAGCGTAATCCGCGAGCTAGAAGTGCTAAGCTTCGAATTGCGGAAAAAATATAGAAGAAAGCATACGTGAGTAAAAACACAAATACTGAAAATGAATCCGGCAAGAAGCGGAAGAAACTAGCCGTGGGTGCGCCATTTAAGGCGTTTGTCTCCGGCGACTTTTTAGGGGCTGGTTTTGTGGAGCGCAATCTGCCATTCCTGGGATTCCTAACGGCTCTAATGCTTGTGTATATAGGGTATCAGTACTATGTGGACAATACGATTCGTGAGCAATCGAAAGTAGATAAAACGCAGGCCGAGCTGTACTCTAAGCTGCAGTCGGTAAAGGAAGAATTTAATACATATAGTCTCCAGTCTAAGGTGGCTGAAGGTACTGCTGAAATTGGGATGTACGAGTCCGTTGATCCGCCAACGGTGATTCCGGTAGAAAAAGGTGATCTGCAAGAGTGAGTAAAGAGAATAAGAACATACTGATCCGTATTTACGTCGTGTACATCCTCATGGTGTTGTTTGGGCTGGGTATTGTTGGCAAGCTCTTTCATGTGCAGTTTGCCGATAATGATGGTTTGGCTCAGGAGGCACATGACCATATTTACTCGATGCATACAATAAAGGCTCCTAAAGGGAATCTGTATGCTGCGGATGAGCAAAAGCGAGCTCTTGCAATTTCGGTTCCCCGTTACGATGTGGCAATGGATCCGGTGTGTGTGGATCAGGATGTTTGGGACGATGGAATAGATTCCCTGGCAATCTGTTTGGCCGAGATGTTTCCAGGAAAAACCAAAGGTGAATGGAAGAGTCAGTTGGCAAAGCGACGCGCCGATACTATTCAGTATTCCCTTATCAAGCGCAAAGCGACTTACGCGCAGCTTCAGCAAATGAAGGGGTTTCCAATTTTCAGACTGGGGCAATACCGTGGAGGTCTAATAGCTACGCAGCATAGCGACCGCATTCGGCCGTATCATCAATTAGCAAAAAGAACCATTGGTCGTATCAAGGAGGTTGAAGGGGAGGACTCTGTATATATAGGTCTTGAAGGGGCGTACCATAAAGATTTAATGGGGCGCGACGGTCAAATGCTGATGAAAAAGATTGGAGTAAATCAATGGAAGCCGGTTCCTGATGAGTTTTCAATCGAGCCAATCAACGGTCATGATGTTTACACAACTATCGACGTGAATATTCAGGATGTGGCTGAGTCAGCACTTAGGAAACAGTTGGAGGAGCAAGACGCGGCGAGAGGATGTGCGATTCTCATGGAGGTTGAAACGGGCCATGTTAAGGCAATAGCCAATCTGGAGCGAGCGGCAGATGGCGGCTACTACGAAATGTTCAACATGGCTGTGGGTCGCCGATCGGAACCAGGATCTACATTCAAATTAGCATCATTGATGGTCGCCCTAGATCAGGGGAAGGTGCGGATTACAGACACGGTAAATGCCGTTGGTAAATACACATGGTTTCCGGGTACGCAATATGAAAGTACACTCAAAGATTCGCGGCCGTGGGGCTATGGCAGGATTACCCTTCAACGAGCATTTGAGGTTTCTTCCAACGTTATTGCTCAGGTTGTAGATGAGAATTACAAGCAGAATCCACAGGAGTTTGTAGATGGTCTTAAGAGAATAGGTCTGCATAAAAAACTCGGAGTAGAAATTCAGGGAGAGCGGGCCCCACTTATTAAAGATGCGAGCCGGACAGATTTCTCCGGGATTTCTCTACCCTGGATGGCAATTGGGTACGAGCTGGAGATGACACCGCTTCAAACCCTGGCCTTTTACAATGCAGTGGCCAATAATGGCAAGATGGTGAAGCCGCAATTTGTACGTGAGATTCGGGACGGTAACAAGCTGGTACGCAAAATTGATACGGAGGTGTTGAATGAGCAAATCTGTAAGCCCGCAACCGTAAAAACGGTTCAGCAAATGCTAAAGGGTGTGGTAGAGAACGGTACGGCCAGAAATATTAGGCCCCGCGGATTTGATATTGCCGGAAAAACAGGAACTGTTCAGTTGATTGATGATGGTGGAACATACTCTGACAAACACCAGGCTTCATTTTGTGGATACTTTCCTGCAGACAATCCTAAGTACTCGTGTATAGTATTGATTCAAGGGCCTTCCAGAGATATCTATGGTTCTATTGTGTCGGGAACGGTATTCAAGGAGATCGCGGATAAGGTTTATGCAAGTAGTACAGAGATCAATCAAGATCAACTGGTGAATGACGATAAATCGGTTCCCCGAACCAAGTACGGAGCAAAATCTGACTTGGTTGAGGTGTTGCAGACCATGAAAGTTCCGGTTGATGATGAAGCGCATGCTTCGGACTGGGTAGTTGCGCGCTCAATAGGGGAGAAAATAAAAATCGAGAATAGAAAGGTGGAAGCAGGGCTGGTGCCAAATGTAGAGGGTATGGGTCTGGTAGATGCTTTGTACCTGCTTGAAAATGCGGGATTGCATGTCAAGATAATGGGAAGTGGAACTGTTCGTGATCAGGCTCCTGCCGCAGGGGCAAAGGTGGTAAATGGAACAACCGTGGTGATAAAGCTGAGCTAATGAGATTGTTGAAAGACATAATATATGGTGTTCGCATAGAGAATGTAATAGGGTCAACCAATATTGCAATAGACGGTATTGCTTACGATTCGAGAAACATTGTTCAGTTTGGAATGTTTGTAGCCATTCCGGGAACGCAGGTGGATGGACATGATTTTATCCCAAAGGCAATTGAAGCTGGTGCCATTGCGATTCTGTGTGAGAAACAGCCTGAGACCCTTGTGGAAGGGATTGCGTATATCATAGTAAAAGATGCTGCTTCTTCACTTGGTGTTGTAGCATCTAATTTCTACGATAATCCATCTGAGAAAATGAAGCTGGTGGGGGTTACGGGTACCAACGGTAAAACCACGTCCGCTACCCTTATGTATAATCTGTTCAGGATGATGGGTTACAAGGCGGGGTTGATTTCTACCGTTGTCAATCGCATCCATACCGAAGAGGTGCGAGCTACACACACTACTCCAAACTCCTTGGATTTAAACAAGCTTCTGGCGGAGATGGTGGACAAAGGATGTGAATACTGCTTCATGGAAGTGTCCAGCCATGCAGTAGCCCAGAAACGAATTTCAGGTTTGCATTTTACAGGAGGCATTTTTACCAATATCAGCCGCGATCATCTGGATTATCATGGCACATTTGATAATTACATCGTTGCCAAAAAAGGCTTTTTTGACACGTTGCCGTCTGGTGCTTTCGCCCTGACTAATGCGGATCAGGCTCTGGGTGAAACCATGGTTCAGGATACAAAAGCGAGGGTATATACCTACGCACTCAATTCCGTGGCCGATTTCAAAGCGAAAATCCTCGAAAACCAGTTTAATGGTCTTCATCTACACATTGATGGACAAGAGCTCTATTCAAAGCTAATAGGTGGATTCAATGCTTATAACATTCTCGCAGCTTATAGCGCAGCAACCCTGCTGGGACATGATAAGATTGATATCCTGACCACTATTTCGAGTCTTAATTCCGTTGAAGGTCGGTTCGAGTATTTGCGCTCTGCCAAAGGAGTTACCGGAATAGTTGATTATGCTCATACTCCGGACGCGTTGGAAAATGTTCTAAAAACCATCAAAGATATCCGTACCGGTAATGAGTTGGTAATCACCGTTGTTGGTTGTGGAGGAGATAGAGATAAAGGAAAGAGACCCTTAATGGCCAGTATTGCCTGTCAGTTTTCAGATCAGGTGATTTTCACATCAGACAATCCCAGAAGCGAAAACCCCGAGGCAATCATTCAGGATATGCAAAAGGGCGTGGAGCCGATTGACTATAAAAAAACTGTTGCCATTCCTAACCGAAGAGAGGCGATTAAAATGGCCGTGTCTATGGCTCATGCAGGAGACATCTTGCTTATAGCCGGGAAAGGTCATGAAAATTATCAGATCATCGGAGACGAGACCTTTCCGTTCGATGACATGGAAATATTAAACGAAACCTTAAAAGTGCTGGATAAATAATGTTTTACCACCTCTTTACATACCTACAAGATCAAGGATACGACTTCCCGGGAATAGGGCTGTTCGATTACATCTCCTTCCGTTCCGCAATGACAATAGTAACCTCTCTGTTGATTTCAATGGTTTTTGGTAAACGGTTGATTCGAATGCTGCACCGAAAGCAGGTGGGAGAAACGGTTAGAGATCTTGGACTTGAGGGTCAGAAAGAGAAGGAAGGTACTCCTACAATGGGTGGGTTAATCATTCTGGGTGCTATCCTGGTTCCTACACTGTTGTTTGCTAAGCTGGACAATATCTACACCATTACAATGTTGCTGGCCACCGTTTGGCTGGGCTTTATTGGCTTTTTGGATGATTACATCAAAGTTTTCAAAAAGAACAAGAAAGGGCTTGCTGGGAAATTCAAGGTAGTCGGACAGATTGGGGTGGGAATCATTGTTGGTTCGTTGCTGTATTTTCATCCTGATGTGACCATTAAGGAACGGGTGGAGCCATCCAGCAGCACTTTTTCGCAGGCAGTAGCCAATGCCGACGAAGCATCAGTAGTGCAGTACGGAGAAGAGGTGAAATCCCGAAGCACTACTATCCCGTTTGTTAAAAACAACGAGTTCAATTACGAATGGCTGCTCCCAGAGAGCTTGAGAGATTATACCTGGGTGGTGTTCATTCTCATGACAATCATTATCGTTACCGCGGTTTCCAATGGTGCAAATATGACCGATGGTTTGGACGGTTTGGCCACCGGTACTTCTGCAATAATTGGAATCACTCTTGCCATTTTTGCTTACGTCTCCGGTAACGCAATTTTCGCCGATTACCTAAATATCATGTATATCCCGAATTCTGCAGAGTTGGTGATATTCATTTCCTCGTTTATAGGGGCTTGCGTTGGCTTTCTCTGGTACAATGCTTACCCGGCAAAAGTATTCATGGGAGATACAGGTTCACTGGCGCTGGGTGGTATCATCGCCACTTTCGCGATTGCGATAAGAAAGGAGCTGATCATTCCAATTTTCTGCGGCATTTTCTTGATAGAAAATCTATCTGTAATGATTCAGGTAGCCTATTTCAAGTACACAAAAAAGCGTTCCTCAACAGGGGAAGGAAAACGAATTTTTCTGATGGCGCCTCTACATCACCACTATCAGAAAAAGGGAATGCATGAATCAAAGATAGTAGCGAGGTTTTGGATTATGGGAGTGCTTCTGGCGATCCTGTCCATAGTAACGCTAAAGCTACGCTAGATAGGCTCGTAACGACGAGTTGACAAATGAGTGAGAAGAATAAAATAGTAGTTCTCGGTGGAGGCGAAAGCGGAGTCGGAGCAGCTGTTTTAGCGAAGAAGAAGGGTTTCGAAGTGTTTCTCTCCGATCGTGGGGAGATAGCGGAGAAGTACCGAAGTGTTCTTTCAAATAATGGAATCGATTGGGAGCAGGGAAAGCACACCGAGTCGAGAATTTTAGAAGCTGACGAAGTGATAAAGAGTCCGGGAATACCAGACTCCACACCGCTGGTAAAGTCGTTGAGGTACAGAAAAACCCCGGTGATCTCGGAAATTGAGTTTGCAGGAAGATATACTTCGGCAAAAATGATCTGTATCACTGGCAGCAATGGTAAAACCACCACTACAATGCTGATTTATCATATCATGAAGAAAGCAGGATTGAATGTGGGGTTGGCCGGAAACGTTGGGCACAGCTTTGCTTATCAGGTGGCTACTGAAAATTTCGACTACTACGTGCTGGAACTAAGTAGTTTTCAGTTGGATGGTATGTTTGAGTTTAAGGCAGACATCGCCATCCTTCTAAATATTACTCCCGATCATTTGGATAGATACGATTACGAGTTGCAAAACTATGTCAACTCAAAGTTTCGAATTATCCAAAACCAAACAGAAGCAGACCATTTTATCTATTGGGCCGATGACCCCATCATTACAGCCGAATTGGAGAAACGGGAAGTGCATGCAAAGAAATGGCCGTTCAGCGACAGAAAAGAACTCGAGGAAGGTGCATTTATAAAAAACGAACTATTAGAAATAAACATAAACAACAGCAAATTAACTATGTCAGTACATGATTTAGCATTACAAGGCAAGCATAACAGCCAAAACTCGATGGCTGGTGGAATTGCCGCGCGTGTACTGGAAATCAGAAAGGAAATCATCCGCGAGAGCCTTTCAGATTTTCAGAACGTTGAGCACCGTCTCGAATTCGTAGCACGCGTTCACGGTATCGAGTTTATTAACGACTCAAAGGCCACCAACGTCAACTCTACCTGGTACGCACTCGAAAGTATGAGCAAGCCTGTAGTATGGATTGTTGGTGGAGTAGACAAAGGCAACGACTACGACATGTTGCGTGAGTTGGTTGTCGGAAAGGTAAAGGCAATTGTGTGTCTTGGGGAAGATAACTCTAAGATCATCAATGCTTTTCAAAACGACATCGAGCACATTGTTGAAGCGAAAACAGCAATGGAAGCGGTTGGTCTGGGTTATCAGTTTGCCAGTAAGGATGAGGTGGTTCTTCTTTCTCCGGCTTGCGCAAGTTTCGACTTGTTTGATAGCTACGAAGACCGTGGAAATCAATTTAAATCAGCAGTTAGAGCCCTATAAACAGATATTATGAAAGAACAGTTGAAAGTAAAATCACTAAAGGAGCAGTTACTGGAGGCAAGAAATAAAAGCATGTCGCTCTTTGGGGATATTGCACACCGTCTCGAAACCTGCGCGGAGTTGAATGGAGTAGAATACATTAATGATTCTAAGTCTACGGATTTGGATTCAACCTATTATTCTCTTGAGCTAATAAGTAAGCCGGTAGTTTGGATCGTTGGCTCTACAGAAGTAGAGAATGATTACAGCATTTTCGAGAAACTCGTAAAGTTTAAAGTGAAATCTGTGATTTGTTTCGGAGCACCGGAAACCAGGATAAAATATTCACTCGCCAATCTGGTAGATACCTACGCACACAAAGGCACTATTGCAGATGCAGTTGCCTATGCATCAGAATTGGCTCGTGAAGGTGATGTTGTACTGTTTTCTCCGGCTTGTTCAAGTTACGAGATGTTTAGTGACTTCCGGGAGAGAGGAAATGAATTTAAACACGAGGTAAACAAACTAATGGCCAAATAATTTGCAGTAACAGGAGTCTTTCTTAATGCTGAATACCGTACTTAAATATCTTAAAGGAGACAGAGTCATTTGGATGACCGTGATTTTGTTGTCACTGTTTTCTATTGTGGTAGCCTATAGTGCAAGTTCAAACATTGCATACCGCTTGAAAGATGGTGATGCCACTTCTTTTTTGATTAAGCATGCCGTGATTTTGCTGGTCAGCTTCTGTGCAATTATCTACGTACACAATGTCAAATACAGTTTCTTTTCGCGGATCTCCCAGCTGGGGGTTTGGGTGGCAGGAGTGCTGTTGTTTGTAACTCTGATCTTTGGGGTGAATAAAGGAAATGCATCCCGATGGATTATGGGGTTCCAGCCATCCGATTTGGCAAAGCTTGTACTGATTATTTATGTGGCTAGAATTCTGTCGATTAAAAAAGAGGAGATCAAATCCTTTAGAGGATTAGTGCCCGCGCTCATTCCTATTGGTTTGATTTGCGGGTTGATCTTGCCTGCTGATTTCTCAACTGCAGCGCTGTTGTTTATTAGTTGTTTCGTGCTGCTTTATGTTGGGGGCGCAAAATTTGTCCACTTATTGGCCGTAGTTGGTATGATGGTTGGCATGTTCCTCTCACTGCTTGCTTTTAATAAGGTTGTTCCCGGACTCCTCCCAAGGGTGGATACCTGGGAAGAGCGGATAGTAGACTTTTTCACTGGTACCGATGAGGAAAACTACCAATCGACTCAGGCAAAACTTGCCATCGTTAATGGTGGGGTTTTGAGCCTGAATCCAGGAGGTGGAGATATTAAGAAAGAAGTTTATTCATCGCAGTCCGACTTTGTCTACTCAACCATTGTGGAGGAGTATGGTTCTATACTGGGCGGTTTTGGGCTGATGCTGGCCTATTTGATTTTGTTCTTCCGCTGTTTGAGACTAACCGCCAAAGCCACCAATAGATTTGGGGCCTACGTTGCGTTTGGCCTGAGCTTCGTTTTAGTATTACAGGCCTTTATCAATATGGGCGTGGGCTCCACATTACTCCCGGTAACTGGTCAGCCATTACCGCTGATAAGTATGGGAGGGACCTCTATTCTGTTCACCTGTATTTCTATTGGCATTATCCTTAGTATTAGCCGAACCAATGAACGATCTGGTTCCGGTGCAAAGCAGGAAGGAGGGGCTAATGTCTGATCTAAGAGTGATCATTAGTGGAGGTGGAACCGGGGGGCACATTTTTCCGGCGATTGCCATTGCAGATGCTATCAAAGCCAAACACCCCGGGGCCAAAATTTTATTCGTTGGAGCCAATGGCAAGATGGAAATGGAAAAAGTTCCTGCTGCCGGATATGAAATTAAAGGGCTCAACATTGTTGGGTTGTCAAGGAAATTGTCCCCAAAGTTATTTGCCTTTCCATTCAAGTTAATGGCCAGCATGAAGGCAGCTAAAAAAATTGTCAAAGATTTTGCACCGGATGTTGCAGTTGGTGTAGGTGGTTATGCCAGTGGCCCGTTATTAAAAGTAGCTGGTCGGCAAGGGGTTGCGACAGTGTTGCAAGAGCAAAATTCGTATCCTGGATTGACCAACAAACTTCTGGCGAAGAAAGCACTGAAGATTTGCGTGGCCTATGATCATATGGATCGATTCTTTCCAGCCGAAAAAATTGTTCTCACCGGAAATCCTGTGAGAGAAGAAGTGGTGCAGATTGAAGGCAAGCGGGATGAGGCAATAGAGTTTTTTGGACTGGATGCGAATAAGAAAACCCTGCTGGTAATCGGAGGTAGTTTGGGTGCTCGTACTGTAAATCATGCTATACGTGCGGCTTTACAGCTTTTTAAGGACAATGAGTTACAGGTGATTTGGCAAACCGGCAAGTTCTATTCAGAGGAAATGACAGCTGCGGCACAGGAGTTTGGCTACAACGGTATTCACCCCAGCGCGTTCATAACTAGAATGGATCTGGCGTATTCTGCAGCGGATTGTATCGTATCTAGAGCAGGTGCAATCTCTATTTCGGAGTTGTGCCTTGTAAATAAACCAGTGATTTTGGTGCCTTCTCCCAATGTGGCAGAAGATCATCAAACAAAAAATGCGATGGCGCTTGTGGAAAAAGACGCTGCCATCTTGGTAAAGGATGTTGAAGCCGTTGAGAAACTTGGGCAACAGGTGGTAACCCTGTTCAACGATGTCGCTCGACAGCAAAGGTTAAGTGAAAATATTAGCAAGCTTGGTAAGCGCGACGCAGCAGGAGCCATTCGCGAAGAGATACTAAAGCTGAGTAAAAAGTGAATCTGGGGAGTATAAATAGAGTCTATTTTGTTGGGGTCGGTGGTATCGGCATGAGTGCTCTTGCTCGTTATTTTAATAGCAAAGGGCTTATTGTAGCCGGTTACGACAAGGTGGCCACAGCTTTAACGGACCAGTTGCAGTCCGAAGGGATTGAGGTTCATTTTACGGATGACACACTAAATCTTCCGGATTGGGCTCAGCATTATTCAGACGATGTGCTAGTGGTGTATACACCTGCAATCCCAGCAGATCACAGGCAATTGAATTTCTTAAAGAGTATCGGCTTTGTACCTCATAAGAGATCACAGGTGCTTGGCGCGATTACCAAAGAATCGGTAACGGTGGCTGTTGCGGGGACCCATGGTAAAACAACCACAAGTAGTCTGTTGGCACACATTTTTACAGAAACCAATTACGGTTGTAATGCATTTCTGGGTGGAATAGCGACCAATTATAAGACCAATGTTTTGCTCGATGCAACGTCCAACACAACCGTAGTTGAAGCCGACGAGTACGATCGGTCGTTTCTCACTTTGTTCCCCGATGTAGCTATTATCACCTCGATGGATGCCGACCATTTAGACGTTTATGGCGCTCACGATCATTTGCACAAGTCCTTTCAAATGTTCATTGATCAGATCAAAAGTGGGGGTAAATTGATTCGAAAGGCAGAACTGGACCTTGATACAGGTATAACCTATTCGCTAAAATCAGAGGCTGATTATTCAGCTTATGACATTAAAATAGTTGACGGAACCTACACCTTATCCATCAAATTTCCGGGAGGAGAAGTTAATAACGTAAAAGTAGGTTTACCTGGTTCTCACAACGTAGAGAATGCACTTGCTGCGTTTGCCGTTGCGGTGGAAATGGGAATTGAGCCGAAAAGCGCGGCGGAAGCTTTGGCTTCCTTCGAGGGTGTGAAAAGAAGATTTGAATACCATATCCGTACTTCCAGGCTGGTTTATATCGATGATTATGCACATCACCCGGAGGAGCTTCGTGCCTGTATTAGAAGTGTAAAGGAACTATATCCTAACAAAAAGATCACTGGCGTGTTTCAGCCTCATCTCTACACCCGTACCCGCGATTTTGCTGATGGATTTGCAGAAAGTCTCTCGGAGCTAAATGAGGTTATCCTGCTCGATATTTATCCTGCTCGCGAACTTCCGATTGAAGGAGTTAGTTCAGCAATGTTGCTTGAGCGCATCACGGTAGGAAATAAATCACTGATTTCGAAAAAGGAAGTTGTGGCTGACCTGAAAGATCGTGAGTTAGAAGTGTTGCTTACACTCGGGGCAGGGGATATTGATCAATTGGTAGACCCAATTAAAAAAGAACTGGAGGGGCAACTTTGAAATGGCTAAAAAGAAATAGCAGTCCCGAAAGGAAACAAAAAATCCGAAAAGCATTAAAGGCTAGTGTTTGGCTATTGTTTGTTGTTGGAATCATCGCCGTGCTTGGGTTCGCGCAATCCAAGCACCGGCAGATTCCGTGTGAATCTCCGCAAATCTATATCAATCAAGATACCGGACATGATTTTGTAACCGATCAAATGGTGTTAGAGAGACTGCGCAACGTGGGATACGCCTTTCAGGGAGATCAATTATGTGAGGTGGATTTAGCGCTGGTTGAACAGGAGGTTCGTAAGATTCCAGGTGTAGAGCAGGTGGATGCCTATACCTACGTAAACGGAAACCTGCAAATCGATGTGCAGCAGCGTAGGCCAATTCTAAGGGTGATCAATGCGTCTGGGATGAGTTTTTATTTAGACGACAAAGGATACTCAATGCCAATTTCCAGAAGGTATGCGGCCAAAGTCCCTGTGGTTACAGGGCAATTTGAGGAGCCGTTGAATTTAAACGCGGTAGATGCCCTTGAGTCCGATTCGATAGGAGAAATATCACTGCTGGATGAGATGTTTATGCTGGCAAAGCAAATAGACGAGAACAGATTTTGGCAAAGCCAGATCGTTCAGATATACGTGAATCAGGATCAGGAATTCGAGTTGATTCCAAGGGTGGGAGACCAGCGAATCATGTTTGGTAATGCAGAAAGTATTGAAGGCAAGTTCCAGAAACTGGAGCTGTTTTATAAAAAAGGTTACGCGGATAGATTAAATCAATACGATACTCTGTCTGTAATGTATAAAGGACAAATAGTTTGTTCAAAAGTTAATTAATGAAAGCCAGACGAACGACACAAGACCGACCCTGGAGGGTCTCAAAGACAAAAGACGATTCAAAACTGTCTTTTGTCTTTGAGTGAAGCCCGCCGAATGGCGGGACGAACAATCTTTTGTCTTAAGTCTTAAAACAAAAAAAATGGATGCACCTGAAATTGTAGTCGGTCTTGACATTGGTACCACCAAGATCGCATGTTTGGTTGGTAGAAGAACTGAACACGGGAAAATCGAGATTCTGGGAATGGGTAAATCAGAGTCGGTTGGAGTAACCCGTGGAGTTGTTTCAAACATTGAAAAAACAGTCCAGTCTATCCGGGCGGCTGTAGAAGAAGCAGAAATCCGCTCTGGAGTGGATATTAATGTGGTAAATGTCGGGATTGCCGGTCAGCACATTAAAAGTTTGCAACACCGTGGTATGATTACCAGAAATAGCATAGAAGAAGAGATTGATCGTAACGATGTCGATCAATTGATCGAAGACATGTATAAACTGGTGATGATGCCTGGCGAAGAAATTATCCATGTTTTACCTCAGGATTATATAGTGGATCGTGAACCTGGAATTAAAGATCCGATTGGAATGTCCGGGATTCAGTTAGAAGGTAACTTTCATATTATCACCGGACAAATTGCCGCGGCAAAGAACATCTTTAAATGTGTCAATAAAGCTGGGCTTGAAGTAGCTGAGCTCATTTTGGAACCCTTGGCTTCTTCGTCATCGGTTTTGAGTGAAGAAGAGAAAGAAGCAGGAGTGGTATTGGTTGATATTGGAGGTGGTACTACTGATATCGCAATTTTCCAGGATGGTATTATAAGGCACACGGCTGTGATTCCTTTCGGTGGTAATATTATCACGGAAGACATCAAGGAAGGTTGCACCATAATGCACCGACAGGCTGAGCTTCTTAAAGTAAAGTTCGGAACAGCTTTACCTTTAGCAAAACAGGACAATGAGATCGTTTGCATCCCCGGTCTGAGAGGTAGAGATCCAAAAGAGATTTCGGTAAAGAACCTGTCGAGCATTATCAATGCAAGAATGTCTGAAATCATTGAGCATGTGTACTATGAAATCAAGAACTCGGGCTTTGAGAAAAAGTTGATTGGCGGGATCGTGGTAACCGGCGGTGGATCCCAATTGAAACACATTACTCAATTGTTTGAGTATGTAACCGGGATGGATGCCCGAATCGGATACCCGAACGAGCACCTGAGCAGCAATACTAACCTATCGGTAACTTCCCCACTATTCGCTACCGGTGTTGGTCTTGTGATTCAAGGGTTCGACAAATTCGATACCGTAATCCAGCAAGAGAAAGTGGCTAGAAACCACACCACCAAAACAAAAGGAAATTTCTTTGAGAAAATCAGGAACTTCTTTGATGAAACAGTGGAATAGCAAGTTTTTAGTTTGCCCCGAAGGCTCGGGGCTATTAGTTTTTAGTTGCAAATGGATGCAACCAAAAACTAAAAACTAACAACTCATAAAAGAACAAACAAAAACAAAATAATTCGCTATGATGAAGTTTAATATGCCAAAAGAGCAATCATCTATCATTAAGGTGGTAGGTGTTGGTGGTGGCGGTAGCAATGCCGTAAACCACATGTACGAATTGGGCATTAAAGGTGTGGATTTTGTAATCTGCAACACCGATGCGCAGGCATTGGATATAAGCCCTGTTCCGGTAAAAATTCAATTGGGAGCCAGCCTCACCGAAGGTAGGGGAGCTGGCTCAATTCCTGATGTGGGCAAAAATGCCGCAATTGAAAATATCGATGATATAAAAGAGATTTTAGCCAATAACACGAAGATGGTTTTTGTAACCGCCGGAATGGGTGGTGGAACAGGAACAGGAGCGGCACCCGTGATAGCCAAGGTCGCCAAAGAAATGGGGATTCTTACTGTGGGAATCGTAACGGTTCCGTTTTCCTTTGAAGGACGTAAACGTAAAGCCCAGGCCGAGGCCGGAATCGAATCCATTCGCGAGGCCGTAGACACCCTTCTAATCATCAACAACGATCGATTAAGAGAGATGTTTGGCAACCTAACGCTGCAAAATGCTTTTGCTCAAGCAGATCAGGTTTTAAGTACTGCGGCTAAAGGGATTGCCGAGGTAATTTCGGTTACAGGTCAGATAAACGTTGATTTTAACGACGTAAATACCGTAATGAGGGATAGTGGTGTAGCCATTATGGGATCAGCCGTGGCTGAAGGTGAAAACCGCGCGTTGAGAGCCGTGGAGGAAGCCCTTTCCTCACCGCTGCTTAATGATAACGATATTATGGGAGCAAGATATGTGCTTCTGAACATTACTTATGGATCCAGAGAGGTCTTAATGGATGAGATTTCAGACATCACAGACTACATTCAGGATGAAGCCGGCATGGAGGCAGATGTAATCTGGGGTCATGGTCAGGATGATGATCTTGGTGATAAGCTTTGCATTACTTTGATCGCAACCGGATTTAAAGCGACTCCTGATACAGGAATTCCACCTCGTGTTCCGGAGAGAGTAAAGCGGAATCTGGATGAAGAAGTGTCAACCAATATTACCGCACCGATAGACAGCCCGACCCAATCTTCGTTGCCAACTGCCGAAGCACCGGGTGAAACAGGAGAGCCAGAACCTTATGTGCGGGAAGTTGAGGCTAGAGAAGAGGTGCAGGAAGAGTCTGTAACGCCGGAGTTGAAGACGGAAGAAGTAGCTAGCGAGCTTCAGCAAACACCTCCTCCGATTCCAACTAATGAGCTAAACCTTGAGACCGCCACTGACGAGGTTGTTGAACCTTCAGCAAGTGAAGAAACTCAATCTTCGTTTTCTTTCGATTTGACCGATACCACGAACGATAAATCAACCGACGCGGTAGAAGATACAACAGAAACTTCAGGGTCAGAAGTAACTCGCTACGTATTGGAAGATGATATGGAAGAGAGCACCTTGGATACCTGGGTCGATTCTGGTATCAGACAGAGCGAGCCTGTTCAACCTACATCCGGATGGGAAGAGTCAAAGGAAGAAAAAGAAGAGTGGCAACCAATTTTGAAGTCGGAAGAAGCCCCGAAAGCGGAGACTTCTGATGAGCCAGAGCAAACATGGGAGCCTGAAGTAAAGCCTTCATGGACCGTTGATGCCGAGGCGAGCGATGACAACGAACAGGTTGAGCGGAACGAAGAATCGGAAGAGACAGCGCAGACACAGACTGGCTTTAATTGGAATCCGGAGCCAGCAGCAACTCCACAAAGCGAGTTGAGCGATGACTCTGATGTTAGCTCGTCTGACGAAACTGTTTCAAAAGAAGATCAGGAGCAGTTGGCTGAGGAAAGAATAGCAAGGATCAAGAAGATCAGCTTGAAACTCAAAACTCCGTCGGGAATTGCCGATTTAGAAGGAGAACCTGCCTATAAGCGTCGAAATATTCAGTTGGATGACGTGCAGCCTTCTAACGAGAGCAATGCCTCAAGACTTAGTTTGGGAGAGAACGAAGAAGGGAAGTCTGGATTGTCTTCCGGGAATTCATTTCTTCACGATAATGTAGATTAACAATGGCGTTAGTTGATCAGATAAATCAGGATATAAAGGAGGCGATGAAGGCGCGCGCGCAAGATAAACTTGCCGCGCTCAGAGCTATTAAATCAGCTTTACTATTGGAGGCTACGAAAGAAGGTGGTGATGGATCCGTTTCAGATGAAGCGGGTGCGGCAATCATTCAGAAACTCTACAAACAGCGTAAAGATGCAGCAGCAATTTACACGGAGCAGGGCAGGGATGATCTGGCCTCAGAAGAGTCCTTTCAGGCCGAGGTAATTGCCGCATATCTTCCTGAGCAAATGAGTGAAGATCAGGTCCGATCAGCAGTAAAAGAGGTAATAGCACAGGTTGGAGCGTCCGGACCGTCAGATATGGGTAAAGTCATGGGCGCGGCAATGGGTCGGCTTAAAGGGAAAGCAGATGGAGGCCTTATTTCTCAAATAGTAAAGTCTGAATTGGCAGCTTTGTAGTCCATCATATTATAGTGAATTTTGTTTGGGAGCCTCTTGCCATTATGGTGAGAGGTTCTTTTTTTAAGCTGCCGTGTCACATTTCTTTAAAACGGTTTCAACCAAATCCTTTCTTGAGTTTGTACTTGTTATAAATACCGATCCCAGAATGATTAGCCAGGCACAAACAATATAAAGTAAAGACCATGGGCTGAAATACATGATTGTGGATAAGGCAATGCTTGTAATTATACAAGCGTGAAGCAATGAAAAATTTACACCTATATATAAGGTGTACTCTTCCGAGTTGTTGCGAACCAATTTCGCACAGGCTTCAAAGACACTTTTTCCCTCAGGTTCAAACACCAGAATGTCATCACTCAGGTGGTTTACTTTGATTTTTCGCTGCCCAAGAAATGTTTTGACCTCTGATTCGGCTAGTCTTTGCTTCAGTTCTTCCGGATGCAATTGAGTATGGATAGTAATTTTCGAATTGGGGAATATACGCCAGGGGGAAGTCACCGAATGCGCACTAATTGTATATGTGTAGAACCGAGCCGTTGAAATCACTTCGGTATTGATGAAGTGGTAACGTGGCAGGGCCTTGAATCACCGATCCGTCATGGAGTTGGTAAACGCTTCCATCGCAGTCGCAGGAAATTTGGATGTTGGTGGAGTCTACCGAAGCCGCACCACAAGCGTTATCCGCATTATAGGTACAATGTCTGTCAAACACCACAAATTGATCTTCCTGCTTTCGATAAACAATTAATCCTTTGGATCCTCCGTTCTTATAATCCCATCCTCCGGGAGAAGTCAATAGAAAATTGGATGGATTATCTATATTAAGGTAGAGGTCTACGAAAACATAAGGAATAGCCTGTTGCTGTCTTCTGCAAGACCAAATCCCGATAAGGGGTAAACACAATAAAATGGTATAAATCTTGCGTTTAAGCACTTGAACGATTTTCCGTAAATTTACAACAATACACGTTTATGAGGTTTCGACTTTTCATCTATATAACCGCTGGTTTGCTCTTTTTATTGCCTGCCACGCTTTCTTCCAATCCTTCTTATGGTCAGGAAAAGAAGGCTGTGTCTACAAAAAAGCAGAATAAAAAGAACCGCGATACCAAAGGAAGGGAGGAAGAAAAGAAGAAAGATATGAAGGATGTGGAGAAGGAGCTCACCAAGCGTCACATGAAGCTTCAGTCTAAAGAAACCAAAAAACGCATGAAGAAAACAAAGAAGAAGTCCAAGCGTCTAAAGGCCAATAAGAAAGAGCCATTCTTCAAACGTTGGTTCCGTAAAGGTGGGTAGTTGTTGAAGAATGTGAATCAGTTTCTCTGGTATTGACGTATATCATTCCCGGTCTTCGTCCGTCATTCGATTTCCTAATTCTTGTCCAATCAAACCGTTAGTCAGTAGTTTGTTGCCATTCCTTTTTTGGGACTCTTTTTTTACGGTGAGTAGACATGTATAAATATGCCCGTTTTTACTGCATGGAGCCTGCTCCTAAAGGCACTTTCTGGCTATTTTTACAATAACCGAAAACGGACACTGGTACCCGATGCCTAAGTCCGTGAGGCCGAAAGTAAGTTTCCAATTGTGTAATTGATTTATGGCTCATACTTTTACCTTGCACTTGAATCATAACGTTCACCGTACGGCTGGAACTATTGTGATTCAAATGTAATTTTTAAGACGGTTAATCGCAGTTTAATTCTTTGCTATTACTGTGTTAAAAGTTTTATATTTACGCGCTTTGTTTTGAGTAGGTACTAAAAATTTTATTCGAAAACGTATGTTACAACGAGTTTACGCAGCACTTGTTATCTTATTGTTATCTACCTCTGTAGCGGTTGCGCAGCAGTCAGGTAAGATCAAGGGAAAAGTTTTAGACAAGGAAACAGGAGAAGGAATTCCCTTCGCAACGATTAAAGTATTTAAAGACGGATTATTAAAGAGTGGTGCCGAGTCGGATATGGACGGTGAGTACCTGATCAGTTCACTTGAGGCCGCCTCTTATGATTTGGAAGTGGAAGCTTTCGGTTATGTTACTCAAAGAGTTGAGGGTGTAATTGTAAGTGCTGATAAAATTCAGTTCAACGATTTTAAGCTTACCGCAGGTGATGGTCAAACCGGGGATCAACTGGATGAAGTTGAGGTAGTCTATTATAAGGTTCCACTAATTGATAAAGATGGTGGAGCGTCCGGAGGAACAATTACACAGGAAGACATTGCGAAAATGCCAGGGCGATCCGCTGCGTCGATTGCCGCTACCGTGGGTGGTGTTGGTACGGATGCAAACGGTTCTATTACCTCTGTACGAGGTGCAAGAAACAACAGTACTTATTATTATATAGATGGAATTAAAGTTCGGGGTTCTACCGGACTACCTAAGTCTGCGATTCAGGAAGTATCGGTAATTACAGGTGGTCTTCCTGCCAACTACGGGGATGCAACAGGTGGGGTGATCTCGATTACCACAAGAGGTCCTTCCAGCTTTTACTTTGGAGGTATTGATATCCTTAGTTCAGGATTTAAGATAGGTGAGAACACTTACGGTCTTGACAATTACGCTTACAATCTTGTTGAAGGTTCTCTTTCCGGTCCGCTTCTAATGAAGAAAGATTCCAATGGAGAGAAGACCGAACCAATTCTGGGTTTCTTTATCTCTGCTAATGCTACTTCTATCGTTGATGACAGACCATTTGGAATTCCAACATACAGATTGAAGCCAAGTGTAAGAGAAGAATTGATCGCCGAGCCATTGCGTCCTACTGGAACGGGTCAGGGGGTTTTCTATAACACAGATTTCCTGTCTCCTGATGCATTCGAACAAGTGAAGTACAGACAGAACATTGCTCGTCAGGGTGTTACATTTGCAGGTAAGATTGACGTAAATGCGGGTCCAACTGTGAATTTGACCTTCGGTGGTTCTCTAGACTGGAATACCAGATCAAGTGGAGATTGGGTGAATTCAGTGTTTAACTACGATAATTATCCGAAACTAACCAATCTTTCGTGGAGAGCTTACGGTAGATTTACTCAAAGATTTACAAATAGTGATGACGATGTTGAAGTCGGAGAGGGAGAGGAAGCTCCAAAGCCTGCTTTGATTAAGAACATCTACTATACGGTGATGGCAGATTTCTCTAAGTTCAACCAACGAGTAGAGGACTTTACGCATGGGGAGAGTTTTTACAACTACGGTTATGTTGGGAAATTTGAAACGTTCAGACAAAACTCTTACCAATGGAACAATGACCTGCAGGCACTTGAGCACAATGGTTTTGATGATACATTGGTCGTTTTCACTCCTTCTGAAACGAATAGAGAGTTGGCTGCAATTACCAGTCAGTATTACAGCATTTATGATGATCCGGAGGGTAATTATGAGAATTTTGACCAGATACAAGACGGAAATGCTCTTCTAAATGGTCAGCTGCCTGCATCTGTATACGGAATTTGGTCGAACATCGGCTCTCAGTATAACGGTTACTCCAGAACCGATAACCAACAGTTTAGAATTACTGCGATGGGATCTGCGGATATTGGAGATCACGCGGTATCAATTGGTTTTGAATACGAGCAAAGACAAGATAGATTTTTCTCAGCTGCTCCTGTGGGACTATGGACGCACCTACGTCAGTTGACCAACAATCACATCACCGAGTTGGATTTCTCTAAGCCAACCATTTCTCAAATCGGATCATTGACATTAATTGACTATGAACGTCTGAATGCCGCTCCAGGAGAATATTCTGGTTCTGATGCACAAGCTTTCTTTGATTACAATCTAAGAAACGCTTTAGGCTTGGATCCTGATGGTACTGATTTCATTAATGTAGATGCAATTGACCCTGAGTTCTACGCAGCAAATGGTAACCTTGCCTTGTTCTCTGCAGACGAACTATTGAACAATGGTAACAACTTCGTTACTTATTACGGGTACGATCATACCGGGGCAAAAACGAAGGACAGACCAAGTTTCGATGACTTCTTTACAGCTCAGGACGAGTTTGGAAACTTCACCAGACCGGTAGCTCCGTTTGAGCCAATTTATTCAGCGGCTTATATTATGGACAAGTTTGCATTCGATGATTTGATCTTCAACGTTGGTCTTCGAGTAGATAGATTTGACGCGAACCAAAAGGTTCTTCAAGATCAATTCTCTTTATATCCAACGAAAACAGTAAAAGAAGCAACTGAGTTTACGCACCCGACTTCAATCTCTCAGGATGCTGTTGTTTATGTAAACGATATTTATAACCCAACATCTGTTAATGGATACCGGGAAGGGAACCAATGGTACAATGCAGATGGAACCGAAATTACGGATCCAACATTGATCTATACTGCCGCTGGTGTTGCACCTTACCTTGCTGATGGAGTTTCTCCTGACGATGAGGTGAGCTCTAATGCATTTAGGGATTACCAGCCACAGATCAATGTGATGCCTCGTATCGCTTTCTCATTCCCGATTTCAGATCAGGCGTTGTTCTTTGCACACTACGATGTGTTGACGGTACGTCCTGATGGTGGAAACAGACTGGATCCGCTTGATTATTTCTACATGAGAAACAGGTCTTCCATTGTAAACAACCCTGATTTGAGACCATCAAAAACAATTGATTACGAGTTAGGTTTCCAGCAGGTACTTTCTGCAAGTTCTTCTCTTAAGATTTCTGCTTTCTATCGGGAGCAAAGAGATCAGGTTGCACTTGTTGCGGCTACAGGAGCTTACCCAAGAACCTATACGACTTATGGAAACATAGATTTCGGTACTGTAAAAGGTTTCACAGTTGCTTACGATCTGAGAAGAACCGGAAATATCTGGATGAGGGCGGCTTATACGCTTCAGTTCGCTGAAGGAACCGGTTCTGATGCATCTTCTGCTTTGAATCTTGTGAATACCGGTCAGCCTAACCTGAGAACGATCTTCCCTTTCAACTATGATCAAAGACATGCTATCCAGGCAACTGTTGACTACAGATTCGGAGAAGGTACAGATTACAACGGGCCAGTTTGGTTCGGTAAGCAGTTCTTCAAGAATACCGGTGCCAACTTTGTAGCAAACCTTGCCTCAGGAACTCCTTATAGCGGTCAGTCTAACATTACTGCTGAAGCACTTGGTACTTCCGGTCAATTGGAAGGTAATCCTAACGGAGCAAGAAAGCCGTGGCAGTTTAGAGTAGATGCTCAGTTCGACAAAAACATCACTCTTAAGTTCGGCGACGATGGTGAAGGAGGGGCTAAGAAGATTGCCAACCTGAACATCTATCTTTTGGTTACGAACCTGTTCAATACTCAGAATATTACCAATGTATACCGCGCTACCGGAAACCCGGATGACGACGGATACCTGAACGCTGCTCAGTTCCAGAACACCATCGAACTGCAGAACAGCGAAGAAACTTACAGATACCTGTATGCGTTGAGAGCTAACAATCCATTCAACTACAGTGTACCAAGAACAATCAGGTTAGGTGTAAAACTTGATTTTTAATAAAACGAACTTTAGATATCAAATAGGATAACATGAGAAAGTCGATAAGAATAGTTGCCGGAGTTATTGCTTCCGTACTTGTTGCAAATACATCATTTGCCTGGAACGATTCAAGCAAATCGAATGCAAACAATAATTCGGGTAAACCAAGTTCTGTATTAAGTAAAGCAGCAAACTGTTCGCCAGCGACCACTTTAAATCAGTTGGCGCTAAACAACGTAAGTGCTTTGATTGAAACAGGAGGTTCTATGTGGCAGGACAGAGCTACTGGAAACGCAGCATACGAAGTGCCTGCGGAATCCGGTAATACTTCGATCTTTGCCGGAGCCCTTTGGTTAGGAGGAGTGGATGTTAATAACCAGCTAAAGATTGCTGCAATTCAGTTTAGAACTAGTGGTAATGATTTCTGGACAGGCCCACTTTCAACTATTCCTGGTACTGGTAACGGTGCAGATATCAGAGACTTTGGTCCGGCGGAAATTGAGCCAGATGTGTGTGATGCTTATGACAAGTTCTTTATTACTACCCGTCAGGAAATTGCTGAGTTCCGCGGATGGTACCAGTGTGGAGAAGATCCGGATTGTGACCAGGGTGTTGATTATGCGGGTTACGTTATCCCAACAAGTATTCTGGAGTGGCCGGCTCATGGAGATATAGGAAGATTTCAGGATTTTTATCTGGCTCCGTTCTATGATTGGAATAACGATGGGGTATATAACCCTAACGATGGGGATTATCCTAAGTACGATCTTGACAGCGAGTTTGACTGTTCCGATCCTACAAACAGAGCAGCGAGAGCAATCTTCGGCGATGTTAACTACTGGTGGGTGTTCAATGATAAAGGAAACATTCACACAGAAACCAATGGAGACCCAATTGGTATGGAGATTCGTGCACAGGCTTTTGCATTTGCAACGAACGATGAAATTAACAACATGACTTTCTACAACTATGAGTTGATTAACAGATCTACTCAAACGCTTACCGAAACTTACTTCGGACAGTGGGTAGATGCGGATCTTGGATGTTCCGAAGATGACTATGTAGGTTGTGATGTAAGTAGAGGACTTGGGTTTGCTTTCAACGCGGATGGTGTAGACAACGATGGTTGTAACGGTGCACTTCCATATCAGGGTATTCCACCTGCAGTTGGAGTTGACTTCTTTGAAGGGCCTTATCAGGATGCCGATGGAATTGACAATGCAATTGGAATTGGTCCTGGTGAAGCGGTGAAAGGAAACGGGATTGGTTACGGTGATGGAATTGCAGACAACGAGCGGTTCGGAATGAGATCATTCCTGTATATGAATCGTACGGGTACTGGTTTAGGGCCATTTGCAGCGGATCCAACATTTGGTATCGATTATTACAACTATCTGAGAGGTATTTGGTTGGATGGAACCAGCTTCGTTTACGGTGGAACAGGACACACTTCTGACCCTGCAGCTACCAACGTACAATGTGATTTTACATTCCCTGGTGATTCTGATGAATTGAATTGGGGGACGAATGGTGTGGCGCAAGCTCCATGGGATGAAGTAACAGAGTCTAATCCGAAAGGAGACAGACGTTTCCTTCAATCAGCTGGGCCGTTTACATTGGAGCCAGGGGCACTTAACAATATTACTGTTGGAGTTGTTTGGGCAAGAGCGGCTACCGGAGATAACGTATCTTCAGTAGAAGCGCTTAAAGTAGCGGATCAGAAAGCACAGGCACTTTTCGAGAATTGTTTCCGAATTATTGATGGACCAGATGCTCCGGATCTTACTATTCAGGAACTGGATAGAGAGTTGATTCTTTACATCACAAACAATCCAAATGGAAACAATGCAGGTGAAGATTACGATGTGGAAGATCCATTCATTATCGTGGCGGATTCACTTGAAGGTACTGTAGATAAGAACTACAGATTCCAGGGATACCAAATATTCCAGGTGAAGGACGAAACTGTTGGTCCGTCAGACCTTGAGAATGTTGATTTAGCACGATTGGTAGCACAGGTAGATATTAAAGATGGTATCGGGCAGCTTATCAATTATGAATTCGACGAGAGTATTGGTGTGGCTGTTGCCAACGAGAAAGTGGATGGTCAGGATGAAGGTATCAAGCACTCATTCAAAGTGACTCAGGACTTATTTGCGTCAGGAGACAATCGTTTAGTTAACCATAAGACGTATTACTACATGGCGATTGCTTACGCTCATAACGAGTATAAGAGATACGATCCAACCGATCCACTTCAGTTGGATGGTCAGCAGAAGCCATACCTTGCTGGTCGTAAGGCTGCTTCCGGGTCAATTAAGTCGGTTGGCGGTGTACCCCACATACCAGCGCCAGAGTTGGGCGGTACGGTATTGAACACGGAGTATGGAGATGGTCCGAAGATCACACGGATAGAAGGGACCGGTAACGGGGGAACGAATGTTGTTGATATAACAGCAGCCTCAGAAGCGGCAATAGTAACGAGCTTCCGTTTAGATGAGATCGAGTACAAGAACGGAGCAGGTCCTGTAAACATCAAGGTGATCGATCCGTTGAATGTTGTAGCGGGAACATACGAGTTGCGGGTGATACCGGATAGTGTTTCATTTAGTGGTTTGGATTCAGCAACCTGGGTTTTGACCAACCTGAGCACAGGTAATCAAATTACCTCAGACCAGACTATAGCGGTAGACAATGAGCAGTTAATACCGGAGTGGGGTATTTCGGTTCAGATGAGCCAGTACAAGTACACTCAACCGTTTTCAGCGAGTGAGATTTACACAGATTTTCTGGAAGGCACCATAGAGTATGCAGATTCCTCACAACAATGGTTAGGAGGAGTAGAGGATCAGGATGGGATCACCGATGCGAACTGGATTCGATCAGGGACGGCTTTTGAGGCATGTGATGCGACTTTGGATTTCTGTACAGAAGACCCTTGTGCATATAACGATTATGTTGGTGTAGACGATGAGGAGAGCTACGAGTCGATATTGAACGGAACATTTTCACCTTACCGATTGTGTTCAAGACGTTGTGCCAATACGATAGTTGGAGCGGATTTTTTAGGAACAATGTCCACCAATAGTTTGAACTATCTGACCAGTGTGGATATAGTTATCACCTCAGATAAGAGCAAGTGGACCAGATGTCCTGTTGTAGAGATGCAAACCGAATCAGTTTTATCGGAAGATGTACCCGGTTCAGTAATGGCCGATGGTTTTCCAGAAGATATGGGTCATGGTTATCCACGAGGAGGCTATTCAGTAGACAAGAATGGAGATCCTGATGGAACGGGACGAGTAGGAATGGGCTGGTTCCCTGGCTATGCCATAGAGGTAGAGACAGGAGAGCGGATGAATATGGCTTTCGGGGAAGATTCCTGGTTAGGAGGCGCAAACGGGAGAGACATGATGTGGAACCCGACAGCAGACTACGGATCGAACTTTGGAGATGTTATCTGGGGCGGAAAGCATGCGGTATTTGTATTTGGGAACAATTACCGGACAGCCGGTAACACAGCAGAGATGCCAGCATACGATGGAGGAGCGTGGATCGAGGAGAACTTTGTAGGGACTTATGATGGTTCCGGGAAGTTAACCGAAGCCAGTGGCGGTCAACGTCAACGTGTGTGGCGTTCATGTATGTGGGTAGGTATGCCAATGTTGGATTTTGAGGCAGAAGAAGGGACCGAGGCAGATCCGTATAGCTTTATCAAGTCTGATGTGAAGATCAGATTGCGAGTAGCGAAGCCTTATGCGCGTTATGCGACCAAAGGTTACTTGTTAACTCCTGCGAGTGATACGGCATTTTCAGACAATGCCTGGTATCCCTTGTATCAGTTTACAACCGATGATATAGCTACAGAGACAGAGAACAATGATACGGCCACTACGGCATTGGATTTGATCAATGTAGTTCCCAATCCGTACTATGCGTATTCAAGCTACGAGACCAATGCGCTGGATAATCGTATCAAGATCACAAATCTGCCGGATGTATGTGATATCAATATCTATACATCAGCAGGAACACTTGTCAGGACTATCAAGAAGGACAGTCCAATTACCTCGGTCGACTGGGATTTGAAAAACCATGTCGGTATACCGATAGCAAGTGGTATATATATTATACACGTGAATGTTCCGGGAGTAGGCGAGAAGATAGTGAAATGGTTCGGCGCAATGCGACCACCAATTTTGGAGAACTTCTAATCAACTACCAAGTAATTAATAAGAAAGCATACACTTTATATAGATGAGAATGTTTAAAGCGAAAATCATAACAGCCACATTAGCACTATTAGCAATGGGAACCTCAGTTTCTTTTGCAGGGAACGAAGATCGGGCTGGTTCTGCCGGTGCAGGAGAATTACTGATCAACCCATGGGCGCGAAGTGCTGGTTGGGGAACAGCTGGGATGTCCTGGATTAAAGGGATCGAGGCTCAGTTTGCAAACGTTGCAGGGTTAGCTTATTCTGGTAAAACCGAAATCATGTTTACCAATACCAACTGGCTTGGAAGCGCTGGAATTGGCATGAACGCAGTAGGATTCGGACAAAGAGTAGGTGAAACATCAGTAATTGGAATTGGAGTTGTAGCCATGAATTATGGAGATCTTCCGATAACAACAACTGAAATTCCCGAAGGTGGTATCGGAACATTCAAACCGCAGACAATGAACTTCAATCTGTCGTTTGCAAAGGAATTTACGGCGGCAATTTCCGGAGGGATGAATGTGAAAGTGATTTCGCACTCTATCTCTAACCTTAGAGCCCAGGGTGTTGCATTCGACGCTGGGATTCGATATACCACAGGTGTTAGGGAACAGGTTAAGTTTGGTATCGCTTTGAAGAACGTTGGACCACCAATGCAATTCGATGGCGATGGGCTGTCAATAGAGACGCAATATGTACTCTCAGGTCAGCAGTCTGCTACCAATCAGAAAGTTTCTAAGTTTGAATTGCCTTCATTGGTAAATATCGGGGCATCTTATGATTTTCATTTTGGCCCTGACTCCGTAGAGACCAGCATGCATATGCTAACATTGGCGGGAACATTTACCTCAAACTCATTTACCAGAGACCAGTGGAGAGGTGGTTTGCAGTATGCCATGAGAACTAGTAAAGCGAACTTCTACCTAAGAGGAGGTTTGGTTTACGAAAAGGCGCTCTTTACTGATGCAACTGCTACGGCATTAACTGGCCCTACTGGAGGATTATCGGTAGAACTTCCAACTGGCGATAATGGTGGGTCTATTGGGATTGATTATGCTTATCGGGCGTCAAACCCGTTCGGAGCAATTCATAGTATTGGATTGAGAATCGATGTTAGATAGATTCCAACCATAAGAAATTATTCAGGGTCGCTATATGCGACCCTTTTTCGTTTAAATACGATGTAGCCTATACCCTAAGACCAACTTCAATTTTAAGTGATGTTAAAATGATTTGGAATGTCTTTTTCAAGCCCTTGGCGGTGCTCGGTTTACTGCTTTTGTCGATTTCTTCCTATGCCTGGAAAGATCTTTCAAAAGCCTCGAATACCAAGAACAACTCTGTAGTTGAGAAGGCTGCAAATTGTGCACCTGCAACCACCACAACTCAACTGGCTCTAAATAATGTAAATGCACTGATAGAGGCAGGAGGATCCATGTGGTTGAACAGATCGTCCAGCATTGGAACTTATTTCGTGCCAGCCGAATCCAATAACTCATGCATGTACGCAGGCTCCCTTTGGTTGGCCGGGGTCGATGTAAATAACCAACTTAAAGTAGCCGCACACCAATACAAAACCGGTAACGACTTCTGGACAGGCCCACTTTCAACCATTCCTGGTTCGGGAAATGGTGCGAATATTCGAGATTTTGGCCCGGCTGAAATCGAACCAGATGTGTGTGATCGGTACGATCGCTTCTTTACCACCACCAAGCAGGAAATCGCTGAATTTAGAGGGTGGTTTCGATGTGGAGAAGACCCGGATTGTAATCAAGGCGTAGATTATCCCGGATACGCGGTTCCACAGAGCATTTTAGAATGGCCGGCGCACGGAGATGTTGGTCGGTTTCAGGATTTTTACCTGGCTCCATTTTACGATTATAACGATGATGGAATCTATAACCCAAACGACGGGGACTACCCTAAGTACGACCTTGATAGCGAGTTCGACTGTTCCGATCCTACAAACAGAGCCGCCAGGGCTTTGTTCGGAGATGTTAACCATTGGTGGGTATTTAACGATAAAGGAAGCATTCATACGGAGACCAATGGTGATCCAATTGGTATGGAGATCAGGGCACAGGCATTTGCGTTTGCAACCAATGATGAAATCAATAACATGACCTTTTACAACTACGAGTTAATAAACAGGTCTACGCAAACACTTACCAACACCTATTTCGGCCAGTGGGCTGATACAGATATCGGTGGATATAACGATGATTATGTAGGGTGCGACGTAAGCAGGGGACTGGGGTTTTGCTACAACGGAGATAACTATGATGAAGCAATTGGAGCAGCAAATGGATACGGAGCAAACCCACCGGCAATCGGTATCGATTTTTTCGAAGGGCCCTATCAGGATGCGGACGGAATTGACAACGCTATCGGAATCGGACCTAATGAAGCCGTAAGAGGAAACGGAATTGGTTACGGTGATGGAATCGTAGACAACGAGCGATTCGGGATGCGGTCTTTTCTATATATGAACCGGTCAGGGACTGGTTTAGGAGCGTTTGCAGCCGATCCGGTATTCGGTATCGACTACTATAATTTCTTGCGAGGAATTTGGCTGGATGGAACCAACTTTGTGTATGGTGGAACGGGACACGTTTCGGATCCGAACGCTACAAATTTGAAGTGCGACTTTACGTTTCCCGGCGACTCTGATGAACTTCACTGGGGTACCGGTGGAGTACCACAGGCTCCATGGAACGAAGTAACTGAAGGAAATCCTGAGGGGGATCGTAGAACACTGCAGTCAGCCGGACCATTTACGTTGGAGCCAGGTGCGCTGAACAATATAACTGTAGGAGTAGTATGGGCAAGGGCTGTGGCAGGTAATAATGAGGCCGCTGTAGAAGCACTTAAAGTTGCTGATCAGAAAGCGCAGGCGCTTTTTGAAAACTGTTTCCGAATTATTGATGGACCCGATGCTCCGGATATTACGATCCAGGAATTGGATCGCGAGTTGATACTTTACCTCTCTAATTCTGCTAATTCAAATAACGCAACGGAAGATTATGCTGCAGAAGATCCGTTTATTATTGTTCCGGATTCTTTGATTGGCACTCCGGATGAGTGGGATAGAAACTATCGCTTTCAGGGGTATCAGATTTTTCAGCTAAAAGATGAAACCGTTGGGCCGTCGGATTTACAAAATATAGATCTGGCCAGATTGGTAGCACAGGTGGATATTAAGGATGGTATTGGGCAGCTTATCAATTATGAATTCGACGAGAGTATGGGTGTAGCTGTTGCCAATGAGCGGGTGGATGGAGCAGATAATGGGATTAAGCATTCTTTCAAGGTGACCCAGGATTTGTTTGCATCCGGAGATAATAGGTTGATTAATCACAAAACGTACTATTACATGGCGCTCGCCTATGCACATAATGAGTACAAACCATATAATCCAGCCGATCCGTTGCAGTTGGATGGCCAACAGAAACCGTATCTGGCGGGTAGGAAGTCGGTGAGTGGTGGTATAAAACCGGTTTCCGGAATACCCCACATACCAGCGCCAGAGTTGGGCGGTACGGTATTGAACACGGAGTATGGAGATGGTCCGAAGATCACACGGATAGAAGGGACCGGTAACGGGGGAACGAATGTTGTTGATATAACAGCAGCCTCAGAAGCGGCAATAGTAACGAGCTTCCGTTTAGATGAGATCGAGTACAAGAACGGAGCAGGTCCTGTAAACATCAAGGTGATCGATCCGTTGAATGTTGTAGCGGGAACATACGAGTTGCGGGTGATACCGGATAGTGTTTCATTTAGTGGTTTGGATTCAGCAACCTGGGTTTTGACCAACCTGAGCACAGGTAATCAAATTACCTCAGACCAGACTATAGCGGTAGACAATGAGCAGTTAATACCGGAGTGGGGTATTTCGGTTCAGATGAGCCAGTACAAGTACACTCAACCGTTTTCAGCGAGTGAGATTTACACAGATTTTCTGGAAGGCACCATAGAGTATGCAGATTCCTCACAACAATGGTTAGGAGGAGTAGAGGATCAGGATGGGATCACCGATGCGAACTGGATTCGATCAGGGACGGCTTTTGAGGCATGTGATGCGACTTTGGATTTCTGTACAGAAGACCCTTGTGCATATAACGATTATGTTGGTGTAGACGATGAGGAGAGCTACGAGTCGATATTGAACGGAACATTTTCACCTTACCGATTGTGTTCAAGACGTTGTGCCAATACGATAGTTGGAGCGGATTTTTTAGGAACAATGTCCACCAATAGTTTGAACTATCTGACCAGTGTGGATATAGTTATCACCTCAGATAAGAGCAAGTGGACCAGATGTCCTGTTGTAGAGATGCAAACCGAATCAGTTTTATCGGAAGATGTACCCGGTTCAGTAATGGCCGATGGTTTTCCAGAAGATATGGGTCATGGTTATCCACGAGGAGGCTATTCAGTAGACAAGAATGGAGATCCTGATGGAACGGGACGAGTAGGAATGGGCTGGTTCCCTGGCTATGCCATAGAGGTAGAGACAGGAGAGCGGATGAATATGGCTTTCGGGGAAGATTCCTGGTTAGGAGGCGCAAACGGGAGAGACATGATGTGGAACCCGACAGCAGACTACGGATCGAACTTTGGAGATGTTATCTGGGGCGGAAAGCATGCGGTATTTGTATTTGGGAACAATTACCGGACAGCCGGTAACACAGCAGAGATGCCAGCATACGATGGAGGAGCGTGGATCGAGGAGAACTTTGTAGGGACTTATGATGGTTCCGGGAAGTTAACCGAAGCCAGTGGCGGTCAACGTCAACGTGTGTGGCGTTCATGTATGTGGGTAGGTATGCCAATGTTGGATTTTGAGGCAGAAGAAGGGACCGAGGCAGATCCGTATAGCTTTATCAAGTCTGATGTGAAGATCAGATTGCGAGTAGCGAAGCCTTATGCGCGTTATGCGACCAAAGGTTACTTGTTAACTCCTGCGAGTGATACGGCATTTTCAGACAATGCCTGGTATCCCTTGTATCAGTTTACAACCGATGATATAGCTACAGAGACAGAGAACAATGATACGGCCACTACGGCATTGGATTTGATCAATGTAGTTCCCAATCCGTACTATGCGTATTCAAGCTACGAGAACCACAAACTTGATAATCGTATTAAAATCACCAATTTACCGGATATCTGCACCATCAATATCTATAATACAGCGGGTACCCATGTTCGACAGTTTCGCAAGGATAGTAAGATCACCTACCAGGATTGGGATTTGAAAAACCATGTTGGTATTCCAATAGCCAGCGGGGTTTACATCATTCATGTGGAAGTCCCCGGGGTAGGCGAGAAGATCGTGAAATGGTTTGGAGCAATAAGACCACCATTATTAGATAATTTCTAGGCTTTAAATCCGCTTTAAATAGCCGTGTAGCAAGGAATTGGACTAAATAAATTATTATATTTGTATATATCGATTGATGACGGTTTCCCGTCCCGACTACGGGACGGGATTTGCTTTCTATAAGGTCGAAGGTTAAAATGAAATAACATGTCACAGATAAGTTACTATACGGAAGAAGGACTGAAGAAACTCAAGAATGAGATTCATCACCTGGAAACAGTGGAACGTCCAAAAATTTCACAGCAAATAGCCGACGCCAGGGACAAGGGCGATCTTTCTGAAAACGCTGAATACGATGCGGCTAAAGAAGCTCAGGGACTTATGGAAGCGAGGCTGGCCACTCTTAAGGATAAGCTTGCCAATGCCAGACTTGTGGATGAATCGCAGATGGATACCAGCAAAGTGTTCATTCTATCTACCGTTAAGATTAAAAATGTAAAAAACGGAATGGAAGTAGCATATACGTTGGTTGCAGAAAATGAGGCTGACTTAAAAGCCAGGAAAATTTCTATTGATTCACCGATTGCCAAAGGACTTCTAGGCAAAGCAGTGGGAGATATCGCCGAGGTTCAAACTCCTGGGGGAGCTGTTGAGTTTGAAATTGTGGAAATAACCAGATAATGGCGTCTATTTTTTCCAAAATCGTTGCAGGTGAAATCCCGTGCCACAAAGTAGCGGAGTCAGATAACTTTCTGGCCTTTTTGGATATAATGCCTCTGGTGAAGGGGCACACCTTGGTGATACCGAAAAAAGAGGTAGACTACATTTTTGATATGGATGCTGACGAATTGGGCGAATTGATGAAGTTCGCCCAAACCGTAGCCAGAAAAATGGACAAGGTATTCGATTGTGAACGAATTGGGGTGGCCGTGATTGGTCTGGAAGTGCCTCATACACATATTCATCTCGTTCCGATAAACGGGGTTTCGGACATCGATTTCTCCAGACCAAAACTGAAGCTTGAATCAGAGGAAATGGTTCAAATTGCCCGGTCAATCCGGGAAGCCTGATTCATTAATCATACCCTCCTTTAATTTGGTGTTTCTTTGATAACCTAATGCTGATAAAATAATCAGCATTGGCATGATCGGTATTCTGAACCGGGCATCCGCTTCAACACCGGCAGATAGCAGTACAAAGTACCCGATGACCAGTATAGCTAACCAAACGTGATGTGTGCGCCACTTACGCCTCAAGATCAACATCATTATGCCCAGATAGACCAGCGTTAATTGAATGAACTGTGCAACTACCAAAGTCCAACTTACTTTCGATGTAGGCTGCCAACCTAATGGATAATCCACATATGCACGAACTGGATAGAAGAGCATTCTTGTAGCCCCCGTTAAAGACTGTCTTGTGTAAATGCCGGGGTTAGCCTGAATGGTGTCCCAGGCCAATTCAGACTCAACCGCTTTTTTGCGCATCAGGTAATCGTAGATACTGTCCTGATTTGTGGGAATCTGACCGACGGATTTTGCTACCCTTGTTCGATAGTCGGCTTGTACAATTCCAAGTGGCTGATTCTCTTTGACAGAGGTAATTCCCGCTGCACGGTAGTAACACAAATTAGTGGTTGAAACACTAGAGAAAAAGTACTGACCAAATGTGTTCCCGTTACGGACAATCCACGGCGAAATTAACAGAAGGAAACACACGGTTATCGCTAAAGTTCTTTTAACCGTTCGATGAAAAATCAGCTCGTATCCCAGAAAAATGACTGGAATAAATAGAGCTATAGGCCGCAAATAGGCAGCAAGCCCTATCATCATTCCTGATATTGCGAATGCGGGCAGGTTCTTCCTTGTTATCCAAATGAAAACCGATGCTACCAGCAAAAAGGTAAAGAGGCTTTCGGTCATCATACTGCCCGAAAATAAAATTGAGGGCACATCCAATGCCAGAAGCCAACCCACCATTTGTGATAATTTGCCGTTGAGGCCTAAATGCTCCGCCAACCTGGCACTTATGAGTATGGTAAGGCAAGACATGAAAATTTGAAGCGCAATAAGGAAATACGGTCCGAACAAATGAATCAGGAATGGATAGCCGGGTACGCGATTGTGAATAGGTGCTATTAGATCATTCGAATAGCCCATTGTCCGGGTACTGTCGTACGTTTCGGCAATGTGTTGGTAAATGGTCGAATCGTATTGCTGCCAACCTTCAATTCCATTTGTGTAGTACGCAAACAAAACCCAAAGTACCCGCAACACTAAACCGGTTAGCAGAACCCACTTAAATCTCAAGGCCATCCTGACCACGTTATGTAAAGAACCAACCATAAGGCGCAGTGCGTTAAGTTAGTCTAATTTCTTGTCAGGATTTTCTGATAAAAAAGATTTCCAACTTCCATAAGATTTACCAGGTATACCAGGTTTGTTTTGGAAATGATGGCAAATGGCCGCAGCAACTCCATCGGTCGCATCCAAATGTTTCGGCAGCCGATCTAATTTCAGAAGTGTCTGTATCATCTTGGCCACCTGTTCCTTAGACGCATTACCATTTCCTGTAATGGATTGTTTAATTTTCCTCGGCGAATATTCGAAAATGGGCAAATCTCTATAAAGCGCAGCGGCCATGGCTACTCCTTGCGCCCGTCCCAACTTTAGCATAGACTGCACATTCTTGCCAAAGAACGGGGCTTCAACTGCTAGTTCATCAGGCGAGTAAGTGTCAATCAGGTAAAGTACCCTTTCAAATATTTTCTTGAGCTTCTGGTCGTGTCCCTTGATTTTAGTAAGGTTAATTATACCCATGTTGTGAAGTTTCAGTGATTTACCGTGAACTTCGATTAGGCCGTAACCCAACATGGATGTGCCAGGATCTACACCAAGGATTATTTTTTCGCTCTTACTCAAGTATCAGTACTTTTGAAACAAAGTAGGCTCTATCAACCGATCAAAGGTATACAAGATTTTATTCTGGATTCTGAAGCTGGTCATTTTCGGCGGGTCTATTGCGTTGGTTTGGCATCAAATTGCCTCGCAGGATAACCTTCCCGAAAAGTGGATGACTATTAAAGAAACTTTCATCTCAGGTGATTGGTGGAGAGTTATACTGGCGTTTTTGTTGGTGTTTGTAAACTGGGGAAGTGAAGGTTACAAGTGGAAACGTTTGATGAAAAAGGAATATCCGGTGTCCCTGGTCACTTCAGTTAAAGCAGCTTTCGCGGGCAACGCAACAGGAATTTTCACTCCAAATCGCATTGGTGGCTTTGTGGGCAGAGTAATGTATTTACCTAAAGAGATGGTACTGGTTGGAACAATGAATACGTTCGTTGGAAACCTGGCGCAATTGCTGGCAACCATTTTCTTTGGTGTAATAGGAGCTTTTGCGCTGATTTATATACCCATTGAAACCAAACCTATCCAAAACGTGCAAATCGACCCCTGGTACCCTGCGGTTGGTTTTTCCATTGGCTTGTTGTTCCTGGCTCTTATCTATTTCTTTCCGGACAAATGGATTGGGATACTTTCCCGAGTTAGTTTTCTGAATAAGTATATGGAAAAGGTGCAGTTTTTAGCAAATCACAGCAGAGTAATGTTGTTTGAGGTATTTGTATGGAGCCTGTTCCGTTATGTGGTATTTGCCTTCCAGTTTTATTTGTTGCTTACTTTTTTCGGAGCGACCTTTAACTTTTTCACTTGCCTGATGTTGGTAGGGTATCTCTACCTGGTTATATCGTTGCTACCTACGGTATTTGGCAAGCTAGGAGTGAGGGAAGTCGCATCCATTGGAATTTTTGGTTGGTTTCTGGCTGAAATCCCAACAACTACGGCATCTTTTTTACTTTGGATGATCAATGTAGCATTTGCCTCTGTACTTGGAGGAATATTCGTGGTATTAATCAGAAGAAGAAAATGACGCTGTGGGATTACATAGCGCTCGGAGTGATGGCAGGGTATAGCCTGTACCTTTTAATTATGCTGCTTGCCGTGTTGTTGTCGGGGAAACCGAGAGGTGCCCACAACTCTCCTGAATTTAGTGTGGTGGTTCCCTTTCGCAACGAAGTTGACACACTGCCAGATTTACTTCATTCCCTGGAAAAACTGAATTATTCAAAGGACCTCTTTGAGGTAATTCTGGTAGACGATCACTCCTCAGACGGTTCGGAACGACTGGATGTTTCGCAATATGAAGTGTCAGTGAAGTTGGTGAAGAGCCGGGGGCAAGGCAAAAAGCACGCTTTGATGACCGGAATAGCCAGCGCCAGTTACGATTTGATCGCACAAACCGACGCCGACTGTGAAGTTCCTATTGAATGGCTGAACCATCACGCTTCTCAATTAGTAGAGATTCATTTATCTGGTGGTCCGGTAGCGTTTAAAGATGCACCGCTTCAGAATTTGGAACTTTTCTCCTACCTGGGGCTTGCTTGTGGTTCTTCGGCCTTGAAGTCTCCTATTCTGGCAAATGCGGCAAATATGGCTTACCGGAAGAAGGATTTTATTGAGTGCGGAGGTTTCGGTGACAACCTACAAATTTCATCCGGAGACGATGTTTTTTTACTGAAGTCTTTTGCCTCAGCGGGCAAACACATAGGAGTTTCCCTTTTCAACGATCATTTGGTTTATACAAAAGCAGACACTTCCATTCGTGCAATTTTTGATCAAAGAATTCGCTGGGCGGGCAAAACAGGAAGATTGGGAAATGCGCATACTTTAATAAGCGCTTTACTGGTTGTTGGCGCCAATTTATTTGTAGTTCTCCAGATAATTGATCTATGTATTCAGGGAACGTTAACCGAAGTTGGTCTAATTGGTGTAGCTGTCAAGTTCACCATTGACTTTTTGTTTTTATTTTTGGTAGCCCTTCGATTGAAGATGTTAACGCCTATGGTGTTCTATCCGATAGTAGCACCGCTGTACAGCTTTTATATCGTCGTACTGGCCCCGCTGAGTTTGTTTTACAAACCCACATGGAAGAACAGGAAGATCCAAACATAGAAGTTATTGGCACCAGTAAAGCCAACTCGCTGTCAGCCGAAGGGTGGAGAAGACTTAAGAAGAATCGCTATGCGATGGCTGGTCTTATTGTTATTCTTATAGCCGCTTTTATTGCCATATTCAGTCCCATGATTCGTCCTGATGGAACCGTGAATGCGGATGAATCCATCATTGAAATACTGAACAAGAAGCCCGGTTTTTCTACAAATATTTTGACGATTACGGAAAATAAGAAGGAGCAACCTTCGGTGTGGTTCAGGATGTTTACAGGGGGCAAAGACGATGGGTTGAAGCACAAGGCTTTTTTTAATTTCCGGATCAACTACCCACACATTGAAATTGAAGAGTATAGCAAGAACAAGGATGAAAGCTGGTACCAGCCTGTATTTATCAAATACCGATTGGTGGATGTTGCTTTTAATCTGGCAGATGAAAACGGTAAGGACATTATATACAGGGAAAATGGCGACGGAAGCGTTTCCTTTTTGAAGCGCGGTGAAACTGAACTCACCACTATGGCGTTCGAAGAGGTAGAAAAGATTGTAAGAAAGGATTTCATCGAAAAGCGAACTTACTGGTTGGGCACAGATAATCAGGGGCGGGATTATTTAAGTCGCTTGATGGGAGGTGCCGTAATTTCACTTTCCGTAGGGCTGATTGCGGTAATTATTTCTCTGGTAATTGGAATTGCACTTGGAGCTTTGGCTGGATATTACAGGGGATGGGTGGACGAACTGATCATGTGGTTTATCAATGTCATCTGGTCAATTCCGGCGCTTCTTCTTGTCATTGCAATTACCCTGGTTATTGGAAAGGGATTTGAAAAAACATTTATTGCTGTTGGCCTCACCATGTGGGTGGAGATTGCCAGGGTGGTGCGGGGGCAGGTAATGTCCGTACGAGAGAAAGAGTTTATAGAGGCAGGCAGGGCTTTGGGTTTCAAATCCAGAAGGATTATTCTCAAACACGTTATCCCGAATGTGATTGGACCGATCATTGTAATTGCTGCGGCAAACTTTGCATCGGCTATCCTTATCGAAGCCGGATTAAGCTTCCTTGGGTTGGGAGCACAAATTCCGGTGCCATCCTGGGGCGCAATGATCGATGAGTATCGAAATTACATTACCGAAGACAAAGCTTATCTGGCGATCTTGCCAGGTGCGGCCATCGTTGTAATGGTACTGGCCTTTATGCTGGTTGGAAATGGCTTGCGCGATGCACTGGATGCGAAGTCGGTAGATGAAGTGCCTGCAGCGGGTTAGAACAACAACAGTCCGGCAATGAAGATAGCCGCTCCCAATAACATAATCAGAAGGGTGTAAGGTAGAATTTCTTTGGCCTTTAGGCCGGTTATTCCAAGTAAGGGCAATGCCCAGAATGGCTGCAACATATTCGTTAACTGATCTCCATAGGCCATTGCCATAATTCCTTTTCCAAGAGGTAAACCTTGCTGCATTGAACTTTCAATGATTATCGGCCCCTGCACTGCCCATTGTCCACCACCACTTGGCACCAAAATATTGACCAGCCCTGCCGAGAAAAAAGTGAAAATCGGATGGGTGTTTTCCGAAGAATAGGCGACAAAGAAGTTCGAAATGTCAGACATCAAACCTGACCCTTTCATCAATCCCAAAATACCAAAGTACAAAGGGAACTGAATTAAAATTCCAGCAGACCCTCCAATGGCCTTTTCAATGGCCCGGAGAAAACCTGCAAATCGAAAATGGAACACAAGGCACAATCCGAATAGAACCAGATTAATATAGTTAGGGTTAATAAAATTCCATGACCATTCCCCTTCCATTAATACAATCTTAGATGCTGCGTAGGCGAGTACAGCTGCACCGGTAACCACGCAGAGAATCGCAGAATAATCCAATTTCTCTGCACCAATTTTTTTCTTGTCATCCTTTAGCAAAGCCTGCTGTTTTGCTGCTGAAATGTTAACTGAAGCAGGCTTAACAAACTTGCCAATGAGCAACATTAATAGAGGGATGCAAATAAGTAGCAGAATACTTACTGTTATGTTCATGGGGGAGAAAACGGTTTCCGAAAACGAAACATTTTGGGGCAGATTGGCTGCAATTCCCTCTGGTAGTTCATACCCTTCGAGCAGGGTTTTCATTCCATTTGCTTCAGCAATTTTTAGAGGTGCCGATCCCGAGAGTCCTCCGTGCCATACCATCAAACCGGCATAGCCAGCTGCACCAACAAGTGGATAGTTGATGCTGAAACCTTTCAGGATTGATCTTTCAGCAACTTTTCGGGCAAACAAAGCTCCGAAAATTAGTCCAAGTCCCCAGTTCACAAAACTGAACATCAGTGTAAAGAGAGTGACGAAAAATGCTGCAGATGCAGTGGTGTTGCAAAACCCCACCATTCCACGTAGCAAAGAATCGATTGGTTTGGATAACGCCAGAACATGTCCGAGCACAAGCATTAGCATCATTTGCAGGGCAAATGCCAGTCCGCCTTCCCCTCCCAATCCGGATTCCCAGTGAGAAAGTAAGTCTAAAGCATACGAACCGTATTGGATTTCTCCTGGCTTGGTTAGAAACAGGGCCAGAAAAAAGGTGATGAATGTTAGAACTACCGCAATCGTAAAGGGCGCCGGTAAGAGCGCCCTGAATACTTTGGTATATTTTTCTGTAAAGCTCAAATGAGCAGTGGTTTAGAATGGAAGATCGTCCTCTTCCGAACTAAATTCTTCTACCGGTGGTTCCGCCGGGGCAGGAGGCATTTCTCCCTGTCCTGCAGCAGCTTCAATTCGCCACGCCTGAAGATTTACATAGTACCGTCCGTTGTATTCGTTTCCACGGATGTTGAAGTGTACATTAATATCGTCTCCCACTTTGTATGAGTCCAATAAAGCGGTTTTGTCCTTTATGCACTCAAATTTTACGTCCTGTGGGTATTGTTCATCAGTTGTAATTACAAACTCTCTCTTCGTGAATCCACTGTCGAATGTTTGTGTATCCATGATCAGCTTCACACGTCCTTTAATTTCCATTTTCTTTATGTTTTTGCGAAACACAAAATTGCGAAAAATAGAGGCAGTTTTCTGGAAAACATATTAACAATTGTGCCGAGCCCAGGTCAGAACATCAATTGGTGGAGGAGTATCAATTATTAAACGCCAGCAGTGTCTTCCACGCGTCTTCCAGTTGGTTGCTGGCTAAAAGTTCTTTGGCTTTCTTATGAAGTTCAATTTCTAAGGATTTTGCATCGTCTTCGTACTCCATAAATAAATCACTGAGTTCAACAAGCTTGTATTCGTTTACATCTGTTTCGTCCGGCAGTTCTACGATGCCGCCAAGCTGGCCAAGGTCATTACCACTTAGGATGGTGCTGTTTCGTATATCTTCAGGAATCTGATCAAAACCAATTCCACAAGTGGTAATTGGTTTCTCGATTTCAAACATGCTGTTCTGGTCGGCTCTGCAATACCAGTTGCCGCCCATTCTGGCTACCAGGTCGATCTTTTGTTGATCAATCATCTGATCTGCGTTCAAAACATGCTCTGATATATGGATTTTCACAATTTGACAAATCACCAGATTACCGGCACCACCCTGATCACCCAGTTCTTTTACCTCAATCACCTTGCACTCCATTTGCACCGGAGATTCAGCAATTCGAAAAGGTTTAACCAGATCAGACTGAACCGGAGTTAACCCCGCCTTTACAAATTCATTCACGCCAGGGTCGTAAGGAGAACTTGCTAAGCTCATTTGATGAACAATATCATAATTCACCACATTTATAACCACCTCCGGAACCTTTTTAACGTTGTTGTAAGTGTCCTTTGTAGTATTCGTTCGACCACTTCTGGCCGGAGAAAAAATGGCAATGGGCGGATTGGCGCTAAATACATTAAAAAAGCTAAACGGAGCTATGTTTGGGACTCCCTGCTCATTTATGGTGCTGGCAAAGCAAATTGGCCGAGGTCCTACACTACCAAGCAAGTAATGGTGCAGTTTTGGAACGGAGACTTCGTTTGGATCAATTGTTAGCATGGTCGACTTTGTTTATTCTACAAAGTTATCACAACAATGTTCAAGGAGAAAGGTATTGGAGAAGTTTCAGAAATTAATTCGCAGGCTGCACTGGTAGGGGACCTATGTCAGTTGTTTAGCATTCCCTGTAATTCCTCATTCTTATTACGCAAATCAATTCCTCCCTCGTAAACGGATTTCAAGTTTACCAGGAAGAAGGACCAGCCTGAGTCGCACCCAAGCCTGATTCCTCTCTTAGATTGATTGTCGGTTGGTATATTGCTTTGAGTTAGAGAAACGATTACATGTTCCTTATGTTCCGTTAAATGAACTTCTACCACACAGTCCCCCGCAAACGTAAATTTTAATAAATCTGATCCATTCGCCTCAAGAATTTCCCCTCTTTCAATAACGTCGTACAGGAACCACGACCAGGCGTAGGTATCTCCAGCTGATACATGTTCGTTTCTGCTAACCACCACTCCGTCGGGTTTTTCATAAATAGCTTTGCTTAAAAACCAAGTTTCTATTTCCTCCGGAATAGTCCACGCTTTATAGAGCGTTGAGACTTTAGATTTTATAGCAATTTTTTTGGTGAACGAAGTCCAGTTGAAATTTTCCATGGTATTCCGGATTGATCTGCTACGATTATAACAACCAAAATAACCATATCTAATCAATATGGTATGTGTGGTCAAGCTCGTTTAACGAAACAGGGACAAACAATTCCCCAAAATCATTTCATTTTCCTAAAAAATAAATATCTTTGCGCTCGCCTTCGGGGAACGAGATTGTTTCCAATAGCCAACGGGCACCTTAAGAAGGTTGGATTTGCGGATGTGATGGAACTGGTAGACATGCTAGACTTAGGATCTAGTGCCGCGAGGCGTATGGGTTCGACTCCCTTCATCCGCACGATGTAAATCAAAATGGTGTCCCGAGTGTTCGGGATGCCATTTTTAGTTTTTAAGAAAAACATTGCAATGGATATTAAGCAGGAGAAAATCGACGATTTGAATGCGCTTCTTCACGTTTCCGTAAGTCCTACAGACTATCAGGAAAAAGTGGAGGAAACACTAAAGAACTACCGCAAGCAGGCAAACCTTCCAGGTTTCCGCCCGGGCAAAGTTCCTATGGGACTGATTAAAAAGAAATTTGGTCCTTCCGTGGTAGCTGAGGAAGTGAACAAGGTGATCAACCACGCGATTTACGAGTACATTACCGAAAACAAGGTGGATATTCTTGGGAATCCGATGCCAAAGGTGGACGATGAGAATGCCATTGACTGGACGAATCCTGCAGAAATGGAGTTTACTTACGAAATGGGACTGGCTCCTGATTTTGAGGTAAAACTGAACAAAAAACATAAGGTGCCTTATCACAAGGTGAAAGTAGATGATGAGGTAGTAGACAGGCAAGTGCAAGATTTCGCCAAGAGATATGGTAAACTGGTCCCGGTTGATCAGGCGGAGGATAAAGACATGCTCTTAGGGTCTTTCAAAGAACTTGATGGAGAAGGCAATGAAAAAGAAGGAGGGGTCCTACATACTTCTACTATCTCAATCGAGTTTCTTGAGGATGAAAAAGTCAAAAAGAAATTAACCGGATTGAAAGTAGGAGATAAGATTGTGGTTGACCCGGATGAAGTGTCAAAAGGAGATGCAGACAAAGCGGCAATGCTTGGACTTACCAAAGATGATTTACCAAACATCAGCAACGAATTTGAGTACACGGTTACGGAAATTAAGCGAATGGAACCGGCAGCGATCAATTCTCAGTTGTTTGATAAAGTTTACGGAGAAGGAAATGTGACTTCCGAAGATGAGTTCCGCGGAAGAATTCGAGAGGAAATGGAAACAATGTTTAACAGAGATTCGGACAGAGTTTTCAAAAGGGATTTATCCGATAGCCTGATTGATAAGTTGAAATTAGATCTTCCGGATGAGTTCCTGAAGAGATGGATTCAGGCTACCAACGAAAAAGAAATTACGCTTGAGCAGATTGAGCAAGAGTATGACCAATACTCCAAATCCTTAAAATGGCAGTTAATTGAGAACAAAATCATCGCCGATAACGATCTGAAAGTGGAACAGGAAGAAGTAATAGACTATACCAAGGGACTTCTCGCACAGCAATATGCACAGTATGGTATGCCGGCACCTGAGGACGAAGAGCTGACCGAAAGCGCAAAAAAAGTACTGCAAAACCAGGACGAGGCCAAGCGTGTTTACGAGGCTATTTATGAAAGAAAGATCGTGGATTTCGCTAAGGAAAACGTAAAGATCGAAGAGAAAGAACTGAGCTACGAGGACTTTGTAAAGGTAGCAACGGGACAGTAGATCTTTGTCGCAATAAGAGGTTTAATAAGCCCGTTGTTCTTTAACAGTTACGGTTTGGACAACGGGCTTTTTTATGTTCAAATGTTTCCAATTGGCTGAGAGAATAAATCCTATATTTAAGTCGCAATTCAGAAACAATATCCTTTCTGAGATTGTTAGTACTTATCAAAGAGATTAAAGAGAGCGTATGGTGAATACGCGAAGAAAATATATAGACAGAGATGGATTACAGTAAAGAGTTTAGAAGTTACGCAACCAAGCATAAAGGAATCAGTAGCACCAGTTACGATAAATATATGTCTCATGCCTATGGCGGTGTAGAGAATATGACACGAACCGTTATCGAGGAGCGTCAAATGCCCTTTAGAGAGGTAGATGTATTCTCAAGACTGATGGCAGACAGAATTATTTTCCTGGGTACCGGTATTGACGACTACATTGCCAACATTATTCAAGCTCAACTTTTGTTTCTGGAATCTGTAGATCCGAAAAAGGATATCCAGATTTATCTGAATTCCCCAGGGGGATCGGTTTACGCCGGATTGGGGATTTATGACACAATGCAGTATATAGGTCCGGATGTGGCTACGATTTGTACGGGGATGGCGGCTTCTATGGGCGCAGTGCTGTTGTGTGCTGGTACAACCGGAAAAAGAACTGCACTAAAGCACTCCAGAGTAATGATTCACCAGCCACTTGGTGGGGCTCAGGGACAAGCTTCTGATATTGAAATCACTGCACGAGAGATACAGAAACTCAAGAAGGAGTTATACGAAATCATTGCCAATCACTCCGGACAAACTTATGAGAAGGTATGGGAAGATTCGGATCGGGATTACTGGATGATCGCTGAAGAAGCAAAGGAGTACGGCATGATCGATGAGGTACTCGCAAAGAACCCGAACTCTAAATAAAACAACTTATTAAAGAATCAAACCTTCCTTTTCCCGGATAGTGATATTCGGGAAGAAGGGATGTTTTTTCGTATTTTTGCGCTTCTATGGCTGAAAAAAACGATATCCGGTGTTCATTTTGTGGGCGCCATAAAAAAGATACCGCGGTTTTAATTGCCGGAATCACAGGACACATCTGTGATAACTGTATTGAGCAGGCGAATCAGATTGTTCAGGAAGAAGTTTCGCACAAGGCGGATACGGCACTTGAATCTTCGATGACGCTTCTCAAACCGATTGAAATCAAGCAACACCTTGATCAATATGTCATCGGGCAGGATAGCGCCAAGCGTGTATTATCGGTAGCAGTTTACAATCACTATAAGCGTTTGGTTCAGAAGGCTGACGATGATGAGGTAGAGATTGAAAAGTCGAATGTTATTCTGGTTGGGAAAACGGGAACGGGTAAAACCTTGTTGGCCAGAACCATTGCTAAAATGCTCAATGTTCCATTCTGTATTGCGGATGCAACGGTGTTAACCGAGGCAGGATACGTGGGAGAAGATGTGGAGAGTATTCTTTCCAGACTACTTCAAGCTGCAGATTATGACGTGGCATCAGCCGAAAGAGGAATCGTTTTTATCGATGAAATTGATAAAGTTTCAAGAAAGTCCGACAACCCATCCATTACCAGAGATGTTTCCGGAGAAGGTGTTCAACAAGCACTTTTGAAGCTTTTGGAAGGGTCCGTTGTAAATGTTCCGCCTCAGGGAGGAAGAAAACACCCGGAGCAGAAGATGATCCAGGTAAATACCAAGAACATACTCTTCGTTTGTGGAGGTGCTTTTTCGGGAATTGAAAAGCTGATAGAGAGAAGAATCAATATCAACTCGATTGGGTTTAGTGCTTCAAAGGATGCCGTAGCAGATGCACAAGAGAATGTGCTCAAATACGTTAATCCGCAAGATTTGAAGGACTATGGTTTGATCCCTGAGTTGATTGGTCGTTTTCCGGTACTTACGTTCTTGAATCCACTGGATCCGGAGACCCTTAAAAGAATTCTTACTGAACCTAAAAACTCTTTGGTTAAACAGTATGTGAAGTTGTTTGCGATAGACAATGTAGAGCTTAAATTTAACGAAGATGTTTTTGATTTTATCGTTGAAAAGGCAGTTGAGTTTAAGCTGGGTGCCCGAGGATTACGTTCAATATGTGAGGCCATTCTAAATGATGCGATGTTCGAAATTCCTTCCAATGAAGAAGTAAAGGAATTCGAATTGACACTTGAGTACGCTAAGGAGAAATTCGGCAAATCGAAGATTAGCACGCTGAAGGTCGCTTAACGATCCAATTCTTCCCCCTTCTTGTTTCCGTTGGTAACCAAATTTGTTGGCACCAATGTTGGAGTTGTTACCTTCGTGAATATGAGGTATTTTGTTTTAGCAATTCTGGTGGCACAGTTTGGTGCACTTAATGCTCAGTTTAAGGTAGAGGACTTCTACGAAGATTCTTTTAACGGGGATTGGGCCATGGCTTTTTCCGCGTGTTTTAAAAAGATAGATGAAGTTGGTAGAGGAAGTATAGAACTAAAAGGAACCAGGCAGTATTCCTTTAAATCCAACGCTGAGCTACCAAGAGCAGCCACCTCAGGAAAGAGAATTTTCGTGATTAACGGCAACGGAGCAACAATTGTTGCCAAGTCAGACACCATCTGCCTCTTCAACCGGATTCCTAAAAATCAGGATGAGGCCTTGAAGAAGATGATGAAAACCAGATTTACAATCAATGATATTACTTTCATAGGTGGAGCAAAAGCGATTAACATAGGCGCGACGTATCAAACCAGTATTAACAGGTGCAATTTTCAATCCCAAAAATTAGCCGCGATTGATGTTCAGTTTGGATTGCACACCTCCATCAACCATTGCAATGCGTTAAACTGTAAAACAGATAATTTCATTTTACGAACCGGTGAAGATTGGGGAGGCAGCAAGAATAATTCTCAGTCTAACCATAGTGTTTTAAATCAGTGCCGGGTTTATGCGGCACAAGGTGCCAAAACGGCTTTCAAAGTGCTCGGTTCCGGGGGTATTGTCATTCGGGACGGTATTTCAGAAGGGCACAAGGACATTGATTACTCGGTTTATGTAGACCGCCAGTCGAGCACCACCGTTAGGTTGTTTAAACTGGAAAATTTCCATTTGGAACACAAGCCGAACAAAGCAGCTATATATATCAACTCAACAGGTATAAATACGATAGATGGCCTTTTCTACCAACTGTCTTATGAAGATTTTAAGCTGCTTCATACGGGAGGTTCAACCAACCAGATCAATTTGAAGAATGTACCGCATTATGTAGCAGGTACTGTCATTCAGCAGGAGGGAGGAAGCACCGCCTGGAATTTAGAAAGTTGCCATCATAAATTTTTCGATCCTTCCAACTGGAGGGTGAAGAATGGCGCGAAGTACGATTCGAAATTGCCCTTTTACTTTAGAGGGTACGCTTATGGCCCGGCAATAGAGAAGAATTACTGATTACCCCTTCGGATTTGCATATAATTTTACGTCGTCTGCCGTAATCTCTTTCTCACACAATATTACCAGGCGCTCAATTACATTTCGGAGCTCCCGAATATTCCCCGTCCAGTCGACCTTCTTAAGTTCTTTCATGGCGCCTTCCGCAATGGTTTTTTGTGGTATTCCCTGATCTTCACAAATAATACCCAAAAAGTATTCTGCAAGCAACGGAATGTCATCTTTCCGGTCGTTCAACGGAGGAACATGGATTGGAATGACATTTAGTCTATGGTACAAATCTTCGCGGAACCTGTTTTCTTCGATCTCCTTCCTAAGATCCTTGTTGGTTGCGGCTAATACCCTCACATTCACTTTGATATCCTTATCGCTACCAACTCGTGATATCTTATGCTCTTGTAGTGCCCTAAGTACTTTTGCCTGGGCCGATAGGCTCATATCGCCGATCTCATCCAAAAAGATTGTTCCGCCATCCGCTTGCTCAAACTTCCCCTGTCTCTGCTTGTGGGCTGATGTAAAGGCACCTTTTTCATGTCCAAATAATTCGCTTTCAATCAGTTCAGATGGAATGGCCGCACAGTTTACCTCTATAAATGGAAGTTTGGCGCGTTCACTCTTTTCATGCAATTGGCGCGCAACCAGTTCTTTTCCAGCACCATTTGCCCCGGTAATCATCACACGCGCATCACTTGGAGCCACTTTATCGATCATCTGCTTAATCTTCATGATTGGTTCTGACTCCCCAATGATTTCGTTGGCGAGTGATTTATGAACCTTTCGTTTTAGAACCTTTGTTTCCTGAACAAGATCAGACTTGTCCATTGCGTTGCGAATGGTTACCAGAATTCTGTTCAAATCCAGCGGTTTTTGGATAAAGTCAAAAGCCCCTTTCTTGATGGCCTCCACGGCGGTTTCTACATTACCATGACCGGAAATCATTACTACAGGAGCCTCCACACCTTTTTCAATGATTTTCTCCAGAACTTCAATTCCGTCCATTTTGGGCATCTTGATGTCGCAAAGAATGATGTCGTACTTTTTCTTGTCGAGCAGAGACAGGCCGGAGGGGCCATCTTCAGCATCGTCGACCTTGTACTTTTCAAATTCCAGAATTTCTTTTAGCGTGCTTCTAATTGGACGCTCGTCATCGATTACAAGAATGTTTGCCATAGTCTGTTGATTCGTTCTAAATTAACCAAAATGGTTTGGTTGACAGGCTTATGATCGGCAATTATTCGGTCAAACCATTTCGGTGCGTGCAGTTACTTGTACTTCAGCCACTTAAACAGCTCCCGGTAGGTTACTTTTTTACCATACATCAGAATACCCGTTCGGTAAATTTTAGCAGCCAGTCTGGTTGTTAGTAAGAAAGTAAGTATCAGAATAACAGCGCTGGTAAGTATTTCCCACCAAACAACCTCGCCCATCGCCACACGTACCAGCATGGCTACAGGTGAAGTGAACGGGATATAGCTGAGCCAGATTAGAGCTGATCCCCCTGGATTCATCACGCCCATTATGGAGACAATGAAACCAAAAATTAAAGGTAAGGTGATGGGAAGCATGAATTGTTGGGTTTCCGTTTCATTGTCAACAGCCGACCCCACAGCCGCGAATAAAGATGCGTACAGTAGATAACCAGCCAGGAAGTAGAATATGAATAGACAGATAAGTTCTAACCATGGGGTTGATAGGATAGCTTCGACTGCTGAATCTACCTCTGTTTTTGACTGATCATGTAGTTCGCCACTGTTCATCAGTTGCTCTGATGCCATTATAGTTTGCCCGGTGGTGGTTTGTGCAGGGTCGTATTTGTCAGGCAACAATGAGGTCTGGACAAAAATGGTCAGAACACCGCCAAGTACAATCCAAACGGCAAATTGAGTCAAACCAACCAAGGCTATTCCACATATCTTGCCCATCATTAGTTGAAAGGGTTTAACGGATGATACCATTACCTCCACGATTCGACTGGTTTTCTCCTCAATAACACCTCTCATGACCATGACGCCGTACATGAAAATAAACATGTAAATAACCACCGCGAACATAATGCCTATCATGGCCTTTATTTGCGCAGTATTTTGTTGGTTCGTCATGACATCCATCACTGGAATGTTCATTTTGTATTTTTTCACCTCGTCAAAGGCTGCAATGTCCATGTCCTTTTTCTCAACCAGCATTCGTTCGAAAAACGCCCGAATCATCCCCTTCAGCTCTGCCTCTCTCCCGGATGAAATGGCCTCTTTTATGTAAATAGTTGCAGTGTTGGTTCGAAAGGGATCCTGGGGTATGGAGATTCCAACGGTTCGAGAACCATCGGGTAGGCTGGCGATGGTATCAAACAGATCCTTGTCGGATTTTGTAAAGGACCGAAACGTAAATTCACTATTGTCAGCAAAATCATTTCGGTTCGACATCGTGGTCTCATCCAACAACAGAACTTTTGTAGGTCCAGACTCCTGAGTGCCTAAAAAGATTGCCCCACCGTAGAAACCGGCAATCAGTAGAGGCCCAAGCAGCGTCATGATGATAAACGACTTCTTGCGCACTCTACTGCCGTATTCACGCTTAAGAATTAACCCTACCTTACTCATCATCGCCTCCTTTCACTTCATTAGTTTGTGATTCAGAGGTAGAATCCGGGTTTTCAGAAACAACCTCGGGTTTACTTTGAGAGTTTACCGCGTCAATAAAGATGTCGTTCATGCTCGGGATAATCGGTTCAACTGCTACCAATTCACAATTGGGCATTACCCCGCTTAAAAAGTCGTTCAGCTTCACGTGATCCATTAATCTTACCGAGGCTTTAAAAGTCTCCTTATCGATTTGCTCGCGATCCAATAGTTCGAATCCACCCCAGAAAGAATTAGCAAACGCCACCACATTCCCCTTAAAGGTTACGTTATACTCTTTTTTTGCGAATTGATTTTTGATCTCATGCACCTTTCCAGAAAGGATATTCTCCGATTTATTGATCAGAGCTATGTCATCACAAATTTCTTCCACAGACCCCATATTGTGGGTAGACAACATCACCGTCGCACCTTCGTCCCTTAGTTTCAGGATTTCGCTCTTAATCAAGTTTGTGTTGATAGGGTCGAATCCGCTGAATGGTTCATCCAATATTAAAAGTTTGGGCCTGTGCAGAACTGTGGTAATAAATTGAACCTTTTGCGCCATTCCCTTTGAAAGTTCTTCTACTTTCTTGTTCCACCACTCGCTGATTTCGAACTTTTCGAACCACTCCTTCAACGCGCTTTTGGCTTCAGACTTATCCATGCCTTTGAGTTGTGCCAGGTATAGCGCCTGCTCACCGACCTTCATTTTTTTGTATAGTCCCCTCTCTTCAGGAAGATAGCCAATGTCTTCGATGTGTTTGGGTTGCAGTTTTTCTCCTGCAATGAAAATGTCCCCCTGATCCGGACCCGTGATTTGGTTGATAATTCTGATGAGGGAAGTTTTGCCAGCACCGTTAGGACCAAGTAGCCCGAAAACACTTTGTTGTGGTACCTGAATATTAACCCCATTGAGTGCCGTATGGGCGGCGTAGGTTTTTACAACACCGCGAGCCTCAAGCACAAAATTTTGATCGGTCATGAATTAAAATTATTAAACCTGTTCTAAGATCGGTATTTCCTAATCTTGTACAAGGCTATGATTAGGAGAAGTGATCTTTCATTCTACTGAAGAATCCCTTTTCCTCCTGTCCGGGATTAGGCTTGAAGTTGGTGTTGTCTTTCAATCCTTCAAGAATTTGCCGTTCTTCTTTCGATAATCGTTTTGGGGTCCAAACGTGAATGGTCACCATCAGGTCGCCATTACCATATCCGTTCAGATTTGGAAGTCCCTTACCTCTTAGTCGAAGGAGCTTACCACTTTGAGTTCCCGGATCTATCTTAATTTTAGCTTTTCCCGTAACCAGTGGGATTTCGGCTGATGAACCAAGCGCAGCATCCATAAAACTAACGTATGCGTTGTAGTGTAGATTGGCTCCATCTCTAATCAATTCGGGATGCTCTTCCTCTTCAATTACAATAATCAAATCTCCCGGCACTCCGCCACCCGGAGCAGCATTACCTTGTCCTTGCATGCTTAGTTGCATGCCTCCTTCAACACCTGCCGGGATTTTAATTGGTATAACCACTTCCTTTTTTTCCAGGCCACTCGCGTCAACTCCAGGAGGTCGTTTTCCTACTGTTTGTCCGGCTCCCTGACACGTTGGACAAGTAGATGCGGTTTGCATTTGACCCAGAATGGTATTGGTAACCCGTGTTACCTGCCCGGTTCCTCCACAAGTACTGCACGTATTGAATTCTACGCCTTCCGCATTCACCATTTTGGTGACTTTGATCTTCTTCTCAACCCCGTTCATTACTTCTTCGAGGTTCACCTTGATTTTAACACGGAGATTGGTTCCTTTTCTTGTGCGCCTTCTTCTGCCACCGCCGCCGAAACCAAAGCCTCCAAAGGCGTCTCCGAAAATGTCTCCGAATTGACTGAATATGTCGTCCATATTCATGCCTCCGCCTCCGCCAAAGCCGCCTCCTTCAAACGCCTGGTGCCCAAACTGATCGTACTGTTGACGTTTTTGTGTGTCACTCAGTACCTCGTAAGCTTCGGCAGCTTCCTTAAACTTTTTCTCTGCTTCAGCGTCTCCTGGGTTCTTGTCAGGGTGATATTTTAAGGCTAGTTTTCTATAAGCCTTTTTTATCTCCGAGGCATCAGCTCCTTTTGATACACCAAGTATTTCGTAATAATCTCTTTTGCTCATGATTACTGTCCTACTACCACTTTGGCGAAACGAATTACTTTATCATTCAGTAAGTAACCCTTTTCTACAACGTCAACTACTTTTCCTTTCATGTCCTCGGATGGTGCTGGTATATTGGTCAGGGCTTCGTGTTTGTCTACATCAAAAGTTTCACCTTGAGAATCCATTCGCTTCAATCCCTTTGCTTCAAGCGTACTGAAAAGCTTGTTATGAATCAGATTAAATCCTTCCTTAACAGATTCAATATCTTCTACTTTGCCATTGTTCTCAATTGCTCGTTCAAAATCATCCAGAATTGGCAGTAAATCTTTAAGTACGGATTCGCTGGCGGTCTTGGTGATATCGATTTTTTCTTTTGCAGTCCGCTTTCGGAAATTGTCGAACTCGGAGTAAAGTCTCACAAACTTCTCATGAAGCTCTTTGTACTCCAAATCCTTTTTTTCCAAATCGGAAATTTCCTGGATAGGTTCGTTTTCACCTTTTGTTTCATCTTGTTGCTGATCTGCTCCCTCCGGTTGCTTATCAGCAACATCTTCCTTTTCAACCTCTGGTCCCTTTTCAGTGGTGTTTTCCTTTCCTTCCATTTTATCTTTTTTATTCCCGAACAACTTCATTTCTCTAAGTCTTACAGGCATCTTCAAATTCTTTGCCATGGCGGTATTGTAAGCCACAATGGCAGTATTGAGGCTCAAAATATCAGGGGTACTGACAGAAAAGGTCATTTTTCGCCGCAATTGCCCTGTTCAGGACACAAAAAAGCCCGAAAGAATTTATCCTTCGGGCCTTAACTTCGCGCGGATAATTTTATAGTTTGGATATGTGTTTATCCAGTTCCAGATGCAGTTTCATACCTGTGAGGTTTTTTGCTATAATCTTACCATCGGGACCGACCAGAAAACTAGCTGGGATGGAGGAGACTCCATATATACTTGCAGCTTTGGATTGCCACCCTCCCAGGTCACTAACATGGTATTTCCATATTAAGTTATCCATTTGGATCGCTTTTCTCCAGGCGTCCTTATTCTTATCTAGAGAGACGCTAAATACTTCAAAGCCTTTTGCCTTTTTGAATTTAGCATTGCTGTATTTTTTATATGCCGCTACTACGTTGGGGTTTTCACGTCTACATGGTGCGCACCAGGAGGCCCAAAAATCTACCAGTACATACTTGCCTTTCAGAGAGGATAATTTCATCACTTTTCCGTCCGGGTTTTCAAAGGCTAATTCTGGTGCCATGTCTCCAACCTCGGTACCAACATCTCTTTTCTTTCTTGGCCAATCAACAGAGTATTCTGTGGAAGGTGCCTCTTTAGCGCTGTAGGTAAAGGCCAGCCCAACGGCACTAACAGCCACTAGCAACGCTATCAGTTTAATTTTTTTCATCACCACTTTAATTTATCTCGATACCTCGAGGGATGCAAAAACTATTCCAGTTTTCGCACACACAAAGATAGGGTTTAAGACACTCTTCTGATGTCGGCTCCCAGATTGTTAAGGCGTATTTCAATATCCTGATACCCCCGATCTATCTGATTGATGTTGTGGATGGTACTTTTGCCTTCGGCACTTAAAGCTGCGATTAACAAAGATACGCCGGCACGAATATCTGGAGAAGTCATGGAAATCCCTCTAAGTGGTGTACTCCAGTTTAACCCGTTTACAGTAGCTCTGTGTGGGTCACATAGTATAATTTGGGCCCCCATATCAATTAGCTTGTCCACAAAAAACAAACGGCTTTCAAACATTTTTTGATGGATTAAAACGCTCCCTTTGGCTTGAGTAGCTGTAACCAGGACAATACTTAACAAATCTGGTGTAAAACCGGGCCACGGAGCATCGGCAACCGTAAGAATAGAACCATCTATGTAAGAATCGATTACATATTCATCTTGAGAAGGTATATAAATGTCATCACCTTTTCTCTCAACAGTAATGCCTAGTTTTCTGAATACGTCAGGGATAACACCCAGGTTATCGTAAGACACATCTTTAATGGTAATCTCACCTTTGGTCATTGCCGCCATTCCTATGAATGACCCGATTTCTATCATGTCAGGCAGTATACGATGTTCGGTTCCGCCTAATTTCTCAACACCTTCAATGGTAAGTAGGTTAGAGCCAATTCCGGATATTTTGGCACCCATTCGGTTGAGCATGTTGCAAAGCTGCTGAAGGTAAGGCTCACAGGCAGCGTTGTAAATGGTGGTAGTGCCTTCAGCCATTACTGCGGTCATTACGATGTTCGCTGTTCCTGTAACCGAAGCTTCGTCTAGGAGCATATAACATCCTTTCAATTGCCTGGCCTCCGCTTTATAAAAGTGCGTGGCATCATCGTAGGTGAATTCGGCTCCAAGTCTCTGAAAACCAATGAAGTGTGTGTCAAGTCTCCGCCTGCCGATTTTGTCTCCACCGGGTTTAGGAATGTACCCTCTTCCAAAACGAGCAAGCAATGGTCCTACAATCATAATAGACCCCCTTAACGCACCTCCCTTTTCAGCAAATTCAGGAGAGTTCAGAAATTCAATGTCAATGTCGTCGGCCTGAAATGTGTAGGAACCTTTTTCATGTTTGTTCACCTTAACCCCCAAAGCCTGCAACAGATTGATCAGTTTGTTAATGTCAACGATGTCAGGAATGTTATCGATTCTAACTTTTTCACTGGTTAACAACACAGCGCACAAGATCTGGAGCGCCTCGTTTTTCGCTCCCTGTGGAATTAGTTCGCCTTTCAGTTTATTCCCTCCATATACCTCAAAAGAGCCCATACTTGAATTTTAAGTGGTTCGAAAATCACGCTAACTCCGGTCTGAAAGAAATGGAAGCGACATGGCTTCGCAAATTAATTCAGCCGTCATTTGGCGTATCAATTTGCCAATGAAAATGCAGCTTTTAATAGCTCGTCTGAAGTGTTGTGGTTGCTTTTATCAACAACCACCCTGTGGAAGGAGAAGGTTGAAATAGTGGTTGATTGTTGGTGGTCTGGGATGCCTTATGTAACTATCAACAAGCAACCATTAACCAACAACACGGCCTGAAACGTAGTCTACCTTTTCTTGTAGTTACGCCCTTTGCCTTTTCCTTTTCCTTTGTAGTTGCGCTTTTTCCCACCTTTTTTTAGCAGGTCGCTTGCAGATTCGAAAACAAAATCATCCGAAAGATTGAGTTTTCCTTTGCTGAGAAGTTTCAGGTCCTTTACAATGGTTTCATCTTTTACCGAGTCTGAATTCCATTGAAGGTTGGATCGCTTCATCAGATTGGCAATACGGCCAACCAAACACTGCTTTTCCTCTCCTTCTTCATATTGGCATGCAGCTTCAATAAGTCTTTCAACAGTCTTTCCGTAATGACCAAACCTAATATCGTTAGAAGGGTATGGAACCTTGTTAGGCTTTGACGTAAAACTCTCCGGACTTGGTTTAGGATATGGTGAGTCTACATCAAGTTTAAATTCTGACATGATGAACAGGTGAGCCCATAATTTGTGATTAAAATCGGTAATGTCGCGAAGTTGCGGATTTAGTTGACCCATCACTGAAATGATTGCGTTGGCAATTTTATTTCGCTCTTCCCGGTCTTCCATGGTACATGCAAAATCAATCATTTTTTGCACATTCCTTCCGTATTCGGGGATGATCATTTTACCTCTTTGCGTATTGTATTCCAATGATATCTGATGTTCTGTCATGCGTAATTGTGTATGAAACGCCAAATTTAGCGTTTTAAGCTGAACCAGCGTGAATTATTTGTAAATGGCTATGGCTGCGTTTAATATTTCTTTCAATCTCTCCACTGGTATGTCTTGCAGCGGATTGATTGGAAAGATTTTCATTCTTGCTCTGGTTCCAGATTCCAGTTCCGGAAAATCCAAGAGGCCTCCTTCTACAAACAAAATATAGGGATTGCCAGAATTTTTATCCGTCCATAGGTAACACACAGCTCTTTTGTTCAGGCAGAAACATGGCATCCCATACTTTACTGTTTCGCTTAGATTTTGATTGGTCTGCAGGATGTACTGCCGGAGCGCCATTAAGCAACTATTTACCGCTTCGCTCTTATTTCTGTAAAAATCTTCTTTGGGCGGGTTCATGAAAATATGTTCTTGGCTTACCTCTGGTTAATCCAATATCTCCAGTTTAGCAAACTTCAGCAGTAGTTGTTTTTGTCCTGCATTCGGGAAAAAGACCGTGGCCTTTACGTTTGGTGCTGTTCCCTCGAGTTTTACGACTTTGCCTTTACCAAATCTTGCATGTGCCACATTGGTTCCTTCCTCGATGTGATCCAGGTTAACCGGAGCGGCAGGCCCACTTGCGGCACTTACTTTCTTCAGGTTTTTTCCCACCGAAACCTGAGGCGTCTTTGTTTTTCTTGTGCTGTAAGTGGATGTGCCCTTATTTGGTGATGTGCGGCCTAAAAATCGGGCGGCGTTGTCAAAATCATCATCGCGCAATTCTCCTTTAGGTCGTCCAAAAGTGGCAGACGAATCCAGAAATTTCTCATCAATTTCTTCCAGAAAGCGGCTTGGTTCGCAGTGAATCAAATTTCCCCATCGGTAGCGAGTGGAAGCATAAGATAGAAACGCTTTTCGCTCGGCGCGAGTGATTGCAACGTAAAAGAGTCTTCGTTCCTCTTCAAGTTCAGACCGTGAATTAAGAGATAGTTGGGATGGGAATAAATTCTCCTCCAGCCCTACTATGTAAACATATGGGAATTCCAGCCCTTTGGCAGAGTGAACAGTCATTAAAGTAACCTTATCCTGATCTTCAGGCTTATCGTTGTCGGCATCAGTAAGAAGCGCCACATCGATCAAAAAGTCCGCCAGAAAACGAACCTCATCAGCAGGTGCATTGTCTGCAAATTCTTTGATACCATTGAGCAACTCCTGAATATTTTCATACCGGCTTAGTCCTTCTGGTGTTTTGTCGGCATATAGTTCCTTTAGCAAGCCGGAGGACGAAGCAATGTGGTTGGCAAGCTCATAGGCATTGGAGCTTTCCAGTTGAGAGGAAAAACTCTTGATCATTGCTACAAAATCTCTGATCTTACCCTTTGCCCCATTATTTATCGGTAGCGGATATTGTTGGGGGTTCGAAATGATTTCCCATAGGCTAACACCGTGTTCACTTGCTGCAACGGTAGCATGATCCATGCTGGTTTTACCAATCCCCCGCTTGGGATAATTGATCACACGTTTTAGTGCTTCTTCATCATTATTATTGGCTGTTAGTCTAAAATAACCTAAGAGGTCTTTGATCTCTTTTCTTTGGTAGAAAGATAACCCACCATATATTTTGTACGCAATATTTAGCTTTCGCAAGGCCTCCTCAAAAGAACGTGATTGTGCATTTGTGCGGTAAAGAATGGCAAAGTCCTGATTATTGGCTTGTTCCCTCTGCTGATGCTCGAAGATGGAATTAGCGATGATTTTCCCCTCTTCATTGTCGGTCATGGCCTTATACACCTTGATTTTTTCTCCTTCATCATTGGAGGTCCAAACGTTCTTTTCAATCTGCTCTTTGTTATTGGCAATAATTGCATTGGCAGCATCTACGATGGTTTGGGTAGAACGGTAATTCTGTTCAAGTTTAAACAGGCGGAAGTCTGGGTAGTCTTGTTTGAAATTTAAAATGTTTTGAATGTTGGCCCCACGGAATGCATAAATAGACTGTGCGTCGTCTCCCACCACACAAAGATTCTCGTTTAAAGCGGCTAGTCGCTTAACAATTAAATACTGACTGTAGTTGGTATCCTGGTACTCGTCAACAAGTATGTAACGAAATTTATGCTGGTATTTATGAAGTACATCAGGGTGGTCTTTTAAAAGAACGTTGGTTTTAAATAACAGATCGTCGAAATCCATGGCGTTAGACTTAAAACAACGCTTTTGGTACTCCATGTAAATCTCTCCAAGTTTAGGACGATTGTTCATTCGGTCATCGGCTACAATGTCATCATTTTTCATATAGGCTGTGGCCGAAACGAGATTGTTCTTTGCCGATGAAATACGATTGTAAACAATGCCTGGTTTGTACAGCTTGTCGTCCAAATGGAACTCCTTTACAATTGTTTTAATTAGGCTTTTCGAGTCTTGTGTATCGTAAATGGTGAAGTTTTTTGGGTAACCAATTTTATCTGCTTCCATTCTCAGGATTCGGGCAAAAATAGAGTGGAACGTGCCCATCCAGATATTTTTTGCCTCGTGCTCCCCGATAATTCCACCAATCCGCTGTTTCATTTCCTTTGCCGCCTTATTGGTAAAGGTGAGTGCCAGAATGTTAAACGGATCTACCCCGTTATTGATGAGGTGGGCAATTCTGTAGGTCAGAACCCTGGTTTTTCCTGAGCCTGCTCCGGCTATCACCATCATTGGTCCTTCCAGATTTTCCACCGCTGCGCGTTGCGCTTCATTTAGCGTATTGAGGTAGTCCATTTTGTAAAACTAAGAAGCATGCGCCATTTAAAGGTGGTTGTTGAAAAGTTTAACTGCAAATGATAGATAAAAATGTGAACTAATTTTTTGATTGTTGTGTAAGCAATCTTATTACTTTTAGTGCATGGCGCAAGCAAAAGCGGTTAAAGCGATTTGGAAAAGCTGGCATTTCTACCTGTTTTTTCTGTTAATGAGTTTCATTCTGTACGGTGCGTCAATCAAGAACAAGTATTCGATGGATGATGATCTGGTTACCAGTACCTATCATTATCCGGAAGAAGGAAGCAGAGAGAAGAAACAGCTGGTTTCCCGTCACAAAAATGTTGAGAAGGGGATTGCTGGAATTCCCGCAATTTTCAGGTCCCATTACGCGGTTAACGGAAAACAAAGTTACTCGTATCGTCCTGTTGTCACCAGTTCGTTCGCAATTGAATATCAATTTTTTGGTAGTAACCCGTCGGTAAGCCATTTCTTTAACGTTGTTTTCTATGCGATTTGCACCATTCTCCTTTTTAGGTTTATCCGCATCGCGGCTCCAAGGGCAGGGATTTGGCTTCCTTTTGTTATTTGCCTGATATTCCTGATCCACCCTATTCATACCGAGGTTGTAAATAACATTAAATGTCGCGACGAGCTACTATGCCTGGCATTCGGGCTGTTGGCTTTGATATGGATGATTAAATTTTACGATACCAAAAAGTGGTGGAGACTGGTTGGATTTGTATGCTTTTTGCTACTCGCTTATTTATCCAAGAAAACAGGACTGGTATTTGTTCCGATTGCTTTGCTATCGATCCATTTTTTCCGGGAACTCAAGCTTAGGTATATCCTTATGTTTGGTGCAGGTTCCTTATTGGCGATATTCATTGGTCGTTTATTTAAACGAGCGTTGGAAGAAGCTGTTGTACGGGAAAAGATGTTCTTTGAGAATCCACTATATATGGCAGACTCGTTCATGGAAAGGATACCCATGTTCTTTTATTCTCTGGGCTACTATATAAAATTGCTTGTTTTTCCATATCCGTTGCGCTATTACTACGGTTATAATCAGGTTGAATTGAAGACATGGTCCGATCCAATTGTTTGGGTGGCTGCCGTGGTTCTAGTTGGTCTGGTAATATGGCTTTTTACCAGGATCAAGCGTAAAGAACTATGGGTGTTTGGAGCCCTGTTCTTCTTCTTTGCCATCGGCGGAGCATGTAATCTTCTTTTTCCCGCAGTAGGTATTATTGCGGAGAGGTTCGCTTTTGTTGCTTCCATTGGATTTTCCATCACTCTGGGGTACTTCATTTATAAATTCATCGTGTCTAAAAAGAAGGTGCTTGTTAGAGGTGCAGTAGTGGTTTTAGGTGTTATTGTGTTGCTATGTTCCGGAGTAATTTGGGGGCGTAATGGAGATTGGTACAATAGTTTTACCATCTATACGGCCGATATGCCTCATCTAAAGCAAAGTGCAAAAGCTCATTCACTCCTTGCCCAACATTATGCTTCTACTTTAAGGGCTTTGCAAGCGGAAATTCGCAGTAAGCCAAACATTCCAGGTAACTCTCCTTTGATTACTAGCTATCGCCAACAATTGGATTCGGCTATCCACCACTTTGAACGTGCAATAGAAATTTATCCGCAATATGCCGTAAGTCATAACAACCTTGGGGCTATGTATTTTCTGTTCAAAGGGTATAATGATTCGGCCAGAATAAATTTTAGAAATGCTGTTGAGCTGGATACTGCTTACGTAGAGGCACATTTTAATCTTGCGAATACGTACGTAAACGACTATACCCAGGCTCGAAACATGCTGGAACTTTTGAATTACTATGACGATAGTGTTGCGAATGTAGGTGCAGGCACGGTAGAGTTTGAGAAGCAACGAGACGGTTTTGTCCAGATGTATTCGCAGTTTCGAGCTGCGCTATCCGGTATGATCAAAAATGTGGTAATGAAATCGCAAAATACGGAGCGATATTTCTTAAATCTCAAGGATGCCTTAAGGATCAATCTTGATAAATTTGGGATGCAGCCTATATTCCTGGAACCGGAGTTTGATTCCAGGCTGCTGTCGGAGGCGGATACAATCCGTGTACTTGCGGCCAATGGTCAGTTAGATGCTTATACCAAAAACCGAATATTAGGGAATTTGGCCCAGGGGTTTTACAACAACGTTGTAAAGGGAAAATACCGTTATCAGTTGCTACATGGGGATTATGAGGATAGAATGAATGTGGCGGACAGTGTCATAATTTATCACATGGAAAAGGCGGTAGAGTTAAACCCTGCTTATGCACCCGTTTATTCCCGTTTATCACAACACTACGAGAATACCGGGAGGTATGATAAGAGTATCAAATTGAATCAGCAGGCGGTTACTATAGACAAATTCAGTTATTACCAAATGTTCTACACCAATATCGGTAATGCGTACCTTAAAAAAGGGGAGCCAGCTCCTGCGCTTGTTGCTTTTGAGAATGGTGTATTAGAGCTACAGCGCAATATTAAAGACGTGCGTAACGATGATCAATTGGCCGTTCCGATGAGAATGGCACAAGCCCAAAAATTAGTGCAGGAATTAAGGCAACTATTGGGCAATTTGGTAGGTCTTTGTAATATGCTGGGAGAAACTGATAAGGCAACAAAGTACACACAGTTGGGCCAATCACTTTAAACAAAAACTGCCCTGTGTTGGATTTAGCTATTTAATTGTTGTTATTTGAACAGACTTCCCTAACACATTTACCATAGGTTGATTCAACTAAACGCCATAAGCTATTATCTTCCGGAAGTGAAGATCAGCAATGAAGAAATTGTTGCAGATTACCAGAAGTATGGAGGTCCGCAACCGATTCCGTCTGCTGAAGATCTCTATAAGCAATGTGGAGTGAGAAATCGTTACAGGGCCCATTATGATGAAACGACTCGGGACTTGTCACGCAGATCAGCCGAGAGACTATTCGATGATTGGAAAGTTGATCGCGATAAAATTGATTACATCATTATGGTGTCGGATGCGCTGGAGTTCAAAGGCCCTACTACTGCTTGTTTGTTGCAGAATGACCTTGGCCTAAAAACCGAGGTCGGGGCGATAGATGTTTTACATGGCTGTACCGGGTTTATTTATGGTCTCAGTTTGGCAAAGGCGCTAATTGCTATCGATCAGGCGTCCAATGTGTTGGTTATCACTGGTGATGTGCCGACCAAGGTTATTCACCCTGAGGACGCAGATCTAAGAGCCATTTTTAGTGATGCCGCAGCTTCCACCCTGGTTAGCAGAGGGCCTGTACAAGGTGGGTTGAACGCTTCTGTGGGAGAGTTCGTATTTGGATCTGATGGTACAGGTGAAAAAAATCTTTGGGTGGAAAGGTCGGCAACAAAGGAGCCTGCCGACATTGAATGGTTAGAGCCATATAAACACCTTCCAACCAAATTGGGTGGAGGAAGACTAAGAATGAATAGCCCCCAAATTTTTTTGTTCGCCCTCAGGAAAGTGCCAAAATTGATTGATAGTATTCTTGAAAAACATAACTTACAGAAAGAAGAAATTGATTACTTCGTTTTGCACCAGGCCAATGGTACCATGTTGGAGTTTTTAAGAAAACGAATGAAAATACCTAAAGAGAAGTTTGTATTGAATATCGAAAATGTTGGAAATACTGTTTCAGCTTCCATTCCAATCGCTTTAAAAGATTTGATCGATGCGGGGGTTCAACCGGGATCGAAAGTGCTTTTGGCAGGCTTTGGGATTGGATATTCCTGGGGCGGAACTGTGTTAACCTTCTAATTTTGAGTAGATGAATATTGAAGAGTTTATAGGCAAGTTGGAGGAAGAATTTGAGGAAGTGGATCCAGGTGTGTTAAAGCCGGATACGAATTTCAGAAATTTAGATGAGTGGAGTTCTATGCACGCACTAATTATTATTGCCTTAATAGAAACAGAATACGATGTTACTGTGACCGGAGAAGACTTAACGGGTATTGAAACCATTCAACAGCTTTATGACATCGTAGTTCAAAGAGTTGCTTAGTGGCTTTTTTCTCTGTAAATAATGTAGCGGTTAAAGGAATTGCATCTGCTGTTCCGTCGAATACCGAATCCAATTGGGATTACGCATTACTGAACGATAAAGAAAAGAAACTACTTGTTAAAACTACAGGTGTTGAAACCAGGAGGGTTGCTCCCAGAGGGCTTACTACATCTGACCTTTGCTATGAATCTGCAAAAAAATTAATGAACGAGCTTGGCTGGAACTCATCGGAAATTTCCATACTGATTTTCCTTTCCCAATCACCAGATTATTACCTGCCGGCTACCGCTATCATATTACAAGATCGTTTGGGATTGCCGCGAACCACAATGGCTTTTGACATTGGCCTCGGCTGTTCGGGTTACGTGTATGGATTGTCGGTTATCTCTGGGCTGATGGCTTCAACCGGACTAAAAAAAGGTCTGCTGTTAATGGGGGATGTCTCCTCTGCTACTTGTGCGTTTGAGGATAAAAGTACTTACCCGCTTTTTGGGGACGCTGGTACCGCAACTGCTTTAGAAGTGGATTCAAACGGTGCACTACAGCAATTTAGTTTGTTCAGTGACGGTTCCGGACATGACGCAATAATTATCCCTGATGGTGGAATAAGGAACCTGGTTTCACCGCAGTCGTTTGAAAAGAAAGAAATTGAGAAAGGCATATCAAGAGCGAACTTGAACCTTGCTTTAAATGGGTTGGATGTGTTTAACTTCTCTATTCGTGAAGTACCACCTGCAGTTCGGAGCTTTTTTCAGGAAACCAATACAGATGCGGACAGTTACGATTATTTCGTAATGCATCAAGCGAACAAGCTTATGAACGAAACCATCCGAAAGAAGTTAAAATTCGAAACCGACAAAGTACCGTATTCGCTACAAAAATATGGCAACACAAGTTCTGCATCTATACCGCTAACAATTACTGATCAGCTGGCCGGGCAGGTGCGTGAATCCGAAAAATCGCTTCTGCTGGCCGGATTTGGAGTCGGATTGTCGTGGGGTATATGTTCACTATCTTTAAACCAGGTGGCCTGTCCTAAAGTGATAGAAGTATGAATCCATTTTTGTTATCAGGAAAGAGAATTTTGGTGACCGGAGCTTCTTCTGGCATTGGCAGGCAATCGGCGATTTTGTTTTCAGAACTAGGGGCCAGGGTAATTTTATCGGCTCGCAGAGAATCGGAGCTGGATGTTACTCTGAAGCGTTTGCATGGGCACGATCATTCTTTACTGGTAGCAGATTTAACTGATGATAGTGATATTGACAGCTTAGTAGAAAACATTGAAAACATTGATGGGGTAGTGCATAGTGCTGGCATAGTTAGACCATTTCCAGTTAAATTTATCGGTGGCAAACAGATCGATCAGATGTTTGGAATTAACTACCACGGACCAGTAATTTTAATGAGTAAGCTTTTCAAGAAGAAAAAAGTCAACGACAACGCGTCTGTGGTGTTTATGTCATCAATTTCGAGCAGGTTTCCTCATAAGGGTGGAGCCTTATATTCCGGCACAAAAGCTGCCATTAATAGTTTTAGCAAAACCATTGCGCTCGAATACGCGAGCAAGAGAATACGTTCCAATGTAATTGAAGCCGCGATGGTGCGGACCCCTCTTTTCGACGAGGCAGAAAAAGCTGTTTCCAAGGAAATGATGGATAAGCATGGAGAACATTATCCGTTGGGTTTTGGAGAGCCGGAAGACGTTGCGAACACCGCGGCTTTTTTACTTTCAGATGCCTCCCGGTGGATTACAGGTACCGAAATAGTAATGGACGGGGGATTAACAGCTGGTCAGTAATGAAGTACTCCGTAGTCGTCCCCGTTTTCAATAGTGCAGATTCATTAATTGAGTTGCATGAACGCCTTGCTAAGGTCTTGACGAATTTATCTGATGACTATGAGATAATTTTTGTGGATGACGGATCTGTAGATTCAAGCTGGGATGTTTTGCGGAGCATTAAAACGCAGGCAGAATCAAACGTGCTGTGCGTGAGGTTGGCAAAAAATTATGGTCAGCATAATGCCACGTTTTGTGGATTAAAGTTTGCCACGGGCGAGAGAATTATTACCATAGATGATGACTTGCAGTACTTCCCTGAAGATATAACTGTGATGGTGGATGCTATGAATGAAACAAAAGCACATCTTATATATGGCCACTCAGAAGACAATCATTCCGTATTTAAAAAGGCGGCGAGCACAGCGTATAAATCTGGCTCAAAATACCTTGATGGAAAGCATGGTTTAGGCTCCTCATTCAGACTTTTTGATGCGCGTCTTAAAAGGTCGGTTTTAGTGCATGAGTTTCAGTTCGTGTTTTTGGACGAGCTATTTTCCTGGTATACGGATGACATAGGAGTGGTCAAAGTGCGTTATCAGGCACGTCGATCAGGTAAATCTGGCTACGATCTGGCGAAATCGGTAAAGCTGGCGAATCGAAATACGCTCAATTACAGTTCCGTGCCGCTGCGGTTTATGACCTATGGAGGGGCGGTTTTCGCAGCTATATTTTTTCTGCTGGCTGTTTGGTTCATTGTTAAGAAACTCATGTTTGGAACCAAAGTTCCTGGATTTACCGCTATGATTGTTGCAATTTCCTTTTCCATTAGCGTCATGTTGTTATGTTTTGGTGTAATTGGAAAGTACCTCAACATGATCATTACAAGGATGAACGAAAAACCAACCTATTCGATAAAAGATGAGTTGTTATGATCATTCGCAAGTATGGTATTGAACTAAGGAGGCTGGAAGCTTCCGATATCGAGTTGGTGCGTAAGATGCGGAACTTGGAAACGATTCGCGCCAAAATGTTCTACCAAAAGGAAATTACCCCGGAAGAACAGGTGAAATGGTTTCACAGTATAAACAACCATCGCCACTATTACTTTATCATTCATTACAAGGATGAGAAAATCGGCATGATCCATGGAAAGATTCGATCATTTGAAACAAGGGAGGCAGAAGGGGGCATGTTTATTTGGAAGCGTGAATACCTTAGTTCTCATATCCCGGTTCTGGCTTCAATTTGTTTGGCCGATCTAACTTTTTTGGTGATGAAAATGAACGCAACCCTCGCCGAGGTGCGATCCGATAACCACATTGCATTGGATTACAATCATAGGTTAGGCTATCAAATCATTAGAACCGAAGGGGATAAGGTAGAGATGAGGTTAACCAAAGAAGATTATCTGCACCACGCTGGTGATATTCGGGCAATGGTAAAGAAGATTACCAATGATCCCTCAGACCTGTCATGGGGCGACTTGATTATGCCAGAAGAAAAGGGCGAATTATATACTGGCTACCCGGATTATATTCAACAGGAAATAGATAAGAAGAGATGAAACCTCTCGATGGCATAAAACGTTCTCAGCATCTGAAGTACGGCTATTTCCAGATATTGGATCATTTCTTTGGCCGACATTTTACGTTCCGATTGCACAATAAATCGCGGCGTAGGTTGTATAGTGAAATTCACGTTCAGTTGAAGGAGAGGGGAGAAGGAAAGGTACTTCCGGTAGAACGAAGGGAAAACCTTACTGAGAGGGAGTTCTTTAAGGAATATGTCCGAAAAAACAAGCCGGTTATTCTAGCCGGAGCGGCTGCCGAATGGGGTTGTTGTAAGAAATGGAGTCTGGAGTACTTTAAAGAACTCCACGGTGATGATGAAATTGTAATCGCAGGAAGCACACCGGATGAGCCAGGATATGAAGCGCTTACCCTTGCTGAACTTATCGATAACATCCAGACAGGTGGAGGCAAATATTACAGGTTTTATCCGCTGCTTTCCAGGCATCCAGAGCATTTGGTAGATTTTGATTACAAATGGCTTAGGGAACGTAAGTACGGCAAGTCGTATGGTGAGTTTTTTCAGGTGTTTATGGGTGGTAAAGGAACGAAAACACCCATGCACAATGCTCCGGGAGGAAATTTGTTTACACAGGCTTTTGGCGAGAAAATTTTCAGACTTTATCCCCCTAATGCTACTATGATTGTTGATCCGGAGCCTACGCGATCAGCATATCGCTCAGCACCACACAAAAAGCCAGAAGGCTGTTTTGATCCGTTCAACCCTGATTTTGAAACTCCGTACACCCTGTTCAAATATGTGGATAGCTATGAGGCACATCTAAAGAAGGGAGATGTTTTTTACAATCCGCCACAATGGTGGCATTCTGTCATGAATCCGACCGACTCCATTGGTGTTGGTTTCAGGTGGTGGGCTCCTAAGTATGCTTTGAGATCAACCCGTCTGTACAGTACCCTTGATATGTTTGTGCTCAACCCACCAATCTGGAAATTGAAACAAATATTTGATACCGACTACAACATTGTGCATTTGATGCAAACGGGACAACTGGAAAATTATCTGGCAGAACGAGCAAAAAAAAGTCAAGGTGCAGGTTGAAGTAAAGAGTAGCACCCGCCACTATGTATGTGTAGAAGGGAGTATCCAGCAGAGTGTTCCGGCGGAGGAAGTTTGGAAAATTATTACTGAACCAAGCCACCTAATCAATTTTCATCCGTTTTGTAAGAAACACGTGTCATCCGGATTTAGTAAAGTAGGTGATAAAGACGAGGCCGTGTATCATAAGGGAGGAAGGATGCAAAGAGAGGTAACTGCTTTCGAATCGGGGAGATATTACAAGCTACATATCATAGGAGAAAAAGGAGGAGAATCCGATGTTCATTTTCATGTGGAGCAAGTAGCCAATGATACCAGTCTTTTTCGCGTCAAAATTGAGAGTTATGCTTTTCGAAATGTTCCCCGGTTTTTTTGGAGATGGATATACCGAAAACGCGTTACTGTAAACCTTAAAAATTACGTAAATTCGTTGTTAATGGGCGTTTGTCACTATTCCACTACCGGAAAGCGGATAAAACCCGATCAGTTTGGAACTTCGTCAATGTTTTCTGCTGAATAATATATGAGTATAAAAAAGAACTTAAAATATTCGCAAAGGTTTGAATTTGGTTGCTACCAGTTTATGGATCATGTCTTGTCCCGAAAGATTGCTTTTGCATTAACCGGATGGTCAAGAAGGTATCTGTACAAGCGTATTGCAAAAACCTTGAAAGCATCTGGTGAAGGCCGGGTACTTGAAATCGATCGGAGAAAGGACCTTTCCATTGAAGAGTTGCAAAATCACTATATAAAGAAGGGGCTTCCCGTGGTAATTGAGGGAGGTGCCAAAGATTGGGATTGTGTGAAAAAATGGTCTCTGGAGTATTTCAAAGAACTCCACGGCGATGATGAAATTTTGGTTGTGGATAGTAAACACATCGACGAGGCTTATGAGAAAATTACACTGGCCGATCTGATTGATAATATTCGGGATGGAGGAACAAAATATTACAGGTTTTACCCGCTGTTATCCGAACACCCGGAACATCTTGCAGACTTCGATTACAATTGGTTGAAGGAAGCCCGTCACAAAAGAACTTTTTTTGAGTCCTTTCAGGCATTTATCGGAGGTAAGGATACTGAGAGTCCATTGCATAACGCGATGGCGTGTAACCTGTTTGTTCAGGTTTATGGGGAAAAAAGATGGTCGCTGATCTCCCCTCACCATACAGCAATTGTGGATCCGGATCCGATTCGAAACATCTACCGCGGAGCTCCCTTCCGAAAGAACAATTACCCATTTAACCCGTTCGATCCTGATTATGAGAAGCCATATGAGCTCTTTAAATATGTGGATCGTTATGATTTCGTTTTAAAACCGGGAGATATATTGTGGAACCCGCCTTTCTGGTGGCATTCTGTTGTTAATCTTAATGATTCTATTGGGGTTGGATACCGATGGGTGCCTCGGGCATATTCTTTTAAGCAGCAGTTTTTATATACCTTGCTTGATCACCTGGCTATGCGTCCACCAATTTGGAAAGGATACAAGTTGTCTAAAAAGGACACGAACCTGGTTCACCTGGCAGAAGATGGCAGGTTAGAGACCTATTTAAAGCAGCAAAAACAGCCGGCACATGGATAAATCACTAATGGATAAGAGGTTTAGCTTTGGTCAGCGCTGGACGTACGGCTGGATTCAATTCGTAGAGCATTTTCTGGGTAAGGATCGGGCACAAGCGATAGTTGGCAAAACCAGAAGTAGGTTTTACCGGAAAGCACACATTAAGTTAAAGGAGCAAGGGCCCGGTCAGATACTCCCTCTGGAGAGACGAACGGATCTTACCTATAAAGAATTTATGCGTGACTACGTGCGAAAGGGGCGGCCGGTTATTATGGAAGGTGCAGCAAAAGATTGGGCATGCGTAAAGAACTGGTCGATTGACTACTTCAAAGAAAATTTCGGTGACGATGACATCAATATGCTCGATCAAAGCACTCAGGAGATGGCGCTTGAGAGAATGAAGCTTCGGGATGTTTTGGAGAATATCCAGTCGGAAGGCTCTAAATACTTGCGATTCTATCCGTTTTTGTTCAAACATCCTGAGCGACTGGCAGATTTCGATTATGAGTGGCTCCGAGCCAGGAGAAAAAGAGGAACCATTGCAGAAGCATTCCAGGTATTTATTGCCAGTAAAGGTAAATACACACCCATGCATAACGCTAGTCAGGGAAATCTCTTCATCCAGGCTTATGGCGAAAAATCATGGGTGCTATATTCCAATCATTATACGCCCATAGTAGATCCGCGACCAGCCAGAAATATGTATAGAAATGCTCCCTTCAAGAAACCAGAAGGCCCGTTCAATCCACATAATCCGGATTTTGAAACCCCATACACCTTGTTTCAATATGCAGATGGCTACGAGTTTACACTTAAACCGGGAGACGTTTTTTGGAATCCACCTTATTATTGGCATACTGTTCAGAATCCAAGTAATTCGATTGGAATTTCTTACAAATGGATTGCGCCGGCCTACAATTGGTGGAAATCGCCACTCTATTATTTTCTTGAAATGTGCGCGACAAAACCAAACATTTTCAAGTCCATTAAGTTGTTCAAGCAAGAATTTAATCTGGTGAATTTGGCCGAAACAGGTCGGTTGAAGAAGTTCGAAAAGGAAATCAAAACGAAGGAGACGGCTAAAGCCTAAAGGCAATTCACCGAAGCGGAGTAGGTTTTACCTTAATGCCTCCCTGCGGACGAATATTAAATCCGATTTCTACTTTCAGATCAAATCCTCCAGTATATTCAAATGAAAACTGCTTGTACAGCACGGAAAGTATAATTTGAGTTTCTAACAGGGCAAATTGGTCGCCGACACATAGCCTTGGTCCTAATCCAAATGGGATGTAGTTCTTAGATCGCGACAGTTCTTCTTCATTGTCGAGGAAACGCTGCGGATTAAAAATGTCCGGATTGTCCCAGAATAATGGTGACCGGTGCAATGAGTATGGGCTTATAAGTACACCGTCCCCTTTCTTTATAATTAGGTCTTCAATTTCATCGTCCTCTATAGCCTGTCTGGAAACCACCCAAACCGGAGGATAGAGACGCAAAGCTTCGTGAATATAGGCTCTGGGCTGTTTAAGTTGACGAATATGCTGAATCGTTAACTCGTGCGACCCGCTAACTTGCTCAATTTCGTTTCGAAGTACTTCCGATCGTTCCGGAGATAATGAGATCAGGTAGATGAGCCATGAAATTACCACAGCACTGGATTCTGTTCCAGTTAGGAACATGGTAATTATTTCGTTACGGATTTCTTCATCAGTTAACGCGATATTCCCATCTTCATCTTGCGCCTCCATCAACATGGAGAGCAAATCCATGTGGTTTTCATTGCCATTCGCACGTCTTTCACGTATCATCTCATAAATGATCTCATCAAGATAGGCTCTTTCCTGTTTAAATTGAGGCCTTTCGCCACCGGGGAACCACATGGGAACTTCGTATGCTTTGCGGATGCGTGTATTTACATGGTCAATTAGGAAGGTAACCGCTTTGGTCATTCGCTCCGATTTAGAGTCAAAATCTACCCCAAATAAAGTCTTGCCGGCAATATTAAGTGTAAGCACCTTCATTTCATGAACCATTTCAAGTTCCGGAGAATCTACTGTTCTACTCTTCCACTTTTCAACATATTCAAGGGTGCAATCCAAAACTGTTTGAGCCATGTTGGCTATCTTCTCAGGGCCAAAAGCCGGTTGTACGATCTTTCGGTTCGCTCGCCAGTATTCGCCTTCGGAGATGGCAATGCTGTCTCCAAGAAAATGTTGTAACTCTCTGGATTTTAAACCTTTCCGGTAATTCTTGTAGTTCTTCTGCAAGACATGCGCAAAATATGTTTCATCGCTTAGCAAATGCATCGGTCTGTGCCCAAACCTAAATGAAGCGAATTTTGGATATTCAGCTGCTGTTTTGCGCAGAAATTCTAGTGGATCTTTTTTGAATTCTGGCCCGGCTCCAAATACCAGACTACTCCCCCTTGGCCCTTTTTTCTCCATCCTCCGGGTGAAGTTATAAAATTCAGATCAAGTGTAATCCGCATTCGTCGAAATGTAGCGGCACTGGTACTCTCCAAAATGTTCCTTTAGCATATTTTCGGTGATTCCAAAGTCCGCCATTTTGTAGTTGTGTGTGCCGTGCTTTCTGCGTTGGTTTTTCTCAACAAAATTTACTATTTCGTTCCGGCTTTCAGTCGTAAGCTTAATGCCTAATTGATCGTAAATATGAGCCACATGGTCTACTGGTGATTTCATGAACTCTCCAAAGTCTGAGTCAACAATTTTCCTGTTAATATCGGGGTTCGCATCACGAAACGCCAACCCTTTGTTTAGACGCTCCGCCCACACCTCACAAACTTCTTTGCCCAGTTGCGTGAGATCAACCTGTCTGGAAAAACCTTCCCTAACAGCCTTGTACATGCTGGATGCGGAAGCCGTTACCTTATCTACAGCCCTGTGCGTGTGGATGAATAATGCGTCCGGATATACTCGTAAAATCTGATCCAGCTCAGAAATATGAGCCGGTGCTTTCAGAACCCAGCGCTTCTTGTTGGTTTTTGCCTGTAAATACTGAAGCATCAGTTTGTGTTCATTGTATACGAGCGTTTTATCACGCTTAGCATGCCATTTTTGATACGAGGGTATCCGGTATTTCAACTCGAACAACATGCTATCGAAACTTAGAGCAGTGCCCAAAATACACTCCTCCGGTGTTTCAGCTTCGAACGGGTGCATAGCACCAAGATTTTTAACCCTTGACTTGAAAGTTGCAATATTGTTGATGGACCGCTCAATTCGGTTGATGTTGTCTGCACGGTTCGGTGCGGGGGGTGAGGAGCCAGATTGAATTCCCATGCCAATGGCGCCCGATGATTTAGATCTTGACTAAGCAGGTGAAACAGAAAGGTAGATCCGGTTCTGGGTAATCCAACAATGAATATGGGGCTGATGATCTCCGATTTGATAAGATCCGGGTGCTTTTGCAAATAGCCATAAAGGGCTAATCGTGAGCATAGATGATTGATGATCCCATGCCGTAAGGATAGTTTGCCAACTGCGGTAAGTTTTGATTCAGATTTGGCGGATGCCAGGAGCACTTCCAGTCCTTCCATAAATTCGGGAGGCCCTAAATGGCTGTGCCCCATTATCCGAATGGCCTCTTCCAGCATATTTTGTGCATCCAGGTTGACATAACCCGAAATAGACGAAATCTTACTCTTTATGTTAGTCAACATGTGTGGCGGGCGTTAATCCTGTTTTTGACTCTTAGCGAGTTCCTCCCAGTATTGAAAGTTCTTGGTAATAAATTTTCTATAAAGAGTATTTCTCCAACTCAATGGCAGAGAATAAATAACTCTCACAAGTAAAACGTAAGAACGACCCAATAGGTTGCCATACAGATCAACTGGAGTGCGCATTTTTTTTGCTTCGATAACGTAACCGAGTTCCTTCGCAACATTTCGGGTGTATTTTTCGCAAACTGCGATCTGATTGGGTGTCAGTGATTGCTTCCATTCATTGAGTTTAACCGAACTCAATTCCTCTGCCAGGCTTGTATGATGTGCTGAAGGACCTACCGCCATTTTTTCACGTAGAGAAATCATTTCGGGTTTAAATTCCACTTGTAAAAACCGACAAATGGCTGCAACGGTCTGCATTGGATCGGTTACTACATCTTCGTGTCTAATAGTGATGAATCTGTCAGGATATCGTTTGGAGAAAAGTATTCCGAGTTCGTTGTATTTTCTCCATCGAATGGAAAGGGAGGTAATATTTTTTCTCTCAAAATTTACATTGAGCATTGAGTTTACCTGTGCTCTTGGATCTCTTACCAGGTGTATGAACTTAGCTTGAGGGAACAGGCGAACCAACTGCTTTGTAAAGATCAGATTGGTTGGGTTTTTATTCCCTAGCAATTTGGGCTCCGTTGGTGCCAGGTGTTCCAGTACCTCAGAACAAAAATGATGGAAGTTGTGCTTTACGCATTCTTCAAGGCGCTTTTTCAGTTCATTTTGGTCTATGGGCCACGAACTTATGTAGGGCTCAGTCAACAGGTCGGCTATAAAATCGGAAGGATCAATGTGCTTCTTACGTGCATATTTTCTCTTTAAATGCAGTACGAAATTAGATTCCGGAGCAATAAAAATGTCGGGATGAGCATTGAGAATATTTCGTAACAACGTGGTTCCGGACCTTTCTCTGCCCAAAATGAAGAAAACTGGTTTGGTTGGTGCGCCCTTCAATTAATTGAGTCATTCCAAAGTTCGATTAAAGCTAGCAATTTTAAGTAAATCATGTTCCAATTCAATACATTCGACAGCTCGGTCAAAATGCCTATTTTCGACAATCAATAGATTCAATGGCAGCCAAAGTTTGGTATTCATTTAAGGGAGGTCGTTCCGAAGAAGAGCTGGGGTTTTATCCCAAAGAAGATTTCCCATGGGCGGCACTTCTAGAACAAAACGCCAAGATCATTGCTCCGGAGATTGAACGCTACATTGAAAATAACGAGGAGGCAATAAAACCATATTTTAACAAGGCTCTGGTAACCAAGGCAGGGAAATGGAGAACTTTTGCCTTCTTCTTCTGGAAGTGGAAAGTGACAAAAAACATGCGTGAATGCCCCAAAACTATAGAGGTGTTGCGTAAAGTGCCGGGAATCGTTTCAGCGTCTATAAGTATTCTGGAGCCTAACATCGAAATTAAGTTGCACCGTGGTGATACCAACGCTATCATTCGTGCGCACCTGGCATTAAAGGCGCCAGTTCAGCTGCCTGACTGTGGCTTCCAGGCCGCTGGCGAACAACGTTCCTGGGAAGAGGGAAAGATATTTCTGTTCAACGATGCCGCGGAACACAAGGCATGGAATCATTCAAATCTGCGACGCTATGTTCTACTTGTGGATGTGATTCGTCCTGAATTTGCACATAAGAAGTTTACCATTTGCAGCACCGTATTATCCGCATTAATGTTGCAGGGTTTTGCTCAAAAGCTTCCGATACTCAAAAAGTTTCCAAAGATTATTCTTGCTTCAATCCTGTACTTTAACGTATTGTGGATCAATCTGGTGTTAAGGGTCAGAGGACCACTCTAGTTACGCAGCTTATTCCGGTCTAGTAATAACGCTAGTGATTTCTGCACGCACCGCTTGATCCATATCGGACCTCTCATTAACTTCTTAATTAATTTTGTTCGGCGGTCAAATTTCGCCTGGGCTTTCGCTGTTAGGTTGGGGGCAGCACTTCCGTTTGATTTCAGGTTGTAAGGGGTGAACGACTTTGCAAAGTCAGCACATATATCCTCAATGAGAAGAATTTCGGCTTGCGAAAGCTCGTTCTTCCACTGGTTTATTTTGGCGGAATCGATTGGTGTAAGTACGGTGGCATGTGGTTTTAAGTCCAGGTATTTACGGTAATCAGGGTTCTGTGTAAGTCGCTCAATACGCACAGCTTCTTGAAAAGAGTATTGAATATTCAGATTGTAAAGCAGTTCTTGAAATACCTGATCCGGATTTTTCACCAAATTTTCATAGTAAACCGTTGCAAAGTGATTTTTATGTCTTTTTTCCGCGTTTAAGGTTTCCCCATTGTTCTTTATCCATTTAGCGCATAGGTCGTAAATAGAGTTTCGGTTAAAGGCTTTTTTTTGTGAGGCAATTACAGCTCGTGGATCCCGAATGAGATGGACGAACTTAGCGGATGGAAAAATGCGCAATAACTCTTCAATGTAGTAGGAGTGGATTGGGTTTTTGTCACATATAATGTGCAAGGGTGTTTTCTTGGCTCGCTGATGATAAGTTAGATAGACGCACTTGCATGCATCGGAAAAAGAAGAAATCTCCATAATTTTAAGGTTGGCGAGCAAGTCATTTTGCTGGATGCCCCAAAAATTTTTCAGTTTTCGATTGAAGAAAACATCCTTTGAAAACCGGGTTTTGGTTTGGTCATCCCATGTTTTAATCTTTTCATAGCGAGATTGCAACCTGATAATAAATGGAGATTCGGGAGGTGCAGAAATTTCATCCATCGAATCAAACATTGTTTGCAACAAAGTAGATCCGGATCTCCCCATGCATAGGATGAATACCATTTGTATGTCTTCCAGCCTGGTCATCTGTTTTGTAGGAAGCGCCTTGCGCGGAACGGTAGTCGGTAATAGACTTGCATTTTCTTCACTCGTTTTAGCATTTTTTTACGTTCGTCAAGGTACATCGGTATATCACCAGGAGGCTTTTTTACCTGGTACCCATAACATATGGCTGTCTGAAAGCAAATGCGCTCAATATCTTCCACTTCCTTTTCCGACAGTCTATCTTTCCAGGATGAAACATTGGCAGCGACAATTGGTTGAGCCAGCTTAGAAAAGTGTTCTAAAAAGAGATTCGTTTTCGTTGTGGGTTCATCTTGTTGTAATTGATGAATCACCTTCCCGACGGTATTGTGGAACTCCAGCTGAGCGTTGTGAAAAGGTAGACCAATAAAGTTCATAAGTTTTTCAACCACTCGATCTGGCTCAGTTAATAGGTCTTCGTATCTAACGGTAGTAAACTGATCAGGGATAGCAGTTTTAGAATCATCAATCACCGAGTTGAAGTAATTCCAACGGTGACTCAACTCCTGGATACTCTGGTTCGGCTTCATTTTTCTCTGGCTCGACACACACCCCCGAGGGTCACGAACCAAATGGATGAATTTAGCATCCGGGAACAAATCGATTAGTTCAGGAATAAATAGGCTGTGAATGGGATTTTTGTTTCCTATGATCTTAACTTCCTCCTTGTGGAACATTGACATATGGAATGTGCTAACACATTTAACCATTTCGCCATAAGTTGAGTTGGATGGCATGTTCATTAAATCGGATTTTGCACGGGTCAAATCAACGTTCCAGAAACTGGTAAACTTTTCATCGGTTTGCAAATCTTCAAAAAAGCGCTTCTTGTCTCTTGTGCTCCAATTATGTTTATCGGCATACCTTGAAAACAAGTGCAGTATGAATCTGGATTCAGGGGCAATCGCAATGTTGGGGTGGGCATCTAACAACGCTTGCAATAAGGTGCTACCTGATCTGCCCATATTAACAATAAAGAAGATTGGTAGTTCCTTCATAAGTTGTCTAACGGAAAGCCAAACAAATTTATGAATAAGTCGTTCTGCTTTATGGAACTTACCTTAAATAGTTTTGCCATCCATTCACTTTGTTGGCATCAACTATTTATAAACCAGTTGATTTCCAGCTGTACGTTTAGTGCTTTGAAATGAACGATTAATACCTGAAATTCGCGGTTGAATTCTGATTCCGGGCATCCTGACGCAGCCCTCTGGGAACGGTGGAAGAAACCACTTGAAAAAAATATTTCGCCCGGTTGGATTATTAAGATAATCTTGTAACTTTGCAGCCCCTTAAAAGAGTCTAAGGGTGAAATTGTATTATATAAAGTAGAGTAAAATATGCCAACAATTCAGCAATTAGTAAGGAAAGGTAGACACTCAAAAGCTAAGGTGAGTAAGTCTGCTGCTCTTGATTCTTGCCCGCAGAGAAGAGGTGTTTGTATTCGAGTTTACACCACTACTCCCAAGAAGCCAAACTCAGCAATGAGAAAAGTAGCCAGGGTAAGATTGACAAACGGTAAAGAGGTGAACGCCTATATCGGTGGAGAAGGACACAATCTTCAGGAACACTCAATTGTTCTTGTTCGGGGAGGAAGGGTAAAAGACCTTCCGGGTGTTCGATATCACATCGTTCGAGGTGCACTTGATACAGCTGGTGTTGAAGGTAGAACTCAAAGAAGGTCTAAGTACGGAGCTAAAAGGCCTAAAAAGTAATAGTCAAGATTAAGAGTCATGAGAAGAAGAAAAGCGAAACAGCATATTATACTACCTGATCCGAAATTTGGAGATGTGGTAGTAACTAAGTTTGTGAACAACTTAATGCTTGATGGCAAGAAGAGTTTAGCTTACGATATTTTCTACGGTGCAATTGAGATCGTAGACGAAAAGTCTGGCGAAGAGAATGGTCTTGATGTTTGGAGAAAAGCGTTAGACAATGTTACTCCTAATGTTGAGGTAAAAAGTAGACGTGTTGGCGGTGCTACTTTTCAAATACCCACTCCCGTTAGAGACAGCAGAAAGCAATCCTTAGCAATGAAGTGGTTGATCGGTTTCTCAAGAAAAAGAAACGAAAAAACCATGAGCCAGAAATTGGCATCTGAAATTCTTGCTGCTGCTAAAGAAGAAGGTGCAGCCTTTAAAAAGAAAGAAGACACTCATAGAATGGCTGAGGCGAACAAGGCATTCTCTCACTTTAGATTTTAATCACACTTAGATAGAGGCGAAATGGCTAAAAGAGATTTAACATACACCAGAAACATCGGTATTGCCGCTCACATTGATGCAGGTAAGACGACTACTACTGAGCGTATTCTTTATTATGGTGGTGTGAGCCACAAGATCGGTGAGGTGCACGATGGCGCTGCTACAATGGATTGGATGGAGCAGGAGCAGGAAAGAGGGATTACCATTACTTCGGCTGCTACTACGCTAAACTGGAATTACAGAGATCAGCAGTATCACGTAAATATTATTGACACACCAGGACACGTTGACTTTACAGTAGAGGTAAACCGATCACTGAGAGTTCTTGATGGATTGGTTTTCTTGTTTTCAGCAGTAGATGGTGTTGAGCCCCAGTCTGAAACGAACTGGCGTTTGGCAAACAACTATAACGTGCCACGAATTGGTTTCGTTAATAAGATGGACAGACAGGGTGCTGACTTCTTAGCCGTTTGTCGCCAGGTGAAGGAAATGTTGGGTAGCCATGCGCTTCCATTGCAGATTAATATCGGTGCCGAAGATGATTTCAAAGGAGTGGTTGACTTGATCAACTTCAGAGGAATTGTATGGAATGAGCACGATCAGGGGATGACCTTTGAGGAGGTTGAAATACCTGCGGATATTTTGGATGAAGCAACGCAGCTAAGAGAGGAACTTTTGGAAGCTGTTGCTGAATTCGATGAGTCTGAAACTTTGATGGAAAAGTACTTCGAAGATCCAAACTCCATTACAGAAAGAGAAATCCTTGACTGTTTACGGGAGGCTACTATCGCTGGTAAGGTAGTGCCAATGATGTGTGGATCCGCGTTTAAGAACAAAGGTGTTCAGGCAATGTTGGACATGGTGATGGAAATCCTTCCGTCTCCTCTGGATACTGAGGCGATTGTTGGTACACTTCCTGATTCAGATGAAAAGGCATCTAGAAAGCCAAGTGTAGATGAGCCGTTTGCAGCTCTTGCATTTAAAATTGCTACGGATCCTTACGTAGGTAGATTGTGTTTTACCAGAGCATATTCTGGTAATCTTCCATCTGGTTCTTACGTGCTTAATACAAGAACCGGTAAGAAGGAAAGAATTTCAAGAATCTATCAGATGCATGCGAACAAGCAAAACCAGATCGATGGTTTGAGCTGTGGAGATATTGCTGCACTTGTTGGATTCAAAGACATTAAAACGGGAGATACGCTTTGCGACGAAAAGCACCCAATCGTTCTTGAGTCTATGGATTTCCCGGATCCGGTAATCGGAGTTGCGGTTGAACCAAAAACTCAAGCAGACGTAGATAAATTGGGTATGGCTTTGGCAAAACTTGCTGAAGAAGATCCTACGTTCCAGGTTAAAACAGATGAGGATTCTGGTCAGACAGTAATCTCTGGAATGGGAGAACTACACCTGGATATTATCATCGATCGTTTGAAGAGAGAATTCAAAGTAGAATGTAACCAGGGTGCTCCTCAGGTTTCTTACAAAGAGGCGATCACAGGTTCGGTAGAACACAGAGAGGTTTACAAGAAGCAGACAGGTGGTCGTGGTAAGTTCGCGGATATTCAGGTTAGAATTGAACCGGCTTCAGACGAAACCAAGGAAGGTCTTGAGTTTGTAAACGAGATCAAAGGAGGTAACGTTCCTAAGGAGTTTATCCCTTCGGTAGAGAAAGGGTTCAAGGAAGCGATGAAGAATGGTGTTCTTGCAGGGTTCCCAATGGATTCTATGAAGGTAACTCTTTATGACGGGTCTTTCCACCAGGTGGATTCGGATCAGTTATCATTCGAATTGGCGGCTAAGATGGCATACAGAGCTGCAGTTCCTAAAGCGGGAGCGGTATTGATGGAGCCAATCATGAAACTGGAAGTACTTACTCCGGAAGAGAACATGGGTGATATCGTAGCCGACCTTAACAGAAGAAGAGGAATCATCAACGGTATGGATGATAGAGCTGGATCAAAAGTGGTTAAGGCATTTGTTCCTCTGTCGGAAATGTTTGGTTATGTAACTCAGTTGAGAACAATTTCATCTGGTAGAGCAACTTCTACCATGGAATTCGATCACTTTGAAGCAACACCGAAGAATATCTCGGAAGAAGTAATTGCGAAAGCACAAGGTAAAGTAGAAGCTTAATAATAAAAGTTAAATGGCTCAGAAGATTAGAATAAAGCTTAAGTCTTACGATCACAACCTGGTAGACAAGTCTGCAGAGAAGATTGTGAAGACAGTTAAGAGTACAGGAGCTGTTGTGAATGGCCCAATTCCGTTGCCAACTCACAAGAGAATTTATACTGTACTTCGTTCGCCACACGTGAACAAAAAGTCGAGAGAGCAATTCCAACTTTGTTCTTACAAGAGATTGATGGATATCTATTCATCCTCTTCAAAGACGGTTGATGCGCTCATGAAACTTGAGTTACCAAGTGGGGTTGACGTAGAAATTAAAGTTTGATAAATAAATAGGTTAGAGATGCCAGGATTAATTGGAAAAAAACTAGGGATGACTAGCATTTATAGTGCCGAGGGTAAGAACTTACCATGCACGTTAGTTGAATGTGGTCCTTGTGTTGTTACACAAGTGAAAACCGTTGAGAAAGACGGTTACTCTGCTGTACAATTGGGCTTTGGTGAGCGTAAAGAAAAAAATACGCCTAAAGCCTTGAAGGGGCACTTCAAGAAAGCTGGGACATCTCCTAAGTCTAAATTGGTTGAATTCGATGGTTTCGAAGAGGTGAATCTCGGTGATGAGATTAACGCTACAATTTTCGAAGAAGGCGAGTTCGTTGATGTAGTAGGTACATCAAAAGGAAAAGGTTTTCAGGGTGTTGTTAAAAGACACAACTTTAGAGGAGTTGGTGATGCAACACACGGTCAGCACAACAGAATGAGAGCACCAGGTTCTATCGGTGCTGCTTCTTACCCCGCGAGAGTATTCAAAGGGATGAAAATGGCCGGACAAACTGGAAACGAAAGAGTAAAAGTTCAAAACGTTCAGATTCTCAAGGTACTTGAGGACAAGAATGTGATAGTTGTTAAAGGTTCAATCCCGGGTCCTAAAGGATCTGTAGTAATTCTTGAGAAGTAATGGAATTAGCAGTATATAACGCACAGGGAAAGGCAACTAGCAAGAAGGTTAAATTGAGTGACTCGATCTACGGAATTGAGCCAAACGATCACGCTATTTATCTGGATGTTAAGTTGATTATGGCCAACAAGAGACAAGGTACTCACAAGGCCAAAGAAAGAGGTGAGATTGCTGGTTCTACCAAGAAGATCAAGAAGCAAAAAGGAACTGGTACAGCTCGATTCGGAAATATTAAGAACCCTTTGTTCAGAGGTGGAGGTGCCGTTTTCGGACCTCGTCCGAGAAACTACGGTTTCAAATTGAACAAGAAGCAAAGAAAGTTGGCTAGAATTTCTGCCCTTTCTTATAAGGCAAAAGAAGATTCAATTCTGATCCTTGAGGATTTGAAAATGGACGCTCCTAAAACCAAAGATTACATTGGTGTATTGAGCAACCTGAAGGTGAATGATTCGAAAACGCTTCTTGTAACTGGCGAAAACGATCAAAACGTTTATTTGTCAGCGAGAAATATTCCGGGCGCTAAGGTAATTGAAGCTTCTCAGGTAAACACTTACGATGTGTTGAACTGTTCAAAGCTGATCATCGCTGAAAGCGCAGTTGAGAAAATTGAAAAACTTTTTAACTAAGAAACCATGAGTATCATAGTTAAGCCAATAGTACAATCTGAAAAAGCAGCTTTGCTTCAGGACAGAAGAAATCAGTATTCTTTCATCGTTGAAGATTCTGCTAATAAGATTCAAATCGCTAAAGCGGTTGCCGACCTTTACAATGTGGAGGTAGAAGCTGTTAACACCATGAGATATGGTGGCGGTAAAAAGAAAATGAAGTACACAACTAAAGGTGTTAGTTACGAACGAAACAAAACCTATAAAAAGGCTGTGGTAACCGTGGCCGAGGGTGATGAGATCGATTTCTTTAGCGCTGTATAATTGAATTGAAATGGGAGTTAGAAAGTTAAAAGCGATTACACCAGGTCAAAGACACAAGATCATTAGTGATTTTGATGCCGTTACAGCGTCAAAACCTGAGAAGAGCCTGTTGGCTCCGATAAAGAAATCAGGTGGTCGGAACAACACTGGTAAAATGACCATGCGTCAGCGTGGAGGTGGTCATAAGAGAAGATACAGAATCATCGACTTCAAAAGAAACAAGTTCGGTGTTCCTGCAACTGTTAAAACGATTGAGTACGATCCGAACAGATCTGCAAGAATTGCACTTGTTGAATACAAAGACGGTGAAAGGAAATACATCCTTGCTCCGGAAGGGCTAACTGTTGGACAAACGGTAATGTCTGGAAAAGGAGTAGCGCCGGAAGTTGGGAATACGTTGTACCTGAGTGAGATTCCACTTGGTACGGTAATTCACAACATTGAAATGGCACCAAACCGAGGTGGGGTGATGGCAAGATCTGCTGGTTCTTACGCACAGTTAAGTGCTAGAGATGGTAAATATGCGATCATCAAATTGCCTTCTGGTGAAACCAGAATGGTACTGGTAACCTGTCTTGCAACGATCGGATCAGTTGGAAACGCTGAGCACAACCTCCAGGTTTCCGGTAAAGCCGGTAGATCAAGATGGCAGGGAAGAAGGCCGCGAGTAAGAGGTGTAGCTATGAACCCGGTTGATCACCCAATGGGTGGTGGTGAAGGTAGATCTTCAGGAGGACATCCAAGATCAAGAAAAGGCCTTCCGGCTAAAGGATACAAAACGAGAAGCAAGAAGAAAGCTTCTAACAGGTTTATCGTTGAACGAAGAAAGAAATAATTAGACCATGAGTAGATCATTAAAGAAACCACCATTTATTCACTATAAGTTGAATAAAAGAGTACTTGAGGCTCAGGATTCAGGAAAGAAATCTGTGATCAAAACCTGGTCTAGAGCTTCTACTATCTCTCCGGATTTCGTTGGACTTACCATCGCAGTGCACAATGGAATGAAATTCATTCCGGTGTATGTTACTGAGAATATGGTAGGCCATAAACTGGGAGAATTTGCGCCAACTCGGAACTTTAGAGGGCACGGAGGCAAAAAAGATAAAAGAAGATAATAACGCTAAGATCATTAAACAATGGGTGCTAGAAAAAGAAATAGTGCAGAAGCTATTAAGGAGGCCAGAAAAACTCAGGCCATCGCAAAGCTGAACAACTGTCCTACATCTCCAAGAAAGATGAGATTGGTTGCTGATATGATCAGAGGCGTTGAAGTAACTAAGGCGCTTGCGATTCTTGAACACAATCCAAAAGAAGCTTCAACTCGTTTGAAAAAGCTTCTGGATAGTGCAATCAACAATTGGATGCAAAAAAATGAAGAGCAAAGTGTAGATGCAGTTACTCTTGTAGTAAGTGATGTACATGTTGACAGTGCAAGAATGCTAAAAAGAATTCAGCCGGCTCCTCAGGGTAGAGCGCACAGAATTAGAAAGAGATCAAATCACGTAACTCTAGTAGTTGACACTGTAAAATAAGTTTTAGAATGGGACAAAAAACAAATCCAATAGGAAACAGATTAGGATACATCAAAGGATGGGATTCTAATTGGTACGGTGGAAGAAACTACACGGAAAAAATCGTGGAAGATGATAAGATCAGAAGATACCTGACTGCTCGTTTGAGAAAGGCAAGTATTTCGAAGATCATTATCGAGAGAACTCTAAAACTTGTTACGGTAACTATCAATACTGCCCGTCCTGGTGTAATTATCGGGAAAGGCGGACAAGAAGTTGATAAGCTGAAAGAGGAGTTAAAGAAGGTAACGAACAAAGAAGTTCAAATCAACATCTTCGAAGTGAAGAGACCTGAATTGGACGCGAAGTTGGTTGCTGATTCAATCGCAAGACAAATCGAAGCTAGAATTTCATTTAGAAGAGCGATTAAAATGGCGGTAGCTTCTACCATGAGAATGGGTGCAGAGGGTATCAAAGTGAAGATCAGTGGAAGATTGAATGGGGCTGAGATGGCTCGTAGCGAAATGTATAAAGATGGAAGAACTCCATTACATACGTTCAGAGCAGATATAGACTACGCTCTTTCGGAAGCTCATACTACATACGGAAGAATCGGTATTAAAGTATGGATTTGCAAAGGTGAGGTTTACGGTAAGAGAGATCTTTCTCCGAACGTAGGTCAGAGTCAAAAGAAAGGACCAAAAGGCGGCGGTAACCGCGGCGGTGGAAATTTCAAGAGAAAGAGAAAGTAATTAGTTAACGACATTTAAAGCATTAAGCGATGTTACAACCAAAGAGAACGAAGTTCCGGAAAATGCAAAAAGGGCGTATCAAAGGAAACGCCCAAAGAGGAGCTCATATCGCGTTCGGTTCATTTGGACTAAAGGCGATGGAAGAAGGATTTATTACTTCCCGTCAAATTGAAGCTGCTCGTATCGCTGTAACAAGATATATGAAGAGAGAAGGTAAAGTTTGGATCAGAATTTTTCCAGACAAGCCAATCACTTCTAAACCAGCCGAAGTGCGGATGGGTAAAGGAAAGGGTGCACCAAGCCACTGGGTTGCTGTTGTAAAGCCAGGAAGAATCATGTTCGAGGCAGAAGGAGTACCATTTGATGTTGCAAAAGAGGCGATGAGATTAGCGGCACAAAAGCTACCGATCAAAACCAAATTTGTAGTTAGAAACGATTATTCGGAAAGTAAATAATAGAAACGATGACTCAAGCAGAAATCAAAGAATTGTCTACTCCTGAGTTGGTTGAAAATATCAGCGAAGCGGTAATCAACTTGAACAGAAAGAAGCTGAATCATTCAGTTTCTGAGATCGAGAATCCGATGGAGATTAAAGCTGCGAGAAAGACCGTGGCTAGACTTAAAACGGAGTTGAGAGCTAGACAAATGGCAGAAACCTCGCCTTCTGGCGCGGAAGGTTCCACTGAAGCGCAAGCTGAATAATAGAGCAACAAGATGGAAAGAAATTTAAGAAAAGAGAGAGTTGGGGTTGTTACCAGCAATAAGATGACAAAATCTATTGTGGTAGCGGTAGAACGTAAAGTGAAGCACCCTAAGTACGGTAAGTTCGTAAAACAAACTTCAAAGTTTGTTGCTCACGATGAAAAAGAAGACTGCAATATCGGTGATACGGTGAAGATCATGGAAACTCGTCCATTGAGCAAAACCAAGAACTGGAGACTTGTAGAAGTAGTTGAAAGAGCTAAATAGTATTTAAGAATGATACAGCAAGAATCAAGATTAGGAGTAGCCGATAATAGTGGAGCAAAGGAAGTTCTTTGTATCCGTGTACTAGGTGGAACTAAGAGAAGATACGCGTCAATCGGAGACAAAATTGTTGTTTCTGTAAAAAGCGCAATGCCATCAGGAAACGTGAAAAAGGGTCAGGTTTCTACTGCTGTGGTGGTGAGAACCAAAAAGGAAGTAAGAAGACCGGATGGTTCTTATATCCGATTCGACGACAACGCCGTTGTTTTGTTGAACCAGGCAAATGAGATGAGAGGAACCCGAATTTTCGGGCCGGTGGCTAGAGAGCTTCGTGAGAAGCAATTCATGAAGATTGTATCGCTGGCACCTGAGGTGCTTTAAGACAGAAATCATGCAGAAGAAATTACATATCAAAAAAGGAGACAAGGTGAAAGTGATCGCTGGCGTTGCAAAAGGCCAGGAAGGAACTATCCTTGTTGTTGATAGAAAAAAGGAAAGAGCCATCGTTGAAGGCTTGACTGCTAAGATGGTCAAGCATCTTAAGCCACAGGCTGATAAGAATCATCCTGACGGTGGTAGAATTGAAAAGGACATGAGTATCCATGTTTCTAATCTTGCCCTTCTTGATAGCAAAGGAGAAGCTACCCGAATTGGCAGAAAAGAAGAAGATGGAAAACTTGTTCGATACGCTAAAACCACAGGGGAGGTACTATCATGAGTTATACACCAAGACTACAAGAGAAGTACAAGAATGAGGTTGTGAACAACCTTAAAGAAAAGTTCAAGTACAACTCGGTTATGGAGGTTCCCAAGATCGAAAAGATTTGTCTGAATCAGGGAGTTGGATCTGCCGTAGCCGACAAGAAGATGATCGAGAACGCCGTATCCGAAATGACTATGATTGCAGGGCAAAAAGCGCTTGCGGTTAAGTCAAGAAAGGACGTTTCGAACTTCAAACTTAGGAAGGGAATGCCAATTGGAGCAAGAGTTACTCTAAGAGGTGACAAGATGTATGAGTTTCTTGACAGGTTGATTGCTGTAGCACTACCAAGAACAAGAGATTTTAAAGGAGTGAGCGCTAAAGGATTTGATGGTAGAGGAAACTTTACCTTTGGAGTTACCGAGCAGATCATCTTCCCTGAAATTGATATTGATAAAGTAAACAAGATAACTGGAATGGATATTACTTTCGTTACCAGTGCCAACACCAATGAAGAGGCGAGGGCATTGCTTGACGAGTTTGGATTTCCATTTAAGAAGTAAAGTAATTAGTTTTTAGTGGTTAGTTTTTGACCGCTAGACGCCAAAAAGTAAACAACTAAAAACTAAACAACTAAAAACTAGATATGGCAAAAGAGTCAATGAAAGCCAGAGAGCGTAAAAGAGAGGCAATGGTCGCTAAATACGCTGAAAAAAGAAAGGCCCTTAAGGAAGCCGGTGATTGGGAAGCATTGCAGAAACTTCCTGCAAATTCATCTTACGTGAGACTTCACAACAGATGTCAACTTACCGGTAGACCAAGAGGATACATGAGACAATTCGGTATCTCAAGGGTTACTTTCAGAGAAATGGCTAATCAGGGATTAATTCCTGGTGTAACAAAAGCAAGCTGGTAGAACAATAAAAAGTGTCACCCTGAGCTTGACGAACTCCGAGCCGAAGGCGATCTTCGACCGGAGGGAGAAAACCAAGGGCGCTTTTTATTCAGCCGAAAGGTTAAAATATAAATCAGGTCTATCAGCCCCTTGCCGGGGAACTGTAGACCGCAGACTAATAAGTAGTAAAAATGAATACAGATCCAATAGCAGATTACCTGACCAGAATCCGGAATGGTATCATGGCTAAGAAAAAGGTAGTGGAAATTCCTGCTTCCAATCTTAAGAAGGAAATTACTAAGATCCTTCACGACAAAGGGTACATCCTTAATTACAAGTTTCTTGATGATAACAAACAAGGGATCATCAAAATTGCTTTGAAGTACAACGCTTCAACCAAGGAACCCGCAATAACAAATATCAAGAGAGTATCAAGCCCAGGTTTACGTCAGTATGCTAGTGCAAAAGAATTGCCTAGAGTATTGAACGGACTTGGAATCGCTATCATTTCTACTTCCAGAGGTGTAATTACCGATAAGGAAGCCAGAACGGAGAATGTTGGTGGTGAAGTATTGTGCTACGTATACTAAAATTCAAAGGAGGATCCAGAGATGTCAAGAATAGGTAATGCAATAATCAGTATCCCGGAAGGCGTAGAAGTTAGCTATGCGGACGACGTTGTTACCGTAAAAGGTAAGTTAGGAGAACTGACTCAGAAAATTGATCCGGCGATTACGGTTAATATCAAAGATGGTGAGATCACTTTCGACAGACCGTCTGATGCACCTGAGCACAGATCAAAGCACGGTTTGTACCGATCGTTGGTGAACAACATGGTAATCGGAGTATCTGAAGGGTACAAGACAGTACAGGAATTAGTTGGTGTAGGTTACAGGGCTAAATCACAGGGTCAGAGACTTGAGTTGGCTTTAGGGTTTTCGCACCCAATCATCCTTGAACTTCCGTCGGAGGTTAAAGTAACCGCGACTATGGAAAAAGGGAAAAACCCAACCGTGGAATTAGAATCAGCAGACAAGCAACTGATTGGGATGGTCGCTGCAAAAATCAGATCGTTCAGAAAACCTGAACCATATAAAGGAAAAGGTATCAGATTCCAGGGAGAAGAAATCAGACGTAAAGCAGGTAAGGCTGCAGGTTAATAAGATATAATTAGTAAAGTAATGGGACTTACTAAAGAACAAAGAAGAGCAAGAATCAAAAAAAGAATTCGCAAGGTAGTCAACGGAACCGCTGACCGCCCACGTATGGCGATCTTTAGAAGCAATAAGCAAATTTATGCTCAATTGATTGATGATGTGAATGGAGTAACTCTTACATCTGCATCATCGGTAAAGAATGATAAAGCACAAGGTATTGCTAAAATCGAACAGGCCAAATTGGTTGGTGCAGACATCGCTGCTAAGGCGAAAGCTGCAGGAATCGAGACGGTGGTTTTCGATAGAGGTGGATATCTGTACCACGGAAGAGTAAAAGCTTTGGCAGATGCTGCCAGAGAAGGTGGACTTAAATTTTAAAAACTAGTTGAAATGGCGAATCCAAAGCAAGTTAGATCAACGGACATCGAATTAAAAGACAAACTGGTTACTATCAATCGGGTAACAAAGGTTACCAAGGGTGGTAGAACGTTCAGCTTCTCTGCGATCGTGGTTGTAGGAAACGAAGATGGTGTTGTAGGACACGGTCTGGGTAAAGCAAAAGAAGTTACCGAAGCAATAGCTAAGGCAATTGACGATGCAAAAAAGAACCTTATTAAGGTGCCGGTGATTAAAGGAACTATTCCTCATCAGCAGTATGGAAAGTACTCAGGAGCAAAGGTGTTTATCAAGCCGGCCTCTAACGGTACCGGTGTTATTGCAGGTGGAGCGATGCGTGCAGTACTGGAGAGTGTAGGTGTTAAAGATGTACTGGCGAAGTCTCAAGGTTCTTCGAACCCACACAATGTGGTGAAGGCTACTATCGATGCTCTTTCTCAATTGAGAGATGCGGCAGCAGTTGCCAGACAGAGAGGCGTTAGTATGGAAAAAGTATTTAACGGATAATGAGGTAACTGTTGATAGTTATTGGTTGATAGTTGGTGGTTAACCACCAACAACAAACCAAGAACCGACAACAAACAAAATACGATGGCAACAATAAAAATTACTCAAATTAGAAGTTCAATTAACAGACCTAAGAATCAAAAGTTAACTTTGCAGGCTCTTGGTTTGAAAAAAATGAACCAAACAGTTGAGAAAGAGGCCACTCCTCAGATTTTAGGAATGGTAGATAAAGTGAAGCACCTGGTGAGTGTTTCTGAATAAATAATAGTTATTGGTTGATAGTTGGAGGTTGCACACCAACAACTAACCATCAACCAGCAACAAACAACAAAAAAAATGGACTTAAGTAATCTCAAACCAGCGAAAGGATCAACCAAAAGCAGAAAGCGAGTTGGAAGAGGTGAAGGTGCTGGAACAGGTGGAACCTCTACAAGAGGACACAAAGGAGCTAAATCCAGATCCGGATACTCTAAAAAGATCGGATTTGAAGGTGGACAAATGCCACTTCAAAGAAGAGTGCCAAAATTTGGATTTACCAATCCAAACAGAGTAGAGTATAAAGGAATCAACCTTGATACGATTCAGATGCTTGTGGATTCTAAAAAGATGAAAGCAATTGACGTGGAAACTTTGATTGCAAATGGATTGGCAGGCAAAAAAGACCTGGTGAAGATTCTTGGAAGAGGAGAATTGACATCAAAGGTGGATATTTCAGCACACGCTTTCTCAGCTTCAGCTAAAACAGCCATTGAAGCAAAAGGCGGAAAAGCGGAAATCGTTGGAGGTAAAGTAGTTGTTGCAACACCAAAGGCGGAAGCAAAAGCCGTAAAAACTGAAGACAAACCAACCGAAGCATTAGCGGAGGAGGAAGAGTAAAATTCATGTTTCCAAACGGAAATATGCTTAAATAAATTGGCCCCGTTGACGTCCTTGCTGAAATAAGGAAACAACGGGGCATTGAACCATCTAAGAACAGATGAAGAAGTTTTTTGAGACACTAAGAAACATTTGGAAGATCGATGATCTGAGGGGAAGGATATTGCTTACTCTCGGACTGGTTTTGGTTTACAGAATCGGATGTTTTGTGATTCTTCCAGGTGTTGATAATAATGAATTGGGAGGAGCCAGTGGTGGACTAGGTGGTCTGTTGGATCTGTTCACCGGAGGAGCATTTAACAATGCTTCAATTTTTGCACTGGGTATTATGCCATACATCTCTGCATCTATTATAATGCAGCTGATGGGAATTGCGGTTCCGGCTATTCAGAAGTTGCAAAGAGAAGGAGAAAGTGGCCGTAAAAAGATCAATCAATGGACCAGATACCTGACCATTATCATCTGTGCTTTCCAGGCGCCAACCTACCTTGGAATGTATGTATACAGTAGTCCGGGCGCGGTTGTGAACGATGGCTGGCTGTGGTATATTGGAGCCTTGTTTATCCTGGTGGCCGGAACAATGTTCGTGGTTTGGATTGGTGAAAGAATTACCGATAAGGGAATCGGGAACGGAATATCACTTCTGATCATGATTGGAATTATTGCAAGATTCCCTGGTGCTTTTGTAGAGGAAATGAACTTCAAGATGGATCACATGGGAATGGTAATTTTCCTGGTGGAGATTGTATTCTTCCTTTTAGTAATCGCATTTTGTATTCTCTTGGTTCAGGGAACAAGACGTATTCCTATTCAACATGCCAAGCGCGTTGTTGGAGGCAGAGGCGGGCGTCAAATGTTGGCTCAGGGACAGCGTCAGTACCTACCATTAAAGGTTAACGCGGCCGGGGTGATGCCAATTATCTTTGCTCAGGCAATTATGTTCGTGCCAGCGCTCATACCTGGACTTGGAGCAACGTTCTCGGACGTGTTCGGATTTACTTACAATCTGGTATTTGCACTGCTGATTATTGTGTTTACATACTTCTACACGGCGGTGACCGTAAACCCTCAACAAATCGCCGATGACTTGAAACGGTCGGGAGGTTTTATTCCGGGTGTTAAACCAGGAAGAAAGACAGCCGACTTCATAGATAACTTATTATCCCGAATTACTTTACCGGGATCTATCCTGTTAGCGGTTGTTGCTGTACTTCCAGCCATAGCACACAACTTCTTCGGGGTACAACAAAATTTTGCTCTGTTCTACGGAGGTACATCACTCCTGATTATGGTGGGTGTGGTCCTTGATACCCTACAGCAGGTGGAAAGCCACTTACTAAGTAATCACTACGACGGATTGATGAAGGGAACCAAGATTAAGGGAAGAGGTTCCTCATTACCGCCAGTAGGCCAGGCATTTTAAGAAGCAGTAATGGTCTTCTTAAAAACGAATGAAGAAATAGAACTTATTCGTGAAAGTTCTTTGCTTGTTGGAAAGACCTTAGCAGAAGTAGCTAAGCACATCAAACCAGGAGTTTCTACTCTGGAGTTAGATAAGGTCGCAGAAGAATTTATTCGGGACAATGGAGCCGAACCGGGATTTCTTGGTTACGGTGGGTTTCCGAATTCATTATGTACATCGGTTAATGAAGCAGTTGTACATGGTATTCCCAATGCGAATCCTTTGAAAGAAGGAGACATTGTTTCTGTAGACTGTGGCGTGCTAAAAAATGGTTTCTATGGAGATTCAGCCTACACCTTTGAGATAGGCGAGGTCTCGGCAGAAGTTAAAAAGCTACTTGAAGTAACGAAAGAATGTTTGGAACGGTCAGTGGCTGCTGCCATTGCTGGTAACAGACTTGGAGATATTGGTTATGCCTGTCAATCATACGCCGAAGAGAACGGTTTTGGCGTGGTAAGAGAACTCGTTGGACACGGACTTGGAAAAAGCTTGCACGAAGAGCCCCAGGTTCCTAACTATGGAAAACGAGGGCGAGGATCCAAACTTAAAGAAGGAATGGTGCTTGCTATCGAACCTATGATTAATATGGGAACGAAGAATGTAAAGCAGCTTCGAGATGGATGGACAATTGTTACTTCCGATGGTAAACCTTCGGCACACTTTGAGCATGACGTTGCAGTGGCCAAAGGAAAGCCTATGGTTCTTTCAACTTTTGAATTTATTGAAGAAGAATTAAATAAGAAAAGTAGTTAGTTGTTAGTTTTTAGTTGTTTGAGGAACATCCAAACAACTAAAAACTAACAACTAAAAACTAAACAACAACATATGGCGAAACAAGCGTCGATAGAACAAGATGGAGTGATTATAGAAGCATTGTCTAACGCGATGTTTAGAGTGGAGTTAGAGAATGGACATATAATTACGGCACATATTTCCGGAAAAATGAGGATGTATTACATCAAAATTTTGCCAGGAGATAAGGTGAAGGTTGAGATGTCGCCATATGATTTAACCAAAGGTAGAATAACATTTAGATACAAATAAGCCAAGGGTTTTCCCAAAGCGTAGAAAAAGTTATGAAAACAAGAGCATCATTAAAGAAACGTTCTGCGGATTGCAAAATTGTAAGACGAAAGGGACGCCTTTATGTAATTAACAAGAAGAACCCGAAGTTTAAACAAAGACAAGGGTAGTAAAAAAGTTGAAAGGCGAAAGCCAAAAGGTGAAAGAAGCTTTAAGCCACTTTCTTCTTTACCCTTTCTCCTTTAAGCTAAAACAAACAGTATGGCAAGAATTGCAGGAATTGATTTACCAAAGAACAAAAGAGGGGTTATTGGTTTGACCTACATCTATGGTATTGGAAGAAGTTCAGCGGCAAAAATCTTAGATCAGGCTGGTATTGATCACAACATCAAAGTTCAGGATTGGAACGATGATCAGTTGGGAGCAATCCGTACGATCATTGGCGACGAGTTTAAGGTTGAAGGTGCACTTCGATCTGAAACTCAGTTGAACATCAAGCGATTGATGGACATCGGTTGTCAAAGAGGGATTCGCCACAGAATGGGACTTCCGCTTAGAGGGCAGAGAACCAAGAATAACTCTAGAACCAGAAAAGGTAAAAAGAAAACTGTTGCTAACAAGAAGAAGGCAACGAAGTAATGGTTGATAGTTGAATGTTGCTGGTTATTGGTTCAATGGAAAACAACCAACAAAAAACCATCAACAACCAATCAACAGGTAAATGATCAGGCTGTAAGCCCAAGCTCCTAACGGACCAATTAGGCAACCGTAAAGGGTTTGACAAGGCGACAAAGTCACAAATAAATTAAAATGGCAAAGTCAAATAAAAAGATCAAGAAGAATGTGAAGGTCGACGCAATCGGCGAGGCGCACATTCATGCTTCTTTTAACAACATTATTATTTCTCTTACCAACAATAAGGGTGAGGTGATCTCCTGGTCATCCGCCGGTAAGATGGGATTCAGAGGTTCTAAGAAGAACACACCTTACGCGGCTCAGGTTGCTGCTGAAGAGTGTACGAAAGAAGCCTATGAATTCGGACTTCGTAAAGTGAAGGTTTACGTTAAAGGACCAGGTAACGGAAGAGAATCTGCTATCAGAACCATCCATAACAATGGTGTGGAGGTTTCAGAGATCGTCGATGTTACCCCACTTCCGCACAACGGATGTAGACCTCCAAAGAAGAGAAGAGTATAAATAACAATGTCTGGAAGGACATGGCTATGGTCATGAATATCCTGACGAACTCCGAGCCGCAGGCGATTACCGCTTGCAAGCAGGTAACTTAGTAAAACCAACGAAGGGAAAATTGATTATCGAAGGACAAGCCTTAATTCATAATCTCCCTTCAAAAAACATAAAAAATGGCTAGATACACAGGACCAAAGTCCAAAATCGCTAGAAAGTTCAGAGAGCCAATCTTTGGACCAGACAAAGCGCTAGAAAAGAAAGCTTACCCTCCGGGACAACACGGACCGAACAGACGAAGAGGTAAGAAATCGGAATACGCAATTCAGCTTGCTGAAAAGCAAAAAGCGAAATACACGTATGGTATTCTGGAAAGACAATTCTCAAACCTTTTTAAGAAAGCAAATGCTCGCCCGGGAATTACTGGTGAGATCCTGTTGCAACTTTGTGAGTCCAGATTGGACAATACAGTGTTCAGACTGGGAATTGCTCCGACAAGAAGAGGTGCACGTCAGCTGGTATCACACAGACACATTACCGTGAATGGAGATATCGTAAACATTCCTTCGTACCAATTGAAGGTTGGGGATGTGATTAGTGTTAGAGAAAAGTCTAAATCACTAGAGGTAATTTCTAACTCACTTGCCGCTAACTCAAGCCAACACGATTGGTTAGAGTGGGATGGTGGTTCATTGAGTGGAAAATTTGCTGCAGTGCCGGAAAGAGAGCAAATTCCGGAAAACATCAAGGAACAATTGATCGTCGAGCTTTACTCGAAGTAATAATCAAATACATTGGACTTCGGCCAAAGGGTTTATCAGCCGTTTCTTCAAGCTTTTAAACCGCGCAACCGGAGAACAATTAAAAAGAAGAACAAAACAATATGGCAATTTTAGATTTTCAAAAACCGGACAAGGTGATCATGATCTCTTCTGATGACAATCATGGAGAGTTCGAATTTCGTCCACTAGAACCAGGGTATGGTATTACTGTAGGTAATGCACTAAGAAGAATTCTTCTTTCATCTCTGGAAGGATTTGCAATCACTTCGGTGAAGATTGAAGGAGTAGATCACGAATTCTCTACTATTAAAGGAGTAGTGGAAGACGTAACTGAGATCGTTTTGAATTTGAAGCAAGTTCGATTCAAAAGACAGATTGAGGATACTGATTCTGAGAAAGTAGTGATCAATATCGCAGGGCAGGATACTTTGACCGCCGGTGATATAGGAAACTTCACTTCTGCGTTCCAGGTTTTGAACCCAAATCAAGTGATTTGTAACATGGAGTCTTCCGTGAAGTTGAACATTGAGTTAACTATTGCAAAGGGAAGAGGTTATGTTCCTGCTGAGGAGAACAAATCAGGAGGAGCTCCTGTTGGAACCATTTTCGTGGATTCAATTTTTACTCCAATCAGAAATGTAAAGTATAGCATCGAAAACTACAGGGTAGAGCAAAAGACTGACTACGAAAAGTTGGTTCTTGCAATCGATTCAGATGGATCAATCCATCCGAAAGATGCGCTTAAAGAAGCTGCTAAAATCTTGATTCATCATTTCATGTTGTTCTCAGATGAGAGAATTACATTGGATGATGACGAGAAAGCTGAAACTGAAGAGTTTGATGAGACTTCGCTTCACATGCGTCAGCTGCTTAAGACCAAGCTTGTTGATATGGATCTTTCCGTTAGAGCATTGAACTGTCTTAAAGCTGCAGACGTGGAAACTCTTGGAGATCTCGTTTCTTACAATAAGAACGATCTGTTGAAATTCAGAAACTTCGGTAAGAAATCACTTACAGAGTTGGAAGATCTAATCGAGTCAAAAGGATTGTCTTTCGGAATGAATGTTTCGAAGTACAAATTAGATAAAGACTAGAAATTAGTATTAAAAGTCGGAATCCTGATCGAGTCCTGACAGGTATCGGGACTCGGAGGGCCGGCGCAAATATAAAGCGATGAGACACGCAAAAAAGTTCAATCATTTAGGGAGAAAAAAAGCGCACAGAGAGGCAATGTTAAGAAACATGGCGTGCTCCCTGATAGAACACAAAAGAATCAAAACAACTGTAGCTAAGGCCAAAGCGCTTAGAACATTTGTTGAGCCTCTAATCACCAGATCTAAAACTGATGAGATGCACTCACGAAGAATGGTATTCAGAAGTTTACATAGCAAGCATGCTGTGTCTGAACTGTTCAGAGAAGTAGCACCAAAGGTTGGAGACCGACAAGGTGGTTATACCAGAATCATCAAACTGGGCAACAGAATTGGTGATAATGCTGAGATGTGTTACATCGAACTTGTAGACTTTAATGAATTGATGTTGTCTGATTCTAAGCCAGCTAAGAAATCAAGAAGAAGCCGAAGAGGTGGAGGTAAAGGTGGTGCTAAGCCAGCTGCTGCACCTGTTGCGGAAGCTACTGAAGCTGCAACGGAAGCAACTCCGGAGGATGCAAAAGAGGATGTTACTGAAGCTGCAGCAGCCGCTGAAGTAGTAGCTGAAACTGCTGAGGCAACGGAAGAAGTAGCTGAAGAAACAACAGAGGAGAAAGCTCCTGCTGCTGAGCCGGAAGCGACTACTGAAGAATCAACGGAAGAAGATTCAAAGTCTGAAGAAGAGTAAGAAAACTTACCATTATAGAAAAAGGCGTTCCGATAACTATCGGAACGCCTTTTTTGCTTAAATGTTAAAGCTTAAAAGAAGAAAGCACAGTTGTTTTTCTTTCCGCTTTCCGCTTTAACGTTTAACCTCAGTTGTTAACATCCATTTAATATCCTTAACAACTTCTCACATTATTTTTCTGGCAAAAAATAATTCTGCACCTATCTTTGCACCATGAGTCATAAAGAGAGAACCCGTGCCGTACTTTTATTGCAAGATGGCACCGTTTTTCACGGCTACTCAGCAGGTGCAATTGGCACCACTACGGGAGAGATAGCCTTCAACACCGGAATGACCGGATATCAGGAAATTTTCACAGATCCGTCTTATTACCAGCAGATTTTGGTCATGGCCACTTCTCATATTGGCAATTATGGTGTGCAGGAGCACGAAGTGGAATCGGATTCCGTGAAGATATCCGGAATGGTTTGTAAGAAGTTTTCAGAAGTCGCCTCTCGTTACGGAGAAACCGGAACACTCCAGGATTACTTTGAACGTGATAATTTGGTTGCTATCTGTGACATTGATACACGAAAACTGGTTCGGCACATCCGCGACAAAGGAGCAATGAATGCCATCATTTCATCAGAAGAACTTGATATTGACAAGTTAAAAGCGCAGTTGGCAGAGGTTCCCTCAATGGAAGGGTTGGAATTGTCCTCGAAAGTGTCATGTTCGGAGCCTTATGAAGAAGGAGTTGGTAACGACCACCGAGTAGCCTTGCTTGATATCGGGGTGAAGAAGAACATAGTGAGGTGTCTGGTAGAAAGAGGTTGCCATGTGAAGGTATTTCCATGGAATACCAGTGCGCAGGAAATTAAAACCTGGAATCCCGACGGGATAATGCTCTCCAATGGACCGGGGGATCCTTCGGCTATGCCCGAAGTAGTTGAAACCGTAAAAGAATTGGTTGAAACCGGATATCCGATTTTTGGGATTTGCTTAGGGCATCAGGTGCTGTCATTGAGTCAGGGACTCACCACCAGGAAAATGCACAACGGTCATCGTGGTATCAACCATCCGATCAAAAATCTGGTTACCGGGAAATGTGAAATCACTTCTCAGAACCACGGATTTGTTGTGGATATGGAAGTGGCCAGGAATAACCCGGCAGTTGAAGTAACGCACGTTCATTTGAACGACGACACACTGGCAGGAATTCGGTTAGTAAACAAACCAGCATTCTCTGTGCAGTATCACCCCGAAGCGAATCCTGGGCCTCATGACTCCAGATACTTGTTTGATCAGTTTATTGAAAATATTGTAAAGGCTAAAACAGCAGCAACAGCATAGTAATTTTGGACAGAAGATTTTAAGACAAAAGACGAAAGACTTGAATGCATAGCTACTGCAAGTCTTTCGTCTTTTAATCTTTTGTCTTTCATCTTAACAACATGGGACAAATAGCTCAAATCGAGGCACGGCAAATTTTGGATTCGCGCGGAAATCCAACTGTAGAAGTGGATGTTTATACTGATCAGGGGGGCTTCGGCAGAGCCGCCGTACCATCAGGTGCTTCTACCGGAATTCATGAAGCAGTGGAACTCCGTGATAACGATGCGGGCATCTACATGGGGAAAGGTGTTCTGAAGGCAGTTGAAAACGTTAATACAACACTTAACGAAGCGCTCAATGGTTATTATGTCTTTGATCAGAACCTAATTGACCGTACCATGATTGCTCTGGATGAATCCGAGAATAAGGCCAAGCTAGGAGCAAATGCTATTCTGGGAGTGTCTTTGGCGGTCGCCAAAGCTGCAGCTTCAGAGTTGCGCCAACCACTATACAGATATGTGGGTGGAGTGAATGCCGTTACCCTTCCAGTACCAATGATGAATATCCTTAATGGCGGTTCTCATGCCGACAACAAAATAGATATTCAGGAATTTATGGTGATGCCATTTGGAGCTGAATCTTTTAGCGAAGCGCTAAGGATGGGGACGGAAGTATTTCATCATCTCAAAGCAGTTCTTAAGTCCAAAGGGATGAGCACCAATGTTGGAGATGAAGGAGGCTTTGCGCCTAATCTTGGCTCCAATGAAGAGGCTATTGAGGTGGTATTACAAGCAATAGAAAAGGCTGGATACAAACCAGGCGAAGACATTTACATTGCACTCGATGCCGCGTCCTCAGAATTCTATAAGGATGGTAAGTACAGGTTTGAGTCTACGGGAGATGAAATGACTTCCTCAGAAATGGTTACTTTCTGGCAAGACTGGGTGAAAAAATATCCCGTTGTTTCAATTGAAGATGGCCTGGCAGAAGACGATTGGACTGGATGGAGAGAGTTAACAGCCGCTATCGGAACAGAATGTCAGTTGGTTGGCGATGACCTTTTCGTAACCAATACAAATCGATTGGCTGAAGGCATTCAAACTGCAACGGCCAATGCGATTCTGATTAAGGTAAATCAAATCGGAACCCTTACGGAAACGATAGATGCGGTAAATATGGCTACGAAGTTTACGTACAACTCCGTAATGAGCCACCGATCTGGTGAGACAGAAGATTATACGATTGCAGATCTGGCAGTTGCACTTAATTGTGGTCAGATCAAAACAGGCTCGGCGTCTCGTTCAGATCGTATTGCTAAGTACAATCAGTTGCTTAGAATTGAAGAGCAACTCGGTCAAACGGCGTATTACCCTGGAAAGAACTTTCTATACATTTAATGATTGCCAGGCTTGCTGGTGAGTAGGCTCAAATGAATGCTGACCATGTTAAATTCTGACAAATTGGTCAAAGTGTAATATTTTCCTTGGTAAATAAATTAATTGTATCTAGTTTTACATTTAGACAAGTATGGCTTCGATAGACGAGGAGATAAAGAGCAGGTTTGAGAGCAATAAGCAGCGGTTTGTTGTCAATTTGGCTTATACCGCTGGTTGGATGAGAAATCGCCATATCGAGTTTCTTAAACCATTTGATGTATCGCCGCAACAGTATAATATACTTAGAATCTTGCGAGGTGCAGGCGACTGGATGGCGATGAGTGTGGTGAAGGACAGGATGGTGGAGAAAGCTCCGAATGCTACCAGGTTAGCAGATAAGCTACTGGATAAAAGGCTTATCGAACGAAGAAGATGTGATGCCGACAGAAGGGTTGTATATGTTCAAATAACCGATACCGGGCTAAAACTACTTAAGGAAATTGATGAAAAACAAAAAGTAGGTTTCGACATTTCAGCATTAAATATCACCGAGGAAGAAGCTAGGCTAATGAGTAACCTGTTGGATAAGATCAGGGAGTAAAAAAATTTACAAAAGTATTTTACATGGAAAATAGTTCAAAAGGAAAAATGGGAAACAAGGCCGTCCGTGTAATCGGCTGGGTGGTTTCAGGATTAATGGGAGTTATGTTATTGATGAGTGCCGGAGGTAAGTTGTCTGGAGCAATGGACTCTGAATTTGAAAGGTTTGGCTTAGAAGATTGGAAAATTATTATTGCAATTGGTGAGATTCTAAGCACGGTGCTCTTTCTAATTCCCCGAACGCAGTCGGCGGGTACCTTACTACTATCCTCATACATGGGAGGAGCCATTGTCATTCACATGTCAATGGGAGATCCAATTATTGTACAATCAGCCATTTTAGTAATGATTTGGATAGGCTCTATAATGAGAAACCCTCAAACGTTGTCCAGCTTTTTGAAACAATAACCGAAATAACCTAAGAGTATGAATAATAGAGAGATCAAATTAATCTCACCGTCGAATGTGGTAGACATGGGAGGTTTTCCTGTAAGGCAGCCATTACCAGCACAAGGATTGGAGATGGTCGATCCGTTTCTGTTGCTCCACCATGCTGAGATATCCTATAAAAATGCAAGAGGAGCAGAACATAGTGGTGTCGGGCCACATCCGCACCGGGGTTTTTCGCCGGTAAGTTTTGTTTTTAATGGGGGAGTGCATCATCGGGATTCACTAGGTAACGACAGCATTATATATTCCGGAGGTGTGCAGTGGATTAATGCCGGTAGTGGAATTACCCACTCGGAAAGACCCCCGGCGGAATTGGTCGGTTCCGATGATCAACAGGAATTTGTTCAACTATGGGTAAATACGCCAGCCGCCCACAAAATGGATGAACCTTCATATCAGGGATACTCCCGAGACGAAATTCCGAACTGGGAGAGTGAAGATGGCCTTTTTACATTTGGCGTTGTATCAGGTACATTTCATGGTGCCAAAGGCCCCGTTATATCCAATACCGAAGTGGTTTCTGCCATGGGCTATCTCAAAGCAAGTGGTGTCAGTAAAGTGGTAACCAATCCTAAACATCACGTCATGCTTTACTTACTTGACGGATTGGTTAAGATCAACGGGAAAGAGGTTACTGGAAAGAATTTGGTGGTTTTTGATGATTCTGGAGATGGGTTTGAGTTGGAGGTTATTGAAGATACAAAATGTCTGTATTTGTCTGGTGCCCCGATTAAGGAAACTGTATCCAGCTATGGCCCATTTGTGATGAATACGCAACGTGAGATTATCGAAGCACTCAATGATGCACATGAAGGCAAGATGGGCACTTTAGTGGAGAATTTCTAATAGACGCCAACTAGAGGAACCGCGGTTTCTGTACCTTAGCCCGTCGCTTTACCAAATTAATGGCCAGATCAGAAGTACTAGGAACTCAACCGGTTGGAAGATTACTTTTTAAACAAGCGCTTCCTGCTGCGTTAGGTTTTATGGCCATGTCCATAAATTCGGTGGTGGATACCATTTATCTTGGTAAGTACATTGACCCAAAGGCTATTGGAGCGGTAACGGCTGTTTCGGCCATTGTGTTCTTATTTGCTGTACTTGGAATGGCAATAGGAATTGGCGGCTCATCAATTGTTTCCAGGGCATTAGGAGCAGGAGATGACCGTAAAGCAGGTCTTGCATTTAACAATCAGGTTACTCTGGTAGTGATAGCCATGGCTGTCATTTATGTTATATGTTATAGTATTCCCGGGCCATTGGTAAGGTTGTTCGGAGCCAAAGATGAGTTGTTTGACATGGGCTACGAATATTTTATGATTGTATTTATCGGAGTGCCGTTTTTGGCCTGGGGTATGATGTCTAATAATAACATTCGGGCAGAAGGCCGAGCCTCCATTGCAATGATGATTCTGCTGATACCTTCGGTCAGTAATATCCTGTTAGACGATATTTTTATTCGTCAACTTGGTTGGGGAATAAGTGGTGCTGCCTGGGCAACCAGTCTTTCGTTTGTTCTTAGCGCCTTATTTGCCTTTTTCTACTTCCTATCGGGAAAATCGGAGTTAAAATTTCGCCTCGCCGACATGAAATTAAACAGGCGGATTGTTGGTCAAATTTCTTCAATAGGATTTGTTAGCTTGTTGCGACAAGGTTCCATATCCGTGCTTATGATTGTGTTGAGTTGGTCGCTGCACAAGTATGGCGAACAGGATATAGCTGTTGTAAATGGCGGGGAAATGGCTTATTCTTCCTACGGAGTAGCTTCACGAATCGCGATGTTTGCGTTTTTTCCATTAATCGGCATTTCCCAGGGGTTTATGCCAATTGCCGGTTATAATTACGGCGCCAGAAAGTTAGACAGAGTAAGGAAGGCAATATCCTTTTCGGTATGGTCCGGAACCTTGATAGCTACCGTACTGTGTGCCATTTTACTGCTTTCAGCATCAGTAATTCCAGGATGGTTTGGAGTGAAGGGGGAGATGGTCTCTCATGCTTCCGATGCCATTTTTTATGTGTTTATGGCTACTCCTTTGGTCATGTTGCCTTTTATTGGAAGCAGCTACTATCAGGCCATTGGGAAGCCTATACCTGCGGCTCTACTGACCCTTACCAAGCAAACTTTTTGCCTGATTCCGGCAGTTTTAATTTTACCATTATTGTTCGGGTTGGATGGTGTGTGGTATTCATTTCCAGTAGCAGATACCGCTGCGGCACTAATTTGTCTATATTATCTGCTGAGGATATCTAAGAAGCTTCGACTGCAGGCAAAGGCTTGAGGCGAATACTCTCAACGAGAATTGCCACCCAAATCACAATGCAGGGTACCGCCTTCATTACATAGGGAGCCACAAATTTTTCTTTTAGCAGAACAGGGAACAGTTCGGTAGGAGACAGCACCGTGAAAAGCAGGCAGAATATTAGCAAAACCCAATGAGGCCAGTTTCTTGCCGACGCAGAAAACCAGATGTAAGCACCAACTACAGCAATAATGTAAGTTGCCGATTCTGCCTTGTGATTGAAGATCACTACCCAAATGGCAATACTGGCAAGTATCAGCTTCCGGAATCTGGGATCTCGGTATTTTTTCAGGAAAGTTAAGGGGATAAGAAACAGAAGAATACCAATTATGGTAACTGCCAGTTTGTGCGATTCGAACCCAAACCAAGCCTGAAGCCAGCTATTTACGGAAAAGCCCCGCGAAGTGGAGTGGTCGCTTGTGAGTAATTCCAACCAATTGCCGTATTGCCATACCAGTTCATCCCAACCCGTAACAACAATGGGTAGGAAAGCAAAGAGGATGAAGAAACAGGCACTAAACAAAATGAACTTCCCTTTCTTTGGATACAACAGAAAAAGTGCGAATGCAACCAGACCAAATAGTTTAATGAAAACTGTAAGGGTTAAAAATAGGGCTGCCCAGGCCATCTTCTTCCGTTCGAATGCGTTGTGTGCCAGCATGAATAGGCCAATAATTAGTACATTACATTGAGAGTTTTGTAGCGAGGTGACTAATTCTACAATTACAAATAGCCAGAAGAATAGTGCGAGTTTCCTGTTGCCAAAGTCGAACCGGCGGGCTCCCAAAAACAATACTACTGCATTCAGCAGGTTCCAGCAGATCAAACCCGCCCAATCTGGCATCCAGGCAAAAAGCCCCATGAAAAGACTGAAGACAGGGGCGTATTTGTACAAATCCCAGACCTCATTCGGGTAGGCTTGATAAAGGTTAAGCCCTTCTGACAGGTGAAAAAACGAGTTTTTGAAGATCAAATAATTGTTGTAGTGCGTGAAAACAGCACTGCCGGTATTTCTCGTTGGCATGTTGTACATCTGCAAGCTTATGCCGACTACAACTGCTACAAGTATTCCGAGAATGATAAAGTAGTATCGGTTTTTTAACATCTCCGGTTGGCTAGAACTTGAATCGAATCTGGGCACGGATATCGGTTCTGATATTGCCCGAAATAACCTCGTTTCCCGACCCTACTTCGGTCTCATTGTTAAAGTGCCACTGAGCCCATCTTAACCAAATGTCTATTCCTCGTCGTACTCTGTAGCGCGCGGTAAGATAGGTTCTTGTGCCTGTTCGATAGTAGGCAGGAATGGAAAAGAAGTATAGCACATCGTTCTCATAGGCATAGATGCGCGCATCGTAAGAATCGGTTTCAAACAACGCATAACGAAAGGAGAACGAAAGATTGCTACTCATTGGTTTGAACAAAACATCCTGATAAATCATGTAGCCATTTTCGGTTTCGGAATCTCCTCGTTTGAAATTGACAAATTCAACCCTGTTGCGCAAGGTGAAAGCATCTGAAACTTTATAGCTGATGTTGTATCGATAGTTCGTTTGGTGTCTGGCAACTACGAAATCAATGTCGTCAAGATCAACTTCGGTATTGATGGGTCGGTCTCTTTTTCTGATGCGACCATACATGATTAGTTTCTTGCTTGGGCGGTATTGTAGTTGCACCAAATAATCATGTCCCGTGGTAGCCGGTTTATCAACCTGAAAGCGCATCCAGGGGAACTTAAACTGATCCATATATGCATTTAGTTGAAGTTGTTTGCCTTTAGAAAGTGTAAGTCCCACTTGAAGGCCTGTTTCATTGACATTGCGACTGCTTTCAGCAAAAGCATTGCTCAGGTTGTTTTGAAAGTCCCGGTCGTATTTCCTGTAAACCAACGACAGCGCAACCTGAGGATCCAGTGAGATCAAGGCGCCGTGTAGTTGCGCAAGTCCACCGTTCGCACTTCGTGCCACTTCACCGTAGAAATTAAAATTGCGAAGCAAGAAGTTATAATCGGTTCCCACTACGGTATTTTCGCTGGAATTAAAATCAAACTGATTGTAGATGTCAAGATTCCGTTGAACATTTGCATCATAGCGACTATGTAAACCGGTAATACCTACCTTAAATCTACGGTTACCAAATTGCAAATTCCCTCCCATATGCGTTTCACCAATCGCTTTGCGATCTTCATATTCACCTGGAGTTCTGTGCAGTCCTGTTTGTTGAAATGAAGTAATGGTTACTCCTTCGATGGTGCTTGTGGTATCGTCGTAGTCTACATTCGCATCTATCCTTTTTTTAGATCCAAATGCGGTAAACTGAATATTACCGATTTCGATAGCTGCCCCAGCACCTCGTAAGAATAGGTTTTCATCAACCGAGGCATAAGGCCTAAGACCAATGGCGTTCCTTTTGGAAGACATTACATCTGCACTTTTCCCAAAAGCCAGACCGCTCCATACCGTCAGGCCTTGTCCGAATTGAGCGTGATAATCTCCAATGGCTAATGCCTTTAGTTTACCGAATCCTTTGAGGTAGGCATGACCAGAGTAAAAGTCGAATCCTTGCTTCTGAGTCCCTTTAAAAAATTCTTCTCCGGCATCCTTTTCCGCAGTAAAACCGATGCTTACGTTGTTTCTGAATTTAAATCTGTATCGTGCGTACAATTTGTTGGGATCTCCTAAATAGCGGCTATTTGGACTGGCGGCCAGTGCCGAATCAGAAATATCGGAGTAGCCCTTCTGCTCCTCCAGGATTCTGGAATAGCGAAGGAATAGCTCCTGGCTGCTATTCTTGACAAGTTCCTTCAAGGTAATGTTTGGAGCATACAAGTCCGTATTTACAGTTACAAAAGGAAGGACATTTTTTATGGTGGCCAGATCCCAGCTTGGAATTGCCTGCAACTCGTAGATCGAGATCAACTTGCCATTTACCCTGATGTGTTCGTACAGGTCGTTAATTTGCACATCCGTAAGTAGTTTAAGTTGCTCAAGTTCATCTGCGTTCCTGGGGTTGTTCAGATTTAGGGGGTGATCATAAATGTAGCTCAGGTAATCAAAAAGTGTGGTAAAATCCAGATCCTCATCTTCAAGATTTTCGGCAATGATCTCAATTCGCTGCTCCAACAAATTGAATTTTTGTTGGTCGTGTTCAGCATCTTTGTCATCCGGAGATACGGTTTGGGCCAAACCCAGGAATGGAAACAAAAGGAGCAAGCTATGTATCCATTTCAATCTCACTTTTTAACCAGATCATATGACAATGAAATCTGCGGGCTAAATCCGAGAACCTGATGCCAGGTACTGGCTAAATCTACCTTCAGAGCATCTAACTTTAATCCAACTCCGAACGCTACAATACCTGGATTGGTGGCGATTCCGCCTCTTAAATACACTTTTTCGCCTGGCATATATTCAAGTCCTGCGCGGAATATTCCATTGAATTCAATGTCTTTTTCTGCTTCGCAGGTTAAAAGCAGTCTATCTGAGAAGCGATAGCCCACTCCAACGCGCATAATGGTTGGAATTCGCTCGTCGTTAAATTCGTTGAGCTTAGCTCTGGTAGGGTTGAAAAGATGCGCGCCAATTGTAAGTTCCTCAGTTACCCTGGCCTGAATTCCGGCTTCAACAGTTAGTGTAGCACTAGCACCATAATTGTTTGGAAGTCGCATGGAATGGTAATTTGCCTGAATTCCTCCTGAGATCTTTTCATTGAATTTCATTCCATAAGCCAGTCCTACTTTGTTCTCTTTGTAAAGCGACCAGCCAAACCCTGAATAACTAAGTCCAAATGCGCCGGATCCAACTGGTACCGCTGCTGCTGCACCCATTTGGCTCAATTCGGGAAGACCAAATCTGTTTTCGAAATAAACTCCGGCAGTAGGGTTTTCCAACCATCCCAACCCACCTTGATTATGGTGGGTAGACCAAACATCAAAAAGTGTAACGGAAGAATGTGCCATTCCTGCACTTCTGGCGCCAAGATGCCAGTTTTCGTTGCCGGCTGAAGCCAGCAAGGTAGTAAAGAGAAATAGAATAAGAAGAGGTCTCTTCATGGATACAATTTACGAATTACACAAGATGTCCAAAACGGAATCAGCGGTTTTTGAATGTCTAAATGATTTCGTGAATCTCTTTTTTTTGCATTCTTCCTCTTAACAGTACAATTATAAGGGTGATAAGCGCCGCAAGCGCAAGGCCTCCAACAATTATGGACACCACAATTAACAGAATTTTGTTTTGATTCTCCAGGTCGTCGATAAGCGGCGCTTGAATCCCCAGTTCTTCCAGGATTTCAACACTTTTCTCTATGTTTCCATATTTTTCTTCGTAGGGTTCCACATCTTCCAGCGATGCGCTATCCGTAACCGCCCATAGGGCGATCTGTCCTATGTCGTTCTGAATTCCATTTTGTTCAAAGTAATTGGCGAGTTTAACCAAATTGGTGTCTTTACGTATTATCGGCTCTAAGTAATAATTAGGTTCCGGTGCTAATTTTTTTATCTCGCAACACATGGCCCAAAGTAAACGGTTTACTTCTGCTCCTGGCGGCACTGTAATTTTAAATGCGTGGGTGACCATCATATCTTGAATGTCGGCATTTGTCGAATTCAGGTAAGTACCAGTTGGGATCGTAAATGTAACTGTAGTGTCGGACCAGTTTATCAAGTTAATGTGAAGGCACTTTCCATAATAATACCCCTGCCCACTGAAGTTGTTGTAGTCTATTTCTTCGGAATGGTTTGCGCCATCAATGGTCATTTCCAGAGATAGGTTGTTGCCGTCTAAATCATGAATCGTAAATTCTTGATGCGCATTACTATAGAAGCTGAGAAAAATTAGGAATATTAAGAGAAGAAATCGAGTCATTTAGAAAATTATCCCCCCATTTTCTCCACCTTCTCCATCACCTGATCCGTTAACTTTTTCTTATAGTCGATAATATTTTGACGAATCTCGGGGTGTTTTACCCCAATGATTTGGGCAGCTAGAATACCTGCGTTTTTGGCACCGTTAAGAGCAACGGTTGCAACAGGAACACCACCTGGCATTTGAAGAATAGACAGCACAGAATCCCAGCCATCGATTGAATTGGATGATTTTACTGGAACACCAATTACGGGTAACGGGCTGATCGAAGCAACCATCCCTGGAAGATGCGCTGCTCCTCCGGCGCCTGCAATTACTACTTCAATTCCTTCCTTATGTGCATTTTCAGAAAACTCAACCAGTCTGTGTGGAGTTCTGTGTGCAGAAACAATGGTCATTTCCCAGGAAACGCCAAGCTCGTTTAAAATATCGGCTGCCGCCTGCATTACAGGGAGGTCCGAATCCGAACCCATAATGATCTTTACCAATGCACTCATGCAATCACTTTTAAATGTTCTTTTACAAAGTTGGCTTTTTTTCTCGCTCCTTCAAGTGTGGCATCCAAAATCGTTACGTGGCCCATTTTTCTGAAAGGTCTGGTTTCTGTTTTACCATAGATATGAATATTCACACCTTCCAGAGCCAGACACTGAGAGAAGCCCTCGTAGCGAACTGGCCCACGATAATCTGGTTCACCAAGTAAGTTCAACATTATCGCCGGACTTTTCATTGTGGTCTTACCGAGCGGGAAATTAAGTACAGCCCTTAACTGCTGTTCGTATTGAGAGGTCATACAAGACTCAATAGTATGGTGCCCGCTATTATGGGTTCTTGGAGCCACTTCATTGACCAATACCTCACCCGATTTGGTTACGAACATTTCTACTGCGAGAAGCCCTACATAATCCAGTGCGGAAATAACATCTCCGGCTAGTTTATGGGCGTTCCATTCTACGGATTCCTCCAAAGAAGCAGGACTTATCAACATTTCAACCAAATTGGCTTCCGTGTTGAATTCCATCTCTACCGTTGGAAATGACTCGGTTTCACCACTTTCATTTCTTGCTACAATAACGGAAATCTCCTTTTCCAGATCAACCAGATCTTCCACCAGTGAAGGAGCATCGAAGAGTTTATCCAGGTCGTTTTCTCCCTTAATAATTTGCACTCCGCGTCCGTCATAGCCCATACGCCGGAGCTTCTGAACAAATGGAAAGTTAATTGCTCCGCTTTTTAATGCTTCAAGTACTTTCTTATCACTTTCAAACAACTTAAAGGGAGAACTCGGAATGTTCTGATCCGCATAAAATTGTTTCTGAGTCCCCTTGTCTGAGATCAACTCCAGTGCATCCGGATCAGGTAGTATTCTTACACCTTCGGTTTTCAGTTGTCGAAGCGCCTCAATATTTACATTTTCAATTTCAAAGGTGATCATGTCCACCTTGCGGCCGAAATTCAAGACATCGTCGTAATCAAGATAGCTGCCAAGAGTAAAGTCTGTACACACGGTGGAGGCCGGCGATTTTTGGGAACCATCCATCACATAAGTTTGAATATCCCAGTTGTTAGCCGCGCTACACAGCATTTTAGCAAGTTGTCCACCGGAAATAATTCCAAGCTTGAAATTGGAGGATACGGGTTGTTTCATATCTAACCTGAATCGGATTGTAAGCAGGCAAAATTAAGAACCGAAGCCAGATACAACCAATTTTGGTCGGTGAATTTTCCTAACTTTACCGCTTCTTTTATGAGTACAATTCGTCTGCATGACAAACATTTTCGTCCTCACATTGGTGCTGAACAGTTAAACCAGGCCGTTCAGCAGGTGGCGCAAAAAATCTCAGAAGACTACAAAGGGAAAAATCCACTGTTTTTGGGAATACTCAATGGTAGCTTTTTGTTTGTCGCAGACTTGCTCCGTCAGGTTGATCTGGAATGCGAAATTTCTTTCCTGAAAGTAGCTTCATACGAAGGCACTTCTACTACGGGAACGGTCAAGGAACTGGTTGGTTTAAATGAGGATGTGTCCGGACGGGATATTATTGTGCTTGAAGACATTGTAGATACCGGTGTAACTATTGATAGTATTTTCAAATCATTGGCTGATAAAGGGGCGAAAAGTATTAAAGTAGCTACGCTGCTGTTTAAACCAGATGCTTATCAAATGAGTTATCCCATTGATTATGTTGCATTGGAAGTTGGAAATGAGTTTCTCGTAGGATATGGACTCGATTATGATGGGTTGGGGAGAAACCTGCGGGACATTTATATAATTACAGAAGAATAAGCATGTTGAATATTGTATTGTTTGGTCCTCCGGGAGCGGGGAAAGGAACTCAATCGGAACGATTAAAAGAGAAATATGATCTTGTACACATTTCTACCGGAGATGTGTTCAGGGGGCTGGATCCTGAGTCCGATTTGGCCAAACTGGCCAGGAGTTATTCGGAAAAAGGAGAATTGGTTCCCGATGAGATTACAATCAAAATTCTGGAGTCGGAAGTGCAAAAGTTTCCCGATGCGAAGGGAGTTATCTATGATGGATTTCCAAGAACAACAGCTCAGGCCGAGGCACTGGATGCTTTTCTGGAAACGAAGAATACCAGTGTTTCCATGATGTTGTCTCTAGTGGTTCCCGAACCGGAATTGAAGAGCAGACTTTCTGAACGAGCCAAAACTTCTGGCCGTCCGGATGATGCTGATCCTGAGGTTATCCAAACAAGAATCGACAACTACAATGCTAAAACGGCACCGGTGGCTGATTTCTACAGCAACCAGGATAAGTTAATCGAGATTGATGGGGTTGGTGCAATCGATGAGATTACCCAACGTTTATATGATGCAATTGAATCGGAATCAGTTAGTAATTAGCCCAGGAATGGTGAAAGAGGCAGACTGCCTGAATCTTTAGTCTTTACCCTTTAAGCTTACAAATGTCCGGAACAAACTTTGTAGACTATGTTAAAATCAACTGCAGATCCGGGAAGGGAGGAGCTGGGTCTGCCCACTTGTTTCGTGACAAAACCACAGCTAAAGGCGGGCCTGACGGTGGAGATGGTGGCAGAGGTGGCCATATTATTGTTAGGGGAAACCAGCAAATGTGGACGCTCTTACACCTAAAGTATCGGAAGCATGTAAAAGCCGAACACGGTGGTCCCGGATTAGGGAACTTGAAGCATGGTGCCAACGGCCAGGATGAAATTCTGGAGGTTCCGCTTGGTACCATTGCAAAGGATTTTGAAACCGGAGAGGTCTTGTTTGAAATCACGGAAGACGGTGAAGAACAAATACTTCTGGAAGGAGGGCGTGGCGGTAAGGGAAACAACCATTTTAAATCATCCACAAACCAAACACCACGTTACGCACAGCCAGGGGAAGACGGTAAGGATGAGTGGAAGATACTGGAGCTAAAGGTATTGGCCGATGTTGGACTGGTAGGCTTCCCGAATGCTGGAAAATCAACGCTGTTGTCGGTAGTTTCTGCTGCAAAACCTGAGATAGCCAATTACCCGTTCACTACGTTGGTACCAAACCTCGGAATTGTTGCCTATCGGGATCATCAGTCGTTCATTATGGCAGATATACCGGGTATTATCGAGGGAGCACACGAAGGGAAGGGGTTGGGGTTGAGATTTTTACGCCATATAGAACGCAACTCTATTCTTCTGTTTCTCGTTCCAGCCGATAGTGATGATATCCACCGTGAGTATAAAGTGTTGCTGAACGAATTAAAGCAGTACAACCCTGAATTGCTGGATAAACAACGCATTTTGGCTATTTCTAAATCAGATATGTTGGATGACGAGCTGAAGGATGAAATCAGGCAGGATTTACCGAAAGTTCCATACTTGTTTATCAGTTCAGTAGCGCAACAAGGCTTACAGGAATTGAAGGACCTGTTATGGAAATCTATCAATAGCTGATGGAATGGTTAGAGTCTATAGACCGGGAGATATTTCTTTGGTTGAATGGTTTTCACAACTCATTTTTTGATCAGGTTTTTCTGGCAATCACCAGTAAGTGGTTTGGGATTCCATTTTATGCCCTCGCCGTCGTTTTTCTGATCAAAAAATATGGCTGGAAAAAGGGACTGATCCTGACCACCGGAGGATTAGTTGCATTTGGCCTGGCCGATCAAATTTCCAATCATCTTTTCAAGGATGTTTTCCTGCGTTGGCGACCCGGTTATAATGAAGAAATCAAGCACCTGGTTCACAATGTTTTAATAGACGGTGAATTGTATCGCGGTCGAATCGACGCTAGTTTTGTCTCTTCACATGCCTCTAATATGTTTGCCATTGGAACCTTTGTTGGACTGTGTTTCAAGAAACGCATTCTTTGGGTAGCCTGGTTCGTTGCAGGTTTAATTGGGTATTCCAGAATATATTTAGGAGTGCATTATCCGGCTGACGTAATATGTGGGGCATTGTTAGGTCTGTTTCTGGGATGGCTCGTGTTTAGGTTTTATCGCAACTTTCTTAATTTGAAGGCGGTTTGATTTGGTTAGGCATATTTATAGGGGGAGGTTTGGGTAGTTTGGCCAGATATGGATTTGGTAAGCTAGCAGCAAAATTCTATTCTGGTCCGTTTCCGCTAGGAACATTTATTGCCAACCTGGGTGCTTGCATTGTAATGGGCATCGCACTTTTGTTTTTTGCTTCCCGAACCAATGTAAATGAATCCATGAAAGCAATGATACTTGTTGGCTTTTGTGGAGGGTTTAGTACGTTTTCAACCTTTAGCCACGAGACGCTCGAACTAATAAAAACCAATCAGTGGGGTTGGGTTATCGGGAACATTACGATTAGCATTGCTGCATGTGTAGGGCTACTGTGGATGATTTCAAAGCTATCGCCGAACTGAATCCACTAATCTAAGTTTTGCATTACCTGAATCGTTTCTTCAATTTGTGCTTCAGTTAAGTCCAGGTGGGTTGTTACACGGATTCGTTTTGGGCCAAATCCAATAGCAAGAATACCCTTGGTTTCCAGCTTTTTCAGGTATTCCTCGGCTGGAATTTCAAGGTCAATCATCAGGATATTTGTTTCCGGCTGAACCGTCCCTCGAATAAATGGTGCGTTGGCGACAGAATTGGCAATGTGTTTGGCCCTGTGGTGATCATCAGCCAGTCTGGCTATGTTGTTTTCCAGCGCGTAAATTCCGGCAGCAGCAAGATATCCGGCCTGGCGCATTCCACCACCCATAACTTTTCTGACTCTGTGTGCTTTAGCAATAAACTCTTCCGATCCAATTAAGAGGGAACCAACTGGAGCGCCCAGTCCTTTAGAAAGGCAAATGGAAATCGAGTCAAACAATCTCCCATATTCTTTTGGATTCTCTTCCTTAGCTACGATCGCGTTGAAAACCCGTGCGCCATCAAGGTGAAACTTCAGTCCATTGTCCCTGCAGATTTGAGAAATCTTGTTCATTTCTTGTAGGTCATAACACTTTCCTCCTCCTTTGTTGGTGGTATTTTCAATTGACACCAGAGAAGTGTTAGAATAATGAGAATCCGGAGGATTGATTGACGCTTTAACCTCGTCCGCGGTTATCAATCCTGCGTCGTCTCCAACTAGCTTTACAGAAGCTCCTGAATTACGGGCAATACCACCTCCTTCGAAATTGTAAATGTGCGACTGATAGCTGCAGATTACTTCATCACCCGGCTGTGTATGAACGTTGATCGCTATCTGATTAGTCATGGTTCCACTTGGACAAAATAGTGCGGACTCCATACCAAACATATCCGCAGCCATTTTCTGTAACCGGTTGATAGTTGGATCAGCGGCAAATACATCGTCTCCGACCTCAGCTTTCATCATAGAATCCAGCATGCCTTTACTCGGAACCGTAACGGTATCACTAATCAGATTAATCATGGATAAAGTTTTTCGTGAATTTAGGAAGTCTTTTCTTATAAGATGGCGAACCAATAGGAGTAGGGTTTTATGATTATTTCATCAATGAATCATACAGACTACTTAAGCCTCTGCAAATGTACGCTGAGACTAATTTTCCCGTTATATTAGGAACACGATTGAAATACTTGGTAATTATATCATTTCTGTTCTGTGGCCTGGCACCTTTGGCGCAGGATAAATACTGGGTTTATTTTGCAGATAAACAGAATGTTGAGTTTGATCCGTATGAATATTTTCATCCGGATGCGATTGAAAGGAGGTTGAAAATTGACTACCCTTTGGATCATTTTTCAGATCGGCCGGTAGCTGAACATTATCTACATGGGGTAATCGGGCTGGTAGATGAAGTTACATTTGTCTCCAGATGGTTAAATGCAGCGGCAGTATGGGCCACACCCGATCAAATTGCCAAGGTGGAGAATTTGCCATTCGTAAAGCAGGTAGACTCAGAGACCTACGACGTATTTCTTGCCACAACCGAAGTCAAAGACTCAATCCGTAAGGAATTTGAAAAGCGCGATTTGATCCGTTTTCAGGTGGAACGAATGGGCGGACATCTCTTTGCTGATGCCGGGTATACAGGCAAAGGGAAAACCATAGCAATTTTCGATGCTGGTTTTCCAATGGTGGATGAATCTGATTTATTTAAACACATTCGCGAGCGTAATGGAATCCGGGCGACTTATGATTTTGTTCGAAAAACAGAGGATGTGTATCGGAAAATTTCTCATGGAACCACGGTGTTGTCATGTATTGCCGGGATAAAGAATGATTCTGTATATCTGGGAATGGCTCCTGGCGCAGATTTTTTACTTGCAATTACTGAGAAACTTCTCAAGGAAGGATCCGCTGAGGAAGAAGCCTGGTTAGCGGCTGCAGAATGGGCCGATAAGCACGGAGCAGATATAATAAATAGCAGTTTGGGCTATACCAGGAGAAATTATTTTAAACGCGACATGGATGGGAATACTGCTATCATCACCCGGGCAGCCAATATGGCGGCTTCCAAAGGCATTTTAGTCGTTTCATCCGCGGGTAATGAAGGAAACAAGAAAAACTGGGTGATGGTAGCTGCACCGGCAGATGGTGACAGCGTTCTAACAGTTGGAGCCATTAACCCATGGAGTGGGTTGCACACAACTTTTTCCTCCTTTGGTCCAAGTTCTGATAAGGACCTCAAGCCGAACGTCACTGCCGTTGGACATGTTATGGCCTACGGGCAGGGTGAGGAAAAGCTTGAAGAAAATCAGGGCACCTCTTTTTCTTCTCCTCTTACCGCTGGATTTGCTGCCTGTGTTTGGGAAGCTCATCCTGAATGGAGTAGTTGGCAACTGCAGGAGGAGATTGAAAAATCCGGAGACCTGTATCCGTACTTTGATTATGCTCATGGATACGGTGTCCCACAAGCATCTCATTTTTTAGAACCTTCAAATGGCAACTGGTCGACAGCGGACTCGGTGTTTCGAATAGAAATTGCCGATAATATTCTACAACTGTGGATTCGCGAAGACCTGATAGATTCAGATACTTTGGAGCAGGGTAGGGATTTTGACGTGATTCGACTTTCAGAACGTATTAACCGACATGTGTACGATTATAAAAAGGTTAAAATCGATGAGGAACACCCTTTTTCTAAGCGGGAATTGTTCTACTTCCACGTAGAAAACGACTCCAACTACCTGGACGAATATTCTGTTTTTTCAGTCAGGGAAAACCCGGTATTAACTGTCAATCTCGACAATTTCGAGGGCAAAACACTTAGATTTCATTACCGTGGGTACACCGAAACAATGAAATTGGAAGATGAGTAAGGTATTGTACATACTGGTTTTATTGTTGTCTGTCCAGTTTCAGGCTCAGGATTTGTTGCTGAAGCAGGAGACGAAAAATGTGCTTTCGGATGAAAATGAATTCGGACCAAATAAGAAGAAATATGCACACAGCACTCTGGGAGTTGATTTTGCCGTTCCATTCAGGCAGCCAGATGAGGTGTTAATTCACGGAGGTTCCTCATTCTCGGCTACTTATGGAATGCGGATCAAGAGAAAGCTGAATGAAGCTTTTTCTATTGGTTACGACATTCGCTTTAACCACACACAATACAGAAGTAAAAGAGATACCAGTGCGATATACACCCAGGTTTATGACGTTGTGGCTCCAGATTCTCTTTTCACGGACAAGTTAGGATATCTGTCTTTTCAGCTGGCCCCATATTTCAGAGTAAACTTTGGAAAACGAGGAAATCATCTGGGAAGGTACATTGATATTGGTTTTAGGGGAGAATTATTGGCCTCTACGCGACATGTTTTGAAGGTGGAGCATCCAACGGACGAATCCATAAAATCTACAGTGGTTAAAACAAAAGGGCTGGGGTTTGTAAGGCGGTTTCAATATGCGCCTGAATTAAGATATGGAAATGCCTACTACAACATATTTTTTAGTTACCGGCTTAGCGATTTGTTCAATGAGAAACTGGGCAACGAACGATACGAGATGCCAAAGCTAAGTTTTGGGTTAGCCGTCGTACTTTCTTAAACCACCGTTAAACGGTGCTACACTCCAAGTTTCCGGGCCACCAATAAACCATCCCTTATTGGCATAAGGACGTTTTCCACCCGTTCATCTTCGTGTACTTTTTTGCTGTAATCAATTAAGGCAGGCGTATCCAGATCATTAGGACCAATAGGTTCGGTCACTTTACCACTCCAAAGCACATTGTCTGCGATAATGTACCCGCCCGGGCGCAATTTGTCGATTACCAGATCGAAGTAAGTAGAATAATTGGTTTTGTCGGCATCAATGAATACCAAATCCAGTTCTTCTTTAATTCCTGGAATGATCTCTACGGCATTGCCAATACGGAAATCGATTTTGTCGGTAAGTTTGGCATCTTTGATATATCGCCGCACCATCGTTTCCAATTCCTCGTTAATATCAATAGTAATGATCTTACCTCCTTCCTGTAGCCCTTCAGCCATACAAATTGCAGAATAGCCTGTATAGGTGCCTATTTCCAGTATTGTTTTGGGTTGGATCATGTGGCTGAACATACTAAGCACGCGGCCTTGCAGGTGACCTGATAACATTCTCGGTATTAGAACCTTTTGATGGGTTTCTCGATTCAGTCTGTTTAATAAGTCGGTCTCGGGAGAGGTGTGATTGTCTATATATTCCTCAATCCTTTCAGGTAAAAATTCCATGTTATAATGTGGTTGGAGTTTCCAAATTCGTCGAATCGGAAACAGGTTCCGGGGAAAAATCAATCGTGTAATGCCCTACATAAGCATGTCGCTCAAAGGCTAGAATCCAGTAGTGTAGCAAGTCAGGATCGTTCAAGTCCCAATGAAATAGAGGGCCATCTATTCCGAATAAGTGGGAATCAATGAACTTGTTATTTTCATCTAGCAGAATTCCGTAATAAGGATTGTTTTCCGTGCGATTCTCGAGCATTTGCTCATAACTTTCATAAAACCCGTGATTGCCAATACCCATAGGCATTTTATAACCTTTGTGGGTTTCATCCATACCCCTTGATGGAATTTTATTCTTATCGATACCACCAACAATCAGCTTGGTAATGGCTGTGCTGTCGTCAGATCTGGAGAAGATGATTTCGAACTCCAGTCCCTGAGTGTTATCCGGGTTCGCTGAAGTCATTTCGCGCACCGTAATGTCCTTCACAACGGCCATTCGCCCAAGCATCGTAGCCCTTGGGTGAGCCCTGGAATAACATCCTGGAGGGTAGAAAGTTGAGAAAACAGATTCGTCGGTAAGGAAGTCCTGAATTTTCTGAGGATTTGTTGGGTAGATGATGTTTTTTCTCTTCGATTTCCTTGCTCCAGTGAGCTGGTAATATTGATCGTTCAGTGAATTCCATTCAACAGGCACTTCGTCGCCTAAAGTTCTCAATTGCTCAAAATCGATCTCTTTGCTCTCCGGATCTTTCCAGTCCAGCAAATGGTCGCTGTACTTATTGAAGTCTATTCCAGTTCGCTTGGCGAAGTACTTCTGATAGGTTTCATGAGGGAAATCGAACCAACCATGATACATCGATTTTTGCTGCCCATCCTCTTCGGTATAAGTGATCACTTCCCATAGGTAGGCATTCAAACAGTTTCTGGCCAGATCCACCCGTACCGTATGGTCTTTCTCTGTTCCGTTACCCCGGAGTTCGAATTTGTCATCGAAGCGAACCTGCTGCCGGTTCCATTCCTGATTGATTATGGATATTTTATTCAGGTATTCGTCATCACGAATCCACGGAGGGGTGGTAGGAATCCACTCCATCAGGTCAATCTGTTCTAACACAATGGTGTCGCTTACCTCGTTTGCCGGATAGATATATAGATTAAAGAGGCCCGTTGAAGGGTCTTCGTTTATAATCACCCGATCGTGCGAGTACTTGTTCCATTTTGCAGATCTACTTTCAATATCGGGATTGTCCGGGTACAAATCATCAGAAAGGTCCCGGATCACGGCCTCATTAAGCGGAGTGCCGACCGGGTTACCCAGGGTGATACCCATTTCATTAACGTAGATATCATCTTTTGTGCCTGAAGGCCCGCAGGCTATTAGAAATGGCATAGCCATCAGCACAATTTTTCTCAAGGTTCTCATACATTGTAAAATTAGTGTTTTGAAGCAATACCTGGCCGACTAACAATAATTAACAGCATCTTCCGGGATGGGAGCGAGATAATGATACCTTTGCACACAACTTAACTCGGCACTCTGTTTGATTTCGGGTAATGTAAATAAATGTAGATGAGACTTTTAAGTGTTTTGCTTGCCATCATGTTCATTTTCGGCTCAGTCGAGGCGATGGCTCAAAAATCCAAGAAGAAAAAGAAAGGAAAAGTAGAAGAGGTAATGGAAATCAAAAATGACAAGGACTCGATAAGTTATAGTATTGGTGTGAACATAGCTAAAGATTTGGCGTCCAGAGGTATGGACTCATTGAATCTGGATATGCTTGCTCAAGCAATGAAAGATGTACTGAATAATGATTCGTTGCTAATCGATGAACAGCAGTGCCAAATGTATATGCAGCAGTATATGCAGAAAATGATGATAGAGCGGGCAAACAGGCTTAAACGAGAGGGGCAGAAGTTTCTGGAGCAGAATGGGAAACGAGAAGAAGTGGTTACTTTACCAAGCGGATTGCAATACGAAGTGTTGGTAGAGGGTAATGGCCCAAAACCTGGTCCGACGAGTAAGGTAAAATGTCACTATCATGGTACACTAACTAACGGTGAAGTATTCGATAGCTCGGTAGAAAAAGGAAAACCAATTGAATATTCCGTTAATGGTTTTATTAAAGGTTGGCAAGAGGCTTTGCAACTGATGTCTGTAGGTTCAAAATGGAAAATTTATGTTCCTTATGACCTTGGTTATGGAGAGCGTGGTTCAGGAGCGAAGATTGGTCCGTATTCCACACTCGTGTTTGAAATGGAATTGATTGATATACTAGATTAAGATAATGAAACGAAACTTGAAATTTTTATGGTTGGCACTTCCTCTGGCGATTGTTGCGTGTGGAGGAGAAGCCAGCACAGGTACAACCGATGGTGCTGCTGCCGATGATGTGACAGTAGAATTGGATACCAACGATTTGAATACAAAAATCTCCTATGCTTTAGGAATTCAGATGGCTGAAGGTCTGTCCAGGCAGCAATTGAGTGAATACCTAAATGAAGATGCGTTCATGGCCGGATATCGTGATATGATACAAAATAAGGAGCTTCGCATTTCCGCTGATGAAGGTTTTGAAGCCCTTCAGGAGATTCAGATGAAGCCATTTTTAGTCAACAAGGAGGAGGGTGAGGCCTTTTTAGCTGAGAATGCCAAGAGACCAGAGGTGAAAACCTTAATGTCCGGCCTGCAAATTGAGATACTTAGGGAAGGCAATGGCCCAAAGCCAAAGTATGGCGATAGAGTGAAAGGGCATTATAAACTGTCTTTAATAGACGGAAGTGAATTACAGAGCTCCTTTGGTGGAGAGCCTCTTGAATTTACACTTGAGGTTCCCGGATTAATTGCCGGCTGGGTTGAAGGCTTACAAGAAGTTCCAACAGGATCGCTGGTAAAGTTATATGTGCCGCAAGAGTTGGCTTATCAGGATGCAGGTAAGGCTCCGTTGGTTGAGCCATACACCGCTCTGATTTTTGAGATTGAACTGATCGAGATTGTAGAATAGTGAGGGAATCCTAAATGGATTGACAATATTATTACGGCTGCTTTCGGGCAGCCGTTTTTGTACAGGTAAGTCGATTGGTTGGTATGGCTTAACAGCATTGAGTTTGCGTGTGCGGAGGGGAGTTGTTTAAAAGGCCCAGGATTTTTGTAAGTCGTAATGGCGAACTGTCTTTATATATTCCTCAAGCCCTCGCTTTGCGGGACAGGCGCTTAGGCTCTTCGTTACTTCCCTTTCGGTCAGTGAGAACGCTTCGCTTAGTTGCTGAACGGCAAAGGAAGCAAAACGTTTACTTGCTGCGCTACGTGATCGCCTTCGGCTCGGAGTTGCTTGCAGCAGGCTGGTTGGTGCTAAGGCAATTTTTTCCGATTTCATCGGAAAAAGCAACACATCGCTTGCCGCCTTCATGCTATCCTTCTGCTATTGCAGAAGTCGCAATTTCGACTGACGAGTGTTTATTGCTGATGCACCTCCGGGGTTAATCTATAATGATGGTCTTACTCCCTGCGAGATTGCCTTCTTGACTTAACTGAATAACATAATTGCCTTTTGCCCATGCTTCTGTGATGATTTGGGTGGTGCTGGAAGTGGCAGGCTGTTGATAGATCGTCTTCCCCTCCAGATTGATAATCCGAATATCTATTCCGTAGGGCTGTTCAAGCTGGATTGTGAATTGTCCGCTAGATGGATTGGGAAAGACTTCAAAATCTATCTGTGAGCGTTCTAAAACGGAGACAGGTTCCTCCACATACACCTGAACCATCGCCGTATCCATACACCCATCTTGTGAAACAATTACCTCTACATCGTGCCAACCCGTATCAGTAAAGGTGTGGGTAGGATCATAGTTAGAATACACAGAACTACCATCTATTCTCCAATCCCAACTTTGGGCATAGGCGTTGTTGTTGTATAAGGGTACAATTGAATCCTTAAAAACAGGTTGGTCATCATTGGTATATATAATGGGCTGCAACCAATTACAATGCGTATTGGCAGGCATCCACCATTTGGCCAGTCGGTATGTGGGTAAATTTTCCACTCCCATACCTACTGTGTCAAATCCTCCGGCAACCCATAGGGTATCTTGATAAACGTGCATGGCACTTAGGTTATCATTTACTCCTCCATTTACTTCTGACCATGTTTCACCATCAAATTTCATTATGTGGTTAGACAAGTCTCCGTTAGTTACTAATGGAGCCCCTCCCACAAATAATTCGTTGCGGTACATGCAAAGAGAATTTCCGGTGGGTGAACCATCGAAGTATCTCCCAACTTGAGACCAATGGTATCCATCCCACCGTGCTACCATACCGGTTGATACACCACCCGCAGTTGTAAAACCACCGGCCGCGTAGAGAAAGTTATTCGTTGTGTCGGTGACCACGTGCCATACATTATAATTCACGCCTCCATCCATATCATGCCACCCGTCTCCATCCCATATAGCAATGTTGTTGACCAATTTCATGGGGTTACCAGCATGAGTAAACAATCCACCAACGATTAGATTATTATTGAACTCGCCGAAGCAATGAACATCGTCTACGCCTCCACTCCAAACTCCTTCGTTGAGATCGTCCCATCCCAAAGTTGGATTGTACGATGCAACTCGCTTAGATTGTGGCAGAAATGGCATGCCCGCAAAGTTTCCAGCAAAAAACACGGTGCTTTCCATTATATGAACTACACGAACGGTAGTTCCAGGTCCATCGTCCAACGTACCTAGATTGGTAATATCTGTACCATCCCAAATTACAATATTATCATAAGTTGTATTACTAATGTCGCTAAACGTGCCACCTATGGCCAAAATTGAATCGGTAGCATCAATGTCGTACCCCCAATTACCCATATCGTCGGTTAGGGAGTCAAACTGAATCCCATCCCATGTGATCACCCCTCCAGTCGTAAAGTTATTGACCGTGTCAAATCCTCCAGATAACATCAACTCGCCTTTAAACGAATCAAAGTCCAAAATTTGTGTTCCCGGCATTAGGTATCCTGTGTATCCAAACCAACTTTGAGCTGACCCTGTTACGCAGAAAACCAGTGTAAATGATGATATGATAAGGCTACGAATCACTTTTGTAACAACAATTTCTGACTAGACACCAATTGACCGTTTACATACAAGTTGAACAGGTACAATCCGTTGGCGTAGTCATCCAAATTTACACTATATACCCTGCTTTTGGCTAATTAGTTGCTTTTTAAGAATTTGACCGGTAATGTCGGTTAGAGTAATTATTCTTTCATCACCAGACCATGCAACTCACTCAATAATAATGGATTGAGAAGTGTTCCTACCTGATCCGTTTTTGATCGTAACCACGTAAGTTCCCGAAGTCCAGGAGTCAGTTTTGACCTCTGTTTTGGTTTCAGAAATAGCCTGGTGAAGTATTAGCTTGCCGCCCAAAGTGCGAATGGTCATTTCTACACCTATGGTCTGTTCCAATTCAATGATGAACTTACCAGACGATGGATTCGGATAAACCTTAAATCCAATATCCCGAACTTCAAATGTTGATACAGGTTCTTCCACATACACCTGAACTATTGCCGTATCCATACACCCATCTTGTGAAACAACCACCTCTACGTCATGCCAGCCCGTATCAGTAAAGGTGTGGGTAGGATCATAATTAGAATACACAGAACTACCGTCTATTCTCCAATCCCAACTCTGAGCGTAGGCATTGTTGTTGTAGAAGGGTACAGTATCTCCCACATAAACTGTACTATCGTTGTTAACGTAGATAATCGGTTGCAACCAATTACAATGCATGTTTGCAGGCATCCACCATTTTGCCAATCTGTAAGATGGTAGATTCTGAATTCCAATGCCTACTGTATCAAATCCACCTGAAATCCATAGTGTGTCATCGTACTCAATCAAACTTGTTGCTTGGTCATTCATTCCACCGCCAACATCAGACCAACTCTCGCCGTCCCAACGGGTGATATGATTGTCCAGCTCATTCCCCGAGCCAAGCTGTACGCCACTAACAAAAAGTTCATTGCGATACATTACCATTGCATCCTTATTTGCATAACCACCAAAGTAGCTACCTACCTGTGACCATCTGTAGCCATCCCATTTGGCCAGATAACCTGTGTTCAATCCGTCAGCCTGTGTAAACCCTCCGGCGACATACAAGAAATTATTCATAGAATCCAATACCATTTCTCTTACATCATAATTTAATCCCCCATCTAATGGGTGCCAGTTAGTGCCATCCCAACGAGCAATATTGTCAAGATAGACTGGCGGGTTGCCCGCACCAATAAACAAGCCACCAACGATTAAATCCCCATTGTATGATATTAACTGATCAACCGATTCCGCTACTCCATTGTTAATCCCTTCTTTAAGGTCTGTCCAGCCTGAAGTGGTATCAAACCCAAAGACAAGGTTTGCATCTGGAAGATATGGAGGAACACCAGAAACATTAGAAGTAATATAATACCCCTCATTATGAAAGTGTACTTCTTTTCCAACTGACGAAGGAATGTCGGCGAGGAACCCATAGGTACTGTTACCTATAAGTTCATAATCGCTTCCATTCCAAATTACGATCTTATCGGCAATCGAACCTCCAAAATCATTGAACGTTCCCGTAATTAGCAGCTTGTCATCAATACTTGATAGGCTATTGACCCAATTTCCCGTACCTGAACTCAGGGTATCAAACTGGAATCCATCCCATGTGATTATGCCTCCAGTCGTAAAGGTGTTAACGGTATCAAAACCACCACCAAGGAATAATTTACCGTCAAAGACTTCCATATCTCGGATCATGGTTCCCGGCATTAAGTATCCTGAATAAGTAGACCAGTTTTGTGCATAAAAACCGGAGAAGCAGGTAACTTGAAATATGGCTATCAGTAGATGTTTCACTATTTATTCAGAATCAGCTTTTTTGTTTGCAACATAATACCATTTGCCCAAAGTTGATAATTATATACACCATTAGCATACGGGGAAAGGTTTAAATTGGTTATTCCTTCTTTTTGACTTAGTCCTTGGGATATAACAACTCTCCCAGCAATATCGGTAACCACAATTTCTCCATTCGTGAGCGTTCCTAAAGTAAACGGCACTGCTACAATCCCTGTTGTCGGGTTTGGAAATGGTTCGCCCAACATTACCCTAGACTGTGTAATGGAATGTTGGCTGTTACGTTGGGGTAAAGATTTGTAATCTCCTTCCAAATCAACAATAATTAACTCATCATACCCATCCACCAACCTTCTGATTGTTTTAGCGTTAGAGGTTGCTATACAAATAGCATCGCCCGACGAAATATTTCGAATAGTCGTCAACTCGGTGACGGAAAGCTCATAAATGGTTCTTCCATCCGTTTCCAATTGTTCCAGAATATCGTTTAACGTTTCCAAATTCAATTCACACGTGCCTTGATTGTTAACCTGACTGCTGAATTGCTGATACCGAACCAAATCGCCATCACTAAGTGCCTGGGCGGCTAATGTTCGGGTGGCCTGTTCGTTGGAATATGCTTCAAGCAATCCTTCAGCTGCCAATTTACCTTGATCCGGATCAATTGTGTCATTCAGATAATCCGTTATGAGAGTGTTTATAAGTACTTGCTGATCCATTACCACCTGTTCCAATTCTCTTTGAATGGATTCGGTAGTTAGAAAGTTAGGATTGTACAATTGTAATCCGGTTAGGTAATCTCTGAAAGATTGAGGCATAGTCGCCAGTTCAGCCTTTAGAGGCGGCCAAACAGAACTGTTCACCGGCATGTTAGCTTCTAATACTGCGCTGAATTGTGGCGGCGGAGGTGTGCCCCTCTCGATATAGGCTAACAAAACGGGGTCGCTTAACGGACTATTTGCGACCAAGAGATTCTCTAATTGGGAGGGACTACTGAATGTAGCAACGGCATCCAGCAAAGTTTGAGTAATTCCTCCGTCCAAGAGACCAGCCAAAGTATTTAGTTGCCCTGTGAGTTGTTGCCGCACGGTTTCTAGACTATCTATGCTACCTATCAGTCCGCCCGTTGCATTTGCAGACCTTACAAATAATGGGATGCAACTATTTGGTTGCTTTTCATATCCAGTATTAAGTTTGGTAATTGGACTATTCACTTCTGGATTCACTTCTGGCGTGAGAATCGTGTCATGATGTACATATAGATAGTCTCCAAAAGGTGCAATACCAAAACTTTGAACGTCTCTTTGCGCAAGTTCTCTAAATTCATTTCCTGCTGGAAAAAAGTGACCGATGATTCCTGCGAACGGAAATGAACTAGGGAAAAACCTTCCTTGATTACCCAATTCTTGAAAATTGTGCCAATTTCTGATATAATTAATCGAAGGAACAACGTCGGGAAGATGAATATTACATCGCAACTGGAGGTTTGGGTTATTAATTGCGGACGCAATACCTACGCGCACACCTGTATATACTGGCTGATCAAATTCTTCACCTATAAATCCTCCCAATGAATCTGAGTTAATGCAAACCGATCCCACCAGCATATTATCGAATTCGCTGTCCGTTATTTGGAAGCCTCCAGAATTTCTCGAAAAAACTCCATAGGGATAGTCTTCTTGACTAACTCCATTGTTAATAAATGTGTTGTCATTTATGTAGTCAAACCTCATACCATCTAACAGAACACCGATTGAATCTAAATCTGTAAACTCATTACTAGTAATCTGATTCCCACCAAACCCACTGATATAGTCGAACAATCTAACTCCGTACTTCGCCTCAGTAAAGGTGCATTGGTCAATTAGTGCTATGTCTTGATTGATTGCATCAATGGACTTTTCCAAATCGTGAAAATTAACCTGAACAACGGTTAATCGCACCTGATTCCCCCACGTTCTTAACCCATAGTCCCCTCTACCTAAATCGTTTGCTCTGGATGCCCACGGGTTGGTGGCATTCGGGTAAGGTGTACTACTAACAGTGTCGTATTGCTCATCCAGCAGATTGGGAGCATAAATTTCACAACCGTTTATTACTACTGAGGTGGCAGCGGTGTTACTCTGGACATCAACCGCGCGGCCATTATTCACCATAGAAGATACTTCCATTTGCAATCGTCCGCCACTTTTAGATAAATCGTATAGCGGTAGAGAACTACAAGGAATCGAATCAGTATGGCATAAAATTCTGGCTCCAACCAGTACCCCGATGTGGGCGTTTCTTATCTCAGCGTTATTGTTAATCTGCGCTCCTGTTCCAGAAGGAGGCATGGCAGCATCTCCATCTCCCCAAATTTCAATACCCTGCCACATAAGGCCACAAGAATCATCAATGGAAGTGAGAATCGCATTGTCTACAAACAAAAAGGCATTGGGTTCCACAATAATCTTCCCTTCCGGTCCAAATTGGAGGGTGGTTAGACTAACGGTCAGTGATGCTCCGTCCTGAACGGTAATCGTTCCTTCAATTATTTCGGGAGAGTTCCATACCTGCGGTGTGCTTACCAACGAATCCCCAATTGTATAAGGAATCGTTCCGGGAATTAAGCAGCAATTTTTGTAAATAATAACCGTAAAGGAAGTATCAATTGAAGCACAACCATTATCAAGTGTAGCAGTCGCTATAATGGTATCTGATACATTGAACACGATGGTTGTGTCCGCTCCTGAACTAATACCACCAATGTTCCATGTAATACCTCCACAGCCCGAGGCAAAGAAATTAGCAGCCGTTCCACCACAAATAAGCGTGTCCAATGAGATGGAATCGAAAGCAGGTAAAATCGGCCCAATACTTACACTATCCGTAATAGCAACAATGTCAATGGCACAGTTGGTGGCCGAATCACAAAACAAGGTGTCTAACAAGTTTACCTGAATAGGCACTTGCAATGTCCCACAGCTATTCAAAAGCACATCAAAAGAGAAGATCACCGAACTATCGGCAGGTACTCCACCGGGTAACGCACCTGTCAGCAACCCACCGGAGGCTACCAATGAATCCGGCGCATACGTCCCCGGAGTGTAGCCGTTAATGTAGGTCAATCCGGTAAGATCTGTACTGAACACATATCCCGAATCCAGAGGCAATGTAGAGGTGTTTTCCAACGACACGCTGATGGTTGCCGTTGAATCGCAAACACCGGTTCCACTGGCCGAGAAATTGTAATTGAAATTCACAGGGTCAGGATAGCCGTTAATGATCGGTACTAACAAAGGAGTGGTGGTTTCTACCAACGTATCGCTACAATTAGTATAGCCTGTAACGATTAATTCAATGGTTTCGGAAGGCGTTAAATCACAGTCTCCCTGAAGCAAAAAGTTGACGATCAACGAATCACCAGACACCAATCCGTCTGCATTCAGGGTGCTATCCAATGTGCTGAGGTCCCATAAAAAATCACCTCCTGTAATGGATGGGTCAGCAATTGAATTGGTCGTGCCATTGTAGGTTAAAGTTCCGCTGCCGCTAACAAAGGAAAGTCCACCGGAGGTAAACCCTTCCATGTCAATCGGGTTCAATGTTCCTCCATTGGCAGTCGCATTGATGACCATTGTAACGGGGAATGCCTCACAGATGTCAATGGTATCAGGGAAACTCACCTCTGTGGCCATGTTTACATCCAACGGGTCGGCGTAGAGTACAATGGTATCCAGATTACAAGGATAGTTACTAATGCTATCGGTAAATTCCGGGCATTGGTAACCAATAACAATGGTAATGCTATCCAACACGCCTTCTGAGGCATCGAGACAGTTGTAGTCGGCACAAATTTCAATCTCGGTTGTTTGATTGGCAAAAATTGTATCGAAGGTGTAAATGCCATTGATTTCATCTGCTGTATAACCACCGGTTATGTTGTTTACCTGATCGATGGTTAGATTGGATGATCCTGAAGATTGAGCGACAAAAACGTTGTACGCATGCCCATTTGTCGTAAGTGGGTTATTGGAAACGTCTATTGTCCAACACACTACATTGCTATTTGCGTCTTCTGTTTTGTTATCAATATTGAAACTCAGAACAGGTGGGTAAAACCGGGTAATGTTTCCACCGCTAAAACTGGAATCGCTGTTGGTATCGCACAATGCCCAATCTCCAAAGTCATAGGCTCCGTCAACTGTCCAGTTGTATTGATGCCATGCTACTGTATCGGAAGGCATCAACTCACAGGAGTTGGTAACACCTACATGTAATTGCATCTGAAAATCATCATCCGGAAATACTATCGTAGAATCCTGAAAATACTGGTTCAGATCATACCCGGCATAGCCCGCACTTACACTATCCGGCCCCGGAACGTAATCGGTTTCAATGGCCCAAAATGGTGCTGTACCACCAATGTTCCTAGTAAGCAATATTTTGGAAGAACAACTGTCGAAGTCGGTCGGTAAATTAAACGAAGCACCTGCAAGTGTTGCCCAGTTTCGATATTCCTTTGGGAAAACATTGGTTCCGCTAAAGAAAGAGTTGCTCACCGGCCCCACTTTAAAACGGTATCTGGATTGGATGGCTTGTTCGTTACAACACCCTGCCTGAACTCCAAAGGTGTTGAACAGTTGGGTTTCGTAACCCACCAGATTAAACGTTCCCATGTGTTGCTCGCAGTAATACTGTACCTCGGTTCCACATTGGGTTACATTGCCCAAACTGGCTGTTCCACCACAATCAGGGGATAAGGTATCCACCGTTGGAAACGGGGCGGCTCCCAAATAGATTTTGTTCATCACATTACACGATTGAATATCTGCCCCGATGTTTCCGGTAACCTTGTAACGTGGTCTGAACCGAATATCATCGCCGTTTTCCCAGGTTAGGGTGGTATCCATTCCGCTGTATCCATGAATCAGGCTGAAATCGTAGAAGAAAATAGAGCCTCCCACGATGGTAACGGTACTGGCAGGTACGGTATAAGTATGCGTAATTCCGGTGGAAGCATCAAAAAAGATGACATCGGCATCCAACGGCTCTACTTCATCAATACAGCTAAAGGCAGATTCACAATACCCCCATCTGAAGAACATAGAATCCGGTGGAGACACCGTACTGTCGATAAACGGCCACGGATTGAAAGCAGCATTCAACAGCACCTCACCGTGCAAGTTGGCTTGTAGGGTATCGCCCACCATTGCCCGGTCGGTTCTGATTTGCGTTAAATCAACGGTTCCGCTGGCATCAGGTAGTCCATCATGTGGCGCGTGGTCAGGAAGTCCGTAACTGATTCGATCAATTTCATAGCCCAATGATAAAATACCCTGTCTGAGACACCCCGGACAATGAACGGTAACGATGGTCTCCAAACACCCCAATGGCATGGCACAGGTGTCCGTACAATTGGTAGAGGCGATGTGAAACAGGTTAAAACCAACATGGCTTACCGGAGGTGCGGCGCATTCTCCTTCTACTTCCAATACCACGTAGCTGTTATTGCTTTCACTTGGGGTTAATTCATCAAAATACCCTCTGATGATCTGAAATCCATTGGAATTAAGCATAATGGCGGTGCTATCGGAATACATCGTATCTCCTGTAGCAGCCACCCAATAAAAAGAAGAATCGGGCATCAACGTATCAACGAACACGATGCCATCGTCCAAAGTAATATCAACACAATACATCCCGGATGTGTCTGATGGCCAGGTGCTGATTGCCCCAACCATATCAAACTCCAAACTGGCGGGTTGATTTTCATATAGGTCAGTTGCTCCTGAATAAACCACATTGGCATTGGCCTCATAGTTGGTTACGGCAGGGTAAATGGTTTTACTGGTGGTGCTTAGGCTGTCGTCGCTACAAGGGCCAATATAGGTGGCGTTTATCCTCCAAACGGGGAATCTATGCACGTTCCCACAGGAATCTGCCGGAGGACAACAAATGTGTTCTGTCCAGAGGATTTCTAGTTGCTCGCCTGGCTGTAAATCAGGTAATAGAAATTGATAGCTTTCGGTGTTGTCTCCCGAACACAAACTACTATCGGTAAGGGAAATTCCAATGCTGTCGGCAATTAATGGCAGGGTGTCTCCTGCGGTAGTTACGATTGAAAAGTTGTTGTCGATGTCCATGTAACTATCAAAACCAGACCGGAACAGATTAAAGTAGAGGTTACGGGCGGTTGAAAGGCCGTTATTGGTAATGAAGGTACCGTGTGGCTGCGCGTGATTCGGGCCATAGCAATAACTAAAATCACCTGCGGTTGGGGTCAGATCAATTACTGGCAGATCTGTTAGCGGTAAAACGTCTACCCCAACACTTGTGGAAGAACAGGTTATATCACATCCCCATTGCACCCCAATAAAGCCGGAACCTTGTCCACCCGTGGGGCATTGTTTTACACGTACGTATTGGATGATGCACAACGTATCTCCGGGGATATTAGAGTATCATTAATGGTGATAAAGGAAGTGTCATTTGATTGGGTTACGGTTCCGATGCTACTGGAATCTATACACACGAAAGCCGTGTCGAGTGTAGAATAGATGACCAGATTATCGGTTAAAAAGCCGTTGCCGTTATTGACGATACACACTTCCCTTTCAAAAACTTCTCCTGCAAAAGCGTTATATGAATCTGGTGTAATGAGTGCCTGAGTGAGTTGGAAAACCGGATGGGTCATGTTCAAAGCGTTGTCGCTAACGTTTATGGTGGTGCCGGAACTTCCTGTAACGCTTAGTTCAAACAAAGTAGAATCTGAACCACAGCCCGGAAGTAGCCCAATGGTGAATAGCAAGGTGTCGCCTGCTGCGATGGAATCGACAAAGAACACCGGATTGAAAAGATCGCTGATGTCGTCTTCTGAAACGGATGGGTCGGAAACTGATCCTGCAATGTAATACACGCTATCGGCCAGAGACACGCTCATGTAAACGCTGTCTTCCTGTGTTCCGGCAATCACCTGAATGGTTAAACTATCAACTGTACAGGCGTTGTATTTGGCATCTACAATGATGTTGGCCGAGTTCAGCGATTTGAATTGCGAGATACAAAGCAATGCATCGGTAGCCTGGGTGGATGATTGCAGCACTTCCACATAATATGTTTGTCCGTTGGTTAGCCCATTGGTATTGATGGCAAAAGCACCGTTTTCGTCGGCCACTAGATCATTGGAAATTTCCACCAGACTACCACAGGTGCCTGAGTAGAGTTTGATGCCAGACAGGTTTCCCGTTGCCCCGTCCGGATGTTCCATCAGGGAAATGTTTCCTTCGGCTGAGGCTGCCGAAAAACTGAACCATGTGCTGGTGGCATTGATTTGGTATTCGGTCAGTTCACAGGACGGAGTTACCACATGGCTAATTGCTGTGGAACAGGTGCTTCCGGTTTGGGAGAAAAAAGAAAAGGAGAACAGGGTGGCTATCGCCAGACATAACAGATGCTTCATAGGGTTAGAATTTTGTAGTTAAATGCTATACGAGTGCATAATACACTTGTAGAACATCATCTATTTACGTCCACACGAAAATTGAGACAGCAGGGGTTTGGCCAGGCGCAATGGTTCGGTAGAGTTGAAGCAATTTAGTAAAAAATATTACACAGTCAAGCAGGGCAAGAGTTTGGCCAACTTACTTCCTATTGTGATTTTGGCCTATGAGCGATGGCTGTGGAAGGGTCACCTATTTAACTACTACAGGAATTACCGTGGAAGCCGCGCCGTTATTCAATCGAATCGTATAGTATCCTGAATGAATGCCCCTTTCCTTTAAGTTCAACTGAACATTACCCGAAACAAGTTGCGCTGCGTAAATAAGTTTACCATCCGCCGAAAATAACTCCAGCCGAATCGGTACCGTGCTATTGCTTTCAATGGTCAGTAACTCATCAACCGGATTGGGATATAATTTAAATTCACCACCCGTTTCGGTAACACCCACAGGGTCGAGAACATCCACTCCGAAAGTGGTAGTATCATTCTGACAGATCCCATTCTCAGCAACTAGCTGAACTGTGTAGCTTCCGGCAGAAGTGTAAGTATGGGTTGGATTAATTGCCGTCGACATACCACCATCACCAAAATCCCACGCATAGGTACTTGCATTAGACGAGGTATTGGTGAAATTAACATCGGCTGAAGGCAAATAAACCGTCGAGTTATCTGGAAATCCGGATGCTGCCGGAGGGTCTACCAGAATCACATTCATCGACTGTGAGGTTGTGTCTGCCCCTCCGGCACCGGTGGCTATAAGTGTTATTGAAATACTTCCGGAAGAACCAGGTAGAATATAAGGGTTGGCAACTGTATCGTTACTAAGAACTGCAGAGCCGCTGATGTCCCAACTGTAAGAGGTCGCATCCGAACTTGAATTAACCAGTTGAATAGAGTCTCCTGCACATATAGTAGAACCGCTGGAAGAGAAACTTGCAACTGGGGCGGGGGTTGTATTACAGGTATAGGTTGCGTAAAATCCCGGAGTGTTCGTTGCACCGTCGGAATAGAATCTGAAGGTTACCGCTCCGGTACTTGTGGTAAAGCTACCAGGCCCTGTAGTTCCGGTAAACGGACTTCCTGGTATTTGCGGAGCCGTATCATCTGAACCATCAAATATGTAGAGGTAATCGTAATCCAGCTCTACGTCAAACTCGGTAAAATTAAAGTCAATGCTAGAGGCTCCCGGAGGTGCCACGGTCCAGGTGTAGTCCTCGTCGTCGTAATAATCTTTATAAGGACCACCAAAATCATGCACCTCGCCGCTGCAAGGGTCTTCATAACAATCAGTCATGTAATCCTCAATTCCATTCCACAAATCCAAATAACCATCATCGTATCCCAACGCCCAAATTCCCATTCCGGCAATACCGGTAGTCCTTATGTGATCCAAACGCTTCCTGAAGGAGTTTTCAAGGGTTATAAATGTTTGCTCAGGTGTACCGTTATTGTAGGTGTAAGCATCCGAATAACTGTCCTGATCGTAGAAGTAGTTCGCTGGAATATAGTCTCCTGAAGAGTTGTTGAGCACGTTCGCATAAGTTCTTGCGCTCCCGCTTCCTGTGGTGCTGCTCGGAACAGCGGTTGAGGTGGTAGGCCATTCATAGCCATAGTATGGCAATCCCATCACCAGTTTATCTGCCGGGCAACCTTTGTCAAGGTAATAAGTAATGGTGCGCGACAATGTATAGTTATATGATGAACCAAAATGATATAAGGGATCACAAGGTCCGGTATTTGAGCTACCCTGGTAGTAGTACGCATATCCCATAATGATGTAATGGTCCACATGAGGTTCCATGATTGAAAAATCGAATACATCGTTCCAGTCAACTGCGTACAATACCGTACTAACTTCGGCCCCCGGAATGGCGGCTTTCATTTGCACACTTAAGCTAACCATCCAGTTTGCAAAATTAGTTTTCTGGGAATTTGGAATTCCTTCAAAATCAATTTGCACACCGTCTGCTCCGCGGGTCTGAACCAGATTGATCAGATTGTCTATGAGCGTTTGCTGAGCCGTTGAGCTCCCAAAGAAGGTAGTATGGCCAGAGAACAGAGTCACGCACAAAGTCACTTTTGTGTTGCCACTAGCCAGAGCTGCGTCTACTGCTGAAGAGGTTGCCCATCCATGCGTGGATAAAGCATTTCCCGTAGCTGCATCTACCTCATATGAAAAGAACGAAAAGTGGCTAAGTAAATCCCAGTCGTAGTTAGTGTAGGCTGAACCAATCCAATACGGGTGCCAACCATAAACTACCTTATCCAAATTGCAGGAAGACTTTGGCTTGGCCGGCATGTTGGCCGCCACCGTATTTTTCTCGTAGTAGGTTGCAGTCGTGTTGCCTTTGGAATTATACTCCATCAACTGTTGCTGATGAATACTCATTTGGCCATAGCTGATGCATGCCAAAATACTTAGCGCAAATAAAACAGGAGTTTTCATGTTTACTCTAATATTACTTTGTACGAAGATGTTTGCAACTCTCCTTGCAACACAATTAGGTATGTTCCGGCAGACAGCCTCACCTTTGTTCGCTCAAACAGCATATGGTTGCTGCCGGTGGTGATACTCTTTTTTCTCTCGCTTACCACCCGACCTGTCAGATCAAGTAGACGAACGGAAACCACTTCATTGCTTTTGGATTGGATCACCAGTTCAAAATCATCCGTTGACGGGTTCGGATAGATCGTGGCGTCGAAGGTTTCAAATTCATCTATTCCAACTGCGTCCATCACTTCAATTGTTAGGTAGGTGGTATCACTACCACAATCCGCATTTGTTGCTATGAGCATGACGGTATACGTTCCACTTGAGTCGTACGCACTCCACGGGTTAGTGTCGGTCGAACTATTGCCATTTCCAAAGTCCCAGTAATAGGAGGTCGCGTCAGATGATACATTTGTAAACGTTACCGTTGCTGATGGAAGGAAAACAGTACTGTTACTTGGTATGGCTCCCGCTGTTGGAGAGGCGAGAATTGCTACGTTTAGGTTTTGAACGGTAGTATCAGCTCCTCCTGCACCATTTGCAATTAAGGTAACGCTATAGGTTCCTGAAGAGCCGAAAGTCACCCATGGGTTGGCATCGGTACTTGAGGATGGAGTGCCACCAGGGATGTCCCAAATGTAGCTGGTTGCATCGGTAGATGTATTGATTAACTGGATGGAATCGGCCGAGCACACGTTTGTTCCAGTAGAAGTAAAGCTAGCCGACGGGGTAGGAGGTCCAACCGGAGCACATGTCCATGTGGCTTCCCATCCATCGTCATTGGTTGAATTATCCGATGTAAACCTAAAGGTAATGCTGTTTCCCGATGAGGTAAAGGTGCCGGGAGTGGTAGTTCCCGAAAAAGGGCTTCCCGCAATTTGTGGTGCCCCCGTCGAACTTCCATCATGCACGTAAAGAAAATCATACGCGGCCTCAACGTTAAAAGACGAAAAGCTTACAGTTATTGGCCCTGAAGCATTAATGGTGTACTCGTAGTCTTCACCATGAATATAAACCCCTAATGGCCCACCTGAATCTCTGAATGTACCATCACATTCATTGATGCTGAAACTTCCCGTAGAGGCTGGAGTTGTGAAGAAACTGCCAGCAAAAGAGGAAGTGTCTCCTGAACACAGAGAGGCTACCCCCCAATAATATTCACTGTTCGAAGATAATCCGGACAAAGAGTAGGAAGTACCTGTCACCGGAACGTAAGTCCATGGGTTGTAAGTATGATCTCGGTACCTTAATACATATGAAGAAGCCGTTCCCGACCAACTAAGTGTTGCTGCCACCGGAATAATATCGCTTTCCACCAGTGAGGTTGGCACCGGACATGAAAGGGGAGTGGTAGTGGAAGTGTACGTTGCTTCCCACCCCGGATTGGTAGTGGCACAATCAGATCGAAATTCGATCAACAGCTTTCCACTTTCAGCAGTAACGGTTCCGGGAGAAGAGGTTCCGGTATATACGCCAATAAAATCATCGTGGAGCGTGGAGCCATCATACAGGTACAAATAGTCCCAGTTTACTTCTAAATCGAATTGGGTAAAGTTGATGGTTACCGAAGTTGCTCCCGGCGGTTCTATCACCCACATTAGTCGTTCATCGTCTCCGTAATTACCGCCTGAACCACCAGAGTCGTAAACGGTTCCTGAGCTGGCTGTAACGGATGTTGGTGTAGGAGTACTTGCATCATTTAGTAATCGGTAGAAATATTCCCAATCCCAGTTTAACCCTGGGTCTCGATGTGTAGAATTTGCATAATGCTGATGTCCTTTCAGTTTGATACATCCACCAAGTGTGGTTATGCCATACTCCGGTGGCCCTTCGTGAGATCGCATAGGATCGATACCGTAATCGTCCATGGCGTCCAGACAAACGTCTGCGGATGATTGATACATTGCTTCTGTGTACCACCCTTCATAATCAGCTTTGCCTTCATGTTCTAAACCAACCGTATAAGGGTTTTCAGTGCCAACATGCCAGGCTTTATCTGCGTCGCATACCATTTGTGTTACCTGGCCATCAATAGATCTTAAACAGTAATGTGCACTAACGTTGGAACTGGGGTTTTGAAACCAGGAAATAGCACCTGCGTAAGTCCCTTCTATATCATGAATGGTAATTGCGGAAATGGAAGTTCCACTTCTCGACGAGTAGTTCGAAGCGTCTGCAGCCACCCAAATAGATCCGGGATAATCTGAACATGGCCCAGGCATTTTTGAGTAGGTAGTGCCATCGTTGGCTGTAATTTCATGTTTGCTTAAAGTAATTCTGGAAGACGAAAGCACCTTATAGTTGGCCTCTCCGAAAATGTCAGCCATGTTGATTTGGTGATCCGGGAAGTTGAATTCAGTTTGAAATTCCGGTTGGCTTAAGAACCAGAACATTACATACAACTGGGAGTTCAGAGCAAAGTCCTGAGACAAATTTGTGTGAGGTAGTTCACTCAATGTTCTCAATACTTCGGCATGTTTTAGCCAGCCATCTTCCAACGAAGATTCACTGAGTAATTGTGAATAGGCCTTAGCGTATCCCAGTATGCTGGCTCTTGCATCATCTTTCAATTCGTCCTTGCTATAACCGGAGAGCACAGATACGTAAGTTAAGTTGTGCTTAAAGTATCCCTTTCCGTTTTCGGTAAGCCCCATTACTCCATAGGTTCTGGGTAAACCTAAACAACTTTTAGCCGATAATTTGTCGTAGCTGTGATGCTGCAATCGCGTGTAGCTAAAGGAAACAGCCTCCAGCAATCCTCTGGGAATTTCGGGGTTATCCATATACGCCTCATCAAAATGATGATCGTATTGGTGCATTTTGTCGTGGGTAAGTGTTCTGTTTAACGAAAACGCGTGGAAACAATAAAAGCACGCGAAAAGTAGTATAAGTCTCTTCATCTTCAAATCTCTGTTCACAGTAAGTAAGGTGGACCAAAGATATGGAAACTATCAATTAGATAAAAACAAAGACGAACAAAGTAAAATCTTCGACTAATTTCCGAGCCCAATCACGATACCACCCCGGAAGATGATTGGCAAATCGCTGGAAATATATTGGCCTCTGTAGGGCGAGTAGCGATCATTAATCAGGTCATAAAGAACCAATAGCTGGATGTACGTTCCTCCCAATCCCTGACGGTAGCCGGCTCCTAAAAACGCCATGTCTACCCACCTTCTGGAAGCCTGATTGGCAAATAGTTCCCAAACTTCTGTATTTAAACGCTCCCATTCAGCGTGTACTAGAAAATTTTCACCGATCAGGTATCGGCTAAAAAGACTTCCACCGTAAATTGAAGAACTGTATTCCCAATTGTATTGGGGATAGCTTTCCCTGAGATAAATGTATTTAGCACCAATACCGGCAGACCATTTTTTGTTGATTCTGTAACCCACAATTGGAGAAACATTAACGAAGGTGAAGTTGCCAAAACTAAGTCCTAAATCCCCTCCTACATAAAGGCGCTGACCAAATGGAACACCTTCCAATGAGTTGGGATTGTTGTTTGCCCCGTCGTTTTGAGAATAGGTACTCAGAACAAGAAAACAAACCAGCATTAAGGCAACGAATCTCATAGGTCTAAATTACAACATTTTATAAACGGTACCCGATTACCGGGGATAGAGGTGTTCTGCCTAACGCAAAACTACCCCTTCCTGTTGCAAGAATCTTGCCTTTTTCATTGATTAAAGTCGATTCGGCCAGAATTGTACTTCTGGTTCTTGAGAGAATTGATCCTCTGGAAGTAATTCGCTCAGCAAAAATTGGTCGCAGCAGATGAACGTTAAACTGACTGGTTAGTACAAATACGTCCTGTACCACAGATTGAGCTGCAAAAAAGGCGGCGTCATCTAACATTTTAAAATACACCGAACCGTGAGTTGCGTTTGCAGCGTGAAAGTGCTTTTCTTCAGTGTGAATGCTGATTTCTGCGGCCGCTGTAGAAATGGTAATGGTTGGGTTGTAAAAATGGTTGACTGGAGCAGCCAGATACATGTTTTCCAGTTTACGATAATGTTCATCCATAATACTTAATTCAAATTGAGCGTCCTAATAAAATTAACGGCAAGAGAAAGCACTGTTTCTGCTTGTTCTACATGTGGTGAATGTCGGCAATGCTCGATCAAACTAGCCTGTACGTTCTTTAGTGGATGGGTGATATCAATCAGGTGTTGTTCCGTGGCATATTGATCCTCCTTTCCCTGAATTGCCAATACCGGTGTATGAAAATTATGGAGGTAGTTGGAAATATTCCAGTTGCTTTGTTGCTTTTTCTTCCAGGTATTCGCCCAGGCGTAAAAGGTATGTTCTGCTTTTGCCCCGTGGTACCTGTTTAACGCCTGATACAGTCGCTGTTTGGCTTCAAATTCTGCGATTACCGGTTCGATACCCTTCCATGTAATAGGTTCTACATAAATATGAGCGGCTTCGGTAATTACTCCTCTTATTTTTTCCGGATATCTGGAAGCAAATATGAGGGCGATGCTACCGCCATCTGAATGACCAAATAATATCAATTGTCTTGATAGGTGAAGATGTTTGAGGAAAGCCGGTAATTCTTCCAGGGCATATTTTTCTAAATAGGATTCATCCCTTTCTTCCGTAAGACGCGGAGATTTTCCATGTCCCTGACGGTCGTATAAAAGTCCCGGCAGATCTAAAGCTTTGCACAAATTTTCAGGGAAATCCTTCCATTGAGCTACACTGCCCAATCCTTCATGTAAGAATAAAATTACCGGCCCTGGTTTGTGGCGGTCGATCCATTGATAATGTAACTGTTGGATCACTTCAGCCACACTATAGGCTATGTTGGTCATTGATAAGCCCTACCAAATAGTATTTGCCGTCTATCTTTTTGAAGACCATGTTTAATGCCTGCCATCCGAGTTCTTCATCGCTTTCAATTAGAGCCTCAACCAGTTCGCAGCCTTTAAAGTGTTGTTTAATCGTATTTAGACCGGGTCCCCGCTTGATAAATTCATTAATGTGTAAATCGGCCTGGCGGTAATCACGATCCCAGAGGTGCTTATTAAAATAATCCGGGAAACTCATCTTTAGCTTTTTGCCTGAAACGGAGATGGTATTCCAGTTAATTTCTTCTCCTGATTCATAAAGTTTCTTAAGCATTTTACCGTCTATGGTAAACGAGCCTGTGTCGATGTGTGTTGTTGGAGCAATTGTTAAAGGGTGATCGGATCTGGTAATCGCACCAATTGCCGGCCAGTTTTTGTTTGGTAGACGATTAAGAACGTACTGCGCTGCGTCTTCCACATTTACACCTGCATCCGTTGTTGCAATTGTTGGATAGTCCAATAAAACAGAAGGTTTTAGGTTGCTGTCAGGAATTAATGCCAGTGAGGATTGATCTTCTAATCCCATCAGGTTGTCATCAATCAGTGCAGGGTCAGAATCAACCTGACCCGTATTAATCGGCTCATTTTCGCCAGAGCACGACAAAACAAAGCCAGCTAGACAATAGATTATTAGATTCCTTAGTTTCATCCTCAATAATTAAGCAGATTGTCAATCGCCTCTGCTACTTTACGTCCATTAGGGAGCAAGGTTTCTTCTAATGTGGAATTTAACGGGATGGCTGGAGTATCCACGGAACCAATCAACTCAACAGGAGCGTCCAAATATTCAAAACAGTTTTTCTGTACCCTTGCCACCAAACCTAACGAAAACGAGCATTCCCTTGATTCTTCAGTAACTATTAATACTTTTCCATGCTTTCTTGCCACTTCGTACATGGCTTCCTCGTCAATAGGATTCAATGTCCGCAGATCAAGTATTTCCACTTGACCAGTAAATTTATCAGCAGCTTCTAACGACCAGTACACACCTCTTCCATAAGTAATAATTGCAAGAGATTCTCCGGATTCAACTTTGTCAGGGTTACTTTGTAACACAGTTCTGGCTTTGCCAAATGGAATTACATATTCCGAATCCGGTTCTATTGTGGCGGCTCCTTCGGTTCCCTTTATCTTACTCCAGTAGAGCCCTTTATGTTCAAAAATAACAACAGGGTTAGGGTCGTAATATGCAGATTTTAAAAGTCCTTTTAAGTCTGCTCCGGTTGAAGGATAAGCAACTTTGATCCCACGGATATTGGTTACCACGGACTCAACACTCGAAGAGTGATATGGGCCGCCAGATCCATAAGCGCCAATTGGGACTCTTAGTATCATGGATGCCGGCCATTTGCCATTAGACAAGTAGTACGATCTGCTTACCTCTGTGAATAACTGATTCAGTCCGGGCCAGATGTAGTCGGCAAACTGAACTTCTACAATTGGTTTTAAGCCTACTGCTGCCATGCCCACAGTACTACCTACAATGAATGCTTCCTGAATGGGTGTGTTAAATACACGATCGTCTCCAAACTGTTGTGCAAGTGTTGCAGCTTCTCTGAATACCCCGCCCAGTCTGCCGCCAACATCCTGTCCGTAAAGTAAACATTCTGGATGTTGATCCATTAATTCGCGTACCGCGAAAAGTGCAGAATCAACCATCACCGTAGCCTGTTTGCCTTCGGGGCTTCTTTCCCCTTTTTCTTCGGTGATAGGGGTTGGAGCAAAGATGTAATCGGTTAGATCTTCCGGTCGGGGATCTTCTTGTTTCAGGGCTTTGTCGTAATCTGCCTGTACTTTTGATTTGGCTCTGTCCTCTATTTCTTTTAAATGTGCTTCCTGAACCCCCATTTCAAGCAGCTGCTTTCTGAATCGAGGGAACGGGTCTCTTTTTTTGTGCTCATCCAGATCATCCCGGTACCATTCCATCCTTACCCCCGACGTGTGGTGATTCAGAAGGGGAACTTTCGCATGAATGATAAATGGACGACGTTCTTTCCGAACGATTGAAATGACCTCCTGGATGGTTTCGTAGGATTTAAAGAAGTCGGCACCGTCAATAGTTCGAACATCCATGCCCTTGAACCCCTGAGCATAGTAGGTGATGTCCTGTGCACGAGTTTCTTCGGCATTGGCGGAAATATCCCATTCATTATCCTGCACCAGATAGATGATTGGCATTTGCTTCAATACGGCCATTTGGAAGGCTTCGGAAACTTCACCTTCTGTACAGGAAGCATCTCCCAGTGAACATACTACAACTGGTTTTTCCTCGTCTTTTTCGTATTCAGCAATGCCGGTTTTCTCTTTGTACTGAATTCCCATAGCAACTCCGGTAGTCGGTATTGCCTGCATTCCCGTTGCGGAAGACTGATGAGGTATTTTGGGCTTGTCAGCATCGTTTAGGGAAGGGTGCGAGTAATAGGTCCGCCCCCCTGAAAAAGGGTCATTTCTTTTTGCCAGTAACTGAAGCATCAGATCGTAGGGTTCCATTCCAATTCCAAGTAAAATGGAGTCGTCCCGGTAGTATGGAGCGACAAAATCCTGAGGCTTTAGTTGCATGCCTAGCGCCAGCTGAATGGCCTCATGCCCCCTGGATGTAGCGTGGACATATTTGGCGGTGACAGCTTTGTTTTCCTCGTAAAGTTTGGCCATCGCTATTGCTGTGCTCATGAGTTCATAAGCGCACAGTAGCGTGTCATCACTAATCTGGTTTTGTTTCTTCGATTTTGTTGCTGTAGACATTCCGGTAGTTTATACTGCAATTTACGAAAACCCGAAATATAAATTGGCATTTTCTAACTAATTCAGAAGATAAGGAGTGTCAATTAGCTTTTTGCCAAATAAAAGTTGGCGGTAGCCGCCGAATGATCACTCCAGTGGTATGATCTTCCTAACTTTCTTTTGATGAATAAAGCTTCGGATAATGGTTCGTACGTCTCTATTGTCCTCGTACGGTTCGATAAAAACATCCAGTTCAGTAAGGCTTGAATAATTGAGTGTATTATCGAAAAAACCAAACCCAACATACTGGCCATTTTCTATTTTGATGCAGGATTTCTCTTCATAATTTCTTCCGCGATCAATAATGTAAAATGACTTATCAGGTATTTCCTGATCGTCGATTAAAAGCTGGACACGCTCATTGTAGTCGTTGGGGTTTTCCTTCTGACAACATGCACCTTTACATTGCTTAAGGGTGTAATGGAAGCACGGTTCTTTTGCTCCTCCTTTATATAATCCGCATAACTTCTGGCAGAGGTTGTACTTCTCTACAAAATGGAATAATTCATTCTGTGCAGAAACCTTTGATTTATATCCTTTGATGAATGATGCATTGGGGATTTCCTTTTTGGAAATGCCAACGCGGAAATAACCGTCTTGTGCTATATAAGCATATGTTCCCCAGGAGAACAGTCTTCTGCGTTGCTGGCGGTTATAAACGGGATTATACTTTTTGATTTCATCCGATTCTTTCAGTAACGACACCAATTCGCTTCCCAGAATTTCGTAATCGATTTCCGCAATTTGCTCAATAATACTCTGGCCTTTTTTAGTTGTGTAGTTGGCCAGATGTGTCTTAACGCGCTGCCTTATGTTTTTGCTTTTACCAATATAAATGACCTCCTTGTCGGTGTTCAGAAAGTAGTAAATACCGGTTTTGTTCGGGAGTTCGTTCACGCTTAAGCGCTCATGCAGGACGTTGGTCTGCCGAATTGAGTCCAGATCACCCGTGTTTTTTGCCAGACAGAGATGGAGTATTTCCGAAGCGGCTACCGCGTCGTTTAAAGCTCGGTGGTGCTGACTATTGTCGATGCCCAAAGCTCTGCACAATTTTCCAAGCGAATAAGAAGGTTGATGTGGGATTACCCGTCGGGCCAGCTGAACGGTACAAACGGTGTCACGTTTATATTCATATCCCAACTCCCTGAATTCTTTTCTTATGTGATTGTAGTCGAAGCTGGCGTTGTGAGCAACGAAGATCATTCCTTCGGTTTTCTCCACAACCTCTTTGGCTACTTCGTAAAACTTAGGTGCATTTTCCACCATTTTATCATCAATTCCAGTAAGTCTTGTGATAAAGTAGGGAATACTCCTTTCCGGATTTACAAGCGTTTGATACGTGTCGATCACTTTGATTCCATCTGTAATCACGATTCCAATCTCTGTGATTTTTGAGTCTTTCGGCTGTCCTCCCGTCGTTTCAATGTCAACTACCGCGTACACCGGTTAAAGATAGTGAATTAGATTGCTTGCTTTACTTGCTTTTAGACGGGTGCATGAAACACGTCTGTAGGATTGTGGGGTTAGTAGCCTAACGTGATAAACCTCTTTTTTTGTATTAAACGTGATCGGAATAAAATTGCTGTTGGAAATATTAGGGAAGAGCGGTTAGCGTTACTCCAAAATGTCTTGTTTGATTTTGTCGGGCACCTCGGGTCTTTTTGAGTAATGGTAGATCATTTTGTCTCGAGAGCCGATTGTTCTTGAAAGGGTGCCGGAGTTCCGCTAAGCAAGACGGACTATTTCTCTAACTTATCCTGAACGTAATTGAGCACCTTGGTCATTAGGTGAACACGGTCCTGGCCCCGAACGTTGTGCGGATGATTGGGGTAGGGGAAAAAGTCTATCTGTACTCCGTTGTCTACGCAAGCCTTCACAAAGGCCAGATTGTGTTGCATAACAACCACGTCATCCACCGTTCCGTGGATCATCAGCAGATCACCCTTAAGGTTCTTTACTTTATCCAAAAGACTTGATTCCGCATAACCTTCTTCGTTTTGTTCTGGTCTGTCCATATAACGCTCTCCATACATTACTTCGTACCATTTCCAGTCGATTACCGGGCCACCTGCAACTCCGCACTTAAAAACACCGGGTTTCTTCAGCATAAGTGATGTCGTCATGAACCCACCGAAGCTCCATCCGTGTACGGCCATTCTTTCCATATCTACATAAGGGAGCCGTTTTAGATATTCAACTCCGGTCATTTGATCTTCCACTTCGAGCTTTCCCAATTGACGATGAATACAACTTTCAAATTCAAATCCACGGTTGGCCGAGCCTCGTCCATCCAAAGTAAAAACCAAATAACCCTGCTCGGCCATCCAATTCATCCATAAGCTGGCGCCGCCTCTCCAACTATTCGTTACCAGTTGTGCGTGTGGTCCGCCGTATACATAAACCAAAACCGGATACTTTTTACCAGGTCTGAAATTCGAAGGTTTGATCATCCGTCCGTACAGGGTAGAGCCATCGTCTGCTTTGAGCTCCATCAACTCTGTCTGACCGTAGTTATATTCCTCCAGAGGATTGGGAGCGGTAAAAATATTGGTTGCTCTACCAGATTTAATGTCAATGATTTCAATTTTTCGAGGAACCATCAAAGAGGAGTAGCTGTCGATCATCTTCGTGGCGTCGCCCGAAAGCTGTACGTGATGGAAACCGGCTTCCAAAGTAAGCTTTCGCATCTTTCCGGTCTTAATATCAAATGCGAAAGCATGATTTTGGCGAGGGTCTCTGCCAGTACCTTCTACGAACACCGTTTTACCATTAGGGGAGAATCCAAGAATACTCTTTACTACCCAGTTGACGGTTGTAACCCTGCTGATGAGTTCTCCCGATGTTTTGTAATGATAAAGGTTCATGAAACCATCGCGCTCCGAAAACCAGAGGAATTCATCTGCACGTCCGGGAACGAAATGCAATGGATTTTCGGGCTCTACGTACCGATCATTTTTTTCTTCAAATAATGTAGCTAACAGCTCTCCTGTGGATGCATCATATTTGGTTAGTTTCATGTGATTCTGGTCGCGATTGACCTCCGCAAGGAAGATGTATTGGTTCGTCGGATCCCATGTCAGGTTGGTCAGGTAGTGTTCCTCGTCCAAACCACTATTTTTGGTTTCGAGGTAGGTCAGCTTTTTAGTTGCAACGTCATAGATCCCTACTTTGGCAAGTTCGCTTGCTTGCCCAGCCATAGGATACTTTATAGACCTGAGTTCTCCGGGAGTTTTGGTGATGTCAAGAAGAGGGTAGTTGTGCACTTTAGACTCGTCCTTCTGGTAGAAGGCCAGTTTGGAACCATCACCTGACCAAAAAGTACCTTTGGAGATCCCGAATTCAAATCGGGCTATTGCCTGACCTGCAACGGCCTCTTTATTCGGTAGGTGAGTAACCACACCCATTCGATCTTCCTGGGACGCGATGTACAGATTCTGATCCACCGTAATCGCACATTGTTTTTTCCCAACATACAAATCATGGTTTTGGGAGCCCTCTTTGAAGTTGAACAGGCGCTCCCCGGTTTTGGTGTCAATGTTATAGTTGTAGTAGGAGTTTTCGTATTTTAAAATCAACGTTTTACTGTTTTCCCATTCTACCAATGGGATTCGTTTAATTTTCATATTCAGTGCGGCTGCAACATCCTTACTAAATATCGTATCGGTAGCTTTTGCTTTCTTGATTACTAAATCACCACCTTGCCAGTAGCAATAATTAGTGCCTCCGGGAATCCATTGAATACCACTTAAGGATGACGGGTGAAATCTGTACGTTGATTCTTTGTCATATCCAAGAACTGCCTGTTCCAGAGTAAGTTCTTTTTTCTGAGCGTGTACCGTTACCTGTGCAATGGCCACAAGTCCGATGATAATTTTTAAAAAGTAATTTGTCATGCTGTGTTTACTTGATGCAATTGTTATTGCAAACCTTGTTCCAACCTTTTTCGCTATAAACGAGCTTGGCGGCTCCTAAGCCTCTTTTTCTTTGGGAATTTGTCTGAGTTGCTTCTTCAACCGATCGATTTGCTCACGTGCTTTGTCGATTTTTGTGTTTACATCGCCAAGCAACGCTTCGGCACCTTTACTGTTTTTAAAAAAACCAAGGTTGTTTTCATACTGATTAATTTCGCCAGTAAGTTGTGTGATCCTCTTTCGGATTCTGTCTTTTTCAGCACGGATCATTCTTCCCGGATTACTGCTGGCCAAGATTTGCTCTAATCTGGCTTCGAAAAGCACTTTCTCTTTTTCAGAGTTGCTCATGTCAAGCGAAGCATAGTGAGCATCAATTGCAGATTTATATGCTTTGTTGATTTTGTCCTTTTCAGAATAAGGGACGTTACCAATTTCGGCGAATCGGCGGGAAAACTCTTTCAACGCTGCGATGCTTACCTTCTTGTCATCTTCAGGTTTGAAAGCTTCGATTTCCTTAATTAGCGCTTCCTTAGAAGCAAGATTGGCGGCATTCTCTGCATCTCTTTGTTTAAAATGAGATTCTTTTTTATCAAAAAACTCATCACAGGCCGAACGGAATTTTTTCCATAGCTTTTGCTCGGAGTATTTACCTGCGTGACCAATTTTCTTCCATTGCTTCTGCAAATTCAAGATTTGCTGGGTGGCCGCTTTGAAATCATCAGAATCTTTGGCCGCAATAGCTTTTTCGATTAGTTGTTCCTTTCGGCGTCCGTTTTTATCATAAACCTCATTCTGACCTTTAAAGAACTCGCCCTTTCTGTCGAAGAAGTCATTGTAGACACTTCGGAACTCACGCCAAATCTCTTTGTTTTCCTTTGCGGGGCCGAAACCAATTTTTTTCCAGTCTTCTTGAAGTTCCAACAGCTTTTTGGTGGTCCGTTCCCATTGCTTTACGTCGGTATTTTCCCCTCCTGCAATTTCCTTTGCCCTGGCCAGAAGTTCTGTTTTTAGTTCCAGATTCTTCTCTTGTTCCTGCTTACGATTTTCATAAAACGATCTGATTTTTTCGTAAACCTCATTCTGAGTAGAGTAGTAGTCTTCTTTCAGTTTATCCCAGTGCTCCTGATACGTAGGGCCAATTTCTGCCCACTCATCCTGTAGTAAGCGTAACTTTTCCTGTACCTCGCTGATCTGATCCTCTTTCAAAAGGTCTTTCATTTGGTGGACAATCTGATTTTTCAGGGAATAGTTCTTCTTAAGGTCGTGCTCTTTCAGTTCTTTGTAAATGTTGATGTTGTAGTAGAACTGTTCGTTTAGGTTATGATATTCCTGATTTATCTCCTGAGCAACTTTTCTTGGAATGTTGCCAATCTCCTTCCATCCGTTTTGAATTTCCTTGATTTCGTTAAACAAGGTGCCAATATTTTCTTCGTGCTGAATTAGATTGCGCAGCCGGGAAATGAGTCCTTTCTTGATTTCCAGATTCTTCTTTTCCTCTTCCGCAGCGGCTTTCTCCAGTTGATCGCGTTTCGCCTTAAACTGGTCAATTAGCGCCTTTATTTCGTCGTTCAGACTTTCTTCTTCTCCAGCTTGTTCAGTGGTTGGTTCGTGATCTGATTCGTCTGGATCGTCCGATTCGTTTTGTTCTGAATTGTACAGATCCCAGAACTTTCGGATGATATTTTTTCCTTCACCGATGCGTTCTGAAAAATTCTTGTCGTTTAGAATTTCTTCCAGTTTCTGCTTAATCTCAATTTTATTCATGACCAGAAATTTAGCCTGTCAGGCTATTTTAAGGGCTACCAAAAGTAATGGAAGTAAGGGATTAAAGCAACATTATAGGTCACCTAAATCCTTGTCAAATATGGAAGGCTGAACCTGGGGGTCTTGCTTTTCGGACGTCTTTTATAGTAGTGACGAATCTAAAGCATCCGGGGTAATTAAGTGAGGAATTTAGCTTCTCAGACCGTCTTCCTGTTAGAAGGTTGGTATCACGATAAGGTTATTTCTTCTTGAACGAGTTGATCGCGTTTCGGGTAAAATCCGAGAGTACCAGTTTACCACTCATTGCTGCCCTTTCGGCAAGTAGTTCATCCCAGTTTTCAGTACCTTCCCAAAACACCTTTTTTAGTAGTCTCATGGCTTCAGGATTCGATTGCGATAGTTTGCCTGCCAATGCCTCTATGGCGACATCCATTTCTTCAGTGGTAGTAAAAACTTCTGCAAACAGCCCTTTTTCCTGAGCCCATTCAGCAGAATACCATTCGGTTGCGTTAATAGCCATCATACTCATGGCTGAGGTTCCTACTTTTCGCTCCACAGCAGGCCCAACAACAAAAGGACCTATGCCAATGGCGAGTTCAGATAACTTGACGGCGGCAAACTTGGTGGCGTAACAAAAATCAACTGCGCTGGCAAGTCCAACACCACCACCAACAGTTTTACCCTGAACCCGACCGATAATCAGTTTCGGGCATTTTCTGGATGCATTAATCACATTAGCAAAGCCTGAGAAGAACTTTTTTCCGGTTTCCAGATCCCCGATCGAAATTAGCTCATCGAAAGAGGCTCCGGCACAAAATGCCCTATCACCCGCGGACTTGAGCACAATGACTTTAACATCATCATTAGCACCAGCTTCTGTGATAGTATACGCTAATTTAGCAAGTACCTTACCGGGTAAGGAATTGCTAAGCGGGTGAAAAAACTCGATGGTAGCTATTCCTTTTTCGTTAATGTTAATAGATACATCTCCTTGATCTACCGCGGTGTTAGCAGCTGTTGCTTCTGTGCTCATAGTTTTGTTGTTTTTGTAAAGTTAAGGTTAGGATAAAAAAAATACCTCGCCGGGACAAGGTATTTTTTAATAATCAATTAAAATAAAAGGATGATGATCCGATTATCCGATTTACCTTAAATGAATCTCTTAAGCATGCTCAGGCTTTGCCATCGGAGTAAAGAAGAATTGTTCTCCGACAATTTTTCCGTCTTTCACGTTGTACACGCATACTTCTTCCATTACGTTTCGACCCATTCCTTTCATGGTCATATCCATTTTCATGGAACAAGAGAAGAAATTTTCCGCAACAACAGGATCAGATACCTCCATGGAATGAATTTCTTCTGTCATTTCAGCAAATTGTTCTCCCTTGGCAATAACCGCTTCAATTCCCTCGGCTACCTCCATAGGCGCGCCGGCAGGTTCCCTGCTCACAATATTTGGTGAATACAACTCTTTCATTGCCCCTTCGAAATCACCTTTTCTGCAGTATTCTACTAACTTGTTTGCTACTTCTTGTGTTGTCATGTGTTGTGTTTTAATAGTTATACGATTACCTTAAATTAGTAATTCACAAGCCTATTGATGCCTGCTAAATGTAGCAATTTAGTTAAGTGTCTGTTTTCTTTCAGTTAACCGGAATTGGCTAAGAACTCTGGTCAATTTTTTTGACCATTGTAAGAATGGTTGCCAGGGCCACGGTCTCACCGGTTTCATCGTACACATCTACTAAGAACTTAACGATTCCTTTCGCAATATCTTCCTCCGACCGCTTTTCCTGATCAATTTTTTCCTTTACTGTGAATTTTACGCCCAGCGTGGCTCCCGGATATACCGGTTTAACAAATCGGGCTTCATCAATTCCGTAGTTTAGAAGTACTGGCCCTTTTTTCGGATCAACAAACAAGCCCGCTGCTTTAGACAACACAAAATATCCATGAGCAACGCGCTCTTCGAAGATGGTTCCTTCCAGGGAGGTCGCATCCATATGGGCATAGAAGTTATCTCCGCTAACATTTGCAAAATTTACAATGTCTGCCTCTGATACAGTGTGTTTATGGGTAAATACGGTGTCTCCGACCTTAAGGTCTTCGAAGTGTTGGCGAAATACATGGGGGTTGGCCTCTGGTTGGTCGGCTCCAACCTGAAATTGTTGTGTGATTTCAGTTATTGTCTGAGGGTGTCCCTGAATAGCTGTCCGCTGCAGATAGTGAAGAATTCCCCGTTTACCGCCCATTTCTTCTCCGCCACCTGCTCGTCCTGGCCCGCCGTGCGTTAATAGTGGCATTGGAGACCCGTGTCCGGTGCTTTCTTTGGCGCAGCGCTCATTCAACACTAAAATTCTACCATTGGAGCACGCCGCTTCTACCACAAACTCCCTTGCCAGTTGATCATCTGCTGTTACTATTGAAGTAACGAGCGATCCTTTACCCATCTTCACCAGTTCCACCGCATCGGTCAAATCCTTGTAAGGCATAATGGTAGATACTGGTCCGAAGGCTTCAATTTCATGAGCAAGTGTTTTCTCAAAGGGATTGTCGTTGAGCATAACGATAGGAGAGAAAAAGGCTCCTTTGGTCCTATCGGCACCAACTACTTCAAATTCGTCCATGTTTCCATAAACCACCGCTTGTTCTGCCAGCAACTTATTTACATTTTCCTTTACGCGTTCCACCTGGGTGGTGGTTGCGAGAGCACCCATTCGGACTCCTTCAACTGCTGGGTCGCCAATCACGGTTTTGCCGAGTCTTGCTGAAAGCGCTTTTTGCACATCTTCAACCAGATTTTCCGGAACCATAATTCTTCTTACTGCTGTACACTTCTGTCCGGTTTTTACAGTAATCTCTTTTTGAACCTCTTTAATAAACAAGTCGAATTCTGCAGTGCCGGGAATGGCATCTTTGCCCAGAACGCATGCATTCAAAGAATCTGCTTCCAGATTAAATGGCACAGAGTTTTCAATGATGTGAGGCATTGCCTTTAACTTCTTTCCGGTGTGGGCCGAACCAGTAAAGGTTACTACATCATTGTGGTTGACATGATCGATGATGCCTCGGCCTAATCCACATACCAGTTGTAGAGATCCTTCGGGAAGAATACCCGAAGCCACAATTTCCCGAACCATGAGTTCAGTTAAGTAGCAGGTGTATTCTGATGGTTTTACAACAGCTGGTACGCCGGCCATTAGGTTAACCGCAATCTTCTCCAGCATACCCCAAATTGGGAAGTTGAAGGCGTTAATATGAACGGCTACTCCCTGTTTAGGAACCATAATATGATGTCCGATAAAAGTGCCATTTTTTGACAATGGTGCAGCCACACCATCTACATAGTACGGGAGGTCTGGAAATTGTCTTCTCAGCGATGCATTTGCGAACAGGTTTCCAATTCCACCTTCAATGTCTATCCACGAGTCAATTCTGGTGGCTCCTGTCGCCGCACTAAGTGTGTAAAATTTCTCTTTGATACTCAATAAGTGCAATGCAAGAGCTTTGAGCATTCGCCCTCGCTCCTGAAATGTCATTTTTCTTAAGGCCGGACCGCCAACTGTCCGCGCGTAATTCAACACCTCCTTATAGTCAATTCCAATACTGGAAGTTGTTCCCATTTTTTCGCCTGTAATGGCGTTGTATAGATCTAACTCCGATCCTTCTCCGTCAAACCAATTTCCTCTAATGTAGTTCTGTACTTTCATTTTCTTTTAGCTTCAATCGCAGCCATTCTCTGGCTTCTTCCTCTGTTTTAAAGTGCTGTGCCTCAATAGGAGGAGGGTTAAATTTTTTGTAAATCTTCGCCGTAAGGCGGGTTGCAAGGTTATCGATTACCATAGCTTCGGCAAGCGTATTCTTCTTGCGCCTTTCACTTATGTCAATAGACCGTCCTTCTTTTGAAACACCTAACCGATCACCGGTTATAATTAACAAAGGTCTAGGGACCTCTCCTGCAACGGTCTCGCAGTCATCAGTAAGCTGAATAACATCTTCTAACTCCAGGAATACGTCATTCTTAAACTTAAGAACCATAATGCCTTCATCGTCCAGATAGAGGTCATAAAACTTATGGTGAATCGGAGCCTGCATCCCTACTGATGAATAATTCCTCGTATATCTAAGTTCTTAAAGTTAACAATGTAATGCGTTCCTGGTTTGGAAGTATCAAAATTAATTGTTCCCTCTAATTGTTCTGCCAGGGTTTGAATGAGTTCAATGCCAAGCGTATCGGGTAATTCAAAGTTTAAATCAGGAGGCATCCCAACTCCGTTATCGCCGATTCTCATCTGATATTCTTTCAGGTCGGTGAACTCAATTTCTATGTATATCTCAAACTTTCCACCATGAAGGTTTCTGAACCCATGTTTCAGGCTATTTGTAATAATCTCATTGATCATGAGGCCTAAAGGCACCAGCGTGTCAATTCCCATAAAATTGATATTAACCGCATGCCTGAATTCGATTTCCTTATTTATAGCATAAGCTTCAATCAGGTCATTACCAAGCTTTACAATGTATTCCTGGATGTTGACATTGGATAGATCATCACTTCGGTACAATTCCTCGTGTACCAAGGCCATCGATTTTACACGTGCCTCACACTCACGGAATAAATCCTGAATTTTTTCATCGCTTGTTTTTGATGATTGTAATCGAATAAGACTATTGATTACCTGAAGGTTATTTTTTACCCGGTGATGAATCTCCTTCAGCAAAAGTTCTTTTTCCTCTTTACTGATCAGTGTTTCCTTTAATTCCTGATTAGTGTCTTCAAGCGCCGTAGTCATCCTCTTTGTATAGCGAAGCCTTCTGTAATACGTAGCTAGTAATAACACTACCAGAAATACGATCACCACCAGTCCTATAATTATTATTTGTAGCTGTCTTCGTTTGGTTTGATCGTTTGCATCTTTTGCTTTGAGGAGTTGGTTTTCACTATCCAGAAGTTTGTTTTCCTGTTCAATCTCACTCAGTTCATAAATGGCACGGAGTTCAACCAGTCGCCTGCTATTTTCACTTTTCAGTAGGCTGTCCTCATAAGAGAGGTATTTTTTGTAAAGCTTCAGAGCCTCCTTTGTATTGTTACGCACCTCATGGTATTCGGCCATTTCTTTATACAAATCGGACAGCTCGTCTTTGAGTTTGTACTTGTTCGCGAAATCGAGTGCGATCTTGAAATGCCGCTCGGCAGCTTCGTAGTTTCCTTGTTGGGTATAAACGGAGGCAAGATTGGTGTATGTACTGGGTACCGAGTAAATCGCACCTTCCTCCAACTTAATATCCAGTGATTTTTGATAGTTTTCCAGTGCAGTACTGAGTTTCCCCTGACTCTCGTACACGAGGCCAATGTTGTTGTAAGCTATCGCCATAGAGGATTTAAGACCTATCTCCTCAAAAATCATAAGGGCACTATTATAGTAGGTGAGAGCCAGGTTAAAATTACCCTGCTGACGATAAACGTTGCCCAGATTATTGGAAGTGCGCCCAATTCCTTTTGGAGAGTCTAACTCCCTGAATTTTTCAAGTGCCTTTTGGTAAAAGCTCTGAGCCAGTTCAAACTCATCTTTCAACTTATGAATGACACCAATGTTGAGTAGCGTGTTTGCCTGTAATTCATATAGATCATGTGTTTCGGCGACTTTTAATGCCTCAAAATAGAGTTCCAATGCATTGGTTAAATCATTGAGTTGTTTGTGTAAAATGCCAAGTCTGTTCTTTACTCTGGCCACACCTTCAAAGTTGTTCTCCTCTGTGTATACTTCCAGTGACTTTTCAAACCACTTTTGGGCATCAGGACCTGAACCTAATTTTGAATAGTACGAAGCTAAATCGTAATAAGCTTCAGCCAATTCAATCCTGTATCCGGTTCGTTGCCATGATTCGATCGCCTTTTCACACCAGTCTATTGCCTCAACAATTTCCTTATTCTTGTAGTGAACCTGCCCCATTTTTGCGTAAGCCAACGCGTGATAGCGGTTGTTTTTTGTGTCTTCACAGAGTTCCAGTGCATATTTCGCGTAAACAAGTTGTTCTTTATACTTGTTATGGGCATCACAGAGCTCGAAAGTGATGTCAATTTTGTCAAGCTGATTACCTGCCTGATCCAACTCAACCAGTAGAGAATCAATGCGTTTTGGATTGTCTGCACCAAATGCCTGAACGGAAAGAATAAAAACTAGTAAGGACAGGTACCTCATCGGAAGATAAAATAAACAAAATCCATCCAACTGTTAACTCTTTGAAGCATGGTTTTTTACATCAAATCGCAATAAGATAGGAGGACTAGGATTTAAGAATCTTCTCAAAACAGAGAAAGGGCTCCCTTATTCCACGGAAGTAGACTTCCCCTATCTTTTGGTAGCCACGATTATTATAAAACCGAACATTCCGGGTGTTAAGTGAATAGGTGTCAAGCCGAATTGAGTCGTAACCCAGTTCGGATACTTTTGTCTCCGCAAAGTCCATTAGTTTTCTGGCGATCCCTTTGCCCTGGCATTCAGGCAATACGGCAAGGCGGTGGATAACCAGAAAGTTAGGCGAGTTCCAGTTTAATGAAAGGTATTCGGGACTTTGGTTCTCATCGATGGTTACTGTGCCAACAATTCCTTTGTCAATTTCGTAAACCCAGAGATTCGTCCGGTCTATACCCGCTGTTATATCTAACACCGATGGGTAGTTGTGATCCCATTGATAAATGCCCTCTTGAATAAGATGTTGGGCGCAATTTCTCATTAAGCTGATGACGGCCCCCAGGTCACCGGACGCACCAGGTCTTATATTGTAGTTTACTTTAATGGATTGATTCATTCTCATGATTCGATAGGGTCACTCCCTGAAATTGGTGCCAAAATATCGGTAGATTTGGACACAATCTTAACCATAAACATGGAAATAAAGATCAAAGTTGAAGTGGAGAATGTGGATGAAGTACTTAAGATTCACAAGGGAGAAATCATGGGATTCCTGGCCGATGTTGTAATGAGCAAGCAGAAAAAGAAAAGACGGGTAGAAAAAGCAGTGTGTGAGCAAATAATCGCAGGTTTACTTGACGAGTTGCCCAGAAGGCTTCAGGAGGAAATGGTACAGGCGCAGGTAGACTTTGAACTGGTTGAAGAAGAAGTCGGTTTGGATTGATTCTTGTTAAGATCAAATAAATTTAAGTCAAAAACTAAATCATAGATAAAATGAAAAAGACAGTTACCACGGTTTTACTTACACTGGGAGTTGTAGCCATTATTGGTGGAGCTTTTGCGTTCACTAAGGCATCGGATAAACCTGCAGAAGGAGGAGAATTCATGACAATCACCACGGTTGAATCTATCATTCCGGGAGGGTTAGGAAGATCAAGAATGTTTATTACCGACCCATCAGGTAAGTTGGAAGAGCGTAAGATGAAGAACTTCTATAGCATGGTAGGAATCAATATGGGAAACATCAATGAAAATGATGCGGCAATCCTTAATACTTTGAATGCTTATACTAAAGAAGGATGGAAAGTGATGCATGTAAATACTGGGGTTCAAAGCCCATCGTCCGACCCTAATGGAGGTAAAGGAGAGGGAATCTATATGACCAGGTATTTGCTGAAAAAATAACGGGAATTCATAAGGTAAAACATGATCGCGGTGAGTTATTACTTATCGCGATTTTCTTTTAGGTACCGCCCCAAATTTATGTTGTACCGTATTCCAAGCTGCAGGTGATTCGACCCATCGGATCCAAATCCCAGTCTGAAAAATACCCCCCGATGAACATATATTTCACCCAGCCCCAATGAAATTTCGCCGTGCCAGGTTGGAAAGAACGACCGCGGGTAATTTCGAAAGTCGGGCGGACGATAGATAAATTCTGTCCTGTTTAGCTGGTAGCCTCCACCAAAACCGACAATGGCTGCTCCATCAAGTTTTTCAGGTCGACCCGCTATAAAATAGAACTTGGCGTTCCCTGACAGGCTCAGCGAACCGATTCCTTGAAATGGACGGTGTTTGATAGCTACGTTCCAAAGGCGCAAATTACCTTCACCGCTAATGAGGATGCCCCATTTGTCCTGATGATTGTAGTGCAGTTGTAGGCTTAAACCCGGGATCAACCCCATTAACTGTCCACTCGAATTGTACAAAGTATCTTCCAAAGAGTCGGGATTTTTAAGCCGGTTGTATAAGTTTTGATATCCTCCCACTCCAAATCCGATTTGGGCAGTGACGTTGGTTGTGAGGAACACAAATAAAATCAGAGCGAAACGCATAGATTTATTGCGAGCAACACCGCCGATAGAAAAGTGGTGAGTGCTAGTTTTTTTAGTTCAGGATCTAAGCTGCTCTCGTCTTTGGTTTTATAAACCCGTACAATAGCCAAAATCAGGAACGTCAGTGGAATAATTAGCAAGGCCGCCATTAAACCAGGGGCTATCAACAGAACATAGGCAATGAGCAGTATGATCGGGGGAATTGTGATTAACAGATGGTAGTTTTTCGCCGCTTTGTAACCGATTGCAACAACCAGTGTGCGCTTGTTGCTTTTCTCATCGTTCTTGTGGTCGCGCATGTTATTTAGGTTGAGAACCCCGGCAGATAATAACCCAATGCACGCGGCAGGAATGGCATCGATCCACCTAAATTCCTGGGTTTGAAGAAATATTGTGCCCAAAACACCTACTAAACCGAAGAATATGAAAACAAAAACATCTCCCATACCTCTGTACCCATACGCTCGCTTACCAACCGTGTATTTAATTGCTGCTGCAATCCCTACCAATCCCAGGCCAAGGAACAGATAGAAAATCCAGTTCGGATCCAAAGAAATTAAGAGTAGCCAGATGCCAGAAATCAAACAGAGTACCGCGCATATTACTATTGCCCTACGCATTGCGTTGGCAGTAATTGCACCGGTTTGTACCGCTCTTGCAGGACCTATTCTGTCGTCATTATCCGTGCCTTTTACGGCATCTCCAAAGTCGTTAGCCAGGTTGCTCAAAATTTGAAGAAGAATGGTGGTGGTGGCAGTAAGAATGCAGATGTCCCAGCTGAATTTGCCTTGATGAAAAGCGATTGCGGATCCTGTAATCACACAAGACAGCGCCAGTGGCAGGGTTCTAAGGCGCAATGCTGAAAACCACGCTTTCATCTTCATAGCACAAAGATCGGAAACTTTTAGATTCGGTTGATTCGAATAAATCCCACTGTCGCCTGTCGACTAGCGGGCCTTAATTGTCGATTAATGAGCAAAAAAAAGGGTTAAATTTACTATCTTTAGGTTCTTCATGATTGGCACGGCAAACAGTAGCGTACGAATTATACGTAGTGTGGAGCTTGAACAAATTAAGTTTGTTTGGAGGTCGGATAACATTCTGCATTATGCAACAAAGGAAAATTCCTTCATTACCATGAAGGATGTTGACGCAGTGATGGAGATAGTTAAAACCTGGGGAGAGGAAAATAAATACCTGCATCTTTACGAATCGGGTATTAACTCAAGTGTAGATACCGACGTTCGGGAATGGGGGTCGTCTTCAAGCCAAAATCAACATACGGTAGCCGATGCCATACTTGTCAAGAATATGGCACAGCGATTAGTAGGAAACTTTTATGTCCAGTTTAATCGTCCGGTAAAGCCTACACGTTTGTTCTCGTCAAGAGCCGATGCAATCCAGTGGTTGCTGCAGCAGGGGGGAGAGTACGCCGCTAAGCACCCGGAGTGGTTGCAGCAGACCACAATTTAACACATTGTATCGCTTCCCTTACATCGTGCACCCTGAGTATTTTACTCCCTTTTTCCAGTGCAAGTGTATTTAGGATGGATGTACCATTCAAGCTTTCCGAGGCAGATATTCCTAAAAATCTAGAGATCATTGATTTTCTAGAAAATCCGGTTAGAACAGGGTATCCGATCTTCACCGTTTTGTGCAGTTGGTTTAATAAGGCAAAGTTGTGTTGTAGGGTTTTCCCGAATCCGAAGCCAGGATCAAGAATTAACTGGTTTGCTCCATCGTTGGTTAATTTGATTGCTTTGGTGAACAATTCACCGACTACCTCTTCTACAACGTCGTCGTAAGCTGGCTCAGTTTGCATGGTCTGAGGAGTGCCTTGCATGTGCATCAGCACATAGGGAACGTTTTGGCTTGAGACTAGCGTAAACATTTCCTGGTCCAGGTTGCCGCCCGAAATATCGTTGATCATGAATGCGCCAAGGTCAATTGCCCGGGCCGCAACGGAACTTCGAAATGTGTCTACGGAGATAATCGCGTTCGGAAAGTTTCTTGCGACCAGTTTTACGGCTGGGAGTACCCTGTCTAATTCTTCCTGTTCATCAATATGACTGGCGCCGGGTCTACTGGAATATCCTCCGATGTCAAGGATGTTTGCACCTGCCTGAATCATGGCTGCGGCACGCTCAATTACTGTGCTTTCATCCGTTCGACTCCCTGCATAAAATGAATCCGGAGTTACGTTCAAAATACCCATTACAGTTGGTGCGCTTAAGTCCAGAGACTTTCCGCCGAACTCGTACACTTGATTTGGGTAAAAAATCCTATCTTTCGAACCCATTTTTTAAGGGCATTTTAATGACTAAAACTGTCGACCAGTACAATCAGGTTACAGACAAATGTAGAGACATTTTTGTTAAGAAAACTCACGATTACGGCACAGCATGGAGGGTTCTCCGGACCAGTTCGTTAACGGATCAGATTTTCATTAAGGCCAATCGTATACGTACGATTCAGGAAACCGGCGAAAATAAAGTGGGAGAGGATATTTCCGATGAATTTATTGGGATAATTAACTATTGCGTAATGGCGCTGATTCAGCTGGAGTTATCAGATGGAGAAGGGTTAGAAATAGAGCCAGAACGGGTAGAGCAACTGTATGCTCAAAAAGTTTCTGAAACCAGAGATTTGATGTTGAAGAAAAATCACGATTACGGCGAAGCATGGCGTGATATGAGAATATCTTCATTGGTAGACCTTATTTTAATGAAGTTGTTGCGTGTCAAGCAAATTGAAGATCATCAGGGAGAGACACTAATTTCCGAAGGAATCGACGCGAACTACATGGACATGTTGAATTACGCAGTTTTTGCCATGATTCTTATGAGTGAAGGGAAGGTCGCTTAGTTCTTACGAGGTGAAATCCGTTAAGAGATGGTTAAAAGTTTACTGATGAAACAAGCGGAGTAATAATTTTGGGGAAAGCGCTATCATGAAAAGACTAAGATCAATAGCAGGAATACAGGGGTTTGTTTACCTGATTGTAGGAGCTCTTCTGGTATTCTTTGGTTTTCAGACGCCTGATTTGGTAGACGATTTCAACATCTACTGGATGATGACAGCCAGTTCATTTGTCCTGGGAATCTTGTTGTTCTTTAGTAAGGGTGGAGAAAACCTCGCACTTACTATATCCAGAATTGTTGTTGGTGGACTTTTTATTGTTTCGGGCCTTATAAAGGCCAATGATACTGTGGGTTTTGGGTATAAACTCGAGGAGTATTTCGAGCCTGAAGCATTGGGAGAGAGCTGGGCAATATTTCATGAGTGGTCCCAGACTTTGTCTTTTCTGATAAGTGGAGCCGAAGTGTTGCTTGGTTTAGCCGTAATTATCGGCGCGTGGCCACGACTCACCTCCACGCTTATCCTGATCATGACGTTGTTTTTCGCATGGTTGACAAATTTTACAGCGGATTGTGTTTCGGGCCAGAGATTCTACAACGGCACAGTCTCTAAAATGGAGGCAGGGGATGCGGCATTACTCTCGGGCGATTTAGAAACAGGCGCCATAAGCTACGAGCGGATGTTTGTTAAATACGATCAGATTCCCGACCGATTTACCGATACAATTGGCCCGGCGGTTGAAGCGAGACGTGAAATAGATGTGGATAATCCGGACACCAGTATGATCATGGCGGCTCAGAAGCTGGAAGTTCCTGGCTTTTCCTGGAAATGTGTAGATGATTGTGGTTGCTTCGGTGATGCGCTAAAAGGCTCGGTGGGAAGGTCATTAACACCACGCGAGTCATTCTATAAGGATATGTTCCTGCTGTTTTTTGTACTGGTTTACTTTTTCAAACAAGGTAAAATCAGTTTGAACGAGGGCAAACAGGATTTAATTTTAATTCCTGTAACCTTAATTCTCGTGGCCCTGTTTGGTGGCGGGTTATTTGGTTGGTGGTTCCCTCTGATATTTACTTTGGTAGCATTTATCGTGTACATTCTGGCCAAAAAACTGCTTGGAGATAAAAAAGGGAAGCAATGGGTTCTTGCGGGAATTATGGCTCTAATGTGCTACGGTTTTGCCGCTTACACATATACCTATTTGCCCATCAAGGATTATCGTCCTTATAAAGTGGGAGACAGTTTGATTCGTAACAGAATGACCGTAGATGAGATTAACCAAATCTTGCCGGCCGATGAGCAGGTTCATGCAGATCGGTCTTATGTCCGCTGGTTGTTTAGGAACAGAAATACGCAGGTAGATACTTTGGTCGTGGACACGGCTTACATGAATCAGAGGTTGTGGGATGATAGCATTTTCAAGAAACGATACATCGCGGTAGATTATGATTACGAGTTAAGAACAGTTTACGATCCGGGTTATTCTACCAGAATTTACGACTTTCAAATGCAGCAGTATTACAACCAGATTAGTGAAGAAGCTAAGAAGGATAGTGCAATTGCTGCAGAGATTGAAATGAATTATGACCCCGGATACAGCGAAGATTACTGGCAGATGCGCCATGTAGCCAAAGATAGTACAGTGCTGGTTCTTAAGTCTGAGTTTAAGGACTCACTATATCCAATGGAAGACGGAACCTGGGAATTTGTTAAGGATACTACTGTGGTGGTAGTTCCCCCGTCAAGTTCTAAAATCGATCTGGCAGATTATATGTTATCAAAGCCTCGAATGCTGTGGATTATTAGCTACGAGTTAAGCAAAGCCAATAAGGAGAAGCTAAAGGAGATAAAAGATCTTGCAACCAGTGCAGAGCAGAACGGAGTTGAGGTAGCGTTTATCTCCAGTCCGGAGCCTGAAGTTGCTCAGAAAGTAATGGATGAAACGGGATTCTATTTTCCGTATTATATTTGCGATGCTACTGAACTAAAGATCGTGGTACGGTCTAACCCGGGAATCGTTTATTTGGAATCGGGAGTGGTGAAAGGAAAATGGGATTATAACCGGATTCCTGAGTATAAAGATTTGAAGTAATTCATGCTGAAATACATCTTAAGAAGACTTTTCTACGGACTCCTGGTTCTTTATGGTGTGGTAACCGTTGTCTTCTTTCTTTTCAACTTTAAGCAAGGCGATGTTTCGTTGATGCTGGGCGGTCAGAATGCCAAAGAGGAAACGCTCAAGGCTATCCGGCATGATTTGGGGCTGGATTTACCACTAATGACTCGATACGGTTTGTATCTAAACGATTTGTGTCCAATCTCCATTCATAATCCCACGCATAAACGAAGCCGGGTATACCTGGATGATCAGAAATATTCTTACACTAAACTGTTTGATTGGAGTGAAACCAGAACGGTAGTGTTTAAATATCCCTACCTAAGGCGTAGTTACGGAACCAAACGGGAAGTCTCTGACATTGTGAAGAGCACTTTGCCAAATACCGTTATTCTGGCAGTGGTGTCCATTGTGATTGCCACTTTGCTGGGCATTGCTTTGGGGGTGGTCGCGGCTCTCAATAAAGGCTCTTTTTTAGACAATAGTGCAACGGTTTTCGGAGTGCTGGGAATGTCGGCTCCGTCTTATTTAATGGGGATCATTATAGCCTGGATTGGAGGTAGCCTATGGGCGGATGTCACCCATTTGCCAATGCTGCCATTTTTCTTTTTGATTTTGGGGCTGGTCTTCGGAATAGTGTTGCAAAAGAGAAAGAAAAAGAATAGTGGAAGTCAGCGCAAGATTCTGTGGGGATACATTATTGAATTGACCATTAAGGGGTTTATTCTAGGAATGATTTTATGGGTCGTAGGTATAATTATTAACGGATTAGCCGGAATGGACATCATTCCTGGGGTTTCTGTTTATGCTGAGTTACCAGGCACTGGCCTGGAGGTTGCTGGCACCCTGGGAGAACGGAATGACTGGACGCGGGAGTATGAGTACCATTGGGATCGACTGATTTTACCAGCAATCACGCTTGGAATCCGACCGCTTGCCATTGTGATGCAACTTACCCGAAGTTCTATGCTAGACGTACTTTCACAGGATTACGTTAGAACTGCGAAAGCAAAAGGGTTGTCTGCTTTTAAGGTGGTATTTAAGCATACGTTAAAAAATGCACTTAATCCGGTGGTAACGGCAATTTCAGGATGGTTTGCCGCACTACTCGCCGGAGCTGTTTTCGTGGAGAAAGTATTCGATTGGGATGGGATTGGCAAACAGTTGATAACATCTGTTCTTAATGATGACCTGCCCGTGGCTATGGGTATAACGCTGGTGATAGCCGTCTTTTTCGTGGTCATCAATATCATTGTAGATATTCTCTACGGTGTGCTCGACCCTCGGGTCAGAATAAACTAGTTCTTAAACCATCTGCACAACCATCAATACATGAGGAAAAAAATAGTTGCCGGTAATTGGAAAATGAACATGACTGCTAGTCAAACCACTCAATTTATGAGGGAAATTGAAAAAATCAACTGGCCGGCAGATGTTGTGGGAATTATAGCACCGCCTAACCCTTATTTATTGGTCGCAAAGCAGGAAAAGAAAAACATCCGACTTGCAGGTCAAAATTGTTATTGCGAACCTTCCGGTGCATATACCGGGGAAGTTTCTGTTGATATGCTCAAAGACTCAGGATGTAGCTTTTGTATTGTTGGGCATAGCGAACGGCGGGAGTATTTTTGCGAAACAGGTGATTTTCTAAAGAAAAAAGTAGACGCGGTTCTAAGCGCAAGCTTAATGCCGATATATTGCTGTGGAGAAAGTAAAAGTGAACGTGAATCACAAACGCATCATGAGGTAATTAAAAAGCAGCTGGAAGAATCTATACTGCACCTGTCCGAAGATCAAATGCGAAATGTTATCATAGCCTACGAGCCGGTGTGGGCTATAGGAACTGGTTTAACTGCTACTGCAATAGAGGCTCAGGACATGCACGCCTTCATCCGTAAAGTATTGTCCGACTCTTTTGGTAGTGATTTAGCGAATTCGATTCCTATCCTCTACGGCGGTAGCTGTAAGCCATCAAATGCCGGCGAATTATTTGCTTGTCCCGATGTGGATGGCGGACTAATCGGAGGAGCTTCTTTGGAAGTAGAAAGTTTTGTGGCCATCGCCAACTCATTTCCGGCATGAATTATATCGAGGTAGAGTTTGAATTAGACCCGCTGTTGCCAGCCAGAGAAGTCTTGGTATATGAGTTGGGGGAACTGATGTTTGAAAGCTTCGTGGATACTCCGAAGGGACTTAAAGGCTACATTCCTCAGGACGATTTTAATGAGTCTTCACTGTCTTCCTTAATGTCACTAAATCTACCTAAACAACACTTTACGTATAAGGTGAATGTGATTCCTCAGCGCAATTGGAACGCCGAATGGGAAAAAGACTTTGATCCAATTTGGATTGGTGATCATTGCCTGATTCGGGCGCCGTTTCATGATGAACCAAAGCCGGGCACAATTGATTTGTTGATTTCTCCAAAGATGTCATTTGGAACTGGACACCATCAAACAACCTACCTGATGACAGCCAAATTACTTCAAACTGATGTCAGGAATAAGAGCGTGTTGGATATGGGGTGTGGCACAGCAGTACTGGGTATTCTGGCTCGGAAGATGGGAGCTTCCGAAGTGTTGGCGATAGATATTGAGGAATTTGCCTATGAAAATGCGCGCGAGAATGTGAAACTGAATCAGGTTGATAAAGTTATTGTGTATAAAGGAGGAGCGGACCTATTGAAAACTCAATCATTTCATCTTATATTGGCTAACATCAATAAAAACGTGTTGCTTGCTGATTTAAAGGCATACAATACGGTTTTAGAACCAGGGGGGCGAGTGTATCTGAGCGGATTTTATACAACCGATTTTGAGGATATCAATGTTTGTGCAACCGAATTAGGACTGGTTTTTGAAGAGATGAATGAAAAAGAAGGATGGGCGATGCTATCTTTCAGGAAACCGGGTAGTTGATGCAAGTGAGAATTTTTTTAACGGTAATTACAGTTTTTATTGGGCAATTGACCTTTGGTCAGGGTAGCTCATTTTCTACAGATTCCATAAAGTTTTTTGAAGAGTCTAAAGATTGGTTGGCTTCCGTCGATAAAGGAGATGCAAAGAAATTCATGGATGAATTCGAATTGCAGTGGTACGGCGGGAAGTTTAGTGATGAACAACGCATGCGGGTTTACCAAACTGCCAATGTCATCCGACAGAAGAAGCTAAAGCCATATCCGGACTATAGAGCCTACCTGACGTCATTGTCAAATTTCTTCAAAAAGGAACAACCGCAAGGAGCATTTGAAGATTGGCATAATTCTATCGACCAGATGGCCGCGGGGAACAAAAAGAGATTCACAGATTATCTAAAGGTTTGTTCTAATTTGTTTGCGGAGAATATCATCTATAAGTCATCATCAACAGTTTGGCAGGCCGATAAGCCTAACTTCACATTTAAGTTCGAGAATCGATCGCCATTGGTGGAATTCGAGAATATTAAACTCACCTGCCTGTCAAAGGGCGATTCAGGAGTAATTTATGAAACTTCGGGAATTTTCGATCCGCTTAAGAATATTTGGCAGGGAGAGGGAGGACGAGTTACCTGGGCACGGGCTGCGCTAGATGAAAAAGCTACTTACGCCGAACTGAGCAAATATAAAATCGGTTTGAAGAGTGCCGGCTACAGTGCGGATTCAGTTACATTCTATACCCCTTACTTTCAAAAGGCAATTATGGGTGAATTGTCTGACAAAGTACTATCCAATCGAGGCCCGGATAAGGTGGTATTTCCCAGGTTTGAATCTTATGACAAGCGACTGGTCATCAAAGACATTTTCAAGGATATAGATTATGATGGTGGCTTTACCATTGAGGGAGGGAGCCTTATTGGAAAAGGAACATTCGAGGAACAAGCCCAGCTGCTTTTTAAATATGAAGGAAAGCCTTTTATCAGGGCTCAGTCGATCATATTTACCATTAATGCCAACAGTATTGCGTCATCCAAAGCGGAGATTAATATTGCACTTGGGGAAGATTCTATTTACCATCCGGGAGTAGAGTTGAAGTATATTAATGATGGACTTACTCCACGCCAGTTGAGTTTAATACGAGGTGGTGACGGAACTGGCCGAAGCCCGTATTTCAACTCGTTCCATAAAATCGACATGGTCTTTGAATCATTAACATGGATTGTTGGTGATGACAACATTAGCCTTGGTTGGTTACCTCAGAGTGAGGAAAGAACGGCCTTCTTTGAATCGGAACACTACTTTTCCGCCTCAAGATATGACCGCTTAACAGGAATGGGAACAAATCCGCTTCCTAAGATCAAGAGCATGGCCAAGAAGGTGGATTCACGAACTTTTCCTGCACTCGATCTGGCCACACACATGGGCAAAACGCTATCCGAGATTAAACCAATGCTTTACAATCTGAACAATCTGGGGCTGATCGTATATAATGCTTCCTCAGGAATGGTTACGGTTAAGGGGAGGATGTATCGATGGCTTGGAGCCAGAGCAGGAAGAATGGATTATGATGTACTCCGTTTTGTGTCGGAGCCAGAAGAGGGAATTGATAATAACGGTTCACTAAATCTACTCAACTTCGATCTGCAACTGGAGGGTATTAAGCGTGTTTTGTTGAGTGAAACACAAGGAACCATGGTGTTTCCCGATGAGGGACAGTTGGTGTTAAAAAAGAACAGGAGCTTTACGTTTAAAGGAGTAATACTTGCCGGCCGAGTGGAAGTTTATGGGGATGAATTTTCTTTCGATTATGATAAGTTCAGACTTAATCTGATTGAAACGAACTGGACCCGTTTTTATGTTAAACGTAAACCCACCGATCAATCAGGTGGGGACCCGATTACCCCTTTGCAAACACAAATAGAAGGAGTTAGAGGTTTCATTGATATAGACGATTCTAAGAACAAGTCAGGGAAAGACACCTCGTTTAGAGAGTTTCCCGTACTGAATTGTACGAAGAAAACATACATATTCTACGATAACAGGAACATTCATGGAGGAGCTTACAAGCGGGATGAATTCTATTTTGAGTTAGAACCTTTTAAGCTTGATAGCCTTGATAATTTTGAAACTTCGGGAATGGAATTTAATGGGGAACTGGTTTCCGCAGGAATTTTCCCGGATATGAAAGAAACCCTTCTTGTGCAGGATGATTATTCCCTTGGTTTTGTCCGTGAGGCACCTGAAGGTGGAATAGGCCTTTATCAAAATAAAGCGCAGTACGAGAATGAAATACGACTATCCAATAAGGGATTGCAAGGTAGTGGGGACATCGACTATCTGTCGTCCCATGCCGAATCCACGCAAATTACTTTCCTGCCGGATTCGCTAAGTGCTATTGCGGAGGTATACGTAAATAAGGGTGGGCCAGGGCCACCTGAAGTGCCGGAAGTAACAGGTACGAACGTGAAAGTAGTTTACGTTCCCGATAACAAAGTATTGTACGCCGAAAGTATCAACAAAGAGGATCTACTGAATTTTTATGACAGCATAGGTAGACTGGAAGGACGTTTGGCACTTCGACCGTCAGGTATGAATGGACGTGGACTAATGCGATTGATGGGGAAGGGAGAACTGCTGGCGGTGAACTTCAAGTTTGCAGAGCGTCATCTGGATGCCGATACTGCCGATTTTAATCTGCTGAGTTTTGATTTGCAGTCGATGGCATTTAAAACCACCAATGTTCAGGCGCATGTCGATTTTGACGCCAAGAAAGGTGAGTTTAAGTCTAATGATGGCGAGTCATTCGTTGAGTTCCCGGATAACCAGTATATCTGCTATATGGATAAGTTTAACTGGTTCATGAGAAACGACGATCTGGAAATGGAAGCTGCTAAAAGAGATGAACAGGAAGTAAAGATCGACTCGGATATGGATTTGGCCGGTCCCAACTTCTATTCCGTGCATCCTAAACAGGATTCATTGAGTTTCAGAGCTCCTAAAGCAAGATTTGATGTGAAAAAGAAGCTGATTACGTGTACCGAGATGGAATACATTACTGTAGCGGATTCCAGGATTTATCCGGATAGTAACAAGGTGATTATCGAGAAAAAAGCAAGGATGCGCACGTTGAAGAATTCCAGTATCGTGTCTAATTATATCACAAAATATCATTACATAACCGGAGCTACCACAGACATTAAAGGTAAGAATGAGTATGAGTCTTCAGGGTATTACCAATACAAAGATGAAATTGGGAAAGTTCAGGAAATTTTCTTTGCAAAGATTGAGCCTGATACTGCCTTAAGATCCTATGCTAAGGGGGAAATTAAGTCCTCGGCAGAGTTTAAATTAAGTCCACATTTCGATTACTACGGAAATGTGGAGATGTTTGCATCCCAGAAAGAACTGCAATTCAGTGGGGTTACTCGTATTAGCCATCAATGCGAAAACATCACTAAAAACTGGATGAACTTTAGCGCTCCGCTTGATCCGGAGAACATTATGATCCCGGTAACCGATGATTTGCGCGATGAGAATGGTCAGCCGGTAGCGGCGGGAGTAATCCTAAATACAGATTCTGTTTCTCTATATCCAGCGTTTCTTTCAACCAAATTGAATGAAGAGCATAAGGATATTGTTACCGCACAGGGCTTCTTGACTTTTAATAAAAAGAAGCAGGCCTATCAGATCGGAAATAAAGAAAAACTCAAAGAAGAACGTTTGCCTGGTAACCTGGTGAGCATTAGTGTAGATAGTTGTTTTGTAAGGGGGCAAGGTAAGTTCGGATTTGGGGCTGAAACAGGTCAGCTAGACATAACCTCTATTGGTAATGTGTTGTACTCACCTGAACACCAGTCGGTAAATACACTTTCAATGATAGTGTTAAATTTTCCTTTCGTGGAAAACGCCCTTGACAAAATGGTAAAAGATATTTCCGAGTATCCTGATCTGCCGCCTGTAGATTACAGCAGTTCTATATTCGAACTTGGACTTAGAGAGTTATGTGGGCTGGAGAAAGCAGATAACATCATTTCCGATCTCAATATTCACGGTGAAATCAAGAAAAAGAACTTTGCCGAAGAATTGGAAAAAACACTCGTGCTTACCGATGTCAGATTTGTTTGGAATAAATCGAGCAACTCCTTTAGAAGCATTGGGAAAATTGGCATTGGAAACATTTTGAAAAAGCAAGTGTATAAATATGTAGAAGGACATATTGAAATAACAAAAAAGCCAACAGGAGATCAGGTAGATATTTATTTGATGCTTGACGATAAGAACTATTACTACTTCAATTTTAAGCAAGGAAAAAAAGTAGACCTGTTCCAGGCTTTCTCAACCAATCAGGAGTTTAACGACGAAGTAGGCGATGCGAAAAAAGACGATGCATTGTCTAAAGGAGAGAAGGGAGAGAAGGATTTTCAGTTTATGTTATCTTCGCAGACCAAAGCGCGGGCCTTCTTAAGAAGACTTGAAGACTAATTATATGGAAGACATTTTAAATATATACAACCTTATAGCCCTGCTGGCAGCCTATTTATTAGGTTCTATACCATCGGCGGTGTGGGTTGGGAAACTGTTCTTCGGAGTGGATGTGAGAGATCATGGAAGCAAGAATGCCGGGGCGACAAATACTTTCCGCGTATTGGGCAAAAAGGCTGGTTTTCCGGTACTTTTTATGGATATTTTCAAAGGATGGGGAGCGGTAACGCTTTTGAGTTCATTTTGTGCCTACGATGCCGGAACCAATCAATTCGTAAACTTCCAGCTTGCTGTTGGAATGTCGGCTGTATTTGGGCACATTTATCCAATTTACGCCCGATTCAAAGGAGGTAAAGGCGTGGCAACCTTGTTGGGGATTATTGTAGCCATCCACGCAGAAGCTGCCGGAATAGCATTCGGTGTGTTCCTGATCACCTTCTTAATCAGTAAATACGTTTCACTTGGAGCGATTATGGCGGCTCTTGCCTTTCCATTTATCGTTATCTTTATTTTTAAGTCGCAAGACACTCCTTCGCTTATCTATTTTTCAATAGTAATGTCATTGCTTGTGTTGTACACGCACAGAGCGAACATAGACAGGCTGCTGAAGAAAGAAGAAAACAAGATGAACGTTAGTTTTAGCTTCAGGAGGAATAACAAATAAACCTATTTTTACGTAGAGTGTACAGTAATTAGCAGTGCACAAGCTAAATGTACATAGTATCCTATTGTTGGTTATCATGTTAATGGTAGCCAATTTTAGTATTGGTCAGGGCGCAAGTGATGCGGATGTGGAGTTGGCCAATAAGTTATTTGACGAAGGTAAATACGAAGAGGCCGCTGAAAAATGGTCCACTATTTTATCTCTTGGTCAAACCAATCCGGACTATAACTTCAAGTACGGTGCATGCCTGTTATTTACCGAAGAAGATAAGAGTGCCGGTCTGAAGTATCTGCAGTATTCTATGACCGATCCGGAAATTGATGCCCGTGCGCATTTCTTTCTTGGCAAGGCCTATCATTTGAACTATCGGTTTAAGGAAGCACTGCAATCATACAATAAGTTCAAGTCAAAAGCCAATGGCAAACAACTTGAAGAATACAATGTAGATCAGCAAATCCGTATGTGTAATAACGGGAAGCAGCTGTTGAGAAACCTTTCCGAATTGGTGGTTATTAGTACGAAGGAGGTTCCGGAAGATCGGATGCAGTATAGCTACGACCTCTCTAATATTGGAGGTAAGATACTGGTTACTAATGAATTTGAGTCGAAACACGATAAGAAAGTCGGGCACCGAGCGGTAGTGCATTTTCCTTCCACTCGTCAGGACAATATATTCTTTTCAAGCTATGGGAAAGACGGTAAAACAGGCAGAGACATCTACCAGGTCAAAAAACTGCCTAACGGTGAATGGTCTGAGGCACAAAAGCTACCATTGCAGGTAAATACCGATGCAGATGAAGATTATGGGTTCCTTCATCCGGATGGGCAAACTTTTTACTTCTGTTCCAAAGGGCATAACTCCATGGGAGGTTATGATGTGTTTAAATGTACTTACAACAGGGAAACCAACAGCTTTGGGCCGGCACAAAACCTCGATTACAAGATCAATACCCCTGATGACGACATTCTTTACATTGTTGATTCGCTCAACCAAAATGCTTATTTCGCTTCTTCCCGATCGGCTCCCGGCGGATATATGGATGTTTATAATGTCAAGGTTGAAACTTATCCCATCCTGAACGCAATTATTGCCAGTACTTTTAATAATGACATCAATCCGTCTAACAAGGCCATTACTGTAAAAGTTAGAGACGTAATACGCGATGAGGTGTTAGGTGTCTATAACTCGAAAAACGAAAATGGAAGTTTTGTGGTCATTCTTCCAAGAAGTGGAGCCAAGTATGAGTACATCATAGAATCGCCGGAATCGGAAAAGGTACACACAGGTATTTTTGAAGTGCCTCCGCAAAAGGAAATGCGACCGTTGAAGCAAGAACTGCTGTTGGTAGAAGAAGCAGGAGAGGAACGATTAATCATCCAAAACCTGTTTGATGAAGATGTAGAGAACGCCACAGATATCATGGCCGATGTTTTGAAACAAATGTCTGATCTAAAAACCAACGTGGCCAACTTCCAGCCTGTTAATACGGATTCTTTAAACCAGGCCAAAATTGACGAGGCCGAACTCGACGGTCTTACACCAGAAGATTTAATCACTCTTGCGGATGAAATGGCAGCTGAATCGGCGGATGAATTGGCCGAGATAGAGAAGAAGAAGGACGCCGCGTTTTTTACAGCGAACGAGCGGATGAAATCGGCAAAAGAGAATGCCGAAAAGGCTGAAGAAGTGCTGGCAGGCATAGAGAATGTTGAGAACCCATTCGAGAAGCAGCAGCTAATTGATCTTGCCGATGAATATAATCGAAAGGCCAAAGTTGATAACGAAGTAGCTGCGGCAGCATTAAATCTGGGTAATACGCTTGAAAAAGAATACGAGGAAAGAAAAGTAATTGCAGATCAGGAGTCCAAATATGCTGCTGATATTAAGGATGCGCTTAGTTCAAGTTCCCAGGAGGAGGCAATTAAGAAGCTTACCGAAATGAAGGAGTACATTCTGGAGAACAGAAAGCCTTCTTTGGACGAGCAAACGGCACTGGAAGAACTTGAAAAACAGGCCAGGGATAAGCAAGGCGAGGCCGATGCGGCTATGGACAAAGCCAAGCAACTTCGTCAGGATGAGCAAGATCAGCGTGCCGAATTGAGTAACCTGGAGATGAAGTATAATCTGGCCAAAAAGAAAGACCAGGATGCGATTCAGCTGCAGATTAACGATATGAAGCAGCTGATAGCCGAAACCGAAAAAGCAGCTGAAAGGGCTTTTGCTCAGGCCAAAGAAGTGCAGAAAGACGCCGACTTTCTTAACGAGCAGGTAGAGGCAATGGCATTGCTTTATGATGATCCTGCAAACATTGTTTCCGGTACACTTAGTGAAGAAGAAAGACGCAATCTTGAAGCCGAGATCAATTCTGGAGAAATCGGCACTTCGATAGCAATCAACGAAACCAAAATGGCCGATAACCAGGTAGTTGCGGAAAGGCCTGAAGACACTACCGAAGCGGCGGGAAGTAGCTTGAGGGCTCAGGTAGATGCAATTATGAATGGCTCTCACAACTACGATTTAGACTCCGTTCGCGAGGCTTTGTCAGATATGCCGGATGGTCCGGAAAAGGCCAGACTGATGAATGAAGCGGATCAGGAAGCTGTAGATGAGATCAACGATGAAATTGCCGTGCTGGATGAAGCGATTGAGCAGGAAAAAGATGAAGAGCGGAAGAGACAACTTGATCAAAGAAGAGATGAGCTTATTCAGGAAAGAGGTCTTATTGAAGAAGATATTGCCAACAATAATGAGGTAATTAAATCAGCTGATGGATCAGACGAACAGGAGAACCCACTAGACGAAATTGTTGATGCAGCGGCGTACGATGAGTTAAGAAACAGGCAGGAAGCTGCTAATGGTATCGATGACCCGAAGGAAAAAGCCAGGGTGCAGCAGGAAATCATCACAGAGTGGATTGAAGATTTGACAGAAGACATTGCCCAGGTGGAAGAACGGGCAGAAAAGGAAGAGGATCCGCTCAAACAAGCGCAGCTGTATGATGAGGCCGAAGAGCTGAAATTACAGCTTGCCCAGAAACAGGATGAGGAAGTAGAATGGGCGGAATACCTGGCGAACAATCAAGGAAACGATCAGGAAGTTGACTGGGCTATTGATGAGGCCAAATATGATGATTTTGCAACCCAGGATGACGACTTAGCTGGGATTACGGATCCTGCAAATCGAGCACAGGCGCAATTAGACAATAAGCAAAATTGGGTATCCACTATCAATAGCGATATTAACACCTTAGAAACAAAGCTCTCCCAGGCACCTGATAGCCAAAAGCCGGAGATAGAGGATAAAATAAATGAACTGAAGGATAAGAAAGCGGAACTGGAAGATCAAATCGTCTTGCATCAAACAGAGTTAGACGATATTGCCGCAGCTAGTGGAACAGGAACCAATACTACGGATACCACTAATCAGGGAACAAGGTCGTCAGAAGGCCCAACAGCAGATCAAATAAATGAAGGTGTTACTTCTCTGTTGACTGAAGGAGGAGATCGGTTAGAAGAAGATTTAGCTTCCATCACAGACTCCAGCCCAAAGTCTAAAGCCGAATCGGAAAATCAGATTATTGAGGACTACAAAGATGATTTGGAAACTGCCAAAGCTGATTTAATTACCAGAAGAGAAGCTGCCTCAACCGACGAGCAGAGAGCAGCCTACGACAGTGCGATCAATGATATTGAACAGGAGATTGCCAAGCTGGACGATCGGATAGCGGTGAACAACGAAACAATCAACCAAACGGAAGTCGTGGTAAACATCATTGAACCAACTAGTGATTACTCGTACACAGATGAGACCGAGTTCACTTCAGCGGACTCCAAAACGGCTTACGAGGAAATTAAAGATGATCTGGAAGATTTGAACGTCGAACAAATCAAACTTGCTGATTTGACCATCCAAATGGACGAGGCCGAAGAGGGAGATAAAGACAAGTTCAGGAAGAAAGTTGATAAGCAACAAGAAAAGGTTACCGAAAAAGAACTTGTGATAGCCGATAAGTTTGAAGAAATACATGCGAAAGAGAAGAATGAGTTGCTTACTTCCATTAATGAGTCAAACGCACTTATTAAAGGCTCTGCCCTCTCAGGAACTGAAGAAGTCGGTAAGGCTTCTGACAAAGTGAAGGCTGTGAACGATGCGTTTCAGGAAGCCGCTGAAATAAGAACGCAAGCTTCAGGCATCGAAAACCCTCAGGAGAGAAACAATGAATTGAAGAAGGCTGCGGCGATTGAGGATGCTGCACTTGAGGAACTTTCCGAAACTGCGGAGGCTCTTGAAGATTTAGCTGACAGGGTAGAGGTTGCAGACAATTCTGCCATTGATGAGCAGCCCGAAGACGAGTCTGCGCCGCTTACGATTGTTCAACCTAGTTCTGTAGCCGATGCTTCGGTTTATGAAACTTCGGCATCATCCGCCATCCTTGAGCCCGTGAAAGAAGAACTGGATGAAATTGCTCAGTATGAAGATGAGATTGATCAATTAAGAGCGTCGATGGATGGGGCTTCGGAGAGAGATCAGAAGAAGACTCTGAAGAAAATTAATAAGCTTGAAAAGAAGAAGAACAAAAAAGAAGCAGAGGTAGCTCCTGAGATTGCCGATGCGAATGCCACAGAGTTTGGAACAAAACAAGCTGCTGTAGCTACAGTTGGGAGAGACGTAGATGACATTGCAACGAACAACGATGGCAGTTATAACCTTGAACGGGCCAGGGATCATGAAAAAGTGGCGGATGAGCAATTCATGCAGGCTGAAGAATTGAGAAGGACCGCGGAGAACATCAGAAACAAGGCAGAAAAGAATGATAGCCTCAAAAAAGCCAGTGATATTGAACGTATGGCTATTATGAACATGGGCCGGGCAACCGATTACTATAAGAAGGCTGCGCAAGACATGGCTAATTTCCGCTATCCGAGGTCGGGAGCGGAGGTTCCGGAAAATCCGGAAGACAGAATTTCTGCGAAACAACAGCAACAAGCTATTGAGCTGGCACAAGAAGCGGATGAACTTAAAGAACAGGCGGGGGCACTGCGTGATAGTTCTCAAAATTTGAAAAATGAGGATGCCAGAAATATGCTCCTCTCGGATGCAGACAAGATGGATCAGCAAGCTGCACAGAAGAAAGCACTGAGCGATATTTTGCTTTACAGTTCCGATGACCTGGCGGAGGAAGAAAAAATCATCGTTGAGGACCAACAACTGGTAGCTTCGCTGACGGATGATGATGCTAATTCAGCGATGCAAACCCCGGAATACAAGGAGAATTATGAGGCCTTCATCAAACGACTGGACAAGATTGAAGCAGAGATTAAAACAGTAGAAGCCGAACAGCGGCAGTTAAGAGCCGCCGCCGCTACAGATCGCTCCGATGCGGCTGACCTTCGGCAGAATGCTACCCTTACATCCGATCCAATTGAACAACAAGATTACATGGATCGTGCTGCGGATCTGCAAAGAAGTGCTCAGCGTAAGGAGGCTGAGGCGGACTCTCTTGAAAACGTAATTGAATCTCTTGTTCAACAACAAAGGGATGTAAGAAGTCAGCAAGATGCGGCACTTGATGCAATGGACAAACCTGACCTGGCAACAGTTATTAAGGCAATCTCACGATCAGATATGGATAAAACCCCGATCGTTCCGGTATTTACGATTGATACGAATACAATTGCCACTTCTGATTTCCAGGCACCGGATTCACTTACTACCGATATCGTGGTAATTGATGAAACAGTTGATCAGCCATCTTATTCGGAGGATAATCCAATCCCAATTAACCCTAAAATGCCTGAAGGCTTGATTTATCGGGTGCAGGTCGGAGCTTTCAGAAGGCCTATTCCACAAGATTTGTTCAAAGGTTTCGCGCCCATTACCGGGGAACGAATAAGAGATGATATAACCAGATATCGAGTGGGCTATTTCACAAAGTTCACCACTGCCAACGATGCAAAGAACGAGATCAGAAGAATGGGATACTCAGATGCGTTTGTTGTAGCAATATACAATGGGGATTTCATCAGTTTAAACAGGGCTCGTGAAATGGAACGTGAGGCACTTGCCGGTAATACGAATCTGGCTACGAGCAACCCAACCAATGGGAATAATGGAACCGCTGCGGGGACAAACAACGGAACGGCAACAAATAATACAGTTACGGCAGCTAACAATGGCAACGATACGTCGGCCAATACCACTACAGGAAATAACGGCACCACCCCTCCGGACGTAACCTATTATGACGATGTTAGAAATCGCGTGCCGGCGGATGAAATTGAGGCCAGTAAAGGGCTGTTCTACACGGTTCAGATAGGTGCTTATTCCAGGCAGGTAACCGCCGCCGATTTGTACAATATTCAGCCTTTGAACGTTCAGCAAGCACCAAATGGGTTGCTAAGATATTCTACAGGAAAGTTTACCAGTGTTGAATCTGCATCTTCCCGAAAAAATGAAATCCGTCAGATAGGAATTTCCGATGCTTTTGTAACAGTATACTACAATGGCGAGCGAGTTACCTTTGCGGAAGCAAGGGACCTTATTGATCAGTATGGAGATGCCGTTTTCGAAACAGGTGGAGGGAATACGAGTCCGACTGTGATCCCGTCTGTTGGAACCGGCGTCGACGGACTTGAATACATAGTAGACCTGGGAACTTATAAGGGAGGAGTTCCTTCGGAAATAGGTCGTGCTATGTTACCACATGGTTCGCTGATTAACAGGGAGTTTAAGGATAGTGCGACTTTGACCATGACCTCAGGCCCGTTAAAAACCTACTCACAAGCCGAAGGAAGAAAGGACTTATTTGTTAACGATGGTGTTACTTCTGCCTCGATTCGTGCTATATACAATGGAGAGCAAATATCCCTTGATGAAGCCCGGTCTCTGGAATCAGGAGGCGGCGTTGCTCCGCCTTCAGGAGAGCCAAAAGCAATTGAAGGACTAAAATTTAGGGTGTATTTGGGCAACTATCGGGATGGTGTTTCCGTCACTAGAAGTGCGGTGTTTGTTCAAAAACAAAGTGAGACCGCAACTGTTGAGTCAGTGGAGGAGTCTGATGGCTCTAAAACATACTACTGTGGAAAGTCGCCCTACCTGGCTGAGGCAGAGAAGAATAAAAAGATTTTCGTGGAAGCAGGTATAGGTGATGCCAAAGTGGTTGCATTTTTTAATGGAGAAGAAATTAGCCTGAATGAGGCAATTCAAAAAACACTTGAGTAATGAGCACCAAAGTACAGGAAGAAGTTGAAATACTCGAACTCGAAGAGTTATTAGCCGATCGTAAGATTATTCTTTACAACGATGACGTGAATACGTTTGATTTCGTAATCGATCAGTTGGTTAAGTACTGCAAGCATCAGCCAATTCAGGCAGAACAATGTGCGTATATAGTTCATTATAATGGCAAGTGCCAGGTGAAATCAGGTACTTTTGATGAACTAAAGCCCATTTGTACTGCCCTACTCGATAAAGGGCTGAGTGCCGAAATTGATTAGCACCGGAATAACTTTACAAGCGTTCTGGTTTGAATAGGTAAAGAGCGCACCACAATGGGGGTAATATTCCCCACTTTTTAAGATCTATTTCATCCTGGTTGCCCTAAATCTCTTACTGTTATTATTGTTGATAAGCTGAGCAATGCTAAATCTCAATTGGCATTTTGTTTGCTCTTTATAAGGAAGTTTTTCACCTTTATTCCGAAATGATCAAACAATGAAGAAAATATTCGCAATCCTACTATTAGGTGTCATTCTAGCCGCTTGCGCCAGGGTACCAATCACCAAGCGAAAGCAGCTTAAATTACTGCCTGAGAGTAATCTGATTGAAATGAGCCAAACCGCATATATGGAGTTCCTGGCTTCCGCAACGGTACTTCCACAATCTGATGCACGAGCCAAAAGAGTAACTAAAGTTGGTAACCAGATCAAGGAAGCTGCCATGACCTATTTGGCCAAAAACAACAAAAGCGATCGTATTGAGGGCTTTTTGTGGCAGTTCAACACCGTTAATGATCCGACCATTAATGCATGGTGCATGCCCGGAGGATTGGTAGTTGTTTACACCGGGATTATGGATTTGGCTGCAACTGACGATGAATTGGCGACAGTTATGGGGCATGAGATCGCCCACGCAATTGCAAGACATGGTAATGAAAGAATGAGCCAGGGTCTTGGAGTGCAGGTGGCTCTCGGAGTCCTACAGGGAACCACACCTGAAGACAAGCAGCAATTGCTTTATTACGCTGGAATTGGTTCGCAACTGGGAATGCTTAAGTTTTCCAGAACTCACGAAACGGAATCGGATAAAATTGGTCTGGTATTTATGAAGATGGCTGGTTATGACCCTAATGCGGCCATTGGCTTCTGGGAAAAGATGTCGGCCAACGGCGGTAGTGTTCCTGAAATCCTTAGCACGCACCCAAGCGATGAACGTAGAATCAACGACATAAAGGAATTTATTCCGGAAATAGATGATTACATCAAGTAATCAACTGAGAGCACTTATAGCGGCAGTATGTATCGCCGTAGTTTCTTTCTTTTCGTGCACTGGCAACGAAGAGCTATCCCTCAAATTTGCGGTAGCTTCAAATATGGTTGAACCGATGGACTCCCTGCTTACCGTTTTCGAACTACAATCAGGGATTAGTTGTACGCAGTCATCAAACGCCACCGGAATACTTACAGCTCAAATATTAACCGGCGCCCCTTATGAAGTGTTAATTGCAGCTGGAAACGAATATCCGGATCAATTGAAAACAGCGAACCTAGCCAATGATATCTACACATTTGCTAATGCGCGGCTAATAGTGGCAGGTAATCTTGACTTCAGGGATAGCTTGAAGCAAGTTTTATTCCATCCCGCGGTCAAAAAAATTGGTATTGCAGATCCCGAAATTGCTCCGTTTGGTATTGCTGCGGAAGCATATCTTCGTAAAATGGGTTGGTTTGGGCCGTTACAACCAAAAATTGTACATGGCGAGAGCATTGCTCAGCTGAATCAATACCTGAACACAGGAGCTGTAGATGTGGCGTTTACCGGAAATGTCTTGAAGGCTACATGTCAGGACAAGTTCAGTTACTATGAATTAGATTCTACTGATTATCACGCGATTCCGGTTGTTTGTTGTCACTTAAACAAGTCAACGCATAAAAACGAAATCCTACAAAACTTCAGGGAGTATCTTTTGTCGCCTGGAGCTAAATCCATTCTCGAACATTTCGGGTATCTTTCGCCTTAGTGGATTATTTGCCGTTTCTTATTACGCTCAAACTGGCAGTACTAACTACGCTTTTACTAGTAGTAATTTGTGTGCCGCTTGCGCATTATGTTGCGTATTCCAGGCGAAGGGTTTCTAAGGTTGTTGAAAGTCTTGTTCTGTTGCCAATAGTCCTTCCCCCTACCGTAATAGGATATTACTTTATCGTTTTTTTGGGGCCAAAAAGTGGAATCGGATCTTTTTTTGAAGAAACACTTGGCATTCCTCTTACCTTTTCGTTTACCGGAATCTTAGTGGGATCACTTATTTATTGCCTGCCCTTCATGATGATTCCTTTGGTCAATGGTTTTCGTTCGATACCTGCCAATCTGAGAGAATCCGCTGAACTTATGGGGAAATCCAAATGGAGTATACTCACAAGAGTGATTCTTCCCAACGCAAAAAATGCCCTCTGGAGTTCCCTACTGTTAACTTTTGCACATACCATTGGAGAATTTGGTGTAGTGCTGATGATTGGAGGCAATCTGCCGGAAACACAAACCGCATCAATAGCGATTTACGATGAGATGAACCGACTAAATTTCGCCGAAGCAAATACGTATGCTATTGCATTGCTTGCAATTAGTTTTGTAATTGTATTAAGTGTTACTCTGATTAACCGGACAAAAAGGCAGCAATTTGCTTGAGTTTGATGTCAATAAAACTTTTCGCTCCAGATCAAGGACGGTAAAAGTAGCCTGTACGGGAAATGTAAATGCAAACGAACTTACAGCCCTTTACGGTCAATCGGGTATCGGAAAAACATCGGTATTAAGAATGCTGGCAGGTTTGTTGAAGCCTGATGCGGGTAGAATTAAAGATGGTGAGAAAGTTTGGTTTGATAGCGCCACCAACCTGAAACCCTTTCATAGAAACGTCGCAATGGTATTTCAGGATTATAATTTGTTTCCGAACATGACCCTCGAGGACAACATCAAGTATGCCGCTGATAATCAGCACAAGGCTAGTTGGTTAAACTACGCCAGGGAGCTAAAGATGGAAAATTTGTTAAACGCTTACCCAGCTCAACTTTCCGGAGGGCAGCGACAAAGGGGTGCGCTGCTGAGAGCGTTGGCACAAAAAACAGAAGTGTTACTGCTGGATGAGCCGTTTTCTGCCCTGGATGATGAGACTTCTGAGGCATTGCTAGAAATGCTTAACAGGGAAATGGATGAGCGAAAATTATTCGTTTTGTTCGTTACGCATCGAAAAGACATCCTGCTCTCAAGGGCGCATAAGATTATTGAAATGATGCCAGGAAGTATTACCAAAACAGGTATTCCACAAGAAATATTGACAAGGATTTTCTAAAAAAAATCATAAAGACAGGTGCGACTTGATGAATGTACAGATTGCCGATTTATTCATAGGTGCAAGAATCTTAACAGTTTTTTTTAAATAGGACAAATCTCTCATTTGCAAACTAGATTTTTTACGGGGCATTTGTTCAAATCAAAATTATCCCTTTACATTTGCTTTAGCAGATGGGAAGAAAATCTGTATGACGAAATGAAAAGAACGATTAAGAATATGTGGTTTTGCTATTGTCCGATGTACTCGGCAGGGCCCGTATTGTTTTGATTCGAAATAGAACAGTTTAAACGGAAAGGCCCTGTATCAGTTGAGATCAGGGCTTTTTTTATACCCTGAATCTTATGCAGAAGCCAGTAAATTAAAATGCGTAAACAAACCTCTTTGAAAGAAAGAGCGCTGAAAAACGAATAGTTATGGTTGGAAAAAAACTCTTTGCATTGTTAGCAGATTTATCGCTTTCTGAACGTAGAATCTTGTTGAATGATGCAAAAAAATCAGGAGACAAACGAAATGCCGTGCTCGTGGCTTTAGTTTCTCAAAACCCAAAAGATCAGGAAGATTTTCAGAGAACACTTACGAGTGTTACAAGGGGTTTGATGAGAGACGGTTTGAGCGAAGCGGAGCAAAATCTCAAAAAACGACGATTCTCGGATTTTGCAATCAAGCAGATCGAAGAGTTAAAAATCTCACGGTTTCTGCAAAACAACTCAAAACTGCGCAGCCTGGTGCTGTCTAATGTGTACGATAAGCCCGAAACTGCGGATGTAATGGAAGGGTACCTTGAGACACTCGGCAATATTTCCAGCAAAGAGCAGGATCTGGATCTACGCAATTATTATCTCTCCAAGAGTATCGAGTTGAAACCTCAAAGTCAGACCGTGAAGAGCGTTAATGCATGGAGAAAGTTGATTTCCGAGCGGGCAGAGTTGATTGAAAGCCGATACAAGGCGGACAAAGCCGAACTGTTCGATTTGGTTTCAATAAGTTACCTAGACAACGGCACTGACTACAAGGAACTGGTACAGTCGCATAGAGAAGAGGAGGGGCTAAATGAAATTTCCCTAGAGCTTGAGAAGTTGAACGCTGCATCATATAAAATTGCCGATGCGCGGATAACATTTAATAATCTGGATCAGTCTCTGAAGGCCTTGAGAGAGGCTGAGGAACTAATTGGTCCGGTAAATAATAGGGACACCAGAAAGTTGGCCTTAAAGCGCAAAGTTACTTACGTTGAGTTTTTATTGAACTTCCATAATGGTGGAGACGCTGATAATCTGATCGGACTCATTGACGATGTTCTAGCTGCTGATAGGTTACTGAACAAAGAAGACCTTAAAATTTTGTTTTACAGGGCGGCACTTGCTGCGTTAAATGGAGAGGAGCACTCAACCCTGAAATCGCTTGAGTCTAAAGTAGATCAAGATTCTCAATACATGGTAGATTTCGTGAAGGCTTTGTTGCACCTCTATAAAGGTGAGTACCGAAAGGCCAAGAGACTCTTTCATGAGGTATCCTATTCCGGTAACCCTTACGTAGCTTCCTGGGGAAGAGTAGCGGATATTGTAATTAATACCAGATTGGGAAATGACGACCTGGTGAGAAGTTTATTACAGCGAGCCAATCGTCATTTAGATAAGCATCGCAATCGGGTGTACTCGCTAAACAGTTCCGCTGTTGTTTTAGATATTGTCTCACAGGAAATAGGCCTGAGAGTTCCACAGTCGAGGAAGTCCGGTAACAATGACGTTGAGAAAGTAACTGTGTTGCATCGTTTCATCTATGAACATTTGAACGAAACGGCTCAGAATAAATTAGCAGGATAAATTTCACATGGATACCAAAGTAAATAAGATGGAGATGTGTTGCGCATGCTGTTTTGAGAAAAAACGGAGGTGTCTGTGGTAGACTGACCTATAAGGTTTATGTGTAAAGACCCTCCGAAGCAACTGCTGACGAGGGTCTTTTTCATTTACGCCAAATCAAAGATTAAAAATGGAAACAAGAACAAGAAGCCTAACAAAGGGAATTACATATAGAATACTGGCAACGGGTGCAACAACTTCAGTAGCCTACATGCTTACAGGAGAAGTTGGTTCGGCACTACAAATCGGTGTTCTTGACTTTGTAGTTAAGCTACTCCTTTTCTACGTGAACGAGAGAACCTGGAGTAGAATTAAATGGGGAACCAGAGCCGAAGTTAGGCATAGATGGAAGCAAATTAAACAAGCAGGTAAATAAGATGAGAAGTTTCAGAACAGAATTAGAAAATCCGTTAGTGGAGAAAGATATCCTTGAATTAGAGGCGAAGATTCATGCGTTCAAAGGAGGGAGTCTAGATGAAGAAAGGTTCCGAACTCTGCGTTTAGCCAGAGGGGTTTACGGGCAGCGACAGTTCGGCGTACAGATGGTGCGTATAAAAGTGCCGTACGGAAAACTGAACAGTGCCCAACTGAGAAGAATTGCCGACGTATCTGATGAGTACTCCACGGGGAAATTACACATCACCACTCGCCAGGATATTCAGATTCACTACGTGAGTTTAGATAGAACTCCGGAGTTGTGGGCCGAGTTGGAACGCGACAACATTACGTTGAGAGAGGCCTGTGGTAATACGGTAAGAAATGTGACAGCCTCCGAGTTGGCTGGCATTGATCCTCATGAAGTTTTTGATGTTCGCCCATATGCAGATGCGTTATTCAGGCACTTTCTGAGAAATCCGATTAGTCAGGAATTAGGTAGGAAAATCAAGATCGCATTCTCCGGCTCAGATAGTGATTCTGCCCTCACCTTTATGCATGATATTGGATTCATTGCCAGAAAAGGACCAAATGGGGAGCATGGATTCAAGGTTGTAGTTGGAGGCGGACTAGGCACCCAGTCGCAACTGGCTGAAGTTTTGTTTGATTTTCTATCCACAGATAAAATATTGCCGGCATCCGAGGCTGTTGTGCGCGTGTTCGAACAATACGGGGAAAGAACCCGAAGAATGAAAGCACGACTGAAGTTCCTTATCAAGGATATCGGTATTGAAGCGTTTAAAAACCTCGTAAAGGACGAACTGCGAGGGTTGGAAGAGTTTGTGCCAATTAATTTCAAGGAAGAGCCTGTTCAAATAAGTTCACTTCGATCTGAGCAGCCAGACGTAACTAACCTGGGTTTTGACAATTGGAAAAAACTGAATGTAATTGAGCAGAAACAGAAAGGTTTATATGCGGTTGGGGTGAAAGTTCGCCTGGGCGATTTTTCTTCGGATCAGGCTCGAAAAATAGCTGACATCGCACAGAACTATGGGGGAGATGAGATTACATTCACACTAAGGCAGAACTTGATTATCCGGCATGTGAAGAAGGAGCTGTTAAGCGAGGTTTATGTCCGGTTGATAAATATCGGATTAGCCGAGCCAGGGTTCAATAGAGCTGCAGATGTGACCTCATGCCCGGGAACAGACACGTGTAATTTGGGGATCGCCAGCAGCACAGGATTGGCGAAAGAGGTAGAACGAATCATTCAAACGGAATACGCCGATTTGATTCCGTCCGACGACCTGCAAATTAAAATCAGTGGGTGTATGAACTCATGTGGCCAGCATATGATTGCTCACATCGGATTTCAAGGTATGTCCATGAAAGCTCCCGATGGCAGAGTGCTACCGGCAACGCAGGTGCTTTTAGGAGGAGGAATTGGTCAGGATGGAGTAGCAAGGTTTGCAGACAAGGTGATTAAAGTTCCTGCGAAGCGAACAGACGAAGCAGTAAGAATTTTACTGGACGACTATGCTGGCTGGAGTGGCGATTTCCTGAGCTACTATCAGGATCGTGGAGACAGGTATTTCTATGAGTTGTTAAAACCGCTCACAGGTCTGGATGACTTAAACGATGATGATTTTGTGGATTGGGGTAGCGACAGCACCTATTTCAAAGCAGTTGGCGTTGGAGAATGTGCCGGTGTTGTGATTGATCTGGTAACCACGCTTTTATTTGAATCGGAGGAAAAAGTGGAGTTGGCAAAGGAGGCTTTGCACGGTGGTAGCGTGAAAGACAGCATATACCATTCTTATCAGTCGATTATTAATACGGCTAAAGCCCTTCTGATAGGGGGAGAGTATAAAACCAACACACACAATGCAATCATCGATCAGTTTCAGGAACATTTTCTGGATTCGGGAAAGATTCAAGGAATTGAAAACTTCCGGGAGTGGGTATTAACACCAAAAAACCAAAAACCAAACCAGCAGGTGGCTCAAAAGTACATCGTCGATTCACTATGGTTTTTGAATCAGGCGAAACAAACAAGACAATTAACTGAAAAAAAGAATTTAGTATGAAACCAAAAGTAACATTAGTCGGTGCGGGACCTGGAGATTCTAAGTTACTGACTTTGAGAGGGGCTGAGGCCTTAATAGATGCCAGGGTAGTGTTGTACGACGCTTTGGTAGACCCGGAGGTGCTGAAGTATGCAGCTACCGCGGAGCAAATTTATGTCGGAAAACGCAAAGGGAATCATGCACTAAAACAAGAAGAGATTAATCATCTTCTGGTGTCTAAAGCCTTTGAAAAAGGGGCGGTTGTGAGATTAAAGGGTGGAGATCCCTTTGTTTTTGGGCGTGGAGGAGAGGAAGTGGATTACGTTCAATCTTTTGGAATAGAGACCGAAGTGGTACCTGGTATTTCCAGTGCTACATCTGTACCTTCCAGATTGGGAATTTCACTTACGAAAAGAAAAGTAGCTCAGAGTTTTTGGGTAATCACTGGAACCACTTCCGACAGAAAATTATCTAGTGATTTCCAACTTGCGGCCCAAACAACGGCAACACTTGTAGTGCTCATGGGAATGTCTAATCTCGATCGCATCGCATCCATCGTGGCTCATCATCGTGGAGAGGATACTCCCGTGGCAATCGTGCAAAATGGATTCATGGCGGGGGAAAATCACGCGGTTGGTACCGCTTCTAATATTGTTGAAATAGTTAAGGATAAGAGACTTACATCTCCAGCCATTATTGTCATTGGAGAGGTAGTAAGACACAGTACACAGCTTAACGAAATTTATCAGACTTATGCAATCTACTAATACGTTATACCCGATATTTCTGAAAACCGGCCAATTAAACATACTGATAGTTGGAGGAGGGAAAGTGGCATTGGAAAAATTAGAATTCCTTCTAAAGTCCAGTCCCGAGGCCAAGGTAGAATTGGTGGCTAAGGAATTTGATGAAGCTGTTTTAAAACTGCTAGCGAGATACAAAATTCGATCGGTAAAAAAGCCATTTGATCCTTCTGATGTAGAAGGCCGAAACCTGGTAATCGGAGCAACAAATGACCAACTCGTGAATCAACGGATATACTCTGTAGCACGGAATCAAGGGGTTCTGGTCAATATTGCCGATGCTCCCGACCTGTGCGATTTTTATATGGGTTCTATTGTAACCAAAGGGAGCCTTAAACTGGCTATCTCTACAAACGGGAAATCGCCAACAATGGCGAAGCGGCTCCGCCAGCATTTTGAAGAAATCCTGCCGGATGAAATCGACTTGTTGCTGGAACAATTAAACCTATATCGATCTCGATTGTCAGGCGACTTCCAGTTTAAGGTAAATCGGCTGAACGCATTGACAAAAGATTTCTTAAACCCCAATTAATTCATCAGATCATTAACCCATTACATCATTAAAACATTAACCATGCAAAATCATATTTCAACTCAATTCTTCGATAACCTACTGGATGCTTTGTATCCAATACGGCTGGGAGTAGAAGAAACCGATTGGACAGCGAATGAACTGCGCGAAGAATTAAGCGCATCCATACGAAGCAGTCCGTTTCATATTCCTGCAGCAAACACCAAAACAGTAGAAGGGTTCTTTAAGTTGTTACCGGCCATTAAAGAACGCCTCGACGAAGATGTGGAAGCCATTTACAATGGCGATCCGGCAGCAAAAAGCAGAACTGAAATCATCCTTACCTATCCCGGATTCTATGCAATTGCCGCATATAGAGTGGCCCATGCTTTACACATTTTAGGCGTTGAGCTTGTTCCGAGAATTATCACCGAACATGCTCACTCCAGAACAGGAGTAGATATTCATCCGGGAGCGAAAATAGGCCGGCATTTCTTTATTGATCACGGAACAGGAGTGGTGGTTGGTGAAACTACTGTGATTGGCGATCACGTAAAAATTTATCAGGGCGTAACGCTTGGAGCGCTAAGTGTAAATAGCCGGATTAATACAAAACGTCACCCAACAATTGGAGATCATGTAGTTATCTATGCTCAGGCGACCATTCTGGGCGGAGAAACACACATTGGTTCAAATAGTGTAATTGGAGGAAACGTGTGGCTTACAGATAGTGTTCCGTCAAATTCCAGGGTAGTTTACAAGGCTCATTTGGAACAAACTTTATATCCGTTGAACAACGAAAAGTCAATCGCATGAGAGTAGAAGAGTTTATTGGAAGTACTCCATTGGTAGAACTACGAAACTCGGGCAATCCGCGGGTTAAGCTCTTTGTCAAGCTCGAAGGGAATAACCCTGGAGGAAGCGTTAAGGACAGAGCAGCCTATTCCATGTTGCGTGAGGCACTAGATTCTGGTAAGGTTCGCCCTGGAGATCATGTAGTGGAGGCGACCAGCGGAAATACCGGAATCGCACTGGCGATGGTTGCAAACTTGTTGGGTTTAAAAATCACCTTGGTTATGCCAGAAAATGCCAGCAGAGAGAGAATTCAACTGATGGAAGCCTATCAGGCAGAAGTCATATTAACCGATGCAAGCAAGTCTATTGAATACTCGAGATTGTATGCACAGAGTTTGGCCGATAAATATGGTTGGTTTATCCTGAATCAGTTTGCGAATGAAGCGAACCCCAGAGCGCATTATTTGACCACGGGTCCGGAAATTTGGAATGGAACGAATGGACAGGTAAGTCACTTTGTTTCAGCTATGGGAACTACCGGTACAATTATGGGAGTTTCCCGTTACCTGAGGGAGCAGGATGCGAACGTCAAAATTATTGGTGTTCAACCCGAAGAGGGAGAGTCTATCCCAGGTATTCGTAAGTGGAGCGATGCAATGATACCGGACATATACAATCCGGAACAGGTAGATAAGATTAATCTTGTTACCCGGACTACTGCCATTGAAGGAGCTAGAAAACTAGCAATCAACGAAGGAGTTTTTGCGGGAATTAGTAGTGGAGGGGCCTACCAAACAGCTTTGAAATTAGCCAAAGAGATACCATTTGGCACGATTGTTTTCGTCGCCTGTGATCGTGGGGATCGTTATTTGAGTACGGATGTATTTAATCAGAATAAGAAGATGAACCACACCAAATTGAAGCAAAGAAGGACAGAAATTCCCTCAACCGTTTAATTAACTATACCTTTGCCATAATGGAAGTGCCAGTTGTAGATGAAGTTCTGATCGAGGAGCTAAATGCCGAATTCAAATCACTCACGCCGCACCAGCGGGTGGAGAAGTTATATACCGTATTTCCTCAGGATGAGGTGATGCTAACCTCTTCGTTTGCCGCGACCTCGGCAATGTTGCTTAAGGTTTTTGCAGATGTTAACAATGAACAGATCGTTCATTTTATTGATACAGGATACCATTTTAAGGAAACCCTGATTTACAAGGAATACCTAACTCAACTGTATGAACTGAATGTGAAAAGTGTAAGAGCTGAAGATTGGAAGCATAAATTCACTTCGGAGGACGAAACCTGGAAAAAGAATCCCGATTACTGCTGTTCTATCAATAAGGTAGAACCGCTGGAGGAATTAAAGAAGGAACACTCCGTGTGGGTATCAGGTTTAATGAAATGGCAGTCTAACCATCGTTCCGGACTTGATTTCTTTGAAGAACGTTCAGGGATATTAAAATTTTACCCGCTTTTAGATGTGACCCGCGATGGTCGGGAAAGATGGATTAAAGATCACCATTTACCGTTTCATCCCCTTATTTCGAAAGGCTACTATTCAATCGGATGCTCGCACTGTACTGTTCCGGGAGAAGGGAGAGATGGACGGTGGAATAATAGTCCTAAAACGGAGTGCGGTTTGCATTTGTAGAGTTACTAGCAGGATCATCATCCTGAGAATTTCATGCAAAATGCCAATGCTATTTTTCAAGCGTCCATGTCGAACTGGGTTGTTCTATCCAGGTTCGGGTCATGACATCGTAGTTTTTGCTTTTTGATACAATTGTGGAGTCGTTGATAAAGGAATGAGAATCCCGGATGTTTTCTTCAGCACCATTATAGTAGTTCATAACAAATTCCGCTGATCTGGTGTGGTTGCTATCAATTTCTGATGGATGTGCAGCGTGTCCCATTTCTCCCGTTTGTACAGTCCACCACTCATTTTTTACGGTGTCAAAATATTCTTTGATTTTCCAAAATTGAGCAGTGTCCCCGTTTTTATATAAACCAAATATCTTACCCCTTAACGTGTCATTTTGATCGAGCTGAAACGCCATGGCAAAATGGGTGAAAGGTTGAGAGGTGTCTGGAACTGTGGCCTTCCAAACACCCGAATGATTGGTTAACCGATGGTGGAAAGTACTGTTGAATGTTTGATCGATCGAATCAATTTCAATAGTACTCGCATCCTTGTTTTCCCGGTGCCCGTCGCCACAAGCTACGAGGCTAATGAGGGTTAAAGTCAATAGGTACAATTGTTTTGTTTTCATTAGAGAGTTTTACTGGTTAGCACCCGGAAATGGGATCGAATACTGGTTGTAGACAATTCCTCAACCCCGGGTGTTACAGAAAAAGTTACGTCATTTGATTAAATGTGCTTTACGAACTCCAAAAACACCTGCTTGTGCCGCCCCAAATCAAAATGTGGAGAGACCGATACCCGGGCGATGTAATCTTTGTCAGATTCTTTAGTCGTTCCCTGGGTGGAGGTAGCGGGAATGGTCCAGTAGCATCCCTTTAGTTGTCCGTAACTCACACAATGTTTGCTTTCCTCCGGAATTTCCGTAATCATCATGTTGATGAGCTTTTGATTAAGTATCCGTTTGTACAGCTCTCTTTCCTCATCGGTATCACCTTTGGTCGGAAGATCAAGTGAAAATACAGAAGGAGTAAACCCCTGCTCGGCCAGAATTTCCGATACGAAGTTGATTTTAGCATCCGGTAAAGTATCCTTAATAAAGTTCACAAATGCTCGAGTATTGTGATAGGCCTTCACAATTCGCTCGTTCATGGTTGGAAGTTGAACCGACAATATTTCAACCTGTAAATCGGTAGCTTCATTATCACACAGCTGCAAATGCTTGTCTATTTTTTCGAGCAACGCCGAAGCCTTTTGATTGGTAACACAATATCCGGCCGTACATTTTCCTCCACTAGGGAATTTTGAACCACTTACGTAGGAGATGGATCGAATAGCTTCAAGAACTCCCCCTTCTTTCAGAAACTGTACGTTAGGGCAGAAGGTCTGATCCAGAATAAAAACCGGATCCGTTGCTACTGCGCCGTTTTTCGTGTGACGTAGTTTTCCTAAAACCTGTTTTAATTTGTTCAAGTCTGGAACTTCAACTCTGGGATTGGTCGGAATTTCTGCAATAATGAATGGAATGGCATCGTCAAAAGCTATTCTATCCAAAACGGTGTCAATGCTCTGAACCATGTCATTGTCTCCGTCAACATGCAAGTCCACGATCTCCACGTTCGTTTTGCATACAGCCACTCGTCTGGCCTGGTCGTTCGTTCCGCCGTAACAATTCGGAGGCACTACTATTTTTATTTCCTTACCAGGGTGGTGTTGTTGGCCGTGGTCGATCAGTCCCATCATGATCGCATATTGCATTGAAAGTCCGGATGACGCAAGTAGAGGTGAAGTATTCGTGCCAGTGATCTGATTGATCGAGTCTTTTACCTTTTTCCAAGCCTCTGGGTGCGACACCATTTCCTCTTCTGAAGTAGACTTTCCTACGAGTCTTTTTAGGGCTGTAATGCAGTTGGTGGGAGTCATTGCAATGGTTTCCCTTCTCCTTACATGTTGGATTTCGGAAATGTAGTTCTGATTCTCATCTCCATGAACCGTGATAATACTTCCCAAGCGCTTGTCGACGTGAACAAGGAAATCAACGGATTGTGAAATTTGAAGGTCAGCCAGGTTGCTTTCACTGGAAATGAAGACTGTACTTCCATCAAATACCGGCAAATCGTTAAGACTGTCAACCTGGTCTATTGAAAACGAATAACCATACACTTGTTGTACAGTTTCGGTGTCGAAATCCAATGGTAGTTCTCCAGAATAGAGGATTCGCGTGTTTTTCTTCAGCAACAAATTTTTTCTCAGAACTGCCAAAATGGGCGCCGTTCTGGAAGAAAATCCAATCACACGTTCGGGCTGCAAGCCATTCAGCCTGGCAATGGTCCATTCAAGCACGCAAGACAACGGGTGGCCTAAACGTATGTAATCGTATGACGTAGGTAACTCACTAAGTGCTTTGGTTTCCGAGATGGATTCTTCATAGAGTTTTTCGAACTTCTCAAGGAACTCCGTTTTAGCTAACTGCTCATTATACACATCCAGTCGGTGGGTGGTTAATTCTGCCCATTCCGATGGCATGTTTTGAAGCATGTCGGTTATGTAATTAAGCACAGTGCGATCTGTCATAGAGTTCCCTAAGTTGCGGTAGCCAACTACTGTTAGCAACCTGTTATTGTTGATTCGAAAATGGCTGGAAAATTAATCAAATAATACGGGAAAGTATTGGCAAACAAAAACGACAGGGTAGTGTTAAACTAGAAATGTTAAACCAATATTTTATGAAGCGTGGTATTGGAGTTGTTTTCATATTGATGACGGTAAATTTTTCCGTTGGGCAGGTGGGCGAAGAAGATGCAGAATCAAAGAAGGAGAGTGTCGATTGTTCTTTCAGAGCACTTGCCGAAATTGGGTTTTTAGGCGTGGCTAATCATAAAATCCAGTTTGGGAAAGGAACGACCTATTTTGATTATAGACGAGATGGTGGACAGGACATACTTTTTCCTATAAGCCGATTTAGCCTGGAGTTGGACGCCAACGATAGAAACACCTGGGTTTTTCTGTATCAACCACTGGAAATTTCGACAAATGTGGTGCTCCGAGAGCCTGTGACAATAGATAACCTGACCTTTCCCGCAAATACCAATCTTGATTTAACCTATGGTTTTCCATTCTACCGGCTCAGCTACTTAAGAAAGTTGAATTTGAGTAATGATCGATTTGATTTAAGGATCGGGGCATCCTTGCAAATAAGGAACGCTAACATTAGGTTCGAGTCTGCCGATGGTTTGATGAGAGTAGTGAACAGGGACGTAGGCCCGGTGCCTCTCCTAAAGTTAAAAGCTGGTTATCGGCAGAACGAAAAAATGATGTTGGAATTGGAAGCAGATGGTATGTACGCACCGGTAAGCTATCTTAATGGGAGTGACAATGAAGTTGTTGGAGCGATATTGGACGCTAGCCTCAGGCAAAGTTTGCAAATTTCAAAAGAGGTGAGTGCGTTTCTCAACTTAAGGTACCTGGGAGGAGGCGCAGAGGGTATTTCAGACAATGTAGATCAGGTAAGCGACGGATATACCAAAAACTGGCTTCATTTTTATACAGTTTCTACCGGTTTTGTATACCACTTTTAGCACGTGGTGAACACTAGTTTTAAACCACACTAAAAGAATCCTTAAGTCCACTAATAACACTTTGTACGCCATAGGAGGCCAGGATTAGCCCCATAATTTTACTGATCACTGTAATTCCATATTCGCCAATTCTGCGCTGTACAATAGATGCGCCAAGTAATAGTAGCATGGTTAATAGCACTACTGCGGCCACCATAAGAGTTGTATAAATCTGTTCTTCTATACTGTACAGATGATTGTCTGTCATTAGCACAACAGCCATTATTGCTCCGGGTGAAGCAATTGAGGGAATGGCCATCGGAAAAATCGTTACGTGTTTGTAGTCCTTAATCGAGTGTTTTTCCGATTGGGGTTTACCCTGTCCGAATATCATGGTTAGTGCAAACAGAAACAGGATCACGCCGCCTGAAATCTGAAAAGCATCCAGGGATACCTTCATTCCTTCCAGTATTAGCTGACCGACAACAATAAAGAATAGCAATATGCAGAAAGCAACTACAGAAGCGTGAATAGCTACCTTCCTTTTATGTTTTTGATCAAATTGTTTTGTTGCTTCCAGGTAAACCGGAACCGAACCCAAAGGATCAACTACTGCAATCAGTAGAAGGAGCGTGTTAATCATAATTTGTCAAGTCTTATGCCATGGGTGGAGAACGACAAGCCCTGTTGTCCGGATGTTGATATCATTACGGCTTCAAAGTAAGGTTCTTTTACATCGTCTTCAATTAACCAGTCGAAAACGAAACTTGCTCCGGTTCCACCTTCATTGTCTTTTTGATGGATAACTATCTCAACGGTTTCCATTGGTAATATGTAGATCGGCTGATCGAAATAAGTCCGCAGCAATTCACCGGTGGTAGCATAGTAAGTGGCCTTGGTGATAAACACGGTATCAGCCAGATTTGTATTTCGCATACTGATAGTAGCGGTAAGTTCGTTGGTGGTTTTTTCAGTATAGCTATAAATGGACGAATACACACTTAAATAAGTTGAACCGCTAATAAGCGAATCGCCAGAAACAGGATTAGCCAGCCGAGCTTTCCAATTATTGTTATGTATTTCTGTGTCGGAACCAATACCACACGACGACAATAAAAAAAACACGGATAAGTAGCTGATTGTCAGTAATTTGGTTGGTTTATTTTTTATCGCCATACGTTCACGCGAAGATATTAAAAAGGAGCCACTTTTTCTAAGATTTTAGGAGAAACTGACTGATATAAATAGAATCATAAAGTTTCGTTCGATCTATAAACAAAGAAAGCCCAGCACTTTGTGCTGAGCTTTGCTTTTTTCGTGACCTCGGCAGGACAAAGTTCAAACTTTTTGGCTGAGGCAATCGAATCCATTAATGCTGTTTTGGTGGATAGCAAAACCGAAGAGTACAAATGAACCTTTTAACAGCCAGTGTTTACAATCTTCCAAAGATTGTCGTTGAGATTGCCTTCGTTTTCCGATACCATATTCAGCAATATGGATATTAGTTTACAGATGAATCGGTGCTTTCAAAGGTTCTGTAGTTGAGGAGCAATCCAAAATTTATTGAATGCATACTGCTCTTGTACGTGTAGGTAAGACTGGCATCCCTCACCTGTTTCTCAGTCCAATTTAATTTTGAGTAACCAAAGATTAAATCAAATTTAGTTAGTTCGATGGTACACTGACCGCCAAATCCTATATTTTGATATTTCAAATCGAGTGCTCTATTCGCATCTCCCCTGTATGGAGTTACCAGGCCAAATTCGAATCGCGGCCCCAATTGAAAAATGCTCGATTTTGGAAGTAGGTTGCAAGCAATGTTTGAATTCAAAAAGTACAAAGAGCGTACCCCAGGACTTATAGATTGTCCCGGAGTACTCTTAAAGGTAATGCCACCACTGAACCTCTTGCCTTTTAGCCCTGCTCCGATGTTCAGATGACCTATATACGTAGGCCATCCATCAGTATTTCCATCAGGAATAAATAGACGAGTACTTTTATGAATACCCAATCCTATACCCGTCTCTATATAAGCAGTTTGTCTCAAGCTAAAAGCCTGATCCTGACTATAGGCATTGCTGCACAAGGAAAACCCGGTAAAGCTTAGGACTAAAAGCAATCGAAATAGGGTCATTCGAGTATCAATTTTATTGTTTCAACCTTGTTGTTATTGTATCTCGCTACAAAATATATTCCGGCAGGTTCGTTCAACAATAACTCAACCGTCCGTTCATTTATTACTTTGTCAAAGACAACATTTCCAAGTACGTCATAAATAACCAGTCTACCAATTGGACTGGAATCTTGAATAGTAACCAATCCCGTAGTTGGGTTCGGAAACAACCTGAAATTTTCCTGGATTACAGTATCGTTATGTGACTCTGATTTACTTGGTTTGGCTATCGAATCAGAAGGGGAGTTGGATTTATTGAATCCAACAAATTGAATCTTATAGGCATAATCGTAATCTTGACTGACAGTCAAGTTAGGATAGTCCAGTCTAAGTGTTCGAGAGAATGGTTCCACTCCAACGGTTTCAGTTTTGACAATTTCAATTCCTGATGTACCAGAAACTCTTGTCCTATACCATGTAACTTCGTAGAAGGGTCTGTCAAAGAAGACAGGATTCCAACGTAAGTGCTTGATTTTAATTTGCTTATCATGGGATAGAATTAATGTTGGATTTCCGAGAGCCGTGTAGTCATCTGTAAAGGCATTAGAACCGTAATTCGTACCTGATTTTATGCACCCTTGGTCATCTGTCGGATCGTCGTAGCAGCCGATTTCAACTCCATCATCTAAAATACAAGGATCAGAAACATAGTTTTGTGTAACCAGTTCATTAATTCTAGTGTTAATACCATGAAGATTTCGCCAGTACGCAGTTGCATTGTGAACCCATCCAAGTGCCCGATCCCTGTCCTTAGAGTGGATATACATGGTTTCTATCTTGGTAGCATCCATTCCAATACCTCCTCTGTCCCTCCATTTATCGTATTGATATTGTCTGTTATGAAGTTGTTCGTTTTCAAAGAACTTAGTCAATTCAAGAAAATGCTCCTGGTAGTCTAAATCTAACAACCCTCTGTCCCACCACCAATGTTGACCACTACCAAATGTTCCCATGAAGGAAGTAGACCAGATTGTGTTGTGGAAATCTATATCAGTTGCACAGTAAATTCCTCCGTGATTACCGTGTAATATACCCAACTCATCCCAAATTACTGGCTTATACTTAGTGAAGGATTTTTTTCTGAATTTCTCACGCTGTTGGTAACGCTTATGATAGTTCTCATTTTTCTCTTCTCCATACTTATGGATCATGACAACATCAGTGAATTGATCGTATTTCTGGTTCATTAGTTCTGTAGCGCCTTCTGCGGTGCTAGCAGTGATTACATAATCGCAGTCCATATCAAACTCTATGTAATCTTTCGTATCCGAAAACCAATCGTTGAATTTAACTCGTGATGCGCCCCCCACTGATCCTGGTTCATGGTAATGCGTGCCATCATTCCCAACTTCCGAGTGAAGTTCCAAAACGGCTATATACGGGGAATATCCCCATCGGCTCATGGTATATCTGTATTTCATCTTGTTGAATTTTCGAGCCGTGGGATCACCAAAGAAGTCATCCTGAGTTACTACGCTTGGTAATTCAACACGGTATGGATTTTGACTCCAGTACCCACCATCGGCAGCATCATTAAGATTTCCGTGAAACTCAGTCCAAAACTGGGTGTACACCCGTTCATCTTCCAATGTCTCAAAGATTTCATCTAAGCCCTCAAATGCTGGCTGCCTTGTTGTGTAGTTATCAAGGTCATTCCACTCAGGGTAATAATTGTAATGAATCATACCTACGCTGCAATAATTTCCGCCCCCAGCTTTAATTTCCTTTATCCAATTGACCACTCTATCGTTCTCAAATACACCAAAATTGGCTGCGTTGTTGAGCCCTTTATGAGTCCAGCAGGTATTTATCCCAACGGGAAAAAATGTCTCATTAGTACCATCATGCCACAGATACCTGCAATTTTCATTTGTATAACTGGTACATGACTTAACAAAACCCTTTCGATCAGTGTTGGTGCATTCGAAGGATAGTCTGCCACTCGAATGAATTTGAGTTCCATTCACGGACACGTCAAAATCAAATTCCCAGGATCCTACTTCATCAGGTGCAAAGCGAATCCTCCACCTGTGTTCTGTGCTTAGAGGTTCCCACCAATCTGTTGCGGTCGTCCGTTGGTGATCTACCGTGAAGAATGCTTCTCGGCGCTTCCTAACCGTCAAATCACCTTCTTTGTAGAATCTAACATTGATGTCAATATCATCAGGATCGTAGGGGTTCAAGCCATGTGTTATTCCTGCTAGAAATGCATCCACCTGATCCTCTATAACGGTCGGCAGTTTGAGCCCAATTTCTAACATTTCGTACTTACCGACATACTGAGGTGTAGCATACGGTTCAAACCATACCACCTCGATGTCTGATTTCTCTATATGCATGAATACGTCTCCAGTATTGGGGCGTAAATCCAACTCTCCATTCAGAAATATACTTTCACCAGCTTTTATTTCGATGCTTTCATTTCCCTGCATCTCAATACTGGTAGTAGAATTGGATTCATCAACGATACATTCATACCCATAGGTGAGTTGAGTAGCCTGACCCGCATAATCTCCTGGTTCAACCGTATTACACCAGTCGAAAGGGTGATAGGGAATTACTTGGGACAAGCCTACGCCGGAAAGAGCTATTAGTAATAGCGTCATTAAATTTTTCATAACCTAAATTTTAACGATGATTACTTCCCCTGTGGTGAGTTGTTGGCCGCTTTTAGCTGCTCTAATTCCTTGTGCAATTCGATGATATACAAACTCAATTCCTCAATCTTCTTCAACAAAGTAGCATCCATATCCACTACATTAATCCCGTTTTGTTCAACCTCTTTAGCACTTGGAACCCCTGGAAGGTGTTTGTTCTCCAATACATAGGCTTCCATTTCCTCAATAGACATCAAATCGTAATCAGGTTCAAACACATAGTCGCTCCAAAAGGTCTGATCGAGGGTTAGCCGCAAAGATTTGCCCTCAATTCTACCATCTCCGTAAACACGGAATACATCTTCATCGTTCCTTGAATCGTTTACCCCGATTGCCTTGGTGTTGTCCCGATCAATGATGATCTTTTGAGCATAAGAATAGTCTGAACTGTGATTGTGCCGGATGCAGATTCCAATACGGTCGTTCACCTGAACATCTAACTGAACTCCTGAAATACTCTCCTTACCTATGCCAACAGTACCGATTAACTCCGTAGAACCAAGAACATCTAAAGACACCGTGGGGTTAGGCACGTTGATACCTACTCGTGCATCACAATTACCTGTGTGAAGTATGCCGTAAGCAGTTGTAGGCACAGATGCCCAATAGGCAGGCACATTGCCGTCATCGTCCACAAAACATGGAGTAGGTTCGTATAAATCGGTTAAAAAGTCTTTGGCTTCACCGCTTTTCAATAGTCCTGTGTTGTCCATCAACACCAGCTTACTTGAAGTGCTGGTTGGATCGGCGATGTGCTTTAGGTAAACATCGGCGTTAGCGATTACATCCCCTGAAAAAGTTGAAATTCCGATAACGTTTAGCTGTCCTTCAACGGTTAGTTCTTTTTCTGCCTTCACGGCTTCTTTTAGCGTAGTTGTATCGGTAACTTCCACTTTACCTTCTAGTAAGGAGTGTCCCACCACTTCAAATTCACAATGCGGTGTAGTGGTGTTAATACCAACCTTTCCGGTTGAGTTGATTTCATTGTTCTGTACTTGAGAAAAGGTTGTGCCGGATAGAATGCATAATCCAGCTACTACAGAGTAGGTTAGAGTTTTTTTCATGGTTTGTTGTTTTGGGAGGGGAATTAAAAAAATAACCCCTCAATTTACGTTATTTCAATAGTCTATGCAACTGGTATAAATACCTGTTTTATGATGATTTAATTTCTAAAAGCTCATGAACGAATAATTCAAAATCACAGTCCAGTTGCTTGTGAATATCTGCCCCTTTAATGGATGACGTTTTACCTAATTCCAATTGATAGTCGAAAGAGAGAACTGCAATTGACAAATGGGGGAAACCTTCTTTAAACGATTGGATGACCTCTCGTTGATTCGTTGTTCGAATCGAAAATCCGACAATGAATAGGTCGGGATTATGATTTCGGATTTGCTCATGGCATTCTTCAATATGCGCTGTTTCCTCAACAAGCTTGATTTGATCTGTAAAGCAATTTATGTTAAGGATGATTGATTCTCTGACTCGATCATTCGGGTAGCAAACAATGGCGGTTTTGTGATTGTGTTTCGGCATCGTAGATAATTTGGATACCCTCCAAAAAAGAGGGTGGAACTAAACCTACCGTACCAGAGGCACCGCGAAGCACCCACAAGACGAATAAGTAAAGCCCACCCCATAGGATGAGCGATCTACTTATAATTCTCGTCTTGTATAAAATTTCGCGGTTTTCTGGTACAAGAATTATAGCATCACGCTATATCAATATGTTCGAATATCTTTTTCCTGTTGCAATTTAGTTCGTTTCGGTTAATAAAAATTTCATGTTCGTTAAATATATGAAATGTAACAAATATGTTCAAGAGAAAATGTGTGCTATATGATACAATTGTATCATGGACCGACAAGAGCAATTAACCAGATTAGGAAACCGTCTGAGGGAACTCCGGCTTTCTAAAGGTTTGACTCAGGTCGAATTAGCTAACAAAATAGGAAGGGATCATCCGGCCATTCATAGGGTAGAGACGGGAAAAGTGAATCCGAGTTATCTCTTTCTACTTGAAGTTTGTCAGGGTCTTGAAATTGAGTTGAAGGAGTTGATTAGCGTTTGACTAATTATTGAACGATTAGTTTCTTGGTCATACTTCCATTTGACGTAGTTAATCGGATCACGTACGTTCCTTTTGGAAAATCAGAAACATCAAGCACAATCTTTTCATTATCCTGAACACTCCTTAACATTAATTGCCGTCCTTGAATATCCAGAACAGCTAACTGTGTTTCACCTTTTAATGGTTCATTAGGTCGGATAGTGACTACCTGGGAGGTAGGATTAGGGTACATTAAGAATGTGTTGATTTCATTTTCTACAATTTCTGTTACCGTTGCCTCCACATTCCAAACCAAGGTATCAGAGTGATAACAAGCATTGACCACAAGCATCGCGGAGTAAGTTCCTTCGCTGGCGTAGGTATGACTGATTAATGTGTCATCAAATTCTGTAAAAGTGTCGCTCTCACCATCTCCCCAGTACACGATACCATCACCAAAACGTTGACTTTGGTTTTGCAGGATTATGGTGTTGTCTTCTGCATTTTGGAAAATTCCGGCAGCTTCCGGATAATCGTCGAACCCTAAACAGTTGGTTCGGATGATCCAGCTATCCTGTGTCTGTTCGGGAGCGGGAACTTCTGGAAATACGTATCCGGTAAGCAACAAATCCCCTCCTGAAAGCTCACCAATTGCACTGAGGTAATTATCATTATCGCGTTTTCGAAATCTTCGACTCCAAAGTTGATTTCCTGAAAAATCTGTCTTTACCAACCAGCCTAGAGGGTTATTATCAACAGTATCTTTACTTGCCCCACAGAACACATAACCGTCGCTAACAATCACGACATTCGTAAACCATTCTTTGTAAACGTAATACTCCCATGAAGCAGAATCGGTATTGGAATAGTAGTTGATCCATAGTTGATTTCCGTCCTGATCTAATTCCATAGCCATTCCATGATTTGCCAGTGAACCGGGAGATGATGGATTCTCAAATCTATAAGCACCATAAACCAAAAAATTGCCGTTGGGCAGGGTTTTGACAAATCCTGCTTCGTTATTCTCCAGGCCGAACCACTTTTGCCAAATCATATTTCCTACATCGTCCACTCTTACAACATAGATGTCCCATAAGCCAGCCCCATAGGTGCTAGTCAAACCAGCCATGATATAACCACCGTCGTCAGTAGTATCAATGGCGTAACCGTATTCCGTTCCAGTTCCTCCAAAATTGTTTTGCCAAAGCACGTTACCGCCAGTATCAGTTTTCACAATCCACATATCCTGATGCGAACCTCCATTTAGGGACATATTTCCTCCGGTAAAAACATAGCCGCTATCTGCTGGGCATAAGGTCATAGACCCGAACGGGTCTTTGTATGCACCACCGAGCATTAAAGTCCAAACAGTATCTCCGGCTTCATTCAACTTTACCACGTATCCGTCCGAGTCATCGATGGAATGCTTCATGTAGCCTGAGATGATTCGGTTCCCATCATAATCCAACATGAACTGATTTTGCAAACCCGGTTCGTAATAGCTAGGAGCATGGTCATTTTCAATGGAAACGGTGTTCAGAGAATCGCCAAGCAGATCACAGGTGAAAATGTACGGTTTGTTGTCAGAGCTAAGACTTGATAAGACAGAAATTGTATTGGCTGATTCATCAACAATAAATCCAGCAAATCCTTCTGGTGTAGAAGGAAATGCCCCTCCTATATCAACCAAATTATTGAAATAATACTGCCCATTCGCACTAAAAGTTAGTGACGCAAAAGCAGCTATGGCGACCAATCTTTTCGCTATTGAACAATTAGTTTCTTGGTCATTCTATCACCGTTTTGGGAGGAAACCTGAACCAAATAGAATCCTGGTGTATAATTATCTATACGTAAGACGAGCTCATTGTGTTGGTCGTTGACAGTGGTTTGATAAACCCGTTTACCACTCAAATCAAAAATCTCGATGTTGGAACTAGCTGAATGATCGTTGATGTGATAAAAAATGTGCAATTCGGCATTCGCCGGATTCGGGTAAAGATCAAAGTCTATTTTCGCGATTTCTTCAGGTAATAATTCCTTGTACGGAGAGGTCATTGATTTTTGAACCGGCCCAAAACCAATTGGCACCAATTTCAATTCATGAAACTCTCTTTCCCCTATGAACTCCAGTACGTTCAGATTATTCAATGCAACCTGATCCTGGATTTCTGTAAAACTATTTAGCTGCGCTATTTGGGCAGGAGTAATGGCATCAAACCCACCGACTTGCGTTCTGATCTCAAACATCAATTCATAATAATCACACAATGCAAACAGGGTTTCAGCGTAAGGATTATCCGGTAGCATACTTGCCTGATCTCTTAGTATTTGAATTTGGTCGTACAGCTGGGTTCCTTTTCTAGTTTGTAATAACAAGGGGAGCAAAGCGCAAGAGGCCTGAACTGTATTTTGTGCTTCCAAAAGCAGCACCGCTGATTCAAAGTCATTTGCCTGTAAATAGTAACTGACCAAATAATTAACCTGTCCATTTTTTCGTTGTGTCAAATGCAATATTTGATCCTCGATTTCTTCCCGTGCTGATGTTGGTGGTACTTTCGTTATCGGATCATCAGCAACAAACGTGCTCATGTTGACCTGGTTTTGTAGCCAGGAAGGGTAATTGTTAGCCATAAATGCTGCATCAACCTCATGGGATAGTGGAGTGTTAAGTAATAGAATATCGCGAAGGTGCGAATCCTGAATTGGATTAGGTCTATTTAACAGAGCAAGCAAAGTTTCGTCTCTTAAAGGAGAGTTGGCCTCCAAAATCTGTTTTAGGAAAGAGGATGAAAGTTCAGGTATCCGGTTAATGGCTGCAACTAACACGGCCTCATCGGCAACAGGGCTGCTGTCCAGGATCAACTTTTTGATATTCACGGTCGAATAATCATGTGGGCTGGATATAAGAGCCAGTAAAACCTCAGTCGTTAGTGGGGCATTTGCTTCAAGCACCTGCTTGGCCTTAGACTCGTGAATACCTTTGTCAATCAAAGCAAGTAATATCTCGTCCGTGAGATAAGGGGAATGGTCCAAAAGCTCATCTCGTATCGTATTGGATGAAGAAGTATTGTCAATAAAATCAAGTAGCCCTTCTGTATCTCCGCCGTCAAAGATTTCTTCTAAGATCGCTATTTCGTCAGCCAACTCAGCTATTTCGGTTAGGATGCCTGGAAAGTCTGGAGGAACATTTCTGGCAGGACAGGCAAGAAGTAAGTCTACATCAGGCACAAGATCACATTCCGTTACTAAAACACCTGGAGCAGACGGCGGAACAAAACCGGGGTCATCATAGGTGCTGTACTCGAAAAAGGTTCCTTGATTCAAAATACCAATGGACCCGCCTGTATATGTACCAAGAAAACGGTTTGCCAAAGGGGCTTCTGGGTCACCAGCATCACAGTCTCCTTTATCCAACATCAGACCATCAATTACATTATGCCAGCCGATGACCGGACCACCAGATTCATCAGTAGTAAATTGGTTGCAGTCGATATTCAAACCCTGATTATTGAAATTGGATTGAATGCCCACGTCCAACTGTTCAAACTCGTTTTCGTAAATCTCTGAACTGGTCCCAATGGTTGAATTCTCCACATAAATTCCGGCATTGTTACCAAGCGTACTTTGATCCAATCCGTCAAAGAAATTCCCTTCGATTTTTAACCCTTCGGCGGAGGCACAGTAAATTCCCGTATTGGCATCCTCAAACGATCCTGCGGTTGAAAAGGTGGGTAGGCTTTGCGGAATGAAAAAGTCGTTTCGAGTAATCGTTGCGTAATTCGCATTCCCATCAAGAGCAATTCCAAAATGATTGTCCGTGAACTCATTTCGGTCAATAAAAACATCGGCTACGCCGTCAATGGGTTTCACATTTATTCCTATCCACAGGTTTGTGAATGTGTTTGGCTTGGGATTCGGATCACCTGGAAAAGAAGGTAAGGCTCTGGCATAAAATTGGGCGTCCCAGGAAAGGATACCATAACCAAGCCTTTCGGGATTTGTAATGGTCGGCACTATGGTCGGATCAATTAAAAAGTCGTTCCCGTCAATTTTCACCCCCCGGATATTTTCCAGGAAGATGAACGCCTGATGCGCCCTGGCCTCTGTTGTTCGAATATTTAGCTGAGGATCATCTCCAAAAACAGTCACATTGGCTAGTTCCACATCGTTCAACTGGTCATCAATCAAAAATTCTGTATTACGTATAAAGGAAACGTTGTCGAGAATATCTCCGGTTGAAGCATCTTCATTCTCAAAGTCCCACATTTCGATTCCAATTAGGTTATTGATAAAGTGGGCATCCGAAATATGAAGTATTCCTCCGGTAAAGTCCTTGTCTTTGACAAATCCATCCCTTTTGACACAGGTTACACCAACAACGGCATCTTCAATTGTAGCGCCTGTTGTCATAGTTAGCTTTCCCTGAAAATCAGGAATCTGCTCGTCGTCTGCATTGCCCCATACCTGAACACCATCCCACATAGAACCACCACATTCCGAAAGTGAGGTCAAGGTTGCTCCGTTCTTCAAAATCAGTTCCCCTCCTGGTTCAACAATTATTCTGGTTGGAAAAGACATTTTTCTTGAATCCGCTAGTTCCACAGTCGCACCATCAATCGTTAGAGAACTACCAAATAAAATCCGGATGGTTCCTGCGGCTGTAATTGTACTTGGAGTGCCCGCTAAATCATCCGGCCATGTAACATCACCGTCAATCTCAGTTTCAAAAAATGAATTGTCAAACACCGTAAAGTCATTGTTAATCTCTTTTATGATATGGCAATCATTGTTGAGCTTGGCGATATAATAGTCGTCTTTATTGTGTGAAGTATTCCCGACAAAAACGAGACTCCCATCTTCAGCTTCAACTAGTCTAAATACACATTCCTGTTCCTTCCAATCTCCCGGATAATTGGCCGGGGTTGTTGGATCAGAATCAAAAGACTGATCCCAAAGGAAATTACCATCGGAATCGAACTTTCCTATGTAGGCGTTCGTATTGGCTCGCATCCAACCCACAGTGTTACACGTCTCGCCAAGCTGGGCTTCCAAATCTGCCTTGATTGCATTGTACGGAGCGGTCTCCAAATCGACCTCGGATGGTTGAAAAGTGCTGATACAGGCAAACCCACCATCCTGTGTTGCGATCAATCCAATCTTTATGTCAAATGCTTCTTGCTTGCTAAATCCGAATGTATTAATATCTGCAAGTTTAATCTCATTCAACAATACGTCTCCTTCATCATCAAAAAGTAAGATTCGGGCTGATGGCTGATTACCGGAAGCATTATAGGAACTTGTCCCACAACCCATACAGTCCTCAAACAAAGCCCAGGCAACTTTGTTGTCATTTAATATCTTAACATCCCAACCGACACTGTTCAAATCGTTGATTGCAAATTCAATGTGGGTTGTGTGTGGACTTGTGCCGTCAAACCAGGAATCTGCACCAGGTATGTCGATAACCGACATACTTTCATCAATCTTAAATAAAATTGCATCGCCTGGATTTGGAATAACATCATGAGCATTGAATCCTCCTTCTCTCTGCAATCCCGTTATGTAATATTCCGAATTCAGGGCATCGTACTCAATTTCTCTTGCACCTGAAAAATAGCCGTTTTGCCCTATCAATTCTTTGTTGTCAATTGTTCCATCTGGGTTGAGGTCGATGACAAAGAATTTTGAGAATGCTTTGGGTGTGCCACCATCCAATCCAACATCGTCTAAATCTTGACTGCGACCAACAACTCTGTATTTACCTGAAGGTGTTTCAATCAGGTCATAGCCAATTGCGATTGCGCCAAGTACTTCTTCATTGGTAAATCCGAATCCTCCATCAATGTCATAAAAGCCATATTGATTTAGCCATTGGAGGTCGCCATCCAAATTGATTTTTCCAACAATCATTTTACTGGTCAGGGAACTACACATACCTTCCGTTGGTATGTCATAGGTGGGACCCCCGTCTGGATTGTAAGGTACCTGATCACCTGTTAACGTTCTCGTACTGGCTCCCCACCCAACAAACACAAAGCTTCCCGATGGCTCAGTGGTTGGGGCAAGGGCAATAATACCTTCATCCATAAATGAATAGGCTTTGCACCATACCATATTACCGTTAAGGTCATACCTGGCTATAGTTCCAAGTTTCGAACCAAGTGTTTCAGTAGGTAATGCCGGACGTAAACAATCAGGGCCAATAAGACCGGGCAAATCAAATTCAGAACAACCGCCAACATTAGATTCTTCAACGAGAAAATTAACCCATGTTCCGAAGCCACACACCATATAACCAGTGTGCTCACCACCTTCAATAATGTTTTCAATGTCGTACCACCAGTCTTCACCAGAATCATCTTTATTCAGCGGGTCGCCGGGTACGTCCGTACTTGGTGGTTTAATGGTGATAAGAGGGCCGTCTACCCAGCCTGGCGGATGGTCAAAATAGCTCCACGCAACAGTAGGTTTTTGAAATTGGGAGTAGGAAATTAGGGATAGGAAGATTGCTACAGCAATCGCTAACGACTTTTTCATGAGGTTAGGGTTTTTGATTAGACTAATGTCCACTAATATAGCCAATTATGTCCACTTAGCTCCATGGAATAAGGGTTAAAGTGCTTGGTAAACAATAAATTAGGTATGCCTGGGTGATAATTACAGGTCTTGCTCAGATTGATTAACCGGAAAACCCAGTGGTAGTGGAATTTACAAAGTTTATCGCAGAAATTACGGTGCGAGAATGGCAGGAATTGCGGTTTTTGAATGCTAGGTCATTAACCCATGGTTGGGTAATCGGCGGAATACTCACTCTTGTACTCTCTGCGGACAATTATTTCTATGCCAAATCTGTATTTTTATTGAAATGGCTTTAACCAATACCATAACACTATGGGGTTTTCAAGAGAAGTAAGGCAAGAAGCACTGGTTTTAAGTGCCAGGCATTGTTGTAGTTGTCATAGATATAAGGGACTTAATGTTCAAGTTCACCACATCGTTCAGGAAGCAGATGGAGGTGCAAACACACCCGATAATGCTATATGTCTTTGCTTTGATTGTCATTCCTTCGCTGGACATTATAACCCTCGTCACCCAATGGGCACCAAGTACTCTCCTGAAGAACTTAAAAGAGCCAGAGACGAATGGTATGACATAGTCAAAAACCACAACATCCAAGTTCCAGTAGATGCCACAGCAGAAATTCACGTCCGGTATATCGTCTCCAAAAGTCTGTCATTAACGGAAGATATTCTTAATGGCGATCTTTCGAACTTTCCGGTAAAGGATACTGTTCTAGCAAATAATGAAATCGCTCAACATTGGCGAAGAATCTGGGCGAATACCGGGGGGCCGTTTCATTCATATCGAGACGGAGAGTTTAAAGATGTTCATGAGTACCAACGACTTTATCCTGATTCCAAAATTGTCAACAAAGAAAATGCTCAATACCCATACTATGAAACAGTAAGAACCCCTGGTAAGGAAGAATTAAGCCAGCGGTGGAATAATCTTAGTAGGTCAACCAAATATTTGCTTCAGCTGGGAATAGAGCCGAAAAACTTTTTACAGTGTGTTACATTTTACGAGCATTGTGGAGGGGGAGGGTACATGGAAAAGCTGATTTCACGTTGGTGGTGGTTCTCTTTTCTTTTGGTTACAAATACGGCTGATAAAGCTATTGTAATGAATGCAATGACCGGAAGCAAAAATGATCTTGAAAGTTCCTTTGTTGGTTTGGATGAGTTAGGTGGTAGTGAGCAAGAATACCGTTTGTCGTTTCCCGAAGTAAGTGTAGCCCCTGGCAAATCTATACTCATTCCTCTTTTCATTTGTTTAAAACCTTTTGCTAATTCTGAGTCTGAATCTACTGAGTTAAATTCAGACTCATTTTGGGAACGCCACATTTCATTCAGTTTGGAAGAAATCAAAGAACCTAATTCTGCCTATCATGTGCTTGGCCCTTACAAGCTGCCAGAAGAATTATCCTATAAGTATGAAGATCGATTAATGAACACCTTTGTTCACGAGTTGGATTTAAGTCGCTTGTACACGGTTGAACGACACCTAATGTGTGGTTCTTGTCCACATCTGTTCCATGAGATGGAAAATGGGAAACTTAGGTATGGAGGGGAGTTATTCGCAAAACTGCCCGGCATATATAACAGTGAACACCTGACTACGCCTAAAGGTTCAAGTAAGTTGATTATTGCTGAACTGGAGGATGAATACACCATTATCAAGCACCTTTCGATTAACGGAGAAGTGGTACTCGAAAATTATCGTATGGATAAAGGAGACGTTCTGCAATTTGAAACGAATCCAGGTGATCTCGTTGAACTCAATGGAGCCTATTTTACTGAACATGATACACGACAAGCGGAGAATCTTCAATTTAGGAACATCATGATTGGAGAATTTATGAATCAATATACCGCCTAGTTTTTGCTGGCGCAGTCATTTAATATTCCAACTTATCAAATAGGGGTGGAGTTTTTGTCCCTTGTGCTGGATTAATTGTTGTCCAGTGCTTTTAAATACTAAAACGCCAGGGCTTCGAGCCATCTAGCTTTTCTAAGTTTTTACGTTGCTCGAATGAGATAAATGCAAGAAGATGAAGAATTCCCATAACCAAGGCCCAATGGTGAGCCTGCTTACCTAATTCTTGAATTCCATCTTGATTAATCCAATCCTCCATGTAGCTCACCACTTGTTCGTACTCAATTTCATGTTCAGTTGCCAATCCCTCCATCTGCAATTTTTTGAAAGACATCATTAAATTCACGCCTTGATGTCTGATTGCATTAGCCGCCCCAGGTACAATATTATATACCTCATATAGTTTGTCCTCAATTTCACCAAGGTTGAAATTTCCTCCACTATGGGCGGCTTTGTTTCTAATCTTTCTGAATAAATCTAGAGACTCGTATAGGTCTTTGGAAATCATCCGTGTAGAATAGGCCACAATTAGTTTACCTGAAAATGACGAATAAATACCCGGAAATGAGAACAGCTTTCGTTTAATCTCTTTATCCTTCTGAGGCAAGTGTGCTTCCATAAATTCATCCAAACGCTCATCAATGAAATTAAATCCAACGAGCACCGCACCCCGTGGTGATTCAGGTAGTATTTGATCCATCAAATCTTTCAAAGTGTTTGTGAAATCAAAATCATCAAAGAGGCTCTCTCCCTGTTCATTCATCTCCTTGGATTTATTCATGCCAGTCATTTGGAAAATTAGGTGTAGAAAAGAAGTAGTGCGCTAATTGCCTCAGATCATCGTATTCTGTCGTTTCAATTGTGTAGTTAGTATCAAACCCGCTTGCAGTTGTATTTGCCACTCTGTAGTCCGCAATAGTTTCTGGCAATTCAATTTCCAGCTGGTAACCTTGCTGAATGCTCTCGGAAAACAAACGTTCCTCCAATGAAGTGTTCACATTAGGATGCCGTGCGGACAGTTGCTGATCCGTGAAGGGAACAAATAATGCAACGGTGGTGTTATTACCAGCAACAAATTCTCGCAGAAGCTGATACTCTATTTCCATATCATTCGCAACAAATAACTCCGCTAACATTCCCAAAAGCAATGAGGTTGAATCAGAGTAAAAAACAGTCTTCTTACTGGTTACCATAAATTGCATAACCGATTCCACATTGTTATTGGCGTCTGGCATTAGTTTGGTCGCTTTGTAGTTGTCAATCATTTTGCGAAGCACCGATCCAATGTAGGTCTTACCATGCTCTATATCCAACTCACACAGGTATGCGTAGGTGTTGTAGATGGTAACGCTATGAATATCAATCAAGGGAAGATTAGATAAGTTATTGTCTACGACTTCTTTGAAAAGTTCTTGCGGGACGTCGGGAATAAAATCAACTTGATCGGAGTCAATTTTACTTTTAATTCGAAGATAAAAACAAAGAAAAGTAAGGTACTCGAATACACGGACGGGATAGCCTACTTGTTCAAATTTCCCTGCTTTGTCAAACCATAATCCATGCTCCAGTTTCGCTATGGGTAGCGTCCTGTCGAAATAACCGTCTAATGCAGTTACATATATTTGAACCATTTCCTTAAAAGCCTTCAGGTTACGTCTTGAACCAGTTAGATCATGCTTGACCAAAATTGACCACACCTTGAGAATGGGATAAGGTAGTGCTCGTTTAACTGGTTCCAGATTATTTTCTTCCTTGGCATAAGCGTATAAAATGTACATTAATAGTTTGATGGATTCATAAGCAATCTGAACTCGGTTATTATGTTCAGTTTCGGATAGATGTTCATCAAGTTTTGAAAGTACCGAATCCATAACTGCGAAAATTGCAGAATCATCGGCTTCGTTGTTTCCCATAAGTACCAGGGCACGTTTGAACAGCTTCACTTCGTCATCACTCGATAAAAGATATTCGTTGAAGAGATTTTCCGTAAAGAGGGTAGTCAGTCGTTCAATTCCCCAACGCTCGAACTTGGCGTTATGTGCAATTCTTCTATTGCGTCCTAATCGAATCCATGTGTTCGTTTTCTTGTTGTCAACGTTATTAGGGAAGTTTTTACCAATGAAGCTATTGAACTGACGCTGGATCGAACCGTTCACTACCCCATTGTGAACGATCACTACCTTGATAGGGAGTCTATCAAATCCGGGATATGATTCATTAGGAAATGGCACATCAAGCATTTCTTGAATGGATTCGCGGATTCCATCTTGCTCATTAAAATTGGACGGTGTAATATTCCTTGCGTTACCACCCTTAACCTCAAAATAGTACCTTGTTTTGACATTATCCTCAGGGTCAGTGCCGACCGCGATTACATCCTTTCCAAATTGCTGAATACCTACCGTTTTATTTGGTGTACTCACGATTTCGAAGTTCATTGCAGTCAGTAGCAAGGGAAGAATTGCATCTAGTTGTTCCTTCTCGTTAAGCGAGGTCAGATAGTCTTGAACGATTAGTTGTTTCATTCTTGTGGGGGATCTTCGTGAGTAAAATAATTGGTTCGTTCCTGATCGAATTGTGCATAATCTCTATACATCCTTCTATCTAGTGGATAGGAGGCTGACATATCTCCGAGAGGAGAAATATCACCTTGAGCTGGCTTAAACCACATACCCCTGACAATGATACTAGTATTCACCAAACCAAACATGGTGCTGCCCTGTTGCGCCTCTTGCATCATCTCTGCACTTTTTTCATGATCCAATCGCCAGTACTTCTGGAAAAGAAGGTTTCGGTTGTGGAAAGGGTTGAATTCTTTGATTGCATCCTTGGACTGTTCCAATAACCGCAGTTCTTCAAATTCTTCCAAAATTTCATTCACCAGTCCGGATGCCTGTGCTGATAAGTTCGGTAGTAGTGCTTCCAGTTTCCCAATGGCTGTTCGGTGGTACCCATCTACCAAGGAATGAAGGGTTGTAACCAATTCTTCACGTACCGAATCATGCTCGGAATCTGCCAGAACAATTATCCAGTCAATTAAATCAGGTGCCCCAAAAAGTGTAAACCGGGCGGTTTCCACCACCCTTCGTTGCTCCTGTTCATCTAGTTCTAATAAATTCAAAGGAACAGACACCCCTGTCCTTGCCATAATCAAAAATCCAGCATATCGTACCGAAGGAGTCCCATCAACCATGAGTTGTAACACTAAGCTCGAAAACTCTTCAGGTGCTTTGGATTGCCAAAAGCTTAGGTCGTTCGAGAAGAGTTCAATACTGTTTCGGACACCACTATATCTGAACAAGTCTCCTATTGTTCTGAAGATATACTCCGGATGATCGAAATAGGCAAAGAAGTTCCTAAATACGTTCATATCCCCCCAATGTGCAAAATGATGAAGCAGAGTTAACTTTTCTTCACTATAACCTGAAATAAACCGACAATGGTTAACCAGCCCCGGTCGGTAGTTTTCATCTGGGGGCTTTATTGCAGCTAGAGAATGAAGTGAATTGAAAATACGGGTAACGGTTGGTGCATCCAGAATGTCCAATTTCAATAAACGCACAAAAAACCTTGCTGCTCGAAGGAGTGAATCAGTGGAATCAAAAGCGAGGGTCTGAACATGGTCAATGACCGTATTTACTTCCTCTACGGTTTGATATTCAGTAAAGGCAGCAGTATGAAGCCCCCTTGCTACAGACTCATTCATCAATTCAAGAATCTCTGTCAGATAGGTTTCAGGATTTATTCGATACAGTGCCGATAATGCTGAACTCATTCCCGCATAGTCAGAATTGGCCTTAAATTCTTGATAGGCGATTTCTGTTAGGTCTGGCTTAATCCTAGCGAAATTAGATACGAGTGAATTAGCATAGCTTTCAAAATGTTCATTGAGGTTAAGGTGGTTATATGCTCGCACTAGATCAGCAGAATCGTCAATCAAATAAGGAGCCACTTGCACAAACTCATTTTCGAAATGAAAATGTAGATCATCCCGATCAACATCTTCATTAGGTAAGGCGATTAAGTAATCGACTAAGTTGATACTTTGAGTAAATGCACAATACTCGATGAGGAACCTTTCAAGGATGGTCTGTAACCCTCCAAACCAGTGTGTGTTAGGTGTTGGTTGCCTTATGTCTAAGTTATAATCCCTGCCAAATTGAATCGCTGCACTTATATTATCAGGAACAGCTTGATTCATGCGTATCTCAGCATTTTTTAAAACGGTAAGTTGGAAATAACGAGAGTTCGTATTGAATTCTAACCGTCCATCTTCTAATTCAGATATTAGGTTGGTATTAAGTAAAGGTTCCAAATCGCTACCAACAAATTCGGCATTGAACACCATTCGCTTCTGTTGGATGGCGGTTTCAAGTAACGTTGCAAGTGTGTCGCTATATATGGGGTTATTTATAAACCCCTCTTCGAGGACAGGTATAGGTTCGTTCATAAGTTTTGGTTGGTATTGTAATATAGTTGTTTATATGAAAATACGTATTCGCTTGAAGAGTAATGGATGAGAATCAAGGCAGTAAGTGCAAGACACCTTGTTCAACAACCTGTGTCCGACATGGGAACAACATGGTGTAACCTGACCCCTACTTGGTGTAACCTGTGCCCGACATGGTGTAACCTGTGGAAAAATAAGGGGTTCAGCGAAATTAACCTTGTTGTTTTTTTTTGTGAAACTACCGCGAATCGGAATAAAACGGCAAAACCAAGAGATTACCGGCAGAAACAAGAAATATTAGCAATAACCTATTACGGATTGATGGAAATTTGGGGTAAAACAGGGTAAAAAGGTGTAAAACAGGGTCGAATTGGGGTAAAGTAGGAAAGGCGATAGAAATGACCTTCGGATATTGGGATCAGAATAGACAATCAAAGCAATCAGGTCAACCAAAAGGAACCAAAACCAACCAAAACCAACCAAAACCAACCAAAGTCAACCGTTTTTGAAAATTGAACTGTTTTGCTTTACAGATATTTGAGACACGGTTAACGGGAAGGGATAAAGGTGTCAAATAGGCCCAAACGCGGCCATGAATGAACCAGACTCGCCCAAAACCAAAAACAGGTTTGCCAAGCAAAGCAGACCTTTATTTAAAGTTGAAGTACGATCGAATTACAGGATCATCGCTCTGCGCAAAGCGGTAAGAACGTAAGCGGCATATTTTAACAAACATTGAAGAATACGGCTAATGGTCGTAGCGAATACGGAAAAGGAGAACTTGTTTCCGGGCATCCAGTATCATACATATATTGTAAATACCGTGCCCCCACTAGAACGAGAAACCAGAGATTGATAGCTTCCAGAGAAAATCAATCATCTAGGAAGGATCGCAGTGCATAAAGCAAGTCGCTTGCGACCCCCTCCGGCTGGTCTGAACCACGCCGGGAAAAATGCCACGTCAGGGAGCGTAGGCAGGGAGGTCCCCGAATCCTATTTCTGATTCCTGTCCTAGTTATCCAGAAGCAGGGATCTAGGCAATCATAAGTCAGTCGGATCGGTCACTTTTGTTAGTGGCTTAGATGGTTCGACACCACTTAGTCTTGATACGAACGATTAGAGATTGGGTCGCAACCGGAACCGATCCCATCTCTCCGGGATCGTTAAGTATCCCCGGCTTTCCAAAGTACACGGAAGGTCGGGACTAAGTTTAGGTATTTCAGTTGTGGGATAAATGTGTGTGAAATCTCCTGTGGCTAAATACAATTCGATTTGAGTGATTATTCTCGCTCTAATTGATGGGAAAGCGTATGAGTGAAACAGGCCAAGGAGATTTTAATTTATCCATTCCTACCACTCTTTTCAGTAATCAGGATTTGTTGTAAACATGGAGAAGGGAAAGACCAAAGATAAACTGGCTAAAGCCCGTGAACGGCTTATGCAACAGCTTCCAATTGAAAAGGTTCGTAAGGTCGCTAAATATAGGAATCTTACAATGGAACAATATTTGATATTAGTAGATAAATTGGAAATTTTAGCAATAACAACATTGGAATCCTATATATTTGACCTAAACGATCAGCTATGAGTAAATTAGAAGCCTTTCAATCATTTGCGCCAGAAGACAGAACGTTCAAAACAGCCACAAACAAGGCTGTGATCTATACACGAGTTTCTCATTCGTCTCAAGAGGACAATACCAGTCTTGAATCACAAAAGAAATACTGCGAGAACTTCGCACAGCGAAAAGGCTTGGATGTAGTTGGCTATTTTGGAGGAACCTACGAATCAGCCAAAACTGATGATCGCAAAGAATTCAAGCGAATGTTGAAGTTCATTCGTCAGAGTAAGAATGTGTCTCATGTGGTAGTTTACTCCTACGAACGCTTTTCACGTTCTGGTGTTGGTGGTGCGAAAATAGCAGATGATCTATTGCGCGAATATGGAGTGGTTACACTAGCTGTTACTCAAGAACTAGACCCAACTACCGCCTCCGGTTCCTTCCAGCAGAAGATATTGTTCCTGTTTAGTCAGATGGACAATGAACTTAGAAGGGATAAGACCATCACCGGAATGTCGGAACTATTGAGGAAGGGGTTTACTCCGTATAGCATTCCGAGGGGTTATTCGAACTTGAACAAGGGCCGTGCGGTAGATCAGGAAATTGTGGTGAACTCCGAAGGTAGGCTAATTAGAAAAGCGTTCATGTGGAAGGCCAAGAAGCAGATGTCTAATATGGATATTGTGAGGAAGCTGCGTTCAATCGGAATGAAGATTGACAAACGACGATTAGGTGAAATCTTTGCCAATCCATATTACTGTGGTGTGATCGTAAGTAAGATGATACCTGGGGAGGTAATTGAAGGTCGTCATGAGCCGATGGTAAGCAAAAGTGTGTTCCTACAAGTAAACGAGATCATTCTTAACAACAGAAGTCATCCAAGCACACACAAGGACACCGACGAAAACTTGCCCCTTAAGAAATTTTTAGTTTGCGGCGAATGTGAAACGCCAATGACTGGCTTCCTTGTTAAGAAAAAGGGACTCTATTATTATAAATGTAGAACAACTGGGTGTAAGCACACGATGAGCGCAAAGAAGCTGCACGAGCAATTCCAGTCGTTGCTATCAATGTTTCAAATCGACGAGGAAAATGTCGAGTTCGCAAAAGCGGCAGTAATTAGTTATTACGATGCTTATTTCGAAGAAGTGAGAGAGGAAAGGAATAGTGTCAGAAAAAAATTAGCCGATTTAGAAACTCAACTAAAGACAATCAAAAAGAGACACGCTTTAGGTGAAATCGACAAGGAAATTTATCTGGAATTTAAAGCGGAGTTCGAGAAGGAGTTAGAGGAAATCACACAAAAAAGTGAATTCAACGATATTTCGAGTTCAAACCTTGAAAAATGCTTGGACTACGCCCTTGATTACTGCCTGAAACCCTCGTCAAAGTGGGTGTCCAGAAATGTTGAGGGCAAGATCAGTTTGCAGAAAATGCTGTTTCCCAATGGTATCAGGTTATTCAAGCAAAACAAGGAAGTTCAAACTTTTGGTGTAAATTCTTTGTTTGCTCCAATCGCAGATATAGCAAGGGCTTTCAGAGAAAATAAAAAAGGACAACCAATCAATTTCGATCAGTTGTCCTTTAGTGTGACCACGATAGGATTCAAACCTATAACCTCCTGAGCCGTAATCAGGTGCGCTATTCAGTTGCGCCACGTGGCCATTTTGGTTTTAAATGGTTGTCCAACCATTTACGTCCTGCGCCGGACTTTAAATATTTTTCTCTTTGTCTTGCTTCCACTCTGGACTGAAATACTTCTTGGTGCACCAACGTCCATGGTTTGTAACCCTTAGTTGATCTGGACCTGCCCAGATTATGTTCGGCCAACCTCCGGTTTAGGTCATTAGTAATACCTACATGTCGTCTATTATGCCTAGAACTATATAACACATAAACAAAGAACATTCTCTTCTGCTAGTTGCGCCCTGCCTGCCGGCAGGCAGGTATTCAGTTGCGCCACGTGGCCAAAAAAGTTGAGGTGCTGCCACCCCAAATTCGCTGCGAATATAACAATATACTTGTTTCTGACGTATGAGCGACATTGTTAGGATTCAAATAAACGCCAATTTGATGGGAAAACAAGGTGTGATGGTGAGTCCTAATAAGCTCAAAATTAATGCGTTTTACAATCTGTTTGATCGGGTGTTTAGGCTTATTTATCGATGAAAAAAAATGGTTGATGCAACTATTTTAATCGTATAACGTCCTGATTTATGTAAAAATAGCTGTATTTTAGTTGAACTTTACTTAACGATATTATAATCAAAGTATGAAGAAGCACTACCTTACTACCCTTTTGATCCTGGCGTTGTCTCCGGCTTTTGTAAGTCAGACGCAGGGATCAGCCACTCAGGAACAAAGCGGAAACCAAACCGAAATCGTCAGGTCTACTTCCAAAGAGGAAAAAATAAGTTCTGATAAGGTTTCCAATGTTTCAGCCACAATTCACGTAAATCAATCAGAAAATCCTGTTGGAAGAGAGTCCGCCAATGTGGCGAAAAAAGAAATTCCTGCTGATTTTCCAAAGTATGTTGATACTGGTAACGAAGCCCTGGATGTCCAAACCTACTACGATGCTTTGCAGGTATGGGTGGATCAGAATCCAGGCCGCTACGAAGAAATTTTTGGTAAGGCTCCCGAATTTGGAGTTACTCGCCAGAACAGAGTGATCAATAAAGTTTCTCCATCGAAGTAATATTTACTCCTATGAAAGTATTAAATAGACTGGCCATTTGCTGTGCCATCACTATTGTCTCGTTTTTTGGACAAGCACAATGCCCCAATACCAATACACTATTTGGTGATATTACACCGGCAACCACTACCCCGGGCGATTTTGCCGGTGTAACCAATGCCTGGTATGGTGACTATTTTACGGTAAGCGTTTGTGCAGGTGCAACTTATACGTTCACCACTTTGGATAATACGGTGAACTACGACACTTATCTTACCTTATACAATAATACTGGTGGCCCCGCCTTAGCATTTAATGATGATTTTGATCCCAGCGGAAGTGGAGTGGATTTGTCGCAGATCGTCTGGACGGCTCCTTTCACCGGAACCGTGCGTATTTTGCTAGACAATGGAGCGGCTTGTGGACATACTGCGGCAGGGCCTGATGTTACCTTAGTCTGCTATATGAATGGAGATTGTGGTGTTGGCACCGGTTCAGGAGCGTGCGGTACTTCAGTAGGAACCTTTACGACAACGCATGGAGCCACTCCAATAACACCAGGTACGGACGTGATTTATCTATGTGGTACAGGTACTGACTGTTTTAGCATGATTTCCAATGACGACTATGTACTGCCGCCACCTGCAAGTAACAATCCATTTGAAGTTAGTGAGTTAATGTTCGCAATATATGATGCGCCTCCGCCAGCTACACCGGACCCGGTAAACGATGTTGAGAGCACCGGGCTCCTCTGGACAGCAGAGGATATTACCGAGTGTGGTAATAGTGGAATACCTGGGGTTGCTGGTTCTTCACACCTCTGGTTCGTTCCTGTTACCGCTGATGATTCGGATAACAATGGAGATCCAAACGGCGTAATTAACATAGACCAGGATGGTGATGGTTGTTATACTGCTGGGGCTCCATTGGAAGTGTTCTTCCTGCCTCCTATGTTTCTGGGGACCCCGTCAGAAGATTGTAATAACGGTGTTGTAACGATAAATGTTCAAGGCGGATACCCGGAGTATGATGGTGTCAGTACTTATACCATTACCAATAATGGGGCGGGAACAGTAATTAACGGAGCCATCGGTCATAATGGATACATTGTTATTAACGGGCTTTCGAACGGCGATACTTACGACGTGACGGTAGATGATGGCTTTGGGTGTTCAATTAATACCAGTGGTACTTATACAGCATGTCCTTGTCCTACCGTAGATTATTCCGGTTTACCTGCTAGTATTGCATGTGATGGGACTCCGGTAGATCTCTTTGCTGATGTGGCCGTTACCCCATGCTACCAGGTGCTTACATTGCCTGTAAATGCCTTGGCTGGTAATACGATTGAGGCATTTGAAGATGGTTTAAGCCTGTGGGGAGGTCCACTGGCGCAGACTCCTAATACTCTTAGTACCCAATCTTTTCAGCAGGTAGACCCTTCTGCTACAAACACGTTTGATCTATGCGAGGCTTCAGTAGGTACCGACATGGCCTACATCGTTCTGGATTGTCATACCGGAGATTTGATTACCAGTGGAACCTGGGTTTCCGACGGTGGTTGTCAAACCATTACAGTAACACCTCCGGCCACAAACATAGATGCTACAGGAACCTGGGGGGGGACTGGCTCAGCCGGATTAACGACTACCGCCTGGGGTTATGCACAATTTGATCCGGGAGCTGTTGGCGCAGGAACATGGTCAGTTACATATACCTGGAATGGCGGAGACGGCTGTACTGGAACCGCAACTTATAACGTGACGGTAACAGATCCTACGCCACCTACTTTAACTTGCCCATCAAACATTTCGGTAAATAATGACGCATCCAGCTGCTCTGCAAGTGTTGCTGTGCCAAATCCGTCTATGTCAGACAACTGTGTGATCCAGGATCTCACGTGGACAATGACTGGCGCGGTAACTGATGCTTCAGCAGCTACGGGGATTAATTACGTGGGGACATATTCGTTCCCAGTTGGAACTACAACGGTTCAGTATACGGCTGATGATGGCACAAATACAACAAACTGTTCGTTCACTGTTACTGTAATCGATAATGAAAACCCAACAATTACTTGCCCTGCTAACGTAACTGTAAACGCAGATGCAGGAACCTGTGCAGCTACAGGTGTGGCATTGGGTTCTCCAGTAACTGCTGACAACTGCGTTGTAGCCTCCACTACTAATGATGCCCCCGCCTCATTCCCAGTTGGTGCGACAACCGTTACGTGGACTGTATCCGATGGAGCAGGTAATACTGCAACTTGTACTCAAACTGTTACCGTAGTTGATGCAGAAAATCCTGTGGCGAATTGTCAAAACATTACTGTTGGTCTGGATGCTACCGGAAATGCAACGATAACTGCGGCCATGATAGACAATGGGTCAACCGATAATTGTGCTATAACAGGCATGTCTTTGGATGTAACGTCTTTCACCTGTGCAGATATAGGAGCCAACACGGTAACACTTACTGTAACCGACGCAGCTGGAAATACCGATAACTGTACAGCAACGGTTACTGTAGAGGATAACCTTGCTCCGACCGCGGTTTGTCAGAATATTTCGGTAAACCTTGACGCCACTGGAAATGCAACCATTACTACTGGTGACATTGATAATGGATCTACAGACAACTGTGGAATTGCTTCCATGTCTTTGGATGTAACAGCCTTTACTTGTGCGGATGTTGGTGCGAATACCGTAACGCTTACTGTAACCGATGCGGCTGGAAACACAGACAACTGTACAGCTACCGTTACAATAGTAGATACTGAAAACCCTGTAGCGGTTTGTCAGAACATTACAGTCAACCTTGATGCCACAGGAAATGCCACCATTACCACCGGTGATATTGACAATGGTTCCACCGATAACTGTGCTATTGCCAGCATGTCTCTGGACGTAACGTCTTTCACTTGTGCGGATATAGGAGCCAATACGGTTACTCTTACGGTTACTGATGGTTCGGGAAATACCGATAACTGTACTGCAACCGTTACCGTGGTAGATGCAGAAAATCCGGTGGCGGTTTGTCAAAACATTACTGTTGGTCTGGATGCCACAGGAAATGCCACTATTACTGCTGGCGATATTGATAATGGCTCGACAGACAATTGTGGAATTGCTTCTATGTCTTTGGATGTAACGTCTTTCACCTGTGCAGATATAGGAGCCAACACGGTAACACTTACTGTAACCGACGCAGCTGGAAATACCGATAACTGTACAGCAACGGTTACTGTAGAGGATAACCTTGCTCCGACCGCGGTTTGTCAGAATATTTCGGTAAACCTTGACGCCACTGGAAATGCAACCATTACTACTGGTGACATTGATAATGGATCTACAGACAACTGTGGAATTGCTTCCATGTCTTTGGATGTAACAGCCTTTACTTGTGCGGATGTTGGTGCGAATACCGTAACGCTTACTGTAACCGATGCGGCTGGAAACACAGACAACTGTACAGCTACCGTTACAATAGTAGATACTGAAAACCCTGTAGCGGTTTGTCAGAACATTACAGTCAACCTTGATGCCACTGGAAATGCCACCATTACCACCGGTGATATTGACAATGGTTCCACCGATAACTGTGCTATTGCCAGCATGTCTCTGGACGTAACGTCTTTCACTTGTGCGGATATAGGAGCCAATACGGTTACTCTTACGGTTACTGATGGTTCGGGAAATACCGATAACTGTACTGCAACCGTTACGGTAACCGATCCAAACGTGCCTACTGCAACTGTAGGGTCAGACGCGACCATTTGCGATTCTGATACTTACGCACTTGGAGCAACTAGTGGTGGTTCGGCAACCTCTGGAAGTTGGAGTTCATCCCTGGACGGTAGCTTTGCGCCGGCAGCAACGGATCCGAATGCGGTTTATACGCCAGGGCCATTGGCAACCGGCGCAGGTTCGGTAGTACTGACCTGGACAACAGATCCATCTCCATGTGCTACGGCATCCGATGACCTGACACTCACCATTAATCCGTCGCCAAGCTTTACGGTAGCATTAAATGCAAACCCATCGGCTTGTGGTGCATCGGATGGTTCAATCATTATTTCAGGCCTTGATCCAACTACAAACTATGATATGACTTATGATAGTGCGGGTATTACCATTAACGCTGGTACTATTACTACCGACGGTTCAGGAGATTATATTGTAACAGGGCTTGGTTCCGGTTCATACAACAACTGGTCGATTACATTAAATGGTTGTACGACATTAGTAACGACTTCCATTGGCTTGTCTGACCCAAGTGCTCCAACCTTTACCGTAGCAATTGTTCAACATCCAACATCATGTGGAGGCACCGATGGTGAAATTCAGATTTCAGGTCTTAACGGATCAACTGCCTATGATATTACCTACGATGATGATGGGACGATTGTGTCACTACCAGGTGTTACCACCGATGCGGGAGGTAATTACAATATCACAGGATTAGATGCCGGATCGTACACCACATTTGTGGTTAGCCTGGCAGGATGTACTGGTTCAGATGCTACGGTATTGGTGCTAACGGATCCTCCGGCTCCTACGTTCACAGTGGCTCTGACTTCTAATCCAACTTCATGTGGAGGAGCAGATGGTTCAATCACAATAAGCGGTTTGACTCCAGGTACAAACTATGACATTAGCTATGACGACGATGGCGTAGGGGTTTCATTAGGTACAGTTACAACGGATGGTGCCGGTAATTATGTGATTACAGGTCTGGATGCAGGTGCTTACGATAACTGGGCAGTAACAGATGGTATCAACTGTACCGGAACGGATGCTACAATCATCACATTGACGGATCCTGGCTCTCCAACCTTTACGGTTTCACTAACTAGTGACCCTTCTATCTGTGGTGCTAGCGATGGATCTATAACTATTTCCGGTTTGATGGGGTCAACCACGTACGACATCACTTATGATGACGATGGAACACCAGTTACCTTAACCGGCGTTACAACAGATGGTGCTGGTAACTACGTGATTACTGGATTGGATGCGGGAAGTTATGATAACTGGACAGTTACATTGGCCGGTTGTGTTGGTACAGACGCTACGGTGATTACGCTAACCGACCCTGCGCCACAAACGTTTACTGTTACATTAACGAGTGATCCCTCTGCTTGCGGTGGTACGGACGGTTCGATTACGATTTCTGGACTTACGCCGTCCACAACTTATGACATAGGTTATGACGATGATGGTACGCCTGTTACACTTACGGGAGTAACTAGTGATGGTGCTGGTAACTATGTGATCACAGGTCTTGACGCAGGGAACTACGATAACTGGATGGTAACCTTGCTTGGGTGTACGGGTACGGACGCTACGGTGATTACCTTAACAGATCCGGGCTCGCCAACGTTTACAGTTGGAGGGGCGGTTGACCCAACTACTTGTGGAGGAACAGATGGCTCAATCACGATTTCAGGTTTATTGGGCTCAACAACTTATGATATCACGTATGACGACGATGGAACCCCAGTTACTCTGACAGGTGTTACAACAGATGGAGCTGGTAACTACGTAATTACAGGTCTTGATGCTGGAGACTACGATAACTGGTCCGTAACATTGGCCGGATGTACCGGAAACGATGCTACATTGATCACTTTAACCGATCCAGGATCTCCAACATTTACGGTTGGATCGGCAGTTGATCCTACAACTTGTGGAGGATCGGATGGTTCGATCACCATTTCAGGACTGATGGCTTCTACTTCTTACGATGTAACTTATGATGATGATGGAACCCCTGTTGCTATCACCGTAACCACCGATGCAGCAGGTAATATTGTTATTAATGGTTTGGATGCGGGAGATTATGACAACTGGACAGTAACATTGATAGGATGTACGGGTACAGATGCTACGGTTATAACGCTAACGGATCCGGGAGCTCCGACATTTACGGTTGGTTCGGCTGTTGATCCTACAACATGTGGAGCATCGGATGGTTCGATCACCATTTCAGGATTGATGGCTTCTACGTCTTACGATGTAACCTACGATGATGATGGCGCGCCAGTTTCAATTACAGTAACTACCGATGCAGCAGGTAATATTGTTATTACAGGATTAGATGCAGGAACTTACGATAACTGGATAGTGTCTTTACTTGGTTGTGTTGGAACCGATGTTACTTCCATCACGTTAACAGATCCGGGAACGCCTACGTTCACTGTTTCGGGAAGCGATCCTACTACTTGTGGAGGAACCGACGGAACCCTAACATTCAGTGGGCTATCTGCAAGCACAACTTATGATGTTACCTACGATGATGGAAGCGGACCAACAACCGTTTCGATGACTTCCGATGCGGCTGGTGATATTATTATTACAGGGCTCGGAGCAGGTTCGTATAACGGTTTTGTAGTTACTCTTTCAGGTTGTATTGGCACAGATGGATCAACTATTACATTGAGTGATCCACCAGCACCAGGGGCTCCGGTAACCAGCGGCGACGTTACATATTGTGATACTGATCCAATTAATGATCTGACCGCTACGGCTTCCTCAGGGGGTACTTTGAACTGGTACAGTGATGCCGGATTGACCACGTTGGAAGGAACAGGAACAAACTTTACTCCGACCGGTGGTGTTGGCAGCACAACTTACTATGTAAACGAAACTGCCAATGGGTGTGTGGGTGCAGCTACGCCTGTTACGGTAACGGTACAAACATGTGTGGTACTGGAGGTTGAAATTCCAACAGGATTCTCCCCTGATAATGATGGGGTGAATGATGTTTGGGAGATTCCAAATTTGAATATTCTATATCCGAATTGTGTGGTTAGGGTGTTCAACCGTTGGGGTAATATCCTGTTCGAGTCTAATGGATATGCAACTGAATGGGACGGAACAAATAATGGTCAGGATCTACCAGTAGGATCTTACTTCTTTACAATTGATTTTGGTGATGATTCAGTCGATGATGTTACCGGATCTGTAACAATAATCCGATAATCCGCGATAGTTATGAAAAGAATATTTGCAACAATCGTATTAGGTGGGCTATTTGCCAGTGCATTTGCACAGCAGCAATATCAAATTAGCCAGTATCAAACAAATCCATATATGCTGAATCCAGCTGCAAGCGGGCTTTATGACTATGTGGACATTACGGCTAGTTTCCGCCAGCAGTGGGCTGGTTTTACCAATGCACCACGTACGTTTTATGTGAGCGGGCACTCGGCGCTAAAGTTTAATGGAATGCCTAAGTACAACCCGTCGCTTCGAGCTGGTAGGTTAACGGCTATTCAAACACCCGAAGTTAGCACTGGTAAATTGAAGCACTCGGTAGGAGGTTATGTGATGGGTGATCAGTATGGAGCATTTGACCAGTTGACAGCATCCGCAAGTTATGCAGTGCATGTGCCAATTATGAAAGGTTATAATATTTCGGCAGGTGTTGCAGCAGCGTATTCTCAATATACGTTTATGCAGGATAGGGTAGACATGCTGAACGATGCCGATCCAACGTATAACAGCTTTTTGATGAATGGAACTAATCAGGGTTATTTTAACATGAATGCCGGATTACAACTTTATTCTGAGAATTTGAGAATTGGGTATACGTCCTCTGAACTTTTAAGAACACTGGTTAAGTTCGGAGGGGACAAAACCGATTTCGACCTTCGGGTTCACCACTTTATTACTGCGGAGTACAAGGTTCCGATTAACCCTAAGTTGTCGGTTACACCATCTGTGGTTGTGAAGTTCATGAAGCCAGCACCGGTTTCAGTAGACGGAACGGTTATCTTCACCTACGATCGAATGATTTGGGGGGGAGTATCCTTCCGTAACGGAGATGCATTAATTGGTCTTGTTGGATTGAATCTAAGCAAGCGATTTAAATTTGGTTATTCATACGACTTTACCGTATCCAAGCTAAGAACGTACAATCGAGGTGGGCACGAAATTGTACTTGGGCTAATGCTTGGGGAAAAATAGAAGACAGATGAGCAAGGAGAAATTATTGATTGCTGTGGTAGCCGTTCTAACCACAGTTAATCTACGTGCGCAGGATGTAATGTTATTCCGTGATCCGGTTCCCTTACCGGACATTATTAACTCTTCGGCGGAAGAAATTCAACCCGTTTTTGATAAGGATAGTTCGCACCTTTATTTCGTGAGGGCTTTCCATCCGGAAAATACCGATGAAGGCAAATATGGAGATCAGGATATTTGGGTAGCTGAACATAACGAATTGGGAGAGTGGATTTCGGTGGAACCGATGAAGTACTTTAACAATGAAGAGAATAACGGAATCTTCGGATTGAGTAGGGATGGAAAAACCGCGTATCTGCTTAACGCCTATTTGAAAAGGAGAAAGGCACTGCACAAGGGCGTTTCGATTGCCAACAAAAAAGGAGATGATTGGGAGCACCATCCGCATACACTCAAGATTGAGGATTTTGAACTGCACGGGGACCACTACTCGTTTCATATCAGCCCAAAGGAAGATGTAATGGTCATTTCTGATAGTGGCCAATTTACACTAGGCGCAGAAGACCTTTATGTTTCCAGGTTAGGGGAAGATGGATTGTGGCATACGCCGATTCACCTTGGCCCGGTTGTAAATAGTGCGGGATACGAGATTTCCCCGTTTCTATCGGAAAGTGAAGACACGTTGTATTTCGCTTCTAACAGAGCAGGAGGCTTTGGGGATGCGGATATCTATTATAGTGTGCGATTGGATGATTCATGGCAAAACTGGACGGAGCCGGTGAATCTTGGGGAGACAATAAATACCGAACATTTTGACGCGTACTTCATTATGTCTCATGACGATGTTTACTTCTGTAGTAACCGGGAAGGAAATAACCAGATTTATCACACACACAGATACACCCCTCAACCACCAATTCTTTTTGACCTTGTGGGCACTACGGATTTGACGTCAAAGGGCTCAAATGACGGAACAATTACCATTGGGAACCTGGAGCCAGAGTTCACATACGACCGATTTGTTATGTATACAGATGGTGGAGGCGATTCGGTAGTCATTGAGAATGTTCAAACGAATTCTTCAGGCGAGCTAAAAGTTTCTAACCTTGGAGAAGGGGAGTACAAGGATTTTAAAGTTTACTTCGGGAAATATGTCGGAACCAGCGAGGATGTTGCTGTACTGGGAGCCCCGGAGGACCCGCCGCCACCACCTCCGGTTGTTCAGCGCATGGAGGAGATCATTTATTTTGACAGGAACTCATCTTACCTGGATACCGACGCATTGATCACGCTAAAGGAGTTTTTGCCTAAGCTGAAGGAGAAATCAGGCTATAAGATTGAAGTGGTAGCGCACACCAGCAAGCGTGCCTCTGAGAAATACAATATGTGGCTTTCTGAGCGCCGATTCAAGAAGGTAAAGGAGTGGCTGGTTTCAAGTGGTATTGACCCATCGGTAATTACCGGCTCATACGAAGGGGAAAGCAAGCCAGTTCATGACTGTGAAGAGTGTGAAGATGAAAAGCAACATGCTGAAAACAGGAGAGCGACCCTGGTAGTGACCTTCTAGAATAATAGATATTTTTTGGATCAGGCGACTAACTACAATTAGTCGCCTTTTTTTTTGTCAAAGCAGACGTGAAACTCCATAGCTTTGCACAAAATTTTGAAGTGCAACGGAGTTCAAGCCACACAACAGCCCTGATATTTATTTTCATCACTATTCTGGTTGATGTGGTTGGTATTGGCCTTATTATTCCCGTAATACCAGATTTAATTCAGGAAATAACAGGTGAGGGTCTAAGCGCCGCAGGTTTTTATATCGGTCTACTTACCTTCGCGTTTGCTATCATGCAGTTCTTTTTCTCTCCCGTGTTAGGAGAACTAAGTGACCGGTATGGTAGAAGACCGGTTCTCCTAATTTCATTACTTGGACTTGGGCTGGATTATATTTTTCACGTCTATGCTACCAGTTTGGCTATGTTGATTGCTGGCAGATTGTTGGCAGGGGTGACCGGGGCAAGCTACACCGTAGCCACCGCGTACATTGCGGACATTAGTACACCAGAGAATAAAGCAAAGAACTTTGGATTGGTCGGTGCCGCTTTTGGCTTAGGTTTTATAATTGGACCACTAATTGGAGGAGTTGCAGGAGAGTATTGGGGCGTACGGGCTCCATTTTGGATTGCGGCCGGTCTCTCCCTTTTAAATTTTGTTTTTGGATTGTTCATAATACCTGAGTCGTTAACTAGGGAAAATAGGAGACCCGTGAATTTGAAGAAGATGATTCCCTTTGTCTCCATATTTAAGCTTCGTGAATATGGTCTGGGGCCGCTTTTGATTGCTTTTTTTCTGGCGAGTTTGGCCGGGCAGGTACTTCCGGTTACCTGGAACGTGTTTACCATGCAATCGTATGGTTGGGATCAGGCTGAAGTGGGATATAGTTTGGCGGTAGTTGGGTTTCTGGTGGCTATTGTCCAGGCGGTGCTACTGGGTAAGATTGTTAAAAAGCTTGGTAACAAGAGAGCCATTATGTGGGGGTTTATTCTTTGGACGTTCGGGATGACCGGGTTTGCGTTTGCTTACCAGCCTTATCTGCTGTTCCTGGCAATGGTTCCTTACATATTGGGAGGAATTGCTGTGCCTACTCTTCAGGGGTACATGTCGAATAAGGTGCCTGAAAAACAACAAGGAAATTTACAGGGATCGCTTACGGCATTAATATCATTATGTCCGGTAGTTGGCGCACTGTTGTTTGCGAATGTATATTACTATTCAACGGTAGACAAGGAGGTGTTTTATTTCCCAGGCGCTCCGCTTTTGTTGGGAGCGGTTATACTGGTGGCATCAACAATTGTTGCATGGTTTGCACTAAAATCACCCGGGTTTACTTTTAACGCCGTCAATGACGATGTACTTGATGAGCCGGAAGTAGAGGCTGAAGAACTAGAGGGAGTTCCGGCGGAAGAGTGAGTAACCAATACTCGCGACAGTTTTCTTTTCTGATAGAATTGCTTCACTGGCGAGTTTACCCATTTCCTCAAAATTTGGAGAAATTGCGGTAATTCCACCGGCTAATATTTGGTTCAATGGATGATCAGTATAGCTAACAATACCAACTTGCCGACCAATCGCAAATCCACATTGCTGTATACGAAGCACGGTTGAAGCCAATTCTTGCTCGGTAAGCGTAAGGAATACATCTCCTTCCTTAGGTTCGTATTCATCAATCTCCCTGATCACCTCAAAACTAAGTCCCGCTTCTGAGGAGAATGTCAGTACACCTTTAAGAGTGTCCTCAGGATAATAGGTGAATTTCGGAAAGACAATACAAATTTTGCTATAACTGGAAAAGTCTTCTTTTAGGTCGCTCAGCGCATTGTACACAATGTTCGAGAAGTTTTGTGTTATAGAGGAGTAATCCCCCACAATACCTGGCATGTTCCGATCCAGAATAATCAACTTGTGTTTGGGAAGTTGATTAATAAGCTTAACAGCCTGTTCTTCCTCGTCGTTGAAGTGTCCCATAATAACATAATGCGAATACTCATCGGGAGCATGAATCAAATATTCGGAGAAGGTATCTACATCCTTATGGTAAACAAGAAAATCGACCAAATTATGGTCTTTTATGGCATCCATAAATGCTCGGTGGATCACATTGTTTTGAAGGTTCATAATGTCGAACATCAACATTACTTTCTTCTGATCCAGTTTGCTGTTTTCGGAGACGAAATATCCCTTTCCGGGAACAGAAACCAGAATGTTCTTCCGCTTGAGTTCGTTGTATGACTTCTCAGCTGTTTTTCTCGCAATGTTCAGGCCTTCACTAATTTCATTAATAGAAGGCAGTTGAGAACCCGGACTGATCAACTCGCTTCGGATAGCATTAATAATACTATCCTGAATTTGCACATATATAGGCTTGGGCGAATTTTCGTTTATTCGGATTAGTTTGAACATTCTTTGTTGTTAACAGCCCTTAATATATTTTCTTTTGGCTTATTTAGCAAATAATTGGGTGAGGTCGTTGAAAGCCTTGAACTCAAGAGCGTTTCCGCATGGGTCCAGAAAAAACATGGTGGATTGTTCACCAGGTTGTCCTTCGAATCTTGTATAAGGTTCTATGATGAATTCCACGCCCTGATTTTCAAGTCTTTGTGAGAGTTTTAACCAATCTTCTTTAGTTAACACCACACCAAAATGGGGAATCGGAACTTGTTTGCCATCTACCGGATTGTGATCGTTCGGAGTTGTATTCCTTTCAGCATAATGAATAACCAACTGATGGCCATAGAAGTTAAAATCTACCCAATCGGTATCACTTCTACCTTCTTGTAAACCCAACACTTCTCGGTAGAACTTCCGTGCTTTAGCAAGATCGTTGACAGGGATGGCCAGATGAAATGGTTGCAAGTCCATTAGCGCAGTTTTGTTATTTCGCATTTTCTTCCGCTAGGGTGTTCCGGTGTAATAACTATGCAGGAATAATAATCCACATCTCCGGAGACGATTTTGCAGAATAGACCTTTGCCTTCGTAGGCTTTGGCACTGCTGGTAGTTTTCTTTAAGATAAGAATGTACTCACAATCCGAAACCCATTCTATTTTGAATTTGTGCTTCTTGCCTCCTCTGTTGTATTTCTCTATCTGGTACTTTTTTGTTCGCTTTATGCGAATAACATCACCTTCAGGAGCAGTCATAACGAACTTTCCGGTTTTGTATGGAGAACAGTCCAGTTCTTCTTTTTTCTGCGTCCAGCCGCAGGTTACAAAAATTAGTGTTAGTAAAACAAAAATTATTCTCACTCCTTAAATACTTCTGCGGTTACAACGAGTCGCTTACTACGGGGAAATGAGTTGGCCACCACCGTAACCGATTTAACTTGCTTCCCTTCCAGTTGCGAGGTGTCTAAAGTAACTTTAATTTTTGCAGTCGTTCCGGGAGCAATTGGTTCCTTCGGAAATGCCACTATACTACAGCCACATTTCGCTACTACCTGTTCTATAAGTAAATCTTTATTGCCAGTATTGGTGATCACGAACTCATGATGAACTTTCTGCCCCTGGGTAAGCCTTCCAAAATCATGCAGCTCATGGGCACAACTTATCTCCGAAAAGATCGAATCTCGCCTGGCCTGAGTAATGCTCTGAATTTCGATTTTACGCTCTAAGCCGGCAGCTCTGGAATAGACTGAGTTCTTTTGATCGTTGATGTTATCAGAAACCAGGGTGCTGGCAGTATATTCCCCAAATGGGATCTTATTAAAGGTAAGTGTTCCCCCATTTTCTGCCGTAGCGTCAATGTACTGGTTGAATTCTCCATCTCCGTACTCTCGCAGATAATTAATCAAACTACTGATTCTTCTTCCGGTGAGTTTCACATTGTAATCGGTTTTTGCCAAAGGAGAGGCGAATCCCTTTATCGTTAACTCAATGTTCTCTCCTTTTTTCAGTTCGTTGAGCAATAGAGAGGTGAACAGAGCCAAATCGCTAACTCCCTTGTCTACATAGTCATCAAAGAAATCCTCAATGTCCAGTTCAGCTTCAACCTTTTTTTCTTCGTTTAGTCCTTTACTGTACTCGTCTTTGTATTTAGGAATTAACTTGTGATAGTCTGCGTAGGTCGTCAAGTAATTCAGGTCAGTAACCGTATCTGTTGTGCGCGGGTTCGGACAATCATTGTGGAAGTAGAGTGTAACTGGCAGGTATTTATTCAAATCATCCAGTGTTTCAATTACGATTTCATCACTTTTTTCTTCTTCGGATTTAATGTCGACCTTCCATATATCGTTACAGCACGTAGGGCCTTTCATAAAGTAAGAGCCCAATCTATTGGAGGTGAGATAGCCGTGGCCGTCGTTGTCTATGGTAAAGTAAAAATCGTTCCATGAAGTATTAATAGGTTGACCCATGTTTACCGGGTCGCTTAATTCTTTCAACTCACCTTCAGATTTGAAAACATCAAATCCCCCCAGATTTTTGTGCCAGCGTGAGCTGAAGTAAAGAGTCTTTTGGTCGGCATTATAATACGGGGTTACCTCATCATCAGGACTATTGATATTGCTCCCCATGTTGACCGATTTCCCTGATTTGGTGTTGGATATAAGCGGAGCATAGTAGATATCAAAATTCCCTTCTCCCCCGGGCCGATTGGATGCAAACAGTAAGTACTCTTTCCCATCCAATTCCAGAAAAGATGGTTGTGTTGAGGTGAAGTTGCCGTTTATGTCACCTTCCAGTTTTTCAGCATTAGACCACTTTCCGTTGTTGTATTCGGTCATGTAAATGGCTCCCTGATAATCACTTCCGGCTCTGACGAAATAGAATCTTTTACCGTCGGTGCTAAATGTGCCAGCTGCATTGTTCATTCCAGATTGATTTACCTTTGAGCTAATAGGTTGATCCGTGGCCCAAAGTTCACCTGCCTGCGTGGCGTTGTATATTTTTACTGTATAATCTTCGTCGAGCATCTGAAGATTTGGACCTACGTTTTCGCTGCGCAACGAGGCAAAAAACAACTGACCGTGTTTTTCTACAGGCGCAAATTCCCAATTCGTGGTGTTTACTCCTTCACCCAAGTTGGTAACCGTAACTCCTTCTACAGAATCCGATATCGCTCGCATAGCCCAGCTTGTAGAAAAGCGTTCGTGTCTAGAACGCAAGTACTCGTAAGATTTCTTATCCTTTTTCAAGAGTGAATTGGCCTTTTTCCATGTTTTAATAGCATCCCGGTACTTTTGGTTATGCTTTTGCATTTCAGCAAGCCAAAACACGCCCATAGGATAAATTCTACCACGATCCTTCCCAAAAATCTTTTCGTAGTAATGTTCAGCCTTTACGTGATTATTATATTTTCTGAGTGATTCAGCATATTTGTAAAGCAAATGAATGTCTACGGAATCAATTGCTACCGCTTTACCGTATTCCAGAGAGGCTCCATAGTAATCACCATCTGCGTAATACTTGTCGCCTATTTCTATCAGCTTTTTAACACTCTGTGCCTGCACTGTTAAGCTGATCAACGCCAATATGACCGAACACCAAACCCCCTTCATCACATATAGTCCCTGCAAATTCTGCGCTGAATAATTTCTGGATTGTAAATCTTAAGGACATAAATAAGCGCAAGTTCCAGGGCCCCTCTGCCATTACTTGCCGGTCTTAAGGTAGAGACATTAATATCATAGCTTAATCCAAATTTCCAGTTGTCGTAGTCCATGCCAGCCATAACGTAGCCGGCATCTTTGTTTCTGTAGTACATACCTCCGTAAACAGCTCGGTAAACACCTCGCATATCTTCAAGTACGTAACGTACTTTAGTACCAATTAACAGTTCGCGATAAGTGCCTTGCCCCATAAATTGAAAGCCTGGAAGCACCGCAATATCTTTGTTAATAGCGATATCTGCAGAGCCATGAAGCACCCAACGGCTATCTAGTTTGATAGCATCTTCATTGAAGAAACTTTGCTTTGGTTTGGTCATGTTGAAGAGGCTAAAACCAAAGTCAAATCTCTTTTCGTCGTCCATTATGTACTGACCATAAATACCAGAAGAAAGGTTAAAGTAGGTTCGGCTTTCCCGTTGAAAGCTCTCATTGTTTGCCAGGCTAGCGTCGTACGTCCAACCATTGTATTGAACATCAAACCTCAGATCGGAGTAGTCGATACTTCGACTGGTTACACCAGGTTGGATTCCTACTGATAGTGACAGGGATGAATCGGTGTTCATGTATTTAGAGTATCCGATACTCCAATTGGCCATAAACGTATTAAACCGAGAGTCTCCCGCTCTATCCTGATTGACCTGAAGTCCGGTATGAAAATTTTTACCTTCCAGAAAATCTCTAACATCAGCGGAAACGCTAAATGTGGTGTATGGCACTGTAACAGCTCTCCATTGATGCCTGTGATTTGCGGCGAATCTATAATCACCATCAAACTGTCCAACTAAAGCGGGATTTAAGTTTTGTAAGGTCATGTCGAACAAAGAATAATGCAAATCCTGTGCTAGTCCTGAGGTAGAAATAACCAATACGAGCAATATGAACTTCAATCTCCGCATTATCTGATCAGTGTAATATTCCCTTTCTCAAAATATTCGTCTTCGTCAATACAAATAATGTCCAGATAATAGACATAAACGGCAGGATCCCCGTCACGCCCTTTAAATGAACCGTCCCACCCGACTGATTGATCTGTAGTTTCGAACACAAGTTCGCCCCATCGATCGTATATTCTAAATAGCATTGAGCGAATGTTATTACCCCTTACACGAACCACATCGTTTTGCCCATTTCCATCCGGTGTAAATGCATTTGGAACATAGACGTCTGGTTGCCCGCATATAAGATCTGAAACAGTAATTATCACGGTATCTCGTCTGGTACATGGACCGTCGGTTATAGTAACAATGTAAGTCGTGGTTTCCTCCGGAGTAGCCACCGGATGTTGACTTGTAGGATCGTCCAGAGTGCCGGTTGGTGTCCAGGAATACGTGTAGCCTCCGGGAGTTACATGTAGGCCAACCGATACCCCGTCGGGAATGGTGTCAAAATCAGCATAGGCATCAACGGCGGCTGTTGTAAGTCCTGAGACGCTTACCAGTACGGAATCTATGAGCGTGCAACCAGCGCTATTTACAGATTCTACATAATACCATGTTCCCATTACCGGAGCAACTATTATTTCATCTGTTCCATCTCCGGAGATAATGTCCAGGTCATTGCTCCAGTCGTAAGTGAGCGTGTCTGAAGGATTTAAATTAGTTACTGAAAGCGTGGTTGTGTCTCCTTCACAGATAAACTGATTCGCTGATACCAGCATTTGCGAAGACGCAAGATCAACGAAGATGCTGTCTTCTCTGGTGCACCCGTTATTGTTGATTTGCACGTAATACATGGTGGGGATTGTGGGAGAAACTACCAGAGAGTCCGCTCCAAGCGATGAATTCAATGTGTCGGTAAATGAACTGTTGGAAGACCAGATATATTCTGAAGAGGTTCCAAAAGAATTAGCATACAGTGTTGTGCCTGGAGAGCCATTGCAAAGCACCGTGTCGTTTGAAACGGATAGGAGGGTAGTATTTACCACAATGGTTTGAAAAACAGTATCGGTACAAACTCCTGAATGAATCAACAACTGATAGGTGGTGGTAGTGGTGGGAGAGGCAAAAGGATTAGAAATGGTGGTGTCTGATAACGACCCTGTACCACTTACCCATTCATAAGTTGTTGCAGTATCTGGTACAGGAAGCAAACCAATTTGTTCTACATCCCCAGGGCATATATCCATTCCCGTAAGAGTGTAGGTAGTATCCCCAAGAATGGTAATGTCCTTGGAAATTGTATCTCCGAAGTTGCACGTTGCGGTATCAGACACTATGAGTGTGATAGTATAGGTTCCTGCATTGTTGTAGGTGTGTGTAGGGTTTTCTAATGTAGAACCAGGTGAGCCATCTCCAAAATCCCAATCGTAAGTGGTGAAGTTTTGCGATAAGGAGGTATTCGTGAACGTGTAGGTAAACGGCGAGCACCCGATTGGAGGTGTATCGAAATCTGCTACTACCACAGGCAGATTAAAGTCCATTTTAAATACACCGAGATTACAGCTGTTATTGTTGGTGGCTGAAACTGCTCCAGCTGGAAAAATAGGCATATCGGAGTTTGAACCACAACCTGCACACATAGCCTGATAGACTTTCCCTTTTCGATCAAATCGGCTTGTTCCACCATCAACATGTTCTTGTGAAACAGGTCCTCCAAAGAATGATCCGTAAACCAGGGCAGAAGCATCATCCTCAAGAACCATTACATAATGATCACTTCCATCTGTAGTTGCCTGATAAGCATCAAAGGTAGTAGGCATTCCGGTGGTAAGACCGGCCGCGTTACAGGTGGAGAAAGCGTTGGTGCCGCCTCCCCAACCAGACAGGTAAATCTTGTTACACAAGTCAACCAGAAAGGCAGTTGGTGAAATACTGATGCCGCTTCCGTTTCCAAAAACCGTCGCATAAATCACCGAATCCAGTTGTGGAGTCATCTTTTTTACAAACTGCCCGCTTCCCGGATTGCTAAACAAAGCATTTTCAATAAAAGTAGAATCTGTTATCTCTGTTTGTCCAAGCAGGTAAACGTTATCATAGCGATCTAACTCAACAAAATAAGATTGATCGTAGGCGGGAGAGCCAACATAAGAAGAGTTTAACAGTAGCTGTCCGTTAGATGCAATATGGGTTACAAAACCGTCTGCTCGTCCGCCCGCATAAGCTGTATCCAGAACACCTGAAGTAACCGTTAGTGAGTCTGAATTGGTACCGCCCGTGATATACAGGTCTTCATTGGAGTCAATCGCTAGTGAATAACCTGCGTCATGATCTTCACCACCGAAATAGCTGCTCCAGATAACATTGGTCAGAGAGTTGTCTAATTTCACCACTACAGCGTCTAGTAGACCACCTCCATAAGTGGGCTGGAAAACGCTACCTACAATCGGGAAGTCGGTTGATTGCGTGCAACTTACCACATACACGTTGTTGTTTGCATCAATGTCAATTTCGCCGCGAATTTCATCGGCATAATTATACCGGAGCACGTTGGTTGCGCAGGCCACAGTAGTTGAATTAAGCCCATCATTACCCGTGCCCCCGATAAATGTGGAAGCAAGCAATGTGGTACCGTCTGATGATAAGTTGGAAACGATAATGTCCGAACCGTTCGGATAATCTGCTCCCAGTCCGTTGGTTAAGTCTTTAGGCGTACCACCATTAAAGGTTGTGTCGTAAGCACCGGTGGTTGTGGGGTAGTCGAAGGAGCTGGTCGTTCCGAGAATAAAAAGTTCGTCGAAACTATTAACGATCAGGCTGTGTGGCAATTCATCACTGCTTCCTCCAATATATGTTGAGTAAAGCAAGAAGGTTCCTGACGTATCAAATTTTGAAATAGCGATATCAATACCTGGAGCCAAACCCGAACCGCCGTTAAAGGTTTCATCATAAGCCCCCAGGGTGGTAGGGTAGCCTGTACCAAATGCCGAACTGGCCGCATAAAGAAATCCTTTAGAATCGAAGGTAGCCGAGTATCCGAAGTTGTTGGCGGTAGAACCGGAGTACGTGGAGAAAATTAAGGTAGGATCAATAACCAATTCATAGGTTCTGTCATATCCTTCAGGAAACTCGAAGGAAACCGTGTTGTCGTTTAAAACATAGTTGCACACAACTTCTACCTTATTACCGTCTATGACCTGATACGCATAAGGTTTATCTTCAATAATGTGGTTAACTTCCGTGAAAACGTGCAGTCTGCCATTTCGAATTGACACATTATCTGCTCCTTTGTAATTGAGCTTGATTTGATTCGGATCGGCATTTGGTTGAACAATGAAGTCGTACTTTAAATTGAAAATTTTCGAATAAAACTGAAGGTCGATACCAGGGTAAAGTTCATTGTATCTAACACGGTGAAAACCATAAGCCTTGGATGCCCATTTTGATTTGTAAGGAGACTGAAAGTAGTTGTAATATTCTCTCGTTTGCAACTCCTCAGATACGGTAACATGTTCGTTCATTCCAACAAAATCAACCCGGTAGGCATGGTGCCTGAGTTGGTCGAAATTTCTCGGAAGGGATTTGTCATAATGAGCACGGATCATCTTATCCATTTGCTCACCATCGATCATATCGAACAGAATTCCGGTTTTTTCCAGATAGAGATGGCCAGCTTTAAGGTCTGTTCTGAAGTGAACCTGATCTTCCCATTGGCCTTTGTTTTCAATGAATTTGTACCCCGCAAGTTGCTCCTGAGCATTCAGAAACGAACTGAATGCGAGTAGACCGAGAACAAGGAATAAGGCTGGTATACGGTTCATTAGATGCAATATAGGTATTATTTACAGCGATTTCAAGGGTTAGCTTGTTCGATAGACGACACGGGAGGAGCAAATGGTGCTTCAAAATAATCATGGGCGAGGTCTGAAAAATAAATTTGTGCTTAAGTTGTACCTTTCTCAAACAGTTGCATTGTACGTAGTGAATTAAATACACTTTAGGTGGAGGGAAGCAAATCTGGTAAAAGGGTATTACCCAATGAAAAAAAGATCATTGAGACGGCGAAGGCCAACCCAGCCAGGTTTGCTCCTTTATACAATCATTATTACAAGCCAATATTCATTTTCGTATTTAAGAAAGTAAGAGATGAGTTCACCTGTGAGGATATCACCTCAAGAGTATTTCTGAAAGCTTTGCTAAACATTAAAAAGTATGAAGACCGCGGATTTCCGTTTTCTTCATGGTTATATCGTATTGCCTCTAATGAGGTGAATATGTATTACCGACAGTCGAAGAAGATAACCACGGTTGAGGTTATGGAAACCGATGTGATTACGCTGATGGAAGAAATCAAAGAGGGGGAGGAAATCGACAGGCAAGAATTGGTGATCGCTTGTTTGGCGGAATTACCACTACCGGTGTCTCAATTAATTGAACTTCGGTTTTTTGATAAGATGTCTTTCAAAGAAATGGGAGAGATACTTGGAATAACTGAAGGAAATGCTAAAATTCGGGTATATCGTGCACTCGACAAACTCAAAGTAGTTGTGGAGGAGCGTTCAAAATGAAGCAATACAAGATAAATAGAACCAAAAAGGAAAATCTGCCTTCCGACGAAACCGTTGAGAAGCACAAAGATTATTCGAAGCTTCAGGTGCGTTATGATGACGTTACTAAGAGAAGTAAGAAGCCGTTGTACAAGAACCCTAAAATGTTCTTGTTTTTCCTATTGGTGGCGGTTGTGGCTTATGTTATTTATCTGGAAACTTCCGAACCTGAAGCACCGGCAGAGGAAAACCCCGTTGAGAACACGCAGGATGCAGATTCTACTGCTTCGTCTCAGGATTCGGTATCTCGTTAAACTTTTGTTGGCCTTGTCATCCTGAGCCCTACCGGCCGGCAGGGCTCAGGATGACATTTGTTTACTCTGGCGTATTTTTTCAAATAAAACATGTACCCTTTCAAACAACCTGCATTGTACATATTGAAAGCAAGGAAATCCGCGAAGTTCTTACCATCACGGTAAAGCAAGGGAACTTCAAAATGCGGATTGGCACCTGTTCCGTGTCTTTGGAGGAGTATGTATACCGGGCAGGTGCTTTTTTCTTATCCACCTAAAGTTCGCAACACAATTACTGTTCGCCGGCCGTGAACAGAATGGATGCTCCTTGCTTGATTTTTACGAACCGTTGCATCACACAAAAAAACTGTGGGGTGCAACCAAAATTTAGAATTATGGCAGGAAGTAAGGAAACCCCAAGACAAAAAATGATCGGACTGATGTATTTGGTACTAATGGCAATGCTGGCGCTGAATGTGTCTAAGGATATCCTGGACTCTTTCGTTCAGGTAAACCGGAGCTTAGAATCATCGGTTCACAATATCGGATTGAAAAACGACCAGATGTTCGCCGATTTTCAAATTTCAACGCAATATGATCCGGTCAGATTGCAAGCATCATTTGATAAGGCTGTGACCGTTCGCGAGCAATCTATAGAATTGGTAGAATACATAGAGAACCTGAAGAAGCAACTGGTGGCCAAAACTGAAGGTATTGCTGATGAGGTAGCCGATACAATGCAATTGAAAAATGTGAATGCGAAAGACAATTATGATGTGCCGACGCAACTAATGATTGGGTTGTCAGAAGATGGATCAGACGGATTGAGCAGCGAACTACGGATGAAAATTGAATTGTTTCGTAAAGAACTATTGGAGTCTATTCCCGCCGATAAGAGGGAAGAGGCCAATATTGGTTTAATTCTCGAAGGTTCGGAACACGATGGCAGGAAGTTAAACTGGGAAATGAGTACTTTCTATCATACAACTTTAGCGGCCTCAATTGTTCACCTTACCAAATTGCAAAATGACGTAAAAAATGCGGAGTATGATGTAATCAGTAAGTTGTATGCGGATGTTGGTAAGGTAGATATTCCGTTCGATACGGTAGCACCAAAAGTAGTAGCACCTACCAGCTATGTGCTACTCGGAGAAGAATACAATGCCGATGTATTTCTGGCGGCTTTCAGCAAGACCAAAGATCCCAAAATTACCATCAACGATACAGAGATACCGGTAAACAACGGACTTGGAAATTACCGATTCAAGACCAATAAGGAAGGGATGTTTACCTACAATGGCAAGATCGAAGTTGAAACGAATAACGGTGAGATAAAGGAATTCCCGTTTGAGTCGAATTACATTGTTGCCCGTCCATCGCTAACGGTTTCCCCTACCAAAATGAATGTGCTTTACATCGGATTGGATAATCCGGTGAGTGTATCGGTTCCGGGTGTGGCAAATGAGAATATCTCGGTGAGCATTTCAGGTTCGGGTAACAGAATCAAACGAACCGGGAACGGAATGTATCAGGCCAATTTGGTAAAAAATTCACCGGGAGAAGTCAATGTAAATGTAACGGCCACTATGGCCGATGGATCAAAAAAGTCGATGGGAAGTGTTCCGTTTAGAGTGAAGCGCTTGCCCAAACCACGGATGAAAGTTGTTGGTAAAACCGAAGACGGAATGGTCGCTAAAGGGAGGATCGGCCAGGCACAAAGAGTGGTTAGTTTTTACCCCAACTTTGAATTTGACGTTGAGCCCGAAACCGTTGAGTATACTATGGAGATATTTAAAGACGGAGGTTTCAAGGAATATAAAATGAGGGGTTCCAGAATTCCGGAAAATCTGCAAAGAGTGCTTAGAGGACTTCGGTCGGGCCAGCGTGTTACGTTCACCGGTTCGGCAAAAGGGAAAGATGGGATTACCCATAAAATGCCAAGTATAACGTTGCGGATTCGCTAGTTCTACCCATCACCACAAACCAAAAGAGGCCGACTCAGAAATGAGCGGCCTCTTCCGTATCAAAAAAACGTATCCGTGTCTTATTTGATGATTTCGATCCTGTCTGTTCGAGCTCCCGTCGTGTTGGAAATTCTCGAAACGTAATGTCCGTTGGCCAAGTGAGTAAGGTCGATCAAGTTGGTAGCGTGAACCAATCTATCCTGATAAACGACCTTTCCGGTTAGGTCAATAATAATGAGGTCAAACTCTTCTCCTGCCTGTGTGTTCACAATATTCAATGCTCCCAGCGTTGGGTTAGGGTAAAGACTAATTTGAGGCAGTTCGTTATCCTCGATACCAACCGTAATCGCCACAACTTGTTCTGTGGTATCTGCACATCCGTTGGCGGACCAGGTAATTAATTCAACTGTATACATTCCGTTACTTGGAAACACAAACGTAGTATCCTGTGCCACTGAACTTCCCATACCACCAAAGTCCCACATATATGTTGTTGCTCCTGTACTTGAATTGGTGAAGGTTACTGTGTCGTTACTCACCACGTAAGTGAAATCTGCGGTTGACTGATCTACGAAGATCATATTCGTATCTGAAACAACACAGGTAGTGGTCCAGCCGATTACTTCTATACCATGGATCGCCGTATACAATCCGTCAATTGAATAAATAGTACAGTTGCTATCCCCAAGTGAAAACCCTCCATCACCCCAATCGGTAGTAGCTTCGGGAGAAGTGTCTAAACTATACATTCTATGTACTACAATGGGATCACTAATGGTGTCGCTTTCCACGCAAACTTCTTCTCCTGAACAAATGGTATCAGCAGACCAGGTAGCCGTAAAGGTAACGTCATAGCTTACAACCGGCTCTAGTAAGTAGTCATAATCCCATGCAGGTCCAGGGGTTGTAAATGCGGGATCATTGGTTTGGTCGTACCATCTAACATAACCGGCCCCTGATCCATCGTCGAAATAGACAGCACTAAGTCCTTCTCCGGCCCCATCGGCTGCGGTGAAACTATTCCTATATGTTCCAATTGGTTCTGAAGTTGTAGAACCGTCAAGTGCAACATAAAAATCATCTGAAATGGTAATAGGGGTTAACCATGACACACATCTTCTATTCGCTGTGTATGGAGTCGCAGAACCTAGGGGCAGTGCATCTATTGCCGAGGCCATTACGGTATCAGGAAGCCCGTCCAGCCCAACGCTATACATTCTTGCCGTAACGGTTCCGGGCAAGGTGCCGCTGGCATCGGTGTAGCCATAATAACACATGCCATATACAGTAACTGGTTGCGGTACTTCATAGCGTTGCGCCACGTTTACGTAGAAATCCGGAGAACTAAACGCCTGAGCTTCCACACTTGTTGCCTTGCTTAAAGTGTAAAGCAAGGTATCGTTGCCGCAAGTTTCAGTTGTTTTTGTATTTACAACTTCTACCTCCTGAGCTTTTCCTAAAGTAGGAGGGGTGGTTGGATTAAATTGAGCTTGAATACCAATTGAACATAAAATTCCCGGTAAAACCAGGGTCAGGTAGATTTTCTTCATAGAATCAGATTTGTGCTAATATAGCATACGAATCAAAAATAAGTGTAGTTACAAGGTACAAAACACTGCTGTTAAGATAATCCCATTTGATGATCAATCATAGGAAATGGGTGTTGAAGGTTTACTTATTCACCACACCCATTGAGGTGAATTTATCGATTCTTTCCTGGATTCTCTTGTCGGGCTTCATCTTTCCAATTTTGGTTAGATTTTTCTTTAACTCGGTTTTCAACTTTTTAAACATCATGTCAGGATCAGCATGTGCGCCACCTAAAGGTTCCTTAATAATTCCGTCTATCAATTTGTTATTAAGCATGTCCTTAGCAGTAAGTTTTAATGCTTCAGCTGCTTGTTCCTTGTAATCCCAACTTCTCCATAGAATAGACGAGCAAGATTCGGGTGAAATAACACTATACCAGGTGTTTTCGAGCATTAGCACCTTGTCGCCAATTCCAATTCCCAAAGCACCTCCGGATGCACCTTCTCCAATAATTATGCAGATTACCGGTACTTCCAGGATCATCATTTCGTATAAGTTCCGTGCAATGGCTTCACCTTGCCCCCTCTCCTCGGCTTCCAAACCAGGATAGGCACCAGGCGTGTCTATCAGGCATACAATGGGTTTGTTGAATTTTTCAGCCAGCTTCATCAAACGAAGAGCTTTTCGGTATCCTTCAGGATTCGCCATTCCAAAGTTCCGTTCCTGTCTTTGCTTTGTGTTTCTTCCTTTCTGATGACCAATAAACATTACGGTTTGGCCATCCAGAGAACCGAAACCACCCACCATCGCTTTATCATCGCCCACATTCCGGTCGCCGTGTAGTTCCATGAAATCGCCCCCGGTAATTGCACGGATGTAATCGAGGGTGTAAGGCCTTTCCGGATGCCTGGAAAGCTGAACTTTTTGCCAGGGACTCAAATCCTGATGAATTTCCTTGCATTTTTCTTCAAGCTTATTGCGTAAATCCTTGACCGTGGACTCTACATCAACTCCACCTTTTTCTGCAATTTTTTCGGCAGACTCTATCTGCTCCAATAGATCCTTGAGTGGTTCTTCAAAATCCAAGAACACGGTTTGCTTTGTCAGCAGAACCTCTTTCTTTCCCAAACCTTCCGACTTCTCCATGAATATAATTTAGCCTGATTTCTGGCGCAAGTTACATATTTTGTATGCTCTTTATCAGATATTGTTTCTAAGATTCGCCAAACGATGTAAACCGAACGATCGATAATGGATTAACGCCTGGCGCGCAAATAAAACAGTAGAGTAACTACTCCGAAAACGATGTTTGAAATCCACACTGCCAGCAAAGGGGGGAGTCCCGCATTGGTGGCAGCGACTGAAGTCACCTTCCCAATAAAGAAGGATATTGCCCCAATGGCCAATCCGAAAATAAGGTTTAAGCCAACGCCGTTTCTGCGTTTTTTGTATGATATACAAACCGCCAGTACAATCAGAATAAATACAGAGAAGGGGGTGGAGGTACGTGAGTATATTTCCACCTCAGAAACCGCAACGGCACCTGAGCCTTTTTCAATTTCTGCATCCCGATGTTCAATTAGTTGTGGGGTTTCCATGGTGTATACTGATTCAGACCTTCGGCCGAGATCAGGGCCTTTAAAATTGAAATTTGTATCCAGTTCAGAACCCTCAATAATTTTCTCACCGTTTTCACCAATCACACGTATAAAATAGTTTCCTAGTGTCCAGTGGCCTGTGGAGCTGTCGCCTTGCGCTGTAGCAGCTTGTAAATCATAAACTTTAACACGTTTCCCATTTCTTTCTTCAAATTTCTTAAGAGAGAAACGGGAGGCCGCGTTTGTTTTAAAATCAAATGTCTGGAAGTAAACCACAGAACCGGGTTCTACCTCCAGGTATCTATTACTTAGCCTTGCATCGAACGAGGTGTAGGCGTTTTCATACTGAAGTTTTTTGAAGTTGGATCTGGGAACTACAAAGTGTCCCATATACAAAAACAGAAGGAAGAAAAAGGTCCCTGCGGTTAGATATGGTCTTAGAAACCTATTAAAACTATGTCCACCAGATAGGATGGCAATATTCTCGGAACGGCTGGCCATCCTGGAACATACCCAAATCGCAGATAGAAAGATAAGTAAGGGAGCCAGCATATTCATGAACCACATGGCAAAATGCTGAGTGTAACTTGTCAGTGTATCTAAGACCCCAAGTTCGCTTTGCAGGAAATCTTTAAGTTTTTCCGCTGTATCGAAAACAACCGCGATGATGGTGAACATCGCCAGAATGAAGAAGAAAGTCCCAACAAACTTTCTGATGATATACCAGTCAATGATCTTCACTACAATCTTGTAGACAGACGTGGGATCATCTCTTCCTTCCAGTTCTTGAAAGTATCATTTTCGATGTGTTTCCGCGCCTCTTTAACTAACCACAAATAGAAAGATAAATTGTGTATGCTACATATCTGAGCACCCAGCATTTCATTAGAGTGAATAAGGTGCCTCACGTAAGCTTTGGAGTAAGCCGTGTCTACATAGGAGTCGCCATCCGGATCAATCGGAGAAAAATCCTTGTACCACTTTTTGTTTCTAATATTGATCACACCATTCTTGGTAAACAGCATTCCGTTTCGGGCATTTCTTGTAGGCATTACGCAATCGAACATGTCCACACCTCTATCTATGCCTTCCAGGATATTAATTGGCGTTCCAACACCCATTAAATACCTTGGTTTAGCAACCGGCAAAATATCACACACCAACTCGGTCATTTCGTAGAGTTCATGATCCGGTTCTCCTACCGAAAGCCCTCCGATAGCGTTTCCGTCTCTGTTTTGCTCCGAAATAAATTCGGCGGATTTAATTCGCAGATCTTTGAAAACGGATCCTTGAACAATAGGGAAAAGAGTTTGGCGGTACCCATATTTGTTCTCAGTGCTATCAAAACGATCAATACATCTTTTAAGCCATCGGTGGGTCATTTCCAGTGATTCGTATGCATATTCGTATTCACAAGGGTATGGGGTGCACTCATCAAATGCCATTATGATATCAGCTCCAATGGTACGTTGTATGTCCATAACATTTTCAGGTGTGAACAGGTGTTTGGAACCATCTATATGTGAGGCAAACGTTACTCCGTCCTCTTTAATTTTTCTGGTGTTAGACAGCGAGTAAACCTGGTACCCTCCGGAATCTGTAAGCATTGGACGATCCCAGCCATTGAATTTGTGAAGTCCCCCGGCTTCTTCTATAACTTCTAAACCTGGTCTTAAATAAAGATGATAGGTGTTGCCGAGAATGATTTCCGCTTCGATGTCGGACTTTAGTTCTCTTTGATGCACCGCCTTAACCGTACCAGCGGTGCCAACTGGCATGAATATGGGCGTTTCTATCTTTCCATGGTCGGTTTCCAGCGTTCCTCTTCTGGCTTTCGACCCTTCTGCTGTGTGATGCAGCGTGAAGTTCATAAACTGATTGGTGTTAATAATTACGAGGCAGCCAAAGATAGCATTAAAAGGTTTAGGATATTTTTGACTAACTTAAAAGCTGGGATGACGCTGTTCGGAAAGGAAATTACCTTTGAAATTATATTGCTAACTGTTTTTGCGGTTGCACTGCTGGTTCAGCTATTTTACTTCCTGTTCTTTTTTATCCGCTTAACTTTTTTCAAGAACAAAGAAGATGGTGGTGAATTGGAGCATCCCCCGGTTTCCGTGGTTATTGCGGCCAGGAATGAGGAGAAAAACCTGCTAACGAACCTACCTAAGATTTTTCAGCAGGATTACCCGGAATTTCAGGTGGTGGTGGTGAATGATCGCTCGTGGGATGAATCAGCGGATGTGTTGAGAGCATTTCAGCTGAAGTACAAGAATCTGCATGTGGTGAACATTCACGATACTGAAAATTATAGTCACGGTAAGAAATTAGCCGTAACCCTTGGAATTAAAGGAGCCAAATATGAAAACCTGTTGTTTACAGATGCCGATTGTGAGCCGGCGTCAGACCAGTGGATAAAACGCATGGCAAGTTCCTTTCAAAAACGATCGTTGATTTTGGGTTATAGTCCGTATCAGAAACGAAGAGGGTTTTTGAATAAATTAATTCGATTTGATACTGTTCATATAGGTGTGCAGTATTTATCCTTTGCTCTGGCAGGAATTCCTTATATGGGAGTAGGTAGAAATATGTCGTATAAAAAAGACCTGTTCTTTAGTGTTGGAGGTTTTAAGTCTCACTATCATTTGCCATCCGGGGATGACGACTTGTTTGTTAATGAAGTTGGCCGGAAATCAGGGGTGAATGTAGTGATCGATCCGGAGGCACAGATGTTAAGTGCTCCCGAGGAGAGCTTTAACAATTGGTGGAATCAGAAACGACGACATTTCACCACAGCCAAGCATTATAGGAGTACGCACAAAGTCGCGTTGAGTTTATTTCCCGGTAGCTTGTTGCTGTTTGTAGTCACATTTACAATGCTCTTGTTTACCAAGTTATGGCTGTTTGCGGTGGCAGGATTTGCATTCAGACTATTAATTCAACTACTTATACTCAACCGACCAATGAAGATACTGGGAGGAGGAGACCTTGTGTTTCTCACTCCGTTTATTGAATTGGTCTTTCTATTCCTTAACCCAATCATTTATTTTTCTAATTTCATTGCAAAACCAACCAGATGGAGGAGCTAGGCGACCACCTGTCGGACAAGGCGAAGAAGGATTATACACTGGTGAAGCGGGCGGTTGATCACGGTGATCAACAGGCGTATGCCGAATTGATGGAACGCTATAGAGATTCCATTTATTTCATGTTGCTCAAAATGGTGAACAATCGTGATGATGCTGATGACCTAACGATTGAGGCATTTGGTAAAGCATTTAGCAGGTTGCACCAATACACGCCTAACTATGCTTTCTCAACCTGGTTGTTCAAAATTGCTTCAAACAACTGTATCGATTTTATCCGGAAGAAGAAAAAGCACATCATGTCTATAGATAATCCAATTGGAGGTTCGGAAGATGGGGAAGGTGTAAAAATTGATATTCGTTCTACGGACCGGGATCCCGAAGAGGAGGCCATCAGAGCTCAAAAGGTGAAGTTGATGCATGAAGTAGTAAAGAGATTGAAACCAAGGTATCGAGAACTCATAGAGTTGAGGTATTTCAAAGAACTTTCTTATGAAGAGATATCCGAGGAATTGGACATCCCACTTGGTACCGTGAAAGCACAATTGTTTAGAGCAAGAGAGTTTCTGTCTAATCTCCTGAAACATCGTAAGGATAGCATCTAATTTTCCTTGGAAAAGATTCTAAAGTATTTCCCCAATTTATCCGATGTTCAGCTTGATCAATATGGCAAGCTACAGCCGCTATACGAAGAGTGGAATGCTCAAATCAATGTGATTAGTAGAAAAGACCTCGATAATTTCTACGAAAGGCATGTGCTTCACTCGCTGGCAATTGCAGAAATGGTAGAATTTGTGCCTGGAACGAAAATACTGGACGTAGGAACTGGTGGTGGCTTTCCCGGAATTCCCCTGGCAATTCTGTTTCCCGAATGCCAATTTCATCTGGTAGATTCAATTGGGAAGAAGATTAAAGTAGTAAAGGAGGTTGCCGCTGCGTTGGGATTGCGCAATCTTACCGCTGAGCATGAACGGGCCGAAAAGGTAAAAGGCAAATACGATTTTGTCGTTAGTCGGGCCGTCACCCGCATGAACCGGTTTGTGCCCTGGGTGAAAAACAAAATTCTGAACCAGGACAAAAATATTCTGCCAAACGGTATCCTGTATTTGAAAGGTGGAGATTTGAATGAGGAGTTGAGTGAGATTCATCAGGATTATGACATTTTAGAATTAAGTCATATTTATGATGAGCCGTTTTTCGAGACAAAGAAGGTGGTGTACGTTAGGTTAAACCTTAGTTAGAGAACTACCCTCAAATTGTAACTTACTGAGGTTTCTATAAGTCCCGTTCTCAATGGACATTAATTCTTCGTGCTTGCCTTCTTCCTTAAGTTCTCCACCATCAATTACGAGAATTTTATCAGCCTTACGTATGGTAGATAACCGATGAGCAATGACAAAAGTCGTTCTGCCTGCCATAAGGCGTTCTAAAGCTTCCTGAACCAGGCTTTCAGATTCGGAATCCAGCGAGCTGGTCGCTTCATCCAGGATAAGAATTTTTGGGTCTTTCAGTACCGCACGGGCAATGGCTATTCTCTGCCGCTGTCCACCTGACAATTGTATCCCTCGGTCTCCAACAATGGTTTCTAGTCCATCGGGGAATCGCTCGATGAACTCCATCGCATTTGCTTTCCGCGCGGCTTCTATTACTTCATCGTTTGTGGCATTGGTTTTACCGTACGCAATATTTTCCATGACTGATCCGCTGAACAGTTGCACCTCCTGAGGGACAATTGCCATTTGGTTTCGGATAGCAGACAGATCATACGATTGAAGATCCTTGCCGTCGATTGTAATTACCCCGGACGTAGGAGCGTAGAATCTTAACAAAAGCGATGATATGGTTGACTTCCCCGAACCACTAGGCCCAACGATCGCTACTTGTTCACCATTATTTGCCATAAACGAAAGGCCTTTAAGTACTGCCACATCGGCTCTGGTCTCATAAGAAAAGTGAACATCAGAAAACTCCACAATACCTGAAAGCTTCAAATCATTAGTATCTCTGGTGGTGTCAATTTCCTCGGATTTTTCACCCAAAATTTCCATTAGTCTTTCGGTTGCTCCCACTGCTTTTTGCAGGTTGCCGAAAAGGCTGGATACACCTCCAAATGATGCGCCAATCATCACCGTGTAGAAGATAAACTGGAAAAACTCGTCCGAACGGATGCCTCCATTTTCTGGCCCCAGCTGTACCATTCGCATCCCTTGCCATATTACAAAGATGATGGAGCCAAACATTACCAGTAGAATGAAAGAAGCGAATAGTCCGCGCCAGGCAGAACTCTTAATTGCCAGGTCCTTTGTTTTGTTAATAGCACCGCCGTAACGCATGATTTCGTATCGCTCGTTCACGAAAGTCTTCACGTTCTTTATTCCGGTTAGAGCGTCTAAAATCAACCCGTTGGAATCTGCCAAAGACTCTTGGGCTTGTTTAGACAATTTACGAATGTACCTGCCAAATAACACCGCCGCCACAGCAATTACAGGCACTACCGAAAGCATAATCAATGATAGTTGCGGTGAAATAAAACCGATTAGTACAACGCATACTAAAATTGTTAGGACTTGTCTCAGAAACTCGGCGATCGTTGTATTGAACGTTTCACTCAATTGCGTAATATCACTGGAGATTCTACTCTGTAACTCCCCAACTTTGTGTTTGTCGAAGTAGGTTGATGGAAGTGTAACAAGCTTGGTAAAGGCATCTTTTCGCAAATCCCGCAAAGAATTTTCTGTTACAATTCCAAAAAGGTAAATTCGGAAGAATCCGAATACGGCTTGAATTCCAAAAATGACCATCAATATGATAAAGAGGTCATTAACATTGGAGGTTTCTAAAAGACCTGTTGTGTCGTTCGTGCCAACGGTATTAGGATCTACAAGCTTTCCGAGAAAATAGGGGAAAGCCGTGCCCGTGAGGCTGGATATGAGCAGGCAAAACAGACCAACTATATAAGTGCTACGATAAGGCTTCATATAGCGGAAAATGCGCAATGCTTTTTTCCAACTCTCTTTTGAAACCTTTACTCTTTCGCCGTCATCTTGATTCCTTCTTCCTCCTCTGGCCATGGGGCGCTAAAGTACCTTATTTTGCCTAACATCTTTGTCATAGAATTGTGTAAAATCTCTGCCATTCATTTTTTTAAGAGCAAATCCTTGAAATTCCGTTTTGCGAATTGATAAAAAGGTCTATTTTTGCAGTCCGTTTCCAATTTAAGGAAACCTACTGAGTATAGATAAACAGAAGCGCGATGAGTAAGAGAACATTTCAGCCGTCTAATAGAAAGAGAAGAAACAAGCACGGTTTCCGTGAGAGAATGGCCACTAAGGCCGGACGAAAAGTGCTAAGCGCCCGAAGAAAAAAGGGTAGAAAGAAGCTTTCTGTTTCCAGCGAGCCAAGAGCTAAAAGGTAATTATAAAAAGATTTTGAAGAAAGCCTGTTCCTTCCGGATCGGGCTTTTTTTATTGGGTTGAATTGGTTTTGGGTTTAATCCCGGAATTCGTTACTCATAGAATTTTGTCCCGGATTCTTGCATTTTTCTTAGCATCGGGCTACATCTATATCTGTCTTCATGGTATAGGTCATATAGAGAATCCAATCTTTGTACGCATTCGTCAATACCTAATTCATCTGCCCAGGCCAGGAGTCCTTTAGGGTAATTGACACCTTTAGTCATTGCCAGATCAATGTCTTCTTTCGAAGCAATATTCAGATATAACGCATCTGCGGCTTCATTAATCAGCATGACCACAATACGATCTACAATTTTTCTACCTAGTTCCGCGTCAGCATTTGGTGCCGGTTTTTTAATTCCTTCGGTGTAGTTGTAATAGCCTCGCCCTGTTTTTCTGCCAAGCCAACCCGCTTCGGAATGCCTCTTTTGGGTAAAAGAGGGTTTGTATCGGGGGTCGTAATAAAATGCTGCAAACACGGTTTCCGTTACCGTATAATTAATGTCGTTTCCAATAAAGTCCATCAACGTAAATGGCCCCATTCGGAATCCGCCTATTTCGGTCATCGCCCAGTCGATCGTTGCGAAACCAGCAGGCCCTTCCGGTAAACCATCCATTCCTTCTTCGTAAATGCGCAATGCTTCTCCATAAAATGGTCGTGCCACTCTGTTAACGATAAATCCAGGTGTGTCTTTGGTGAGGACCGTTACCTTACCCCATTTATCAATTAGTTCTTTCGCGCATTGGGTGGTTGACGCCGAGGTTTGAATGGCGGGGATAATTTCAACCAGTGGCATCAATGGAGCTGGGTTGAAGAAGTGAATCCCGATTACTCTTTCGGCCTTTTCACAAGCAGCTGCGATTGCCGCTACGGAAAGAGATGAGGTATTCGTTGCTAAAATTGCCTCCGTTCCACAAATGTCTTCCAGTTGTTTGAATACGGATTTTTTAATGTCCAGATTTTCAACGATTGCTTCAATGACAATGCCTGAACCCGAGAACCTGTTCATGTTATTGGCATATTCTATTCTGGATTGAATGGCCTGAGACTCCTGTTCCGATACTTTGCCTTTTTCAACGAGTCTGGTCATTATTTTAGCCAGCTTCGCTTTCGCTGTATCCAGTGCTTCTGTTTTGGTGTCGAATAGAACCACTTCATGACCATTCTGTGCCGCTACCTGTGCAATTCCGGAACCCATCGATCCGGCTCCCAATACTCCTACTTTCATATTATTTACCAGTATAGTTTGGTTTTCTTTTCTCAAGAAATGCGTTTACCCCTTCTTTATGGTCGGCTGTGCTGCCTGCTTCTTCCTGAAGTTCGCGTTCCACATAAAGCTGTTCTTCCAAAGAGTTAAAAAGGGATTTATTCAAGGCTCGTTTTGTTAAACCAAACCCTTTTGTTGGACGCTTTGCGAGCTTCGTTGCAAACTCAAATGCTACTGCTTGCAGCTCATCGTCGGGAACCACCTCGTAGATCATTCCCATTTCCTTGGCTTCCTGCGCCTTTACCTTATTAGCAAGAAACATTTGTGCGGTAGCGCGCTGCATTCCCACTAACCGAGGTAGAAAAAAGGTTCCGCCGCTGTCTGGAATTAATCCGATGTTGCTAAACGATTGAATGAATGATGCACTCTCGCCGGCAAAAGTAATGTCGCACGCAAAGGCAATGTTGGCGCCCGCCCCGGCGGCAACACCGTTAACGGCTCCTATGATGGGCTTTTCTATTTTACGAAGTCTGGTGATGATCGGATTATAAGTATGGTCCACTATTTCTCCAATGGTTGGAGCATCTTCCGCAATCGCTTCTGCCAGGTCTTGTCCGGCACAGAAGCCACGACCATTGGCTGTAAAAACAATGGCCCGAATAGATTCTTCGGAAGCACAAACATCCAAAGCGTGCTGGGTTTCCTTAGCCATGGGATAATTAAAGCTATTGAGGACATCCTGGCGGTTTAATCTGATGATTCCCACACCTTCCTTGGTTTCAAATTCTATATTTTGATAGTCCATATTATCAAAGACATTTAAAGTAATCGAATGGTTCTAAACAGTCATTACACTTATAAAGTGCTTTGCAGGCTGTAGAGCCAAACTGACTGATCATTTGTGTGTTGACGGATTTACACTGAGGACAGGGAACCTCTTTCGTTTCTCCGAATAATGCTGTTTTATCTAAGGAACTTCCTACAGGAGGGGCTATTCCATAGTCTTCAAGTTTTTTCCGACCGGCTTCAGACAACCAGTCAGTTGTCCATGCCGGCGACAGCACCGTTTCTATCTTGTAATTGGCGATCCCGGAAGATTCAAGTGCTTTTAAAATATCATCTTCAATGACCTGCATAGCCGGGCAACCGGAGTAGGTGGGGGTAATCGTGATTACTTCATGTTCAAGATCCACATTTCGGACAATACCCAGATCGAGTATACTTAATACTGGAATTTCGGGATCGCTAACCGTTTCCAGAATTTTCAAAATGTTCTCTTTGCTACTTTCCATGATTTACCACTCACACCCTGGGTATGCGCGCGGTACAAATTGCATCTCTGCCAGTATATAACCTAAAAGCTCACCGTGGCGCCCCTGTTTGCCACCAGACTGCATCCACTGGTCTTCCGGCAAATTAAGCGTCGCCTCGTGAATAATTTCAGCCACTTTTAATTGCCACCTGTTTTTAATTGACTTTAAGTCCGGTGCGATTCCTTCATTTATAAGTACCTCATCTACCTCGTCCATTTCGAACATCTCGCCTGTGAACATCCATAGTTCGTCCAACGATTTTTGAACCCGATCATGACTCTCTTGCGTGCCATCTCCAAGTCTGATCAACCATTCCGATGAATGGCGCAAATGGTAAGTAACCTCTTTTAGAGATTTTTCTGCATAAGCAGACACCGTTTGGTCAGAACTGTTTTTCAATTCCTGAAGTAGGTAATAATGATATACGTCGAATAAAAACTGACGGACAATGGTACGACCGAAGTCTCCATTCTCTTGCTCTACCAGTAGTAGGTTCCTGTACTGAATGGCATCCCTGAGATAGGCTAAGTCATCTTCAGAACGCCCCTTTCCCTCTACCTCACCTGCATAGGTTAGCATAGTTCGTGATTGGCCAATCAGGTCAAGTGCTATATTGGTAAGAGCAATATCTTCTTCCAATACGGGCCCATGTCCACACCACTCAGAAATACGATGTCCAAGAATCAGGCTGCTGTCTCCAAGACGCAGGCAATATTCAAATAATGCTTCTTTCTTGTCCATACTACATGTGTCCTACCTCGTTGGGAATGTCGTAAAATGTCGGGTGTCTGTAAATCTTGTCATTAGCTGGTTCGAACAGCGCTCCCGAATCGGTTGGCGATGACGCAGTAATGTGAACTGATTCTACTACCCAAATGCTAATGCCTTCTTGTCTCCGCGTGTACACATCTCGTGCATTCTCAATTGCCATTTCAGCATCTGCCGCACGAAGATTCCCTACATGTTTATGATTCAGACCCTGTTTGCTTCTTATAAAAACCTCCCACAAAGGCCATTTTTTTGATTCGCTCATACTATCTATTAAGCTATTTTCCTTTTACTTCTTTTTTCAGCGTAAGCACTTGCCGCCTCACGCACCCAGGCTCCATTTTCTTTAGCTTCTCGTCTGGCCTTAACTCGTTGCTTGTTGCAAGGACCATTGCCCTTTACAACATTCCAAAATTCTTCCCAGTCGATTTCTCCAAAATCGTAGCCTCCTTTTTCTTCATTCCATTTTAAGTCCTTATCTGGTATTTTTAGCCCCAGAAAGTCTGCTTGAGGAACGGTCATATCAATAAACTCTTGCCGAAGCTGGTCGTTCGTATGTCTTTTTACTCGCCATCGCATAGACTGTTCGGTATTCGGGGAATTTTCATCTGTTGGTCCAAACATCATCAGCGAAGGCCACCACCATCGGTTGAGTGCATCTTGTGCCATTTGCTTTTGACTCTCACTCCCCTGCGCAAGCGTCATCATAATTTCATACCCCTGTCTTTGATGGAAACTCTCCTCCTTGCAAATTCTGATCATGGCTCTCGCGTAAGGGCCGTAGGAAGTTCGCTGCAGGGCAACCTGGTTTACAATCGCCGCACCATCAACCAACCAGCCGATTGCTCCAATGTCAGCCCAGGTAAGTGTCGGGTAGTTGAAAATACTAGAGTACTTAGCGGTTCCATCATGAAGACTATCAATGGTGTCTTCTCTATCTGTGCCAAGTGTCTCCACAGCACTGTATAAATACAAGCCATGTCCTGCCTCATCCTGCACTTTTGCAAGTAAGGCGGTTTTTCTCCTGAGGGAAGGCGCACGAGTTATCCAGTTGCCTTCCGGTAGCATACCAACAATCTCACTGTGTGCGTGTTGAGAAATCTGCCGCACTAGTGTTTTTCGATACCTATCCGGCATCCAATCTTTGGGCTCAATCTTGATGTCGCGATCAATCTTGTCCTGAAATTCTTTTTCTAATTCTTCGCTCATTGCGGAATCCTTTTTACACTCTAAACAAATTTAACTAAAAAAGGTGCGTTCGCCAACAGATAAATGCCCAAAATTGTTGATTTGGGTGTTTGGTCATTCCTTAAGAAGACCTTCATAAATTTTGATGTTTTTGTTTTTCTCAGAACAATAATTGGCTAATAGATATAATCTCGAAATTAAATTTGGCTATGTGGTTTTTAGGTAGAAGTAATATATTTGACTTGCCGTATTCGCAAATATGGCGTAAGGAGAGGAGATAGATTTATGGCCAGATTTCACGAGTTGGAAGTAGCGGAAGTACGCAGAGAAACAGATGATACCGTATCGGTTGCGTTTCAGGTTCCGGAGGATTTAAAAGGCGAGTTCCGCTTTATTCCCGGGCAATATTTGACCTTGCGAAGAATAATAGGCGATCAAGATGTGCGCCGTTCCTATTCCATATGTACAAGCCCTTCTGAACAAGATTTAAGGGTAGCAATAAAAGAAGTTTACCGAGGTTTATTTTCCACTTATGCCAATAGGGAGCTTCAAGCCGGGGATAAATTGGAAGTGATGGCTCCTGCCGGTAAGTTTTGTCCCGATATAGATCCGGTTCAGACAAAACACTATTTGTTGATTGCCGCCGGTAGTGGGATTACCCCAATACTTTCAATTGCGAAGACAGTACTCGAACAGGAACCGGAAAGTACCGTTACCCTCATATATGGTAACAAAGGTTTTGCCTCCATTATTTTCAGGGAAGAGATCGAAGGGCTGAAAAACTTATACATGAATCGGATCAGACTCTTTCATGTACTAAGTCGGGAAAATTTAGGTCTCAGTTTACTAAAGGGTAGAATTACAGCTGAAAAGTTGCAGCAATTTGGTAAAGTGATAGATTATTCCACTATAGATGAGGCTTTTATTTGTGGGCCGGAGGAAATGATTCAGGAGTCGTCTATGCAACTGGAGCGCGAAGGAATAAAAAAGGACAAGATTCATTTCGAACTTTTTACATCTCCTTTAGGCAAACTTGTGGCTGCCCAGCGTCAGGAACCAGTGGTTGATTCTGAAAAGGATATTGAAGTTTCGCTTACGCTGGATGGAGACAACTACACTTTTAAGATGAGTGCCGAAAAGGAGAATATTCTGGATGCAGCGATGAATGCGGGAGCCGATGTTCCTTTTGCCTGCAAAGGAGGTGTTTGTTGTACGTGCCGGGCAAAGTTGCTGGAAGGTGAAGTTGATATGACCATTAATTATGGCCTGGAGCAAGATGAAATTGACAATAATTTTATTCTTACCTGTCAGTCGCATCCAAAAACGAAGAAGATAGTAGTTAATTTCGATTACACGACGTAAATCGTTTCCTAACAGGAAGCATTGAAGTATGGGACTATTCAGTCGAAAGAAAAACAAAGAGAAGAAGGAAAAAAAATGGAAACACCCGTTGTTAAAGGTGTTGGATGTTAAAATGGAAACTCCTGATTCCATTTCTATTGGTCTGGAGAAGCCGGCCGAAAGTAGCTTTAATTATGTGGCAGGTCAATATGTAACAATTGTTGCCAACATTAATGGTCAGGAGGTTCGCCGATGCTACTCAATCTGCTCAGATGAAGCTGACCCGGTTTTGAGGGTCGGCGTAAAGCGGGTTAAAGACGGCTTGATGTCCAATTACCTGGCCAATGAACTCAAAGCAGGAGACGTGCTTGCTGTAATGGCTCCGGAAGGAAATTTTACATTAGAGAATGGTAGTGGGAATTACGTTGGCATTGCTGCCGGTTCGGGCATTACTCCAATTTTGTCTCAGATTAAGAAGGTGCAAAAATCAGGAGGGAAGTACCATCTTTTCTACGGGAATCGCGACGAAAGTTCCACTATGTTCAAGCATGAACTTGATAATACCAATGACTCTATCCTGGTGAATTACTCATTCACGGCTAACGGAGATTCCAGGTTTTCCAAAGATTACCTAACGGAGTTGGTGCAAGCGAATCTGGAGCTGCTCAAATCGGATGGGTTTTACCTTTGCGGCCCTCAGGAAATGATTGAGAATGCCCAGGAGGTGTTGAAAACATTTGGCGTTCCGGAATCAAAAATTCACTTCGAACTTTTTGTAGTCCAAAATAATCCTACAGTGGATTTGGATTCTGACACGATGGCTTTTACTGGTGTGTCATCGGGAAAGGTGGTTCTGGACGGCGAGCAATTTGAAATCCAGTTGGATGGGAATGGTGATACAATTCTGGATCAGATTCTTGATGCCGGTTATGATGCTCCGTACTCATGTAAAGGTGCTGTTTGCAGCACTTGTAGGGCGAAGGTATTGGACGGTGCAGCAAGGTTGGATTCTAACTTTAGTCTGTCCGATAAGGAGATCGAAGAAGGGTACATTCTGTCTTGTCAGGCACATCCAACTACTCCAAATATCACAATAGATTACGATCAGGGTTAAAAGAATTAGTCGTTTTTGGTTCGTTTCTATTTTCAGGTATTAGTTATCTTTTGCCCTGAAAACTATACTTATGAAGCGATTTTTACCACTAATAGTGTTATTGGGCTTTGCTGTGGGGACACAAGCTCAGACAAAAGATTTAGGGGCTCCACTCGGTTGGAGTTCTAAAGTTCCCAAATTAAGTGTGCAACAAATTATGCCGGGATTCGATTTGGCACAAGCCCAATTTGAAGACTCAATAAATGATGCCAATAAGGTAGGGCCATGGAGATTTGGTTATGAATACTCAGTAGACCTTGGTCTGGATAATTCCGGAGAGTGGTATACTTTACCTGGCGGCGATAGGTTGTGGCGATTGAACGTAGTTACTCCTGGCGCATTGTCGCAAAACTTTGTCTTTGACGAATACGAATTGCCTGAAGGAGCGTACCTGAGCATTTATCCAAGGGATAAATCTTACTACCACAATGCATATACAAGTGATAATAATAACGAAGCACGTGTGCTGGGTTCGGGGATTATCAGAGGTGAGGACGTGATCATTGAGTATTACGAGCCGCAAGAAGTTGCAGGCCAGGGACACTTGAATCTGGAAACCATTGTTCATGGCTATAGAAATGTGAATATTTTCTACGACGATATGGCTAAAGCACTCAATTCTTCAGGAGATTGTAACATTGATGTGCTTTGTCCACTCGGAGTGGGTTGGGAAAATGAAGTAAACTCGGTAGCAATGATAGTTTCCGGAGGAGGGGTTTGCACAGGTGCGTTGATCAACAACCACCGCAATGACGAGACTCCATACTTCCTTACAGCCAATCACTGTGGTTTCAGCGCATCTTGGAGTTTTAGGTTTAACTGGGTGAGTCCAAACCCTTCTTGCGCCACAACAACGCCTAGTACCGATGTAACAGGAGGGTACGATGAGATTAACGGTTGTTCACTTATTTCTTCAAGCTCCGGAAGTGATTTTGGATTACTTCAATTGAATACCTCACCACCATGTACTTATACACCGTACTATGCAGGTTGGGATGCAACAGATAATACAACGGTAACCCAGGCGACTGGAATTCACCATCCGTCTGGAGATATTATGAAGATTTGTAGAGAAAGCGATGCTCCATACCATGCATCTGCTGCAGGTGCGCAGGTTTGGTATATAGATGAGTGGGAGCAAGGTGTTACCGAGCCAGGTTCTTCGGGGTCGCCATTGTTTGATCAGGATCATAGGATTATTGGTCAGTTATATGGTGGCGCTGCTGCCTGTTCAGGTACAGTAAATAATGGCCAATACGATTACTACGGTAGGCTTGGTGTTTCCTGGACCGGAGGTGGTTCAAGTGGAACCCGATTAAGCGATTGGTTAGACCCGGACGGTACTGGTGTTTTGGTGAATGACGGTTATGATCCGTGTGGAAGCACGTTGCCCGACGATGCCGGAATCTCAACGATTATTAGTCCAACCGCGAGTGGAACCACTTGTAGCCAGTCTCTTTCTGCCGAAGTAAACCTAAGAAATTACGGAACAAACACGCTTACGGCCGTTAACATTATTTATGACGTAGACGGTGGTAGTGCTTCTACCTATAGCTGGTCAGGAAGTTTGGCGAGTGGGGCTACGGAAATAGTTACTCTTCCCGCAATGACGGTGTCTGTTGGCACGCATACGTTTAATGTGTCAACTGACAGTCCAAACGCATCGGTGGATACAGATCCTACCAATGATGATGCATCGACCAACTTTATTGTTGGTGCCAACAATATAAGAGTAGAGATAACTCCGGATTGTTGGGGTAGTGAAATTACCTGGACGGTTACCGAACAAGGAGGAACTCAGGTTTATGCCTCAGGAGGTCCTTATGCTGATGTTCCGGGAACAGGTGGTCCTACCCATACTCATGATTTTTGCTTGCCTCCGGGATGTTTCACATTTGAAATTCTGGATTCCTACGGAGATGGACTGGCAGGAAACGGAGTTGGGAGTTGCACTGTGGATGGTGATTACATAGTTACGAATGAAGACAATGGTAATACCCTGGCAGAAATTGGTCCAGATCCTGATTATGGTTCAGGAACAAGCCATGATTTTTGCGTAACGAGCGTGGAAGAATATAACCCATTATCTAATGTGCAGTTCTTCCCGAATCCAACAACTGATAATTTGACGGTGATTATTCCGTTTTCAGCAAAAGGAGTGCAGGTTGAATTAACCGATTTGGCTGGAAAATTACTGGATGTGCAACTAATTAATTCAGGAGCCACTACCGTGGCCATGGACGAATTGTCGTCAGGAATGTATTTGGTACGACTACAACATGAGGGGTACACCATTACAAGAAAGATTCAGAAGCTCTAATTCATATAGAGTAACGTAAATAAATATGCTATAGCCTCCGCCTTTCTGTTTGTACAGAATTGATCGGAGGCTTTTTTATGATGTTAATATAGGTTCAACCACTATGACGAATAAGGTAATACTGATAACGGGAGCAAGTAGGGGCATAGGAAAGTCCGTTGCAAATATGTTGGCCAAACACCATCAGGTATATGCTGTTTCCAGATCCGTGGAAGATGGACAGGACGGTAACCTGACTTACATACGTTTTGACTTGTCTGGAGACTTGGGGAGTTTAGAGAAGCTTTTGGCGGATCGAGGCGTGAACCGGATAGATGTTCTAATTAATAATGCAGGGGCTCTTATTAATAAAGAATTTGAGAAAATTTCCGAACAAGAGCTTACCTATATATATAAGGTAAATGTTTTTACCCCGTTTTTACTAACCCAGGCAATGTTACCCAGGCTTGAAAACGCCGAACATCCGCACGTGGTAAATATTGGAAGTGTGGGAGGTGTAAATGCAACCTCTAAGTTTCCGGGATTGTCTGCCTATAGTTCCAGTAAAGGTGCATTAGGAATTCTTTCAGAATGCCTGGCTGAGGAGTTGAAGGATCGGGTTTCGGTAAATTGTTTGGCCTTGGGTGCGGTTCAAACCGAAATGTTGAGTGAGGCCTTTCCAGGTTATCAGGCACCACTCCAGCCAGATCAGATAGCAGAATACATATCTCAATTTGCTTTAACAGGCCATTATTACCAAAACGGGAAGACAATTTGTGTGTCATTATCCAATCCGTAGCTTGATTTTGCAGTTTCGGCTTAAATTTTTTTTGGTCGTTGGCCGATTTCTGTTGGTCGTAAATCGCTTGTTTTGAGGTGCTGATCGAATCGTATCAAAAAAAGTTAAATTTTTCTTGCCAAAAGATTTGGAGATGTTTCAAATCAATCTACATTTGCAACCGCTTTTGCAACGGCAAGAGTTTAACACTTGAAAGGCAGGAGGACATAAAAACTTTTTTTTGAAAAAGCTTTGCGGGTTTAAAAACTGTATTTAAATTTGCAGCCCTCTTCAAACGAAGAAGAGATTTCAAACAAAGGTTAGTTTCAAAATTTTTTAAATTTTTATTTGGACGTTTTGAAATAGTTTTTACCTTTGCCGTCCCTTAATCGAAAGGGTGAAAATTTTGAGAGATCAAATCGAGCCGAAAGAGGTTCGGAAAGATATTAGATTAAGTTCTTTGACTTATTGAAGTTTAGGTAAGAAATAGTAAGAAAATCGAAAATTCCCTTCTTTTCTGTTTCGACAGAAAGGAAACAATTCAAGATGAGAAAATTGAGCCAGAACAAATACAAGATCATAACTACAATGGAGAGTTTGATCCTGGCTCAGGATGAACGCTAGCGGCAGGCCTAACACATGCAAGTCGAACGGTAACAGAGAGAGCTTGCTCTTTGCTGACGAGTGGCGAACGGGTGCGTAACACGTATGCAACCTACCCTTAACTGGAGAATAGCCCCGAGAAATCGGGATTAATACTCCATAATATTGCGAATTCGCATGTTTTTGCAATTAAAACTCCGGTGGTTAAGGATGGGCATGCGGAACATTAGCTAGTTGGTGAGGTAACTGCTCACCAAGGCTACGATGTTTAGGGGGCCTGAGAGGGTTGTCCCCCACACTGGTACTGAGACACGGACCAGACTCCTACGGGAGGCAGCAGTGAGGAATATTGCGCAATGGACGAAAGTCTGACGCAGCCATGCCGCGTGAAGGATGAATGCCCTAGTGGTTGTAAACTTCTTTTATATAGGAAGAAACCCCCCTACGTGTAGGGGGCTGACGGTACTATATGAATAAGCACCGGCTAACTCCGTGCCAGCAGCCGCGGTAATACGGAGGGTGCAAGCGTTATCCGGATTCATTGGGTTTAAAGGGTGCGCAGGCGGTTTATTAAGTCAGTGGTGAAAGCCTACAGCTCAACTGTAGAACTGCCATTGATACTGATAAACTTGAATGCGGTTGAAGTGGGCGGAATGTGTAGTGTAGCGGTGAAATGCATAGATATTACACAGAACTCCGATTGCGAAGGCAGCTCACTAAGCCGTTATTGACGCTCATGCACGAAAGCGTGGGGAGCGAACAGGATTAGATACCCTGGTAGTCCACGCCGTAAACGATGATCACTCGATATTGGCGATATACTGTCAGTGTCCAAGCGAAAGTGTTAAGTGATCCACCTGGGGAGTACGTTCGCAAGAATGAAACTCAAAGGAATTGACGGGGGCCCGCACAAGCGGTGGAGCATGTGGTTTAATTCGATGATACGCGAGGAACCTTACCAGGGCTTAAATGCAGAACGACAGGCTGGGAAACCAGCCCTTCTTCGGACGGACTGCAAGGTGCTGCATGGTTGTCGTCAGCTCGTGCCGTGAGGTGTCGGGTTAAGTCCCATAACGAGCGCAACCCCTATCCTTAGTTGCCAGCGAGTAATGTCGGGGACTCTAAGGAAACTGCCCGCGCAAGCGGTGAGGAAGGTGGGGATGACGTCAAATCATCACGGCCCTTACGTCCTGGGCCACACACGTGCTACAATGGCGCATACAAAGGGCAGCTACCTGGTGACAGGATGCTAATCTCTAAAGTGCGTCTCAGTTCGGATCGAAGTCTGCAACTCGACTTCGTGAAGCTGGAATCGCTAGTAATCGCGCATCAGCCATGGCGCGGTGAATACGTTCCCGGGCCTTGTACACACCGCCCGTCAAACCATGGAAGCTGGGGGTGCCTGAAGTCCGTAACCGTAAGGAGCGGCCTAGGGTAAAACTGGTGACTGGGGTTAAGTCGTAACAAGGTAGCCGTACCGGAAGGTGCGGCTGGAACACCTCCTTTCTAGAGTACTCAATTTTCCCTTACTGATTTCATTGGAAGTCCGTAAGGTCTTACTATTTCTCCCTTACTTCATAATCCCAGAAAAGCTCAGTATGTGCTTACATTCTGGCGCTACTGCGATTAGAATAGTCCTGTAGCTCAGTTGGTTAGAGCGCTACACTGATAATGTAGAGGTCCGCAGTTCAAATCTGCGCAGGACTACTTATTTACCGCTTTTTTTGGGGAATTAGCTCAGCTGGCTAGAGCGCCTGCCTTGCACGCAGGAGGTCATCGGTTCGACTCCGATATTCTCCACTACCTATTAAATAATTTCAACTAGACTCCTATCATGTCGAAATTGAAATTCTGGGAAAAGTTCTTTGACATTTTGATGAAAAATAAACTGAGAATAAACTCATTATAAATTGATACGTATCGTTACGTATTAATTGTTTAAAAGCAATTAAGGGCGCATGGCGGATGCCTTGGCTCTCAGAGGCGATGAAAGACGTGATAAGCTGCGATAAGCTTGGGGTAGGAGCAAATATCCTTTGATCCCAAGATTTCTGAATGGGGAAACCCGGCTACCTGAAGGGTAGTCATCTACGGAGGCTAACCCAGGGAACTGAAACATCTAAGTACCTGGAGGAAAAGAAAACAATTAGTGATTTCCCTAGTAGTGGCGAACGAACGGGAAATAGCCCAAACCAGCATTGTTTCGGCATTGTTGGGGTAGTAGGACTGCAACGTGGACTTTAAAATTGAAGTGGAATGTTCTGGAAAGTTCAATCATAGAAGGTGATAATCCTGTACACGTAAGATTTTAATACCTAGCAGTATCCTGAGTAGGGCGGGACATGTGAAATCCTGTCTGAATCTGCCGGAACCATCCGGTAAGGCTAAATACTCCTGAGAGACCGATAGTGAACAAGTACCGTGAGGGAAAGGTGAAAAGTACCCCGAACAGGGGAGTGAAATAGTACCTGAAACCATGCGCTTACAAGCGGTCGGAGCCTTCGGGTGACGGCGTGCCTTTTGCATAATGAGCCTACGAGTTAGTCCTCACTAGCAAGGTTAAGTTGTTCAGCAACGCAACCGAAGCGAAAGCAAGTCTGAATAGGGCGCTTAGTTAGTGGGGCTAGACGCGAAACCCGCGTGATCTACCCATGGCCAGGTTGAAGTTCCGGTAACACGGAATGGAGGACCGAACCGCCAGGCGTTGAAAAGCCTTCGGATGAGCTGTGGGTAGGGGTGAAAGGCCAATCAAACCGGGAAATAGCTCGTACTCCTCGAAATGCATTTAGGTGCAGCCTCGAGGTTTAGTTTCATAGAGGTAGAGCTACTGATAGGGCTAGGGGGCTTCACCGCCTACCAACCCCTGACAAACTCCGAATGCTATGAAATTTACTCGGGAGTGAGGGCATGGGTGCTAAGGTCCATGTCCGAGAGGGAAAGAACCCAGATCATCAGTTAAGGTCCCTAAGTCTGTACTAAGTTGATAAAACGTGGTCTGACTGCATTGACAGCTAGGATGTTGGCTTGGAAGCAGCCATTCATTTAAAGAGTGCGTAACAGCTCACTAGTCGAGCGGTCGGGCGTGGATAATAATCGGGCATAAGTACAGCACCGAAACTGTGAACTCGAAAGAGTGGTAGAGGAGCATTCCAGTGGCGCCGAAGGTGAATCGTGAGATTTGCTGGAGCGACTGGAAAAGAAAATGTAGGCATAAGTAACGATAAAGCGGGCGAGAAACCCGCTCACCAATAGACTCAGGTTTCCTGGTCCATGCTAATCAGATCAGGGTTAGTCGGGTCCTAAGGCGAACCCAAACGGGGTAGTCGATGGCAAGCAGATTAATATTTCTGCACCTGCATATATTGCGATTCGGGGACGGATCGCCGGAGCATACGCGTACTGACTGAAATGTACGCTGAGCCTAGTCTTCGGACGAAGCGAGTATGTGAAGGGGGTTCCAAGAAAAGCCGATAAGCTTCAGATATATGCAGCCCGTACCGTAAACCGACACAGGTAGTCAAGATGAGAATTCTAAGGTGCTCGAGTGATCCGTGGCTAAGGAACTAGGCAAAATGGTCTCGTAACTTCGGGAGAAGAGACGCCCCGCTCAGGCGGGGCCGCAGTGAATAGATCCAAGCGACTGTTTATCAAAAACACAGGGCTCTGCTAAATCGAAAGATGATGTATAGGGCCTGACACCTGCCCGGTGCTGGAAGGTTAAGAGGAGATGTTAGCTTTGCGAAGCATTGAATTGAAGCCCCAGTAAACGGCGGCCGTAACTATAACGGTCCTAAGGTAGCGAAATTCCTTGTCGGGTAAGTTCCGACCTGCACGAATGGTGTAACGATTTGGATACTGTCTCAGCCACGAGCTCGGTGAAATTGTAGTATCGGTGAAGATGCCGGTTACCCGCAACGGGACGGAAAGACCCCGTGAACCTTCACTATAGCTTCACGTTGACATTGGGTAATTCATGTGTAGGATAGGTGGGAGACTTTGAAGGCGCGTCGCCAGGCGTGTTGGAGTCATCCTTGAAATACCACCCTTGAATTACTTGATGCCTAACTCAATTTTGAGGACAGCGTGTGGTGGGTAGTTTGACTGGGGTGGTCGCCTCCAAAAGAGTAACGGAGGCTTCTAAAGGTGCCCTCAACATGGTTGGTAATCATGTGTAGAGTATAATGGCATAAGGGCGCTTGACTGTGAGACCGACAAGTCGAGCAGGTACGAAAGTAGAGCATAGTGATCCGGTGGTTCCGCATGGAAGGGCCATCGCTCAAAGGATAAAAGGTACTCCGGGGATAACAGGCTGATCACTCCCAAGAGCTCACATCGACGGAGTGGTTTGGCACCTCGATGTCGGCTCGTCACATCCTGGGGCTGGAGAAGGTCCCAAGGGTTGGGCTGTTCGCCCATTAAAGTGGCACGCGAGCTGGGTTCAGAACGTCGTGAGACAGTTCGGTCCCTATCTGTTGTGGGCGCTAGAAATTTGAGGGAACCTGACCCTAGTACGAGAGGACCGGGTTGGACGAACCTCTGGTGTACCTGTTGTGGCGCAAGCTGCATCGCAGGGTAGCTATGTTCGGAAGAGATAAGCACTGAAAGCATCTAAGTGCGAAACTCATCCCAAGATGAGATTTCTTTTAAAGGTCGTTCTAGACGAGGACGTTGATAGGCTGCAGGTGTAAAGTCAGTAATGGCAAAGCCGAGCAGTACTAATTACCTATATGCTTTGAACAGAGTAGATACTCAGTTTATTTTTCTCAATGTCATTTTATTACGTTCATGCTTGATACGATTGTTATGCGTGTCAAAATTGAACAAAAATTTTCGGTGACTATTGCAGTAGGGTCCACCTCTTCCCATTCCGAACAGAGAAGTTAAGCCTACTAGCGCAGATGGTACTGCCTCACCAGGTGGGAGAGTATGTCGTCGCCACTTTTAAGAAGCCCCTTGAGCAATCAAGGGGCTTTTTTTATACCCATATCCAACAAACAATCCGGCCATTTTATTCAGTACTTTCGCATTCATCAGTGAGAACTCTAATCACCATACTAGTAGCCGGCTTAACCATTGGTATTACTGCACAAACGTCTACAATAGAAGTGATGAAGCAGTTTAGAGATCAGAAGTTTAAATCACTACGAAGTCTCCCGTTTAACCAACTCCCACTATTAAAAGACACAACTACCGCCATTACAGATATCCTTTACATATTTGGCACCGACGAATCACAACTCCTTACTCTGGACTATCATCAAAGGCTCTCTGAGAAACTTACTTTTAATCTTCAACACATCACTTCTTCCGGTAACGGTAGCCTGGTCAATGATAATTTTCGGGTGACCAACTCCCGGGGGCAACTCGGATTTCGATCTACACGCTTTTCCAATCAATTACACGGCGAATATTTCCGAAATGGACGAAGCCTGAATGGCGGACTGGCCACCGACACCAACTTTGTGCAAAATGGTTTTGATCAGAACCTGCTTCAGGTAAATCTTAACAATAATTCTTCCGAATACACAAGGGCTATTGCGGCAGATACCATGTTTATAGAATTAGACACAAATCTGGTGTGGACATTTGCACCGACCGTATGGTATTTGAATGAGGATAGAAATTATTCGGGCTCTGGGTTGTCGGACTCCAACTTTTTTGAGCAAATCCTTATAACAGAACCGGAATCCATGGATTATTATCGAAATAGGAGGTTACTGCTTGGCGGAATGTTATTCAAGAAGGTTGGCGCAATGATCCTTGGAGTCGGTGGAGCTTATGAATACCAGCATTACTACAACCGGGTGAACTTTATCCAAAACGGCGCAGCTGCTAGCTTTAGCGCAGAGGGTTCGGGTCTTATTTCAACGCTTACGTACCATCTGGAAGGTTTTAGAAAAGGCGGAGCTGAGCTTGATCTTAGGTACACCGCCAATATTGATACCGCAAAAACGATAGTGTTGAAGGTTTGTTCCGAAAGAATCAGACCGGATTACTTCTTTACAAATTATTCAGGAAACCATTTTAGTTGGGAGTACCCTGTTTCCGAACTCCCGTTCACCAATAACATTTCGGTTGGGTTTGCAGACCAGGCATCAGACTTTCAGGCGACTGCATCCGCATTTGTCTCAAGGAACTATTTATTTTTCGATTCTTTAGTCCGTCCGAATCAAGCTGAATCAGCCAACTACTTTTCGCTGAGCGCAGCCAAACAGTTTAAATTAGGTAGCCTTAGTGTGCCGGTTAAGTGGAACAGCAACCTGTTTCAGTCGGAAGTTATTAGATTACCACAAATTGACGTTAGTGCTGGTCTGTTTGCGAATTTAAAACTCTTTAAGAAGAAGATGAACGTAGAACTTGGACTGAATGCCAATTGGTTCTCGTCTTATTACGCCAACGCCTTCGAACCCTCCACAGGAATTACGTACCTCCAGGATTCAGTAAAAGTAGGTGGTTTCCCGTATTTGGATGTTGCCTTGAAATCTACGGTGAGCGGTGCATCGTTTTTCCTGATGTTTACGCATGTAAACGAAAATTTAACTGGGAGAAACTACTATTTCAGACCCGGCTACCTTGAACTTGGAAGACGCTTTTTATTCGGTCTTACATGGAGATTTATCAATTGACATTGTTACTCAAATGCACGCTTATTAAAGATCAGGTATCCAATGTTAAATACAAAGGACCATGGCTCCTCTTCCCCTGAGTAATAGTTGGCAGTAAAGCTTACCGGAGCCAGCGGAGAGTGATAAACGATACTGGCAGATGAGATCCATTCACTACCTTCCCAGCGGTTGTATTTTTCAGGAGTGTGATTTTCACCCTCTGTAATTCCCTGATAAGGCTGATAGTAGAAGTTTTCAAAGCGGAAATCGAAGTTTTTCCTGGCTGTGAGAATTACCTTGGCTCCCAGTGAACCATATGTGAAATTTCGGTACTTCGGCAGATAAAGAGACTTCGTTTCAGGAATCGGTTCGTAGATTGGTGCCATCAGTTTTGTAGAGGTGAAATTCGAAAAGAACTCTTGATTAGAATACATCGCTCTTATGTCCATTCCCAACTTTAGGAAGTTGCTCACTTTAAAATATTGTTGTGCTTCTAAACCTACCTGAAACCAGAAGTGATCTTGTTGCAAAGCAACTCCACTTAGATCAAGGTTGCCCGGCACCAGTTCCTCCCAACCATCAATATATCTTCCTGAAAGCGAAACCTTAGATCCCTCGGAAGCCCAGAATTTACGATTCAGACTATTGATTTCGTAACTCAGTCCGGCAGTGTGAAAAGTAAATGTCGTTAGGTCGGCGGTGTCCGAAGCCAGAAAATCTTTGGTTTGATGGTACAAATTTGATTTAATACCGTAGCGGTAATCCAAAACCAATTTTCCGGAATTGTCTACCGGAGCGCCTACATTGAAGCCAACAAACCGCTCGTTTTGAACGATAAACGATGGTTTAACATCTTCAAAGAAAGTCGCAAAACTCCTGAAATAGTCCCATCGATTAATCATGCCCTCAACCTCCAAATAGAAGGGATATCCAACTGGAAAATCCATACGTGCTCGGGCATTGACCGACCCATAGAATTTGCCGAAATAACTGTTGGCACCAAGCGTAATAGATTGTTTTGCAAGTCTGTGATACTCCAAATCTATATATCCTATGTTAATGGAACGAGAAGAGAAGTTTCCACCAAATTTTGCCTTGATCTCATTATCCTTGTGCACATCTAGCAGCAATGTATAATTACCACGCTCGTTGATCTCTCCAAGAGGGTATATAAAGTCAATCTTGTCATCCGACCAGACATTGAAGTATCGCTTCTTCAACTCACTTATAGTCAATTCTGATTTTCTCCTGAAAATATTCTTTCTAACGTAGGTTTTCTGTCTATTGGTAATCCCTTCTATTTGAATAGAATCGAACGTCATCTCCCGAATTTTCGACCTGAACACGACACGAGCTGAATCCAACTCAGCTTTGCTCCGTCTTCGCTGAATTCGCTCTTTAATCACATCCATTTGAGCAATGGTTGCTTCATATCCATCCTTAATGGCTTCTTTAGACAACTCGAACCCAAATGTACTTACACTTGTTTTGGGATCGATTAAAATTCCATTTTCACACATTATGGAATAATCATCACGGCTAACCACCATCGTTTTTATTTGGGATAGTAGATCATTAGGATCCGGAGGGGTTAAAGTATCTGAAAGATTGCACCCAATAATGATATCCGGGAAAAAATCGTTGTACATAACATCTGTAGGAAAGTTGTTGTACAGCCCCCCATCAAATAACAGTTTGCCGTCAACCTTAATGGGCTTTAAATAAAATGGAAAAGACATAGATGCCCGAACCGCCTGATTCAGATGTCCTTTGCGAAAAACCACTACTTTCTTGGTCTCGATGTCTGAGGCGACACATCTGAAAGGAACAAACAAACTGTCGAAATCATAGTTTGCGACGGCCGAAACCGGCGAAAACTGGCTCATTAATTCAAAGTCCAGTAGCTGGGGATTGGTAAGATTGGTCGGCAATGAATAAGACCAGTTGAAATCTTTCGAAATCTTCAAGGATATCCAGGAGCCGTCATCTAGGGGTTTTTTGAAATAATAATTGTGTTCATCTTCCACCCCTCCTTCAGCCATCAATTGAAACTGTTCGCTGGTAACCATTGCCTCAATTTGCTCGGGGGAATAACCGGCTGCGTACATACTTCCAACCAACGCGCCGGCAGAAGTCCCTGTAATATAATCGATAGGAATATCGTTCTCTTCCAGTGCCTTTATTATACCAATATGCGACATGCCAGCCGCACCACCACCACTGAGTACAAGGCCAACTTGTTGGCCATAGCTGGTCGAAACCAGGGCTACCATGGCTATGAAATAGCCCAGTACTTTGAATATTGTAGTATTTGGTATTATTTTGGCTGTAATAGGTTACAAACAAAGCTAAGCATTCTATAACGGAATTTATTAGTGAATTAGTACCAGAAACATGATAACTTCTAGCAAACAGTTTTGGACCCGAAAAATGACGAAATGGCTGATGTTCATCTGTATACCGGTATTTTTTACCAGTTGTTTCGACTTTGTCGAAGAGCTAACCATTAAATCTGACGGTTCCGGAGAGGCCAGATACAGGTTAAATTTATCTCAAAGTAAGGTTAAATTAGCTTCCATCATGCTAATGGATAGCATCCGGGGACATAAGGTTCCGGATCGTACAGAGGTGGATGACAAATTGCGAAGCCTTAAATTTATATTGAACAAGCAACCTGGTCTGCACGGAGTAAAGGTGAAATCAGATTGGGAAAATTATATTTTCGAATTAGCATTTGATTTTGATAGTGTTGCTGCCGTCAATAAAGGTTTGAAATCAGCCTTTGAAAAAGACCAGACTATTAAATCATACTTTTTTGATCCATTTACGTATACTGACACCAAGTTCCAAAGGCATTACAAGCATCACGACTTCTCAAAATATTCGGATCAAAGAACATTAAATACGGATGTCTTACAGGAAGCTTCGTACATTGGTATATACAGATTTCCAAAGACGGTTACCAAACAGACCAACACCAATTATAAGTCATCTAAAGCCGGGAATGCAGTAATGTTTAAATCTTCTTTCTTAGATTTGATAGATAGGAAAGTATCACTAGAAAATACGGTTACGCTTCAATGAAAATTTTTCTGACCCTCGGCCTTGTTCTACTGGCCGTTTTAAACTATGCACAGGATCTTAAAAACCATGTGCCAACATTGGCTTCGCCCGTTGTTCAAATCAACAGTCAAAGTATTCACGAGAAATGTAATGCAGCCGCAATTGGCTCATATGAATTCTATAAGGAGTTAAAAAGCAATGCGGCTGAGTTCCTTAAAGGAGCAAGGGTAGAGGAGGAGTTGGTTCCCCTGTTATTTGCGAATGCAGAGAGTTTTGGCCTTTCAAAGGCAGATAGAGCGTACTTATTTGTTCGAAGAAGAGACAGTATTAATTACACTGCTTTTCTATCGAAAATAGCCAGTGAAGAGGGGTTAAACGAAACCATCAAAACCATTATTAAGGATGAAGATGATATTGAACATGGTATAGGAGAAGGTTTTCAGTTTGTACACAACAAAAGAATGGCCATTGCATGGAATAGTTCTATGGTGGCTTTCCTCGATTATAGAATGCCCTACTACTATTCGTGGTCTAGCGAGTTTGAAGTGGAGATGGAATTGGAGGAAGAGTATTACGAGTCCTACGATGAGCGGTTTGAGGCTGAGGAAGAGAAGAAAAAGGAAAGACGTAAGGAAGTGCTTTTGGGAGCGTTGGAAGAAATTTTTAATCCAAATCCTGATCACACCATCGCCGGCAATGAACATTTTAAGAAGGCTACCGAACAAAATGCTGATGTTACAATTTTTATGGATGCAATGGGGCAAATGGGGTCCAATATGGGATCCTTGGGCATGTTTCGCAGGTCGTCCGATATGCAGCAGATGCTCTCCACATTCGCAGATTCGTACTCCTACTTTCATTTCAATTTGAACGAGTCAAGCGCGAAGGTGAAAGGACATTATCATGTTGGAGACAGATTCCACGACATGGTGGCTGATGCAAATAAGGGGAAGTTTGATAAGGATCTGTTTAAATATATTGATGGTAACAATCTGATTGGCTATTTCGGAATGGCTGTAGACCCTGAGCCTACCTATGAATTTGTGATGGAAATGTATCAATCGATATTTTCCGGTATCCCTGAGTATGGAGAAACCGCAGCAGCAGGAATCGGAATTTTTGAAATTCTTCTTGACGAAGAAGAAGTGTTTGATTTGATTCATGGAAATATGATTTTCGCGGTAACTGATATACGTCAGTTTGACGTGTCTTATACTTCTTACGAATACGACGATGAGTTTAATGAAAGCGAGGTAACAAAGACCAAAAAGGAGTTGCTTCCAGAATACGTTTTCGTAGCTTCCGTTGGCAATGAAGATTTACGCAATAAGATTCTGAAGATCTATGAGGGAAGCGAAATGCTTATCCCAATGGATGGATATTATCGCTACAAATCATTCATGTCCCGATATTCCAGGATGCTCCAAACCGAATCTGAGGAGAATGACATGTACGTGGCGGTGCAAGGGGACGTATTGATTATTACCAACAATAAAGAACTGGTGACAACCTATCGCGAGAACGGGCTGCCGTCAGACCGCAGAATGTCAAAAGATCGGTTGAAGCATTTTAAGAAGAACAATTACCTGGGGTACTGGGATGCCGCTAATACTATCAACAAAATCAGCGGTGATGTGAAAGAATCTATCGGAGAAGATTTTTTCACTCTGATAGACGAAGCAAAGGGTATTCTTAGTGGCGCAGAACTGAACGGGGTTGAGGTGGAGGATGGAATGTTCACCAACACACTAACCGTAGATTTTCAGAATAAGGAAACTCCCGCAGTTGCACAACTCTTGGAACTTATTGAGAAAATTTACCGGTTGGAAAAATGAAAAATTCCGGTAAAATATTACGGGTTGGATTCTGGATTGTACTGCTTTCTGCAGTCGTAATCGGGTTTTTCCGAATTTCTGGAGTTAGCAAATCAGAGCATTTAAAATTTGTTCCGGCTGAAGCGGATGGTGTTTTGGTAATTGACGGAAAAAAAATCTCCAAGAAATTAATAGAACGCTTTCGCTATAATCCTGAAGGGCTGACCAATATGATGCCCACCGATCCGGAGGATATCGCCGACGCCGGGGTGCATAAATTGGGAATAGATCCCGGTAGAAAAGTGGCTATTTTTCACTTTAAGGTAGATGGATACAACGTTGCAGCAGCCCTTGTAAAGTGTGAGCCTCGATGGTTTATGAACTATTTTGAAGACCTTCATGGCGATGCACTTGAGAAAACCTATGAGAACTCTGAAACCGGTGTGCAGATAAAGCGGTTTACATCAACTCAGCAAGATGTATCCATTTGTATTGCAGGAGGAGTTGGAATTTATTGCTCAACGGTAGATGGAAGTATATTGGATGCCCAATACGAAAAGAATTTACTTCCAATTCTAAAAAAGGCGCTCGAAAAACCTGAGGAGGGGCTGATTGCTTCTAATCCCAGTTTTGCAGAATTTAAAGGGAAAGATCATGATATGGGTTATTGGAGTGTAGGAGCAGGTCACAGCTTTGGTGCTTTGTCTAACGATTTCATCGATTCCCAAACATTCTTTTCGTTTGATAAGGGCGCGGTAAATGTTATTTCAGAACTGGAATTTGAAGGTGATTGCCCGGTAGACGAGGAAATTAGAAAGCTTGATAGTGACGCCCCTTTTGCAATTTCGTTTATGGCGAAGCGAGAAAGTGCCTGGAGTTACATTGAGGAAAATTTACCCTCGCGGTTTCATACTTATTTCAAAGGATTCAATGGAAACTTCTTTTTTGAAATTACCGGACACCAGTTGTTTCAGGGGTATCACATCAAAGATTCTATAGACGAATTAACCTTTGAAACATACCCGGTGCGGATTAAGAATAAAGAATTGACCCCCTTTCCTGAGTTTCTGGCAATTTTCAGTGTAGAAGATCCGGCAGCGTACAATGCTATACTTGATGCGGACACCAATATAAAGTGTGTTGATGGTTTCTATGAAATAGAGATGATTGATGGAATGACCTGTTTTATCAGTTCGAACGAAAATGATATCTGCTTTTCAAACAGCAAGGGTCATGTAATTGCCAATGCAAAGGAAGATTTGGATAGTAAATATGCTACTTATAGTCTTCGGCTTGATTTTCTTCAGTTGTATGATAACTTCCCGGTTCAGGGAGATATGGGGATAGGTGTTCCCAACGCAATGTTACAAATGGGATTCAATCAACTTAATTTTTCCAGGTTGTACATTGATGCCGAAGAGATTAAGGGGCAAAAAGTGATAGGCAAAGGAGCATTCGAATTTATTGATCCTGATCAACATTCATTGGATGCCTTAATGGAACTTGCTTCACTGGGCATCCAGTTCCGGATGATGATTGACGCCATATTCCATCAAAGCTTGAGGGACTCGAAATAACGGAAGGCCAGTTTTAAACGACTGCCATACCACGAAAACATTTCGCCGTCCACCAACATCACTTCTGCATTGGGACAAATACCTTTCAGTTCTTTTCGGTGTACCTCCTTGAACGGAAACGGTTCTGATGATAGAAGGATAATATCGGGGTTCAATTCGGAAATTTCGTTATGAGTTAACTCTCCATATCTAGGGTCCGGAGCCAGGTTTCTCAATCCGCAACGCAGCAGCATGTCGTGAATAAAAGTGTTGGACCCAGCCGCCATATAAGGGTTTTTCCAAATTAAATAAAGGCAGCGCTGTTCGTTAAAAATTGGGTTGAATTTCTGTGCTTCTGCGGCAATTTCACCCACCAGATGATTAGCTTTTTCGGCTACATTGCAAATCTGGCCAACCTCGCGTATCATCCGAAAGGAATCACTCAAGTTGAAAATGTCGCTAAACCACACCGGAGTATCGCCTGCTGCTTCGAAAATGTTCTCCCGGTCGTTTTCCTCTTTGTTCGCAAGAATCAGATCAGGTTGTAAATCGGCGATTTTTTCTTTTGATAACGTCTTGGTGCCACCAACCCGCGGCTTGCCCCGATACCATGCCTCGGGGTGGACACAAAACTTGGTGATACCCACCACCGGATCATTCAAACCAAGGTCGTATAAAAGTTCAGTTTGCGACGGAACTACTGAAACAATCCTTCTAGGAATCGCTGGTACACGCACCAGCCTCCCCATCATGTCCGTTACTTCCTGCGTTTCCATCAGGCAATCGCCTGAATAAGGTCTTGTTTGGTGATAATGTGGTGCTTGTCCTTGTCGTAGGCCACTAGAACAGCCTGGGTCTCCCGATTAAATAGTTTCGAAATTTCTTCAACCGTTATATGTTCTTGCACCACAGGAAACGGAGCTTCCATAATGTTGCGAACCGGAAGTTCCTTTAACTCCGGGTTTTCCAGCAATTTGGAGAACAAGTTGCTATCGGTAAGAGACCCAACGTATTTGTTGTTTTCCACAACAGGAATCTGAGAAATTTCATACTGATGCATCAGTAAGATGGCCTGAGAAACCGGATCGTTAGGTGTTACGGTAACCAGGTGTTTACCAGCATGATCTTTGATCAAATCCACCGCAACTTTTTTCTCCTCATCCAGGAAGCCTCTATCACGCATCCAGTCGTCGTTAAACATCTTTCCTACGTAACGACTACCGTGATCATGAAATAGAACCACCACTACGTCGTTTTCGGTCAATTCATCTGAAAGTTGCAGGATTCCCTTAATAGCTGACCCGGCAGAATTCCCTACGAAGATTCCCTCTTCCTTGGCCAGTCTTCGCTGGTATATCGCAGCATCTTTATCGGTTACCTTCTCAAATTTGTCTATTACACTAAAGTCAACATTAGCAGGAAGAATATCCTCTCCTATACCTTCTGTGATGTAAGGGTAAATCTCATTCTTATCAAAAATACCCGTTTCATGATATTTCTTGAAAACAGAACCGTACGTGTCAATCCCCCAAATTTTAATGTCAGGATTTTGCTCTTTCAAATATTTGCCCACACCGGAAATTGTTCCACCGGTTCCAACACCCACTACAAAATGAGTGATTTGTCCCTCGGTTTGCTCCCATATTTCAGGACCTGTCTGAAGGTAATGTGCCTTGGTATTTGATGGGTTATCGTATTGATTTACGTACCATGAATTTGGAATTTCAGTAGCCAGTCTTTTCGATACAGAGTAGTAAGATCGAGGATCGTCAGGTGAAACGTTTGTAGGACAAACATGAACTTCGGCTCCAACTGCCCGAAGAATGTCCATCTTCTCTTTACTTTGCTTATCACTAAGCACACAGATAAGTCGGTATCCTTTTACAATACATGCCAATGCCAGACCCATACCCGTATTCCCGGAGGTGCCTTCAATTACTGTCCCCCCTGGTTTTAGCCTGCCATCCGCTTCGGCATCCTCAATCATCTGAAGTGCCATTCTGTCTTTTACGGAGTTCCCGGGATTGGTAGTCTCTACCTTAGCCAGTACAGTTGCTTTCACCCCTTTACAGAGCGTATTGATTTTAATTAATGGCGTGTTGCCGATAGTTTCAAGTACGTTGTTGTAGTATTTCATGCCTCTCAAAGTCGGAGACAAAGTTAGATTTTCTAATCGAATCTGATTGCTTTCACCGGTGTAATTCTGGTTACAAACAGCGCAGGTAGAAGCAATACTAACACACATACAATTAGCGTGAAAACATTGAGAATAACGACGTATCCGGGAGTGAAGTACATCGGAACTTCCTTTACAAAATACGTGGACTGATTCAGCTGAATAAAGCCGAATTGATTTTGCAGCCAGATGATGAGGAAAGCAATTCCATTACCGATTAAAAGTCCCTTTAGAATAAGTATAGCACCGTTAATAAGGAAGACCTTTTGAACATTCCAGTTTGACGCTCCGAGTGCCTTTAACACGCCAACCATATTTGCTCTTTCCAGTATGAGAATCAACAGCGAAGCCGTCATGTTGATAATCGCCACGACGATCATGAGAATGATGATGACATAAACATTGGCATCCAGCATATCCAACCAACCAAAAATGTCCTGATGCATCTCGTCTATGGTGTTTACCGAGTACATTCCTAACATGTTCCCATGCACTAGCGACGAGGCATTTCTTAGGTCTTCGAAATTTCGGAGCAATACCTCATATCCACCAATATAATTACCCCGCGAACCTGGGGGAGAGTAAAATACGGTTGTGATTTCTGACTCTCCGAAATGGTAACGTAAAGTGGTATCGTTGACACCAGAATAATTCGAAGCGGCATCAACCTGTGTACAGGGACATTCACTTTCGATTGTATCAAATTTTATCTCAAGATAGGCCGTATCAGGATCTGTAATCATGGTAGGGGCGATCCCGAAATCTTCATTTGTAAAGTTGGCTGCAACTACCCGAATGGTAGTGTCTTTCTTAATGGATAAAGCCAACTTATCCTGATTCATGAATCCCTGATCATTCCAGGCATAAAGCACGTTGTCCCTGTTAGTAAAGGACATAGCTTCGATCATAAAAAAGTCCCCGTTACACTGATCGCTCAATTTAAGAGATGTTTCAATTCCCCATTGGTTGAGATCCTGCACCTGGCGGATATCCGCCAAAATAAATTGCCGATCGAAATCTTCGAGTCCGGTGTCATAGATACCGCTTACATAAAACTTGCGTTCCTTCGGCCCACTATCCTTGATGAAATAGGTAGAAACTCTATCGTGAAGTTGAATCTTTAGTTTGTCAGCAACATATCTTGAAATGAGAATGCTGTCGTTTTTTGAGCGCACACCGAAATTGGGAATCTTTCCACCATCCTCCAGTTTATCCATGAAAAAATCCCAGTTGTAGTCGGTTCCAACTCCTTTTACTACAATGCCCTGAATGTCTCTTGAAACGATGTCCTTGCCCTCGGTGGTAATGGTATCACCGTTAGATCGGATAATACCTGGTTTTATGGCATAACTTTGGATGTGTTTTACCTCAGGCATTGCTTGTAATGAACTAAGAAACGGAGCGTCGCGATGCATTGGGGACGATTCGTAGGAGTAGTTAACACCTCCGTTGGTGATTTGAATGTGAGAACCGAAACCAATGACTTTGTTCTTGATTTCAGTTTGAAAACCGGTTACAATACTTACGCTCAGAATCATTACGATCATGCCGAGCGCGATGCCAGCGGTTGCAAAAAGGATAATTGGCTTCGAAAAGCGATTGGAATTTTTGCCACCTTTAGCAATGCGTTTTGCTATAAAGTATTCAGTATTCAAAATAAGTAGATGCTAAAGTACACAAACATAACACGGGTTAGAGGGATTTTAATCCTCACGTGTATGTTGTTTTCCACGTTGGTAAAAGGACAGCCGCAAGTGAATTTTTCGGATTCCGTTTCTTACTCTGAAGATATCATTACAGGTGTTGAGCGCACCAATGAATACCTGAGCTTGTTGAAAGGGCAATCAGTAGCATTGGTCGGTAATCATACATCTGTGGCAGGAGACCAGCACACGGTGGATTTTCTTTTGGCAAATGGAATCGCCCTGAAAAAAGTTTTTGCACCCGAACACGGATTCCGAGGCCGGCAGGATGCAGGAGCTAAGATTAAGGATGGAGTAGATGAGAAAACAGGCTTGCCGATACTCTCGCTTCACGGGAGGAGTAAAAAGCCGGGTGCAGACGCACTCGCAGATGTGGACGTTGTAATATTTGATATTCAGGATGTAGGGGCACGCTTCTATACTTACATCTCTACAATGCATTATGTAATGGAAGCATGCGCAGAACAAGGGAAGAAGTTTCTGGTGTTCGATAGACCCAATCCAAATGGACATTACGTAGATGGCCCGGTTCTTAAAATGGAGAATAAAAGTTTTGTGGGAATGCACCCGGTACCGGTTGTGCATGGTATGACGGTAGGCGAGTACGCACAAATGATCAATGGCGAAGGATGGCTGAAAAACCAAGTAAAATGCGATTTGACCGTCGTAAAATGCGCCAACTATTCGCATAGTGATTTTTACAAGTTGCCAGTAAAACCAAGTCCGAATCTGCCCAATATGTCGAGCATTTACCTGTATCCTAGTTTGTGTTTATTTGAGGGAACTCAGGTGAGTATTGGACGAGGAACGGATAAGCAATTTCAATTGGTTGGTTCACCTTTCAATAAAGGGGGAGATTACAACTTTACTCCGGAACCAAAACCAGGTGCCAGTAAGCCAAAACATCAGGGTAAAGAGTGCAATGGGTATGATTTGTCTGAGTTCGGAGCAAGGCACATGCGTGAACAGCGGGTGTTGTACCTGAAGTGGCTTATAGAGTTCTACCAAAATTCAACCGACAAGGAGCACTTCTTCCGAACCGATGGGTTTTTTCGGTTACTCACCGGAGATCGTGAAATCAGAAAGATGATTGAAGCTGGAAAAACTGCCGATGAGATCGCCGCTACCTGGCAGGAAGGAGTTCAGGATTTTCTTGTTGTACGCAAGAAGTATTTGCTTTATGAGGATTTCGATAAGTGAGTTTTTCCTCGAGAATTTCAAAGCTTCACTTCCTCTTTCGCTCCGGTGGAGAGTACTTAACAATTGGAACATTAAGTATTCTCGCTAATTCCGCAGCGGTTGCCCTGGCCTCTGCCGAAGCCTTGTTGGCAAAGACATCTATTTTTCGGCTGTGGGTGGCATTGAGCAAAACGACTTTGTAGTACAGATCGTGGTCGGTTATTCCTTGAGAAGTGAATGGTGATTGGATGGTAGAGGCAACTCTGGAGCTGATAATGCTCAAATAGTGGATTTGGTCGGCCGAGTGCCATTGCCCTTTCCTTAAACCAAGGAAAGAACTGAATTCCCGATACCGATTACCGGAATGTTCGAACTCCCAGCCCTCCTGATGGAGGCAAAAGAACAGGCCAACAACACAACCTAGTAACGTATAGCCGCTGAATGTGGCCAGCACACAACTAAATAGCATCAGCAAACCTCCCAAAAGAAACTGAGAAGGCATTGGAGGCTTACGAAGCTTAAATGTTGAACTCATATAAGGATATACGAGTAACAGGCCCGGTCCAGAATAAATATGGGATAAGTGGTAATTATTATAAGCAACTAGTGCCCTCCAGCCTTCTTCATCACCTGTCCTGCAACCGTGGCAACCATCTTCCTTGGTAACAGTTTGCCAGAACTTGCTCCAACCCGGTTCAAGGCTCCATGAACGGCCACGGTTTGTCCGCGAAGCATCCTTCTATATCCATATTCTGCTACTTCTTTAGCGGTGGGCAGCAACTTATGATTCGCCAAATCCTGGTCCATGTTGGCATTGGCGGAAAATTCAGTTTTAGTAGGCCCGGGGCAAAGGGCCGTTACCGTTATGCCGTCTCGTTTTAGTTCCAGAGCAAGGCCTTCGCTGAGGGATAATACGTAAGCTTTGGTGGCCGCATATACAGTAAAGAATGGAACAGCTTGAAATGCAGCGGTGCTGGCCACATTCATGATCTTGCCTTGAATGCCGTGCTCAATCCAGTAATTGGTGAAAATGTGACACAGATCAGTAAGCGCTCCCATGTTTAACTGCATCATCTGATTGATGGTAGTTCGGTTTGTATTTTTGAACAATTCATTGCTTCCAAAACCTGCGTTGTTGATCAGGTATTCCACCCGGATTTTTTTCTCTATTACCTGGTCAAATACTTTTTTTGCGGCATCTTTCTTCAGCAGATCCTGTACAATGACCTCCACGTGAATCCCATATTGATCTTCAAGCGAGTATTTTAAATTTTGCAGTTGCTCTTCACGTCTTGCTACGATCACTAGGTCGCCTTTGCGCTTCGCGTGTGAAATCGCAAGTTCTTTGCCAATACCTGAAGATGCTCCTGTGATTAATGCTGTTTTCATGGTCTTTTTCTATTTGGATTTGATCAAATTGTCTGCAAGCAGTTGCTCAACATGTTCATTTAATGTTTGCTGCCACGGAATGTAATTTATATCCAGTTGTTGCTTGCTCTTGTCGTTTTTCATTTCATAGTGAATTCCAACATTCTTACGTACAAAGTCACGGGTAATTCCTTGCAGAGGTCCGAATAAAAGAGCGAGAAATTTAGGCAGGTGTTTTCGTGGGGTTTTGAATTTTCCGGGGAAGTCCCGCTCAATCTGTTTGGCCATTTCCAGCATTTCCACCGTTTCATTTACCACAATGTGTCTGCCCGATGCATTTGGGTTGAAACCGGCACGAATGTGCGCTTCAGCTATGTTCCTCACATCAACCATGGTATAATATAACTCCGGAACACCCATTTTAAAGGTTCCGTCTGTCAGATTGATCATGTATTCAATAGAAGTAGAGTCGTTTCTTGAAGTGAGCGATGGGCCGAGCACAAATCCCGGATTGATGACCACCAAATCCCATTGATTCTGCTGTTCATAAACTTTCCAGGCGACCCGTTCTGCCTGTACTTTAGAGTATGAGTAGGGTTGATGATCTATAGAACTGGTGGTATTCCAGTGGCTTTCATCAAAGATACCGTTTTCCGTTTGTCGAACATCAATGGCATCTCCATAAATACTCACTACGCTGGATGTTAGAACCACCCGTTTCACAGAGGAAGATTTGCTGGCCGCGCCTAAAACGTTCTTTGTTCCGTTAACTGCAGGATCAACGAGCTCCTTTTGAGGGTCTTTTAGTCCCATGAATTTGAAAGGAGAAGCGGTATGAATAATTAATTCACATCCCTCCGCCGCGTTATCGAATGATCCAATCTCAAGTAGATCCGCTTCTACAATTTCCAACTCTCCGGAAGCTTGCTTGGCAATTTTTGTTAGATGCTCGAACTTACCGGGTTTACTTTTATCTCTAACTGAGGCACGAACATGGACTCCATCTTCCAGCAACTTTTTCACTATCCAACCGGCAACGTAACCCGTTGCCCCGGTTACCAGAACCGGAGCATTCTTGTTGATTTCCATTTAATTTACCTCCTGCATTTTTTCTACCTGGCTCATCACTAGTTTAGTGGGAGACAGGGGTATTGTTGCCATCATCATCTTCTGGCCGAAACTCAGGCCTGCTTTTACGTTCAGTTTGCCATCCAGCATGGCATCATAACCCGTTTGTGCAACCTGCCGGGCAGGGAAAGTATGCTTGAATAAGTCGGTTTTATCCATACCGGAAGTGCTGGCAAATTCGGATTCGGTGGCTCCCGGCAGGAGCGCAGTTACCGTTACATTAGTGTCTTTCAATTCTTGCCACACAGCATTGCTGAAAGAGGTTACATACGCCTTTGTTGCAAAGTATACAGCCTGTAGCGGTCCTGGCATTAAGCTAGCAGTAGAGGACACGTTAAGCACTTTGCCCGAATTGCGTTTTACCATGTCTGGAAGGAACCGGCGGGTAAGTTCTGTAAGTGCCATTATGTTGAGTTGAATCATTGCCTGATCGTCTTCCCAACTGCGCTCGTGAAATTTTCCGTGCCCACCGAAACCAGCGTTGTTAATGAGGTACTCTATATTAATTCCACTAGCAATTACTTCATCATAAATTTCTTTCGGAGCGGTGGTGTCGGTCAGATCTTTGGCAATCACATGAACTTTTATCCTGTGGGCTTGCTCCAACTCGTTCTTCAGTTCCTGAAGTTTCTCCAGCCTCCTGGCCACAATAACCAAATCGTTTTTTTGCTCCGCATGAATTCTGGCAAATTCCTTTCCAATACCAGAAGATGCACCTGTTATAAGGGCCGTTTTATTGTTCATTTTATTCCTTTTAAAATTAGCTGGACCGCATATTCCACTTCTTTTCTTACCTCGGAATAGTCTACTTCGTAGGCAAAAAGTGTATCTGCGGTTCTCAGATATTCGTGTTTTATTCCGTTGGCAATAAGCATGATCGAGCGCGCAATTTTGACCACGTCTTTTCCTTTATAAAACTCCTTAAGAGCCACTTCAATTACGTTTTGTTCCAATTGTTCCAATCGCTCCAGTTCACTCTTGAATTTATCGTTGATGACATGTAGATTCTCGATACTCAGCTTGTGCAGATTCAGTATCTTTTGGTAATTCTCCAAGCGAAAGTCCATCAGCTTGAGAATTCTCTTCTCCGGATCTTTGATTTTCAGAATCTTCTCATCAATGGCATTTACGTAATCCATCGCTTCATTCTGAAGAACGTTCAGAAAAATCTGCTCTTTGTTCTTGTAGTAATAATAAAGGGACGCTTTGTTGAGATGACATGCTTTGCCAATGTCATCTAGGGTGGTTTTATCGTAACCGTAGCGGGTAAAGCACTCTACCGCTTTCTCAAGGATTGTTTTTCGTTTGTTTTCTTTTTTCTGCATCATGAATTACAACTTCACCATGCAAACATAAATCAAACATTAATATTTTCAAACAAAAAGGTAAAAAGTTTGAAAAACTATTTCGTGTCGATGAATATTTCCTGTCCGTTTCTCCACTTAACGAGAATCGCTTTATTGCGCAGAATGCTGCCCAGGACATAGCGCCTGGAGCTATTCAATGCTTCCGATTCCAGGGCAATTTCCTTGGTTACAGCGACCGGATCCAGGTAGTTTGAATGGACGAAAAAGACGTTTTTGCCTTGTTTTTGGAGAAAACCAACGTGATTGTCCAGACCCACTATGTAGATGTCGTTTGGTCTGGACTCTATATGCTCTACCATTTCTGAAATGTCAAAGAAATCCTGAACAGAATCCCCACATATGTTGGTACAAATAGCATGTGAGTAAAGTTTAGCCAGGTCGTAGCGATTAAGTTTCATCCCGGCATCTCTGAGAGTGGTTGATACAAAATAACCGCAGGCGATCATTCCTTTTCTTGGTTTGTGCGTATACCCATTAAAATCCCACGTTGTTCCGTACCAGGCCGGCCAAAGTTGTGTTAAGGCCTGGTAAAATGCTGTATCCGGAGATTGCTGTGAATTTCGAAGTTTTTGAGCCGCCGGTTTTAATTCGCTATTGTACAGTTCCAATGTTTTGTCGTTTGAAAGGTGGGCATACGGATCTACCAACTTCCATACGGAATCACCGGTACCCGGTTCTAGAATTGAGTCAACATGGAGTTTCTCAGGTGCCAATATGCTTTGTGTTCTTGGATTCGGTTCAGGAGTTTGGCTGCAGGAAAACCCAACAATGAAGCAAAAACAAGTGAAAAAAATAACAGGTCTCATATTCAATAGAATGCACAGGATTGGGAAAAGACACAGTTTTGTAACTTGCAGAGATAAATCGATGCCTATGAAAGCCGCAAAGTGGAGTGCATTATTGATTGTTTTGATCATAGTAGGAGCCTCTTGTAAGAAGGAAACGGCCACAGACGATCAAACAATGGAAGCGGGACCGTACCTGGTGTTTAAGTTCAAATTTGATTCAACGCAGGCCAGATTGGATAATACTGGCAACCCTTCAACCGTACCTTCAGGTCATTCGGGAATTAGTCCGGCATTTAACGGGATGAGTACCAATTACGTCGAATTGGCACCAGGCGCTTTTACAGCACTTGGAAATGGAGAGATTGTGTATAATGGAGCGGTGACATCGGCTGGGGGAGACGTGGCAGTAGATTTTGACAAAGCCACAATTGCTCCGGAGAATCAAATATTTCTTTCAGTACCTATTAGCTCGATTACTCCTGGCACTTATGAGTACTTACGAAGTTCGCTTACCTACCAGAATTACGACGTGCCGGTAAGGGAATCCGGTATGGATCTGAATATGACCGTTGCGTCTTTTGTAGGTTTCAATACCTACATCACCGATTTTGTAGTGAAAACTAAAACCCATACGGTGAATGATGATAAACTGCAGGGATATTGGGTTGTGGAAGTGGATGATAGTGGTTTCCCAGGAACGATTCCACTTATTTCCGGGCAGGCACCGGAAGGTGCTACCACGGTTCCAAATCCATTGTTTGCTTCCTCACCAATTCCACCGGGATCTTGTGTTGTAACCGGGGCGTTTCCAACTCCTTTAACGATAACCGGGAACGAAACGGATGATATCGTTATTACCATGTCGGTATCTACGAATAAGAGCTTTGAGTTCACCGATCCCGCAGGCGATGGAATCTACGAGCCATCTGCCGGAGATACGGTTGTGGATATGGGAGTAAGAGGCTTGATACCGTATGTGAACCTATAAGGGGAATTCGAATTTGTGTGGTAGGGACTGTGTGATATCAATTAGCGATACTACACATATTCACTCAATTCCAGCCACCTCATTTCTTTGGTGTCGAGTTCGTCAATGATTTCATTTAATCGAAGTGAAATCTCCTTGATCCGTTCCGAGTCGGAGATTCCGGAGTTCAGTTCTTCCGTTAGTCTGACCTTTTCGTTTTCCAGATCATCAAGGTCTTTTTCTAAACTTTCAAACTCCCTTTTTTCGTTGTAGGAGAGTTTGGTTTTCGGTTTATCCGCCTCCTTTTTCACCGGTGAACCCGACTGGCTTGATGTCTTTTTTGCGGGGGTGATTTCCTGTTTCTGTAACTCCCGGTATTTTCGATAATTTCCGTTAATGTCCTTCACCTTTCCATTGCCCTCAAAAACAAACAGGTGATCAGTCATCTTGTCCATAAAGAATCTATCATGCGAGACAATCAGTAAGCAACCCGTAAAATTTCCGAGGTATTCTTCAAGAGCATTCAGGGTGAACAGATCGAGGTCGTTTGTCGGTTCATCCAGAATCAGAAAGTTGGGGTTTTTCATTAGAATGGTCAATAGGTACAACCTTCTTTTTTCACCCCCGCTAAGTGTGGATACCAGAGCCCAGTGCTGTTCCTTGGGGAAAAGAAAACGTTCTAGCAGTTGAAGCGCAGTAATCTTTTTGCCTTTTTCCAGTGGAATTACCTCAGCGATGTCTTTTACAACTTCTATGACTCTCTTATCTTCCTTGAGTTGGATGCCCTCCTGGTGGTAGTGCCCGAAAACCACAGTTTCGCCAACGACGATTTTCCCGGAGTCATACTCCAAACCATCTGTAATCATTTTCAAAAAGGTAGATTTTCCGGAACCATTGTATCCAACAATACCAACCTTTTCGTTTCGTTTAAATGTGTAGTTGAACTTGTCGAGAATTTTTAAATCCCCGTATGATTTTGAGACATTATGAAATTCCAAAATCTTTGTGCCCAACCTTTGAATATTGATTTTCAGGTCAATGCTGCTATCGTCTGTGGTTTGGGAGGCTTGCTCTTTTAGGTTATAGAAATTGTCAATTCTGGATTTCGCTTTTGTACCCCGGGCCTTTGGCTGACGACGCATCCATTCCAGTTCGGTTCTTAGGAGATTTTTAGCCTTGGCTACATTGGCATCCTGAATTTCGTAGCGTTCATTTCTTTTTTCAAGAAAGTAGGAGTAGTTGCCCTTGTATCTGTATATACTTCCACCGTCAAGTTCAATAATTTCGTTGCATACGTTGTCTAAAAAGTATCTGTCGTGAGTCACCATAAACAAGGTGCATTTTGATCGACTTAGGTACTCTTCAAGCCATTCAATCATGTCCAGATCCAGGTGGTTGGTGGGCTCATCCAGAATTAAGAAATCCGGTTCATCGACTAATATTTTTGCCAAGGCAACGCGCTTGGTTTGTCCTCCCGAAAAGTGCTCTGAGGTAACCTGAATGGTGTCAAGCTTCAATTTGCTCAGGATTTCTTCAATTTTAATCTCTTTTTCCCAGGCATTCAAACGATTCATATCGTCGAAGGCCTTCTGGAAATTTGAAGAAGCCTCTTCATTTTTCGTAGCCTGACGATATCTCTTGATGGCCTTGATCTCCTCCGTTTCAGCATTCATGATGAGATCGAAGGGAGCCATTCCGTTAGGAAAATCATGGCTCTGTTCAAGAAATCGAATGGACACACCTTTACGAAAAACAACCCGTCCTGAGTCTGGTTGCTCAGAACCGTATATACATCTCAGCATTGTGGACTTTCCAGTTCCGTTCCTGGCAACAAATGCTACCTTCTGTCCCTGATCAATACCAAAGGTAACGTCTTCGAAGAGCGTTTTGATTCCATAAGACTTTGACAGTCCCTCAACGGACAGAAAATTCATTGGTCAAAGAAACAATACTTATCGCTGAAGCACAAAGAATCCGGTAAACTCGTGAACTTCATCTTGATAATCAACGATTTTCATGATGAAGTAATAAGTTCCTTCCGGTGCATATTGCCCGGCACTGGTGCGGCCATTCCAACCTGCTTTGGGTTGAAACCACTCATGGAGCAGCTGTCCCCAGCGATTGTAAACAACACCTTCTACCGATTTCGCGTTGGTGATGATAGGTACGAATTCATCGTTATCACCGTCTCCATTGGGTGTGAAGATGTTCGGGATTTCCACAATAAGATCACCGACCACAATGATGGTATGGAAGGCTGTGTCTGCACATCCGTTTTCATCGGTTACAACCAGAGTAGTGGTGTATGTTCCTGGTGTAGTGAATATGTAGTTCGGATTACTAATTGAATCCGTTGCCCCGTTTCCAAAGTCCCAGGCATAGGTGGAGGCTCCCGCAGACATATCCATATAACTTACGTCCAGGGGAAACTGACCACTATCGGGAGTGGCCATAAAGTCTGCAAACGGCCCGCCAGATTCAAACACGGTTGCATCGGTGGCTCCTGAGGAACAGCCATTGGTTCCTGTTACAATCAATGTATAAGTTCCACCTGCATCTACCACAACAGAATCATCGCTACTTCCGGAAACTATATTACCATCGGAAGTAGACCAGGAATAACTATCTATACTACCTGAAGATGCCGAAGCATCAATAATAATCTGTAATTGATTGCAATGAATGGAATCCGTTGGTGAAATGATTACTGTAGGAGGTATGGTGTCGGCTGTTACCATAACAGAATCAATTGCAGTACATCCGTTAGAAGTGTCAGATACCGCCAGGTAATAAGTGCCTGCAGCATCAACAGTAGGAGTTGTACTGGTTCCTCCAGTTACAATATTGCCACCTGAGGTGGTCCACTGGTAAACAATATTGGGATCGGCAATTAACAATCCGTTGAGTACCGCTTCAGGGTTATTACAGTCAATCAAACCGCCGGCACCGGCGTCGGCCGTTGGCAGGTTAGCATCCGGGATCACCACAACCGAGTTGGTATCGGTACAGCCATTGCTACCGGTTACAGTAAGTAAATAAGTGCCCGGAACGTTGGCCACGGCTATAGAACTGGTTCCGCCTGACACCACTCCAGGGCCAGACCAGGAATAGCCAATTCCGGTTCCTGAAGAAGCAGTCCCGTCCAAATTTACCGATGTGGAATCGCACGTTAGTAATTGATCGGCACCGGCATCCGCGGTAGGAGCAATGGTGTCTACCGTTACTGTGGTGGAATCAATGTCTGTGCATCCGTTAGACGCTGTTACGGTTACCAAATAAGTTCCTGATGCATCCACAGTAGGGCTGGCACTTGAACCACCACTTATAATATTCCCATCCGAAGTAGACCAGGAATATGTTCCTCCACCGGAGCCCGAAAGATTAATTTGTGGACTGCTACAATCAACAACACCTGCAGATCCCGCATCAGCCGTTGGTGTGGCAAAATCACCGGTAATGGTAATAGCATCTGAGTCTGTACATCCGTTGGCAGCAGTAACCGTTAGGGTATAGGTGCCACCTGCATCTATTGATGGAGTTGCCGTTGAACCACCACTCACAATATTGCCACCCCCTGAAGCTACCCAGGAATAACTTCCGCCACCGGTCCCCGAGAGGTTTGCTGTTGGCGTATTACAGTCAATTGTGAAATCTGCTCCCGCATCTGCCGTAGGCGTTGTGAAGTCTCCTGTTACATTTACTACATCGGTATCCGCGCAACCATTAGCCGCTGTAACAGTTACCGTGTAGGTACCTCCAGCATCAATGGTAGGCGTAGCTGTCGAACCGCCACTTACAATATTGCCGCCAGCTGAGGCTGCCCATGAGTAGGAACCTCCTCCGGTGCCCGATAGATTTGCAGTTGGGGTATTACAGTCGATTGTGAAATCTGCTCCGGCGTCTGCCGTAGGCGTTGTGAAATCTCCTGTTACTGTTACATCATCCGTGTCGGTGCATCCGTTAGACAGGGTAACAGTTACTGTATAGGTGCCTCCAGCATCTACCGTAGGCGTAGCCGTAGATCCACCACTCACAATATTTCCTCCACCTGAGGTTGTCCATGCATAAGATCCTCCTCCGGTTCCGGACAAGTTAGCGGTTGGCGTATTACAATCAATAGTGAAATCTGCTCCTGCACCTGCAGTTGGTGTGGTGAAATCAGCTGTAACGGTCACGGCATCCGTGTCCGTACAACCGTTGGGAAGTGTTACCGTCACGGTGTAAGTGCCTCCAGCATCAATAGATGGAGAGGCTGTACTTGCACCACTCACAATATTGCCGCCGCCCGAAGCGACCCAGGAGTAAGTTCCGCCACCTGATCCCGAGAGGTTTGCAGTTGGTGTGTTGCAGTCAATCGTGAAATCTGCTCCAGCTCCGGCAGTTGGTGTTGTAAAGTCTCCGGTAACAGTTACATTGTCGGTATCCGTACATCCATTTGCTGCTGTAACCGTCACCGTGTAAGTTCCACCTGCATCTACCGTAGGCGTTGCGGTTGAGCCACCACTTACAATATTTCCACCGCCGGAAGCAGTCCATGAGTAAGAACCACCTCCTGTTGCCCCAAGGGTTGTAGTGGGTGTGTTACAGTCAATGGTAGTGGCGCCCGAAGCAGAGGCAACGGGAGCCGTAAAGTCATCGGTTATAGTAACGGCCGCAGAGTCTTCACAGCCGGTTTTAGTGTCAATTACATGTATGGTATATGTTCCGGCCTGATTAATGGTTGGAGTGGTTGTTGTGCCGCCCGATACTATATTGCCGTCCGGTGTTGTCCAGTTGTAAGTATACCCGCCAGAACTGGACGCGGTGCCATCCAATTGTGCGGTTGGGGTGTTACAATCCAGATGGGTAGTGCTTCCGGCATCCGCAATAGGAAGTTCGTTTACAATTACAAGTGCCGAAGCGGAAACAACAGACCCGCAAACACCGGTAATATCCACTACGTACTCTGTACTCACTGTTGGAGATACATTGATTATAGGTGTGGAAGGGTATGTACCCGGGGGGTCGGATGACCACGTGTAGGTATAAGTTCCGGTTCCCGTAACCTGTGCTTCAATATCTGCATCCGCTCCGAAACAAAGTTCAGTAGGTGTTGCGATGGCTTCCACCACCTGAACACCATTGGTTGCCGTGATGGTGTATGAACATATGTCACCGGCAAATCCATCAACCACAATGTAATATTCGTTTCCAACGGTAAGCCCGGTTGCCGTAACTGATTGAGATGTGGCTGTTTCAAGAAAGTTGGAGACGGGTGTGAAATTGATACAGTCTGAACTTTCAAAAATCTGCATTTGCATTCCATTACCGTTTTGACAGGAATTTACCTGAACGAACAGATCTGCTGTAGTTGCGCTAGCTGTAAACTTGAGCCAGCTGTTGTTGTCAATTTGTACGGGAGATGGTCCGGTATAGCCCGTCCCGAAAACACAACCCGGATTAGGCGACATCCAATCACCAATACCACACATGGAGCTGGTAACGTCAATATCGTAGGCAGAACTGGTAATTCCACCATATCCGTTCAAATCACAAATCTCTTGAGCCGTAACACAGCTGTCGTTTGTTGGTGTTGAAACACAGATTCCAAACTGACCGAATGCGTTGTTATCATATTCCCAGAATCGCACATACATGGTGTCTCCGGGTGTGAGCCCGGTGTAGTATATGTGGGGCATCAAAATTCCATCTCCCGGATCACCGTCGTCATCACATTCCAGCATGGTAAGCGCGCCACAAGCTCCGGAATACAGAGCCATTGCGCCATCTGCAAAGTCAATTCCCAGTGTATGAATATCCAGTTCCCCGCTAGGAGGAACTTCTACTTTGAACCAAACATCTCCTCCTAAATAACCCCCGTCAAAAGGAGCCGAGCCCCCACATCCTGAAGGAGTCCCCTCGCCAGAATCAGATGCGCCGGAATTGGTATAAACCTGAAAATTACAAGATGGGGTTACAGTTGGCAATACGTAGGCAGAACAAGGGACATCATTGTTTGATGGTGCCAATCCGGTAACGCAAATGTTGAAGGTATTGGTACCTGATCCCGTACCATAGTGGTACACTCGTACAAAATAGGTGGCTCCATTGGTCAGTCCAGACGCCACAAGAACCTCGTCTCCGTTGGCTGCGTTCACATCTTCACATTGAATCGAGGTAAGTGATCCACACGTGCCTGAGAACAACTGGATAACGGCATCGTAGCCAACAGTTGGATCTACCGTAATGGTCATGTCTGTACTATTAGCAACGAACTGATACCAAACATCATCGTCGGCATCTCCACCACCTGAGCAGGTGGGAATACTCTCCGTGGCACCTGAAGATGAACCTGCTTCGTATGAACAGGTTGTAAGGTTGGGTGTAATAGAAACAGCAGAAGAGCAATCGTCAGACTGTGCAAATAAGCTTATTGGCAGCAAAAAGGAAGTGATAATCAGAACGTGTCTCATTTCTTAATCTCCTTTTCAAATTTTACCAGTTGTGCGTTGTTTTCCTGAACGATTGCTTTTAATCTCTCCATTGGAAAATTCCCATGATCCGAACCCTCTTCAACTACAAATATTAACTCATAGTCGATCCAGTTCAATTCGCACGACACCACGTGAGGGATTTCTGAAACAGAGTTTTTAATTCCATCAACCTGATGTTGATGTTTGAGAGCATTCAAATAAACCGTATAGGTTGTAATACGTTGAGCCGACCGTTCCTGAGAGAAAACGAATGTAGCGAGCATACAAAACACGGCCAGTATAGCTAAGTTCTTCATTAATGCGCGAGTATTATTAGTAGTGGGTTGGACGTGGATGTAAACAACGCTGCAGGCGAAGCTGTTTTCCAAACTCCATTCAAAAATACGGCGCTTTTTTGAATAAAAAAAACCGTCTATATCCGTTTAGGAGTAGTTATGCTCCGTAGATGGCCTTGATTTGAGGCTCGTACTTAGACATGATAACTTTCCGCTTCAATTTCAGGGTCGGGGTAAGTTCTCCACCTTCAATGCTCCATTCTTCTGGAAGGAGTTCAAACTTCTTCACTTGTTCCCATTTTCCGAAATTCTCATTGAATCTGGAGACTTCCTGCTGCATCTGCTTTATAAACCTTTCATCCTTTACAAGTTCGGTCATAGCAGAACAGGAAATGTTATTTTCTTTTGCCCACTCCAGACAATAAGCTGCTGGCACAATAAGTGCCGCCGGATGTTTTTCATTTTCTCCGATCACCATAATTTGTTCGATGAATCGCGATTCCTTGAATTTGTTCTCCATTACTTGCGGAGCAACGTATTTGCCGCCAGAAGTTTTGAACATGGCTTTTTTGCGGTCTGTAATCCGTAAAAACTTTCCTTCAAAATGCCCAATGTCTCCTGTATGAAACCATCCTTCTTTATCTATTACCTCGTCCGTAAAATCAGGTCGTTTGTAATAACCCATCATTACGTTAGGGCCTTTCACCAGAATTTCTCCGTCTTCGGCGATCTTTACTTCCACCCCCTTCAATACGTGGCCAACTGAGCCAAACATTACACCGTTGTTCAGATCGGCATTTACGCTAACTACAGGGGATGTTTCGGTAAGTCCGTATCCCTCGAACACTGGAATTCCAATAGCGTGAAAAAATCTTGCTAACCGAGGTTGCAGTGCCGCTGAACCAGAGGCAACAGCTTCAATTCTTCCTCCCAATTTTTCGCGAATTTTAGAGTAAACCAATTTGTCCGCAATTTTTCTTTGAAAGCTTGGGTGTTTGCCGTATTCGTAAGACTCCGTTAAATCTAGTGCCCATTTAAAGATTTTTGCTTTCAAACCACCTGACGCCATTCCATTGGTTACGATCCCATCATACACTTTTTCCAATAGTCGGGGGACGGCCGTAAATACGTGCGGGCGAACCTCAACTATATTGTCCTTGATGGTGTCAATGGACTCAGCGAAATAAATGGACACACCTGTGATTTGGTATAGGTACAATATCATCCTTTCAAAAACGTGACAAACAGGAAGAAAGCTAAGGCCAACAGCACCAGTGTCAGTAGGTAATCGTTCAATCGATGCTTTACAATTCGACACAATATTGTTATGCGAAAGCATTACGCCTTTTGGCAAACCAGTTGTTCCCGATGTGTATATAAGTGTGGCTAAGTCTTCCGGTTTAACACCGGCCTTAATTTCATCTACCTCTTTTTGATTTGATTCGTCTGTTCCAAGCTCAAACAGTTCGTTCCAGTTTTTGCATCCTGTAACTTCGGTAAACGAGTAAACATCTTTCAGAGTAGAAACTTCTGCTTTAATGTTATTTACTTTTTGGAATAATTCATCATTAGAAACAAAGCAAAGATTCACCTCCGCATCATTAAAAATGAACTTGTAGTCGTTCTCCGAAATGGTTGGGTAAACAGGTACGTTAATGGCTCCAGTTTGCAATATTCCGATGTCTACAATATTCCACTCCGGGCGGTTGTTGTGCGAAATCACCGCAATTTTATCACCAGGTTTAACACCGAGCCTTAATAATCCCCTGCTTATGGCATTGGCTTGGTCGATATACTCCTTGGTAGAGTAAGTGCGCCATTGTCCATTCATTTTTCCGGCCAGAGATACCTCTTGCGGAAATTCCTGAAGCTGGTAATAGGGGATGTCGAATAAACGAGTTACGTTTTCCATATCAGAATATTATGCATGCATACTAAAAATGAGCGGCTCTAAAATAAACCCTTTTCACCAAACGATAAGCCTGAGAATTCGGATATTTCGTAAGTCGGCGAATTAAATTGCTAATTCGCAGAAGAAATGTAACCATTCATCTGTTGTTAGTTATTGTAAATAAAGGAAAAAACACTATTTTTAATTATTATTTCAATCGGCTGTAACTTTTAGTACATGCCAATTGTTTCACCAATGTAAGACGGCGCAATAGCCTCTTGAATGGATAGGAGAGAATACAATATCGCGGTAAAGGAATATTCCGGCAGGTTATTTAGATACGTTGTGAAATGTCTGAGGAACCCTGAAGATGCCAATGATATTGTTCAAGAGTCCTTTGAGAAATTGTGGAAGAACAGGAAGAAAGTTCCTTTGAATAAGGCTAAATCCTGGTTATTTACCACCGCTCATAATATGTTGATCAATCATACCCGTAAGCACCGTGCTTTGTTAATGGAAGATCAGAATTGCAATGAGCCGATGTCCTATGGACACTCCTATGAACTAAGAGATTTAATCGAGCAGGCTTTGGAAGGTTTGCCGGAGATTCAGCGTCAAATTATCCTTTTGAGAGATTTGGAAGGGTATAACTATAAAGAAATTGGTGAAATACTTCATCTGAATGAATCGCAGGTAAAGGTTTATTTGTTCAGAGGGAGACAGAAAGTCAAGCATAAGCTTAAGGACATTTCTGTGTTGGTGGCATAGTACATGATAGTTAATCATCATAATATAGAAAAGTGGATTTTCGATTACTTCGAGGGCAATTTGTCGTTGCACGAGCAAATTGAATTACGCGATTTCATTAAGAAGAATCCACAGTATGCTGATGAATTTGAGGCATGGGAAGAAGCAAGACTCGACGATGACGGCGTGGTTCCTATGTACCCCAATGCACAGTCGTTGATGGTGGCTGAGCAAAGCCTGCTGCAAAGATCTTGGAAGTACGCTGCCGCGGTGGTGGTTTTGATCGGAACATCGTTAACTTTATATTTCACTGGAAATCCATTTGAAGAAACTACAGGTGGCAGTACCGTTTCAGACGCTACCGACTTAATACTATCACCGGAATATGGATTGAATCCGGTGGTCGCCCTTACATCTACTGATAACTCGCCACTTGTTTCTGGTTCAGGCCAGAGTGGAGAGAATACACCACTTACCTCGCTAAATGAACCACTTTCTGTTTCGGGAGCGTCTGCTTCCGGGGCAGGAAACGGTGGTTCACTAAATGAAAAATTGAAACTTTTAGAACGTATTGACGGTAGAAGGGTAAATCCTGAAATTTTCCGCTCTGCTGGAGCGAGTGACGTGACAGAAATTAAAAATAACCTGCTGGCCAAAGAAATTCGTCGCCAGAAAGAAAAGGCAAAACGTTCCGTAGAGTGGTTCCTTGCCAAAAGAAAACGCAAACAAAGTGCGCGCGATGCAATGGCTCAGGATATCATGAACAACAAGCGTGATAACCATAAGGAAATGGCCAAAATAAGGGCAAAGAACCAGAAAGAAGATAGCCGTCAGAAAAAATCAGAGCGAAAGAAACACGAACCGCTGTTTGACAGAGATCTGGCTCTTACCAATGTTCACGATCCAATTATGATTATTGACAACGAGGTGCCAACCGAAGTTAATCCTGCATTGGTAGGTGGCCTGGCTGCTCCAAGGTTGAATTTCGGATATAGAAATCAGTGGTCGGGTACAGGAAATGCCACTTCCACTTACCTTGTTTCTTTTGATCAGTACATAGAGCAATTGCACGGTGGGCTTGGGTTTGCAATGGGTCATTCCAGTTACGAAAACGGCATGTACAATGGGTACTCAGCAAGTGTTAGTTACGCACCTCGGTTGGATATCTCCAGAAGTGTATCTTTGACTGCAGGAATTCAGTTTTCGGTAAATAGAATGGATGTGAATTTTGAGAATTACAACTACGATTCTCAGATGGAAATAGAAAGAGGTGTTGTGTATGATACTTATTCTAGTGGTTACGCGCCAAGAGCAGATAAGATCATGTATAAAGATGTGTCTATGGGGCTAATGCTTAACACGTCACACTTCTATGTTGGAGGTTCTGTAGATCATCTTTTTGAACCGGGACAAAATCTTTACAATGATGACCTGTCTAATGAGCACAATCTGAACAGAAAGTACAGTGTGCAGATTGGAACAGATTATCAAAGGCATGCGACCTCTGGGTTTATCTTCTCACCACAAATGATTTTTACCAATCAGGCTGGGAACTCTGAACTCTGGATTAGCGGAATCACCAGATTTAAAATGGGAAGTGTAAAAAGCAACACTAACTGGATTGCTGGTGCTGGTTTTTCTAGTAATAGTTCTCTTAAGGGAGTAGTAGGCGTTGGTGGGAAACGCCTGAGACTAACTTATGGATTCGACTTCACGGAGTCTAAGGTTTCCGATAAGTTACAAGGCTCACATGAAGCTTCGTTGAGAGTACTTTTAAATGATGGAAAGAGAAAAAGCCCATTGGCATTTTTATAAGGAAATATGAAAAGAACACTAACAGTAGCACTTGGTTCAGCTTTCGCTCTTCTGTTTTGCCTTCCTAATAAGGCGAATGCACAAGATCCTGAGTTTACTCAGTTTTATGCGAATAAGCTGTATTTGAACCCCGCTTTTGCAGGTTCGCATAACTGTCCAAGGGTAGTGATGAACTACCGTAATCAGTGGCCAGCCATTACAGGTAATTATGTAACTACTGCATTTGCCTACGATCAGCATGTGGATGGAATTAAAGGTGGTTTGGGTTTATTGGTTACCAATGATCAGGCCGGACAGAATACACTGAAGACCACAAGGGTGAGTGCTATGTATTCATACAGACAGCCATTGGGTAGAAGTTTCTCCGTGAAGTTTGGAATGGAGGCTACTTACTTTCAGAAGTCATTAGACTGGAGTAAACTTACGTTTGGAGATATGATAGATCCAAGACGTGGATTTGTGTACCAAACCAATGACATTCCAAGAGGCGGTACGGTTAGTGGAATTGATTTTGCTGCAGGTATCATAGGTTATTCTGATGTTTTCTACGCCGGTTTTGCCGCACATCACCTGACTCAGCCAAACGAATCTTTAATTCTTGGGGAAAGTCCACTTCCAATGAAGTTTACAGCGCATGCCGGAGCCAATATTCCTTTAGGAGGCTCTGTAGCCAGTAAATATGCGTCGTCCAGTTCAAGTATTTCTCCGAACATTTTGTTCAGACAACAAGACAATTTTACCCAATTGAACATGGGTATTTATGTGAAAAAGGATGCACTTGTAGGTGGTGTTTGGTATCGTAACAAAGATGCCTTCATCGTTACTCTTGGTATCCAATCAGATTATATTAAGATCGGTTATTCTTACGATGTTACCATTTCCAAACTAGGAACAGGTACAGGCGGGGCGCACGAAGTTACTTTAGGAATTGACTTTACGTGTAAGCCTAAGAAGCGATCTTTCAGGACAATTAGCTGTCCTTCATTCTAAGTTTTTCCTTATAATTCCTTGCTTTCTGAAAGTCTCAGGTCCTCCAATCTGGGGCTTTCAGTTTTTATAGACGCACTCTCCGTTCAGGTAAGTTCTAATAATGCGAGTCGTAAGAATGGACTCTTCAGGACAATTCATTAAGTCATTATCAAGAATAACGAAGTCGGCTAGCTTCCCTTTTTCGAGTGTTCCCTTTTCATGTTCTTCAAAGTTGGCCGTTGCAGCCCATTTGGTCATTCCAAGCAGAGCATGCTCTCTGCTCAAAGCATTTTCTGTTTGAAACCCGGTTTTTGGGTTGCCCAGTTTATCTTTTCTAGCAACGGCCGCGTAAAACGTTTCAATGGGAGAGATGTCTTCAATTGGGAAATCAGTGCCTAATGCCACCAGACCATTTTGCTGACGAAGTTGGTCATAAGCGTAACCATATTTCAGTCTTTCCCGGCCCACTCGAAGCACTGCCCAGCGCATATCGGATGTGGCATGAGTGGGTTGAACAGAGGGGATAATCGAATATTTGCCGAACATGTCAAAGTCAGCCTGGTTAATGATTTGTGCATGCTCAATTCTCCAACGAAAGTCATTTTGCTTCACCAAAATTTCTCCGTAAATGCTCATAATTAACCTGGCCGCCGAATCTCCAATACAGTGCGTGTTCATCTGAAAACCACTATTGTGAACACGTTGAGCCCACGTTCTAAAGTATTCTTCCTCGTTAATCAGCATACCGTACTTACCCGGGGCGTCTTCATAAGGCCTCAGTAAGCACGCACCTCGGGAGCCCAAAGCACCATCTCCGTAAAACTTGAACGAACGAACGTTTAAACGGTCCGTTTTTATCGGTCCGGACTTCAGATAATGGTCAAAGTTCTCTTGATTGTCTGTTAGCATGGCGTAAACACGCATTTTTAGCAACCCAACTTCTTGAAGGTGCTGGATGAGCTCCACTTCATTTTTTTGTAGTCCAGCGTCATCTACGGTAGTAAGTCCAACTTCGAAACAATTGGCTTGGGCATCCATAAGTGCTTTTTTCATTTGGTCTTCACTTGCTGTCGGAATGTATTTCATAACGCTATCTACAGCATTATCTACCAATATTCCAGTAAGCTCACCACCCAGAATTTCAATATGTCCGCCCGGATAATGGGTACTGGAGTCGATTCCGGAGATATCAAGAGCTTTTTGATTGACCAGGGCGGCATGGCCATCTACGCGTCGGATAAGGACCGGCGTGTTTGGGAAAAGAGAATCAAGTGCTTTTTTGTTTGGATATTTGCTTCCTTTCCATTTGGTATGATCCCAGCCCCTGCCTTCAATCCAAGTTCCAGCGCGAGTTTTGTCGAATTCAACCAGTGTTTTCAGCACTTCTTCAAACGAATTACACTCTTTTAATTCAGCTTGTTGAAGACTAAGTCCATATCCTAAAAAATGGCAGTGAGCATCAATAAACCCGGGATAAATTGGCTTTAATTGGGCATCATAAGATTCGTCATATCTGTATTTGTTCAGGATTTGTCGTTCTGGTCCCAGTTCCAAAATCTTTCCATCCTTAATGGCCATGGCCTCGTGCACTTCACCGGAGCCATCAAAAGAGTAGATTCTGGCATTATGAATAATCAAATCGCAGCTTTCTGATTTAATACATGAATTTAATGTCGCGACGATTGCGATAAGGGTAACTGAAATATAGAATCTGGTCATACTACTTTAAAAAATGACTGGTGTTGGCCTGTACCGAAGGGGTGATTAGCAAGTCGGAAATACTCACATGTTTCGGTCTTGAAGTCGCAAAAAGTATAGTTTCTGCAATGTCGTCAGCTACCAACGGATCATAGTTTTGATACACCTGTTTTGCTTTTTCTTTGTCTCCGTGATACCGTACTATGGAGAACTCTGTTTCTGCCGCTCCTGGACATATGCTGGTGACTTTAATTCCGTATTCCAACAAATCGATTCGCATGGCATCCGAAAGACTTTGTACAGCATGTTTGGTTGCACAATACACGTTGCCGTTTTTATAGGTCTCTTTCCCGGCAATGGATCCAATATTCACAATATGCGGACAATTGCTTTTCTTCAAGTAGGGAATGACTGCTTTACTAACGTAAAGCAGTCCTTTGATATTTGTGTCAATCATTCTTTCCCAGTCATCAATTTGCCCTTTGTCAATTGGACCTGCGCCTACAGCCAATCCCGCATTGTTTACTAAAATGTCAATGTGATTCCATCCTTCAGGTAATTCGGTAAGATGCTCAATCACCTCATGGTTATGGCGGACATCAAAACACAGGGGAAGAACCTCAGCGCCTGAAGATTCAAGCAGTTTTCTCAAACCTTCCAATCGCTCCTTTCTTCTTCCGGTGATAATTATCCTGTATTGTTTCTTTGCATAGAGCCTGGCCGTAGCTTCTCCAATGCCGGAAGTTGCACCTGTGATAAGAACGGTTTTTTTCATTGAGATAGATTTCTTTTTTTTAATCGAAAGATCGAAGTTAGTTTTTCCTTGTTAGTTAATTCCAGCACTAGCAGAATCAGTAGTGGTAATGCAGGCATTTTATAACGTACCAGGGCGCCGGCATTTGGCGTAGTTAGACCAAGAATTGCATAGAGAAACAAAGTGAACAAAACAATTCCGAACACCATTTCGCGGTTGGCTTTTCGGCTTAGAAAAATGACAGAAACCATTAATGTCAGAACGATAAAGATGTTTTCAACCAATGCCAGTAATGACATCGGCGAGCTGAGGTTGTTCGGCGTTGGTTGAATAAAGCACTGTGCGATAGCATTGGGGCTATGCAATACCAAATCCCAGTATCCAAATGAATCACTTCCAAGAAATAGATGATGGTCGAAAAGACTACCGGCGTTTTCAGCTAAAGAATGCCGAATCATATCGTCATGCTTCCCTGTTACCAGGTCTGTGTGCATGGACGTGAAATGACTAACTGCCCAACCGGAAATGACAACAAGCGCTGCTGTTGTCGCATATCTAAGTGCCGGAAATTTTTTCCAAAATGTGCCCAGTAATAAAGAAAGACCTACAGGAATCAGGCACAGCAGAACATAGTACTTCGTGGTAAAGATCATCCATAGCGCGAATACGACGGAGAGTGTATGTATGATCGAAAATTTCGTCTTTAGTTTACTACCGGAATATGCCAGTAATCCCATCCAAATAATTACTATTCCTTCTTTGAGAACACCCGATGTCCATAGTAATGTAGAGGGTAGAAGGCAAATCAAGATTACGGAGATGACCCCGAATTTTTCCGTCGTTCTTCTGAATGCCTTCATCAGCAGGGTAAGGCCGGTAAGAGACAGGAAGCACATGAAAATAGAATGGATATGATACGATCCTCCGGAAAAGAACCTGAACAGAGTGTTGGTTCTAATCATTGTACGATTATTGTTGAAAACCTGACTGTCGTAGATCTTAAACCAGGTATTCATTTCATCGTAGTAGTTGGATCTGAAATATTCGCTTTCGGCACCGATGCCAAAAAACATCTTCAGAAAGTCTAAGGGGTGTTCCCAAAAGGCATTGTATAACACCTTGCTGTCATCGAAATATTTAAAAATGTCGGCATCCGATCTCGCCGTATAATATCGGGTATATAAGAGGTACAGTGCAACTCCGGCCATTATCTTAATTAGGAAGATGGCCTGAAACCAACGTACGTGAATTCCTTCAAAACGGAATAGTTTCCATTTCCCAATCAGAAAAAGCAACGCAATTGTATATATGGAAATGAGTACGTATTCCATGAAGGATACCAAAGATAAGAAGCTGCGACGGATGTTAATAAATAGGGTAATTATTGCTTCTCTTGCCAATGGCATTGTCTACCTTTGCATCAAGTTTAAAACTGCACAAGAAAAGCAATGGAAGCGACGCAAAATCAGCAATTGGCAACTTTAGAACAGGCTCAGGAATTGGGGTTATTGGCTGAAGAATTCGAATCGATAAAGGAAATTTTAGGGAGAACACCGAACTTTACTGAGATGAGTATTTTCTCAGTAATGTGGTCGGAACACTGCTCTTACAAGAATTCTATAAAGTGGTTAAAGACATTGCCGAAGGACGGACCACATATGTTGGTGAAAGCCGGCGAAGAAAATGCTGGATTGGTTGATATTGGTGAGGGGCTGGCTTGTGCATTCAAGATAGAATCGCATAACCACCCAAGTGCTTTGGAGCCCTATCAGGGGGCGGCCACAGGAGTAGGAGGCATCAACCGCGATATTTTTACAATGGGCGCAAGACCCGTTGCGCAACTAAACTCTTTAAGGTTTGGTAATCCTGATTTGCCACGGACCAAATGGTTGGTTAAAGGAGTCGTGAAGGGTATTGGCGATTACGGGAATTCATTTGGTATTCCGATTGTTGGAGGAGAAGTATTTTTCGACGAGAGCTATAATACCAATCCACTGGTGAATGCGTTTTCGGCAGGTATTATGAAGGCCGAAGACATGATTTCTGCCACTGCGTCAGGGGTGGGCAATCCTGTTTATATAGTTGGATCGTCTACTGGCAAAGATGGTATTCACGGGGCAGCCTTTGCATCCAAAGACATTACAGAAGAATCTGTGAATGATCTCCCATCGGTACAGGTTGGTGATCCCTTTCAGGAAAAACTGCTTTTAGAAGCTACCTTGGAGTTGGCTCAAACTGATGCAGTAGTTGGTATGCAAGATATGGGAGCTGCCGGAATTACTTGCTCTACTTCTGAGATGAGTGCTGCGGGAGGGGTTGGAATGAGAATAAACCTGGATAAGGTGCCTACCCGCCAGGAAAACATGAAAGACTGGGAAATTCTTTTGTCGGAATCCCAGGAAAGAATGTTAATCGTGGTGGAGAAAGGCAAAGAAAATGTTGTTCAGGAAATCTATGATAAATGGGATTTGAATTGTGTGCAAATTGGTGAAGTAACCGATACGGGTCGTCTTGAGTTCTGGATGCATGGTGAAGTTGCTGCGGATGTTCCTGCAGAACCACTGGTGCTCGGTGGTGGGGCACCTGTTTATGAAAGAGAGTACACAGAGCCTGCTTATTATGCAGAGTACCAGAAATTTGATATTAATTCAGTGCCGCAACCTTCGGATTTGAAGGAAGTTGGACAGTTCCTTTTATCGCATCCTAATATTGCTTCCAAAAGATGGGTTTCAGAACAGTATGATTCGATGGTAGGCACGGTGAATATGACCACAAATGCTCCTTCTGATGCTGGAATCGTGAATATTAAGGGAACCAATCGGGCGTTAGCGATGACCGTAGATTGTAATTCAAGATACGTACACGCTGATCCTGAAAAAGGTACTTCTATTGCGGTAGCGGAATCGGCAAGAAACATTGTTTGTGCCGGAGGAGTTCCTTCCGCGATTACGAATTGTCTGAATTTCGGTAACCCTTATAATCCTGAAAGCTATTGGCATTTTGTTGGAGCGATTAAGGGGATGGGAGCTGCATGTGAACGTTTCGAAACGCCGGTTACGGGAGGTAACGTAAGTTTTTATAATCAAACCGTTACTGATAACGGTGAAGAGCCAGTTTTCCCAACACCTACCATTGGTATGTTGGGGGTGCTTGAGGATAAAAGCAAGGCAATGTCCATGAACTTTAAAGCAAAAGGCGACCTGATCTTCTTGATTGGTAAACCTGTTGAAGATATTGGTTCGTCGGAGTATCTGTATAGTTATCATAAAGTGAAAGGCTCTCCAGCTCCATATTTCGACATGGAGGAGGAGTACGAAATGCAGAATGCGGTAAAGGGGTTGATCGATAATGGCTTAATCAACGCAGCTCATGACTGCGCAGATGGTGGCCTTTATGTCACCTTGTTTGAAATGGGACTTGAACACAATCTTGGTTTCGATATTGTCACAGATTCTGAAATTCGGGAAGATGCTTATTTATTTGGCGAGGCTCAGGGCAGGGTGGTAGTTACTTTGAATGAGGATACCGAGGAGGAGTTTATCGACTACATGATGGAGTCAGGAGTGTCGTTTACCTTACTTGGGCATGTTACCCGAGGAAAGATGGTGGTAGATGAAGTACATCACGGCTTTGTGGAAGAAGTTCGATCAGGTTACGATAACAAGATTGCGGAGTTAATGGGCTAATTCTTCTAGGGTGCGCCTGGTGAAAAAATTCCGGCGGCCTGGTCTGGCAACGGGTTAATTTTGGTCAATTGATAGCTTTCTTTGGAGAATCACAGGCCACTTAACACATTCTACATTATTTCAAGTCAGGTTTTGTATAGATTAGTTCCTGTACGGCTAAAGTAAACCCGGCAGGCATGCAATATACTGAGTACAAACCGTCTCCAGGCTTGAAAGGAGTAGTAGAGTGCTATTGGACGTTGTCTTTTAGTAAAGACGCCCCGTTCAGAGCAGATGAGTTGTTGTTTCCCGATGGAAGCGTTGAGTGGCTATTCCCGCTTTCAGGAAACTTTTCCAGAAAAGAGCAGGGAACTAAAGACTACACAAATGTTAGCGGGCCAGTCCTCATAGGACATCGTTTAAAATGCATGGATATTCAACAAAGCATTGATTTGCATATGTTTGTGATCCGTTTTACACCGTTCGGACTAGGGCGATTAATTAGGCATGAACCTGTCGAATTGCTTAACAATTTAATGCCGTCGGAGAATGTTCGCAGCAAACTAACAAATCTTGTGTTCGATATCCTTAAATCTGCACAATCTATCGACAACAAGATCATGGTGTTAAATCAGGTCCTAGAAGGTCAGCTGAGTAGCAGAGAAGTGCATGAGGAACGATTGTTGATAGGACTTTGGAATGCAATTCTTGAGTCAAAAGGAGGTTTGCGAATTGCCGATTTTTGCAAACGATATGGTGTCAGCCAATCCACCTTATCTCGGATAAGCAGAAGGGAAATGGGATTGACTCCTAAGCAACTGGCCAATGTAATTCGGATGAATTTTCTAGTCTACTCCCTGTTAAAGAATAGTGCTGATCTTACTAAAGTTGCACTAACCAATGGTTTCTATGATCAATCTCATATGATTCGTGTTTTTCATAGTTACGCTGGTTGTTCACCTGGTCAATTTCAGAAAGCAGGTTACATTATACCTGCTACTTTAGGCACCCTGGTTGAAAACAGGGTAGGTGAACTTAAGGAAACATACTACACTCATTGATTTGACGATTTTTTACAATCGTTAATTCCATCCGCTCTTTTTCTTTGTCTGAAGATTGTTTCATTATGAATAAACTAGTTTTTCTTTCGGTTTTTTTCCTATCCGTATGCACTTTAGAAGCACATTCAGCTGAGCTTATTTCGTGTGATGGGGTTTCCATGTATTATGAAACTTACGGAGAAGGGCCTCCTGTACTAATAATTAACGGTGGACCAGGATTTACTAGTGAAGGGTTTATTCCACTTGCTAAGCAAATTGCAGCCGGTAAATTTCGAACCATAATATTTGACCAACGAGGAACTGGTAGATCTGAACTTTCATATATGGATAGTACCAATATATCTATGCAACAAATGGCCTTGGATATCGAGTGTTTGCGACATCATCTTGGAATTGAGGAATGGGCTGTATTAGGGCATTCATTTGGAGGAATGCTTGCGGCTTATTACACTGCAAATTATCCAACGTCGGTGAAAGGGCTGATATTTTCCTCTTCAGGAGGACTTGATTTACATTTACTAGAGGATGCAGGCTCTAATTTTCTCTCACGTTTGTCGGAAGAAGAAGCAGACTCTCTTAGTTTCTGGAGAACCCGAATTGCTATGGGCGACACAACTTCCCAGGCTCAAAGAAAACGAGCACAATTTATGGCTCCGGCATATGTTTTTAATAAGTGTTATACCGAAGAGATAGCTGAGAGGCTTACACAAGGTAATATGCGGCTAAATAGATTGGTTTGGGAGGACTTACTTCGTATTAATTACGATGTAAAGGATGCGATATCAAACTTCCCGGAATATACGTTGGTAATTCAGGGTAGAAACGACATTATTCCCGAAGAATTGGCAATGACAGCCGACAGCGTATTGCCCAACTCTAAATTAGTGCTATTAGACAGCTGTGGTCACTATGGTTGGTTAGATAGGGAAACGCGCTATTTTTTTGAAGTTTATCAGTACTTAAATTCGTTAACGTTTGTAAATAAATTCCGTGTTCAGGAACAAGTGTATAATTATGTAAAATCTATATATGACAGAAAACCAGAATTGGTTAGCAGCTTTACTGATAGCAATTTGAGTAAATCGGGATTTTATTACTCGAGAAAAGGCGCGTATTGGTCCTATCACACTATGACTTATAAAGAATTAGTCTCTGTAGCGAATGAGTACAATCGGAACAAGTGGATTCCAGATTGGGCTCCTTATGAAGTGGAGTTAATCGAATTAAAAGAAAATGTTGCTATAGTCAAGTTAAAAGCCATTTGGGGTTTTGATTATTGTTTGATGTCCAAAGTATCTCCTAACGAATGGAAGATAAGTAAGGTGTTATGGCAAAGTTATGAGCCGGATGAAGGCCGGATTTTATTCAGTAAAGCAGCTGCTTACGCTAGTCCAGATAGTACAAGTGTCAGCCCTTTTGTGTCCGGTGACATCCATTCCTCTTATGGAGGATGTTACGTGGATGAAGGGAAAGAGTTTTATTTCTTTCAACGAGATGAAAATGGGTTTTATTCAATTTTTTGGATCCAAAAACTGGATGGTAGATGGGGGAGTCCTCAAGCCCTGAAGTTATTTGAAAAACCAGTGTCGACTCTTTACCCGGTGGTGTCAGGAAATGGTAAACACTTGGTGTTCTGCACATACCAGGACGTAGGTATAGAAGGATATCCTACAAATTCATATATATGGATATCGCAAAGAAATCAAGACGGAACATGGGGGGTGCCCGGTTTTATGGAAAAAGTAAATTTTCGCAATGCATATCATTCCAATCTGTCTTTTTCCAAAGACGGATCCTTGATATACAGAGTAACAAAACAAGATGGGGTTAACTATACTTATCGCTACAATGTGGAGCTTGATACTGTGCAAACCGCACAGCTGTGTGCTGAAATTGAGTATTGGAAGTACAGAATAAAGGGGCATTATCTTCACGGTGGAGTGCCAGGGCATGACACCAGTTACATAATATTAGATGTTTCAGAATTGGATCGGGATGGGAACAAATTACCTTCAGACCTTTGGATTTCCTATCGTAATGGCCTGGAATGGACTTATCCTACTCCATTGCGCCATGGTGTAAACAGAGCTGATAAATGGGAGAGCTTTCCATTTTATTCATTAGCAAATAATAGGTTCTTTTTTACCCGGGATTTTAAAACCGTGCTGGAGATACCGTTGCAGCTATTGGATAAACAATTTCAACAACCAAGAACTCCCTAAACGCACTCCAAAGCTGTTACCTTTGGAGCAGATCGGGTTCCCTGGCACTCTTAATTGGAATGCTGGCTGCTTAAGCCAAAGCAATGGTCCCTTTTTGTTTAAATGCTTTACTTTTTTCGAATGAACTATTGCTGATAATTCACCGAGGAGGTCTCTAACTCTACTTTTCCAGGGTATTGGTTCAGAGCAACGCGAAGGCACTCCAGAGCATTTTGTAACGCTTCCTGATTCAAAACGTAGGCAATTCTTACTTCTTGAGTACCCAGTCCCTTAGTTGCGTAGAAACCTGTGGCCGGAGCCAGCATAACGGTTTGGTTGTTATACTCAAATTCTTCCAGCAGCCACTGACAAAATTTATCCGCATTATCAATGGGTAGTCTGGCGATGGCATAGAATGCGCCGCTTGGCCTGGGGCAAATCACCCCGGGAATTTCATTCAACCCATCAACCATCAAGTTGCGTCTTTCAACGTATTCCTCAATAACATCGGTAAAATAGGAAAGAGGAGTTTCCAAAGCGGCCTCACCCGCAATTTGGCCGAAGGTAGGGGGGCTTAGTCTGGCCTGACCAAATTTAAGCGCCATTTCAATTACCTCCTGATTTTTAGTGATTAAGGCTCCCACCCGTGCACCGCACATGCTGTATCGTTTTGATACGGAGTCCACCACAACTACATTATTTTCAATTCCTTCCAATTGAAGGGTAGAATGTGGCTTCGCACCATCATAGCAAAACTCTCTGTACACTTCGTCCGAAAACAAGAACAGGTCATGCTCCAAAACAATATCACGTAGAGTTTCCAGTTCTTCCTTGCTGTACAGGTAACCAGTCGGATTACCGGGATTACAGATTAAGATTCCTCTCGTTTTATCGGTAATAAGTTTCTTAAACTCACTAATAGGGGGGAGGGCAAACCCGTTTTCTATTTTCGCGGTTACTGGAATAACCTTTACCCCTGTTGTGGTGGAAAAGCCGTTGTAATTGGCGTAAAATGGTTCGGGAATAATTACTTCATCTCCGGGGTTGAAGCATGTCTGCATGCCAAACACCAAAGCCTCTGAACCACCCGTTGTAACGAGAATGTCGTTATGATCAACGTTGATGCCATAACGGTTGTAATATCTGGCTAATCCTTTTCTGTAAGATTCAAAACCGGCGGAATGGCTGTATTCAATTACCTCGCGTTTCAGGTTTTGCATTCTATCCAGTACAACCTTTGGAGTTTTAATATCAGGTTGTCCAATATTCAAGTGATACACTGTTCTTCCTTTCCTTTTGGCTTCTTCAGCATAAGGAACGAGTTTACGAATAGGAGAGGCGGGCATTTGCCGCGCTTTTTCTGAAACCCTTGGCATATTTCTGAAATTTTATGCGAGCCTGGCCTGGTGTGTTGGCTTCCCTAATTCACGGAGGAATCTGAAGTGATCCATGATGGCTCGTGTAAACGTTTCCTTCTCGTGATAAGGCAGGTCAAATTCTCTGGCCGTTTGCTTCACGATAACTGATAACTTTCTATAGTGTACATGACTAACATCTGGGAATAGATGATGTTCAATCTGAAAGTTCAGACCACCTACATACCAGGACAAAGGAAGATTCCCTTTGGCAAAGTTACAGGTCGTTCTCAATTGGTGAATGGCCCAAATATCTTCCATTGTTCCATCCTCGCTAGGTAAAGGGTAAGTACACTCATCCATTACATGAGCAGGTTGGAAAACCAAGGCTAAAATAATTCCCGCAACATAATGCATAATGAATATACCAAGGGCCACCTGCCACCAGGAAATATCGGCCACAGAGCTAAGCACCAACCAGGGAGCCACAAATACGTAGGAGAAGTAAACTACCTTTGAAATGATTAGCACCAGCATTTCCTTCGCATAGGTGCTGTTCATTTTCTGAATTAACCCCATTTTATGGTATCGCCGTAATTGGCCAAAGTCTTTGTCCAAAATCCAGGTGAATGTCATCAATCCGTAGAAGAACCAGGCATAAAGGTGTTGGAATCTGTGTACCTTTCTCAATTTCGCATGTGGCGAAAAACGCAGTAACCCTACCGGGTCTATGTCTTCATCGTGATTCTCAATATTAGTAAATGAGTGATGAAGTACATTGTGTTGGATTCTCCAGTTAATTGAGTTTCCTCCAACGAAATTGAGTACAAAGCCTATAATCTTATTTACCTTACGATTCTTAGAATAAGCACCATGGTTTGCATCGTGCATCACGGAAAGACCAATACCAGCAATTCCACATCCCATAAGAATGACCATTGCCAGTAAAATCCAAATGTTGGTTACCAGGGTACTCATTATTACTGCGTAAGGCAGACAGTAAAGAAGTAGCATGAAAACGGTTTTTGCAACCATTTTTGAGCCACCAAACTTGGAAATTTTATTTTCTTTAAAATAGTTGTCAACCCTCGTTCTCAGGGTCTTGTAGAAACCGGTGGGATCTTTTGTTGGGAACTTTACTGCGTTCATTTTTTCATCTTATAATATTCGAAAAGTCCTGTTTAACCTTTCCGGGTTAATTGCAAAGGTAGTGGTAATAACGAACGGGACAATAGTTTATTGAGTCGTTTTAGACGAACAAGTGTTGACAATAGAGGAATCCTGCCAACGAATTACTTGGTTTTTTCAATCACCAACACCTTAAATCGAATTTTTTCCGGGTTCCTTTTGGCGTTTGAATAGATACTTAGGGTCCGATTCTGAAAATCTGATTTTTCTTTGGTGTCAAAGCTCACATGAATAGTGCCTTTTTGGCCGGGTAAAACAGGGTGCTTCGGATAGGTGAATTTGGTGCAGGTGCAACTAACTTTTATTTCAGTAATCAACAAGGGTTCGTCACCCGTGTTGGTAAACTCGTAGTCGTGCTCTAAAATGGTGCCTTCCTCTGTTTTTGGGAACTTATGAGTAGACGCCGTAAACTGAAACTCCGCCTGTGAGTATATCACGGCGGAGTTCAGAAAAATGAATATTAACAGTAATCTGATCAATTACTTTGGCTCTACAGCAGCCGGCTTGGCTTTAATATTACCTTTAATTCTAATCACCTTGGTAGGTGTGTTAGTAGCATTAGAGGTAATCGTTACCGACTTGTTAATTGGTCCGATTCTCTTTGTGTCGTACTTTACTTTGATTTCCTGAGATGCTCCAGGAGCAATCGGTGCCTTATCACACTGAGGAACAGTACATCCACATGATCCTTTACAGCTAGAGATAATCAAAGGTGCTTTACCTGTATTTGTTACAACAAAAGTACATTCTCCATTAGCACCCTGATCCATTGTGCCATAATCGTGAACTTCTTTGTCGATAGACAATTCCTGAGCATTTACCGCTCCGAACATAAACATGGTTACCAGCACCAATCCGATTGATAGAATTTTATTTTTCATAGATAAATAGTTTGAATTTGGAATAATATTATTTCGCAGTTGGTCCGGCCGGAGCTAACTCAGGTGAACCACTTGCAGCCTTTGTTACAGTACCTTTAATCTTCACGATCTTCACTTTCCCGTTCTCCGCATTAGATTCAATCGTAACTGATTTATTTATTGGCCCGACACGCTTTGTGTCGTAGTTTACTTTAATCACCGTTGAAGCACCCGGCGCAATTGGCTCTTTAGCACAGGTTGGAACCGTACATCCGCAAGAACCTTTACATCTGCTGATAATTAATGGAGCGTTGCCAGTATTTGTAACTACAAATTCGCATCCTCCCGGATCTCCCTGTTCAATGGTTCCATAATCGTGAACATCCTTGTCCACCGAAATAGCCGGCCCGTCAACAGATAACTCTGCAGAAGCCTCTTGCCCAAACATAAATGCCGCGCACAAAATGAATCCGAATGATAGTAGTGCTTTTTTCATTGTACTTCAATTTTACTTCAAAACAAATATAAATCCCTTTCCCCGGTCTGAATTTTCTTTAACAAATCATTAACAGCAGTCCAAAATCTGTGCCATCATTTAACTGGTGAAATCGATTCTTTCTGCTCCAAACGCCTGGTTACATTCCCTTTACTTCTTACAACAACGTAAGTTTGTTCCGGGTCGTTGCTTTGAATGGTCATGGATTTGTTAATTGGACCAAGCCGTTTACTGTCGTATTTGTACCTGATAATGATGGAATCTCCAGCCATAATAGGCTCTTTTGGATAACTGGCTACATCGCAGCCACAAGAAGTTTTTACGTTTGCTATTATCAACGGACCGTCTCCTGTGTTTCTTACGACCAGGTCGTACATAGCCGGATCTCCCTGCTTTAATTCACCTAAATTCATAACATTTTCCGCAACCTCAATCTTTGCAGTTTGAGCCAGGAGACCACCTGCAAAAAACAATGCGGTAAGTAATACACTTATCTGAATTATTGTTTTCATATCATTTGATTTTTGATTGACCTAAATTTCCCTGATGTTTCAGGCATTTAGCCGGAATTTAACTTTCCCCTAACCCGATTTAACAACCTGCTAACATTATGAAGCACTCGACAAGCAATTTTTGTTGCAGAATCGTAATTTTGTACGCTCATTTCAAATCATTGAGCAGACAGATATATGGAAATCCCGAAAACATACGATCCGCAAAAGACTGAAGACAAATGGTACCAGTTCTGGCAGAGTAAAGGATATTTTAACTCAAAGCCAGACGATAGGGAGGCGTACACCGTGGTTATACCTCCGCCAAATGTAACCGGGGTGCTTCACATGGGGCATATGCTCAACAACACTATTCAGGATGTTTTAGTGCGACGTGCAAGAATGTTGGGCAAGAATGCATGCTGGGTTCCCGGAACAGATCATGCTTCGATCGCAACTGAAGCCAAGGTTGTTGCCAAGCTGAAAAATGAAGGAATTAATAAGGCGGATCTGTCCAGAGATGAGTTCCTCCAGCACGCTTGGGATTGGACTGAAAAGCACGGAGGAATTATTCTTGAGCAACTTAAAAAGCTCGGGGCTTCCTGTGACTGGAACAGAACGCGTTTTACAATGGATAAGGATTACTATGACAGTGTCATACATGTTTTTGTCGATTTGTTTAACAAAGGATATATCTACCGTGGAGTTCGGATGATTAACTGGGATCCGGAGGCACATACTGCCCTGTCTGACGAGGAAGTAAACTACAAAGAAGTCAATTCCAAACTTTATTATATCCGGTACAAGGTTGATTCTGCAGATGACGAGTGGCTTACTATCGCCACAACCAGACCTGAAACGATATTGGGGGATACAGCGATCTGTATTAACCCAGGCGATGATAGATACAAACATCTACAGGGCAAGAAAGCATTTGTGCCATTGGTAAACAGGGAAATTCCAATCATCTTCGACGAGTATGTGGATATGGAATTTGGTACGGGCTGCTTGAAGGTTACCCCGGCGCATGATCCCAATGACTATGAATTGGGGTTGAAGCACAATCTGGAAACCATTGACATCCTTTCTGACGACGGAACCTTAAGTGAAGAAGCAAAGCTGTACGTTGGGCAGGATAGGTTCGCGGTGCGGAAACAAATAGCTCTTGACCTGGAAGAACAAGGTTATCTGGTAAAGGCGGAAGATCACATTAATAAAATTGGTTTCTCGGAGAGAACAGATGCCGTAATTGAACCGAAATTGTCGCTACAATGGTTCTGTGCTATGGAGAAACTCTCCAGGCCCGCCCTGGAAAACGTGATGAACGATACCATCCAGTTTCATCCGCCGAAATTCAAGAACACCTACCGACACTGGATGGAAAACATCAAAGATTGGTGTGTTTCACGACAGCTCTGGTGGGGACACCAAATTCCGGCCTATTACTACGGTAAAGGACCAAAAGACTTTGTAGTGGCTAAGACCGTTGATGAAGCCTTAGAACTGGCCAAAGAAAAATCGGGCAACCCTGATTTAACGGCAGTAGAATTGCGGCAGGATGAGGATGTGTTGGATACCTGGTTCAGCTCATGGTTATGGCCAATTTCGGTTTTCAATGGGTTTAAAGAAGGTCAGGATTTAACGGAACTAAATTATTACTACCCAACTAATGATTTGGTTACTGCACCTGAAATCATGTTTTTCTGGGTGGCAAGAATGATCATCGCCGGTTACGAGTATAAGGATGAACTTCCTTTCAAGAATGTCTACTATACGGGAATAGTGCGGGATAAATTGGGTAGGAAGATGTCCAAGTCGCTTGGTAATTCACCAGACCCGCTGGAATTGATGGCGAAGTACAGTGCTGATGGAGTAAGGGTTGGCATGCTGTTGAGTTCTCCGGCAGGAAATGACCTTCCATTTGATAGTTCGCAGTGTGAACAGGGCAGAAACTTTACCAACAAGGTCTGGAATGCTTTACGATTGATCAAATCCTGGGAAGTACGTGATATTGAGCAGCCTGAATCCGCTATTGTTGCGGCGCAGTGGTTTGATTCCAGACTGAATGAGGCTATAGGCAATCTTAACGGCCAGTATGATCGATTTAGAATTTCTGAGGCACTGATGACCACTTATAAGTTGGTGTGGGATGATTTCTGTTCTTCCTATCTGGAAATGATCAAACCGGGGTACCAGCAACCTGTGGATTCGCAAACTTATGCCCATGCGGTAAATTTCTTTGAAACCATTCTGAAATTAATCCAACCATTTACGCCCTTCATTGCAGAAGAAGTTTGGAATCTGATTTCAGAGAGGGGAGAGGGTGAGTCTATTGTATTAGCGACATGGCCTGAAACGGGTGAAGTAAATACTGAGATTCTTAAAGACTTCGAATTGGCCGATGAGGTGATCACCAACATCAGAAATATCAGGAAAGAGCAAAGTATAGCCAATAAGGTCATGATAGATCTTAGAATCAAGGAAAATCAGCCGTTTAACAGACTGTTCGATCCGGTTATTATAAAATTAGGTAACCTGGCGAGTCTGGAATATGTCAACGACAAAGTGCCAAATGCTTTTTCATTCGTAATTAAGAGCAACGAGTACTTTATACCCTTTAGTGAGGATGTTGATGTTGACGCCGAAATGTCGAAAATTCGGGAGGAATTGGATTATACCAAAGGATTCCTGGTATCGGTAGAAAAGAAACTAGCCAATGCACGCTTTGTGAACAATGCACCGGAGCAAGTGGTTGCTAATGAAAGAAAAAAACAAGAAGACGCCCAGGCTAAAATCAAAGTGCTTGAAGAAAAGTTGGCATCTTTCGCATAAAATTGAATGAATATTGAGCAGGACAAAGGAGAAATACATTAACAGAGAGTTAAGCTGGTTATCCTTCAACGAGAGAGTCCTGCAGGAGGCTGAGGATAGTACTGTTCCGGTTATTGAGCGACTTCGGTTTCTGGGTATTTTTTCGAATAACCTGGATGAGTTTTTCAGGGTTCGTGTAGCCACGCAACGAAGAATGCTTGAATTACCCAAACGGGATCGCGAACGGATGCTTCATGATCCGGAAGAGACCCTGGAGGCGATTCAAAAAAAGGTGGTTCAGCTCAATCAGCGCTTCGAGAAAAATTATTCCAAAGTTTTATCCGCGCTCCGAAAAGAGGATGTTTATTTTGTTGGGGAGCAGGATTATGACGAAAAACAGGCACAGGTTGTAGCGAACTACTTTAAAGAAGTGGTAAGACCGGTACTTGTTCCGATCATGCTCAATAAGAAGGCCAATTTCCCGGAGTTAAAGGGAGATGCGATTTATCTGGCCGTCAAACTGTCTCGCAGGAAACAAAAAGGGAAGGAAAAGGTAAAGCCCCAGTTTGCCATAATGGAAATTCCGTCAAAATCCGTTTCTAGGTTTCTTATTCTACCTCAGAGGGGTAATAAAAAGTATGTCACACTTCTGGATGACATTATTCGTTTTAAGCTGGAGGAAATCTTCCAGATATTCGATTACGATAAAATTGAGGCACATACGATCAAGATTACCCGTGATGCTGAATTGGATTTTGACGATGATATTTCCAAAAGTTGGATGGACAAAATCGAAAAGAGTTTACAACGCCGTAAAACGGGGGCACCTGTCCGGTTTGTATATGATCAGAATATCGCACCAGACCTGTTAGACTTAATTCTGAAATCACTCGATATGAGTGAAAAGGAAAATATCATTCCTGCGGGCAAGTACCATAATTTCAAAGACTTTATTGGGTTTCCCAACATTGGGGCGCAAGCACTCAGATACAGGAATCTGAAACCTGTTTCACATCCTTATCTAAAGGGAACCAAAAGTCTTTTTGGTTGTATTCGAGAGCGTGATATTCTACTAAATTTTCCTTATCAAAGCTTCAATTATATTATTGATTTGTTGCGGGAAGCAGCAATAGATCCCAAGGTAACTTCTATTAAGATAAACCTGTATCGCGTAGCGACCAATTCCAAAGTGATGAATGCGTTGGTAAATGCGGTTAAGAATGGTAAACGTGTTACCGTGGTTGTGGAACTGCAAGCCCGATTTGACGAAGCAAATAACCTGGAGTGGGCCAATTATCTGCAAGAAGAAGGTGTAAAAGTGATTTTTGGTGTTCCGGGACTTAAAGTGCACAGTAAGCTCATCTTGATCAATAGAAAGGAAGATGGTAAGACGGTCCATTACGCACACATAGGAACAGGGAATTTCCATGAAGGCACAGCAAGAATATACGGGGACTGTTCTTTACTCACTAGTGATTCCAGAATTACGAAAGAGGTCAACCGGGTATTCCAGTTTTTTAAAAATAATTACATAAGAACCACCTTCAGACATTTGATCGTCTCTCCTTACAACGTTCGCCGAAAATTGGTCGGATTTGTCAACAATGAAATCAAGAACGCGAAAGCAGGTAAAGAAGCCTACATTATTTTAAAGTTGAACAATCTTGTTGATGAGGCACTTGTCAAAAAGCTTTATGATGCTTCTAAGGCTGGTGTTCAGGTTAAACTCATCGTGCGCGGTATCTGTTCGTTGGTTCCGGGCGTAAAAGGGCTCAGCGAGAATATTGAGGTGATAAGTATTGTTGACCGGTTTCTGGAACACGCCAGAATTTTGGTTTTCTGCAACGGTGGCGACGAACTGTACTTTATTACTTCTGCGGATTGGATGACCCGTAATTTGGATAACCGTATTGAAGTAGGCACGCCTATTTATGATAAAAGTCTCCAGAAGATTCTTAAAAAAATGCTCAATTATCAGCTTAACGATAATGTTAAGGCAAGGTGGATTGATGCCAGAGGAGGCAATAAATACGTTGAACGTCCCGGCAAGGCGGTTCGTTCCCAGATTTCTACTTATAACAACTTCAAAACCAAGCTGGAAGGCTAGTTTGGGTTGTGGTGTGGATAAGTCTGTCAGATGTGTTAAATTTGATAGAAACCCCTTAATCAAAACTGATCCGGCGACGACTACAAATATCTTTTCTCTTTATTCTACTGGTTGGGGGAACGTATGGGCAGATTGATCTTGAGGCTTTGCTAGACAGTTGTGTTAAGTTAAGTGATTCTAATCCTGACGCAGCACTTCCTATTGCAGAAGAAGTCCATAGCCGGAAGGATGAAATAACTGATCCGGAGTTTGAATTACGAATGTATACGGAACTGGCCATGATCACCAATTCAATTGGTATGCATGCGCAGGCTCTTGCTTACTGCCAGGCTGGTAAAAGGGCGCTGGAACTTAGCCAATCAGCCGAGAAGATTGGTAATTATCATCTCGTTTACGGGCATGTATTAAGTCATCTGAAAAAATATGAAGAGGCGCTCCTGGAATACAGTATCGCACTTAAGCAATTCGAGGCACTCGACGATTCTAGTGGCCGAAGTTATGTGTACTCGGGTATGGGTATCGTTTATTACGATCTGGGTCAACCGCAGCGCGCCTTGGAGAACTATCTTAAGTCCGACTCCCTGTGGGCTTCGGACGATTTGGCACTTCATGCGGACCTCTATAACAATATTGGAGCCGTTTGTGTTGAATTTGACCAGTATGACCAGGGTAGATGGTATTACAATAAAGCATTGGCAACGTACGAAGATTTAGGCTGGATGAACTCTGTTTCTATGATTCATTTCAATCTGGGAGAGTTGTTAATGAGGGAGGGTGTTTACGATGAGAGTAAACAAGAGTATATGGAGAGCCTTAGAATCGGTAAGGAAATAGGTTCTTTGGAGGAAGTAAAATGGGCTTACTATGGTTTATATGAGCTGGAAAAACAACTTGGAACTGAGGCAGAAGCATTAAACTGTCATGAGAAGTTCTACAGATACGCTGATAGCCTCCAGCAAATGTTGAATCTCAAAGAGGTTATGCAGTTGTCTGAGGTGTATGAGCAGGAGCGGATAAAAAGGGAAAACCTTGAGTTGGAAGCTGACAATACGCTCTTACAACTTGAACGGAACAGAACTCAAAAGCAACGAGCTTTTTTGTGGGCTGGGTTTATTATTCTGTTGTTGCTTGTTGTGGGTGGGGCTTTTGTTATCGTCCGTATCCGCAGATACAACAATCAGCTCATTCTTCAGAGACAGGAAATCATGGCAAAGAATGCCACTATTGATGAAGCACTTTCAGAAAAGGAACTTCTACTAAAGGAAATTCACCACAGGGTAAAAAACAACCTTCAGATTATTTCAAGTTTGCTCAATTTACAAAAGCATCAGGTTGGTCCAGACGCTGTGGCGGCTTTTGAAGAAAGTCAAAATCGAATACAGGCAATAGCATTAATTCATAAGAAATTGTACCAATCAAAGAACATCGACCGGGTCAACTTTGGTACGTATCTGATGGAATTAATCAATCATCAACAGCATCTTTATCATAGCGGTGCGGGTGTGGTTAAATACAACGTAGAGACCCATGGAATTGAGTTGGGCTTAGATTCAGCGGTACCTCTTGGTCTTATAGTTGCAGAATTAATCGCGAATTCCTTTAAACACGCTTTTGTGGGAGTAGATAGTAAGCAAATAGCCCTTGAATTGGAACGAGATGGTAATTACCTTCACATGACTGTGTCTGACAATGGAGTGGGCTTACCCGACAATTTTAATCAGGGCGAACTGGACTCTCTTGGGATGGACATTATTTTGGCTCTGGTAGAGCAACTTGACGGAACCATTCAGTTCGATTCAAATAAAGGAGAGGGAACCTCTTGCACCATTACCTTCAAGGAGGCCTAAACCAATAAAGGTGTACCCACCAATTCCGGAACCTTATTCGAATACGGTCACACTGCCATTATATTCATAGTCATTGACCCGAATCGTATAGAAATAAGTTCCTTGTGTTACTTTTTCACCGGCCATGGTTCTACCGTCCCAAACTAAGTTGTTTCCGGTTGATACAAACATTAATTGTCCCCAACGGTTGTACACTTTCATATCTACACAAGAGTATAGTTTGCCGGCAACGCTTACCTCAAAGCGGTCGTTTTTACCATCTCCGTTAGGAGTAAAGACGTTTGGAATACTAATGTTAAAGTAATCCTCAAAATTGCCAGCCGAACTGCTGAAGGTCGCCGTGTCCGAGCATCCAAGATTGTTCATAGCCACAAGGGTGGCGGTAAAATTGGTTCCATATGTAAAAGTATGTTCCGGATTTACTGAAGTACTCGTGGATCCATCGCTAAAAATCCAAAGAAAACTGTCGGCCAGAGTACTCGTATTGGTAAACTCAACTACCACACCGTCGCACCCTGCATCAATCTGGGTCGTAAACGATGGAATTGGGTCTGGTTCGATGGTCACGGTTGCACTGGCTGAATCTGTACACCCACTTACGTCATTAACAACCACAGTATAAGTAGTTGTAGAAGGGGGAGAAGCCATCGGACTGGCAATGTTCGGGTTGGATAGGCCAGCTGCAGGAGACCAAATGTAAGTTGTGGCACTAGGTCCACCCACATTCAGCTGAACACTGTCTCCAAGGCAGATTGTTGTATCCTCAGGCGATACTGTAATTGTGAAAACGAAAATTTCCATCGTGTCAAAAGCGGTACAGGAATTTACGTCTGTTACCTGAACCGAAAACTCCATGGTTGTATCCGGAAATGCATTCGGGTTTGCAACCAAAGGATTGTCCACAAATCCTGATGGACTCCATTGATATTGAGTGCCTCCAGTGGCTAAAAGGCCAACAGTGTCGCCCAGACATATGTTTAAATCTGATCCGGCATCAGCATTTGGAAGTGCATTTACCGTTACCGTTACGGAATCGTTTGCGATACATCCATTAGAATCTGTAACCTGAACAAAATACTCTGTAGTAACCAACGGGGAAGCATTTGGGTCCGCAACACCCGGATTGCTCAATGTAGAAGGAGGGCTCCAATTGAAGTTTGAACCACCTGAGGCATTGAGTTGAACCGTATCGCCATCGCAAATTGAAGTGTTTGTGCCAGCCTCTGCATTAGGTAAAGGATTTACGACTACTTCCACAGAGTCGATTGAATTACAGCCTGCACCGTCTGTGCCGGTTACGAAGTACATTGTAGTATCTGTAGGAAATGCAAATGGATCGGCAATCGCCGGGTCGGATAAAGTTAGAGAAGGACTCCAGTTATAACCAACGGCCCCGCTGGCGGTTAACTGCACGCTGTCTCCCAGGCATATGGCAGTATCTGGCCCAGCATCTACAGGAACAGGTGAAGTTATGGTTACCACCATCGAATCTGCCTGAACACAAGAGTTTGAATCTGTTACTGAAACAATAAATTCCGTAGTGCTGCCGGGGAATGCAAGCGGATTAAAAATATTTGGATCTGACAAATCTGTGGTTGGAGTCCATGTATACGAATTGCCTCCTGAAGCTGATAGTTGCACAGTATCTCCTAAACAGATAGTGGTGTCATTCCCAGCACTAGCTGCGGGCAAAGGGTTTACTATCACGGTCATGGTGTCGGATGCAGAGCAGTTATTGGCATCTGTAACTGTTACTATGTAGTCCGTTGTGTCTATTGGCCATGCGAGTGGCGCGTCAATTAAAGGATCTGACAGACTATCAGTAGGTGTCCAGGAGTAATCAATTCCACCGCTTGCCATTACCTGGGCAGTATCACCGATACAAATTTGGATGTCTATCCCGGCACTAGCTGGAGGAGCTGCGTTTACAACAATTGTTACTGAGTCTATTCCCGAGCAAGTGTCGTTGGTAGTGTTGAGGTAATAGGTGGTAGTGACGGCTGGGAAGGCCATTGGGTTGGCCACCGTTGGATCGTCTAATCCTGCCGTTGGAACCCATGAGTAAATTGAACCTGCAACCGAAGATGGGTTGCCACCAATTTGAATTGTATCACCTTCGCAAATTGTGGTGTCGCTTCCCGCTTCAGACGGAACGTCAGGGTTAACGAATACTGTCATGGTGTCGCTGTCAGCACAACCGGCAGCATCCGTGATGGTCAATACGTAATTAGTTGTGTCGGTCGGATTAGCAAAAGGATCGAGAACCGAAGGATCACTAAGTCCGGTAGTCGGTGTCCATGCTACGGTGCCCGTTCCTGATCCATTCAGTTGAACATTGTCTCCCGGACAAACCCATACATCCATTCCCGCATCCACAGAAGGAAGAGGAAGTACGTTCACGTTCATCGTATCGGTGTTAAAACATCCGTTTGCATCCGTTCCGGTCACAATATATTGGGTGGTGTCAACCGGCCATGCATCGGGATTGCCAATATTCGGGTCGGACAAACTATCTGTAGGATTCCAAACATAAGTTATCCCTCCACTGGCATTTAATTGCACGGTATCGTTTAAGCAGAGGTCTTCGTCGGCTCCGGCTGAAATGGAGGGTAGCGGATTTACCGTAATAGTTACCGTTGCGGAATCTTCACAACCTGAAGCATCTATTACGTGTGCCGTATAAGTAATTGTGGCTGTCGGAAATGCATCAGGACTAGCAATATTAGGGTCCGACAGGTCGGTAGCGGGTGTCCACGAATAGCTAGTTCCTCCGGTTGCGATCAATTGAGCCGTGTCTCCTTCGCAAATGGTAGTATCGTTGCTAATTGTGATAATGGGCAGACCATTTACGTTAACAGTCATGCTATCAATGTTGTCACAACCGTTAGCATCTGTTCCGGTAACGTAATACATAGTGGTAGCAGATGGGCTGGCGAAAGGATTGGCAATATTTGGGTCTGATAGATCTGTGGTCGGAATCCACGTATAGGAAACAGCACCTGTTGCATTTAGTTGAACGCTATCCGTGTTGCAAATTATTTCGTCAACTCCGGCATCCACAGGAGGGAGGTTATTTATTACAATATCGGCTGTATCCGTATTTCGACACCCGTTTCCATCAGTTCCCTCCACAACATACTGTATAGAAGACGCTGGACAGGCTTGTGGATTTGCCACATTGGGATCGGATAAGTCAGTAGCGGGAGTCCACGCATAGCTGGTTGCTCCTGAAGCCAATAAATCAACACATTCGTTTTCACAAACGGCAGTATCAGGTCCGGCTGTTACCACAGGTAGTGCGAAAAGCGAGACCACGACATCCGCAGAATCAACGCAGCCTGCGCCATTTGTTACTACAACTGTATACGTGGTATTAACTGTTGGCGAAGCCATCGGATTGGAAACATTCGGGTCAGAGAGGCCACCGGTTGGCGACCAACTGTAATTTACTCCACCTGATGCGGTCAATTGAGCAGAATCGTTGAGACAAACTGTTGTATCGTTGGAGACATTTACTATTGGTATGGTATTTAAGGTAATAGTGATGTCGTCTGAATTCACACATCCATTTAGATCGGTTCCGGTCACCGTATAGGTAATCGTAGCTGAGGGTGATGCAACGGGATTGGCAATATTGGGATCTGACAAATCTGTTGCTGGAGTCCACACGTAACTATCCGCTCCAGTTGCATTTAGCGTGGTGTCTTGCCCCGTACAAAGATTAATGTCCGACCCGGCGTCAACAGCCGGAAGGCTATTAACCGCCACCGTTACCGAATCCACATCTGTACATCCGTTTCCATCCGTGACGGTAAGTTCGTAATCCGTTGTAACCGTTGGGCAAGCGGTTGGATCTTCAAGTGAAGGATCATTCAGATCAGCTATCGGAAGCCAACTATATGTAACTCCGCCACTTCCATTCAATAAAGCACAATCTGCTTCACAGATTGTAGTGTCGTTTCCTGCGGAAGCCACAGGCGCTGCGTTAACGCTAACAGTAACAGTTGCGGAGTCAATGCATCCACTGTTATCAACCACTACCTGATAGGTTTCAGCGGATGAAATACAGGCTAGAGGATTTGCAATACTTGGGTCAGATAGACCCGTTGTAGGAGTCCAATTATAGGAGCCTCCACCGGAAGCTGATAGTTGGGCACAATCCCCATCACAAATGGTGGTGTCACTACTTATATTGATTACTGGCAACGGAATCACCGTTATTACAACAGAATCTGTTCCGGCGCAACCACTTCCATCCGTTATGTTCACATAATAAGTAGTTGTTACCGTTGGTTCCGCAATTGGGTCTGCAATATTCGGATCAGAAAGCCCCGTGGTTGGTGTCCATGAATATGTCACTCCACCAGTGGCCTGAAGTTGTAGACTATCACCAATACAAATAGCCGAGTCAAGGCCAGCATCAATAGTGGCTGCTCCCACCGTAATGGTTACGGTATCGCGGCCATCACAAACACCCCCTACATCGGCTATTACAATGTAATCTGTTGTTATTGAGGGAAAAACCGTGGGATTGGCGAGTGTGTTGTCATCTATGTCAGTATTAGGTGACCATGTATAAGTGGCGCCAATAGGGCCCGTAGGACTACCTCCAATCTGGACAGAATCTCCGTCACAAATAAAATGATCCGGGCCGGCGTCAGCGGTAGGTGCTGCAACTACTGTTACGTCCATGTCAATAGGATCTGATTCACAACCAGCCCCACTTACCGCCGTGACTGAAACATTCCCCGTTCCGGGAGTTGTCCATTGAATGGTGGCTTGATTACCGGATATAGATGTAGTAACCCCTCCTGTGATTGTCCAGTTATACGTGGCCCCTGCAATTAATTCGGTTGTATACGTGGCGGTATCCCCTTCGCAGACGACATCTGGCCCAAACAACGTGTCTGGCGCGGGGAAAGGCGTGACGGTAATCTGATAGACTTCATTCGTGGTTTTTGGAGGGCACCCATTATCGGTAACGCTCACGCTAAATTGATACGGGAGCGTTTGCGCCTGACCACAAGCAGTATTCCAGCAGAAGGTTGCTGACACTGTATCAAGTCCAACGGCGGGAGTATCAATTGTAGCAGCCGGAAAGGTAATTGCCGGGTTAAAAATATCTCCACTCGCGGTTAGTTCCAGGCTGTCTGTATTAGGGTCGTTAAAGCCGAAATCAAAGCATAGTGTTTCGCCCTCCACAACTGTGAAACTATTTGCTGTTGTTCCCGCTGCGGGATCAATATTCGGTGCCGGGTTCGGAGGACAGTTAAGTACCAGTAATTGCAGGTCTCTACGGGTAATTCCGACGATATTACCACTGGCGTTATATTCTGTGATTTCCACAGCCACCACGTAGTCTCCTATCATCGGAGAATAATATGCTGTGAGCCCCGTGGCGCCATCAATGAAAGAGTATCCGGCGGCTCCAAATGGTTGTAAAGTACTATATCCACCCGCATATCCCACCGTTGGAATGGTCCACCCCAGGGTTGGATCCGGAGGTAGTGGGGCGGGAGCTCCGGCTGAACTGAAGCCAGCATAAGGATCTACAAATGAGTAAACCAGTTGATCTCCATCAGGGTCAACAGCGGTATTTAAAATGCTAACAGTGTCGCCAACACAAAGAAATGGAATCGGCACGTCTGTAAACACAGGCGAACTATTCCCTACAAGTGGAGGGCCAATGTACGCATGAAACGCAAGTCCTTCTGCTCCAGGTGTTGCAAGGTTAACGATACTACCGTTACGACAGCATCGATCATAAAATACATGATAACCTGCGAAATTTAAATCCAGATTGATGAATCCTTCGTAAACAGCTTCGAAAATACACGTGCTGGCACCCACCGTACATGAATTGGGTAATTCAGGGGTGATTTTAGTTGTGTCGACACGAACCAAACCAATCGTATCCACCAGGTTTTTATCTGTCCCTCCTAACGGGACGCCTGATACGTCATGTTCGTAAATTCCCACGAATAGAGGGCCTTGTTCAGGCTCAACCTGAAATGCTGGGTTGGCATCCGGCCCGCAGTTAGTATAAGTTGTAAGTATGATCTTGTATCGGTATTTGGTAACACCACCTTCTATCACCGTTCCGATATATTCATAGCCAAGATTTCCTCCAACCAGGTGCGTAGCAGAAGCACTGAATGAAAAAATCAGAATGGAAAGTAATGCGAGGTATCTTTTGATCATAGGAGGTTATTGCTTAACAAATTGCTTCGCGACAGTCTTTTCACCAATGTTTAGCATCAGGAAGTACTGTCCTGCAGTTAAATCAGAGACGTTTAAGTGAAGAGAATTGTTGCCTGCCGAACCAGATTCGATCACTCTGCCAGTTAAATCAATTAATGACCAGTTGGTGATGCGTTCGTCTCCATCCACGATTATTTGGAGATAATGCGACGTAGGGTTTGGGTACATTGTCACATTTGGTAACCCAATTTCATCAATGCCGTTCGGATCCTTGATGGTAATGCCATAATCTTCTGTTTGGCCGAAGGTTTGATCTGAACAGGCATCTGTAATTCCTCCAACCACATCACTCATTACCCTCATTCGAATAGGTGTATTTAAAGGAGCAACTCCAACAGGGACGGTATAATTGGTGCTTGGGTTGGTCTGGTTAGGGGCATCCAGGATTAATTCGGTTGCGTCATCGAAAGCACCATCGTTGTTGTAGTCTAGCCAAACCTTGGTGTCGTGTGCACTTGGTCCGGTTCGTATGTCGAGTGTATAGGTTGTTCCTTCGTCAAGAGAAGTGTTGTGCTGACAGGAGTAGTCCTGATAGTTTTCCGAACCATCGGGAGTTGAGTTGTTAATGGAGTTGAGTTCCACCCTGTAAATCCCATAGTCACAACAGTATCCTAATGTAGCGGGAGTACAAGAAGCAGCAGTTAATGCAGCATCCAGATCAACTGTTATATAGCCAACAATGGTATCTGAGCCAGTTCCAAAAGCGTTGGCTGATGACAAAGAGACAGTATAGACACCATTTGCAGTGTAAGTGTGAGTTGGATTTTCTGCTACGGAAGTTCCTCCATCGCCAAAATTCCAGGCCCATGCAGTGGGTAAGTTGGTTGAAAGGTCTTCAAAATTCACCACACCGTCGCAGGTTAGGACAACGTCAGAGGTAAAAGTCGTGACGGGTGGCGACGTGTCCTGCTGAACAATTATTTTATAATCCTCGGCCTGACCGTAATCTGAGTCAGAACATGGGGTTGGAGGTGCGCTGAAGTCATAATCCGCACTAACCCGTAAACGTAAGGGAGTATTCAATACAGCCGAGGATGGAATGGTTATGGTTCCAGTCATGCTCATTGAACCCGATGCGTCTAATATTCTCTCCGTAGCGTCGTTTAAAACACCGTCATTATTATAGTCTATCCAGGCCGCTCCATTCAATGTGCTTGGCCCCACGAAACTAACGTCGAGTGTGTACGACTGTCCGGCAAAAACCGTAGTCTGTTGGCAGGTAAAATCGCCATAACCTTCTGAAGCGTCTCCTGAACTGTTGTTAAGCGTGTTTAACGACACATTTGATATTCCAAATCCGAGTGAGCCATTCAGTGTGGCCGGCGTGCATGAAGCGGCAACAGGGGTTCCACCAGATAGATTGACAGTTACATAAGCCGTTTTTATTTCAGTATCCGACCCGAAAGCATTTGTTGCAGTTAACGTAACCGTGTATGTTCCATCTGAAGTATAAGTGTGGCAAGGATTTTCGCTGGTAGAGGTGTTGCTGTCACCAAAATCCCATAACCAGCTAGTTGGATTATTAGTAGACAAGTCTGTAAAACAAACATCTCCGGAGCAGGTTACCAGAGTGGAAGCTGAGAACTCAGCAACAGGAGGAATACTTGGTACGGTCCAGTCAAACTGAATATCAGGCCTTAAGTTGGAAGTTTGAGAGAAGCCTGGGGAAGAGCATATACCACTGGCATCCTGAAATGTGTATACCACGGAGGTGAATGAGGTAGATGTATGAAACATTACATCATTACCCGTAAATGCGGAGTTATTAAAGCAAACATCAATCAGCAAATTTTGAACCCCATCCCAGTAAAATGGAGAGGAAAAAGTATGTGTATTCCAACCGGTGGTGGGCATGTAATTCGATGGCCCGAATACAGGCGTAAACCCGGTGTCGAATCCTGACACTGTACTTGCGGAGGTGTGTTTAATTCCAATTTCAAAGTCTTCCAAAGCAGTACCATTGGCAGTTTGAACGTTAAAAGCAAGGCTGTTAATGTCCCCTGCGCTCATGCCGGCAGCATTCAGTTCAGAAGCCGTGATGAGAATCTGATGCTTCGAGCCCCAATACCAATTGCCATAAGGAGCCGGATAAGTAGTGCTTGTATTTGTCCCGCCACCGGATCCGATAGTAATAGTGGCTGCAAAAGGTGAAAGACAAAATAGAAATGCTAAAAAGGTGGAAAGCGTGCGTTTCATGTAGTTAGGTTAAGTTCATAAGACTTAATATATGGAAATTGAGGCATTAGGTTACATGTTAGATTTTACTTTCTTGGAATCCTAAAATTCCAGTGAGCAAATGTTAAGAAAAAATTAACAAATAGCTTGCCAAACTGATCGGTCTGGTGAATGTTCTTTTTTATCGAAAGAAGAGTTGGTTTTGGAGATTATTTTTATCTTGCATGCTTTAAGTGGAAGATATAGTCGTTCAATGTAGAGTTGACGTACTACATGGGCAAAGAGTCAAATAATGTATTAGAAGTTTGTAACTCGCGTTATCAGGAGATTTACGGGAATTACAATATTTCGATGAATAAGAAGATCGTGGTTTCTCACTTTGGTGAGTTTAGCCAGGATCTTGTCAATTCTATATCCAACGGGGTAGAGGAATCCATGATTGAGGCCGGAGACAAGAAGGGCACCGTAAAGCGGATGTTTAGCATTCTTGTAGAAGGCTTACAGAACATAAGACTACATGGCGAGAAGGATGAAGATGGAAATCAGGCATCCTTTCTGATAATTGCGCAGGATGAAGATGAGTATCTGGTTACCCTTGCCAATTTAATATTCAACTCTAACAGAGAAATCATTGAAAAACGTCTGGAGGAAATCAACTCGTACGACGAGAAAGAGGTGAAGAATCTGTATATGGAAGTTCTTACGAATGGCATTATTTCCAATAAAGGTGGAGCTGGCCTTGGATTTATTACAATGGCTATGAAGTCGAAGAACAAGTTGAGTTACTCTATCGAGGAAATCAACGATGACCTTTCCTGCTTTAGCATCGAGATTAAGATTAACCGTAAGAAAAGCTAAGTTCTAAGCCTAGCATGAGTATTCAAATAGCCGCTGGTAAAAATACCCCCGGGGTAAACTGGGATGCCAATACTGGCATCTTTACGATCGAGGGGAAGTCATTTCCAGAAAATGCTAAAAAGTTCTATGGGCCGCTGATGGATTGGATGGATCAGCAACAACTCCCCAACAAACTGGTGTTTCGTTTCTACTTTTTCTATCTGTCGAGTTCGTCCATTATATCTGTTTATCAAATATTGAAGAAACTGGAAGCTTTGATGGATGAGGGAACCGAGGTGGAGATTGTTTGGCAGTATGAAGCGGACGATGACGATATTCTACGAATCGGTGAGGATTACAGAAAAATTACTTCGCTACCTTTCGTAATGAAGGAAGAAGTCGATTAATCAACCCTATTAGTCAATCAATTTAATAAACTTAAAACTCCTCGAAGTAGAACCAGAACGTTCTACGGCTTGAAGTATGTAGTTTCCAGATGGGAGATCGGTTACATCTATTGCAAGGGTGCAGTGAGTAGCAGCATTATTAATTTCACGAACTAATTTACCAGAGGCCGCTGCATAAATTTTAATCTGCTCGGGGCAGAACTCTGCGGTATTTTTGCCCGCTACGTAAATCATACCTTTAGTTGGAACGGGATACAGCCAAAGGTCATCATCCTCCGTTTCCTCTATTGATAATAAGTAGGTGGTATCCTTGGCTGAAGTTGGCGAGTTTAGGGTGCCTCTTTCCCAATGATTTCTACCGTGTAGGACATAATAGCCGTCGCTGAAAGATTCGGAACTAGTTTGGTTTAGGATATCCGAATACCACAATTCTGCTATGAGAGTGTCTGGTGTAACGTCCACAATTCCGTACCCGTGGCTCACAAATTCACTGTGCACGTGGTGCGGGTTAACCCCCTGACTCAAGCCTTCGGCTAAGGGCAACAAACTTGAAGAAATTCCCATCTCATCAAAATTCCCACGACTAATACTTGTTGGCATAAAGTCGCAAGCTATTGAGCCGGATCCCGTCCCTCCATCGTAAATACCAAGGTCGAACGGGTCAGTAGTCACATCGGCCACCATGGTAAGATGAGAGTCACCACTCATGAATATTACATTGTTAATGCCATTGGCTTGAATGTGGTTCAAAAGATGATCACGCGCCACGTCATGGCCATCCCAGGCCTTTTCGGTAATCGCTCCCCCACCGGAACCCGGGAACCATGCCGGTAAACCGGTAAATGACCAATCTGCAACCATTTTTTGGCTGCCCACCACCTTCCATCGAGCAGTAGTGGCTGTTAGTGCATTGCGTAACCAGAAATCTTGTTCTTGGCCAAGAATATGGTAGTCGGTTGGAGTAAGCAGGTCAATGTCCCTTTTGGTGAGCATGTCAATCATGTAAACCTCCAACAATGCACCATAAGAGAATTTTCGCCAAATCTTAGTAGAGTCTGTAAGATCGGGAACACGAATAGGTAAATATTCATAAAAGGCTTGCTGTGACTCAATGAAATCGGGAGAAGACGTGCTGGCAATATCATGATTGTCCCACACCACAATCCAGGGATGCATTCTTCTTGCTTCGCGCAGGTCAGGATCCATCAGGTAGTAAGAATGACGATCTCTCCATTCTTGTAAATTGCTCGGTTCAGTTGGATAAGGAGTAGGCACCCTTACTTCTTCATCGGCATCCACGAAGTCGTAAATATAATCTCCAAGATGCATAATGAAGTCAATATCATTCCGCTCACTAATTCTCTTGTATCCATTAAAGAAACCAGAGTAAATACTGGAGCAAGAGGTGACGGCAAAACGCATGTGGCTCACTACATCTGTTGACAATGGAGACGTACGCGTTCGCCCAACTACTGAGAGGTTTCCAGCTGCATCGCGAAACCGATAGTAGTACATGGTACTTGGCGATAAGCCGCTAACATCCACTTTCACCGTAAAATCTTTCGAGGCATCCGTGGCAGCGGTTCCTGAAGCATTTACATAACTGAAGTCTGGATATACCGAAACTTCCCAATCCACATTTTCGGAAGTTCCTGAAGAGGTAATTTTAGTCCAAATAATCACCTGATCGTGCAACGGATCTCCGGAGCAAACCCCATGGTAAAATGGTGCGTTGGTAGAATCACCGTACATATTGGACGCTAGTTGACCGAAACCACTAACATTCACCGATAGAAGTAAGAATATGAGGATGCTTCTCATTATTTACCGATTACCTTCAGTTCTACCCGTCGGTTTTTGGCACGGCCGTTGTCTGTGTCATTATCGGCAATTGGGGTGTCCTCACCATACCCTTTGGCTTTCAATCGTACGCGACTAATTCCTTTGGCAACAATGTAATCTACCGCGGATTGGGCCCTTGCTTCTGATAAACGTTGATTTGAAGAGTTGGATCCAACGTTGTCAGTATGTCCACCAATTTCAATCTTTAGCGTGGGGTTCTGATTCATAAACTCCACCAGTTGATCAAGCAATCGGTACGATCTTTCATCTAACTCCGCTTTCCCTGTTTTGAAAAGCAGGTCATCCAGGACAATACTTTTTCCAACCCCTAGCGCAGAAAGTTCAACCGTACGGCTGATGGGTTCAGCGCTGTTTACTTCCAGTTTGATTGATTTATTGAAATACCCCTCCTTTGTTATAAGTATTTCAAACTTCCGGTTCATTTCCAGTGGGTATTGATCGGGAGTTACATCGTTCATAACCATCAAGGAATTAATCGGTGTAGTTGGTACGGTAATATCACTGACCATTACCGTTGCAGGAAGTTCCTTTTTTGTGTCCTCATCAACTACCTTAAGTGAAAGATACGCACCGGTAAAGCTCTTGTCCAGATAAACCGGTTTGTTCAAGGTGCCGTATTTGTCATAAGAAACATCAATTTCCTTATCGTCGTAACCATCTGCCCGGACTATAAGCTTGTGATCTTTACCAATTTCAAGTGGGGTGTTCAACTGTTCGCCTTCGCCAACAAGGGTTTCGTTTCCATTTTCATCAACTCGATATACTTTTGCACGCACGGGATCGTTGCTTTCTTTGTCGAATACCTGCATATCCAGATCAAACTTCTTCACTTTAGGCTCCAGATATACCTTCTGCGTCATGTCTTCTTCCTGAAGGTTCTTCACCTGAATTGTTTGGGGAATATAACCTTCCTTGTTAATTGTAATTTCATATTCCTCTTTCACGTGAAGATCCGCAGCTCCTTTGGATTGATTCGTAAGAAGCGTTCCTTTTTCGCCTGTTGTTATACTCTTATAAACCGCATTTGCCGGAGTGAGTTCCTGCGTTTCATCGTACACTTCAAGGGTGTATAAATATGGAATGGGATCTTTTCTACTCGGAATTTTATAATTAAGGAACATCTCCAATGACCCGGTTCCTGTATTAAGACCGTCTGTTATGGTTGAAGTTGTAAGATCGTAGGTAACACCTACATCAAAACTGGTTGATAGATATTTGGCTCCTGCAATTACTGCGTCCGACATTCTGTAATAAGTGGCCAAAGCCACCGCGCTTCGCTTATTTTTGTTGTAGGAGAGATGATATACCCAGTCGGTACCTAAAACAGCTTGGTTTTGATTGCCCTGAATCATGAAAAGTGCTTTCGGAGCAATAGAGAATTTGTTGTTGGCAAGCATCAGGTCTGCACCACCTGTAACGGTAAATCTGGTTGGTAAGTTGAAGCCCTCTACCAGCATGCCCGTCTCGGTTGGGAATACATTATGGCCGGAAATGCCAAAGTAGTATTGATACTGATGAATGGTATCCAGCTGATACCACATTACTCCCGGTGTTAATTCAACTCCTTTCAGCACAGGATTAGACAAGTCCTCACCAATGCCCGCCTGGGGGTCAAAACTTGCTCCATTCCACATGGATCCGGTCGTGATGTTGTCTGTAGAGGTGGCTCCGTTAAAGTAGCCTCCTTTTAGCCCAAAGGCCAAATGGCTAGTCCCCCTAAGCTGTAGGTTGTAGGCAAAAGACAGCCCGAACTGGTTGGTAGAAAGGTAGCCTCCGTCGCCTAGTCGATCATTGACAAACGACACGCCAATAACTCCATATTTTTCTCCGGTTACTGCTTTTCTTAATGGAAAGGAGCCTTCAAATTGAGAGGTAGTAAATGGTTTTACCAAACTCATCCACTGACTCCGGTGAATAAGCCGCAGATTAATGTCTTCACTAATGGCTGCCTGGGCGGGATTGGTCTGGCTATTCGAATAAAAGAAATTGGAGAAATATGCGTCTTGAGCATGAATACCAATTGACGTCGCACAGAAAGCTAGAATGACCAATGTCTGAAGAAGCTTCATACTCTTTCTTATATATCCTGATTGTTTCATGTGCTTATCTTCTTAGTAATATACTTCCCTGATTGGTGCCGTTGATGACGATCGGTTCTCCGTTAGCCGTTGTTCCGGTAAATGTCCATACATAGCTGCCGGTAGGTTGATCAACCCCATTTGATTTTCCATCCCAACCAATGGTTTGAAGTTCATCTACGTCTGAAGTGCTCCACACTTCCTTCCCCCAACGGTTGAATATCCTAAAGTTGATTTCTTCGAGTCCAAAACCATAGACCATGAAAACGTCATTGTTTCCATCCCCATTCGGTGAAAACATATTTGGCACGAAGACATTTAATTCCTCACTAACAAATACGTTTACGGTTCCAATTTCGTAACAACCATTGGCAAGTAAAGTCCAGGCAGTATAAGATTGATCACTCGTTGGTGCAACAGTTATGGTCTGTGTTGTTTCAGCTGTACTCCATAGATACGATGCACCTGGGTTTGCTGTCAGATCAATCATGGCCCCAAGCGAGATGGTTGTGTCTGAAAGCAAGCTGTAGTATGAAGAATCTGGTATGACCGTAATGGTCGCGGAATCCATACAGCTGTTAGCATCTGTAACCGTTAGCATATAGGTGCCGAATGCGCTGAATGTGTTGGTTTGGTTGGTGGATCCGTCATCCCACAGATAATTTACAAAACCACTACCACCGTCTACCGTTACCGAGTCTCCTAAGCACATTTTCGGACTGGCACCAAGATCCAGCCCAATGTCGTTGTAATAAGAGATGTTTATAGTATCCGAGTTGGTACAGAATGATGGATGGGTGAGTGTAACTAAATATTGTCCCGGAGCTGTTACCAAAATCGAGGAGGTAGTTGCACCGGTGTTCCAGTTATACGAAGTGAAGATGACACTATCATTGGCGTCTAGCCGGATTGAGGCTCCATTGCAGATAGTTGTGTCGTTGCCAAGATCAACTTGAGGACTTGGTTCAACTGAAAAAGAAACCGAGTCGATTGCGCTACAACCATTGGCATCTGTCGCTTCCACATAAACCACGTTGTCTGTAAGTGATAAATTTTGCAGAACGAAGTTTGCCCCGGATGTATCGTCATGAACAATGTTGGATGGAGTATTTACCATCCAGTCATAGGTAACTCCATTCGAAGCCGAGAATATGGCGTTGCTGAATTCGCAAAAAACACTTGCTGAAGTACTGATGGCTGGATCAGGGTCAGGATTCAGATTTACCTGTATGTCTTGTGATTGCGTGGTAATGCATCCCGGTAGAGAAGCCCACTGCAACGTGTACGTGTTGCCCAAAACTCCACCGAACTCGGCGGTAGGGTCAAGATTGTTACTGAAACCACCAGAACCACCGCTAACAATAGACCATTGCCCAGAACCTTGAGCCGACATGGAAAGTGAATCACTACACACATCCTGAACCGTTGGTCCGGCATCAAAATCTGTGTATTCCCATTTAAATCTCATTACCCAGCCAAAGGCACCTTGAGAATTACTGATGTTGTGCCATTCGCACATCGTGGAATCCCGGAAATTATAAGGAGCTGTGGTAAGCTGTTCCCGACAATCATCCTCTTGCGTACCCAATAAACACGAGTTGCTAAATGAACACCTGTCTGAGCCAGAGCCTCCGTCACAGTCGTCTTCCCAGGCATCGAAACGGAAAGTGAGCGTTGTAGCATCAACATTTGTTTCGTTAAGGATAACCAGGCTACCTGACGGGATGTAAGCGATAGGGATATTGCCGTCTACGAAGTGACAAGTTCCACCAACTTCTGTACCTACGGGAAAACTTGACCCTGCCGAACCTGCAGTATGATTGTCTGTTACCCAGGCCTTCCAGGTGGGTTCTTCATCGGACCCGGCACCATCGTTGCAACTGTTCTGCTGGAAATTTACAATCTCCACTATGTAATTAACGTTTTGTCCATAACCAAAGCTGATTGTGCACAACGCCAATAGAAACAGCGTAATTCTACTCATAATCGGATTATTGAATGATTATTTTTTTTGTGGCCTTGCTTCCTTCTGAGGTAACCGTTAGAAGGTATATGCCAGAAGGATAGGAGCTCACATCTAACGACGCAGGACTAAATTCCCGGGTTATGATAGCTCCAATAGCATTACTGAAAGTGATTTCATAAACCTCCAGATCCGTCTCGAAAATCAACATGTCCTGAACCGGATTTGGATAGGCTTTAAAGAAATACTTGCCAAATTCAGCTATGCTAACATTGGTTATAACCACTGGGGAAGATTCTCCAATACAGCCATTTGTGTCAATTACCTGAACTGTGTAGCTGCCATTCGCTGTAGCGGTATAATCTTGTGTGGTTTCTCCGCTAATGGGTGAGCCATTGTAGTACCACTGATAAAAACTATAGTTTCCTGTAGATAAATCCGAACCGGTTCTCGTAATTAAAGGATTAGGAGCGGGGAGAACATCCAGCACCAGTGATTCCGTTATTGAACAGCCGTCGGCATTCGTAACCGTTACCAGGGCCAAGGTGTCGGTATTTGCTACGGAAGTGTGCATATATGAGTCTGAACCTCCTGTTTGAGTCACATTACTGGTGCTGTTGATAGCAAATTCATAAGTGATTCCATCCTGAGCACTTAGCACCAGATCAGCACCTTCACAAACGGGATCCTGGTCTACTTCCAGTTGTGGATCCGGATTGTGATGGACATTTACGGTAATGTTATCACTGTTAGAGGTTTCACAGCCAGCTAGTGTATTCCAATCAAGAACATAAGTCTCACCCGCGTCGCCAAAGAAGTCCGTTTGAGGATCATTTACATCCGAGAAAGTGCCCCCTGTGCCGCTGGATACACTCCAAACACCACTTCCAGCTCCGGCCAATGCAGCAATGGTGTCACACACATCGATATTGCTTCCAGCCGTAAAATTGAAGTATTCCCACTTTACGCGAATTTTCACGCCAAAATCACCAGCATTAAAGGTGTATTCGTTCCAAACGCATTGTGGGTCATTTCTAAAATCGATACTTGGGTACGCTCCAAACGGACCGGCTAGCGGATCATGAAACTCCAGGCAATCATCTTCTTGAGTGCCGAGTAAACAAGACGAGCTAAACGAACAACGATCCGACCCCGAGCCACCATCACAATCGTCTTCCCAGGCTTCAAATCGCACATCTATAAGGGTGGCGGAAGTATTGGTTTTCGTGGTAATATGGGTGTCCGAACCTGGAATGTATACAATTGGAATGTTACCATCTACGAAGTGACAAAACCCTCCTTCCCAGATGGTGGAGATGTTGTCGCGAGTGTAAACTTTCCAGGTTGGTTCTTCATCTGAACCGGCGCCATCATTACAACCGGTCTGATAAAATTCAACTATTTCGGTAGTATAGTTGACGTTCTGAGCTTGTCCTACGGTGAAAACCATAGCTGACAATAAGGTAAGGTAGAGTTTCTTCATTGGCGCGTTCTTAAACAAGCTAATTCACCCTGTTAAGCTTGTGTATGCTCTATGAGTGTAGCTAAAGCAAATTAATTCTTTTTTCCTCAAGTTAAAAAGATGGCGGAATTATTCTTCTGTTTCAAATAGGTTAAAGAAATCTCTCTTTTCCATCGGGTAAATGTTAAAGGTTCCTTGAGCCATGGCCACCAAATCGCCTGAGCCTTTCTTTACAATTTTGCCACTTGCAACCATCAGGCTTTTCCCTTTGAATTCAACTTTTCCAGTTCCAACCAGAGTTTCGCCTTCATAAACAGGTTTAAAATAGTTCAGTTTGAATTCTACGGTGCTTACTAAATTGCCTTCGGTGAAAGCGAGCGATAGGGCAGTAGTACCGATTACCGCATCCATCATTCCTGAAATGGCACCTCCGTGACATGTCTTGGGCGAACTCAGATGTTTTTCCGTAATTAACATTTCATATTGAATGTCGCCTGGTTGTTCAGCGGTCAGGATTAACCCCTGATGCTGATCGAACTTATTCATCTGAATGTAGAGGTCCAAAGGATTCATGTCTTGTCTTTGGCTCTAAAATAAAAAAGCCTCGCTCGTTTGAGGAGGCTTTTTTATAGTTTTTTACTATATCTCGCGGAATAGTTTAAATTCTACCCGACGATTAGATTGGTGCTGCTCATCCGAACAATCTGAGCAGTCTACGGCTGGCTGGGTTTCGCCGAATCCCTTGGTGGTAATTCGAGACCCGTCTATTCCTTTACTCACCAGGTATTTCTTAGCGGCAGACGCTCTTCTTTTAGAAAGAGCCATGTTGCTCTCGGCTGTATGGGTTTCGTCCGTGTGTCCCATAATTTCTATTTCCAGATTCGGTTCATCCTTCATGATCCGAACAATTTCATCCAACTCCGAGCGGGAATCGGTCTTAATGTTGGCTTTATTGATATCAAAATAGATGTTGCGGACGGTAGGAATTGGTTTTGGCGCGGGTTCGTCAACTACAGGTTCCTCTACAGGTGCTTCAATTGGTTCCTCCACTGTGATTACTTCTTCCACAATCTCTTCAATGATGTCTACTTTGAGTGTAAACAAATCACTATGAAAATTATCCCGGTTGCTGGCGAAGTACGCTATGCTATCTGGCCCTTCAATAAAATATGCATCAAAACCGCTTGAATTCACTTCTGAACCCAGGTTGACAGGATCGCTCCAGGAAAACCAGTCATCGCCGGTACGTTCACAGTAAAATATGTCTGCACCGCCATGACCGCCATGTCCATCAGACGAAAAGTACAGTCGCTTTCCGTCAGGAGAAAGGTATGGAGACATTTCGAACCCCGTCGTGTTTACCTTACTGCCCAGGTTTTTCGGCGCCGACCAGGTGTTGCCTTCCTTTACGGAAATATACAAATCTTCTTTTCCCACAGCGTCACCAGCATGCATGGAGATAAACATTACTGTTTCTTCCGGGTTTACGTAGTACCCAAAGAATTCTGTGTCGTGATTCATGCCGGGAATTTCAACGTATTCAGGATCCGACCAGCTTTTTCCGTTTTTTTTGCTCTTTGCAATACCCTGATGATTATTAGTCTCCTGCTTGTAAGCGTTTAACACATACAACTCACTGGATTTGCTGATCCCAACTACGGCATTATTACCTGGATTATTAAGACCTTTCAGTTTGTTTGTTGTATTGCTAAAGTTTGCTCCTTCCCGGTTGGATAGCCAAATGTCGTGGCCGGTTTTTATTCCACCAACGTTTCCTTTGTGATTGGCTCTTACAAAATAGAACTCCTTACCATCGGAAGATACAAGAGGCATGATTTCTTCAGCATCCGAATTAATGGTCTCTGGAAGTTTGGTGATATTCCCAAACGAAACCATGGTTTGGGCAGTTACATTCTCGCAATAGCTTCCAATTAGCGTAAAGCTCAGAAATACCAATAAGGCATTTCCTGGCCTCCATCTTAAGTTGTGTGATGTAATCATTTTGATTTATTTAACATGATACCTAAGAGAACTTCGTGTCCACCGGAATTGTAGTTACTAAGCCCTGAAACGGTATAATCAAACGTATATCCGATCTTGATCAGGTCATTAATATATCCTCCCAGCATAACAATCATAGCATCGCCATGACGGTAAGAAAGGCCTGCAAAGTACTTGTCTTCATAAGTTAATCTGGCTGTAAGATCGAACGACAACGGAGCCGGATTCATATACTTTAAAAGTACACCCGGCGTTAACTTCAATTTTTCGGAAAGAGGTAAATGGACTCCACCGGTAATAAAATGGTGCACGTTTAATTTACCTTCAGAGGGTGCCCCACCAAAATAAATTGAATTTTGTAGCAATTGATTGGAAGAATAGCCGACGAAGAACTTGTCTGAATAAAAGTAGGTTCCCACGTTTACATCCAGAAAGTTAAGCCTTTGGTTAGTTGCCGTGAATTGATCAAAGGTAGCGTCGTTTGAGGTAGCCAAAGACACCATGCTCTGATCAAAATTCATATTTCCCCAACCGGCATTTAGTCCGAATGACCAATGAGCATTTTCACCCACCGGTATGTGAAGTGCGTATGCTGCGCTAATATTCAGCCTTTTAAATGGACCATAATTATCGGCAGCAACGATCCCGCCAACACCGTGCTTTATTTTTCCTCCGACATTGGACTCGGATGAAACAATAGCCTCCTCGGGATGGCTCATTCTTAAGGAAGGGTTCGCAATGACCTTTGGTTTACCGCCCAGGCGAGTATGTCCGCTTAGGTAGTAATTCTGAGGCGCATTATCAAAACCAACCCATTGTTGGCGAAAGCTCAAATCGATATCGAAATATTCGTGTTCTCCCGCTGCCGCCGGATTCAAGATGAATTGGTTGTTCAGATACTGGCTATACTGACCAAGTTGTTGTCCGAATGTAAATCCCGAAATAAGCAGCAGACCAGAAATTAATGCAATGTTCTTTTTCATTTTCAAATCCTCCATTATTTAATGATCGTTACTGTTCCTTTGATTGGCTCGGAACCGTCGTTCAACTTAATTACAAAATAGTATGCTCCTACTGGCATCGGACTGCCATTGTAAGTGCCATCCCATGGATCGGGGTAGCCCTGCGAGTAGAAGATCTCTGATCCCCACTTGTTGTGAATAAACACCTCACAATCAGGGTAGGCTTCTATTCCGGTTATTTCCCAGGTTGCATTGGTTTGATCCCCTCCATCTGGTGTAAACGCTGTAGGAATTGAAAGTTCAGGAATCGTATCACAAGGCTCCAGCGTGATAATTACATGATCCATAGATGATGCACAGGTGCCATTGGTAATCATCCACATGAATTCATTTGCGCCAGTGGATAACCCACTAACATCAGTCATCGGATCCATATCGTTGGTAAATGTGCCGGTACCACTCACCACACTCCACATTCCAGTGCCTACCGTTGGTGTGTTACCTGACAACGTAACTGTTGTAACATCATCACAAACCGTCAGGTCTGTACCAGCATCAGCTGTAGTAGGCATTTCATCAACTGTGAGAACGAAGAACGTTTCGTCCGTACAGGTTCCATTCGCATCGTAGATATAAATGGTGTCGCTTGCCGTAAGAGAGGCTCCCGCAGAATAGCTCGTTCCAGTTCCTCCCGGACCATCGTAATATGCCTCACCTCCGCTTAACGAAGTGCCCCCAATAGCAGGTAAAGTGAACGATGCACAAACGGTTGTGTCATTCATCGCTGCCAAAACAGGAGTGTCATTCAGAGTAACCGTAACTGTTGACGAATCTGCACAGGCTCCTGAAGTAGTATATTGAACCGTATAGGTTCCAGCGGAAGCTGTCGTTAGGTTTATGGATCCGGTAGACGGGTCGATACCTGAACCAGTAGGCGTGGCACTAAAGGTTCCGCCTGTGGTTCCTGTTATTGTAGGTGTTACAAAACCACTGCCCAAACAATAGTCGCTTGCCGAATAGCTGAAAGTTGGATCATCAATAGCGGTGATGTCAACCGTAACAGTCGATGAGTCCGGACAGGTACCGGCTGTAGTATACATTACGGTGTATGAACCAATGCTAGATGCTGAAACATCAATTTCTCCCGTGGAAGCATTGATAACGAGCCCGACAGGTGTGGCAGAAAACGACCCACCTGGAGTGCCTGAAACCGTTGGAGTAGGATCAGTTGCGGCTATACAATAAGAGCTGGATCCATAGTTGAACGTTGGATCGTCATTTGCTGTTATGGTTACAGCGATATCCATACTTGCCGGACAAACCCCTGTGGTTGTGTAAGTAACTGTATACACGCCAGCTGTGGACGCTGAGACATCGATATCGCCGGTAGTTCCATTGATGGAGAGACCGGCTGGCGAAGCTGTGAACGTACCGCCTGCCGTTCCTGTAATGGTCGCAGTAATATCTGTACCACTTTGACACTCAGTTGTAGAACTAAGGCTATAAGTAGGATCGTCATCCGCATTGATCGTAATGGATGCATTTGATGAATTAGGACAAGCGCCTGCTGTAGTATACGTTACAGTATAAGTTCCAACTGTCGATGCGGAAACGTCAATATCGCCAGTCCCGGCGGTTATTACCAGCCCTGCAGGCGAGGAAGTAAAGGTGCCCCCTGCCGTATTTACCGTTGGGGTAGGATCGCTATCCGATTGGCAATATGAAGAAGCACTATAGTTAAATCCAGCGTCATCAAGAGGTGTAATGGTGATTGACGTGTTTGCACTCGCTGCAGCACAACCTCCTGAGGCCGCTATGTCATTTGTTACGGTATAGGTTCCGGGAGTAGATAGGCCAAGATCTATATCCCCAGTTGACGTATTAAGACTTAGGCCTGCTGGTGTCGCACTAAAGGTTCCACCGCTAGCACCTGGACCATAAGTTACCGTTGCAGTCCCTCCGTTTTCACAATAAGGAGTGCCTGCGTAGCTAAACGTAGCATCGGGCGCGTTGGTAATATTAACCGCCGCATTCGAACTTGCAGGGCATGTTCCGGACGTTGTATAAGTAACAGTATATGATCCAACACCTGGTGAATCAAGGTCAATTTCACCCGTTAATGCATTAATAGTCAATCCTCCCGTGGCTGTGAAAGTACCACCACCGGTACCAGTAATAGTTGGGGTCGGATCCGTTCCGGATACACAGAATGTACCAGCGGAATAAGAGAATGAAGCATCGTCGTCGGCATTAATGGTAACCGAAATAATCGATGAGACTGAACATGCCCCAGGAGTGGTGTAAGTAACGTCATACGTTCCGGCTGATGACGCGGATACGTCAATGTCGCCTGTGGTTGTATTAAGCGTTAAACCTGCCGGAGTTGAGGAGAAGCTACCTCCTGCAGTTCCCGTAATAGTTGCTGTTATATCTGTTCCGCCCTGACACTCAGTTGTAGAACTTAAGGAGAATGAAGCATCTTCATCAGCAGCTATGGTTACCACAATGTCCATAAAGTCTGAACAAGTTCCGGGAGTGGTATACGTTACTGTATACACTCCGGCAGTTGAGGCAGATACGTCAATATCTCCGGTAGTAGCGTTCAAAGCCAGGCCAGCCGGAGTTGAACTAAACGTGCCTCCAGTGGTGCCCGTAATTGTTGCCGTAATATCTGTACCTCCCTGACACTCGTTGGTCGAGCTTAATGAATAACTCGCGTCTTCCTGCGGGTCTATAGTAATCGATGCAACTGCCGCCGCCGGCGCACAACCACCTGCCGCTGCGATGGTGTTGGTTACTGTATATGTGCCGGGAGTAGACGTGTTCAAATTAACGTCTCCTGTTGATGCGTTTAAGGTTAAACCTGCTGGCACTGCCGTAAAGGTTCCTCCACTCGCACCAGGACCATAAGTTACAGAAGCTGTGCCTGCGTTTTCACAGTACGGAGATCCAGCATAGCTGAAGGTTGCATCTGGAGCGGTAGTGATGTTGATAGCTGCGTTTGAACTAGCCGGACACGTGCCGCTGGTCGTATATGTTACAGTATATGAACCAGTGCCTGAAGCATCAAGATCAATTTCTCCAGTTGCCGCATTGATCACAAGTCCGCCTGTTCCTGTAAAAGTACCTCCTCCGGTTCCGGTAACCGTAGGAGTTGGATCGGTTCCGGATACACAATATGTTCCAGCAGAATAAGAGAACGATGCATCATCATCTGCATTAATCGTTACTGAGATAATTGAAGAAGCTGAACAGGTTCCGCCTGTTGTATAGGTCACATCATAGGTTCCAGCTGTTGACGCTGAAACATCAATTGTGCCCGTAGCCGCATTAAGGCTCAGACCTGCCGGTGTAGAACTAAATGTTCCGCCAGTAGTTCCAGTGATCGTAGCGGTCATATCTGTCCCGCTTTGGCATTCGGTTGTAGAACTATAACTGTAAGAAGCGTCCTCATCAGCAACGATGGTAATGGCCTGATTACTACTTGCAGAACAAGAGCCAGGTGTTGTATATGTTACTGTATAACTTCCCGCAGTTGATGCGGATACGTCAATATCACCGGTAGTAGTGTTAATACTTAGACCAGCCGGTGCAGATGAGAAGGTGCCACCGGAAGTTCCGGTAATCGTAGCAGTAACATCAGTTCCACTCTGGCATTCATTTGATGAACTTAAAGTGAATGACGCATCTTCATCCGCGTTAATGGTAACGGCCACGTTAGAACTTGCTGGGCATGTGCCCGAGGTAGTATACGTTACAGTATAACTGCCAGGTGTGGAAGCCGACACATCTATGTCTCCGGTAGAAGTATTCAAGGAAAGTCCCGCCGGCGAAGACGAGAATGTTCCTCCACCTGTTCCGGTTACCGTAGCTGTAATGTCTGTACCACTTTGACATTCTGACGCAGAACTCAATGTAAATGATGGATCATCATCCGCATTGATGGTAACTGCCACATTTGAGGACGCTGCACAAGGTCCCGGTGTGGTATATGTTACCGTATACGCGCCTGCGGTAGACGCAGAGTTGTCAATTGTTCCCGTTGAGGCATTAATAGAAAGTCCCGCAGGAACAGAGGTAAAAGTACCACCAGCGGTTCCCGTAATAGTGGGAGTTGGATCGGCATCTGATTGACAGTAGGAAGCTGCGCCATAGCTAAATGTTGCATCCTGATCAGCGTTTACGGTAATAGTAATTACACTTGTTGCCGCACAAGGGCCACCTGATGTAGTATACGTTATATCATAAGAGCCAGGTGTTGTTGCGGAAACGTCAATCGCACCGGTTGATGCGTTCAATGAAATTCCAGCGGCTGGAGAAGAAGTAAACGTACCTCCGGTGGTTCCGGTGATAGTAGCCGTCATGTCTGTACCGCTTACACACTCTGAAGTTGAACTGTATGAGTAGCTTGCGTCTTCGGTAAGACCGGTTACTGTAATTGTGAAATTGTCCGTTGAACACCCTCCGGCATTACATGCTTCCAGGCTTACAAAATAAGTCCCAGGAGTATTGTACACGTGCGCACCTGGGTTCTGTGCCGTCGAGAACGTCCCATCTCCAAAATTCCATGTCCAGCTCGTAGGAGTGTTGGTTGAAGCATCGGTAAAGTTAACCGTCAAAGGTCCGCAACCGGATGTTACATCTGCCACACCATCTGCAACAGGTGCAGTGGTTGAACAGTCCACAATTTCTACAAAATCAAGCTTCTGTTCGGTGTTCGTACATCCGGCACCGGTAGTGCCAACCCGAACATTATCAATGGCGAGATAATATTGGTCTCCGCCCGAATTATTTCGGAAGCAAACCTTAATGTTACCTCCAGTGAATCCGTAAGCCGGTAAATCCACAACATGTTGTGTTGTAAATGCATTCTCCGCGGTTGTGGAGTACACCATTGTTCCTGCTAGACAACCCGCTACTGTTTGTGGGTTTGTTCCGTCAGTTACATAAACCTCGTAGGCATCTGGGAAAGTCGCGAGTTGCGATTCACCATCCCAGGCAAGTGAGTTCCCCGCCGCAATGGCAATATTTGGTGAAATCAACCAATCATCCGAAGGCGTAGTGGTTGGGTTGTTCCATCCTGTGCTGTAAGCTTCTGTATCTCCCGTACCATTAAAATCCAACGGGGTCCAGGCCGTAGCATTGGTCCCATCAAAAGGAGGATTGGCTTGCCCTACGGAACCGTTGTTGTCAAAAGTGGCCCAAGTTCCCGGAATCCCCAATTCGAAATCCTCCAGGAACGTTGTGTCGGCGGGTTGGTAACCTGGTGAAGTGACAGTTAAGGATACATAATACGTTCCGATGGATGCGTAGCTATGTGTAGGACTGGAGTCGGTACCGGTCAAAGTTGTTCCATCTCCAAAGTCCCACGTGTAATCCGTATATCCGGTAGTATTCGCGTTAAAGGTAATTGGTTGGGCAGAAAGGCATACCGGATTCCCCAAATCTTTGGTGAAATCTGCGTCAGGAGTTTCCATAAAGTTGTAAGGAATAACCCAGGAAGTTGTATCTGCCCTGCCACATGAGTTAATCGCGACGATTTCCACTGTATCCGGTCCTGGGCTTGTGTAAGTTCGGGTTATTGTTCCGGGATCCGAAGTATAATTCATTACCGTGCCATCTGAGAATGTAAATGACCAGCTCACCGGATCTGAGTAAAAGGAGGTGTCGCTCATCGTAACCGTTGTGGTATCACAAACCACATTTTCAGTAAATCCAGTAATCACAGGTAATGGTTGCCACGGACCTAACATAGGTATTAGGTCAACATCGAAATCCGCACCATATACCGTTTGTAGATTCTCATAACCAAATCCAGTTGTCCAAATATGATTCGAAGCATCGTTTTCTCCCTCGGGTGCTGCACAACCCGTAGGCCCAAGACAAGAAGTCATTACTACAAGGGTGTCGGTAGCGTCTCCAGGGAAGATTTCAACTCCAACGTGGAATGTTCCGGTAGTTGGTACCAACGGTGCGTTGAATGGAATCCAAACCTCATTGTAAAAACCGGCTCCTGGAATTCCTATGGCCGTTGGAGATATTCCTCCTACACCTCCAACCACTGCTCCTGGTGCGCCAAATCCATCATCGTCGTAAATCACCACCTGAAAGGTCATGTCGTCATCTGCATCCACCAGGGTTCCCATACCAACTCGTACCGCACCAACTTCGGTAACTCCTGGAGTGGGAGTGAAATAGCGTTCGTATACCCCTTTCGGGTCAGTTGGGCTAATTGAATTAACCGGGTCTTGAACCCCTGTAATCCAGCCGCCACCGAAACCATAGGTAATAACTGTAGGTGTAGGGGTTTCCCATTGCGTAGTTAATGTATCGCACTCGCCTGCAGGTGTAAGCACTTCGATGTAATCAACCTTGGTCTCCGTGTCGTTACCGTTTGAACTATATACTGTAAGGGAAACTGTGTACAACCCGGTATTGGTGTAAGTAACGTTAGGCGGAGTAGAAGCCGTTGTTACCGCGGATAAATCCTGAGTCCATCTTGCATTTGCACCTGTACAACCTGCACAAGTAACTGTTCCACTTGCACCCACGTCAAAAATCCATTCAACTGAATCAATGATACTGGTTGGTGCTGACAAATCAGTGAATGAGGCAACCAGTGGTGAGTTCCAGGTTGTTGGAGTGGCAACAAAATCTGCCGTTGGAGGCAAGGTTCCGCAAACACCACCACCATAAGCCGTCCAGGCACTCAAATAGGTGCCAACCATACAGTGCATTCGTCTGGCTTGTTGATCTGTAAATTGGGAAGTACAGAAAGAGTACGACATGTGGTTATTAACCGGAGGATTAGTTGGGGCAAAGGCATCACATGCTTGCTGAGTCCCAGTATAGTTCGAACAATCGTAAGAATTGGTAGCGTGCGGGTGGGTGTCCGAACACCAATCTCCCTCTCTGTCTCCTTCATCGGTATAAGGTCCTCCCAAAGGTGTACCAACACCTGTAGTATTTGACGAACCGTTTGTATTTCTAACTTTTTCGTAGCATGACGAACAAGTGCCTCTTTCGTCAATACCCGCAAATGTGTGCTCCAGACCAAACGTATGTCCCATTTCGTGAGCAAGTGTGTGTGTCCCAACCGAACAATTTCCTCTGGCTAGTACGATTCCTCCGGTGTTAGAGGTTCCTCCCATTGGGTCGTAAGGAAAACGTGCGTAGCCTCCGGCACCCATCGTACCTACAACGTAGATATTGATTAATTGGGTTGGGTTGGTTACATAGGTAGTCTTTAAAGAAACTTCTTCCGTATTTTCGTCATGGTAGTAATTGGTAGCATCCTCGTAAAAATTTGCCGGGTCGGCACAGAATACCATGTTGTGCGAAGCAAAATCAGCATTCAATTCCGCCATTAGAGCGTCAATTCGTGTTTGGTCTATATTGGAAGAAGCACCACCGTCCCACATTACGTGCCAGATACACTGAAAATACTTGATGGTCGTTGAAGCGGCATCCCGGTTAGCCGGATTATCGCACGGTACAACATAAGAACAACTGGCGTCTTTAGATTCGCCATTGATAACGGGTGTTGGGGTAAAACATACACTTGATATCTCTGGGTTTTTTGGCACCTCAAAAGTAACTTCGTGACCGTCTACAGATACTAGTTTGCCGCTATGATCAACAGGGATACTCTGGTTAATATCATTTGTTTCAGCGGAACGATCTCCTTTAGACAGCGTTTTCATGTTCTTAATGAACTGTTGTGCTTTGGTAGGAGATTTTACAATATCATACTTCTGCTTTTCAGCTGGAAGTTTTTCGATTTGATTTTTGGTAGTCTGTGCAGACGCCGATACTAGACCAAGTACGGCCGTACTAAGAAGTAACAGTTTTTTCATCGTGTAAGGTTCGTGTTTTGCTACCAGCCAGGCTGGGTTGTTTCTTGAAATTTGGATGCAAGACCAAAAACAAGGAGTGTAATTTCCCTAATAATGACCAGATGACCAAATTCTATTCGATTAATTTGCAGTTGCTGTCGATTAATCAGATAATAGACTCTGCAAAAAATAGAATGGGGATTACAGATAATAAATCTAAGGGAACCATAAATTAGAGGATCATTAGCTTTAGCTATAACAAACAAACTGTCTAAAAACGAACACTATGAACATCCGATATTTCCTCATCGCGTTTACCGGGCTTTTACTTTTTAGCTGTAGTCAGGAAGTGCAAAAAAGAGTTACCATTAATCCTGAATTTGCTCAGTATATTTCGGCATACACTTCAGGGATAGTGAGTAGGGAGTCTTCCATTAAGGTAATGCTTACCGATGAGGTAGCTGCACAACTTGATGAAGACGATAATTTGCTGAACGAGGTGTTTCGGTTGAGCCCCGAAGTGCCTGGAAAGGCTTCCTTTGTCTCTTCCAGAATGATCGAGTTTAAGCCGGATCAACTTCTGAATAGCGGCACCGAGTACACGGTTTTCTTTGATCTGGGTAAGCTGAAAAATGTTCCGGAAAATTTTGAAGAGTTTAGTTTTCAGTTCAAAACTATTGAGCAAGACCTTAGCCTCTACGTAGATGGGCTCTCGACTTACCAGTTTGATAATCTGAAGGATCAGAAACTATCCGGCCGTTTGGTAACTGCGGATATTACGGATACGGCACTGGTTAAGAAGACATTGCTGGCCTATCAGGATGGAAAAGAACTTCAAATCAGCTGGAATCACGACTATGGAAATATTCATCGTTTCGCGGTTGAACATGTTACCAGAGGCAAAAAGCCCAGCGAGGTAAAATTGGTATACAACGGGACTCCTATTGGTGCAGACCGAAAAGAGCAAGAATTGGTTCCGGTTCATGCCCTTGGTGACTTTAAAGTGACCAATATGACGGTTGTTCATGAACCCGAGCAGTATGTCATGATACATTTTTCCGACCCATTAAAAAAAGTGCAGGATTTGGATGGTCTGATCAAGATCGATAATGTGTCGAATCTGAATTTTGAGGTGGAAGGTCATGATATAAAAGTGTTTATGCCTTATCGTTTAGCAGGCACAAGAGAAGTTCATGTTAGTCCGGGTATCCGGAACATCAATGGTTATAAGATGATTAATGGGGACGATATTGAACTAGTGTTTGAAGGGCTGAAGCCAAACGTGCGCCTGGTGGGTGATGGTACAATTATTCCTAATTCCGCCGAAGGGTATGTATTTCCATTCGAAGCCGTTAACCTCAGAGCCATAGATGTTTATATTACCCGGGTACATGAAAACAACATGGCGCAATTTCTCCAGGTGAATGATCTATCAGGTTCTTACCAGATGAAAAGAGTGGCAAGAAATATTATGAAAAAAAGGGTAGAACTTACACAGGATGGCGCAAAGAACTTACATGAATGGAACCGCTTCTATCTTGATTTAAACGATGTAGTAGGAGATGAGCCTGGCACGATTCATCAGATCGAGTTGAGGTTTAAAAAGGAGTATTCTGTATACAGATGTGGCGCGGACGATCCGGAGCCACTTGAAAATCTGGTTGTGGAAGTTGAAGAGGATGAATGGACTGAAAAGGATTGGGCAAGTGGCTACTACTATGATGACTACTATTACGATGAGTACTATGATGATTACGACTATGATTACAGAGAAAGGGATAATCCATGTCATACATCCTACTACAGAAACAAATCTGTTCGCACCAACATTCTGACCTCTAATCTGGGCATAATTGCAAAAGCAGGAGCCGATAAAAAGATGCACGTTTTTCTATCAGACCTTAAATCTACAGGCAACGTTGCAGGAGCCACAGTGGAGTTTTACGATTTCCAAAATCAGCTACTGGGCAGTTCTATCACCAATTCGGATGGAATGTGTGCCATGAATTTGTCTCGCAAACCGTTCCTTCTGGTGGCTAAAAAAGGAGACCAGAAAGGCTACTTGAAATTAAGAGATGGCGAATCTTTATCGCTTTCCAAATTTGAAGTAGGTGGAAGTCGTATCCAGAAAGGTGTAAAGGGATTTATATACACAGAGCGAGGAGTTTGGAGACCAGGAGATTCTATTTATGTCTCTTTTATTCTGGAAGATGTAAATAAAGTGCTACCCGCAGGGCATCCGGTTAAGTTTAAACTGTTCAATCCGCAAGGGCAGTTGGTTTATCAAAAAGTTTCCACCCGAGGACTAAATGGACATTATGACTTTAGAACAGCAACAGGTCAGGACGATCTTACCGGAAGTTATAGGGCAGAGGTTTCTGTCGGAAACAGAGAATATAACAAGTATCTGAAGGTAGAAACCGTAAAACCGAACCGCCTCAAAATTTATATGGATTTTGACAAGGAGCTACTGGCCAGAAATGAGGATAATCAAATTAAACTGGCGACCAAATGGCTGCACGGAGCCATTGCAAAGAACTTAAGAGCCAAAGTTGATTTAACGGTGAATCCAACTACAACCAATTTCCCAAAGTACAAGGATTACATATTCGACGATCCGCTTAAGAATTTCTCCGCCGAGCAGGAAACCGTCCTGGATTCGAGAGTAGATGAAAATGGAGAGATTACTTTTGATCCGCAGATTAACGTTGGGTCTTCAGCACCCGGAATGTTAACAGCGAATTTCGCAACCAAGGTGTTTGAAGAAGGAGGTAATTTTTCCGTGGATTGGAAAAGTGTAAAGTACTCTCCATATGAGTCCTATGTGGGTGTCAAAACACCAAAGGGATCTTTGTATCGGGGGACACTGGTAACAGATCAGGATCATGAATTTGAAATCGCTACTGTAACGGAAACCGGCAAACCAATATCCAGAAAGAACCTTGATGTAAAAGTATACAAGATCGAGTGGCGATGGTGGTGGGATAGTTACGACAATGATTTAATGTCTTATATATCCAGACCTGGTACGGTACCTGTATTTAATAAAAAGATCAGTACGACCAACGGCAAGGCTTCGTTTGATTTTAAAGTTAAACGGCCGTCATGGGGGCGCTACATGGTGAGAATTGAAGATCCGGTTTCCGGACATGTAACAGGTAAAATATTCTATGTAGACTGGCCATACTGGGCTCGTGCTAACAGGACTGAGAATGAAAACGCAACTATGCTGAGTTTCTCAACCGATAAGGAGACCTATTCGACCGACGAAAAAGTAAAAGTATCCTTTCCGTCCCCTACTAAAGGCAAGGCTCTGGTTTGTATCGAATCAGGAACAAGAATTGTTGAGAAACACTGGGTGAACACGAGTAAAGGTGAAACGAAGTTCGAGTTTACGACGAGTAAGGAAATGGCTCCGAATGTTTTTGTGCATGTCAGTTTGCTCCAACCCCATAAAAGTACCAGTAATGATTTGCCGATCAGGATGTATGGCGTTGTTCCGATTACGGTGGAAAACCCTGACTCGCATTTGCATCCGCAGATAAAGATGAAAGATGTGTTGAAGCCTGAATCAACGGCAAACATTACAATTTCTGAGCAAGACGGAAAACCTATGACCTATACTTTGGCGATTGTAGATGAAGGGTTACTTGATCTAACTGGTTTCAATACTCCCGATCCTTGGAAGCATTTTTATGCCCCCGAGGCATTAGGAGTAAAAACCTGGGATTTGTATGACGATGTAATGGGTTCTTACACACAAGAAATGAGTAAACTACTGGCAATTGGTGGTGATGGAACCGCGGGGAAAAAGAAGCCGGCCAAGGCGAACAGGTTTAAACCAATGGTGAAATTTATCGGGCCGTTTGAACTAAGTCCCGGAGCAAGAAAAACACATAAAGTAGAGATTCCTAATTACATCGGTTCGGTGCGGGTAATGGTAGTTGCGGGTGAGAACAAACGTTACGGCCATGCAGATAAGACTGTTCCCGTGAGAAGTCCTTTAATGGTTCTTGGCACGTTGCCCAGAGTTTTAGGGCCGGAAGAAGAAGTAAAACTTCCGGTAAACATTTTTGCAATGGAATCGCATGTTAAGAATGTTACTGTAGAGGTGAAAGCAAATGATTTGGTTGAATTTGTAGCTGGCACAAAGAAGAGTATCAAATTTGATAAGATTGGGGATGAGGTGATCAACTTCCCATTAAAGGTGAAGAAGAAAATAGGAATCGGAAAGATTGAAATCATAGCTAAAAGTGGTAAAGAGGTAGCTAGATACGAGGTGGAGATAGACGTGAGAACTCCAAATCCGATGGTTGCAGATATCTTCGATGCTATTGTGGAACCAGGTAAATCCTGGAGTCCGGAGTTTGCTTTCACCGGAATTGCCGGAACCAATAGTGCGACCATAGAAATTTCGAATATTCCACCTATGAATCTGGATAAGCGACTGAAATACCTGATTAGGTATCCTCACGGATGTATCGAGCAAACTACCTCTTCAGTTTTTCCACAGCTTTTCGTAGACGATGTGATGGATTTGGACAATGATCACATCATTGAGATGAATAAGAACATAAAAGCCGGTATTGAACGATTAAAATTGTTCCAAACGGCTGAAGGTGGCTTCTCCTATTGGCCGGGATTGGCAGAGTCCAATGAATGGGGGTCGAATTATGGAGGTCATTTCCTCATGGAAGCTGAGAAGCAAGGTTTCAAGGTGCCTTCTTCGCTGCGCTCTAATTGGATAGCATACCAGAGAAAAATGGCAAGAAACTGGAAATATCTAAAAGGTACATCTAACTTCCATGGACAATATCACAACAATGATTTAACACAGGCATACCGATTATACACACTTGCTTTAGCAGGTAGGCCTGAGTTGAGTGCTATGAACCGTATGAAAGAGATCGATAACTTATCGAACACGGCAAAATGGCGCTTAGCAGGTGCTTACGTCTTGGTTGGGCGTCCGGAAGTTGCAGAGCAACTGATCAACAATGTGGGAACTGCTGTAGAAGATTACACCGAGTTGTCATATAGTTTTGGTTCCGGGGTACGAGACGAGGCTATGATTTTGGAAGTATTGGCGCTTATGGACAATAAATCTAAAGGAGGCCTGATGGCAAAGGAAGTGGCAGAAGAATTGAACCGCGATCAATGGATGAGTACCCAGACTACGGCTTATGCGTTAATTGCCATGAGTAAGTTCGTTGGTATCAGTAGTACAGATAAGACCATGCGTTTCTCCTATAGTGTAAATGGTTCTGGAAGTGTTAGTAAGAGTACCCAGGTGCCAGTTTACAAGAGTAAGCTCAAGGTTGATAAAACAGCGTCTTCAGTTAAATTAAAGAACACCGGCTCAGGATTATTGTATGCTAAACTGGTTGTAGAAGGTATTCCGGTTACAGGAGATCAGACCAGCGCCTCCAGCAATTTGAGAGTGGCAATTACCTACAAGGATATGAGTGGTAGAACCATTACTCCGGACAATCTGGAGCAAGGCACAGATTTCGTAGCTGAAGTCACTATTACAAACCCTGGTACACGTGGACACCTGCGTGAAATGGCATTGAACCAAATATTCCCTTCGGGTTGGGAAATTCACAATACCAGAATGCAGAGTTATCAGTCTGCGGTTACCACCAGTTCCTTTGATTATCAAGATGTCCGTGATGATCGGGTTTATACTTATTATTCACTGGCGTCCGGCAAGTCGAAGACCTTTAGAATTCAGTTAAATGCTACTTATGAGGGTAGGTTTTACCTGCCAACTGTGGAGAGCGAGGCGATGTATGATAACACGATTCACGCTAGAACACCAGGTCGTTGGATAGAAGTAGTCCGAGCCAGTGAGGGGACTGCTGCGAATTAAAAAAGGGAGATAGATAGGAATTGCTGCTTGACCAAAAGGCTCAGAGATGAAAGACTGATGTACATTGCAATCAACAGTCTTTCATCTCTAAGCCGCAAGCAGTCTTTTGGTTGTAACCCAGTTCTTCAATCCACATTCACGCTGTTGTCTTAATAAGTCATTGCCTCTTATTTCGTGATCCTTATCAAGCTTCTTATCTTTAGGGCAAATCAGCTTTGTGAAGCTTGCTGCCATAGATATTGGATCGAATGCCATCCGCTTGCTAATTGAAGAAGCACGGGGGACAGGCAGCAATTTGTATTTCAAGAAAATTTCGCTTACCAGAGTACCCATTCGCTTGGGGGAAGATGTTTTCTCCAGAAACGAGATTTCAACGAAAAAGCAGGAGCATCTGGTTAAATCCATGATTGCGTTCAAGCACCTTATGGAAGTAAACGACGTGGAGGCTTATCGCGCAGTGGCTACTTCGGCAATGCGCGAAGCTCGCAACGGCGACGATGCAGTAGCCTGGGTTAGGGGATTAGCCGGTGTTAATATTGAAATCATACAGGGCAAGGAGGAAGCAGATTTGATTTTCTCTAATTTCTTTATGCAGAATCATACAGATGTGGGTAGTAAATATCTGTATATCGATGTAGGTGGGGGAAGTACCGAATTGACCCTCATCAAAAACAATAAGAGAATCACGTCGGCTTCATTTAAGTTAGGTACCGTCAGACTGCTGGCTGATAAGGTGGATCCGGGTGTTTGGGACGACATGCTTAAATGGGTAAAAGCAAAAACGTCTAATGGAGGCCAGGAGCTGATAGCAATTGGTACCGGAGGAAACATTAATAGACTTTATAAAGAAAGTAAGAGGCGGTTCCAGGAGCAAATCACCTATAAGGAAATAAAGCAGGTAGCCGATTTTATTGATAGCTTTTCTTTGGAGGATCGGATTAAGAAACTTAAACTAAAACCAGACAGAGCCGACGTTATTATTCCCGCGTCCAAGATTTATTTGTCGGTGATGAAAGCAGCCGGCACCACGAAAATGATAGTACCCAAAGTTGGTTTGTCTGATGGTATTATTTATCATCTCTATAAGAGCAGAAAGAAATCAAAAAAATAGTCGGTTTGGGTAATCCGAGATCATCCCATCAACTTCAGATTCTACACAGCGTTCAATGTCCTTCAGTTCATTAACGGTCCAGGTAAAAACTTTGTAACCATTTTGCTTGTATCTGGCAACGAATTCGGGCGATACCAATTGATGAAAAGGTCCTACACAATCAGTAACTGGTAAATTCTTCGGTTTTTCTTCAAAGAGGTAAATTGTTTGGATGTCAGGGGTATGATTTTTGATTTCCGAAATGATCCTTTGGTCAAAACTCATCAAGTAAAAATTGTTGGTGTGCAAATCATCAAGTTCACAGGTAATTAGCCGCACATATTGTTCTGGTTCAGGATGAAATTTTTTATCCCCTTCAGGAGCCGATTTGATTTCAATAAACAATTGAATTGATGGTGGAACGATTCTTAGTACGTCAGTTAGCAGTGGTTTCGAACACCTGATTCCCTTTTGAAATGGGAAGTCAGGATGAATTTTGGAGCCACAATCGTATTGTTCAATTTCAGCCTGCGACAGTTTGTAGATGTTGTGTTGCACTCCTGCTGGAGTGCAAATTTCCGGATTCATCCATGGTTCATGAGAAACCACCACTTCAGAATTCCCATTAACCACCACGTCGATTTCAATTCCGTCAACTCCAATGGCTATGGCCTCCCGAATACCGATAATTGAGTTTTCGGGAAAGTTCCCACGCCAACCTCTATGTCCAATTTTCAACATCCGATTTTCCTGATTTCCACTCGACGAATCTCCTCAAGTCGCTCACCGATGGACAGATACCAATCTACATCAAATAAAGTAAGCGCAATCATTGTAACAAGAATTACCGAAAAAACGATTTGTTCCTGAGGGTAGAACCAATAATCCCATTTGGAAATGTTCCAAATCAGGACGAGCGGAAAAACAAATATGGTACCCGCAAGTCCGGCAGTGAAGAGTACCGGTTCGTCGAGAATAAAACCATAACAGGTTACCTTCATTACAGGTGGCCTGGCGTAACGGTATAAGGTTTCAAAAATTGAGTAGCAGGCAAGCAATGCCGGAATGCACAAGAGGATGAAAAAGAAAATACGCGATTTTTGACGGCGGTAAAATGCTCCTACTGCACCAATAATAGAAACCAATGCCACGAATAGCGATATTGCGGAGGAATTACCTGTTGGGACGTAGTCCAGTACGGCGAATAAAACCAGTAAATGGAATATGATAATCCATACTGGAAATTTTCGTTTCATATTATAGGAGGTCGTTCGCCAAATTGGCCAGTTCTGATCTCTCTCCTTTTTCTAAAGTGATGTGTGCATATAGGTTGCTACCTTTTAACTTTTCGATCAGGTAAGACATACCATTACTTTGTTCATCCAGATAAGGCGTGTCGATTTGATGAATATCCCCTGTAAAAATGATCTTGGTGTTATCGCCAGCTCTGGTAATAATTGTTTTCACCTCAAGAGGGGTTAGGTTCTGCGCCTCGTCAATAATAAAAATCACATTGGATAAACTCCGTCCTCTGATGAAAGCCAAGGGAGTAATTTTCAACCGATCCTCATCCTCCATCTCAAGAATTGCTTTGTGCTTTTTTTCATTCTCCTTAAACTGAGACTTGATAAATTTAAGGTTGTCAAATAACGGTTGCATGTAGGGGTTTACCTTGTCTTCTGCACTACCCGGTAAGAATCCGATATCCTTATTGCTAAGCGGAACCACAGGCCTAGCCAGGATAATTTGGTCAAACAGGTTCTTTTGTTCCAAAGCACTAGCTAGTGCTAATAAGGTTTTCCCTGTTCCGGCGACTCCTTGAAGTGTTACCAATTTGATATCCGGATTGGTAAGAGCATGAAACGCAAACGTTTGTTCCGCATTTCTGGGTTTTATTCCGTAGTAATAACTTTTCTCTACGCGCTCAAGTCGCTTTTCGTTGGAATTGTAGAAAGCAAGTATGGAGGATTTTCCATTTTTTAAGACGTAGAATCCGTTATTAAATAGTTGATCTCCTAAAAACGCAACATCCTCTGATGTGTGCTTCTTGTACAATTCCTGGATTACATCAGCATCGGCATTGGTGATCTCAAATTTTCCCGAAAAAACGTCACTTTCAGTACCTACCTTGTCCGATCTAAAATCCTCGGCTGCGAGGTTAAGTGCCTTGGCTTTAAGCCTGAGGTTGATGTCTTTCGATACCAGAATCACTTTTTTTCCGGTTTCCTGTTCAGACAGGGTAAGAGCCGCATTCAAAATCCGGTGATCGTTTTTTCCATCTGCAAACACCTTGGCGGCATCAACTTGCTTGTTTTCGTTCACCATTACGATCTTGAAATTGCCTTTGTCCGGCCCATTAATTGGAATCCAGTCTTGCAACATGTGTTCTTTAGAGAGCGCATCCAGGATGCGAATAAAGGATCGGGCTTCGAAATTTTTTGAGTCGTTTCCTTTCTTAAAGTTGTCTAATTCTTCAAGAACCGTAATAGGAATGGCAACGTCGTGTTCTGCAAAGCTTTTAATTGAGTTGTGGTCGTGTAGGATGACCGAAGTGTCGAGAACGAATATCTTCTTCTCCTCCTTCTTCTTTCTTGGCATAGGCCTCGTTCTAGATTGATTAATGTGAATATAGAATTCCGATCGAAGAAAAAGCCAGGTCTAACCGTATAGTTATCCAGCCCGCTACGTTAATTTCTTCCTCTTAACTTTCTGGTAACATAGGGTTTGTGTTTTCGGGATTTAGAAACGGTTTCCTACTTTCGCGCTATGCGATCCTGCCTGATACTTTTAGCTATCTTGTTTAGCATTACTGGTTATTCCCAAATTGTCAATGTGGAATCCAGAAGACTTAATGGTTCAAAACAGGGTTGGTCGGGGAATCTGGATTTTAACCTGAACTATATAAAGAACACCAGAGAAATATGGCAGTTCGGAAACCGGATCGGACTGGAGTATTTAGCGGGAAAAAATCGGTATTTGATACTGAATGATGTTTCCATTATTAGTGCCGCTGGAAGTGATTTGGTAAATAATGGTTTCGTGCACCTTAGACACAACTATAAATGGAAACTGGACAGCCCGTTCACCACCGAACTATTTGAACAGGCGCAATACAATAGTGTTCAGAAAATCAAATTTCGAAATTTAACAGGAGGAGGTTTACGAATGAAGGTTTTGGGTAACGATACCATTAACCTGAACCTGGGTGTGGCGGCCATGGTGGAGTATGAACAAACCAGTGATCTGATAGAGGAGCTCAATTTCAGAGGCAGCAACTACATGTCATTTAACTGGAAAGTGTCTTCTCGTGTGGATTTTAAAACGATCTGGTACTATCAACCTAAGTTTGTCGATTGGTCGGATTACCGGATTTCGGGAGAAACGGCACTTAGTATTGGTATAACGACAAAGCTTAGCTTACTTACGGTTTTTGACATGCTGTACGATAGCAGACCACCTGCAGAAGTTCCAAATTCAATTGTCAGCCTGAAGAACGGTTTGCGTATTAAGCTGGGCAAATGACGTTTAGAATTTCATCCAACTCCGGCTGTTAATCGCTATATTTGGGCGCAATTTTCAAGGAATTTTTCATGGAACAAGTCGCTCCGTATCAACCCAAGCATAAAATACGAATAGTAACAGCCGCATCGTTATTTGACGGGCATGACGCCGCAATAAACATCATGCGTAGAATAATCCAGGCTACAGGATGTGAGGTGATTCATTTGGGTCATGACAGAAGCGTGGAAGAGGTCGTTAATTGTGCTATTCAGGAGGATGTTCAAGCCATAGCAATGACATCTTATCAGGGAGGGCACACGGAGTATTTCAAGTACATGTACGACCTTTTGAAGGAAAAGGGTGCAGGGCACATCAAGATTTTTGGCGGAGGTGGAGGTACCATTCTGCCATCTGAAATCGACGAATTGCATGAATATGGAATTACCAGAATTTATCATCCTGATGATGGCCGCGAAATGGGGCTACAGGGAATGATCAATGATCTGGTTCAACAGTGCGATTTTCCGACCGGTGCCAACCTTAATGGCGAAGTAAACCATCTCGAAGAAAAAGATCCTTATGCAATTGGAAGGCTTATTTCCGCAGCGGAAAATTTCCCCGAAGAAAGCGCGCCGGATCTTAAAAAGGCTAGTACCATGGCCGAAAAAGTGGACACCCCAATTCTTGGTATTACGGGAACCGGTGGATCTGGTAAATCTTCGCTTGTAGATGAATTGGTGAGAAGGTTCTTAATCGATTTTCCGAAGAAGACAATTGCGATTGTGTCGGTTGATCCATCCAAGCGAAAAACCGGAGGAGCTTTATTGGGAGATAGAATTCGAATGAATGCGATTAGAAACGATCGGGTTTATATGCGTTCCCTGGCGACGAGACAATCGAATCTGGCTCTATCCAAGCATGTGTCTACTGCCCTGGAGATTTTGAAAGCGGCCAACTTTGACCTAATTGTCCTGGAAACATCAGGGATTGGCCAGTCAGATACGGAAATACTCGATCATTCTGATACTTCACTTTACGTGATGACACCTGAATTTGGTGCGGCCACGCAGTTAGAGAAGATCGACATGCTTGACTTTGCCGACATTGTAGCATTAAATAAGTTTGACAAGCGCGGTGCGCTGGATGCCATCCGAGATGTCAAAAAGCAATATAAGCGGAATCACAACCTATGGGAAGCTAAGGATGAAGATTTACCGGTGTTCGGCACTATCGCCTCTCAGTTTAACGACCCTGGAATGAATGCTCTTTACAAGGCTGTGATGGATAAGTTGGTGGAGAAAACCAACGCGGACCTGAACTCCAAGTTTGAGATAACCAGTGAGATGTCGGAGAAGATTTACGTGATTCCGCCGGCCAGAACAAGATACCTCTCTGAAATTGCGGAGAACAACAGGTCTTATGATGATTGGGTAAATGACCAGGTGCAGGTAGCCGACAAGCTATATGGTTTACATAGTTCTATCCAAACCATCAAACAATCCGATCTGGAAGACAAGGATCGTTTGGTGAAAGGGCTTCAAGAAACATTTGAGCAAACCAAACTGGATCTGGATCCACGCAATTGGCAACTGCTCGAAGGTTGGGAGGAAAAAGTATCCAGGTACAAGGAACCCGTGTATAAATTTAAAGTACGGGATAAAGAACTTTCAATTCAAACACACAGCGAATCATTATCGCACTTGCAAATTCCCAAGGTGGCATTGCCTAAGTACAAGGGGTGGGGAGATGTATTAAGATGGTCGCTTCAGGAGAATGTTCCTGGCGAATTTCCATTTACCGCCGGGTTGTTCCCGTTTAAAAGAGAAGGGGAGGATCCTACCAGAATGTTTGCCGGTGAAGGTGGTCCGGAACGAACCAATAAGCGGTTCCATTACGTGAGCCTGGGAATGCCTGCCAAAAGACTATCAACGGCATTCGATTCTGTAACACTTTACGGTAACGATCCTGATCTACGTCCTGATATTTACGGTAAGATTGGTAATTCAGGAGTGTCTATATGCTGCCTGGATGATGCCAAAAAGCTCTACTCGGGTTTCGACTTGTCTCATCCTGCAACCTCGGTTAGTATGACGATCAATGGTCCGGCACCCATGTTGTTAGGATTTTTTATGAACGCAGCTATTGATCAGAATTGTGAGAAATATATCAAGGAGAATGGTCTGGAGGCAGAGGTAGAAGCAACCTATAAGAAACTCTACGATGAGCAGGGCAAGAAACGTCCCCAATATCAGGGAGATCTGCCAGAAGGAAATGATGGTCTCGGTCTTACACTGCTTGGTTTAACCGGTGATCAGGTGTTGCCAAAGGATGTTTATCAGAAGATAAAAGCGGAGACCTTAACTAAGGTTAGAGGAACCGTCCAGGCGGATATTCTGAAGGAAGATCAAGCCCAGAATACATGTATTTTTTCTACCGAATTTGCACTTCGTTTGATGGGCGATGTGCAGGAGTATTTTATTGATAAGGGAGTCAGAAATTTCTACTCCGTATCGATCTCCGGATACCATATTGCCGAGGCTGGAGCCAATCCGATTTCTCAATTGGCGTTCACTTTAGCTAATGGGTTTACTTACGTAGAATACTACCTGAGCAGAGGGATGGACATTAATAAATTTGGTCCGAATTTATCTTTCTTCTTTTCAAACGGAATTGATCCTGAGTATGCGGTAATTGGACGTGTAGCCAGAAGAGTATGGTCTAAGGCTTTATCTAAGAAGTACGGAGCCGACAAGCGGGCTCAGATGTTGAAATATCACATTCAGACTTCAGGTCGATCTTTGCATGCACAGGAAATAGACTTCAACGATATTCGAACCACTTTACAGGCACTTTACGCGATCTACGACAACTGTAATTCGCTGCACACCAATGCCTATGATGAAGCGATTACAACTCCTACGGAGGAGTCGGTTAGAAGGGCAATGGCTATTCAGCTGATTATTAATCGTGAACTTGGCTTGGCTAAGAATGAGAACCCAATACAGGGGGCGTTTATCATTGAGGAACTAACGGACTTGGTGGAAGAGGCGGTGTTGGCCGAATTCGATAGAATTACCGAAAGGGGCGGGGTGCTGGGAGCCATGGAGACAATGTACCAGCGCAGTAAAATTCAGGAAGAGTCCTTGTACTATGAAACGCTAAAGCATACCGGTGAGTACCCAATTATTGGCGTAAACACTTTTTTGAGTTCAAAAGGCTCTCCAACTATTGTTCCGGACGAGGTAATCCGTGCTACGGAAGATGAGAAAAAGTACCAGATCGAGATGTTGGGCAACCTGCATAGTGTCAATGAGAATCGAGCGGAGGAGGCTCTGGCAAGAGTGCAGCGTGCTGCCATTCAAAATCAAAACATATTTGAGGAATTGATGGAAGCTTGTAAATACTGTTCGTTGGGGCAAATAACAACCGCTCTGTTTGAGGTTGGTGGGCAGTATCGACGGAATATGTAATCTCCATTCCATCGACCCGGCATTCTGGTGGAAACCGTCCCGTTTATTTTGCTAAATTCAGCGACCTGGAAGATTTAGGTTAGTTCCCTCAATGACTCGATCGCTGCTCAGATATTTGTTTTGTTTTTTGGTTGTTGCTTTATCAAACAACCCATTAGAGGCTCAATTCGACGATCCAAAATGGTTCTTGCTGGATTCTGTTGATTACGATAATCTTGAAGCAACCGATAGAGCTCTACTGGATTCTTCTCTTACCAAATATCATAATACGGAAGATGATACCGTAAAATTAAAGGCTCTCGGAGCATTGGCCGATGGGTTATATGATGGTGTGCTTTGGCCCAGATACAATCGTCTGCTTTATGATCAAACAATGGAGTTTACTGGAACCGATCTTGATAGGGTAACGTGGTTCAGAATACTTAGCTTTCGATCCAATGCGATCAACAACTTTGGGTATCTGGCTTATAACAAGGGCCAGGTAGATGAAGCATTAGCCTATTATAAACGAAGTAGCATTATTCAAAGGTCTATTGGCTATCTGCTGGGTTACGCACATTCTCTTAATAACATTGGTGCAGCTTACAAGACCCTTGGACAGCTAGATAGTTCACTACATTACTACAACACTAGTTATGAGTTAGAAATGCAGATAAGGGATACGGTTGCGGCGATTCAAGCGATTAATAATATTGGGGAATTATATAAAACTTATGGCGATTTAAGAACATCACAGGCATACTACTTACGCGGTCTAAAGCTGGCTGAGTTGTGCCGCGATCAACACAAACAAGCGGAAACTTATGCTTATCTGGGCGAGTTGTTTAAAACGCAGAAGAATTTCATGCGGGCAAAGTCTTTTTACGACAAGGCGTTGGCTATGCAGCAACAAATAGGTAGTTCAGAGGGCGTTGCCCACGGACATAACAATCTCGGGTCTCTGTATTTGATTATGGGGGATAGTCTGGATAAAGCTTTGTCCCACTTCACACAGGCTTTGCAGGATTATAAACAGCTGGACTATTTCAGGGGAATGAGTGGAGTGTATTCAAACATTAGTACAATTCACTTTAAGCAGGGAGATTTAAACAGTGCATTGGACTATTCAACGAAAAGTATGTCGCTGAAAAGAAGGATGAAAGATCCTGAGGGATTGTGTATGGAATATGCTTCAAGGGCCCAAATCCATTTGGCACTTAACAGCATCGATTCGGCATCATTCTACGCGAATAAGGCTAAACAGCTGGCAGCGGGAGCGGATCAACTCAGGATGAAACGAGATGCGGCAAAAGCGATGTATGAAGTTTATCTGGCAAAGAAACTCTACAGAGAAGCTTTAATGGAACACCAGGAATATTTCAGATACCGCGATCAATTGGCCGCAGAGGAAGATAAGGTAGCCTTAATTGAAGAGCAATATCAATATGAGTGGGAACAGAAAGCTTACGCCGACAGTGTAGCGGCCGACAATATTAAACTTCTCCATGAACAGGAAATTTCTCAGCACAAAATGGACCTTGAAAGACAACGGGTGAATAATTTGCTGTTATGGATATTCTCGGGAGGAGCCATTGTGGTCGCTCTTGGCGTTTTGATTGCCCTTCGAAATATCAGAAAGTCAAATCAGAAGATATCCGCCAAACATCAGGAGTTAACTGTTCAGAAAGCACTGGTGGAGGAAAAGAACACTCAAATCATTGACTCGATTAATTATGCCAAACGAATTCAAACGGCTCTTCTCAAATCTGAAGACGAAGGCACTGAACGTTTTCCGCACCGGTTTGTTTTCTACCAACCTAAAGACATTGTTTCGGGTGATTTTTATTGGGTCCACGAGACGGAAAATTATCTTTATGTATGCGTAGCCGATTGCACAGGACATGGCGTTCCGGGAGCTTTTATGAGTATGTTGGGAATCGCTTTCTTACAGGAAATAGTCTCCTGGTCCGAAAACCTGGAACCGCATGAAATTCTCAACAAATTAAGAGCCAAGTTGATATCTGAATTGTCACAAAAAGGAGACATCGGGGAGCCCAAAGATGGTATGGATGCTTCGCTGTTGCGCTATGAATTTGCTACCAGGAAGATGCAATGGTGTGGTGCAAACAACGGCATATTTGTCGTATCCGAATCGGATCGATCCATCGGGTTAGGTGAAAGTGCGTACCGCCAGGTGCAGGTGGAGGAAACTGCCAAATTGTTAACCGAGATTCTGCCTCAACGTCAGCCAGTTGGGTATGACAAGAGGGCGGAGCCATTTAGAACTACCGAAGTTCAGCTAAGTAAGGGCGACAAGTTATATTTGTATAGCGATGGTTTTTCTGATCAGTTTGGAGGGGCTTTGGGTAAGAAATATGGCCTTAAAAACTTTAAGAAGTTTTTGTTGAGAACAGCTGATTTAGAGCTGACAGAACAGCGTGAAAAGGTCAGAGAAGAGTTTGTTGCTTGGAAAGGTGACCTGGAACAACTCGATGATATATGTGTGGTTGGAATAACTATCTAAGGTTTAGTCAAAAATGTCAAATTCAGACAACCTCCCCAGATCAATGGCCGCTTTTCCGGTTGGTGTATTACCTAAAATTCTTACAAACTTAGCGTTCCAAATAAATTCCTGGGCTTTATAGGATGTTCTGGTGTTTACCTGTTGATTGTACGTAACGTCAAATCCCTGAATCTGGATAAGCAATTCCGCATCGGCTTCAATGAGATCTTGTTCCGTCATGCCGTCCAGCGGACTGTTTTCGTCTAAAGGATGGACCAGAGTCCAACTGGTAGCCAGCATATTAATTCTATTTAATTCTAGCGGAAGCGTGTAGAATTTTCTGGTTTCACCATTGGTGTCTTTGTCCTTGTAAGCAAAGAACATATCGGCCTTTACATCAATTATTTGGCTCGATTTAGCGTTGGCCAGTCTCACCATAATTCCAAGCGTGTCATTATAAGGAGCCACTAGCGCATTGTCGCTAAAAATCAATCTGGCTCTTGGTTTTGAAAATTTTCCATAGAGCAGACCGGTAGCCATGGCGAAACCCAACAGGCCGACAAAGGATTCTACCGCTGATACTAAACCAATTGCTGTGCTTCCTGGGTTAAGTTGTCCATAACCTACGGTTGTTAATGTTTGCGTGCTGAACAGGAATGCTTTGAGAAAATCTGACTCCACACCCAAATCGGACGTTCCATTAATTCCATCAACACCCAGAACAACATAGACGAATGCGAACACTACATTTATAATGGTAAATCCAAGAAACAGGTAACCAAAGAACAGCACCCAATTCATGTTGATCAGCGTATGAAATAAACTGAAACGCTTAAGGAAACTTATTCCATCTTTCTGAACATTGGACGTGCCATCTTTATTGAGTAGACGTGCGCCTTCAGTCGTTGGGTCGCTTCCGAAACCAACGTCTCTTCTTTCCTCACTTTTCTTGAATCTGTTGAATACCATATAGATACTAGAGTAAATATATTAATCGAATCTCACTCTGCGTTCTTAACAGGTTTAGACTTGCAACAATTAATGCTTAAAAAGGTTTTTGAGGGTTTTTTTTATCAAAAGTCGTCAGCAGATGCATCTCGTATCCAGAAGTGATTTAACTTAACAATATTATTTTTACATTCGTGTGATGTCCTTCCAAATTAACGCAACAGATAAGACGCCTGAGATCGACTTTTCCACCTCATCTGGAGTTCTTAAAATTAAAGGCATTTCTATTCCTGAAGATTCAAAAGAATTTTACCGTGGTTTGTATCTGGAAGTAGAAGATTATTTAAAATCGCCTAGAGATGTGAGTAGGGTAGAGTTCCACCTGGAATACTTCAATACCAGTACCACTTTGTTTCTTAGAGATTTGATGAAAAAGTTTAGAGAGGCTCACCATCAGAAGGTAACAAACGTGCAAATCGTATGGGTGTATGAGGAGGATGATCTGGACATGGAAGATGCAGGCCTGGAGTTTAAAGACCTGTTTGACGACATTCCATTCAATGTAGACTCGGTGAAGGAGTTCGACTTTCGCTAGCCTTAATCAATGATTACTTTTGATGAATAGTATTTGTGAGCGCTGCTTAGCGTAACTACATATATTCCACTGCTTATTACTTCAGTCAATTGAAGCTCTAACCGTTCCGAAGCATCCGGTGTAATGGCATCTTGTGCAATTGTTCTACCTGATAAATCATGAACCAGGATTCTATCAAAATTTTCAATATTACTTACGGATAGCGTATGCCCGCTAATGCTGATAATGGGGTCGGTATGTATCCGGCATTCATCGGGAAGGTAGGACATCGCTAGCACGGTTTTTTCTCCGTTGTAAGTGTATTCTACTAGTTCGAACAGTTCTGATTTTGAGGTTTCCGGTACTTTTAAGGTGTAAAATGAAGTGTAATTCGAGTTGTTTGCAGGTGATGTGCCAACGTAGTCGATATGGCCATTTTCAGTATAACCCATTACCACAAATTTTTCAACATCGCTTTCCTGTGCTGTGCTCCACTCAACAAGGTGTTCATCTTTCCCCTCACAATAAGCATTAAAAGAGAGTAAATCCACCTCTAGTGAAACGCTTGCTGTGATGGCAATATCGTCTACCGCGAAAGAAGGGTCAGAACCTACGGAGTTTCCGTTGTTGGTCCAATTAAAAGCTATTTGTACATTAGAATTATTGTCTGCTGAGGCAGGTAAGTTGACTGAGAAAGCTGTCCATAAGCCTTGTCCTCCACCGCAGGTTGCAGTCTTGCCCATGTCAGAAATCTGGCTCCATGTAGAGCCATCGTTGTACCAAAGAGTCGCATTGTCATTCGTTCCTTCCCCACCTTCTATATAGTTGAATGTGACGGTGTAAGAAGCGCCACCGGACAAGTCAATGATTGGAGATTCTACACGTTTATTAGTAACCTCATTTGCTCCGGAGGCATCGTAAGCCGCCCCGCAATCCCCACCCGGACAGAAAAAGCCTGCCGCTGCAGATCCAGCTACATTTCCAACATGCAACGATTGGTCAACGCCGCTTCCACCTGTGCCACAACCACCTGCGGCAAGACCAGATTCTGCAATGCTAACATACCACTGATTGGCTGTTGAACCATTCGTGCCGGAACTTACAATTGTCCACCCCACCAGCGATGCATCACAACCGGATCCCGCGGCACAATTTACCGACTGGAAGTCTTCGGTCCAGGTTTGTGAAAAGCTTTGAAAATTTGAGAAACAAAAGGCTGCACACAACAGTAATATTGGTGTTATTCTTTTATGATTGTCTGATGCAATCACATAACCTATTTGTCTCATCTTCAGCATATAATAATGCGTATGAGTAATAAGGTACTTATACAATACCGAATCAGGAAACTAAAAACGAAAGAGGTTAACTATTTAAAAATGAAACTTTTGCAGTTAGAGGTGCTGCTAAATGGCAGATAATGGTATTGGTTGATTACAATTCTACGCGATAAAACTCCGTGTAGTAAGTAGTTGTAATTTAATAAGTTGTGTGGTTTTTTGTTAAATAAACAACAGTTACTTGCGTTTTGAGTAGATCCAGGATGATGCATTTTCTGCTTTATTGTATCCCGACATGATTTCACTTAAAGCACTTTTTTGACTGGAGCTGCCGATGGTGACCAGATTCAGACCTTTATTGGAAATAATCAGCTTCGTTTCATATCCTTTCAGGGCCAGCCTCTCTGCCTCCCGCTCCGCATTTTTTCTGATACTAAAGCTACCCGCTATCAGGAAATAGGAGTTCAAGTTATCACCCTTTGTAATGGGTTCTTGCGATTCGGATTTGTGTTCGGGTGCTTTCGTTTTCTGGGAAACTGGTTGATTTTCCAGAACAGGTGGTACCGTCTCATCTACCAATGCTACCTCCAAAAACGTTGATGGGTCTCCTAGTGCCAATAGTCCTTTTTCAGCGTACTCTTTGGTGTTAAGATTTTTGTCGTGATATACCATCAGTTTTCCCGAATAACAAGCCACCCAAATAGTATTTTCTGACGCGTCAACCGTCACACCAATTGGTTTTTTCCCTGTTTCGATATTATCGCAAACCGTCATGTCGTCGGTTCTAAGTTTGGTTAGCACATTGTCTCCGTAATTTACCAGATAGAGAAACTCTCCATTCTCAGAGATTTCCATTGAACGGGGCATTCTGCCTGTACGTGTGGTGATCCATGCACCACTTGCCAGGTTGTATTTAGCCACCTTTCCTTCACTATTTAGAGTTATATAAATAAACTTACCTGTCGGATCCATACAAATATGTCGTGGACCCTTTCCAATTCGTCCCAGGTTCTCTTTAGAGTAGTCCTCCAGATTGATTTTTACAATTCGGGATGAACCCATAACGGCTATGTAAGCTGTTTTACTATCAGGAGATATGGCAATGCCCCGCGGGTGCGTTCCTACGTCGATTTTTTTTATTTCAATCTCGGTTTTTAAATCAACAATACTAACGTCTCCACTGCTCCAGTTGCTTACCAGAAGTTTTGAATTGTCCGGGCAAACGGCCATGAATTTAGGTACAGCTCCTACCACAACAGCATTGACAATTTTAAAGGTGGTTAGGTCTAATTTGTAAACAAAACTACTGTCGTACTGGCTACCATTACAGTTGTCGCAGCCAGGCTTAGAAAACCCATCGCCGGTCATATTGTAGTTGGATATCCAGGCATAACGACCGCCATGGGAAATTGCACACTCTACTGGAGCGCCTCTTAGTTCAGAATCACCGGTTAAATCAAGGTCAGAAGGAATAATTTTATCGGAAATGGTTTTTACCAATTCAAACTTGCGGTTATGGATGGTTACTTTGTGCCGATACATCATGTGTTGTGAAAGAAACAACCCATTTCCGCTATGTACAACGGACTTGGGAGAGAGATGACCACTAATCGTCTTGATAAGACTTAAGCTACTATCTCCCCGAATGGATTTGACCGAGTCGGCTTGACCCATTAGAGCCAGGCTAACACAAGTTGATGCAAGGGTCAAGAAAATTCTCACAGATTAAAATTACATCTATCTGTATTTGTAACGTATCTAACTGGAGTTTACTGTGCCAGTTTTAATGTTGATAACCTAATTCAACAGGAACTTTAACACATCTTCTGCAGACTCTCTGGGGATTTCTTCCATTGGAATGTGGCCAACGTTTTCGTAAACGATTAACTCGTTATTGGGAATGTCCCGATGAAATTTGTACGCGTGTTCCACGCTGAGCCATTTATCCTGCTCGCCCCACTGTATAAGAACCGGAATTTTAAGTTCACTTAAACTATGGGTGTTTTGTTTGAAATTGGTGTTTGCGATATGTACAAAAGCTTCCTTGTTGCCTTCCCTGTGAATCATGTCGTAGTATCTATCTACAACGTCATCAGTTACCAGTGATTGATCGCAAAATACCTGCCGGATAAATCTTCTGACAACAGCCTTGGGGATAAAGTTGAATACGTTTCTTAAAACAGGGGTTTGAGCAATTACAAAAGGGAGTGGGTAATTATTGTCGTTTATATATCCAGCTGCGTCAATGAGAATTAGCCGGTCAACCCGATCCTGGTTAGAAAGTGCATATTCCCATGCCAGCCAGCCACCCAGCGAGTTTCCGGCCACCGAACATTTTTCAATGTTTAAAGCATTTAAAAAGTCATTGAAAAACTCTTTGAACAACTCAATGGAATATTGGTTATCCGGGTTTGGCCCGGTAAGACCGAATCCCGGAATATCCAATCGGATAATTCTGAACTTTCCCTTTAGGATTTCTGTCCATTCATCGTAAGTGTGTAAAGAGGAAAAAGTGCCGTGAACCAACAATAGAACGGGGCCCTTACCTTCATCCCGATAGTGAACTTTCACACCGGAAACTTCCACCCATTTTGAGTGTTCATTGGTATATTTTTCAAGCAGTTCGCTCAAAGACATGTGCTAAGGTTCGGATGGCTTAATTGTTCAGTAAATCAATTGGTTATGAATGTGAAATACCCTTTTTGAAAGCAAATCCGTGATCGGAAGGTAGTAAAAAATGCTACCGTTTTAAACTATTTAAAACACGATAGTTTATCTGGCCTGAATTGATCGGCGGAATTTAATTATTGGTAGGTAAAATTGGACGATTGGTTACCGAATTTTGGGGTAATCAGGATTTATTAACAACTGCGGGTTTAATTTCCGGTTGACAGTATTCCGTTGAATTTCGTTTCAAAATATTCTTCGAAAGCTTCTTTCATACTTAGGTTGTAACGCGCAAGGAACGAAGCGTCGGTTACGAGATCGAAAAATACCCGGTCTTGTTGGGCCAATAAAGCAATGTTGAATTTGGTAAAGATTCCACGCTCAATGCCCATCTTGTAATACTCCATAAGATTTTCTACAGATGCGTTCTGAAACAACTGAATGGGCTCCCAACATCCGGGAAAGAACACTTTTAATTCGTTTAGCAATTCTGTGGTTAGTCCGCCGAGGTTATTTGTAAAATGCCGCACCCCCTCATAATATCGGTCTGTGAAGTCGAGTTTATCATTAAACAGGTATTCTTTCATGATGGCTAAATCCGTGAGCTTTAGCCACACAGCTGCTTCAATCAAGTCTTCCTTGGATTGAAAATAATTGTAAATCGTAGCTTTTGAAATTCCCAGATGTTCGGCGATTTCATCCATAGTTACTTTGCGAACGCCATTTTCGCAGAAATAATCCAGAACGTTTTCCAACCATTTCTTTTGTTTCGAGTCCAGTTCTTTTCTTTCCTTTTCTACCGCCTTTCTACCCATTTTTAAACTATTTTCAGGCAGATAGTAAATTCAAAAAATTATTCTACCTTTAAATGCCTGTATCCAACAGAGCCACAAAGTTTACCAAAAAAAGTACATGCTGAAAAAGTTTATTCTGACGGTTTGTTGCACTCTTAGTTTTATTGGCTTCCAGCCATTTGCACAAGAGAATAGTTCATTAGATGTGAATGAATCAACGGAGAATGAGTTTGAACATGGTGTTTACCTTGAGTTAGGAGGAAACGCCGGACTTTATTCGTTTAATTATGAGCGTGTGCTAAGCGCTGACAAACTATTAGTTACCGGTCGCATTGGGCTGGGAGTTTTTAGTGAGGGCTTTTTTGTGAAGCCTGCTGATAAAAAGGGACTGGACATTTCTATTCCATTTGGTGGAAATGCTATGTACAATATCGGAGGTGCTCATAACGTCGAGTTTGGCTTAGGAGCTACTCTGTATACTGGTAAAGTCTATCATATTGAGATCACGGCCGATAATATTAATCAGCAACCTGTAAGTCCGGAATTAGTCAGAAAATGGTCTTTCTGGCCGAATTTTGGGTTGGGGTACAGATTTCAAAAACCCGATAGCAAGTTGTACTATCGAGGTTTTGCGAATGGACATTTAACCAGAAGGGTTTTGGCAGATGATGCAAATCGGCATAGTCAATATTCTGTAGTAACGTTGGACCCGTGGCTGGGTCTGTCCATTGGATATACATTATAAAGTTTAACGATGTTGAAAATTTTTTCGGGTCAGTCAGTAAAGAGAATAGTGCTTAAGAGTGGATTGTTACTTGCAGTAGGGTCTTTGGTAGCGGTTGTTACCTTGAATTCCTGTAGGAAAGAAGAGGAACCACTCAAAGTGGGAGGGTGCAATGATCCGGATTCGCCAACCAACAACATTGGAAGTATTGATTACGATGATGCAAGTTGTTTGTATGGATATATAACTGAATATGAGATTACCTATCATCCTGAGTTCGACAATGCGGCTGGAAGTGGCACTGATTGGGATTTGTGGGTGAACACCGATGCTGATTTAATTCTGAAGGTAAAGCAAGATAGTGCGTCGTCGTGGTTCTTCGAATCATTTGAACATGCAAATCAGGCGCATGATGATACAGCCAGGTGGGGAGCACCTTACGAATACAAGCTGGTGAATACGGATTATATGTGGGAACTATGGGATGGAGACGATGCCGATCCTGATGATCTAATATGCACCGGTACTTTTAATGCGATAACCAATGCCGCCAACGGTTACGTAACAACAACAGCCATCAATTCGGCTGGAGATAGCAGCGAATTAAGGATTAAGTACGAGCTGCGGCCGGAATTTTGATCAAAACAATTCGTTACCTGTTAAATCTTATTATTTTTAAATGTTATGCATGCATAATGTTTTTGGTCCATGGCACACGATTTCACAACATTATTTAACGATCACAGAAATTATTTCCTTAAGGAGGTTAAACATCAGTCTATACAGGATCGCCGACGTAAGTTGAAGGCGATGAAGGATTGGATAAGGAAGAATGAAGATGAGGTGGTTAGCTGTGTAAACGCAGATTTTGGAAAGGCACCTGAGGAAATTAAGTTTAGTGAAATCAAACCAATTCTGGGGGAGATTAACGATGCTTTGGTGAATATGCGGAAATGGACCGCTTCTAAGAAGGTTGATACACCATTGTTTTTGATGGGAACCAAAGCGGAAGTGAAGATTGAACCGAAAGGGGTTGTTTTGGTAATAGCTCCATGGAATTTTCCTTTCATGCTTACTATTGGACCAACTATTTCTGCAATTGCAGCCGGAAATTCTGTTGTAATAAAGCCTTCGGAGTTAACACCAAATACAGAAAAATTAATCGTTCGCATGATTGCCGAGCTGTATGACCCACAAGAAATTACCGTGGTAACTGGCGACGTAGAGGTTGGGGCTGCATTACTAAAACAGCCATGGAACCATATTTTCTTTACCGGCAGTCCACAAGTAGGTAAGATCATTATGAGGCAGGCGGCCGAGCACCTTACATCGGTAACGTTAGAACTTGGCGGGCGCAACCCTGCTATTGTTGACGAAACAGCTAACCTGAAAGACGCAGCGGAAAAATTGGTCTGGGGGAAATGTTTTAATGCCGGACAATCATGTATTTCAATAAACTACGTGTTAGTGCATAGTTCCCGGCATGATGATTTGCTTGAGGCTCTGAAAACTGCCGTTAATAAGTTGTATTCAGCGGATCCGGTTAGGATGAAGGAAAACAAGAACTTTGCACGTATCGTGAACAATAAGCATTTTCATCGCATCAAGAAAATGTTGGATGATAGTGTGGAGCAGGGTGCAAGAATTTACCTCGGCGGAGATACAGATAGCGACCAGAATTATATTGCTCCAACCGTTCTTACAGGAGTAACTGAGGAAATGGCCATTTTCGATGACGAGATATTTGGGCCCATTTTGCCAATTATGACGTATGAGAATCTGGATGAAGCTTTTCAGTTGATTAACCGTGTTGAAATCCCACTTGCACTGTATGTGTTTTCAAAATCGTCGAAAAACGTAGAACGGGTTTTAAACGAGACATCGGCCGGAACCACAGGCGTAAACGAAACCACGATCCAGTTCATCCACCCTGATCTTCCTTTTGGAGGACACAATTTCTCTGGCATTGGTAAAGCTCATGGACACTACGGTTTTTTAGAATTTTCTAACCAGCGATCTGTCCTTAAGCAGAATGTAGGTCTGACTGGCCACAAGACGATCTACCCTCCATACACGGATCTGAAAAGGAAAATGATTGACATTCTTACCTGGAGGTTCTAATGCTTTTTTCAGAAGAGGAACACCAAGTACTGGCGCAGGTCTGTGATTGTTTTGTTGGGCCGGTAATGCATCAGGATACCGACCACGATTATTGGAATGCCCGTGCATCTGATATAGACCTTGTGATGAAGGTGGAGGCCGCGGCATCAAAGTTGCCTGCGGAAGACGTTAAGGATCTAAAAAAGGTGTTGAAGATTCTGTCAGGAAAAGAGCTTGGTTTAACATGGGGTGGCCCCTTAAAGCCATTCAGTAATCTTACACAGAAACAAAGGGAAAAGCTATTCTTCCGTTGGTCCAAAAGTTCGATTGGTGATTTGCGCAAGGCTTTTAATGTATTTCGTAAACTTTCCACGTTTTTGTTTTATTCGGAGAATACCGAGAACATTCAGGCAGTGCATGATAAAATGGGGTACACGATCCCTTTAGTTAATCCTCCTGAAAATATACCACCATTACCTATCAATCAAGGCGCGGACAGGGAGGTCGTCAATTGTGAATATTTGATCATCGGATCAGGTGCAGGAGGTGGTTTGGCTGCAGGGATGCTCGCGTCCGCAGGTAGAGATGTGGTACTTGTTGAAAAGGGGCCTTATATCTCGGAGCAGAACATGACACAACGGGAAGGGGAGATGGTGTCTAGTTTGTATGACAGAGGTGGAGCCCTTGCTACCAAAGATGCCAACATTACGATTTTTGCCGGAAGTTGTTTGGGAGGAGGAACTACCATAAACTGGAATGCATCGTTTGAAACGCCAGAGTATATTTTGAATGAGTGGGCCTTGGAACATCAGCTTCCACAGGTTGTTCAATCTGACTATGCCCAAAGTGCAGCGGAAGTAAAGAACTTGTTCGGAATAAATACCGGTAATTCCAGCCACAATGTGCAAAATCAAAAACTTTGGAACGGTGCTTCTGCGGTTGGATGCGACCCTAAGTTAATTGCCAGAAACGTGGAAGGATGTAAGACTCAGGGAATCCAAAATTGTGGTTTCTGTGGCCATGGATGCAAAGCTGGTTGTAGAAATGGAACTTTGAAGGTGTCAATTCGGGATGCCGCAAGAAATGGTGCTAAAATCTATTGCAATGCCGAGGTTTTAAAGCTCAATATGAACGGGAGCAAAGCCCGGGGTGCTGAGATAAGGCAAATCGTTGATGGCGTACCAACCAAATTTGAAGTAAAGGCAAAGAAGGTAATTGTAGCTTGCGGAGCGATTCATACACCGGCCTTATTAATGAGAAGTGGGATCAGCCATCCGGAATTGGGTAAAAACTTATTCTTTCATCCAACTGTGGCTATGGCCGGTTTGTACGATGATAAGATTGAGCCGTGGTTTGGTCCGATGATGACTACTTTGGTATCTGATTCGATACAACTTGATGGCAATTATGGTTATTGGATCGAAACACCACCAGTACATCCAGGGGTTATGGCGATGACTCTGCCGTGGGTGTCGCGTCAACAGCATAAAGAAGATTTGGCGTTGGCATCGCATTGTGGAGCATTCATTGTTTTAACCCGAGACAAGTATGGTGGTAAAGTAAGTTTGGATAAGAATGGCAGTGCAGTAGTTCAATACAAAATGCACTCGTACGACCTGAATCATTCTTTACAGGGCATGAAGCAGGCTGCTGAAATCCACCTGGCGGCAGGGGCAAGGGAAGTTTTATTTCCGCATCGCACCCGAAAAACCGTTACTTCCGAAATGAACAACGCCGAACGTGAAAAACTGTACAAGTACATTACATCCTGGCGTTGGAGGCCAAATGATTATATCCTGTACTCTGCGCATCAAATGTCAACTTGCAGAATGGGAGGAGATGCAAAGAAACATCCGGTACAACCAAATGGAAAACTGGTCGGACACGAAAATATTTACATTGTTGATGGAAGTGTCTTGCCTAGCTGTCCTGGAATCAATCCAATGATATCGATTCTGACACTTTCACATTACACCTTAAAAAACCTCATTGAAAATGGATAAAAGTACTACCGAAATTGCCGTAAGAGGATATCACCTTGACGTCTACCAGCACGTAAATAATGCGCGTTATCTTGAGTTGCTGGAGGAAGCCAGGTGGCGGCACTATGAAGATTACCCGCCGTCGTATTTCGTCAGTAAAGGGTGGGGGTTTGTGATCGTTAATATCAACATCAATTACAAGTCACCCGCTGTTATGGGAGATGTGTTGCAAATTCACACAGCGGTAGCACGAATTGGTAATTCCAGTATGACGTTTAAACAGGAGGTTTATGTAAAAGGCACACAAAAACTTGCCGTAGATGCTGAAGTGACCTTCGTTATTTTAGACATGAACACGAACAAGGTGGTTCCAATGGAAGGGGAATTACGGGATATTCTCACGAGATCCGTACAAATCTGATTGTGGGAAGAAGGAATGTAAATAAAGACAGGTATAATAATCAGGATGTCCAGCACCAACTGGCCATCAAGGCAATGGTCTATTTTCAGAATAATGGGGTTAAGAAGATAACCATGTCGCGACTGGCCAGTGATTTAGGGATTAGCAAAACCACTATTTACAACCACTTTGAGTCCAAAGGAGATTTATTGCAGGCGGCGATAACCTATAAATTAAGCGTGATTTCTGAGTATGAAACGGTTTTGCAAAACATAACCCTACCTTATACTGAGCGTTATAGAAAAGCCTTTTTGTTCTTTTGCGTTCAACTGTTTGATGTTTCTACGAGGCTGATGAATGAGATCAGGGAGTACTATCCTGAACTGTGGAAACAAGTAACCAAATTCCAGAAAAAAACTTTCTTAAACCTGAAGGAATATTATGAACTGGGTGTTGAACTGGGTGTTTTCAGACCAGGTTTAAACCCTGTTTTACTCAGTCTGGATGACCAAAGATTTTTTGAGATGCTGGGAATGCAACAGGTGCTCGAGGAGCATCAAATAGAGGTGTTAGAAGCCTTTAATCACCACTATAGGATGAAGTTCCAGGGTATCGTTGATCCTTCGTATTTGGTTAAAATGCCTAGCTAAGCATAGTCATTCCCATAACGCCTAAGGTAAGCGCAAGGAAAGCTGACATTATAACTATACGGAGCAATACGTTGGATTTCTTTGAGTCGGTAGGTGTAACTCTGTTCATTGAGGTAGTTTGTAAGTTGGGTTACTCAAATGTACAACAATCTGGATCAACCAAATGTTACAGAGAAGTTAATTTGTGATCAATTGTTGAAATTTCATGATAGATAGATTGAAGCGAGCGCCTTAAAGACAAATTCGAGTTTATACGCGAATTCCTATCACGCAAATGTCATCAACTTGTTCCAGTTCACCCATCCAGGTTTCAATGGTTTCATCAAGGCGAGCTTTTTGCTGGTTCATTGGAAGATCCTTTATTTCAAGAAGCAGATCTTTCATCTGTTTTAACTTGAATTTCTTGCCTTTTACTCCACCAAATTGGTCGGGATAACCATCTGTGGTCATGTAAATGGCATCCCCTTCTATTACATCAATCTCATGGAGCTCGTAAATCTGATCATCCGGTGTGAAGCCGGCAACGGCAGCTTTGGTGGCTTTGATTTCATTGATTTCTCCATCGCGGATAATCCATAAAGATCGGTTAGCCCCAGCGTACCGAAGCTTGTTATCCACAATAGATATGATGGCTGCATCCATACCGTCTTTGGTCGATTCTGCATCATCACCGTCTTGCTTTAAGGATTGCTTGATTCCCAGGTTTAGTTGACGCAAAATATCAGATGGGCTGGTATAACCCTCCTCAAGCACTTTTCTGTTCAATTTATCTGAACCGATCATACTCATGAACCCACCTGGAACTCCATGTCCGGTGCAGTCGGCACAAACAAAGATTTGTTCCTTACCTGTATCAGCGAACCAGTAAAAATCCCCGGAAACAATGTCCTTTGGTTTGTAAAGAACAAAGTATTCCTTAAGCGACTTTTGAATGTCTTCCCGTCTGGGGAGAATAGCTTCCTGAATTCGCTTGGCGTAGTTAATACTGTCTGTAATCTCTTCTTTCTGCTCCTTGATCTGATGGTAGCTTTTTTGGAGTTCTGCGGTTCGTTCTTCCACTATGCCTTCCAGCCATATATTCTGCTTTCTTAATCTTCTTCTGCCCAAATACACAGCCAGAATAATCAGTGCTAATAAAGCAACAAGGTAAAGAGCAAAGGCCCACCACCGGAAATACCACGGTGCAGCGATCTCAAACTCGAAAGAGCGGATAGCAGTCTCAACCCCAAATTGATCCATGCCGACTATTTCAAACTTGTGGTAGCCGAAAGGAAGGTTGCTCTCAACAATTAATGGCTCCTCAGACCAGGCAGACCATTTACCTTCATCATAACGATACCTGTAAGACATTTTATCGCTGATAGAGTTGGAAATAATAGCTAATGTGATCCGAATATCGTTAGATTGATAGGGTATTTCATCAAACTTAATTGGACCGTTTCCGAAATACATCATACTGTCGCCAAATGAGATAGAGCGCACAATAAGATGAGGGTCTGGTCTACCGTTTGGCGAATCGAACTGGTATTGAACCAGCCCTTCTGCTCCGCCAATCCATAATACCGAGTCTGCCGTTATGAAGTTCACTCGCCCTATGTCCAGACCCTGAAATGGGTATTTTGAGGTAATCGTGTCGTTTAATTTACCTACCTGATTATCGACGCAAAACCAGGTATCTTTTCCATGCCTGGTAAAACCCTGAAAGGACACTCCCGTTCCAAATGGATGTTTTGTATAGTCCAGAAAGTATCCTTTTAAACGCTGGCCGGAGGAATCTGTGTCCTCTTTGTTGAAGGTCAGCATTTCGGTTGTTGTTCCGAACCGAACCGAATCTTTAAATATGAATGGCCGCACCCATTCCCCTGGCACGAGTCCGCTCTGCTCATCAAAGTGCTCAAATACGTATTCGAATCCATCAAAGTCTAATCTGAAGACCCCGTATTGCGTTGTTCCAAGCCACAAGGAACCTGTATGCGGGTCTTTTACTACGCCCATCGACCTCCCTAAAGGAGTGCCGATTGATTGCATTACAGAATAGTTGTTTATTACATCGAGCACCACAACTCCATTGGTTCCGCTAACCACTACCGTATTGTTGATTCTATCGAAATAAAGGTCTTCCGAGTTAACGTTGTAGAGGTGCTCCAGGGTAATGCCATCAAAAACAAACAAGCCATTATTGGTTCCTATCAGCAGATGATCATTCACCACTTCCAAATCCCACACCTGTTCCTCAAGATTTAACTGAACGAACCGGTGTCGTCCTTCTACCTGCTGGTAAAGTCCTACGGATGTTCCAACAAGTAAGGATCCCATGTACTGGTTGATACACTGAACATTGCCCTCTAGACCAACTGCGTTGGTATAAAAAGAAAGTGGTACACTCCGGTTGATAACGCTCACTCCGTTTCCCGTAGCCAGCCACAAATTCCCATGATGATCTACCATCATGTCCTTGATTTCCGAACTCTTCAGTCCGGCCTCTCGGTTAAAGACATTAAGAATGTTGCCCTTGTGGTCAATTTCAATAATGCCATCCTGCAGCGAATGAAGGAAGTAGCTATCGTCTTCGGTTTTTACACCACCAATAACGTACTGAGACCTGAGGTGCTTTGTTGAATCCTCGGTTAACGGTAAAATACCAGTATCATCTATAGTAAAGAGGCCCAGTTCCTGGGTTACCAGTAGTCTTTTATCCTGATACGGAAGGATGTCAAAAACACCATATTCGGTAAACTTTTCACCTTCGGGCACTAATTCAAAGGCCTTTCCATTCCATTGCTGCAATCCGAATTGTCGCTCTCTGACGTAGATGTCATCTTCACACTGCATCATCAGGTGATAGCTGGTGGTTGGTTTAACAATGGTTACTTCTTTGGCAATCGGATCGAAAACAAATACTGCCTCCTGGCACTGAAAGAACACTTTACCAACAGACATATATATTCTCCAGATCGTTCCAAATGAGAAATCCAGATTTAGTGAGTCGCTTATCGAATGATACTTTTGTCCCTGACCATCTACATAGGCCAGGTAACCAAATTGGCCTTCGCCTCCAGTATAAATGATATCTGAATTCTTATCTGCACATAAGGCTCTAACAAACTGCCCCTTTCTAACCGGAATAAACGACCATCGTTCGTGATCATAAGCAATTACCCCTCCACCGTTGCCGAAGTACATAATGCCAGCAGAATCCTGAGTGATTGACCAGTTTTCAGGAGTTTGTCCCTGTCCGTATTCAGTAGGAGTAAAAGTTTTAAGTCGAGGTAACGGATCTTGTCCCAGACAAAGCAAGCATGGCACAATGGCCAGAAAAATGAGGAGAACCCGCATGAAGCAAATATAAACTATCGATTCAAGTTGAGAAACTGGAATCGAGACTCTTTAAATTACGATCTATTGCACCAAAATTTTATGACTAAACGAGAAGCCATTTTGTTGTAGATGAATGAGGTATAGACCGGGGTGCAGAGAAGATGTTTTTATTTGCAATGTAGAGTTGTTGTTAGAAGTTACTTTTTTTACAACACGACCCAGAGCATCTGTTAATTCTACTTTTACAAATCCATTTTCAATTCCCGTAATATATACTGATTCTGAGGCGGGGTTTGGATAAACACTTACATTTTGCAAGGGATTTTTACTAATTGCGGCAGGACTTTGACCAATCCATATATTATCCAGATAAGCATTGTCGCCTTCACTTCCCGGCCAGTAATCCTCTTCAAATTTCATGAAATTCATAGTCTCAAAACATAGTTCAAATTGGGTGCCAGCATAAGCGGAAAGATCGAAGTGGTAGCTCTCGTAAGGGTCACTGATGTAGGTAGTTGGATGGTAATTGCCACTAATCGGCGTTCCGTCTACAGATAATCTCAGTGTGCTCGCCTGAGTTGGAAGATCGAAACCATATTCCTGAAGGTACCATTTAGAAAAGGTTTGTTTCATGTCGAAGTTAAGGTGTGCAGATGGCCAGCTTGTAGCATCCACACAGAAACAGGTTGCTGCAAAGTAGTCCGGATTATGGTTCCAAACATCTGCTGTGCCGGAGGGAATTTCAAAGTCGCGGTCATGGTCTGGGTCATCACCTGTCATTCGAAGGCCATTAACCCCTCCCGGGTCAGGATTCCCAAAGATGGCCACTCCCACCAAAGAGTGATCATTGGTAACCGTGTAAAAAGAATCCATTACTGCAATAGAATTTTCGAAAGTCAATTTTTCATTTTCAACTCGTATTGGATGCGAAATTGCGATGTCAGTAATACTGTCATTGTCAGGTCTTGAGTCGTTACTGTAATTTAACCAGACCTTCATTTCATAAGAGCCGAAGCCAGAAAGATCAGCGGCATTGGTGAACGTATAGTTGATGGTGTCACCACCGAAAATGGTGTCGCCCGGGGAGAAATTTTCTATTAGTGGGATTCCGTTTACCGAGTATCCTAATTCAATGGTCTCACCAGGTAAAATGATGTGATTACAGCCACTTTTGAGGAATCTGAACGAACAATTGACAGCTTCGTTACTTGTTAAATCGCAATCAGTATTCGGAGACGAAACACTTAGTATTTGGAAATCCGGACTTATTGTGTCGGCACCAACGCCCACCGCGTACCATGCTGCCAGAACCTGGTCTACCTGAAAAGAACAGGAGCCGAAAAGATCCTCTGCTGCAGCTAAAGCACCTTGTCTGGCATCCAAAAAGGTTGAGCCTGGTGTTAGGTAAAAGTTTAGGTTCCGGTAGGCTATTTGGGCAGCTTCGGTATGTCCTAGTGGTAATACACTGTATGGCAGACCCAGATCGTTTGTGCCCGATCCACCTTCAACCAACAAGTAGTACCAAAAATTTTGAACGCCGCTATTGATGTGGACTCCGCCATTGTCGGCTGGCCCTACATAGTAATGAGTTCCTCCGTAAGTATCGGGGTGCCCAAAATCATTTGGCGCTGACATATCACGGAAGGTGAAATTTTCTCTACCGATGAAATAATCGGCCATGGCTGGTGTAGCCATAAACTCAACTTCGGCTCCGAAAATATCGCTAAAGGACTCGTTGAGCGCACCGGATTCATTTCGATAAATCAGGCCGGCAGAACTTCTTGTAACGCCGTGGGTCATTTCGTGAGCCACCACGTCGAGTGAGGTGAGCGGATGCCCTGTACCATCCCCGAATTCCATCCATCTACCGTTAAATCGAGCGTTGAACCAGCCAGAACCAACGTGAACGTATGCAATCATTGTAATTCCATCTCCATCCCAGCTGTCTCTCCCATGATCGTTAAAAAAGTAATCGTAAGACTGTTGAAGTCCCCAATGAACATCCAGGGCCGCATCGTCCTGATTAATGGAATCATCCATCATCCATGTATTGGTGAAGTCAATAAAATCTGCCGCACTATCGGGTAAATCAGCTGATTCAAATTCCAGGGCGTTGTAGGTTTCAATACCTCCGCCGCGTGAGTAATCTCTTAAGCGATAATAGCTTGCTGAAATTGAGTCGGTGTTGAAAGTTTGAGAACCACTGTATCGGGTAGTTCCTGAGCCTATCGAATTGTGGGTGCAGGTTAACTCAATTGAGTCAACTATTTCTCCCGATTGGGCATCCACAAAAATTTGCCTTTCAAAATGTGGGGTTAATGCCAGGATTTTCATTTCCCAAACGAGTTTGAAGTCATTTTCGGAAGGCAAGACCATTAAAACAGGTGAAGGATAATTCGTCGTATCCGGGTTCTTCGAAATCCTTTGAAGCAACATTTCATTAGAAACACTTTGCCAGGCGTATTTTTCCGCCCTTAATTGGTGGAGCGCACTTTGAATAGCCTCCTCCGAGGTTAAACCGGATGAAGTTGAGAGGTTTAGATTCTGATGAATTTTTCCGTTGGCGGTCACTTTTGATCCCCGCTGGTGCAACTTCATAATGCCGGCATATACTGGAATTCCAGCATACATTTGCTGGTAGGTTTGATGAACAATGCCAAGTTCGTCTGTTTGGCTGTCTACTAATTTCATAGTAGAATTATCTGAGAGCCCCAATTCCTTCCCGTGTTTCTCGAAAAATGAGTTCAAGGAGCCGGAAGGTTGATCATAAAACGTGTGCCAATCGTTCTGAGCGAATGACAATAACGATGTGAGCGTACCCACAAGAAGCAAAGCGTACTTCATAGAAGTTGAAAAAATATTCAGAAATATACGCTAAATCGCTTATTTGATTGGTCACTTACCTGTCGTACAGAAAGATCACATTTCAATAAAACGCTCTTTAAGGTCGGGAGTGGGCAACCAGCACTCGTCTTTCTTTCCGTACCATTTATAACGATTTCTACCAACCCAGTCGTAAACAATGTCCCGGATAAAATAAGGTACAGGCCAGAAAATATAGATGAGGGGGTAAGGGAACTTTAGTTTCGCCGCAATTCGAAAAATTGCTCTGGTTTTGTAATAGGCCTTACCGTTTTTGATTAAGATAATTGAGTTGAGTTCATCCGGGTTTCCGCCATGTTTTTCAACCATTTTTCGACCAAAATTGGATTGGAGTGAGGCAAATTTAAATGTTGGCTTACGCTCGTTTTTTAAAATGCGCTGCACTGACGTGTTGCACAAGTTGCAAACGCCGTCGAATAGTATTACTGGAGAATCCTGATCCACAGAATAAATTTAGGTAATAAAAAAGGGCTGCCGGAAGGCAGCCCTTAATCTTATCAACCCAAAAACGGATATCGATAATCCTTCGGGGTAACAAATGTTTCTTTAATCGTTCTCGGCGATACCCACCGAAGCAAGTTCATGTAAGCACCGGCCTTGTCATTCGTTCCTGATCCACGTCCGCCACCAAATGGCTGTTGACCTACAACGGCGCCGGTTGGCTTATCGTTGATGTAGAAATTTCCTGCAGCATTTACCAGTTTCTTCATTGCAAAGTCAATAGCGTACCGATCTTTTGACAATACAGCCCCGGTTAGCGCATAGTCAGAAGTTTCATCAATCAAATCAAGTGTTGATTCCCAGTCAGCATCCTCATAAACGTATATAGTAAGTACAGGCCCAAAGATTTCCTCGCACATTGTTTTGTATTTAGGGTCTGTAGTTACAGCAACCGTCGGCTCAATGTAATACCCAACAGATTTGTCGTAACCGCCACCAACAATTACCTCCGCGTCAGAAGAATTAATGTAGTCTAAGTATCCGGCAATTTTATCAAAAGCTTTCTCGTCAATAACCGCATTGATAAAATTTGAAGTGTCGGACGGGCGACCCATTTTGAATGATTTCACCTGAGATACAAGCGTAGATTTAACATCTTCCCAAATGCTTCTGGGAATGTAGGCCCTTGATGCTGCCGAACACTTTTGCCCCTGGTATTCAAATGCACCTCGCGCCAGTGCGGTGGCAACTTCAGTTGGATCAGCAGAAGGGTGGGCAACGACAAAATCTTTACCACCAGTTTCTCCAACTATTCTTGGGTAAGAGCGATACTTGTCGATATTCATGCCGATTTCTTTCCATAAATGACGGAAAACGCCAGTAGAACCAGTAAAATGTAATCCTGCAAAATCACGGTGTTTGAATACAATATCTCCGGCTACAGGGCCATCAACGGTTATCATGTTGATTACACCGTCAGGAAGTCCGGCTTCTTTGAATAATTCCATAATTACTTGTGCCGAGTAAACCTGGCTCTCTGCAGGTTTCCAAACACAAACATTACCCATCATTGCCGCTGCAGCAGGAAGGTTAGCACAAATAGAGGTGAAGTTAAATGGGGAAATGCAGAATACAAACCCTTCTAATGGTCTATACTCGAGCCTATTCCAGGTTCCCGGATTTGATCCAGGTTGATCTTCATAAATCTGCTGCATGTATGCCGCGTTAAACTTGAAGAAATCGATCATCTCGCAAGCAGCATCAATCTCCGCCTGAAATACATTCTTAGACTGGGCGAGCATTGTAGCCGCGTTCATTTTATCACGAAACGGTCCGGCCAATAAATCTGCAGCTCTTAAGAAAATACTTGCACGATGCTCCCATGGAAGAGCTGCCCAAGCATCTTTAGCCGCCAGTGCAGCCTCAATAGCTTCGTTTACATGGCTCGCGTCTCCCATATTGAAATGTCCGAGTGTATGTGCATGCTCATGAGGCGGTGACATCCTCACTTTGTTATCAGTCGTAACCTGACGGCTACCGATATACATGGGCACATCTATTTGCTGACCATGCATCTCATGATACTTGGCAAGCAAGCTTTCTCTTTCTGCCGACCCCGGTTCATAAGGTCTTACAGGTTCATTTTCTGGAAACGGTACGATATAAACTCCTTTTGGCATAGTTATTTGAATTTTGCCACGAAGTTAATTATAAACCGCACTTATTTAATCATTACATCAAGACTGAACTAAATTGTCCATTTAAGTCAATTTTTTCATAAATTTCAGAAACCAAAACGAGCTTTTTTGAGATTTTGATCTCTAAAACGAAACACCTTATCATGAAACTACTTTGGCGAGCCACAACGTTGGCTATGTCGCTCCTCATTTCTTACGCGACGTTTTCTCAAACAATGGTAGAGTACACAATTACGGTTACTTCGGTAACTCATAATTTTCAGTGTGGCTCTGATGGTTTTTTCTCTGATCCCGAGCCGAGGTGGAAGATCAGAGCTTATCACGTGGGCGGAACAGTCCCTGCTTATACCGTGATTAATCTTGGTACAGATGCCTGTGGTACTAGAAGCAGATCCGATCTTTTGGCCGACTTCCAGAATTCTACAGGTGGAGTGGTCTGTGCTTCCAATTTCGAAGTTGATTATCAATCCTGGGAAGAAGATGGGTGTGGAAGTGATAATGACTTTAACGGAGGTGGCTGTGCCAATAACGATGAGAACGAAGCAAGTGCCATACCTACTTATGCATTTTCTACTTATCCGCAGAACACCAATACTACCATTACAATTAATTCTGCCAATGGTTATGACTTTGATATTGAATTGTGGTGGAGGGAAATTCCCGCACCAACAGATATCTCTACCACAACCAGTGGATGTAGCGGCACCAATGCCGACCTGGAAGTTTCCGCTTCTGTACCGGTAACCGGCGGTGATTTTAACTGGTATACCGTGCCCACAGGAGGTACACCCGTGGCCACCGGCAGCACGTATGCTCCTGTAATTAGCGGTTCTGCTACCTATTATGTGTCTTACAGTAATGGTGCTTGTGAAACGGCTAGAACAGCAATTAACGTAACCGAAATTGGTTCTACCATTCCCACCAGTATCAACACCACTAATAATAACTTCTGTGTGGGAGGTTCAATTGATCTGACTGAGGTCGGAGGTTCTTTAGCTCCGGGAGCAGACTGGGTGTGGTACGAAGGTGGATGTGGAGTTGGTGGCTCTATTGGTACTGGAAGTAGTGTTACGGGAATTACTCCTACAGGAACAACCACGTATTATGTGAGAGCAGAAGGAGGTTCTTGTCCACCATCTGCGTGTACAGACATTACGATTACGGTGGATCAGATGCCCACCCCAGCCAATGCCGGAGTGGATGTGGATGTTTGTGGTTTAACCGGAGTGTTGGCGGCCAGTTCGCCGGCCGTAGGTTCCGGCATGTGGACGAGCTATACGGGGCCAGGTACGGCTGATTCACCAACGGCAAATAACTCAACTGTTTCAGGACTTTCGTATGTAACACCAACCGAACTCATCTGGACCATATCCAATGGATCTTGTCCGTCAAGTACGGATACCGTTACGGTTACTTCTTTCGATGCTCCAAGTACTTCAAATGCAGGTACGGATCAAACGCAGTGTGACCTCACAACAGCAACTTTAAATGGTAATGTGCCAACTACCGGAACCGGTATGTGGACGGTATTAGCCGGAGGGGGTACGGTTACCACACCAACGGCGGCAAACTCGGGAGTAACTGGCTTAACAGCAGGCACAAACACCTTCCAGTGGGAAATATCCAATGGGCCTTGTACACCGGAAGTTTCGACAGTAGATATTGTTGTAGAAACCAGTTCGACAGATCCAAGTAATGCATTTGCAGCCGACACAGTATTGTGTGCAGGACAGTCAACTATTCTACAAGTGGTGGGTGGAACTTTAGGGACAGGCGCCAGTTGGAACTGGTACAGTGGTTCTGTGGGAGGAACGTTTATTGGCTCAGGTACAACTGTGTCAACGCCTCCGTTAACATCTACCACCGATTTCTATGTTGTGGCCGAAGGAAATTGTAATACAACAACAGCTTTGGTGGTTACCGTTACCATCGGAGCAGGGGCACTGGCGCCAAGTGCCGCTGATTTTACGACAAACAATATTTGTCCAGGTGATACCACTCAGGTTTATGTTACCGGGGGACCATTGCCGGCGGGGTATACATGGGTTTGGTATACCGGAGCATGCGGTGCTGTACCCGTCGGAGTAGGTGATACGATTGACGTAGCGCCAACTGCTACAACGACTTACTACGTTTCGGCGGTAGGGACCTGTGGTTCATCACTTTGTGAGCAGGTTACTGTCGACGTTCAGAACGGCTCGATAGCTCCAACTTCAGTAACAACCGATACCAACAATTTTTGTCCGGGAACAACGGCCAATCTTACGGTATCGGGTGGCTCATTGGTTGCCGGAGCAACATGGACCTGGTATCAAAACACGTGTGGTGGCACCGCCATTGGAACCGGAAGCACGATCAGCGTCAGTCCCACCGCTACGGTTGCTTACTATGTAAGGGCAGAGGGAGGAACTTGTGGAAATACGAACTGTGCAGATATTTTGATCAATGTGATTGATGCGGATGCGTACATGGTGCCATTTGACACCTTGTGTGGAACCGGAGCTACTTTTGAGCTAACAAATGGACTGCCAGGAGGGGGAGTTTACTCAGGTACAGGTGTTGTTGGTAATAACTTCTCGCCTGCTATCGCCGGTGTAGGAACTCATATTATAACATACGATTATACTTCGCCAGAAGGCTGTTTAACTACCGTAATGGAGGATATTACCATTGTTCCCAGCTCTGTATCCGCAACTGCAGTGGTTACTTCAGAACCGTGTGCTGAAGGAGGAGTAACTATTACGGTGAACGCCTCGGGAGGGATCGGTTTTTATGATTATCTGTGGAGTGATGGCGCCTCAGTAAACCCGTATAATTATGTGCCCGCCGGAACTTACGATGTAACTGTAATCGATGGCTCGGATTGTTACACCACGATTACCGGAATTGTGGTTACGGATGACCTTGAGTGTGTAGAGGTTGCAAACACGTTCACGCCGAATGGGGATGGAAATAATGACACATGGAACCTTGATTTTACAGCATACTCGAATGTAAGTCTTCAGGTGTTTTCAAAATGGGGAACGCTGGTTTATGAAACCAACGAACAAACAATTTCCTGGGACGGTCAGTATCAGGGAGAGCCGCTACCCGCGGGAACATACTATTACATTATGAAGTTGGATGATTCGATCGATCAGAACGGACCAATTACCATTGTTAGATAACCACCACAAACAATTTTAGAATGAAGTCAGTTAAAATCAACAATAGAGCAGCTTTGCAAAGCAACCTTATTAAAGTGGCCGCATTTATGTTCGTGGTTGGGATGTCAACCGCAGGCTGGTCGCAGCAAATTTCAATGTATAGCCAGTACATGTTTAATGATTTTGCGATTAATCCGGCCGTGGCAGGTTCAAAAACCTATGCTCCCGTTGGGTTAAGTTTTAGGCGACAGTGGACCGGGATTAAAGATGCGCCGGTGACACAGACGCTTTCAGCACATACCTTTCTTGGTAGTACTATGGGGGTGGGTGTCAACGTGTTCAATGATGCGTCAGGGCCTACGAGAAGAACCGGTTTAAGCGCTGCTTATAGTTATCATCTTAAAGTGGGTGATCGTTCTAAATTGTCGTTGGGTCTTGCGGCTCACATGACCCAGTTTGTTTTGAATCGGGATAAATTGATTACCGAAAACCCGAACGATCAGGCAATTATGAATCAAACGTCCAATGAGTTAATACCAGACTTTACGTTTGGAACCTACTGGTATGGCGAACGCCACTTTTTCGGCGTATCTGCCTTTAATTTACTTGAGACCAACAGCGATTTGTACGACATTACCACTCCGGTAACCAATACGCTGGACAGAGCTTTCTATGTAAACGGTGGTTACCGCTTTCAGGTTGGGGAAACCTTCGAAATAGAACCTTCGGTGCTGTTTAGATACATGCTAAATGCCCCTTTTCAATTGGACGTGAATTCCAGATTTATCCTGCAGGAAAAGTATTGGATTGGTGTTTCATACAGACTCAATGATGCCGCTGTAGCCATGTTGGGTATTGATTTGGGAGCCATCAATATTGGTTACGCTTACGATTATACTTTATCAGATCTTCAAAATTTCAGCACAGGCTCACACGAAGTTTATTTAGGGTTGAAAATATTTAAGGGAAGTAAAGACAAAGCTCCCTGGCATAAGAGAAATCGCATTTACTCATCTTATTCAAAAGGAACTTGATCCGGAAGCGACTAGCTAGCGTATTATGAGATTTATTTCGAGGTGGGTTTTGAAGCATAAGTTAGTTTACGTAGTTACGTTGCTAACGCTGTTGTTTATTTCCGGCGCTAGCTGGGGGCAGCTCAAAGAAGCCAATGACCTGTTCGATAATTTCGAATATCGGGAGGCAATCCCTTACTTTCAAAGAGCAGGGGAGTTGGACGATGAAAATCAAACCAAATACGCGTATTGCTTTCTACGCATTCATGATTACGAAAATGCCGCAAAACAATTTCAAAAGGTGGTGGCCCAGGAGAATGTGAATCCGATCAACTTTCATTTTTATGGCATTACCTTGAAGAATACCGGAAAGTTTGATGAAGCAAAAGAGTGGTTTGAGAAGTACAAGCTGGTTGATTCAACTGATTTTTATAACAATTTGAGCCTAAGGTCTCTGAGTTTTCAGGAAAAGCAATTTAATGCTCCTCAAAGGCTGTCGGTTTCCAATGTTGATAAGGTAAATAGCGGGTTGTCAGAATTTTGTCCGCGATTCTATAAGAATGGAATCCTGTTCTGTGATGAGGTGAAGTTTGATGAAAGTGAAAAACGCCCGCATATTGATTATGGAGACGATAATATCGATCCTTCACAACTTGAGTATGGAACGGCAGAGAGGCCATTAGCTGAGTTGTATTACATGCCCATTGAGAATGGTACTTATGGTCAACCGGTGCTGATTGCCGCTGATGAGCATTTCCATATCGGAGACTTTGATCTGGATGAGGTTACAGGCGAAATATATTTTACAAAGGTGGATGTGATTAATGCCTGGAGACCGGATGGCAGAAGTCATCCCAGATTATTTAAAGCGAAGATTGATCTGGAAAACAAGACCTTGGTCGATGTTGAAAAAGTCAAAATCAAAAAGCTGCACAACGAGGATGGTTCAGGTCATCCAGCATTGTCCGCAGATGGCAAGACGATGTATTTTTCATCAGATCGTCCCGGAGGATATGGAGGGTCGGATCTTTATTTTACCACTAAACAAACTGATGGAACCTGGAGCGAGCCAATTAATTTGGGCGAGAAAATAAATACCAAAGCCGACGAACTTTTTCCATACTTATATGACGATCGTACCTTATACTTTTCCTCGGGAGGTCATATTGGATTTGGTGAGTTGGATTTGTTTAAAGCTTCCGTAGCTGCAAACCAGGTTCAATCTGTTGAAATTTTACCCCGCCCCCTTAATTCTGAAGCTGATGACCTTGGTATTTTGATTAGCCCTGATAATCCGGATGAGGGATTTGTAATTTCCAACAGGTATCATGGAGGGTTTGGAGACGATGATATGTTTAGTTTCAAACTTAAAATGGATGATTCCTATGTGCAAGGTGTGGTCAGGAATCAGGATGGAACTATAGCAGAGGGAGCTCTGGTCAAACTTCTGGATGAAAATGGAGTTGAAATAGCTCAGTTAAAAACCGACGAAAACGGGAAGTACATGTTTGATGTTGATCCTGACAAATCATATAAGATTGTAGCAACAACAAACGGCCATTCTGCCGAAGAAGAGATCGTGATTAATGAGTCCTGGGATAGTGAAACTCCTCTGGATATGTTGCTGATGCCAACAGATACAGTTCAGGGAGTGGTTAAAAATCAAGATGGAACCATTGCATCAGATGTAGACATCACTCTTTACGATGAGAACGGCAATTTGCTGGTAAAATCGAAAACGGATGAAGATGGTAGGTACCAGTTCGCTCTTCAGGAGAATAATAAATATGAGGTTGTAGCTACTACGGATGGCTATCAGGGAAGTGCAGACATTCATACGGACGAAAGTTGGGACACTTATGCCGATACCGATATTACCTTACTGCCTACCGAGCTTGTCCAGGGAATTATAACGGATCAAGATGGAAATCCGGTAGCTGGTGCTCTGGTAAAAATATTGGATGAAAACGGAGTAGAAGTTGCACAAGTCAAGACAGATGAAAACGGTCATTATGATTTTAACGTGCCACCGGGAAACTATACGCTGGTTGCAAGTACTGATGGACATGGGGCTAAGAGAGATGTGTTGGTAGATGAGAGTTGGGATTCCTCACAAAACGTAAACATGACTCTCCAACCAACCGATACGGTACAGGGAATTGTGTTGAATGAGGACGGATCTCCTTCAGCCAATACGAGCATTACACTGTTTGATGAGAACGGCAATTTGCTTGTAAAGTCGAAAACCGATGAGGAAGGTCATTATCAATTTGTTTTGGAAGAAGATAAAGCTTACGATCTGGTGGCGGAAAAACCTAAAGGTGGAACGAACGGCGAAGATTTGGAAGGCAGCAAGCACATTGTAACAGATTCCAACTGGGATACCAGTAAACAAACCGACATTCAGTTGGGCCCCAAAACCAGTGTTTCCGGAATTGTACGTGATGAAAATGGAAACCCGGTTTCGGGAGCGGTAGTTAAGTTGTACGACGATGAAGGGAATGTTGTAGCTTCTACCACAACAGGAGCAAACGGTAAATATAAATTCGTTCTTGAGGAAGATCAGAACTACCAAATTGTGGCTAGCACAGATGGATTTGAAGGTGTTGAGAATATTTATACCGGTGAAAATTGGGACAGTGACAAATTGGTGGATGTGGATTTGAAACCATCGGGAAGACCTACGGCAGGCCTGGTTACCGATAACAAAGATGGAAGCGCAATCGACAAGGTAAAGGTTATTTTAGTAGACAATTCCACGGATAAAAAGGTAGTAGTGTATACGGATGCAAATGGTGAATTCAATATTGCACTTTCTCCCAATACAGACTATACGTTGAACCTTGAAAAGGATGGGTACTACCCGAAATCCATCACTGTAAAAGCAGGATCAGAATTACCGGACCGCATAGATCTTAATAAGGACTATAACCTGGGAATGGACTATGCCGGCTATTCAGTAGACAGGATTTACTTCGAATATGATGAATTCACTATTACGTCCGAGTCGAAAACTCAACTGGACAAACTTGTTGAGGTAATGAAGTCCGACAAACGGATTCAGGTTTATATACGTTCCTACGCCGATTGTCGCGGAGGGGATACCTATAATAGAAGCCTCTCCTGGAAACGAAGTAAAGCCGTAAAATCATATTTGGTAAAGAAAGGAATCGCCTCTTCCAGAATTGCTACCAAGAGTATGGGAGCAACGAATTTCGTTAACAACTGTATCCATCCAGAAGACTGTAGTGAGCAAGAACACGCGTTAAATCGTCGTTCAGAATTTGAGTTGAAGTTTCCCTAGTACTCAGTATATTTGGCTTGTGCGCCAATTGTTTGCTATCCTATCCCTACTTTTACTGTCAAGTGCATTGATTGCCCAATCCCATGCAGAAAAATGGCAGGAATTTGTTAATTCCGAGGACGTGGATAATTACGAATCCGCACAGCAATTCATAGATAAGTTCTGCGAAAATTCCCTAAGCGATTCCTTAAATGCGGAGGTGCATTATGTCAGAGCCGCAGTAGCCAGGAGTCTTGGTGAAGTGGAGAAGTCTGAAGCATTTTCGGATGTTTCAATACTTCTCGCCAAAAAAATTGGCCTGAGTAGCCTGGTGTGCAAAGCTCAAATTCAGAAAGCGCGGTTGATGTTGAATCAGGCTAATTACCGGAGTGCAGTTAGGTTGCTGGTGGAGGCTTTAAAAGTGAGTAAACAGATTTCCGATAGAACGTACGAAGCTACATGTCATAACTACCTGGGTATGGCTTACGACTATCAAGGTGTTTACAATGAGGCTCTGGGTCATTACCGACAGGCTGCCTCCATCTACAAGGAAGAAAATAATATAGAAGGACTCTCTCAAAGCTGGAACAACATGGGGGTTGTCTTTGATCTTCAGAAAATGTCCGACTCTGCTGTATACTACTACGGTAGTTCTTTGGTGCTGGATAAAAGAAGGGGAGATTCAATTGGTGTAGCGGGATCTTATCTGAATTTGGGTTTAATAGAATTGGAGAGAGAGAATTTGCAATTGGCTGAGGACTACTTCTTAAGAGCAGAAGGGATTTACGATGAGAGTATGGATATTGATGGCCTTTCTGCTGCCTATACCAATTTATCAGAACTTTATCTGCGCCTTGGAGACCTTTCTAAAATGCTCGATTATAATCGTAAGAGCATGGAAATTGCCGAAATGCTGGGAGATCAGCAACAGTTGCTGGATAATTATGAAGTACTGATAAGGGCTTACAAGAATGAGGGTGCCTATGAGCAGGCTTTTCAAATGTCGGAGAAACGCTATAGACTTAAGGACTCTATCTTTAATAAATCACTTACAACTGAAATTAATGCCCTAAAGGAGCAATACGAATCCGAACAGGCAAAACTGGAACTCGAAAAACAAAAGAAAATTAACGAAAGCCAACAGGAGGAACTGTTTTGGCGCGATGTTACCATGTACGGAGTTTCAACGGCTGGAATAGTTTTACTTATAATGGGGTTCTTTCTTTTGAGAAACAATCGAAGAATCTCACAGATAAATTCGCAATTGGTAGAAAGTCAGCAGGAACTTCGGCATCAGCAGGAACAAATTGAAGCACAGAATAAAGACATTAAAGCATCAATTATGTATGCCAGTGATATTCAGTCTGCTATTTTGCCGACCGATGACAGACTGAATGCTGTAATTGGCAACCATCTGCTGTTGTATATGCCAAAAGACATCGTTTCCGGTGATTTTTATTGGGTGCAAGAATGGAACGGTAGTAAACTCATTGCTGTAGCAGATTGTACAGGGCATGGAGTTCCTGGCGCCTTCATGTCCATTATGTGTTCCAATGTGCTAAATCATGTGGTTCGTGAAAAAAATATTACCGACCCCGGGACTTTGCTTACGGAAGTCAATATTGAGTTACGTGATAGGTTAAAATCTGACCAATTGTCTACTCGAGACGGAATGGATCTCACCATCCTATGCGTATATGGTGATAAGGTTGAGTTCTCAGGAGCCATGAATTCAATCTACACAGTAACCACCGAAGGCGTCATTCAGCACAAGGGAGAGTCAGAGTCTATAGGTGGAACTACTCCAAATGAATTCAAATTCGAAACTCATGAGCTTAATGTTAATCCAGGCGATTCGATTTTCCTGACCAGCGATGGCTTTCAGGATCAGTTTGGTGGTCCGAATGGGAAAAAGTTCATGCGAAGAAGGTTGAAGGAACTTATGGCTGAGGCACATAGGTTGCCGGAGAATCAATGGGAAAAGGTATTCGTGGATGCCTTTCACGAATGGCGGGGAGCACACGAGCAAGTAGACGATATCTGTTTGATGGGCTGGAGAGTTTAAATTATACCCTGGGCTTACCAGCAGACAAAATCGACTAGATATGATCAGGCGTTGACTAAGAAGATCATAGAATTTTGAACGAACTCAGAACTTCAGCCTTTCGTTGAGTACTTATTGGGATTTCGTGTCCAGATATTTTAAGAAAATTACCACCGATATGTTCTACCTGATGAATATTGACCATGTAAGACCTATGGGTTTGTACAAAATGACTGGAGGGAAGCAACGCGAGCAACGACGAGAACGAGTGGTTCAATTTCATTTCTTTCTTGCTGGTAAAAGCCATAACACCTCGATCCTCTGCCTTCAGAAAGTGAATGTCTCTTACCCTTATGCGGCTGTATAGGTGACTTTCCTTGACAAATAAATTGTCTTCAGGAGATATGGTGTGTTCGTGTACGTTGGAGGTAAGGTTTATACCACCTGTCCCGACCGTGGTTTTCTCAAAATTTTTAATGGCTACCTCTATAGCGGTGTAGATGTCTATCTGGTTGAATGGTTTTACCAAATATCCATAAGTGTCTGCCGCGAGTGCTTTCTGCACTGTTTGCTGATCACCGTAAGCTGTGAGGAATATATGCGGAATCTTGTAGCTCTCATTAATTTGTCCGGCGAGCCATATTCCGTCATGCTCACCCTGAATGTTAATATCCAGAATGGCAATGTCCGTATCTTCTTGTTCTAACACCTCCAAAGCTTCCATGGCCGAAGACGCTGTGCCGCTAATCTGGTAACCAGCTTCTGTTAGTGCCTCTTCAATAGCATTTGTGGTTACAAACTCGTCTTCCACGACTAATATTCTGAGTGCTTTCATTTAGTTGTATTTTGATTGAAGGTGAGATTAATGCTGGTGCCCGTGTGATCTGTATCAAAACTCAACTGGCCGCGAAGCTGATTGGTTAGCCCACGAATGAGCGTTAGACCCAGTGTTTTGGTGTTCTGAAAGTTGATCGCTTCAGGAAAACCAATACCGTTGTCCCGAACGGTTAGAGTAATCTCTTTGTCATCGTAGTTGAGGCTGATGTATACCTCACCGTTTTCTTTGCCCCGAAATGCATACTTATAACAATTGGTCAACAATTCGTTGATGATGAGACCAAGCGGAACAGCAGTATCAATATCCAGGGGAATAGTCTCTACGGAAAGATGGGTTTGAATCTTCTTGTTTTGTGGGTTGTATGTGCTGGCAATAGTATTAGAAAGTTCCCGGATATATTCTCCTGGTTCTATGCTTGAAAAGTCAGTAGTTTGGTAAAGCTTTTGATGAATTATGGCCATCGATTTAATTCGATCTTGAGTGGCGCGCATCATTCGCCTGATTTCATGACTATCTGTTCTCATCGCCTGACTTTGAATGAGTCCGGATACCACTTGTAGGTTGTTCTTCACCCTATGATGAATTTCTTTGAGTAGGATCTCTTTTTGTTCAAGTGATGCCTGAATAATTTGATTCTTATTATGAATAGCATTGCGTTGTTTTCGCAGTCTTTTTAATAACAGAAATAGTACAAGTGCAACTAAGCAAATAGCCGCAATTCCCCCAACCAACCAGGCTCTGCGAGAACGCTCGAAAGCTACTTGTTGCTTTGAGTTTTTTAGCTGTGTCGAAGTAAGTTCCAAAGCCTGCTTATTATTTCGGTTTCTGGCTGATAATGCGGTTAGTTCTGTTCTGGGCTGGTTGATAAAATGTTCTACTGAATCTTCCAGTAGTTGATGTGCTTTAAATAAGGAATCTGCATATTTCTTATTGCCTTGATTTAAGGCAATTTTGGCTTCCAACAGCATCCCTGTTAAATAGGTTTTGCTGGACAGTTTGTGTTTCTGGTAATTTTTTCTGTTATCCAGGTAGGATTTAGCTGCAGACATTTTTCCAGCCAGATAGTTGTATTCGGCCAGTTGGGTCATCGTGCCGTATATAGGTCTGTAATCGTTTAGAGCCAAGGCTTCTGACAGTTCTTTTTCCAATATATGGATCAGATCATCGATTGAAAGGAGTTTCTCCTCGTGCAGCAGTTTGGCTCTATTACTATTGATAACAGCCAACATGTGCTTCCAAATTAAAGCTGGAGAATGCTCAATAATACCGTTCGCCAGTATTTCGGCTTTGTCAAAATAGTACACCGCACTATCTATTATCCCTTCTTTGGAAAACGTAAGGCCGATGTTATTGAATACGGTTACCAACCGGTTTTTTGGCCTCGAAAGGCAACTTCCGGCTTTGTGATAGTAGTTTCTAGCTTCCTGATAATTGCCTGTTAAGTAAAGAGACTGTGCCATCATGTCGCACCGCTCATAAGTATTAAAAAAATCACCCTTGGATCCGGGAAGTGTTTTCAGCATCAGAAACAGCTCTATAAAACGGCTATGAAGACCTAGATTCTTATAACTGGTTGCTAGCCAGAAATAGGTGTTGAATTTGTGCGTGGTAGTTTCGAAAATATCTGTAGAAATGAGGCGTTCACCAATGGGTAGTGCGTCCTTGTTCTGATGGAGTAAGTAATTGAGAACAAAATGGTGGTAGCGATATGTCGCTAGCTTCCTGGGAGGAAGGTTGTTTTCGGCATAATCAGAAAGCTCTTTGTAAGATGATAGCCATACACGGTTTTTATCTAATTCGTGTGGGGTTTTCGGTGTGTTTTTTAAGAATTTCGTGTTTGCCGAGGCATTTAAAAGCACATTTATACTGTCCGAAGCTGTATTGCTTTTAGCCAAGCGGGTTTTGAGTTCTAGCGTGTCGATTTGACCAGCCGAAAGAATACCAAATTGACCGAGTGTAAGTAAGAAAATACAATATGTCCGGACTTTTTTCATTCAGGTGTGTAAATTAATAAACCTGATATTTTTTTGTAGGTGGCAGGTGATAATCCTGCTATATACCGACCGAGTTAAACAGTCATTCTTTTGTTTCCAATAGCTTTTGGAGCATTGCCCTCAACTCTTCAATCTGAGCTTGTTGGTTTTCAATGATAGCTTGTTGTTCTTGTGTGGCTTTTACAAGTGGTACCACGAATGTAGCATAAGCCAGGCTGTAATGATCGTTTTCGTTGGTGGGTTTGTGCAGACCATTGAAGTCGTAACCCAGTTTTTCGGCGGCGGCCTCCACTTCCTGTGCAATGAATCCGGATTCTACGATATCTTTTTTAGCGGCAACGGCGTTGGCATGTTGCGCAGAATCAAGATGTTCACCATGGTCAAACCGATTGAGTTTGTCGATGTCAATCTTATAAGTCACTGGTCTTAGTTCCGTGATGAAATCCAGACCCGGAATATTTTCCTGAACGTCGATTTTAAAATTACCATCAGACACGGTAGACCAGCTGGCACTTCCCCCGATCCATGTGATTGCATTGTCCCCAATTCTCACTTGATTGTTTTGGGCGGTGGTAGCATTGGCGCCAATGCATGATGAGTTGGAGTAGTTGCCTGAAATGTAGGCTCGGTATCCTAGGGCGGTGTTGTAAGTCCCAAAAGATTTAAAGGACATTGCCTCATGACCGGTTGCTACGTTATACTCACCTGAAGTAAGGTCTCTTAATGCCCCGGCACCAATCCCAATATTACCGTGCCCGGTGGAATTAGACCGTACGGACGCATACCCTAATGCTATGTTATAATAGCCAATGGTATTGTTCTGCAATGAAACCGATCCAATGCCGATATTATCAGCACCAGTAGTGTTGTAGTTGAGAGCTAGCTCACCAATCCCCACATTATAAGCCCCAGTGGTGTTGCGGTTGAGTGTCTGATAACCAATGCCAATGTTATCGTTGCCACTGGAATTAGAGACCATAGACTCACGTCCTACGGCTATATTTCGATAACCGGCGGTATTTGTACTCAACGCTGTTGCCCCAATACCGATATTGTAATTTCCGGTTGTGTTGCTATTCAGAGTTTGAGCCCCAATTCCAATATTATGGTCGCCAAATGAATTGGAGGAAAGAGAAGAACGACCTAAAGCGATGTTGTCATCACCATAGAGATTGACAATCAACGTGCTAGGGCCAATACCAATATTATTATCTCCGCTTACATTAGACAGTAATGCCGAATCTCCAATGGCAACATTTTCGAGGCCATCCGTGTTATCATTCAATGCATAAGCGCCAACAGCTACATTTCCTTGTCCAACCGTATTGCTTTCAAGTGCATGCGCACCAAGTGCATTGTTATAGCTGCCGGTTGTATTGTTGTTGAGCGTTAAAGAGCCAATACCAACATTTTGATAACCACTGGAATTAGAATACATAGATTCATATCCCAGTGCTATATTTTGATAACCCGTGGTATTGGTATTCAGTGCATCCGGACCGAGGCCAATATTGTAATTTCCGCTGGTATTAGAGAGTAATGCAGAATCTCCAATGGCAACATTTTCGAGGCCATCCGTGTTACTATTCAGTGCATAAGCGCCAATAGCTACATTTCCTTCTCCAATGGTGTTGCTTTCCAGAGCGTACACTCCAAATGCATTGTTGTAGCTGCCGGTTGTGTTGCTATACAAACTTCTGAAACCAGAAGTGGTATTTCTGATTCCCGTGGTATTGTTGTGCATGGTGTAAGCACCGTATCCTGCATTATTGTATCCGGAAGTAGTGTTGTACATGGCTCTGTAGCCGCTGGCCGTGTTACGGTGCCCACTTACGTCTCTAAATAGGGCATAGGCACCAATGGCGGTGTTTTTATCTCCACCCGTAAGTGCTCGCAAGGAACTATCTCCCACAGCTACATTTTCGTTGGTGGTCAGGTTGTCATTTAATCCAGCTCCTTGACCTATATAGGTTGAGCCACCTGTGTTTTGAGATTCCAGCCTGCTGCCTGCCATTATCCATTTTTCCGTTCCTTCCACATCGAAGCGAATGATGTCCTCGTCCGTATTCTTTTCAACCTGCACTTTTGTGTCTGAATCAGCATCTTCCAGATCCGAAGAATTGCCTCCACCAACGAGTTCCGTCCACGCGCCACCGTCAAAAAACCAAAAGGTAGAGGTGGTGTTGTCAAAAACCAGGAGTCCTGTTGCAGGGGAGGCAATTGCGGTACGTTGTGCCGTGCTCATACGCGGAATCAACATACCCTTGTCTGTTGATGAAATGTCGAGCATGGCACTGGCATCGGGTGTAGCTCCGGTTGAGTTAATTCCAACGTTTTGTGCGGTGATGTTAATGGATATAAAAAGTAACAGAAGGGGAAGAAATCTCATGTATTCCGATATATGGACTGGTGCAATTTGGTTATAGATCGCTTTAAATAAGTGTGATTTTCCCGAGTTGGGTATATTTTGACATGAATGGTATGATTACCTGCACGAGTAAAAAATACAGCCCAATTACGGTATATCAAAATGTGCTTGTGAAAGTGTGATCGTACCAATCATGTTTTAGTGGTGTTAGTGCTAGTTGGACGCAGCGCTTGAGAAACTGGTAAAAAAATTATCTTTACTTGCTCTCGCGTAAGCAAATTACTTTTGGGTTCAGAGCAGCAGATAAAAACCAAGTTCGAAATTTCCTGGCTTACGGAAGATGTAGTTTACTGCAAGTACAACGATAACGTGGAAATTGGATTAAATGATGTAAAGCAGGTTCTTGAACTCCAAGTTGAGCTTGGCGTAAACGAGTCTGTCAAAAGAATTGTGCATGCCGGAAGGCATACCACAATTACTCAGGAAGCACGTGAGTATATTGAGCAGCACAAGCCACGGGTAAAGGCCGAGGCTTTCGTACTTTTTGGGTTGGCTCAAAAAATCCTGTTTCAATTTTATACTACGGCCCGGAAGAATGACAATCCCATCAAGCCTTTTAATAGCCTGGATTCCGCTCGTCGTTGGATAGATCGTGTTTGATACAAATTAGCTAAATTCCCGGTTCGAGTACGAGTACCTTCACTAAGGTATTTCTGAGAATGATTGATGATTTATAGGATTAATTAGGAGTTCAATGAACCTCTCGATATTAGATTGACACAAATTGGTGCTTTTCTTACATTTACAGATACGTTGAAGATATTCTAGTATGAAAAAGTTATACCTGATTTTATTGTTGTGTTCATTCTATCTGCTCGGTAATGGACAAAATTTTGTTTATCCTAATGGTCAGCACATGGCAGATACGGTAGACAATCTGAATTACGAATCTTACGACATTCAGATGAGAACACCAACAGATGAGGACATTACGTTCAAGTGGGAGGTGCTTTCAAATACTTTCGATGCGAACTGGTCTTATTCCGTTTGTGATCATGTTAGTTGCTATGTAGGTTTTCCACCTTCAGCAACAATGGACCCGATCACCGCTTCTGAGATGGCGGCCGGCACCAATGGTTTTATTAAGCTGAATCTGACAGTTGGCCATAATTACAATACGGGGCTTGTCGAAATATACGTTTACGATGCCGCAGATTACAACAGAGGAGATACGATCAGTTTTTATGTTCACTGGCCGGTTGGTGGAACAAGTGTTGACGAGCATTCTTTGAGCTTTACTACCTATCCAAATCCTGTAAACTCTGTTTTAAACATCAGCAATGCTTCCACGGATAATGGAGTGATTGAAATTTCCGATCTTACCGGGAAAATGGTGGCAAGAGAATTGATCATGTCCACGGCTACCAGAGAAATTGATCTTTCTGCCCTTAGACCGGGAGTGTATCTGGTAACCCTAAAGGATGGGGTGGGAAATGTATCGACGAAAAGAATCGTGAAGAAATAGAAATAACCCAATGAAAAAATTTTTATTGGTGGTGGTCTGTACGGTACTCGTGCAGACTTTTTTTTATGGAAACACCGTTGATACCATATATATCAATGCCGGTCTATTTAATTGTGTGGATGGGAATCAGATGCCGTATAAGGCCTTCAATTCTACGCCCACTTTTAGTCAGAAAAATGTGCAGTTGCATGCATTGCCTGGCGACACACTTGTGCTGACCGTTATAAATAATGACACCGTTCAACATGGGTTTGAAATCACCCAAACAAGTGGGCTAACAGATACCGTTTCGGCCGCAGATACCATTCAGGTAAAGTTTGTTGGCAATGCTGAGGCAACCCATATTTTCTATGACCATTTGAATTACCCGCAAAACAGTTATCTCGGATTGTCAGGTATTCTTTCGGTGGGTAGTGCAACAAAAAAATTCTACTGGAATGTAAAAGACCATCAACTGGAGTGGAATGATTCCATTGCCAATAGTGGTGCGGTGAGTTGGACTAATTATTACCCTGATTATTTTACGATCAACGGAGTCAGCAATCCGGATGTCAATTTGGATTCTACCGCAAGAGTTGCCGGATTTGTCGGAGACACAATTCTGATTTATGTGGCCAATAGTGGTCAGGCGGCGCATTCGCTACACTTCCACGGTTATCATTGTACAATTAAGTATTCGTCAGCGCATACAAATTGGGTCGGGAGATCAAAAGACACTTTCCCGTTGGAATCGATGGACACGTACCTTCTCGAATTGGTGCCGGATCAGCCGGGAGAGTTTCCGATGCACGATCACAACTTACTTTCAATTACCGCGGGAGGTAATTATCCATTTGGTATGTTCTTAACGATTTTGATTCAATGAGGTTGTTATTGATCTTCATAATATTATTGTCCGGATTGGCACAAGCGCAAACCAACGTATTCCTCATTGGTAGGACGACTGGTGAGAAAATCCTTCCTGGTGGCGATACGATGCGGGTCTTTGGATTTGCATCAAACCTTGGATCACATCCTCCGATTCCCGGGCCGTTGATTGAGGCGAATCAAGGAGATTCCGTGATCATTGACTTTTGGAACGTCTCCCAGTTGCATAAACATACGATTCATTTGCATGGTTTGGACGTGGATCAGGCCAATGATGGTGTGCCAATGTTGTCATTTGACGTAGATCATATGGAGCATGGTTGGTATCGTTTCAAGGCTCCCCATGCAGGTACGTATCTATATCATTGCCATGTAGGATCCACGCTTCACCTTCAGGCCGGTATGTACGGGCCGATTATTATTCGGCCATCAGATGGTAGCAATACCACTTGGGATGGAGGTTATCCCTTTGATACCGAAACCATGTTGTTTATGTCAGAATTCGATAGTTTCTGGCATACCGATTCCATTCTTGATCATGAACACGATACAACTGCCATGCATGACACCCTTGCTATTCCCAAATACAATCCCGATTATTTCAACATCAACGGACTGTCTGATGCGCAATTGGAAGATTCTGTGGAAGTAAATACTAAAACTGGCTATGTGAATTACGTTCGCCTTGTGAATATTGGTTACTGCACTAATAAGGTAATTTTCCCTCCGGGTGTGGACGCAACTATCGTTGATTCGGATGGCCGGCCGTTTCCCACTCCTGAAGTGAATGATACGGTTTTTGTCTATCCGGGAGAACGGTACGGCGTGCTGTTTGAATCCTCTGTGCCGGTTCTGGATTCCATTCAGGTTGTTTACTACGACATGATGAACGGTTCGCCCAAAGACACCCAGTTCGTGAAAGTGAATATCGTCGTTCCGAATCATCTGGAAGAGAGTGCAACAATACCGGATTTTACACTAATGCCGAACCCAGCCGACGATTTATTAAAAATCAGTTACACTTCTAGAAGAGATGGGAAAGTAGCATGCCGAATTGTTAACTTGGAAGGAAGGCTCGTTTTCTCAAAATCGCTGACCAGAAGTGTTGGAGAAAACAACTCCATGCTCGATGTCTCAACACTGAAGCCGGGCAGCTATTTCATTTCATTGGTCGATGCTCAGGGACTTGTTTCCAGACAATTTGTAAAACTGTAGGTATGAAGGCTTTTTTACTAATAACCTGTTTAAGTACATGTTTACATTTTGTGCCAAATTCACCATTGGAGTTTGTGGATGAAGTCGAACAATTTATTGAGATTTCCAAAGATGGGAAACTGGATATTGGGCAAGTTCGATTCACGAATGTGTCGGAATCACCAGTGGAAATTATCTGGAATACCACCAAATGCGATTTGCCGGAAGGCTGGGATTATTCCATGTGTGCTTACGGTAAATGTCAGATTGGTGTGCCAGAAAAAGGCAATCTGACCGTTAAGCCGGGAGCTGTTGGGTTTATTGCTATCCATGTTTTGCCAAAGGGAAAAGAAGGTGCTGGTACAGTCGAATTTCTTCTGAGCAATGCAATTACCTCAAATGAATTAGCCTCCATAAAATTTCATGTAACCTGTGAATAGGGTAGTGGTTGTATCCAATTGTAAGGCCCCTGGATAATGTCTAAATTGATTCCAGGAGTAACAATGAAAACAATCCGTTTCTGGATTCAGCTTTAACGACCATATTGGTGGTGTCCGACATTTCAATATCCAAAAGCTGCTATTTAGATGTGCTGGGAGCGAAAGTGTTTCTTGAGTACTGAGGGGATTCTCTCGTGCTGGAATTTCTGGGGAGCTGGATATTACTGGTAACGCCAGGTGGAAGTACACCAGATAAACCCAACACCCATTTCTTGCCTGCTCAAAACAAAGATTTGGTTAGTCATTCAGTCACCAAAAGAGTAAAAGATTGCAGAGAGTCCTACAAAATATTAAGAAATCGTGGAACTGAATTCATTCTACCTCCATTGGACCGGGGAGCAGAAACCAGATGTTTTTTTCTGGATCCCGATGGGCATTTATTTTAAATAAGTGAATACTGGCGTCGTAGTTAGGGAATGACGAACTTCCGGATTATTAATTCAACCGAAACGGAACACCCATCTTAAACTGAGGAATCCTTGCGTTAAAATATTCTCCGTTTTGCAGATTTTTAAACAAATAAGTGCCTGTCATCGAACCAAAATCCGTTTTCAGATTGCAGGCGGATTGATACCGATGGGATTCCCCGGGGTACAGAATAGGTTGTTCTCCAACTACGCCTTCGCCTTCAACCTCTCGGTTTTCACCGAGCGAATCTTTAATGAACCAATGTCTTCTCAGAAGCTGAACCGGAAAATCATTCATGTTTTCAATGAAAATCTCATACGAAAACAGGTAATGATTTTGGTGTGGAATGGAATAATCCTGACGATACACAGTATCTACGCTAATCTTAATACCAAGATGTACATCAGTAACCATGACTACAATAATAAACAAAAATTTTCCTGAAAAATAAATTCAGGGCCAGCATTTATTCACTTAACGGCCTTGCATTGAGTTGAACTGAGTAAATCCGATCAACCTTTCATAACGCTCAGTAGGATCGGTGTAATACACGTAGATACTGTATTCATTTTCGGTTTCAAAGTGGGTTCCTTCTATAAAAGATACATCGCCTGATTTGGTACCATCCTTCAGTAAAGCGTAGTGATAATTATAATACCCTTGCTTCAAATAAACACTGGTTTCATAAACTCCTTTTGTCTCGTTATAAGTCATTTTGCACTCATCCTTGAACTTCCAATCCGAAAATGCTCCGAAAACATAGAGGTCTCCACCTTCTACCTGTCTGGGATACTTTAGTTGAAAATGAACAAAACCATAATCACCGTCTATATCAGGATCATTTCCATTCTCAAAATCAATCACGTACCTTCCGTTTAATTCCTCTACACTATAATAATTCTTGTAGGTGCGTTTTATATCTGTTTTCAATTCAATAAAGTTTGTCGTGTCGTTTTTCCCATAGCTTAACACGTTTATAGATTGGTATTGAAAACTCTTAAAGTCGAAAAAACGGTACTCATTGATTCCATCGAAAACATTTTCTTCATCCAGATCATAGACCAATTCACCGTCTTTTGCAAAAATTGGCTGAAGACCACTAATCATATTATCCAAACGCCCGTTTTGCTGAACTTGAACCTTGATATTTGACAAGGGATTCAGGATTTCCGTTGTGTTATATATCAGATTGAAGTCAATTTCCTGTCTGTAATCGCGATCTTCTACAATACTTGGGCGGTTGACTTTCGGAGCAATTTGAACCTTCTCTTCCGTTACCATAAACCGCTTGGTTAGTATCGGTTTCTCCTGGTCGTTGTTCTCAAAAACGTAAATGATGTAATTGCCTGACTTGGTAATTCTCACATCTTCACTTGGAAATACGGCTTCGTAGTGAATGTATTTTTCTAATGTGTTGAAAGAGAATTGATAGTTGCCAATGTAATTGTCGTAGAAGCCATCTAAATACTCAGATTCCATCATATCGGTCGGTTCCCAATCACTGGTACAGTGAATTACGGTGAAGTTGTAATCTTTTATCTGATTGGTTAAATCATCGAACCCAAGAAGTAACTGCTCATTTGATCCCAGGGTTAGTACATTGTTCGAAATCGGCAAGCCTGGCCTATATAAGGTGACCGTCTTTATATAATCCTTATAAATATAATTGTCGTATCTGATGGTGTTTTCTTCGAAGTACAAGTCTTTGTTATCCTGACTCTTATCCTTTCTGTTCTTCTTTTGTGAAAATCCGTCGACAAAACAGAAACAAATTAAGACGAATAACAAAGTTCTCATGATGTACATAAACGCTCTTTATTTAGAATTATTCTAAATTACACCAAACCCTCCTTAATGCATCCCGAAAGGCACCATGCAAGGAACAAATTTATAATTTTACCTGCGCTAAAACTCTGTTTTAAACTAAGATTAAACTATGTCTAAAGCCGTTAAGATTCGTAAAGGCTTAAACATTCCATTGCAAGGGGAAGCGGACAAAGTTCATGCCAATGCGGCCACGTCTGACATCTATGCAATTAAACCAACCGACTTTCATGGTGTTATGCCCAAACTTACGGGTAAGGAAGGCCATAAGCTGAAAGAAGGTTCGGTGCTGTTTTACGATAAATACAACGAAAAAGTCAAGTATCCTTCGCCTGTGAGTGGAGAGATCGTTGAGATCGTTCGAGGCGAGCGAAGAAAAATACTTGAAGTGCATATTAAGCCCGATGGAAGCGGAGCATTCGAACAGCACGATGTCGCTGATCCTAATACTCTTTCAAGAGAAGAGGTTATGGATAAAATGCTTGCCGGCGGACTTTGGCCATTTGTAAGGATGCGTCCGGTAGATATCGTGGCGAATCCGGATGATACGCCAAAGATGATTGCCATTTCCGCATTTGATTCGCATCCGTTGGCACCAGATTACAATTTTCTGGTTGCCGGGAACGAGAAAGCGTTCCAAACGGGAATAGATGCTTTATCAAAGCTTACCGATGGTCCGGTGCATTTAAATATCCGTGGTGAAAAAAAGCAACCACAGGTATTTGAACATTGTGAAAAGGTGCAAAAGAATCTATTCGGTGGGGTTCATCCATGTGGAAACGTAGGCGTTCAAATCCATCATATCGACCCAATCAATAAAGGAGAGATCGTATGGACCGTAAATGCGATCGACGTGATCACCATTGGCAAATTTTTCATGTCAGGTCGCTTTGATGCTGAACGAATCGTGGCCTTAACAGGTTCCGAAGCAACTGCTCCTAAATACATGAAAACGAGAATCGGTGCAAGAATGGCTTCGATATGCGAAGGAAATGTTAGTGGAGACAATGTAAGATTTGTTTCAGGGAACGCATTAACAGGCGATAACGTTGGGGAAGATGGTTTCCTCGGTTATTATCATCATCAGGTTACTTTGTTGCCCGAAGGTGATCATCACAAGTTTTTTCTCACGGATGGCTGGCTGAGTTTAGGGTTTAATAGATTTTCTAACTCCATGGCCTATCCAACACAGTTGAACCCGCCTTCAAAAAGATGGGAGTTGGATACCAATCTGAACGGTGAAGAAAGAGCATTCGTTGTTACCGAGCAGTACGAGCAGGTATTTCCATTCGATATTTATCCGGTGCATTTGCTGAAAGCAATTATCACAAATGACATTGATGGTATGGAGAAGCTTGGGATTTATGAGGTTGCACCTGAAGACTTCGCATTGTGCGAATTCGTATGTACCTCTAAGATCAATTCACAAGCGATCGTTCGGGAAGGGTTAGACACCATTAAGGAGGAATGCATGTAGCGGTTAGGCCGCATGTCAACATGAATTTAGAAACGGAGAAATGAAATTTCTAAGAAAAATATTCGATAACGCGCATCACAAGCTGGAGAAAGGGAAACTGAAGAAGTTCTGGCCTGCAATTGATGCATTCGACACGCTGATGTTCACCCCGGACACTGTGACCAAGAGAGGGGCACACATTAGAGATGCGATTGATTTGAAGAGAACCATGATGCTGGTGATTACGGCCATGGTTCCTTGTTTACTTTTCGGTATATATAATACAGGATATCAGCATTATTATGCTGCTGGTAACTGGGATGCGTCAATCATTGATTGTTTAATTAAGGGTGCATGGGTGGTTTTACCTATAGTAGTGGTTTCCTACGCAACTGGACTTGGAATTGAGTTCATCTTTGCGATTAGAAATCAGCATTCGGTGGCAGAAGGTTTTCTGGTATCCGGAATGTTGATTCCACTTATTATGCCTGCAGATGTTCCTTTATGGATGGTTGCTGCAGCTACAGCGTTTGCTGTGTTAATTGGTAAAGAAGTTTTCGGTGGTACCGGAATGAATATTCTAAACGTGGCACTTACCGCAAGGGCTTTCTTATTCTTTGCTTACCCAACAAAAATGTCGGGAGACAAAGTTTGGATACATGGCTATGAGGATTTAAAGGAGAATACAACAGCTTACAATGCAGCTGTTGCCAAAGCAGATTCTACTGGAGCCGCCATTGATCCATCAATTGCAGATGCTCCAAGACTTGTTGTGGATGGATACTCCGGCGCCACTCCCATGGGGCATTTGGCCACCACCTACGATGCCTCTCCTGAAGAAGCTGAAACAGTTTCGGCAATGTTTACCGAAGGAGGTACAGGCCTTTACGATTTTGATTTCTTAGATAGTTTCTTTGGTTTGATTCCTGGATCGATTGGAGAAACTTCCGCACTGGCTTGTTTGTTAGGAGCTGGGATGCTATTGGGTACAGGTATTGCCAGTTGGAAGGTGATTTCATCTTTCTTCGTTGGCGGTTTATTCATGGCAACCATTCTTTATCTGGTAGGAGGGAATCCTTATTTCGATCTAAATCCGATCCATCAACTGTTACTGGGAGGATTCATGTTCGGAATGGTGTTTATGGCTACGGATCCGGTAACGGCCTGTCAAACGGGTACAGGTAAATTTATTTATGGGTTCCTGGGTGGTTCGCTGGGTATTCTGATTAGGATATTGAACCCGGCGTATCCAGAAGGAATTATGTTGGCGATTTTGATTGCAAACGTTTGTGCACCACTTATCGACCACATGGTGATTCAATCTAATGTTAAACGAAGACTCGCAAGAGTTAAAACTGCAAGTCATGGCCATTAATAGAGAAAGTAACGTATATACAGTCGTTTTCGCTGTGTTTATGGTGGCGATTGTTGGGGGTATCCTGGCATTTCTGTTCGTGCAGATGAGTCCGATTATTAAAGCAAACCAGCAAAACGAGAAAAAGCAGAACATTCTTCAGGCAATTGGTATCAATGAAACCGGAGGTGACAATTACTCCCGTAAGGATGCGCAACGTGATTTTTATAAATACGTAAAGGAAAGAATCACTTTGTCTTATGATGGTACAGTTATAGCCAAGAGAACGGAAGAAGATTCTATTGATCCTAAAGATCCTCTTGATGCCTTTAACATAGATATTCGAAAAGAGTACAAATTGTATGTAAAGAAGATTCTGAAGGCTACCAAGGGAGACCCGGCTAAGCGAGCTGCAAAATTCGGAGCAGAAGATCGAATTCATTATCCGTTGTTTGTATGTGAAAAAGAGGATTCTACTTTCTACGTTATTCCAGCCGTCGGAACAGGACTATGGGATGATGTTTGGGGGTATATTGGTCTTAACTCGGATTGTAATACCATTAATGGAGCAGTATTCGATCATAAAGGGGAAACTCCAGGACTGGGGTCTAAGATTACAGAAGATTGGTTCCAGGATCAGTTTATAGGTAAAGAGATTAAGAAAGACAATGGTGAGTGGACCAGCATTGAAGTCCAAAAGCCTGGAAATGATAAAAACGAGCATCAGGTAGATGGTATTAGTGGAGCAACCTTTACAGGCGTTGGTGTTGCTGAAATGCTTGAAAGGGCTTTTGTAGTTTATCAGAAGTTTTTCGATGATAACCCGGAATTCGTAAAAGAATAGAGATATGGCAGAAGTAAAAGAAAAGGAGCCGTTATTCTCAAAGAAGAATAGAAAATTAATCAGCGATCCGTTGAACGACACGAATCCTGTAACCATACAGGTCTTAGGAATTTGTTCGGCGCTTGCGGTAACTGTGCAGTTAGACAATGCGGTAGTAATGTCTGTGGCAGTAATGGCAGTATTGGTTCTAGGAAATGTAATTGTATCGCTGATCAGAAACTTGATTCCTCCGAGAATTAGAATTATTGTTCAGTTGGTAATTGTTGCATTTCTGGTAATATGCGTAGACCTGATACTAAAGGCCTACGTTTATGACGTTTCCAAACAGCTCTCAGTGTTCGTTGGATTGATTATTACCAACTGCATAATCATGGGGCGTTTAGAGGCATTTGCACTTGGAAATAAGCCGTGGGCTTCAGCATTGGATGGTGTTGGTAATGGGCTTGGATACGGTTTGGTTCTGGTTGTAGTGGCGATTTTCAAGGAGTTATTCGGTTCAGGATCGCTTACATTGCCAGGGGTTAAGTGGCAAATCATCGAGGAAGGTTCCGGTTATCTTCATAACGGACTGATGCTACTCCCACCATCTTCATTGATCATTGTAGCTGTCTACATTTGGATTCAGAAGACAAGAAACAAGAAATTAATCGAGGAACACTAAACATTAAAGAAGAGTAAAAATGGAAACATTTAAGTTATTCATAAGAGCTGCGTTTGTAGACAATATGATTTTCGCATTCTTCTTTGGAATGTGTTCTTATCTCGCAGTATCGAAAACGGTTAAAACTGCAACTGGTCTTGGAGCAGCTGTAATCTTTGTACTTACAGTTACGGTTCCGGTAAACTGGTTGCTCGACACCTATGTATTACAAGAAGGCGCGCTTTCCTGGCTGGGTCCAGAATACGCGGAATACGACCTTAGCTTCCTGAGCTTTATTATGTTCATCGCGGTAATTGCGTCTATTGTACAGTTGGTAGAGATGATCGTGGAGAAATTTTCTCCGGCACTATACGGAGCACTGGGAATTTTCCTTCCACTGATTGCAGTAAACTGTGCAATTCTTGGTGGAGCTCTGTTCATGCAGCAAAAGCAATTCACCAATATCGGTGAGTCGGTGGCTTACGGATTTGGCTCAGGAGTTGGTTGGTTTATTGCAGTAGTATTGATTGCTGCGATTCGTGAGAAGATCAGATACTCTCATATTCCGGCACCATTAAGAGGAGTTGGGATGGCCTTCCTGATCACAGGTTTGATGGGATTGGCTTTCTTAGGATTTTTAGGATTTAATATATAACAGACGAGAATGGTTGGAGTAATTATAACAACAGTATTAGTTTTCCTGGTAGTTGTTCTGCTACTTACGGCGATGCTTTTGTTCGCCAAAGCAAAATTGGTTCCGTCTGGGAAGATAAAGATCACCATCAACGGAGAGCATGAGCTCGAAGTTGAAGGAGGAAACACACTATTGAATACATTAAGCAACGAAGGTATTTTCCTGCCATCCGCCTGTGGTGGTGGTGGAACTTGTGTTCAATGTATTTGTCAGGTGCATTCAGGAGGAGGTTCTATCCTGCCTACTGAGGAGCCACACTTTTCCAGAAAGGAAATTGCCTCGAATCACCGTCTCGGTTGCCAGGTAAAGGTAAAAGAGGATATGGAGATCGAATTGGAAGAGGAGATCATGGGTATTAAGGAGTGGGAAGCCACTGTGGTATCCAATTACAACGTGGCGACTTTCATTAAGGAGTTCATTGTAGAGATTCCCGAAGATATGGACTACAAAGCTGGAGGATATATCCAGATTAAAATACCTAAGTGCGTTGTGAAGTACGAGGATATGGATATTTCTGCTCATCCTACAGATCACCCGGGCGAACCTGATAAGTTTAAATCTGATTGGGATAAATTCGGACTTTGGCCATTGGTAATGAAGAACGACGATGAAGTTGTTCGGGCGTATTCCATGGCTTCTTATCCGGCAGAGGGTAGAGAGATCATGCTTAATGTACGGGTTGCTACTCCACCGTGGGACAGAAAGAACAACAAATGGATGGCGGTGAATCCGGGTGTGGCATCTTCCTATATTTTCAATTGCAAGGTCGGAGATAAGGTTACCATTTCTGGTCCTTACGGAGAATTTTTCATTAACCACTCCGATGCTGAAATGCTCTATGTAGGTGGTGGTGCAGGAATGGCTCCGATGAGATCACATTTATACGAGCTTTTTAAGACACTTAAAACCGATAGAAAAGTTACCTATTGGTATGGAGGTCGATCAAAAGCAGAATTGTTTTATATCCATTATTTCAGGGATCTGGAGAAGGAGTTTCCAAACTTTAAGTTTTACATGGTTCTTTCCGAACCACTCGAATCAGATAACTGGGTAGAGAAGAAGGATATCGACGACCCGAATGGGGATGGTTTTGTCGGCTTTGTGCATCAGGCTGTGATTGATCAGTACCTGAGCAAGCATGATGCGCCTGAAGACATTGAGTTGTATTTCTGTGGCCCCCCACTAATGAACCAGGCGGTTCAGAAAATGGGAGAAGATTTTGGTATTCCAGATGAGAACATCCGATTTGATGACTTCGGAGGTTAAAATAAAACGAAGAATAAAATTCCAGTCCCTGCCGATGCTCATCGTGTCAGGGACTTTTTTTTGTTTCCTTGTATTCTCTTGTGGCAAGCCTGAACCACAACCGGACGGTTACGCGGAAATTGTTGGAAAGGCCCAGGGAACCACTTATTCCATAACGTACTTCGACACTCTTGGAAGAAACTTGAAGCCGGAAGTAGATTCTTTATTATCTGACTTCGACTGGCAGTTATCTACGTATTTAGATTCAAGTTTGATCTCCGATTTTAATAATGCCGATGTACAGTACTACTGCCAGATTGTCTCTGAGATCATGGCCGAGTGCGTGCACTTGTCCAGGGCCGTATACATACGAAGCAGTAAAGCGTTTAACCCGGCGGTTTACCCCCTGGTGGAATTATGGGGGTTTTATGATATTGATAACCCGGCATCAACACCTTCCCAACAAGAAATAGACTCGATCATGGAGTTTATCTCCTTCGATCCATCCGTGATTCAATTAACAGAACCGGATCCAGACGAAGGCATCTGGAAAAAGATCAAATACACTGAATTGTGCAAAGCCGATCACCGATCCAGATTAGACTTTAACGCCATAGCGCAAGGCTATTCTGTAGATTTAATTGGACGGTATTTTGAGAGTCGGGATATCCACAACTATATGATAGAATTAGGAGGTGAAGTAAAATGCAAAGGCATCAATGATCAGGGGAAAATTTGGAACATTGGCATTGATCGGCCAGAAGAATCTGATCATTTATTTAATCGTGAGGCCAATTTGAAGGCTGCCATTCGACTTAATGACAAAGGAATGGCTACATCGGGCAACTATCGTAAGTTTTACGAGGTAGACGGTGTAAAGTACTCTCACACCATTGATCCCAGAACCGGGAAGCCGGTAACTCATTCTTTACTGAGTGCTACGGTAGTTTCACATAGCACGGCAATTGCAGATGCCTATGCCACTGCTTTCATGGTAATGGGTCTCGAAGAAACCAAATCATTTCTCACCCGAAATGGAGATCTTGATCTTCAGGTTTACCTCATTTACTCAGAATCGGATGGTTCTTATGGAAGCTGGATGAGTGAGAATATCAAAGGACACATGACAGAGTTCGATTAGCGAGCCTTACCTTGCAAGCTGTTGGCTTTAAACAACTCTATATTCTATATATTGCATAGATACTGAGTAGTGCCGTGGCAAAATTTTTTTCTTCTATAACAATTTTATTGGTAGCTGTACAAGCTTTGTTGGCTCAGCAGGATAGTTTGGTGACGGCCTTGTCAAATGCAACCAATGCCCAGGATAGTGCAGAATTGTACTATGAAATAGGCTCTGGTTTGGTTGCGCAGTCGCCGGATGAGGCAATATTTTACCTGACTGAAGCCCAAAGCCTTAATGCCAGATTGCAACCATCAAGAACAACGGCCGATACCTACTATGATTTGGCCCGATGTTTTTTTGCCCAGGACAAGGAGGAGGTTTCCGAAGAGTATTATCTCAAAAGTATCTCATTGTATCGGCAATTGGGAGAGTACACACGTATGATCCGTGCTCAACGCACTTACTTAAATGCTCTTCTTCTTGATCGGCTCGAATTTCAGAAAGCACTTCGGTTGGCACTGGCAACAAAGGACTTTGCAGATTCTTTGGGTATTGATAGCGTGGAGTATCGAGCCAATGCATTATTGCTCGATGCCTACTTTTCTGTTCCTGGAACGGATAAAGAGTTTACGGAGTTAGCCAATCGAAATTTAGAATTGGCGGAGCAAATTGGTGATACATTAAGAATTGCAATCTCCCTATTTAATGTGGCCGTAGGCTATTCCAGAAATCTTCAACATGAAAAGGCAATAGAAACATACAAGAGGTTTTTAAGTAGTCTTGAGGGAGATCAGTATGATGGAAATAAAGCGGGAGCCTATAATAATATGGCGACCCAATACAAGAAACTGGGATTAAGAGATAGTGCGCTACATTATTACAAGATCGCCGGTGAACTGGCGATAAGAGCTAACAGGCGCGTAAGTGAGGCAGCCTCACACCTGAATATTGGGAGGCTATATATAGACCTAGGTAAGTTCACTTCTGCCATAGATGAATGTGGTCAGGCGCTTGCAATATTTCAGGATGCTAATATTGTTAGAAGGCAGGATAGCTGCGCCTTTTGTCTATCCCAGGCGTACAAGGAACTGGGGAATAGTGCAAAAGCCCTTGAATATCTGGAATTGGCACATGAACTTACCGATCGGTTCATGAGCGATGAAAGTAAGCACGAACTGGAAGTCCTGAAGAAGGACCATGAGTTCTTGTTGGAACATGTTGCTGACAGCATTGAGCATGCGAAGAAGGAAGAAATGAAGGATATTGAGATTCAGAAGCATAGGTTGGAAGCGGAAAAGAGTAGACAAGAATCACGCGAGTTGATTATTGTTAGTGTTCTGATTCTGGTTATCGGGTTGGTTATTTATTTTCGGTTCCGATCATCCCAAAAACAAAACAAAATTATCCTTCAGCAGAAAGACGAAGTAGAACATCAGAAGCAGCTAGTTGACGAGGCTTATGCTGAGTTAGAAGAAAAAAACCAGGAAATTATTTCTTCAATTAGCTACGCAAAACGTATTCAGGATGCAATTTTGCCTGCTCCTAAAAGGGTTGCCGAACTCATCCCTCAAAGTTTTGTTCTATATAAACCCAAGGATATTGTGGCCGGAGATTTCTACTGGTTGGAAAGATCAGGAAGTTTAACCATGGTTGCCGTAGCCGACTGCACCGGACACGGGGTGCCGGGGGCCATGGTTTCGGTAGTTTGTCACAATGCCATGAACCGCTCGGTACGAGAGTTTGGCTTAACCGATCCAGGTGAAATACTTGACAAAACGAGAGACATCGTCATCCGTGAGTTCAACCAATCAGCCGATGAGGTGAAAGATGGGATGGACATTGCGCTATGTGTCATTGACAATTCCCAAAGCCAAACAAAACTCGCATATTCCGGAGCTCACAACCCGCTTTGGGTAATACCAGCCCAGGATGGGGATAGTTCTTTTGTTGAGGTGAAGGCAGACAAGCAGCCGGTTGGGCAGTTTAGCTTAGCTTCTTCGTTCACAACCCATGTTTTAGAGTTAAACCACGGAGATCAGATCTACTTATTTTCAGACGGTTTCGCCGATCAATTTGGGGGGGCAAAAGGCAAGAAAATGAAATCAAAAACATTCCGCCAGTTTTTGCTTGAGAACTACCACTTACCACTTGATGAGCAAATGCGTCGGCTGGATTTGTATTTTGAGTCCTGGAAAGGCTCATTTGAACAAGTGGATGATGTTTGCGTGATAGGAATTCGAGTATAAACTTGAATTTATATCTAAGCAGCCTGTCCCGTGCTTGACACGAGGTGATAGGAATTCGCGTATAAACGCGAATTTGTATCTAAGCAGCCTTGCTTGTAATAACCAGGTTTCAATATGCAGAGCGGGCCTGATGTTAAATTTTCAGTAAATTGTTGGTTAATAGACTTTACCAATGATGAAATACCTGCTTCCTGTATTGATGATTTTGTTGTGTAGTTCAGCAAGAGCGCAAATCAACATATCCTATGACACTTATAACAGCAATGATGCCGTAGTAGAACATTATTTCGATACCAATGGGCTTGCGCTAGGGACAGTATATAACATGAGCGTTTTGGGAACGTATAGCATTTGGCAACCTTCTTACTGGTCCGCACCTTGTGGGGCGCCCGAGTCTGCCCCAATGTATCCGTCGCCTGTTGGTTTTGGAACTGGTACAGTCGGTTTTGATTTTGAATTTGGGTTTGCTTATCCTAATAGCTCACCCTGTTCGGGGGCAAGTTTTCCCGATCAAACCAATCGAATGGAAATTTCATTGGACGGGGGAGCAACATGGTTCCATCCTTCAACATCTACAGCGTATAATTCTGGGCATTCGTACCAGTATACCGTTACTGGGGAGGGATACCCACTAGGGATTAGGCAAGTCAGCCCTTTAAATTCGGATGATTACGGTATGCTGGAGTTTCAGTTGACACCACAAGGAGACCCGACTGCTCTGAATCAGGAAACCGCATTGGAACTGGATATATTTCCTAACCCAACAACTGATCTAGTTCGGTTGGATGGGGATTTCAAAGGATCGGTGCAAGTGAAAGTATTTAGTATGTCAGGTCAGTTACTACTTGATAAAAACTTTCAAAATGCAAGTGCTCCAACAATTAATTTACAGGCTTTAGATAAAGGGGTTTATTTGCTTGAAGTAACCACCAGCAGTAGTCGAAAGGTGAAACAGATAGCCAAAATTTAAATCATATATACATGATCCGGGAGTTTCCTGGGATTAGAACTTAATCCCTGCGATACAAACATCATCTACCTGCTCCATGTCCCCACACCATTGTTTTAGAGTTTCGGAGAGAATGGTCTTCTGTTCTGTCATTGGTTTGACAGATACATCAAGGATGAGCTTTTTCAAATTGCCCGTTTTAAACTTTTTGCCCTTCGGTCCGCCAAATTGATCCTGGTAGCCATCCGAAAACAGGTAAGCCTGATCCCCCGGTACGATTTCGATAGTATGCTCGGTAAAGGTTGTGGCGTCTGCGTAAAGTCCGATAGGTTGCTTGTCTCCCTTTATCTCAATTAATTCAGTGCCGCGCACAAGCCATAGAGGATTATTGGCACCGGCAAAGTGTAATGTCCGATCCTGAATATGAATAAGTGAAATGTCCATGCCATCCTTGACTTCATCTCCACTTTGGCTGAGCGTTTCGATGACCAGTTCACGCGTTTTATTGAGAATGTCAGCAGGTGATGACAGCTTGAATTCTCTTACGCTTCTGTTAAGTGCATTATGGCAGACAACGGAGACCATGGCTCCAGGTACTCCGTGTCCGGTACAGTCGGCCACCGCAAAGAAAGTTTCGCTGGTCTGGTCGTTGTATTCTAACCAGTAGAAATCTCCGGCCACAATATCCTTGGGCTTGTAGAAAACAAATGCTGATGGAAATTTTTTCTTAAACGCAGCGGTAGAAGGAAGAATGGCCTTTTGGATTCGTTCAGCATAAGTGATGCTATCGGTAATTTCCTTGTTCCGCTCTGCCAGCAAATCTTTTTGATGTAAGGCAATTTCGCGTTGCTCCTCAACCTCCTTCTTCTGAGCCAGAATAATCTGTGCAGACTTTTTCCTGGCTCGCAGGTTAAAGTAAATCAGGATAACAATGCCAAGTAGTAGCACAATGGCGCCTATCAACGACAGGAGAATGAGGAAGTTCGTTTGCCTTTCCTGTTCGTCTTCAAGTGCTGCAATTTTCCGTTCCTCCAAGCGGGCCAAACTGTCTTGCAGTACTTTCTCTTCATATTTATTGGCCATTTTCAGCCGTATGATCTCTTCCTTCTTTTCCAAACCGAACAAAGTATCCTGAAGCGAGTGGAAAATGTCGTTAAACTGGTAGGCTTCCTGGTAATGCCCCATTTCTGCATGAAGCGTTTTCAATTGTTCGGCGGCTCTTAGCTGAAGGGGAAGGTGATTTTTACTTTCCGCAGAATCGAAACTTGCTGTAAGAATTTGCATGGCCCTTCTGTAATCTCTTAGCGCCAGGGCCGCCTTTCCAATGTTGATTTTGCTTTCGTAGATAGCAGACCAAACCGGAGGTTCATGTTTTGAACGAAATTTCAATCCCTTCTCAAAGTAATAAAGGGAAGAATCGAATTTGCTTTGCTCATAAAACAGGGTTCCCAGGTTGTTGTAGGTTTGCCCAAGCGAATTGTAGTTGCTGTCTGTTAACCTTTCTTTTAGGCATAGTTGATGGTACTTCCAAGCCGAATCGTATTCCTGATGGTTTGCATAAGCAATGGCCATATTGTTGTAAATGAAATTGTATTTACGTCCGGTCAACGATTCAGCCTCGGCTTGCAATGGAATCGCTTTTCGGTAATAAGCGATAGCATCTTCATCACCACCATGAACAAAATGGTTGACACCAAGAACCACATAACAGTCCAGCTCCAGATTTGCGGGTAACGCGTCACGCAGTAGTAAGGCTTTCTGCATGAATCGAATCGATTCGGTTGATTGATCCCAACGGTAGTGACAACGGCCAAGGATGTGGTATGCAAGTGCCTTTAGTTTAGAATCGTTAGAATGTTCCGCAAGGTCTTTGGCATCGTTGGCAAACTCAAAAGCTTCATTGTAGTTATCGCTTCGCATGTAAGTCTTTGTGAGTTCAATGTCCAACTCCACCCGCTCTTTACCGGAACTGGCAGCATGTAATTGTAGAAGAGAATCCAACGGATTTAAACGATGTGTGGACTCTTGTCCTTCCGAGGTATTCGTTAGTAAAAGGCACAGAATACCCAGAGTGAACCCATAGGCGATAAAATGGGTTTGTTTAAATGCAAGTCTGTCCGCCAATTCTGGTCGTCTGAATTTTAACGGAAGATATGGATTTTCGGCAATTCTCTTTTACCTGTTGGAATTGGCAGGTGAGACTAATCGTCGTTCTTACACTTTTCATCCGGCCGTGCTCCACATACGCTGCATGCGGCTCCCTCATCTTGTAGAAGAGGGTTATTACTCGAACACGTACCGGCAAATTCACCGCCTTTCTTCGCCCAGATTTTAATAGCAATTCCGGCGAAAGCAAGTCCTAATAAACCGATTGTAATTAGTGCGAGTTTCATAGTACAAAGGTACTGATTATTCACCAACCAACAATCCCTCCCCGTTCAGCCCAACATTAACGTTTGCGGGGTTTCCGGAGTAGTAAACGTTTCCATAGGAGTTGATGCTGCCGCTTAAGGCGTTGGATGTAAAGATTTTCAGCCAGCCCGTGGAACTCCAATTGATCACGGTATTCGTATTAACAAGATTGGAGGCGTCTACATTGCCATTTCCAAAATAGTAGAAGTATGAATATTCGGAATTACCTGTTAGATGTACATCCGTCACTCCAGCTTCTATGAAGAAGGATGAGGTATCGTTGTTAAGCGTCAGATTTATCCCTCCATTTGCTTCGAGGCAGTTCAACGTAATATTTCGCGTGATAGCACCAGTTGCAGACAAATCACCCGACCCGCCCATCATTACCCGGTCTAACGAGGAAGTATGTAAATGGACAGTGGTTTTGTAATCCAGATCTCTTAAAAATGCACAACGGTTATTGTCCAGAATGGTAAGAGTATCTCCGCTAATGCTGGTTTCTATCAGATTTGCCAAATTACTGCCAGTCTCGATTACTGCATAATCCTCAGGGTCTTCGGTTAAAATCAGGTCGATATGATCGTCAAGGATCACGGTTCGGAACAGTTCCAGATCACGGTGTTCCAGAATAATTTCGCCCATTCCCTTGAAGCACCGACGGTCTTCGCTTGGTTTGCAACCTAAAAAGCAAAGCGAAAATACAAGAACCGATATGTACTTACGAGGATTCATATGTCCACTAGTCCTGTTGCTCCTTTCGTTTAAAGCTATAACCAATGCCCAGTTCAAAGTACTCTGCCACCGTTAAATGAGTCTTCAGACCAATGTGAAAAATCAAACCGTTTGGCCGTCGGTTTCTGAATCCAATTCGGTTATAAGTGGCTCCATTTCCCTTGTAGGGAGAGAAGACATAAACTCCATATTGCATGAAAATGGAACTGGAGTTAAACAAAATTTCCAACCCGGCAAACCCGCCAAACTGCATATTCACCAATGAGTGATCAGGCGCATCGGCTTCTGCCATTAAACTGGAATTGCCGAAAAGATCTGCTCCGGTCGTCCATGCTAGTTTTCCTGAAAACTGATGGAAATGTTGGTAGTTGATTGATCCCACAAGGTATTTTTTACGGTCATGCAGACTTACTTCCCGGGCTCCCAAAAAACCGAAAACTTCATGAGTTCGGGAAAAGGAGTAGGTGGAAGGATCGAACACGATCCACGAGTACGGAGAGTTTAAAACAGGAGGTTTGATTTGAAAGGCATAGGCCAGGTTCATCGTTGGAATATTCATCCCCAGGTTTGGTGCAGAGAATGCCGCGTTGGAATAATGGGTCATTCCTATACCATATTTAATAAAGTGTTTGTCTTTTATAGAGATTTCATCTTGCAGACAAAACTGAATTAAAGCATTCATGTAGGAGCCAATGGCAATGTTCTGGTTGTTGGTTTCCTGATGAAACGGCTTTCGTACATAACCGAGGCCTGCACCAATTTTTAGTTTTGGCCCATGTTCCCATTTGGATAAAGGAATCCTAATACTAGGGTACAGTCCGAAACAGGCGCCAATTTCTTCCATGTTACCCACGTTCATGTAATGTAAATTCACACCCAGTTCCGTAGTGCCGTAAAAATGGCCAAGATGGTCCAACCTTGTATCCTTACTTACCAAACTGGCTTCGTACATTACCGCGTTCCCTTTTAGCAAGTGCCTCATTGAGGCGCGGTGTGCAATTAGAAACCCTGATCCGGACTTGAGTTCGAGTTGATACTGCGAACGTTTCAGGTGCTGTCCATATAATGGGAAGGCAATAAATACAATGGCTATGAATACAATCAACCGCATTGGTAGCGAAAGTTAACACAATGTGGTAAATTCTTAACTTTCGCTGCCTTGAGAAAGTACATTTTTATAGCTACTGTTTTACTGATGTGGCAAACAGGTTTTAGTCAGAGAACTGGTTGGGCCGTAGCGATGCATGGTGGGGCAATAGCTGATATCTCAAGCAGCTTTCCCGAGGCGGGATTCAATTATCAGCTAGATGCCGCCGCTGTTTTCAGGTTGAACGGGTCGAAATATTGGCACCGGGCCTATCACTTACCGGAAATACATGTTCGTGGAATTTTTGCCGATTATGGGAATCCGGATATCATTGGTTACAGCGCATCGGTTCTTGCCGAAATTCATAACAATCGGGAGATAGGAAAAAACTGGGGATGGAACTGGAATTTAGGATACGGTTTATCCTGGTACAACAACCCACACGATGCTCTTGAAAATCCGGAAAACCTGGTAATAGGGTCACGAATAACTACAAAGTTCTCAGTCGGTGGAGGCTTTGGTTATGATCTGGGTAAAACCGAAATAGGGCTGTTTGGGACATTCAGACATACGTCTAACGGACATTTCAGGGTACCTAATATCGGAGCCAATGTTTTTCTGGTCGGATTGCAACTGAAGTACACGCCGGAGATACGCCCGCAGATTCCGGATACAGTTGTGGTCAACAAAAAATTACGGATAGAGGCTGGCTATGGTGTGGGGTTGCACGAAATTGAGGGAACCACTTTTCCCGCAGACGGGCCGTTGTACCAGGTGCATTATGCCCGCCTCCAAATGAGTAAGCGACTCAGTGCCAAAAGCTCCGTACATGGTGGTTTTAGTTTCAATGTGAGCGAAGCTGCTACCAGGCAGATTCTGAATGAAAATCTATTTGATGGGAACCCCTCCGGCAACAACCTGAAAGTTATCAGCTACATAGGGCATGAGTTTCACTTTGGACATTTTGGAGGCTATATAGATCTGGGATATAACTTGTACGATCCGTTTAGAAAGGAAATGTTGAGACGAGGTTTGGTTCTGGATAGTTTCATGGATACCCATTTCTCCAACGAAGTTGGCTTTAGATTCTATTTAAAAGACCCGGTTACCAAGCCTCGAATCAACGGTGCTTTGAATCTTGGGTTGAGAACAATTTGGGGAAAGGCAGATTTCTTTACAGCCGGGATCAACTTATTGCTGTAAGTGAAACAGAGTATAGTTTACCATCTGTACCGGCCAGGAATACCGTATTTTTAAAAACACGCACTGCATTAAAGTGAGTATCTGTATTCAACTCAATCTGTTTCCACTCATTACCATGGTCATATGAAACGAAACAAGTACCAAACGAACCACAAACAATCCATGTGCCTTCATGATATGCTGATGAAATAACGTTAATACCCTTAATTGCGGAACGTCTTGTCCAATTCAATCCGGAATCCTCACTGAAATATGCTTTCCCGGAATTTCCTATCAATACCAGATCACCTGAATTTATACAATGAATGGCCTTAAAATTGTCATTGAAGGATGGCAATTGTTCCAGCGATGTTTGATTCTTAATCCGGCCAACATACCCGTAACCACAAACCCAGCTATCACCGTTGTTATTACTGCATAGCCCGGAAATTTCGTGGTTGAGGGTGTCAAACGACCAACTTTGTCCGTTATCTCTGGTGTAATAAACCTGGCCATGATTGTAATTGTCCCCACCCACAAAATACCCGACGGAGTCGTTGATAAAATTTAAAGCGTCAATAGAGGTTCTATGAATTTCGTGGGTAGCGAGCTCATCTGAATCCAGCCAGTCAATACCCCAGGTATCCCCTCCGTTATTTGAAGAAAACAGATGAACAAAATCGCCTCCCGCAAAGAGCTTTCCAGAAGGAGAATTTGCAAGGCTCCGTATTGGTTCTCTGTCCGTTTCATAAACCTTGTTCCACGCGCCATTTTTCCATTGATAAATTCTCCCGCCGCCATCTGAATTTCCTGAACAACTAAATCCTATTGTGTCGTTAAGAAACATAATATCGTGAAGCGGCTGATCTGAAATGTGCGTGATTGCTGGCTCAATTTGGATCTGCTCAACTTTTCCACAGGAAGTTATCACTAGCAAAATCCAAATCGTTGAAAGAATCCAAAGCCTCATCCTTCCAAATTTAGCCAATAAAATTACTTTAGCTCTATCTCTAAACAGTAGGATATGACTGGAATGCAGGAAAAACTGGACGCTTTTGAAAGATTACTAACCATAATGGATGAACTCCGGGAACAATGTCCGTGGGACAGAAAGCAAACGATTGATTCTTTGCGTTACCTGACGATTGAGGAGACCTATGAGTTATGTGACGCTATTTTGGAGCAGGACATGGAAGAGATTAAAGGCGAACTAGGCGATCTTTTTCTGCATTTGGTTTTTTATTCGAAAATCGCCTCGGAGACCAACGATTTTGACGTGTCTCATGTCCTTCATACGGTATGCGACAAATTGGTGGAACGACACCCGCATATATACGGAGATGTGAAAGTGGAGAATGAGGAACAGGTGAAAGAAAACTGGGAGAAAATTAAACTTAAATCGAAGAAGGGAAAGAAGAAATCGGTATTGTCAGGTGTGCCCAATTCACTACCCGCAATGGTAAAGGCCACACGAATCCAGGAGAAGGCGAGAGGCGTTGGTTTCGACTGGGACAACAGAAACCAGGTATGGGATAAGGTAAACGAGGAGTTGGCAGAGTTTAAGGAGGAGGTAGAACTAAATTCTGACAAAGTAGAAGAAGAGTTTGGGGACGTGCTGTTTTCCCTTATCAATTATGCTCGTTTTGTAGGAGTGAATCCGGAAGATGCTCTTGAAAAGACGAACAAAAAATTCATTAGTCGATTTCAATACCTGGAGGTAGAGTCGGCAAAAGATGGAAAAAAGCTTGGTGAAATGACTTTGCCCGAAATGGATGCTTATTGGGAGGCAGCTAAAAAAAGCTGACGAAATATCCGTCAGTCAAATAAGTGATTCTGAACAATTTCTGATTCTTTCCATCCTCCATGATTCTAGCTTCATCCATTAAATTCTTAACTTTATCTTGTTGGCACAGCCCTTGTAACAGATGCCAGCATATTGTTAAACCACTAATTATGAAGAACTACAAATTGTTTTCGCTTGCAGCCATCGCTATTTTGGGATTGACTGTAATTATTACTTCATGCGCCAAAGAGGATTCCGTTGACGTAAATCAAGACAAAATTTATACGGATTACGAAGTATTTTATAATAAGAATACCGATAAAAGTTGGGTAGTAGCTAAATTCCGTTTTGGAGGCCCAACCGGAACGATACTCGAACTTACTGATGGAGCTCATGTGCTGTTTGGTTCAGACACACTTCCTTATGTGGGTTGGGCTGGAGGCCACTTTAAAGAGTACGCTGGCCGAATTACCTCGGGCACATTTAGTTATACTGACGTGGACGGAAGCAACTTTATGAACTCAATTCCAGGCGTGGATACATTGGCATGGCCAGCAAGTTTTGATACCATTGATAAGTCCGTGGCAAATACACTAGCCTGGGATGGTCCCGTTCTTGCCGCTAACGAACACGTAGGAGTGTTTATCGGATCAAGCTGGGCCTGGGGTGAAGATGCGCTATTTGTTCAGGCCGCAGACGGAGCGAATGATATAGTAATGGGAATTACACAACTGGAGAATCTTGCTACAGGTCCTGCTACCGGTTACATGGATAGAACCACAGACGTGGCTGTTTCACAAGGAACTTCGGAAGGTGGAAGAATCCGCGCAAAGTATAGAGCAACCAATGCTACGCTGCAGGTAGTAGATTAAAAATAATTTTGAAAACGAAAAATCCGGCGCCTGATGGTTAGCCGGATTTTTTTTGTCTGCGTTTCTTTTTTCTAAGAAATAACCAGACCGCCATCAGCAACAGGGTGAATGAAATTCCTCCTATTAATTTTTCGTCTTGTGAGATGAAGAATATCGTGTTCCCTTCCTTAATGCCAGTACTTTCGAATTTAAAATGCCGGGACCATTCGTCGTCGATTACGGTATTTCTCTTGTTAATGAAGCTGCGCATGGCGTCCAGCTCCTTATTCCATGCAAATACAGAAGTAGGGTGTCCCCAGCGGTCAATATGATTGGATAGTTCGGGTCTTATTAACTCGCTGATGCTATCAATAATATGGAAACATCTCTCTGGGGCTAAATGAGAGGACAAAAGTTCATTGTATCTGCTGGCGAGTGTGTGCCTGAACTCGGCGTTTTTCATTAGTTCCAAGAAAAGCGTGGACACCATCGACTCGCTATAAGTTTTCATGAAATCGAACATGTCTCCTTCCGGCTGTTGGAAAGCAGCATCCATGTCAATAAGAACTAACCTCCATTTACCAAAGCCCTTTTCTTTCCAGAAAGTGACATTGTTGTTGTTTATGAGCCAATCGGTATTTCTGAAATAAGTCTCGAAAATCACATAATCCATGAAATTTTCAAGATCCAGAAGTTGTGCAAAATTTCTGTAGACTGCTTTTTCTGCGATGTCGTGATCCTTCAGGTACTGGAACATCTGGGAAAACTCAGGTTGATCATAATTACCTGGAATTAATACATTCTTGTCTTTGCAGTTTTTTCGTTCTGAGATGTATTTTTCATCAACCCGTTCCCTTACCAGATGAATACCCCAGTACTCTCCATTGATAAACGTCCGAGCAATGCCATAATCCATTATGTCCAGATGTGTTGGTCTGGCAAGTTCATGAATCACTATATCACTGATTAATTTGGAGGCATGGCAACTGTAGGGTGTGCGAAGCAGTAGTCGCTTGTGTTTTTTCTCCGGGTTGCTCTTAAAATCATATGGAATCGACCCAGAACCATATTTCTTTTTGGCATAAAGGCGAAACGACTTTTGTGGTGCTGCGGCAGCTTTTAATCCGTGTATTCTAACACCCAGGTCTTTCTCCACAAATTCCTTATCTGCTTCAAAGTAGCTATAGTGTAGTGGATGTTCCCATTCCTTGCCACTTTGCTGGTAATTGCCCGTCCAGATACTATTCTGCGGATCAACATGAATACCGGGCACCATTATTCCAATGCTATCATCGATCAGGTATTTAGGTTCAATGCTGATAGAGATAGTGGGAAATTCATTCCATTTTTCGTCGAAAAAATAGGTGCGGAAATGGTCTTCCTTTATGCGTTCGCCGTTCTCAGTGGCAGAAACTCTAATCGACACAGCTTTTTCATAGTTGCCCGGAGGCTGCCAACTGTGCCATGTTTCGTTGTCTCCAACGTTTGGAACTACGGTGGTAGGCACGTAGGCAAGCTTGTTAGCGGCTACGAGTTCCTGGCTAACAAGAATCGGCGCTTTGTATTTATTATTCTTCAACGGGTCGGTACCATCAACAGAATAGTAAATAGCGTCGCATGATGTGCATTCCAGTTTGAGCGTAAACGAAGTTCCATGATATCCGCTCTCGTGGGAAATGGAGAGGTCCTGTGCCATTAACGTGTTGGCAAGACAGGTAAAAAGTGCAGCGATAGTAAATTGTTTCAAGTCAGGAAATTCTTAATCCGTTTTCAGTAGGTCGCTCCGGTTGAAGTAATGTAACTGCGCCATTCTCGGCAACTGCTCCAAGAACAAGGCATTCACTCATGAATGGGCCAATTTGCTTTTTCGGAAAGTTAACAACGGCTACCACTTGCTTTCCTATAAGATTCTCAGCAGTATAGAGATCAGTGATTTGGGCGGAACTTTTACGAATACCTAATTCCGAACCAAAGTCGATTTTTAGTTTGTAAGCAGCTTTTCTGGCTTGTTTAAACACTTCTGCCTGAACTACTGTGCCTATCCGTATTTCTACTTTTGCGAAGTCGTTCCACGATATTTCATCCATCTGAAAAGTAATTCATCGAATGTACTCATTATTTTGTGCCGCTGTTTTTCATTTTGTTCTCCGCCCACGGATCGGGTAGGGAGTAACGAAGCAAAACAGATCTGTAAGGTCTGTCAAACCACGCCCAGTTTCGAAGTTTGTAACATATTTCCTGATAGCCCACCCAGGCACCGTGAGTTCCTCCTTCCAATCCGAAGCTAAACCCCTTAATGGCGCACAGGTTGCGCTCGCCAAGCCCCCATGGATTTCGGATTCGTGCGTATCCGGCTTTAATCCGTAACGTGTTATCGCAGTCATAAACGACCCGAATATTGGTTAGTCTATGCGTGTATACTTTGTATCTGGTGCGTACGGTTTGAAACTGAAACTGGTATTCTACTCCAGCCGTTTGCCTTCCCATAAGTGCTGTTTCGTAGCCAGACTTCAATTCTACGTTGAATCCATATTGGATACCTCCACCAAAAGTGTAGCCGGCGGTAACTCCAAATTCAGGAAATGGTTTGATTGGTGTTTGTGAAATAAACAGGGGAGTGCTGCAACAAAGCAAAACAGAAATGAGGACTTTCATGGTGTTAGGTTTGCTGAATAATGGTTAGTCCGGTAGAGGTTACATCGATTCGGTTTCAAGTTCTTTCTTCGCTCAAAGGCCTGGGACAGATTACCCAACCTCCTTATTACCCCTTCGACAAGCTCCATATGTCATCCTGAAGTTGTCGAAGGGGGAATAAGGAGGGCTATTGCTATCTTTTTCATGTCAATTAGATTAATGGGTTTATATAGGTAATGTGGTAACCCCGAAAAAGTAACCACCGGATCAAGTGTTCTCAGATAAATGATGCCGGGCAATAGGTGTTTTCACAGAATTTGGTCACAAAAAAAAGGCGACTCATAGAGTCGCCCTTCTGTAAAATATCTCGTTGGGTTTACTTAACCGCTTCTACAATCGCTTTGAAAGCTTCAGGGTTGTTAAGCGCCAGGTCTGCAAGAACTTTTCGGTTCAATTTGATTCCTTTCTCAGCTACTTTACCCATAAATACAGAGTAAGACATTCCGTGCTCTCTGGCAGCGGCATTAATTCTCTGTACCCAAAGTGATCTGAAATTTCTTTTCTTCTGCTTACGGTCTCTATAAGCGTAAGTAAGTCCTTTTTCTACTGCATTTTTAGCAACAGTGTGGACGTTTTTTCTTCTTCCGTAGTAGCCTTTGGCCTGCTTTAGTACCTTTTTTCTTCTGGCCTTTGCAGCTACGCTGTTTGTTGATTTAGGCATTTTCTTTTCGTTTTTTGATCATCAGTGCTCCGACCTATTCGGAAACTTGTTTACTGATACTCGGGTTTAACAATGTCCCAGTTACTAGGGACAACCTTCATTTACATTGGTTTGATCAATAAATCCTTAAAAGGATTACGCGCACAATTGCAACTTAATGTTCTTCACGTCTGACTTGTGCACCAAAGTAGCTTTTGTAAGATTTCTCTTTCTCTTTGTTGCTTTTTTCGTCAGGATGTGACTCTTGTAAGCGTGTTTTCTTTTGATCTTACCTGTTCCAGTGAACTTGAATCTCTTCTTTGCACTGGCGTTTGTTTTCATTTTAGGCATTACTCAAAAATATTTGGTTCTAAAATTTACTTCTTTTTAAGAGGTTGGATCATCATGATCATTTTCTTTCCTTCCAGTTTAGGCATTTGCTCTACCATTCCATACTCTTCGAGTTCCTGAGCAAATCTCAACAGAAGAATTTCTCCTCTTTCCTTAAAAACAATCGTCCGGCCTTTAAAGAAAACGTAGGCCTTCACCTTTGCACCGTCTTCCAAAAACTTCTTGGCATGATTCAATTTAAAATTGAAATCATGATCATCCGTATTCGGTCCGAAACGAATTTCTTTGATTACTACCTTTACCTGCTTGGATTTCAGCTCTTTTTGCTTCTTCTTTTGCTCGTAAAGAAACTTCTTGTAATCAATTATTTTACAAACAGGAGGATTCGCCTTGGGCGAAATCTCTACCAAATCCAGTCCTGCGTCGTCCGCCATTCGGAGTGCTTCTCTTATCGAATAAACTCCTTGTTCTACACTTTCTCCAACAACACGCACTTCCTGTGCCTGAATCTTATCGTTGATCTTGTGCGGATCTTCTCTTTTAACTGGTCTGCGGCCTCGGCCTCTTCTTACTGCTATGGTTCAGTCCTCCTTTTTATTCAACTTTCTCCCCGGTGTTTGCTTCCTGAGGAGCTTCTTTTTTAACAGACAATTCGGCTTCTATTTGTTGTTCAATGAATTTTGCAAATTCATCTACCGACATAGTGCCCAAATCACCTTCGCCTTGTTTTCGAACAGCAACCGAGTTGCTATTGGCCTCATTTTCACCAACAATAAGCATGAAAGGTATTTTCTGCTGCTCATTATCGCGAATTTTCTTGCCTACCGTTTCATTACGGTCGTCAACAAGGCTGCGAATATCGTAATTATTTAACAAACTCGAAACTTTTAGCGCATAATCGTTATACCTTTCGCTAAGAGGCAAAATCGCTACCTGATCCGGGTTTAACCATAAAGGAAACTTTCCGGCGCAGTGTTCGATCAATACTGCTACGAATCGTTCCATTGAACCAAATGGCGCCCGGTGAATCATTACAGGAGTATGTTTCTGGTTATCGGCTCCGGTATATTCCAATTCAAATCGCTCCGGTAGGTTGTAGTCCACCTGAATGGTTCCTAGTTGCCAGCTTCTGCCCAACGCATCCTTCACCATAAAATCAAGTTTGGGGCCATAAAAGGCTGCTTCGCCATACTCTACTATTGTGTTGAGGTCCTTATCTGCAACGGCATTGATGATAGCTTGCTCTGCCTTTTCCCAGTTTTCTTCCGAACCAATGTACTTGGTTCTGTCTTCCTTATCGCGAAGAGAAATTTGGGCGGTAAAATTCTTAAAATCAAGCGCATTAAGTGTGTACAATACCAGGTCGATTACCTTCTTGAACTCATCTTCAACCTGATCGGGTCTGCAGAATAAATGGGCATCGTCCTGAGTAAAGCCGCGTACACGTGTTAAACCATGAAGCTCGCCACTTTGCTCGTATCTATATACCGTTCCAAATTCGGCAAGTCGTAATGGCAGATCTTTGTATGATCTGGGTCTTGATTTAAATATTTCGCAATGATGCGGACAATTCATCGGCTTCAATAGAAACTCTTCACCCTCTGCAGGAGTGTTGATAGGTTGAAAGGAATCTGCGCCATACTTTGCATAATGGCCTGATGTGATGTACAGGTCTTTATGACCAATATGTGGTGTGATTACAGGCTGATAGCCAGCCGCAATTTGAGCCTTCTTCATGAAATCCTCCAGCCTCGTGCGAAGCGCCGTTCCTTTTGGTAACCACAAGGGGAGACCCTGCCCGACTTTCTGTGAGAAAGCGAACAAATCCATTTCCTTTCCAATTTTTCGGTGGTCTCGTTTCTTGGCTTCTTCAAGTAGCTGAAGATATTCCTTTAGTTCCTTTGCCTTGGGAAAAGTAACTCCGTAGATTCTTGTGAGCTGCTTGTTGTTTTCATCGCCTCGCCAGTAAGCACCCGCTATATTCATCAGCTTTACCGCTTTAATATATCCGGTATGCGGAATGTGTGGCCCACGACATAGATCAGTAAAATTGCCCTGAGTGTAGAACGTAATGTTACCGTCCTCCAGATCCTCTAACAGTTCCAGTTTATACTCATCGTCTTTTTTCTTAAAATACTCGATTGCTTCTGGCTTACTAATTTCCTGACGCACGTACTCGTTTTTCTCACGTGCCAGTTCAAGCATTTTGTCTTCAATCTTCTTGAAATCCTTGTCTGAAATTTCATGCTCGCCCAAATCAACATCATAGTAGAAGCCATTTTCTACCGGTGGGCCAATAGCCAACTTGATTCCGGGATAGAAAAATTCCAGGGCCTCTGCCATTAAGTGTGCCGAAGAATGCCACATGGTGGATTTACCATCATCGTCTCTCCACGTGAGCAATTTTAAGTCGGTATCTCCGGGCAAGGTGCGATTGGCATCCCAAACCTCTCCATTTACTTCTGCCGCAAGAACATTTCGGGCAAGCCCCTCACTAATGCTCATTGCAACATCCATTGAACTTACTCCATCTTCGTATTCACGCACCGAACCATCTGGCAGGGTTACTTTGATCATTGTCTGAAATTTTAGGAAGTCAAAGATAAGAGAAGTCGCGTAGGTACGGATCAGATGATTTGAAGAATACTTGTTCTAGTTAGTGTCCTGCTGCTTCAAATGACGATGGATATCGTTAACGATGCGAGCTCCTGATCTGCGACCTGTCATGCGTGCCAGGTCCTTTGCAGAATCGTCACTCATGGTTTTTTCCCGGTATGTCTTGGTGCCATCGTTCTTCGTTCGGTCCTTTACTTTTTCCTTTCGATCTTTATAGGCAACCCAATTACCCAGGCTTGTTCCGTCGGCTTTTACGATGTGGCCTTCACAGTTATAATCCAGGCTTGATAGCACAAAATAAGCACCATTGTCTTCTGAACTGGGATCATCCACAATTTCTTCTTTCGATTCTTCTTTAATCACCAACGACGTGATTTCAATTTTATATTCCGGATTTTCATGATCTATAACAACCTTGTTCGACGAGAACTCACTTTTAAGTCCTTCGTAGAAAGCATTCATGTATGCAGGAACATCGGTAATAGAGGTGAAACCCTCCGTGGCCATAGTGTTTTCAACGGTAATCGGGAAGTGTTTGTTAAAGGAAACTCTTACTTCCTGATCCAGATTTCTGCTGATATAACATCCCTGGGTCAATCCCACAATTAGAGTTGCGGCTAACCCTAGAAAACCAATCCGAGTCATTAACGTGCCTCCAGATTTTCGTAGCCAGAGGCGAATACGATTGCACCTTTCTTGATAATGGCCTTTCGCCGACCCGTTTCCGGATCTTCCTCATACTCCTGATCAATGGCTGGAATAACGTAATCGATGTAAACTTTAGGGAGCAGAAGTTTGTCCAGATCATCTCCGGTAACTCCTTCTTTTTTATAATGCTCGCGCATACTTTCCATGAGTTGTTCTGAAGTAAAATGGAAAGAGCCCCCGCCTACACCTTTTTTCTCGTACAGCAATACACGGGTGTTATAATCAGAAGGCCTGTTGTAAACGCGAACCGTAATCTTGTCCATGGTCACACCTTGCGCATTAAAAGTGAATTTGTAAGTCGCATCCAACATCATGGATACTTCTACCTCCTTTAGTGTGTTGTAAGGTTTGTAATTGAAAAAAGTAGTGCGCCCAAAAGAATATTTATAGGGTTTTAGAGCGGATTTGCATTCTTGCCTGTATCCAGCTACTTCCTCCCGAAAGAGTTGAGTTTCGCTAGGTTCGTTTTTTCCCTTTTTCTTTTTCTTGTCTCCCCGCTGGGGAGCAAACCCAACCAACATGGCTGCGACCAACAGTAGCGGGACCGCCCGTAGAAAAGACTTTTTTGCAACCATATTATTGAATAATTTCATTTCTCAACTCAATTATCAGACCAGAAATTTTATCCAACTCATCCTGTGTAAGCGAAATTCTTCCGAGGTCCTTATCCAGTTCTGTGGTGTTTAAAATACTTTCACAGGTATTATACTCATTTACCACTTTCAGAATTTCCTGTCTGATTTCCTTAATTTCGGGATCCTGATCCTCAATAGCTTCCAGTCCTTTGGCAATTTTAATGCCCAGTTCAATCTGACTTGCTAATTGTTGTACGACATTTTGCTGATCTTGTTGCTTTAAGGTAAGGGCGCCCATATACATTCCTTCTATCCAGGCTCCGGCGTAGTAGATGGCCTGAAGGTCGTCTTTACCGTTTTCGTAGATGTAGGTGTTCAGGTTGTCCTGTACCGTAATCAGAACGTCTACAATGGAGTCCTGATTTTGCATGTTGTTTCTGAACTTGTTTGCTAGCTCTTCACTAATCACATTGTTCATGCCAATTTCGCCGGCTAACTCTTCAATTACGTTAAGGTAGTTTTGAGCAATGTCTATTTGGTCATTTACCACGCATACTGCAACATCCGAAGAGTAAACGCCAAAATTGACAGACTTTTTAAACTTGGTCTGGTAGTTTTCTTTGTTGCTAATCGGGTTTAAATTCGCCTGGTCAAAAGGTAAGCCTGCCATTCTAAAGAACTGGGCAATTTCCAAAGGTGGAGGAGGGACGAAAGCAAAATCCTCACTTTCTTCAAACTCTTGTTCTGCAGCTAGTTCGGTGTTGTTTATCTGCACTTTGGCAGTTGGCGTAGGTTCGGTTTCGCCACACGCTGCAAATAATAGGAGGGAAGCGATACAAAGTGTAGAGATTTTTCTCATGAATGGTGCACTTAAATATAGTGGTTACCCGCAGTTTAGCGGTGATATGAAGTTAGAATTAATCTTTGAATACGTGAATTTCTTCCACTTTTTTAATCAGATCCGTAAATTTTCCTTTGTACCGTGTAGCTTTCACCAAATGATTGTCTATCCAGTGGTAATTCCCTCCTCTGGGCTTATTCATCAGTAAACCGTGATATTTGAAGCCATGCTTATTTAACCAAACTTCGGTTACCTCTCGGTGCTCTTCCGTGCGTGAAGTAAAGAAGGTTATTATGTGCCCTTCGTCATACCATTTGTTGAGTGTTTCAAGTGCATCAGGAAACGGCAGGCAGGTCGCCATTCTTTCCGGTTCTTCGTTAGGCACGTCCTCTGTAATGGTACCATCGATGTCGATCAGGTAATTCTTCACCTCTGGTGATAATACAGGACTAATTAATTGGCCGTCTTCGCCTTTTGCCTTTTCGAGTGATTTTCCACTTGTGGTTTTCATTTGGTTGTTGTTGCTTTTGTAAGTTGTTTGTTAAAGGTTTTACGTCTATTTTCCGTGTAAGGTTAGGGTATTTGAGCAGATCAGGTTTGAATTACTCCTACATTGTAAGGTTTAACTTCTTCATTGTGATTAGCCATTTCGATTCCCATAGAAATAACCTTGCGTGTATCCGCAGGGTCTATAATGGCATCTGTCCAGAGTCTGGCGGCCGCATAGTACGGGGATGTTTGCTCATCATATCTGGCTTTTATTTTATCAAATAGTTCTTTTTCTTTTTCCGCGGTTACCTCTTCACCTTTGCCTTTGGCTGTAGCCACTTCTATTTGACATAAAACTTTTGCGGCCTGTGCTCCACCCATCACTGCCAGCTGAGCAGTAGGCCACGCAACAATTAACCTTGGATCGTAAGCCTTTCCACACATTGCGTAGTTACCTGCACCATAAGAATTGCCCATGATCACTGTAAATTTAGGGACGGTGCTGTTGCTCATTGCATTAACCAGTTTGGCCCCGTCCTTAATAATTCCGCCGTGTTCAGATCTTGAACCTACCATAAAGCCGGTTACATCCTGTAAGAAGACAAGCGGAATTTTTTTCTGATTACAATTCATGATAAACCGGGAAGCTTTATCTGCCGAGTCTGAATAGATCACACCCCCAAATTGAACCTCGCCCTTTTTGGTTTTCACAATTTCCCTTTGATTGGCCACAATCCCTACGGACCAGCCATCTATTCGTGCATATCCGCAAACAATGGTCTTTCCATAGGTTGCCTTGTACTCTGTAAACTCAGAATTATCAGTTAGTCTTTTAATTACTTCTTTGACGTTGTACGGCTTGGCTCTGTCATCTGGTAAGACACCATAAACATCACGATCTTCAAACTTAGGTGCCACTGGTTCTTCTCTGCTAAATCCGGCTTTTTCCTGTGGTCCCATTTTCTCAACAATATCCCGGATGGTTTGCAGGCAATCATGATCGTCTTTACTATGATAGTCAGTAACCCCAGATATTTCGCAATGGGTAGTAGCACCACCCAGTGTTTCATTGTCGATGTCTTCACCAATTGCAGCTTTCACAAGATAAGAGCCCGCCAGGAAAATACTTCCGGTTTTTTCAACGATTAAAGACTCGTCACTCATAATTGGAAGATAAGCTCCTCCCGCCACACAACTTCCCATTACCGCCGCAATTTGAGTGATTCCCATGGAACTCATAACGGCGTTGTTCCGGAAGATTCTGCCGAAATTTTCCTTGTCCGGAAAAATCTCATCCTGCATGGGAAGAAATACGCCCGCACTATCCACCAGGTAGATGATTGGGAGTTTGTTTTCGATAGCAATTTCCTGCGCCCGTAAATTTTTCTTCCCGGTAATCGGGAACCACGCTCCAGCCTTAACGGTGGCGTCGTTTGCTACAACAATTACCTGGCGACCGTGGATGTAACCAATTACAACCACAACTCCACCCGAGGGACAGCCTCCATGTTCTTTATACATGCCATCGCCTGCAAACGCTCCGACTTCGAACCGATTCGCGTCTTTATCCAACAACTCGTCGATTCTTTCTCTTGCGGTCAATTTGCCCTTGGAATGGTGCTTGTCAATTTTCTTCTGTCCACCGCCCAAATAGACGGCCTCCAACTTGCGTTGCAACTCAGAAAGTCGCAATCTCATTCGGTCATCGTTCTTATTGAACTCAAGGTTTTGTTTCTTGTGTTTTGCGTCTGCCATGTTCTCGTTGGTTAATTGGAAAACGAAGATACCAATCTGAAGGATAATGGCTAGGGAAATTGTTTAGCGTATGTCAGCTTTTTCAATAGCTTATAGAAATGAAATCGAGTTCGGTCCCTCGTTGAAAATCAGGTCCAGTACAGAAAGGTTCTTCACAAATCCATGACGATCCTGAAATACCTGTAAGTAGGACGAATGTTGAAAAGAAGTTTGAAACTGGTCTTTCGGACGACATTGATTTCGGTAGTCGTTGGGGTAGGCTTTACGGAATACTTCGGTTTGCTTTTCCGGAGTATTAATTCCCACAATTTCCTTCACCATTTCGTGTGCCTGAGTGTTTAATTCCCATAATGTTTTGGCCTGAAAGCTGTTATAGAATTTCTCAAAATGGTGTGCGTAGAAATCGAAATACGGGGATACTTTGTAGCTTGAAACAATGGCTCCCCAATGAACTTGTTGCCAACGCTCGGCATAGGAAATTTCCAGTTTTTCAATGGGTTCTCTACGCTGTCTCCGATTAATGGGGACAATTAAGTCCTGCATGGAATTGGCGGCCATAATTGTACACCTGTTCCGGTAAGATTGCTTTAGAAAATGTTCGTGCGGTTCAAACCATACTTCCTCACTTCGGTGGTATACCGAGTAGTACGCAATGTTCCCGAAATAAACTCTCGGAAGAACCGTCTCCATTTAATGCGCCGATTGGAAGATACGATCCCAGCGGGTACCCTCATAACCGGGTTCACGTTCTCTTGAAAGCCAGATAAATCCAGCTTTACCGACGATGTGATCTTCAGGAACATAACCCCACATTCTAGAGTCAAGAGAGTTGTGTCGGTTATCTCCCATCATCCAGTAGTAGTTTAGCTTGAACTTGTAGGACGTGGCTTTCTTTCCGTTGATATAGACACCGTCAGGTTTTACATCAAAGTCATTTTTTTCATAAGATTCAATGGCTCGTCGGTAAAAGGCGATGTTGAATTCGTTTAACTCAATTTCATCTCCGGCCTTTGGAAGATACCAGGGGCCCATATTGTCTTCCGTCCAGTCTTCTGTAACCTTGTGATTTGGAAAGATTGGAAGGTATTTCGATTTAGATTCAATAGGATTGTTTACGTAATAACCCTTTGGTTTCCATTGAACCCAAATAGAATCAATAAAGTTCATGTCCATAATGGCATCGTAGTTTTTCTCAGTAATGAAAATATGCGCCTGACTGAATTCCTTTTCCGGATAGATATTAAATTCTTCCATGAGTTTGCCTGCCCGTTTACTACTGGCGGTTCCAGGTTTTTGAGTGTATCGGTACAAAAACTGCGCATTTTCGTCTAATTCACCTGGTTTACCATTAACGTGTAATGTTCCATCAATAAGTTCCAATGAGTCGCCTGGGATTCCTACACAGCGTTTGATGTAATTCTCCTTTTTGTCGGTAGGTCTCTCAACCCAGCTATGAAACTTAATTCCCTTATGTTTCATCACATTTTGTTCTAACAAATTGTTGCGAGCCATAGCCAAATACTTGTCCAGATTTTTCTCTAACATTTGCGGATCACTCTGGGCTAGAAATAGTGCTTCATCTCTCAGGTACTGGTAATAATTATGACCCTGAAGTTCCGAATTGTCGGCCTGGCCCAATAAGGCCGTATCTCCCACCGGATAGTTAAACACCACAATATCATTTCGCTTCACATCGGTATAACCGGGCAACCGATGGTAATCCATCTTAAACCACTCCAAATAACACTTGGTGTAGGTTCCGGGAATATTGTTGTGGAAGAATGGCACTGCAACGGGAGTTTGAGGAAGCTTGGGGCCATAAGCCACTTTGTTAACAAACAGATAATCCCCGATCAACAGGTCTTTTTCCATGGAACCGGTAGGAATGGTAAACGCTTCGAACATAAATCCGCGAATAATTCCTGCCGCCACTACTGCGAACAGTATTGCATCACCCCATTCCCGAACCATACCTTTTTCTTTCTTACTCTTCCAGGTAAGCGGCCCCACCCAATTATGCTCTTCTTTAAAAGCACCTATGATCAAAACGTAGTGAGGAACTACAATGGCAATCAATGCATCGGTAAACTTTCTTTTCCCAATACCAAAACTCACGTTTACGTTGAGAATAATAAGCATCAAAAAATTCACTCCCGGTACACAGAACAATAAGATCCACCACCAGGGTTTTTTCAGGAGTTTAAGAAGGACGTACAGGTTAAGTCCGGGAACGTATCCGTGCACAGGTTTATCATATCCTGCTTTCGCGAAAATTTTTGGAAGCGTGATATGGTAAAGGATGATTAGGGTGTAAAGTAGGATATGTGGAATGTCGAATACAAACATTTAATTCAGTTTAAGTACGTCTTTCATCGTGAAATGACCTTGTTTTCCGGCCAGAAACTCTGCCGCAATTACGGCACCAAGCGCAAAACCTTTTCGGCTGTGGGCTATATGTTCTATACGAATTTGGTCAATTTCCGATTGATAAGTTACCGCGTGCGTGCCCGGAACTTCCGGTTTTCGGTAAGAAATAATTTCAAGATCTGTTGGGTTTTCGCTGGTGTTGTTTACCCATTTTTGCTTACGCTGCAATTCAGCTAATATGCCTTCGCCAATGGTTATAGCGGTTCCACTTGGCGCGTCTAATTTTTCAGTATGGTGAATTTCTTCCAGCACAACGTTGTATTGGGGTTGCTGATCCATTAACCGTGCTAGCAACGAATTTATTTCTAAAAAGATGTTAACGCCGAGACTAAAGTTGGTAGCTGGTAAAATGGCTCCACCAGTGGATTTCATTTTAGCCAGTACTTCATCCAACTCATCGTACCAGCCGGTTGTTCCCACCACAACGGGAGTTTTTGCTTCAAAACACAATTCTATGTTCTTTCCGGCACTTTCGGGAACCGTAAATTCGATCGCTACGTCGGCAGACGCCAATACAGATGGGTCAATAGCATCTTTTGAGCCAAGCTTCATTACGATTTCATGTCCTCGTTCCCGAGCGATTGGTTCAATAGCTTTGCCCATTTTTCCATATCCGATGAGTGCAATCTTCATGCGATCGTCAAAAATAGATTTTTATTGGTTGATTGATGGAGGTTAGAACTGATTGTTTGTCTTTGGTGTGCTGTTGGAACCTGGAGTTGCTTTTTACCTACCTGATTTGATGCGAAATTCAAAAAAAACTCAGCGGTAACTACCGTCTTCTCAAGGTTAATCCAACTCCCTTGTATCGTGCGGTGCCCAATCCGATTTGAGGCATAATGGTCAATGATAGGTCCGGAGAAATATCGTGGTTAAAGAGGTGGGCGTCCACACTGGCATCTACAATTTGAAGAATATATATCCCTGCAATTGCCACTAGCGACATGTCGCGCCAGTTTTTGTATTGATCAATAGCGGTTCTCAAATTGTCGATAGAGTAATTTGCATAGTCCGGATTAAAGAAAGTTTGTCCCGTAGTGTCGTTTAGCCTCGTAACATATTCGGTTCTAAAGGATTTGTAATTTCTTATGTTGTCATGAAGGAAATAACCGGCAGTTCCGAGCCCGGCATAGATGATGGGCACTTTCCAGATACTTCTTTTTCCCTTTTCGCCAGCGTGATTGTACACTTGCCCTGCTCCGGGAAGGATTGCAGATAAAATGGCGGCCTTTTTTGGCGACCGGTAAATTGAATCTTCTATTGCAACGGTATCTTTTGCCTCAATTACGGTGGTGTCCTGAGCAGAAATGCCTAGGCTTAAAAGAAGAAATAAGAAGGTAGTATGAAACCGCAAGGTTTTACTCATTCAAAAGTTTCATGATCCGGTCGAACTCGGAGTCGTTGTTAAAATCGATAACGATTTTTCCACGGCCTCTATTGTTCATAGAGACTTTAACTTTTGCGTCCAGTTTGGCAGAAAGGCTTTGGACTTTTCGTCGCTCGGTTTTGCTCAGATCAATCGTTGGGGTTGGCTTTGAGGCCTTTGATTTTACCAACTCCTCTACTTTTCGTACCGAGAGGTTGTCTTCCAGAATAGCTTGCAATGCCCGCACCTGATCTTCTTCCGAATCTATTGAAAGTAGGGCTCTGGCATGGCCCATGCTAATTTTTTTATCGCGAATGGCAGCTTGTACCTCGGAGTTAAGTTTAAGCAGCCGAAGGTAATTTGTTACGGTTGACCTTTTCTTTCCAACTTTCTCGCTGAGTTCTTCCTGAGTTAGCTTACATTCATCTATCAGCCTCTGGAAACTGAGTGCCACTTCAATGGCGTTTAAGTCTTCACGCTGAATGTTTTCAACGATAGCCATTTCCAACATCGTTTGGTCGTTGGCTATGCGGATGTACGCAGGAACTTCTTCCAAACCGGCAATTTGTGCTGCCCTGAATCTTCGTTCTCCGGAAATGATCTGGTAGGTACCGCGCCCCATTTTTCGCAATGTAATGGGCTGAATAATTCCGTGTTCCTTAATTGAGTTGGTTAAATCAACCAGTGCCTCTTTTTCGAATTCTGTTCTCGGTTGAAAGGGGTTAGCCTCAATCTGGGAAACCGAAATTTGTGAAATGGATCCGACCAATGCCGATTCGCTTCCGCCCGAACCTACATTATTCGAAGAAGTTATGTCTGTATTCGCATTTTCGAGAAGTGCGCTTAAACCTTTTCCCAGACCGCCTTTTTTAGAGCTCATTTTCTACCTCAATAATTTTGTCGCTTTCCGCGATTCTGGTCAGATTGTTTTTCTGCAGAATCTCACGCGCCAAATTTAGGTAGTTTACGGAGCCTTTGCAACTTGCATCATGCAGAATGATAGGCTCTCCGTAGCTTGGAGCTTCACCCAATCTTGTGTTTCGGTGGATAATGGTATCGAAAACCAATTGCTGGAAGTGCGTTTTCACTTCTTCAACCACTTGGTTAGCAAGCCTCAATCGGGTGTCGTACATGGTGAGAAGAATTCCTTCAATTTCAAGAGCGGTATTTAGTCGTCCCTGAACAATTTTCACGGTGTTCAACAGTTTTCCAAGACCTTCCAGTGCAAAATATTCGCACTGAACCGGAATCACCACAGAATCTGCTGCCGTAAGTGCATTAATGGTAATTAAACCGAGCGATGGAGAACAGTCAATGATGATGAAGTCGTAATCATCCTTTACCTTTTCAATGGCCATTTTTAGCATGATCTCCCGCTTTGGCAAGTTGATCATTTCGATTTCCGCTCCAACCAGGTCGATATGTGCCGGTAGAATATCCAGATTAGGCGATTGCGTGGTAAGAATGATATCACGAGGTTCCACTTCGTTAATCAAACACTCATAAATACTGGTTTTCACGTTCTTCGGATCGAAGCCTACACCAGAAGTAGCGTTTGCCTGTGGATCGGCATCAACTATCAGGGTTTTCTTCTCCAGAACGCCAAGTGCTGCCGCAAGATTAATGGATGAAGTGGTTTTTCCAACTCCCCCTTTTTGATTTGCTATTGTAATTATCTTGGCCATTGTTTGGTTCTCTTATAGTTCTGCAGATTCACCGATCTCCAGTAATGTTAATTTATTTCCGGCAGCTTCGAACTTCGATTTAGCCTCGTTCCTGTCAATTTCAATATATCCGAAAGTGTCAAAATGAACACCCAGAATGTTCTTACAATTAATGAATTCCGCACACAGGATGGCATCGTCAACACCCATGGTAAAGTTGTCTCCGATGGGTAAAATGGCAAAATCCAGCTTATGCTGCATTCCAACCAACTTCATATCCATCGTGAGAGCCGTATCACCGGCGTAGTAGAAATTTCCATGCTCTGACTCGATTACAAATCCGCAGGGATTTCCACCATAAGTGCCATCTGGTAAAACACTCGAGTGCACTGCGTTGGTCATTTTTACCGTCCCAAAATCGAATTTCCATTTGCCACCGTGGTTCATAGGGTGACCATCAATCCCTTTTTGTGCAACCCACATACAGGTTTCATAAGGTGCCACTACTTTTGCCTCGGTATTCTTTGCGATGTATTCGGCATCCAGAACATGATCTTCATGACCATGCGAAAGTAAGATGTAATCAGCTTCAATGTCATCTATGTAGATGTCTTTGGCCAATTCATTTCCACTTATAAAGGGATCAAACAAGATTTTTGTTGATCCAACTTCAACCAATGTACATGCATGTCCGTAAAAAGTAACCTTCATCTGATTTTGGGTACGAAATTCAATGTAAAAATACGAGACGTAAGAGGCCTGCTATGAAAAGTTAAGTTCTAATTTTGAACAGATTTTTGTTCATTCGAATCTGAGCTTGTTAGTTATGAACAAAAAACACACCTCTGCACCGGCTTAATCCCAAGATTAATAGGGAGAAACGTTGTTAATAACAGGGGTGTGCGAAATGTTGAAAAGTATGATCACAATTGTAGCGGGAACCAATAGGCCGGATAGTAATAGTTATGTAATCGCTCAACTCTACGAGACGGTTATCAGAGAGAAAGGCGAAGAGTGCCAAATTCTCGACTTGCGCGATTTGCCTTCAGACTTTATAGTATCTGAGTGCTATGGTAACCGGACGGAAGATTATGATCTTTTATTGGATAAATATATCCGACAGGCGGATAAGTTCGTCTTTGTTGTGCCGGAATATCATGGGAGCTTTCCGGGTGTGTTAAAAGCCTTTATAGACTCTTTTTCAGGTGAATTGATTAGCGGTAAAGTAGCAGCTCTTATTGGCTTGTCGTCGGGTAGGGCAGGTAATCTACGTGGTTTAGATGCATTTGCCGGAGTACTGAGTTACCTCCAGGTAGAAACATTGGCTACAAGACCAAAACTAAGTGGGATAGAAAATATACTGAGTGATGGTATTTTAAGTTCCGACGAAGGAATGGATCGTATTGAGAAGCAGATCGATCAGCTTGTTGCCATTGGTTTAAGGAAATAGGAATGCACGAATACGCTGATTTTTGTTGGTATTCTACTGCAGATCCTCGAAGTCTACGTTAGTAGTATATTCTCCTTCGGACTCCTCTTCACCATTAGCAGCATAATTGGGCTGTAGATCGGGGAAATCACCATTCTCCTTGAGTTCGCGAATTTTGGCTATCGCTTCTTCGAGCCCTCCAGCAAATTTTTCGAAATCCTCTTTATAAAGAAACAACTTATGTTTCTCATAATAAAAGCGGCCATCCTTGTTCGCACGCTTCTTACTTTCCGTAATTGTTAAGTAAAGATCGCTCCCTTTGGTTGTTTTCACATCAAAGAAATAGGTACGTTTACCAGCCCTAACGGATTTTGAGAATATTTCATCTCTGTATGACATTCCATCTTCCATCTTCACTTAATCAGGTTGGTTACAGTTGATTACATTAACCAAACGGTCTCTAACAAATTTAACATAAATTCCGAAAAATGAAAATTTGTAGACGAAAAATGTTGTCACATCTATAAAAAACACCAGTTAGTAGAGAAAAACACCGATTTTAGGCTTCCGATAATTGCTGTTGATAAAGTTCGGCATAACTGCCATTTTGAACCAGTAATTCTGCGTGTGTGCCTCGTTCTGCAATTTTACCGTCGCTCAAAACCAAAATTTCATCAGCGTGCTGTATAGAAGAAATACGGTGACTGATAATAATGGTGGTTTTGCCTTTCATAATTCGCTTCAGGTTGGTCAAAATAGCTTCTTCGGTTTCGGTGTCTACAGCCGACAGGCAATCATCGAAGATCAGGATACTGGGCTCGTTCACAAGGGCTCTGGCTATTGAGATTCGTTGCTTTTGACCTCCCGATAAGGTAATCCCACGTTCTCCAAGTATCGTGTCGTACTGATTTTTAAAGTCAACAATATTGTGATGGATGTGCGCATCTTTTGCCGCCTGTATTATTTCTTCGTCCGACAGCGACCTTTTTGAACCGAATTGAATGTTGTCACGAATAGATTTTGAAAAAAGGAATACTTCCTGGGGCACATAACCGATATGTGATCTGAGAGCTCCTAATTCATAGCTTTCAATTGGCCGGCCGTCAATCAATACTCGTCCTTGCGTGCTATCGTAGAGTCTGCCTACCAAATCAGCAATCGTGGATTTGCCACTTCCCGTTCTGCCCATAATGGCAAGCGTCTTTCCGGGCTCTACTTTAAAACTTACTCCTTCCAACGCTCTGATTCCGGAATCTGGGTAAACGAATGAAACGTTTTGAAATTCAATTTCGCCAGTAATCTCATCTGGTTTTTCAGGCCCCGATTGAATTTCAGGTTCCTCGTGCAGAAATTGATTGATCCTTTCTTGTGAGGCGGCTGCACGTTGTACAATTGACGTTACCCAGCCCACCGAAGCAAAAGGCCAGGTCAGCATGTTTACATACATTACAAATTGGAGAATTTTTCCATAAGTGATTTCGCCGTCAATTGTCTTTAATCCACCATAGTAGATCGTAATTACCACACTTAGTCCTATCAACAAAATTATTGTAGGCATAAACAATGCATTAACCATCACCAGCCGGAGAGATCTCCTCCTGTACTCGTTGCTATGATCGGTAAATTTATTTAAGGTGTCTTCCTGGCGGTTGTAGGCTTTTATTACCCGGATGCCAGAGAACATTTCCTGTACGTAGGTAGTGAGTTTAGATTGCTGGTGCTGCACTCGCTCACTTCGTTTGTTTATTGTGCTACTTACGTAGTAAATAATTACGGACATTATAGGGAGTGGTATAAGTGTCCACAACGTGAGTTCAACGTCGGTCTTGAACATGAAGATCAATGTAAAGACGGATTGAGCGATCAAGTTTAGTACGTACATAATTCCCGGGCCCAGATACATTCTAACCTTCGACACATCTTCCGAAATCCTGTTCATTAGGTCGCCTGTGTTGTTTCGCTTATAGAAACTTTGGCTGAGCACCTGGTACTGATCGTAAATGTCATTTTTGAGATCGTACTCTATGTATCGACTCATAATGATAATTGTCTGTCGCATCAAGAACACAAATACGCCTCGAATAATCGCCAGGCCAATGTATATGAGCAGCACCAAAATGGCGTGAGGAATAATCACCTCGCTCAAATAGTTGTCCGGGTCGTTGTTGCTTTTAAATTCACCCAGGAAACCGTTGAAATCATCCACTGCACGTCCCGCGTAATCTGGTAAGAACGCCTGAATAATTGTAGAAGCAGTAATGAAAATTATACCAAGTAAAAATCGCCATCTATACCTCCACAGGTATTTATTTAGATATGCTAGCGATTTCATGGCTTCTTCGTTTAATTATGTTATTTTTGCCGCGCCTTTGTAAGCCGTTTCGGTGAACGAAAGGCTGATCAAAAACTGGGCAGGTATTCATTATGTTAAAGCTCACTGGCGGCTGATTTAATAGCAAGCCTGTGCGCGTCAACAAGCGGCAAATGTAGGTTTAGTTTTTAACATAAACAGGCAAGGAAGATGGATGTTCAATCAATGAAAGAAGTTAAAGAGCAACAGGTAGGCCCTCTTAGCCGGATGGTGGAGATGGGACATGAGCAGGTGCTTTTTTGTAATGACGAAAAGACGGGTTTAAGGGCCATCATTGCCGTGCATAGCACGGTTTGTGGTCCGGCTTTAGGCGGCACCAGAATGTGGAAGTACGATACAGAGGAAGAAGCTCTGAACGATGTGCTTCGGTTGTCCAGAGGAATGACTTACAAAAATGCCATCTCAGGACTAAATCTCGGAGGAGGTAAGGCGGTAATAATTGGAAATTCAAGGGAGGACAAAAGCCCTGAATTATTTCGTCGATTCGGAAAGTTTGTTGATAGCCTTAATGGAAATTACATAACGGCAGAGGATGTAGGAATCTCTCCGGCGGATATGGTGCATGTATCAGAATCTACAGATCACGTTGCGGGACTTCCCGGAAAAAGTGGAGACCCGTCGCCGGTAACCGCATATGGCGTGTATATGGGCATGAAAGCGGCAGCCAGCGTCCAGTTTGGCTCCGATTCTTTAGCCGGGAAAAAGATCTCGGTTCAGGGAGTAGGGCACGTTGGTGAGTATTTGGTGGGGCACCTGTCAAAAGAAGGCGCTGAAATTTTTATTTCAGACATCCATGAACCATCGTTGAGCAGAGTTGCGGAATTGTATGGCGCTACAGTTGTTGGTTTGGATGAGATTTATGATCTGGATGTAGATATCTACGCTCCCTGTGCGCTTGGAGCTACCGTGAACGATCATACCTTAAGTAGATTAAAATGCTCGATTATTGCAGGTGCTGCAAATAACCAGTTGGCCGATGAGGCCATCCATGGAGAGAAAGTCCGTGAAATGGGAATTATTTATGCACCGGATTATTTGATCAATGCAGGTGGAGTGATGAATTGCTACGGCGAGGTGGCAGGCATTAGTCAGGGAGAAGTGATGAAAATGGCCGAGCATATTTACAACACTACCAAAGAAATTATCATTAATTCCAGAGAAGAGGGGATTCCAACTTATCTGGCAGCCAACAGAAAAGCAGAACACCGTATTGCCGAGTTACTGAAGTAATTCCGGCCATAGATTGTAAGAAGAGACATGCTCAATAGAAGGCATTTGCGAATTAAAGTACTCCAGGCGCTCTATGCCTGGTTCAGGTCAGACGACAATAATTACGCAGCAGGGGAGAAGGAGTTATTTTTCGGGATCAACAAGATTTACGAAATGTATGTTTTCTACTTATTGTTGTTTGGAGAACTCAAGTCGTTTGCGGAATACAGGATTGATGAGAACAAAAAGAAACGCTTGCCCTCAGAAGAGGATTTAAATCCGAATCTGAAATTCGTAAACAACAGGGTGTTTTGCCTGTTGAGCGACAATAAGAGCTTGACCAAAGCTTCTGAGGATTTAAAGATAAACTGGGTTGGAGAGCAAGATCTAGTGAAGAAATTGTACTATTTGGTTGTTGAAGATGAAGTTTATCAGGACTACATGTCGACTACCGATTCAGATTGGGAACAAGATCGAAACTTCGCACTCAAAATATTCAAGAAAGTAATTGCCAACTTCGAATTGGTGCACAACTTCTTCGAAGAAAAAAGTATTTACTGGAACGATGATGTTGACTTTACTTGTAGTATGATTCTCAAAACGATTAAGACTTTTGATGAATCATCTGATGAGCATACACCGATATTGCCCTTGTACAAAGATGAGTCTGACGAGAAAAATTTTGCTAAAACTTTGTTCAGAAAAGCCATCATGAGCGACCAGGAGAATGAGGAAATCATCAAGAAGTTTTCTCAAAACTGGGAGGTAGAGCGAATTGCATTGATGGATATACTTTTGATGAAAATAGCAATTACCGAGGCCAGAGAGTTCGAAACGATTCCATTAAAGGTAACTTTGAACGAGTATATTGATATATCCAAATTTTACTCCACTCCAAAAAGTAATGGATTTATAAATGGAATTCTGGACAAGGCTTTCGAAGATTTGAAGGCAAAAGGAGCAATAAAGAAAGTAGGTAGGGGGTTAATAGGCTAACATGAGAAATGCATTTATCATATTGTCGGTATTACTATTCTCTGTCGGCGGCTGTCAGTTAACCGATCAGCACGATAATCAAAATGAGATTACCGTAGATATGATTGATCCGGAGCACCCTCCTGTAATGGTATTTGAAAGCTTACAACACGATTTTGGCAATGTAGCTCTTGGGGAAAAGCTGATTCATACGTTTAAGTTTAAGAATGAGGGAGAGTCGGCGTTATTGATCCATTCGGTTACGCCCAGTTGCAATTGTACAGTGCTGAAGAATTGGCCAAGAGAACCACTACAACCTGGAGAGTCGGGAGAAATTACGGCACAATTTGAAGGTAAGTATGCGGGTGCAAATGTGAAAACCATTTCAATTGTAGCCAATACACGACCCAGCAATGTGACCAAACTTACACTTACTGCTAAAGTAGTAGGAGCAGAATAATTTTAATACGAACACGAACGCGATTTCAATCGCAAACAACTATTATGAACATATTTTTATTACAAGCTGAAGGAACTGGTGGAGGTATGAACTGGACCACAATTTTAATGTTCGGAGCCATTTTCGTGGTTTTCTATTTTTTCATGATCCGTCCGCAGCAGAAGAAGCAGAAAGAACTAAAGTCCTTTAGGGAGAATCTTCAGAAAGGCGATCGAATTGTTACCATTGGTGGCGTGCATGGCAAAGTAGAATCCGTAAAGGATGGCACGCTTATCATTACTACAGAAGGTGGCGGTAAATTGAAGGTTGAAAAATCGGCGGTAGCTTCCGAGTTCAAGGAAGACGCGATGGCAAAACAGTAGTTTTGATTCTCGGCGTAACAGGAGGGATCGGCTCAGGAAAGTCTACCGTATGTGAGATTTTCAAGTTGTTCGGTATTCCTGTTTACAATTCAGATGACAGAGCTAAATGGTTGATGAATCATCAACCTGAATTGATTTCGGCCATCAAAGAACAATTTGGAGAAGAGGCCTACCGGGATGGACGCCTGAACCGTGAGTATCTTGCACAAACGGCGTTTAGTGATAAACAGTCTCTCCAAAAACTGAACGATCTGGTTCACCCGTCTGTTAGGAAAGACTTTAAACAATGGGTGACGGATCAGCAATCAGCTATTTTAATCAAAGAAGCTGCCATTTTAATAGAAAGTGGTGCGTACCGGCAATGCGACAAAGTGCTGGTAGTAACCTGCCCTACGGACATTCGATTGGAGCGGGTTGTAGCCAGAGACCAATCTAATGCGGAACAGGTAAAACGCCGAATGGAGAACCAGCTAACCGATGACCAACGTCTGGAGTTCGCAGATTTTGTGATTGATAATTCAGGAAAGGAATTGTTGATCCCTCAGGTGAAGGAAGTTTTGGAGAAGTTGGGGTAGAAGTTGCTCGAGCTACGCTTTGTGCGGATTTCAACTCAGAACGAAGTGATCAGCGAAGCTAAATCAAGTTTGAAATCTGCCGCAACTAACAACCATCAACTTTGAACTGCTCACCGAAGGTGTGCGCCTAACTCCAGTGCCAGCTGGTTCACCCCTTCACGCGTTCGCGCATATTCTGGTGAAACATCTGTTCCAGCATTTCATACAACTCCGGGTGATTCTTGTGCAACAGCTTTGGTCGCTCAAAGAAATATTCGGCCAGTACCGCGAAAAACTCAATTCTACTCGAGGCACCATACTGACGAATGTCTAACGGCTGATTTGCCATCTCATTGATTTTCTGATCCATCATCATTAACCACGGAATGCAATGCTGCTGATCCATCAGGATTTTTGGGATGCCATCCACCTCACCATCCATCATGTCTATTAGATGGATAAACTCGTGAATAGCGGTGTTTCTTTTGTCTCCTTCCAGCAAAAAGCCCTTTCTAAGTGCTTTCTGTGAAATAAACATTTTGTCTGCCATAAAACCGGTGCCAACCAGGCCATTAATATTTCGCCCATGCCCTTCCGTTTCAAAGTCCAGATTGAATGTATCCGGGTATACCTGGATCAAATTGAGGTTGGAATAGTGCCAATCAGGAAAGGCAAAAATGGGAATGGTTGCACTTGCAGACAGGAGTATTTTATCGATGGCCGCGACAGTAGTTCCCACGCCTTTAATCTCGGTTTCGGCCAGAAAACGCATGCACCGTTCTTCGAAATGGATTCGCTGAAACGGACTTAAGTTTCTGTAGAACTCTACATGTCGTTCCATTAGCACTTTCCAACTATCTGGCATGGCAGATACATTGTTCTTGCGGGGTCTGGTAAATAGTATTAATAGCCAAACAGCGAGCCCGGCAAATGCCAATATGGTTACGGTACCGTAGATGAAGGGAAGTTAATAAAAAGGTCAAAGAGAAAAGCTGAAAGTGGAAAGGAGAAACTTGGGATGCTAGTTTCGGTGCTCTGGTCGATTTAAGCGGTTATCAGGCTAGTGGATACTATTGCCTGCTGTTATTGATTCCTGAATCCTGCCGACTTTCAGCTTTTCTCTTTCACCTTTAAGCTTCCGTTCCGCCATCATGTCAGTAATTGTGTCAGTGATTTTGGTGGTAGATGGCTGTAAGGTGTCAGAATTTCGGGAAAACTGTCAGATTTAGTGGGTTTTGTGCGATGGCATACTAATTGACCTAGAAGAATCGGATTTTAACTAAAGAACGACAACGTGATCCGGGCATTTAGGATGACGATTTAAATAAAGATAGTAATGGGTAAGATTATTGGAATTGACTTAGGAACAACCAACTCTTGCGTTTCGGTGATGGAAGGTAACGAGCCGGTTGTAATTGCAAACAGCGAAGGTAAGAGAACTACGCCGTCGGTTGTTGCATTTGTTGATGGAGGAGAGAGAAAAGTAGGAGATCCGGCAAAGCGTCAGGCAATTACCAACCCAACGAAAACGATTTACTCTGTGAAGCGTTTCATGGGAAATAAGTACAGCGAGTGTACCGATGAAGCTGAACGAGTGCCGTACGAGGTGGTCAAAGGAGACAACGACACACCAAGAGTAAAGATCGATGACCGTTTGTATACGCCTCAAGAGATTTCAGCAATGATTCTTCAGAAAATGAAGAAAACTGCTGAGGACTTTCTTGGACAGGATGTTACGGAAGCGGTTATTACGGTTCCTGCTTATTTCAATGACTCCCAACGACAAGCTACAAAAGAGGCTGGTGAAATTGCCGGGCTGGAAGTAAAAAGAATTATTAACGAGCCAACTGCTGCTGCGTTAGCATATGGTTTGGATAAGAAAGATACCGATCAAAAAATCGTGGTTTTCGATTTCGGTGGTGGTACACATGATGTATCTATCCTGGAACTCGGAGACGGGGTTTTTGAGGTGCTTTCTACAGATGGTGACACGCACCTGGGTGGAGACGATGTTGATGAGAAGATCATTGACTGGTTAGCTGCTGAATTTAAGAAGGATGAAGGGCTGGATTTGAAAAAGGATCCAATGGCACTTCAGAGATTAAAGGAAGCGGCTGAAAAGGCAAAAATTGAATTGTCTTCTACTACTTCTACGGAAATTAACCTGCCATACATTATGCCGGTTGATGGTGTGCCTAAGCACCTGGTTAGAACATTGTCAAGAGCGAATTTTGAGCAATTGATTGACGATCTGGTTAAGCGAACCATTGAACCATGTAAAACTGCTCTTAAGAGCGCCGGACTATCTACTTCAGATATCGATGAGATTATTTTGGTAGGTGGTTCAACCAGAATTCCTGCGATTCAGGAAGCGGTGGAGAAATTCTTCGGAAAATCACCATCTAAAGGCGTGAACCCGGATGAGGTAGTATCTGTAGGTGCTGCAATTCAAGGTGGAGTTTTAACTGGAGAAGTGAAAGACGTTCTTCTTCTGGATGTAACACCACTTTCATTGGGTATTGAAACCATGGGAGGAGTATTCACAAAGCTTATTGATGCGAATACTACCATTCCAACCAACAAATCTCAGGTGTTCTCTACGGCGTCAGACAACCAGCCTTCTGTAGACATTCACGTGTTGCAGGGAGAAAGAGCGATGGCTGCCGATAACAGAACAATAGGAAGGTTTCAGTTAACCGATATTCCACCGGCACCAAGGGGAGTTCCTCAGATTGAGGTAAGCTTCGACATCGATGCGAACGGAATTATCCAGGTAAAAGCAACCGATAAAGCAACTGGTAAAGAGCAAAACATCAGAATTGAGGCTTCTTCAGGGTTAAGTGATGCGGAAATTGAGAAGATGAAGCAGGAAGCTGAAGCAAATGCGGATGCGGATGCGAAGAAGAAGGAAGAAATCGACAAACTGAATCAGGCAGACTCTTTGATTTTCCAGACAGAAAAGAGCTTGAAGGAGTACGGTGATAAGTTGCCGGAAGACAAGAAAGGTCCAATAGAGGAAGCTTTAAAAGAGTTGAAAACCGCACATGAAGCGAAAGACATTCCTGCGATTGACACTGCAATGGAAAAACTAAACACAGTATTCCAGGCGGCCAGTCAGGAAATGTATCAGCAAACCGGAGGTCAGCCAGGTGCTGACGGAAACGGTGCTGGTGGGGCAGGTGATGCTAAAGGCCGTGGAGATTCTAAGTCAGGAGACGAAGAAGTAACCGACGTAGACTTCGAGGAAGTATAAGTCAGGAAATACGATATAAATTAAACGAAAGCGCCCCGATAACTATCGGGGCGCTTTTTTTGTGTAAGTATAGGGAAGTGTTTGTTGCTCCCGCGTAGTTGAACACGCGAGTTGCACATTTTGGTTTGGTTCAATCAATGGATACGCTCTGTGTTTGACTCGCGTTAGTCGAGATGGTGTCAAAAGGAAAGAGGGGATATGCTTATCTTTAGTTGTTTTATAACAAGTTAGGTGCAATAACAGGATTGGAACTCCCGTTCTTAATTACGATCTTTGTAACATGAAGCTTTCGAACTACATAGAGATTCGATCAGATAAAAGATTTGGAAAACCCGTACTGAAAGGTACCAGGATTTCTGTGTCTGATGTTTTGAATTGGCTGGCCAATGGAATGACCAAAGAAGAAATCGTACATGATTTCCCTGAGGTGACGTTTGATGCCATAAAAGCCTGTCTTCTCTATGCTTCCTCTAAGGAAAATCGAATTGGTATTGCTTCGTGAGAATTCTCGCAGACCAAAATATTTCCCATCGTTTGGTTACAAGACTTGAAGATCTTAAAATTGAGTTTTCTCAAGTACGGTTGCTTGGACTTGAGGATTCGACTGATCGAGAAATTTGGGAATATGCCAGGGACAACGATTATTCTATTCTAACTTTTGATGCGGATTTCTACGATTTCTCTCTTGTATGGGGGCACCCTCCTAAGATTATTTGGATTAGAACCGGCAATCAAACCACGGCACAGGTAGAAAAGGTTCTGAGAGCACATGACAACACGATTCAAGAGTTCCACTCTGATCCAGAACTTGCATGCCTGGAAATAGTTACAGCAGCTGACAATGGCTAAATGTTAACTCCAATACCCTCATCTTTGGTTTCTCGATTGAAATTGAGACCCATGGTTCGGGTTGTGATTCATTTTAAAATCATACTATCCTGGGGGGATAAATCGAAACTCGGAAATACCGGGCATTTCCACTAACTTTAGCCTGGAACGTTAGGAATTAGTCTGATGGAAAGGAAACTGCCCGAAGCATTTTATTGGTTCAGTAAACTGAACAACTGTCAATTTATACCATGGAGGCTGGATGGAGAAGCAAATCGTTATCAAAGACTTAATGAACTTTTTGCAGAAGAGCATAACGAAGAGAGATTTGTGGAATCATTCGGTTCGTGCCAGGATATGGATAAGTACTGCGGATTTGAAGTGATAAACGGCGTAATACACGAGAACGTCATTGTATTTCATCTTTCATGGCAAAGTCATCAAAACAAATGGAACATTATCGAAAACGAATACTCTGATATCTTCAAATTCTTACAAAAAGAAGTTCTGCCTACCATGAAGGATTGGATCAAAGAGGACGAGTTGGATAGGTATGTTGAGCGTCAGATTAGTTCCCAACAATGAACTAAGTTAACAGCGCTATCCCCTCTTTCTTTTATTTCACTTCAGGGTCAATACTCGCATACCTGCCTGGCCGGTAAGCAGATTCTCTCGCTGTTTCCCAGACTTTTTAGCATAACTTTATCGTGAACGTTACGTGTATTAGAATCTTAACCATCATATCGGTATTTATCATTTACAGCATATTGACTCCTTCAATAGCGACTTGCCAAAATAGCGATTCTATCGTACTGGTTTCGTTGACAAATAGCGAGGACGCCATCAACGGCAAATACAAGATTAAATCTGTTGATTCATCTAGTTATCCTTTGGATTTGATTCTTCTGGACAGATTTATTGTTGACGAGACCAAAAGATCGACTTCAGGTTTTATCCAACTTACCATACAGGAAAAAAAGAAGTTGCAGATTGAAGTTTTTGTAGGCGATTCTCTTCTTTACCAGAAGTCAATCAAGTATAAGATAAAGAATGATAGAGTAGAGCTAATAAGCCAATATCGATTGCCTTTCGTATTCGTCTTGGTGAATGGATGGAACAAGCGAAAATCTTCAATTGGTCTCCTGTCAAATGGTAACATCAATGTGAACAGTTACAACTCCTCGTTAATGTTACTCACGGTAATCCCATTTTTCGGAGGGAGTAATTACGTCAATGGATTAGAATTCGAAAAAATCAACGGTAGCTAATAAGGCATAAAGCCTGACCCAAAGACAACCCAATGCCTCCTTCACCTGGCTCAGGAAGACCGCATTTTCTGACTCGGCATCCATGATGTGCGGCCCCCACACTTGCATTTTTAGTTAACTTTATGCAATAACTTGCCTTAATTGATGGAACCGGTCACAGCTGAATTTAAACATGATTCGAGATCCCTAAGGTGGGAACTGTTTGTTCAGTTGATCAGCTTTCCTGCCACCTTTGGACTTTGGTTGATTGTTATGTTCATTGTTTCAGGAATATACCTTTCCAGTGTTGAAGACCAGAATTACGGAATTAGTCTCATATTAATCGTTGTTGTGCTAACCGCCATTTATGGGATAGTATTTCTAGTCTTTAGTTCCTACGCCTACACCAAAACACCCTTCTATCATCAGCGAATGCAAATCTATATTGACTCTACTAGTTTCATTCTGCGTGGAGAAACATTCATAAGAGAAAAGAACCTCAGTGAATTTATCAGAATTAAGGTCAAATCAAATTGGATAAAATTCTACTTCAACCAGGTTGAAGCATATATAATTCCGGCCTCTATTTTCTCAAAGGAGCAAATTACATTTCTTCAAAAGGAAGAAATAACCAAGCATAAGAACGAATAAGGTCTAACCGCCTCTCATTTGGTACCTTTATTTGAAACGTTAGGTCTGATTATATGAAAAATTGGTTTGCAATTTTCTTGTTGCTGATAGCATGCTCTGATCCTGAGAATCAAATAGACAACCAGGAACAGGTAAATAATAATTCTAACGTTGTAATTGAGAACTACGTCCCCAAATGGCAATTAGGAATCAGCTATTTGATAGATTCTAGCACAATGGACACGGTTAAGTTCAGTCATATGACTCATGCCAGCTTTAATCAAATAGACTGTAGAATATGTCATAATGAGACTTCCAAAGCCATGGGAATAGATCTCAGTTGTTTAAAATGTCATTATGAAAAGTCAGTTAAACTGCTTCCGCATGTTGTTCCATTAAACAAAGATTCTCTGATTCAAAATGGAATTATCCACTAAAGAAAGTCCAACTCAGGCCTAACAATGGATGAAGCCTGACTCCAAAGTACCCGAATGTTTCCTTCACTCAGCCGAGGACAGCATTTTCTGTTTCCTTCGGAATGCCTCGGCGGCCAACGGATTTATACCATTTTTCCATAACTTTATGTGTGCACCTTGTGGTTAAGTTCGTACAGATATATTTCCTGTTTGCTATGATTATTCTATGCTTTGGGACATGCTCAACCGGTGAAAAGGGAAAGCAATTCAACCCAACCATAGTGAACGAAGTGGATTCTCAATCCTTTTATGCCGAAGAACTGGATTCTGTAAAACTTGACTCTTTAAGAATGCTTGAACTGTGCTTCGAATTTCCAACAGATATTCCGCGAGGTTCAGGTGCGCAAGTTTCGCCCTATTGGAGTAAAGGGTTGCGGTTTGCGAATAACCTCAGCCTTGGTGATGCTACAAAACTTTGGAGCCACCCCAATCATTTCATGAAGACTCTGGCTTACAGCAAAATCTACCAATTAGATAAGTCCATGGCGGCTACATGTGTGATAGAGTCCAGTAAGGATTCCACCTTAGTTCCGAGACTTTACGGTGCGTCTACGCTACTCGAAGAATTAGTAAGAATATCAACACGACCTATCTATCCTGCAAGTTCGATCAAGCCATCCTGTACTTTCGACGATTCATTACGTCATAGAATTGTGGAAGCGACTGATAAAATATATTTTCAGGACAACTGCTATATGAAACTAAGTGTAGCAATGGATAAAGATTAATTCCAAGAACCTTGGAACTCTCCGTTCAGTATGGTAAGCTTTTTAGATAACTTTAGGCAGGAACGCTAGAGGCATGCCGAAGGAGACAGAAAATGCTGTCCTCCTGAGCTTGTCGAAGGAAGCATTTTCTGACTCGGCATCCTTGATGCGCCACTCGCACGCGTGCACTTTTTTCTCCCTCAGTCTACGATCGTCGTTGCACTCGCCAGAGTTCGCTAACTTTATGCTGTAACAATGGCTTATTTGAAGTGGTGGATATTGGGAATTATATTGATAATTGAATTCGCATCAGTCTGTCAATGTGTTTCCCCCGATCCTTATGAACTTTTGTGGAATAGATATGGAATCGAACAAGATTCCCTTTTCATTGCCGAAAACAACATCAGCAGTGTTACCTCTTCTCGCGTTATAAAGATTAGGAAAGGCGAAGTAAGAAGAACCAGGCATCATTACCAAGTACGGTTTAATGAACACAACTTACCTTCGAAATATACCTATTTTTTGGAGTTTCGACTGCGAAAGGATTATCGCTATAGTCCCTTCTGGCGCTTAAAAAACGATTATCCTGTTTATAGCATCTGGACTTATGAATTATTTTATGATTCTTTGAATCGATTACAAGAGATCTGTGAAATTAAACATCGCACCAATTCTCCTGCAAAGTTTTACAGGAAGATCAAACTTCACTATGACTCAGCGAATCGGTTAAATCTCCAACAAAACGCACAATACTCATTTATAAATTTGGGTGGTCAGGATACGGTTCTTGATTTTAACGTAGATAGTATTCATATCTGCTACATCACTGATTCTTCGGGGATTTTATATAACAGCAGGTACTACCAAAATAAGGACACGTTACATTGGGTTGGCAAACCATACCAACAAATTCTCTCAGCCGACGGACGAAAATATCCAATACCAACTGATGTAAATTCTAAAACTCTTGAAACAATGGATGGGATCAATTACTATTTGTTCAATGAATCTGGCTTGCCTATTCGCAAAGAGGTAATAATTGGTTCGCTAGAAGGTAACATTAGCATGGTTAACTATCATTCCATTTACTCCATTGAGTATGAATTTCGAGATAACAAACCATAACAAACCCTTAAAGGTTAACACTAAAAGCGCGAGATACGCTACCCAAACACTTAGGTCTGGCGATCTCCTCTGAATATAGAACGCCCCTCACACTTGTACTTTTTGGCATAACTTTATGCTGGAAGGTTGAAAGCAATATGACCAAGCACATAATCATACTTTTATCCATAATTTCAATAGGAATGATTGGTGATCCGCAAATCACAAAAATTCAATTCGAAGATTTGCACGTAAGCAAATTTAAAGATTGCTGGTCTGATAATTTCCAGGCATATTATAACTGTCCAAAATTTAGGAAACGACAAAAGGAACTCAACAACCAACACGTATCCATTTCCGGATATTTGTATGCATTACAACATTCGGATTCAATCGCTTCAGATATAGTCTTGACTGAACATTTGGTTGATTGGCATCAAGACTCTCCCCGTCAAGACAACTTCATCGAATTAAAAAGAATTCAACTAGCTATAAGGATTGTTGATACGTTATCAAATCAAATCGTTAAGGTTCGTGGAAAATTAAGTCTGAATATGGAGCAATCAATTGATAGGCCTGCTTACACTTTACTAAATGCTGAAATCATTAAGTAACAGTCCCTGAACGCACAAAGATTAATTCGTCTGGTTTCTGAGATAAGGGCACTATCCTTGCTGAAAATGCTGTCCTCCTGAGCTTGTCGAAAGAAGCATTTTCTGACCCGGTATCCTTGATGCGCGACTCGCACACGTACTTTTTTTACGTCCCTCGGTCGACCATCATCGCTTTACTTGCCAGAGTTCGCTAACTTTAAACTGGAAGATTATGTAATGCGCAAGCTAATTCTGAATTCAATAGTTGCCACTACTATTGCTTTGCTAGGTGGGTGTGGCCAGGCTCCTGATGTTGCTGAACTACAAGATTACTTAGACTGTCATGAATTTGATAAATCATCTGCTAAATCTGCCAAGTTCAGCTTTTTGTGGCTTAAAGATTCTACTGAGCGAAACTACTTCCGTGAATTTAACTCCGATGGATACACTGTTTACCATTCTGAACTAGATAGTGTTCGGTCTGGTGTAACTAGTTATCATAGTTATACACGCAATGGGATGCCTTTGAAGGATTGGGATATTTCTGAAAACGGTGATACCATTAGCATGGCATTTTATCGGTATTCTGGCGATAGCTTAAATTGTGAAATGGAAAGCTATCACAAGGGAGAGTTATCCGTTAAATATTATTGGAAATTTGACGATTGCCAAAATATTGTATCCAATAGAGGCTATACGGTTCACAATGGATTTTTGTCGCTTATCGACTCTGTTTCATTGGAGTATTTAAATGCTGGCAAGACTGTTATCAGAACAGATCATCTTCAGAAAGCGACAACTGTGTACCAATATGATAATCGAAGAAACGTGTTGTCCTATGAAGTTTGTCCCTTCGAAGGTAATTGTACCATATATGAATCTGACTATGTATTTAACACGTTAGGAGATTGGACCCTTAAAACTGACTATAAACGGGCTTCAGCAAAGCAAAAAGAATCACGAACTAGAATTTCAGTAACAACCCGGGAATTAAAATATTAGGGAATACACATTGTACAACCATAAAGATCAACTCAGTTGGTTCACTAACTTTACGCCAGAAGGCTATTCATATTCACCAATCAAACCTCAATGAAAAAACTCCGCATCCCAATCCTCCTAACGTTACTTATATCGTGCTCCGGAGATGACTATCAATTCTGGGACATCGAAAAATTTACAATGGCCGATAACGCATTGGAAAATAACGAAGAAGTTAAACTGTTGTACTGGAGTGGTGGTCCCGACTTTAACAAGCAGAGAGAGTACTATTACCATGCAATAGTTGTTTCTGAAGAATCTGGAGACACAGTGAACATTCTCACTGCAGCCAACCATGGGTTTGATGAAAGTAGCCAGAACCAGACTTATAATTATGTTGGGAACGAAGATTTGGCGGGAAAGATCCTGGATAAATTCCTGGGTGGGGAAAAAGATAACATCAGAAAGGTGGCAAGAGATGCTAGTTTCGATGATTTAGCGGATAATGATTTTCCTACGGTGATTGGGAATATTGGGCAGAAAACGATGGAGTGACTTTACGCAGAAACTTTGTATTAAATGGGAAGAAATGAGATTAATCTCTCTTAATATGATAGATATTCATGACTCTTTCGAGGGAGATGGAGATGTGTTTACCCGTATTGGTAAACAAGAAGAGAAATTACTGCTTGATGGTGATCAATGGTGGGAACTGGAACAATGGAAAACGAACAAACATCTAATTGTCACCGGTCAAGCTTCACACACATTTAAGCTTAAATCTATAGATCGGATGAAGGAATTATCTGAACATGAGGCGTTTCTCAAACTTACAGTGGATATTGTTTAGTTGATCCCTATATAATCCTATGGCCGAACAACTTGGCTATATTTTCCCGATCAAATTTATTTTAGAACCATCCAGCTAATTAAACCAAATGATTCAACCCTCTATTTCTGAAACCTCTGAAGAAGGATTTCAATCGATTTTAAAAGAATTGTCCGTTAAAGCAGTAGGTGTTGATGGTCATTGCTTTAACCAAGAGCAAGTTGATAATCAGTGGATTGGTAATACTCGCGGTGCAACGGATGAAGGAATTGAAGCCGCAGAAAACAAGCTAGGAGTCAAACTACCAGTAGATTACGTCGAATTTATCAAGATTACCAACGGGTTTGACGCATCAACTTTTGTAGAGCCTCAATTCAAATCAATTATGCAGATTGACTATTTGGTAAATACAGACTCGGTAAATGCGAACTCCTGGATTAGTTTAGATCCCATCTTAGCTCCATACCTTAAAGATTCGATACTAGTGGGTGATTATAAAGGGGAGCAGCAATTTCTTCTCATACCTCCGACAACTAACTGGTCGAATTGGTCTTACTGGAAATTTGCCAATTGGATACCAGGTGAAGAACCTTATGCTGATCTTAAATCCTATTTCCTACATACTTTATATAGCATTGAAAATTAGCTGGATAGATATTCACGGATTAATGCCCATTTCAGTTGTTAATCCTGCGTTTCTAAATCAAAACACTTCGTGACCACCTCAAATCTCCCCCGGCAACTCCTTACCTCCCCACTCAACCACAGTAAACCCGGAACGGGAAACAGCCAACTTGTCCAAATCCTGCTTCCTGCAATTTTGGTAATCATCCAATGGCTGAAATACCATCATCACTCTGATTATGGTTTCCGGTTTGGGAGTAATGTCCAGCTTGGCCATCTTGTCATATTCCTCTGTAGAGAAATGGATTAAATTATATGCATTACCCTCCATTCTGGGAAGCCAATAGATGATAAACTCGTTGGCCTCTCTGTCGGTTAGTCCGAGCGTCTTTAGGGAATTTTCAAGAAACTCGATGGTTTTCGATCCTTCTATTACATTTCCCTCGTTCAGGTGAAAGGGTAATCGGTTGTCTCCCTCCCAGTAAAGGGAGTAATATTCCCTACCATTTTCGTCTGATAAACGGCCATCCGGATCGGCGGTTATATTCCAACCACCATCCTTATACTTAGGGTAGGTATGGGTCAGGGTACCATCAAAATCTAACTGAACATTGACCTTCATTTCTTCTTCCGGATACAGATATATGACCGGTTTTGCTACACCATCTTCGTACTCCAATACGTGCAATGTAGTATCTAACTGCCCTTCAATAAAGACTTCTTCCAGAGCCAACTGACCCCAGTCGTTGTAAACCCTGATGGTATCGTGCAGCAGACCGAACTTAAAGTTCAACTCGAAATAGGGTTTCAGATCATAGCTTTTGGGCTTAAAATAAGCCATGAGTTTACCTGTATACGGGAAGTGATTCACTTTAAACGGCTTCTTGAACGATTCTTTTTCCATGACCTTATACAAGTCTTCATGGAAGCTGGCGGTACTCCACATCGAACTCATCATCCTGATGACCCTTGTAGAGTCTTCTTTCGTTTCGCCCTTGGGCAAATCATTGATCATCAGCGAGGATTCAGCCTGGTCGAATGTCCAGTTTACACAAGCCAGGGAGCGCTTTGCTTCTATCCAGCCTTTTGTTTCGTCGTAATACCTTTCAATTAACGTATCTCCCTTGTGGTTCATTACAACTACATCGCCATAAGGTTGGCCATTCAACATTTCGTACTGTGTCATTAAATGCTCCTTGGCTCTGTCGAAGAAGATTTTAATCGTGCCGGTATGGTTGCTCAATTCACCGTCGAAACTAAATCCCTCGGCTACCGCGGCCATCATGGTCTCGTCGATGTCTTCAGGCATACTTGCACCATAAGCACAAGGCACTATGTGGATGGTGGATAATTGTTCTGCCGGCGAACCGTCTTCCACATGTGTTACATAGAACCACTCGTCCGGTCCGTCTAACATCGCCTGGTAAGTGTATGCCATTTCTGCACTTTCCTCCATGTAGGCTTCATATTCATCATCAATGATGTCTTCAGCATCCCCTTCTTCCCTGGGAGGCTCATAAGTCTCCTCCACGTTATATCCGCAGGAACCTAAACAGATTGAAATGGTGATTAGAAGAATGGCCTTTTTCATGATCTTGGATTTATAGTCTAATCTACAATTTACCGTGCCAGTGTGATAAAAATTTCATTGAATTCCGTCCAGAATGAATCAAAGGCCACTAATCTGGGTTCGAAGAACTCGAAAATTTCCTTCCAATCGTTTTTATTGAAAATGTTGACCCCGTTTCTGGTTTTAGATATTCGTACAATTGGTTGGCCGGTTTCAGTATAAGCCTCCGGATCCCAATCCCATTCTTCTCCTAGTTCGGAATGAAAAACCCCTCTTAATTCCATAAACTGCTCAAGAAATAACTCCCGAATCCCTTCATCCCGATGTTGAATATCGAAAGAAATGACAGCCTTTTTATTGTCGCAATGCAATCTGAGATAAATGTCGTTAACTCCGGTTTTGTAATTGGCCCACTTTACTTTTTTGCCGGATACCGATCGGTGTTTACCCATGTATCGTCCGAACGATGTCCAGAACAACGTTTTTAATTCACGGGCTTCTTCTTTGGAAAACACGCGCTAAAATAAGAAAACACTTAGGGGAGACCTTTAATGGTAGCTCTGGATTCGATCGAGTTCGAGAATGAGTCTTTCTCGTTCCGCTTCGCTTGGTGCTAATTTTAAACACCGCTTGATTCCTTCAATGGCTTTTCGCTGATAAGCTTTTGCATCGCCATGTGCCTTAATAACCATGTGGATGGGAGAGTTTTCAACCAACTGGTTCAATGCATCGTGCATTGCCATGTCATCACGAACAAACTGATCGTACTGCATGTAGTACATTTCCAAACTGTTTTTTGCAGTTCGGCTGCCGAAGAAAACGGTGGCGATACTATTTATGATCAGTTTAAAAATTTTCATTTCAATCAATAATGAAAACACCGTGCCAGGTTACAAAGTGCCATCATGTTATTAAGATGCTATTCTTCTTTACATTCCATATCCGGATAAATAACACTACCCTCAATCCAGCAGTTACCGGCATTTTCCGTCAATTCCGGTAGTTTCCCGGATGGCTTCACGGATTCCGTGGTTCCTCGGAGAATTACCATTAGCACGGCAATGTACAGGACAAAAAGATATTTGTAAACGGAGCTTTTCATAAAGCTTTGTTGCTTTTATGATTAAACGTTCAGGAATGCTAACCGTTGAGGAATTGTGGTCAAAACATCATTTTGACGGATAAAAAGGACGTTGTAAATTACCGTTGTGTTCCAGTGGCGTCATTATCCAATTTTCAGAATCTTGTTTCCGTTCGTGTCTGGAATCTTACTGGCTAAATATGTACTTATAGACGAGTTATGGCCGCTTTTTGTGGCGATCACTTCCCTGTGTTTTCTCCTGGCGTTAAAGTGGTTAAAAGTGCCTCAGAAGTACTCGGCGAATTGGGTTTTCGGATTCTTAACGGCCATTGCTTTCGGTAGCCTTGGAATGTTGAGTTTTTCGAGGGCAGAACAGGCTTTGGGTGGGGATAATTTTTACACTATTTCGGAAAACGACTGGTTGATTGGGATGGTGAATGATGAACCATCGGTGGGGGAGAAGTGGGTCAGTTTTGAATTATTGGTTCAACAAGTGCATGGGGCGGGTTCTTTAACTAAGGAAACACCGGTGTTGCTTAATTTGATAGCCGATTCAAATAGTAATAAGCTAGAATACGGATCTATGGTGGCTTTACATAAGCTGCCTCAACCAATATCAGATCCGCAAAACCCGGGTCAATTTGATTACAGGCAGTATTTGTTATCAAAAGGGATTTCTTATCAGGTGTATGCTAAACCGAAAGACTGGAAATATTTGAACTGCAATCGGGGAAATAACTTTATGAGCCTGTCGTACAAAACCCGCGAAGCCTTGCATGGATCACTAATTAGTGCTGGATTGGCCGGAAATGAACTTGGAGTGGTTTCGGCATTGGTTCTCGGACAGAAAGATTATCTGAATTCTGATTTGAAGAAAGCCTATTCCGGAGCCGGCGCTATGCATGTATTGGCGGTTTCCGGACTTCATGTGGGGATAATCTACCTGATTCTGAATTTTGTTTTGAGTTTTATGAATCGTGGTAAACATTTAAAAGTATTACGGGCACTTTTACTTCTGATGTTGCTTTGGGCTTACGCGTTCATAACTGGTCTTGGACCGTCCGTTTTAAGAGCCACCACGATGTTTTCTTTCGTGGTAATAGGAACGGCATTAAATAGAACCCCAAATATTTACAATACGTTGGCTGCTTCAGCCTTGCTGTTATTGTTGATTAACCCTATGCTGTTGTTCAACGTCGGTTTTCAGCTATCCTACGTTGCTGTTTTTGGAATTGTGTATTTGCAGCCTCTCATTTACAATTGGTTCTACGTAAAGAACAAGATGCTGGATTATATCTGGCAGATTACGGCCGTTTCAATCGCCGCTCAGATCGCAACACTACCAATCGTCGTTTATAATTTTCATCAAATTCCGATATATGGCTTGTTGTCTAATTTGATCGTCATTCCGGCCGCCGCAATAATTCTCATAGGGGCATTGATGATTTTTGTGTTTTCTTTTTCGGCAACATTGTCCTCAGGTATAGGGTATCTGCTTTATTGGATCGTAAAGGGAACCAACTATACGGTATTTCAAATAGATGCTTTACCCGGATCTAAAATGAGTGGGTTGTTTATTACCGCGATCATGGCATTTCTGCTGTATTTATTCATAGTTGGAGTGATCGAAGGTTTAAGGAGAAGGCACTTCAAACTTCTACTGATTGCATCTGCCATTTTTTTGGTGTTTACAGGGTTGGATTTTAAAGAGGATGTGCTGCAAGCCGGAAACTCAAAATTCTGTGTGTACTCCAATTATCAGGTATTAACAATTGATTGCATTCAGGGGCATGACCATGTTTTAATAACAGGAAGCGAGGTACAGACTGAAAGGCTTGACAGAGTTGCCGGTGGTCATTGGTCGCAACTGGACTTAAAGGATGTTGTACCTATTGAGGCGACTGTTCCGTACACCGATCCAACTTTGAATTTTCAACAGAAAAACGGGTTCATTCAATTTCAAAACCTAACATGTTTGGTAGTGGACTCGAACCTTAATTGCCTTCCTACCGTACCATTGGATGTATTAATTGTTGAGAATTGGAAAAAATTTAAAGAATTGGAACCCAAACTGGAATTCGATCAGCTGGTAATTGGCAATGGAGTAAAACCATGGGAGATTGGTGATTTGAGGGAGCAGAATACCCATCAGTTAAGATCTGGAGCGTTTGTTGTTCATCTTAATCACGACATTTTAAAGCAATCAGACCATGGGTCGTAGTACTTTACTCATATTGTTAGCCCTTTTTCCGTTGCAGTTATTCTCTCAAATTCAGGAAATGCTGGTGTCCGGAGTGTATCGTGGAGCCAATTTGTATGTCCAGAATCCTACGGGAGGCAGTGGGATTGGTTTTTGTATTGACAGCGTGTGGATCAATGATTCGCTGTTTAAATATGAGCAATCGTCTGCTTTCGAATTGCCTTTTGACAAAATTGGATTGAAGGACGGTGATTCCGTAACCATTCGCATAAACCACTGGCAAGATTGTTTACCCAAATTAATTACCGCCGGCACTGACTTTAGGTGGACCGAAATACAGGAGTCGAGTATTGTTAATGGAAGAGAAATTAGGTGGACTACCCGAGGCGATGTATTGATGCGATGTTATTCGGTTCAGCAGTATAGATGGAACAAATGGATACCAGTAAAAGATACATGTGGAGCATCAAAGAGTTTTAGTGTACAACTAAAGCGTTCCGATAAACATTCCGGAATGAACAAATACCGGGTTGTAATGCGGGATTTGCTGGCTGGAACCAGGGACTATTCAAATCCATTGCATTATCAGTCAGGGATGGATTCCGTGTCGTATGAATTGAATGGCAATACCGTCGTTTTTTCAGACTCCACCAGATTTGAAGTGTTCGACACACATGGAAATGTGGTTGATAGAGGAGTTTCAGATAAAATCAATCTCAGAGAGTACAATGGATATGACGGGTATTTTCTGAATTTTGACAACCAAATGGTCGTTCTGGAGTCTGAGATCAGAGATTAAGCCAGTAAACGAACTTCACTACTAAAGCCCGGTTCTTAATACTGAAATTGTAAGGCAGGTAATTGTCGGTATAAACAATGAACAAGTCCGACATCGGTCTGAAACGATATTGCAGGCGAGCATTGATATTCATGTTGTCAGCCTGCGTGTTGTATTGCACGAAAGTCGTTAGGAACAGTTCTTTTGTAAACGACAATTCAATTTTAGGTCCCAGAAGTGTAAGAGATGCATCTGTATAGCCTTCCGGCATATCTATTTCATTCTGGTTAAATGACAGAGAGAAGATCCCCCAGGGTTGTTTACGAAGGGATAATTCACCGCTAAAAGTGAATTTGGTTCCAATGTAATAGTTCCCATAGTCAAGGTTTAACCAGTAATTGAACTTTTTGAATGGAGAGGATTGATATCCAAGTTGGAAATTTGTGTAATTATACCCACCGGCGGGAATCGGTGTATTACCATTAAAAGTTACGTCCGTATCCCAATACAATAACACATAATTTGTGTTCACTTTTGCCTCTACCTGGCTCTGGTTCTTGAACACCACTTTATACGATGCTTGAGCCAACCGTTCTGTTGTAGCGAGAGCAGAATCCGTGTACTCGCTCAGATAAACTCCCGGGCCATGTTGATTAATAACGTTGGAATTCGGGTAAAACTTGTACTCTACAGAAGGTTCGAAACGCCAGTACGTCCGCTGCACAATTTCTCCTGTTTCCGGGTTGAAATTTGAAACTCTTGGTACGAAACCGACTTCGGCATTGTAATTCTTTGCAACAATTTCGTGGTTGTAATGGATCTGAATATTGTTTGCGTTATACATGGTCCATACTGCATGGGCGAAGGATTTTTCGGTTACGTTAGGTGTAAATGAATGGTGGTAAAACGCCTTCCCCCGCCATCGGTTATTGGCGGAAGCCAGATTAAAGTCCAAACCAGCCACCCGGTTGTAATCCCCATAATTAGCCGTAGAACCAGTAAATGCTTGTCTGTTAACTAAAATTCCCGCCAGAAAAGACCTCACCCCAATTCTTCTTTGCAATGCTGCTACTGTATAGTTTTGAGATGCCAAACTAAGATCGCTAACTCCTTCCGTTTGCATATTCATGAGCCCTATCCTCCAATCGCGGTTGATTTTTCCACTCAGCCTTGCTCCAGCTATAATGGGCACTTGCTGCCCCTCAGATAGTCCTATACGACGAGAGAAGAATGGACGAATTTGCCGGAAACCAAACTGTTCAAACAAATCTGAATTTTCGATAAAGAAGTTTCGGCGCTCCGGGAAGAACAGACTAAACCTGGAAAGGTTTGTAACCTGCCTGTCTACATCTACCTGGCTAAAATCCGGGTTAACCGTTAGATCCAGATTCAGAGACGATGTTACCGCTATTTTCGCATCCATTCCCAAATTCCCTGCATAGTTACTGGTGTCAGCCTGATAATCCGAAGACACACGTCCAATGGTATAGGGAATCAATGCCACATTGGTTCCGGCTTTTTTTGGTGTGGTTTCCCAATGAAGTTCTCCGGTATTTGCTAGTGAGGCAACATTAAAAACCCTTGGAACAGGACTCCAGGTAGAACTTTCATTTCGTTTCAGGTCGTTTCGTCCGAAATTGATTCCCCACACGGCCTGATCTTCGCTATACCGAATGGTTTTAAAGGGAATTGCCATTTCAACGATCCACTTGCCCGTTTGTCTGGTTACTTCCACGAACCATTTATTATCCCACGAAGTGGTTACTCCAAATCCACCGCCACCTTGAAGCAAACCTTCTCTCTGAACCCCAAGCGGATTAACGGCAAAGCTGAACCCGTTTTGCTTATCATAAAATGGATCAATAAACACGGCAAACGCGTCTGAAATCGGGTAGGAGAAGTCTCGCTTTAACGACTGAATTACGTAGTCGCCTTCGATGTCGTCGTAACAGATAGCTCCGATGTAAATGAAATCATTATCAAATGTCATCCGCACTTCGGTTTTCGTTTCAGCAAAGGAGGTATCTGCCGGAAAGTTTTGAAAGAAGTTAGCCGCTACGTCCGCGTCCCTCCACGATTGTTCCGTCAGTACCCCATCAAGCCTAATGCGATCTGTTGCTTTTTTAATGTTTAAACTAAGAGTCGCTGGTTCTTGCGCGGGTATGGAAAAAAAGCCTAGCAGTAATATTGTAAAACACAACCACCTTTTCATCGGTTGGCAAATGTAATAATTGGTGGTTAGATGGTTTGTCTGTTAAATGATGAACGGGATGTGTGCACAGACACTGGCCTATTGATGTCTGAAAAGTCTTGTATTAGTGTACACCCATCCCTCTATATTCGTACTCCTACCACCGTTATGTCATCTATTTGAGGCTCGTCGCCCTTCCAGGTGTTAATTGTAGAATTCAGAACAACCCCTAATTCGTGCATGCTCTGTTCGTGATTTTCGACTATGGTTCGGTGAAAATTACGTTTCATAAATTTCTTGTTTCGTGGGCCTCCGAACTGATCTTGATAACCGTCCGAACTCAAGACAAATATATCTCCCTTCTCTAGCTTAACTTGTTGGTTGGTAAATGGTTGGGGGGTGTAGTTGAAGCCGACGTGTTGTTTGTCGCCCAGGAGTTCATCAATTTCGCCGTCCCTTAGTCTAATGATATTCAAATTAGCGCTCGCGTAATGGAGAACGTTATTATCCGTGTCAAAAACGCAAAAGGCAATGTCCATGCCATCGTTAATATGTCGTTCAGAATCTGAACGGAAAAGCTTAACCAGCTTATCACGGACGTAGTCCAACGCTTCTGCAGGAGAGTTAATGGACTGATGAGTAAAGGTTTCTTTGATCAAACCGTGGCATAGTAAACTTAAAACTCCTCCTGGAACTCCGTGTCCGGTGCAGTCTGCAACAATGCAAGCTTTTAATTCTCTTCCTTCATTAGTTCGAAGTAAGTCAACTACAAAGAAGTCTCCGCTGAGAACGTCCTTAGGCTGATAAAATACGAATGAATCGCTAAATATGTTGCTGATCTCCTTTTTCGTAGGGAGCACAGAGGTTTGTATGTTCCTGGCGTAGTTAATGCTTTGTTGAATTTCGAGGTTCTGCTGGTCGATAACTTTTTGTGCGTTCTTGATATCAGTAATATCTCTGCAGATGCCAGAGTTACTAACGATGAGGCCGTTTTCATTCAAAATAGGATATGATTTTTCACTGATCCATTTAGTTTCTTCATTGACAATGATCCGATACTCTATTTCATATTCTTGACCTTTGTCCACCTGACGGTTAGAGTTTTTGAGTAGCTCAACGTCTTCCGGATGAACGAATTGATCAACATGGCTGGCACCTTTATAAAAAAACGTTTGATCTGCTCCCAGTACCTCTTCGCAGTTGGGACTTATATACTCATATTTCTGTTCTTTTATATTGTACAGGTAAAAAACGTCACTAAGTGTTTCGGTTATTTGCCTCAGCGATTGTTCGCTCTTTTCCAACAATTCTTGCGCACGTTTTTCAGCTGTTATATTTCGGAGAAAAGTTTGAATGGACTTTAGTTCACCGTTTTCGGTTAGAGATAGACTTATCGAACCTTCTACAATGATTACATCGCCATTTTTAGTCAACAATTGGTATGTAACCTTTTGCAAAGGGCATTCTTTATTTGTGAGAATTTCCTCAAATAGGGTTTTACAATGTTCTTGACTATCCTGGTGAATTAAATCGAATAGATTGAGTTCTTTTAACTCCTGTTCTGAATACCCCATGTTTTCAGACCAGCTTTTGTTCACATAAAGGAAATTGCCCAGGTTATCAATACTCTGTATAAGATCACCTGAGTTGTCAAATAATTCTCGATATCTTGCTTCGCTATTTGCTAACCTGATTTCAGCGGTCTTTCGGTCATCGATGTCCCTTATTATACCGAAGAAGGATTCAATTTGGTCTCCTTTCAACCCTTGAAACCTGGATTTAACATATTGCCCCACCCAGAACGTATGGCCGGATTTTTTTCGCAATTTGAATTCAAAATATGATTCGGCCAATTTCTTCTCGAAATGGTGCTCATAAAATTTTACTACCTGTTCCTTCCACTCATCATCGATTAACATAGAAAAGTTACGACCTAACAACTCGCTTCGATCGTATTCTAAAAGGTTAACCCCAATGTCATTTAGATAAGTGATAGTGCCATCGTAGGTGCATGTATATATGATATCTGAGGCATTATTAATGATATATTTAAAATGCTCATCATCTTCTATCTCTTGCGTGAGATCCATGGAAATACCCATAGTTGCAACCACCTCCCCTTTCTCATTCTTTAGAATGTTGGCTGATAATTGCACTTTTTTGTGCTCACTATGTTTTGTTTTGTTAACAATAATTCCATGAAAATAGCCCTGTTCGTGAATGGCTCGCTGTACAGCTTCGTATTCAATTGGATTATCATATATATGCTCAATGTCCATGCCAATCAGTTCTTGTTGTGTGAACCCTAGCAGTTCGCAGGCACTTGCGTTTACTTCAATTATATGTCCTTGATTGTCACAAATGATAATACTTCCTCTGGCGTGATCTATTATCTGTTTACTGCGAATCTTGGCTTCGTTGATCGTTTTTCTGGCACGTCGAACAAGTACCATAACAATTGAACATGCCACCGCAAGGAAACAGGCAAAAACAATTAACACATGACTGTAATTCCAAAGTCTGGCCAAGGTTTCAGAATACTCCGCCAGTTCCATTCTCAGCGTTGAAATTTGAGTATTGTTCATTCGCCTAAAATTGTTGAGCGACTCAAGTAATAGCTTACGATCCTGGTCGCTACTTATGGTTAGCTGGTCCAGTTCATCTAAGATGGAGATTGCCGCCCCGTTTGAGCTGACGGAGGTCAGAGCCTTGGTGTTTTGTTGAAGCTTTATTATCAGCTGTTTAAGGTGTGTTGGTGTAGCAGAAAATAGGGTGTCTTGGATAGCTTCTGCATCAAGGTTGGAATTAGCGAGTATGCCAATTGTAGTGGCGTTAACTTCGATTCGATTTCTGACTTGATTGGATCGAGAAATTAATGCTACACTTAAAACTATAAAGGAAAGGGCTAATGCTGTTATTAAGATATTGGCAACTCTATTCTTAGCCATATGTAGGGTAGTTTAGCAAGGTGACACGAATATAAGTCAATTACTCAAACGGCACGGAACAAGACAACGAAGAGCACGGTTCACTCGAACGTTAAAATCACATCATTCCCTATTTTATCGACAACGTGGTGAACACCTGTTTCTGCAAGAATGCCGACTTGCTTGCGTGCATAAATCGCATGGCAAGGTGTGGCATTGAATGGTTCACGATCCGTTAAGTTTGCTAATGGCCTCCAGGGTGAGCCGCCTGGAATAGCCATGCAGTTTATAATGTCCTGGCATCCAGCCTTCCAGAAATCTAACAAAATCTGCCCATGCATAAGGGTACATTTCTCGCCATTCATAAGCGAGCTGTTCAAAATTTAAAGAATCAGGTATGGCTTGTGAAAGTTCTTTAAAGTAATAGTCTATATAGCCGTCGGCTTGTCTATCCAGTTGACGCTCTGTCAGACAACTGCTTAAGAAGTAAATCACGTCTTTCATTCCACAACCACCACCTACGTATTGAAAGTCTACAGCTGCTACCTTACCGTTAGCAGAGAAACAAAAATTGGCGAGTTTCGCGTCTCCGTGAACAATCGTTTTGTAAGTGCAGCTATTTAGTATTCCGTCAAGTTGAGGTGCGGCAGACTTAAGGTCAGACTCCGGCATGGCTTTCAATTCATCCGGGCGGGTGTTGAGGTGCCAGTATGTACCAACCGGCCAGAGTTCTTCCGGTTGAACTCCAAGATACGTCCCGTGAAATTGAGCCAACCAATGCAAACAGGCTTTAATTTCCGTATCAGAAACAGAAGTTTTGCGTAAATCGTAACCTGCCTGATCCAGATCTTCCATCAACAAGAAAAACTCATTTGCGGATTTTTTAGCATCAATAAATTTCGGAATTCTCGGTAGGCTCCTGGGTTTGGCAAAATGCTGGTACCAGTACAGCTCTATTTCGTAGGATTTGGCCTTGCGCCGATGCGAGATTTGAGTATTCCATCCCCGGGGATGATTTCCATTTTCACTTAACTGAATATGTTTTAGGATATAAGTTTTGCCGGATTGGTCCTTTACCCGAAGCAATTTGCCATAACCGCTCCATAGGGACTGTATGGTTTCCGATTCCGTAAAATCCAAATCGTTGAGGGTACTTGTTGGTGTAGGTGCCATTAAAACAAGTAGGTAGAAAAAACCTACGTCTTCTGAGGCTGCTTCTTTGCAGCTGGGAACAAGATGTTGTTCAGAATTAATCGGTATCCCGGAGAGTTGGGGAACAAGTCCAAATCAGTGGGAGGATCACCAACGTAGTGTCTGAAGTCTTCAGGATCATGTCCGCCATAGAAAGTCCACTGTCCTTTTCCAAATTCGCCGTGAATGTATTTTGCCGTACCGATCGACTTATTTTCTCCCATTACCAGGACATTGCTTTTTAAATATTTTTTGTAGAAATCAGTGGTTTGCCCCATAAATCCGTCGACGATGGTGGTGTGGTTCTGACACAGCATTGTGGGAACGATGTCCCATTTCGCGCTGAAATCAAACAACGTGAATTTGTCCTGTTGTTCTGGCACTCGGTGGGCTGTAGTCCCGTCTATATCTGAAAACTCGTATTCCATAGGATTCATGCGTAGCCGAAAATCTTTGAAGGCAAAGGTTTCATCATAATCCAATTCGTTTTGGGCATTTGGACTTGGAGGATCTCCGTCGAACATATAATCACAAATGTCGGTATGTTGCGCGGCAAGGGCAATGTCGTAAGAATCTGTTCCGGAGCACATGGTAAAGAGGAACCCTCCTCCGGCCGTGTAATTGCGGATGTTAATGGCAACAGACCGCTTCATTTCGGAAACTTTCTTGAATCCAAGTTTGGCTGCCATAGCCTCTGCATCTGCCTGCTGTTGCTTATACCAGGGAGCGTTTCGGTAACTTCTGTAGAACTTTCCATACTGCCCCGTGAAATCTTCGTGGTGCAGGTGTAGCCAATCGTACTCTGGCAAATCCCCTGCAATTACGGCCGAATCATATACCACGTCGTAAGGAATCTCTGCATAGGTGAGCACCAATGTAACCGCATCATCCCAGGGTTGCTTTCCATCAGGAGAATAAACTGCAATTTTAGGAGCTTTATGCAGGGCTACCACCTCCTGATTCACCTCCGGATCTGATATTTGATCTTTTATAGTTTGAGCCTGTACATCGGCAATTTTTTCAAATGACACTCCGCGGATCACCAACTCTTCTTCAATTGTTTTGTAATGATCCATCAAAAAAGATCCGCCACGATAGTTTAACAGCCATTCCACTTCAATATCGTTTTGAAGCACCCAATAAGCTATTCCATAGGCTTTAATGTGATTCGCCTGGCTGGTAGCATCCATAGGAATCAGAATTTTTGCAGCGAATGAAACATTCGCCAGAAAACAAATAAGCGCTATGGTGATAAATCTTTTCATTTAAAATGGTGTGTCGTCAAAACCCTGGTTCAGATCAAAATTATCATCACTAAAATTGTCGTCGCCAAAGTCATCATTCATACTAGACCCTACAATTCTGCTGCCAGAATCAAATTCTTCGTTAGGGCCTAATGATGCAAACGGATCTCCACTATAATCCATTGTGTCCATGTTAGCAAATTTTGCCAAATGAGCGATGAATTTTAACCGAACAGAGGCCAGGGAACCGTTTCGGTGTTTCGCGATAATGATCTCGCCGGTTCCATTTGTAGGATTTCCGTCTTCATCTTCCGTTATACCATAGTACTCCGGTCGGTAGATGAAAGTTACAATATCTGCGTCCTGTTCTATTGCTCCGGATTCCCTCAGATCCGATAGCATTGGTTTTTTATCGCCGCCTCTCGTTTCAACAGAACGACTTAACTGAGAAAGAGCAATAATGGGAACATCAAGTTCTTTTGCAATTTCCTTAATCGATCTTGAGATGGTTGAAATTTCCTGCTCCCGGTTGCCGCCTTTACTTGTGCCGGCGGTCATCAGTTGGAGGTAATCAATGATTATAAGGTCGATGTTGTGCTGCTGCTTCAACCTCCTTGCTTTCGCCCGCAGTTCGAAAATTGAAAGGGCAGGAGTGTCATCAATAAAGATGGGTGCTTTTGATAGCTCACCAATTCTTGAATGCAGTTGCTGATACTCATGTGGTTCAAGATTTCCTTTTCGAAGTTTTTCAGCCGAAATCTCCGTTTCACTGGCAATCAAACGATTGACCAATTGGATGGAGCTCATTTCCAGTGAGAATACCGCAACGGGATGTCCGAATTGCACAGCCGAGTTTCTAGCCATGGATAGTACGAAAGCGGTTTTTCCCATACCCGGTCTGGCCGCAAGTACAATCATGTCCGATCGCTGCCACCCTGAAGTGATTCTATCCAACTCTGCAAAACCACTATTGATTCCGCTAATACCATCTTCACGGTTCTGAGCATGTTCAATCTGATCGAGCGCTTGCTTCATGATCTGACTCATGGAGTCATAGTTCTTACGAATGTTGCCTTCGGCTACCCCGTATAACTCAGATTCTGCACGATCCAGGAGATCGAATACATCGGTGGTTTCGTCATAAGCATTACGAATGGTTTCTCCGGAGATTCTGATCAACTCACGCATGATGAACTTTTGAGCGATAATTCTGGCGTGGGTTTCCGCGTGAGCAGTTGAGGCAACTCTATTTGTAAGCTGCGAGATGTAATAAGGTCCACCAACTACATCCAACTCTCCTTTTGAGCGAAGTTTGTTGGTAACAGTTAAGATATCGATAGGTTCCGAAGCGGCAAATAAATCCATGATTGCTCCGTAGATTTTTTGATGTGCCTCTTTGTAGAAACTTTCAGGTTTAAGCACGTCAATAACATCGTTTACCGGATTTTTTTCCAGCATCAATGCGCCCAATACCGCCTCCTCAAGGTCAACTGCCTGCGGAGGTAATTTTCCTCCATCAGCCGGCATTTGAAAGCCAGACTGCTTCAAACTTCGCCGTTGTCCCTTCACTTCAATATCACTCATAACTTCAAAGATAGACCGAAATCCCGGGAAATAGTTGCGTGTGATCAGATTAAACCTCCAACAAGTTGTTAAGAGGGGTTATCAACATTTGTTGATAACCACCACAACCACAATAGCCTGAGCAATTCGGTTTCTATAAGATACGTTATCTTATTAAAATACGGTACCTTTTGCTGGTTGAAAAGTTCACAGATTGCCATATTGCTAACATTTGCCTTAGTCGTTCTTGCCGGGTGCAGGAAGGCAAAGGATGAAACTCCACCTACCGTTACGATTACTGCACCATCGAATTTGAGTAACCATAATGTGTTTGATGTTTTTACTGTGGTAGCAAACGTTGCTGATGATAGCAATCTGGAGCAGGTAACTGTTGAGATTCAGAATGACCAGTTCATAACGGTTCTTTCAAGATTGAATGTGCCTGTTTCATCTAATAATACTACCATTACCAGGGCCATAAGCTTGCATGATATTCACATGGAGTCGGGAAGGTATTACGTGAAAGTAACCGCCTTCGATGGGGTGAATGAGGGTTCTGATTATGTAGAGATTAACGTTACGGGAGTTCCGCTCAGCATAGAGGACATGTTCATTGTTTCTACGCCAAATCCAGGTACTCAGGAGTGGTATTCTACCGATGGTAGTTCTGTTACACTGCATCATACGTTTGATAGTGAGTATGGAGGTGCAGCGGTTAATTCTTACTACCAGAATCTGGTGACTATGGGTACTTTTAATGACGGGCTGGTTGCCTATCATACAGATATTATAGACACTATCTGGTTTCGGGAGAATCCCGGGAACCCGCCGCAAGCTTATTATCACAAACTGTTTACTGGTCCCACGGGGCAGTTGATTGTTTCAACCACAACAGGAAGAACCTACACTTATGGTCAAAGCGGAACAGTAGGAGGTTCTGTGATTTCTCCGTTAGATCACCAACCCGATGATGTTTACTTCTGGTCGGATAAAATAATTGTTGAACAAGTGCATGAGGTTACGGACACTCGTCAGATGGGAATTTACTACGCTAACAGTGGAGCTTTTGATCAGTCCATTGGTCATGCAAACGACCTGGTTTCCTGGGAGGTGCGGACAGATAATGAATTATTTGTGCTTAGTAATAGTCCTTCCGGGCAGGGTAAAATGGAGATTTACAATTATTCCGGAAACTCGTTTTGGGAGCCACATGCTATACCGGCCGGAAGTATTTACGACAGTTACGGCATAAGTGGAGATAAGTTGATTCTTGCCCACGATCTTGGGTTATACACTTATACTTATTCCACCAATTCCCTGATTCAGGTTGAATCCGGACATACATTTACGCAATTGGAATACGATAAAGTGAATAACGTTTTATGGTGCGTAGAAGGTAACGAATTGTATGCCTATGACTTATTAGGAAACCAACTAGGTTACCTTTCTACTAGTTCCAACATAGAAAGAGTACTGATATTATATAATAAGTAACATGATTAAATCCCTCGTTCTTAGGTTTGTTCCGGTTCTTCTTTGTTTGCTGCTGGTCAATTCTGCCTATTCTCAACTAAAACAATACAAAAAGCTTGAGCCAGATAGTATCAACGACTTTTCAGATTTTGAAATGCTTGAAGCGGTTTTGCAGGACAAGCAAATCATCCTAACCGGAGAGAACCATAATTTCAGGAACGAGAACCTCCCATTTAGCTTCAAATTTTTTAAGTACCTGCATGAAAAGTATGATGTGAACACTTTCGTAATGGAGTTTGGCCTGGGAGTGGAGTGGCTCATTACTCAATACGTGTATGAAGGAGACACCGTGGCCAGAGACTTAATGAAGAAAAGTTATTTCCCTCAACAGTTTGGTTTGGTAGATAGTTTACGGAGTTATTACCTGACCCAGAAGGATACCAATCCATTTAAAATCAAGTGTGTTGACATAGACAGAAACTGGGGTAGTACATTTAACGCACTGGAGGCTCTGTTGCCAAAGAAGAGTGCACCCGATAGCCTGGTGATGATCATCGAGTCCATTGCTGCGCTTCAGGATCAATACAATCAATGGGGCTTACAAGACTATCAAACCATGAATCTCACTTATTACAGAGGGTATAACTACATGGATTACTACAGGAGTGCCACCTTGTTGTTTCAGGATTACGACAGCTTGAAAAGTGGAATTACCGCTTACCTAGGAGATTTAGCACCCGACTTTCATAACATCATGGAAGGGCTCAGGAAAGGCCTGAAATGGAACGTTGAAATGGGAAACCAAACGGTTCAGCATTCTATTTACCGGGAACAACAGATGTATCAGACCATGATCAATTACCTGAAGGATAATCCTGGTGAAAAGGTATTTGGCCAATTTGGTCGCTGCCATGTGCAGGATAGCAGTAAAATAGACCAATGTTACTTTGAGAGTTTCAGATCATTTGCCCAACGATTGGATGAATCTGGATCGGTAAATTTAAAAGGCAAAGTGTTTCAACTACCATTTATCTATCACCAGATATATACCTATGGCAGTTCTTATGCGGTTCAGTATCCTTTCCAGCAGCCGGGTTCACGGGACAAGTCGCTTGCTGATGCCTATTTTAAGGGGGTAGACATATCTAAGAAGGGGCTATACCTTGCGCAATTAGACGAGTTAAAAAAAGACACAACTACAAAGAGAATTTTGGACTACCAACCTGAAGGGATTCCTTATGAATATGCAATTTTTAACTTCCAAACACCCAGCAGCTATTTTAATCAAAGGAAGACCACCACGTTAGGAACCGGAACAGACTTTTATAGCTATTATCATTTTCAGGGAGGGATTCAGTTCACCGGATTCAATTTTGGCGAACTAAATTCGGCACTCGCAAAATATGGGTTAGAGCCATACGATGGATTGACCATGGGGTATTCCGTAGCATTTCGTGGATATGAGCCCACTTTTTTCTATGGCGGGTTTAGCTATAACTGGTGGAAGAAGGAGCCGAAAGGCAATGATTCCTTAACCCTCGACTTATCCGGTTACAGTATTCTTGGGCATGCCGGATATCCAACCATTGATAATAAACATTTTCAAGTCGCCCTGTTCTATAACTTTGGCTGGGCACGAATGAAATTGGAAGAAACATTGAACGATCCAATACCGATCGTAAACGACCCAACTATTTTGGCATCTTCAGGATCCGATAATGTTAATATTTATACCAATCCAGCAGTTATTCTGGGCGCCGGAGTAGATGCCCGCGTTAAATTTTTCCCATTTAGTGTATTTGTGCAAGGAGGATATAATTTCGACCTTTCCCTGAAACGATGGTTGCCTTATGCCGATGCACAGATTAAAACCAGCTACAGAAGTTATTATGCTACCGCCGGAGTTTCTCTTTATCTGGGTAGCAATTGGTAATACAAAACTTACATTTGTCCAATGGACAGAGTGCAGGCAATTGCTGGTGAAACAGGTTTAAAAGATTGGCAGGTAAAGAACGTGATTAACCTGCTGGATGAAGGAGCCACGATTCCGTTTATTTCCAGATATCGGAAGGAAAAAAGTGGGGGACTTGATGAAGTTAGTATTCAACAAATTAAAATTGTCAGCGACAAAATCCATGAACTGGAAAAGCGTAAGAAGACGGTACTGAATTCAATTTCGGAGCAAGGGAAACTCACCGACGAGCTGAAGCAAAAAATCCACGACACAACGGATCTACAACTATTGGAAGACATTTACCTGCCTTTCAAGCAAAAGCGTAAAACAAAGGCTACGGTGGCCAAAGAAAGAGGCCTCGAACCTTTGGCCAAAATCTTGATGTCGCAAAAAGAGCAGGCCACCAAAACAAGAGCAAACCAGTTCTTAAGTGGTGAAGTGACCAGTGCCGAAGAAGCACTTGAGGGAGCAAGACACATTATATCGGAGTGGATGAACGAGAATGCCGCCTTGCGTTCAAGGCTTCGCAGATTCTATCAGCGAAACGCTGAAATATCCGCAAAACTGGTAAAAGGAAAGGAAGAAGAAGGGGAGAAATTCCGGGATTATTTTAGGTTTTCGGAACCATTGTACAAATGCAGGTCTCACCGTTTGCTGGCAATTTTAAGAGGTGAGGAACAAGGGGCTCTAAGGGTATCCGTAGCTCCGGATGATAAGGAAGGGATTAAATTAGTGGAAGATTTCTTCGTGAAAGGGCATTCCCAAAGCTCCGAGCAGGTGGCCATGGCTGCTAAAGATGCCTATAAGCGACTTCTTCGACCTGCGTTAGAGACAGAAATCAGAAAAACGGCACGGGAGAAGGCCGAAGAAGAGGCGATCAGCGTGTTTGCCAAAAACCTGAGACAGTTGCTTTTGGCGGCACCGCTGGGACATAAACGAATTTTGGCAATTGACCCAGGGTTCAGAAGTGGCTGTAAGGTGGTGTGTCTGGATGAATATGGGGAACTGCTGCACAATGAGAACATCTACCCTCATGCTCCCCAGCGAGAGACCTCTAAGGCAATGAACAAGATTTCCAATCTGGTGCAAACCTATAAAATTGAGGCCGTTGCAATTGGGAATGGAACCGCTTCCAGAGAGACTGAAAATTTCATTTCCAGAATTCGTTTTGATCGTTCATTGCAAGTTTTTGTTGTTTCGGAAGATGGGGCATCAGTTTACTCAGCAAGCAAAGTAGCGCGAGAGGAATTTCCGGAATACGACGTCACAGTCCGTGGAGCGGTGTCAATAGGAAGAAGATTAATGGACCCTTTGTCAGAATTGGTAAAGATTGATCCTAAGAGTATTGGCGTTGGGCAATACCAACACGATGTAGACCAAAAGCGTCTGAAACAATCACTAGATCTTGTAGTGGAAAGTTGTGTGAACACAGTAGGCGTTAATGTGAATTCAGCGTCTAAGTATCTGCTGACGTATGTGGCCGGTGTAGGTCCGGTACTGGCCGAGAATATCGTAAAACACAGGGCCGAAAATGGCGGGTTTAAAGGCAGGCATGAATTACTGGAAGTGTCCAGAATGGGAGAGAAAGTTTTTGAACAATGCGCCGGCTTTCTGAGAATACCGGATGCAACTAATCCTCTGGACAATTCAGCGGTACATCCGGAGAGGTACTCATTGGTTGATCAGATTAGTAAAGACCTGAAACTGCCGGTAGAAGAACTGATTGGTAATGAAAATGCGCTTAGTAAGCTTAATCTCACTGACTATGTTTCAGATGAGGTTGGTTTACCAACTATCCAGGATATTGTTGATGAACTGTTGAAGCCCGGTCGTGATCCCCGGAAAAAAGCAAAGGTTTTTTCATTCGACAAGTCGGTAAATAAAATAGAAGATTTGAGAGCGGGGATGAGGTTGCCCGGGATCGTTACAAACATTACCAATTTTGGTTGCTTTGTCGATGTGGGAGCGAAACAGGATGGCCTCATTCATATATCAAATATGGCCGACCGTTTTATTTCCGACCCCAATGAAATTGTGAGTCTGCATCAACACGTAGAAGTTGAAGTACTGGAAGTAGACGTTAAGCGCAAACGCATCGCTTTTCGATTATTGGAGAGGGCTAAAAACTAGAATTTCTCAATGTTGTCAGTCTGTTCCGATGCCTATCGGAAGTCCAAGACCGGCAACATTGAGAAATTCTTTATAGGAAGCAGGCCACCTATCCTTGCATTCAGCGGCCTGCTATTCACCCCGACGGTGATGGGACAAACTGTAACCGTTTGCTACGTCGGGTGTTTTGGCGCAGTGTTAAAAGATCTGCCACTCCAGCTGTGATGGATTATTGAAAGTTGACAAGTTGATCGTCCGACACCAGATTCCTGTACATCTCCAAATTCACAGGAATTTTCTTTTTCGTGGCATCAGCGTAATATCTGATTGTCTTTTCCTTCCCAGTTTTTGTTTTGTAGATCAGTTTCATTCGGTAAACCCTTTTCCAGGGCCATACCTGATGTTTCTCTAATCTTATAAACCGAACAATCCGATCCTTTCTCAATCTCATGCTTCCGGTCAGGTATTGAATTTCCAGACTATGTCCGTTGGTACTGATGTCTGCGTACCTTCCGTATTGGAAATACCATTGGACAATTATTCCGATAATCCAGATCGTAAACATCCAGATTGGTATATCAGATTCCGGTTGCTGTAACATACGCCACCCACTATTTGTGAATAGAATAAAACATATAACCAGAAATGCAATCAGTAGCTGTGAAATGCCTATCCACCTGGTGGGTTTAAATGACAATTGCGTTTTCATAACACTTTTTTGTACGTCGGATTCCGGCCTTTTCTGATACGATTCGGATAAACGGAATTGGGAAGTTTGAGCCTGGTGGGAAAAAGCCCCTACATGTACGAGTAAACTCGAAAAAAGTCCGGAAAATCGGACAAACGGTTCGGCTCTGATATCCACTTCATAGCCTTCTGCGGAAGTTTGTAACTTTGCAGTTCTTCAAACTTAAAAATTGGTATAGCATGCAACTGTACAATAAATTAAGTGCGGAGGAAAGGGCCAGGCTAATTGACGAAGCCGGGGAGAAGCGAATTACCATATCCTTCTACCAGTATGCGCATATTTCCAATCCGCAATTATTCAGAGATCATTTGTTTGTTTCCTGGGATAAACTGGGAGTTTTGGGCAGAACTTATGTCGCCAAAGAGGGGATTAACGCTCAAATATCTGTGCCGGCTCAAAATTTTGAGACATTCAGACAGGAGTTGTACGATATCTCCTTTCTAGATGGAATTCGCTTGAATGTGGCGATTGAGCATGATAATAAGTCGTTTCTGAAATTGAAGATCAAGGTGAAGGAAAAGATTGTTGCGGATGGATTGAATGATGAAACCTTCGATGTAACAAACAAAGGCGTTCATCTCGATGCGGAGGATTTCAATCGCCTTCTGGAAGACGAGAATACGGTACTTGTAGACATGAGGAATCACTATGAAAGTGAAATTGGTCATTTTCAGGGAGCCATTACACCTGATGTAGATACATTCCGCGATTCTTTGGATATCATTGAAGATCAGCTAAAGGAGCATAAGGAAGATAAGAATCTGGTGATGTACTGCACCGGAGGTATTCGCTGCGAGAAGGCAAGTGCATATTACAAGCACAAGGGCTTTAAGAGAGTTTATCAATTAAATGGCGGTATTATTGAGTACACCCGGCAGGTTCGTGAACAAGGGCTGGAGAACAAATTCCTGGGACAGAATTTTGTGTTTGATCACCGACGTGCCGAAAGAATTTCCGATGATGTTATCGCTCAGTGCCACCAATGTGGAGAACCATGGGACTCTCATGTAAATTGTGCCAATGAGGCCTGTCATTTGCTTTTTATTCAGTGCCCGAAATGCCAGGAAAAGATGAATACCTGTTGCTCAGATGAGTGCAAGGAGATTGCGGCATTGCCCTACGAAGAGCAAAAGAAACTGAGAAGAGGAAAAGAAATGAGCAACAAGATTTTCAAGAAGGGAAGGTCGGAGAAGTTGAAGTTTAAGAAGTAGCTAACAGTTTTGACTTACCCCTGTTTGTGATTTTGATTACTAATCTTCTGGTTTATGATAGAAAACTATAAGCATCATCTCGAGAACTTAAATTTTCATGACTCTCTTATTGATTCGATTAGCTTTAAGTCCGGTGATTTGTTTGATCGTACCACGACTCTTGTAATTGACTATTATAACTGGGAAGGGAATAGTGAGGAAGGGGATGAATGGGTTACTAAAAAGTTAGTGTTAGAATTAGCCCACACGGTTCATTTGGAGATCAATGCTCCAAATCTGGCGGAGGATTGCTTTGAAATTGGCAGTTGCGAATATGATGAATTGTTCAATGAATTTGTTAAAAAGACTGAAGCTGAAAAGACAGATTCGTATTACATATATCTCCAGAAGAAATCATTTGATAATTTCTTATCAATAAAATTCAATATCCAAAACTACTCGGAATCACTGTTCGGTAAACCTTCAGGATTTATTTGGATAGCAGGATTTAACGTGGCCCATAAATGGTTGCACGAAACCCAAATTCAGGGCAAGAAACACATCCGGCCAAAGGTTTAGGAAGAAAACTAGTCATCGTTCTCCACTATAGGTACGTTAAACTCAGCCAGAGCCTTATCAGGTTGATTCGTTCCAGTTAGCGATACTTTCAGGTTAAGATGCTTCCGATCTGTAGGCAACACTTCTATTTGATACAAAAACTGTCCTTCGGAGATCGGAATTACGGCAAATTCACCGGCATCCACCTTAACCGTTTGCCCGTCTGTTGGTATCACCTTATCCAAACTAACAAATTGAACAAGGGTGGTAAATCCACTGTAGAACACAGCGGTATCCATATTAATGGCAAGGGTGTCATTTTTTTCATTTACATAGATCGGCCAGGTGCCATCATAAACCGGCGCAATTCCTACCATCTGACCGTTTTCAAACAGTCCGTAACCATCAAATTTCCCGGTGATGCTGTCGTAGAACATCCAGCTGCTACCCTCAGATCCCATATTGTAATAACCAACAGCTCGTAAGTTGCCATTGCGATAAAACATCTTGCTGGTGTCGTTCAGTATATTGTCCTTATAGTGATCATGGGATTTGATCTTACCATTTTCGTAGTACATAAACCAATCACCTTGCTTTTTATTCCCAACCACGTATCCACTCTGATCCGGCGTTCCATCTTTTCTGTAAAAACTAATCGTGCCATCTACCATGCCATTCTTGTACTCAGTGCTAATCCGCTTATTGCCGTTGGGATAATATTCTATCAATTCGCCGTGAATTAAGCCGTTTTCCATGGTGCTTGAACTAACCAAAGTATCCCCTTGATAAGTCTCGCAGTATCCTGTGAATGGCTTTCCATCCTTCTGCCAGGTACCAATTTCTTCGTGAACGCAGTTACAGTTGGTAGTGCCGTTTGGGTTTACACACTCCTTTACTTTACAGCCAAGCAGCGATACCATGACTATAGCAATAGCAAGCTTTTTCATTTTTCTGAATATAACGGATACCGTATCGGCAATTCCTTTGAATCAATCAAATTAAGCTGGAAATTATTCGATACCCAAATCACACGCAATCTAGTATAGTTTTCCTTGGTTTACACCTCTATCTTATCAAAAACACAATTGGTTTCTATTTGTATTTAAATGAGCGAGTTTGAGCAGCTTAAATTTACAGAGCCTGATTGCATTACGTATTGTTGATTGCCTGAACCTCCGCGCCTACAATTCTCAAAAATCACCTTCCCGACAATTTTCAATCTCGTTATCAATTATATTTATTGGATGAAACGAACACTATCCAGCCTTTTTTGTGTCCTAACCCTCGGTATTTACTCAGTAACCTTTGCACAGCAGTCCAATCATATCCTTCTAAAAAGTGGGTCAATTCTGTTAGAGGAGAACCTTGATTTGGGAGTTAATCATGTTTTAACGGAAAACAGTCATTCACATGTATTTCGATTGATTCAATTCAATGAACTTCCAACGAAGGAACAGCATACCAGAATTAAGCAAGCGGGAATCGAATTCACCGAGTACATTCCCAACAAGGCCTATGTGGCAAAAATTCCGGCGACCATCCAACAACAAACGTTACGAGATTTGAATATCCGCAGTGTGGCCATGTTACCGATGCAGATGAAGATGCTCCAAAGGATTAAGGAGCGTCCACTTCCGGATTGGGCGTTGGAAGGAAAGAAAATTCGCATTGTGATTAAGGTTTTTGATGGGGTGCGTTTGTCCGGCGGTGATGCTGAATTTTGGAATGGTATGGAGTTTTCCTCTAAGGTACCTCATGCCCAATTGTATTACACTTCGGTTGATGAAGACCAGATCGCAGCAATTGCAGGGAAATGGTTCGTAAGATATGTGGACCTGGCTCCGGAACCGGGTCAGCCTGAACATGATCACGGCAGAAGTCTACATCGGGCCAATATGATGGATCAGGATTATGGATTGGGCAGAAAGTATGACGGTACTGGAGTTACTGTGGCTGTGAATGACGATGGGTTTGTTGGTCCACATATTGATTTTACGGGTAGGACGGATCAAACCGATGTGGCCGGAGATTTTGTAGGAGATCATGGCGACATGGTCGCCGGAATCCTGGGAGGCGCCGGGAACTTAGACCCAACCATGCGTGGAATGGCAACAGGAACTTTCTTGTTTATCCGACAGTATAATTCTTCATTACCTAACACGGTTACACTACACCAGAATGATCAGGTGATGATCTTTAATTCATCATACAGTGATGGGTGTAACGCCGGATACACATCACTTACCGAACAGGTGGATGATGAGATTTTTACAAATCCTTCTTTGCTACAGGTTTTTTCTGCCGGAAATAGTGGTGGCAATGATTGTGGTTATGGGGCAGGTAGTGCTTTTGGTAACGTAACCGGTGGACACAAAATAGGTAAGAATGTAATTGCTACTGCCAATCTCGATGAAAGCGATAATCTTCAAAATTCAAGTTCGAGAGGACCATCCGAAGATGGGAGATTAAAGCCGGATATTTCAGCGCATGGAGCTGGTCAATTGTCAACCGATCCTGACAACACTTATACTGCAGGAGGAGGTACCTCGGCGGCGGCACCTGGTATAGCAGGGGTGACAGCGCAATTGTATCATGCCTATAGAGAACTTAATGGAGGAACTGATCCAAACTCGGGTTTAATAAAAGCATGTTTATTAAATACAGCAGATGATCTTGGAAATCCCGGACCAGATTATTCTTTCGGATGGGGGCGTGTGAATGGAGGAAGAGCAGTGTCTGTACTCGAAGAATCCAGATTTTTACTGGATAGTGTTGATCATGGAACCCAAACTTCACATACCATCACGGTACCTTCAGGTGTGGCAGAGATGAGAGTAATGCTCTACTGGATGGAAGATGCGGGGTCTCCATCTTCTACTATCATTTTGGTGAATGACCTCGATTTGACTGTCGAAGATCCTTCCGCCTTAACGCATCAACCGCTGGTTCTTGACCCGACGCCAAACATCACCACTTTATCCAATAATGCAGTTCTGGGAAGAGATAGTTTGAATAACATGGAGCAGGTGAGAATTGTATCTCCTGCCGTAGGAACCTATACAGTAGATATAAACGGGTTTGCGGTTCCGGCTGGAACGCAGCCATATTATATAACCTGGGAGTTTATAATGGATGACATCACCGTAACTTATCCTTACGGGGGAGAAGGCTTCGTGCCAGGAGAACAGGAGATAATCCGGTGGGATGCTTATGACAATACGGGAACATTCTCAGTGGAGTACTCATTGGATAATGGAGCATCGTGGGTATTTATTGCTTCAAGTGTTGCCGGGACCGAGCGTGAACGAGTGTGGACCGTGCCTTCCGGACCATCTGAAAGAGCTTTGATAAGGGTAAGCCGTGGAGCAGTTTCCGATACTTCCGATTACAACTTTGTTATTGCAGAAACTCCACAGAATATTGACTTTGAGTGGGTATGTGTGGATTCGTTGCTTTTAACCTGGGATGCAGTTCCTGGCGCAGCAGAGTATGAAGTTAGTATGTTGGGAGCGCAGTACATGGATTCAATCGGACGCACAACGGCGGACTCTATGATTGTATACGGACATGATTACAATCAGGAGGATTGGTTCAGTGTGAAAGCCGTTTTACCCAATGGAGGAGAAGCCCGAAGGGCAATTGCGGTGCAGAAACAGGCAGGACTGCAAAATTGTCCGTTAGCTTATAATGTGGAAGTAAGTGAAGTTCAGTCTCCTGTGCGAGGAACCATGTTCAACTGCCATAATGGTAGCAATGCGCCGGTAATCGCGCGGCTGGAAAATACAGGTATTAATCCCGTATTTGATATTCCTGTTTCCTATACGTTAAACGGAGGAGCAGCAGTTTTAGAGGTAATTGCAGACACATTGCAACCGGGAGAGGACACGGTGTATACCTTTTCAACCACAGTAGATATTTCCTCAAACGGGTTGTATCAGACACTGGTTTGGACGGATCATCCGCTGGACCAATTTCTTGGTGATGACACATTGAACGTGTCGACAGTTGTGGCTACAGGAGCCACTTTTGTTCATAGTTGGTTTGAGGACTTTGAAGGTTTTACACTGTGCGATACGGACTCCGACTGCGGAAGTATTCTATGTAACGTGAGTGGAGGATGGAGAAACGAGAGTAACAGCTTCACCGACGATCATGATTGGAGAACAGACTCAGATGGAACCTTTTCCGCAGGAACAGGTCCTCCGGCAGATCATACCACGGGGACGTCAACTGGAAAGTACATGTATACCGAAGCCTCAGGTGGCTGTTCGTTTGCCGAAGGGCTGTTGGTTAGTCCTTGTATTGACCTGACAACTAACACCGACCCACAGCTTAGTTTTTGGTATCACATGAATGGCGGAGACATGGGTGAATTGCACGTTGATATTTTCAATGGCGTTACCTACGATCTGGACGTTTGGATGCTTTCAGGCGATCAGGTGAATCAATGGCTGGAAGCGGATGTGGATTTGTCTGCTTACGCAGGTCAGATAATCAATATTCGTTTCAGGGGGATAACAGGAGCTGACTTTGCAAGCGATATGGCCATTGATGACATTAGCGTTAGCGGGCCTTTCTCGGTAGAAGAGAACAGTGTTGACTGGAACGTTTGGCCGAACCCGGCTGATAATTACCTGCAGATTCAGTATAAGAATGCAATTGGCGGTGAGTACATCCAATTGTTAGATGTGCTGGGCAGAGTCATTGAGACAAAACAATCCGCAGGTGTTGAGGGAACAGTTCGGTTTAATACCGCTTCACTAGCTCAGGGCACGTACTATTTAAGGTTTGGAAACGGTTCGGCCAGAAAGATAGTCGTTAGTCGATAATTGACATAGTTAGCACAGATCAAACCCCTTCATAGGCTTTACCAACCGTTAGCTAAAACGTTTCCTATTATTGCCATTAATAGGGCATAAAGGTGTAAATTATGCCTATGTCACGCTTGTTTACGTTTTTATTGGTTCTGATTTCATATTCTGGACTTTCTCAAGAATGGGCTCCTATGGGTGCGACTTGGCATTACACAGAGTTGGAAGCTTTCGCGCCAACCGTTGACTTTTTTAAAATTAAAGTTACTGGAACTCAACTCATACATGGAAAGCTATGTAAGAGGCTTACTACAAATGACATACCCATTGGTAACCCCATATCGTCCACAAATAACTTCACATACGAAGAGAATGATACGGTGTACTGGTACAGTCCGGATTTGGATAGTTTGATGATAATGTATGATTTCAATGCCGGGGTAGGGGATTCCTGGGACTTGCTCCTGTTAGACCATAACAATTTGCCTGATTTGGACACGCTGAGAGTATCTGTAGATAGTGTTGATACATTCAATTATAATGGAACGGTGTTAAAAAGAATGCATGTTCGATATGACTTTATAGGTGAGATATATTCATGGTGGTACTTTAGTAGCATAATTGAATCAGTTGGAGATGTTTATTATCTATTTAATTTTCCGGGCTTAGATGGGGTTTTCTACGATGGGAATTATCCAGATGGGATAAGGTGCTATAGTGATACGGTCCAAAGTGATTTCAGAAGCAGCAACTCAACTCCTTTATGTCAAAGGTGTACCCGAACCCAGCCGACAATGTGGTTTTTATCGAATCCGAACAGGTTATTATCGGTTATGATGTTTACGATTACACCGGCAGATTAATTTTAAGTGCCGATGGTACATCCACCAATAAAGCAATTGTGGATGCAGGCAACTTTACCAATGGTATCTACGTAATCACCTTAGAATTTGCTTCAGGTGTAACAAAAGCGCACAGGGTTATTATTCAGGATGTTAGGTGAACAAAGATATTTTTGGACAGTTCTATTAGTTATAGTTGGCCAACTTTGCTTTGCACAGAATTTTAGTATTCTTAGTGATTTAGAGCCTTACACTGACCAAGGCAAAAATCTCTACTTGGAGGGAGATACGGTAATAACAACTGGTGTTCATTTCTACGTTCCGGACAGCCAAAATATTTATATCTGCAAATCTATTCTTTCCTCTAATGACACTATTTATATGAAAGAATATGGATTGGATACAATGACTTTTCGCACGGGAAGCGACGTGTCCAATCCATTAATAGCAACTTCTGATGGCAATATGTTGATGTGTGGCTCCATTTCAACCCCTGGCGATACAAAGCACTTTGGAATGGGATTGAAATTCGATGGTAACGGGGATACTCTTTGGTTTCGAAAATATGGAGACACGGTTACTGATACTATTAGCAACCTGTATTTTAACGATTGCATCGAACATGATGGATATTATTACTTCTGTGGTTTTGAAACCACTGACTCTATTCAATCCGATGGGGTAATACAAAAAGTGGATTATTCTGGAAATGTAATATGGAAGAAAAGACTTGGAGCGATTGCTGTTTCAGATAATCTGTATAGTATTGATTCCTATAATGGAGGATTGATTTTAGCCGGATATACAGAATGGGGGCCAAGTGTAAGACCCTGGTTGCTCAAAGTAGATACTTCTGCCAATATTCAGTGGCAGCGAAGCTTCGGAAATGCTCCAGGATATGGTGTCGCCAAATATCTATCAACAGGTGAAATATTGGTCGTGGGCTCAGACCAACCCACTGGACTTTCAGAACAACAAGGATTTATCGCTAAATATTCCAGCACTGGTAGTGAAATATGGAAAAAAGCCTATGGACTGACCCAAATGTTGTATGACGACATACGGCAGGCAATTGAACTCCCCAATACTGATATCGTTATTGTCGGAGTGTCCCGAGACTCAGTCATTGGCGACTATCTTGGCTGGATAATGAAGACTGATAGTGCTGGTGAAATAAAATGGAGTAAATGGTACCAGCAACGTCCATCTCAGATACACTACTTACAAGACATCGCTTTATGCAGTGACGGTGGTTTTGTCGCTAATGGTAGTTCCTCTCCTCTAATGGCTGGAGAGAGTTGGGATTCATGGCTTTTGCGTGTAGATAGCTTGGGCTGTGATTCAGTTGTGTGCTTATCTAACACTGTAATAGAAGCTGAACCACCCAATTTTAAGCTATACCCTAACCCGGCAGACAACGCCTTCTTTATTGAGTCTGAACAACTCATAAAAGGCTATAAAATAAACGACTACACTGGTAGGCTGATTCTAAGTGCAGGCAATGTATCCAGAAAAGAAGTTGTTGTTGACACTCATGACCTTAAGAATGGAATTTACGTAATCACCTTAGAATTTGCTTCGGGTGTAACAAAAGTGCACAGGGTTGTTATTCAGAAGGGTAAATAGAAAGTGTTTGTATTATTTGCCCAATCCTTAACGCCTCTGTATCATGTAGGTATGTTTATTAAACAGTAATATAATTTCGCTTCTATTCATTTCTCTAATTTTAAGGCATGACAATGCCTGAGGAGCTTAAGAATCCATCCATAGAAATAGCAGGACTTCGTGTTGACGAACCAATTACCTGTCTTACGGATTTATTGGTGGCTGTTATCTGCTTTTATGCATTTTTTCGTCTGATAAAGGCGGGACATAAAGGAAAGGTAGCCAGCTACCTCAAGCTATTCTTTGTTCTGATGGCTGTTTCAACGGCTCTGGGAGGTTTCCTTGGTCACGCATTCAATTATGCACTTAGTATTTATTGGAAGCTTCCTTACTGGTTGATAAGTATGATCTCGGTCGCGTTGGCAGAAAGAGCCGTGATTGTTTATTCCGGTGGGCTTATGAAACCGATTTATGCAAAGGTTTTCAGGTGGATGAACTTAATTGAACTTGCAACTTTTATTGTGATAGCATTTTACACGAAAGACTTCATTTATGTTGTCGCACATTCAGCGTATGGGTTGTTGTTTGTGGTCGGTGTATTCCATGGATATGTGTATCTCAAAACCAAACACAGAGGGAGTAAGCTCTTTTTAATCGGTGTTGCCTGGTCAACCCTGGGGGCAGTGGTATTTTTAACAAAGTTCCATTTCAGCAATTGGTTCAATCATCTGGATATCAGCCATACGCTAATGGCAGTGAGTGCCACTTATTTCATGTTTGGCAGCTTAATTATGGTGAAAGACCCTGATTATCAAATTCGATAAAGCACCATTAAAATACCGGGTTTCAGGTAGTTGTCAACCACATTTTTTCGTATATTTTCATTTAGTAACAAATTCGTATAGATCAACTTTAAGTTGATTAACGGTACGATTGTTGTTTCAGGATTGACGACCATTTAAAGATTTAAACCTATGAGAACTTATTTGACTTTAGCCCTTGGGTTCACCTTGATGCTTGCCGGCTGTGGTAAGGATGAAGGTACTGTTACGTTAACCTACAATAAAGCAACTGCCATATACGGCGACATCGAAACTGTTAGAGCCACTCCTCTGAGTGCTCCGGCCAGACCAATTGACAATCCTGGTAAAATTTTCTTTGGTGAAGACTTGCTGCTGGTAGGTGAAGAAGGAGAGGGAATCCATATTTTTGATAATACTGATCCGTCCAGCCCTACTGCGCTTGGGTTTGTTCAACTTCCCTTTACAAATGAGTTCTATGTGGATAAAAGCTTTATTTATGCAGAGTCTCATTACGATTTCGTGAAAATCGATATTTCCAACCCTGCTTCTCCAACTCTTGTTGATCGTGAAGAAAACGCATTTACGTTACCAATCACGAACGATAAAGGTGAAGTTTTGATGGGATTCGATTACAATGTGGTTACCGAGACTTTTGAATTAAATAGTCCTGAGGCACAGGCTTTAGAAGATACCAGAGTGCTGTACGTGGATTACATGGAACACATGATTCCGCCAGCCAATGTGCCGTCATCTTTCACCGGTAACGGAACCAACGAAAGAGGCACGTTAAACAAGATTTCAGTTACTGACGATAACATATATCTGGTTGGAGCAGAGAAGCTGCATACTTTTTCCAATAGTATCACCGATGTGTCTTATGTTGGAGCAACAGAGATTGGTTCGGAGTTAGAAACGATCTATCCGCAGGATGACTATCTGTTCATTGGAACGGCAAGCTCTATGATTATTGTTGACGCTTCTTCTCCGTCATCTCCTCAGAAGGTGTCAGTATACGATCACCCGACGGCTTGCGATCCGGTTTATCCGAATGGAGACGTAGCATATTTAACGCTAAGAACTGCCGATTTCTCCGGATGTAGCGGAGATGAGAATACCCTGGAGGTAATTGATATTTCTGATGTTAATGACCCGAGACAGGAAAAAGAAATCACCATGAACAGTCCTTACGGAATGTGTGTTGTGAATGGATACCTGTTTGTAGGTGAAGGTGCTAACGGTTTGGCTATTTTCAGCCTTGATGATCCGAAGAGTCCTTTGGCTGTGGCTCAACATCCCGGATTGGAAGTGTACGATGTGATGCCTCATCCGACTGAGCCGAACAGAATTTTGGCAGCCGGAGACAATGGGCTGGTTCAGTACGAAGTGGACTACTCCACAATGAACGTAACGCAACTTAGTTCTATCGCATTTTAACAGATCATTTGGCCTTTATGAGAATCCTGTCTGGCATAACAGCAGCGATTTTGCTTGCACTTTTGTCTGGTTCCGTCCATGCCCAAAAGGAGCCTGTATTCAATGGTGTCATTTTAAAACCCATTGGAGAGCGGAAGGTATTCGGTACTCTTGAGCGCAGAGAGTCTGGTATGTTTATAGTACGTACGTTGAGGGGCGAAGAACGCAAAATCGCTCCTGCATCAATCCGAAAGGGTTATTTCCCTGAAGATATTACCCTTTATCATAGTAAAAGATTTCACTATAAACGCGGGCTGATTCTTAGCCACGCAATGAGTTTCTCTGCTGGTTTTTTCGGATTGGATCTGACCTATTCTCAACGGTTCCTTACCAGATTTGAACTGGGAGCAGGTACGGGCTATCATTTAAATAGCTTTAGTTTCAGCACCACAACAGATTATCACACGGTTATGGTCAGTTCTATGCCGCTTTACGGTCAGGCTAAAATAATTTGTGTGGATAGAAAGACGCAAGTATATCTTAAAGGCAGAGCTGGGTATGCTAATAACTTTGCCACCTGGGGAGTGAAAGCGGTAGATGAGGGAATTATGTGGGAAGCAGGTATTGGATTTACATTCATAAGTAAGGGAAGATTAAAGCACTTTGTCGAATTCGCTCAGTATAAATCCAACGCTAGTGGTATTGCCAGAAACTGGGAACCGAATGCAATTTCCGATATTCAGTTTGACGTAACGTTTTACAGTTTCAATGTTCGCTACGGCATTGAGTTTGGTCGCTAGTCGAATCGAACAATAAAGGCATCTTTAAACGGACTGTCTTGTACCTTTTTAAGCACTTTTCTGGCATCTTTTTTCGATTCAAAGGCTCCCACGTAGTATTTGTAATTGAAAGAAGCCCCTTCCAGTTTAATCTCTTCCACTTCTTCACCTACTTTTTTAAAATCAGGCATATCTAGTGCAACCGGCGTTTGGGAAGCCATGATTTGAATTTTGTAAACAGGTCCTGCTGGTTTTTTCTGTTCATCAGGGGCAGCCTGTACAATACCGTGCCTTTTCTGAATATAATCCCGGAAAGCCCTGAAGATTGCAGAAGCGATTAACGATTGTCCGCGATCCGAATTCAGATACGCCTCCTCCATAGCGTTTGTCATAAATCCGCATTCTACCAATACCGCCGGCATTTTCGAGTCCTTTAAAACGAGTAGATTATATCCCCGGTCGTGCTTTAGTTTTACCCCTCTCGTAGCCCTGCCTGCACGGTTCGCAAACTGATTTTGAATCTCGTTGGCCAATTCCAGGCTCACTTTACTATCTGCATTGTGAACATGTGTCTCCGTACCGCAGATGTGCGTTTTGTCATTGGCGTTACAGTGCACACTTATAAAATAATCCGCCTTTTTGCTGTTGGCTACGGATACCCGGTTTTCCAATGCGATATATCTATCATCTTCCCTGGTGTAGATCACGTTTACCTGACCCGACAAATATTCTTCCAAATATCCGCCAAGCTTTTTCGCAATGGCCAAATTGAGATCCTTCTCCGGCAACATACCCTTTGTGCCATTTAAATTTCCGGGATCTTGTCCACCATGGCCGGCATCAATAATAACCGTTACCGATTTTTTAGGCACGGGGGGGTGCGATTCGCCAGTAGTACCAAATGATGGAGTAATTACTGCTAAAATCAAAATTAGTATTACGCTAAGTTGTTTCATCGTCAATCAATTACGGAGCCTGTGAATAATAGTCTGGATTTCCAGTAGCTGGAAGTTTCAATATTGCTGATCATAATTCCTTTCGATGAGGAAGCATGAATCATAGTTAGTTCTTCACCCGGTTGCGACATAACAATGCCTACATGAGTTACACGGTTTCCTGATCCAAAGAATACCAGGTCACCTGGCTGAGCCTTTTTCTGGTTCACTTTTTTAACCTCTTTGCTCTGTTCGCCGGCCATTCGAGAAAGTTGTATTCCATTTTTTGCCATCACATATGAAGTATAGCCTGAGCAGTCGAACCCACTTTCTCCTGTTCCTCCCCATTGGTAAGGTGTTCCAAGGTGAATTTTTGCTTCTGAAATCACTTTCGACCGTATGTCAGTAGCCGTATTTTCCGGGATTGTTTCCTCCGGGACTTCTTCTTTCTCAATATCCTCGAACGCAATCCCGTCTTGAAAAATACTCTCGTATAAATCGTATAAGGTGTTGGCTTTGTTATTCCCGGTCTCCCGGTATTCGGCAATTTGATTTAGCCAAATCTCTTTGTAGTTAAGAATTTCATTGTTGTAAGTCTCAACGTAATACTGTGCGTTTGGTTTACTCAAAAAGACTCTGAAGTCGTTACTTGAGCTTTGCAGTCCCTTATCGAGTGACTTGCCCCTGCTTAAGTCCCTTTCTAAGGTATTTATCGCGAGCCACATGTAGGGTAGAGGGTGATTCTGATAGCTGGTGTCGCGCAAAAGTTTCTTCGACTTCCGGATAACTTTTCCATAATGTCCCTGATCGTACAGGCGTTCTAAATTATCCAGTTTCCGGTCTTGTCCAAGAACCGTTGCAGAACAGCATAAAAGAGCTAATATGACAACGCACAACTTCCGCATCAAAACGAAATAATTAAAATGTAAGAACGGATTTACCCGTGTTGGTTGTAACCTGTTAACAGAACCGTGTTAACTATAAGGAGGGGGTGTGGAAAATAAGGGGCGCTTGAAAATCAATCCAAGGGCTCAAATGCAATATCTTCACAAAAAACTAGAACAGATGTACAGAGGGTTATTACTGATCGTTTTACTGATCTTTTTGCAAAATGTTTCATTGGGCCAGGAGCAAGAAGGGTTTCCGGGTGTTCGCTATACATACGTGAAAGCTTATATGCTGAATACAAAGAAATCTACCGGAAGACCGGATTTAGATATTTGGAAAGAGGATCGATACGCATTCTCGAAAATGGGTGATGGAATTCAGCTCGATGAGGATCAACTGAAGGCTTTGGGTAAAATTACAAGTCAGGATATGTCCACACTTCATGCTGGACTATCCAAATGCTTTTTCCCCAGGCATGGTTTGGTATTTTTCAATGATGCACATGAGCCCGTCGCTTCGATTAGTATCTGTTTCGAATGTGAAAAGATCAATTTGTTCCCCAATACGTTTAGTGGAACTACTGAAGAATTTGACAGAAAGAAAGCATATAAGCAATTGCAATCATTCAATAAGTTGATTAGTGATATTGGTTTTCCCATTTATGAAAAGAGTTGGGAGTATGAGAAGCTTCACGAAAATCCTGAGTATATGCAGGAAGGGGAGGCAGAGTTGGTAAATGAAATGTTCGCCCACAGGCTGTTTAAGAACCCTCCCTTTAGCTTTGAGGTAAAGCCCAAGGTGAAAATATCAAGAACGTCCAGGGTGATAGAAAGGAAAAAGGAAAAGACTGATGACCAGGGAAAGTCATACACCATTTTGGAACATACATTTTACTCCAGTCGCCTGGAATATCGAATGGGAGAGGCGCATTGGGAACTGGAGTTTTTATTCCTTCAGGATCCTGGGTTCGTGTTCGATAACGGAGTGCAAATTGGTATGAGTCAGGAATCCTTTATCGAAAAACTACCCAATTACGAAGGTCCCGAACATCCTGAGAAAATAGTGGTGAAAGATCCAGAAGGAGAAAGAGAGTTTACCTTCATTTTTGAAGAGCGAACCTTAAGAAGAGTAGAAGGGCGTATTAAGTCATGGAAAGAATAGTTATTTGTACACTTTTATTTTTAGCACTGGTTTCCTGTGGAACCGAAGTAGAAACTGACTTAGAATCAGATGCTCAGACTATCAGTGTTGAATCCGACACTAGTTCTTCCCAGGTATCCCACACCTACAGTTATAAGCTTGAGTATGCCAAAGGTTTTGCTGTTCAGGAGTATCAGGGAAATACCCATGTTATTGTTTTTGATGGGGAGCGTAGGGTAGGAGAGTACATGCTCTACAAAGGAGAAGAACCCGAACCAATTCCAGGTGTAACCAACTTAAAGGTTCCCATCAGTACCATAGCGTGTTTGAGTACCACGTACCTGCCATATATTGCAAGGCTGGGGCACGTAACCTCAATTACCGGAGTAGCCAATGCTCAGTTTGTTAAAAACGGTCAGGTGAGAGAACAAATAGATATTGGATTTACACGGAATATCTCGGCGGAGGTAGAGGTGGATATTGAAAAGGTGGTAGACATTGACCCAAACATCCTAATGGTATATCCTTTCAACAGCCCCGATTATTCAAGATTGCAGAAGCTTGGAATAAAGTTGTTCTACAATACGGAATATCAGGAACAGCATCCGCTGGGGCAGGTAGAATGGATAAAGTTGTTCGGACTATTGTATGATGAGGAGCAGGTAGCTTTTGATGTGTATAATCACGTTCGGGATGTCTACAACGAAACCAAACAATTGGCGGCCGCTGCCATACCTGTTCCAATTATGGCTGGATCTATTTTTGATGGCAAATGGTCTGCGCCCGGAGGTGCGAGTATGGGCGCCAAACTGATGGAGGATGCGGGAGCGGATTATATATGGGACGATCCGTCTACCGGCAGCTATACCAAAGACATTGAAACGGCCATTACCGATTCTGAGAATGCGGATTATTTGGCCATGATTAGTAGCTTCAAAGGCAACTATAGTTTAAACGCTTTGAAAGCCGAAAATCCGAAATACAACTTGTTGCATCCTGTGGAGGAGGGTAATGTACTTCACTGTAATACTGCGACGGTAAATTATTTCGAAGACGCGCTTCTGGAGCCTCACATAATACTAAAGGATCTGGTTCACCTTTTACATACGGATATTCTTCCTGATCACAAATTGAAGTATTTTAGACCCCTCAAGTAGCAGGTTTGAAGTACCTCTGGTTTCTCATAGCAATTCCCGTTCTGTTTCTGTTGGACGTCATGATCGGGTCTTCTTTTTTCAGTATTTCTGAAGTCATAGAGGTGGTCACCAGTAAAGAGGAAACCGGAATGTCGAAGGTGTTTTTTGGAATTAGAATACCAAGGGCTCTTACAGCCCTGATTCTGGGAGGAGCGTTGTCTGTGGCCGGTCTTATCATGCAAACCTTCTTTAGAAATCCATTGGCAGGTCCCTCTGTACTTGGTTTAACTTCAGGAGCTTCATTAGGTGTTGCCATCGCTGTTATGGCTGGTACGGCTTTCGGATTGGAGTCGTTTTGGGCGAATCAGATCAATCTTGTGGGCTTTGCTGTAGTTGGAGGAATGGCGGCTTTGCTTATTATTCTGGCCGCTTCTATCCGGGTACGTTCCAATACCACTTTGCTTATTCTGGGGTTGATGCTTGGCTACATTACTTCAAGTGTGGTGTCTGTATTGGCGTCATTTTCAGGAGAGCGAGAATTAAAGCAATTCGTACACTGGGGATTTGGCAGCTTCGGAAAGGTAGATTCTTACTTCACACTTGTTGTGTTGTTCGGTTTAATTATGGGATTGATTATTTTGGTATTTACCATGCACCGAAAGCTCAATGTGTGGATGCTGGGCGAAACCTATGCAAAGTCTGTTGGGCTCAATGTTCAACGAACCCGCTGGGTGATGCTTGTGGTAGCCGGCTTGCTTACCGCTTTGGTTACTGCTTTTTGTGGGCCAATAGCATTTCTTGGCCTTGCTGTACCGCATCTTACACGGGGCTGGTTCAAAACCTCCAATCATAGTGTACTTATACCTGGCTGCTTACTAATGGGAACAGCCCTTGCATTGTTTTGTGACATTGTTGCAAAGGTCCCTGGAAATCCTGATTTGGTGTTGCCATTAAATGCCGTGACCTCCGCCATAGGGGCTCCAATCGTTATCGTTGTACTATTAAGGAACAGGAGGGTCATGTGATAGAGATTAAGCGACTCATGTTAAGTTATGACGAGTCTGTTCTACTGAATGGTATTACAGTAAACCTTAATCCAGGGAGTTTTGTCGCATTGCTTGGCAACAATGGTAGTGGAAAGTCCAGTTTGTTAAGGTGTGTATTTGGTCAGGAACAGAATTTTGAAGGGGAATTAAAGATTGGAAGTGAGCCTATCCAGACTATCGGCGCTTCTGATCTGGCAAGAAAACTATCTATTGTACTATCTGGTAGAGTAGCCGCTCCTGGTATGAAGGTGTCGGAAATAATGGAGACAGCCAGATATCCATCTTTAGGATGGCGTTCAAAGTTAGATGGGAATAATAAAAATATAATCCGGGAGTCTCTGGAGCAGATGAATATAGCTGACTTACAGAACAAGTATGCCGATCAGTTAAGTGATGGAGAGTACCAACAGGTGATGATTGCACGATGTATGGCGCAAACCACGGATTTTATGATCATGGATGAGCCCTCTGCATTTTTAGATATTCTGCGTAAGCGAAATTTGTTTGAACTTTTGAGGAACCAAGCCAATCAGGGTAAAGGCGTACTTATAGCCACGCACGATGTGCACGAGGCGTTGGAATTCTGTACGGATTTCTGGGTGCTTGATGGTGGAAAACTTATTGAATTTAAGAGAGATAACAAGGAACTTTTAGAACTGCTCAATCGTATCTTTGCAACCTCATTTTAAACTTAATCCATGAAACTTCGAACTGAGGTAACTCCTGCTTCTGCTGACTTTCATATCAGTCACGAAACGAAAGTATTAATGATAGGCTCGTGTTTTGCTCAGAATATTGGAGCTAAACTACGTTCGGCGAAATTTAATGTACACCAGTCATCTCATGGTATCGTGTTTAATCCCTATTCCGTAAATCAAGCTATTCTTGACATGATGGGAGATGTACGCTATGGAGAGGAAGAGTTGTTTCATTGGGAGGGTAGTTACCTTTCCTTTAATCACCAGAAGAGAAGGAATGAGAATGCACAGGCGTTGCTGGATGAGATAAACATTGATTTACGGGCTGATTTTGAGTTCATTCAGGATGCAGCAGTGGTTTTTATCACACTTGGGTCTGCCTGGGCGTATAAACATCAAACCCATGGTATTGTTGCCAATTGCCATAAAGTTCCCGGAAATCAGTTTGAAAAAGTGAAACTGGGGGTAAACGATATTGTGTCTCAATTCTCAAGAACGCTAGAACATCTGTTCTCTTTGAATTCGCAGCTAGAGGTGGTCTTAAGTGTTAGCCCGGTAAGGCACTGGAAAGATGGAGCGATTGAAAACCAGTGGAGTAAATCCACTTTAAATGTTGCCGCTCACGAGTTGGTAAGAAGGTTTGAAAATGTATCTTATTTTCCTTCTTATGAGCTATTAATGGATGATCTCAGGGATTACCGTTTTTACAATGAGGATTTACTACATCCGAACAACGTTGCGATAAACTACGTTTGGGAAAAATTTCAGCAAACCTATTTCACCGGGCATACCAAAGATGGGGTAGATCTGATTGAGAAATGGATGAAAGGTTTTAACCATCGTCCAGCGACCGGTAACGATCAGGCCCGTACCAGAAATGTTTCCGGTTTATTGGAAAGAGCCCACGAATTAGAGGCCGATTTTGAAATCGACCTGAGCGAGGAGAAGGCGAGGCTGAGTTACGAACTAAACGACTTGTTGAAAGTTTGATTCAGCAGCACCGGCGAAAATTCCCTTAGCGACTTAAGTTTCAAATGTGCGATATCAAATTTGGCCTTTGAATAATTATCTCTTTCAGGAACCACAACTACCTTGGTTCTGGCCGATAATGCAGCTAACAGTCCGTTAAAAGAATCTTCAAATACCAGACAACAGCTTGGATGCACGCCTAATTTTTTTGCAGCGGTGATGAATATCCCGGGATGCGGCTTTCCATATTCTTCGTCTTCGGCGGAGTATACGAATTTGAAGTAATGGGTGATTTTGAGTTTTTCGGTAACGGCTTCAATAATTCGGTAGTTGGATGATGAAGCAATCACCATTGGAATGGAAGCTTGCCTAAACTCATCGAAAATTTCCGGAATGCCGGGTAGAGGCTTACCCTCCAGATATATAAGCTCAATTAACCGATCAACGATTTTGTACTCTATCTCTTTTTTAGTGCATCCTTTTTCCTGATCCCATGGCTTTAGTCGAAACCAGTGTTCAACTACCTCGTCAATACGCAACCCCGCTGTACTTTCACAATCAGCTTCAGATAAAAAAACAGAAACCTCTTTGAAGATGGCTATCTCAGCTTTTCTCCAAAGAGGTTCGGAATCAATTATGAGGCCATCCATGTCAAAGATGACAGCTTCTATCATTTAGCCTCCGATTTTACAGTCTGATTTCACAACGATTTTAAATGCTTCCTGGATATCGAGGCAGCCTGTTATAGTGCCGTTGTCAAGAATTAACTTATGACCCTGCTGAACGGTAATGTTTCCGGTAACAACTCCGCCTCCATTTACTTTCATTAACTCTCCTGTATTCAAAGTAGTATCACCGGTTAACTGGCCTCCCGTAACCTTTAATGCTCCAGCATTTTGAACACTAATATTGCCGGTAACAACACCGCCTCCTGCAATTTTCAGTTTGCCACCCTGCACCGTAATATTGCCAGTAACGTGACCACCGTTCTTGATAGTAAGCCGCTGATTGTTGTCCACCGTAATATCCTCGTTAACATCACCCTTAATTGGATGCTGAGGGTGATTTACAACTTCACTAATACACTGAACGTTGACCGCCTGAGAACCTGAAGTTCTGCTGACAACTACCGAAAAGGAAACCGGGTCATCAACACCACATGTCACATTCTGATCAGTAAATGGGAAAATATCACCGGTTTCATCTCCAATAATATTGCCTGAAAAAGTACCGGTGGCACTGCCCGGTTGGATGGATTCAATAATTCCTGTAGCCATAGAGTTAGTCTTTTTGATTAATACGTTCAAGTAATAAAAAAAAGCTGAGAATTCTTTAAATCAGATAATATTTCTCATTTTAGTGCAGCACCTTCAACGCATGAGATTACTGCTATTCGTTTTTTTACTAACCCCTTTGTTCTCGGGGCTTGCGCAATCGGATGATTGCGGTAGAAAGAGAAATCATGCGATGTCTTTAAAAGGGGATAATCGCTTCCAGGCATTGATCAATTATTGCACCGATTCAGATTGTCCTGATAAAGATGAAGTGCTTGCCGATGCCTATCTTCTGGTCAGGCAAACAACCGGAACTTTTACTGACGCATGCTTGAATATATTACTCATGCAGGGATATGAATTGGCGCAGTCCGGTTTTGCTGATTCCGCCAGAGCAATTTATGAGGAAGTTGATGGGTATGTAGACGAAAAGAGCAAGAAGGAACTTTACATGCAGCTCAGGAGAAACCAGGGGCTTTACAATTCTTTCCACGGGGATTTACAAACAGCGGTTGATCAGTTTCATCAGGTAATGGATATCGCGATTGAACTGAGGGACTCTGTTACCATTTCTCAGACATATTCCGATATAGCCATTCCTCAGTATATGATTGGCAATTTTTCTTCAGCCATTAAAAACTGGAAAAAGTCAGCACAGTATTCCGATTTGTGGGGAGATTACGATCGCAGCTATTCATCTTACCTGAATTGTGCACTGGCATTTTCACAATCAGATGAATTGGATTCCGCGTCCCGCTATTTTGATATCGCGGTGGAACTGTTCAAAACACACGATTTAGATGTAAACCTGACCGATCTTGAAATGAACATTGGAGTACTGCACTACAAAAAAGGAGATTACGCGGGAGCCATTGAATATTTTGAAAGTGTTGCTGACAGAGCTTTTTCCGAAAGCGATGACGTTAACTACGCAAAAGCAATCTCTAATATAACTTCCGCTTACACGGAAGTCGGAATGCCACAAAAGGGGATAGAGTATGGCCTGGAGGCTTTGGAAATTTGTAAAAGGGCAGGTGATTCCAAATTTACGGTAGATATGTATGCCATTCTGGCCGAAAGCTATGCAGGTTTGGGAAATTATGAGTTGGCGTGGGCATATAAGGATACGATGCTGTATATAAAGGACAGTATTTCTTCTTTGGAAAAAGCCAACAACCTGGCGGAGTTAGAGGAAAAATATCAATCGGCACAGAAGGACATCCAGATAGCAGAGCATCAGGTTGCAATAGCCAATGAAAAATTGCAAACGGCTCAGGAGCGTCAGGCTAAGGAGCAGCTAAATACCGTAATCATATTTATCGTGGTGGCTCTCGGTATTGTACTGATTTTGATCCTGGTTGTGTTGCGAGGCTATCAACAGAAGAGGCGTAGCGCGGCAGTTTTGCAGGAACAAAAGAACATCATCGAGCAAAAGAATAAGGACATAACAGATAGTATTACCTACGCTAAAAACTTACAGGATTCTATTCTGCCTAAGCCAAGCGAAATAGCCAAGCACCTCCCTAACTACATGATCTTTTTCCAGCCGCGAGATATTGTCTCCGGAGATTTCTACTGGTTTAATGAAAATGAAACACACACATACCTTGCAGCAGCTGATTGTACCGGACATGGAGTTCCGGGAGCCTTCGTTTCCATGATGTGCTACAATCAATTGAATCGGGCCATAAACGAGTTAGGACTGATTGATCCTGGGAAAATTCTTACATCTGTTAGTCAGGATATTCGCAGAGAGTTCCAGAATCAACATTCTAAATATCAATCCACCGATGGTATGGATGTAGCTCTCGTTTCTATAAACAAGAAGACACAACAGATTAAATATGCCGGAGCGATGAATCCATTGGTTCGTATACGTGGAGAAGAACTGACAGAATTCAAGGGAGACAGAAGGGCAATTGGTGGGAGAACGGAGCCAGGATATGAATTTGCTACCGTTAGTGTTGATACCGAGGCAAAGGACGTATTCTATATGTATTCTGATGGTTACCAGGATCAGTTTGGTGGTCCCAGAGGAAAGAAGTTTATGTCTAAAAACTTCAAAAACCTGTTGATGCAAATCCATCGCTTGAAAGCAGAGGATCAAATCGACTTGCTAAAGCGTCAACTTAAGGATTGGCGTGGAGATATCGAGCAGATAGACGATATTCTTATTGTCGGCTTCGAGATTGAGTAATGTTACTGTCAAGTAGCTCTATTGCACTTTGGTAGTAATTCCGGTAGTAAGGGCTAACGGCATGATTCCCGAAGAAATCATCAATTTCGTTGAATCGCTTCACTTCGTCCAGATCAAGGTTCCAGCTAAGCTTTGCAATGCACTCAGGACAGAGGTATGGAGGCTTTCTGTCCGACTCATTTAAGCTGTTACTGCCATTCATGTTGCATTCGTAATCAATGCAATGGCGCATGGTAAACATGTGACCGGTTTCATGAGATGCAACCTTCATGGCTCTGAATAAAACTTCCCTGAAAGCAGTTTCTCCGGCAGATGGAATTCCATACCGGTGAATAGACCAAACACCAACCCGATCTTTTACAGATGCCTGACCGAATACGAAGTTCCACCTGGGATCCGGATAAAGATCCTCAGCCGTAAAGGCAATGTAAGCTGCTGCACTATCCGGCAAATTTGGTTTTAAAATGTCGTATAGAATATACTTCGTGTGGTACTGCTGATGATCTAACATTGGTCTTCGGGATCCTGAAGGCACCATCGAAGTGTCCAGGGGTATAGGATCTAGAATTTTAACAGGCATTTGATAGAAAATACTGAGGTATTCTGCAGTTAATTCGATTACTTTTTCTTCAGCGGCCTCAAGTGTTCCAAGCTTTTGGATGTAGAGTTTGTTTCTGGTCTGCGTTGGTCGGATAGGTTCAGCAACCAAGTACTCGTCAAATGTTTGTCCCTTTTCTTCATGTTGCGCCAACCAATCATCAGGGCCTGGTGTTGACAGCGCATAATGTAGGCGCTTCAAAGTGTCTCTCAGCGCAGAGGCTTCAATAATGGAACCGGTCGCCTGGTCGCTGTTGGGCGATTGTGAACATTGTGCCAAAAGGGTAACGACTACAAATGCAACGCTAAATCTCATCCTTCAGTAGCATTAATTCCAGTTTGTTTGCCGCTGCCACACTAAGACTGTCAGTTATTTCATGTTTCCTTACCAGGTCGAAAAATTCGGTAAGGTGGATTTTCCTGATGGCCAGATCTTCAGTTTCTTCCGGTTCCGGTTCATGTTGCGACAGCCCGGTGGCCAGATAAATCAGAGCAAGTTCATCGGAAACCGAATTGCTCAGATGCATTTTTAATACAAGCTCCCAATTCTCGGCTTTCAATCCGGTTTCTTCCAATAATTCACGTTTGGCCGACTCGATTGGATCTTGATCAAGTGGTCCGCCACCTTCAGGAATTTCCCAGCTGTATTCTTTTGTAGGGTATCTGAATTGCCCAACCAGCCAGGTGTACCCGTCCTCGTCTACAGGAACAATACCAATAGCTATGTTCTTAAAATGTACCACCGAATAAGTTCCCGGATTACCGGCTGGATTCAGCACCTCAGAGTGATCTACCCGAATCCACGGTGATTCGTAGCCGACAGAAGTGTCTAGTGTAGTCCACGGACCATGCTTCTTCATTACCGTTTGCGTTTTTTGTTTTCTTTCTTTTGATTCAGGCGTGTTGCTTTTGATTTCGGGTTTACGGCCGGAGGCAGTCCATGTTTCTTCTCTTTCGGCTTTTTGTATGGGTTAATTACCTCTCCATCCAAATAAACAACATCACCTTCTTTAACCAGGTCGCCCATTTTGGCAACACGTTTATTAATGGCAACGCGCTGGTCTGCAATGGCTTGATCCGCTTCCCGCCTGGAAAACAAGCCAGTCTCTCTAACAAATTTGTTAATCCTGATTTGTGGCATGATGCAAAGATAGAGCAATTGACAACTAGGTGGGGTTTGTGTATCAATTCTGGTTAATTTTGAAACCAACTTGTGGTCCAATGGATTTTAAAATAGGAGATAAGGTAAGTTTCCTTAATGAAGAGGGTGGGGGCGTCGTTCTTTCGATTGAGGGAAATATGGTTACCGTTGAAACTGAAGATGGGTTTGACTATCAGTATCCGGCCAGCGAACTGGTGCCATCCGGTGGGACTTATCAGGTGGAAGACAAGGATGTTGCGGAGCAGATTAAAGCCGAAAAGAACGAGACCCGGGATGCGGCTTTCTATAAAAAGTTCAATCATTTGGAGAAAATGAAGCGCAGCAATGAAATGGAGGTCGATTTACACATTGAGAATTTGATTTCCAGCCATCGCGGAATGACCAATTATGAGATCGTTCAGGTGCAGATGGCAAATTTTAGACGGAATATGAATATTGCCATTGCCCGGAGAGCCAAACGAATTGTATTCATCCATGGGGTGGGTGCAGGCGTATTGCGAGAGGAAATTCGAGCTGAATTAAGAGACTTTTTTCCTCAATATGAGTATCTGGACGGTTCCTACCAAAGATATGGAGCCGGTGCTACTGAAGTCATTTTGAGAGGCTGAGGATATATTATTCCAGCAGTAACTCTTTTCTCAGACCGTCATGCTTTTTAGAATTCTTATTCCAGTAATCAACGTTCATGGTTTTCATCAGTTCACCGGAAGTGGTAAGTTGAGTTCGGTTGCTGCCAAAACCACTCCAGTGGTTTTCAGTCCATGAAATAATTTGATGGGGATATTCGTCCTTGTAGTTAATGGTGAGGGATCGATCCAATTCCGGGTAGCTAATTTTGTACATAGACACACTATCGTTAACAACATCTTTCTCAAATTTACAGTTGTAGCTTTTGGTTTCCTGATGATTTAATCTTAAGTAGAAGAAAGAAGGAACCATACTACCTTCCCCTTCGGGAAGTTTGTTCGGATGCAATCTTATTCTGGACCAAACATCATCTTCCAGGAGCGATTTATCTAAAGAGATGCTTTCTGATTCTCCCTGGAAGTAAGAGTTGGTTGTGATCTCCAGTTTATCCTTACCAAGAAGTTCCATATACGTGTGCCCACACCACTCCTGGGAGGAAGACGAAATTTTCAATGAACGTTCCGCCTTTTCGAACGGAAAAAAGGTGCTTGTCATCATGGAATAGGGGTAAATGCCGGTGTTGAATTTCTTGGTAAAGTTCAGTTTAAGCACCGATGTACTGGTTTTATCGGGATTGTCCGCTTTAACAAATTCAGTTTTTGAAAAGGGTTCAGAAACAAAAACCAGTACTGCGTTTCCTTCTCTCATTTCTCCGTACCTGGCTTGTGAGAGTTTATAGCTGGAAATTTCTGCGGTTCCCTTGAACCAGTATGAGTGATTTCCATCAGAGACTACATCTGTGCCGGTAGCCGATTCGTTACCTATGCTGGTGTTATCTCCATAACAAGCCATCAGTATTGCCATTAAGGAAAAAAGGAGTGCTTTCATAAACTGTGTTTTGTACTTCACAAGAGGTATTGTTTATTATGTAGTATAACAAAAAACCACGTCCCAATGTTTCAGAGACGTGGTTTTCAATAAACAACTATGTTCTAAGTATTCTACTTTTTGGTAACCGTAAACTTGATGGAGCCTTCTTTGCCGTCTTTGGTTGTTTTCAAGACGTATATTCCGTTAGCTACTGAGTTAAGGGTCACTTCATGATTATCACTGTCTACAGTCTCTGAAGCTACCAACTTACCCGTCTCATCAAATATTTGATAAGCTGTTCCGGTTTCCAGTCCTGAGATTACGAACTGACCGTTATTCGGACTTGGGAATAAGCTCACACCTGTGAGGTCTTCTTCCGTTACCCCAACTGTACAGTCGTATACTACAATTGATACCTGATCATTTCCACTACATCCATTACCGTCTGTATAGGAATAAGTAATGGTATGCGTACCAACTGCTACTCCTGAAGGAACAAATGTATTTCCTGCAACACCACTTCCGGTAAATGAGCCACCTACTGGGGTAGCGGTTAGCGTAATAGGATCATCATTAATGCATAGACTATCTGGCAAAGAAGTCGTCTCGATGGACGGAGTTGGGTTTGCATTTACCGTTACTGTTGTTGTAACTGTACTATCACAGCCAACCGAGTTGGCAAAGATATCCGTATAAACACCTGAAGTTGTATAGGTACTTGTACCAACAGTAACGCTACCACCATCGCAGAATTCAAACGATTGAGAGAATGAACTTTCCGTTAGAGCGGTAATCATTGTTGTAACGGTACTATCACAGCCTGCTGCGTTCACAAGTACATCGGTTTGAGTCCCAGCATCGGTGTCATCGTATGTACTGGTACCCACCGTTATTGTTTGACCTGGACACAAATCTGCATTTTGACTGCTCGAAGTAGCTGCACCAATTGTTACAACAGAGGTATAAGTATCCGAGGCAACGGCATCGGTAACAGTAAGAGATACAACATACGTACCGGCGGTTGTAAAACAATTACTTGGATTTTGCATGGTAGAAGTGTTACCATCGCCAAAATCCCATGCCCAGGCAGTAATTCCTCCCGGATCTGTGCTTACAGAAGCGTCGGTGAAGTTGATACATCCGCCTTCACATTCTGTGCTTGACGAAGCAGTAAAATCCGCATCCGGAGCTCCAGGGATTCCTTCATAAACTCCAATTCCAAATCCTGAAAATCCACTACCAAATGAAGCCGTAAAAGTTACATCTGTGTTAAACGTTCCAATTGTTGCAACAGGATTTTCGATGTTGTAAGATCCAAAGTTAGCCGGAGTTACGTCATCGATACGGTTATTACCGGCCACTTTAATTACCTCAGCATTTGTTCTTACTTCACCCGTAGTAGCTTCCCAACCAGCAACTTCTGTTTCCTTATAGTATAAAGTTACGTTGTAAGTTGCGGACGAACTGTTGTTGGTAGGAACGACTGTAAAGGTTTTATCGGCCAAATACTTAGAGGTTGAACTACTTGAAAATTCCTGTGCCGATGTGCCAGCTCGATCAACTTCAACCGTTGTACAACCAAAGTCATGGCTGGAAGTGTTCTCAAGTGTCATCATTACATCTCCATTAGCCGGATCATAAAAATGAACCGTTTCATTCGGACCAAGATTGGCAGTCATTCCGGCAGAGGTGTTTACCGACTGCTGAATGTCAATCGGACCACTTCCTGTAATAGTGATATTGTCAATAGAACACCCATACAACCATCCGGTGTCATCTGAGTAATTCACGGAAAGAACCACGTTTGAGTTACCAACGTAAGGAGTCAGGTCGAAAGACTGATTGATCCAGTCTACATCAATTACAGATGCTTGGAGGGTTCCGATAACTGTTGCAGGTCCACCACCTACTGAAACTCTCAACTCTGCATTTTCCTGATCACCGCTAAAACTGTTGTGCTCATAGTAAGAATCAAAATTGATTGTTGCACTGGTGTACCCGGTCAGGTCAATGGATGGAAACGTCAGATCCACGTCGCTTTGATCACAGTTACAGTCATCATCGTTGATCCACACAAAATCCGTTGTGTTAGAAGTAGGAATCGTGTAGTATGTTGACGTGGCTGCCGCATTATCACCGGTTTGCCACGGCGTATCTCCTGAAGGGTTGTTTGTGGTCCATCCTGCAGGCAAAGCACCACCCAATCCTTCAAAATCCTCCGTAAGAACTACCGTAGAAGTTAATGACGAAGTCGGATCCAGGTCATCGTCGTTAATTGTAATAGTAACAGCTTGATTCACGGTTCCCGTTGTCGCATTTCCTCCATTTGGATTCAAGGTGTAATCAAGGTCTATCGTTTCGTTGCCTTCCACGTAGTCATCATTGTAGATTCTGATTTCTACATCATGATCCAGATTTGGATCATCAAGGGTAGCGGCATTGTTAAAAATGTCGTAATCCACTCCTTGCGTAGCAGTCCCACCTGCAACGTTCACAATAATATCCGCCGGCATTGAAGGATCTGATCCGATTTTAATATTGACGTTAACCGTGTGATAAGGCAGACAGCCGGCAGGGGTGTCGTCGTCGTCCTCATTTGCTGAAATTGCACTGGTCTGGAACTGTACAGTAGGAGAACACTGATCGATTCTGAAAGCACCGATTCTTGTTCTTGCCTGAGTAGCTGGGTTGTACTGAGCAGTGAACCAGAAAGTCTCACCATCTACTGGATCAACCCCCATCGCGTTATAATCACCCCATCTGTTTGAGTTGTTTGGCGAAGTACCGTCTACCAACTGAACTTCTGGTTCCGTCATCATGCCGAGAGCATCGCATTCTTTTCGTCCTGTGTATCTGATTTCAGGATGAATTGAACTGCTGGACACATTATAGGCCATACCAATATTACCGGAAGCGGAGATTCCAATAGTTGGCATCCATCTGCTGTGTGCATCTGTAGATGAAGAGTAGGTACCATACTGGTATACGTCCCACGAGCCACCAGACCTTCTTAATTCGTACCAACGAATTCCCGCTCTGTCTGATCCATCTACGTCAACCGCGTGAGCCGTTACAATAGACTCATGGGTTCCAAAATTCCGGTACATTGCACGGTTCATCAAAATTTCTCTTAAGGGATCCAACTGAGTGCCCGATCCGGATTGCTGAATACAACTAAACGAGGTATATCCACAAAGCTCCGTTTCAAATGGCCAATTTGGATCAGTCGCAGTATAGTCCAATGTTTGAACCTGGCTTAGTGTCGCCGACCCGGGCGACGCCCAATTGATATCAAGTTCCCATATTTCCAAAGCATCTGAGGCCGCTCCACTCCAGGCATCATCTCGCATTCTCATCAGGATTGCAGGTGTTCCTGAAGGAACTGTGCCCATCAAAGAAACCGGGGTGCCTGCCTGAAAGCCAATTGTTCCAAATCGTGGAATGGTAAACCTTTGGGCATTGGCAGCTCCACCAGCCAGCATTGCGTTTCTATCCAATGCATAAACTGAAGAAGTAGTAGTACCCTCATTAGCAGTAATGATATACGAGTCATCCCAGATAGAATATTTAGGGTAATCCGGAAAAGAGTTAGCATTCACCACAAACGTGTAATAAGATCCGGTTGGATCCGGGGTAGTCGAAATAGCTACATACATTTGTGAACCACCTCCACTGGCAAACTCACTCAGAAGCCAACGATCTGCCCTTTCATCATACAGTACAATGGGGTCTCCTCCACCCGGAGTAGTACCTGCAAGCGTACTAAAATTTTGAAGAGGCAATAGAGTTGCACCACTTTTATTCCAAATCTGGACACGTGCACCAGAGAATCCGTTCATCATTTGGACCACATGATTGGGCCCGACATCCATTGCCGGGTCTCCGGGCATTGTGTTGGTTTGAATTCCTTCCCAGTTCGCTATCTCAGTACTTTTAGCAGTAGCGGGATTAGTGTTGTATTCCTTCTGAGTCGCTTTATCACCACCTTTTGGTAGAGCGTTCGGATTAATGTTCGGATTCAGATACCAATCTGCCTTAAAATGATATCCGTATTTAGGTGGTTTTGTAATAGGAAGTGGATCCTTCGGTACGGGAATATCCCTCCAGGGTTGTGTTTCACCTAAAAACGTTACCGTGATTTCTTCAGGATTGGTAATGACACCATCCCGATCTTGTTGTTGTTGAGCCACGCCACTCAACGCCAGCAGTGCTATGCCTGCCGCTAGAACAAACTTTTTCATGAACTGAGGTTAGTTTTATTGTTTACTTAATGCACCCACAATTTAGCGAATTCGCGTCAAATAATTGTGTGATTTTTGACAAACGATGATCTGGTTCAAACCTGAACTTGGAATCCAAACGATAGTATTTTCAGGGTGCTATTTGTTTAAAATGGCCTGTGCGTAGTTCATCCAGCTCATTTTTTTTGTGGCTGCTTCCACATTATTTCGATCGATTGGCTTTTCAATCATCAGCTCCATTTTATCCGCCATGTCATCCAGATTATTTGGCTCGGCCAGATAACCGTTAAAACCATGCTTAATGGTTTCAGGAAAATGCCCTACTTCAGTAGCGAGAATGGGCATTTTGAAGTTATAGCTTAAGCTCTCGACACCCGATGGAGTGGCCGTTAAGTAAAACAGAACGACCGCGTCGCTTACCTGAAAGTACTTGTGGACATCCTCATTTGGTACAAACTCGTTAACGATCATGCACCTGTCTTCAATACCAAGTTCTTTGACCAGTTGGAGGGGGCGGTAATTTTTTTCATCGTCCTCTTTCTTTGTAAAGATCGCCTTGGCAATTCCAAAGAAGAAGTTCTTCACTTTGGTTCCGAATTTTTTATTATCCAGCGTATGCCAGAACGACTCTCCGCAAATAAGAAACGAAACATCGTCTCTTCGTTCGGCTAATTTCGCAAAGGCTTTTATCGCATTGTGTAAACCTTTGTATTTTCTAATGAATCCGAAGTATAGGAAGACGTTCTCTCTGAGTTGATGTTCTCTTTTATAAGCGTCCACATCAAAATCAGGATTTGGTTCGAAAATGCTGTAAATAGGATGATACAGCTTTAGGATACTTTTCTCTCCGCTGTTATTGGTTCGATTCCCTTCTTCTGACAAATGGAATACCTGATCTGGAAAAAGTTCCTTTAATTCATTCGCAGTTTTGTAAGCATGTACAATGTAGCTATCTGCACGTTTTAAACCCGTTCGGGTAAGCCTTTTGTCAATATTGCTGTTTTCCTTTGGTACCACGAAATGCAGATCATACATGATCTCTATTTCCGTGTTTTTCTTGAGCCGTTTAACGATCTTGTTGAGCGGTATACCCTGATGTGCATTGTACCACTGAAAAATGGCAATGTCCGGTTCAAGTTCTTTGATAAACCGATAGGTCGCCTTCCAGGTAGAAGGTTTGTTGTAGTTGGTAATGTAATTTACCTTTACATTGGTACCTTCCAGAAAATCGAGTTTGGAACTTTTGTCAACAAATTCTCGCGGAACAATAGCCGGATATTGTTGAATCCAGGACACCAGATAAACTTCAACATCGTCAAATTGATCGAGTGTTTTGGCCAATGCTGTGTTGTAATTGGCAATGCCTCCCTTGAACTTTGGTCCCGGACCAAAACAAACGATTCTTGTAGCCATGTTATTCTACCTCCTGGCAATGCTTCTCGTACACTCTGCGCATACCTTCACGGATGGAAATTTTCGGTTCCCAACCCAGTTTTTCTTTCACATAGTCCATGTTACAGTATCTGGCGTGGACTCCTACGGGTTTGTCCAGAAGAGGTTTGATTTCCGGCTCGTAGCCGGCAAACTCCGTAAATAACTCAATGATTTCAAGAAAAGAAGTCAGTCTTCCCTGGCCGATATTGATGGCAGATCCGTCCGTGATCTTTTCCATTGCCAATAGGGTGCAATCAAGTACGTCATCTATATGTACAAAATCACGGCCTTGTTTACCTGTGCCCCAAACTTCAAAAGGGTCTTCTTTTTTTGCAGCTCTTCTGGCAATCGCCGGAATAGGGTAGGTAAGATCTTGATCTTCACCATATCCCGAAAACGGACGTATACACGTAACTGAAACACCGTAGTATTTGGCCGCAATGTGTGCCAGGTATTCTCCCGTTAATTTAGACCAACCATAGGTCATATCCGGTTGTCCCATCTTGTTGAAGTCAATATCTGACTCCTTAAGTGCTACGGCACCTCCATCAGTTTGCAAATCTACCGGGTAGGCAGCGCTGGAACTTGGGTAAAGACATCTTTGAGGTTTGTGTTTACATACCCAGTAGAAAAACTCTGCATCAATGGATAAGTCTAGTGCTACCATCATCGGATCACCATCAATTTTAGCTCTTCCCCCAACAATGGCAGCAAAATGAAACACGTCAGCTATTTTTTCGGCTCCCGGTAGCTGGTACTCGGTAGCAAAGAAATCATCACGATCAACCATTTTACGCAGCAGGAAACGAAAATCTGTATTCAAGAACACCAGACGCTCATCCTCCCCGTAGATTTCCGCGCCAAACAACTCTTTTACTTTAGGTTGGTTTAACCAGGTGTCGGGATGGGTTCCAACAGAAAGGTCGTCAACAAAAATGATTCGGTCTGAGGTAGAATTAAATAGCCTCATTACCATATTTCTTCCTACAAATCCGCAACCGCCGGATACCAAATGTGTCTTCATCTTTTAAGAAGTTTAATGCCGTTTCTGGCCCACAAAATCAGCCGTTTTGCTAGCCAGACAAAGCTAAAAAAATTAAGCGGAGCGTAACCAATGTACTTTGGAAACATTATGTTGATAAAGTGCTTTGGTTTACTTTTTGCATTGGTTAAAATCAAGCTATTTTCGCTTTAATACATGAAAAAAATTGTATTGCTCATATTATTGGTAGTTCCGCTAGTTGGATTCTCCCAGAACAAAAAAGATTCGCAGGGTCGCAAACAGGGCGAGTGGAGTGCTAAATGGGACAATGGTAAGACGCGCTATAAGGGAGAGTTTAAGGACGACAAACCAACAGGTAAGTTTTACTACTGGTACGAAACCGGAGAACCACAAACTGTTCTGACCTACTCTGTTAATGGACATGTTGCCTACGCTAAAACTTATAGCAAGAATGGCAACATTTTGGCAAAAGGAAAATATGTAGATCAGATGCGAGACAGTCTGTGGATTTTCTACGATGAAAAGGGCAGGGTAAGGTCTAAAAACTTTTACAACGAAGGTTTGTTGGAAGGAGAACAGCTTACCTACGACTATAAAGGTCGGTTGGTGGAGATTATCAACTACAAAGACGACAAAAAGCATGGTAAATGGACCCAATTCCATGAGAACGGACGTGTTAAGGTAGAAGGGTATTGGGAGGATGGATACCCTAGTGGCTCTATAACACATTATACTTACGAAGGGGTTTTTGAAATGCGTGGACAATACAAATTAGGGAAGCGCAATGGATGGTGGAGATATTACGAAGATGGAAAAGAAAGCAAGAAGGTTTATTATCGTTATGGCAAGGTGTTGGAAGGGAAATCGCTAGAAACATATCTGGAGAATGTTCGTAAATTGAAAGCTGAAGGGAAAGACATCGATGAAATTGAAAAACAGATTCAGGAACAAGAGCGTTAATTACATACTGTTAGTAGTATGTACGTTGTTTATCCTATCCTTTCAATCGTGTAAGAGAAAAACGGGGGAACCACTCGATCTCAAGCAACAATATTATCCTACTGAAATTGGAAAATGGGTGATCTACGATGTTACCGAGATGAATCACGATATTCTTCACGATACCAGCACCTATCAAATCAAGGAGGTAATTACCGGAGATTTTATCGACGATGAGGGAAGGTTGGCTCAACGAGTAGAAAGATACAGGAGAGACTCGGTTAATGGAATTTGGCAAATTGAAGATGTGTGGCATTCGGTAAGAACTACGCGCACTGCTGAGAAAATAGAGGAAGATGTACGGTTTCTTAAAATGTCTTTTCCCGTAGGTGAATTTGAGGAATGGGATGGTAATGTTTACAATACCATGAACGAATGGGAATATTACTACGACAGCATTGATTATGCTTCCACGATTGGTACGCTAAGTTTCGACAGTTTGGTTTTCGTGCGCCAACGGTCTGAGCATAACCTGGTTTGGTATGAACAGGCATATGAAATCTATGCCAAGCACATTGGTATGGTAGAACGGCAGCTCGTGGACCTGGACATTCGAAGTGGAGTTTATTGGGAAGAAGACAGTATCAAAGGAATAGAGTTGTATCAGACAGCTATTGATTACGGACAGGATTGAAAATTGTATTTCTACTTGGCATATTGCTGGTTGGAATTACTTATGGTCAGACCACCAGAAACTACTGGGTCCAGTTAACAGATAAATCATCCACACCCTTTAGTATTTCCCTACCCGAAGATTATTTAAGCAATAAAGCAATCGAGCGAAGAACAGCTCAGGGAATTTCGATCGACACAAAGGACTTACCGGTAGATCCTGCTTATGTGTCTCAAATTAGTTCAATTGCGGGCGTTAATATTCGGCATACGTCTAAGTGGTTTAATGCAGTAAGCATTTCGCTTAACGATTCCACGGTAGTTGACTCAATTCTGAATTTACCTTTTGTCGTGCGAGTTGATACGGTAAAAACTTTGAAGATCAATACCGACTTAGAGCTGTCGTCCAAAAGTGGTGGGCACACGAATTATCACCATGAGTATTATGGTGCTGGCTTTAAACAGATCGAATTACATACTGGACAATTTTTACACAGTCTTGGATACGATGGCGCCGGAAAAACCATAGCAGTTCTTGATGCGGGGTTTAGCGGAGTTGGAAGTTTAACGGTGTTTGCTAAAATGAGAAATGAAGGTCGCCTTCTCGCAACCAGAGATTTTGTGGATGGAGACAATTACGTATACCATGCCAGTCAGCATGGTACTGCCGTACTTTCCTGTTTGGCTGCTGATCTGAAAGGTGCTATGGTGGGTACAGCTCCGGGCGCAGCGTATATTCTGATTCGTACCGAAGAAACAGGTGCGGAGTCGAGGGTAGAAGAAGATAATTGGGTAGCCGGTGCTGAGTACGCTGATAGCATGGGTGCAGATATTATAAATACCTCGCTTGGGTACACGGAATTTGACGATACCACCATGAATTATACTTATGCGGATATGGATGGGAATACGGCCAGGATAAGTGTCGGCGCAGACATAGCTGCATCAAGGGGAATGTTGGTAGTGACAAGTGCAGGTAATATGGGGCAACAGCCCTGGTATTATATTTCTGCTCCCGCCGATGCAGATAGCACTCTGGCTGTAGCGGCGGTAGACTCTTTCCGTGTGAGGGCACCTTTTAGTAGCTATGGTCCCTCCAGCGATGGGGATCAAAAGCCCAACGTGGCTGCCATGGGGTTTCGTGCAACGTGCGCATTTCCGGATGGGAGCATTCGATCGTGTAATGGAACTTCTTTTAGTTCTCCGATTTTGTCCGGGATGGCCGCGTGTTTGTGGCAGGCCCTGCCTAATCTCAATAACATGCAGTTGAAAAGCCTTATCGAGCAACACGGCCATCAGGCCACAGCACCGGATTATTCTCTAGGTTATGGAGTTCCCAATTTTTATACTGCTTATCTGGACGGTAAAAACCAGATTGGAAGTAATCAGGACGAGCTTTTACATGTGTTCCCTTCAATGTTCCAGGATGTGTTGAGGGTGCAGTTTCATGCTGAAACCACAGGTGATTGGCAGCTGCGAATGATTGACGAACTGGGACAGGTTGTTTTCGATAATACAATTAACGTGCAATCAGGTGAATATGTGCAATCGGTATTTACCGACGAAATTACGGTTCTGGCGGCGGGCACTTACGTAATACAGTTGGTTCAAGACGGGATTTTGGTTGATTACTATAAGGTAGTTAAGATCAAGGACTAGCCAGTGGGTTTCAGACTTACTTGATATTCACAGACAACATTCGCTCATCTCCGATAAATCCTTCTAACCGGTCATTGATTTGAACAGGACCTACTCCAGCTGGGGTGCCGGTAAAAATCAAATCCCCTATTTTAAGCGTCATGTATTTTGACACGTACGCTACCAATGTGTCAATATCGAATATCATTTCACTGGTATTTCCCGATTGTACCGTGTCTCCATTCAAAGTGAGATGGAAACTGATGTCGTTTACATCTGTAAATGAGGATTTCGGTATGAATTTCTGACTAAGGACTGCGGAACCATCAAATGCCTTCGCCTTTTCCCACGGATGACCTTTCTCCTTGCATTGTTTTTGTACATCGCGGGCAGTGAAATCGATTCCCAGGCCAATTTCGTCGTAATAGGTAGGGGCAAATTTCTTTTCTATGTGCTTGCCTAGTTTACATATTTTCACAACCAGCTCTACCTCGTAATGCAGGTCTTTAGTGAACTCAGGATAGTATAAAGGGTTTCTTCTTGGCAGGATGGCAGTATCCGGTTTATTAAAAAACAGGGGTTCTGATGGAACCTTGTTGCCAAGTTCTTTTGCATGGTCAACATAGTTTCGGCCTATGCAAATAATTTTCATGCCTCCATTCGCTTTTTGATACGGGTAATTACTTTTTTCGTGTACCCGGGGAAGTCTCCGTTCATCATCCAGGAATAATAACCTGGCTCCTTCCTAAAAACTTCTTCCACGGTTTTGCCTTTGTATTTGCCGAAATTAAATACTTCCACACCTTCTTCATTGATACCAATTCTTCTCGCAAAATCAGCTGTTTTTGTACCCATTGTCGAAAATTCTGAAAGAAAATCTACATCCGGTTGAAGATCGGAATAGGTGTCTAATTGCGCTTCCAGAATTTCATAAGTTGCAATGGTATCTGCCTCTGCACTGTGAGCATCGGTAAGTTCCTTATTGCAGTAAAATTGATATGCAGCAGACAAGGTTCGCTGTTCCTTTTTGTGAAAAATATTTTGGATGTCAACAGCTTTTCTGCCCTCCATATCGAAGTCGACACCAGCCCGTAAAAATTCTTCAACCAATACCGGGATGTCAAATTTATTGCTGTTGAAACCCGCTAAATCAGCGTCTCCAATAAAGTCTTTCACTCGTTCCGCGATGTCTTCAAATTTTGGAGCATCGATAACATCAATATCATAGATCCCGTGAATTTCTGACGTATGTAAGGGAATAGGGATCCCAGGGTTTACCTTAATAGTTAAAGTTTCTTTAGAGGTGTCGGGGTTGACTTTGAGTACAGATATTTCAACAATTCGATCTTTGGCCACATTTACTCCTGTAGTTTCAAGGTCGAAAAATGCAATAGGCTTGCTCAGAGTTAAATTCATTTGGAATTGGTTTGTTGACGGTGCTAACCATCGATTTTCTACTTGCAGTGCGAATATGCCAATAAAAATCAGAAGAATTAGGGCAGAACTACTGCTCTTTTGAAACCGACAGGTTTTTCATAATCATTCCCTGTTGGTAATCAAACTCACTAACCGTCCACTCCACAGTTTTGAGAGGGTAACCTGCCATCTCGAACTCCAGGCTGTATGTGCCGGGATCCAGTGTAACGGTAAACATCCCACTATTCTTATTGGGGCGGAAGTCTCCAATCATATCGCCTTCCTCATTGAAGACACTTAAAACACCTTCCTTGATAGGCGCCTTAGAGGTTTCGTCGGCCAGTGTAGTCAGGAACAAAGCCGGATTGAGGTACACGTCATTGAATGTAACACGGTATATATCCAAATCCCCAAAGCTGTCTTCTCTGGATGCAGAAATATAGGCGTGCTTATAGTTGGCCGGAAAACAAATAGTTTTCTCATCATCAGGAGTATTTAAAGGGTAGCCAAGATTCACCGGTTTTCCCCAGGTATTGTTCTCAGGGTTCCACTTTACTTTAAACAGATCCGACCCACCCATACCGGGTAATCCATTGGAGGAAAAGTAAAGGGTTTGACCATCCGGAGCTAAACTTGGGTACTCTTCATGACCGGGCGTGTTAATTGAAGATACGTTTTGGGGTTCTGACCATTTTCCGTTGGGTAACATTCTCATCATATAGATATCGTACCCACCACTACCGCCTGGGCGGTTGCTTGAAAATATCATGGTATTTCCATCCGTCGACTGGGAGCATGAAATTTCCATGTGTTCGGTGTTAAGACCTTCCTCTTCCAGTTTGTAGCGTTTTTGCCAACTGCTTCCTTTTTTAAAACTCATGTAGATATCGCCGTACGGATCATCTTTTCTGCCCAAATTATGATCCAGGTATACGAACATTTTTGATCCGTCGTCGAAAATCCCAACGATCTCTTCATCCAGTGCCGTATTAACCGAACCGATATTTTTTGCTTTTGTAAAATTTGTTCCGTTGAACTTAACCTCGTAAATATCTGACGGATAATAACCGTCGAACTCAACATTACCCTTACCCTCTTTTCGACGGGAGGTGAAAAGAAATACAGTCTCATCTTTTGTTACAAATGGATTGTAGTCAGGGTATTCAGAATTGATGTATTTCCCCATGTTTTTGAAGGAAATGTTAATCGGATTACTAACCAATTCCGGGGCTTCTTCGCAATTAACAAGCATCCTTTTTGCTTCCTCTTCGTAATCTCCCGGTTTTTCTAAATATTCGGTTGCATACTTTTTCGCCTCATCAAATTGCAGATTCAGCATTTTCGCTTTCGCCAGGAAATACGGAGTTTCTTTGTCATGCTTAGGATTGTCGTATGCACGTTGCAGATAAGTAACTGCTTTTTTCTTGTCTAGATTAGTCCTTAGGTAACAAATTCCTAAATTGAAGTTATAGTCGAGGTTGTCACGATCCAGTTTGATGCCTTTATGGTATTCTTCCATGGCCATCAGATAATTGGTGCGTTTGAAGAACTCTTTAGCCGTTCTTTCATCCCACCGCTGGGCCTGGGCAATTACGCCAGATAGCAACAATATTACACAAACAAATGCTCTCACTTCCTCCTAAAACAACCTTACGGGTACAAGATTGATACCAAAAATCATTACTTCCTAAGCTTAAATATACGAAAATAGGTATGAACCACACGTTTTACTAAGCATGTATACAAATGAGAAAACAGTGGAAGAGGTAGCAGTAATTCTGTAGCTTAACTACTTCGCTTCCAGTTTTACGAACTGGTAAGGGCCGTATTTTTTCGTGTTTTGGAAATCTCCAACATACTTCGGTCCACTTACTTTTGATTTCAGTTCGATCGTTACTTTGGACACATCAACTCCCGCCTTTTTCAAATCCTTAAGGACTTTCTTTTCCCCTTGTTCAGCTCTCTTGGAGGCAAGATTAGAGTTTGTTTTCCAGGTTCTTGTAGGTACCTTGGAAGCGCTTCCTGTAATAACAATGTGACATCTGCCATTGGTTTCCACCATTTTTCCGCAGTCGGCAATGAACTTTTTCCAGTCTGCATCCGCGTAGTCTTTAGCATCTTCGTTATAGCCGAAGAATTCCTGATAGTTAGCCTGAAGGTTTTCACTGCTAATTTTCTTACAGCGTACATCAATGGTGGTGGTTCTCACCACCTTGTTGTTTTCATCCAGTAGGTTGATCTTCATTTTCTCACAGAGCGTTGGGTCGTCTACCCATACTTCAAAAGCATAAGTTTTCTCAGTTGGCAACTTGTGGAAAGTGAATGTACCATCATCTCGTACCGGTTCATGCCACGTATGTTCTCCATTTGTAAGGTCAACGTAGTCTACAAAGTGCCCGTTGGTAAGCGGCTCGTCGCCAACTAATACCTGATACCTCCACTTAGGACCGTCGTCAAATGGCTTGTCGATACCGAAAATACAGTCGCGCTTCGAACCATCCATACGTCTGATCTCAGTTCCTTTATCGTCCATTAAAACAATGTCGATTTTGTCACAGTCTTTCGGGTTCTTCATATTTAACTGGAAGATTTCCTTATCCACCTTATGAAATTTAAATGAACCATCTGCTGAGATGTCTTCTGTGTACAACACATCTCCGAACTTATTCATGTAGTTGGCATTAATGCCTTCATCCGTTACTTTCTCGCCATTTCTCATTAGTTGCCAATGGTACGGAGATTCCATCTGAACCGGTCCTAGTTGCAGTGGCCCGCCAAATTCGTGATAACCAGCTCCTTCACAAGGCACCTCAAATTGCTTTTCATCAACCTTTTCGTTATCGGCATAATACTCAACCAAATATTCATTACATGGCTTCAGAGTCATCACATATCCTCCGTCTCTTTTTCGCACTGTGTAATTTTGAGGATCTCCTCCCTCCGTAAGATTGGTTACCAAAACGTAACTATTAGGTGGAATTGGTTCACCCGGTTCCGGTACGTAGTAACCTTTCAAAATTGCGATTGGATCGGAACGCGGAATGTCAATTTCAAGCGTGTATATATCTTCACCACCGGATCCGCCATCTTCTTTTGCCGAGGCAAAATACCCCATTGTGCCCTTTGCATTGGTTACGAAGAACACGTCATCGTCAACTGAATTAAGCGGATAGCCCATGTTGAGAGGTACACTCCAGGTACCATCGTCTTGCATCTTGGTGAAGAAGATATCGAAACCTCCCATACTTCCTTCACCATTTGAGCTGAAGAATAATGTTACGCCATCGGGATGGAAGAACGGTCCGTCTTCGTCGAACGGTGTGTTAATTGGTGGGCCAATATTTAGCGCCTTCGACCATTCACCGTTTGGAAGTCTGACTACTCTATAGATGTCTCGGCCACCTAAACCACCTTCACGATCTGATACAAAATAGAGTGTGTTTCCATCTGCCGAGAGAGCTGCGTGTGTTTCCCATGCGTCAGAGTTAATATCGGTAGTCGATTCTTTACCCATGTACTCAATACGACCGTATTCTTCCCCATCGTATTGAGATATGTAAATGTCTTCGTTTTTGTATATGAACAGCAACATTCCGTCTGCGGATACTGAAATTGTTGCTTCGTTGGCTCTTGGACTGGAAACCGAACCAAGTAGTTCAGCTTCGCCCCAATCATCGGTAACCGGATCCTTGTACGACACATAGACGTCCTCAAAGTGCTTTCCATTTTCCGCAGAGAATATTTGGGCATTGGAGGAGTCCTTTCGAACTCTTCTGGATGTAAAGAACAATGCCGATTCGTCAAGGGTAATTACGGGCGAATACTCATCAAAGTGACCGTTAATAAAGCTATTTAAGTGGGTGATTTTATAATCGGTCTTCTTATTGGCGATCTCCATTTTTGCGTTGTTACACTGTTTAATGTACAGGTCAATATATGGAGAGAGAATGTGTTTCCCTTTCTTGATTTTTCCCGAAAAACTTTCGAAAGCCATTATGGCTGAATCCAACTCGTAATTATGGTGATATGCTCGACCCAAATGAAATTCAGTTTCAACGGGCACCCCTTTTTCCATAAAGTCAAACGGGTTGTAATTTTTTACGATAGCATCCTTGGCGAATCTTAAATGAGGAAGCGCCTCTTTTCTTCTTTCGTTAGATCGCAGCAAACAGTACCCATACTTGTAGTGCAAATTAGCATTGTCTGGTTGTTCCTCAATTAGGTTTTCCCAAATAGGAAGTGATAATTCATAGAGTTGATCATCCATCAAACTGGTTGCGGCTTCGAACTTTTCTCTAAATGATGCATTTTGCAGATTTTCCTCTAGCTGAGCCGGATCAACCGTTGGATTCGGGTTCTGAGAGACAGCGCAAATGCTGATAAGCAAAGAAAATACGAGTAGTAAGGGTACTTTATTCATCGTTGCTAATGTAAACATATATCTACGAAAATGCAGTTCAAGGGGTTTAATTTATTAAATAGGACGATTAATGTCAAACGCTTCCAGATATTCAGCTACTCGTTTCACGAAGCTACCGCCTAGCGCCCCATCTACGTTTCGATGATCGTAGGAATGAGACAGAAACATCATGTGTCTGATACCGATTGTGTCACCGAACTCAGTTTCGATAACCGCTGGCTTTTTGCGGATCGCACCCAACGCCAGAATGGCACTTTGCGGTTGGTTGATAATTGGAGTGCCCATTACATTCCCAAATGTTCCAACATTAGAGACAGTGTAGGTTCCGCCGGAAATTTCATCTGGGCTCAGTTTTCCCGATCTGGCTCTTGTAGCAAGGTCATTTACCTGTCTGGTAAGTCCAACCAGATTTAACTGATCCGCGTTCTTGATTACCGGAACGATCAGATTGCCACTTGGAGTGGCTGCTGCCATCCCTATGTTAATGTTTTTTCTAACAACGATTTTGTCGCCGTCTATCGATGAATTGACCAAAGGAAAATCCTTTAAAGCCTTCGCCACTGCTTCTACAAATATTGGCGTGAAAGTCATTTTCTCACCTTCCTTTTCAAAGAACTGGTTCTTGATCTTGTTTCTCCAAAGCACAATGTTTGTAACATCTGCTTCTACAAAGGAAGTGACATGCGGGGCTGTATGCACAGAATTAACCATGTGATCGGCAATAAGCTTACGCATACGATCCATTTCAATGACCTCGTCCTGCCCTCCAACGGAAACCGCCGGAGCGCTCGGTTTAGCAACAGGAGCAACCGGTGCAGATTTTTCAACTACCGGTGTTGCCACAGCAGTCTCCACCCCAGGAGATGCAACCGTGGTACCTCTATTCGGGATATAGGCCAGAATATCTTTCTTGGTAACTCTACCATTTTGACCACTACCTGAGATTGTTTCAAGTTCTTGTAGTGAAATACCCTCAGCCTGAGCAATACTTCTAACCAATGGCGAGTAAAATTTACCAGACGGACCATTTTTGGCTATAATGCCACCAGTAGCATTAGTTGCAACTGGTTCCATCAATGTTTTTTCAACCTTTTCAGCGATACCGTTTCCATTAGATCCGGCTACAGGTTCCTCAGTTTTAGCTGCAGGTGCCGGTGCTGCTTCGCTTGCCGATGCGGATGCTTCTGATCCGATAATTGCGATCACTTCACCAACTTTAACAACATCACCTTCGTTGAATAATTTCTTTATGAGAACTCCATCGGCGGGAGCCGGTACCTCGGAATCTACTTTGTCAGTCGCAATTTCGATAATAGACTCATCAGCCTCAATTGTATCGCCCTCCTCCTTCAACCACTTAATAATTGTAGCTTCAGCTACACTTTCGCCCATCTTCGGAAGTAACACCTCTATATCTGCCATCTAGCTTGGATTTTTTGCAATGACAAATGTAATGAAAAATGGGACTCGTCTAAACCCGTTTTTTCACATTTCTACCCGATTTTCAAGGGTTCAATTACCAAGAAGAGCTAAGGATCGAAAGAGAATTTTTGCGTCCGTTGATACGCGGTAGTCTTTCGCGTAGATAAGATTTAATTTTTCAATTTTGTCCTCTTCAAGCGAATCCTTAAAAATAGAATCTGGTGATAGAACGCCACCCTTTATCCTGGGTAGTTTGAGTTTAATTTTCTTCATTTCAGGCGAATAGCCCACCCATGTTTTGGAGCCACTTAGTACCTTCAAACAGTTCAAAATGAATCGTCCTTTATTCTTTACGAACCAAATTACCAGTGGCAGAAGCGAAAGCAAACCAAGTGCAGTAAAGAAATCGAATAGTCGTTTAGCCCGGCGGTTCTCGGGTAAGTTTACCGAGTTAATGTCGATCATATATAAATCACCGGAAGTGTCGATAGAGTTGCTTCCAATTAAATAGAGGCTTTCAGGTTGCGCGATTTTATACTCCAGGTTCTTTATGTCTAAAGTGGACATTAACTCGATGATGGTTCTGGACGTCAAGTCTTTCGAGCAAAAAATAACTTCGTCAATGTCATTAATGTGAATGATCTGATTGATTTGTGACAAATTGCCGGTATAGCCATCTGGCTTTGATTCATTATCGGGATAGACAAATGACAGTTCCTCAATATTGCCTGTGATTTGCTTTAGAAGGTTAGAAACCCGCTCTATTTCATCTTGTTCGCCGACGATTGCAAATCTTGTGTTAACGGATTTGGAGAACGAATAGCCTTCGACCTTGGCAACGTGTAGAATAAGTCGTACAAGGGTAAGTGCAGTTAGCGTAGAAACAGCCCCAAGTAAGATGACCATTCGTGAGAATTGAACGGACTTAGGCAGTAGGGCATAGACCATCAGAATACACGCGGTGCCTGCGAGAACTCCTTTCACAATATTCCAGTATTTTAAAGGTCGGTCGTAACCACCAAAGAGGAATGTCCAGATGAGCCAGGTAATGCTGTAAGCAGGAATGGCCCATTTAATAATGTCCCAGTGATAGCTGATAGGTTTCCATATTTCATATTGTGTAACTACGAAATAGAGTAATCCTCCAATAGCCAATAAATCCAGAAGAGGAACCAGAGATTTTCGGAAGAATCTGGTTAAAACTGCCAATCCCGCTCGCAGATAAATGGCCAGATTGATGAGGAAGCTAAACCAATTGGCATTTTTCTCGGAAAAGTGCTTCTTCGCAAAAATTACCATGGCACGATAAAACACGAAAACGTAGTTGACACTGCTTTTTTTTGTGCTCTCTCCCTTGTAGTGGATGATGCTGGTTTCAGGATAATAATAGTTCTTATATCCGCCTTTAAGAATTCGGTAAGAGAGGTCTATATCTTCACCGTACATGAAGAAATCCTCATCTAGTAAACCAACTTTGTTTAACGCTTCCTTCCGCATGAGCATGAATGCGCCTGACAGAATTTCCACTTCGTGAATCTGGTCTTTGTCTAAATAGCTGAGATGATACCTTCCAAATTTCTTACTTCTCCTAAATAGTGTGCTAAGTCCAAATATCTTGTAAAAGGCTACCCAGGGAGAAGGCAATCCCCTTTTCGATTCTGGAAGAAAATTACCGGTTCCATCGATCATTTTTACTCCTAAACCACCGGCGTTTGGATGCATATCCATAAAGGACACGCACTTTTCAAAAGTGTCTTCTTCCACTACCGTATCAGGATTGAGAAGTAGTACATATTGTCCCTGGGCAATTTCCATGGCCTGATTGTTGGCTCTGGAAAATCCTGTATTCTCTTTATTGGCGATCAGTTTAACATCTGGAAACTTTTCGCGCACCAAATCCACCGATCCATCAATTGAATTGTTGTCCACTACGATGATCTCGCCAGAAAGGCCCTTTAGCGATTTCATAGCGGAGTTTATGCACTGCTCTAGGAAGTACTCAACGTTGTAGTTAACTATTATGACGGAGAGTTTCAAACTTACTTAGAGGTCGAAATTTCGAAAGGGGTTCGGTTCAGGATGCTTCGGCCGAGTGTCAATTCGTCGGCATAGTGCAGTTCATCACCAACTGAAATCCCCCTGCTTAGCGTAGAAACTTTTACCTCAAAGGGCTCCAGTTTCCTGTACAGATAAAAATTCGTTGTATCCCCTTCCATTGTGGTACTCAATCCTAAAATTACCTCGGTCACCCTCTTTTCCTGAACTCGGTTTATTAAAGTGTCAATAAACAGATCTCCTGGTCCAATCCCATCCATAGGAGAGATGACACCTCCCAATACGTGATATAATCCATTATATTGTTGTGTGTTCTCAATCGCCATTACATCTCGCATGTCTTCTACTACACACAAAACAGAGTCATCTCGTTTAGGGTTAATGCAAATGGAGCAGATTGGTTCGTCAGAAATATTGTGACAAATGCTGCAAGAATTAACGTTTGCCTTGAGCTTAATGATCGCCTGGGTGAAATTGTCAATTTCGTATTGTTCACGTTTCAGTAAATCAAGTGCCAATCGCAACGCGGTGCGTTTTCCAATGCCAGGTAAAGTGGATAATTGCTCTACCGCTTGCTCAATGTATTTCGACGAGAAATTCACGCCCTAAAAGTAGGTATTTTACCTGTCTTCAACGATTATGGGAAGGATACGTCGAATTTCATCTAAAGCCAGGTTTATCTCGTATAGATGTGATCTGAAGGAGAGTATCGCAATACGCAAACAAACCTGATGATTGATAGTTGTAGAAGACAGAAAGACTTTGCCCGATTTGTGGACTTCTTCGACTAAACTCGTATTGATGTCGTTGTTTCGCTGGTCTGAGAACTTAGGGTTTTCGTAGCGATATGCGAAAATACTCAGTTCCGGTTCGTTCACAATTCGTATGTGTGGAATCGAAAGGAGTTGATTTCGGTAATATTGTGTGAGCAACAACTTTTCACGCAGAGCGGCCTTAAATGGTGCTAATCCATGAATTTGTAGAGGTAGCCACATTCTAAGTCCACGAAAATGTTTGGTCAGTTCAGGAGACAATTCTGCAGGGCTGATCTCATTTTTGTTTTCGAATGTGTCGCGCATGTAATCCGCCTCGTAGAATTGTGATTGCAGTAAATGATCCACATTCTTTACCAGCGCTATTCCTAATCCATAGGGCAGAAATAGGCTCTTATGCGGATCTACCACAACAGAATCTGCTCTTTCAATTCCTTTGAATTTGGCTTTTTCTTCTTCCAGTATGCAGAACAACCCGCCGTAGGCACCATCACAATGAAACCAAAGGTTGTGTTCCTCACAAATGTCTGCTATTTCGTCTAATGGATCTATTGCACCACAATTAGTGGTTCCGGCGGAAGCGATTACGAGAAACGGCCTAAGTCCATCCGAAATATCAGATTCCACCTGCTGTTTTAGCGCGGAAGCATCCAGTTTATATTCGCTATCCAGCGGAATGTTACGATACACACACTCTTTGAGTCCGGTTATTCGCACAGACTTATCCAGGCAATGGTGCATATGAGCAGAGCCATAGATGACTGTTTTTTCGTAATCCGCACCTTTGATGTTGTGGGCATCTCTTCCAGCGGTAATTGCCACCAGATTGGCTACAGAGCCTCCGCTACAGAGGTTGCCTCCAAAATTTCCTGAGTAACCAATTGCTTCTCCACAAAACCGAATCATTTGATTTTCCATTCGTACCGCACCCGGTCCGGCGTAGAAAACTCCGGCATACTTGTTTGTAATTGCCGCCAGATAATCGCCAGCTGCCGCGGCAGGAACACCCCCTCCTGGCACGTAAGCCAAATGCCTTCCCGAAGCCGCATTGAGGCCCGGCTGATCCACACTCTTTTCAAAAATGTCAATTACTTCCTTTAGCGGATAACCTTCATCACAGATGGGGTAATCATAAAATCCAAAGTCATCTTCGTGGTTCATGTGGAAACCATCACGGTGCTTGATGTCTCCTAAAAAGCGATTCGCATATTCATTCACCGCGTTTTGAACCCTTTTACGACTTTCTTCGGTTCCTTCCAGAATCAGCGCCTGCTGTTCCAGTTCGCTCAGGGTTTCAAGTAAATCTGTGGTTTGCATAAAGAGGTGTTAATACTATTCAAAAATGGTGCATTTTCAAAGTGAATTAATCCTTTTATTTACGGAATGTCAGCTGATGTAATGTTAATGCTCATTCTGGGGTACTTTGCCATTTTACTGGCAATCAGTTTCATTACCGGGAGAGGGGCGGACAATCAATCTTTCTTTATTGGGAATAGAAGGTCGCCTTGGTTTTTGGTAGCATTTGGTATGATCGGTGCTTCGTTGTCAGGGGTTACGTTCGTTTCAGTAACAGGTCAGGTAGATGGTAAATCTTTTGGTTATATGCAGATGGTGTTCGGTTACATCATTGGTTATCTTCTGATTGCTTACGTGCTTATGCCTATCTACTATAAGTGGAATTACACAAGTATCTATACGTATTTAAAAGACAGATTTGGTCAGGTGTCATATATCACAGGCTCTGTGTTCTTTCAGATGTCACGAATTGCAGGCGCATCCGTAAGATTGTTGCTGGTTGCAGTAATCATGCATGATTTTGTGTTTTCGCATTATGACTTTCCTTTTTGGCTAACCGTTGCTATCTCGGTATTGTTTATCTGGCTGTATACTTTTAAGGGAGGTATTAAAACCATCGTATGGACAGACAGTTTGCAAACCTTATTCATGTTGGTAGCGGCCGGGGGAACATTTATAGCAATTGCATCTCATTTCCAAATAGGCGTAGGCGAGTTGACCGGAAAGATATTTGATCAGGAACACTCGCAAATCTGGTTCACGGATCCGATGCCGTCCACCCACTGGTTGAAACAGATTTTGGCTGGAGCAGTAGTCGCCTTTTGTATGACTGGTTTAGATCAGGATATGATGCAAAAGAACCTTTCTTGCAAGTCGCTCAAAGACGCTCAAAAGAATATGGTTTCTTTTACTGTTGTGTTGGTGTTCGCCAATTTGCTTTTTCTCATGCTTGGTTCCGCGCTATTGATGTATGCCACGGATAAAGGAATAGCACTACCTACTAATAATGGAGTGGTAGCGGCCGACCAGATGTACCCAACTATTGCTCTGGATCAGGTAAACGGACTGGGGCTAGGAGTGGCGGTTATGTTTGTTTTGGGATTGATAGCCGCAGCATATTCAAGTGCGGATTCTGCGTTAACTTCGCTCACAACGTCTTTCTGCGTGGATTTTTTGAATATCGAAAAACGCTCATTGTCACAGCAGAAAAAAATCCGGTTAATTGTACATATATGTATGTCGATCTTACTGGTGGTAGTTGCGTTGGTGTTAAGTGCTGTGCTGGATCAAAGTGCGTTGTATAAGATATTTTTCCTCGCTTCTTTAACCTATGGGCCGCTGCTGGGAATGTTTGTGTTTGGAATCGTTACTAAGCGCAAGGTTCATGACAATTGGGTGCCGTTGGTTTGTATTGTGGCGCCCATCTTGTGCTGGGTCTATAGTATGTATTCAAGCGACCTGGTTGGAGATTTTGCCTTAGGCTCGGAGTTGCTTCTTGTGAACGGTGCTTTAGTATTTCTGGGAATGCTGGTGATATCGAAAAAGTCGGATGTTAGGGTGAGTATGGAGGTGGTTGACTAAGCCATTAGTCGCTCTTCCAGATTTACCTTTGTTTCGCTAAACTCAATTTTCATAAGCCCGTCTCTGTCTACTTCGGTCATCACCACGCCGGCCGTTTGGTTTACCATTAGGCTGTTGTAGGCCGTTTTGACTTTCACGTAATTTGAGGTGAAACCATACATTAAACCATTTTCCTCGATCCCTTCGAAAAGAACGACTTCTGATTTTTGTTGGTTGTTTTGGTAGAATGCCCTCTTAAACTTTGCAGATAGTAGCCTGAGAACCTTGCTGCGTTGCTTTCTTGTCTCAATTGGCACACTGTCTTCCATTCGAACGGCTGTCGTATTGTTTCGCTCCGAATACGTAAATACATGTAAATAGGCCGGTTCAATCTCTTTAAGGAAATCAACCGTTTTCATAAACTCCTCTTCCGTTTCGCCAGGATAACCCACAATAACATCTATCCCAATGCAACAGTTTGGAATGAGCTGTTTGATTTTGGCAATGCGATTTCTGTAGAGTTCCGTGCCATACCTTCTTCGCATGCTCTGAAGTAAATTGTCTGATCCGCTTTGTAATGGAATGTGGAAATGAGGAACAAATTTGTTTGAATTGGCTACATATTCTATGATGTCATCATTGAGCAGATTTGGTTCTATCGACGAAATTCGGAACCGATCAATTCCCTCAACCCGATCTAATTCTTTTACTAAACCAAGAAAATCTTCACCATGCTCCCTTCCGAAGTCACCAATGTTTACACCAGTTAGCACGACCTCTCTGGCTCCTTGATTAGCCACTTTTTTAGCCTGGGCGATGGTCTTTTCAATATTAGCACTTCTACTTCTTCCACGTGCGAGGGGAATGGTGCAGAAGGAGCAGAAATAATCACACCCGTCTTGAACTTTTAGGAATGTTCTGGTTCGATCGCCTGAACTGTAGGACGGATGAAATTCCCGTGTATTCTTAATCGGTTCGTAAACAGTAATGCCAGCATCCGATTTGTCTAGTGATTCAAGATGGTCCAGAATGTTAAACTTTTCGTTCGCTCCCAGCACCAAATCCACTCCTTCAATGGAAGCAATTTCATCGGGTTTAAGCTGTGCATAGCAGCCCACTATAATGATAAAGGCTTCCGGATTTATCTTCAAAGCTTTTCTAACCAGTTGTCGACATTTCTTATCTGCATTTTCTGTTACAGAACATGTGTTGATCACATAAATGTCAGGTGTAGCCTCAAATTCAACTCTGGCGTACCCTGCGTTTTCAAACTCTCTGGCAATAGTAGAGGTTTCTGAAAAATTCAGTTTACAACCCAGTGTGTAAAATGTAACTCGCCTTGAATCAATCATTGGAGTGCAAAAGTAAGGAAAAGGAGGTGGAGTTTTTTCAGGTGTCCAACAAAAGCGCCATGTCAACTATAAGGGAGTTGATCCACGAAGCCACACTTGATCCGAGATGACGGGCTTTTTGGAGATGTAATTCGCGTTCGCATTCCAATTTCACATTCTAAATTCACTCCGCGTTGTGAGTAATCAATGGGCAGAGGTTGCCAATCGTAATGGATAATGTGGTTTTTTCGTATCAAACGATACCTATGAAATGCTTGTATTTAGTTCCTGTGTTACTCCTTATCCTGGGATGTGGAAGTGGCAAAATTGCGGATGAGTATGCAGACAAGACCGTATTCAGATATTCGGAAGCTGCCGGTATTTCCAAATTAGATCCTGCAAGGACAGCAAGTTTTGAAGATGTAATTGCCTTAGGTCATATTTTCGAAGGGCTTGTGGCATTGAATGAGAATATGGAAATCGTGCCCTGTATTGCATCCAAATACGACATCTCAGATGATGGCAGAGAGTATACGTTTTATCTTAGAAATGATGTGTATTTCCACGATAATCCATGTTTCCCTGCGTCAGAAGGGCGTAGAGTGGTAGCATCCGATTTTGAGTTTAGTTTCTTTCGTATTGTGGATCCTGAGGAGCCGTCGCCGGGCAAATACATTTTTGAGAATGTGGAGAAGTCGGAGAGAAGTAATTACATAGGGTTTAAAGCTATTGATGATCGGACGTTTAAGATTTTTCTGGAAAAACCTCAACCATCGTTTTTACAAATGCTTACGTTGAAACACTGTTCGGTGGTTCCGCATGAGGCTTTGGATATGTTCGGTGAAGATTTTCGCTCTAATCCGGTTGGTACGGGACCATTTAAGTTTTCGTTCTGGAACGAAGGTGTAAAGTTGGTACTCTTAAAAAATGAAGATTATTGGCGCAAAGATTCGGAAGGGAATTCGCTGCCATATCTGGATGCGGTAACGATTTCGTTTATCGAAGATCGATTGCAGGAGTATTTACAATTTAAAGATGGAAAGTTTGAAATGATGTCGGGACTTGATCCCTTGTTTCAGGAATCTTTGCTTACGGATCTTGGAGAGTTGCGGGAAGAGTTTCAGGGTGAAATGACTTTTTCGAAAATTCCGTGGCTAAAGACCGATTACCTGGGTTTTCTGGTGGATAGATCGAAAGGTGTGAATAATGGAAGTCCGATTATGGACAAGAGGATCAGGCAAGCGATTAATTACGCGATTAACAGGGACGAGATGGTCCGATATATCCGGAAGTCCATTGGTAAAGGGGCTTCAAAAGGGTTTTTGCCAAGAGGTATGCCGGGTTATGACGCGATTCAGGTAAATGGGTACGAGTTCAATCCGGATAAGGCAAGAAGTTTACTAAAAGAAGCGGGATATGCGGGAGAGCCGATACAACTCATTGTTGCAGATCAGTATACTCTGCTGTCAAATTACCTTCAGAGGAAACTTAGGGAAGTTGGATTGGAGGTTCAGGTGGATTTAGTAACCAAGAGTATCCATAAACAGTCGTTGGCGACGTTTCAGTCTAACTTTTTTCTAAAGAACTGGACCGCCGATTTCCCGGATGCTACGAATTTCTACCAGTTGTTTTACAGCAAGAATTTTTCGCCTGAAAATGGTCCTAATTATACTCATTTTGCAAACGCGGAATACGACCGGTATTTTGAACAACTACTTACTGAAAGCAACGATTCTGTGAAATTCGATCTGTACACGAAGCTGGAATCAATTATTATTGAGGAAGCTCCAGTGGTTCCTCTTTTTTACGATGAGACGGTTCGATTCTATAGTCCGAAGGTTACAGGCATAAAGGCAAACTCCATGAATCAACTGGATTTGTCTGAAGTTCGTTTAAAGGAAGATTAAAATTCGATTACTGTGCTGATTGCCCGATGGTCGGATAATTCCTGATCGTAGGTGGTGTAGTTGTATGAGTTGAAAAACTCCGCATGAAATATATAGTCGATTCGTATAAATGGCATTTTGGTGTAAGTTCCCTGAATTCCATTTCCACTTAGGGTGAATGCATCCCAGTAATCTTTGGTGAGTTGACGGTAGTTGTAGGAAACAGGCGTGTCATTAAAATCACCACAAATCACAACCGGGTGTGGCGATTGTTCTGTATGGTCCACGAGCTTTCTGGTTTGGGATACCCGTTTGCTATAACCAATTGAGAGCCGTTCGTATGGTTTGGGCTTCTTTTCGGACGGTACATGCGGCCATGTTTTGTGATTGCCTTCAGTCCCGAGCAATTGGTAGTCTTCCAATTCAAAACCAACCGATCCTATATGGGCATTGTACACCCTGATGGTATCACCGCCTACTTCTAAATCAGTATAGATAAAACTGTTCCCTTTGTCGTTTTCAAACTTCACGTGCCCCTGATTAACAATAGGGTATTTACTAAACGTTACATTGCCAAAAAGTCCGTGTCCGGTTCCTCTTAATGTATATCCTTCAGCGAAGTTCTTTGCACTTAAGATCGTTAATAGTGCATCCCGGGTATCAAATCCGGGATTGGGGCGCTCGTCGAAATAAAATTCCTGAAAACAGATAACATCCGGATCTTCCTTCTTTAGGAAATCGAATATTTCCTGCTTCGTGTTTTCGTTGTGTATCCAATCATACAGGTCAAAATCCCGCACATTGTAGCTCATGATCTTTATTTCCGTTTTTCGATCCTCCTCATTTCGATTAAATAGGGTAATCTGGAAGTAGTGGCTGAAGTGTGTAAATCCAAGCATTATTGCAACCAACGACCACAGGAATTTCTTACTTCGCTTAAACAACCAGTAGACCATCAAAAGCGCTACCGGTGCCAGAAAAACAGGATACATCAGACCAAAAAAGGCCATAAACGTAACTTTCTCAGGATTGATATAGGTAGATAAGTAGGATAGAAGAAGTCCTATGATAAACAAGATGTTTAAGCCGAAAAAAAACTTGGAAATGCGAGACTGGCCGCTATAGTTTTTTTCCTTCATTGAACAAATAGTCTTTCTCTGCTTTTGTTAAAGATTCGTAGCCGGATTTTTTAATCTTGTCCAGAATTGAGTCAATTTTAGCCTGTCGATCTTTCTTTTCCAGGTTGTATTCCTCGTCACTTTTTCGGCGCTTAGCCTCTTCCTTTTTCCGTTGCTTTTTAAAATCAGAATTCTTGTATTTAACCCTCATTTTAGGTCTGGGGTTACGTACTCCTTTAAAAAGATTTACCAGCCAATCGATAAAACGGGAGAACCAACCCAGTAAATCGGTTCCCTGGCTATAAAGTCGGGAAGCCAGGTAGCCGAATCCAAAGCCCGATACGTGTGCAATGCTGCCTCCAAAGTTAACGTCTAACGAGGTAATGGTGACAAAATCCAGTATTAGATAAATAAGAGCAATCAACCAAAGTGGCGGCTGAACAAAAATAAGGTTGAACCGCATATTGGGTGCGTAGAACAGTGCTGCCCCAAGCAATCCCATAATACCGCCAGATGCACCAGCCAGCGTAACAACACCTCTGCTCAAAGCCTCCGGTCCAATAAGTAAGTTCATCGAGGCGACGTAGATCAATCCGCCCGCTGCCACGGATAAAATAAACAATGACAGGTATCTTCGATCGTCTGTAAATTGCGTTACAATTCTTCCAAAGATCCAGATTCCGATCATATTCCAGAAAAAATGCCCAAAACCACTATGCAGTAAGCCATGTGTAAATATGGTCCACGGGGTTTTTATTAAGCGGAGCGTGTCTGCATTTAAACTTAACCACCACAAGTTGGATTGAATATCACGATTGGCTACCTGCCATGAATCGTAGGTAGTGCTAATAACAATGAAGTTGATAATGTTTGTAAGCAGAAAGGCAGCGGTTAATACCACGATTATTTTTACCGAAATGCCTCCAGTATTAAACATTCGTCTTATATCGTCGCGTACAGCCATTAGTAGAAGCTCTTCTTATTCCGTTGCCAGATTAGAACCAAAATAAAACCGATGAGTCCACCACCTAAATGAGCGAAATGCGCAATACTGTCTCCGATTGTGTTTTGAAGACCCAGATACAATTCCAGAGCTGCGTATCCTATCACCATCCACTTGGCTTTAATCGGCACGGGAATAAACATCAGATACAATTCGGTATTGGGGAAGAGATAAGCGAATGCTGCCAGTATCCCAAAAATGGCACCAGAGGCTCCAACCCCTGGGATGTTGTAAGCTGCGTATAAGGTGATTTGATCGCTAACGCCAATGGCAGAATAAGCTTCACCGCCAGCGATTACGCTGAACCCATCGCCATTCATGAATTTATCCCAGTATGCCGCCGGCATTGTTTCTTGAATGTGCTGAATTTCGAAATAAGTAACCGCATTGTTCAGCGCATAAGCACCAAGACCGCACAGTAAGTAAAACAACAAGAAACGTTTCGCCCCCCATACTCTTTCCAGTTGACTTCCAAATACCAATAGAGCGAACATGTTAAATAGGATATGCAGAAACCCTTGATTGTCATGCATAAACATGTGGGTGAGGATTTGGTATGGCTCAAAATATTCTGAATCCCAATAAAACGCACCTAGTACATGATTCAGGTCAACGCCTTGCATCTTGAAGACCATGTTGGCTACAAACATTACCACATTGATGAGCAAGATATTCTTGACCACCGGCCCCATATTTCTAAACAGCTGTTGAAACATCAGCTAAATTTCTTTTCTAATTCATCCAACGAAATGGTGATGGTGGTTGGCTTGCCTCCAGGTGTGAAAAAAGGCTGTTCGCAAGCGAAAAGCTCGTCAATCAGATTTTGCATTTCATCTACGTTCAGTAGTTGTCCTTTTCTTATAGCTGCAGCGTTGGCCATCCCTCTCGCCAGTTTATCTCCTATTTTAATGGCAGTAACATCTTCATTCAAATCATTTAAGAACTCTTCAAGCGTATTTTTCACATCGCTTTCTGCCAAAACAGCAGGAATTCCATTGATGATGACGGTTCCACTACCAAATTCAGAAATATCAAAACCTATTCCACTCAACTCATTACTGACAGATTGTAACAATCCTATGTCTTGTTGACTGAGTTCAAGGGTAAGTGGGAACATCATTTGCTGTGTGCCAATTGTGTTATTAGCAATTTGCGACAAAAATTGTTCGTAGAGAATTCTCTCGTGTGCTCTTTTCTGGTGTAAGATCAGTGCTCCGGACTTTATGTGATTAACGATATACTGACGGTGCAGCTGGTAGGGTAGTTTTTTTTCTTCAACTTCCAGTAATTCATCGTCGCTAGAAACTTTAATGGTTTGCTTTGGTTCGGCTTCTGACGGGGGAGCAGGAACTTCTATTGAAGCATACATTTTTTCCAATGCCGCAACATCGTCCGGTTTTGCTTTACGCGAGGTGAAATCGGATTGCTCGGAAGACAATTTAAACGGGTTGTATTCCGGGTCGGGTTTTATCTCTGGAGCATTAATCACACGGTTTTTTGGAATAGGCGCAACATTAAAACTGGTTTCTTGCTCAAAATCAAGGGTTGGCGCGATGTTATAACGGCCGAGCGACTGTTTTACAGCAGAATTGACAATGGCGTAGATAGACCTTTCATCTTCAAATTTAACCTCGGTTTTCGTAGGATGAATGTTAACATCAATTGTGGAAGGATCAACTTCCAGATAAATAAAATAAGAAGGATGCTGATCACCAGCAATAAGGTCTTCATAACCACCATTGATTGCATGATGTAAATAAGGGCTTCGAATAAACCGTCCATTTACAAACAAATACTGCTCACCTCTGGTTTTTCTTGCCGCCTCAGGTTTTCCAATAAACCCATTCAAATTGAGAATAGATGTTTCTTCTTCAATCGGAACCAGTTTTTGGTTGTAGTTTTTGCCCATGAGTGCCACAATTCGTTGGCGTAGTGGCGAGGGTTGCAGGTTGTAAACTTCGTTTCCGTTGTGGTGCATCTCAAAGCCAATCTCCGAATGGGTAAGAGCTACCCGCAAAAATTCTTCAATAATGTGCTTGGTTTCTACCGGGTTCGATTTAAGGAAATTTCGACGGGCCGGGATGTTAAAGAACAGGTTTTTCACCTGTACTGTAGTGCCTGCCGGAGTGGAGCAGGGTTCTAGTGATTTCACTTCCGATCCCTCAATGCAAATTTTTGTTCCCAGTTCATCGTCCGGTCTACGCGTTTTCATCTCTACCTGCGCTACGGCAGCTATAGAAGCCATCGCTTCACCTCTGAAGCCTTTCGTTCTGATGGAAAATAAATCATTGACGGAACTGATTTTGGATGTAGCGTGTTTTTCAAAGCAGAGGCGGGCATCAGTATCGGTCATGCCGCAGCCATCGTCGATTACCTGCACCAGGCTTTTGCCGGCATCCTTAACAATCAAATGGATTTTGGTAGCACCTGAGTCAATTGAGTTTTCAAGGAGTTCTTTAACTACAGAAGCGGGTCGCTGAACAACTTCTCCTGCCGCAATTTGGTTGGCTACACTGTCGGGTAACAGCTTTATGACATCTGGCATTTGCTATTCGTCCACCTTTTCGAAAAGCGAGGAGAATTCTTCTACATTGTTGTAAACATAAACGAAGCCCAGTGTTAAGGCTGCCAGAATTACCAATAATCGAACATTCGTCATTATTGTGGTTCTGGTCATTCTATTCTTCTTCCAGTCTACATTTGCCGTCGATCTGAAGTTCATCTCGCGTGACACGTGCCGCCCCTCGGTCTTTCCCTGTTTTTGCTCTATTTCTTTGATTCTTTGGTTCAAACGCTCCTTGTCTTCATCGTAATAACGTGTAGCAAGGTTGAATTGCTTTGGTTTTCTTACTCTGAATAATCCGTTCCCTTCCTTTAGAATCATACTGCAAATTTAAGAATCTTAACTATAACCAAACCTGATAGCGATTTATTGTAGGCACGGTTCTTGACGAATAATAAAAATGTGATTCTATTCACATTCCTTTTAGGATAAGATGAGAGAATAGCACCAATTCCACACGTCCTATCAAATAAATTTACAATTGTGACTTTCGCTCATGAGTTGAAAGAATGGAGAAACAGAACTGAATAAGTAGTAGATGAGGTATTTGATGTGCATAGCGACTGTTTTGATATCATGTGGGCTACTTGCCGGTGGCAGTGGTGGCGAGAATGATAAAAAGGATCCGCCCAAGACCTGGGCAGATAGTGTTGTGAAGCAGATGAGTCTGGACGAGAAAATTGGTCAGTTATTCATGGTTGCGGCTTATTCCAATAGAGGAGATGATCATACGCAGGAGATACTGAATTTAATCCGGAACCAGCATATAGGTGGGCTGATTTTCTTTCAGGGAGGTCCGGGAAGACAAATAGACCTGACCAACAGTTATCAGGCAGCGAGTAAGGTGCCATTGTTGATTGGAATGGATGCTGAATGGGGTTTAAAGATGCGACTTGATTCCACGTTTAAATTTCCCAAGCAGATGACAATGGGTGCAATGCCTAATGATACACTCGTTTTTATGATGGGGCAGCAGGTAGCCAATCATTGCAAAAGAATTGGGGTGCATGTTAATTTTGCTCCTGTGCTGGATGTAAACAATAATCCTAATAATCCGGTAATTAACTATAGATCATTTGGTGAAAACCGGGAGAATGTAAGTCGAAAAGGGATTCAATATATTCTGGGGCTGCAGAGTAATGGGGTGATGGCAAATGGGAAGCATTTTCCTGGTCATGGAGACACTGACGCTGACTCCCATAAGTCATTGCCTACCGTTCCACATGATCGTCGCAGACTAGATTCCGTAGAGTTATTTCCCTTCAGAAATGCATTTAAGGCCGGGTTGGCGAGCATCATGGTGGCTCATCTGCATGTTCCGCAACTGGAGGCAACGGAGAATTTGGCTACTACCTTATCTCCGAAAGTGGTAACTCAACTGCTGAGAGAAGAGCTTAATTACAATGGCTTGGTGTTTACAGACGCTCTTAATATGAAAGGGGTTAGTGGTTATTTTAAGCCTGGGGAGGTAGATGTGAAAGCCCTGCTTGCGGGTAATGATGTCCTTTTATTTCCGGAAGATGTGCCAACGGCTGTAGAAATGATTCGGCTAGCTGTTAAAAACAAGGAAATTTCGGAAAAGGAGTTAACCCGAAGAGTTTTAAGAATTCTCAAGGCCAAAGAACAATATGGCTGCAAGAAGTTTAGCCCAATATCTAAGTCGAACCTGTACGAAGATTTGGACAACGTTGGTGCCCATGTTGTAAGAAGAAGAATCTATGAGCAGGCCATTACGGTAGTAAAAAACGACGATGACATATTGCCACTAAGAAGTCTGGGAACAAAGAGGATTTTACACATATCAATCGGTGCCGATACCAACAATCTCTTTGCCGACGGCATGGATAGGTATTGTGCTCTAACAAGAATGAGTCTACCTCAAAAACTTCAGAAAGGGGAGGTGTTACATTATCTGGATGAAATTGTTGCGCACGATGTGGTAATTGTATCTACACACGACTTAAGTCAAAGAGTCGGTAGCAATTACGGTTTAAGTAACTCTTCGATTCAGGCTATTCAAAAGATTGCAATTGCGAGGCCCACAGTTTTGGTGCATTTTGGTAATCCTTACGCACTTTCCCGATTGGATTCTCTGGTAGATTTAATGGGCATAGTAGTTGCTTACGAAGAGCAGGACATAGCTCTCGATATTGCTTCACAGCTTGTTTTCGATGGAGTTCCGGCTCGGGGTAAGCTCCCTGTTTCTATCAGTAATGAGTATCCGGCAGGAACAGGAATTACCTGGGAGAGAGCAAGTCGTTTGAAGTACACGCTTCCGGAAGATATTGGTGTGGCTTCAAAGGTTCTCCAACCTATTGACAGTATTGTAGAGGATGCAATCAAACAGGGAGTATTTCCGGGGTGCCAGATCATGGCAATCAAGGATGGTAACGTATTTTACCATAAAGCCTTTGGAAAGCACACTTATGAAAGTGATCGGAAGGTTCAATTAGATGATGTGTATGACGTAGCTTCAATTACTAAAATAGCATCATCAGCTGCTTCAATTATGCGGCTGGAGGATGAGAGTAAATTTGACGTTGATAAAACTTTAGGGGACTATCTTCCGGAATTAACGGATTCTACAGACTATTTTGACACCAGGCTGAAGTACATGCTTACGCACCAGGCTGGTTTTGTTTCATGGATTCCTTTTTATGTGAAAACCTTGCACAAAGGACAGCCAAGTTTTAAGCTTTACAGTCCCAACAAAACTGATTTTAACACAGTGCAAGTGGCCGATGGTTTATGGTTAAACCCAAATTATCAGGATACGGTTTTTCAGCGAATTTTAGGGACTTCGGTCTCATCCAAAAAGAAGTACAAATACTCCGATCTGGGATATTATTTTATCAATAAGATCCTGAAAAAACAAACAGGGATCAATCAGGATGATTTCGTGGATAGTGTTTTCTATGGGCCATTGGGACTGGAAAATATTGGCTATTTACCTCGTGAACGTTATCCTCTTCAGCGGATTGTGCCAACGGAAAGGGATAATTATTTCAGACATCAATTGGTGCATGGTTATGTACATGATCAGGGAGCGGCCATGTTCGGTGGCGTACAGGGACATGCAGGTTTGTTCGCCAATGCCAACGACCTTGGGGTAATGATGCAGATGTTTGTAAACTACGGTACTTATGGCGGTGAACGGTATATATCAGATTCAACTCTTAGAAAGTATACAGCTTCCCCGTACCTTTCAAATGGCAATCGGCGTGGAATCGCTTTCGATAAACCAGTACGTGAAGGTGGTGCAGGACCTACTTGCAGTAAATGTGCTTCTGACAACAGTTTTGGTCATTCAGGGTTTACCGGAACACTTACCTGGGCCGATCCAGATGCTGGATTGGTTTATGTATTCTTGTCCAATAGAGTGTATCCGGATGCCAACAACCGTAAGATTATTACCATGAGTATCCGAACAAATATCCAGCGAATTCTGTATAATGCTGTAAATTCGGCAGACGAATCGAAGCTAGATTTATGAAGATAGGGATTGTCCTTTACCCCACTTACGGGGGTAGTGGAGTAGTAGCAACAGAACTTGGAAAAGAGTTGGCGAGTATCGGCCACGAGGTACATTTTATAACATATAGCCAGCCTGTAAAACTAGGGTCGTTTCGTAAGAACATTTACTATCACGAAGTCCGGGTTTCAGATTATCCTCTATTTGCGTATACCCCATATGAATTGGTGCTTACCAGTAAATTGGTTAACGTGGTGAAGTATGAAGGTTTAGATTTGTTACATGTGCATTATGCCATTCCACATGCATCGGCAGCTTACATGGCTAAGCAAATTTTAGCCTCTCAGGGCATCCGGATTCCTTTCATAACAACACTGCACGGAACCGACATTACCCTAGTTGGAAAGGATAAATCGTTTGAGCCGGTGATTAATTTTGCCATTAATAATTCGGATGCTGTTACAGCTGTTTCCGAGAGCTTAAAGAATGACACTTATAAGTTCTTTAACGTTGACCGGGAAATTCAGGTTATTCCAAATTTTATTTGTCTGAAAAACTATAGCGGTGCTGCTTCTCAAGATTTAAGGGAGCGTTATGCTCCTAACGGAGAATACATTATTAGCCATATTTCCAATTTCCGTAAGGTGAAGCGAATACCGGATATTGTAAAGGCCTTTAAAAAAATTACCGAAAAGAAGGATGCTATCCTGATATTGGTAGGCGATGGTCCGGAACGTAACAACGTCCAACAGTTATGTCGGGATTTAGGTGTGTGTAGTAAGATTCATTTTTTGGGGAGTATTAAGTACCCTCAGGACGTTTTGAGAACGTCAGATGTGTTTATGTTGCCGTCGGAAACGGAGAGTTTCGGTTTAGCAGCTCTGGAGGCAATGGCCTCTTCGGTACCAGTAGTTGCATCTAAGGCAGGAGGAATACCGGAGGTTGTGGAGCATGGCAAAAGCGGTTTGCTACACGAAGTAGGTGATATAGACGAGATGGCAACGCATGTGTTGACCGTGTTGGACAACCAGGAGGAATTTAGAGCGAATGCACTGGAAAAAGCGAAAGGATTTAGCATCAGCCAAATCCTTCCGAAATATCTGGAGTTGTATAACTCGCTTCTACCTGTAGAGAGTTAACGAGTATTGTTTCTCAATAGCATTAGGCACTCTCAGTCCCGTAGATGGGTCGTAAGTGGAACCGTAACTACCTTTAATGATCACGTAGTAAACACCTTCGGCGCATTCTCTTCCGCTCTGGTTTTTACCGTCCCACTTAAATTCAGGATCAGTTGATTCGTATACTTTCTGTCCCCATCTGTTATAGATTTCAACCGCCATTGTATCATAACAAGGATCAGGAATTCCTTCCAATTCGAAATAGTCGTTTTTCTGATCATTGTTCGGTGTAAATACATTAGGAACCGGATTTACATAACCAACGGGAGGATCTACATGAATGGCCGAACCGTTATAACTTGTATCCGAATTACACTTTGTAGAGTACGCCATAAAGTTAAGGTCGTAGTCTTCCTGGAATACCGCGTCACATTCAACGGCCCAGCAAAAGCGTAATGGAACATCCTGAATCGCTCCTACCGCCAGATTGGACGTAAGATGATAATTGTCAATCCAAACAGTATCTTGCCCCATAAAATCAAGATAATAAGCCATTCCACCACCTACGCTTATCGGAGACTGAAAAGTCTCACCAAAATCAAATGTGGTTGACAGCATTTCAATGTATAATGTATCTGCCGTGTTAATCGTATCTGTCGCAAATACCTCGAAACAAATGTTATCGCCAAATGTAACAGTCATTGTATCAGGAATCGAAAGTTCAACGGGAGGAATCACATTAATTACTTCGATCTCAATATGCTTGGTTGTTGTGTCAGAACCAGAGCATCCGAGAGAGTAGGTAATCAAATCCAATCCAAATACAGAGTCAACAGATTCACATGGAGGGAACCAGCAGTATCTTAAAGGAATCTCACCGATACCTTCGTATGTGCCTCCTCCGATATCCTGAAAATGCGGTATCCATAGGGTGTCGTTACCAAGGTAATCCAGATAGTAGAAATCACCGAATGGAGAGCCTCCCGAAGAGGTAGGTGGTACAAAATTTCCAATTAAATCGAACTCAGAAGACAACGGTGTTAAATAAATGGTATCAGAGCCATCATTGTCGTAAGCGGAGATATCGAAACAAATGGAATCCTCAACAATGGTGGTTAAAGTATCAGGCAAACTAGTGAAAAGGGGTGGAGAGTCCACCGTACATGGCAGTGCTTCGTATTGAATATCAAGTGTTGTTTCACCAATTTTTACACCACCCCGCCATTCATGGACTTTAAGTGCAAAAACAAACTTACCTGTACCTGCCGGACTTGCATTTACAATTCCAGTTACCGGATCTACGGACATGGGCGGAGCTCCTCCGCAGATATTCGCAAGGCTATAACCACTTGCGGTAAGCCACGCCACCGGGGGATATGGTTTAGGATAAGTTCCATTAGAAGATGGCGCCGCAGTAGCTCCATCCAGCGGATCAACCAATTCAAAGGAAAGAGAATCTCCGTCAGCATCAGTAACATCAAAATCGAAATACTTCGTGAAACCAATACAGAAATAAGCATCTTCAGGGTACGGTCCGAAACTAGGAGAGTTATTTGGCCCAATAGCGGGATCCGGAATTTCTGCGTAAAAACTCATAGCAGTTGAACCAGGTCCACTAAGATTGGTAATACCACTATTTCTAGCATATAGTTGAGATTGGATGTAATATCCCGCGGGATGATCAGGAATCGTTATCACCGGAGAGGTAAATATTCCACGATCTACACATAACCCCGTTGGTGTATAGCAGCTATCTCCAAATGGTAAATTAGTCGTAATTGCCGGAGAAGTTAACGTGTAACTTGCCTGAAGTACATCCGTATCTAAACGATAAATTCCAACTTCCACACTGGTGGGCATAGCCGCCGAACCCGATTCACAGGCTCGATACAATTTCATAATGATCTGATACTGGTTGACACCAACGTACTGAACTTCAATAAGCCCACCCGCAATATGGGAGGCAAAAGATGGTAAAATGAAGCCGAATGTAAGTAGAGCGGCGGCGAATAATTTTTTCATTGCTAGGATTTCGTTTTTCTCTAGACGCCAACCTCCTATAAAAGGTTGCTGCGACTGTTTAATTTACAATAATAGCAATAATTATGGGGCTTTAAACCTGTTCAGCAGTTGGTAAAATCAATACTTTTACAACGAAATCAGATAGAAAATAATGGCGGTTTTAGAAAAATTACACATCAAGTACGAGCCAAAAGGAGTGTCGAAGAAACTAATGAAGGAAATGTATTTCAATTTGCTTCGACCAAGAATGATAGAGGAGAAAATGTTGATTTTACTGCGACAGGGAAAAATCTCCAAGTGGTTTTCCGGTATTGGGCAGGAGGCGATTTCGGTAGGATGTGCAATGGCAATGGATGACCAGGAATTTATGCTTCCCATGCATCGCAATCTTGGCGTATTTACGTCAAGAGATGTGCCGCTGGAGCGTCTTTTTTCACAATTTCAAGGCAAGATGTTAGGATTTACACGTGGTCGAGATCGATCCTTTCATTTTGGCTCGAAGGAGCATCGCATTGTGGGTATGATTTCTCACCTGGGACCTCAATTAGGAATTGCGGATGGAATTGCCCTTGCCCACAAATTGGAAGGAACCGGTAGTTCAACTCTTGTTTTTACCGGAGACGGAGGTGCAAGCGAAGGTGACTTTCACGAAGCGTTGAACGTGGCGGCTGTATGGAATTTACCAGTAATTTTTGTTGTAGAGAATAATTGCTGGGGATTGTCTACTCCTTCTTCCGAGCAGTTTAAATGCAAGCAATTTATTGATAAAGGTATTGGTTACGGCATGGAAGCTGTTCAGGTAGATGGCAATAACATTATTGATGTGTATAAAACCATTTCGTCTATTAGAAAGAAGATCGCCAAGAATCCTCAGCCTTATCTGGTAGAATGTATGTCTTTTAGAATGCGTGGACACGAAGAAGCATCGGGTACCAAGTACTACCCGGAGGGTATTCAGGACGAGTGGGAGAAGAAGGATCCTCTGACCAATTTTGAGAGGTACCTGCTAGATCAGGGTGTCTTAACCGAATCGGAAATTGACGAAACACGCGAGCAGATTAAGGAGGAGATAAATAAGGCACTAGAGGTAGCATACGCTGAGCCGGATGTAACTGCCGATACTTCCTTCGAAGTAGGTGATATTTATGTACCTCACAATACCAGTCCAGTTGAGCCTGGCTCGTCTGCAACGGAGGAGAAACGATTTATCGATGCGATCTCAGATGGACTCCGACAGTCAATGGAAAAGTACGATAAGCTGGTAATAATGGGACAGGATATAGCCGAATACGGAGGCGTATTTAAGGTAACCGAAGGTTTCGTTGATAAGTTTGGGAAGGATCGGGTTCGAAATACACCACTTTGTGAGTCGGCCATTGTTGGGGCAGCACTTGGGTTGTCCATAAATGGGCATAAGGCGGTAATGGAAATGCAATTTGCCGATTTTGTGACGTGTGGCTTCAATCAAATCGTTAATAACCTGGCGAAACTGCACTATCGATGGCAAGAAAATGCAGATGTGGTTATTCGAATGCCTACCGGTGCAGGGGTGGGGGCCGGACCTTATCACTCACAATCTAATGAGGCATGGTTTTTCCATACGCCGGGATTAAAAATTGTTTATCCGGCCTTTCCGGAGGAGGCAAAGGGACTTTTGGCCGCGGCCATTGCCGACCCTAATCCGGTGATGGTATTTGAACATAAGGCGCTTTACAGAAGTATTTCCGGTATGGTGCCAGGCGATTATTACACCACGCAAATCGGTAAAGCGAGTTTGGTGAAAGAAGGAACAGATGTTTCAATTATCACTTATGGAATGGGAGTGCATTGGGCTCTTGCTGTGTTGGAAGAAAACCCTCAGATTTCTGCTGATTTAGTGAATCTCCGGACTCTGCTGCCGTTAGATACTGATACTATTTTTGAATCTGCCCGCAAAACTGGTCGGGTGATTGTATTGCATGAAGATTGCCTTACCGGTGGTATAGGTGGGGAAATTGCCGCATTGATTTCCGAGAATTGCTTTGAGGCGCTGGACGCACCGGTTCTCAGGTCAGCCAGTTTGGATACTCCGGTGCCATTTGCAGCTAATTTGGAAAGCAACTTTTTGCCCAATGAACGGTTTAAGAAGCAATTGCTAGATTTGGTAAACTATTAATTACTGATAGCGTGGTTAAACTTTTCAAGACTGTTGTACTAACTGCCCTCACGGGAGCAGTTTCCTTTTCGGGTGGGAGCTACGCTCAAGACGATAGTTCTTACGGTATGAACCCTTTTTTTATTGGGGTTAAAGCAGGAGGATATTTTGCCAATAAAAAGTCGGCGGAAGTCTACAACGGATTTTATAGTGGTGGAATGGAGCGTGTTTTAAGTACGCAATTTTATCGCGATCAAATTGATCAGGAATTGCAGTATTCCTGGGGTTTAAGTGAGTTCCCAGAGAATCTACGTTATACGGCTGCCTTGCAGCTTGGAGCAACTGTAGGTTACAATGTAGCTGAAAGTTTTGCGCTCTACGCAGATGTTGATATCATTAATTTGAAGGTTCAGGATTTTATCACTTTCGCAATTGACGATCCCAATAATGGTTCTCCTGAACCCACTTATGAAGCCATGCCAATTTTAGGAGAGGAGAAAAGACTGAACATCAACCTTGGGTTCCAGAATTACCTTGGCTTTGAAAACAACACTTATCCCTATTGGTCTATGGGAGTAAATGTGACCTCAACGCGGTTCGAAAATAACACCATAAAAATTCGAAATTTAAGTCCCATTTATATTGGCGATCCCTTGTGGATTGGCACGGTAAATCCAAATAATGGTACGGTGGTGGAACAAACAGGAAGAACCAGACCTGGAGGGGTTGGGTATGGTGGTTTCGGTGGTTTTGGAATCAAATTCAAGTTTAACGAAGAAATCATCTTTGACGTTGGATACAACATCATATACACCACTATAAAGCTTACAGATTACCAGTCCCAGTATGTTCAGAGAGGCTTGCAACATTCGTTGTTTGCCAGAATTCTTTGGGGATAACTATTCCTTCTTTTTAACGATGCCCACGGTGTATCGGGATTTATCCAGACTCCATCCTGTAACAACCATTTCTTTGTCTTTGGTGAAATAAGTGTCGTTTAGGTTAAGGCCTATCGACACATCGCTTTCGGCATAAATATTAGACAGGTCCTTTGTGGTGAATTCATCACCGTTTTCATTACTCACCAAAAAGGTTACTTTTTCATCGTCTTTTACATTATGACCAACCAGTAGTCCCTCGCCTTCTTTTGGAAGAAGTTTATGATTATTCCAAAAGCCACCGTCGTTGTTAGAGTGTTGATCCAACTTTAAAATCTTAATATAATCTGAAGAACCATCTGGTTTCAAACAAACAAGCGCCATTTTTTCCTTCCTGAATAAGGTGAGGTTTTCAGAGCCATTATTAATACGTTCCTTCACAGAATGAGAGGCAGTCAGGTAAATTTTGCCATTTTTCATCATCATTTCAGTAATGTTAAAATCTACCAGACCTCCATGCTTTTTATACATCTTTTTCCCTTCAGCTTTAATCAAAAACTCTTCGGAGAACGCATTTTGCTTAAATCCTAAAGAACGCGCGGTTTGGTCAAGTTTAAAGTAGAAGCTTCCCTCATAGACATTGTAGCTTTGTGAAACGTAAAAGCCGGCGAGATGCAGGTTGTTTTCCGCGTCCAACTCGTATTTTACGTCCGCTACTCTCTTGCCCATAAGTGTTAAAGTCTTTAAAGTGTGTTTCTTTTCAGCCGGATCAATTGCAAAAACCTGGTAGTTGTTCTCCAACCCGACCCGGAATCGTTTCAATAAAAACAATACACCGGTATTACTCATAACAGGAACGTTTACCTTTATCTTACGATTATCGTTTTTTAGTGCCAGAGTGTAAGCCATTTTTTCCTTCAAAGAAGAATCGAAAATCCATGTTTCCAGTTCTTCATTTTTGCCCTTTTGGTAGGGCGCGTTGGCAATTACACCAAAGTGACTCCCATCCGGTGATTTAGAAAAATCAAAGTCGGAACTCGTAAAAACAGACGAGCAAAGTAATTGAGCCTGACTGAATCCGCCATCCGTGACGGTACGCCAGTAGAGATCAAGACCATTATTACCTTTTTTGGTAGAAAAGACCGTCGTGTGTCCCCTCAAAATATCCACGTAGACCACTGATTCGTTTTCAAACTCGGCCTCCAAAGCAGTATAACTTCCAAATTCACGGCCGTATTCAACGAGTTTGGCCTTTGTTTTATCATTGTTCTGAACCGCAACAACAATTCGTTCGTCAGTTACTCCAATTATGCGTGCTTTATCAGTAGGCTCAACCTCAGTAAAGCGCGACCAGCTTGCCTCCAGTTCTTGAGCTGTACTTAGTAGTGGCAGGGCGATAAGTACAGCAATGTATAAGTGTTTCATAACTTTTTTTGGTACCACTTAACTACCTCTAAAGTATTGATTTATTCGTTAGTGGTGTCATATAACCGCTGGTAAAGTGTCATAAACCGTACCAAACTAGGAAGGATATATATTGTACTTTTATAGTGCATTAAGTAAAATCAGTTTATTATGAAGCGAATACTGTTTTCATTGGCTTTTCTATCCGGTTTCATCACATACGCACAGTCAGATCTGCCAATTAGCTCTACCGATCAGGAGCTATCTAAAGAAGCTGTAAAGGCTTACATAGAATCCTATTCGTCTGCTGAGAAGGCCACCATTACCAGCCAGCCTGTTGGTAATTTGAGAACCATGGCGGAATGGGAAGAGGTTCGGGCAGTTTGTATTACCTGGACTAGTTATAAGAGTATTTTAGCTCAATTGGTGGAAGAAATTCAAACCGAATGTGAAGTTTGGATTTTATGTTCCAATGCAGCGTCGGCGCAAAGCGAATTATCCGGTTATGGAGTCGGAACAACCAACGTAGTGTTCATCGAAGACGATTTTAATTCGATCTGGATGCGCGATTATGGACCCAATACCGTGTACAAGGATTATGTTGACTCCCTCATTTTTGTGGATTGGATTTATAACAGAAGTAGACCTGATGATAATACCTCACCTGATGCCATTGGCACACAAATGGGAATCCCTGTTTACGAAATGTCAGCTTCTGGTACAGACCTGGTACACACAGGCGGAAACTTTATGGCCGATGGTTTCGGTACCGGGTTTTCGTCAGAATTGGTTGATGACGAGAATGGTGCTGGCGGCGCATTTAACCTGACCGTTAAAACTCCGGGGCAGGTGGATGCTTTGATGGATGACTGGATGGGAATTGATACTTATGTTAAGATGACTGTCTTACCCTATGATGATATCCACCACATTGATATGCACATGAAGTTGGTTGATGAGGAAACTTTGGTTATTGGTGAGTTCCCAACGGGGGTGTCAGACGGTCCTCAGATTGAAATGAATATTCAATACATACAGGATAACTACACCTCGGTATTCGGGACACCTTATAAAATTGTGAGAATACCGATGGTTCCAAGTACGTCGGGGACCTATCCTGATGGTACATGGAGTGGAGCTTATTACCGCACCTACGCAAACAATTTGATTGTAAACAACAAAGTTCTGGTACCTACTTACCGGGAAGAGTTTGACACAACGGGTTTGAGAATTCTCAGAGAAACGATGCCCGGATATGATGTAGTTGGAATTGATGTGGATAATTCCGGCGCTAATCTGATTAGCGCAGGTGGGGCAATACACTGTATCACCAAGGAAATTGGAGTAGCTGATCCTTTGTTGATTTCACATCAGGAACTGGAAAATACCAGCGACGACACGAATCCGTATACAGTGGATGCTCTGATCATGCACCGATCGGGAATAGCCTCGGCCACGATGTACTATAAAACTTCTCTGGCAGGATCATACAATTCCGTTGCGATGAGCAATACAGGTGGTGATACCTGGTCGGCTGATATTCCGGCACAAGCGATTGGAACACACGTTTACTACTACATTGAGGGTAATGCCACTTCAGGAAAAACTCAGGTGCGTCCCATGCCGGCTCCCGCAGGTTATTTCCATTTCGAAGTTATTGGAGCATCGACTGGCCTGGAAGATTCAGAAATTACATTTGGAAGAGTGTTCCCGAATCCGTCGAATGGTTTAACGTGCATTGAAATCAATAACGAAAATGAATTTGAAGGTAAGTTGGAGATATACAATGTACTGGGCGAATTAATTGAAACGATTCATGCTGGCCGCTTCCAGGGAAATTCCAGAAAGTACTTTGTTGATGTAGCTGGTTATTCCGCAGGAGCATACAACATTGTTCTTACAACTTCTGGTGGACGTCAGGCCATGCCTTTGATGGTGAGATAGATATTAATTTAGGTACTTTCGGATGGTTCTGGTCATCCTGTCAACGGTGAGTTTCTCACCCGTTGCAATTTCATTCTTATAAGCTTGTAGCAATTCGAGAACCAGCAATGGATTGATTCCCAGGCGAAGCCCGATATCCTTTGCCAGTGTTTCTTCCTGAGGGGCAATGTGGTTGTCTATTTTAATAAGGTGTAACACATGCATGAAAAACATCATTCGTTCTTCCTCGTGCTTGGGTAGCATCACATCAAAGTGGTGATCCCCACGGCGAATATCCAGAACATCCTCTTCGGAAAGTCCCATAGAATGAGCGACGTCTTCAATGAAACGGAGTTCGTTGGTGTGGTTACGATGATCACTCTTCTTAACTTCTGCCAATAGCGCGATTAACGTTTTTTTCTTGTTTTCGTCAGAATAAAGGAAAAAGTCCATACGAGTCCGTTTAGACTTACAAGATAGGAAAACCTTAGTAGTTCAGATTGATAATTCCAGTATCTCCGGTTGCGCAGAATACGGAGTCGGAGTAAGATTGTATGATACTGTTCTTGGTAACCACCCAGTTCACCTTCAGCATCTGGTTCCCGGTAGTCATGCATTTCAGCGTGGTGTCTACCACATCTCCTTCAAACAACCGAACCAAATTATTGCAGCATCCTGGGCAACTTTCCTGGCTCGAAGAAATTTGATATTGCAATAAATCTGTCGAATCGAATGGGATAGTGTTTTTGATATTAACCCTATACCATGCCTGAGGTCTAAGGTTAAAGTTGTAAACGTTATTGGTACCTCTTTGTACATCATCTGCGTTTATAATTAACTCCTCGTCGAACCGATTGTCTGCTAACACCTCTATTTTATACTCAATCGGATTTCCCGGAGTAAACGTATGGGAGTATTTACCATCACTTCCAGTGGTTCCGGAATACAGCTCGTTGAAAGAGCTTGAGAAAGTACCACTTGAAATCTCTTTGACAGATAAGTCGACGTTAGCCCCTGCAATTGCACCTGCAGAATCTGAAATAGTGCCCGAAATGGTGACTTCCGAATTATTTTCCTTTTTACAGGAGACTGCTGTAAAGCACAGGCACAATAAAATGAGAAGATAGTTGTTGGATCGCACTACCGACGGAATGAATCTGTAGAATTATCGTAACTAACGTAATACTCGCCTTTCGAAAGGTTGTCAATATTTACACTAGAACCGTAACCGCGTTTTACCAGTCTACCATACACATCGTGTATTTCAAATTGGGTATCCGAGGAAAACACAAGTTCATTTGTGCGGCGATTATTAATAAACGTAAGCTTTGGAATATCGGAAGTGAATTCTACGGATGTACTCTTCTTAATTTTACCCTCGTAATTTCTTTGCATGACACGGAATTTGTTAAGTCCCGAAGTTAAATGCACTTTGTAATTGTAATTGTTTAGTTCCGGAGTACCCGTACCGGCAATTTCGCCCACATCAACCCATTTATTCCATTTGTATTGCTGGATTATGAAGTCAAGAACTCCGGCTTCGTTTGTGGTAGACCACTCCAGTACTCCCGTGGTACTTAAATCGATCGACTCTGTAATGAAAGTTGGTTTGGGCTTCAACCCGCCTGGATTTAACACTTGAGGAGCACAACCTCCTTTGTGTTTAATTTCAATGACCACCTCTTCACCGGTGCGCAATTGAAATTGTTGCAGATCAATTTCAAAAGCTCTTCCGTTAACTTCGTCGGTTACCACATCGCCATTTACCCGCACTTCGTAAGTGCAATACCCAACGCCGCTTCCTGATTCAGGATTGGCCACATAGATATTTCTATTCTGATACTTTCCTTCCAGAATAATGATTCCTTCTCTATTTGGATCACTATTACTGAAAGTGAAGGCCATAGCAACTATCCCAAGTACTATAGGCAACGATATGGAAAACAGCTTTTTCACTAACAACAAAGGTACGTGGTATACGTTATTTAACGCGTAAAGGATACTCCGTATTATTCAACCACATTAAAATTATGGATTAATGGCGAAAATGAATAAACAACCGACCCCAGTTTTTTGAATCTTTTTCAACACGATGGTATTTCGCCTTTATATCCTTGCGATTCAGGAATCGCAACACTTTTTTCTTCAATTGTCCGGAACCTTTGCCGGGAATGATCTCAACCAATTTGATCTTCTTGTCCACGGCTTCCTGCACAATGTCTTCCAGGGCCTGATCAATTAGGTGGCCTTTGTTGTAGATGTCATGCAGGTCTAGTTTAAGTTTCGCCATGCTGAAAAATGAATTGTTTACAATGTGCCACAATATCAGGGAAAAAATTAGAGAATTCTAATTCCAGTTCCTGTTCATACTTTAAAAGTTCGGACGTTGCTTTGTGCATGTTGTTCGGATATTTAGTACGCGTCGACAAGCCTTTTAAGGCACGGTCTATACCATTTATACTGGGGTATGATCCAAGCCAGTCTGTTCTAATCATACGCTCCATGATATACTGCGACAGCGAAGGCATAACATCGGAATTTTCTTCCAGAATGGTATAATGTTCACTTACAAAATCCGGATAGTTGTCATCACTGAAACGCTTCCAGTTTTTGCATAGAAAGTAATCGTAAAAAACGTCCATTACTACCCCTGCAAATTTGCCTTGTGTGTCATACAGGCGTTCCTTTCCCTTTTGCACCAATTCGTGATTGTCCATGAATGAGTCTATCTCTCGGTGTAGCAGAATTCCTGTGGCAACAGCAGGTTCAAAAGCCAGGTAGGTATTTCCTTTTACCTGATCAGCGATAAAATTGCCAACGACAAGCGAAGCGTTTCGTTCACTAAGAAAAAGATGTGCCAGATAGTTCATAGGTTGTTGTCAAATCTAACAATAACTCAGAGCTAAAGTTCTTTGAAAATGACCATTAACGGCAGGTCAATGCGGCTTCGAACCGGATTCGTACCTTTCGTGTAGATTTACGAGCGGTAGGTAATGGTGCTTCGTAAATTTAAAGGAATTGAACAAAGTTTGGTCATATTGGGGGGCGCAGATTGGAGGTTGGGGAGCACTTACGTCAATTGTACTTCTACTTCAGGAACAAACCATTGAGGGGGATGTCCTCGTAGCAGCTGCCACGTTTTTCTTTTCCGGGATTTTAATAACCCATTTTTACAGGTTACTTATACTCAAACTGAATTGGCTCCGGTTTAGTGTGGGGGTGTTAACACCTTTGGTTATTGTGGCTAGTGGCGTGATGGGTGCTTTGCTATTCCTTTCGCTCTATGGAGTTGAGTCGGCCGGTTTGCAGAGTAAGGAAAATAGATGGGTAGAAGAGAAGCAAATCCTGGATGAACTACAGCGGGATTTAGTAAGTACAAGCGAAAATACTACTTCGCTTCATGAACAGGTTGTAGAGCAGAGTAGGCTGGTACGGGCAACAAGGGAAGAATATACTGCGGCCCTTAATGATTTTCAGCCTCTTACCCTGGGGTCCGTTTTGGCCAATACCATCAACCGTGCAATCATTTTCTTTTTCTGGTCCGTTCTGTACTTTGGATACCACTATTTTGAAAAATCAAGAGAGCAGGAAATCCGAAACATCAAACTGGTCTCATCAAAAAATGAAATTGAGTTGCAGAATTTGCGTACTCAGCTAAATCCACATTTCATGTTCAACTCTATGAACAGTATTCGTGCATTGATTGATGAGGATCCCGGTAATGCAAAGATGGCGGTCACCAAGTTATCCAACCTTTTAAGGAGTACCCTTATAGCCGGCAGACGGGATTTGGTTAGTCTTCAGGATGAATTGGAAATAGTAAAAGATTATTTGGACCTGGAGAAAATACGGTTTGAAGAACGATTGGATTTTGAGTTGGATGTGGAGCCGGCTTTGAAAAGCAAGAAGTTTCCACCTTTGTTGCTGCAAACTCTAACCGAGAACGCGGTTAAACATGGAATTTCAAAGTTAGCCAAAGGGGGAGAAGTAAAGGTAATCGGACGCATACACGAAGGAGATATGATGATAACCGTATTGAATTCCGGTAAGTATGAACCGGGAAAAGGAAGCACCAGCACCGGAATTGGACTTGAGAATTCCAGAAGACGATTAGATATTTTGTTCGGACCAGAAGCGCAGATGGCCATCAGTAATCATGATGGAATGGTTCGCACACAAGTTGTTTTACCCATAATAGATTAACCATGAGAACTGTAATTATAGACGATGAAAGATTAGCCAGAAAAGAGCTGCAGGGATTGCTAAAAGATTTCCCGGAAATAGAGGTGGTGGATGAATGTTCTAATGTAGACGAGGGAGTGGCTAGCATAAAGAAGCACAATCCAGACTTAATTTTTCTCGACATTAATATGCCCGAGAAAACAGGATTTGATTTGCTTCAGGAGTTGGATTCGGCGCCCAGAGTAATTTTCGTTACGGCTTACGACGAATATGCCATTAAAGCTTTTGAGGTAAATGCACTGGATTATCTGATGAAGCCTGTGGAACCGGCTCGGCTTGAGGAAACCATTAAGCGCATTATGGTTGAGAATGCAGAAGAAGCCATACCTAAATTGCCCAAGTCTGATAAACTTGGGAAAGGGGATCAGATCTTTCTCAAAGATGGGGAGAAATGTTGGTTCGTAAATATTGAAGACATCCGGTTGTTTGAGTCAGAGGGCAACTATGTGCGTGTTTATTTTCATGAGTTTAAGCCGTTAATTCTGAAGTCATTAAACAATTTAGAAGAACGATTAGAGCAGAAATTGTTTTTTAGAGTAAACAGAAAGTACATCGTGAATTTAAGATGGATTGAGAAAGTTGAGAATTGGTTCAATGGGGGATTACAATTAACGCTTCGTGATGGGAACAAGGTGGAAGTGTCCAGAAGACAGGCGGCAAAGTTTAAAGACCTGATGAGTCTATGACATTTCATCGAACTATTCGAACCATTAATCTTAATGTAAATTTTATTTGTAGAAAATCTCTTAGTCATCTGAATTTATCTTCTGATATTTAAGGTACAAACACAAGCATGGATCAACTATATATTCAAAGTACTGCACTTACACCCGAAATTAATTTCTCACCCGCAGACGGCATCTTTACCATTAGAGGGAAATCCATTCCTGAAGATGCTGAGGAATTTTACCAGCCGGTGCTGGATTGGGTAGATGATTTTGCAAACTCATCGGGAGAAGGAGTGCACCTGACCATTGAATTAGAATTTTTCAATATATCATCTTCAAAGAGAATTCTATTCCTGATGTACAAGTTGAACGATTTGGTAGATAAGGGCACAAATGTTAAGATTACCTGGAGCTACAAGGAGAATGATGACGACATGTTTGAAGTAGGTCAGGATTACGCCTTTATGGTAAATATTCCATTTGAGTTTAGCACTTACACCGAACAAGCTGTGCTGGTGTAGTTCATCCACTAATGTTGCGGCCATGAATCCGCTACACAAAACCGTCGGTTCACTTCAATAATTTTTCGCTCCTCCAGGAGGACTTCTGCATAGCAAACAGACTTTGATGTTTCCTGGTGCAGTTCTCGAATCCTGCTGAGTATTTTGGTGCCTTCGTAAACGGGCAGTTCACCATAGTTAGCGAGCAGTTTGCCAATCCACCTCTTTTTAGGAAGAATAACCCAGAATTTATCTATAAACATTCCCCTCTCAAGCTCAGATAACTTGCTGAACCCTTGTATACCATAACCATGTTGAAAGGTCATTCCTTTTAGATAGAACAGAGGTTTTACGGGTCGGTCAAACTGTTTCAGGAATTCCCGCAAAGGATGAAAGTCAAGATTTAATTGATAATCACTAACCTTAGTAAGCTTATTCGATAAACGGTCCCGGGCATTCGGGCCGATCCATCCAGTCGGGTTGCCTTCCTTGTGCAACAGGTAAAACTTGATTGCCGTTTCCATCAAAATGAGGTCGCCGTTCCAATCCTCAAAAACGAAATCTATTTCACCCACGGTTCGTTGCGGGTCACTTAGTTGAACGTTATGAGCGAGAAGTTTAATATGAGGGGATTCTTGCAAACAGAATTCGATTAAAGCCTCAAACCGCTTTCCAAGTACCTGATGGCCTTTTGCCTTCAGGTGCGTTTCAAGTAGCTGCGGATTTTTATCAAGGGTACGAAGCCAGACCGAATGCAGCTCATAAAACTTTTGCTGCCAACTAGGTTCAGGTAGCAGGTTATATTTCAGTACCGAGCCAGTGAGCAGATGACCTGGACGTAAACACCAATCCAGTTCTCGAACCAATCTATTAGTAAATCCGGTAGTCATTCTGGTTATAAGTACTATTTTTGGCGGTTAATGCGTATTGTAAAGGAAATACCACATCCGCAGTTCAAAATAACCGTTTTCTCCTGGAATTCTAAGTACATTATCAAGATAGAAATCGGACAGTTTGAACAGGTGTATAAAATTTCGGAGTTGGATGTTCTTGGACTCGATGAAATAGAGAATATGCTGACAGATGACTTTTTAAAAGGCGTGATGGATCGATTTCTAACCATGAGAACGGATTTCGCGGAAGCGTTCAGGAATAAAAATATTATCAATGAATAAGAAAGCTATACTAGGAATGAATCTGGCGCTTACTGCGGCGGTGATAGTTTTGTTTGTTATGCATTTTACTTCAGGTAGCAAGCCAGAAGGTACGTCAGAGATGATGGAAGCAGTTGAACCAAACCAAACCGAGGATAAGCTGGACCCCTTGGTAGTTGACTCAACAGACGAGGCGCTTCCTGAGTTTAACCGTGGACTTAAAATTGCTTTTGTGAATTCAGATACGGTTAGTAAGAAGTACAAATACTACGAGGATGCCGCGAAAGAATTTGACCGTGAACTATCAAAACTTAAGGGAAGTTTGGAACAGAAAGAACGAAGTTTTACTACGAAAGTAGAGAAGTTTCAAAGAAAGGTGCAGGAAGGGGAAATGTGGCAAGATCAGATCGATGCAGAAGCAGCCAAACTAGAGGAAGAGCGCTATGACCTCCAAATGAAGCAAGCTGAATACCAGCAGCGGCTAGCAAAAAAGCAGGAAGAATTGTACTCGCAAGTGCTAAACCGAACCACTAAATACCTCAATCGAATAGGCGAAGAATTAGGCTACGATTACGTGCTTACCTATTCGCAAAGCCCCTCTCTGGTGGTATACGCCAATTCTGAGTTTGACATAACCGATTATGTAATCAGAAAGCTGAACGAAGCTTACGAAGCAGGGAAACAAGCAGAGTAATGAAAATTGCCTTAGCCAAGAAAGAAGAAAACATTGTGGAATATGTTCTGTACATGTTCCAGTTGCATGATTTAATCCGTGGGCTCAACTTCGATGAGGAAGCCGTTTTCTACAATTTGGTAAAGCCAATGGCCGATAATGAGTCGGAGGAAAAAGAAATAGCCGAATGGTACAGGAACTTAATGGCTACCATGAAAAAGGAGGGGCTACAGAAGTCGGGATACATTGCAGAGGTAACCCAGAAGATCGGTGAACTGGTGCTGTTGCACGGTATGCTGATGCAACAATTAAATGATACCAGGTATCAAAAGTTGTTCAAAGCAGCCGAACCCTATATCGCTGAATTCAGGGAGAAGTCTGGCGATACCACCTTGTCTGATATTTTAGTGTGTTTTAATGCGCTCTACGCAAAATTGCTTTTGAAGCTGAAGAAAAAATCCATCACTGAAGAATCGGAAGAGGCGTTCACCGCTTTCTCGAAAGTACTTGCATATCTTGCTGTTAAGTACAAAGAGATGTATCAGGGGCAACTTGGCTTTTCGCTAAACTAGGCTGTTCGTCTAGTAAATTCAGCTTTTCGTCTATAAAAAAGAAGTTTTTTGTCGTAACTTGGGGCCGCCCTCGTGTATAGAACATTCTGGTTATGACCAAAAGTTTAATGTTTTTTATTGTAGCGCTGTCGCTCTGTGGTACAGTTCGTGCGGCTACTATTACCAGTGCTGGTACCGGTAACTGGGAGGCAGGTGGAACATGGGATTTGGGGAGAGTTCCAACCGATGGTGATGTCATAGTCATCGACGTCGGTGATATTGTGACGGTTACGACCAATAACACAACCTGCAATGGTTCTCCCGCAACACATGTTTACGTCCGCGGAGTACTTACTTTTACGAATGGAGCCAAGTTGAATTTGGGTTGTGGTTCTTCGCTTACTGTAGAAACAGGAGGCTTAATTACTGGAGGATCAGGAGGTGGATCCAGTAAGAAAATCAATATATGCGGAGTGGAACAATGGAGCTCAGGGGATCCAGACGTGGTTGGACCTTCTAGTTTTGGAACACCGTTGCCAATTGAATTGCTGGAATTTTCCGTTTCCAAGAATTCTTTTGATGAAGTAGAGGTGTTTTGGATTTCAGCTTCAGAGAAGAACAACGATTTTTACGAGGTGTTCAGAAGTACAAATGGCTTGTCGTATGAGTTATTGGGTAAGGTGGATGGAGCAGGAAACTCCAGTTCCGCGTTGCAATACACTTTTATTGATACCGAACCAATTGGTGGAACCGTATATTACAAATTGCGGCAAACAGATTTTGACGGAACATTTGAAGAGTTCGATCCCATTGTTATGCAAGTAGAATTATCAGCTTCCAAAGAATGTGTGCTAACCGTATACCCCAATCCCTGTCCCGGACAATGTAAAGTAAAGCTATCCGATTGTGATAGCGATTTACCTGAGTTAAGACTTATGGTAACTGACGCGACCGGGCACGTTGTTAATCAGATTTATCAAACCTCTGAACTTGAGTACGGATTTGATTTAATTCTGGATAAGAATAATAATCTAAAGCCCGGTGTTTATATTATTTCCGGTACTAAAGGCAACCGGTCTTTTTCAGATAAAGTGATTATTGAATGAGTCAATTGAAGGTGGTACTGCTTTCCGTTATGGCCGTATTGATGTTTTCATGCGGGGAAGATACCACCGTGGTTAAAAATGGTGAGCCAGATGTAAGGGTTCCTATTGAAAAGGCAGACGATGAACTACAGATCGTACTAGTGCCCACTCCCGTTCAGGTTCCAACCGTGTTGCTCCAGGCCAAATGCAGTTATCACCCCGATTACATGTTTACGGACCTGATCCACGATAGGCCGATTACCAGTCAGCAAAAGGCAGTTAGCTTAGGTATACAGATAGTAGACCTCAGTTATGCATCAATGAACCGGGATCACAAATTGGTAAACGATAAGCTGGCAAGTTGCATGCAATTGATGGACGAACTAGGTATAGATGTACCAAAAGACGAAAATTTTAAGCAGCGTTTGGAATCCAACCTGAATAATATTGATTCGTTGTCATACCTTATTTTAACTGCCTTTGAGCGTACTACGCAGTACTTCAAAGATACTGACAAAGAGCAATTGGGAATTTCTATCCTTACTGGCACGGCACTTGAAAGTGCGCTGTTGTTAGCTCAGGAATTGGAGCCGGATCAAAGCCCGGCATACTTTGAGTTTTTCAATCAACAAAAGCTATATGCAAAGGGGCTCCAAACCATCATGGATCGCTACAAGAATGAACTAGCCATGAAAGACAATCTTAAAATCGCCCGTAATCTGGAAAAAGCATTTCAGCAGTTTGAGTCCTGGGCTGCGTCGGGTGATACAACCGTTCGATTTAGCGCTAGCAAAGCCAATCTGGTGTCGGATATTCTGCTGCTTAAGGAAAGTAGTTTGAACTAGGTTCGTTCCAAACTAACTACCTTCTAATCTCGTAGGGCTTGAACTGAACCACGGACCAACTCCCATTGAGTAATGAAATGTTTCTGATCGGAACGTCGTACATGTTATTGTTAATCGAAAGGCTTAAGGTTGCTTCAACACATTTTATGTCCGGAAGTTCTTTTCTTGGAGTTATTTCGAATTTCATAAAGTTTGCGTTTTTAAGATCAATCCCATTTTCTGTTGCGCTCTGCCACAAACCCTTAAATGAGTTTAACGCCTCGTCGTTGAAGGTAGAATGCATTTCATTCCAATGACTGGATGCAATTTTCAAAAAACGCTCTTTCAGCACGTTGTCCCTAAAGTTATCCTCTATGGTGCGGATCAGGTCTTTTTGTTTAGTAAGAAAAGAACCAAATTCAACTGTATCATTGTTAACAATGGCAAGGAATATACGCTTTCCAAACTCCTGAAGTTCATAATGATCTTCTTTACTTAAGGGTAGTGGCTCATCGGATATGAAAGACAAGGAGTGAGCAATTGCTGTAACAAACGCCGCATGCCTCTTGTGTTTTTTGGAGTAACAATTACTATTGATGGTGTAAAATTTCTCCTTATAACTACAGATAAAAGTTGTGTGGTAAAACTCCGGTTGATCTGAGGAATCGGTCTTATAAGCAGGCGTATATCCGGTATAAAGAATAGATGGGTTATGTTGAGCAGAGTTGCCAATCCTTCCGTCGAAGTTTAAGTCCATTAGCTGATTCTCAACAATTAAATATCCAGGACGTTCTGTGCTATCTTCTTTTTCCAGTTCATGTTGGAAGTCTATTGTGGTCATATCATCACGTTTGAGAGAAACAAAAATGTTAGCCTTCATGCTTCCATTCGTAATCACAATAGATGGTGTGATTTCTTCTGCTGTCTAATCCTCTTCCAGGCACAGTTCTATACCTAAGTTATAATGAACAAAAGGATTTTGGCAGTCCCTAGACTGAGCATCACAACCTATAACAAAAGCGATTCCAACTGTTGTCAGCAGAAGTGGGAATGAATTCTTCATCTGGCAGGTCCGAATCTGATTATTTCAAATACCTAAAATCTTGCCCATCCTTTATCGCCAACAGAGTATGGTAAATCAACCTGATCACGTTCTCCACATCATCCTTGTGACATGTTTCCACTGTGGTATGCATGTACCTTAACGGTAATGAAATCAAGCAACTCGCCACGCCTTCGTTCGAGTAAGCAAAGGCGTCGGTATCGGTTCCGGTTGACCTGGATGCAGCCTGTCTTTGGAAGGGTACTTTATTGTTCTCGGCAGTCTCGATGACCAGTTTTAGAAGATTGTTTTGAACCGCCGGTCCGTAAGTCAACACAGGGCCATCACCAATTTTTAAATCACCCTGTGCAATCTTATTGATCATTGGGGTTTGTGTATCATGGCAAACGTCGGTTACAATAGCCACATTTGGTTTTATTTTATGTGCGATCATTTGGGCACCCCGTAGTCCGATTTCTTCCTGAACCGCATTCACAATGTACAATCCGAACGGAAGTTTCTTCTTTCCTTCGTGTAGCATTCGTAATACCTCTGCAATTACAAACCCGCCCATTCTGTTGTCTAGAGCCCGGCCAACATACTTGTCTTTATTGAGAATCATAAACTCATCCTCATACGTGACTACGCACCCCACATGGATTCCCAACTTTTCCACCTCTTCCTTAGAGTTACAACCACAATCCAGGAAAATATTCTTTAATGACGGACTCTCTTCCTTGGCTTTACGTGTATGAATGGCGGGCCAGCCAAACACGGCTTTTACCATTCCCTTTTCCGTATGGATGTTTACCCTCTTAGAAGGGGCAATCTGGTGGTCTGAGCCTCCATTCTTTCTCAAGTAAATGAATCCATCTTTAGAAATGTAATGCACGAAATAGGAAATCTCATCTGCATGGGCTTCAATTACCACTTTATATTCGGCATCGGGGTTAATCACCCCTACCACAGTACCATACGTATCGGTAAAATACTCATCGATGTAGTCAGAAATGTAATCCAACCAGAGTTTCTGGCCTTCCCACTCGAATCCCGTTGGGGAGGCATTGTTAAGGTACTTTTCAAGGAAAGACTCAGCCTGTTTTGTGATAATTTTCTTCTTGGCCATTCTATTCGGGAATTAAAAAGGGTATAAATTTTGTACTTTCGTTCGTACCCGAAATTAACGAAAAATGAATTCAACAGGACTATGGTTTAGAAGTCCTCAATTCAAATGAATATGATGAATAGATTACTAACTGTATTCGCCGGTCTGTTATTGGCGGTGATGGCGAACGGACAGGTCGGTGCTTTGGATGCAAAGAAAGACTCGTTGATCCAAAGCGATAGTTTATATCAGGTGGCAGAGGCAGAACGCCATTACAACAATGGTGTTACGTTGATGGGGAAAGACAAATTCTCTGAAGCTATTAGTGAATTTAATCAGGCGTTAAATGTGCTGCCAAAGTTTACTATAGCCAAATTTAACAGGGGCATGGCGTACCTGTCCATGAAGCAAATGGACAAAGCTGTGGGAGACTTTGAGCAAACGTTAATCGATGATCCTAACTACCATGAGGCCCATTTTCAATTGGGAATGGCGCATTTTACGGCAAATGAGCGGGACAAAGCTATTGCTGCTTTTAGTAAAGCGATCGAAATCAATGCACAGCAAGCGAAGTACTTCTATTACCGCGGCGTGGTGAATTACCAAAACGAGAATTTCAAAGAAGCTATTGCTGACTATACATCTGCCATTAATCTTGATAAGGATTATGCCTACGCGTACAATGACAGGGCAAGTGCAAAAAGAAAAACAGGTGATGTGAAAGGAGCCATTCAAGACTATAACATGGCAGTTAAGGCCAACCCCAAGCTGGCATTTGCTTATAACAATCTGGGGTCGCTGAAACGAAACAACGATGATCTGGACGGCGCTATTAGTGAGTATGATCAGGCGATACGGTTAAAGGAAGATTATTACATCGCTTACAACAATCGTGGAAAAGCCAAATACGACAATTTCGATTATGAGGAGGCGATTCAGGACTTTACAGAAGCAATCAAAATAAAAGCAGATTATGCCTATGCATACAACAATCGGGCAAGTGCTTACCTGAGAATCGAAAAGTACCAAAAGGCAATTGACGATTGCAACAAAGCCATTGAGTTGAACGCCGATTATGGTTACGCTTACTATAACAGGGGTATTGCTAAAGAGATGCTCAGGGACCTTGACGGAGCTTGTGAGGATTGGGCTAAAGCCGCGAGTTTAGGTGTGGACATAGCCGGAGAGTATTACAGAATTACTTGCAATAAAAAGTAGGAGGGAAGTCATGAGAAAGTTGATTACACTTAGTATAGCATTGATCGCACTGCAGATTGGTTTCGCTCAGAAGGGTGGCGATATCCCAATGGATAAAGACAATTTCAAGGATCGTAAATCGGAGTTTAAAGAAGCAAACAAAGCCTATGAGGAAGCTTTGGAAATGCTTCAGGTTCCGGCCGGATATCCTGCAAATTACGAAGATGCCATTCCACTACTTAAGCAGGTCTACAAATTCAATCCTAAAAGTGCAGATGTTTGTTTTTGGTTGGGAGTTTGTGAAATAAATTCAGCGCTCAAATTTGATGCGCTGCATTTCTTTAAAGAAGCTTATGCCTTAAAACCTGCAGTCCACCCGATGATTCACTATTACATAGGTTATTCGCAACAACTGCATTACGCCTGGGATGAAGCAATTTATGAGTATGGTTTATACAAGAACGCTTTAAGCCCGTCCAGCGATGCAGAAAAGCTACTCATGGTGGATAAGCGGATTCGCGAGTGTGAAAGCGGTAAAAAACTGTGTGAGAATCCGGTTCGAGTATGGATTGATAATCTGGGGCCAAATATCAATACAAAAGATGCGGAGTATGCACCAACAATTACTGCAGATGAATCTGTGATCATCTTCACTGCTCGAAGGGAAGAAGGCGTTGGAGACGATAAGGACATCGATGGTTGGATGGAAGACATTTATATCTCTGAGAAAGATCCTTCTGGAAACTGGGTCAAAAGCAAAGGGATTTCAGAGAACATTAATACAAAAGGGCACGATGCTACGGTTGGTCTATCTAATGATGGACAAATGTTAATTACCTACGTTGGGGCTAAGAATTCAGGAGATCTGTACTACTCGATGCGAGAAGGCACCGGTTGGTCCAAACTTAAAGACATGGGTAAGAACATCAATACCAAAGATGGCCACGAGCCAGGTGCTTCGCTTTCATTTGATAAGAAGACGCTTTACTTTGTTTCCAACCAGGAAGGTGGATTAGGAGCTCATGATATTTGGAAAAGTGAATGGGATGAGAAAAAAGAGCAATGGGGAGAACCGGTAAACTTGGGACCGATCATTAACACCCCATACCGTGAAGTTGGAATTTTTGCTCATCCTGATGGTAAGACATTTTACTTTTCATCAGAAGGGCATACTTCTATGGGTGGTTTCGATATTTTCAAAACAACGTTAAACGACGATGGTACGTTTACCACACCCGAAAACATTGGTTTTCCTGTGAATACGCCGGATGACGATGTGCACTTTGTAATGGCTGGAAATGGGCGTCATGGATATTATACCTCGTTTAAGGAGGATGGCTATGGAGAAAAAGATATTTACATGATTACATTTCTCGGAGAGGAGAAAATTCCTTTGATGGATGTAGAAGACAATCTCCTGGCTGTCGTGGCAGCTCCGGTAAAGGAAAAGGTGGTAATGCCCAAGGTAGAGGTTCAGCAGTCTAACCTGGCGATTCTTAAAGGAATTGTGAGAGACAAGAAAACGCAGAAACCAGTTAACGCAAATATTGAATTGGTTGACAATGCAACGGGAACCATTATCCAAACTTTCCAATCCGATCCGGGTACAGGTAGGTACCTGGTTTCTTTGCCGTCAGGAAAGAACTATGGAATCGCTGTGAAGGCAGAAGGATACCTCTTCCATTCGGAAAATTTTGATATTCCTAAGGCCTCGGGTTACAAGGAATACGAGAAGAATGTGGATCTAAAGAAAATTGAAGTAGGTGAGGCAATCGTGCTCAGAAATATCTTCTTTGATTTAAATAAGTACTCTCTTAGACCGGAGTCCAAAACGGAGCTTGAGCGACTGTATAAAATTATGGTAGAGAATCCAACACTTACAATCGAGCTTTCAGGACACACCGATACAAGAGGTTCTTCATCTCATAACAAGGAACTTTCTGAGAATCGTGCGAAAGCAGTCGTGGAGTATTTGGTTGACAAGGGAATCGGTTCTTCAAGAATGGTTTACAAGGGATACGGAGAAGAGAAAACAATAGTATCTGACGCTGAAATAGCTAAAATGCTTACCAAAGAAGAAAAAGAGGAAGGGCATCAGCAGAACAGACGTACCGAGTTTAAGATCTTAAGTATGTAGTAAACTTCTGTTCAGTTATACTTTGTACCTGACCATAAGTTGAAAACCGAAGTCGTTCCATAGGTAAGTGTTCTCTTTGGGCGCGAACCAATTGTCGCTGTCTGATTCTATTTTGCTGCCGGCGTACCAATTGTAGGTCACGTCGCAAACAGCCCTTAGCTGCGCAAGCAGTCTTCGACTCAAATGGAATGCTGCCGCTGCGGAAACCTCCATTCCCATATTGAAGAACCGTTGCGTCCATTTTCCTCCACGGTCCGGATCAAATTGAGTGCAGCCGTTGCTGCAATTATACCAGTGTGGACCCCACGAACCGTTAATTTGTTTGACCTGCTTGCTGTATTTGTACTGAAATTGTTCAGGAACGTATCCACAGATCAACCCGAGGCCAATTGTGAGTCCGTTCAGTTTTTTGTCCGGATGCCAGTCAATCCCCGTTCTCAGTTGGTACTTAGCCGTTTTTGCCTGCCAGCTCTTCAGCTCAACCGAACTATCCGTACTATGTGTAATCTGACTGGTTGGGTCTTCAAAAATTGTTTGATAGCTAAAGCCTACCTTCCACCAGCTTTCGCCAATACTGGTTTTTCGAAGTTCGATAACATGCTTTTGGTTCTTTAAACCAGCTATACTTAAGAGGTTGGTTCCAATATCAAACTGTCGGAATTTGGCAGATTTTCCAATTTCGGCTGGTTCTGTTTGCTGGCTGAGGGTAAAAATTGAAATAACAAAGAAGCTTACCGTAAGTAAGAGTTTCATTTTGTGGCGTTTGTTTTTTAACGTCCTCCCATTTCACAATATTGTGTCCCGCACTTTTTCAAGGCACTCTGGTAACCATTCATGACCTTATGGTTATACCATAAATTACGTTTAAAGAATATGTTTAAGAAACTGTTCGTTTTTCAGTTTACGGTTGTTCTTGCCCTATCAGGGTTGGCAAGGTCTTCAAAAACAACCGTTCCTAATTGCGTCCCGGTAAAGGAAGGACTGCTTTATGCCGCAGTGACGGAATTGACCAACTTCCAGTATGCAGAGTTTCTTTACGATTTACGGATGCAAGATTCCAAATCCTATATGGCTATGTATCCCGATACCGGGGCATGGAGGCTTGGCGGAGCATTCAATGAACCCTATGTCGAATATTATCATCGCCATCCTGCCTATAGGGATTATCCGGTGGTTAATATTACCTGGGAGCAAGCCAACGCTTATTGCGATTGGCTCGAAAAACGACTAAATCAGGGCGTATTTGCCAGCCACAAAAGTGTGATAGCTCGTGTGGATGTGCGTCTGCCAACAGAATTGGAATGGAAATTAGCCGCACGTGGAGGTAATCCTGACGCTACTTTTCCATGGTACGGAACAGGTATGCGCCATACCGAAAAACCATTTCAGGGATTATTCATGGCCAATTGCGTTAGAGGAAGGGGAGATTATATGGGAGTGGCAGGAGGCCTCAATGACAATGCAGATATTACCGCTCCCGCCAAATCTTATTGGCCAAATGGGTATGGCCTTTATAACATGGCAGGCAATGTTGCAGAAATGCTGGCGGAACCTGGGCGTACACGAGGTGGTAGTTGGAGATGCAGAGCCAAATATTTGCAAATCGAAGCAGAAGATCCTTATCAAGGATATGTTAAGGCATCACCCGAAATTGGATTTAGATATTTTGTTGAAGTACTGGAAACAAGAGATGTGAAGCAAGTTAAATCGCCCAGGCTAAATGCACGAACCATTGAAAAACTTCTTGTTCACGCCGGGTCTGATTCTGTTCTGGTTTCCAAGGTTGAGGTGACTAACTGGCTTTATACACAATTTCTAAAGGAGCAAAATAACCATCACCATCGTCCGCAGGATAGTTTGTGGCTGGGTGCTGTAGATTATGGGCGGAAATGGATGAACGATTACAGCACTGCTGCCAGTTTCAGTGAGCATCCTGTAGTGAATATAACCAGGGCGGATGCGGAAGCATTTTGTAGTTGGTTGGAGCATAAGTACAATTCGTTTTCAAGAAAAAAGTACAAAAGCCTTCAAATTTCGCTACCAACGGAAGATCAATGGGAATACATTGCGGCTGGAGGACGTCAAAATGCCGTCTATGCCTGGGATGGCTATGGGTGCATGGACAACTATGGCAAATGGAGATGCAACTTTAATCCGGTAGAACAACGATGGGTGCTGGATCGTGATACCGTTTACTTATTTGATGGAATTACAGAAGAACAAATCCGTTCTTCGGCAGGACAGGATGGTTATACGGTGACAGCGGAGGTGAAATCGTATTCGCCCAATTTATTTGGGGTGTATAATATGAATGGAAATGTGGCTGAAATGGTTGTGGAAAATGTTACTAAGGGCGGTAGTTGGGGTAGTTTACACCCAGATTTAGGGGTGAAAAAGAGTCAGCCCTATTCCGGTGCAAATCCATACACCGGATTCAGGTTTGTTGCGGTTATCAGTAACAACTAACTTCCACGATCTTGTTTAGGCCAAAATAGCGAAGCCGACCGAAGTAAAGGCGGCAGCCAGCAGTAGGAAAATCACCAGGGCACTTTTATCATCTCTCATCATCTCTTAGCTTTTAGGTATACTCGAACTTGTAAGGTGAGTACTAGGTTTACATATATAACGCTTTACACCAGGGGTTTGTTACTCTCTACCCCTTGATTATACTGACATTTTTGATGAATTCGCTACTTTCACTGACCACTAAAATTTGCAGGCTTTCCGTTTATCTTAAATTTGAACCCGTTCACTAAAAAATGGATCAAAACGAATTACAGCGCAAAATTGTCATTACCAACGATGGTTCAGCATCAATTTATATTCCAAAACTGAATGAGCATTACCATTCTTATCACGGGGCGATCCAGGAGGCACAACATGTGTTTATCGAAAACGGCCTGAAATATATGGCTTTGGATCATGTAAATGTTCTTGAAGTGGGCTTTGGCACTGGGCTTAATTGTTTGCTTACCGCTAAAGAGGATAAATCCGTTTTTTACCATGGAGTGGAGGCTTACCCTATAGAACAGGAGCTGATAGATGATCTGAATTACTCACAGATCGTTAATGACGAAGTTCTTTTTCGTAGCATTCATTCCGCACAGTGGGGAGAACCCACACAGGTGACACCTAAGTTTGAGTTACTCAAAGAGCATTGCCTGATTCAGGAATTGAACGTGAGTAGAATGTATGATCTCATTTACTTTGATGCATTTGGCCCAAGAGCACAGGCGGATATGTGGAATCCCGTGTTGTTTGACAAATTGTATAAAAAGCTGGCCAGCAATGGTGCCCTTGTGACTTATTGTGCGAAAGGGCAGGTGAGAAGAGATTTACAAGGTGTCGGTTTTGAGGTAGAGCGTTTGCCTGGTCCTCCTGGTAAGAGAGAAATGTTGAGAGGAGTCAAAAGATGTTAGACAAACGCCTGAATGTTCGTGTTTACGGAATATGTGAGGAGGATGATTATTATCTGGTTACCGATGAGATTATTGGTGGAAAACCCATGACCAAGTTTGTTGGTGGCGGCCTTGAATGGGGGGAGGGGCCCAGAGATACTGTGATTCGCGAATTCTTAGAGGAATGCGACGCAAAAGTAATCGCTGCTGAACATTTCTATACAACCGACTTCTTTCAACAATCCGCCTTTCGCCCGACAGATCAGCTGATTTCAGTTTATTATAAGGTACAACTGGAAAACTCTAGCCACATTCCGGTTGCTAGAGAACCGTTCGAAGGTTTGACCGGTTCCGGTCAATGTTTTCGTTGGATTTCTTCCAGCAGGTTAAAACCGGAAGAGTTTACTTTTCCAATTGATCAAATGGTCGCTAAGATGCTTTTGGGAGAATAAATCTATTCACTCCAGGCAGTATATCCTCCCAACAGGTTATGTACCTCTTTAAATCCCAGTTCCTTTAAAATGCTTGCTGTCTTCGAAGATCGTCCGCCGGCAGCACAGTATACCAGAACAGGTTTGTTTTTGTCAAGTTTGTTGAGTTCTTCCCTGAAGTTATCGCCCTTGTAGTCTATGTGAACGGCACCTTCAATCATACCAAATCTGGTTTCAGCTTCGGTTCTAACGTCAAGAATAATCTCGTTTTCAGTTTGTGAAATCCACGCCTTTGCCTCTTCTACCGACAAGTCCTCAGTCGATTTTTGTGCACTACCGCCACAAGCAATCAATACAGTGGCGAGAAGTGATGTCATCCAAATTTTCATGATCAAAAGTTAAGTCTTTTGGCTACAAGGCCTTCAATTTTTCTAAATAACTGGTTCGGCTGATAGGTTCTCCAGGCGAGTTCATTCACCTGTCCACCTAGCACAAAGTAAGAATCCACGTTGGCCGCTTTCAGTTCATCTAAAACATGTTCCCTAAAGTTTAATAAGGCAATCCAACCATCATCTATTTCATCAAACCACTCTTCATAATAACAATCGTCGCTGGAATGAAAATTGAGTACATTTTCGCCAATTAGTACAAATTTATCCACCCCCTCTGCCAGAAGAATGTCTACAATTTCTCGCTTGAGAAACATGATGTCATTATGCAGTGTGTCGTTCCATTCTCCAATTAATTCAATAAATGCAAACCCCTCTTCGTAATCGGCATAAATAATCTTCAGAAATAACGTAGGGGAACCCATGTTGTCCCATTGCGGATGGAGATAATGATTATAGACCTTCTCCGTAAAGTAAAACTCACTGTACTCCATTCCGTAGAAAGGTGATCGGGGATCTTCTTCTGCCGTGTATAAATTGCGCCAGCTATAATATGGTTCTAAATCGTGCACTTATTCAAAGTAACGTGTTTTCATCTAGAATGTTTGCTCATAAAAAATCTAAATTTTGAAACCAATAACCATTGCCTCTGGTTAATTAATGTAACTTTATTCGGAAGTATGGATATGAGAAAATTAGTAGCCCTGTCGGCAGCATTCATGTTGCTATTGGTTTCTTGTGGAGGATCGGAAAGTGCAAGTAATCAAACTAAAAATTCGCCTGAGTATAATATGATTGGTGGCGCCGAAAATGTGGCGGCAATTTGGTCTGTGGATGTATTGGAATTGATTGATAACTCAGGTGTGCTGGAGTTGGATTTAGGGCCAATGGGTATGGTGTTTGCCGGAACCATAAACCAACTAACTGATCCGAAAGAGTCCGGAATTGATTTTGACGGAAATACATACACCGTGGTAACTCATAATCCGGACTATGATTTCGACTGCATGTATACTTATTTTAAGGTGGTTAACCGAAAAAAGGTAGATGAAGCATTGGAGAGTACCGTGGGAATGATGTATGGAGGGCATACCAATGAACAGGAAGACTACGATCGTTTCTTAACCGAGTCAGGTTTTGTGGGGTTGTGGGACGATAAGCATCTGGTAATGGTTCAGTCTACAAAAGATCGGGATGCTGAGGAGCTTGTTAAGGTGGGAGAGGAACTCTTGTCTTCAAGATATACAGACGCTCCTGACAACCAGCGGATAAAGGACTTTATGGCAGCCACCAACGATGTGGGATGCCTGATAAATTTGGAAACTTCGGCGAAAATGGGAGAACGACAGAGTAATGTCGGAGTTGCAGGAGGGCTTTTAGATGCCTATAAGGATGGTTTTCTGATTGGTGCAGGAAACTTTTCCAATGGTGAAATGCTTTTTACTGCAGATGTGGATGCTGAAAATTTAAAATCTAGCGACGTGAATTTTCTGGGATCCGAAAGTGTTTCCAGGGATTTACTGCAAACAGTAGCATTAAAACAGGCCATTCAGGTGATTGGAGCTAATTGTAAGGTGGAGCAAATGACCAGACTAATGGGTACCATTGAGTACGAAGATCAAAGCTTGTTATCCGTTTTAATGGAGTTGGGTATTTCTGAAAACGACTTTAAGAAAGCTGTTACCGGCGAATTTGCAGTTTCAACTATAGGAATCCGTTCATCGAAGCCTGAAACAATGACTGAAACAGATGATTTTGATGATTTCTTTGAGGAGGAGAGTTCCATGACAAGCTATATCACCGATGCGAAGGTTAGGCCGGAATTTCTCATTGCCCTCGAACTGGCCGATCGAACAACTTTTGATAAGTTATTAGAATCATTTCCGGAATCCAGTAAAGAAAATGGACTGGTGAAGCTGAAAGATATATATGTTGGTGTGAAGGATAGCAAGGTGCTGCTGAGTTCGAATATGGAAGTGGTTTCAGGTTTGGTGTCCGGTGATTTTCAAGATTTTGCGGTTCTCGATTTTAATGAGGAAGAGATGAATAACCCGGTTTTTGGGTATTGGAATGTGGATTATTCTACATACTCGGTTCAATCTAAAGCGACGATGGAACAAGCAGTGGGCGTGTTGAGCTCAGATCAGCTGTGGATGGCAGAAAAAGTGGTGTTCTTTGGCAGTTTTGACCATTTCGAGTTTCAGGTAGTCATGAAGGATAAATCGGACAATGCCTTAAAAATATTCATTCATACTGTCGTAGATACGTTCCTGGCGGATTTAGGAATATCATTTTAGCCATTATTTACAGCTTCCCTAACGGATCCGTACCGTAACAATAATTCCTTGGCAGACTCATAATCATTCCCTAGGGCACTCATGACCATTCTAGTGCCACGATCCACCAGTTTGTTGTTAGATAGTTGCATATCTACCATTTTATTACCAACCACGCGCCCCATTTTAATCATTAGGCTGGTGGAAATCATGTTTAATACCAACTTCTGAGCTGTGCCGGATTTCATTCGTGTACTTCCGGTTACGAATTCAGGTCCCACAACCGGTACCATAGGGTGTTGAGCTGTTTCTGCAACAGGGCTACCCGGATTACAAGTAATGCCTCCTGTGAGAATGCCACGCTTGTTGCACTCTTCCAATCCACCCATAACATAAGGAGTGGTACCGCTAGCCGCAATACCAACCACCGTATCCAGAACATCTATCTGATATTCCTGTAAATCTTTCCAGCCCTGTTCTTTGCTGTCTTCCGCAAATTCAACTGCTTTCCTGATGGCTGAATCACCGCCCGCTATCAGTCCGATTACCATACCGTGAGGTACTCCAAACGTAGGCGGACATTCAGATGCATCTACTATTCCAAGTCTGCCGCTGGTTCCTGCTCCGGTGTAAAACAGCCTTCCACCTTCTTTCATTCGGGGCACCAATGCATCCACGAAAGCTTCAATCTGAGGAATAACCTCTCGAACCGCCCTGGCTACGGTTTGGTCTTCATTGTTAATGTTCTCCAGAAGTTCGCGGGTGGTCATTTTTTCCAAATGATCATGGTTGGAGGTAGACTCTGTAATTCGTTGCATACCGATTTTGCTTTGACCCAAAACTACAGCGTATTCGTTAGGTGATTTCGGTAATTGGTGCTAATTCTTAGCAACTCATTGTGTAAACTCTTAAAAAGACCACGTAGTATTGAAGGTGTGATTTGTTCTTCTTGTATGTTTGTCACGTGAAGGTTTACATGCTTGATAACTACGATTCTTTTACATGGAATTTGGTTCATTATCTGGAACATCTTGGGTCTAACGTAATTGTAGAGCGGAACGATTCAGTTAACTATGATAAGATCGATTCTTGCGATAAGATCATTCTTTCACCTGGACCCGGCTTACCAGGAGAGGCTGGAGAGTTAATGGAGGTTATCCATAAATATCATGACCAGAAACCTTTTTTAGGAATTTGTCTTGGGCATCAGGCGCTGGCCGAATACTTTAATTGCACGCTAAGCAATTTGCTGGAAGTTCAGCATGGGATAGAACAACAAGTGGTACAGTCATCCAACCACTACATCTTTAAAGATTTACCCGACTCGTTTACCGTTGGACTCTATTATTCGTGGACGGTGAAATTTTCTGCAGAGTCGAAACTTTATCCAATTGCCCATGGGCAGGACAATTTAGTAATGGGCTTTGCCCACGAAACTTTAAATCTTGTTGGTCTGCAGTTTCACCCTGAGTCCATTATGACGCCACATGGGAAGCAAATGTTGGCGAACTGGTTAGGTAAATGAGAATCTATCCAAACAAAAAAGCCTCTCAAAGCTGACGTCAACCTTCCGATCAACATTCAGCCTTGAAAGGCTTTTCCAAATCCTTTTGTAAAAATTACTTCTTCGAGGTGAAGGTTCTCTTTTCTCTAATTCGAGCAGATTTTCCACTTCTTTCTCTCAGGTAGAAGATTCTTGCTCTTCTTACGGCACCTTTCTTATTAATATCAATTCGCTCGATGAATGGAGATCCAACTGGAAAAATTCGTTCTACTCCGTAACTACCAGACATTTTTCGAATCGTAAAAGTCTCGGTACTGCCTGACCCTCTTCTTTGAAGAACCACACCATTAAACTGCTGAACTCGCGTCTTTTCACCTTCCTTAATTTGGTAGTGTACAGTTATGGTGTCACCTGCTCCAAACTCAGGCCATTCGCTTCTTTCGTTCAAGCTTTCTGAAATTTCTCTAACTACGTCCATGACTCTCTATCGTTAAATGTCCTTAAAAACGGGGTGCAATGTTACGAATATTATTTAGAAATAAGACCCTGTCAGTAGTATTAATTTTAATTTTACTTCCAGCTAATTATCCGCTAATTTAGAACTTATGAGAAGGTTGTTCTATACTTCATTGTTACTACTTCTACCTGCAATTATAATGTCGCAAGGAAGGATAGAACATGTGGAAATGCTTTGGCAGGACCAGTTTGATGGAAATGATGCACAATTCACAACCAGTTACGACGATGATATCGACTTTGTGGTTAAGAATGGTGTGTATGAAGTTACACATAAGAAAACCGACTACTATCACACGAAAACCTTTGGTGTGCCTATTAATGCAGGAGCTGATTTTGAAATAGAAACCAGGGTTAGATGGATTAAGGGCGAGGAAAATGCCTATTTCGGATTGGTGTGGGGGTATCTTGACCTTGACAATCATTATGATTTTGTGATTCGAAATGATAAGACCTATAGAATCAAAAAGAAACGCTATGAAAGATCCGTTTATCCTGTAAAATGGACAGAGTCTGATGCTATCAAAAACGACGGTGAATGGAACGTGCTTAAGATTGCCAGAAAAGGTATGAAAATTCAGTTTTCGGTGAACGGGCAATTGCTTTATGAAAATTCATTTTGGCCGCTGTTTGGTAATAAAGTGGGTTTTAAGGTTGAGGACAACTGTAAGGTGCATTTCGATTACATTACCGTGAACCAACCCAGAAAGGTGAGGGTTGCCGGAAGATCGTTGTCTCCTTATAAAAAGGAAAATTTAGGCCCGCCGGTCAACACAAAATACTCAGAGGTTTCCTGTGTTATTTCCCATGATGGTAAGTTATTGGCTCTCAACCGCAATAATCACCCTGGGAATCCATACCCGAAAGAGAAAAATGATGATATCTGGTTTTCGGAGAAACAGGGTGATTCGTGGTCGACTCCCGAAAACGCAGGTAAACCACTAAACAATGATGGCAACAACTTTGTCATCTCCATATCGCCTGATCAGAATACTCTTTTCATTATGAATACGTACGAAGCCGACGGTTCCTCCGCGGGCAGCGGTATGTCGTTGTCTCATCGTGGGGTTTCTGGCTGGCAGATGCCAAAAAATGTAGACATTATAGGTTTTGAGAATAATGGTGAGTACGGTGGCGGGTGTATGTCTGCAAATGGAAAGGTACTATTACTTACCCTTGAAGATGACCGAAGTTATGGATACAACGATTTGTACGTGAGTTTCAAGGAAAACGACGAGTTGTGGTCTAAACCGCAAAACCTCGGTCCGGTGATTAATAGTTTTGATCATGATTACTCTCCCTTTTTAGCAGCGGATGGGAAAACGCTCTACTTCGCTTCACTTAGCCATCCTGGTTATGGGGATGCCGATATTTTCGTGTCTAAACGACTGGATGATTCGTGGACAAAGTGGTCTACGCCTCTGAACTTAGGCCGATCTATTAACACAACCGATTGGGATGGGCATTTTTCTGTTGAGGCATCAGGTGAATATGCCTATATGACCTCGTATAACAATTCGTTGGGAAGTTCAGACATTTTTCGAATTCGCCTGAAGGATGAAATGAAACCGGAGCCGGTAGTGGTGGTTAGTGGTCGTGTGCTAGATAGTGAAACGGGGAAGCCCATAGGGGCCGATATTTCTTATCACGAACTTAGTTCAGATGACAATCAGGGACTCGCGCGTTCAAATCCTAAAACAGGAGAATACAAGATTGTTCTTACAGAGGGGTATGAGTACAGTTTTTACGCTAAGAATAAGGGGTATGTATCTGTTCATTATAATGAAGACTATAAGCAGATTGATCAGTACAAGGAGATTACGCGAGATATTTACCTTACACCACTCAAGTTAAACCAAAGTGTGGTTATGAACAATGTGTTTTTTGAGCCTAACGAAACCGTACTGTTGGATAAAAGCAAACCCGAAATGGATCATCTGGTTGAGTTGATGAAAGAGCACCGGACTATGAAGATTGAAGTTGGGGGGCACACCAACCCAAGTTCAGCACCAGATGCGTTTCATGAAAAACTGTCATCGGGACGGGCAAACAAGATCAAAGAATACATGGTTTCAAAAGGTATTTCCTCTTCACGCATCGTTGCAAAGGGTTATGGATGCAAAGTGCCCATAGATAAAGGCAAAACAGTTAACGAGAAGATGAAGAATATGCGCGTGGAATTTAAGATCACACAATTTTAAACGATCCCATCTATTTTAAGGAATCATCCAGCAAATCCGGTCTGCGCTGCTTTGTGCGCTCAATAGCCTGGTTTAAACGCCATTCTTCTATTGCCTTCAGGTTGCCAGAGGTCAATATTTCAGGAACTTTCATTCCTTTATAATCAGCAGGCCTGGTGTACACTGGAGGCGCCAGTAGATTGTCTTGAAAAGTGTCGGTAAGCGCCGAAGTTTCATCATTCAATACTCCGGGAATAAGCCGGATCACGCTGTCTGCTAAAACCGCAGCTGCTAATTCTCCACCGGATAGTACATAGTCTCCTATGCTGATTTCCATGGTTACAAACTTGTCTCTAACCCGTTGATCAACACCCTTATAATGTCCGCAAAGAATGATCAAATTGCCTTTAAGTGATAGTGTGTTAGCGATGGTTTGATTAAGGGTTTCGCCATCCGGCGTCATGTAAATAACTTCATCGTAGTCGCGCTCAGATTTTAATTTGGTAATGCAGTCGTCTATTGGTTGGATAGTAAGAACCATTCCTGCTCCACCGCCAAATGCGTAATCGTCAATACTCTTGTGCTTGTTTGTTGAATACGCTCTGATATCATGTAGGTGTATTTCTACCAACTCCTTTTCTTGAGCGCGCTTCAAAATGGAGTCAGAAAACGGGCTTTCCAGCAATTTCGGTAATGCCGTTATGATGTCAATACGCATGGGACAAATTTAAATACTTCCTTTAACGTATGGATTGGTTTGGTGGAGCAGCTATAAAATACAATTTAACATCGATGAACGGCTTATTTTATCGATCAACAATTGTTTTTCGTCGACGAATGGATTATATTCGTGTTGTAAATGAGTCAAAAGCACCATATTTCTCAATCTGTTCGCACCGAATTAATGGAGCGCGTTGTGGTAGAAGAGCGAAAGCTGGTTAAGCGACGAACGATGTTGGGTAAATTTCTTTCGCGGCGTAAATACGATTTGACTCAGATGTCCAGCAATTGGACGACGTTTTCTTTTTAATTGTTTAAAAGTTGCAGTTTGGTTCTGGCTTAATCGTCTGGGCGTAGTTATATTTGGCTACTTAAAATCTTGACGTTTTGGAGAAGACCTGGACCAGAGAAGAAATTCTAGACATTTACAATAAGCCTTTACTCGAGCTGCTTTATGAGGCGGCGTCTGTTCATCGGGAGCATCATGATCCACGTGAAGTGCAGGTGAGTACTTTACTTTCTATTAAAACCGGCGGTTGTCCGGAAGATTGTGGTTACTGTCCGCAGGCAGCCCGATACCATACGGATATTGAAAAGAACGACTTAATGAGCCTGGATGCTGTGAAAGAAGCGGCGAACGAAGCGAAAGCTTCCGGTTCATCAAGGCTTTGCATGGGCGCGGCGTGGAGAAACGTGAAAGATGACGATCAATTTGATCAGGTATTGGAAATGGTGCGCACGGTAAATGAGCTTGATCTGGAAGTCTGTGCGACTTTGGGGATGGTTACTGAAAACCAGGCTCGAAGGTTGGCAAAGGCGGGTCTGTATGCATACAACCACAATCTCGATTCGTCGGAGGATTATTACAAAGAAGTGATCTCTACCAGAGGGTTTCAGGATCGAATTGATACTCTGGATAACGCAAGGAAGGCAAATCTGACACTTTGTTCAGGTGGTATTATCGGGATGGGAGAAAAGGCTGAAGATCGTGCAGGTCTTCTTGCTGCGTTGGCTTCTATTCATCCTCAGCCCGAATCTGTACCAGTAAATGCATTGGTTGCTGTGGAAGGAACTCCGATGGAGGATCAACAGTCTGCTTCGATTTGGGAAATGGTTCGGATGATTGCTACAACACGCATCGTGATGCCGAAAACCACGGTACGTTTATCAGCGGGCAGAACCGAAATGAGTCCGGAAGGGCAGGCTTTATGTTTTCTGGCAGGAGCCAGTTCTATTTTCGCCGGAGACAAATTATTAACTACTCCGAATCCCGATTATAAGTCTGATCAGGAGTTGTTTGATATTCTTGGATTGATTCCCCAGAAGGCTTATAAGAAGGGTGGTAAGCCATCTATTGATGAATCTTATAAAGAGCGTCCCGAATCCGCTGAGAAGGCTAAATGGAGCCGTCCTGCGCACAAGATTGAGAGAAACGAAGCCGCTAAAGCCCGCGCAAAGGAAATCAGGTCGGCACAGGAGTTTGAGCCCCGAAAGGTAACTTCCGTTTCCTCCGTCGATGAAGCATGACCAGAAACTTCTGGCGCGATTAAATGAGCGAGAGTCTAAAAACGCTTTAAGAAAACTGGAGGTTCCGGACGGTCTGATCGACTTTTGTTCCAACGATTATTTAGGATTTGCTCAATCTTCTGAGTTGAGGCAACGAATAGAGAGCCTTCAGATAGATTCCGTTAAAAATCAGGTCGGTTCAGGTGCTTCACGCTTGATTAGTGCTAACAATTCTTTCGTGGAGTCAATTGAGCAAAAGGTTGCTGATTTTACAGGTGCCAAAAGTGGTTTGTTGTTTAATTCAGGTTACAATTCTAACGTGGGTTTTTTTAGTTCAGTGCCCCAGCGATCAGATGTGGTGTTCTACGACGAATATATCCATGCCTCAATACGCGATGGCTTGAAAATGAGTGATGCCAGATCATTTTCATTTAAGCATAATAGTTTGCAGGATTTACAGAAGAAAGTAGCGTCTGTAGGTGCTGACACTTCTGTTTTTGTTGTGGTAGAATCCATCTATTCAATGGATGGCGACTCTCCCGATTTGACCTCGATTGCCAATTATTGTGTTGCCAATGATTTTCATTTAATTGTGGATGAAGCTCATGCTTTTGGGGTATTGGGGGATCAGGGACAGGGATTGGTTCATCAGTTGGGTTTGCAGCAGAGTGTTTATGCCAGAATTATCACCTTTGGTAAGGCGCTTGGTTGTCATGGAGCAATGGTGTTAGGTAGCGATGTTTTACGTACATATTTGGTGAACTATGCTCGCTCCCTTATTTACACCACGATGATGTCTGTTTCTGATCAAAAAGCAATTTACTGCGCTCTGGACATGCTGACTTGTATTAATTTTAAAAATTTAAAAACCAGTTATTTAGGTAGTTTATTTAAACAAAAGGTTAATGATTGTGGTTTTTTGGTATTGGGAGGGGTTGGGCCTGTTCAATCGGTAGTGATTTCGGGTAATGAGCAAGTGAAAAGTTTAGAAAGTAAAATACGTAAAAGTGGTTATTGGGTGAAGGCAATTTTAAGTCCGACGGTACCGGAGGGTTCCGAGAGAATCAGGGTCTGCTTTCATGAATTTAACTCAGAAGAACAAGTGTTGGGATTGATTAAATGTTTTGAAAATGGCTGAGCGAATATTTGTAACAGGGATTGATACGGAGGTGGGGAAGACGGTGGTCTCGTCAATTTTGGTGAAGGCTCTTGAAGCTGATTATTGGAAGCCGGTACAATCCGGAGATTTGGATAATACAGACACTATGAAGGTAAAGGCCTGGGCGGGTAGCCGGTCTTCTGTGTTTCATCAGGAGACTTACAGGTTGAATACGCCTGCATCTCCGCATTTGTCTGCGCGACTGGATGGAGTGGAGATAAGCCTTGAGTCGTTCGCGGTGCCAGATACAGAGAATCATTTGGTTGTAGAAGGTGCAGGAGGCTTGATGGTTCCTTTAAATGAAAAGGGTGATTTCATTCTTGATATTCTTAAAATGGTCTCATCAAAAGTGGTCTTAGTTTCCAGGAATTATCTCGGAAGTATCAATCATACTTTATCTTCTTTTGAGGTGTTAAAATCGCGTGGTTTAGGTGTTGATCTTTTGGTGTTTTCAGGTGAGGAAAACGCCTCTTCCGAAGAAGTAATTTGTGGCTACGTAAAGCCGGCTGCAGTCTTACGCGTGCCTCGGTTTGAGTCTGTTGATGAGCACTCAGTCGGTCAGTTTTCATTAGAAAATAAAAATCGGATAACCAGTGCATTGGGTTGATTTAGATAAAGAATTAGTTTGGCATCCTTTCACCCAAATGAAGGGAGCGCATATTACGCCAATTGTACGTGGTGAGGGCATTCATTTAATTGCTGAAAACGGGGAGAAGTACATCGATGCTGTATCCAGTTGGTGGGTGAAAATTCATGGCCACTCACACCCTTATATCGGAGCAAAATTGAAAGAGCAATTCGATGAATTAGATCATGTGATTTTTGCAGGATTTACGCATCCGAAAGCTGTGGAGGCAGCCGACCGATTGGTGGGGTATTTGCCGGGTGGAATCAACAAGATTTTTTATTCAGACAACGGCTCTACGGCAAATGAGATTGCGTTAAAGATGGCGTTGCAGTATTGGCACAACCAGGGCGTAGAAAAAACCAAGGTGATTGCGTTCGAAGGTTCATACCACGGTGATACATTTGGTGGCATGAGTGTTAGTGCCCGCTCAACATTTTCAGAGCCTTTCAGTCATCATTTGTTCCAGGCGTATTTTGTTCCAACGCCAACATCAGAAAATATCGAACAGGTTTTGGAGCAGTTCAGAGAGATTGCTGCTCAGGGTGATGTGGCGGCGTTCATTTACGAGCCTTTGGTTCAGGGAGTACGCGGAATGGTGATGCACTCACCGGAGTTGTTGGATCGGATTCTTGCCCTGGCAAAGGAATTTAACATCGTGTGTATCGCCGATGAGGTAATGACAGGATTTGGCCGAACCGGAACGATGTTTGCCTCTGATCAGGTTTCGACTAAACCCGATATTGTAACACTTTCTAAGGCACTAACGGCCGGTGTTATGGCAATGGGTGTTACAGCTTGTTCTCAAGAGATATACAATGGCTTCTACAGCGATGATCGTTCCAAGGCGTTTCTTCATGGGCATTCGTTTACAGGTAACCCGCTGGCCTGCGCCGCTATTTGTGCGAATATAGACCTGCTGGAAAAGGCCGAAGTTCAACAAGGCTTAAATGACCTGATCGCAAATCAGGCAGCATTTGAAAAGGAGGTCGCAAATCATCCTGCTGTGTGTGAAGCACGTCGCACCGGTGCTATATTGGCGCTGGAGTTACGGGTCAATGAAAACTCAGGTTATTATAGTGATTTAGGGCCAAAAGCCTATAAATATTTCCTCAACAGGGGGGTTGTTATGCGTCCACTCGGCAACGTGCTAATTGTTATGCCTCCGTATTGCATCAACGAAAAAGACCTGACTTACATTTATCAGCAAATCAGGTCTTTTCTTAATGAGTTAAACCACTAAAGAACTAGTTGTGTAGTTCGTCGTAAAGGTTTTTGTAGCTTTCGTTGTACTCCTTTTGATAATCTTCGTTCTCAGCGTAAAAGTACTGATGTCCGAACGCGATGATTTCCCGCGCCTGAGCCAAATCAGTTTTTTGCATATACTTAGCGTAACGCATTAAAGCAAATCGAAGGTTGTACTGTGTTTGTTCAGACATATCTTCAAACTGAAGATCACCTGTGCCAATTTCCTGAACATCTTTCCAGGCGGCTGCCAGCATCTTTCGTCCCTCAGACTTATTTCCGGTAAGAATTTCCAGAAGTGACTTGGTTACTTGTGCACCTCTATCTTCCGGACTAAAGGAAACCACTTTTTTCATCAATCCCAACGCCTTTTTATTGCTTTTGTCAGTATCCTCGTCCATGTAGTTTTCTACTTCTTCTGCAATAACAAGTTTTAACTCTTCAAAGTAGCTTTTTGAGTCTTCTGCGTAGGCGTTGTCTTTGTCTTTCTTTCTGAATTTTGCTGCGTAACTCAAAGCCGTTTTATAAGCTTTCGGATAATCCGCTGAGTACTTGTGATCCAATGACATTCGGTACATAGCCTCGGAGAAGTATAAATAGGGGAGCGGATCCCTTTTCGTTTTATCATTCGTTGTATACTTTTCGGCTTTCCGTATAACCTTTTCGTATTCTTCACTAACCAGTAGAGATAGCAAGTCGCCATATTCCTGGGCCACAGATACCAGAGGAGAAAGCGTCAACACAGTGATGAATGCAATAATGAGTTTTTTCATTAATTGGAATTTTTGATTCGTTACTTACAAAACAAAATGTATGCCTAAAGTTACATAAAACTGTAATTCGTCGCTCTAATCACATTAAAGATTCGCAAAGAACGGATTGTGAATATGAATCATTTTACTTTTGTACCAGCTTGAAAAAAGAGAAGTACATCAGCGATCGAATTAGTTATCTGGATCATGGTAATAAAACAACCATCATTATTTCCAGCAGGATAGACCGTAGGCGTGAATCGCTGCTTTTGTTTTGGATTCTTGCCTGGACGGCTTGCGGAGCTTACCTTTTGTACTATCTGGCAACAGGAGATCATAAGCGTCAAATGCTCATAGGTTTGATCATATTCATTTCCTTTTGGTTTTATTTCGAATATCGCATTGGGAAGGTGTTTCTATGGCGAAAATGGGGAATGGAGTTTATTAGTTTGGACGAGGAAGAATTTATTTACAAACGTGCAATAGGCAAGTATGGTAAAGCCAATAGATTCTTTCACGAGGATATGTCAGACTTTGAGATAGATCGCATTAACCCTAAGTCTGTGACGATCAATATAGAAGATTCGTTTTGGTTCCTGGGGGGTGAGAGAATCAAGGTTAAAGGGAAGGGTAAATACTTGCGTTTTGGAAGACAATTGTCTGAAAAGGAGTGTGATGATCTGGTTAGGCTCATAAAAAAGCAGATTGCCGCGCACAAGAAGAAACATCAGGCTCAACTTCAGAAGGAACAAGCGGATCAGTCGAATTGAAACGCTATTGAGCTAGGCCTAATGGTCTTGGAGCCCTGTATTTCCTCATGCCGTAGCATGCTCGTCGCTACTGAGGTTTCAAACACTTCTTTCATGTTCTTTACCGCTCCAACCGGCACTTTATTTTCAAGCAGTTTCGATACGATTGAATCTCGGTTTAACCTGGCAAACGTGGTTTCAAGGACTTTAGCCAGTTCCGTCCGGTTTTTTACCCGACTTTGATTATCGGTGAAAGCGGGTTCTTTGGCCTGATTCTCAAGCCCAAGGGTACGCATTAACGAGTTGAATTGCCGGTCGTTGCCAACAGCCAAAACCAGCCATTTTCCATCTTTACATCGAAAAGTTTCTCCGTACGGAGCAATGTTTGGATGAATAGAGCCGGTTCGCTGAGGAATATGGTTGGCCATCAACCAATTTGTGGCCTGATTAACCAGAGATGCAATAGCAGAACCTTCCAAAGAAACCTCAACATAACTTCCGGCACCGGTTCGAGCCAGTTTTAGTAGTGCAATTAATATTGATTCTTTCATCTGGTGAGCAGCGAGAACATCGATCAATGCCACCGGCATTTTAGTTGGTGGAGAGCCTGGCTGGCCATTCATATACATAAATCCTGTTTCTGCCTGCAATACAGCGTCGAATGCAGGTCTGGATTTATCGCTCCAAAAGCCAAATAGTTGGCAGTGGATAATTTTTTCGTTCCACGATTTCAGGTTTTGATAGGTGAGGCCGAATTTTTCGGCATCACCCAGCTTAAAGTTCGTAGTAACTATATCAGCCTGTGTTATTTCCTTCTTTAATATTTCTAAGTCCGAATCATCGGTCAGATCCAGGTAGAGATATTTTTTACCGTAGTTAATCGAGGAAAAATATGCAGAAACTTTTGAGTTTTCTGGTTCACCAGACAGCTTCCATTTTCGGGTTACGTCGCCATCAGTTCGTTTGTTCTCAATTTTAATCACCTCGGCACCAAGTTCAGCGAAGAACATACCAACTGCCGGGCCGGCTAAAACGCTGGAAATTTCTACAATCCGGAGGTCTTTAAAAAAATCGTTCATGCCATTGCTTTATGTTACATTTACGGTTTACTCTGCGTAACCTGGCTAAATGTAAAACCTTTTCAGTTGGATTGCGTCTAAAGGAGTTGGTTTTGTAATGAGTTCGACGGCGAGGAAATTCGGGACGTTTGCAGGGGTGTATACGCCTTCTGTACTCACTATTCTCGGGGTAATCATGTACCTCCGGATGGGCTATGTTGTTGGTAACAACGATAGCATTTGGAGTACGGTGGGCATTATTCTGGTTGCGCACATTATCTCTGTAACTACTGGACTCAGTGTATCATCTATTTCCACGGATAAGAAAATCGAAGCCGGAGGGATTTACTACATTCTTTCCAGAAGTTTGGGGCTGCCGATTGGTGGCGCCATTGGTGCTACGCTTTTTGTGGGAACGGCTCTGGCTATAGCCCTGTATCTGGTCGGGTTCTCCGAGTCATTTATTGAGGTAACCGGAGCCATGGAAGATGACGTTGGGTGGATGGGGTTGAACAGACTCAACTTAATTCGGGTCATCGCAACATGTGCTTTGATAGCCATTACAGCTTTGGCTTTTATCAGCACCAGTGTTGCACTTAAGCTCCAATTCTTCATCCTTGCCGGTATTGTATTGTCTCTTTTCTCCATTTTCTTCGGAAGCATGGATAATGTTACGGAGGTTGTAGATCAGGCGGTAGTTGAATCCAAAAGACAAAGTGATTGGTTCAGCCTTTTTGCAATATTCTTCCCGGCGGTAACAGGTTTTACAGCTGGAGTAGCTATGTCCGGAGACTTAAAGAATCCTAAAGTCTCTATTCCTAACGGAACCATGCTTTCCATTGCCACGGGCCTGATCATTTATCTGGGATTGGCCATTTTTATTGGTTTCGCAATACCAACAGATTTTCTGATTGCGGATGAGAATATCCTAAAAAAGTTTGCGGCTGTCCCGGCCTTCGTTGTAGTTGGAATTTGGGGTGCCACGTTGTCTTCTGCAATAGGAAGTTTACTTGGCGCACCAAGAATTCTGCAGGCAATGGCCACGGATAAAATAGGTCCTTCTATGTTTTCCAAAGGCGTAGGTCCGAATAATGAACCGCGTAATGCACTGATCCTCACCTTTGTAATTGCTGAAGGCGGAATCCTGATTGGTTCATTGAATACAATTGCAGAGGTAGTTTCTATGTTCTATTTGGCGGCCTATGGTTTTATCAATCTGGCACAGTTTCTTGAAAGTTGGGCCAGTAGTGATTATCTCCCGTCGTTTAAAGTTCCCAAATGGGTCGGGCTCATTGGTTTCATCGCTACGTTTTATGTAATGATGATGCTAAACGCCGTAGCAATGGTCGTGGCATTACTGGTGATTGGTGGAATTTTTCTTTATCTGACCAGAAAGGAGTTAGCGCTTGGTTCCGGAGACGTGTGGCAGTCCGTTTGGTCATCCGTTGTAAAAGCCGGATTAAAGCGGATGGATAAAAAGGAGATGCACAAACGGAACTGGGAACCCAATATTTTGTTGTTCTCGGGAGGTTCTAATCACCGTCCGCATCTCATTGAGTTTTCACGTGTTCTAGCTGGTCGCCTGGGGATGATCTCCAACTTTGATTTGGTAGAAACTCCCGAAGCTCAGGTACTTTTCCCAAAGCATAAGCAATCAATCAGGGATCAGGAATTGACCGAAGCCGGGATTTTTACCAGACGACAAGAGTGCAGTAATATTTTCAAAGGCATCGAGATGATCGCCTCAACCTACGGATTTTCTGGTATTGAACCCAATACCATATTGATGGGGTGGGCTAGAAATACCCGTGACCCAATATGGTTTTCACAGATGACCTCTCGTTTGCACGATCTCGACTACAATGTGTTGTACCTGGATTATGACGACAGACGAGGTTTTGGAGAATATGATACAATCGACTTGTGGTGGAACGGATTTTCGCGCGATTGTGAGTTCATGCTTTCTCTGGTGAAATTAGTTCAAACCTCCAACCAGTGGCGTAATGCGCAGGTTCGGGTTTTAATGATTAACGATCAGAATGAGCAGCGACTGGCAGTAGAAGAACAAATTTCAGAATTGCTTTCTGAAATGCGGATTCAGGCTGGAATTAAGGTTATAAATAATAGCATTGAGCAGAAGAGTTTCTACGACCTGGTCAAGTCACATTCATTTAATACAGATTTGGTTTTTCTTTCCGTGCCGGAGGTTCTAACCGGGAAAGAAAAAGAGTTCGTAAGCTCAACAGACGATCTGGTAGGCACTATAGGCACCACATTATTGATACGGTCATCCTCGCATTTCGATGAGTTGGGAATTGATCTCAAGAAGATTGATGTGTTTAGTTCCTCAAACGAGGATGATTCGCCTTTCGTGGTAGATACCAAAGTAGCGGTAGGAACTTCTTCGATACCAGATTTACAGGAGGCTTTGGATTCACTACAGAGTAAATTGGGCGACATCAACCTGAAGTTTAGTCAGGAGTCTTTTAAAGGGATTCAGGCAGTATACCGGGGTAAGGCTCAGTACTTAACCGATCAGGTCTCTGGTCACCTTGGTTCTTTTGAAGGGTCTAAAGCCGAACTCAAGGAGGAAATAGCTTCGCTGTTTTATGACATGGCCAATGATGTATCCAGACAACAGTTGCTTCCCGCTGCAAGAATTATTGGTCAACAAATAATGGCGGCGGTAGCCGCGCATAAAGAGGTTCTTGAACAACAACCAACTAAAATTCAAAGAGATCTGGATTCGGAGTTAATTGTCAAGAATAGCAATGATGAACCCGGCATTGCGCGCGTTAAGAGGCGCAAACGCCGTGGTAAGCTATTTGGCATAAAGCCAAAAATAAATATCAACTTCAAACGGTTGTCTGTAGATCGCTATGAGAGCATGTACCTTCAGAAGTTGACCGAGGCAACCGATGAATTTGCATCCGGTGGGTTTGGAATCATTCATCAACTAAACCTTGTGTATGCCGAATTAATTGAAAAGGTTGATGCGGAGCTTTCCAATCGCCCGGCCAAAGCCAAACTAAACAAACTTGCCCTGGAGTTTGCTGATCGAATGTCCGAATTCCGGGCAAGCATGGATGCCTATCCTGGAATTTTGGCAGGCAGACTTCATGATCTCACCGGGCGGTACATTAACACCCTTATTGTAGATGGGGAAAGGCTGGATGTTAATGACCGGTTGGAAGAAAGAACTGAGCATCGATCTTCGGCCAAGGTCAAGGCTCGATTGCTCCAGCTTAGCGGTTTTGCTGAAAAATGGCTCGATTTCCAAAAATTACTTCACAACAACCTGATGCTCGATTACCAATTGCATAAGGTTCGTTGGCAGGTAGCACCAATTATAGATTCAACCATTACCAGATTGCGGTTTGGTATGTTTCGGAATGTCAAGAACGAGCTTGGTCGACTAAAGAAACAACTGAGTGAAATTCAAAGTACGGCCGACATACCCGAAGAAGGTCTGTCTTTTAAGGTGTCATCAGGTTTTCGGTATGAAGAGTTAATCAATGATAATATTGACAGTTTTGAGGAAATCGCACGTGCCCTGCCGGAGGTATTTGAAGTGGTGGATGCCCAGAGCTTTGATCGGGCCGGTAGCGCAATAGAGTTGAAAAAGACCAATGTAAAACTCAAGAACTTAATAGAGTTTATGCTTGAGTCTAAACTAAGTCAGGATATTCAGGAAGAAATTTCCAACATACAACGAGAGCTGAACAAACTGACCGTCAAAGCAGATAGTGCAACCAAACTGGTTACTTATACCTCGCAGAATCCCGAAGTTGAGCAGGAACAGGTTGAAGAAGTACTTAAGAAGTGCCGTTTAACCGTAGATGATGCACTTGACCGGGTTTCGATCCTGGAGAATACACTGGCAGCCGGAATCAGAGGCGGTTTAACCCATTTCAATGAGATGATGGACTCAGACTCTCTCATTACCAGAGCTACCGCGTATGAAAAATACGTAAAGCGTGAGGCAGCCGGACGGGGTGTGAAGAAGTGGTTTGAGACGGTAGTGTCAGCGTTTACAAAAGCTTATAAGATTGCGGCGCGAGGAATTCTAAACAAACGGGACCAACTCATCCGTACCCAATTCGAGATAGAGAATGAACAGCATCGTAACTTGCATGGAGTTGTTCGCGATTTCGTAGCATCGGTAAGCATCTCACCCGAAGTGGAAGAGAACCTGCCTTTCTATTACAAACAACTATTTGTAGGTAGGCACGAATTGCTCAATGAAGAGGTTAAATCGAGGGAAGGCGAGAAGCAACAGTTTATGCAAGCCATTGCTCGTCATGAGTCAGGTACCGATGGAGCCATCCTGATTACCGGAAATGCATTATCCGGCTATAATTTCTTAAATACGGAGTTGTTGAGTACCGTTGACTCAGGTACGTTGTATCAGGTAAAACCTCCGGTCAGCAGGAAGGCGCTGTCAGTTGCTGATTTCGAAAATGCCATGTTTGAAAGTGCCGAGGTTCAGAATTGGCAAGAGTACAAGACCAAACTAAACCCAGGTGATCGTTTGGTAATTAATGATTTGGAACGTTGGTTCCATAAAGGCTCGGATAACAAAGCCTTCTCGGCATTAATGGAGTTTGTTCAGACTTACGGAGGGAAACTCAAAATTTCAATGTCTTGCGGAGTGCATTTTTATAAATATGCAAAGAAAGCTTTGCGCCTGGATTCTGTACTTCAAACCACGATTTTAATCTCTCCATTGTCAGCAGAGGTAACGCAACAGGAATTGTGGCATCGCCACCAATCCGGTGGCTTGGAACTTTACGTTTCCGGAAAGCACTGGGATCAGTATTCAAAGACCTCTCAAAATAGATTCTTGCGGAGGTATCATTCTATATCGAATGGTAATGTAGGAGCTGCCGGATATTTATGGTTGGCAAGTATTAAAGAAGTAAAGCACGATAAAATATATCTTGACGAACTGGCCGTTCCAAACGTGCCGCCAATAGATAATACAGATTGGTTACTAATGCTGTATGAGGTGCTTATTCATAGGGAGTATACCATTGACATGGCTGTTCAGACTTTTAGAGGCGACAACCGGTTGGATTTATTTCAAACTTTTCAGAGCTTACTTCGCGCAGGATTATTGGAAATACATAATGAGAAGTATTCGCTAAACCCATATAGTGAGATGTTTGTTGAAGATATTTTGGATGAAAACGGCTTGATATAGCGATGAGTGAGCAGAATGAAGACATATTAAACAGTGTTGCAGATAGTTTGAGTTCAAACATCATAGAGGCTATAGAAACCACTGAGCCTGCTGCCGATTTGTCTGTCTGGTTTAGCCTGTGGATTATTTTACTCGGAGTTTCCTTGTTTATCGGTTTTTACATTCTCGATGAGCTGGTAATCAAGTTGATCAGAAACAGAAGAATCCGGGCTACAGCTAAAAGAGTGTTCCCTATTGCAACGTCTATTATATGGGCATGCTATGCACTATACATCATCTTCCTGATTGTGGTTCCTTATCCCATTTTTGGCGTGAGTATGGTCGTGTTACTGTTGCTCGCCTTCTGGTGGTTTATCAAAGATTTTGTAGGTGGCTTGATCATACGAATTCAAAATGATTATAAAGCAGGTCAGAAAATTTCTCTGGATCGGGTTACGGGGGTAATTACCCAATTGGGTACAACCAAGATTGAAGTGGAGTCGGAGGATGGGGAGAGTTTACTGATTCCGTATTCGGACTTTACAAATCAACTGGTTACAAAACCATCGGTTCAGGAACAACTGAAGCAATTCACGCTGAAATTACCAAAGGACGTTGCTAAGAGTAGAGAGGAGTTGGTACAAAAGGTTTGGAGCTGTCCATGGATTGTATCAGATAAAGATCCGCGAGTTCAGTTTTTAGCCGAAGAAGAGGGTTATCGGGTTACAGGCTACACGCTTGATCTGAAGTATGTAGACAGGATCAGAAGGTATTTTAAATGATTTGGTAAGGAAATTGCTCAACTGATAGTATGACAGAAGGTTTGAAATATTTGATTTTGTTCGTGATAGCCGTCGCGGGTTTTGCGTGTTATGGACAAACCAGAGGGGAAGTAGAGCAAGAGTTAAAAGAGTTGGTTTCGGCAAAAGAGCGGATTCAGGAGTCGATAGGGGAACTGGATTACAAAATTCAGCGAGCAAAATTGAAGCTGGTGCATCAGGATTTGGTGGATATGGGATTCCCGACAAATGATGAGGTGATTCATCACCAGGCAATGAGTTTGGCATACTCTGAGGAACATGAACAGGCAAAGTGGGTGGCGCACATAATTTCTGCCGATATAGCAACCGGAGGAGTTCACAGAACCAACGACTTTCGAGAGGATACACTCGTTAAAACCGGAACGGCTGTTGAAGAGGATTATTTTCTGAAGGAACTGAACAGCGACGGTGAATACGATTACGATGGCTTTGGATATGATAGAGGGCATTTGGCACCGTCTGCAGATTTCAGATGGTCGGGTATTGCATTGTCAGAATCATACTTCTACTCGAATATGTCTCCGCAATTGCCAGGATTTAACCGGGAAAAATGGGCTGATTTGGAAAATGAAGCGCGAGGATATGTGTTAAGAAACCCCGAAAGTAAAGTCTACGTGGTTACCGGACCTATTTTCGATGGGGAAACCAAGGTGATTGAGCGCAGTAAGAACCGGGTAGCAATCCCAACCAGATTTTTCAAAGTGATTTTGGATGCTACGGAAAACAGAGCAGTTGGATTTGTTTTACCACATCAGGAGAATTTAGCCTATCCCTTAGAATCGTATGTAACTTCCGTAGACGAAGTAGAGGAGATTACGGGCTATAACTTTTTCCCATCACTGAAGGATGAATCTTGCGAAAAAACCTTTGATATAAATGTTTGGTTGCCGGCGGTTGCGAACGGAGACGTGCCTCCACTTTCCGCGGTGGATTTGCCGCGCGGCCATTTTAATACCGTAGATGCCAAAATTTACATGGATGACGGTAGCAAGATTAATGTGGTTGGTACCGTTGTAAGCTCCAGAGAAAGTCGTAAAGGAAATATTTTGATCAACCTCGACAAGCAGTTCCCGAATCAGATATTTACCATTTTTATTCGCAAGGACGACATTGTGAATTTCTCGTACGATCCGATTGAGCATTTGAAAGGAAAAACCGTGGTTGTGAAAGGCAAAGTGAATAAGATGGGAGGCACACCGGTTATTTATCTCGACTCTGAAAAGCAGATATGGGAATACGAAGGAGATTAAGGCCTTCTGAATTTACTTCCCCGGCGCTGACGTCGGCGTTCGGCCACTCTACGTTTGTTATCGTAATACATAAGACCAAGTCCTGACAATATTGGGCCATACCATAATACGTGTACTCCTTTTATTGGAGTGAATCCGAAAGAGATCGCAATAGAGAATCCCGCACCAATCAAAATCAACAAATAGCCAACAGGTCGAGCCCAATTAAGCTGTTTTCGCTCGGAGGCGGCGATCATTCCATTTAAAAGTTGTTCGTCGGCTTCTTTTATTATTTCACTCACGTATTCCGCTTCCAGTCCTTGATTCTGTAGCTCCATACGGATGTCTGTGAACGAATCGCCGCCTTGCTTTCGTTGAATAACGAATTGCACGTTTTCTTCGTGTGAATTTTCTTTGACTTGTTGATCAATAGTTTGCATTGAGGCTCAGCCAAATTACGATAGAATGTTCAAATCAACTACGAGTTAAACTTCAGGGGTCTAATAATTTGGTGAGGGAAGTGGTTTAATGTCCCTCCTTGGGCGCTTGTGATGATGACTTTTTGGTTGCACTGCTCATTCTTCGCAGTGCAGCTCCCTCCCAGCCGAATGCCGAAACAAATCCTATGAGCTCCGCTCACTTGGGATTTTTTGTTTGCCTTCAAACTCAAGTAAACTTGATTTGCCTTCAAACAAAAAATCCCATCGCTTTGCGATAGGATTTGTTTCTTAGTGCCCAAGGAGGGAGTCGAACCCTCACGCCCTAACGGACACATGGCCCTCAACCATGCCTGTCTACCAATTCCAGCACTTGGGCAGTGCTTCCAAGGGGATCTCCCCCAGGTTTTTAATACTTAGACCTGCCCCTATGCATCTCGCCTGCCGTAGGCAGGTTCCAGCACTTGGGCAGTGCTTCAGCGCGCAAATATAGGATTATTCCTCGTTAACCGGTACCAACTGAAAGTCAACATCAAACTTGGTTTGAAAAACTTTGCCTTCATCCAGAATTTCTTCGTCGTCTGCTTCGTATTTCCAATAAACCTTGAGCTGACTGGACTTGCTTAAGTCGGAAAGCCGGTCGAGTATTTCGTAGAGGACTTTTTGGGAAATGGAGTTTACGTAATCCAGGAAGAAGGTGAGTTCCGTTTTGTCCTGAGGCTGTAGCTTATAATTTTCAACCCAGTCAAGAACCGGTTTGTAAAAACTGGTGGCATTTTCAGGAATAGAACGCCCGGAAATACTGATGGTTCCCGATTCCGGATTCCCTACTATCTCTGGCGTTACAGCTGTACCTTTAATAACCAGTTTTTCCATGGCGGAAAGATAGAAAAAATGTTGTAGTTCAGGGCAAGCATCACCAGAACTCATTTATTTGATCAGCGAATTTCTTCCCAGTAAACCAATCCAAATTTGATCCCGGCCGCTTCTTCCGAACACTGATGAATTGTCGGAGAATATGATGTTGTAGATAGCCTCGTCATAATTGATGTTACGGAACTCGGTCATACATGAGGCTTGTTTTTGAACCACCCCAATAAGCAAATTAGCCCTACCTTCACGGTTATCATTTAGAACTGCCAATGAAAATTCTAATTGTAGAAGATGATCAGGAACTACTAAGGGCCATGCTGAAGTACTTTGATACATTCGGCTATGTGTGTGAGCGGGCTAAAACGGTTAAAGAAGCTAAATTACTAACGGCAGATCATGATTATGACTGTGTGGTATTGGACCTGAATCTTCCTGATGGAGATGGATTGGATGTACTTCAATCAATTAAAAGGAAGAAGAAGCAGGCCGGGGTTTTGATTCTATCTGCCAACGATTCGCTGGAAGATAAACTGGATGGATTGCATCTTGGGGCGGATGATTACCTTACAAAACCATTCCACCTGGCCGAATTAAATGCACGCCTTATTTCTATTGTACGCAGAAAACAAAGGGATGGAAATGACCTTCTGGAGTTCAATGAAATTAAAATTGATAGTGCGGCGAAAGAAGTATGGGTGCATGACAATAAACTTAGACTAACAAAGAAGGAATACGAGTTATTATTGTTTTTGGTAACTAACAAGAACAGAGTGGTAACCAAGCAATCAATCTCCGACCATATCTGGGGAGATTACGTCGAATCATCGGAATCTTATGATTTTATTTACTCGCATTTGAAGAATCTTCGGAAAAAGATCGTAGAAATGGGCGGAGAAGATTACGTCCAAACCGTTTACGGCATCGGATACAAGTTCTCGGCTGATGAGATTGCTGGATAGAACCTTTTTGATTGTGTTTATTGGTGCGTCGCTGGTGTTGACCGGAGCCGCTGTTATTCAGTACTACACACTTCGTCAGAAGATAGAGCAGCGAGTAGATAAAAGACTGCTCAAGGAAAAGCAGCTTATAGGTGAGCAACTCGAAGACATCAAAATCAGACCCGGGTTTTCTTATCAAACCGCCCGATCAAGTGTTGAAGTAATCGAAAATGAGATTGACCAGGGATGCGTTGACAGTCTGTTTTACGGAAAATTAACTGACGTGGACGGAGAGGTTATTTCTTACCGCATACTGCAAACCTGTATACAAATTGATCAGGATCAATTTCGCATCCAGATCAAAAAGGAAGTAGAGGAGACCAATACCTTTATCTCCAATCTTTTTTGGACCTCCGTGCTTACGTTGGTGGGGGTGCTGATTTTGTTTCTGCTCTTAAAGTTTTTGGTTCTCAAGAATGTATGGAATCCATTTTTTCAATCTCTTGAAAAATTGAAAGATCATGATTTGCAACGAAATATGGTGCGATTCGATACGAATGTGAATATTCGGGAGTTTAGAGAACTAAATATTGAACTAAGCAGGTTGGCTGATAGGATTTATACCGAATATCAGGATCAGAAAGGATTTGTTGAAAATGCTAATCATGAGTTAATGACTCCCATCGCTGTGATCAGCAATAAATTGGAATTGTTGGTTCAATCCAACAGACTTGGTCAGGAGGAGATATTGCTGGTCAATGATATCATGGTGAAGCTGAACAAACTTTCGAGAATCAACAGGGCGTTGGTCTTGATTTCAAAAATCGATCACCACCAATTTCCGGAATCTGAAAATGTGAATTTGTTGGAAAATATCGACGAGGCGCTCAATATGATGGAAGATCAAATCCGATCCAAACAAATTAAAGTGCGCAAACAGATTGTAGGTACGTTTCATGCAGAAATAAACCCCGATCTGGCAGATATATTGGCATTAAATCTGATTAAGAACGCGGTTACACATAATTTGGAACAGGGGTTTATCGAGATCGACGTTCAGAACAACTCACTGGTAATAAGGAATAGTGGAGAACCAATGACAGCACGTCCATCGGACATGTTCAGGAGGTTTGTTCGAAATACTACCAGAGAAGAATCCACAGGATTGGGGATGTCCATCATGCAAAAGATCTGTCAAACCTCCGGGCTCCATATTGATTATCAGGTCAACGATTCGACGCACCATATAACCATTACCAGATCGAGGTAGCTACAGATTTTCTACAGATTTCTTCCAGAAACTATCCAGAAACATCGCGTAACATTTGTTGTAACGAAAATGCAAACGATGTTAACAGAACAGATGATAGCGAAGGAGGACGTAAGCAGACTCCATTTTCCTTTCGAGGATGTTCTTTTTACCAAAGATGAACAGATCAACAGAAAGTTGAACTTGAGCCGTGCTCTTTCATTGGGGAATCTCGACCATGAAAAAGTGAGGATCGTGTTTCAGGATATTGAAGGAACCAAGGTTGTGGAAACTACCGTTTGGGGAGTAACCGACCGAGAAGTAATCCTTAAGCGGGGAACTATCATTCCCATTAGAAGAATATTATCAGTACAACTTATTTAAATACAGCAATTATGTCGAAGAAAAAAATGATTGTGAGTTACAAGAACTTGCCCAATCAGGTTAAAGGCGAAATGTACCAACGGTACCCCTTCGGTTTTGAGCAATTCTTGACAACGATAAGCACAAAAGAAGGACAGGCCCTTAAGGCACTCTACTTAGAATTAAATGATGCGATCTACCTGATCAAGTTTACCCCGGCAGATCTACGGAAGTTGAGCAATCAATTTGTTGAAGAGGATGACGACAACACCATGGATTTTGAAGGGTATGATGAAGGAGATTATACATCAGACGTGAGCGAGCTTTCGCGTGATTCAGAAGACGACGAAGCAAGCGCATGGTAGGATTTTGGTTGGTGGTGGGTAGTAAGTTGTTGCTGTTAGAGTATGATCTGTATCAGCGTCAACAAACAACCATCAATCATTAACCCGCCCACCGAAAGGGGGCAAATAACAACTAAAAATAAATGAAACAGTTCTTTATGGTGGTTGCCTTACAAATTGGATTGGTAGGCATCATTAGCGCGCAAGATACCGTTGCGGCAATTTATGTAGGGATGGAAGACGGAGTCTATCTTTTTGAAGAACCAGACGGTTCGGTTCTGGAATTCGAAGGTATAGACAATGCTTTGGTAACAAAGTTCCAACTGAAATCAAGCAAGACAGTAGATCAGGGATTCAAGATCGTTTATGAAACAAGCACTGTAACAGAAGACGATATGGATTACGAAGTGTTTACTGTTCTGAATCTGATCAAAGCCAAAGTTGTTAGGCTGGAAGAGGAAGAGGAGGACGAAGACACCGATTGGTAAGTCTAAAAAGCTCGGCTATTAGCCGTGGTGGACAGAGGGGCGAGACATTGAAGAAGTCGGCCCCTCACCACCTAAACACTTTGAAAAGAGAAAAAATGAACTATCAAAACGCACAGTTTCACATTTCGGTTCCTTGTTTGGATACCAACAAAACATCACAATTCTATACAAAGACTCTTGGGTTTGAAATGGGAAGGTTCGGAGAAAATTGGGTTGATATCAACTTGTTTGGGAACCAGATCACCTTTATAGAAATGAGCAAAGCACTACCTACCGAACAGAGTTACTCCTTTGGAGGAAGCACCATTCCCGCATTCCATATCGGAGTAATGGTGAACAACAAAACCTGGAACCAGATATATGAGATGAACCAGGATAAAGCACACATGAAAATTGACAGGACCATCTTTCTGGAAGGAAAGGCGGGCGAGCACCGATCGTTCTTTCTTGAAGACCCGAACGGCTACTTACTCGAATTTAAGTGTTTTTCCGAGCCTGGAGAGGTGTTTTCAGGAGCTGGAACCGCATAAAATCTTTTGTTGAAAAGCAGGTAGGAACAAGCCGGGGGAAACGCAATTCTAAAGTGTCTCCGAATGAAGTTAACACCACCGGCTCGTTCGCTACCACCAGCTATCACTAAAAACTATTAATCGCTAAATTTGGTAGCCAACGCACCAACTAAAACGCACCAACTAAAAAATGAAAAACAAATACCTTGATCTGATCGATCAAACCTTTTACTTTCCACAAGAAGAATTCCGTTTAGATGATCAGTTCAATTTAAAGTTCCATGGACTTGATCTGATGGAGCTAATTCGCGAGCACGGAACACCATTGAAATTCACCTACATTCCTAAAATCGGTGAGAACATACGAAAAGTTAAAGGGTGGTTCGAAGAAGCGATTAAGGAGAACAACTACGATGGCTCGTACAACTATAGCTATTGTACTAAAAGTTCCCATTTTTCCTATGTACTTGACGAAGCCTTGAAAAACGACATTCACATTGAAACGTCCTCAGCTTTCGATCTGGAAATTGTACAAAACCTCATTAAGTCAGGAAAAATAAACGCGGAAACTTTCGTTCTGTGCAACGGATTTAAGCGATCAGCTTATGTTTCAAATATCGCGAAGCTCATTAATCAGGGTCATCAAAAGTGTATTCCGATTATAGACAACTACGAGGAGATCCGATTACTTTCCGAAGAAATTGATGGACATTTCAATATTGGTATTCGCATTGCCTCCGAGGAAGAACCAAAATTTGCTTTCTATACCAGTAGATTGGGAATTGGATACAAGAACATAGTACCATTTTATAAGGAGCAGATCAAAGATAAAGAGCACCTTACGCTGAAAATGCTACATTTCTTTATTAACACCGGTATTCGGGATACGGCTTACTACTGGAATGAATTGCAAAAATGTTTACGTGTGTACGTGAACCTCAGAAAGATTTGCCCAACAGTTGACTCACTGAATATAGGCGGAGGTTTTCCTATAAAAAACTCACTTGCCTTTGATTATGACTACGAGTACATGATCAATGAAATTGTTGCACAAATTAAAGCAGCATGCCGGGAAGGAGGGGTTCCTGTACCGAATATTTTCACAGAATTTGGGTCATACACTGTTGGTGAAAGTGGTGGAGCAATTTATCAGGTATTGTATCAGAAACAGCAAAACGATAGAGAGAAGTGGAATATGATTGACTCATCTTTCATCACCACTCTGCCAGATACATGGGCCATCAATAAACGATTCATCATGCTGCCGATTAACAGATGGAACGACAGCTATGAGCGGGTTCTGTTAGGAGGGCTGACCTGTGACAGTGATGATTTTTATAACAGTGAACAACACGTAAACGCGATCTATTTGCCCAAATATTCAAAGGAACACCCTCTGTACATTGGCTTTTTTAACACTGGTGCTTATCAGGAAACTATTGGAGGTTATGGTGGGTTGCAACATTGCTTGATTCCCAATCCGAAACATCTGCTTATCAACCGAGACAAAAACGGAGATGTGCAGGTAGAGGTTTTCTCTGAGCAACAAACAGGAAGCGATTTCCTTAAACTACTGGGTTATGAGAAATAAGAACTATGCTGGTATTCCAGACGAGTACGCTCAATTGGATACCGCAGAGGTAGTACTTATACCCGTTCCATACGATGGCACAAGTACGTGGCAAAAGGGCGCGGATAAAGGTCCTGACGCTTTTTTGCATGCGTCAGAAAACATGGAATTGTATGACATCGAAACCGATTCGGAGGTCTATCAGCGGGGTATTTACCTGGCCAATCCGGTAACTGAAAGCAGTTCTCCAAATGCGATGGTTGAAGCCGTTGAAAAAGTGACATCCGGGTATTTGGAACAGGAAAAATTCGTAACACTGTTTGGTGGTGAACATTCTATAAGCATCGGTGCAATTCGGGCTTTTCGCGAGCGGTATTCACGGTTAACAGTATTGCAACTAGACGCCCATGCAGATTTGCGGATGACCTATGAAGGGACTCGCTACAATCATGCCTGTGCAATGCATGAGGCCAGCCGAACCTGTAACCTGATTCAGGTTGGAATCAGAAGCATGGACAGTTCGGAACTTGAGTATGTGAACGAAGATAATATGTTCTACGCTCATGATTTGCAGGGAGAGTCGGATTGGCACAAACAGGTGCTGAGCCGCATTGAAGGGGCCGTTTACATTACTATTGATCTGGACGCTTTCGACCCTTCTATATTGGCTGCTACGGGTACTCCCGAACCAGGTGGGTTGTTGTGGTACGACACGCTCGATTTGCTAAAGAAGGTGTTTGCAAACTACCACGTGGTTGGTTTCGATATTGTAGAGCTTTGTCCAAATGGTGTAGATAAATCTTCGGATTTTCTGGCTGCGAAGTTGTACTACAAAATGTTGTCTTACAAGTTTCAGCACTGATGAAACCAATGGTTAAAGCTTATCATCTGGGTAACCGGTTGAATTTGCAGGAAATTAGGAATGAACTGGCTTTTAGTGAAGAACGCAGGGAGCCCTCATTCTTACTTTTTAAAGTAGGGGAGAACTCTTATTTCTATCTCAAGGACTACGGGAGTGTTGTTTTCTTCAACTGTCCACGGCATATCCAGCAGGAAATTATTGCACTGGTTGGAGAGGGACAAGATGTGGATGAAACACATTCGGAAATGCTGGAAGTGGAAATAGGTCAGACCGACGAATGTATTGTTGATTTTGGCAAAGTCATCGTGCCGTATGTGAATACCGACATTGCCCACATCATTATGCTCAATCTGGCTCAATCTGTTGCACTCGATCATTACTATAGCCGATCGGAAAATTTGTTGGCAGCTACCAGCGATTATTCTGACCAGCTGGAACGCACCGGGAAAATTGAGTTAAACAGAAGTAAACTCAGAATGTTTATTGGGCAAACCATGAATCTGAAAAACCGGATAGCCGAGAACCTGTTCATATTTGACACGCCTCAATTGGCATGGTCGAAGGAGGAATTGTCGCAACTGGATTCTGCACTTAACGAAGAACTAGATATTATGAACCGGCACAACGGTTTGCAACACAATATTGACGTAATTAAGGAGAATATAGACCTGTTTAAAGATATTTTACAACACAAACACAGTAGCAATTTAGAGTTGATTATCATCTTACTGATTCTACTGGAACTTATTCACGTAATCATAGATAAACTAATTTAAAAATGAGAGGACCAATCTCGCAGTTCATAGAAAACAACTACAAACACTTTAATGCCGCGGCTTTACTCGATGCTGCGCGAGGCTATGAAGCCCAGTTAGAGAAGAATGGTAAAATGATGATCACCCTTGCTGGTGCAATGAGCACAGCAGAATTGGGTATTTCGCTGGCCGAAATGATCCGAAAGGACAAAGTGCAGATTATCTCTTGTACAGGAGCCAATTTGGAAGAAGATTTGATGAACCTTGTAGCGCACAATAGCTATCAGCGGATTCCGGATTATAGAAATTTGGCAGCGGAAACGGAATGGGCACTTTTGGAAAAAGGACTAAACCGTGTAACCGATACCTGCATTCCGGAAGAAGAGGCGTTTAGAAGGCTGCAAGGTCATATTTATGAGATATGGAAGAATGCAGAAGAAAATGGCGAACGCTTTTTTCCTCACGAATTCATGTATAAGCTTTTGCTATCTGGTGTGTTGGAGCAGTACTACGAAATAGATCCTAAAAATTCCTGGATGTTGGCCGCGGCCGAGAAGAACTTGCCAATCATAGTTCCCGGGTGGGAAGACTCAACCATGGGTAACATTTTTGCATCGTATTGTTTAAAGGGCGAATTAAAGCCCTCTACAATGAAATCTGGAATTGAATACATGATGTGGCTGGCAGATTGGTATACCGATAATTCTTCAGGAAAAGGAATTGGTTTCTTTCAGATTGGCGGAGGAATAGCAGGCGACTTTCCAATTTGCGTGGTTCCTATGCTCTACCAGGATATGGAGCGAACCGATACGCCCTTTTGGAGCTACTTCTGTCAAATATCAGATTCTACAACAAGTTACGGCTCGTATTCAGGTGCTGTACCAAATGAGAAAATAACCTGGGGTAAGCTAGATATAACTACTCCTAAGTTTATGATCGAATCAGACGCTACCATTGTGGCACCGCTGATTTTCGCTTATGTTCTCGGACATTAAGCGGTGACTTTAACTGCCTTTTGGAGCATCAGGTTGGTGGGCAGAGTAACTATCTGCCCATCTTCCGTTTTAACCTTTACAAAGAATAACGTGATATCGTCAATTTGCCCTGAAATGGGAAATTCTTTGTCCTCGATCTTAATAAATGATCCGATTTTCATTGGATGGCTAAAGTAAAGGATCAGGCCAGCGGTAATATTGGATAAATGCGACCATTGAGCGAAGAATGCCACGCCAAGAATCGTTAACAATGAAGAAGCAAAAAGCAGAATGCTCTCCCGTTCAACTCCCCAAATAGCAAACAAAATAATTACCGTGGTGAGCCCAGCTATGAATCGCATACCTCTAATGGCGACTTTCCTTCTTTGACGTGAAAATTCCGAGCGCTTCAAAACTCTGGTCAGGTAGCCGTTGATCATCCACAATATCAGCAAGAGGCATACAACGACACCGGCCGACAGCAAGATTTTTATCTCGATTTCAGTAAGCTTCATACTGCAAATTTAGCGTTTATAGATCTTCAATGATCTTTTTAAAACTTCTCTGGATGAGCACAAGGCTCTTACTCACCGGCCAGTTTTCCGGGTATGATCCGGTAGATTCAAAAACAGATAGCCTGCAGGAAAGGCCAACTTTGTGCATTCTTCGCTCTACCTTTTCGTCGGTAATATTATTCATTGTTTTTAACGCTATTATCGACAAGTTGAGCCTCATCAGATTTAGCGATAATTCTACCGAATCCATAAAGTCGTATAGCTTATCATTTTCCTTCAGTCGACGCTTTTCATGAAGCGCTTTACTATTCATGCCATAAAGGCCACGGTAACCACTTTCAACAAGAACCGAGAACTTATCGTAACCCGCTCTGGAAGCAACGCTCGAAAGCCTCCGGCCAGCTTTGGAAACTTCGCGTCTTATGGCAAATCTTCGAATGTCGAAAAGATCTTTTTCATGCAATCCGACCTGATCGAAATAGCTGCTTAACTTATCACGAGCTGCCTGAACTCCAGGTTTGTTCCCATCCGCATGCAAAGAGGCAATCCAACAGGCAAACCGGCTCAATAAATGATCTCTTGAGTTTTTTGCTGTATTGGAGATTGGAATTACGTGTTCATCATAAGGTAAGCCCAGATCAATAATTACCTTAAGGGTTTCCGGGATGATTTTCTTTCTGAATGCACTCTCGTCTTTGTACCCATATTCATCAGCTAATACACTGGCGAGCCAGAAAGGGGAGTCGTTAACTACAGTTTGCATCGGGTTTTTTGGAGATTGCATAGGCCGCCTAGTTTGAAGTAATGAACAACTCTGAAATTTTCACGTCGGTTGAGTTCGGCACCACAAGAACCGGAATGTTGGCGCTTAGCGCCACGGAATTCGTGTAATTTTCATTGAGAAGAGAATCAACAATTACATCTTTGTTGCCTAGAATAACCTGCAAATCGGGGTTCTTTCTGGATAAACCGTGTCTTATGCCACTCATGAAGTCGGTCCCTTCGTAGTGAGCGATCGATTTAATAAAGTCGCTGGGAATGGATCGACTCAGGTTGTGCAGCAACTGGTTGTCCGAGCGAATTTGACTCGTAGTAATATTTAAGAGGCTAACAGGGTTTTTGAAATATTCCTTTAACCATTTGCTAATGGTTTCTACCTTCAGAACAGATCTGGCATCGGCCAGGTAGGTGCTTAAACATATCTTCTGCGGAATCTGATATTCAATGGCTTCAGGAATAAACATAACAGGTACGCTGATGTCGCTTACAATGGTTCGAATGGTTTTTCCAAATGAACGGTTGTGTTCGCTTTCACCTTTGGGCAGCGTCATTACAATTAAGCTTGCCTTGTTTTTGCGTATGTTTTCCAGTGCGAGTTTAGACAGTGATCGTGTGCCTGTGATAAGCTCATGTTTCAGTTCCAAATCATACTGGTCGTCCGCGAAGTTTTGGAGGTAATTTCCTCTTAGCCCAATTAATTCATCCTCAATTTTCAGCCATTCTTGTCTTCGCGCCATATTATCAGGTACGGAGTGAATAAGCACCAGTTTGGCTGCTAAGAGCCTACTTAGTTTAATAGCATGGACGTAAGCCGAACGGTTGTCCATACAATAATCGAATGGAAGTACAATCTGATTCATATCACAACCACTTATTGCGCTTAAAGTAGATAATCATGGAGCCGGCAATCACCAAACAGACTGCCCAGAAAATAGGGTAGGCGTTATCGAAGGTGTTTTCCGGAATATATTTCATGTTCATTCCATAAACACCGGCTAAGAAAGTAATCGGGATGAAAATGGTAGAGATAATGGTCAGGAGTTTCATCCGGTCGTTTAGCTTTCCACTAATCAATGTATGGTAAATGTTCAGTTGATCAGAGATAATTTCACGGTAACTATCAGTAACTTCTATTACGTTACTTATGTCGCTTAGAAGATCTCTAAAATGAACAAGATTTTTCTTTAGGATTAGCTCATTCTCTTCTTTTGCTATGACAGAAATCACTTCTCTGGCGGGAATTACAGTCTTTCTGTAAAAGTTAAGTTCCTTTTTGTAGTAGGTGATTTCTTCGAGAATTTCCTCGTCTTGAGAAGACATGATCTGCCCCTCCAGGTCTTCAATGTCGCTCCCTAATAAGCTAATAATTCGCTGGTAATTGTCTATTACAATATCCATTAAGGCATAGGCGAGATACTCAACGCCGGAGCTTCTCATTCGCTTCTTACCAACTCGAATTCGCTCTCGGATTGGGTCAAACACATCTCCGGGAATTTCCTGGAAAGAGATCAGCATATTGTCTTTAAGTATCAGACAAATGTTTTCCACCTGGATCAGATCTTCCTCGTCCAGTTTCATCATTTTCATTGAAATGAACGTAGCGTCAGGGTATACCTGAATTTTGGGTCGGGCAGTTACATCCATTACATCCGGAATCATCAACGAGTCAAGTTCGAGATGTTTACCCAGTGCCGCCATTTTTTCTTTGTCGCTAATCCCGGTAATATTGAGCCAGATTACAGAGTTAGATGTTTCCCTGGCTTCAAATTGTTGAATCGACTCGATTTCTCTCTCATGTAGATTCTCGGTGTCGTATTCAAATAGTTCAAAACGTTGATCATCGAAGCGGTGTACACCGGTAAAGATCAAGTCGTCAGGAGAGATGCCTACATCGTTATTTGCTTTCCGTATAAATCTGGCCATAATAAATTGAAACTTACTGTTCCTCTTTTAAAATGAGTAGCGGGATTCTGGTTTTTATAGACATCATGTCGGAATGCGTGGTATGAACCAATTTTCTCCAACCCTGCGCGGGTCGGTGTACTAAACAAAGCGTGCCTATACCATGTTCAGGGATGTCATTGATTAATGCATCCATTACGTTGTTAGAATAAATCCACACGTATTCGGTATCGGTATTGGTAAGTTCGGTTGGAGGCTCGAGTTCTTTGCCTTCTTCCATTTCGTTGGTAATGTGGATAAGGGCAAGCTTGTTGCCCGATTTTTCCACGAGTCTTCTTAGAATTTTTACTCCACGGAGTTTTCCCATTTTGTTTCCGTCGAGCGCCATGGCAACTTGTCGATGCTCTGAAATGGTTTCCGGGATAATGAAAAGCGGCAGAGAGGTGTGATCCAATACTCGTGAAACAGCCCCATTTAGAAGAGATGATAACCAGGTGTGCTCACCGTCGTTGCCAAGCACCAGCAAATTGATTTCGTGTTCCTCGGCAATTTTCTTCACCACATTTGCAAGAAAACCAGAGCGTGCAATAGACCTTACAGAGGCGTCCGGGTTAAGCTCCTTCATACTTTTTCGAATAAGCCCCAGTTTATCCAGAGATAATGCCGCCTGTTGTTTTTCCAGTTCCCGTCCACCCGAAGAACCCGTACTCGTGTAAACCGCATTGAATACGTGCAACAGAATGAACTCGTGAGCCCCTTGAAACTGCTTGCACGCGTATTCAGCAGCATGAATGGAGGCTTCAGAGAAGTCGATTCCAACCAATATTTTCATGATAATGGAGAGTTGATTTGTATGTTTGGTTTAGTTCTCTACCAATATACACGACTCTTCCCAAGGTTGGAGTTCGTTGGTTAAATTATTTCTAACACAGGTGTCCAGAAAGTTTCTGATTTCTTCGGTATCCAGCAGAATGAGATAAGGTCTGGATTTGATAATAACCGGCAAAGCCTCAAGAGGCTTGCCGGAATTTTTGTTGATTGTAGAAATGAATCCTTTGTACCCATAAGGGTAGCAGTCCGCTATGTAGCGGAATAGAATAGGGCTCATTCCTACAGAAGTAACAACGGTTGTTGCGGGCTTCATCCCTTTCGTTTTAATCCAACAATGATGAGCTCTTCCACTCCGTCCTCATCATCTGTGTTGATGGAGTACATGATTGAAAATGGTTTACCCTCTTCAGATTGATCGTGAAGTTTATATTTCGACAGAATGTTCACTTTTACGTCGTCAAATTCGAATCGGTGTCCGAATTCATCTTCAAACGTATACCATCCATCTTTGCAACCTACATAGTTGCCATCCACGTTGTTTATTTCTCCGTAAGACATGTTGATTTATTTTGATTCAAAAATTTCTTCGTTGTTTTCAAAGCACTTTAGCTCGACCATATAGCCGTTAGGATCTTCAACAAAAAATGAAGTGTGATGCCCCACATTTCCTATCAAATATTCGGTAGGTGTAAACAAAGTTTCATCGGTACTCATAATGTGTTCGTATACCTGATTCCACTTTTTTTTGGGTAGCACGATTCCAAAATGGAATGAAGGGAGCAAGTGCTTATCCAACTGGTAATTGTTGTATTGGAACTGAAAGTCTCCCGATTTCACAAAGGTGATCTCGTTGCCATATAAGTTGATATCCACCCAATCCACATATTGTCTTCCCAGTTTACACCGAAAATATTTTCGGTAAAATTCAATGGTTTCCTGCAGATCTAAACATGGCAATGACAAGTGAAAATTTCTACTTTTCTCATTCGACATTTGTTTGGTTTTTACTGCCGTGCTTGCTGAATCGTATGCCATTGCGGTTTGCACATCGGCATCTTCAGAATAAACGTTGTTGCGTTTCATGATTTTTAATTGTAGCGACTCCTTGCTTGTGTAATTTTCGCTGCTTTCTTGTAGTCAAATTTTACGCGATGTTTCTGGATAGTTTCTGGAAGAAATCTGTAGAAATTCTGTAGGCGGTAAGAGGGAGTGGATACTAGCAGTCCTAAAGGAATTATGCAATTGTTTACAAAGGTACACCGCTAAATATGCCTGATCAATTTGTTTGTTATCTTACATGGTTACTAAAAAAAATCAACTCTTCAACAACCATGGCAAACAATAAACTCTTAGTAAACGAACGTCAGGCCGACCTGGGAGATTTTATGGTGGGAAGGTTACTACCATTCAGAAAAAAACGTCAGGTGGGTCCTTTTACCTTCATAGATCATATGGGGCCGGCGAAACTTGGAGCGGGTAAATTTATTGATGTCGATCAGCACCCTCATATTGGTTTGAGCACTTTAACTTATCTGTTTGAAGGAGAGATTGAACATCGTGACAGCATGGGCACCACTCAATTGATTCGGCCGGGGGATGTTGGTTTTATGACCTCTGGAAAAGGAGTGACGCATACGGAGCGCACCCCTTTACATCTTCGGGATCAGGCAGAGAGTTGGATGCATGGTTACCAAATCTGGGTAGCTCTTCCGGAGAGTCTGGAATTGATGGAGCCCGAATTTCAGTTTGTATCCGGAAAGGATTTGCCACTTTGGTATGAGAATGGTGTCCGCGTTAAACTGGTGGCCGGAAATGCTTTTGGAAAACAATCTCCATTGCAGGGGTACACACCACTGTTTATGATGGATGTTTTTGCGGAGACTGCTTCCACTTTGAATTTGGCTGGAAAGGTGGAAGGAGAAATCGCTTTTGTGATCGTTAATGGTTCCATCTCGGTAGGCAGTGATGAGGCAACCGCCGGAAGCATGCTGATTAGTAAAACAGAGGACCAATGCTCACTAAACATGGCTGGGGGTACTCAACTTTTGATTTTTGGTGGCAAACCATTGGACAAAGAGCCTCGACTACTCTGGAATTTTGTTTCGGCCAGCAAGGAGCGATTGCAACAAGCCAAAGAAGATTGGGTAAACAAACGGTTCCCGAAGGTTCCGGGGGATGAGACTTATATCCAATTCCCTGATTTATAGGTACCTAGGGTAGGTTTGCTAGTTTGCTGTTTTGGAATCGTGGTGCAACCGAAAATGGAAATTTCCATGCATGCACTCAGTTCCTATGCAGCATCAGGTGCCCTTTGTGAATAGACTTTTTGTTGAGCGCATTGTACATAGTAAGAACGTAGTAATAAGTGCCTTCAGGAACTTTTTCGCCTTCCAGGGTAGTACCATCCCATGGGATTTGATAATCGTTTTGATATAGGACTTGTCCCCATCGATTAAAAATTATGATATCTCCCGAAAGGTAACCGAATTCAGTAATGGTAAATAAGTCATTTTGACCATCTCCATTAGGTGTCATTACGTTAGGTATTACCAATCCATCGTCGTAAACAAAATAACTACAGAAGGCCGAATCTGAACAACCACTTCCGTTACTTACAAGTACTTGTACCGTATGGGAACCAGGCGAATTGAAAGTATAGTTGGAAACCCCAGACCCTAAGGTGTCTGAATCTACAATCCACACATAAGTTAGCCCCGACATTCCGGAATTGTAGTTAAGGTTGACCGAATATGGTAGGAACCCTTCATAGGCGTCGCAGTTCATTGATCCTGATATTGATCCCGAATTGATTAGATCTACAATAATTGTTTCGGAACAATTGTTTTGATCTTCTACCAGAATTGTGTACGATCCAGCAGGTAAACCTGTGGCAATCGTATCACTCGAAACAGCCGGGGACCATCCATATACCAGCGTGCCGACCCCTCCGGAAGCAATTATTTGAATTTGACCATTGGATGAACCGCATAATGGGTCAGTAGCCAAAGCGCTGAGCGTAATTGGGTCAGGAACAATTATCAGAGTGGAGTCGTACTTGGAACACCCCACGGAATCTACAACTGTTAAATAGTACGTGCCGCTTAGGGTAGAATCTGAAACCAGGGCAATAGATGAACCCGATAACGAACTTCCTCCGGGTATTATCCAATTATATGAAGCAAAAGAACCTGACTCGGACAGTAGAATGGAATCGCCATAACAGCTGGGGCTAACGCTATTCAGATTTGTGATAGGTGATGAAACCAAAACTTCTATGGTTACTATTGAATCACATCCAGCTGCTGCAATTAAGGTGTCGGAATATATCCCAGCAGAGTCAATAGTGATGCCACCGAATGTGAAAGATTCATCATCACAAATGGTAGTGGAGGGTAATGTTGTATTGATTGCGGTCGATACCGAAACGGTTAGACTAAGTATAGAATCACATCCGGTTATCGTTGAAAGCGTGTCGAAGTATGTTCCGGCGGAAGTGATTGTATTACTGCCAAATGTTAACGAACTACCTGCGCAGATAGATGCGGGCGGTAAAGTTGTTGTTGGTGTACTTTCTACGGTAAGTGACAACGCAGCGATCGAATCACATCCGGTGGTTGTTAGCAGAGAGTCATAATAGACCCCTGTTGTAAAGTGAAATTGCCCCCCGAAGGATATGGAGTCTCCCATGCAAATGGATGAATTTACCGTTGAGTAGTACTCCGGAAAAACATTGACCGAGTGCTGTATTGAATCAATGCAGCCAAGGGTGTCGGTAACAAGTAAAGTGTAAATGCCAGCCGAACCCGCAGTCGCCGAATCAATGGAGGGGTTGGCTGTACCTGAACTAAATCCACTCGGGCCTGACCAGGAGAATATACTTGCGGAAGGCGAACTGGCGCTAAAGTAAACGGTATCTCCTTCGCAGACGCTACTAGTAATGGAAGAGGTGATAGCCGGAGGGGACGTGACCTTAAGATCCAGATTTACCAGACTATCGCAATTAAACATAGACGAGTAAGTGAAATCATAACTTCCCGTTATGGAATAATAGTTCCCCTCGTAAAGAAAGGAATCTCCCTGACATATTGATACGCTTATCGTGTCGTGTATCGGAGCGTACACAGATATATTGTGAGAAAATGTGTAAACACAGTTGTTGGTGTCCGTTACTTCGCAGGTATAGGTGCCACTATTCGCTGTATCCGCGTTAAAAATTGTATCCAGGTAATTTGAACTTGAAAATCCGTTTGGGCCTGTCCAGTTGTACACATACCCTGAATCAATGGACAAAAGTAGCGTGTCAGTACTACAGATCGGACTATTGGAAGTTATATTCAAAGAGAGGCTTGGACATCCGCTTTCGGTCAGCCGGATCAACATTGCATCTAATCTGGTGGCACCGCCTGCTGAAGCCGCCAGCGTATCCTGATGTACTCCTGGCGTAGCAATATTAACTACCGATTTCGTCACTCCGCTCACCGCTACATCAGTCATGTTAATTCCTACCAGGTCATAGAATTCGTCGCAATGATCACCACCGTAGTATGTGGACCATTCCACATTACCGTCCTTATTTACTTTAACAACAAATCCATCATCACAGAACGGCCAGTTGTATTGGTTGGGTTGTAGAACTCCGGGGGTTGTTAATCCTGTTGAAGAATAAGAAAGGCCACATATATAGAGGTTTCCATTATCATGCAAATGAAGGCCAAATGCCTCGTCATATTCATCCCCACCGATGTAGGTGGACCATATAATTGAACCGTTAGGGTTGAATTTAGCCATGAAACTATCATCGTCGCCACCCCCAAATGTGGGTTGATACGATCCTGCAGTTGTTATTCCCGAGGTTGATTGTGTGTATCCACTAATGTAAACTGTGTCCTGATCTGCAGTGATCTTTGTTATGGCATCATATAGTGTACCTCCAAAATAATTGCTCCAGTCTACTGTTAAATCAGGGTTAATGACGCCAAAGAGGCCGTCGTCGGTTGTTGTGCCAACAAAAGTTGAAGAATACAATGCGTTTACGGCCAAACCGGCACTCCGAGTTCTTTCGCAAAAAAGTATTTGATTGTTGGAATTTGTGTCTACATCAAGCACTGCATCAAATGCACTACCCCCTAAGTAAGTTCCAGCAATAAATGAACCGTCAGGACCAAATTTGGCGATGAATCCATCAGTACTGCCACCATAAACTGGCTGGTGTGTACCTAAGGTGCTGATATTAGTCGAAGAGGAAGTGCTTCCTCCAACATAAATTGTGTCTCCTAAAACTACAACAGCATTAATATCATCTTGACCCTCTCCTCCGTAATAAGTTGCCCAGTCTAATAATCCATTTTGAAAAAACTTCGCAATATAGCAATCACTTATTCCGTCCAATGTGGTCTGATAGGCCCCTGCGGTTGCAATAGAGGTCGTGGAGCGTGTGTTGCCACACAATACGAACCCTGTATTTTCAAATGGAGCTATGGACCAACATAACTCAAAATCTGTACCTCCATAATAAGTACCCCATACAAGTTGCGCGTTTAAGTCAAATTTTCCTACATAGGCATCGAAGCTACCGGTAAAAGTACCCTGATGGGTGCCTGTAGTCGCAATTTGTGCAGTAGATTCGGTGATTCCTGAAACGTACAACGAGTCATTATTATCCTTCATCATGCTATAATTGTATGAACTCTCCGCGCCTCCGTAATACGTTCCCCAGACCAGGTCAGGCATGGGGTCAACAATTAACTTATCCAGCTCAGGAAAATTTATGTTAAGAGCAAAGGAACGATCCGCTACCTGTTCAAAAGCGCAATGAACTTCGGTTGTATCCTCCATATTATTGATGCCATAGCTAAACGGAATGGACTCAAAGAAGCTGCCAAATCTCGTGTCTACCTTGATTTTTCCATTTTCCACTCTACAATCCAAGGCTCCCTCTAATGAAAATTGGATTTGAGTTTCAATTGGTTTGTGAACAATAAAGTTGTATTTAAAACCACCGTTTTTATCCACGAGGTATTCCACGTCAATTCCTTTCCATTGGTTTTGAATGGTTATAGAGGAGTAGGTTTTTACATGGGTGACACCGTTAGGTTTGTTGGGCACGTTATAATAATGCGTTAGGTTAGGAGCTTCCTTAACCACAACTGGGGTAGCCTGTGCCGACGGTTTGTGAAAATTAAAATCAACGCGATGGTAGTCAAACTTCGGATTGGAGATGTCATGCGGGTTGTCGATACCTGGATGGATTTTGATGTTTGGATCAATGCCTGTATGCTCCACTTTTTCCATGAACTGGTAAGAAAATCCATTCGCGTGAATTAGCACATTATAATTTCCGAGGGCTAAGACATACAAGACCTGATCATTACTTTGACCATTTTGATCAGTAATTTGGCCTTTGTTTTCGATGAATCCTGGTCGGCTCTGTGCCTGCCCATAGTGGGTTAGAAACCAAATAAGCATAACTGAGACTAGAAATCTCAAAATATGGGGTGAACACGGAATTTGGCAAGTAGTCATAGTAAGAAACCGATCCTCAAGGTAACTATTATTAAGGAAAAGATCAAACGGTACGTTTGGGCTTGGTTCAGGTTGAGATCGATAAGACGTTTTTAATTCATCCACCCTCGCTCAAACAAGTTTGGCTCGGTCTACAAATGCAAAAAGCCCAGCATTTCATGCTGAGCTTTTGCGGTCTGGACGGGACTCGAACCCGCGACCCCCTGCGTGACAGGCAGGTATTCTAACCAACTGAACTACCAGACCAAACTTCCAGGTCTCCCGACCGTTAGCAGCAGCTAACCTTGCGTGGATTTTGTTTCCCGTTCAATGGGACGACAAAAGTAAACGATTTTTTATTTCATGCAATACGGCAAACAAAAAAATATTGCTGATGCTGTTTTTTTATTGATCGCTTGATCAACTCTCAATAGCGGGTTAATTTAAGGGTCGGGACTAAACTTCACGAAAAGGCTTCCCAGGTTTGCTTATTTAAACAGCATTTCCCGTAGTTCAGAATCTTCAGTAATGACCTTTTTTGCATAAGGGCATAATGGTATAATTTTCACTTCCTTTTTTCGGGCAAATTCTACGGCCTTCAGCACGAGTTGCTTTCCGTATCCGCGCCCGCTGTAACCCTCAAACGTTTCTGTGTGGTCAATGATGAATTTGTCGGAACTTGCCCAGACATATGTGATTTCTCCTGCCGGTTTGTCATCTTCCAACACAATGAACTTTCCCCTGATGTGATCTTCTTCTTGTTTAAATGTGATCATTTTTATTATCCTGAATATTTCCAAAAAATAGGCCGAATACCTGCAAATCAATACCCCTCTGTTTTAAGCCCTAATTTTTTCATCACCGCTTTTGTAATGTCTAGTTTGGGGTCGCCAGAAAGAACGATCGACACACCATCACTATCCACAGTGTTCAGTATCAATGCATAACCCAACTCGTCTCGAACCTCGTCAATAGCATTCTGCAATCGGGTTAAGATTGGTTCCATCAACGTCTGACGTTTTGTGGCAAGTTTGTATTCCGCGGCTTCTCTGTTTGTGTTATAGGTCTCTTTCGCTTGCGTAATATCTTTTTCAAATGTCTCAATCTCCAGCGGTGTGCTTTTTCCAGTTTCCACCAACGCGGTGAACTCTTCCATATCATTTCTGATTTTTTGTTCTTCAACCAGAAGCTGATTGATTAACTTTTGCTCATAATCGGCCAAGACCGTTTCCAGCGTTTGTGTTTCTGGCATATAAGTGAGTATTGCCATCATATTACAATAACCTATGCTTTGAGTATGTGCAATGGTGGAAGTAAATAGAATTAAGCCAATTAGAACGACTTTCAATATCTGCATGAGTTAAGAATTGTGGTTTATGTGAAAGTACAAAATATCGACTACCATGTCTGGCTGATATAGAGGGACTTACAATTGATTGAAAAAAATGTTGATAACCTTGAAATCTTTATTTGGAACGATTCTAAATAACTGATAAATTTACCCCGGTTTCATGAATAAAGTTCAGGTAATATTAGCAGATGCAAGTGATCTTATTCGGATAGGTCTTCGGTCCATTCTGGAAAGGAACGAGCAAATTGTAATTGTTGGGGAGGCACGGTCGGCTGAAGAGCTGAAAGAACAAGTAGCTAACTTTTCAGCCGATATTGTGGTCATCGATTATACCTCTAAGGATTTTGAAATAGATGTTATTCCGGAAATCGTGGGTTCCAACTGCGATGTGCGCTTTGTAGCGATTACCAAAGATGAAAGTGGACAAACAATAGTGGATGCGCTGAGATCTGGCGTCACCAGTCACGTGAAGAAAGATTGTTCAGCGACAGAAATCACCGAGTCGGTTATTGAGACCGCAGCAGGTAATAAGTTCTTCTGTGGCCAGATTCTTGAAAAAATTCGTGAAGAGAAAATAGATGTAGACGATATCGACTTCGAAGAATTAACCTGTGAACCCATTTCGCTTTCAGATCGCGAACTGGAAGTAATTACACTTATTGCAGAAGGATACACCAACACCCAGGTGGCAGATAAACTCTTCCTAAGCAGTCACACGGTAAATACCCATCGAAAAAACATCATGAGAAAACTAGGTGTTAACAACACCGCAGGAATTGTTATGTATGCCGTAAAAACTCAATTGGTAAGCCCCAACCGCTTCCTATTCGCCGCTTCGGTTTAGAATCACCAATTCACCAACTCACCCTTCACCAATTCGCCAACTCACCCCTCACCAATTCATCAGACCATTAGATCATCAGATCATCAAATCATCAGATCATCAAATCATCAGATCATCAAATCCTCACCCCTAGAGACACATAAAAATTCCTGGTCGGAGAAGGGATAATTCCAGGTCCCGGGTAACCACCGGCACGACGCGTGAAATATGAACGATTCAGCAAGTTGTTGACACCGAAAGAAAATTTTACTCCTTCCGAAAACCGAAGTGTGGAAGACCAATCTAATACGGTATACGAGGGAATAATACCAATAACGGAACCCGGAGCAGATTCGGCATTGGTGGCGTCTGTATATTGATCAGAAACATAATTAACCTGTATTGTAGAAGATAACCTACCCAGGATTAGATTTACTCCGCTCTTTAAGGTAATTGCTGGCACATGCTCTACTTGCTTACCCTCAATAGCCGAGTTGTCTGAGTTGAAATATTCGGAATGGATGGTGGCTAAATTCGTGAACAGCCTTAAGGCGTTCTTTTTTTCAGCTTTGGTCCAACCATATAATTTTAGGTTTAGGTAAGACTCCAGACCAACCGTTCTGGAATCTGCAATGTTGGTGCGATACTGATAAACATTAAATAGTACCGGGTCGCGCTGTGAAATGATGCCGATTCTGTCCTGATACTGAAGGTAGAAAGCCGAGATGTCGTAGATTAAAAGATCGTCTAGTTTTCCTCGAACACCTATATCCGCGTTGTAACCACGTTCGTCTTTAAGTTCCGGATCAATTTGAAAGCTGGGGTTATTAATCTGCATATCCGTAAAGTTGATGCTTCGGTAGTTTTGAGAGATGTTCCCATATATTTCCAATGAATCAGATTTTTTATAACTCACCCCAACTCCGGCTAAAGCAAATGATCTTACATTCTCCCGGTTCTCGTTGATTTGTTGTTCAAACACAACGTCTCCGGCACCATTCGTAACCCGGCTCCAATATTTTCCTGTGGCTCTGGTATCGATATGCTCGAAACGTACGCCAGGTGTTACGGACAAATATTGGCCGAAGCGAAAGATGTGTTCAACAAATGCACTGTAATTCTTACTGGGGAAACGATAATCTGATTCATTGGGAGACCCTCCAATAAAATCAAAATTGGGTCCGAAGCCGTTATCTGCGTCGCCTTGCTGACCAATGCTATAACCGCTATAATATCGAACCCCGGCAAGTAGGTTCCAGATCTGACCTTTTACGTCATAATGGTTGATTAATCTGGTTTCATTTCCCCAGTTCATGTATTCGCCAAGAATCAGATCCCTTTCTTCGAGAAGGTCAATGCGGTTGATGTTACCAAGAAATCCCAACGCCTTTCGGGATGCCAGCAAACCGAAAAACTTCGACTCCAGTTTTGTCCGATCTCCAATGTTTGTGAAGAACGAAACTGCGGCCAAATTCCAGTTTACCCCAAACCAGTTTCTGTCCCGGTTCGATTGTAGCGGATTCTCTTCAAATTGCAGATCAGTAAGACCACCGGGTTGTTGAGCCAGATATTCCATGTGGGTCAATTCCAGATTAACGTATTTGGTTTCACTAAAGAAAAACTGAGTGTTTGCATGGCCCGACCACATGTCGAAAGACGAGTTTGGACGAAAATCATTCCCGGATTTCATCATGCCGTAAGCAAAATATCTCCAACGTCCGTGAGTTCCGTCTATGCTCAGATAGTTGCTTGAAAGCTGAAATGAACCGATCGTTTTTTTGTAATTAACGGACAACGGATGTGTCCCCCCCTGGCGCAGAACAAAGTTCAACATGCCACCGAATTGTGTCCCGAATTGCAATGACGCTGCACCCCGAATGAGTTGTATCCTTTCCAAAGCTTCCAACGGAGGGGTGTAATAGGTTTCCGGGTAACCCAATGCGTCGGCACTTATATCATATCCATTTTGTCTGGTATTAAAATTGGAAGTTCGGTGCGGACTCAATCCCCGTCCCCCAATACCTAGCTGTAAACCGGCTCCATCACTTTCCCATATATTGAGCCCCGGAACCGCCTGATAAACTTGTCGGGGATTCGCAGTGCCTTCGTTCAGATCCATTTCCTTGGGAGCGATGCAATTACTTTTTTTACCGCTGGTGATCATCATACCTGAGATGGGGCGCATGAAACTAATGGGCTGTAATGTTCTGTTGTCGTAAGTAATTTCAACACCTTTTAGCGCATACAAATCTTTGAGTAAGAACCTGACTTTTTGAAATTCCTTGGTTAGTTCTACTTTAATCTCTTTAGCACCATGAGATTCCTCTTCAACTGAAATTTTGTAGCTACCAAAGGCAAGGCTGTCAACATGTAGAACTCCGCGAGAGTTTACGGTATCCTGGGTTATCACATTCCCGGATGCCGAAACCACAACCTTTGCTCCAATCATCGGATAGCGGAACAACGAGTCTTTTACTTTAATTTCCAGAGAACCGATTTGAGTCCAACCTGTTGTGCTGAATGCCGTTAGTAGTAATATGTTGATAATCAAAAGTCTCATCTGGGCATTGGCAAAATCCAGGTTTTGTGATGGAAGCCTCGCTTTTCGGCGGCCAAATTTACAGTATCATTTATAAGATCACCACTTCTTCCGTTCAATCTGGCCCGTACATTGGCTCTAACCCGTGGTATATTGAAGTGAATGCTTGCATTTGTTGATGAAATGGTAGTGTCCGTGTAGTAATCTCGCAGATAGTGAGCATACTCCAAGATCATATCCGGTTGGGTGCTCATCATTTTCTCCTGAAGTTTGGTTAGGAACTTGCCGTTATCCACAAGCATTTCATTACCGGTTTTGGGATCACCCACGTAGAATTGCGCATATCCGGTTTTTTCGATGAGCATTACGCGCCAGCCGAAACGAAATCCTTGTTCCGTCCAGAACAACTCGCCGGGATACAACAAGTATCGGAATGGAATAACAATCTGCACTATAACAAACAAGCTGATTATCCATTTCGCTGTTGCAGAAATCCTGGTTGAAACATTTTGCTGAACACTTTCAAAACCAAACTTGCTTCTGAAAGGAACCAATAACATTTGGTGAAATTCTTTTGAGAAAAAAATGATGGTGCAGACAATCATGATGTAAGGGAACATTCCGATTGGGAACAGAGCGGCCGTAAGCAGGTGAAAAACAACTACCGCTACATAAGCCAATTTTCGAGTTGAAGCCATCAACAGGAACAAGGGAATCGTAAGGTCGTAGAGCATTCCGAACCAGCTAAATACATATGCCGTGGCTTTATAACGAAATAAATCACCGATTACCGGCATGTCGATATGGTGCTTTAGCCAGTTAGTAAGTGGCATAGCTTCCAGTAACCAATCAGCATTGATTTTTGCCGCGCCAGCCAGAAAGTAGACGAGCGCAAGCTGAAATTTCAAGATGTCAATCGTCCATCTGGGAACTTTGTGCAATCGTTTGCTGGGTCTGATCAACGAGTCAATTGAATAATTGCGTGCTGCCGGCAGAAAAATCATGATTCCGGCCACCAGGGTTACAAAATAGTAGTGGTTCAGATAAGTGGTTTTGTCAAGCAGCTCTATATACGTAAACGAACAAAAGAAACCGATGGCAGAAATTCGATAGGCAAAACCCAATGCCATCAACAACGCGAATAAGATCAGAAATCCGAATAGCAGGTACATCCCGGTTTCGCCAGGTACTTTTACCCATTCGAAGCCGTAGTATTTAAACTGTAATATTGGTGTTAAATAAAGTTCTTCAATCCAGCCGTTAGCAACAAATCGGATTCCGCTAATGGCCATCATCAGACCAAACACTACCCTGAATACCACCAAAGGAGCAATGGAGGTAGGTTGATTGAGTTTGTAGTTCTTTATTCCCTGGAAAAAACCCATGTGTACGACGCGATCAGTCGCCGTCTGTATCTGCGTAGCTGATTTGAATCCCTAATTCAGAAACCATATCTGTTTTGAAATAGGCCACTATTTTTTGCAATTCGACATAAGCTTCAGAACAACCAGTTGGGTTAGTAGAAACTTCGTCGCTTAATGGGTCAGCCAGGTTTTGAATTTCTGAGATTGCTGCTGCAAATTGGTTGTTAATAACAACCTCCATTGGCTGACCATCAAGCTGAGACTCTAAAAACACGAGATAGTCGTCCAGGCCGGTTCCCTCTGATGTTCCGTCGTAGCTGGTCCCGTTAAAATAGTCCTGAGCCCTTGTTAAAGCAGTTTCCAGAAAGGGCAATGACTGCCCGTAGTAATAGCACTCCACATGATCGGGAAGAGGAGTTCCCGTAAAAACATTAAACTCTCCTGACGGTAGACCGAGCTTTCCTTTTCTTACGTAGGATTCATAGTGTTGAATAAAGGCATTCACAAATAGCGACATGGAACTTCCTGCGCTATTATCACTACTGTTGGCCACAAATGTATCACGGTAGCCTCCGGTCCAGTCGTTCGCAATTGCCTGGGCATAGGTTTTCATATCTGTTGCCAGATCCGAAAGGTAATTCTTCCTTGACGTGGCTTCCGCATCCACTATGTATTGATCTACTATTTCAGCGTCTGTGGCTCCAATTCCGTACAGCAGATAATCAAAGGCCTGAAAACCCTTCGCCGCCAGATTGGCTGGTGTACCTAAATTGTAAGTTCCAGGCCCAGACGATATGTTCGAGTGGATTTGAGCCGTGTCAATAGGGTAAATATTAAACTGGGATCGCTGAGATATGGAAGCACCGTATCCAATATTCACATAGGAAACTGCCTGCCAGGTTGTTAAAGCTTCTACCCAAGCTGTTCGTAAATTGGTTAGATTCAAAACATTCGGCGTTGCTACAAACGTCGCTACTGAACTGTCCAGATCAAGTACTCTGGATTCAAAATCCTGATAGGCTGGAACAATGTAATTGTCCGCCAGGTTTTCCAACAAGGCCGTCCTATCGAACTCTTCACTATCTTGATTATCATCCGGATCCTTCTTGCAACCGCTGAAGGCCGCAATTAGCAACACAGCCAATATGAATGTTTTGAATCTAACCATTTTTAATTTGCTTAAAGACTACCTTTTACTGCTTCTAAACCTGTGTGCATTGCAATGTGATCAATCACATTGTTTAGCTGAGTTACAGTTACGTTGTTAAAATCCATGCCTAACATACCCAGGCCCATATCTATGTCGGTTGTAGACATGCCCGAACCGTTCACGGCGTTTTCTCCAAATCGAAGTCCGTTTAGGAATGCCCACGCTTCAGAAAGTTGGTGGTTCCGGGCAGTATTGTTGCTGATGTTAGCAATGGCTTCGTTAAGGTAATGAATCGCGGTTCCTGCACACACTTTTTCCATCTCATCGTAAATGATGGTTACCTGAGCGTCTCGTGTGGTCATATCCCCGTTGCTAATTGCAGCTCTACCGGTTCTAAAGGCGTTTGCCAAAGTAGTAGCAGATCCTAGTACGCTTTCTCTGGAGTTTGCATATTTACCCCAAAATCGATCGGTTCCGTTTGTTGGATAATCAATGGCGTCTGTGAAATAACCGTATGCTTCATCCCAGTGGTGTTCCATCTCCGTATAGTATTTTCCAGCAGAAGCATCTACCGCAGTAGTATTGTCGTCTGTGGCTATATTTCCGATATAGTTACTGGTCATTTGATTCATGAAAACTGCACACATAAGTCCCTTTTCGATCAACTGGTGATATTCTACACCATCTGCTGTTTGCAGGTAAGGACCTTTCACTCCATCATTCGGATAAACACCGGCGGTTCCTGGTGCACCATCCTCAACGCCAGTTGTGGTAGTTGCACTTAACGCAGCAACGCTATCAAGTAAATCCTCAAAATATGCAATCACGCCTGCATCTCCAAGAGCGGTTTTGCTTCTTAATTGCTTCGAAGAGCCTGTCATACCTAAGCCATCGGCATCGGTCCATGTATAACCGGAATTGGCATACATATTGGCCAGCGTGGTAGCATCTACTGAAACACCAGCCGTATTGGTTCCCTTAATATAGGCACTCATTTCAGACAGCATTTCTAATCTTTGCTCCTGGCCATTGTATGAAACGGTGTTGTTTCCGGAGGCATCCGTAAATGCATAAGTTGTGGGTACGGTATATGTATTTTCTTCCTCGTATTCACAGCAACAGTCCTTTTTCGCGTCTGCATCGTAATTGGTTGCACCTGGATCAGTACAGCCTTCTTTTCTGTTACACGACGCGAGTAAGATTGTTATCATTCCAACAACGGCTAGTTTTTTCATCTGTTTTCTTATTTAGATTAATTTTAAATAACGGTACAAATGTATTTTTGGTGAACCATTTCGTCAATACCACATTTAGGGTAATTCCTCTATTTTTGCCGTCAACTAATCAACAGAAGCGGGTTCATGAAGTTAATTGCCGATAGTGGTTCAACCAAGACAGATTGGCGTCTAATAAAGGAAACGGGTGAGATCCTGGAAGTAAAGACTCAGGGGTTAAATCCGTTTTTTAAGTCGGTAATTGATTGTGAGCGGACTTTTGAAAATGACTTGTTGCCAAGATTGGAAGGTGTGGCGGCAGACAATATCCAGCAACTCTGGTTTTATGGAGCGGGTTGTTCAAGTGATGATAAATGTGCCGTTATAAAAACAGCGGCGACGAATGTTTTTCCGGAAGCATCTATTTCGGTGGATCATGATTTGCTCGGAGCGGCGAGAGCACTTTGTGGAGATGAACCTGGGATTGCGGGTATACTTGGAACCGGTTCAAATTCTTGTTACTACGATGGTTCAAGAGTGGTTAAGAACGTTACAGCTCTCGGTTATATTCTGGGGGACGAAGGTAGTGGAGCGCATATTGGCAAGAACCTGATCAAGGATTACCTGGATTTTGAAGTTCCTGAATCCATGCGACAGCGATTCGATAGCAAATTCGGTCTGGGGAAAGATCAACTGTTACACGAGGTGTACTCAGGTGATCTGCCGAATCGTTTTCTGGCTTCTTTTGCCAAATGGGTTTTTCAGATCCGTGGTGAGGAGGAGTATGCCTATAAGCTAATTGAATCGTGTTTAACATCCTTTTTGAATAAACACGTATGCAAGTACGAACAGCATCAGCAGGTTCCTTTGAATATTGTTGGGTCGGTTGGTTATCATGGAAGTGACATATTAAGGTCATTGTGTAAGTCAAAAGGCATCACTCTGGGAAAGGTCATCCAATCTCCTATACAGGCACTTACTGAATATCATTCAAACGAAAGCGAAGCATCTATCTGAAAGCAAATTTCGGTTCCCGCTGGTATGTCGGTGTCGTGAAATGCGGAAATAAGTTGCCCTTCATGTTTCAGGCTTATAATGTACCTTCCGTTTTCGTAGTAAGAAGATACAACCAAAGCCTTTAAACTACCTTTATTTAAGGAAATGTGTTCCATTCTGGTAAATCCATCATTGATTCTGAACACTTCTCCGAAAAGAGCTGCAACATACAACGATGCTGGATGCTCGTAGAGTTCTATGGCCGTTCCGGTCTGAATTAACTTACCTTCCTTCAAAACAGCAATTCGATCTGCCATTGCCGTGGCATCGTCTATTTGATGGGTCACCAGGATACAACTTTTTCCGGTTTGCTCCAGTATCGCTTTGACTTCTTTCCTTATAGTCACTTTTAAACTGTGGTCTAATGTGCCAAAAGGTTCGTCAAGCAATAATATATCTGGCTCAGGAGCCAGTGCCCTTGCCAGTGCCACACGTTGTTGCTGTCCACCACTTAGTTCATGAGGCATCCTTTGATCCAGACCCTGAAGATGTGTCAGCGCCAGAAGCTCATCAACTCTGTTTGCAGATTGTTTTCTACGCAGTCCGAACGCAATGTTCTTACGCACATTTAGATGCGGAAACAGCGCATTGTCCTGAAAAACGAGACCAATGTTTCTGTGCTCTGGTTTTACAAAGATGTTAGAGCTATTGAGTGTCTTACCTGCTAAAGTAAGAACACCGCTGTCTGTGGTTTCTAAGCCAGCTATGATCCTCAGCAGTGTAGACTTGCCACATCCGCTTTCTCCCAGAAGCGCCAATGTCTCTCCTTGTTTCAGGCCAATGCTTACATTCTCAAGTGCCGGCACCTTACCAAAGGATTTACCAATATTTTTTGCTTCGAGTATCAACTTTTGGATCTACTCAGCAAAACTACAGGTAAAATACCAATCAGTATCAGTAATATGGAGGCTGGTGCTGCCTGAACAGCGGATTCATTTGTTTGGGCGTAGCGATAAGCTTCGGTTGCAAGGGTGTCGTAGTTGGTAGGACGCATAATCAGCGTTATAGGGAGTTCTTTCATAACATCTACAAACACAATCAAAGCCGTAATTCCGAACGTTGACCAAAGCATTGGGATATGCACTTTGAATAAAGATTTTAAGGGGGATACATTCAACGTTCTACTGGCCTCGTCCAATCTGTATCCTTGTTTCCGGAACTTGCCTTTCATTGGTCCATAGGCTACCGCAGTAAACCTGATTAGGTAAGCAATAAGCAGTCCTGCAACCGTACCTAAGAGTATTTCCGTGCCGGTAATTTTATCTATTGCAATGAATGGAACCATGATCCCAACGGCGATAATTGCACCAGGAATACTATAGCCTAAAGTACCCAAAGATGCCAGTTTATGACCACCAATTCGCGACACCAGATTTCCCGAATAGAGTAGAAGCAATGCGAACCCGATAATGATGATCACTGCGCAAACCGACACAACCACGGTATTCCAGATAAGAGCCAGGAAATCAGAGTCGACCACCTTGACCCAGGTTTGTGAGGACCAGTACGTCAATTGTGCAAAAGGAATAAAGAATGCCAGAAGTATCAGCGTCAAACAAAACACGAAGGCAGCCACCTTTTTCCATCCTGTTAACTGCTGTCTGGAAGTGGGAATCTGGTCACTTGATACAATTGTTGCTTTACGGCTGTACCTTCTTGTCAATAACAAAAAGACCAGAGCCAGACAGAAGAGCATGAGAGCCACCCTTACGGCAGAGGTCAGATCTCCGTTTTCCCAGGCTGAAAATATACCTGTGGTAAATGTCCTGAAGTTGAAATATTGAACGGCACCGTATTCGTTCAGGACTTCCATAAGCACAAGAAACAAACCCGCAAGTATGGCGGGTATCGCCATTGGAAGACCTATTTTAAAAAGGCGTTTCCATCCATGTGCTCCCAGAGATGCGGCCGTATCCAGATGACGTGAGGAGTTAGCTGAAAAGGAAACAAGGGAGGCAGTATATACATACGGATAGAAGCAAAAGGACAGCAGAATTATCAGAGACCATGGATTCAGAAAGTCGAAGTAAATACTGGCGGCAACTTCCTGTCCCCACCAGGATGTAACAAGCTGCTGTAAGGTTCCTGTGGAATCAAATATTCCACTGTACGTATAAGCCATGATGTAGGACGGAATCGTTAGCGGAAGGATCAGTCCCAGTTTAAAAATTCTTCTGCCGGGAAAATTGTAATTCGCAACCAACCACGCAGGTAAAACACCTATTAGCAGGCAACTCAACCCAACGCCAAATACCAGAAACAGTGAGTTCAGCATGTACACGTTCAGGTAATACTCGGTAATCAGATTCCACGTACTACCAGCTTCGTCGAACGCACGTATAAGAATGGAACCGAGTGGAAAGAGAACAATAAACAGTAACAACAACAGGGTGATTAGCCACCTCTTGCGTGTAAACTTTAATGCGCCCCGAAAGCTGGACATTTACTACTGCCAACCAGCTGCTGCAAATACTTCCAGTGCAGCACCATTTAATTTTCCAATTTCAATAAGTGGAGTGCTGTCTTCCTTGAATGTTCCCCAGGATTGCAGTAGCTCGCTGGCTTTTACGCCCGGCACAATTGGGTATTCGTAGTTGGCAGCTGAGTATTTGGCCTGGACCTCTTCCGAGAGTAAATACTCCAGTAACTTCACAGCATTCTCGTGGTTAGGAGCATTCTTGCAAATTCCGGCACCCGAAATGTTGACATGTGCCCCACGGCTCTCTTGATTCGGGAAAATTAATCCAACGGCATTGCCCGCTTCTACTTCCGCCGCATTTTCTGAATTCAATAGTTTTCCCAGATAATAAGTATTAATAATTGCAACATCTGCGCGTCCCGCTGCAACTTCCTTCACCTGATCTCTGTCGTTTCCTTTAGGTGCTCGCGCAAAGTTGGAAACAACACGAGTTGCCCAGTTTGTGGCACTTTCTGTATTGGAGTTCGCTATTACTGAGGCCATCAGCGATTGATTGTAGGTGTTATCTGAACTTCGAACCGCAATTTTCCCTTTCCACTCAGCTTTTGAAAGGTCTTCGTACGTGGTGAGTTTTGTAGGATCAACACGCTCTTTGCTATAAGCAAGCACTCTATATCTTTTTGTAAGACCAACCCACTGATTGTCCGCATCGCGAAATTGAGCGGGTACTTTGTTTAAAACACTTTCTGCTTGTATTGGCTGTAAAATTCCTTTTTGTTTGGCCTGATGAAGCCTGGCAACATCTACCGTTATAAGCAAGTCTGCGTCATCACCTTTTTGTGAGATTAACTCTATTAATCTAGAGGCTTTGTCTTCCTTTACAAGCACCTTAATCCCCGTTTCCTCTTCAAAGGCCCTAAAAATTTCTTTGTCTACATCGTAGTGCCGGTGGGAATAAACAGTAACTACTCCCGGATTAGCTTCCGTTTCCGTTGTATTATCCGTGTCTGAAGCGTTCTCATTCTCCTCCCTGCTTACACAAGATGCCATTAAAATTAAAATGGCCACCAATGGTGTAAATGCGTATTTCATAAATCCCATAATTTGGGCACAAAATTAGAGTTTCAGTTGAATCTGAAAATACCTGAAAGAAGGTAATTAGGGCAACTACTTTCGAATAATCGTAATGTTAGAATGTTTATCTAGTTTGATAATTGTGGATGCCTTTTGTCCGGATTCATAATATTCCGGGAGATCAAGAATGTAGTCTACAGAGTTTAAAATTTCTTCGGAAATATCCTGGAAATCCTGAGGTGATGGACTGCCGCTAATGTTGGCCGAAGTTGAGACAATTGGGCGATTTAGCTTACGGATTAGTGTTCTGCACACTTCCATTTTGCAGATACGAACCCCCACGGAGCCATCGTCTGCAATTACTTTAGGCGATAAGTTATAGGCTCCGTCAAGGATTACAGTGGTAGGTTTCTCTGTCAGTTCGATTAAATCCCAGGCTGCTTCCGGAATTTCCTTAACGTACTTGTTTAGTTTCCTGTCATCATCAAGCAACACAATCAAGCTTTTCGAGTCGTCTCGCTTTTTTAGGTCAAAAACCTTTTGAACAGCATCATCATTGGTGGCATCACAGCCAATGCCCCAAATGGTATCTGTAGGGTACAGGATGATTCCTCCGCTTCTTAAAACTTCTATGGCCTTGTTTATTTTTTCGTCCATTTTAGGAAATGACTTAATGATCTAATGATCTGGTGAATTGCGAATTGCTGAGTTTTTCATTTACTATTCGCAATTCACCAATTCGCAATTCACCAACTCGCAATTCACCCTTCCACCTAAACCGCGAGGTCATATTCCCTCAGCGCGTCGTTCAATGAAGTTTTAAGGTCGGTACTTGGTTTTCGCTCGCCTATGATTAATGCACAGGGAACATTGTAAGTTCCTGCAGCAAATTTCTTCGGATAAGAGCCTGGAATAACCACTTTTCGTGGGGGGACATATCCGCGATGTTCAACCGGTTTCTCTCCTGAAACATCTATAATCTTTGTTGATTTGGTGATCACAACATTTGCCCCTAATACTGCTTCCTTACCAACTCTGGCTCCTTCTACTACAATACATCGTGAACCGATAAATGCATCATCTTCTATTATAACCGGTGCCGCTTGAAGCGGTTCAAGAACGCCTCCGATTCCAACACCACCGCTCAGGTGGACGTTTTTTCCTATTTGAGCACAAGATCCTACGGTGGCCCAGGTATCAACCATCGTCCCTGAATCTACATATGCTCCAATATTAACGTATGAGGGCATCATAATTACGCCGGATGAAATGTAAGCGCCATATCTGGCAACGGCATGAGGAACCACGCGAACACCAAGATCGGCATAGTTGGTTTTTAGCTTCATTTTATCATGCCATTCCAACGGGCCGACTTCTATGGTTTCCATTTTCCTGATCGGGAAATACAGAACTACCCCTTTTTTAACCCATTCGTTTACCTTCCAGCTCTCACCATCGGGTTCGGCAACACGCAATCGTCCTTTATCAATTTCTTCGATTACCGCTTCAATAGCCTGTTGAGTGGCTGTTTCTTTTAATAATTCCCGGTTCTCCCAGGCATTTTCTATTAATTCTCTCATCCCTAAGGTTTCTAAGTGCAAATATAGAATTCCATTCGTGCTGGAAACCTCAGATGCAATCACTCACAGAACAGAATAAATCCGTTAATTTTACCACGTGGCGAAAATTGTAGCAATTGATTATGGAACCAAACGGGTAGGTTTAGCTGCAACCGATTCTGACCAAATTATTGCTTCAGGCCTAACCACGGTACATTCTAGCGAGGTCATTACATTTCTTCAGAATTACACTAAGCAAAATGAAGTGGAGTGCTTCGTACTTGGAGAACCAAGAACCTTACAAAATCAACAGACCGATTCCAGTGAAGCCATCGAGAATTTTGCGAAACACTTAGGACGTACATTTCCTGAGATTCCGGTGAAAAGAGTAGATGAAAGGTTCACCTCCAAGTTGGCGTTTCAGTCTATGATCGATTCCGGCCTAAGTAAGAAACAACGCCGTAATAAGGAATTGGTAGATGAGGTAAGCGCCACTATCATTCTTCAGGATTATTTAGCAAGGAAGTCAAACGGCTTCGGTTAAAGGATTGTTATCTTTTTCATATCGATTTTTGCCACTAAACTTTCTATCTGAAGCTTTGTGCTTTCATAGAAGCTTTCTATCTTTGCAGTGAGGCAAGTCTCATACGACCAGCTCCTGCTGAATCCCCCAGGATGGGAACATAGCAAGGGTAGGCGGTTGTAGCGGTGCGATATGAGTAGCTTGCCTTATTTTTTTTGCCCAAAATTTTGAGTGCCTATAGTCTTTTGCACCTGATAACCTTATCAAATCATTCTAACATCAGTTCAGCAGTTCATCAGATCATTACCTTAATAAATCATTCTAATTTTGGGAAATGAAAAAGTCAATCTGGATACTCAGCATCATTGTTCTTTGTGGTTGCGAAGCTGAACCTGAAACCGGTGAGGATTATGATCATAATGGTTCGGTCGAGTCTTCACAGCAAATTGATTCGAACGATCTTAAACGTGATACTATAACTGATCTTGCGACGAATGACCTCGCAGGTCTGGAATTTCCTGATGAGGTTATGAAACCTGGCACATTGGTAGATGGAGCAATATGGAAGGATAAGCGAGGAGAGAATTTTCTGGTCATTTTTCAGGTCAAAGAAGGAGAATATTTTGCCGAAGGTTTCAAAAGTGAACTTCAAGCGTATCACTATGTACGTGAAGAGACGGGACGCGAAGCAACATTGTTGTGGGAGCTGGTAGATTCCAGCCAGGCGATTTACAAAACAGTAGATTATCAGATACACACAATGAAAGTGTTAGATTTGAATAGTGATGGACTTGCCGAGAGTGAATTTTTCTACACGATTAGACCGGATGGTATGGATTCTGTGGATTTGAATTTTGTAATGCATATAGATACTGAAAGATTGACCGTTCAGGGAAAATACGGTTATGGTTCAGATGGGATTGAGGCTTCGGCTTGTCGCATGATTCCTTTGGATACAGACATCCATTTGAATTTTAAAGAACATGCTTTACAGAGTTATAACTCGTGGATTGAAGAACATCAAGAAAATTAACCAGCCTAATAGTACATGTCCAAAGTTGTTCTCATAACCGGTGTTACTTCAGGAATAGGAAGAGCTATTGGTAACGTCCTGCGGGAGAAAGAGTATATTGTTTATGGTACCGGCCGTTCGGTAACCAGTGGTCATCAATTAGACGGTTTTGAACTGGTGAAGATGGATGTGGACGATTTTGCATCGGTTAAGGCCGGTGTAGACTGGGTGCTGGGCAAGGAAGGCCGGATTGATGTATTGGTGAACAATGCAGGTATTGGAATGGCCGGGGCTATTGAAGATTCGTTGGTAAACGAGATCATCGATATATTCAATACTAATGTGGCGGGAATTATTCGAACGTGTCACGCGGTATTACCGTCAATGCGGGAGCGAAGAGAAGGTTTGATTATCAATGTTAGTTCCGTGGGTGCCTTGATGGGACTCCCTTACCGGGGCATCTATTGTGCTTCAAAGTCGGCGGTGGAGACAATTACCGAGTCGCTAAGCCAGGAGATTATGCAATTTGGTGTAAAGGCTGTTTTAATTGAACCTGGAGATTTTAATACAAGTATCAATCAGAATAGATTCGTTTCTGAAAAGGCACATACTTCCGTATACAAAGAGGATTTCAAGAGAATCTATAAAATTATCAACGAGGAGGTTTCGGAGGGAGAAGATCCAAGAATAATCGGAGAATTGGTGGATAAGATTATCTGCAAAAAGAAGCCTCGCTTAAGGTACAATGTCGGTAATTTTAAGTCTAAACTAGCGCGATCAGCAAAACGAATATTACCCGACCGGGTTTTTGAGAAGTTTATGATGAAGCACTATAAAATGAACCGTAAGCCTTGATTGTAGTTCCTCTTGAGCGCAAGCATCTCGGTGAAGTCAATCGAATCTCAGCTAAATTATTCGGTACAGGATATGAAATTGTAAAGGAAAGCGACAACCGTGAAATGTTTGCATGGGTCGCTTGCAAGAATGATCAGGTGCTCGGGTTCATTACCGCAGTTCTGGTAAAGGGTGGTAGTTACTACAACATTCCACTCGGATACTCGAAATTTGTTGTAATCAAAATCGTTGGAGTAGTCAAAGAGCATCGGAAAAAAGGTATGGGAGCTGCTCTTGTCAGTGAAGTAATTGGCTTTTTCCCGTGCTTCCCGATTCACGCGTTTGCATGGCGAGTGAAAACAGAAATATTTGCACACCGGTTGTTTGTAAAGCAAGGTTTTTCAAGGAAATATGAACTTGGTGCTATCTGGAAAGTTGACTGTGACGACCAAAAGTTTATGTGTGTGGAAAGGAAAGACAGTTGCCAATGCTCGGCGGTGCTCTACACCTTACAACGCGACTCGTAACATATTGCAGATAATTTCGTTATTTCGTACGGCCTGAAATGGGAGAAAAACTAGACATATCTGTTGTAGTTCCACTTTTTAACGAAGAGGAGTCTTTGCAAGAATTGACTGATTGGGTAAAAAAGGTATGTGAGAACCACAGTTTGTCTCATGAAATTATCCTGGTGGACGACGGTTCCACAGATGGAAGTTGGTCCGAAGTAGAGAGGATTTCCCAGATCAACCCACATGTGAAAGGGATTAAATTCCGCCGGAATTATGGGAAAAGTGGTGCGCTGAACAGAGGCTTTGAAGCCGCTTCAGGAAGTGTGGTGATTACCATGGATGCAGATTTGCAAGACATTCCCGATGAAATCCCCGAGTTGTACAGGATGATTACCGAGGATGGATTCGACCTGGTTTCGGGATGGAAGCAAAATCGTCAGGACCCTAAGTCTAAGACCATTCCCACCAAACTATTTAATGGTGCTACCAGAATGCTAAGTGGAATCAAACTGCATGATTTTAACTGTGGTTTAAAAGCTTACAGACTTGAAGTAGTCAAAAACATCGAGGTGTACGGCGAAATGCACCGTTATATCCCGGTAATTGCCAAATGGGCTGGATTCAGCAAAATAGGTGAAAAGAAAGTAGAGCATAGAGCCAGAAAGTACGGGGTAACCAAGTTTGGGTTAGAGCGTTTTGTGAATGGATTTCTGGATTTGGCTACAATTACCTTTATTTCACGATTCGGGAAGAAACCAATGCACCTTTTTGGCATTCTTGGTACCATCGTTTTCTTTTTTGGGTTTGTGATAGGCCTTTATTTGGGTATTGTGAAGTTGTTCATTGATACAAACGCAAGGCACCTGGCTAATAACTCTTGGTTCTTTGTTGCATTAACCTTTATGATTCTGGGGGTAAACTTTTTTCTGGCTGGCTTTTTAGGTGAGTTGATTGCCAGAAACGCACCTGATCGAAACAATTACAGGGTTTCAAAAAGAATCAGACTGGAAGAACCGGATATATAATCATCACTAGTGATAGCTAAAGGAAGTTTTCCATTGGCTTAGTTCGTAGGTTTTTACTTTTTCATTTCTGATCCAATCTACCCAAAAGGCCATCAGGGTTAAGTTGCCCAGCATCATCATAGACGCCAGTGGGGCATTCCGATAAACTCCATTGTCTTTGGAGTATAGTGTGGCGGCGGTACCTCCTAACATAACCAGCGGTGTGCCCGTATCCTGAGTGAAACAGTTCTGAGATTCCGAAAACCTTAATGATGCCACATCACCCAGGTCAAGGTTGCGGTATTCGTAGGTTTCCACTTTTTTTAGAATGTACTCCATACCTCCTGAGGTGTCAGGTTTGGTCCGGTGAACTGTCCAACCCAGTTTAACCATACTCCTAATATGAGTGAGGCGCCGTCTGGCGATGGTCAGTGTGTCGTATTCAAATGATTGCGGTCGCCGTACCCTGAAAAATTCATGTCCGATCGAATCCACTTGCCATAAACTTTCCCGTAGGCTCTGGTTATTACAAAAACACTTCAGGTTTCGCCATTTGGACTGGTCGGTTATTGAATCTGATTTCAAAAAAAAATCAAGATGCATCCCTTTGGTAATTGTCGCCTTTCGCAGCCCTTTTCTTAAGGTAAGCTGCTGGGCACCTATGGAAACAGGAAGCAGTAGCACGATCAAAGCAACTTTAGACCTCATGTTGTTAGAACAGTTCCGACTTGCGGAACGTTACTTTGAACGATTGATTTAACAAATTTTAGATAAAATTTAGATCTTATATTTCAGATAGTCAGCCAGTTGCATTTTTAAGTTGAAAAAAGTGGTAAGTGAAATGCAACCATTCTAAAATAAATTGTCCTTATAAGTAAACCTCGTCTGGAAAAACGTCCAGTTTATGCCGGACCTTAATACTTAACAATGAAACAAATCTTATTTCTATCGCTGGTTGGTTTAGGACTGGCGGCCTGTAATCCAGGATTGCGCATTGCTGCAGGACCTCAAACCGAAGAAGATCGGGTGGTTCCGTCGTTCGATGAAATTGTGGTTGAAGGGGCCATGGATGTATTTATCACACAAGATTCGTCTTATGTAATTAGAGTAGAAGCCCCCGAAAATTTGTTGGAGCATATCAGAACCGATGTAAGTAGCGGGGAACTAAAAATCTGGGAGGAACACAATCATGTGATTCATACCCGTCCTGTAAAGGTATTTATTTCTCAATCTGTAATAGACCGAATAGAGTTAAACGGATCAGGAGATGTAGAAGCAGATCATATCGTTTCCAGCAACTTTGACCTGGCCTTGAACGGTTCAGGTGATATTCATCTGGATGTTTCAGCAACAAGTTTGAATGTGGACTTAAGAGGTAGTGGAGACATTGATTTACGTGGAGCAGCTACTGATTTGGTCGTTGAGCTGAATGGTTCCGGAGACGTTGATGCAAGAAATTTACCTGTTACAAACGCCGAAGTTGAGGTGGATGGTTCTGGAGACATAAGCGTAGATGTAAGCACTATTTTGGATATAGATATTGAAGGCAGCGGCAACGTATACTATTGGGGCAATCCAACTGCTGTAACCACTAATATTACCGGTAGCGGTAATGCACATGATATGGAATAATGAGAAAGTTGGGATTAACAATATTGATGTCTGCCATTACTATATTGGTAATTGGGCAAGACGATCCGCGAAATAATCAACAACAGAATACCTTATTTGGCAGTATTCCGCCTAAAGGAGGTTTTATAGCATTTAGCGCCAAGCCGGCTTATGTTAATGATCAGGCAGCGTATATGTCGGGACTCCAGGCTGCTGTTGTGATGGGGCGAAAGGTAAACTTAGGGTTTGCAGCATATGGATTGCTTACCGATGTTAGAAGTGGGCAGTTTACAGAAGAAGGAACCGAGTATTTCGTGGAAATGGGGTACGGAGGTTTTCTTATCGAGCCTGTTCTGGGTTCCCATCGGATGGTTCATCTTACGGCGCCTGTGATTCTTGGAGGCGGTATTTCAACCCTGGCAAGCAGACGTCCCTGGGATATGGGGAGTAACTACGATTACACCGACCCGGAGTTCTTTTTTATTGCTGAACCAGGAGTAAATGCGGAGTTGAATCTATTCCGTTTTATGAGGCTTGGAGCTGGTGTGGGCTACAGGTTTGTTGGCGAAACAGGAGTATTTAGAAGTAGTGCAACAAATCTCTCTGGATGGTCAGGAAATCTTACACTTAAATTGGGGTGGTTTTAGCTACTTTAGCTTGAATTGATCGCCGAGAAGTTAGATACCGGGAAACTAGTTGAAGATTGTTTAAAAGGAGAACGAATCGCCTTTTCTAAACTCTATGCAATGTATAGTCGGCAAATGTATTCGGTAGCGCTGCGGATGTTGAAGGACAAAGAGGAGGCAGAAGACATTCTTCAGGAATCTTTTTCTGATGCGTTTGCAAATCTTCAATCTTTTCGGTCGGACGCTACATTTGGAAGTTGGTTGAAGAGAATTGTGGTAAACAAAAGTCTTAACCGGCTAAAGAAAAAGCAACTGAATTTGGTCGAAATAACAAGTGATAAAGTTATGGAAGAGCCTGAGGAAGCAGCGTATCCAAAGCTATCAGTTTCCCAGGTTCAGGAGGCTATGAACCAACTGTCGGACGGGTTTAGAGTCGTTTTGACCCTCTATTTATTTGAAGGTTATACGCATAAGGAAATTAGCGACTCACTTGGCATAAGTCAAGGTACTTCTAAAAGTCAGTACATGAGAGCAAAAGAAAGACTTAGACAATTATTGGTAGAACAATATGGAGACAAATAAAGACGAAAAGAATCTGGATGAACTTGAGTTGTTCGTTACGAATCATCGCGAAGACTTTGATAACGCAGAACCCTCTGCAGAAGTATGGGAGAAAGTTTCTGAAAGTCTGTCGGAAGAGCAACGCAGTCCTAAGGTCGTAAAGCTGAGAACAGCATTGCTTTATGGAGCGGCCGCTATGCTGGCTGTGGCTTTTGGAATTGGGTACCTGTTAACACCGGAAGAATCTGTCAGTACTTCCGGGGTAAATACGGCTGCTGAAGAGCCTGTAGAGAATATCGACGGATACTCCTTGAGCGATATTTCTCCGGAATTAGCCGAAGTAGAGGGGTACTATGTATCACAGGTTAACAAAAAAATGGATGCTCTCAATCAGTTGAACGTTGATCCGGAACTGTTGGAGGAGCTGGAAATGCTTGATTCAGAATTTCAGCAGCTAAAGTCTGAAATGGGAGAGTCGGTTAACAATGAACAGATCATAGAAGCAATGATAGATAATTACCGGTTGAAACTGGATATTCTGGAAACCATACTCCAGGAACTTGCAGAGATCGAAAAAGAGGATAAAAATGAAGAAGCTACTGTTCTTTAGTTTGATGACTATTTCCCTCAGCGCAACGGCTGGTGCAGAACATGACTTTACGCATGAGGAGTCCAGGCAAATTAGAAAAGCCTGTGCCGTGGCCAAAGGGGTAGAGGTAGAAGTACACAATAAATACGGTGACGTTGTTTTTGAGATTGGCCGAACAGACAGCGTAATCATGGAAGTGAGTATTGTGGCGTATTCGGAACGGTACGAGAAAGTGGAGCAGATGATGTCGATGGTGGATGTTGCGTTTCATGGTGGACCCGACTATGTGGATATCAGAACCGAATGGAACAGCAATGTTGGTGCGATAAAGAAAAGCCTGACAGACATATCAAGGTTGCTTGGTAGTAATAGCAGAATTGAGATCAATTATTTGGTAACCGTTCCTGTACATGCGGAGATAGAGGTAACCAATAAGTTTGGTGATATTAAGGTGCCTTCGCTCCGGGAAGATTTACGCGTAGAACTGGCACACGGAGACTTTTGGGGGCGAAAGGTCAAATCGTTAAAAAAACTAACGGCTTCTTACAGTAAAGTAAATATTAAGGAAGTTGAACGTGGAGATATTGACCTTAAGTTTTCCGATTTGTCAATTGATGTAGCTGGCCGACTTCAGTTAATTCAGTCATCTGGTGATTCCGAGCTGGAGGAGGTAGACGATTTGGATGTCACTATTAAACATGGTGGGTTGGATGTTGAGTCGGTTAGGAATGTGCGTCTTGCTGCAACAATGGCCGAAGTACAAATTGAAGAGTTAACCGGAGAGTTAACCGGAAGTGTAAAGTATGGGCACCTTATGCTGGAGGAGGTAAAGACTCAATTCCATGGGATTAAGCTGGTTTCTACTATGGCCTCTGTAGACATTGAGTTTTCATCTGAAATTGCTTTTACTTACGAAATCACTTCGAGTGCGGGTAAAGGGCTTAGTTTGCCATCCAGCCATAATAACATAGCAAGTAGAAACACAATAGATAAGCAAGAAACCATTTCAGGAACGGTGGCTACAATACCAGTTGGAGGTAAGCCCGCATCGGTTGTTATAGATGCAAAACATACCTCAATTTCTATCAATCTTATGAATTAAAAAAGAGGAGCGACTGACTCCTCTTTTCCCTAAAACGAATTACTAATCATTAACCAGAGTTTCCTGAATATGACCTGGTTAACCGGCCAAAAATGAATGGTAAAATGATTTACCAAATCATTTCTGCAAAGTTAATTGTTTTGTGAGGAGGATGGGGTAGGGAAGTTGGAAATTTGCCGAATAGTTGTTTCTGGTCTTCAAACCGACTTTTCAGCGGGATGGAAAATGAACTATGCCCAGTAAAAACAAAAAAAACCGTTGATCCTGATGATTTCAGGTCAACGGTTTTTGTAAGTACGTTACTTTCTTTCTTAGTGCGTTGCCAAATAATCCGCTACTCCATCGAAAGATGCAGTCATAGCTGATTCGCCAGCTTTCCAGTTTGCCGGACAAACCTCACCATTTTCTTCAAAATACTGAAGTGCATCAACCATTCTCATTGCTTCATCAACGCTTCTCCCTAACGGGAAGAAATTCACAACCTGGTGCATTACGGTTCCTGTTTTGTCTATCAAGAACAGACCTCTGTAGGCAATCATTGGACCAGTTGCGGCCAACGATCCTTCAAGATCATATTCATATTCGCCAGCCAGTACTCCAAAAGCATCAGAAACTGTTTTGTTCGTATCAGCAACTATTGGGTAAGTAACACCCTGAATTCCTCCTTTATCCTTCGGTACTTGCAACCATCCCCAGTGAGACTCTTCAGTATCCGTGGAGCAAGCAACTACCGCCACACCTTTAGCTTCAAATTCTGCTAATCTGGCCTGGAACGCGTGTAATTCGGTTGGACAAACGAACGTGAAATCTTTTGGGTAGAAGAAGAATAATACATGCTTCTCTCCAATATATTGGTCAAGAGAAAAGTCCTGAACAATTTCTCCTCCGTTTATAACGGCTGCTTCGCTAAATGTTGGTGCCTTTTTTCCTACTAGTACAGACATATTTTTGTATCCTTTTTTGTGTTATTAATACGGTTGTAAAGGTACGAATTATTCATGTAGCAAAAATCAAATCTTACCTTTACATCTATAGATTTCTTAAGTATGAAACAACTAGTAATGTTCTTTGTTTTAACAACCATTGGCACTGGTGTTGTATGTAGTCAGGAACAGCTGAAAACGACTCTGCCCGATGGTCAGGAAATCTCTCATAAGGTCATCTTTAAGGAGCGCGATTCATTGAATGGGAGAGTACTGGCTGTATTCGCCTCTAATCCTGATCAGGTTGCATTTTCCGGATATTTTATGAAAGGGAAACCCAATGGTCGGTTTCTGTATTACCAGCCAAACGGACATTACCATCAAACCATGATTTATGGTTATGGCAAACTACATGGAGACTACACCATTTATGACAACAAGGGAAATATTACCATTAAAGGGAAGTACAAAAACGGTTTGAAACATGGCTACTGGAAGGATCGCGAGAACAACGTGATAGGTAGGTATAGAAAAGGAAAGCGTTTTTACATTTGGAAACGAACCGATGATTCAGGTAAGCGGGTTCTTGAGAAATGGCATTACAAGAAAGGAGAGTTGGTAAAAGGCGATCGTGAAACAGCGGCCAAACTCAGGTTATAATGTAAAGTAGGCTATAGCGGCACCCGAGAACATAATAAGCAATTTGGTTGCGTTAAACTTATGTCCGTCATCAGCTTCAAACAGTATGGTGCTGGAAATGTGCAAAAGCATTCCCATAACCACAGCCATCGAGACGTCTAAAGTATAACCAAGGTCCAGGTTGCCTGTGTGTCCTAAATAATGCCCGAATAATAAACCCAACGGTGCCATGACCACGAATAGAAATAACGATAGTAGTGCCTTAATTCTCTTCACCCCGATGGCAATCAATAGTATTGAAAGAGTAATGGCAACTGGGACTTTATGAACCATTATGCCCCATAGTAAACTTCCTCCACCATGATGGTGGTGAGCGTGACCATGTGCGCCCTGAATACTATGTCCATGATGATAAAGGTCTTCATGTAGTTCCAATTCAATTGGAATACCTTCTATGAATGCATGGATACAAAGGCTAATCATGATGCCAATCGGATAAGCTTTTTTGCCGTTCACATGAATGTGTCCGTGCTCAATACCTTGAGATAAGAACTCCAACAAAACCTGAATGAAAAAGCCAATGATTACAAATAATCCGATTGTTTTTACAGATAACCCCTCTCCATGTATGGCTTTGTCATACACTTCAGGGAAAATATGCAGGGCTAAAATTCCAAGTAAAAAAGCTCCTGAAAAATGCAGAAAATAGGAGTTGAACTTTCTAAGCTTATCCTGAAAAAAGATAGTTAGCCCACCCAACAGAAAAGTAGGTACAACCAGGATTAAAATAGCTATAAGGTCTTGCTTCAATTTACTTTTTTCGCAACCAAAATCAATCTGGGAGAGTGATTCGGTTCATACTCGTCCAAATTGTAGCCGCCAAAGGTATGAATTATTTGCAACGACGTTGCATTTAAGTATGTTTCGAAATGTTCCCGGGTAATTAATTCAACTTGTTCTGTATGCTTATAGTTATCGGTTCCATCAGAAAAACTGATTTCCTTTATCACCCGGTTGTCTTCAATTCTTCTTGAAATATGGAATTGTGTTCCGTCTATAATTTTCTGTTCATTGGGAATCAGGCTACTTCTTACCTTATTGGCGTTCAGGTAATCTAAAACCAGGATTCCTTGTGGCTTCAGTTGTTTTTCGATAGCCCTCAGTACTCGCTGATTTTCTTCATCAGAATTGAAGTAGCCAAAGCTGGTAAATAGGTTAAATACATAATCGAAAGCCTCTTTTTCATAAACGCAACGCATGTCGTGGACGTCGAACCGAAGTTGGTCGTTTTCATATTTTTTTGCCGCAGCAATGCTGTTTCGCGACAGATCCAGACCGGTAACGTGAAAACCAAGTTTATTCAGAAAGATAGAATGTCTGCCCTTTCCACAGGCCAAATCTAGAATATGCGAAGAAGATGGAGGCTCTAAAAACTCTACAAGGTTGGTTATAAAACACTCGGCTTCTTCTGTGTTTCTATGCTTATACAAACGATGATAAAACGGAGAATCGAACCATTCCTCAAACCAGTTTTTTTTACTATCCATTGCGCCGCTAAGATAAAACTTAACCATGTTCTTTTTGGGTGGGTTTTTTTGTTATGTTTGTTTGTAAGGAGATACGCCATGATTGATATCTATGATTTCTATGAACGGATGGAAGAGCACAATGTGATGCTCTCGTTCAAGGGTGAAATTACCTCCGATTTACTCAGTTCGATTTTACAGATTATGGAATCGAAACTGGAGAGTATTGAGGAAGTCCCAAAAGTAAAGAAGAAGGTGTTCAATGTACTGGTAGAATGTCTTCAGAATTTGTATCACCACATCGACGAAAATGATGGGGAAGAGAGGGAAGATACAAATGCTATATTCATGATCGCCAACCACAGTGGTTACTACAACATTCTTACCGGCAACTATATTCTTACAGAATACGTGGACTTGCTGCGTGAGAGAATCGACAAAGTCAATAGTCTTGATCGTGATGAACTAAAAGCGTATTACAAAGAGATTTTAAACAACGGCCAAATGTCGGCAAAAGGAGGCGGAGGCTTAGGGATGATTGATATTGCTCGTAAATCAGGACAAAAGTTGGAATACAGCTTTATGTCGCTGGATGAGCAGACGTCATTTTTCACATTAAAAGTAAAGGTTGAACAACTGAAAAAAGTATAGAACAGAATGGATAATTTGAGAATAGAAGGATCGCCAAAAACCCCCGAAGTAGATTTTAAGCAATCAGGTGAGTTGTTACTAAAAGGTCGATCTATTCCAGAGAACTCGGTAGAGTACTATGCACCTTTAATGAGCTGGATTGAAAGTTATGGTAGTTCGCCGCAGCCTCAAACAATTGTTAATGTTCAGTTGGAATATTTTAATACATCATCCTCCAAATGCATCTTAGATTTATTCAAGAAGCTAGAATCCATTAGCGGATCCGATGTAAAGATCAAATGGTACTACGAAGAAGATGATGAAGATATGCTTGAGGCGGGAGAGGATTACGATGCTATTATAGACATCGATTTTGAAATGATAGAGGTGGAAGAGCTTTAAGTTTCAGGGAACTTAGTAAAAAGCCTTTTGGTTTGATTAAAACCAAAAGGCTTTTTTATGGACTAACGTTTCCTTAAATAGTCCTATTTTAAGCGTAAATTCTTCATGACCCATGACTAAGTACTTTTTTCTCTTGTTATTCCTATTTGTTTCGTACGCCCAAATTACCGCGCAAACTAGTCACGACAAGGACACGGTAATTGCGTTTTTGGATTGGGGCATGAAAAAAAGTACTAAGGAGAAGGCAACGTACAAGGTTAAATGTATAAAGAACGAGGATGAAACATGGAAAACATGGACATTTCATATCCGTGACAGTTTTCTGTTAGTTGAGGCCACTTACCAAACCAGCAAGCTGGAGAGGCGAGTGGATTCTTGTACCTATTATAATCCAAACGGCAGTGTATGGCATGCCGGGCGGTACTCGGAAGGTAAGAAAACCGGTCGGTGGACTTACTACTTTGGAACCGGTGAATTGGATGGTACTGGCGAATATAAAAATGGCTTGCTTACGGGTATTTGGAAATGGTATCATCGAAATGGTCAGCAATCATCCGAAGAGATCTACGAAAATGATAGCCTTGTATCTATAAAGGGTTGGGAAGAGGACGGCTCGGTGACCCGAGGCAAAATTTTTGCCGATAAAAAGGCGGAGTATCCCGGCGGACAGGAGGCTTTATTGGCCTGGTTAAATGAAAATATTGAATATCCCGGGCAAGCGGTAGAAGCAGGCATACAAGGAAGGGTATTTGTTCAATTCAAAGTACTCATCGACGGGAGCATTGAGGATGTGCAAAGTATTGGAAAATCTCCTCACTGGAGCCTTACTAAGGAGGCCGTTAATACCGTGAAAGCAATGTCTGTGCGATGGAGTCCCGGTATTAGTCACAACAGGAAAATCGTTACATACTTTAAATTACCTATCATGTTTCGCTTAAATACAGGCAAACAAAGCAGAAAAGAGAGACGAAAGGCAAGAAGAGAAGGTAAGCGATAAACTCGCATTTGGTTTCAGAGTCCCATTCAGGGTATTTCTACCTGCCTTTAGAAGGAATAAGTTTAGAGAACAACTTACCGAAGCCTTCTATAATTCTTCTAAGTGCATCAAAATACAGCATGATGATCAGAATAACCGACATAAGCCATATGATCATCGTGTTAAAGCTAAACGTACTCCAGTAACTCCCGAAGAACTTCTTATTCGGCGCATAAAAGTGCGACGTTAAAAAGTAAGAATCATAAGGGTCTAAATAGATTGGGTCCGACTTCTGTATAAGCTGCCCTTCGGCTTCAACAATGTACTCAAAGCTATTGTCGTTGGTAACGAACTTTTCCAGTGCTTCATTGGTGTAAGTACGTTGTTTTTCTGAGTTCAATTCAGCCAATCGGTCTCGTTCAGCACGCTTACGTTTACGGTACTCTTTTTTATCAATATCACCAGAAGCCAACAACCCATCGAGTTTCTGCATAAATGCTTCGTCCGGAGTCTTGGCAGCCACGGCTACACTGTCGCATAACTTCTCGTACGTGTTAAAAAGATACTTGTGAATCTCTTTTATGGCGAGTAAGGTATTGCGCATGTTGTTGTAGTGGTCATCACTAAAATCTTCAACGCTATTCAGGTTCTTAAGAAAGGGGAACTCTGGTTTAGGATCAACACGTGCATCCTGATCCATTCTCCGCTTTTCCTTATCAAACTCAAACATTACCAGGTCGAAAGTGCTTTGCAGTTTCTCGGTTCCGGCGGAATCAATGTAGTACTTGTGTAAATAGTCTACTTTTCGTTCCATACTCTGCGTCCACTGATCTTTCTTCCAGTTGGAGAATTTCATTTCCTTTTCATAAGGATAGTAGTCCTTTTCGTATTCGTTGTTCTTAAACTGGTAAACCGCTAACGCTTCATAAGCCCATCTGGAAGCCATCACATTGCCGATCCAGGGCACGTGCGACTCGGATTTGAACATTGGATTTAGCTTATCAAAAGACACAATAATGCCACTAAACAGAAGCTGTGGAATGATTAGAATTGGAATCAGAATGTATATAACCTTGGCGCTATTAAAGCTCGCTGAGATATTCAACCCAAGCATATTTGCAAAACACGAGGTAGAGAACAGAATGATCCAGTAGGGAATCGTCATCCCTTTAATTTCCAGAATAAAGTTACCAACCAATACAAAGAGAAGCGTTTGAATAGCGGAGATGATAAACATGATGCTGATCTTGGAGGCCAGATAACTACCCTTACTTAGGTTCAGAAACTCTTCTCGCTTAAGAATTTTCCTGTTGCCAATAATCTCTTCGGCACTTACGGTAAGCCCAATAAACAAGGCTACAATTACCGAAATAAATAGGTACTGTGGTATGTTCTCGCTATAACGGAAAACATATGTTTCGCCTAATTCTCCATTGTTGAAGTATTTCATGAAGAAGGCAAGAATTGCAGCCAGAGCCGGTGCTTCGAGTCCGTTTATAATCAGGTATTGGGTATTCGTAAGCTTAGATAATATATCTCGCTTAAAGAACACACCGAATTGTTTACTCTTACCTGGAACTTTGAATTCACTTTCCGGCGGATCTACTTTCTCTCCTTCCGGAAGTGGCTGATTATCGATTAGCTCCTTGTAATGTTCATTCCATTCTTTCGGAGATACCTTTCTATTTCTGGTCAGATTTCCGTATTCATCAACTACCTTAGATTCGATGATATTGAAAATCTGTTCCGGATTTACATTACCACACGTAGGACACTCGCTTTCATCTGCATTGACGTGGCTCACCAATTTCTTGAAGTAAACCACAGCATCCACTGGGTTACCATTATAGATCGGAAAACCTCCCTGATCAAGAATGAGTAAGGTATCGAACATTTTAAAAATATCCGAAGAAGGTTGGTGGATCACCACGAAGATCAACTTTCCTTTTAGGGCGAGTTCCTTCAGAAGATCCATGATGTTTTCCGAATCTCTTGAAGAAAGTCCGGAGGTAGGTTCGTCAACAAACATCACCGATGGTTCCCGGATCAGTTCTAGAGCAATGTTTAGACGTTTTCTCTGTCCACCGGAAATCGTTTTATCCAACGGGCTACCAACTTTAAGGTCTTTAGCTTCGCTCAAACCAATGGCGTTGAGTGTATCCATTACCATTTTTGCAATCTTTCGATTGCTCAGATTACCAAAACAAAGTTTGGCGTTGTAGTATAGATTCTCAAAAACGGTAAGCTCCTCAATAAGCAGGTCATCCTGAGATACGTAACCAATGAGCCCTTCTATCTGTTTACTCTGTCCATGAATGTCAATTCCATTAATGGTAACATCACCAATAGTTGGAGCATAGTTACCATTCAGTACATTTAACAGAGTCGATTTACCCGCACCGGAACCACCCATAATTCCGATCAGTTTGCCCGAATCTTCACTAAAGTTAATTGGGTGCAAACCTACTTTTCCGCCTTTAAAATGATATTGAATACCATCTGCCTTAAACGTGATTCTGGTAGTGGAGTCATCACTTAAGAAACGACCAATAATGTCACTGTAGTAGATTGGCTTAACACGGGAGCTTCGTAAGGATGAGCCCTGATTGAGAATGAAATTTCGTTCGGGAGGAAGAATCTGACCATTCAGGTACAGGTCTGATTTTCCCTGATACCTCATGAAGTAGATATTCACCGATTCGATTCGAATGATGATTACCCGTCCTTCAATGCCGTCAGAGTATAAATGATGGCCTTGCTCCAGTACCTGGTTTTCAACGGCATCAACAAACATCCATTGCGGGTCGTCAACCAGTTTTTGGTCATCAATGGCAACAAATTCCTGGCATCTGTTGTATTCTTCCGTAGAAATGTTGAAGGTATCTGCTACGGTGGTGGCAAATTCAAGTTCTTGCTCATTAACTTCTTCGTTGGCATAGATAAACTCAAGTATTCGGATCAATACAATGAGTTTCTGCTTCTGAGTCAATTCCTCATTGATCTGCGTACAGATACGAAGAACCTTCACAGAATTAACCGAAGTCCGTTTGCGTTTACCGTCCTTCTTTTTGGATTTACCCTGATGAACTGTTAGGTATTCATCAAATAGTTCGATGTATTCGTCTACAAGTTCCTGATTGAGCTCCTGACTTAGGAATAGTCGTACGATATCTCTACCGCCACCGCTAATTTTGAAGCCGCCCCCGTCAACTTCCTCCATGTCAACTCTCGCAATAATCGCGAAGAGTTGCATAAGGGCTTTTAATATCCGTTCACTCATTCAGCCGGAGACTTAGGATTTAGATGCTTACATAGCCTTTTCGAAACCAATCAACATGATGGCACAACCGGTAGCTTTTTTGTTAGGATCTAATCTTGTTTGAATTTTACAATCCATGGTACTGGTAATTTTAAAATCCCAATACGGCGCATTTCCCTGATCAGCATTCGTAAAGAGAAGAACATCATCCTTATCACGGATTTCAAAAATTACGTAATCGTCTCTTTTTCCTGCTGAAACAGCAATTCTATAGGTACTTCCACCAAAAAAAGTGGTATGAAATTCCGCTGATTCTTCATCCGAAAGAAAAGCTCTGTAAACCTGTCCATCAGAAATAAATACACTGTTCTTAGTGTCTTTATTAAGATAACCGGAGGCAATATTTACCACGGAATCACAGGTAACATTCTGCGCATACGAAACCGACCCAAGTAAAAGGCCAACTGCCAATAATACTGTTGTAACTGTTGATCTCATCCGAAATGTTATTGTGTGATTAATTCTCGAAGGTCTGCAATTTGCGTAGCGATTTCATCCAGTACCGCATCTTCCATTGTTACTTCGTTGGTTGATTTAAAAACTGTAAGTTTCTTTTCCGCATAGGTTTGCGGTTCTACATACTTGTAAGCGGAGGTAACGGCATCAAAAGTTTGGTGCAACATTTCCATTCCGGAGACGAACTCTATAAAGTCATCGTCATCGGCTTCCAGGGTATGTAACAACTCTATCAAAGAGTGTAATGTCGCTTTTTGATCAGCAATTCGAGTTTTCACTGCTTCGTTTCCTTGCAATGCTACATTGCATGAGAAATGCATCGCTTCAATCCACCCTCCAGCCAGAACCATACCAGCTTGCTCACCCTTATCGTTTTCCTTCAGGTAATTATCGGCAGCCTGATACGCTTCGGAGATGAAAACCAACATAGAATCCTGATTGCCCTTGTTGTCCATAAATCTGGTAATCAAGTCCTCATCAAAAGCATTTTCCACGCCTACAGCCTGAGCCAAAATTCTCACTGAAGACAAATAATCCAAAGAGATCACGTCATCCTCGTAAATGGTCGCATATCCAAGATCCGCCCCGTAGACACCAAGATTGACAGCTTTTTGGAACATTGTGCTGTACATGTCTGCATTCTCTCTTGGATTCAGCATTGACTCGTCAAAGTCTGCTCCCGACTCCTTGATCAAAATTGCCGTTTGTACTGGAGAGGGGATACTAAAAATTTGCCCGTTCACTCCGAAGGTGGCAGGTGGATTAATTACGTTAGGTGGGACATGAACCCCACTAGGCCCATCAGGCTCCGGATTTTCAGGATCACCGCAGCTTTGAAGTAGGGTAGCGGCTCCAAATGCACCCAGCAAAAGGTACTTCCAATTATATCTCATGAATGCTCTATTATTCACTACAAAGTTAAGCGTGCAAGTAATAAAAAATAACCGACATAGCAAAGCAATTTTCGTGGATAAAAAATATGAGGTTACTCATCCTTATATGGCTCTAGTCCTAGAATTTCATCACCGTTTGACACGCTTTTCTAACGTCCTAATTGGCAGTTTTTGATGCTTTTCGCCAACTAAATATGAGTGCCACTGAACTTACTACGAACACACCTGCGAAATACAGTCCATGAGTAGGGTCTCCGAGCAACAAGTTGCCCGAGGCGAAAAGAGCAGCGTAGATGGCTAAAATTCCAAGTGCTACATTGAGAATTGAGAATCCCATCTTTCTGAATTTAGATTCTCCGTTAAAAGCGCGATGCTCAAATTCCGGGTGGAGGTGTTTATTTTTCTGTGTTAGCAGGGTGACCGCAACCCAGCAAATTGTGGTAATGCCAACACCGGTAAGTAGTTTCACGATTCGCGAAGCTTCATAAATTTCCATTTTGCCCAGGATGAAAAAGGTCATAGCTACCAGCAGACTAACTACCATAGCTGCTATCTCTGAATAAGGGTTGATAGCTCGCCAAAACCAGCGTAGAATAAACAATAAACCTGTTCCCGCGCCAATTTGTAAAATCAGGTCAAATGCTTCTTTAGCCTGTTCCAGCACAAGTGCCAGTCCTGCGGCTAGTAACATCATAATAACGGTGGATATTCTTCCAACCAATACAAGTCTTTTTTCTGTAGCCTGCTTATTAACGAACCTTTTATAAAAGTCGTTAACTACATAAGATGATCCCCAATTTAGATGGGTGGATATAGTAGACATGAAGGCAGAGATGAGAGAGGCCAACACCAGTCCCAGGAGTCCGGCCGGAAGATAAGTTAGCATTGCGGGATAGGCCAGATCGTCCTTAATCATGCTTTGTTGTAAATCAGGGTATTTTTCACCTAAAGAGGATAAATCGGGGAAGATGATAAGTGAAGCTAAACCTATAATGATCCAGGGCCATGGCCTTAACGCATAATGAGCAAAGTTGAAGAATAAGGTAGCAAGGGTTGCGTGTCTTTCATCTTTTGCTGAGAGCATTCTCTGGGCAATGTATCCTCCCCCTCCGGGTTCGGCGCCCGGATACCATGTACTCCACCACTGAACAGCTAGAGGTATAACGAAAGCTCCCAGCCACAGATCGCGGTTGTTTACTGAGTCAGGAACAAAGTTGAGTTTGGGTTTTACCGCTTCATGCTGAACCAAATTTTCCAATCCACCTATTTCAGGTAGCTGCAAGATGAAATACGCCGCCAGCACCGAACCAACCATAGCCACAAAGAATTGAAAGAAATCTGTTAAAATAACTCCTCTCAACCCACCAAACATGGAGTAAACAATGGTAATCAATCCGGTAATTCCAAGAGTTTGAAACCAGCTTAAACCAAGCATGACGTGCCCAATTTTTATGCCTGCCAAACATACGGTGGCCATTACCACTATGTTAAAGAATACACCCAGGTATAAAGCCCGAAAGCCACGCAGAAAACTTGCCGCCTTACCAGTATAACGGATTTCATAAAACTCCAGATCGGTTGTAATTCCCAGCCGCCGCCATAGTTTTGCGTAGATAAAAACGGTAACCATACCCGTTAACAGAAAGGCCCACCATTCCCAGTTACCCGCAATTCCATCTTTTCGTACAATGCCTGTAACAAGATTTGGAGTATCAGCCGCAAATGTGGTTGCTACCATCGACACGCCCAAAAGCCACCAGGGCATATTTCTACCGGACAAAAAGAACTCGGAGCTATTTTTACCGGACTTTTTGGCAACCAGGACACCTATTAGTAAGGTGATCAAAAAGAAACCTGCAATTATGGCCCAGTCCAGAGTGGTCAACGTCATGGTGGCGAAATTACGATAGCTTGAATATGAAAGTTGTGGACGACCAATTGATTTTTCAACATTTGAAGCCGAAGGGAAGGAAGTTTTTACTTTTATAATCGAATGGGAGAAATCAACAACATTGGTGTACTAACTTCGGGAGGCGATGCTCCTGGGATGAACGCATGTATCCGTGCCATAGTAAGACAGGGGATCAATCTGAATTACAAGGTTACCGGGATATTCAAGGGGTATGATGGATTAATCGACGGTAATTTTAAGCTGTTGCAATCCACGGATGTGAGTAACATTTTGCAGCATGGAGGTACAATTTTGAAATCTGCGCGAAGTGATAGGTTCTATGAGTTCAAGTGGCGCGAGAAAGCTTATAATTCTGCTATCCAGGCGGGTATTGATGCATTAATTGTAATTGGAGGAGATGGTACATTTACCGGTGCACAGCTTTTTTCAACCGAATTTAATGTCCCGGTAATCGGCATTCCCGGGACAATAGATAATGATCTATACGGTACTGACAATACGATTGGTTATGATACTGCCCTGAACACCGTTACGGAAGCGGTGGATAAGATTCGGGATACTGCAGATTCCCATGACCGTCTTTTTATTGTAGAAGTCATGGGAAAGGACGCAGGTTTCATCGCACTTCGTTCTGGCATTGCCGTTGGAGCTGAGGCAGTGCTCATACCAGAAACGACCACTTACATCAACGAACTTCTCGAAACACTGGAGCATGGGTGGAGAAACAACAAAAAGAGCAGTATTATTATTGTTGCAGAGGGCGATGATGCCGGAGGGGCCTTTGAAGTGCAGCGTATGATTCAGGAGAAATTTAATTTTTTTGATACGCGGGTAACTATTCTGGGACACGTGCAAAGGGGCGGAGCCCCGTCTGCCTTTGATCGGGTACTGGCTTCCCGATTAGGCTCTGAAGCTGTTATGGCTTTAAACAATGGGCAGTCTAATGCAATGATAGGGATCGTCAATAATGAGGTGAGGTTTACCGATTTTGCACAATCCGTTAAACACAACAAAGAGATTCGTCAGGACCTGCTTAATTTGGTCAATACACTTTCAAAATAATTCTGTGGCTGGTCGCATTACAAAATTTGTAGACGTCATTTTACCGGTAGCGGTGCCGAACCTCTATACCTACAGGGTGCCGCATGAACTAACCGATTTGGTCTTGCCTGGCCAGCGAGTGGTGGTGGAGTTTGGAAGGAGAAAAAGGTACTCTGCCATTGTGCGAAATGTTCACGAAACGGCTCCCTCCGCATATCAGGCAAAGTATATTGAATCAGTCCTGGACGATCAGCCCATCGTCACCGAGAGTCAGTTCCGTTTTTGGGAGTGGATTTGCGAATATTACATGTGTACCATTGGGGAAGTGATGATAGCTTCGTTACCCACAGCACTTAAGTTGGCAAGCGAAAGCAGGATTGTTTTAAATCCGGATTTCGACAGAAACTACGATCGATTATCAGATAAAGAGTTTCTGATTACCGAAGCTCTGGAGGTGCGTGAGATACTCAGTTTGATGGATATTTCTGACATATTGGATCAGAAAACGGTGTATCCAATAGTAAAATCACTGATTGAGAAAAGAGTTGTGTTGATTGAGGAAGAATTAAAAGAACGCTACTCGCCAAAAATTGAAACCTACATCAGGTTAGCACAGCAGTATGAAACCGAAGAAGCTCTTAAGGATGCCTTCGATGATTTATCGAGAGCCCCTAAACAACTCGAGTTACTAATGCGGTATGTAGAGCAGAGTAGAAGATATTCTGATGCTCCAAAAGAAGTTAAAAAAGTAGAGCTTCAAAAGCTGGCAGAGGCCACTTCCAGTCAGACCAATCAGTTGGTGAAGAAAGGCATCTTCGAACTGTATGATAAAGAAATCGGGCGTATTGAAAAGTACGATGGTAAAGTAGATGACTTAAATGATCTAAGTGAAGAACAGGCCCATTCTCTCAACCAAATAAATGAAGTATTTAAATCCAATAGGGTTTGCTTACTCCATGGTGTTACAGGAAGTGGAAAAACGGAGGTGTATATCCGGAAAATGCAGGAGGTGATTGATAATGGTGGTAAGGCACTTTATTTACTGCCGGAAATTGCTCTTACCACACAGATCATCAACAGGCTCAAGCGCTTTTTTGGTGATAGGATTGGCGTTTATCATTCAAAATTTAATGCGAACGAGCGTGTGGAGATATGGAACTCGGTTCTAAATGGAACTGGTTACGATATTGTATTAGGGGCGCGTTCTGCCATTTTCCTTCCGTTTTCGGATTTGGATCTGATTATTGTAGACGAGGAGCACGAGAACTCTTTCAAGCAATACGATCCGGCTCCAAGATACCACGCCCGTGATGCGGCAGTTGTGCTCGCTAACATCACCAATGCTAAGGTTTTATTAGGGTCGGCCACTCCGAGTATAGAAACCTACTGGAACGCAACTAATGGTAAATATGGTTTGGCTGAATTGACCAAACGATACGGAGGGATTAAGTTGCCCGAGATACTTTGTGCAGACATCAAAGAAGAGCATAGAAAGAAGAAGATGAGTGCCCATTTCAGTTCTTTTCTGATGGGACATGTTCAGGCGGCTTTGGAAAATGGAGAGCAGGTTATTCTGTTTCAGAACAGAAGGGGTTACACCCCCCAGTGGAGTTGTGAAGATTGTGGTTGGGTTCCGCAATGTACGCGGTGTGATGTGAGTCTTACATTTCATAAGTTCCAGCGGAAGTTAAGTTGTCATTACTGTGGTTATTCAATTGCTCCACCCAATACATGTGAGGCATGTGGAAGTCATAAACTGAACATGATTGGCTTTGGAACCGAGAAAATAGAGGAAGATTTAGCGAAGTTCCTGCCTGAGGCCAAGGTTGCACGGATGGATTTGGATACAACTCGTTCTAAGTACGCCTATCAGAATTTACTGGCGTCTTTCGAAAACAGGGAGGTAGATATTCTGGTAGGGACGCAAATGGTAACCAAGGGACTTGATTTTGATAATGTCTCACTGGTAGGGGTCTTAAATGCCGACCATATGCTCAATTTCCCGGATTTCCGTGCCTTTGAGCGTTCGTATCAACTTATGGCACAGGTAAGTGGCAGAGCAGGGAGGAAAAGGAAACGTGGGAAAGTGGTGATTCAAACCTGGAATCCAAATCATTGGATTATTCAGAAGGTAATAGAAAATGACTACCACGGAATGTATAATCAGGAGTTGTTGGAAAGACGAAATTTTCATTATCCTCCTTTTTACAGGCTCATTCAATTAACCGTTAAACACCGCGACAAACAAATTACGGAGCAAGCTTCATTGTTCCTGACCAAAAAATTACAAGATCAACTGGGCGGATGGGTGCTCGGTCCACAGGAACCCTTTATAGCCAGGATCAGGAATTTTTATCTGATGAATATTCTTATAAAATTTGATGGAAAAGCATCTCCGAAAAAGATTAAAGACTTTGTCGAGTTGTGTGTTGTAGGTACTAAAAAACAGGATGCTTTCAAGTCGTGTATCATTAGAAAGGATGTTGACCCAATTTAGTATATTAGCGAACCTTTTAACCGTTAATCCGTTGTACAGATTTGTTGCACGCAGTTCCTAAATATTTATTCTCTGTGTTTTTATTCCTTATTGGACTAAACATAGTTTTACCAGTTGAAAGCATTTCGATTGGGGCAGATGGGATTGTTGTGCAGTTTGATTTTGATTTAGACGCAGAAGAGGAGAGTGATAATGAGCAGAAAGAGGAGTCAGACTTTGAGAAAGATGAGTTTCTTGAAAATGTGCTTCCGAAGCTAAAAGATCAGCAACGCCTTACTGAGGTATTCTCGATAAGTGAGTACGACGATCGGGTAAACATTTTTTTGGACGTAGAAACACCACCGCCCAATTCTAGGGCCTAACCTCTACAACCTAAAACCAAACTATGTTTAACCACCCGAAAGGGTATCAAATTAATTTTCATGTCAAGCAACAATCGTTTAGACATTTCTAAATTCAAAAGTGATTTTCCCGCCGCAGTCGTGGTGTGGTTGGTTGCGCTTCCTTTGTGTATTGGTATTGCACAGGGATCTAACGTAAATGCGTTTTCCGGCCTGGTGGCGGGGATTATCGGGGGTATTGTAGTTACCTTCTTTAGCGGCTCAAAATTTGGGGTAAGTGGTCCGGCCGCGGGCTTGATTACCATTGTGGTAGCCGGTATTGCCACCTTTAATGGCGACCTGTCCATATTCTTTCTGGCAGTTTTCTTATCCGGGGTAATTCAATTCTTATTAGGGCTGTTCCGCCTGGGGGTGATAGGCTATTTTGTCCCTACTTCTGTAATTAACGGGATGTTGGCCTCCATTGGTTTAATACTTATGCTTAAGCAGATTCCGGCTATTCTGGGAGGCTATAAAGGATCGGTAAGCAGCCAGGTGGCATACGATACTTACATGCAGGCGAATGAGGTTGCAAGTAAGAATGATCTGCACCTGCTTACCAAACTTTATCTGGAGACCAAAGCAGCGTTGGCTTCTCCATCAATGGGTGCGTTGATTATCTTCTGCGCCTGTATATTTCTGATGATTTTATGGGAGCAAAAGTTCTTTAAATCAAGAAAGTTCTTTCAATACCTTCCAGGGTCGCTGGTGGCTGTAATTGTTGGTGGAGGTTTGGCATACTGGTTCCGAAACATGGGGGCTGATTCTGGTGGTTCACTAGCTCTTGTTTCGCAACAATTGGTGGAACTCCCGAAGGAGGTTCACGAATGGGACTTTGAGAACTTGATCAAATTACCCGATTTCAGGGCGTTAACCAATCCTCAGGTATGGGTTGTAGCTGTAACGATAGCAATCGTGGGAAGTATCGAAACACTGTTAAGTGTTGAGGCAACAGATAAGCTTGATCCGGATAAAAATATTTCTCCAACCAACAAAGAACTTAAGGCCCAGGGGATTGGTAATGCCTTGTCAGGCCTTATTGGTGGCTTGCCAATTACAATGGTAATCGTTCGAAGTTCGGCTAACATTAATGCCAAAGCGAAAACCAGATTATCTGCGATCTATCATGGACTGCTACTGGTTATCAGTTTGTTCACCTTTCCGTGGCTTCTTGAAATGATTCCTACTGCCGCTCTGGCAGCTATACTTTGTGTACTTGGTTTTAAACTTCTAAAGCTGAAAAAGGTAATTGCGATGTTCAAAAGGGAGTGGCAAGGCGGACTGGTAATCGTGGTAACGGTGGCATCGGTTGTGGCCACGGATCTTTTGAAAGGTGTTGGAATCGGGTTTGCCCTGGCGATGTTCTTTATTCTAAAGAAGAATTATGAACTTGCTTTTATAAAGCATTGGGACGAGAATAAGAAGGAGATGACCATTTCGTTTTCTCAAATGGTGTCTTTTCTGAATAAGGGAGCTTTAATGCAGACACTACAGGAAATTCCTGATGGAGCCTCGGTTAAAATGAGTGCCCGTAAATGCCACACGATGAGTAATGAGATTCAGGAAGTAATTCACGATTTCATTGATATCAATGCGAGTAAGCACGATATCCATGTAACGTTAATAGGATTCGATAAGTTCGGTTTTGAAGATAAAGCTGTGGAAACGAATCACGATGGCGAGATTCAGGCTGAAAAAATTCATGATGAACAGTTGCAGGAACGTAAGGTTTAGGTAAACTGTGTTAGAAGATAAAACAGGCGTTGCTAAACAAAAAGCGACGCCTTTTTTTTCGCCTTAACTTTCCCAAAAGCCGGTGAAATTTGCTCCACAAGTGCTTTTTTAAAAAGTCCTTTTCCAGTCCGGACTTGTGCTTTTTCGTTCCTGATTCCTTTGCCAGAGATAGTTTTGGGAGATTTATTTTAGGAGCGTTAATGGATATCCCTTTTGCATCTGACTGGTTTTCAAATACTATAACCTCTTTTTCTTTGGCACCCCTTTCTTGTTGTCCCTGTACCATTTCGTCATTCCGGTTCGATTGCTTGGGTTGATTATTAATGAGATTAAAATCACCGCCTCTTCCCCGGCTCCCGCGCATTTCAAACTTGTTCCCTGAAGACGCAAGGTTTAGAGGAGAACTGCCACGTCCACTGCGCATCTCAGAATTGGTCAGATCAAAGTTGACATTCACCACCGATCCTCCTCTTCCTCCCCTTGACACCACTTGCTGTATTTGGAAATCACCTCCTCGCTGCTGCCATGCAACAATTTCACCTGGTTCATTGATATTGTTTACCGGATTAGAAGAGTTGTTTGTTTGCCCGCTGAGTGTTGCAATTGTTCCAATAGTGGCGCTCATAAGTAGAAGAAGCTTTCTCATAAATGTGGTTTTTGCTGAATCAAACATATTCAAGCCAAAGCGAAATCAGAAGTATGAATTAGTAAACTGCCTCTATCAATGAGTTAAATTATTTGTAGTGGGAGTGAACCATTTATTAGGGTGGGTTTACAGTATCAGAAAGGGGAAACCAAGTTTTTTGGATACCGTAAATAGAATTAAGTTTGTTAATATCAGTACTATGAAAAAAGCACTTTTAATGTTGTTAATAAGCCCACTCTTTGTGATGTGTGGAGAAGAACCGGAAAACGAAGGCCACAATTATACCGTAGCAGATTATTCTGCAATACCTCCAATGGGTATAAGTGATACGGTTAAGGTGATTCTATCACCAGGCGGTGGTGAGGATACTTACATAGAAACTAATTACTATGGCTACGATTTTAAGTTGGTCATTAATTCAGAAGGCGATACGGTTCGGTTTGTAACCCACGATGCTTTTGTGACCCCTGAAGGTTACACAGTAGGCACAAGGTGGGCCGATATTCCACTGGAGAAACAAACAGAGGTGGAGCGCATAAAAGGGTATGGATATTTTCTTAAGCTGGCTTCTGGCTGGAAACTTGGTTTTTGTGCCGGGTCGGAATGCGCCAATGAAGATCTTTCAGAAGACTCCAGAGTGGTCTGGATTGAGAAGTGAGGATAGTACTGGTCATATCACTAATTGTTTGCTGTTTACCGGTAATTGGGCAGGTTGATTCGCTCCATTCTTCAGATCCATTTGATTACATAAACAAGGCAAATGAATTGACCGCTTTCAATGCGGAAGAAGCTCTTGATATGGCTGAGCGGGGGATGGCAATCGCCCTGAAAGAAGAGAATCAAAGAGCCGAAGCCTATTGTCTTAATACACTAGGTTCTATTTATTATGCTCTGAGCAAGTACAATCTCGCCTTAGAGAGTTTTGCCAGCTCTCATAAACTCTTTCAGGCGATTGGAGAGACAAACGGGGAATACCTTACAATTAAATATCTGGCCCAGTCGTACGAGGCTAACAAAAATACTGACAAGGCCATTGAACATTATGAGCGGTTCATCACGCTGGCTACTGAACGTGGGCAGGATACCGATGTAGATGAAGCCAAAGAGGCCCTTGGTCGATTGTATTTTAATACCGGCAAATACGACCTCGCATTGGGCATATTTGAAGTACAAAAGAAGAAGCTGGAGCTTTCAGGAAATACTACCAAGCTGGCAGAGGTCTGTAACTGGATTGGCCAGATATACGACATTAGAAACGACTCCACGGCCGCGATGAAATATTTTGATGAGGGTCTGCAAAATGGTATAAATAGTAATAACGAGCAGGCAGTTTGGGGATATTACGACAATGTCAATAAATTTTACGGCTCACGTGGTAATAGCAGCGCCCAGATTCAGGCCAACAACGCGGCGTTGGATTATTACAACAATGAGAAGGAGAAGCAGAGCAAGAAGAAAAAGAAGCGAGAAAAAGACGATGAAGATCCTGAGTTTCAACAACAGGTAGATGCAGTAAATAACAGCTTGTACCAGTCCAATTTCAACATGGCGCAGGTGTATATGAATACGAATAATCCTGTTGATGCGATTCCGTATATCAAAAATTCCATTGACCTGGCCGCTGATATCGGAGTTCTTGAAAACGAGGTGCAGGGATATGAAGCTCTGGTAGAGGCCTATGAGCAGGTAGGAGAATATGACAAAGCACTGGAGGCTTATAAGAACTTTGTAAAATCCAAAGATTCCCTCGATCTGGAACGTGAAAAGGAGAAACTACTTGCCCTGCGGTTGGAAGCAGATCTCTACGACCGGGATAAACGGATTCGACTCCTTCAGAAGGAAGCCGAACTGAATCACAAACAGTTCGATTTGATTATTAAGGAAAGAGACGATGCGCAAATATTCATTTACAGTTTGCTCGCTGGTTTTGGGATTTTATTGATTTCATTCTTTTTATTCATTAGGGGAAACAGGGAAAAGCGTAAAGCAAACAAATTACTGATGCTTAAATCTCTGCGAACCCAAATGAACCCACACTTCATTTTTAATTCGCTCAACTCGGTAAATAGTTTCATATCTCAAAGCGACGAACGATCCGCAAATAAATACTTGTCTGAATTTTCTCGGCTGATGAGGATGGTGCTTGAAAATTCTAAACATGACTTCGTGCCGTTAAATAGTGAGGTTAAGACTTTAGAATTGTATCTCGGATTGGAGCACCTTAGATTCAAAGATAAATTTGATTATGAATTTTCTCTTGATGTACAATCGATGGAAGATGTAGAGGTGCCGCCAATGCTGGTGCAGCCTTATATAGAGAATGCAGTTTGGCATGGCCTGAGGTATTCGGAAGGGAAGGGGACGCTAAAAGTAAGTTGCACGGAACATGAAGATGAGCTGTTCTGGGTTATTGAAGACAATGGTATTGGAAGGAAAAAATCGAAAGAATTAAAGACCAAACATCAGCGAGAAGGGAAGTCAACCGGGATGAAAAATATTGAAGAAAGGTTGAGAATTATTAAAGAATTGTATGGACAAGATCTAAAGCTGAAGGTGTCGGATCTTACTGACGACGGAATAGGTACCAGGGTTGAGTTGATAATCCCTAAAAGAAAGGCAGTATGAGCATAAGAGCAGTTATAGTAGAAGACGAGGAAGCGAGCAGAGTTACTTTGCGGAACTACCTAAGCAAGTATTGCAACGGAGTAGAGGTAGTTGCAGAAGCGGATGGAGTGAAGAACGGTGTAGAGATCATAAAAAGTGAGAAACCTGATCTGGTATTTCTGGATGTAGAGATGCCTTACGGAAATGCCTTCGATCTACTTGAGGAGTTTAAAGGACAGATATTTTTTGAGACAATTTTTGTAACAGCTTATTCAAACTACGCTATAAAAGCACTAAATCACAGCGCGTCGCACTATCTTCTAAAGCCCATAGATATTGACGAGTTGGTTACGGCCACCGCTAAGGTTAAAGAAAAAATAGAGGCGCATAAACAGGTGTCAAATAACATCAATACGCAAATCCTGCTGGAGAATATCCAAATTACTAATAGCCAACTTAAGAAGATTGTGCTGCCCGTTTTAGATGGATTCGAAGTGGTGGAGGTGCAAGATATAATCCGATGTCAGGCCAATGATAATTTTACGGATTTTCATCTCACTGACGGTTCGAAGAAAGTTATTTGTCGGACACTGAAATTCTACGAAAATATACTTGGTGAACTCGGATTTGTGAGAGTACATAAGTCTCACCTTATCAATATGCAGTATGTAAAAGCCTATAAAAAGGGCAAAGGGGGATACGTTGAAATGAAAGATGGCAGTACAGTAGATGTATCGGCTACCAAAAAGCAGGCATTTTTAGATCATTTTGCTTGATTTAAAGCATTTATCCTGGTGGTAGGCTCTATTATAAATGACACGCCAGGATCGTTTGGTTTTGCCCTGATAATAAAAATATTGGAATCTGCTGAGTTCGTAAAAAAGAATGGCCGGCTTTGGTTATCGTTGACCAGGTGAAAATGGAGATAACTAAGTAACCCTACTCAACAACTCAAGGAAGCCAGAAAGGAAATGAGCTGTTTTGTTTCCCGCCATTCTTGGTTTAAAATTATCGCCGCGGTTTGGATCAGGCAAGAATACTTAAATCACACTTAAATAAAATGGCGGTTTTACCTAGCTAACTCAAAGGGTATGCCCTTAGCTATTTAAGGATGAGTCCTCTTTCAAGGGCGATACGGATCAGTTCGATCGAATTCTTCACATTTGTTTTTCTAAATATGTTTCTCCGGTGGCTCTCAATGGTCTTAACATTCAGATGCAGTTGCTTTGCTATTTCGAGAGAGGTTAAACCTCTGCTAATTAGTTCGATGATTTCCAATTCTCTTGCTGTAAGGCGTTTGTTCGCCGGATCTTCATCAAGTGCATTTTGAAGCAAAATTTTCTGCACATCCTTGCCCAAAAACTGGTCACCCTGGTGTACGGTTTCGATGGCCAGGTAAAGTTCTTCCGTATCAGAATTTTTGCTTAAATAACCTTCTGCACCTAGCTTTAGTACAGATTTAACGTAGGCAAACTCGGTCAATACGGTTAAAGCAATAACCTTGATCCAGGGAAATCGCTGTTTTACATTTCGAATAGCATCCACGCCATTCATTACTGGCATGTTTAGGTCCATCAGCACCACATCCGGTTTGAGCTTTTCGCACATTTCCAGTGCCTGGATTCCATTCGAAGCTTCACCAACAACCTGGGCTGAACTTTGTTGGGACAAAAGATGCCTCCAGGCGGCGCGAACCATTTTGAAGTCATCTACAATTAGGATACTAACGGGTTGAGTTATAGTAGTCAATGTGTCGGGGGTTTAATACAAATTCAAAGATAGTTGTACGGTAAGTTAAAAAAGAGGCGTCTGCCGATGTTTTAATGTCGTTAGTCGATTCTTTTCTTAATCCACCTGTTCTTTGTACGCTCAGTTGAGGTTCTTTTACCCTGCTTGTTGTAATTTAAAACCCTGGAACGGTAACAGTCACAAGAGTTAATTTCTTTACGCTTTAGCTGACCATTGGGATAGTATTCTTTCAATTCGTAGCGAATTTCATTACAATACCTGCCGTATGTGCCTTTTTTAGTGACACGCCTTACTTCCATCCATTTGCTGCCATTTGAATAAAACAATGTTGTTCTTACGTCTTGCTTCAGATAAAACTCGTGAAGTTTAAACTCTTTGGTTTGTTTTTTTCTGACAGTTTGGTACAGGAAAATTTTGCCGTTTTCAAATGTGTCGATCGTAACCGTATAAGTTTTCTTGTACTGAGTATGTGCCGTAATACTGTAAAGAATTATGGTGATCAAAATGCATAATCGCATAGTCTAAATATAGGTTTTCATGAAATTTATCTGAACTTTGAAGGACGAAAGCGTTCCATCCTTATTTATAACGATGCACTTAAGATTTGATTACAGAAGAGGACATAGAAAGAGAGGCGAAATTCGTAACGTCTAGAAGTAGTGGGGCGGGTGGACAACATGTCAATAAGGTGGAGACCAGGGTTACCATTCGTTTTCATCTGGAACAATCAAATTGTCTCACGGATGATGAGAAGGCATTGATTAAGAGTCGAATCGGAAACAGGCTTACTCGTGATGGATTTCTTCAGTTAAGCGTGCAAACCTATCGGAGCCAAAGTAAAAATAAAGCGCTTTGTATTTCGCGAATGGTTGAGTTTTTGCAAGGTGCATTACGTCAGGAGAAAGACCGTAAACTAAAAACCATATCCAAAGCGCAGAAACGAAAGCGGCTAGAGACCAAGAAAAAGCGTGCTCAACTTAAAGAGTTCAGAAAAAAAGTTCGGTATTAGTCAAGATTTTGCTGCTCAAAGAAGTTCCAAAGCGAATCTTCGGGTGTTGGACATTTAATCACTATGTTTTCTTTGGAAATTGGATGGGTAAATTCTATTTGTCTGGCGTGTAGATGAATTGAACCATCGGTATTGGATCGATCGAATCCATATTTAAGATCGCCCTTTATCGGGCACCCAATTGCCGCCAGCTGACATCTGATTTGATGGTGCCGGCCAGTATGTGGAGTGACACGAAGCAAGTGGTACCTGTCTGAGGAGGAAAGCAGTTGATAGGTTAAACTACTTTCTTTTCCCCTTTCTTTAGAAACTGGGTACGACTTGTTTTGTTTTTGATTCTTCTCCAGAAAATGTTCAAGTTTTTGTGTATCCGCTGGAGGAGGGTTTTTGACTACCGCCCAATACGTTTTTTTTACCTCTTTCTTCTGAAATAGCTGATTCATTCTGGATAGGCCTTTTGAAGTCTTGGCAAACAAAAGGACTCCGCTTACTGGACGGTCAATCCGATGAATCACTCCGCAAAATACATTTCCAGGCTTGTTATACTTGTCTTTCAGATAGGTCTTTACCCGCTCACTTAGTGGCTTGTCTCCCGTTTTATCGCCTTGCACAATGTCTGATGCAAATTTAAATACAGCAATGAGGTGATTATCCTCGTATAAAACCCGATCATCATTCATGCAATTCCATTTTACGTTTTAGTTGTACTACAATCAAAAATAGCAGATAAGGGACAGGTGTGTGGAGCAGACCTATAATATTTCTGGAAACCGTGTATGAAAGAAAGTATAGAAGGAAGGCTAGCGTAAACGTCGCTCCATAAAATATGGCGATCCACTTGGCTTCTTTTCTTAAACCGCTTAAAATAAAACCCAAAACTCCGGTTAACGCAAAAGCACACGTAAAACTTAGCGTCATTATCCATTTGAACTTATAGATGTCCTCGCGGGTCCAATCACCGAAAAAAGCAACCATCTTGCTATGTGTATAGTTGGAAATCAGATCTGCATTTGGGTCGCCCTCAATGAGCCTAAGATATTCCATGTGGCTATTGGCATTTACGAAAATAAAATCTCGAAAAAAATACAAGGCGGCCAACCCGGAGAGGATAGCCAGATGAACAACTATTCGTGCCAGTGGTCTCATTCTACGCCCGAATTTCCCTTGTCCTTATCGATCGGTGACTTTTTCGAAGACTTTACTTTGAACCCTGAAAACCTATTGATCCAAACGTACCATAGGATGAAAATGAAACCGTATGTTACAATTTTGAATGTAACATCATGGTTGAAGTTTAGCGCTTCAAAATTGTAAGATGCAATTACCGTTAGCACGGCAATGCGGATAACGTTTAGAAAATGAATGAGCAAGATTCCTAGTGGTATAAACCAAAGTTTTTTCCAATTTATTTTTTGGTTTTGTTTAGACGGGAACGCCAAGATTACCGCAGCAAACAATCCAAATAGGCTAACTCCATTACACGGATCACCAATGCGCACACCCGGCATCGTAGAGTCTTGCAGGCGAACAATGATGAAGTTTTCCAATCTTAGGTAATCAACCGTACTATCGTAACCAAATAATCTTAGAACTACATCTGCACTATGTGCCAAATTAATTGACACAAGATGATCCAGACTGGTGTGTGGGTTGATTATATAGGCATATATAAACTGCCAGGCAACGTAAATGGCAACGGACAGAATCAGGAATCTGAAAAGTCTATTTTTCAGGATTTTTTGCATGAAAAAAAAAGTTGAGAACTCGCTCAACTTTTGGTGTCACCTTCTTTATTCAGGTCGTACAATTTCTTTCCTCCGATTAATGCTCCGGCGGCGAGTAACAGCCCCATTCCTCCATCAATTGGTACACAGGGAGGTGGCCAACAAGGTGGATCACCGGGAGGGCCAGGAGGGCCTCCTCCAGCTACTTGCCCGTAAGAAGCATCACTAAAACACAGCAACATAGCCAGCACCGAGATTGATAGTATAAAGTTGAACCTTTTCATTCCACTTGTTGATTACAGGGTCAAATATAAATATTTAGACTGAACACAAAATAGCCCATTATTTAAACTACGTGAAAAAACGGCCGAACATAAAATAAATGACGTGTGAACCGAACCTCTTTGTGGTTTAAACGTAAGGATACCGCGAACTAATATTATCGATGCTGCTATATTTGCAGCTTAATACCGACCATGGCGGAGATACCAAACCAGAAGAAGAAAGCCAACAACTTAATTAATACGGACGATTTGAAGGTCGTTTATAGAGTATTTGTTAAGAACTGGCATTTTTTCCTAATTATTCCTGTAGCACTGTTTTGTCTGGCATTTTTCTATGCGCATAGAATGACGGACATGTATGCAGCCAGTACGCAAATTTTGTTGAAGTCAAATGACACTTATAACTATCAGGACAGGATCTATCAGAGTATTGGCTACATGGGGGTTTATGGTGATATCACCAATCAAAAACGGATTCTATCCTCTTACGACTTAATAGAAAAGGCTCTGGACAAACTAGACTTCAAGGTCTCATATTTTATCAAAGGAAGGTTAAAGACTACAGAGTTGTACAATTCTATGCCGTTTAAGGTAAATATAGATGTGGTCAATAGCAGTTTGGAAGGCATTCCAATCAACTTTGTAATTGAAAATGTAGATACCTATCGATTGGAATACGAATTGGATGGCGTGCCCTTTGTTCGCACTCATCATTTTGAGCAAAGAGAAGTAAACGAAGATTACATTATTCAAACTGAAAGACGGCCGGAACTAAGCAAACGATCCGAAAAAAGACTAAACCAACTTAAATATGAGATCATCGTCCATTCAAAAGGTTCGTTGATCAGTAAGATTCGAAAGTCTCTTTCCATAGAAAACGTAGAATACACAACGATACTCCAAATCCAATTGGCGGATCACATTCCGGCGAGAGCAAAAATGTTTTTGGACACCCTTTCCAAGGTTTATATTGACTATTCAGAGGAGACCGAAGATACTATTCATGCAAGGACATTATTTCATATAGGCAATCAGATTGACACCTTAAAGGTTCGTTTAGACACTTTGGAAACTGATTTGGAAAACTACCGAAAGGACTCCAGCATTTTGGATTTAGGTAAAGAATCCAATGAGTTCTTTGAACAGTGGGTGAGTTTCGATGCGCAGCGAAGAACACTGGTTTTACAACTACAATCAATTGATAATCTGGAGAAATACATACAGAGAACGAAAGATCATAATCTCATACCTCCTAGTTCGTACGTTCCCGATAAAGATGATTTCCTGCAAAGAAGTCTGGAAGAACTTTATACCATGCAAATTCAAAGGAACAACGCCACGTTGGATATAAAACCTACCCATGCCCAGATGCACCAGATCGATAGTTTGATTCTTACGTTAAAAAAAGACATTCTACGTTACCTGAATGATACACGGCAGGCATTAGTTGAAAAGAGGCAAGCGGTTGAAAAACAATTGTCGCAGTATGCCGGGCTCATTAAGAAAGTTCCAAGGAAAGAGCGTGATATGCTTTCAATTCAGCGGGAAAAGCAGGTAAATGAGAAGTTGTACCTATTCCTGCTGGAAAAGCAAGCGAACACCGAAATAGCAAAAGCAGGTATTACCCCTCAAGTCAAGATCATCGAAAAGGCGCGATCCGTTGGGAAGGTAGGCCCCAATAAGAACAAGATATACTACATATTTATTCTGGTCGGAGTGGTCATCGCCATATTGATCGCCTTTATACGATACTTATATTTCGACAAGATTGAGAAGCTTCAGGATTTACGTGATCTGACGAGTCTTCCAATTTTGTCTGGCATTCCTAACCATAAGGAGATTGACTCCGAGAAGTTGGTAATCGCCGCACGACCAAAAGCTCAAATTACGGAGGCGTTTAGACATTTGCGTACCAACCTGTCGTATCTGAATTCCACATCGGATTCTAAGGTCATTTTGGTATCTTCTATTTTCCCCGGGGAAGGGAAAACTTTTTTGTCCAGTAACCTGGCAATGGTTTTGGCAAAGTCGCAAAAGAAAACGCTTCTGGTGGATCTGGATTTGCACAAGCCTAAGGTTCACCAATCATTTGATTTAAATAACGATAATGGAGTTTCTTCCTACCTAATCGGAAAGAAAAGCATAGAAGAAATAACCAAGGAACTACCGGAAGAATCAGCGCACTTGATCTTATCTGGTCCTGTTCCTCCAAATCCGTCAGAATTGATGCTTAGCCAAAAGCTGAAGGAATTAATTGAATACGGAAGAAAGAATTATGAGGTGGTCATTCTGGATACGCCTCCAATTGGTTTGATAAGCGACGCCATGGTGTTGTTGGATAAGGTGGATGTGGGCATATTCGTTATGAACACCAATGTAGCCAACAGAAGAGGAGTGGAGTTTCTTGAGGAAATCGTGGCTAAAAGCAAGGTCAATAGTGCCGGATTGGTACTTAACGGAATCAAAACTCGTAAATGGAATAGGTTTAGACTAGGCTATGGCTACGGCTACGGCTATGGCTATGGCTAAGGCTATGGCTACGGTTATGGGTATGGTCAAGGATACATAGATGAAGACTAGACGAAGCTTTATTAAAACCACTGCGATCGCAGCAGCAGGAGCAGCATTGGTAGGGTGCTCTGAATCATTATCAAATCAGCCGTTCGATAAGCAAAAAGGAGATAAGACCGGAGCCGCCCCATCACAATTTGATGGGCCCGTTATCATCTCTACCTGGAATCATGGATTAGCTGCTAACAAGGCAGCAAAAAGTACAATTGTCAACGGGGGCTCGGTGCTGGATGCAGTAGAAGATGGGGTTCGTGTGACTGAATCTGACCCAACAAATACCAGCGTAGGACTTGGTGGACTGCCTGACCGGGATGGAAACGTTACCTTGGATGCATGTATCATGGATCACGATTCCAATTGTGGTGCAGTCAGTTTCCTTCAGAATATTGAGAACCCCATTTCGGTAGCCAGAAAAGTGATGGAGCAAACACCGCACGTAATGCTAAGTGGCAAAGGAGCTTTGGATTTTGCCATCGAAAATGGATTTAAACCTACCAATTTGCTGACCGAAGAAGCGAGACTGGAATGGGAGAAATGGAAGGTGGAGAGTAAATACCAACCAAAAATTAATAGTGAGAACCACGATACCATCGGCATGCTCGCCATTGATGGTCAAGGTACTTTGGCCGGAGCTTGCACCACAAGTGGTATGGCATACAAATTACACGGACGTGTGGGTGATTCACCAATTATTGGAGCCGGGTTGTTCGTTGATGGTGAGGTTGGTGCAGCTTGTGCAACTGGAGTGGGAGAGGCGGTAATTCGGGTTGCAGGAAGTGCAATCGTAGTGGAATTAATGAGAAATGGAGCTACACCTGAAGAAGCTTGTAGGGAGGCCGTGGATAGAATTATCAGGAAACATCCGAATTTGGAAAATCTGCAAGTAGGGTTTTTGGCTCTGAATAAAGAGGGAAGCGTTGGAGCATACTCTGTTTACGCAGGCTTTAATTATGCACTAACAACAAACTCAACTCACCAAATGGTAGATGCAGGTTATGTGAAAGAATGGTAACGCATTATACCGTCTACCAAAGACTTATTTCGTCCAGAAATATCCATGCTTTACCTCCGGCACCCAGATGCCAATTCGGGCAGTCTCCAGGATATTTAGCTCTGACTTTGATATAGCGAACACTTCCAGAGTTTAACTTTGTTCGAATTTCAGTTCTGTAAGACCCGTATTTATCTTTAGGCATCTGATGGCTGGCCTTTACCGGCTTGTTGAAAGTTTTGCCGTCAGTGGAGGTATAAATCTCCAGGAGCTCAGGCATCCAAATCCATGATTTAATATCCTGAAAGCAGCCAACTGAAATACCACCAATTTGCTTGATTTTGCCCAAATCAATCGTTACCTCAAAGTCTTCTCCCTGCACGCCTTGCCAAAAGCCGGTTTTAAAGTCATTTCCTCCCTGAATACCGTCGATTAGAGCCTGGTCTCCTCCGGCGGAGTATTGGTTAGCATATTTGGAGATGCTGGTTACTTTCATGTTTTTATCTCGCTTTCGGAATACAGCGGTTATTGGCCGGGTTTCCACACCCATATCGTATTCGGCCATGGCCGTGATTTCGCTAGTTTCAGTTATCCAAAAATTGGCAGAATCAGCAAACGTATTGAGGTACTGACCATTTTTTGTAATGAATAATTCTCCGGTTCTGGGGATGGCACTTCTAACGCTAATTAGCATGCTGTCGACGAAAGAATAATTTTCTGCCACAATGTACAGAGGAGGCACTACTTTATTTTTGTCTATCCTGGTTTCGGGAAGGTCTCCTTTCCTGGTTCCATATGCCTGTCCAGCTTCGTGAGTAAGATCAAAATGTAGATGTCCACCATTCATAATATGGCCATGGGTTAAATAGGATTTAAGGTGATTCTCCCCGTTCAGTTGGCAAGATTTTACGGAGTAGGATCTATGACTCTCACGATTAGCAGTAATAGTAAAGTCGTTACCGTTTTCCAGATGAATAACAACTGAGTCAAAAATTGGATGTCCAATCGCGTAATAATCTGTTCCGGGAGTAACCGGATAGAACCCCATCGCACTCATCACATACCACGAAGACATTTGTCCGCAATCTTCGTTACCACATAATCCATCTGGTTGGTTAGAATACATTTCATCTATAATTTGATCAACCCGTTCTGCTGTCTTCCATGGTTTTCCAATGTAGTTGTACAAATATGCCATATGATGGCTGGGTTCATTTCCATGGGCATATTGTCCAATTAGTCCGGTGATGTCCACCTGATGCCTTCCGCTGAGTTCCATTTCAGTGCTGAATAGTTCGTCGAGTTTTTGCTCAAATTTTCTCGGACCTCCATATAGAGAAATTAAGCCCGAAATATCTTGAGGAGCAAACATGCTGTATTGCCAGCTGTTTGCTTCGGTAAAGCAAAAATTAACTTCCGCAGGGTCGAAAGGAAATTGAAACATACCGTTGTTACGTCCACGCATAAAACCCGTTTCCGGATCGAAGAGATTCTTATAAAATTGGGCTCTTTCGTAGAATCTGGCGTGATCTTCATGCTCTATTCTTTCTCCCATACTTGCAATGCACCAATCATCATAAGCATATTCAAGTTGTTTTGAAACGGACTCCGGTTCATCTCCCATCTCGATAAAGCCTTTTTTGCGATAGGCAGGTAATCCCAGTTCATCTGCATCAGCCGAGGCGATCATTGCCTCATAGGCCAGGTCAACATTCCAATTCGTGATTCCCTTTACGTGAGCATCAGCAATTACAGGGATAGCATGATAACCAATCATACATCCGGTGTAGTTTCCGGCAAGTTCCCAAATTGGAAGTTTGCCTCCCTGTTTATAGTGCTTCAGAAAGGTATTTATATACTCGTTGGTTCGGTTTTGGTCGATAATCGTATATAAAGGATGTGTTGACCGAAATGTATCCCAGAGAGAGAATACGGTATATGTTGTATGGTCTTTATCTACATGAATTTTCTTATCCAATCCTCTATATCGACCATCAATATCTGAGAAAGTATTTGGCGCAATCATAGTGTGATACAGCGCTGTGTAGAAGACGGCTTGCTGCTCCTCAGACCCCCCGGAAACTTCAATTTTAGCAAGTTCCCTCTCCCAACTGGATTTTGCCTTGGCGCGGGTTCCTTCAAAGTCCCATCCGTTATTTTCCTGAAACAGGTTGTTTTTAGCACCTTCTGTATCTACTGCAGAAATACCAACTTTCACAAGAAGTTCCTGTACCGCCCCAAAGTTCATTTGTAGGAACTGGTCTTCAATTCCGGGTTCTAATTCCTCTTCTTTTCGCTTAGATAACCCAAGAATTGAAAAAGGCTCGGAGAACTGCATATAGAAATAGATATGTTGCTCCGCAGCCCATGCTTCTGAAACTCGTTTTCCCCGAATGGTTCTTTCATCCACAAACTCAATGTCGTAATCCAACAATTTGTCTCGGTGACGTAAGTCTAGCAATACATATAAATCCTGATCAGAATTATTGGTGTATCTATGCATTCCGGATCGGGTAGTAGTCGTTAATTCGGCTTTTACCTGATGATCTTGAAGTTCAACCGAATAATATCCAGGACTGGCTTTCTCAGTTGTTTTGTCAAATTTACTTGGAAACACTTTTCTATTTACCGCATCGAAGTAGGTAAGGCGTTGCCCCGTATATGGAGAAAGCAGAACATCACCGTAGTCGGAAACTCCGGTTCCACTTAAGTGGGTATGGCTGAATCCATAAATAACGGAATCTGTATAATGATAACCGCCGCATCCGTCCCATCCGTCTAGTCTGGTATCCGGGCTTAGTTGCACCATCCCAAAAGGGAGGGTTGCACCTGGGAAAGTATGACCATGGCCTCCAGTTCCGACAAATGGATTTACCAGGTCATAAGCAGTTTTTACAACATCGTTCTCAAGGTCAGAATCAGTTTCTACCTGAATCGATTTAGATTCATCAGCATTGGAATTACATCCTGCTATTAGAAACAGGCCAAATAGAAGGAAATAAAGCTTGTTCATAAGTGAAAAGGAATACTATTACGAACTTACTAAAGTTTAGGCAGAGTCCGAATTGAAATCATCAGGCACTTCTACTGATGCAGTTGGTGGATTGGATTTAATCCACTTGCTGTAGAATGCGATGAAAACGTAACAAAGGATTGGAACCAACATGGCAATTTTAAAACGGGTGGCGGCATCGTCGCTTAGAGACGTCGTGTCGGCAATTGACGCATAAGTAATAGGAATTAGTGCTCCGCCAGCGATACAGGTGCAAAGTATTCCTGAAGCCTGTGTTCTATACTTACCAGCCCCATTAGCAGCCATGGAGAAAATGGTTGGAAACATGGTTGCGTTAAACAATCCAATTAAAAGCGCAGACCACATCGCCAATATCCCACTGGAAAAGATTGTTACAATAGCCATAGTAATGGCTCCAATGGCGGCCCCCGTCAGTACGGTTCCCGGTTTAACTTTTGTGGTTAGATAAGATCCGATAAAACGTCCAACCATTGCACTTCCCCAATAGAACATTACAAATGTGCCAACCACAGCTTTTCCATCAATGGCACTAAGAGATTTGCCATTAAATGTCTCGGAAATGAATCCGGCAATACCTCCAAGAGTTGGACTATTTCTAATTACATCCACCAGTCCCATTTCCATAAAGTAATTGGTCAGATAGCTGCCAATTGCTACTTCCGCACCAACGTAGAGAAAAATGGCTATTGCTCCCAGGTAAACGGGTTTTCTCTTGAATGCTTTAGCAAAGCCCCTTCGACTTTCCTCAGCGACTAGCTTGGGTAACTTGATGAAAGCCACGATTAATCCAAGAAACACCAGAACACTGCCTAGAATAAGAAATGGGCCTTCTACAGCCGAAGCTTCTGCATTGTAGTAGATTAACTTTTCGTTGTCGTTGAGGCTTTCAATCTCCACACCAGCAAGGATTTTATCTGATAATAAAAATGCCGCGCCAAAAATGGGAGCTATGGTGGTGCCAATGGAATTAAATGCTTGTGCAAGATTAAGCCTGCTGGCGGCTCGTTGGGGTGGACCAAGAGCCGTAACGTAAGGGTTGGCTGCTACCTGTAAAATTGTTATACCGCCTGCCAGGATAAACAAGGCCATCAGGAAGAGGAGGTAGACTCTGGTTTCTGCGGCAGGATAGAATAACATGCAGCCCAGACCGGCAATAGCAAGTCCGACAAAAATACCCCTTTTGTAGCCAATCCTCGAAATGAGAAAACCAGCTGGAATAGACACTACGAAGTAAGCTAAAAACCAGGCAACCTGAACGAATCCGGACTGAGCATAGGTTAACTCAAATGTTTCTTTTAGTCTGGGAATTAATCCATCTACAAGTACTGTTATGAAACCCCATAAGAAGAACAAAGAGGTAACCACGGCGAATGGAACCCGAAAACTTCTCATCGGAAACGAACAAGAACTTTACGATAGAAAATGGTTCCAATCAAGGCAAAGAACATTGTAGAAATGATGAGCGCCATTAGAGTTAAGGTTGCTGCAGCAAAAGGTGATAGTACGGCTGCTGCTTCTTCCTTTTTCTCTGCAATCGCGTCGTACTTTGAATAGTCCTGTGCCTTTATACCGTCCTTTTCCTTGTAAGCTTCCCATTGTTCATCAGTCATGCTTTCGATTTGTTCAATTCTGGCTCTCAATTCGTCTTCGGTGTATTTCGTATCCAACCCAGAGTAGTAAACCAGCATGAATACATAAATAAGCACCGTATAAATTGCTCCTGATCGTGCAGCGGACTTAAACTGACTCAAAAAGCCAATTCCCTTAGCAGCTGAATTTTGATCATAGGAGAAGTGCAGACTGGCAAAAATTGCTATGATCAGACAAAGTAGGTTGAGCATCACCGTAATAGTGAAGTACTCCTTATCTATCCCAAAATTGAAAAACAACAGCTTAACAATGATCCAAACCAGGGCCATTATCACCGCTATATTTCTAGCCTTTTTCACGTGTTAAAACTAAATAAAAAGCACCTCCATCCGCAAGGGTCGAAGGTGCTTCATATAAAATAAGGTTGAATCTAACCGTTCATCGAAATAAGGAACTCCTCGTTGCTTTGAGTACCGTTCATTCGATCTCTCAGGAATTCCATTGCCTCTACCGGATTCATATCCGCCAGGTGTTTTCTCAGAATCCAAACGCGCTGAAGTGCTTCTTTATCCATAAGTAGATCTTCACGACGTGTACCAGATGAGGTAATGTCAATTGCAGGGAAGATTCTTCTATTGGCAATCTTTCTATCCAATTGAAGTTCCATGTTACCGGTTCCTTTAAACTCTTCGAAGATTACTTCGTCCATTTTAGATCCGGTCTCGGTAAGTGCCGTGGCAATGATCGAAAGAGATCCACCATTTTCAATCTTACGCGCCGCACCAAAGAAACGTTTCGGTTTTTGGAGTGCGTTGGCGTCCACACCACCGGAAAGTACCCTTCCTGAAGCTGGAGCCACGGTGTTGTAAGCCCTTGCCAATCTCGTAATCGAGTCCAGAAGTATACAAACGTCGTGTCCACATTCAACCATTCGCTTGGCTTTCTCCAATACAATGTTGGATACCTTTACATGGCGCTCAGCTGGCTCATCAAACGTAGAAGCAACCACTTCTGCATTTACCGAACGTTGCATGTCGGTAACTTCCTCTGGCCTTTCATCGATCAGAAGAACAATTAAGTAAATCTCCGGATGATTTGCGGCAATTGCATTGGCAACATCTTTTAGTAATACCGTTTTACCTGTTTTAGGTTGTGCAACGATCATTCCTCGTTGTCCTTTACCAATAGGAGAGAACAAATCCATGATTCTGGTAGAAAGACTATCCTTCACATGTCCGGTCAGTTTAATTTTCTCATCCGGAAAAAGGGGAGTCAGGTACTGGAAAGGAACCCGGTCTCTCACAAACGATGGCTCGCGTCCATTAATGCTACTAACCTGTATTAACGGGAAATATTTTTCACCTTCTTTCGGAGGTCTGATCGATCCGTTTACTGTATCTCCCGTCTTCAGACCAAATAGTTTAATCTGAGACTGAGAAACATAAACGTCATCCGGGGACGACAGGTAGTTGTAATCGGAAGACCTTAAGAATCCATAACCATCCGGCATGATTTCCAACACCCCTTCATTATGGATAATACCATCAAAATTGTACCCGTGCAATTCTGCTGGATCAACTTTGTCCTTCTTCTGATTCTGATTGTTGTTGTTTCGATCGTTGTTTTGCCTTCTGTCTCGTCTGTCCCCACCGTTATTGTTGTTGGAACTAGCAGAGTTATTGTTGCGGTTGTCTTTGCCCTTATTATCGTTCGAATCAGTTGCGCTTTTATTTTGCTCCTTCGATTCGTTAGATGCGTTTTCGGAACTACCGGAATTTTGATTTCCCTTTCTGGGACGTCTGTTTGATGGTTGCTTTTCGTTAGCCGTATTCTGAGAGGACTCTTTTGGTTGTGAAGCTGGAGCGTTTTCCTTCTTCTCCGGAGCTTTCTCACTTGGTTTAGCTTGTTGCCCTGAAGATTTAGGGTTAATGGCCTGCTCGTCCAGGATACGGTAAATAAGATCTTGTTTTTTGAGCTTCTCTACTTTTTTGATGTTAAGTTCATCAGCAATTTCTTTAAGCTCTGCAACTTTCTTTTCGTTTAATTCAAGAATGTCGTACATGAAAAAATATAAATGTGATAATATAAGTGTAAAATCAGATGTTTAATGATCGTACTCTGTAGCCAAAAAGAACTTTTGGCGCATAAGAACAATGCAAGTATAGTGATATTCTGCAAATCCTGTCTATGGATTGCCAAAAATTCTTTCCACAATTATTTATCAAGAAGTATTCCAAAGACTCGATAAATATAATTGTAGAACTATCTTTGCGTTCCAGTTTTGTACAATACGCCAAAAAAGACAACTTAGGAATTATGATACAAAGAGCACAGTCAATTTACTTTCTCCTGGCAGCGATTTCGTTGTTTATGACCCTGTTTTTCGGCTTTGCGGAGTATATGACTGATGATGGAAACGTCTTGTTTAATCTTTATGGCGTAAGTGAAAATGCCAATGAGGTAGATGTTTGGATGCCTTATAAGATTGTTATTCCGTTCATCGCCGCTCTCTGTTTGTTTAACTTGCTTCAGTACAAGAATAGAAAGTTGCAAATGAGCATTTGTAAAATTTTGTACGCACTGTTGCTCACGCTAATTGTGGTACTGTTTATAGATGTTTATACCCTTGGGCCGAAAATTGCCGGAATGAATAATCAACCGGAAAAAGCTATCGGAATCGGGTTGTACTTTCCTGTTATCGCATTACCTTTTGTAATCCTGGCTCACAGGAGAATCAAGAAAGACGAAGAATTGGTAAGATCAGTAGATCGTTTGAGGTAAGTCTATTACCCTCTCGAACCAATTTCTACTACTTCCAGATTTTTTATGTTACCTGCGTCAAGGCTAAATCGCAATAGCGTTTTCACCTTATGAAAACCGTGATTTCCTGCTGCTCCGGGATTCATATAGAGCATTTTCAATCGTTTGTCCATCTGGACCTTGCAAATGTGCGAATGTCCACAAACAAAAAGCTTTGGGGGATTGGCAGTAATTTGTTCGCGGATCCGATAATCATATACGTAGGGTTTGCCACCGATGTGAGTTAGCCAAACATCAACCCCTTCGCAAATAAATCTCTCGTGCAGCTTGAACTCCCGGCGGATTGTATGGTCGTCAATATTCCCATAAACAGCCTTAACGGGAGCCATTTCCCGCAAAGCATCGGTTACATCAAGCGAACCAATGTCTCCCGCGTGCCATATTTCGTCACAACTGTTGAAATATTTTTCTACCCTTGGATCAAGAAAGCCGTGAGTATCTGAAATAAGGCCTATACGTTTCATGAGCGTAAAGCTAAGACTAGAAATTGGAAACAGGAAAGTCAAAAAACACCTGTTAATCTCTTTTCAGTTTTCCTGTTTCCCTGTTCCACTTTTCGCATTCTAATCTTAGCTTTGCAACATGCGATATTTTGTTGAACTAGCTTATGACGGCACCAACTATCACGGTTGGCAAATGCAGCCTAATGCTATTTCCATTCAACAGGTTTTGCAAGAACAATTTTCTGTCCTGTTTCAGCAGAAGATCGCCATTACCGGATGCGGACGAACTGACACGGGGGTGCACGCCCGTCAATTCTTCGCTCATTTTGATCTTCATGAATCTATCGACTTGGACAAGGCTTGTTTTGCGCTCAATAATATGCTGCCGCCGGATATTGGTTTGAAAAGAATTTTTCAGGTACATGAAGAAGCCCATTCCAGATTTGATGCAATATCCAGAACATATCAATATTTTATCCACTACTCAAAAGACCCGTTTGTTCGCTACACCTCCTACAAATGCAGGCGAGAATTAGACATTGATCGGATGAATGCAGCCTCGAAATTGCTGTTCAACTATCAGGATTTCACCTCTTTTTCAAAGATTCAAACGGATACTAAAACAAATAACTGTGAGATGATGCAGGCCTACTGGGAACCATTTGGTAGGGGAGTTGTTTTTACAGTTCAGGCCAATCGGTTTTTACGTAATATGGTTAGAGCAATTGTGGGTACAATGTTGGATGTAGGATGGTATAAAATTTCTCCCGATCAAGTAGGGCAAATTGTGGAGGCGAAGGATCGTTCTGCTGCCGGCACCTCTGTTCCTGCGCATGGACTTTTCCTCACACAAATCAAATATCCGGAGGGGATTGTATGAGTAGTTCGCTTTCTGGAAAGGCGTTTGATTTTGGACTCTTCAAAAGACTGTTGAAGTACACAAAACCTTATCGGGTTATTTTCTATTTGTCACTTTTTCTTACGGTAACAGCCGGATTTATGGCTTTGGCAAGGGTGTTCTTGCTGGAGGATATGGTTTCGGGCTATGTGCAGGACGGTGATGAGAATGGTCTGGGCCTAATGGCTATCATTATATGTGGCATGTTAGTGTTGGAGGCGCTTATACAGTTTGTGGTGACCAATTCTGCCAATTCGCTGGGGCAAAACGTAATTCGGGATTTACGTGTACAATTGTTCCAAAAAATATCGGGCTTCAAGTTGAAGTATTTCGATAAGAACCCAATCGGACGCTTAGTTACCAGGACAGTTTCTGACATTGAAACGGTTGCAGATGTGTTTTCTCAGGGAATTTTCACCATCGCCAGTGATCTTCTCAAATTAATCTTGTTTGTAGTGGCGATGATGGTGGTCGATTGGCAACTCGGATTGGCCGCCCTGGCCCCTATCCCAATTTTACTTTGGGCAACGGCAATTTTTAAGAAGTCGATTAAGAATGCGTTTACGCAGGTAAGAGCGGAAGTAGCAAATCTGAATACATTCACACAAGAACACATTACAGGAATGAAGATTGTGCAAATATTTAACCGTGAAAAGGAAGAAGCCACTACCTTCAGGGAAATCAACTCAAGACACAGGAAGGCACATATCAAGTCAGTAATGGCCTTCTCAATTTTTCTACCTGGTGTGGAAATTCTTAGTGCTACTTCTATTGGTTTGGTGTTGCTAACTGTGGCATTTAAGGTAGATGATCCGGGGATGAATGCCGGAAAGTTGGCAGGACTGATTACGATGTATTTCTTCTTTATAAGTAACCTGTACAGGCCGATACGGATGCTGGCCGATCGTTTCAATACGTTGCAGATGGGAATGATTGGATCGGAAAGGGTATTTAACGTGATGGATACTAAAGAGTATATACAGAATACGAACGAGATAACCGATGTTGAGTTTGACGGCGGTATTGATTTCAATGATGTAAAGTTTGCGTATAACGATCCGGAATGGGTGTTGAAAAAGGTTTCTTTCAGAGTTAATCCGGGAGAAACTGTAGCATTTGTTGGAGCAACGGGTGCAGGTAAAACCTCAATTATCAGCCTGCTAAATAGATTTTACGAGTTTCAGGAGGGGGAGATTCTGATTGACGGAAAAGACATACGTAACTATAGTTTGCAGGCGATTCGGCAAAATATTGCATTGGTTTTACAAGATGTTTTTCTGTTTTCCGATACGATTCACAACAACATAACTCTCGGTAATCCCGAAATAACTCGCGAACAGGTGGTAGAAGCTGCAAAGCATGTAGGTGCGCACGATTTTATCATGAAGCTACCCGGCAATTATGATTTCGACGTTATGGAGCGTGGAGCAACTCTGTCAGTTGGGCAACGTCAGCTGATCTCGTTTATCCGTGCCTATGTTTACAAACCACGATTACTTATTCTGGACGAGGCGACTTCATCAATAGATACGGAATCAGAACTGATTATTCAGGAGGCCATCAACAAATTGACGGAGAATTGCACTTCGCTGGTAATTGCCCATCGTCTCTCTACTATTCAAAAAAGTGATCGAATCATTGTGCTTGATAAGGGAGAAATAGTAGAACAAGGCCCACATCATGAATTGTTGGAAATTGAAGATGGACATTACCGAAATCTCTACGATTTGCAATTCAAAGATGAAACGATGGGTTAGTCTTGAAAATCCAACCTTGGTAGTTAAATCCGATAGTAATTTCGATTGAAATTAACGTCCTTTGAATTAGGTTACTAAAACGATTTAGCATGAAGCGCATTCTATTAGCAATGGTTGCTCTGGTTATGTGGGCTCCGTTATTGGCTCAAGACACAACCATTATTCAAACACTTACATGGGATTCAACCGGCAGAGACTATGTATTCAATTTTCCTGAAGATACCGGTCAGACCTATGAGAAGATACTCATGTTGTACAATATGCGTTGTAAAAATGCGCTCGTGTCTACAGGAAGTGCACCAAACCTGGGATGCGGAGAATGGGATTACAGTTGTAACACTTACATTACCGATTCCAGTAAAACCGATTCTGTGTTGGCCACGCATCCTAATTATGTGATTTCTGATTTTTCCGGAACCAGTTTTGATTACACCACCTCACCGACCTATACGTATTACCAATCCACACAAACGGAGGTTACGTATTCGGATACAACATCCGAGACCATAGGGGTAGTAGGAGCAGGAATAACACCTGATTCTCATCCGTTTAATTTATCCACTGGATTAGCAAGAGTTCAGTATTTATTCACAGCGGCTGAACTGTTGGGGGCAGGGCTGTCTGCCGGGGACATTACAGGTATGCGATTGGATCTGACTTTGGCGGGTGGAGACGTAAACAATTTACGTATAAACCTTAAGCATACCGGGAAGACAAATTTACATCCGGATACACTTGAACTGGACGGTTTTCAAAACACCTATTACCTTAATACGACCTTTTCAGGCACAGGGCAACATCAATTTAATTTCCATAATCCCTTCACCTGGGACGGAGCCTCTAATCTAATAGTTGAGTTAACATTTGACGGAGCGGCCGGAGTGAGTTCTTTGGTTAATGGGGATAATTACGGTAGTTCAGGGGTTGGTTTGGTAAATACCAGCGAAGATTATAGCCTGGAGTTCAATGGTGGCCAGGTTGTTAACCTGGGAACCCCAATGACCACGGTTTCCAATGAGATTACCATATCTTTTTGGTGTTATGGTGATACGGCTGCCATGCCTATGAACTCTACGATATTTGAGGGAATGGACGGTTCAGGCCGGCGGCAGACAAACGTACATTTACCATGGAGTAACTCTAGAATTTATTGGGATTGCGGAAACGACGGTTCGGGCTACGACAGAATTGATAAACTGGCTTCAGTAGGTGAAATTGAAGGGCAATGGAATCACTGGGCATTCACAAAAAACGCCACTACCGGATCGATGAAAATTTACCTGAATGGAACCTTATGGCATTCCGGTACCGGAAAAACGCGGCCAATCGACATCCAGGACTTTAACATTGGAGGAGCCATTATTGGAGGGACCCTTTTTTATAGTGGACATATTGACGAGTTCCGGGTTTGGGATGCTGAATTAGCACAAACGGAGATTCAGAACTGGATGCATAAAAGTGTTGACGGGACCCATCCAAATTTTGCCAACCTGGTATCTTATCACAAGTTTAATGATGGCAGTGGAACAACCACCTTCGATGAAACTGGTTTTGCAAATGGAACATTCGACGGAGCACCGGCCTGGAGGTTAAAAACTGGAGAAAATATTTCCATGAACTTCACCCAGCTAAATGATCGGCCTCAGGTAGATTTAATTCAAGGTGTGTATACGACGAATATTACTACCAGTACGGTACTTGATTCTCTTGTAAATATTGCAAATACTGTGGAGGAGTATTCAGTAACGGGATCAGACTTAAATCACGATGCTACATATACTTACTGGGAATCCGGAGTTATGCCCGTTTACGATGAAACCGGTACGCAAGTAGGAACCATAACGGTATCGCCAGACGGAACGCTGAATATATCCGATTTGACTTATTACAACAAGACTCCGATGAAGTTTGAGATAATGTCGCTCGTTACGCCTTATGGCATTGGCCTTGATCTTGGGGTAGAAGGGAAGACATTTACGTTTGATGTAACCGATTTTACGCCCGTGCTCAAGGGAGCAAAAAGAATGACATTGGAACGTGGTGGTCAGAATCAGGAAGAAATGGATATTAAATTTTTGTTTATCAGTGGAACTCCACCACGAGATGTAATCGATATTCAGCAAATATGGAGAGTAGATTCCAGAGGTTACGCGTCAATAATTGCTGATGAATCTTTTGAGCCAAGAATGGTGGCGACCGATCCTACAGCCAGTATGTTTGACATTAGAACTGTGATTACCGGACACGGTCAGGAGGGAGAGTTTATTCCTCAGTTTCATTTTGTGAACGCCGCCGGCGGGGCAAACGAATTGTACTGGCAAGTATGGAAGGAATGCGCAGGCAACCCGATTCCAGCACAGGGAGGAACCTGGATATACGATCGGGCTGGTTGGTGTCCGGGAATGGAATCTGACTTACAGCGTACTGATATTTCGAGCTTGGTAACGCCCGGCGACTCTATTCTGATTGACTACGGAGTGGTTACGGCGACTGGTACAAGTAATTATATCGTTAACAATCAACTGGTTAGTTATGGATCTCCAAACCACTCTTTAGACGCTCATGTAATGGATGTAATTAAGCCGTCTAAAAAAGTAGAGCATGAAAAGTTTAATCCTATCTGTTCTCAACCGGTTGTGGTTATTCAAAACACCGGGGCTACCACATTAACGTCGCTCACAATTAATTACAGTGTAAAGGGTGGTGCCGTTGAGACCTTTAACTGGACGGGCTCGCTTGATTTTCTGGAAACAGAGGAAGTTACATTGCCCGTTAGTGCTCCTGCTTTTTGGACGTCTTCTACGGATAGTGTGTTTGTGGCAACCTGTTCGGCGCCAAACGGCGGAACTGACGAATATCCTAACAATGACACTTTTGAATCTGAGTTCTCACAGTATCCTGTGTATTCCGGAAGGTTTATCATCCAGCACAGACTTAATAATCATTACTACTCCAATTCATTCGAGATATTTGATGAGTCGGGTAATTTGGTGTATGAGCAATTCGGACGCACATCTGGTACTTATTATGACACGATTTTGCTAGCTCCAGGTTGTTACAAGGTGCGATACATTGACACAGTGAGTATTTCTAATCCGAATAGCGGTAATGATGGCTTGTCGTGGTGGGCGAATACCGCTCAGGGAACGGGATATTTTCGTTTACACATTGGTGGTAGCTATGCCTTTATTGCCAATCCAGACTTTGGTTCATTCTTTGAGCACAGTTTTTATATAACTGGTGCTAACGATATCGATGAGTCTGGTACGAGAACCCTAACCTTGTATCCAAACCCGACTTCAGATGATTTGAACATTAACTTCTATGGGTTTCAGCAAGATCAAATTCAAGTGGAAGTATTGAGCGAATCAGGTAAGCTGGTTCATCGGGAGAGTTTTAATAATGATCAGATGAACCTGAATAGAAAGGTGGTCTCTACTTCGAGTTTAAGTGCTGGTATTTACTTTGTCCGCATCCTCGACAAGGATAGGGTAATGATGAAGAAGTTTGTCAAGGAATAGAAATTTGCCTACCGTTTACTTATTTATCATGTGGGAAGGTGCAGATTTCAAACTTGATTTGAAATCTGCGGTTGGTGGCACCAGGTTTAGTTTAGCGACATTCGATTAAATTAGTGGTATGAGAGCGTTTCTGGCATTGATGCTATTCCCTTTTGTGGTTTATGCCCAGGATTCTATTCAGGTAGGTTATGGTGCTGAAGACATGGCTCTTGATACCTTCATGGGGAGAGAAAGAATCATTGTAAGTTGCAACGACTGGCAGGGAAATGGAACAGAAACGGGTTTATGGACTATAGCCATTGCTACCGGGAAGTCTGAAAAGCTGAAAGTCGTTTTTCCTAACGATCAGTACAAGCTGAGGCCGCATGGTATGCACATAGCAAAAAGCCAGCTATATGTAATTAATCATCCTGAGAAAAACGATCCGATCAATCTCGGAAAGAAAAGAAAAGATCGCGTAAAGCATGAAATATTGAGGTTCCGATTGATTGGTGACAGTGCAGTGATGGAGACCTCTTATCAGCACAAGTTGATGAAAGCTCCTAACGACGTGCACGCAGTATCGGCATCCGAATTTTACTGGACGAATTCGAGAATTTTTTTTGGCAGTGTGTGCAAATGGAAAGACGGGCGGGGAAGGAAAATCATCAGGAATAAGAAGTTTCCCAATGGTTTATACTTCAGTCGATCTCCAGGTGGAGGGCATACGGTTCGGGATAATATAATATTCTCATGCACGGTTTCGGGTAAAATATATATAGCGGAGTCTTTTTGGTCATCTAACGAGGAATCAAAGTTCAGAGTCCGGAAACTAGTGAAGTTGAAGGGAGGAGATAATTTTACACAAAGCGATTCGGGTTTGGTAATTGCATGCCATCCAAACCTTAATAAACTGAGGTTACATGTTAAAGGGAAGAGTGACGTGTCGCCGGTACGTATTTACGAGCTGTGCGTGAATAGGTTTGAGGAGAAGGGGGAGGTAAGTCCTTTATTTCAGGATGAAGGTCGTGTGTTTAGTGCAGCGGCAACCGGGTTGGTTTATAAAAACAATTTGTACCTGTCGCAATTGGTAGGCAATATCGTATTGAAGCTACGTTATACTAAGCCGTAACCTGACTTAATTTTTCTTCAAGGTAACTTGCCGTGTAACTACCCTCGCAGTTAACAAGGTCTTCCGGTGTGCCTGCGAAAACCAAATGTCCTCCGTCAACACCTCCTTCTGGACCCAGATCAAGTACCCAATCGGCGCATTTAATAACTTCCATGTTGTGCTCAATCACCACAATTGAGTGGCCCTTGGAAATCAATGCGTTCAGTGCTTTTAACAACTTGTCGATATCGTGAAAGTGCAAGCCAGTTGTAGGCTCATCAAAAATAAACAGGGTCTTGCTTTGCGATGCTCCTTTACTTAAAAATGAAGCCAATTTAATCCGTTGTGCCTCTCCGCCGGAGAGTGTACTCGATGATTGCCCCAGTTGCACATAGCCTAGCCCAATTTCCTGAAGTGGAAGAATTTTTTCAATAATTCGCTTTTCCGCAGCTTTCTGGCCGTTTTTAAAAAATTCAACGGCCTCATCAATTGACATTGACAAAATGTCAAATATGCTTTTCTCCCTATATTTTACTTCGAGAATTTCATCCTTGAAACGCCGTCCCTGGCAGCTTTCGCACTTCAGCTTAACATCGGCCATGAACTGCATCTCAATAGTTACTTCGCCTTCCCCCTCGCATTCATCGCATCTACCACCTTCCACGTTAAATGAAAAGTGTTTAGCCTTGTAGCCGTTTATTTTGGAAAGCTGCTGATCAGCATATAATGCACGGATGTCATCGTATGCCTTTACATAAGTTACAGGATTCGATCTCGAAGATTTTCCGATCGGGTTCTGATCAATATATTCCACAGCTTCAATTCTGCTGATATCTCCCTCCAGCCTTTCAAAAGACCCTGTTTTTTCACCGTATCCTCCGAACATCTTTTTCAGCGAAGGATATAGAACTTTCTTTACTAAAGAAGACTTTCCGCTACCTGAAACTCCTGTAATACATGTAAGAGTGTTAAGGGGTATTTCAACGTTAATTCCTTTTAGATTGTTTTCGCGGGCACCTTTAATACGAATAGATTGATTCCATTTCCTACGAGTATCTGGGACCGGAATAACTAATCTGCTCGTGAGGTATTTAGCAGTAATACTATTTTCCTCTTCCACCAGGTCGGAATGAGTACCCTGAAAAACAACTTCACCACCAAAATTACCAGCCATTGGCCCCATGTCAATAATCTCGTCAGCGGCATTCATGACTTCTTCCTCATGTTCCACCACTACTACTGTATTCCCTAAATCTCGTAATGACTCCAATACGGTTACCAGTCTCCCGGTGTCTCTGGGGTGCAACCCTATACTAGGCTCGTCTAAAATGTACATCGAACCAACCAGAGAACTACCCAGAGATGTGGCCAGGTTAATCCTCTGCGATTCTCCTCCCGAAAGAGTATTTGATAAACGTCCCAGGGTCAGATAATCCAATCCCACATCCGATAAAAACTCTAGCCGGCTGGTGATTTCATATAATAACCGTTTTCCTACCACTGTATCGTGCTTGTCCAGTTTTAAGTTCTGGAAAAAGACTTTCGCGTCCTTTATGCTGAGTGCCGTTATTTGCGAGATCGTTGTGCCTGCAATTTTCACATAGTTTGTTTCCTTTCGCAACCGACTTCCTTTGCACTCCGTACAAGTTGTTTTTCCGCGGTATCGGCTAATCATCACCCTATACTGGATTTTGTACATTTTACTCTCCAAATACTTGAAAAAAGCATCTAATCCGCTAAAGTACTTGTTGCCACTCCAAAGTAGTTCCACCTCTTCCTCCGTAAGCTCATAGAAAGGCCTGTGAATAGGGAAATTGAACTTATCAGCGTTCATGATCAGTTCATTTTTCCATTCGCTCATTTTTTCGCCCTTCCAACAAACGACGGCATCATCGTAAACTGAAAGGTTTTTATCAGGAACCACCAAATCCCGGTCAATGCCCAGAATCGTTCCAAAGCCCTCACATTTTGGGCAGGCTCCCAGAGGGTTGTTAAAACTGAAAAAATTCAAACTTGGCTCTTCGAACTGTATCCCGTCTGCTTCAAATTTGTTTGAAAATAATCGTTGCTCTTTTTTATCACCGTGAATTTCAACGATGCATTCGCCCAATCCTTCAACAAAGGCATTTTGAGCCGAATCCGCAATCCTGGCATTGTTTTCATCGCTTTCCTTCTCTACGGAGAACCGATCTACTACAAGAAAAATATCTCCTTTGTAGGCATTATCTGAGGTGAGTACTTTTTCTATTTTTTCAACCTTTTTGCCTAACAAAATTCTTGTATACCCCTGATCCAGAAGCAACTCGAGGTGTTTTCCAATTCCTCGTTTCCCGGGGACAACCACTTTGGAAAGAAGAAGTACCCGGGTTCCATCCTCAAATGAATTAACATAATCAACAACGTCTGAAACGGACTCTTTCTTAACCAACTCACCGGAGATAGGGGAGTATGTTTTGCCAATTCTCGAATAGAGCAGTTTCAAATAGTCGTAAATCTCGGTAGTTGTACCAACGGTTGATCGTGGATTACGGGAGATCACTTTTTGCTCGATAGCGATTGCGGGAGAGATTCCCTTAATGTTGTCTACATCAGGCTTATCAAATCTCCCCATAAACTGACGGGCATAAGACGAAAGACTTTCCACATAACGTCTCTGACCTTCGGCGTACAGCGTATCAAAAGCAAGAGACGACTTTCCGGAACCTGATAATCCAGTTACAACAACCAGTTTATTTCGGGGTATTGCAACATCAATATTCTTTAAATTATGTACTCGGGCTCCTTGAATCAGGATGTGGGTCTTGTGATTAACCACTTTTTTTGTCCCTTTCGTCATTAATTTGCTACCGTTAGTTCAATTGAAGAGGCCAAAATTAGTCAAATAATTCTTGCGTTTTGCCCAATATTATTACATTTGGGAGCCTTATAGGTACTTTTTTAGGGGTTGTAACTTCCAGGGTACCTTAAGCGTTACATAATCACAACCATCTTCGGAGATCATAATACAACAGATCGATGAAGTGTTCAAAAAATAACTGCGTATAGAAGAAACATCTACTCTTTAAACCTAAGAATCAATTTGTAACCTGTGCCGTCTTGTTTGGCACACCAAAAGAGTAGAATATGAATACGCAGACTCAAGAGAAAGAGCTTATCCGTAATTATTTGAATGGTCAGGAATCGGCCTTCGAAACCTTGTTGAAAAGACATCAGGATCGAGTGTACAACTACATTTATATGATGGTTAAAGACGCTGACCTTGCAAATGATATATTTCAGGACACCTTTATGAAAGTTGTGAACACACTGAAACGAGGTAAGTACAATGAGGAAGGAAAATTCCTTCCATGGGTGATGAGAATAGCCCACAATTTGATCATAGATCATTTCCGTAAATCGGCAAAAATGCCCATGGTAGGTAAGAAAAGGAGACCAGGGGGAGAAGAAGATGATTTTGATATTTTCCAGGTTATAAAACTGGCAGACCTCAATGTGGAAGATGTTATCGTAGAAGAGCAAATTCACGCTGATGTCAGAAAGCTGGTGGATTTACTACCTGAGGAGCAAAGAGAGGTAGTAAAAATGAGGCATTATATGGGTATGAGCTTTAAAGATATTGCAGACAGTACCGATGTAAGTATAAATACCGCTCTAGGAAGAATGCGTTATGCCCTGATCAATCTTAGGAAGATGATCAAAGAGAATGATATTATGCTCACAACATATTAATTTTTGAGAGCCGAACAATAATAGGCTTTAATGTGCCGTTTTAGGTTCTAAATGATCTTAAAACAGTTACATATACAAGCCTATGAAGAAAACTTCTACTCTCGAAGAATTAACCAAAATCGCAAAAGCTTACGAGCAACTTAGAACTCAGGAGGGCGAACATCAGCAGCAAGTTTTGCCTAACGGCAGACAAGTAAGACCTCGAGCTTCAGTAATTGATTCGATTTTAGGGTATTCAAAAGCATTGCGAATTGTTGAGTCGGGTAATCTTGGCCAACAAGAGTTAGTTCTAAATTAAGAAAGAGGCCAGCTAACGATAATTATCGGGAGTTGGCCTTTTTTATTCATTGCTGTTATGTAGTGGAAGCTACTTGTTTTCTAGTGTATTGATTTCATCCAGTAAACCCTGAATTTGCTCTGCTACCAATTTTTCCGGCTTGCCGCCGTGTGACAAATAGAGGTTTTGTGAGGTAGACAGATACTCGTGGGCCTGTTTCAATGAGTTTCGAACGGGTAGTTTGGATTCATTATGGGACGCATCCTTCACCAGAGAAGCCCCTACATGATTTAAATATTCAGCTAATAATAATTCCAGTTTTGATGTTTGGTTTTTGCTGATGCTAAGGTTAATGGCCTGTCCAAGCCAATCCTGTACTTCTTGCATGTATCTGGTAGTTGTTCCAAGCCCTTTTGCAACAACTGAGTCCTTTATTTCAGAATAGGTAATGGCTGCAATGCGTTTTTTACTACTGATTAAGCTATCGTTTATAAGTAGTTTTAAATCATCGATATGATCCTTTACAACCCTACGGTTGCTTTTGGTTTTGTTTAAGTACTTCAGTGATTCTTCATAGTGCCAGATGGCCTGTTCAATCAACTCAATTTTGGAGGAAGGATCATAGTGCTCTTCATAAATTTTAACGTTTTGTTTTAATGCAAGCATGTATTCCAGTGTGGCTTTTGAAAACGTATTCTTCCTGTTAAACTGGTACGTCCGTACGGCTGTTAAGTATACCTGATTAAGCTCTTCAAGTTGCTGAAAAACCACGATGCTGTCCCTGAAATTGAAGTAACTTCCAGTTTTGCCCAAACGCGCCATCAATTTATTGGGATCTTGTTTAAACATCTTGAAATTGATAGGTTGATCAATTAGCTGCCACATCGGATCTTCAGGTAAATGACTTTGTAGGTAATATTTTGGTTCCATCATTAACCACTTCTGATCGAAATCTTTCTGGTACTTTCTCAGGTGAAAACCGCTTCTAATGTGTCCACTGGCCCAGGTTACGTCTACGGTGTACCAGTAGCCATCCAATTTCACCACGTTCCAGGCATGACTGCCCAAAGATTCGTCAATTAGTTTGCCGTTTTCTTTAACATGACCTGATACTACATAACAGTCAATATCGATTGCGGCGCACATTTGATCGAACAAATTGGAGTAGCCGGCGCATACCGCTTTTTTCTTTTTAAGAATGGTAGATGGATCAAAATTGCTCAGTTTGTCTTTTTTCACCGCCCGGTAATCGTACTTTATATTATCCGAAATCCATTGACAAATGGAATAGATCTTATCCTCGTCGGTGGAATCTGATTGGGTAAGTGCTTTGGCCAATAGCGTATGATCAGCCAGAATTTCCTTCGATAATCTGGTTTGGCCGTAACAATTTGTCAAACCAGGCAGAACGAATAACAGAATCGTAAAGTAGATATTAAGAGAGGAGAAACGCATAAGTACTCAACTAAATCTACTGCAAAACGCGCACGAAAGCAACAGGAAGATTTATCCTCCACACATCAGGCATCCTTCATCATCGAAATCATCTAAATCGGGATTTGATTCGATCTCGGGTTTTAATGAGCGTTTCAGGTCGTAAATGGCTTGCTGAGTTTCACCATCCTGAAAGAGGTCACCGGTTAAGGTAGATTTTAGCTCTTCTATTTTATTTAATACTTCTTGCTCGCTCATATCGGTAGTTTTAACCCAAGAAATTTGCGGAAGATTTAAGACAAATCAAAAATTAGTTATCCAGAGTTAGGTGTGGATTCCAAACTAATCATCAGCTTTCATTACCCAGGCGCCGGTTTCTGTCTTTGTGGTAACATATTCAATGTGTTGGGCAAGCAATGACTTGGACGATGAGGATTCTACGCTAAGGTAAAACCGCCGGTTCTGGTTAATCAGGTAAGGTCTGAACCCCAGATCCGTTAGCTTATCTGCAAATCGTTGTGCCTTCCATTTACTGTCGTATGTGCCTACAATAAGGTGGTAATGGTTGTGTGATTCTGAAATAGTGTCAAACAATTGGTTCGTGGTTATTTCCGTAGCAATTTGTTGAATCGGCAATTCCGTGTCTGATGCCTTCTCCCCAAAACAGTATAAATACCCATTGCGCGAGGCGATGTATACTCTGCCGTTGTGAATCGAGGGTGTGGCTTCAAATACCCCCTTGATCGTCTTTACATCAGTTATCTGACCTGATTCCGTGTAAGTGAAAAGATTTAAGCCTTTGTAGCCTGCTGCGATTAAATTAGAACTTGTGAAAACGGGAGTGGAAATCGAGGAGCCAATGTACTTTTTGAAAACAACTTTTGGCGTGGGGTAGTGGTGTTTTTGATTTGGTCCGAGGCTGTTGCTGTCGCCAAGTGTTTGATGATCTAGGACATATAGGTAGCCGTCAATTCCTGAAACCGCAGCGAGCGTTATGCCATTAGAATACCGATCATTTACAGCGGCACTACCAATAATACCTCCTTTCCAGTCTGCATAGTTTTTATCTCCAGTGGGGAAAAACCAGACAACACAGTTGGTGTCGGGCCGCCGGGGATCAATTTTAAATACACCTCCATGACCCTTGATGTATTGTTTTTCTATAGTTATAAGAAGGCAACTGTCTGATGTTACTACGGGTGATCCATCGATGTCTGAACCGATGTAAAAGTCAAAATCAATTGAATCGGTCAGCAGGTTGTACCCATATAAATGTCCGGAGCCTGAAGCAATGTACACACGGTCATCGAGCTGAGCAGGGGACGATTCGGTTACAAGATTCCCTCCGTGTTTTTTGCGGTCGTCAGGATGATAAAGTTTGTGTTCTTTCAGCACACGGGGAGCAGTCCAGATAGTATCCCGGTCTTCGTCGTTGAATGTTTCAAATGGCGAGAACACTCTAAATAATCCGTTTTCCAGCCCAATATACGCGGTGTTGTTAATACACAACGCTGAAGCATCCACATCCCGGCTCCAGCCTTTGTCTTGCGGAATGTTCATTCTCCACAACTCACAACCGCTAAAGTAGGAGATAGCACGGTAGCTAAATACACGCTTAGAACGCAGATTGTTGTTCAGTCCGCGTCTACTGCCCTGAAGAATTACAAATCTGTTTTGCGGATTACTGGCGGAATCGTTTCTAACAATGGTTCCCGTGCCCTTTATTACATCATCGTATTTGTATTGCCACACCAATCGACCTGTTTCAGCATTGATTTTCTTTAAATGATGGTCGTAGCATCCTATTATCAGGTAGGTAGAGTCTTTTTCACGAACGATCAGAGGTTGTCCCGTCCAGCCTGCTCCAGACCAGGTCTTTCTTCCCTTTCCCAGGATGGTTTCACCTTTTCCAAGCTTGTGCCGCCAAATGAGGTGGAGGGAAGTGTCTAAATAATTGCCGTAGTAGTTCCTTCCAGAACCACCCAAAAAAGTGCTGTTGATTACTTCTACTGAGTCTTGCGCTACCTCCGGAGAAGGATCTGCTTCAGGCTCCGCAAAACCTTTTGCCACTATAGTTTTGACAATGTAAGTGGGCTTTGACGGTTGTGAACAAGCGGTAATGGCTAATACCACCAGACCTATGAAGATGTTGTTCCGCATTTTAGAAAAGGGGTAACGAAAATAGGACAGAATGTGGTTTTGTACCGTTTTTATTGCTTATTTATCCAATTTCCTTGGAGATTTTCATATTCGAAATTGGCCTGGTTTTTAGCGTCTTCTATGTTGTGGTGCCAGGTATCGGTTAAAACGTTCCATTCTGAGTCGCAGTAAAATAGATAAACCCCCTTTTGATCTACGTATTGACAAATTGCAAGTCCTTGAAATTCTTCTTGTTCTTCTCCATGAACGACATGTTCAGAATTTCCTGTTCTTCGTGGGCTCTGAACCAAGGGTAAGTATTCGAGTATCTTCGCTCCGTCAAGGTCGTTCAAATTGTCTATGGTGTTTTTCATTTTTATGCTGTACAACGGTTTGGCGATGGTTGCTGGGATTTTGGAACGGGCGTTAAAGTCGTCCGATACTGGTTTAGTTAGAACTTATAAGTTGCTGTTTACCAGTTAATCGAATTAACTTTAGCCACTGTTGACCTCAGTATTTTAGTTATTTAATTTTTCAAATTCTTTCAAGTCACTTTCTCTCAGGTCAAGTTGCATAACTCTTTGAAGTTCAGTTTCAACTTCCCAAGTTGTCTTCGCTGTTTCGTTTTCTGAGCAAGTGAAAAAATATCTTGATTGGTTTTTAAAAAAGTCCGACGGTCTACAATCTATGTTTGTAATCTCTAAAATAATTGAGTCACCTTCTAAATCAGTCAGGACTAATTTATAAGGTCCAGAGCCAGAAACTTCAAATTGAACAAGATTGTCGTTTGCAACAATGTTGCTTTCCTTTTCTGTCCTACTGGCACTGCATGAAATTACAGTCAAAGACAAAATAATAATGGTATTTATTAACAAACTCTTCATCACATTGAAGCAACTTAGTTATACCCCCTAAAACCTCTTTTCATCCCCCCAATTCATGATGTTATTGAAACTTCACTTAGCTTATAGCATTATTATAATGCAATCAACTATTTGATAACTACGTCAACAAGTTTCAGTTACTCGAACCGAATGGAGTTGATGATGTCTGATGAGGCTTTGTGGTATTTTTCTGTGTGCTGGATAAACATTTGCCAGATCGTGCGTGTTTCTTTTTCAAAAAGATAGATGACGTCTACATTGGCTTGAATTCCGTTGGTTTGGCTGGCAACTGCCTTAACTTGTTTACCTGATACCTCGCCAATATGGAGGTCAACTGGTTCCGAAGCCTCAAAATTGCTGATTTCAGGGTTGGCACTCAGTGTGTTAATAGCACTGTTTAACCCTGTCTTAGGATCAAATTCCATATTATCTGAATACCTGACTGAATTGACAGTTATTTCAATTGCATGTGTACCATCATCATCTCTCGCCACGTACAATTCAAAGGTGTCCACCAAAGGAATTACATGTTCCGGGGCCATGATTGGAGTGAAATCATAAAAACAATCGATAGTCAGCTTAGGGCTCCCGAAAGAGAACATTTTTCTAGACTGTTCTTCGATTAAGGGTTGAGGTTCTTCCGCTTCTTGAAAACTTTCAGAAAAATCTTCCCAATTTTCAAATTCATCCGGATTGGATGAACAGGAACTGGCCAAAACGATGATTGACAGGAGTATGGTAAAGGTGGATATTTTCATAGCATAGAATATAGAAGTGTAAATAGTGCAGGTGGATCAATCATGGTTTGGTGCAAAGTACCAATAGTAAATCCAAACGCCGACACCGATAACTGCCAAAATTGCGAGTATCACAAGAAGAATCTTTGCCCAACTTTTTGGTTTCTCTCCCTGTACTTCGCCAGTTTGTCCATTAACCAGAAAACGAAAGGTTTCTCCTTTAAAATGGTACGCACAGATGAACACAGGAAGTAGCAGGTGCTTAAATTTAATGTTGGAGTACTGCGTGTTCATGGAAGCTACTCGCTGGGTATCTCCGCCTATGGCAGTTTTCACCATGCTGCGGATTTCGTCTTTACCTATTTCCTTAGCCGTTTCAAAACCTGCATCCAGTTCCAGCTGATATTTCTCAACAATGAATCCACTTAAGTAGTTATTATCAAACGACACGAGTTGACTCAGGTCCCACGGTTCCAGTTTTTGAACGTATTTTTCAGGTAGCGACGGTGAGGCAACCACAAGCAAGTCGTCGTGCATCCCCGTTACGTTTCCTGAAGTAGGCGTCCATCGGGTTTTACGAACTTGCTGCGTTGTAGTTTTGTCGCCAACCTTAACGGTTTTGGTTTCAAAGTAATAGTCGCCTCTTGCCCCGGAGTAATCCGTGCTGAAATCAGCATCGTATGTCCAATAGGGTACATAAACCCCCTTAAATTGTTCAAACCTTAGTGACGCTTTTTTTAGGTCATTTGGAGTAAACCATGATTTTCCTATCCACTCTTTAAATTTACTAACTGCTTGTTCCTTGCTGACCTGAAAAGGAATAAGTGATTTTGGTTTTAGGATGGTGGCCTGATATACTGCTTCCAGTACAAAAGGGGTGTCACAGTACGGGCAGCTGGCCGAAGTAATATGGGCTTCAACGGATGATGATGCTCCGCAAGTATTACAATCAACAAACCCGCCTTCAAACTTTGGCTCCGAGGCACTTGCCTCAAGGTGCTCGAAAAAGTCCTGCTCTTCAATCGGTGTGTCGCTTGAGTCGATATGGTTTTCTGCACCGCAGTACTCACAACTTATATGTTGTGTTCCTGGTTTGTAGGTAAGTTTGGCGCCACAATCGTGGCATTTAAATGTAGTGCCGCTTTGCTGCTCTTTGACTGCTTCCATAGATATTTATTGAGGAGGAAGAGGAGGAGGTATGCTGCCGAATACGGAGCTCAATTCGTTTACATCACCAGCGGATCCCCAATTGGCCATTCCTTCACGCCAAACCAAAGTTTCCTTAGTGATCTGTCCGCTGGAAACCATCTGTTTAATCGTGTTCATATCATAGGGTCCCGCCTGTGCTCCGTTCACTACTACGTGAAACGTAAGTGCTGGAGGCACAGGAGGTGGAGGAGGGGTGCCTCCGGACTGTTGTTGGGGAGCCTGTTGTTGCTGTTGCTGCTGCTGCCCCAGAGTTTGGCCCATCTGGTTGGCCATAGCGAAGCCCATGCCCATGCCCATGCCTCCACCTGCCATGCCGTCGTTTTCGGCGGCTTTTTCTATAGCTTTAGCAGTTTTAAGTTTTGCAAGTTTATCAAGATCCACCTGCGAACTTAATCGGCTGAGTTCATAAATTTCTTTCTTGATTTCGTCGGGCATAGAAATGTTCTCCACAAAGAATGTGGTTAACTCCAATCCGTACTTTTCAAAATCAAGACTCATTCGGCCATGCACATCCGCAGAAATTTCATCGAGGTTGGAAGCGTATTTTTCAATAGGTAATTCTGTTTCCGCAATAGCATCAGACGATCGGGTAACCACCAGTGACTTCAGTTGCCCTTTGATCTTGTCGGTAGTGTAGTCGCCATCTGTGCCCACCAACTCGTCAATGAATTTGGCAGCATCTTTCACCCTGATTGCATAAGTTCCGAATGCTCTGATGTCAAAAAATCCAAACCTTGGATCAGATAAGGAAATCGGACTTTGTGTTCCCCATTTCTGGTCAGTTATCTGGGTGGTGTTTACAAAAAGCACCTCCGCCTTAAAAGGAGAATTAAAACCATACTTCCAACCTTTTAGTGTGGCCAGGATGGGTAAATTTTCAGTCGTTAATTTGTGCATTCCTGGTTGGAACACATCTGCTACTTCTCCTTCATTTATAAATACGGCAACCTGTCCAGGGCGGACAGTTAGCTGGGCACCGTTCTTAATTTCATTTTGGTACCTGTCAAATCGATGTACAAGCGTATTGTTAGAATCATCGAGGAATTCGATGATGTCGATTAACTCATTTTTTAACTTATCCCATAATCCCATGGTAGGTGTGTTTTTTCAAAAATTTACGATTGCCTTATGTGGCCTTGCTTAATTGTATTCTGAAAATAGTAAAAAATGGCGGAAAACAGAGTTGTTGTTGACTTGAATACGAAACAAACTGCCAGCCATGACTTGTTGTATTCTTCCAGAACACAACGGTACTAGTTGAGTGCTTTAGAAAATTGATCGATAGCCTGATTTAACGATGCTTCAAAATCTCCAACCCCATCTCCACTATAATTGTCATAGAAAGAGGGTAGGCTAAAGTGTGCGATGATTTGTGCTCCATGTCTTGGGAAGCGATCGAGCGCTGCGCTTAAAACCCCTTTGCCCCCTCGGCCGCCTGGAGAGGTGCTCATCAATAACATTGGTTTGCTTCGGAAACATTTTCCATCCAATCGGGATAACCAATCCAGTAAATTCTTAAAGACGGCGGAGTAGCTTCCATTGTGTTCAGCTAGTGAAAGAAGCACTCCGTCATGTCCCTCAAGCAGCCGATCAAACTCCTTTGCAACTTGCGGTATTCCGGATCCGTTTTCAATATCGATGCTAAAAATAGGTAGTGGGTAATCGTTCAGATCAACGATATGTATGTCGCAATTCTTTAGCTTTTGAGATGCATAAGTTGCGAGTTGTTTGTTAATTGAATTGCGGCTGTTACTTCCGGCAAAAACAAGTACTTTCTTCATGCTATTCAGATTGATTGTGTAAAAATAACATTCGAAGAAAGTACTTGTTTTAATTGTGGCTGAAACCTTAATTGAATCAATTGGTTTGGCCGATTGGGTTAGGGGTTATAACTAATCGCCTTGTTGGTTTCCGTAGTGGTCTGTTCCGATAAAATCAACTTCTTCAAGTTGGCATGGAACTCATCCATACATTTCTCGTGGAACTTTGGGTATAGAAATTTGTCGCGGAATTTGCTGTTGCTCTTGAAATAGGAATAGTGCACAATAAAAGTTTTGGAGCCATCTTGTTTAAACACAATTCGTTGCTTTCCATGAGATTTGTTGTGCTTTCCATAGGTAAACTCTATTGCATGATTAATCGTGTCTATTTCGGTAATTTGAAACGATACACCTACGTCCAGTATTTTTGCAATACGTAGATTCAGCTCGTATACCATGCCTAATTCGATAGCAGGCAACAGAGAGTCTCCGTGCTCATAAATTGTATCCTCCGTAGCCGAATAAAGTTGTTCGAAGGTGTTCAACGGACCACTCCAGGCATCGTTTGGTTTAACCTGTGTATATGCGTTCCATACGGTTTTGAGATTCGCATCTACCACATAGATTTTTTGGTGGTAACTGAAGTTTGCCAGGTTGGAGTCTTTTTCAACGCTCTTTCGAAACATGCGCAAACGACGTAATTTTTTTGATCGTTCTTTCTTATTTGTTTGAATTCGATCTTCGGAGACACTAAAGCCGAAGTTTCGATTGTTTGCAAATGTAGGACTGCTCACCAGACCGGTAATGAGGATCAGTAAAGTCATGGCGGTTTGATAATAGGTTTTCATAGTTTCTGAAGTGGTTAATTACACCACAAACCTATTCCAGTCATGCCCCGGTTAAAAACCAAAATTTGGAAAATGCGTATTTTGAAATATTGATTAAATCGTGTTTACGACTCGTTTTTCATAAAGCGCAACTCATCAATGCGTACTTAAAAAAATCATTTAGAGACTCACGCAAAAATCTTCGTAGTTCTTTTGTTGATGGATGACGTGGAGCTCTTGCAGGGTGTCCTGAACTTTTGCGATCACTTCGGGATGGATTTCATTGGTGGTTTCCCATTCTGTCATATTCATCCATAGGGCAGCATCCTCTGGTTCAATGCCGTATCGTTTCGAAATCAGTTCAACAGCATCTTTCTGCTCCATAAAGTCGTAAGAACGCTGTTTAATGATGGCAATTAACCTTTGTATGTCATCCAAACGAGTGGCTAGAATCTCATTCCTAACGGCAATCACAAAACAGGGCCAGGGGGTTTTGATCGTATCGATTAACCGCAGCTCACCTGAGTCTACCAGGGGTTTGGTGGTAAATTTTTCCCATAGGAACATATTGGCACCCTGATATCCGAGTACTTCTCTGGCTCCTTTTAGGTTTGCCACGACTCTAAAATCAAACTGTTCCCGGTTCCAACCCTTTTGCTGTGCGTATACATAGGCCATCAGATGTGATCCGGAACCCCACCGGCTAATTGCAAAAACCTTATCCTGAATTTCTTCGGGCGTCTGAAAATTATTGTAGGCTGAGGTATGCACCCCCCATGTTAAGGGAGACTTTACATAGAAACCAACGATGCTGGATTTATTGCCTTTTACAATATCCGCCACAATTCCCTCCGTAAGAATCAGGGCTACGTCGATGGTGTTGTGCCTGAGTTCCCGGGCCATGGCACCGGTTCCTCCGGGAAAATCCTTCCAGCTAACTTTCAATCCGGCATTTTGAAATAAATCTTCTTCAATAGCCAGATGCCACGGTAAATTGAAATGTTCAGGTACACCCCCAATTCTGATCAAATCTTCCATCAGTCCTTTTTCATTTTAGCAATCTCAGACTTCCGGCCAATTTTTCGTGTGATGTAGTCGCGATCGTAGCGATTGCCTCGAGCCGGGGAATACTCACGTCCATAAAAGATAATCTGCAGGTGAAGTTTATTCCAAAGCTCTTCCGGAAACAAACGTTTTGCATCCTTCTCGGTTTGTTCCACATTTTTTCCATTAGATAAATTCCATCTGAACAGTAATCTATGGATGTGGGTATCTACAGGAAAGGCAGGCACTCCAAAGGCTTGAGCCATCACTACAGATGCGGTTTTGTGTCCCACACCTGGCAATTCCTCCAGTTCTTTGAAGGTTTGCGGAACTTTTCCGTTGTGCTTATCAATAAGTATATGCGACAAGTCGTAAATGGCCTTAGACTTTCGGGGAGATAGGCCACATGGCTTAATAATTTCACGAATTTCTTCAACTGTTAACTTGACCATATCGTAGGGGTTGTCTGCTTTGCCAAACAGTTCGGGCGTTGTTTTGTTTACGCGCTCATCTGTACATTGAGCAGATAACAACACTGCCACCAATAATGTGTAGTCGTTTGTATGGTCTAATGGTACGGGAGTTTCCGGATAGAGTTTTTCCAACTCATTTATTACGTACTCTACTTTTTCAGTTTTGGTCATTCAGATTAAGGTCGATAATCTCAGAATATTTCCAGCGGACATTCATGATATCCTGTCCATTGTCTTCTGCATGATAAAGAAAGCCCACCAAATAGTTGCCGTAGGTTGGGAAATTTACGCGGATCGGGATTTTTTCACCGGGTTTTAATACTTGCTCTTTCTGCAAGGTAATGGTAACCATGCTTAGGTTGTCGTATCTGGTTCCCTCTATTTTGTAAGGCGTCTTTCCTCCATTCCAATATTGAGCGTTGTCACCAGCATCCTTACCAATGTAAACTTCTTTTTTTCCGTGGTTAATCAGTGTAAACAGTACAGAAGTATCTGAGGCTTCAAAATTCACATTGATAGAATCTCTCTCGGAAAGTCCTGTCAGATCCTGAAGATTTTCTTGCTGAAACTCAATGTAAACATCTAACATCTTGCAATTTTCATCGGTAATGGTAACCACTACTTCCGGATTTTCTCCCGAACAGGAGATAAAGAACAAAACTACAAGAGAGAGTAAGAGGGCTATTCTACACATATATTTTCGTTTGTTTCCAGGCACCATAACAACATATTGTCATAAAAAGTGCCTGACTGTACACCAAAATCTTCTGTCCGGTAGCCTGTATCATTCTTCCGGTTTCGTAATCGGAAGTAGGGCCTGCAATTAGAAAAACGATGTAAAGTCCAATAAACAGCCCGAAAAATAAGAAAATCCTCGCGTATATGTTTGGATATTCTGGTTGGTTGATAATCAGGGAGTTCATAGCGATACAACAGAGCATAAAGGAGATAAAGCAAACAAATACACTCACTAAATGAGCATTTGGTAATACATCCCATGGCGTAAGTGCAACCGCTACATAACCTAAACCAGCGATAATCCCTAAAATCGTACACAACTTTATCAACCAACTGCTGGATTTCGAAGTCAGTTTACGATGAACTGAAAAGAAGGCCACAGTGCCCAATCCCATTATGGTTAAAGAAGTTGCATATAGCACTCCCGTATCTAATGTGGGCATCCCGGTAAAGCCATGTAAGCGGCCCAAATCACTTAGATATGAGCCAAAGAAATTATAGCCTGCTGCCGATGGGTCAAATCGATCACCTCCATGGTACAGCAGCATTGTTAGTCCGCTAATTAATACATATTGGACAATTCCAAAGCCGCCAAATGCAATTGTATTCCGGGTCTGTCTCATTCGTGTCTGGCTGCAAAAATAATTCGTCCATGCGATCAAGTCAATAGAAACTGTGTACGGAATACGTAATTTTGGCGGAACCACTTACAATGTCAGATTCAAAAATGAGATATAACCGCGTTGCCATTTCACTGCAATTTGGACTCATATTTGGACTATGTCTGATTGGATCTATGTTAAATGCCCAGAACTTTTTTGATAAACCGAATTCACTAAATAGAAGTCGGCTTGCGGGCGTGATTATTACTGAAGGAGTTGGGACGATTGGATCGTTGGTTGCGCTGAATCAGGTTTGGTATTCGCAGTATCCCAGGTCTTCTTTTCATCTTTTCGACGATAACGCGGAATGGCTGCAAGTGGATAAGGTGGGACATAGCTTAACCGCTTATTACATAGGATATGCTGGAATTGAAGTGCTAAAATGGAGTGGTGTGGAGCGAAAAAGAGCGATCTGGTATGGTGGTACTCTGGGGTTGATTTATCAGACAGGATTGGAGACTTTAGATGGTTTTTCGGAGCAATGGGGATTTAGTATTGGTGATATGGCTGCCAACGTGGCTGGTTCGGCGATACTTATTGGCCAGGAACTGGCTTGGGACGAACAAAGAATCAGACTGAAATTTTCAAGTCATCTTACACGGTTTGCTGATTTCAGACCCAATATACTCGGGAGCGGAACAGCCGAGAGATTATTAAAAGACTATAATGGTCAAACGTATTGGTTATCGGTAAATCCATCTTCTTTTATGGCAGCGGATTCGAAATTTCCCAGGTGGCTTAATATAGCAGTTGGGTACGGTGGAGAGGAAATGATCAGCGGGAGGCCCAATCCTGAATTGTATTGTGATAACGATGTTGGGTGTTTGCAATTGGAGCGATACCGTCAATGGTATTTATCTCTGGATGTAGATCTTACCAGAATACCGGTGAAAAGTGGTTTTTTGAAAACTGTTTTCGGTACGTTCGGGTTTTTAAAGATTCCCTGCCCAACCTTAGAGGTGTCAAACCGCGGTGTCAGGTTCCATCCGTTTTACTTCTGATTTCGGAAAAGTAAGGTCGAAGGTCTTCACGTGCATACAGTTAATGAACTTTCCTTTTGCAAGATCCGGGAAGAGGTTTGAATCACTGCTAATTCCCTTTACCGAGCCAATTGTTGCCTTTCCTTTGCCTTTAGGATCAAAGAAGAACTGGTTGCCTGCCATTTCTTGAAAGAACTTAAATGGTACCAGAGTATTATTCACCGGAAAGTTGATCGCATTTGATTGAATTTGGCATTCGAAAAATTTACCATGATCGTTTTCTGCCCTGAACAACGTCCGGTTTCCATCTTTTTTCCAATTTATGTTGGCTAACTCCTTCGGTATTCCCCAGTTTTCTCTTCCTGAAGTTTTGCTGTCTTCACTGTCTACGTAGATTTTGGTAATCATCAGGTGGTATTTACCATTTATTTGAAACAGGCCTGGAATGAACAGAAGTTCCCTGTAGGCTCCGCAATCTGCCTCCTGGTAGTCCACAAGCATTACAAAGGAAAGCCCTCCTTTAAAATTCCGTTGAAGATGTGCAGGAATGAAACCGTAGTCGAGCATCCAGTCTTTGTTGAAGCTGTATGTAAGTATGAAGCCTTCGCCTCTAAGTTTCCAAGGTGCCGGATAATTCATGTAAGTGGATGTTTAGCCGTAATCCGCTCAAAGGTACAATTTGATCTAGAATTTTAATTTGAGCAAATTAAACCAGCACAACCCGGGGTTTTTCCCACAATTCAGCCAACTCTGGGGGGCCACTAAAATGCGTGCCTATAAAATCGTCGAATCCGCCTTTTGTTTCCTCTGATAAAATTTCCGAAATGGCTTCAATTTCTTTCCCTGATATAGCTATTGGTAATTGTCCAATCTTCATTTGTTTGCCATTAAATTCTCCTACAATCTGAAACTCCTCACACTGGCCAATGTCTTCATTGGAAAAAATGCAGGTTGTAATCATAGAAGACCCATTGTCTTTTTGCAGCACGTCTGGATTCAGGAAACGATATCGTTGCTTATTCATAAAATAAGTTTGAATCGCTTGGGCCGATTCTGCGCTCATTTGTTGCTGGCGGACACTCGCACAGGTGTGACAAATGGCAAATTCAAAAATGGTTAGGCTTTTGTCTGAATTGGGGTACCTGCGAATGGCTTTCTCCACGAAGTAAGATTCGTTAGACTCAATGAGTTCCTTTTCACATTCAATACATTTTCTAAATGGTTGACCTGTACTGTCACTATAGAATTGCTCATTGATGTCGGTATAAATATAACCCTCGTTCTGATCCACGGTTTAAAGATAAAATTCCTGGCGTTTGGTCAGAGATTCGGGTTTTGTTGTGTTTAGATTTCCGATTGGCATTAGAATCAGAAATCTAAACACGGAAAATACCTCCTTATAAATCCTTAATTTCGTCTCGCTATGGCGGGAAATACTTTCGGAACCATCTTCAGGGTAACAACATTTGGTGAATCTCATGGAGTAGCTTTAGGTGGAGTTGTAGATGGCTGTCCGGCGGGATTGGAGTTGGATATGGGTGCCATACAGGCAGAACTGGACAGGCGAAAGCCAGGTCAAAGTAAAATTGTAACACAACGGAAAGAGGGCGATCGTGTTGAGTTTCTTTCAGGAGTTTTTGAAGGCAAGACCACCGGAACGCCCATCGGTTTTGTCATCAGAAACGAGAACCAGCGATCCAAAGATTACGACCATATCAAAGATCAATTCAGACCATCCCATGCTGATTATACCTTTGACACCAAATACGGGCACCGCGATTATCGTGGTGGAGGAAGATCATCCGCTCGTGAAACAGCGAGTAGGGTGGTAGCCGGAGCCATTGCCAGGCAGTTGCTGAAAATGGAGGGTGTGCAAATTCAGGCGTATGTCTCAGCTGTTGGTAAATACGAACTGTCTAAAGATTATACGGAACTTGATTTAGGACAAGTAGAAAATAATATTGTAAGAACTCCTGATTCCGAATTTGCGGAAAGAATGGTTGAGTATATTCAACAGGTGCGTAAAGAAGGGGATACCGTTGGAGGAACGGTAACCTGTGTGATAAAAGGAACTCCTGTTGGTTTGGGAGAGCCCGTTTTCGATAAACTACATGCCGACCTGGGCAAAGCCATGTTGAGTATCAATGCCGTGAAGGGATTCGAGTACGGTTCAGGTTTTGACGGAACCAAAATGAGAGGCTCCAGCCACAACGATTCCTTTCGGCTGTCCGATGGCGAGGTGAGCACAAAAACCAATCATTCCGGTGGTATTCAAGGAGGCATTAGCAACGGTGAGGATATCTACTTTAAAGTAGCATTTAAACCTGTCGCTACCATTATGCAGGATCAGGAATCTGTTGATGCAAATGGCAATACGGTTGTGGTTCAGGGCAAGGGTCGGCACGATCCATGTGTGGTGCCCAGAGCTGTACCAATTGTGGAGGCGATGTCGGCTTTGGTACTGGTAGATCATTTACTGAGGAACAGAACAGCGAAACTATGAGTGAAAGGAAAAGGAAGGGGCTTGCGCTTCATTGGAAAATTATAATCGCGCTCATACTGGGTATCGTCTGGAGCATGGTGGCCGGTGGTTTTTTCGGTGGCATGGTGGAAGAGAATGTTACGGATTTTCGCACCATTCCTGTTAGCGATAGTCTCGGCGTTGATTTAATAGATGCACGGATAGCTATTCCATTTAATCAGGAAGATCCGGCTTCGATTAAGATTTTTACCGCTAACGGAGAGGAGGCGACCGTTATTAAAACAGGTTGGCAGGATAAGGAAGACCAGTCCAAAGGTGCTTTTGCAACGGTTCGGGTGGCAGATCAAAACGAAGTGAAGAGCTATACCTATGCCTATAAGGGAGGGACTTTAAACACTTTAACCAATCTTACTGCTGATTGGGTAAGCCCCTGGGGACAGATATTTATTCGCTTATTAAAATTCATCGCTATCCCATTGGTATTGTTTTCGGTTATAGCAGGAGTGGCAAGTTTATCCGATATGACATCCCTTGGCAAGATGGGGGGCAAGACGTTGGGAACGTATTTAATCACTACTGTTCTGGCCGTAACCATCGGACTTGTTTTAGTCAATCTTTTTGCTCCTGGAAAAGGGCTGGATGAGAGAACAACTAACAAGTTTCGCGCTCAATATGAGTTATGGGCGCAGGATAATGAGAAGGAGGTTTACGGGGAGATAAAACTGCTGAATGATCCTTCTAAACAAGCTTTGATTGCTCAGGTGAAGGCGGAAATGCAAAATGATGCAACTGATATTTCCGATTTCGAAGAGAAGAAAAACAAAAGTACGGGTAAAGGTCCGTTAAATGCCCTGGTTGAGATTGTTCCTGAGAATATCATCACCTCATTTGGTGAGGGCGCTATGCTTCAAATCATCTTCTTCGCGATCTTCTTCGGACTTGTAATGGGAATGTTACCCCAGGATCAGGTTTCTGGGGTTAGCAGCTTTGTTAACGGTACGAACGAGATATTCGTGAAAATGGTAGATATTATAATGAAATATGCCCCGTTTTTTGTGTTTTGTCTGATGGCTGGTTTGATGACTAAAATGGCTGGGACGCCCCAGGAAATGGGAGGAATTTTCATTTTACTAGGTAAGTATACACTAGTGGTGTTAGGCGGATTGCTATTCATGATTTTTGTCGTCTATCCAATGGTGATGTTGTTGATTGTAAGAAAAAAGATCAGTTATTCTGGTTTTTTCCAACGAATTAGCCCGGCGCAGTTTCTGGCGTTCTCAACAAGTTCCAGTGCAGCCACCTTACCTGTAACCATCGAGTGTGTAGAAGACCGAATTGGGGTCGATAAGAAAATATCGAGTTTCGTATTACCCATTGGTGCTACAGTAAATATGGATGGTACAAGCTTATACCAGGCGGTAGCCGCTATTTTTCTCGCCCAAATTCATGGGGTTGATCTATCTATTGGACACCAGCTGACCATCATTGGAATGTCTACGTTGGCTTCAATAGGGTCGGCGGCAGTTCCAAGTGCAGGAATAGTGATGTTGATGATTGTTTTGGAATCTGTAAATCTCAATCCAGCATGGATTGCCATTATTTTGCCCGTAGACAGAATATTGGATATGTGCAGAACGGTTGTGAATGTAACCGGAGATGCCACTGTAGCTACTGTAATTGCTAAATCAGAAGGAGCATTGAATGTGCCGGAAGCGAGCACCCTGGAATGATTTCCTGTAACCAAATCATAAAAAAACAGTTATTCAAATGCGTTTGGAAGCATTTTTGATAGATTGTTTCAAAGCCACCACGCTAGTAGAGATGTTGAAGATGATTCGAATTAACCTTTTGCTGATTTTGGCCTTAACGGCCATTCAGCCAGCCGTATCTTTTGCTCAGGAGGATGACGAAGAGGAAGTGGACGAAGCCTGCCTGCCTGAACCCAAGAATAAAAAGGTACTTAAGCTGTACGAAAGCTCAAAAGACCGTAAGCACTCTTACAAGGAACGATACAAAATGCTCAAGGATGCATTGGATATTGATGATCAGTGCGGTGCTTGTTTGTGGGAATTGGCTAAAAAGAACTATAACCGGGCGAAAAGCGAAGGAGGTGAGTACTTCGACCATGCCATTAAGTACTATGAATGGCTAATAGATGTATGTCCGGAGTGGCATGCTGATGTATACTACAATCTTGGCATAATCTACTACAACAAAACCAACGACAAGAAAGCGAAAGAGTATTTTCAGAAATTCCTGGACTTTCCCGTTGACGATGAAAGCAAACTAGGGCGTGAATATGCACAACAAATTGACGACGTAAAGGCCGTGATGCCTGAAATAGATTTTTTTCTTGATTTCTACGGAAACCCGGTTAAGTTCGAGCCTAAACTAGTAGCCAGAGTGTCTTCAGAGATAGAGGAGTTTTTACCAATGATCTCACCGGATAATGAGTTGTTGATGTACTCTCGTAGATACGAGCATAAAGGACTTGGAGACCTTCTTACCCAAACCATTGAGGAACTTACTATGTCTGAGCGTTCTTCCTGGACATCTCCCTGGACCAGCGGGATGAAGATGCCAGACCCATTTAACAATGGGGAATTTGATAAATATGGTGGAGTATCTATATCTATTGATAACCATGAGATGTACGTATGTGCGTGTAAAAGAACCCCGGAGGGAATCGTGAACTGCGATCTTTATGTTACCAATTACGAGGAAGTCTACGACAAAGAAAAAAAGCGAAATGTTTACAAGTGGAGCGAATTAACCAATCTCGGTCCGAATATCAACGGTCCTCAATCATGGGAGGCCCAGCCATCAATAAGTGCCGATGGCAATACACTTTACTTCGCCTCTGCCAGAGGCGATAGTTATCAGAACGGAAGCGGTCAGCATTCAATGGATTTGTATTACTCCGAGCGACAAGAAGATGGCTCATGGGGTCCGGCGAAGAACATGGGAGGACCAATTAACTCGGGAGATCATGAAAAAGCACCATTTATGCACTCAGATAGCAGAACGCTCTATTATGTGGCACATACCAATAAATACCGGCGAGGAGCAGGTGGATACGACATTTTCTATACCCGGCAAGACAAGAAAACCGGAGAATGGTCTACCCCGAAGAATCTGGGTTATCCTATTAATACCGCCGGTGATGAAGAAGGATTGATTGTAAGTATAGATGGGACTCATGCATTCTTTTCCAGCAGCCGTAGTGGTGGAGCAGGCATGCGCGATATATATATGTTCGACCTTCCAAAGGAAGCACGTCCGGATGTAGTAAAACTGTACAAGAACACCATTAAGGACGAAAGGGGACAGCCTGTTACCGATGCCAAAGTGGAATTAACTTTTAAGGATGATGATGGTAAAACCAAAACGGTTGAGGCACCGTCTAAAGTGAACGAGAAAGGAGAGATGGTAGCTGTTGTGAATATGGGTGATCCCGATAAGCCAAAAGATGTGCTGCTCTCGGTAAAAAAAGATGGTTACTCCTTCGATTCTAAACTTTTTAAAGGGCAAGATGTCATTGAGAAGAAATCTCCACCAGTGGTAAAAGATAGTAAACCGATGGAGGTGGCGGCTCTGAAGGTTGGGCAAGCCTATACAATTAATGACATTTTGTACAGAAGCAATTCGGCAACTTTAGCCGAAGAATCTAAAATTACCCTGGACGGGTTTGCCCAGTATTTGAAAGATAATCCAAGCATGAATGTGGAGATTCAGGGGCATACCGATGACAGGGGAGATGATGCAGCCAATCTTGCTCTTTCTCAGGATCGGGCATTTACTGTTTTAGAATATCTCGCCTCATGCGGGGTAAAAACATCCAGATTAAAGTTTAAGGGTTATGGGGAAGGCAAGCCTAAATACCCTAACGATTCTGAAGAAAACCGGGCAAAAAATCGTCGCACGGATTTTAAGATCATTTCACTTTAAACCGGCCGGGCATTCCATACAGCAATATGGTTCACTTGTAGGTGGTATATATGCAGGTGTAACGAGCCTGCGTTCTTTCGTCTTCCTTATCTTTGCACCCGAATTAAAAAGATCAATATGAAAAAGTTTGTGTTTTGTTTTGCCGCTGGAGCATTGTTTGCCGTTTCATGTGGCTCTAATGAGGTAGCTGAAGTAACCGAAGCGTTGTCAGACGTTGTAGACTCTACCGAAGTAGTGGATGAGAATGAGGACAATGCCAATGAGCAACCTGTTGCTCCGGAGCCGGCTGCTGTGTCTAATGATATGGGGTCGTTCATGGCCTATGGTTTTAACAGAGATTTTGACGTAGCTACGGCTATTTCGGTTGATGATATGCACATGGGTGTTATGACCAACGGCGCAACCGAAGCTGTGGTAACCGGACAGTGTGCAGAGATTTGCCAAATGGCGGGTTGCTGGATTGAGGTTGCTAAAGCGGATGGTGAAAAGGTGTTTGTGAAGTTTAAAGATCACTTTACCTTACCAATTGACGGAACTACTGGTAAAACAGTATACTTCCATGGAACTGGAAAAATGGATACCACCAGCATTGAGATGCAAAAGCATTATCTGGACGACCGTGCAAAGAACGGGGAGGAAGTTCCACAGTCTGAATACGATGCAATTACGGAACCTAAGGTAGATGTAGTGTTTATAGCAGATGGTATTCTGGTTGCAGAGGCAACGGCAGATGTAGTGGAGTAAGCGCTACCTGTATACGAGCATAGAAAACTCCCAACTTAAAAAATAACGTGCCTTTTATCATACTCAGAGGCTCCAGTTATTTTTAAAGTTGGGAGTTTCCTTTTTTAGCCCTTAAAGCCTATTTCATTTTCTTCTTGAATTTCTTCTCGAGTTTAGCTCTTTTCTCGTCCAGTTTCTTCTGATCTTCATCTAGCTTGGCATGTTTCTCATCTATCTTTGCCTGATCTTCCTCCACTTTGTCAAGCTTCTTGCCCTTTTTGATTCGCTTATTGAGATCTTCCTGTTCCTCGTTTAGTTTCTTTCGCTTCTCGTCTATTTTCTTTTGATCGTCATCCAGATCCGCCATTTTATCTTCGAAGGTTTCCGCTTGCTCCTCAAGCTTTTCGGCTTCCTTCAATTCCTCGGCAGCTTCCTTTTCTGCTTCTTCCGCTTCTTTTTCGGCCTTTTCAGCTTCTTTTAGTTTCTCTTTTTCCTCTTTGGCCTTTTCTTCCATTTCTTTCTGCTCTTCTTTGGCCTTTTTCTCCTCTTCTTTCAGTTCTTTTTCCTCTTCTTTGATTTCCTTTTCGGCCTCTTTCTTCAGTTCTTTAGCTTCCTCTTCAGCTTCCTTTTCGAGTTTGTCTTCCTTCTTTTCAATTTTCTTGGTAGCCTTTTCCTCTTTCTTGGCCAGTTTTGCAGCTTCTTCTTCCTGTTGCTTTTTCAAAGCAGCAGCTAAAGCTTCCTCCTGTTGTTTTTTAGCGGCTTCACGCTCTTTCAATTCCGCCTGATGTTGCTTTTCAGCATCAGTAGAAGTTTTGGTAGCGTCTTCCATATGTTCCTCCGCTGCTTTGCGAAGTTCTTCTGCTTTCTTTAGCTCTTCTTCGGTTTTTGCATTTACATCAGCTGTTTTGTCCTCTGTTTTTTCTACCTGATTTTCGAGTTTAGCTTTCTCTTTTTCAATTTTAGCGGTTTCCTCACGGGTTTCTTCCGTTTCTTTTTCGGTTTTGGCTTTTTCCGCCTCAAACTCCTGCTTTTCCTTTTCTATATCCTCCTTGGCCTCTGTGAGTATAGAGGCTCCAACCTGAGTAGAAGTGAGCGAAATATTTACGGTTTTTCCATTAGAGATGGCCACATTTTCTTTGACCATATACTTGAATCCGGCAGCTCTAACTTTAATTGTTACTGAGGAGCCTGTAAACGACTTTAAACTGATGTTTGCATTGCCCTGTGCGTTTGTTTTAGATGCGGCCAGTATCGTGTTACCATCGTAAACACTTACTGAAGCATTCTCCACGGCTTTATCTCCTTTTACGTTCACAACGAACGAAATCGGATTGGTTTCAATGTAATGTGCTGAACTAGTCGTATTCGCCAGAGCAGGAGAAACTACTAAAGACGCAAGAACTGTTAAAGTCAAAAATTTTTTCATGCTTATCAATTATCTGGTAGAGTATAAATTTAAGAATAAGTTGGCCTTTAATGAACTCAATTAGCCAATTATTTACCGATCCAACTGGATACAAAAATCCCCGCAAACTGAGTAACTCGCGGGGATGCTAATGTTATTTTTTAACCTTCGGATTTGGCTTAAGCTTGAATGTCTTCAAACTAACAGGAACAATCTCATTCATTGCTGGAATAAAATTTTCCTTTGCAAGTGGAGTGTATCCTTTCGCCATTACTTTAATCGTAACTGCTTCCTGGTTTGGTACCGTTAGCGCCGCAATGCCTCTGTCATTGGTAACCGCTGATCCTATTTCGGTCCCGTTCTGGAATAATTTGACCGTAGCTCCAACAACCGGCTTAGTTCCGGAATTTACCTTTACGGAAAACTGCGTATCGGCTAACTTAACTTCAGCCTTTACTTCATTGTCCGAATTTCCTGCAAATGCTGGTGCTGCAGTTAAAACCGCCGCCATAAGTCCTAGTAATACTCTTTTCATTATTTCTATCTATTAGTGGTTAATTCTTTTATTTCCGAACGTCAATGGTGATTTTTTCACCAGACGTAACATTTTTTATTTCCTTTTTCACGGCATTAAAGCCTTTGGCCTCCACTTTAATGGTAAATGGTTCCTCATTTTCAATGTACAACTGAGCTTTTCCTCTCATGGTAACCCCGGAGGAAATTTCTTTCCCGTTTTGAATTACGGATACTTTAGCCCCATCCAGAGGAGTATCTCCGTTGTAAACTAACACCGAGAAACTAATTGTACTGACGCGCAAATCACTTTTTTCGTTGCTTACAGAGTATTCACTTGCAGAACCCGGAAGAGTCAGCATACAGGCAACTATAGCTATTACAAGTGTTTTCATATCAGTTAGTTTACGAAACTCGTCAGAGTTAAATTTACATATAATATTCAACACGAATATCGTGCCAAAGAAACACGTTAGGTTAAAACACTATAGGAATTTAGTAGTAAAGAATCCAGGCTCCGTCGCTATCACCGGAGCTGGTAATTTCTGAAAGTTTGTCTTTGGCAGACTGTTTATCAGCATGTCCTCCAAAACTAACGGTATGTAATCCGTTGCGTTTAGCTACTATGGTTGCCCCGGCATAGCCTTTATCCTTCAATTGTTTTACGAATGTTTCGGCGTTATCCTTATTGGAGAATGCCCCGCCAATAATGTGGTATAACTTACCAGTTGATGGGGGTTGCACCACTGGTTCAGGCTTCTCAACCACTGGTTCAGGATCTTCCACCACCGATTCAATGGTTGACTCGGAATTGGAGGTTGAGGTGTCTGATGTTACTTCAGAGTTTAAGGTCGAGTCCGGAGATGCTACTGCGGGATCCGGCTCATCGGTGTCAACTTCTCCATCAGCGGAAGTGCTTGCTGCCTCCTGCGTTTCGTCATCTGATTGTTTTGGGTTCACTTCGGCAACAACCTCTTTTCCCAGCCCGAACATCGATGAAACCGCTGGCCACTTTAACCATAATAATAGTGCTAGGCCGCTAAGAAGTATGATCGAGCCAATCCATAAAAGACCTTTTTTTTTTCGCGGTTCCGATTGAACCACGTCTTCGGTGTCAGCCATTTCTACCAAAGGTTCTTCAGGTACAGGCTTTGAGACTGAAGATTCCTTTGCGCCGGAAGATTGTTTTTTGGTTGTTTCCTTCTTTACCGGTGAGTCGGCTGGCTTAGGTTCTTCAATGATGGCCGCCATGGCGGCTACATCCGCATCCTCAACTGGCTCTTCTTCTTCATCGTCTGTTTCGGCGTCCGATTCTACCGCTAAACCGGATGTTTTAACATCTTTTTCGGTAACAATCGGTTCAATGCCTTCGTTTTGTGCTTCATCAATATCGTCGAGAATAGTGGGTTCTACCTCTTCTTCTTCTTCTTCTTCTTCTGCTGCTTCGGTTTCCTCTACTTCTGCTACTTCCGGTTCCACTTCTTCAACATCTGACGTCCCATAATCTTCCTGAGCTTCTACCACATCAGAAGTTGTTTCTTCTTCCGCTTCGGAAGATTGGGTAACATTTTTCACTTCTGGTTCCGCAACCGTAGCTTCTGTTGTCTTGGCCTGGGGTGTGCCTTCATCGGTATATTCAAAACTGAGTTTACCCGCTTTGCTAACCAGAACCCCGAGTCCTGGAATCAGATAGTTACCATCTGTTTCCAAACCAGACATCACTTCAGAGGCATAAGTTTCGATTTTCTTCAATGCTTCTTCCGAAGAACAGTTCACGTGTTGTTCCACACCTTTCTGAAGAACTTTATCATTAAACTTCAGGAATTGGTTAAAAAGGACTGTATGAGATGCCTTTCCTTCGCTTTTAATGAACGAACCCAACCCTGGTACGATTACGTTCTTATTGGTTTTTAATAACTCTACAATTACCTGATCCAGATTCATCTCAGTCCTCTATTATCTCTACCGAAATATAAATACTTTCTTCCGGCCTGTGTGATTGATTTGTCCTCACTTTGCTTATTTTATCCACGATACTCATTCCTGAATAAACCTCTCCACAAACGGTATACGCATGGTCTAAGTGAGGCGCCCCTCCGTGTTTAATATAAGCTTCTTTGTTCTCTTTGGTTATGGTAATTCCATAATTTTTTTCAATAGATTCTAATGAGGCTTCATTCTGTTTGCTTCCCACAATGATATAGAATGAGAGTGGGTTTGAATCGCTATTTCGTTCTTGTCCCGGATATAAGTCATCCCCGGCCATACCGAAGGCTCCACGGACATGTGGGTATCGATCGGCCTGCGCTTCGGTTGGAAGTTGATATTTACCCACGGCAGCCATGCGTTCATAAGCATTTGGCCCGGCAACCATTCCTCCCTGAATCAAAAAATCTCTTGTTGCCCTGTAAATCGGGATGTTGTTGAAAATCCCTTTCTTGATCATTAAGATCATATTGGCCCGGTGTAAAGGTGTGCCATTATACAGTTTAACCTTAATGTCCCCATACTTCGTCGTGATCTTAAACCGGGTCTCCTTGTTTTCTTTGCCGTAGGCCATCAATCGGTCCTCGACCTCAAATTGCATAATTCTCCGCCATTCGTTCTGAGCTGAGTCTGCATTTTCGGCTTTAATACTGTCGTTAGGAATTACTGCTTGATCACGATCCGTCGTGTCTTCATTTTCCGGGAATACGATTGGCTCTGTAGTGCTGTAAGGTGGAGCAGACTCACCGCAGGAGATCATTGCAGAAAGCACCCATAATAAGCAGGCCATTTTATGAAACATCAGTATGCGTGGCTTCACACATCAAAAGTAGTAATACGGGTTAAAATCGCGTAGTAATGCGTTCCTTTTTCAGCCACATCTTTAAAATGCGGTGGTTGTGAGAAAAATTAGCTACTACGTGGTAATTGGATTTTTTAACCACAGATGAGTCGTCCAGTGGTTGCTTTTTTACCCTGTATGGCGAGGCATGGATAACGAAAATACCATCAAGTTGTTTGGATATAAAAGCCACATGATTATCCAGACCAATGATATAAAGACCATTTGACTGAGCATGTAGATGTTCCTTTAAGCCAATAAAGTTGTTGTTCGTGAAAATTTGACGAGTATTCGGATCACAAAGGGTATTGATAATGTTGCTGGCGGCTTGTTGTGCCAAGCGAACTCTCTCTACATCAAAACCACAATGTTTTAAGGTGGTTGAAACGAAATATCCACAGGCAATTTTACCCTTTTTCGGTTTTTGGCTTACTCCGTTGAAATCCCACTCTGTACCTATCCAATAAGGGAAAATACTGTCAATTAAATGTTGATGGACAAAGTCTCCAATGGAGTCGAGGGGTTGCTCATTGGCCATATTAGACAGATAGTCTCTTTTCGTTAAAACAAACCGTTTAGCACGCTCATACCCTTGCTCTAATTGTTCGTCGTTCATAGTGCTGGTGTCCAAACCCGAATTGGATTCGGATAATTCTGCACAGGCGGCAAATAATAAGAAAGGTGCTAATAAGGCAACAAGTCGGTTCATTGCGTAGTTTAACGTAAGTATGGAATAATTTATTCTTCTACTTTTGACACATAAATAAAACTCCAGTTCATGAAAAAGTTACTATACGTATGGTTTGCAGCATTGTTATTCGCATGTGGAACAGAGGAAACCAATGTTCCGGCAGAGACAAGCACAGAAGCTGACGAACTGAAGGCGGAGAACATCCGGTTGAAAAATGAGTCTGCCAGAAAAGATTCTATGATCAACGAGTATGCGCTTTACATCAATGAAATTCAGGAGAATCTTTCTCTAATTACCGGCGAGCAGAATTTTCTTGCAGGTCAGCGTGGTAGTGGGGAATTCGGTGCAATGGGCGATGAAGCGGAGTTAATTGGACATATTCGGAGCATTTCTGAGTTGATGGCAAAAAGCGAGGCCAGAATTGCAGAATTGAAAAGGAAACTTCAGGCATCGGGTATGGAGATTACGGAATTCGAAAAAATCGTAATTAATCTTTCTGAGCAGGTACAGACCAAGAATATGGAAGTGTTCCAGTTACAGCAGGAATTGGAAAATGTTGACGCGGCTTATACGGAGCTTTTCGTTGCTTTAGAAGAAAAGCAAGATATCATCGATCAACAGGCCGATGAATTGAATATGGCATGGTATACCATAGGATCATCCAAAGAACTGAGAGACAACGGTGTAATTACCAAAGAAGGAGGCCTTTTGGGCATTGGGAGAACCAATAAGCTTAAGGCCAACCTGAACCATGATTATTTTACGGAGATCAATATTCTGGAGTCCAAAGAGATTTTGCTTGGAGGAGAGGTACAGGAGATTCTTACCTCGCATCCTGAAGCGGCTTATGAAATAGTCGGATCAGAAGGTCAATCCAAATTGGTAATCAAAGATCCGGAGCGTTTTTGGGGTGTTTCGAAGTATCTGGTGGTAATTCTTGACTAATATTTTACTTTTAACCCTCAAATAGTTTAATCAATGGGGGAGTTTCAGTTCGATCAGGAACGGATTGAGTTTATAAAGAAGAGTTTTTCGAACAAGTTCAAGTTCCGTCTGGTTATGCGGAAGGTATTGCCAATGGGGTACCTCAGTAAAATGTACGTTTCGGAATTAACAGAAGAGAAGTGTTCAGTGTCGGTTCCGTATAACAATCGAAATAAAAATCCGTTCAAGTCCACTTTTTGGGCAGTGCAGGCCATGGCAGCTGAAATGTCATCAGGAGCTTTATTAACGATGTATACCCATAAGCAGCCTGCTTCTGTAGCCATGCTGGTTTTAGGGATGGAGGCTAACTTTGAAAAGAAAGCAACCGACATTACCACTTTCGTATGTGAAGATGGGCTGAAGATTCGTCAGGCAATTAAGCAGACGATTGAAACCAAAGAGGCTCAGTTGATTAAATGTAGTATGACAGGACGGAATCTGGCCGGTGAAGTGGTTTCGAATTTTACGTTTACCTGGTCCGTGAAAGCTCGTTCCAGGAAGTAGTTATTTCTTTACTTTTTTAAATATGTAATGTGTGATTAAAAGGCTATTTCCTTTCATCGGATAAGCTTCTTCTAACTCAAATCCAGCCGCTTTCATATCGTTCAGATAATTGACTACCTGATTGTACCCCTCAAAGCCTTTTGAAAGAACCTCTTTATCTTTGTTTTTTCCTGTGAAAACGGCAATTCTGGACAGGTTGGCGGACTGGTTTCCTTCTACTGTTTGAAACTCATCCTCTAATTGCATTCGTACTTCAAGAATTACGTATGAGCCTTTGTCCACTTCGCCTAACGCCGTTTCAAGCTTGTCGGTCTGCGCGATCGAGATCGTTGAAACAATGCTCAAACTCATTGTAATGATGAACCCAATAATTCCCTGCTTATTCATTGGTTTTTCCATTTTATGTTACAGCCGATGCTTGGCTTTTGCTCAAAATCTATTTTCTTGTTCTCCAGCAGATAGTCCAATACCTTTCTCAGGTCTTTGCCATTAACAGGCTCGTCGTTGCCTGGTCTGGAATCATCCATTTGCCCCCTGTATACGCATTGCGCGTTGCTGTCGAAAACGCTAAAGTCCGGAGTACATGCTGCCGTGTAGGCTTTCGCTACTTCTTGAGATTCATCGTACAGATAGGGAAATGGAAAATTGAGTTTTTCAGCAAATTGCCGCATTTTTTCAGGCCTATCATCCGGATAATTTTCCACGTCATTTGAGCTGATCGCAACAAACCCAATTCCTTGCGTGCGATAATCGTTAGCAATGGATACAATTTCTTCGATCACATGAATTACAAAAGGACAATGGTTACAAATGAACATTACCACCGTGCCATTTTCACCTGCAACGTTATTGAATTCCACCGTGCTACCGGTAATTACATTCGGAAGAGCAAATTCCGGAGCTTTAAATCCAAGTGGAATTTGCGTGGTCGGTGTTCTGGCCATAGTTTGCTTTTCTTCAAATGTAAGAATATGATCAAGGCAAAATCAAGTCAAATTCAGATTCGGTAAATTTGACCTATGAGATTGTACGTATCAGCCATAGTTCTGACCTTATTCATAGGTTCTGGTTATTCCCAGAATGCAGATTCCCTGCAGTTGAGAAGAATCTATGATGAGGTACTCCTTAATGGGGAGTGTCATGAAAACCTGAAAGTGCTTTGTAAAGATGTTGGAAATCGCTTCAGCGGATCAGCGAATGCCGAGAAAGCAGTGCAATGGGGCAAGCAACTTCTGGAAAGTTATGGTTTTGATACCGTCTACTTGCAAGATGTAAAAGTACCTAAATGGGTAAGGGGCAATAAAGAAGAACTTTCTTATAAAGTGAAGGGGAAGAAGGTATTGCCGGATATCCTTGCTTTGGGTGGTTCGATAGGCACAGACGGAGTAATCTCTGCTGGCGTGGTGGAAGTGCAGAACTTCCAGGAGTTGGAAGAGCTTGGAGAAGAAAAAGTCAAGGGGAAGTTCGTTTTTTACAACAGACCAATGAATCCTACTCGTATCAGTACTTTTCATGCGTACGGCGGATGTGTTGATCAGCGACATGCTGGCGCAAGTGAAGCTGCAAAATATGGTGCGGTTGGTACCATAACCCGATCGATGACCTTAAAGTTTGACAGACTACCACATACGGGGAGTATGCGTTACAAAGAAGGGGTAGAGAAGGTGCCTGCAGTTGCAATCAGTACTGTGGGCGCGCACGATTTGAGTGAGGCTTTAAAGGAAAATCCGGATTTACAGCTTTCCATGAGTTTGAGTTGCAAAACAGAACCTGATGCTGATTCCCACAATGTAATTGCTGAGATTCGGGGAACAGATTTTCCGGATGAAATTATCGTGGTTGGAGGACATTTGGACTCATGGGATGTTGGGGAAGGGGCACATGATGATGGTGCAGGAGTTGTTCAATCAATAGAGGTTTTGAGAATTTTTAAGGAGCTTGGAATCAAACCAAAACGCACCATTCGATGTATTCTGTTCATGAACGAGGAGAATGGGAACAGGGGTGGAAAAACTTACGCGCGTTTGGTCAAAGAAAGTGGCGAGAAACACTTGATGGCCATTGAGACCGATCGTGGTGGTTTTACCCCGCGTGGGTTCTCTGTTGATGGAACAGCAGAGCAGTTGGAAATCATACAGCAGTTTGAGCCACTATTTGAACCTTACAACCTCCACATTTTCAGAAAAGGTTATTCGGGTGTAGATATCGGCCCGCTAAAAGATGGTAAAATTTGCCTTATCGGACTGGTACCGGATTCTCAGCGTTATTTTGATTTCCATCATGCTCCCAGCGATATATGGGAGAATGTGAATGAGAGAGAACTCGAACTGGGAGCGGCCTCGCTTACATCCATCATATACCTGATAGATCAATATGGATTTGGTTCGCAGCCTTAGTTCACTCTAAAGCCTAATTGTACTCCGTAGTGCCCACGGAACCCCATGTCTCTGTTTCGTTTAAAACCAGCATACCCACTAACATTCAGGAAGTTTACGTCGTCGTGAAATACTAGTTTTCCACCTGCGCCATAAGACCATCTGAGATTGGTCTCGTCCGCTACGTCATCTCGAACAAAATCAACTCCTGCAAGGTTTACATAAGGGGCAAACCGCACATGATCCTCTATAATAGGGATATGAAAATTAACACCTTCGGGAATACAGGTTAAAACCAACCCGCTGATTAGCATAAGTGCCCCTTTACCACAATTTGCGGCTTTGTCTGGGTCCGTAGTATCTATCCATACCGAGTCGTATTGACCTGTTGATGTATTCCATTCTTCCTCCCAGTAGCCATCAGCAGCAGCGGCACAACCGATAGAGGAAATTAATCCTATTCCCAGTAGTGGTATCCCTAATGTAGGCCCGGCCGCAGCATGAATATGATGCATATCATCATTGTATTTTGCATATCCGAAACTGTAATTCAAACTCACCACATCATCCACAAAATATTCGAACGATACGCCGTATTCAATAATGGGTTGATCGTGTGAATAGTTAAGGTCTTGTCTGTAATGGATTAAGAAATCCTCTGCGAATTGAGAATAAGTAAGCGCAGGCAGAATGCCCGCGAGCAACAACGCAATTGTCTTCATATATAGGTTTTAGGTTCAGAAACATTTTATGCTTCTGAAGGATTAGGTTGTCTCCTGGAACTCAAAAACCAGGCCGAAAACTGATTACTCCTGTTCCTTGATCTCTTCAGGAGTCATATACACTTTGCGTTTGTATGAAAGATAAGCCGGGTCGGCCTGTTTACAGGTGAAAACGTAAACGCTGAAATCATAGCATTGCCAAAACAAACCGTGATCAATTGTTCGTTGATCGGTGGCGCGCTCAAACTTCGCACGATACTTTTTATTGGAATATCCAATTCCATTGCAGATGACCTTAAAAGACGATTTGCTTTGGTAATCTACTATATGGGCAAACTCATGCCCGATTACACCGATTTGTGCGTTAAAAGAAGCACTATCCAATGGTACTTCAGGATTAACGTTGTTCAGTAGTACATGATAAGTCCGTTTCCCTTTTCGCCTGAAAATATTCAGGCCGGCAGGACGTGCCGCCATCGTAGATTTCAGTTTTTTAACAACAAATTTGATCTTGGTTTGCTTCAGTTCCGGGTAATAGGATAACGCAATCAACGCAGCCAATTCGTATTCTTTTGGAAACTCCTTATTAGTTCCAAATTGCGTTCTGAGCGAGTCAATTTTGGACGCGTATTTCTTTTTGGAGATAATTCTTGGTGCTCGGGTTTGACCGGATACCGATAGTAAACAGAAGAAGGCAAGGGCTAACGCGATTATTTGATAAAAGCGAACCACTTATTGAAATATTGTCCTACAATGGGTACTTCTGAAAATTTATCGGAGCTGGCATTGATTATTCCGATAACTGTTAGCGTAGCAATTGCTCCGTACAAAGCAAAAACTGTAGTGATTCCAAAAAACGCCATTCGCTCTAAAATGGAAGTTACGGCGGGCAAGCTTATCGTGGCAGCGGCCAAACCGGTACCTTGTCTCAGGTGAAATGCTCCGTAAACAGAGCGATCCTGAGAATGAAAGATCCATGCAATTCCATACCCGATTGGTGAGCAATAGGAGAGAATAGCTGTAGTTTTTGTTCTTCCGTCAATCATTTTTGTAGTCCTTTTATAAAGTCTGTACCGGTGGGACTTTGAAAAACTTCCAATTCAAACTCTGGCGCGGCCGCAAAAATATGGTCAAAAATGTCGGCTACTATGGCTTCGTAACGTGCCCATTCCTTATCCGCCGAGAAGGCATAAATTTCAATGGGAAGTCCGTTTTCGGTAGCATCAAGCTGCCGAACCATCACCGTCATATTCTGATTGATATACGGATTTGCCTTCAGGTAGTTTTCTAAATAAATCCTAAAAACCCCCAGATTTGTTAAATGCCGGCCATTAACCAATACCGATTTATCTATACTGTTTTTTGAGTTGTATTCGTCAATTTCGGCACTTTTCCATGCCAGGTATTCCTTTAGTAGTTGAATCTTAGCGAGCTTTTCTATGAGTTCTTTATCACAAAACCGTACCGTACCTATTTTAATATTCAAAGCGCGTTTAATTCTTCGACCATCACTCTCTTCCATGCCTCTCCAGTTCTTGAAAGAGTCTGAAATGAAGGAGTAAGTAGGAATAGTGGTTATGGTTTTATCAAAGTTTTTCACTTTGATCGTTGTAAGGTTGATTTCGGTTACGTCTCCGTCTGCCCCATATTTTGGCATAGAAATCCAATCCCCGATCCGTACCATGTCATTTGCACTTAACTGGATACTTGCTACAAATCCGAGTATGGTATCCTTGAATACGAGCAACAGCACAGCTGTCATTGCACCCATGGCACTTAGGAAGTAAATAGGTGATTTTCCTGTAAGCAAGGAGAATATGATCACGCCCGAAAAGAAGTAGACAAATATTTTCGTCAATTGTGTGTAGCTGGCAATCGGCTTGTCCTTTAGATTGTCTTTTGCGGTTAGATGGTCTCGCGAAGCATTGAGAAATGACAAAATAACTTTGGTAACCAGAATAGCGATTAAAACATCCGTGAGTTTGAAAATCAGAGAATCATCTGCTACTATGTCTTGAAGGATGGTTCTTTCCTGGACTTCAATAATTAATGCCGGAATAATATTGGCCACCCACTTAAAGAAATTGTGATCCAGTAGATGGTCATCAAATTCGGTTTTGGTTCGGCCGGAAATACTCTTCATAATTACCCGGGCAAACCATCGGGTTAGGAACCATACCGCAGCGCATATCCCCAGCAATATTGCCATGTTTATTAACGCTTCCGACCACATTTCGCTGGTTACGCCTGGGGTAATTCGAAAAAATTCCTCCATCCGCGTTTGTGTGGTGTCGGCTATAGCTGTGTTTGCAGGCATAAATGCTTATTTTGGGCAAAATTATAATATCCTTCAACATTGGGAAAGTACCGGGTTTATATATTCAGCGCCATTACCTTAGTTGGGTTTCCACTGGTTGGGTATGTGATCAGTTATTTCTTTTGCGAAACGTCTTTCTGGGATCAGTTCAAATCTGATTACTCGATCGGTTATCAGCTACTTGTAGGATTGATTTATGGCCTGGTTGCAGCCACCATTTGTTGGATAGCGATCAACTTCAGGTTCATGAAACCTGTCCGTGGTAAGTATGTGGCTAAAATGCGGGAACTGGATATGTCTTACCCGGAAATTATACTTATATCCATAAGTGCTGGAGTGGGAGAAGAAATACTCTTTAGAGGTGTTTTACAGGAATTTATGGGCATACTTATCACCTCGGTTGTATTCGTGGCAATTCACGGATACCTAAGCCCAACAAATTGGAGAATATCTGTCTATGGTGTTCTTATGACCATGTTGATCGTTGGTATTGGAATTTTGTTTGAAACGATGGGTATTACAGCACCAATTGTAGCCCATGCTGTTATTGATATAGTATTGCTTACGCTTATCTGTAAAAGTCCTGCCTCAGATACGATGTCGGAAGAGTTTGAAGAACCTGAAGCTACTCTGTAGATTTCTTTTTCTTGATTTTCTTGTTCGGATCTTCATGAAAGAAGTAGCGGAGATCCAGGGTAAGGTATTGACCATTCAGAAAATAGTGGCGATCAAAACGTGGATAGTCATCGTTGGCTCGCCAGGTGGTTCTTGTTACTGCCATTAAACCGAAAGGTTGCTGATACGATGCACCAATGTAAAAATAACCGTCTTTGCTGGTTCGCAATTCGAAGCCTAAATTGGCAATGTACGAAGCCCCAATTCTGGTATGGGGCCATGATAGTTGTTGCATCTTGCCCTCTTGTCCCAACGTGGTCGTCCCTGATGCATATCCATCCAATGAAACACCTGTGCTGGCATTCATATATAGCATTTCGGATAATCGAACATAAACCAGGCCCTGTACAGGGATGCTATAGCTAACAAAACCGAACTCGGTAGCATCTGTTGTGGCGGTTGTGTCTGTGCGCGACATAGTTAGTTTATAATTTCTCCGAACGTAGTTGATCCCGGTTTCAAGAGATAGCGTTTTTGTAAACCCATGGCGAATCACCATGCCAAAACTGTATCCGGTTGTAGATACCATAGTACCGGAATAGTTTATAGGCACAGATCCGGACATAAAGGAGGTGTCGGTAAAAGTGCTGTCAAACTCGTAAGGACCATCTACAAATACCTGTATAGGCAAAATGGGTTTAATCTGAATGCCAAATGTCGTTACATCTTTCTGTGCGCACAGGCCAACGGCGGAAAGAAGGAATGCTATGATAAAAATGTGTCGCATCGTAGATAGAACCCAAAGATGAGGCAAATATTTTATTTGATGCCACACAAATAAAGATTCGGTAGCACGTATCGGTTAATCGCTGATTCTAAGCTTTTGACCGACCACCAGTCTGGTTTTTCTTCCAATACCATTTAGTTCACATAGCTTTTCAGAAGATATACCATAGCGTCGTGCGACCTTACTAACATATTCTCCTCGCTGCACCGTATGAATTTTGGTTCCCAGAGGGTAAGCCGCATAACTTCTCCGGGTTCGTTTCAGTACCAGTGTATCTGCATATAAATCCCGATCCTTAAATGAAATAATATGGGCAGGATTTAGAGGGATTCCTTTAAATCTCATTTCCAAATGAAGATGAGTGCCAGTTGAGCTTCCTGTGCTACCGCCTAATCCAACTGGTTCACCAGCCTTTATTTCCTGGCCGGTCTTCACCTTTATTCTGGATAAATGGGCATACAGAGTCTCCAAACCATTGTAATGCCGTACAACCACAACGTTTCCATAACCACCATAGTTTTTAGCCATTCTTACAACTCCGGGAAAGCAATTGTAGACGGTGTCCCACAGATGAAGTTCCAAATCGACTCCGTTATGTGACCGGCCATCCCGCCAACCAAATCCGGAGGTCACAATGCCAAAGTACCTGCGTAAAGATTTTGGCCCGAGCGGATGCTTGTAGTCCCAATTTTTTTCTTCACTCCGAAGTAAGAGAACAAGTACAGAGTCTTCTTCTGATAGGGTGCCTGGGTAATTGAACGGATATCTGCTGTTCCAGGACCTGTAATAAGCATTCGCGGGAAAGTCAGACGTATCGTTAGGGTCAAAAACCTGAACCCCCTGAACTCTCAAATCGTCTTCACTCATATGAGAGATGTAAAGGTTCAGTTCATTGATTAAGGGATACGGAATTTTTTCGAGCTCAAATAGAGAGTCAATTAGAGCATAAATTTCAGCTTCGGGTTTGTACAGAACGCTTCGGTAAAGTTCTATCTCATTTAATAAGTAATGATCTATTGTATCCTGATCCAGCAGAGAGTCAACCATTGCGTTGAGTTTCTCAACACTAATGTCGTCGGCTGATTTAAACAGATACTCCCTCCCATAGGTAACAATGGCCTTGGTAGTGTCCTTCTTTTCATCCCCTGGAGGATCTGTAGGAGCAAATGGCGTTGCGGCCATAGCTAACAATCCTAACTGAAATCCCAGTATCCCAACTATGAGTAATGTAATTCCCCTGCTCATTCCATGCTCAAAAGCCCGGCCAATATAGTAAAACTGCGAAAACTACTGGGAGGTGTAGTATCCGATAACCGCAATGGAAAGCAATGCAATGCAGAAAACGACAATCAGTAAACGTGCCCAGATATTCGTGCCAAAGAAGGGTTTGCGGAATTTTGCGATGGTTAGGAAATTACAATTCAAGGCTTCCTTAAACACCGATCGATGCACTCCGAACAGGTAAAGCGGCGTATCGCGGTAAGTGTCTTCGCCTGTTTCATATTCAATTCCCCGTTCCTGAAGTAGTGCCTCAAAATAATCAGCACGCTCCTTTTCACTAAAAAAGAAGACTTTATAAAGATTATTGGTAGGGTGGTCTTTATAATTGGTTAACTGAAATATGCCTTCTTCTTCACTCATCTATCCATTCAGTTACATATTCAATTGGTTTGCGCTGTCCCTGAGGCCAGTCAATACCTGGATAACCAATGTAGAAAAAACCTAAGCAACGGTCTTTATCGCCCAGACCCAGAAATTCTTTGGTTTCACTTCTGTAAGTTGGACCGCCAGTAGACCAGTAAACAGCCAATCCATATGCTGTGGCCGTTAAGTACATGTTTTGGACGGAACAGGCTACGGCTTCAATTTCTTCAATTTCAGGAATTTTCTCTCGCTCCTGCCGCTTCATGCAAATAGCGATAACGGCACTTGATTTTAGCGGTCTGTTTTTCAGTTTCTGAAACTTCATTTCATTAAAGTCTTCGTCGGAAGTCATAGAACGGTACAAACTACTTTGGAATTCGCTCAATGTTTCCAGGCCATCGTCTATGAATACTTTAAACCTCCAGGGTTGGGTCATGCCGTGATTTGGTGCCCAGGTAGCGTTTGTGAGCAGCGTTTCGATCTGCTCTTTGTGTACCTTTCTGTCCGAGAATTGTTCGGGATAGATGGATCTCCGGTTACGGATAACTTCATTTATTTCGCTTAAATCGTACTTCATCTTTGCATTCTGGTTGTGCAAATTTACCCTTATTTGATACCCAACGCCAAACTTTCTACATTTGAGTAAAATTAAAGCGTATGGCTATCTTAATGTGGATTGGAATTGGCTTGGGTTCTGTAATTGTAATACTGGCAATTATTGGTTTCCTTTCGCCAAGATATGCGGTGATGAGCCGATCTGTTAAGATTGGTGCCAAGCCTTCAGAAGTATTTCCGCATCTGAATAGTATGCGGGAGTTTTACAAATGGTCACCGTGGACGGAAAAAGACCCTGATGCAAAAATCACCTATGAGGGCCCTGAAACCGGAGTAGGTAGTAAATATCTATGGGTTGGTGATAGGAAGAAAGTTGGGTCAGGTAGTTTGGAGATTATAGAGTCGGTAGAGAATCAAAAAGTGAATTGCGACCTTAAATTTGATGGTCGTAACGACTCGGAAGCTGGCTGGATCATTGAAGATCATGGCGACAGCTCTACTGTAACATGGCATTTTAAAGGTGATATGGGAAATAACCCGGCCGGAAGATTGTTTGGTAGAATGATGGACAAATTTCTTGGGCCGGATTACGAAAAAGGATTACAAAATTTGAAAAATAGGATCGAAAATGAATAGGAAAGTACTTATGGGCTTAATTGCCGTTGGAATAATGGCTGGTTGTAGTTCTGGCGAAACTGAAGATTCGACTTTGGAAAACCCGGATGGTGGTGAATTTGGTGAAGCCGGAGCCGAACTCGAAAAAACTTATGCCTACCAGTTCGAAGAGTCAACTGTTGAGCCGGCCTGGTTTATTTACGCATCCAATAAGTGTGTTGATCAGTCTATATCTGACGAGTTTGGGAAAACATTTGGTGGCGTTTTTGGATACCTGGGCCAGAACCAGGTTGAACCACTCGGCATGCCGGTTGCGCGAATCAGTCCGGTAGAAGGAACTGATAGTGTTTGTTACGAGGCAGGCGCATTGGTTGCGGATTCTGTGGGCGCACCTGACGGTTATGTGACGGAACCAATGTACTCGGGGAAAGTTGTGAAAGTGTATCACTACGGCCCGTATGATAATCTAGTAAAGGTTCAACCTGTGCTTCAGGAGTATCTTGCTGATAACGAGTTGAAGGTTAACGGTGAGCCCTGGGACGAGTACGTGAGCGACCCTGCTCTGGTTAAGCCCGATTCGATTCTGACTGTGATCTATCAACCGATAAAATAATTCTCTATGCGATTATTACTTGCACTAACTATTGCGTTTTTCGCCGTAACCTCTTCTGCTCAAGTTGATTGCGATGTGTATCTGCCTACCGATAAGGGAACTAAATGGGAGATGACAAATTATTCCGCAAAGGGAAAAGAAACAGGCAAAGTGACCTATGAGTTAATTGATAAAGTGGAAACGGATACAGCTACAATTTATAAGATCAAAACAGTATCTTACGATAAGAAGGGTGAGGAACAGTACTCGAGTACGTTTGAAGCAAGCTGTAATGGGGATCATTTTCACTATGATATGGATTGCATGATTGATGGTGAGCAAATGGCTGCATACAAGGACATGGATGTGGACGTAGACGCTTCCGAGCTGGAACTGCCGAAGGCAGATGCGGCAGCGGGAACCGAGTTAGCCGATGGTTCAATTACCATTAAAATGGGTACGTCCACCGGAATGCCTATGATGAAAATGACGGTAAACGTAACCGATCGGAAAGTGGAAGGGCAAGAGTCCAAAACCACCCCTGCCGGAACTTTTGAATGTACGAAACTAACCCAGAAAGTAGACACCAGAATTGTGATGAAAATTGAGGCTTCATCTACCGAATGGTACTCGAAGGACGTTGGTTTGGTTCGTTCTGAATCTTACAATAAAAAGGGGAAGCTCACGGGTTATAGTGAACTAACGAAGTTGGAGGTGAAATAAATCCTTTGTGGCAAGGGAGGAGTGAAGGACTTTGCCTTCACTCACTGAATTCCCCGAGGTTGGTTTTACTTGTCGTCTTTATCATCCTTGCCGTTTAATTCGATATCACCTGAAAGACCTCCGGAAACATTTCCGTTTTCATCCGCTTCGATAGAAAAGTTTAGATCGCTACCTTCATCTTCATTGCTTTCCTGAGCAGGTTCTGGACTTTCAACGTTTACGGTTGTGGGTTCTGGTTCTTCTGAGGAACATGCTCCGAAAGTTGATGCTAAAATTGCCATTGCAAAAATCTTCATTGTTTTCATAGTCTGAATTTTTAAGTTGTGAAGAGTAGGTCAAATTCTATTCCTATTCAGAAAGCCACTGTATATAACAGATTTGGTCCCGAGAGTGATGATTGGTTCTACAACAATGAGGATATTTTCATACACTATGTATCGACCGGTCACAAAAAAAGCCTTCTCGGTTGAGAAGGCTCTGCTTTCAGGTATTAAATACTATCAAATTTCCTCTACTTCAATCATATTAACCGGAAGATCAATAATTGCCTGGTAATCCTCACCGGCCTCTAACATATCTTCATCATCTTCTTCGTAATGCCAGTTAACGGTTACGGCAGTCTTGCCACCATTATTAAGCGTTTCCAGCTTTTTGAAGAAATCCAGAATACACTTTGACGATGAGGTATTAAAATATTCCAGTACAATATTCACCTTGGTATTAGCTTGAGGTGAGTTGCCATAGTTATCAATCCAGTCAAACAAAGGCTTGTAAAATTCAATTGAGTTCTCAGGAATAGATCTTCCTTTCAATTCAAGTAAGCCTGCAGATGGGTCGAAATTAACTACTGGTGTCTTTGGTGATCCTTCTAACTTTAATGCGTCCATGGTCAATTCTTAGATGCACGAATATACAAATTCTTTTAATCGGACGACTCTGCACGAGGATTAAATATTTGTACTTTTAATGTGTAAATAGTTTAATATTTAAAACCCATGAAATACCTTGTCGGTACTGGTATCTGCGAGATTGATTGTTTCAAAGAGGGGATTGGAATGATGGGGTATGGAATGAGCGCCAATGTGGTAAAAGACCAGCTAACCGCGCTACATTCTCGCTCCCTCTGGATTACCGATAATACCGGAAACAACTTTGCGTATGCTTGCGCGGAGATTTGCTTTATCACACCAGCGATAAGAAGGGAAGTGCTGGACCTCCTCGAATCATATGGAATCGAGTTTAAGCGGGAACAAATTATGTTGAGCGCCCAGCATACCCATTCTGCTCCGGGAGGGTATTCTGAGTACGCGATGTACAATTTTAGTATCCCGGGTTTTCACAAAGATGTATTCGAAGGAATTGTCAAGGGGATTGCGGAATCTTTGAAGTTGGCATGGCAGAATCGTCGTGAGGGAGAACTGGATTTTGTAGATCACCAGGTAGACCCTTCAACCAAAATTGGATGGAATCGAGCATTAAAAGCGTATAACCAAAATCCTGAAAATGAGGTGTTGTCTGAGGATGAAGGCCACCTTGGAATTGATACTCGCATGAGGATGCTTCGCATTTTGAGAGATGGCAAACCTAACGGACAGGTTAATTGGTTTGGAGTTCATGCTACCTGTGTTGGTAAGGAGAATCATTCTATTTCATTTGATAATAAGGGCTATGCCGCCAATTTTTTTGAGCAACATGGCAGAGAAATTGGCATTTTCGCTCAAGGACTGGCAGGCGATGTGTCGCCGTATTATCACGGCCCGGGCGATGTAAAGCTTCGAAAAAAAATCCAAGGTGTACAGGAGCATGAGTACGCAAAGAAGAATGGTAAGCTGCAAAGCGATGAGGCTGAGAAAGCCTACAGCAGTGCGCACACAATAAGGATTGAAGGTGAGATAGACAGCGAATTGCACTATTATGATTTTTCGGATATTGAGGTGGATCCGGCCTTTGGACACGGTGACCCTGATCCCAGAACCGGACCGGCGTGTCATGGAGTTGCATTTTTTAATGGCACGAGAATAGATGGACGAGGGCTGACGGATTTGTTACACGCCTCTGCTAAATTTTTAAGTGATTCGGTAAAGATTGGTCATACACTGGCAATTCCCTTTAAAACCTTAGATCGACAGGAAGACTGGAAGGAAAAATACCGGGTACATGGATCGAAGAAAATTCTGATTGATGCCAGCGAGCACAGGATTTTTGGAACAACAAATTTGAAAGGACTTATTATCCCGGGGTTTGCCGACCCTACCATTGCAGAGGTAAAGAAGGAATACGTAAATGAAGCGGTCAGCGAGCACCAATGGGTGCCTCACGTTTTACCTGTTCAAATAGCGATCGTTGGAAATATTGCTTTCGTTGGCTGTCCGGGAGAGTTAACAGTTACAGCGGGTAAAAGGCTGGAGCAACCGATACAGGATAAATTAAAAGCTCGGGGTGTGAATACTGTGGTAATGTGTCCTTATAGCAATGCCTACATGGGCTACGTAACCACGTTCGAAGAATACCAGGAGCAGACTTACGAAGGCGGACACACAATATACGGCCAGTGGACGCTTGGAGCGTTCCAAACAAAGTTTCAGCGAATTGCCGGGGAAATGCTCAGACCGAAACCAGATAGGGTGTTTGACGACACACAAGATCCCGTAGAGTTTTCGGAAGAAGAGCTAAGTAAGCGTTCGTATTGACCACAACGACACCAACTAACTAAAAGACAAACGGCTCAAATTGCTTTCTTACCCTTTGACCGGTCAACTGATCTATTGCACCAAAAACTGATAAACCCTATTGCCATTGATGCGAATGAAATACTGTCCGACATCAAGGCCTGTATTTAACAAATTGGTATTTGACTTCCCGTGGTTTAACAGCTTACCTTGTACGTCGATAATTTCAAAAGAAAATGGAGGGTCAACGGCTGGTACGGTAATATTACCGTTACCAGGGTTCGGGTAAATTGGCAGGGGAGTCTGTTCTGAAACTATTTCGGTCGCTGACACAATGGTTTGCTTGCTTACACGGTTAAAGAATATATTTAGGCGCCCCGTTCGAACATCTCCCCATACCGCATTAATCGTGTCATTAAGGAACTTTACACACATTGCATCATTACCTGCTGAGTTTAAAATGGTGTCATGTGAAACCTGGGTGTCGGAAATACGAAAATTGGGTGTGAAAGCAGTAGAGTCTTTACAGCGCATGGAACACCAAATTTCGGTGTCGGTCTCGTAACCGGCACCTCCGTTTCTTCTATCACGCCAACAAACTGCCAAATCGCCGTCATAATCGTAGTCGCACCAAATAAGGTCTTGCAACCTGCCATTGCCAATGGCATCGTCATTGATTCGTGCGGGTGTTGTCCAGCTTATCCCTTCATCAAAAGACTCAAGCATGTAGACATCTGCATCTCCATGATAGTCCATAACTCCGCAGTACGTCAAATGTAAAGGGTCGGATGGATCACAAATTATCGGTGACGGACGTTTTATAAGGCTGTCGTTTGCAACATTGGCACCGGTGTACATAGTGTTGTAATTAAAACCAATACCTCCGTCTGAGGACGATGCAACAAATATCTGCGGAAATAAACTTTGTGAAGTCTCGTAACTTGGATAGCAGGCATAAAGTTTGCCTGTTGCCGAAACCGTGGGGTAGGGCATTGGTTGAGTAATTATTGAGCCTGCCAGATAATCTGTGCTATCAATGTATCTTGGAGTTCCGAAACTGGCCCCACCGTCGGTAGATCTTACGAAATAAGGGTTGTATGGGGGAGAAACGGGTAGTTTATCCGCGTTCATAGTGGTGACGTAAACGTTTCCCTGACTAGGTCCGGAAGACGTGTCTATGGAAATCCAGGGGCGGTCTATACAAAGCTTACCGGGGTCATCAGCCAACGCGATTACTTCTACTGCTGTGGACCAGGTCAGGCCTCCATCGGTGCTCTTAGCTACGCGCACCGAACCATCGCTAAAGGAGGTACCATCAAAATCGATAAAACATAAATAAGCATTACCCTGGTGATCAAATTCTACGGAAGGATCGGCAGAGGTAAAGCCGCTAACGTAGTGAGGTTGGCTAACTACGCTACTCCATGATTGGCCTCCATCGAAGGTGGATTTTGTTTTGATGACTACGTTTTCACCGAAGAGGAAGCCCATCCAGGCGACGATCATGTTTTGGTGGTTGGTCGGGTTTATCGCCATATATGGTTCTCCGTCGAATACAAATCCGCTGGAAATGTTAGTGTTTTGAGACGTTCCAACACTTGAGTACAGCAGCAGAATGAAACCTAGAGAGAAAGCAGAAACGTATCGCATATAGTTCGTTTTAAAGGAATGACCCTAATTTAATGTAGTTTTTTTAAGTTTTACAGGAGAATTGTTAAGCTTCCTGTAGTCTGAATCTGGTAATTTATTTACGATGTAAAACAGACATGTATTTCACCCAGGGTCCGACATCCTCTTTGAGAACTTTCGACATGGTTCGTGTAATTTGGGCAATGTGTCCCAGGTCATGAACCACCCAGGCAGAAAGATGATTCTTTAGGGTTACCTCGCCAAATTCGGGATGGATCCCCGTCATCTGTAGTTGTTCATTTTGTAAGTCCAGTCCCATCAGTTGCTCGAGATTCGAAGTTCTGAGGTGGGAAAATTCTTCCAGTAAATCGGTCATTGCCTTTCCTACGCTGATTTGCTGTTGTGCAAAACGATCGAAGGGTTCGAACCTTCCTTCATTAACGTTATCCAGGATAATCCGTATGCGCGGAATCCAATCGGTTTTCTCACCATGAATTAAGTGTCCGACTACATCAAAAGGGCTCCAGGTACCTTCTCCTTCATTAGTGTGTGTCCATGTTTCATCCAACCCCGATAATAGGTTCGACAAAACAACTGGTGTACGCTGTAAAATAGAAACGGCTGATTGAATGTCGGAATGCATAGCAATTGGTTTATCAGGAAGTAAGCTATTTAAGGCTGTTTGGGATTTCTTAAAATAAAAAACTCCGGCCAACGGACCGGAGTTTATATTTTTTAGAACTAAGTTGAATTTTACTCGATACTGAAATCAGCATCATCAATTTTACCATTAACTTCTATCTTCGAAACAACGAATTCCATTTCCTGAGGACCGGCTACAATCATTCGTTTGTGGGCAAATTTCATACCGTCTACCTCCTTATAGTCGCTGTACTCAACCGTATTGGTCATCATGTTGCCATCAGGCCCTTCCACGGTATTAGATTCAAACACTTTTAATTTGTTTTCTACGTCGTAGTATTCGTATGAAACGTCTCCATTCTTGTCCGTAACTTCCACCTTGTAGGCCTCACGTCCGTTAACTTCTTCTATACTGGCCAGTTTCATCTTGTACCCCAGTTCTTTCAGTTTCACTGCTTTGTCCATCATGGCGTCCATTTTGGCTTCTTCCAATTCCTCACCCTCAAGGTTTTTCTTACCTGTTTGCATGTTCATTGAATAACCCTTGCCACCATTGTACACGGTTTTTTGAGCCACCATTCCGAATTCAAGCACCTTCAATTCCATCAAAGATTTATCAGGGACACTCTTGGTTGTCATTTCAATGGTCATTTTCTGACCCATTTGCTCGATCTTGGCAGTAGCAACTGTTTCCAGGCTCTTGAACTTTTTGTATTTCTTGTTCACCTTTTTCATGCTGCTCTCGCCAGTAACCGCAAGTAAGTAATCTTCATAAACTTTCTCGGCTGTAAGCCCTGCCGGAAGTGGTTTAGCTTCTTTCTTAACCACCGGATTTGCCTGAAAGTCGTACAGCTCAACTTCTCCTGATTTAGCAAACTTGGCCAGTTTATCAGCACACTCATCCTGATTACCAACAACCAGTACAATAGCGTTTTGAGGACGTATGTACTTTTTAGCCACTCTGGCAATATCGTCAACTGTAATGGCGGCTAACCGCTCAAGATACGTATCGTAGTAATTTTCAGGAAGTCCGTATCTCTCAATGTTTAAGGCAAAACGAGCAACGGTTTGAGCACTTTCCAGGGAAAGTGCAAATGTTCCGTTCATATTATTCTTGATCAGATCCAGCTCTTCCTGTTTTACCTTGTTGTTGGCTATTTTCTCTAGCTCGTAAAGAAATTCATGGACTGAACTATCGGTAACCTCATTTCTAACACTTGCGTAGGCCGTGAAGCTTCCCACCAATCGTCCTGGGCTTAGGTTAGATCGCGCTCCGTAAGTATATGCTTTGTCTTCCCTAAGATTTTGCATTAATCTGCCCGAGAATACACCACCACCAAGAATGGCATTCGCCACGGTGGCTGTTAGTACGTCCTCACCTCCGGGTTTCAGATCAACCGGATACGTCACGTTAATAACTGATTGTACGGCACCTGGCTTATTTACAAAAGCCACCCGGGTATCCCAATCCGCTTTTGGTGTATCGTATTTATGAGAAGGAACTTCTGCTTTTTCCCATTTTCCAAAGTATTTATCTGCCAGTTCCCGTGCCTTGTCTTTGGTTACGTCCCCTACAATTACCAGATAAGAGATGTTTGGCCGGAAGTAAGTGTTGTAGTAGTTTTTACAATCTTCGATGGTAATTGCATCTACGTGCTCGTCCGTCTGGATTTCCCCATACGGGTGATCTTTTCCATTTCTAAGAGCTTTTCCAACATTCGCAATAATAGCGTTCGGATTGGTTTTACTACTCTTTAATGCTGATTTAGCCTGCTTTTTCAATTTGTCCAATTCTTCCTGAGGGAAGGCCGGATTCAGAAGGATATCACTCATTAAGGAAAGTAGCTTGTCCTGATGCTTGGTTAAGCTGGAAGCAAAGATACCGTTGGAGAAAGTAGAAAGGTTCGCACCGATAAAGTCAACCTCCTCATCAATTTGTGCCTTGGTCTTCGTTTTTGTACCGGCACTAATCAAGTCTCCGGCCATATCAGACATTCCTACTTTATCTTTTTCCAACATAGGATCCATGTCAACCGTAAGTTGAAAGGAAACTTTAGGTAGTTTATGGTTTTCCACTACGATTACCTTCAAACCATTGTCCAGCGTAAATTTTTCCGCTTTTCCAATATTGATCTTAGGTGCAGGCCCCGGAGCCGGAGCTTTGGTTCTATCAATAGTTACCTGGGCATTCAATCCCAGTGCTACACATGCAATAAAAACTGTACTTAATAACTTCTTCATGTTTTCTGGTGTTGAATTTTACTCTTGTCCTTCTTTTGGTAAATAATAAAGTACCACTCTGTTCTCTGGCACAAAGTACTTCTTGGCAACTCTTTGAATATCTTCTTTGGTCACTTTCAGGTACCGTTCAATTTCTGTATTGATGAGGTTCGCATCTCCCAGATACATTTCGTAATTGGCTAAAGATTCGGCAATTCCCATCATTGAAGAACTGGATCCAACGAAATCGTTTTCAATTTGGTTTTTTAATTTTTCAAATTCTTTATCTGTAATCAATTCTTCCTGGGCACGCTTAAACTCGTCGTTCATTTCGGTTTCCAGGTCTTTAGGATCAGTTCCGTTCGAACAAATTCCAAAAGTTAAGGTTACACCTGGATCTTCCAGAGCAAATGGAAAGGCAGCTACCACCATTGCAGATTGGGTTTCATTGACACATTTTTTTTGAAGCCTTGAACTTTCTCCCTGCGACATCAGTTGAGCGAGCATACTTACGGCATAAAAATCTTCTGTTCCGTTCGCCGGAATTCTATAGGCCTGAATAACACCAGGTAACTGGATATTGTCATAGATGGTATCTCTTACCTCACCCCCAAGCGGTGGCTCAACGATGGTAACTTCGGGAATTTCCTTTGTTCCTTTAGGAATTTCACCGAAGTAAGCTTGTACCAACTCCTTTGTCTTCTCCACGTCGATGTCTCCGGCGATGGAAAGGATAGCGTTGTTTGGGACGTAATAATTTTTGTAGAACTCTACATAGTCATTCTCTTCAGCTGCGTTTAAGTGATCCATAGATCCAATGGTTGGCCATCTGTACGGGTGCTTGGTATAAGCTCGCTGCATAATTTCCGTAAGCACCGATCCGTATGGCTGGTTGTCCACCCGCTGACGCTTTTCTTCTTTCACAACCTCTCGTTGGGTCTCAATTCCTTTAATATCAACCTTCGCGTGCATCATTCTTTCAGATTCCAGCCATAAACCGGTTTCCAACATGTTAGATGGAAGATTTTCAAAATAAAATGTCCGATCATTGGAAGTGTTGGCGTTTAAAACACCACCGGCATTCTCTACATATTCAGAGAATTCACCTCTACCGATGTTCTCTGAACCCTCGAATAACAAGTGCTCGAAAAAGTGAGCAAAACCAGTTCTGTTGGGATTTTCGTTCTTAGAACCAACATGGTACATTACACTTACGGTAACAATGGGTGTGCTGTGATCTTCATGCAGGATAACGTGCAATCCGTTATCCAAATCGTATTCGATAAATTCAATTTTGTTTTGGGCGTGGCAACCAATTGCTGCAAATAACGTCCCTAATAATAACGTTGATATTGATTTCATAAGTCAATTTTAATCAGGATAAAAGTATCCCGAATTGGATTGATAAGTGGTTTTAATATTACTAGCGGCACTTTCACCAGTTGAATGGCACATGTCATATTCAGATAATTGAATAGGATTTTATAACTTTATCAAAAAAGAAACCAAAAATGAAAAAATTAGGTACTTTCCTTGCGCTCGTTTTGACAATAGGCTTTGTTAATGCCCAGCAAACTTCACAGGCAGTTACCCAGAAAGTAGACGTTAAGTTGTCGAACCTGGACAAAACCGTAGCCTTAACTGCGGATCAGAAAACTGAACTTCGACCAATTCTGGTAAAGTATGTTTCTCTTATTGAGGAAGAGAAGAATTCAGTTGGCCCGGAGAGAGGGGATAAGGAAGCAATGAGAGCCAATATTGAGAATCACAAGACTAAGATGATGGAGGAAGTATTCGTCGTTTTAAATGATGATCAGGATGCCAAGCTTGAGGCCGAGTTAAAGAAAAATAATCAAAAGAAGTAGGAAAACTACTTTAGAGACATTTTAGAAACCGCTGTTCAGCATTGCTGGATGGCGGTTTTATTTTTTAGATGTATAGCTTGCCGAAACAATAGTGACTTCTGTACGCCTGTTGGTTTGATGGGCTTTTTCCTTTTCCTGTGGTGAACCCATTTTTTCAATGGCGCTGTCGGGGATTAGCAATTGTGTATCTCCAAATCCCTTGGCGATTACTCTATCGGCACTAATGCTGCTGTTGATCAGGTAGTTCCTTACCATTTCGGCTCTTTTCTGAGTTAACCTGACACAATAGGCCTCTGATCCCCTCGAATCTCCATGATTACCAACCATAATTACCAAACTGTCATGTTTGGAAAGCATTTCAATTAATTGATCTAAAGTGGGGTAACTGTTCTTTTCAAGCACCGGTTTGTCAAAATCAAAGCTAATGTTCTCCAGAATCCAATTTTCACCAACCTCAAACCGAACCGACGTGGCTATTGTATCCTGTGCGTTAGCAATCAATAACCCTCCTAAAAACACAAATGTTATAGCTAACCTTTTCATACATGGGTAATGCATAAATGTCATACGGTTACAATGAAATTACTTCCAAACGGGGCAGGTTCCGCAATCGTTCACATTGCGGAGAGAAAACCTCAATCCGAGCAGAATTTGGCTGGTACTCCATACATACTCGGTGTTACCGGAATTATCGAAAATATTGGCTGCACCGTAATAGTAAGAGGCTTCGATGTTCACTTTTTTCGAAGCCCGCCAGATAATTCCCAATATGGCTCCGTAATCCAAAGGTTTGATATTTAACTCTCCGGAGTTATCGGATGTTTCAGAACTGCCACCTGATACAATTGTGGTAACATCGCTACCTGTGCCCGCCAGATTCAAACCAACTTGAGGTCCTGTGTAGAATGAGATATTTTCAATGGTTATGCCACCATAAACGGGGAACTGGAACTGAGTAATGTGCTGCTTCCCAATCGTGTTTAGTGTAACAAGATTGCCATTACCATCTGTATAGGAACTGTTCGATTCCCATCTACCCTCAATCTGCGATGCCCTTCCTTCAATTCCAAACAAACCTCTTGTACCAACCTGAGTTTGATAAAAGACCCCAATGCTGCCTGAAGGTGCATAATTGTTCTGAAAATTACTGGCTTCACCGGTCATAGATACTTTACTGATTCCGCCGGAAAGCTTAAATCCATAGCTATAACTTGGTTGGGCATATCCAAAGAACCCAATAAGCATGAAGTTGAGTAGAATCACCAGTTTCATAGTCATAGTAACGCAATTTACAGCATTTAGGTACACCATCTGTCAATGAAGAATTTGATCAACCTGTTTTTTGAGCAGAGGCAGCACGTCCTCCTTAAACCACGGATTCTTTGCCAGCCAAAACCGGTTTCTTGGTGAAGGGTGGGGAAGTGGCAAGTATTTTGGTAGGTATTCGTGATAATTCTGAACCGTTTCGGTAAGATTCCGTTTCATTTTCTGCTGCAGATAATATTTCTGAGCATATTGACCAATCAACAGATATAGTTGAATCTTGTTGGCACTTTCAAAAATTGACTTGTGCCATTTTTCAGCACACTCCGGTCGCGGAGGAAGATCGCCTGATTTCCCCTTTCCTGGATAGCAGAAACCCATCGGTACAATTGCAAAATGGTCTGAGTTATAAAATTCTTCATCGGATACACCAAGCCATTGCCGCAACATTTTACCGCTTTGATCATCCCACGGAATACCCGATGCATGTACTTTGGTGCCTGGAGCCTGACCGATAATAGCGATTTTGGAACTCTCTGAAAAGGAAAATACCGGGCGCGGACCAAGTGGCAGGTGTTGTTTGCACAGCGTACAATTTTTTATGTTGGTAGTTAAAGACAAGACCGTGACTGTAGGTTTATCAATTGAATTTTTAAAGTTAAGGGTTTAGGCAAGAATTACCTGGCGCTAAACATAAAGCTTAACCTACTATGCAGGTACGACTTTTATTTATTAAGTCTTTGTCACTTTTGCGTGCTTAAATCCCAGATCAAGAGCGTCGCGTACCGTAATTTTTTTTTGCTGGAGCGATTGCATAGAGATTCGCTGTCCTTCTATCGGATCGCCGGGGTAGAATGTGATTACCTTCCAATTCACAGATTTTTCGGAAATCAAGAGTGTTGTATGGTCAGAAAAGATCTCCTTGTCCGATTGAACTGTCAGGCTGGCAAATCCGGTGTTTTTTGGGTCTGATATTCGCACGGTTTGTTGGGGACTAAGCTGCTCTAAGGGCACGATTCCTAAAATGCCGCTAAGTGGAGTTATGAAAGTTCTGAATCCAGACCGAACGTTGCTGCTAAAGGTCTCTTCCCAGTATGCTTGTTCGAGATATTGATTTAGCGTGTTTGGTGAAAGGTCGGGGTAGTAACTGCCGGCTCTACGGTCATTAACAGATCCATCGTTATAGATTCCGGCACGCTGAAGCAAGGTCTTTTGCCAGTAATCTGCATTGAAGTGTTTTGTTTGCTCCAACGCCTGAAGTATCTGTTGCCTTAAATTCAATTGGAAAGGTTCTTGCTGGCCCAACTATGCACTGCTTCAATGATCTTGTGGACATTATTGTCGTAGAAGCCGGTACCATTGAAACAGTTACACTCAATAATCCTAAGACCGTCGGGAGTTTCCGCAACGTCCATTACAAATACAGGATGAGGTGAATATTCTGCAGCCCTCAGTTCCACAAAATTTACAATGGCCTTTGGTACGTCTTCTGCCGAAGGGTTCAGTTTCCCATTCAGGATGTATCGACAAGAGTCTATTACTTTGCCATCAACCACAAAAGTCCGCCATTCTCTTATAATGTGTTTTGGTGGTGCTGTGCATACAAGAGTACTTCCATTTACGTCAGAATCTTGAAGAGCCGTTACTTTATGGTGAAACTCCTGGATTTCTTTAAGATTCATAACGCTTCCAACAAAACTTTTATCATCACTATTCGGACGAATAAACCAACTGGTTCTGGCTTTTGAAAGAGAGGCAACAAAATGATCGAGCGTCTGAATCGTGGCATCTGAATTGAGCATGTGATTTGGCCATTTATTCAGATAGTTCTGAAAGTTAAATTGATAAGGGTCGAAGAACACACCGCGCCGATATTCGGAATGATAGGCATTCATCATCAACGTCATGGAGCCGTAGAAAATTTGATTTTCAGCGGGATCAAAAACAGGTAAATCCTTTGAGAAAGGAACAATAAGAACCTCTTCGAAGTTAATACCCAAATCCACAAAGGCATTTCTTATGGCAACGAGCGTTCGTTGCTTTATAAGGTTCTTTTGCAGTATCCATTTTAACATTGTCAGAAACTGTATGTTGGGTTGTTCAACGTTCCAGGGTTAAAATTACACCGAATCCGTCAGGGTCCATAACCTGAGCGCCATTTCTCTGCCAGTAAGGATTTTTAGGCTTCACCAATTGAACGCGTGCCATACGCGCTCTGGCACAAATCGCATCGATCTCAGTTTGTGAATGGAAGTAGAATACCAGAAGGTCGTCCGGATCAGGAGTATGTGTACAATCATCGCCACTTTCCGTAAATTCCAGATGCCAGCCTTGGTTTTCAGATCCTAGAAAAATTCCACTGTATCCATCGTGATCACTAAAGGAACCCAGTTTGAGCAAGCCAATTATCTCGCAATAGAAGTGTTCCAGTTCAGAGAGGTTGTTTGTATGTCTGGCGTAGCGAAATTTCATGTTCCTTTTGTCAGTAAAGGCCTTCCAATTGGTTATTCAATTAAGATTTTGGTCTGCATTTGGTTTGATGTATTTACGTAAACCAACAGATTGTACACTCCTGGTCTCAAACCGGACAGATCAATTACGAGGTCGTTGGTTCGCAGACGCATAGGTACTGGCACAGTTTGTCCGAGTTGATTGTAAAGTGCAATTTCAATCCTGTCTAAATGGTCATATGGAACTGTTACAATTAACCGGTCACTGGCAGGATTAGGATAGGCTTGAATTCTATTAGAACTTAAATGATCCATAAACGTGATGCATTCAGGGACCGATCCAGACTGTTCCTGAAAAGTTCCGTTATCGACATACCAGTTTTCCCAGATTCCGCCGGTTCCAGTATGCCAGTTGTTCAAGTTGAATTCATTGCTGCCGGTAGCGGTGCCTTTTACCTTGTAGACTTTAATGGCTGCGCCTCCCCGATTCCAGTTTAGTGCGTTACCCGATGAACAGTTTTCCGGGGAAGGGTCAGATAACTCGCAATTCATCTGAAGGAAATAAGCGTTATCATCGTACGTTGGGTATTGTCCATAAACACTAGCCATACCATTAGTGTCTATACAAACTGCGGTATACTCATCGCATGCGATTCCTTTCGCAATGATGCCATAGTCGTGATACATGCGTGCAAGAAATACAACGTGTCTCCCTTTTCTATCCGGACTATCATAGTGCGTATCAGTTACCACATTATGGAGATAAGAGTGATTAAGAAACTGTGTTGAGTCTACCGTTACATTGTTGTCAAAGGGATCTGCGAGAGCTGTAGTCGTGGTTACGGTTCCATTCTCGGCAGAAAAATAATATTGTCCCTGTATGGCCATGCCAGCACTGGTGCCGCCCACTACCATATTTCTATTTACAATACCGTCGTTGATCAAACTATCTACGGCCGTTCCGCGCCAGTAGGAAACGTAATCCCACTGATCTCCACCGGCAAACCAAATGGCCTCAGCCTGGGCAATTTTTTGATGTAAATAAGCTTCAGAACTAGCCGCACTGCTGTTGCATACAATTGTTTCAACGGAGTTTACAGGAATGCCTAATGACGAGTACATGTAGTTATTATATCCATCGGAACCGCTTGTTCTCAAAACCAGAATATCGCCTCCGTTTGCCCGTCTCAGAAACCATTTCATGGCTTCATCGTCTTCAGATGCTCCGCCCATCAAACAAATTCCGCCTGTCGCGGTTGTAACAACATCTGAGGTGTCTCCGGTAAAATACGCAGTGTATGTTTGGAGTTGGGCTTCAGCAACCAGAAGAAGCAGTCCCAGTGCAATTGAAAATTTATAAATCATAGAAGAAATATCAGGTTTATCACAAAGTTAGCATTCGCAGCGGTTAGATGCCGTCTTCACTCTTTTCTTCCAACAACCTGAGGAATAGTTCATTCAATACGACATCGCCCTGTTTGTCGTAAGACATCAAAAAGTAGCCATGTGGCTCTTCCTGGTATGATAGATCAACTTCGGCATCATTCAATTCGATTTTCCAGAATCGGTTGGCGACCACGGTCACCTGGCTAATATTTTTTGCCTCGAGTTGAGCAGAGAAAAGACGTGCGAATTCAGGGAAGGCGTTCCAGGTACCTCTCTCAGTTAGATGAATTTCAACGTGCCCGGCGTAAGACAATTTCTTCACCGGATTTTGAAAACGGATCATACATTAATATAAATAAATCTGCTTAATTGTCACTTCAAAGTAGCGTATCTTTTGTGGTGGTTGTGGAAGATATCCCGGCTACAAACAGCCGTAATGTAGTCTTGCCGATCGTTGCTAGCTAGTATTCTGTTACTGGTAATTCCACATAAAAAGTGCTACCTCTGCCGTGCATGGATTCTACCCAGATTCGTCCATTGTGGAGATTTACAATCTTCTTGCAGTGAGCCAAACCGATTCCTGAACCTTCAAATTCTTGTTTAGGATGCAGTCGTTGAAAGATCCCGAATACCAATTTCCGATGTTCGGGCGCAATGCCAATACCATTATCCGATACAGAAAACAAACAAGTATCCCGATCAATTTGAGCATCTACGGTAACGTCCGGAGAGATTCCCTTTTGAGAGAATTTTATTCCGTTCGAAATTAAATTCTGGAAAAGAAGTCTTAGTTCGGTTTCATAGCCGCGAATTACTGGCAATTTGTTAATGGTGATCTTTGCTCCGGTAGCATTAAGTTTTGCCGATAAGTCTTCGAGCACCTGTGAAACCAGCTCCTGACAATTCACGTCGGTGATTTTTTTGTTTTCTCCGATTTTCCGAAAATCAAGCAGGTTCTGAACCAGGGAAGTCATTCTGGCATTCGCCTGTTCCATTTTATCGAGAATATTAAACCCCTTTTCGTCCAGTGCTTTTTCATACTGCTTTTTAAGCAAGTCTATTAATGCGTTGACGTTCTTAATCGGTTCTTTCAAATCATGTGAAACCACGTATGTAAGCTGCTCCAGTTCCTCATTTTTCATCTGCAGTTCCGAGATCAGTTGTTCCAGCTCTTGCTGAGCATTTTTCTGGGTAGTAATATCAATGAATGTTCCCATGAACTGAGTCGGTTTCTTCTCCTCATCGGTTGAGAAAATGGCATCACGCGATAAGCACCAAATCCAACTGCCATCAGCCTTCTTAAAGCGATAAATAATCTCAATTACGTCGCCTGTGGTGGAATTTACGACGTCCTGCATATGTTGATGAATTGCGGGTTGGTCGTCGGGATGGAACAAATTAAAAAACTCCTCCTGCGACATAGAGTTAATATCGTTTAGAGTGTAACCGGTCAGGTTCGTGTATTGCTCATTGATATAAACATTATGCCCTTGAACCAGATCGTAAACGTAAATTCCGGCAACGGATAAGTTCAGAACTTTATTAAGGAAAGTATTGTCGGTACTAGTCAATATTTACAGGTTTTGGTGTTTTTGTTTTGCTTTTGTCCAGGTTATTGCCCGGATAAGTTTAAATATATCCTGTTTTACCGAATTACAACTTTGAGAAGACCAATTATGCTCATTTTATTCTTTGATGAATCTGTTTTTGGTCGATTGGCTGACTTTTGAAAGGTTTACGCACTGATACGGAATTACGGTGAACCAATCGAATAAGTTCTTTTACAAGCATACAAGTTGGGTTTCAGCAATCACAAAGAGAAAATTTATGGTTACCGCACCAGTTGAAGATGGTCGTTGTAAAAATAATTTAATTTTCTGCCTTCAATCCCGGGGTAGTGTATGGACACCGATACCAGATTTGGAAGAGTTTCGCTAAAGAAAATTTGAGAGATCAACTCGGAATTCTGTTGGAAGTTTGAGATGTAGCAATGAAAATAGTGTGTAGTTCCATCCGGATTAGTTAAAGTGCCCAACCAGGTAGAGTTCATACTGTACATGGTAATAGCGCTATCTTGGTGCTTGGCAAGAATTTTTCCTTTGGTCTTTGCAGTGTATTCAAAGTAGATGTCAGACCAATTGCTTCTATAAATAACCAGGGTTTCCGAGGTGTCATTTCTAGTTAATTCATACGTGCTGGTGTCATTAATGGAAGGTTGCAATGGCATCCAGAGAGTATCCTTTTTGCCTGGGGATGACCATAAGGTATATCCATCGTACCATTCTATACTCGTATATGGAGGACTTAAGTATTTATGCATTTTGACGTATCTGTCGCCATATAGCTTTTGGGCAGAGATGTTAGTAGAAAGTATCAACAGACCAAAGATGAGGCTCAGAGACAATAGAAATGACGAATGTAGACCGGAGGGATTAGTTGGTAAACGTGTAAACAAATTACTATAGAATTTAGCTGTCACTTGCTAATATATGTAAAAGTGAGTTAATTTGAGCTTAACTACTTATGGGTAAAGACAGTTTTTTAACGGTAGAAGAGGTGGCGGAGAACCTCAAGGTGACGCGCCAGACGGTAGCCAAATACATCAAATCGAAGGAATTGAATGCGGTAAAGATCAACAAAAGTTACCGCATTACGGTGAGCGATTTTGAGACTTTCGTTAGTTCGAATGCGACTTCGGAGAAACCTTCTATTTCTTATTTGAAACGAACGAAAAACTGCACTCTTGATTATCTAAATAAAGTTTCCGAGCAGGAGATACTTGAAGGTTCGGTAAGCGGTGAATTCAGATTGTTAAGTGGAGAGGATGATCCTGTTGGCAATTGGTTCGTATTCGGTGATAATTTGCAGGTTTTGAAGAAACTTGCTGAAACATACCGGGGTAGAGTAGACCTGGTCTATATAGACCCTCCGTTTGGAACCGGACAGGATTTTAATGCTATTGATGATCGTACAGCCTATTCTGACAAACTTGTAGATAGTGAGTTTTTAGAGTTTTTACGCAAGCGTTTGTTTCTAATTCGGGAGTTGATGTCTGAACAGGGAAGCATCTATTTACATATCGATAAGAAAATTGGCCACTACGTAAAGATTATCATGGATGAAGTTTTCGGATACCGGAACTTTATCAACGACATTACCCGAATCAAGTGCAATCCGAAGAATTTCGACAGAAATGCCTACGGGAACTATTCCGATATGATCCTATACTATGCGAAGAATCGGGACAGGCAGATTTGGAATGATCTGAAGGAGCAAATGGGAAAGGAAAAGCGCAAAGAACTGTTCCCAAAGAAGCACCCTAAGTTAGGTTACTACACCACCAACCCGATTCATGCTCCGGGTAAAACCCAGGATGGAGATACCGGTATGGAATGGAAAGGAATGATGCCACCTCCCGGCAGACACTGGCGATATAGCAGGGCCGTATTGGATGAGCTGGATGAAAAAGGACTAATAGAATGGTCGAGTACGGGCAATCCAAGGAAGATCGTTCTGGCCAGGGAACATAAGGGATTTAAAATTCAGGATGTTTGGGAATTTAAAGACAAAGGGCTGTCATATGTAGATTACCCTACGCAGAAGAACGATGATTTACTGGAGAGGATCATTTCTAATTCCTCCAATGATGATTCAATCGTTTTAGATTGTTTCGCCGGGTCGGGGAGTACTTTAAGAGCGGCACACCGGCTGGGGAGAAAGTGGATTGGTGTAGACAATTCCACCCATTCACTTGAGGTGATTCGGCGCACTTTCGAAGAGTTGGAGATGGACTACAATTTGTTTGAATACGTGCCGCTGCGCTAGGCAAGTGAATCAAGGTAATCTCCCAGTAGCAACGCACTGATCAGGTCGTAATTGCTTTCTTGAGTCATTACGGCGGTTTTTTCGTTAATGAGCTCTCCGTTAGACTTTCTTGTAGCCCATGGATAACCGTCAATAATGCCAACGCGCCTTACTGCTCCACGCTGTTTCCGGCAAAGATCAATTACTTCAACAATTTGTTTGTTCTGATTTCCGCCGGGAGAACCAATCCATTTGGCCTCACCAATCACATAGGTTGTATTTACCTTGGCTACCAGATCGGGTCTTTTCGAAACATCCTGCCCGAGTTCATTAACTACAAAATCTTTGCCCGTCTGTTCGCTGGAATCCAGGACAAATACCCCATTTGTCGAACTTCTAAAGGCATCAATATCAAGCAACTGAAAATTGGCACGTAACCATGCGGTAAACATTGGTCCCATTTGCGTATTTAATTTTGGAGCTTCTTCCAGTTTAAATACCACTTCCTCAGCTGTGAGTGCATAAAGAGAGTTTGCAATTCGTTTTCGCTGCTGAGGATTTCCATCCAAACACTGTCCTACATTTTTCATCAGAAACCAAAGTGGCTCATCGTATGGAAATTTCACCTGATTTTGAAGAATTCCAATCAACTCGTTGGTTCTTCTGGCCTGATGGGCATCGATGATCTGCCTGCGGAGAATAGGGTCTAGTCTGTTTGGTAGTGCCGATTGGAGCGGATATACCTCCAGAATATTGTCGAGATACGGCGAGGATTCGAACAAATCCATACTCCGCCGGACCCAGCGGTTTAAACGGTTTCTTTGATTGATAATGTCGATGGTGCGATTCATGTACGTGGTCAGATTAGTAACAGATTCGGGTTGTTTTTGATAACCACTAATATAGCCTCCATTTATTTAAGCAAGAAGGATCGCAATACACAGACTTAACAAGCTTTAACATCAGTATGTACTACAACAGATTTCAAAATCAATACATTGCTCAAAATCTCTGCTGATGTATCGATATCTCATTCCATTTTGTGTGTTGTTGGTTACGGCCTGCACGACCAATGAAGACAAGGGCGATAAGCCTGAAACGACTGATGTTGCATCTTATGATCCGGTTGATTTGCCTGATGATTTAAATCAAATACCGGATTCATGTCTGTTGCCCATTTTACCAATGTTGGGCGACGCAAAAATCATAGGGCTGTCTGAAGGAACGCACGGTATGATTGAACCTATTCAGTTTAGAAATGAATTGTTGAAATTTCTAATCGAACAGGGTAGGATAGGAGTTGTGGCGATTGAATCAGGTACCGTAGAATCCAAACTGGCCTATGACTATGTGAACGGGGCAGATATTGACATAGACACTGTACTTCAGGATGGAATTGTCTGTGGTTTTGGAGGCATAGACCTAAACCGGGACTTATTAGTTTGGCTGAGAAACTATAACCAAAACAAACCAAAGGAGCGAAAAGTACATTTTTACGGATACGATATTCCGGGATGTGCTCCTAATCCGGTTCTTGAAAATGCATTGGTAGGATTCGAGTACCTGCTCGAGTACCTTGCGCAGGTGGACTCCACGTTGTCCACAACTTATAGGAACAGATTGGCTGAGTACATGCCTCTGCTGCGGATAAAGGATTCTCAGGAAGATATAGAACCACATTTCACCGATATGGATTCGCTTCAATGGTTCACCCTGCTACAGCATCTGGATCAACTTGAGGAAGAATTTTCTGTAAGGAAGAAATCGTGGATTGGTATTTCAGGATCAGACCAATATGATTGGGCGAGGCAGGCCTTGATCGGTGCCAGACAAAATACTGAGTTTTTACACAGTATTGGTAACGAAGAATATCCTCATTCTCCGCGTGAACTTGGACAGATGGAGAACATAAAGTGGATTATGAAACGGGAGCCGGATAGACGCGTTGCCATTTTTGCTCATTTGGGACACATTGCGAAGGAGCTGCATATGCATGGAGAGCGTGAAATGCTGCCAATGGGCGGGGAGTACCTCTCAGAAGAATTTAATAAGGACTATGTGGTAATTGGGAATTTTTACGGTAAACTGGATTGGTTTGATGATGATCCCATCGTGCTTGGAGATTCCACCGTGGCGGGAGAACTAAGGAAATATAACAAGAAGAATTTTTACATGAAACTGGATAAATCCGATAGTATCTGGCAGCGTGAATGGCCTTTTGGCAAGCCTTCCAGCGGAGGTCAGGTGTACATGAATCCATCACTAGCTGTTGACATAGTTTTGTTTAATGAAGTGCAAACATGGTTAGACCATTATCAGGAAGATGAATAACTTGTGGCAGAATGGATGTTAACCACTAACAATCAACCACCAACTACCTGTATTCCGGATTCTCAAATTCCCACCGGCTACCTTCGTCCCATTCTTCCCGTGAATTTCCGTAGTTCGGATAGCCACCATTAGACTTCAGCATTTTGGCGAGATGAAGTAAGTTATAGGTCATAAACGTAGTATTCCTATTGGTGAAATTACTGTCAAACCCTACCGGCGAATCCAGTTTTTTGTCTTGCCATTCGGTATCTCCGTAGCTTGGGCCTGGGCCTACTTCACCAATCCATCCGCAATCCGCTTGCGGAGGAATGGAATACCCAATGTGTTGCAATGCGTACAAAATACCCATGGCACAGTGTTTTACGCCATCTTCATTTCCCGTAATGGCGCATCCCCCAACTTTCCCATAATACAGGTATTGTCCATTATCGTTCGTCTTTCCGCTCATTGCGTAAAGTCGCTCAATCAATTTTTGCGCTTCGGAAGACTTCTCTCCAAGCCAAATAGGAGTGCCAATGATTAAAATATCTGCATCAATAATTTTTTCAAATAACATCGGCCATTCATCGTTCTCCCAGCCGTGTTCAGTCATGTCGGGATAAACACCTGCAGCTACATCATGGTCTATAAAACGAATCGACTCTACCTGAACATTTTCCTTCCTCATGATGTTTTTGGAAACCTGCATTAGCGTATCAGTATGACTGGTTTGCGGAGATTTCTTCAGTGTACAGTTCACATAGATTGCACTTAAATCACTAAAATCGTGTTGTCCCATAATTTAGTTTAAATCAAACCTGTCGGCATTCATTACTTTAACCCAGGTTTTTATGAAATCATGCACAAATCTCTCTTTGTTGTCTTCTTGCGCATAAAACTCAGAATAAGCGCGTAGTATCGAATTAGAACCGAAAATAAGATCAACTCTTGTAGCTGTCCATTTGGTCTGGCCAGTGGCTCTTTCTACTATTTTATATAGGTTGTTTCCAGCCGGTCGCCATGAGTAAGCCATGTCCGTGAGCACCGTGAAAAAGTCATTGCTCAGTACGCCTTCGTTTTTCGTAAATACACCGTGCTTAGTACCGCCGTAATTGGTTCCAAGTACACGTAACCCACCAACTAAAACGGTCATTTCAGGAGCGGTTAAGCCCATTAGTTGTGTTCTATCCAGCAACAACTCTTCGGGACTTACTGAATAATCTTTCTTTAGCCAGTTTCGGTAACCATCGTGAATTGGTTCCAGGGCTTCGAAGGATTCTACGTCTGTCATAGCATCTGTGGCATCACCGCGACCACCGTGGAATGGTACGTTTACTTCTACGCCTGCTTTTCTTGCTGCTTCCTCAACGGCAGCCGTGCCTCCAAGAACGATCAGATCGGCTAAACTGACGTCGATTGCCGCCGCGTTCTTAATTTCTCCGAGCGTATCGAGTACTTTTTGCAACCTATTGGGTTCGTTTCCTTCCCAGTCCTTCTGAGGAGCTAGGCGGATTCGAGCACCGTTTGCACCACCCCTGAAATCTGATCCCCTATAGGTTCTGGCGCTATCCCATGCTGTGCTGATTAGTTCGGAATTGCTTAGACCGCTATTCAATATGTTTTTCTTTAAGTCGTCAATGGTGGACTCGTCCAATGTATAGTCGACCGACGGAATCGGGTCTTGCCAAATAAGATCCTCTGCAGGAACATCTGCTCCCAGATAACGGGATTTTGGTCCAAGATCACGGTGGGTAAGCTTGAACCAGGCTCTGGCAAATTTGTCCTCCAACTCCTGAGGATTTTTGTAGAAGTTCTCAGCGATCTTACGGTACTCCGGATCCATTTTAATGGCCATGTCTGCGTCTGTCATAATCGGATTGTTGCGAACATTTGGATTGTGCGCATCAATCGGCTTGTCCTCTTCTTTCATGTCGATTGGCTCCCATTGCCACGCTCCGGCCGGGCTTTTTCTCGGTTCCCACTCATGATTCAAAAGAAGGTGTAAATACGTGTGGTTCCATCTATCTGGAGTGGTCGTCCAGGCCCCTTCCAAACCGCTGGTTACCGTATGAGCCGCATTTCCTGAGCCTGTTGGGTTCGACCAGCCAAAACCTTGTTTATCCACATCGGCTCCTTCCGGATCAGGGCCAAGTATAGAGGCGTCTCCATTACCATGTGCTTTACCAACGGTATGTCCTCCTATGGTAAGCGCAACTGTTTCCTCGTCATCCATAGCCATACGCTTAAATGTTGTACGTACATCGGCGGCTGTTTTCAATGGGTCAGGTTGGCCATCAACTCCTTCCGGATTTACGTATATGAGTCCCATTTGAACTGCTGCCAAAGGATTTTCGAGCGAGTCACTGTCTCCGTTTTTACTGTACCGATCTTTCCCTAACCAATCTTTCTCCGAGCCCCAGTAAATGTCTTTTTCAGGATGCCAAATGTCTTCACGCCCACCAGCAAAACCACAGGTTTTAAATCCCATGGATTCGTAAGCCATGTTGCCTGCAAGTATGAACAAATCGGCCCAGGAAATCTTGTTTCCATATTTTTTTTTGATGGGCCACAGCAGTCTTCTCGCTTTATCAAGATTCACATTGTCAGGCCAACTATTGAGAGGTGCAAATCGTTGATTGCCGGTGTTACTACCGCCCCTGCCATCGGCTATTCGATAGGTGCCTGCTGCGTGCCAGGCCATACGGATCATTAAACCACCGTAATGTCCCCAGTCGGCAGGCCACCAATCCTGGCTATCCGTCATCAAAGATTTGAGATCCGTTTTTACCGCCTCCAAATCCAATTTTTCGAATTCCTTTCTATAGTCGAAATCCTGGTTTAAAGGATTGGTTTTCGTATCGTGTTGGTGGAGAATGTCCAGATTTAGTGCTTTAGGCCACCAGTCTGTAATTTGTTGGTCGTTTTTCGAATTGGCTCCGTGGTGGAAAGGGCATTTTCCTGCTTGTGAATCGTTCATTTTGTTCGCTGTGTTTTTGATCTGGTTAAGAACTTTAGATGTTCTCATCAATTTAAACAAACTATTGGATGTTTGGTTTGTTCACAATCGGAGAAATGTGATTTTGTTGAGTAATACCAGATTCGCTCCTGTTTACAAACTGATTAGAAAGGGTGGGCGATTATTTTACCTATTCAGTCCGAAGGATTTTTTCCATTTTTCTCCCTTTGGCCAGTTCATCTACAAGCTTATCCATGTATCGGGTTTTTTGGGTAACAGCATTGGTAATCTCCTCTACCCGATAACCACAAATAACACCCTTTATCAAATGTGCATTGGGGTTCAATGATGCTTTATCGAAGAACTCTCTGAAGGTTACTTTATCGTCAATTTGTTTTTGCAAAGTCTTGTCGTCAAAGCCCGTTAACCATTCAATTACCTGGTGAAGCTCTTCTTTTGTGCGACCTTTTTTTTCGACTTTGGTGACGTAATGCGGGTAAACGGAGGCAAAGGTCATGTTTGCTATTCTTTCATCGTGGTGGCTGGTGTCGGTCATGAATCTTATTTTTCAGTTAATATCATAAATTGTTTCGCTTCAGTCAAATCTCGAAAGGAGAAATCTAGGTGCGCTACACACGAACACCGATAACACATACGTCATCAACTAGGACCGTGCGCCGATCTCGATGATGTTTGGTTTGTAGTGAGCGTTATACGCGAACACCAATAACACAAACATCATCAACTCGCAACGCGACCTCGGTGGCGTATGCCATTGCTTGTGCGAGTTTATACTCGCACTCCTATGATACATACGTCATCAATTTGTTCAATATCACCTCGCCAGTTTTCGAACTCCTCCGACAGCAAGGATTTTTGTTGTAGCATAGCTTCACCTTGAATGGAGAGAAAATAGGATTTCAACTTTCCGGATTTATACTTTTTTCCTTTTTCACCTCCAAACTGATCAGGATAGCCATCGGAGAAGATATAAACCGTATCTCCCTGGTTTAGCTGGATGCTGTGATTGGTAAAAGGCCGCTCATTTCCATATTTACCAATAGGTTGTTTGTCTGCCTTGATTTCTTCCACTTGCTCCGCGCCATTTCGGACAATCCACAAGGGGTTGTTTGCTCCGGCCCACTGCATTTCTCTTGTTTCCCAATTAATGGCACACAAGGAAATATCCATCCCATCTTTTATTTCTTCCTCCGATCGTACGAAACGATCTATGACCAGTTCCCGGGTTCTGTCCAGGAGTTCCGAGGGTTTGGTTTTTCCTTCTTCTATTAGCGCTTTGCTCAGCGCATTGGAGCAAACCACGCTGACCATTGCACCAGGTACACCATGTCCCGTGCAATCTGCAGCGGCAAAGTAGATCCACCCATTCAAATTTTCCATCCAATAAAAATCTCCGGCAACTATGTCCTTTGGCTTGTACAAAATGAAACTTTGAGGAAGCCACTCTTTTACAAGTGCTTTAGGAGGAAGTATTGCTTCTTGCAAACGTTTGGCATAGGTGATCGAATCCATGATCTCCTTGTTCTTTTCTTCCACCATCATCTTTTGGTGCTCAGCTTCATTCCGTTGCTCTTCGACTTCTTCCTTTTGTTGTTCAATTAGTATTTTTTGTTTCCGGGTTACCTGGAAGCGATTGAAGATGAAGAGTGTTCCCAGCAGAAGCAGGCCAAGACCACCAAGAGATGCGTACAACTGGGTTTCTTTACGTGCCTGCTCCTGCTCTTGGGCTGTAATAATTGCGTTTTTTCGTTCCTGGTCTATGTTGAGGTTTTTGATTTCCAGATCCTTTTTTTCTGTATCAAAACGAGCCTGCATTTCACTGATTTGTTCGGTGTTTTTCTCATTCAGGATGGTGTCTTTTAATAGCGCGTAAGCATTGGAGTGCTCATAGGCCAGCTGATATTTCCCTTGTTTATTGTAAACGTCTGCTAACTCCTGATGTCCGGCAGCAATATGTGGTTTTACGCCAACTTTTTTTGCTATTTCTAAGCACTGTTGGTAGTTGTCGATAGCCAGATCATATTTTTCCCAGGCCTTATAGATCTGTCCCTTAAAATTATAAGCCAGGCTGAGCCCTTCAAGGTCATCTAACTTTTGTTTCAAAGCGATGGTGCGATCTGTCCAGGCAAGTGCGCTGTCCAACTTATTCTGATTGGCATAAGCCAGTGCAATGTTTCCCAGAACCAAACTGTGGTTCATCTGATCGTTAGTGGTTCTGAAATAGTTGTAAGCTTTGAAGTACCATACAAGAGCTGAATCTATCCCGTCCAGTTCCCACTTCATGTTTCCGATATTGATCCACGTAACGCCTATCTGGTTGCTGTCTTGTAACTCTTCATAGATAGCAGCGGCCTTCAGCATGAAGTCCAACCCTTCTTCCGCACGTTTGTATTGAAATCTGACATTACCGAGATTCACATACGATTGTGCGATTCCGAGTTTGCTGTCAACGCTGTCTGCTATTCTAAGCGCTTCGGTATATGCTCTCGCTGCTTCCGGATACTCTCCCAGACTTTCATGAATGGTTCCTTTAATGGTAACACCGTTAATCATTTGATCCGGCCAGTTATGTTGCTGGCTAAGCTCAATCAGTTCTTCAGTATTTGCAATTGCTTTGTCAAATCGGGCTCTCAGTTGATTGGCTCTCGAACGGATGGTAAGAGACCACGCAGTGTACTTCGGGATTTTAAGTTCTTTCGCCTTTTCCTCTATCAAATCGCAATAATAGAAAACACTGTCTCCGGGCATTGGCTGCCAGTAGCTGGCCAGTTTGTAAAGGGAGTCGACTTCAGTAAAACCAGGGAGTTTTTTATCATCTTCGGTTTGACTATGACCCAGTACCAGGCTAAGCAGGAAAAAGGTAGTTAGTAGAAACCTCATTTTAATCCGAATAAGTAGGGTGTCGCATCATTTTGGACAACCACGGAAATTAATGAAATTATTTGGGAGAATCTTAAATGGCATTAGTACTGCTGGATTTTGGTTTGCGTTGGTCAAGCGCGGCACCCATGTTAAGCCGACAACCATAAATTATATCGAAAACTCCTTCTTTAGAATAACCTGGTTGTCCTGATCATAGTAAATCACCGAGTAGTTGCCATTTTCCCAGCCGGCCACTGATAAATTAAAATCCAATTCCACCCGGTCTTTTTTTGGAATGGTCATGGACTTTGGATTCTCGTAAACCAACTCCCCGTTTTCATCCACAATCTTGCTTTTCAAAGTAGTTTCTTTTGAAGTAGAAAACTGGACCAATCCAGTTACAAAAACCGGATTGACCATTATTCGATCACCGTTTGATCCCAGGTTCCTTTTCACTTTGTGCCAGGTAATTTCCTGTCCGGTTAAATCCGCGACAAATTGTGTGAGCTTCTTGGTTTTCGCTGCGTTTTCATCGTAAATGTTTGCTAAAGAATGTCCATCTGAAACACACCAAACAGCTTCCTGAATGGCGTGGTCACTAAAGCCTTTGTTTTCATTAATGTAATTGGCCAACGACTGAAGTTTTTCCCTTTTTGTGGGCATATAGCTCATTTCCATTTCTTTCGTCGGAATTCCATCAGAGGCTTCGGTGCAGAAGCCGTCCAGCACCTTACGCTTAGACTTGCCACCGGCAATTACCAATAATTGTTCCTCTACAACAATTAGAATCTGATCGCTTTCGTCAGACGTGTAAAACACGGTTCCCGTTGGAATCAACAACTCCACATCCTTACGGTTAGTAGACTTTATAAGAAGTTCAATCGAGTTGCCACTGTAGTTTCCATTAGCCTCCACAGATACTTCAAATTTTTCATGTTGTTTCAATTCATCCAGTGTGTATCGTTTGATAGCAAATCCTTCAGGAGCACAGATAAGGAGTAGGGCACAGACAATGATCGTGATTCTTAGCATGTTTTTTCTTTATAACGCAATATAACAATGATGATACATAAGTTGTGCGGGCAATGAGTCACCATGGGGAAATGTAGCAGATTTCCCTAAGGGTGCCTTGGGCGTTTTTAACGCTTACAAGCAGCGACTTTTTTAATTATGGTTTACAATTCCGGCGAATCTTGTGAGTCTGAACGCGAGCAAATCCCTGCTGCTAGAAGTACCATTGAAAAAGGGCGCTGTTTCATACTGTAAAGGACTCTAATTATTGGATTTGGTTAAACAAGCGACCGGAAACCTCCGTAAACCATCCTGCTGGCATCGAAAATTAGTCTTTTAGGGTTGGTAAGTGGGGCAACCAACTCCTCCATTCTCGGGTCAATGGGAACTTGTTCGTTGGCAGAATCACGTATCTCTTTGGAAGGAAAAACGACCCATCCAAATACAACAACTTCATCTTTTTTTAAATCGACTGTTTCAATGAAAGAACGCGTTCCTTCCAGTTTCAAATCCTCTCCTACATACTCGAAGTAATCGAGTGCTCCATATTCCTTCCAGATTTCGGCGACTCTTTCAGCTACCTTCTTGTATTGGTTCAGGTGCATTTCAGGAATTGGGAACACGAAACCGTCTATGTAATTTGTCATATTTTCTTTCGGTAAGGTGATAAGGCAGGTTCAACTGGGCTTTAATTGTACCAACTGTTTTGATTAAAGGTAGTTCTTTGGTGTAGGTTATACAACCCTGTGTCAATCTACTGTGCCTTTGGATCAAGGCGTATAAGCTGATTGTCTAATTTGCATTATCTTCAAGGTAACCAATGACCAGGTGTGCTTGTATAATTGCCTTTCTGATAACTCATTCAATTGGGGCCATTGCCCAGCAAATCTTTATCAGAGGGGATTACTCGTTTCATGAGTTTGCCCTGGGGCAGGAGTACGGAGTATTGGAGGATGTAAGTACCGAGGATTTAGGAGGGGTCCTTTATCTGTTTGTAGACAATCTGGCGGCTTCAGCAGATTCTATTATCGATGTTGCCATAAAAGATTCGGGGGACTCCATAAGCAGTCCTTACGGGTGGTATGCGTGGCCTGGAATTATGAATTCTGCCAACGGGAACTTTACCGGAATTACTGTAAAGGGAATTGAAACACCCATGACCCCCGGATCGTATTGCAAAGTGCTGGTAAGTACGTTAAACGGAGCCGTTGATTCCATAGAAATTGCAGCACTACAAACGCCTTCATTGCGGCTGGCAAACATTATTCCATCGCAAACCGGTAACTCAGTATTTCTATATGTGCGCAACGAGGGAACCGTTGATCTCATGTTGGATTCTATTTTCTTTAATACGGAAGCCTTCGCGGCCGCAGATGCACAGGTGCAGTTTTTAGGAACCGGAACTGTTCGCGCCGGCGAAATTGAGATTATTGAGTTATCCGGCAGCTCCTCTTATTCAACAACATCATTGGCTGCTGTTCGAATTTTATATCATGAATTAGCGTCATCCGGTGCGTACTTTTCTTCGGCTTCAACGCGTTGTGTGGCACCAACCTTTCATTTTGGTAGTTGGCATTCCAGTGGTTTTGATCCATCAAACGAGTATGGGCGAAAGCGGATGAGAACCATGGGAATACAAATGCTGCAGGGACCAGGCAATTATTCTTTTATGAGTGATGGTTTTAATCGATACCACATACAAACCGTTCTTGAACCTGATTTTGGGTCTCCTTTCGATGTGGCCAATGCGATTCCCGTTGTTCAACAGTTAAAAGACTCGGCGATGATTGCGGTCTGGAGTGTGGATGATGAACCGGATTTGAATGGAAAAGACATCGACCAGCAGTTAGACAAGTCGTTGACCTACATGCAAAACGACACTAACACTTCCGTTTATATCAACCTGGCAATGCAGACCAAATTTCAGCGCTACGGGTTTTATTCCGACGTGGTTGGTATGGATCATTACGCTGCTCCATCGGCTCCCAATATCATTCCGCTTACATGGGTGCCTGTGGTTGGAAGAACCGGGGAAATCAAAGAGGCTTATGAATACATGAGTTATTTAAAGCGCAACACCGAGCCAAGGAGAAATTGGTCGTGGCTTCAGTTTGCGGCCGGAATTTGGGATACTCAAGCTGAACCGGAAGCAATCAATTACCAATTTTGGGCGCAGATCATGGCCGGGTCGAAAGGGATGGAGTTTTTCACTGCTACCTCCGAAACAAAAGATGATTTTCCTGAACAATGGAAAGAAGGTATACGTCTGTTCAAAGAGTTTAAACAGATTCGCAACGTTGCTCTTTATGGGGAACCATTCGGGTGGACACAGTCTTCTTCTTCTGATATAATGACGGGTTCGCTTCTTGGTCCGGAATCAATGGCGGTTGTAGCCGTGAATAATACCCTGGGCTTTACAGGAGATGTATTTGCAGGTTTCAATACAGAGTGGTCAGATGTGCCGTATACGGTGGATGTATTTGTGCCTGATTGGATTGTTACCGACGATATTTATCTGGTAACGGAAGTTGGTAAATCTTATGACTTAACCGTTAACGTTCTTGGACCGAATACCATTCAATTGGTTCCGGATTCCAGTTTAACCGGTCGATCACATGCATTTTATATTGGTCCGAATGATACCGAAGCTCCGGAGGCACTATCGGGTTTGCTGGTGGCGGAGTATATCGATTCGGCCAATTACACACTGAGCTGGAGGGAGGCTCACGACAACGTGGGAGTACAAGGCTACAATTTGTATTTCAACAATGGTCTGGTACAGAAGGTAACCGGTTTGGTTTACGAAGTTTCGGATCAATCTTTAAGCTGTTCGGGGTACTGGAAAGTTGAGCCATTTGATAATTCAGGAAATTTGGGTCAGGCAGATAGTATATACTTTGTCTTATCAGGACCGGCATTATCAATAATTACTCAACCGACGGATGCTACTGTTAGCTACGGTGCAACTACCACGTTGGAGGTTGTGCCAAATAGTGTTGTCAGCTATCAATGGCAGTATCTGGACGGAGTTGTATGGCAAAATTTCATTGAAACCGTAAATTCTGTTGGCACCCAAACCCCTAGCCTGGAATTGCGCCATCTGACTGCCGACATAACGGTTCGGTGCCATCTCAGTTCGCCTTGTTCGGGAAGTATTACCTCAGATGAAGCTACGGTAACCATTACGCCACAAGGGAATCAATCTGTTGATCAACTGGGACTCTATGCTTATCCAAACCCATCCAGTCACCAGTTTCACATTTCATCAGGTACTCAATTGAATAGAGTGGAGGTGCTTGACTTGAACGGCCGTGTGATTAAGCGGATCCTGAATCCTCCACTGGTTTTTGATATGAATTTATCCGAAGCCAATGAAGGTATTTATCTTTTAAAGGCTTATTCTGAAAAGGGGAGTGGAGTGATTCGACTGGTTCGAATTTGATTAAGCTATTCTAAAAGGCGCACTGTTATTATTTTACCCGGCACGAGCATTCGTGGTTTTCACTAATGTATTTGATTGATTCCAGGCACAGTTCCTTCAAGACAGTTGTATTGATGTCGGAAAGCTTTTTTACATAAATGCAGGCTTTGCTCATTTTAAACTTACCAAGTTCATCCAATAGCACCTTACTTTTTTCGGTATCAGAATATACATAAAGGGTGAGGGCGGTTTTTCTTGGTGAAAACCCGAGAACCGGAGCATCGCCTTCGTGTCCGCTTGCGTATTTGTAATGGTAATTTCCAAACCCAATGATAGAAGGGCCCCACATTTTTGGCTCGGAGTCTGACCATTCTTGCAGTAATTCAATTAGTTTAAAGCTGTCCGCTTTCTTCTGATCGTTATCAACGTAGGAGTTTACAAACTCAACCACGCTTTTTCCTGTATAGGTTGTTTTGTTTTTTGCCATTGAGTTATTGATAAGGTTCCACCATAAAGTTAGTGAACTAGTTGAATTGATCTTTAGATGTTGTCGGCGGCTCTTAGTATTCCTTTGATTTTTTCAGGACTCCTTTAGAGTAGAACTCTGTTTTAGTTAAACTACCATCGGTTGAATAGTACTTCCATTTTCCATCCTTCGTGTTATTTTCAATTTTCCCTTCACGAATGATCTTACCATTGCCTCCATATTCCTTAATATAATACATGGTATTGTTCCCATTCTCATAGAGCCGTTCTTCAATCACAATCCCATTTCTTTGCTTGGTTAACCGATAAATTGAAAATGGGGATTTAGTAAAAAACTGGAATATCTGACTCTCTTTATTACCGTTTCGGTCATACACCTCCTTAACATAGTCTTGCTTGTCTTGTGAGTACCACGAAACTTCAAACTTCATTTTTTTCACCGAGCAAAGCTTCTCATATACTTGACTTTTAAGTAACTGAAGAGAAGAGAACTCATGCATAATTTCAGGATTGAACTGAACAAACCGCTTGCCTTCAAGGTAGAATACTCCATCAAACCAATTATAAATTCTCAAGCCTGCGGTATCATCCTGGGCTTTGAATAAATTCAATTGTTTGATGTCAATTTTCTCCAGTTCATCATTTAATCTGAAAAATGAATTGGAGTCAAGGCCATCTGGGAAATAGGTTTCACGGTGGAATGTATCTGTATAGTTATAGTCAATTATAGAATAGACTTTTGAAGAATCCCAGGTTACAATTCTTTGAGGTTTTTCTGTCGTTGCAAAATAAATCCACTTGCCCACCGGAACTCCATTCGATCGCTTTTCCTCACAATGGAATTTCCCATAATGCTGTTCCTGTCCGATTGCATGAGCAACGGAGATTACATAAAGCAATAATACAAGAGTTCTTATCATACCTACGGTGAATGTCGTTCCACGCTAAAGTTAGTGAACGGAGTTAATTCTTAGTCTAGTCCGATTACTTTCTAGAAAATAAATAAGAAGGACAAGCGGACAGCAGAAGAAAATCTATGCGTTGAGGGTGGAGCTCGTCAACAATATTATTCCCAGTCCATTTAATATACAATTTCAATAAGTTCATTGTTAGGAATCGTTATTCGTAAAACTAGGTTGGTTCTATGAACAGAAAACTGGAAAAGGAACTGTCCTCCTTCATTTGCTGATATTCATAGCTTGATTTAGGGAGCATAAACTGACCATAGTTGATTTTTCCAGAGAATTCATTGGAGTATAGAATTTTATTGTTAAGCCGACATTTTAGTCTTAGCGATGTAACAAATGATCCTTCATATGCGGGAAATGAAACCACAAGGTATTTTCTTGGTTGCAGCTTAACCGTGTAAGAGCCATTGCCACAAAAATCAAATACGCGTGTGGAGTATTCGATAGGTCTCCATTCTCCAGTTGAATCTTTGGCTTCTAATATTGCATCACAAAAATCATCTTTAGCGCTAAAGCTTTGAGTCCTATTGGATTCGTTGATTATGAAGGCAGGGATTCTCGCATGTTTCCTTGCTCTCCAACCAGGAATCGAATCTAGAACCAGGTTTTCTTCGATATAAATGCGTAGTCCGGAGTACCCAAAGGAAGTGTCAACACCTTCAACATTGTTATTTTGGGATGAACTTGAGATGAAAATTTCAGGTGCTTCTAAAGTGATAGTGTCTCGATCGAAGCCAAAGATCCCAGATACCTGAATATAACTACGGTTCATAGAATCCAAATCAGGGTGATAACGATTTTCAATTTTTATATCTGTGATAAACGGAACCTTGAATTCAAGGCTGCCAGAAATTTTAGTTTCCGTTCTGTTAGCACAGGCCATGATGCCAGTTATCAAACTGATATAAAAAATGAATTTCATCAAACGTTCCAGATTAAAGTTAGTGAACACAGTTCACTGTTAGGCTCCGTTAGTGTTCGCAGGCGGTATGCTTTTAAGCTCTTTCTCTATCTTTCTTTCTTCCTCAATGTCGTAATCATCCTGTAGGCCTAACCAGAATTTGGCAGAGGTACCAAAGTATTTACTGAAACGCAAAGCAGTATCCGCAGAGATTCTTCTTGTGCCTTTGATAATAGCACTAACCCTTGTTTGCGGAATAAGTGTGTCTTTGGCTAATCTGTATGCAGATATCTCCATCGGTTTAAGAAATTCTTCAAGCAGAATTTCTCCAGGATGTATGTTTTTAAGCTTTGCCATTGTTCTCGTATAAAGTTAGTGGAAAAGCGTTGCGTAAGGTCTGGGAATTAACCGTTATAAAGTGCTATAAGTGGATAAATTCAAATTTTAGTGTCTTGTTCTCCGTATTTATCCAGGCATCTACTGATTCATGTTTGTTTCCCAAATCAACGAATTGAAATCCACTTTCGATGCTGGTCCAACTTCCCCGGTAAGGCAAAGATTTGAACTCTTCCTTCAACCTCTCATATTGTTCTATTTCATCTCCGACCAGTGTCAAGGAACTTCCTTGTCTTCTGAAGCTTTCAAGTTCATTGAAATAGGGAATAAGCTTAATCTGTTGTATTACAGTATCGAATTCTTGGCTTTCAAACTTTAGGGTTACGATTAAAGAGTAGTCACTTTCTAATCCATTGAATGAAATATCATCATCCTGGACAACTTCATAATTTTCAGGAAGTTTCAGATCTAGTTCTCGTTCAAGTAATTCGATCCGCTTGTCAAGGTTTGAACATGACCAGAGCAATATCACGAAAGACAATATGTACCATCGGTTGCTCAAGGTTCTACAAGGTTCCAGCATAAAGATAGTACTCCTCGGAGTATTATCCTGATGTGGTGTATACGTTGGCATCATGAAAGTATGAATGCTGCAGTAGCCTTGGGAGATAAGGTAGAAACTTTAGACTTTTTAAAATCTTTCAGATTACGAGTAACCAGTGCATCCAATTTTTTAACCTTAGCGGCACAAGAATCTTGTATTGCATCTTCAAAATCCCTGAACTCAGAAGCCATGGCTTGATCAGTGATTTGTTGATCCACTTCTACGATGGTAACCAGATCGTTCAAATTGTTCAAAAGCTGCATAGCTTTCTTGTGATTAGTTGCTTTTCTCAAGATGTAATACAAATTGCTAAATGACAGGGCCGAGACGTAGATTGACATATTGCCTTTTTCCGCCTGGTCAAAAATGATAGCAGCGTGTTCAGCGAAAGGTTCTCTATTACCAAGAAAGTCTAATATGACGTTGGTGTCAAGAAATAACTTTTTCATTAGGAATGCTTCTCCGACAGATAATCACCATACTCATCACCAAGATTCAAATCAGTTGGTAACTTCACCGACCCCATTAATTTTCGGGTTTTCGGACCAAGCTTGTCGGCTTTAATGTCGCTGGTTAAAACCTTTAGATAACTTTCAATGATGTCCGATAAGCTTCTACCGGTTTTCCTGGCATAAGCCTTTGCCTGATCAATGATTTCGCTTTCAATTGATAATGTAAGTTTTGTATTCATTACGTATAAAAACTAACGTAAATATACGTATAAAGTTGCGTTTCTCTTGCTTTTGGTTGTTGGTAGCGATCCGAATAGAGACGTTAGTTTTATTTTTTGTTGGAGTGTCGTTAAACTATTGGATACCATATTCCTCTACCTGATATTGGTCTCATGTTAGGCACAACATGGTTTTGATCCAGGTCATCGAAGCTAATATTTTCCCTAATCGATTTAAATGTCAAAGAATCTGGAAACGAACTATTCGACTCAATAAGGAACTTTGCATCATCGAGTGAAAAGGCGGTGACTCCTATTTGTTTGTAAATAGAATTCACATTGTCTATTTCGATCCAAAAATGAGAGAGGAGTTTGTTCATCTTAATGCACTGTTCCAGTATAAAGTTAGCGAACTCTGACGAATGAAACGAGGATCATTGACCGAGGTAGATAAAAAAGTTCATGTGTGGAGACAGTAAGTACTGGAGAAGTGGGCCATAAATTGCACAGCAATTTTAGCGAGGTCTACGGCAGTGGATCGAGAGCCAGGGATTAACCTTTAGCCTTTGTTAGTACTAGTTTCTAGCACCTCTATTTCCATTCCATTTTGAAACACAGAGGTTCTTATTACTTGGCCTTCACGGAAGTCGTATACTTTCCAAATTCCATTTAATTCTTGAGTTTTAAACCTTCGCTCAAATCTAAATCCTCAACTGGGGATTTCAATTACCTCTTTCGTCTCCCAATGACCGGAAGCAAATAAATCCCGGTAGTATATCTTCTTGACTAATCTTCCTGAATCAGATTCATAGTATTTGTGAGAACTAAATTCTGCGGGGTAACCAAAGAACAATATTGGTCCAAGTAATTGAAAGGCACATAGACAAATTCCGGTTATCATAGTTGCGAATAAAATCTTCTTCAAAGGTCGATTTCTAAATGTACGTGCTACTCTAATCAGAAAGTAAACAATACAGCCTAAAAAATGGGAGTATAGAAGTAATTGATAAATAGATCGTTCCCCGTTGCTATAAGGAACGAATTCCCATGGGCTAAGAATTACAAGAAGATTGAGAAACATCAGCGAGATCAATATTATGTCCATTCCTCTAATCTTCATTTGGTTGAAATCAGCGCTAACGTTCCAACATAAAGATAGCACTCCTCGGCGTATTCTCCTTTATGCTTTGTAGAGTTCTCATAACCCAGGCACAAACCAAAGGCTGGCCTCAGCTGTAAATGGTCTTTGCTCTGCTCATCGACTTAATCTTACCGTTGTGCGCTATCTGATAACAAAAAAGCCCTGCTTCTAAGAAGCAGGGCTTAAATTTTTCAGGATCAATTTCCTAGTAGTAAATCAATCTTCTCACTTTGGCTACGTACTTGGCCAAACGAATTACCTGCTTGGTATATCCAAACTCGTTATCGTACCAAACGTACAACACAATGTTCTTCTTGTCAGGAGAAACAATGGTTGCATTGCTGTCGAAAACAGAGCAGCAGTTGTTGCCAATGATATCATTACTTACCAGTTCAGGATTGATGTTGTAGTGAATCTGATTAATCAACTCGCCTTCAAGAGCAGCTCCTCTGATGAGGTTGTTTACTTCTTCTACAGAGGTTTCTTTAGACAGCGTTAGGTTCATAATGGCCAAAGATCCGTTTGGAGTTGGGACACGCACCGCATTTGCGGTTAACTTGTCCTGCAAACTTGGAATTACCTTGGTTACAGCTTTGCCAGCTCCGGTGGAGGTGATTACCATGTTAATGGCTGCCGATCTTCCTCTACGGGGCTTTTTGTGCATATTATCCAAAAGGTTCTGATCGTTGGTGTAAGCATGAACGGTCTCAATATGACCCTTCACCACACCTAGCTTGTCTTCAACCACTTTTAAAATCGGAGAAATGGCATTAGTAGTGCAGGACGCCGCGGAGTAAATATTCGTTCCCTCCAAATCCAATTGTTTGTGATTGATTCCGTAAACAATGTTGGGAATTCCACCGCCTGGAGCAGTCAGAATAACTTTTGTAGCCCCCTTTGATTGCAAGTGTCTACTCAGCGCTTCCTCGTCTTTAAAAACACCCGTGTTATCAATCACCATTACGTTGTTCATTCCGTAAGTCGTATAATCGATGTCTTCGGGATTCTTCGCTTCGATCATCTCAATGATCTGACCATTTACAATCAATCGTTTGTTGGCTAAATCCGTCTCTACAGAACCGTTAAAAGTTCCGTGCACAGAATCATTCTGGAGTAGAGCCGCTCTCTTTATAATTTGATCATCGGAAGTATTTCTGGTAACAATCGCGCGTAATCTCAACTGCTGACCTTTTCCCGCTTGTTTGATCAATTCTCTGGCAGCCAATCGCCCAATTCGCCCGAAACCATAGAGAACCACGTCTCTTGGTTCGAAGCTGTGCTTGTCCTGACCAATAAAGTCCTTTAAGGTGGTACCAAGAAAATCCTCTACTGTGGTTCCGTTGGACTTTGTGTCCAGATACTCGGCTGTTAGTTTGCCGATATCCAGTTTAGAGGGAGCCAAATCCATAGACAACATAGCTTTGGCTACTTCCGCAGCGGTTTCTACGTCAATTGGCTTGCGAACAACCTTGTCCGCATACTCAAATAAATTTAGTACTTCATTTACCCCTCTGTCTACGAGGTGATTCCTGAAGCATACTAATTCTACTCCGTTGTCGTACATAAGGGCGCCTATTGAGTTGATAAGGCTAACTGCCGCTCTTTCTCTCTTCACCCAATTTTGCAATTCCGATTCATAGCCGGTTTTTGCTTCCATCGTCTCCATTTAAAAATTGATGTCTGTTTGTTAAGTTTATCTGCCGGAAGGGCAGCAAAAAGAAGCCCCCGAAGCTTTCGCGACGGGGGCTGCGTTATTATCCCAAATATGCTTTTAAGAGTTTGCTTCTCGAAGTGTGTCGCAAACGTCTGATTGCTTTCTCCTTGATTTGACGAACCCTTTCTCTTGTCAGGTCGAATTTGGCTCCGATCTCTTCAAGTGTTAATCCGTGCTGCATCCCAATACCGAAGAACAAACGAATAACGTCTCTCTCTCTTTCGGTAAGCGTGCTCAAAGATCTTTCTATTTCTCTTTGTAATGATTCTCTCATTAATTCAACATCCGCCTTTGGCGAATCAGAATTAACAAGAACATCCAATAATGAGTTGTTCTCGCCGTCAACAAATGGTGCATCTACCGAAATGTGTCTGCCGGATACCTTGATCGTATCGGCTACCTTTTCTTCAGGTAAATCCAAGCTTTTTGCCATTTCCGAAGCCGTTGGAGGTCTTTCGAACTCCTGCTCCAGTTTAGCAAATGCTTTGTTTATTTTATTTAAAGAACCTACCTGGTTCAACGGCAATCTTACAATTCTTGATTGCTCTGCCAATGCTTGTAGAATCGACTGACGAATCCACCACACGGCATAGGAAATAAATTTAAACCCTCTTGTTTCATCGAAACGCTGTGCAGCTTTTATCAAGCCCAGGTTTCCTTCGTTAATCAAATCGGGTAGGGTAAGCCCCTGATTTTGATACTGCTTGGCAACAGACACTACGAATCTTAAGTTCGCCTTGGTCATTTTTTCGAGGGCTGCCTGATCCCCTTCTTTTATTCTTTTTGCTAATTCAACTTCTTCTTCGGCGGTGATTAGATCTTCTCGCCCAATCTCCTGTAGGTACTTATCTAACGAAGCACTCTCACGATTGGTAATAGACTTCGTGATTTTAAGTTGTCTCATACGTAAAAACGGTTTTTTTCCTTAGTGAAATTACCTGCTTGTAATCGGTGGCAAACATAGACCATTTACCAACGCAAGTCAAATCTTTTCCCACAAACGGAGTTTACTATTTATTAACACGGTGTTAATATCGACGAAAGGCGATTGCACCGTAGTCACAACCGCCTTTCAAATATTTTTGATGACCTACAGACCGAACCCGAAGTAAGCTTTTCCGCCACTTCTGGTGATTCCTTCAATAAGGATTCCACCTTTTTTGGTCTCAAGAATCTCAACCAAAGCTTCCGGAGATTCTACTGGCTTCTGATCTACCTTAGTAATGATCAAGCCTTCCTTGATTCCGGCGCTTCGCAATTTACCCGGACCTATGGTAGCCACCTTCACACCATTTTTGATCTTCAGGTTTTTCATATCCTCCGCGGTAATGTTCTTAAATGTAGCCCCCAAAGCGGAGTACTTGCTGAGTTCAGCTTTATCCGTCATGGCAGTTTTACCTTCCCGGTTTCTAAGCGTGAGTTCTTTGCTCAGCTCTTTGCCATTTCTTGCAATGGTTAGCGTAATGGCATCACCAGGACGGAATTTACCAACTTGCTCCTGAAGTGCCGGTACCGAATTTACTTCCAGCGATCCGATTTTCATGATCACATCGCCTTCTTCAATTCCTGCATCTGCAGCAGCTCCTCCCGCAATTAAGCCGGTTACAAGTACTCCGTCGGTATTATCCAACTCTTTCTCGTCAGCAATTTCCTGACTGATATCTGCCAAAGCCACTCCGATGAATGCTCTTTGTACAATCCCGTATTCCAGTAAGTCGTCGGTTACTTTCTTTACAATGGCAGCTGGGACTGCAAACGAATATCCGGCGTAAGAACCGGTTCTGGAAGCAATGGCAGTATTGATTCCGATCAACTCACCACGTGCATTTACCAATGCACCGCCACTGTTTCCAGGATTTACCGCCGCGTCGGTCTGAATAAAGGATTCAAGGGGGAAAATTTCCTTGTCTCCGTCGTATTTCAACAAATCGATGTCTCTTGCTTTCGCACTTACGATTCCCGCTGTTACGGTAGAATTTAAGTTAAACGGATTTCCTACCGCGAGCACCCATTCACCAATTTGCACATTGTCTGAATTACCAAACGTGATAAACGGCAAACCTTTTTCCTCGATTTTAAGCAAGGCAATATCCGTACTTGGATCTGTCCCAACTAGTTTTGCTTTATAACTTTTGTCATTGTTCAAGGTGATTTGAAGATGATCCGCATCATCAATTACGTGATTGTTGGTTACTATATAACCATCCTCAGAAATAATCACACCTGATCCCGTTGCGGTTTGGGTTCTGTTACCTCCACCTGGACCATAAAAGAATTCGTAAAACGGATCGCGTGTGTAATCCTGTGTGAACTCGTTGGTTACGTGAACTACGGTGTTTAGTGTGTTTTGAGCGGCCAACGTAAAATCCATGGCCAACTCCGGTCCGGCTCCGTTTGGCATCGAAACATACTTTACCGGTACATTGTTATTTGCATTTTGCACTTCGTGGATTACCACCTTTTCTTGTGGCTCCGTTCCGTCAAAAAGAGCAACAACACCAAGTACGGCCACTCCTCCCAGGAATCCGGCCAAAAGAGTTCCTCCAATTCTTCCCATTTTCATCCTTTCTTTTTTTTGTCTTTAAAAAGTTTCTCTCTTTTAGGTTTTTAGCAGACTCTAAGTTAGCTAACTTTGAATCTAATTCATAAACGCTTTCGAATGGTTCTTGTTTCATTTGGTGGTTGTTAAAAGTTGTTAAGCTTGAAATGGTTAAAGTACATAGCGATTCTGATGGCAGGTGCGGGAGTAGCCGTAATTGGAATGTTATTGCTGGGTTATGAAAGGGTTCAGGAGAAGGATCCGGTCAGACTAATCAAGCCGGTGGCCATGAACAATCCACCGCTTATCGTAAAGGATTCATCACAGTCTGAAGAGTTGCTGAAGGCCAACAAGAAGCTGGATAAGAAGTTAGACAGACTGGCGGATTCACTGTCTTCGCTAAAAGCTAAATTCGATAGCCTGAAGCCACTAGGTACCAATGATTCTATCAGTCCGTCACATAGCTTAAAGTTAGACTCTCTCCAAATTGCGGGAGAAGACATCGTTATTGAACGCGATCAGCTTTTGTCATCAGAAGTGATGAAGGTAAGAGCGTTGAAAAAGCAGAATCCAAAGGTGAAGTCAGATTCGTTGGTCGACTCACTAAGAGCCGGATTGAACATTCAACCACAGGTAGAGCCGGAATACGTTGAAATTGAATTCTGGAAGTCGCCTCTTAACTACAGAGGGTACAAACTGTCTAAGTCTAAAATTGTGATCTACGGACTCATGGATGAGTTGGTGTTGGATGTGACCACAGACGGCGAAGCTCTCTTCCTTAAAACCAACAAAGCAACCTATCGTTTACAGAAAACCGCAGTTTTAAAGGATTTGCAAGCGGTGGCACAGTAATGGTCAGATTCGAGAAATATCAAGGTACAGGGAATGATTTTATCATGATCGACAACCGGGACGAATTAATAGACAGAAACAATCTTGATTTTGTCCGAAAATGGTGCGACCGGAAATTTGGGGTCGGAGCAGATGGTTTAATTCTCATTGAGAACCATCCGGATTACGACTTTGAACTGGTGTATTTTAATTCTGATGGAAGTCAGAGTTTTTGTGGTAACGGAAGTCGATGTGGAGTTCGGTTTGCTCAAGCTCTTGGCCTTATTGAGAAACAGACCACATTTCTGGCAATTGACGGTGTCCACGAAGCATTTATCGATAATAACGATCTGGTTCATCTGAAGATGAACGATGTGTTTGAGGTGGAAAGAGGAGAAAACTACACGTTTCTAAATACGGGTTCGCCGCATTACATAATAGAGAAAGAGGATTTGTCTGATTTTGACCTGTTGGCAGAGGCAAGGAGCGTCCGTTACAATGGTCGGTTTAAGGCCGAAGGAACCAATGTAAATTTTGTTCAGGTAAAGGAAGATGGGTTTAGGGTTAGAACCTACGAACGCGGTGTGGAAGATGAGACTTTAAGTTGTGGGACTGGCGTTACCGCAGTAGCTATCAGCAAGTCGGCAGAGCAACCGGGTTCGTATCGTTTTAAAATTTATGTTGAAGGGGGCGTACTCGAAGTGTCCTACCATTTGGATGAAGACGGACACTTTACAGATGTTTACTTGATTGGTCCTGGAGAAAAGGTATTTGAAGGGGTATTGGATGGCTGACACAATTCTTCATAATGTGGAGCCTGTTAAAAGAGAGGAGCTGCAAACCGGAACCTGGTTGATGTTGCTGTATGCGGACAAAATTCCTCCCCATTTAGCGTTGTTGGCAGATGGTAAATACTATAGCCTTACAGCAAACGAAGTGCAGATAGGGCTTGATATTGAGCCTTTTTGGCGAACCATTCAGTCCAAATCGATTCCCTCCATCTTTGTGCAGATCGAATCCGTACCTAATGCTGAACTTCTGGCTGCCGAGTTTTCAGCTTACCAGACCGCCGTTCCAGGCTCGATTACCTGTTTAAATCCCATTCGTAATTATTTAAACCGTTTGCATCAGTTACCGGTTTATGATGTAGAGTTCGTTTTTCATCTGGTTGACCGCCTTGAAGAGTATGATATGTTGTTGGCTAGCAGACATGTGCATTTGAGGGATAAACTTTCGGGGGGTAGCTATCAATTGATGAAATACACGGTTGAGGAAATCTTTGAGAGGATCGCTCAACTCCAAAAAACTTCCGCAGATGTTTAGTTCGGAAAGAATAAAACTGCGCCCGGTAGAGCCCATTGATCTGGAATTATTGGAAAAATGGGAGAATGATACCCGGGTGTGGAGGGTCAGTCAGACCAAGGTTCCTTTTTCCAGGCACCTGTTGGAACAGTACATTTTGTCGGCGCAGGATATTCATTTACATGGACAACTTCGGTTTATGATTGAAATGACCGAAGGGGTTGTCGGTTCCATCGACCTGTTTGAATACGACCCGGTTAATTCCAGAGCAGGAGTTGGTATTTTAGTTGATGAGCAAAGTAGGGAAAAAGGAATCGCTTCGGGGGCTTTGCAACTACTTGTTAAATATTGCAAAGAGGTGCTTATGATTGATCAGCTTTATTGTAATATTATCGAAGGAAATCAACCAAGTATTGGCCTTTTTGAAGGAGTTGGATTCAAGCAAACCGGTGTAAAGCAAAGTTGGCTAAAAACACCACAGGGTTTTCTGGACGTAAGATTCTATCAATATTTTTTAAACAAGTAGGGCATTTTGGAAGAACAGGTGAAGGGTAAGAAGAGTGGACGGGGTAAAGTCGTGTTGGTTTTGCTAATTGTGCTGTTGGCAGTTGGAGGTTTTATAGCCTATCCATACTACCAGTTGTATACGGCTGGAAACCATCATAATGTTCTTTCGGAAAGTGAAGAACTCAAGATTTATATTGAGAAGGAGGTTCCCTTTTCCCAATTAGGAGCTTATATGGAGGAAAAAGGCTGGATTAAGGATGGGGACAAGTTTCTTATCGTAGCCGAACACAAGAAGCGATTGAACGAGATCATGCTTCCGGGCTTTCAGGTGCTACAGACATCATGGGATAACAAAACACTCGTGAACCAGCTTTACCTTTCTAAAGACAAAGGGGAGGTACAGCTAACCTTTAATAATATCCGGTTAAAAGAGGAACTGGCGGAACGGCTAGGGGCTTCCGTGGCGCCCTCTAAAGAAGACTTTTTACAGTTTTTGAATAATGAAGAATGGTGTACTCAAAAAGGATTTAATCTTGAGACCATTATGACCATGTTTTTACCTGACACTTATCAGGTGTACTACAAGTCAACGGCTGAGGAAATTTTGAACAGGTTGGCGGAAGAATACAAGAAATTCTGGACGGAAGAAAATAAGGCCAAAGCGACTGCCATTGGCCTTTCTCAAAGTGAAGTATCCATATTGGCCTCCATTGTACAGGCAGAGCAAAGCAGAAAACTAGACGAGCAGTCTACCATTGCAGGCTTGTATTTAAACCGTTTGGAACGTGGTATGCGTTTAGAGTCTGACCCCACTTTGGTATTTGCGCATAAAGACTTTAGTATTACCTGGGTAAAGAACAAACACAAAGAAATAGATTCCCCCTACAACACATACAAGAATGCCGGATTGCCACCTGGACCGATCAATATGCCCACCAAACAGGCAATTAACAGTGTGCTAAATGCGGAAGACCATGATTACATTTTCATGTGTGCAAAACCCGAAACTGGAGGTTATCACAACTTCGCCAAGACGTACAATCAGCATTTAATTTACGCCAAAGAATATCAGAAGTGGAACAGGGAACGCCATAGAAATGGCTAATTCCAGATGAACTACGATTTGATGAACTTTCTTCTGCCTGTCGCTCTTTCGGCGCTTTCCAGTTCAAAATAATAAAGTCCGGAAGGAAGTCTGTCGATGTTTAATTCCCTGGCATAGGTTTTCATCATTACCATTTTGCCTTCAGAATTGAAAATCCGGATTCGTTTGCCAACATGATTTCCCTGAAGATTGACCTTTAATCTGCTGTCTTTAGGTACCGTGTAAAGATCAAATGTCAGTTCACTAACGGCCAGATTACCAACATCGTCGCCTGGCACAAAGAAGTCCATTTTTTTCTCACACCCCCGTTGGTCGGTCACGGTAACATAATACTTTCCGGCAGTTAATCCACTGCGAATGGTGTCAGTACTTCCGTCGGACCAAATGTAGGTATGCGTACTGCTGGATTGCTCAATCGAAAGTTCGATTCGACCAGTTTCGTTGCCATCATCCTCGGTGATTTGGGCATGAACTACTCCCAGATCGCAATGCGGGCGGCTTTGCGAGAACCCAGTACTTATAAACGCAATTGCCATTGCGGAGAAAAAATATCGTCTCATTTTTAGTTGAATGGTTGCACAAAGGTACTCCTCTTCGACGAATATGTTACATTCTGTCTATAGATTTGTCTTATTTCATGACGAATGTCATATTCCTATAACTAAGTGAACCGCTGAGCATGATGAGCTAGTCGACCAGTTTTACACGTTTTTCGTAATCTCTGATTAACAAGACATACATCAGGATGGCCAGCAGGTAAAGTGCTGCTGTCATCAGGAAAATATAGATATACGATATGTTCAGAGCTCTTAGTTTACCAAAGATCAATGCACTAAACACAAACGATCCATTCCAGATGGTGCTTTGGAATGCGCCAATTATTTCTTCATTCCTTTTTCCTACATAGTTAAGTACCAGTTGAGAGCTGAGGGGTTGTGCAAGGTTCATAAGAGGTTGGCGGATGATGAAGAAGAAAACCGCAACGGTTACTCCGACTGCGGAGCCAGGAAAAAATTCCGTTAACGCCAAACCTACAAGGGCAAGTACGGCCAGAGTTTGTGTAGACGGAATGGCAATCTTGTATCCCCATTTATCTTTAACACCGGGAGCGAACAAAACGGTTAGAAATACCATAGCGTAAGCCACCGAACCAATGCTGGAAAACTCTTCAAATTCGAGACCATGTACCTGGTGAAAAAACAGGTTGATGAATGGAACAGTTAATCCTGCTCCTATGGCAATAACAAGGGTTGGAAAGACCGCTTTAGCGACCAGCCACCAATCATAATCCCGGAGATTAAACCCACTTTGCGTTTCTTTCGGTATCCGCTCGTTCAATTTTACCCTGGAAAAGAAAAAGATGCTGAAAAGGGCGAGTGCGCAGATGCTATACATCACGTTTCGTTCCTGAAAGAAAGATGGAGAAATAGCATGAAGCAGAAAAGAAATAACTCCGGCTATTATTGCCCCCAAACTCCAGGTGGAAAATGTAAGAGCAATTGCCATGCTGTGTTGCTCTTTAGGACAGTAGCGCATTACAAACGGTAATTTAACCACCTCTATCAGCATGAAGAAAATTCCCCAGAGGCACAGGCAAATTTTAGAGAGCAACAAGTTGTTCGTATCAATGCCATAAATAATCAAAACAGAGCATAGGCACATGGCAATGGGGGAGACGTAGAAAAAAGGCATCAGTTTTTTGGTCTTAATGAGCATTCCGAAAGGCATAGCCAGAAACATTACGCCCAAATACCTGTAATAGGTATAGTCAGAGATTTCCTGGTCGCTAAATCCTTCTTTGGCTAAATACAAATTGGCAATCAGGAAAAAAGCTCCATTTAAAATTTGAACCACCGCTTCTCCCAGGATCATGAACTTTACGTTGCGATCCAGCGTCCGGTATCGTGAAAAGGGAAATCTCATTTCAAAACTGAAGCTACGTATTCAAATGCTTCAGGTTGGTTCTGAATATCGAACCATTTTATCTCTTTGTCCTTGCGGAACCATGTAAGTTGTCTCTTAGCAAACCTTCTAGTGTTCATTTTGATATTCTCAATGGCAGTCTCCAGGTCAACTTTACCATCAAAATACTCGAAAAGTTCACGATAGCCAACTGTTTGCAGAGCGTTTAAATTTTTGAATCGGTGCAATGCACGCGCCTCCTCGATTAGTCCGGCTTCAACCATCAGATCCACTCTTTTATTAATTCGATCATAGATCAATTCACGATCAGCGGTTAGCCCTATTCGAATGATGTCAAAAGGACGCTCCTTTGGTTTTCTATTCCTGAAAGATGTATACGTCTTCCCGGTAGCCCGGCATACTTCCAAAGCCCGAATTAGTCTTTGCGGATTTTTTATGTCCATAAAGTCATAATGCTCCGGGTCCAGGGATTTCAGTTCAGCTTGCAGGTGCTCCAGCCCTTTATCGTTGTATTCCTGAATTAACTGGAATCGAACCACGTCGTCTGAAGGGATCTCATCAATTCCGTAAAGCACTGCATCTACGTACAAGCCGGAGCCACCAACCATGATTACCGTATCCATCTCTTGATGCAGTTGGCTGATGGTTTCCATGGCATCGTTCTCAAATTTGCCAGAGGTATATTCATCGTGGATGCTGAGGAAATTCACGAAATGATGAGGAATGCCTTCCATTTCGTCCTTATGTGGTTTGGCAGTTCCTATAGACATTTCCTTAAAGAACTGTCGAGAATCCGAAGAGATGATCTCCGTATTCAGTTTTTTCGCCAGTTCAATTGAAAAACTGGTTTTCCCAATTGCCGTGGGGCCAACAATGCTGATAAGATATTTTGATGTTGCCAAGAGTAGTAATTATCTGTTAAATCTCATTAAAGGCGAATGCCTGATCCAGACGTACTCCTTTTTCTGTGTGTTTTACAGTACAACATTCATTTACCGAATCGTGTTCAAGAAAAAGTATGAATTCATTGTCTGCAGCCAAATTCATAAACTCTGATTTTTCATCCAGAGTTAACAATGGACGGGTATCATATCCCATTACATATGCTAGTGGAATGTGTCCGGTACTCGGCAATAGGTCGGCCATGAAAACCAGAGTTTTGCCTTTGTATTTGATCATGGGCAACATCTGGCTTTCAGTGTGTCCGTCGGCAAAGAAAAAGTCGATTTCGGGCAATCCGTTTTTGGTGATTCTACCTGTTCTTTCTATGAAGTTCAATTGGCCACTTTCCTGAATAGGAAGAATGTTTTCTTTAAGGAATGAGGCTTTTTCCCGGGCGTTGGGCTCTGTTGCCCATTGCCAGTGATCTTCATTGCTCCAGAACTTAGCATTCTTGAAAGTGGGCTCCAGCAAGGTTCTGTCCTGGTTCCAGGCAATTGCTCCACCACAATGATCGAAATGCAAATGGGTTAGAATAACGTCCGTAACATCATCCCTGGAAAATCCGTGCTTTGCAAGCGATTTGTCCAGAGTGTCATCCCCATGCAGGTAGTAGTAACCAAAGAACTTTTCACTTTGCTTATCACCAATTCCACAGTCAATTAAAATTAACCGGTCTCCGTCCTCAATCAACATGCTTCGCATCGCCCAGCTGCACATATTGTTTTCATCGCAGGGATTTGTTCGTGTCCAGATGGATTTTGGAACTACACCGAACATAGCACCACCATCTAACTTAAAATAGCCTGTGTTTACCGGATAAATTGTCATAGAGAAAGTTTGGGGCAAATATAGGGGCAGTATTGAGACTTCCTCTCATCATTACGAATTAGTAACATAGAACATGGGCATTGGAAGGAGGTGATTCAGCAGGGTGTCCTGGAGAGTTTGACGTTCAGATAATAGGCGTTGTGCACATGGATTGGTCTTCCTACCTTCGTAAGAAAGTAGATTTACATGTGTACGGTTTCCTTTGTTCCTTATAAGAAGGGATTCATTCTTACGGCCAATCGAGATGAGTTTTCTGATCGTTCCAGGGCTGATTTCCCGAACTTTGTTGAAACAAAACGGGGAAAAGTGGAATTCCCAAAGGATGGCGATGCAGGGGGCACCTGGATTGCCATGAGTAAAACCTTATGTGTAAGTCTGTTGAATGGGAATTATGATCGGGACCTAAGTAAAACGTACCGAAAAAGTAGAGGGTTGGTAGCTCTGGAACCTTTTGATTTTGAAACCATAGAGGCCTATCTGGAACAAGCCGATTTCAACGGAATCAATGGATTCACCATGGTCTTAATTGACCTGAAATCTGAAATTTGGGAATTGAAATGGGATGGGAGTGAACTTAAAACACAGCGGTACGATTTGAACCATCCAAAACTATGGGTGAGTGTTCCCGATCGGTTTAATCACATTCGGTCCTGGCGCAATGACGCATTCACAAAGGTTCTGGAAAAAGATCAACACCCTGATCCGGATACAATTCGGAGTTTTCATCAAATCAAATCCGACCCCGGTGGATTCGGAACCCAAATTGTGAAAAATGACATGGTTTATACGGTTTCCATGACCCAAATCATACACAACCAAAAGGAGCCTGAAATTTCTTATTACCCTTACTGATGGCAGTGGTGTCAATTATTAGTAATTAATAATTGTCTGTTCAATATTACCTGCTACCCCCTGGAATCACTTTAGTGCGTGGAGTTACCTTTATAAAAATTCGTGTATGAAAACACACTTCATTGCCATTGGCGGTAGTGCGATGCACAACCTTGCCATAGCACTACATTTAAAAGGTTACCAGGTTACCGGTTCCGATGATGAAATTTTCGACCCGTCAAAAGGGCGGCTTGCAAAGTATAATTTGTTACCGGATTCAATTGGTTGGGATGCGCGTAGAATTACAAATGATCTTGACGCGGTTATTCTTGGAATGCATGCAAGGGAAGATAATCCGGAATTGAAAAGAGCCCAGGAATTAGGTCTGAAAATATACTCATACCCTGAATACATATACGAACAAACCAAGAATAAAACGAGGGTGGTGATTGGAGGAAGCCACGGGAAAACTTCCATTACTTCCATGATTTTACACGTGCTACAATACCACAACGTGGATGCTGACTATATGGTGGGTGCACAGTTGGAAGGCTTTGAGTGTATGGTTAAGCTGACTGAATCTGCAGAAGTAGCAATTTTGGAGGGAGACGAATACCTTTCTTCTCCAATTGACCGACGACCAAAGTTTCATTTGTATCAACCTGATGTGGCCTTACTGAGTGGAATAGCCTGGGATCACATCAACGTTTTTCCAACGTTCGAAAATTACGTTGAGCAGTTTGACATCTACGCAGATAAAATATCGGAGAATGGTTCACTTATTTACTGTGAACTGGATGAAGAAGTAGTAGGGGTTGCGGAGAGAGCAAGGCAGGATATTCAAAAAATTGGTTACGCTACCCACGATCATTTTATAGAGAATGGGATTACCTGCTTGAGAACAGAAATAGGAGATGTGTGTCTGGAAATATTTGGTGATCATAATCTGCAAAATCTGAATGGCGCCCGACTAGTTTGCAATCAAATTGGGGTTTCAGACGACAGGTTTTACGCAGCAATTGCCAGTTTTAAGGGCGCCTCAAAGCGTTTGGAGATGGTTAGGAAGACCAGTAATTCGGTGATGTACAAGGATTTCGCACACTCCCCAAGTAAACTCAAAGCCACCACCGCTGCGCTGAAAAAGCAGTTCCCTGAAAGAGAGTTAATCGCCTGCATGGAATTACATACGTTTAGCTCGTTAAACAAAGACTTTCTAGAGCAATACAAGGGTTCTATGGAGGCTGCAGATAGAGCCCTTGTGTTTTTTGATCCGCATGTTATTGAACACAAAAGGTTGGAGCCAATCACCAAAGATGATGTGGCTGATGCCTTCGGAACAGGCAATGTAGAGGTGTATACGGATGCGAAACGCGTATTGTCTGAGCTTTACGCTCTCAACTGGGAATCCAGAAATTTACTCATGATGAGCTCGGGGAATTTTAACGGGGTTGATTTTTCCGAGTTGGCGCAGGAGCTGTTGTTGGAGGATTAAGCTTTACACGCGAACGCCGATCACACAAACGTCATCCAGTTGCTCAAATTCTCCTCTCCACTCTTCAAACCGGTTGTCAAGAATCGCGCGTTGTTCTGCCATCGGTTTTTCCTGAATTTCCAATAGGATTTTCTTAAAGTTTGCGGCCTTCAGTTTCTTTCCCTTCTGTCCACCAAACTGGTCTGCAAAACCATCTGAGAAGACGTAAATAGTGTCTCCCTTTTCCGCCAGAATTTCGTGCGTGGTGAAAGGTTTGGCTTCACTATATTTTCCAATAGGCTGTTTGTCCGGTTTTACCTCATGTATAGTATCGGCACCGGGCTTAATGATCCAGAGTGGGTTATTTGCACCGGCAAAATGAAGGAGCGCTTTATCATCCTGAGTAATGGGTTTGTCGAGGGGAGGAAGGGTGCACAATGCGATGTCCATTCCATCCTTTACCTCTTCTTCACTTTTTTCAAATTCCCGAATTACCAACTCGCGGGTCTTATCCAAAATCTGCCCGGGAGTTTTCAGTCCAAATTCGCGAACGGATCGGTTTAATGCGTTGTTACAAATCACACTCACCATTGCTCCCGGAACGCCGTGTCCCGTGCAATCCGCCGCTGCGAAGAAGATACGGTCTGCCTGCTGCTCGATCCAATAGAAATCTCCCGCAACAATGTCTTTGGGTTTGTACAATACAAATGAATCGGGTAGGGCGGATGCCACTAGCGCCGGAGGTGGTAAAATGGCATTCTGAATTCGTTTGGCATAAGCAATTGAATCTGTGATTTCCTTGTTTTTTTCCTCCACCAATTCTTTTTGCTGTTCCACTACCGATTTTTGCTCTGAAATCGTGATGTTGGCTTTCTTTACCTTTCTGTTGGACGCAACGACAAAACCAATCCCGATAATTAGGAGCACTCCGACTATGCCCGCACCAATCAGATAAAAGGACTTTTTCTCAGATTCGGCTGCTCGCTTTTCAGCCATAGCTTGTGCAAGCTTCTCTCTGCTCTCGGCCATTTCAATCTGTCGCTGTTGCTTTTCAAATTGGTACTTTCCTTCCATTTCTGCCTGAGCATCAACAATACTCTGGTTTAGAATTGAGTCTGAAAGCTCTTTGTACTGGACATAGTAGTTATACGCTTCCTCATATTTACCCCAGTCACGGTACATCTCAGATAGCATTGACGTGACAATTTTCAGACTATTGATGTCTTCCAGTTCTGTATATAACTCCATTGCCCGTTTGTAATTTTCCTCGGCTTTGGCAAATTGCCCCATCGAAGAGTAGATATTGCCGTAATTACCCAGGCACCCCGCAATCCGGGCTTCGGAATTTATTTGTACTCCAAGATTGTAAGAACTATCCGTATAGTAAAGTGCGCTATCAAATTGTTGTAGTTTGTTATGGACTCCTCCCATGCTTCCGAGAATAACAGACTGAGCAAACCGATAGTCGAGTTCCTGGCTAATGAAAAGAGCCTCTTTAAAGTATTTTTGTGCACTATCTAAATAAACCAGGCCATCTTCCATATTGTCGTAAGTCACAGCGATGTTATTAATTAGGGCCAGTATTTGGTTGTAATCCTGCCGGTCGAAGTAAGCGAGTGCTTTTTTATATGCCTTTAGTGCTTCTTCCGATCTGCCTTGATAATCGTAGATGGAACCCAGGTTGTTATAGGCATCTCCCAGAATCGGTTTGGAATTCAACGCTTCAGCGAGTTCAATACAAGTGAGCGTGTATTTCATGGCGCTATCAAACTCATTCGAAAATGCAAAAGCCTCGCCAGTGTAACAATAGCAAGACGCATGCGTGGAGTCATTACCGGTTTGCTTAGCCTTTGTTATCATGAGTTTTCGTAGAATCGCTACTTCCGAGTACAGGGATTTTACCTGAAGGAGTGTCGATTTTACCGACATAGCGTATAATTCACCCTCCAGGTCGTTTAGAGCACGGTATTGGTCAATACTCCAATCTGCCAGTACCACGGCGGAATCCATATCCACCTCTTGCATTTCGAGGGCAAGTTGCCAGGTGAGTTCGGCCTTGCGCTCACCCTTAGCATCGTCCAGTAGAGCTTTAAGACTATCCGCCCAGTAGCTTTGGGCAACCGCGCAGCCAATTTGTAAAAGCGCAATGAATACGATAAATCTTTTCATCAAGTGTGCTTGTGAATGGCGAGGTTAACCACAAATATCAACTTATTTCTGGCAATTTATATTCCTGGCCGAATACTTTTTCCCTTAACTGGGATTTGCTATCTTTGCGCCCTTGTTTACGGGCCGAGCAGCATAGGCCAGTTAAAATTCTCCCGGAATTGCTGATAACCGGGATACAATGACACAAATAAATGTCAGAAGAAAACAAGGCTAAAAAAGCCGAGGAAGAAAAAGACGTAGCAGCAGCTACGGAAGAATCGACGGAAGCGAAAGCGGAAGTTGAAGCGAAAGCAGACTCAACCGAGGATGCCAAAGAATCCAAAGAAGAAAAACCTGAAGCTGAGGTAAAAGCAGAAAAAACAACTGCTGGAGAGCCAACGCCTGAAGCGGATCCGGTTGAGGCAAAAGCTGAGGCAAAGGCCGAAGATTCGGAAGAAGCACCTGCCAAGGAGGCTAAGAAGCCCGCAAAAGCTAAAAAGGAAGAGAAAACAGAGGAGCAAACAACCGAGGAGGTTGAGGTAGCTCATGTTTCCACTCCACCGGCAAATGCCAATGTAGCTCCGGAAGATTTCGACTGGGAGTCGTTTGAAGCTGGAATTGAAGGTTATTCTAAAGCTGATATCGCTAAGTACGATGAGCTTTACAATGATACCTTAACTTCTATCGATGAGAAAGAAGTGGTTTCTGGTAAAGTTGTAGCGATCACGAAGAAAGAGGTAGTGGTAAACATCGGATATAAATCCGAAGGTGTTGTTCCAATCAACGAATTCAGATACAATCCTGATTTGGCTGTTGGTGATCCGGTAGACTTGTTTATCGAGAAGCAAGAAGATAAAACAGGTCAATTGGTAGTTTCTCATAAGAGAGCAAGAATTCACAAGGCCTGGGATAAAGTGAACGAAGTATTGAAGACCGGAGAGGTAATTACCGGTTTTGTTAAGTGCAGAACAAAAGGTGGTTTGATTGCCGATGTATTCGGGATTGAAGCATTCCTTCCAGGTTCACAAATCGACGTTAAGCCTATTAGAGACTACGATCTTTATGTTGGAAAGAACATGGAGTTCAAGGTGGTTAAGATCAACCACGAATTCAGAAACGTGGTTGTATCTCATAAGGCACTTATTGAGGCTGAACTGGAACAGCAGAAGAAGCAAATTATCGGTACTCTTGAAAAAGGTCAGGTACTTGAAGGTACAGTTAAGAACATCACATCTTACGGTGTATTCATCGATCTTGGTGGAGTAGATGGTCTGGTACACATTACTGATCTTTCATGGGGTAGAGTGAATCATCCGGAGGAAATCGTTGAGCTTGATCAGAAGTTGAACGTTGTAATTCTTGATTTTGATGATGACAAGAAGAGAATTGCTCTTGGGTTGAAACAACTTCAGCAGCATCCATGGGAAAGCCTTGATAACGACTTGAAAGTTGGTGATACAGTTAAAGGAAAAGTAGTGGTTCTTGCCGACTATGGTGCATTCGTTGAGATTGCTCCTGGTGTGGAAGGACTGATCCACGTTTCTGAAATGAGCTGGTCGCAGCATTTAAGAAGTGCTCAGGATTTCCTTAAAGTTGGAGACGAGGTAGAAGCACAAGTGCTTACACTTGACAGAGAAGAAAGAAAGATGTCTCTTGGTATCAAGCAGCTAATGCCAGATCCATGGGCCGACATCGAAAGCAAATACCCAATCGATTCTAAGCATACTGCAAGAGTGAAGAATTTCACCAACTTCGGTGTATTCGTGGAGCTTGAAGAAGGAATTGATGGATTGATCCATATCTCAGATCTTTCATGGTCTAAGAAGATCAAGCATCCATCAGAATTCTGTGCGGTAGATGATGAGATGGAAGTGGTAGTTCTTGAGTTGGACAAAGAAGGCAGAAGATTGTCTCTTGGTCATAAGCAACTTGAGGAGAACCCATGGGATGTTTTCGAAACGGTATTTATCGAAGGTTCTGTTCATCAGGGAACGGTATTGAAGCTTCAGGATAAAACCGGAATCATCTCACTTCCTTACGGTGTTGAAGGGTATGCGCCTGCGAAGCACATGGTAAAAGAAGATGGTGGTAAAGTTGCCGCTGATGAGGTTCTGGATTTCAAAGTTCTTGAGTTCAATAAGGACGCTAAGAAGATCATCGTTTCACACACGCTTACATTTACCGATGAGGTAGCTGGAAGCCGTGGTAGTGGAAGCGGAGGTAAGAAAAGATCCGGAGGCCACTCTAAAGCAGTTAAAGATCTGAATGCAAATCAGGAGAAAACTACTCTTGGTGATTTAGATGCACTTACTGCGTTAAAGGAGAAAATGGAGAAGGGTGACGAGTAAGTAAAGCCCACTTCAATTCATATTGAAACCCGTTGCAAATCGAAAGATAGCAACGGGTTTTTTGTTGCTCAAAATCAGGTTAACACAGTCAAGCATTCTTCCTAACGATTTTTTAACATTTCGATACTTGGATATTTCAAAAACCGGATTATTTTCGCCGCGGAATTTTTTGAGAATACTCTCAAACAGGTTGAACGAAAACAAGAATTATCTTTTTTAAGAGCGTAGATAATGAAAATCGAGATTGTTGTGTCATCGCCCCGGCATGCGATTTACGCGCCGGAGATCAGCCAGTTGATCAACGAGTCTGCTAAGGCTCGGGGAACTGGTATTGCTCAACGTCCTCCCGAATACTTTACCGAAAGAATTACAAAAGGAAATGCAGTTTTGGCACTTGTGGATAGCCAAATTGCAGGTTTTTGCTGTATTGAAGAATGGGGAAATAACTATGTAGCCAACTCTGGCTTAATCGTATCTCCAAATTTCCGTGGATTAGGATTGGCGAAGCAAATTAAACAACGGGTATTTCAACTTACTTTAGAAAAGTATCCGGACTCTAAGTTATTTACTATTACCACCAGTGCGGCCGTAATGAAAATGAATAGTGAGTTGGGTTATCAACCGACTGTTTTTGCAGATTTACCACAAGACGAAAAGTTTTGGGACAAGTGTCGGGGCTGTGCGAATTTCGATATCCTGACTCGTACGGAAAGAAAGTATTGCCTCTGTACCGCTTTGGTCCGACATACACCGGATGTAGCAAGCAAAACTTTTATTTTACCAACCGAAACGGATATAGAACTTCAACCGGTTGTTAGAAAGAAAAGAACTGGCGTTGCAGCAAAGAGGAGGAGACTGGCTTGTTAGGTTATAACCTTACAGCTCTTCCTCAAAATCCACCCCTTCCTTCTTTACCCTGAATATAAGGGTGCTGCCTGTTGGACTTCCATTTGTATAATAACCAAAATGCGCTGCATGGTCTAAATCCGGCACACGGATGAAATAACTGCCATCGGCTTCTTCCTTTTTCATTTTTAGCGGCTCAGTTCGGGTTTCGTCTGACTCAACGTCTTTAAATTCCACGTAAGAATTGCCTGTACTGGTGGAAACGTAGACATCTCGCAACTTTACTCCGCTATGATTTTCTACAATTACCTGTATTTCAGGGCTACTGCAACCAATGAGCAGTAGGGCAATGGGTATGAAAAAACGCTTGAACATACCTGCAAGATACAATAGTACTACGACAGATGAAATTTCTCAACCGCCCCTAAACCAAAGAGAGCGAAGTCATATTTTACAGGATCCTGTGAGTTCATTGAGCGCAGGTGAGCATCCAGTTCCATTACTGCTTTCCAATCGTTTTGCTTGCGGGTGAGTATACCCAACATTCTGCCAATATTGCCAGTATGAAGGTCCAGAGGGCAGGAGAGCAGGGAAGGGGAAATATTCCAAATACCAAAGTCAACTCCCTTATTGTCTTTCCTGCACATCCAGCGTAAAAACATGTTGATTCTCTTCGCAGCACTACCCGTAGAAGGGTCGGAAACATGTTTATGTGTTCTGGTCTTCTCCATTCCAAGGAATTTACTCTTAAAATGAACCAGTGCATTGTACACGGTTGTGTCACCAGACTGAATACCGTTCTTGAATACTTGTTCCATTCCACCTTCTTCCAGGTATAATCGTCTGAGTTGATTCGTAAACCGAATCGCGTCTTCACCGTTGAAAGTTCTGTGTTTAAATGAAGATAATCTGTTTAACTGGTTTTTGTTAGCAGACATCACAAAGTCGAACGGAGAATTACCCATTAGTTTCATTAGCCTGTTCGCATTGTTTATAATGGTTACTCTCTGTCCCCACGCAATTGTGGCGGCAAAGAATGCGGCGATCTCAATATCCTCCTTTAGCTCAAATTGATGCGGCACCTGGATCGGGTCTTCAAGAATAAAATCAGGATGATTGTAGAGTTCCGCCTTTTCGTCCAGAAATTCTTTTAGTTCCGCACCCGTCATAGCGGTTCCACCTTATATCCTTTGGCTCGCAGTAACTCTATAATACCAATGTCCATTGGAAGATGTGCCGCACCAACACCAATAAAAACAGACCCCTTTTTGAGTAGTGGCTCCATTCGGCTAACCATCCGAATATTCCGATCGGTTAGGAACACCTGTATGAATCTTTCACTTTCATCGTCGGCTTCGTATTCTGATCGGGTAAATTCCAGAAGTTTCTCCAAATCTTCGGCGAGATAGGCTTTTACCACGGAATCCATGCTCATGGTTTCAATTCCATCATCTTCATCGCGGTTGTTAATCAAATCATATAAATCGTTGGCCTGGTCGCGGTACGGAATCGAATTAAATGCGCTGATTTGTTCACCGGCTTCTTCAAGCCCACTAATGGTTTTGTTTGCCGATTTTGCACGTTTAAAAAAATACATGTCCAGAGCATCGTCCATCTCCTGGTTCATGGACTTTCCTTCTACAAACGTTGCCACGAACATCGGTTGTAAACGGGAAAGCATAATCATAGGAAGTTGCAAACTGTCTTCAACGTAGCTTTTGACCACCTGATATTTTTTATCAGGGAGTAAATCTTCCAGGGTAATGGAAGAATCCATGGTCATTTGCATCATTATTTTTAGTGGATTTACCGAATCCATATTCAATTCCAGAGCCAATATGTCAGCCGAATCGAAGGCAGCCATTACGCCATCCCGAAAATTAAACACGCGTTTATCCTGTACATGCATAGTGCCGTACAAATAGGATGTATCCTTAAGATTGTTTCCGGAAATACTCCAGAACAAACTCTTGTATTCTTGTGCACCCGACGATAAAGCCGATAAAAGAAGTATTGAAAGTATGTAAGTATATTTTTTCATGAACGCTACAGCATCACCCCATCTTTCATGGTTAGTGTTCTGTCGGCTAAATGTGCAAACTCCTGATTATGGGTCACAATAACGAATGTTTGTCTGAATTCGTTTCGGAGTTCTTTAAACAAGTCGTACAAATCCCTGGCATTCTCAGAGTCGAGATTACCAGATGGCTCGTCGGCTAGTATCAGATCCGGATCATTTACCAGGGCCCTGGCCACCGCTACACGTTGTTGTTCGCCTCCCGACAATTGTGCCGGTTTATGCTCCATCCTGTCGGCAAGGCCCAAATGTGTTAAAAGTTCCGTGGCTTTGGCCTTCACCTCTTCACGATTTCTCTTACCAATGAAACCTGGTAAGCAAACATTCTCCAATGCAGTAAATTCCGGAAGCAGATTGTGAAACTGAAAAACAAACCCAATGTGCTGGTTTCTGAATTTTGCCAATTCTTGTCGCCCCATATTGCTTACGTTCCTGTCTCCAAATAAAATCGTTCCGGAATCAGGACGATCTAAAGTACCCAGGATTTGAAGAAAAGTGGTTTTCCCGGCACCAGAAGCCCCCACGATAGCCAGAATTTCACCCTTCTCAACTTTAAAGTTCACACCTCTTAGCACATTCAGCGACCCGTAAGACTTGTAGATTTGTTTAGTTTCTATCATTCAGGTTAAAGATAAATAAATCGACACCATGGTATATTAATATTCGGACAGGTTATTCGTGCTTTCTGAACCAATTCACCACAACAGGAAAATGATCTTTCCGGGACTCAGGATGAGTTAGCATGTCAATGTGCCCATAATCCACCCGGTTTCCGTAGGATTTTCCAAGAAGCAACATTTCATTGTCCTGATCTTCTCCTGTTTCCTTCATTAGTTTCTCCACGTCTGTAGGATTGCCAAGCACTCTGTCCTTCACACCTGCAAAATAAAGTGCGGGTGGTAAATCCTTTGAATGAAGCGCTTCACGATAATTAAATGCATCCTCCGGGTCGATCCACTCATCAGATTCTACCCAATGATGCGTTTGGTTGTAGAACGGACCAGGTTCATTGTCGCTTCCATATTTCCAATCTTTTGCCGGGAAATAGCCTTTCCGCTTTGCCGCCCATTGTCCGATCAAATCCCAGCCAAGATCTACCATGAAGAATTTACGAATAGATTTCACATATATTTTTCTCTTGGAACCGAAGAAAACCATCGACTTTACCCTGGGTTCAGAAAACCGGGCCAAATAGGATAGAAGAAGTACTCCACCCCAACTATGACCCACAAAATGAATGGATGAAAAGGGCCTTAATTCTTCAATTTTCTTCAGGTACGCCGGGATGTCCTCTGTAATTTGCTGGGTTTGTGAATGAGTGTGATTTTTGTCAACCGCAGGCGTGCTTTCACCTTTTCCACGCATATCGGGAATAAAAACATCATAACCATACTCGCAAAGAAATGGTGCAAGGCCTTTACCGGATTTGGTGAAGAAGATTTTGCCGTTTTCTATGGAGCCATGTAACAGCAATACCGGTATTCCTTCCTGGTTTTTGGAGAACCGATGAAAAGCGATCAGGTCATTACCCAGTTGAATGGTTTCTTTGGTGTAGTATTTTGCCAGGGCATCCAAGACCACAAACTTACGGTAATTACGTTGAGCAAGATTTATTGCTGCTTGTTTCAATATCGGTAGATTTTCTTTTCCACATCTCCGGATTCCGCTTTGAAATTATTTTGAATTTGAACTTTGAAAAATTACATTTGAACCAGCGGATCGTAGTGCATTCAGGAAGCACGCGGCTTAAATTAATTTCAGCAAAATGAACTTACACGAATATCAAGGAAAATCAATACTGGCAAGCTACGGAGTGGCAATTCAAAGAGGAGAGGTAGCGGCAACGGCCGATGATGCGGTAGCAGCTGCAAAGAAATTGAACGCTGAAACGGGCACCGAGTGGTACGTGGTGAAGGCGCAGATTCATGCAGGTGGAAGAGGAAAAGGAGTAGTTACTGAAACCGGATCGAATGGAGTAGTTCTTGCAAAAGGTTTGGATGAAGTATCTGGTAAGGCAGCTGGAATTCTTGGTGGACATTTGGTAACGGCACAAACTTCTAAAGAAGGTAAGAAGGTAAATAAGGTGCTTATTGCCGAGGATGTTTATTATCCAGGTGATGAAGAACCGGAAGAATATTATATGTCGGTTCTATTGAATCGGGAGACTGGAAGAAACATTATCATGTATTCGCCTGAAGGAGGAATGAATATTGAAGAAGTTGCCGAAGAAACTCCGGAACTTATTTTCAAAGAAGAAATTGATCCTAAGGTTGGGATTCAACCATTTCAGTGCAGAAAAGTTGCGTTTAACCTTGGTCTTAAAGGCAAAGCAATGAAGGAAATGGCAAAGTTTGTAAAGGCTTTGTACAGTGCTTACGAAGGATGCGATGCGTCGATGTTCGAAATCAATCCGGTTTTGAAAACATCAGACTCCAAGATCATTGCAGTTGACTCAAAAGTTACTCTTGATGGTAACGCATTATTCAGACATCCTGATTATGCTGAAATGCGAGACACCTCAGAAGAAGACCCAATGGACGTTGAAGCAGGAGAAGCTGGTTTGAATTATGTAAACCTGGATGGGAATGTAGGTTGCATGGTGAACGGAGCCGGGCTTGCAATGGCAACTATGGACATCATTAAAATGTCCGGAGGAGAACCTGCCAACTTTCTGGATGTTGGTGGAACTGCAGATGCGGAACGAGTGGAAAAAGCATTCAATATCATTTTAAGAGATAAAGGTGTGGAAGCCATCCTTGTGAATATTTTTGGAGGTATTGTAAGATGCGATCGGGTTGCTCAGGGAGTAGTTGATGCTTACAAAAGTATAGGAGATATTCCGGTTCCAATTATCGTTAGACTGCAAGGAACAAATGCTGTGGAAGCCAAGCAAATCATTGATGATTCTGGATTGAATGTGCACTCAGCAATTACACTACAAGAAGCTGCCGATAAGGTAAAAGAGCTTGTAGCTTAAAGAGAAATTGTATTTTGTAAAAGCCTTCTTTCAGAAATGGGAGAAGGCTTTTTTATTGCATAACTGCTGTGGTAGGTATCAGAAAACAAACAGCATCCAAATAACTGCGGCGATCACCGCACCTATCAATACGATGGCAAGCATGGCATTAAATGGTTTTCTTCTCATTAAAAGAATCTCCTTTATCTGATTTTAATCCCTACTTTCTTTCGGAAGGGACTTTTCCCGGTTAAACAAGCGTTTTAGTATATCTATAATATAGGAAATGTCAGAGAATAGAGTCCACGGCTTACAAAAACCAAAGGGAAACTATGTATGTAACCACTATGGTGAGCAGAACGGCAACCACAAGGAATGTGGTGCTTATCAAACGGTTTCTATCCGCCATCTTTTTGTATTTCCGCCGTATTGTTTGTCTTTGAGCCGCTGATAGCTTTTTGAGTTGAAGGCTTGCTCTTTTTGCTGTAAATACTGTACTACCTGGTAAATTGGGACTGAAACTTCTGCGTTCGAGCATGGCCTTGTTCATTTTGATGCTACTAATCATCGCATGTACGCTACCTCCGAAAAATGCCATAGTAATTGTTGTTTACTGGTTTAACGCAGAGTTTATGTAAGAGTTTTAACCTGTATGATAAGCGGCAAAACCATGTTTGCCATTTTACCAGGCTAAATTTTGGAGAGTGGTACGTGAACCTTTCTCCCGGGGATTGGTTTTGCTATTAACTGAATAATCCGAACAAAAGATGAACCAGTACAATTAATAGTTTGATCTTTACAAAGACATATTAACGCCTTAACTTTAATGAGAGCGTTAACGCTGGCAAAGTATGAGTGATAAATCTAAAGTAGAGCAAGAAGAAAAGCGTTCGTGGATGAAGCGAATTGCCAGTGGAGAGGCAGAACCTTCATCGTTTCTGATTGCGCTGATTACCGCGCTCATTTCCCTTCCGGTTTTTATTCTGGTTTATTCCTACGTACCTACCATGCGATTGCCCTTTGGTGAAGGTGGTATCAGAATAGACCATTTTTTAACGTTCATAGCCGTATTTATTGCCATTTATATTCTGGTAAAAAAACTTCGGATTTTTGTGTATGCGGCGTGTGTAATCGGATTGGCGGTACTTACCTATACCAACTTTACCGGGACTTATGGGCTTAAAGACCTGTATCACGATTACAGTACCATGCTCTATTCTCTCCAGTCCAAAAGCGAAAAAATCAATTTTAGTGAATTGCAGAATGTGAAATTCTCAGGCGAAGAAGCCATTAAAATTGCCGTGGATTATAAAAGTGTAAAAGTTAGAACACTTGGGGCAAATTATGCCATAGCGAATTTCCAGGATTACGAATATCTGCACAGACATCGGAAAACGATTCAGTATTTCAGCATTTTTAAGGAAGTAAAGCAACGTTGGAATTATGTATACGACCCTGCGGGGGAGGATTATTATGCCATGGCTAGCGAAACCGTTGATCAGCTTCAGTACGATGATAAGTTTAAAGGAGATTGTGATGATTATTCTATTTTAATAGGAGGTTTAATAAAATCCATAGGTGGTGAGGTGAGATTGGTAAGAACAAAAGTAAAGAGGGCAGATTCAACAGAAATAGGACACCTCTATCCGGAAGTGAAGATTGGCGACGGCAAAGAACTTGAAGCAGCAATTTACCTGATTAAGGCAGAGTTGTTTCACAAAGAGTCGAAAGGAAAGCCGGTTTACTACTACAAAGATCCGGATGGCTATGTGTGGTTGAATTTCGATTATAACGACGACTATCCCGGAGGTAAATACCAAAGTCTGGTGAGAGAGAGTGCATTAACATTGTGATGAGAGAATTTTTAGAACCTGGAAGATATGTTGATTCCGATCACCCCGGAATCGTTGAGTTAGCAAGAAACATTGTAGGATCGCAAACCGACAACACCCAAAAGGCCATATTACTTTATAAGTACGTAAGAGATTCGTATTTCTACGATCCGTATAAAATAGATTTGCGCGAAGAAGCGATGAAGGCCAGTCATCTACTTACGCGAAAACACGGTTATTGCGGAGAAAAAGCCTGCTTGTTGGCTGCTCTGGGCAGAGCCGTAAATATTCCCTCAAGACTGGGTTTTGCCAGGGTTACTAATCATATCGGTACCGCTCGCCTCGAAGAGTTTTTACAATCCAACGAGCTGGTATTTCATGGATACACCGAATTTTTTCTGAATGAAAAATGGGTGAAATGTACGCCTGCGTTTAACGCTGGTCTTTGTGAAAAGTTGGGAGTGGAAGTAATGGAGTTTGACGGTCTCACGGATTCTATTTTTCAGGAGTACGACAGAGAAGGGGGGAAATACATGGAATACACACATGTATACGGGAGTTACGCAGATATTCCAAAACAGCTCATGATGGGGGAGTTGCGCAAATACTACCCGCACATCTTTGAAACCGAAGAGAAAGTGGCAGAAGAGGCCTATTTCATTTTTGATTGACTGGCCTGCGCTTTAACCGAATGAATCAGTATCCTTTTTATTTTTACAGGTAAATGTTTAGAATATGATCGTATTACTTTCACCAGCCAAATCCCTTGATTTTGAAACGGAGCCTCATGTATCGAAACACACACAACCTCAGTTCCTGGAGGAATCTGAGTATTTGGTGAATAAATTAAAAAAGCTTTCAGCGAAGAAAATTGGTGACTTGATGAAGATCAGTCCCGCATTGTCCGATTTAAATCATCAGCGTTATCAGGAGTGGTCAGTGCCATTTACACCAAAGAACGCCAAGCAGGCTTCTCTTTGCTTTACAGGCGATGTTTATCGTGGCTGGGAAGCAACCAGCATGTCGGAAAAGGACTTAGACTTTGCCCAGGATCATGTTCGCATTTTATCGGGACTTTACGGCATTTTAAAACCGCTTGATTTGATTCAACCCTATCGTTTGGAGATGGGAACTAAGTTTGAAGTAACTCCAAAAGTGAAAAATCTTTATTCCTTTTGGCAACAGAAACTAACGAACCAATTGAACAAAGAAGCTGAAGGTAGCGTTGTGCTGAATTTGGCATCCAACGAATACTTCAAATCCATTAAGGCGAAGGATGTTGAAAGTCCGGTGATCAATGCTGTGTTTAAGGATTTTAAAAATGGTGAGTACAAAACCATTATGACCTTTGCCAAACTTGCTCGTGGCTATATGACACGTTATGTGGTTCAGAACAGGATAACAGATATAGAAGACATTAAGGGCTTCGATATGGAAGGCTATGGTTATAATGCCAAATTATCAACCGACACGGATTGGGTGTTTACACGGGGATAGCGCAGTACCTGGTTGTTTGGTGTTGAATATTAGGTGTTTGACTGTTCGATTTCGATAAGTTGTACGTATTGCCGCATGAATTGCGAAAAACAAGAGATAACAATGTTAATAGATAATTTGTGCAATTATTGTTAACCATTCGAAAAAATTACTTTCTTTGGACTTGTTAACCCTAAAAACGAAAAAAAATGTCAGAAGAAACAGGTGGAAAACAAAAGACACCAGGTAAAATTTTAGCAGTACTAGGACTGGTTTTCGGACTAGTCGCATTGATTTGTGCAATTATCTCATACACGTCTGTACCGTCGGCGGATGAAACTGATGCGGCTGCCGCTGTTGGTGGAGCACTAGGTTCAGGTCTAACGATGATGCTTGCGGGATTCTTTGGATGGATCGGTATCATTCTTGGTGTAATTGGCTTGATTATCGGTTTCGTTAAGAAGGCTCAAAGCAAGATGATGCACATCATGGGAACGGTTATTCCTGTTGTTGCTATTGTTGTGATGATGATGGCTGCTGGTAAGTGGGCTGCTCTTTCTGAAGCTGGACCAATTCAATTAGATTCTAGCGACTGGGGCGAAGCGTTCGAAGAAGGAATGAACGAAGCCATGGATGAAGCTATGGACGACATGAATGACGGTCACTAAGAAGACTTAAGAAATTCACTATAGCCCGGTTCCGAAAGGTTCCGGGTTTTTTTGTGCTCACTTGTCGCACAATCACCCCTATTAAAACAGAAGTAGTAACTTTCATTCAACCAATCACGCCAAATATGGATACGCACATTTTAGATACCTCCCAGGAACAAGTACAGAGAGGCAAGAGACAAGGTGTTACCCTGGGAGTAATCGGGATGATACTTGGTATCGTCGGAGGGGTGATATTTATATTTACGATTCAATTCTATTTTCTGGGCGGCTGGATATTAGCCTTTGTTCCTATGCTGTTTGCAATTGCCGGATTGGTGCTTTCCATTGTTGGCAAAGTAACCTCCGCAAGAGCGGGCTATGGAAATGGAATGGCATTGGCAGGTATCATTGCTTCACCACTTGCTATGGTGGTGTGTGGTTTGATGCTTTATGGTACTTATTCGCTGGTAGAGTCATTGGAAGTTCTACAAAATGTTTACGACTCCGAATCACAGGAAAGTTGGGAGAAGGCCCTGGAAGATATGGAAGAGGAAGAAACCGACGATTGGGATAATTACTAAACCTATAAGCATGAGCGAACTGTGGGAAGATGAAATAATAGACAGTAACCTGGAAGAACCACTACTGGCAAGAAGTGCCAAAAATTTATCCATTGCGGCGTTTATTTGTTCAGTTACCGGAGCTTTAATACTAATAGGTAGCTGGTTCTATGCTTCGGTAAATGGCGATCATCCGTTTTCACCATCTTTCGCACTATCTACTTATGCAATAGCTCTGGTGCCCGCCACCGGATTTATTCTGGCCATCGTTTCCAAGCGTCGCGCGAAAAAAGTAAATAAGAGGGTCCCCCTGGCAACAGCCAGCACGGTAATTGCACCAATAGCACTTGGCTATTCGTTACTGCCCCTTTTAATGGGAGGTTTATTCGATTCATTCCCTTAATTCCACAGATCAAGGCTATATTTGTCCATCAAATAGTTAGCATGAAAGCAAAAATAAATACAGAGAAAGGAACAATGGACGTGGAATTCTATGAGAATGACGCTCCAAAGACCGTTGAGAATTTTGTGAAATTATCTAAGGATGGATTTTATGACGGATTAACCTTCCACAGGGTGATTCCTGATTTTGTTATCCAGGGAGGATGTCCACAGGGAACAGGCGTTGGAGGACCAGGATATTCTATCGATTGCGAGCTAGATGGTGATAATCAATACCATGATAGGGGAGTGCTTTCCATGGCTCATGCAGGAAGAAATACAGGGGGATCTCAGTTCTTCATATGCCATAGCCGAAACAACACGGCTCACCTGGATAGAAACCATACCTGTTTTGGTAAAGTGGTTGATGGACTGGAAGTGATCGACGAGATTCAGGCAGGGGATAAGATTAAATCTGTAGAGATCATCGAATAGAACTTAAATTTCGTTAAAAACGGCTTCCCAAATTTGGGCGGCCGTTTTTTTCATTAGATTTACTTTGTAATTCAAAGTACTTTAATCGGTCATGGCAGATAAAACCAAAGAACAGTTAGAACATCTCTCCGAGATCAGGGAGATGATGAAAGAATCTTCCCAGTTTTTATCTCTTAGTGGCCTTTCCGGTGTTTTTGCCGGAATTTTTGCCCTCGCCGGTGCAGCCATTGTCTGGACCGATTTCTTTGCGCTGGTGTCCTGGGAAAGTATCGGTTCCAGACGACTTGCAAGCGCGGAGTACATTCACGCAACCATTTGGGATCGGGCAGGTTTCTTACTTCTGGTAGGGGCCGGAGTATTGATAGCTTCTTTGATTACCGGCTTTTTGTTAACAGCCGCCAAGGCAAAGAAGAACAACAGAAAGTTGTTTGACGGAGCCGCTCGAAAACTACTTTTAAACCTATTTATCCCCTTGTTTTTTGGCGGTGTTTTTTGCATTGCAATGTTATACCATGGGTATGTTGGAGTAATCGCGCCTGCGACCCTGGTGTTTTACGGAATGGCCTTATTAAACGCAGGAAAGTACACTTACAGAGATATTCGCTACCTCGGAATATGTCAAATGGCGCTGGGAGTGGCGGCAATGTTTTTTATGGGACGCGGATTGTATTTTTGGGCCTTTGGATTTGGTGTCCTGCATATAATATATGGCCTTGCTATGTATTTTAAATACGACAGGGCCTAGACGGCAAGTGTGAGAGGATTTGAGAAGTTAAATAAAGCATTCGATAGCCGGGTAAGGCTAGGGGTGATGTCTATCCTGTTGGTTAGCGAATGGGTAAAGTATGGAGATTTAAAAGACAAACTTGGGCTAACGGATGGTAATTTGGCCAGTCATATATCAGCATTGGAAAAATTAAAATACATAGAAATACGAAAACAATTTGTGGGGAAAAGACCACAAACAACATATAAGGTCACATCGCTTGGTCGCAAGGCATTCGAAGAACATTTGGATGGATTGGAGTCTATTTTAAAAGGTGGAACAGACGAATAACTATTTTTTTGCGTTAAAACTTTGAAATACAAAGTACTTTCTAATTTATTGAGAATATGAAAAGAGACATTTTTTACATCGCAGTAGCGGCATTGCTCTACTCCTACCTGTTTTTCCGACAAACCGCAGGAGTCAATTTTGTGATATTTACAGGGGTGTTAACCGTTTTCCAGGCGATAAGGACTCCACAAATTCTCCGGCAATCTACCTGGCTACTTAGCGCCTTCGGAGCCATATTATCTGCCGTGGGTATTCTTATTTACGGAAACGCCTTGTCGGTTACGGCCAATATCATTTCGCTTTTAACTATGTCGTTCGCTGCTTTCTCGGCACGAAATTCATTGGTTATCGGACTCTTTCATTCGGTGTACTCCATAGGAGGAGCTCTGGTGTTTATGATGTTGGATGCATTTGATAGGCCTGTGGAGGAAAAGAAAAAGGACAAATCAGGCTTTACTTTTATGAAGTTATTGTTCTATGTGATACTGCCTCTTGGTGCGCTACTCATTTTCTTCGGACTGTACAGATCAAGCAACAGCGTGTTCGAAGCGTTAACGGATAATATAGATCTGTCGTTTATTTCAATCGAGTGGTTTTTCTTTCTGATTACAGGGCTTTTAATGATGTATGGCTATTTCCGCCATAAAATTATACCACCTTTCCAACGATTTGACGAAGGTGCGCCCATGGAGATGAAACCTCGCGAGCGACCAACCATGTTCGACAGTTTGCTAAGCGAAAATGTTGAGAACAGATCCGGCATCGTAATGTTTGCTTTGCTGAACCTACTTATTTTGGTGCTGAACGTGGGAGACATCTTGTTTATGTCAGGAGGATCCGTGCTGCCCGAAGGAGTTTCCTTGTCAGACTCTGTTCACCAGGGAGTCGGAGCACTAATTGTTTCCATTGTATTTGCCGTATTGATTATCCTGTTTTACTTCCGGGGCAGACTCAATTTTTTTCAGGGCAACAACGCTATAAAAGGTCTGGCGATATTATGGATCGGCCAAAACCTCTTAATGGTTGCTTCAACAGCTTACAGAAATTTCGATTACATCGATGCGCATGGGTTAACATTAAAGCGCATCGGTGTATACGTTTATCTGCTACTTACCATCATCGGATTGGTATTTACGGCTGTGAAGTTGCTTAAGATTCGAACCAACTGGTACCTGGTAAAGGCGGTCTCGTGGTCTTTCTATATCATCCTGGCGATTTCGCCATTGGTGAACTGGGACCGGTTGGTACTCGAGTCGCAGGTAAAGGTAGCTCAACAAGACAACAAGGCATTGGACGTACATTATTTGATAGACGTGTCCAGCTATTGTTACCCTACCGTTTACGAATATCTTCAGAATCACGATGACGAGAACCTAAGATGGGATTTGGAGCGGAAAATCGGTAGGTTCTTGACCAAATCGGAGAACGATGATTGGCGTTCTTACAATCAACGCAATAGGGAACTAAAGGAGTTCATCGACAGCAACTACGACGAGGAACAGCAAGAAGAGCTCAAGAATGCGGGTAATAGATTCTGGTTTTGAAGAAGCGCTGGTTAAGTCTGAATATCGTTGTACTGGTAGCCTTCCTCACATTTGAAATGGTGGCTTGCTTCAGCCACTTTCGGAACAATCAGTTAAATAAAGAGGATGAGGGTGTCTCCGGTTCGCATCAATTCGGTAAATTCTATAAAGAACCAATTAACAACAGTAAAAACGAAATGCCATGATCGACAGTTTCAAATTTGCCTTTAATGGAATATGGGTTGCTCTCAAGGAAGAAAAGAATGTGCGGATTCATTTTATAGCAATGGCCATAGCAGTGATTATGGGAATTGTGTTCGGCATTTCACTTGTGGAATGGACGATTCAATTGTTGCTGTTTGGAATGGTAATAGGAGGAGAACTGTTCAATACTTCCCTTGAGCGAATTACCGATGCCCAGTATCCGGATTACCATTCGAACGCGAAGTTTATTAAAGACGTAGCCGCTGGTGCCGTGTTGTTCGTCTCCATCATCGCCATGATCATCGGTGGAATTATTTACATCCCTAAAATTTTGGCTTTATGCATTACGAGTTAAAACGATTTATCAGATTGCAGAGTGTTCTGGCCCTGATCTGTCTGCTGGCAGTTTCACTACTTGCCATCCGAATCAAACTTACCCATTCCCTTACGTACAGCTTTATGATCTGGAATCTGTTTTTGGCCCTGGTTCCTTTGTTTTTTGCGGTACTGCTCAAGTACATCCGGTTTAAGTACCGAATTACGGAAGTAATGCTGTTTACCTGTTGGTTGCTGTTCTTCCCAAACTCCACCTACATGATTTCCGACTTGTTGCATCTTACGCATATTCAGTCTAACGTACCCAATTGGTACGATGCGATTATGTTGTTTGTATTCGCCGTTTCAGGGTTGTTTGTTGGAGTGGTTAGTCTACGCTACGTACATGAATTTTTAGAAACGAAATTTCGTTCTAAAACGGTGTGGTTGGTTTTATCGGCTTCAATTGTTTTAGGCGGATTGGGGGTTTATCTCGGTAGGTTTCTTCGATGGAATTCCTGGGACATCATCAACGATCCGTTAAAGATTTTAAATGACATTGCCGTTCGTGTTGTACACCCTGTTTCACATTATGAAACCTACTTTATAACAGCGGTTTTTACGGCGATAGTGTTTTGCTCTTATCTGTTGTTTATGTTTTTGAAGGATGGTGATTCCAGAGCTGTTATAGACCAAAACCGAGTAACCCCGCGTAACCAAGAAACAATGCGATAAGGCTGAAAATACTTATCCATATAGCCTTTCGTACAGAAAGAGCGTATTGTTTATGAAGCTCAACGGTTAAAACCGTAATGGACCACAAACCTGAGCCAAATGGAAGTATTAGAAAATCTGATGAATTAAAATGACCTAGTAGTTCAGGTAGAACCAGTGGCGGTATTAGTGCCGGAGTAAAAGAGACGTAAAGTTTGGAATAGGATGGAGGGTTTTTACGAAGTTTTGAGAATATAGCCCATAAAATGTAGGAACCCAGTATGGAGCGGATGGTAAACCAGTAGAATTTGTTCAGCAAGACTTCATAAACCGGAGGTAGTCTAATAGGGATCAAGCTAATTTCGTTGAGCCTGAACTCTGCCGTATCACCCAACAACAAGTGGTAAAACCAATTGGTCAGAATCGGCATTAACAAGAGTAACAAACAGAGAAATCCAATGGTAATAGCTGTTCCGCCACCTTTTCTTTCGGTACTCGAATTTTGAAGACCAATTTGATAAAGTAGTACGTACTTGATTAGCTTCACTGAGCCATTTCTTTGCTCATGATGCTTTCCAAACTTTTAAAGTCATGAAGGTCATGATCCAATAGGTGGGATGGATGCACGTTTTGTAAAGCGGTAAAAATACTCTCCACCCTTCCCGGATATTTTTCATCCCAGTTTTCCAGCATTTTCTTGATAACCTGGCGTTGCAGTCCATCCTGAGAGCCACAAAGATTACAGGGAATGATCGGGAATTCTTTCATCTGGCTGTACTCCTCAATGTCTCGTTCTCGGCAGTAGGCAAGTGGTCTGATAACGATATGTTTCTCATCATCCGTTACGTATTTGGGAGGCATGGCTTCCAGTTTGCCTGCGAAAAACAGATTGAGAAACATTGTTTCGATAATGTCTTCCCGGTGATGGCCAAGCGCAATTTTGGTAGCCCCAATTTCTTCCGCAACCGTATAGAGGGTACCTCTTCTAAGTCTCGAACAAAGACTACACATGGTTTTTCCTTCCGGAACTTTGTCAACAACAATACTGTACGTATCGCGCTCAATTATTTTATAATCCACTCCAATGCGCGAGAGGTATTCGGGTAGAATATGCTCCGGAAATCCGGGTTGTTTTTGATCCATATTTACTGCTACAATGCTGAAATTGATGTGTGGTGCCTGTTGCATTTGCATGAGCAGATCAAGCATAGTGTAACTGTCCTTTCCGCCAGAAAGGCATACCATTACTTTGTCTCCGTCTTCGATCATTCCGAAGTCGTTGCTGGCCTGCCAAACTGTTTTGCGCAGTTTTTTAGCGCGAATGGTTATTTCCTTTTCAGTAAACATGGGTTGCAAATTTAGCCCTTTCCTGAAATTCTGAGAGGTGAACTGCCGCAACATTTTTTGGGCTCTGAACGTCTAACAACTGTGGAAAAGTTAATTTGAACTGTAAGAAATGATGGATTTCAACTTCAAATCAGTGCAAATTAATGGTAGATTCGAATAACCCCGAAAGAGATGAACGCAAAACTTAAGAGATGAAGTATTTATTTCTTGTGCTACTTACGGTTGTAGGATTGAATGGACTTACCCAGGTTTTTTACACTGAAACGTTTGATGGAACACCGTGTGCGGCTGGATCTGGTTGTGATCCCAGTTTGGTGGGCTGGAATGTAACCATAACCGGTGCCGAAGGAGGGAGCGCGAATTTGTGGTACGTATCAGATCGCGAGGCAGGTTTAGCCCCACCAGCCTGTGGAGCATCCGGAGGAGGTGATCAGAGTTTACACGTCGGAAACGTATCAACTTCTACTGCAGCATTTTTATTTTGCCCGGGTGGAGACTGCGGAGCCGCCTACGATGACTCCAGTCCGGCAGAAATTACCGACAAGAGAGCAGAGTCTCCTGTGATTGATTGCTCCTTGCAAGTGGGAACCATTACAGCGGATTTCAATTATCTGGAAGCCGGTGAAGCATTGGATGATAACATGTCTTTCTGGTACAGAGACAATGTAACAGCCTGGACACAGATTGATCCGATAGCCAAATCCGGAACCGGTTGTGCGCCTCAGGGACAATGGACCGCTTATTCCGTTGTGTTGCCGGCCAGTTCGTCTGGTAATCCCGATGTGCAAATAGGTTTCAGATGGACAAACGACGGGGATGGTGCAGCAACAGATCCTTCCGCAGCGGTAGACGATATCACATTAACACTTACTGTTACCACTACACCACCCGTAGCAGCATTTAGCGCTTCAGATTCTACACTGTGCGAAAATGATTGCATCGATTTTACAGACCTGAGCACCTCTTCTGCCACCGGAGGAATTACAGCATGGAGTTGGGATTTTGGTAACGGACAAACATCCACAGATCAGAATCCGGTTGGTATCTGCTATACTACGGCGGGAGATTATACCGTGTCCCTCACCGTAACGGATGCTGATGGCTCTGACACAGAGACACTTGTTGATTTAATTTCCGTTGTGGCCTGTCCCGGACCAAGTGCGAGTTTTAATGCAGATAATTCCAATATCTGTACAGATAGCTGCGTGAATTATACCAGCACCAGTACATCCAGCGATCCCGGAGGAATTACCGGTTGGGAGTGGGCATTCCCCGGAGGTTCACCAGCCAGTCATTCCGGAGAATTTCCTCCAACAATTTGCTACTCAACCGCAGGCTCTTATGATGCCGAACTGATTGTAACTGATGCAGCAGGAGCAGATACAACTATTGTTACAGTAACGGTAAACGATCCTTTAAGTCTTACGGTTTCCAGCGACACCATGATTTTTCTGGGAGATACCGCTACATTGGTTGCAGCTAGCGGTTTTACCAATTACAGTTGGAGTCCCACCGACTCACTCGATTGTCCGCTTTGCCAAATCACCAATGCCAATCCAACTATTACCACCACTTACATGGTTAGCGCAGACGACGCAAATGGATGTCCGACTAGTGCAAGTGTATTGGTTACGGTTCAGGATACCACTACCGCCGTTACCATTCCCGACACGCTTTACATTCCCAATGTTTTCACACCGAATGGTGATGGAATCAACGATATTTTTCGTGTAACAGCTCCTGTGGATTTCAAAATGGAGGTGTACAATCGCTGGGGACAGTTGGTGTTTACCTCTTCTCTGCAAAATTACTGGGATGGAAGAACCAACAACGGTGAGCCTTGTACTGCGGGTACCTACTATTACGTGATAGAGTTGGAAGATGGGGAGGTTTATACCGGATTTCTTTCGCTGAAGCGGTAAGTCTACATACTTGCCGGGGATTTTCAATTTACCACGAATCCGCGCCTTTACTGCGCAGGGAGAACTGTCGATGAGTAGCCTTAGAAAAATTTGGAAGCTCCGAAGCGGCTGCGAGGAGATCACCAAATTGCACTTAGGCTACCAGAAGACAGGTAGACTGGAGCAGTATCAGCGTAAAAGTACTTTGCTGCCTTTTTTACGTTTGAAAAAGGCAGTGCCCGCCCGGCATGAGGGCATCCAATTGCTAATGTTTTGTGATTAAGTATCAATATATCTGCCGCCTCTCCCGATAGTGATCGGGATCGTTGCCCTTTCTTTGGCTGGCCGCAAAGAAAGCAAACGGCCTTATGGCTCGTGCTCCTGCGGGCTCACGTCTTCGCAAAGTGTAAGTGCGGCAACGGGTCTCCCGCTGTTCGCAGGAGCCTCGCTGTCCTTCTAACACTTTTACTCGAGGCTCACCCTTGTCGCTAAGGCCGGGAATGTGTATGAAATCAAAAACAGAGTTCAATTGCTAATTAGAGACGTTCTAAACTCAACCCAAATCCGCGCCTTTACTGTGTAGGGAGAACTGTTGATGAGTAGCCTTAGTAAAATTTGGAAGCTCCGAAGCGGCTGCGAGGAGATCACCAAATTGCACTTAGGCTACCAGAAGACAGGTAGACTGGAGCAGTATCAGCGTAAAAGTACTTTGCTGCCTTTTTTACGTTTGAAAAAGGCAGTGCCCGCCCGGCATGAGGGCATCCAATTGCTAATGTTTTGTGATTAAGTATCAATATATCTGCCGCCTCTCCCGATAGTGATCGGGATCGTTGCCCTTTCTTTGGCTGGCCGCAAAGAAAGCAAACGGCCTTATGGCTCGCGCTCCTGCGGGCTCACGTCTTCGCAAAGTGTAAGTGCGGCAACGGGTCTCCCGCTGTTCGCAGGAGCCTCGCTGTCCTTCTAACACTTTTACTCGAGGCTTACCCTTGTCGCTAAGGCCGGGACTGGTGTAAGATCAGGAGCATTGTTTGATTTGATGATAGAAAATATGCTGAACTCAACACGAATCCACGCCTTTACTGCCTTTTTGCACTTGAAAAAGGGCAGTGCCTGCCCGGTACGAGGGCACGCCATTTTGCCTATTCGTTCTTTGTGTGATCGCTATCCAACTCTTCCTTATCCTCGCGCTTGAGTGGCTTGGCAAATCTCAGTATCAGGAAATTAATAGCAGATAACAGAATAGAAATCTCATAAAGGTGAAAAGCAACAGAAATACCAATTGCACCTGTATTCCAGATACTTGCAGCTGTTGCCGTACCCATTACAGTACCTCTCGTTTTGAGGATGGCTCCACCACCTATAAAACCCATTCCGGTGATTACTCCATAGGTCACTCTGGCAGTTGCATCATCTCCATCAAAAACATTCATACCAATCAACATATAGGCACAAGAAGCTACTGAAACCAAAGGAAAAGTTCTTAAACCAGCGCCTTTTGATCTATGCTCTCTGTCATATCCAACCGGAATTGCAAGCACAAAGGCAATACCCAATTGAACGAGATTGGATAAAATATCTGACCAGTTTATGTCAATCATAATATTAAAAAGATAGCAAATAATGCTGATTGTAAAAAACACCCGACAACACCATTCACTATAAAATAAACTCACACCATGGTATGGTGGAAATCATGTCCATCATAGGTGCGATTTGCCCATAGCTGATAAACTGTTACTCCAATAATGTCTTACTGAAACCATCTATTGCCTCTTTACTCGCCACAATTGCGCGACCAGATGTAAGCGCAACAATTCTTATTTAACTGTTTTTCAATCAGTTCTTTCCGAATAATGACAATTTTATTATATTCACTCGTCAAACCAAAACAAATTCTTTTAGCTCCTTGGGGAGCACCCCTATGACTTTTTATTTCATGCCTACCCGCAGACTTTGATAGTGTTTTCGCTCTCATTGATCCGCACTAATTATGTTTGGTGATGGAGGTGGTTGGATTTATAGGTTTTTAATGATGTGAGTTGGGTTTTGGTGTCGTTATGAATGAGTTACGACTCAGTAAAAAAAGAAAATGAGAATACTAATAGCACTAACCATAACTTGTCTTTGCTCGATTAATTCTTTGGGACAGCATAACAGTGTTGATACTGTTCACAATTCCTTAGCCAGGGTTAATACTCCAGAGATAGTCATTCAATATCCTGGAACGTTGGAAATAAAGGATGTAAGTGAAAAGAAGGAGACACTGCCGTCAAACATGCCTTGGATTGCTGCATTAATAATTGGGGGCCTTTCTGCGTTGATTAATCTTTGGGTTGCTGACAGATTGAAAAAATCAAATGAGAAAAATATTGATAGACAATTGAATAACGCTAAAGACATTGCGCTTGCAGAGTTTGGAGCCACATTGGGAACAAAAAATAGACAAGACTGGATTGATGACTTAAGACATAACTTAAGCGAATTTATTTCGCATAGTGCTATGATAAACGTTGAATTATCTTCAGATGTGCCGAATAATGAAACTGTTAAAGGGCATTTTCAGAAAATGAACTACAACAAGGCTAAAATAGCCATGATGATTAATCCAGAGAAGGAGGAACAAAAAGATGTTCTTGATCAAGTATATGAGATGATATCCATCTGTTTTAAACCTAAAGACGATTATGATGCTAAACAATTTAAGGACATAGAGGATAATCTATTAACGGCTAGTAGAAAGTTATTCGGAATTCACTGGAAAAAAATCAAGGACAGTTTTAAAACAAAAGAATAACTGGAGGCAACAAAACCTATCAATATTAGCGTACTGACGGAGGCTAATGTCCATCCCCGAAACCGTCTCAGTCAAACGATCCGAACACTGTTCCCAAAATCACTCCCCCTTCCAATTCTCATCCCGACCAGGCGTATATGGAGAATTGTACTCTGCCAGCTTCGCTTCCAGTGCCGTGACTTTCTTTACCACATTTCGGAGCTCTTCCAGAGCCGGTTCGAATTCTTCTTTGGCGGTTTTTAAGCCATCACGTTGCGTGCTTGTGGGAGCAGTGGTAGTATGCCACAACTGGTAAACAATGGTTTCTACACGTCCGGAAATGCTTGGTGAAGTTTCAAATTCGCGGCTGGAAAGGCTTTTGTCTCCCCACATTTTTAATTCGAAGGAATCCATTTGCTCCTCTAAGGGTTTCAATTCGGCCATCATTTCCAATGGAACCGATGGGTATTGTTGAATCGCCGCCTTGATGTGCTTGATGCGTTTGCTGGTTTCTCTGGCCAATGAACTGGCACCATTGGTAGATCGTTTTAACTCGGCCACTTCTTGCTGAAACTTCAACAATGCGGCTTTGTCTTGCGCCAATAAGGTTTGGTTGTTCAACGGCTTGATGTTGAACGAAACAGCATCGTGAATTTTTGAAATGGTTCCGTTTACAGACTGGTAAAGTTCTACGGTGTATGTTCCGGGCAGAGCCAGTGGACCATCATCGGGCATGCTGTATCTGCCTGCTTTTCCCTGACTCAACTTAATCGGACTGGTACTTGCGTGTCTGAAATTCCAGGAAATGCGGTTAATCCCAGACTTTGGCCCGGTTTTCATCTTCCGCACAATGTTTCCATCACTGTCCTTAATCACAAACATCAAATAAGGTTTTTCCTCATTGTCTTCCGCGCGAATGGCTTCTTTAGACGGGTAGAAAACATCCTTTCCGTCCTTTTTCAGTTTCTTTTCAGCATCCTGACGCTGTTGCTTAATGGTCTGCAATTTGTCTTTGATGAAATAGGTGAAGGTTACCCCATATTCAGGATTGTCGGCGGTGTAGTAACTTTCGCCCTGCGCCGACTTGCCACGCAATCCGAGTGGATTGGTAGGGATGTACATCAGTCCGTCTTTTACAGCAAAAATGTGTGCATCTTTCTTGAGTAACTCTGGTGTTACTTCCCGAAGTGGAGCGTAATTATCCAATACATAAAACCCTCTTCCGAAAGAAGCCACCACTAGGTCGTTTTCTCTTTTCTGGATGGCTAAATCGCGTGCTGCGATCGTCGGAATACCGCTCTTCAACTGCGTCCATTCCTTTCCTCCGTCAACGGAGAAGAATACACCAAATTCGGTTCCGGCAAACAGTAAATTCGGATTTACATGATCTTCCGCGATACTATACACAGAGCCTCTGTCAGGAAGATTACCGGAAATGGATGTCCAGCTTTTTCCTTTGTCTGAACTCTTGTACAAATACGGTTTAAAATCGCCGTTTTTATGGTTGTTTAAAGCAGCATAAACCACATTTTCATCGTGTTGAGAGGCCAGGAGCATATTTACATAAGTTCTGGCAGGTACTCCGGATACGCCATCAATTTTTGTCCAGTTGTCGCCACCGTTTTCAGTAACGTGAATCAACCCGTCATCCGTTCCCACATAAAGCAGATTTTCTTTCTTCGGAGATTCGTCGAAGGCAACAATGTTCCCGTAAATGGTGGTCGATTTGTTCTTCATCACCGCATCCATACTCCAAACGCGCCCCATTACTTTGAGTTTGTTCCGGTCTAGCTGTCGCGACAGATCACCGCTAATCGCTTTCCAGGTATTTCCCTGATCATCGCTTCGGAATACTTTGTTCGCAGCGAAATACAATCGCTTGTGATTATGTGGGCTAATTAGTAGTGGAGCGTCCCAGTTCCAACGGTAAGGCGCTTCCCCCTTTGCGGGCATCGGCTGAATCCCGATTTTCTCACCGCTTTGCTTGTCGTAGCGAACCAACCATCCGTATTGGGCCTGAGCATATACAATGTTCGGGTCTACCGGATCAATCTGAGATTCAAAACCGTCCCCACCATTGGTGATGTACCAATCTGAGTTGGCAATTCCAGCATTGTTCAAGGTAGCCGAAGGGCCGCCCATGGAGTTGTTGTCCTGGGTGCCGCCGTAAATGTTGTAGAAAGGAGTAGCATTGTCAACAGCTACTTTATAAAATTGAGTGATCGGTAAGTTCGGTTTGAACTGCCAGTTGGTTGCATGATCCCAGGTTTCGTACAATCCTCCGTCGCATCCAACTATCCAGTGATCCGTATTTTGAGGGTCGATCCAGATGCAGTGGTTGTCAACATGTTTATGCTTTTCCCCGGTTTGCTTAAAAGTCTTTCCACCATCTTCCGTATGATGCAACCATGTGCTCATGCTAAATACTTTGTCCGGGTCTTTCGGATCACAGATAATTTCCTGGTAGTAGTTTCCTGACGTCTGATAATCGCTCATTTTGTTCCAGCTTGCACCTCTGTCGGTTGAGCGAAAGAAACCGCCTTTTTTACCTGAAGCTTTAATAATGGCGTAGATGTAATCAGGATTAGCGGGGGAGATGGCTAAACCTATTCTTCCCAGATCGCCTCCGGGAATTCCATTAGACAGCTTATTCCATGTTTTACCGGCGTCTATGCTCTTGTATATGGCGGTTTCGGGGCCGCCATCTATGTATGTCCAAACGTGTCTTCTTCTCTGATGAGCGGCCGCATAAAGTACGTCAGGATTGCGCGGATCCATCACAATGTCGTTTACCCCGGTGTTTTCCGAGATTTCCAGAATACGCTCCCAGTTTGCTCCGCCATCGGTGGTTTTATACACACCCCGGTCTCCGCCCGGTGCCCATAAAGGACCATAAGCAGCTACGTAAACAATGTTTTCATTGGTAGGGTGCACAATGATTTTTCCGATGTGCTCAGAAGCTTTCAGTCCCATGTTTTTAAAAGACTTTCCGCCATCTTCACTTTTGTACACACCATCTCCGTAGGCCACACTTCTTTGGTTGTTGTTCTCGCCTGTTCCTACCCATACTACATTTGAATTGGATGGAGCCATTGCCAAACAGCCAATAGAGTAGGAGCCATAAGCATCAAAAATGGGCTGGTAGGTCGTGCCCGAATTGGTCGTTTTCCACACACCTCCGGATGCCACCGCAACGTAGTATTCGAACGGATTATTTGGGTTTACCGCTAAATCGGCTACCCTTCCGGAGGTAAATGCGGGTCCAACGTTTCTAAAAGACAGCCCTGAAAATGTGGACGACTTATACGTGGCATCATCGGATTTATCGTCTCCTTTTCCTTTCTTCTGAGCGAAAGAAATGGAACCAAATAGGGTTAGAAGTGTAAAAGAGAGTATAACAGTTTTCATAATGCGTTATTGCGGATGCGATTTCTGAATGGTCAAATATATTAATCGAATCCGCATAAATCCATTTTGATACATGAATGGTGCGTGATAGGGATTGGCTTACGAACAATGCTATTTTTGTGATGGATTAAAAGAAGATTGAGTAGGAGCAGTACATATAGATGGACCTTCGTGGGAATTGCGGGAACTATACTCATTCACGTGGTAGCGTTGATTCTGTTAAAGTGCAGTGAGCTACCGGAATCTACGGTAGTAAATCGGGTGATGATTGACTTTGCAGAGGAGGAGATACCGCCGGAGGAACAAAACCAAAACGATCAGCAAGAACAGTTGTTGGATGAAAATGGTCAGCCTTTGGAGAATGTCGCTGCGAACATGAATGCTGAAACTCAGAAATCGAGCAGGCTGGATCGGGGGAATTTGGATGAAGAAGTGGATCGTGAAATTCGGGAGTTGGAGAAGCAGTGGGAAAATGACGCTAATTTGTCTGATGAAGCCAGAAGGAAATTGGAAGAGAACCGTGAGAAACGGAATCAGAACAAGGAGCTTTATGATGAAAATGCGGAGGATGTAGATGCGGAACGAGGTAAAGGAGGGAATGTGGCTGTTGGCTGGAGCCTGGAGGGAAGGAAAAATTATGACTTACCCAAACCCTCTTATGTATGCAAGGCTTCGGGGGAAGTACATGTGCTCATTAAGGTGAATCAACACGGTGAAGTTACCTGGACCTCGATTGACGAAAGCCAAACCAATACGAATAACGAGTGTTTGCGTGATAACGCGATTAAGTATGCAAAGCGAGCACGTTTCAACGATGACTATTCTCCAACTGCAACCAGTAAGGGTTGGATTCACTTTAAATACGCCCGTCAATGATCCATGAAACCGAACGGCTTATTTTACGCAATTTCGATCCGGAATTAGACGCGCAAACCTTGTTCGACCTGAACAGCGATCCTGACGTGATACGATACGTAGGCGAGGGTAATACAGCTTCGGTTGAAGAAATGCGCAAATTCATTGAGGCGTATCCCGAAAGCAATTATGCAGCCTATGGTATGGGGCGTTGGATGGCCATCAGAAAAGAGGGCGACGAACCAATTGGTTGGATCGGCTTAAAATATCACCCACAAACCAAATTGATAGACCTTGGCTACAGGCTATTCCGCAAACATTGGGGCAAAGGGTACGCGACCGAAGGCTCTATCTATAGCCTTAATCACGGGTTCGTTGATTTGGAATTAAACCACATTTATGCGGAGGCGGCAAAAGAAAACCCGGCTTCCATATCAGTGATGAAAAAGGTAGGGATGACTTTCTGGAAGGAATCCGAATTTGATGGATTGGATAGTGTGGTTTATCAGATGTTTCGAAAAGAGTGGATCGAAGATAAGCGCTCAAATAATTTAGATAAATGGGCTCCTGATAATTGCTAGAAGATTTACAGATATTTTGAATGAATATGGATGCTAACGAGAAAAAAGCCTTAAGAAGTAAACTGTTTCGCCATCTTGATGGTGTTGTTATTGCACCAACTGCCTATGCATTAAAAACCCATGGAGTTACAGATTACATTTTAGAACATCAAAAAGTATCATTGGATGATTTGGCTGTGCAATTCAAGGCCAATGCAGGGTATTTGAATGTGGCTCTCCGAGGTTTGTGTTCGCAGGGGTGGCTGAATCAAACCGTTGACAATCTGGAGGACACTGTACACTTTGAGGTGAATGAACGAACGGAATCAGCCTTTGCCCAGTTTCATCTTTATGAAGATGTGGTAAGGCTAATGAAAATATCCGGAAAATACCATCCGCGAAAGTTCGAAATAGAGCCATTTCTGGAATTAGAGAAGATATACAACCGATTTAAGGAAAATACTGAACCTCAAGGGTTGAGCGGTGAATTGGAAAAGAACATTTACCATCAGATACGTCAACATATTGAGGGGATCATCGTGGGCCCGACAACCGTTTATTTAGGCATTACGGCAATGTTTCATAAATACTTTATGGAAACTCGGTTTAAGCCAGAAGAATTTCACGAGAATCACAAGTATTTTGAAAGGTTGTTGAACATCCTGGCAGGTCTGGGTTGGTTTGATGTGGTCAATGGTACCTATAATTTTACGGAATACGGGTTGTTCTTTGCTAAAAGAGCCACTGCCTACGGAGTAACCATTTCTTATCTCCCTACATTGAGAAAGCTGGATGATTTGTTATTTGGTGATCCGCTGATACTAAGGCGCGGCACTGGGGACTCTGGTGAGCAACATGTTGATCGGGAAATGAACATATGGGGGAGTGGCGGGGCACATGCCGCTTATTTCAAGGTTCTGGACGAGATAGTGATCGATATTTTCAACAAACCAATTGGAGAACAACCCAAAGGAATTCTGGATATGGGATGTGGTAACGGCGCTTTCTTACAACACCTGTTCACGGTGGTGGAAAACAGTACCATCAGAGGAAAGATGCTGGACGAATATCCACTACAGTTGATCGGGGTGGATTACAACGAAGCGGCTTTAAAGGTTTCCAGGAAAAATTTGATTCAGGCAGACATATGGGCCAAGGTTATCTGGGGAGATATCGGCAATCCCGATTTACTGGCAGAAGATTTGAAAAAGAACTACAACATTGATCTTTCAGATCTGTTGAACGTACGAACATTTTTGGATCATAATCGCGTATGGGAAGAACCCAAAACCAACACCTCCAGAGTAACCACGTCAACTGGTGCTTTTGTACATCAGGGTAAAAGGCTGAACAATAACCGGGTGGCAGATTCCCTCAAAGAGCACATTGAAAAGTGGACACCCTATGTAGGTAAACATGGCCTGTTGTTGATAGAGTTGCATACGGTAAAACCCGAGCTGGTAGCCAAAAATATTGGAAACACACCGGCCACAGCCTACGATTTAACGCACGGGTATTCAGACCAGTACATCATTGAAATGGATGAATTTTTAGCCATCATAGAGGAAGCAGGCCTCACCAGCGATAAGAAGGCTTTCAAACGGTTTCCGAACTCTGATTTGGGAACCGTTTCAATTAATTTATTGAAATCGGCAAGGAAGGCTTAAATACAGACACTGATTACCCGTTTGGGGGCAGGCTGCTTTGTTAGGAGTTCGAGTTTTATACTCTCACTCCTATCACACAAACGTCATCCAACTGTTCCAAATCACCTTTCCATTGCTCAAATGCTTGCTCAATGAGTTCTTTCTGCCGATCCATTGATTCGGAGTGAATCGTGAGCAGTAACCGCTTGAAATTGGCCGGTTTGAATTTCTTGCCTTTTTCTCCTCCAAACTGATCCTGAAATCCGTCAGTCATGGAGTAAATGATGTCTCCTTTTTTCAGAGAAACTTCACCGCCTTCGAAAGGAATGTGATCACGAGCATGTTTGCCGACGGGCATTTTCTCCGGTTTGATCTCAATTAGTTTTCCATCACGGATAATCCAAATAGGGTTTTGTGCGGCAACATAAGCCATTTTGTTTCGCTCAGGATAAAGGCTGATCAGGCTGCCGTCCATTCCATCTTTTCCTCCTTCTTCGGAGCCATCTTTTTGCAGCCGACGGATGATCGTATTCCTGGCCTGATTAAAAATATCGGCGGGGTAGTGGGCACCATTTTCTATTGATCTTTCAATTGCTGAAATGTTTAATATACTTACAATAGCACCTGGTACGCCGTGTCCTGTGCTGTCGGCGCAGCACAAAGCAAAATTACCGTTTGTTAGTTTACCGGCCCAATAGAAATCACCGCTAACCGCTTCTTTCGGATTGAAGTACACGAAGAAGTCTTTCAGATTGGATTCTAATACTTCTTCTGTTGCCATGAAGCTACGCTGAATGCGTTCGGCGTAGTTGAGTGAGTCGGTAATCTCCTTATGCGCCTGTTCGGCTATTTCTTTTTGTTCCCTAATTTCTTTTGTGGCGGCCTTTACCTCGTAAACCAGCTCTTTTTGTCGTTTTTTCAACTGTGCCGTTCTCCAACTAACAAAGCCCAGAACAATGATGATTCCAGTAATGGCGTATAGGCTTCTGGCCCACCAGGTATGCCACCAGGGTGGGTGAATCGTAAAGTGGTACTCCAACGGTGCCGACCACTCGTTACTTTCACCGATTGCCCGGACTTTGAGGGTATAACTGCCGGGAGGAATGTTTCGGTAATCAGCTTTTCCTTCACTCACCGGGTGACTCCATTTCTCGTTAAGACCTTCTAGTAGGTAGCTGTATTTTATTTTGTGCGGAGCGGACCAATCGATTGCGATAAACTGGAAATTAAGATGGTTCTTATCATAAGGGAGCTCCAAACCGGACGGGTAATTGGTAAATGGAGGAATATGGTCAAATTTTATTGCTTGTTCTGCATCAGCCGAAATTTGCCGGAAGTCGATGAATGTTTCGTTAATTTCTAACTGCTTCAATCGAACAGCAGGCGGTTGATCTGAAGTTTGATGCTTTGCCAGGTCTAACATGGTCAAACCTTTTCCGTTACCCCACCAGATTCTGTTTTCACTATCCATATAGGCACTGTTCGGGTAAAAGTCGATTCCTTTCAGGCCGTCCCTTTTACTATAGCTTATAACCTTACACTTGCATGAGTCGGTGTGGTTAGGGGCGGCGCAACAAGTTGTTAACTGGGTTAAACCTTTCTCCGTACTGCACCAGATATTACCATTGTTATCCTCTAATGTAGACCAGATTTCATTATCAATCAGGCCTTGCTTTTCGGTGTAGTGGGTAAACGACTTTCCATCGAATTTTGAAAGCCCTAACCCCTGAGTTCCGAACCACAAATTACCATGTTGGTCTTCTGTAATTGAGTTGACATAATCATTGGATAATCCTTCTTTGCGGGTGTAGTGAGTCCATGTGTCACCGGAGTATTTGGTTACCCCACCATTGGTGCCCATCCAGATATTTCCATGTTTATCTTCTAAAAGGGCCACAACATCGTTACTGGTCAATCCTTCTTCTTCTGTATAATGAGTAAAACCAATTCCATCGTACATCGTAACACCTCCACCGTAGGTTCCAAACCACAGATTCCCATCACGGTCTTCAAGAATGGATACCACATCATTACTACTCATTCCTTGCTCTTCCAGGTAGTGGGTGAAGTTTTTACCATCGTATTTAGTTACACCACCTCCGTAGGTGCCAAACCAGATGTTTCCATTTCTATCTTCGGTAATTGCCCAAACTACATTGTTGCTTAGGCCGTCGTCTACAGTAAAGTGCCAGAAGTATTCTCCGTCGTACTTCGTAACTCCCCCGTCATAGGTGCCAAACCATAAGGTGCCTGTGTGATCCTCTAATATGGCATTTACAACGTTGTAGCTCAATCCCTGTGATTCGGTATAGTACGCAAATGATTGGTTGTTGTACCTGGTTACTCCGCCTCCGTCAGTACCAAACCACAGGTTGCCACTACCATCCTCAATCATCAGGTTTATATCGTCATAGCTAAGCCCTTGTGCCGTGGTATAGTGTGTGAATGAAGTCCCATCGTATTTATTGACACCCCCTCCGTAAGTCCCTATCCATATAAGGCCATTTTTATCTTCATGGATGGTATAAACGTGGTTGTTACTTAGCCCTTCCTTTTCGGTGTAATGGGTAAATGATTTACCATCGTAAACAGCCAGGCCATCTCCATCCGTGCCAAACCATAGGTTTCCTTTTCGGTCTTCCATCATCGAAACCACCACATTACTTGGCAGTCCGTCTTTTTGTGTGTAATGTGTGAATGCGGTACCGTCGAACTTTGTGAGGCCACCATCAAATGTTCCAAACCAAATATTACCATCAGTGTCCTGAAGCATCGACCATACTGTGTTATTGCTTAGCCCCTCTTTTATCGTATAGTGGGTTATGTAACTACCGTCGTATTTTGAAACACCCCCATCATCTGTTCCAAACCAGATGTTCCCGTGATTGTCTTCCATCATGGCGTAGGTGAAGTCGCTGGTAAACCCTTGTTTCTCGGTAAAATGAATGAATGATGTTCCATTGTAACAGCAAACACCGCCTCCATAGGTTGCAAACCAGATGTTTCCGGCTTTATCCTCCAGAATAAAACGAACATCGTTATTGCTCAAACCTTCCTGTTCTGTGTAGTGAGTGAATGATGCACCATCGTACTTACTTACCCCTCCACCATAAGATCCAAACCAGATATTCCCTTGAGAATCCTCCAGAATCGAACGGATGTATGAAGAAGCCATACCCTGGTCAACATCCAGATACTGCATATCGTTTACCACATTGTCTTTGAAGCGTGATGGCAATGCGCGGTTGGGTTTGGGCTGTTTAGCCAGTACCTCTTTCCCTTCGATTCGAATTGGAACACCCGTTGGAAGTTTGTCTCCGAATGTGTTTATCAAGTAATGTGAAGTATCGTTCGGTAGAATTCGGTTAACGGGAATGGTTGTTAAAGTTTCAGGAGCGACGGGAATGGTTGTGAGGTTTTCGGGTATAGGGTGCACCGTAACATCGGCTGCTTTTCTAGTTAACAGTTGTTCTTCGGGGACGGGATAAGTCGGAGCCTCCATAAGACTGTCTTCGTGAACAACAGTGCTTTTCACCGCGATCGGCTTTCCGGTTATTATGGTATCACCATTTGAATTAAGTAAAGGAAATATAGAGTCACCTGTAACTGGATGTACTGAATAACCAGACAACGTATCGAGTTCTGATTCGACAGGATGCAGGTAAGGGTGAGGGGGGAAAGATTCCGTCTTCCGACTGTCTGAGCAGGCAGCAAGAAATAGTATCAGAAAGATGTATATAGGTAATCTTCTCAACAAATACGCTAGCGTTAATCAGTTTAAGCGTTTAGCCTTAAAGTTAATCATCTGATTTAATTGTCGTGAAATTACTATTGGAATCGGACATCAATTAAGGTGAAACCGGTTACCGCGGCAGAGCTCATAAATTAATTCAGTTGGTTTGTTGAGATCGCTCCGCTAAAGTCTAGCGCCGATTACCCCGTTTCAGGGCACGGGGCAAGCTGCTTTGTTAGGAGTTCGAGTTTTATACTCTCACTCCTATCACACAAACACTGAGTCAAGCTCAGTGTAAACTGACTTTTTGTGTAATCGCCGGTATTAAATTAACTCACTTTGTTCGTTGAGATCGCTGTGCTAAGTTCTAACGCCGATTACACAAACGTCATCAAGCTGTTCGAGATCTCCTCTCCAATCCTCGAAGGCTTCGTCGAGAAGTGTTTTTTGACGGTCCATGGATTCGTGTTGTATAGAGAGGAGCAATTTTTTAAAGTTCGAAGCCTTGAACTTCTTCCCTTTCTCTCCACCAAACTGATCGGCGAATCCATCTGAGAAGATGTAAACGGAGTCTCCCTGATTGAGTCGTATCTCGTGGGTAGTGTATGGGAGAGGAGTGTCAAATTTGCCAATAGGCTGTTTGTCCGCTTTTATTTCGTACAAACAAAAAGTGTCATCTTCAGCTTGTTGAAAGCTAGATACCCTGGAATTGTCTAATGCTTCGACAGGCTCAGCATGACAATTCCTGATTATCCATAAGGGGTTGTGGGCACCTGCGTATTTAAGGACGTTTCCTTTTATTGAACATAGAGCAATGTCCATCCCGTCTTTTACATCTTCTTCACTTTTCTCGAATTCTGAGATAACAATGTCTCTGGTTTTGTCCAATATTTCTCCCGGATTGGTTAAACCATGTTCCCGAACGCTTCGGTTCAGCCCATTGTTACATACTACGCTGACCATAGCTCCCGGAACACCATGCCCGGTACAATCGCATGCGGCGAATAGTATTGTGCCTGTTTTTTGCTCCAACCAGTAAAAATCGCCTGCTACAATGTCTTTGGGTTTATAGAGAATAAATGACTTCGGTAAAAGTTCAGTTACCAATTTTTTCGGTGGTAGTATCGCTGATTGGATGCGTTTGGCGTAATTGATGGAGTCAAGAATTTCGGTGTTTTTTTCTTCCAGTTGGTCATATGCTGAATCCACTTTCTTTTTCTGATCTTCTATGACCTTTTTTTGTTTGTTGGTGACACGGAACCGGTTAAAGATGAAGGCTCCGAACAACAGTGCCAGCGCAAGTCCGCCGAACAGGAAATATTTCTGCTGAGCCTGTTGTTTCGCTTCTATTTTATGTCGTTTATTTTCTGCTTGTTCGGCGGCCAGTTGGGCATCCATTACCTTTGCTGCTTCGGCCGCCTTAACGCTATCCGCAGCGGCTTGTTTCTCATAAACGTATTTGTATTCCTGGCGTATCAGTTCCTTCTGGTTGTTTTCTGAAGCAATACTGTCGCGTGCATCAACAAACAATTCATGCATTTCAAGCGCTTTTTTGTGATTTCCCGTCGCCTTATAGGCTTCCCATAAATAACTGGCAGACTCTTCCACCTGAGCCAAAACACCTATCTCACGGGCAAGCTGTAATGCCTCTTCGGCAAATCGAATGGCCATTTTCGGATTCCCTTTTTTCAGATGTATACCTCCTATGTTATTAACTGAGTTGACGATACCGTGCTTATCACCAACTTTTCTTTTGATTTCGAGACTCTTTTCGAAATAAGACAAAGCCGTATCATAATTCGCCTGTTTCATATGCACAAGACCTATGTTATTTAATGTGGAACTATACAAAACCTGGTCGTCAATGGAGAGGTTGATTTCCGCACACCTCTCATAGTAGTTCAGGGCCTTATCGTATTGTTGCCGGTTGCGGTAAATACTTCCGATGTTGTTAAGTGCCGAGGAGTAGCCTTTTTTGTCTCCAATTTCATTCATCAGAATACTGGCGCGATCATAATAGTCAATTGCTTTCTGCGACTCATCCTGTTCATTATACAGGTTGCCAATGTTGATGAGAGCCGTTGCTATTCCGTTTTTGTCCCCCATCTCTTCGGCTAGTTTTAGTCCTTTCAAATAATAGTCCACCGCCGTGGCATAATCACCGTGATTGTAGGATATGATGCCTATGTTTGTTAAGGTTCTTGCGGTGCCGGCTTTATCACCGAGAGCTTGCTTAATAGCCAGGCTTTTTTCAAAATACTGAATCGATATTTGGTATTCTCCCCGTGCATTGTACACACCGCCAATGTTGTTTAAAGCACCAGCCATACCTACACTATCAACGATCTCGTATCTTATTCCCAAACTTTTCTCATACCATGAGATAGCAGAATCGAAGTCGCTTTTCACATAGTACATGGATCCCATATTGAAGTAAATGTCGGCCAGTGCTTTCCGGTCTCCTAGTTGCCTGGTGTATTCAATACTCTGCTCGTAGAATTGTTCGGCTTCCTCGTAGTTCCCACGAACCTGATGAGATACCGCCATGATCTTAACGGCTTTTGCCAGAAATTCCTGGTTGTTGTTCTCTTTGGCAAAATCATGGAGTATGGTTGCGTAGTGGTAGGTGCTGTCTGGTTGCGTATAAAGAAATGCATCCCAGGCATAGTCAGACAGTGCACTCATTCGGGTCGTGTCTGCGGAATTTTGGTTGCTCCATACACCCCACAAAGAATCCAGGTTAGATTGCCCATAAGTGAAGGAGCAAATGGACAAGAGGACAAGTATGTAAGTTGCTTTTTTCAGTTGATCGAAGTTCGAACCAAAGTTAACGAAACGAACAAAATTCAGCCGAAACAAAGAAGAGCTGCTTCAATCAAATATTTCTATGGCTTTGTTATCCCAAAGATCAATTACCACTATGCGGTCAAAAACCCATTCCTGTTTTCTTTTCCATTTGTACTGATTGTAATCAGCGAAGGAGGAATGAGGTTTTGATTCCACAACCAATAGTAACCAATTCTCATCGTATTCCTCTGCATAACCATTTAGAATAGCTTTTTCATTTTTAGTATTAATTGGCGAAAACAACTCATGTTCTTTGAGTTCTCCTGATAACCATAATTTATCGTGTTTCCAGTAGGTTTTTGTTAGGTTTGGCCAAGTGCTTACCGATAACATTTTCAGTTCTTTAGGGAGTTTTTCAGAAGGAAAAGTATGAAGCCGGAATTCAAGATTATCATAGAGGGTGTTGGTTGTTAAATCAACGATCTCTTGAACCAGAACCTTTGTCCTTGATTGTCTTATTTTTAAAGGAAACTTAAACTCCCATTCAACGAAGAGAGGAAAAGAAGATTCCTGAACAGACTGGGCTATGCCCATTGCTTTAAATTTATTGATGAACTTAGTGTGTTGCAATATCTTTTGCCCACCTCGCTTAAGTAATCTGGTCACTTCTACTGAAATTTTTTTCCCCTGCTTAAAAAGAACCAAATCTGGAGGGTCATTATCAACAAGTTTAAATGCGTCGTATTCCTCACCAGAAAATTCGATATACTTTTCCAAGAAAACTAGCTCTTCCTGTAATTCTATCATGTTGTGAAGTCAAATTAACTTATTAAACACCTAATAAAGGCAATAGCTTTCTGCTGCTTAATTTCTAGAGACAAAACCTATCCTTTCGTTGACGCCATCAGCGAATACACCATCGGAATGGACGAATCCAGGTGCTCAAACACCCATTCTCTTTCCGCTCTTTTCTTCAAATTGGGGAAGCATGGCCAGGGGGTATAGTTAAACTCGTTGAAAAATTCCAATGTAAAACCTGCCTTGATCAATGCGTTAAGTACTTCAGAAATAGGATGGTTCCAAAAATATTCCTTCAATTGAATATCCGCGGATCGATCCGCGTAGGTTCCCTCAAATGTGCCCTCCAAAACTCTATCATTAAAATAGGGATAACCGAATTGGCGATATTCATCGTCCAGGCAATCTACAAAAGGATGGAATTCGGCGAGATATAGTTGTCCGCCGGATTTCAGTTTTTGTTTTATAACCTCTGCCCACTTGTCAAGATCCGGTAACCAGCAAATGGTTCCGAAAGTGGAATATGCCAGATCGAATTCGCCGTTAATGTTGTTGGGCACATCATAAACATTGCTCTCAACAAAGCGAACATCTGAGCCCATTTCATGAGCAAGGGAGCGACCTGCTGCGATGGCATTGGGGGAGAAGTCAACGGCCGTAACATCGGCACCCAATTTTTGCAGGGATATAGAGTCCTGACCGAAATGGCATTGCAGGTGAAGGATTTTCTTTCCGCTTACATCCCCAAGGTCGTTTAACTCGATTTTGCTAAGTGAATTTCCGGTTTGTTTAAACGACTCCACATCGTAAAACCTGGATTTTACGTGCACGTTGGTTTTGGCATCCCACAGATCCCGGTTCGCTTTGAAATATTGTTCGTTTTTATCCATAAAAAAAGCCCGCTTCACAAGTTTAATTAGAAAAACGGGCTTTTGAAATTCTTAGAAAGAAACTTATGCCAATGCCGCTTCCTTCTTCTTGAAATTATCAGCTACAATCAGGTCTTTTGTGCCATGTCCCCAGGAGTAGAAACCTTCTCCGGATTTAATACCTAATTTCCCTGCGGTTACCATGTTCACCAGTAATGGGCAAGGTGCATACTTAGGGTTTCCGAATCCTTCGTGTAGTACGTTCAAAATGGACAGGCAAACATCCAGTCCGATGAAGTCGGCAAGTTGAAGTGGCCCCATAGGATGTGCCATTCCCAGTTTCATTACTGTATCGATTTCCTCAACGCCAGCAACCCCTTCGTGAAGTGTGATGATGGCCTCATTGATCATTGGCATCAAAATCTTATTGGCAACAAAACCGGGGTAATCATTTACTTCCGTTGGAACTTTACCCAGTTCTTTGGATTTGGCCATGATCACTTTGGTAACCTCGTCTGATGTAGCATAACCACGAATCACTTCCACCAGTTTCATCACCGGTACTGGATTCATGAAGTGCATTCCAATCACTTTGTCCGGACGGGAAGTAACAGCTGCAATTTTAGTGATAGAGATAGAGCTGGTGTTGGTCGCCAAAATGGCATCAGGATTGGAGTTGGCATCTATTTCTTTAAAAATCTTCAGCTTAAGCCCAATGTTTTCCGTAGCTGCTTCTACAATTAATTCTGCGTTGGCAACTCCGGATGCAATGTTGGTATGTGTAGTAATATTGTCAAGGGTAGACTGTTTATCCGCTTCCGTAATCTTTTCCTTTTTGATCATTCTGTCGAGGTTCTTGCCGATAGTGGCAAGTGCTTTGTCCAAAGCATCCTGAGAAACATCGATCAAATTTACATTGTGTCCGGTTTGGGCGAATACGTGTGCAATACCATTGCCCATCGTACCTGCTCCTATAACTGCTATATTCTTCATCTATAGATCTAAATTTAAGAGCGATAAAGATATAAGCGAAATGAGAAAGGAGAAAATGTACCGCCCTTATTTTAATATAATCAATACATCACATGATCTGACTGCACCTTTGGTTAATTCAATGTAGCCTTTCGCAAATCGGCATAAATATTTCTAAAATGAAAGAAGTACCTTCTTGGGAGAATCATCCCCATGTGGTAATGAGTAAATTACTTTTTCTCTTAGGTGCAATGTTAGTGGTCTTTCAAACCTTCGGTTTAAACGCACAAACCGATTCCACTTTTCGGAAGTTTAAAGGCTTGGAATTTATTGTGGGTAGCTCCGTAAGAAGTATCAACGGGAGTGGTTCTGATTTTTTTATGGTACACGGAATTGGCTATCGAAACCACCGGGTTGAGATAAGTGGTCGAATGTGTATTGAGCCAGTCGAGATTTATTCGGCAAACAGGAGTGAAACCACTTTGCTTGCCCAGTTTTCACTCAATTTAATGCCTAGATCTGCTCCAAACTACTTTTTGGGACCATTGTTGATCGGTGGCTTTAGCAATGATTCTTTTGTTGCTGATTCCTGGGAGTTCAATACGTTGGGAGGGGGGCTTAGCTTCATAAACAGGTTAAAATGTTTAGACATTTACTTTAATTGGACAGCAGCCAGAATTGACCATTATTATAAAAACGAGGTTGCCGTAAGCACAGAGATCGGAATCATCTTATCTAACAAAACATTCGGCGACGTAAAACCTGTATATCGTAAACAACCGTCCGTTTTTTACGGAGTAGAGCCTGAGTTTGGTTTTTGCATGGTGCGAACAGGCGATATTTCTGTTTCGGTTCCCTGGGATCTGGAGGAAAACTATGCAGCCAGTAATAGAGGGGTAGACTTCTATGTTGGGGTTAAATTTGGAAACTCCAGAGCAGGTTTAGGTGCTGGGTACCTTAGGCGGCAGAGCGTTAGTTTTCAATACCAGGGATTCGAGACGAATATTTTTAGAGGCTTTGCTTTCTTCGAAGTTGGCAATGGAACGAGTTATAACTTGTTCAGTTTACGTTTGATGACTGGAATTGTAAATGGTTCAGTTCTTAATAATCGGGAATGGTACGTTGGAATTGCACCTCGCTGTAATTTGGTTAAGGCTTCAAAAAACCTGATGGTTGGAATAGGTCCAAAAATTACGCTACATGGGAGTGAACCAGTGGCTGATGTAACTTACGATAACCGATATAACTGGTTTCATCCAACAGTGCATCGCTACACGAAGCACTTCAAGACTACCACTATTGGGTTAAGTTTGAGTGTAGAATTGCAAGGCAACAGGGCGTTAAAGCCCGACTAATTTTATTTCCCCGACCCTTTAAATACAATCAGGATGGTGTAGATAAGAATCTTAAGATCCAGACCAATACTCATGTTTTCGATGTACAGGATGTCATACTTCAAACGCTGGATCATCTCGTCGACGTTTTCCGCATAACCGTATTTTACCTGTCCCCACGAAGTTATACCTGGACGCACTTTGTGTAAATGGCGGTAATGCTCGGCGCGTTCGGTAATTTTATCTATATAGTATTGACGCTCGGGACGAGGGCCAACAACGGACATATCGCCTTTGAGTACATTCCAGAACTGCGGCAACTCGTCCATTCTGGTTTTTCTCATAAATCTGCCAATCGGCGTAATTCTATTGTCGTTTTCACTCGACAGTTGAGGGCCATTTTCTTCCGCATCAACATACATCGAGCGGAATTTAATGATCATGAAGGGTTTGCCATGAATTCCAATGCGCTCCTGTTTAAAAAACACTGGCCCCTTCGAACTCAGTTTTACCGCTATCATCAGAAACAAGTATAAAGGAGACAGTACCACCAGGGCAAATAGGGACATTCCGATATCCATCAGACGTTTCACAGATACCTGCCACGGTGGCATAATTTGTTGATTGACCTGAATAAGCGGTGTGCCAAAAATGCTCGTCATTTTAACCTGACCGGTAAGGATATCATACATGTCGGGAATAATCTTCACATTCACATCATAGATTTCCAGATCATTGATGATTTTTCTTAAATCCTTATGCTCACTGGATTCGATAGCAATTATTACTTCCTCAATGTTATGGGCACTGATTATTTCTTCAAGCCGATCGTACTTTCCAAAATATTGCAGTGGAGATTGCACAAGAGCCCGATCTACACCATTCGTACTCAGGAAGCCTACAAATTTGTATCCGGGTGAGTTTTTGATGGATTCAATTTCATTATAGATGGCCAATGCTCTTTCATTTCCACCAATTATCAGTGTATTGAATCCAATTTCGCGCCGGTGGATCTTTTTAACCGTCCGGGTGGTCAAAATTAATCTAAGGACTACCGTAATACCAAAATGCAGTAAGAATAGGGTTAAGAGACTACGATAGTAGTTTTTGTATCTATCTGCATCTGTTGCCCAACCTATGTAATCATCAAGAATTAGAAAAAAGAAAATAATGAGTGTTCCTAAAATCGAAATGAACAGCGTTTGACCAAATTCTTTAAGTCTGTATTTTCTGTAGACGTTTTTGTAAGAGCCGGCCGCGGCATACAGAATAATCCAAAAGAAAGGAATGAGTGCCAGTCCAAGGAATAATTTCTCATCGTAAAAGGATTCATTGGGAGGGTAGTACGCAGACTCTATATATTTTTTTCTAAACATATAGAATAGCACCCAAACGGCCGCGGCTGCTACAAAATCAAAAAGGATGTATGTAATTACGAGTCCCTTCTTACCCATATTAATACACGACCTTTATATTATCCATCTCAATCTTGGGAGCACTAACCTCTCCATTATTTACAGCACTAAAATATAGGTCAAAGGTTGTTGCTGAGGGCAGGCCGCTAACGGCATCCGACAGCTTTATATAGGTTTTATTCCAGGTGTTTTTTGGATTAAAGGTGAATACGCCAAGTTGCGCATCGGAAGGCAATGATCCGTCGTTGTTGAACAGGCCAATGTTAAACGATACATTGGACCGATAATTTAATTCAACATAAACGGGAGCGCCAACTCCCGGGAAGTCGTCAAAAGCAGGTTCGTTGGTTCTGGATTCGAAGTACAAATCTCCTGGGTCGAACCAAACCACTCCGCTTTTAGCTCCTTCAAAAGGATCGGTATTATCCTGTACAAAGTTAGTGTCGCTAACACCTGTCTTGGCAAAGGCGATTCCACCGTCTTCAAAATCCTCTTCCCAGATGGTTGCTGTACTTTGGTAGGTTATTGCAGGGTTAATTGTAATTACGCTATCAGGAGTTAGTGTTAACGTGGAATCGAAATTGGTATAAAATGGATATCGAACCCGGTCGGAGCTTTGACCGTTATTCTTGATGCCTGCAAAAATTTTCACGTTTTGTTGTCCGGTTAGAAGGGTAGGAACACGAGCAGGTAGTTCAAAAACACCCATTAACTGATCGTTAACGAAAATCCAGGCGTCAGTAATTTTGTGACTATCTGTTCCCTGTGCTCCTGAAGTTGTAAGAGAAAACGATTGAACTTGTATGTACGCAGGAATTAGTTGCGTAGGATCGGTACGGTCGCATCCATGCAACGAAAGGCAAAGCAATGACAGTAAGGTTAGTTTTCGGGTAAAACGCATTTAGGTACGTTTTTGAAAAGAACGCAAATGTATCAGAAATATTATTGAGACTTCAAAAATTAGCTTAAACTAGTAGTAGAAGCGAGTTTTTCCATGATGTTGTTTGCAACGCGAAGAGCATTGTATCCGTCTTCAATAGAGACAATTGGAGAACTATTGTTAACAATTGCCTCGTAGAAGGTCTCCAGTTCTTCTTTAATTGCATTGGAAGGAGAAATATCAGGTTGATTGATCAGGATTTTCTTTTTCCTGTTGTCTGCTAATTCCAGAACGATGTCGAACGGATCAGGTTCTCCCGTAATCTCTTCCATTTGGATAATTTCAGTTTTCTTCTCCAGGAAGTCCACCGAAATGTATGCGTTCTTTTGAAAGAAGCGCGATTTTCTCATGTTTTTCAGCGAGATTCGGCTGGCTGTTAAATTGGCAACACATCCGTTGTCAAATTCTAATCGAGCATTTGCTATATCAGGTGTTTCACTGACTACTGAAACACCGCTGGCAGCAATTTTTCTAACATTGGACTTTACAACATTCAATACGATGTCCAAGTCATGGATCATTAAATCGAGGACCACCGGAACATCAGTGCCGCGGGGATTAAATTGAGCAAGCCTGTGCGTTTCGATAAACATTGGATATTCAAAATAGGATGAGGCAGCTTTAAAAGCAGGATTAAACCTCTCTACATGTCCAACCTGAACCGTTACGTTCGCTTCCTGGCTTATGTCAAGAAGGGCTTTTGCCTCATCTACCGTATTCGTTACCGGTTTCTCTATGAATATATGTTTGAATCTTTTCAGCGCTTCTTTTGCCAAATCAAAGTGGGAGAGGGTAGGAGTTACAATATCAACAGCATCAACGTCTTCCAACATGTCTGTATAAGAATCGTAGGCCTTGACTCCGTATTCGTCTGCTTTTTGTTTACAGGTTTCTGCATCCACGTCGAAAATCCCAACAAGGTCAAATTGTGGGATTTCTGAAATTAATCGAATGTGAATAGAACCTAGATGACCAGCACCTGCTACTCCGATTTTCATCTGCTTGAAATTGATTTGTTACAAAGTTAGACTAGCCGGACGCCTTCTTTTTGAGTGGTTTCAATAATTATTAACAGAAGGTTTCGCATATCTCTGTGAGTGTATATGATCGTGATTATTCCCCACAGTATATTTTTGTTTTATGACTGATTCGATGCGACATCGTGGAATGCGCAACCGCTTGATTGATCAGCTCCAGAGTAAAGGAGTGTATGATGAGGCAGTGCTTGAGGCCATGCGCAGTATTCCAAGGCACCTGTTTATTGACAGTAGTGCTTTTCTGGAGTTTGCGTATCAGGACTCCGCGTTTCCTATTGGAGCTGGTCAGACCATTTCACATCCTTCTACAGTTGCATTCCAAACAACTTTGTTGCACATAAACAAAGGAGATAAGGTTTTGGAGATCGGAACGGGTTGCGGCTATCAGACCGCAGTATTATGCGAGATGAAGGCTAAGGTGTATTCCATCGAGCGGCAGCGTGAGCTATATAATAAGACACGGATTTTATTACCTCGTTTGGGGTACCGGGCCAAGTTAAAATATGGCGACGGGTACAAAGGAATGCCTGAATGGGCTCCGTTTGATAAGATTGTGGTGACCTGTGGCGCTCCTGAAATCCCGGAACTTTTAATAGACCAGTTAGCTCCTGGAGGAGAAATGGTGGTTCCGGTAGGAACGGGTGAACAGGTAATGAAGTATGTTTTTAAAAGATTGGACGGTACTGTTGTGGAAGAAGAATGCGGAGATTTTTCGTTTGTTCCGATGTTGCCAGACCGCGACTCTCAGAGTCTTTCCTAATAATATGGTTACCAAATAAATTATGGCTGTAAAAATATTTTTTGAAACTTTATTTTATGCATGCCGTTAATGGGGGCGAGTTAGAACTGTGCAAAAGGCAGTTTTCAACATTTTCCTCTTGTCAACACTTTTTTGTGCAAAATGAGGGGGTAAAGGAAAGCTGGCTATTTGATTAATTGCTAGTTTTGGCTCGATACAGAATTGTATAAACGTTATAAATTAAAATAAACAATTATGAAGAAGAAAGTAATCTTACTTGCTGCGATGTTTGCCGGGGCTACTACGTTTGCTCAGGATTTGACATCAAAAAAGGGAGAGACTTATCTACCGGAAGCTGAAGATTGGGCTATCCAGTTTGAAGCTACTCCTTTTCTAAACTTTGCTGGTAACCTGTTTAACTCAGGTGCAACAGCTCCTACTGCGAACTGGATTAACTCCAACGCAATCGCCGGAAAGTACTTTGTGGATGCGCAAACTGCTTACAGAGCGAAACTAAACATCAGCTTCGGTTCATTCACTGACAAAGCATTGGTGCCAGATATCGTTGCTCAATTCAACGATCCTGCATCTACTGCTACTGTAGAAGATTCAAGAAAAGATGCTTTTACAGCGATCACTCTTGGTGGTGGTATGGAAATGAGAAGAGGTAGTGGAAGATTGCAAGGTTTCTACGGAGCTGAGCTTCTTTTCAGCATGTCTAGCTCTAAGTCTACTTATACTTATGGTAACGCTTATAGCGCGACAGGTACACCGGCAATTACTTCTCAGTCTCACGGTACTGATGGTGCTGTAGATATGATTGACACGAAGTCTGGTACTACTATCGGTCTTGCTATCAGAGGTTTTGTAGGATGTGAGTATTTCCTTGCTCCTAAGATTTCTGTTGGTGCTGAGTACGGATGGGGTCTAGGTTTGGCTAGTACAGGTACTGGTGTTACTAACATGCAGCAGCTTAACTCAAGTGGTAACGGTTTCGAAACTGTAACTACTGAAACTGCTGGAAACTCTGCTTTTGGTATCGGAACTGATATCAACGGTGGTAACGACCTTCTTAGTGGTGGTTCTTTGTACGCAACTTTCCACTTCTAAATCTTAGAAAGAAAACTAATGAAAAGGGCCTTCCTGGTGGAAGGCCTTTTTTTGTGACCGTATGCATCTCATGAATTACATAATTTACTCTTAGTTTAATACGTAATTATGTCTAGAAGAAATCTAGAAGAACGAAACGTTAGAACTATCGGTAAGTAGATGGAACCAGTTACTCTGTTATGATACCAGTGGAGTTGATCAGAGATTTGGGTTGGAAGTCAAAGCAAAAAGTGGTCTAACGAAATTTTGGGGATAGAGTTCTGATTACCGATTGGAATCCGTAAGCGACGAAAGTTTGGAAGTTAGCCGAACTGTTTCTTTATTCGGTCTAGGTTTCGTTTGCTGTCCCTTTCTTTAATCGTTTCACGTTTGTCGTGTAATTTCTTTCCCTGGGCTAAACCTATTTTCAGTTTGGCCAATCCCTTAGCGTTAATAAAAAGGTTGATCGGAATCAGCGCAAAGCCCTTTGCCTTTAACTTCTTGTGGATTTTACTGATCTCGCTTCTGTTCAGCAGCAGCTTTCGATCCCGGCGGACCTCGTGATTAAAATGTCCACCATTATCATATTCATCCACGTATGAATTTCTCAAGAACACTTCATCATCTTGTACAACGCAGTAAGCCTCGCCGATACTCGCTTTCCCTTCCCGAATAGATTTGATTTCCGTACCGGTAAGTTGCATTCCTGCTACAAACTCTTCCAGAATTTCATATTCGAAACGAGCCTTTCTGTTCTTGATATTTAGGTTTTTTCCCGACATCAGTTGCAAAGGTAGGATAATACGCCTAAAAGAGTGGCGTTTAGTATGTTGTTTGAGTAAGTGTTTGCGGATGTAAACCTTCCGTTGGCTTTAATGAGGTAACCTTATCCAAGTACCACGTCTAACACCATCATCAGGACGAAACCAACAATAAAGCCCATGGTAGCGATATCGGTATACTTGTCGCGTTGGGTTTCGGGAATTACTTCTTCCACCACAACATAAATCATCGCACCTGCCGCAAAGGCGAGGGCATAAGGCAAAATAGGCTCAAAAGACGTAACAGCCCAGGCTCCCAATACTCCGGCTGCCGGTTCCACAATGGCAGAAAGTTGTCCGTAATAGAAGCTTTTTCTCCTTGAAACGCCCTGGCGACGCAAAGGCATTGCAACAGCAATTCCCTCAGGGAAATTTTGAATACCAATTCCAATTGCTATAACGACTGCAGTAGCTATATCGGTCAGATCAGCCGCGGCACCGAAGATAACCCCTACAGCCAGTCCTTCCGGAATATTGTGTAAGGTAATCGCTAACACAAGTAGGGTGGTGGAGTGCCAATCCGTTTGGATCCCTTCTTTTTCATCCTCTCCAAAATTAATGTGCAGGTGAGGGAGAAACTTGTCCAGACCAAACAGGAAAAGTGCGCCAAGTATAAAACCAACTGCTGCGGGCATAACTTCCCAGCCTCCCGACATGCCCATTTCAGACGCCCCATCTATGGCAGGAATAATTAATCCGAAACAACTGGCGGCTACCATTACGCCACCGGTAAAGCCTAGTAAGCCATCAAGAACTGACCTTTTTAGTTCCTTGAAGAAAAAAACCAGTGAAGCACCGGCCGCAGTAACCAACCAGGTAAAGGTAGTAGCAATAAGGGCAGCTAAAACAGGATCGATAGATGCGAACCAGCTATACAGAGCTTCCATTAGGTTAGTTTTAGAATGAGGTTGTCAGCTACACGCTGAGAAATACTTTTGGGTTTACCATCTACCACTATATTAAGTGAGTTGTCGAATTCAAAAATGTCGGCAACCTTAATGGAGGCCCCAAGTTTCAAACTGTTGGACTCCAGATGTCTTAAAAACACAGCAGACGAATCGGCTACTCCCACTAAAGTTCCTGTGCTACCTGGCTCCAATTCGGATAGTAGAACCGTTTTGCGCTGATCGACAATCTCCCCATTTCTGTTGGGTATTGGGTCTCCATGCGGGTCGTATTTCGGATTGCCTAGAAAATCATCCAGCCTATTGGTTAGTTCTCTGCTCTGGATGTGTTCCAGCTGTTCTGCAATTTCATGTACCTGATCCCAGGTGAATGCGAGCTTTTCTACCAAAAATACCTCCCACAACCTGTGTTTACGAATAGTAGCCACGGCTATTTCTCTTCCGTCATCGGTAAGGTTTACACCATAATACTTGCGATATGTAACCAGTCCTTTTTCAGCTAGTTTTTTCATCATATCGGTAACACTGGAAGCTTTCGTGTCTAATGTTTTGGCAATGGAATTGGTGCTAACCCCTTTATCCGAATGGTCAGAAAGATTGAAAATTGCCTTGAGGTAATTTTCTTCTGTATGGTTTATAAAGTGTCGCAAATCAGGCGCAATTTAATAAATATTGAAATAGTTCGAATTTAATTTTTAGATTTGTCTAAAAATATATTTAAATCCATGAAAATATTATCTGTCTTTTTAGTTCTGCTACCGTTGTTTTCAATTGGGCAAGTAAGTGTTCAGGTGAAGCTTACCGATCGAGAACAGACGATTCCCTATGCTGACATTTTAATTGATGGAGAGCTTCGGTTTCAGACAGATTCTGTTGGCGTTGTGGAGCCGGAACTATCTTTAGGTTCCCATCAAATTCAGGTGGATGCATTTGGCTATAGCAGGCTGAAATCTACTTTCGAGGTGGAGACAGCCGGACAAGTTATTGAGTTTAAGTTGGAGCCTATAGAGGAGATGGATGAGGTTGTTATTTCCGGAACACTTGCAGAGATATCCAAATCGGAATCCCCCGTTGCAATTACCATTTTAACCCCTAAATTTTTCAGCAAAAACCCCGAGCCCAGCATGTATGGCGTGATCGATCAGGTAAATGGTATTCGAACTCAGTTGAATTGTAATGTTTGTAACACCGGCGATATCCATATAAATGGAATGGAAGGTGCATACACAATGATAACCATAGATGGAATGCCAATCGTTGGTGGTCTATCTACTGTATATGGATTGCAAGGAATTCCGGCTAATTTGATTGAACGAATAGAGGTAATTAAGGGGCCAGCATCCACCTTATATGGCTCCGAGGCTGTTGGTGGTCTTATTAATGTGATTACCAAGAATCCTGCATCTGCAGACCGTCTAACAATCAATAGTAACATGTCTTCTTATCTCGAAGGAAACATTGATTTTGGTTGGACGCAAAAATGGAATAAGGTGAGCATGATGCTCGGTGCAAATTATTTTAAGTACAACAATCCGGTTGATCTCAACAACGATAATTTCACAGACGTTACTCTACAAGATCGCATTTCAGTTTTCAATAAGTGGTCGGTAAAGCGTAAAGACAACCGAATAGCGAACATCGCTTTCCGATATGTTTATGAAGATAGATGGGGGGGCGAAATGCAATGGACACCTGAATTTAGAGGAGGTGACAGCATTTATGGTGAATCAATCTGGACGAACCGATATGAAATGATTGGAAACTACCAGCTTCCTTTTAAGGAGAAGATTCTATTTCAGACATCGTTATCTAAGCACTTGCAGAATTCCGTATATGGGGATATGGAGTATATAGCAGATCAGATGATCTCTTTTAATCAGCTATACTGGAATAAGCAATTTGGAGCCAATAATTTGTTGGTTGGTGTGGCTCACCGATATACTGTTTATGACGATAATACTCCGGCAACTGAAGCCGGGGTTGATTCAAATGCCGTAAATGATCCATCCAGGGTTAGTTTGCCCGGATTATTCGTTCAGGATTTGATCAGGTTTTCAGAGCGTAACCACCTATTGTTGGGTGCGAGATTGGATTTTCACCCACAACATGGTAACGTGATTTCTCCTAGAATTAACTACAAACTTTCACCTTCCGATAAATTAGATGTACGCTTGGCTCTTGGAAACGGATTTCGCGTAGTAAACCTATTTGCGGAGGAGCATGCGGCACTTACGGGAGCAAGAGAGGTTGTGGTTAAAGAAAATCTAAAGCCCGAGCAGAGTTACAATGCGTCGCTGAATGTAACGCGAAAATTTATTTCAAATATTGGCCTGTTAACGCTTGACGGTAATTTCTTCTATACCTATTTTACCAACAAGATTAATCCGGATTATGATTCAAATGACGATCAGATCATATATGAAAATCTGGATGGATATGCTATTTACCGTGGTGTGAATATAGACGCGAGGTTTAAGTTCGAGTTTCCTCTAACGATTAATGCGGGAATAACTTTCCTTGATGCTTTTGAAATGAACCGACAGGCTGATGGTAGTTACCTGAAGGAAATTCCTATGCTGACCGAGGGGCTTTCCGGTTCTTTCTCGGCTGGTTATCACTTTCAAAAAATCGGATTGTCGGTTGATTATTCCAGCGTGTTCTATGGTCCTATGAGGTTGCCGATTCTTGAGAACGATTTTCGTCCGGAATACTCAGATACTTATGCTATCCATAACTTAAAGGTATCAAAATCAGTAGGGCAGCAGTTCGAATTTTATGCCGGTGTAAAAAACATATTCAATTTCATGCCGCCAGCCAATTCGATTATGAGGCCATTCGATCCATTCGATCAGCAAGCATCCGATCCGGTTACAAATCCGAACGGTTATACCTTTGATCCGGCTTACGTATATGCTCCAAATCAGGGTGTGCGTGGTTATATTGGTGCAAAATTTATCTTGAAGTAATTTGAGGTTTGTGCTCTGCATAGCGGTTGTGATTAGTTCCACGTTTGGTTGGGCACAGGTAAACTGGGTGCAAATAGAAGATCTGGAAGATTCCCTTTCCAGAGAGCAAAAACCTGTTTATGTCTTCATTCACACTTCCTGGTGCGGCTATTGTAAAATGATGAAGCACAAGGTGTTTGCAGATGAAAAATTGCAGACAAGGTTAAATGAAGACTTTTACTGTGTAAGTATAAATGCAGAAACCCCCGATACCCTGGAGTACGCAGGAACAAAGTACCCTTCCGAATTGCAATCCAATGGTACTTATTTAAACAGCCTGGCAAAGTTTCTGGGTGAGGTAAATGGCAAAATGAGCTATCCGACCAATGTTTTTTTGTCAAAACAACTGGTTGTGGAACAGCAAGTAGCAGGATACATGCGTAAGGGCGATTTCAAGTACGTTTTGAAAACATTAACAAACTAGACCTAGCCACCCGAGTTGAATTCAGTAAACTTGCTTAGAACTTTGCTGGATTGAAACTAAAACGAACCATATTCATCTGGAGTACCATACTGTTCTTTGTCGGGGCGGGGTTTGCTACCTTCAGTATTGTTCAGGAGTCGCTTGAATTTTCAAAGAACCGTGAGATTTATACCGAAACTGTAGTTCTTACAGAGGGCATACTTGATCCGATTAGTTGGCTACCCAATGGAAGTTGGGAAGCAAAAGTGAATAGAGCCGAAGTTTTTAAGAATCGATCTAATCGGGCATACGATCGTTTGGTATTATTCACGTATTACGTAATCTGTGCAGCTGTTTTCTATATAGTGCTTACCCTGGTGCTATTTTATCGTAAAGTTCTTATTTGGCGATACCTGTCAGCGTGTTTAATGATTATTTCAATTTTTGCTCTGGTAATTGGGATTTCTACCCCAATGATGGAAATGGCGGCGTTCAATACCGATTTAACCATTCCCATCGATGGGCAGGGAATGAAAGGAACGGTTCCCAATATTGGCGGTGTTCTTGATCTTATTGATTTTGACGTAACGTTTGATGGACGGATGTACTACTTCTATCAGAGCAAATCAATCCTCGGTTTAACTAGAATTCTATTTCTCAATGGAAATATTCCCGTAGGTGCTTCAATCGGGTTGTTTTCTGTTGTTCTTCCGGTTTTAAAACTGATACTTTCTTTTTTACAGTTGGCAAACAAGAGATTTGGCCGTGCTCCATTTGTCCGTTTCGTATTAGATTATTTAGGTAAATGGAGCATGGCAGACGTATTTGTCGTTGCTCTTTTTCTTGGCTATTTTTCCCTGGCCAATATCAGCACCGGAGTAGAGTCTGAATCATCTGCTTTATTGGGATTATATTGTTTCGGTAGTTACGTGATTATTTCACTTTTGTCTTCACAGTTTGCCAAACATGGTTTGAAGAAAGAAGAGGAACATTTAAAACTAAGTAGTGAAAACGAAGTATAGTAGTTGGTTGAATTTTGTCTTCCTGGGTGCTTGTCTGGTGGTAGTGGCTTGTGCCGAGCCAACCCTTCACACGACAGAGGAAGCTTCTGTGGAAGTGGGTAGTAGTCCGTTGTTTGATACTGTTCCGCGTAATGACTTGGGGCCTTATTCCATAAACTTTCCTTCCAATCCGCAATCCAGTGAAGAGTATCTTCCTTTCGAGGATGGTGAAATGACCGTTTGGTTAGACACTTATACACCTTCCGTAGATACCTTTTATGCAGTAAAGCGCACGATGTACCCCCAGGAATTATTTGAGGAAAAGGACACAATTTTAGCCATTGGTATTCTCAACAATGCAATAGAGAATTTAAAAGCTCAGTATCAGATTAGTAACATAGAAGTTGAGGAATCCCGAAATGTGTCAGGCTATCCGGGAGTGTTTTTCAAAGGAGACAATGGGATAGAATTTACTACTGTTTGGTATATTATGGTAAATAATGAACTGTATCAAATTATCCTTTCACAGAAAGGAGTAATTTCTGAGCGACAAGTTGTGGAGTTTTTCGATTCCTTTGTGTTGCACACAACGGAATCGAATATTTAAATTGGCAAAAATTTATAGATGAAGTACCTGTTTTTTTTCGGATTGTTTGTGTTTTTGATTTCGTGCGGTTCTGGTTCCCAAAATGCTGAAAACAGTTATCTGGAAAAGCTCAAAGTATTTGAGGATAATAAGGTGAGGACACTATTTCCGGAAGAGCCTGAAAGGCTTCCAATAGAAGAAGATTTTGTAGGGTCTCAGGTTGTGTCAAAAAGAACATACCTGGTTCAGAATGATACCGATAGCGTTGTGTTTATGGTTGTGTATCTTGAGTCGGAAGATCAGGAAATGCTGGAAACCAATGATGTAATAAATTATTTCAGGGAAACCAATATGATTGGAACGTTCGATACAATTGTGGATAGAGCACCGTACTTTACCATTTACAAGGCTGTTTCCAATATTTCCGAACGTTGTTATTGGGCAAAGTTCCAGTCCGGAGGAAGTTCAAGTACCGGAATGATCTCTTTGGTAGTGTCAGAAGGAGCCCATGTAGATTCAAGCATGGCGATGCATTTTCTTGAGAATACCGAACCATCACAGGCCTTTTAATGTTCTTCTGTGTAGAGTAACTTTTCCCCCGCTTCAATTCTTAAGTTAAGGAAGTTTTCTTTCGGCGGGATGGGGCAGTTGTATCCATTGGAATAATGGCAATACGGGTTAAAGCATTGGTTAAAGTCCAAAATCAACTTTTCTCCATCCTTAGGAATCCGCGCTTCAATGTATCTTCCGCCTCCATAAGTCTCCTCTCCGTTTGTTAGGTCTGTGAAGGGTATAAACAAATAATCGCGATAGATTGGGTTTCTGAGGAGTTCCATGTTTTGGTAAATCGGCAGCGCTAGTTTTTTACCCTTCAATTTAAAGTGAAGAACTGCGAATTGTCGGAACTGTTTTACTTTTCCAGAGCTCGTTGGCATTTCAAATATTTTCCCTAATTCCTCTTTTACTTTCACCTTCACCACATAGTCTTCATCCGGAGCGAAGTAATTCAATCCTGAAAATGAGGCAATAGAATCACTATTTAAGGGCGAGTGCAGCGTGTCTGAGTAAAGAGAATCTTTTTGTGCCCGGCGAGCTAATTCAGACTCTATGTAGTTGTTTTTTTGTGCCCAGCCAACGTACGAAGTTGTTATCGAAAACAACAAAAGGAGCGCCGCATAAATATTGAACTGTGTTTGAAACATAGGGATAAAAAAACAGCCGCATTCAAAAGAAGGCGGCTGCTTAAGCTTGTTAATACTTTTATCGTGTGAGTTTCTCGCCAACCTCATGAACCAGTTTACCGCTCTCATCTAATGTGGCTGTCCATCGATAATGTTCTTTCTTTTGGATAGCCTCTTTTGTAGGTTGAACAGTTCCGGTGATGTTCAGGTGTTTCCCGTCCTCGTCCAGCACAATGGTGTTACAATGTCTATGGTAATGTTGCTCCTTTTGTTCTAAAGCAATGTCCCACTGAATCTTACCTTTGTGATCAAATTTTACCACGCGTTCTCTGGTATCACTATCGTCTTTCTTGTCATGGGTTTCCATTACGGCATACAGATTCCCCATGTTATCTTCGATAATAGCCTGAGCCTCAAGGTTGTCCAGGTACGGACCAAAGAAGTGCGTAAACATGATTTGTTTCTTATCGTCAAGGACAACCACCTTAACTCCTTTCGTATTTACTTCAGTGTAGTCCCCTATCAATGCCAATCCACCATCTCTGGTAACAATTATTGGCGCAGCGTGATCTTCAACACCAAGATCAACCTCGTATTTAGACGACAATATTAAATTATGCTCTTTTGCCCACGCCTTTCCGTCTTCAATAGTTAATCCGGCAAAGGCCGAAACAGACATTAAAAGGCTAGCAGCAATTAAAAAACGTTTCATTTTCTTGAAATTTTAACCCAACATACGAAATAAAGTGCCCGAAGGTTCTATTTCTTTTGGAAGTTATACGTTATACCAGATTCAAATTCAATGCCAAACATAATTGGTCAACTTCCAATTTAAGCTCCGAGAGGGCTTCCAAAGAGAGTTGTTGCGCTGCATCACTTAGCGCGTTTTCAGGGTTTGGGTGGCTTTCTATTAACAGACCGTCAATTTTAAGTGCCACAGCCGCTCTGCTTAAATCGGCAATTCCGTATCTGGCACCAAGCGCATGACTGGGATCCACAATGATGGGCAAGTTACAATGATGTTTTAGGTAGGTTACCCCACAGAGATCCAAAGTAAATCTGGTTTTAGATTCGAATGTACGGATACCTCTTTCACATAGAATAACACGATGATTACCGGCGCTAAGAATAAATTCAGCTGCCTGCACAAATTCCTGCAGTGTGGTGCCAAAACCCCTTTTCAGCAGCACTATTTTATTGGATCTGCCACAGGCGTTGAGAATACCATGGTCGTACATAGACTTTGTCCCGATCTGGACTACGTCTGCACATTCAATAACTTCCTCAACATGGGTAGAATCTCTTACCTCAGTCACAATGTTTAACCCTGTTTCCGTTCGCACCTTATCAAGAAGCATCAAGCCTTCTTTCCCTAGCCCCATGAATGAGTAAGGACTTGTACGCGGTTTATAGCAACCGGCTCTCAACGACTTAATTCCGATGCTTTTCAGATGGTGAGCTACTTTGAAGATTTGTTCTTCGTTTTCAACGGAACACGGTCCTGCAATCAGATGTAGATTTCCGGAGTTCGAGCCGATTGGAGCTTCACCGATGCTGAATGGCTGAGGAGGAGCATATTGTTTGCTTGATAACTGCATGTCATCGGTGAACAGCCATTCATCAATCACAAAAGGCCTCAACTCATCAGATACAATCTTGTGCGATTTACTGGTGATTAACTTGATGACACCGCTCGTGGAGATAACTTTTCCGTGAAATTCTTTTGCTGTTTTTTCAATTAGTTCAGCAGGAACATCTTTTTTGAGATGTAGAATCATCCTTCCATAATTTTTCGAATTCGGGCAAGATCTTCAGGTGTATCAACACCAATGCCATCTTCCTCCACCTCGGCTACTTTTATAACGCCGCCATTTTCAATCCAACGGTTTTGTTCCAGGTTTTCTGCACTTTCTAAACTGGATTTAGGCAGTCCGGCAAATTTCATTAAAGCGTCTGTTGTATAGGCATACACACCTACATGATGGTAGAATTGGTGTTTGTGTCCCCATGCTTCGATGTCTTCTTCCCGGATGAAGGGAATAGCCGATCGGCTGAAGTAGAGTGCTTCATAATTTAGGTTGCGAACTACATACACTCCGTACCCATGTCTGATATCCTGAGGTTGTCTGATTCGCTTGATCAGTGTGGCAAACTCCACGCCGTCCTCATCAAACATGCCACACAAGGTTTCTAGGTTTCCCGGGCTGATCAACGGTTCATCACCTTGAATATTAACCACTATCTGATGTGCATATTCCTCTCCAATAATCATCGAAGCTTCCAGGCATCGATTGGTACCGGTAGTGTGATTTGCCGAAGTCATTACTACACGTCCGCCAAATTCTTTTACTGTGTTGTAGATTCTCTCGTCGTCTGTAGCCACATACACTACCTCAATGGCTTCACATGCTCGTTCATAGACATGCTGGATCATTGGCTTTCCCATTATATCAACCAGAGGTTTCCCCTCAAGTCGGGAGGAACCATATCTGGCGGGAATAATTCCGAGAATGTTACCGATCATGTTAAAGCTTCTTTAATCCGGATACACTTAATCAGAATTTCTTCGAGTTTATCCATTTGCAACATGGTCATGGGGTCGCTTAAGGCCGATTTAGGATCCGGGTGAATTTCCATAAATAAGCCATCTGCTCCGGTAGCAATGGCGTGTAATGCCAGAGTACCTATCATCTCAGGGTCTCCACCTGTTACGCCGCTTGACGTATTTGGTTTTTGCACTGCATGTGTACAATCCATGACCACAGGTACTCCGTGCGCCTTCATTCTTACGATTGAGGTAGCATCTACCACCAAATCGGAATAACCGAATGTAGTGCCGCGCTCACATAGCCAAACATTTTGGTTTCCCGTGGATCGAATCTTTTCCAATCCAAAAGCAATAGATTCAGGAGAAATAAACTGGCCCTTTTTCAGGTTTACCGTTAACCCGGTGTTGCCTGCTGCCACCAGTAAATCCGTTTGTCTACACAGAAATGCCGGTATCTGAAGGTGGTTAACGTATTCGGCAACCATGCTGGGCTCATGGCTCTCATGAACATCGGTGATCGTATCTAATTCCAGTTCTGCACCAACCTTTCTGAGGATGGTAAGTGCTTTTTCATTTCCAATACCGGTAAAACTATCAAGTTTACTTCTGTTGGCTTTTTTATAACTCCCTTTGAAAATGAGTTTGATGTTCAGTTTACTGCAGACTTCTTTTGCATGCTCCGCAATTTGAAAAGACGTCTTCTCATCCTCAATGGCGCAAGGGCCGGCAATCAGAAAAAATGGATTATCCATGCTGGTTTCTAGCTTTTTGTCCAAGATAACCACTATGGTGGCGTTTTGCGTATTCTTCTTTCGTAAAACCAATTTTTTCCATCATCAAGACAACCAGTATGTCTCCCACTATGGTCATGCACGTGGTAGACGTAGTTGGTGTAAGTCCCAACGGGCAAACCTCCTCCGGATTTCCAGTTGAAAGGGTGAGATCACAAAGAAGTGATAACTCCGATTCTGACTTACCCGATAGGCAAATGACCTTAATTTGAGGAAACAACCCTCTTGCCAGATGGGTTAGCTCGATTATTTCGCGGGTTTTACCCGAGTTCGAAATCACCAACAGGATGTCGTTTTTTTGAATCAGACCCAGGTCGCCGTGTTGTGCTTCGGAAGGATGAAGAAAAACTGCCGGAGTTCCTGTAGAGCTGAACGTGGTGGCAACGTTAAGCCCAATTTGCCCCGCCTTACCCATTCCGCTTATCACAACTTTTCCACCGTTCACATGTACGGCCTTATGGATCAGGTCTACGGCAACTTGCGAAATCCCGTCTATTGGCATTCGCTCAATTGCTTCGATTTCCTGCTGAATTATACTTCGGATTCTTTCTTTCAACAAATTCAAATTTATCGTTGTGAAATTACGAAACTCTGGCACACAAAGGTCTTATTCCTCTTATCTTGCAGTTATGAATGGTGAACCACATATTATAGAGCGTGAAGGCGACGCCCCGATTTTAATTGACCAACGTGGTCCCCGAGAAGGCGAGGTGGTTATTTTTTGCCACGGTTATAAAGGCTATAAAGACTGGGGTTGCTGGAATTTATTAGCCGATTACCTGTCAGAGCACTCAATAGGTGTGGTGAAATTTAATTTCTCAAAGAATGGTGGTACTATGCTTGAACCGATTGACTTTCCTGATTTAGAGTCATTCGCACACAATAACTATTCGCAGGAAGTGAAAGATCTGAAAGACGTAATTGACGCGGTAGAGCAGGAGTTTGGGTTCTCTTCGCTTACCCTCATAGGCCATTCACGGGGAGGAGGTATTGTAAGTCTGGTAGCCGCACAAGATACCAGAGTGGACAAGCTGATTACCCTGGCCTCCGTTTCAGATTTCAGCAATCGTTTTCCGAAAGACAAGCATCTCGAACTTTGGAAAGAACGCGGGGTTTATCACGTGCAAAATGGCAGAACAGGTCAGAATATGCCTCATTATTATCAGTTTTTTGAGGACTATCTAAAGAATAGGGAACAGCTGAACATCCGTAAAGCTGTAAGCAGTCTTGAAATTCCACACCTGATTATTCATGGAGCCAATGATGACGCGGTTAACGTAAATGAGGCTTTTAATCTTAAGTCGTGGCATCCTCAGGCCGACTTGAAAATCATTGAAAATACTGGCCATACATTCGGAAGCAAGCAGCCATGGGAGTCAGATTCAATGCCCAGGGAATTGGAAGATGTGGCAGAGTTGATCGTTGATTTTATGGCTGAAGAATGATAAAGATTTTGTCGTCGGATCAAATTCGGCAGGCCGATGCACATACGATCGAGCACGAGCCTATATCCTCTTTGGATTTGATGGAGCGCGCGGCAAAACGGTGCTTTAATCAGATTCTTAAAGATTTTCCCAATTGCCGATCGGTAGATGTTGTTTGTGGAGTTGGCAATAATGGTGGTGATGGACTCGTAATAGCCAGACGGCTCTATGAGCAAGGCTGGGAAGTAGACTTGTGGATCATTAGGTTTAGTGATAGATGTTCTGATGATTTCGACACAAATTTAGAACGGTTGCCGGAAGGTGTTGCTATTAAGGATGTTGAGTCATCAGAGTCATTGTGTCTGAGTAAAAACCTGATTGTAGACTGCATTTTTGGTTCTGGATTAAGTCGACCGGCGGAAGGTCTTTGCGCAGAAGTAATCCACCTTATTAATCTGTGTCGGCAACCTGTTGTCTCTATCGATATTCCTTCTGGGTTATTTGATTCGTCAAATGACGAACTGGCTATTAGAAACTCGGTTAATGCTGATCTGACCTATTGCTTCGAATGTCCAAAACTCAGTTTTATGGTTCCTGGATCGGGTGAAAAAGTGGGTGTATTCAGGATTTTGGACATAGGTTTAGACAAAGAATTTATCTCCGGCCAGAACTCCTCGTTCTACTATTTGGAACAGGAAGATATAGTAGGTTTTCGCCGTCCACTAGCAAAGTTTGCTCACAAAGGAACCATGGGAAGGTGTATGCTTGTTGCCGGAAGCAAAGGAATGATGGGAGCAGCCGTATTATCAGCCAAATCAGCACTCAGGAGCGGAATTGGATTACTAACCATGCTCGTTCCCGAGTGTGGCTATGATATTGTGCAATCTTCAGTTCATGAAGCCTTATGTTTAACCGAAGGCCTGGATTGGGTGGATAACATAAGGATATCAGAAGGGACCAAATCTATTGGTGTAGGGCCCGGAATCGGTAAGCAGAAGGATACAGCAGCCGCCATGAAATCTCTGTGCCTGGATTATCAAATTCCACTTGTGATTGATGCTGACGCGCTGAATATACTGGCTGAAAATAAAACATGGTTGGAGTTTCTACCTGGAGGGTCAATTCTTACGCCTCACATAGGTGAATTTACCAGGTTGTTTGGGGAATGCAGCGACCCGGTTGAGCGCATAAAGCTGGCGTCTGAACGCTCCGTTCGGTACAACATTCATATTGTTTTAAAAGGAGCCCATAGTGCAATATGCACTCCTTCCGGCCAGGTTTTTTTCAATTCTACTGGAAACCCGGGAATGGCTACTGGAGGTAGCGGCGATGTACTGACCGGAGTTTTAACTGCGTTAATAGCACAGGGTTACTCCACGACGGAGGCCTGTTTAATTGGGGTTTTTGTTCACGGGTTAGCCGGTGATCTGACAAAGGAAAAGCTCGGAACCACCTCTCTTATTGCCAGTGATATGGTGGATGCCTTGCCAGCTGCCTATAGCCTGTTAGACGAACGTTCATAAGGTTGCACTCATCATAGGTTAACGCAAACTTGAAATTCAGCTTATCTGTAATATCGGTTAGTTTTCAACTTTTAAGTAATTTCATGCCCCCTAATTAAGATGAGGTGGCTACGCATGAAAAGATGTTATGGAGAGTGGTTCTGATAGAGCCTGTGCCGCGTACTCGTAAGAATAGAATATGGTAGAGATTAAATTTGGAACAGATGGCTGGAGAGCCATTATAGCGAAAGAATATACAGTAGATAACGTTGCCCGTGTTTCTTTGGCAACCGCACAGTGGGTGAAGCTTAATTATCAAAATCCAAGCATTGTTTTGGGATACGATTGTCGTTTCGGAGGGGAGTTGTTTGCTGATACTGCTGCAAAGGTCTTTGTAGCGCAGGGGATCAAGGTGAAGATGGCCGTTGGTTTTGTGTCTACTCCAATGGTTAGTTACGGAACAAAACATCATGGGGCTTCACTTGGAGTGATTTTAACCGCAAGTCATAATCCTCCTTCTTATAATGGATATAAACTTAAAAGCGAACACGGAGGACCTCTTATTGAGGAGAAGGTAAAAGAGGTGGAAGCCATGATTCCTGCAGAACATGGTATTGATCTGGATGCGTTGAATGTTCAGGAAATGATCGCTGACGGAAGAATTGAGATCATTGATCTTGAAACACTTTATGTTGACGCAATCATTGATAACTTCGATTTGGACGCCATTAAAAACTCAGGTTTAAAGTTCGCATACGATGCCATGTACGGTGCCGGGCAAAATGTACTGAAACGTATTTTCCCGGAGATGACTTTTCTCCATTGCGACTATAATCCATCATTCATGGGACAGGCACCTGAGCCCATTCATAAAAATCTGGGTGAATTCTCCGAGTTGATTAAATCTCGTGGCGATATAGCCTGTGGTCTTGCAACAGACGGCGATGCCGATAGAATTGGTTTGTATAACAGCAAGGGTGAGTTTGTTGATTCGCATCACATTATTCTTCTGCTGTTAAACTACCTCCATAAATCAAAAGGACTTACCGGGAAGGTTTGTGTGGCAGCCTCTACAACACCGAGAGTTACCAAGTTGGCCGAACGTTGGGGGCTTGAACACGATACGGTAAAAATCGGGTTCAAATATATTGCCAAACAAATGATCGAAGAGGATGTGTTGATCGGGGGTGAAGAATCCGGAGGTATTGCGATAAAGGGGCACATTCCGGAGCGGGACGGAATTTGGATGGGACTAGTTGTGTGGGAATACATGGCCAAGTCCGGGAAGTCTCTGGAACAACTGATTGATGAAATCTATGAGTTGGTAGGGGAGTTCAAGTACTGGAGGAACGATCTGCACATCAATGAACGATTGAAGCAAGAAATCGTGCAGAATTGCAAAGATGGTAAGTACGATAAGTTTGGAGGTTATACCGTGGAAAGAATTGATACCACTGATGGATATAAGTTCTTTTTGGGTGATGATAAGTGGTTAATGATCAGACCCTCGGGAACTGAGCCGGTGTTGCGAACTTATGCGGAAAGCAATGATCTTGAAGGGGCTCTGGATATTCTGGAAGCCTGTAAAACAACCATTGGTGCGTAATTTCCTTGCATTTACTGTTCTGGTGATTGGCATTGTCAGTCATTCAGGACTAAATGCACAGGTGGTAAAGTCGAGAAAGACCTATTTAAACATTTGCAGCTTCAACGTTTATCTGCTAGGAGCAGTAGCCGATCGATACAAGGAGATTGATGATGCGGCAGATGATTCTGATTTTCAGCGTTCAGATTCCAGCTACTTTATTCCGAAGCGGGTGTATAATTGCGCTGAAGTTTTATCCAAAGGACACTTTGAACTGATTGTGTTTCAGGAACTCGTAACTGGAGCTCCAGGTGATTCTGTAATGGCGGATTTGGCCAAAGTGATGAACACCAAATACAAGAGAAACTACAAGTGGTTTACCTCTGGGAATATAGGGAAGGGATTTAGAATCTATGAAAGCATGGGGTTTCTTTATGATTCTACCAAAGTAGATTTGATCAGGCAAACGGATGAAAAATGCTCCTACCTGGCGTGTGATGAGACAAAGAACCGGAAGTATGTGAAGACCTGCTGGCGTGCATCCAATTTTGATTTTACCTTGATAAGTTGTCATTTTGCATGGAATTCCTCAGATCCGCTACGTAGACAGGCTGATTACAGGAAGCTGAATGATATTCTCCACCATCCTCAAAAGTACTCCCATGATCCGGATGTAATTGTTGTTGGTGACTTTAATCGGTACGGCGGTGGGTTCAGTCAATCCAAAAAGCAGTTCGGCATTCAACAGATTACCTACGATTCGACCAAGTTTCGGGTGCCTCATGTGGAGGTGTTTGATAAGAAAGTGGTTGAATTGAAAGAGGCGGAGGACAACGAGTCGTTGGAGAACCCTCAACAATACTCCACAACCGTTTCCAACGATAATACGGTGGTTTACGATTTGTTTTGGATCACCTCAGACGTGCAGGAGGAGTATAAAATGTCGGCTAATAAATGGAATCGGGATTTTGGTGTATTGGTTTATGACGAAACCTGGGGCAACGGCTACATTGAGGGAACAGAACACCTGTCTACGGCCGAAACAAAGAAACTCTATAGCGATCACCGCCCGATATGGATGCGATTCAAGATCAATACGAATAATCGGGATTGATCAGCTGTCTTTCGAAAGATTCTTAAACCACCAGGATGTCTAATGGACCATCCTGTTCATCGTAGTTTCTTGCGCTGCTGTGTTTCCAATGAGTTGGGTCGTCAACATATCCTGCAACCACCGGGTTTTGATGGATGTAATTTACTTTTTGATCAATTACTGCAGGCGACCAGAGTTCAATTGGGTAGTTAGAATGCTGCCAGAATTGATAGTCTTTTCCGTTGCTCATGATCAGAGCTTTATCCCTCATCATGGGAATAATCCAATCTCTCCGACTTTCTCCATGACGATGAATGATCATATCCCGAATAGTTTTTGAGGTGTAAGATTTCATTTGGTTCAGAATCATTCCTGGATCGCCATTTGGGGCACGCATTACCATATGGACGTGGTTAGGCATAATGCAGTAGGCATATAATTCTAATTTCTTATGTTCTTGAGCAAATTTTAAGGATTCCACCATGCAATCGAAATAACGTTGACGGCAAAAAACATTGATCCAATGGATTACAGAGAATGTCACAAAGTACAATCCCGTTGGGTTTGGGAAAGTTTTAGTACTACGCATAGGTTTTCAATTAGAAGTCCCTATATAATCCAGAAGTACGTAACCCCCGCCTGCCGGCGTGGAGGTATTTACGTTGTATAGCCGGCGAGCTACCGGCTCGCGACAATATTTACGACCTTCGTACTTGTAAACCCAGCTACGTCTGGAAAGTACATCAATTGGACTGTAGCGGGCAACAAAGAAAAACTGCCTTCAAATCGAGGAACCAATTCGATGTAGAATTTATTTCTCCCTCTTGGCAACTTCGCACAGGCGATAGAAGTTCTGTGTTTAAATGCTTCCCGATAGCTTTCACTCCTATGTGTAGATGGCAACTTGCCTCCATAACTGCATCCCGCCGGAATTGGAATTTCCAATAGGACGTAATCTGAAGTTTTTTGCGCGATCACTTCAACTTCAAGCGTAACCGGCTCACCTGCTTTTAAAGAGGTGACTTCTTTTCCCTCAACCAGAAACTTTGTAGAAATGGTAAACAAAGAATCGTCACCTTGCGGTTCATTTTCATACCAGTGGTCGAAGGTAAACACCTTTACGGGAGCACCCTTTTTCTCTATTTCTATGGTTTCGTTAGCAGTAAAATCCATTGTGTGTGGATAGTTTGCGCTAAGTTGCTTTCCATTTATGGTTACCTGACCATTGATGGATTCAGTAAGATCAGATTCCTTAAGCATGTCGTGCAAGAATTGCTCGAGCATTGCCGCTTGTTCAATGGTGTTCTTCTCATCTATTTTATAGTTCATAAAGAAACCACGGATTTTCCTTAACAATGAATCTTGCCCTCCGGCTTCTTTAAGAATTTCATAAGCGAGCAGGGAGGTTTGCATTTTATTCACCTTGACGTCTAGGAAGTCCTCTCCCCAGTAGATTCCTTTCGGGTGAGACTCGTAAGACTCAAGCACGGTATTCAGGCTATAGGTGCTATCCCTTCGCTGACAAAGTCTAATGTACCGCAACTCATCTTGGAGACTAAATTCACGGCCTTGCATTTCACGGATGTATTTTCCATAATCCATTGGGAAAGGTATTGAAGTAAGTGTGTTTAGGGTTTGAAGTTTGTCAGAGGAGTTCATATTATCCAATTGACTTTTCAGATAAGCTGCCGCTTTCATATGGCCTCTGGTTCTGTACCCTGCAGATGCGGCCATGTTCATTGCTTCTGTAACATAAGTCGTAATCCATACGTCCGCCGGACCATTATCCCACCATCCCCAGGAACCATCGTCGTTTTGATTTCGTTCAAGCTTTCGGAGGCATTTTATGAGCAATTGTTCTTCCCGGAACGCTTCATTCAGATCAATCATAAATTTCTTCTCCAGCAGCAGGGCTTTCAGTTTAGATGACGTTTGCTCATTGCATCCATAGTTGTATCGCTTCAGATCTTCTAGTTCCTTTCTGATGATGTCAATAGGATCGTTTGTTACGTATAGCGTGCGAGATACAATACCATCTTTGGAGCTGATTCGAATGGAGGTGTCGCCGGTTAACTCATAAAGGTTTGAGGAACTTACTTTTATTCCCTTATGAAAGATGTCGAGGTCTCTTTCTTCTCCATCTATATAGCCGTCTCCCTTATCCAGGCCAAATGTGATTTTCTGAGAACCACTAACCGTAGGATTGAACAAGTAGTTATCAAGAATTACGCTTTCTACAGTATGGTTTTTGTTATTCGTAACTGTTCCGTTGATTTTGAAATAACTTTTCAGATCGATTTTGTCTTCTGTATAGTTCAACAATTTCCCCTGCAACTGAACAGAATCACCGATCACCAGAAAATCAGGAACTCCAAGACTTGCCGTTAGTGGTTTGTAACTCTGGGTTTCCGCAAATCCGATTCCGGTTTGTTTGTTACCATTCATAGCCGGAACAATGGTTTTCCATTTGGTCAGGTTATCAGGAAAAACAACTTCAAACCTGGCCTTTCCATCTTTGCCGGTTACCATGTTGGGCATCCAGAAACCATAATCGCGGAAATTTTTCCTGATCCGGTTAGAACCCTCATCATTTTTTAAGGCCTCAATAGCATCTTTTCCGAAACGACCGTCCTTATCGTCGCCAACAATACCAGGTATCCCGTTTACCGTGGATGCAATCATGCTAGGAGACCTCGTAGGCATCTTTGCTATTTCTTCCTTGGAAACCGTTAGCCGATAGGCACCTTCCCCGCGCTCGATCAGTGGAGCTGCATAAGCGGAATTTAGTGTCGAGTAAGATGCTCCGCTGGCACCCATCATCTCATCGCTCACCATACCTAGATGATGATCTCCATATCCACCAACAAGCTCCATGTATGGCAAATCCACCTCCATTACTATATGATTATCCTTGCCCTTTACAATGCGGAAATCATTAACGACATAGGGGTAGCGACCTTTAGAGAATATCTTGAGCATGTAATTGCCAGCCGGAACACTGTCAATCTCAAAATAACCCGCTGTGTTGGTAACCGCTCCTGCTTTAAACACTCCAGCAATTTCAGCATAGATGTGAGCATCATCCCATGGGTTTCCTTCTTCCGTTTGCAGGTAACCCGAGATATTTGTGTTGCCGTTTGCTGAGTTATTGGAGGTTACTTCTACACCTTTTATTCTTAATGGAGGGTGTCTGAACTTTTTTAGTGGAGGTTGATTCAATCGAATGATCCACTCTTCGTAGTAGTTGGTCAGTTCGACGTTGTATGGCTGTAAATCAGACTGATCAAAACGGATGTAGTGTTTGCCTTGTTCCTTCAGTTGAAAATCTTTCCAAACCAAAATTGAACTGTCCCGCATAAATACAACGAAGTCGTAAATGCCAGGCTTCATATTCGAAAATCGGTTTACTGATTCAAAAAGAATGTGGGAGCAACTGTCGTTAGTTGAAGAAAAGAATCCACCCCATTGTATGCTTCGGCCTGTAGTGTTTTCTAAATTTATTTTGCACTCATATTCGGTGGTATATTTCCCCGTTGGGGTTCTGCTTTTTAACAGAGGATGAGCCTGCTTCTTGACCTCCCAGGTGTATTTGTCGATGCTCTCTTCACGCTTTTTCTTCTCCAGGGCTCTGCGTTTAGCACCTACAATCGGTGCTTGCTGAGCGTACTGATTAAATTGCCAGTCTTCGGTTGAGTTGAACCCATAAATTTGATTGTAAGGCGTTGGGTAGAGCAGAGGTTGAGAAACCCAACTTGTGTCTTTTTGGAACGTGTAGAGATATCCTGGTTCGAAATAGAACGAATACGTAGTGTCATTCCTAACATCCGTTACATTGATATTTCCTTTTTTGAATGGGCCTAAAACATTGTAATCTCCATGATCAGGGTCGTAGTATTTTCTCCTGTGGTAACTTACTTTATGAACCACGCTATCTTGTTCAAAGTAAACTGCTGATAATTTACTGGTATTAACCAGCAAAGCCTGACGATTCAGACGGTCTTCTTCCACCTGCATGTACGGAATGGAGTCTAGTTGCACGTATTTGACTTTTGAGTTGTTGTAACTACTATCAGCATGCAAACAGATAAAGGCTTTCATTTCCTTTTTTAACTCAATTTGGTCAATTTCATACATCGCATCTGCCGTTCTGATTCCAAGTTTGTATTTACCTTCTTTCGCCACAATTGAAAATGGATCCGTTTCGTCCCCGTTATACGCATATACAGGTTCATTGTCCAGGTAAACCGTAAAGATTTTTTTCAATGCCATGTTAGAATAGAGGTAGGGCGTGAATTCAGCCATCCTTCTGGGAATGGAATCATATTCGGTATCAACACCTCCTTTAGAATAAAGAAATCGGTAAAAGGGTGTTTCATACAGATCGAGCAGGGCTATATACTCATGCGTTATTTCGCTATTGCTTTTCACCGTTGGATTGGTGTAGGTGATATTATACGGACTCAGTATCTTAAAATGGGTACGACCAAAATAGGGTAGGTTTGGAACCGGAATCTCGTCGAACTGCATATTTACCGACCAGGCTGTAATGTTGACGTCCGAAACTTCTTTTGTTTGATAATCGGTTACAGATACAGTAATCGGCACTTTTGCCCCAGGAAATATTTTTTCGGGTTGATCCACATCTACGGTCAGCTCTTTTTCCCGAATGTGGAATCCTTTTTCTTTAACAATATCCTGCTGTCCCCAGCGGAAGGAATAGACCAGGTAATAGGAATCGAGGGATTCATCGGTAGCTTCATAGGTGAATTTGGTGTCTCTACCACCGTCAATTTTTTTAGAGTCTTTGAAAAGTTGATAGCTAATTGGAACGTTTACATCGTTCACGAGCTCTAAAGAAACCTTGTTGTGTGTGCGGGTTCCTTTTACATAAACCAGTTTATGAATTTGTGAGGGGGCATTCACCGATGCCAGATGTTTGCCTTGTTCATCATAATATGCGTACATCGTAGCTGCATAGTTCAGTTTTTCCTGATAGGGTAGCACAACCCATTTAGACCCGATCAATTCAGATCCGTTATAACTTCTGAACTCCACTTTACAAGGGTCTCCCGGTTCAGACAGGTACAGGAACTTCGCTTTTACAGAGTCTCCATCTATTTTCAGAACGTACTGCTCTGGATTCGCTACGTAATCGAAATTCAGACTAAACGACTTTGATTCGTTGCCTGAATTATTCATATCCACATTCACGTAGTAATTAATATCTGCCCATGGAAACAGAGAGTCAGGAAGTTCAAACCAGGTTTCTCCGGATACGTCCATCATCACTTCTTTTTCATAGAGATTCCTGTAATGGGAATGGGGCATGAAGAAAGTGTCCAGATGATGATATTTCATTTGCGAGGCTCTCACTTTAATCTTCGCATAAGCATCAAGTAAGGGCAGTCCATTTACGTCCCGGGCCGTCATTTTTATTCTGGGCAACTCACCTTTATAGTATTTGGACTTCGACATTTGGGCCGTGTAAGTGACCTTGCCCAGTTCGTATTCCTCTACTCTGAATTCCTCCGTCTTGAGAACCTGTCCACGTTTTGTGGTGAACAACAAATTGTAATTCCTGTCAATTCTCAAGGTATCAGGAATTGGGAATTCATACACATAAGCACCTTCGGTAACGGGTTTTAGTTTTTCCGATTCGAATACCAGACTTCCGTATTTAGTTTTTTTCTTATTGGATGTGTTAGGGTCGTAAACCGATATTTTCACTTTTCTTTTGAACGGTTTTCCTTTCTCGCTCACCAGAAATGCTTTCATCTTAACAGTGTCGGCCAACTGGTACTTTGGTTGGTTGAGTGCCACATATCCCGGTAGGATACGAACATCACTGAAAAGTTTGTTTTTGTTATCATACTTGTTCTTTTTGTTCTTGTATCTGGGAGCGGAAGGTTTGTATCCATTCAAATTAATGAATGAGAACTCCTTACCTCTGGCGATCTTAAAGAATCCGTTGCTTTCTTTTGCAGGGATTGGGTAACATCCGCAATCCCTTCTATATGGATATGACTTTGAGGCCGTTCCCACCTCTGCGTCTTCAACCAAATTTCCCTCATCATCAGATACTACAATCCAGGCTTCCATGTTGTACCCGTATGTTCGAATATCGAAGTATTTGATTTCCCATGATTTGAATTCGATCTGATGTTGCCTGGCCGACGCAATAATGTAGTGTCCTGGTCCTAACCCTGAGAGAGAGAAAGCACTGTCTGTAATGTAGGTAGAATCCAAATTTGTGAAGTAATCAATAGTGTCGGTTACCTTGCCCACCTGATATAGCATTCTAGCCTGCATACTATCTAGCCGAAAAACTTTCGTGTAGCGTCCATAAAACTTATGGTCAGTAATATTTTGCGAAAGCACCTGTTGTGAGCAAAACAGGGTCGATAACACGAGAAGTGTACGAAAACAAGCCGGAAAATTCATACCTGATGAGGATTAGTTTTACATCTGTATACCCAACGCGGGGTAGGGTTCAATATAGATGACAAACTACATTAATTTCCACAACTAGAGAAGCCTGGAAAAAGAAAACCCGAACTTCTGTTAAGAAGGTCGGGATTCGTGTTAAGTCTGTTGTTAAATGTAAAAGTTTAAGTCTGTTGCGGGCGCCGCGTACTGCGTTGGATATTCATCGCAGGGCGCATTACCGTGTAAGTCAATGCTTGCCCCAGACTACCACTTCGGCTTTGCCTTTTGGAGTCTGAACAGATCTGTAGTTCATTACAATCTTTTTAATCACTCTTTTATTTCCCGGCAAATCCAAAACTCTCGATTCGGTGCCCGGCGCAAATTTTCTGTCAATTTTAAAATTCTGATCGTTACCATTTCCGAAGACGATTCGCACATTTTTAACATGAATTGGAGCACCTTTTACCCGGAACTTCAGTTTGGTAAATGCCCCCTTAAATGCGGTAACCGGTATTTCGTCGTGATCCGCGCGCATATTGACAGTTCTGGAGCCAAGTCGCTGCCATTCTCCGCCAAAATCAGCTACGTAGGTGAATGACATTGTCATCATGATTATACTAAGTCCAAAGGTGATTTTCAAAAGATTCTTCATCATATAGTGTTTTGTCGTTCTCGTGTTCGTTTGACTGCACGGCCGACCAAAGGTTTAATCATCTATCGAAAAAAAAAATTACCAACCCGTAGAAAAGAGGTTGTTACTTCCGTTGGGGCCACTCTTCGGTTTGTACTTGTAATAGCCCTTTCCGGCAGCAGTCCGGCATGTTTCGGCATCTTTAAGTAGTGCCCATTCATTGATGATAAATTCGGTGCAAAAAGCACCCGGGTACATCAAGCCGGTGGTCATCACTAAGGGGTAGCTACCACTTTTTTCCCAATAAGGTTTGAAATACCTCTGACTAATACAGGCGATCGCCACAGCATCTTTTGGTCGGGAATCCACATTGTCAAAAGACTTAGGATCTTCATCCATTAACCCATTGTGTCCGTTAAAGATGATAAGGTCGGAATTTCCGTAAGCCGGAATTTTGCCATTCTCTGTATTAATCGAATCCATGGTTATTCCGGCCAGGGCTTTGAAGTAATCCTCCAGGCAAACCTTCATTCTATCTCCCCTATATGCATCCATAATTAATCGAACCTTTACACCCGAATTATATTTCTTCGTAAAGACAGCCCGATCAAGTACATTATCAACTGGTTTCGTTTGTGTATGGATCATCTTCCAATCCGGTAATTCTTTAAAGAACCGCTTCATTCCTTTGCTGGTTCCCCAATACAGGTTTCTTTTAGCGTCCATTCCATTGCCGATACTTGGAGAGGTAGGCACAATTCCCTGGTGTTCATTGTCGCAGAGCGGGACGAAAACATGAACCGTTAAAAATTCTCCTGAATCTATTTTTTGTCGGAGGTTTTCCAATATTTTCTCCCGATTTTCAGGGAACTCGAAATCCATCGGTTCGGGGATAGGTGCGATGTCCGAAAGGTCTGATAAACCATGTGTTGAATCGTTAGACATCTTGTTTGTTTTCGTAACTTCTGTCTGATTTTGTGGAGAATTTGCGGGTTGGGCGTCACAGGAAATGAACGCAATCATCACCAGAAGTGTAATGGTATATTGAATCGGCTTCATATTTGTAGAATGCAGATTCGATGAATAAGATACAATTCAATAAAAAAATAGCCTCATGAAACAGCTCTGTGTACTATTAGCAACAATCTTAAGCTTGTCGGCATTTGCCCAGACAGATACCTCCAACAATGTTAACGATACAACCAAGGTTGAAGAAATCGAGAAAGGCGAAACTTTAATGGATATCAAGTCTTCTGCTGAAACTCTTCAAACGGAATCGCGAAAATTGGAGAAAACAGTTGTACTGCGAGAGTCAAAAGCCATGATTCCGGCTTCAAGCGGAGCTGTGTATTATCCCAATGGAAACGTAACGAATAATGCAAATTATAGCTGGTCAAATAATTCGGGTATGTACAATCAACAAAATAATCCGGCTTATGACAGAACCAAAATAGACAAACTGAATAATGGTTTTGACATTCCCAATGACGATATGAATGATTATTCATCGGGACAACTAACTGCCGCCGAGTTATCCGATTTTGACAAATATGAGTTGTGGCAACACATCGCCAAAGAGGATTTTGAATTGTACAGCAGGCTATGGGAGATTAATCCGCGTAATAGATACTCCCTTCAGGTAATGACCGGTGAAGGAAGACCGGCAGTAGATATTCCTGTTCAGCTAAGAACCCGCGAGGATAAGCTGGTATGGTCAGCCAGAACGAATAATATGGGTTCTGCAGAATTATGGGGTCTTACTGAAGAAGGGCAAAGAATCATTGCAATCATCAATGGTAAGCCTCAAACTTTGAAGAACCCGGTACTTTTTGAACAAGGGATCAATCGAATGACGGTTCAGATGGAATGTAACGTGCCGATCGGGGTGGACATTTCTTTTATCGTAGATGCCACAGGTTCCATGAAAGATGAGATCAAGTATTTACAAGTGGAATTGGAAGACATTATTAGGAAAGTTACGCAGAACAATCCACAACTGGACTTCAGGACATCCTCGGTATTCTACAGATGTACTGGAAACAAGTACTCCTTCAGACATTCTGATTTTGCCTCAGATGTGAGCGTTACCTCAAATTTTATTAAAGAGCAAAGCGCGGAAGAAGGTGGAGCGGAATTAGTGGATTCGGCTCTTTATGTGGCAGTTGAGCAATTAAACTGGAGTCAGGAAGCAAGGGCGAGAATTGCCTTTCTAATTCTTGATGAACCTCCTGGGAAAGATAGCTTAACAAGAGCCAATATGAAGCGCTACATGATCAGAGCCGCAGAAAAGGGTATTCGAATTATTCCGGTGGTAGCAAGTGCTAATTACGGAACAGAAGAAAGCCTGGAGTACCTGATGAGATGTGCAGCTTTACTGACCAATTCGAGTTATGTGTTCTTAACCGACGATAGTGGAATTGGTGATCCTCACGCCAAGCCTACTGTAGATGAATATGTGGTGGAAAAACTCAATAAATTGATGATTCGTCTGATTGATGAATGTACGTATACACCAGAGTGTTACCAGGATGCATCGGAAACAATTGATCCGGATACATTGGTGGTAAAGGAAATCATTAATCAGGTGGTGGTAGATTCTGCTTTACTTGCTTTTCAGGACAGCATTAGAGCCATTCGCCCGGATACAGTATTTGCAGATCAACCGGACACGATTTCAAACCCGGTGTGGGATTATCCGGACATTCCGGTAGTAGAAGAGATACGGATTTGGCCAAACCCAACCTGGGGTGATCTCACCGTAGAGGTGAAAGGTGAAGCCACGGAGGTTTATCTGGCAGATTTTTCGGGAAAAATCATTGCTAAATACCCCTTGAACGAGCAAAAACTGGCCCGTTTTGATATTTCGGTCAATCCGGCCGGAACGTATATGGTACAGTGCCTATCAAAGAAGAAATGGTTGAGTGGCAAGGTCGTTTTAATGAGGTAGAGGCAATAGTTAGGATGGTCTTAGGGGGATGAACTGGTTGGTGAAGCAGCCATGACAGTTTATGCTGTTGTATTCCATGTTTGTCAAATAATACCCGTGTAAGGCAATTTTACTCGTTCAAATTTGTTAAATTCTAAGTCTGATAAACTTGATTTCAACGCCAATGAGAAGAGTACTGTGCCTATTCCTTTGCCTCGCGTTAGTAACCTCTTCATGCCGGCCAAAGAATGCTTTCTACAAAACGAATCACAAGTTCCTCGCAGCTAAAAAACCGACTAAAAGGAAAGCCAGAGCTACTTTTGGAGGGTCTGGGAGTAATCAATCAAACACCCTCAAGTATTCTCTTAGTGCTAGTGGTAACCAGATTAACGCAAATTCGACCTTCAAAGAAATCTACGGTATTAAATCGGTTACAGATGGAGTAGAGTTTGATGAAAACGTAAAATCTGGCCTGCTGACGGGCGCAGAATTAAGTGATTTTGATAAGTGGGAATTGTGGCAACATTTGTCCGAAGAGGAATTCGAGCAATATAGGAAGCAATGGGAAATTGAACCTGCTAATCGCTACCTCGCTCAGGTAATGACAAAAAAAGGAAGACCCCTGGTAGATGCTCCCATTGAACTCTACGATGGAGGTGGTCGGGTAATCTGGAATGCCAGAACTGATAACACAGGAAAGGCGGAGTTATGGGGAAACGGCATGACTTGTTCTGAGATTAAAGTCTACGTGAATGGTACACCATACAGCCTTGAAAATCCGCACGAGTTTGACACTGGAATCAATCGAATCGAGGTAGATGTAGAGTGCAATGTTTCGGAAATGGTGGACATTGCCTTCGTGGTTGACGCGACCGGTTCTATGGAAGATGAGATTCAGTACCTGCAAGTCGAGATGGAAGACATTATTTCCAGATGCAGTGATCAATACGAGGACTTAACCTTCAACACAGCCAGTGTGTTTTGTCGCTGTACAGGTAATCTTTATTCCTATATCACTTCTGATTTTACCACCGACGAGAAGCAAACAGGATCGTTCATTAAACAACAAAGTGCGCGTGAAGGGGGAGAGGAAATTGTTGATTCGGCGCTCTATGCCATGACGGATCTTATTAATTGGAGTGATGAGGCCCGGGCCAGAATAGCATTTTTAATATTGGATGAACCTCCAAAGGCTGACAGCCTGACCAAACTCAATTTAAAAAAGTACATCGCGAAATCTGCAGAAAAGGGTATTCGAATTATTCCTTTGGTAGCAAGTGCGAACTATGGAACAGAAAAAAGTCTGGAGTATCTGATGAGATCGGTAGCTTTGTTGACAAATGGTTCATACGTTTTCCTAACCGATGATAGCGGTATTGGAGATCCTCACGCCAAACCAAGTATTGATGAATATCGGGTGGAACTACTCAACAGCCTAATGACCCGATTAATTTTCGAATACACCTTTGTCCCAACATGTGATGAGCCTGTATTTACGGATTTTGCACAAGACACTATTGTAGTTCAGGATATTATCAATAGAGTGGTGGTAGATTCAGCCTTAATGGCCTTTCAGGATTCCATTCAGTCGCTGGATAAAGACACCATCATTAATCATGTAGCTGCCAATCCGGACGATGATGGAATCGAGCAAGATGAGATCAATTGGGATGATTTGGGTATTGATATAGTCGATGAAATTAAGATTTACCCGAATCCTACACGGGGGAATTTAATTGTGGAAGTAACAGGGGAAGCCACCGAAGTTTATGTTGCTGACCTGGCCGGGAAACTTATTGCCAGATATCCGCTAAACGACGATCTGAGAGCTGAATTTGACATTTCGAATAATCCGGCTGGAATTTATCTGGTTCAGTGCCAGTCCAGAAAAAAGTGGTTGAGTGGGAAGGTGGTTTTGATGAGGTAATGATCTAATGGCCTAATGGCCTGATGATCTAATGAGTTGATGATATTATGCTACTACCATTCACCAATTCACCATTTACCAATTCACCATTCACTAGCCTAAAGATCTACCGAGTGCGATTGAATCACTTTTTTTAAAATAACACCATCGGGGCTGATCTCGAATTCCATCAAAGAGAAATGTTCGATAGGTTGAGATTGGGCGGGTTCGTGTATCCAGGCTTTTATAGAGTATCCTGATTCCACTTTTTTGCATTCCGGGCTCTGGAATTTAGACTTCGTTTTAGTGAAATTGTCGCCTTCCTGAGTCATTACGGACGAGTGCTGAAGGTAAACTACATCAATGAGTTCGATGAGCAGATTGGTCTTCTCCCGTTTTACAATTCGTTTAGCCAGTATAGTAGTCCCTTCCTTATAATCATAGTTTTTACCATCTATTTTCATTTGGCTGTAGCGACACCCAAGATCATAGGCGAAACTCCCGAAAATTTCCACTTTGCCAAACTGATCCAGTTTTTCATGACACTCTGGTTTGGTGGTAAATGATAGTGATGTTAGTACGAATAAGGCGAAAATCAAATATCTCATGATAACAGTGTTAAAACCAACTTTCTTGGGCCTCCGTGGTTGCGGAACTCACATAAATATACACCTTGCCAGGTTCCGAGGTTCAATTTTCCGTTGGTAACAGGTATGGAAACAGAGGCACCAACTAACGAAGATTTAATGTGCGCAGGCATGTCGTCATCTCCCTCATCCATATGAGTGTAATAAGGCTGAGCTTCCTTTACCAGATCGTTAAAAGTCGATTCAAAATCAACTCTTACCGATGGATCGGCATTTTCATTAATGGTTAAGCCTGCCGAAGTGTGTTTAATGAAAATATGCAATAAGCCATTTGCCGTTTCCGGCAATTCATTTACAATATACTGATCGATTAAATGGAAGCCACGCCTAACTGATGGTAATGTAATTTCCTTCTGCCAGGTCATCAAAAAAAGATAATCTTCCGCCTTTTAGAACAATTCGCTTGCGCCAAATAACCAAGGTCGTAGTTGAATTCCATAACCATCATAGCGCTGAAAGGATGGGAAGCCTTGTAAGTATCGTAATTCGTATTGGTAGGGAAGTTGTTTTGTTGCCCAAACGAGCTGATAGCATCCGAAACAATGTAGTTGAATCGCGCACCCAAAGTAATTCCGAAGTTCTCTGTGCCTACCATGTACGCACCGAATCCCAGCACTATACCAAAATTCGTTTTGTTCCAGTTCTCCATAGCATCTATTCCTGATACCCCTTCAAAGTCATTGGAATAATTAGCGGATCTGATCATAGACATACTTGGACCTATTTCGGTATACGCTCCGTTGTTGTTATTTCGGTACAGTAACATTAATTCCAGGGCTTTGTAACCAATATTTGATTGATACTCCTGAGTGCCACCGTCAACGGAATCGCTAATTGAAAAATTGAAATCCTGGTTGAATGAGGAACTCATAATATCAAAAGTTACCTCATGTCTTTCTCCGAAATTCAGACCGAGTTTTCCGCCAAATGTATATGCTCCTGCAATCCGGTGATTGTACGCCGGGTCATCCAGAATATTTTGATTGTAGAGGAGTGAAATTCCATATCCACCCTTAATTCCAATGTCCAACCAGTTCTGTGAAAATCCTGCAAACCAGATGCTCACAAACGCCAAAGTCAGAACGCTTTTTCTCATTATATTTGGCTTTTCCATCTAGCAAAGCTAGTGAATTAACAAACCAGATCAGAAAACAACATAAATGAAATTATTAGAGGGGAAAACGGCTATCATCACAGGTGCCACCAGAGGTATTGGAAAAGGAATTGCTGAAACATTTGCAGATGCGGGTGCTAATGTGGTTTTTACATACGCTTCATCGGAAGAAAAAGCCAAAGCCATTGAGGCTGATCTCATAGGCCGAGGTGTAAAGGCAATCGCGGTTAAATCCAATGCGGCAGATTTTACTGCCTGCGAAGAATTGGTAAAACTCACCCTCGACAATTTTGACTCGATAGATGTCGTTATTAATAACGCTGGCATTACACGGGATGGATTATTGATGAGAATGACCGAAGAAAACTGGGATGATGTAATTGACACCAATCTGAAGTCTGTATTTAACATGACCAAGGCCGTTCAGAGAACTATGCTGAAGCAAAGAAGCGGAAGTATAGTGAACATTAGTTCGGTGGTAGGTGTAAAGGGTAATGCAGGACAAGCAAATTACGCCGCGTCAAAAGCAGGGATAAATGGTTTTACGAAGTCAATCGCACAGGAACTTGGTTCAAGGAACATCCGATGCAATGCCATTGCGCCAGGATTCATTGAAACCGAAATGACAGCTGTACTTGACGAGAAAACGGTTCAAGGCTGGAGAGATGCTATTCCTCTTAAACGGGGAGGTACTCCTGATGATGTGGCGCACCTGGCTTTGTTCCTGGCGTCTGATATGTCCGGATACATCACCGGTCAAGTGATCAACGTATGTGGAGGAATGTTAACCTGATCTGAATGAATATAAGCCTAAGTTACCCTGCTTGGTACATATTACTTTGTTTGCTTCTGGGTGGGGCTTATGCTTTCTTTTTTTACCGAAAGGATAAACTACTGGAGGATGTAGCAGGCTGGCTACGGGTACTCCTTGGTTTTTTTAGGTTTGCAATCGTTTCGGTGATCGCAATGCTATTGCTCGAACCTTTACTAGAGTCAATATCTACAAAGGTAGAAAAGCCGGTAATTGTAATTGCCCAGGATAATTCTGAGTCTCTTCTGGTAGGAAAGGATTCGTCCTTTTTAAAAACAGATTACCTCAAAACCGTAGAGCAGCTTATTCGGGATTTAGGTGATGAATACGAAGTGCAAACGTACACTTTCGGCAGTGGTACCAAAGAGGGGTTGGATATTGACTATTCCGCAAAGACCACAAATATTTCGGAACTCTACGAAGAAATCTTTACCAGGTATTATAACAGAAATGTAGGAGCTGTAGTGGTGGCGACTGATGGTATTTATAACAATGGTTCAGACCCACAGTATGCGGCGGAAAAGCTAAAAAATACCTCTTTATATACAGTTGCCCTAGGAGACACTACTCCACGGAAAGATCTGATCATTAATGACGTTGCTCACAACCGATTGGCTTACCTGGGAAATGATTTCCCAGTAGAAGTAGCCATAAAGGGAAAAGATTTGTCGGGTACAACTTCTTTGGTTTCTATAGTGAAGGGAGGAAAGACCCTCGCAAGTCAGCCAATCACGTTGAATAGCGATGACTTCTTTACCGTGGTTCCATTCAAGCTTGAAGCCTCGAGAACTGGTCTACAAAAGTACACAGTGGTGGTAAAGGAGGTAGAAGGAGAGCTTACCCTGGAAAACAACCAACAAGACATTTTCATCGACATTCTGGATAGCAAACAGAAGATATTAATCCTTGCAGGAACCCCAAGCCCTGATGTAGGTGCGTTTAAAGTGGCTTTAGAACAAAATAAGAATTACGAGGTGGAAGTAGAGATGCTAAACGATTTTACGGGTGAGTTTAAGGAATATACCCTGGTAGTTGCGCATCAGGTTCCATTTAGTCGAAGCAACGGCAACCAATCGAAGAAGTTAGATCAATCAGGTGTGCCCGTTTTATATGTGGTTGGTTCTCAGTCTGATTTCAGAGATTTAAACACCCAGAAAAGCGGACTGAAGATAGTTGGGCCAAGGGGGCTAACAGAGGCCCAGGCTATTGTTAATAAAGGGTTTTCACTTTTTTCAATGGACGATAACTTTCAACGGCAAGTTGAGAAATACCCTCCTCTTTCCCTTCCTTTTGCCAGCGATTATAAACTAAGTAATTCGGCCGAAGTACTGCTGTATCAGAAGGTAGGTTCGGCGAGAACAAAATTCCCGTTACTGGCCTTCAACAAAACCCAGGATAAGAAATTTGGCGTTGTACTGGGCGAAGGAATGTGGCGTTGGCGAATTGCCGATTATCAGGAAAATCGCTCCCACCAGAAGTTCGATGATTTTGTAGGGAAAATTGTGCAATACCTTGCCTCCAAAGAAGATAAAAGCTATTTCAGAGTGTTTTCCAAAGCCGATTACCGGGAGGATGAAGATGTTATTATAGATGCCGAGCTGTATAACGAAAGCTACGAATTGATCAATGATTATGAAGTGCAGTTGTCTTTGTTTAATCAGGAAGGTGAGGAGTTTAATTACTCTTTTGCACCAACCGCCAAAGCTTACCGATTGGACTTTAAGAGATTGCCCGCAGGAGAATATAAATACGTGGCCCGCGTGGATAGGGCAGGCGATGTTTTTGAGCAAAAAGGAGAGTTTTCTGTTTCGGAACTTAAAATAGAGATGTTGAGTGCTACGGCCAATCATCAGGTGTTGTATAATATCGCTGATAAAGGAAACGGAAAGATGTATTATCCAGGTCAACTCACGCAGCTTAGGGATGATATTCTCAATAAGAAAGACATCGTGGATGTGTCTTATTCAGATAAAGAGGTTACCGATCTGATTAACTGGAAATGGATTTTCTTTGGACTCCTGGCTTTGTTATCTCTTGAATGGTTTCTGAGAAAACGGAACGGAGCGTATTAGAGATGTGGGTTTACGATCTCAAGTACTACTGGAGAAAATGGCGCGGTAAGTTATTTGCCTTCGTATTTGTTGTTCTCATTGTATTCCTGTTTCGATTCAAAATTCTTGGCTGGATGGGAGGCTTTCTCATCTCAGAAGATCAACCGCAAAAAGTTGAATTGGCAGTAGTGCTTGGAGGGAATGCTCAAACCAGAGCGGAGAGAGCGGCAGAGTTATATTCGGCAGGTTGGGTACAACGTTTCGTGTGTACCGGTGCCCATCACAACGAGATAGCCGAATACTACGATGTGCCGGATTCTGAGGCAAAACTTACGGCAGGGTTTCTGATCAATTTCGGCGTATCGGAAGACAAGGTTCGCTCTATGGACGTTGGGACAAGTACGAGGGAGGAATACCATGCCATTTTGAAGCTGTGTCAGGAGGAGGGGATTAAGTCCATAATGCTGATCTCTGACCGGTTTCATACCAGAAGAGTAAGGCAGGTATTCGAAGACGGTTTGGAAAATATCGGTGTCCGTGTAATTGTGTGTGGAGCCTCTCATGATCAATACGATGAGTGCAGATATTGGGAAGCGGAACGCGGATTAATTATGGTTTTTGAGGAGTACGTGAAGATGGTTTATTACTGGCTGTCTTAGCAGTAATAACTAATTCTTCCCAAGCTTCAGATTCTGGGTTTAGGAAATGTAAGATTTTATAAATTTCCACACTTTACGACGCGTTTCCATTTCCCATGGATGAGGAACTTAACTGCCGGATAAGGTATTGTAACAATTCAATTTTACGTTGAGGGTGTGTAATGACTTTATCCAGAAATAGAATTATAGCACCCCCGTGGGCCTTCCCTGAGAGTTCCAGCTCAGACAGTTCCGGAAGATCGAGGTCAACATGCGTCCGCATGAAATTTAAAACCTCAAGGCTATTGTCCATAAGGTTTTCCTCGGCCGACTTCGTGTTTTCAATCAAAATGTAACTCCTTCGTTGCCTCGAAAGTCTGCCGACCTTACCGTTAACGCGTCTGATGAGACTCAGTTCAAAATCACCAATAATCACTCTATGTGAGTTCAAAGAAGCAACGTAATTGTTGGTAAATGATTTGCTGTAATTGTTCCCGTATAACTCATTCCGCAAGGTTTGGCTGCTTTCAAGTGTGTGAATGTTGTTGCTGCTGAACCTGGTAATTTTCTTCAAGCTCATATCGGCATCTGATAAGGCTTGCATGTGCCACTTTTTTTGAGACAAGGTGACGCGAATGACTCTGAAACTGAAGTATACCAGCAAGCCATAAAAAATCAGCAGGAGGACAACCAATACAATTTCCCACGTTTTGAAACTATCGCGACTGATTCCCCAAAGCACAGGTGGACCCAAAAACAATGCGGTTATTAGAACCAGGTAAACGAAATGGGCGAACCTGAGATCACCAATTTTGATAACAACTTGCTCCGTCGGATTAGATTGTTCGAACAGCCAGTTTGCGGTAAATTCGAATGAGTTCTGTTTAGTAGGATTGTCCACTTTAGTCAGTAATTTCTAACTCTCCTCACACAATGATCTTACCGCGCTTAGCAACCTGTTGGCCCCAGAGATGTTCAACGGCCTTCCGGCGTCATATGCAAATTCCATAATATTGTCTTCCAAATATTTTTTGAATGCAGGGTATTTGCAGACCACGTATTTGTTCTCAGTATAAGGGGGCGTGCTAAATGATAAATTACGATAGAATTCGGAGTTCCAGCCTTCCTTTCCGGCATGAATCATTAAATGCACAAAGTATACCATAGCTTTTCGGTCTTCAGCAGATACAGTTAGTTGGTTGGACTCAATGAACTCATCAGTCCATCTGTACGCATAGCTATTGAAGTCGGATTTTATCATGATCGTTGTTCTTCTCTGTTTACCAACAGGAACATCAAGATAGTTGTTTTTGTCGTAAACCTACTATTGTCAGTTGGTGCAGATGAACATTCTCATTTTTATCAAGACAGTTATCTGAGACAAAACTTTGCCTGGGACAAAATCCACACCTAAAATAGTTTTGTATTCGGGTTTTAAAGTGAGTATGGGCCAAAATGCCTTAAGACAATCCCACCTTTTCCAATTTCCTGGCCTAGGAACTATTTATCATTTTTGGATCGTTCAAATTAAGTAACAATGACAAAGGCAAGCTATTTTCTGTACTTCTTTTTTTCGGAAAACCGAGAGTAGCTTTGGCAATATAAAATTTGAAAAGCCTGCTCTCATTGAAAAGCAGGCTTTTTTTGTGCAAAAAATATGAAAATGAAAACAACATACGAGTATTTCTTTTTTGACGCTTTTGGAAGCGAATAGGGAGATACTGTGTGTTAGCCATACGAAGCCTTTCTCCCACAGAGAAGGGCTTTTTTATTGAATGAATATGAAGAAAAAGGTAGCAATACAAGGAGTCAAAGGTGCATTTCACGAGGAAGCAGCACGCCGGTATTTTGGAGAGGGTGTTGAGGTGGTGTCGGTCACCCGTTTTGAGGATGAACTCGAGTTACTCCGTACGGGCGTATGTGAATTCGCAGTAATGGCCCTGGAGAATACGATTTCGGGAACCATTCTAAACAACTACGAGTTGATTCGCAATGCGGACGTGTCGATAGTGGGAGAGGTAAAACTGAGGATCAGGCAAAATTTAGGTGTTGTGCCGGGGACATCCATCGATCAGTTGAAGGAAGTTCACTCTCATTATATGGCACTTAGTCAATGCAGTGAATTTCTGAGCGATTACCCACACGTGGATCAGGTGGAGGCTACGGATACGGCTACAAGTGTTCAAAATGTCGCCCGAAACGGAGATTCTTCCGTTGCTGCCATTGGCAGTAAACTGGCCATAGACTACTACGGTCTGGAATTGTTGGAAGAATCCATTGAAACCGATGACCGGAACTATACGCGCTTTGCAATTCTGGCTCCGGGAGGCTACCGCATGGAAGGAGATAAGGTGAGTCTTTCCCTGGTGCTAAAACATGAAAAAGGCGCCTTGGTAAGGGCCATTTCCTTGCTGGATCTGCTGGGTGCTAATCTTACCAAAATAGAATCTGCCCCTGTCTTGGGTAGTCCGTTTCAGTACCGCTTCTACTTGGATTTTGTGATGGAAGGAATACTGTCGTTTGATCTGATTATTGAGGCGTTACGACCACTTACAATAGAATTAAAAATAATAGGACGCTACAGTCCAATTGTACTTTCTGAAGATTGACAAAAAAGAGAAGAACAGGAGTATAGAACCATTTAAATGAAGCAAAAATGTTAACAAAAAGAGAAGCCTGGCCTCAATTGCCAGTAGATCGGCCATTGGTCATCGCGGGGCCTTGTAGCGCCGAAACAGAAGAGCAGGTAATGGATACCGCGCATCAATTAAAGAAGGATCACCGGGTATGTATTTTCCGGGCAGGTGTATGGAAGCCGCGAACCCGGCCTGGATCATTTGAAGGAAATGGAGCGATTGCACTAAAATGGTTGCAACGGGTGAAACAAGAGGTGGGATTACCTGTTGCCACCGAGGTGGCCAATGTGAAGCACGTATACGAAAGCTTAAGAGCAGGGGTAGATGTGTTGTGGATAGGAGCACGAACCACAGCCAATCCATTTGCAGTTCAGGAAATTGCAGATGCCCTAAAGGGAGTGGATATTCAGGTACTTGTGAAAAATCCGGTGAATCCTGACGTTGGACTATGGATGGGAGCCATTGAGCGACTGAACAAAAGCGGCATCAACAAACTCGGAGCCATTCATAGAGGTGTTTCCCAGTTCGAAAGGTCGGCTTACCGAAACAAACCAGAATGGCAAATGGCTATCCGTTTAAGGGAACGCATGCCCGACTTGTTGTTGATCAATGATCCAAGCCATATTGCCGGAAACCGACAACTTATTTACGGAGTCTCCCAAATGGCTCTGGATCTGAACTTCGATGGATTGATGATTGAAACACACCACGATCCGCAAAACGCCTGGAGCGATGCAGCGCAGCAGGTAACCCCTGATCAACTGGCAATGATTATGACCAGACTACAGGTGAAGTCGGAAACACCGGCTGGTGTGGAACTGAATACCATGGAAGAACTCAGGAGCTCTATTGGTTACATCGATCACCAGATTCTGGAACTACTGAATTTCAGAATGAATGTTTCGGAGGACATTGCTCGTTTCAAACAGCAGAACAACATGACCATTTTCCAGGAAAGTCGGTGGAACGAATTGTTGAGGGATCACACCAAAAAAGGAGGTGAACTTGGCTTGACACCGAAATTCATTTCCAAGATTTACCATGCCATTCACCAGGAGTCTATTGAGAGACAAAGTCAGGTGATTCACGAACAAAAGAAGGAAGGCCACGAGCCCGCTTCCCGATAATTGTCGGGAAGTGGTGATCTGGGATGTTGTTAAATACTTGTGTGGGGAAGAAACTAAACCGGAATGTTCCGATGAATCGGCTCTTCCAGCGAGATAAATGTTTCCGTTCTGGAAACGCCCTTTATGGCTTGTATCTGCTTGTTCAATACCTGCATCAGGTGATCATTGTCGCGGGCATACATTTTAACGAATAGTCCATACTGGCCAGTGGTATAGTGTGCTTCCACTACTTCCTCAATTTTGAGCAGTTGCCTCACAATATCCTGGTATTCATTGGTGCGAACCATGAAAATTCCCACGAATGCACACGTACGGAATCCCATTTCCTTTTCATCAAGACGCACGGTAAATCCTTTGATCAAACCCGCCTTTTTGATCTTGGCCAGTCGCTGATGAATGGCAGCCCCTGTAACACCAACGTAGCTTGCGATATCGGTTACCTTCATTCGGGCATCCTTCATCAGGTACTTCAGAATTTTCCGGTCTGTACTATCAATTTGTAAGGGCATAGATGCTGTTTTAAGAGGTTTACTAATTAAAAGTTTCTAATTCGCTTTTAAAAGTAAAATTAATAAATCAAAATGCTATAATCCTTAATGTTTTTTAATTAAAAATATCCCTGTTCTTTATTTGTGAAATACTTTTGGTCAAAAATTAATCAGAATGGAAACAGCAGTTGAAACTCGCAGCTTAGCATTAGAAAGCCAAGTAGAAGAGACAAAAGATTTATTTGAATTGGAATTGAAACGTGCTTTGAACCTGGTAAGGGTAGGAGCACCCTTGTACGTTCCTAAAAGCTCAGGTTTGAATGACGATTTGAATGGCTACGAGAAACCGGTTTCCTTCAAAGTTAAAGAGGAGACATATGAAGTGGTTCATTCACTGGCGAAGTGGAAACGTTGGTATTTAGGGAAATTAGGAGTTAGGCCGGGCCAGGGAATTGTTACCAACATGACAGCCATTCGGGTGGATGAGGTATTATCGCCGATTCATTCCCATTTGGTGGATCAGTGGGATTGGGAGAAGGTCATCGATAAGGGGGATAGAAAACTTTCAACATTGGTGGAACATGGCAAAGCGGTGTACGAAGTGTTACGGATGGTGGAGAAGATCGTTTCCATGCGCAACGGTGAAATCCCAACACTTTCGTCTGAACTAAAAATCATTCATGCGGAAGATTTGTACTTGCGGTATCCCAAACTTTCTTCGAAGGAACGGGAGCATGCAATTGCGAAAGAGTTTGGCGCTGTCCTTTTGATTGGTATCGGTGGTGCCTTGAGTTCCGGAGAGCCACACGATTTAAGGGCACCGGATTATGATGATTGGTCCACCCGAGATGAAAAGGGGAGGCCCGGTTTAAATGCCGACCTGATTGTTTGGGATGCCCAACGCCAACTGAGTTTGGAAATCAGTTCAATGGGTGTTCGGGTAGATGAAGAAGCCTTAAAACTCCAGTTAGCAGAACACGGAGTGACGGATCGGCTGGAGAAACCTTTCCATCGGGCGCTGATTGCCGGAAAACTCCCATATACCATTGGTGGTGGAATTGGAAAGAGCAGGGTGGCGATGTTTGTTACACGGCAATCTGAAATCAGTGCGGTACAGCCCATTTGTAACTAGTTGGCGGCATTTTCACGAAGGAAGTTGTGGCTCTTAGGAGCGCAACTTCTCTTCTAGTTGGTTCTTCCATTTAAATGGTTTCAAATATGGAAGGAATGGACTTGCGCACTTTCTTTCCGTGTTGCGCAGTATCTTTTTCACTTCGATAGCCAATCGCCAGTAGAACCGAGGCAGAAAGCCCCTGGGATTCTAAGTCTAAAATGCGGTTGTAATCTTCCGGGTCAAAACCTTCCATTGGGGTACTGTCGATATTGAGTTCTGCACAGGCGTTCATGGCATTGGCCAATGCGATATATGTTTGTTTTGCTGTCCACCATTGTTTTTCCTCCGGTGATTTCAAACTCAACTTTGTTTTTACGAAATCACCATAACCTTTGATCGCATTCAATTCTAATTCCTGCGTACTTGCTTTTAAATCCATGTATTCGTCAACATGACCATCATTTACGTTGAGGTAATTACAAAACACGAAGAAGTGGGAAGCCTCTGTCACCTGTGATTGTCCCCAGGTAGCCGGTTGAAGTCGTTCCCGCAGTTCCCGCGATCGTATATCCAGTACTTTGAATAATTGTAGCCCATAAGAACTTGCAGACAAGCGGATGGCTTCTTTAATACTATTGATTTGGGTTTCACTCACCTTTCTGGTGGTATCGTACTTTTTAGTCGCATACCTCCATTTCAAATTTTCCAATAATTGCATCGCTCCTCTATTATAAATTCATAGGTACATCCATCAGTAGTACTCTGGCATCTTGCGTAGCCTTCACAGAAATTTTTTCAGTATTCCAGATGCCCATTCCGTCTCTTCGATTCAGTTTTTCCCCGTCCACTTCTACTTCACCTTCAAGTACAAACAAATAGGCACCATTTCCTGACTTTTTTATCTGATAGTCGTCTGACGCTCCTTCTTCGAATTTCGCCAGGCTGAACCACGCATCCTGATGAATCCAAACACCCTGGTCATCCTGGTTGGGGGACAACACCTGGTAAAATGAATTTTGAGTTTCAATGTCGCGAATGGAAATTTGATCGTATCGAGGCGTTACATTTTTCTTATTCGGAAAGATCCATATCTGAAGAAACTTTACCTCTTTGTCTGAATTCTTGTTGTATTCGCTATGGAAGATTCCTGTTCCCGCACTCATTACCTGCACATCTCCCTCTTTGATAACAGCTGTGTTTCCCATGCTGTCTTTATGCTCAAGGTCTCCTTGCAGCGGAATTGACACGATTTCCATGTTGTCGTGCGGGTGTTTCCCAAATCCCTGTCCGGCATGGACGATGTCATCGTTTAACACTCTAAGAACGCCGAAGTGCATTCTCTCGGGATTGTGATAATTGGCAAAACTGAAAGTATGGTGGGAATCCAGCCATCCGTGATTGGCATGACCTCTTGTTTCCGCACGATGAATTACTGTGTTCATGGTTTTTCTTTCTTTATTCGGCAAATGATTGAATCCCACTTGTTCTAAGAGCCTGTCGTAGGTTGATTCTTCCATACTGACATTGGCTCCTCTTAGTATTCCCGGAGCAACTGCTCCTGCCAAACCCGTTATAGCGGCTGCTTTGAGAAATTCTTTCCGATCCATTTGCCTGATTATTAAATTCAAAACAAAGTTGGACCTTCATTCGTTCGCACGAAATATCAGAAATCGGGTTTTACTTATGAAAATCAGATATGTCCCGAAGGTTAACTGGCCGATTCTTTTTGTAAGAAATTGGAGGGAGAGTATCCTGTACATTTCTTGAAGAAGGCGCTGAAGTTCGCGGGTTCGCTGAATCCCAGTTCATAACCAATTTCCTTGGCAGACAGATCAGAAAAGTAGAGAAGTCTTTTTGCTTCTGTGGTAATTCGCGATTGGATGTATTCTTTGGCCGATTTACCAATGGAATTTTTAATTAATCGGTTCAAATGGTCCGGTGTTATATTCAGTAATCCGGCGTAGTAAGATGTAGAGTGTTCTTTTCTGAATTCCTGATCTACCAATTGTTTGAATTCCCGGATGATCTTGTTGTCTGATAGTTCAACTTCCGTGTTCTTTTGATTAAGAGTACAGATGTTGTTGCATTCGATGAGAATTAGCTTTAGGAAGGCCCCAATGGACAGCTCTTTCATTTTGACTTCGCTCCTGAACAATTCGTAGATTTCTAAAGTATACCTTTCAATTTTTTCGAATGCCTGTGGTTCTGGTTGAAGAGGGGGACTTTGTCCATAAACCTGAAACAAATTCAAACTTTCTATGAATGAAAGATGGATACCATTTCGGATTAGGAACTCTGTTGAAAAAGTCATAACGAAACCATCAGACTCCTTATTCTCAATAATTTGATGGACTTGTCCTGGAGAAACAAAAAAAACTTGATGAATTCCCAGAGGGTAGGAGTTGAAGTCTATTTTGTGAGTGCCTGAAGCTGTTCGGATCACCAATACCGTAAAGTAGTCGTGCCTGTGAGGTTCGTCTTGCTTGCCATTTCGTTGTTGGTATATATCAGCCATTGCGGTGATTGCAAACTGTGCGTTGTTCTGGTTCGCATTGATGCTGTGATATGTTTTTACGGTTGGCATCAGAAAACAAACTAACGGATGACGATAGAATCTGATGTTTTTAAGTGCTCATGAATAACCTGGGCCAATTCAGTCAGGTTGTTTTGCTCAATGGGGTGATGAAATCCTTCGAGCACTTTTAAGTTACCATTCGTAAGCTGATCTACTGCAAATTGCGATTCTTCAATTGTGACCATGTTGTCCTGATCCCCAACTCCAACAAGCACCTGATGCTGGATATTGCTCAATAAGGCGGGAGTTAATGTTGGTTGGTCCCCCAGCTCCAGCATCATCTGAGCGGTTTTCGAAAGCACGGCTTTCCAATCTGAAGGCTCATGTACCGATTGTAAATGCGCTGCAAATTTGGGAACCTTCTTTTCAATGGTTTCGGCGTCGAGCATTTTTACTTCTTTAGCCGCTGTTTCTTTATTCCAATTGAACTTGGTCCCGTACGTTACAATGTTCTCCACCATTTCCGGGAATTGAAAGGCAAAATTTAGTGCTGCGTAACCCCCCATACTATAACCAAAAATGTTGGTGCGGGTTATGTTTTTTTCAGACAAAAACTCTAGTATGTTCTGAGTAAAGAGTTCTATCGAAAAGCCATTCCCGGATAGTTTTTTTCCGTGGCCTTCAAAAGTAAATGAATGTACATCGCACTGATCAGATAGTTTCTCTTTCAATTTCAACAATTGTTCCTCGGTGCCCAGGGCACCATGAAGGAGCAAAAGGTTTTTGGTCTTCATAGATTAGGTTTTAGATAAATCTGTTTCCATAAACGTATCGCTTGTGCAAGGTATGGATTTTAGCAGATGGCTATCCGTTTATCTCTCATACTCCTTAATCTGTTCCAGGATTTCGGTAGACCTTAGAATTGGCTCCCATTCGCTACCTGAAAAGAAAAAATCCCGAATCTTTGACTCAGCAATTTCAGGGCTTAACTTTCTAAAGATCCAATAAGCGATATAGGATAGAACGGCAAATACCAACAGGTTAATTCCACCGTAGACGAACGGACTTTCTTTAAGTGCATCAACGCTTATCCAGCAAACTGCCCAGAAGGGCAATTGGAACACCGCCAAATGGAGACTTCTGTAACTCGAAATTTTAAGTTTTGATAGTTTTTGTTGAGTGGATAGAACTTCCTCCTCATTTCTTACCTGATTGATTAATCGCACCTGGCGGAAATAGATCAATAACATGATTAACATAATCAATGAGATGTTTCCGAAACCAACTGCCACAAAATAGGCGCCGGATACCGCGGCGATGGTACTGATTACCATCAAAAGAAACGTATAGGGTATTCCTATCAAAATTGCTGTCCATTTAGGCCGATAAAGTTTGCCAATTTGTCTATTCAGCTTTTGTTTGGAAAGGTTGACTGCAATGTCTTTGTTTATTGCGAGTAACCGTTCCATTTTTTGATCCTGAGACTTCCAGATGTGTTCTAATTCAAGATGGTTCATGTTGTTGTTTATTATGTTCTTCGAATCTGCGTTTTAGTTTCTTCTTTATCCTGGATATTTTAGTCGTTACGTTGGTTTGGGTGGTGCGAATTACCTCCGAAATTTCTCTACTGCTTAGCCCTTCCAGGTGCAGTAGAATCAGGGCTCTATCAATTTCCCTCAACTCACGGATAAACTGTTTTAAGAGAATCAGGTTTTCTTCTTCAACATCCTGTTCGATGGGTTTTTCCAACTGAATTACCGGAGGTAAGCTCACCGTGTTTTGTTTCCGGATTTTGTTTTTGCGGTAAAAGGAGATAGAGGTATTTATGGCAATCCGATAGATCCAGGTTGACCATTTATATTGCTCATTGAAATTTTCAAGAGAGAGCCACACTTGTAGGCTGATTTCCTGAATCAAGTCGTCTCTCTCCGATAAATCCTGACAATAGGTGTTGGCTACTTTGTAAATGATGCCCTTGTGGTCATCCAGAACGGATAAGAATTGTTTTTCCCGGTGGTTCAAATCAAATTTAGTTTTACCCCATTATTCGTGACAAAATCTAGTTTGTCACACTTTCTAAGATATTTTTTTGATTTCAACTGATGGTTTGGGTACTCGCCTAAACTCTGTTTCAGTTGTTTCATGTACTAGTGAGTGCGGAACCTTGGTTGGGGGTTGTATAGTAGCCCCATCGGGACTCGAACCCAAATCTGCTGCTTAGGAGGCGGCTATTCTATCCTGTTGAACTATGGGGCTAATCTTTGTTAAGCTTCTCAGAGCCGCTTAGAAGCGAAAAAAGGCCATCGACTTACGCAAATGACCTTTTTTAGTGATTCGTCTGGGGCTCGAACCCAGGACCACCTCCTTAAAAGGGAGGTGCTCTACCAACTGAGCTAACGAATCAAAGCATGTTCACTCTGCCCTTACTTCCGTTTAAGTAAGCCTGCGTTTTCCGCAGTAGCATTGCGAATGCGGGTGCAAATATAATGGCATTTTACAGATTTGCAAAGACGACCGATAAAAATTGAAAAATTGCCCTGATGGATTCGATGAACCCTCATTATTCTACGATCGGACAGCGCTCAAATTCGGCATTGCGGTCAAATAAATAACGATAAGTTGCCAATGTTCTGTACTTCTCGGCACCCAGGTTTTCACAGATGCGCATCATCTTCGGATTGAAGTCTCCAATCCACGTCATAATAGTATCGTTGTAACGGTTTAAGGTAACGATATTTTCTTCGGTCCATTTAATCATCGCACCGTCCATTCCCTTGCCGTGGTACTCACGAGAAACGCCGAATACAATGCCGACCATGCGACTTGGGGTTCTGCGCTTTAAGTGGTAGAAAACCTTGAGTTTGTTCCACCAGTTAAGCTTACCGTTTACAAACTTGAAAATGTCATTTAATTCAGGAATATTGACGTAAAATGCAATGGGCTTTTTCTTGTGGTACACAAACACCACAATGTCAGGATCCATAATTGGTTTAAGAGCCTTTACCACCTTTTTAGCAACTGCCAGAGGCATTGCCTTAAAATTGTCGTGTCCACCCCATGCTGCGTTGTAAACCGTGTGAAAATCTTCTGCAATTTGCTCTGGTGATTTACCCCGAACACTAGTGATTTCGTAATCAGGATCTGCTTTGATGGCATTGTATTTCCTTACAAACACTTCTTGGGCAGGTATGCTTAAATCCCGGTGGTAGATGTACTGGTAATAATAAACCTGAAATCCGTAGTTCTCGAAAAGTTCCTTGTAATACTTCGGGTTGTAATTCATCATGTAGCTGGAAGGCTCACTAAAATTCTCAACCAGCAAACCCCAAAATTCCTGCTTTTCACCAAAGTTAATCGGGCCATCCATTGCTTCCATGCCCTCATTTTCAAGCCAGTCTTTAGCCGAATTCAAGAGAAAATTGGCCGTATTCTGATCATTGATACATTCAAAGAACCCAATGCCTCCGGTTGGCTGTTTAAACGTGTAGGAAGTTTTGCCATTTACAAAAGCGCCAATTCTACCTACAAGTTCACCGCGATCATTAAGAAGGACCCATCGAATGGCTTTCCCGTTGCGAAATAGTTTATTCCTTGAAGGGTCAAAGATCTTCTCGATGTCCGATTCCAAATGAGGAATCCAGTTCTCATCATTTTTATAAATGATTCTGGGAACCTTATGGAAAAGCTTTACCTCCGGCGCAGATTTTACTTCGACCAGTTTCATCTTTTGGATAAATTTGTGCGAATTTAATAGTTTGTCTGCAGCATACAATACTTATCATAAGGTTTGACCAATCAGCAAAATAGCATAATCAGAAATAAAATTTATCTAATCGGGTTTATGGGGTCTGGTAAGACTTTCATGGGGCACAAACTTGCCAAAGAACTGGATGTTGACTTCATCGAAACCGACTGGACCATAGCCAAAGAAGCAGGAAAGTCGATTCCGGAATTATTCTCCACCAACGGGGAACAGCACTTTAGAGATCTTGAGATGGAGCTTTTGGGTAAAATTGAGTCGAGTCCTCAACAGGCAATCATTTCTACCGGTGGTGGCTTTCCGTGTTTTAATGAAAATATAGACCGGATGAAAAAATCGGGAGTAACCGTCTTTCTTGATTGGCCATTGGAAACGCTGATGAAGCGCATCGAGAAAAACACCAATCGTCCATTAGTGAATGACAACAGAAACAGGTTGCAAACGTTTATCGCGGATTTGATGAAAGAGCGTCGTCCAATTTATGAGAAGGCAGACGTTGTTCTGACTGAACCTGATGTGGAAATGCTGAAGAACTCTATTTCAGAAATACTTCAATCTCTGAGCCTTTAAACTCCACAGAGATGTGTTCCTGAAGGGTAGTAGACAAGGTTAAGCCCACATAATCTGCCCTTACCGGATATCTTCGATGCCGCCTGTCTACAAGAGTTGCGGTTTTGATCATTTTCAGATCTGCCTTGAGTAAATGAGTTAACGCATAAATCAAGGTCTTTCCGGAATTCAGCACATCGTCAACCAAAACTACAGAGGCTCCATTCAATTGTTCGATGGGTACTTCCAGCTCCACAGGGTTGGTGATCGGGTTGTCTTTGTTGAGTTTTAGTTGAACCAGTTGTATCTTAAAAGCGCAAATTTTCTCAAGGACTCTTGCAATTTGTTCTGCAAACAAGTAGCCCCGGTTTGCAATTCCAACGATATATAGTATCTCACTTTCGTAGAAACTTTCATGAATCTGGTGAGCAATCCGGTCAATTTTTTGTTTACACTGATTTGGATTGAGTATGAGCGTTTGAACACTTTCCATAGAATAAATGTAGTGCTTCAAGAGAACATCACAAAGAGTTCCCGCCCCATTCGTGGTTGAATGGAATTGTAGCAAGGTTTCATGTAAATGTTTTCAAAATGCGGTTGAAAATGACCAAGGTACACCAGTGGATTTCCCCCAAAGGGAGGATGGTCGTCATTTAACGGGTCATTAAAGAGGACTCCAACCAGTTTTCCTCCAGGTTTCAGAAGTTCTCTCATTTTCTGAGCATATTTGGTTCTCAGGGAAGGATTCAAGGCACAAAAGAAAGTTTGTTCAAGAATGCGGTCATAACTTCCTTTGTGGTTGAAGAAGTCTTCAATATGTATGTTTTCTTCCGGAAAGTCTGGTACCCGCGATAAAAAACCGTTTAAGGCTTCTTTACTGTAATCCAACACCTGTACATCCGTAAATCCCTTTCGCCATAAGTACTCGGCTTCATATCCGTTTCCGCAACCAGGAATTAAAATCTTTAGATTCCGGTCTCGCAGCTGATCAACATAGTCAACAAGGGGGTAGGAGGGAAAGCCGATATCCCAACCGGTTTCCGATTCCCGGTACCTGGCATCCCAGTAATCTTTATTTAACTCTGTGTTCAAGTTTCTTCGAATTAAATTAGCCTCAATTATTTTACAACCAACATTGTTTGAGTACCCTGAACGTCAATCGTGTAGATGCCTGGCGCCAAATGTCCGACATCAATAGTTAGTTGATTTTCCTGCATCTCTGTAAAGTAAACGATCTGCCCGGAACTATTGTATATCTTGACGTTGCAGTTTGCAGTGTTGTATCGGTTTACAACGACAACATCATTTGTAGGATTTGGGTATATCTTAACCTGATTAGAGTTAAGCCCTTCCACAGTCGCCGGGTCTACCGATTCATAGAAACGTACGTTATCGATCCAGACATTTTGTCCATTTCTATTCTTACTTACAAATTTCACCATCAATTCTGAATGGGCAAGATAGGCTGACAGGTCAATTGAATCGCTAACCCAATGGTGGGGTTGAGAAGGGACAAACGAAATATTTATAGTGTCGATCGTAGCCATATTTACTCCCCAGTTTTTGTAAATCTGATAAGGCCATGTTTGGCCACAATCCGTTGAAAGATAGATGATCAGAGAATCTTGCCTTCCGGCACTATTTCTGTCCTCGTAAGCACGGTCAAATTTGAAGAAGAGATTGGCTAAAGCTGCAGTAGAAATGTTTGGTCCGATTAATTCGTCTTCCTGATTTACTACCGGCGTATACCAAAAATGTTGCAAAGTAGCAGATTGAACATTCCAGGGTAGACCAGCTGTTGTGTCGATTTCCCATGATAGGCCATCATCTGCGTTTTCCACCATCCAATCATCTCCGAATCCGTTTTCGAACTTTTCCAGGTAGGGCACAGTATGTTCCGGACGAATCGTAAACCGATTAATTCTACGATCATTGTACAAATCAATGTCGTTTGCACCAGCATGGTTAATTGTAGCAACTACTAAGTACTCCAATTCGCCCTGGCTGGATATGGACAATGGGGCCAGGCTAACGACAGCTTGCTGTCCGGGCAACAAAGTACCTGTCCAATTGATCGTGTTGCTATATCCGGCAATGGTGTCAAAAATGGAAATGTTGGTGATGGTACTGTCTCCTTGGTTCATTAATGTCACCGTTGGATTGAACGTTCCGGTGCAGGTTACCAAATCATCATCTGGGTTGTTCACTTTGACAATGGCCAGATCCCACGCTATTGCATTGGGGTTTTCCGGGGTATAGGTAAGCGCCAGATGGTTGAAGGCAGCCAGGCAATCTATAATTCCCATGCCGTAAGTGTTGTCTTCGCCTGCTGCTCCCAGATCAACTGCAGTGAGGTATAATGCTCTTAATATTTCCTCTCCGGTAGCCATTGGAAAGGCTTCTTTCAGTAATAAACATGCACCTGAAACATGTGGCGCAGCCATACTGGTGCCTGATATGCTGTTGTATCCATCCCGACCCCACGCGGAACGTACATTCTGACCCGGCGCAACCACTTCCGGGTGTATGGCCAGTGAACCTGAACCTGGACATTGCTTTGGTCCTATACTGGAAAATGTGGAAATGGGGTAGGGGAACGAGCTGTTGCCATCTACGCTTCCCACACTGAACGTATTTACGTCAGAAGTATTAATTCGCTGAGGGGAGGAGATGGTTGTGTTGGATGGTCCAAAATTCCCGCCTGAAAATACATTGGCAATTCCTGCCGCTTCAATCGCATTCATTAGGTTCACTACAAAGCCACTACAGTAAAGAGTGTCTGCATCATCATACCATCTCCAGGAATTATTAATCACATGTGGCACGTCGTATGTCGTGCCAGGATCACCATCAGGGTCGAGTGCCCATTCAAAGGCGAGAACCATATCTGTAATTGGAGGAAGTTCCGCGACAGAACTTCTGATGTGATCGCATGCAATCCAATAGGATTCAAATGCGCAGCCAATGGTGTCGTTTGTAGCAGTATCTAAACCGGCCATTGTGCCCAATGTGTGAGTGCCATGACTATTGTAAACGCCGGTTGGAAAGTCTTTGTAATAACCTAACCAGGATTGTTCCATTGGAAAAAAGTTGGCCATGAATCGATCCGAAAAAGCTGGGTGGTCTGGCCATACACCTGTATCGTAGTCATAAACTACCGTGCCGCGACCGGTATAACCCATTGCCCATAAAGCTGGTGCATTTATGGCAACCAGTCCAGGTTCGGCTGCCCCAATGGCCTTTGGCATTGGAATTTCGGTGGGAAAGTACTCGTTCATTTGAATTTTGGTTTCTTCCAGATCCACCAATGCGACTCCGTCCATTTGTGCGATCAGATCGATAATGACAGGTTTCGCTTCCAGTACTATCATATTCACAATCCAGAAAGGCTGTACGTTCTTTACGTCTTTTCGCCAATCTTTCATGAACTTTTCCAGTAAACCCGATTGGGATGCTTCCGCCTGGCTTTGCAATTTTTCAATAATTAGAGTCGGGCGTTGATTTACAGGGACTTTTTGCTGGTAAAACTCTTGATTCCAGTAGCGGCAATTCACATTTTCATCAAACTCGATGCGAATCCGTTGGAACTGGTTTTTGCCAGATATAGCGAGTCTTTTCTGTAGACGCTCTGTTTTGGTTTGCGCATGAAAATTCAGGCCAATAAAAGCAAGTATTAGCAGCAAAATAATTCTCATCTCAACAATGAATTAGTAGATTCTGGGATACGTGGCCGGATCTGCCTCGCTCATCATCTCATATACCGCATCAAAGATGTCTTCAATTGAAGGCTTGCTGAAGTAATCACCATCAGATCCATACGCCGGTCTGTGATCTCTTGCACTCAATGTTTTTGGTTCCGAATCAAGATAATAAAAGCCACCTTGGTCTTCCAGTACCTTTTGCATCATATAGGCTGTGGTTCCACCAGGAACGTCTTCGTCTACAAACAGAACCCGGTTGGTCTTTTTAAGCGACTCTACAATGGTATGGTTAACGTCAAAAGGAAGAAGCGTCTGTACGTCTACCAGCTCCACTGAAATACCTGCTTGTTGCAGTTCAATAGCAGCTTTGGTACACAAGTTAAATGTTGAACCATAGGAGACGATGGTTACATCTGTTCCTTCCCGGGTAATTTCAGGAATTCCAAGAGGTGTTTTGAACTCACCTAAGTTTGTAGGTAGTGGCTCTTTACTTCTGTAACCATTCAGGCATTCCACCACTAGTGCAGTATCATCACTTTCAAGTAACGTATTATAGAATCCTGCCGCTTTGGTCATGTTTCTTGGCACGCATACATACATACCTCTTACCAAATTGATGATTCCTGCCATCGGTGATCCGGCATGCCAGATACCTTCCAGGCGGTGCCCTCTGGTTCGGATGATGAGTGGAGCTTTTTGTCCTCCTTTTGTACGGTATTGTACCGTTGCCAGATCATCGCTCATTATTTGGATACAGTAAAGGAGATAATCCAAATATTGGATTTCAGCGATAGGTCTAAGCCCTCGCATAGCCATACCAATACCCTGACCTATAATGGTGGCTTCTCTAATGCCTGTGTCAGAAACCCGGAGCTTTCCAAATTTCTCCTGCATTCCCTCCATGGTTTGGTTTACTCCACCAATTTGGCCCACATCTTCACCGAAGGTTAATACCAGCGGATTGTTCTCAAAAATTGTTTCAAAGTTGTTTTTCAGAACAATTCTGCCATCTACCATTTCCGGTTGATCTCCATATTCTGCTTCTACCTCTTTTATATCCAGAGCATTGAGCTTGGAGTGTGAGTAGAGATAACTGGAGTATCGATCATGGTTGGCGATTTTCGATTCGTTCAACCAGTTTGTTAGTGCCTGTTTACTCGCCAAATTTTCCGATCGCACCAATCTGAGAGCTTTCTTGGCCGCGGATATAATGTCTTTTCTAATGGGATCCAGTGAACTATCAAGTTCTTCCTTGATCTTAGTTAAGAAGGCTCCGTTGGAGCTTTCGGTCGCCATGTTCCCGATAAGTCCTGAAACTTCTTTAAGCTCTTCTTTAAGAGGGGTGATAAATGACTTCCAGGCTAGTGCTTTTTGATCTTTTACATGCTTCTTGGCATCTTTCTGAATTTGATTGAGTTCCTCTTCGGTCGCAATTTTCTGTCCGCCAAAATCTGTCTCAAGAATCCACGTTTTCAGCTTAGCAATGCAATCAAACTCTTTTGCCCACTCCAATCGCTCAGGTGATTTATAACGCTCATGCGATCCCGAAGTGGAGTGTCCCTGAGGTTGGGTAACTTCCTCAACATGGATTAAACAAGGTATGTGCTTTTCCCTGGATATTGCCACGGCTTGCGCGTATGTTTTACACAGGTCTACGTAGTCCCAGCCTTTCGTTTTGAAAATTTTATAACCATTAGAATCGCCCTCTTTCATTTCCATTCCCGACAGCGCTTCTGAAATGGAACCCTTTGTGGTTTGATATTCTTTTGGAACCGAAATCCCATAGCCATCGTCCCAGACAGACATTACCAGGGGAACCTGAAGTACGCCTGCCGCATTTATGGTCTCCCAGAATAAGCCTTCCGAAGTACTTGCATCACCAATGGTTCCAAATGCCACTTCATTTCCACCATTACTAAATTGAGTGAAGTTTTCAAGGTTTTCGCCATGGCGGAATACTTTGGAGGCTTGAGCCAGTCCTAATACCCGTGGCATTTGACTGGCAGTTGGAGAAATATCGGCTGACGAGTTTTTTAACTCCATCAGATTTTTCCATGTGCCATCTTCGTTAAGGCTTCGGGTAGCATAGTGCCCACCCATTTGTCTCCCTGCAGAAGTTGGTTCATGCTCCAGGTCTGTATGTGCATACAGGGCTGCAAAGTATTGCTGAACGTTTAATTCTCCAATGGCCATCATAAATGTTTGGTCTCTGTAGTATCCAGAGCGCCAGTCTCCATTTCTGAATTGTTTTGCCATCGCAATTTGGGCTACTTCCTTTCCGTCCCCAAAAATTCCAAACTTCGCCTTGCCTGTTAAAACTTCCCTTCTACCAAGTAAAGAGGCTTCTCTACTGATGTTGGCGATCTTAAAGTCTTCAAGTATTTCTGCCTTAAACTCTTCGAAACTTAATTCTTTACCCTCCAAAACTTCTGCATTTTCTTTCGACATAGGCTCCATTTTTCGTCTCGCGAATATACCCATAATCGAGGTATTTTGCTAACGATAAATCAGGTCTCGTCTACCGGAACAGATTGAGCGCTTAAGATTAAGAATAGGACAACCTTAAAAATGTTGGGTTTTGGCCAGCGCAAAGAGTTTTCCCAACTTTAAAGGAAAGGGCTATAGTTCTACCAATTCATATCTCCTTAACTCGGAACAACCAGTACATTTTAATGATTTGTCTTCCATAGTCCAGTAGTGATCCACCATTTTGGTACTGTTCATTCCATGCAGATATTCTGTATGATGAAGGATTCGATCCAGGTTTTTAGAAATATGTACAGTTTTTCCGTTAGGAACATTTACCACGATCGTAGCATTTTGTCCGCGCCATTTGTCTGCCAGTGAACTCGTAAAATAAGGACTGAAGGATATTTGGTTGGCAGCTGTATCAATATTGTAGACAATATTTTCTGCCCTTACAATGGCTTGTTTCTGAGTAATACCGCGACTCTCTTTGATTAGTTGCACGCTAAAGTTTGTGTCAATATCGGTTCGTCTGATTTCGAGAGCCGGATAGCCAAATAGGATGTTCTCTTTATCTGTACTAAGCAAATCATCTATCTGAATTCCATGTTGATAGGAAATGTTGTTGCTGAAATGAACATCTTCCTGAACATCCAGATACAAAGTGTCGGTTGCCGGATTTGGTAGTTCTACTTTGTAATCCACCGATCCTTGATCTTGAAATTCAAGACCAAGTTGAAGCCCCGTTACAGCACACAAAATACAGCCAATAACCCATCCGCATACGGCGGAAACAGTGAATCCTTTAATACTCCCTTTAATGCCAAGCAGCAATTTTATACCAATAAATATGGCTCCGAGTATGGGAATACCAATAACCATGCACAACCCGATGGTCATCATGTTCCCCTGCAATTGATTGTGAAATACAATATCCATGAATTGTGCATAGGAAATGGTAGAACCATCGCCAATCAACGGGATTACTCCGCCTTCACCTAAAAACAGGCTAAATAAAATGATTGACATGGTTACCCCAAAGGCGATCAAACCAAATCCAAATATTTTACCAACAATCCGAAAGAATTTTCTTGCCGCACCTGCGCCATTATTGGCCACTTTTCTGGCTTTTTCCTTTACCTTACCGCCTGATTTTTCAATATGATCTTTGGATTTATGGAAGGCCTTTTTAATGCTTTCAACATTTACCGGTTCTCCTCTCATTCTTAACTTGTCTGCGGTAGTTAAGGCTTCAGGAATTACAAATATGAGGACGATGTACGCTACAATGCCAGTACCTCCGATACCGAATATTATAAAGGCGATTCGGATCAAAAGAACATCTATTCCAAGATACGCCGCTAATCCGCTACACACACCAAAGAGCATTGCATTGTCCGGATCCCGGAATAACTTCTTTTTTGAAGCTTTCATTGTTACCGGTTCGGGTTCTTCCTGGTAATCATCTGTGGCATAATCTTCCGGTTGCCCCATTACCTCTACCACTTCGGTTACATCCGCTTCAATTATCACCTGCTTGCACTCGTTTATCATGGATTGGAACAACTCAGCGATACGCATTTCAATGTCGCGCATGATCTCGTCTCTTTCTTGCTCATCGCCGAAGTTGGCACGAATATTTTCGAGATAGGTGCTGAGGCTTTGATATGCTTGTTCCTCAATGTTAAAAATGAATCCAGCTATATTCGCTGTTACTGTCTTGTTCATGCTCCGGTTTATTTGGTGATTTTCGTTACTGCTTTGCTTAAATCACTCCAGGTTTCCTGAAGTTCGTCTAAAAATGACTTGCCATCATTGGTCAGACTGTAGTATTTACGGGGTGGGCCTGATGTAGATTCTTCCCATCTATAGGTTAAAATCCCTGCATTTTTTAACCGGGTTAGCAAGGGGTATAAAGTTCCTTCAACCACGATTAATTTTGAGCTCTTCAACTCCTCAATGATATCGGAAGGGTAAGATTCCTTCTTGTCAATGATGGAGAGAATGCAATACTCCAGTATTCCTTTTCTCATCTGTGCTTTTGTGTTTTCTATTTTCATGGAATAGTACTAAAACAATACAAAGATATATACAAAAGAAGGTATTATGCAATACATAGTAGTAAAAAAATCATAATTTTTTCAGCAAGCATTCATTTCTTCGTAGCCAAATATCCCAATCCGTAGGGCATTCTGCCATTATTAAGCTTGGTATTTTAAAATTCGAATCTTGTTTAGTCGGTGGTGTTCTATTTCTTTAGGAATCAAATTATACCGGAATAAGGGGTCATTATAGTCGCCTGGGTACTTGTGTAAACTGAACTGATTTAGTAGCTTACAAGCCTTAGCTTAACAACACATTTTACACCCCTGTGGTTATGAAACACTTTACTAGAAAAGCGCTGTTTGGTGCTTTATTTGCCTTGATGGTATTTCCGCTGTCTGGCCTTTCTCAATTGACTGTAGATGATACTCCGACGGCAACAGATTTGGCTCAACTTCTGGCCGGACCAGGAATAACAGTAACAGGAGCAACACTTACCGGAGCCTCTCTGGCTTCTGGCTCATTTGACGGTTCGGCTTCTTCTCTGGGCATGGCAAGTGGTGTGATTCTTTCTACAGGTGATGTAAACAATGCACCAGGTCCGAACGATGATGCCGGAGGTTTTTACGATGATCTTGGTCAGCCGGGAGATCCAGTGATGGATAGCATTGCAGGTGGAGTTGCCACTTTTGATGCCGTGGAACTTAGGTTTGATTTTGAGGTACAATCGTCATATATTGAGTTTGAGTACATTTTTGCATCGGAAGAGTATCCCGAATATGCTCCGCCTAACTCATCAGCGTTTAACGATGTGTTTTCATTTTTTATTAGTGGGCCTGGGATAACCGGAGAGGAAAACATTGCTCTTGTGCCGGGAACGAGTAACCCGGTGAGTATTAACAACATCAATGCCGTCACCAACAATCACCTTTATGTTGACAATACTGGCGGAACAACCGTTCAATACGACGCATGGACTACTACACTTAAAGCCCAACGAGACTTTCTCATTCCTTGTCAGACTTACACTTTACGGCTGGTTATAGCAGATGCGGGAGACGAAGTCTGGAACTCGGCGGTATTTCTAAAAGAGAACAGTTTCATTCAGGGAACGGTAGATGTAAGTACACAGACCGTTAATGCTGATAGTATCGCTCTGGAAGGCTGTATTCCGGCCAGCTTCACATTTAGCTTGTTAGATCCTTCTTCAACGGATACTGACATTACTTATACCATTGGCGGTACAGCCACCAACGGTGTTGACTACCAGTTTATCGATACGTTGGTTACCATTCCCGCAGGTCAAACCGAGGCCAGTATTATAATCAATTCCATTTCCGATGGAATCACAGAGGGGCAGGAGTCGATATACATTATTTACCAATCCACACCCTGCTCGCCGCTGGATACTGCATTTCTGTTTATTGATGATGCCCAACCAATAGAATTCGACCTTAATGGGACAGATCTGCTCTGTCACAGCGATAGTACAGGGGTTATTAATGTGAATGCTACCGGCGGTTTCCCTCCTTATACCTACGAAGTAACCGACTCGAACGGAACCGTTATCGATTATACCAGCGTGCCGATTACCGGACAGGCAGCAGGTGAATACTCAGTACAGGTTTACGATACCTATGGGTGTAAAGCGGAAGCACTGGTTGTTGGAGGAGCGTTCGACGCGGGCACCACATTTTTACCGGATGGTTCCGGTGTTACGTACACCAGCGACATTATCATCTCAGGATTTGACCCCGGAGCCACTCTTGATACCATGAGCCAGTTACAGCATATATGTGCCAATCTGGAACATTCTTATTTAGGTGATCTCGAGATTAGAATTATTGCACCTACCGGTGAGTCGGTTATTCTTAAACAATATCCTGGCGGAGGTTCATGTGATTTAGGGGAACCAATCGCCACAGCTCCGGTAGACGGTGCGGCAAGTTCTACGCTTACAGACCCTGGAACCGGATATGACTATTGCTGGAATGACACTCCATCCTGGGGAACCATGGTAGCCGAGTCGAATACATGGACTAGAAATTATACCGATGCTCAGGGACATAACTATACCGACAATTACCTGATCGCCGGTTCTTACACCTCGTTTGAACCTCTAAATCAGTTGTTGGGTGCAGAGTTAAATGGTACATGGACGATGGAGGTAACGGACAACCTTAACCTCGACAACGGCTACATTTTTGAGTGGAACATTTCATTGCTATCTGATCTTCCAGATACTTTAGTGGTTATAGAAGAACCTGAGGGAATGGATATTTCTGGTTTTATTACCCAGGCGAATTGCGGCGGATCAGATGGTGCCATCAATATCGACGTGATTGGAGATCATGGGCCATTTACTTATTTATGGTCTACCGGAGCTACTACCCAGGATATATCAGGTATTCCGTCAGGAACATACACAGTATGGGTTACTGATACAACTAGTTGTACAGACTCCATGACTTTTAACCTGAACAATATTTCGAGCATTAACATTACGTCGTCCGTTTCAAATGCTACGTGCGCGGGAGGATCCGACGGAGCAATCGATGTTACAATTTCTGGAGGAACACCTCCTTATAGTATTTCGTGGTCGCATGGTCCAACTTCCGAAGACGTTACCGGACTGCCGGCAGGATTGTACACGATTAGCGTTACCGATGCAAACTCCTGTTTGTTTAGTGAGGATATTACTGTTGGGGAGATGCCGGCAGTTACCGTAAACCTTGTTAGTTCACAAAATGAAATATGCGGAACTAATAATGGAAGTATTGATATCTCAGTGTCTGGAGGAACCGGCTCTTACGGTTATTCCTGGTCAAATGGAGCAACTACTCAGGACATCAATGGCTTGCAGGTTGGAACTTACAATGTAACCGTAACCGACGGAAACGGATGTGTAGGGACTGGCTCATTCAGTATACTGAACGATGTAAGTTCCTGTTCGGGCTTCTGCTACCTGGACATAACCAATATCAACGTTACCAGTGATACCTGTGGAAGTGGAGTGGGAGCAATAGATATTACGGTTACCGATCCATCTTTACCTTATAACGTAAGTTGGGATTCCGGCGAAACGACCGATGATATTAGCGGAACGACTTATGGATCATATACAGTTACTGTCAATGATGCAAATGGTTGTACGGATTCTGAAACAATTGTTATCCCTAATTATACAGGAACCCTGGACGTAACCTCAGTTTCAACCAACGATGAGATTTGTGGTGGTGCCAATGGAACAATAAACATTACCGTTAGCGGAGGTTCGCTACCATACGCCTTTAATTGGAGTAATGGTGCTACTACCGAAGATATAACTGGACTTACCGCCGGAACTTATTCTGTTGATATTACGGATGGGGCAGGTTGTATGATGACCGAGACAATCAGTATTTCAAACAACACCGGAACTTTAAATGAAACTGCTGTTGTTGCCGATGATACCTGCGGTGCTTCAGTTGGTGCGATCGATCTAACAGTAACGGGTGGAAATGCGCCCATATCGTATTCATGGGATTCAGGACAAACAACCCAGGATATCAGCAATGTACCCGCAGGTGCCTATACGTGTACAATTACCGATGCTTCGGGGTGTGTTTTGGTTTCTGCAGCATATTCTGTCGGAAACTCTTCAGGAACATTGTCTTTAGATAACGTTAGCATCACTAACGAAGAATGCAGTAATACAAGTGGAGCCATTGATCTGACCGTTTCAGGTGGAACAGCCCCGATTACCTTTAACTGGGATAGCGGTGCCACAACAGAGGATATTTCCGGACTATCTGCCGGAAATTTCGAGTGTACCATTTCAGATGCGAACGGTTGTAATACGTCTACCGGAACTTTAACCATATTTAATTCGCCGTCGTCTCTTGCAGTATCTACCAATTTCGTAACTGATGAAATATGTGGAAACAGTCAGGGAGCAATCAATATCGATGTATCGGGTGGAACAGCTCCTTATAGCTTTAGCTGGACGGGTGGATCAACTTCCGAAGATTTATTGAATGTATCTGCCGGAACTTATACTGTAACGGTAACCGACGCGAATGGATGTAGTACTGCTCACGCAGAAGTTGTAAATAATGTTCCGGGGACCTTGGTAATCGATAATGCCATTTTAGCAGATGAGAACTGTGGAGACGCTACCGGAAGTATCGATCTGGTGGTTTCCGGGGGAACGGCGCCGCTTAGTTACCTGTGGTCAAACGGTTCTACAACTGAAGATCTGACCGGTTTGTCGGCTGGAACTTACACCGTAGATATTACCGATGCTAACGGATGTTCGGTAAGTGCATCCTATTCAATAAACAACAATGCGTCTACATTAACGGTAACACCTACCATTACGGCTGAAATATGTTCAAACGGTTCTGGATCTATTACGCTATCCGTGTCTGGCGGAGCGACGCCATATACCTATTTATGGAATACCGGAGCAACAACTCAGGATTTAACCGGACTATCCGCCGGAACCTACTCTTGTGTGATTACAGACAATGCGGGATGCTCTGTTTCCACAGGCAGTCTTAACGTAGTAAACAATGCTGGTTCTCTTGCTGTAACTGGTACGGTTACTGATGATGTTTGTGCAACAAGTGTTGGAGGGATTGACATTACCGTAACAGGAGCCAGTGGAAGTCCGTCGTTCTCATGGTCGACCGGAGCAACAACAGAAGACCTTACCGGACAGTTGGCCGGGAATTATTCTGTTACAGTAACAGATGCAGCAGGTTGTACAGTTAATTATTCGGGAACGATCAACGATACTCCGGGAACCTTGTCCTTAGACAATGTATCCGTAACCAACGAGTTGTGCGATGACAATCAGGGAGCGATTGATTTAACAGTATCAGGGGGAACACCTACGATAACGTATTCATGGTCTTCAGGTCCCACAACCGAAGACATCTCAGGACTGGATCAGGGTACGTATTCATGCACGATTACAGATGCCAGTGGTTGTAGCGTGTCAACAGGAAACATTACAGTGTCCAATGATCCCGGAACAATGTCGTTGGACAACGTGATGGTTACTGATGAACAATGTGGAAATGGTCTTGGTGCGATTAACGTAACAATTTCGGGTGGAATGGCACCGTATAGCTACCTGTGGAACACAGGAGCCATTACTGAGGATTTGACAGCCATTCCTTCAGGTATCTATACATGCACGATTACCGATCAGAATGGGTGTACGTTAGACGTAAATGCAACTGTTGGAAACAATGCCGGAGCAATGACTGTGGCGGGTGTGGTAACGGATGAATCTTGCGGAGCGGGAGATGGCGCCATTGATATTACTGTTTCCAACGGATCTACACCGATTACCTACTCCTGGTCTAATAGTGCAACTACGGAGGATATTACTGGACTTTCCGCCGGTACTTATACGGTTCAGGTTGTAGATAATAATGGTTGTTCGGTTACCCATTCCGAAATTGTAGATGACCTTGGAAGTGGATTAGCAATCAGTGCCTCCAGTGTAGCTGATGAAATTTGTAGTAACGGTGCCGGACAGATTAACCTGACCGTTTCCGGTGGAGCAGCTCCTTATTCTTATGTATGGTCTAATGGTGCCACAACGGAGGATATTTCCGGATTATCGTCAGGTGTCTATTCGATTACAATAACTGACGCTAATGGCTGTACCACTTCAGGTTCATATACTATTAACAATGATCCGGGTACGTTGTCTCTCGATGGAGCAGTTGTTACAGACGAAGCGTGTGGAAACGCTGGTGGATCAATAGACATTGAAATTAGTGGTGGTTCCATGCCAATTTCCTATTCTTGGTCTAACGGAGCTACAACGCAGGATGTTTCGGGATTGTCTGCAGGTGCCTATTCTGTAAGTGTTACGGACAACTTCGGGTGTACCGTATCAACAACCGAAAACATAGTAAATGTTACAGGAGGCTTTACCGCTTCCATTACATCCGTTACCGATGAAAATTGCGGTGACGCGGCCGGTGCAATTGACCTGACCGTTTCAGGCGGCACAATGCCATATACGTACAGCTGGTCTAATAGTGCCACAACTGAGGATTTGTCTGGTCTATCTGCAGGATCTTATTCGGTAGTGGTTACGGATGATGTGGGTTGTTCAACAACCCTTGATACCGTGGTGAATAATAACACAACCGGATTAACGCTGGTTAGTTCCCTGGAACAAAATGAAAGCTGTGGAGACAGTACCGGATACATTGACCTGGTTATTTCCGGTGGAGCCACTCCTTATACATTCAACTGGTCTAATGGCGCTACCACCGAGGACATATCAGGATTAACCTCTGGAACTTATACGTGTACTATTACGGATGCCGGTGGCTGTGTATTGAACTATAGTGGAACAATCGGTAGTAATGGAGGAAACTTTGCGGTTAGCGAGGTTATCGTTGATGAACTGTGTGATGACGATGGAGGAAGTGTTACTGTTACAGTATCAGGCGGAATCTCACCATACACGTTTACCTGGACCGGAGGCGGAGCCGTTAACTGCTGTGACTACACATTGGAGATGTTTGATACGTTTGGAGACGGATGGAATGGTGCTTCAATAGATGTGGAAATTAACGGTGTGAATGCTGGAAACTTCACAGTGAACGCCGGTAACTCTGAAACTTCTACGTTCCAGGTTTGTAATGGGGATAATGTTGAGTTGTTCTGGAATTCAGGAACCTGGGATACCGAAGTAAGTTTTGATTTACTGGATCCTTCAGGAACAACCATCTTCAGTCATGGTGCCAGTCCAGCGGTTGGTTCGTTGTACACATTCACAGGAGCATGTGCTTCCGGAAGTGCTAACTCGTCTATGATAAGCGGCCTTACCGCAGGAACCTATGATTTGACAATAACTGATGATGTGGGTTGTTCTTATTCCGATAGCTATGTAGTAGATAGTGCATGGAATACTTCACTGGCTTTCTCGACGGTAAACGTGAACGATGCAAACTGTGGGGTAGGAGGGGACTTGAGTGTTACTGCAACAGGAGGGACGTTCTATACCTATTATCTGGATGGTGTTTCCACGACATTCCCCAATTGGACAGGAATCGGACCGGGAACTTTCAATGTGGTAATCGAGGACGAAAACGGTTGTACTGTTGAGCAGGACATTACGATCGATGATATCCTTCCGTTCAATATCTCTGCAGTATTTGTAACAAACGAAAGTTGTGGTTTGAGTGATGGTGCAGTGGATATCGAAATAACCCCTGCAGGCTCCTATAACTACAGTTGGAACACCGGAGCTACTACCGAAGACATTTCAGGTGTTATGGCTGGAAACTACTCAGTAACGGTGGATGATGGTGCTGGCTGTTCTACCACTCTTGACACTACCGTGTTGAGTGATCCCGGATTCACGCTTTCGGCTGTGGTTACAAACGAGAACTGCGGTGATGGAACCGGTGCAATAGATATTACCGCGTCCGTTTCGGATACTTATTCTTACAACTGGAGCAATGGAGCTACTACCGAAGACGTTTCCATGCTCAGTGCAGGTTCTTATTCCGTTGATGTGACAAACTCTTCGGGATGTTCTGTAACTCTGGATACAACTGTTACCAACATAACAACGGGAATTGCCGTCGCAGGTGATATTGTTACAAATGAAAATTGCGGAGATTCAACAGGATCAATTGACATTACGGTTTCAGGTGGATCGCTGCCATATTCTTATGCATGGTCTAATGGCGCAACCACTCAGGATATTTCAGGTCTAACTTCGGGTACTTACACGTGTATTGTAGCAGATGCTTCTGGTTGTGAGATTACTTACTCGGGAACGGTGTCTAGCGATGACAACTTTGTTCTTTCAAGTGTGCAAACCGATGAAATGTGTAATGACGATGGAGGAAGTGTAACGGTAGATGTTTCCGGAGGCACCGCACCTTATACCTTTAGCTGGACCGGCGCAACCGGTTTGTCATGTTGTGATTATGCATTAGACATGTTCGATGCGAGTACAAGTTGGAATGGTGCAACCGTAGAAGTTTTCATTGACGGTTCGTCAATTGGAACCTTTACCGTGTTTGGAGGCGGGGCAAATTATGAAACTTTTAATGTTTGCGATGGTCAGAATGTGGAACTGGTTTGGAGCCCGGGGGCTTTTGACAATGAGGTTTCATTTAATCTTTTAGATCCTTCAGGAGCGGTAATATTTGCACAGGGGCCTAATCCGCCGACAGGAACGCTATACACATACACTGCATCTTGTCCGGCTACATCCAGCACGACTATTACCGATTTAAGTGCAGGAACCTATGATCTTACCGTAACCGATGCCAGTGGATGTACCCGAACGGAAACTTATGTGATTGACAGTCTATACAATACCAGTTTGGGCTTCTCATCGATCAACACAATAGATGACTACTGTGGATTGAACAATGGGTCTATTGATGTGAATGCCATCGGAGGAACTACGTACGATTATTATTTGGATGGGGTACTGCAACCAGGTAACCCAATAGTTGGGCTTGTTGCCGGTAACTACGTGGTGATGGTGGAAGACGAAAACGGGTGTACCGTTGAATCAATGGTGTCTATTGCCAATGTTCTGCCTTACAACCCCGTATTTGTTTCCGTAACAGATGAAAACTGTGGCAGTTCTGATGGAACCATTGATCTGGACGTTACGCCTTCCGGTTCTTATACTTTCAACTGGAGCAATGGAGCAACCACTGAGGATATAACCGGATTAGTGGCAGGAAATTATTCAGTTACCATTGATGATGGAACAGGATGTACCACCACTCTTGATACGACAATTACGAATAATGTAACATTTACCTTGGCAGCGGCGTCAACTGCTGATTTCTGTACAACGGGGAATGGAACGGTGGATTTAACCGTAACAGGAGGAACCGGACCGTTTGGCTACGACTGGGATAATGGTGCAACTACCGAAGATTTATCAGGTTTGAATTCCGGTTCTTATTTCGTTACGGTAATCGATTCTTCGGATGGTTGTTCCGATACCTTGACTGTATTGGTTACGGATTCGGTTGGATTTACTGTTTCGGAGGCTATTGCCTCGGATAGTTGTGGAATGGGTAACGGTGCCGTTGATTTAACCATCTCAGGAGGAACCGGCCCGTTTACATACGCATGGTCTAACGGAGCAACAACGGAAGACATTTCTTCTCTTGGTTTCGGGAACTACGATGTAACGGTTACCGATGTTGGTTCAGGATGTGTTCAAAGTTTTAGCTATGTGGTGCCATCCACCGCTTCGTTTGGATTAATTGGTACGGTTACCGATGCTACTTGTCCAACGTGTGCGGATGGTTCCATAGATATCGGATTAAGCGGTTCACCAACCGGTCCATTTGATATCAACTGGAGTAACGGTGAAACGACGTTTGATATTACCAATCTGCTTCCAGGATGGTACACCATTACCGTAATAGATGATTTAGGTTGTATGGTAGTGGATTCATTCGAAGTTTCCTCACCAACACTTGTAATAGAAAACGAAGACTGGAACGTGAACATCTATCCGAATCCGACCTTCGGCGAATTCAATGTGCTTTATCAGATTGCCGGAGCCAATGACGTGCGCTTCCAGGTGTTTGATTTGGTAGGTCAACTAATCGAAGCGAAACAAATGAGTGGTTCAGAAGGAGCCGTGCGCTTCGACCTTGGCGATCACAGAAGCGGAACGTATTACTTAAGAATGACTTCCGGTGAGGTTTCAAAGACGTTTAAGTTAATGTTGGTGAAGTAGATAGAATGATTTAAGTGCTAAAAAACATCTACGTTTTTCCTTAGTCTGTACCATGAAATAAAAAAACATCTCAGGCCTTAGCGATGAGGTTGAGCCTCAAGCAAAAGTGTTAGTGAGCCAGCGAAGCTCCTGCGAAAAGCGGGAGATCCGTTGCCGAACTTTCACTTTGCGAAGAAGAGAAACCGAAAGAGCGCGAGCCCAATGGTCTTTTGCTTTCTTTGTGACCAGACAAAGAAAGGGCAACGATCCCGATCACCATCGGGAGAGGCGACAGCGAAAGGCATAGAAACAGATTAGTTGGGTCTATCATTACCTGAACCACGTTCAATACAAGATTGTAATAAATTAATGAAATCCAGGAATTCGCTAGAGATGCTATGAGGGAGTTCATATTCCCAGTTCCCCCCTGATTTCAAGTTAATGCGAAGGATGCTGGCTTCAAGTTCGTCGAATAAACTAGCTTTCCAGTCGATTGCGTTTATCAACCTACGGAAAGTGGTTTGAGATCTGTTGTATATTTCTAACGATTCAATTTCAGATAATTGAAAAGTCCTTTGAACCTTAATATCCCTTGGCTGCATCACTAAAGAGTGTGTTGAAGCTACCATTTTGGGGTAGCCAGGAGAGTTCCATTCCATCTTCAAAACGGAATCATCCTACAACTTCACAAACGCCCTGGAAGCAATCTCTTCAGAATCTGTATAAATCGTAACGTGGTACTGACCTTCAGCCAGATGATAAGCAGAAAAGCTCAAAAGATTCTTCCCCTTCTTCACCGACCCATTGAATAACTCCTCAACAAGTTGACCGTTCATGTCCGTAATTAGGATTACCGCGTTTCCGGGATTGGTCATATCAAAGTTCAATTCAATCAGATCAACTGTAGGGTTAGGGAAGACTTTAATGCTGTTTTCAGTTAGCGATTGTTCTTCAATACCAATACTGGAGTTACACGCTGTACTCTGCGTTCGGATCTCGGTTACCCAAACGCCGTAAGAATCATCATTTCGTGCAAAAGTTCCGCAAGACCACACAGAACATGGTTGGTTATATTTCTTATGAATTCCAGTATAATCTCCCCAACGTTCCTGAGTTCCGGTTAGTCTGTCAAGAGTCCCTTCTCCCTGCTTAATGATGTTTACGTTCGAGTAGTCAATTCCATCGTGATAAATACATGCCGTACCCGCACTATCAACAGGAGATACGTATTCAAAAGAGATCAAATATTCATCATCGGTTTCCGTCTCGCCTATGTGTGCAATGTTGGGATACCCGAAATCTCTTACAGGGTCTGTAATGTACTGTCCTGAACAGGTATAGCTTCCACTTGAAATCCCGGTAATGATTCCGTGGTAAACCGCTGCATTTCCGGAAGCTGTATCCATACAATTCTGAACGAAGTGGATTTGATCGTTCTCGTAAATTCCTCCCAGTACTCTGGAATCATTTGTTTGCAGGCTGTCGGTAATGGACTGCCGGGCGCTTGGAGCCAGGAAGTAATCGTTGGCAGAGTGTAGTAACGATACGTTCATAGTTGCGCTTCCGCTTGCCATTGTATTCGTTATCTCAACCAGATAAATAGAATCACTTTGTGCCGCGAAGTTTCTATTGGAAAGGAAATACTGATTAGGCCCTTTGGGAAAAACACCACCACGAACGGGGTGCATGTTTCTCAGGTACATACCACCTTCCTGAATTTCATCCCAAATCTGGGAGGTTAGCGAAGCTGCGCCGGCATAACCATCAGCCTTGTTTACTTGCCACACAATGGTTTGGTGAAACGATGTTTGCCACGAACCACCAGGAATTAACAGGTTAATAGTGATGAACAATTCTTCTTCGGTCAATGAAATTGCGGGGTAATCAGACCAGTGTCCGGTGCTCAAAGCATCTCCAGGAAAGTTATACATCTCCCATGCTCCGGCTGGATCAGAAGATTGAGCGAAGCATGTAATTATGAAGGATTGTGATGGACTATTCCCTAAGAGAAACAGAATTATGAACCGATCTTCTACCGGATCGTAAATCACCTTCGGATCAAAATCGTTTAGTGCTGAGGAAACTCCCGGTATAAAATCCCTGAGTGGCCCGCTAACAATTACAGAATCACCATTGGTGTCATAGAACATATAATGTGAATTTCTGGCGGTCAGTACAATACCTGAGTTACTAATGGCAAGAGTATTATCACACGGAACGCTCGATCCTGGAGTGTTTCCTTCATATCCGTTTTGTAAAATCGGGTCGGTTGCTGCAGATTTGGATTGATTGGTTGCTGTGTTTTCTTTTCGTGGATAGCGTTTTTCCATTTCACGCTTCAGTCTCAGAAGGTGTGCTCTTTCGGAGTCACCATCCGGAGCAGGAGCTTCAAGATTCTGAATTTCGAAATAACGTTTGTCTTCCTGTTTTAATTCGCCGAGTACAACGGTACCCATTTTTTTAGGGTAAACTCTGGTAGATTTTTGTGCGAAAGCAGTTCCGACAAATATTACCAACATCAAAAGGACTCCAAATCTGATCATAAGGTGTGAATTTGAAGAATAAAGTTAGGGAAATTAGTGGTGTCTGATTAGATGCCTACTTCTCATTCAAACAAATAAATTCTTCCTCCCCCAAAAACTTCGGCTTGGTTCCCAAAATATAGACATCCAGGAAAGCCCTGGTACGAGCAAAAAATTCACGTACGGACTGCTTTTTACTGATGTAAGGATTCTTCGAATCATATGCTACCGCATCAATTCCATGTGTCTTGCAAAGAAACAAGGCTCGTTTATTATGAGCCGGTTGACTTACAATGATAAGTTCGCTTTGCCCGAAAATCTTCTTTGCGCGAACCACGGAATCGAAGGTTCTGAAACCCGCATAATCCAGTGTAATGCAGTGTTCCGGAACACCCAATGCCATCAGGTAGTCTTTCATGTCCTGTGGTTCATCATAGGAGAAGGTATGATTATCTCCACTCAGTAAAAAGTGCTTCACCTTTCCAGCTTTATACAAGCTATGCGCGGCTTCAAGCCGGTATTTGAAATAGAGATTCATGTTTCCACTTCGCATGGATCTGGAAGTGCCCAGCACCAATGCGACTTGTTTGGCGGGAATCTCATCCACATTGCTAAATGAAAGACCCGAGCTTTTGGAAAGCACCCAGTAATTGGAGAAACCTATGAATAAACCAATGCTAAGCGCTCCTATCAGTAGATTCCTGAGTGACAATATTTTTCGCTTCTTTTTCACGAGAACTGATAAATATGATATTGAGAGATTAACTTCCTTTCCACACTCCAATTTCACCAGAACATCTTGAAACTAAGTGAACAGATGAATTTACGTAAGAGGGTTTCTATTATCCGTTATTCGGGCATCAATCCCGGACCAACAAAATAGAAAATGGAAAAACCAAGAAGGAAAACAATGCCCAGATAGCTCAGAATACGCAACCATAAAGGGGCAGCGTGTTCACCAATTTGTTTTTTTGTAACCAGAAGGAAATTACCCAATGCCACGAAGGGGGCAATTAAAAAGGAAATGGTTGTTGCAATATCCACCAGGCGATTAAATCCCCTGCCGGCTGCTTCCGGGTCAATTTGTTTGAGGTAAACCAGGTAGTAATAGATCAAAGCCAATCCGCCAAACCCACTAATGAGCAACCAGATAGAATAACCGCTCTTGGTTGCTTCGGATTGTTGACCTCTTTTAAACAGTTCAGTTGTTTTAGACATTGCCCTTGCGTATCCATCCAACACGGCAATGCAGGTGCCAAACATAATAGCAAAGGCAGCTACTGCAATTATATAGTAGCTCCACGAACCGATTGATTGGGTATACATGTTAACCACCTGATTTGCAAAAGCAGCAGAATTACCTTCTGTAGTTTCCCCCGACCCATATAACAGATATGCTCCCAGAGTAAGGAAACAAATGGATAACACGGCAGAAGTAATGTAGCCAAAGTTGAAATCAAACAAGGTCTCTTTCATGGTAGGGCGATAACCAATTTGTTTCATCCTTTCCACCGTCCACAAGCTGTTCCATGTACTGAGATCAACTGCGGTTGGCATCCAGCCCATAAGGGCTATCAGGAAAATAACGTTCTCTCCGGTCCACAAATTCCTGGGAATAAATCCTTCAACAGGTTCCACCGGACCTTCACTAAGTGTTAGAAAGAAGGCAATTAGGGTGGAGACCAGTAAAACGGCGCCAATTATTTTAATTAGACTATCAAGAACCTTGTATTTACCTAAAAGAAGAATAATCGCACTAACCACAAACACGATTAGAGTGGTGCTGAAGAAAGGGGTGGTGCCAAATAAGCTGAATTGAATGCCAAACAGGTTCTGAAGAAACCCTGCGGTAACTGCTCCCACGGCGGCCACAACAAAAAACATAGAGCCAAGGGTGATGAGCGTATAAATTCCGAGTACCCATGTTCCCAGTTTCTTGTATCCATCTATTATGGAAGTGCCGGTGGCATTGGCGTATCGAGATCCAAATTCGAAAAACGGGTACTTAAACAAGTTGGCAAGAATCAGCACCCATATCAAGGAAAACCCATAATCTGCACCGGCCCGGGTTGATTGCACCAAATGAGAAACACCGATACAGGTACTTGCAAATAAAATACCGGGGCCGAGGGCTTTCAAATAGGATTTCATTGGCTCTAAAATAACAATTTGCATTCCAATGAAAATCAATAAGATTGTTTAGCAAGCTGACGGCCTGTTGATAAATCTGCCCTAAAATCCCTGTAAAAAACTAGGCTTCTTATTACATTCGAAAGCCTAATTCAGATGACGTCCGTAATGAAAAAAATCTTGTTTATCGGAGCCGGCAGATCGGCTTCCAGCGCTATTAAATATTTGCTAGATCATTCAGAACAAAATAACTGGGTGGTGAGAGTAGGCGATATGAATATCGAACTTGCCCGTGAGAGGGTGAATGGCCATCCCAATGGAGAGGCTTTTCAGTTCAATGCGCTTGATCCGCAAGAACGCATGGCGGAGTTAGAGAAAAGTGACTTGATTATATCTATGCTTCCTGCACGGTTCCACCCGGAAGTGGCAAGGGATTGTATCAAGCTTAAGAAGGACGTGATTACGCCTTCGTATATAAGTGATGAGATGCGAGAGATGCATCAGGATGCTTTGGATGCCGGAGTTATCATTATGAATGAAATTGGTGTTGATCCGGGAATTGATCACATGTCTGCCATGAAAGTATTGGATGAGATCGAAGAGATGGGCGGTGAAATTTTCCAGTTTGAGTCGTTTACCGGTGGTTTGCTTGCACCTGAAAGTGAAGATAACCCATGGAAGTACAAGTTTACATGGAATCCCAGAAATGTAGTGCTTGCGGGGCAGGGTGGAGCAGCTAAGTTTATTCACAACGGTCAATACAAATACATTCCTTATACTAAGCTTTTCAGAAGAACCGAGTTCATTGATATTGAGGGTTATGGCCGATTTGAAGGTTATGCTAACAGGGATTCTCTGAAATACCGTTCCGTATACAATTTGCAAGGGATCGATACCATTTACCGTGGAACGCTACGTCGCGTAGGTTTTTGCAGAGCCTGGGATGTGTTTATCCAGTTGGGATGTACGGATGATACGTATGTAATAGAAGGTTCGAAGAACATGACCAAACGCCAGTACATCAACTCTTTCCTGCGCTATCATAAGTACGATACGGTTGAATTAAAACTACGACACTATCTGAAAATTGATCAGGACGATACCTTGTGGGAAAAGTTGGAGTGGCTCGGCATTTTTGAAGATGAGCCTATTGGACTGGAAGAGGATAGCACTCCGGCGCAAATTCTTCAGAAAATTCTAATGGACAAATGGAGCCTTGACGACGATGATAAGGACATGATCGTAATGTGGCACAAATTTGGTTTCCGAAAGGACGGAGAAGAACGTGAAATCCAGTCTTCAATGGTTTATATCGGAAAAGATGAAATTTACACCGCAATGAGTGATACCGTGGGCTATCCTGTTGCCATCTGCGCCGAAATGATCTTGAATGGAACTATTCAGTTGAAAGGAGTTCAGTTGCCAATTGTTAAGGAAATTTATGAACCTGTACTCAATAAGCTGGAGAAATATGGCGTTCGCTTCATTGAAAAAGAAGTGGAACCTACTTACTGTGAATGATTAGACTTTTTACTCTGATAGTGTTGCTTGCACCATTGTTGGCGACCGGGCAAGACAGCCTGCAACTCAGGCTTGATAGTATACACAATTCGGTGGTTGGAATGTTTTATTCCGGAGATCGGATTGACGGCCATAAATTCAGAACCGGTATTGATGAAGCCAAGTCTCTGGCATTGCAGTTAGGGGATCGCAAGATGGCGAGTCATTTGCTGAGAATGGAGGGCCTCTATGCGGCAAACATTCTGGGCGATGATCGCAGCGGGCATTCCAGAATCGACTCTTCGTTTACTCTTGCTTTTGAAATTCAGGATAGTACCGCGATAAGTAGGGGACATTCAGCCAAGGGCTATTTGTTCCTGTACCGGAACCAGCTGGATAAGGCATTGGAGCATTATCTGAAGTCCTTGGAGTACGTTCCGTCTGGCGACGAATTGGAAAAATTTCAGGCTTATTATGCACTGGCTCACTGCTACGAAAGACTTGATGAAAAAGATGAGGCGGAGTATTTCTATAACAAGTCGCTGGGGGTTCCCATAAAGGAATTAAACTATCTACCCAAGGGAATTTATTACAAGATGATGGCGGATGCCTACCATGCGGTAGATAGGTACATTGATGCGGAGTTTTTTATTGAGAAGTTTTTAGAGGCACCTGAAGAATCACAAAGTTCCTTTGATTTAATGAAGATTCATTTTATGAAAGGGGCAATAGAAAGTGCCAAAGAAGCGGATGATGTTGCGCTGGAGCATTATCTCACCTCTCTCAAGTACGGAGCCAGGATTCAGGATTCTATTTTGCTTCCGGAAATCAGGTTTAATCTCTCTTTAACGTATTCCTTAATGGGAGAGGCTGATTCTTCCATGAAATATATGAGGTTGGCCATTGATCAGTTTGAATTGCAGAACAGAAAACATGATCTTTTCGACGCATATTCGGCATTGGGCGATATCTTTTACAACAATGCAAGTTATTCGAGGGCCAATAAGGAGTACAAACTGGCAAGTGCAATTAGTTATGAACTGGGCGATACAGTTAAAATTTTGAAAGGACTGAGCAACGTTGCGGACGCTCAATACAGCATGCGTGGATTTTCACAATCTTCATCCACATCGATGAAAATACTGGGGTTTAGAAATGCTGAAGTGGATGACATTGGTAGCTATATCATTAGAGCATATATGAATATTGGCGACTGTTATTTTGAGGGAAAGAAGTTCAACAACGCTTACGAGTATTATGAAAAAGCGTTAGAAGAATGCGATCACTTTCGGATGGAAGAAAGAAAGGCTTTGGCTTATTACAACATGGCCTGGGTACGGATGGAACAAAACAAAAATGTTGATGCCGGTATATTGATCAACAAAGGATACAAAGTTGCCGACAGACACGATTTACGTGGTACAATGCGTCAAATTTGTGAGGCGTCAAATTATCTGAAATATCAGCTAAAGTACGAAGGGAACCTGCCTAAGATTTGCGAAGCGTATTGACTTTAGCATTGTCAATTAGCGAATAGAATTCCTAAATGTCCAGATCGTCAATGTTCTCAAAGCCCCCTTCAGGAGAATAATCATCGTCATATTCATTTAAAATATCATCGATTTCGTCTTCGATAGAGTCTTTTTTCGAATCCGGTTCTTCAATGCCTTCAAACAAATCTTCCAGCTCTTTATCATCTTCGTTTGGAGCATCGCCGAATGCCATAGCCAGGCACGGGTAACCCTGATCAGGATCTTCCTCTTTCACTTCCATCAATTCAATGTAGAAAATCCACATTTTAAGGAAATCATACACGTAGAGTACCTTCTGATTCACTTCTTTAACCAACGACTTTAACTCGGTGGTCTTCATAGTTGGCGGACCTGCTTCTTCACCAAAAGACAAATCCATCAATCCTATTTCCAGACCCTTTTCCCAGGCGTCGTTGCTCATGTAGAATGAAGCCATCTGGTCTCCGCGAAACTCAAATGCAGCAATAATGGCTCCGTGAAAATCTTCGAAGGTTTGAGAATCCTTTATCTCGATATCTCGAAATACGTCTTCATCTAAATCAATAACTACTCTGAATTTATAAACGCCCATGAGCCAAATTTGGAGGGGTAAAATTAGTAATAATAAGTATCGAACAACAACTACTCCGTGAGGCCAAGTTCTTTGGCCTTCTCTATCATAAATAACCGGGCAGCTTCGTAATTGTTTTCAATTTCTCCGTCAAGAATAGCCTCTTTAATTGAGTCTTTGATGATTCCAACATTTCTAGAAGGTTCAATGTTAAAGGTTTCCATTATCATCTCACCGGTTATAGGTGGTTGCCAATTACGTATTTGATCTCGTTCTTCAACATCCTTAAGTTTAGACTCCACCTGATCAAAACGCGCCAGATATTTCTGCACTTTTTCAGGGTTTTTGGAAGTGATATCTGCTCTGCAAAGCGTCATTAAGTCCTCCAAATCCTCACCTGCATCAAAGAGTAACCTACGAAGAGCGGCATCGCTTATTTCCTCTTTCGTAAGAGCAATGGGTCGGAGGTGTAGTCTGACCAGCTTCTGGACATACTTCATGTTTCCATCCAATGGGAGTTTGAGCCTTTTGAATATTCCGGGAACCATACGCGCGCCTTTGTCTTCATGTCCGTGGAAAGTCCAGCCGGCTTTCGGATCAAATCTTTTGGTGGGTGGTTTGGCAATATCATGCATTATAGCGGCCCATCTCAAATACAAATTAGTCGTGTGTTGAGAGATGTTGTCAAGAACCTCTAGTGTGTGGTAAAAATTGTCTTTATGGCGTTTGCCATTTTTTACATCTACACCTTGTAGTGCAGCCATTTCCGGAAAAATCTCTTTCAGCAGACCAGTGCTGAACAGGATTTTAAACCCATGTGATGGAATAGGAGAAAGAACGATTTTGTTCAATTCCGTGATGACCCGTTCCTGGGATACAATCTTAATTCTGTTCTTATTTTTCTTAATGGCCTGAAACGAGTTTTCCTCAATTCTAAATCCAAGTTGTGAGGCGAAACGAATGGCTCTTAGCATTCGTAAAGGGTCATCGGAGTAGGTAATGTCTGGTTGCAGTGGAGTTCTAATAATTTCAGCCTTTAAATCCACAATTCCTCCAAAAGGATCAATTACCTCGCCCCAGTCCGATTCGTTCAGGCTAATTGCCAGTGCATTAATTGTAAAATCTCTACGATTCTGGTCGTCTTCTAACGTGCCATTTTCAACTATAGGTTTTCTGGAGTCTCTTTGATAGCTTTCTTTACGGGCTCCAACAAATTCCAACTCCAGATCGTTGAATTTAAAGGCGGCAGTACCAAAATTTTTGTAGTAGCTTACCTTTTTTATTCCCAGGATTTCAGCTGTTTTTTTTGCCAGTTCAAGGCCGCTTCCCGCCACCACGAAATCAATGTCTTTTGAAGGTCTTTCCAAAATCAAATCACGCACGTAACCGCCAATTACAAAAACAGGTTTGTTCATGGATTTTCCGGCTTCGGACACGGCTTTAAACACTTCTCCGCTTATGTTTTCTCGAAGATTCACAACGGGCGCAAAGGTATAGATTTTACCGCTTTTCAGCTGATGGGATAGTGGATTGGCAGATTGGAAAAATGCAAATGACCTTATTCGCAGGTTGTACTTCCGTTCATGTACTTAATCAATTCCTGCGGTGTTAAAGGGGCCAACCATTCTTCGCAGCGAGCCTTTTCAGCATCTGTTTTATCTCCCTCAGGGATTTCAAGACAATCACAGATTGTCTCTACTGCTTTGGGGGCATCACATTTGGAACTCATTTCCCTGAGTGTACTAAGTTCTGAAGTTGAAAGAGCGTCTAGTCTGAAGTACTCCGGACATTCCTGTATCAGATACTTTCGGTGTTCTTTTACCTGACTGCACTGGCATACGGTATATCTTGCAGTGCTATAGATTTTATTTTGCACACCTTCTTTCAGTTTCCCATATTCTACTTTAGGTTTCTGAAATGCGCTGTTCCAACTACCTCCCTCTATAGCTTCATAGATTGACTCCTGCATCTCAAATTCCATTTCGGCCATTGCATCTTCCATCATGGCCTCGAAGTCGCTAATTACCTCGGTTGCCACCTGTGAAGAGTCAGCCTCTAGCAGTGCCAATGAGTCATTAATTTGGTTTAAGCGCTCATAAAAGCGAAGGTCTTTACATAGAGCTAGTGCCTCATCATAGTCTTTCACCTGCTTAGGTGTCATGCTAGACGTATCGAACTTTTTCTCACATGCTTTTTTAAACTGTTCATCGGTGGCAGCAAAATCTGCACACTCGCATAGAGTAGGGTCAATGGAGAATTCGTTGTTTTCAATGCACTTCTGCAGCGCGGTATTGTTTTGCTCAATTTCTTCTTCACTTAGTTCTTCTGTATCAAAGAACTTCTCATCACATTCTCTTCTCTTCTTGTATTCCGACTGACCAATGTTAATACAATCGCAGATTTCAAGTTCGGCTCCCACAGTTTTAATGAGCCGATGATAGCTAAGGTCGGTCTCTTCGCAATCTCTCATTTCTTTGAGAATTTCCTCTTTTCTGCTATCGGAATGCCAGTTTTGTCGGTACTCCTTATCACATTGCTTAACCAATCCGCGATCATTCATATCCGCTAATGCACAGTCGCAAACAGAGGGGTTTCGGCAAATTTGTGCGCGAACATCAAATTCATTTTGCTCTTCCTCGGTCATGAAATCATAGTCGAACTTTTTATCGCAAATGGCTTGCTGATCTTCGTTTCGGTAGTCTTTCTTGATACAATCGCATACCGTGGGATCGGTAATGGTAATAAGTTCAACCGTATCGCCCCTATAGTCGATGTATTCGTACATATAGGTTTCTTCTTGTGCGGATGTAACTACAATAGTAGTTGTTAGAAGGCAGAGTAGAAGATATCTCATTCAAAGTAGTTTTGGTAGTCCCCTTCAACTAGAAGAACCCCTTTCAGTACATGGTTTTTATCGAATTCACAATATACCGCTTTTTCCTCTCTGAATGATTCATCACCCCATTTGCCATTGATCAGCATGAATTTCTTATAACCAACAACCTGCTCAGACGGTATGTTTCCAGTAGAAGCGGTGGCGGGAGATTTGATTGGTTTTAGTTCCGAGGTTTTGATCACTTTATCAATCTTCACGTCCAATGTCGGATCTTTGGACCAATCGGACAAAACAGCGTTGGTAAACAATTCCGGATCAAAGCCATTATTAAGCTGGTAAAACTCCACTTTATTAAGCAAGGTCATTAACAAATCTCCTCTTGATTCGGCAGGTTCGTTGATCATTGCCTCGTTCATCTTATTATATATGCTGGCATTCATCTGAGCCTGGTAATCGTAGCTTTGATCATAGATCAGTGGATCCTGATGGATGTAATGTTCGAACAGCTCAAACTCGTGTTCGGTGAGCGGCACACTAAAAATTACACGGACATCTTTAATCTTGTTGGTTGGGTAGGCATAAACGTCTACTTCAATCGCTTTATAGGGCTCAAGTTTTTCGTCTTTATTTTTTACACAAAACAAGTGGGTCAGGTCGTAAGTTGTATAAATCTTCTTCTCGCGAATGGTCTCTTTCTTCTTATCAATTTCCTGATTGTTAGCAGCGATTACACTATCTAAACGTTCCCCATAGTGATCCTGCATGCCGGGCAAGGAGGCTTGTACTTCATAAAGCTGCTCCAGTTCTACGATTTCCTGAGGTTTGTTGGCAAAAACGGAACTAAACGTATACGGAAGGTACTGGTTGTCTTCGGTATACTGTCTTGAAAAGTAGGCTATAACGCTATCCTGTAAGATTAGCTGACGTGTTGGCTTACCAGCATTTTCTTGCTCTTCAGACATGTTTTCATACTCTTCCAGTATAAAACAACTGCTAAAAATCGCTCCGCACAATATGAAAATCCACCACCTACGCATGCTCGCTAAAGTTATTCAAAATCCCTAATTTGCTATCAAAAACCACACCGGAATGGGCAGTTGGTGAAAGCATTTCTATGAAGTTTACAAAGTTCATTGGTAAATTGTTCGGTTCAGGAGACAAAGAAGATGAAGAAAACAAGGTAACCTGGCATCGGGTGGGGGACTACGAGGACATTCATCTTCAAATATCTACAGAACGGCCGAAAGCCTTTGATATTATGGGAACGGACGTGATCCTTTGTAAAAACGAGGATGGTAAACTCAGAGCTTTGAGGGATAAATGTCCACATCAGGGTAAGAAGCTTAGCCATGGTTGGTGCGAAGAGAATAAGATTGTTTGTCCTTATCACAGGTACAGTTTTGATTTAGACTCTGGACTGGGAAGTGGAACTGGGGTGGATACTTATCCGCTTAAGGTGGAGGATGATTGGTTGCTGATTGGGTTTGAGCGTAAGGGGCTATTTGGATGATTTATTTCGTAGTGCGTATTGCGTACAGCGTATTGGCGGATAAGGACGCGCAATACACTGTACGCAATACGGTTGAGGCATCAGCGGAAGCACTTGAATTTAATTTTCCTCAGGCTTCAAATCATTTCACTGAAAATAAAAGAGGGAGACCGAAATCTCCCTCCTGCTGAACTATACTGAGGCTGGTCTCCTTCGCAACCCGATCAATGATCGGGCGACTAATAGAACAACCGACAGACCAATAATTAAACTGAAAACAACTTTTGGCAGCAATCCGTCACCTCTGTTGCCAGGAGTGGTAGGGGTAATTTCGTTTCTTTTAGACTCATCTTTGATCATTGCACGGTATCCCTCAACATAATAAGGTCGATCATCCGGATTCCATCCTGCAAGTACCTGAAGCTCATCCAATTCTCTTTGGCGTCTGTTCACCAGGTCTACAAGGTAGTTTTGACCTTCTTTACATTTGAAAGATCCGGTAGCGGGATTGGTGATAATGTATCGCGCCTGAAAATGCTCCTTGTTGGGTGTAACCTGAAAAAGTAAGTCTTGAGCAAATTTATCTTGTGTGTATCTTACATGTAGTCTGGTAAAATGCACCTGATCCTGGTTCATGTTCCATCGTACACCAGCACTTGCCAGGTCTCTATGGATAGGTGGAGGCCCTACGCAAGGGTCGCATTTCATACCTCCCCAGCTTGGGGTAACATTCCATGCGTACTCAAGAAATACAGCATCTTCTCCCTGACGGGAATATTCTCTGTCGAACACATCCTTGTAAAACCTACTAAAGTCGTCTCTAACGAAAGTTGGTACATTACGTGCAGTTGGCATTTCAACGGTCTGATAATTACTACACTCAATTCTTCCTTCTCTGGTAAGACCATAAACAATCAAGTCCTGAGCACCATCTGCATTAGCCATTCCAAGCCGAATAGGTAACATGAATTTGGAAGATTCATAAGTGATCTGTAATGGATTTAGCATATCAGAGCCTGAGTTAGCCAAACGATCAACATCTACCTTAACCACAAAAAACTTCAGGTTGTTTTTGATGTATGGCTCCAGAACTACTTCCGCTTGCTCCGGAATTTTATAGTTGTTTTGGGTTAACCAATTTTTCAATCCTACAGACTCCTTAGCCGACAAAATCAAAATATCATATTCATCTACCTCATAGGTCGCTTCTATTGTAACGTTGTTTATCTCCGCACTTTCTGCCATGTCCGGGGTGACCCCAGAAGTAGGGACTTTCATATTCAAACGACTAATTCGGTTCATCGCTAAATCCTTCTGTCTACAAGGGTTTTCATCATAGTATTCAACCAGCCGCGGTCCTGAGTATTTATCCAGTGCATCGAACACGGCCGGCGAAACAGTGGTGATGTCATCTTGCCCCAGTACCACGGGCACGGGCACTACCATTGCAAACTCCTTGACATCACCCTTAAAGTCGTTACTCATTGTAACAGTTGTCATGTCGCCATCCCTTACCAGAATAACCTGAGAGGTTTTGTTGAATATTTTAGTGTCGGCAGTAGCAACATAAAAGCCGCAGAAAGCGGAGGCCATATTACTCGCTAATAGCATTGCTGCCAGTAGAATAGAATAAGTAGTTGTTCTTAGCATTTTCATGAGGTTGATTTTACTTGATTCGTCACCTGGTTAGGTAGCAATTTTTGTGCCGCTTCGCGAAACGGGAAATAGATCAGTAGCATACCCAATAATACGGAGAAAACTGCTTTTGGAACCCACGGTTGAGCGGGCGGGGGAGGTGAGGGGAATTCAGGGGTAGGTGTCATCACTCCATTGCGCTCTGCTTCATCTTTAATCAGTTTTCTATAACCTTCTACATAGTAGGGCCTCGAATTCGGATCCCAGCCGGCAAGAGCCTGTAATTCATCTAGCTCCCGTTGTCTTCTGTTTACCATTTCCACCAGATATTCCTGCCCCTCTTCACAATCAAACTCTCCGGTTGCAGGATTAGTAATAATGTAACGACCCTGAAACCTCTCTTTGTTTGGAGTTACCTGAAACAATAGGTCTTGGGGGAATTTATCTTTGGTGTATCGAACGTGCAGGCGGGTAAAGAATACTTGTTCGCTTTGTAAGTCCCACGTAACGCCTGCATTTGCTAAATCTGTGTTGATTGGAGGAGGTCCTACGCACGGATCGCACTTCATTCCATTCCAGCTTGGCGTTACGTTCCATGCATATTCCAGAAACACGGCGTTTTTCCCCTGATGTTCATATTCACGATCGAAGACATCTTTGTAAAATGCTCCAAATTCGTCTCTTACAAAAGTTGGAATGTTCCTCGCGGTGGGAATTTCGACCGTTCTGTAGTTGGTACATTCAATTCGTCCCTGTCTGGTTAGCCCGTATACGATCATGTCTTGAAAACCGTCTGCATTAGCCATCCCCAAACGTATGGGAAGCATAAATTTTGGTGATTCGTAGGAAATTTGAATCGGGCTCATTTCGTTACCTTTTTCTGCCAGTCTTTTGGCATCTACTTTTACCACGAAGAATTTCAGGTTATTCTTTATATAAGGTTCAAGTACTTCCTCTGCCTGATCAGGTATTTTATAACCATTGTCATCCAGCCATCTTTTTAAACCATTAGATTCTTCTGCAGACAGGATAAGAATATCATATTCATCTACCTTGTATTCTGCTTCGATGGCTACTCCATATGACCCCATAGAATCAGTTATTGTTACGTCGAACGTGCCTGCCGTAGCACCGTTTAAGGCGGTGCTGCTAAAAAACAGAGTGGTCTCAGGGATTGCACAAGGGTTATGATCATAATACTCTACCAGTCTTGGTCCGGAGTATGAATCCAGTGTTTCGAACACTTTCTTATTAACTGTCTTGATCTGGTTTCTCTTAAGAACCTGGGGAACAGGAACCACCATTGCAAAATCCTTCACATCTCCTTTAAAGTCGTTTTGCATAGTAACAACAGTCTGATCTCCATCTCGCACAAGTATAACCTGCGATGCCTTATTGAATAATTTAGCGTCTGCTTTAGCAACAAAAAAGCCACAGAAAGCATGAGTTTTGTTAGTGCTCATTAATCCAAGTGCGATTATACACAAGTAAATGGGCAAACACTTGCGGCGTATCAGCAAAAAGAGTGGGGACATGACTGTAGTTTTCATATTGAATTAGAATTAGGCGGCTTTAGGTCTTAGTTGTCTTAAAAGTGGTATTGCTGTAAATACAGCAATTGCACCGACCAAAAGAACGGAGAAAATGAGTTTACCTAGTGGCCAGTTTGGAGTTGGGCTGGTTGGGGAAGCAGGAACAATTGAATTTCTGTCTGCCCCATCTTTAATCAGCTTCCTGTACCCTGCTACATAGTATGGGCGGTCGCTTGGGTCCCAACCGGCCAGGGCCTGGAGCTCATCCAATTCACGCTGTCGTCTGTTTACCATTTGTACCAGGTATTCTTGTCCTTCTTCACAATCGAATGTGCCGCTTGCCGGATTGGTAATGATGTACCTCCCTTGAAAATGTTCCTTGTTAGGTGTCACCTGAAAGAAGAGATCCTGCGCAAATTTATCCTGGGTATATCTAACGTGTAATCGCGTAAAATGAACGTTGCCTTGCCAGTAAACACCAGCCTGTACCAAATCCTGGTTGATTGGAGGAGGTCCTACGCACGGGTCGCATTTCATTCCACCCCAGTTTGGCGTTACGTTCCATGCATATTCTAAGAATACTGCATTCTGCCCCTGCCGGTTGTATTCACGGTCGAATACGTCTTTGTAGAAGTTGCCAAAATCGTCGCGGACGAATGTTGGGATATTGCGATTGGAAGGAATTTCAACGGTTCTGTAATTCGTACACTCAATTCTTCCTTGTCTGGTTAATCCGTAAACGATCATATCCTGCGCACCATCCGCATTTGCCATTCCCAATCGAATCGGAAGCATAAACTTATCATTCTCATAGGTAATCTGAAGAGGGTTCATAACTCCTCCTGTCATTCTTTTGGCGTCTACTTTTACCACAAAGAACTTTAGATTATTCTTAATGTATGGTTCCAGAACAACGGCTGCTGTTTCTGGTACTTTGTAGTCGTTTTCGTCCAGCCACGCCTTAAGTCCGGAGGATTCTTTAGCAGAAAGGATGAGAATATCATATTCGTCAACTTTGTATTCTGCTTCAATCGTAACCTTGTGTTTCGGCGCACTTCTATAGGCTAGGTCGTCTACTGCATCTTCAGAGACCGACATGGACATCAGTTGAACCTCCGATTCGAGATACTTCATCACAGGTGTACAAGGGTTGTGATCGAAATATTCAACCAGTCTGGGGCCTGAGTAATTATCTAATTTGTCGAACACACTGGAATGGACCGTTTTGATGTCTTTTTCAGCAAGAACAACAGGAACCGGAACAACCATAGCGAAGTCTTTCACGTCGCCTTTAAAGTCGTTGCTCATAGTAACAATGGTCTTGTCGCCATCTCTAACAAGTATGACCTGTGAGGTTTTATTGAAAATTTTCGCATCTGCTTTTGCCACATAGAAACCACAAAAGGAGAATGCATGGGTACAAAACAAAGCCAGGATTCCGATCAGTGCAATCTTTTTCATTTTCTTATTTATTAGTTGTAGTTGATAAACTCATTGAAGGCAACCATTCAAATTGTTTGCCTTTAAAAATTGTATTCAGTAAAATGGTGATAGGGGTAGCAATGGTAAGCGCCCAAATAGGAGCCGTATAGTTTTGTTCGTAGTTGGTGAGGTAGAAAGTAAGTCCTCCAATAAGAGCACCCCAAATCAACCTTCCTTTTCTGGATTTCGGGCTTGTCATGGGGTCTGTGATCATAAAGAAGGCAAATAGTAGTACCGTTCCTGATAAGAATGGCTTGAGGAAAACCTGGAAATTATCTCCGAAGTAGATACAGGTTCTAATGTACTGTAGTAACATGAGTGTGCCCAGAAAAGCGAGACTCACATCGATTCGTCCAACTTTTAAGAGTACGAGCAATGCGCATGCTATAAAAAATGCGATCAACATGTATTCAGTTCCCCATTGTCCCGGACTTACCCATGCATCGTTGGTAAAGGTGATGCAGAATATAATTCCAAAAAGGGATGGATTGAAGATGTGTTTGCCTTTGAGTCTCAATAGAAATTTACTGCCTATAGACAAGACGCCGCAAAGGGCATAAGTCCATAAGCTTCCGGCATGAAAAAGCAAACACAAACTAAGCGCAGTTATCGTAGCACTTTTTAAAGATGATTTTGGGATATCCAGAAGTAATGAACCGAATAGTTGGGTTCCAAGGCAGGATGCAAAAATCACGGCGTATTGAGAGTAATCATCCCACTGAAGGAACCACACTCCGTAAAGCAGAAAAAAGGACAGCCAGCTAATTTGAAAATCTCTGGCGTCTTTAAACAGTTTGAAAGGTCTTTGATCACTCATCTGTTGGTCTGTACATGCGTAAATTGAAAAGGTTCAATGAAGATGAGAAATTAATAATAATGCAGTATAAATACCAGAAAACAAGAAGGTTTGTCTATTCTGGAAGAGTTTTAGAAGGTATTGATTGAGAGGGATATACATCGCCATTTCCATCAATAATACCTATGGTCACATCTTTTAGTGCCAGCTCCTCTTCCCCCTTTTTTCGGCTCAATATAACGGTACCTGTACTTACATTTATTATTGTTGAATCTCCGGTAGGCGAATGGATTACCTCTAACTCTGCAGCATCGGTTTCTAAACGCCCATTTTCCAACTCAATCACAAACAGTCTTTGAGGATCAGAAGCGACTTTAACTCTGGCTTCTCCGTTCAGCGAGATTTTTCGGATACCCGATGCAAAGTGTTCAGGATAGGCAATCGTACAATTTTCAGCAGGTTCAATGCAGGTTCCATCTTCCAGAACAATAATGCTTGCGTCTTTGCCCGATTGCTCGATTATTTTTTGAGCGGAGTTAAAATGAAGGGCCAGATAAACTGAAGCGGTGGCTAGAACCAATAGTAAGCCAAGTAATAAATTTGTTCGTTTTCGTTTGTGTGGAAGCGTTACGGTCTCTTGTACCTCTTCCAGTTTACCTCGAACTCTGGAAAGATTAACCTGAATTTCATTTGTATCCATAACCACGCCTAAATCAAGCCAGGTAGTATAAACCTGAAAAAAGAACTGCTCGTGCTCAACGGATTCTTCTCGCCAGCTATTTAGGCTCTCAATTTCATCATCAATCAGACTTCTAGATAGGAACAGGACAATCTGGTTGAAATGTGGTGATTCCAGCAATTGTTTATCTGCCTCAGAAGGTACCATGAGGTGCTTAACTGCAGATTGAAAATCGTTAGACACAGATTCCTCGGATTGATTTTTATTGTTGGCAATGGATTCAATGGACTGACGATCATAACGAATCGCGTATAGGATATCGCGCTGCGAAACCGATAACTCATTGATAGAGGTTTCCAATTGAAAACGAATCTGTTCAATATCAGTATGAGTTTGGGCTGACACAATTTTTGAATGATCAATATGATCCCGATAGGAGGGGAGCATACTCCGGTATACGATCAGATTCAGGGATGATATCCGTGCTGCTGATTCTAACTTTATAGGATGATTCAGGTATTCAGTAGCAAGGATAGAATTATTTGAAATTTCCCGTAATAGATCAAACAGCAACATCAACGAATCCTCATGATCTCGTATATATGCATGACAAATTGAATAAACCTGCTGAGCATGTCTGTCAAAAAGTTTTAAAACTGGGTTGTCGTTTTCCCCGGATTGATTCTCCACCTTACAAGTTTAGGTAGAATTCCCTTGTTAGTTGGATGTAGTCGTTAGAATATTGATGCCGACCATGCTCTTCAATGATCAGTTCCTCTTCTATCTTGTCGGTCTTAAACTTGTTGAATTCGGCGAGCAAACGTTTCGGTGATTTATCTGGAGTTGGTTTTACATTACAAACCCGGTTGCATGAAAATCCTTGCACTTCTGCCAATCGAATGAAATTTTCGGATTGATCATAAGGGAGAATTATTGCAAAACTTCCTCCTTCCTTCAGCAGGTTATTAGCTGCCAGAATTAGTTCGGTATAGGTCAGTTGATCGGTATGACGAGCAAGGTCTCGCGCCTGATCTCCTGATTTTTTTGAGTTCTCAAAGAATGGGGGATTGGAAACAATGAGGTTATAGAAATTGTCAGAAGCGTATTCCTGAATTCGTTGGTGGTGAATTGCAATTCTTTCTGCCCAGGGTGATTTCAGGAAGTTCGTTGCAGCTTGTTCTGCTGCCAGATCATCAATTTCTACTGCGTCAATCAATGCTTCAGGAAATCTCTGAGCCAACATCAGAGCAATTAATCCCGTGCCTGTACCAATATCAAGAATCCGATCGTGTTTGTTAGCCGTGGCCCATGCTCCGAGCAAAACGCCATCCGTTCCAACCTTCATCGCCGTCTGACCCTGTTCAATGGCAAATTGCTTAAAGAGGAACGCTTGATTACTCATCTAAATACAACTCAATTAGTCCTTCCGGACAATTGACGCTGATGACCTTTTGGTCTTTATTTACGTTGGTGATAAACTCATCTGCTATCGGAATCAACACTTCTTTTCCAGACGGATGTTCAATTTTGAAAATCGGATTTGTGGCACTTTCAACAACGTCTTCAATGATACCAACGGTCCCATAGGATTCATCCTCTACCGTAAAGCCAATAATTTCATGATGATAAAAATCCTGCTGATCAAGATCCGGGAGTAAATCCAATGGTAGAAAGAGTTTTCGTTTTACCATCGATTTTGCATCCTCTTCCGAGTCAATCCCTTCAAATTTCACTCGAATGCTTCGCGCTTTATGAGGATGGATAGCATCAATAAAAAATGGAACCAGTTGTCCGTTGATCTCAACGTAAACCGATTCCATTTCTAAATATTCTTCCGGACTGTCGGTGTCCAGATAAACAATTACTTCTCCTTTAAAACTTCTGGGCTTTGTAATATGCCCGAGTTCGAAGCAATCGTTTTTTGTCATAATTATTCTTCCTCTTCAGAAGCTTTTTCTTCAGCCTCTTCCGATGCAGGAGCTTCAGCTTCAGCCTTAGGAGCTTCTTCAGCTTTTTCCTCTTCCTTTGCTTCAGGGGCTGCTTCTGCTTTAGGAGCTTCCTCCTCTTTTGCAGGCGCCTCTTCGGCTTCTTTTGCTGGAGTTTCTTCAACTACTTCCTCAGCCGGAGCCTCAGTTGCCTCAGCCTCTGCAGATGGAGCTTCTTCCGCTACTTCTTCTACAACCTCTTCGGCAGCAGCAGCTTCAGCCGCAAGTTCAGAGTTCTTTGCTGCAACTTCTTTCGCTTTCTCAGCATTCTGCGCTTTTTCCGCAGCTAGTTGCTCATCTCTCTTCGCTTTAATGCCTTTTTCAACAGCTTCCGCTTTCGCAGCGATTTTAGCCTCTTTTTCGGTCAACCACGCATTGAATCTTTTCTCTGCTTCTTTCTCATCGAATGCTCCTTTACGCACACCATTTAGCAGGTGATTTTTGTACAGGGCGCCTTTGTAAGAAAGAATTGCTCTTGCAGTATCGGTTGGAACCGCTCCGTTCTGAAGCCAGTTTACCGCTCTGTCAATTTGAAGATCTATCGTCGCCGGATTGGTGTTTGGATTGTAGATTCCGATTTTCTCAATGAATCTACCGTCTCTTTTAGCTCGGCCATCTGCCGCTACGATGTGGTAAAATGGTTTTCCTTTTTTACCGTGTCTTTGCAATCTAATCTTAACTGCCATGTTAATTGTTTGATAAGGGTCCGAAACCCAGTTAATTAATCTTATAAATATGTCTCTTATCCCGTAAGAGGCTGCAAATTTAGATCATTTATTACTAAATCCTACTATTTGCAAGTTTTTATTCAACTTTAAAGCATGAAGCAAAACCTGGAGGAAATTCGATCCTATGTAAGGACGAAGTTTGAAGGAGATAGTTCGGGTCATGATTATTGGCATTTGGTTAGAGTGGTCAACAATGCACGAACCATAGCAGCGACCGAAGGAGGAAACCTGTTTCTGATTGAAGTAGCTGCCTGGTGCCACGACATTGGGGATTACAAGCTGGGTGATACTGAATCTCCGGAGACTCAAATTACCAGACTCTTGCGGGAACTGAATATGGGTGAGGATTTTATCAAGTCCGTAATTGATATCGTTCACTCCGTTTCTTTTAAGGGTGCGGGTGTTGACACTAATCCGGGTACTCTGGAAGGTAAAATTGTTCAGGATGCGGATAGGCTGGATGCTATTGGTGCAGTAGGTATCGCACGCTGTTTTGCCTATTCTGGTCATAAAGGTACTTTAATGCATCATCCTGAAAGAAAACCAATCATGCACCAGAGGTTTGAGGATTATAAAAGTGCTGATGGAACGGCCATAATGCATTTTTATGAGAAGCTTTTGCTTTTGAAGGATCGGATGCAAACGGATACGGGTAGGAAAATGGCCGAACAACGGCATGCTTATATGGAGTCCTTTTTAGCACAGTTTTACAAAGAGTGGGGGAGTTAGCTTAAAGTCTAAAGCTTAAAGGTGAAAGTTAAACGTTGTCAGTCTGCTCCGATAACTATCGGAGGACGAAGACCGACAAACTTTTCAATGGCAATAGTGGGTAAAAAATAACCTGCCTGCCGCAGGCGATTTGAAATCTCATTCGGTTAGGCCATAGCACCAAACAATTACCAACCAACAACTTGACTGCTACCGGCGGCTAGTACTGCTCTCGCTCGTTAGGGAAATCTCCAGATTTTACGTCGGTAACATACGCTCCAACTGCTCCAAGAATTTCCTGGTGGAGATTGTGGTACTTTCTCAGAAAGCGTGGGTTAAATTCGTTGTTGATGCCCAGCATGTCGTGACTCACCAACACCTGACCATCGCAACCGCCACCCGCACCAATTCCAATCACCGGAATGGTTAGTTCTTTCGCTACTCTCGTTGCCAGATCAGCCGGGATTTTTTCAAGAATCAGTCCAAAACAACCGGCTTGTTCCAGCAGTTTCGCATCCTCAATCAACTTGCTTGCTTCTTCCTCTTCCTGAGCCCTTACCACATAAGTTCCAAACTTATAAATAGACTGAGGAGTCAATCCCAGATGTCCCATCACGGGGATTCCGGCAGACAGGATTCGTTGCACGGATTCAAGAATTTCTGCACCACCTTCAAGTTTCACAGAGTGAGCGCCAGACTCTTTCATGATCCGTATAGCCGAACCCAAAGCTTCTTTAGAATTACCCTGGTATGTGCCAAATGGGAGGTCTACTACTACAAGGGCCCGTTTTACTGCTCTTATAACCGAAGAAGCGTGGTAGATCATTTCATTTAGCGTAATCGGTAAGGTCGTTTCATGTCCTGCCATTACGTTTGATGCGGAATCACCCACAAGAATAATGTCGATACCCGCGAGGTCAATAATTTTGGCCATTGAGAAGTCATATGCTGTGAGCATGGAAATTTTCTCGCCCTTGGCTTTCATTTCGTGAAGTACGTGTGTAGTTACCCGTTTTACTTCTAATTGTGTAGACATGTAGCTCTTACTAATTAAGTCCCTGGTGGGAGTGTTGCCGCAAAGCTACAAAAAGAGAATTAGGAAGAGGCACTCACCATACTACTTAAAAGTGCCTGGCCTTTTACCTTATTGATCAGTTGATTGGCCGGAAATTGAACTTTTTTGTTTCCGATTTTGATATCCTTCAAATACGATACACTCATTTGATCGTCTTCACACACGAAAACTATAATCGATTTGTCGTCACTCTGAGCTAGCATATCCTCCTCAGGAAGGCTTGCCAGTACCGTGTTAATTTCAGGAATCAATGAATACACTTTGATGACTTTTTGCCGGTCGAGTTTTGAAGCATATTCGACTTTAAATTCTTGTGGTTTTTGTTTCAAAATCCGATCTGAATTATACACGCCTGCATTTATTACGGTAAAGGTTTGGTGTACGCCATTAGAGTTTTGAAGAATAAGTTTAGCCTGTGAGGAGAGCTTTTGCTGGTTCCAGTGACTTGCGTGCTGAACTACTTCAGCATTATTCTCTTTTTGCTTGCGTTTCAATCTCTTTTCCTGTGTTCGAAATACCTCCATTGCTGCCGCATGGTGCTCCTTACTGAATGCGATCGGGCCCTCGGATGTGAATGTTTTGCCCCGAACCGTAAGAGTGATTTTGTAAATGCCTGGTTTGCCTGATCGAATTACCTGTCCGTCCGTTACAATCAAATGGGGGTCGGCTAAGTTGCGGTCTTTAACGGGTAGCTTCAGGCAAACATTCTTATAGCCTTTTAATTCTGGGAATTGAGCAATTTCCTTTGGCTTAAGGGTTTTAAGAACTGATTCGTCTTCTTCCAAAACCGGCTTCACCAGCTTTACTTCTTCTGGAGTATGGCCGCTTCCGGTTTCTGCTGTTTCGTCTACCAGCACGGTTGGTGTGTTATCGGCAATCTGTTTCCATTGGCCATTGTCAAAGGCATATTGACCATACTCATCGGATTGGGAGAGCGTTTTAAAATGCACGGTCAGTGGTTTATCAGCATCAATTTGGCAACCATCTCCAATTTCCAGTTCAAACATTCCGTTGGATTCAAGATGTTCACGATTGTTATTCTCGGTGATGTCCATCTCTATTCCGGCGAGCATAATTTGCAATGGATTGTAATAATCCGTGAAACTAAGACTCACTTTTCCCGAAGCTGGTTCGCCATGGCTGTTCACCAAACTGTTGGCAGCAATCATTATAATAGACTGATTGTTGGTGATGATCTCATTGTCCACCGTCGGATCAATTTCAAATGATTCGAAAGGACGGGTGTCTTTAAAATAGTTCTTTGTAAGGGTAGAGGCAGCCAATTCATGTTCAACCACCTGGGTGGTTGCCATTAGGTTATCTGTAGGTTTCCGTTCGTGTGAGTTTGAATTCATCCAGATGGTTGTACTGATTGCTATAACGGCTATTCCGCCGCCACCAAGTCCAAGAAATTTCCCTGATTTGTACCATGGAACATGGGTTTTCCCAACAGCCTTCACCACATTCCCAAAGTCTTTATGCTTCAGGATATCCGCATCGCTCATCTCCGGTTGATCCAGTTTTACTTTAAACTTGTCCATCTTCGTCAAGTATTAGGTTCTTCAGTTTGTTCATTATCCGATGCATTCTCACCTTGGCATTCGATTCCGATATTTCCAATATTTCAGAGACTTCCTTAAAGGCACGTTTTTCAAAGTAGCGCATCTCCAACAACTCTATTTCCTCCAACTTCAATTGCGAAATTCCTTCAAGAAGCATCGCAAGCTTCTGCTGATCATCTTCGGTATCCTCAAATTCCTGCACAATATCGTGTAGGTGTTCGGTTTTAACATCGATGGTTCTGTCGTACTTTTTGTTTCGGAACAAAAGGTTTACCTCGTTTCGAGCCACCATGTGTAGCCAGGAGGTAAACGGCACTCCGCGAAACTGATACTTCTGAATATTGGTGATTGCCTTTACGAACACTTGAGAGGTTACATCGGCAGCATCTTGTTCATTGCCAAGTCGCTTTAAAACAAAGCGAAAAATCTGCACGTAGTACTTATCATACAGCGGAGCGAAAGCCTGAGGATCTTTTTGTGCAGCCCTGATGAGTTGCTCTTCCCGGGCAATCGCGTCCTTTGTATGATGATAATGAGCGTTGGTAGCGTTCATTAGTTGTAGTTGTTATTTGCTCCTCATTCGCACCGAACGAATTTATCCGGAGCAGCATGTTTAGTTGTTATCTCAATAATACAAGGTCAAAAAATGGTTACAAACCTGCCAGACCTACCTTGGAAACTACCATGCCAATGGAGGCTAAATCTTTATTAATCCGACTCATTTTAAGGCTGTTGACCTGCCCGGTAAAGGAAATCTGTTCCATGTCCATATTCCCTAATACGCCAATGTCTCCATTAAAAAACCAACCAATTATAGAATAGCTATTTCGTTCCTTCAGGTAAAGAGGAATTTCCTTTAGTCCATTGGAACCATCGTAGAAAGCAAACTCTTTTTCGGTTTTATCAATGACCACAAGTTTGGTAACGATCATATTATTCCCATCGTCATCTCTGAAGGTAAACAAACCTGCCAGGGTAGCCGAGTCTCGTATTTTGTCATTATAGTCAGAGCGGTCTCTGAAATCCTTTAAGCGAAGCCAGCGTTCCACATATTTGGTTGAAACTTCTGAGTTACGCAATGCCTGATCTTCGTTGGACAGTACATTGAAGTAATATTCGAGCCATTCTGGTTTCTTCAGATCTTGTTCTTCTTTTGATAAGTAAATTCTCCGAAAGTCGCTCCACGCCCTGATTTTTGACTTCAGAATGGCTCTTTTATATTCATTCTCGTCTCTAAACATCTGTTTATGGAACTTTAGTCTTCTCTTGTCGAGTTCTTTGATATACTTGGACGCCCTTTTTTCGTAGGTTTTGAGGTCAATTTCTTTCGAGAAGCTACTGGATCTGGGATAGGCCAGAAATGAGTAAGTGGAATCGACGCCTTTCAGGCGAATGCGAAATTTCTTATGATGAGGTAAATAATCTATTCGAATGTCGTTGTAGTTGATAGTAGACGGCCGGAATAGCTTTTTACCTATAAAGTGATTCTTAAAGGTCTTCTTGTCGTATTTAGCCTCATCTACAACCCAATACATGCCACGAAACGCGTCTAATTCCGGGAAGTGGGTGCCGGATCTGGACCATCTGGTTTTTATGAGGAAACGAACTTCATCTTTCGGGCATTTATTCGCAAGCAGTAGGTAAAGTCCTGCGCTGTTGTTCTCAGGATTTAAGGTGTCCACCTTGTTTAAATAATGATAAGCTTTACTTAGAAAGCGAGCCTCAAAGGAAGTTGAGTCGAAGTCGTAATCATAAATTTCCTTGTCGAAGAAATCGGCGTATTTCAGGTAGGCGAGCGACATTAACCTAACGTCGGACTGCGTTTTGATAAAGGTTTCTTCATTTACCGCATCAAAATCATCCAGAATAGAGTCAGTTAGTTCGGGTACGTCAATGTTTTCATCGAACGCCTCAAAGTCGTCTTCCATTACCTCCTCAATGATCGCCTCGGGAAAAACCTGCCTTATTTGCTCCAGTTCGTCATTGGTAAGGTCTTTGTCTAGCGATAAATATTTCAGATTGATACCTGAAAATTTCTTTAGTGTTTTAACAGGATTTACCAGAATATTCTTTTCGAGATTCAAAGCTTCCAGATCATATAATTCTCCTACTTCTTCCGGTAAATCGGTAAGGTTATTGTCCCGGATATCGAGTTCTTCCAGGTATTTTAGGTCATTTATGTTTGGTGGAATTTCAATGATCTGATTTACCGGAAGCCCCAGATTTTTAAGCTTTGGGAGAGACTTCAGTTTGTCAATGGCATCCTCCACATCAAGGTTTCTGTTTCTGCTGATACTTATTGATTCCAAATTTTCCAGAAGCCCAATCTCTTTAGGCAGGTACTCAATATCGTTCCGGGTAAGCCGCATTTTGGATAAAATGGGCAGTTCCTGCATTTGCTTAAACGTGTTTTTGAGGTTGAGTTCTTCACAGTCTATGATGATGATTTCTTCCAGAAAAGTCATGTCTGCGATTTCGTTGGGCCATGATTTTAAGCTGGATTTAGAAATTATCAGGGTGTTCAAATTGGAGAGATCATATATCTTCCGGATAATCTCTTTGAAATCTGAACTTTTACTGAGGTTGTTGACATGAATAATGTTGGTTTGCCTGAGAGCTTCTTCATTTTTGATTTGCCTCATAGACTTATTGTTGGAGCAGTCTATGAACATTGAGGTTGGAGTACCACTTTGCGCCAGGGTGAAACCGTGCAGTACAATACAAAAGATGATGGTATAAAGAGCTTTACTCAACAAACAGCAATGGTTTTCGCGTCAATAATACGAGATTGACATAAAGTTACAACTATGTTGTAAGGGGGAAATTGTGATATGGCATATAAACCCCAAAATCCGTGCCGGGAAGACTTGTACCGTCGATTCATCAACTTTTACCATGTTGTCGCCGCAGGTATTGAACAATCAACCATCAACTACCTATTTGCTACCTTTTATAAAGTGCCTTGAATTATATTCTGAGGGATAGTTACATTTGCATGGAGTTAAAGTGAGTAAACATCCACCAGATGATGAAAAACAAAATAGGAGTATTATTAAGTTCGATGGCGTTGAGTTTGTTGTTCGTGACTTGTTCAACCGACTTTGAACTGAATCAACCAAGGACGACTCCAATTTTATACGGTGTACTTGATCAGGCGGCCGATACACAATGGGTAAAGCTGAATAAATCTTTTCTGGGTGATGGGAACAATTTTGATTATGCGGCAATTAACGATTGCACGGAGTATGACAATGCGGTAATTACTGTTGAGGAGATAGGCGGAGCAAACCGAATGTGGACGTTAACAGAGACTTACGTGCCTGTAGATAACAATTCTGGTATTTTCTATACTGATTCTCAAAAGGTCTATTATTTCGTGTCCGGGGGGCTTGATGCTTCTGCGACGTATAAAATTACAGCCGAATTAGATGATGATACGCCTGCTTTGGAAGCCGAAACAGGTTTAATTGGTGGTTCGTTTGATTGGGAATTTACCTTTCAGGCGTCGCTAAATAATGGACTTGAACTTGAGAATGGTACCGGGCTTGCGAATCCTTCCTATCAGGATGTTAAACCTAAGTGGAGAACAGGTGACAACGCCAAACGTTATGATTTGACGATGAGGTTTCACTACACCGAGATTTCCTTGAGTGGCGATTCAACCGATAAGTTTGTAGACTATTACCAGGGATCTGTGGTCACCGCTTTGACAAGTGGCGGGCAGTTAATTGAAAAAAACGTAGTTGGTGAATCTTTCTATCAGTTCATATCCAGCCATCCGAACTTGCAGGATGTAGGCGGCCTGGATAAGCGGGTTGCCGAGAACATTGAATTTATTGTAACGGCTGCCCATGATGAATTGAATACTTATATCGAAGTCAATCAACCGGTATCGGGCATCGTGACTGAAAGGCCAACATATACTAATGTTACAAATGGAATTGGAATTTTCTCTTCTGCAAATACAATCACCTTAACCAAGCCTTTTATAAAGCTCATTGAGTTTAAGCGGAACTCCATTCAGGAGTTAGCTCAAGGGCAGTATACCGGATCATTATTGTTCTGTTCTGACTCTGCAGCTTACGTTGGTGAAGCATACCATTGTAACTAAATAAAAACGGCGTAATCTATTGATCACGCCGTTCCCATTTCGTCACTGTTCTTGTTAGTGAACCACCACTACCTTTTGCGGTGAAGCCTGATCAATAACCAGGGAATAAATTCCATTCGTCAGGTTTGCCACATTTAATTTGGTTCCACGGCTCTCCAGTACTTTTCGGCCGTTCATATCGTACAACCGCAACAGCGTAGTTGTGTTTGCTCCGCCAACGTTTATTATTTCCTTGGCCGGGTTCGGATAAAATTGAAAGTTGTTGCTCCATTCCATTACTCCAACCCCGTTTCCTGTAAGTTGCAAGGCATCCAAATGGAAGCTTGTTCCGGGAGAAGCATTCGTGTAAGCTGCAATAAGCATGGTGTCCGGGGTGGCAAATAGGTTGGTAGCGATGTTGAATGTCTGATATGTTCCCATTGTGGCCTGCCCATCGCCCAGGGTAATTACGTTTCCTCCAACCAGTGTTCCTCCGTTTCGGAATGCAATCAACAAGTAGGCGCTGTCTCCGATTGCAGCCGGTTCCCATTGGTAAGCACCTTCGAAGTTGGTTGGCATTGAAGTATATGGAACGCCTCCCGTAGCACCCAGCATCAGGTCTATGGTGCCGTTTGTAATCATTGGGTTTACAGTATCTCCGTTAAACTCTTCCACCACTAGTTCTGCGGCATACGTTCCGCTGTACGCATCAGTTGATTTAAGCGTTACTGCAAGTCCGGCTAATGCACCCAAATTGTTGTATGTGTCCCAGCCGTTGGGATCTTCATAAGTTATATCTGTCCAGTTCTCAAAGCTGTTATTTGTAAAATCATCATTGGTTCCCGAATTGTTCACCAATTCAACATGGTCTATTTGCAGTGTACTACCGGGAATTGCGTAATCAGCAAACGCATTGCTGCTGGAAACCGCGAAGATTATAGTGTCGTGTGCTACCGCGGTAACCGGAAAAGCCAGGGTTGTCCATGAGTTCTGAGTGCCGGTCAATTTGTAGATATCAATCCAGGGAAATGAGCCGCCGTGTTGAATCAGCGCTATGGTAGCCGAATCACCGGGCATTACATCATATTTAACCCGAATCTTCAGGGAGTCAATATTTGTGTTGTGAGGATACCCTCCCGAGAAAGTGGTTCCGTCGATTGAGCCATTGATGATGTAAGCAAAAGCAGTATCTCCGAAATAGTCCTGAGTTTCAAGAATCACACTGTATGTTAGATGCGCGGCATCGGTTGATTGTGTAATTGTTCCAACTCCGGGAAATTCCTGATCGGACGTTTCGAAATCGGCGATCGTTTGACCTGCGATATTGGTGGCCCAGTTTTCGAAATCTCCATTGTTTATAAGCCCTACCTGTGCCTGCGAGGCTACTGGAAGTATCAGCAAGGTGAACAAGTATAGTTTTTTCATGCTAGGGGTTTTTATTTTGTTGTTGAGTTTGAAATTTTTTCTTCCAGTTTAATATTACCGTAGTAGGTAATACTCTTAATCGAACCGTTTTTTATATCCAATAAATATTTTTCTTTCACTCCGTCTGTATAAAAAGCTCGTTCATCCGTATAGTTGGTCTCAACTATAAACCCTTCTTTATCTTGAAGGTAATAAACAGTATCTATAAAGAAAGTTCCATTATTGGTTTGTTTCATCTGCAAATATTGTCCCACCGGATACTGAGTTTGTGTATGATCCTCGAACTTAATCTTGTTTAACGTTTCAGCTGCTATTCCCTGATAGTTTAAAAAGAAATTTTTGGCTACCTGATCGCCGGCCATTTGGTTTACCGATGAACCGAAAAAGAAATAGCCCATACAGATTGCCGCTATGATTCCCGCTAAATCCGCAATTAGACCTGCCTTAACGGCGTAGCGCGTTTTCTTTATGCCAACCGACCCAAAATAGACTGCCAGCACGTAGAAGGTGGTTTCTGTAGAACCTTGTAAAATAGAAGTTAATCTGCCTGTAAAGCTGTCCACCTGAGAGGCCCCTTCACCCCAGGATTCTACCATCATGCCACGTGCACCGCCACCGCTCAGGGGTTTCATGATGGCGGTTGGTAAAGATTCGACAAATGCCGTGTCCATTCCGAATGCAGCGAATATGGTGGCCAATCCCTCTACCAGATAGCCCATTGCTCCGGAAGAGGTAAAAGCACCAATAGCCACGAGCATGGCAATAAGAAAAGGCACAATCTTAATAGCTACTTTGAACCCGTCTTTTGCACCTTCAATGAATGCTTCATAAATATTTACCTTGCTAACAACTGCGAGCGTAATGAAACCGATAATGATACCGAAGATCATTGTACTGGAAACAATGCTTGCTACTTCACTCATCTGATCGGGGTTGAGTCCACTTAAATAGTAACCGAATCCGGCAATTAGTGCTGTGGCACCGAGAATGTACGCCAATACTACTGGCTTGAACAGATTGATTTTTTGAATGATAGAAACTGTAATCAAACCAACCAGACTACTACAGAAAGTGGCAAACAGGATTGGTAGAAATATATCAGATGGATTTCCAGCTCCTGCTGAAGCGCGAAGAGCCATAATACTTACAGGGATAAGGGTTAGCCCCGAAGTATTCAGCACCAGGAACATGATTTGTTCGTTAGAGGCTGTGTCTTTTTTCGGGTTTAACTCCTGAAGTTCATCCATGGCCTTAAGTCCGAGAGGTGTTGCTGCGTTATCCAAACCGAGCATGTTCGCACAGAAATTCATAACAATGGATCCTGATGCAGGGTGGTTTTTTGGGATGGCCGGGAAAATTGATCGGAATAGGGGAGCGACTAAGTAGGACAAGGCCTTTATTGCGCCACCCTTTTCTCCTATTTTCATAATTCCCAACCACAAAGCCAATATACCGGTAAGTCCAAGGGAGAGCGTGAATCCTAATTCAGCACGTTCAAAAATAGAGTTGACAATATCACTAAAAACGCCTCGGTTTTGGTCAATAGCGGCCTGTGCTGTGCCCACTACTTCCTGATTTGCTTCCTGGTAGTAGCTGTAACAAAACCTGCAAATGGCTACTATAAAGGCAATTATGAAAAAAGCTATCCAGATGTAATTCAGCACCATACGTGCGAATTTCACAAAAGAACCAGATCAAATCAGTTTGGAGTGTGGCAACTTATACAGAAGTTTTTCAACAATTGAGTTCCGTTGCTGCCTGAGGTTTCAGGATGGAACTGAACACCATAAATTGGTTTGAATGGATGCTGCATGGCCTCATTAGTGCATATTTTGGAAGAGGCGAGTAACTTCCAGTTTAACGGCAAATCTATGGCTTCACAATGATCCTGGTTGAACGAGTAGTCGTCAATACCTTGCCACAATTCAGATTCGCTGATTTTCTTGATATTCAGGTCAGTTCGGCATTCTTTGCATCTGGATACTTTGGCCTCGTGCAACATTCCTATAATCTGGTGTCCGAAACAGACACCAAGAATTGGCTGTGTATGGTTGGTAACAAACTTTAGTTTTTCCAAATAGGGTTGAGGATCGGTTTCTGTAAGTAAGATCGGTGCACCACTGATAATAATACCCGCATACTGGTTTAATTCGATCGTGTCAAGGACTTCAATGGAAACCGTATCTGATGGTTGGTCAAAGCCGGCCAGTCTTTCTGCAAAATGAGGCACCTTAGAGCTGCCACAGTCAATCACTAAAATTCGATTTGTCATCAGACCTGTTGGTTAATCCAGTTCAAAAGGTCTGTATAAACCTCGTTCTTGTTGATTTCGTTCAACATCTCGTGTCTTCCGCCTTCATAAAATTCCAACTCTACTTTATGACCAGCGGCGATCATGGCATCGTATACCTTTTGAGTTCCCTTTCCCCAATCACCAACCGGATCCATGGTACCTGAAAAAAGGTAGTAAGCAACTTTGTCCATTTTTCGGATGTTCTCCATCTTATTAATGCTGATGATGCCCTCTAAAAGATCGATAAAGAACTGAGACATGAACGTTTGCATGCAGTAGGGGTCTGCCATGTATTTATCTACAACAGATTCATCCCTACTCAGCCAATCCTTCACTGTGCGAGGGTTTTCGTATTTTTTATTAAAATCCCCAAATGCGAGTTTGTCAAGTAATTTGGAGCGATTCTTTTTTCCCATTAGCCTGGCATTAATACCGGCAATGAGTTTGCCTGCTTTTCCCAGAAACCCTGGATCAGCAGCTGTAGCTGAAAAGAGGTAGCCATTTACCCGGTTTTCGCCTGAAAAGCTAAGTGAACGGGCCAGGAAAGAGCCCATGGAGTGTCCCAAAACGAATAACGGTAAACTATGATGACTTTGCACGTGTTTTATCAAACATCGTTGATCTTGTACCACTTTATGCCAGCCGTTCTCCAGGGCAAATAAACCAACCTTCTCCGGAGCGCCAGCGGTTTTACCGTGTCCTCTTAAGTCTGATGAGTAAACCTCAATGCCATGACCTGTAAGGTAGTTTGCAAAATGATCGTACCGTGCGGCGTGCTCACTCATGCCATGAATGATCAATACGACAGCTTTCGGTTGAGGTGTGGACCAATGGTAACCTACAAGCGTTGTTTTTCCGTAGCCTTCAAATTCGAAGTTAGTCATTGGTTCCGTTATGTTTGTTCCAAATAATTTCGTGCATTGGTTTGCCTGTCAACTTACTTTCCAGCCAGGAACCGATATCAAAGAATTGAGATATGTTAGGGTTTTGAGGCAATTGAAGTAAGTACTCAAGTTCCCGTTTTGTTTTTTCAAACAATTCGCGGTGTTTTTCCTTGGAGGCCAAGGTAAGTCCTTCCAGCAGATTAACTGCCTTTATGTCTACATCGTTTAGAGGTCTGATTTGCAAAAGGAGTCTTTTTGTTGATGTAATTTGTGAGTTGAGGTAATCCAAATTGCCCTTTTCAAAATGCAAGATTAGGAAGAAGATGTTACCGTAATAGTATAGGTTGTTCAGGCTCTCTTTTCTATTCTTGTTGTAATCGTTAATTAGTTCGTTTATCCATCTTTGCGCTACCGAATACTCGCCTTTGAAGAACGAAATCTTTGCCAGGTTGAAGTAAAAGAAGTACCTGTTGATGTCGTTCAGTTTGTATTGATCCAGGTTTTCATGAACTGATTCTATAATCGGTTGGGCCGCCTCAACATTTCCAGTTTCGGAGTATATGCTTAGCTCATAACAGGAGGTTAGCGTAAAGAACTCCCGCTCAAAAGATTTGATGCCATGAAACTTGTCATATATTTTACGAAGGGTCTCATCGCTTTCCTTGTACCGGTGACACATGGCCTGTGTTATCAACACATTGTTAAGCGCGATGAAATAAGCATGGTTAAAGTCTTTAACTCCGTCTGGTATATCTTCGATGAACTTGGTAACCTCGTTGTATAGTTTCAACGATTCTTCATGCCTTCCGATAAAGTAATTGTATAGTGCCTTTAGGTTGAGAAAAGTAATGTACCCGTCATGATCAAGATCTTTCGGATTTACTCTTAGAATTGCACTTTGTACCTCATTGAGTTGGAATTTTTCTATGGTAGTTACATTTCTTGCATGAAGCAATAGTTTGTAATAGTGAAATTTAATAGAGTTGGCATCTGATAACGATTGGAGTACGTTTTCATTTTGTTCGTGCAACGAGGATAAATCTTCCAGCGATGACTTAAGGAATTTGCCTTCTTCTTTAAGTAGCTTCTCTTGCCAGTGATTTAGCTGATATAAAACCCAGTGAAGTCCATGTTCTTCGGCAGAGAGTTTGGCTTTTTGAATTCTCCTGGAGCATTCGGCATACAGTTTTTTAGCATATAGAATTTCAATTTCAGTCAACTGGTTCAATAGCTGGATTTGCGTATTGTATGTTGAGTAATAAGACCGAAGCGATTTTAGCACAAAATCGTACAGTCTATTCTTGTTAACTGCAAAATGTTTGAGTAATTGAGGGTCCTTAACTTTTTTCTTGACCTGTTTTTCATCGTAGTTATCCAGAGCTTCAATTATATCGAAAAGGTTAACCAGATTTTGGTTTTTCGGATTGGTTTTAGCCTGCACCTTAAAGTGCCTTTTTTCGGTTTTACTCATCGATTTTATCAGATCGAATATGGCACTGTTCATCAGACTTGAATTGTTAAGATGGTCTTTTGTCTTTTCCTAATTAAGGTAAATGTAACTAAAAGAATCAATTTAGAACTGTAATAAAGACTTCCTATTGTTTTGGGTTCTTATTTAAGGTGAAGTAAATTTAATTTGCTACTAACGAAACACTTGCACGTTGTCTATACTTGATCTGACTTTCAAATTAAGAATTTCGAGATGGAAACGCTAAAGATAACTTACACCAGATGAATCGACTTATACACCTTGCATTTTTTTTAGTACTGGTTTTTTCATTTTCCCTAACATCAATGGCTCAGGTTTTTTGGACGGAGACTTTTGATGGAACAGCTTGTGCAGCCGGATCAGGATGTGACCCAAGCCTAGTGGGGTGGACCCAAACCGTAGAAGGACCCGAACAAGCAAATCCAAACAGATGGTATGTTTCGGATAGAGAAGATGGCAATGCTCCTCCAATGTGTGGTAGCGCCGGGAGTGGTGATCAAAGTTTGCATATTGGAAATATATCGACTTCTCCGGCGGCATTTTTATTTTGTCCAACAGGAGATTGTGGTGCTGCGTATGATGGATCGAATGGCACTGCATCCAATAAACTGGCTGCTTCGCCTGTAATTGATTGTTCTGCACAGATAGGAACAATTACTGTAGACTTTAACTATATCGAGAATGGTGAAGGGAATGATGACAATATGACCTTTTGGTACCGGGACGGTATTGCTACTGCTTGGACGCAGATCGACAATATTACAAAGTCTCCGTTATGTGGGGGCGGACAGGGACAATGGACGGCCTATTCCATTACCTTGCCTGCGACGTCTTCAGGAAATGCGGACGTACAGATTGGATTCCATTGGATTTGTGATGGAGATAATACTGCTGCTGATCCATCATGTGCGGTAGACGATATTACGTTGACTCTGACTACGACTGGTTGCGATGCAACCATTACAGCAGCAGGACCATTTTGTGAAAGTGATGCGGCGGTAAATCTTACAGCGGCACAAGCTGGTGGAACCTGGAGTGGAACAGGTATTACCGATGCGGTAAACGGAACTTTTGACCCCTCAGTAGCAGGACCAGGAACCCATACGATTACATACACTCTGAGTTGTGGAGACTCAGATACGGAAGATATAACTGTGAACGCAGACGGCGATGCCACATTTAGTTATGGTGCGACGTCATATTGTCTTTCGGACCCCGATCCAACCCCTACGGTTTCGGGAACTCCCGGAGGTACTTTTACAATCGACAACTCAGGAACCATTAATAGTGCCACGGGGGAGATAGATTTATCTGCCTCGGGTACTGGGTCCTTTGTTGTAACGTATACTACTCCAGCACCCTGCTCTGATTCACAGACGTTCAATCTAACTATAACATCTGCAGCCAACGCCACGATCACAGCAACCAGTGCTGTATGTGAAAACGATGCTGCCTTCAATTTATCTGCAGCCGATCCTGGCGGAACCTGGAGTGGAACAGGGATTACCGATGCGGTAAACGGGACTTTTGACCCTTCAGTAGCTGGAGCCGGTACCCATACCATTACTTACACCATTTCCGGTTCTTGTGGTGATACCGATACGGAAGATGTAGTAGTGAATGCAGCAGACGATGCTTCATTCAGTTATGCATCCGCATCATATTGTTTGTCCGACCCCGATCCTACGCCAACAGTTACCGGAACCGGTGGAGGTACGTTTAGTATTGACAACGGAGGAACGATCAACCCAACTACGGGGGAGATAGATATTTCAGCTTCAGGAGCCAACAGTTATGTGGTTACTTATACTACCGGAGGTGTTTGTCCGGATACACAAACCTTCAATGTAACACTCACCACAGGAGCTGATGCTACCATTACACCGGCCGGCCCTTTCTGTGAAAGCGATGCAGCGGTAACCCTATCGGCTGCCGATCCGGGTGGAACCTGGAGTGGAACGGGTATTACCAATGCCTCTACTGGAGAATTTGATCCGGCTACCGCAGGAGCAGGTACCCATACAATTACTTACAGTATTTCGGGAACCTGTGGAGATACCGACACCGAAGACATTACTGTAAATGCCGATCAGGATGCAACCTTCTCCTATTCTTCAGGTTCTTATTGTTTGTCAGACCCCAATCCGTTCCCAACCATTTCGGGAACTTCCGGAGGCACATTTAGTATTGACAACGCCGGGGTTATTGATGCGGTTACCGGAGAAATAGACATTGCTTCTTCGGGAGCTAATACTTATGTGGTTACCTACACCACACCCGGGCCTTGTGCAGACGTGCAAACCTTTAATGTAACACTTACAGCTGGAGCGGATGCTACCATTAGTGCCACCACGGCCGTTTGTGAAAACGACCCTGCATTCAACCTCTCGGCGGCCGATCCGGGTGGAACCTGGAGTGGAACAGGTATTACAGATGCGGTAAACGGAACTTTTGACCCCTCAGTAGCAGGAGCAGGAACACATACGGTTACCTACACCATTGGTGGCTCTTGTGGTGATACAGACACGGAAACAGTAACAGTAAACGCCCAGGACGATGCATCGTTTAATTATGCATCGTCTACTTACTGTTTATCTGACCCCGATCCGTTTGCTACTGTAACGGGAACCGGAGGTGGTACATTTACCATCGACGCAGGTGGAACCATCAATGCTTCCAATGGACAGATTGATCTGTCTGCCACCGGAGCAGGTAGTTTTACGGTAACCTACACGACCTCAGGAGCTTGTCCGAATTCACAAACCTTTGCCATTACTATTTCAGCAGCATTCGATGCGACCATTACCGCTGCAGGCCCGTTTTGTGATAACGACCCTGCGGTAACCCTATCGGCTGCTGATCCGGGTGGAACCTGGAGTGGAACGGGTATTACCAATGCTTCTACCGGAGAATTTGATCCGGCTACCGCAGGAGCAGGTACCCATACCATTACCTACACCATTTCCGGCTCTTGTGGTGATACCGATACAGAAACCATTACCGTTACGGCTTCAGATGATGCTACATTCAGTTACTCAGCATCTTCTTTCTGTGATTCAGATCCTAATCCAACCGCTACGGTTACCGGTACACCAGGAGGTACATTTACCATTGATGCCGGAGGAACCATTGACCCCACCTCGGGTGAAATTGATCTGGCGGCTTCCGGAGCAGGCTCTTATACGGTTACTTACACCACATCGGGTAGCTGTCCGGCCAGCTCTACCTTCTCGGTTACTATTACCACCTGTGTTTCGCCAACAGCCGATTTCAGCATCTCTGATGATCTGATCTGTGAAGGAGATTGTATTACTTTTACCGACCTTTCCACAGGTAACCCTACTTCGTGGTTGTGGACATTCCCCGGTGGAACACCGGCTTCGAGTTCCTCTGATGATCCGGGACTGGTTTGCTTTAATGTGGCAGGAACACATGATGTAGAACTTATCGTTACAAATGCCTTTGGCGCTGATACCATTATAATGCCGGTAACAGTTACCCCGACACCGGTGGTTAACGCCGGACCTGATGAGAACATCATTATTGGGGAATCGGTAGTGCTTACGGCCACAGGAACCGGAGGTACTTATACGTGGACGGATGCCACGACTCTTAGTTGCGGTGTTTGCCAGAGTACAACGGCATCACCCCAGGTCACTACCGGATATCTGGTTACTTTGGTGGATTCAGCTGGTTGTATTGCTACCGATAGTGTTGTGGTGAATGTTACTTATGTAGAAGAAGTAGGAGTGCCAAATGCTTTCTCTCCAAATGGAGACGGAGTGAACGATGTACTTTACGTAAATGGCGCGGGCTTCTCTGAAATTGACTTTAAGGTATATAACCGATATGGGCAACTGGTATTCCATACGGTAGACCCTTCTATTGGTTGGGATGGAACTGGCCTTGATGGGAAAACACTTAATCCCGGAACATTTGCCTACGTGCTGGACTTTAGTTTTATCGGTGCGGCCGGTGGTATTAAATCGGGTAACATTAGTTTGATTAAATGATGATTCGTACTGCGTCTTGCGACTGGCTAAACCGCAGTACGCAAGACGGTTTATCTCAGCCCAAAATGAAAAAGGAGTTTAAAATGAAAAGAATAATAATCATAGCCCTTGCAACCGGATTGACTTCGGCCTCCTGCCTGATTTCAGGAAAGAACTTTGCACAGCAGGATATTCATGTGAGTAATTTCTTTGCTTCGCAGAACTGGTTAAACCCAGGTGCAGCCGGTTTTTTTCAGGGAGACATGCGATTTTTTGCTGACTACAGAAGCCAGTGGACAAAGATTTCTCCCAATGCTTTTAAAACACTTTCTTTTTCATTGGATGGAAGAATGCTGGAAGAAAATCTGAATAATGGTTTTATCGGTGCGGCTCTGAACTTCTACAACGATGTTACCGGAGATGGGATCATGAAGACCAACAACGTCAGCGCAAACATCAATTACGGACTGGAGATAGACAAGTACAATAAGATTGCCCTTGGAATGAACGTTGGGTTGTTAAACCGGAGTGTGAGTTTTGCTGATTTTTACTGGAACAACCAATGGAATGGTGAGCAGTACGACACCTCTACTCCTTCGGGAGAAACAGGGTTAAATGCCAACTTCTCGGCCGTTGACCTGGGAGCAGGGCTCTATTATTTCGGTACTCCCAGCGACGATGTGAGGATTTACGGTGGAGTCGGTGCGTGGCACCTGAACCGGCCCAATGTGAGTTTGTATGGTGGTGAGGATAAGCTTTATATGAAGTTTAACATTCACGGTGGTGTCAACTACAATCTGCCACTCAAAAGAACCGCCTTCATGCCCAATTTTATGTACATGATCCAGGGGCCGAACAGGGTGTTGAATGTAGGGACGGATGTAAAATACTTACTCAAAGAGCGGTCGCATTACACCGCTTACTACGATGAAACTTCTATTGCTTTTGGTGCTTATTACAGAGCCGGCGATGCCTTGTTTGGAACCGTGAGATTTTCAATGGCAGGGTTTACTGTTGGAGCCGCTTACGATTTTACTTTGAGCGATCTGAACAAAGCCAACAATGGATTTGGTGCACTGGAGTTCATGTTCATGTACAGAGCCTCTTTTGGAAAATCGGGCTGGGGTGCGGCCAGTTTTTAAAACAGCCACATTCAGATAATACCGCTTGCGTTGAGTGATTCAAAGCACACGGCTTTCTTTGCTGTATTCAGCAGAAATGTCCTTTCCGTAAAACTCAAATGTATCCGCTAGCTTTACCAGAAGAGACTCCTCCAAAGTTAGGCTGCGCCAAATAAGATGAAACATAAAAAATAGTAAGGATTATAGGGATTAAACCCTGATCCCAATCATGCAAATGTCGTCGGTTTGAGGAAGTTCCCCACGCCAATCAGCAATTCTTTGAATAACCTGATCTTTTTGAGCTTCCATAGGAATTTCTTTCATGGTAGATATCATTTCCCGATACCTGGTGTGTTTGAATTTAGAGGTTCTGCCGTTATTTGCCCCAAATTGATCTAAAATGCCATCACTTGAAGCGTAGAAGCAATCACCTTTTTGCAGCTGAAAGACATAATTTTGGTACCCGTCAAAGTTCAATCTAAAAACTGTTCCAATAGGGTAGCGGTCGCCACGATGTTTAATCAATTCCCCATTTTGAACTAGATAAAATGGATTCATTGCACTGGCCACTTGTAATTCATTTGTATTCAGGTCTAAACACGCTAGTGTCAAATCCATGCCGTCTCGTATAGAACTATCGGAATCATCCTTATGCAAGGTCTGGGTTACAATACGATCAAGTTCGTCCAAAATTTCTGCAGGAGAATTTAGTTCCGACTCGGTGATTGCTCTGTTAAGGGCGTTGTAACCGACAATGCTCATGAATGCACCCGGAACCCCGTGTCCGGTACAATCAACTACCGCAAAATAGAACCTGTTGTTTACACGTTTACACCAGTAAAAGTCACCCGAAACAATGTCTTTGGCTATGTAGAGAACAAAGTAATCGGTTAATGCATCAGCGAATACTTCGTTAGGGGGCAGTATGGCACGCTGAATTCGCCTGGCGTAACGCAAACTATCAAGGATATCCTTATTGGTTTCGGTAAGTGCTTTCTGCATGGAGCTTACTTTACGGTAAGCAACAGCGTTTTCAAGAGCAATACTTACGTAAGATGCGAGAGTTCGCAGCATATTGATCTGATAACTGCTATAAGCATTCTCGCTAAAGCTCTGCACCGTAATTACACCAATACAATTATCCTTTGAAATAAGGGGGAGGTACAACACTGACTCGGGGGCCTCTCCTTTAACAGGGGCTGCCACACTATCCGTATACCTGGAAAAATCCTTTTCGCTGTTTATAACGATTTCCATTTCCTTTTGGAAACACATCACCGCAAACCGGTTCTTATCGTTCAGATCGTATGTAGTATTGGTGAATTGTTGTTCTCTCTCGATAATCAGTGGAAACATTAGGTTATTTCCTTCTTCATTGTAAAAACCGATTGCAAAAATTTCTGCCTTCATCAGTTTGGTGATTCTGGCGTAAATAGTTGACATTAAATCATCAATATCGAGAGTCCCGGTTATTTCTTGCCCAAGTTTGGCAAGTGTTTCAAGTTGAGCAAAGTGCTTTTCAAGTTTGAGCTGATTGGCCTCAAGTTCACTATTCTTTCTTTCGAGCAGGTTCCTTTCGTGATTTGCTTTTTCTATCTCGAATTGAAATTCAAGACTTTTCGTTTTTAGAAAGGCCCTATGATGGTTTACAGTATCATTGTACTCATAGTATTTCTTGAGGTGTTCAATTTGCAGTTTGTGATTTTCCTGAGCCTCGTAAACGTTGGTGTAGTGTAAGTGGACGTCCCTTAAAATTTCATTTGCTTCTAGTTTGAGAGCCAGTTTTTCAGCCTGGCCCAGCCACTCAAATACTTCGTCGTAGTCGCCTGATGCGAGGAAACAAGCAGCGATCTTGTTGTAGCAACTTGCAATTCCTGCCTGGAAACCGATTTGATTCCGCAATTCAAGACTTTTGAAAAACTTCTGTTTCGCGTCCTGATATTTCCCTTGATTTAGTAGAACGCACCCAATACCAAAAAGAGCATAAGACTCCACCTGAGTCATGTCTATTTGTTGGGTGATTTTGTAACATTTGTTTAAGTATTCAAGGGCCGTTTTGTATCGACCCAGGTTGTTGTAGGATTCTCCAAGTCCATCGTAAATCTTTGCCTGAATTTCTTTCTCGTCGGCTTCAATGGCAATTTCCAGCCCTTGCTTAAGTACGGCTATGGCTTCTTCATTCTTCCCGATGGTGTAATAAATGGTGCCACGCCCATTTAAGGAATCTGCCTGGGCCCGCTTGTCGCCGATTTCAGTTGCCAATTGATACGATTTTGCCAGGTATTTAAGGTCGTTATGGTAATCGCCCAGATAATAAAACGAAATGGAAATGCAGGATATGGTATCTATTTGGCCTGATTTGTCTTCGAGTCGTTCAAAAAGATCAAGGGCCTTGAACAGCTCTTTGAGAGCTTCTTCGTATCTGGACAACCAGTTTAGGCATGCGCCCTTGTTTTTGGTGCTGTGAGCAATACCAATCTCATATTGAGCATGTTCGGATAAAGCCTGTGCCTTGTTGGCCAGAACTAATCCTCTTTCAGGGTCGGTCCTCTTTAATGACCATGACTCGAGATTCAACTCGTTGATTTGGTCGTGGTTGTGACTTGTTCTCTTTTTGTTGTAAGTAGTACTCACCTAAACTGTTTAGCGGTACCAGAAGTAACATAATATGTAGGGGTAGGGTTACAATAATTGGTCGTTATTCGCCTAGTTGTGGTTTTTTATCGACCAAATCAATACTGAATTTATGTTCAGAGGCTAGTTTTCAATTTTTTCAAACACAAAAATTTCGGCCATAGACCGTTTGGTAAGAAATAGGCGAGTGCCAACTAATCCTCCTTCGTAGTAGGCTTTAACAGGCTCCATTGCATCTTTAATGCTTTCCTGCATGGGAGTGATAATAATAGTAGAATCCTGAATGGCGTACGAGGCCAAAACGGGTCTGAGTTTAACCGGGTCGTCTTCTGCAAGTTTGAGAATTTTGGAGGAGGATAGGTCTGAATTAATTTGGTAGAGCCTTCCATCCGAGAGGAAAAAGAAGTAGGTGTCTGATTTAACAGCACCTGATTTTTTATCGTTATCCATTTTTCCAATTACATCCGACATGGAGCCGCTAAGGACATTGGTTTTATGGTACAAGCCAGTTATTGAGATTTTTTCCTTCTCAATGGTTATCGTACCGCTTTGTCCGGATCCGGTTTGGCTATAAAATACTTGAACACCGGGGGTGAAAAGGATGAATATGAGAATGAGCAGACGCACTATTCAACTATCGTAAAAGTTTTTCCAGGGATGTCTACACGTTCTCCTTTCATTGCCACCTGCTTTACCTGGCTAAACATTACTTGCGTCCCTGCGGGAGCGGTTTTCAGAGCATTTAATGCTTTTTCATCCAAACATTTTCCAGGGATTTCAAATTGTTTCACGCTAGCGCCGTTGTTAATCATCAGGATCATTTTAAACGAAGCCATATTGCCATTCTTAACATCCAGGCATTCCATTTCAGGATCAATTTTCACATCGCCAGATTCCCAGACTCCACAAAAACCGTAGTCAAAACTTCCTCCGTCGTCAGGATTGTTTTCTTGTTGGGCTATAGATACCAAGGTGGAAATACAAATTGCAAGGGTAGCTATTAATCTCATAATCTAAACTTTGAACTAGTCTAATTTCCGTTTCTTTTTTCTAATAACAAATTTCATACCCGGATAAATAATTTCATTTCCATTGGCATCCACTCCAAGAATGTTGATGAATTCCAGTTGAGAACCGTTGCCTAGTTCCTCCAGTTGCTCGTAGGTTGTGCCATTGAGGCAACATGAGTCAACCTCAATGTGCATGTACTGGTTCTTGGAGCCTTCGATAATGATTTCAAAATGGGTAATGCCCCCGATGGTCGATTCCAGACATTTGTCTATCAAGAAACCGCGTAGGCTGATGGCCCCGTTTTCTTTGCCGGCAAATTTTACACGAGGTGCTGGGCGTTCTTTCGTGATTGTGATTGTTCCTGAGCTTTGTCCGAAGCTAATGTTGGCTAAGGATAATATAAATAAAACCAATACTGTTTTCATTGAACATATCTGGATAAGTAGAGGTCAAGTTGCATTTTTTTTCGGTACATCGATTTTGATCCAAGCCACATTTTTCCTGGGTTGGCTTCTCCAGTGTAGCGATAAATCTCGTTGCCATTCATGGATTGGGTTTCGACATACAGTATACCATCCTCCAATTCATAATACCCTACTTCTTCTGCAAGTTTTCCCGGATTCTTTTTCAGTGCTTTAAGCACTTTTGAAGGTTTGCCAGCTGACTTAAATACGTATACTTCATGTCCGCCCGCGTAATAGAAATAATAGCGTGTTTGTACAACGGACACCTGGTTTCCGCTTCTGTATTGATCGGATACCCAGTCTGAAACAAAAAGTCCGCTAAGTCTCACTGGTTGTGGCCGGGGGGTAACTGACTCCTGGTTTGCAGTGTCTGTTTTATTGGTGTCGGGCTGTTCTTTTTGGATGGTAATTGTGCCACTGGTTTGCGAAAAACCACTGCCTGCCAGCAGCAAAAGGAGGAATGGCAATATTCTCATTTCGGTCTAGTTTTCAAGTGCAAAGAGGGCTTGTGCCCAGTTTAAAAGCTGATCGAACGAAAGTTAACAGCTATTACAATTCCATTAGCTCCTTTCGTATCGATCAGCTGGTGCGATAATTGGCCTTCGGGTAAGCAAGGATAACCGGAAGGCAGCTTTAATCACAAACTCAATTTCTTTCTAAGCTCGGTTGCTGATAGATGATCTCCTTCAAGCATCTTTAGTTTAAAGGTATGTCGTTTATCATCTTTCGAAATGCTCCGCATGTATTGGGCGTCACAAAAGCCAACCTTGCCTGTAGGACTTACTGCCACTATCACATTATTTTCTTCCGGATCCCACTGGATTTTGTGAAATTCAGTGCTGGGAAAGTTGTATACGGAGTTTCTACTTCTCTCTATCAATTGAACCTGAGAAAGCAAAACGGGTTCTAGTCTCTGGTTGACAAATGACGCTGCCACTCTTTGACCGGAAGGTTTAGCCGGAATCGTTTTATCAGCATTCCATATTCCAAAAGTTACAACAGCAAAGACTCTTGCAATTTTGGTTCTCACGCTAATTCTTTCCTTTTTCTTTTTCCCATCATCTTCGCCGCCAGTATATGTTGTGGCCTCCTTGTACTGAGCCATCAGTTGCAATTGCTCATTGCGCAATCGCTCCCATTCACTTAATTTGGCTTCATATTCGGCCTTTTTCTCTGCTTCTGCTTTCTTGCGTAATTGTAACTTCTGGTCGTAAATTTTAAATTTCTCATTGAAAACCGTCATGGCGGCATCGTAGTTCTTGCCCTCAAAAGCAGGATATACTTCGAAAGTTCTTACATCGTTCCCTTTGGATAAAGTAAGATTATACGTCTTGCCCTTTTGTTTTTCAGTAATCTCGGCGTCGGTCCATTTGATATTGTACACCTCAGGAGAGAAGTTCTTATCGTCAGGCGATACCTCAAATTGAATATTCTTGTAGATAGCAAGTTCCGGGAATTCTTCAGGTTTTACAGCCAGGTCAAAGTTGTTGTTCGCGGGATTTACTTTTCGCGGTTTTACCGGTTCTTCTTTGGTTATTGTCTTTACTTGATTCGTCGCCGTGTTTAGCTCACTTTGCGCTTTTTGTTTGTTGTTTTCTGCTAGTTCCACTTTCGGTTCTAACTGATTTAACTTTTCGGTGATCTCATCGGGACTCAGCCCACTTTCAATTTGCGCATCTTCGGGCATGTTCGCCAAAACATCGTCTTTCCCTTTATAATTCCAGTTGCCAGCCTGTTCATCCAGATAGTAGATGTTGAAATCTGGGTCCGGGTTTTCCGAATGCATACTAATGGTTAACGGTTTTTCATGCTTAATAAAGATCGGTTTTCCATTTTGATAGCCCTGGATGTCCATCATACCTGCTGATTCGAAATTGTAGGTGGTTCCCGCAGAATCATATTCCATAGGTATTCCGCTAAGTAAAATATCCAACTGATCATGAAATTCTCTGTAACGAATCTCTACGTCCCCTTGAATTTCGTTGCCATTAGAATCTACGAACGAATAATCGTCAATGATAATCTCCGTTCCGCTTGGATGTATAATGGTTCCACCGGTTTCGGAATTCACCATATAAGTAGAATAGGGGATGTCCATTTCCTTGATAGGAGGCTTTACACATGGACTGTCTTCCGGGTAATCGAATTCATCTGAAACGGGTGCAGAAGCTGTTTCCTGAGAATTATGGTCTTGGGGTAAATCCTCCTGATTAATCATAAAGGATGCCACTAGCGTTGTTGAAACAAGAGCTACTCCCGCAAATGTGGTCGTGAACCATCCGCTTTTGTAGAAGGGTGCCTTTCCGCCTCCTGGAGATGCGGAGCCCTTAGCGCCTTCCATAACCCCGTTGAAATCTTTTCTTGCAGCAATTTCTGCTGATGTAATGGGCTCTCTGTCAATGTTAATCTTTCTCTCTTCCATAATTTCTGTTATCTAATGGAATTGTTTTTGAAGTTTTCGGAGAATCCGGTAGGCTCTAACCTTTGCGTTGTTCTCTGTCATGTCCATGATTTCACCGATTTCCTTGTACGAGCGTTTTTCGAAATAACGCATTTCGATGAGCTGGAGGTCTTTTTCAGGCAGTTTGCCGATCAAGGTGATCAATTTACGCTTTAAAGTCTCGTTCTCCTCTTCGTCAAGTTCATCCATGATGTCATGAACGTGGGTTGTTTCAATATTAACCGTACGTTTCGATTTGTTCTCTTTATAAGATTGGTACACCTCGCTTTTGGCTATTCTGTATAGCCAGGAAGCAAAGGGAACACCTCTGAATTCGTATTTATGAATATTGGTCAATGCCTTCATAAACACTTGAGAAGTAACATCGAACGCCAAATTCTTATCATCCATCCGCTGGTAGACGTATCTGAAGATCTGTTCATGGTACTTATTATATAAGTATTCGAACTTTGCCGGATTTTTCTTAGATGCCTCTACATAAGAGTTCTCCTCCAGCAGCTGATCTTTAGTCTTGTGATACCTACTCTGTGTTTGCATGTATTCCAAAGAATTGACGGTTAACATTTACACTTCCTTTCTACTGATTTTTATTCTATAACAGTATTCAATAGAAAAGTAACACGCCCTACGAAAATAATTTTTTCGCGCGTGGTAATTGTTTAATAAACAGATGGTTATTCTGTGAACCTAGGGCCAAAATATTGTGGCCGGACAGGAAATGTGGGGCTTGAAAAACTTGAAAACAGGGCGGCTTTAACAGAAAGCTGGTTCTATGTACGTATAAATGCTACTTTTTGTTGCGATTTGCCTTAGTATGTTGATAAGTTTCAATGTTGTTGATAGCCTGAGGACTGTTGAAACCCTTCTATCTACCGGGAAAAATCGTCACTCCAAGTCGTGATTCAATGTTTTTAATCAGAATCTCGCCCATTGATTTACACTCTAAGAAGGAATCATCTTTGTAGAAAGTTGCCAGTTCTCCTTTAAGTTGCTCGATATGCTCCAGAGTAGATAACGTTTCCAGTCGCATTCTACGAAGCAGGCTTTTTGTGCGCTGTCTGGCAGCGTAGATTCTCTTTTTTAACGCGGCGCGCTCCTGGCTGGCATACCGTTCTGCAATTTCTGGTGTCATCAACTCCTGAGCCAACTCCACCATGGTGCGATTATCTTTATAATATTGAGGGAAGTACAGGTTTTTTCGTCCTTCGTAACTCTGCTGGTCAAAATCCATGGCGCGCAACCTGTATTGCACGTTGTCAAAATCCTGATTGATTTCTACCACGTAGTTGTATGCACGCATATCGCCAAGAAGTCTGACGAAGCAGCGTTCGTTGAATTTTACAAACTCTTTTGCCAATCGAAGCCGGTTGGCCACCTGATTTCCATCGTTGTCATTAATGAACTGATCGCATGGGATTCCAACCACGTGCTCTTCAAGTAATGTGTGATTAGTTACAAGGAAGTTCATTTTGTTGGGTGAGAATATGTGTTCTAATTCAAGTCCATATACTCTGGACGCATCTGCCCGCTTCACATAAAAATAGTCGTGATTGTCGTTTAGTTCGTTGGCTACTCTGATTCTGAACGGCTTGGAGTTGCCATAAGAACAAAAATCAATGCTTTCCACCCTGAGGTATTGTGGTGGATTTCCATCGTCACACAAAATTTGGTAGGCGGTTAGAAGAGACTCGTGTATTTGTTCCCTTTCAGCAGTATTGTAGAGAACGGCTCTCCACAATGTGTCTTTGCCCTTAGAATCAAGCACCGGTACTGATTCTTCAAACCGTAGTAGATCGTGATAGTTTACAGGTAGTTCAACTAATCTGAGATAGTTTTTAAGATGCTCACGTAAGTGATGCTTTATCTTGTAAATCGGTTTTTTGTATTCGATGGTGTTGTACATCGGCAGACGAAGTTTTCATAATAAAGTGTTAAACTAACTTAATTTCCTTAATGGCTCCAATTGGAATAATGTAACCACCTCTCAGTGCTGCATTCGTCTCCGAGATCATCGTAATTTTGCTATTCACCCGGAATAATCCTCGATTTTGATCTTTTATCACCATGGAAACCACGGTTGATTGGTCTGCGTTAAGTTGGACGGCTTTTTTCAGTCGTCTTTTTCTTTCTGTTTTGGAAGCTTCGCTGTGTAAGCAATCCTCCTGAGTGAGATTCAGTTTAGGGAGTTCGGTTTTGCTGATGCTTATAACATTGGCTTCAGCTACCAGGCCTGGTTCAATATGTGCGTCTCGAATTAAAATTGTTCTATTGGTTTTTTGTCTTTGTAAGTCCAGTGTCTGTCCCTTCCGTTTTTGCGTTTACTCCGTTTTCGTTGTAGAATTTGTGGCCGTAGCCCTGTAATTTGGCGATTTGAGTTATCTGCTGTTGATAGTTAGTTTGTTTTGCCTTCTTGTTTTCTTTATTCATATATTATTTTGTGTAGCAAATATATAAGCATTTTAAGTGTATTTTGCAAATAATTTTGTTCGAATCACCCAGGTTTGATGATCATGGAACATACTGACGTTTTAATTAATATTCGCAAGATCCTTCGCTCCATAAATATTGAGAGTAAGCGAATTCAAAAAAATCACGGACTTAGCATTCCTCAATACCTGTGCTTGAGTTTTTTGGGTTCCCAAACAGATTACAAGGCGACCGGAAAAGAAATCAAGACGCATTTGAACCTGAACGCCAGTACGGTTACAGGGATTATTTCCAGGCTTGAAGTAAAGGGTTATATCGCTAAACTGCCCAATCAAACTGATCGTCGGGCAACCAACATATACTTAACTGCACTGGGAATGGAAAAGCAGAAAAGTGTGCCTCCGTTGTTTCATGAAAAGCTAACCAATCGATTGCGCTCGCTATCGGAAAGTGAATTACGTAGTCTGCATTCTTCGCTTAATTTACTGGTAGACATTATGGAGGTGAACAATGTGGATGCTGCACCTCTGGTTACGACTGACAGTGCCATTGGACTAAACGAACCGCCGCCCGATTAACTGGTTATTTCCGTGTAAGCATCTTTGAAATCGTCGATAAACTCCAGTACACAATCTTCATTGTTGCCCAGGAAATACGGTTCCCCAATTCGTACAATTTCTTCAGCTTTAGCAGGATCTTTTACTTTGTAATACTTCGAAGCCTCTACCAGTGCTTCTTTCAGGAATAGTTGTTGCGAAGCTGACATGTGTTCGAACGCACTGTCAAGATTGTACGTCATCACCTTTTCCAAACCTGCTCGTAGGTATTTCCTGCCTTCCGATCGGTTTTTGTTTCGGATCTCATAGATGCCCCGCAAAACAGAACAGCCCAGGTCGTCCGGATCTAGTTTGGCCACCTTCTTGAGGGAAGAAATAATCTTGCGATTCGCCCGGTCCGAATCATCCAGTTTGTAGTTTTCTATTTCTTCTGCAAGGATCAGCTTGAGTTTTTCCAAATAATCTTCAGAATCGATCCTGTACGCCATCAACTTGTCCTTCTTCCGGTATTTCATTGCGTAGCTCAAAGCTCTTCGGTAGGCTTTGGGGTAACTGTCGTGATAGGCATGATCCCGACTCATTTCGAAATAGGCCATCGAAGCATACAGGTATGGTAAGGGATGCCGTTTAGTCTTGTCTTTTTCAGTGTATTTAAGACTTTTCTTAAGGCATTTTTCGTAATCCTCGTCCATGTACATTACAAGTAAATCGCTATATTCTTGCGCAGAGACGGGGTTGAGCGTAGATAAGTAAGTGGAACTAATAAGCAGTACAATAAGTATCCGCAAAGAGAATTTCATCTGGTTTTAAGTTTAAATTTATTTAGTTTCTGTACGAACTATTGTAACAAATATAATTGTTATTTCCAAAAGAAATTAAACGCATGGGGTAACCGTAATCGCTAATCGGATAATTTAAGCTCGTTCATTTCGTTACCTTTAAAACGTGGAAAGACTTTTAGACAGACAGCGAATTAGGTCTTTGGGAGGCCTGGAGTTTCTTGCCAAGCAAGCGGTAGAGGGATTTATAACCGGCATGCATAAAAGTCCGTTTCATGGTTTTTCGGTAGAGTTTGCAGAACATCGGCTCTACAACAAAGGAGAATCTACCAAGCACATCGATTGGAAGTTGTATGCCAGAACCGATAAGTTATTTGTTAAACGGTACGAGGAGGAAACGAACCTTCGGTGTCAATTAGTAATAGATGCGTCTAGCTCGATGTATTTCCCTGACCGTGAATCGTGGAATAAAATCAACTTTTCTGCACATGCCGCCGCGGCGTTGGCTTACCTTTTTCGGAAGCAACGGGATGCCGTTGGACTGAGTTTTTTTTCTGACAAATTAGAATTGCATACCCCAGCTAAAAGCAGTCAGTCGCACCATAGATTTGTATACAACGAGTTGGAAAAGGTGCTGTACGATTACGAACCTGTTGCTAAGAAAAACACTTCTGTAGCTCAGAACTTGCACATCATTGCTGAGAATATTGCGCGGAGGAGTTTGGTCTGCATATTTAGTGATATGTTAAGCAGTGAAAATACAGATGAGCTATTCTCGGCACTTCAGCATTTAAGGCATGCAAAGCACGAAGTGATTGTGTTTCATGTCCGAGACGAACAAAAAGAGGTGAATCTTGATTTCGAAAACAGGCCTTACACGTTTGTAGACATGGAAACCGGGGAGGAGATCAAGTTAAATCCGAATCAATACAAGGACGCGTTTCGAAACCTTGCGGATCGAAAGAAAAGAACTCTGAAGCTAAGATGCGGCCAGTACATGATTGATTTTGTTGATTGTGATATTAGTAAAGGATATGACAATATTCTACTGCAATACCTGATTAAGAGGCAGAAAATGGTTTAAATTTCCTGGAGCCAGTTCAATTTGAACCTGGCTTATTCGACTTTTACACCCTTCCAGAATGCTACATGACCTTTTATGTTTTTTGCCAATTCGGAAGTTTCCGGGTAATACCACGCCGCGTCTTTATTTTCTTCACCGTCTACTGATATGGTGTAGTAGGAAGCTGTCCCTTTCCAATGACATTCGGTATGGGTATCAGATTCTTTAAAATACTCTTTATTTATAGATTCAGGAGGGAAGTAGTGGTTTCCTTCAATGATAACTGTTTCATCACTTTCGGCAAGCACGGTGCCGTTCCAGGTTGCTTTTTTCATTTGGTCAATTTCTTTGGTGTCATACAATGTACGGCCACAAAATAAGTTGACCAACTATTATATGGTTAAGGGGGCTCAAAAATGTCTGTGTATATGAATTCTGACAGATCGACATGACAGTGTTTTCAGAATGAATAATTGTCGCTTCCATTAAATGGCATTAAAAGGATGCTGTCAAATTTTCAGAAACCAAGGTTTTGGTATTGGGTTTGTTTATTTGTAAAGTAAGATCATGATCTTATAGACTTATTTAATTATTTATTGTTGAACAAAGCCGGTTAGTCAATCACTTTCAGGCTAATTGGCACTAAAAATTAAGGAGGATATAACCATGAAAACGTTAGTTAAATCAAATGGAAACGGTACAAGTTTCCCGACGATCCCTTCTTTTTTCGACGATATTTTTACCAGGGATCTTTTCAATTTGTCAAATCTGAACGATGCCAAAGGAGCCACATTGCCGGCTGTGAATGTGCAGGAAACTGGAGATAGTTTTGAGCTGGAAGTGGCAGCGCCTGGCATGCGCAAGGAAGATTTCAAGGTGGAATTGGATAATGACACGTTGATTATTTCTGCGGAACTGAAACAGGAAAACATCTCTGAATCTGAAGCTGAGTCGGGTAGATATACCAGACAGGAATTCAGTTATCAAAGTTTTACAAGGTCTTTCAGACTGCCTGAGGCTATGGTTGAGGGCGATAAGATTGGTGCGCATTATCAGGATGGAATTTTGCACATTAAAATTCCTAAATCCGAGACAGCCAGACGTAAGCCCGCAAGACAGATTAAGGTGGAGTAATTAAAATCCTTGTTTCACCCATTTCCAATAGTTAATCGAATTTCGGTTGACACAGATGTAATTGAACACAAAAACAGAATGCTATGACAACACTAATGAATGAGCATCTTCGGAATCAGCACAACTTCTTCGGGAGGTCGGTTGATGAAATAATCGAAAGTGGTTTCTTCAGTTCATTCGATAGCAATATTCTGGAAGATAGAGATGGATATTGCATCGAGGTGGCTGTGCCAGGTCTAACGAAGAAAGATTTGGAGATTAGCATAGAAGATAGGGTGCTAAAAATAAAAGGTAAACGCGAAACGTCTGGTAAACGCCGGATTAGAAGTAAGCGGATGGTTGAGTTCAGCAGCACGGTATTTCAAAGAAGTTACGTGTTGCCACAAGATGTAGGCTCAAATGGTATCTCCGCTGAATGTAAACATGGTTTATTGAAGGTAAACCTGCCTAAACAGCAGCAAACCAATACTGCCAATGCGGTAACAATCGTTGATGCAGTAGATGGGTCGGATGGCGATGGCAAATGGCTGAGCAGGCTGGGTAGGAAAGTGAAAACCATGATTCATCGAATTCGGCAGAAATTTGGATGATTTCTAAATGCGTAATTAGCAGAATTGTTAACTAAATTAAGTATGTAAACGACAGGCGATTCAGATGGTTCCCAAAATTATCTGAATCGCCTGCGTTTGTATTTCGCTGAGCGTTTAGAATCTATAACTAATAATTGAGATCGTATAATTTCGAAAGAAATTAACCGGGTTGCATGTAATTCCACAACCACACTAAATGCCCGGGGTGTTCACCCCTTGCTGATCCGGTTGAATTATCTCCCCGCAAATGGTTTTGTCCCGAAAGAATGCGGGGAGTTCCTTTAGCTAGTAATATTTTGTTGAAGTTTTATTGATTCGGAGTTTACACAATATCTTAATCCGCTGGGAGCCGGTCCGTCCGGGAAAACGTGCCCAAGGTGTGCGTCACAAGTGTTGCACATAATTTCCACCCTTTGCATACCAAAGGAGGTGTCCAGCTTGTACTTTACTGCATTGGTTTCTATGGGCTGAGTGAAACTCGGCCAGCCACTACCGGATTCGAATTTAATGCTTGAATCGAATAGAGGAACGTTACAACATATACAGCTATATATACCGGGATCAAAGGCATAGCATAAATCTCCCGTCCCTGGTCGTTCAGTGCCTTTTTGTCTGGTGATTCGATATTGTTCAGAGGTCAGAAGTTCCTCCCATTCTTTTTCCGATTTCTCAACTCGTTTTTCTGGGGCAGGGTTACCGTTGGTGGCGAAATTTAGGACATCATTCCACTTAAGCATCACTTTCTAGTTTTATCACACCAATATAACAATCCGCTCCTGCTATCGTTCACTTTCTTTTCGGAACCGCAGTTCTAGGATCATCCGGCCAGTCGTGTTTGGGGTATCTGCCTTTTAGCTCTTTACGTACCTCGAAGTAAGTTTCATTCCAAAAATTCTCCAGATCGGTGGTTGTTTGAACGGGTTTGTAGCCCGGGGAAAGCAGGTGGATTAGCACAGGTTGTTTGCCTTCATTAATTGTTGGGCTTTTATCCAGGCCGAATAACTCTTGAATGCGGGCGGCAAGTACAGGTGGTTCTCCGTTGGCTCTATATTTAAGTTTAATGCTGGAGCCGGATGGTATTTCGATCCGTCGTGGAGCTAATTTGTTGAGTTTTTGTTGTTGGTCCCAATCAAGAGTGTTTGTTATTATTTCTGTAAGATTAAGCTTTCTCAGGGCTTCGGGCTTCTTTATAGAACTTAAGTACGGCTGAAGCCACTGAGAATTCGTTGCCAGGAGAGTAGGTGTGGTAACGTCGGGCCAGCCGCCAGATGGGTTCCATTTTTTTAAACTGAGAATTCTGTTCTGCAATTGGATAACATCCTCAGAGAAGTTAAGTAGCTGTTCACCTTCCTTTTCAACAGCTCGGCAAATGGCTTCGGTTAATCTTTCAGGATCGGGATCGGGTAGTGGAGTAGACTGGAGAATGATGTTTCCGATTTTCATATCCTGCGTAGCGGATAACCCACCACTTTTAGTGTCCCATATTACGCTTTCAACTTTTTCTACCATTGGTGCCAGATCAGTCGGGTTGAGCGGTGCGGCTAGAAATATTTTTCCCATTTTGTCCCTCGCATCTACGTGCGCTACGGCCAACCATGGTTCGTAAGCCAAATCATCTTTGTGTCCCGCCATGGCTAGTTTGCCACTAGATAGCTGAAATTGTGCATTGTTTCCGGGGCGAGCGGAGGCAATTCTTTCGGGATAAGCCTGCGCAAGTAATAATCCTGTTTCGTAAGGGTCGAAAGGTTCATTGCTTTCCCGGATGTCAATCAGCTTGCGGTAGGAACTGGCAATTTTTTCAATTCTCGACAGTTGTTTTCGGCCATTACCCGATGAGCGATACTCACGCAATGCTTCAATTCTTAAGTTGACGTCAATTCCGGATTGTTTGGGCAATGGGTCTCTTTCCTCCAGTATTGCGGCCAGATCGCATGCCAAATCCGCAATTCCCCATTCGGCGGCTTTTAACAGCATGTGCCCAAGCCTTGGGTGGCAAGGCAGATGGTTTAAGGCTACACCATGATCAGTGATCTTGCCGTCTTTTAACGCGCCCAATTCTCGAAGAAGTTCTTTTGCACCTTCCACGGCTCCGTTTGGAGGTGGGGTGAGCCAGGTTAATTGTTCAATGTTAATGATGCCCCATTGAAGCATATTCAAGACCAGTGAAGTGAGATCCGCTTCCGAAATTTCCGGAGTTCGGTGTTCTTGCAGCCTGCTGTGGCTGGCTTTTGACCAAAGTCTGTAACAGACGCCTGCTTCAAGTCTCCCCGCTCTTCCGGCCCTTTGGTCGGCACTGTCTTTGTCTATGGTCACCGTTTTCAATCGAGACAAACCAGAGCGAGGGTCAAATTTGAGCCGCCGTCCAAACCCGGTATCTACAACTACTTTAACCCCTTCAATGGTTAAACTGGTTTCCGCAATTGACGTCGCCAGCACTACTTTTCGTTTACCTGTCTTGTCAGGAAGAATGGCGGCTCTTTGTTTGCCGAAAGGCAAGGCTCCGTATAAAGGGTGAATTCTAAATCCTGTCAGTTTAGATTTCAAAATGGCTTCACAGTTCAGTATTTCTCGCTGTCCCGGGAAAAAGGCAAGAATGTCGCCATTGTGTTTTCGAGCCGCTTTTTGAATAACCGTTGCTGCTTGTTCGGCAATCATAGTTTCCTCAAGTTCTCCACAATAATGTACATCCACCGGGTATTGTCGTCCCTGGCTAATTACGCTTTCGCATTTAAGCAGGTCTTCCAGAGTAGGCATATCTAGTGTGGCTGACATTATGAGAATCCTCAGATCCGGCCTTAGAACTTGTTGTGCTTCTCTGCACAGAGCGAGTGCCAGATCGGCATGAATACTTCGTTCATGAAATTCATCAAATATTACCAGTCCAACGTCCTCTAGCTCGCTGTCAGTTTGCAACATCCGCGTCAGTATGCCCTCGGTAACCACTTCAATTTTGGTGTTGGGACCTATTGCGGTCTCGAAGCGGATACGGAAACCCACTTCTTCTCCAATTCTTGAGTCGATTAGTTCTGACATTCTGGTTGCAACTCCCCTGGCTGCCAGTCTCCTTGGTTCTAGTAGCAGAATTTTCTTGCCATTCAACCAGGGTTCATTCATCAATGCTAGTGGCAAGATGGTGCTTTTTCCGGCACCTGGTGGAGCATTGACAATTAGCGTGTTTGCCTCCGATAGTTTCGATTGAACCTCTGTAATTACTTCGGTAATTGGGAGGTCTATCTTTTCAAGATTCAGCGTTGCAGCCATTGGCGCAAAACTAAACTTTCTTGGGGAGTCCACCCATCATATTGTTGTTTGGCCTACTTAGTAGCCTGTAATGTCTGCAACCATTACCGCTGCTGTAATTGCCAAATGATTATGGTGATAACACCTAGAATTTTAGCAAAATGGAGCCTTCTTCTATGGTATGAACGGATGACTCATTACCACACTCTGAAATCAGCGTATTATTTCATTCTCACGGAATCCACTTCACGTTTGAAAAGTCCGGCTTGCGTTTTTCCAGAAATGCATTTCTACCTTCTTTGGCTTCGTCTGTCATATAAGCAAGGCGAGTAGCTTCTCCGGCGAATACCTGCTGACCTACCATTCCATCGTCGGTTAGGTTCATTGCAAACTTGAGCATTTTAATGGAGGTCGGCGATTTGCCAAGCACTTCCTGAGCCCACTCGTATGCAGTGTTTTCAAGTTCTGCATGGGGAACAACTGCGTTTACCATGCCCATTTCATAAGCCTCTTGCGCAGAGTAGTTTCTGCCTAAAAAGAAAATCTCCCGGGCTTTCTTTTGTCCTACCATTTTGGCCAGATAGGCTGATCCGTACCCACCATCGAAGCTGGTTACATCGGCATCTGTCTGTTTGAAAATAGCATGTTCTTTACTGGCCAAAGTCATATCACAAACAACATGAAGGCTATGTCCTCCGCCAACTGCCCAACCTGGCACTACTGCAATTACGACCTTAGGCATAAAACGAATGAGTCTTTGAACTTCGAGGATATTAAGCCGGTGCATACCGTCTTCACCTACATAACCCTGGTGTCCTCGCGCACTCTGATCCCCACCGCTGCAAAAAGCATAAACACCGTCTTTGGTAGAAGGGCCTTCACCGGAAAGCAATACCACTCCTATTGAGGTGTCTTCCTGGGCGTCGTAGAAAGCCTGGTACAATTCGCTGGTCGTATTTGGCCGGAACGCGTTTCTAACATTTGGACGATTAAAAGCGATTCTTGCAACACCATTACATTTTCGGTAGGTAATGTCTGTGAATTCCTTTCCGTTTCTGCCTTCAGGTACCGAATCCACCCAGTTTATTTCACTCATTGCGTAGTTTTTTTGTTGTAATACATTTGTTTTAGCCGTTTCATACGCCTTCTGTTGGCGCCAAAGTCTCTATAGCCAATTCTTGAAGCAGATCGGAAGTGGATGATTTGTTGTTCTTCATCAAAGCAGAACTCAACATCATCCTGGTACTTCATCCAGCCAGCAAGAAATACTGCGTGAATATAATTATCCGATTTCGAAATAATTTTGGTCGAACCAAATTCATCAATACATGCGACAATTTGATCGCGTGCATCGGAAAGGTTTTGATAAGGCCAAGGAGGCATATAATGCGTTTTGTCTTCAGGATTGGCTTGAGAACAGACGCAATTCGGAGACGATGGAACTGGTTTTAACTGGCCCTGCGCATTAACGCCAAGGTCATCAGGCATTCGAGAACTTAACAGGTAGCCGAGCATGTAGAATTTTGGTCAATTTGGTTCAGTGGCAATGTATCTTTTGGCATACAATTGCATTACAAAGGTATGATTAGAAAGTTATTGCTGGTTGTAATTGTGGCAGCACATTTCAATTCATGTTCACAGGCTCCTGCAAATCCAATCCGGGTTAATGAAGGGGGTGATTCTATTGTTGAACTTAATGAAACCGTGCAACTGGAAATGGTTGATTCAACGCGTTATACCTACAAGTGGTTGAATAATTACAGTGTGGAGAATACAATTGTTAACCGAATTGAGGTTCCAGCGGGGTATTATCGGTTGGCACTGGATTCCGGCTCATTTGGTGATTGGTTGAGGCACCTCCCTTTAAAACAGGGTAAACCAGATGTGTTGTTATACGACAAGAGTAAAAAATGGAATCAACGGGTTCATGTTGCCGTAATCGACATGGACGTTGATGAGAGGGATTTGCAGCAGTGTGCAGATGCTGTAATGCGCTTAAAGGCGGAATATCATTTTCAGAAGGGGTCCTTTGATAGCATACATTTTAACTATATGTGTGGAGATGCTGTGGGATTTGAAAAATGGAGCAGTGGAAATAAACCAGTTCCTATAAATCGATCTGTTATATGGAAGTCATGTTCGAGCTGTGATGATAGTTATGAAAGTTTTAGAAAGTACCTGATTCAGATTTACAATTACGCAGGAACCATCTCATTAGAAAGAGAATTGAAGCCGAAATCATGGAAAGACATTGAGGTAGGAGATGTAGTTATTCAAGGTGGTTCTCCCGGTCACGCAATAGCTGTGGTGGATATAGCAGTGAATCCTGAAACCGGAGATAAGGTATTTTTACTGGCGCAAAGTTATATGCCGGCGCAAGAGTCCCACATAATCAGGAATCCGAATAACGACAAGTTAAGTCCCTGGTACAGCATTTCTGACATTGGCCCGGGTGATTTTATTACACCTGAGTGGTGGTTTCCGGAGAACCCTCTACGCGGTTGGTAGTTTGTTATTTCGGAGTTGGTTCAGAATTTCTAATGATCCGCATTCTCGTTTTTCTCCGGTAGAGGAGGGTCGTACTTAATGTCGATGTTTAGTTCTCTTTCCAATATCTCCACAAGGTTGAAGACTCCGATTTTCTTTGCTTTAATGTTGTTGTTCTTGTCTATGAGGAAAATTTGCGGCGTAGAGAATATATCGTATATATCTCTGAAATTCAAGCTATTTAGTGTCGTTACCTTATCTTCCACTATATACTTTCTTGGGTTTTGATTAACCTCTGGATTGTCGGAGATATTGATCCAGTTTAAGTCATTTTCCCGGATATATTTTCTCCAATCTTTATTCTCAAGTTCGGTATTAACTCCTATTACTTCAATATCCAGATTGCGCGATTTTATTTCTTCATAAAGCTTCTTGATTTTAGGAATTTCCTTTTTACAGTGCCCGCATCCTGGGTCCCAGAATACAAGAATCTTGTATTCATTTTTAATATCCCTGATGTCTACCCAGTTTTTTTCAGTTGTATCCTGAAGAATCAAATCTGGTGCTGGTCCACCAAGTCTCAGTCGGTAGAGGGTTTTTGCCCGGTCGCAAATTTCGTTAACCTTGTCATTGTTGTGTGTTTCCTTTACCTTTTTTTCTTTCTTCTCAACGTCTTTCTCAGCCTCTTCGATTTTCTTCGCATCACCTGTTTTTTTGGCTTCGTCAAGGGCGGTTTTCGCTTTCACCAGATCCTTCTCGGCTTTTAAAATGGCCTCTGCTTTCTGATCTTCCAGCCAGAATGCGCGGGTAGTTCCTTTCTCATCTCTGCAGTAGTACCTTGCTCCCAATTGCGCAAAAACCAGATCCATCCCCATGATTTTACTTGTTTCGTACTTGTAGGTGAGCGTATGTAAAGTGTATTTAAATAGATCCGTTCTGTCTGGCAATTGGTCTATTAGCTTAAAGGCCTGAACTACAATAGAGTCCGGATGTTGGATAACAATCTTTTCGAAAAAATAGGTCAGCTTTTTGGCATAGATAGGTGTTCTGACAATGCGTTCGTCCTGCAGGTGATACCGATCAAAAAAATGGTTTTTGTAATAGTGATATCGTTCAAGTCGTTTTGAGGTATCACTTACTAACTCCTCCGGGACCTCAGGGTCTATGCTCATATCGATAATCGCGCCGAACAGTTTACTATTGTGAGCAATGGCTAAACTTCTTTGGTGTTCTTTCACCTTCTTGTCGATGGCGGCCATAGCATCCCTGGACGCCTGGTCTTGCTTACCTCTGTACTTTTGAGATTCCTCGGTCATCCTGGCAAGAAAAGCGAAGTAGTCGTAAAAGAGCTTATTCTCTTCGGATTTAATCACCTTCATAGACTTAACAAAGTTGACGGTATCTGTTTCCAGGGAAACTTTGTTCTCCTCTTCGGTAAGGATGATTTCGAAGGTTTTAGTGCCAGGGAGTACGACTGCATAAACACCTCCCTTAATCTCGTCGCGGTTGAATTTAACTACGCCGGCTTCAGATCTGGCAGTATCATAGTAGTAGAGTTTGTCACCAAAGTAATTCGCCAGATACACGTCTTCTCCGGCCTGCAATCCATTTACTTTAAAGGTGTACTGGTATTTCTGAGCAAATGTTCCCGTAAAACAAATACAGGCGATTAAAAGCAGCATCCATTTCTTCATACACAAAATCTTTAACCTCTTTTGGTTTCAATATTCAAATAACGCACCAAAAATAAAAAAGCGGCCGCAAGCGTTTGACAGCTGTGTCATTTTAACAAAAAATTAAGAAGAATATTTACCCTCCTCAAGAGCGTTTCGTACGGTTTTGTTAATGGTGGCCAACTGTATGATATACAACAACACCAGCACTAAAAGTCCTGTACAAACTGTCATCCAACTAACGCCAAGACCCAGGGTCAAGCCCAATTCTTCTTTAAATGAGCTATCAATTAATCGCTTCAGTAAATAAAATACCGGTGCTGAAACGAATAATATAGTGAGAAATAGTTTGTTGAATTTGCGCATGACGGCCTTGCTAACTTCCGTGTAGTTATAACCTAACATTCCCAAAACGTTCAATTCGTAACTTGAGTTAGCCAGCATAAGCTGGGCGTTTTGGATGAAGGTTAGTAAGGCCAGAACGATGATAATGGTCGCGTTAGCGATTACTATGGGTAGAAGAATGTTCATTGTTTCAGTAATTTTTCCTCCACGTAGTTTTTCCAGATTGGTCTGGTATCCTTTACTTTCAATAAACTCAGCCAGTTTAGGATTTTTGGCATTAGGCGTGCTGATAACGATTCTGTTTCTTTTTACTTCCTGGGATTTGGCGTAATTTTCATTACCATAAGCTAGAAAACTTCCTGGAACGATTACTCCATCGGAGAAACGATCAGAGAATGCGACTATTTCAACTGTAAACCACTCTTTGTGTCCGATCTGCAGACGTGGCCGCAATTGTTCGATAAGTTTCTTGCTGATTTTAGGGGATTTTGTAGCCTCTGCAATACCAAAATTGAAAGAGTTGAAATACGTACTTGGTACAATTACCGGAACAATGGTGTCGCCTGTTATCCATCCCCAATCTTCTGAAATATTGTCTATGAAGTTGTCGGGAACCGCAATTAGCGGAGCCAGGGTGCTGTATGTTGCGCCCTCCATCATGCTTACCTCAACGTAAGAGTGGAATTGATTTCCTTCCACCGGAACTGCGTCAAGTACGGTAGGCTGCTTCTTTATTTCCTCTATTTCCTCAAGGCTGAAGTTGTTGTTCGAGAGTAGACCTACTTCTTTATTTAAAACCAGAAAGTCCCTTCCCATTACTTTAGGCGATTCAAGAGCGTTGGTTAAATCTGCATAAATCTGTACAGCGAGGAGCATCATGATAAATCCGATTATGGAGCCGATAATGGCCATAATCAGCTGACTGCGCTTATCGTGATTAAAAACCAGTCGACCAATCATAATTGTAATTTTTGATCGATGCGTAAGCCGTAGTCAGGTCCGAGGCTTGCCAGTAGAAATCCGGCATTGTTTTCTGTGCAGACTTCTCTGATTAGTTCACAGGCCAGGGCAATGTTTTCCTCGTCCAGGTGGCTGAAAGGCTCGTCCAATATCAGAAAATCAAACGGTTGTAACATGGCTCTTACAATACCCACTCGTTGCTTTTGACCCTGAGAAAGGGTGGAGGCCACCTGATCCATTTGTTCAGACAAACCAACGCGAGACAGAAAATCGTTGATTTGTTGATCAGTAAAACGGTTGGTTAACCTGTTCTTAATCTGAAGATTTTCGAATGTGGTAAGTTCTGGGAAGAGTCGAATGTCCTGGGGAAGGATGGACATTTTGTTTTTACGTAGTTCTGATTTTTCATTCAGCGAAATGTCTGTCCACGGTTTTCCATCAATCAGGACTTCACCGGAATAGTCTTTTCTACTGCCGAAAAGGAAGGATACAAATGTAGTTTTGCCCATACCGCTGGGCGACAATAGCAAATTGTTTTGGAAGCAATCAATTTCAAAAGTGCTATTCCAAACAGAACCCGATCCGAAGGACTTGTCCTTTAATGGATCGGGCACTACTTTTTTAAAACTTATTTTCAAGATTATCCAAGGAAGTCTACCTTGCCAGACGCGAAGTTGTAATAGGCCGGTACGATTTTTAAGTCTCCCGATTGAACGTAATCACTAATAATAGTTGAGTTGGTGGTAAGTGCTTCAGCATTTTTCTCCGCGTTACACTTTACAACTGTTTCCATGGGTTCGCCCTTTTTTTCCTGCACCGCAGGTGTAATAAAGCTTACCAGATGGTTCAAACTTGGTCCCAAATCTGTTCCAGGATTGTTGTCGACATCAATTGCTGCGCCAACCGCCCCACACGATTCGTGGCCCAGAACAACAATCAGATTGGTTCCCAGGTGAGCAACGGCATATTCAATACTTGCTATGGAAGAGGGGTTGGCTATATTTCCGGCAACACGTATAACAAAAAGATCGCCAATACCCTGGTCGAAAACAAACTCAGGACTCACTCTAGAGTCCGCACAGTTAAGGATAATTGCGAATGGCGACTGGTAGGTTTCCAGTTCAGCACGGCGCTCTTTACCTATATTCGGATGTTTCAATGAATCATTCGTGTAGTTCTCATTACCTTTTTTTAGCATTTGCAGCGCTTCATCAGCACTTATCTTGTGTCTATCGGCCATTGTATCAGTATTAAATTAATGTTGTTCCGCACAAGGTAAGAATTCTGGCTGAGTCGAGGTTTGGAAAATTTGTAAAGAAATACTAAATTAGGATTACGATTCGACTGTCATAGTGCAGCTACGCAATCGAGGCGCAAGCCGACCCATACGGCCAGTATTTAAACCTAACAGTTATGATATTGGGAGTTATATTGTTCGAACAATGGCGTGCCGCTGATTCTTTGAATCCGGGCGGATTACAGACTTCGGACTGCGTTCTCAACCATGTTTTTTAGAGGTTTATCAACTTCTATTCCGTATGGGTTTTTTTATTTCTTCATAAGAGTAGGTGTAAGGATTATTCAAGTGGATCTTGTTATAGCTTCACAAACTGCTTTACCAGAATACGGGTTCCTAAGGTTTCTCTAATCAGGTAAACCCCACTATCCAAAACACTAGCATCTAATTGTGTTTGGGTAATGGTCTTCAATAATTTGCCATCCGAAGAAAGAACTTCATAGATGGCATCAGAATTCCAGTTGGTGATTTGAAGCACTTCCATAACCGGATTAGGATAAAAGCCAAATTCTTCCGCTTTTTCTTCTCTAACCGATACAGGATGTTCTTTGCCAACATAAATATTATCCAAACTCAGTAAATAATCATCAGATGAGTTATTTCTGAACGCCAGATAGATAGTCTGGCCGCTTAAAGCAAATGAATCCAGAGAAATCTCATAGGTGGTCCAGCTGGTATTTTGTGCAGTTATATCCAGAAGTGTGTCATGAACCAGGAAGCTATCAATTGCATTGAATTGAGACGCGAAAACCTGAAATCCATCAGCGAAGCTTGCATCATAGGTTTTAGCATCAAAAGACATTTTATTTCCAAAGGCTCCGAGCGTGATGGCAGGAGATATGATCCAGTCGTCAGCCGTGCCGGGGGGGGTGTACCAGGAGGTACTTGTTAGTACTGAATCCCCGGAACCTGTATCGTCCAAATCTTCGGTTACTACCCATGCGTCATTTATAAATGAAACGTTTGTGTCTGGTGTTAGTCCGTCGTTATTGACCAATTGCCATCCTGAGGGAAACCCGGTTTGAAAATCTTCTGAAATAAGGGTTGCAGCTTGTGAGAGTGAGGCTTTGGCCGCTACCAAAAGGCAAAAGCAAAGTATAAATCGTCGCATAGAAATTTATTAGTGCTGCAAAAATACGATTAACGGAGAGTTTCAGCGGATTACCTGTCGCTTCTTTAAAGATTTTTTGACTCGGCATTGAACGTTTTGCGATATGGTCTTGTACAGTTCGCTGAATAAAACCTAAAGCCAAAGGCAACATCCGGAGTTCGCTGCTGGCGTAACAAATTTGATCATGAAAAAAGTAATTATAGCAGTATTGGCATTAATGACGACTGCGTCTGCAGCATTCGCCGAGAACGAAGTAATCGCGGAGTCGAAAGTAGAAGATGTAACCGTATTTTTAAGTGGAGCTCAAGTTCACAGAAAGGGCAGATTCCTTTTGAAGAAGGGAACAAATCAGGTGATTTTTGAAGGAGTTTCTCCTGGAATCAATGCTAACAGTATCCAGGTGAAGGGCAAAGGAAATTACATTATCCTGGATGTTTCTCATCGCATTCATTACCCAACTCCGGAAACACCAACGAATACAATTCCAGACAAAATATTGCGAGAAATCCGCTTACTCGAAGATTCGGTGAAACTGGTGGGCTACGATCTGGAAGAAACTCAAATTCAACGCCAGGCATTTCAGATGGAGCTGGATATGCTTCTGGGTTCTGGTGTGATAAAGGGACAATCTAAAAGTGATTCCATTGAACTTTTACAGAAGGCCATGGATTATATGCGGGTAAAAGTACGTGAGATCAATGTTGCCATGCTAAAGTTGAAAAGGGAAGAGGCCAGCCTGTCATCAGAACAGAGCAGAATGAATACAAGACTCACCCAACTTAGAAATTATAACGCTAATTCCGGTTTCGGACAGAAGTCTGTGCAACCTGTTCAAAGGGTGGTTGTAACCGTGTCGGCCAAAGAGGCCACTTCCGCTTCAATGAGCATTAACTATATGGTCAGCAATGCTTCGTGGTCGCCCTCTTACGATTTGCGCGCAACAACTACCTCAGATCCGGTTACCATCACCTACAAAGCAAACATCAGGCAAAATAGTGGGGAGGATTGGAAGGACGTGGATCTGACTTTATCTTCCGTAAATCCTAATCGCTCTAACATTAAACCTGAACTTCCCATGTGGTATTTGAATTACTATCAACCAATTTACACGGATAGGAGCAGTGCCGGGTATGGTGGTATTAGCGAAGGCCTGGAAGAAAGCTCGAAGAAACTGTCCGGAGGGCGCGACAAAGATCTGGAATTGTCTTTGGATGCTTCCAAACCTTCTGCACAACATGTGTCTAACTATTTTCAAATGAATGAGTCACTTACCAATGTGGAATTCAAAGTGAATATGCCTTATACCATTGAATCAAATGGTAAAGATCATTTAATAGCGGTACAGCAATCTGAGATACCTGCTTCCTACACTCATTATATGGTGCCAAAAATAGATATGGATGCTTTTTTGGTAGCTAAACTGACAGACTGGGAGAAGCTAAATCTTTTGCCGGCCGTTGCTAATATTTTCTATGATGGCACTTATGTAGGTCAAACAAGAATAAATCCTGCGGTAATGAGTGATACGATTGATCTGGCCCTTGGGCGTGACAGGGGGATCGTTGTGAAGCGGAATAAGATTAAGGATGAAGAAAAGGTTAAACCACTATCTTCTGAAAAAGTGAAAACAGTAACATGGGAGCTGGAAGTGAGAAACAACAAATCTTCAAATGTGAATCTTGTACTGCTGGATCAGATTCCTGTTACGTTGAACGAGGAAATTAAGATTAGCCTTGAAGACAAAGGGAAAGCATCACATTCAGAATCTACCGGCAAATTGGAATGGAGGTTGAAACTGGATTCTCGTGATCAGAAAAAACTGGAATACACGTATTCGATTAAGTACGACAAAGACAAATCACTGGCACTAAGATAGGTCAGGTAGAAAAATTGCGAATTGTGGAGGTAGGCAGCGTAGGTAAGCGATTCATACTTTCCAATTCGCAATTTAAAACAACCACTGTAATAGCTTTTCTCCGGTAAAGACGTAGATAATAATTAAAGGAAGTTGGCCCAGGAGCAGGCCAAATGCAAATTTCGGATAAGGCATTTTGGCAGCCCCTGCAACATAACAGATCAGGTTGGTGGGGGTGAGAGGAAAAAACGCCCAAAATAAAACGATCCAGAATCCATGCTTTTGTAGTTTTTTCTTCATTCTGGTAGGTCGATCCCCTTTTTCGAAGGTCTTTTTCATCAGTTCCAGCTTGTCTGCAAACAGATGAATAAAGCTCCCTCCAATCATTATGCCCCCAAGAGAAATAGAGAATACCAGCCAGGGTTGATCTGGGAATAGCATAACCCCCGCAAGCACGAAAGGAGTGTTGGGGAGCATTACAAATCCTTTAACCATGGAAATGATGGCGTAGACCAAAATAGCATATCCTTCATAGCCGGCGAGGAAACTTTTAATGCTTTCCGGCGTAAACACGTCCGGTTTTACCAGGTACGTGATGAATCCGGCTAACGCAAGCCCGATCCATGCTGCTTTTAAGATATGTTTAGTTCGTTCCAGATCGCGAAAATAGCTTTTCCAGTTGCTTTCTGCTTGCTTTCATCAAGTGTTTGTGGGCAGGACTCTGTTCGTAAGGTTTTGGAACCGGATTTTTACTTCAGGTATGATCTTGAACGAATTGAAGATCCTGAAGATGGGATTAAGATCTTCGATCAGTATTGCACAGGGCTCTCCGGTGAGGTCAAGATTAGGGAGGATATTTTTAATCATGTTCTGGATAAACAACATATAGATTACTATGGGAATGGTAAGGTGCTGCATGAGGGTTATTACGAGGCGGGTTCACTGATAAAATTCCGTAATTTCTACCCTAACGAGCAAGTGGAGCGTGAACTGAAAGTCAAGAAAGGAAAGCCGAAATTGCTTACCACTTATTACATGTTCGGAGAAATTCGTGAGAGAAGGGTCTTTGACGATGGAATTTTAATGTTGCATGAGAAATTTCATTATTCAGGAAAGCTTAAGTATCTGATGGAAATATCAGATGTGGGTTACTTGAAAATTGAGCAATGGAATAACAAAGAGGGCATGCCGCTCAAATATATTGAACTGAAAGATGTAGACTCACTTATTTATGAGATCGCGGAGATGTATCCTTCAGGAGCGATTAAAGAGAAAGGCACTTATATCTACGATCCGGTAAGTGAGAAATACTCAAAACATGGGTCTTTTAAAGAGTACTCCGATAAAGGTGAGCTTGTCGCCGATATTTATTTTGAGGATGGGAGCGTTGATTCTGTGGTTGTAGACGAGCGAAATGCAAAGATTGAAACCACATCACTTATCCCGGCAGATTACATAGCTTTCGACCTGGATAGCAACGGAGAAATTAGCAAGCGTGAAGTGGACGAAGCAATTAATGTTTTTTTTGACGAAGACAGCCAAATGACTTTAAGTCAGTTAAACGGATTGGTTGATTTCTTTTTTGATCAGGATTGGTAAAGAGTTAAGCATGAACCGCCCATCGACTCAATACTACATTAGATCATTGGCACATAATTACGTTAGATCATCAGTACATTAACCAAACATATTATCAAGGCGAAAGAATTAGAGCTTAAAAAAGGTGTTGCATCCCGATTTGGGATACGTTCATTGAAACAGGTTATGGTGGATTACCAGACTGTTTTAGGGAAAATGGGTAAGGGGTTTCAACTGGATACAAGTTCTTTGTTTCATTTGAGGCCTGACCTGTCTTTACCAGCCTATGCCGGCATGATGCCCTCTGACGGTTTTGCACCAATCTGTAATTTGTTTGACAGGAACGGTGGGGGTGAGCATTATACTCAGCGGGTTACAAAGAAATCTTGTGTAGATTTTCGGGGCAAGCGTTTGTCTTACGATGAGCATGATGGTATTGACTTTGTATGCCCGATTGGAACAAAAGTTGTTGCAGCAGCCCCAGGAGAAGCTGTGTTGGTGAGGGATAAATGGCTTCGAGGAGGACTTACGTTAACGATTGATCACGGTGCAGGTCTAACTACACAATATACCCATTTAACGGAGGTGAAAGTTGAGATTGGGCAAAAGGTAGGAAGGGGAGAGGTAGTGGCAATCTCCGGTGCCAGTGGTATAGATATGACTACCTTTTTCCCCTGGGTTCCGCCACATTTGCATTTTATGAGTTGGTACAATGGCTTACCTCGCGACCCATACCTTAAAACGCATGAATTGGCAGTAACCGGAACATGGCAGGACCGCAACTTTCCATGTCCTGGAAACAGAAACGACATTGACGTTCCTGAATCGAAGGTAAATACCACTTTGATTGCCAACATTATTCATGATTGTATGAGTGAAAAAATCAGGTCTGAAATAGTTGAACTTATTGACAAACCATTGTCTTTAACGGCATTGCTTGAAGATTCATTCCATCACGAGGCCTGGGCCTGGCCAGACAACTATCGATTTAAGAAACTCAGAATCATTGAGGATGAAGCACCCTTGATTCTGCTGTCGCTACCGTTGAACTGGAACACTTATAAAGGGGCGTATTTTGCTGATTTAGTATAGTCCCGTTTAAGCTGTGGGTAAGTTCGGTTAAATTTCTAACGCTCCCTGGTACCAAGCGACATTACCGCATTGACTTCGTACTTTTTATGTGGAGCAACAGCTACACCAGCACAGTTGAATTCCGGATCGAGCAGGTTTTTTCGGTGGCCCAAATTGGAAACACCTTCATCTATCAGCCAACTAAATACAATGTCTATAGCTTCGTTACTTCCGTAATCACAGTTCTCTGCATTAGCGATGTAAGTAGCCTCTACGGCCTTATATCTGCGAGAGTAGTTTTGGTGGCCAATGGTGCCCTTCTTGCCACTGCTGATTGCATGGCCTTTAGCCACTTCATACAAATCATCTCTTAACTCCAATGCGGATAGTTTTTTCGTTTTGCGTAAATCTCGTTTTAGCGAAGACAGGTAGGAACTGTTCTCTACGTTCCTCGACTCTATGTATTTTGGAACAATTGTTTCCAGGAATCTTTTAGGATCCAGGCGAACCAAATTGGTATAGAAAACCACGTCCTTTTCAACCTGATTCATTTTAGAGGATTCTGAAACGCGAGCTTTTTTTAATGTGCTTTCTTCCCAGCCTTCTGTCCAGTTTACCTGGCCAAAAGCAACTGATGTGGTCAGGAGGAATATGGTAACGGTTAATAGTTTCATAATTCACCAATTGCAAGAATTGTGCCTTGCAAAACTATAACGCAAATACTTACAATAAGATACAGGACTTATTCCGCCGGCTGTTCTAATTTGAATTCCGAAGTCTTATGGAATGTTATAGCAGGGAAATCCTCTTCGGCTGAACTTAATAACCATGCTGATTCTGCTAGAAATACCGGGTTTCCGTCCTTGTCTGAGGCTACGTAGTTGGCCTTTCGTTTCAGAAAATCCTCTAGTTGGCCTTCATCTGTAGTGGTCATCCAGCAGGCTTTATAGTAATTTTTCGGAATGAAACTACATGCTGCTCCGTATTCATTTTTCAGACGATATTGAATTACTTCGAACTGAAGTTCCCCAACCGTACCGACAATTTTACGATTACCCGGCTGTTTAATAAACAACTGTGCAACGCCTTCATCCGTAAGTTGCGAAATCCCTTTGTCCAATTGTTTCGCCTTCATTGGGTCGTCGTTTTGAAGCTCTTTAAAAATTTCAGGGGAGAAGCTTGGAATTCCTTTAAAGTGGAATGAGGCACCCTCGGTTAACGTATCACCTATTTTAAAATTTCCCGTATCATAAAGTCCTATTACATCTCCCGGATAGGCTTCGTCAATTACACTTTTATCCTGAGCCATAAAGCTGGTAGGATTGGCAAACTTTAGTTTTTTATCCAACCTTGAATGCTGGTAGAACTTATTTCGTTCAAATTGGCCACTTACAATGCGCAAGAAGGCAATTCGGTCTCTGTGCTTAGGATCCAGGTTGGCATGTATCTTAAATACGAAACCGGAAAACTTTGAATCATTGGGTTCGATTCTGCCTTCGTCTGATTCTCTTCCACGGGGAATTGGCGCAATTTCGGTAAACGTATCCAGAAGTTCCTGAACGCCGAAGTTGTTTAAAGCCGAACCAAAGAAAACCGGTGCGACCTCTCCACTTAGATAGGTGTTCACATCAAATTCGTCGTAAACACCGTCAACCAATTCGGTTTCTTCACGAAGTATGTTTGCATCTTCCTGTCCTATCAATTCTTCAAGCTTAGGTGAGTTTAGATCATCGATCGCAACTACTTCCTTGGCTATATTGGTTTTGTTGCCTTCAAAAAGATTCAGGTTGTGGCGATGCATGTTATAGACGCCCTTAAACGTTTCTCCAATTCCGATCGGCCAGGATAGAGGGCGGACTTTAATATCCAGTTTTTCTTCGAGTTCATCCAACAAATCAAAAGCGTCTCTACCTTCCCGATCCATTTTATTAATGAACACGATAACAGGAGTCTTACGCATTCTACATACTTCCATTAATTTCTCGGTCTGAGCCTCTACACCATTGGCGCAGTCAATCACAAGAATTACACTATCTACAGCCGTAAGTGTTCGGTAAGTATCTTCTGCAAAATCCTTATGTCCCGGCGTATCCAGAATGTTAATCTGTAAATCACGGTAGTTAAATGCCATTACCGACGTAGCCACCGAAATACCTCTTTGCTTCTCAATTTCCATAAAATCGGATGTAGCCGTCTTTTTAATCTTGTTCGACTTAACTGCTCCAGCCGTTTGAATTGCACCACCAAATAACAGCAGTTTTTCGGTCAATGTGGTCTTACCGGCATCAGGGTGAGAAATAATTCCGAAGGTTCTTCTTTTCGCGATTTCGCCTTTTAAACTCATAGCAGCCGCGAAATTAGAAAATCTAGTCTAGTTGTGTTCCAATAAGCCTAAAAGGTTGCAGAAGCTTTTCAGCAACCTAAATTAATAAGGAAGTGGTTTCTAACCTGGTGCCAGGCAGTCAGGAGAACTCAATGTAATTGCAAAATGGTGAACACGGTTGCCTGGTGTTACATGAATTTTAATGCAACTCCCAGATTCAGGTAGACTCCTTTGGCATCGAACTGGTAATCAAATCTGCTGAGATCGGCCGGATCATCGTTAAAGGTATATTCAGACAGTTTAAAGTTATGTGCATCATACCCAACATCAAAAAATAGCCCTGCAGTTTCACCAAAGTAGGCGTTGAAACCCAGATGGGGCATCACATTAGTAGCGTTCCATCTCCATTTTTCCCGGGCCGTGAAAGAACCGCTATTAGTCGTTTTTTCCTGATTCAGAGCGGTCGCACCAATATTGCAGCCAAGGTAGAGATTGAACCTGTCTTTGTTTACCATATAGAACTTCGGTGTAATTCCAAAGGAAGACACCGAGTTTTGCTCGGTCTCCACATTTTCATCGTTTGGGTCTTCGTCGATGTAGCGACCGAATTTGGCATAAGCACCAATGCTAAATAAACGATGCAGCCCAAATTGTACTTCAATGGGAAAAGTATAGGCTGCGGCTGCACTTGTGTCCTTATCTATTTGCACCCCATCGTACTTAAAGTCGGCCAGTGTTGCGTATACACCAATTCCGGCTCCGGCATGCACGCCAATGGTTCCAAATTCGTTCGACTGTCCTTTAGCTACTGTAAAAGCCAGTAGTAGAAGACTGGTAATAATTGTTCCCTTCATCTTAGTTTCCAGATTTTTTAACGTTGTACCCAAGTTCTATAAGCAGCTTTACTGCCTTTTCACGAACTTCTCCCTGAAGTAATATTTCTCCATCTTTTGTGCTGCCACCAACACCACATTTCGTCTTCAAAAGTTTACCTAAATCCTTTAGGTCGTTCTCTGTGCCAACGAAGTTCGTAATTAAAGTTACCACTTTTCCTTTACGCATTTTACGGTCGATTAATGCAATCAACTCCTGCTCGTTGGGTGGGAGAGTATCCTCTTCAGTGTCTCCTTCGTAATCGTAGTCGTAGTTGGGATTTGTAGAATAAACTACATCAATTCTGTTCTTCTTGCTCTTGCTCATGTTTTATATGCAGGAATTTAGGGTTCTTTTTCTCCATTGTCAGTTTAACATGTTTTTCCAGCTTGTTTTTATTCACCTTTAACGTGCTATCGCTAATCGCTGATTTCCAGTATACAATGAAACGAGAAATGGTGTCTTTCTCGCCACTAAAGTCAGATGAGTAAGTAGGACCGCATTCAACGCTGTCTACAAAATCTCCGTAATTCACCTGGATCTGTTTCCTGAGTTGATCAGCACTAATTTCGCTGCGTTTATAGTTATTCAAATTCTGTATCAACTCTTTGTTTCTTTTTTCGAGTTGCTTTCTGGAGGCAGTCTGATCACGATACATTTCCTCACTGATGAAATTGCCGTTGGTTTCTTCTGGAATATTGTTGTTTTTCAGCTTAATCGTAGTCTTTCTCAGTCTGTCGTATTGTTCAAGATCTCTCATTTTTGTGTGCCACTCGTCAAGTTGCTCTCTGTCTACATAGCCTCCAAGCACTCTAAGAAAAATGGTTCCGCTATCTCCATAGTAGATGAATTCATCCAACTCAACATGGTCGAACAAGTCTCCGACCTGAATCTCGTTGGCAACAAATTCATTGACCGATTCCTCAAAGCTGTTTTCCTGAACGAGCTTGATGAATGCCCAGATACTTGGAATTACTATAGCCAGAAGTACAATAAACGAGTATAGTTTTACTTTTCTCTCGGTCTTCGGGTTTACGAATTCCATCAGAGGAAACTTTAGGTATCTGATGGTGATTACCGTGCTCAGACAAATAAATACGGAGTTTAGTAAGAAGAGATAAAGTGCTCCGAAGAAGTATGAGAATTCCCCGATTGCAAGTCCGTAACCGGCGGTACACAATGGCGGCATAAGTGCGGTAGCGATGGCAACACCAGGTACCACCGTAGATCGATCACCTGTGGCAGCGGCAATGATGCCTGCAAGTCCGCCAAAGAAGCCAATCAACACGTCCAGAGCCTGTGGGTGAACCCGGCCGTCCAGTTCCGCTGTGGCGGTTTGAATAGGGCTGATGTAAAAGAAGAGTAGGGCAGCAATGAAGCTAACCCCAATCATTACTCCAAAGTTGATCAATGAAGAAATGAGTGTTTTAAAATCATTGGTTCCGATGGCAAGCCCGATACCACGGATTGGTCCCATTAGAGGAGAAATAAGCATCGCACCAATTATTACTGCTGTAGAGTCGCTGATAAGACCAATGCATGCAACGATAATGGAACAGATCAAAATCCAAACATTGGCTCCTTTAAACTCAATGTTGGCCTTAATTACATCAATGGTTTCAGATACATTTACATCCTTCTTAATACTAAGGGTTTCCTTAATAAAATTGAAGATGTGCCTGGGAGCTTGCTTAATCCGCTCTTTGTCCAGGTCAATTTTTGTAGGATCGTAATCAACCTTATAGCGGCTGGACTTGTTCTCTTCTCCGGAATCGTTCGTTTCTTCTTCCTTCATCGAAATTTGAAATTACTGAATTATCGATTTGCTGGTTTAGTTATTGAGCAAATTCATTAACAACTTTAACTGATGTTGGTTGTCGGGGGTAAATATTTCTTTTTCCACATGACGTTTTTCGAGTTGGGTAAGGTGAAAGCTTAAAGAGGCCTTTTCACTTTTTTCCTGTTCCAACTCAAAGCTGATTACGTGCATGGGAAACCTGGCATGGTCTACATATAGTTCTAATAACTGGTCGTAGTTGTAGTCATGTATTTTGGCAAAATTATCATAGAACGAACTGAGCGGTGCCGTTATTCTATCCGTAAGATTGGCGCCGGGTTCTCCTATTTGTTCAAAATGCCGTTTAGTATCCCGGATTTGAACGATGATGACTCCTCTTGTATTTTCTTTAATCCAGTGTTCGAATGCGTTGATGTACTTTAAGGTAGACTTGGTTCCGAGATTGTCCCTTACACCGGCATCCATTACTGAAATTTGCGGTTCTGTCGGAAGAGAGGCCTGGGGTAAGATATAAGGGAATGTAGCGTTCATTCGTAAGGCAGAGGTGAATTTAACGTTATAAGGATCGTGTTTGGCAAACAGACTCGTAAACTCAACATCTTCAATGGCCCCAACGTAACTATCGGCATGAAGTGGTATACTCATATAGGCCATTGGCTGTGAAGCAATAAGCAAACGTCGGCTATCATTAACAATGGTAGGGGAGAGTAGCATAATTGGTATTTTGCCCAAATGCTCTGGTACCTGATAGTCCGCTAATCTCTTGTCGAGAACGAAATCGGTATTGATATTTAGTTGGTTTTCAAAAGTGAATCCACGATCCTTTTGATAGATGTATTTGCCATCTGTGCAGGTTTTTAGTCTGATAAAAAGATCGTTCGTTGCGATGCTTAGTGCTACCGGATTTAAAAGGTCTTTGCATATATTCTCCTGATAGTGTTTTAAATCGGTTGTATCTAATGCACCTTCTTGCTGTCTGAGGTAAAGTTCCCTAAAGTAAGCTGAGCCTATCATACCTCCGGAGGCACCGGTACAGAATTGTACATTTTTATAAAATCGATGCCCGCTTACGCTATCAATATGTCGCAGTACGGAAAAATTCCACAGGGCCGATCGCAGACCACCCCCGCTTGAGTTGACCACGATCAGAAATGGTTTTTCCTTGCCGGTTTTTCTTTTCCAGTTTTCCAGGGATGATTCACCTTTTCGAAGATCTTTCTCAATTTTACCGATACTCGCACCGGCAATTTTCAGTTGTTTAACAGAATATTCTGCAGGTTCTTCGTCATAATTCAATCCATAAGCGTAATTTTTAAATTGAAATATTTCGTAGTGCCCGCTTATCATATTGAATATTAGAAACAGGCCAAAAAGTAACGGAACGGTCCAACCTCTGAACCAACTTCTGAAAGCGTTTAATAGCATCAGAATCATTGTGAATAGTAAAATCACACTCGCTCCTGCGGGAATTATAAAGATGGACACTTCTCTGAATATTCCCAGCATGAGGAAACTAATAAACAGGCTTATTTCGAAGATAGAGGCGTTGAGGTGGTTTTGATAAAAGACCTGCTTTAGCAAATCATTGTCGTAGTGGCTCGAATCTCTGGCCAGTTTTAGCTTGAAGACCCCACTTAGATAGGTTTCAACACGCCAGCCACGTGATTGCCTGTGTTTTCGGCGCATTCTTCGGTACCATTTTTTTGCTCGTGGCGATGGTTGAACAACTTTCTTTTTTTTCGCTAGCTCCTCAAAATAAGCATCTGTTTTTCCTGAAATTTTGTACACATTTTTGTTCAGCCGGAAGAAATACATAATGCTTAATCCCAGGAATACAAACATTCCAAAAAACAAGCCTCCTATGTTGAGAATAATGTCCCAGGTAGGAACTAACTCGTTCACATATTGGAATTCTATTGACTTTATGATCAATACGAAAATGAAAAATGCCGGAATCAGGAAGTTGTTAATCGAGAACTTATGGAACGGTCGCACCAATGTTGCAATAAACGGGAATTCCGGACCATTTTTGATATAACTGAAAACGTTGAATGCCGAGATAAAACCACCGATGGAAAAGCCAAGAAGAGAAAATGACCAAAAGTTTACTTTTCCCAGGTATTCGGGATAAAGGAACAAATAGTTCATCCCGTATTTCGTACCCAACCAACCAAGCACAAATCCAAACAGAAGAAACCATAAAAAGAGAACCAGAAAATTGTGCTTGACATGCACAAATATTAACTGGAACGGAAAAAAGAAGATAATTCTGGTAAGAGTGGAACTTTTCACTCTTTCTTCATTTCCGGACGGACGGTCTGAATTATCGCTGGAAGTATTGGTCATGAATGGATTTAGTCGAGTGCAATTTTAAGTTCCTTAAGTTCCTCAACTTTATCTGCAAATCCAAGTTTTTCGTAGCTGTAAATAAGGTTAGTCAGGGTTCTTCTGATGATAGCAACATTATCACATGGCTGAAAGAACTCCGGTAAGGCGTCCAGCTTTAATTGCTTCAGAAATTGTTCAATTTCGTTTCTGTTGAAGATGGTTCCCCGGCTAAATGCGTTTACGTAAAATAAAACTCCGTCTCCGGTTTGGTCTGCATCTACGTAATTCATAATGTTGTTTTTGTCCTGATAAGCCAGAACAAAATGACTGGGCAAATTTACTCCATATACCGGCACATCTAATTGCTGGGCCAGTATACAATATAGAATGGAAAGGGAAAGCGGATTGCCTTTCTTGGTCTCCAGTACCGAACTTAAATACGAATTTTGCGGGGCATGGTAATTCTTCTTATTACCAGTAAAGCCATGGACATCATATAAGATGTAATTAAATACCCGGATTTCTTCAAAGGCGGTTAGATTCCCATTCAATTCCAGCCAAATGTCCTGTCGTATCTGACCAATCTTATCGCGAATATCGCTTTCATCCAGATCAGGGTACTGGTATCGATTAATAATCAAAGCTCCTTGTAATAAATCAGCTCCGCCAGACTGATTCCAATCTCTCAAGGCATGAAATACGGAGTCGAATTGAATGGTATGAATAATATTTTCAATTCGCGATTGATACAACAGGCCAAAAGCCTGATTCTCCCATGCCTCTTCCAACAAGGGAATCACCTCATCTCCTATAGAGAGAATCTTTTCTTTAATTTGATTAAAAATACCCTCATCAGGATCATCAATCAATTTAATCAAAGCTCGTATTTCGTTCTGTGAAGACATTTAAGTGTTGAACGCAAAGATGAGCAGGAAAGTTGCCTAAACCCCTCTGTTTATAGGTGGTTTTATCCACACACGGGTGTTAGCCAAGCTAAGAAATCTTGCTCAGTAATTGAACTATCAACGCATCAACTGTCTTCTTGTAATCGTCGCTGTATGCTTTTTGGAAACGGTTTGCGATGATGGCGCAAACCGTACATGCGTTGTGTCCCAGAGCTGATGACAATCCGTAAAGTGCTGAAGTTTCCATCTCAAAATTGGTTATGCGGTGTTTTTCAAAGGAAAATGAACGTAGCGCTTCGTTTAAATCCGGACGTTTTGGATTCAATCGTAGCTTCCGGCCTTGCGGACCATAGAATCCATGTGCGGTAGCAGTAATTCCACGAATCATACCCTCTCCGATTTGTTCGATTAATTTGGGAGATCCGGACACAACGTAGGGAGGGTTTAATGGTGCATCCCAGTTCAACGATGTCTTAAACGCGTCTGCTATTCGCAGCTCATCATCAGAATAATCTACATCGTAGAAATTGAGCAAACCGTCAAAACCAAGTCCGTGCGTGGATATTACCATCGAGTCTACAGGAATATCTTCCTGTAAAGCACCGGATGTGCCTAACCGGATAATATTTAGAGTAGTGAGTTCTTCTTTAATTTTTCGAGATTCCAGGTCGATATTTACAAGGGCATCCAGTTCGTTCACCACGATGTCAATATTATCACAACCTATTCCAGTAGACATTACCGTAAGTCGTTTGCTTCCGATTCTACCAGTGTGGGTGACAAACTCGCGATTCTCCAGCGTATGCTCGATTTGGTCAAAGTGTTGTGAGACCCGCTTAACTCTATTTTGATCACCAACTACAATAATGGTATCCGCTATTTCCTCTGGACGGAGATTCAGATGGTATATGGCACCGCGAGGAGTCACTATTAGTTCTGATGGTTCGAGTGGTCTCTGGTGGCTAAGGGTCTTTGTTTTCATTGGTAGATAAAATAAAAGAAATCCCGTTTTGCTTTCCTGATCTTGTCAGTTCGCAAAACGGGATTTAAAATTTTCAGTATGGTTTAATTACCGCTTCCGCCGTTGGCCTCGGGGCTACCAAATACTTTCTTTAAAATATCATTTACACGTGCAGCCGGATTCTCTCTGATCTTTTCCTCTTCTTCTGCAATTAGCGTAAATAAACCACTCATTGCTTTATCACAAACGTAGTTGTTAAGATCAGGATCTACCGCTTCCCCACCTGTAAACATCATCGCCGTGTTGTAGGCTTTCGCAACTGGCTCCCACTTATCTGTGAGTTTTACCTTGCCGATAGATTCTTTGATTTTTGGCATGAAAGCCTCTCTAAGACTGGCAGAAGTTTTTTCTTTCAGGTAATCTGTAGCTGCATGATCGCCACCCTGGAGAATCGCGAGACCATCCTGAACGGTCATTCCTTTAACAGCATCTATAAAAATTGGTTTTGCAGCAATTGCCGCATCTTCGGCAGCCCGGTTCAAGGTTAAAACAAATTCATCCACTTTGGCCTGCCCTCCGGGAATGGACTCTACTTTTTCCTTTACATTTTGAGCGGAAGGTGGAAATGGTAGTTTGATTTTGGGGTTTTTCATAAAACCATCCATTTTACTTGCACTTGCCGAGGAGTTACTTGCGCCTACTTCGAGGGCACTTTTTAATCCTTGTACAATCTCACTTTGAGTTAGGCCGGTCGAACCACCTGTTGTAGTGGGTAAACTAACTCCCAGGTCACCTAATGTTTCGCAGGAAACAAAAGCAACGGCCAGTCCAAATATGCCGATGATTATTTTCTTTTTCATGTACTTGTCTTTACTTTCGAAGTAAACATACAAAGATTTTGCCACAGATATTTTTTGTTGAATGCAAGCGGAAATTATAACCATAGGAGATGAACTTTTGATTGGCCAGACGATCGATACTAATTCGGCCTGGATTGGTGCAGAATTGGCTCGCCAGGGAATTAAAGTTTATCAAATTACCTCTATAACAGATCAACGTTCTCATATTGTTGAGGCGCTTCAGTTGGCTGAGAGCCGATCTGATCTTGTAATAATTACTGGTGGATTAGGACCAACCAAAGACGATATTACAAAAGCGACATTGTGCGATTATTTTCAAACACAATTGGTTTTAAACGAAGAGGTATTGGCCGATATCGAAGACTACTTTAGGCAACGCAATATTCCGGTTTTACAGATGAACCGGGATCAGGCGATGTTGCCGGAAGCCGCCAAAGTTATCAGGAACTGGCAAGGGACCGCCAGTGGGATGTGGTTCGAAAAGAACGGTAAGGTGTTCGTTTCTATGCCTGGAGTTCCGTACGAAATGAAGTCCATGATGGAGGAGTCTGTATTGCCCATGGCAAAGCACTTTTTCAAGATTCAACCAAGAGTGCATAAAACCGTTATGACTCATGGTATCGGAGAGTCTTCTTTGGCTCAAATGATCGAAGAATGGGAGTCGCAATTGAGAGCCGAAGGATTCGCTTTAGCCTATTTACCTTCTCCGGGTATTGTGAAGCTCAGAATAACGGGCTTTGGAGAAACCCAGGAAGTTGCTACAGAAAAGGTCTATGAAAAAGTACAGTTGCTGAAACCGTTGATTGAAAAGTACATTTATGGCTACGACGGTGCGACTCTGGCTCAGGTGGTGGGGAAAATGCTAACCGAGCGCAAGGCAACGCTGTGTACCGGAGAAAGTTGTACTGCAGGGTCATTGGCTTCCATGATTACTTCTGTTCCAGGCAGTTCTGATTATTATATGGGTTCGGTTGTCGCTTACTCCTACGAATCAAAAACCAGTGAACTTGGCGTAAACCCGGATTCTTTGATAAAGTATGGTGCCGTTAGTAAGGCCGTGATTGAACAAATGGCGGAAGGGGTCAGAAAGAAATTTGGAACGACTTATTCTATTGCTACCTCGGGAATTGCAGGGCCAGGCGGAGGAACGCCTGACAAGCCGGTTGGTACCGTTTGGATAGCCGTTGCCAGTAAAGACGGGGTTGTGAGTAAGCGGTTTCAGTTTGGAAATCACCGCAAACGCAACATTGACAGAACCTGCCTGGCTGCATTGGGAATCCTACGCTATGTGCTTATTGGCAAATTAGACTGGATTACTGAATAGACCATCTCCCTTTTCTACAATAACATCCAGCAGCTGGTCAGTCACTTCATGGTCAGTTGCAGGATTCATAAATGTAGTGCGCAGATACACCGTCCCGTTCAAAACGGTTTGAACAATATAGAATTTACCTTCATGCAGAATTTGTCTTCGTATCTGAAGATTAATGGTGTTCAGTTCGTTAGAATCCGGGTTACCGTTTGTATATCGGAAACATACAATATTCGATTCCGGAGCTAGCAAAAGTTCAAGTTTGCGACGCGCTTCTACGGCTTTGGCAAATTGTCTGGCATTGTTGTAAAGGCAGTCTATGTGTTCACCAAGCCCCTGGTAGCCATAGGTTTTGATTACGGCCGCTAATTTCACGCTCATCATTAATTTCGTACACTCATAAGTGCGCAAGCCTACATCATACCAATTGTCTTCGATGCTGTCTTCAAGCAGGTAGTCTGCTCGCTGCCTGAACGTAGAGTAAGCGTGTTTTCCTTCTTTGAATAGAAGATATGTTGTAAGGGAGGGCGTTCGCATAAGCTTGTGAGCGTCTATTACGACGGAGTCAGCCCTGTGGATTCCTTGTAAAAGTTCTCTGTTTCTGGCCGACAGAATCGCAGGTCCACCGTGGGCTGCATCCACATGAAACCAAAGATTGTGGTGTTCACAAAAATCAGCAATTGCATTGAGATCATCATGAATTCCCGTGGCTGTAGATGGGGCGCTCCCTACTACCGCCAGTACTTCAATTCCATTTTGTGTGGCTTCCTCCAGTTTCGAAGCCAACAAGTCTGTTCTCATTTTGAAATCTTCGCCAACCGGAATGCTAACAATTCCTCTCTCTCCCATACCGATGGTACGCATGGCTCTTTCCACACAGTAATGAGCCTGCTCCGAGACCATAACTGCTATAGGGTTCTTATAGCCGTCTTGCCAAACATTGTTGGTTGTCTTGTTTGCCCTGATTGCCAGTATTGCAGTGAGGTTTGCCAATGTGCCTCCTGAAGTAAGAAAGCCCCCGGATGTATCTGTATCAAACCCAAGATGCCCGCACATTTCGTGGGCCAGTATATATTCCAGGCTAGAGGATACCGCTCCCATTTCGTACACCGCCATTCCATTGCTCATCAATGAGGTAAACAGACTAGCCAAAGCTCCGACGGGTGCTGCCGGCGCTACCTGATGACCAATATAGTGGGGGTGGTGAACGTGCATCGAGTGTTGGAGAACATCGGTGAAAAATTCAAGAAGACTGCCCTTTTCAGTCGTGGTTGCCCAATGCTCTAATTGGTCGGCGGGAGGCCGCCATTGGTTCGTTGGAATAGCATTGTTCTTGCAATCTTCTAGGTATTGAGTTAGTAGTTCTATTAACTCGTGACCAACTTGTTTAAAATGTGCGAATTCGTTCACGGTTGATTCTAGAATATTTTCCTTAGGGAATTTCAATAAAGAACCGTCAAAGTTCCTTTCATATTAACTTCCTGACCATCTGGTTTTAGAGCCCTTAAAACCCAATAAAATGTATCGTCTCCATGAGCATTATAGTCTGGTTGCCACATTTCATTCAGATCTGCACTAGTGAACAACAAAGTTCCCCATCGGTCATAAATATTTATTTGGAAGTCATCGAGAGCACATTTGCTATGTACCAGCATGTCCGAAGAACCATTACAGCTTGGGGTAATTACATTCGCTATGAAGATTTCGCACGTGTCGGCACGGCCAATTGTATCCTGTCCGTACAATGTGTTAATAGCTAAGAACAAGGCAATTAGAAGCAAAGACCTCATGGAAGATGGTTTAACGGTGTTGGTCAAACAAAATCACATTCCCATCAGGGTCTGTAATAGCAAAGTGAGATGGTCCACTTTCGCCACTGATCCCTTCACGATCTATCTTGATTCCTTCTTGTTTTACCTTTTGATAAATCTCCCTTACATCGGTAAATTCTTCCAAATTCTGAGCACTCTGATCCCATCCGGGGTTAAAGGTCATCAGGTTGGAATCGAACATGCCCTGAAACAAACCGATTACGGTTTCACCATTTTTCATGATGAGCCAATTCTGTTCAATATTGCCACCCATAAGTGAGAAGCCTAATTTTTCGTAAAACGCTTGCGAGGCATTGATGTCCTTAACCGCCAGACTTACCGAGAATGAACCTAATTTCATTTTTTTCTTTTAAAACTAAGGAATTCGGTTTGTTTCTGTGGAAGTCAGGAGAGGTCAAATTCATTGTAAGGATGAAATATGTTGACTATATTTAAGGGTATGAGCGATGAAAAACCGTTAAAGGATAGAAATTTTGATAGTTTGTCTCAGGCAACCAATGCCCTGTTAGAAGAAGGCTATAAAGACTCTTTCGTTACCAAGGATGGCAAATTTGAGGCGGTATTGTGCAAAAAGCGATACAGTCCTGAGGATTTGAAGGTGGTTCAGAAGTTTCGGTTTGAGGGCATCACCAATCCTAGTGATCAGTCTACATTGATGGTGATAGAGGCATGCGATGGAACCAGGGGAACTATTATTACGTCGTACAGTTACGAAAGTAATTTAGATTCAGAATTGATAAAGCGGATTCCGGACGTGTGCTAAAAGAAAATTCCCCGAATTCAGTGTTGAAATCCGGGGAATCCGATGAGATTAAAATGATCTCTTATTGTTTCTCAATTTTAATGGTCACTGCCGATCCGTTATAACCTAATGTGGCAGACGAAGAGAATTCCATGTTTTTCTTACTCTTATCAACCACTGTATAAATACCGCTAAAATTGTAAGCTTGAGCGGCTGCTTCCTCAGCGGCATGGTCGTGCTCATGTTCATGACCTTCTTCTTCAGCCTGGTAAGAAATCTCGAACGTGTCTCCTTTGTCTCTGAACTGCCAGACGAACTCAGCGTGTCCGCCTTCGTCATTTTTCCACTCAGCCATGCATGATTCCGCATAGATTTCACAGTCAGATACTTCCCAGGTCGGGAGTTCGTCTTCATTGGTACCATCCACAGAAAGCTCTGTTACTTTCCATTCTCCAGCCTTCATAAATTTTTTCGATGTGGACTTGGTTTTATTACAAGACACCACCCCAATTAATAAGGTGATCATCGTCATTATCAGTAAATTCTTTTTCATTTTTTCTATTGTATTTTAGTAACAAAATCCAACTCGATATCGGTTTCACCAGGAGAGCAAGTGCCATCCTTCACACCTGGCTGGTGTTTTAGTACAATGTTGGTAGTGCCATCGCTGGCCGTTCCGGTTACCCACTGAGATTGTAAGCCGACTTCATACGTGCCATCAGTATCGGTTCTGGTTATGTTTACGTTAGCACCAGATGGGGTAAAGCAAAACAAATGCTCATCGTCCTCCGCAAGAACTTCATTGGAGATGGTATCTGCCGGAGTTTCCGATTCATTCAGTAGCAAAATTTCAGCGGAATACGTGGTACTCGGAGCAAGTACAATGGTGTCAAATACCGTAGGTGGATCACCTCCATCACCATCAAGGTCTTTAAAAGTGGCAGATACTGTTGGTTGTACTCCGCCTACATCTGTAAGAGTAATGGTAAATGTGGTAATAACCTCGGCTTCATTTTGATCAGGGGCAGGGACCTGCACCAGGTCCTCATCTTTTTTACATCCGGAAATGGCTATCGCCAATGCGATAGGGGACAGTAACCAAAGGGCTACTTTACTTCTCTTCATTTTCATGTTATTTAAGCATTTATTGCTGATTTCTATTCAATCGGAATTTTAACTCTTAGTGATAAATTCCTTCCAAGTTCGTCCGCATAGTATCGGAACCGATTCAAATAATCCCGATAGCTAACATCAAATAAGTTGTTCACTCCTACACTTACCACGATAGGTGTAAAAGTTGAAATGGTGGTGGAGTACATTAGGTTAAAAATGTTGTAGGCCGGTGGAGGCGGAGCGAAGTCGGTGTTTGATGGAATACGTATTTGTTTAGCCGTATATGAATGACTCAGGGAGATTTTACTGTCCTTGAAAGCAGAAAAATCCGGTAAACAGTAGTGAATCTTGTTCTGTAAGTTATCGGAAGGCATCTGGATTAGATAGTCGGAGATGGATAAGTTATAGCCCCTTACTGTTGAAAAGCTAATATGGTACTCCAGATTTTTCAGAATGTTTACTTCCAAATGCAGATCGACTCCATAGATGTTCGCTTCTGCCTGTTTAAAAATGAATGTTGGAAACGCCCCTCTAATGGTAAGTCGTGGGGGCAGTTCTGGTTCTAAAAAGATGTAGTTGCTGAAGTAATTGAAATAGGGGTGGATGTTCAGCCTTAGGTTTTTACTATTTAGACTATAGTCCAGATTTGTACTAACTCCACGTTCTGCGGATAGCTGATCGTCACCTATTTCAATGGCGGCGGCACCATGATGCAGACCATCGCTATAAAGCTCATTTACTGTGGGTGGACGCCATGATTTTGATGCGTTAAAGGAAATGCTTTGACCGGGGCTTAAGGTGTATTTAGCTCCTATATTGGCCGCCCAATCGCAGAAATGCCGTATAGGAGACACAATTTCACCGTCTTGCCAGAAGTAGCTTTGAAGCCGTCTGGTATCGTATCTAATGCCACCTTCAACAAGAAACTTTCCGAATGATTTACGCTCAATCCAATACACACCAATTCCTTCATTGGCATAGTTTGGAATGAACATGCGACCTGTGTAAGTATTTTTTTGAAGGATAGTATTCATCCCAATTTCGCCACGAAATCCACCGAGGCTGTAATGTTTCCAGTTTAGGTCAAGGGTATGTGTGGTAAGTTCTAGTTGCAGTTCCGGATTATTAAGATTGGCCAATGAATCACTAAGAGGCTTGTGTTTATCGTATTCATACCTCAGATTGTACTGTCTTCCATAAACCACATTGAGTTTTCCCGAATTCCCCGTTCGGAAGTAAAACGATGCTTTACTCAACTCGTGCTCAATGTGCTGAAAAGGTCTGTCGATGGCATAAGAAAAACCCGAACTATCAGCTGGTAATGATTGTTCGAACGCATTTTGTAAGTCCGTTAAATTACCGATGTGACTGCCTGAGAAGATTCCAAGGTCTGTGTTGAACTGACTATAAAAAAGTCTGGCGCCGTACTTTTGCTTATCCCAATTAACTACCGTAGAGAAGTTGTATTCCCGGATTCCTGTATTCTTCAAAAAGTAGTTAGGTGTATGCTGATTTCCACCTCGTTTCAATGTGCCTTGTAATGAAATTGAAAGCGGAGTATACTTTTTCAGCCGGCTTGAAACACTACCAGAAACGACTCCCTGCCTGCCATTTGAAAAACCTACCAGATTTAATTCGCCTTTGGTCCCTGCACTATCGGGTAAAGCCACAGGTTCTACCAGCACAACCCCACCGATAGCGTCAAAGCCATATTTAATGGATCCGGCTCCTTTAATAATAGAAATAGAGTTAGACACAAAAGGGTCAATTTCCGGAGCATGTTCTGCACCCCATTGTTGACCTTCCTGTCGTATTCCGTTATTGAGAATCAGTACCCTGTTGCTGTGAAATCCATGAATTATAGGCTTGGCAATGGAACTACCTGTTTTAAGTGTTCTTACGCCATTAACGTTTTCGAGCATTTGCCCGAGCGTAAGCCCTTTCGATTGATCAATTTGCCTGATAGACAACTCTTCGGGATTTGAGGTAGTCTGGTTGTAGGCGGGCGCGGTAATCTCTACAGGTCCTAATTCGCGCATGCTAGGAATGTTCTTAATGGAATAGCGAATTGTAGTATCTGAGGATAGAAGTAAAGTATCGCTAACCAGCACCAGTTCTTTATACTTTACCTGAACGATATATTTTTTAGCGCATAAATCTGGAAAGGAGAAAGAACCATTGTCGGTAGTCATGGTTTTTCTACCGGATTGGATCAGCCGTACCTTTACAGGAGGAAGGGAATCAAGTTCTGTCTCAATCAATCCTGTTAGGTGGTGTACACACTCCTGCCGTTGGGCACTGAGATTCAGGCTCAAAAGTAAAAATGCACAAAGGGTAATTCTAGCGATCAATGGTTGGTTTAAATGCAACAGCGTTGCAAAAGTACTAGAAAGAAATAAAAATGCAACAATGTTGCATTAATAATTATCCTGATCAATCGATATCGGAGAGAAATAACCTATTGATTGGATTCTGATTACTGTGAATTCAGTTGATGCTTACTATACTAAGCCAAACTAGCTTTTCACCAATTGTATCTTGAAATACTGTGCAGAAGCATCGAGTTTTGAGTCAATCAAAATTCTTAGGACATGAAATACCTTGTTTCTCTTATTGGCGCATTGGTGATTTTACCTTACAGCGCACAAACCTTTTACGAACAGCTTTGTGATTTTAATTACAACTGGGAAAAATATGCAGACAGAGCTCCCAAAGGAGATTGGAAGTCTCTCAGTTCGGATGATGAACTGGTGGCGCTTCATTTGGAAGCCGTAATTCCCATTCTGAAATCAAATCCTACGGAGGAATTAACACCAAAGCAGTTGCAATCCCGTAACCGACTTATAAATATGTTAGATGGTTATCGGATCGCGGGGAGGTTTCCACAAAACTATTATCGTGAAGAACGAATCCCTGTATTCATAGATCAACACAATACACATTGTGCTGTAGGGTATCTGATGCAGCAGAGTGGAGCAGAAAGCCTTGCCAGGGATATTGCCGCTAACTCCAATTATGCATGGGTTAAAGAACTGGACAGTCCAGGAGTGTTGGAATGGCAAAAGAGATCAGGGTTTACTTTGGAAGAATTGAAATTAATTCAGGGAGCTTATGATGTCTACATTCCAAACGCTCTTTATCTACCAAATAGATACGAGGTTCCGCAAAAGCCGGAAGTGATGTTGCACTATTTTGAAGATATGCCTGAGAAACTGACCAACGAGCAAAAGGAAAAATACGTTTGGTGTTATGGTGAAGGAGAGAAAGGAAAATTAAACGGACGTTGGGTTCAGAATTATGCGGTAGGAAAACCCTGGATAGTTGGTTGGTATCAGAATAACAAAAGAACCGGACAATGGAAAGAATACTACCAGGGAACCAAAAAACTATGCAGAACCGAGGTTTGGAGAGATGACAAATTGAACGGGATCCGAAAGAGATGGAATCGGGAAGGAGATTTAATTGAGGAGATTCTATTCAAGGATGGCAACGCAGTTGTAAAAACGAATTACGACTATCAGGGGCAGTTGAAAATGATTCGTCGTCCATTAGATTCCAATCTGGTACATACAGAAGTGTTTACAATTGGCGGTGCTTTATTGGCATCAGGATATGAGCAGATTCACAATCCAGGCAATTTGCAGTGGTTTCAGAATATTGAATTGACGGCTTTAAATATGGCCTCTATTAGCTCAAAATCTATCGGTAGAAGGCAGAGCCAATACGATTCTTACGGGGAGTTGGAAGACGGAACGGCATTGTACAATCAACCGCCATTGGTTGAGTACCACAAGGTAGGCGACTGGATTTATTATAAGGACTATGACTACGAAGTGGTGAAGAGGCATGCAGGAGGTTCGGCGCAAAACGTTCTGAGAAGAAACTACGCTACATATGGTGAGGAATTATATTCTGTGGTGAAGGAATTTGCTACATCCGGACGTCAGATGGATTACGACTCTATAAAAATTAGCTATTCAGAGAATTTGCCCACCAGGTTTCTTGGATTTACCGGTGAACATTATGCCCACTTTTATTTTCAATATCACGATCAGAAGATGCCTGTTTATCAGCGTGGTAGATATTTTGATCAGATACAGCTGCTTGGTGCTGGAAGATCTTCACGGTATATGCTTTTCGACGAATATTCTTTCAGGCCCGTAAGAGGATTAAAAGAGGTTGGAGAACTCAATATGGAGGGCAAGAGAATAGGTGAGTGGAGGCATTACAATGCCCAGGGGGCATTGATGAAAACGGTAAATTACCTGATTCCAACCATTGAGGTGGATTTTACCGAGGTTAAGAGCCATCCTGAATCCAGAAGGGGTGAAGCAATACGTCAGGAGGCTATTGGAAAACTGGAAGAGTAATTTTGTTTGCCAGCATTAAAATTGCTGTACGCTTTCCAGACCCCATGTTAGTCGGTTTCGAGTAGGGAAATAAATTTTAAAGCCCTTTTCGAGACCGATTTTCTTTTGTCTTCTGAAAGTCGAGAGAGTTGGGGCATTAGCCACGCTCTTAATTCCTGGTCTTGCTGACTCCATTTGGTCAATGTTTCCATAGTGGTATTCAACACGATCCAGTCGTTGTGATTTTCCAGATTGTACTTCATGATTTGCCGCGCCTTCTGCAATTGGTCTTCGGTTAAGTCGTTTGACGCCCAATCAAACAAGGTGGCAAGTGTCCATTGTGTGGAAGCCTGGTCAATTTTGGAGATCTCGTTGAGTAGTCGATCCATATAAGGAATTAGAAGCGACTTATTTTGTTTGAAAATCCTTTTCATGGCACTAGAGACTCTGAGCCTCACCACTTCATCGCTGCTGAAATAGCAATTGAACAGCTCGTCGAAAGATTCCGGTTGCTCCAATACCTGTTCCACAACTGCTTCTGTATTTCCAAGCGAGTTATGGTGTCCGCCAGTTAGCTGAGATTCATAGTTTTTTCCCACAAGACTAAATAACGAAATTCTATTGAGCACTTTCGCTCTTCGGAGTTGGGCAATTGCTGTTTCAGTGAACGTCCAGAACAACAATTCTGTACTTTTGTTTAGTAAATAAGAGCAATGTTGACTGCATGAAGCTAGATGTTCAGGATAATTGGATAGGAGAGAGGGACGCGCCGATACTTGTAGCCGGACCGTGCAGTGCAGAAACCGAGGAACAGCTTCACACGGTGATTCAGCAGCTCGCGGAAATTGGCCGGATCAATTTACTAAGAGCCGGAATTTGGAAACCTCGTACCAGGCCCAATTCTTTTGAAGGAGTTGGTACTAAAGGACTGGAATGGTTAAAAGAAGCGGCAAAGTCCGTAGGGTTACCCTCTTGTACCGAGGTGGCCAATCGAGATCATGTGGAACAGGCTTTAAAAGCAGGTATTGACGTGTTGTGGATTGGTGCCAGAACAACGGTAAACCCTTTTTCGGTACAGGAGATAGCAGACGTGCTTAAAGGAGTGGATATACCGGTAATGGTGAAGAATCCGATTAATCCTGATCTCGAATTATGGCTAGGTGCGCTTGAGCGGATCAACAATGCAGGAGTTTCAAAGCTGGCAGCTATACACAGAGGCTTTTCAGGTTTTGAAAAAACTGCGTACCGAAACAGCCCTAAATGGGATATACCTATTGAGTTAAAGCGCCGACTTCCCAATCTTCCGATTATATGCGACCCAAGTCATATCGGTGGGAATAGAGACTTGATACCAATGATTTCTCAGAAAGCTTTGGATCTTGATTTTAACGGTTTGATGATCGAGGTTCATTCCGATCCGGATCATGCATGGAGCGATGCCAAACAACAAATTACTCCTCAGCGGTTAAATGAAATTCTTGATGCACTCATCGTACGGAAGAAAGACGTAGACAATGTCGAATTCAGAACCAAGTTGGAGAAACTGCGGGATCAAATCGATTCACTGGATGCCGAGATACTTGAAAAGCTTTCCGCCCGATTTAAAATCATCCAAGAAATAGGCCAGGAGAAGCGCCTGAACGGTGTTACCATCCTTCAGGTAGATCGATGGGATGAAATTATCGCCAACCGAAAACAACTGGCCAACCAACTTGGTATGAGTGAGGAGTTTATTGACAGACTTTTAAAGGTCTTGCACAAAGAGTCGATTGGTCATCAGATAAAAGTGATGAACTAATTTCCTCTGATTGCGGTTACACTTTGGTCTAGTTGGTAATTACCAACTTTTTTGAAACAATCAGGTCGTCGTTCTGATAAAGATTGATAAGATAAACTCCCGGACTTTGATTTCTAAATGAAAATTCAACTTGATCTGAATTGAAGAAACCATCGTAAACTTTGTCTCCCAAAATATTGGTTACCATGTAGTGATATTCTCCTTTCTCACCTAACCGAACCTTTACGTAATCGCTTGCTGGGTTCGGAAAAATATCCACCATAATTGTGAGTTCATCCACAACTATCGGGGTTTCCGGTTGGGTAGTAGTTTCTGAAGAGGGTGCGCTTGTTGAAACTTCTTCACCTTCACTTTCATCCGGAAGCGATATCGAAGGAATGTATGTTACCGTTTCCAAACCATCATTCACCTCTTCTGTTTCTGATTCAACCAAAAGACTTGACGTATCATCCTGACTTTCTATCGTAACATCTCCCCAAATAAAGTCAGTGTGGGTTTGCACAATGGTGTCTCCAAGCAATACTTCAGGTTCCGTGGCTTCTTCAACTATTGCATTGCCCAGAAAGCTTTCAGAGGGTTCCTCAGTAACGGCGATTTCGCCCTTAACATGTTCAATTGGTTCAGTGCAGGCCACTTTACCCATTATCAGAATTTCCTCGCGATTATTTACGGTAATGTTTAAGGTAGTTTCCACTTTTTTCAACTCCAGATCCGTAATTTTGGTCGTATCGTTGCCAGGAGAAAATACCCTTAGATCAATCGATTTTGTTGAAATACTCCCTTCCGGAAATTCCAGACTGTAGTTTCCGTTTTCATCGGTCATCACGGATTTCACCATTTTTCCGGAACTGTAAACTGAAACTTTAGCGTTAGTCAGAGCCTTCCCCGTTTCCGAATGTACAATACCAACCAACTTGTATGGAACCGTATTTAAAGCATTAATGGTGATGGAGTGATCCGGTGCTACTGCTTCGCCCATGATCATTACCTGACCCACTTGCGCATTCAATGCAGTTTGAGTACCTACAATTGCCATAATAGAAGCTGCTATTTTTGCCAGATTGGAGGTTTGATGAGATCGGCTAATCTGGTCGCTGGTGAATCTTCCGCAGGTTTTCCCTTCAGCAGTTTCAAGGTGATCGATGATCTCTTTCTTAGAACTTTTGGTAAAGTCTACTACCACTTTATCACATGAAGCACAATGTCGCCCTTTTTGTTGTGGACTCATCTTACCCCAGTCTTCATGACAGGGGGTTGGAATGGTTATTTGTTTAGAATTATTGGAGGAATTGTTGTTCATGCCTGAGGTTTTTAAGGATTGTTGATTTCCTGTACAGGCATTAAACAAATGGGTTCAATAGCAACTGGATTTTTATTAAAGAAAAGAACTAGTAACTGTCCTGCAAGCCAGCTAAGACATGACTTTGGCGATGCCGGCGGTCCGTTCGTTTTGCTCCAGAATGGTTTTAATGAGTACGGTTATCGGTATGGACATGATCAGTCCGGGAACACCCCAGATAAAGCCCCAAAGCATTAGCATCACTAAAACAGTTACCGTGTTTATGGAGAACGTTTTACCCATAAAAATGGGTTCCAGAATACCACCGAACAATACCTGGGTTCCCGTGAGGACCAGCCAGAAGGCTAGAAGCGTTCCGGTACTGTCAATTTCGGCAATTCCAAACAATCCGCAAACTACTGTAGCAATTACAGATCCAACCATCTGAACAAAATTAATTGCGAAGGCAAAAAGCCCCCAGAAGAACGGGAAGCTAACATCAAATCCCCAGCATGCCAGTCCGAAACCGAGCCCTGTAAATGCGCTGAGTAAGAACTTCACCCATATAAACTTTACAATGCTTTTCTCAATTTTCAGCATGGTTTTAATGGAGGAACTTTTTCGCTTTACGACGGTTGAATTCATCAGTTTTTGCATGTCCACTGATCCGGCAAGTAGAAGAATCATGAAGAAAAACATCATCAACACCTGTGTAACGAACTTCTGAGCGATGTTCAGACTACTACCAAAACTGCTCATCAGATTATTGTTATTTCCACTAAACATATTGTGGATGTTCTCGTTCGCCGCCTTTCTGTCCATCCCGAAGAAGTCTTCTATTGGAGCGGCAATATCCATGAGTTTTGTTTCTGCTTTAGACTTTAGCGCTTCCATATCAGCATTCATGATCTCATGACTGGATAGCTTAATCATTTCGGCTGTTAGAAAGAAAAAACCTCCAATAATGGCCACTACGCCAAGTAATGCAACAAGCTTGGGAAGCTTCTTTTTGGCAAACCACCTCATGTGTGGCGTAAAGAGAATCGTGAGAAACAACCCACCAAAAAGCGGAATAAAAATGAAGGAGAGCAACTTCAGTAGATAGAACACCAATGGGATGGCCATGATGATCAATATGTTTTTGATCACCTTTAGATTATGGTCTTTGTTTCTTATATGCTCGTCTGTCTCCATCTAATTCATTGAGCGTGAAAAGTAGTGAATGTTTAAGAAAAACGTTTCGTTAATTGGGATTAATAACAAAAAAAAGCTGCCTCAGGCAGCTTTCAAATAGTTCTGGTCGTTGAGCTTATTAAGACTGCTCAAGGATTCCTTTAAGTTTTTTTAAACCATACTCTAAATCGGGGCCTAGTTGGCTATCCATATCGGCACCAATCATGAAAATATTGAAGGGGTAAGGAACATCGAATTCAAATCCCCAGGTAACCTCTGTACCTCCATTTTCATTAGTAGTCGTCATATACGCAGAGCTTTCCATTTCTTGCGGTTTGATAAAACGCAGAGCAAAATCTACACGTTCGCCCTCGGTAATTGAAGTGATTTCTTGCTCACCTTCACCAACGGAATCACTTTCAGACACCCAGTGAACAATGAATCCCTTTTGACCATCTGTTCCTGATGTTGTGTGTTTGGTTCGGATCCATTTCCTGCCACTTACTGTATTGCTTTTGGTTGTCCAGGTGTTTGATGAAATCAAAAACCGTTGCTTTATCCTTATTGATAACAACGCTTCGCTTTACGTGAAAATGCGTGTCGACGAAAGCTGCTGTGATTAATGCTCCCGCAACTAAGAGGACAACCACAATTAACAATCCTTTTAAAAACTTCTTCATACTTAAAATTTATGGTATTACGAATGTAAGTTAAATATCGATTTCACCATCAATAGGGTCTATAGGAGGCAACTGTTCCTTTACTTCTTTTTTTAGCTTGTTTTCGGTAAATGCCGTTGGCAGCAAATGTATACCACGTTTTTCCGCAATTTTCACCAGAAATGGGAGCAGTAATGATGAGCCTGGTATTAACACGAAAGGGACACCCAGACCTACCGCCTTGAAGATATCGGCAATCTGAGATTTGAGTTCTTTTTCCTCCTTTTTGGTGATTTTGCCTTCACGAACATACTTCACCATGATTTTGGAGGCAGTATGGGTTTCTCGCGCTTCCTGACCTAAATTTTCGAAGAATAGTTGGATGGCCCGAACACTTTTGTCTTTGTTCGATTTAAGTTTGGCAACAAATTCATTGTTGCCCTTTTCCTCAAGATGATCGAGTTCTTCTTTTAGCCAGTCGTCGTTCTTCGCCACAAACTAATTTAGGAAAACTATTCTACGATACCCTCTGTATCCGTCACTACATAGTAACGGGGGTCGTCAACATCCGTTTCGATGATCTCGTCAAACTTAATGTTTCTACGCATCAACAATTTCTTACAATCGGGACTCAAATGCTTAAGAATTACCTGTTTTCCGGCATCCTCGTACTTGTTCACAATGTCCCGTAGTGCCTCTATTCCGGAATGATCGGTTACGCGGGATTCTATAAAATCGATTTCAATTTTTTCAGGATCATTCTTGACGTCAAATTTTTGCTGGAAGGCCTGAATCGATCCAAAGAAAAGCGGTCCCCAGATTTCATAAATCTTGGTTCCATCTTCTTTGATTCTCTTTCGGGCTCTGATTCTCACTGCATTTTTCCATGAAAACACAAGAGCGGATACAATTACACCTGCAAGCACGGCAATGGCCAGGTCAAAGATTACAGTAAGCGCAGATACCAGAATTAAAACAAAAGCATCGCTGAATGGAATTTTGTGCAGAATACGAAAACTCGACCATGCAAAGGTGCCAATTACCACCATGAACATCACTCCAACCAATGCGGCAATTGGGATTTGTTCGATGAGTGAACTTCCAAACAGTATGAAGCAGAGTAGTGCCAGTGAAGCGACAACTCCGGACAGGCGGCCTCTACCACCTGCATTCACGTTAATGATGGACTGTCCAATCATGGCGCATCCTCCCATTCCTCCGAATAGTCCATTCAATATATTAGCTGAACCCTGGGCAATGCATTCTCTGTTTCCACTGCCTCGGGTATCTGTTATTTCATCCACCAAATTCAGTGTCATTAATGATTCAATAAGTCCAACTGCGGCCAACAATAGTGCAGTAGGAAGTATTTCGGTCAGAAAGATGTTTCCGTTTATGGTCGATGCCATGTCCCATAACTGGGTTTGAAAGGTGGGTAAACCGCCGGCAATTCCTTTTACTTCCGGATTGGTAGCATTATCTGAAACGAAAGAACCAACAGTACTCAGTTCGAGGCCACCGAATATGACGATTGCCGCTACCACGACAATTGCCGTCAGGGCAGCAGGGATTTTTTTAGTCAGCTTGGGCAGTCCAACCATAATTAGCATGGTTAAAGCCACAAAACCAATCATCAACCACAGGTCTGCCCCATGCATAAATTGTTTCAGAAAACTACCATCTTCCTGCAAAATTTTGTTGCCGGAAGCATCCAGTACAACTTCCTTAAACATGCCCAGTTGTGCTAGGAAAATTACAATGGCCAAACCGTTTACAAAGCCCATCATTACAGGTCGGGGGATTAAGCGAACGAATTTTCCCATTTTAAATAAACCCGCCGAAATTTGGATGGCACCTACCAGCAACAAAGCAATGAGTAACCACTGAAGGCCAAGATTTTCAATTGGTTGATCCATAGAAAGGCCATAGGTGTTACCTCGTCTGATCATATCCACCATTACAACTGCCATCGCTCCGGTAGCACCGCTGATCATTCCTGGTCGTCCTCCGAAAACAGAGGTGATAAAGCCCATTATAAACGCTCCGTACAACCCAACGATCGGATCAAGTCCGGCCACGAATGCAAAGGCCACGGCCTCGGGAACCAGCGCCAGCGCAACCGTTAATCCCGATAGTATATCGTCTTTTGCGTTACGTGTTTGATTACGTATTAATTGGAGCATACCAGAGTGGCTTAAAGCGCGCGAAGGTAATTGTATTCATTCGACTAGAAAAGGATACTCATTAACTTTAGATGAAATGTGCATGTATATCCACCAGTTGAGCTATGTCAGGGGTAGAAGCGAATGGGCCTGCAATTTCAGGGAGTACACCTGTAAACAAACGCCGGAGGCATATTGATGGGAGTAAAATCCAGCGTTACTTTTCTGAATTTTTCTTTAAGCAGTTTATGAGCATTTAAAGAATATTGAAACTGGACATAAATACCATCTTTACCCAAAGCTTTCACACAAGCATCTAAAATTCGATGTTTTACATCATCAGGGAAAACTGCATAAGGAAGTGAAGATACAATAGCGTCGATTTTAGTAATGCCCAAATCTTTCATCTTTTCCATCACCAATTCTGCGGATTCATGAAACAATGTAAATCGGTTATCATGGATATCCTCCGATAATTTGTTGAAGAAAATGTCGTTTGTTTCAAAGGCAAACAGTCTGGCCTCGGGCCGCATCCGATTTAGGATTTCTCTGGTAAACACCCCTGTGCCAGGACCCAGTTCCACGATCACCTTAGCCCGGTGAAAGTTTATAGGCGACATCATTCTGTTCCTCAAAAACTTTGAGCTAGGGGCTATGGCTCCAATTTCCTTTTTATTGCTGAAGTATTGCTTTAAGAACGAGTCTTGTTTTGCCATCGGCGACAAATATAAAGTGCAATAATTTTATTTAGGTTCGAATTTTGCAGAGATATTAACAGACCGATTAAGAACGAAAATAGACAGCCCGCTACTTTACAGTTGTATAGTAAATGGATTAATCGACCGATTTTGTACCTTCGTGCCCTAATTTTTTAGACTGATATGCGAAATAGCCTTGTTTTATTCTTTTTGATGCTCACGCCCACATTGTTTGCTCAGGATAGAAAGGAAGCTCTCAATAGATTTTCGGTAGGAAATTACGAGGGAGCCCTTGAGGAATTGCTGGAACTTTATGAAGAGGAGAAAACCTATGAGTATGCCTACATGATAGGGGTTTGTTACCTTAATTCCAATATAGATAAGTCGCTGGCTGTTAGTTATCTGGAGTATGCGGTAAAGGATCCTAAAGGCAACGAAAATTCACACTATTTGTTGGGCAGAGCATATCATTTTGCCTACCAGTTTGATAACGCAATTGGAGCATACAGAAAGTTTAGGGAGGTGGCAAAAAGCAATAATCCGAACCTGGCTGATGTAGCTAAACAAATTGAGTATTGCGATAATGCCAAAGAATTAATCAAGTTCCCAATAAATGTCTCGTTCGAGAATCTGGGCGATAAGGTAAACTCGGCTTATCCCGATTACTATCCGTTTATTCCAACAGACGAGTCCTTCATTATTTTCAATTCCAGACGCGATAGAGAGAGCCGTCAGGCGGAAAACGGATCATATTTGGCCAATATATACCTGTCTGAGGTAAAGGACGGTGAATTTGCAGAGGCGAAGCCTATTAACTTCAATATAAATTCTAAGGAAGAGAATGAAGAAATTGTAGGGCTTACCGCAGATGGAAGTCAGGCGATTATATACAAGGAAGATTTCCAGAAAGGTTCGGCATTGTTTCTCAGTAAGATTGTGGACAAGCGAGTAGATGTTCCGGTTGAATTGCCGAAATCCGTAAATTCCAAGTACACGGAAATAGCAGCGTCTTTGAGTGCTGATGGTCAGAGAATTTACTTTGCCAGCGACCGTCCGGATGGTTACGGCGGGGTAGATATTTACATGTGCCAGAAATTGCCAAATGGCAAGTGGAGCCAGGCGTTAAACCTTGGTCCGACAATCAACACACCATTTGACGAGGATTTTCCAAACATTTCACCCAATGGAAAGACCTTGTATTTCTCAAGTAAAGGTCATACCAGCATGGGGGGATACGATATTTTCAAGGCAGAATGGAACCCGGCAAAACAAAAATTCGGAGCAGTGAGGAACATTGGTTATCCGATTAACACACCCGAGGACAACATGAACTTTAGAGTTTCTAAAAGCGGAAGGTTTGGTTACATCTCGGCTCTCAGACAAGATGGACATGGAGACCTTGACATTTATAGGGTAACGTTCAGGGAAGTTGAACCGGAATATACCGTTATCACCGGTACTATTGTTCCCAAAGAGGGTGAACCAAATTTTGAAAATGTTCTGATTTCTGTTACTGATGAAGAAACCGGAGATATCTATGGTGATTACGTGCCTAATATGGAAACCATGCGCTACGTAATGATATTGCCTCCTGGTAAATACGAAGTATTTGTTGGGTGCTATGGTTATGAGGAGATTTACGAGGAGTTGGAAGTTCTGGACAAAAGCTCATTTCAGTCGCATATAGAAAGAGACATCGTGGTAACTCCGGTTAAGGAATAGTGACGATTCCTGTAACATACGTCATCCTGGCAATTACCGTTGCTGTATCTCTTTTGTGTTTTGGGAATCAGGAACTCAAGTACAAATTAACGTTTTCGCCATACACTGCCAGACATCATAACAGATGGTACAACGTAATTACGCATGCTTTTGTGCATGGAGATTTCGTGCATTTGTTTTTCAATATGTATGTGCTCTATGGATTTGGGTATCAGGTGGAGGGTGCTTACGCTTTTGGATTAGAGGCTATATTCATTGAGCTATACGGAGGTTTTGGGCAGCTATGGTATGGGTTACTTTATTTAGCAGGAATCGTATTCGCAACTTTGCCGGCGTTTTATAAACACTCTAACAATCCCAATTATTTGGCGGTTGGTGCTTCCGGTGCTGTTTCGTCTGTGCTTTTCTCATTCATTCTATTTTATCCTACAGACCAATTGTTGTTATTCTTTATTCCTATGCCTGCCTTTGTACTTGGGTTGCTATATCTGGCGTTTGAATATTTTATGTCTAAGCGTGGTCGCACCAATATTGCTCACGATGCACACTTCGCAGGTGCCATTTTTGGTATCTTATTCACAATTGCGGTGCGTCCGGAAACCGCAGTAGAGATGATAGATCAGCTCGCTTTGTGGTGGTCGTCTTAACAGGATGTGAAAAATTGTGGGTGTCGGGAGTTTCGTGAAAACAACCAGTTTAAACTATCTTATTCCCGATTATGGCTTTTATCTGCTTAAACGGTGAGTTTCTTGATGCATCCACTCCTTATTTAGATGCAAGTAACAGATCGTTCCGGTACGGGGATGGTCTATTTGAGTCCATTCGGTTGGTGAATGGTAAACCTTTTAACCTGAAAGGCCATTACGCCAGAATTACCGAAGGTTTGAAGGTGATGAAGATTAAGATGCCCCTTGTTTTGAGCCTGGAGCACTTAGAGGAGATCATCCTGACTTTGGCCCAAAAGAATGAAATACAAGAGGGTGGGAGAGTCCGCTTATCAGTTTATAGAGGAGGTAATGGTACTTATATGCCGGCAAACATGGCTGGTCAGTTTCTGTTAGAGGCGCATAAGCTGGAGACCAATTTTTTTAAGTTGAATCAGGAAGGCCTTACGGTTGATATTTACGACGACATTAAAAAGCCAATTAACGCCCTTGCGCCGTACAAAACCAGTAGTGCTTTGATGTACATTGTGGCCAGTGTTGCGGCTAGAGAAAGTGGTTTAGATGATGTGCTGCTGGTAAACGAAAGCCACCACATTATTGAGGGAACTGCATCCAATCTTTTTATAGTTAGCAATGGGGTATTATATACACCAACCGTTAAAGACGGGTGTATTGGTGGAACCTTTCGGATGCACCTGATCAACCTGGCCATAAAAAACAACATTACGGTTTACGAGTGTTCCTTAACTCCGCAAAATCTGCTGGCCGCGGAAGAGATTTTCTTTACCAATGCTATCAAAGGGATTCAGTGGGTTGGGAGTTATAAAACCAAGCGGTATTACAACGAAACTGCACGCGAACTGACCGCATTGGTAAACGAGAGTTTAGGAGCCAATTAATACTTCGCTATTTAGCGCATTAACGCTTAGTTCAATTCAGGATTCTCGGGAAAATTGGATATCATCCCGAATTTACCTCCCATATCAGCCAGTACCTCGTTCCAGAAGGTTTTTTGATTGCCCGTCATTACCTGTTCACAGGTTACCTCTGACACAAACCAGGCGTGCTCTTCCATTTCTTCTTCCAACTGGTTCGGCGACCAGCCCGAGTAGCCCAGGAAAAAACGAATTTGCTCATCTGTAAGTTTACCCATGGCAACTTGTTCTTTCAGTGCCTCAAATTCACCACCCATAAATAGGCCTGGAAGCACCTCCACACTCCCAGGGAGTAAATCACCAACGGTATGGATGTAGTACAAATTGCTGGTTTGCACGGGACCACCTAGACTAATGCTAAAACCTTCAATTTCCAATCCCTCAACCAGTTCACTCAACTCAATTTTCATCATGTTGTTGAGAATGAAGCCAAAGGCACCTTCCTCGTTATGCTCACACAACAACACCACCGACCTTTTGAAGTACTGATCTTCCAGAAAAGGTTCGCTGATAAGGATTCTACCTTTCTTAGGTTCCAGCTTATTTAAGTTTCTAAAATCTAGCATCAATGCAAACGAGGAGTCCATTCTAACTCACTACATATTTTCCCCTCTATTTCGTTGAGTTCATTTAGTCGTTCGTACACTTCTTGTTCAGACCAATAATTTAATGCGAATTTCACAAAAATGTGGCCGTGTTTAGCCTCAGATGTCCACAGGTCTTTGTAGAAACGCTTCAATTCAGGCTCGTTCAAGGCATCTGCAATTAATTTGAACCGTTCCGCACCGCGGCATTCCACGATGCTGGCAATCAGTAGTCGATCCAGCAGTCTGTCGTCCCTTCCCGATCTGCAGCTGTTAATTAACTGATGGATATACATATCCTTAGGCATTTCGCTTCTTAACTGAACTCCGCGTTGCTCCATAAGCGTGTACACCTGTTGAAAATGCTCCAATTCCTCAAGGGCTGTTTCAATAAGTTCTGGGATAATCTCTACTTTATCCGGGCATTTTGCTACAAAACTCATCGCCATGGAACTCGCTTTTCGTTCGCAATCAGCATGATCCTGCAGGAAGTAATCAAAATCTTCCAACACCTGATGTGCCCATTCAGGAGGTGTGCTATATACTAGGTCAAGAGAGAGTTTCATGAGCCAATTATTTCGTCGCCAATGTAAACATATTGAATTAATATTTGTAGATATTTGAAACAACATCTGGATTGCATGGAAGAACGGTTTGAATTTGAAAAGAGTGAATTGTCGGAGGCTTCGGTTCCCCAACAACCCATGGATTTACTAAAGGAGTGGATAGAGCTGGCGCGAGATCAGGGAGTTACAGAATATCAGGCCATGGTGCTTTCAACACTGGGTTCGGGAGATAGAGTTTCCTCTCGAGTGGTGTATTCCCGAGCAATTACTGAATCAGGGATTATCTTTTATACAAACTATCAAAGCCGTAAAGGAAACGAAGCCGAAGAGAAGGATCAGGTGGCTGCCAATTTTTTCTGGAAGGAATTGGAACGACAAATTCGGGTGGAGGGAACTCTGGAGCGAATCAGTTCTGCAGATTCGGATCTTTACTTTTCCCGCAGGCCAAGAGGCAGCCAGATTGGTGCCTGGGCATCAGAGCAGAGCAAGGTGATACCTGGGCGCGCTTACCTGGAAGGTAGAGTGGAGCAATATGAAAAGGAATTTGAAGGCAGAGTCGTTACCAGACCCGATCATTGGGGAGGTTATTTACTAAAACCCGATTATCTGGAGTTTTGGCAAGGTCGTAAAAGTAGGTTGCATGATAGAATCATCTACGAGAAATCCGAAGATAGCTGGGACATCAAACGGTTAGCTCCTTGAACCAGGCTCAAGTTGACAAATACCTCAAGAAATTTGGCTATCAGAAACCTGTCACCAAAGATTGCCCCAGAGATGATCTGGAGATTATTGTGGTGATACCATGTTACAACGAACCGGAATTAGAACAGTCTTTACGCTCGCTCAATAGCGCCCGGCAACCCCAGGGTTCTGTTGAAGTATTGGTGGTACTGAATCAACCAGACAATTCCGATAAGTTGGTTAGAGAGCAAAACCTGCAAAGTGTAGCTATTGTTCAACGGTTGCAAAAACAGGTTTGGTACGACCTGAAATTTATGGATGTCGTATTCCCGAAGAAGATTGCCGGAGTGGGGTTGGCGCGTAAAGTTGGTATGGATGAGGCCCTGGTGAGGTTTTCCAGGATTGGGAAGAATGGGGCAATCGTATGCTTTGATGCTGATTCTATAGTGGACAAAAATTATTTTACAGCCATTAGATCTGCCTTCTCGACAAGGATAAACGGTTGTAGTATTTATTTTGAACACGATTTGTTCAGCGGTTCTGAATTGCAGAATAAAGGGATCGTAAAGTATGAATTGTTCCTACGTTACTATAATCTAGCTCTCAACTATACTGATTTACCGTATGCACATTACACGGTTGGATCTAGTATGGCCGTTTCATGCGAGGCATACATTAAGGTGGGAGGAATGAATAAGAGACAAGCCGGAGAGGATTTTTACTTTTTACAAAAGGTCATCCAGCTACAAAATTTTCACGAGTTAGTGGCTACGCGGGTAATCCCATCTTCCCGGGTTTCAGATCGGGTTCCATTTGGAACGGGTAGGGCAGTAGGTGAATTTATAGCAAGCAGTACGGTGAAAAATTATCCATTTGAAGGGTTTCGGATAATTAAGAAAATTTCCGACAAATTACGGGTGTTTGACTTGCATAACTGGGATGCCCAATGGTTGGAACTGCTTCCGGATAATTTTTTTGACAGCGTTAAGAGGGTGAGAAATAACCACTCAGATGACAAAAAATATCAACAAGCAGTATTTCAGTTGTTTAACGCATTTCAAGTGCTGAAATTTATGCATAAATATATGTCGAAGCACCCAGCTACAGAGGATTTGAGCGTTTCGGTTAAAAAACTGCTCTACGAATTGGGAGACAAAGAAATTAACAATGACTACTCTGATATACAGCTTCTAAATCGATTAAGAGAAATAGATCGGACTAGGATTTTTCGAACGAAGTATATATATTAGTTCCGCTAAAGAAATTTAGCAATTGTCTAATGAAAATTAGCTCTTAGGTTTTAGGTTACAAAAAAGGCTCCGTGAAAACGGGGCCTTTTTTATTTGGTTAAAATTTCTTCTCATTCTTTTGACCACGTACGGTATCCTAAGTATATTCAGCCCCTGCTAATAGACTCAAACTAAACTTGCTAAATATGAATAAGACTATTTCACTGGCCTTAGGCTACTTTGTCATTATTGTACTCTTAGGAGCTTGTGGTAAATCGGAAAACAATCTTACACCTCGTTTCGAGTACGATCTGGAGAACAACGAAGGAAAGGCCATCACTTCAATGAGAATGCTAGGATTCGATGACCAGGGAATACCTGGAAACCCCGAACCAAAGACATTTTGTTTTAGTACCGGGGGAAATTGTGTTTGTGATGTAGAAACAACACCAGCTGTAGCTCAAAGTTTACAATCTCTGGATCAGGCTATTGTCAACGGCGCACAAGCCGCTTTTTTCCGCAATAACCATTATGCCGATGTATTTGATGTAAACCAGGATGAGGTGTTTCCAAAGGTTCAGAAAAAGCTGCGGCAAGGAAAATTAATGATGGTCAAAACTACTCAGGACGGAGAGGATTGGTATTTTGGCGTAAAGCCTCAACATACCTGTTTTCCATTTAAAAAAATGGTGAAAAAAGCTGTAATTGTTCTTCCTACCGTTCCTGATGGTTCGGGTAGTCATGAGTAAACTATACAAACTTGTTTTACTGCTATTGTTGATTCCGGCAATTATCGGTTGTTCGGAAGATCAGAGCACTTTTACAGTCCGTCCGGTTTTTAAGGGAACCGCTTTCGAATGTGAAATTTGGGATGTAATTCCCGGAGAGTTCGGTCAGGAAATTGGCCAGGCCAATATTGCAGGGCAAGAACGGCTTTACTTCATGAATAAGAACCATGAACTGATCTTTCTGGACATACATGGAGCCGTTGACACCGTAAAAGTGCCGACGCATATTCAGGAAAGAGCGGGCATGGTTCCCGGAATGGTCGTTGGTTATTGTGTTTCAATGGATCACTTCTGGGTAAGTGCCCAAACGTCGGATTCACTGTATAAAATCTCTTTGACCATGGATACCGTGGTAGCTTATCACAATGAGCTTCTTTCCGGGGTGGAAGAGAAAGGGGTTTTTCGTGCCGTTGGTTTGGTAAGTAGTAAAAGGCATCGCGTATTGAAGTGTGGAGCAAACTTTATTCTGCCCACCTATAGCCATTATTCCGATGCTTCACGGAGAGATGAGCTACCCGATAATTTCCATACCGTTGCTTGCTTTAAGGATGACCATGGCCGGTTGCGCCTTCACGAAGAGATCGGGTCGTTACCCAATGAATACCTCGATCAGAATATGTATATCAACACGTCCTCCTATTGCAGAAGGGGAGACTCCCTGATTGTGAATTACCCTTATTCAGATTCAATTGACATTTATTTTGGAGGAGAGCGATTAAGCCGTCTTGAGGTGAAATGTAAGTCCAGTAAAGGGTTTTTAGGTTTAAATGGGCTGTCCCTGGACATTATGGCGGTTAAGGAACATATCAAAATGCATCCGCGTTATACTGAGACAGTTTTTGACAAATACCGGAACCTTTATTACCGAATTTATCTGGTTGGATCCAACAGTAAAACAGGGAAAATTATACCTCATGAGAAATGGGTTCTTGCTGTTTTTGATGAACACTTTAACCCGGTAACCGAGGTGGAATTTAATTGCATGGAGTTTAGCGAATCCGCATTCTATGTTTTTCCTGAGGGAATTTTGGTGAGGGACTATCGGGATTTTGACCCTGATAATCCTTCAAAAAGTAAGTTTGAACTTATTGCATGGGACGAAGTGGATGTGTAGCATTACTGCTGAGTATAGCTGTGGGGTGTGCGGCACCGGTTGAACCAACAGATCGTGAACCAGGTGTATCTGAGAAGTTCAGCGCCTATCTCCTCGAAGCATTCAATGAAACAATTCCTGTGGAAGAACACTTTTATATGTTTTCAACAGATGAGGTGTGTTCACTCTGTGAAGGAGATCATTTTGCCTCTTTCGAGGATTTTCAAGGAAAATTGGTGCTCACCAATTTAACTGTTGTATCTGATTTCCCTTGTGCCCAGAGATTAGCTCCCAAATTGCATAAGGTTTGTAAATACGATTCTACCAGTTTGTTTAATAGCTACTCCTTTCCGAAATCTTATCTTACTATTTACAAGACTTCTGTTGGGAAGGTAGATTCTTACGTTCTTTACAAAGAACCGGATAAGTTTATGTGGTTTTTGGAGGAAAATGGCTTGTTGCAAAAAGAAGTTGGTCGCTAGGTGCCGTATGTAAATCCCAACCGTTTGCGCAAGTGTCCACAAAAAAAAAGCTACCCCGGTTGAGATAGCTTTTGAGTTTTCTTGATAAAAGAGATGACCTATTCTTCTTCCGAGGAAGCGGCTTTTTTAGTTGTGGTCTTCTTGGCCGCAGTTTTTTTGGTGGTGGTCTTTTTAGGTGCCGCCTTCTTAGTTGTGGTCTTCTTGGCGGTTTTCTTTTTCTTTGCTGGAGCGGGAGTAGATTTTTTCTTTCTTTTTCTGGTTACTCCGTAGGTCCCGGCAATTCTTTTTCCTCTCTTCGTCTTTTTATCTCCTTTACCCATAGTTTTTTTGTTGTAAATGTTGCTAACGAAGTTATAAATTTCAACGAGTTCTGAAAATTGTTCTTCTACTGTGGGTTCTCAACTAAATACCTGTTCTTAATTTGTTCCGCAGATCGTACCGTTTTCATGGTCCAGTCCAGAAGCAATTCCTGTCGTTCCTTTTCGGTAAGCCTGAAATCGATATTTTCTTCTCTTAAACGAGTGGCCAGAGTATATAAACAAAGAGCCACAGAAACCGAGATATTAAAGCTTTCGGTAAAACCATACATAGGGATCACCACCTTTGCATCGGCATGTTCAAGAGCTGTGTCGGTTAACCCGCTGATTTCGGTGCCAAACATAAGAGCAATTTTAGAGTCGAGGGGTAGCTTGTCGATCGTATTCATTTCGGTGTGTGGAGTAGTGGCTACAACGGTATATCCTTCCGACTTGAGGTGATTGATGCATTCTACGGTGTTGCTTTCTTTCTCCGAATACTTGTGAACATCTACCCATTTTGCACTTCCCATATCAACATCCTTGTTGAGTTGATAGGTCCATTTGTTTTCTATTACATGCACATCCTGAATTCCGAAACAGTCGCATGATCGAAGAGCCGCACTTGCATTATGGGTTTGATAAAGATCCTCAAGAACTACAGTAACGTATCGTGTACGGTCTTCTACGATCTCAAGAAACCGCTGTTGACGTTCCTCGGTAAGAAACTGCCACATGTATTCGAACAAATCTTGTCGCATGACCATGTTTTTACACAATATAGAAATTAGAAACGCTGACGTGGCGAAACGTAAGATTTATGTCACAAAAAAAGGCCTCTCAATTGAGAAGCCTTTTTTATCTATTACTAAGTGGTTCTTAGTTTACTTTCTTAGAAAGGTCAGCACCAGCTTTGAATCTTACTACGTTCTTAGCAGCAATTTTGATTTCTTTACCAGTTTGTGGATTTCTACCTTTTCTAGCAGCTCTTTTAGAAACTGAGAAAGATCCGAATCCTACTAGAGAAATTCTGTCTCCCTTCTTAAGAGCTTTAGTAGTAGCCTCAGTAAATCCGTCTAGCGCTCTTTTAGCGTCAGCTTTTGAAAGACCTGAGTTCTCAGCAATTGCTTCAATTAATTCAGCTTTGTTCATTTTTATTTGTTTTTAAAAGTTAATGAAATAAAATTCGTTTGTCTCTGAACAAATATATATTTAATCCCAAGCGTGTCAAGGGTTCCAGAGGTAAATACCCCTCTTTTGTTAATAAATACGGGCGTTTGTTAATAACGAACCCTCTGAAAGCCCCTATTTATAAGGGTTTTGGAGGTTTTCAACGGTTTTAAACGAAATTAGACTAGTTTTTAAATAGCCTGTCAGTCCCTTTAAATTCGGGCGATTGGATAGAAATAACCTTCATTGGTTTCTTCGATGTTACGTTCACACCGTGCCATGTATCTTTCGGAATGGTAATAAAATCACCCTTTTTCACCGTAATAGTGGTGTCTCCCAAAGTGAATTTGCCTTTCCCTTCCAATATGCTAACATGCTCGGTATGATAGACGTGTTTGTGCATTTTTACTTTCAGTTTAATCCAGATAGCAAAGCTGCTTGCCAGACTGTCGGAACTTAGTTTATGCACATATATATTGTCATAGTTCGATGAGTCAGGTTGCAGTTGATCCATCGATTTGGTTTGCGCAATGCAATTGCCTCCCAGGTAAGATAAAAGAAGCAGGCTCATCAAATACTTCATTCCGCTCTCCATTTATTGGTAATGTGTGCACCTCTCAGGAAATCCTCAACATCCATTTTCTTCTTTCCCTCCAGCTGAAGTTCGGTTACCCGAACAAATCCATTAACACCATATATATGTAGAAAAGACTTTTCATCCGTTCTAATAGTGCCGGGGAGCAAACCGTGTTCTTCCCTCACTTTTTCTGTTCTGAATATTTTACACGAACGTTCCTGGTTCTGATCGTCTTTGAACATCGTCCAGGCCGTTGGATATGGACTCAATCCACGTATTTTATTAAAAACATCATCAATAGAATCGCTCCAGTTGATCCTGCAATCTTCTTTAAAAATTTTAGGGGCCTCCTTTAGTGGTTGCTCCTGCTGCATTTCATTTTGTGGTCTGCTACCGGCATTACCTTTAGCAATCAGATCGTAAGTCCGGTTCACTACACTAACTCCCAAATGCATCAGTTGGTCGTGCAGCTCGCCCGCTGTCATATCGCTGCTGATATCTATGGATTCCTGAAGAATAATGTTTCCGGTGTCTATTTTATGCTCCAGAAAAAACGTAGTTACTCCTGATTTTTGCTCACCGTTTATAATGGCCCAGTTAATTGGCGCAGCTCCTCTATATTGTGGAAGTAAGGACGCATGTAGGTTAAAGGTGCCAAGTGGAGGCATATTCCAAACCGCTTCAGGCAGCATTCGAAACGCGACTACTATTTGCAGATCGGCATTCAGGGCTTCCAATTCCTCGATAAATACGGGATCTTTCAGGTTGGTAGGCTGAAGTAACTTGAATCCGGCATTAACCGCATATTTTTTCACCGCAGACTCATGAATTTTCCTACCCCTTCCGGCAGGTTTGTCAGGGGCTGTGATTACACCTGCAATATCAACCCCGTGTTGAACCAACCCATCCAAAATCGTAACAGCAAACTCGGGGGTTCCCATAAATACTACCTTAAGTTGTCTCATTTTAATCTACCTGTATTACAAGTCCTTTCAAATATTCACTCTCGGGATGAAACATATTTACCGGATGGTCTGCCGGTTGATGCAGTTGATGTAAAATTCGGATTTTTCTTCCTGCAGAAATAGCCGCCGCCGCAATGGTATGGCGAAACAATTCTTTGTCTACAACTTGACTGCATGAAAACGTGAAAATGATTCCTCCCGGCTTGATTTGTTCAATGGCACGAGCGTTCAGTCGCTTGTATCCTTGAACAGCCTTATGCCTGGCATCTCTGTGCTTGGCAAATGCAGGAGGATCTAATACTATAATGTCGTAATCATCTTCCAGGTTTTTAATAAAATCCATGGCGTCAGCTGTGATTGACTTGTGTTTCTCTACAAGATCGGGATAGAAGGAAACATTCTCATCCACCAGTTCCATAGCCTTTTTTGAGCTGTCAAGAGAATCTACCTGAGCAGCTCCCGCGGTCAGGGCGAAAATTGAAAAACCACCTGAATAACAGAACGTATTCAGAATTTTCTTTCCGGGAGCGTATTGAGCGAGCAGTTTCCTATTCTCCCTCTGGTCTATAAAGAAACCTGTTTTTTGCCCGGTTACCCAGTTTACAAAAAAGTGATTCCCATATTCAACTCCCTCCATCTTAACCACTTCCTCTCCATGCAAATAGCCATTGGTAATTGTTGATGCGTAATCTTTAGGTAAAGTTTCACTGCTCTTATCGTAGATGGATTTAATCAGGTCGTCGGTCTGTGTAATCAATGCGGTTTTGATGGCTTCAATTGACTTATGCATCCCTATACTGTGGCATTGAACAATCGCTGTTCCGTTGTAAAAGTCAACGATCAAGCCGGGTAAGTGATCTCCTTCCGCGTGAACCAATCGAAAAATATTCGTGTCCCTGGCGTCTACAAGTCCTGTTCTTTTTCTTACCTGATACGCTTCTTGAACTCTGTTGTTCCAGAACGATTGGTCGATTGGAGATTCGTCAAAGCACAACATTCTGGCAGCTATGGATCCGGCTGAATAGTGCGCCTTGCCGAGAATCCGATCTTTGTTATTGAGAACAGTAACTACATCACCATCTTCTAACTGTGGTGAACTGGATTTTATGGCCCCTGAAAATACCCACGGATGGAATCGTTGAAGCGATTTTTCCTTTGTCGGCTTAAGTTTTATGTGTTTATCGAGCATTGGTGCAATAATAACATGAAAATGTGTACCTGAAGCGGAAAATTGTAAGGTTCATTTTTTCAGTTCATCCATTCGCCGTACAAATTCAATTTGTTAGGTTTGACTTATGGAATTTGGAAGAAGAATTACGACCGTATTAATAGCCGTTTTAGTGATCATCAATTTAATAGGATGCGGGGCTTTAGAAGAAAAAACTAAAAATAAGGTAGCCATTGAAACACTCCTTGAGGAGTTTGAGGCGTGCAAGGAAGCTTCTGAAGATAGAAACAGCTGCAAACATTTTACAGCGGAAGCCATTTGCAAGTATAACGGAATCTCCGACTTTGAGCTGGAAGATGGTTCGTATACCCATTATGATGAATTGTTGGATGAGATTGTAACCAGTCCGCACTGGTCTTTTTTGGGAGATGCTAACAATCAGGAAACTCTGGACAATGCCCAGGATTTGGCCAATAGAGGTTATCCTGTGGTATGCATTGATACTAAGGGTAGTAGCCATTTTATTGTATTGATTATTGAAGGGGAGATGGAGAAGTCCAGTAAATGGGATTTGAACTGTCCTAACTCTGCTGCTTTTTTTCCTAGATCTAGACCAGAGTCATACATTAATAAAACCCTGAACTACGCCTTCAAAAAGCCAAAGGGATTGGAAATTTTCGTTAGGAAGTAGTGTAATTGCCTTGTTTCGGAACCCATACGAACCGATAGGGGAGTTGGGAATCTTCGCCTGCGTAATCAACTCCGATCCTGGGACCCACTAATATTTCTTCAGTTTTGGGTCTGATTCCATGATCTTCCAACCAAATGGTATTCGAGTTAAGACCAATGGCATCATGTTCGGTACTTATTCCCAAAGCTTGTGAGGCCGTTCCCGGACCGGAAGAGAAGGACTTTTGTTTAACTGACTTGTTTCTTCTGGTCTCCATATACTTTATTCCTTCTGTTGGATGGATTCCACGAACTAAGATAGCCGTGGGATTATTTTTGACCCCGGTTACAATGTTAAAAAGGTGGTGAATTCCATAACACAGATATACATAGGCGTGACCTCCCTCTAAGAACATGGTTTCTGTACGCGCAGTTCTTTTTCCGCCGAATGCGTGACATGCTTTGTCATGAATGCCATTGTATGCTTCGGTTTCCGAAATAACCCCCTTGGTAATTACACCATTCAGGTTCGTACACAATACTTTGCCGAGAGTCGCTCTGGCCAGTTCAACCACGTCTTCTTTTTGAAAATAGGCAAGGGGTAGCTTCATTCAGCGTATTTCTTTTTTAGCTTTTCTATTTTCTTTCGTACGCCGGGGTCGTCAATGTTTTCTAAATCCTGTTTGTCGAGAATTTCGGTAATCTTAACCTTATCTACCGGTTTCGATTTTTCAATTCGTTCTATATGCTCGATGGCCAATCTCGCCGAATTTGTAGTGGATCTCGATTGGTTATTTTGAAGATGGTGTAAATCTGCAAGGTGTGCGTCAAAAAGCGCTTTGCTTCCATACTTCTGAATGGCCTCAATGGTCAGTTTTTTTGCAACGTTATAAGCTTTCTCTTCCAGGGCTTGCATATAGAGCATCTCGTACCGAATACTGTCTGAGCCTGTAAACGGATCGTAATAGTTTGGAATACCCTGTGTTTTCAGCGTGTCTGCACTTAAACTGTCTCTCTCTATTTTAACCTTACCACGAAAATCAGGTTTTATTTTAACCGGTTCTACCTCTAGTACATTTGTGTCTTTAATGCGTTTGCTCAGTAAAGCAATCCACTGTTTTTTTGTTTCGGGAAAGCGTTCGAACATCATTCGCATACGATATTGTATGTAACCGGGAAGTTCATCTTCAAGTGAGGCATAAACATGCATGGCTTCTTTATTCAGGTCTTTAAAATAGGCGGCGTCTCCAGCCGATATCTGCCGTGCTTCCCAGTAAAAAAGTGAGTCTGCATGGTCGAAGATGAAAGTGCTGTCTACTAAAAAGTAGCGTCGATCGTAATTGACCACGCCGCTACTATCCAGCCTTTGAGCGATGGAGAGATAATACCTTGATTGTTCATATTCTTTTTCATCTAACAAAGCGTCCGCCTTCATCAGAATCTTATCTACTTCCTGAGCGCCGGTTAACCCGCTCGCCAGGATACTCACTAATATGATCAACCATTTACACATAGATGATTGCTTTCCGTTTGGACTAGCTGCTCGTTATCCAACAACCATTGTACCACCTTTGTTATTTTATCCTTGCGTTTCAAACCTCCTGCTCTAATCAGTAGGTCTTTCATCGGAATCGGTTCAATTTGTAACAGAGATTTGATCTTAGCGCAAGATTCATCGAAGGTGTCGTTGTCCTGAATTTGAAACCTTGAAGCACACAGGTCACATACTCCGCAAGGCGTTTCTTTTAGCTCATCAAAGTAAGCCAGTAGTAGGTTGCTTCTACAACCATTTTTAGTTTCCGCGAAGCCTATCATGGCCTCCATTTTCTCAACAGCGCGTTCTTTTCGATTCGTATATGTATCGGCAGATAGGTAGAGCGTTTCCGCATTCAATCTCTCGGTTGTAAAAGTAATTTGTGGGTTTTGTCTCCTCGCTTGATAATCAATGATTTCGAGTTCCTGAAGGCGGTTCAATTGTTTAATTACCTCGGCCCTGTGGATATCGAGCTTTTTAGCGATCATTTCTTCATTTATTCGAGTTGGTTCTTCCGTAATTCTGCTATAACTCCGTAACAGAAGATGCATCAGGTCTTTCCATTTATTGTTCGAATCAATAAACGCGAGCAACGATTCATGGGCAGGGATCACCTGAATTCTCGAAGGACTCCAAACCGACTCAGAAAATGTGATATACTCATTCAGCTCCAATATTTTTAGTGAACTGTACAAGGCGATTGGTTTCAGTTTTGTGCGCTCCGCCAATTCATGCAGATCTATAACAAATGACTCGTCTAAGCCACCGCCAATTGCGAGTTGGAGCATATTGCAAATGGTTTGGTAAACCTTTCTTACTAAGTCAGGTGCTGGAAAGGTTTGCTCAACCCGTTTTCGTAAATTTAGTATATCACTGGCGTGAATAAGACTGATGGCCTCGGAATATTGCTCATCTCGTCCGGCTCTTCCGGCTTCCTGAAAATATGATTCGGGGCTGTCCGGTAAGTCAAGGTGAAATACAAAGCGAACATCCGGTTTGTCAATTCCCATACCGAAAGCATTGGTAGAACAGATCACTCTGATTTTGTTGTTGATCCATTCTTCCTGTTTTCTATTGCGTTCCTCCGTTGAGAGCCCGGCGTGATAGTAATCGGCTGAAATACCGTTTTTTTGAAGCAGCCATGCGGTTTCTCTTGTCAACATTCGGCTCCGCAAATAAACGATGCCGCTGCCTTTGTTGTTTTTCAGGTAATCTAACAGGACATTGCGCTTGTCTTCGGTAAACCGAACCTGATAGGATAGGTTCTTTCGTTCAAAGCTCTTACTAATGAGATTTGACGAGGCAAACCGCAATTTTTTCTGAATATCTTCTGCCACCCTGGAGGTCGCCGTTGCAGTAAGAGCAATAACCGGTGGCTGAGGGACAATTAAGGATTTCAGTTCCGAAATATGTAAGTAGCTTGGACGAAAGTCGTAGCCCCACTGCGAGATGCAGTGAGCCTCATCAACTGCAATTAATCCAACTTTCATGCGCTTTAGCCGCTCTCTGAACATTGGTGTTTTTAGTCGTTCGGGCGATACGTAAAGGAGTTTGGTGTGTCCATATACGGCATTATCCAGTATCCTGTCGATCTCTCGGTGAGACATTCCGGAATAGACGGCTGAAGCATTAATGCCCTTTTCCTTTAAATTGTGAACCTGGTCTTTCATTAGTGCAATTAATGGTGATACGACAATACATACACCATCTAACATCATGGCCGGAATCTGGAAGCAAATAGACTTTCCCCCGCCAGTTGGCAACAAAGCCAAAGTGTCTTTTCCTTCAAGAACCGATTCAATGATCTCCAGTTGCTTGCTTCGAAAGGACTTGTAGCCCCAATACTTCTCTAACACTTCATGTGGCGTCATTGCAGCCAATATCGTAAATCCCTGGTGATTCTTGAGGAATAAATAATCAACACTGCTAGTCCGTAAGGGTATTCGGTGGTTTGAGCCGTGAATGAGTGTTGTTGAGCGGCTTAAAATGATGGGTGTGTTAATTGTTAAAATTCGGACGATTGCAAGCCCCGTAAGTTTTTCAAGTGGGACTAGTGAATCTATAGAGCCTTGACGGAGCAACATTTTAGGGTTGTAAGAGCCTTAGCTTTTCGTTATCTTCGCGAACCCCAAATTCTCAGGGTGATTCTAAAACAAAAAGGGATGATTGCAGAAACCATAGACATTTCAGTAGAGCGGGTAGCTAACAGTCGTATTTCGGAAGTAGATTTCGATAACCTTCCATTTGGAAGAGTTTTTTCTGATCACATGTTTGTGATGGAGTACCGAGATGGTAAGTGGGGAAAGGCAAGAATTGAAGGTTATAGAGAACTATCTATGACACCTGCCATGTCTGTTTTGCACTATGGGCAAGCTATTTTTGAAGGTATGAAGGCCTATAAGAATAGCAATGATGATGTGTTGTTATTTCGTCCCGAGGAAAATGCCAAGCGTCTGAATAAGTCGGCCGTAAGAATGTGTATGCCGGAAATACCGGTTTCCGTTTTTATGAATGGTTTGAAACAATTGCTGGATATTGATCGAGAGTGGGTGCCTAAACAGGCTGGTTCTTCGTTGTATATACGGCCATTTATGATTGCAATCGACGAATACGTGGGGATTAGACCTTCCGATACTTATGCTTTTATTGTGTTTACTTGTCCGGTAAACTCTTACTACACAGAGCCTCTGAGCGTTAAGATAGAGGAGGAGTTTACTCGCGCTGCTCCCGGGGGCACTGGAGCTGCCAAGGCGGCCGGAAACTATGCGGCATCTCTTTATCCCGCTAAACTGGCTCAGCAACAAGGGTTTCGCCAATTAATCTGGACAGATTCAATAGAACATAAATACATTGAGGAATCAGGCACAATGAACGTATGTTTCATAATTGGGGATAAACTGATTACTCCTAAATCAAGTGATACCATACTAGCTGGAATTACCCGAAATAGTGTAACTACGGTGGCAGAGAAGTGGGGGCTTACTGTTGAGGAGAGAAAGGTAGAAGTGAAGGAGATCGTTGATGCGATGGAGAACGGCACTTTAAAGGAAGCGTTTGGTGCTGGTACTGCAGCCACCATTGCTCAGATCAAGTCGATAAACTTCAGAGGTAAAAACTACGAATTGCCTGCTATTGAGAACAGGGAATTTTCCAACAAGGTATATAAGTACCTGGACGACCTAAAGAACGGAAGGATAGAGGACCCTTTCGGCTGGACCGTTAAAGTGTAAATTCCGGCCTGTTATTATCCAACCATTCCCGTTGGCTCGATTTCGGTATGGGAGTTGTGGAATTCTGCGTAGAATACATCTAATAGAAAAGATCGCTGTTGAGGTATTTGTTACTGGCTTTTGTTTTATTTCCGATTCTCGCTTTTGGGCAGGATCAGAAGATCATCATTAAAGGAAAAATTAAAGATGAGATGGGAGATATTATTCCCTTTCCGCTTCGGGTCAATCAAATTAAAAAGCCAGAAAATTTTGTGCGTTCCGACAAGCAGGGAAACTTTACCTTCAGATATAGCTATACCGGTGATCAGAAAGATGGAATCATGATTCACTCGGCCTGGTTTCAGGATTTATCTATTGCCATTACGAAGAAGCAGATGCGGCGGGTTGTTAAAGACACGCTTTATATAGAAGCAGTGCTGCAGTACATTACATTGGAGGGGCCAACGATTACATTGACCACCGCACCCGATACGGCTTTTAGTCATCCCTTACTTAGTGTTCAGGACTTTGAATTTTACAACGGCCGTTATGTATTGTTGACTTTTGAGAAGAATTTGGCCCGTGGAACGGAAATTCTACTGGCAACCAACGACAGCATTATTTCCAGAATGCCAGTTCCCGGAGATGCGGTACGTCTGTTTAAGGACTATCAGGAAAGGATCTATGTTATCTGTAAGGAGAAAGTACTGCTTTGTTCATTCAGAAATGACAACGTGGCCATGAGTGAAACGGATTATGATGAGTTTTATAAAACCACCTGGATGATTCTGGATACGCTTAAAGGAAAATACTATTACTCCAACCGAAACGATTTGTATCCTGCTTACGAGTATTTTGCTCAAAATTTTGGAGAAGAAGAACCTACTAAGCTTCATTATGTGGAAGATGAACTGATCATGGATCTTTATCGGGCGGAATACAAATATGCCGATGGTCAGGAAAAACTTTGGGCAGCTCGAAAGGAGATGGAAACCGGCGTGGATAAGGAAATCTGGATGGGAGCGAAATATTTTACGCATAGCCTGTACTACAAAGTGCCTTACGCACCACTTTTCGTGAAAGAGGATACGGTGCTGGTTTTTGATCATTATAAAGACATGATGTTCAAATTTGATGTTGAGAATCATAAAGTGGATTCTTTGCCCATTTATTACCACAAAGCAACCAAACCCAGCAAGTGGCATCAACCTTTGATTGGTGATGAGTCTACCGAAGATATTTACGGTCTTTTCATGCGTCAGGGACATTATCATCTAAAGAGGATTGATCAGGAGACGGGTCGACCTTCACTGGCTTTCAGGATTTACTACAAATTTGTTGACAGCATCAAAATTGACGATGGCTATGTCTACTATATATATCGCCCCTATGAGTCGGCACAAGAACGTTACATCTACAGAGAACGGATCAAATTGGTGGAAGATGCCGAAAGAGGTGAGTGAAGCAGATTAGACTATCAGCCCGGAAGAGCATGTGAGATGGCTGATGTCTTTCTATTAGGTGTCAATATTTTTACCTGGCAGCTCTATCAGGTGCTTGGGTCCCAACAGAAACCTACATGGCGAAAATTCAATAAGTCTTTTTGAAAAAATAGATTCATTTGTTGATTCAAACGACTTTCCCATTATATTTGCCTGCACAATGAATAGAAAACAACATCATTATCATTTCAATCTTACCACTCGGTGAGGAGGAATTGATATGTGTATTAAATAACATTCAAAAAGCCTTTCCGAGATTTGGGAAGGCTTTTTCTTTTAAGGCCATTCTCAATTTCGGAAGCAACTTTAAAAATGAAGAAGCTTAGAATTGCCATCCAAAAAAAAGGACGACTTAACGAAGATTCGATTCGTCTTTTGAAAGAATGTGGGGTTTCCATAGATAACGGGAAAGAACAGTTGAAAGCGCAGGCCAGAAACTTTCCGCTTGAAGTATTGTATCTCCGGAATTCGGATATTCCAAAATATGTAGAAGACGGAGTAGCTGATATTGCCATAATAGGGGAGAACCTGTTACGAGAGCAACAAACATCTGTAGAGTCTCTGTTGGATTTAGGGTTTTCTCGTTGCCGCGTGTCACTGGCAGTGCCCAGAGAAGTTGATTACAGCGGATTAAATTGGTTTCAAGGTAGAAAGATCGCCACATCATATCCTAATACGGTTAGCTCTTTCCTTAAGGAGCAAGGTATCACCGCCACTATCCACAAAATTTCAGGTTCTGTTGAGATTGCTCCCAATATTGGTTTGGCAGATGGTATTTGCGACATTGTAAGTTCAGGAAGTACATTATTTAAGAACGGTCTTAAAGAAGTAGAAGTAATCATGAAATCTCAGGCGGCGCTCATTAGCAATATGTCGCTGGATTCGGAAAGGGAGGAACTACTTCAGAAGTTGTTGTTTAGAATTAAGTCAGTATTGGCAGCGAAGAACAACAAGTACATTCTTCTTAATGCTCCTAATGATCGCATAGAGAAAATTAGCTCCCTGTTGCCCGGGATGAAAAGTCCGACCGTGCTGCCTCTGGCAGAGGATGGTTGGAGTTCTCTTCACTCCGTGATTAATGAAAACGAATTTTGGGATGTGATTGACCAGTTAAGGGAAGCAGGTGCAGAAGGAATACTGATCGTTCCAATTGAAAAGATGGTAGTATGATAGAGATTGTAGAAAATCCTGGCCGGGTAGATTGGGATAGTTTGCTAGCCCGTCCTGTGATGGCACAAGGTGACTTAACTTCCCTGGTTGCCGAAGTTTTTTCGGCTGTGCAAAAGGAAGGAGACTCAGCTGTTATGCAGCTAACTGCACGGTTCGATCAAGTTCAACTGGAAAATCTAAAGGTTGGAGTAGCGGAATATGAGGCCGCTGAGAGTCTTGTTTCTGATGAGTTAAAAGCTTCAATTCAAGTGGCCTATGACAATATTGTCAGATTTCATAGTACACAAATTGATGCAGTACAGGTAGTGGCAACCATGCCGGGAGTGGAGTGTTGGAGAAAATCTGTTGGAATTGAAAGTGTTGGTTTGTATGTGCCCGGTGGAACAGCACCGCTATTCAGTACGGTGTTAATGTTGGCCATTCCTGCTCGCCTTGCCGCATGCAATAATGTAGTTTTGTGTACGCCTCCTGGCTCCGATGGTAACATTCATCCAGCTATTCTGTACGCCGCAAAATTATGTGGTATCAACCAGGTTTTTAAAATTGGTGGGATACAGGCCATTGCAGCAATGACCATTGGAACAGAATTGGTGCCCGCTGTAAATAAGCTGTTTGGTCCAGGCAATCAGTTTGTAACGGCGGCGAAGCAATATGCACAACAATTTGGGGTGGCTATCGATATGCCGGCAGGGCCTTCAGAGGTTCTGGTTTACGCTGATCAAACAGGTAGTCCCGATTTCATTGCGGCAGACTTATTGGCTCAGGCGGAGCACGGAGCGGATAGTCAGGTAGTTTTCATTAGTACGGATTTAAAGTTGTTAGAATCCACGAGAGCGGTGTTGTATAGTCAATTGGCGCAACTTCCCAGGAAAGATGTGGCTAAAGAGGCGATAAATAATTCGGTTTTTGTCTTTGTAAGCGATGAAAAAACGGCCGTTAACATGATCAACTTTTATGCGCCTGAACACCTTATTTTAGTGGGGAAAAATGAGGAGCAGCTAGCAGGTCAGATAATCAATGCGGGAAGTGTTTTTATTGGGCCTTATACGCCGGAAAGTGCCGGAGATTATGCTTCAGGAACCAACCACACGCTTCCCACCAACGGATATGCGAAAAACTACAGTGGTGTCTCCGTGGACAGCTTCTTGAAGAAGATTACTTTCCAGCGAATTAGTAAAGAAGGGCTGGAGTTGCTTGGTCCACATGTGGAAAGAATGGCTCAGGCAGAGAGTTTGGAAGCTCATAAGAACGCAGTAACGATAAGATTGAAGAAATGACAGGCATAGATAATTTGGTAAGGTGTTGCGTGAAGAGCCTAAAACCATACTCTTCCGCCAGGGATGAGTATGTAGCTGATGATGATGAGGCGCAAACCGTATTTCTTGACGCCAACGAAAGTCCATTCAATACGGGGCTAAATAGGTATCCTGACCCATATCAAAGTGAGTTAAAGGCTAAATTAGCTGAGTTTCGGGGAGTAGCTACAAAACAGATCATATTCGGAAATGGGAGTGATGAGATCATTGACCTGCTATTCCGGGCGTTCTGTGAGCCTGGTTCGGATCAGGTGGTTATTATGCCGCCTACCTATGGTATGTATAAGGTGTGTGCCGGCATCAATAACGTGGACGTCATTGAGGTGCCTTTGTTGAATGGTTCGGGTGTACATGAAGAAGAAATTAGAAAGATTTCCGGTAAGGCTAAATTGCTTTTCGTTTGCACCCCTAATAATCCAACTGGAATGGTTACTGGTTTGGATCAGTTGGAGAAGATATTGGAAACATTCGAAGGGTTAGTGGTTGTTGACGAAGCCTATATCGATTTTAGTTCAAAACCGTCTGCATTAACTCTGATTGATAAGTACAATAATCTCGTAGTGCTGCAAACCTTTTCCAAAGCCTGGGGGCTTGCTGGTATACGCCTGGGGGTTGGTTTCGCGTCTGAAGATGTGGTGTCCGTTTTAAATAAGATAAAACCTCCCTATAATGTAAACCAGTTAACACAACAGGTCGCGATACAAGCATTAGATCGTGTTGAGCAGCAAGAAAGTTGGGTGAATGCAGTGCTTGCTCAGCGAGAGGTCGTAGTAGCCGCGCTGGAAGCTAATAACACAATTAAAAAGGTGTGGCCTTCGGAGGCAAATTTTGTTTTGGTGGAGGTAGCAAACGCAATTCAGTTTTACGAATACTTCAAAGCAAAAGGAATCATTCTTAGAAATCGATCCTCATTAGCGAGTTGCGAAAACTGTGTGCGAATAACAATTGGTACAATGGAAGAGAATGTGAAACTTCTTGAGGTGCTCAACGATTATCAGGAGGAAAAATTGTCATGAAAAAGGTGCTTTTTATAGATAGGGACGGAACAATAATTCTGGAGCCAATGGATGACTTTCAGGTAGACAGTTTTGAGAAACTGGAATTTTACCCAATGGTATTCAAAGGTTTAGGTAAAATATCTGAAACAAATGACTATGAATTAGTTATGATAACTAATCAGGACGGTTTGGGTACTGATGTGTATCCTGAAGATACGTTTTGGCCAGTACATAATAAGATGCTAAAGGCCTTTGAAAATGAAGGTGTGATTTTCTCAGAGGTATTAATTGATAGGACTTTTGCCAAAGACAATGCACCAACCAGAAAACCGCGAACCGGATTGCTAACCAGGTACATGAATGGAGACTACGATTTGGCGAATTCTTTTGTAATCGGCGATCGGATGACAGATATGGAATTGGCAAAGAATCTTGGTTGTAAAGGGATTTTTATGGACAAGGGATGGGATCCTGGTAGCAACGAAGTTGAGACTGAATTGGAGGAAGTAAGAGCTTGCATTGCGCTGGAAACTACAGACTGGAATGAGATATGCGACTTTCTGCGGCTACAATCCCGAACAGCGAGAATTGAACGGAATACAAATGAAACCAGGATATCCATAGAGTTAGACCTGGACGGTAAAGGCATCGCGGACATCAATACAGGGCTGAAGTTCTTTGACCACATGTTGGAGCAAATAGCCAAACATGGAGCAGTAGATTTACAAATTACAACAATTGGCGATCTGGAAGTTGATGAACACCACACTATAGAAGATACGGCAATAGCCCTGGGTATGGCTTTTAAGGAAGCTCTTGGAGACAAGTTGGGTATTGAGCGTTATGGCTTCTGTCTGCCTATGGACGATTGCTTAGCTCAGGTAGCTTTAGATTTTGGTGGAAGAAACTGGATAGAGTGGGATGCCGAATTCAAACGGGAGAAAGTAGGAGATATGCCTACCGAAATGTTCTACCACTTTTTTAAATCGTTTAGTGATGCAGCTTTGTGTAATCTGAATATCAAGGCTGAAGGAACAAATGAACACCATAAGATTGAGGCCATCTTTAAGGCACTGGCACGTGCTATAAGAATGGCGAAACGAAGAGATTTGGATAATATGGTTCTACCATCTACAAAAGGAACATTATGAGCGAGGTGGTAATCATTGATTATGGTGCAGGTAATGTTCAGTCCGTAAGATTTGCCCTTGAGAGATTGGGTGTTACACCGGTCGTATCGAATCATCCGGAAGTAATTCAGCGAGCCGGCAAAGTGATCTTTCCGGGTGTTGGAGAAGCGTCTTCCGCCATGAAACAACTTAGGAATCAGCAATTAGATATTTTGATTCCGAAATTGAAGCAGCCTGTTCTGGGAATTTGTCTGGGCATGCAATTAATGTGCAAGCACAGCGAAGAAGGCGAGACAGATTGCCTGAATATATTCCCGGAAACTGTAGTCAGGTTTGAACCTAAATTAAAAGTACCTCATGTGGGGTGGAACGTGATAAACTCTTGTAGCGGGCAATTACTGGATGGGTTGGACGATGAGTATGTTTATTATGTGCATAGTTATTATGTCCCGACTTCGTCCTACACCTCAGCCAGCTGCAATTATATAACGGTGTTTAGCGCGGCTTTGTGCAAGGGTAATTTTTGGGGATGCCAATTTCATCCCGAGAAAAGCGGAAAGGCCGGAGATGAGATTCTAAGACGGTTTTTAAGCCTTAATTGATCAGAAATGGAAATAATACCAGCAATAGACATTATCGATAGTAAGTGTGTGCGACTTTCGGAAGGAGACTATAAGCGAATGACTGTTTATAGTGCCAATCCGCTGGATGTGGCAAAGGAATTTGAGAATCACGGTCTGTCCCGTCTCCATTTGGTGGATCTGGATGGAGCCAAGGCAAGCAAAATTGTTAACTGGAAGGTGCTTGAGCAAATTACCTCTGCAACTACCCTTAAAGTTGATTTTGGAGGAGGGATTAAATCTGATGATGATCTTAGAATTGCCTTCGAATGTGGTGCGAAACAGATAACCGGGGGAAGTATTGCTGTAAAAAAACCGGAAATATTTGAAAACTGGATCAGAACTTATGGTTCGGATAAGATAATCCTCGGGGCGGATGCTAAGAATGAACAGGTAGCTGTTTCCGGATGGTTAGAGACCTCTGAACTCAATGTGATTGATTTTATCAAGGGCTATATGAGAAAAGGAGTGAAATACTGTATAAGTACGGACATAGCAAAAGACGGTATGCTTCAAGGAGCATCACATGATCTGTATGAGAGAATTCTAAATCAAACTACCGGGCTTCATTTGATAGCGTCGGGCGGTGTTACCACGATGAGTGAGATTGAGAAACTCGCAGAAAATGGTTTGTATGGAGCCATTATCGGTAAGGCGATCTACGAAAACAAAATATCTCTTAAAGACCTTGAAAAATTTGCGTTAAACCATACAACCTAAAAATTGTGGTGTGTTTATGAGATTTCAACTCCGAACGAAGTGATCAGCGAAGCTAAATGGCCTTTGGCGTTTCAAATGCGGCAAATGGATAGAACCACCAATGGACAGCTTTCAACTTTTAACCTTTAATTAGCATAGAATGGAAACAGCTACCAGCGACCAACAACAACCAACCGCCACTTTGGCAAAACGAATCATCCCGTGCCTCGATGTAATGGATGGTAGAACCGTAAAGGGGGTTAATTTCGTCGGTTTGCGAGATGCAGGTGATCCTGTAGAATTGGCACAAAGGTATGCAAATGAAGGGGCAGATGAGCTTGTGTTTCTTGATATTACCGCAACGGTTGAAAAGCGTAAGGCGATCCTTAATCTGGTGGAAAAAGTAGGCTCCGCGGTAAATATTCCTTTTACAGTAGGGGGTGGTATATCAACCGTAGACGATGTTTATCATATACTCCGGGCTGGTGCTGACAAAGTATCCGTTAACTCAGCTGCTGTTCGAGACCCAAACTTAATCGGAGAACTGGCCTCAAGGTTTGGTTCGCAATGTGTTGTGGTTGCGGCAGATGCCAAGTATATCAATGACCAATGGAAGATATTTTTAAATGGAGGTAGGGAAGAAACTGATTGGGAGCTTTTAGAATGGGTAAAGCATGCAGAATACATGGGAGCCGGTGAAATTCTATTCACGTCCATGAATAACGACGGAACCAAGAATGGCTTTGCCAATGAGGCTTTGTTGTTGGTTTCGGAAGCTATAAATATCCCGGTTATTGCGTCCGGAGGGGCAGGTACCATGCAACACTTTCGGGATGCATTTAAACTCGGGAAAGCGGATGCGGCTCTAGCTGCGAGTGTATTTCATTTTGGAGAGATTACTGTGCCGGAATTAAAACAATATTTAGAAACTGAAGGAATAACCGTAAGAAAATGAAGGTAGATTTTGACAAAGGAAACGGTCTTGTGCCTGCAATTGTACAGGATTTTGAAACCAGGAATGTATTGATGTTAGGTTACATGAACGAAGAAAGTCTGCAGAAAACCATTTCATCGGGTAGGGTTACCTTTTATTCCCGGTCCAAAAAGCGGCTATGGACCAAAGGCGAGGAGAGCGGAAATTATCTGGAGTTGATAGATTGGAAGTTAGATTGCGATAATGATACGATATTGGTTCGCGTTAAACCAAACGGGCCAACCTGCCACAAGGGAACCGATACCTGCTGGAGCGAAGAAAATGTTTCGGATTATGGTTTTATTTCAAAGTTAGAGGCGGTAATTGAAGACAGGATTCAAAACCCGAAGCAGGGTTCGTACACGTCCGATTTGATAAAGTCCGGTATAAATAAAGTAGCTCAGAAAGTAGGAGAGGAGGGAGTTGAAGTAGTTATTGAGGCAATGGATAATAACGACGATCTGTTTTTGAACGAGTCTGCAGATTTACTGTATCATTATTTAATTTTACTACAAGCGAAGGGATATAAACTTAAAGACGTGGTTTCCATACTGGAATCCAGACACTGATTTGGAAATAAACATTCGATTAGCCCGCCCCGAGGATAAAGAACCTCTTCTGAAAATGGTAAATGATGTTTACTACACATCGGAGAAAGATTTCTGGACGGAAGGTTATTATCGTTTGGACGAGGCTGGTTACGATGAGTACGTGAAAAACAAATGGCTCTACGTCTCATATTTGAACGACAATTTGTGTGGATGTGTTCTTCTGAAACCATTTGAGCTCAATTCACTTTCTTTCTCAATGCTGGTCTGCCATCCTGGTTATAGAAAACAGGGAGTCGGATCCACACTGGTGGATTATGTGTTAAGTCAGGCACAGAAGCGAGGCAAAGAGGCTATGTACCTCGAGATTCTTTCACCTGTTGATTGGATTCATGAAGAGAAGGTGTTTTTAAAGAAGTGGTATGAAGGAATGGGCTTCGAGCTTGTTAAGGAGGTACCTTTTGCTGATTATTATCCAGATCACATAAAATTTATGAAGACCGATCTTGTTTTTTCCTTGTACCGATTGAAACTCAATTAATTCTGTTTTAATCCACTAAAACGAAGCGAATGGGAACCGCATATTGAGTTCGTACTGGCAGCCCTCCGCTCTGTGCCGGTTGGAACCGTGTAAACGTCTTCACCACTCTTAGCGCCTCTTTGTCTAATAGGCTATGGGCTCCCCTTACAGTTTCTATATTCTTTACAGAACCGTCGGTTTCAATGGTGAATCGCATGTAAACTCTGCCTTCAACTCCTTGATCTCTGGCAGCCAATGGATATTTCACATGCTCTTTTATGTGATTTAATATGAGCTCATTGCTTTCCGTTTCTGTTTTGGCAGTACCGTACAACGCTGGCTTTTCCGGGAAGTCTACAATTGGATTTGCCGGTGGCGCTGGAATCCAAGTAACTTGTTGTTGGTTTTGTTGGCTTATCCAACTCCTTGTTTTACGTGTTGCAACTGATTTTAAATAAGATTGCGAATCAGAGTATTTCGGAAATGAACCCTGTCGGTAACCGTTAAACCTTAGTTTTTCTGGTTTTGTATTTAACCCGGAAATGCCGTACTTAAATTGTTTAACCCTAGAGGTTGCGTAGGCATAATCACCACTCACAGTACTAACGTCAAAACGCAGGTCCAAGATGCCATTTTCAAATTCGATGGACTGATAATGAGTTTCGTTCGACAGTACATTTGCATTAATTGTGATGAAGTAAATAGAGTCTTTCCAATAAGCTTCTTTGATTTGTACACCAAAATTGTTTGCGTCAGAAAGGGAGCCTTCTTTCTCAAATGCCTGGATTAGCTTAGGCTGAGCCCAGGCATGAGCGACTATAAAGGAGAAGAGAAAATACAGAATCGAAACTTTCATAATACATCTTTCTATCAAGATGCAATTCACGTTGATAATCCATAATTATCGTCCAGGCGGAGGTGGTCGGTCGCCTGGAGGCCAATGACCAGGCTTTGGTGGTCCCCCTGGCCCTCCATGCATAGGCCGTTCAGGTGGGCCAAACATAAACGACGAATCCGGTTTGGCTTTCCACTTTCTTGAAATATAAGGGAACTCACGGGTTATCATATATGCATAGATTCCTTCCGGATACTCATCTGTACTTAGAAATAGCCCGTTGAACTCATCTAAATCGCCGCTACCTTCAACAAATTGATAATCTTCAACATACGTTCCATCGAAATTGCCTTTTGGTCCATTATTAGGGCGGGATCCTGTCTTAAGACGGTAACTTGACCGAAACTCCCGTAATTCGGATGTAGTATCTGTTGGAGTTGAATGCGCAATATAATGGTAGATTGGATAGCCATCCGCAGCGTAACCTAGTAACGTCATTTTGGTATTGTTGAGAATAAGTCCTGTAGGAGAGCCATGATAATGGTACTTACCCGTAGGCTGAACATGAGCATGATGTTCGTCGAATCCGAGTGGAGCCCTTAACGCATCGTAGCTCCAACCAGAGCGAGGGTTGTTGTTCCAAAATTCATTGGCATTGGGTTCAAATGGAACTCCATTCAGGGCAACGCCAAACATAGCCGCAGTCAGTTCAATAGGTTTCTCGGAATCAGTTGGATGCAAAGGGACGCGGAACTCAAGCTTTTGCGGACGAATTCGATTAGGATTGTTTTTGTTCGGAAACTTGCCCACAGAATGTGCTGGAATGGCGTTGCATTTGAAAATTCGGTGTGTTGAGTCAGTGATAATTTCTACCTGGGGCTTAAAATTTACAAGGTTTGTATCTGCACTCATCAAAGCAAAACAAAGAGAACCAACGAGAACAGGAATTACTAGTAATTTTTTCATGGTTTGGGTTTGTTAGCTTCTGGTCCGCCAGGTTTGAGTTTTCTTGTAATTTCCTTAAGAAATTTCCCAAGTTTTTCCCGATCCACATCTTCTCCTCCCAGTTGGTGTAATTGATGAAAGTGATCTACTACCATGGAGTCAAGAAATCGAAAGCTCTCAAACATCTCGGTAAACAAACTGTCGCGTTTTTGAATATCAATTGTGTCAGACAATCCCAGCGTAAATAGTTCGCCCTTAATTTGCTTGATTTGCTCGTGAAATGGTTTCCCTTTACGACCCATTTCTCTTCTTAGCTCGTGAAACTTCTCAATATCAGCTTCCTTAAATCCAATCGAATCACGCATAAAGGCTCTTACTTCCGGTTGGTCTTCCGGATTTTTGTGAACATTTTCGTTGCCAGGGTGCTTTGGAGGTTTGAGACCATGAATCCTCTCTTTTGGACTCATAGAAGAGGTAAGAAGGACAACTACCAGAGCGATGTTCGAAAGCACCAGAATCGCAATCAATAGTCTATTGCCTTTCATTGCGCCCAGTAATTTACCTGTTCCGCATACACCTCAACGAACTGGTCGGTTGCCTGATCCATCGATATTCCTGAATCACTATTCTGACTAGTAAGCACAAACGCCAGTACGAAAATATTTATCGCACCCAAAGAAATGCCGGTAAGCACAGATCTTCTGGATTTAACGGTGTCAGATTCAGTTCTGGCAAGCCTGGCCTCCAATCTGGTGTAATAGAAAGCATCGGTTTCAGGCATTTCCATGCCTTTCGTCCTTTCCAATACCTCTTTTATATGTTCTTGTTTATTCATTTTGCGGGGAATTAATTTATTAGACGTCTTATGATTCAAAAACTTGCACTAGCTTATTAAATTACCCAGGATTTTTTTAACCCGGTCTTTACCTCTCTTTATATGACTATCCACAGTAGATTTCGGCATTTGTAATAATTCGGAAATTTCTGAGTTTGTCTTACCCTGGATATGGTTTAAAATGAAAATATTCCTTTGCACATCGCTAAGTTGGTCAATTGCCTGATGTAGTAGTGCCATGTGTTCTTTATTCTCAAGCAACTTTTGAGGAGTTTGGGCATTCGATTCCCACCTTTCTTCCACCTCTTGATATCCTGTAAGGAATGCAAATCTTTTTTTGCGATTCCTGGATTTTATAAAGTCCTGACACTTTGATATGGTAATTCTGTAAATCCAGGTTTTCAGGCTTGATTGCTGTTTGAATGTCCCAATGCTCCGGTACACCTGGATGAAGACTTCCTGTGAAGTATCTTCAGAATCCTGAAAGTTGTTGAGATAAGAAAAACACAGGCCGTAGACCATGTCTTTGTAAGATTCTACCAGAGTCTTATACGCAGACTGATCACCATCTATCAGCAGTTTTATAAGTTGCTCGTCCTGCATTAAAATTCGGCTGCAAATTAACGGAATATCTATGCTGGTGCTACCTAAATGCCACAACTAATAACGTTTTTCAGTAACTCTTGTTAATTTTAAACAAAGTATATAAACGACTTATGGATTGGATTACGCTCAATGATATGGCTCAGTTGGATGAGATTATCGAAAGCTCTACCACACGGCCGGTAGCTATTTTTAAACACAGTACTCGCTGCTCAATAAGTTCTATGGCCAAGGGTCGTTTGGAGCGATCCTGGAATTATTCGAACCAGGAGTTGCCTGCCTATTATCTGGATTTGATCGCTTATAGGGACATAAGCAATAAAGTTGCCGAGCAGTTTGGTGTTACTCATGAGTCTCCACAGCTATTGCTTTTGAAGAACGGTGAAGTGGTTTATCACAATTCACACGGTGGTATAAGGGCAGAAGCACTGGCTCCTTTCATTGATTAGCAACACTTTTTATGATGAAAGCATATCACACCGCAGAAAGGTTAAATCCTTCATGCGATGCGACTGGTGAGAATTGGGTTAGATGCAATAATAACTAGCAACAGTTTTAATTGTCATGATTTTATGCTGGCTACTGAGGTCATATTAACCGATTGGTATTAATTACATAAGTGAATAGATGGCATTGGTTACTATTTTACGAACTACGATTTGGCTCAACGTTTGCCAGGTTTTGAATGCTACGGCTCAATGTGATAACTAACCAGCCTTCTTTCCATGTAGGTGCAGTAGTTAGTAATTTGCGTCAAATATGCGGTCTGACTAGCTATTTCACCAATTCCGTCGGCGTAATATGAATGCTGAATCCAGCTACTATCACAAGCCGTAAAATAGCTGCCATCCTGACTATAAAAGTGTCCCTGGAAATCGTGGGTGTCAAAAGTTCCGGCGGGAACGGAGATGGTAGTTTCCGGAGCGGTAAACCAGTGGGAGGTATAGAATCCACCTCCGTCAACCTGAGTGTATATGGTGTCTCCAATGTTTACATAGTTATACCGCGTGTTGCCCAAAGAATTGACAATGTAGCCGGAGGAATCTCTATAATACGAGCTGCGCGGACTGCCTAAATACGTGCCTTCGGCATGGATATATGTGTTGCCGTTGATAGCGGTATCGCCAACAATATAAACACTATCCCGCTGGGTCATTGAAGTGGGTGTTCCGGTTGAATCAATACTGTACCATTGATAAACCCACCAGCTGCCGGAGGTGGAAACCAGGGTGTACGGGCTTTCAGAAGAATCGTTATGGTATGTGGGATCAACAGCTTCTTCCTTCTTGCAGGATGTAAAAGCTACAATGGCGGATAATAAGCCACAAAGCAGATAGCGTTTCATTGGATTTAGGTTTAGTTTTTAGGGTAGAAGTATGCTATCTGTATCGGAGTTTCAGCATATAACGCAGAGAACTTTCAAATATTGCTGCAAAAAAAAGCCCCTACCATAAAATGAAAGGGGCTGATTTTTTCCTTGCTTACTGAAAGTCTCAGACGGTTTCCAGTTTTCTTTGGTCGAGAGGCACATAGTCTCTCACTGTTGCGCCGGTGTATATCTGCCTTGGGCGTCCGATAGGATCCCCGTTATGCAACATTTCTCTCCATTGCGCAATCCAACCAGGGAGTCTTCCCAACGAGAACATTACAGTAAACATCTCGGCGGGGATTCCCAATGCTCTATATATAATTCCTGAATAGAAATCTACGTTCGGGTACAAACCTCTCTTAACGAAGTATTCATCTTCAAGAGCTACTTTTTCTAATTTCTTAGCGATATCCAACACAGGATCATCAATTCCTAACTCATCCAGAACTTCATCGCATGCCTTTTTAATGATGGTAGCTCTAGGATCGAAATTCTTGTAAACCCGGTGTCCGAAGCCCATCAATCTGAATGGATCATCTTTGTCTTTGGCTTTTTCAATCCATTTGTCGGTGTCTCCACCATCCACTCTAATTGCTTCGAGCATTTCGATAACCGCCTGGTTTGCACCTCCGTGAAGTGGGCCCCATAGTGCACAAACGCCAGCAGAAATAGAAGCATATAAGTTAGCTTGCGACGAACCTACTATTCTAACCGTTGATGCAGAACAGTTCTGTTCGTGATCTGCATGAAGTATTAATAGTTTGTTAAGTGCTTTTACCACAGTGGGGCTTGGGGTGTAAGCCTCGGTTGGCATGGAGAACATCATGTTCAGGAAATTCTCACAGTAGTCAAATTTATTCTGTGGGTAAATAAGCGGGTGCCTTTTGCTATGCTTGTAGGCCCAGGCCGCAATGGTTGGCATTTTGGCAATCAGCCTTCTGATCGAAAGATCAAAAGCTTCCGGAGATCTGTTCGGGTTCTGCGATTCCGGATAGAAAGTAGAAAGTGAACAAACCATAGCGGCAAGAACACCCATTGGGTGAGCATTTGCAGGATACGCCTGCAAGAAGCCCTTCATTTCTTCATGTACCAGCGTATGTGCAGTAATCTCCGATTCAAACTTTTCCAACTCCGCACGAGTGGGTAGTTCACCATAGATTAACAAATAGGCCACTTCAATAAAGGTAGCTTGCTCAGCTAACTGTTCAATAGGGTATCCCCGATATCTGAGAATTCCCTTCTCTCCGTCCAAAAAAGTAATAGCACTGTAACACGAACCGGTATTCTTAAATCCTCTGTCTACCGTAATGTGCTTGCTTGCTCCTCTAAGCTTGGAAATATCCAAACCACTTTCATTCTCTGTTCCTGTAACTACTGGGATGTCATAACTTTCATCCCCTATTATCAGCTTGGCCGTCTCGCTCATTTTCTACTTGCTAATTTTTGGTGTTTTTTAAAAGGCGAATAAAGATAATAAACTCTGTGAATCTTCAAAGCGGAAAAGTACACCTAGCCTGACAATTGTTAAATTAATCTTACCTGACTTCGATCTGAATTTTCTAAGGAATTTTATTGGAGCCCACTACTTTAAATTTGGTTGGATTACCCAGTGGGTCAGAAGTTCACTGTCAGTTAGTTAGGCAGAAACCTATTGCCTTTCATTAACCATCGTGAACGAGTCAGGTTGGATACTATCAGAGAAGTATAAGCTTGATTGATGCTATCTTAAAATTTTCCTAACAAAGGCTACGGTGAAATAAGACATAAGGAACACTCCAACGAATCCTTCAAAACTGGAAAGGTGCCTAATGGCTCCCCAGGGCGCATAATCTCCGTACCCAATGGTAAGGAAGGTAATAGCCGAATGATAAAAAGAAACTGCAAAATCCGAAAGGGCTTCAGGAGGATCAAAACCAGGTTTTAAATCACCCATCCCTGTCTTGATCATGGCAAAGTATGTGAAGCTGAAGATAACCTGGGTAACGAGCATACTTAACAACACCCTAATCGGGTCGGTTGCGTACAGGCCGATCCAATCAAAGAGTAACTTTCTCAAAAAGCTGGTCGGGTACACCCAAATAGCATTTATTTTACCTCTGGCCAGTTTTTCCTCATTGAGAGCTTTTAGTTCGTATCGTTTAAAAGCAACGTACGCTTTGTCTTCATCATTGTATTTGCCCGAACTGTTAAAGTCTTCTTTGAGCAGCCTGAATTGATTGGCTTTGTCCAAATAACTGCAGTCTTGATTCTCGATAAGTGCCTTTACATTATTTTCCTTCCAGTCCAGGAATATTTTACCGAGGTCTCTTACTCCAATCAGAATAAGCTGGTCAAGGTACAGGTCAGTTTTTCCTTTCTTTAAGTCAACAATGTCTCTGATAATTGCATCTGACAAATCAATAACGTTACACTTGTTTACTCGCAGATCCAGGTAGTTGTTTACATGGCACGATTTAAATATCAGTCTGCCGGACGTGGTTCTCAGGAGGGACAAACTTCCGATACCAAATTCCGCTCCCTCAAAAGATACTTCCTGATCACCGAAGTCGGCGAGATCAAATGAAATATTTCCTTCTCCGAATATGGCTTTCTTAAAGTAGGTTCTTCCAACTTTGTGTTCTACCTCTTCAAACGAAACAACAGAATTGCCAAAGTCGGTTCTTCGAAAGTCCAGTTTACCCTGCCCGAATTCAACCTTCCGAAAATCTACATACTTGCCCCCGAAAAGAGCTTTGTCAAACGAAACGTCTCCTTTTCCAAATTTTGCGAAGTGGAAGTCTACGTTCCCGGATCCAAAATTGAAGTTTTTAAAGTTTACCTTTCCATCTCCGAAATCCGCATTAATAAAGGAAGTGTTTCCGTTATGGTTTGCACTATTTTCAAAAGACACGGTGCCCACGCCAAAATCGGCAAACTGGAAATTGATACTGCCTTCACCGAAATCTACATTTGAAAAATCTGATGCAGTGTCCACAAAGTTGGTCTTGTAAAAGCTTACGTTTCCACTTCCGAAAGTACTGTTAACGAAGTCGCAGCTCTCAATAAAATCGCAGTATGAAAAATCGGTGGTGTCGTCGGCCTCAAAAAACGTTCGGATAGCACTGAACTGATTAAGTTTAAGCCGATCATCTTTGCTTAGTGAGTGTTTGAAACGACATTCGGTTAACGAGAAGTTCTTTATATAGCAGTTGGAGATATTAATGGGTTCTCCGGCCACAATTTTCTTGTACAACTCCTTAGAATCGAGTACTCCATACTTTTCCTTCTTTACAACATTCCGGTTTCCATCGCGAAACAGAATAACAGCAGTTTGAGGCAAAGAAAACAGTCCATTGTCAAACGGCTCGTCGCTTATTTTAATGGAATAGGATTGGTGCTGCTTTGACTTCATTCAATGGGCTTTTGCACATAGAACGAGCCAATATACAGAATAGTTAAAAGAATGATAAACACCAGTAAGTAAAAGATAGCTTTGCTATTTCGCAGTGGACTTCCCTTGTCAGGGGTATTTCTATTGTCGAAGAATCCCAAGTGAATTATTTACCCGTTTGCCCCTGTTCTTTCTGCTGCACCTCCATTTGCTTGTTCCACTGGCCGTAAAGGTAATTGTGATACTGTTTGTATTGATCGGTTGAAAAGAAGAGCAGTATTCCAAGCATTTCTTCAACGGGCTTGGCACCCTGATAGATGGCAATTCGGTTTTTGTTTTCGTCCAGAATAGCATAAGAAGGGTAGGAGAGTTTCGCGTTTAGTAAGGAGTATGCCAGGTAATGAGGTTTGCCTCTTGAATTCGCGCTCTTTTTTACAAAAGTTGGATCGGAATTCATAAAAGTCATTCCGTTGAACGTAATTGTGTCTGTACACTCAGCATCAAACTTTACCGGGTAATAATTGGCATTCATGTAGCTAATTACATTCGGATCCTTAAAGGTCGTCGCATCCATTCGCTTGCACCAGCCACACCATCCTGTATAAAAGTCAATAAACATCTTTTTTGGGACGCTATCCACAGCAGATTGGGCAATGGCTTCATCCCACGTAATCCAGTTTATTTTGGCTTCTGTTTGGTTTAAAGTAGTGTCTGTATTTTTTGGTTGAACATCCTTGTTCGGTTTAACAAAGGCCAATTCCTCGAGTTTCTCATCCACCACGTAATTGTTTTGAGCTATCTGAGCAAAAGCGCCCATGAAAGTTAACAGAAGCAATATTGTAGCGAAAAATCTCATGGTTTACAGTTTATTCAAAACGAAGTCGGTCATCCTGGTAAACAAATGGAGTCTGGTGTATCCTCCATAAATCCCGTGATTCCGATTAGGATAAATAAATAAATCAAATTGTTTGTTCGCGTTTACCAGAGCATTTATCATCTCCATGGTATTCTGGTAATGAACGTTGTCATCGGCAGATCCATGAACCAATAAGTAATTGCCCTTTAATTCGGAAACGTGATTTATTGGTGAATTGATGTCGTAGTTTTTACCGTTTTCCTGTGGGGTACGCATGAATCTTTCAGTGTAGATATTGTCATAATATCTCCAGTTGGTAACGGGCGCCACCGCAATGGCCGATTTAAAAACATCAGCCCCTTTGGTGATGCACAAAGAAGACATATACCCGCCGTAACTCCAGCCAAAAATTCCAATTCTGGACTCATCCACATAAGGAAGTTCACCTAGCCATTTTGCGGACGCAATCTGATCTTGTGTTTCGTACTTACCAAGTTGTAAATAGGTGCAATGTTTAAATTCTCTTCCTCGGTATCCGGTGCCTCGTGCATCAACTGATACCACGATGTACCCTTGTTGTGCCAACATCTGAAACCAGGCGAAATTGGCTCCGCCCCAGGCGTTATGCACAGTATTTATGCCTGGACCACCATAAACATGCATTAGTACCGGATACTTTTTCTTGTATTTTTTCTTTTCGACAAAGCCGGGAGGTTTCATCATGTAGGCATTCAATTCAATCCCGTCTTCGGTTTTAATCTTGATAAATTCTTTCTTGACAAACCCGAATTCGTTCATGGCATCTTTCACACGCTGGTTGTCTTCCAACACTTTAATTTGTGTGCCGTCAGCAGAATGCAATGAAACGGTTACCGGTGAATTCGCATCCGAATGATAATTTAAATAGTACTTGAATCCTTTACTAAAAGCCACCTCAGTTTGACCGGCTTTTTGAGATAGCTTCTTCACACCTGATCCGTCTCCATTCATTACGTAAAGGTCTCTGTCGAGCGGATTGGTAGCCGCGATGTAATAGATCAGGTTATTTTGTTCATCGATACCAACCAACTCGGTAACTTCCCACTCTCCTTTAGTAAGCTGGGTTTCGGAACCATTTTCCAGATTGATTTTGTAGATGTGGTTGTAGCCATCTTTTTCACTGGTCCACAGATAGTGTTTGTTGTCTTTTAAGAAGGTAAGGTTGTCAGTTACATCAATGTAAGTCTCAGCTGTTTCCGTGTATACTACCTTTGTTTGAACCCCTCTGCTATTCGGACGGTCTTGGTTAAACTCGCCCACCATCAACTCCAATTTATTCTGTAGTCGGTTCATACGCGTTACCATCAGGACATCCGGATTGTTGGTCCATTTTATTCTTGGAATGTAGATGTCCGTTTCCTTTCCTGTATCGAACGGCGTGGTACGCTTTTGCATCAGCTCGTACACGTAAATCTGAACAATGGAGTTGTCTTCTCCTGCTTTAGGGTATTTGAATTTATATTGTTCCGGATACAGCTCACCATACATGGCCATTTGGAATTCCTTTACATTGCTTTCGTCAAAAAAGTAAAAGGCCAGTTTTTGTCCATCCGGCGACCAGTAAAGTCCGTTGTCGAAACTGAATTCTTCCTCGTAAACCCAGTCCGTTGCACCGTAAATGCGCTCATTCATTTTACCCTCGGTGGTAACCTGAATTTCTTCCCCCGAATCAAAGTCCTTGATGAAAATGTTGTTCTCCCTTACAAAAGCTACTTTATTACCCTGGGGAGAGAATTGTGCAAGCCTTTGTTTTCCCTTGCTGATATCTGCGAGCGGAACGGTTTTTTTGGTTTTTAGATCGTACACGTAGTAGTACGATTTGGAAGAATGCCTGTAGATGCTTTCCTGGTCTGAAGCGATCAGCATTTTAGACTCATCAGCGCTGAAGTGGTAGTCATCAATTGAAATTTTTTCACTCCCTTTTGCGGTAAGATCGGAAGATTTCACAATGGTGCTTACTTCCTTATAGTCGGCGTAGGCGAATTTTTTAACCGATGCAACTCCTGTTTGTCTATTCACCTCAAGTGATGTAAAATGTTCACCGTCGTTCATTGAACGAACACCTGATACCGTGCCTCCGAAAAACCTTCCGTAAAGCCAAATATCTTCGTTTGTAATGTTCTTTTGTGCATAAAGCGTTGAAACGAAAATCAACAGCACCGACAACCCAAATGTTTTCTTCATTAGTATTGTATTAATAAGTATAGCTTTCGTGTAGTGTAAGAAGAATGGCCGGAAATACTCCGAAACCGCTCATTTACAAGGGGCGTGAAGTTACGAAACAAAAATCACTCCAAACAGCATTGAAGTATGAATGGTAATAAGCAATTGCCGACTGGCAACAACAACTCAGAATTGACTTTTAAGCAGCTCGATCAGGTGGATGTTGAAGCGTTCTCCAAAATCGTTGGGCCTGGTAGTGTGTTTCAGGATAAAGAGCTTCTTATCAGATATGGCCATGATGAAACGGAAGACTTTAATTTTCCACCGGAAGTTGTGCTAAAGCCGAACTCAACAACTGAAGTTGCGGCCATCATGAGACATTGTTTTGAGAACCGTATTCCCGTTACCCCTATCGGTGGTCAGACCGGATTGAGTGGTGGAGCATTGTCAATACATGGAGGTGTCGGTCTTTCAATGGAGAAGATGAACCGTATTCTGAATATCGATGAGAAAAATCTTCAGGTAACTACGGAACCGGGTGTTATCACACAGGTGCTTCAGGAAGCAGTTGCGGAAAAAGGATTGTTTTATGCTCCCGACCCGTCCAGCCGGGGAACTTGTTTTATAGGGGGGAATCTGGCTGAAAATGCAGGGGGTCCCAGAGCGGTAAAGTATGGGGTTACCACAGATTTTGTACTTAATCTGGAAGTGGTTCTACCAAACGGCGAAGTGATATGGACGGGTGCCAATACATTGAAGAATTCAACAGGCTATAACCTTACTCAATTGCTGGTTGGTAGCGAAGGAACCCTGGGGGTTATTACCAAAGCGGTGCTAAAGCTTTTGCCACTGCCATCTAAAAATCTGCTCATGCTGGTTCCGTTCTACGATGCGGTAAAGGCTTGCGAAGCCGTGAGCGCTATTTTCAGAGTAGGCGTGGTTCCTTCCGCACTGGAATTTATGGAACGCGACGCAATTGAATGGACACTGCAACATGTTGAAGCGAATGTTCCTTTGGAGGATGGTGTTGGGGCTCATTTGCTAATCGAAGTAGATGGCAATGACGAAGATATGTTGTTTAAAGATTGCGAAACCATTACCTCTGTTCTGGAACGGTTTGATTGTGGTGAAATCATGTTTGCGGATTCCGAAGCCCAAAAGGAGGCGCTTTGGAAGCTTCGAAGAAGGGTAGGAGAAGCTGTCAAGTCTAATTCTATTTACAAGGAAGAAGACACAGTAGTACCGCGGTATAGGTTACCGGAGTTATTAAGTGGAGTAAAGGAACTTGGGGCCAGATACGGATTTAAATCGGTTTGTTATGGCCACGCAGGTGATGGGAATCTGCATATCAATATCATTAAAGGTGATTTAAGTGATCATGTATGGAAGAACGAACTACCAAAAGCGATCACCGAGTTATTTGAACTAACCGTTGAACTTGGCGGAACTTTGTCAGGAGAACATGGTATTGGATACGTGCAAAGACAATACATGCCCATTGCCTTTTCCGAAGTTCATCTGAACCTCTTTCGAGGTATCAAGGAGTTATTTGATCCGAATGGAATAATGAATCCGGGAAAGGTGCTGCCGGAATAGAGGCTAGGGCATAAAAAAAGCCCTCACAGCGATGCTGGAGGGCTTGAATAAAGTTTTCATGGTTAGTTTACGCCATGCATTAGCCTGGTCAACCACTTTCTCATTAAGAAAAGACATAGAGCCATAAGTCCAGGGATTCCAACATAAATCAGGAAGAAACTGGATAATGAAATTTCTTCTGCCAGACCTTCCATCATTGCCCCGGTGCTACCTGCTAGTTTGTTACCCATTGCTGATGCGAAGAACCACACTCCAAACATAAGTCCAACCAATTTCTTAGGAGATAGCTTACTAACAAATGATAACCCGACAGGAGATATACAAAGTTCTCCCCATGTGTGGAAAAGGAAGGCTAGTACAAGCCAGACCATGCTTACTTTGTCAAACTCTCCACCTTGTACGATCCCCGCAGCCCCAAGTGCTAGAAAACCAAACCCAAGGCCAAGGAAAACAAATCCAAGTGCGAATTTTACCGGGCCTGAAGGATTCCACCGTTTCTCCCAAATTTTTGAGAAAACAGGTGCGAATAGAATGATAAAAAGTGAATTCAGGATTTGGAACCATGAAGCCGTAACTTCCGTTTCATCTCCCAGCTGACGCATAATCGAACCACTAAATGCTCCTTTGTATTCTTCAACGGCTGCTGGTTCCACGTATCTTAATTTATCATCGGATATGATAGCGTTGAAATTGTCATTATTGGTCAACGCAAATGTGGTACTCATGGTACTTGTATCCCTTTCCATGTTGGTGTACTGACCATAAACAATCAAAGAGTCCCTTTTTTCATTTAACGGTTCCACCATCACGTTGTCAAATGTGTGAAATTCAGCGTTCGTGTCAACGTATTTGTCGGCCAGGTAACCAGAGGTTATTCCAAAGCCTTTGGATAAGTCTGATAAATCCGCAGCAGATGCAGGAATCGTATCCCTAAAATCGTGAGATACCTCATGCGTGTAGTTTACTTCATAGGTATTGGTGTTGAATTCACGGTGAACTTTCCAAATACATAACCCCCAAATAATTATAAAACTGATTGCCAGGGAAATATTGGAAAGCGCAAATTTCTTAAATGTCTTACCAAAGAGCCTTAGTAGCACATAAGTAATGATAAGCATTGGTACAATTGTCAAAATCGCATCGACCCACCGGAAGGCTATAGCACCGCCACCTTGTAAAGTTCTTTGAGTGTATTCTTTAGCAAAGATGTTCATGGAACCACCTGCCTGTTCGAAGCACATCCAGAAGAACACAGAAAACAGAGCAAAGAAACCTACTACAATCAATCTTTGACGTTTAACCTTTCTGGCGAACTGATCTTTAATGTAGGCTCGTAATTTGTTGGTTTTTGATTCGTTCAGATCAGCTGCTTCAGCTTGAATTTTATTCTCTAATGCTGCCTCATCGAAATCACCCAGAATTTCCTGATTTTCCTCTTCCTCTGCTTCGATCGCTTCAATAGCGTCATCCAGAGTATCACCTTGTTTCTTTGGTTTAAGTCCAATTTGATCGAAAATGCCTTTTCCAAACATAAACATCACCATTCCGAAGAACATGAATATACCTGCAAGACCAAAGCCATAACTCCATCCAATCTTCTCTCCGATATAACCACAAAGTAATATTCCTAAGAACGCACCTGCGTTGATTCCCATATAGAAGATTGTGTATCCAGCATCCTTCTTGGCGGCTTCCTTTGGACCGTATAATTGACCAACCATCGAAGAAATATTTGGCTTGAACAAACCGTTACCAATAACCAAAAGAAACAGACCGAGATAAAAGAAGAATTCGGTTTCAAGTGCCATGGCTCCATGCCCAGCTGTCATCAGCACTGCACCTAAGATAATCGCCCATCGGTAGCCAAGCCACCTATCAGCCATCAGCCCTCCAATTATAGGTGTAATGTATACCCACATTGTATAGGTTCCATAAAGTCCCAATGCTTCTGCGGATGTCCATTCCCAACCTCCGGTAGCTGCCTCACTTATCAAGAAAAGCACAAGAAGTGCTCGCATTCCGTAATAAGAGAAGCGTTCCCACATTTCCGTGAAGAAAAGCACGAACAGACTGGCTGGGTGATCCATCACCCTTAGTTCCTTAGTGTAATTGGTCGTTTCCTGTGAACTCATGCTGGTTAAGTCTTAATTTAAGAGCCGTGAAAATAGAACAAATTTTTTAATCCGATTAGCACGAAAAATACAGGTTAGGGTTTCCAATCTACCTTTTATCTATGGATTTTGTCCATCGGCCTAAAACCACTTTGATAGCACATTAATTCGTTTAATTTTGGCTCAGTTTTCAAAAATTTATGGGAAGAATTGCAACAATAATCGCACCAGTTTTAGCAGTATTGGTTGCGTCGTGTGGAGGAAATAACGAACCAAATAACGAAGCTGTAGATATTACAGAAGCAGTTAACGAAGAGGTTCAAAAATCAACTATGCAGGCTGTGGACGATCATACATTATCTAACTACCTCGAAGTACCGGTCTCTCATGTTCATCTTAATCTGGAAGTGGATTTTGAAAATGAAATTCTAAAGGGATCGGCAACACATACAATTGACAACAAGCAGGAGGCAACCCATGCCATTTTTGACACTAAGAATCTGAAAATCGAAAAGGTGCTGGTAGATGGAGAAGAAGCTCAATATGAGCTTGGAGAACATGATGAATTACTCGGAACCCCGCTACATGTGGCAATTACTCCTGCTTCTTCAAAAGTTGAAATATTTTACCAAACCACCGATGGTACCGAGGCGCTGGATTGGGTGGATCCTCAGCTAACGGCCGGTAAGCAAAACCCTTATGTCTTTACACAGGGACAGTCAATTTTTACAAGAACCTGGGTGCCTATCATGGATACACCAGGACTTCGAATTACTTATTCGGCAGATATTAAAGTGCCAAGTAATCTAATGGCGGTTATGAGTGCCGACAATCCGACAGAGAGAAATGAAACCGGGGAATACCAATTTAAAATGACCAATCCGGTTCCTTGTTATTTAATGGCGCTGGCGGTTGGTAATCTTGAATTTGCACCAATTGATGAACGTACCGGGGTGTACACTGAACCCGAAATGTTGAAGGCTTGTGCCTACGAGTTTGCCGATATGGGAGAAATGGTGGATAAGGCCGAAGAGCTTTACGGCCCTTATCTATGGGGCAGATATGATGTGATTGTACTTCCTCCAAGTTTTCCTTTTGGAGGTATGGAGAATCCTAAACTCACCTTTGCAACCCCTACCATTATTGCGGGGGATCGTTCATTGGTAGCGTTAGTGGCACACGAATTAGCGCACAGTTGGAGTGGAAACCTGGTTACCAATTCAACATGGGACGATTTCTGGCTGAATGAAGGCTTCACCGTTTATTTCGAAAGAAGGATTATGGAGGCGGTTTATGGAAAAGACTATGCGGATATGTTAGCGATTCTTGGATATCAGGATTTGATGTCGGCGTTGGATGAGGAGAAGCCGGTAGACCAGAGTTTAAAACTGAATCTAATCCGAAGACATCCGGATGATGGGATGACAGATATTGCTTACGAAAAAGGCTGCTTTTTTCTGAAAATGCTCGAAGAGGAGGTTGGGAGAGACAAATTCGATGCCTTCCTGAAGAACTATTTTGAAGAACATAAGTTCCAAACTATTACTACAGAAGAGTTTTTAGTGTATCTGGATGAGCGCTTGCTTACCCCAAATAAAGTAGAAGTAAATGTGGAGGAATGGGTATATGAGCCAGGTGTTCCTGACAATTGTCCGGTGGTTGTAAGTGAAAATTTTAATGAGGTAGAACGTCAGTTGGCGGCATTTTATGCTGAAAATGACATTACGCAGGTGAAGCCAGATAGCTGGTCTACTCATGAGTGGTTACATTTTATCAGAAATCTTAAGAAAGGAACTACAGCCGATCAAATGGCCATCATTGATGATCGCTTTAACTTAACTGCTAGTACAAATAGCGAGATAGCATGCGCCTGGTTTACTAAAGCTATTAACTACAACTACATGGCTATCGACTCGAAGCTGGAGGAATTTTTAGTGCAAACAGGCCGAAGAAAATTCTTGTCTCCACTGTATAACGCATTAAAGGAAAACGGAAAGAAGGAACGTGCCCTGGAAATCTACGAGAAAGCAAGACCTAATTATCACCACGTAAGTTCCAATTCCATTGACCAAATGTTAGACTACTCAAAGTCCTGATTAGCCTAGGGTTCAATTGGCGGCTCAAAGTCGCGACGATACTCACTCACAAACTGTAACCCAAGATCAAGACCTAATCTATAGTCCAGATTTAGTTTAAACTGAGAGGTCGAATAGCTTCCGGTGGCCAGGTCTTTTTCCGGAGCTATTTGAACAATCTCCACGTTATCTGGATTTTCTGCGATGTAGTCGATGGTTTGATTGTAGTACACATGGTCTTCGGAAAATCGTCTGCTTAAGGCGGGGTTATCTCGGTGCCAGATAGCACCTAACCAGCCGAAATAACTTTTCTCCAGTTTTCTGAATGCAGGCAACGTGCGAATTACTACGATTTTTGATGCGCCCAGATGTACGGCGCGCTCTACCGGAATAGGATCACTCCAACCACCATCCATTAGTCGGAGGCCTTCATACATACAGTAGCCTCGCGTTAGAAATGGAAGAGTGGAAGACGCCCTTAGCGCCGTAAACCATTTTTCAATGGACGGACGAATGTAAACAGGTTCGCCATCAGCCATGTTGGTAGCAACCACCTCTATGGTATGCTTCATTGCCATTTGATTCACCTTTTTCAAGTCGAGGGGCATATTGTTGTGCGCAAACGACTCCAGGTAACTCAGATTCACATAGCCTTCAGTAGCAAACAACTGTCTGATATTAATGAAGTTCGGATCGGCGGCAATGGTATGAAGGATCTCGTAGGTTGCCTTGTATTGGTTGGCCAAATAGTAGGACATACACATAGAGCCTCCGCTAACACCTATGAAAATGTCGAAAGGGTTAAAATCGGCAGCCATAAACGAATCGAGAACGCCGGAGGTAAAAACAGAGCGTAATGATCCGCCCTGTATTACCAGCGCAGTCTTTTCTTTCTTGGGGGGCTTCATTCTGTTCAAATAAACGATTTCCTGTTAAAAATTGTTCCGACAAATCGTACCATTTTCATGAATAACCGTTATATTCAAGCGCAATTAGGGAAAACTAAACGAACATTCGAATGACTTTAGAGCAGAAGTTGAGGAAATTCTTTTTGAAGTATGATCCGGGAAGAGTTAGGCTGGCGAAGAAAATGGCGCGTCAATTCAGAGGTAAAGATGAAGCGGTGATGGCGCACCTAACAAAAGTATATGCCAATGGGGGACCTGGTAAATTAGACCAAAGTGCCGCAGAGGGTAAGAAAAAGAAGAAGAAAAAGGACAAAAAGAAGAATCAGGAAACCGCGGTTGTCGATGAGAGTTCAGTAGTGGAGTCTACAAGCGAAGAAGTGGTGGTGGAAGAACCAACCGCCGAGGCAGTTGAGGAAACTGTTGAAGCAGGAGAGGAAACTAAGAGAAACGCCGGAAATAACGGTGATAGCGTTATCGACGATTTGGACGATTGATTGTACCGACAAAATTAATTGGAAGCCGCCTCAATTCTGAAGCGGCTTTTTTTATGGCGCAATAATTGTTTCATCTATTCTGTTTGTATATGCACGCGCCTAATCCAGGCATCCATTTAAAATTTTACAAGATGGAACAACAACATAGAGATCAATTTAGTTCAGGCACGAATAATGAAGGGAGCAATCCATTTACTTCAGAAATTGTACGTGCTAACCACAGACTTGGAGTGTTTGCTTACGTAATAGCGTTTCTAATTGCAGCGTTGCTTGTACTTGGATCGTGTTCCTCAAAAAAATCCGTGAGGAAATGTAATGGGCAAAAAGGTGTTAAGACGAATATGGGAGTAATGTGAGTCGTAGCTACTATACTTCTGCCTAAGCGTAAATAAATTTAATGCCAACTCATTCAAACCATCACATTAAGCAATGGGTCTGTCGCCTTGAAAACCACAAGATTGCCTGATTCGGAGTTCCGTGGGAAGGCAAATTGAAACGGGATCGACGCCCTTCTTTTTACTATCTATTCTTGAGAGCAGCAATTTGGCCGATTCAATTCCCATATCCGCAATCGGTTGGACTACGGCCGTGATTGGCGGATTACACAGCTCGAAGCTTTCAATATCGTCGAAGCTTATAAGGGCCAGGTCGTTGGGTATTGTTTTTCCCATTGCCGATAGCGTACGAATTACCGAAAGAGCAACATTGTTGTTAACCGTGAACAGTGCTGAAATAGAGTAGGGCGGTGACAATAACTCTGCAAGATGATCACCAACCGAAGCATGGATATTATTAAATGGGATTTCTCTCACCAATTGATCGTCAAAGGAAATATTATTCTGGTTCAGTGCATCCTTGTACCCAAGCGCCCTGTCGTGGATAGTGCTAATGTGTGCAGGTGAGATTGTAAAACAACCTATTCTTTTGTGTCCTTGATGCACAAGATGTTGTATCGCCCGCATGGTACCTTCCTTGTTATCAACTACCACATTATCGGTTGGATGATCAGGGTTGTACCTGTCGTAAAGAACCACAGGAACATTCGAGTCAATCACCTGCCTGATGGTTTTATAATCGTCCTGAGAACTGGAAAGAATTAGTCCGTCAACCTGACGTTCCACCAACATATCGATAAGGTAACTCTCTTTTTGAGGGTCCTCATCGGAGCTACAAATAATGAGATTATAACCTTTTGAATTCAAATAATCTTCTACGCTTTTACAGAGCTTGGCGTAGAAGGCATTCGAAATATCTGATACAATTAGTCCAATTACGTTGGATTTTCCTATGCGCAGCCCACGGGCAAACTGATTCGGTTTATAATTCAACTCAGCTGCCATTTTATGCACTCTTTCCTGAGTATCCTTGCTGATACCAACCTGATCTCCCTTGCCATTAAGAACCAGCGAAACCAGGGTTTTGGATACCCCTAAACTGGATGCAACGTCTGCCAACGATACTTTTTTCATCTAACCGAATTTACTAAAACGATTTAGAACTTCAAAGTGTATTGAAATAGAGGCAGATCAATAATTCAAAAATTATTCAAAATCTCTGGGCTTGAGTTCTACCCAATTTTCATATCCAAAGAAATCACGACCACCGTTCAGAGTGTTTTCAAGAAAACTAATAAAACGGTATTTCGTTTTTTCATGCTTCATGAGGGGGCGGTCGGGGTAGTTGCTACTACTGTAATTGAGTTTATGTCGCCAGCTTAAGTTCTCAATCATATCTTCCATTACGGCTGGATGGGTCCCTTCAAAACGAGGTACCTTGTTTAACGGCCCGTAATCGAATTCATTGGGCTTTAGTTTATACTGATCTTCAGCAGATTCGGTGCCGTTATGGATCGCATCGTGTTCCTTTTTCTTTGATTGCATTAACTCTGGAGGTCGAACCCAACCGTAATGGAAAATTTCTGCATTCAGTCCCACTACGTTTAGTTTCTCATCGTTGTTCTTGCGAAAAGACTGCGCGTCTTTGTAGGAGTATATACCGGCATTGTTTCGTACAATTCTAATTTCCCTTTTGTACCAACCATGGTAGGGTAAATAATGGTCATAATCGCCAAAGAAATGATTGTAGTTGAACAACAGGCCATCCACCTTTTTATGTGGTAAGTAGCGCTTACATCCCTCCAGTATAGCCTCGTGGTCCTTTTCATGAATCACCTCATCTGCCTGAAGGTAGAGACACCAATCACCTGTGCATTGTGAAAGCGCAAATGAAGTCTCTTTTGCAAATATTTTGCTCTCCACAAAATCCTCTTCACTCCAAATACGGTCTATGATTCTGATCTTTTCAGAACCAATCGATTCTATAAACTCACGTGTTCGGTCACCAGGATCATTGTCGCCAAGTGCAATAACAAACTCATCTACGATTGGTAGAACAGATTGTATGGACTCTTTCACAGGAAAGTAGTACTTATCTGCGTTACGCACCATGGTAAATGCACTGAGTTTCATAGTGGAATTTGAGTGGGTAAAGGTAGTAATACCCAAAGTATCATAAAATCGAGGAAATTTGCGGGCACAAAAAAACGCCTACTGAACTCAGAGGCGCTTTACTTGGTTAATTTCTTAATTATTTCCGGATGTGTGCTAGCTGCTCTCCATCTACATTAATAGTGTATTCCCATGCCCTGAATGCAGGAAACATTTTAGGAATCGCAACCTGGATATCTACATCATTGCTATCTACCGGAAATTGGAATCTTTTAACTCCACCTGTAAATACCATTTTTGTATTTAGTTTCTGTCCGTCAATGGTGATACCAACGGTTCCCCAGAAACCATTTTTATGAATTCGAACTTCTTTAGCTTGGTTCTCGCCTGTTTTAAAATTGTAAATCACTCCCATAGTGCATGTAGGTTTTAATTTCTTCTGCTTAAAGTTAGTAGAACATTCGACTTCTTCGTATTGCAATTGAAAATTTCATCATTTTTTAGTGTTCTAACGGTTTCTTTTAATCACAGAATCTCTCAGATACGCAAATTCTCTACAATTATCCAGACGAATGTTCATCGCACTTCTACAGGTATCAGACATTACCCAGTTCATTGAATAAATGTATTCACCGCTTTGCTCAACATTATTTAGTAGTTCATTCTGCTCCGTAAATAAATTGATGCGGTGATAATGTTTGGTGTCTCCGTATTTTTGAGCCAAATACGCTTTTAATCTGGTGTCGTTGGTAATGGTTTGTTGCCCATAAGAGCCCAGTATGGTAATTATTGGGGCAGCAAGATCATTTGTTACCGGATGGAATGGCTCGACTGCTTTTTTACCGGTTTCACTATTGGTAATATGAATCACGTGAAAGTCCAGTTTGTTGACCAGTGCCTCTTCAATGTCATCATTCGCAATCCTGTTGGCAATGTACTTTTCAAACGCATCTAAAGTCTCGTGAACTACGCCTGCGCCAGAGTTGTCAAAGTACCCGCCATCCACGTACTGACCTCCATTAATTTCGCCGGCCGGACTTACATACGGAAATCGTGCGCTCAATACTGCAGCAGTACTTAAACGTATATCCTGCGGAGGTTTTTCCTTTATTCGGTCAAGTTCCGCCAACAGATCGATCCGGTTGTTGTACGTTTTGGGATCAATTTTAATATTGCTGATTACAGCAGGACGACCGTCTTGGGAGCGTGTTGAATTGATAAAAAAGATGGGTAGCTTATTCTTATCCAGTTTGTAACGCGACGACCATGATTCTTGTCCTCCCACGGTATCGGTAACTAGCCAGGTCATGTGTCGTCTGAACCACTTACAAACGAGCGTGTCTTTTTCAGGGTATTCCATTGATTCTTCAAGAGATGCCGCTCTGTCATCGATTGGTGTTGGCAATACGTGATTGAGAATATCAGATCCGAGCATCCGACCCAGGGTTTGGCTTAAAAAGTCGTTTTGAAGAAATTGACAACCCGCATCCCGAAACCCACTTAAACCACTTTTTTGGCGTTCGTTCAGCATCGCAAAAAAAGTGGCGTTGCCTACGCTACCTCCCGAGGCACCAGAAATGCATAGCAAGTGTTTGGAAAAATCCTCCCCCGAATGGTCCATTAACTCACCAAGAACCGAAACAACCCAATAGCCGGATCTCGAAGCACCTCCATTAGACATGACCAGATAAACAGGGTAATCGCCATTCGTTTTTCGGATGTTTTCGCGATGATTTTCCCACCAGACGTCAAAATATTGGTGTAATTCCAGCCTTTTTCCAAAAGTTCTATCTGCATTATCTACTGTTCTTACTGCATATGGGTCCCATATTTGTCCGGCAATGAGTGCCCAAACGAAAATGATAAGTAGTACACTAACCTGGTACTTTTTAGAAAGAGAGCTAATAAAATTGAAGATGCCATTGAGCACGGCGAGTGACAACATTACAATGGCAATTGCTCCTCCAAGCCGTGCAAAATCAAGCCACAATATGGAGGCTGTGTAAATAATAAATCCGATTGCAAATGCAGCTCCTAGTTTTTTTACTAAAGCTACATCGTACTTGTTGATATGAATTTTTATCCATCTTAAAGTCCGTGAACTTGGGCCCAACTGATCTGAGGCTGGTAATTCGGCCTTAAATGAAGTGAGCAGCATAAAGAGTATTCCAAAAGCGAAGCTACCCCAGAGCATATAACTCATCTTGAATAACAGCGGTTGCTCCTCTATTAAATAAGCAACACCGACAAATATTACGCATGCACCTAAATAGTGTAAAGGAGTGAATTGCCATTTTTTCGCTTCATCGGCCTCCTTACTTCTGATCATACCTCCCCGAACCATTATCAGCAGAACGACATACACCAATATGGAAGGCACACATATCATAATCCATTCAAATGTGGTGGCCGGATAAACGTCGGATGACAGGATGGCCATGCAGATTGCTGCAAAAGGCCCCGCACCGAATAATCTGGTGAGATTGATCAGTACAGGTGGTAGTTTTTTGTCGGGGTAGTGTTGGTGAGCAATTACCCGTCCGGAGAACCAGGCAAGCATAGACCAGAATATAACTGCGATGGCATAAATGTAAATGTGCTGGCCCGGCTCATGCGTCATGATAATTAAATCGCGTCCTTGTGGAACCAAAATAAAGGCAACGATTCCCAGGCTAACAAAAACAACACTTGGCCAGATAATTCTTAGCGCATTTGCCAATTCAACCAGGTAGTTTTTGATCTTAATAAGGTAGAGACCGATAGAGGTTTTAGCATCTGATTTTTTCTTTTCTTCCTCAACAGATAGAACAGCCCTGCCCACCTTTTGGTAGGCTTGCTTAATTCTTTTGTCGATTGGTTGCTGAAAAGAGTCGTCCGGAATTTGGCTAGCCGATTCGTTCATGCCGAAATATACAAATTCAGGTTAAGGTTTTGACCTACTGAATAATACGTACATATTTTACAAATCGTTTGGGGTAGTTGCTGTTTTCGAAATCGGTGATTACCACACCATAATGCCTTTTTGAAGATGAGCAATGGATGAACTTTACAGGCTCGCCCAACTCGGAGATGACAATGCCGACATGTCCGATTCGTTTAGACTTTGGGTCGGTTCCCCTAAATAAAATCACATCACCTTTTTGAACTTCCTCTGCGTCTACCGTTGTTCCGAAATTGCCATAAGAAGCAGAAGTTCTCGGTGAGTCGATATTCAGTGAGTCAAAAACGTACCTGCAAAATCCCGAACAATCAAAGCCTGTTTCAGGACTCGTGCCGCCCCATTTGTATGTAGTTCCGATCAGGGAAGAGGCTAGTTGAACAAGGCTGTCTGTCTTCGACGTAGTTGAGTCTGAAGGAATACCAGAAACCATCCCGCCCGCAATAGACCGGTTGGTTATGGTCAGCAACAAAATTGCAAATACTATTCCCGTAAATCTCAACATGGGTGTAAAATTAGGTTGAAATCAGACCAGACTGCCAATGGAGGTATCTAATTATCAACAGATTCGGTGATATAATTTGGGGGGTGAGATTGGTTACAGAGAAGAGTTACTTCCCAATACAAAAATTCGCAAAAATATTTCCCAGCAAATCATCTGTAGAAATGGCACCTGTAATGGTTCCCAGATAATGCAGCGCCTCCCGAATGTCCATGGCTAACAAGTCGCCTGAAACTCCATGATTCATATCTGCCAGAACCTTTCGGAGGGATTCATCGCAACGCTTGAGTGCGTCGTAATGGCGCTGGTTGGTAACTACGACGGCGTCGGTGTTTTTTCGCTTGTGGAGATACTGCTGCAGAGCCTCTTTTATTTGTTCGATGTTCTTTTTTTCTTTCGCAGAAATGAAAATTTTCTGATCGTATGCGTTATAGCCGTTTTCCAACTCAGGTAGTTCAGAGTTGCATTTGTCTACTTTGTTGACGACCAGTATCAGTTCCTTGTCTTCTGTTTGCTTCTTGATTTCCTCTGCAAACACTACGGAAATCTCCGGGGTTTCGTCCATCGCGTCAATCAGATAGAGGACAATCTCTGCCTCACGAACCTTTTCATACGTTTTTTCGATTCCCTTACTTTCAATCAGATCTGCAGTTTTTCGGATACCTGCAGTGTCAATAAACCTGTAGATTGCTCCGCCAATGTTAATTTGATCCTCTACAGAGTCCCTCGTTGTTCCGGCAATGTCAGATACAATGGCACGATCCTCATTCAGCAAAGCATTCAAAAGAGTAGACTTGCCAACGTTAGGAACCCCAACAATTGCTACAGGCACCCCGTTTTTCATCACATTTCCAAGCTTGAAGGAATCTATCAGTCCTGATAGTACCTCCAGAATTTTTGTGATCAACTGGTTTAACTGCGTTCGGTCTGCAAACTCTACATCTTCTTCACTGAAATCCAGCTCCAATTCAATCAGGGATGCGAAATTGATTAATTCCTCCCGAAGACTATCGATTTCCTTGCTGAATCCACCTCTCATCTGTTTTAGAGCCAGTTCATGAGAAGTTTCCGAGTTTGAGTGAATCAAATCCGCTACGGCTTCCGCCTGGGATAAGTCCATCTTCCCATTGAGAAAAGCACGTAAGGTGAACTCACCAGGCGATGCCATCATGGCTCCATGCTGAATAAGCAACTCTATAATTTTATTCTGAATAAACATTGACCCATGACAGGAAATCTCAATGACGTCTTCACCCGTGAAAGAAGCGGGCGACCTGAATAGCGTAAGGACAACCTCGTCTACAATAGTGTCGTTATCCCGGATGGTTCCGAACAATGCTTTATGAGACTCTGCTTTTTTCAGATTTCGGGAGAAAATTTTCTGGCAAATATTTATTGCCTCGGCTCCCGAAACTCTTATTACAGCAATCCCCCCAACTCCCGGAGGAGTAGAAATGGCACAGATTGTTTTGCCTTCATGGAACATGAGAACGAAGGTACAAAATTGGTTGATGGTTGAATGTTATTGGTTGCTGGTTCAATAACCAACAACCAGCAACCTTCAACGGGTGCGACAGCACCCCCCAGTAACTTATCCTACCCACCGCTCGTCATACACATATGCGTCCTTTCATAAATCGGTAAAAACCATGGCGGAAGACCGTAACTTTGTAGCCCTTTAGTTGTTGTAGTAAGTACAAGCATGAAAAACCTAATCCTGACTGTCTTCTTTTTGATGTGCGGAGTTTTTTCCGTGGTCTATGGTCAGGTAGTGAACGGTTATGTTCAGGATGCGAATAACACCCCGCTTCCATTTGTAAGCGTATATGTGAAATTTACCGATGCTCGCACAGAGACAGATGCGGATGGAAGGTATTCTTTGCGTTTAGATCCAGGCGATTATGAGGTCGTTTTCGAATTAACAGGTTTCGAGCAGAAGGTGGTGCAACTCTTCATCGCTCAGGGGGAAACCGAGGTTATTAAGAATGTGTGGTTGCAGCCCATTGAAGAACTGGAAGAAGTCGTCATCAAACGGCGGCGGCGTGATCCTGCTTATGAAATTATTGCAAAGGCCATCGACAATAAGAAGGAGAACGAGGTTCAGTACCGTTCAAGTACCAGTGAAGTATACATTAAAGCAAAGGAAGTGATTTCCGAACAGGAGCGAAAGCGCCGTGAGAAAGAGGCCGAGAATTCGGGTAAGGAAAACGAACCCGTGGTAATAGAGGAGGGCGTGGATGCACAGAATTACGACCCGTTTAAAGATCAACGTGCCACCAGGGCTGAAATAGCAAATAGTATGAATCTGGTGGAAACGCAGATTACGAAACATTTTCAACAGCCTAACAAGATCAAGGAAATCAAAAACGGATACAAGAGGTACGGGAGCGATGAGGGGCTCTATTATTTGACCACCACCGAGGGAGACATGAATTGGTACGATGGATTGGTAAGTGCTCCTACGCTTGCCGAGAACCCGTTTATCTCACCCTTGAACCCAACTTCCATCCTCTCTTATAAGTTCAAGTTGGAAGAGCAGGAGTTGGATGAAAAAGGGAGGTTCGTATACAAGATCAAAGTAACTCCACGCAAGAAAGGCAACACGACCGTTGAGGGGTACATTTGGATAGTGCGGGATTCTTACAACATCAAGCGAGTTGACTTTTATTTGCCAAAAGGAGGTTTGTTGTTCTACGATGAGTTCAGATTGCAGCAGGAGTACAATGAGATGAAGGATTCCATTTGGGTGCTTACAGAGCAGGAGTTTGACTATGTGACCAAAATGAACCGAAAGGAATTTGTTGGAAACACCCAGTTAACTTATCAGGACATTAAGCTGAACGTTAGTTTCCCCAGGAAATATTTTAGTAACGAACTCGGTGTAGTAACGCAAGAGGCCTACGAGCGTGATTCTTCTTATTGGTCGAAATTACGCCCCGCTCCGCTTACCAAAGAAGAACAACGAATCATAGCAATTAAAGACAGTATTCACGCCGTGCAGACCAGCGAAAGGTTTTTAGATTCGGTAGATCGTGAGTACAATGAAATTACCTTCGGAAAGGTTGTTTGGCACGGAGTTTCTCATAGAAATAGAGACAAGAAAACCGATGTTGAATTTGGTTCATTGGCAGATTGGTTTAAACCGTTTCAAATTGGTGGACTAAGATGCGGGCCTTACCTATGGTGGTATAAGAAGTGGGAAAATGAAAAAGCGTTGATGATCAATCCGGACATTGACATGGGGATACGTAACAAAGACCTTAAAGGAGATTTGTTCGTCAGCTATTTGTTTGATCCTTACAAACAGTCGAAAATTTCATTTAATGGGGGGAGGGATTTTCAGATGTTTACTTTTAATGATGGTATTTTAAGTCTGTTTAACCGCGCCAACTGGGTGGATCAATATTTCGCAAATGTAGGTTTCAGAACAGAGTTGTTTAACGGTTTCTACCTAAACCTGGAAGGAGAGTTTCTGGAGAGACGGCCACTAACCGGGTACGAGTTTGGAACTTTTACAGAGGATGCTGTTCCAAATAATGAGCCGTTGGATTTTGAGAGAAACCAGGCGTTTCTTGGAACGATCTCCTTTCACTATACCCCATTTCAGAAATATATCAGAGAGCCGAAACGCAAGGTTGTACTTGGTAGCAAATGGCCAACATTTTCGCTTTATCTGGAACATGGTTTCAAAGACTTCCTTAGTAGTGATGTGGATTTTACTTATTTATCATCGGCTATTACACATACGTTTAACGTGCGGTCAATAGGTACTTCTACTTACCGTTTAAAAGGAGGGAAGTTCTTGAACGACCGCAAGCTGACCTATACTGATGAGAAAATTTTTCCGCGGGGAGATCGAATTTTCTTTTCCACGCCATTACACACTTTTCAATTACAGGATACCACACTTACCGCCAGGGATTTGTATCTGGAGGCTCATTATATCCACCATTTTAACGGTGCTCTGGTAAACAACATGCCGTTGCTCAAGAAAACCCAAATTACCCTGGCTGCAGGGGGAGGAGGGCTGTATATCAAAGAATACAACTATTTATACAAAGAGGCCTTCGCAGGAGTGGAACGGTCGTTTAGAATCCAAAGGCAAAGAATTCGATTTGGGATTTACGGCGTAATAGGCGATTCTAATTTTGGAGTGGCACAACCTGCCCTTAAATGGTCGATCAGTATGTATTCGATGCGAGAAAAGAAATGGGGGTTTTAGTTACAGCTGCCGGGTGTTTGGGTGTGTTACTTGTGGTTATTGATTCCTTAATATTGGATGAGATGACAAACCAACAACAACTCCTAATCAATCACCCACCAAAAAGAAACTTTTTCTACCTTTATCGCACATATCAACTTTAAGATTTAAAATGAGCGTTTTAGTAAATAAAGATTCTAAGGTAATCGTGCAGGGATTCACAGGTGGAGAAGGGACTTTTCATGCCGGACAAATGATTGAGTATGGGACAAATGTGGTAGGTGGAGTAACTCCTGGTAAAGGTGGCCAAACGCATTTAGATCGCCCTGTTTTTAATACTGTTGATGAGGCGGTTAAAAAAACCGGTGCAGATGTTTCAATATTGTTCGTTCCGCCGGCTTTTGCCGCTGACGCCATTATGGAAGCTGCTGAAGCAGGAATTAAAGTGATTGTTACCATTACCGAAGGTATTCCGGTGAACGATATGGTTAAGGTAAAGGAATATCTATCAGATAAAGACTGCACCATGATCGGTCCAAACTGTCCGGGAATTATTACCGCTGGTGAAGCAAAAGTTGGTATTATGCCAGGGTTTATTTTTAATCCGGGTAGAATCGGAATTGTGTCCAAGTCGGGAACGCTTACTTACGAAGCGGTTGATCAGATTACCAAGGCCGGTTTGGGGCAGTCAACTGCTATCGGCATTGGAGGAGATCCAATTATTGGTACTACTACAAAAGAGGCTGTTCAGTTGTTGATGGAGGATCCTGAAACCGATGGGATTGTTATGATTGGAGAGATTGGTGGTAATCTTGAGGCGCAAGCCGGAGCGTGGATCAAAGAAAACGGGACGAAACCTGTGGTGGCTTTTATCGCAGGTGAAACGGCGCCAAAAGGCCGAACTATGGGGCATGCCGGAGCAATTGTAGGCGGGGAAGAAGATACTGCCCAGGCCAAAAAGCGAATCCTTAGGGATTGCGGCGTGCATGTTGTGGATTCTCCAGCTGAGATTGGACATAAAATGGCCGAACTGGTAGGGGTAGAGGCTTAAACAATTAAAGAATTTGATGAAGCCCCGGCTTGCGGCCTGTCCGTAACGGGGCTTTTTTTATTGCTATTAGCGAGAATATGAGCGAGGTAAGAAACTTAGAACCAAAAGTGGTTTGGAATCATTTCGAAGATTTAAATGCGATTCCGCGTCCCTCAAAGAAAGAAGAACGTGTAATCGAATTCATGAAGGATTTTGGGGCGAGGCTCGGACTTGAAACTTTTACCGATAAGGCTGGGAACGTGATTATTCGTAAACCCGCTACACCAGGAATGGAGAACAGAAAGACTGCCGTTCTTCAGGCGCACCTGGACATGGTTCATCAGAAAAATTCCGACACTGTTTTTGATTTCAACAGTGAAGGAATCAGATCCTATGTAGACAATGGGTGGGTTAAGGCAATGGGGACAACCCTTGGTGCTGATAACGGTATGGGTGTCGCTGCAATAATGGCCGTGTTATCCAGCACCGATTTGGAACATCCTGCAATTGAGGCTTTGTTTACCATTGATGAAGAAACAGGGATGACCGGCGCATTTGAGTTGGAACAGAATATTCTGGAGGGACAGATTCTGCTTAATCTGGATACAGAAGATGACGATGAATTCTCCATTGGTTGTGCCGGAGGAATTGATACGAACTCTTACTATGAGTACCAGCAGATGCCGCCCACAGAAAACGCTGTTGGGTACGAAATTTCTGTTACAGGGCTTAAAGGCGGACATTCCGGTATGGACATTCATCTTGGACGTGGCAACGCCAATAAAATTATGAACCGGCTGTTGATCGATACCGATCAATTCGGGTTGCGTATATCGGAAATTGATGGAGGGAGCTTAAGAAATGCGATTCCAAGAGAGTCATTTGCCAAAATAGCAATCATTGGTGAAACATACCTCGAGGAATTTCGAAACCGTGTAATGGTTATTAAGTCTGAGTTTGCCATTGTTGAACCGGATTTGAAAATCGAGATAAAGAAATGCGATAAACCCGGGCAGGTGATGTCTTTGAACGATCAGGTGAAACTAACTCATTCAATTAATGCCTTACACAATGGTGTTTACCGTATGAGTGCCGCCATCCCCGGATTGGTAGAAACGTCTTCTTCGTTGGCCAGAGTATTGGTTCAGGGAGGAGAGTTCAGAACCCAAAGTTTGCAGCGTAGTTCCGTGGAATCAGCGAAAATGGATGTTGCTCATACTGTGGCTTCCGCTTTAAAGTTGATGGGATGTGAAGTAGAGCATAGTGGGTCTTATCCAGGCTGGGCACCAAATCCGGATAGCGAAATATTAAATCTTATGGTAGAAAAGTACCGGGCCATGTTTTCCGAGGAGCCGAGAGTTCAGGCTTGTCATGCAGGACTGGAATGCGGTATATTGGGAGAGAAATATCCGAATTGGGATATGATTTCCTTCGGTCCAACCATTAGAAACCCGCATTCGCCGGATGAAAAGGTAAAGGTAGATTCGGTTCAGAAATTCTGGTCCTTTCTTAAGGATGTATTAAAGGACATGCCCATCCGCTAGTCGATTTTTGGTATTTAAAGCAATCAGATATGATTATCAGATTTTCCAGAAACCCTTTTTTACAAGCGTGGGGAATTATACGTTCGAATTGGATCAACATTCTCATTTTTGCCGGTTTTAGTACGGCGGCGGCAATTCTCTGTTTGTATTTCAATTTTCATTCACTTGAAATTGATGTAATACCGGTTACCATACTGGGTGGTGCTTTGGCCATTTTTCTTGGGTTTCGCAACAACTCATCTTACGATATGTGGTGGGAGGCCAGAAAAATATGGGGTGGAGTTGTAAACATCAGCAGAACCTATGCAATGGAGGTAATGACTCTTGTTAGTAACAAATCTCAGCCTGCAGTTACTGATGAGAACTTGCACATGCTTCAGCGCAGAATCGGATTGCGCCATTTAGCATGGATCAATGCCCTGAGATTACAACTTAGAAAACAAAACTCCTGGGAGGAGCTCAAACCGTATCTGGAAGAGAGTGAATTTGAAGAAATGGCTTCATATAGAAACAAGGCCACTATGTTGCTTCATACACAGGGACAGGAGTTGAGGTACGCATACGATAATGGTTTAATTACCGATTTTCAGTACATGGATATGGTAGGCCGGATTAAGGAAATGTACGACCTTCAAGGTAAAGCAGAACGGGTTAAGAACACGGTGTTTCCTTACTACTATACTTATTTTACCAATTTGTTCCTTTGGTTGTTCGTTATACTGCTACCGCTTTCTTTGGTGCACAAGTTAGGTTGGGCAGTAATCCCGATTACAACATGTATCTCTTTTGTGTTTCTGATGCTGGAAAAATCAGGAACTGTAACGGAGGATCCTTTTGAGAATAGGGCAGCGGATACACCGATGTCAAGCCTGTGTCGTACCATCGAAATTGATGTGCGTCAACAGTTGGGTGATACTGAACTTCCCGAAGGCCTTGCGCCAATCAGACTGCCATACGGTGTAGAATATCAGAGCTAGTTTTTAAATCTATACGACGTATAGAAACTGAAAAAAACTAATAATTTAGTTATTAAACTATCTTTTTAGTTGTTTAACTAAATAATTAGTTGTAACATTGTGGTATGAATGATTCACCACAGCAACTAACAAGGGCAGAGGAGGAGGTAATGCAAATCCTCTGGGAGCATGGAGAAATGTTTGTGAAGGAAGTTGTAGAGCAGTTTCCTGATCCAAAGCCCGCATATAACACTGTTTCAACAATCATCAGAATACTAGAAAAGAAGGAGTTTGTTTCGCATAACTCGTTTGGTCGTACTCACCAGTATTTCCCCCTGATCGGCAAAGATGAGTACCTAAAGTATTCTACGGGCAACCTGGTGGAAAAGTACTTTAGTGGTTCTTATGAAGGTTTGCTATCATTTTTTGTAAAACAGGAGCAGTTGGACGTTGCGGAGCTGGAGAAGTTATTGGACAAACTAAATAGAAAGGAGGAGGAGTCATGAATTTGTTGGAGTTTATATTGATTCAGTTGAATCTGGGAATATTTATTTTGTTTTACGTGTTATTCCTTAGTCGGGAGGGCAATTGGAAGGCCAATCGGTATTATCTGCTTCTTGTCCCGTTTATGTCAGTACTACTTGCGTTTGTTCCGGGCTGGGTCTCCAATTCTCAAGAGACAAGTTGGACATTTCTTTTGGAGCAAATACAAGTTTTTTCAGGCGCCTCTTCAGCTTCAGAACAACCGTTTATTAATACCCGACTTATTTATCTGATCTTCACAGGCTTCTTCCTGGTTGGTACTTCTGCCAAGCTCGTTCTGGCCATTCGGTCTTTAAAGGCAAAGTTTTATAAAGATTTTCGCGGTGTTAAAGTGTTTCTTTTAGAGGACGCTAGGAAACCTACTTTCACCTTTTTTAATTCCATCTACCTATCTCCATCAGACCTGGCCGAGGAACAACCGGTTTTACTTCATGAATACGCCCATGTTAAAGGGGGGCACAGTATGGATAATGTCTTGATGGCCTTTGTGGTAGCGGTGTTTTGGTTCAACCCTTTAATCTATTTGCTAGCGAGAAAGATGCGGGAAAACCACGAGTATATAGCCGATTCTTATGTGTTGCAGCATAATTATTCAGTACTACAATATGGGCAAACCATCCTCAGCGCAGCTATGAAATGCAGTATACCGTTTATGGGAAGTGGATTTAAAGGTCAATCCACAATTGGAAAAAGAATTCAACGACTTCAAAAATGTAAACCTAAATACCTAATAAATATGAAATATCTATTGATTGTACCAATGTTGGTGGGAATGGCCTTTATGGCTTCCTGCCAGAAAAATCAGGTTGTTCCGCCAGGTGGGGAAAACCAGATAAGTGATAAAAGTACCGGCATCGAAGTTGACCAACCTGCCGAATTTCCGGGAGGGATGGATGGATTAATTGGTTTTATGACAAGTGAAATCAAATATCCAAAGGATGTGGCAAACGCTGGGATAACCGGGAAAACGGTCGTAACGTTTACTGTTACTAAAGATGGTAAAGTAGCGAACCCGGCTATTGCGTCTTCAAGCGGAAATACGCAGCTTGATAATGAAGCAATTCGTGTGGTGGCTCAAATGCCCAATTGGATACCTGCACAAGATGGCGGTAAAAATGTTTCTAGTGAACTAAAACTTCCGGTTCAGTTTGCACTGGAGGATTAGTATAGCGTAAAACCTAAGTGAAGGAAGGGGTGTGTGCAAACGCATCCCTTTTTTAATTGTAAACCGTTCGATTGTATTTTAACTTATAATCATTAGGCGTTAATCCTGTGAGCCTTCTGAATAGATCTCTAAATGATTTACCATCCGAATAGCCAACCGTGTTCATAACATCACTTACCCCAATGTTCTCACTCTCAAGCATTTTTTTTGCCGCTTCAATTTTTACTTTTTGGATATACTCTAATGGCGTGTGATTGGTAGCATTCTTAAATCGACGGATGAAGTTTCTTTTACTAACCGCTGCTTTTTTGGCAAGGTCTTCCACAGAAATTTTGTGCTGAAAGTTGCTTTCAATAAATTTTTGGGATTCAAGTACTTGTTGGTCTTCATGCTGCTTTTGGCCAATAAACATTGCAAACGAGGATTGGTTGTTTCTTGCATAATCAACCTCAAACTGCTTGGCCAGCATTACAGCCATGTCCTTCCCGTTGAACTTTTCCACCAGGTGTAGCAGTAGGTTTAAAAATGAAAAAGCACCGCCCGATGAGTAAATACCATCATCCTCTGTGATGATTTTATGACTCACAAGATTGACTTCGGGATACATCTTTCGAAACATGTCTACTGCCATCCAATGGGTAGAGCATTCTTTACCGTTTACCAATCCCGTGCTGGCAAGAATGAATGCTCCCATGCACAAACTGGCGACTTCTGTTCCGTTTACTACGTGCATGTCGCGAATCCACTTTAGCGGTTCTTGGTTCTTCTCAAGCATTTCAGGAATCGACTCCGGACGACAGGCAGGTATAATGATCAAATCTGTTTGATTAACCTCTGTGTACAGTTTATTACAATTCACAGAAAATATTCCTTCGTACTGGAAATTTTCCTTTCTGGTTCCAACAACATCTATAGAGTAGTAGGGTTGTTGGCCGTTCATAACCAAAAACTGATTTACCGCATGAAAGACTTTGAAAGGTCCTACTATAGACGAAATAATATTCGATCCGTCCGGAACAAAAATGCTAATGTGTTTCATTCTCTGAGTTTAAAACAAAGGTAAAGAACATGCCTGTCACTTTTCCCCCTTTAAATTGTCATTATTCCCAATTTAGTGTCCCATTCAACCTCTGTATGTTTGTGTTCAGATAATCAAAAACATTAAAACAAGAAGTTATGAACCCAGTAAATTGGTTTGAAATTCCAGCGAAAGATCTGGATAGAGCAAAAGAGTTTTATTCGTCGGTATTCGGGTACGAAATGCAATACCTTGAAATGCCTGATGGTAGCAAAATGCACATGTTTGCGGGAGACCCTAACAATGCCGGAGCTTTGGGTGCTATTTATAGTGCCGAGAATATGAATCCCTCTACAGAGGGCACTACCATTTATTTCGGTGTGGAGGATTGCGACAATGAAGTGGCCAAAGTGAAGGAAGCAGGTGGTTCCATTGTGTTTCCGAAAACTTCAATTGGCGAGTTTGGTTTTATCGCTCAGTTTCTGGATACTGAAGGAAACAGAATTGGTATTCACTCACACAAATAATTAGACTTATGAAACATCTGAAAATACAATTTGACCTACATACAAATTTGTTTAACAATTGTCTGAATGGTTTGTCGCAAGAAGATGCCTGGGTTCGCCCTAACGATGATACGAACCCAATTATCTGGATGGCTGGTCATCTGGTGGGTACCCGTATGCAGCAATCTCGGGTAGGAGGTTTTGAACCGGACCCACAATTTGATTCGTTTTTCGGCCATGATCAACAACTTGATATGAGTAAAACATACCCTTCCTTACAGCATATCAAAGAGGCGTGGAATGAGATCTCACCAAAGATTAGTGCCGGTTTTTGGAATATGACTGAAGAGGCTCTGGCTGGTCCAGCACCTATGCAATTGCCGGTTGCAGATGATACCCTGGGTGGGTTCTATGCCTTTATTATGCATCATGAGGCCTATCATATTGGGCAAATGGGTATTCTGAGAAAATACGTTAGCAACAAGGCGATGTCTTATGACGTCGCAGAAAATGTGTAATAATGGCAATGACAGAACAATATCAATTGTACGTTGAAGATCAGCTGTCTGAACTCAATAATTACACAACCAGAAAGATGTTTGGTGGTTTAGGGTTCTTCTATGATGGGATTATGTTTGGAGCCATTATGGATGACGTTTTTCGGTTAAAGGCAGACGAAACTACCATTCCAAATTTCACGGAATTTGATTGTGGACCACATCAACCCAGGGGTAAGAAAATGACCATGCCTTACTACGAGGTTCCGACCCATATTATGGAGAATAAGTCTGCTCTTAAAGAATGGTCGCTGGAAGCAATCGAAGTGGCTTTGAGGAAGAGGAAGTAGGTGGGTGTTTCATTTTCTCGGATTTTCATTCCTCTGGGCGGATGCTGGTGTATGCTCCCACCACTTGCCAGACCTCTTTCAGGTCGGCGTCTCTTATTTTTTCTGTGGCTCATTACTGTCTGATAGTAATGATGGAGCAACTTCTTTTTCAACCCGGCCAACCCCTAACCCGTTCGAATGAAGATCGGTTTTAGATCACGGTGTTGGTTGCAATGTTGCTCACGCTTCGTTGACTGCGTAAGCATGTAGATTTATTACCATGTTATTTTTCATTCTTGATTCGCTTTAGGTAAAGCTCTATTTCTAATCGAACCTTTTCAAGCCACAGATAATATTGGACATTCTGTTCATAAGAGGCTTGTTTAAAGTAAATATAAAAGGACAGAACGTTAGTAAATTTTCGGTCTGCTTTCAAAGCTTCAAAGTCGTTTGGAATAATGCTATTTAAGTCCTTTCTCTCAAAATTTTCTTGAATTAGATTATTTAGTTCTTTCGAAGACTCTTTCTTAGACTTGTTTTGTTGATTGTCCAGATAAGAATAGAGTCCATCATAAACAAGTGAAATACTCCGTCTAACAGAATCAGACTTAATTATATTAAAGTCAATTGACTTCAAATTTTCATATGCTGTTCTTCTGGAGATAAATACTCTGGCATCTAACATTTTGTGAAAATCATACCCCATAGAGTCCCCGTACTCAGAATCTTTATCCTTTAAAACATCAAACACCTTTCTTCCGAAAACCAGACTTGTAGAATCAACTCCGTTAACCGCTTTTAAAACATCATTGTTGAATCCAATTTCTTCTATTAAGTTCTGAATACCGGTAACCTCCTTTAATTTAAGCTTCCGGTTTTCATTCCAATTATTTATTTGCAGCGCTATTAAAATCCCGATTACTACAAGTATTATCTCTCCGACGGCATAAATCAGATACTGGGTAAATTTATTTTTAGCCAACGTTTTTCGCCTGATTCTTTGAAAGAACTTGCCCATTAATTATTCGATTACCTGCTTCAATAATAATTTCAGGGAGCCTGTTGGTTGCTCTCCCCGCCGGTATGCTCTGTTAGAAATTCGGAAGTTGTTAACCTCGTGTTTTTGGCAGAGTTCAGTTAGTTTCGACCTGACGATTTCCCCCGGTTTAATCATATCTCAAAGATAGAAAAACCAACTTTCAGCAAATAAGCTCCGTTAGACTATTAATACCAACGGTTTGGTATGAAGTTAACTGAATAGCCCTCTTAACAGTGGTTTAAGATGGGTGGAAGTAGGTGGTAATATTTCATACTCAGAGAATCGTTCAGTGCCTTGATCACATAGTTCACTATCTCCGTTCATCGAGTTTCTTTTCTTCCAGATGATTAACTTTAGCTCAAAGCTTGAATAAATGAAGATAATTTCATGGAATGTGAACGGCCTTAGAGCCATTGCTAAGAAGGACTTTGAAGAATCTGTCAAGGAAATGGATCCTGATATATTGTGCCTGCAGGAAACAAAAGCTCAGGACGATCAGGTCTTGGAGGTGGTTAAAGATTATGGCTACCATGTGGTAGTAAATAGCGCCGAGAAGAAAGGATACTCAGGGACTGCTATTTTGTCTAAAACCGCCCCCATGTCGGTTATTAAAGGAATTGGTTTGCCTGAACACGATAATGAGGGTAGAGTCTTGACTGCAGAGTTTGAGGATTTTTATGTGGTGTGCGTATATGTGCCTAACTCTCAGAATGGATTGGTTAGGTTACCTTACAGGCAGAAATGGGATGAAGATTTCATGAACTTCTTCTTAGAGTTGAAAAAGAGTAAGCCAGTAGTGGTTTTGGGTGATTTGAATGTCGTTCATACAGAAATGGATATTAAGAACTTTAAATCCAACTACAATAAGTCGCCAGGCTGCACGCAGCAAGAAATGGATGGACTTACCACTATGCTTGAAAATGGCTTTACAGACACATTCCGACATTTATACCCGGATACGGTTAAGTACTCCTGGTGGAGTTACCGTTTCAATTCAAGAGCAAAGAACGTTGGCTGGCGCCTCGACTATGTTTTGGCTAGCGACGGTATCATGGAACGTCTGGAAGATTCTTTCATTCTTAACGAGTATATGGGCTCAGATCATTGCCCCGTAGGAATTACCCTCAATTAACCTATATCATTCACCCAATCATTAGCTCATTAGATCATTAGCTCATTAGATCATTAGCTCATTAGATCATTAGCTCATTAAACCGACTACCGTGAAATTCGGAGCACTTGAAAATATAGACAATTTATCTTTCCGGTTGCCGGATGTTCCGGATGTTAGCCGGGATTTGTTAAAAGGCCTGAAAAAGACCGGGAAACCAGAAGTTTACATTGGCTGTCCGGTATGGGGGGATAAAGGTTATGTTGGCACTATGTACCCACCCAAAACTTCACAGAAGAATTATCTGAGAGAGTATTGTAAACAATTCAACAGTATTGAGGTAAATGCCACCCGATATGGTATTCCAGCCATGAGTACGCTTAAAAAATGGAAAGAAACGGCGGTCGATGTGAATGAAGAATTCTTATTTTCCTTTAAGATGCCTCAGGTCATCACTCACCGGAAGGATATGAACGATAGTGAAGCGCGGGCCAGATTAGATCAGTTTTTTGAGGCAATCCATATGTTTGGAATTAATGCAGGTATGACTTTCATGTTAATGCCTAACTACATGAAACTGGATCGTTACGATTCGTTGGCCACTTTCCTGGGTAATCTTCCGGAAGACTTCTCCTCGGCTCTGGAACTGAGAGATTCTGAGTTCTATGAAAAACCTGGCTTTTATGAAATGCTGAAGGAATATCAAATACCATTGGTGGTTACTGATACCCCAGGTAGGAGGGACGTGATGCATCAACTTCTAACTTCGGACACACTTTTTGTTCGTTTTGTAGGCCACAAACTGCATCCAACTGACTATACCAGGATCGATCAATGGGTGGAGCGAATTGTGGATTGGTTAGATCAGGGATTGAAAACCGTTTATTTTTTCATGCATCAACCCGCGCCGTATAAGTATTTGAGTGGCAATCTTTCCGCTTACATGATTCGTCAGCTGAAAAAGAAGCGATCCGATTTGTCCATTAAAGAACCCATAGATTATTCTTCAGAGGTGCCAACATTGTTCTAACCTAACAGTCGAATCAAGCTTTACGCTTTAATTCCGAACCGTTTCTTCCAGTTTCGTGCCCTTGGTCTCAGGCATCATGAAAATCACCCAGATCAACTGCAATACCATCATGAAGCAGAAAAACGTGAAGATTGCTCCCGCCTGAAAAAGTTCTACAACAGATGGAAAAACGAGAGTGATTAAGGCTGCGAACAACCAATGGGTAAAGCATCCCAGTGTCTGACCTGCCGCTCTGTAACGATTTGGGAAAATTTCTCCGATAAACACCCAAATTACAGCACCCTGACCAACCGCATGGGATGCGATAAAGAGAAAAATGCAATACGGAACGATTGTGAAATACTCCAGATGAAAGGCTAAGGCACAGGCGCCCAGAGATAATATATAGCCAGCCGAACCAATGTATAGCAGGGTTTTTCTTCCCGCACGATCTATTAGCCATAAGCCCAGAAAGGTGAACACCAGATTGGTGGCACCTATTCCTACCGATTGTATGAGTGCAGCTTTTTCTCCAAGTCCCGTTAACTCAAAGATCCTGGGTGCGTAATAAAGAACTGCGTTGATTCCCGATAACTGGTTAAAGAAGGCAATCAGTATGGCCAGTAAGATGGGCAGGAGCAACCTTCTACTGAAAAAACCTGTCGATTTAGACTGTATAGCACTGCTCTTCACCTCATTTACCAGGCCGTCGAGTTCCTCTTCGCTCATTTTGGGATTAATATTCCTGAATATCGTTAAAGCTTTATCCGATTGGTTCTTTCGTATAATTAACCAGCGTGGACTTTCAGGGAGTGGTAAAAGAAGCAGAACATATAAAATGGCTGGAAATGTTTCCACACCCAGCATCCACCGCCAATCATTGGGGCCGGTTCCTGACAAAAGAGAATTTGATAAAAATGCTATCAGAATACCAAATACGATCCCAAATTGAAAGAATCCCGTCAACATGCCCCTTCGGTTGGAAGGAGATATCTCCGATATAAAGAGTGGTGCTGCGATTGTTGACGCTCCAATTGCCAGTCCTCCAATAAAACGTGCAACCATGAAGCTGTAAACCTCAGGTGCCAGCGCAGATCCCAAAGCCGAAATGGCGTACAATATTCCAATAATTAATAGTGTTTTTTTTCTCCCAAGTCGCTCTGATGGCCAACCACCAACCAGCGCTCCAAGCACTGTCCCCCAAAGAGCCATACTGGTTGCAAGGCCATGTAATTCTTTGCTCAATCCCCAGAGGGATTGTATGGTTTGTTCGGCTCCCGAGATAACCACGGTATCGAATCCGAACAAAAAACCGGCAAGTGAAACAACAAACGACCAGAAAACTACTTTTTTCATCGAAGCAGATTGGTTTGGGAGGCAAACATGGCTGCTCCGATAATACCGGAGGCGTTCCGAAATTTGGCTACGTGAATTTCAGTCTTCAAATCGAGCAGGCCATTGAATTCCTCAAAGCGTTCACTCAGGCCACCACCTATAATCAGATGGTCGGGAGTGCAAATTCGTTCAACGTGGTTCAGGAAGTAATTGAATCTTTCAGCCCACTCAGAAAGCGAAAGTTTCTCTATTGTTTTAGCTGCTCCAGAGGCTACGAATTCAATAAGCTTTCCGTTGGGATGGAACATTCTGCCCAGTTCAAAATTCGGTATCAGCCGGCCATTATGAAAAACACCGGATCCAAGCCCTGTGCCAATAGTAATCACAATGACTTTTCCAGCTAAGTTTTTACCCGCGCCATGTGTCATTTCAGCAATACCGGCCAGATCGGCGTCGTTAGCCGCATGAAATGTGCAACTTGTAACATGTTTTGCAAAGTGTTGCTCTATCTGAACGCCTACCCATTGTTCACTTATGTTGCCAGCCGTAAGACAAGTGCCATTTTTTACAACAGTCGGGAAGCTGCATCCTACGGATCCTGAATAGCTAAGCTGATCAATTAAGTTGCCAACGGTTGTAGCTACGTTTGCCGGATTAGCAGGTTCAGGAGTAGGTTGAGTAAAAACTTCAGAGGTCAGGGCGCCATTAAATGTATCAACCATTGCAGCCTTTACGCTGGATCCTCCTATGTCTAATCCCAGTATTTCCATTATTTATCTAGAGTAGTTAAAGTTAATTCATTAGGTGAAATGATGCAGGTTCACATTGGACTAACAATTAACCATCATAATAAAACTATCTTTGCGCCGATTTTAAAAACAGCGAATGCAATCAATTAGAAATATCGCCATCATTGCTCACGTAGATCACGGGAAGACAACATTGGTTGATAAGATCATTCACCAGTGTCAGGTGTTGGATGATCGAAAGGAGTCCGGAGAGTTAATTTTAGATAACAACGATCTGGAAAGGGAGAGAGGAATCACCATTTTGTCTAAAAACGTTTCGGTTACGTACAAGGATGTTAAAATCAACATTATTGACACTCCCGGACACGCAGATTTTGGGGGAGAGGTAGAGCGAGTGTTAAAAATGGCCGATGGGGTTTTGCTGTTGGTTGATGCATTTGAAGGTCCTATGCCCCAAACGCGATTCGTTTTAAGTAAGGCCATTGCCCTGGGATTAAAGCCAATCGTGGTGGTGAATAAGGTCGACAAGGAAAACTGCACACCTGATGAAGTTCAGGAGAAAGTCTTTGACCTAATGTTTAACCTCGAAGCCACGGAGGAACAATTGGATTTTGTGACCATTTTCGGATCTTCCAAACAAGGTTGGATGAGTGAAGACTGGCAGAAACCAACCAACGATATATTGCCGTTGCTGGATGCGGTAATTGAGAATATCCCGGAAGCTCCATATAATGAGGGAACCCCACAAATGCAGATTACCTCTTTGGACTTCTCTAGTTTTACTGGGAGGATTGCGATAGGCCGGGTGTACAGAGGGGATTTGCACGCCGGAAAAGACTATATGTTGTGCAAGGCTAACGGACATAAAAAACAGCGAATCAAAGAACTTTTTGTTTTTGAGGGTTTGGGTAAAACCAAAGTAGATACCGTTCGATCAGGTGATCTGTGCGCCATAGTAGGGCTGGAGGACTTTGAAATCGGAGATACGATTGCGGATCTGGAAAATCCGGAGGCGTTGCCACGGATTGATGTGGATGAGCCCACAATGAGTATGTTGTTTACCATCAACAACTCCCCGTTCTTCGGTAAAGAAGGGAAGTTTGTTACTTCCAGGCACTTGCGCGACCGACTTTATAAGGAATTGGAGAAAAATCTTGCCCTTAAGGTAGAGGATACGGATACAGAGGATAAGTTCAACGTTTTCGGGAGAGGAATTCTTCACTTATCTGTCCTTATAGAAACGATGCGGAGAGAAGGTTATGAGCTTCAAGTAGGTAAACCACAGGTAATTATTAAGGAAATAGATGGTGCAAACCATGAGCCATATGAGACCCTGGCCATAGACGTTCCGGAAGAGTATTCAGGAAAGGCGATCGAGTTGGTAACCAAACGAAAGGGCGATTTGCTGGTTATGGAGCCGAAAGGAGATCTTCAGCATCTGGAATTTGATATTCCGTCCAGAGGTATTATCGGTTTGAGGAACAATATTCTTACAGCCACAGCAGGTCAGGCTGTGATGACGCATCGATTTAGAGCTTTTGAACCATGGAAAGGGGAGATACCTTCAAGAAACAAAGGTTCATTGATATCCATGGAGGAAGGACAGGTTACAGCCTTTGCGCTAGACAGATTGCAAGACAGGGGGCGCTTCTTTATTGACCCCGGGGCCCAGATTTACAAAGGTCAGGTTGTTGGGGAAAACTCGCGTGAGAATGATCTTGAAATCAATCTGATAAAAGGGAAGAAGTTAACCAATATGAGATCAGCTGGTGCAGATGACAGTGCGAAAATTGCTCCCAAAATAGAATTCTCTCTCGAGGAGGCTATGGAATATATTGCGGAGGATGAATACCTGGAAGTAACTCCTGAAAGCCTGCGCATGCGTAAAATCAAATAACCAACAAATCATCAGGTCATTACCCATTATATCATTAAATCATTCGAACATCAACCCATTAAATCACCGTGCCTTTGAACTACACAGCCGAATTCATTAAATCACTACCCAAGGCGGAACTGCACTGCCATCTCGACGGTTCTGTCCGTGTATCGACATTGATCGAATTGGCGCAGCAGCAAGGTGTGGAATTACCGCATTCCAAGGAAAATGATTTACGTGAATTTCTACAGGTGGGTGACGATTGCAAAAGCCTGGAAGATTATTTGAAAGCCTTTCCGGTTGTAAATAGCGTTTTACAAACGAGAGAAAGCCTTGAGCGAGCCACTTTCGAATTGGCAGAAGACGCTGCGGAGGAGAATGTTAGATTACTTGAAATAAGATTTTCACCTGTTTTGCATACTGAAGGCGGGTTGTCTTTGGAGTCTGTTCTAGCTGCTGTGCTTGCAGGTAAAGAACGTGCTGAAGCACAATTCAATATCCGAATTGGCATAATTGTCAGTTCTATTCGAAGCATCTCTCCCGAAGTATCTCTGGAACTGGCCGAACTTGCAGTGAAGTACAAAAGGAAAGGGGTAGTTGGTTTTGATCTGGCCGGACCGGAAGAGAATTTTCCTGCCAAAGACCACCGGGAGGCATTTTTCCATATCATTAATAATAATGTAAACACGACTGTTCACGCAGGTGAGGCATACGGCGCTGAGTCAATTCATCAGGCCATTCATTATACAAGGGCAAACCGGATTGGGCATGGCACCAGACTTAGAGAAGATCAGGACTTATTACGCTACGTTCTTGATCACAGAATTACCCTGGAGATGTGTGTAACCTGTAATGTGCAAACGCAGTGCGTAACCTCTTACGATGATCATCCCGTGAAGGATTATCTTGATGCTGGAATCCGGGTTACTTTAAACACTGATAACCGGTTAATTTCCAATACAACGCTAACTGACGAATTTATCAAGGTTGCAAGTCTTTATGGCCTGAACAACAGTGATTTAAAAAAACTAATACTGAATAGTTTTAAGGCCGCTTTTTTACCCTATTCGGAGCGTAAACACTTGTTGGAGTCAGTGGAGGGAGAGCTGAAACAATTATTGAATTAGTTCTCGATGTCTACCTCAGCTCATTAGGTTATTTTAACAAGTTTACCGAACAGAAACTCACTAAGTTTGTTCTTTCTCAACACATGATTTTTGTTGTCTTCTTTATAGCCTTCATTCTGCTGTTGAACAGCTACGTGATCTTCGCCACCTGGTCGCACTTCGATGGCACTATGGTAGCTGGACTTTGGAAGGTTTTTCTCGTATTGATGCCTTTGTGGGAAATGGCTACGGTGATTATCATGTATGGTCAGTTTAAACCAGATTTTGGAAAGTCCAGTTGGTTGACTAATCTGGGGATGGGCGTATCGTTTGCGTTTTTCGCTACCAAATTTGTTATTGTTTGCTTTTTATTACTAAATGACTCTTATCGGCTGATACGGTGGCCGATCGAAAATATCCTGTCTTCAGAATCTGTTCCTTTAGAAGGCAGGCGACGCGTTATTACAAATATTGGTTTGTCTCTGGCTGCTGTTCCTTTTCTTAGCCTGTTGTATGGCACTTTTAAGGGTAAGTATAGCTACAAAGTGTGGGAGCAGCGCCTCGATTTTCCGGACCTTCCAAAGAATTTCTCAGGTCTTAGAATTGCTCAGTTGTCAGATATCCACTCTGGTAGTTTTGATGATGCAGAGGCTGTAAGGGCAGGGCTTAAGCTGCTAATGACTTACAAGCCTGATTTGATTTTGTTAACCGGCGATCTTGTCAACAATTTTGCAACTGAAATAGATGATTTCATAGATATTTTCCGGGACGAGTTAGTGGCCCCTTTCGGAAAATATGCTGTTATGGGGAATCATGATTACGGGGAGTATGTAGAGTGGGAATCGGAAGAATCGAAGCAGGAGAATATTCAGGCGGTAAAGGATCGTTATGCCGCACTTGGGTTTAAATTACTGAACAACGAAGCTACCATTCTGGATTTGAAAGGAGAGCGGATTGCTTTGGTTGGAGTGGAAAACTGGGGTAGTGGTCATTTTCCAAAGTACGGCGATTTCGACAAGGCAATTGAGAAAATTGAACCAGCAGATTTTAAGATTTTGATGTCTCACGATCCTGATCATTGGGAGCATAAGATCATTGATCACGATGTTCACGTAAACCTCACACTTTCTGGTCATACGCATGGGAGTCAGCTTGGGGTGGAAATACCAGGTTGGATAAAGTTTGCCCCTGTGCAGCTGCGCTACAAAAGATGGGCCGGGCTCTATCAGGAAAAAGACCAGTATCTTTATGTGAACCGTGGGTTTGGATTTATCGGTTATCCGGGTCGGTTTGGAATTTGGCCGGAGATAACGATAATGGACTTGCACTCTGGCTCGGTTCTTGACCAGGCATAATAAATTTTAGGCCATGAAGACAATCATTTTATCCGCTCTATTGATGACTCTGGGAATTTGCGGATATTCCCAAAAGTTAAATATTGACTCTACTAATGCGAAAGTGGAGTTTGAATTCCTTTCCGAAGGCGTGAAAGGCAGTATTTCCGGCTTTCAGTGTGAGGTTTTGTTTGATGAGAGTCAGTTGGGTAAAGCCAGCATCAGTGGAACAGTAGATGCTCGAACCTTAACTACCGGAAATGCAGCGCGAGATAAGCATCTCAAGTCTGATGATTTTTTCGATGCGTCAAAATTTCCCGTGATTCAGTTTATTTCCACGTCCGTTGAAAAAGGAAAGAATCAGTTTTTGATGAAAGGGGTGTTAACCATAAAAGACCAGGGACATCCTTGCGAGATAAAATTCACGTTCAAAGACCGTGTGTTTAGCGGTGTAACTACCGTTGATGCAAATCTCTATGGTGTCTCTCCGAAGAAGGATGGGCGGGTAAAGATTGTGTTCACCATTCCTTTGGCGAAGTGATTTGAGTTAGATTTTCAGAAAAGAAAAAGCCGCATGATAGAATCATAACGGCCTTTCCGGTTTTCGGGGACTAGCCGAAAACCAACAAACAGGATCTTTAGATCATGGAGTTTCTAGCTTCTTCAATGGCATCCAGATTCAGGTTGAACTCTCCCTTTTCTTCGATGTGCAAAGCAATCATGTCTCCGCATTTAGAGCAGGAAATCCCTTCTTTCTTATTCAGGTCAACAGTGATAAAATTGTTCTCTATGGCCCAGTCTACAGCATTTCGGATGCAATTCGCTTCGGTATCCAGACCGAAGTACTCATACATCATTGCGGTGGATAATATAGTGGCAATAGGGTTGGCTATGTCCAGGCCTTCTGCTTGCGGATAAGAACCGTGAATTGGCTCGAATAGAGCATGCTCATCCCCGATAGAAGAGGAGGGAAGTAATCCAATTGAGCCACCCAATACGCTTGCCAGATCGGAAAGAATATCACCAAACATATTTTCCGTAAGAATTACATCAAACTGAGCAGGGTTTAGAACCAGTTGCATGGCGGCATTGTCGACAAACATGTACAACACTTCTACATCTGGATAGTCTTTAGCTAGTTCCCTAATACACTTTCTCCATAGTCTTGAGGTTTCCAGAACATTTGCTTTGTCAACAAGTGTGAGTTTCTTGTTTCTGGCTCGTGCCGCTTCAAATGCGGCTATGGCAATACGTCTTATTTCTAATGTTGAATAGGTGCATGAATCGGCCGAAACCTTGCCATCAATACTGGTTTCTTTGCTACCAAAGTAAATGCCGCCAGTTAATTCCCTGTAAATGACCAAATCCACGCCATGGAGACGGTTTGGTTTGAGAGGCGAATGATGTATGAGATTGGGGTGCACCGTTAGTGGGCGAATGTTGCTGTGCAAACCCAATGCTTTTCGAAGTTTTAGTAATCCTTGTTCGGGTCGTACGGTTGCGTCCGGGTTGTTGTCAAAGGCCGGGTCTCCTATAGCGCCAAGCAGCACGGCATCAGCACTACGGCAAATGTCAATCACCTCATCTGACAATGGCTCTCCTGTTTGGCGAATACTGATTGCTCCAATCAGTTGATGATCCAGTTCGAACTCATGTCCGAATCGCCCGTTTACCGCATCCATTACTTTGATCGCCTGAGCGATGACTCCCGGGCCAATGCCGTCTCCTGGTAATACTGCTATTTTCTTCTTCATAGGTTTAAAATTGCATGTGCTGCCTCGAAATCTTCAATTTCCTGACGCAGACTGATTAGGTAGTCTGTTTCCGTAGTATCGTTAAGCAGAAGCTTCTTCTTTATCGGATCAATTTCGAATGGCTCCACAAGTCCTATAGCATCCATCACAATGACTTGTTCTTCAACGCTGATCTTAATCATGTGATTTGGGTTGTCCTGAACGGCCGCCGAAATTAATTCAACAAGCTCTTGCCTGATCTCGACTGGTAAAATCCCGTTATTGTAGGCGTTTCCTTTAAAAATGTCGGCAAACTTTGAGCTGATAACGGCTTTGATGCCGTAGTCTGAAATCGCCCAGGCTGCGTGTTCTCTAGAGGATCCACACCCGAAGTTGTTTCCAGTTACAAGGATTTCATTACCCCACTTCAACGAGTTTAACGGGAATGCGGCTAATTCTTCACCATGTAGGTCGTAGCGCCAATTGTGGAAGAGGTGTTTCCCAAAGTTTTCCCTGGTGGTCGCTTTTAGGAACTTAGCCGGAATTATTTGATCCGTATCAATGTTGTCATGCGGAAGGCAATATGCCTTACTTTCAATAGTGTTCATTAGTCCAGATATTTTGTTAGTTCGGTAACTTCTCCTTCAAGTGCGCAAGCGGCAGCTAAAATGGGGCTGGCCAATAGTGTTCTGGAGCCATCTCCTTGTCTTCCTTCAAAATTCCTGTTGGAGGTAGACACGCACAATGCGCCTGCTGGAATTTTGTCACTGTTCATGGCCAGGCAGGCAGAGCATCCGGGTTCACGGTACTCAAATCCGGCGTCAATAAATTGTTGCGCCAGTCCTTCGTCTATGGCTTGTTGGTAGACTGCCTTAGATCCTGGAACGACCCAGGCTTTGACGTGAGGAGCCTTTTTATGACGCTGAATCAATTTCGCAGCAGCGCGTAAGTCTTCTATTCTCGAATTGGTGCAGCTGCCGATGAAAACATAGTCTACTTTTTTGCCCACAATTTGTTCGTCCCTTTTAAACCCCATATAGTCAAGGGCTTTCTGAGTGATGTGTGGAGACGAACCGATCACTGCCTTAAGACCAATGCCGGTATCTGGTGAGGTGCCACAGGTGATCATAGGGCCAATGTCGTTTGCATGAAAAGAAATGGAGGCCGAGAAAGTCGCATCAGCGTCTGATCTTAGGTTCTGCCAGAAGGCCAGCTTTTCCGGCGAAACAGCTGCTCGTGAACTTACATAATCGACTGTAGTTTGATCAACTCCAACAAGACCGCCCCGGGCCCCCATTTCAATGCTCATATTGCAGACAGTCATTCTCTCCTCCATGTTGAAAGTTTCAAATACCTCTCCGCAAAACTCAATGAAATATCCGGTAGCACCTTTAGTGCCTAGCTTTGATATAATATACAAGGCCACATCTTTGGCGGTAACTCCCTTGCTTAATTTGCCATTTACTTCAATCTTCATTGTTTTTGGCCTTTTCAGGATAAGGCATTGTGCTGCAAGCACTTGTTCAACTTGTGTTGTTCCTATTCCGAACGCAATGGTGCCAAACGCGCCGTGAGTGGAAGTGTGGCTATCGCCACAAACTATGGTCATGCCAGGTTGAGTAATTCCTTGCTCTGGTCCAATCACATGCACAATGCCTTGTTTTTGATGACCAATTCCATATAAATCAATGCCGTGGTCGCTACAATTCTTTACAAGAGCATCTACCTGTGATTTTGAAAGGGGATCGCTGATAGGTAGATGCTGATCCACTGTTGGCACGTTGTGGTCTGCGGTGGCAGTTACCTGTTTGGGCCGAAAAACCTTGATGTTTTTTTGGTTTAGTTTCTCGAAGGCTTGTGGACTTGTGACTTCGTGAACAAAATGGCGGTCGATGTAGATTACGTCAGTATCCTGGTTTAAGGACTTCACCACATGCATGCCCCAGATTTTATCGAACAACGTCTTTCTCATCTCAGATAGTCTTTAGGATTGATCGTAATTTATTGTCGGTAATCAGTTTTTCCTGATCGGCTATGGCAACAAACTTTTCATAAGCTTCGTTTAGTTTGTGCCCCGTCAAAGCGTAGCCTAGCTTCTCGGCACAGTGCTTTAGTGCGGCTCTTCCACTTCGTGCGGTTAGAATGATTTTTGAAGTTCCGGCTCCCACGTCTTCCGGGTTAATGATTTCATAGGTTTCCCGACTTTTCAGGATGCCATCCTGGTGGATTCCGGATGAATGAGCAAAGGCATTTTCTCCAACAATAGCCTTGTTTTTTTGAACTGGCATATTCATTTTGTGCTCTACCATCTTGCTAATCGCTGTAAGCTGGCGGGTGTCGATTCTATGCTCCAAATCAATGGCAGAATGTTGATTGATGATCATCACGATCTCTTCCAGCGAGCAATTACCTGCTCTTTCCCCGATTCCATTGATTGTACATTCCACTTGTCTGGCGCCAGCCAAAATACCCGTCATGCTGTTGGCTGTTGCAAGACCAAGGTCGTTATGGCAGTGTGTAGAAAGAATGGCCTTGTCGATATTGGGGACATGGTTCATCAGGAATCCGATTTTTGCTCCGTACTGTTGAGGAAGGCAGTATCCTGTGGTGTCAGGAATGTTAATGATTGTAGCTCCTGATTTTATAGCCGTTTCAACCACCTTCGCTAGGAACTCATTGTCCGTCCGTCCGGCATCTTCTGCATAGAACTCTACTTCTGCTACCTTGTTCCGTGCATAGGAGACGGATTTTTGAACGCGTGTCAGAATGTCTTTTCGGGTGGTTTTAAGCTTTTGAAACACATGAGAATCCGAGGTGCCTATACCTGTGTGGATTCTCGGGTGCCTAGCTGGTTTAAGAGCTTTTGCGGCAGCGTCTATATCTGCTTCTACGGCTCGGCTTAAAGCACACACTCCGCTTTCGGTGATCGTTTTAGCAATTTCTTCAACCGCCTTAAAGTCCAATGGGCTTGAACTGGGAAAGCCAGCCTCAATAGTGTCAACTCCCAATGATTCAAGTTCTTTTGCGATTTCAAGTTTGTCTTCAAGTCCTAGTTTGCATCCTGGAACCTGCTCACCATCTCTGAGGGTTGTATCAAACACATATAAACGATTGCTCATTAGTTAGTTGTTTTGCTTAGTTTTCGGGATCAAAAATTTGAATAGAAACGGCTAAACTCAAACCAAACTGAATATCTTGTTAAGATGTGTAAAGTGGAGAGGGAGGCTCTGGAAGCCACGGCGTTAGAGAAAATCTGAATCTCGTTTTTCACATGTCCAACCAACTTCGAAATCAACTGTTCCAATTGGTAAAGTCTCTTTCTAAATCAGAGAAAAGGCATTTCAAGTTGTATGCAAATCGAAATTTTTCAGGAAAAAAATTAAAGTTCCTGCAGCTTTTTGATGTTCTGGATAAATTAAAAGTTTACGATGAGGGTAAAATAAAGGCTGTATTTCCTGATTTAAAACCATCTCAGCTATCCAACCTAAAAGCTCATTTGTATGAGCAACTGATGATCAGTCTGCGGTTGCTTCATCACCTGGATCCGGCTATCAGGTTGCGTGAATTGATCAGTTTCGCGCACGTTTTGTACCGTAGAGGCCTTTATGATCAAAGTTTGATACAGTTGGACAAGGCGAAAGTACTTGCGCAGGATCTGAGGGATTCTGTGGCTTCATTAGAGATAGTAGAATTCGAGAAGCAAATTGAAAACCGTCACGTGACGAGAAGCGCAAGTGATCGTGCAGATTCACTGGTCGCCCAGTCTGTTTCCATTCGTGAGGGCATTCGTGAGGAGGGCTGTTGGTCGGATTTGTCCCTCAAACTATATGATTACTATCTCAAGCAAGGGCATGCCAAGAATAGACAAGAGTTTAAAGAGCTGTTGGAGTTTTTTCACAAGGAAAAACCAAATTGTACCCAGCTAATGGGTGCCAGAGGGAAGGTCTATAAGTACCAGTGCTATGTGTGGTATCATTTTATTATTCAGGATTTCGCTAAATGTTATCAATACGCGCTACGATGGATGAGGCTACTTGAAGCGCGTCCGGAGTTATTGAAGGCAGAGCCTGAATTGTATTTGAAAGGGGTGCATAATGCACTTTCCGCCTTGTTCTATTGTAACGCGCCAGAGCGTTTCGAGAGACTTTTTAACAAGTTTGAAGGGTTTGCCAATGGTTTAAAGGATCGTACGAAAAACGTTGAAAAGATTTGTTTTGTGTACCTGGAAACGGCCAGGCTAAACTCATTTTTTTTAAAAGGGGAATTTACCGAAGGGTGCAAATACCTGAGTCAATTTGAGGCTCGCCTAAATGTTTACGAAGGACGCCTGGACATGCATCGAAGTATGGTGTTTTGGTACAAGATAGCTTGTATGTATTTCGGAGCCGGTGAGCACAGAGCCTGTATTAAGTATTTGAATAAGATCATCAATTCTACTGGGGTCAACCTGCGTGAGGATGTGCAGTGTTTTTCACGTATTCTGAATCTTGTTGCGCATTATGAACTGGGGAATGATGATCTGTTAAACTATCAAATTAGGTCAGTTTACCGATACCTAATGAAAATGAATGATTTACAACAAGTTCAAAAACTTGTATTGGCCTTTGTGAAAGATTCGGTTTATATGAATCGACGAGACCTTTCAGTACCTTTCAGGAGGCTGAGATCCGACCTTGATAAAGTATTGGAAGATACTTATGAATGGCGACCGTTACTGTATCTCGATCTCCATTCCTGGCTCACCAGTAAAATTGAAAATGTTCCTGTTGAACAGGTAATTCAGGAAAGGCAGGCAAAGAAGCGTTAGTTCAATAACGCGGATCTCTGTTCAGCCACCTTTTCACTGGAAAGGTAGTCGTCATACGGCATCATTTTATCCATAAAACCATTCGGTCCCAATTCTACAATACGGTTTGCCACAGTGGAAGTCAACTCATGGTCGTAGGTTTTGAACAATAGCGTACCGTTGTAATCCATCATGCCGTTATTTAACGCAGTAATCGACTCCAAATCCAAATGGTTGGTAGGCTCGTCGAGAATAATCAGATTGGCGTGCGAAAGCATGGTCTTTGATAACATGCATCTTACCTTTTCTCCACCTGAAAGTACTGATGCTGACTTAAAAGTTTCTTCTCCTGAGAACAGCATTTTCCCAAGGAAACCGCGAATATATACTTCGTCTTTCTCCTCCGAGAATTGTCTCAACCAGTCAATAAGGTTTTCCGAAGTGTCGAAATACTCTTCATTATGGTTAGGCATGTAGGTGTGGGTAATAGTCTGTCCAAATTCGAAACTACCGGAGTCTGGCTGTAACTCCCCAGCTAAAATCTTGAATAATGAAGTAACCGCCAGTCCGTTGTCTGCAAGGAAAGCAATCTTATCACCCTTATTGACGTTCAGATTAAAGTCCTTAAACAAAACCTCTCCATCCAGGGAGTAACTCAAATTCTCAATGTGAAGGATTTGGTTCCCCGCTTCTCGCTGCTGTTCAAAAATAATGGCCGGATACCTTCTGGTGGATGGTTGGATATCTTCCACATTGATTTTATCCAGAAGTTTCTTCCTGCTTGTAGCTTGTCTTGATTTAGAGGCGTTTGCGCTAAATCGGGCAATAAATTCCTGCAGTTCTTTCTTCTTCTCTTCAGCTTTTTTGTTTTGATTGGCGCGTTGCTGTGCTGCCAGTTGACTTGACCTGTACCAAAAGGTGTAATTACCTGTGTATACTTGAATTTTTCCAAAATCAATATCCGCAATATGGGTACAAACGGTATCCAAAAAGTGTCTGTCGTGAGAAACCACGATTACCGTATTCTGAAAATCCAGCAGGAAGTCTTCCAGCCAGGTAATGGTTTTGGTGTCAAGGTCGTTTGTTGGCTCATCCAGAATAAGAATATCAGGATTTCCAAACAATGCCTGGGCCAGAAGAACTCTTACTTTTAATGCACCTTCAAGGTCTTTTACCAGTTTGTAATGGTCTTCCTCTTGTATGCCAAGACCTGAGAGTAGGGCAGCCGCATCGGATTCGGCATTCCATCCGTCCATTTCGGCAAATTCGGCCTCCAACTCAGAAGCTTTTAATCCGTCTTCATCCGAAAAATCAGGTTTTGCATAGATCGCATCTTTTTCCTGCATAATGTTCCAGAGCTTGTCATGCCCCATGATCACCGTATTCAGAACGGTACAATCATCGTATTCAAAGTGGTCCTGCTTAAGGACAGCCATACGCTTACCAGGTTCTATTTCAATATGTCCGGTATTGGGGTCAATATCACCCGAAAGTATTTTTAAAAAAGTTGACTTACCGGCTCCGTTGGCTCCGATTACACCGTAACAATTCGATCCGGTGAACTTGATGTTGACTTCATCAAATAGAACTCTTTTTCCGTATTGTAAAGACACATTGTGTGCTGCGATCATAGCTAATATTCAATTTTAGATGCGAAAATCGCGGCAAATATACGGTTATTGCCCGAGCTTTCTGGCTGATTTTACTGGGTTTCCAGGTTGTGAGGAGCCGGTTGCTTTATATGTGAGCCTTGATTTGTTCCACAATTTGGTACACGGCCGGGCAAACTTCGGTATTCTTTAAGGTTAGTTTAAGAATTTGTTGTTGCCGGGGTCTGTCGGTGTGTGGGTATTCCCTGCACGCTTTTGGGCGCACACTGTATATCGAGCAAAAATTATCCTGATCCAGAAAGGGGCAGGGGAGCGATTGAAAAATGAAATCCCCATCTTCATCCACGCGAAGGAATTCCTCGATAAAATCCTGAGGTTTTTTGTTTAGCTGTTTTGAGATTCTAACAACGTCTTTATCGGTAAGTAGCGGGCCTGTCGTTTTACAGCAATTAGCACAATCCAGACAATCTATATTTTGGAACGCCTGTTCATGAAGGGAATGGATCAGGTCATCAACTTCTCGTTTAGGCAATTTTTTTAACTTTTCAAGAGCTCGTTTATTTGCCTTTTTTGCAGATTTTGCTTGATCTTTTAAATTCCTAAGATGCTCCATGGTCTGGTGTACTTAACGGAAGTTCACTCCGAATGTCAGTATCCGAATGTCAGTAAAAGTAAAAATGTCCATCGAATTAGTGGCTCTCAATGTGCGAAGACAGAACTAAGCTGTCTCTTTCGTGTTAACTTTAAGCAACCGACAATTGGTCAACAGTACATTAAGCTATGAGTTCATCTAAAGTAGAGTTCAACAATTCTCAAAACACCTCTTTGGCAGGTCGCATAGATATGCCTGACCATCAGGAGCCGATTACTTACGCCGTGTTTGCTCATTGTTTCACATGTAGTAAGAATCTTTCAGTAGTTAGGCAACTTACAAGAGCATTGAACGAAGAAGGAATCGCCGTGCTGCGTTTTGACTTTACCGGACTTGGAGATAGTGAAGGAGAGTTTGCAGACACGAATTTTTCATCCAACGTCAGTGATTTGATCAACGCTGTTGAGTATCTGTCAGAGCAGGGTAAGAAACCTGAAATTATGATAGGGCATTCGCTTGGAGGCACCGCTGTTCTTATGGCTGCGTCGCAATTGGATCAGATCAGGGCGGTGGTCACAATAGGTTCTCCGGCCAACCCGGAGCATGTGAAGCATCATTTTTCAGATAAGATTGAAAAAATCAACAAGAAGGGAGAGGCGCAGGTAGATATCGGAGGAAGAGATTTTCGGGTTAAAAAGCAGTTTCTGGAAGACATAGAACAAACCAGTATGCAGGAGGTGATTGCATCGTTAAGAAGACCATTGGCTATTTTTCACTCCCCTCAGGACGAAACCGTTGGCGTAGAGAACGCTAAAGAGATCTATGAAGCCGCCATGCACCCTAAAAGCTTTATTTCACTGGACGGCGCAGATCATCTGTTGTCTGACAAGAAAGATGCGGCTTATGTTGGTTCCGTAATTGCCGGTTGGGTTTCTCGCTACATTCAAATTTCTGAAGTAGAGTTGCCAAAAACGGATCATCAGGTAGCGGCCAGCCTTGGCCAGAAGGGATTCACGACCACGATGGTTGCAGGTAAACACAAGTTGATTGCAGATGAACCTGAACAATATGGTGGCGATGATTTTGGTCCTAGCCCTTACGGTTATCTTTCTGCGGCGCTTGCTTCATGTACTGCAATGACACTTCGCATGTATGCAGACAGGAAGGAATGGAATCTGGAAAAAGTGGTGGTTCATGTTGATCACAAGAAAGATCATTGCAAGGATTGTGAGAACCTGGAAGATCCCGGTCGCAAGATTGATACGTTTCAGCGAAAGATCGAATTAAAAGGTGATCTGGATGATTCTCAAAAGAAAAAACTACTTGAAATCGCCGATAAATGTCCTGTTCACAAGACATTGCATTTGAAGGTGGAGATTCGTACAGAGTTGGTTTAAGTGCCGTTTGGAGAGGGTCTAAGCCATGTTGTGATATACATTCATCACATCATCCTCGTCTTCCATTTTCTCAAGCAGTTTCTCTACTTCTTCTATTTGTTCCTCGCTAAGAGTCTTGGTAGTTGTTGGAATTCGTTCAAAGCCAGATTCTACGATTTCAATTCCTCTATCTTCCAGATCTTTTTGAATCGCTCCAAAATTGGGGAAGTCGCCGTAGATCATGATGTGTTCTTCATTCTCATTGTCTCTAAACACTTCCTCCGCTCCCGAATCGATCAATTCAAACTCTAATTCTTCCAGATCAAAGCCCTGATCAACAATTTTGAAGTGGCATTTACGCTCAAACATGAATTCGACCGAACCTGAGGTGCCCAGAGTGCCATTGTTCTTGTTGAAAACCGCTCTTACGTTGGCTACCGTTCTGTTATTGTTGTCAGTGGCGCATTCAACAAATACTGCGATTCCGTGTGGGGCATATCCTTCGAAAGTCACTTCATTATAGTCTGCCGTGTCCTTATCTGTAGCTCGCTTGATAGCTCTCTCAATGTTGTCCTTCGGCATGTTAATCGCCTTGGCATTTTGGATAACCGCACGAAGTTTGGAGTTAGCATCCGGATCAGGCCCGCCTTCTTTTACGGCAATTACAATGTCCTTGCCAATTCGGGTAAACTGTTTGGCCATTTTAGACCAACGCTTCATTTTTCTTTCCTTCCTGAATTCAAACGCTCTTCCCATCAATACACGTATTTGTTAGTCACAAATTAACTAAATCTGTTTCAAAATTCAATGTATGGATCATTCGTTCAAATTCAGGCCAAATTGGCGCTTCCAATTTTAATTCGCTTGCCTCGGTTTTTAAATCAAGTCGGTGAGCATGCAATAACATGGTACTCATGTTCCACCGTTCCAGGAACAGTTTATTTTGTTTGTTACAGCCGTGTGGTCTGTCGCCAATAATGGGATGCCGGAGATGATTGAAATGTTTGCGAATCTGATGGGTTCGACCGGTTTTAGGGAAAACCTCAACCAGGCTGTACCTCACGGTTGGGTGATTTCCAAAAGGAATAGCCAGTTCAGCGAAGCCGACATTTCTATAGTGTGTTTCGGCCGATTGGAGTTTGCCTGCATCATTGAGTAAAGGTTTGTTCACAATGCCATCAGCATCTGTATACCCTCGGACTATGGCCAAATAAGATTTCACGGAATTACTGAGCCGTTCTTGCCAGATTGCTACTTTATCCTGTTGCTTACTGAAGACTAGCACTCCCGATGTTTTCCTGTCTAAACGATGAACCGGGAACACCTTTTGGCCGATTTGATCCCGAAGTTGTTGAAGGGCAAATTCGGAGGTGTTTCTTACCAGTTTGCTTCGATGTACAGCAAGTCCGGGAGGTTTATTTATAACAATTAATTCCTCCGATTCCAGGAGAATGGGTAACATTTTAGAAATACGTAGAGGAAACGCTAATTGCGTGTACAATCATTGCCGGAATCTTTTCTTCGTTGGTGATAATTCCCTGAGCGAACTTGTTAAGTCCCAGTACTTTTCCCTCCGTATTAACGGAAATAGCGATCATGCTTCCATTCACTTTTTTAGCGTAAGACATTGTCTTGCTTGTGAATGAGCCGCCCCCGGCAATCAGTTTGGTCACATAGTCTACTTCTTTTTTCTTAAGTTCCTTTGCAACAATCTTCATGTTGTTTTGAATTCTTCTTGACAACATGTTATCCGTTTGGGTAGGGGCAATAAGATGGACCTCAGCCTCAAAAAGTCGAGCCATATAAGCTGCCATATTCATGATCTGCAGACTTTCCACTTCAACATCTACAGGGAACACAATTTTGTCTACGGGTTTCAGATCAACACCGGATTGAACGATTAAGAAGGGTAGGTTAGTACTTGTAACCACTTTCATAGCAAAGGAGCCCAGTACTTTTTGCATTCCTTTGGCACCATGTGTGCCCATTATTACCAGATTGGATTCCACTTTTTTTGCTGTGGAAGCAATGTCTTCGAAAATATTGCCCGTTTTTACACTTCCGCCAACTTTAATATTGCCGGCCGTTTCAGATCTGCTTTTTATAATCTCTACAAGCTTCTTTTTTGCGTCATCCTTTTCCGATTCCCTCTTTACAATATGCACCAGATATATTTCTGCCTGTGATTTCTTTGCCAGATTTATGGCGTAGTCAAAGGCAGCGTCGCCAACTTCAGTAAAATCGTGAGGGACAAGGTAATTAAGAACACTCATAGATAGATTAGTTTCGTAATAGCTAACCTAAATATAGTCAATTGATCGTGTCGACAACCAAATTAAACGCTTGCTTTTGCAGATTCATCTGTTCATAGTGGTCGTAGTGAACATCTATTTAGGTGGAGTGTTCCACTTATTCAGTAATTCCTACCGTTGGTTGAATAAAGGAATGTTAATTCATTACTGGTCTTAATTTCGCAGACAATAATTGAATAAGATGAAAATTGCTCTCACAGGCGTTCTGGTGTTTTTTACGATGATCACTGTTGCTCAACAGAAATATACTATTAGCGGTACAGTTAAGGATGGGGACACAGGCGAAGATATGATCGGTGTAGATATTCTGGTGAAGGGGCAGCCTGGAGTTGGAACCGTAACCAATGAATATGGCTTTTACTCACTTACTTTGCCCGAAGGAGCTTATATAATTGCTTATAGTTTCTTTGGATTCGAAACCCAGGAGTTTGAGGTTGATCTTAAAGACAACGTTCGAAATGACGTGGAGATTGGCTTTCAGGCCGAAGTGTTGGATCAGGTAGAGATAACTGCGGAAAAAGAAGATGAAAACGTCACCTCTACGGAAGTGGGTGTAGAGACTATTGACATTAAAAAGATTGAAAGCATTCCGGTTTTATTTGGAGAGAAGGATGTGCTAAAAACCATTCAATTAATGCCCGGCGTGAAGTCGGCAGGTGAAGGGAATGCCGGGTTTTACGTACGAGGTGGCGGAGCCGACCAAAACCTGATCTTACTGGATGGTGCGCCGGTATACAATGCATCTCATTTACTTGGTTTTTTCTCTGTCTTCAACTCCGATGCTCTGAAAGACGTGAAGCTTTACAAGGGAAGCATTCCGGCAGAGTACGGAGGAAGGCTGTCGTCTGTAATGGATATAAAGATGAAGGAGGGAAATGCGAAGCAATTTCAGGCAGATGGAGGAATCGGTCTGATCTCTTCCCGATTAACCTTACAGGCACCAATTAAAAAGGATAAAGGTTCCTTTATTATTTCCGGTAGACGAACTTATGCAGATATGTTCCTAAAGCTTTCTCAAGATTCTACGCTGAATCAAAGTGTTCTTTATTTCTACGACTTAAATGCCAAGGCCAATTATGAACTGGGAGATAAAGACAGGCTTTTTCTATCCGGCTATTTTGGGAGGGATAATTTTGGCTTTTCCAATGTATTTGGTTTCGATTGGGGCAATGCAACCGGAACATTAAGATGGAACCATATATACGGAGACAAGTTGTTCGGAAATGCCTCGCTGATTTTCAGTAATTACAGTTACGAAATAAGTTTTGGAGATGGAGAAGATGAAACAGCATTGGGCTCGGTTATTCAGGATTGGAACTTTAAAAAGGACTTTGACTACTTTGCCAACGATAAGAATACCATCTCATTCGGTGGAAATCTGATCTATCATAAAATTAAGCCAGGTGAGATCGAAAGTAGTGAGTTTACCGCTGCAGATATTCAGACCAACTATAGCCTGGAGAGTGCAGCTTATGTGGCCAACGAACAAAAGATTGGTGATGGAAGGCTAAAACTGAACTACGGGCTTAGGTTTTCCAACTTTACTCAATTGGGGCCCGGTGATATATACAGTTACAATGCTGAGGGAGAACTAATGGACACTACTGCATATAGTCGTGGAGAGGCTGTAGCATCTTATAATGGATTGGCACCACGGTTTTCATCCAATTTTTCTATCAATGAATTTAGTTCGGTTAAAGCGGCTTACACAAGAACTTACCAGTTTTTGCACTTGCTTTCCAATGCTACAAGTTCAACGCCAACCGATGTATGGTTGCCAAGTAGCAATAACATAAAGCCCGAAATTGGAGATCAGTACTCTATAGGATACTACAGGAATTTGAGGAATAATGAATATGAGCTCTCGGCGGAAACCTACTATAAAAATATTCAGAACGCCATAGACATTCGTTTGGGAGCTGATGTGAACTTTAACCCAACCATAGAAGGAGATCTGTTGTTTGGAGATGGTCGTGCCTATGGTTTGGAGCTTTATTTCAAAAAAAGAAAAGGAAAGCTAACCGGTTGGATAAGCTACGCCTTGGCCAGAACCGAACGACAAATTGCAGGTATAAATGATGGAGCCTGGTATCCTGCCAAGCAAGACAGAACACACGATGTGTCAATTGTAGGTATCTACAAGATAAATGACCGAATTGATCTGTCGGGTGCGTGGGTTTATTATACTGGTAACGCGGTAACCTTTCCGGTAGGTAAGTATGTTGTTGATGGAACCCAATACAACCTTTATTCCACTAGAAATGGAGACCGAATGCCAGATTATCACCGACTGGATTTGGGGATGACTCTTAGAACAAAAGATTTTAAACTCGTAAGAAATCCAGAAACCGGGGAAGATGAAAAGGTAGACAAGAAATGGACGTCCAGTTGGAACTTTTCCATATACAACGTCTACGCCCGTGAAAATGCCTATTCTATTGATTTCAGGCAAAGTGAAACCAATCCAAATGTTACAGAAGCGGTACAATTGTCTCTCTTCTCAATTATCCCGACAATCACCTATAACTTCCATTTCAAATAATAATGAGAAACTTAGTATTATTTATAATAGCCTGTTTGGTTTTCGCATCTTGCGAGAAGGTCATACAGATCGATTACAGGGATGGTGAGCCCAAACTGGTAATTGATGCCGAGGTACACAACTCCGGGAAAAACAGGGTCAATTTAACCATGTCTCAGGCACTGGACAATGGTAGCCCAACTGAACACGTGAGTGGGGCCACTGTGACTCTTAGCACATTTGGTGGCGACAATTACATTTTTGTTGAAACTGATCCGGGCAGGTATGAGGCATCCTTACCTGCACTTTCACCGGGAGAATATACACTAACGGTCGTTCATAATGGTGATACGAATACGGCTGTAAGTACTTTACCTACCCTGATTCAAATAGACTCTCTCACCCATCAATTGGTGCCTGGTTTTTTTGGAGGTGATTCTCAAAATTTAATAACACTTAACTACGTTGATCCCGCGGTAGCAGGAGATAATTACCGACTCAAAGCATGGTATGGTTCCAGACGCCGTTCAGATGTTTATTACTGGGATGATGATTTTTTTAATGGAGAACAGGTAGACTTCCCTTTGTTTGCCTATGATTGGGATACTGGTGATACCGCGGTGCTTGAACTTTTGAGTATGGACGAGAATGTATACCAGTACTTCAAGGTGCTTAACGAAGGTCAGGGCGGAGGAGGCCCATTTGGAACCACGCCCGGAAATCCGGTGTCAAATATTAGCGGTAATGCAATTGGTGTTTTTGCCACCTACGCATCTGATTTGGATACCATCATCATTCCGTAAGGACTTTGTAATAAACAAAAGGAAAAGGGCACACATCATTTCATTCAATAATAAAAGACCACCAATTTTAGCCACTTCATTCATAAATTCCCATTAGATTTAAGCAATGTTAAATCGATACCGGGAAACCAGAAAACTTACAGAAGACATTTGCGCACCTCTTGAGACGGAGGATTACGTCCCTCAACCGGTTGACTTCATAAGTCCGCCGAAGTGGCATCTTGCTCATACCACGTGGTTTTTTGAAGAGATGATCCTTAAAAAACACCAACCTGGCTACAAAGAGTTTCACCCTGATTTTGGTTATTTATTCAACAGCTATTACAATACAGTAGGCACAAGGACCCTTAGAGCCAACCGGGGCAACATGACCCGTCCAACTGTGTCCCAGGTTTACGAATACCGACAATATGTGGATCAGTTTATGACCAAACTACTCGCCCAGGAATCAGGTCAACAAGTATTGAATTTGGTTGAGCTTGGCTTGAATCATGAACAACAACATCAAGAACTGTTGCTGACGGATCTTAAATATGTTCTCGGGCATAACCCACTTTTTCCATTGTATAAAAAGCATGGAGAATTAGTGGGGCAAAAAAACACGTCAGATAACTGGGTAATTATAGATGAAGGGGTGTATGAAATTGGCCACAATCAAGAGTCGTTCTGCTTTGATAACGAATTGGGTAGACACAAAGTATATATTCATCAAACCGAGGTGGCAAATTGGTTGGTTACCAATGGACATTTCCTGGATTTTATTGAGGATGGGGGTTATAACCGTTTTGAACTGTGGTTGGACGAGGGTTGGGCCTGGGTAAATGAACATAGCATACAGAATCCATTGCATTGGCATTTTATCGACGGCGAATGGAAGAACTTCACTTTGGGAGGTCTCAAGAAAGTGGATCGTGGAGAAATTCTTACCCACATTAGTTTCTACGAGGCAAGTGCTTTTGCAAATTGGCTTGGGTATCGACTTCCAACGGAGTTTGAGTGGGAAGTGGCTTCTGCCCATGTAGAGTGGGGGAATCGCTGGGAGTGGACGAATAGCGCCTACTTGCCATATCCAGGTTTCAAGACTGCAGAAGGCGCAGTAGGAGAGTATAACGGAAAATTTATGATCAATCAAATGGTGCTGAGAGGGGCGTCAGCTGCCACTTCACCAAACCACTCACGCCATACGTACAGGAACTTTTTTCATCCACACTTTCAGTGGCAATTTTCAGGAATCAGATTAGCTAAATGAATCAATTCGAAAAAGACGTACACCAAGGACTTTCTTCAGAGCCAAAAAAACTTTCTTCCAAATACTTTTATGACGAGCGTGGTGATCAGCTGTTCGTTAAGATCATGGAGATGCCTGAGTATTACCTTACCAATTGTGAATTTGAGATATTATCCGAACAAACCGCTACTATTGTTGAGAGTTTTGACATGACTGGATCTTTCGAATTGATTGAACTAGGGGCCGGAAATGGCAAAAAAACATTCGAAATTCTTAAAGAACTAACAGGCAAGAAGGAGTTTATATACAAGCCTGTTGATATTTCACCAAATGCACTTGAAGGTTTACAAAATATGCTGAATACTAAATTGCCAACCTTAAGGGTAGAACCCATTTGCGGTGAGTATTTTCAGGCACTTCAAAAGGTAAACGAAACGAGTGTTCCGAAGGTCATTTTGTTCCTGGGATCCAATATCGGGAACATGTTGGATGTGGCTGCAAAGGGTTTCATGCACAAACTCTCAGGCTGCTTAAACAAAGGCGACAAAGTTCTGATGGGCGTTGATTTGATAAAGGACGAATCCATCGTATTGCCTGCGTATAATGACGCTCAGGGTTATACCAGGGAATTTAACCTGAATTTATTGCACAGAATAAACCGTGAACTAGACGCAAATATTCAAGTAGATCAATTTATACATCGTCCATTATACTCCAAAGAGACAGGATTGGCTGAAAGTTATCTTGAAAGTAAGTGTGATCAACAGGTGGAAATAGGCGGAAGAACATATCATTTTAAGGCCGGAGAAAGGATTCATACTGAAATAAGCCGCAAGTACAATGATCAATTAATCCGCGAAATAATTGAAGATACAAAGTTGGTAGTTGATCGAAAGTTTACAGATACGAAAGAGTACTTTGCGGATTACTTGCTGAAAATGACCTGATATGAAAATTGCTGATACTCCCGAACCTCCTTATTACGCCGCTATTTTTACATCCATTCGAACAGAGGATGATGAAGGCTATGCCGAAATGAATATCCTTACTGAACAGGAGGCGGAGAAATATGATGGTTATTTGGGCAATGAGTATTTCCGAAATCCCGATGGTTTTGGAATTCACATTTCTTATTGGCGAGACATGGAGGTAATGAATAAATGGAAAAAGGATTCACTTCATCAAAAGGCCAAGCGGATGGGGAAGGAGAGGTGGTACGAATCTTATAAACTACGCGTGTGCAAAATTGAGTACGATTCAGGATCTTACTAGTGCTTTGTGAAGCTGTTTAAAATACGGCACAGTTCTTCTATTTCCTCTTTGGAATTGTGGTAATGGAAGCCAAAACGAACATTTTCTCCTCTTTCCACGCAAACTACTCCACATTCAGTTAGATAATTGTATAATCCCTTAATATTACGGATACAAACAATTCCAGCTTTATTCTCAGTTGATGTTCCACCAACTATTTCAAACAGGTGTTGATCCAGATTTTCAAAAAAGCTTTTCATGAGTGCTTTCGCATGAAGTTCAATATCTGTTTTACCAATTTCAAGTTTTTCCTTTAAGGCCCCATTCAATAAGAGCAGGTTGTGGATTGGCAGGTGGCCGGGTTCATAACTATTCAAATCTCCGGGAAACGTAAAATTACCATTGATCATTCGCATGCTGTTGCGTCCACCAATAACAGGTTGATACGAATCAATGAATTCTTCCTTGCACAGTAATGTGCCTGATCCGTAACCTGCGTTCATCCATTTATAGTTGCTGGACAAAATCACGTCAACATTTAAATGCTCAAAGTCAATGTCGGCCAGCCCCATACTTTGAGTAGCGTCTATAATTAGCCGTATGCCCTTTTCTTTGCACGCGTCACCAATTAACTTTAAGTCTGATTTATATCCGGATAGATACTGAACATGGCTTATTACCAATAGTTCCGCTTTTGTCTTTTCAATGGCGTTTAGTAAGATGTCGTTTGAAAAGCCCTGTGAATCAATCCAGTCAATTTCAAATTTGTTCAGCTTAAAAGGCAAGGTCACCGATTCGTAATCGTGTTGATAAAGAAGAACACGGTTGTGTTTCTGTCTTAACGAGGCAATGATAGCGCTTAGCCCATAGCTGAAATTAGGTATAAACGCTATTTCGGTTGCCGCAGCCATCAGAAAATCAGCTGCTAACCGTTTGGTTTCAGCGTAAGCAATTGGTTCAAATTCATCAAATGCGCGACTTGGGCAGTTCATCATGGCTACATCAAATTGATTTGCCAGATCGTATCCGGATTTTGTAATAATTCCGGATGCAGGAGTATTAACGTAGATTTCCATGTCTGCCAAAAGTCGAAATTATCATTGGTTTTAGCAATTGGTTGTGGGCAAGAGTCAGTTAGTGCGATACAAATGCTCCGGTGCATTGCTATATTTGTTGAATGTCGCAAGAGGAAATAGCCGCATCGCGTCCATGGCAAAAAAAACTTCATGAGGTTATTTATGAGGCAGATACGCCTGCGGGAAAGCTATTTGATGTCCTTTTGTTGTTGGCTATCGGGTTAAGTGTTACGGTAGTAATGCTCGATAGCGTAAAAGAAATAGGAGAGAAGTACGCTACAGAATTCCATGTGGCGGAGTGGGTTTTTACTATCTTTTTTACGATCGAATATGTTCTGAGAATTGTTTGTGTTCGGAAGCCGTTTCGATACATTTTTAGTTTTTATGGCATTGTGGACTTGCTGTCTATCGTGCCAACATATCTTGGTTTGTTCTCTACCAATGCTACTTTCTTAAAAACCATCCGAACCATCAGGCTTATGAGGGTTTTTAGAATATTCAAATTAGCACGCTATGTTAAGGAAGCACAGGTTCTGATGAAAGCTTTGAGCGCAAGTAGGGCTCGTATTCTGGTATTTCTTTTTGGGGTAATGGTACTGGTTACCATTCTTGGTACTTTAATGTACATTGTGGAAGACTACGACGATACCAAGTTCACGAGTATTCCGAGAAGTATTTATTGGGCGATAGTAACACTTACCACCGTTGGCTATGGAGACATTAGTCCTCAAACGGAGTTAGGTCAATTCGTTTCGTCGATCATAATGATTATGGGTTATGCGATTATAGCAGTACCTACTGGTATGGTAAGCGTTGAACTGGCCAGGAAAGAAGAGCGTATATCGACCCAGGCTTGTCCCTCTTGCTCTCGGGAAGGCCACGATTCCAATGCCAGGCATTGTAAATTTTGCGGAGCGCGGTTGTAAATCCGCTGGCGACAAAATGAAAAAGCTGAAAGTCGGTTTCCCAAATCTTCCAGCTCTTTCGGTTATCAATCTGTTATACGCAGTATTTTATTGATTGGCGGCAAACCTCTTTTTCTGATCCATTAAGAAAGGCATCATGTTGTTGCCATGTCGTTTATATTTCCCAACACCAACATTAGCAGCTTTATTTAAGAACAATTCCGCCTGAGAGAAATCATCCATCCACATATAGCATTCCGCCAGGTTGCAATAAATTGCTGCCGTTACCTTGTGGTTGATTCGTGCTTTTTTATTGTTTACATCAGATTCTGTAAGGATTTGATTGTACTTACTAATAGCCGTACCCAGGTATTCTAATGCAGCTTCTTTATCTCTGTCCACAGAAAGCTGTAGCAATCCATCTTTGGCACTTTGGTATGCCTCCAACAAATCCGTGTAATCAAAATCCCGATCCTTTGCTGTGTAAATTTCAGTCGTTCTCGATTGTTTCGGGTAACCTATTTCGTTCGCAAGTTTGCCATTTAAACTACCTACTACCACATTAATGACGTCTTTCTGCCTTTGAGTCCAAAAAGTTTCCTCATTGTCCATCCACCACAATTTAAATTCATATTCAGACTTGAAAGCCTGTGTGGTAAAGGTCTGAAAGCCTGTTGTTGACGGGTGTAGTTTGTCGTATGTTACCGTTCCGTCCTTGTCCTCAATTTTCACGTGTACGGGATGTTTATACTGTATGGTGTATTTAATATCGCCAGTAGTTTCCTTCTTGTGAGTTATTTCACCCTTGTCGAATCCCTGAAATCCGAGTGTGATTTTGGCTCCGCCTTCAGCGCGTTCAAATCCCGGAATTTTAATCATTTCAGATACAGCATCTACTGGGATGTCATCGGTCAGGAATGGTTTGTCCGGATCTGGCATACATGGGCACGCTGTGTAAACCGGATCGGTTGGCTTAACAGAGGTAGTGCTTCCGGCAGCTACATCCTTTTCATATTTGGCCATCGCCTCATAATAGGAGCGATCAATTCTTTCTTTTTCTTCGAACCACAGTTTCATGGCCGCCTCTCGTTCCTGGCGCACCTGCTCCAAACGTTGTTCATACCATTCAAGGGAATCCTGGTTTCGCTCCTCAAAATCCTGAGTTACGGAAACAGAAAATTTCTCAGTTCCACTTTCAAAGGGATTACTAGGTAATTGAATATATGAGTAGGTTACCTTCTCATCCTGAATATTTTGTGCAGCGGCGTTAAACGCTACAAAACCAACAGCAAGTAATAGTAGTTTTATCTTCATCGATTCGTGCTTTAGTTAATGAAATTAGCATTTATTAACGATTTTGCTAAAAGCGTGCCAGCAAATGTTAACGAACTCTTAATTTTTCACCAACCTGAAGAATCTTGGAGGATGAAATGCCATTTAGAGCACAAATCTTGTCTACCGAAGTACGATATTTAAGAGCCATGGCGTAGAGAGAATCTCCCTTTTTTACCACATGCCATTTTTGTTCTTTGGCTTCAGCTGCCTCTTTTGCTATTTGTTCCGGTGTTTTGTTTTTCGCAGCAACGAATTTTCGTTTGGAGCCATCAATTTTCCGGTAATCAAAAAGTCCACGATGAATGATGAGGTTTGTATCTCTTATTTGACCGGTTTTAAAATCAATGAGTTCTTCGGGATCAATAGGTGAATGAAAGTACCTTACCTCAAAATGTAAATGTGCACCGTAAGAGCGTCCGGTATTGCCCCCTAGTCCAATAATTTCACCCGCTTTTACCTTTTGATTGGGCTTAACGAGCAGCTTTGACAGATGTGCGTAATAAGTCTCCAGGCCGTTATAATGTCTGATTATAGTAAGGAAACCAAACCCTGCAGTGTTGAATTTGGAGTAACGAACAATTCCGTCAAACGCAGCTCGAACCGTATCACCGGTTTCCAGATCCAGGTCAACTCCATAATGAAATCTGCGGCCTCGCATTTTAAACTCCGATGTGAGCGGTGCAGTTGAAGGCAGGCAAAAGTCCGAAAAATTAGAATCTACGGTACAAACCCATATTGAATCATCCAAAATGGTTAAGTCGTTGTCGTAATTGAACGTAACATCATTCTGCCAATCAATTTGCAGATTGGTGCCTGAAATGGCATTAGCCATGTCGGTACCCATCAGACCATTGAAATTCAATGCGTGACTGTATTCCCATGTTTTGTCCTCAAATAGGTAAATGGTGTCTGCACCTATAACGATCGTATCCGTAATAGCTGGCTTTTCCTGAGCGTTACAAACGAAAGTGGCAAAGAGCAATATGACTGTTAAAAATCTCAACAGATGCAAAAGTAGGTCTTTCCAGCAGTAAGGGTTCAGCTTTTAGGAGTCAACTTAGTAACAATGAAACATGAATAAGGCAAAGCACAGATCAACAGGGTGATCTTGAAATACTATCTTCACCTAGTATTTATTTATGAATATGTCCGTTCCCGTTTTTCTCAATTGGAGTTCCGGTAAAGATGCTGCTATGGCATTACATAATCTGAACGAATCAGATGTCTATTCTGTAGAGCGGTTGGTTACAACAGTTAGCCGACACCATCAACGGGTTACGATGCACGGCTTACGGTTAGAGGTATTGCAGCGACAATTAGACGCCGTTGGTTTACCCTTTAAGCTTGTTGAATTGCCTGAGAACGCGTCTATGCAGGAATATGAACAAAGTATGTCGGAGATGGTGGGTGAAATGAAACAACGTGGAATTAGCACAACTGCTTTTGGGGATATCTTCCTTGAAGATTTAAAGGCTTACCGTGAGAAAGAAATGCAAAAATTGGGAATTGACTGCGTATTTCCCCTTTGGAAAAGAGATACCCGTATTTTGATCGACGAGTTTGTTCAAAAAGGATTTAAGGCTTTGGTGGTATGTGTTAATGGTAGTTTACTGGATCAATCTATGGTTGGACGGTTGGTAGACAACGATTTTTTAAATGACCTACCAGATCATATTGATCCTTGCGGGGAAAATGGGGAGTTCCATACTTTTTGCTTTGATGGTCCCATTTTTAAACATCCGGTACAATTCAACCTTGGCAAGGTGGTAAGCAAAGAATACCCAAATCCGTCAGCAGACGAACACCACAAGAATGAAGATTCGGTGGTCTATTGGTTTCAGGACTTGATATAATTTGAAAGTGCGGCATAGGCTTTAGCCTTTGCCGATTGGTTAATTATCCATTCGTAAGCCACCACCAGAATTTGCCGATCATGGTTTTCTTCGGATTTTTAATTTCTTCCTGTTGTTGCTGAATTTCTTGCGCTTCAATTTGTGCTTTTTCAGAAGCTGCTTTCTTCTTTGCGGTCTTCTTCTTTTTTCCCTTTACTTGCTTCTGCTTGGGTTTGTATGATTCTTCAAGCTTTTTACGCTGCAACTCTTGCTTCGACGGTGCTTTGTTAACAGGTTCCTTTTTTCGGGGTTTCCGGCTTTCTTTCTGTTTCTGAGACTTATTTCGTTCTTGACGTTGACTCTGATTCCTACTCGGATTGTCTTTTTTTCTTCTCGGCTTTGAATCCTGCTTGTCTTTAGGTTCCGAATTTTCTTTTTCGTTCTCTTCCTTCTTAGGAGGTTCGGGCAAATCAATTTTATCGACGACGGTGATACCCTCTAATTCGATTTTCGGAGCACGTATTGTTTCTGCCTCTTCTGGTTTCGGTAAATCGGGAAACTCAGGTTCTGGTCTACCCAGAATGTCTTCAACCGTTGTTACTCCCTCTTTGCGTTTGATTTCCGTCAGATCAATTTTCTCTGGTGTGGCTTTAACTGGTTCTGTTTCTTTGGGTGGTTTGCTTTCCTGAAGACTGTCAATTAAATCCGCTTTTTTCATTTTCGAGAATCCGGAAATCCCGTTTTCTTTGGCCAGTTTCTTAAGCTCTGCTACCGTTTTACTTTGTAAATCTCCACTAGAGTTAACCTGCGGAGAGGGAGTAGAGGTGCTTTTATCGTCGGACTTATCTGCCTCGATTACGAGATCCGGGATTACTTCACCGGCTATTTCTTCGGGCGCGGTTGAATTATCGGGCTCTGGCTTAGCAAAAAGCTCCTTAACGTATGCAATGTGTTCATCATCCAGTTTGGTGTTCGGACCTTTTTCAAAATCGATTTCAAACTTTTTTGATAATGCTTCACGAACGTCAAATGTTTTTTGATCAAGCGACCTTGCAAGCTGAGCTAAACGCATAGATACTGGTTTTGCCTACAAAATTAACCGTCTTGCTTAAATAAAGTGAGTTCGATGAAGGTATTTTCAGAAATCTATCCTTTGGCGAAGGGTCACAAAAGACCAATTAGTAGGCTCATGAGACCGCTTCGCTAAGGCAGATTACCAGGAGCAGAGCATTTTCGGCTACTGGTAATTTAGGGTTGGTTTATGGAGAAGGCTCCATGGATTTAGGTTAGTCTTCAATCAGCAATTGATCTGAAGGCTGTTAACAAAAAATTAACAAATACCATGCCGTAAACTATCAAAACCAAATGAGCGAGCGTTTTGTGGCTGATGGGTTCCTATGACTTTTATCAACGGATCACTGATCAAGCTGAATATTCGCTAATTTTGTATCCCAAATCGTGGGAATGTACAAGTATCTTCTAAAGCCAATTTTCTTTCTTTTTGATCCTGAGAAGATTCACCATTTTGTGTTCTCCGTTATCAAGCTTACTCACTACATTCCGGGACAGGCAGCTATTAACAGAGCCATCTACAAAGTAAAAGACCCCAGATTGGAACGAGAACTATTCGGGTTAAAGTTTGAGAATCCGGTTGGTTTGGCAGCTGGTTTTGACAAGAATGCAAAGCTGTTTAACGAACTCGCAAATTTTGGTTTTGGTTTTATTGAGGTTGGAACTGTAACACCTGAACCACAGGAAGGTAATCCCAGGAAACGTCTGTTTCGATTGCCTGAAGACGAAGCATTGATCAACCGAATGGGATTTAATAACCACGGAGTAGATGTTATTTCCGAACGATTGAAGAAGAACAAAGGGAAAGTAATTGTTGGAGGAAACATTGGTAAAAATACCGCTACAGACAATGAAGTTGCCGAAGCTGACTACATTCGGAACTTTAAAACACTTCATCCATATGTAGACTATTTTGTGGTAAATGTAAGTTGCCCCAATGTTGGAAATATTGCCAGATTGAATGACAAAGGGTTCTTAATTGATCTTCTACTACAGCTTCGGGTGTTGAACAAGAAGCTTGGACAGGAAAAACCGATCTTACTGAAAATTGGGCCAGACCGAACAGAAGCACAGCTGGATGAAGTGATAGAGGTAGTTGCGAAATCAGGCATTCAGGGTGTCATTTCCACCAACACAGCCACAGATCGATCGAATCTGAAAACTTCTAAAGAACGCTTAGAAGAAATTGGTAACGGAGGGCTAAGTGGAAAACCTCTTGCCGCAAGGTCAACTGAGGTAATTCGCTATCTGGCTGAAAAGTCCAACAAGGCTTTCCCGATTATCGGTGTAGGAGGAATCCACAGTCCGGAAGATGCCTGGGAAAAAATTGAGGCGGGTGCCGATCTCGTGCAAATTTATACCGGCTTTATTTACTCAGGCCCCAAGCTGGTGAAGCGCATCAACAAAAAGATTTTAAAAGAAACAACGTGAAAGGAGAGCTGATCTCCATTATCATGCCTGTTAAGAGTGGCTTGCCCTATCTAGAAGCCTGTCTGGACTCCATTCTTAGTCAATCTTATAATAATTGGGAACTGCTTGCAGTAAACGACAACTCTACCGATAGTACCTGGGAGGTGTTAAACCGATATGCGGATTCTGACGAGCGTATTAAACCGATACAAAATGCTGGTTCAGGAATATTGCCCGCCCTAAAAACAGGTTTTTCGCATGCGCAGGGTAGTTACATTACGCGTATGGATGCAGATGACCTGATGCCACAGGCAAAGCTGGAGAAATTTATAGAATGCTGGCAGCCTGGTAGTTTGTGTGTTGGTCTGGTTAGTTACTTTTCAGAAGCAGGGGTAGGAGCAGGATACTTAAACTACGAACGATGGTTGAACGACCTTACTGTAAATGCTGCTAATTTCTCAGATATTTATAAGGAATGCGTGATCCCTTCTGCGTGTTGGTTCTGCTCCAAAGAAGACTTTTTAGGCGTAGGTGGATTTGGTCGTCGATACCCCGAAGATTACGATTTGGCCTTTCGTTTTTATGGACAATCAATGAAGATTGTTCCGGTGCCAGAGGTGCTTCATAAGTGGAGAGACCATGGTGACCGGGCTTCACGTAACGACCCGAATTACGCCGACAATCGGTTTTTAGATTTGAAACTATCTTATTTTCTGGAGCTGGACAGGAATGACCAGCCGCTCGTGCTTTTGGGTGCTGGTAAAAAGGGGAAATTACTTGCCAAAATGTTGGTGGAAAGAAGCGTTGATTTCAAATGGCATACAAACAATGAAAACAAGGTAGGGCACAATATTTATGGCTCTTTGCTGGAAAGAGAACTTGAGGATTACGGCGGGTTTCAATTAATAGTTGCCATTGCCGGGGAAGAAGGTGATAAATTACGCGAGATGCATCAGGGGGCTTTCTTCTTTTGTTGATTTAGACAATTTCAATGTGCTGCCCTTCAAACTCTACCTTGTCTCCTTTTACCAGTTTTTTTCTGATTTGCATCTCCGTTTTACCATTTACAGATACCATGCCCTCACGAATGACCATTTTAGCTTCTCCACCTGAGGCTACAATATCCATTAGTTTTAGAAGATTGTTGAGTTGAATAAAGTCGGTTTCAAGCTTATAGGAATTCATACGAAGATTGATTTGTGCATTGGCCCGCAAGCTACAGAATCGCTATGAAAATGGTTCACAGTATTCAGGAATGATTTTTTTGAAGCGCAAAGAAATTGCTGAGCGGAAATCAGAGCCGTACTTATTCTCAATTTTCCGACCATCGATTTCGAAAACGGGAGTGTGTTCTCCCATAGTTCCCGTAGCGAAGACCTCATCAGCATTGTAGAAATCAGTGAGGGATAGATTTTTTTCCACCACTTCAATGCCAATCTCAGATGCCAACTTGATTGTTAAACCCCTGGTAATTCCATGCAAACAGGCGTCTGCATGAGGCGTGTATAGTACGCCATCTTTGGCCATGAATAAATTGGTGTCGTTTAATTCGGCAACAAAACCGTCTTTATCCAACATCACGGCAGCATCTACACCGGCAAAATTGGCCTGAACCTTTGCAAGAATGTTGTTTAAGAGATTGGCGTGGTGAATTTTCGAATCCAGAAAAGCCGGGTTGTTTCTCCGAATGGAAGAGGTGATTACCCGAATTCCATTGGTGTTGTCGTACACAAGAGGTTTCCATTCTGCAAGCACAATGAGTGTAGGACCTGATTGGTTTAATCTGGGATCCATTCCGGAGGTAATTTTTACTCCACGTGTGAGGGTAAGTCGAAGATGTGTGTCAGTATCCATGCCATTGGCATCCAACGTAAGCTTTACCGCACTTTTAACTTCCTCAAACGTAGGAATCGATTCAAAGGCACACGCCTTAGCCGACTCGTACATTCTGTTGTAATGTTCCTTGAAGCAAAAAATACCTTGCTGGTAAAGTCTCAATCCCTCCCAAACGGCGTCACCTCCCTGAACGGCACTGTCGAATACAGAAATATGGGCTTCGTTGCGATGAAGTAAATCGCCATTTACATACACCTTTAGATCGGCATTTTTGGGGTTATACTTTTGTAACATATTAAGCTGTTATTGCATGTTGATTAAGAAAGTCGTAGTGTGTTTTTGCTTGTGTATATAGTTCTTGCAAGCCCTCTGGTAAAATTCGCTCCTGTGTATTGGGTTTTTTAAACCCAGATGACAGATGCACATTTTTATACCAGTACTTTGCCCAAATCCCGTCTTCTGGAATTGCGCCTGGCGACCAGTTTAACATTCTTTCGGAAAACGGAATGTTAAGTTCGCCACAAAGTACTTTTAGAACTTTTTCAGGATTGATTAGCAGCTGATTAGAATCTATTACGACTCCTGGTACGTATTCATATAGTTCGCGTTGACGCTTTGCTCCAATATCTTTCATTGTTGGGTTGGGAATTACCTGAGAAAAGGAACAGATGATCTCTTTGGGATCACGGATGAGGTAAACATTTGCCCAATTTTCCATAAAAGAAAGATCATTCGTAAGAATGTGGTGCGCCATATTTTTGACGAAGGCAATATGGTTTTTTGAGCCGATATTATTTAGATCCGAAACAATTTTGTCCCAGTCATCTTCCATTCCCGACTTGATTTCATCACCTCCCGGATGTTCTACCCCCGTTTGGTTGAGATAATAACCATAAAAGGGTTCGTCCACTACAGTTGTATCTTCCCGATTAGCGAAAGAGTACATCAACGCGGTAGACACATTCCGCGGACTTGAGATTAAGTGGATAACACGCATGTGCCAAATATGCAAATAGGGATGGAATGGAAACGATTTTGTGGTAATAATTCATTGTATTTTGTCGTAAATGGGAAATCAAACCCCATTGAGAAAAAGCTTAGAAGTGTTAACTTCGTTAATACAAACAGGCGTATGAAAATTATCGAATGTCCTAGAGATGCCATGCAGGGGCTACACGACTATATTCCTGCAGATGTTAAAGCTGACTACATCAATAGTTTGCTAAGGGTTGGCTTTGATACCATTGATTTTGGAAGTTTCGTTTCGCCAAAGGCAATTCCCCAACTCAGAGATACTGCGGAGGTTTTGAGTAAATTAAATCTGGATGAAACAGATTCAAAGTTACTGGCTATTGTTGCGAATGAAAGAGGCGCCCAGGATGCCTGTAATTTCGAGGAGATCACCTATCTGGGCTTCCCGTTTTCCATCTCTGAGACGTTTCAGCATCGCAATATCAACTCAACCATTAGCGAATCACTGAAAAGATTAGAAGCGGTAAGGGAAATTTGCCTTAAGAACAATAAAGAACTGGTTACTTATTTTTCCATGGCCTTTGGTAATCCTTACGGAGATGAATGGAGTCCACATATTGTAGCACATTGGGCCGAACGACTGATGAACGACCTGGACATCGAGATACTTTCTTTAAGCGATACCATTGGTTCGTCAAATCCGGAGAATATTACGTTTTTGTTTGAGAAACTAATAGCAGAATTTCCGCAGGTAGAATTTGGGGCACATTTACATACCCGTCCCGATCAGTGGAAAGAGAAAATAGAAGCCGCATATAAAGCAGGTTGCCGTAGATTTGATTCAGCCATAAAAGGCTACGGCGGTTGTCCGATGGCGGATGATGACCTTACCGGAAACATGCCTACAGAGAACTTACTGTCTTTTGTGAAGGAAAATAATATCAACAATACAATTGATTTTGGTATGTTTGATTCAGCAATGAAGCGAGCGTCAGAGGTATTTCCAGCGGGTTGAAAATAGTTCCGAAAATAGCAGTTTTTCTAGGGTTGATTTTACTAATCACCTCCTTCTTTCTTCCGGCTGTAGTGGTAGATGAAGGGATAGAACTTACCGGCGTAATGGCCTTTGCTTTAAACGCTGGAATGCTGTTTTATGTTGAAAGCCCCGGAGAGTATTTCGAGTACGTGTTTCTTGTTTTATCCAATGTATGGGCATTGTATCTATTTGGTAGATTTTGGTACCGAAAAAGAAGGGTTGGGGTAACGGTACTTACCTCATTGTTAGCGATTTCCTCGGCTTTGGCGTGGCTCGTACTTCTCGAAAACACATCAATTCTGGCAATCGGATACTGGGTATGGCTATTGGCATTTATTCTTCTGATTGCGGCGAACCTTATGAAGCGGAACCATGCGTAACTGGTATTGGCTGCTTACAACCTCTTTATTGACTGTGCTCGTATCGTGCGCCGAAGATGACCAGGAATCTAATGCTACACAGGTACCCAATCAGATTACACCGGATACCGCATTTGTAGCGGATACGATTTATTTAATGCCTAATGAGTTTACCTCAACCTTGTCGGATACGGTCTTAAGGATGCTGGAATTGGGAGGCATTTGTAGCCCGGATGAGCAAAACATGCAAATGGTTTTATGTTCGTCAGATTGGTTCAGAGTGTTTCCAATGGGACCAAATTTGCCAATACATGACGGGTTGATCTGTGAAAGTCGCAGCCTTATGTTTAATGGAGGGATTTCCAAGACTGTTTTGGTACTCACAAGAAACTCGAAAGGGGAGGTAATCCGGGCGGATCATTTTCTCGGAAAACTGCTGGAATTGCGTTCCACGCGTTCAGGTTATTACGATTTGGTAATGTCTTACCGTGATAGCGACGTTGGGACCGTATCGGTATTGCACACTTTCGAAGATGGTTATTACAAACCCATTGAGGTTCTGGAGTTGAATGATTATTCTGTAAAGGAGGAATATAAAGATTCCTTATTTGGCGTCTACCTTCAGGATTTTCGTTGGGGGCATTAATCCTCTGTTTTCACAGGACTTGAATTCGCTGTGTTTTGGTTCCATTCAGCAAAGCTAAATCGTACCAGAATTTTGTATGCCAAAAAAAAGAAGCCGTCCTTTTCAGAACGGCTCCCCCCACCTTACAGATAACCAGTTTTTTAAACTAGTTACAATCTTATAAACGTAATTCTCAGAAAATGTTACATCTCCAACTTGTATTTAACAGCAATTTAACAAGTGTATTTTTGTTAAATACCTGATATTCAATTAGTTGTTTTTGTGTAAAAAAAATAATTTTAACAGTTCAGTTTATGTGCCTTTTTGAAAAAACTGCATTAACCAAGTATGGTAAAGCAGGTTATAGCAGTCAGTATAATAGCAATTATAAGTCTTCGTGTGGCCCAGGCCACTGATTCGGGGTTTGCAAAAGTGTATCAGGATTCTATCGATAACCAGGCGATGGAGGACATGAGATGGATAAAACACTTAAGATCTTACAGATTATTTACGGATAAACGGTGTAAAGCATTCCTGGAACTGATACCGGACGCATCGCTGTCAGTGCGTAAACGATGGTATCGTCAGGTGGTGTATAACATTATGCCAAACATGCGCACCAGCTGGGAATACCGTAGCGTTGGAAAGCTGGCATTTTTCGAATATTTTGACAATGATTACTCTCATTTTAAACCTTATCTGAGCAAGCTTTCAGTAGGAGAGCGTCAACGTTTTTTCAAGTTCTATTGTCATTTCAAGTCTTATAAATATGGTTTTAACATTGTTCCGGATGATGTAATGAGGTTAAAGCAGGACGACCCTTCACTTTATTTACTTGCCCGGGCACAGTTCAACTTGTTGAGATCCGGGAGGCCACTTGTTAAACGAAGAACCTACTATTAGTCTCTCAAATAACTACAAATCGCTACTTCGCTGAGAATATTTGGCTCAGTATGTTAGTTTTAGCATCGCTAAGCGAACAAACGGTGCAACCAGATTCTAAAATAACTGCTACAGGTTTCTTAACCTATCTGATTTACGGCGTAATGTGTGCGTTTCAGAGCGAAGTCGGATTCGTATTGCCTTATCCGTTGATTGCGGTATTTATTCCTATTCTGGCACTGGTTTTTTTCATACTATCGGTGAGAAACTGGGAGGCGATTTTCTTTATTTTATTTTCTTTAACTGCCATCAATGCATTGCTTCCGTTGATTGGAGTTGGATCCGTTGAACTTTGGCTGATCTATATCAGTGCGGCCTGCGTTCCTTTGTTTATCTACTCAAACTTGATTCGATGGTCCCAATGGAACGGCTTTAAATGGATTCCTGTAATGGCAATTCCTTCATTCATTGCGGCGTATTTATGCTATCTGTATTGGCCGCAGTACCTGGTATTTCCTTTAGTGTTGTTGTTTGGTTCAACATTACTTATGTTACTGTTGAACTTGCGTAAGTTTACCGTGGCACCTGTTTTGAAGCGTCAGTATCTGTTGTTGGCCTTTACCTCCGCATTGTTGCTCACCACCTACTGTTGGCTTTGGATCAACTAGATGGGTAAAGTTGAGTTAATGATGGTGAGGAGTATCATTGTCAGGTTCCAAGGGCGTAGGAGCGTAAGTTGAAGCGAAAAGATGGGGTAGTACATCCATGATCCCGTGTCCGAGGTTGCCCCAGAACCCTTCTGGATGAACATAATTGTACGTGCCGATGAGTTCCCCTTCATTTACGTAAGATCCATCAGGTTTCATAATCGCTTCATAAGAACTTCCGGAAGGCAATTCAGACAGGAATTTCAAATTGGGTCTTTCAGGATCAAAAGGGACATCGTACCCAATAATGGTAGGGTAGACATTTTCCAATGGCTGGTGATCAGGTTTGTCGGGCTGATGGAATACATTGGCCGATTGTGGCATCAACAGCCATTCCAAACCACTTTCATCCATGAATAGCCTATCAGACATGGAGATTAACTTTAATTGGCCAACAGGTAGGCGATTGGTTTTATTCCTGTCAGTATGCCAACTAAGTTGGGAAACGCTCCACAGACAGAGAACCAGGGCACAGATAATCATAAGAAGCTTTTTTAGTCTGCGGTATTTCATTGGTTAAAGGTAGGGAAGATGTAAATGATTTGTTATCGTGCGAGTAAAGCTCCGTATCAACCTGTGCTGTTTGTTCTTCTCGCTGCATTTTTCTAACTATCTTTGAGTGAAGTTTTTAAATTGTTAATAATCAGTTAGTTGTGAGAGGTCAGATTTTTATAATAGCCATAGCGATTCTCTTTACTTTCACTTGTTGGGGGGCGTGTGCCCAATCTGATACAACAAAACCGTCGTCGAAAGTAATCGTGAAAATGAAGAACGGGGAAGAGTACAACGGAGAGGTTTTGAGGAAAGACAGTGCCTCCATTGTTTTGAAGACGGTAAATGGCGAAATCAATTTGATCGCTTCCAATGTGCGATCTATTGATAGCTACGATTACAGTGGAAAGTTTGAGTTTGCAAACCCTCATGACACGAGGTACTTTTTTGGCCCATCAGGAATTCCATTAAAAAAGCGGAAAGGATATTACCAGAACGTGTTGGTAACTACAAATTTTGTCAATTACGGGATAGCTAAGAATGTTTCTATTGGTGGTGGATTTGAATTTATTTCCACTGTACTTGGTTCTCCAATTTGGTTTCTCACACCAAAAGTGGGATTCGATATCTCCAAAAATCTACATGCCGGAGGTGGTATTATTATGGCCGGTTTTGCCGCTGAAGGTACTGCAAGCATGGGGTATGGTGTATTTACAGCAGGACATTCGGAAACGAACCTTTCCCTGGGGGTAGGATATGGGTTTGTTGGAGGGGAATTGGCCGATTATCCTGCCATTATGATATCCGGAATGCATAGGGTGGGCAACGGAGCTGCACTGCTAAGCGAAAATTATGTTTTTCCGAATAGTAGCGGTGAACCGTTATACTTTGGTATTCACGGAGTAAGAATCCTCTCCAAAAAGAACTCTTTTGACCTGGGGGCAATTGTGATACCACAGATTGCCGGCTCCATACCTGCACTACCTTTTGCAGGATACGTGAGGGTTTTCTGATTGAACTCAAGGAATCTTACGGTGACCAGATACAGATTCTCACGACCTTGGGAGTTTATATTAAGTTTCTACTGAGGTCTGAATATGATTAATTTGTTCAGATAAACTTCAATCACCGATTATGTAGCTGTTAACCATTCACCATTTCCATTATATTTGCCTCGCATTTTGGTTTCCGGAGTTTCTCCGGGATTAAAAGGGAATCAGGTGCGAATCCTGAGCTATTCCCGTAGCTGTAAGCTTCTAGAGTGTTTCATAGCCACTGTCCGTAAGAGATGGGAAGGCGAAACGTAGCGAAGTAAGCCAGAAGACCTGCCAGACTGCACAGAAATCAAGCTTTCGGGATAAAAGCAACGATGTTCGATTCTTCATTCGTTCGAACGTAGTCTTTTCTCCCTTTTTATGTTTTAAAAATTAAAAAGGATGAAAAAAATTTACTTAGCTGCAGTTTTACTAACTGCTATTCAGTCATTTTCACAATCTACCTGTGTATCAACCTTCGACGGTTTTAGTCTTGCTCCGGAATCCTACTGGGATGGTTCCGATCAAACCGGTGGATTTAGCGGCGATTGTTTATGGTATTATAACAACGTTTACGATACAGCCTGGGGAGGATACTGGGCTTCAGGTTGGGTGTATTCCAATATGACAGATGACACTTCTGCCGGAAACCAGTTTTCCACTTATGCAGGAGGCGATTTTACCGGAGGCGGAAACTACCTCTGCGGAACCAGCTTTTCTGGTAACCTTGGAACATCACTTTCATTTACGGTGCCTACCGGTGATCTTTCTTTTTACGTGGCCAACAATACATACACGGCAATTTCAATGAGGGACGGAGATATGTTTGGGAAGCAGTTTGGTGATACGGTAAATGCCTCCGGCTCAGTTGATGGAACCAATGGAGAGGACTGGTGTAAGCTGTCTATTTATGCATATTCATCCGGGTCTCTGGTTGATTCGCAAGAAGTTTATTTGGCTGATTACCGGTTTTCTGATGACACGCAAGATTATATTCTTGATACCTGGGAGTTTGTTGATTTTACTGGAACGACCGACATTGATAGTTTAAACTTCCGGATGTCGAGTTCGGATGTTGGTAGTTTCGGAATGAATACACCTGCATTTTTCTGCATGGATCACATGTCCGCAGATTATTTCGTTTCTGTAGCAGAAGAGGTCAAATTACCTCTGAACTTCTTCCCGAATCCGGCACAAGATCAGTTTGTTATTGAACAGGGTACTGGGCGACTTGAGATTTACGGAATGGATGGTAGGTTGATTAAAGATCAGGTTATCAGCAACATGGAGTCCGTTTCAATTCATGAATTACCCTCCGGAATGTATCAACTGGTACTGAGGGAAAATGTTGGATTTCGAACAGCTAGATTGATCAAGCAATGATCCGGTTGTTGACTATTCTATTTTGCTTTAGTTCTCTGGGCATTTGTGCTCAGGGAACTTTTGCACCGCCAGCAGGACAGGCAGGTACTACTGCCATCCACAAAGATTCCTCCAGTATTGTTGATTGGGCGTCTAATTGCGAGGTGACGCGGGGGTTAATGGATGTTACCGACACTTCTCAGGGGTATGCAAACTTCGGAACTACTTCAGATGCTACGGGTGCATCAGATGGTACCATTTTGAGTCTCGGGGATAATGGTCAGGCCACGTTAACGTTCAATGGATTATTGTATGACGGGCCCGGAGCGGATTTTGCGGTATTTGAAAATTCCTTCAGCGATGATTTTCTTGAGTTGGCTTTTGTAGAAGTAAGTTCAGATGGGAACAATTTTTTCCGTTTCCCAGCTACTTCTACCACCCCTGACACTGTGCAGATAGACGGTTTTGGTTCTGTTGATGCAACCCACCTGAACAACTTGGCTGGAAAGTATAGAGCGCAGTACGGAACTCCGTTCGACCTGGCCGAACTCGATGGTACAATTGGTCTGGACGTCAACGCCATTTCCCACGTAAGAGTTATCGATTGTATCGGCTTCATTGATTCGGCCTATGCTACATTTGATCAGTTTGGCCACCCGATTAATGATCCTTTTCCAACACCTTTTGGTTCGGGAGGCTTTGATCTGGAATCGGTAGCCGCGATTCATATTTTACCATCTACGGCTATTGCTGAGGCGGAACAAACCGTAGTACTGTGGCCCAACCCAACCAATGATATGATATACATAAATGGTGGGTCTACCGATTATATTGAGGTGTATGATCTGAATGGCCGACTTGTAGTATCTTCACAAAGTACACCCGTTGATGTGTCGACACTTGAAAGCGGACAGTATTTGTTGGTTGCGCATATGGGAAATAACCCGATCCGACATCCCTTTATGAAACAATGAGGCATTGGCTGATCATCATAGTCTTATTCATAGCCTGTGCGGGTAATGCACAAGTTCGCCCCTGCCTGCTCAAAGGGGCACTCAGTTTGAAGGATAAAGGAATGCCTTTTGTCCACGTGGTTTTGACAAAGGATTCAGCAAGAGTAGATTCTGCTTTCACTTCTTTGGATGGGTATTTCAAGTTCAAGGATTTGGCTCCCGGGGTATATCAATTAAACCTAAATCGTTCCGACTGTCATACCGTTGTTATTGATTCGGTAGTGGTGTCAAGCGGTACGAATCTATTCGGGTTCAAATATGATACCTGCAGTACCCCTGGGAGTTTAATGCGATACAAATGGTCGGAACTCCATCCAATGCCGATACCGTTGTCTTTTTTGGTTACTCCACGTAATCCGATTGTTCGGGTAGACTCTTCAATGGTTCATTTCCCTCCGACTTCAACTCCTCCGATTAAATATCCTACCAAAGGTTACACCTTACCCGTCGTAAATGTTAGTTCGTTTCAATTGGGCGAGGTTCACGAGAACTATCATCAACAATCTTTTGGTTTTGCACAGATTCAGGGGAATGGGGTAGAGAGCATTGCTGATTTACTTACGTTGGTAAGTTCGGTACATGTAAAGGAATACGGGACCGGCATTGCAACGCCATCTATTCGGGGAACGGGAGCCGGCCACACGCAGGTGTACTGGAATGGAATTCCAATCAATCTGCCAACATTGGGAGAATCCGATTTGTCTGTTCTTGATCCGAATCTTTCAGAATCCATAGAGTTAACTTATGGTTCCGGAGCGTCTTACAGTAGCGGTGCTCTTGGCGGTTCATTAGATTTGGTGAACCGACTAAGATGGGGTAGCGGCAGGTCAAACTTATGGTTTCGAAAGTCTTACGGGAGTTTTGGAAATCAGGGGGCCACTATGAAGCTGCACCTTTCTTCCAGAAACAAAGCACTCATAGTTAGTGCAAACAGGAGTTATGGGGACAATGATTTTGGCTACCTGGATCGGACAATGATAAATCCTGTGGAGAAACAACTGGAGAATGCAGATTTTACGAGTGAAGGAGTATCTGTAACCGGAGGTTGGCGGAAGGGCAGGCACGAAGTTAAAACAACCGTTGCGCTTTCCGGCTCTGAACGAGGTTTAGCCACCGCTATGGGGGTGCCATCGAAAGGGGAACGGCAGGCTGACTATGCCGCCAGAGGTGTGATGGATTATCAGTTTAAAACAGGAAAGTTTCAGAATCAGTTGAAGCTGGGAGGAATGAAAACTTCACTTGTCTATCGCAATCCTCAAATTGATTTAACAAGCTCCAATCAAAACCAGTTGTTGTTCTTTCAGAACGAGAGTAACATGGTACTGAAGAAATATTGGCAACTACTCTTTCAGTTGTCTGCAAGGTTGGAATCGGCTGAGAGTTCCGGATTTTCCAATCCGGTTTCCCGTAATATTTTGGGCAACAACATTCGTTTGACTCGAGACGGTGAAATCGTAAATTATACTTTCTCTCTGCGAACCGAGGTAGTGGATGGAGTAGTGAATCCTCTTCTTCCGGGAGTTGGAGGGGAAGTAACCTTGTGGAAAGACAGGAAACTACCAATTGACTTTAAAATCAGATGGAATGCGAATCGGAACTACCGAATGCCCAGCCTGAACCAGCTGTACTGGAACCCAGGGGGAAACCCGGAGCTTGAACCGGAAATTGGATTTTCTGGAGATGTTGGTATTGAAATAACTTCATATAGATATTTGTACAAAGAAGATATGGGGCGCGATTTTATGCGCGATCACCGTTTAAGTGCGACGGTCTTTCACTCTGACATTAACAATTGGATCATTTGGACCCCCGCCGGTCAGTATTGGGAGCCTCGAAACGTGAAAAGGGTAAGAAATCAGGGATTTGAATTGAGTTATTCCTATGGCCATGAGTTTCAAAGAAAGAATCTGCCCTTTTTGGTGACAAGACTGGACTATAGCTTAACCGATAATCAGGTTTTGGAGAGCGGGTTTTATGGGGATGTATCGGTGGGCAATACATTAATATTTATTCCTCGGCACAACTTAAGATATTCTATCCAGCTTCATTTTGATAAGTGGGAAATTACATTTGGTCAAAGCATTACTTCAAGGGTTTACATCGATGCTGCCAATCAAAGTTATATGCCCTGGTATGCACCATCCTATGCGCAGGTTGCCAAACTTTTCAAAAAGAAGGACAACGGTATGATTCGTCTTCGGTTTCGGGTAAACAATTTGTTTAATGAAGAGTATCAGGTAATGCCAAACAGACCAATGCCCGGTGCTCATTTTAGATTCATGATGGAGGTTGGGTTTTGAGTATTTACAATTACATATTGAGCCTGCTCATGGCATGGTGTTTTTTTGGATGTGCGAAGGAGGAGATAGGACCGCAGTATCCGTCTGATAATTTACTATATGGTAATAAGGTCTTGGTGCTAAACGAGGGGAACTTTGGGTGGGGGAATGCCGAGATCAGCGCCTACTACCCAGACCATTTTAAAATATCTAATGGACTTTATGCTTCGATAAACTCAGGTAGTTTGGGAGATGTTTGTCAGTCTGGTGTGCGATTTCAGGATGAGTATTTGATAGTGGTTAATAATTCAGGAAAAATTGCAGTGCTGGATACCGCATCCCTTCAACTCAAAAGAGAAATTTCGGGGCTGACAAGTCCCAGACACCTGAACATGTTGTCTTCGTCAAAAGCCTACGTAAGTGATTTGTATGGAGATGCTATAACGGTTATCAACCCTTTGACAGGACAAATTTCAGGTAGTATAACGGCTCCGGGGTGGACAGAACAAATGGTTGAGGCAGGTGGAAATGTTTACTGCTCCCTTCCCAATAACTCATCCTTGCTCAGGATTGATACGTCAAACAATACTATGTTAGATACGGTGTACGTGGGTGAACATCCGGGGTCTTTAGTGAAAGATCAGAACGGGATGCTTTGGGTGTTGTGCAGTGGCTCATCAGGTCCTGCACAAATTGTACAACTAAACCCAGCAACCAACACAGTGTTGAGGACTTTGGTTTTCGATGCATCAGATTCGCCGTCATCGCTCAGGATAAATGGAGTGGGAGATAGGTTGTATTATCTTAATGACGCTGTTTATGAACTATCAATACTTTCAGTTGCTTTGCCGGTCTCACCTCTGATAAATTCCGAGGGCCGAAATTACTACGGTTTGGGAGTACATCCTTCAACAAACGAAATTTACGTTACCGATGCTCGTGATTATATTCAACCAGGTATTGTTTTCAGATACACTCAATCAGGAATTTTTATTGACTCGGCGGATACAGGGATTATCCCTCAGGGAATTATTTTTTAAGCACCCAGACCTGGTTTCTTATATCCTTTGGAGGTTCTGCTCTTAAACAATGCCGTGCTTAAATTCGCCCATTGAACCGACAACTCAAAACCTCCCATGTATCTGGAAGCTTCCGAGAAACTTAAATTCATGTCGTAGGATAGTCCAAAGGTAAAACCATTAAGTTCCAGGAACATCTCAGGGATGAAAGCATCTCCAACTCTGAACTTGCCTCCAAAAGACAAGAAAGATTCGTTGTAAATCCCTGTATACTTAGTGCCGGATTTTAGCGCAAATTTGAATAGCAGGCCATATAGCTGCTCCGAAAAAATCCCTTGTTTGAAAACCGCAAGGTTAGGCTCCAAAGAAACTTTGGTTCCAGGGAGATTAATCATCACATCTCCGTGAACCACGAACTTTCGATCCAATCTCTCTGTTGATCCTCCGAATTCAAGTTCTGGTTTGGTCAAATGGAACATAGCTGCACCGAAATGGGCTCTCCTAATGGTTTCCCCCTTTCCAAAACCTACTTTGTGATTGCGATATTGGTAAACAGCCCCCATTCCCATGTCGAAGTAGAAACTGGAAGCTATTCCAACGGGCTCTCCAACTGCGATCGACTGGTCAAAGCCACCATTTGTATTATCGAATTGGCTGGCCCAGGTCAAAGCATCTAGATTAACCTTTTTCTGTCCGCCACCAAGTTGCATTCCAGCAGCTACAGTATGTCGATCAGCCACAGGTACTACGGCCGAGACATTTAAACTACCTTGTGTGGTTCCGAAATTAGAATCTCCTGCTTTGTCACTAAAAAAGTTCAATCCCATTCCTACGTAGGCCTTGTCCGCTTTTTCCGGTTTTCCGATGTTAAACTCTAAGGTTCCGTTTGTGGTAACATATGGTGATCCTACCGAAGCCCATTGCTGCCTGTGATTCAACGTAATTCTTTCCCAGCCCTGGAACAGTCCGGCGTTTGCAGGATTAATCAGAACAGGAACCTGGGCAGATTGAGCGAAATGGATGTCTTGTGCATTTACATCCATTGTGATAAATGCTAAAGTGCTTAGTACGCCAACTCCGATTAGCGAGCGCTTAACTCTATGTATACCGTACTTTTCCTGGATCATCTAACAACTGTAATATTGCCCCCTCTACTTTCCTTTGAGCCATCGGTTTTCTCAAGTCCCAGAATGTAAGTGTAAACACCACTTGGTACGATCTCACCCTTAAAGGAACCATCCCAATAGTCTCCGGCTTGTTGAGTTTCAAATAACAACTGTCCCCATCTGTTGTAAATGCTCATTTTGAATTGAGCAATATCGTATCCTACAAAATATTGAAGTACATCATGCAGCCCATTGCCATCAGGCGAAAAAGCTGTGGGTACATGGAAACCCTCGTAGGTAGCGGGAGGAGTCCATGTGGAGTCTTCAGGATAAAAATGTGCAATTACCAGATCGTTACCTGTTGGGTCAAATCTAACGTCCGCCGAATCAACGGATGGAGTGGGAGTGTGTGCGCCAAACTCCCAATAAGCGAATTGAAACCCGGCGTTTGCCTTCGCTTTAAGAATTACATCTATGCCACCGTAATAAGTTCCTGTAAATGGATAAGAGGACAGCCACAGTGAGTTTACCTTTATATCTCCTGATCCCGGTGGTTGAACTTCATAGGTAATGTCATAAGGCCCTGTTAGGTTGTAACAGTCAACAAGACCCATTTCAAGCTCAGTGCACCGCTGAGTAATCCAATCCCTCCAGCTCTGCACGTTTGCTTCCCAGCCGGCTCTGGTTCCGCCCCAACGGGCAAACTGCTTGTCCATTTCTGGGTCAATCAATGCTACCAGACTATCCAGATGAGCTAACATGGCAGTACAATTGAAAATGTCATTATTTAAATCTATGTACCGCGAAATGTAGTACTGCTGAAAGGTGTCGTTTTCCATCAACTTATTTAGAATCGGAACGTGCCCCTGTCCACCCGGGTCAGATAGGTTTTCAGGATTGCAGGGATCAGCCGTTGGTCCGGTATCGGGAACCCCTGTATAATTGAAATAATGTCCGAACGCCGCATCGTTATCCCAAAGCGCGTAACGCCATTTTTTCTTATCACCCAGAGGATCCAATCCACGCCACCATGCTGTATTCCAGTTCAACCAGTCGGCACTTACAATTACAGAATTCAGTACGATATAATCAACTAGTGAGTGCCAGTTGTATTGAGCATCCATAGTTGCCCAATTGGCGGGGATTGTCATATCATTAGCCGCCACCCAATTCTTGAAATTGTCCCAATCTGTGAGCGCAGTTCCATATGCATCGTATTCTTCCCAGGTACCACCCCAGGTTTTCAAAAACTGGATGTCATACTGTCCCTGGTCGTAATAGTGCTCGGTAAAATCGTGATCATCTACTTTTTCTCGTAGTTCATAAACGCCCCAATACACACCATTTACATACATTACACAGGGTTCATATGACCTTTCATCCATCTTAAGTCTACCTTTCTGGGATAAACTATGAACGTAAGCATCCCTGAGATGGCATCCACCCGGCTCAAATGGGTAGTTGTCGTTAGCGGCAGCTTTAATAATTAGCCTTTGAAATCCATCCCGGCTGGTTTTTTCGCGAAACATTTGGTCGTGAACTTCACTGTTGTAACCAAATTCATCTTCCATGATAAAGTCGATACCCCTTTGATCGTAAGCCCAGGAATCATTACCGTGTTTGTTGGTGTTGCCTTCACCTTCATCAATGAGTGTAAGGGTGTTATCAAATAATTCAAAAGCCGTGGGGAAGTCATCCGTAAACGCACCCGGCGCGACATCGTTAATGAAATCGGTAACATCATCGCCTGAAATAGAAACCACCCGCACGGTATGTGCTTCATCAATAAAGTAAGTGTTGGTTTCCACAAAGCTAGCTGGGACTCCGGGAGTTGAGCTAAATGCCCGCGCCCTGAGAACGGTAGTACTAGAAATGGAGATTGGCCCCGAAGCTATCGGATCCGCAACAGTTGGTGTTTTTCCATCAAGTGTGTAATGTATAGTTGCCGTTGCATCCGTAGTGGAAAGATTTACACTCACACTTCCCGAATAGCCCCCTGAAGGTTGATCCATAGTTGGTTTAGCCGTATATTCCGGAACGAATCCCGAATTGGCAGCATTTGGAGTTGGAGTCGTAAACAAAGCCCAGTTAGCAGCACCATCTGTTTCTCGTCCTCTGGAATGTCCATATTGAGTAGGTATTATTGTTAAGCTATCAATGATGGTTCCGGTTGCATCGGAAAGAACAATAGTCTCCGGATTGTAGGACTGACGGAGTTTGAAATTAGTGTGGTGCTCCGACCCATTAATTAAATCCCGTTTGGAACAATAGAAAATCTGTCTTGCCCCAGCGTTAATGGTTATCGCTGGAATTGCATATTTCAAAGGGTTTCCTGCTTTGTCACTCAGGTAGTAACCGGTGATGTCCACATTACTTCCGCCGGCATTATATAACTCAATCCAGTCCGGGGTTTTTCCGTAGGCATCATTAAAGGAATTATTCGCCGTGCAATATTCGTTAATTACAATCTGTGACCGTACTGAAACCATTGGTATCAGGACAATTGCCAGCAGTACACACCATTTCATTTGCAACTTCTTGATAGGTATCTGATAATGTTAACTCTTAGTTAAGAAATAATTAAGAGAACCAGAAATCACGAAGAAGTTATTCTTGGAATTCTAATTGTAGAAATTTTCTATGGCTTCCTTTCCAATTAATGAGCCAATAGCAACGCCCATGCCTCCCAGACGAACAGCGCAGTATACGTTGTCCGAAAGGTGTTTCTGAATGGTTGACTTAGACTTTGACACACCCATTACACCGGCCCACCTCATATCCACCTCGTAGGGTGTGTTTGGTAAGATAACCGAACGCAACAAATCGTTCAGTCGGTTTTGAATCAATTCGGTTAAGGCAATTTCCGTAGTGTTTTCGGCCACAAAATCCAGGTTCCTTCCACCTCCAAGTAATACTCTTGAACCAACGTTCCGGAAATAATAATACCCCTGCTCATAATGAAACGTGCCCTTTAGCTTAAGACCTGATATCGGCTTGGTGATCAACACCTGTGCCCTGGCTGGCTCCACAGTTAATTCCGGTAATAAAGTTTTGGTGAGACCATTGGTTGCTACCAGACATCTGGATGCACGCAGTTTGCCGCACGAGGTATTTAGACTAACTGAGCCACCAGCGTCTTCAATGGACTTGATAGTAATACCATTAAAAATTTCAATTCCGGCTTCCCTTGCTTTTTGAAGAAGTGAGGCCATCATTCGCCCAGTGTCTATTTGAGCTTCATACCGGTTGAGAATAAGGTGGGTCGTGTTCTTAAAGTCGAAATCAACTATGCGTTCATCTGCATGGCTAAATGCACCGTATCCAACTATTGGAGCTAATTTTTGATTCAGGTCTTCAATTGACTGTTTGGCCTTGTTGTAGGTTTCCAGATCCGATTGGGTAAACAATTCGAACCCGCCATTATTTTCATAACCAATTGTGGAATCACCGAGCATGGTACGCAGTTCCTGCAGACCTTTCCAGCGTTTCTCCACCAGACTGAGAACTTCATTCTCAGGCATTCGGCTAAAATCATCAAGTAGTTCCGTAACGCTTCCAAAACATGCAAATCCCGCATTTTTGCTGCTGGCACCAAATGGAAGGAAACCACGTTCTAAAACCACCACTTTTTTTTTCGGAAATTTTTCTTTGAAAGCAATAGCAGCACTCAATCCTACGATGCCAGACCCTATAATGGCCAGGTCGATTCCCGATAAAAATGACTCCCTTTCCCAAAAACTTATTGTCGCCATTGAACCATGTTACTTGATAAGTGTACGGGAGATAAAATAAGTCATAATTCTGTTCCATGCTGTAACTTTTGTCATTTGACACGTTATGACTTCCGGAAACTTATATTTTGACGATATTTGTAGGTTAAGACCGTTTCTTAAATGGTAAAAGGACTTAGAATTTTAATACTACTTAGTGCAATCTCAATTCTTGCACCTTGGACTGCCTATGCTCAGGATCCTGAACCAATATTGATCCTGGTATGCGGAAGAAAAGGGATAGTAGATAAGACTGGTAAAAAGATTGAAGGTGTAACCGTTACGGTTAAAAAAAATGGTAGCACGGTTAAGTCGGCCAGCACCAGATCTAATGGAAAGTACGACAACATTGAATTGGAATTCGGGCATGTGTATGAAGTGTCCATAAGTAAACCGGGATATGTTACCAAAACTGTAATCATTGATAGTGATAAAGGCTATTTCCCTGAGGATATCTTGAATCCTAAAACTGAGATGATTTTCGAAACCGAGATGATCTCCGAACAACCCGATGTTGATTTTAGTGTAATAACGAAAAGTGCTGTTGCCAAAGCGCATATTGATCCGGCTACGGGTCAGATGGACTGGGACATGGGCTTTATCAGCAAGAGGGGAAATGAGATTCAGAAATTTCTCGATAATCTGGGTAAGAAAGAGGAGGAGAACGAGAAAAAGTTCAACGATTTGATGGCGTCGGGGGATAAATCGTTTGGTAAAGAAGAGTACGAAGCAGCTTTAAAAAGTTATCAGGCGGCACAAAAAATAAAACCTGACGATCCAGATGTGCAAACAAAAATTGCGGATTCAGAGAATAAGATCGAAGCGTTAAAGGCACAGGCAGAGATGCTAGCCAAATTCAATGAAAAGATTAAAGAAGGGGACCAACTCGTTGCAGCTGGCAAGTTTGATGAGGGGATTAAAAAATATACTGACGCCAAAGGAATTAAGCCAGACGATAAACTTCCGGATGAAAAGATAGAGGAAGCCAATAGGTTGAAGGCAGACGCTGAAAAAAATGCAATTGACAAGCAGTATGCAGATAAAATGAAGGAAGCGTCGTCAGCATTCGCGAGCAAGGATTATGAGAATGCCAAGAAGCTTTATGGAGAAGCTGCAGGTATAAAGCCTGAAGAAAAAGAGCCTAAAGACAAAATCAAAGAGATTGAGGATATTCTGGCCAAGCAAAGTCAGTATGATGCGTTGATTAAGGATGCAGACGCCAAATTTGCTGCGAAGGACTGGGAAAACTCCAAAGCTAAATACGAAGAGGCGATAAAGTTGATCAGTGAGCAATACCCTAAAGATCAGATCGTCAAGATCGATGCAGAGTTGCAAAAAATGGCAGATCAACAGGCCAAGAAAGATGAGTACGATAAGTTGATTGCTAAGGCAGACGGCGACTTTGATTCTGAGAAATGGGAGTCGGCCAAATCCAACTACGAAGCGGCGCTAAAAATTCTGGATGAGCAATACCCTAAGGATCGTTTAACCGCAATTGCAGCAAAACTCGCTGAGGCCGAAGAAGAAAGGAAGAAGCAGGAGGAATTCGATCAATTGATGGCCAAAGCGGATGAGCATTTTAAAAACAACGAATGGGAGCAGGCGAAAACTGCTTATAATAATGCTAAAACCATTAAAGACGATCCCACGATCGCTTCCAGGATAATCGAAATAGATCAAAAAATAGAGGAGCAGAAACAGGCGGAGGCCGCTGAAGCCGCGGAGGCTGAAAAAAGAAAAGAATACGATCAGTTGATGGCCACGGCCCAAGGACAGTTTGATAGCAAAGACTGGGAGGCAGCTAAGAAATCTTATAATGACGCACTTGCATTGTACGACGAGAAGGAGCCCAAGGATCAGCTGGCCAAAATTGAAGGGGAAATTCAAAAGGAAAAAGATGCGGCAGCTGCAGAGGCTGCAGAAGTCGAAAAACGAGCTAAATACGATCAATTGCTGGCCACCGCCAAAGGACAGTTTGACTCGAAAGATTGGGAGGCGGCAAAAAAATCTTATCAGGATGCGCTGGCACTATACGACGAGCAGGAACCGAAAGATGGGATCGCGTCCATAGAAGCGGCAATCCAGGCGGAAAAAGATGCTGCCGCAGCGGAGGCTGAAGAAGCGGCAAAGAGGGCGAAATATGACCAACTTTTAGCCAAAGCAAAAGGGCAGTTTGATTCAAAGGACTGGGAGGGCGCAAGAAAGTCTTATCAGGATGCACTGGCCTTGTACGATGAACAAGAGCCTAAGGATGGAATAGCCGCGATAGATGCTGCTATTCTGGCTGAAAAAGACGCAGCAGCTGCTAAGAAGGAGGCTGAAAAGCGCCAACAATATGAACAACTACTGTCTGAAGGTAAGAGTCAGTTTGATGCTAAGAACTGGGATGGGGCGAGAAAATCCTATCAAGATGCTCTGGCGTTATATGATGAGCAAGAGCCTAAAGATCAGCTAGCGGCCATAGAAGCAGCAATTCAGGCTGAAAAAGATCAGGCCGCTGCCGATGCGGAAGCGGCTCAGGTTTTAGCAGCTTATAAAGCAAAAATAGCCGAGGCAGATGCAGCCAGAGACGCTGCAGGCGATGGTCCTACAATCAATGCCGCGATTGAGCTTTACAAGGAGGCGAACGCTATCAAGAGTGATGAGCAGTATCCGGCAGACGAAGTAGCCAAACTACAGGAGAAACTGGATCAGCTTGAAGGTGCACAAAAGGCCTATGAGAAGCTCATCAATGTTGCCAACACAAAATTTGATGGTGGTGATTACGAAAAGGCTAAAGAACTCTTTGTGCGGGCACAGGGAATGAGACCTGACGATCCTTATCCGCCTCAAAAACTGGAAGAGATCGAGCAGAAAATTCAGGAATTAAAAGATAGCGAAGCGGCTGAGGCGGCAGAAGCCGCAAAACGAGCTAAATACGAGGAACTGATTCGGACGGCTGATGGAGCCTTTGATTCTAAGTCCTGGGATGCAGCAAAGAGCAGTTATTCGGAAGCTCTGGGATTGTATCCTGACGAGGCACATCCAAAAGATCGGCTTGCCGCAATTGAGGCAGCTATTCAAGCTGAAAAAGATGCTGCAGCTGCGAATGCTGAAGAAGCCGCGAAAAGAGCAAAATATGATGCATTTATTGAGCAGGGAAACACCGCTTTCAACAGTAAGGCATGGGATGCTGCCAAAACTGCGTACAACAAAGCCCTGGGACTTTATGATGAGCAATATCCCAAAGATCAATTGGCTGCTATTGAAGCGGCTATTCAGGCCGAAAAGGATGCTCAGGCAGGAGCGGCACAGGTTTTGGCGGATTACCAGGCAAAAATTAAGGAAGCGGATGCAGCTCGTGATGTAGCCAACGATGGCCCTGGAATTAATCAAGCTATAGCCCTTTATAAGGAGGCGAACGCAATTAAAAGCGATGAAACTTATCCGGCGGAAGAAGTGGCCAAACTTCAGGAGCGCCTGAATGAACTGGAAAGTGCCAAAGCAGCCTATGATAAGTTGATTTCGGTAGCAGACACTAAAAGAGATGCTGCTGATTATGAAAAAGCTCTTCAGTTATACAATCGCGCAAAGGGGATGAAACCAGATGACCCTTATCCGCCTGCCGAGATTGCGAAAATTGAACAAATTCTTAAGAATCAAGATGCCGAAAATGCCCTGTTGGCTCAGTATCAGGCCAAGATCAAACAGGCAGATGCCGCACGGGATAAAGCCGGAAAGAATGGAGAAAAAATTCAGCAGGCCATAGAATTGTACAAAGAAGCCAACGCTATTAAGAGCGACGAGACATATCCAGCCGAAGAAGTCTCAAAACTCCAGGACTTACTGAATAAACTGAAAGACGGTGAGGCCGCTTATAATAAGTTGATTGCCGCTGCGGATAAGAATTTTGAATCTGAGAACTATGAAAAGGCTAAAGGGCTGTATGTTCGAGCTAAAGGAATAAGGCCCGATGATGCTTATCCACCGGATCAAATCAGAAGAATTAATCAGTTGCTCAGAGATCAGGCTGGTAAGGATGCGCAGATCGCTCAGTTCCAGGAGCTCATTAAGAAGGCGGATGGTGAATTCAATGAAGAAAGTTATTCAAAAGCCCTGGGTACCTATGAAGATGCGTTAGATGTTATACCAGGCTCTCAGTATCCCACAAAGCAGATTGAGAAAATCAAAGACATTCTAAATCAAATGGCTGAAGACAAAGCGGCGAAGGAGTTAGAGCAAAAACGAACTGAGGTTTTTAACGCCGACGAATTTTACGGAGAAGACATTACCGGGAAGTATACCGACCGTGAGTTGGACAAAGTGTTTAAAGATGATCAGATAGACCACGTGGACTGGCGAGATGAAGAACTGGAGAAGGAAAAAACAGCTGAAATTGCATTTAATGAAGAGTTAACTGAAAATTCCAGAGAACTATCAGATGAAAACTTCCAGATGTACGAGGAGTACAAGCAAAATTTGGCTGATGAAGAGGTGTCGAGAGATATTCCACGACAAGAAATTGTAGAGGAGGTGGAGGCGTATCGAGATACCAGGGAAGAGCAAAGTATGGAAGAATACGAACGTTTTAGCGACCGGAATTTTGAAACGTATCAACAAGCCAGGGAATATGAGGAAGCTACGGCAGACAATCATTATGAAGCGGTTCGGGCGCGGGAGGTGAATGCCGAAGCGTACGAGAATTATAAAGATGAGTTAAGGGATTGGGATGCCGACAACAAGGAAACAGAAAAGCTAAGGTCTGAAGAGGTTTATGCGAACAATGAAGACTACAGGGAATTTCAGCAGCAAGAAACCAAAAGCAGTATTGATAGACGCGACGAAACTGCAAACGCCCAGATTGAAGACAGAATTAGTGTAGAAGAGTGGACTGGTGCAATGAGCAGTGCAGATGATATTCGTGATTATGAACAACACCAGTATCAGGAACAGGTCAAGGAGGATTTAGCGGAGTTTTACGACGAGGGAGATAAAAGGCGTGATGGCTTTGTTTCCGAAATGGAAGCTTACAAGGATAAAGAAGCCGATTTGCAGAAAACACAAGAGCAAACGAATACTGATAGAACCTATCAGACACATCAGGAAGTTGAGGAGGATAAGCTGGATAGGGATGAGTTTGAGGCAAGTTTGGATGAACCGCGCCAAAAGTATGCCGACGAGTATGAGGAATACAAAGACAAGTTGGCCGATGGGCAAAAAACGCTGGATTCGGATGGTGAAAGCAGAACCTATCAAACTCATGAGCAGGTTGAGCAGGGAAGAACTGAAAGAGCAGAGTTTGAGTCCAGTTTAGATGAACCACGCCAGAAGTATGCGGAAGATTATGAAGAATATAAAGACAAGTTAGCAGAAGGGGAAAGAGGGTTGGATAGCGACGGCGAGGACCGAACTTACAGCCAACATATCGCGGCGGAGAACTTTAGAACCAAAGTTGACAATCAGTTTAAAGATGCAGATATCCAACGGCAGAAGTCGGCAGATGCGGTAACCAGGTATCAAGACAATATGTACAATGAACAGGCCGAAAAGAAGGCTGACCTGGATGATGTTTACGATGATAGGAGGGAACAATATGAGGAGAATGACAATATCAGCGACACCAAGTTTTCTGAGGATAATTACAATGCCCTGGCAAAAGAGTATGGGCCAGGCGTGCATGAAAAAGTCTATCAACAGAAAGACAATCGGGGGAACATTATTAGAATTACCGTAATCCGTGTAGTGGTAAACGGGAACAAGGGGTATGAGTATAAGTTCATAAAGACCCGTTTTGGCGAGCAGTATTTCAAAGACGGCAAAGCCATTACCGCAGCAATTTGGGATACTGAGACGAACAGACCAAGTGAATAAATCTTAACTTGCTTTCATGTCGGCAGCTCCGGTTGAAGTATCGGTCATTATTCCTTGTTATAACGAAGGGAATCTGCTTTCCACTAATGTTGAAGTTCTAATCCGTGAACTTGAGCAAATCACACAATCCTATGAGTTAATCTTCGTCGAAGATTGTAGTACCGATAATACCAGAGGTATTATTGAAAATTTATGCAGACAACTGGAGTTTACCAGTTGTATTTTCAACGAGCAGAACCTTGGCAGGGGGGCTACGTTTATGAAGGGTGCCGAATTGGCAAATGGAACGTTCCTGGGCTATCTTGATATTGACTTAGAGGTGTCAGCTGGTTATTTGTTACCTGTTTTAACCGCTTTAAAAAATGGAGCAGACGTCGCGACTGTTGATCGAAGCTACCAATTAAAATGGCATCCATCATTTCTTGTCCGCGCATGGTTAAGTAAGGGATACAAGCGTTTGGTCAGATGGTATTTGGCCCTTCCTTTAAAAGATACCGAAACCGGATTTAAGTTCTTCCGAACTGGCTCATACAGAAGAATTGCACCACTGTGTGAGAATGCACACTGGTTTTGGGATACCGAAATAATGACACTGGCCTGGTACAGTGGACTGAAAATTGAAGAAATTCCAGGGGAGTTTGTAAAGAAAAGGGAAAAAGTTTCTACTGTTCGGGTAATTCCTGATACCCTGGATTATTTTCATCAGCTTCGTAAATTCAAGAAAAGGTTAAAGACTCTCAAGTTTGAAAAGCCCCATTTACCATAATGTTGACACATATCGTTTCACGATGAAACGATTGTATGGAGAGCAGTACGAATCTCGCTATCAGCAGGTAGCGAGCCTTGTACCTCCTCAGGCTTCAGTCGTGGAGCTTTGTCCGGGAGATGGTAAATTATTTGAAGCTTATCTGAATCAACCTAATCCCGATTATGTTGGAATCGAAATGAATGAGTCGTTTTGCCAACATTTGCGGAGACAAGGGATGAAGGTTATCAAGGCTGATGTGCAAAAACAGGATTTTCCTGAGGCCGATGTTTACTTGATGCATGCCAGCCTTTACCAATTCGAAAATCATGGGGATATTCTTCAACGGATGTACGATGCATGTCTTGAGATGCTTATTGTTGCTGAACCTATTGAAAACATAGCATCCAAAGGTGGTTTGAAATCAAAATTAGCCGCTCATTTGACCAACCCGGGAGATGGAGCAAAACATTTTCGGTTCACCAAAGACTCTCTTAGGCGAGCCTTTGAAGGATTTTTAAACGTTGAGTTCATTCTTAACGAAGGCCACAAGGAGGCTATTGTGGTGGTGAGGAAATAATTGCCAGTGTTTCACCCGATATCGGGTCAGTAATTTTTTCCTCGATTCTTCTTTCAATTTCCGGAGGTATAATTACTCCGCTTTCGTACATGTAAAGTCTTGCTCCTATATCATCAATGAATTCAAGCTTAGGGTGACCATCGATTGATAGTTCCTCCCGTTGGCTGTCCCAAACTGAAATAAGAGCCAGCTGGATCATTCTTCGTTCGTGCATTCGGCCAACGGCATTGGATGGCTTTAGTTCCAGAGCATCCAAATTATGGATCACGTCTTTTCCTGGTTGCAAAAACCAGTAAGCTCCGCACAATGTCGGACTCATATACGGGTCTTTGTTGGATACTGTTTTTTCATAAGAAGTAGTATTCAAAGAAACAACCTTTGCAGGGTTGCCAAGTTCTTCATTTATCTGAGCAGCTCGTTGAGTGAATTCGTAACTATATTTCCTTCCCGTATGGTCATTTGCAAAGTAGTTGTAGATAGAAACTGAGCAAAAGATTAGGAGAATGGCTAAAGAGACTCCTTTCATCCATTTTATTTTCCCGGAAAGGCCCATACAGCAAACCAACCAGGCACTAATTGTAAGAGCGGGCATCCCGGCAATGGCAAGAAATTGGTAGCTATCATGTCCCAGCATCCTAAGAAAGACCCAGGCCAACATTCCTCCCAGCCACAAGAACAGAGAGGATGTAATGAACAATCTTGTATGGCCAGATTTAGAATGTTGGGTAAGCTTTATTGATACCAGAAGTAGTGCAGGTACGGAAACCAATGATACTGTTTCGATACTGACCCATTTAAGTAGATACCGGATATCGAGTTTATATGATCTGGTAAAGTAATCCGAAAATCCGGCACCTTCATTACCCAAAATTTCTGAGGATGCTGTATTTCCAAAAAGCAGATACATTAGAATCAAGCTGGTTCCTATTGTTGCAGAAATCCCCAGGATACGAATGAATTCCACCCAGTTGTACCTCTTAAGGAATAACAACAAGACGCATAGCAACGGGATGGTAAGTAAGACGGATGGCGAGCATGATACGTTCATTACTGGGAGTAAAATCAGATAGCAAATGGCTTCACGAAATCTTTTGCTCAGGAACAGATATAGTACTAGTATAAGTACCAGATAGATGGGCAGTAGCTTTAAATTCATGGTGTGTTCCATTGGAGTATTCGACAGCATTTCCACATGCTTGAAGTACTCGTTGCCACCAACGTCAAAAGGAATAACCAGAGTGAAGAACAAGCCGGAAAGTCCTATAAAAAAGGTAGTTATAACCTTTGAATCTGGCAGCAATTTCCTTGCGATCCCTGCAAAACCAGAAGTGGCTACAGTAGCTAGCACCGGACATGAAATTAAAAGAAAGGAGAGTGTTGGATTTAGTCGAAAACTTCCATGAACCAATGCATTGAACCATTCGGTAAAGTAATGGTAGGGAACCATTCCCTTTAATTGGGAGGATGCTTCGGAAGCGTAAAAGAAATGGTTTTCTTCTCCAACATTCCAAAGAGACTCACTCAAACTACCATAATAAATGATGTCTCTATTCGGAATCAGGATTTCCATTTTTTCCAATGAACAAAAACCGCTGGCATTCCATAACAGAAACCCTGTAAATAGGACGAGTGGTAATACAGCATGCCATAGTTGGTTTTTTCCGGGCAATACGAGTGCATTACTAAAGTCTACTTGTATTGTCTTGCGCCTGAGCATCCATATACCACACGTAAATAGAGGAATGGTAATGAAAACGGTTTGGCCGCCTGTTCTTATAATCGCGACCAGAGAAACCAATGTGAGCAATCCGGCCAACCCATATCGGAAAATTTTCCATTCGGTAGGAATTTCAGTTTGATCAAACAGTCGAACAATAAAACGTCCTGTGCCAAGAACGATCAGTAGAGTAGGTAAGCCAATAGCCAGATATATGAGTAGCGTGCTAACCATATCGCAAATTAAGACCTTTCATGGATTTGCCGAACAGAACCACCGGCTATTGAAAGAGTGATAGTTGAGTGCTTTCAAGGTTCAGTAGATATTGTTTTGCGGAAAGACCTCCCGCATAGCCCGTCAGACTGCCATCACTTCCGATTACCCGATGGCATGGAACGACAATCGAGATTTTATTTTGTCCATTGGCAGCAGCCACGGCACGTATCGCCTTCACATCTCCCAGAACCCTGGATTGATCCAAATAGGTAGATGTTTTTCCATAGGGGATTTCCAGTAGTGCTTTCCAAACTGACTTTTGAAAATCGGTACCTATCAAATCCAATGGGACTTCAAATTTTCTTCGACTTCCGTCAAAATATTCATGCAATTCCCCTTCTAATTGATCCAGTAGAGGAGTCCGTTCAGAAATATACTCATCCGGTTCGCCGAAATGTTTGGCAACACGTTCTTTGGAATATTCGAGCATGCAAATACCGGTTTCGGTTGCACCAGCCATCAGAGTACCTATGGGAGAGCTTATTTCCTGAATGTATATCATGGGGAACTAAATTATCTATTTTTGAAGCATGAGGTATTTAAGTGTTGCAGTTTTACTTTTTGTCCTGGTAGCCTGTTCAAGTACGGACAAAACCGAAATTGTTGTAAAGGAGTATTTGGTCGAAGATGTTTCGGTTGATAGCAAAGGTTTCGATTCTATCAGAGCCAGAGCCGATGGTGCAGATGATTATGGGATGCGCAAATATGTAATGGCATTTCTGAAGAGGGGGCCGAACCGTGATTTGGATAGTGCTGAGGCAGCTCAATTGCAACGTGCACACCTGGACAATATTGGAAAGATGGATGAAGCCGGTAAACTGGCTCTGGCAGGACCGTTTTTGGATAATGGTGATATTCGTGGCATCTACATTTTCAATGTTACCACCCTGGAAGAGGCGGAGGAGCTAACCAACTCCGATCCAGCCATTCAATCCGGTAGCCTGGTTATGGAGTTGCGTCCCTGGTATGGATCGGCGGCTCTTTTTGAGGTGAGTGATATCCATGGGAAAATTGCCAAAGTGAATATATAAAAGGTCAGTAATTGGCCTGTTTAAATGCCTCATTTAGTTCCCGGAAATCAAGCCTACCTTGCGTCTCCTTTAGGTAATTGACTATCACCAACGCTTTGGTTAATCTGGTGTCGGTGGTTTTGTATTTTGCCACAATATGAATCAGATTTCGTTGTTTACCAGGGGTTAGTTGATGAAAATGGTGGCTGCCTTCATCATCTAGCTTAAGTAGTTCTCCCAACTCCTCTGGCATAGGCATTCCATATTTGCTATTGTCTTCCGTAAGTTCCACCTCAACTTCAGATAATCGCTCCAGCCGAAGTTTTTTTCTTACTTCCTTATTGATGTTAATGAACCAACCGCCTAATCCGTCCGGCATTAAAGCCGCATGAATAACCTCGACACCACCTGCCAGCGAGCAAACCACTCTTTTCTTTTTTCTGCTGATAAAGTGTTCGGCAATATCCTGAGGTACCGGAATATGATAGTACCAAAGATTGTCTTCGAATTGTTGAACCACGCCAGTAAACTTCATAGTGCAAAGCTACTAAATGGTATGAGGTGTTCTAGCTGTCAGGTGTAGTCAATAGATTAATCGACCAGGCGAATGCTGTCTTTCTCAATGGTGATCAATCGCCTTTTGTAGAGGGCGCCCACTGATTTTTTGAAGGTTTTTTTACTCATTCCGAGTTGTTGGGCAATCAGGTCAGGAGGACTTTTGTCCGTAAGTGGAAGGTGACCGTTATTATTTTCTAATTTCTGAAGCAAAACCTGAGCGTTCTTCTCAATACTTGAATATCCGGGCTTTTCAAGAACCACATCTATTTTCCCATCTTTTCTAACCTGCTTGATATAGCCTTTTGTCCTTTCGCCCATTTTTATGGTGCGGAAGGTTTCATTAGCGTAAAGGAGTCCGAGATGTTTCTCATTAATGATTACGCGGTTTCCAAGATCGGTCTTGTTCCAAACAAGGAGATCCACTTCATCGTCTTTCTTTAGAGTCAGGTTTTCGTTATCCAGATATTTACTGATCTTGTTCGATCCGACCAATCGTTTGGTTTCCTTGTCCAGGTATAGGTAGATCAGATAGAAGTATCCTTCTTTCATCTCCTTGTTCTGTTCACGGAACGGGACCAATAAATCTTTTGACAAGCCCCAGTCGAAAAAAGTTCCAAATTTACTGTTGCTAACGGCCTTTAACATGGCAAATTTCCCTAACTCAATGAGAGGAGTTTCCGTAGTGGCTACAGGTCGATCTTCCGAATCGTTGTAGACAAACACCGTAAGTTGTTTGCCGATTTCCAGCCCTTTTGGAACATACCTTTTGGGCAGAAGAACACTTTCCTGTCGTTCATCCTCCAGATAGACTCCATGCTCTGCGGTGCGAGCCACCGTGAGTGAGTTATACTCGCCGATTTTGATCATTTCTCAGGAGGGTAATTAATTCTATATATAGAATTGTCGATCAGCTTTTCGATTTTCTTCAATCCCGGTTTTTCCTTCTGATTAACGAACGTAAGTGCAACTCCGGTTGTGTTTGCCCGTGCTGTTCTTCCAATTCGGTGTACATAGTCTTCGGGAGCTTTCGGTACATTGTAGTTGATGACCAGATTAATGCCCTTTATATCGATACCACGACTGATGACATCGGTGGCAACCAGAATCCTGAACTTTCTGGCCTTAAAACGACGTAAGACTTCTTCTCTTTCGGTTTGCTCCAAATCGGATGAAATGCCTTCGGCTGAAAGTTTGTTCCTTTTAAAACTGGATACCACCGTTTTCACATCTCTTTTGGTAGAAGCAAAAATGATGATGCTCTCGTAGGTGACTTTACTTTGTATCAGATCGTTGACCAACTCTACTTTGTGATTGTCTTCCACCATATAGGCGGCCTGAAGAACTCCTTCAGCTGGTTTGGAGATGGCCATGCTGACCTCCTTAGGATCATTTAAAATCCTTTTGGCAAAGGCGCGAATTTTAGGAGGCATTGTTGCACTAAACATCAGGTTTTGACGCTTTTTGGGTAAGAATGAAATAATTCGCAAAATGTCATCGTGGAAACCAATGTCAAGCATACGATCCGCCTCGTCCAATACCAGGTGACTCAACTCCGATAAATCTGCATGACCCATTTGTAAGTGGGAAATCAACTTCCCGGGAGTAGCGATTAGGACATCTACACCTTGCTCCAGATTTTCCTTGGTCTGCGTCCATTCTTCACCACCGGTTCCTCCGTACAATGCCATAGAAGAAACTTCTGTTGTGTATGAAAAACCATCCATTTGCTGATCAATCTGGATAGCGAGTTCACGTGTGGGTACAACAATCAAGGCTTTGGTCTTATGGGTGGCCCCTTGTTTCTTCATTTTCATGATTGCATCGATTACCGGTAAAAGGAAAGCGCCCGTTTTACCAGTACCGGTTTGTGCACAACCAATCAAATCATCACCTCCCGTAATAATGGGAATGGACTTTTCCTGAATAGGAGTGGCATCTACAAAACCCATATAGCCTAATGATTCCATTAGACCTTCTTCAAACCCAAAATCTTCGAACTTCATTGCCGCAAAAAAATGCGCTGCAAGGTACAATTCTATTTCCATTCATTCGGCCGCGAACGAATTTGATTGGAAGCATTTCTTAGAAAGTTAGTCCATAATTTTGGTTTGTTTATCCATTTTATAGATTTCCAAGCCAACGAATCTTGTCGACGAGCCGTCTTTTATAGCAAATAAAGCCTGGCATTAAGTAAACAACAGAAAGGAAGCGGCTGATTTTCAGTCGCTTCTTTTTTCTGAAAAGCGCCAAATAAGTTTTCGTTAGGGTTTAGTGAGGATTACGATAAATAGATTATTTTTACGGTTTAATTTAGGTTCTGAAACGACCAAATTGCATTTGCTAAAAAAACGCATAACCTACTCGCTCAGGCTCAGCTCATTAGCCCTCTTATTCCTTAGTGCTCAAATTGCATTTGGACAGCAGGATACGGTATTTTGGTTTGCCGCTCCAGAAGTTTCATCGGCGGAAGGGGAATCTCCTATCCATTTAAGGTTCCAATCATATTCATCTCCGGCAACGGTTACGGTTTCTCAACCGGCCAATGGAGCGTTTACACCAATTACGGTGAATTTAGGAGCGAATGATAATGACAGTGTAGACCTAACTCCGTTTCTTGCGGATATAGAAAGTCCGGCAGCGGATGTTGCTTCTCCCAATGGATTAAAAATTTCCTCGACTGCTGAAATTACGGCCTACTATGAGTTAAGTGCTGCGGGCAATAAGGAAATATTTTCACTCAAAGGAGAGAAAAGCCTTGGAACCAATTTCTATACGCCATTTCAGAAAAATTGGAATAACGCCGTAGTCAGTCCCGCAACTTTCAGTTCCATCGATATTGTTGCCACGGTAGATAATACAACGGTTCTGATCACTCCCCGAACGGATATTGTTGGTCATAGTCGTGATGTGACTTACAGCATTACCTTGATGGAGGGAGAAACTTATAGCGCGAGGGATGTAAATGTTAGTGCGTCATCTTCTTTGGCCGGTTCCATTGTATCTTCCAACAACCCCATTGCAGTTACCGTTTTTTCAGGTGCGCTCGACAATGCCGGGTGTACCTCTACCATGGGAGACCAGATTTCCACCACCGATTACACAGGTGAAGATTTCATTGTTCACAGGGGAAATGCAGTTGGAGATCGCATTTATATTCTGGCTACCCAAAATTCGACCAGTATTAATATTACAAATTCTGGAACGACAAGCACCTTAATTAACTGGGGCGAGACTTACGAGTATGTGTTAACGGATACCATCAACTATATTCGGACCTCTAAACCAGTATATGTTTGGCATGCGTCGGGTTATGGTTGTAGTTTATCTGGTGCACAGGTACCCAACTTATTTTGTGCGGGCAAATACAATCAAACTTTCTCAAGATCCAGTTCAGATTCACTTGGGTTGGTGTTGTATACCCGGTCAGGTTTTGAAGGGATGTTCGAATTGAATGGAAATGCATCGCTCATCACTGCTTCAGACTTTCAGGTAGTTCCGGGTACTTCCGGCGAATTTGTTGTGGGAATGGTTTATCCTTCGTTGGCAGACGTGCCGCTGAATAGCTATAATGAAGTAACAAACTCCGGAGATGTTTTCGGTATGGGGATTCTGCAAGGAGGCGCGTCGAATGGTGCCGGTTACGCTTATCTGTCGGAGTTTAATTCGTATCCATTTGTAGATGCCGGTATGGATGACACGATTTGTGCAAACGTTCCGTTTTCAATAAACGGAGTGGTAGGAGGCGGTTCCGTAACGGGCGCCTGGGGAGGAACTGGTTTTGGATCTTTTGCTCTTTCCGTTGATTCTTTAAACAATATTTACAACCCAAGTGATCTTGATACCATTGTTAGCCCTATTGACCTAATATTGACGTCTACCGGGCCTTGTCCGGTAAACAGAGATACACTTACTTTATGGGTTGAGCCGGCACCGATCGTAAATGCTTCGGCGAACCAAACGGTTTGTGCGAATAATGCTACGGTAACACTAAACGGTTCAGTATCCGGTGGCGCAACAACTGGTACCTGGTCTACCTCTGGTACGGGAACGTTTTCTCCGGATGCCAATACACTCAATGCAGATTATATACCGTCACCAGCAGATACAGCTACTGGAATGGTAACGCTGGTGCTTACTTCGACCAACAGTGGCGCATGTTCTGCTGCAACGGACACCATGATAGTGACCATTACCGATGGCCCTCAGGCCGACGCAGGACCGGATACAGTTACCGTTTGTTCAAATAATCCTGATGTAACCCTTACCGGAAGTGTTTGGGGTGGTTCGTCTACTGGAAAATGGACAACATCGGGTAATGGAGTGTTTAATCCAAACAACCTTAGTTTGATAACAGATTATGAGCCAAGTCCCGGGGATGTAACATCAGGCATGGTTACTCTGTACTTGCAATCTACCAACAACGGCTCTTGCACCAGTGCAAAAGATAGTTTGGTGTTGGTGTTTACTCCATCACCGCAAGTGAACGCAGGGGCCAATATTATTGCCTGTACTAACGAATCTGCAATCGATCTTTCCGGACTGGTTACTGGACCAACTACAACCGGAGAATGGAGTGGGGGAGCTGGAACTTACAGCCCAAATGACAGCAGCCTTACCGCGCAGTATTTTCCATCGGCGGCAGAAGTTTCAGCGGGCACCATGGTTTTGACCCTGACCAGCACCAATAATGGAAATTGTGTAGCTGAAACCGATCAGGTTCAAATAGACTTTGTGGCACCTCCATTCGCAAACTTTAGTTATACGGAGGTGTGTTTGGGGGAAATAACTGATTTTACAGACTTTTCGTTACCTGGATTTGGTACCATCGTAGAATGGGATTGGGATTTTGGGGATGGAGCCGCGGACACGAACCAACATACCACTCATTTATATGGATCATCTGGAATTCAAAATGTGCAATTAGTCGTAACCACCGATGTTGGGTGTTCTGATACCGCCTTAATTGGTGTGGACGTTCATGAATTACCAAACGCAGCATTTACGTATGAAGCAACGTGTAGCGGATCACAGGTCGTGATCAACTTTACAGATAGCTCTTACACCGCTTCCGACGACATCGATTATTGGTTCTATGATTTCGGTGGTCAGGGCTCTCAAGCGTTGCAAAATCCTTCCCAGTTGTTTGTGGGAGACGGAAATTTTGTAGTAAGTCAAATCGTTGAGACAGAGCACGGGTGTGCGGATACGATTGTCGAGATAATCAATATTCCACCAAGACCAGAGGCAGGTTTCCTTTACAATACGGATAATGGGCTGAACATAGGTGCGGAATTCACCTTTATTGATACGTCGAATAATGCAGTGTCATGGGAGTGGAATCTTGGTAACGGTTCAACATCCACCGATCAGGATCCTTCTACAATCTATTTCAGCAATGGGAATTATGTGGTTACGCAGTACGCGTATGGCTCGTTAGGATGCGTCGACAGCGCAGTTACTACCATTATCATTAACACGGTAACTAGTGAAGTGAGCACGCTCATTCCGAATGCAATTTCTCCTAATGGAGATGGGAAGAATGATGTTTGGAAGCTCGATTTTATTCGATTGCTGAATCCTTCGGCTCAGGTTTCTGTATTCAATCGTTGGGGACAGACGATTTATGAGTCGATAGGCTATGAGTTTCCATGGGATGGAACCTATAATGGTGAATTAGTCCCGGATGGCACATACTATTACGTTATTGTAATTAGTGAGGAGGAGATTTACAAAGGTTCAATACTTAAACTAACGGCAGATAACCGATGATCAGGTATTTCTACATAGCGGTATTCATGTTGTTGAGCTTTGCAACCTATTCTCAGCAACAGTACATCTTCACCAATTTCATGTTGAATGATTACTATTACAATCCTGCCATTGCCGGTAGTAAGGATGTGCATACGGCCAACCTGATTTATCGGAACCAATGGGTAGGATTTGACGAGGCGCCTGTTTCTCTGCAGGGGAATTTCTATGGTTCTATCAAGAATGAAGGTCAGCATGGTTACGGACTTTCGATTATTTCAGATAGAACGGGATTAACTCAAAACACAGGGTTTTATGTCAACTACGCTTATCATGTAAAGCTCAACGAAACCATGAAACTCGGTTTCGGGGTGAAGCCAGGTTATATGCAGTATCGTGTAAAACTCTATGATGCAAGACTTGCGGATCAGGGTGACGATATACTGACCGGTAATGTTTTGGCGGCCAATGCTGTTGATCTTTCATCCGGGTTTAATCTTTATTCTGAGAAGTTTTTCGTTATGGGTGCAATGCAACACTTGCTGGGTAAGTCCATTGGATTCACTTCCTATAATGAGAGTTTGGCGAAACATTTTACTTTCATCGGAGGCTATAACTTTTCGCTTGATAAGAAGAAGCTGGATTTTCAACCAAGTATTATGTTGAAGTATGTTCGTCCACTTCCATCACAATTGAGTGTGATGTTCAAAGCAACCTATGATAAGAAGTACTGGGCGGGATTGACATACCGAACGCAAGATGCCATTGGTCTGGCAATTGGGATGAATATTAAGGACCGACTCAATATTGGGTACGCCTTTGATTATTCTTTAGGTGGAATTCAAGCGTATCAATCAGGATCGCACGAAATTATGATTTCGTTTATTACCACGTCAAAAAGACCTAGTTTGGACGAGGAAGATGATGATCTGAATAACAGTATATTAAAGGGCAACGAGGAGAAAATAAACAAGCAGTAAGCTAATTAATTAGAAGTAATGAAGTTCTTAAAATATATCTTTCTGATCACCGCGTTCTGGACCATGACGGCTCAGGATGTGAAGGCGCAGATTGATACCAACTTCTGGTTCGCTGCTCCCTGGGTAACACCAGATCATTGGTGGAGGGATCCTATTGCGTTTCATTTTTCCACTTTTGGCGATACTACAACCATTCGGTTAAGACAACCTGCGTCAGTCTACGACACTACATTTACGGTTCCGCCAAACCAGCTTTTTACCAAGTATGTGACGCATATCCTCGATTCGTTGGAAAGTAAACCCGCCGATGTAGTGCTGAATTCCGGGTTCGAGATCACATCAAACTTCCCTATCACGGTGGTCTACGATATAATTACCCGGCCTACCAATCACTTCAACCCGGAAACCTACTCACTAAAAGGCCAGAACGGCCAGGGATACGAGTTTGTAACGCCTTACCAGACCAAATGGAACAACAGAACATTAACCGGAGATTTAAATAGTGATGGAGTCGTCACTCAACCCTATCAGCAATTTTCGGTGGTGGCAACTGAAGATAGTACTACAATTTACATAACGCCCCGCTGTGATGTGGTTGGAGGACATCCTGCAAATACAACTTACTCTATCCTGCTTCCAAAAGCCGGAAATGTTTACACAGTTCAAAATTTGGTGCAAAACACAAATGTGTTAGGTAATAACCTCGCCGGCAGTATAGTTGTTTCGGATAAACCGGTTTCGGTGACCGTCTCTGATGATTCGGTTAATCCCTCCGGTGGAGGAGGTTGTTACGATTTGATGGGAGATCAAATTGTACCGACAGATGTCATCGGTAATGAGTACATAGTTAACAAAGGTTTCCTGAATGCTGGCTCCGATGAGTCTCTGTTTGTATTGGCAACGGAAAATTTCACCACAGTAAATATTGATGATGGAGTGACCACCGCTACTACTATTCTTAACCAGGGAGACACATACCCTTTTAGCGTCACCGAACAACTTACGTATGTTAATTCCGATAAGCCCGTGTACGTATTGCATATGTCTGGCTACGGTTGTGAGTTAGGAAAGGCGATTTTGCCACCACTCAATTGTGCGGGATCAGATCAGGTAAGTTTTGCTCGAACCAACTCACAAAGTTTCTTATTAGATATTCTTTGTCCCAGCGGGGCAGAGAATAATTTCACCTTAAATGGTTCAGGTACTTTGGTGCCGGGCACAGCTTTTAATCCGGTTCCGGGAACCGGTGGAGCCTGGATGGGGGCGCAAATTAGTTATACGACTGCAGAAGTTCCTGTGGATACGGCAAACCTGATTACCAATTCCACGGATCTGTTTTCTTTAGGTATAATCAATGGTGGGCCAAGCACCGGCTGTCTTTATCACTATATGTCATCTTTCATAAGAAGGGTATTTACCAAAGCCGGAAACGATACCACGGTGTGTAACGGTGAACCTACATTGTTTTTGAACGGAAGCGTTACGGGAGGTTCAACTACGGGACAATGGAGTGTTTTAAACGGAACCGGAACTTTAAACTCCCCAACTAGTCTTAGCACCACATACGTGCCTACAGCAAGTGACTATGCTCAGGGAACTCTGACCTTTGTTCTCGGCTCAACTGGAAACTGTAATCCGGTTTACGACACGATGGTTGTTGATTTTATTCAATCTCCGGTTGTTACTGCTGGCCCGGATGATAGCTATTGTAAAAATAACGTAGGAGCCATTCCCATAAGCGGTACTTTGCAGTTTGCAGCTGGGTCGGATTGGTCTGGAGGTTCCGGAGGAGCTTTTGCGAATAGCGGTGATTTAAACACCACATACACCCCTTCACCTGCCGACTTAATGGCAGATAGTGTTGAACTTTATATAACGTCGGCCGGAAGCTTCTTCGCTTGTCCAAACGACGAGGATACGGTTGTAATTTACTTTACCGACCCACCAACTGTAATAGCCGGCCCCGATCAGGTGATTTGCTCAAGTACTCCGGCTGTAAATCTTGCAGGTTCCGTATCCGGTCCAACTACCACGGGGATGTGGACAACATCAGGTTCTGGTGCATTCACACCTTCTGAGCTCGACATGAATGCGGATTATCTGATTACTCCTGCTGATACGACAGCAGGTTCGCTTACTATTACATTAACATCGACCAATAATGGAAATTGTTTGGCGGTTTCAGATAGTCTAATGGTTACAATTTTAGACAAACCTCAGGTAACCATTACCACCGGTGATTCTGTCTGTGCGAACGTGGCGACGATCAATTTAACCGGAACAGTTACAACTGGCTTCACTACCAATTGGACGGTGTATGGTTCAGGTTCCATTGCAGATCCTTCTTCACTAAATACCCTATACACGCTAAGTCCGGTAGATACGGTAAGTGGGTATATAGATATTGTTTTGGAAACCACTGGTGGGATTTGCCCGGTAGAACAAGATTCACTGCGAATTACGTTTGTGGAGCCTCCAAATGTTTTTGCGGGTGTTGATCAATCATTCTGTGAGAACGAACCCATTCAGTTAAATGGGGTGCTAACAGGTTCGGCTTTGAGTGCGTCCTGGACATCCACAGGTACAGGAGGGTTCTCTCCAAGTAATGCGCTATTGAATACTTTTTATCATCCGTCGGCATTGGATGTGTCATCAGGGGGACTTCAGTTAATCTTAACCTCTTCAGCCGACTTTGGTTGTGTAGCAGACAGAGACACTCTGGATGTTACATTTAAGGCAGCTCCGGTTGCCGAGTTTACCAATACCGATGCCTGCTTTGGGGAGAACACCGAATTTTTTGATGCTTCCTCTACAACCGATGGTACAATAAATACCTGGAGCTGGGACTTTGGAGACGCCGGAACGTCAATCGCCAATAATCCGTTGCACAATTATCCTGGAGCTGGAAATTATACTGCTACTTTGATTGTGAGTTCGACAAACGGCTGTTACGATACAGTAGAGCATAATATTGTTGTAAATCCGGTACCGGTACCTGCGTTTACCACGTCGTTGCCATGTGCCGGGGCAGAAACACAGTTTATTGATCAATCTTTTATTTCCAGTGGAAGTATTACAAACTGGAGTTGGGACTTTAACTCAGGTGTTGGTTTAAGCTCCGATCAAAATCCGGAATTCAGTTTTTCTGTAGCCGGGTCGTATCCAGTGGTATTAACGGTTACTTCAGATTTGGGTTGTGTCGGAGTAGTTACGTCAAATGTTAACGTACTGCCAGGACCAACTGCCGCTTTTGATATCACCCCTAATCCTGCATTGGCTCTGGAAGATGTGTTTTTTTACGATCAATCAACAAATGGACCGATAGTAGATTGGTTGTGGGACTTCGGAGATGGGATTGCGGGCAACAGTCAAAACGAAGTGCACGACTATGCAGATGGAGGTTCTTACAATGTGGTGTTAACAGTTACGGACAGCGTAGGCTGTGTCGATACGGTTTCTAAAACAATTTACGTGGCTTTACTGCCCGTATTGCCTACCGCCTTTACGCCCAATGGAGATGGCGAGAATGACGTGTTTATTATCCGTGGCGGGCCATTCGAAGCGGTAGATTTTAAGATTTATAGCAATTGGGGCGAATTGGTCTTCAGCACTTTTGATGCAAATGAGGGTTGGGATGGAACTTACAATGGCCAGGAGGCTCAGGTTGGGGTGTATACCTGGACGTTCACCGTACGAATGGCAGGCGATAGAACGGTTATCAAGGAAGGAGACGTCACTTTAATGAGATGATGAAATTGTTTTCCATATCGGTTTTGGTTTTGAGCGTTGTCACAATGAACGCACAGTCAGAAGGTTTGGAGCTGCCTGAAGCCTTTAGTCCAAATGGAGATGGGGTTAACGACACTTATGTTTTGCCGGAAGAGGGAATTGACATTTTGAGTTTCAAAGTCTATGACCGTTGGGGAACCACGGTTTTTGAGACAAATGAAACGGCTATGTCCTGGGACGGGACCGATTCAAATGGACAGGCTCAGGCAAATGGAGTATATGTTTACATTCTGGAATACAGAAAAAACGACGAAGAATTTACACAAAGTGGTCACCTAACATTGATGAGATAATGAAAAAGTCAGTTCTCGTTATAGTGCTTTGCTGTTTAGGTTTCATCGGGAAATACCGCTCACAGGATTTTCATTTATCACTGTATGACGCTGCTCCACTATTCCTGAATCCATCCATGACAGGGGTTTTTGAAGGAGACTGGAGAATTCACACACATTATCGAACGCAGTGGAAATCGGTTAATTTCAAGCCTTATACAACAGGATTAATCAGTTTTGATGTTCCTTATAAAAAGTGGGGCTTCGGAGGGCAGATTGTAAACTATCGTGCAGGTATAGGTAACTACAATGCTTTACAAGGCTTGGTTTCTGCAGCTTATACCGTACCAATCGATAATAAGAAGTATCACAATTTCACCATGGGTGTGCAATTTGGTATGACCCAAAAATCTGTAGAGTACCAACTTCACACTTTCAATAATCAATACACAACTACCAATGGAGGTGGCTTTAATCAAAATCTGAATAGTGGCGAGAACTTTGCAGGGCAATCAACCCTATTGCCAGATTTAAATGCAGGGGCCATGTATTACTTCTCCAGGCAGCAAAGTAGAGTGAATCCATTTTTAGGGTTTTCGGTATTCAATTTGCTTACCCCGACCGAAACCTTTTTTGAAAGTGATAACGAGCTACCAATGCGATTCTATACCCATCTTGGAACTCGGGTAAATGTTACCGAGACTTTTTACCTGATTCCTAAGGCACTTCTAATGCAACAGAAGGAATTTCGGGAGCTTACCCTGGCACTAGACGCTGGGGTGTACCTGAAATCTGCTGAACTATATGCTTTAGCGGGACTGACATATCGAAACCAGGATGCAATGATTTTTTATGTTGGGGCCCGGAAGGCTCATTACATAGCTAAGGTTGGTTATGATGTAAATACATCTTCTTTGGCACCGGCGTCTACAGGACGAGGAGGTTTCGAAATTTCATTTACGTATATGAAGCAGAAACCGAAGCCGAAAACAGTTAAAATCTGTCCGAAACTATGACAAGGCTGATCAGAAATATCATATTGCTGTGTTTCTTGGTTGCGTCGGTATCGGGCTATGGACAATCCAAAAAGGTATGGCTCTATAATGCCGATGAATACTTTGGTAAAAGCGACTATGCAACAGCTCTTAAGTATTACCAGCTTATTTTGGATGACACCACCGTAATGACTACCAGGGTTTTGCCTTATCAGGCGCAGTTATCCAACCAAAAGCTAAAAAAGGATTCGAATCAGATTGATAGCACACTTACGGTTGATTTGAAAGATTACATCAATCACCAGATCGCCATGTGTTACCGAAATACTTACGACTATTCCAGGGCAGCGGAGCATTTCAAGGAAACTGCTGAATTAGGTGCTTATCCTGATGATCAATATTATTATGCGAACTCACTTATGCAAATTGAGCAGTATGAGCAGGCTATAGAGGCGTACGATAAGTACGTAAGATCCGATGGTAAGTCGGAGGAACTACTTCGAAAAAGTCAACTGGATATGTCTGGTTGCCATTATGCATTGAATCCTGCTAGTTTGAAGAAGGAAGTTTTGGTAGAACTTGCAGATACAGCGGTTTTCAACAAAGGAAGCTCTTCTTTTGCAGCCATGTTTTGGGGGCATGAAGATCGGTTACTATTTACAAGTGCCAGGGACCATGGTGTTGTAGTAGATCCCTTAAAACAAGACTCAAAATATTTGTGTGACCTCTACTGGACGGAAAGAGAAGACAGTACGAAGTGGGGGAAAGCACATAATTTTGGTCGTCCGCTAAACTCATCAAAGCACGACGCGTCAGGTTGCTTTAACGGAGCGAATAACATCTATTTTACTCGTTGGAGTGATTCGGACAGAGAAGCAAAGCACATTTTCATGGCGAAAATGTTCAATATGAAATTCTTCGAGTCGTTCAAACTGGATTCGAGTGTAAATATTGATGGCTACAAGAGCATCAATCCATTTATTACAATTGATAAGAAATGGATGTATTTTTCAAGTAACAGACCGGGTGGCGAAGGAGGAATGGACATTTGGAGAATTCGTCTCGGAGAGGATGGGAAACCAATGGGGGAAGCAAAAAATCTTGGGGCTCCAATTAATTCAGAATACGACGAAGTTACTCCATTTTTCCACGAAACTACAAGCACGTTATTCTTTAGCTCTAATGGGCATAAGTCCATGGGCGGCTTAGACGTATACAAAAGTTCCTACGATCGTGATGCCGAGTATTTTGGGAATCCACAAAACATGGGACAGCCCATTAACTCGAGCAAGGACGATGCCTATATGATCTGGGACAAATTCTTAAAGTATGGTTGGTTATCTAGTGACCGGGAACCATGTGAAGGAGGCCATTGTTATGACATTTATCACATTACCAATGCTCCGATCAGAATTTCAATTGAGGGATTTGTGCTGGATAACGATACCGAATTTCCAATTCCAAATGCAACCATTGAAATAAGGGATGTGGAATATGGGTTTGAGCCATTTAAAGTAACAACAGATGAAGAAGGTTTCTATGAAACCCCGCTTGAGCAGGACATAGAGATCTTCATGAAAGCTACAAAGAAGGGGTACTTTGCTGACGCGGCTAGTCAGTCTACCAAGAACATCACTCAGACTACGGTTCTGGTTCAGGATTTTTTCCTCAGAAAGATTCCGGATGAGGAAATAGCCATTGAGGGTATTGAATATGATTTTGACTCAGACAAGCTACGACCAAGATCTAAGGAAATTCTGGATACTTTGTACGAATTCCTTGTGTTGAACGACAATCTGGTAGTTCAGATTAACTCACATACTGACAATCGCGGTAACGATGAGTACAACCTGGACTTATCCAGGAGAAGAGCCCAGTCTTGTGTGAATTACCTGATCTCGAAAGGGCTACCTTCTGAGCGGCTTGTTTCGAAAGGTTTTGGTGAAACAACACCTACACACCTTACCGATGAAAACAAAGATCCGGTATTAGATGCTGAGGGAAATCGAATCTTTCTTACCGAAGAATATATCAATAGCATGCCCACCAACAAGAGAAAAGAGCAACTCCATCAGCGTAATCGTCGAACGGCTTTTAAGGTGCTTGGCGAAGGTTACAGCATAGAAAGCGGTAATATGTAGACCACATGAAGAGAGTTCTGTATCTCATCTCATTTTCTTTGCTGGTTAGTTGCGCTTCGGACGTAGGTGAACAATCAGATTCAGAGAACATTGCCAATAGCGTTCAAATAGCGCCAGAGCAGGTACCTGTAACACTGATTAACAACACCCAAATCGCCGGGGCTACAAAATTTGTCGAGGGCAAAATCGTGTCAGCAGACAGTACGACTGGAATCCCTTATCATCATACTTTTACAGTTGAGTCCACAAATGGTGATCATTTAGCGTTCGAATATGCCGATTCCGCGGAAGTACATGGTTTGATGCGGAAATATATTGGCCGTCAATGTACCGTTGATTTTATTGCCATTCCCGATAATCAGTTAGCTGCTCTTATTCATTTGGATGAGCCCAATAACGATACTATGTTGGTGGATACCCAACTGAAGAACGTTTACGCATTGCCTTCTGTAGTTGGAAATTTGCATGCAATGAAAGGAGAAGGTGGACCAAAGCCAATTTTTCTTATTATGGATGGAGAAGAGGAGTTTTGGGCTTCCGGTTCTATAACTGAAGAAGTGGCCAAACTATCAGGTGAATCGTTTAGGTTGCACTATCGCCAGGTGGTGTCTAATCAGGCCATGACCATTTCCATTCAGTAATAATCAAGGAAAACCGAACAATTTTACCTTCGTATCAGTTAAATAAACTATGAAAGTTGGTGTTTTCGGTGGAACCGGGTATGTGGGAAGAGCGGTCATTGCAGCATTGCGCAGCGCTAAAATTGAAGTTCGGGGGTTAACCAGAAGGGACGCTTCAACGATCAACTTTCCTTATTCTAAAGAGGTTGAGTGGGTTGAGGGAATTATCGAACCCAAACTGATGTCCTCGTTTTTACAAGACCTTGATGCAGTAATTTACACAGTGGGGCCTCCAATGAAAGGTGGTTGGAAGTTTGAACATTATCAACAACTCATAGATAATGTTGTTAAAGGCATGGAAACCCACGGGCCTAACAGGTTAATTAGTATTGCAGGTGCTTCCATTGTTTTGCCTGAAGAAGATTTAATTCCAAAACGGAAATTACTCCGCGGAACATTTAAAATTGCGTTTTCCAAGTTGGTCGCAATTAAAGATTACGAAGCACAGGTAATTTCTTCAAGTACTTTAAGCTGGACGATTATTCGTCCTGGTTTCGTTAAGAAGCACCAATCCGGGTCATTCCATGTACATGCCACTAATTTTGATTCGGCGAGTATAGACCGCACACAGCTTGCCAACTTCTTCGTTGAGAATTTACTGGACGAGAAGTGGGAGAGGAGTGCTCCGTTGGTTTGGACTACCTGAGATTTTCTGCATAGGGCTACTGGAACTGTAATCCTACACGTTTTTCAAATTGAAAGCGAGCAAGTTACCATCTATCTTATAGTTGTTAACAGGCAACCGTATTAAATTTTGGACGTCTATCTTCTGAGGAAGATAGAAAATCAAGAAATTTAAATTTTAGGATTGCCAAAATTAGACTAGCGACCCTACCTTGAGAGTTTTAGCCTACATCTCAGTCTTGATTTTGCTTGCATTTTCTATGCCTGAAAATGTAATGGCTGAATGTGCAGATGTGGATGCTATACCTACTCCTTCTGCTGTTGATCTCTGTGGCCCTGGCCCCTATAATATTTCCTTTACCAATAACAGTACCGGTATAGATGCCGCTGGAGTCGATTACAATTGGTTTCTGGATGGCATATTCTTCGATAATGTTTCAGGTATGGGTGCCCCAATTGATCAAACGCTAACTGCAGTTGGAACCTATACCATAATGCTGGTGGCCGTTAATGTTTTTGATGCTTGTAGAGATACAGGTTATGTCAATATTACGATTCATCCTGATCCGACAGCTGATTTTACGTTTACTCCTGATAATGCCTGTGCTGGCACCAACATAAGCTTCACAAACGGGAGTACAGGAACCGGCCCGTCTGTTAACTATCAGTGGAATTTTGGTGATGGAAATACTTCCAATGCAACTAACCCTACCTATTCATATGCGGCGGGTGGAACATATAATGTTACCCTTACTACTACCAATGGTCCGGGATGTTCGGATAATCAAACCTATACAGTAACTGCAACCGATATTCCGGTTCCAAGTATTGCAGGAGATGATAACGATGGAGATGGTTTTCCGGATTTAACCTATTGCCTCTCTGCCGCAGATCCTACTACACAGGAAACGGTGACGTTTTCCAATTTTACCACAGGTGCGGTGACTTATGATTGGGACTTCGGAGATGGGTCGCCCATATTTACGACCACCTCGCTCGCAGATTTTGACCATGTGTATACTACTTACGGAACATTTACGGTAACAATGACCGCTACCCATTCAAATGGATGTACCGCTAGCGCTACGCTCACCGTTATTTTTGAAAAAGCGGTGTCTGCTTCAATTTCGCTCGATCCGCTGGAATACGGTGGGTGTGCGCCTCATACACTTACAACGCTCACCAATAGTTCCCAAAACGCCAATCAGTATGTTTGGGATTTTGGCGATGGCACAGTGATTACCACAACAGATCCAACTCCACCGGCGCATACCTATACGGTAGATGGAACTTATTCGATTACAATGACAGCCTCTAACAGCTGTAATACCGCAGTCGTGCTGATCTCTCCAATTGAAATTGAAGCCGGCCCCACGGCGGCCTTTAATCCTTCATTAAACATTGGTTGTGCGCCGGAAAATGTAACGTTTACCAACAATTCGACCGATGCACAACCGCCCAATAACTACCAATGGAACATGGGTAACGGGAATACTTATACTGCTTTGATAACTCCGCCTACGCAAACCTACGACACAACAGGCGTTTACGATGTGGAGTTGATCGCTACCAATGCATGCGGAAGTGACACAGCAACCGCCACCATTACCATTGATACTATTCCCGTTCTCGACCTGATTGTATTGCCAGATGATGGATGTACTCCACTTACCGTTTCTTCCAACGCCACCGAACTAAACAACCAGAATGTAACCTGGCAATGGTATATAGATGGTTTTTACAGTTATGCTACGCCTAACACTATTCCGGATCAAACTTTTACAGCTCCTCCGGGAAATACACCTCAAAATCACACCATTTATCTGAACATTTTTAATCATTGTGGTAATGATGATTCGACAGTAACCGTAACTGTACACCCTGAAACCTTGGCTGATTTTACCCCATTGAATCAAACTATATGTGAAGGAGAGTCCATTACATTTACCGACGCTTCTTTAGGAGAAAACCTAACATGGGATTGGGATTTTGGAGAGGGGACAACGTCAACAGTGCAAGGCCCTCATACCATCGCCTACAACACAGCCGGAACATATGTTGTTGAATTAATTGTGGATGGCTATTGTGGTCCGGATACGCTTGCTACCTCTATTACCGTTTTACCAATTCCAGTAGCCGACATTATTGAGGACATTGACCAGGGATGTGAAGATCTGACCGTAAATTTCACCAATGGTTCGACCCCAGGAGGTTCTTATGCATGGGCTTTTGGAGCCAATGGTACCCCTGCCAACTCAACACTCTATGATCCTGGAGCGGTAATTTTTCCCAACGCCACGCAAGAAATGGTTATACTGGATGTGGATGTGCTGGGTTGTACAGCTAGCGACACAGTTTATATCGATGTTTTTCCATTGCCACAACCTGCTTTTACACTGAATCCACCAGGAGGATGTACCCCGTTACATGTCGGTTTTAACAACACCAGTGTGGTCAGTCCGGGAGATACTTATTATTGGGACTTTGGCAACGGGAATACAAGTACGGACCAAAGTCCGGCTAATGAAACGTACATAGCCGTGTCCAATGATTCGATCTACGATGTCTGGCTTACCATTACTACAGCCGATGGATGTGTGGACAGTACGACACTTCAGGTAACGGTGAACCCGGATCCTGTAGCTGATTTCAGTGCCTTGCCCGACACAGCTTGCCTTGGTGATGCAGTTGGTTTTCTGAATAATTCGGTTGGAGCTTCTTCTTTCAATTGGGATTTCGGAGATGGAAATACAAGCACTGCCATTAGTCCATCTCACACATACACTGCCACAGGTGATCATACTGTTGAATTAATTGCGAGTACAGTCTTTGGTTGTAATGATACGGTAACAGCTCTGGTGTACATAGACTCCATTCCAAATGCGGGGTTTGGCTTCACAGTAGAGTGTGTAGGAGACAGTACTCATTTCACCAATTCCAGTACGGGTGGTGTTACCAACTGGAGTTGGGACTTTGGCGACGGGAGTCCTTTAAGTACCGACGTGGATCCGGCACACCTTTATGCAGCCTCAGGAAATTATAACGTTTCGCTTACGGTAACGAACCCTGCGGGTTGTACGCATACGGCATCACAATTGGTGACGGTAAATGCTGTGCCGGTGGCAGATTTTTCAACACCGGCAACATGTCTGGGATCCCCGACATTATTTACGGATTTGACTACAGGAGTACCTATTGGCTGGGAATGGGATTTTGGAGACGGCTCGGCGTTGAACAACAATCAAAATCCGATACATACTTACGGTGCAACAGGAAATTACGACGTAACCCTGATTGTGTCAGGAGGCAGTGGTTGCTCAGATACGTTAACCCAAACCATAACCGTTACACCGATTCCAACAGCAGATTTTACTTTTACCTCAGTATGCGCAAACGATACTACATTCTTTCAGAGCACTTCAGCGGGAGGACCGGATACCTTCTTTTGGGATTTTGGTGATGGGACTACGGATGCCACCAATAATGATTCCCCCGATCACATTTATACGACCGATGGTACTTACAATGTAATGTTGGTAGCAGGGTATTCGGCCTCGGGTTGTACAGACACCATATATTATGTTGTAGATGCGTTTCCCAGAACAGTTCCTGACTTTTCAAGCAATACTCCCTGCCTGGGACTCGCAACGGCGTTTACAGATTTGACGACCAACGCTCCCAATACCTGGGCCTGGGATTTTGGAGACGGGAGTCCCGTTGACAATACCCAGAACCCTAGTCATGTTTATGGCAGTCCGGGGAATTTCGACGTAGAATTAATTACTTCCAATGTGTTTGGTTGCGTTGATACAACGATCAGAACAATTACCGTTTATCCTTTGCCCACGGCGGGCTTTGCTTTCGATACGGTTTGCGCAAACTTAGCAACAACCTTTGTGGATACTTCGCTCAATGCAGTAGTCTGGGAATGGAATTTTGATGATGGGAGCGCGATGGATTTAAACGCATCTCCGGTGCACTTATTCCCTCAGGATGGGCAGTACAATGTGCAATTGGTAGTTACCAACACCGATGGCTGTACAGACACCATAAGCCAATTGGTAGATGTGTGGCCAAATCCGGTGGCTGCTTTTTCTGCGGATACTGCCTGTCATACTTATATATCAGCCTTTCACGATTCATCTCAAAGTGCAGTGCAATGGGAATATGATTTTGGTGATGGTTCACCAATTGACAACAATGCGTCGCCCAATCACACGTACGCTACTGATGGTAATTTTGTTGTTCAGCAAGTGGTTACCAATGTATTTGGTTGTACGGACACGGCCAGTCAGATGGTTATCGTGTTGCCACAACCGCAGGCCGGCTTTACCAATACTACCGTTTGTGCCAGGGACGAGGTTCAGTTTACGGACACAACGCTAGGTGGGCCTGATTTCTGGCAATGGGACTTCGGGGATGGAAGTACTCTCGATAGTTCCCAAAACCCGCTTCATATCTATACTGTAGGCGGCACTTATGATATAGAACTAATTTCAGGGAACTCTGCAGGGTGTTACGATACCACATTAGTAACCGTAGACGTATTTACCAATCCGACTCCAGATTTTACGGCCGACACTGTTTGTCTATTCAACATAACTTCTTTTACGGATCTCTCCACAGATGCTGTTCCAATTACCCAATGGTATTATGATTTTGGAGATAGTATTAACCAGTCTACTTTACAGAATCCGACGTACATCTACCAAACGCCAGGAACTTTTCAGGTAACGCTCACCGTGACAAATCAGAATGGTTGTGATAGCACCGTTACACATCCCGTAACCGTAACGGATGTGCCAGTGGCTGGCTTTTCCTTCGATACAGTTTGTGTTGGAAACCCTACTTCATTTACTGATACTTCCTCTGGTTTTCCTACCCAATGGTTATGGGATTTTGGAGACGGGACAGTAGTTAACGGAGGTGCAAACGAATCTCATACGTACGCTGCAGCTGGGTCTTATTTGGTGTCGCTTACCGTAACCAGCGGTCCCGGATGTACAGATCAGGTTTTTCAGATTGTTGATGTAAGTGATGATGCAGCAGCGGACATTGTTGTCGTTGATTCTGTTTGCAATAATTCCTCGATTATTTTTCAGGATAATTCGGTAATTGTGGTAGGTACAATTACCAGTTTCACGTGGGATATGGGGGATGGAAACACATACAATACTGAGGATGTAACCCATACCTATGCGACACCGGGAACTTATTACATTTCACACACGGTTACTACAAGTGGTGGCTGCTCGAGTACTCACCTGGATACCATTACAGTAATGGATTTGCCTGTAGCATCTTTTAGCTTTACTATTCCATGCGAGAACCAACCATCACTATTTACGGATAATTCAATCGTAACGGGAGGAACCATAGATCAATGGTTGTGGGACTTTGGCGATGGAACACCTACCGATAATACTCAAAATCCTTCACATCAATATGCTGGAGCAGGTAGTTACGATGTGTCTTTAATCGTTTCTTCTGATTTTGGTTGTGCGGATACTTTGATCCAGAGCGTATTAATCAATCCTCAGCCTGTGGCGGCTTTTACATCCGACGTGGTTTGCTGGAACGAGGTTACTACGTTTACAGATCAGTCGTTTGTTAGTTCAGGAACAATTGCTATCTGGGAGTGGGATTTCGATGATGGTAATATCGGTAATACACAGAATCCACAGCATTCGTTTGAGGTGTACAACGATACCTTTAATGTTCAGCTGGTGGTAATAACAGATCAGGGATGTGTTGATTCGCTTACTCAAATGGTCACAACTTTTCCAATTGTCAATTTTGATTACTATCCCGACGTTGTAAATGGTTGTGCTCCATTAACAGTAAACTTTTCTGATCTATCTACTGCTGGGTCGTCCACCGTAGTAGGCTGGCAGTGGTCTTATGGAGATGGAATATTTGGATTCGCGCAAAATCCAACTTATACATACCTGGATTCCGGTCAATACTATGTTGGTTTAACTGCCACAACATCCGATGGTTGTGTTTACAGCGACACGCTCTCTTATCCAATTACTGTATGGGCACAGCCTGTGGCTAATTTTGATCGAGATCCGATTAGTACCAGTATTTTTGACGCCGAGATTCAGCTCACTGATTTATCCAGCTCAGATGTTGTGAACTGGGAGTATGAATTTGGCGACTTTGTTTACAGTAATGACCCCAATCCTGTTCATGAGTATCAGGATACCGGGATGTTTGTTATCACTCAGATCGTGTATACTGCTTTCGGGTGCTCGGATACCATCCAACTACCGATATTTGTAAATGGAGAGTATACCCATTATGCACCCAATACATTTACTCCTGATGGTGATGGTATAAATGACATTTTCTTTACAACCGGACAGGGAATTGTTGACTATGAAATACTGATTTTCGACCGATGGGGGCAATTGGTCTTTAAGGGCGATACTGAAGGAGATAGCTGGGATGGTACCTATGGCGGATTGCCAGCACCAGAAGATGTTTACGTGTGGCGAGTAGTTACCACCGATGTGATGGGAGGGAAGCACGATCATCGAGGACATGTTACCTTATTGAAGTAAATACGACCGTTACGGGCTAACCGCAAACATTCCAACGTGCGATTTTAACACCGGATATTTTCGTAGTGAATTGCCGCTTTTAAATCAGAGATTTAAGGAAAATCAAACGGAGAGTTAGCCGTTTCCTCCAGAAATAACTTACAAAGGTTAAATCAACGCCCCAATGAGTCTCTGAGGGGAATTCAAATGACAATTTAATGTTTTCATCAGGTTTCTTTTGCCAAGTGAGAGTTAATAGAGCGAGCTAAAAGTAGATGGAAAATTCAGTTCATCGCCCGGAGAAAGACAGATATAACAATTAAGTAATGAAATGTTAAAATACTCGCTATCAGTACTCTACTAAATTGATTTAGATGAAGTGTAGTTGAATACGTAGTTTGCTACATAAATTGTGTATTTTTACAAAAATTTCCAAAAATGGAGCAGGATTTCATTAAAGAGTTAGCCTACGTAGGATTTGCTACCCGTCTTAAACGAATCAGCGATAACATGATTCAGGAGGGCCGGAAACTATATAAAGAACTAGAACTGGATATAGAACCAAACTGGTTTGTTGTCTTTAAGTTAATTCAAGCCAATGGGAGCACAACGGTGACGGAAATTGCAAAGCACATCGGGTTTGCGCATCCATCCGTAATAGCTATTGTTAATAAGATGACGCGTGCGGGTTATATCTCTTCTACGAAATCGGATGGAGACAGTAGAGTCAAAATTCTTGAATTAACCTCTTATGCAGAGGAAAAATTACCGGAGTTTGAGAGAATATGGAAGGCGGGTTCATCTGGTATGGCCTCAGCTCTGGATGATTTAAACGCTCTGGATTTTCTTACGGAATTAGAAGAGCGTTTTAAAGAAAAAGGATTTAAGGCCAGGACGCTTGAACAACTCGACGCGCAACGAAAGGTTAAGCAGTCGGTGCAGATTGTTCCGTATGAACCGCATTACCGGGAAGCCTTTGAGAAGCTAAATAACGAATGGTTGGAAAAGCACTTTTACATCGAGGATTACGATCGTGAAGTTTTGCAAAATCCGGATAAATACATTTTAGAACCAGGGGGGCAGATCTTGTATGCTAAACTGAACAACAATATTGTGGGAGTTGTGGCATTAATAGTGCGAGGTGAGGATACTTTTGAGCTATCCAAAATGGGCGTAACAGAATCTGCTCAGGGAAAGGGTATTGGTAAATTACTCATGGAGGCGGCCATCAGCTATTCCAAAAAGCGTGGAATGAAAACGGTGATGCTGGATTCTAATAGGAAACTCGCTCCAGCAATTAATCTATACATCAAAATGGGCTTTAAGGAGATTCCGGTTCCGTCTAACACGCCCTATGAACGTTGTAATATCAGAATGGAACTGCACTTAAGTTAGGTTTGCCAACCATTGTTCGAAACACATTAAAACCTCTTCCCAGCTTTCAACAGTTCCTTTGGGCTGATCCGTGTACAAATCAAAGAGCTTTCTCTCAATGAATTTATTTCCCTCCAACCGCGTTTCTTTCTTGCGAAAAAACGAAAACGTGGGTTCCAGCTTTTTATACTGTACATACAGCCTTCCCTTTCGCTTAACGAATGTGAAATCGGCATATTCATATTGACTGGCGTCGATTTTAGATTTAATTGAATCGTATTCCGTTTTTAAGAATTTCACTTTTGAAGAAGCTAACAGATAATTTCGCTTAAAGGATGAAAATTAGCTAAAAAAGTTCCTATGTTCGCCTAGATGAAATCAGTCGTCAAACTCGGAAGCTATTTAACCATCTGCATACTAGCTACGACCACTTTTTTTGGCTTTACATTAAGTTCAGATAAAAGTTTAAATCAGCTACAATCAGAATTCGAGGGATACGTGCAGCAGGCACCGGATGCACTCGGTGACCAGCAAGAATGCAAAACCCTGTACGGAAAAGTTCGGTTATTTGCCCGGGAGTTGAACAACTATTTCGCAGCTCATCAAAATGAAAGAGATGCCAATGAGAAGTTGCTCGAGAATGTGGAACATTTTCGAAGCTATCTGTCAACCATGATCAATCAACATGCTTCAATGCTCACGTTCGCCGAACTCAAAACCGCTTCCAACCTGATTGGGGGAACGTTTAGTTTTCTTGAGAAAGGTGAGCATTGCCTGGAAGTGGTAAAGCATCAGGTAGGGCCATTCTTGTGCTACCTGACTTACAACAACTCCGATGCTATCAGGAACTACGATATCAGTTACATTCTGGACACTCCTTCTCTAAATAAGAAGGGCAGGTTAAATTCTACGGTAATTTCAAAGAATCTGGATGTGGTTACAACGAACCGTAATTGGACCGACGAACGCTATTTAAAGATTGAATCCATAAGTTGCACTAATATTGGAGGCTGATTTTTTTTCAGCTAGCCACTTCGTTAGATGTGATTTTCGCATATTTGTTAGACAAACCCCCGATCTTGTCTGCACCAAAAATTCCCATACACGATTTTAGCCGGGACGATAGTACCAGCGTGTCGTTTCGTATTGAGCCTCTTGAAGTAAAAACAGGTTATGATAGTTCGGTCCCTCATCGGCATAACTACTATGAAATGTTCATTTTTCAGGAATCAGGGGGTACTCATGAAATCGACTTTAGGCGTCACGAAATCAAGAAAAATGGTGTTCATTTCGTCTCCCCTGGTCAGGTACATCAGGTAAACAGAGCCATAGGTACATACGGATCGGTTACCAGATTTTCGAGAGACTTTATTGGTTTAAACAGCAACCACGCCGAGAAGTTATTTGAGTTGCCTTTTCTAAATAATTCACCCACGCCGGTAATTAACCTTAAGGATGACGAGCTGGCGGACATTCTTCCGTTGTTGGATCAGTTACGACAAGAGTCATCTGAAAAGCAAAAGCACTACGAGGGAATTTTACGATCTACATTAATGACGATTTTGTTAAAATGCCATCGCTTCTACTTAAGAGAAAACCCTGAAGGTTCCGGTCAATACCAGTCGTTCCTCTACCGCGAATTCAGGATGCTTCTCGAGAAAAATTTCGTGGAATTACATAAGGTTCGTGATTTTGCAGAATTAATGAATATCTCTGAAAAGTCATTGAACGACTCCATCAAAAAGGTAACCGGTAAAACAGTAAGTGAATTGATCTACTCAAGACTCGCGTTAGAATCGAAACGTCTACTATTGCATTCAGGATTAAGCGCCAAGGAAATAGCTTACGCACTAAATTTTAGTGATCCTGCGCATTTCAGTAAGTTTTTTAAGAAGCAAACCGGCTTTTCTCCATCTCAGTACAAGAACCATAAACGGTGAAATTTACAAGACAGTTGTCAAATTGTACAACTTCTCCTGTGTTCTAAACAATACATTCGTTGTTCAAATACTTACTTAGATGTTCAAGCTTATTGGCGCACTCGTACATTCTGTTGTTTAACAGATATTAGCTTTAAAAAGCTACATCAAGTAAGCAGGTAAAAAAAGCCATTCGAAAATTCGAGTGGCTTTTTTTGTTGAGCGGAAAGAGGATTGAAATAAAAGCGGATATTGCACGCCAATGAGTTTAGCAGAAATAGAAATTGATCGAATTGCCATAAAAGTGCGCCCGGCTGGTGAAAAAATGGTAAAGCGTGGCCATCCATGGATATTTTCGGATAGTATCATAAAGCAAAGCAAGGAGGGAAAACCCGGGGATTTGGCCGTCATTTTTGATTCTAAAACCAATAATTTTCTGGCTTGTGGGCTTTTTGATCCTGCTTCGCCAATAAAAATTAAGGTGCTTCAGTTTGGCCAACAGGCGAGTATTGATTCCGCATGGTTTGTCGGAAAAATAGATGCTGCTTTTGCCAAAAGAAAGCAACTATTGGAAACCGATACCAACAGTTATCGATTAGTTTTTGGCGAGAATGATGGTTTGCCAGGGTTAATAGCCGATGTGTATGCAAACGAACTCGTAATCAAACTCTACAGCGCAATATGGATTCCCTACCTCGAATATCTGCTGGATCCTTTAATGAACGTATCGGGTTGCAAAACTTGCGTGCTAAGGCTATCCAGAAACACAATGAAAGTCAGAAAGTACTTGTACGAATTATCCGATGGGCAGATTCTGCTAGGGGAACTAAAGTCGGAGATTGTACACTTTGTTGAGCACGGAATAAACTTTTCTGCCAACGTCATCTCCGGACATAAAACCGGGTATTTTCTCGATCATCGGCATAACCGAAAGCGAGTAGGGGAAATGGCAAGTGGACAAACCGTATTGGATGTGTTTAGTTACGCCGGTGGTTTCTCTGTTCATGCACTTGCAAATGGAGCAAGGGAAGTTGTGAGTGTAGACATTAGTCAACAAGCCCTGGAAGCAGCTCAATACAATGCATCGCTGAATGAACACTCGGGAGAACATAAAACAATGAAAGGAGATGCCTTTGGTGTTATGGAACAGCTGATCGAAACACGGAGGAAATTTGGCGTTGTTGTAATAGATCCGCCTTCTTTTGCAAAGAGCCAAAAGGAAGTGCCTAAGGCCCTGGTTGCTTACAGTAAGCTGGCTACTCTTGGTGTAAAATTGGTTTCAGATGGAGGATTGTTGGTATTGGCCTCTTGTTCATCACGTGTAAGTAGCGAAGACTTTTTCCGCATTAATGAAGAATACTTGGAAAAATCCGGGCGTTATTTTGAAACCGAGTTACAAACTCAGCACGATATAGATCACCCGATTGGATTCGATGAGGGAGCTTATCTCAAATGCGGGTATTATCGATTCTACGATTGATCTTCGGAAATGTCTTCAGGCAAACCATCCGTTGCAGCTTCTTCAATTGCTTTTTGTCGCTTCAACAGGTTTTTCTGATACCTGCTCTGTACAATTTCCACAAGAACCAGAACGATGATAACGAAGTAGAAGGTAGATTTGCTCATTGCCTCCACCATGTGTCCGCCGAACGACATGTGAGAAATATGTCCGCCTTCGCTCAAAAGCATAACGCCCACAATGAAAAGAATAAACAATCCGAGAACCTCGTAAAGTTTATTCTTTTCCAGAAATCTGGATACCGTTCCGGATAACCAGATCATTAACAATCCTCCCAGAACAATGGCGACAGCCATGGTTAGGTAATTTTCGGTGAGCATCATTGCACTCAGTATCGAATCGATGGAGAAGATCACGTTCATCAGTACAATCCATATTATTACCGTGGTAACACTACGTTTTCGTTTTTTTACCGATTCCCCAGGCGCCTTGTGGCTGGCAATCATATGCCAAATTTCCTTCATTGCAGTATAAACAATGAAAATTCCTCCAGCGATGAATATCAATCCATGTAAATTTAAATCCCAATGGAAGGTTTCACTCCAGTCGATTTGAAAAATTGGGACATCAAAAAAATCCTGTAAGGATCTCATGATTAATAGCAGACCAACCCTAAGAAAGATCGCGATGCCAATTCCTAACGCCCTCACCATTGCCTGCTTTTCTTTAGGAGCAGTCTTCGATTCCAGTGAAATGTACAATAGGTTATCTAAACCAAGCACACACTGAAGCATAATGAGCATGAACAATGTTCCAAGGTTTGACAGACTGAAAAATTCTTCCATAGCGGGTGTTCAATTGAGGTTCAAAAATAGGTTTCTTTTTGATTTTCAGCCGTTCAGCAAGGTTCTGCAACCGAATCCTAATTGAGACTTCATTACCCGTTATTGGGCAGGATTGTTGTGGCTATCGGGCAAACTTAACCTATGAAATCTATTGCGCTAATTGTTGCCGTCAGTTTGATTTGCAGTGGCTCATTCTTTGCTCAAAGTAAATATACTTGCGAAGAGCATTACACAATCTTTAACTCAGCACTGGTAAACAAAGACTATCTCCTAGCCAAAATGCACTGGCATGCTCTTGTTTCTCGTAATTGCGATGAAATTTTAAAACAACGTGAAAAAATAACATCCAACGGAGGCATTATGCTTCAGCGGATCATTGACAGGGTTTCTGGAGCGGAAAAAAATCGATTAATCGACTCATTAATATGGAATCAGAAACTCCGGTTAAATTTGTTTCAGACGCCAGAAGAGAAGGAGAGTTTAGGTCTGTTATATCGCAAATACACCAAGCAGAAGGACAGTACGCTTAAGTATCTGAACCAATCTTTCGGGCTGCTTAGGGAGCACAGTAAGCCGGCGTCATTGCACTACTACTACTTTTACTCCATAGATGTTTGGCAGCAAAAGTCGTTGTCAGACCAGGAAATGTTTTTGAGATTTCGAGGCGTTAGGAATACCGTAAGGAAGAATCAGTCTAAATCGAGCGACGATCAAATACAGAAGTTGTTGGAGAGGGTTAATATTTCAGTAGGCACCCAGTTGGGGTGCGAGTTTATACATCGCTCGTATCATGAGCAACTAAATCAAAATCCGTTAGACACTGTTTTGGTCGACGAAATAATCGAGGTTTTGGAATCGTCAGGTTGCAGCAAGGTATCAGAGTTGGTACCGTTTTACCTGGAATTGAAGCTGAAGAGATTACAAAAGAATCCTGCTGCCGTAGATTATTTGCAATTATCCGATGCCTTCAGAGCTGCGGGAGATAATAACAAGGCGGATTCACTTTTTAAGGAAAGTTTGAAGAGGGCTGTTAAAGGGAGTGAGGAGCAGCAGCTACTTTACCATCGTAGTTTACAATACTTTAAGTATGAGTTCGCCGATCAATGGGTATTAGACATTCCGGATGATGGAAGAGCCTGGTTGAATAAGGCTCGTAAACTAGTTTTACTGGTCAACGATGTTCGTGTTGATCCAGATTTAACCATACGAAGATTGGTTTACTCCAGGGCCATGGATTATTGCGAACACGCTATTAAAGTGGATCCTTCCGTACAACAAGAAGCGAAAGATTTGATTGAAGAATTTACGAAACATTTACCCATGTGTTCGGAGTTGTTTCAGCGAGGTAAAACGAAAGGTGATACAATCAACCTAAAGTTGGTAGGGGAAGTGAAGATCAGATGCAACACCAATTAGAATCAAAATTTTGGTGTAATGTAAATCGTAATGGTATCTGAGATTAAACGAAGATTCCCCTTGTGGAATTTAGTACGCCATGTTTGGTTATACAAATTTTCAAACTGATCAGCTTCTGAAATTTCAAGCAACCCATCCCTTATTGTCCATAAGGCGTGGGTTGTTGGAGCCTGGAAAGAAGGAAGTTCTAATTTTCCACTTTTTTTGAATACGATTTGCTCTTCGCAACCACCCCAAACAATACGAGGGCTTTCGTAAATAGTATTGGGAACAAATAGTTCACCGTTTATTTCAATGCTTTGAACGCACCAATGGCCTTCCATAAGTTCTTCTTCCAGAGAAGGTGTAAGGTAATAGATGACGGAAAAAACGGGAATGAGTCCTCCAATGGTGATCAAAACCACCTTGTGAATAGGATTCTTCCAGCTGATCATAAGAAGTTAATTGGATTTATTCACCTGAATATTAATCCATTTAGAAGATGGTGTGTGACTTTTTCTGGCGTACGAATCAATCGGAACCAGTGGATTGGTCTCCGGAAAGTAGGTTGCCGCATTACCCGGTGGAATAGGGTATTCGACCACTACAAACTTCTTTACCGTGCGGGTTATCCCGTTAAAGGTGCTGGACAGATCAACAATATCACCGCCTTTTAAACCTCTCGCTACAATATCGTGTTTATTCATCATTACTACCCTTCGCTCATTTTCTATGCCACGATATCTGTCGTCCAGTCCGTAAATGGTTGTGTTGTACTGGTCGTGACTTCTCACGGTCATCATAACCAACTCGTCAGGTGCAACGGTTCTTTTCGGTAATTGAACAGGGGTGAAAATCGCCTTACCTGTACTAGTATCAAACTTTCGTTCTTTTACACCATTTGGAAGATAGAATCCACCTGGTTTTCGAACACGTGCATTGTAATCTTCGAAACCTGGAATCACTCTGGAAATAGAGTCTCTGATCTTATCGTAGTCGTCGGCAAAGCCTTTCCAATCCACATTAGTGTTTTCAAGACTCGCAAGCGCCAGATCCGCCACGATTCTTACTTCGCTCTTAAGCTTATTGGATGGTGGCGATATAACACCCTTAGACATTTGTACCACGCCCATGGAGTTTTCGCAGCTTACAAACTGTTCTCCTCCGGGCTGCATGTCAATATCTGTTCTTCCCAGGCATGGAAAGATGAGAGCCTGCTTTCCGTGGATTAAATGAGATCGGTTAAGTTTGGTGGATACGTGGACGGTGAGTTCGCAATTTTGTAAAGCTTGAGCAGTATAATGTGTATCCGGAGTTGCCGAAATGAAATTGCCGCCCATGGCAAAGAACACTTTGCCAGGTTCTTTTTTCATCACCTCAATGGCAGGAACTACTGCTAATCCGTGTTCGCGCGGAGACTTAATTCCATGCTCTTTATCGAGGTTGTCAAGAAAATCATCTTTTGGCGCCTCCCAGATACCCATTGTTCGGTCCCCCTGCACGTTACTGTGTCCGCGAACGGGGCAAGTTCCAGCGCCTGGTTTTCCGATAGAGCCTCTGAGCAACAAGAGATTTACTACCTCCTTAATATTGTCTACACCATTCTCATGTTGGGTTAGTCCCATAGCCCAGCAAATAATCATGTTGGGTCGCTCAATAATCATTTGAGCGGCTTGCTCTACTTGTTTTCTATTCAGGCCTGAGTCGTGTAAACACTCGTCTAAATTAGTTTGCTTTAGCTGACTCAGGAATTCCTCGTAATCCGAACAGTACTCTTTTATGAATTCCAGATCAAAAACAGAACCTGGGTTTTGTTCTTCTCGTTGCAGTAGCAAAAGCATAACAGCTTTAAGGAAAGCAACGTCGCCGTTTATTTTTACCGGGAGAAACAAATCCGTTAAGTCGGTGCCACCTGTGAGCATTTTTCCGGGGCTTTGTGGGTTTATAAAGTTCATTAACCCGGCTTCCGGCAAGGGGTTTACACTAATCACTTTGCCGCCATTTTTTTTGCACTTTTCAACCGCTGTGAGCATTCGTGGATGATTGGTGCCGGGGTTTTGCCCCATAATAATTAACAGGTCGGAATTGTGAATGTCTTCCAGAGTAACAGAACCCTTTCCAATACCCAGGGTTTCAGATAATCCTACGCCACTGGATTCATGACACATATTCGAACAATCCGGTAAATTGTTAGTGCCAAATGCGCGAACGAAAAGTTGATAGAGGTATGCAGCTTCATTGGAGGTTCGGCCCGAAGTGTAGAAAATTGCATCGTCAGGAGAGGGGAGTGCCTTTAATTTTGAACCCAGTAAAGAAAATGCATCCTCCCATGAAATCGGCTCATAATGAGTGCCTCCCTCTCGTAATACCATCGGTTCCGTTAATCTTCCCGTCTTTCCCAACTCAAAATCTGTCCATGCAGACAATTCTTCTATGGAGTGTTTTGCAAAGAAATCGGCGCGTAAGGACTTCTTAGTGGCTTCCTCAGCAATGGCTTTGATGCCATTTTCGCAGTATTCACCAAGGCTGGATCGATCGTCGTCCGGGTCAGGCCATGCGCATCCGGGGCAATCGAACCCATCTTTCTGATTGATTTTAAGACTCAGTTTGAAGGCTTCGCCCTTGTGCATGTATTTGTTCATGTGCCAAAGCGACGATGTAACGGCTGGCATTCCAGCAGCTTTCTTCTTTGGATCAGATAACCTGATTCCGGTTAACTTTTGTGGTGGTTCCGGATTAATGTCCTTCTTCTTTACAGACATGATTCTGAGTTGTTAAGTTCATTGATTGCTGTTGCTGCTTCCGCCAGTCTCTCAGGGTGACTATAGCAAGTAGTCCTTTCGCCTCTTGTAAAGCCGCACAACGTGATGCCTAATTCCTTCGCATAATCTACTGCCAGCGAGGATGGTGCCGAAACAGCTGCCAGTACAGGGATTTTTGCGCCAAATGCTTTGCTCACAATCTCGTAAGAAACCCTTCCACTAACCAACAAAATCTTTGCCTTTTTAAGGTTGTCGTCTAGCAGAAGTCGTCCTACTACCTTGTCTACAGCATTGTGCCTGCCAATGTCTTCGGCGCTGGACAAGAGCTTACCCTGGAGATTAAAGGCTGCCGCTGCATGACATCCTCCCGTTCGTTTAAAGTTGGATTGAACTCGTTCCATAGCTTTGAACATTCTAAATATTGAAGTAGAATCGAGAATTGATGAAGTCTGAAGCATAGAACCTTGAACGGCGATGTCTGATAGTTCTTTTTTTCCACAGATACCACAGGAAGACACGGACAGTAAACTTCTGCCAGACAAATAACCCGACCCCAAATATTGGGCTTCAACGTTTACATTAATGCTTCGTATGTACCCAAGATTATTACGCTCATTAACCGTCGGCTGCAGATGGGATGGGTTGCGGTAAACATCCTCTAGATACAGCAACCCGTGAACCAATTCAAGTTCCATACCAGGAGTGCGCATAATCACTGTATATGGTTCACCGTTGATTCGAATTTCAAGAGCTTCCTCTACAGCCAAAGATTCTTCCCGGATGGAAGCGGAACCAGACTCAATACGAATGCCTTCATATATGAAATTTGTATCTGACACTAAGACAGTCCGGTAATAACCCCGTTATTGTCAATATCCATCCCTTCTGAGGCAGGAACCGCGGGCAGACCAGGCATCCGCATCATATTTCCAAGAATAGGTATAAGGAATCCTGCACCTGCGGCAATTTCAAATTCCCTAACTGTAATTCTGAAACCTTGCGGCCGGCCAAGGAGCTTGTCATTGTCTGAAAACGACTTCTGCGTTTTGGCCATACAAATGGGTAAATGGGTTAGTTCAAGAGCTTCAATGCCTTGCAGGTCACGATTAGCCTTGGCGGTATAGTCAACGCCTTCAGCGCCATAAATTTTTCGGGCTATGGTTTCGATCTTTTCTTTGACACCTGCATTCCAGTCGTATAAAGGCTTGAAGTTGTTTTGTCCTGATTCAATAGAGTCAACAACGGCCTGTGCTAACAATTTCGTTCCTTCTCCGCCATCGGCCCAACCTTTAGACACAACGGCCTGAATACCTCTTGCTTTGCATTTATCAATCACCAGTTGAATCTCTTCTTCGCTGTCACCATGCCTGTGGTTAATAGCCACTACCGGATTCATGCCGAACTTTTGCATATTCTCAATATGCTTTTCAAGGTTAGGGAAACCTCGCTCTACACGTTCTAGACTAACATCGCCATATTGTTCTTTCTCGGCACCACCATGATGACGAAGTGCTCTAATGGTAGCTACAATAACCACCGCCTTAGGCTTCAGTTTTCCGTATCCGCATTTAATGTTCAAGAATTTCTCCGCACCCAAATCTGCTCCAAATCCAGCTTCCGTAACTACGTAGTCCGATAAGGACAGCCCCATTTTAGTTGCCAAAATTGTATTTGTCCCCTGAGCTATGTTCGCAAATGGCCCACCGTGAATAATTGCAGGATTGTGTTCAAGTGTTTGAACCAGATTTGGTTTGATGGCATCCTTAAGCAAAATGGCCATTGCCGCTTGCGCATTCAGATCTCTTGCAAAAACCGGTTTCTTATCCCAGGTAAATCCCACGAATATATTTCCCAGTTTTTCCTTAAGGTCTTCACGACTGGTTGCCATACAAAGAATTGCCATGATTTCGGAGGCAGCTGTAATATTAAAACCACCCTCCCTTGGCACCCCATCTGTTGTACCTCCAAGTCCTGTAACAATGTGCCTTAGCGAACGATCGTTCATGTCAATTACACGCTTCCAGATCACCGTTCTGGGATCAATACCCAGACTGCGCGTTCTGCTCTGAATATTGTTGTCGATAACTGCCGCCAGAAAATTGTTGGCTTTTTCAATCGCCGCAAAATCACCCGTAAAGTGCAGGTTAATGTCTTCCATTGGAACCACCTGTGACCATCCGCCACCCGCAGCTCCACCCTTGATTCCGAATACCGGGCCCAGTGAAGGTTCTCTGAGCACAACAACCGATTGTTTTCCGATCTTGTTGAGGCCTTCGTTCAGTCCAATGGAAACTGTCGTTTTACCTTCTCCGGCCGGAGTTGGGGTTAAAGCCGTTACCAGAATCAGATTATTTTGCTCAATTTTAGTTTCGTCAATAAGGCTCAGCGGAAGCTTGGCTTTGTACTTCCCGTACATTTCCATATCATCCTCTTCTATGTTCAGTTTGGAAGCAACTTGTTTAATGTGCTCCATCTCAACACTTTGAGCGATATCTAAATCTGTTCTTGGTTTTGTGGCTGTATCCATCCTTGCTGGTTATTTTTTAGTGTAAATTGAAAGATAGGAAATTATCTAAATGATGCAGCCGTTTAAGCGTATCAGTCTGATGTGAACTCAATCTATTTTCTTTATACAGAGGTATGCATGGAAAGGATTCTTAACTTTCCTCCCAGAAGTAATTCCAATGAATAGAACAAACCCCAAATGGCCGGGGCTTTCGAGGACCTTAATTGCTGTAGTTGTATTAATTACACTTGGTGCCAATCTGGCTTCGTGCAAAGCAATGGCTCGAGCAGCGGCAAAATATTGGACCAAAAAGCAGATCAAGAATTTTATCGCCAATTGTGAAACGAAGACGGCCAAATTGGTCGGAGAAGAAAAGGCGGCTCGATTCTGTGATTGTGCCGTAGAACCAGTAGCCGAGAAATACCACAATTTTGATGACGCAAAGGACATAAAGGCTTTGGAAATCATTCAAATTGCCAACGATTGTAGAAAACAGTGATGGATCTCTATATTTTAAGTCGTAACAGATCACTTTATTCAACCAGCAGGCTAATTGAAGCCGCGGAAGATCGTGGGCATCACGTTAGAGTTCTGGATCATTTACATTGTAATCTGGTTATTGAGCGGGATTATCCACATATAATATATCATGGTGAAAGTATACCCGCTCCGGACGCCATCATTCCCAGGGTAGGGTCATCCGTCTCATTTTATGGTTGTTCTGTTGTAAGGCAATTCGAAATGATGGGAGCATTTACCGTAAATAGTTCTGATGCAATACTTCGTTCGCGGGACAAGTTGAAGAGCATGCAGATTCTCTCTATGAGCGGTGTCGGCTTGCCAGTTACATCTTTTACCAATTACAGCAATGATTTCGAACAGATCATCGAGTCGGTTGGAGGGACGCCATTGGTAATTAAATTGATTGAGGGAACCCAGGGTCTTGGTGTTCTTCTGGCCGAAACTGATAGCTCAGCAGAGTCTGTAATTGAAGCTTTTAACAAGTTGAAGGCTCGGGTAATTGTACAGGAGTTTATAGAAGAATCTAAAGGAGTTGATATTCGTGCTATAGTGGTTGGAGACAGAGTTGTAGCCGCTATGAAACGGACGGCTCCTCCCGGAGAGTTCCGTTCCAATATTCATAGAGGAGGCGTTGGTGTAGCGGCAAAGCTTACGGCCGATGAAGAACGTTCGGCAATTGAGGCTGCACGAGCACTTGGACTTAGAATTGCCGGAGTTGATATGTTGCGTTCATCAAAGGGGCCTTTGGTGATTGAGGTCAATTCGTCTCCAGGTTTAGAAGGTGTGGAAGGAGCAACAGGTGTGGATATCGCTTCGGAAATGATTCGGTTTATTGAAAAAACTGCTGGAGATGCTAATCAATAAGCAACAAATCGACCCTGGCAGGAATGCCCAGGTATACATTAATGTGTCAACGCTCCCTTCGGGAACTAAGGTAAACATCGAAGCACATGTGTTTCGAAGCAAGAAGCCAGGTCCGGTTATGCTGGTGCTTGGAGGCGTGCATGGCGATGAGATCAATGGGATTGAAATTGTGAGACGTTCGGTTAAATCAAAATTATTTAATCGTCTGGCCTGTGGAACGGTAATCGCCATTCCGGTATTGAACGTTTTTGGATTTATCAACTTTTCACGGGAACTACCCGATGGAAAGGACGTTAATAGAAGTTTTCCGGGAAGTTCAAGAGGTTCGCTGGCTTCCAGAGTAGCTAACGCCCTAAGTAAGCACATTCTACCACTCATAGACTTTGGGGTTGACTTCCATACCGGGGGTGCAAGTGTTTACAATTATCCGCAAATAAGGGTGCATAGAAACGACGAAGCCTCAATGGAGCTGGCGATGCAATTTTCTCCACCATATATAATTAAGACAGGTCTTATTGCGAAAAGCCTTCGAAAAGAATGCAGTAAACGCCAAATTCCCATGTTGGTTTATGAAGGAGGGGAATCGCTCCGATTGGATGAATTCTCCATCCAGGAAGGAATAAGAGGTTTGAGGCGTTTGATGTATGCAAAGGGCCTCATCAAGGAACAAATTTCATTGCAAAATAACCTGATATTTGATGAAAGCACCTGGGTGCGGGCCTCGCGTTCTGGGTTGATTGTGAGTCAGGTACAACCGGGAGATTACGTTTCGGTAGGACAGAAGCTTGGACGAATTACCGACCCTTATGGCCATAAAGAAGTGAGCATACTGGCAAAAAAAGCGGGATATGTTTACGGGCTGAATAACAAGCCGGTTGTGAATGTTGGTGATGCATTATTTCATATTGGGGTTAGTGAATGAAAACTTTATATTAATGAGTTTAAATTGATATTAATCAGTTGTTTATTTCCTTTTAATGAAGGGGGAAACAAGCAATTGAATGAATATGTTCTGATCATGGTTGCGTAACATAGATTTGCTATATTTACCACCCGATGGAGACGATTCATTATTCGGCAACTGAGAAAACCCCAGAGGTGCATTTTGACTTCAACGAAGGAGTGTTTTTGGTTAGAGGTATTTCTATTCCTGAGAACACGGTTGATTTCTATCATGGACTGATATTCTCCTTAAGGGAGTATTCTAAGAACCCTCAGGCCAAAACTACCCTACGATTAGGACTGGAGTATTTCAATACAAGTACTTCAGTGATCATTTTGAAACTTTTAAATTCATTAGAATGCGCTGAAGGAAGTGACGTAGAGGTAATTTGGTACTACGAAAAGGACGATATTGAGATGGAGGAAGTTGGTTTAGACTTTCAGGAAATGACTTCCATTACGTTTAAATTGCAACCCGTCGAAGATTTGTACTCGATTTAGGTTAAAATCGCTAAATTTTCAGGAGTAACACATTGAAAAGGTTAGGTTTACATACCTTCTGCCTTATCGCCTGTGCTTTTTATCTGGGTACAGGTTACGGACAGTTGGGCTGGGATTTTGTTCATGGTCTTTCTGATGGTACCGTAATGACTGTAAATGCCGTAAAATGCGATACCTCTAACGATGTGGTTTATGTTGGTGGACAGTTCAATTCCGATCTTTCCGGAGATTTTCCTGCAGGTACCAACGGCACTCCTAATTTTTCTACAAACAACGGTGGGCAAGATGGTTTTGTAGCGAAGTATTTAACCGATGGAACTTTCCAGTGGGCTTTTATGGTTGGAGGGGCCGGTACAGACGCGGTTATGGACATTGATGTTGATGCGGTAGGAAATATCTATATCACCGGTTGTTTTGAAGGTCCCGCAGAGTTCCGGGGAACCGAAACAGCTTCGTTTCCAAATGTAACGGCTTTTGGCGGCCTTGATATTTTTCAGGCCAAATACAATTCCGATGGACAGTTTGTTTGGCTACACGAAGATGGAGGCGCGGCAGCCGACATTGGAACAGACGTTTCTGTAGATGGGGCTATGGTTGTTTTTGCAGCTAATTATGTAGTTTCAGGTTATACGGAGATAGGAGGTATTAATCCAATCAACTACGGTGGGCAGGATGTTTGTTTGGTAGGTAGAGACTTGCTTGGTTCTACTCTTTGGTTTGTAGATGGAGGAAGTAACCTCAATGACGAGGTAAGTGGAATGAAGGCAATTGGAGATTCCGTTTATTTAGCCACAAATTTCACCGGGACTTCGTTTACTTATACGGATAACGGCCTGAATGCGACCGTAGCTCAACCTAATACGCAGAGTGGTACCAACGACATTGCAATTGTTGCGATGGCTTTAAACACAGGGTTGTTTAGTTGGGTGAATTACATTCAGGGTACCGAAGACGAACTAGCTCATGATTTGATATCTGATGGCAGCGAATTAGTCTTAACAGGAAGTTTTTCGCAAAACCTAACTGTTCCCGGTTTGGTAACGGCCGTTTCTACATCGGGATATAGTGTCTTTACCACTTCCCTTGATGCTATATCGGGGCAAGGAAACTGGCAGGCCGTAGAGCAGACGCTTGGTCTTAGTGATGCTCGAGGAAAATCTGTTACCTACGATGATTCGGGAAATGTTTTCATCGCGGCTGAATTTGCAGGTACGTTGAACGTAAACGGGGCAATTTCGGTGGTTTCAGCAGGAGGAGACGATTTTATCAGTATTTCCTACGACGCCGGAGGTGGTTATCTTGGGCATTACCTTGGCAGTTCTTCGGCAAGTATAGAGGTTAACCATGTGGATTCGGATGGAAGCGAGTTCTTTTATGCAGGATCGGTTTCGGCTGACTACGATTTTGGTTCCATTTCCAATACTCTGGAAGGAATCGAAGACGGCTACTTGGCGAAGTTGGGTATTTGCGATGCTTCATTTTCGTATGCTTCAGCTAACTTCTGTCAGGGCAATCCGAATGAGTTGGCCATTATAACCGGAGATACCGCCGGAAACTTTAGCGAAGCTAGTGGAAATATTGTGTTCACAAATAGCTTGACCGGAGAGGTTGATCTTACAACCAGTAACGTGGGAGGCCCTTACAATATTATTTATGTGGCTCCTGGAGGATGCGCCAGTTCCTTTTCGCTAACCATCGACAACAATGCCAATCCGGTTTTTACTAGCTGCCCGACCACGATAATCATTAATAGTGACCCTGGTTTGTGTTCAGGAGTGGTCAACTACACCGTCCCTTCTGCAACTGACGATTGTGGCGCAGCCACAGTTACTCAAACCGATGGTAGTGGTTTGTCAACCGGCATGACCTTTCCGGTGGGCTCAACTGGAATAGAATATACGGCTACCGATCTGGCCTCAAATACAAGTTTGTGCACGTTTGATGTAATGGTAAATGATACGGAGCCACCTGTAATTACTTGTAGAGGGGATACGGTTACCTGTGATAGCGTAATTATCTACACCGCGCCTGTGTTTTCTGATAATTGCAGTGCTACAATGGCTCAGATAGATGGGACTGGTTATACAAGTGGCAGTGTTTTCCCTATCGGGGTAACCGTTCAGACTTATGAGGTGTCTGATCCTTCGGGGAATACCGCTCAGTGCTCCTTTTACGTAGATAGGCATCCTTCATTAAATCCATATTGGGAATCAATCCCGTCAAGTCTTTGTGATGATGCTGATACGATTGATCTTACCGCAACCGTAAATGGTTCAATGGGAGGAACATTTTCCGGTGCCGGAGTTATCTCGGGAATGTTTGTTCCGGAACTTGCAGGTACCGGCACACATAGTATTACGTATACTTTAACGGGGGGTGGATGCATTCAGGATTCCTCTCAGATGATTACAATTTTCGCCTCGCCAACCGTAGATGCTGGTCTAGATGATTCTATCTGTGGATTGAATTATACCCTTACAGGCTCGGCATCTTCTCCTTTGCAATGGAGTGGTAGCAGCAGTTCCTTTGCAGATAGTTCGAATGGGGCCACAGGAGTAACGTCCCACGTTTATGGCTGGAATCAGTTTGTAATTACGGCCACAACAGTAGACGGTTGTGTTAAAACCGATTCGGTGCAAGTGCGTTTCGATGTTGAGCCACACGTAAATGCTGGGCCTGATCAGGAATTGATACTAGGGGAGGAAGGCTTTTTGGATGCTCAACCAACATCAGGTTTGTGGAGTATCATTGAAGGCAATGTTATAATTGATGCCCCTGGCTCGTCAACTTCTCCGTTTGTGGCTTCCAGTCCAGGACAGGTAGTATTAGCATGGAGTATTGATGCTGGCACTTGTGGTGTTGTTCAGGATACAATCAATCTTACTGTGATTGACCTGTTGATCCCTCAGGGTATTTCTCCCAATGCTGACGGATTAAACGACCAGTTTGAGATTAGCGGAATAGAATACTTTACCGATAGAAAAGTGAAGTTCTACGATCGATGGGGGAAATTGATCTACACCAGTGATTTCTATCAAAACGATTGGGACGGAACCTCGCCTGATGGAGCAACATTGCCCGAAGACACTTATTTCTATGAATTGAAATTGGACGAAATTGAGCGTAGCGGCTTTTTTATGATAAAGCCATGATTAGAGTATTGTGCATATCAGCCTTGTTCCTGATGCTGTCCTCCATGGCCTGGGCACAGGAAACGCCTGTAATTGGGCAGTACCTGTTTAATGATATGTTAATTAATCCGGCGGCCACTGGAAGCCAGGATGCATTCAATGTGCAACTTGGCTACAGAAGACAGTGGTTTAAGGTGGAGGGGGCTCCTGTAACTAAGAATTTTAGTGCGCAACTGCCTGTAAAGAACAAAATGGGTGTAGGTATTCTGGTGTATCAGGATGAAGTTGGAGTAACCAATCAATCCGGAATATTTGCCAATTATGCTTATCAGGTAAAAATAAAGTCCAAACAGTTCTTAAGATTTGGTTTGTCCGGTGGGGTTACACTAAACAGAATTAATTATAGCGAACTGCAACTCACGGATCCGGGCGATCAGTCTTTTGCACAAAATACACCCACTGGTGTTCAGCCGAATTTCAGCTTTGGGGTTCGTTATCAGCTGCCAAATCTTAAAGTAGGCCTTTCAATACCATTAATACTTGGGAATTCATTCATTGCCGACCAGGGTTCCTGGAACATGGTTTACGGAAGAGCAAACAGAAATGTGTTGTTGCGTACCGTGTACAATTTTAATGTTTCTGAGGAGTTTTCAATACTGCTTGGTGGACTTTTAAAGTACCATCCCGAAATGAAATCGCAGACTGATCTTACCTTGGTAGCCGAATTCAAGTCTGTTCTGGAATTGGGAGCGGGATACAGGAGTAGGGAAGGTATATTGGTGATGAGCAAGATAAACCTGAACAGTCGCTGGAATGTTGGATTACAATACGAAATCCCTACCACCAAATACTACAATTACCGAGCAGGATCACTTGAATTACTTTTAATCTATCAAAGCCTTTTTGAAACGAAAGCAACAAGTCCGAGAAAACTGTGAAACACTTCTTGAACATAGCGGCTTTGATCTTGTATTGTGGTCTCATTGGCGCACAGGAGTACAAAATTAGCCGGGTTAATCTGGGGGACCGTGGAACGTCCCGAATTTGTCCGGTTTTATATGGAGATGGTATTGTTTACATGTCTAATAAGCGTGTTCAGGTTCTTAAAACGGTACGTGATGTTACCGGACAATTGCCCTACAATCTTTACATGCGGAAAATTACGGGCAAGAAGGTTGAAGAAGAGGAACAAGCTTTCGCTAATGGGCTTAGGACTAATTTTAATGATGGACCGGTGTGTTTTTCCGCTGATGGTAAGACGATGTACTATTCCAGAAACATAGAGCTGGGACATATTGGAGATACCGGGACCCCGAGAACGCTTGGAATATTCATTTCTACAAAAATGAATGAGGAGAAGTGGTCTGAGCCGGAAGCCTTCGATTTTAACTCAGGTAACTATAATGTATCCCATCCGGCCATTCATCCGTCAGGGCAGGTGTTGGTTTTTAGTTCAACCAAACCCGGAGGCGCCGGAGGGGCGGACTTGTATTACTGTACCAGGAATAATGAAGGAGGATGGTCTGAGCCGCAAAACATGGGTGAATCGGTAAATACCGCTTCAGATGAAGTATTTCCTGCCTTTAATTCATTAGGAGATAGGCTTTTCTATTCGACCGATGGGAAAGAAGGTTTCGGCGGACTGGATATCTGGAAAGTTAGTTATGACCATCAGGAAAATGACTTCAAGCATGCTGTGATTTTACCTTCCGGCATCAATTCTCCTAAAGATGACTTTGGTATAACTTCTGACTCAACAGGTATGACCGGCTATTTTGGAAGCAACCGAAACGGAGGAGATGAGATATTCTTTTTTGAACGTCTGATGCCTTCATTCAAGAATTGCGCCGCCAATCCTGAAGTTAATTTTTGCTATCTGGTGCAGGAAAACAACATTTTGGAGGGTGAAGATTTACCTCTTAAATTCCATTGGAACATGGGCGATGGACAACAACGACAAGGGAGAGCCGTGGCTTACTGCTATGCAGATACGGGGCGTTACAATGCGGTTTTAAACATTGTTGACACTACTTCGGGAGAGGTTTATTATGAGGTATCGTCTGTTTTAATCGATATTCGGTATCCTGAGTCCAATATGATTCTCTTTCCTGACTCTGTGGAAGTAGGCAGTAGTCAGATTGTCAAGGCATTCAAGGGGAATGCTAGTCAGGGGGTATTGGATACCTACTGGCAAATCGATGGTGGTTCAATTTCCGTGGCTGAAGAATACCGGCCGGTTTTTAATGAAACAGGTAAGCATGTAATACGGCTGGGGGTTTTGGATGAGAGCGGGGTTCATTCATGCGTGTCCAAAACTGTTCATGTAGTTGATGCAGGCACGTTAATGAACGGCAACACCTTATCAACGCATGGGCCTACTAGAGATCACGAGTCTAAGGAGTTTGCAGTGGAACTTCTTAATTCAATTCGTCGGAAGGCACTTACTGATCCGGTTTTTGAGCAGGTAAATTACCCTATTACAGAGAGGTTTGATGAGATAGATAGCGTCTATCAGTATACGGTAGGAGAGTCTGATAAAGTGGCTTCTTTGTACCATTTGTACAGAGAAATGAAAGATATTGGGTTTGAAAGCCGGGTAGTGTCTTTTGAAAGTAATGAAATAACCGTAAAAGGTGTGAATGAAGTGCTGGTTTTCTTTTCTCAAGGTAAAGATGATATTACACCACACAACGAAGCAAATCTCAACGAATTTGTTAACCAGCTTAAGGAGCCTTATTCTCTGGAGGTACTGGGCTATGCAGATCCAACGGGAAATAAAGAGTTTAATAAACAATTAAGTTTAAACAGGGCTAAGAGCGTCGCGGAATTTCTGGAGAGCAAGGGTGTGAAACGAAAGTTTATCACAGTCAAAGCTCTTGGAGCAGTTGAAGAGCCAACGTTTGACGAGAGTGTACTCAAATTCTACCGTAAAGTGGAAGTAAAACTTTTGTCGCGTTAGTTGGCATAAAATTGGCAATAACATGAATATGAAATTTACTTTAGTCTTCGTCGGTCTTTTTGCTTTTGCTTCAGGCTTTTCTCAGGCGGTTCCAGCCAAAGAAGAAAATATACCATATCTGGTTACATTCGGATCGGAGGCTAAGACGTCTTTTGGCGATGACGACTTCACGCAGATTTTCTTTTTCACGATTCCAAAGAACTTTAAAAAACCGATATATGTGCGCATTTATGACCCTGATACCGGAGGGCAGGTCGATGAGAAAGTAGGTGCGTTTAACACTACCACTAAATTCTCAATGTATGGAGGGAAAGGGTGTGTAAGTGATAAAGCGGCCCGGCAGACTACGCCTACCGGTAATTTCAGAAGCGGCAACCTGCTGGCAACAAAAAGCTTTGGAAATGAATCGACTTACGATGGTAAATGGTACACTATGGGACCCTTCAATCCATCTGAAGGCGAATATTCTGAAGAGTATTTTGGCTATGTTTTTAAGCTAATTTGTGAAGGCACAAAAGGGGACGACGGCAATTTGTATAAATACTTTCTTTCCACGAACAAAGACAAAAATATTCCTGTAGAAGGAGGGAATGCCTTTACATTCGAATATTCATTTCGATTGCATGATGATGTAAAGCAGGTTTCACACATATATCCTTATATAGATAACAAAGTGGTTTCCGTTAAACAATCTAACTTTGATTGGGATGAAGATGGTGCAATAAAAATATACAGCGTGGCGACGTTGTCCTTTAATGTTAAAGTTTCGGCCGATGATAATTGGGAAACCAGTCAATATTTTATCAAGGAAGCCGAGAAAGGAAAATCGTTAGATATTCGATTCCAGAAGGGTAAGGTTGGAAAAGACCGGAACAATGTGGTGTTTTACGTGACCAATCAATACGGCGAGTTTCTTCCTTTTTTCACTGTTCCCATTGGTGGTGTTCCAAAGTTCAAAGGAAGTGCATCCGCGAGTCCTCTCAACAAATAGTCCATGTTAATTGTTACTTTGGCTTTACCTGAATGATACGTTCACTAGTCACATTTGCTTTAATCATATTCGCGTTTTACGGAAGGTCACAGTTCTACCAATTTCAGGTTTATGGTAACGAGTCTGGGTTAAATGACCCATTCGTATATTCTATGGTTCAAGACCCGCGCGGATACCTTCTGGTGGGGACTGGCGAAGGGCTTGGTGTATTTGATGGGATATCCTTCAACATGAAATACCAGGCAGATGGTTTGGCGGAAAATTTCGTGTCTAAATTGTATCGAAGCAAAACCGGAATTGTTTGGGCGGGACATAAAGAAGGAGGAGTTTCATACTCTACAGCAGGGCGGATTCAATCTTACGATCTGGACAAACCGATTAATTCAATTATTACCGGAATTTCAGAAGATGAAACCGGTGCAGCCTGGTTTTCCAGCCAGAACGACGGTATTTTTTGTGTTGATATTCGAAGCGGTATGCAGGTTTTCTTCTCGAAGCAATTTGAAGAGAAAACGGTTAATGATATCAAGGTTATTAGTGATAAAGAAATCCTGGTTGCGACAAACAATGGAGTGGAGTTATACAACCTCTCGGAATCAGGCATGGAGATCTTTTTCACAAAGCGATTTCTCGAGGGCAAAAATGTTACTTCAATCCAGACAGATAGAAGAAATGGTTTCTACGCTGGAACGAACCAAAGTGGCTTGTTTTACATTCCATCTGTTACCTCGCCACCAGAGGTAATTGATTTGCCTGAGGAGGTCATTATTAAAAATGTAAGTACTGATGATCAAGGTAATGTTTATGTTTCCTCGCATAATGCCGGGGTGTTTAAAATCGACCCCGATGATCGTAGATTGGTTCACTATACCGAGTTGAACGGACTTCCCACTACGGCTATCCAAACCACTTTCGTAGATCGCGAAGGAACAATGTGGTTAGGTGCTTATGGGATGGGTGTATTCAAGCATACCCGAGAAGTCTTTACTTATTACTTAAGATCCGCACAAAATCCAATCGCGGCAGTAGAGGTAAGCGATGCAACGATGTATGTAGCATCCGGAAATAAGGTACTTAGGCTAAGAGGTAGAAACTTTGGAATGATCGACACCCTTACGCTTGACCAGGCACAATTGATTACCTGCTTGTTTGTTGATCGGGACAAGACGTTGTGGGTGGGCACTTCAAATAATGGGTTGTTCTTTTATGAGCCATCTGTGGCCACGTTTAAACCATTTCGGTTGACTACCGATAATCTTGGCAATACAATTAACGCAATAGAAGGTCATGCTGGTAAACTTTGGATCGGCACGTACAATGGACTATATGAGATCGACGTGGATGGAAATCTTCAACACTACGATATTTCTTCCGGATTGTCTCATAATACGATCAATTGTTTGTTCTATGATGCAGATACTCAGACTCTTTATCTAGGCTCAGAAAGCTCACAATTATCGACCGTAAGGAATGGTGAAGTGTCTGGGTACAGTTATTCGGAGAGTAACGGGCTGATTAACGTATATCACATCGATAAATTATCAGATGGAGCCATATATCTGGCTTCTTATGGCGATGGAGTTTTCAGGTTCAGGGATAACAAGTTTGAACAGTTTACCACTACCGAAGGGTTAGCCTCCAACTTTTGCTATGGCCTGGTTGAGGATGGGAAAAAGAAACTCTGGGTAACGCACAATGGAGCATTGTCCAGAATTAATCCTGAAACGGCCACAATCCGTGTGTTTGATCGAGAACATGGTGCGAATAAAGCATTTCTACGTTCTTCTTTGGTTCGCGACGGTAATGATATCTGGTACGGTTCAGAAGACGGTTTGCTGCGATACAATGGTATGACAGACGTGGTTAACCTGGTGCCTCCAGTTGTTGGAATTGCATCCATTAAGATAGATGGTGATCAGCGGACGGTGTCTGAAAAAATTGAATTGCCTCCCGGTAAGTACGATTTCATTATTCAAATGCGTGGTTTGGCCTTAAAACGCCCCAAAGAGGTTCAGTTTTCATACTGGCTGGAAAATTACGATGATGACTGGTCGGATATCTCTACCGTGAATGAAATAAAATTTAGCAATCTAACCGATGGAGTGTACTCACTTCACGTAATGGCATATAATGACGATATGCAGGCGTCGGAAGACGAGGTTTACCTGCAAATTGTAATTAGCACTCCTTATTGGAAACGGCTGTGGTTTTGGGTTCTCGTTTTTCTGTTGCTACTAGCCGGAGGCTATTGGTATGTTAAATTCAGGGAAAAGCAATATCTGGCCAGGCAAGAAGAATTGGAGACAGAACTTGCCATTCGTACAAAAGAAGTTCGAGAGCAAAAGGAAGTACTCGAGGCCACCAATAAAGACATCACAGATAGTATCAACTATGCTAAACGTATTCAGGATGCTGTTTTGCCTGAAGACAGCACTTTTCAGGACTTGTTGCCCGGTTCATTTGTAGTCTATCTTCCGAGGGATATTGTTTCAGGTGATTTTTATTGGATAAACCGAAGGGGTGATGAAACATTAGTGGTTTGCGGAGATTGTACAGGACATGGAGTACCCGGGGCGTTTTTGTCGCTTATCGGCCAACAATTACTTCGAGAAATATTCGATATAAAAGCGATCACCGAGCCAGCTGAGATTATTACCGAACTCGATCGTTCAATTATATATATGATGCACAGGCAGCAGGACGATTTCGCGACAAAAGACGGAATGGACTTGGTTGTATGTTCGATTAATCACAAGACTAATATCCTTAAATGGTCTTCAGCTGTTCGGCCACTGGTGATGTATCGCGATGGGAAGCGTGAGTTTTTAAGAGGCACAAGGATGTCTGTTGGAGGGGGTAGAAAAGGAAGGGTGTTTGAACAACATGAGATCGCTGTACAAAAAGACGATATGTTTTACATGTTTAGCGATGGCTATCCGGATCAGTTTGGTGGCCCACACCGTAAGAAGCTAAAGATTGCTGGTCTTTTTGCTATTCTTGATGAGGTTCAAAGCATGCCACTTGGTGATCAGGAGAAGATACTTAGGGAGCGCATTCTGGAGTGGAAGGGAACCTTGTCTCAGACGGATGATATTTTGATTATGGGTATTAGAATATGATGGCGGAATGTTGCAGTCGGCAAAAAGCCATAAATGCAAATATTGCTGAGTTACCTTACCCCAACAAACAGAATAACGGACTTAATTAATGGGGAGTCTAGGCGCTCTTACTTAAAGCCTGATCCTTCATAATGTTCTGAATAGGGCGGAAGTGCTCCCGTAAAACACTCCACTTGTCAGGATGGCGATCGAGCAGTTCTAAAATCTTCTCTTTATGGGAGCGAATATTGATTGTAATGGCTGCAGCTGAAACGGATGGTTGGCAGTAATTCGCAACATTTTTACCGTTCACTGAAAGGTCTTTTAAAAGCAATCGCTGCGCAGCCTCCTCATACCGATCCAGATAGCTGATGGTTTTGCTGAATTTACCTTCAAGTATGCTTTGATCGGCCTTGGCCACATTTTGCGAATTGTAATTATACAGTGTAAGGTGATTGGAATCAATAACAATCTCCTTTTTGTTGAAGTTCAGATTGTAGGCAGCCGAGGCAGCTTCTTTCAGAACTTCTTCGAGCCTTTCAAATTCGCCTACGTAAGAAACTAGCTTTTCAGTAGCGGCATCAGATAATTTAAAGCGCACTCCAAATGGCGTGGCAATTTTATCCAAATGGTGTTGGCTGAAGTTTAGAATACTCTTTCCATAATTTTTCTTTAATCGATCGAGTTCCCTTCTGGCCTGGTTGTGTTCTTCTTTTTGTTGGTCGGATGCTTTTACCACATTCTGTAAAACCGATTTATTCTTACGGCTCTGTTGAAGAAGAAAGGAGATGCTGCCAGCTAGAGTTTTTTCCAATATGGCCTTATTGGCTGTAGTAAGCTGCTGTTCGGTTTTAGTAAGATGAAATTGAGAGAGAGACTTGTTAAGGAACAAATAGAGTAGGTCATAGCCGTCGTCCACCGCGTTATAAAAACGCAGCGCCAGCACAGAATTCTCCAATTCATCTCCAATTGTATATTGCGCTTCAACCCGCTCGTCTATCTCAAAAATTAAGTCTTTCGGATTGGTCCAGGCATTTGGTTTTTTCTTACGCCTTTCTTTCTGTATGAAGATTTTCAAATCAGTTGATACATTGCTAAGGCGAGTCGTTCCTTCGCTCCAATCCAGTTGAACTACTTTTCTTTCTTCCGAACAATAGTAAAGCGCTACTGCCTTCTCTAATGAGGGTAGCATTTCCTGTGCCAGCTCAATTGCGGAAATGTATGGTTCGTGTATGAATGAGAAGGTCTTCAACATTAAGCTCTTACGCTAAATTAAGTATTTAGTTTTGAATTAAGTGTAAAATTAAGTGGTTGAATTTAAAAAACTTAAATTCTTTTAAGTAAAATTTAAGCTTGATTAAGTGCCTAATTAAGTTGGGCTTTTCCCCTTAAAACACTGATACAAAAGAAAATTTAGCCGTTGTATTGTTGTAATCAAAAAATCGAGGAAAATGGAATGGCTTCAAATTAAGGGTGTAGAATTAAGTAGTGCGATAAGTAAACTAAATCTGGCATCAGTTATTAGCTCCGTCAGATATCTGTTCGCCGGACTGGTCCAACTTCGTAAAATTGAATGGAACCGAAATGCAATTAATCAGGTGCTTTTAATCCGGGCATCCAAACTGTTCGATGTGAAGTTATCCAGGAGCGAGAAGCCAAAAATTAAAAGAAAGGTGGTTATGAGAAGTATCAAAAATCAAATAAGCGTAAAGAAGTCATGGTGGTCCAGGTTGTTTTCATCCAAAAAGAAATCTCTTCATTCACCTAAGCGATACAGACAGTATTCGGAAAATCCGTTTACCCGAAATGTTGTGAGGAAGTAGAGGCGGTCAAATCTATATAGATATAATACCTGAAATAGGGTATTGTAAGATTTTGGGTTCGGGTGTTAATTTGTGTCTAATCTTGCAATGTGAACGCCAACGATTTAATAATTGTACTTCCCGGATACGCAAATCCATGTCAGCTTGACCTGAAAAAGAAGAAAGGTAAGAAGAAGAAATGTTGCGAGAAGTACAAGAAAAAAGGGACCCCGTGTAAGTCGTGTCCATTGAATCACGCTTAAAAGTTCGGGTTGATCCAGAGCAATCTGGTAACTTTCCAATCGGATATTTCGCTTTCTACAATTTTCGCTTCCCAGTAGTTATTTATGTCTATTGAAAGGCTATCCGTATTTCCCCAGATTTCATAGCCTATTGGTGATCCGACTTCGGTTACGTAAAATACCATATGGTCGCCAATAACTGTTTCCAATGCCGGACGGGTTTTCTTTAATCGGGAATAGGTAGTGCCCACGGCCATCCCATATTCATCTTTGATGGTACTATCCTCTATTAAGATCCTATCGATCAGGTTTTCATCATAATCGAACATTTTAAAGCTGGCTCGAGTTAAGGAATCATCTTTAAGGTGGTAGTAAATAAAATCGGGGCCGTCTTGATGTCCAACTTCTCTTAATACCTTTAGATCAGGAAATGCCTGTTCAATTGCTTTTTGAGATGTTTTTGTGTCCTTTTTTAGTTTCAGAGCCCCAAAATCATTTTCGGCAAGAACAAGTTCTTCCTTTTTCAACTCCTGAACCACTTGTTGAGCAGTATCTAATATGGCAAACTCTTCCGAATGGGCAACCTCAACAGTGTCTTCGGTAATAGTTGCACCACAAGCTGCCATAGTTAGAGCAAGTACTCCAATTCCAATTTGTTTTTTCATCGATACAAATGTACTTTCAGTAGGTATGTGAATTAGCGCACAAAGTGAAATTAATGAACAGGGAGGTTTTATTAATTCCGCTATTCAAGTGTGTTAGGCAATATCATTCTGACGATGTACTGATACGTTTCTTACTTTCCACGGTTATTTCGGAGCCTTCAGCCAGCATTACTGATACCGGTTTTTGACCAGATAGAAACTCGAATGTATCCCCGTACACGGCACCAAAGTTCACTTCAATCTTATACCTGTCTACCTTGTAGGTATGCCATTTCGGATGGGTTACTTCGTATTCATTTGTGTGATTCGAATCGTGTTTGGCGTATCCCCAGTAATGTTCGGTAATGAATTCCTCTTCGCTTCCCTGAACCAATTCAATCGGTTCAGGAAAAGCATTGACACCAAAAGTTTGCCATTGGCCGTTGCATTCCCATTCGTAAATTATATTCACCGATCGGTCGTCTTTATGCCATGAATGTCCCATTGGCATGGTCTCATAATTTTCTTTGTAAACGGTATTTGCCACGACGGTGATTGCGGCTCTGGGTACAATCTCCTTGATGAATACAACTCCCCGTTTCCATGTTCCATTATCCAACCTTTTTACATAGAACCGGAGGTTGACCTCTTCGAAATTGACATGAAACGGAATTTTTAGGCCTTTAATTCGGGTGTTTTGGAACATAAACCCAACCAGGCTAAGGTAGCACCGGTTGTGCCAAAAATCCAGCTCTGTTCCAGGAGGGACATATGGTATCAGCAGTTTGGGCTCAACGATATAGTTGGCCATAATCAGTTTGCGCCACTCTGCTTTTAAAAAACTCATATAGCCTAAGTTACAAAAAGTGTTATGTTAGTTGTTGTATGGCAGTGGTCGTAGGAACATATCACACCAGGTATAACGGAAAGAGGAGACGGTTTCTATTTTACATTTTTTTCACCTCTCTGACTTTAACCTGGGTTGTGTTACTCCAAACACTTGTTTTTGTAATCATTTCGCTGGATTCTGTTAAGGAAAGTACACTAGTTGAAGATTATGGTGCTGGAATTGTGTTGGGTAGTTTAATGCTAAATATAGCTCTGGGGTTATTCCTAACCCGCGTAATGACCAGATCTATTCACCGAGCGAGATACAAGTTGATTTTGACGGCCCGGGAATTGGTGGTTCCGCGGAAAAGCGAATTACTTCCTCTTACAAACACTGAAATGTGTGTAGGTAAGTACTCATATAGCAGCGGACAGGGGAGGAATGCTTATTACAATCATGTTCATTTTGTTTGGTTGGTTTCCGGAAATCTGAAATGGCTTATTTGGGCAGACGAGATCTCATCAAAGGAACAACTGAAATGGAAGGACTTTGGACGGTTCACAGCAAAAGATTGGGGAGGTGAAGCACTATATCCTTTTAACCACGATCATTCCGAGGAGATGGAATTGAAAGAGCTTGAAAAGCTGGTGAAAGATTTACGGGTTCAAAAGATTGATGAAACTACTGTTGCAGTTCCGGAAGTATTGAAGTAGTTGCTTTTGAGTGATTTATACTAGCTATTGCTTGTAAATGAGCCCCCGTATTCTGTTGGCAAACTCCTCATTACCAGGCAACGGCTTGAAATAGCTAATCTTAACGTGATGAGTTCTATGGTTAGAGGTTATTCGAAAAGTCTCAGCGCCTTCATCTCTACAATCCGGACAACCTATTACGGAGTCCGTTTTCATGAATGTCGTCAAATCCAGTAATTCGATTAATTCATTCCGGTCGTTTTCTGAAAGGGGTAGGGTTGTATGCAGAGGTGGTAGAGAATCAACCTCCCTCCATGGTCTTTCGACATAATCAATCCCGGAGCTTGTAAATTTTGCTTGCCGTACGCATCTGCCGAGACACATCCCAAAGGAGGCAAGATACTCGATTTGTACGGTGTCTTCCAATTTGGAGACTTCGTTGATTGCGGTTTTCTGATTGGCGCAATTAAGTAGCACTATGGCTAGCATGCCCAATAGTATTATATGGAGAACTCTCATAGTGAGTAAATATCAAACATTGAGCCTAATCAGCCAATATTAGTAGGTGAATCTTGATTACAGCGGCTCGTTTTACTCGCCTGCTTGATCCCGGGCTTCTCCGAATTCCGAATAAAAAGCTCAAATACTGGGTGATTTTGGCTAGTATTTCAATATGATAGTGGATTCAGGATTACAGCGGCTCGTTTTACTCGCCTGCTTGATCCCGGGCTTCTCCGAATTCCGAATAAAAAGCTCAAATACTGGGTGATTTTGGCTAGTATTTCAATATGATAGTGGATTCAGGATTACAGCGGCTCGTTTTACTCGCCTGCTTGATCCCGGGCTTCTCCGAATTCCGAATAAAAAGCTCAAATACTGGGTGATTTTGGCTAGTATTTCAATATGATAGTGGATTCAGGATTACAGCGGCTCGTTTTATTCGCCTGCTTGATCCTGGGCTTCTCCGAATTCCGAATAAAAAGCTCAAATACTGGGTGATTTTGGCTAGTATTTCAATATGATAGTGGATTCAGGATTACAGCGGCTCGTTTTACTCGCCTGCTTGATCCTGGGCTTCTCCGAATTCCGAATAAAAAGCTCAAATCACTATGTGATTTTGGGCTTTTGTATTTATTTCCCTCGTTTGAACAAGTTCCACTCGGGCTATAAATACAAAAGCCCGGCGCTTGTGCGCCGAGCTTTTTATTCTTAGTGATCGCGCCAGGATTCGAACCTGGGACCGTCTGCTTAGAAGGCAGATGCTCTATCCAGCTGAGCTACGCGACCTTGTTGCGAAGCGAAGCTGCCCGTCCACCGGAACTACACGAAGTGTAGAGGAGGAGGAAGCTACGCGACCATTTTCGCGAGTGCAAATGTAGTAACTTTGATCAATTTCAAAAATCAATGAAAAAACTTATTGCATAAAAAAACAGGTTGACCAACTACAAGGTGGATACAACCTGTTTCTAAAGTTTTACTCACTAATACTTATTCCTGATCTTTGGCAGGTTTTTCATTGTCGTTGTGATTCCCTTTCTCATGCTTGCATTTGCTGCCTTTACAACATTTTTTCTTGCAGCATCCACTATTTCCAGAATGACAATGCATAGCCATCATGTTTTCAACCATCTTTAATTGTTCAGCCGACAGCATCCCTTTAATGGTTTCATCATTTGAGGCCATAGATGCTTTTAACTTAGAATTTGAAGTCTCCCATTCTGCAGACAAAGCAGTAACGCTTTCGTGAATTTGCGTCATTTGTTCATCGGTAAGACCTAAAGAATCTTTCATCCATGTTTTGGTTTCGGCCATGTGTTCCTCCGGCATCTTCATTAGCATCATCGTAATGCTCTGATTTGCTTTACAGGTGCTATCACATGTACTGGTACAAGATGATCCGTGTTTACAATCTCCGGCTTTGCCCTTACAGCATTTTTCTGAGCCTTCGTGTTTGCAGCACTTAGCATGGTCTCCATGTTCGCAGGTCTTGTCGCATTTCTTGTCTCCATGTTCACAAGATTCTGCTGCACATTCGGTGTTGTGGGTGCAGCTATCATGCTTTCCACATCCGCCACACCATACTTTCCAAAGTATCACGGCGTTTAGTATTAGTACTAAAACCAATAATATATTCGTCTTTTTCATCTTCTTAGTTTAATCCGTACAAAGGTACACTTTCTAATCTCAATCGTTCGAACCAATCAAATCTTCCAGCCTGGAAGGTTTTGAATTTACGTCATCCGCGTGAAATCTACCTTGCGATTTTTCCATTTGTTTGAGCAGAGGTCTCGGTCGGAATTTTACACCAATTTTCGATTCGTATTCTTCCATCAATTTCACCACGTTTTCCACACCATGGGAATCTATGAATCTGAATGGGCCACCGGTAAAAGGTAAGAAGCCCAGGCCAAAAACTGCTCCCAAATCACCATCAGTTGGTTTATCAATAATTTTCTCTTCCAGGCACATTACAGCCTCGTTGATCATAAGGAGTAACGGGCGCCAGGTCATGTCCTCGTAAGAAAATTCTTTCTTACCAGGGTTGCCAAAGAATCTGTATACATCCGGATTGGCGCCATTTTTCTTGCCCTTTCCGTCGTATTTGTAATAGCCTTTCTGGTTCTTTTTACCTAAATATCCAGCTTCAAACATTTTAATGATCGCCATAGAGACAGTGATTCCTTCGCGGGATTTTACCACTTCAGCAATATCTCCCGACATCACATGTGCGCACACGTCTATGCCCACCTCATCCATTAAAGCAATAGGGCCAACCGGCATTCCTTTCTTTTTCATTGCTCTGTCCAACTTCTCGATTTCGGCACCCTCTTCAATCATCAGCATCACCTCATTGAGGTAAGGCGCAAGTATTCTGTTTGCATAAAACCCAGGGCCATCCTTTACTACGATGCATGTTTTTCCCTGTCTGACTCCAATGTCGTAAGCAGTAGCCAGGGTACTTTCAGAGGTGTATTGGGTTCTAACAATCTCCAACAAAGGCATCTTCGGTACTGGCGAGAAATAATGCATTCCCAGCACATTTTCAGGCTTTTTAGCGTGTTGCGCCATTTCGGTTACCGACAGGGCGGAAGTGTTGGTTGCAAAAATGTAATCCTTCGAGCAATTCTTCTCCAATTCGGTAATAATGGATTTTTTTAGGTCCATTTTTTCCACCACGGCTTCTATTACCAGATCAATGTGTTCAAATCCTTCGTAGTCAAGTCTTTCGCGTACTCTGCCAATTATTTTATCGGCTTCTATGCTGGAAATTTGTTTTCGTTTCACTTTCTTATTTAGTGTCTTCCAGATCGTTTTCTTGGCCTCCGAAATTACCTCCTGATTGATGTCCTTCAGGATGACGTCCATGTTATTCATGATGGAGACCTCGGCTATTCCTGCCCCCATAAAACCACCCCCAAGTATTCCTATTCGATCCACCGATTTTTTTCCTTTATAAGGATTCTTCTTGTTATCGGTCATGTTGAAGAAGATTTGCCGAAGTTCTTTTGATACCTGCGTCAACATTAAGTCTTCAAAACCTTCCCGTTCGAAAGCCAGACCTTTATCCATTCCATTTTTTAAGCCGTATTCAACGCAGTCGATGATTTTTGGAACCGCTGGATAATTGCCCTGAGTGAGTTTTTGAACTTTTTCTCTCGCCTTTTTAAAAACGAGGTTTCTACCGATAGAAGTGCCATCAAGAAACCAATCGATTAAGGACCTTTTACGTTTTCTTTCAAGCTTCCCATTGTTCTTGATGACCTTATCGGCCAGCCGGATTGCCGCAATTTCAAGTTTGTTGCGGTTTACAATTTCATCTACCAATCCTATTTTTTTTGCCTGACGAGCGTAAATGTTCTTGCCGGTGAGCATCATGTCAAGCGACTTTTGCAAACCAACCAGTCTGGGAAGTCTCTGGGTACCACCACCTCCGGGTAAGAGTCCCAGTTTTACTTCAGGCAGAGCGAACTTGGTTCTGGAATCGTCTGAACAAACCCTGGCATGGCAAGCAAGAGAAAGTTCGGTCCCAAGTCCATATGCGGTGCCATGAACTGCTGCTATAACCGGCTTAGCGGATTGTTCCACCAGATTTAGAATAGCATGGCCTTTTTCCAGCGTTGGCATGAAATCACCTTTCTTGTCCGCTTTAAATGCTTTGATGTCCGCGCCGGCAATAAAGTCTTCCCGATCTGATGTCAGCACGGCTGCCCTGATGGATCCATCACCGGCCAGATCACTAAATACATCATCAAAAAACGAAATAAGCTCAGGAGAAACCACGTTCATTTTCTCGTGCTTAATGTGCAATGTGATAATTGCAATACCATCTCGCTTTTCTATTCTGAAAAAATCGTCCCTGTTCATAACTTAAGCCTCGTATTTTTTAATGATCATGGCATGTCCGTGAGCGCCTGCAGCACAGGCAGCTAACAGAGCATACTTTCCGCCTTCTTTTTCCAGACGATTTGCGGCAGTTGTAATTAAACGTAAACCTGTTGCACCAAAAGGATGGCCGATTGAAAGAGAACCTCCCCACAGATTGAATCGGTCCATGTTTACCTCGCCAACGGCTTTGTCACGGTTTAATTTCTTTTGTGCAAACTCGTCAGACGCTAAGCATTTGAGATTCGCCAGTATTTGTCCGGCGAACGCTTCATGAAATTCAATGACGTCCATTTGATCTAAGGTCATCCCCGCTTTAGAAAGAAGCTTTGAGGTTGCAAAGGTGGGGCCGAGAAGCAGTTCTTCTTCCAGTTCCTGTCCGGTAAATACAAAATCAACGATTTCGGCCTTTGGAGTTAATCCGAGTTCTTTGGCTTTGCTTTCAGTCATAAACAAGCCGGCAGAACCACCGTCGGTTAAAAAGGAAGAGTTGGCGGCAGTTAATGTGCCGTGTTTCCTATCGAAGGCCGGACGTAGTTTTGATAATTTTTCCAATGAAGATGGACGGATTCCATTGTCTTTGGCTACGGGTTTAAATTTGGGAGGGAAAGAAACAGGTACAACCTCTTTTTCCAAATAACCTTTCTCCCAGGCTTCTGCCGCCAGTGTATGAGATCTTAAACAATATTCATCTTGGGCTTCCCTGCTAACCGCATACTTTGCCGCCAAAATATCACAGTCTTGCCCCATTGTTCGTTTGGTTGTAAACTCAGCCACTTTTGGCCTTTCGGGAGCAAAATGCCTTGGTCTTAGAGAAAACAGAAATTTCAACTGGTCGCCGAAAGTCTTGATCTTCTGAGCCGCAAACAGCTTCTTCCTCATTTCTCTCTTAAAACCAATTGGTGTATCGGATGTGTTATCGACACCTCCGGCTATGAAAACATCAATTTGTCCGCTTCGTATTTCGCCAATTCCCGCAGCTACCGCCCGATTCGCTGAAATACAAGCCTGAGTAACCGTATGGCAAGGAGTAGTGGCTGGTATACCTGCTCCCAGCGCTGCTTCCCTTGCTACATTGGATGTTTGCAAATTGGAAATTACCGTTCCCATTATAACAGTGTCCACCAATTTAGGGTCGATTCCGGTTTTGGTAAGCAGCCCCTTAATGGCATATTGGCCCAACTGGTACGACATTATATCGTGGTGAAAGTAGTCTGTACCTGACTTTAAAAAGGGGGTACGACAACCGTCGATAAATACAATTTTCTCGCTCATTTCTTCAGATTCGTATCAAAATTAGAAATAAAATCAATGCATGCATTGTATTATTGAATTTGTTGGGTAGTTTTGGCCTAGTGAGTAATAAACACGATACCTTTCTTGAGATTGCCGAGAATATGGTGATTTATCAGCTTAGAAGCAAATGGTTAGCGGTTTCTAAGATGTATAATGAAATTGCCTCTGAACATGGTGGAACCATGTCTATGGCATTTATATTGCTTACTATCAATGTAGAGCGTGGTACGCCTGTAACCAAAATTGCTCCAAGGATGGGAATGGAGCCAAATAGTCTTTCCAGAATACTGAAGTCGATGGAAAAAAAAGGACTCATCTACCGTGAAAGAAGCAAATCAGATAGACGAAAGGTCTATATGTGTCTGACGGATTACGGCAAAGAGATGCGTGAAGTGGCCGTTACGGCTGTTTTTTCTTTGGAAAATTCCATTCGAACGGAGGTTTCAGATCGTGATATTGAAGGTTTTTTTAAGGTAGTTAATGGGGTGCCGGTGGCAATGAAGACCCTGGCCTCAAAGATGGGTAACATCCCGGATTAAATACACGTGATTTGGTTATGTTTGCTAACCAAACTAACCACATGAGAAACCTATTGCTTCCATTTGTAGTTCTGATTGCTTCATCATTTTACGGCCAGGAATCAGCACCTACGCTGTCTATTGGTATAGATAAAGTCTTATTCTCAAAAGGGGCTCTCGACGTAGAACTTATCTCTCAAATGATTGCCTCGAAACAGGATGAGTTAAAGAATACCATTGTAAAAAAGGAGATTCTCAAAAGAATCAATCAGGAGGGGAGTTTTGCCACAAGAAACTACGCTTTCAATGTGGTTGACGTGATTCTCAACGAGCGTAACAAAGGTGTTTTGAAGCGCGAAATCCTGGAGCATACGGCCAACTTCGCTTTTGTATATGGGGTGTCGGAACTGTATTTGAGATTGGCCAGCGAATCAAAACGGGATCAATTAGTCAAAGTACTAGCAGATATGAACTATCCTGCTCTCGATTCGATATACGACGAATCGGGAAACAGGCCACTAGGCCTATTTCTTGAGCGGCTAAACGTTCCAATGACTGTTGACGGTGCCGAATTGACCATGGCTAATGTAATGCTGGATATTGTTTTTGACATTTCTCAGCACGACGAGCAATTGAAGGGTAAAGGATTCTTTCGTAAACCGCTTTACCAAACCTGGGACGAATATGAGGTTTCTAACGGGTACTATTTGCTACTGAATAGCGCTGAAATGTCCCAGGAAAAGGTGCTGAACATGAAGGCTCTTAAAAGCGATATTAAGGAGTTTTTGCGACAGGTTACAAGGTTCTATAACATTATTGGGAAAGTAGATGGAGCCGATGACCTGGAGTCGTTGCGGGCTGGATTGGAAGCCAGAATAAAGGAAAACACCGAACACCTTAAGGCCAATCTATTAGCTGATGCTATTAAGATTACCAATGAGCTTTACGAAAAACACCGGAAGTCAATTAAGGAAGGTGAAAATCTGGAGCAGGTAATTGAAATGTTAAGACAGGACTTGTCGGACAAGGCTCAAAAGGCCGTTGGCTATGATTTAGAGTCCATTAAAAGCATGCGGGAAGATTCGGCCGAACTCGTCCGTATAGGTGCAGAGTTTGAGCAACTGTGCGCCGATATCAAGGCTTGCGCCCCAGGGTATAGAGATGGTCAGAATGTGAAAAAATTCCTGAAGAACGAAATTGCACGAAAATCAGCTGGTGGTGGGGCTTTAACCAACAAAGGTTATCTGGATTCATTAGAAACTTTATTGGAAAGGAATGCTTCCCTGATGAGCCAGTTTGATCGTATAACGGGCCTGAATCCGTATAGTGAAGATAATTTCAGAAAGGTATGGGAGCAAGGGTTAGAGCTAAAGGTTAAAGGGCTTGACGATTTCAATGAATATGTGGTAGCCAAGAAACTTCTGGATAATACGTATGAAAACAGTGATCGAGTGAACAGAGCTCTTGAACTGCTGGATGAGGAAATGCAGGAGCGAAAGAAGCAAATCGTCAGGAAGTCTAACGCTATAGCAAAGAACCTGGATGAAAACGTCCGGTATCTCAATGAGCAGCTGGAGGAAATTGCAAAGCAGGGACTGGAAATTGCTCCCAAGGATGACAGCGTTCTACTGGAGCTGTATCGTCAATTGTATGTGTTGAAGAACCCAAAACACGAGTTCATTAACTACCACTATGTGGATTATCTGAGAGACGATTTGCTTCCAGGTCTGAGGCTTGTCGACCAACACCAGCAGGGGAGATTTAATCTGGCCATTCGTCTAATAGAAAACATTGCATACTTAATTGAAGAAGAGATATTTAAGCCGTTTACCCAAAGTGATCAAATAGAAGGAGGTAGCTTGTTGTTTGTTCTTTTACAAAAGGGTGATAAGATCAACTTCGACTACATCAATTTCCTCGAAAAATTAGATCATTTGGAAGAGGCAGATACCTATTCTTACCTACTTCATACATTGCTCGGTATTGGTGATATTCATGAGAAAAAGGGAACATCCAGGGCGCTGAATACTGTTGTAAATGCGGTAGAAAAGTACATTGAGTTTGGAGTAGAGGAGGAGTACATTGATTTGGATGTGGAAGGAATAATTCTGGCTTTGTATGAACAGTATGCAGACCGGGATTTTAACGCGTTCAATTTTCATCTTACCGTGGGGTTGAATCAGGCTTCTTTCCTGCAACGAGACTTCGAATTGAGTGAAGGTAACTCGCTTTCCAGTATGGGGTTTGCTTCGGAGAAAATTGGACTAAAGCTAAAGTTGATTAACTGGAAACTCCGTCGTTCGTATTTGCCAGGAGAGGTTTTTAGAAAGAATGAAGTGTCATCTTCAAAGGTTTCCAGACACTACAGCCGGGATCCGGTAATCACCGATTTACACTTGTTAATCTACGGATCAGGATTGTTGTACAATCTTACGAGCCTTACTTCCACTCCTGAGTTTAATTATCCGTTAACCGGGGTGTCAATTGGGTTAAGTAGTTACAATCATCTGGATTTTAATTTCGGAGTGGCAGTTCCTATTGCCGGGGATCGGCCGATCACTACTTCCGATTTGATGCTAAACATCGGATTTGACATCCGGTTTTCAGAGTATCTAACCGAGTTGAACAAGAAGCGAAAGCAACGTAAAAACGACAAGGAAAACTCAGATGGATTAACTACAGAGACACAGCAGCGGTAATTAACGGTTCCTTCTTCGGGTTCGATAGTACTCTTTGCTCGCTGCGTACATCGTTTTAGTAGCAGATGAAACGATGTCTCCGTCTTCATCCGTTAAATCTATTGGTAGCTGGAACGTGTAACTTCCTTCTTCCGAAATTGCATGTTTAATGCTGTGTAAAAGATCTTCTGTAATTATGAAATTGTACCTGAGCGTTGATTTTCCCGGCTTTTTGAAAACTATATTGGTGGATTTATCCCATACCACGTAATCATTGCCCAACAGGTAAATAAGCTGGAACATGTAAATAGGATCACAGGCTGAAAACTGACTTCCGCCAAAAATCGTTCCTACGTAATTTTTGGTTTTGCGGTTTAGTGGAATTTTAACCCGGATTTCGCGAAGGTCATTGGAAACGTATTCTAATTTCCCTCCAGTTCTGCGGTAAAGACCGGAAGTACAATTGAAGGAGAATTTAACAAGCTTACCAAGCCAGCCCTTTTGCTCGGCACGTTTCATTATTCGGTTACGTCTGTCGGCCATTAAAACGTATAAGCGTTCTTTTGAATGAAGTAATCAGCAATCTGTCGCCGTAGTTCTTTCGGATTAACCTCATAAGGCCTAGCGAATCGTTTTACGATCTTTTTGAGCATGCTCTGTTTAGTCCCTTCCGGTAAACTATCAATTGCATGTTGAGCAGCTGTCCTGATCCGGGCCAAACTCTCGTAGAGATGCAATTGCAACATCTTTTCAATTACAGATAGCTTTTCTGAATCATAATTCTTCATGCGTAATTTCTGAACCCTTAAACACAGGCTCTCGGAAACGTAAGCCTCGCCGAGCAGATCCGCAAGGTTCATAACGATTTCCTGTTCATCCACCATCTTCATTTTCAGCTTCTGACCTGCTATTCCCGATATACCAAGAAAAAGCCTTTTCATGTTTGCTACAATCTCTTCTTCCTGTCCTTTGGAATATCGTTTGGAGAAAACCTGCTTCAGAAAGGCTTTTGGAATCTGTTTGCCCGGAGTTACAATATCAATTTCTTTCTCTTTTAACGCCCGCTTCATTAACTCACCAAAAGACAGCATTCTATTGATTTCGTTGGTCCCTTCGTAAATTCTGGTGATTCGCGCATCCCGGTAACCCATTTCCACGCCTGCTTCGGTACTGTACCCCATGCCCCCGTAAATTTGCAAGGTTTCGTCAACACAGTAATCCAATACTTCAGAGCCGTAAACCTTCAGAATAGCACACTCCACAGCATATTCACGCAAGCCTTGCACTTTGGCTTCATTTTTAGATGCTCCGCCATCCAATAGGGCTTGTTCCTTCAAGTCGATGTGCCTGCCTGTTCTGTAAACTGCGCTTTCGGTTGCGAAGATGCGCGTAGCCATTTCACCAATTTTGTATTTAATTGCACCAAACTCGGATATGGATTGGGCGAACTGCTTTCGCTCGTTCGCATAGTTAATAGCCTGGCTTAGGGCAAATTTGCACCCGCCAACTGCCGCAGCACTTAACTTGATTCTACCTGAATTCAGGATATTGAGGGCAATTTTAAACCCTTGACCCCGCTCAGAGAGAAGGTTCTCTACCGGTACTTTGCAGTCGTTAAAAAACACCTGAACCGTGGAAGATCCCTTAATGCCCAGTTTCTTTTCTTCCTCTCCAATGGTAATCCCTCCAAAGCTTTTCTCAACAATGAATGCCGACAAGTTTTGGTCGTCCTCAACCTTTGCGAAAACGATAAAAATCTCCGCAAAACCTCCATTGGTGATCCACATCTTTTGTCCGTTAAGTATATAGTGGTTTCCATCATCAGACAATACTGCTTTGGTTTTTCCGGAATTGGCGTCTGAACCTGCTCCGGGTTCAGTTAATGCATAGCTTGCTTTGTACTCTGCGCTGGCAATTTTGGGAAGGTATTTGGCCTTTTGTTCATCGGTTCCATAATAAACAATAGGCAACGACCCAATTGATGTCTGAGCACCCAGGGTAGTGGCGAACGAAAACCCATTCGAAATGGCTTCGCTAAACAGAAGACCGGTATTAAAGTCAAGGTCAATTCCACCGTATTGTTCTTCTATGGCAACACCACACAATCCCAGCTCGGCGGATTTTTCAAGTAGCTCCACAACTTTGTCCCGGTCCTTGGCCGCGTCTAGTTCTGTGCCCGATTTTCGCATGGGGTCTATGATTTCTTGCTGACAAAAATCTTTCACCATATCCCGGATCATAATTTGCTCCTCGCTCCATTCCTCAGCGACAAAAATATCGGCCGGTTGCGAAGTTTTAACGATAAATTCTCCTCCTTTAATCATAAAAACAATGCATGCATTCGAAACGCAAACTTAATAAATATTCAATGCATGCATTGTATTCTGCTATTTTGTTATCTTCACAGCTCTTAGAAGCATCTTTCTGCTATGCGCACGGATCGGTTTAAATTCACAGGAATCAGCTCTTTACAAGACATTAAGGATGTAGAGCAGAGGGGTGATGGGAAGGGATTTCCTGAAAGCACCTACCAGGTAATACAGGATAGCTGTATGGATAATGCCGACGAACCGGCACTATCATTTTTTATGCTTGGAGGTGAGTATAAGCGTCCGTTCTGCTTTAATTACAGGGAAGTATTTGAAGAAATTAATGCTTTAGCGAACGCACTTGATCGGCTGGGCGTTGAGTCTGGAGATGTTGTAGGGTTGCTTTTACCGAATTTACCGGAAACGTGTTTTTCAATGTTTGCTGCGCAAGCGAGGGGGATTGTTTTCCCAATCAATCCTTTGTTGGAGCATGGGCAGATTAAAGAGTTGCTGAATGCTGCCAATGTAAAGGTGGTTATTACAATCGGACCTTTTGTGAAAACGGATGTTTGGGAAAAGGTGGATGCAATTAGACTTGAGGTGCCAACTCTAAGGCATGTAGTGCAGGTAAAGATGAACAATTACTTGCGTGGTATTAAGAAACTTATTGTAGGTGCCATAGTGAATTTTAAAAATTCAGGAAGCTCTAGACCCACACAGGAATTGCATGATTATAGGTCGTTGGTAGGTGAGGCTGAACGCACTTCGCTTAATTTTAAGAGGAAGATACTGCCTGATGATCCTGCAGCCTATTTTCACACAGGCGGAACCACCGGAAGCCCGAAGATTGCGATTCAGACTCATGCTAACATTTGTTTCGATTGCTGGTCTACGGGGCATAATTTAAAAACAGATGTAGCCGAGTTAAATTTTTACGGTGGATTGCCTTTGTTTCATGTTTTTGGAGCGATGGTGACGCTTTCGCTTTGTTGGGCGGGCAGCGGCCATTTGGTTTTGGTTTCTCCAAAGGGTTTTCGAGGAGACGGGGTGCTGAAGCATTTTTGGGATACTCTGGATCATTACAATATAAATGCCATGGCTGCAGTACCCGCGGTCTACAAAATGTTAAACGATGCTCCGGGTGCTTTGAAAGGGAATCAAATGGAATTTGCCATTAGCGGAGCTGCACCGCTCCCTGTAGAAGTAATGAAAGCATGGAAACGTAAGACCGGCATTGAAATTCTCGAAGGATACGGTTGCACGGAAGGAACATGTATGGTGGCTGTGAATCCGCCGTATGGAGAAAGAAAACTAGGTTCGGTTGGTTTTCCGATACCTTTTACGGAAGTGAAAATTCTTGAAGATGCCGAGGAATCTCGAGAAGTTCTCCCCGGGGAAGTCGGACTGGTTTGTTTGTCAGGAGACAATGTATTTAAGGGGTATCTGGAAGACCAGCACAATAAAAACGTTTGGATTCAGCACAATGGAAAGAAATTCTACAATACAGGAGATCTTGGCAAGGTTGATCAGGATGGGTATCTGTGGTTGACCGGAAGAAAAAAGGAATTGATCATTCGTGGAGGGCACAACATAGACCCTATGATCATTGAAGAACCCATGTACGAGCACCCGGCCGTTGAAATGGCAGCTGCCGTTGGTCGCCCGGATACCAGGGTGGGGGAAGTGCCTGTTTTGTATGTTCAGCTTAAACCTGACTCTAAAGTTTCGGTGAAAGAATTGGAGGAGTTTGCACGGAAAAAAATTCAGGAACGCGCAGCGGTTCCCAGGCACATTGTGCTAATTGATGAAATTCCTCTTACTACCATTGGGAAGATATTTAAACCGGAATTGTGTGCTATGCAAATTGAGTTAGCCTATATGGAACAATTAAAGTCTGATTTTCCCACTGCTTCTGTGGCCGTGGCACAATCAAAGAAAAAAGGTTTCGTGGTTACTATTTCAGGTATTCCGGATGAGCAACAATCCGATGCAAGTGCATTAATCCGGGATTTTGTCTTTTCCACGGAGTTTACGGCTTAGTTGCGAGTGGGTTTATTCGGTAGTTTTGACGCCATGAAAGGCCCAAAAACATGGAGCATAATTATAATCGTGTTCATCAATTTGTTCACCGCTCTGTGTATTTACAATATTTTCAATCTTGAACTTGATCACAATTTTGAAAAGTTCTATTCTCAGGATGATCCTGATACACAGTTCTTTCAAGAGTACAGAAAGACCTTTTCATCAGACAATGATTTTCTCCTCATGGCGGTTCGCAATGAAGAAGGTGTTTTTAGAAAAGACTTCTTGCTCAAGGTTCGTGATCTTTTAGGTGAACTAGATTCTGTCAATTACATCGATACGGTTCTGTGCGTTACGCGAATGGACAAACGGATTCTGGGCAAGAAAATTCCTTACATCAATTACGATCAACTTGATTCGTTGCACAATGATTCAATTTGGATAGCAAATAGTCCTGACGTATTGGGTTCGCAGATATCCGAAGATTACAAATCGTTGCTAATTTATCTGAAACACAGAGACTATCTGTCTGCTGAAAAGTGCCGTGAACTGGCTGCTGCCATGAACGGCATTCGCGATAAATACCACTTCGATACAATGCACATTGCCGGCAGAGCGGTCGGACAAGTTTATTACGTGAATTTGATGAGTTCGGAACTCGGTTTCTTCACTATACTCTCAATCTTGCTTCTCCTTGCGTTTTTGATTCTCGCTTATCGTTCCTGGTGGGGCATTGTTATTCCTATACTGGTGGTAGTTCTGGCCGTAGTTTGGATTCTTGGCATCATGGGAATGATTGGTCAGCCGCTGAACCTCATGTTAATAGTGTTACCCACCATCATGTTTGTGGTTGGGATGAGCGATGTGGTTCATGTGATCTCCAAATATCTCGAGGAACTTCGTTCAGGTAGCCCCAAACTTAAAGCTTTAAGGACAACGGTGAGGGAGGTAGGGATAGCAACATTACTAACTTCTGTAACCACGGCGGTTGGCTTTTTAACGCTATTGACCTCCCCAATGGAACCCATCCGTGATTTCGGTTTATTCGTGGCAATTGGAGTAATGATTGCTTTCGTAATGGCATTCCTGCTTATGCCATCCATGTTTGCGCTGTTACCAAAGCCTCGTGTTTCGCGACATGCTTCCGAGAATACGTTTTGGACGAGAGCATTGCGAAACTGGTTCGGTTGGGTAATCCGAAATCAGAAGAAAGTAGGTTTGATTGCACTAGTCGTTCTCATCCTTTGTGGACTTGGAATGTCCAGACTTCGGGTAGATAATTTTCTGTTGGAAGATTTGTCGGACACGGATCCAATGAATGAGAGCTTTCTGTTTTTTGATAGCACATTCTCAGGAGTCAGACCACTTGAAATTTCGGTTCAATCGGATAGCACTTTGCTCAGTGTAGAAGGTATTGGTAAGCTAAAAGATATTGAAAATGCGGCCCTCGAGATTTATCCTAACAGATCTTTTTTATCGGTATTAACTGGTGTAAGGGTTATGAACCGCATAGTAGAAGGAGGAGCCAATCAGCACTATATCATTCCTACGGAAGAAAAAGCGTTGGAGAAGATTCTAAAACGCCTGAAGAAGTGGCATGAAAAGGGGAGACTTAACCAATTTCTGTCTGGTGATGGGAAGCACGCACGGTTTAGTACAACTGTTCCGGATCTGGGTGGAAGTGCCTACATGAAACTCCATACCGTCTTCTTCGATCAGATCAACGGTAAATACCCGGAACTTGAAATTCGCCAAACAGGAACTGCTTATTTGATTGACAAGAATATTCAATACATGGCAAGGAGTATCCTGGGAAGTTTAGCCATTGCTTTTGGGGTAGTGGCCTTAATCGTTGGTTTGATGTATCGCTCCCTTCGGATGGTTTTGATCAGTTTAGTTCCAAATGTATTCCCATTAATTATGATCGCCGGAATTATGGGAGCCTTTGACCTGGAGATAAAAATGAGTACTTCAATACTCTTTACCATTGCGTTCGGAATAGCTGTGGATGACACCATCCATTTTATCAGTAAACTCAGGTTGGAACTGGCCAAGGGGAAAACTACTGCTTTGGCCATAAGAAGAACGTACATGTCTACCGGAAGGGCCATTGTTCTTACAACGGGCATACTTTGTGCAGGATTTTTAACATTGATATTCTCTAGCTTTCTCGGCACCTTCTATATGGGATTGTCCATTACGTTAGCCCTCATCTTTGCCTTAATTGCGGATTTGTTTTTGTTGCCGGTGTTGGTTTTGAATTTTTACAAGGGGGAGAAGTGATTTAATTCAGCTTCTCATCACCGGAATGGTGCAGCCTTTCTGCATCCTCAGTGAATGATGTGAACTTTTGTGCATGGTATTTAAGTTTTCTTAGGCAGCGAATTCTTTAAAGTAACAACCTTCTAAAACTCGTCCATTGTATGATATGGAGGAAAATTCTATGTGGGTTGAGATTCTGTTGGATAATACTTTACATCTCTATTCTGGATTAACTAGCATTGCAATTGTATTGATTAAGCAGTTATGTAAAAACCACCGTCACACTAAATCAGTGAATCGGGATATTGACATTGCCAACATCAATAGTGGGGTAGAGCTAGCGAAACTACAGCGACAGAAGACGTAAGTTGAGGAAATGTTTACATCAAAAGCAATTCGGTAATTGTGAGGACTTCCCGAATGAAACATTTAGGAAATAAAAAAGCCTCTCCATCCGGAAAGGCTTGTCAATTTCTTAGTAGGAATATGTCTTAGTACGTCTCTTTCTTGTCCAGAGAACCATTCTCGGCATAGAATTTCCAGGTACCAATTCTTCGGTAGTCGTATATCTTTTCGTCAAAAATTAGCGCGCCTTCAACCTTCTTGCCTCCATTAGCATAGAAGTCATTTTGGCTGTATTCAAGCTTTTTCTTATTTACCATTTCGAACAATGACTCGGCCTGGCCATCTCTGAAATAAGAACGTTTCGCAATGTGATAATCAAAGCTTTTGTGGTACTCCTCGTAATATTCCAGTTGGCCGTTGTCGTAGTAATCGGACCAAATAAGCGGAGCTGCTTCAACATATTTCACCTCAGACTTTAATTGTCCGTTGGGAAAGTAGGTTTTTGAGAGTGCTGAGAAAGTATTTAATCCTTTAAACTCTCTCTCCATGGTTCCATCCGGGTAGTAATTTTTGTAAACCTTTAATTGCCCTTCTACATAGTACCCTTTGTGCAATAAAGTTCCGTCTTCGTATTTGTCTTCAACCCAACCATTACAGGCGTAACCATCACACATTCGGGTGGAATCACCATCGAGCATCGGGTTCAATCCGTCGTACAACGTAATGCCGTAAGTTTCATCGACAATGTCTGCTGTGTAAACAGGCTTTTTCTTAATCTGATCTTCTAAACTTGGGGTTTGTGCAGTAACCGATGATGCTAAAACAGTAATTCCCAGCGCTAGTAAACTCAACTTCTTCATACTTCCTTGTAGCTTTAATCTCAACAAATAGGCAACCCGGTAGAGGCTTTGCAAAATACAAAAAATAATTGGCTTTTCAAGCCTTGGGATTGTCTGTTGATAACTTTGCAATCTTTATGCCAAGATATCCATACACCATTGTCATCACCGGACTGATTAGGTTAAAGAAGCAATAGAAGAAGTAATCTCCGGTGTAAATACCAAGCACTCCGGACTGATAGGCTCCACATGTATTCCAAGGTACAAGAACCGAAGTTACCGTTGCAGAATCTTCCAGTGTTCTACTCAGGTTTTGAGGAGCAAGTCCCTTTTCTCTATAAGCGTCTGCGAACATTTTGCCGGGAACGACAATGGCCAGATACTGGTCGGAGGCGGTAAGGTTAAACCCAAGACAGGTGGCGGCAGTTGCCGCAATTAATCCGCCTACAGATTTTGCTGCTCTGAGAATAACATTTGACAGGGCTCTGAGCATGCCAGTAACTTCCATCGCTCCTCCAAAGGACATGGCACACAGTATGAGGAAAATTGTGTTTAGCATGCCTTTCATACCGCCGGTTTCCAATAGTTCAGTCACTTCTGGAATGCCAGTATTTACAGATGTTTCTATGGTCATTGCATCTATAACTGATCGGTAGGCATTTTCGGCAAAGCCCGATCTGCTTAAAGTAAAACTGAGGTTGTTGCTCAGTTTGCTGCTTTCCGACATCGTGATATCGAAATTGTTTTCGGTCATTTCCGTATTAATTCCAGGGTAGGCAATAGTACCCCGGCTTAGAATGTTCTCATCATGATCCAGCACTACAAAAGCCACTTCCGCGTCTTCCTTGCTTGCTGTCCACTCACTGGAACTGGATTCCTGATTGTCCCACTTAACAGGGTATTCGGTGCCTTCGAAATTTGCGACGATCTCCTGATGTGCACTTAGGTTCTTGATTAATTGTGGTTGAAACATCATCGCAAAAAGACCGCCCAACAGAACACCGCCAAGCAGGGCAGGTATTGCAGGAATCTTCAAAATGATCATCACAATTACCGCTGCAGGAACTAATAGTAGCCAGGGCGTAATATTAAAACTACTGTCGAGGGCTTCTAAAATGCTGTTGATCTGATCGAGATCTCCACTGGATTCTGTAAAAAATCCGATAAACAGGAATATGATCAAACTGATCAAAATGGACGGAACGGTGGTCCACATCATGTATTTGATGTGGGTAATCAGATCTGTTCCTGCCATTGCAGGAGCAAGGTTGGTAGTGTCTGAGAGCGGAGACATTTTATCGCCAAAGTAAGCTCCCGAAATGATCGCTCCGGCGCAGATGGCCGTGTTAAAGCCAAGGGCTCCACCAATTGCCAGTAATGCTACACCAACCGTTGCAACGGTGGTCCATGAAGAACCTGTAGCCAACGAAATAATGGCACTAACCACACAGGCCGCAAACAAGAAGATAGAGGGGTGGATAATTTTCAAACCATAGTAGATCATGGTAGGAACTACACCTGATATTAGCCAGGTTCCTGCCAGGGCTCCTATAATTATGAGTATCATCATGGCCGGCAAGGCAGAACCAATGGATTTCGTCATGCCATCCAGAAGTTCCTTCCAGGAATACTGGAGGTGTGAGCCAATCAAACAAACAGCAACCGTACCCACAATGAGTGCAACCTGATTGGGGCCGTCCACCGCGTAGTCTCCATACACCCCAATAATGTTGATCATGAGCAATGCCAGAAGCACACCGATAGGAATTAAAACATGAAATAGATTAGGTGTTTTCTTGGTTGATTCCATCAGTCAATAAATTCATTGAGCTTTTTATACAGCAGTTGCAAAGGCAGTCCCATTACGCTGAAAAAGTCCCCGTTAATACTTTTGATGCCAGCGTAGCCCATCCATTCCTGAATACCATATGAACCTGCTTTGTCAAAGGGTTCGCAAGAGTCAATGTAGTCATAAATTTCTTCATCTGTCAGAACGTGAAATGTAACATCGGTGGCTTGTCCAAATACGGATTGCTTTTCAGTAGATGTGATGCAAACCCCTGTGTATACGTGGTGTTGTTGTCCGGATAATTGTCTTAACATGCCAAAGGCGTCCTCTCGGTCTATTGGCTTCTGAAGCACTGTTCCATTTAATACCACAATGGTGTCTGCAGTAATGATCAATTCGTTTGCAGATATACTTCCCGCATGGGCGTCTCCTTTGAGCTTAGCCAGAAACGGGGCAATTTCCCGGGGTGATAAACTTTCCGGATACTGCTCATCGGTTTCAATTACTCTTTGCTCGAAGTCTATCCCAAGTTCTTGCAGTAAATACTTACGTCTTGGTGATTGAGAGCCAAGCACCACCTGATATGGTCTTAATTTATCCCGCAAAAGCATAACCACCGAAAAAGTAATATTCAACAGGTAAATACATAAGGGCAATAAACATAGCTAATTTTAATAGTATACTGGTTGACTTATACTGTTCTCTGAACAACATCCATATACTTCCCAGTAGACACGGGGCTACTCCGATCAGGAAGTAATAGTACATTTCCACGGAGGATTTCAATACGGGGTGAAGTACCAGGATTGACCCCATAACAACCAGCAATGCAATACAAAAGTAACCGGCTCTTTTTGCGCCAAAAATAATTGGTAATGTTTTAATATTTAACGACTTGTCTCCATTTATATCAATAACATCTTTAACTACTTCCCGGCACAGATTAATGAAGAAGGCCATCTCCATAAAGAAGAAGACGAAACCGTTCAAAGCACTTTCAATTTGCTCCGCTCTTTCCAAACCAATTTGCTTGTTGTAAAAGAGGGTAGTTGGTACTTCGTACAATAAAGAATAGGCAGGAACAAACGCAATTACCAGGCTAATGGCAACGTTGCCAATGAATGGCAGAGACTTCAGTTTGTAAGAGTACAGAAACAAAACAAAATTGAAGAAAACGGACACGAAAAGGGGCATGATGTTCTTATGAATTGAACCCACGGCACAGCCAATGCTCAGCAACAAAAGCAGAATGTAAAGTGCCAGTACTTGCTTTCTTTTCAGGTGCTTTTCCACCACAACGGAATCCGGCCGGTTCACTATGTCTGCAGGCAAATCAAACATGTCATTTACCGCGTAGCCACCAGCAGCGGCAAATAGTACCGACAAAACAGCAAAAGTAAATTGGAGAGGCGTGGCGATTAGGTTTACACCTTCCGCAGCAAAAGCCGGTTCGAATAAGTAATACCGTAAAACGACCATGGTAATGGCCATGATCAGCAAATTGGTAGGACGTATTATTTTGAACAGTCCTTTAATCATTTACCAGGAGTAAACCACTTGCCTTGCTCTCGCATTGTTTGTTCTATTACATCCCTAACGCATCCTTTGCCGCCATCCAGATGCGAGATATAACCAGCTATCTCCAGAAGTTCCACCGCCGCATTTTTTGGGCAAGTAGCCAAACCAACCTGAGTCATTACTTCATAGTCCGGGATATCATCACCCATATACAGAATATTGCTTTTCTGAATTCCCTTTTTAGAGATATAATCCTCAAGACATTCTGTTTTTGAACCGGCCGCCAGGTAAACGTCGGCAATGCCTAAATATTCCAGGCGTTGCTTTACCATCGGAGAGTTTCCTCCGGTAATGACACACACGTTAAAGCCCTGTTTAATGGCATATTGCATAGCAAATCCATCTCGGGTGTTCATGGTCCGTACCATTTCACCGCTGCTTTCCAGAATAACCGAACCATCAGTTAACACTCCGTCCACATCAAAAATGAATGTAGTAATTGACTTTAATTTTGATTTGTATGAACTCATTTTGCGTGGGTTTTTATAATTAGCTGTGTAAGCAACTGGTAAAGTTGGGTTAATTCTTTGTTTCCGGCCAGCATTTCCAGGTGTTGTTCAACTGTTTTACGGTCGTTCCTTTTCGCAGGACCGGTTTGCATTTCCTCCGGTGCATTGGATTGGACCCTGGCGGCAGTTTCTGCAATTAGCGGGCGAAGCAGGTCAAACGAAAGGTCTTCGGCCTTACAATATTTATGAGACTCGCTATAAAGCTGATTGACAAAGTTGTTCACGATAACCGCAGCCAAATGTAATTTACGTCGATCCACACTGGAAATACCTTGAACTTGTTCCGAAATAAGCCTTCCCAATTCCATTAGCTGTATTTCAAAACCCTCATTATTTGCCTCAATCAGGATAGGTACAGTCGTCGAATCACTTACGTTCTGTTTGTTGAGGGTCTGAAGCGGGTAGAAACTTCCGAACAGTTTTTTCTCCTCAAGCAACTCAATACTACCTGTACCTGAGGTGTGGACACAGGCGATATCGTTTGGAATAGTTTTGCTTACTGCTTGAATGGAATCGTCTGAAACAGCAATCAATATCAAGTCAAGCCCGGAATTAAATTCCGTTGGAGAGGAAATCACTCTGGCGTTCAGCGTAGCAGCAAGTTTTGCACTATCCGGTTTATTTCTAGACCAAATTTGCTCGATGTTAATACCACCACGAAGTAGTCTCAATCCCAGGTTAGTTGCTACATTTCCGGAACCGCAGATACCGATATTTTTGATGCTTTTGTTCAAAGCTGTAAAGGGTGGTGAAATTAACAAAAAAGGCTGTCTTCGTGTAAAGACAGCCTTCTGGTTATAGCATAGCTATAACTATTGAGTAGGAGGTTGGTTTTTAGCGTAAGTAAATCAAATAAAAGGGTGGTAAGCGAGTAGGGGAGATATTCATTCGAACCATTTTGCCGTTAGGTTTGCAGGTTCAAGGTTAGGAGCCCGGGCTTAATGAATAACTTCCGTCGCCGTTGAAATTAGAGAGGATTATCTCCACCTTCCAGGTTCCTGGTTTGCCTTCTGACGTTGTCCCTGAGTAGGTGTCTTCTCCAGCCCCGGCAGTTAGGGTTTGATTTAGAACTTCATTACCCTTTTTGTCAAAAATTTTCATTTGTACACTTCCTGAAGAGGAGGTAATATCAAAATTAACTTCTGCTTTTTTCTTTGAATTATCCCAGGCAAACGAATACACTCCAGAGTCTCCATTTCCCGTGAAATCTCCTCCTGGATCAGCTCCGCCGGAGCCCATGGTAACGGATCCTGTATAGGTGTTTTCAATCACTTCATTGTTATCGTACTTTCGATATTTCCCACACGCAGACAAGCCTATTATCAGTGCAAATACCAGGATGTTGATTCCTGTTACGTTCAGTTTTTTCATGGTCTAATTTTTTGATTCACTGAATAGACGTATGGCAAAATTCAAGGGTTGGAAAAAAGCTAAAAATTGTACCTAATCGAGCTAAGAACACCCACATCGAGATTTCGTGTGAAGTTTAAGTTCTTTGGTTTGGAGGCGTTTGCTCCCGCTATGTTCAATAAGCCAAATTCACCGGAAAGGCCAAGTGAAGCGGTGAACCGCCTCATGGAATACTCTTTTGCGGCAATGAGTCTTATACCCACATCAAGTTGATCAAATGCATCGTTATACGAGATCAGGATACCATTGTAGGAGACAGCGCTGTATTTGAGTTTCGAAGCATACACACCTCCATAAACCACGGTTCGAAGTGTTCTTAGCCCTTTACTTTTAAAGCCCATAGTAAGAGCCAATTTGTAATAATCCAATTCACTTCGTTTGTTTAGGTAGTTTCCGTTGTTGTAGATATACTGATCTTGCTTGTTGTTTTGATTGAAAAACACCTCCAGATTCAACAGGTGAAATTCCGAAAGGTTATACGCACCTACAAGGCCATATGAACTGCCGAAAGACAATTCATTTTCAACCAGCGATGATGGTCGGAAACCAGCACGAGTTTCATTATCAATCACCCAGGAGTTATGTAATCCCGCAAATAATCCAACGGAGAATTTCGAGTACAACTGGTTTGTAGGAGGGCATACGAGGTTGGAATCGTTGATTTCGTGCAAATTGTACGATCCATTTAATACTTCAGGAAACAATCCTGGCATCATTTGGATTGTTGCTGAAAGAGGCACACTATTCAAAATATCCTGTATTGGTGCTGGTGGAATACTCATTGATGACGTCGAAACAACACTATCTGTAGTTTTCTGTAAAAAGCCGGTGTTTGGTGCTCTGTAAAATTTGTATGGACTGTTCTTAGGGGTTTTTATCACAGCCAAAGGCCCAAAGGCAGAGCCTTTTTTGGCAGAGGATATTCCCATTTCTTCATTCGGACAAACAACCATAACGGGACTAGATGAAGATTCGATCGGGCTTATTTCATCGGTTCGGTACAAATTCACTGGAAATGCAATTAACACAAGCAGAGCCGCTGCAATGCCTGCAAACACAGGGTTAACTCGGCGGTTGCTTCGAGATAACAGATGGCTAATCCTGAACCAAACACGATCAATGTCCAATTCCGTTTGTACCCGATCCCAAACCGTTTCAGGTGCCGTGTCGGTGATAACCTGGTAACTTTTGGCTACCCGCAGATCGACAGAATTGTCCTCGTTTTGATCGATTGCATCTTGCACAGTATCCCATATGGAAGCTGGAGCTTTTTCCAAATTACTGTCGAAACCAGATTTAACCGCATGATCAATTTTATCGGCATCCAGTTCCGATTCAATCTTATTCCAAGCTGAATCAGGCGCTTTATCCGTAGACGACTCAAAAGCCTCACTAATTTTATCTTTCAACCACTTATCCATTAGGCATGTTAAAAGATTTTTTCAGTAAAGACCTTGCCCTGTTAAGCTGGGACTTGGAAGTTCCAACGGAAATCTCCAGAATTTCTGAGATTTCAGCATGCGAATATCCCTCTATGGCATATAGTTTAAGCACCAAAGCACATTTTTTTGGTAGTTCGTTCACCAATCGTATTACTTCCTTAGCAGAGATAGGATTGTCGTAAACATCAGGTTCAATTTCTTCCGTATTTGAATGAACCATATCGTCTACAACTTCAAAGTATCTTTTTTTACGTCTGATTTCGTCGAGGGCTTTGCGAACAACTATTTTACGAATCCATCCTTCCAGTGAACCGTCAAACTTAAATTTATCCAGACTGCGAAACACTTGAATAAACCCTTCCTGGAGAAAGTCGCATGCCTCATCCCGATCTTCGCTGTAATACAGGCACACCGAGAACATCTTATTTGCAAATGTTCTATAAAGTCTCTCTTGCGCGTGTCTGTCGTGCTGTAAACAAGAGTCAATGAGCTGTCTTTCCTCTTCCAGAGTCATAGTGAGAAGTTGGCTTCTAGCGATTGATCAATTCTATCGGCTATCAGGTCGAAAATACTTTCGTTCACATCTTCTGTAATCAGTAGAGTAGGTGTCCCGGATATGTTGGTAAGTGTGGCTCCATCCAATGAACCAATCGAAATCGGTTGGAACCAATATTCCGGGTCCAGCTCAATTCTGCTAACCGGATTAGTGTTTTTTTCAATTAAAATGGTACTTGCACCGGATTCTGCTTCGCCCTCCACCTCAAAACTTTCGGACGACCAAAATTCAAAACGCATAGGATATGTCTGTGAAGAAGAATTGGTGTAGCTTCCTTCCACAATCAAAGAATTCGATCCGGAAACTGAATTAAACTCTATTTCCAGACTGGTATAGATTCCCTGAGGAATGTCATAATCCAATTGAGAAATGGTTGAACTACCAAATGGAACAATGAGTCCACTTCCAAATGATTTTGAAAATGAGATTGGATCACCTTCTTCTCGTGTTCCGGAGATGCTAAAATCAGCCAGGGTTAAGTGCCCAGATGAAAACACCAAATTCCCGGATGCTGCAGCAGACCGATTCATATCTACCTGAAATGTAAGAAAGGCAGGTTTTTTCAGTCTGTTCTTTTTACAGCCATATAAAGTGATGCTTACTACGGCAACAGTAAATAGGAGCTTGAAAATTCCTTTCATTTCACATGATTTACATTAATAAGACGAACAAAATTAGATATGGTTGGAAAAATCGGATCTTTTTTTCGAAAGACGAGCATCGTTACAAGTCAGCAAATAAAGTAGTATTCCATTAGCTTTTGAATTTGCACAGCTGAAATACTTAATCTTCGCCAAAACGGAACTTCCTGAAAGCGGTTTCTTTCCCTACATTTGCAGGCGAACTTTCAGGGCGATTTTGCCTGAGGAAGTCATCGACTGAATGGACGCAATTAAAAAGATACTCTTCTCCACACGCACCATGGGGGTGCTGATGTTAATTTTTATCATTTCGATTGGTACTGCAACGTTTATTGAAAGTGCTGACTCTACGGAAGCTGCCAAGATAAGAGTTTACAATGCCTGGTGGTTTGAACTGATGTTGGCCTGGCTCTCAATTAATCTACTTGTGAACACATTTACTTACCGGATGTGGAGAAAGGAGAAGCTGGCTATTCTGGTTTTTCATTTAGCCTTTATCGTTATTATTATCGGTGCCGCCATTAGTAGATACACAGGACAAGAGGGTATTATAAGGGTAGGGGAAAACTCGTGGGTGAACTACATGTACTCTTCGGAACCATATCTCAACGTTACGGCCATCAACGAAGATGGAACCAACACAAGCGTAGAGATGCAACGTTGGTTTGCAGCGACTACGCCTGCACACAATGAGTTTGAGTTCGACTTCCCGGTTCGCAATGGCAAACCGCTGAAATTTCAATACGAGGCGTTTATACCAAATTCCATAGACACCATAAAGCGTGTGGATAAAGGGGGGATGGAAATACTGGAGCTGGTGGTGGCAGGTCAAACTCACTACCTTCCCAGTGGAGGTATTATTAATCCGGAAGGTGACTATCTGGTTTCGTTCAACAACAATTCTAAAACACAGGCCATTCAGATTACCTCAAACCGAGGTAAATTATCCGTAAGAGCTCCTTATGAGGGCTACTATCGGGACATGACATCGTTACGTAAGGAAGACCGGATGAATCCTTCGGCTGTGACCATGGATACGTTGGTTCGGGACACGGAACACCCATTTAATCTTAGTGCTTTGTACCGATTCGACGGATTGCAATTGGTAATGAGAAACTACCACGATGGAGTGTTGATGAGCCTGACCGGTTCGGAGAAGAAAGATGCTGGTATCGATGCCCTTGTAATGAATGCAGTTACTGCGGATGAAACGCGTCAGATTATTTTACGAGGGGGCAAATCCAATACCGGAGCCAATGTGCCGTTTATTATCAACGGCCAGCAGTTTTCAGCGAGTTATGGCTCGAAAATAATTGAACTTCCGTTTGAAGTTGGTCTGAAAGATTTCCGTTTCGAAAAATACGCAGGAACCACATCGCCTTCCTCCTATGAAAGTGATTTGGTTGTAAATGATACCGTTAACGGGGTAACAAGAGAGCAAACAGTCATCATGAACCATGTAATGGATTATGAAGGGTATCGTTTATTTCAAAGCTCTTATGACAGTTCTCAACCCGGAATTGAACCAGATATTACCGTGTTGTCTGTAAATAAGGATGTAATGGGCACAATAGTAACCTACATTGGTTATTTACTAATGACCATCGGATTTATATTCACTTTGTTCAGCAGGAAGTCAAGGTTTAGAGAGGTAGCCAAATCCTTATCTAAAGAGTGGAAAAAGGGGGTAGGTATTGTAGCGTTAATCGTTGGTCTTTCAAGTTTAAGCGCAGCGCAGGATGCTGATTATAAACCCATCCATCCTGAGCATGCGGAACAAGTTGGAAAGATATGTGTGCTCGGTAAAGGAAGGATCAAGCCAGTACATACTCTGGCAACTGAGATACTCAGAAAGCTTTACAAAAGTGATCACTATAAAGATCAGGGTCCTGTTCAGGTGTTTTTGGGAATGACTTTTAAACCAGCGCATTGGATGGAGATTCCGATGATTAGTGTGCGCAATCCTGATCTGAGGGAGAAGATTGGCATTTCCGGAAAATATGCAGCATTCACGGATATATATCAATTCAATGAAACCAGTGAGTACACGAAGTTGGATACGGACTACGACGAAGCATTTAAAACCCCGGAATCTCTTAGGAGCAGCTATCAGAAAGAGGTGATCAAAACCTACGATAAGTTGATGATGATGCGAGCAATCTTCACCAGACAATGGCTTAAAATATTTCCAATCGCAGATCATCCGGAAGGGGAGTGGTCATCTGGATCAGAGCCGGGGCTCGCCAGTATCAAAACGGGAATGGGAGCTGGCGACAGTTTAACGCCTCTGCAATTGCTGGTTGGCTATGAAACCGTGCTCAACCAGGGCTGGGATTCAGGAGATTGGTCGGCTGCTAATAGGTTTGTTCAACAGGTGGATGAGTACCAGCGGAAAATTAAAGGCAATGATCCTGATATGCCATCCGCGACAAAGGTGAATTTGGAGATTAGTTATAACAAATTGCATTTGCTGGATAGACTGTATACGTGGTTAATGCTGTTGGGGCTCTTTATTTATGTTCTGGCAATAGTGTTCTCTGTGCGTACGAAGAAGGCAGTAAAAGGAGAGAAATGGGTGCACAGAATTGCGGTTACACTTTTAACCATTCTGTTGTTATGTCAGGCTTATGCGCTTGGAATGAGATGGTACATATCCGGGCACGCTCCCTGGAGTAACGGATATGAGGCGCTGGCTTTTATTGCATTTATGACTGTTCTAGCCGGAACTTTATTTTCCCGAAGGTATATGCTCGTTGCCGGGGCGGCAGGTATGCTTGGTGGTATTTTGCTTATGACGGCACACCATAGTAATTACGACCCGGACATTTCCAATCTGGTTCCGGTTTTAAAATCTTACTGGTTGATGATTCATGTTGCAGTGATTACTGGTAGTTACGGATTTTTGGGGATTGGTTCGTTACTCGGCTTTACAACTTTATTACTTAGGTTTTTTAAAGGGCGCAGAAACATAAAAAAAGTTGAACACCACATTTCCGGTATTACTTATATCAGTGAGTTAACCATCACGATAGGTCTTATAATGGCAGCGGTAGGTACCTTCCTTGGCGGTGTATGGGCGAATGAATCCTGGGGTCGTTACTGGGGATGGGACCCGAAGGAAACCTGGGCACTCGTTATTGTCTTGGCTTATGGGGTTTTATTACACTTCCGCTTTATTCCGGGTTTAAGGGGTAAAACGACGTTCAACGTTGCATCCATGTGGATGTATTCTACAGTGATTATGACCTTTTTTGGAGTAAATTACTATTTATCAGGTTTGCACTCCTACGCTGAAGGGGATGCACCTCCCTTCCCTTTATGGGCAACGATTCTCATCATATTTCTGGTGATATTTAGTGTGTTGGCAATTATAAGAGATATGCAAACCAAGAAATACCTGAAACAATAGAATTATGGCTAGCCTACATGATTTCACTGTAATCGACATAGAAGGAAACCCATTCGAACTGTCACAATTAAATGGAAAAAAAGTGATGGTCGTAAATACGGCTTCTGAGTGCGGATTTACTTCGCAGTACGAGCAAATGGAGGAATTGTATAGTTCCACCGACCGTGATCGATTTGAGATTGTTGCTTTTCCGGCCAATAATTTTGGAGGTCAGGAACCAGGCAGTAATGAACAGATCGCTGAGTTTTGCCGTTTGAATTTTGATGTGTCCTTTCCGTTGATGGAGAAAATTTCTGTTAAAGGAGAGGATCAGCACCCGGTTTATCAATTTCTGACATCGAAAGAACAAAACGGAGTAACTGATGTTGAAATGGTGTGGAATTTTCAGAAATTGTTGGTAGATGAAAATGGTCAGTTTGTTAAATCGCTGTCCCCGGATACACTGCCAATTGACGATGAAATTTTAACATGGATTAATGAGTGATCCCAAACTTGATATTCTGGCTATTGCAGCACATCCGGATGACGCAGAGCTGTCTGCTGCAGGTACGCTGATCATTCATAAGCGTCTGGGTAAGAAAACTGGCATCATTGACCTTACGCTCGGAGAACTAGGGAGTAGAGGAAGTGCTGAGATCAGACAGGATGAGGCCTCGGCAGCCGCTGATCTATTGGAACTCGATGTGCGGGTAATGCTCAATATGGGGGATGGTTTTTTCGAAATCAATGAGGGCAATTTAAAGGAGTTAATTACACATATCCGCAGGTTTAAACCTGAAATAGTTTTATGCAATGCCATTTCGGATCGCCATCCCGATCATGGTCGTGGTTCGGAGCTTGCATCAAGAGCATGTTTTTTATCCGGACTGACTAAAATCCAAACGGTATTTGACGATCAGGAACAGGATGCCTGGAGGCCAAAAGCGGTTTACCACTACATTCAGGACCGTATGATCCATCCGGATTTTGTAGTGGACATTTCGGATGTTTTCGAGAAGAAACTGGAAGCCATCAAGGCATTCTCATCTCAGTTTTACAATCCGGAAAGTACGGAACCCAAAACCCCGATTTCGAGCCTGGAATTTTGGGAGTATATTAAAGGCAAATCCATTGCTCATGGAAGATTGATAGGAGTGAAGTACGGAGAAGGGTTTACTGTGGAAAGACCTGTGGGAGTGAAGGATTTAACTTCAATTTTCTGATACCAGTTCGTACTAACTAACTCAGTTTTTTCGGGTTTAGTGATGGGTTGAAATTAATCTGTGGTTGGTTAGGCCAATCTACAAATCCGGAGTTGAAGTTCCTTCGTGTATATATGGCACATTTGGTATTGGCTACCTGATACAGGTGTTTGTGTTCTTCGGCAGGCAAACCGTCCAGTATCCCTTTTAAGACACTCCACCGCACTTTTTCCGGAGAATTTCCATAATCATGCCATACAATGGTTGCTTGTTGAGGATCAATCCACTGAAATATCCTATTCGTATCGCTTTTTACCGCTTCGTAATGATGATCTCCGTCTATGAACACCAAATTTGGCACAAAGTCCAGAGCCCGGAAGTCAAAGTTGAGCGAATTTCCTTTGATGGGTACAATTCGGGGATCAGTCTTGCTGAGAAGTTCAAGTTGATTCAGGTAAGTTTCATCGTGTCCAAGTGCCTGAATATCTTTTTCGGGAAGGTTAAACGTATAGCAATGGTCGCAATGATCTACCACATTGGTGCAACTTTCGCCGCGCCAGGTGCCTATTTCAAAATAACAGCAATCGGTTGTTTTCTTCGCCAGAGAGCGAAGTAAAAGAAGGTCGGTTATTAAACTTCCTCCGTCCAGAAAGAGATAATTAGGGAGTTCGTGTTCCGTAACAATATCAGAATACGGAATTACTGGTAGTCCCTTTTCCAGTCCATAAGCCTCCACAACCTGATCTTTAAAAACCGAATCGTGTTCTACGATCTGATTGATCAGATAGGGTTTGCTCATTAGAATTTTTATGGCCGTAGCAAGTTTTCCTAATTTCCCCATTTCTTATTTGATCCAGTAAGAGCAATCCCTACCGGTTAGCTTCTCCAAAAGTGGCAATTGTTTTTGAATTCTTTTACGAATGATCTCCTGTGTTTCGGTATCCAGGGAACCGGCTTTTGAATCAGTATGATCCGAAACAGCAGTGTCCATGGCCTTTTGCATAATTTTATGACGCAATTTTTTCGAAGGTACCACCGTACGAAATACGCTTTTCAAGAAAGTGGGCTTTTTCTTTAGAATCCGCACCAGTTTGGGATTGCTGATTTCCTTCCGTTGATTGACAGTTACCCGTTCAACTTTTTCACGAGGCGGGACTTTCAAAAAGTCCTCAATCTGCCGAATGCAACTGGAAAAATCATTTTTCAGGTCATCATAAAAAACAAAGTGCAAATCGCTAAAAAGTTCATCGTAGCGTGCAATTTGTTTTGCAAAATCCATGCTTTCCAAATAGCCTGGTCGTCTTCGAAAATGTACGCCCTCAGCAATAGTGCCTGGATTTTCATCCATTGCAATGGCCCTGTTGATATTGGTTTCCGTTTCGTCTCCACCTTTAAGATGTTGATTGTGAAGGGAAGGGAGAAGTTCAAAAGGGTTGCGCAGGCAAATGATGATTTTGCAATTCGGATTGAGTTGATGGATCTCTTTGGCGGCTTCCTCACTAAATAGGTACCAAACTGAAGCATCCCCCAACAAATACTCTCCGGAATACTCTTGAATTAGTTCAACAGGGTTTAAAGTTTGGTCCCTCAGCAGTAAATCCAGATCGCCCCCCAGTAAATGGGAATCCTTTCCCAAAAACGCGATATCCGAACGTTCGTTCAGACTTTGGAACAGGGAGGTGGTGCCGCACTTGGGTGCCCCTACAATTGCAAAATCCAATCTACTGCTTCCCATCAGATAATGGACACGTTTACGCCGTATCTACGTTTTAATTCAATTGCTAAAATAACATTCCAGCACACCAGAGAAGACACTGTTCCGATGGCGGCTCCCATTAAACCATAAAAAGGAATTAAAAGAACGTTTAGGCCAAGGTTAATCACCAAAGTAATGGCGGAAACGACAAAAACCGTACGTTCTGCACCTGCCATGTTCAGTGCATTTCCAACAGGCCCCAACAGTACATTGAACAGCTGACCGAAACCAAGAACAATCATCGGAGAGGCGGCGATCACGTATTCGTTCTCCTTACCAAAAAGGTTCAGGAAAAAATCGGGAATCATTAAATAGGTAATGCACAGGACTGATCCAAATGCGAAAATTGCCCGGATAAACTTCTTGACGGAGACCAGATGCGATTTCAGGGAATTGTCTTCAAAATATTCTACCAGATATGGAGCGATCACCGCATTCAGGATGAGTAGTGGCATGGAAACGAAATCCGTGAATTTCAAAGCAATACTGTAGGCACCCACGTCAGGTAGCGTGTGTTCCCACATACCCAGCATAAGCATGTCTGCCCGGCTGTTAGCCATCATCACAAACGATAAGAACAAAAAGGTAAAGGCAGACCTCCAGTATTTCTTGTCAAAAGCAGCAGTTGTGGCCCGGAGTCTGTGTCTGTTACTTATAGCCAATGCAACTGCAAGGGCAATCAGAATAGCGCATACGTTGATAACTACAATAAAAACCGGGTCAACTTCTTCATAGAGCATTACGGCAATCACCAGACCCAAAAACACAAGTGCAGGTCTGACAATGGATTCAGGAATCATTCCTATTTCATTCTTCTTAATGCCCTTTAAGTACGATTTTACCAGCATTAGCATAGAGAAGAAAGGCACGGCAGCTGCGGAGACCAGAAGAGCGGGGCGGATGTATTGGTTTTCATGCGAACCGAAATCATCGTAGAACCACCAGGCAAAGCAAAACAATGCCAGGCCGAGTAGGGCAGAGGTAATCAGTCCGACCATCGAACCTCGTCGGATCAGTCCTTTTTTAACCGCATTGTCCGTTTTTTTATTCATTTCACGTACAACCAGGCTGTCGAAGCCGAAAAGTCCGATATGGGAGAGAAAAATGATCCACGAAAACGAAAGTGCATACGCGTTGTACCCATCTTTCCCTATTTGGTGTGTCATGAATAGAGTGAGGCATAGACTAAGCGCCATCCCAAAGAACTGGATGAGCAGAGAAAGAGATCCTTTTTTTGTGATTTCCGACAACTTCATATCGCCCGGAGCGCTTATAAAAACGTAAAGTTGGATTTTTTATTGGAATTAAATCCAGACTTGAAAAATTTATATATTTGCCATCCCCAAAACGGGGGATTATGGTGGTTGTAGCTTCCTCCTTCACTGCATAGCAGTTACGGCGGACAGGCAGCTTCGCTACAACATCAAAACGAAAGGAAGCTGTTATAATATGGTGGTTGTAGCTCAGCTGGTAGAGCGCTAGATTGTGGTTCTAGATGTCGCGGGTTCGAGCCCCGTCTTCCACCCAAGCAAAAGCCTGACATTTCTGTCAGGCTTTTTTTTGTGCCTTAACCTTGAGCGAAGTTTTTTACCAGCCGACAGGCTGGACTTCAGCGAAAAGGCTGAGGCACAAAAAATAGCTCGGCGAAGCCGTGCTTTTGCTTGAACTCCATACCAGAAGGTTGCGGGCCCACTGAACGAAGTGAAGTAGCATTCCCCGTCTTCCACCCAAAAGCAAAAAGTGTGAAGCTTTTGCCTCGCACTTTTTGTTTAAACCCCTATTAAAATGTGTTTTATTGTTAAACGCGAATTACTTTTTCGTAGTTATTGATATAATGTTCAACGTTCCTGAATAAAGCGCGTTTTAATGCGCTTTATTTTTTGTTGGGGTGTCGTTTATTTTATCAAAATTCTTTGAATCTCTTATTTGGCTACAAACCTCAGTGAAATCATAACCAGGTTCAACATATATTAAATCACAATTATTCTGCATTGCCTTGTCCTTTTTCCTTTTGTCACGAGCGATATTCTGTTTTAATGCTTCTTTTCCTCCAAAATAATCAACTGATTCAAAATGTTGCTTCCCTTGATATTCAACCGCAATATTTAGAAGCGGAAAGTAGATGTCAAAATGTTGCCTTCCAAGCCATTTCGGTTTGAAGTGTTGAATTACAACATGGTCTGTGAACTCATCTTTCAATAGGTAGTATAATTTAGTTTCACTGATCCAACCTTCTCCAATTCTGGGCAGCCCTAAACTTTCTCTCAAAATATTTAAAGGCTCATTTTGTTCGTTAATGTATTGGTCTAGCAAGCTCTTATCAATAAGGTATTGAGATGGAGAAAGACTCAAATCACTAATCAAGAAATTAAACAGAATCGGTTCATTAGTGGGACTTTTAGTGAAGGCAAATTTGATTAATTGAATATCCAGTTCTCTATTTTCTGCATCTATGTATTTCCCGTATAAGTCGGCATTTCTCAAGAGTCCATACATTCCGTCTTCTGTATAGTTCAAGAGTTCTGTTCGAATATTTTGAGGGTTAGTGGGTCGGAATCGATTAAATTGGGATAAGTACTTGTTAAATCCGTTCGCAAAGAGTGTGTCGAGTTGAATCCAGAGTTCCTTTACGTGTCCTCTCATATAGAATCGTTTGACATGAGAATTTATACAGTTGAAATAGAATTCTTCTAGCAGGTTGAATTTATCAACTATGAGTTCTCGGATTTTAACTGGAATATCAGTCGGACTGAAGTAATACCACACATATATTGAATCCAAATAACTTGTATTATCTACTTTTTCTTGCCGCGTATTGCTGTTTAAAAAGTTTAACCTGTAGTCAATCAGATCTTTGTCATTATAAACGCAATAATCAGAACCAATTCCCTCCTCCAATTTATTTGCTATAAAATTGAACAGATTGTTTTCATTGTGGTTGGAACTTAAGTACTTATGCGGGTATTGTTTAGAATATTTTACAGATAGTTCGTTGTCCAACCTTTCATAGTTTTCAAGGAAGAAGGCTTTGCAATGCTCCCGCATCTTTTCGGTATAGAATTTTGTTTCGGCCATTCATTGGTCATCTTAATGCACCCCAACTTTGGTATAAACGCATGGTGTTTATTTCTCTCATCCCCAATATAGTTTTTTGACTAATTGAAATGGCGTATATGAACTAAGAAAATTGGGACACATTTGCTAAGTCCGCTAACTCTTAGGTATGGTCGCAGCTAGACATCTTTTCTTTTGAATAGTCGTCCAACCATTTCTGCAAGCCTTCAGTAAAAAAAGAACTAACTTGTCCTGGATGAGATACAATTTTTTGCTAGTACTGCTCATGGGGTTGCCCGTGTTTGGATTTGGTCAGTCGGTAGATTCAACTTTATGTAGCTGCGTACTAAATTCAAAAAGTAGGATAGGAGAGGAGGCTATAATCTCTCAATTGAATTCACTTGATTTTGGAGATTCCATTGAAGTAAAGGTGGAGCAATTGTACCAAAGAGATATAGTAGATGGCTTCAGGGAATCTTTCATTACCATTATTTTTATGCGTGATGAAGGTTATTGGACCAACCATTTGGATTATATAGATGTTTGCCAAATCACTGATGCCGGCGGAAATCCGGTTTACAAAACATTACGTAGAAAGAAGAGCGTTTGGAGTGGGCATGGAGTTAGAGCTAGTAATTTATACCGCTCCATTTGCGCAGATTCAGTTAAATCGAAGTTAAAGCAGTTGAACGATGCATTTATGGAAACGTTTGGCTCCAACCTGGATATAGACGAAATGTTTAACCAGGAGCTGCCTTTTGGAAATTCATGCGAGGTCAGATCTCCCCTTGGTCGGGAGAAGCTTGATCAATTTGTGCAGGATCAGAGCGTAGATTCTTTAGAATCTTGGTTGTCTTCATCTAACTTCAATAAAAGACTTTATGCCTACGAAGGACTGAAGAAATTGAAAATTGATCGGGTTTCAGGTTTAGGAAATTACGAGAAGGCTTTTACCCAAATCAAAAGCAGTGAAGGACAAGTGCAGTTGCTCTGGAATTGCATGAGGCATACTTATCCAAGTATCACCGAAGTGCTGCTTTACATTCAATCCGAATTAAACGCTTATTCACTAGGTAAGGATTAGGCGTGGCTCAAATGCTTTCAGCTCGGTATAGTTTAGGACAGGATTTATCGAAATTATCATGATGCAAAAAGGACTCTGGTAGCGGTCGCTAAGCCCCTGTGAATTCCAGAATACGTTGATTCAACGGTTCAAAATCAGTGTATCCGTGGGCTACCATATTCAAGACGCCATCTTTTAATATAAAAACCGTTGGAAAGCCACGCACTTGAAGTTTTGTCGATAACTCAAAATCCTGTTTCGCTAATTGTTCGGCCGTTGCCGAATTGAAATCGTGTCTGAATTGTTCTTTGTCCAGTCCAAGCGAGTCGGCAAGAGATACATATGCCTCAGAATCCGTTGGATGAATGCCCTCGAAATAAATTAAGTTTTGAAGTGCGGTGGCATACCTTAGACCTATTTGGGGATCCATATTTTTGGCCACCGCCAGTGCTTTTGCGGGCGGAACAGAGGTGAAATAGGCGTCTCCCTTCTCAAGGGTTTCATCCAAAAATTTTCGACCAAATTTCACGCCGGTACGCTGTTCTACGTCTTTATAAGCCCATTTAATATATGCAGCTACCTTGCCTATCGGCCCTTCCCGATCTCCGGTAATCATTCCTCCTGATACAACCTGAACCGAGAATTGGTTCGAGTGAGCCTCGGCAATTTTATTGATCACCGAGGAAAAACCATAGCACCATCCGCAAAGAGCATCGTAAACGTAAATAATCTGCTTGTCGGTAGTAGGCTTGGTCTCCATGTGTGGGTAGTTACAATAAGTTAATTTTCAGCACCGACCTAAAACTACTACAAAGAATCTGTCGGTTTTGTAGAATCATCCAAATTGTCATCTGTTGTAATTAAATAGCTAAACTTTGCCACCTGCAGCTTCCAGAACGTAAGTGTTTGCTCGGCGGTAATGTTATCGCCTGGGCAACCTACTATCAATTTGTCACGAAACGAACGCACATACCTCGCTCTATACCTATTTTTAGAATCAGACAGGAGAAAATAGAAGCCTGCATCACCAAATTTTTTTCCGGAGGAATTCAGAATGAGTTCACCGTTTGATCCTACACTGGGTGTCATGATCACGGTTGCATTTCCATACGGCAATGGAAAAACTGCTTTGATACAGACCTTTCCGGATGGCAATTTACAGGTTGTATAAACGCCCGAATACAAAACTTCGCCCGTTGCTTTGAAGGTGCGATACCACACCGTGTATTTTGTTTCTCCGGAACTGGGATCGTTAAGGGTGATTATTTCACTATCAATTAAGTTAGATTCCTTAGGTGTTCTTAATGGAACATTTAACTGTCTGATTCTATTGCTGAAAAGACCGGCCAGTAGTTTTCCGAAAACCCAGAACAAAGGATTCCACTTTACACTAAACCGCATGTTGTATAGTGCCGTTTTTTCATAAAACCGTACCACTTCGCTTGAAAGCCTGGAAAGTTCCTGCTCAGGAATCTGAAGCTGATCGAACGAAAGCACCAGGCCGCCTGAGGCAGACCTTCTGTTTATGTTGAGCCCTTCATTCTTTGCTAGCTGATAAATAAACTGGTCACCAATTAACTCCGTTTCTCCAAAAGGCCCCATTAACCATGAAACCGCAGCGGGATCGATCTTTTTCCCGGTTGTAATTACCCATTGCTGGGTAAACCAATCCTGAAATTTCTGCATTGGCTTCGCTAATCCCATGAATCCGCTTTATTCATTGGTGTTTTGGGATGATGGCTGATCGCCGTTTCCACATTCCATGTTCAGAGATGGCCTTAAACCTCAAAGTGGTGAATTGCTTATGAAAGTCTCTTCTGTTGCGTTCCTTCATTGCGGCGGCGTGCCTGTCCGGTTGTGAAACCGGGTTGCGTCCCTGAACCATACCGATCATATCTTTCTGCGACTTCCAGATGGAGAAGGTTGAGACGGTACGTGGTGGTCTGGTAGCAGCGAGGGCGAGGGTAACACCGGGATGATCGCGAACCAGTTTTTCAACAGGTCTTCCCCAACGAATAAATCTGGGAACTTCAGGAATTTTAAGGCGAGCCAGTGTAACTGCCACTACGGGTGCATCGGGATCGTCAAGTTCTATACCGGTTTTTGGAATGTCAAACCCATCTATGGTACCCCATTGTCTGACGAAAGCCAACCTCGCATGCCAGCCTTTGGATAGTTTTACCCCAAATTTTTCCTTTTCTAGAAAACGATCAATGGCAGATTCATTTTCCCATTGAGCAAATACAAATAATTGTCGAACCAGAATTCGTTTAGGGGAGAGGATGTGCGACCCTAAAGTCATACACATCATTGTTTCCGCATGGATCAAACCAGGAGTATGCTTCGGATCAATCCGCGAACAGATAGACCTTATCGATCTGAAAACATTTGTTTTTAAAAGATGTACGGTAAATACACTCATATTGGGATCGAACAGCATTACTTCCGGTTAAGAAACGCAGGTTTTGGAATCCGGATAAATCAGGATCAGCCTGGAGCCTAAAGTCGAGACTTATCGAAGCTGCCTATAACGAGAGTAACCTTTACACCTAAGTTTTATTCAAGGGTAAAAATACTTATTATTTACGCTCATTTCTCCTCAAGAGGACTACCATTCCAGCCTATCGGAGATCGTTAATGTTGGTTAGTCTTTTTGATCTCTGTTGGTTTTCTTTTTCTGGTCCACATTACTTTTGACCCTCCTCCAAAACAAGCAGCAGTGCTTTTTTTCTTTTGCTTCCAATACCACTTTCCGTTTACATATTTGGTTGTAACTGAAACAAAATGACATGTTGTTGTGGGGCATTTAAATTTAGACTTAGAAGTTTCTTTTATTTCTCCTTTATCACTTAGCGTAGTGTCTACATGCCAATCGGACCATTTATTAATTCTGGCCGTAGAGTCTTCAACAGATTGGGAGAAAACAACCGTGCTGAAGAGAAATTGTGGTATTAGAAAAATTAAAGTTTTCACTTTCTAATTGATGCTAACTCGTCATAAAACAACTAAAGGTAGCCATATCCCATTAAATCTCTGGGATAGCAACTGCTTCATGCAACTATGGTTTTACAAGATTTAAACACCGATCACCTTCGCGTGTTTAACTCCAGGCCTAAGGAATCAGTAAGCTGTAGGGGAAATCACCGAATGATGTTGGATTCGTCTCCAATTCAACTTCTATATTTGCGCATAATCTAATGCCTGAAAACTTAAGTGAAGCATTCAGTAACCATGTATAACCTATACTGTGCACTCATAATCTGTCTGTTTTCAGGACTGGCATGTAGTAGTATCTCAGAAAATGAGCTGGTCGGTTTTGCCGTTTCTCATTCAAGTGGCTTCTACGAAAAGCCGTTTAGACTGGTCGTGAAATCAGAATATGACGTGTATTACACCACCGATGGTTCGGTTCCGGATACCAACTCCATTCCATATTCTGAGCCAATTGATCTTGATAATTTAAGGAAGGAACCTATCACTATATCCCACATTCCAACTACGCCTATGCAGGGCAAATGGCATCTTGAAAAATTCAAATGGAAACCGGTTAGAGATAAGCTTGAGAGAGGAGCCGTAATTCTAAGGTTTAAAGAATTCAATCGTGGGAAAGAGGTGTCCGAAGGGCAGGTGTATTCTTACAGTTACTTCGTTGATTCGGGCATCAGAACCAGACATTCTTTCCCTGTGGTGTCCATTGCAATTGATACCAATCACTTGTTTAATTATGAAACAGGAATATACACACCGGGCATTCTTTTCGATCAGACTCCCTGGAATGATTCGGTCGGGGACTTTTGGCCTCCGGGAAATTATCGGGAAAAGGGAAAGAAATGGGAACGGGATGCTTCTGTACAATTCTTTGAACGTGACGGGAAGTTGGGATTTGACGTAGACGCAGGGATTCGAATTCACGGTGCGGTAATCGGAGGTTTTCCGGTGAAAAGCTTGCGAATCTCTATGAGAGAAAAGTACGGAGATACCGTTGTGGATTATCCGCTGTTTGAAAATATGACGAATACCCGGTTCAAACGATTGCTGCTGCGGAATTCAGGCAACGATTTTCTGGATACCTACTTCAGAGACGCGTTGCTTCATGACATTCTTTCCCCACTGGATGTCGAGTTGCAGGGTTCGCGGCCGGTAGTTGTTTACATCAACGGAGAATATTGGGGGATTCACAATCTTCGGGAGAAGCTGGATAAACACTATTTAAATGCCCATTTCGGAGTCATGGAAGATGACCTCCAAATGGTAGAAGTTTGCGGAGCAGAAAGTCATGGTTCACCGGATGACTTTCTCAGGATTTATCAATTTACGCCTGATAGTGATCTGAGTGTAGACTCAAATTACAATTACATTGCAGAGCAAATAGATATGAGCAACTATATCGACTACAATCTGGCTCAAATCTACTTTGGCAACCTTGATTGGCCTGCCAACAATGTAAAAACCTGGAAAACCACCGATCCAACGAGTAAATGGAGATGGATGGTGTTTGATCTGGACTGGACATTTGGCTACCAGCAATTGGGAGTTAAAGCTACCGCTGATTACAATTCTCTGGCAGATGCTGTGGAGGAGGGAAGTAAGAAGTGGTACAATGCTGATTGTTCTACATTATTACTGCGCAATCTGTTTAAGAATGAGAACTTCAGGAAGTTGTTCGTTTCCCGTTATCTGGAATTAAGTAAAACCGTTTTCGCTACGGCCAATATCATTGCTAAAATAGATGCATACGAGAAGATGTATGAGTCGGAGATGGAGGAACACATCAACCGATGGAACTATCCCAATAGTATGGAGGAGTGGCGACGGTCAATAGAGGAGATGAGAGTTTACGCAAGAGAACGACCTGTTCATTTTAACACACATTTAGAGGAGTACCTGAATATTTCTCTGAACCAATTCACGCAATAGATGCAACCAACCCGTATAAATAAGTACCTGAGTGAGTGCGGCTATTGTTCACGCAGAGAGGCGGATAAGTTAATTGACCAGGGACGCGTTAAAATCAATGGAAAGGTTCCGGAAATGGGCACGAAGGTGCAAGAGGGCGATGAAGTCACCGTAAACGGACAAATAGTAGGGAAGAAGAAGCAGGACGCCCACGTTTACATTGCTTTTAATAAACCGGTTGGAATTGTATGTACTACAGATACCAAAAGGGAAAAGGACAACATCATTGACTTTATAAACTACCCTAAGCGGATTTTTCCAATCGGTAGGCTGGATAAGCCCAGCCAGGGATTGATTTTCCTTACCAGCGATGGAGATATAGTGAACAAAATCCTACGTGCCAAAAATCACCATGAAAAAGAATATCTGGTTACGGTGAATAAACCTATTGACCAGAAGTTCATCAAACGCATGGCTGGCGGAATTCCAATTCTTGGTACGGTTACCAGAAAATGTAAGGTTGAACAAGTAAGCAAGTTCGATTTTAGGATCGTGTTGACACAGGGACTAAATCGACAAATTAGAAGGATGTGTGAGTACCTGGGTTATGAGGTTACCTTCTTAAAGCGCATTAGGATTATGCACGTGGAGTTGGATGTGCCGGTAGGTAAGTGGAGGCATTTAACGAAATCTGAAATTGCCGCTATCAAAAAGTCGGTCAAAGATTCATCGAAAACAGCATAAACGGCAATTTCACTTGGGCTCCAGGCTCATTACGTACTCAAACGATTCATTCAGCAAATCCATTACCAGTTGTTCATTTTGTAGCATCTCATCGGTAAGCAAGATATAGCCTTTCATCACGGCATTGTATGACTTGAATACCCTGGTGTTGAAGTGCTCCAGGTATTTTTCCTGAACCTGCTTCGAAAAACGGATCCCAATTTCACCGGATTTGTTGAGTCGAGAGAACATATGCCCATTTGCAGAAGTATAGGGCATTGTTTTTCCTTTGCGAGCAAATCTGTCGCATTTGTCTATGATGGCATCGTACAGGACTAGGTTTTCTTTATACATCTCTCTTTCCAATAAGCATCATGACGTCAATATAGAAAAATGAAAAAAAATTTATTGAATGTCAGGTTTGTTCCCGATTTCATAAATTGAGACAAAATCAAATTTCAACTCTTATGGAACCAAAATCTCAACAAGAATTAGAAGTAATAGACACTGCTCATCCGGACTATCAGATCAACGAATTACAGGGTGAAATTTATGCGAACTATGCAAACCGTCTAAGTTCATTGAAACTAGCTTTAGACTTTCGGCAAGATGCCGGATTAAACATGAATGGACATGTGATGCAGTTGGCGGACGAACATTTTTTTACCTCTCCTTCTTTTTTTCCGAATTACCCGAACCAGATTAGTTATTATATCAATCCACCACTTAACGGTGCTTTGAAGACCGGAACGGTAAGTGGCAACTCCTGGGTACAGGGTATGAATTCTCCGTCGTTCGATTTGGTCAAAGGATGTTTGAAGAACACTGCCTGGAATGATAGCCTCGGGTTAGGGATGCATACGCCGTTCTCCAATATTCTGGCCGGGCGAGATTTTAAACTAGATGGAACCTTACCCAAGCAGGAAGTGCTTGTCAATGTACACCATTACGGCATCATTAAATTGTACTGGGAATTAGTGAACAGTGCCAATTCGGAAATCACATTTTTTTATGGTACCCGGATAGAAGTATTTGACGTCACCTCCAATAGTATGGCCTCTGGTAAGGCTACGCTCATCGCACATTTAGATGCATTTAATGCAATTGACAGGTTCACTCCTGCAACCGTTGGGACTAATCTAAAGGGCTCCGTAACCAAATATTATACTCGTCAGTGGGATAAGTTTAAATTCAATGCAGAGGCAGGCAAGAAGTATTTCATCGCGGTAAAGAATCTGATTACCATAAACAATGCAAACGCCAGAGCCGCCATTGATTTTGAATCTTGTATCATTCCCTGGGCTTAAGAATAAGAAATGATAAAACAAAAAAAGCCGACTGATGTAGTCGGCTTCTAGTATATTTTGGTAGCTAATGCTAACCGTTCATGTTTAGTATCTCTTCCGCATGATACTCACCTCTGGCCAGTTTGTCTTTTATAGTGGTAAATGTATCTATCGTGTACTTCACATCTTCTAAGGTGTGTACTGCAGTAGGGATCAATCTTAGCAGAATAACTCCTTTAGGTACTACAGGGTAAGTAACTATAGAACAGAATATTCCATATTTTTCACGCAGATCAAATGTAAGGTTGGTGGCCTCTCCCAAAGTACCGGATAACATTACCGGGGTTACGCATGAATTGGTGTTTCCAAGGTTAAACCCTGCCTCTCTTAAACCTGATTGTAAAGCGTTGGCAATTTCCCAAAGTTTATCCTTGTGCACTGGATCCTTGAGCATTTCAAGACGTTTAATTGCACCTACAACCAGAGGCATTGGCAACGATTTGGCAAAAACCTGCGATCGCATATTATAGGCCAGGTACTCAATTACATCGGCGTTTGCACAAACAAATGCCCCGATGCTGGCCATTGATTTCGCAAAAGTTCCCAATAGCACGTCTATTTCTGACTGAACCCCCTGGTATTCTCCTGCTCCTTGACCTGTTTCTCCAAGTGTACCAAACCCGTGTGCATCGTCTACCATCAATCGGAATTGATAGCCTTCCTTTCGTCTAAGATCTACGATTTCCTTCAGTTTGCCCTGATCGCCGGACATTCCAAAAACACCCTCGGTGATCACCATAATTCCACCGCCGGTTTGCTCTACAATCTTCTGCGCTTTATCCAGTCTGTCTCTACAGGCGTCAATATCGTTGTGAGGAAACATGAATCGCTTCCCAACATGCATACGCATTCCGTCCATCAAACAGGCGTGACATTCCTCATCGTAAACAATTACATCGTTCCGCCCCATCAAAGAGTCGATAACAGACATAAACCCCTGATAACCGAAATTCAATAAGTAACCTGCTTCAAAGCCCATGAAGTCGGCTAGCTTTTGCTCCAATTCCTCATGCTTACTGGTTTGTCCGGACATCATTCTTGCGCCCATCGGATAACCAAGCCCCCATTCCTTTGATGCGTCGGCATCTGCTTTCCGGATGTCAGGATGGTTCGACAACCCTAAATAGTTATTAATACTCCAGGTAAGAACTTCCTTGCCCTTGAAGTACATCTTATTGCTAATCTCTCCTTCAAGTTTTGGGAACGTAAAGTATCCATGAGATTCTTTGGCGTGTTGACCAAGTGGCCCCCGGTTGTTCTTTATTCTTTCAAAAATATCCATGCTCGTAAATTGTTAACCGTAAATCTGACGTTTCTGAAAACTCAAATTGGCTATAATTTGCGCGAAAATAGGGCAATCTATTGGTTTAATCGTCTACCCGACACTAAAATTATTCACATCCAACAGGTGAACAATCCAGCTCGGCTCCTGATACTTTTCATTAAAATATGCCGTTAGTTTGCCTGAAACTGGTCAAGCGCAGAGTCCATCAATTAATTCTATCTTTGTCGGCCGAAACATTTTATGACAAAACAATACCATAAAATAACACGAATACTTGGGGTAAGCATTGTGGCGCTTTCCTTGCTGATTACAGGGTGTACAGAGTATGCTAAAATACTTAAAAGCAGCGACTACAATCTCAAATTCGAAAAAGCCAAAGAGTACTACAACGAAGGAGAATGCGCGAAGGCATTGCCGCTTTTGGAGGAGTTACTTTCGCTATTCAGATTAACCGCCAAAGGAGAAGATGTATACTATTACTATGCCCAAACCAATTATTGCATGGGGGAGTATTTCATTGCGGGATATTACTTCAAGTCGTTTGTTAAGACTTACCCGGGCAGCCCAAGAGCCGAAGAGTGTGCTTTTCTTGGTGCCATGTGTAATGTAAAGAATTCGCCGTCCGTGTCCCTGGATCAAAGCGAAACTGTAAAGGCCATTGACGAACTTCAGTTGTTTATGGATCGCTATCCGGAGACGGATAAACTGGATACTTGTAATTCGCTAATCAAGTCATTAAGAGTAAAGCTGGAAACGAAAGCGTTGAACAGTGCCAAACTCTATTTCAAAATGGAACAGTACAAGGCGGCCACAATTACATTTAAGAATGTGTTGGTAGATTATCCGGATACGCAATTCAAGGAAGAGGTGCTTTTCTTTGCATTTAAGTCCAATTACATGTTGGCTATAAATAGTATTCAGAATAAAAAAGAAGAACGATTCCGGGAAACTATAAAATCTTATCATAAATTTGCAGACGCTTTTCCGGAGAGTAGATTCCTAAAGGAAGCAGGTAATATGTACGATGCTACCGTTGAGGAATTAGAGGAATTGCAAAACAACTAAGTAGGCCCAGCCAGTAAACCGAATAAACTATGAGCTATAAAAACGTAGTAGCTGAAAAGACAACGATTACCAGAAATGTTAACGACATTGAGCAAAAGCTTGGTAATTTATATGAAGGTTTGGTAACCATTTCAAAAAGAGCCAATCAGGTAAATGATGGAATGAAAGAAGAGTTGACTTCTAAGTTAGCTGAATTCGCTTCTTCTTCTGATAACCTGGAAGAAATCTTTGAAAACAGAGAGCAAATTGAAATCTCAAAGTTTTACGAAAGACTTCCTAAGCCTGTGGCAATTGCCGTAGAGGAATTCCTTAACGATCAGGTATACCACCGAAATCCCGAAGATTCGGCAGAATAATTTCATATGCTTCATGGTAAAAACGTCATTCTGTGTGTTACCGGAAGCATCGCAGCCTATAAGTCTGCATTTCTTGTAAGGCTTCTGATTAAGGCAGGAGCCAATGTTAAGGTGGTAATGACTCAAGCCGCCAAAGACTTTATTACACCTCTTACTTTAGGAACGCTGTCTAAAAATCCGGTTCTAACCGATTTTGCCAAAGATTACGACAAAGGGGTTTGGAACAATCATGTTGATCTTGGAATCTGGGGAGATTTGATGGTAGTAGCTCCGGCTACGGCCAATACCATAGCTAGCATGGCACATGGGGAGGCAGCCACATTTATGTTGGCTACTTACTTGTCCGCAAGATGTCCGGTATATCTGGCTCCGGCAATGGATTTAGACATGTACCAACACGGATCAACCAGAGACAACCTGAAATTGCTGGAATCCAGAGGGAATTACATCATAAAGCCTGGAACAGGGGAGTTGGCTAGTGGATTATCCGGGGAGGGAAGACTAGCCGAACCGGAGGAAATCATTGACTACCTGGAAAAATCACTGCGAAAAGGATTACCTCTTGATGGGAAGAAATTGCTTATTAGTGCAGGGCCAACGCATGAAGCGATTGATGCCGTTAGGTATATCGGTAATCGAAGTTCAGGCAAGATGGGCTACGCTCTGGCCGAAGTGGCTCGCGACATGGGAGCAGAAGTTACTTTGATAAGCGGACCAACTGCATTGGCTCCACTAAATGGAATAAAAACGGTCTCAGTTGTTTCTGCTCAGGAAATGTATGAAGCCTGTAATCAGCATTATCCTGAGTGCGATGTCCTCATAATGTCAGCGGCAGTAGCAGATTATACGCCTCAACATGTGTCATCAGAAAAGATAAAGAAGCAAGAAGGTGAATTCTCCGTACAGTTAAAGCGAACGACAGATATTCTACGTGAACTTGGCGAGAAAAAGCAGGATCAGTTTATGGTTGGGTTTGCTATGGAAACAGCCGGAAATGGCCTGGATTATGCAAAAGAGAAACTGGTCTCGAAGAATTTAGATATGATCGTATTTAATTCTTTGAACGAAAAAGGGGCTGGTTTTCAGAGTGATTCCAATAAGGTAACAATTATCCACAAGGACAATAAATTGGTTAACTTTGAGTTAAAACCCAAACAAGAAGTAGCAAGAGACATTTTAAATGAGATCGTTTCGACTTTATAGCGGTATTTTATTCTTAGCCTCTTTGGCTATGGTCCAGTCTGTCAATGCAAATGAATTGAATTGTCAGGTACAGGTGGTTGCTCCAAAGCTTCAGAATAACTCAGCCAACACGGAGATCTTCAACAGTTTACAAACGGAGATCAGAAACTTCATGAACAACACGAAATGGACACAGGACGTGTTTAAGGATGAAGAACAGATTGATTGCAGCATGCTTCTGACCATCGACGAAGAGCCGAGTAGTGGTAATTACAAAGGCTCACTCCAGGTTCAGTGTTCACGACCGGTTTTTAACAGCAACTACAACAGCCCGTTGTTTACTTACAAAGATCAGGACGTAGAGATCAGTTACCAACGAAATACTGCGCTTATTTTTACGCCAGACCGGCACAGTAGCAATCTCACCTCCATATTGGCCTACTATGCTTATATGATCCTGGGTTACGACTACGATTCTTTTTCGCTTGAAGGAGGAACACCATATTTTCTGAAGGCTCAACAAATTGTTACCAATGCGAGCAACACGGCTTTTAGTGGATGGAAAACGAATTCCGACAGGAATAATAGATTTCATTTGGTTGAGAATGTTCTGCAGAGTGCATTTAAGCCACTTAGAAAGTGTTTCTACGAATATCACAGAAAAGGCTTCGATGTAATTTATGACAAGAGGGAAGATGCTATCAATGCGATGATTGTAGCAATTGAGCAAATCAGAAAAGTGCATAGAGTTCGTACAAATACTATCAATCAGCAGTTATTCTTTACTGCTAAAAAAGATGAGTTGATTAACCTGTTTAAGGAGGCGAATTCGACCCAGCAAAACAGATTTCTTGCCGTTGTGAAAGAAGTTGATGCGGTTAATTTATCCGCCTACAACAAGATTCAAAAGGGGTAGTCCGATTCGTATTCTTTGTCGATAACTTCGCGTTTTAAGCCATTTCATAACAACCGAATCGTTTAATTTTGTGAGGTGCTTTTACAACTTAAGGTATCCAATTACGCACTGATCGATAGCTTAAACCTGAATCTCGGTGAGGGCTTTACAGCTATAACCGGTGAAACAGGGTCGGGCAAATCCATTATGCTTGGCGCACTTGGATTAGTGTTAGGAGAACGGGCCGATGTGAAATCGCTTCGCAACAAAGATGCTAAATGTATCGTTGAGGCGACTTTCAGGTTGAATCGCAAAAGATTTGGCTCCTTCTTTACCGAGCATGATCTGGATTTTGAAGAGGAGAGTGTACTCAGAAGGGAAATCAACAAAAGCGGGAAGTCCAGAGCATTCATCAACGATACGCCCGTTACACTGGTTCAGTTAAAAGAACTGACCTCGCAACTCATAGACATCCATAGTCAGCATCAAACCCTGTTAATCAAGCGTTCCGATTTTCAGATGTCTGTGCTGGATAGTTTCTCCGGGAACCATAAACAATTAGATGCTTATTCCGATGCCTATGCTGCATTTAAAAAGGCTGAAGCCCATCTGAATCATTTGCAGGAGCAAAATGCGCGAGCTCAATCAGACTTCGACTACAAGCAGTTTCAATTCAATGAGCTTTCAGCCTTATCCCTAGAGGAGTTGGATTTAGTAAGTATGGAAAAGGAATTGGAGTTACTTTCGAATGCCGAAGAACTAAAAGAAATCGCCAGCCAGCTGAATGAACTATTGAACAGTGATGGGGGAGTATTGGATCAGTTGTCGACGGTAAGAGGCCAGGCTCAAAAGTTGGCCGATATCTCCAATAGTTTTCAGTCCTCATCGGAACGCATGAGCAGCGTTACCATCGAACTGAACGATATAGCGCAGGAAACAGCTGAGCTTGCCAATGGCCTGGAACACGACCCACAACGGATTGAACTTTTATCCGAACAAATCAATGAACTAAATCGACTATTGGTAAAACACCACGTAGACAGCGTTGATAGGTTGGTAGAAATTCGCAATGAGCTTGACCATTCATTGCAAGTTACGGCCTCGCTGGATGAGCAAATTGCTAAAAGCAGATCCGAACTGGAAGCGGCCAGAAAGTTAGTGATGGATAAAGGACGGTTACTGTCGGAATCTAGAAAGAACTCAATTGTGGAGTTGCAGAAAAAGCTGAAGGAGTTACTGTCTTTATTATCTATGCCTCATGCTGAATTTCACTTTGATCTAAACTCCGGAATCGACATTACTGCAAATGGATTGGATCAGCTTAAGGTAATGGTGAAATTAAACAAGGGCAGCCAGTTTCTTCCAATCGAGAAGGCCGCCTCGGGTGGTGAGCTTAGTAGAATTATGCTGGCTTTAAAAGCTATATTGAGCACCGGAGTTTCCATCCCTACGATTATTTTTGACGAAATAGACACCGGTGTTTCGGGAGAAGTTGCAAATAAAATGGGCGACATGATGCTGAAGATTGCCAAAGGAATGCAGGTGCTTGGAATTACCCATTTGCCTCAAATCGCAGCTAAAGCCTCCCAACATTTTAAAGTGTTCAAAGAAACAGAAGCCGATTCTACGAGTACTTACATCAACCTGTTAAATCAGGATCAGCGCCTATTGGAAATTGCCGAAATGTTAAGCGGAAAAAATCCTGGAGAAGCAGCTGTAGCTAATGCCAGAGAACTTTTAAATTAACCCAATGATAATTGAGCAAGGGAGTTTGATAATATCCAATCATTGCTACCTTTGTTAGCCTATCCAATTTAACTAAACAAAGCAAAATGGCAGGACTATTAGAAGGAAAAAAAGGAATCATTTTCGGAGCTCTTAACGACATGTCGATTGCATGGAAAGTGGCTGAGAAGGCGCATGAAGAAGGAGCAAAGTTTGTATTGACCAACGCTCCCGTTGCCATGCGTATGGGAGAGATCAATAAACTGGCAGAAGCCACAGGAAGTGAAGTAATTGCTGCCGATGCTACGTCCAATGAAGACCTGAAAAATCTACTCGAAAAGTCTCAGGAAATTCTTGGTGGCAAACTTGATTTTGTACTACACTCCATTGGGATGTCTCCGAACGTTAGAAAGGGTAAGACTTATACAGAGTTAAACTATGACTGGTATACCAAAACACTTGACATTTCGGGCATGTCTCTACATAGAACATTGCAGACAGCAAAAGACATGGATGCGTTGAATGAATGGGCAAGTGTGGTTGCTTTAACCTATATCGCAGCGCAACGTATTTTCCCCGATTACGGAGATATGGCCGATGCAAAATCCCTTCTTGAGTCGATAGCCAGAAGTTTCGGTTACCACTATGGTAAGGCTAAAAAAGTAAGGGTGAATACCATTTCGCAATCTCCTACTATGACAACCGCAGGTAGTGGAGTAGGAGGGTTTGATGCCTTTATCAATTTCTCTGAACAAATGAGTCCGCTTGGAAATGCCAGTGCAGAAGATTGTGCAAATTACTGTGTTGCAATGTTCTCGGACCTTACTAAATACGTTACCATGCAGAACCTCTTTCACGATGGAGGTTTTAGCAAAACCGGTGTTACGGCAGAGGTGATGGAGCGGTTTGGTGGATAATTTCCATCGATAGTTTTTTTGTTGCAAAAAATTTGAGCGGTCATTAATAACCGTTCATTTCATGCCGCCTCGTTCGTAGCAAGTTTATAGGTTTATGCATGAGGGCTCATTGATTTTATCTTAAATTAGGGGAGTTAACGTAATTTATATGAAGAGATTATTACTCATCGGACTTGCCATTGCTGGCGTAAGTTCAGGTTTTTCGCAGTTGGAGGGAAGTTCGTTCACGAACACAGGGCGAGGAGCCGTTACAAGTTTCGCAACCGATTATCAGGCCATTGGTATTAACCCGGCCAACCTGGGTTGGGAGTACCGTTTTGATGGTAAACAAATAGCTGTGGGTGCAAACGAATTTTCCTATTCGCTACATTCTACAGCACTCACCAAAGACACATTAAGAGGGTTGTTTTCCAGCCTCATTCGCGGTGAAAATCAGGAATTCACACAACAACAAAAAATTCAGGCTGCACAAGACTTTGCCAACGAAGGCCTTGCTATGAACCTCGACTACGGTTCCATTGGTGCAGCTTACATGAATGAAAAAATAGGTGGAATTGGATTCCGAATAAACGATAGAGTACAGTGGTACTCTATTCTGGGGCCAACGGCATCAGAACTCCTGTTTGAGGGCCGAACCGCCAGCTATTTTGACGTTCTGAATTACGTGGAATACGATTCCGCTACCATGCAGTATGATACTACGCAAATCCAGAACCATGACAACATAGATGAGGATTCCCTGGCAAACGTGGTTAGTGGTATGTCTACCAATCCATTTAAATACTCCACGTTGCTGGAAGGAACCCAAATTAGCTTTAATTGGATTCGTGAATACAACTTGTCTTATGGACGTAGGGTTATTGGAGGCGATGAAAGCGCCTTCTCTTTATATGCAGGTGTGGGAGTGAAATTTGTTCAGGGTATTGCCATGATCGACATTGAATCTGATGGTGAGACGCTTACTGCTTTCTCCGCCATGTCTCCGGGCTTTGACATTGATTATGGAAGTGCAGCACTTAGCAATCCTAGTGCTCTGCCAAATCAAACCTCCGGATTAATTCCAAATCCTGTGGGTAAAGGTTGGGGATTCGATTTTGGAGTAAACGCAGTTATTGGTCAGAAACTTAAAATTGGCATGGCAGTTACCAATATAGGTTCGGTTACCTGGGACGGGAACGTGTATTCGGCGAGAGATACTTTGTTAACGCAATCCACAAACCCTGGCTTAAACGGGTACAACATTTTTAACCAGCTTGATGATGTAGTTGGGGATAATGGACCTTTTGCCTGGGATGGTTTAGCTAGTAGAAAGGTTAGTCTACCTACCATGGTACGAGCAGGTGCAAGCCTTATTTTTAGTGAAAAGGCGGAGATTGGTGTAGATCTTCTTTTACCAACTAATGAAGTACCAGGAAGTATAGAGGGCGCCATGTTTGCCTTTGGAGGTGATATTACCCCAATACCATGGTTAAATCTGTCGGCCGGTTTTGTTACTGGTGGTAACTACGACTTTCAAATCCCATGCGGTATAACATTTGTTGCCGGTGGAGGAACCTGGGAGGCTGGTGTTGCATCTCGTGACGCGATCACCTTCTTTGTTAAAAATGGCCCAACACTTTCGTTGAGTATGGGATTCATGAGATTTAGATTCTAACTATGTGTAGATACTGTATATTGATATTTTTCTTCTTCCTGACTGTATTCTGTTTTGGTCAGGAGCCCAAATTTGTGGAAGTAAAAACCTTTATGGAAGAGCTAAGTTCATCTGCCCATAAAGGCATCATGAACAAGAACTGGAAACAAGAGTCTGAAAAACATATCAAAGCGATAGAAAATGCGTCTGATGCAGCCTCTCTCGGATTGGCCTGGAATGCATTTGTTGCTCAGATGAGTGACAAACCGTTTAAGAAGAGACCAGAACTGCCTGCAGAGTATAAAAGTGATAAAGACCTCTACATGTCCCTGAATGCATTTTGGTCAGGTTTAAAACCTGATCAGATTGACGGTGATTATGAAGATATGGAAACAGCGCTGAAAAGTGCAATGCAGTATTACGAGAAAAAAGAAGCGGAGGAAAAAGCCCAGTTGGAAACCTTAGCTAAAATGCAACCTTTTATTGAAGGCTATATGGCTAACTTGCCCAAATTGCTGGAAGATGCCAAAAAACCCAGGTTTGCAAATTCCGGAGATGTTAAATTTGGAGATACCGAAGTAAAAATACTGGTAGGTGAAGAAGACACACGGAGGGCAGAAGCGGTGTTTGACTGTGGAGATGCAGAAAGCGCTAAAACACTAAGCAGCCAGTTAGAAAAGATAACTTCGGCTGCAGTTCCCTCTACATACGAAATGTCAAGAGACTTTAGCCCCGAATTCGCTGGCAGTATCTATGCGAAGGTATGGGAGCATATTGGGGAGAAGTTTGCAGATACGGCAAAACAACCAACGGTTACCATCGGAGCTAAAAAGATAGGTTCAGGTTATCAGGTCATCGTAAGAGTAATAGAACCAGTTTTTAGACGATAAATTGGCGAAATCCGGTATTTTCTCGAATGTTAAAGGCGATCTTCTGGGTGGTATCACTGCTGCCATTATTGCTATTCCCGTAGGAATTGCCTTTGGACAGGCTTCAGGGCTTGGTGCAAAGTACGGTTTGTATACAGCAGCTCTTCTGGCGATCGTAGCATCTATTATTGGTGGAACCAAAACCCTAATGTCGGATCCGACCGGACCAATGACTGTTGTGGCCGCTGGAATTATAGCTACAGTTTTACCAGAGAGTGGTATTATGGATGATTCCGGTTGGCTCTTTGTGATCCTTGTGTTTTTAATGGCCGGAGTATTTCAGATACTGTTCGGACTGATAAACATCGCACAATACATCAAGTACATTCCGTTTCCTGTTGTTTCTGGTTTTATGGGAGGTATTGGGGTTATTATTATTCTGATGCAACTCTATCCTCTGATGGGCTATGATTCCCCCAAAGGAGCAATCAATATTCTTGGAGGGATTGGCGATCCCCTGTCCGCAATTAATTTTAAGTCTCTCGGGCTGGGAGCCCTAACCATTGCAACCATTTACCTGTTTCCGTTTATTACCAGGAAGGTTCCAGCTATTTTGGTGGCATTAATTATTGGTACAGCGGCGTTTCTAATTCTTGGCCACTTTACGGATATGAGTTCCGTTAAGACCATTCAATCGTTTAAGAGCGAATTACCCGTACCCAAATTCGGAGTTTTTGCCACATTTAAATGGGAAATGCTTCTTGATTGCATTGTTCCTGCAATTACATTAGCTGCGCTTGGAATGATTGATACACTGTTAACTTCGGTAGTTGCAGACAACCTTACCAAGACCAAACATAACGGCAACAAGGAATTAATGGGGCAGGGGCTTGGCAACATTGTGGCAGCTATTTTTGGAGGATTTCCCGGAGCAGGATCAACTACGGGAACAGTAATCAACATAAAAAGTGGAGGCAAAACCAATCTTTCAGGAATTACGAAAGGGGTAATCATTTTCATAGTAATTCTAACAATGGGGCCTTATGTACAGTACATTCCCAAGCCTGTACTTGCCGGGATTCTATTCGTGATAGGCGTTGGAATAGTAGACCTTAAGGGACTCCGCTTGCTTGGAAAGGTGCCGCGAATTGAAGCATTCATTCTTATTGTTACCCTTCTCATTACGGTTTTTGATACGTTGATTAACGCAGTGGCTGTAGGTGCGATTATCGCTACGGTATCTTTCATGAAGAAAATGGCCGACGTAATGGACAACATGAGCGACGATGGCCAACTGAAGGAGTTTTCCAAAGATCCAAGGATACCAAAAGCAATGGGAGATCGCGTTTATGTGAAAGTTCTTGATGGCCCTATGTTCTTCGGGTTTGCAGATCAGTTTCGGGAACAGATGCGAGCTATCGATAAGTACGAGGCCTTGATCGTAGATATGAAACGGGTTCCATTTATGGATGAAACCGGATTAATCGTTCTCGAAGAATCTATTAGTGAACTTCATGCCAAGGGAGTAGACATCTATGTAACTGGAGCAAATGATGCGATTTATACGCAACTCGAAAAAGTCAAAATCCCTGGAAATCTGGTGGATGAAGATCATTTCTTTCCTTTCTTTAAGCATTGCCTCAAACACATTAGGTACACTTTTGAGGAAGAAGAACAGAACAAAAAAGCAGACTAAATTGGGAAAATTCGTTTAACGATTACTTTCAACTCTGCCAACATTATAGCCGTAGCTCCCCAAACTACCTGATTGGACAGTTCAAAGTACGGTGTGTTGAGTACCATTCCATTGGCAGACATTTTCATTTTCTTTTGCTTCACATTGTCTTCGTTGAGTAAATCATGAACAGGAACTTCAAGAATTGCAGCTACTTCGGAAGGCTGGGGTTTGAATTTCGGACGGTAATCACAAAAGCCGATGTAAGGATTCACTAAAAAATTACTTGGTGGAATATAAACTTGAGATAACTCCGATAGTATTTGAACATCCTCCTGAATTACACCTACTTCTTCCCAGGCTTCTCTTAAAGCCGTTTCCTTTAAGGTGTCGTCTTCAGGCTCCATCTTACCTCCCGGAAATGCTATCTGACCCGAATGTGTTCCATTGTATACGGGACGTTGAATCAGACAAAAATGTGCTTCGGAATTAACAGGGTAGAGAAGAACCAGCACAGCGCTTCTCTTAGGCTCTTTTTGCAGTTTTTTAAGAGCAGCAACTGTAGGTCTGTTCAGAACCGCCATTTCCATGTGCGCCTCTTCTCCAGGTAATTCCTTTTGTAGTTCTAAAAAGAGTTTTTCGACAAAATCACTAAACATCATTCCTTTTCTTTCAAAGAAATAGAAGCTGAATTTATACAATATCTCAATCCGGTTGGTCGTGGGCCATCATTAAAAACGTGTCCCAGATGCCCCTTGCACCTTGAACAATGAACTTCATGTCTTACCATGCCGTGCGACTCATCTACCTCGCTTTCTACTGCTCCGGACACACAATTGTAGAAACTTGGCCAGCCCGTGCCACTCTTATACTTGGTGTCTGCATCAAACAATGGAAGTTTACACGCTCTGCAAACAAACATGCCATCGCCTTTATAATCCCAGTACTTTCCGGTAAACGCACGCTCTGTGCCGTTTTCCCTTAAAACGTAATACTCATCGGTTGTAAGCGAATCCTTCCAGTATTCGTCAGACGTGATATCAGAAGTTTTTTCAGTGTCTGTGGTATCGTTTGTAGAAGTCGTTTGTGCGCAAGCTCCAAATGCAAGCAGGAAAGACAGATATATTAGGTTTTTCATAATTCGTAGTTTCAGAATGCCGAAGTTTGTTCTGTTAAATAAACGTTTCAGAGACCAGATTGGTTTTTAAGAGTTGGTGATTCATGAATAAAATTGATGCATGTATAGTCCTGGACATTTCTCAAGATGCCAACATTGAAGAGATGCAGGAGAAATACGAGTTGGTATTATTTGAATTCAAAAACCAGGTTTTGGGTAAAATCTGGTACTCACTTCAGGAGTCTAAGCACAAAAAGGCACAGCAGCTAGATAGTGTTTACCGGTTTTTATTCGACCAGCCAGCATCGTCCGGAATGAACTGCAACCCACGTGAATTTCTTGCTGAAAGCCGACTGGACTTATGGAATCAGTTTCAGGATCAGATGAATCAACTTAAGTTGATTTGGCAACGATTGGAGGGAGGAGAATTGGCAAACGTATTACTGCAAATCAAACAGCTAACAGTCGCTTACTTTCAGCAACTTATGGATTTTAAATACGAAAGAGTAGAGGTCAAACTTTCCGATCAAATAGACCCTATGTATATCTATAGTGCACTTGTAAAAGCAGGGCGTGAAGGCTTGGTTTCTCTGGAGGAATCAGAGCAGGATGTCCTAAATCGGGAATCAAGCATTGCAGCTGCCTGGCTGGAGCGGTTAAATGATGGTAATTAGTGCACGGTGTAGGCATATTTCCTAATTTAGCAGCATGATCGACTGGGATCGGATTTTGATGAATGTGTTGGCGGGATTGTCGGTAATTACAGCCGTTTATTTGCTGTTAATTGCCTACCGTTACCTGCTAAAATATTTGGGCACTGGCAAAGTAAAGGGCACTAAAACTCAATTTGCGCAGTTACATACTTTAGTGAACAACAGGTCTGCTTCCGGAGAGGTCCAATTCCTTTTTATGCTCAAAGAACCGACGAATGTAAAATTTACGATAGTCGACAAAGATGAAAATGAGGTAAAGGTGTTGCTTGAGGAACATCGTGAGCCAGGAGATTACCCTGTTTATTTTGATACCACGGCCATTCCCAATGGTATTTACTTTTACCGTTTGCAAACCGATTTACAGAAGATTTCTAAAGTATTCAAAATAATCAATTGATGCGTTTAAGAGTTGTTCCCATATTACTCTTAATCCTCATTTCCGCTAATGGTTTGGCTCAGAAAAAAGACAAGCCCGGAGTTTTTCTTAAAGGTCATTTTCAATTACCAAACCCAACGGGAAATTTTGCTTTCAGAACCCTGATGAGCGGAGTTTCAGATGTTGGCCTGTCCCTTAACTTCCCTCTTGGTGAGCGCCTGCATATGGGGTTCGGCGTTAATCACAACTATTTTTCTTTTGATGATTTGGCAATTCCTGAGCGCACCAATGCCAGTATGCAAGTGCTAGTGGGCACGGCTCAGCTTGGTTATACTGTAGCCAGTTCCGAACGTTTGATGTGGGAATTCGCCTTGGAAGGGGGGTATAATACAATACTGATTTCGAGCGAAACATGCGAAGCCGAAACTGGTAACCGCATGAATGTAACCCCTGCTTTTAATTTCAAACCTATCATTGGCGGCTACGTGATGAGCAGCGAAAATTTGTATTTCGGGCTGATTGTCTCGTACAACACCATCTTCTCTAATTTTGGCCCCAACAAGCTTTGTATCGAGCAATTCAGCGGATTCTCCAATTCGGATTACACGGGCAATTACCAGATGTTTGAGATAGGGTTTGGCTTTAAAACGATTTTGCCTTCAAACCGTTAGGCTTACTTTTCATACTCTGCCAAACAATCCTGCAAGGAGGATCCTTTTAAGTGCACACATTCACAAAAGTCCCTACAAGCTTCCGGATTATCGGAATCAGGACATTGAGCTTCGCATTCAGCTCTGGTATTGTGCGGAAGAATATCATATAAAAATGGATGCAGAAACGCGAATGCAATGACCACGAGAACCCCGGAAAAAAACTTCCAGGGAAACGCATTGCTTCTCTCTGATTTGGTCGGTACCGGAATAGGCTTAGTAGCATTTTTGAAGGGGAGAATTCCCTTCCACTTGTGATAATCCCAGCATAGAAGATAGATATTGGCGAAGACCATAAGCACGGAACTAACCAGAGAACCATCAAATCTAACGGCCACCGAAAGAATGCAGATGTTCAAGATTACCGGGAAGTAAACGAAAGCACCAAGCGTAGCTGTTCTTGGTATCAAAAGAAGTATGGCCGCCAATATTTGCACCACACCAATAAATGTGTAGTAGAAGCCTGTGTGGTACAATCCGTCGAGATAACTGCCCATAGGGTGCAATGATGACAAGGCCGTAAACCTCTCACCGATGACTTTTTGCAAACCCGATGGTATAAAGCCGGCAGCTAATGCGATTCGGTTAAAAACGGCAAAGCGAGCCATCCATTTGTTGCCTCGCGCCCAATAGTGCCATCTGTCAATTTGAATTAAAAGGCTCATGGCGTGATCCTGCATAAAAAAGCCGCCTCGCAATTCCGGATAAACCGGTTCGCAAAGGCGGCTATAAAATTAAGTTAGAAAATCTATTCTTCTCCTTTACTTTCTTCCTCAGCTTCTGAGGTTTCGTCAGTATTGGAATCTTCTTTTGCTTTGTCTTCGGATTTTGAAGCTTTGCTGTTAGCAGTTTTACTTGCCTTTTTAACTTTCACCTCAATCTCAGAGTCCTTATTCAAATCTACCTGCAGTGTATCTCCTTCTTCCAGATTGGTCTGAATGATATGTTCTGCCAAAGGATCTTCCAAATATTTTTGAATAGCTCTTTTCAAAGGTCTGGCTCCGAATTTAGCATCAAAGCCCTTATCGGCAATGTAATCCTTTGCATCCTCAGAAAGTTGAATATTGTAGCCAAGTTCTGAAACTCTTCCGAATAATTTCGCCAATTCAATGTCGATGATTTCGTGAATATGTTCTCTTTGAAGAGAGTTGAACAAAATCATGTCATCAATTCTGTTAAGGAATTCAGGAGCAAACGCTTTCTTGAGAGCATTCTGAATAACGGCTTTTGATTCTTCCTCTTTTTGGTCTGTTTTTGCTTTGGTTCCAAAACCTACACCAGTACCAAAATCCTGAAGTTGACGAGCACCAATATTGGAAGTCATGATAATGATCACGTTACGGAAGTCAATTTTTCTCCCCAGACTATCCGTAAGTTGCCCGTCATCAAGCGCCTGAAGTAGTAGGTTGAATACATCCGGGTGCGCCTTTTCAATCTCATCAAGTAGCACAATAGAGTAGGGACGTCTGCGAACTTTCTCGGTTAATTGTCCTCCTTCTTCATATCCTACGTATCCCGGAGGTGCTCCAATTAATCTTGAAACCGCGAATTTCTCCATGTACTCAGACATGTCGATTCTAATTAGGGCCTCTTCAGAGTCGAACATGTACTTTGCAAGCTCTTTACACAATTGGGTTTTTCCTACACCCGTAGGGCCTAAAAATATAAAAGAACCAATCGGTTTGTTAGGATCCTTTAACCCGGCGCGATTCCGTTGTATCGCTTTCACAACTTTCTTTATAGCTTCTTCCTGTCCAATTACCGCATCCTTCAGGTTGTCTCCCATCTTAATCAGACGGCCACTTTCCTTTTCAGCAATTCTCGTGACCGGAATACCCGTCATCATTGCCACAACCTCCGCCACATTCTCTTCTGTAACCAGTTCACGGTGAGTTTTGGCTTCCTCTTCCCACTTTTTCTTTGCCAGATCAAGTTCCTCGGCTAATTTCCTTTCTGAATCCCGAAGGCGGGCTGCTTCCTCATATCGTTGCGATTTTACAACCTGATTTTTCTCATCCTTAACCTCTTCGATCTTTTGCTCAATCTCTATGATGTTTTTGGGAACATTAATGTTGGTTATGTGCACTCTGGACCCAACTTCATCCAACGCATCAATAGCCTTGTCCGGCAGATGTCTGTCAGGAATATATCTCGAAGTAAGTTTTACGCAAGCTTCTACAGCCTCATCCGTATAATTCACACTATGGTGATCTTCGTATTTCTCCTTAATGTTGTTGAGAATCTGGATGGTTTCTTCCATAGTAGTGGGCTCCACCAACACCTTCTGAAATCTTCTTTCAAGCGCACCGTCCTTTTCGATGTATTGTCTGTATTCATCCAGCGTAGTAGCACCAATGGCCTGGAGTTCACCACGAGCCAAAGCCGGTTTAAACATATTGGAAGCATCTAGTGAACCGGATGCGCCACCAGCTCCAATGATGGTATGAATTTCGTCGATAAACAGAATAATGTCCCGATCTTTCTCCAGCTCGTTCATTACTGCTTTCATCCGCTCTTCAAACTGCCCACGGTACTTGGTTCCTGCAACCAGAGAGGCCAAATCCAACGAAACAATTCTCTTGTTAAATAAAACCCTCGATACTTTTCTCTGAACAATTCTCAGTGCCAGACCCTCGGCAATGGCTGATTTACCAACACCAGGTTCTCCGATAAGAATAGGGTTGTTTTTCTTTCTTCTAGACAGAATTTGGGAAACCCTTTCAATCTCGTTTTCACGTCCAACAATCGGATCCAATTTACCATCCTCAGCCATTCGTGTTAAATCTCGGCCAAAATTATCCAACACAGGAGTCTTGGATTTTGAGTCTGACTTCCGTTGCCCCGAACCACTGCCAGAAGAACTATAGGCATCATCGCCCTCGTCATCTGCTGTGCTTCCCGGGAACTCTGCCCTAAAATCCTCTTCAGCCTCGGCCGACATATGCTCCAACTCGTCCTTCACTTTCTCGTAGTTCAAATTAAATTTATGTAATGATTGTGTTGCAATGTTGTCTTCGTCTTTCAGCATCGACAATAACAAGTGTTCTGTGCCAATCATATTGCTTTTGTAAAGCTTCGCTTCCAGGTAAGTAATTTTCAACACTTTTTCAGCCTGCTTGACCAACGGTATGTTTCCAAGGTTTACAGACTTACTGCTTGATGACTTTACCGAGCCTTCAACATCGCGTCTAAGTTCTTTTAAATCTATTCCGCTGTCTTTCATTATTTTAACAGCCACACCTTCCCCTTCACGAATAATCCCAAGTAAAAGATGTTCTACTCCTATATAATCATGTCCCAGACGGAGAGCTTCCTCTCTACTAAATGTAATTACATCTTTAACCCGGGGTGAAAACTTCGCTTCCATATATTCTCTCCTTCCACGTATAATAACGTCAATCTTACTAATTTACAAAGAAACCAGCCATAATTCAAAGTTAGCAAACCTGAAACCAAAGGCTTTTTTCAGCAAGCCCAGTTATCAACAGAATTTTGTGAACAATTTCCTTTATATATAAGGTGTTCAGCGCTGGTGTTTGCTTACTTTCGATCTCTTGCTTTTTCATCAAGCAAAAAGCATGCAAAAGAGCAAAATAGGAAAGAATGGCAGAAGGAGAAAGAATAATTCCAGTTAGCATAGAAGAGGAGATGAAATCCGCCTACATCGACTATTCGATGTCGGTCATTGTGTCACGTGCTTTACCGGATGTTAGAGATGGATTAAAACCCGTTCACCGAAGAGTATTATACGGAATGCAGGATTTGGGGGTTTTCTCAAATCGTCCTTATAAGAAATCAGCCAGAATTGTTGGTGAGGTTTTGGGTAAATACCATCCTCACGGAGATACATCGGTTTACGATACCATGGTGCGGATGGCACAGGAATGGTCCCTGAGATATCCTATGGTAGATGGCCAGGGTAACTTCGGATCAGTTGATGGCGATAGTCCGGCGGCAATGCGATACACAGAGGCAAGACTTAGAAAAGTGGCTGAAGAGATGCTCGCTGACCTGGATAAAGAAACTGTTGATTTCACACCAAACTTCGATGATTCGCTGACTGAACCAAGCGTTCTTCCCGCCAGAATCCCTCAATTGCTTGTAAACGGAGCGTCAGGTATTGCCGTAGGGATGGCTACCAATATGCCACCGCACAACCTCACCGAAGTAATTAACGGCACCATTGCTTACATCGACAACCGCGACATTGATATAGCAGGTTTGATGGAGCACATCAAAGCACCTGACTTCCCAACCGGTGGTACTATTTATGGCTACGAGGGTGTAAAGGATGCATTTGAAGAAGGACGTGGACGAATTGTTATCCGTGGAAAGGCTACCATTGAGGAAATCAGAGAAGGTAGAGAAGCCATCATCGTAGATGAGATTCCTTATCTGGTAAACAAGGCAGATATGATTAAGAAAACTGCAGACCTTGTTAACGATAAGAAAATTGAAGGGATTTCAGACATCAGAGATGAGTCTGACAGAAATGGAATGCGAATCGTGTATGAACTGAAGCGAGATGCCATCCCCAATGTTGTATTGAATAAGCTGTATAAGTATACGGCGCTTCAATCATCGTTTTCAGTAAACAACATTGCCCTGGTAAAAGGTAAGCCGGTTGCGCTTAACCTGAAAGACATGATTCACCACTTCGTTGACCACAGGCACGAAGTGGTTGTTCGAAGAACAAAATACGAACTCAGAAAGGCTGAAGAGAGAGCACATATTCTTGAAGGTTTAATAATTGCTTCGGATAATATAGACGAGGTAATTGCCCTTATCAGAGCATCTAAGAGCCCGGAAGAAGCTCGTGAAAAGCTAATAGAACGATTCGAATTAACCGATATTCAGGCCAGAGCAATCGTTGAAATGCGACTGCGTCAGCTTACCGGACTGGAACAAGACAAGCTTCGTGCAGAGTACGAGGAGTTGGTGGAAAAAATCAAAGACCTGAAAGACATCCTTGAAAACGAGGATAGAAGGATGTTGATTATCAAAGAGGAGTTAATCGAAGTTCGTGACAAGTACGGCGACGAAAGAAGATCTACGATCGAGTACTCAGCCAATGAGATGAGAATCGAAGATTTGATTCCTGACGAGGAAGTTGTTGTAACCATCTCGCACGCCGGATATATCAAAAGAACTTCTCTGGCTGAATACAAAGTACAGAACAGGGGCGGAGTTGGATCCAAAGGTTCCAACACCAGAGACAAAGATTTTCTTGAACACCTGTTTGTAGCCACTAATCACAACTACTTGCTAATATTTACTCAGAAGGGTAGATGTTTCTGGATGCGGGTATTTGAAGTGCCGGAAGGAAACAAAACATCAAAAGGACGCGCCATCCAGAATCTGATCAATATTGAACAGGACGATAAGGTAATGGCTTATATAAGCGCTGGTGATGTCCGTTCTGAAGACTATATCTTCCGCGAAGCAACACAGGAAGACGTGGATAACGGAATTGCTGAAAACGTTGGGGATAAAGTAGATAGATACTTTATTACAATGTGTACTAAGAAAGGTGTTATTAAAAAGACTGCCATTGAGCAATACTCCAGACCAAGAACCAATGGTATTAATGCAATTGGCATTCGTGAAGGGGATGAGCTACTGGAAGCCAAATTGACCAACGGTTCCAATGAAATACTCATGGCTGTTAAGTCAGGTAGAGCCATTCGCTTTAATGAAACTAAAGTTCGGGCCATGGGAAGAACTGCTTCCGGTGTTCGTGGAGTAGATATTGGCAAAGACGACAATGAAGTTATCGGAATGGTTTGCGTTGAAAATGATTCTACCGACACTATTCTGGTTGTATCGGAGAAAGGTTACGGAAAACGAACTTACCTGAACGATCCGGATGATGGAGAACCAATCTACCGAATTACCAACCGTGGAGGGAAGGGTGTTAAGACGTTAAACGTAACCGATAAGACCGGCGACCTGTGTGCCATTAAAGTGGTGTCTGACGAAGATGATTTGATGATCATCACCAAGTCCGGAATCACCATCAGAATGCATGTAGAATCCATGAGAACCATGGGGCGTGCCACACAAGGGGTTCGGTTGATTAATCTGAGAGGATCTGATGAAATTGCATCCGTTGCCAAAGTGGAACGTAGCGATGAGGACGAAGAACCATTGCTGGATGAAGATGGCAACCCGGTTCTTGACGATGACGGAAATCCGATTATGAAGGCTGTAGACTCGGACGAAGGCGCTTCGTCTGAAGAGGAATAGCTCTGACAAAATCTTATAAGCCACTTTCAACTTCAGCTAGAAATATGCTAAAGTTGAAAGTGGCTTTTTTTATTGAACCAGATGCTTTAAACTTAGGTCGGACTGAGAGTTTACAGTCTTGGCAAAGTAATTGCAAGTTCAATTGTGGATTAAATACTATTTTTGCATCATGTCAACAGGTACCGTGGGGATACCGAAGGATAAATTAAACAGAAGAATGAAAAAAGTACTTTTTACAATTACCGCAGTTGGGGTAATGTTGATTTCAAACAGTTTAAACGCTCAGAAACTTGAGGTTAGCTCTGCCGGCCAGGCATTAAAGGGCGCAGAACAAATGATGCCTCAAGCGCAAATGTCACAGGATTTTTCCAAAGTAAAGGGAAAACTACTGTCAGCAAAAGATTACATCGATCAGGCACATGCCAAGCAGGAAAAAACCAATGGGCTTAAGCCTAAAGATTTACCAAGATACCATAGCTATCGGAGTCAAATCTACCTTTACTACATGATGATGGCTGTATCTGAAGAAGATATCAAGACTGACGTTGAAGCGAATGAAGAGAAGTATGGAGAGATTATCATGGAATCTGCAAGAAAATGCAGAGATACCGATGGTAATGGATCATACTGGGAGCCACTTAAAACCAAACTGAACATTTTCAGAATTGGATATGCGCAGGCAGGTGCCAAAATGTTTAACGAGCAGAAGTATGAAGAAGCCTATATGGCCTTTACCAGTGGTGCTGAAATTGCAGAGGTTATTAATAACCCAGATTCAATTACTTTCTATAACGCAGGATTGGCAAGCGAGAGATTAGAAAAGTATGATGAAGCGGAAAAATACTACGGGAAGTGTGTTGAATTAGGCTACGACGGAGCAAAATCATACGAAATGCTGGCCAATGTTCAGGTTCAGCAAGAAAAAATGGAAGAAGCTACCAAAACGCTACAAGCCGGTTTGGCAAAATATCCTGGTGATATGGGCTTGATTCGTCAACAGCTAAACATGCACTTACTGGCAGGTGAGTATGACAAGGCCGAAGCTGCTGCAGCAAAGGTAATCGAGAAGGATCCAAGTAATCCGGTTCTGCATTTTGCAATAGGAACTATTTACGACGAGCTTAAAAGATATGATGATGCCGAAAAATCATATAACAAAGCGCTTGAATTAGATCCAGATTATTTTGACGCGTTGTATTCCAAAGGTGCTTCCTATAACAATCAGGCGGCTGAGATATACTCTACAATCAATGAGATTACGGATGTTGTGTTGCAGCAGGAGGAAAGTAAGAGAGCGGACACCTTGTTGGCAAGGGCCCGTCCATTGCTTGAAAGATGTCATAAAATGAAGCCAGAAGACAAAGTTACCATGGAAGCATTGAAGCAGATTTACGCTCGGCTTGGTGAGGATGAACTATGGTCTGAAATGAAGAAAAAGTTGGAGAATCAGTAGGGTTATTCAACAAGAACCTATTAATAAGAAGGCCGGTTGCTGAAAAAAGCTTCCGGCCTTTTTTATTACTCTTGGTTTATGAAAAACTTTCTGATTGTTGTATTACTGGTGGCTTTAATAGGAGAGAATATCTATATATACACCCAACCTGATAGTGTTTGCGACATGATAAAGAAACAAGGAGATGAATGGAAAGACCAACTGTCTGACAAGATTTTTTCAGACGCAGATTTCGAAAAAAGACTGGAGGAAGAAAAGGCTAAAATGAAATCTGAAATGCAGGTGCAGGCGAATCAAATGATCGAGGCAAAGCTCGACTCCATGTTCCAACGGTAATCAGGTTCCTTTATCTACAACCAATCGCTCGGATCAAAACCCCTTTATTCTCTTAATGTACTGGTAAGCATCCGCTATTTGATCGAATCGTTCGGCAGCTTGTTCAACATGCTCTTTACCCAGATAAGCTACTTTATCAGGATGGTGTAGTCTGGCCATCTTACGATAAGCTTTCTTAAGTTCTGCAGCTGTACAATTCCGTGGTATCCCCAGAATTTTACAAGCCATTTCCATCCCCATTCCTAGCCCTCTTGGTGAGGCCTTTCTGCTTTTAGCCCCTGTTGCCCGTCTGGACGTTTTCTTCTTTTGGCGACGCTTCTTCTGTTCCTTTAGCCGCTTAGCTATATGGCTGTTCAAGATGGTAATGAACTCTTGTTTTTCCAGCCCTATTTTGAAACCTATCAGTTGTATGTTTTTATGTTCCTTTTTATCCAAAGTAGCATCAGCGAAAGCCAATTCACACAAGAAATCAATTAGTTGCAGTTTGCCCGTTTTTCTGGCGTATCGCTTAATGGTTTCACAAATGTCCGTGTAATCTTTGGTGGTTGCATCTATGTGTCTGGCCAGTTCGGCTGCTGCCTTTCCCAGTCGCTTATTTCCTCTATGAAACTTGGTAAAGTAGTCTTCAATAAATTCGTATTCCTCCTTAGAGCGGTTTCCATCCGACAACATTAAATATGTAGCCAGGAACACCAGCGCCACCGAAAAATCATCTGATTTCTTTACAAACTCCTTGCCCGGGTAGTCGTTCAGCATTCTCCCTAAAAAAGTGCCCTGACCTTCTATGTACAGGTACATCTTGTCGTAGTACGGAAAGTTCTCCTTGTAGAAATTCATCCGTTAAATATAGTTCTGATAGCCTAATGCTGGGTCAGTTTCCCGTTCCCTTGAAATTCAGCCACTTAGTGTTTAACTTATTGTTAAATCGTTTATTTTTGTGTGTTTAATTTTATAGGACATGCGCGCAACACATTACATTTCAATTCTATCATTATCCCTAATCGTTACCCTAATCGGTTGTAAGAAAGACAAAAATCCACCATCGATATCCGTTGTAGGAGCTAACCCAGCCTCCGTACCCGTAGGTGGAGCTTATACCGACGCTGGTGCTGTTGCCATTAATCCGGATGGAAGTGCCGCCACCGTGGTTACCGACGAGTCACAAATTAATACTGCGGCTGCCGGAACATTTTTCGTGAATTATACCGCTGAAAATGAATACGGAACAAGTACCGCAGCCAGAACCGTGAACGTTGTTCTGGATCAAAGCCACTACGTAGGAATGCATGATCTGACTTCTGATTGCGGTGCAGGGGCTTTTCCACTTAATGCTACGCAAGATATTACCGCCGGAACCGGAGATACTTTGGTGTTCAATAACTTCTTCAACCTTGTGGGGGGTACTGCAAAAGCGGTTATCAAGGGATCAACAATCACCTTTCCTTCCCAAACCATAGATATCACAGTAGGTAATATCATGTTTGATGGTGTCGGGACAATGGATGGAGCGGGAGTAAGCATGAACGTAACGTTTAACTATGATAACGACACCCCCTTTATAGGAGGTACCGGTACTTGTACTGCTGATCTGGTTGAACAGTAAACACCTGTATTAGGTTTGTAAAGGGCTTCTAGTTTTCTGGAGCCCCTGCATATATCCAGCAAAGTATCTGGTTTCGTTCTTCCTCAGTTAAATCAGGAATACTGAAGGAATTTGGAATAGGAGGCATGGATCTTTCATCGTAAATCACCTCCTTTATATCGCCTCTTTCCACACGAGCTTTTAAGCCCTCATAATTTAGTATCCAGGCGTCATGACAACCTGTGCCGGGACCAGTTCCGGTAGCACATTTTGCTTCAATCAAAGGTGCTATATCGCTATTGTAGCTCGGTTCTATACTACAATCAAGTGGAATAGGTTCGTAAGCCTTGTGTCTTGTACAGTTTACAAGCATCAGTCCGATAAATAAGGGCAAAGACCATTTGAGCATATGTTAATATACAAGTATCGCAGTAAAACCAACTGTAATTCGGGTTACATTCCCTGCTTTCCGACATTCATTAATACACTGCCATTGCACAGCAAAAGTGTATCTAATTGAACAAAGCGCATTGTACTTAACAGGTACTAACCATCTAATTGATCATATTAAACAACAGAGCCATGAGAGTTTATACTATTATTCAGATCACTTTAACCGCAATACTTTTTACCGCAGGATTTTCGAATTCGATGGCTCAAGGTGGTAAGGCCTCGTTAAAAATAAAGGTTACCGATTTTGACGGTGTTGCGCTTTCGGGAGAGAAAATACTTTTTGTTGGGCAGAAAAAAGGTGCTGAAGTAAATGCTATTAGCGATGATACAGGGAGTGGAACCGTTCTGCTTGAGGGTGGAGACATCTACGATATCCAAATCAAAAGTGTTGGTGAGGCGGAAGATTATAGCACCATTGAAATTCCCTCCATTGGTGAAAATGAGCAATTTGGCGAAGCATTACTTACCATTATGATTGAAGAAGCAAAGTCTTTCACCTTGAATAATGTTCATTTCAATACGGGCTCAGCAGAACTCAAAACCAGTTCAGAGCAAGAGCTAAAGGAACTCGTGGAGTACCTTAACCGCAAGAAGGAGGTTCAAGTTGAAATTGGCGGGCATACAGATAATGTTGGAGAGGAAGAAGCTAACAAGAAATTATCGCAGAAGAGGGCAGAGGCTGTAAAACAATATCTGATCAAAAACGGGGTCAGTGCCAGCCGGCTGAAGGCTGTTGGTTATGGAGAGACCAGGCCGGTCGCAGACAATTCATCAGATAAAGGAAGAGCACTCAACAGAAGAACTGAAGTGAAAATTCTGTAGGTTGCTTCTGAGCACATGGCTCTGGACGGCCAGGGACACCTTAACGTGTCAAATAATTGAATGTAAGACCCTTTTATCGACAAAACAACTCCTCCTACCGAATTAAAGTCGAATTCCGCCATAGGTTAAGGTACCTTGCTGCAACAATTAGGGGATATGGCGTCATATCAAAAGATGAACAGGCTTCAGAAGCAGCTTGTCTGAGTATAAGACAAAATATTTCCATCTAACCATTTAGCGCATTTATGACATTACCATTAATTATTCAAACCGTTCCATTTTTTAGGCATAATCAATGTGGAAACTTAAACAGTTGTTTTTCAGATGGTTTCCTCTTTAACTTTAAATTAATCTATCTCAAACCCTCTATTATCAACGTAACTCTGTTTAATGATCAGCCGTAACAAAGTTTGTTTAAGGCTTTTTGGCTAATAAATTAAACCAGCATTACCACCAGGTAATACATCTAACCAAACATGAAAACCTCGTAGATATTCAAGGCGATTTTTGCCGTGGGAGTGTTGATTCTTAGTTCCCTGGTAATTTTTGGATGGCTCGTTCACCTTCCGGAGCTCATTCAGGTACACAAATCTTTAGTGCCTATGCAGTTTAATACTGCCGTGTGTTTCTTTTTATGTGCTATCGGCCTGTTGTTAATATACTTTCAGAAAGGTTCTAAAATTGTAGTTGGAATTGCCTTGACCTGTGGTCTGATCAGCCTTCTGACCCTATCACAATATATATTTGGTGTGAATATTGGGATTGATGAATTGTTACTCAATCATCAGGTAACCGTAAAAACTTCGCACGCTGGAAGGATGGGGCCGAACACGGCAATTTGTTTCTTCTTATCGTCCATTGTGTTGCTGATCGATTCAGATTTTAGGAATCACAGTGTGGGTAAGAAGATTTGGGGCGCCATCATTTCTACTGTTATACTCGGACTGGGACTGGTTGCTCTGGTCGGATACGCTACGCAGGTAGAAAGTGTATATGGATGGGGAAAGTATACCAACATGGCGGTCCACACCGCAGTTGGTTTTCTGTTGATTGGAGGTTTTTTCACTTTTAAGGCCTGGAGTGATGAGGAAGGCAAACTGGGGCTCATGCATAATTTTGGTTTTGTATTGGCACAATCTGTCGTGTTGGCTGCTGTCCTTTTGGTTATCGATATAAGCGTACCGCTGGGAGTTGCTACAGGAATTTTGTACGCTGTGCTTGTTATTTATTCCTGGTTATTTCAGGACAAGCGACTCATCATTATTATGGGTATTGCCGCATGTGTACTTACTATCTTAGGGTTTCTCTATTCTCCTGCCACTTCTGAAGATTGGAAAGCGATAATTAATAGAAGTCTTACAGTTGTAGTTATTACAGGTGGTGCAATTCTATTGTATGAAATCAAGAAGAAGCGCGAGGAATTGAGCTTAATCAATCAAAACCTGGAGGTTATTCTTGATGCCCGTACCGAACAATTGAGAATAAAGAATGCAGAGCTGGAACGATTTGTATACGTGGCTTCGCATGATCTTCAGGAACCACTGCGCACCATTACTACATTGTTACAACGGTTAAACGATGGGAAGTTCGGCCCAGAGCAGGAGCCAGAAATCAGAACTTTTACCATTCAAGCTGCGCAGCGGATGCATGAATTAATCAAATCATTATTGGATTACAGTCAAATTGGTACCGACATGGATATCCGCGAGATCAATTCAGAAGAACTTTTAGATCAGGTATGTAAAGACCTGTCTTTATCTATAGAAAATTCACAGGCAAACGTGAAGTGCAATACTCCGCATCCTATTAAAGGAGATGCTGTGCTGATACGATTGCTCTTTCAAAATCTAATTGGCAATGCGATTAAGTTCGCCCAACCTAACAAACCACCGGAAATAGAAATTTCTTCCGAACTGAAGAACAACCAGGTGATTTTCAAGGTTAAGGATAATGGCATTGGTATCGCCCCGGAAAATCAGGAAAAGGTTTTTCAATTTTTTCAAAGACTACATCACAAAGATGAGTATGAGGGAAGTGGAATAGGGCTTAGCCACTGCCACAAGATAGTTGACCTCCACAATGGTTCCATATGGCTTGAATCTGTGGAGAATAACGGTACCTCATTCTTCATTTCATTAAACACATGAGTATGAAACAGAAAATAGATATACTGCTAATTGATGATGATCGGGCTACCAACTTTCTTAACAAGTCAATTATTGAAGAATTGGGGTGTGCCAGATCTATGACGTTTAAAAAAGATGGTCTCGAGGCTATCAACTATTTAACTGAAGAGAAAGATGGGAAATATCCCCGACCAGATCTTATTCTGCTGGATATCAACATGCCAGTGATGGACGGATGGGGATTTCTAGACAGATATACTGTGCTTGACGAAAACCAAAAGGGTAAGGTACTAGTAGTGATGCTCACTACTTCGCTAAATCCGGAGGATAGAAGTCGCGCCCGGAAGCATGGAGAATTATCAGATTTTATGGTAAAACCACTTACCGAAGAAAATTTCACGGACCTACTGGTGAAATGCGGTTTTTGGGAGTAAACCCCAAATCGCCCAGATAGGATCATTCCTGGTTTTAACTACTAAAAATTGTTGGAATGGTGATTGTTTAACGATCTAATTAAGAAGAAATGAACATATTACTTGTTGACGATGACAAAACATTTTGTCGCATGTCTAAATATCACATTTCCCTTAACCCAAACAACACTTTGGAAGTTTGCCATACTGTGAACAGTTTTAAACAAAAAATGTCCACAGATATCGATTTGGCACTTATCGATTACTACCTTCCCGATGGGCGTGGTGAGGATTTGTTAGAGTATTGCAAACAACAGTATCCAGATACAGAAGTGGTTATTGTGTCAGGCCAGGAAGAGATTTCACTAGCCATAGATATGATGCGTAAGGGGGCTTACGATTATGTCACTAAAGATGAGCATGTACTCAAACGAATCTGGGGAATTGTAGGGCGGTTAAGTGATAAATTATCTCTAAAAGATGAAGTTTCCAGTTTAAAGAAAAAGTTGTCAAAGGTTTCTATTGTCCATTCCAAAATGAGTGGAAGTAGTACTGCTATGCAAAGGATATATCAATTGTTGGGTAAAGCTGCAGGCAGTCAGATAAATGTTATAATTACTGGAGAGACCGGTACCGGTAAGGAGTTGGCCGCACAGACCATTCACATGAACTCAGGAAGAGCCAGGAACAATTTCGTGGCGATTAATGTCGCAGCCATACCGTCAGACCTGCTTGAGAGCGAACTTTTTGGACACAAAAAAGGTGCGTTTACAGGTGCAACCACTGATAGGGTAGGGAAATTTGAGGAAGCCAATGGTGGCACCGTGTTTCTTGATGAAATAGGTGAAATGGAACTGCCTCTGCAGGCGAAAATTTTACGAGTTCTCCAGGAAATGGAGATTACAAGAATAGGCGACAACGAACCAAGAAAGATAGATGCGCGGATAATCACAGCTACGCACCGGGACCTTAAAGAACTGGTTGCAGCAGGTAAATTCCGTGAGGATTTGTATTACCGTTTACTTGGATTAAATATTGAGTTGCCACCATTGCGTGACAGAGAAACAGACATCATTGAACTGGCAGAATTTTTTATTAAAGAATTTTGCGCTCAAAACGGAATTGCAGCTAAAAAGCTTTCTGCAGCAGCTAAACGCAAGTTGCTGTCTCACCCGTTCCGCGGCAATATCCGTGAACTGAAATCCGTGATAGAGCTTGCATGCGTTTTGGCGGAAGAGGATAAAATTGAGGCGATAGATATTCAATTGCAAAATATAGAACAGCCAGACTTTGAAGACAATCTTTTCCGGGATAATAAAACCATGAAAGAATATGAACTAATGATTCTAAAGCACCATTTAGAAAAAACAGGGCAGAATGTAAGAGAAACGGCTAAAATTCTAGATATAGGCGTTTCAAGCATCTACCGAACCATAAGTCTTCATAAAGAAATTTTTGCATAATGAATTTAACTGTCTTACAAGACACTTTCAATGGTGATGAGCAACTGGTTGGCTCCGCAATCAAGGAAATGATAGAAGTGCTGAACGATGACGGAAATCAACTTTCTGAAGCCGTCCGCAAAGGAACTGCGAGTGAGGTAGTAACCATTGCACACCGGCTTAAATTTTCTTTTATTATGATACAACATGGCCAGGCGGTGGCGCTATGTCGCAAAATAAAAGATAACTCCGGTGAAAAGCATGACCATATTATAAGGCTTGGAAAAGAGCTACTAAACTCCATTACTAATACCAAAGAACAGCTAGAGCAGTTCAATACGCCAAAATAATCTATGGATCAACAACAAACATCTCATGAGAATTTTGCCGGATTGCGGCGACTCCTTGAAGAAATGAAGGAGTTACTTGCTCCAACAAAAGTTCTCTTAAGGGACTATAATAAGGTTTACCATGAGTATTCTCTTGAACATGGAATCCTGGATGTAATAGAACAGGTTGGAAACTATTTGCCGATTCGCGGGCGTAGATCCAGGTTACTTGACAGCAATGAGCGTTTTATGTACGCACTTGCTCACGATCTGGAGGCTCCTCTTATAAATATGCAAAGTTTAAAGCAACTGGAAACCAGATTAAAAGACGATGCAATGCGTCAGGATTTGCAGGAAAATTTTGACTATAGCTTGCATAAACTCTGCTTCAAGGTAGAAACCCTGTGGTTCAGTATGTCCTGGCTTTCAAAACCCAACCAACCGGAGAAATTGAACTTAAGTACGGTTTTGGCAAAAGCATTGAACACATTCCCTGAAGGAATTGCCGCGCCTTCAATAAATATGGCTGGTGATAATCAGACCACCGAAATCACTTACGACCCTTTTCATCTGCATTGGTTATTCGAGAGCTTGATTAAGAACTCAATGTATAGCTATAGCTCTGACAGCGAAAAGGAACTGAAGATATCAGTGGCAATGTTTCAGAAAGGGAATAAGCACATGATTCAATACAGAGATAATAGACTCTATGACCCGGAAGAAGCAAATAAACTCAACCAGTTGTTTAAGCCCGGTTCGGATTGTATAGATGGTACCTACCACGGTCTTTATATTCTGCGAGAACTGCTGGCCAGTCAATACGGAACAATAGAGATGGAGCCCACAACGACGGGTATCAATTACAATATTTCTTTAATGAATCAGGCCGAATGACTGATACCATATTGCTGATTGATGACGATCGTTCGCATAATTTCATCAGTAAAGCCGCAATTGGTCTCGAATACCCTTACATTGAGTGTCATATTGCCAAGAATGGTGAAGAAGCACTTAATTGGCTACAAAATAATATCCCACTTTTAATTATTGTCGACCTGAACCTACCTTCAATGGATGGTTTTACCTTTCTTGACGAGTATGGCAAGCAAGGTTACGATCAGCGTGCAACCAGTATAATTATGCTGACATCCGCGTTGTGTGAGGAAGATTATTTGCGCTCCAAAAACTACCCCGTTCTGTCTGATTGCTTATCAAAACCACTGGATTATAGATCACTTAGTAAGTATTTTCCAACAAACGGTTCCAAAGTAAAGTAGGTTGAATCTGGCTTACATTAGATCCATCTGACCACTTTTCACAGTCCTCCTTTTTAGTTAAACCACCCTAAATCTGTCTCAAAATTGGAATATCAGTCCAATAATTAGACAAGTCCTTTCCTGCCTTAAAAAGGTAAACTGCTGATTGTAAGCAACTTAAATATTTTGGCACAGACATGGAATAGCCCTAACCGTTCTAACCAAACGCCAAAACAATGTTAAACCAAAACATCTGCAGACTCGCTTGTCTATTTATTTTATGTACAAGTCTAACCGAAATATATGCTCAAGTTCCGTCAGCGGAATTCAGTACAACCACCACGTCCGGTTGTGTCCCTTTATCGGTGCACTTTAACAATACTTCCACCAATGCAACTTATTACTTATGGGACTTTGGCAACGGGAGTACTTCGACGTTGGCGGAACCGAGCGTTTTCTATACTTCTCCAGGTGTGTATACTGTTACGCTTACAGCGAGCAGTGCTCTCGGAGTGGATGTTGAGACCAAGGTCAGCTATATCGTTGTGGATTCAGATCCGGTTGTTGACTTTTCGATTAATCAAACTGGTTACTGCCTCTACGATAGCAGCCATGTTGAGATCCAGAACAACACTAGCGGAGCGGTGCATTATCAATGGAATTTTGGCGATGGTACCTCGTCAAACGACTCCGCTCCATCACATTATTATTCGGCCCCCGGAAATTACTCAATTACTTGTTTTGCCACAGGTCCGGGTGGGTGTGTAGCATCATACACGCATCCTATGCAGGTTGCTGTTGATGCTACACCCACCGCCGACTTTTCCGTAAGTAATTCAGTAGTTTGCGCTCCATCACAGGATTTTGTGTTCTCCAATCAATCAGTTAACGCCAGCAACTTTATCTGGAACTTTACAGACTTCACTACAGTTACCGGATTCTCTGCGACCAAAAGCTTTGCATCTTATGGGCAGCACGGTGCACAGCTCATTGCCGAATCCGTAAATGGCTGTAGAGATACCATGGAGCTTAACAATCTATTGGTTGTTGAAGCTGAAGAACCTCACATTACGCATACCTCGGCAACATGTGTGAACACGCCAGTGGGTTTTAGTAGTGGTACTTCTTCTATCAGTGAAACTTGGTGGCTCAATGGCTCCGTTATCTCTAATTCGGTGTCTCCTGACCTTACAATTACCTCCTCCGGCACACATTCAATTACCGTAGAGATAGTTGACTCCAATGGTTGTGTGGCAAGTGATACCGTGTCCATCGGAATTAATCCTCCTCCAACTGCAATCATAAACACAGACTATGATTCAGTATGCCTGGGAAGTCCAATTCTGTTTTCCGACCAAACCATTAATACCGTTCAATCATTCTGGAATTTTAGCGATGGTAACACGGCCACCGATAGCAGCCTAACGCATGTATACACACAATCTGGAGACTATACGGTAGAACTGATTTCTACTGCTGGAAATGGGTGCTCTGACACTATGCAAAAGAGTGTTCACATTTCTGAAATGGTCTCGGCTTTCTCGGTTGATTCCCTTGCTGGATGCACCCCGTTAATGGCGCAGTTTGTTGATAACTCTAATGGAGCTGTATACTGGTATTGGAATTTTGGAGATGGCAACACTTCTTCCTCTCAAAACCCACTGCATACTTATACAACATCCGGGCTTTTCGACGTCTCCCTTGAAGTAAGCAATTCGCTTGGCTGCAGAGATACTTCCAAGATTTATGGAATTATCGAAGCAGAGCAAGTGGTTTTTACAAACAGCCATGTGCCGGATACTTTAAGGGGGTGTATCCCGATGCCAGTTGACTTCTCAAACAACATTATCGGTTCTCAAAACTGGCAATGGGATTTTGGTGACGGAACGACTTCAAACTTACAAGGGCCTGAGCATGTATTTATGACTCCTGGTGTTCATACCGTAAGCCTTGTGGCAGAAACAAATGCGGGATGCCAAATAGTTGTAGAAAATTACGCAACATTTATCATCGAAGACCACCTTGCCGGATTTATGATTGACTCGTTAGATTGCAATGGTCTCACAGTAACATTTATCGATACCACCAGTAATGCGGTAGCCTACCATTGGGATTTTGGAGATGGAAACACCTCTAGCTCGCCCTCACCAACGCATACTTACGCAGACACCAACAGTTATACCGTTCAATTAACCGTACAAACGGCAACGGGTTGCGTAAGCAATCTTACGGTTATCAATGCACTTGAATTTGAAACGTGTACTGCGAACGTGGCGCAATCTTCCATTGCAATACCTGTATTAATGGGAGAAGACAGTTCATCGGTTGAGAACAATGATTCAACTTATAACCTCCCAAGCTGCTCTCCTAAGTTTGTTCAATTCAATTGCCCTTTCGATTCAGCAACCTCTTGGTACTGGGAATTTGGTGATGGAACAACATCAACTTTAGAAAATCCATACCATATCTATAGTTCTAACGGAGTGTTTACAGCAACACTTGTAGCTCAGACACCCTCAGGCCCTCAAACGCAAACATGGCCAAACATAGTTAGTAATCAGGGGGCTACTGCCAGCTTTACAGCTGATGTAAGCTATAATTGCGACTCGAATCTGGTGGATTTTACAAATACCAGTGGCACAATTAGTTCATGGGGTTGGACCTTTGGCAACGGAGACAGTTCGCTTGATTATTCTCCTAGTTATTCTTATGCAAGCGGAACAGATATTTATGCAGCCCAGTTAACTATAGCCGATACACTTGGCTGTACTTCTACCGCTACCAACTTTATTTCTGTACTAAACTATGCCGTTCCTTTCGAGCTTCAGGATACGGTTTGCGTTGGCACCACTCTATACTATGCTCCTTCAGACACACTGAATTATTCTTACAGCTGGTATTATGGTTACGGTACGCCTGATACCTCTGTTGTTATGAATCACACCTTTGATTCTATTGGCATCTACAATGTACAGGTAAGCGGTACCCATGCATTAGGTTGTATGATCCAAAACTCCGAGCAGGTGGTAGTGGTTGGTGCCGAGCCATACTTCACTATCAACAGTACACCTGAAGCATGTGTTGGCGCTACGTTCAACCTGAACCCTAATGATACCACAGCTGATTCCTACTATTGGGAGATAGGTAGTTCGGCCAGCTCAACAGATGTATATCCAAACATAACGGTTAATCAGTCCGGTACATTACCAATAATCCTGACTGTTGAAAAGCATGGTTGTATCTCCACCCATACGTCTGCCGATTCAATTGTAATTCACGACGTATCTGCCGATTTCGTAGCGACACAAACAAAATTTTGTTCTGATTACGAATTCCACTTAACCTCAACCGATACCACCAGTTCTATCTGGAACTGGTCGGTTGATGGTGTTTTCCTGTCGAATCAGGACACCGCCGTTTATGAGCATGCTGATTCGCTTGGAGTGTTGGTTCAATTGGCAGTAGCAAATGCATTTGGATGCGTGGATACCGCAAATCAGGTGATTACACCAAGTCAGCTAGCCTCCAACTTTACGATATCCGGAACCAGTGGTTGTGCACCTTACCAGGTAACCTTCGACAACCAATCGATGAGTTCTTTGGCCTATATATGGGATTTTGGGGATGGGACGACCTCCACAGACCCCACACCAACGCACATTTATTCGGATGGAGGAGTATATACTGTTACCTTAACCAGTCTCAATAATGGATGTACAGACAGCCTGGTCATTCCAAACGCAATTGAAGTGTATCAGCCGGTAGCAGATTTCACCATGGACACGGTTTTATCATGCCCTCCGGTACTCATCAATTTTCAGGATTCATCCTCATCAGCGGTGTCCTGGGAATGGAATTTTGGAGATGGTGGATCGGCTAGCGGTGCTTCTCCTTCACATGTTTATCTAAACTCTGGCAATTACAATGTATCACTTGTAATAACTGATATCAACGGATGCACAGACTCAATCACTAGCACTAATCCAATTACGGTACCTGGGCCAATCGTTGATTTTCACATCTCGGATAGCACTGGTTGCGATTCGTTGACTATACAATTTACAGACCTTTCTACACCAGCCCAGAATTGGTTATGGTTCTTTGGTGATGGTTTTTCCAGCACAGATCAGCATCCAACACACACCTACACAGCTCCGGGCACCTATGATGTCTCATTGCAAGTTGTTGATTCCACGGGTTGTGTAACTGTTATAACCAAAACGGCCCTGATCAATATCTATGAAACTCCTGAAGCATATTTCACAGCAGATTCGTTGGTGTGTTCGCCAGCGACCCTTGTTGTAGATAGTTCAATTCAGCCGGCTGATCATACAGTTTGGATAGTTAATGGCGATACGTTATCGTACTCTTCCAATCTGAGCATTACCACTGCCGGTAATTATACTGTAGAATTAGTACAGTCTAACGGAGACATTTGCTTCAGCAACCATGTTGTGACGGGAATCAGTCTAATTGACTGGTTCGATGCGAATGTTTCCCCGATACCGGCACTATGCGTTGACGATCCGGCTGTTCAGCTTGTCTCAGCACAAGCCGGTGGAGAGTGGTGGGGAACCGGGGTTGATTCCATTGGAGTGTTCAACCCATCTGTCAGCGGACCAGGATCACATGTTGTCTCCTATGGTTTGAATGCAGGTTGTGGCGACACTAGTAGTATTACCATTTTGGTTCATCCTGCTGTGGCTGCCCACATAGTTCAACCCGGCCCCCTTTGTGAAGACGTTGGTGTTGTTTCATTAGAGGCATTGCCAAACTCAGGTGTGTGGTATGGTTCCGGAATCGATTCAGTAACCGGCGAACTAAATACAACCACAGTTGGTGTAGGAAATCACTGGTATAGTTACGAGGTGTCTAATGGAGCCTGTACGGCAACCGATAGTGTTCTCATCAATATCGTACCCAGAGCCGATGCGTCCTTTAACTTGCCATCTGATGTTTGTAACGATGCCTCAATCATAGCATTGTTACCAGTAACTTCAGGAGGAAATTGGACCGGAAGTGGTCTTGGTCACACTCCATTTCCTCATTTCGATCCTGCGGCTGTTGTTCCGGGAAACTATATCATTGGTCATATTATTCCAGGTACCTGCCCCGATACTGTGCATCAAACCATTACTGTGAATCTTGTTCCGCAGGCCAACTTTTCTTCTAGTTTTACGGGAGCGTGTTTCGACTCTGTAATTGCATTCACCAACCTGTCGGTGGGTACCGGTAGCGACAACTACGTATGGGATTTCGGCAATGGAACGCAGAGTACGGCCGAAAACCCAGTTGTTTCTTTTGCTCCCGGAGGGACTTACAATGTGCAGCTCACGGTAACCACACCTAACGGATGTTCGAACGATACCACCGACATTTCCCACATTACTATTGCCGACACCATTCCACCTCAAGTAAGCTTGCAAAGAGTAACCGTGTTGGATAACGAAAGGGTAGGTATCGAGTGGGAAATGTACACCGGCGCCGACTTTTCAGAGTACGAACTCTACCGAACCAACGGGATTACAGGTTTGGATGAGTCTATTTTTTGGACCTCGAACCAAACCGATGTTTCCTTCATAGATACAGGTTTAAATACGCTAGACAGCACTTATACTTATAAAATTGTGTGTAGGGATACCTGTGGGCTGGAAACCGCCAAGAACGTCTCTTATGCACATACCACCATTAATGTTGAGGCTGGGGCAATTTCGAACAAAACCGCATTGGTATCATGGAGTGCCTACCAGGGGTGTTCGATAGATACTTATGAGCTTTACAGAAAGAATGCCACGGATACAAGTTGGACACTGATCGCTACTGTTTCTGGCAACACTTACTACGACAGCACCTTATACTGTGAAGATGAATACTACTACTGCGTGGCCGGAACCGGTTTATGCGGAGGTTCCTTAAAGTCCTGGAGTGATACTTCTGGTACTCACCTAAAGGGAATTGAACACCTTCAGGTTTCCACCATTAAACGCGCCACTGTAGTAGATGATGAATTTGTTTGGGTAGAATGGACAGAACCAATGCTCCCTGATGCCGTGTTGAACTACATTCTGAAAAGAAAGACAAGACATGGAGAGTTTAACGTACAATACACCGTCTCCGGTAACTCTGCCGATTGGTTAGATGAAGCGGTGCTTGTGCACGATTCTTCGTACGTCTATCAGGTAGAAATTGACATGGGCTGTAACAGGCCTACCTCAGTAGTGAGCGTTGGTTCTTCTATATTACTTAGGGCTCAAAAGATTAATGACAACGAAGGTGTGCTTAGCTGGACTCCTTACTTAGGCTGGGTAAATGGAGTGGATCAATACGAACTACAGCAATACACTTCAAACTATAGATGGGAAACAATCGACTTTTTTCCAGCCGACGTTAACACTGCTCAGGTAACTATCCAAAATGCGATTACAGAAGGAGTTTATCGTGTTATCGCCTATCAGAAGTACGCCAGAAATACACAGAGTACTTCCAATACTGTATCGTTGATGGTAACACCTTCATTACACATGCCCGATGCCTTTACCCCGGATGGAGATCGCATCAATGATCTTTTCGGACCAGTTGGAATAAACATTCAGGATTTCAGAATGGAGATTTACAACCGCTGGGGGCAACTTGTGTTTCTGTCTGAAGATATGAACACTCACTGGGATGGAACCTACCAGGGCAAAATGGTTCAAGATGGAGTTTATACCTATCAGGTTTCAGGCACCGACATGGAAACATTTCAGCCATTGAAGATGAATGGAACCGTATCACTTATTCGCTAAAACCAAAACAATGAAAGCAATTATACTTAGCTCAATGCTGATTCTAATTCAGTGTGCAGCAATCTGTCAGGATATCCACTTTTCACAGTTTTACGCCAACCCTATGTATCTGAATGCGGCTTTAACAGCCAATAACGATCAGAAATCATACAATATGGCGTATAGAAATCAATGGCCCGGAGTTGGTAAAGCCTATCAAACATTTTTGGTTGGATATCAAACGCCTTTAAAATCAGGGCGCTCAGGTTTTGGAGTGGGCTTCACCCATGACATTGCAGGGTCGGGGAATCTGGGCACAAGTGCACTGAGGTGTTCTTACTCGCAGCATTTTAAACTAACCAGAAAACTACACCTGAACATGGGGGCAAGTGTGAGTGGGGTGCAGAAATCTGTTAATTGGGAAAGCCTGGTATTTGGCGATATGCTGGACGCCAGAAAGGGCCAAATTTACGATACCAGACAACCGTTTGGAGAACCACGCTTTTACGCTGATTTCTCAACGGGATTTGTGCTATATACAAAATCCTATTATGTTGGGTTTGCTGCCGACCACCTTACTCAACCTTATGAAGGACTAATCACACGACAATCTTCTTATTTGCCAAGAAAATACACCATTCATGCGGGTGGTAACATAGCTATAGACAAAATGCACAAACGAGATTTAAGCGTTTCTCCAGCCTTACTGATTCAGGCACAGAATGAATTTTGGCAGGTGAACGTAGGAAGTTATGTGAAAATGAAGCAACTTGTTTTCGGGGGCTGGTATCGTTGGAATGATGCGGTAATCTTAAATTTCGGAGTTGAAGTAGGGGAGTACCAATTCGGTTATTCTTACGACTTTACCGTTAATGGGCTAAGAAGTTCGTTTGGTGGTCACGAAATTACGCTAAAGCGTGTTTTTGCGAAGAAATACAAACGCCCCAATTTTCTGAAAGTGGATTGCCCCGTATTTTAATAGTGGTGTAGCTTATGTCCGCTAATTGCCTTTTCAGTAAATTAGTGTTATGTCAAGCAAGTTTAACTATGATGAATTCCGACGACAACTAAAGGCTCCTCAGCTTACACCCGACATCATAGATGATTTTGTAACATGGCTCACCAAGCATGGTTATGACCTTTACAGTTTTCAAATCTCAGATGTAAAGTTCAAACGTCAGATGTTCTCTAAATACTGGAGGCAAACTTCTTCAGACCAGCAGCAGTTTAAGATGGATTTTCCTGACTAACTGATCCAAACATTGAATCCAGTACCTGATACCTGTACTCAAATATTTCTTCCAGTTTTTTTCTGATAACCATGCCGTTGGCAATTGACCCAACAAACCCAAATGGAGGTTGATAACTCACTATATCCTTCATTATCGTTCCTTCTTCTGTCGGTTTCAGCAAATGTTGATGATGCCATAATTTATATGGACCCACACGTTGTTCATCAATAAAGAATTTTCCTTCCTCAACATGGGTGATCTCCGTTACCCAGGTTGTTTTGATTCCCATTAAAGGTTTTACCGCGTAAGAAATGATCATTCCGGGATATATCTTGCCAGACACCTCTGATGTTATGCGGAATTCCATTTCAGACGGAGTAATTCGAGCCAGGTTATGTGGTGAACTCATAAAATCCCACAGCTCCCGACTGGTAGCCAAAAGGTGTTGTTCCCTGACAAATTGATAAAAGGCCATTAACAAGCGATTTTACAATTCCGAGCCTCCTCAGGTTCCGATTCCAACCATTTTTCTGCTGCTTCCATGCTATGGAAAGCTTTTATGGGGTGTGGAGCTTTGTTGCATTTAGCCAGAAACATTGCAGGTAGCAGCATGCCCGGATGGTCGCAAACGAATGCCTCTTTAAGTCGCAATGCGGCTAACTCAGGGTGGTTAAGAATGAACTCTCTGGCCGCTCTGGAAATTGAAAATTTGGTTCCCAAGGCAATGGTCATAAAGTTGTGAGGACGGTCTTTACATAGTTTTATTGCGGCATCACAAATGCCGGCGGCCACATAGACATCTATCTGGCCAACATGATTTTCCGGAAATCTGGTTACAATGCGTTCCTCATCCTTATAGACCTCTATCCCTGAAATGTTGTACACTTTTTGCGCTTTTGCCATTGGATTAGTTTTAGTACAGGCATAACAATAAAATTTTCAAGATTGTTCAACAGATTAATATCAATTGTCTGATTCTAGCAATATCTTCGTAGCCGCAAATTTCCAGCAGGCATGATCAACTTTAAGCGGTCCACTATCGAAAACCTAATGATCCATCATTACAGTCAGGATGAATCACAAACGGTAATTAGCAATGTAGAATACGGCTTTGATGAAATCCCTGCTCTTGGTCCCAGCGCAGAGAGCTTGTTGCTGGAAATATTTCTAAAGCCATTTGCCTATCTGGGAAATACCTATGAATTTTCACATCCTGTTGATATAGAGATGAATGTGTTGAGTCAATTGGTTAAAAACTTGAACAATCAACAAGTCTCTTTCGTTGACTTTTCTCAAAGCTGTTTCAAGCACCTTCGGGATGTGTCTAAACACCCAAATATCAAAGATGGGGATGTGTTCATAATCAATTTTGATGGCATCTCTATTGAAGGGAACATGGTAGATGGAGTAGGGGTATTTAAAGTTGAAAACAAACAGAGCTTTTTGGAAACGGATTTCAAAAAAGGGGCTGAAATTGGCGTAAAGAAAGGAATTGGAACCGGTAAGCTGGACAAGGGGTGTTTAATTCTAAATACCGAAGGAAATTTCACCGTATTGCATATTGACAGCAATAGAATGGAAACAGAGTACTGGAAGAATGATTTTCTGAAGATTGAACCAAGACATGACAATGTAACGGCTACCAACGATGCCATAAACCTAACCCGATCCTTTATCAAGAATCAGCTCCCGGAGGAAGACAACCTGTCCAAGGCTGATCAGATAGATTTGCTCAACAAATCGGCAGAGTATTTTAAGGCTGCAGAGGTCTTTAATATTGATGAATTTGAGCAATCTGTATTAAAAGATCAGAAGACCATTCAGAAGTTTCAGGATTTTCAGCACCAAAATGAGCCCATCCAGGATGGTTTTGAGCTTTCAGACCAGGCTGTTAAGAAGCAAGCCAAGTTTTTTAAAAGTGTATTGAAACTGGATAAAAACTTTCATGTTTACGTTCACGGAAATCGCGAGATGATTGAAAGGGGAGTGGATGAACAAGGACGTAAATACTACAAGCTCTATTACGAAGAGGAACGCTAACCCAACTGATCATGAACAAAAATCCCGGATCTCAAAAGAGAAAACCGGGATCGATGACAGCCGTTTTTTCAACTATATCAGAAAATTTATCTTTAACGTAGTGAACGTCGATCATATACCTTTGATGGATTTACCTCCCGAAGACAGGGTTCTGTTATGTCAACTCTACCTTAAAAAGGTGCAAGTTTACTTTGAAGACCTCAATCGTTTGGTTGGAACAGGAGATTTTAAATCGCTCCAGCCATTATTCCATACAATGGTGGGAACTGCTTCCACTATGGGTTTCAATGAATTATCGGAAAAGGCCAGAGAATTGGAGGGCCTGTGCAAAGCTCAATTGCCAGCGGAGAAAGAAATCGAGCAGGTAAAATTGCTCATGGCTGCATCGCACAATATGGCCAGGAAATTTTTGGATACAGATCAATCGCTCACCAACGAGAGCAATTAAAGCTTTCGTAGCCCGTCAATTACCGCTTTCTTATAGCTCTTACCAAGTGGTATTTCAACATCTTCAATGTAAACAACAGATCCTTCTATGCGCTCCACTTTTCTGAGATTGATCAAAAAAGACCGATGTACCCGAATAAAATTGGGATTACCCAATCTACTTAGCACCTCGCTCATAGTGCCTAAAACAACATGCCTTTTACCTGCATGAAAAATAGCTACATAATCTCCCATAGATTCAACATGTGTAATCTCTCTGGTATCCAGATTTATATAACTGGTTCCACTTTTTATAAAAATTGTTTCTTGCTCAATCTTCACCGGTTCATGTGCCGAATTCAGCCTGGCTCTGCATTGTTCAACTGCCTCGCAAAATCTACTATACCGTACCGGCTTTAAGAGGTAATCTGTTGCATGCAAATCAAATGCGTCAAGCGCATGCTCCCGGTTACTGGTGGTAAATACAATGCAAACATCGTTGGTAATGAGATTGGCCAAATCCACACCATTTAATTTTGGCATTTCAATATCCAGAAAAACCACATCTATCTCTTTGCCGTTTTCATTCAGATATTCAACTGCCTGAAGAGGGTATTGAAACTTTTCAAGAAGAACGATACCATCATGCCTGTTAACCAGGCCGCTCATGAAGTTGAGCGCCACTTCGTCATCGTCTACAACAATACATTTTAATTCCATATGCAGGTTAGTGGGTTAGTTAAAAAGTCCAAACAGTTTATTGGTGCCGAAATCATTTTTAGCGGCAACATCAATTCAAAGGAACAGCTAAACTTGACAAAAAACAACCAAAAAAATGAGTACGCTTATAAAAGTCAACCAATAGTCATTTTAATGTTGTGCATACACCTTCTGCAGCTAACAACCGGAAGAATATAATTACACCCTGCTGGCAGTTTCGTAAATCCCAGCAGATCACTATCTTACCCAACCTAATCAACGCCATATAAGATGAGTAATGTTATTATCCGTATGCTCGTTCCTTCCGATACAGTAAGGAATGCACTAAAAGCGAAGTTTGAAGAAAACTTCATTGTTTACCACCCACGTATAGAGTTTCAGGAAAAGGTAATTCGAGCCATTATCCCTACGCGGTTTAACAGAACAACAGAAATATGGACAATGCAAGCCAAATTGAAGCGGCTTTATGAGGATTTTCCGGAGCAATTCTGGTTTAGCATTGATACTGGCAAAGTGGTTCCTACAGGTTCTGCAGGATCCGATAACTGGCAACAGAATATTCCAAGGATCACCAATGGCAATGGTTCTGTGCCAGATTACCAATGGAACAGAAAGGTGGTTAGAGTAGATCAGGCCATAGAGCAACTTTCAGACCTGAACACCGGCCTGAAGCATAAAGCTTCGGGTTTGAGGATATTTCAATTTGATACCGGAGCTTCCGATCATCCTGATCTGGCAAACTATCCGGGATATTTATCTCCAGCCAATGGCGCCTTAGGTGAGGCGTTAAGTAAGAACTTCGTGCTGGGGCAGAACCTTAATGATTCCTGGGACACGTTGTTATCCTATAATTTGAGTGGTCCGGGATTTCAAAAGTCGGGGCACGGTACGGCAACCGGGTTTACCATAGTGGGAGAGGAGGGAGTACCTCAGGAAGAATGGCCGGAGAGTCCGGCGAGTTATCCATTTTTCGACCACATAAAAACCGTTAACTACGGAAAAGGGTTGTTCCCTTATGTGGAGTTTGTTCCCATTAAAATTTCCGAAACCGTAACACTTTCCTCGTTAAATGGTGCAGGAAACCCTAATAACCTGATTAAAGCACTTGACCATGTGATGGCCAATGAAGGAGATATTGTGACAATGAGCATAGGGGGTGAATTTGGTTTTGACGATGCGCACAAAAAAATACGGGAAGCCTACAATGCAGGAGTTATTATGGTAATGGCAGCAGGAAATGCTAAACTGGCGGATAATTTCGTGGGTGTGGTAAAACCTGCTCAGTTTCATGAAACCATAGCCGCATGTGGTATTGAGCCAAAATACAATTCCCGAAAACGTCGCATATTGCTGGAACCCTGGGCACAGTCATGCGATGGAGACAATACGGATATTGCGGCGCCTGCCAAGTACATCTGTACCACCTTTAAAATGAACCTGAGCGAAATTGATGATTTGGAGTTTAAGAATTTTGTCAATAACGGCAACGCTTACAAATGGGGAGGAGCTACTTCGCAGGCAACCGCGCATGTAGCTGCGGCTGCGGCTATTTGGAAGTTTCGCTTTAGGCAGGAACTTACGGCGCCGGAGTTTCAAACCGATCCCTGGAAGATTGTAGAATCGTTCCGATTTGCTTTATATGCCTCACGTCACATTCCTGATCATTGGGGCACTACCAAGAAACGTGAATACAAGGGAATTCTTGACATGGAGAAACTAATCCATCCGTTATGCAGTCCGGATGGAACTGCCTGTAAAAAGTTTATAGAGAAAATAGGAGCAAATAATTTTCTGGCCAATCGGTTTCGGGTGTATAAGTTGGCTGGAGGGTTTAGGGTTTGACGTATAGGTTGATTATTCTAATTTGATTTTAATGCGTCGCTAATTGGGGGTTAATGAGCCTGGTTGATATTCGTTTTGCTAAAATGACTTAAAACCAGTGTAATTATGCTTTCAAGATTTTTGATACCAAAGGAAGAGGTGGCCAGTTTAAAGTTCCTCATGGACGATGTGTTAACCAATAATAACGACCGCGCGAAACGGAAAATAAGCTTAATGCGAGCGTTAACATTGGGCAATGCGGAACAATCTAAGGTGCAAATTGTGCTTAGAGATGCTACCGGGATAAAGGTGGTTCATACAACGATATGGGGGGTAACGGATCAGAACATTATATTGAAGTATGGTATGGTGATTCCGATTAGGAGTGTGGTGTATATAGAGATTGTTTGATGGTATGTGGTCGTGGAGTTACTTTACATAATGTTTATTATAGGACAAAACGCTTTAGAGTTGTCTATAAGGCCAACACACGTTTGGTCAACTATAATTAATATTATGTCTGCGCTCCGCTTGCTTTGTTTACGGCAACAAAGTAAATAGCTCACACATGCCCACGCTCTTTTTAAAAAGGTAAAATCGTTTTGATCCTATAATTAGTCGTTATGTTAAATTGCCGCTTCGGCAAACCCGAAATTGCTTTTCTCAAATTTTTTGTGATAAAAAATTTGTTCACGCACAATTGCCAACGCTACCCAGCCCTAAGTCCAACGCGCTGTAATTGTGCTGCGCTGCTTTCTCCAACGCACTTCTATTCTAAAATTTGGTCTTCTATTTTGTCGCTGTACGATAAATTGTACAGGATGAAAAATTCTACGCGATTCTCAGCGAGTTAAATTTTTCTGTTTTTAGCCGGAAATTCAGATTTGGAAAATCTGTGTGATTTTTTAGCCGGAAATTATTTTGTAATTGGTAGCCAAGTCTGGCTGATGTATTTCATGAGCCAACGGCTGTCAGTCAGCGATCGTTGGTGGATGTTCATTTCTTTTCCTTGATGAAAAGAAACGAACCAAAGAAAAATCAAGAAGAAAATAAGCTATCCACGCGCTCTGTGCGAATTGGTCTGCTATCGCAGCCCTCAATCGCTGCGCTATTGACATCAAAAACTGGGACGGCAGCTTTTTGCTGCATTCACACATTCACGCCAACCCATGCCCGCATTTTCTTCAGGCCAGCGCACTTTTAGTTCTATTTAACATAATGTTGTTAGAACAAAAGCAACCTATATTTTACTGGCTGATATGGTTCGAAGTTTTTCTTCAAACTTCCCAAATTTGGTAAGAAAGTAGTCGACCGACTGACCTTCTATCAATTCTATTTTCCGCACCCTGCGGGTACTTTGTGCTATTTCATTTATCGAAAGTTTCAGCTTCTTTCGATCGTTTGATATATCTATGATTTGCCACGACACTGGTTCTGTGTAGGAAATTCGTCCACTTAGTTCAGCACAGTAACCACTGTCCTGCATTGTTTTTACAGGAATTGCCAAATTGGCGAATGTTCCAGCCATGTTATCGCTTCTCTTTATTCTGTTTGAACGGTACTTTATTCCGTCCAAGTCCTGCTCCCCCACTATCCATTGCAATAGCAATTGAGGAATAATGTATTCAGGTTTAAATACCTCATTTGGCTTAGATACTTGAAAAGAACAAGCAAGCAATAATGGATAATAAGTCAGGAAACTAACCAAGCCCGGCAACAATGCCGGAACTCCATTATCATTTCCTTGGAAGCATCTACCACGATAATCATCTGCCGTTTCGTTGAAAAACAGGAAGCGAAAACCTGAATCATTCAGGTCAAATCGAGAAACGTTCATTTGGTTGATATCCGGTCTGCTCAATTCCTCCCAGCATACATAAATGGAATCGCCTAAATATAGGCATGGTAGTCCAGGAATACTGTACCTCTGGGTAGATACCTTCTCACGCAATTGAAACGGAATATGAAAGAGCGAATTTTTACTAAACTTTCCCTGTCCGGTTCTTACTCTGTAGTATTCGTCAAGCCCCTCCGTAACTGCCGAATCTTGTATTGGAAGCAAATCAGCAGCCTTTAATTCGTCTAAGCATTCTTTTAGAATTACATAGGCCTGATGAGGATATCCTTGATAATATGAAGTGAGTGATTCCAGAATGCAAGCACATTGCTTTTGGATCATTGTATCGTTAACCGAAAGTCGATCCTTAAGCACTCCATCAAAATTGTTTAGCTGATTTTGGTACTCTGCAAACGTTCCCGTTAATGCAGTGATGTAACCCTCATTCTTTCTGTGATTCGGAAGGTCGAAAACAGATTTTGCAAAAACATCTTTATTACTCATCGGCTGGCTTCAACTAATCCTTTTATTAACTCCACTGCTTCTTTCATCAGTTCACAATCATCAGGATAGTCTTTGAGTACTTGATCATTTAAAAACACCCCATGTTCATATTCATCATCGAAAACAATGATCTGTGCAGCATATTCCAGTTGATTTATGGTTAATTCATTTCCGTTGTCTACATGACGACCAATAGAGAAGAAAAAACCGCGTATACCTTTCTTAAGAAGTCCAGTATTGATGTCTTTTGCTTTTAAGTATCCAGATATTGATTTCCAATATCCTCCACAAATCTTTTTCAGAAGTCCAGAGTAAACAGAAACGATTTCTTCATCAACAAAATCCCGAATTGCAGAAAGGGGTTGTGCTAATTCCATGAAGTCTGCAACTCGTGGATATATTCGACTACGAATCGGTTTATTGAAGTGAACGATTAGATACAGAATACCCACATCTATTTTGTGTTCATCAATTATAGTAAACTCTTCCGGTTCCAATGCTCCCAACTCGTAGAACAAGTCAATAACACTTGGCTGCACATCAAGTTTTGGAGCCAATACTTCAGGATTGTTGTTACCCTGTTGGCTGACCCATTCCAGAAATTGGTCGTACCTCTGTTGGAGAGGAATCTCGATATTTTCCAATTCCGGTGTCATGCTTTACCTTCTTCGTCAGTTGAAAATAGCTTCGTTAAAAGCTGTTCGTTCCTGAACTTCACCGCATCATCCAGATCGTAGTTAAACCGTTCATGCAGGAATAACATCAAGCAGTCAGAAATCGCCCAGTTAACCACAATTTCCATCACTTCATCATTGAAGCTGTTTAGAACGTGGTTTTCATAAATTGCTGACGCTTTGTTAATGACGATAATTAGTTCCTTCGATTCTTCCCGGAAGTGGTATCTCCACGGCTTTAATCGGCTATTGGGGCCAAAACTTTCTGCAATTGGCTCAATAATAATGAACCATTCGCCAGAGGGTAATACAAAGGCATCATCAGGCTTGTTTTCATCCTCTTGCTGTTGTTTAAGTTTCTGAATAGCCTTTTTACTTGCCTTCTTATGCTGCTGTATCTTTTTTAGTGCTTTATGGGCTTGCTTTTCATCACCTGCTCGATATTCAGATGATGCATTCATTATTTTGTCGATGTGCGGGTTCAGAATGGCTTGAACTGTTTCCCAACTTTGGGTTGAATAATCAAATCCAACTTTATGGAAATTGGGTTTACACATATCAAGGTGTATCTCTCCGAATGTTCTACCATACATGGGGTGCGGATTTCGTGTCATTAGGCCACCCAGTCTGCTTGGTAATTGGTGAAATCGTTCAATCACCTGATTATCTTTAAAAAGATGTAACCCCCATTTTCCAGTACCCGATGCTGCTGTTTTCAATAATCCAATCCATCCAGTAATTTGGAATTTTTCACCATTATCATCTTTAACATATAGGCTTAACTCATCAAGATTGATGGTGTACTTTTCAAAAACTGCAACTTCTGTTTTTTGGCAGGGATAAGTTTCACCTGATTCTAAGTCAATAACTTCTACGTAGACTTCCCCTACTCCAATCTCCGGACTAAATACCTCTTGTAATGAATCTCGTATGGGAATTGCTTTAAGATATTTATTCGTAAGGTCTCTAATAATAATTGAAGTTCCAGTTTCCCATTCACCTAATGGGCCAGAAGTATCGTGTGCGATTTGCTCACCCTCAACATTATCTCGTTCTCTTTTATCTTCATTATGATCAAAAGCCCGGGTGTTTAAATGAAGTACATTTTCAAGTCCCGGTTCTTGAGGCGATCGAGTGCGAATTGATATATCCCAGCCAAGTGATAGGCAGGCTACTTTCATCCCCATTCCGAACATCCCTTTCCGAACCCGCAAATTCGGACGCTTTTCATTATTGGCAACGGATAACTGAATAGCATCTTGCAACTCACCAATTGTCATGCCTACGCCATTATCACGCACTTCAATTACTCCACGATCAATAATGATCTGAATAGCTGGATCAATATCATCTTCAACTGGTCGCCTCCAGTCAATTGAATTCGCAACAAGTTCGGATATAGCCCTATATGGATCCATCCCAACCGACCCCAAACCTTTTGGTGTCCAGAACTTATCTGCGGTTGTAAGTTCTATTTTAAATGCTTCACCCATTTTAGTTATTAATGTTCGTAATTATCACTTCATTGAACATTCCTCGTGTTTTGTTTCTACCTCCTACTTTACTGTATCGGCTTGCAGTATGTATTTGACCAACTCCCCGATATAAGTCTCTGATGGAATAATGTTCTGCATTCGACAAAATGAAATATGCTCCCATATCATCTATTGCTCTAACAACATTCAATAATCGTTCTTGATCCTCCCAGGAGAATAATTTGCTATTGTATTCTATAAACCCATTGTTTTGATGTGCCACAGTGTAAGGAGGATCGATATATACTAAATCGTTTTCCCGAATATTTTCAAGAGAATCAGCAAAATCAGTATTCACAATTTCTACATCTGTCAACACTTCCTGAACCGCTCTTAAATTATCCTCCGTTACAATATCAACACTTTTTCGTTTGCCATACGGAACATTGTACAAACCAAGACTATTTACCCTGTAAATCCCATTAAATGATGTCCTATTCAGATAGATAAAACGGGCAGCACGAGTATGATCTGTTCTGCATTTTCTGGCACGAATACGGTAATAATCTTCCTCGCTATTCTTTAAATCTTTGAGCGCAGAAACAACACTATCCAAATTGTCTCGAATCTGAATGTATGTATTGATTAACTCCTCATTGAGATCGTATAAATACGATTGGTTTTCAGGTGCCAAATGAAAGAACACGGCTCCACCACCCAAGAACAGCTCATGGTAATTGGTAAAATCGACAGTCAAGAACTTTTGAATTTCGTCCTTTACAAACCATGATTTTGACCCCGTCCATCGAAGGAAAGGTGTTGCTTTTTCTATTTCAAAAGTAACTTCAGGCACTTTTTTCGTTTATATCGTCCACAAGCAAATCCTTGGGACTTACTTCAAGGATTTCAGCAATTTTGTACAAGTCGTTTAAGCTTGGCTGGCTTCTGTTCTGTGCATAGGAGTTAACCATATTGTAACTCTTTCCCAACTTCTCGGCTAACCAAGTTTGCTTAATCCCTTTTTCTTCTAAAACCTCTTTGATACGGTTCATAGAATCCCAAATTTTCATCGGAGTAAAAATAATATTTTCTTTGGAATATCTCGATATTTAAGATATTTTTACCCGTCTGAATTTTGTATGTTTGCAACATGAATGTTCGCCTATCCAAAGAACAAAAGATCAAAATCCTGAACTCGGATGATGTGTACAGCATCATGCAGCAAATACTGTTGCGTGAAAACAAAATTCGTAGGAATCAGGAACACTTTTGGGTAATTGGGCTGAATAATCAGAACAAAATCCTGTTCATCGAACTAATCGGATTGGGTGCTGTAAACCGTGTTGGTGCTGATCCACCCGATATTTTCCGAATGGCTATTTATAAGTTGGCCGTGAAAATGATTTTAGTTCATAATCATCCCAGTGGAAATCTCAAACCTTCACAGGCTGATCTGGACTTTACAGATAAAATGCTGAAAGTCGGTAAGCTGATTAACATTGAAGTAATCGACCATTTAGTCATTTCCGAAAAAGGATTCACCAGCTTTGTTGATGAAGGTATCTTGGATGACTTGAAGAAGTCTGGAATGTTTGAAATTGTTGATAGGGATAAAGCCGAGTTGAAGCAATGGAAAATCGACATGGAAAAGGACAAAGCTGAACGTAATAAGGCTTTAGAGATTGCAAAGAAATTGAAAGAAGAAGGCATGGACGAAAAGCTAATCAAGAAGATGACAGGTTTATACATGCACGAAATAAGGAGGTTGTAAAACTTCCGGCTCTTTTTGAAAGACTTTTTGCCCGGCTGATGTCGGGCTTTTTTATTTCCGGCTTTTTAAGGATATGGTGCCTTTGGCGAGTTAGTTTGAAGAAGACCAAATTTAAGAAAGGGGCTTGTGCTTCGTAGCCGGGGTTCCCCTCCCCTTCTGAAAGCACCGCCTCAAAATTACTTCTACCCTGTTTTAAAGTGGCTTTTCCCCCACTCCGCTGCGCTACGGAGGGAACGCAACTTTAACCAAAGCAAAGTAACATAACGCAGTACATTATAGGACAAAACGATTTTGGTTATTATGGATAATCCTGCGTGAATTTTAAAACTTGGCGTCCCGAGATTTCGGGACTAAAATAATTTCAATTTTGCCTACGCACTTTTGGGTCGCACAAGCCAATTCTCTTAATGGAAAGCAAATAAGCCTCACATGCGTTGCGGCACATTTGCTTTGTGAAATTTTCGTGTATTTTGAACAATTGTGCAGTTTGAATGAAAATATCGAGTTATTCGTGAGTTAATAATCTTTAAAGGAACTCATGAATCCTTCGGATTTCTCAGCGAGTTTAGAATTTAAGGGAAATTTGACGGGTTCGGATTTTTGTTGTTAGCGGTTGTCAAATTTCAATAGTTGGTAGATGTTCATTTGCTTTTGTCTTGAAACAAAAGAAACGAACCAAAGAAAAATTCAAGAAAAAACAATCCTATCTGCCCGCTCTTTGTGAATAATGCTGCTGCACAGCATAGCTGCTATCGCAGCCTACATCAAAGCCAAGGACAATTGCTCCTTGCTGTATTCACGAATTCACGCCAACGCACGCCCTGTGTTTTTTCCTGCCTACGCTCTTTTTTGATAACCTTCCATATTATGTTAAATAGGATATTCTGATAAGTTGCACTCCAGTGTACAGCCAAAATTATGGCTATCGGTTCGGGAAATGCAAGGATAAAATGAACCAAGGCTATTTAGCCAACACACATTCCTTGGGAGGTGTATTTGGTGAGTTTCATTTATTTTTTGAAAAAACAGTTACCATTCCTTTTAATATCAATGATACCATTTCTGGAATATGAATTGTTTTAAATAGTTTTTTATTTTCTTCCTCTGTCAATCCGTTGTTCAAACTGTCAATACCACTTTCATTGAAAAACTCAACTAACTTGATATAATCAATTGCATCAACCCTTTTAGGTTTTGTTTTATTAAAATATACTCCATTATCTGAGGCCGATTTTGTTGAGAATTGGTATTTCTCTGTTAACCGTTCAGGTTGTTTACCACTTAAAGCAGCAATAACATCAGTTGTTATTCCTCCATACGCTCCAATAAGATAAGTTGGCTTTTTGGCTTTTATTGAAAAGTAAACTTCTTCTACAATGCCGGGATATTTTCCTTTAAATCCTAATGACTTTCCTCCCATTACTATTCTTGCATGGTTATTTTTAGTCATTTCTTTACGCATAAAAGTCATTGTTCTTGCCCATGCATAGCATTCTTTAGGAGTTTTAGGTTCAAGATATTTCTTCGGATTAAGATTTACAGGTAAATCAGAAGGGAGACCGGGCAACTCAAATTTGATTCTTTGTGAAAGACTTGCTCTTAGTTCACTTGTTAACGTAACATGCAACGGCCAGCCTAAATAGTTGATTAGAGATAACCTTTCCTCATCAATATCTCCGGGTTTGTAAGATTCTACCAACTCAAACAATGTTCTTGTATATCCATTATCTCTTAAATCTCCCCCATACATTAGTATTGCTCCTATTGAAAGTAAATGCCGTGCGATTTCAATCTTTGCATCTGTTAAATGTGCTTTGCTGTATCCTAAACGTGCTAAATCCTCTGAGTCAGAAATGGATAATCCAATTTTTTTGTCCGTTAGTAGCGTATGTATTTTTTGTTGATAGATCATTTAGGATGATTTTATTGTTGAATAGGCTGCTAAAACAGTTGGAGTAAGAAATTCAAAATCATCCGTTGCGTCCATTAATAATTCCAGTTCTTCTGATGTTAATGGTGGATCAGGGTATATAACTATATTGCCCTTTGTTTCTGATTCTGTGGCTTTTTCAAGCAGTGTAAGGAGTTCTGGAGGACTGGCAAGTATTTTTGGTTTTCTTGTACCGGTAATTTTTGTAAGCCCTTTTAAATTTTCTAAGTGCTTGTATGTGTAGATAAATCTCAATACTTCATACAGCGTAAAGTCCAATATTCGCTGTATTAACTTTTCTTTACTTACACTTGCTTTCCAGCGTATTGTTGGTACATTCCCTAAATACGGGAAACTACGTTCTTCTCCTTCTTTAACTGCATTAATAACTACTATGGGGCGATTTCCTTTTTTTGCCTTTAACACTTCCCATCTACACCACTCTCTTGAAGAATATGAATCTGTTTGAATAGCTAATAATGCAGCCGATTCTATATTTCCATCAAGTTCATTTTTGAATTTATGACCAGGAGCAATATCAATAGTATCGAAGAATGTTTTCATGGATGTATCGGCATCTGCTATTACCTTGATTTCCTGAGCAATGGATGCCCCATCCCTTTTTGCATGACTTATAAAAAGAGTAACTGGCTCATTACTCAATGCTTTTTTTGTTGTTTCTGAAAGTCTCGGCTTACCATATAGCATTCGGCAGAGTTCATGGGTAAGTTGAGATAATAATCGCTCCGCTTGTTTTGAAACCCCATTTAACTCATGCAACCGAATGAAATTACTTTGAGCAACAGAATTGCCAATGTTAGGAAAGTTGGGTGATATAGATACCGGAAACAAACGATTTCCTTCTCCAGCATCATCCACTTGTTGTTGCAGTTCTTTGGCATAATCTTTCCAGTTATTGATAGCATTCGTATCGACTAACAAAACAATGGCATTTCTCTCTGCTTCTTTTAACTCAATCTTTTTGGGTAATCCGTTTTCATAGGTTACTGACCGATAAAAAACTGGAATACCAATCCCTCTTGAAAGAGCCTCTTCCACATTTCGGTTATAATAGGAATAAAGTTGGTCGGCAATTTTTTGTCCTGATTTGTATTTGGGATGCCAGACAACGTGAATATGTAATTGAGCTTTATACATAATTATTTACCATTATATCTTGTAAATTCTCCAATAATCTGATTTGGAAGAGATTTAAGTCCATAGCCAAATCCATCTACTACTTCATTAATCAGTTCTTCTGCCAACTTACTTTCAATACAATTACTTTTATAACCTGGACCTATTTTGACAATATTTTCTCTGTATTTCTCAGGTAATAAAATACTTCGTCTACCTAAGTACACAAAAGTGTCTGATATAAGAACATATTTCCCACTTAAGTCTCTATTTAGATTATGTTCATTAATAGCACCCCCTTCATAACTGTGATGAGAGTTTTCTTGTAACCATGAATCATCACCTTCTTCAAGGTGATATATATTATCCCCATACATGCTGATCTGACTCCCATTCATTATAGGTTTTTTATAATAAAATCTTGCGTCTTCCCAATATTCTTGGAAGGTCATTTTTTCGGTAACCTTAAGAATGAATATTAGGTGATTAGACTTTCCATACTCAGCGGAACCAGTGCCAAAAATCCAATCATTAATCTCAGCCCTTTTCCTTATATCTTGCTTACAAGTAGCTAATGTGCAATACTTACCAAAGGGATTTGGAGCAAACCCGTAATCTCTTCTTACTATATAAGAGTAGTATCCCATATTAGCAATTAGAATGAAGTGATTTGCTAATCGGAGTGCTTGTTGTACCATCTGGATTTTCCCATTGTCGATTACCATCGCTGCCTGGTTCTAATACCTTTTCTATAGAGTTCCACCCCACTAAATCACCTCCATACTTTTTAAACGCTTCTGGTAACCTAACAGAGTTATTACAACCGTGCTTATATATTCCAACAATTTCCTTTCCTTGAAGAAACGCTTGTCTAATCTCATAATTGACCCAAGGTCTTGTATGTGTTTTTTCTCCAATCAAACAAATGAATTTTCCCGCCCAACTTATTTGTCTTCTCAATAACCTTTTTACAACTTGATCTGGCGGTTTTCTTCCATCTCTATGTTTAGTACTATCGATAGAGCTATTTCTAACATTGTACCCTTTATCAATATACCTTTGCTTCAACCTTTGGACATGTTCGTCATCTTTTCCAAAATGGCTAATAAATACGTTGTGGGTCTTATCCATAGTTATTTAGATTTTGATGCAGCACATGATGATTAAGATTCCATTTTGGTGGAAAGAAATAATCAATGGGCTTTAAAGAAGAAGGTTGAAATTTTTGCTTTATTCTCTTACGTCCTGATACTCCTGCAATCTTTGGGTGAGCTACACGTGAATACTTATCTACTTCACAGAACAAATTCTGACAATCAATTAATTGCAAGGAACGCCCAAAAAGAGATTGAAAGTTTAAACCCAATCGTTCAAATTCAACTTGCTGAATATCTGCCATCATTTTAATAGCATCTTCAATAGTATAATCTCCCAATGATGTAAAACATTTTCTAACTCCATCAATTGCTCCCGGTCCTGCTTTCACAAATTCCATTTCAGAAAAGTCTGTTAGCTCACTATAATTAATATCAGTTGCCAACTGATAAGCTAAAAAAGAACCAATACTCGGATAGTTCTTAAGCATATCATAAAGTTGTTCCATACTTTCAGCGTTTTGCACTTTATTGGGAAGGTTATTGTGCATCATTTCTTCCAGCATTTTAAGATGGTTTTGATGTTTGCTTTCTTTCCCATAAGCACTCTTTCCTGAGGCCATTATATAAGCCGCAGAATATATTGCTCCATTTCGTTTTTTTGCTTCATTCAAAATAGTGTTGTATCTGGAAAACTCATATTCAGCAAATCGAATTTCACCCAGTTTTTTTTCTAAAAACTTCCATGTTTCTACCTTATTAAAAATCTTGAATAAGAGTATTCGAAAGAAAATTTCATTTGGCGATTGATCTCCTTTGTAAATTACTTCTTTAATTAAATACTGGCTAACTCTATCCGCAGCCCTGTAAGCGTTCGTAAACTTGTATGTTCGTAAAATAAGGTCATCTGTCCAAGGCGGCAAAGAACCTGTTAGCCGATTAAAAAAGACTTCCTGCCTTTTGGCTGCAAATTTCCAGTACGTTTCAAAAACGATAGATGGTTTAGGTTTTGTCCTATTTTTATAAACTGTCAGCATATTAATTCTTTCCGATATAGATTAATCGCCTGTTTTTTAAGCTGACTAAAACCCTGCCTCCGTTGTTTTGGCATAATTTATCGAAAACACGATATGAATTCAATATTGCTGTTTCCCACTGTTTTGCGGTACAATCACGAACTTCTATTTGGCTTACGAGTTTCTGAACAGTTTTCAACACTTCCGTGTCAACACTCTTACTGTATTTAAGTAATTGATGGTTTTGTGCATGGTTATAGATGTAAAGCGATACTAATTCTTCTGTAATTTGTGCCCTTGCTCCATCTTCATTTTCATCTATCTCATCTTTGCTTTTTCTTTTCCGCTCCATCAACTTTCTTACAACAGGAGACCACCCCAGATATGCCACATATCCATAATGGAAAATATCATGAAACCGGTAACCATCGTCATCATGAACATTGTCAGTTAAAGGGTCGCCTAATAGTTTACCATCTCTTCCATCTATAATCTTTACTTTATTTTTACCCTTTTCTTTAAAAGGAACAAATTCAATCTCAAATTCTTCCGGGAATCTCTCTTTCTTTGGGAAATCTGCATCATAGTTTTTAAACTTGGTTGTGTCATCATCCGAAAACCGATCGTACGTTTTCTTCAGGTTTTCTGCTGCAATATCTTCGAGTTTTATATCATGTTGAGTGGCAATTGCAGAAATATACCATAGCACATCTCCTAATTCTTCTTTTAACTTGTTATTGAAATTCGTATAAGAATCTCCATCTCTAAGCCTTTTCTTTAATTCAGTTATCACCGAACCAGCTTCACCAATTATCCCAAGGAAAGGAATAACACTGTTTATACGTTCATCCAATTCATAGTTTTGAATCGTCTTTTTTGAACGTTTTTGGTATTCTTTAAAGTCCATTATAGATACTGTTTATAAAACAAAATGCCACCAAGAAAATCCTGATGGCATTCATTTATAATATGATATTTCCGTCAAGAGTTAATTAGCTACAGCACAGTTCTTTCTTTGGTTTCAAAGATACGATTTTAGGCTGTTTTTAAGAATATTATTTGAATTCCCTATCAGGTCAGGCCGTTAAAGTCGCAGGCTCCAATAACCGCCTTTCCCCTACCCGGTTGTATAATTTAAAGAGGGCACTGCCCTGTGCCCTTGTTTTCTTTTCCCCTCTCTAAAAATTGAAATTAACAAGTTGTGCCTTATTTGGCAGGCAACCCTTCTGCTGCGGTTTTTGGTTTCCGACTTTGGTCGGAATAATTGCTTGAATAAGCAATTACCCCAAATCCCTTGCCCCAAGCTAAGTAACATAACGCAATTCCATTATAGGACAGAACTATCTACTTAAGGAATTAGGTGATTTAATTGTTTATCATCATTTATACACGATTATTCTGGGCTTGGTGTAGAATCTTCTACATATGAAGAATTTGAAGAAATATTGTTTTCTATTTGCTTGGGTTGTTCTAATGACTCTTTTGATAACTGGTCATGTATTGGGGCTGATTGCTTGTCTTCGCTAAAGAAGTTGTAAAAGCCGAAACCCGAACCCGCTATAGACAACAAGAACGTGAAGAAATAAGTTGCTTTTCTAACACCTGAAAACCAAGCATCATTTTTAAATTTCTGATGCTCCATCATGAAAAGTCTTCCCTTCAGTGTTACCGACAGGTAAATATCTCCTACATAGTTTTCGTGATCTTTATTGAATCTCTTGCACGTCTTTTGATCTTTCGTGCGTCTTTTCTCTTCAAGAAACGGAGTTATTTTAGTTGAGCTTCTTTCTTCCTTTAAGAATTTTTCTTCGTAACAAAGCTCATGAATTGCCCTAAAGACAGTTCCAATATCATCATTTCCCTTATAAGTCTTTAAACTTGACAAATAATCGTTACATAGATATTCTTCCGTGGAGTGCCCGTTCTCATTTAAGTGAGACAGAATATTGAATCGCATATCATCCATGCCAACTAATATAAGGCTATCGCCTTACAGTCGCTATAATAAGACATTACAGAACAAAACGACTTCAACTGGACGATTACCCGTTTGAAATTTTCTGTGCGATTCTCACCTCGCAATCATGTTGCCCCTATGTTTTAGTTAACGGTCGATATAACTAATGGAGTGGTTAAGTTACATCAACATGATTTACTAATTTGTCGTTATGAAAAATTGCGGGGCTCTCTTATTGTTACTGATTACAGGCATTATTTGCCATGGGCAAGCTTTGGAATGGGCAAATGCTATTGAGGGAACCCATTACTCAGTTTTTAGCGATGATAGTAATAATGTTTATATCACCGGAGGTTATGCCGGGACGATAGACATTGATCCGGGGCCAGCTACATTGAATACTACAGGGGGTGGAAGCCAATTATACCTGCTAAAGCTTGACTCAGCTGGTCATTACTTGTGGCATCAACAATTTCCACTAATCGGAACGCCACCAAACAAGTTTGATTGTGTGGGGTTTGCTATAGGAGGTGATGGAAGTATTTTCATGTCCGGTACATTTAGAGGACGGGTGGATTTTGATCCTGGACCTGGAGTGACCTCAGATAGCTCATTCTATGAGGCCACCTATCTGATGAAATTGAATACACAAGGTGAATTAGACTGGGTTAAAACGTTTAACGGCAGCTACTCCGTATTTCCTGAAGACATGAAAATGACCAGTAACGAGGAGATAGTTATCATTGGCGAATTCCAGGGCACCGGCAACTTTAACACAAGTGGTGGAACGAACTATATTACTTCCGCTGGAAACAGAGATGTTTTTGTGGTACGAATGGATTCAACCGGAGAGATTGTTTGGGCAGGAATTTTAGGGGGGACCAGTTTGGACTATCCTGTAGGAGTTGCCTTGGATGCCATGGACAACATATACGTCACAGGCCTTTTTTATGATACCGCGGATTTTGACCCGGGTCCGGACACAGCGAACCTGATGGTCCCACACGGATTAGGGACATTTATAACAAAATTAGATCCAACAGGCAACTATTTATGGAGCAAGGGCTTTGTTGGTGACAGTATTCCAATACTATCTCCCAATGTACGGTGTGCAGATATTGAAGTAGATGGTAGCGATAATGTTATTGTCAGTGGGTACTTCTACGGAACGGTAGACTTTGACCCAGGGACCGGAACTTCTTATGCATCGGCGAACCCGTCTGCCGCCAACGCTTTTATCACTAAATTGAATTCATCCGGCAATTATGTCTGGAATAAGGTAATTGATAGTCCTATTACAACTAATCCCTTTGCTACACAAACGGACGATTTCGACAATGTATACGTAAGTGGTCAAATAATGGACCCCGGAACCGTTGATATGGATCCGGGAGCCGGAGTGTTCAATATTACGAATTCGGTTGATGGGGAATTGTTTCTTCTTAAACTGGATTCGCTGGGAGAATTTGTTTGGGTAAATCAATTTGAAACTACCGGCTCGTCATTTTCCAGCCGAATACATATAAACAGAGCAGGTAACATTATACATACAGGGCATTACGATGGGACAATTGATGCGGATCCATCATCGGGTGTGCACCTGCTTAATCCATTAAGCGGATTTAATGATGACATGTTTATCATAAAGATTAATCAGGATTCCTGCTCCTTTCTATCCTTTACTTTTGACTCTTTGGTAGATGTCAGCTGTGCAGCTTCCGGTTACGGTGAAGTCGTTGCCAGTGGTGGGCAACCGCCGTACGATTATTCTTGGAACACGAGCCCGGTGACCAATGATTCCTCGGTTGTGTTTACAACGGGTGGTTACTACGATATAACCATAACTGACGGAATTGGTTGTGTCAGAAATACGAGTGTCCTGATAGGAGGACCCAGCGTGATTTCTGGGTATGACCTGAATGTAAACATGATACCTCAAAATGAGTTTAGACCCGGATTTTCCAACACCATATGCCTGGATGCATTTAATGCAGGCTGTACCCCGGTGTCTGGTACTCTGGTGTTCGTGCTGGACTCAGGGTTGACATACACAGGATCTAGCATTGCTCCGGCTACGGTATCTGGTGATTCATTAATATGGAATTTCAGCAACCTAACATATGATTCAACTCATTTCGCTCCATGCGTTTATGTGACTGCAAGCACTGCGCTTCAAATCGGTAATCATTTGTGCTTCGATCTCTATATCAATCCCGATGGGTCCGATACAAATCCTGCCAACAACATCAAATTACCTTGCCATGAGATTGTTGGTTCATTAGACCCAAACGATAAGGCAGTTTATCCCGCTGGTGTATGTCAACCGAACTATGTGAGCAAAGAGACTTTAACCTATACAATCCGTTTCCAGAATACCGGAACGGCTGACGCGATCAATATTTTTATCATTGATAGTCTGGATGCGGACCTTGACATTAACTCCGTGATTATTGTTGGCAAGAGTCATGAACCCATGATCACAGAGCTCTTGCCAGGGAATGTTCTAAAATTCAGATTCGATGATATCCATTTGCCAGATAGTGCAACTAATGAACCGGAAAGTCATGGATATGTGATCTTTGAAGTCGATCCTCTTTCGTCCGTAGCCAATGGAACCGAGATTACCAACAGGGTTGGGATTTATTTCGATTTTAATGATCCTGTAATTACCAATACTGTTTTCAATACCATTGTTGATTCAGTTCCGTCTTTCGACTACTCGATCAACCTAACAGGCAATGATATTGTTGTGAATGCAGGACCTTCTTATTCTTATCAATGGTTTGAGTGTAACACCAGTTTGATCCCTATTAGTGGCGAAACAAGCAATGTGTTTTCTTCACCAACTTCCGGAAATTATGCGGTTGCTATTTCTAATGGAGGTTGTGCGGACACATCCGACTGCATGGCCATTAACGTAATGAATATTGAAGAGCGCATCGGAAACACAGTCTTGGTGTATCCTAACCCTTCTGAGAACCTTATCACAGTAGAACGAAGTTTAAGTACATCAACTAACTTACGTTTATTTGACATTTCAGGAAGGTTCGTCAAATCCATACCATTAGTTGGTTCTAAGAATGAACTCGACATAAGCCATCTTACAAACGGGTTGTATATAATTGACGTTGATAGTTTCAGATTAAGGTTTGTGAAGAATTAGGCCGTGTATCCTTGTCCTGCATATTCAATATTGGCAGAGTCGAGACCTATGAATTTTGTAGCAACACCCCGTTTAATGGGACCATTTAAATGGCTAAGCGAATCGCCTTTTGGACACACATCGGCAGATAAGTCTAATGAACTCAAAATCGGTATGATTAGTAATAAACAAAGCACTTTAAGACGTGTGTAATTCCAAATTACAAGAAATACGCTGCACATCCATAATTGCATTAACTCCCTACGTTTGATCTTATGGCGTAACATGTGATAAATGTCTCTGACAACAGAGATTACCTCCCTACAGTCAGTGATCGCTAGCTCATGGTTCTTTAACATTATACAGTCAGCCTTACAGGACAAACATTGCAGATGCTTGCTCACAACAAAAGTGCCCCTGTTTGCAACCCTGGATTTCTAATGGTAGATCAAACTCTCACACCTATAACGCATACGTCGTCGATCTGTTCCAACTCCCCTCTCCAATTCTCAAAGGTGTAATCAATCTTCTCCTTTTGAGATTTCATCGACTCGAAGCTAACAGAGACAAGCAGCTCACGGAAGTTCTTGGCTTTGAACTTCTTGCCTTTCTCTCCACCGAATTGATCGACGTATCCATCGGAGAACACATAGATGATATCTCCTTTTTGCAATTCGATCTGGTGGGTGGTAAACGGCTTTGCTTCCGCGTATTTACCAATGGGTTGTTTGTCCGCTTTAGTTTCTATAACCTGTCCATCACGCACGATCCAAAGGGGATTGTTAGCTCCTGCGTAGTACAGGTTGTTACCTTTTAGTGCACACAGGGCGATATCCATTCCGTCTTTTACTTCTTCTTCGGATTTTGCAAATTCTTGAATGACCAGCTCACGGGTTTTATCGAGGATCTCTCCTGGGATGCCAAGCGCGAATTCTCGAACGGATCTATTGAGTCCGTTGTTGCAAATTACCGACACCATAGCCCCTGGCACTCCGTGTCCGGTGCAGTCGGCAGCTGCGAAGAAAATGGTATCGTCCTGGGCTTCTACCCAATAGAAATCCCCAGCCACAATGTCTTTTGGTTTATAAAGGATGAAGGACTCCTGCAGGTATTGTTTTACCAGTTTGTCCGGAGGTAGAATCGCAGACTGTATACGCTTGGCGTAGGAGATGGAGTCTTTGATCTCTTGATGGGCTTCTTCTATTTCGTCTTTTTGATTCTTTATTTCCTGAGTCGCCTTTTCAACCTCTGACTCGAGTAATTCTTGTCTAGACTTCAATGCAGATGTTCTCGCCCTTAGAATGATCCAGAACAGCAATACGACAACTAATAAATACGCGGTTATAGCATAACCGTGAAGCCACCAAGGTTTATGGACTGTAATTTCTAACTGTCTTAATACCGAAGGCATGCCTGTAGTAGATTTGGAACGGTACTTTAAGAAATATTTCCCAGGATTAATATCTCTAAGTATGATGGCCTGTTTGGTTGTGAACTCCATCCAAAAGTCGTCTCTCCCTTCAAGTGTATATTCATATACCAAGTCCTGCTTCTCTGGTTTTAAATCATTGATTTTGAATTTAAAATCATTCTTGTCGTAAGTTGTTTCTATGCTCGATAAATTCTCGAAAAACTTATCAGCGCCGATGGCCAAAGTTGAGTTAACCTTTTGAATGACCAAATTGTTTTCTGGAGCGTTAACCTCAAGTTGAGGCCTGATAATGTTTAAACCTCCTTTACCGGGAACCAGAAATTCATTATCATTCAATCTTGGGACATGAGGAGCCAACAATAGGAACTCATCCCAGTGATAATCTGGAAATGGAGTGCCTCTCTTCTTTCGAGGGGCGAATATGTGCCAAAGCTTCTTTTCTCCTTTAATCAACATTAAATCTTCGGACAAAACCAGCTCGTTATCCACCCAATTGAAGTCAAGCTTTCCTTTTTTAAGGGAGACTTCATTTATAACCTCATTGGTCTCAAGATCATATTGCAACATACCTGAAAAGAAGGTTGAAAACCAGACTTCTTCCCCCAATCGAGTGATTTGCCTTTTCCCACGGAAATTCATTTCCTTTTCTACACAGGTAAAGTTGTTCTGATCTTGGTCAAATTTGAATAAGCCTTTACCCTGGTTCGTCATATAAACATCATCCCCGTCAGCAAAAAGTGACATGACCCTGCGATCAAAAAATCCAACTTTAGCCTGAAAGCCCTCCTGCAAAAATTCGTCACTATCTCTAGATATGGAGTTATATAAGAGCGCTCTAAAACGTCCACCTTTTAATTGGAGTCGAACGATACTATTCTTGGAATTTCTATTCTTGGAGCCGACCCAAAGATCGCCAGATGAATCTTGCTCTATTACACTTGCCAATATCGGTTCCGGTGAATGGAGAAGTTTTGCTATATCAATAAACGAACAGCTTTCGTGTTCTAAAGAGAACTTTGTAATAAGACTAGTACCCCGACATAAATAAACGTCATTTCGGATCGTTTTGAAGAATGTTGGTTCATTCGATTCTGGATATGAGTGTAGCACTTTGGAGCAGCCTGTTGGAAGATTCACTTTTATCACTGAGTTTTCGGTAATTGCGTAACAAACAGAATCGTTGGCGAAAAAGGGAACGACCGAAGATTCATCTAATCCCAATTCAAGTCTTTCAACTACAGGTAAATCGTTACTTATTTGATACAACCCACCCCCCCAAGTACCAACCCATAGGTTATTCCGGCTGTCCATTCGAATACAGATCAAATAGTCCGCTCGCTTCAAAGGAATATTATGACTAATCATTGAGTAGCTGCTGAAATCCGAAGAATAAAGACATACTTCTCCATTTTTTTTCTCTACCCCGAAGAAATATCTATCCCCAGTAACCGCTATTGCTATGTCAAGAGTCCTGCTGCTTTTTCCTCGATACAAGGTGTCCACCCTTTTATATTGCAGATCTATTTCAAGATGTGCCGTTCCAATTTCATCGTTAACAACGGCCAACCATTTTCCTTGATTGATCGGTTCTAAAAAAAGGGTTCGAACCCCACTATTATTTAAACCAAAGGCTACTTTAAGATCATCATCAACGTATATCCCTTGACTGGTTAGCACTATAAGTCTTCCCTGATCATCCCCTTTACATCTTATAATATCTAAATATGAAGAATGTAACTCCAGCTCATTATTGATGTGCCGATAGAGAAAAGAACTATCGTTTGTTTTGCTGTGTACAAAATAGGTGTCACCTGCTTTAAATGATCTTTGGACACTTCCCTTAATTTGGTGCTCGGTTTGGTCATCTTTGGATGCGATGTTAAAAACACTATCATGCTCATTCTGATACCAGTAGCTTTGGTCCAGAACTGATATAGACTCTGAGAGGACATCAGGTCTGATCTTGTCTATTTCCGGAGCTACAGGAATTTGATAGAATCTGTTCGAAGAGTAGTCGAAACGGCAATATCCTTTTAAACTAGTAAGACAAACCAGTGAGTCCTCATCTAGTTGAAGCTTATTAAACACATTAAAGATCGATGAATCATTGTCGTCAATAGAACTAAAAGATTCAAACTCGCCATTAACGAACCGAGAAACTCCTCCTTGATTACTAACCCAGATATATCCAAATTTGTCTTCGACAACATCAAATACAGAATTCTCCGCTAGCCCGGAATTAGCATCGAAACGGTTAAATTGAAAATTCGTGAACGACTTCCATTCCAGGGCTGTGTTTTCCAAATTTTGCTCAAATTGATGACTTTCATGGCCACAGCCATAAAGCACAAAACACGAGAAAATGAACCACATTCGAAAAGTAGACCCAGGCATTTAGACTAATTTGTTTGGAGGGTTAAAATAATACGTTTCGTATCTCATGACTGAGTCAATTTACGAAACCTTTTTCCAACAGCTGCTGTTGACTTAGCACCTCCTACTACAAGAAATCTTTCTCGTCAATAATGTAGGACTCTAATTGACTTAACCCTATTCATATGAAAACGATTATGTTTCTATTGATTAGCGGAATACCTTTTGCTATTGTACTAGCAATGAACATGCTATTAGTCTAAACTGGGTTGAGGTTATTTGCTTAAAAATGCTTTCAGAATTAGTTCGCTTATCTGTTTCGAGTCAGTATTTACGCACGCTTCTTCAAATAAGTTGTATGCCGGGAACGGATTTATCTCGAGACAGTAGTACGTATTATCTCTGAGAATAAAATCAATACCACTTAGTTTCAAACCCTCAGATTTAGTGGCCGAAATACACCAATTCAATACTTCTTCCGGCACCTGACCAATTTCCACCTCCATCTTTTCATCGTATCGATAATCCACAAGATTGGAATTGATGAAATGGCATATAGCTTGTTCTTCGACGACATGAATTCTTATGTTCCGACCTTCAATGAAAGGTTGTATCAAAAGAATAGAATCGGATGGAGCCTTAGAATTAACTTGCGTGGAAAAAGTGACAATCGATCTAATATCACTAATTGACTTCACGATCGAGTTACTTTCCCCAGTTGGACTTACCCCCCTGCACCTTCTAAGGGAGGTGGAAACACATTGAACTGTCTCACAAGTTTGGCCTCCAATAGAAACATACTGATTGGGTTTCGAAGAATTCAATGAATCATTCAACAATGAATTTATAACCTTGATTTTACTTTGAACAATGTGCAGAATATCGTTCAGCAGATTGGCAAGATAGTAATTGGGGGATTCTGGCGAGATAAAGTTTCTTAGGAATAACCCCGAAGGCCCAGGACGATCTTCAGTTATGGTTTCCAAGAACATCCAACATAAACTAACCCAACCTGACCTTGAGAGTAGATGATTATCTATAAAAAGGAAACGGATACTTTTTTCCCTACAAAACGAAACAAAATAATTTATAGTTGTATCGGCTTCATTTCCAATAATAATCACATCGTAATCCAGCGATGTAATCTCGTCATATTTTTCACTCCCTAAAGAGGAAGTGGTTTCACTTGTTGCTTCAGAACCAGTTATATAAGGTCTTAGCGAGGCGGGAATAAAGCTCTTTTTCATTACCATTCAATATCTAAGCTTTACAAAGCCAATCTAACAAAAACAACTTTGTGTATACATAACTATCTTCAAAGATGAACCTTTCAAAACAGACTGGTGCTGGACTAAAATTTACTTCCAGAAAATATTCTTTCTCTTCTCCAACAATCAAATCAACATCAAAAAATCTACTTCCAAATTGTTCATATATACTCTCAGCTTTTTTAATCCAATGAGGCTTAGTCGGAACTACTCCAAAGGACACAATTGGATCGTATCTGTAATCAACTTCGTTTCCTACTGAAGAAATTGACAGTGTGTGCCAATACCCCGCTCTTGATCGATAATAATGAACTTTCACATTCAGTCCATCTACTTTCGACTGAAGCTGGACCGGGTTTGACAGCTCTTGCAAGTTCCAAAGCAAAGAGTTGGAATTCAAATTAGTCGCAATACTTCTTATTGTGGATAAAGATTTAATAACCTTCGATGACTCCTTTTTGCTTCTGGCGGCTGCTAACTTGTTTGTTACAATAACTTCAGGCAGCGCTCCTATCTCCCACACCTTATATTGATTGAGTTTCGACTCGGTCAGGGCCTCTTCGGGTCCTTTTATTAGGTAGTTACCAATTGGATATGCATATAAGGATAGGGCCTGATGCAGTTCAAAGTACAACTGGCTACTGTATTGATCTCCGAGTGTAGGGCCACGTAAGTACCAACAAATGGTTGGGTCATCCAGTTTTAAATAGCCAAATTTTTGACATATCACAAACGAACCTTGCTCATTGGACAAGGATAATCTCCAATCGATATCGTAACTCCCCGCATTGAGAAAAATCGTTCGATTAGCAATCGGCTTACTGACTTCGAATAGAATCTCACACTGGACATCTTCCATTGTCCCTATAATCACCAGCGTCCGAGGCTCCCGAAATTTAGGAGAAACATTCATCGCAGAGATAATTAAAAAAACTTAGTTTATCTTGTTCAGATAGGTTCGAAGCATTAATCAATGGTGAGATACTTCCAAACGTGATTCTTCCGGTTTTGTGGTCAGAAAATAAAAGGACGGTAGCCAAATCTAGCTTCATTTTTGACATCAGCTCAATGAGAACCATCTTGTTCAGGTTATCCACTATCAGTGAATCTTGACGGTTGTACCAGATTTTGTCCTTACAAATTGAGCAGATAATTGGGGTCCCAGATGGCCTGATGTAAAAGAGATAATGTCTTGATTCCGATTTGCCATGTGTTCGATTTGTATTCCAGTTATAACCATCGAAGGGGTTTTCTGATCTGACTATATTCACAGATTTCTTTATGGAATCTGGCAAATCTCGTTCATAACCAAGGAAATATTTGGGGGTGGCTAAACCCTCATACTTTGAAATCGATTCCCACTGAAAAATTAAAGACTGACAAAATCCAGAAAGTCCTCCGCCCCAAGGACGATTGACAACGTTTCTCATATTGCCAAGGGCAAAAAGTAAATACGCATTAAATTCAGATCTGACATATTCACGATCTTCGACAATAAAGTCTTCAAATAATCTCGCAGGTAGATAGTCAAGATAATTCAAGGCTCCCCTAATGTCCAGCCCATCAATATTATTATTCTTAAGTTTCCATTTAATGGACAAAGCCCCAAGCCTACCTATGGAATCATTTATTTCAAGACTTGTAACTATATCATCATGAGTCACAAAAAGATTTGCCAGTTCACGTTCCTCCAGAAATTTTTCAAATTCCGCGAGTGTCGAATTTGATCGAGATCCAAGAATAAGTATCACCTAATCACACAAAATAACTGATTTTTAACCCTGATCTGGAAACCACTTTGGTGCAATTTTCTCGATCTCATAAGCCTTATAGTGGCCTTCCAATAGAATTGGGTCCTTTTCAATTATTGATCTGACTTCTTCCTCTGAATTTGCAACTAATACCTGATAGCCTGTACGTCCATCATTCATCGCCCAGCATGAATCTAATATACCTTGATTAGCCAGTCGATATAAATGATCTTTATGTCTATTAATAAGATCCTCATTGGTCAACTCACCTTCACTGGCACCTGTCAATTTAACTTGGAAGAACTGTTTTTCATCACTAATGTCAAATGCCTTCATCTGTTGATTCAGACCTAACCCTCCGGTGCCACCTCCATTTGCAGTTTCCTTGGCATTTTTTACATTTTTACTATCCTTATTCTTAGTACACCCACTCATGATTTCAATAATTTTGGTTTAACGTGAGGGAAATATAGAACATTGCAATTTGAATTCCAATCCTAATTATGCAAACTATTACAGCGACTTTATGCATGCATAACTCACATGTGACTGGGATTCTCACATTGAATTCATCTGGCCCACCTGCTCATCATTTTTCTGGAAGTTCATTTTTTTTAATAAACCTAACTTTCTGCTCAGCATTTTTTGGTCATTAAAATTTCACAGACATTCATTGAGAAATCGTCCGGTTATTTTTTTTAAAGCGTGTCTTCTTACAATCTCTAAAAATACATCCGTTGCTTCTCCATAGGTCTCACTACCGGAGTTTTAGGCTTAAACCCAATATCTATATAAGCTAGCTCCCCTGCTGATGAAATCCTAACCATAACCGATTGATAAGGTTTAAATTCAATACGTTCGTCGATAGAATACCCATTCACGGTGAATTTTAAATCATAAAATACAGACTCCTCCATCAACGATTGGCCGGAATAAACCGGATAAACCAAATCTTTGGATTTCGGTTGAGCCAGAAAAATGTAATGATCCCCGTTATCGTCCACCCGACACCAGTATTCAGGGATGGAGTCGCCTTCCACCAATGGCTTGCGCGCAACTACTTCCTTCCATTGGTCGGATACATTGTCCATGGATTCTAATTTAGCCAACAGGCCTTTGTATTCTTCAGTCCTCACCTTGCCAGGCTGGATGGTTTTTCTGGTGACACAAACCGGAAGCCCCTCCTCCGCTAACTCCACTACCCTTCTCAATGCTCTGATGTCCATGTATTTTACATCTACATACAAACTCGAAAAGCTGGCGTCTCCAACCACCAGACGATCGTTTACGAATTCTGCCTGCTCCAGAAAATGACGGTTGATCCAAAGTGGATGATACCCCTCAAGCTCTTCGGCAGGATCAACGTAACGCATTTCATATTCACCCCAAACCCAAACACGCTGACGCTCCGGTGGATAGGCTCCTTTCATTACACCGTCTTCGTAAGGAATATAAACCCCTACGTCACTGTAGGTTTTCCCTTTTTGCATGATTCCGGAAACCTGCTCAATGTAACTGTTGAACGCCGGGAGCTCTTCCTCCAGACTACCACCTGGGCCAAAATAAGTAGTTGCAAAAAAGTCGATACTGTCCACACCCGCTGGATTAAAAGGCATTCCATGATAAAAGTGCTGATTCACCCCGTTGGCAAACATGGCGTCTGCAACCATCTTCAGATCCGCCGTTTGTTCTTCTCTTAAATACGTTGCAGGAAAACCGTACATGCAAGTGAACGTTTCGCTTGAAACCATGTATTTGGAAGACAAACAAGCAGATGAACTGACAATTCTCGAATAGTTCGGATTGTTCAGCATGGATTCGGTTTCCGGAATATCCACCAAACTGTAGGTAGTCATCACATCTGTTGGAGAGGCAAGGCATTGCACCCTCGACCAGGCTCCAAGTTCTTTACAGGTTCTCACGTAGGGCTTGTAGAATCCATTGGTTACGTACTCGTCAAGCTGCATCATATAATCGTACCGAACATCTGGGAACGAATCTAGTCCGTGTTCCATGTAAGGAATGATATCATAACCAAATCGCTCTTGAAATCTGTCTTCAAAGCCCGTTGTCCATATCTTATTGGTCCCGTTAAGTTTGATTTCCCATGAATCAGTAAACAATGCCGATTTTGAACCTTTGAGCGCCTCCCCAAGTGCCTCTCCTATAGGTTGAGAAAACTTATTAAACGCATTGCTATCCAGATGGTTAATAACCAGCTGAGTGTCTGGCCAACACCATGCAAAGGTTAATAGTTGACGAAAACTCGTGTCTCCGTAAATTTGCGTAGAATACTCAGGAGTGATGTTACTACCAGCAACCGGCCATGCACTTCCAAAGGTGAAATCACATGCCAGTCCGATGGAGTCTGAGTACCGTTTGGTATAGGCTACAATATCAGACCATTCCTTGCTCAGCCACTCCTGAGCCGTAGTATCCTCGGGATAGTGTCGGTTGTATTTTCTGGCATACATGCTTTGATAACGGTAAAGCGGATAAACCCATGCTATTTCCACACCTCCAAAATTGTTTTGCTTTGCCCAGTCTAACTGATGCTTTACATCCCCGGGCTTAATGTTGGTTGCAAACCACCACCAACGGGTACACGGTTTTGAGCTGGGGTAAAATACCTCACGCGAACTGACTTGTTCGGGTTTCAAAACTTTTGTCTCGCCGCAGGAAAGTAAAAACGGCAACACAAAAAGCCACGCCAGCAAGATATACGTCTTCATGCTGGCAATTTACAGATTTAGTCATGGCGCACGAAGTAGTTCCTAAAACAGAACCAGAAAACTATCTTTAGATCGTGAAAAGGATGGTGTCAAGGTCATTGATTGTTTTCGGCCTACTAATACTGGGATGGGCAATGGGGTATTTGAGAATTCCGCATCTGGGCTATCCTACTTCGTTCTTTCACGGTTTCTTTTATTGCCTGACCATCGTTTGCTTGCTACTTCTACTCAATCGAATTTTCTTTAAACGGAACACCCAGGGTCGTGAACGCAACTCCAGGGTTGGCAAACTGATCTTTGTTACCATCGCATCTCTATTCCTCTTTTTTGTGTTTAGAGATACAGTGAAGGTTCAATTTCTTCAAGCTCAACTTGAAAAGTCTACAAATAAAATCACCCGGCAACAAAACAGAATAAACCAACTCGAAAGTCGGGAATATGGAGAGTTACTTGCCGGGTTAATTGAAGATGTGAAACAGGAATTAGAGCAAGACTCTCTAAATAAACTGTCTCGCGGGCTTGTTGAACAAATTGCTATCGCCTCGCAATCAATGTCCCCTTATTTGAGGAAACAAGATTCTAATGGGGTAAGAGTACTCAGCCCTGAAAGAGGGGAATTGTTAAAGTTGTTAATGACGCTTGATATCCATCCAGCATCATGGGTTGAGGTGAAAAAAGATGTATCGTTTGAACATGCGGATCTGAGCAAGTATACCTTTACGCAAGTTGATTTGTCAGGAACGAATCTGTCTGGTGCAGACCTAAGCAATTCTACTTTTAAAGACGTTAGTCTTAGGCAGGCAAACATGTTTGCAGCAAATGTGCACAATGCGGATTTCGACAATGCCATTTTGGATTCAGCAGATTTAAGGCGTGGTGTGCTTTCGTGGTGCAGACTGTCTAACTGCTCGGTTGAAAAAGCAGACGCAGATGGGGTACAGTTGTTGAATTGCTGCCTTTCATCCTGTTCTTTAGATAGTTCCCTGTTTAATTGGGCTGCCATAGATGGCGGCATTTTTAGTAAGGTCACATGGAACAATGGGCATCTTTTTAAAGCAAATGTCACCGGCGCAAATTTTCGGGAGTGTTCTTTTCGAAATACCGTGCTCAGAACCGGAATATTTTTGCGCTGCAATTTTGAGCATTCACTCCTAACTAACGCGGAAGTCGGTGAAAATTGGTTTGAGTCTATGATTGAACAAAATAACGTCGGGTTGGATTTGATTCAAAACGATTATCAACCAACCGAACTTCCTACATCTAACGAGGCCGGAAGAAAATTCCGATTGGCACCTCTCCAACCCTAATGAGAATTCAAGGGGATTCCCTCTATCGCGTCGTTTAACTTTACGGTAAACTTTTGCACTACTTCACTCTCCTCTGTAAACGGTTTCATGCCAATCTTCAAGCTTCGGCTATAATAAGACTGAAGATCATTTAGGTAATCACATAATAATTTGGTGGACCATTTACTTCGTGAAGCTATGCCATACTTTACTTTCAAATGAAGTCCAATAAATTGTCCTATCTCATTGTTTATAATGTCCACATAATTATCTACCGGATTATTATTCGGATTCGTTAACTGCTCTTCGGTAAAATTGCCAGAAACAAGTTCAGGCATGTTGTCAAGTTCGTGTAAATCGGCAACCAGATCAGCTAATTCCCTGGTATATAGAGTGGTGATAAACGATTGAGCGGTTATGTGATTAAATGTATTTAGGTAACCTTTTTCTGAACTATCACCAGCATATTGGTAGGCAAATTCTCGGGTCCAAATCGACGCTACCGAGTACATCGCAATATCTATGAAGGCAACGTCACCTTCACCGTATAAGTCACTTCTTCTCCGTGCAAGCATATAAACACTACTCAATTCTAATCGGTTAGCCACAGCCGCTGGCGCACCTAGCACAACACCCAGCTTGTCTCCAAAACCACCATCTTTGGCCTCCTTCACATCTTTTTGGCTCAAACCGGCGTGTAATGTCGACCGGACCTCCTGTTCATTCGAATTATAGATCAACTCCACGCATCCGGAAGTATCTCCCAATCCACTCTGATAGTTGATCGAAACAACTCCTTTCAACTCATCTAATGTGGAAAATCGGCTAGCAAGCAAAGGGATAGGGAATTCACCGTGATCAACTTGCGCATTGGCAGACGGGTCTTCGTCGCATCCTCCCACAGTTAAAAGCGTTAACGTAAATAGTACCGCAGTAATACCCACATTATTGAAAGTAATTTTGCCCCTATTTTTACTGCCATTACTCAAGGTGGCTAAAATTACTATATTCCGAACTTTAACAAGAACCATGAGGTTATTGATCTTGATACTGATGCTGGGAATGGCGAAAATGGCCAGTTCACAAGATTTCTTTGTGGAAGATTACGGAGCAATAGCGGATGGCCATACCATGAACACAATATCCATCCAAAAATGTATCAATGATGCTTCAAAAAACGGCGGGGGAAAGGTTGTTCTTAGCCAGGGTACCTACTTATGTGGTAGTATCATTTTAAGGAACAATATTGAACTACACATTTCCAGAAATTCTACTCTACTTGGCAGCGAAAACCCATCAGATTACATACGTCTACACAAGTGGCCCGCACTCGTGTTGGCTGATTCAGCTAATAATGTTGCAATTTCCGGTAAGGGTATAATAGATGGCCAGGGAGATAAAGTAGGTCTGGCTATTGATAGCCTGTTTTATATTGGAAAAATTGACAGCTCCGATTACAACTTTACAGAACGGCGCCCTAAGGTCAACGTACGGCCACAACTAATAGAGTTCGTCAGATGCTCGCATACAACAATTAAGGATGTGAATTTAAAGGATGCCGCCAGTTGGGTACAAACCTACTATCTCTGCTCAAACCTTAGGGTTCAGAATGTTACGGTGAACAGCGATGCATACTGGAATAACGATGGAATCGACATTGTAGATTGTGAAGACGTGTTAATTGAAGGCTGCTTTGTTAATTCTTCCGATGATGGTATTTGTTTAAAGTCATATGGGGCGGCGCCACAAGACGGAAGACCTCTTCCCTACCCGGGAGTATGCAAGAATATCTCCATAACAAACTGTAAAGTAAGATCAAGTGCCAGCGCGGTTAAATTAGGCACAGCTTCCTATGGAGGCTTTGAGGATATTACAATTGAAGACATAGAAGTTTTCGATACTTTTCGTTCTGCCATTGCCCTGGAATCTTACGGTAATGGTTACCTCCGGAATGTGACAGTTAGAAACATTAATGCTACCAATACGGGTAATGCCATCTTTATCAGATCAGGTCAACGTATCCAGGAGACTTTCAAACCCGGAATCCTGGAAGACATACTAATCGAAAACGTCAAAGTAAAAGTTCCGGCAACACCCCCCGATGCTAAATATCAAATCCGAGGGCCTGCACTGCCCTTCTTCCACAATGTGTTTCCGGCATCAATCACCGGACTAAAAGATCAACATGTAAAGAACATTGTGCTCCGAAACATAACCATTATCTACCCTGGCGGGGGAAATGCTGCTTATGCTCATTTGCCTCTTTCAAGGCTGGATGCTGTGCCGGAGGCCGAAGAAAAATATCCGGAGTTTTCAATGTTTGGCGAGTTGCCCGCATGGGCATTTTATGTACGCCATACTAGCAATCTGACTCTGGAAAATGTTAAAGTAAAAGTTAAAAGCAACGACTATCGACCAGCTTTTGTTTTTGACGACGTTAACCACCTTGACCTGATCAATGTGACCGTTCAGGGCAAAAAGAAACCGAACGATTTTATTTTTCAAAATGTTGAAGAGTTCAATCAGGTAAGTAAGTAAATCTGCTAAGTGTGATCTTCAGTAGAAAACCCAATTTAAGCGCATCCGACATTTTTTAATTCAAAAAATGCAAGAAAATTAAATTCCTTCGTCTTAAGAAATAAAGGAGATCGTTTTCCCCTTTGTAATGGACCCAAAACAGGAAAACAATAAGAAGCTAGAGTCCTTTTTCAAAAAGGAATATCAGGTGATGAAGGGCTACGTTCGGTCCCGAATCCGGTCTACCACAGATAAGGATGCCGATGACATACTGCAGGATGTGGCTTTGAAATTATTTTCCAACAAAAACCTACAACTACCAATCGGTAACGTCGGTGGCTTTGTATACAGATCCATTCGGAACAAGATAATTGACATCATTCGCAAGAAGGAACAGCCCCTGCTGGACGAGGACATTACAAATCTGCATTTCGAATTTACCAACGAATTGGCCGAGCCTCGCTACCCTGAAGAGATGTTCCAGGATATGGAAGCAGCCATTATGGAATTGAAACCCCACTATCGTGAAATTATCATAGCCATTGATATAGAAGGCTACTCCTACAAGGAAATTTCAGAGGAAACAGGCATCCCTCAGGGCACCCTGATGGCCAGACGACATCGTGCCATTGCACAACTTTATAAAGAACTTGAAAACAAACTGGAGAAATAACTTAAAACAGATGATATGACTAATTATTTCAAACACAAAATGAGAGGCAAAAGCCCAGGAATGATTGCAGCAATGATCTTTTTCGGAGCTATACTTATCGCCGGACTAATTGTCCTCGTCGGATTCGTAGTAATGTGGCTATGGAACTGGTTAATGCCGGAAATTTTCGGACTACCTACACTTACCTACTGGCAAGCGGTTGGACTGCTGCTATTGGCTAAACTTTTCTTTGGCTTTGGCATGGGCGGAGACTCTTCCAGCAGCGATGAAGATTTCGACTGTAGTACAGATAAGAAGAAAAAGAAAAAGGACTTTTCGAAATGGAAATACTACGATAAATACTGGAAGGAAGAAGGAGATAAAGCTTACAACGCCTATCTGAAAAAGTTAACTGGTGAGTCGGACTCTGAATCAGGTGAAAATGAATCTGCTAATTCTGAAGACTAACATTGCCTCCAGACATGCACTGGAACAATTGAGTCCGATTCTGGATATGCATCGGGCAATTGAAGGTTGGTCAGTAGATCTGGAAGACTCAGATCACATATTGAGAATTCAATCAAACGCCGATTTAACCGAACCAGATGTAATAAAAATGTTAAACTGGTTTGGTTATCGTTGTGAAGAATTACCTGAGTAACCGGCACTGATCTTTTTACTGAACTATGGAAAGAATCTCTGATATTTGAGTCATATCAAAAATGTAAATATTGGAGGTCAAAGCAATAGGACTGGGAATAACGGAAGTTGCAAAACTACTTCACCAACATTATGGTATTTCAGGTGAGTTAGAACAACTGGATGGTGAAATTGACTTTAATTTTAAAGTCCGATCGAACAATGGAAAAAACTATCTATTAAGGATAAGTCGTGCAAATGCCGACACTTCCTTCCACGAGTTTGTCGTTTCCTTACATCAACATCTCATCAACAAAAATATCCCTGTCCCCAAACCAATATTTAACCTATCGAATAGCTGCATAACAACTTTTACCGACGGCCAGCAATCGAACAGAACCATGCGGCTTTTTTCATGGATCGAAGGTAGGAGATGGTCTGAAGTAGAGCCAATTACAGACCGGCTTTTAGGTGAACTAGGTTCCATCGCGGCTCAAACTACACGCGCGTTAGGTGATTTCAAACATCCGCTCAGACGCGTAAATTTTGAATGGGACATCGCCACCTCCCTTTGGACAAGAGAACATCTTAACCTATTTGATGGCGACAGACTTCATATTGTAAGTCATTTTCATGCGCTTTTTGAGGGAGTTAAAGCCAAATACGACTCGCTTAGAAAAGGATTCATTCACAACGATGTTAACGATAACAACATTATCGTTTCACAAGATCCATTTACTCCATCCATTAATGGATTGATCGACTTTGGCGACGCGGTCCACACACAGGTGATTAATGATTTGGCCGTAGTGGTTGCTTACGCGGCTATGCACAAACCAGATGTGCTGGGAGCCGCCTCCAAGGTAATTAGCAGCTATCATGAACATTTCCCATTAACGGAAGATGAACTTGAAATTTTGTACTGCTGCGTTGCCATGCGGCTGGTTATTAGCGTTACCAAATCAGCAATTAACAAAAATAAGGAGCCCAACAACCACTACCTTCAGATAAGCGAAAAACCCGCCTGGGAACTGCTGCAAAAGTGGATAACCATAAATCCCCGGCATGCTCATTTGAGTTTTCGGGTTGCCTGTGGGTTTTCAGTTGTGCCCAACTCAGAGAGGGTACTGCGCTACTTAAAAAATTTAAACCTCCGCCCTACTGCCCTCTTTCCAACCCTGAATAAAACTGAAATTCAACACCTGGACTTAAGTGTTGCCAGTAGTTTCTTAGGTACCGTTCAGGAACATTCAGATCAAAAGTTATTCGAGTACAAAGCGGGCAGACTCGAATCTGAAAATCCCGAGAGAATAGTTGCCGGAGGGTATCTGGAGCCTCGTCTGGTTTATTCAACCGATTCGTATAAGCGACTCGGTAATTCGGGTTATGAGAGCCGCACAATACACCTGGGAGTCGATTTCTGGGTGCTTTCGCAAACGCCAATTCATAGTGTTTTAGACGGAACAGTTCGGATTTTACACGACAACAACTACGACAAGGACTATGGTCCCACCTTAGTTCTGGAACACACGATAGACGGTGTGACGTTTTACACACTATACGGACATCTGAGCCGTAAAACGTTGAGCCTCCTGGGTGTTGGTCAAACCGTTAAAAAAGGAGACTTAATCGGCTATGTTGGCAATGCTGAGGAAAATGGTGGCTGGGTCCCTCATTTGCACTTTCAGTTGATGTTTGATTTATTGGGAAACTCGGAGAATTTTCCCGGGGTCGCCTTTCATTCTGAAATTGACTTTTGGAAAGCACTCTGCCCGTCTCCCTGGATCATGTTTAATTACCGCCAACCTGCGTCATTAGATACAGAGAAAATTGAGCAACTTAGAAAAGTCGTTTTAGGGAAGAGTCTAAGTCTTTCCTACGACGAACCGCTGCACATAGTGCGCGGTGATAACGTTTGGTTGATTGACACCAACGGGAGGAGGTATTTGGACACGGTTAACAACGTTGCTCACGTAGGTCACGAAAACCACCGGGTGGTGAAAGCAGGACAACAACAGATGGCTGTTTTAAACACCAATTCACGGTACCTGCATGAGAATATAACTCGTTTCGCGGAAAACCTGCTTTCCACTTTCCCTCCGGAATTGTCTGTCGTGCATTTTGTTAATTCAGGAAGCGAAGCAAATGAACTGGCGCTGCGAATGGCCGAAGCGGCCACCGGGAGCAAAGAAGTTATCGCCCTCGAGGCAGGATATCACGGAAATACCGGAAGATGTGTTGATGTGAGTTCTTATAAATTCGATGGCAAAGGCGGCAAAGGAGCGCCGGACACTACCCATATCGTTCCATTGCCAGATACTTACCGTGGCCAACACCGTGGAATTGATTCAGGTAGCGTCTATGCGCATTATGTACTTGAAGCGCTGCAAGCTTTGCAAACGGAGGAAAAAAGAATCGGAGCTTTTATTGCTGAAAGTATAATAAGCTGTGGCGGACAAATTGAACTTCCGGATGGATATTTAAAGCAGTCGTACGAAATGGTGAGACGCGCAGGTGGAGTTTGTATTGCGGATGAAGTGCAGGTTGGTTGTGGTCGTGTTGGTCAACACTTCTGGGGATTCAAATTACACGGCGTAATCCCGGACATTGTAACAATTGGGAAACCAATTGGCAACGGCCACCCTATTGCAGCAGTAGTATGTACTGAGGAAATCGCCACCAGGTTTGCCAATGGTATGGAATACTTCAACACATTTGGTGGCAATCCGGTATCCTGTGCCATAGGCAATGAAGTACTCAACGTAATTAAAGATCTGAAACTCCAGGAGAACGCTCTAAATACCGGTGAATACCTCAAATCAGAGTTGCGCAGGCTACAGCAACATTTTCCGGTAATCGGGGATGTGCGCGGTCAGGGCCTCTTTCTGGGTTTTGAGCTGGTGGACCAACAGCTGAAACCGCTTCCCGTACAAACAGCTTATCTCGCCAATAGAATGAAAGTACTCGGTATACTGATGTCGGTTGACGGCAAGGACAACAATGTCATCAAAATAAAGCCTCCTCTCACTTTTTCTAAAGCAAATACAGATTACTTAATAGAACTATTGACTCAGGTATTCTTGGAAGATGCTATGCAGCTCTAAACCAAATGAACTACATCTTTTAGTTCCCGGTCAAGTTCAACGGATTCTTTCTTAGTTTTCGGAAAAGCCATTTAATGCGAATCGAAAAAGACACACTGGAATTCCTCGAGAACCTCAAGAAAAACAACAATAGAGAGTGGTTCAATGAAAGAAAACCAACCTTTAAACAACATGAAAAATTAGCGAAGAATTTCTTTCTAACTGTTCAGGAAAGGCTTTCGGAGAGGGATAACATCGAAGGACACAAAGTCTTTAGAATCTACAGAGATGTTCGTTTCTCGAAAGACAAATCTCCTTACAATGCCAGGTTTGCAGGTTCCTTTCGAAGAGCTACTGATGCATTGCGCGGAGGGTACTGGTTGAATATTGAACCAGGCAACAGTATGGCAGGTGGTGGCTTCTACGGCCCCAATAAGGAAGACCTGAAGCGAATTCGGCAAGAGTTTGAAATTGACGATACGGCAATCAGGAAAATTCTGGATGACGAAACATTCAAAAGTCTCTTCGGCAAATTACAAGGTGAAGAACTAAAATCAGCCCCACGCGATTTTGATCCTAACCACAAAGCCATCGACCTGATCCGCAAGAAACAGTTTTATGTGGCTAGGTACTTTACCGATGACGAAGTAACCAAGCCGGATTTTATCGACAAAGTGTTGGAAACATATACCGGAGTAAGACCGTTTTTTGATTATATGAGCGAAGTGCTAACCACCAATTTAAATGGAGAACGTATTATTTGACGTTTAATCGGTTCTTACGCTTAGCTGATAACCACTGGAATGAAGATTTTCAATGCTAATCGCCGGATCCCTGCTTAAGTATTTCCTCAGTTTGGTAAGGTACACGTCCATACTTCTGGTGGTAAAATAATTCTGATCATTCCATATTTGTTTAAGTGCGATTTCTCTGGGCATCACATCATTCATAAACTGGCATAGCAGCTGCAGCAAAGCGGCTTCCTTGGGGGAAAGTTTCAGCGGCTGCTCACCTTCGTAAACCAACTCGCGTCTGGCGGTTAAAAAAGTGAATTTTCCAATAGTATAGGTAGCCTGCACAGGGAGTTCAACCAGGTTCTCGCGGTCGGTCCTCTCAAGTATTACCTGTAGCTTCAACAACAACACCTCTACATCAAAAGGCTTGTTCAGGTAATCATCAGCCCCGATCTTATAGCCGTTTATAGCGTCTTTCTTCTGATTTCGAGCAGTTAGAAATATGAACGGAAGTTCGGGTTTTCTCTCTTTGATCTTTTCAGCAAGCGTAAAGCCATCCATAAATGGCATCATTACATCCAGAATGCACAAGTCGTACTGATTCTTGCTTACCGCACTGTATCCCTTGGCTCCATCTTTTTCCCAATCAACCACGTAGTTAGACAAGGTTAAATAGTTCTGCAATAGTGCGCCAAAGTTCTCCTCATCCTCAACCAGTAATATTCTCTTTTTACCCTTCATTGGCCTGAAGTATTAGTTGAACACAAACTCCGTAATCATCATTATTTAAGATACTTACTTCTCCACCATGTAGCTCTACAACCTTCTTAACATAGGTCAATCCAAGTCCATAACCTTTTACCGTGTGAACATTTCCGCCCTCCTCTCTATAGAACTTGTCGAAGGCCAATGACAGCGTCTTTTTGTTTACACCAATTCCATTATCAGCAATTTTTATCAAGTAATCATTGCCCTTCTGGTACAGATCAATAGATATCTTTAAATCCCGATCAGATCTATATTTAATACTATTGTCTATCAGGTTATTAAACACATTGATTAGGTGCAATTCGTCTCCCTCAATCATCGCTTCTTTTACATCTGATTCAAACACGCAATGGCCACCTGCTGAATTTAAAACCAGATCGTGGTGTTGAAGGCTCTTGTTGATCACATCAATCAGATTTACCGGTGCTTTGCGTAGTGCCAAAGAACCATTTTCCAAAGTGGCAATCTCCAGCACTTTTTCAATCTGCGAGTTCATCCTGTCCTCCTCATTTTTTATCATGTCCACAAAATGTGTGATTTCTTCGCGATTTCCGATAACATCGGGGTGTATGATCGAATCCGCAGCAAGCGATATAGTAGCCAATGGAGTCTTAAGTTCGTGCGTCATATTATTTACAAAGTCATCCTTAATCTGGCCAATTTTCTTCTGTTTAAAGATGAAATAGATCGAGTATCCAAAGCACACGAGAATTAACAGTGTGAATAGCACTGATAGCCATATCATGGGCTTTACCTGAGACCAAACGAAAACACTTTGATTATCCAGATGCAGTACAAGATCAAACTTGTTGGAGCCAAAATTTCCGTTAAACAGATTTCCAGCAAATACAAACTCAGGCTGTCCTTTATCAAACCCGTCCGTTTGCAATGAATCGTCGTACTCCTGTTGTAGCTTGTTGTAAACACCAAACTCGAATTTATTTTCCAGTCCCTGGTCCTTAAACGACTCTTCCACATAATCTTCTAACTCTCCACGATTGATTCGCTCATGGATTTCCTTATTCCTGAAGATTTCTTTGAATGTCTTGTGTTTTAAGGTAGATTCCAGCAGAGCCGCATCGTGCTCAAATCCGTTGATGCGCATTTCTATTCGCTCATCGTGAATCACGGTTTTACCTGTGTCATCATAAGCATGAGTCACCCATCTGCCCGAATCCGCAAGTTCTATGCTACGGGTAAAATGTAGTCTTGTACTATCGTTCTCAATGTCTACCGATTTTACATCATTGCGAATGGTTAGTCTTACTGCGGAAGTTCCAGTATGACCGGCATGATCATGAACCACCACAAAGGCTGAATCATTGGACACTTCACCTGATTTATCATCAGATTCGTGTATCAATATCAATTCGTTAACCATCGAATCAATATCACCAAAGTTCTGGTAGAGGTACGAATCAGTTTCTTTTTCCTCGATGAAATGATTTACAGAATTCAGAGCAGAATTAACCCGTACCTCAAACTCCTTCTCCTGTTCCCTGATGGCATTGGAAATCCACAAAATCTGAATGATTGTAATACCAGCTAGTGCAAGGGTCATTAGACTGATCAACCCGTATATCCATCTGTTGCTCACATTACAAAAGTACCGTACACGGGTATACGATTAAATCTTTAACGTTTCTTTAACGCCTGTTTAGGCTTCTTTAACCAAACCGGCGAATGCTCTCTCCTACTTTCGTATCAGAACTTACTGTCGTTGTTACATCAAACCGCTATTTCAAATGCACCTGATGAATAGAACGACCTAAAACTAAGAACAATGAAATATACAGGAATCGCAACAATTGCGGTGGTAGGAGCAACAGGATTATTTGCATTCACATCGCTAAACGGCAAGACTTCTGCCGATGAAAAATTTAAAAAGTATGAGGTAATTCACCACGCCGACGGTCAAAACATCATTGCCGACACGTTAGTACCAATGAGTAGCACATACACCCCTGAGGAGTTTGTAGCCAGCCTGGGAATCGATGCGTCATCCATTGAAATCATTGACCTATCCGGTTTCGAAGCTGTCATGGGTGCGAACGCTTTTGTTTTCTCAGACAACAGGATCTCTAAAACTCACGAAAATGGATCAGAAAAGGTTAAAGTGAAAGTAATTACCGATGGAGATGATGAAGGAGACACTGAAGATCATTTCGTGTTCAAACACATGGAAGACGGAGATATGGATGTTGAAAAAACCGTAGAGTACCGTGTTGTGGTTGACGAGAACGGTAATAAGACCACACAAAAGTTTGTTAACGGTGAAGAGGTGGAATACGATCCGGCCACAGACGACGAACATCTTCATATTCACAATATGGATGGAATCATGGATGGTGATAGCGTTCGTAAAGAGATTCAGGTAATGCTGAGAACCAGCTCTGATTTTGACGGGGATCAGGCAAAAATGATGCATTTCAATTCCGGGCACAAAATGCCTTGTGATAGTATGAGCAACGTATGGATTGAAAAAATAAAAGGTATGGACGGACTGGATACGGCTGCCATCCGAGAAATGGGTGGAAAAGTTATTATGATCGAACACGACGTTGATGAAGAGTCAAATGGAGATGGTGAAGTCATATTTATGAAAAAACGTTCGGCCATTCATACCTCCGATGGTGATTTCACAATGGTAATAGTTACGGAGGGAATTGAACCCGGCGTAGAGAAAAAACACATCTCCGAGAATAAGGTCGAAGTCGGCTTATATCCTAATCCGGCAGAGGACATACTGGTGATAGAGTTTGAAGCAGATGGTTCTGAAAAGACCGCCATTGAAATCCTGGATGTAAACGGTAAGGTTGTATTGAAAAAGGTGCTGGGAAAAGTGGATGGAAGAGTTAAGGAAGCCATAGACATTTCAGAGCAGTCTCCGGGAGTATACCTGGTGAAAATTAAGCAGGGAAAATCTTTTACTACAGAAAAGCTGATTATCAGATAGTTGCTAAGACCGGCAATTGGTTTTTTGGTTCCCTCAGATAGCTGGGGGAACCTTTTTTATTCGGGTTGTTTGGGCGTGCTTTCCCAGTCGATGTGCTTACCCAGGGTACCTCGGAGCCGGTAGAACTTTGATTGTGTATTGGTTATATCTATAAAGATTTCAGGAGCCTTTACAGATTCGTAGTCAATCTCAAAGTCCGGCATCGAATCCTTAACCACCTCCTCCATAATTGCCGGTAGTATACTAATCTCAACGTCCAGTTTTCTCCGCATCTTACGTATGAATGGCTTTAGCAATTTGGCCTGATAAGGATCTGTAGCCAATGCCAATCTGTCCCACCCATTCTCCTGAGCCACATGATAAGAATAAAAGATGTTCTCGGTGCTGTGCTGAGCCAATCTATCGGTTGCGATGCTATCTTCCGGTATTCCCATCTCAATAGCGTAAAGTTTCATGATGTCCGATTCGGGATAAGGCGTGTAAACTGCCCCGCCCGAAAAGATGATATTCCTGGCAACACTATCCTCGTAAAGATGATGCGCCCAGTAAACCCTGAGCTTCATTACCCTGCTCCACTCTCCGTTTTCAAAAGGCACTCCAGGCACAATAATGGCGTCGAACGGCGCTTTTTCTTTAGCCCTGGAATTATATTTTGCCGGATTGCTGATCTTACAGGAGTTTATAATTAAAAAACAACTTATTAACAGGCAGACCAAGATATATGTTCTACCACTTGTATTTCTTGCAATTTGTGCTTCAATGTGCTGAATAGCCATGATCAGTCAATGAAAGGAAGTTCCAACTGCACTTCTACCTTTTGGCTTTCTTCTTCCTGGTTATCTAAATTGGTGACGGAAAGACCAAGCAATCTAACTGATTCCTTCAGTTTCTCCTGATAGACCAGTTCCTCGACCAGTGGAAAAAAGAACCGTTTACTATCAAAGAAATGTTCAAGGGTTCGACTACGGGTTTGTTGTTCAAAATCGCGGTATTTGATTTTCAAAGTAATGGTTCTGCCCTTTAAGCCATTTGTGCGTAAACGTCGTTCTAACTCATCTGCAATTCCATTTAAATGTTCGATCATCTCTACCTCAGACTTCAAATTGCGTCCGAAAGTTCGTTCAGCACCAACGGATTTCCGGGTTCTATTAGGTCGCACCGGTGAATCGTGTTCGCCTCTCACGATTTTATAAAACAACTTGCCTGATTTACCGAAATGTTTTTCCAACTCCTCTTCAGGCCTACCTTTTAAATCCGCTCCGGTAAAAATGCCCATCTTCTTCATTTTTCTGGCTGTCACCTTCCCCACTCCGAAGAACCTGTCGATTTCCAACTTCTCAAGAAATGGAATAACCTCTTCCGGAGAAATGGTGGCTTGTCCGTTCGGTTTATTAATATCTGAAGCCACCTTGGCCAGAAACTTATTTACAGAAATACCGGCTGAAGCGGTCAACCCTGTTGCTGCAAATACTTTATCGCGAATCTCTTCAGCAATCAAGCTTGCCGAAGGGTTTTGATGATTAGACACATCTAGAAAAGCCTCATCAAGTGCTAGTGGTTCCACCAGATCTGTGTATTGATGGAATATCGATCTGATTTTGGCCGAAACTTCCTTGTATCGACTAAAGTTATGTTTTACAAAAATAAGTTCAGGACAAAGCTCTTTGGCAACCCGGCTGGACATAGCACTTCTAACTCCAAATTTTCTCGCCTCATAACTGGCGGCAGCAATCACACCCCGGCTCCCTGCGCCCCCTACGGCAATAGGCTTACCTTTCAATTTCGGATTATCCAACTGTTCCACAGAAGCATAAAATGCATCCATGTCAATGTGAATGATCTTCCGGACTTTGGCTTCCTCTGGCATTGATTCAAAGATAAATCAAAGCACGCGGGAAACCCGACCAAATGGATGTTTAACTTTAGACTATTCAAACATGATTTTTAATCTGAGAATGGATACTGACACTAAAGCGTACATGATCTCGGTAGAAACTGCCAAACAACTCATCCAGGAAAATGTAAGTACAGGAAATGGAGAGATGATTGAATTAAATGCAGCCGAAAATAGCGTTCTGGCCACAAATATAGTTGCTGAAACGGACCTCCCTCCATTTAACCAATCAGCAATGGACGGGTACGCAGTCGGCTCTTTCATAGATGGTTCCCCTCATCGTTCGTTTCGGTTAGTGGGTGAACTGAAAGCCGGGGACCCGAGTAGCATAATCCTGAATCCTGGTGAAGCCGTAAGAATATTCACCGGGGGAATGGTGCCTGAAGGAACGATGAGCGTGGTAATGCAGGAACACGTTTCCACAACTGATCCCAACATTACCGTTGAACGTGAAATTAATCCGGATAGCAACATTCGTCCGCAGGGGGAGCAGATTAAAAGTGGAGAAATTGCACTAAGAGCAGGAGTCAGATTGAATCCAGCAGCACTTGGTTTCTTAAGCTCCCTGGGAGTTACCCAAGTAATGGTTAGCCGTCGACCGAGAATTGGATTGATAATAACCGGTAATGAGTTGGTGGAAACAGGCTCTGAACTGAAGCCCGGACAGATTTATGAAAGTAATGGCATTACGATAAGTTCGGCGCTCAAACAAGCTGGTTTTATTGTGCAGGAAGAATTAAAAGTTCCTGACAACCTAGATCACACCGTCGAGGCAATTGCCGCACTAAAAAAACATTGTGATTTCATTATCATCTCAGGGGGTATTTCCGTTGGGGACTACGACTTCGTTGAAGAAGCACTTGGGCAAAATGAAATTGAAACCGTTTTTTACAAGATCAAACAGAAACCGGGAAAACCCATGCTATTTGGTAAATCAGATAGCCAGTACGTATTTGCTTTACCTGGAAACCCAGCCTCTGCCCTTACCTGCTGCTATGAGTACCTTATTCCGGCTTTAAGGCTTTACACAGGAGAATCACGGTGCTTTCCAACGTCAGTTAATCTAAAACTGGCTCAATCCTTTCGTAAGAAAACCGGCCGGGCGGTGTTTTTAAAGGCCCGGACCGAGGGTGATTCCGTGCACATCCTGGAAGGACAGAGTTCGGCAATGCTACATACCTACGCTGAGGCCAATGCGCTTGTGTACCTTACCGCGGAAACAGATGTTGTAGAAACCGGAGAGTTGGTAGAGGTCCATTTGATTTAATTGACAATGGCTGATATTACCGGATTTATACTCGCAGGTGGAAAAAGTAGCAGAATGGGTCAGGATAAAGCCTCAATGCTATTTCGGGGTAAGCCTATGATTACACACGTCATCCGCCCGCTTTTAGAAGTTTGTAAAGATGTAGTCATTATTTCAAGCAATTCCTCACATTCCCAATTTGGTATTCCGGTTTTACCAGATCAGCTAGAGGGTTTCGGGCCTGTGGCTGCAATCACAACCGGATTAAGATCCACAAAAACTAATCTCAACTTCTTCATTTCCTGTGACTGCCCTTTGATTGACGTCAATCTGCTTAACACACTCATTGACTCAATTGGAGACTTTGATGCTGTTTTACCTTATTCCGGCGCACAACTTCATCCGTTAGTTGGACTTTACAAGGTAGACGTACAGGAAACCTTTGAGCGACACTTAAGCAAGGGGCAACATAAACTGATGGACGTAATTCAGGAAATCAATTTCACGAAATTGAACATGCAGGAATCAGGGCTATCTGCAGATCTGGTGTCCAATTTTAATTCACCCCAGGATCTAGATTTTTAGTTTACCAGCCACCTTCCACTCTATCCTGGCCAACGTCAGAACGACCAATATCTCAGTAGCTATATAGAACCATCCAAATACGGTTAGTTCCTGATAATGGAAAGCAGCCAAACTTAGCGAAAGCAAACAGTAAAGACTGTTCACGACAGCAATCGTCTTTAAACCTGTTCGAAGGTTCTTCTTAAAATTAAGCAAGACATAACAATCGTAAAGGGCAAACACGCATGGCAATGCAGCAAGACAGTACAGAACTTGGGTCGGAATGCCGAAAACTGGCTGGTAGGCAACCAGGACAACACCAAGTAGAGTTGCCGACAAAACTGCTCCCAGCGCATCTACCATAATTAGATAATGCGGTTTAATTGTCATAAGGATTAAACGTAACAACTTTTCACACTTAACTGTAATGATCACAGAAAATTATCCGGACCACTGTCAGCTAAATCATATTTCTGGGTACATTAGGAAACCGATGAAATTTCATTTTCAAATTCAAATCTGTCTTTTTCTAGCACTGATGGGTCTATCATCCGTAGTTAAAAGTCAAACGTCTGAACGGCTCAAAAAAGATAGTTTACTCACCGTATGGAGAGCCCCCAATAATCACGACACAATAAGGCTAAATGCGGTATATGACTTGTGTGAAGAAGTTTTCATGAAAGCCAATCCTGATTCTGCTCTTCATTACGCAAGTGAAATGGAACAATTTGCAAGTACAAGAGAGCAACAAATTTATGTTGCGCGTGCAAAGAGCATCCAGGGCCGAATATATGTGAAGCAAGGTATTTTTCACGAGGCGAAAAAGCAGTACGAGCAGTCGCTTAAAATCTATCAGAAACTTAACCATCGGAAAGGCGAGGCCAGTATTCTGAATAATATTGGAACCGTTGAAAGCGATCAGGGCAATTATGAAGTAGCAACTGAGCTTTACATGCAAAGCCTCAGAATAAGAGAAAGCATAGGTGATGACAAAGGAGTAGCATCCTGTTGGAACAATATAGGCTCATTGTACTTTACCCAGGGGTATTTCGACAAGGCCATTGAGTATTCAGAGAAAAGCCTTGAAGTAAGAAAGAAGATTGGAGATCAGGACGGTGTAGCGACTGCGTTGAACAATATTGGGATGATTCATGCCGCAACCGGAGACTATGCAACCGGGTTCAGGCTTTTCAGGGAAGCTTTAGCCATCAACTCCCAACTTGACAATAAATTCAAAATGGCCAACACCATGAACAATATCGGTATCGCACATTACTATCAGGGAGATATCGACTCGGCTATTTATTACTACGAGCTTAGTTTACGAATAAAGGAAGACATCGGTGATCGTTCAGGGGTAGCTACTTCTTATTCTAATATTGGTTATACCTATATGAGCCAGGACAAATACGAGCAGGCGATAAACTACGCACAAAAGGCCTATGAAATTGCCGAGGAACTGGGTGTGAAAGTCCTGATGAAAGATGCATCAGGCATCTTATACAAAAGCTATAAGGAATCGGGTAATCACAGTAAAGCTTTGGAAATGTACGAAATCCAGAATCAGGTAATGGATAGTCTGGAAAATGATGCGAACAAGCGTGAATTACTCCGTCAGGACTTCAAATATCAGTACGAGAAGAAGGCAGCAGCCGATAGTGTTCGGGCAGCTGCTGAAGCCGAGTTGAAGAACGCTGAAATTGCTGCCGAAAGAGCTGAGAATGCAAAAAAGAAAAGCCAGATATATTGGATGTTTGCGGTTCTTGGTATTTCGCTGATTTTGGGAGCTCTCATTTTCAATAGATACAGAATTACCAACAAACAAAAGAACATCATCACCGAGCAGAAGAAACAGGTTGATGATGCGTACAACGAACTTGAGGAAAAGAACGGTGAAATAGTAGACTCCATTAACTATGCGAAACGGATTCAAGCTGCCATTTTACCTCCGGATCGCATTGTAAAGGAGCAGTTGGCAAACGGCTTTGTATTGTACGAACCAAAGGATATTGTTGCAGGGGACTTTTACTGGATAGAGCCATTGGAAGACCGATTGTTATTTGCTGCTTGCGATTGCACCGGCCATGGTGTTCCCGGAGCAATGGTGAGTGTGGTGTGCAACAATGCACTCAATCGGGCCGTTCGTGAATATCACCTTTCCAGCCCCTCCAAAATCCTGGATAAAACAAGGGAGATCGTGCTACAAGAATTCGGAAAATCAGAAGATGAAGTAAAGGATGGAATGGACGCTGCCCTGTGCAGCATCCGCCAATTGAATCAACACCAATACCAACTGGAGTACGCCGGCGCACACAACCCACTTTGGATTATACGAAGCGGTAGCTCTGAAATAGAAGAAATAAAAGCGGATAAGCAGCCCATAGGCAAATACGAGCATGCAAAACCATTCACCCTACATCAACTGGAATTACAGCCCGGAGATTCTATTTACGTATTCAGCGACGGTTTTGCCGATCAGTTCGGAGGCGACAAGGGGAAGAAGTTTAAACCGGCCAATTTTAAGAAATTGCTCTTGAATACTGTCTCACTGCCCATGCAAGAGCAAAAGAAAGCACTCCGTAACTCCTTTAAAGACTGGCAGGGAAATTTAGAGCAATTGGATGACGTTTGTGTAATCGGCGTTAGAGTATGATAACGGGGATTACACAAAAAGTCAGTTTACACTGAGCCTGACTCAGTGTTTGTGTGATCGGTGTAAAGCTTGGATGATAACTTTCAACTCTCCCTTTTTAGAACTTTAAACGCCATATCCCGGCCATAGCCTTGCATAATTGCCAAATTAATCCACGATAACGCAAAAGCCTCAAGCAGCTCTACTTTGTCATCTCCGCCAAAATCGTAACATTCCCCAAACCCAGCGTCGGCTGCCAATTGGGAGGCTACGGTTTTAGCTTTTGCAGAATCACCTGCCATAAACATATCTATACCAACACCGCCGTAAAGTGGGTCTTGCATATTCTCAAAACCTGTAGTATTGAAGCATTTTACAGCTTCCACATTGCTTCTTAACGAACGTATGGCTTCAAAAGAATTGTTGAATCCTTCTGGCCTGGTACGCACAGAATTCATAGCATCAATGATTATCGTGTTACTCAGTTCACCAAGTTCTTCCAGAATAGAAGTGGTAAACTGCGGAGCCGTTGCTATTAATATCACCTCACACAACTCCCCTACCTCTCGAATACTATGCACCGATACATTTTCTAACTCCAGTAAGTGCCTGCCCTTAAAATTTTGTTGATCCCGAACACCCAGTCGAATTTGATGTCCGTGTTTTGCCCATTGGGATGCAAGTGCGCCTCCAACATTTCCTGTTCCAATAATTCCTATTTCCATGGTTATTTCAGATTATTCGCTATTGATTCTCCTGGTAAAATTACTCCTGGGGTGAGGTCAAAAATAGCGGTTTGTTGCACGAGGAACGAATACACTTTATAGTTCTGAACAAACATAGCACTCCGTAGCTTGCGAGACGTGTTAGCCTTTTCTTCCAGACTGGTATTACCAATTTATGAGCAGATCGCTAACGCCAAAAATTTCAGTGATAATCCAGGTGCCTTTCCGCGGTGGCGTTTTGCCCTGGTTTAATTCTGAAGATTCGGTTGTTGAGCCACATGTTTTCACGGTGTAAAGACTCCATGGTTTGGAGGCCAAAGAAGCTAGTGAAGATCTCTCCAGATTAGTTAGAGTGCGATTGTTCTTATTCATTACCTCAAGCAAAGCATCATGAAGTTCTTCTCGTGAAATTTCAAAAGTGCTAATCGCTCCTGTGCATTCACGATGATAGATGTTCGGAAATGTTAAGTAGAGCATCAGACCTCCGTCTCCGCTTACCTGAATGTCATTTAAAGCGTCCATCGCCTTGTCTATATCTGTTCTATTGTCTTTCAACTCGAAAGCAGCTACCAATGAATCGTTTTGCCCGAATTTATTGTCAACTTCATTATCAGAAGAATTTTGAGCATTTGAACACGAGAAAAGCAAGAGTCCAAGCAACAGGATTGAAAAGGAATATAAGGTCATAATAAGATGTTGTTTACTAAGTAATAGCCCATTCATTCCAAAAGGTTCATTGTTTTGATTCAACTATAACGTTCTCGCATCAAGCTATCGACAAAGCCAGTGGTTCGGCCATTCGTTTCATTCATTGCGATACGTATGTCGCTTCATCAGTTTACTTTCTCAAATTTTACATCATCTACCCAAATCGTCAGGTCATTGTCCTTTGAATTTGCTGTAATCCCTATTTCGCAACTACTATACATTCCTTTAGTTCCTTGCTGAAAATACAAAATGTCTTTGGGCAGGGTTCTATTATTTTTACTGTCAATAATTAATTGTCCATTTTGCCAAAGTCGAACTGAACCTTTGTCCTTTTGAGAGAGTTTAACTTCCCAAATTACCTGGACCCACTGGTTTCTTGGAAAATTAACTTCTTGTCCGGCTTGTTGGGTAATATCTTTCTCGTTGAACTTATATTCTACTCTTAATTTGTTGTCCACTAAAGCCAATCTCATACCTGGTCCGGCGCCAATTGCCGTTTGCTCTTCTAAGTCCATTAAGAATAACCACTCAAGCGAATTAGTCCCTTCAATAAAATACCAGGCACTCAGTCTTACGGTTTCACCATCCCAAAACGCCATATTTTGTTTTGCTATGCTTGATTTTGAAGCTCCTTCGCTATCAGATTTTTTTGCAACAAATTTCAATGACCTAGATCCTGAATAGACTTGTGTGGTACCAATAGTAATGTTGTTTTCTGCTCTTGTAAGTTGGGTAAAGGACCAGAGTTTGTCATCGGTTAAAAGCAAGTCGTTTAATGATGAATAAGATTCAAAGTCGTCTTGAAAAAAATCAGGTCCATCAAAGAATTCCTCCTTTTTGCAACCGCTGAGAATTATTGCACTGATTAAAACAGCTAATATTTTTATCTTCATTTTAGTTGGTCTTTAAAGGTATAACCTATACTGACGCCTCCCCAGTGTTGAATTTGAAAGTCCACGAGATACGAAATGAGTGGTGTATAGGTCACTCGATAAAACCACCTTTTAGTTTCGGTTTGGTAGCGATAACCGATTGCTGGGGTTGTCAAAACAAAAAAACTTCCTTTCGTTGTAATGGTAATACCTTGTCCTAAACCCAGTTCCAATTTGTGTGAATTTTTGCCGATTAATGAGTTAACCATAATCGGACATACGACTCCTGTTCCGTTGTTCTTGTCTATAGGAGCAAGACTTAAGCCTACACGCCATGTAAATTCAGTATTCTTTTTCTTACTGAAATGTCTTTCATAATTAATAGAACCAAGTCCACCACTTCCTGCTATTTCAAGGTAAACCGATTTTCTGCCAGAAGAATCTGTCTGTCCAAATGTCACTACTGCAACGAATATTAATACTATTGAAGCCGTAATTTTCTTCATATTCCTAATGGATAAATCGCCATTACGTATAACTCTTGCGCCTATGATACATGTCTACGGGCATCAACTATTACCGTTGTTGAACACTCGCACTTTTTTCTTTCTCATGGATATTCAAACCCAAACCTGAACTCAGTTAAATAGCCGTTTTCAAATTTATACTCCGCATAGTAAATCGGCATGTTGTAACTTCTTAAGAATTCAGAATTCTGAAAGTCGTCAATTCTGTAATAGAATGTACTTGTTTCATCATTAGTTAAGCTGTCAGGTTCACCTTTGATTGTTCTAAACTCTCCCATAGTCATGCCGAGTTTTATCCCACTTTCAGTCACAAATTCTTTGTCGCGTGCAACAAATTCACCTCTACCCTTTTGGTCAACATAGTTTATTTTGAATTCCGAAAACTCATTCTTTACACCACCTGGATGAAAATAAAATGTCAGTCGCTGTTTCGAGTCTTTGGAAATGATACTTGAGTTTGGAAGTCCATTGTTCACAAGTCTGTCCATGACATTTTCGCCAAGGTAACTTTGAACGTTTTTAGAATTTACAAGGCTTATTTGTCCGATTAACGTGTCTGGCTTGAATTCAGGTTTGAGTGAATCGGGTTGTTCCATATATCCATCATGGACATATTTTTCAGGATTTGGAAGAAGTTCTCTTTTTCCTTCTTGTCCTGTCCCATTGTTGCAACTTGTTAAAAACGCAAGTCCTAGAAGAATTGTCAAAATATGTTTCATTGTCTTTTTCACATGTTGTCCAACATTTTGGCTAAACTGTGTTTTTCTGTCCGTCCGGCAAGTGTGAATTCCGTTTAGGTTTTATTGGAGAAAGTTTTAAGTCTGCGATTTCCCATAAAGCAAGGGACTTGCCTCTATAGTCCTTTTTAAATTTACCTGCATAATTCTCCTCCGTTAAAACCAATGGCTTTGGAAGATTGAAAGGTTTGTGTAACAAGTTTATTGGTCTCCAATCTCCGGTAACAATATCATAATTCACTCTTTGTTTAGTGAATGTGGTTGTCAATATGTATTTGCACTCTGATCGCTTTATATTTTCAATGGACTTTAAAATGTTCTGGTAAGAAAAATGAACAAAACAATCTCTAACAATAATTAGGTCAGCTCGGGGGAGATCATCATTAATTATGTCCAGATGCCTAAAATTAATATTGTCTTTCCTAAAATTCTTTATATTGTTTTCAATTAATTCTTCTACAATATCACCTCCCACATAGTCTACATCCGATAGAGAAACACGTTTCATCCAATTGAAATCACCACAAGGCAGATCTAAAATGGATTTAATCTTTTGACGATCAATTAGCTCATTGATCATTTTAACTATGTTGGCACTTTGGGCTTCGGTTGAACCTGGACCTGAGCGACTAACATGGCTTCCCCAGGTATTTTCGCTGTAAATTGAAGTAAATACTTCTTTAACTGATTTTCCATTAAATGGAGATGTGCGCGAGTTGTAACGGTACTTTCGAAAGAAGTCTAAAACAATAGTGGGGATTATTTTTTTTAACATATACCTCATACCACCATACTTAATTGTCTCCAACGATTGTTGTAAGCCGCTTTTTAATAATTTTTCAATTTAAAGCCCTTGTTTATTCTTCTGTCGGCCTTGAAAAGAACCCTGTCTGACGTTTGAAAGTCAATCTGTAGTTTCTTACATACTTCTCTCAAGTCTTCCAGGTATTTTAAATACAGTTCTATTTGATTATTGATTGTCTTTTCCGTCAAGTAGCTACTGAGATTCAATTCTTCGTTCGGGTAAATAATTCTAAAAACTCTCTGGTCAATTATTTGATAAACATTCGGGTTCTTAAAGCGTAAGATTGTCGATGCCATCGCTAATTGAACCCCTTTAGTTTTTAGAAGTCCACGAAGAATCTTGCGAGTTTTTTCTACTTCAATTTTTTCGCTTTTCGGGTCTATGTCGTTAATCTGTTGAATTAGGTCGCTGTCGAACCGGGCATAACGATTGACTTTCCACAGTACAATTTCATTCAGTCGTTCCTGACTAAAATCTGTCGTGTCAGCGTCTAATTTATTTGTCAGGTCTCTTTGGTAGTCGAACTCAAAATCGGTATCATCAAGTTCAAATTTCTTATCAAAAACTGTATTGTGTGTCATAGGGCGGTTTCGCCTATTAGCCGTATCGCAACGGGTATGGTTTACATACATTTCGGCTGTTGGCTATTTTATCCATACTGGTCCTTCGTTTCTGCCAACTGTATTGGTTAATGGTATTCGTGTTTTCGATTCAATATTGATTTTCCAAATATTGTAAACCCCTTTTTCACCAGCCGTATAAACCAGCCATTTTCCATCCGATGACCAATCGGGAGAGTAGCATTCAACAGAATCATTCGTTAAGTTAACTAGATTGCCACCGTCAGAATCCATAAGGTACAAGTCCCATTGATCATTATCCAGACCATAGAAGGCTATTTTTTTCCCATCAGGCGAGAATTTCGCCCCTGAATCGTACCCCGGCTTGTTTGTCAACCTTTGAACATCGCTTCCGTCTGAGTTCATCATGTGTATTTCTCCATTTGCGGCATGTGAAGTGTCAGTAGAATCCCTTAATTGACGGGTGAAAACTATTTTTTCCCCGGAAGGAGACCAGTCAGGACTTTCTTCATAGGATTGGTTGTTGGTAAGAGGTTTTACGTTTGAACCATCTTTATTCATGACATATACATTCCGATTTAGTGAGTCTCTATCGCTCATAAATAGAATCAACTCACCATTTGGCGAAGCAACGGGGAGGACATCATTAGCTTGATGATTTGTCAATCGGTTTACCTTTTTGCTTTCAATGTCAAGACTATAAATTTCAGCATTCCCATCTCGTTTCGAATAAAAATATAGCTGGGAGTTTACCGGTGACCATGACGGACTAAAATCAAGAGATTCATTCGAAGTTAAATTTTCAAGATTCTTTCCATCTGTATCCATGACATAGATTTCAGAGTTCCCTTCTCTATCGGTAACAAATGCAATCTTTTCTTTAGAAACCTTTACTGAATCCTTGCTGCCTTCTTGTTTTGATTCTTTACAAGATACAGATACAACCAAAATAAAGATTAAAATTAGTGCTCTCATGTTTTGCTTTGACTGGTGTTTATTCTATGGGCTATCAGTAGTTGCGTAGTTTATCGGTTAATTTCACAAGTGCACACCAAACTACAACTCCTCGCGGATTTACATAAGAGGGCAAGAACAAGCAACTAGTTATAGCCATTGCTAACGTCAGTTTTTATTTGTTTTCAGTGTATTTTTTAAAATTCATTAAAATCGATTGCCATCCGGCTTTTTGTTGTTCGTCCGTATTTGTTCCTTCGGCTTCAAAAGTTTCGCTAACGATCACTTCATTTCCGTTTTGCGTGAATTTGACGTCAGCTTTACGTCCGTCAGCCATTTTGTATGAAATAAGTTCCTTGTCGACGACTTTGTCATAAGTTCCCTCAAAATCAAATCCCATACTTCCATCTTTTGCCTCCATGCGCCAGGAAAATTTACCATTCGGCTTTAGGTCGTTTTGCGCTGTTGGACAACACCATTCGTCTGTTGCAAAATTCCAGTTTACTATGTGTTCGGGTTTGGTCCAATAATCCCAAACCTTATCTAATTCAGCATTGACTTTTGTTTGAACTGTAATTTTCATTTTATCTGTTATCTATGTTAGACATTCTAATTTTCCTTTGCGTTGGTATATATTCTTATAGTCCCATTGGATTTTTTTAGATTTTGAAATCCAACGATTTAAATCTTCGAGGTCAATTTGACTGGCAGCAGTATAGATAATTGAAGCATCTTTAAATTTTCCAGTTCCTTGTTTTAGATGGTCTTCATTAAAACTTGCACCACTCCAAAACATTAAACGAATACCTGCTTTCAATTTGCTGTATCCTACAATCGGGTTATTCTCTATAAACCAAACAGGATGCCTGTGCCATATTTTATTTTCAGCTTCTGGCAACTGTTCATTAATTGATCTCGCAAGTAAATCGCAAATTTCTCGGTCATCATTTTTTTGACGTTTATTAAACTCGATAATCTCTGAATTCACTTTTCTTTCGTTTTTGGCATTGCTTCCAACGTGCCAGCATAAAGATAGTACGATGTATTATTCTGTATGTATTGTTGTAGCAAGTATTAGATTCTCACTCCGATCACGCAAACATCATCGATTTGCTCCAGATCTCCTCGCCATCTGTTAAATTCTGATTCAAGTATTGTTCGTTGTTCCGACATTGGTTGATCCTGGATCGATATCAAGAATTTCTTGAAGTTACCCGATTTGTATTTCTTGCCCTTTTCACCGCCAAACTGATCTGGAAAACCATCTGAGAAAATATAAATCGAATCGCCTTTTTGAAGTTCGATCTGATGAGTAGTGAATGCAGCAGAGGAATCGTGTTTTCCAATCGGCTGTTTGTCAGCCTTGGTTTCAAGAACTTCACCATTTCTGACGATCCATAGTGGGTTATTGGCGCCGGAATAAGAAAGGACGGTTCCGCTCAGTTTACAAAGCGCGATGTCCATTCCATCTTTCACTTCTTCTTCTGATTTTTCGAACTCCTGAATAACCAGTTCGCGAGTTTTGTCGAGAATGGCTCCTGTCTCAGTTAGTCCAAACTCTCTAACCGATCTGTTCAAACCACCGTTACAAACAACGGAAACCATTGCTCCTGGCACTCCGTGTCCAGTGCAATCTGCTGCTGCAAAGAATACCCCTTTATCAGTTGGTTCCATCCAGTAGAAGTCTCCTGCTACAATGTCTTTGGGTTTGTACAGAATGAAGGAATTTAGGAGGTACTCTTTGACAAGTCTTGGAGGAGGAAGGATGGCGGATTGTATTCGCCTGGCGTAATTTATAGAGTCCACAATCTCTTTGTTCTTAATTTCTATATCACGATTTGACTGCTCCAGCAGTTGGTTCTGGGATTGAATAATTTTCCTTTGCTTCTGCGAAACCCGGAGGCGATAGAAAATATATAACCCTGATATTAAAATTATTGCACTGATCAGCAAGGCCATCAATTTTTGCCGCTCTTGTGCTTTCGCTTCTATTTCCTTTTCACGTTTAAAGGCCAGGTGCGATTGTTGTTCAGCCTCTCTAAGTCTTTGTTCACGATCTACCATTGCGGCACTATATTGAGACAGGACCAATTGTACACTTCGCAATTGAGCTTTGCTATACATTCCATCTAGATGATAGTATTCTGCGAAGTGTAAAAAGTTATTAATCGCTTCAGTTGCCAGATGTAAATTTGAGTCTAATAGAGCTCGATTAGCGTCATTATAGTAATCGGCCAGTATACTCTTGATGTTTGGGTGAAGTCTCGATTTACTAATCGAATCGTTATCCATGCTTATCATGCGATTAATGGCCGCCAACGCAATTTTACGCAAGCTATCTTTTTGCTCGTAGCTGTTATTTTCATTACGAGATAAATCGCGATAAATGTAGTAGCGTAAATTCCATGTTTGCTGTTGAGAACTGTCGGACTCATGAACAAGACTGTCAATTTTGATTTGAGCAGCCTTTAAGTCCCCAGACTTATATTCTTCAATGGCCTGATCCAAGATAGTAATGGTATCTTTTTGGCCGTATGCGACCAATGCAAAGGGGACGATAATTATGCTAACTATATATTTTACCAAAACTTAATTCAAATATGCTACAGCGTTCCAGCATAAAGTTAGCTAAAAAGCTTACGAACCAGTAGCAGGTGTGGTTTACACTCAGATCATTTGAGGGATAGTTATATGAACCACCACTTGAAGAGCGACTGTCATCCTGAGCCTGACGAAGGATCAGGAGCGATGAAAAGTTTAGGATTAAGCTTTGAGCGTTGTTAGGCGATGTAATTATGCAGAATAATAGCAGTCATATCGTCTTTAGCATAGAAATCATATTTGTTGAATAAAGCATCCAAAAAGTCAACGATATGGGGGTGGTTGTAAATAGCACTGGACTTTCACAAATCACTGAACGGCCCTATTTGCTATACACCGTATTATGTTCTTTCTTTAATCTATCCTGTAGATATATTTTATTTTTCGGGTTTTGCCTTTTTTCCAAGGTTCGTCTTGATTTTCGTCAACAATTGTGTTTGTAAATGAAAAATCAGAACTATTAATCCTCTTCATTTTCATTATTCCATTTTCTTGAAAAGTAACCATATTAAATTCGGTTGAATCGTTAAACATTGAGTCAGGAATAGAGGAGTATTCAAAAGTAACTTTTCGATTATTCATTTTATAAGTCCCAAAACTTTTAGTTGTGCCTGTACAATGGTTAAAATGAAATTCAAATTGGCCATCTTCTTTTAGAATATAGTATCTACTATACATTACAGAATTGACCTCCCTTAATGTGTCTTGTCCTAAACAACTGTTGGAAATGGCAATAATGAAAAGTAGTATTGAAAACTTCATATTTACTCGATGCACTTATTAAGTGATTTTCGTATTGAACATAACGTTTCCGCATAAAGTTAGTGAACTCCGAGGAAGACGAAGTCTGACGATCACTGAACCCTCGAAGAGGTGAAGTAAAAAGCCTGCGATGCAGCGACCGAGACTGCTGCGGAGGATTGAGGGAATGGTTCTATGAGCTACCAGCTGAAGCTGCCTATCAGGAGCAGCGAAGCCTTTGTAATTAAGCTTTAGTATTGTTAGGCACTGGCTATGAGTCTGCTATTTCCTCAAGTAATTGCTTTAGTTGAGCTGAAATCTCGGTTAAATCTTTACTTACAATTTGCTTTACTGGTGAATCCCAATTGTTGTTTTTTATAACGTAGATCTTATAGGATCCATTGACGGAATCTCCGTACCAACCAAGATCAATAACCACATTACTTTTCTGATGGACAACCTGAAGTAAATTTTCATCATGGTTAAGCTCATCTGTTCTGAAGTCATTTTTCTCGACTTGAAAATGATCGACTTTAGGGATCTGAAATAGCATTTTTTTGAACTTGCGCCTAACGTTTCCGCATAAAGTTAGTGGAGAAGCCCGAAGGGTGCAAATTTATACTCAGTGGCTGAGGATGGGCATGCAAGTGAACCGAGAGCTTGCTCGAGCTCACCGAGCGAAGGGAGGTAATGTGCATTCTTCGTCAGCAGAGCTTTGGAATTAATCTTTATGCATTGCTGTAGCACGTTTATTTATTCTAATCCGTTGGACTTGAGCATGACCTCTGCATCTACTGCTGGTATTTCCTTTAAGAATGCTGCATTTGCTTGAAACCAGTCGAATATGGCTGGTTCTGTTCCGTATTCATATAATCGGTAAGTGATTGGATTGGAGTTGGAATCGTCTTGTGCATCAAATAGACGGCCAAGATGGAAAATGGTATCATTCAGCTCAATTAAATAATTGTCTTGAATGAACCATAGGCCTTGAGGGTTCCCGCCGTGGATGTTTCCGCATTTCACCCACTTACTGTGAAATCTAGGAATAGTTACTGGATCAGGATTCACCCATTTCTCATAACATTGACCTCGTTCAATATTCTCATATTCGTTGATCCAATTTTCGGGAATCGGCTTTATTCCAAAACGAGATCCCGCCTCACGGTCAACAAGCGGAGCCCCACATCCTACCATAAAGACCAGCAGTAGAGTTATTGAAAATATCTTAGTTAAGTTCATGGATGACCTCGTCTAACGGTCTCGGCTAAAGTTAGTGGAGAAGTCCGAAGGGAGCAAATTTACAGACAGCAGCCTCCCGTAGAATCCGGGTGAAATACTTTCATATGAATTTGCTGGCGAGCTTGCGATGCCTTCGGAATTAATCTTTAGCCATTGTCAGAGTTAGTTTTTTCGATGCATTTCAACGCGGATGAAGTCTTCCAGAATCCAGTACATTTTGTCTGCATCTATTTCAGTTGGTGTGGGCATCACTAATTCTGATCCCTCTTTTGGGTGTATCATCGTAAATACGGTTTCTCCAAGTTCCCTATCAAATGTGTATCTGAAATTGGCTTGATCAACCAGAGATTGAGGAACCAAATCCGTTTCGATTCTTCCAGAGTCTAAAAAATTAATGAATTTGCCAGGACTCTCTGAGAATGTGGTTGCACCGAAAACATCTAATAAACTCATGATGGTATCGTATCCGGATTGTGCCCAATCACCGAAACTTTTAACTGTCTCATCAGATACAATTTCCCATTTCCCTTGTATTTCAGATGATAGTTTCGTTTCAATTTCTGGAACTTTTTTTTCACTTGTTGATTCATTAACTGTCGATGAACAACTCAAAAGACCTACGAATAAAAACAGATACCACTTCATAAATTAACTCTAACTACTATATAAATCTAATATATCAAGTAAGTTTCAACAACTGACTAATGTGGTGTTAAAACCAAAGCTGTTGTTACTAACCTGAAAATCATGATTATTGCTGCTTTTGTGAAAATTTTAGTGCCATCAATTTGTCATACTGTTCTGATGGCTATCGGAAGGCGAAGTGAGGCAAATTGAATTTTTAGGCAGTTTGCAGGATTACTCCTTCCCCTTCGCCGGGCTCAGGATCAGTCGTGATCCTGAGTGGAGAAGATCCGAAGAAAAGGAAAGCACAGCTTCGCTGGCTTTTTTGTTTTCATGCTCACTCGATCTTGGGGGTCAATCAAGGGATTACCTCACTTCGTTCGGTGATCCTGGTGGGGGTGTGTTCAGATCAAAGCCAAATCCACTCTGATAATTATCGGAGTGGATTTTAGGCTTTTTTCATTTCCTTCCCCTCGCTCAAATTTCATTTGGCTCGATCATGAAATGAAAAAAGCCAGTTGCGAAAAATTCGCAACTGGCTTTGATCTGTCGGGGTGGCAGGATTCGAACCTGCGATCTCCTGGTCCCAAACCAGGCGCCTTAACCGGGCTGGGCCACACCCCGAACGTTAAAGCTTTTGTGCCTTTCTGGAAAGGCGAGTGCAAATGTAAAAGAAGTTTTTAAACTTCCAATAACAGCAACAAGCAAATCCGGTAAATAAAATTGAATCCGATTTCCTTAACTACTTAAAGTGTTTCCTACCAATAAGCACCAATATGGAGGCGGTTTTCCACGATACCTGTACCAATATCTCCCCAATATTGACAGTTGACTCCTGATTTTCACTCTTTAACATTTATTAAATAGCCTTTGCATAATTCCCAACAACTTTGGCACGATTTAAGCGTTTTAATAAATATGAGTCGCCTGGAAAAAATATCATTCATTAGAAGCTTCTGGACGTACAAAGAAGTCTATGAGAATCTTGAAAGCTATCCGGACAATAAACTGGATTCAATCATAACTGCTATTGTAGACGAAATTCGACGACAGGTAAATTTCACTGCAATAGATCATGTTCTTAACTTCCCGGTCTATTTAAACTAGACACTGTTGGACATTCAAGATCAACTCATTAATAATTACGGAAAACCCGGAGTTACTGAAATTGTACGGTACATAGGTATCAACCAAAAGCGTTTCGAAAAACTGATGTCTGTCTTCTTTGGTGAAGATAAACGACTGAGTCAGCGTGCTGCCTGGCCAATGAGCGAAGTGGCACTAAAAACGCCCGATCTTTTACTACCCTATCTTCCCAACATGATTGCCTTATTAGGAAACGACCAAACCCACGACGCAATCAGACGAAATATTTTGAGAAGTATCCAGCATTACCAGCTACCTGAAGACCTTGCCGGAGAGGCCTTTCAACATTGTATTGACCTGATGCTAAACCCCCGGCAGGCTATTGCCCTACGCGCATTTTCAATCACCACAGCTGCAACTATTTGCAAACAGTTTCCCGAACTGAAAAATGAAGTGTTGGAGTCTCTAAACATCATTACCGAAGGCGAATACGGCCCCGCTATTCGGGTAAGAGTAAGGGATGCACGTAAAGGTCTTGACAAACTACCGTAAAGTTTTTGCTCCACTAATTCACGTTTTTTAACGAAATCAGAATACAATAGTGAAACAAACGCTGTTCATATTCTATGAACGTTTTAGAACAATTGCGAAAGTGGTTGGTTAACTTTGTACAACAATTTTGATCACATCGGATAGAAATACGCCGGGTTGGTCAATACATAATATTAGATGACACCAGTTAAAGGATTCTCGAAACTATCGAAAGAAGGAAAGATCGAGTGGTTGATAAACGCTTACTTCGAAGGTAACAACTCAGTAATCGATCAGTTGCGGTCTTATTGGCACGAAGATGGACAGGTGCAGAAACTGCATGATGAGTTCATAGAAAACACGATTTCCAATTTCTATCTACCCCTTGGAGTTGCACCTAACTTCAAAATCAACGGAAAATTTTACTGCATACCTATGGCAATTGAGGAAAGCTCAGTTGTTGCAGCAGCAGCAAAATCCGCTTCTTTCTGGTTGGAGCGAGGAGGGTTTAAAACGGAAGTAATCAACTCCAATAAGGTTGGCCATGTCCATTTTATATGGAAAGGTGCAAAAACCACACTCACAAATTGGTTTGATTCCAACAAAGACCTGTTCCTGCAGGGTACTGAAGATTTAACTGCCAACATGCGGGCTCGTGGAGGTGGCATCATCGGCCTGGAACTGGTAGACAAATGTGATCTGGAAGATGGCTATTTTCAGCTGAAAGCCGAATTCAATACGAAGGACGCCATGGGAGCCAACTTTATAAATTCATGTTTGGAGGAATTCTCAAAAATACTTGAAGCAGGAATCGGCGGAGACAACCAGTTGGAAGTAATTATGTGTATTCTTTCCAATTACACTCCTGATTGCCTGGTTAGAGCCGAAGTAAGTTGTCCTGTGGATCAGCTGAATGTAGACCCTGAAATTTCACCTAAGGAGTTCGCCAGCAAGTTTGAACGTGCGCTTAAAATAGCTACAGTAGAGCCGTACAGAGCCACCACGCACAACAAAGGGATCATGAACGGAATTGACGCGGTAATTCTTGCTACAGGAAATGATTTTAGGGCTGTGGAGGCTTGCGCACATACGTACGCTTCAAGAGATGGCCAGTACCGCAGTTTGACCCATGCGGAGGTTAAAGATGGCATCTTCCGGTTCTGGATTGAAATTCCAATGGCTGTTGGTACGGTTGGTGGTCTTACTACACTGCATCCTATGGTACGATTCTGCCACGATTTACTTGGTAATCCGAATGCCGAAGAGTTAATGCAAATTATTGCATGCGCAGGGCTGGCCCAAAATTTTGGAGCAGTAAGGTCGCTGGTTACTACAGGAATCCAAAAAGGCCACATGAAAATGCACCTGCTCAACATACTCAACCAGTTGGAGGCTACACCGGAGGAGAAAGAAATCATTCGCAAAGATTTCGAAACAAAAGTAGTGAGCCACAAGGCTGTAGTAGACGCTTTTTGTGCCCTAAGAGGCATTAAGAGTCCCTCAGAAGTAAAAAAATGATGACAGTTCGCGGCAACGGAAAGCTGCTGCTTACCGGCGAATACCTGATTATTGACGGGGCTGCCGGACTTTCTCTGCCAACCAAATACGGTCAGGTACTTACCGCTACACCAAATAACACTAATGAACTTCATTGGAAAAGTCTGGACGCTGAAGATCAGATTTGGTTTGAAGCGCGGATTTCAGCCGGGCTAAACGAAATTCTATACACCACCAATACCGATCAAGCCAATTATTTAGTAAAACTTCTAAAGGCATCTGCGGAATTACAATCAGGCGTTCCAAAATTTGGTGGACTGTCCGTAATAACCAAACTGGATTTCCCAAACAATTGGGGGCTTGGAAGCAGCAGTACTCTCATATACTGTGTGGCTAAATGGCAAAACATTCAAAACGGTTTTGAACTATTTCAGTCCGTAAGCGAAGGCAGCGGTTACGATTTTTATGCAGCAGGGAGCAATCAACCTTTTCATTTTCTGGGTGGTGATTCGAAAAGTGCAACTCATGTGGAGTTCAACCCGTCTTTTAAAGACCAACTTTATTTCGTGCATTTAAACAGAAAACAAAAAAGTGATCGTGAAGTAGCCAGATATTCAAAACTGAAAGAAACGCTTGATCTACCTGCCTGCTGCAACGTAATGACCAATCTGACTCACAAAATCACTAAGGCTTCTACCCTGGCTGAATTTGAAAGTTTAATCGATGAGCACGAATTTTTCATGAGTGGCATTTTGGAAACACCTACGGTGCGGGAGGAGTACTTTTCAGATTATTCGGGTGGCAGCATTAAGTCGCTCGGTGCCTGGGGAGGTGATTTTATTCTTGCTACCGGCAATGAAGAAATCAAGGAATATTTTCAAAACCGCGGCTACCAAACGGTAATACCTTACTCTGATATGATACTAAACGCTTAGTTTTGCACGTATGGAACGCATTCACGACCCCCTAGCTGCGAAAGAGATCGATACGGGAACCATCTCCTACTCTAGCCCCTCTAACATTGCTTTGGTTAAATACTGGGGCAAGAAGCCAGTACAAATTCCTGCAAACCCGAGCATATCATTTACCCTGAATAATTGTAAAACCACAACGGATCTGTCTTTTAAAAAATCGTCCGACCCCGGTTTCAAGATATGGGTTGACGGAAACGAGGCGCCCGGATTCCGTCCAAAAATTGAGCGCTTTTTTGAGCTGATTCAAGATTATCTGCCGGTCGTTTCCAAATATAGTTTTGAGATAAACACATCCAATAGCTTTCCTCATTCCAGTGGAATTGCTTCGTCGGCCAGCGGCATGAGTGCCCTTGCTTTGTGTTTGTGTCAATTGGAAACAAGAACAGATCCATCTATTTCTCGTCAGAACATGTTGGCGAAAGCCTCTTTTATATCAAGAATTGGTTCAGGAAGTGCGTGTAGATCAATCTATGGCGGAATTGTTCAATGGGGAAAAACAGACAGTTTCTCCAACAGTTCTGATCAATACGGAATTCCTTTTTACAATTACCACAAGGTGTTTGGTGATTTTCAGGACACAGTGTTATTGGTTGATAAGGGACAAAAGAAAGTTTCAAGTAGCGTGGGACACGGCTTAATGAATAATCACCCGTTCGCCGCAAACAGGTTTGAGCAAGCGCATCAAAACTTAGCAAAACTAAAAGAGATCCTCATCTCGGGAGACCTTCCTGAATTCATCAAAATAGTAGAATCTGAGGCACTTACCCTTCACGCTATGATGATGACTTCCCACCCTTATTTCATGCTATTTAAACCAAACACTGTGGAAATCATCGAAAAAGTTTGGGATTTCCGAGAACAAACTGGTCTACATTTGTGTATAACCTTAGACGCAGGGGCAAATGTTCATTTGCTTTATCCGGCTAGTGAAAAGGAACAGGTTTTAGATTTTGTTCAAAATGAGTTGGTAGGATATTGTGAAAATGGGCAGTATATTTGCGATCACGTTGGTAGTGGTCCTACTCTGCTAAACGAAGACTATGCTTAAAGAGTCGCTTTTTTACGGTAAGGTTCTCCTGTTTGGGGAATACGGTATTATTCAGGATTCAATGGGATTATCTATCCCCTATGAAAACTACCGTGGCAGCTTAATTTTTCATTCGGAAGACCAGCAGCTGGCTGATTGGTCTAACAATGAGTTACGCAAGTACCTGAAACACCTTCTTAAACTTAAAGAAACCGGTGATCTGCCTTGTAAGATGAACCTGAAGGCATTTTCTGCAGATATTGATAAAGGAATGTTGTTTGATAGTTCCATTCCTAAAGGATACGGTGTTGGAAGTTCCGGAGCTCTGGTTGCTTCTGTATATAGCCGTTATGCCATAGATGGGATTAGTTCGGAAGGCAATGTGTCTAACGAGCACATACTGGAACTTAAGAACATTTTTGGCATCCTTGAATCTTACTTTCACGGAAAAAGCTCAGGATTGGATCCGTTGATTTGCTATTTAAACCTTCCGATTCTAATTAAGAGCAAAGACGAGTTAAACGCCGTAGGCATTCCTGCCCAGGGGACAAGCAAGGGGGCAATATTCTTGCTAAACACTGGAAATCCGGGAGAAACACAGCCAATGGTAAACATCTTTCTGGACAAACTGAAGGAAGAAGGTTTTAGAACGATGCTTAAAAAGCAGTTCAAAAAGTATAACGATGCGAGCATTGAGGCCTTCCTTAAGCAGGACAGCAAGCCTTTGTTCAGCAATATCAAGAAACTGTCAAAGGTAGTGCTCGACAATTTCAAGCCAATGATTCCAATTAACTACCAGAAAGTTTGGCAGGAAGGAATTGATTCAAATGCTTACTACCTCAAACTCTGTGGCTCCGGCGGGGGTGGTTTTATTCTTGGCTTTACTGAAGACATTGATGAAGCCAAACGGAAGCTTGCGGATTATCAGGTAGACGTGATTTACAACTTTTAGTTGATAGCTCCCCGTTTTGTAGTAATACTATTCACCAACAATCAGCATCATCTTTCTTAACTTTGAGTGTGTCGAACTCATTGCTAAACCGGAAACAACGGCTAATCGTGATAAAAGTGCTAGCCATGCTCTCATTGGTGAGATGGTACAATGTACTTCTGGTTAGCCTGGGACTGGGGTTTTCTGCAATTTTCTTGCTAAATCCGGAGAAAGAATGGATGGCTACTGTTTTAGATTACAAATTACACCTGTCTATTCTATCGCTGAGTTTTCTGATCATGGGTGGATACATCATCAACGCTTTCTACGACTTTGAAAAAGATCTGGTCAATAACCCAAAGGGAACGATTTTCAATCGGGTGGTGAGTAAGGCGTTTTGTCTCAACACCTATTTTTTGTTCAACTTCATAGGGACCTTACTTGCCGCATTCGTCGACTGGAAAATTCTGCTATTCAATTCCGGTTTGTGTTTTGCTTTGTGGTTTTACTCGCACAAGCTGAGAAAGAAACCGTTCACCGGAGAATTGGGAGCTTCATTACTCACCATTGCTCCGTTCGTATCTCTTAGTTTGTATTACCAGCACACAAATCTGAAGATCATTCTATACATCGGCTTTCTCTTCGCCCTTACCCTTACGCGTGAACTAATTAAGAAATTGGTTGGCATGAAAGGCGATTTGGTTTATGGCGATAAATCGCTGCCAATAATCTGGGGAGTAAACAAAACCAAGTTATTGATATATGCGTTCATGTTGCTTTCGTTAGCCCCAATTGGCGTACTGTTCCCTGAAATTAAGGATCGACCGGTGTTCTACTACCTGATCTTTTCTTCTGTGATGATTCTGGCTTCGTTCATCATGCTGATTCCTGCAAAAGAGCGAGAAGGCTTTAATCGGGTGAATACGATGTACAAGATTATTCTAACGCTATCGGTGTTTGCGATCACGTTGGCTTAATTGGCAAAAGTTCTGGTGGTTATCGATCCAGATAATAAGGCAATTGAATCTTCAACTCTGTGGTGGTATAGAAACCCCATAGATACCAGTACATTTCATACCGGCACCTGCATGAATTTAATTCATCATCGCTCATTAATTCGTGTAACTCCTGGTAAATAGATTCCATGCTAAGGACCTCAAAACTTCCACCTCGCGTATAAAAGCTCCAGAATTGGTGCATCTTTATGCCAAAAGAATCCAAACCTTTGCTCTCTTCTGGAAAGAGTTCACTACAAGCCTTCACACTTTCCAACAGCCTCACAATTTTCATACTGTCCGCTATCCATATTTCCGGTTCTGGGATCTCCGACTCGCGCAAACCGTCTAGAAAGGAAGTAAATGGATGTTTCTCATCGTAAAATTCACCAGCACCTACTTTCATCTTTTTATCCACTTCCCTGATCAGAAGTGGCTCTTTGCCCATAAGGCAAGTACAAAATTCATCCGATTCAACCAGATCAGAATCACCACAAGCAAAAAGGGTGCTCAAAAAGCACCCGATTATCATCCATTTATTCCAAAAACTCATCCGTTGTCCTGAACCGATTCCACGTGCTTGAGCAGCCTGAATTCCACCCGGCGGTTGTGCTGACGATTCTCCGGGTTGTCGGAACCATCAGGATTCTCATTTGGCAATAGTGGCTTGCTTTCACCAAAACCATCTGTCTTAATTCTGCTCTCTTCAATTCCCATTTTCGCCAGAATTTCCTTGATCTTCTGAGCCCGGGCCTTGGAAAGGTACATGTTGTATTTGTCCGACCCTTTAGAATCTGTATGCCCTTCAATCATAAGATCATTCTCAGGGTGGGTTTTCATATAATTAAATACAAGCTGTATATCCGGTCTGGATTTCTCCAAAACTTTGGTTCTGTCAAAGTAAAATTCCAGATTCTTAAGTACCAAGGTTTTACCTTCATTCAGCGTGGTATTTACCTGATCTTGTAGTTTCTCCAACTTGGACTTTGGGATTTGTGATGTAACATCAATATTGATAAGGTGAATAATGTCTGCTTCAGCGTCTTTCTGAGCCTGAGCCACATCCTCATCGTTAATGGCATCTTTCTTAATGGTAAGCTTGTCGCCTTCTTTCACTACCAGCCTACCCTCTTCCTTAAACTTGCTCACATCCGCAATGGTAATGGTTTCACTAGCCAATAATCCCTGAACATCGTAAGTAACCTCGTAAGTGTGTCCCGGTTTCATGATGAAAAGGAACTTTCCGGTTTTAGCATTCGGACGGTACACACCCGAAGGCTCACCGGTGCTTTCATCGAATACGGTAATAATAATATCCTTGATCACTTCTCCTTCTTCATCCTTGGCATAACCCTTATAAACGGTCAGCGCCTTTTCAGGCTCATTGATCATGCTGATGATGTATATATCCTGCTTGCCCATTCCCCCATCGCGTTGCGAAGAGAAATAAGCACTTTTACCACTGGATGTTGGAATGAAGAAAACATCATCACCGGTAGTATTCACCGGATAACCTATGTTTTCTGGTGTTCCCCATTCCCCTCCGGGATCTAACTGCGATTGAAACACATCGAAACCTCCCATTGTATTGTGCCCCTGAGAGGAGAAATACAATGTTTGCCCATCAGGATGTAAAAATGGACTTTCCTCATCATAAGGAGTATTAATGGTTGGACCCGCATTTTGAACTTTAGACCAGCTTCCATCGGGTAATTTTCTCATAAACCAAATGTCTCGACCTCCAAGTCCTCCGGGACGATCAGACACAAATGCAATTGTTTTTCCATCGGCACTTTGATTTGCGTGTGTCTCCCAGTGAGGAGAATTGATTTCCGCATCCAGCAGCGTTGGTTTTGTCCAGTCTTCTCCTTCCAATCGAGATTCGTAAATCCCTCCATCCGTTTCATCGCTCTTATAGATATACATCTTCTGACCATCCGCTGATAAATAGAGACATGCTTCGTGTTCAGCGGTGTTGATATTCTCATGCACCAACTGTGGGTCGGACCATTGATCCGTCTCTTCATCTCTATAACTGATATATATATCCTCAAAAAACTGTCCGTCCTCTCCCATTTCCTGGTTCACACCATCATCTCTTCGTGAAGTAAATATCATAATGGTTTCATCCGCATTAACAATTGGTCTATACTCCGGGAACTCCGTATTTAAAGCATTACTAAGAGCCTTTAAAGTCATCTCCGTAGGATTGGCCTTTAACTTCATTGCGTTTCTGGTAATCCGGATGTCTCTCTGAACTCCTTCATATTCATTCTTGTCTATTTCACTAACCAACTCCTGATAGTCGAAATAATAGTCTAATGCTTTTGTGAACTGATAATCCGCATGATAAGCCTGCCCCATAAAGCGGTAGACCTGCACCGGTGCCTTTTTTTCTTTGAAATTGCCCGTTTCGTAAAAAGCGGTTACATTCTTTTTTACATCGGCCAGTACAAACTCGTAGTAAGGAATTGCCTTATAGCGTTCGTAAGAAGTATGCAAATAGCAATACCCAATCATCGACTTGATATTCGCATTCTTCGGGTCTTCTTTCTCCAACTCAAATAAGATTGGCAAGGCCGCATAATAATTCTCTTCGACCATCAACTCTGAGGCCTTGTTGAAATTCTCCTTAAAATTCTGAGCATAGGTAGCTGCAGCAAGCAGCAAACACAGCAGCGATATGAAAATTCTACTAGTCAACAAAATAGCGTTTTAGTTGGTCGGTTAATTCCTGAGGGGCTCGCGTTGGCTTCATGGTTTCCTTATTCAGAAATACCAGTTGTGTGGTCGCCTCGTTGATCAACTCTCCAGTTTCGTTTATGGTTTGATAGTCAAAATGAATTCTGACATTAGGTTGTGTACGTATAATTGCGCGAATGGTTAGGTTTTCATCGTAAAAAGCCGGTTTTAGGTATTTAATGGAGTATTCGGTAACTGGAAGCATGACACCTCTTTCTTCCATTGTTTTATAAGAAACGCCTAAATTCCTTAGCGCCTCAACCCGCGCAACCTCAAAATATTGCGCATAATTTCCGTAGTAACAGTAACCCATCTGATCGGTCTCTGCATACCTCACTCTCACGTTTACCTCAAACGAATACATGATCCAACGGTTTCCTAGTAAATTTACTATTATTGTTTGCTATGCGCGTGAACCTACTGTTTTCGGTTTTAACCATTGTATTGTTAGCATCTTCGGGATGCAAGGACTACCAACTGACACGAACCGAATCACGCTCTACGAAAATTGACCAAAACCTTGCAACAGACAGTATATCGGAAGCTGTAATCTCTTCTTACCGAAGCGGAATTGATAGCTTGATGAACGAGGTACTCAATTTTGCACCAACCACATTAACAAAAGACAGTCCTGAAGGAACACTTGGTAATTGGTGTTCGGATGCCGCTTTTAACGCGACAAAGAAATGGGTCGCGTCAAACTCAGACATGACTGGTATTGGGGTTGATTTCACGTTGCTAAACAACGGAGGACTACGAGCGCCGATCGATTCGGGCGAGGTAACGGTCGGCGATATGTATCAATTGATGCCCTTTGAAAATGAACTGGTGTTGCTTGAGCTAAGTGGACAAAGGATGCAAGAGCTTATCAGTTATGTTTATGAACGAACCATGATTGGAGGCAGAAAAGGTGGGGTGCCGGTTTCAAGTGCATTTAACATGGTTATCGACTCTGCAAAAAACACCTTAAGCGTAACCATCAACGGTAAAGAATTCGACAAAAATCGAACCTACTGGGTTTCCACATCTGATTATCTGGCGAACGGAGGCGATGACATGCATTTTTTTGCAAAACCATTGCAACAATACAACTGCGAAGTAAAGCTTCGTGATCTATTTATTTCCACAGCACGGGCTCACAAGCGAAGTGGTGTGCCTGTTAACGCAAAAAAAGAAGGAAGGATCAGATATGCTGAATAGAAGGGATTTTGTTAAACGACTTTCCCTGGGAGCGGCGGGAATAGCAGCGCTTAGCTCTTTTGATGTGGCAGACATGTTGTTAGCGAACGAACTGTTCAGGTTAACAATACTGCACACCAACGATATGCATAGCCATATTGACCCCTTCCCTTCAGATCATAAAAAATACGCTGGTCTTGGCGGCATGGCCAGAAGAGCATCTTTGGTTAAACAAATTCGTCAGGAAAATCCACATGTGTTGCTTCTGGACTCGGGGGACATATTTCAAGGCACCCCCTATTTTAATTTTTATGGAGGTGAAGTTGAGTTTAAGCTCATGAGCGAAATGGGGTATGATTGTGCGACAATGGGCAATCACGATTTTGATAATGGACTGGACGGCTTTCTTAAAATGCTGCCCCATGCCTCCTTCCCTTTTGTAACCTCTAATTACGACTTTAGCGATACCGTACTTAACAAAAAGACCCATCGATATAAAATTTTCCAAAGAGGCCCAATTAAAATTGGTGTATTCGGAATTGGGATAGAGCTTGAAGGGCTTGTGAACAAACCTCTTTATGGTGATACCCGACACCTGGATGAAATTGAAACGGCCAATTCGGTTGCAAAAGAACTCAAGGAGCAAGGGTGCAATCTCGTAATTTGCCTTTCACATATTGGTTACAAATACGAATACAAAAAAATGTGCGACCTTGACCTGGCCAAGGGCACAGACAACATAGATTTGATTTTGGGCGGGCACACGCATACGTTTTTAGAAGAGCCCAAAACAACACTTAACAGGAAGGGAAAGAAAGTTATTATTAACCAGGTTGGGTGGGCAGGTATTGTACTTGGACAAATTGATGTAATTTTCGACAAGAATTCGAAACAAAAATTGGATGATGAAACAGCCGCACTTCTTACTAAAAATTGTGCCAGAAAAATTATTTAGCCGGAAGTAAATCTTTTTTAATAATCAAGTCGGTTTTCATTTTTTTTTTAACTTTTTTATCCAATATTTGTTTCGCTATAGCAAGAGCAGTGTCAGAGCCCCGATACGCTTGCTAGTAGAGCCAGAGCAAAAAATAAAAAACACTTAATTACCGTTAAACGAATGAAAAAAAACCATGAATCTGTATGGACAAATTGTTTATCCGTAATAAAAGATAATGTTAGTCTACAGAGTTATAAAACATGGTTTGAACCGATAAGACCGGTTAAATTAAAAGATAGCGTTTTAACGATTCAGGTACCTTCACAATTTTTCTACGAATGGCTGGAAGAGCATTACATCGAATTGCTCAGAAAAACCATTCGTAAAGAAATCGGTCCGGACGCAAAATTGGAGTACAGCATTGTAATGGAAAACAATGCAAGAAGCTCAAACCCCTACACAGTCAAGATTCCTACTACAAACAAAAAGGCATTGAAAAACCCTTCCGTGGCTATGCCGCTTGACGTGAGCAAAAATCCAATTAAGAACCCCTTTATTATTCCAGGACTTAGAAAGGTTAATGTTGATTCCAACCTTAACCCCAACTACTCTTTTGAGAATTTAGTTGAAGGAGACTGTAATCGGCTGGCGCGATCTGCCGGATATGCGGTTGCAAACAAGCCAGGAGGAACTGCATTCAACCCACTATTAATTTATGGTGGTGTTGGACTAGGAAAAACACATTTATCCCATGCCATTGGTATTGGGATAAAGAATAAGTTCCCGAATAAAACTGTGTTGTATGTGTCGTCTGAGAAATTCACTCATCAGTTTATAGACGCTGTAAAGAATAACAACACAAATGATTTTATACACTTCTATCAAATGATCGACGTACTGATCATTGATGATGTGCAATTTTTCGCCGGGAAGGAAAAAACACAGGATGTTTTCTTCCATATCTTCAACCACCTTCATCAAACAGGCAAACAACTGGTGCTTACATCAGACAAACCTCCTGTTGAGATGCAAGGCATGGAGCAAAGACTACTTTCCAGATTTAAATGGGGGCTTTCTGCAGATTTGCAGGTTCCTGATTTGGAAACCAGAATTGCTATCCTTCAGAAGAAAATGTACACGGATGGGATTGATCTTCCAAAGGAAGTGGTGGAGTATCTTGCATACAGTATCACTACCAATATTCGTGAACTTGAAGGTGCACTCATTTCTCTGATCGCACAATCTTCGCTGAATAAGAAGTCCATTACACTGGATCTTGCAAAGCAGATGATTGACAAGTTCGTTAAGAACACAGCCAGAGAAGTTTCTATTGAGTACATTCAGAAGGTAGTTTGCGACTATTTTGATCTTCCAATAGAATTGATGAAATCAAAGACCAGAAAGCGAGAAGTTGTTCAGGCACGCCAAATTGCGATGTACTTTGCGAAGAAGATGACCAAATCATCACTGGCAAATATTGGAGCGCATTGTGGAGGAAAAGACCATGCTACAGTTCTTCATGCTTGCAGAACGGTAAACAATCTGTCTGAAACGGATAAATCCTTCAGGAGTTACCTTGAAGACCTGGAAAAGAAACTTAGCGTACAATAACTTAAATCCTCCGAAAATTCGGGGGATTTTTTTTGTCTAATCGAAGTTAAAAGACCTAATTATGAAAGTCAATCATTCTCTTCTAATACCATTTACCAGCTTACTTCTGCTCTTCCATTCGTGCACGCCGGAAAACAGAATTTTTGATGAACATCAGGAATTATCTCCTGAGGTGGAGTGGCTTAAATCTGATACAAAGACATTTACTGTTAACATAGAAGACAATTCCGTAAGCTACAACCTGCAGTCGACCTTCCGATACATTACCGGATATCCATTCGAATCTGCGTTGGTAAAGTTGACCATAACATCACCTTCCGGTTCTGAAAAAACCACCGAACATGAGTTTAAACTACGTGATGAAAATGGAGATTATGTGGGTACCCCCGGTTTGGATATTTGGGATAGTGAGCACACTTTATTCACCAGCTATAAATTTGAAGAAACCGGTACCTACGAATTTACTTTTGAACACAACATGCCGGTAGAGCCTTTCACTCATGTTCTGGACATTGGTTTAATCATTGACAAAAACATCTAGTTCCTGATTTAAATGGTAGAAAGACATTGGAAAGGGATAGCAAAGCCAGGCTTCAAAGAAAATTACATTCGCTACCTCCAAAACACCACTTTTACCAAGCTACGCCAATTACCAGGTTTTGTGTCCGCCAAAATCCTCACTAAGGAACTTTACCATGGTGGTACAGAATTCCTGATCATTACAACCTGGGAATCCATTGAACACATTAAAGCTTTTAGTGGTGAAGATTATGAAACGGCCGTGGTACCAACAGAGGTAGCTGAAATGATGCTTGGTCACGAGGACTTTGCAACTCACTATTATATCGTAACCAGTCAGGCTTAAGCCTTCCCTATCACCTTCGCATCCACAAAAAAGACACTGTTTACGTTCATCTCGATATCGTGTACCGGACTTTCGTCTGTAACCACGCGAACCCTCAATGTAAACGAATCCTTCTTGATGTATTCTTTCAAATCGTGATTTTCTGTATCTAAAGTCAAGGTTGCCCCAACAGCGTTACCAATATTATACCTGTGAGCGATTAGTGTTTCACTCAAACCGTCCGCGTCCAGGAATATTTCCACATCTTTCAAAAAATCAAATTCCTGTCCACTTGGAGAAGTAATTGCCATAACCAAACTGGTTAAGCGAATTTCCTGGATTTTGTCCTTTCTTGTATCATGAACCGCAAACTCAGACTCCGAATTTGTCTCTACGTCGGAAGTAAATAAACTAATAGGCAAATTAATTGCAGAACCTGATTGCAATACCACCTTGGTATCATAATCAAGGTAAAACTGTGTGAGTCGATCAGCTTTGCGGCAACCTGCAAAAGCTACCGCCAACATTATTACAACGAATAACCCAAAGTACTTTGTCGCTTTCATACCTTCATTTAACGTTCAAATCGTTGAAGTGTTTCCCAAATTTGATGTATCTGCATTTTAAATAATCGACCAACTTAATAGATGGACGAACACCATCCAATTATATCACTCCAGGCCGGATATTGTTCTGAACAAAGTATGGATATTGGTATTTTGATAAATTCCTGAAAACCTTTCCGAATCAGGACCATAGGCCAAAACCGGAACCATTGTACAACTATGCCCTCCAGTTGAAAATGTAGTCACGATACTATTGTAATCGCTATAAACTCTTTTGAAGGGCCCTTCTTTCTTTTCGCTTGCCATTGTAAACCCTCCTGTTTCATGATCTGCGGTTACCACCACCAATGTGTTACCATGTTCTTGGGCAAAATCTAGTGCTACGCCAATCGCCCGGTCAAAATCCAGAACCTCCTGAATAATATATTCACCATCATTAGCATGACCTCCCCAATCTATCTGAGAGCCTTCTATCACAAGGAAAAAAGGTTCTGATTTCTGCGACAGATGATCCAAAGCCTTTTCCGTAGCCTTTGGTAAGAAATTATCCCTCCCTTTGTGCTTTGGGGTCAAACCATCCGGAGCGAGTAAATACGCAGGCTTCTTCTCTCCTCCTGTCCATTCTGAACTTAACGAGCTGGTATCCGGCCAAAAACCCTGTACTACAAGCGAATCCCAGTAATTCAGGGAGTCTGATCGGTTGAAGAACCACTTATGTCCTCCTCCTGCAAAAAAATCAACATCACTGTACACCAGGTGTCTGGCAATTTCTTCCTGCATTCCACGGCTAGCCACATGAGCATAAAATGAACCGGGGGTTGCATGCGTAATAGACGATGTAGATACCACTCCGGTATTCCAGCCCTTCCCTGACAATTCTTCAATAATGGTAACAGCTTCGTTGGTATCAATATCAACACCAATGGCTCCGTTGTAAGTTTTTTTTCCACACGAGAAGGCCGTCGCCCCTGCCGCAGAATCGGTAATCTTATGCGATCCCGACCTGGTATTTGACAAACCCACGATTGGAAACCGGGAAAAATTAGGCTCGCCATCGCCAAAAAAATAGGCGCTGGACATCTGCGAAAGTCCCATACCGTCGCCCACAAGAAAAATGATATTCAATGGGGGTGAATGGGTCAGTTCCTCAGCAGGTTCAGCATCAGGCTTACTGGCTGAACAAGAAATTACCGCCAAGGCTATAGAAAGTATGAATGCTTGTTTTAGTTTTCGCATTTTTGATGATGTAATGGACTAATGAACTAATGGCTTGATGAGCGAATGAAAATTACAAATTCTTTTGGGAGTATTTCTTTAAGCTCAGATTATCCACCCATTAAATTTCCAGACACCTAAATCATTCCCGACAAACTTAAAATTACTTTCCATACTTCAAGTGTGTATCTATTGTCCATGCGAATTCCTCTGACTTTATCGGAAGCCCATCCAAATCAATCTGGCGTAGCCGGGCATCAACCCTCTCCCCTTTGAACCTCCCGAACAACAGTAGAGTATCGACATTTAATTTGTATCCCAAAGTAGCCACGTCTTCCTTGCCTTTGGTCAGATTAATTCTTTGAAAAACTGTATCCAGTTGGAGTTTATAATCAACCATGGATTCGTCCGACTGCTGCACAATGTAATATCCGCCTCTATGCACGAATACCCGCTTCCATGGCTCTAGTTCACCATTAAAATCAATCGTTTCATACGCTCCGTGTAAAAATGGTCTTGGTGCCAGATCATCATTATAAGTACCTGTGCTTACGTACGGGTAAAAAGCATCCAGAACAATCAGAATGGTAATAAGTGCTTTGGCCAGGCCATAAAACATCGACCCAGAGTTTACAAAATTCGGACTCCAAACAGTAGATGGATGTGCAGTTTCTGACCTGATGAAGAAGGCAAGAAGTCTCGGGTAATCGGGCAAAATCAATAGCAACGATAGTAACAGCAAAAACGATGAAAGAAACTTCACCGAAATATCAAAGGAAAAATTAATCATCACCACGTTGAGCATGATTCCAAACGTCAGTAATGCTCCCACCAGCCTGGTTTTCCTGAACAACAGTAGCCCTGCTGCAACAACTTCCATCAATCCGGCAAAAACCGTGTATTCATAGGAACTGCCCATCGTACTCCAGAACAAAATGTCCTTTGTTGAATTACCAATGGTGGTGTAGAGTGTATTTGGCTCAGGAAAATAAAACTGCAACTTGAAGACCTTATTCAAGCCAAATTGAAGAAGATGAATTACCAAATAATATCTGGCCAACTGCATGAACCAAAACCTCCATTTGGTAAACGGAATCTTCCCCATTAGTCTCCACCACCAGGCAATTGTAAATAGCAAGCCCACAGTGCAGGAAAAAAAAGCAAGTACATACACTCCAGTTGTGTCTGACAGCAGATTGGTTGTATACGTGTCCTTTTTAAGACCAAATAAGTTCTGTGCCACCAAATCAATAACCGGTTCCAGCCTGCCTCCTATCCAACCGGTTAAATCCGGCAGCAGCCCAAACGAAATAGGAAAGCAAACAATTACTCCTAAGCATGAAGAACTTAGCGCAACATATAACAGCTTCTTCCATATTGTTCTATTAGCAATAATCACGGCATTAACATGTACAATAGCGCCCCCCTAACGTTCAATTATTTGCAAAGATTTTGAACGAAATGGAGATAGCCTTGTACAGCAACCTGACAATTGACACCAAATTATATGAAACTAATAATTACAACAGGTCTGATTTTCAGCTCCTTTGCGGTTTTCGGTCAGACAAAAAAAATTCACGCAAAAAGCCATTCCGGCGACGCGTATACTTTAGAAGAAAGTGGCAACATTGGGATGGTTCCGACTTACAAGTCGGAGAAATCCAAAAAGCCCAAGCAAACGGATACCACCAGAAAAGAAGTAATGATCCATGATAGTGTGGCCACCTACCAATTTATCTTAGACAGCACTAAAACTAAGTCTGAGCAAGAGGCTAAACCAAAGGCCAAGCAGAAGAAAACGAATTCACCTGAAAATTAGCCGAAGTAACTATTTCTTTCTCCGGGCTTTGAAACCGGTTACCAGCTGCCCCCAAAAGGTACCAGGAAACTCCTGAAGGTCATCAAAACCTAATTCAATGTCCCGGCCATCGTATGGAACGTAGTTGGTTCTGAAAATGTAATCCCAACAACTGAGACTAATCCCGAAGTTAGCCCCATACCGATACTTTTGGGGGAACTTTGCAGAATGGTGCCATATATGCATTGCCGGATTATTAAATACATACTTTAGGGGCCCATAGGTCCAATTCAGATTTGCGTGATTAAGGTGCCCTATGGCAATTGAGATATAGTACACAATAAAGGCCTGTTCCGGGCCGAAATTTCCAATCAACATCATTCCTATGTACTTCATCGGAGTGTAAACTACGGTTTCCATCCAATGAAAACGCAGATGAGCCGCAAACCCCATTTGTTCAACGGAATGGTGGACTTTGTGAAACCTCCAAAGGAAATTGAACCGATGCAACATTCTGTGCGTGAACCATTGAACGAAATCAAGCACCACGAAAAATACAACGAGTTGTAACCAGTTTGGAAGGCTACTCATATCTACCAGTGCGAGATCTTCAGTTGTTTGGATATGTGGATTGTTGCTTAGCCAGGAAATGAGGTCGTTAAAGGCTTTAACCGTTACGTTGGAAAATGCCATAAAAATAATCAGCTTGAACAGGTAGAAATTGAAATACATATAGAACGCATCTAACCAGAAGTCTTTGCGAAACACCGGCTGGTCTTTGCGCCACGGAAAGAGCAATTCCAGTAACCACACTACAACAGATAAGATGGTAAGCATCCAGAAGTAATTCTGGTACCAATCCGAAACATTAAATGTAATCTCCTTCCATATATAACTTCCGTATTCCCCAAATGACTTAAGAAAGGTGTCCAGATAAGAGTTAGAAATAGACTCGGTATTCCCACTGCTCAATCCATCATCCGGATTTAAAAGAAAATATGGTATCCTGTAATTCACGGTAGGCGACGCAAATTAATGTAATTGCACAATCAATCATGCAAAGTTAGCTAGCAGAACATATCAGATGGGAATTCAGATTACGTTTTCTATCTTCCAGCTGAGAAAACAACACTATGACCAATCATAAGGAAACGGAGTTGAATATTTTAATGGTTTGTTTAGGAAACATCTGCCGGTCGCCGATGGCTCACGGCATATTTCGTGATAAGATTGAACGCGAAGGACTTAACGTTTATGTGGACTCTGCCGGCACTTCAGGTTATCATGAGGGAGCTCCTCCCGATGGTCGCCAACAACATACAGCTAAAGAGAAAGGCATCGACATAAGTGACCTGCGATCCAGAAAGTTCGAAACATCCGATTATGATCGATTTGATATAATCTATGCTATGGATGAATCAAATTATAGAGACATTCTTCAACTATCTCGTAGCAAGGAAGATTCGCAAAAGGTAAAGATGATTCTGAACGAAATTCACCCCGGAAAACACTTATCTGTGCCAGATCCTTACTATGGAGGTCAATCTGGGTTTGAAACTGTTTACACTCTGTTGGATGAGGCTTGTGAGGTGATTGTAGAAAAAATAAAGAATGGATCGTTACGGTAAGCTATATCTTATTCCAAACCTGCTCGCAGAAGGTAGCAGCAATATTTCAATTGCTCCCGGAATAGTTGAGATTGTGAATAGTCTGGAGCATTTCATCGTGGAAAACGAAAAAACAGCCCGGCGACATCTTAGATCAATTGGGTTTACCCAACCATTTGATCAGGTAAAGCTATTCCCGATAGGAAAACACAGTGATCCGACAAATTATGATGAATACTTAACGGTTGCCCTTGAAGGAAAGGATTTAGGTGTATTTTCTGAGGCTGGACTCCCAGGCATTGCTGATCCTGGAGCACAGATTATCTCGAAAGCTCATCGAAAGAACATTCAGGTTGTTCCCCTACCCGGCCCATCTTCTATTATAATGGCTTTGATCGCCTCTGGAATGAATGGACAAAAATTTTCATTTCATGGGTATCTGCCCATTGAAAAAGGTGAGCGTATCAAGAAGTTACAATTTCTGGAGAAGTCTGTATCCGGTTTTGGGTCCCAGATTTTTATGGAGACCCCATTCCGGAACAATCAGTTGCTGGACGAGGTGATTCGTAGTTGTAACCCGAACTCCTTATTGTCTATTGCCTGCGATATTACAAGTGAACACGAGCTGATCCGTACCAAATTGGTAAAGCAGTGGGCCAAAGACAAACCTGATCTACACAAACGCCCTACGGTATTTGTATTGGGCTAGAATTACTGTTTTTTGGCAAAATTCTGAGATTGTATCTCAGTGGAGTATATCCGGGGACCAGTCCGCCGGCACTGCCTTTTTGTCCAAACGCCAAAGTGCTTGGAATCACAACTTCCAGTGAGTCACCGTACATTCTCCCAGATAGTGCCATTTCCAATCCACGGATCAACTGTTCCTGCTGACCATAACTAAATTCGTCCGGAAACCCATTGCGATATGTCGAGTAAAATAAATTTCCGCCGTTAACGAACCTTCCCTCGTACTGCAGTTGAAACTGATCTCCAAATTTTAAAACCTGATTGGTATCAAAGCTTGATTCAACAATCCTGTAATGAATCCCTCCAAATTCGGTGAAACCGTAAGCCGACCCGGCCAAATAATTACTGATGGCAGCGAGTTCTTTCATTTCCATTAAATCTGCTTCCGCCATCCTTTCCTGTTCAAATTCACTTTCCGATTGAGCTTTTACTAAGCGAACATGGATACAAAGGGTATCGTTTTCTGCCAGAAAGTTAGGTAACGGAGCCTGAATATAATTTTCAAAAAAGTTGTCCGCCGGCAAATAGGTTTCCGCACTATCTCCTATCTGCAAATGATGTAGCACTTCTGAAAAAGACGCCGGGTACACACTGTCCAGGTAATGGAATTCCAGGCCATTCATCTTAACTTCCCCGGAATTATAGAACAAGGAGTCTCCTTTAAAATACCTAACACGTAATGAAAGTATCTGGCCTACCTGAGGATTTTCATCGGAATCTCCCAATTCCTTTAATTGGAATTTAATTCCGCCCTCGGTTGTGAAATATTCGGATTCTTGCAGGCATCCATAAAGGAATACCATGCTGAATAGCAGCAAATGGTATCTACTTATTCTCAAGATCTACCAACTTTAAATCGTACAGTACAGCGGTGAGAGGTGGAATTTTTTGGCTATCGCCAAGTAAACCGTGCGCTAAATGATGGGGCAAAATGACCTTTGCCCTATCTCCTACCCGCATATAGGTCACCATTTCATGCAACCCGTTTTCTACATGATCCATTTCTATAAGAAAAGATTGCGCCTCATCCTCAGGAGAACGGTATACCACCGTATCGCCCAACGGGGAAATTTCAAATTGTACCCACGCAATTTGTCCTGGTTTTGCCAGAGAGTCGGATTCATTGCCGTGTTCGTAAATCATATACCTCAGGCCGGTACCCGTCTCCTGCATTTCCCACCCATGACGCTCTATGAACTGTTCTATTAGAAACTGCTGCTCCTTCTGCCAATCTTTGTTGATTTCAGAGAGTTGTTCCATGCTTGCGGGTGGCGGCACCAATTCCGAATCCGCTTCTTCAGACTTTGCACACCCTGCCAAAAGAGCCAGTCCCAAAAATAATCCACACAAAACCTTAAACATATTCACCTACAATTTTTTTAAACCTGTCAATTGTATCTATCATCTCAGCTTCCGAGGCACCCCCAGCTGCATACTTATGCCCCCCACCTCCAAAATGATCTCTGGCCATTTCATTTACATAAATGTCTCCTTTGGAACGGAAGGATATCTTAACTAAACCATCCTTTTCCCTGAAAAAAGCAGCCATTTTTACTCCTTTTATGGATAGAGCCTTGTTAACCAGACCTTCTGTGTCCCCTTTTCGTGCCTGAAAGCGGCTTAAATCACTGGCGGTTAACCATATAATAGCAACCTGGTCATTTTGTAACAACTCTAACCTTTCGGATACCGCAAAACCATTTAGCTGTAGTCGACTTAATGAGTTGTCATCATATACTGCCTCATGGATAATATGATGCTTTAAGCCCAGTGATAGCAAGTGACCAATGATCTGGTGAGTCCTTTGAGTAACCGATGGGAAGCGAAAAGAACCTGTGTCGGTCATAATTCCCAGATAGATTCCTGTGGCAACATCTTCGTCTAATTGAACAAGATCGCCCATCTCTTCAATGAACTCATATACTAGCTGGGCAGTTGAACAACAAGTGGCGTCGTGAAATGTAATATCCTCAAATCCTTTGGGTTCTTCGTGGTGATCAATCAGGATTTTGGGAACTGTAGAGGCTGCAATTTGCTCACCGATTTCATCTACACGCTTTAGGTCGTTATAGTCGAGGGAAAAAATCAGGTTGGCCTCGTTTATGGCTGTCAAGACATCATCTGGACTTCGATCATAAATCATGATCTTGTCTGCGTGCGGAACCCATTTCAGAAAATCCGGAAAATCGTCAGGAACAAGTATTGAACAATAACACCCTTTGTTTTCCAGGTATTTGCTAAGTGCAACGGATGACCCAATTGCATCGCCATCGGGTCCTTTATGGGTAGAAATTGCCACTTTGGCACCTGGTCGTATTAACTCCTTAAGCTGGTGTATATTCTCTTCTGATAGCATTAAAAAATTCCAACAAAAAAAGCCTCATTTCTCTGCATTGGGTTGTCCGCAATGAAGAGAAATGAGACTCTGATAACTGAATAAGTTCGGTTATTTACCGAATCCCATTCTAACTCCTTTTCTATGTTCAATAAGCAGACCCACACATGCTACCATAACTCCATCTTCAGCAGCAAGTCCATCTCCACCTCCACCACCGGGCACAATCACCTCGATATGGAGCTTTCTGGTTTGGTCTGACATAAACGTAAAGTCCGGTCCATCTTTCTTAGAATCATAACGTACCGTTTCCTTCACTTTGTATTTTCTTTTTCTAACCGTTTTAGTTCTGGTTTCCATCACAGGATTTCCGTCATCCCCATAAACAGTATTTCCATCATCGTCCATTACTTCAACCTCCTCTTTAACTTCGGTTTCGTCCCAGTATGGTCGTTTAACCCGCTCCACGATCCGGAGTTGAATGTTACCTGGAATAGCCTCCTGATCGGCACAAGCCGAAATTCTATAGTCCATCCCTTTATATGCTACAAATGTTACTTCTGTAGTGTCTCCAGTGGCAAAAGCTCCACTTTTTGATTGACCGTTGTAGAAAAATCCTTCTTTTTTCGCGTTGTCACAAACTCGTACAAATTGGAAACAATCCTGCGCAAAGGTGCCTCCTCCTAACAGAATAACGCTCAACGTTGCAAATAATAACTTCTTCATAATGCTCTGCTCTTAGTTACCAGTAATTGAATTTCTTAATTCGGCCACTTTAGATTTTAGTTCATTGAACTGTTCCTCTGTAATTACTGGACGATCTCCTCCTGAGAAAACAGCAATTCCATCTTCGGTAGTAGTAGTCTCTTCCGCACCATCCGCGTAATCAAGATTCATAAGGAGAATTTCAATCTCCATCATATCCTCCATCGTCTCCTGAACGTCCATGTCTTTTTCTGCAAAGTCGTTCAAAAAGCCCATGATGCTTTCCACGGTTAGCGACTGATTTGCCACCTCCTGTACAATTGGATCATTTTTACTGTACTGATCTACCATATTGGTTAACAAGTACAGTCCCTCGATCCAACCGCCAGCTACTACTAAACGGAGCGTTGCCCCCCTGTCGTTCTTGTCAAGATAATTGTAAGCCTTGTAATAGTTCTCAGAAGACATAGCCAAAACGCTGTCCATTTCTCCATTTGTTACGTGTGCTTGCAACTTCTCAGCCAGAACTTCATCCATGGCACCGCTGATGTTCAGTTCTTCACCTAAATCACTTACAGCCTTAATGTATCCTAATACAAGATCCGAGCCATTCTCTGAAGTACCAATATAACCAAGGTCTGCAGAGTATATTCCAAAGTTCAACGCTTTCGACTTTTTATCGGTATAACTCCCCGCTTTCTCCGGATCATTCAAAATGTCCATTCTACGGGTTTTACCTCCGCTCTCCAGCGCCATAAATAAATCCGAAGGTGTTGGAACCTTGTAATCCAATTCAGGATCGAATACATCTTCGATCATCATATCTGTATTTGCACCGGAAGTGTCTGCCACAATATCATTATGGTCGTTGTTGGTGTTAACTGTCTCGTCCTCACCACAAGAAGCTAAAACGAGCATCGATGCAACACCTAAGGAAGACAAGAATTTTGTCTGGTTTATTTTCATTTTCCCTGATTTTCTCACTAGAACAAAAATAGAAATATTTTGACTGAAGCACCGGAACGCCTTAAATTATTGAATTCATGCAGTTTTATTCCTATTACTATATTTGCGCCGCCTTTTTAAAACAACGCCACTGGGCAGGCTCGGAGATAGACTCTCCATACTTAGAATCTAAATAATAATAGTACAAAAGAAATTTACGAAATGGCTGGAAACAGAACTTTTACGATGATTAAACCAGACGCTGTTGAGAGCGGAAACATTGGTAACATTATTCAAATGATTACCGATGCAGGCTTCAAACTCGTGGCAATGAAGTACACAAGACTATCTGAACAGCAGGCTAAAGACTTCTATGCCGTTCATGCTGAAAGACCGTTTTACGGTGAATTGGTTGAATACATGACCTCGGGACCAATCGTAGCGGCAATTCTTGAAAAGGACAACGCAGTAGCAGACTTCCGTGCTTTAATTGGTGCTACAGATCCTGCTGAAGCGGCTGAAGGAACAATTAGAAAGAAGTACGCAGAATCTAAAGCAAAGAATGCTGTTCATGGTTCGGATAGCGACGAAAATGCTCAGATTGAATCTGATTTCCACTTTTCTGCGCAGGAAAGACATTAATGATGTTATGAGGTTACGGATTGCCAGGGTAAAACCTGGCAGCCGTGTTTTGGCAATTAGACTTTACTTCAGTACTACGTCGTTCAGGAATTCTTGACCGATATGGTCATTAATATTTTTGATTATCTGAGGTTTTCCATAGGAAAGTTCTTCTCTCAAGGTAGAACTTTCTAGCCGAACATGGAGAACACGATCCTTCACCCACGCCTCGTTGGTTTTACTCTTAATGAGTGGCCCCATTACCTTCTCCCAGGCATCTACCACATCTATCTCGAGCATTTTACCGTCCAGTCGATAAGCCTTGAGCAACCGCTGGATAGCTTCTTCAAGCGTATTTGTATTTGACTCTCGTTTAGCCAATATTAATCAGGTTATAGTCTACTTTGTGTTCATCCAATATCCTACGAACTCTATCTTCATTTGTATCTGTTATAAATACCTGTCCAAACTCATTCTGAGAAACCAACTCCATTAACTTACTAATTCGCTCCAGATCAAGCTTGTCAAAAATATCATCTAACAACAACAACGGCACATGTCCTTTACTTCCTTTTAAAAAAGCAAATTGTCCAAGCTTCAAAGATATTAGAAAAGATTTTTGCTGCCCTTGCGAGCCAAATTTCTTTACCGGAAAGCCGTTTAGTTGAAAAATCAAATCGTCTTTGTGTATACCAATATTGGAATAGGCGGTCACCCTGTCCTTTTCTCTTCCATCTGACAGCAAATCTTGAAAATCCCCGTCATTTATTTGAGATGAATACTCAATGGTAACTTCTTCTCTCGACAACGAAATAAACTTGTAGCGATCATCAAAAATTGGGATAAACTCTTCTACAAATGCCTTTCTACTTTTGTGAATGGAGTTCCCTAATTGAACCAAAGTATTATCCCATACTTGCAAATTCTCTTCATTCCAAACCCTTTCTTTTTGAAAGTACTTCAATAGCGCATTCCGCTGCTGTAAAGCCTTGTTGTATTTGAGCAGATTGTCCAGATACGCCTTGTCAAACTGAGAAATAATGCCATCGAGAAATTTTCTCCGTATATCGCTGCCACCAAGAATTAATTCTGCATCACTTGGTGAAACCATCACCGAGACAAAATTCCCTATATGATCGGCCAATCGATCATACTCTTTTGAGTTTCGTTTAAATTTCTTCTTCTGACCACGCTTAACGCCACAGTACAATTTTTCATGTTGGTCGTTCAGCTCATACTCCCCCTCCACAACAAAAAAGTCCTCGTCTCTCCGAATATTTTGACTATCCACCGGATTGAAAAAACTTTTGCAGTAAGACAGGTAATAAATCGCGTCCAAGAGATTGGTCTTCCCCACCCCATTATTACCCACAAAGCAGTTGATTCCCTCTGAGGTTTTAAACTCGAAAGATTCGTAATTTTTAAAATTAACGAGTGCCAGTTTATTCAGGCGCATTGAACAAAAGTAATACTTGGCTTTTCAAATCATTTAGTTCTTAAAAAAAATATATTTTTGCATCCCAATATTCAATTTGTTGAAGGCTACTGGTTGAAAGTTGATGGTTCTGACTTTCAACTTTTAACATCAAGCTTGAACGTGGAACATAATTAAACATGGCAGAAGACAAAACAGAGGCAGAAGTAAGTCAAGAGGAACTGGACGATTTAGTTCAGGAAGGTGGAGAAGAGAAATCTCCTGCCCTCGATAAAAACACCAAACTAATATTGATTGGTGCACTGGTAATCCTTCTTGGTATCGGCGGCTACTGGGCTTACAATAAGTTCGTTGTAGAACCTGCTGAAATTGCCGCTTACGATGAGATCTGGTGGGCAGAGAACATGCTTCATTTTAAGGAAGACACGAAAGCAGCCATTGAGGGAGACACCCTTGGGTTCAATAATGGTTTTGAATACGCCATCGATAAAACCAGCGGTACTCAGGCAGGTAAGATCGCTAAGTACAACCTTGGAATTTCCTACATGAACGAGGGAGAGTACGATGCGGCAATTGCCATGCTTGAAGGTGTGGATTTCGAAGACGAAATGGTAAGCACAGTAGCAAAAGGAGCTATTGGAGATTGCTACATGCAAAAGAACGATGCAGCCTCGGCAATCACCTATTACGAGCAGGCGATTCAGAATTCTGAGAATAACTTTACTTGTCCACTATACCTTAAGAAGTGTGCTTTTGCACATGAAACTCTGGGCCAATGGAACGATGCTATTGCTCATTACGAAAGAATCAAGAAAGACTTTCCCGATAGTCAAACGGCGGTAGACATAGACAAGTATATTGTTAAAGCAAAGGCTAGCGTATAATGGCCACAGCCGGAAAAAACTTATCAGAATACAATAAAGATGAAATCCCGAATGCTGCAGAAATGCGATTCGGGATTGTTGTTTCTGAGTGGAATGACAAAATCACACAAGGGCTATTAGACGGCGCTAAAAAAACGTTGCTGGATCAGGGCTGTCCGGAAGCTCAGATATTGATTGAATATGTGCCGGGAACATTTGAATTGGCTTTAGGCGCTCAAATGTTGCTGGAAGCCAAACGTTTAGATGCTGTAATATGCATTGGTAGCGTAATTCAGGGCGAAACACGACATTTTGATTTTGTTTGTGAGGGAGCTACCCAGGGAATAATGAGTGTTGGACTAAAATACAACATCCCCACCATTTTTTGCGTACTTACAGACAATACCGAGCAGCAGGGCATCGATAGATCTGGAGGCAAACATGGTAACAAAGGTATTGAAGCAGCTATAAGCGCCATCAAGATGGTTGCGCTTAAGCAAAAACTGTCTTACCGAACCGGTAAAGCGGGGTTTCAGTCTTAATAAATTCAATCCAAAAACTCCAGGTACTTTAATTCAGCCTGAGGCCAATCCAAAGCCATTCCCTCTGCAGTTTTCTGTGCGCCCTCAACCCCATATAATTGCTCAACCAAATACAAGCAAGCTTCAAACGACTTCGCACCACCGATAGAAGTAATAAACTTTCCATCCCTAACGAAATTCACATTCCTGTGAACGCTCACCTCGCCAAACCTCCGTTCAAATGCATCCTGATCCGATGGAAAAGTTGTTGCATTCCTCCCACTAATTAAACCGCTAGCGGCCAGTGGAAATGCACCATCACAAAGTGAAATAACGTAATCTGCCTTGGCGCCTAACCTATTTATGATTAAAAGTAACGAGTCGTTTTGTAAGGCATCGGTCAGGTGGTCCTCGGCCGCCGGAATAACCAATACATCAAAATCAGGAAGCGAATCACTGTAGTAATTAAGGTCTGGTATAATCTTCAGCCCTTCTGATGTAGTGACCGCAAAGCCAGTATTGGTAAGAGTATATACATGCATACCGTTCTCGCATCTGTACTTTGTATGCTCAAAAATATCCATGGGTGCAGTCAACTCCGTGTTGTAAACACCGTCGGTAATGAGAATTGCCACATTTGGAGACACTTCAGGGCATCGCAAGTTTGCCTCCCCCGTTTTTTCAGGTGAAACCATATCCGTCGATGCGCCAGGCGATTTATCAAGCCGTGATTCACACGAGCTAAAAGCCAGCAACAGGCCTAGTAACCAACAGCTACCTTTCCAGAACACCTTTAATATCTGGTTTAAAATATAAGTCACTCTTTAGAACTTTGCCGTCTTCCCGATAAATTGGATTACCGTCTGCATCCAGTTTACTCATGTTGCTTCGTTGAATCTCTTCGAACACTTCCGCTATTTTGTGTTGCAAACCGTGTTTTAGTATTGTTCCGCAAAGAATATACAGTTGATCGCCGAGAGCATCGGCGATCTCCACAAGATTACCTTCTTTAGCGGCCTCCAGATATTCTTCATTTTCTTCACGCATCAGATTATACCTAAGTGTATAATCAGCCTCTGAAATAGTTGCCGTTGGTTCGTAATTGTTTGGAATACCGAAGGCATCGTGAAAGTCCTCCACGTGGCTTATCGTCCTATCAAGACTTAGTTCTGTTGTTTGCTCCATTAGTATGTTGAAAGTTTAAGGTTCAACGCCCCAATTTGACGTTTTATTAACTGTTAAAATAAGTGCTTACTTATGTGGCCAAAGATATTGGAAGACCTATATTTACTGGCAATTCGGACTTAACAATTTTTAACAGAGCACAACTATTTTTGAACAATATTATCATGAATTTTATGGTCTGATAGAGATTGATAATAGATATAAAGTGTAGGATGGAACAGGAAAAAGAGTTATCAACGCGACCCATGGACGAGCCAGCAACCACGGCTCCTGATATTCATGCATTGAACCAGAAAATCCAACAGGAAAGTGCCTTCCTGGATTTGTTGGTCATGGAAATGAACAAGGTGATCATTGGGCAAAAACACATGGTGAATAGCCTTTTGATTGCACTACTGTCTGACGGACATATTTTACTGGAAGGTGTACCTGGACTAGCTAAAACACTAGCTATCAACACTCTTTCCACTGCAATACATGGAGAGTTCAGCAGAATTCAATTTACACCGGATCTGTTACCTGCTGATCTGGTTGGAACCATGATCTATAATCAGAAAAAAGAAGAGTTTACCGTAAAAAAAGGACCAATCTTCGCCAATTTCGTTTTGGCCGATGAGATTAACCGGGCACCTGCCAAGGTTCAAAGTGCGTTGCTTGAAGCGATGCAGGAACGGCAGATTACTCTGGCCGACAAAACCTACCCACTGCCAAAGCCATTTCTTGTACTGGCGACCCAGAACCCGGTTGAGCAAGAGGGAACCTACCCGCTTCCCGAAGCACAGGTAGACCGGTTTATGCTAAAAGTCGTTTTAAATTACCCTAAAAAGGAGGAAGAAAAACTAATTATCCGCAGCAACATTTCCGCAGCCAGCTTCCCTAAAGCCAACGCCGTGGTTGAGCCTGAGCAAATACTGAAAGCAAGAGAAATTGTTCGGGAAATTTATATGGATGAGAAAATAGAACAGTACATAGTTGATATCGTTTATTGTACGCGAACACCAGATGAATTCGGACTGGACAGCCTCACTCCTCTTATAAGTTTTGGCGGATCTCCAAGAGCCAGTATCAGTTTAGCGATTGCAGCAAAGGCATATGCATTTTTGCAACGACGGGGTTATGTAATTCCCGAAGATGTGCGTGCGGTGTGTCACGATGTTCTGCGCCACCGAATTGGCCTTTCGTACGAAGCCGAAGCCGAAAACGTATCGGTTGAAACTATTATCAACACCATTCTGAACCGAGTAGACGTACCTTAAATCAGGAACCTCTGCGATGGATACAAAAGAACTGTTAAAGAAGGTTCGGAAGATTGAGCTAAAAACCAAGGGCCTGTCTTCCCAAATATTCTCCGGTGAATATCATTCCGCTTTTAAGGGACGGGGAATGGCATTTAGCGAGGTTCGAGAATATATGCCTGGAGACGAAATCCGCACCATCGACTGGAACGTAACCGCACGATTCAACCACCCTTATGTGAAAATATTTCACGAGGAGAGAGAAATGACCGTGATGCTCATTATCGACATCTCCGGTTCTTCTGCCTTCGGAACCAGAAAGCAGCTCAAAAAAGAGCTTATAGCCGAAATCGCTGCGGTACTTGCATTTTCAGCAATTCAGAACAATGACAAAATAGGCGTAATTCTGTTCGCTGAAGAACCAGAACTTTACATCCCGCCTAAAAAAGGGAAAAAGCACATTCTGAGAATAATCCGCGAACTTATTGAGTTCGAACCGCATACTACGGGCACAAATATCGGTGCAGCATTGGATTACTTCAACAACGTAATCAAGAAACGAAGCATTGCATTTTTGCTGAGTGATTTTCTAGACACCGGCTTTGAGCAACAGTTAAAGATAACCGGGAAGAAGCACGATCTGGTTGCACTTCAAATAGTTGACAACGCAGAGTATCATCTACCACCATTAGGTTGGGTTCAGATGGAAGATTTGGAGTCCTCAAAACGAAAATGGGTCTACACCAATTCCTCTAAGGTGCGAAATAACTACCGTGAGCGTGGACTGCGCCATGACAGAGAACTAAAAGAAACCTTCAGGCGATCCGGTATTGATTTTGCGCGGCTACCAACAGATCGATCGTACGTTCAACCATTAATGAATCTGTTCAAAAACCGATGAGAAACTGGTGGACCATATTACTGATCTGTTTGCCGGTGATTGGAATGTCTCAGCAGCTGGAAATTTCCTGCAGCGTAGATTCTGCACAGATTGGCGAGCCTATTCCTATTGACATACGGCTTACCTATCCAACCAGCCTGGGTGTCGTAGAATGGCCAACGTTTTCGGAGGATAGTCTGGTTGGTGGAACCTTTGAAGTATGGGAAGCCCGGAAAATTCAGAAAAACAGCAATATAGATAACGGAGTATCTGAAATGAGTGTCCGCCAGCAAATTACTGTTGCTGGATTCACGCCTGGCTTTCAGCCTTTTCAGCCTATTCAGGTTACAATTGAAGACTCTGTATATGAGTCTAATCCTCTGCTGATTAAGATCATCAGTACTCCGGTAGACACTACACAGGCCTTTAAGGACATCAAACCAATTGCTTCTGATCCGCTCACAGGTTGGGAAAAATTTACTTTGTGGCTGGAAGACAATTGGTGGTGGGTTGCAATTATTGTAATTGTTGCACTAACCATTCTCGTTTTCTTCTTGTTCAGAAAGAAGAAAACCATCGAACTACCCAAGGAGCTACCAAAGTCCATATACGAAGAATACACAACCCGCTACCATGAACTAATTTCAAAAGAACTCTGGAAGAAAGGAGACGTTAAAACCCACTACCTGGAATTGACGGATCTGACAAGGTCTTATTTATTTGATCGATATTCTATTTCCACGTTTGAAAAAACAACCCATGAAATAGTTGATTTAATATCAATGATACCTGCAGATCATAATGTTAAATCATTTGTTATTGAGGTTTTTAAGAAAAGTGAGTATGTAAAATTTGCAAAACAGGTTCCGTCCCCTTCTTTGATAGAATTACATAACCGGTACATCGGAGATTTTTTTGAGTCAACTCGCATTGAAGAAAACCAATCCGAAGTAAAAAAATGAAAATAGGGAGCTACATATTTCAGGACCCCTGGGTTTTCTTCCTGCTCGGATTAATTCCGTTGTACCTACTTTACCATTTTTTTTATTCGTCGAAACGAAGAGGTAAAGTAAAATCTTCCACGTTTCAGAACATTCCTTCTTCTGGCGTTTTTTGGTTACATATTCCGGCAATATTGTATTCTGCTGCGCTGGCTCTTCTTATCGTAGGGCTTGCAAGACCGCAGCTAGACACCGAGTCAGACACCTATATTGAACAGTTTGCAGAAGGTATCGATATCGTAATTGCCATGGATGTATCCGGATCCATGCTGGCAAAAGATTTCAGTCCAAATAGGCTGGAAGCAAGTAAGGTGGTGGCAAAAGATTTTATTCAAGGTCGAAAAAACGATAGAATTGGATTGGTTGTATACGAAGCTGAAAGCTTTACTCAATGCCCACTAACCACGGACAAGACTGTTCTATTAGACCTGTTCGATGAAGTTCAGACGGGGTTAATGGAAGGTGGAACTGCTATCGGAATGGGCTTAGCCACGGCGGTTAATCGATTGCGGGAAAGTGATGCACGTAGCCGAGTTGTCATCTTACTTACCGATGGAGTGAATACCCATGGAAAAATACACCCTGTTTCAGCGGCCGAAATTGCAGCAGAATTCGGAATCAGAGTCTATACGATTGGAGTGGGAACAAATGGCATGGCTCCTTCTCCTGTTAACAAGGACGTAATGGGCAACTACATTTACAAAATGATGCCTGTAAAAATTGACGAAGAAACATTACAGGAAATGGCGGAAATAGCAGATGGAAAGTACTTCCGTGCTACCGATGAAAGCTCGCTGGAAGAAGTGTATAAGGAAATTGACAAACTGGAAAAAGACAAAATCAAAACCATCGAATACGAAATCGATGCTCCTGAAAAGTTCTTCCCCTGGGTTCTTGCAGGCATACTCTGCCTTACCCTTGGCTTAGTTTTACAAAAAATTGTATTTCGAACAGCACCATGAGCCCTCTGAAAAAATACAATCTGTTAGTGCTTGGAGCTGTAATTGTGCTCTGTGAACTGATTTTTTGGTCCATTGCGCTGCTGGCATACTACACACTTTCGGGGGATGACGAATTTCGTTTGGAAAACAAACAGGCAATCTGGTGGTTTTCGCTCATTGTTCCGCTTATCATCTCCTTCCTGTATTTCGCTATCCGGGGAAATAACAGCTTGAAGAAACTCGCGGACTCGCATCTCGGGAACCATCTTACCAAAGGCGCGTCTAACTGGCGTCTAAACCTGAAATACTTCTTTTTGAGATTTGCTCTTGGTTGTTTAATCATCGCTTTATGTAATCCGCAATACGGAAAAACCGAAGTTGAAGGAAAAGCGCAGGGAATTGAGATCATGATTGCGCTGGATGTATCAAACTCCATGTTGGCCAGAGATCTTTCGGAAACCAGAACCCGTCTGGATGTTGCTAAGCTGGCAATTGAACGATTATTTACAAAACTTCATGGAGATCGAGTCGGAATCGTTGTTTTTGCTGGTTCCGCATACACACAATTGCCAATCACCGCCGATTACAACGCAGCCAAACTATTCCTTTCCGGAATAAACACTGGAATGATGTCCAGACAGGGAACCGCGGTTGGAGAAGCAATTAGCGAGTGCGTGAACGCCTTCGACCTTGAAAATGGATCGAACAAAGCAATCATTATCATTTCGGATGGAGAAAATCATGAAGAAGGAGCCATAGCGATGGCCGAAGACGCGGCAGAGTTGGGAATCCAAATTCACACTATTGGCATGGGTACTCCCGACGGCACCCCCATTGAACTTTACCGGGGTAACAAGAAAACCGGAGTTAAAAAGGACAAAGACGGTAAAACGGTAATTACTAGGTTGAACGAGAGCTTCTTACAGGAAATAAGCAGTTTGGGAAATGGCAGTTATACCAGAGCCAGCAAAACCAACGTTGGCTTAAATGGGTTGCTGGATCAGTTAAAACAAATGGAAAAAACGGTGCTATCCAAAGATCAATTTCTTCATTACAGCGACCATTTTCAACTTTATTTGGCCTTGGGACTGGTTTTTGCGGTATTATTTCTACTTATCCCAATCAACTCAAACCGGACGGTTGAATTAAATTTGTTTGGCTCATGAAAACACTATTTGCCTTCATATTAACCCTGGCCACTTTAGTAGGTTTTGCTCAAAACAAGCAGCAAAAGGTGCTATTGCAACAAGGTAATCAGGCTTATAAAAATCAGGATTTTGAAACAGCAGAACAAAGGTACCGACAAGCCAAAGAAAATGGCGACTACTACCCTGCTGATTACAACGCCGCTAATTCTCTTTATAAACAAGAGAAATACGAAGAAGCAACCAGCGCTTTTGAATCCATGATAAATAAGGCTGCAACCAAAACAGAAAAAGCCCACGCTTATCACAATTTGGGCAATGCTTATATGTCCCAGAAAAAATACAGCGAAGCGGCAAGCGCCTATAAGAATGCTCTAAAAAACAATCCATCGGATCAAGAGTCCAGATATAACTTAGCCTATGCGCTGGAGAAACTCAAACAACAGCAAAACCAGCAGGAGCAACAAGACCAGGACAAACAACAAAACGATCAGGATAACCAGGATCAAAAAGACAAGCAAGATCAACAAAATAAAGGCGACAATAAAGACAAGCAGGATAAGGATCAGGATGAAAACCAGGACAACAAGGGGGGGCAAAACAAGCAAAACGGAGACAACAAAAACCAAAAAGATCAACAGGATCAGGGAAATGAACCAAAATCCCCCGGAGATAAAAACAAACAGAAACCTGGTGAACAGCGTGGTGGCATTTCAAGAGAACAAGCCCTGAAAGATCTGGAAGCAATCAACAACGATGAGAAGAAGACGTTAATGCGCGTTCAAAAGCAAAAGGCAAAAGAAAAAGGTGAACCTAAGGAAATAGAAAAGGATTGGTGATGAAGTGGCTTTTATCCATATTGACCTTATCTGTTCTAACAACAGCCTGGACACAAAATCTGGTTGTTAAGATCAGTCCTTCTACGCTTAACCCAGAGGTGGGACAGCAATTTAAGGTGGTGTACAAACTGGCACTGGATGGATCAGGATCCGTGTCTATAAATGGTGCTATTCAGGTAGAAGAACCTGACTACAAAGGCTTTGAGGTGATTTCTCGCAAAGCTGGTCGCCCCGGATTCAGTTTTGGCAGTTTTGATATGGATTTGGCTTTGCATCAGTATACGGTAGTGCTCAAAGCTTCAAAGGAAGGAACCTATACAATAGACCCGGTCTCGTTTCTCGTCTCCGGAAACAAATTTACTTCCGAAAAACTCACCATTGACGTAGGACCCAAAACCAACAAAGGAAACACGGTTGCACCTAAGGAAAACCCGAATTTATTCGGGAGAATCCATCTTAGCAGATCCTCGGTAGTGATTGGAGAGCCGGTTGTTGCAAGTTGCAAGATATATACGGCTTACAACAATTTGAGCGCGCAGGACTTTGACTTCCCTAAAGCGAATGGATTTTGGAATGAAGAAATTGATGGAGGAAAGAACGGTTGGCCGGAAACTATAGAAAGGATTGGCAACACGAGATACAAAGTTATTACCATTAAAAAGGACCTTCTCTATCCAATGAAAACAGGCAAACTGTCGGTTCCGGCCTTTACCATAGATCTTATCGCCAACAGAACTTTTTTTAACCCTGGCAGCCAAATAACCATAGAAAGTAACTCACCAACCATTGAGGTAAAGGAAATTCCAAACACGCCGGCAAATTTCTCCGGGTTGGTTGGCTCCTTTTCTATGTCAGCCGACATATCAGGCACCGATGTAAACGCGAATGACGGCATTGATATCAACATTAAAATTGAAGGAAAGGGAAACTTCAATCAACTTCAGGATGCTGGGGTTAAGTTTCCACTTGACTTTGATGTGTACGATCCTGAAATAAAGGAGAGCGTAAGAGTAACAAGCAGTGGATTATCCGGCTCAAAGACATTCAATTATCTGGGCATTCCACGGGCTGGCGGCAAATATGAAATAGGACCTGTTGAACTGGTTTATTTTGATCCAAAGGCCGGAAAATTCAAAACTCTAACATCGGACAAATGGGATGTAACCGTTCGTCAAGACGGCCAGGCAGGAGGTTTCACCAACACACCAGGGGCAGACAAACGCGACGTACAATTGCTATCCGAAGGTATTCGACACATCAGAGAAAACTCTGAATTATATAAACGCGAAGACCTGATCTTTGGTAAATACTGGTTCTGGATTTTGTTCTGTACCCCATTTATACTTTCTCTTGGTTTACGAACCTTTCGCAAGAGGAAAGCCGCAAATCCGATTGACCAGCAAGCTGAAAATCAGAAAAGAGCGGCTAAAATTGCAATTGCGTCTCTGAAGCAGGCAAAAAATGCGTTAGATAAGAACAACGCCAGCGCCTTCAATGAAAATATGTTAAGCGGTCTTTTCGGATACCTGAACCACAAAGTTGGACTCGATATGGCGCATCTCAACCAACAAAGTATTCAGGATACGTTAAAAGCAAAAGGAGTTTCAGACGATACGGTCAGGGATGTCACTCACCTAAAGGAACGATGTGAAATGTCCCGGTATGCTCCAACTTCAGAGTCGGCTAACCGCGATACGTACGAGCAAGGTGTTAAACTTATTCAAAGACTGGATCATGAATTGGCGAGTTAATTTATTGATTATCCTACTTCCGGTTGTCGCTTCGGCGCAGCCTGATGATCTGGCACAGATGAATCAGGCGAATGAACTGTACAACGCCGCGGCTTACGACTCTTCCCTACAACTTTATGAGGAATTATTAGATCAAGGGTATTTTTCGTTCACCCTGTTTTTCAACGCTGGAAATGCAGCCTACCAAACCAATCAGGTTGGAAAAGCAATACTTTACTACGAAAAGGCACGCAAGCTTAATCCCTCCGATCAAGATGTAAGTCATAACCTGGCTCTTGCAAACAAACTAACTGTAGACAAAGGCAATCAAACATCAGATTCTGCTACTGACAGGCTTCTTGGGTTATTAGCAAGATCACCAAACTACTGGAGTTGGGCAACAATTGTTTTGGCAACGGTTGCCGGTATCTTGTTTTGTTTGTACCTGATTAGCACCTCCAGACGAAATAAAAAGTTGGGATTTGTTATGGGCTGCCTGGTTAGTTTACTATCACTAGTGTGCTTAATTTTTGCTGCCGTACAACATGCCTCCATTAATGAAAAAAATATGGCAGTAATTATGTCTCCTTCGGTGACGTTAAAAACAGCTCCAAATGAAACAGCCGAAAATGCATTTATCTTACACGAAGGTTCTAAGGTGGAAATCAAATCAGCCACAGATGAGTGGATGGAGGTGATCTATAATGATGGGAAAATTGGCTGGCTCCCGCTGAACGAGGTTAAGGTGATCTAGAAAAGATCTTTTAGCTTTAGCCTGTACGAAACCCCGATTATATTTCCGTGCACCAGCACTTTCTCTCCTGTTAGTGTTTGTCTGCGATAGAATACTGTAAGCTCATTTCTTTTCTTCAATTTGATATCGCTCCCAAACGAAAACCGATATTTATTCATTGGAATGATCTCCTGCGGCTCAACCCAAAACTCTCCGGATGTAAAGAATTTAATGCCTTCTCCCGCGTCGAAAGTCACTTTTAGTTTCGTTCGATTGGCAAACACCTGATTCCGATAATCAAAGTCGTACTGCGTCCTGTTTCGGATATCAAAATTCAACTCCCCCACATCTACGTCCGTGCCCAGGTCAATATTTACACGATGAGCAACATACGGGTCAAGATCATATCTGTTTTTCAGCCCGATACGATAGTTAAGTTTTGGTTTAAAGTATTTATGAATCTCGTACGATGCTGAAAGGTCGGTAAACATTGTACTCAACTGCGACGAATTTTCATCAAACCGAATTGCCGGTCCGATATAAAGTCTAAGTTCATCATTCACATCGGTACTGGCCTTAAAGCGATACCATGTTTCAAAATCATGGAATGCTTGCGACCAGCTAGCACCAATGATCAACATCAAAACAGATATGGAAAGAATCCGTTTCACTTCCGGTCAATGATCGTAACCTCTCCTAAGTCCAGAGTTGCTTTCTTATCAGTAATTGTAAAGCTTTTTACCACCACCGAATCCTGCCCAAGCGAACATGTAAAGCAGTCCGAATAGGTGTAAATTGTGTACTGGCCTGGACGCAAGTGTTCGAATACGAACTTGCCAGAATATCCTGTTTCAACGTTGTCATCCGGAATTTCGTCGTTGGTTCCGTATACTATATAGATGTCGGTATTTTGGGCTCCCAGCGTATGCTGATAGCCAGACACATTATAGACATCAACATTTAGCGTTCCTGTAACAGTTGCCTGCCCCCCTACACCTTCTTCCTTTGAACAGCTCAACAACACAACTGACGTTAATACCAACCCATAAACCAGCTTCCTTACCATAAGATCGATTATTTATCCTCAATATTAAGGAATTGTTAAGAGAAAGGTGATAGATTGAATTCAATAAATCAGTTGAAGGTGATATTCGGAGCGGGATCTTAAGAATACGATGCCATCTTCTGTAACCGATCCTTGTCTAATAATACCAAACGTCTCCCTTCAACCTTTATTAGCTCGTCTTGCTTTAGCTCAGAAAGCAAACGTATGACCGTTTCAGTAGCTGTTCCAACAAAATTTGACAAATCTTCTCTCGATATGTTGATCGGTTGGTCATCAAACACTTTTCCAAGTTCAATTAATGCCAAACACAACCTGCTTCGCACCGATCGCTGAGCCATATCGGTAAGAGCTCCTACCATCTCCGACAATTCTGTAGACAGTTCCTTTAGCACCCTCTCCCTGAATCTGGAAGATAAATCCATCATCTTCTCAAAGTTTTCCCGGCTTATGTAACAAACACTTACCTCACTAAGGGCTGTTGCCGAAACGGCCAAAGATTGTTCACCCAAAAGCGTCCGGAACCCAAGTACATCGCCTGCTTTTGAAAATCGGATAATTTGATCTTTACCCGTTTCACCTATTGCATGAACCTTTACAATTCCACTATTGATACAGTAAATCCCTTTTACTCCAGAACCTTGAGTAAGAACTTCCTGCCCCTTAGAAAACCTAATGCATGCCGAACAGGACAAAGGAAGATCAAGCCCTTCCTCCAACAAAATATGAAATACAGGATGCGATTTCGGTTCGCATCCAAGGCAGTCTGATTTTACCGGGTAAGCCGAAGAAGCCATGCACAAATATAGTTGGGATAAAGGTTGATTAAAACTTTAGTAGTTAAGGAAATGGATTTCATTCAAGCCACCGCCAAACGACTGGAAGGTCACCGAAGATCACGACTTCTTGCTTCGCGGCGAAGCCGTGATCCCTAAAGGGTGGAAGTTCAACTGAGAACCATTTGCTGCGCAAATTGCCTTTTTGTTTCGCAATACCTCGCTGGAATAAATTCCGCTCGGATTGCGGAAACAAAAAAACCCTTTGAGTTTTTGGCTCAAAGGGTTCTCAGTTGCGGAGAGACTGGGATTTGAACCCAGGACACGGTTACCCGTGCACAGCTTAGCAGGCTGCTGCATTACCACTCTGCCACCTCTCCAATATACTTTCGCTTTTAGTGTCGCTACACTTTTTCGCTTTTCAGCTGCTGCGAAGGAGTGCAAATATAAAACAGATTTTCAATTTGATCAGACTAGTGAAAAAAATCTGACTGTGAGCAAAAATTAAAAGAGGAAACACCGTCTAAATCTTGCCATTGGTTATTTTTGTCTCATGCCGTTACCTCAAACACTCATGAGAAAGCTGGTCCTCTTCACATCTCTGATTACTTTGTTCGCATGCGATCCGGGAAAATCCGGATCCGATGTTATTGACACAGACAAAAATCCGGATTTTGAAGTGGTTGCACATTTGCCTGCCGACCCGGATGGTTTGCACCCATGCAACAACGTATCCATCAACATGGCGTACGTGTTTGAAAGTATCCATAGACGACTTTTTAGAGTAGATTTGCCAACACTAATGCTAACACCCGACCTGGCTACTGACTTACCGGAGCGTATTGACAGCACAACTTTCAGGTACTCACTAAGGGACGATGTGACATGGGATGATGGGACACCATTGACTTCCGCAGACGTTCGATTCACTTTGCTGCTATCTATGTGTCCGCTAACCAATAATCCCCAGAAGCGTACGGTAATTGCCGATTTTGTTGATTCCGTTTCAATTATAGACGAGCAGCATCTTATTTTCAAAACTAAATACCCTTATGCAGGTGCCAATCACATTTGGAGTGACTTACCAATTGTATCTGAGAAATTCTACGATCCCAAGGGACTTTTGTCTGACTTGAAATTCAGTGACTTTAAAAATGATCCGGCGCTCATGCCACAGAAGGTTCAAGATTGGTTTGCCGAATTTAATTCGAGGAAGTACTCTCATAAACCGGAGTTTATCAATGGACTGGGTGCTTACAAACTCACTTATTGGGAAGAAGGACAATACCTTACGGCCGAACGCAAAGAGGGCTGGTGGGGTAAAGGAAAGGATGGGCTTTACTTCAAGGCAAACCCAAAAACAATTCACTTCAAAGTGATTAAGGACGAGGAAACAACCAACCAGGCCTTAATGAACGGTGAAATTGACGTGGCCTACGCCCTAAGTAGTGTTGAAGCTCACGACCTTTTACAAAGCGAAGACTTTAAAAAGAACTTTCACTTTAATAATGTAGATATTTTTGGGTTGAGTTTTGTAGCTCTAAACACCCGTCCGGCTCCAGATTCAAAGGCTAAAGCACTTGCAGACGTTGATGTACGGGAAGCTCTTTGCTACGCCACGCCTTACTCAGAAATACTTGATGAAATCTATAATATGGGTTCACGTCAGGTTTCGATTGTATGCCCAAAACGACCTTACTACCATAAAGATCTACCACTAAAGAAACTGGATCTTGATCGAGCCAATGAGATTCTGGATGGAGCTGGCTGGGTTGATACCGATGGCGATGGTGTGCGCGACAAAGTGGTGAATGGAGAAAAACACTCGATTGCATTTGAACTTGGGTATGGGGATAATCCGGGATATAAGGCAATGGCTGAATTGATTGCTGAACACTACCTAAAAATAGGGGTATCAGTAAAGCCTAAACCTGTAGACCCGAATGAAATGTTTCCAATTCTTCTTTCTCAGAATTTTGATGCGTTCATCACCAGTCTTATTGGAGACGGCGGCTTTGAAGACCTGTCTCAAATTCTTCACACACGCTCCTGGGATCAGAAAGGACTGAACTTTACCGGATTTGGAAATGCCAAATCTGACAGCATTCTTGAAGCTATTAACCGCACTTTCGATATTGAACAAAGACATGCTCTTTATCGCGAACTTCAGGAAGAATTTGCACGTCAAAACACTTTCATCATGCTCTTTGCGGTTCAACGAAAAATTGCAGTAAGTAAAAGGTTCAAAGCTCCTGAAGTGTATGCCGAAAAACCTTCAATACTTTTAAATGCTCTTGAACTAGCACAATAAGTTACATTTTTTTGATATTTTGAGTCGATGCTCAAATTTATTGGTAAGAGGCTCCTGCGGTTTATACCGATTCTGTTTTGCATTACGCTACTGGGCTTCATTCTAACAGCTTCGATGCCTGGAGATCCCGTTGAACGTATCATGATTGCCCGTTACGGCGTAAGCTTCGAAAACTCTATTCTTACCTCGGAAGACACAAAAGCACAATTACGAGCCGAACTTGGACTTAACAAACCTCTTTTTTACTTCTCCGTCAACTCATACAATGAGTGCGACACGCTTTATAAAATTGCAAACGTAAAAAAACGTGATGCGATGAGCCGTATGACCACTGAGCATGGTTGTTGGGAACAAATTCAGGACTACTTTATTACGATCAATCAAGAAATTAGCCGATCAGACGAATGTGAAAACTTACTACGATCTTTAAGTACCGCATGGCGGGAAGAAAAAATAACCGCTATTCTGGAAGAACTGAATATTATTGCTCCAGCTGCCGCCGAAAGGATTAAGACTAAGCTAGAAAGTATAAAACAGCATGCCTCAACGGTTGGTAATTACATCCCCACCTTTAATTTCCACGGAGCAGACAACCGATATCACTACTGGTTGTTTGGAAATGAACAGGGATCTATGGGATTACTGAATGGAAGTTTCGGTTATTCCTACAAAACCGGTGAGCAGATTGACAATTTTCTTTGGAAGAAACTAGGCTATTCACTAGAGTTGATTTTTTTCGCCATGTTATTGGCTTTTGCCTTCGCAATCCCGGTTGGACTGCGTTTGTCGAGAATAAAAGCACCACGTCCACAAAAGTTCTGGTCAACTCCAATATTTATTCTCTACTCTATCCCAGGATATCTTGGCGCGACATTGCTCATCTTCCTCTTCGCGAATGACCAGACACTCCATTGGTTCCCCGAAAGTGGCTTATATCCATTAGGATATCACCCTGAAGAAAATAATTACTGGCAAAATCTGATTACTGCGTTTCCGTACATGGTGCTTCCTTTAATCACTTTCGGCTATAGCGCCTTTGCATTTGTAAGCAAATTAACGAGGAATGTGAGCACAGAAGAACTGTATTCAGACTACGTTAAAACGGCCTTATCCAAAGGTCTTTCGGAAAAGCAAACACTACGAAAGCATGTGCTTAAAAACACCCTCATCCCATTAATTACTTTGTTCACTCAAATACTGCCTGCCGCCGTTGGAGGCACACTAATAATTGAATTAATATTTCAGTATCCCGGGTTAGGCAAATCAATTTACGATGCGGCATTCTCCTCTGATTACCCGGTAATAATTGCCGCCTTCACCCTTACGGGGATATTGACTTTGCTGGCTTACTTGATAGCTGATGTGTTATACGCATTGGTCAACCCCAAAATGAGACAACGACCGTGAAGAGAGCCTATGGGCAAATAAAATCGAGAATCCGTTCAAGAGGCATTAAATGGGAGGTTAGGATACTCGTATTTATGATGCTGCTTTCCTTTCTATCCCCATTAATTACTAACAACAAGCCACTATACTGTGTGGTTGATGGCAGCTCATACTTCCCCGCATTCAACGAGTTGTTTGGCGCCATGGAGCCAATGCAGATAGGCAACCAAATTTTAACAGCAAACTCAAATTGGCAGGAACTCGAGTATGAATCGGTACTCTGGCCCATGCTTAAAAATGGTGTTGGAAACAGAGATCGAAGTAACAAAGACTTCCATTCGCCATTTGAAACAAGTATAACGGAATCAGGTGAACCTGCAGGCTGGCGTAACCACCACTGGTTGGGAACAAACCGGCAGGGAGTAGATACCCTGGCTAATCTTATGGGTGGAATCAAGTACAGTCTCTTAATTGGAATATCAGCCGTACTGATCGCTTCGTTCATCGGAATTATATTAGGAGCTTTATCAGGTTATTATAAGAATAACTATGAAATAGGAAAACTACAATTGATTTGTCTGGTCCTATCTGTTTTGCCCGCCTGGTTTTATGGTTTTTCATCACGCGCTTATGCCTTGTCAGACGCCTTTGAGAATGGGCCCTTAATAGGAACCTTTAATCTGATTCTTTCGCTATTCATAGCACTAGGAATAACTCTTCTGTTTGCTTTTGTCGGCCAATTAATGGATAAAAGATTGGGGCTTAAGAAAACCAGATTTCCCCTGGACAACTTCATCACAGGGCTCACGGAAATATTCTCGTCCGTGCCGAAGATCATCATCATAGTTACGGTGGCCAGCTTAATCCCGGAGAAGAGCACCTTCATTTTAATCCTCATATTAGGAGTTACCGGTTGGCCAGGAATCGCACGAATAACGAGAGGAGAAGTCTTAAGAATACGTGAATTATCGTTCGTTGCGGCAGCAAAAGTTTCGGGATTGAAGGATCGAACTATCATTACCAAACACATACTTAAAAATGCGGCCCCAACTCTTAGTGTGGCCATAGCGTTTGCAATTGGTGGTACTATCCTGGTGGAATCGGCGTTATCATTTCTCAATATAGGTGTACCGGACGGAACCCCCACTCTCGGCTCCATACTAAGAAACGGAAGAGATCACATTGAAGCCTGGTGGTTAATTGTATTTCCGGGTATCACCATCTTCGCCCTTATATACCTGTTTAACAGAATAGGAGACAAAATTGCGCAGAGACGCAGTAGCTGACGTTAGGGCAGTTCCTATCCAACCCGTCTTTCAATTACGGTTGGATTTAGCTACATTCGTTGGCGAAATTTTGAGATACAAAAAGACATCATGAACGAAGTATATATTATATCAGCAGTAAGAACCCCGATGGGAAGCTTTGGCGGCGCACTTTCTTCCGTATCGGCAACAAATCTTGGAGCAACAGCAATTAAAGGAGCATTGGACAAGGCCGGAATATCATCCTCCGAAGTTGACGAGGTATTCATGGGCAATGTGCTTCAGGCGAATCTGGGTCAGGCTCCTGCACGTCAGGCAGCTCTGTTTGCAGGTATCGGAAACGAAGTGCCATGTACTACTGTAAATAAAGTATGTGCTTCAGGAATGAAATCCATTGCGCTTGGAGCCCAGTCTATTATGCTCGGAGACAACAGCGTGGTAGTTGTAGGTGGAATGGAAAACATGAGCCAGGTTCCACATTACTACGTTGCCAGAAATGCCACAAAATTGGGCGACGTAAAAATGCTGGACGGAATGGTTAAGGATGGACTAACCGATGTTTATAACAAAGTTCATATGGGAAGCTGTGCAGACAAGTGTGCTACCGAGCACGGATTCAGCAGAGAAGACCAGGATAATTTCGCCATAGAATCCTACAAAAGAGCAGCAAATGCGTGGGCCGATGGCCGATTCAATGAGGAAGTTGTTCCCGTGGAAGTTCCCCAAAGAAAAGGTGATCCCATTGTCGTATCGGAGGACGAAGAATACAAGAACGTTAAAATGGAGAAAATCCCCCAGCTTCGTCCGGTATTCAACAAAGAGGGAACCGTAACAGCAGCAAATGCCTCTACTCTAAACGATGGCGCTTCTGCACTGGTATTGATGAGTAAGCAAAAAGCCGAAGAACTTGGAGTGAAACCAATCGCTATCATAAGATCTTTTGCAGATGCTGCGCAGGAACCGGAATGGTTTACCACCGCACCTGCCAAAGCTGTTCCTAAAGCTCTTTCTAAAGCTGGCCTGACTACCTCAGACATTGATTACTGGGAATTGAACGAAGCCTTCTCCGTAGTTGGTTTAGCGAACACCAAATTACTTGGACTTGATCCAGCAAAAGTTGATGTGAATGGCGGTGCAGTTGCCCTTGGACATCCTTTAGGCAGCTCAGGTTCCAGAATCATCGTAACCCTGATTAACGTCCTTAAGCAGAATGGCGGTAAATACGGAGCCGCCGGAATTTGTAATGGAGGTGGCGGTGCATCTGCAATGGTTATAGAAAACGTTTAAGAAAACTATTTTATCAGATAATAGTTAGGGCGATCAGGCTGATCGCCCTTTTTTTATTTTAGAACCATGATTCTGATCACCTACACTACCATATACAGAAGCGTTGGCGACAAGTTTGAGCGGGTAGCACAAACCATGACCAATGAATATGCCCAACGTGGCGAAGTGGATTGTAGGAAAATTGAGAGTAAAAGGGATTTGAAAGCCATTTTTCACGAATACCGGGAACAAGGGCTAAGTATCCGCGAATTTCATTTTGTAGGGCATTCGGGTATGTACGGACCGATGTTCGGGTCGGAAAAATATCCTGAACAATTCAGTCCTCACGAATGGAAAAAATTACAGATTCCTTTCAGCAATGACGCTAGAGCATATTTTCACTGCTGCCGATCGGCGAGGTGGTTTGCCAATTTCTTCGCAAATACTTTTGGTGTTGAGACTTTCGGATATTACTGGTATACCTCGTTTAGTAAAAAGCCCGATATCTTTAAAAAAGAATGGAACTCTAACAACTCTGCTCTTTACTCTGTGGGCTGCATAGGCAGAAAATCGCATGGACTGATTGGAAGCATGAAAAAATACTCTGGCTTTCAGCCTACCGAAAAAATGAAGTCCTTTCGTCCTCAATCTGGCCAGGATGGAAGTTACGACAAAGTGGCAAGCTTGTATGGTGCCGTTTTTCAAGACATTAAAGTACGTGAAGATGAATGGGATTGGTTGTCTGATCATATTGGAGAACTTGCAGGTAAAGCCATTTTGGATGTCGGTTGTGGAAATGGTGCGCTATTGAAAGAGTTTTCCTCAAAAGCCGAGAAGGTTATTGGTGTAGACGCATCTCAGGAACTCTTGCAACTAGCAAGAATAATGCACGCTCAAACTGACAAGGCAGAGTTTTATCAGGTAAATGGTCCTAAGTTACCCCTGGACAGCAATAGCGTTGATGTGGTAACCTCCCTCCTCTCGTTTCGCTATCTGGACTGGGATCCGCTTATGGAAGAGATCAAAAGAGTGCTCAAACCAGGAGGTAAAATGTTAATCATCGATATGGTGGCTGCACCTCCGGGACTTAAGGAATACGGAACGTTGATTGGATCAAAATTCAAGCATTACAAACACCGTAAAAAATACCCAGCGTATTATTCCGCGCTGACAAAACTTGTGAATCATCCGGACTGGAAAACAATGCTTAAATATAATCCGATAAGATCCGAGCACGAGATGAAATGGTATTTAGAAAGTAGGTTTCCCGGCCAAAAAGTTGACACCATCAACATCGGTTATCACTCCAGGGTAATTGCTTTTGATACAGGAGATTTTCAGAAAATAAACAATCTCAACCTGACCTATCCATAAATGAAAAAACTAGGTATACTGGATTGGGGAATTGGTGGATTAGGACTATATAAATTACTGAAAAAGAAAAACATATCAGGTATCACCTATTTTTCAGATTCAGGATTTGAGCCATACGGTAAAGTGCCTATTAACAAACTCATCCCAAGAGTGCAAAACAGGATAGAGTTCCTGAAAAGCAGAGGATGTGACAGCATAGCTATTGCCTGTAACGCTGCCGGAGTTGCAATGCTCCAATCGGACCACTTTAATGTGGTAAAATCCGGACTTGAACTGATCAACAATTCAACTGGCCAGCTAATTGGCGTTATTGGAGGTGAAGGAACGATTCGCTCCGCTGTCTACGAAAAACATCCGACCAAGCGAATCATTGCGAAAGTTGCACAACCGCTCTCAGCACAAATAGAAGCCGGAAGCCAACACAGCAAAGAAGCACTAGCCGAGTTACATCGCATATTAACTCCGCTTCAGCACGTTGACTCCTTACTGTTGGCTTGCACCCACTACCCCGCAATGAGCGACCATATCAATGACTTCTTCGGCCATCAGGTGGAAATAATGGATCCTTCCGGGCATCTCGCCCAGCAAATTTCAGATTCTTGTAATTTTCAAGATGGTTCTGATGAAATCTTTACTACTGGAGACCCTGAAAAGACTAAAATTGCGGCTAGATTAGCGTTTGGAGTTCAATTAAAGCATGTTAACAAGAGTTATGAGTAATCCATTTACCAAACACCCAAATGAAGTAGGATTGAATTATTTCCAGCACATGCTTTTTGCCTTTGGCATTACCTGGAAGCTATTCTATTCGGTATTTGCATGCTTCACGCACGCGTTCTTTCCTTTTGCCTTTACCAATACAACCAGCAATGTAGTAAAGGAACTTCACAGTAAAATCGAACACAGAAAAACCACTGATCAGTAATGGAATACGGAATTTGCCCTTTGGGAATTATCCCTGCCAGAGCCGAAGCCTCAGATAAGTCTGAAATTGTAACACACCTACTCTTTGGTGAACATTTTACAGTACTGGAACAGGAACAAAAGTGGCTGAAAGTGAAAATACAGCACGACCAATACGAAGCCTGGATTTGTCAAAAGCAATGGATGGAAATCACTCATGAAGACTACGAAAACCTGAGCATCAACCACTTCCCGGTGGTGGCCGAGCCTTTTTCTTACCTAACAGACGATTCAGGCAATCAAATCCCAATCGGGTACGGAGCAATTCTGCCCTGGTTCCACTCTGGCGAAGCAAAAATTCGCAGCAGAAAGTTTAAATATTCTGGCAAGCTGGCTTCTCTCAAACCGGAATCGACTATCGAATACGCAAAATCCATGCTGAACACACCTTACCTCTGGGGAGGCAGGGGTTCTTTTGGTATAGACTGCTCCGGTTTTACCCAATTGATATTTCGCCTAACCGGAATGAGTATCCCAAGAGATGCCTACCAACAGGCGGAACTGGGAGATACAGTGCAGTTTGTTGACCTTACGGAACCTGGAGACCTTGTGTTTTTTGATAACGACGAAGGCCGCATCAACCATGTCGGGCTTATTTTGGAACAAGGAAAGATTATTCATGCTTCCGGCAAAATCCGTATCGACAAATTAGACCATCAGGGAATCTTTGCTGAGGACAGCCGCAATTACACGCATAAATTGAGGATTATTAAAAGACTTAGGTAATCACCTGTAAAGCTGGACAAACCCCGCTTCTTCAAACACCTCACCTATTTCATTTTCAACTTTTGCAACGTAATAGTATACACCTTCGGGACAATCTAAGCTGGTAAACATATTGGTTCCGTCCCATTCAGGATCACCTTGAACGAACTCAGCCATCTTACTACCCCATCTATCAAAAATTTGCACGTTTAGCGAAATCAGCCCATTCCCAACAGGCTTAAAATAATCGTTGTGCCCATCTCCATTCGGTGAAAACACATTCGCAATGGAAGGTGTACAGTCCTCAGTGTAGATAATTATGGTATCTGAAGCAGTACACCCGGGACCAATGGAAACCTCTACCCAGAAAGTGTCCGCAGCAGCTGCAACTATAGTAGGTGCCGTAGACCCCGTACTCCAGAAATAATCGTGGTAATAAGGTCCTGCGTCAAGAACTGGATTTGCCCCTTCACACACAATGGTATCGTTCCCCAGGTCTAATGGATGCAACTCCCACACTTTAATTGGTGCTCTGGCAGTATCAGAACATCCATAAGTATTAGAAACGATTAGTTGATAATAGCCCTGGTTTGCCAGAGATAAGCCTGGAATGAAAATAGAATCCGTAGCCGCCGTAAAACCGGTGGGACCGCTCCAATCGTAAGTAATTCCCGGCAACTCTGCGGCATATAGCAAAGCCGTATCTCCAACGCAGTAGTCAAATACCCCATAAATATTCGCAGTGGGAGGTGCAGGATAAACCGTTAAATCAATCGAATCTACCTCACTCACACATCCATAAATATTTTGATAGTAATAGGAATAAGTTCCTGAATCGGCTTGCGTAACTGGGTTCAAAATTATCGGTGAAGAGCCCGGAATTAACATGCCTGAAGGATCAGACAGAAATAACTGATCCGCACTGGAATAAGTAAATTCAGCGTACTCCCCTGGACAATGTGGCCCTGTGGCAACAACCGGATTAAGAGCCGGATTTTCCTGCACATCCACCTTAATGTTGCCCGTATCGCTATAACATGTGCCGATGTTGAGAACGAGCTGATAGGTTCCTGCTTCTGTAATCAGAACGGATGAATCCACATAAGCCAGGCCGGAATCCAATACTACTCCTCCCAACAACCATGTATGGCCAACCCCAGACAGCGAATCGGTAGACAAAACCATTAAATCGCCTTCACAATAAGTCGTGTCGCCATAAATACTTGGAACACCTGTTAGAAAGGTCGTGCTTACGTCGACAGAATAAACAGGTGAATGGCAACCATTGGAATCAGTGTACGAATAGTAAATCAATGTGTCATTAATAACTTCTCCTAATTCGTGACTTACAGAAGTAGAAACCAAACTCCCTGAGCCATCCAGCCAGTTCAATGTATCAACACCGGTGGAATTCAGAACAACAGTATCTCCCTCACACACGAGCGTATCGTTAATTACCGCCGCCGGTATATCGTAATTGTAAACTTCAATTTGCTTCGTTGTAGTACACCAATCCGTATTAACCGTGGTTACTTCATAAATACCAGGAGCCGTAACTATTATTGAATCAGTTGTTTCGCCTGTTGGAGACCAGTCATAACTCAACATGCCTGAACTTGCTATCAACACAACACTATCCCCGGAACAGACTATCGAATCAGGACTCGCCGTAATGTATGTGTTATCACTTCCGTCAATTACTGTTATGAAGGCGGTTGTGGTAACTCCACATTGGGTAATCTCACAGGTATAAACCCCGGCTGAATCTACAGTTTGCGTAGGGGAACTCCCGGAAAGAGGAGACAACCAATTAAGCGTGGCTGGACCATTTGTCCAAACCTCTATGTCTATTGTTCCAAAATGACATAAATCAACTCCGGGGTAAGCAATTAAAAACGGAGTATTGTATTCGTACAACTCCACAGACTCTGAGGTAATCACACACCCGTCTGGAAGGGTAAGAACACAATGATACCATCCGGGTGTGTGCCCATACACCGTTTGGTTACTTCCTCCAAAATTTCCATCAGGCCCAACCCAATAATAGTCTATCCCGGGATCGCAGGTTAACTGTACGGAATCTCCCGGACATATAATGGGAGGATCTGGATTTGTAGTTAAATCGGGGTGCTGGTGATGAGTAAGTACATGATGGTCGCTTGTTAGAGAAGAACATCCTGTGGCAGTATCAATGGCTGTTGCCGTAAGCGTAAAACTTCCCTGAATATTTACCCAAACGCTATCCCCAAAATTTTGAAGTATAGAACCTGACCAGGTTAAATTACCTATACCGGAAGATACCAGGGTAACTGTATCCCCCGGACAAAAGGTTGCGGGGCCACTTATCGAAGATGAAACTGGTGGATTTGGATTGACAATCACATATATCGAATCTTGAAACGGGATATGTGTGGTGTCCAAACCACAGGTATTCTCCCAACCTGTCACCAAAACCATCTCCATATAGATCATTCCGGTAGTAGAAGCATTAAAATCAACATATCCGCAATTATCAGCCGAAGGCCCCAACAGCGGAATCACGGAGTGTAATTCTAAACAGCCAATTGTGCCTAATGAGTCGAAAATTTGAAATCCATAATTATCTCCTGAACAAACCGTTATTGTATCTGGATGTACAACGTATGGAACGATAGAATCATTTACCTCTATGGTATCCTCCTTGAGCGTAAAATTATCGGACTTCACACAGCCGTAATCATTATATACGGTTACCGAATAGCCCCCTCCATTGTAAAGCAAATAATCAACAGGCGAAACACTATCGTGAGAAGGACCACTAAAAACCATAGAATCACCGGCAGCTATTGAACCAAATGTCACCTGCACGGTATCCGGCACACAAATAGCAATGTTTTCGTATGGTGCCGCAGGGTTTATTTGAAAGCCATGATCATCTACCATGGTTGGCAAATCCGGAATAGGATGAACATCGGCGTAAATGCTATCGGTTGATTCAAAGCAACCATCGTTCGTAGTTACTGTAACGTAATGATAACCGCTAGTGCTTATGGAATTTAATGAATCGGAAGCAGGTTCCGGACTCCACGAGTAATTTAGTTGAGGTCCGAATTCCCAGTGTCGATAAGGGTTGGCTAACAATTGCAAATGAGGACAACCTGCAATCGTATCATTTCCATTGTTAATCTCAACTGAGATTTGCTCGTAACTGCACGCAGGATCTTTCCAAAAATTAAAATGTCCTGTAATATCCTGAAAGCCATCGGTAAAAAACACATCCAGATTCCCCACTGTATTCATCCCCACATAATCCTCGGCTGTTTCGGGGCAAGCGGAAACCGGAGAATGCACCAAATGAGTTGCCGGGTCGAACGAAAAGGCACCAACGTTTCTCGCCATCCAGAACTGGCTACCATACCCACCGGCTATCATTGGATGATCAGGACTCACCACAGTAATGCCCGAACAATAATCTTCCTGCTGTCCACCGAGCTGTCGCTGCCAAATTGGAGCACCTGCAGCAGAAAACTTTGCCATATAGACATCTCGAAAGCCGACAGAGTTAAACATCCCTGCTCCAAGACTGTCCGAAAGCTCGCTGAACTGGCACCTGAAATTACCCGTAATGTATATGTCGTCATTGGAGTCTATTGCCAGATCCCTGCTGGTCAGCCAATTGTCTGAGCCCAACGTTGAATGCCACACCGGGCTTCCTCCTGCATCTAGCTTAAACACAAACGCCGTATTTGTATAAGTAGCTGGATAAACAACCGGAGGCCCGCCACCAATCATCACCAAATTCCCCTGATAATTTCCCGTAAATAATACGTTGTTGCTTCCATCATGCTCAATGGAGTAGATAATTGACTGGCCTGCCGCAAAGGTCCGAAACCAATCTTCTACCCCATTAGCGTCCATTTTCATGACAAACCCCGCATTCATAGCGTTGTTGTTATAAACGTTGTCAAACTCAATGGAATCCGAGAACTGACCGCATACATAAATGTTGTCCATATTGTCGATGGCAATATCCAATCCACGATCATCAAAAGGAGCCTTTCCATGCTTCGACCACAATAGGTTACCTGCCGGATCATATTTGATAATCATAATGTCAAAATCTCTGGCTCCGGTACCAGGATTGATCTCGCTGGTGTAGGTAGATGCCCCAATTGTAATTGTACCTCGAAACTGACCCGTAACCACAATATTTCCGGCATTGTCCAATTCTACGTCATAGCCGGTTTCAGCCCCTGGCCCACCTTCAGAACGTACCCAAAGTAAATTTCCGGAAGGATCATACTTTGCCAGAAACAAATCCTGAGACATTGCATTCGACGTTATAATGGTCCCCGAAAAATCCGCCTCTCCACTATAATAACCTGTAACCAGAGTGAACCCATTATCATCGGTGTACACACTATAACCCCTATCTGCCAAGGTTCCTCCGGCATCCACAGACCATAAGAAATTTCCGTTCGGATCAAGTTTGGTTAGGAAAATATCGCTGAGTCCATTGCTTTCGAGCAGGTCACCCCCAAAGTATGCATCGGCCGTTTTATATCCGGTTATATAATAATTTCCAGCCAGGTCAGAGTCTACATCAAGCGCTTCATCATTTCCATTTCCCCCTCCTCTATTCAACCATTGATTTTGCGAAAGACCCACTAAGACAGTGCTTGACAGCAAGAGTGCTAATAGTTGTTTCATTTTGTCGTAGGTAAGTGTCGTTAAGATGACGAAAAAAATCGAACCAACGTTGCCCCAATTAGGCATCGGTAGTTATTTGACAATGAACACCATACAAATTGATGGCTTCACAGAATTTTCACATTTAGATTATGGTAAAGCAAAGTGAACTTCTTACATTTAATGGCACACCTTAATTAAAATCAATAAAATGAGTTCAGACCTATTACAGGAGTATAAGGAGTACTATTCGGCACGTGCCAGGCGATATGCCAATAATGATAAATACCGCAATACTTATGAAGCGGAATCAAATCTAAGCAACGCCATGCAAAGTTGCTCTCAACTAGAAGAATTCAGGGACAAAATTGGGAATTTGAATGAACTGTGTGCGATGGCACTGGTTAAAGACGAACACCTTATGGAACATGCTTTCTACATGAAACATGAGGAAATAGTCAGAGCCAAAGCAGCGGAAAGAATCCTTCAAAGAATTGGTCAATGTAGCAATGTAACTGAGTTGATTACAATGGTTCAGGAAGTATCGAATGAAAATAGTCTTGAAATTTCAATGGACGAGTGGCAACGCGAATTTCAAGGCGACTGGAGCCAAATAGATGATATAGAGGTGTACGAAAATGCAGAAGTGCCTTCAGCATATCAGGATAAAATGCGGCGAATTGCCAATGACACCCGACAATCTATAAAAGAATCGGTTGCAGCAAGCAAGAGTGAAGCCCGCAAGTTTAAGCCCGATTTCGAATGGAAACACGAAGTTAATCTGGAAAGCCGTCACCGCCGACTCCTTCCCTACTCCGACATCCATATTCAGGAACAAATCACTAAGTATAAATCAATTCTAAACTCCTAACCATGCCAATTGACGCAATGATATTAGACCCAATGCTGGGTCCGTATGAAAATATGCTCACCGATCTTGAGAATCAGGGTCTGGAGAACGAGCACGTGGATGAAGTCAGACGGCTACTGGCTAAAATGAAAGCTCTTGGCCAGGAGTATTCTGATATCACCACCTTCACCGGAATCTGTATGCAGGAAAACTTATACGGCGCAATAAGTGATCAGTACAGCCGGGCGTTACAGGCTAAGGCAAGCAACGGCCAGTCTGCTGCAACCTATGATGACTCTGCTTTATTGCTACAGAGTATTTCCGCTCTGGAACAGGCAATCCAACAATTGAGAAAATCAAAGCAAGAAGCCCTGGTAGAAGCCAGTAAAGATCCCTTTGCAGATATTCAGAAAGAGTCTGAGTTCGCGGCCAATTTTGCCAAACAACAAGGACTTAACTTAAGTGCAGATAAACTCGCAGATGAGACCAGAAAAGATCGGGAAGAACAGCTTAGATCAAAGCCAAACGCCTTTGACAACTCAGTGGAAGTAGATGTGCTAACCAATACTGAAGATCTGATTGCGCCCATTCAGGAACTTATTGACCTTGGAAAACAAGAAGGCATGACCCTGCCACGGTTTTTGAAGTTGCAAATTGAACGTGGCCTGGACAAAGCAATGGAAGGAGCTGTTGCCAGCCGCAAGGGTATCGTTTATTCGCTGGGCTGGGCCAAAGCCAGTATGCTAAGTCCGTACCACGTGGAAAAGGCCGAATCAGAATTGAAAATCTTCGACGAATTGTCGGCGAAACAACCGTTCAATGTTCCAAACTGGAAGGAACTACAATGGTCTGTAAATGATCTGGACTATCAGTTAGATGGGAAAATCGCGAAATGGGAAAATATTACGGATCGGTGGAATCAGATTTTCTCAGATTTGGACACCTGGGCTTGTGCTCACTGTTCATTCGCACCTGGAATTGATCCCTGGCGTCTGTTGCCGGAACCCAATAAGCGTCCTGCAATTGAATCCTCAAAAGCCACCTTGCCAGGTATCATCGAACAGCGTCTAAGATTGCTGGAAAAGTACCACGGATTAACATTCCACGATATTTTCGCTCATCCAACTTTCTTGTGGGCCGTAGAACATCACTACATGGGGTTCAGTAAAGAATATATGGAGTTTCTCAGAAACGAAGTTAAACCGGTTTGTGTTCCTCATCAATCTCTACCTCAGGAATTGACTTCAAAAACCGAGGCAATGTTTCAGGAGAAGCGCATGGGCAATCCAAGATCTCACTGGCCCGCAATCCGGGTTCAGGAATTTTATGGCTCTCAATTCGGCGCAGACCGATATGTTTCCAAATTTGGCGAGATAGAACCATCAGACAGTAACGCGGCTCCCTGGTAACATGGAAACCGCTATAACCCTGTAAAAATGGCACATGCAGATAGTGTTTAACACTGTTGGAATGACAAAAATTCATGTTTTCAACCGCAAATTCAATTTGGATTGTGATTTGAGCCCACTTAACTGTAACTAAAACGTGAGAGATGGATTTAAGTAAGTTCACCATAAAATCGCAGCAGGCTTTGCAGGAGGCTCAACAAGTAGCTCTTCAGCATGAAAATCAGGCGATTGAAAATGGACATATATTGAAAGGAATACTGGTTACTGACCAAAATGTAGCTCCTTTTCTTCTTAAAAAGCTTGGAGCCAACCCAAACATTCTGGAACAGGCTCTGGACGGAATAATTGCTGGTTATCCTAAAGTGCAAGGCGGGCAGGCAACTGTAAGCGCAAGCGCCGGAGCCACTTTACGGCATGCAATCAACGAAGCGAGAAAGATGGAAGATGAATTTGTTTCGGTTGAACACATTCTTCTTGGTCTGCTTGACAGTAGCGGCAACACTACTCAGCTATTGAAAGACAACGGCATCAACAAAAAGAACCTGAAGATGGCCATTGACGAGTTGCGCAAAGGTGAAAAGGTAACCAGCCAGGATCAGGAAAGCACTTACAACTCACTCGAGAAATATGCAAAGAACCTGAATCAGCTTGCTACAGATGGCAAACTGGATCCGGTGATTGGCCGGGACGAGGAGATCCGTAGGGTTCTTCAAATCCTATCGAGAAGAACCAAAAACAACCCTATTCTCATCGGTGAGCCAGGAGTTGGTAAAACAGCCATTGCTGAAGGCATTGCCCACCGTATTATAAACGGAGACATTCCTGAAAACCTGAAGGACAAAACCTTATTCTCGTTGGATATGGGGGCCTTAATTGCCGGAGCCAAATTTAAAGGAGAGTTTGAGGAACGCCTGAAAGCGGTGATCAAAGAAGTTGTAAAAAGCGATGGCGACATCATATTGTTCATTGATGAAATTCACACGTTGGTAGGTGCCGGCGGAGGACAGGGAGCTATGGATGCGGCTAATATTCTCAAACCGGCTCTGGCCAGAGGGGAACTAAGATCTATTGGTGCCACAACACTTGATGAATACCAGAAGTACTTTGAGAAAGACAAAGCACTTGAACGTCGCTTCCAGAAGGTATTGGTTGATGAACCCAATGAAGAAGATGCTATTTCAATTTTGCGAGGAATCAAAGAAAAATATGAAACGCATCACAAGGTGCTAATCAAAGACTCTGCGATCATATCAGCAGTTGAGTTATCGCAACGCTACATTACCGATCGCTTTCTGCCGGACAAGGCCATCGACCTGATTGATGAAGCTGCGTCCAAACTACGGATGGAGATTAATTCAAAACCGGAAGAACTTGATGAAATTGAGCGGCGAATTATGCAACTCGAAATCGAACGGGAGGCTATTAAACGAGAGAAAGATAAGCCCAAGTTAGAGTCCATTGCAAAAGAGCTTGCCGAGTTGAATGAGAAACGTTCTGACTTTAAAGCCAGATGGGAATCCGAAAAGGAGCTGATTGAAGCCATTCAAAATGCAAAACAAGAGATCGAGGATTTACGGCATCAGGCAGAGACAGCTGAGAGAGAAGGGAACTACGAGTTGGTTGCCGAAATTCGTTACGGTCGCATTAAGGAAGCCGAGGAAACCATCTCGGTAAACCGTGAAAAACTGGCTACCCTTCAGCAGAACAGCAAGTTGGTGAAAGAGGAAGTAGATTCCGAAGAAATTGCCGATGTAGTTGCTAAATGGACCGGTATTCCGGTTTCAAAAATGCTTGAAAGCGAGAAGGCCAAACTACTTCGACTAGAGGATGAGTTGAAAAAACGTGTGGTAGGTCAGGAAGAAGCAATTGAGGCAGTCGCAGATGCCGTGAGAAGAAGCCGTTCAGGCCTTCAGGACGACAAGCGACCGATAGGTTCGTTTATCTTTCTGGGAACTACGGGAGTAGGTAAAACCGAATTGGCTAAAGCTCTGTCTGAATTTCTCTTTAATGATGAGCAAGCCATGACAAGAATAGACATGAGTGAATATCAGGAACGACACTCGGTATCAAGACTGGTAGGAGCTCCTCCGGGCTACATCGGCTATGAAGAAGGCGGCCAGTTAACGGAGGCTGTTAGACGCAGACCGTACTCAGTAGTTTTGCTTGACGAAATTGAGAAGGCCCATCCGGATGCGTTTAATATTTTGCTACAGGTACTTGATGACGGGCGACTCACCGATAACAAAGGACGTACGGTAAACTTTAAGAACACCATTGTTATCATGACCTCCAACATAGGTGCGCACATTATTCAGGAAGGCTTTGAGCAAATGGACGACGACAACCGCGATGAGATTCTTGCAAAAACCAAGCGTGAAGTGTTTGAAGTGTTGAAGAAATCAGTTCGTCCGGAGTTCTTAAACCGGGTGGATGAGACCATTATGTTCAGTCCGCTCACCAGGGAAGACATACAGGCAATCGTCAAAATTCAGCTATCACTTCTGCAGAGACGTTTAACAAAGAACCACATCAAATTAACGGCTACCGATGATGCGATTGATTGGCTTGCCCAATTAGGCTACGATCCCCAATTTGGTGCACGTCCTGTGAAGCGAGTCATTCAGAAAAAGGTTTTGAATGAACTTTCGAAACAGCTACTTGCCGGAACCGTAGACGCCCAGCAGACTATCGTGATCGATGTGTTTGAGGGAGCGATCGTATTCCGCAAAGCCATTAAGGAAACAGAAGAAGTATAGATTGTTTCTTATTTGAACGTGATGAAGATTCGGCTTAAACACGAGCCGAATCTTTTTTATTGGAATTAATCCCGATCGCCGCGTCATTTCAAACTTCCTGCCAGCCGGCAGACTGGGATTTGAAATCTGTACAAGGTTTTCTCTTATCTTGAGAGCAAACAAACTAGCCATCGAAACACCAGGACTTATCTATACTGCCTTCTACGAATATTTGGTAGAACCATTATTCTATGCGGTGCTATTTACAGCAATCATTCAATTGATTTTCAAGGCTATGGATTTATCAGCTAGTAAAAAGTTGCTTCGAATTTTGATCCTTGGAGTGGCGGCAATACAGTTTTTACTGGCTATCATTTATGTGTCAGCAGGATGGCCAAATTCTTCGGAAGTTCCTTATTGGTTCCACCACCCCACCCTTTTACTGGTTTGTTATTCACTACCCTTTTTGTTGTTTTTACCTAGAATTGGAAATTCACTCGTAGCAATGTTATTGGCTTCTCTTCTGGTCAACTACATTGTTCTATCCAAAAGTGCCATCCGCTTTCTAACCTCGTTACACCGTGACTGCAACCTAACATTCCCATCCAGGCCTCTCCAAAACATGATAATTGGGATAGTTATAGCCAGCCTTGTCTTATCACTGGGATTGTTGGTGAGCAGGATCAACAAAAATCTTCCTGATAATTAAAAGAAGGTTTTAAGGTTATTTGGATATTTCACGTCCATAGGCTTTGGTATTCCAGACAACAATCATCCTTTTTTGTATCTTATCATTTACTATGAATAAGTTCAAGTACCTTACCATATTCACCGGTCCGGCAATTGGTGTTTTTTCGCTCTGGTATACGGGCTTCTGGCCCTGGGTGCTTCCCCTTTATGTTTATTTGGTAGTCCCCCTTTTAGAATTCATCTTACCGCAGAACGCGCAAAACTTCACGGAATCACAGGAACATCAGGCAAAGGACTCTAGCTTTTACGATTGGGTACTGTATTCAATGGTTCCTCTTCAATATGGATTGCTTGTTTTGTTTCTATACGGTATTTCGACCCAGGACTTGCTATGGCATGAATTGCTTGGAAGGATAATTACATTCGGAATTTCATGTGTGGTTCTTGGAATCAACGTCGGCCATGAACTTGGGCACCGAACAAAACCTCACGAAAGATTTCTGGCCAAATGCCTCTTGCTATCAGGACAATACATGCATTTCATCATCGAGCACAATCGAGGGCACCATAAAAACGTGGCTACACCACTTGATCCGGCTTCCGCCAGAAAAGGTGAAACGGTTTACGGCTTTTGGTTCCGCTCGATTACGGGGAGTTATGTTTCGGCCTGGCGACTGGAGTTGAAACGTCTGAAAGCGAAAAACCTATCATTGTTTAGTATACACAACGAAATGATTCATTTCACCATTTTGCAACCACTACTTGTTGCTACCATCTATCTCTCATTTGGAGGAAAGGCTACACTTTGTTATTGCGCTTCGGCTTTATTGGGAATTCTCTTCTTTGAAACGGTCAATTACCTTGAGCACTACGGTTTAACAAGGCGAAAAAAGGAAAATGGTGTATACGAACGTGTTCAACCAATTCACTCCTGGAACTCAAACCATATTTTGGGCAGAGCAATTTTGTTTGAGGTGACCAGGCATTCCGACCATCATTTTATGGCGAGCAGAAAGTATCAGATCCTTCGGCACTTTGAAGAGGCTCCTCAGCTACCGGCAGGTTATCCGGTTATGGTATTGTGTGCTCTGGTGCCACCAGTGTGGTTTAAAGTGATGCATCAACACATGGATCGAATCAAAGAGAAAAGATTGGAGATGGGGAATCCGATTACAAGTATTGCCTGAACCAAATGAAAGCAAACGGGGAGTCTAGCCGAAACTCCTAACTCCTATTTCCCGTACACCATTTTATGAAAACCATTTTTCTTATTCGTCATGCTAAATCGAGTTGGAAAGAAAGCGGAAAAAGGGACTTCGACAGGCCTCTGAATAGCCGTGGAATAAGTGATGCCCCTGAAATGGGAAAAAGGATGTTGGAACGCAATCAGATTCCAGATCTGGTGCTTAGTAGTGAAGCAAATCGAGCTTTGAGCACCGCGGAGGCAATTACAAAGGCTCTAGGACTGAAAGATGAACAACTGCAAACTCACCGCGACCTTTACCTGTCATCCCCCGATACGATTCTACGAATCATAAGAGATTTACCTGAACAGTACGACTCGGTTGCCATCGTTTGCCATAATCCCGGAATTAGTCAGGCAAACTACATGCTTAGCGGGCATGCTCTGGAAATGGTCACCTGTGCAATTAGCGAAATCGAATTTGGGGTGGATATCTGGCAGGCCGTTGCTCCGGAAATGGGTATCATGAAGCACTATGATTACCCTAAAAATGATCCGTCAGAGGAATAAGCTAATACCCAATCAACTTAAAGGTTTTTGTAACTTCCATGCCTATTAAAGACTATGAAAACGAAGTTACTCCCCCTAATGTTTCTGACTCTTGCGGCCTGTTCCGTTGATCAGGACGAGACTACAGCTGAATCCGCTAACACTTTAAGCAGCATCCCGAAGGAAATTGCAGACACCTCTGCCACCGGTCCGGAATCAGCTCTGGATAACGAGATCGGAATGGACATTCCAACCGGATTGGCCGAAAAGTTTACTGAAACGAGTGAACTGCCGGTAGTGATTGACTCCACTTACATGATATCGGAGACACCTACTTCATCCAATTTAACTTCACACGATGTGAAATTTCTATCCTCCAATATGGCAGAGAACAACGATATCTACTCAGGTGAGGCAAGGGTTCTTGATTTTCTGATGATAGATTCGCTCAGGAGCAACGACCTATACGATACTTACAAAGAGAATATTGACATTGCCATGATTTTATACGCTGAAGCCAATACTGTTGAGCAAATAAAACTGGACGATTCCAGAAAGCTACTTATCTGGTCTGTTTATTATGGCACTTATGAAGCATGCCCCTATGCAAGTGGCACCGTATTTTACGCCTCGCTAATGGCCGATGGCAGATTGTTGAACACGGCAGTTGTCGGAGAAACCTCAGCAGGCGGAGATCCTCCCGTTTGGGGCAGCACCTACATCAGCTCAACGATTGCAGCGGACAAAATTACAGGGACTAAGAAGAACATTGACGGAGGTGAAGATGAAAACGGGGATGATGTTATTGAAGAATATTCTTCCAATTTAACGATAGACATTACCGAAACAGGTTTACGAATTCAGGATACTCAATAAACACTCGGCTACCGTTCAACATATTTGAGCGCATTTTTCTACTTCCTGGTTGTACCTTAAAGCATCAAATATTGAATATGATGCTTAGAATTATCCCTTTGGCGCTACTTTTTGTAGCTACTGCCTCTTTTGGCCAAAGCCCTGCCTGTCCGTGTTGTACGGATCACCACCAGGGTTTTGATTTTTGGGTGGGTAATTGGAATGTTTATGACACTACAGGTAAGTTAGTTGGTGAAAATGAGATTGTAAAACTGGAAGATAATTGCATTATCAACGAGCATTGGAAAGGTGCTTCAGGCACTACAGGGCGCTCATACAACTATTTTAACCGGGCAGACTCCACCTGGAATCAGGTTTGGGTAGACAACGGAGGAAATAGCCTGGTTCTCAAAGGGAGGGCAACACCAGGAGTGATGATTTTAGAAAGTGAACCTAAGCCCGGTAAAAAGGTGAAATGGTATAAGAATAGAGTTACCTGGACGCTAAATAAGGATGGTTCCGTACTACAGCTTTGGCAAATTGTTGATGATCAGGACAAAGTGTTGTCTGAAGCTTTTAGAGGGATTTACAGAAAGAAATAAGAGTAAATACCTACCCTTTTAATTTATCAGCAAACTGCTTTTCGAACTTTTCCACTTTTGGCCTTACCACAAAACGGCAATAGGGCTCTTCTCCATGTAAATTGAAGTAATCGTCGTGGTACTCTTCTGCCGGGAAAAAGTTCTTCCACGCGGTGATTTCCGTAACAATCGGATTTGAGAACTTACCGGAAGCATCTAGCTGTTGCTTGTAAGATTCTGCCAACTCTCTTTGCTTTTCGGAATGGTAGAATATCGCTGATCTGTATTGAGGCCCCACATCATTTCCCTGACGGTTTAGGGTGGTAGGATCATGGACGTTCCAAAACACTTCTAATATTTCTTCAAAGCCAACAATTTCAGGGTTAAATTCCACCTGCACTACTTCCGCATGTCCGGTGGTTTTCTGACAAACCTCACGGTAACTTGGATTCACTACGTGTCCACCACTATAACCCGATTGAACAGATTCCACACCTTTTAGCTGCTGAAATACAGCTTCCACACACCAAAAACAACCTGCTCCCAATGTTGCAATTTCTAGTTTGTCCTCCCCCATCTTGTGTACTTTATGAGATTAACACCGGTGATACGAATTGGTTCTAAGCCATCACCAACTCCGCTTCCGCAAGAATATTGTAAAGTTTATTGGAAACGTTTTTACTTACCGGCACCAGCGGCAATCGCACATAGTTATTGCAAATATTCATGTACTTAAGTACCTCTTTAATTCCTGCCGGATTTCCATCTACAAACAGCCAATGAATTAATTCAAGAAGTCTGAAATGATTAATCCTGGCAGCCTCGTAATCCCCGGCTAATGCGTCATTTATCATACTTGAATACTCAAATGGAAAGGCATTACCTACAACGGAAATCAAGCCTTCCGCACCACAAGCAATCATTGGCAGGGTCAACGGGTCATCTCCACTCAACACCTGAAAACCAACAGGGCGGTCGCGCAAAATTCGCATCACCTGGTCCATGCTTCCCGAAGCCTCCTTCACAGCAATCACATTTTTAAAATCCTCTGCACACCTAACCGTAGTATCCGCTTCCATATTAGATCCCGTTCTTCCCGGAACGTTGTACAAAATGATGTCCTTACCGGTGGCCTGTGAAACAGCTTTAAAATGCTGATAGATTCCCTCTTGGGTGGGCTTGTTGTAAGACGGACTAACCGACAAAATCGCATCCACTCCTTTAAGATCAGTCCGTTCAAGCGTTTCACAAACCTCTTTTGTATTGTTTCCACCAATGCCTAAAACAATCGGCAGTTTCCCTGAGTTGATTTCTTTTACAAAATCTAAAGTGGCTCTCTTTTCCTCTTTTGTAAGCGTGGCCGACTCACCAGTGGTGCCATGAACTACCAGAAAATTTGTTCCACCTTTTATTTGGTGCTCAACCAATCTTTGCAGCGCGGCAAAATCTACGTTTCCGTTCTCACTAAAAGGGGTGATCATAGCAACCCCAAGGCCTTTATACTTACTCATGTGTAGGTTTTCGGCAAATTTACGTTTAATGGGGTAATGATGGAGTCTGTAAATGATTTAATGAGATAATTAACGAAATGATCAAGATTAGAGAGTAAAATTCACATTTCGCTCACTTTGAAACCTACCGGCTAAGAAACTCTTGCTCATTTAATCATACCGATATATCGGTCCAACTGTTCCATATAATGATTCCACCCCTCTTCTTTGGTGGCAATCATAAGATCGTAGAACGGTTCATTTTGAGGAGCGTATTTACCTACTTTAAACCTGGCTTTCGATTCGCTTAGTACAAAGCGCAAGGGCACGCACTCGTATTCGGTGAGGTCAATTAACAGATCGAACGGTTCTTCAACAAAATTTGTAACAGACTGGGCACTTGGCTTACCATACCAGTTTACATCCTTTTTCAGAAAAAAATCTGTCTCTAAGCCATGCGAGATATAAGCTGGCGCCATTTTTTCATCGAAGTAACCTAAAGCAAACATTTTCTTCTGCCCGTATTTCTTCTTTACCTCACGCATATACCATTTTACATGCTTTACGGATCGTTCGTCGTTGATTTTGTATAAGATGCCTATACTTGACGCAGAATCCCAGTTGCACGACTGAACATCCCTGGTTTTACTGAGCTGCCTGGCAAGATTTCTCTTGCCCGCCTTTATGCGTATGTTATCAATCAACCCCATTAACCGATCATCTCCAAATACTCCTCTTCCGAAATCAACTTTACCCCCAGTTTTTCTGCCTTGGCCAGTTTACTAGGCCCCATCTTATCTCCTGCCACCAGGTAATCCGTCTTTCCGGATACGGAACTGGCTAATTTCCCACCATTTAATTCAATCGACTTTTTCAATTCATCACGGGAAATCGAGTAAAAGACACCCGAAACCACCAGTGTCAAGCCTGCAAGCTTGTCAGATGCTCCTACAAGTTCTTCCTCCGCCAATTCGAACTGAAGGCCATGCGCCCTAAGTCTTTGAATTAAATGTCGATTCTGTTCATCTGCAAAGAATTCAATTACGCTATCTGCAATTCGGCCACCGATCTCGTCTACCTCAACCAATTGTTCATGAGTAGCAGCTGCCAATGCATCAATAGACTTAAAGTGTTTGGCTAGTTTCTTGGCAACGGTTTCACCTACATACCTTATCCCCAGAGCAAATAACACAGTTTGAAACGGAATTTTTTTCGACTCTTCCAGGCCGGAAAGTAGATTCTCCGCCGACTTTTCAGCCATTCTTTCCAGTGGAAGTAACTGCTCCAGCGTTAATTCATACAAATCTGCCATATTACGGATCAGACCTTCCTTATGCAACTGCACTACTGTTTCCACCCCCAAACCATCTATATCCATGGCCTTACGGGAAATAAAATGCTCAATTCTTCCCGTTATTTGAGGTGGACAGCCATAAGCATTCGGGCAATAGTGTTGGGCTTCCCCTTCCTGACGAATCAATTCAGTGTTACATTCGGGACAATGTGTAGCATAGACGGTCTCCATTGCATTTGATGGACGTTTGGCCATGTCTACGCCGACTACCTTAGGTATAATCTCCCCCCCTTTTTCCACGTAAACATGATCACCAACACGTAAGTCTAATTTTGCGATCTGATCTGCATTGTGTAATGATGCTCGCTTTACAGTGGTTCCAGCCAGTAAAACCGGAGCAAGATTGGCTACCGGAGTAATCGCGCCTGTTCTTCCTACCTGATACGTAATCGACTGTAATTCTGTTGAGACCTGCTCGGCCTTAAACTTGTACGCAATTGCCCAACGAGGAGATTTTGCAGTGTAACCTAACTCCTCTTGTTTCTGGTAATCATTCACTTTGATCACAATCCCATCGATTTCAAAAGGAAGGTTAGCACGCTCTGTATCCCAATATTCAATGAATTCAACTATCCCATCGATATTTGAAGTTCGCTTAATGTAGTTATTTTCCTCTCTGGGAACTTTGAAGCCCCAATCACCTGCAGATGAAAGACCTTCGAAATGATTAGTGAAGGGCAAATTATCGCCATACACCGAATACAGGAAGCAATCCAGGCCACGTCGGGCTACCTCCGCCGAATCCTGCAATTTGAGCGTCCCCGATGCAGTATTACGTGGATTCATATATGCCGGCTCACCGGCTTCGAGCCTTTGCTTATTTAAATCAGCAAAGGTTGCTAAAGGAAAGTATATCTCACCTCTTATTTCGAATTCCTTAGGGTAGTTTCCATGTAATTGCAGAGGAATGGTCTTGATGGTACGTACGTTAGCTGTTACATCTTCTCCTTTGGTTCCATCTCCCCGTGTTACCCCCCGCACTAACTGCCCGTTGATATACGTAAGGCCAATCGCTACACCATCGTACTTCAACTCACAGATGTACTCTATATCTCCGTCTACCAATTTCTTAGCTCGGGTTTCAAAGTCAGCAATCTCTTCTATCGAGTAGCTGTTGCTTAGAGAGAGCATTGGATACTTATGAACAACCGTAGGAAACTTCTTGGTAATATCACCACCTACCCGCTTGGTAGGAGAATTGTCATGAGCCAATTCCGGATGAGCCTCTTCCAGTTGCTGCAATTCCCTCAACAACATATCGAATTCATAATCCGATATGGTAGGGGCATTCATAACATAGTACTGATGGTTGTGCTTATTTAACTCTCTGGTTAGCTCGTCAATCCTCTCTTTGTTCCCAGCCATCATCAATAGGTTTTTTAAATGCGAGTTTGTAAAGTACTCCAAGCATCAGCTTGGCTTGAAAAATAATAACCGGGCCGCTAAAGGCTCTTCTGATATTACGATCGGGAGTTAACAATGCGCGATATCCGCCTCCAACACCAAAAGCAAACCAACGTACCAGCTTGTACGTGGCTACCCCCGACACTTCCGTAAGTGGTACCTGCTGATTAAAATATTCTGTATAGATATTGCCAATGGTATCATTGCGAAGGTAAGAAGCCCGAATAGTAGCCGTGCCGTAATGAAACGGGGTGCTTAAACTCAAACGCCTGCTCTCGTACCATACAGGTTCGTAAAAAAGGCTGCTATAGGCAAAATTATACTGTGTGGTGTCGGTAGCGGCCGGGTAATCGGCGGCAGATAGATTAACCCCACCTCTGGTAATCGGATTTTTTAAAAAATAGATTCCAATTCCGAAGCGATGTCGCTTGTTGAGTGTTACTCCTGCTTTGAGCCCTCCAATCCCTGCGCTTTCTCCCAGAACCCATGAAGTCCGTGAATCGAAACCAAACAGCAGTTTCCAATCATTCTTCTTCTTTACTGTATAATTGAGTTCTTCCAACTCCAGATCAATTGAATCATTGGTCTGTGCCTTCACCATTGTACTACAAATAAGTACAAAAAAAACTGCTAAATATTTAAAGTTGCCCCGCAACAATCCGGTCTTTCCCATTGATGTCTTTAACAATTCTAATATCCTTAAAATTTCTGACTTGCAGACATTGTGCTACCTCGTTTCCGTACAACTCATTGATCTCGAAATAAATTCTCCCACTTTCATTCAAATGTGCCAGCGCAAAATCAGCAATACAATGATAAAAAAGCAAGGGATCGGAATCTTCTACAAACAAAGCTAAATGTGGCTCATGATCAATAACATTGGCCTCCATTTTATCTTTCTCAGAATTCAATACGTACGGTGGGTTGCTTACAACCACATCAAACTTCCGGCTCAGATCCCCCCATTTCAGAATATCCATCTGGATTGTATCCACTACCACATTATTCAATTTCGAGTTCTGCTTTACAACATCTAAAGCCTTCTCGCTAACATCCAATGCAACCACGCCCGAATCAAAAGCATTGCGTTTATAAGAAATTGATATACAGCCACTACCACTCCCTATATCAATTAAAGATTTACACTTTTTGTTTTCTTTAACAACCAGGTCAACCAACTCTTCCGTTTCTGGTCTGGGTACTAACACAGAAGGGTTTACCCTGAAGGTTAAACCATAGAATTCTACCTCGCCAATTACATATTGAACCGGTACATTTTTCCGGAGTTGCTTCAGCGCCGAATGGAATTTAAGTAAGTCAGACTCCGATAATCTTTGCTCCTGGTTCGATCTCAGCTCAAGCCTGGTCCATTGCATGTAATGTTCAAAAAGCAGCTCAACGATGTTATCCGCTTCCCGTTCATCATAAATCGTCCTCAAACCTTCTCTTAGGTATTTGGAAAGTTGCTCAACCGTATTTTGATTTACAAACACGCGCCAAAGATAACAGCAATCATCGTGGTTGGTTATTTAGTAATTTCGCCTGTCTTGGCGAACCATGAAACATATATGCGCAGATGCCTGGAACTGGCTAAACCCGGATTGAGAGATGCCATGCCTAACCCTTCGGTGGGCGCCGTGGCGGTTTATAATGGGCAGATCGTCGGTGAGGGATCCACCAGTGCCTACGGTGGGTCACATGCAGAAGTAAATGCAATAAATGCTATTAAGAACAGAGAAATTCTGAAAGCATCCACACTTTACGTTTCACTTGAACCTTGCTCTCATCATGGTAAAACCCCTCCGTGCACTGATCTGATCATCAAATCAGGAATTCAAAAGGTAGTGATTGGCTGCAACGATCCCTTTCCTGAGGTAAATGGCAGAGGAATTCGAACACTTCGTGACAGAGGAATTGAAGTTATAACGGGCATTTTGGAAGCGGAATGTTTAAGACTCAACCGCAGGTTTTTCACTTTTCACGCGAAACAACGACCCTACATCATTTTAAAATGGGCGCAATCTACAGATGGTTATTTGGATGCGCCAAGAGACACAAACGAACTTGGCATCAAGTGGATCACGCAGCCTGAAACAAAAGAACTCACCCATAGCTGGAGGTCACGGGAAATGGCCATAGCCATTGGAACGAATACCGCCGTGGTAGATAATCCCAGTTTAACGGTTCGCGCCGTACAGGGTAAAAACCCGGCACGCATTGTACTCGACAGAACCGGGAGACTGAACCCTGCTTTGAATGTATTCAATTCTGACGCAACAACCCTGGTGTTAACAGAACTAACCACTTACCCGGTTGCCGGTATTTCCAGAAGAATTGACTTTACTGGGTTTGTCTCAGAATTCAACCGGATTCTTTATGAAGAGAACTTACTATCGGTGATTGTAGAGGGCGGCGCTAAACTACTCCAAACATTTATACAGTCAAATAACTGGGATGAGGCAAGAATTCTAACCGGAAGTACTAATTTTGGCGGCGGAATTAAAGCCCCTACTCTGACCACTAAGCCAGTACATACCAAAACGTTCGGAAAAGATCGTATAGACTTCGTTTACAATGTTTGATTTGTTGATGACCATATTAATGTTCTCGCTGATGTTGGTCATCTTCAAGCTGTACCCGCGTTTTGGAGTCAATAATTTGCAAGCGGTTATCGTAAACTATTTTACCGCAGGCTTGTGTGGTTTAGCTGCTATGAACTGGGAGCTAAAGCTGGATCTGGCAATAAAGCACGGCTATTGGATACCTGCGCTAATCATCGGATTGATGTTCATCATCACTTTCAATTTGATTGCTCTGGGAATTCAAAAAATTGGAATCTCTATCACAACCGTTGCCAATAAGATGTCTCTTGTTATCCCTGTGATAATTGGATTGACCTGGTGGGGAGAGAGTGCCAACCTATTTATTATCAGCGGAATAATACTGGCATTGCTGGCGATCTATCTCACGTCTACGGTTAAAGGAAAGTTGGCATTCAACCCGAAATTTTTATGGCTCATCGTTGTCATTTTTGTCGGTCAGGGAATAGCTGATGCAACGATCAGTTATGCACAAAAAGAAATGGTACCTGCCAATACCGGTGGAGGATTCCTCTCTTTGGTATTTTTCTTTGCCGCGTTGCTCGGTAGTATATTCCTGATCTACGAAGTAGTTGCTAAAGGTGCCAGAATTAAGTTCAAGAACATTATTTGGGGGATTCTATTAGGCGTTCCTAATTACTTTACCCTTAAATTTTTCATAGGAGCTTTACAGAATTCCGGATTGGATGATGCGCAAATCTTTCCGGTTATCAACATGGGAGTAATAGTCATGATGGCCTTTATAGGGCTGGTAGCTTTTCGCGAGAAACTGAGTAAGTTTAACTGGATTGGTATTTTTGTGGCCGTTGTTAGTATTGCCCTCATTACCTTCTCAAAAGAAATAATCGCCCTTTTTTGACCTACTCTGACGACTCATACAAGACAATCAACAAACAATCGGAGGCATTGTTAAAGGAAAAAGGGAGCAAATTTATCGCTCATGTTTTTCCGGTATCTTCCGAAGAAGAAGTGAAGGATAAACAACAGGACTTACGGTTGCAATACAAAGATGCGGGACATCATTGTTATGCATTCCGCTTAGGGGCAGATGGAGGTCAATACCGTTATTCTGACGACGGCGAACCGGGTGGAAGTGCCGGCAGTCCGATTTACGGACAGCTTCTGTCGTTTGAAGTCACCAATTGTTTGGCAGTTGTGGTACGCTACTTTGGAGGAACAAAACTTGGAGTTGGCGGCTTGATATCTGCTTATAAAGAAGCCACAAGAGAGGCTTTGGACGCATCAGAGATTATCACTAAGCACGTTGAAAACCACTACAAGGTTGCTTTCACGTATGATCGTATGAATGATGTGATGCGCGTGGTGAAGGAATTCGACCTCGAAATACGGAATCAGATGTTTGAATCTACTTGCGAATTGGAATTCGGGGTACGACTGGCCCAAACGGATGCTGTGATGTCCAGGTTAAAAAACTTTCAACTTGACGCCAACTATTTAAGAACTGTTTGATGGAATTACTACGAGAATTATGTAGCATACATGCGCCGGCGGGTAACGAAGTTGGAATGAAAGATTTTATTCTGGACTATGTGCAGCGTAATAAACACCAGTTTAAGGTAACTCCTCAAATTATAGCCGGACGGGAATTTCAAGACTGTGTAATGCTTAAGTTCGGAAAACCTAAAACCGCCATTTTCTGCCACATGGATTCAATCGGGTTTCAGGTACGATATGGAAAGCAGCTAATAAAGATTGGTGGCCCGCGAACCATTGACGGGACTGAACTGGTTGGAAAAGACTCTAAGGGATCTATAGAAACTGAACTGGTAATCATTGACCATGAGGACGGCTCAAAGTCTTTGGAATACCTTGCTGACAGGGAATTAGACCGTGGAACAGAATTGGTCTTCAAGCCAAATTGGCGTGAGGACGAAGATTTTGTTCAATGCTGCTACCTGGACAACCGGTTGGGTTGCTATGCAGCGCTGAAAGTAGCCGAAACACTCGAAAATGGGGTTGTATGCTTCTCTTGTTGGGAAGAAACCGGAGGAGGTTCTGTCGGATACCTGGCCAGGCACATTTACGAGGAGTTTGGGGTAAATCAGGCACTAATTTGTGACATTACCTGGAAAACAGATGGAATTCAGCATGGTGATGGGGTTGTTATTTCAATTCGGGATAGCGGAATACCTCGCAGGAAGTACGTAGATAAGATTATTGAACTGGCACAAAAATCGGGCATTCCATTTCAATTGGAAGTAGAATCTTCCGGTGGAAGTGATGGGGTTGCACTTCAGAAAACCCCCTACCCTTTTGATTGGTGCTTTATCGGCGCTCCGGAAGACAATGTACATAGCGCTGACGAAAAAGTGCACAAATCAGACATTGATTCTATGATTTCCATGTATGAATACCTGATGTCAAGCTTATAGGTGGACCTATACCTCATCAAACGTATCAGATTTAATATTAGCTTGTTGTTCCCAAATCGGTGCCTCCACAGGCTTAAAAATAGTTGAGATTTTGCCCCATTTATAGATCGCCTTAAAAAGCAGGTAAACCAAAGGCAAACAGAGCGTAGGAACATACATGTCCCAGGATGGCTCCGGTATCGACAGGTCTTTAAACAGAGCATCGGTTTGAGCAGTTCCCCAATCGTTGGTAAGTATTGCGAAACCAAAAAAGTTATTCCCCCAATGAAATCCCATTGCAAGTTCCAATCCTTCGTCCATAATGGTTATTATCCCCATAAACAAACCAAACCCGATATAAAACACCATCATTCCCCAGCCTAGCCGGTACATTTCAGGGTTGAAACTGTGCAGCAAACCGAAGATCACCGACGTAACCAAGAGCGGAGCCCATTTGTTGCGCCACCAGACGCCCAACCATTGCATAATGTATCCACGAAAGAACCACTCTTCGAAACCGGTTTGAATCAACAGAAGTGTTAAACTCATCAGAATTAGTGGTAAAAAAGTTTCAAAATTGAAATTCCATACAAGTTGATCGGGAGCGGTTAAATATTGGATCAACATAAATACCCCATTGAAGAGAAGCGCCACCAGAAAAGCAAATAAAAACTTCTTCAAATTCACCTTGCCTCCGGTTATTACGGTCTTAAACTTCCGTTTGTGTGCTGCACGCAGCCATATCCACAAAGCCATTGTCCCGCCTACAAATCCCAATAAAAACAATAGCAGAAATAGATTCGCTCCAAGGTGATCCACCATCATGCTTGTATCGCTTGTTAGTCGGATCAGTTCACGCGGAGTACTTGTCGTGGCCAGAACCCAAAACAAAGGGATCATGCCAATAATTTGCCACCCGCCAAAGAACACAACACCTGTTCCTATGAGGTATTTCCACCATTTTTTTCGTCCGTCGTAAGCTTGTTGGAAGAACATACAATTGATTTTATTCAATGATAAGGATGTTTTGGAAAAGTGCAGCGATTTAAACACGTAAGCAATTCCTTAAACTGCGAAAAATCCGGAAACAGATTCCGAACCATTTTCCACACGTATGCTGAATAGTTACACATTGCGGATTTTCTAAGAATCACAACGTTTCGCCCACAAGTCAACAGGCACGGCAGCTATGAGTCCTGGAACCTTCCTGGCACTCCATTTGACTTATCTATAAATACTTACTTAAGTATTTATTATTCAACAACTGAAACGCACCGGCTAATCGTAGTGAGGATCGATTCAGTACAAAACATGAAAACACAATGGAAGTAGAGTTAGAAACAGACAGAGGTGAAGCATTAATGGAAATATTGGATAAACGTTGGAGTCCCCGGGCTTTCTCAGACGAACCAATTTCCGAAGAAAACATTCTTAAAATATTCGATGCCGGAAAGCAAGTAGCTTCCAGCTACAATGAGCAACCCTGGGCCGTAATTCTGGCGAAGAAAAATACGCAGGCATACAAGAAGTTGTATGAATCGCTGATTGACTTTAACCAATCATGGGTAGAGACAGCACCGTATCTCGGAGTAGTACTTGCAAAGCAACATTTTGGCGATCAGGACCGAGAAAACAGACATTGCTTTTACGATTCAGGTGCATTTATGGCCGTAAGTACCTTGCGTGCCACAACACTTGATATTTTCGTGCACCAAATGGCAGGTTTCTCTCCCGAGACTGTTGCAGAGAATTTCGACATTCCGGAAGACTACAAGGCAATTACCATGTTCGTTTTCGGCAAAATTGGAGATACCGAACAACTACCTGAAAAACTACAAGAAAGAGAAAGTCCTGAGTCCGATAGAAAGAAATCAGATGAATTTCTCTTTCTAGATGAATGGGGCAAGGCATTTAACCAATCGTAAAACCATTACCACGGCATACTATCTTAAAAGTTTAAAAGATGGTATGGCACCATTCTGTATCCTTTCTGATGTCTCGGCATTATAAAAACAATGAGAGTTGCAATAACATGTCTCATTTTGCTGATTTTCGGTTGCGGCGGGGCTGGTGAAAACGCTGCTTCAAGTGGCAGCACACATTCAATAAGTAAACCACCGGCCCCAAAAGCAACCGAGGCAAATGATTTGAATACATCTGCTTCCTGGAATTATTTATTTGATCCGTTACTATGTGATGGTTTTGATTTTCCGGTAGGCAACAAAGACGGAAAAGGGTCTTACACTTCCCAACAGGGAAAATCTTATTCCGGCTGGTATATTGCAGTAAAAACGGCCGAAACCTATTCGCTTGGTATTCATACAGGTGAAGATTGGAACGGTACTGGCGGCGGTGACACTGATTTCGGACAACCCGTAAACGCGGTGGGAAAAGGAGTTGTACTGTACAGCGAAGATTTTGGCTTCCCGTGGGGCAATACCATTTTGGTAGAGCATAGATACCTTGAAAATGCAAAACTGAAATACTGCTATTCGCTTTATGCCCACTTAAATGAAACAAAAGCGAGTAAAGGTGACACCGTGTCGAGAAGACAGCAGATCGGAACAATCGGGACTGGAAATGGCGCCTATCCGGCTCACTTACATTTAGAAATCCGCAAACCAGAAATGAAAGATTACCATCCTACCTATTGGCCATCCTCAACGGGCAAAGACACCAAATGGGTCAGGGAACATTATTTTGAACCTACTGAATTCATTAAAGAACACAGGGAATGCCCGATTCCAAAAGAGAAAACCGACCTGATCGTTGCGTGCAAGTATGAAATGGAAATCCACAAATTTGAAAAGGGTGCCCGAAGCGCCTCTTACGACATGGCGGTTGGACAATCACCTAAAGGTCATAAAGAGCGTCAGGGAGATAACAAGACGCCCGAAGGTGCATATAGGTTGATCCAGAAATCCAAAGGACCATTTAGCGGAAGCTATGCCGATTTTTTCGGGACGGCATGGTTAAGAATCAGCTATCCAAATGCATTTGACGCCAGAGCAGGATACGAAAATGGCCTGATCTCCAGGTCTGAACGAGACCGCATTGTTAGTGCAACAAACCAACTTAAAGAGCCTCCCAAGAATACCGAACTTGGTGGAGGAATCGGTATTCATGGATGGGCCGGCACCTGGGATAAAAATGGTTCGCGAGCTCTAACATGGGGGTGTATCAGCATCAACAACAACGACCTGCTGAAATTTTACGATCAGGTGCCTTTAAATTGTGAGATATACATTCTCCCCTAACCTATTTTAACATGAAGAGCACTGCAACAGAATGGGTTTTTCCTTTAATCTGATCGTCCGTTAGGTAAGCCTCAGGTAAACTTTTAAGCACCCTGATTACTTCATCGGACAGTTGCTGACTGATGGTTTTTTTAATGGTAACTGAAACCTCCCCTTCAGAATCTACCACGAGTTCTGCCAACACCTGCCCTTGAGGGCTATCCCTGTTAATATCAAATGGGTAATTACAGTTCTTCTCTATGTACCAGATAATCGGATCGCTAAGGGACTCTCCGAAAACTGAAATCTCAGATTTGGTTGGGCCGTTTTTCTGAAGATTACGAGCGCTCGGAGAAACAACAACTCTCCTCTCCCGCTCTGCCTTCGGTTTTTCCAGTGTAATGTTCCCTTGCTCAGAAAATGGCTTATCATTAATCGCCACACCCTGTATGTCAAACCAGTAAACCCCTTCCTTTACAATCTTGCCCTTTAAATCTCCGCCATCCCATGTTACGTTTGGAAATGTACTCTCGAACAACAGTTCTCCGGTTTCGGGATCGGCAATCTTCATGGTTGCACTTTTGGCGTTCATAATTAAAGGTGTCCAGGTGTCTTTATAGCCATCTCCGTTCGGACTAAAAGACCCCGGAAACTCTACCACGGCATCTTCCACATCCCTCTCCATAGGCTTCCACTTTTCCAATTCAGTCTCAGCCAAATCCGTTTTGCACGGGAAGGCCACGCAAGCCAGGTTTTGCATAAACTCGTATTCAGCCAGCAAACGCTTTTGTTCCCTGTACATTTTATCATTTACCGCCTGACGTTCCTTCCTAAGGGCTGCGCGCTTGTATTTCTCTTGCTCATGGATTTGAACCAGTAGGGCGATTCGTTCCGCTTCCCTTCTTGCCTCTTCTTCTCGTTTTTGTCGAGCTTTTTCCCTACGTATGGCTTCCGCCTTCGCTTTCAGAGCCATTCTTTCCAAATCCGAGGCGAGTTTAGTTGCTTTCGGATCCAACGACTGCAGGTGCTTACGCATAGTTTCTATAGCAATTGGTTCTGGAGAAACAGTTACTTCACTTTGCTTATAAGGATTGTAGTGTGCCTCAGCAAACATGTATCCATCTTCCTCCTGCACTACTGCGAAACACGATGTGTTCCACATTTTAAGTGCAGCTTCAGAACCCTTTTTAGGAAATTTGGCCACCCCTTCATTATCTACCATGTTAATTTCAACCATGGTTCTAAGAGAATTCAGCCATTGGTAAACTCTAACCCCCGATTTTTTGGATTTCGCAAGAATCTTTACTTCTCTCGGGTTTTTATCGATGTCCTTCAGATACGCATCAATATTCATCCAACCTGTGCTGTACCATGGAACCGAGTATCTCGGTGCCTCCGCGGCATTTACAGGTGGAGCATCCTGCGCCAGTTGTGTCGCTTGTGCTTTCACCTGATCAAACTGCTGGTTGGAAGCCGTAATCGCATTAGTAGTCACATTAGCTTTCTCAGGTGTAGCAGTTACAGGCTTGTTAAATTTCGCGATGACTTCATCAGTACGCTTGTAGGATTTCTCAATCTTGTCATTGATCTGATCCACCTCATTGATCAAGCGGTGCAATTTGGCAGTGTTCATCTTTTCGTACTTCCGCTGCAACTTATTTTGTGCCCGCTGATACTCTACCCTCTTCTTTTCGTAGTAAGCGGAAATCTGATCCTGGTGAATATTGATCTCTTCCAGATTCGTAAGATTCTGATCAGCGAATGCCTGGAATTTTTCTTTTACATTACCGGAGAGCTTCTGAACCACCATTCGATCGACCTCTCCCATGTCTTTGTTCAAATTGTTGACATACAGATCCAGGAGTTCCTGGCCGTTGTGAAGTTGGTGTAGAATGGCCAGACGCTCTTCGAATTCTTTTGTGGCAATGAAGGTGTTGGAGAATGCATTGGTTCTAACGGTTTGGATGGAGGCTGGGGTGATTCCGCAGTTGTTGAATTTGGATTCTGCACCACAGAAATCTAATTCGTTCTTGTAAATACGTGTCTCAACTTCATTGTACATACCTCTTGTTTGGCCATTTCCAGCACTTAATTTAAAGTCGTTGAACTGGATTTTGTCGCTGGTGATTTGTACTTCTTCGACCCTCTGTGTTAAGTAACCCACGGCTTCTACCTCCAGATCATAACTTCCAGGGGCTAACGAGGAGATCAGGTATTCTCCAACCATATCAGACTCGGCACCACTTACTAATTGACCATCCCGAAAAACTTTAATGCTTGCATAGGGAATTCCATCTCCAGTATTCTTGGATAGCACTTTCCCTTTGATTTTACCATTAAGATTTCCAGTACTTCCGGAAACAACATCTATCTTCCTACCCAAATTAGAGCTCATGTTCCCGGTCTGAGATGTAATTTTGCTTGTATTCGGCACAAGGGGTGCTTCCGTCGATTCCACAATAGGTCCCTCCTCTTCGTCAATTAGAGTTGCAGGTTTAACCTGGCTTGCTAAAGCGTAATACAAACTATCCACCAACTCCTCATTGGCTGTTTTATAACTCTTAAAAGGCATATTTGCATGCACTTCGTCTGAAAAACCCGGTGGGAGAAAATCCAATTGACCCAAATCAACCTTCGTTAAGTAGCGTTTCAATGGTTGAGGATCTACCCAATCTATATTTCCATTTTGATCCACCTCACCTTTAAAGGCCATCATTCCCGGTTTGGTTTCATTTGTTGGCACTTCAATATACAAGGGGCGTCCTGGGTTAATTGCCAGCTTCTCACCGTCCTGCTCGGCGTCTACATAAACCATTCCTCCTGTTTGCAGTAGCTTGTTGCCAGACTTTGTGGTGAGATTGTACAACAGGATATCCTCCAGACTAAGGGCTTCCACCAATTGAAACTTTACGGTTCCTTCTACCACGTTTCCTGAACTGTCCAGAAAAGCATTCGTGGGAACAAATACTACAGTTCCATCCTTCCCTTCAATAGTTTTCCCTTTCTCTGCTCTGAAAGAGAATCTTTGGATATCGGGTTCTACGAAAGTATGGAGTCCGTCCAACTTACCAGAAGTAACCTTTTTTTGCCTCGTACCAACACGTTGATTCCCTAACTCCCCAGTATCTGTAGAGTCGGCCAGCTGGGCACCCTTAACTTTGGGTTTTACATCGGAATTCCTGGTAATTGTTTTAACAGCGTCCTCAGCCAAAGAACTGTCAGCAACAGTATCCAAGCTCGATGCACTCATTAAGGCCGATGAATTTTGTGGTTCTTCAACTATTCTTTTCGCATTGGTTGACGATGCTACCTGGATATTTTCATTTCCAAAGCCGGAAAACATCCAAATAATTAGCACCGCAATAACACCTACACTTCCTAAGATAACCGTGAGCAATTTCCAGAATGACATACCCACACTACCGGAAGCTCCGGTTATTGTAGCAATCTCCGCTCTCAACGCCGACCTGTTGATGGCCTGCAAAAACAACCTTTGATCGGCAATTGCGGCTGCAAGAGCAGGGTCTGCGGCAATAGAAGCCTCGAATGAACTTAGCTCTTCTCCAACCATACTACCGGCCAGATACTGATCTATTTTATGATGTTGGTCTAATTCGTTTCTCATGGCTTACAGGCTTTCAGAATTAGACAACTCAACTTCATTCGCCAGTTTAATAGCGCGCTCCATGCATTTGTACTTCTGCGTCTTTGCTGAATTGACACTGGAAAAACCCAGTTTCTCGGCAATTAGCTGCATGGATTGTTTATTGAAATAGAACATCTCAAAAATCTTCCGGCACTTTTCCGAGATTTTCTGCAGGATGCTTTCCATTGCTTTCAGCTTCTCTTCTTTCTCTTCCTGATAACCCAAATCTTCATCGGAAATAATCAGTGTGTCGCTCCACTCCAACTCCACAAATCGCTTTTGCTTCCTCAACTCATTTTTCCATAAAAACCGATTAATTCCGTATAAATACGTAGTGAGTTTAGAAGTTAACTGAAACTGTGGGTCGCTTACTTTCTCAATGAGTAAAATCAAGCTGTCATTGAAAATTTCCTGCGCGATTTCTTCCGTACCACCGGTAGCCAAAATTTTTGCCCGCACTTTTGGGTACTCCTTATAGAGCTGCTTGATGGGTTTCTCGCGCTTACCAAGCCTGATCTTATGGATGATTTCGTGGTCTTTCATTACTTTCTTTTCCTCCTGTATGTTGGAAAGATGAAAAGGTAACCATGTGGATGGTATAATTTACGAAAAATGTGGGCTGACTGCGTCAGCACGTTGATTGTTGCCTGTTGTTGGTTTACTTTCCCTGCGTCATTTCAAACGCCGAAGGCGATTTGAAATCTGATACCCCCTTTCAAAGGCAAAATGGCTGAATACATTAACTAATTGGAACTGCCGCCTCTACCAATCCATCCCAATATTCATCGGTATCGCATTGGTTTCGTTGCCCTTCCTTTGTCTGTGCAACAAAGGAAGCAAAATGCCTTTATGGCTCGCGTTCGTTCGCCTTCACGTCTTCGCAAAGGATAACCTCGGCAACGGGTCTTCGAGGCAAGCTCTCAGCCTCGCTGTCTCGCTAATCCTTTTACTTGAGGCTCAGGCTCCTCTCTAAGGCCTAACGATTCGTGGTGGCTTCAGCCTCAACAGTACAATTTGATTAATCGGTATTCGCAAAAATCGCCTTTGGCGTTTGAAATGACGGTGGGTTTAAACCCTGTCCGCTACCCACGCCTTTGCTTGCTCCAGCTGTTGCTCATGGGTGAGATCGGAATTATCCAGAACAATGGCATCCTCGGCTTGTCTGAGCGGGTTCTCGGCCCTGGTCGAGTCAATATGATCTCTTTGTTGCAGATTTTCGCGCACTTCTTCCATGGTAGTGTCCTGTCCTTTGGCAATCAGCTCATCAAACCTTCGCTGCGTGCGTACTTCGATGGTGGCAGTCATAAATATCTTTAACTCGGCATCAGGAAAAACTACAGTGCCAATGTCTCGGCCATCCATCACAACACCTTTTTGCTTACCCAGGCGTTTCTGGAAGGTAACCAGTTTGGCCCGTACTTCTCTGATTTTTGAAATGGCGCTTACGTTTTTGGAAACAGGTAAATTTCGGATTTCATCCTCTACTCTCTCCCCGTTCAAATAAGTATCCGACGCTCCAACGGTTCGATTGTAGTTGAAAGAAATGTTAATATTCTTGAGTGCCTCAATCACCTCGGATTCTTCAAAATTCCCTTCTGCGTCAATAATATCGTTTCTGAGACAATACAATGTAACGGCCCGGTACATCGCTCCGGAATCAACATAAACGTACTTCATTTCCTTAGCCAGGGCTTTTGCCAAAGTACTTTTGCCACATGAAGAATATCCGTCTATCGCGATGTTGATCTTGCCAGCCATTAATTGTGGCAATGATACTAAGAAAAAGAGAGCGGCATGTGGTTGTGAAAAACTTATCGGATAGTTCTGAAATCTCCGAACCTGGTTGAAATGGATAGTGAATTAGTGCCTCCGGCCCGGTGATAACTCGCTCTGGAATAACTCAGCAAAAACTTGCTAATTCTTAATCCAACTCCAATCGAGAAGCCGGTTAACGCAGGTTTCGCTTCCACCTTTAACTCCTGTCGCCTTCGGTAATTGAAGCCCGTTCTTACGTGAAAATTTTCTGTAATAAGCACCTCTCCTCCAATCACGACATGGCGCATTCCTTTCTCTAAAAAACCAGGTTGAGGAATAGGAATTAACTCTCCTGTTAGCGGATCCGTTTGTGGTCTTAAATTTGGGTCTTGCAGCGTTAAATCCCATTTTTGGAGGTTTTCCAGGGTAAGACTTAGTCTGAAAGGAGCATATTGTAGTTTCTTGGTGATACCAAGTACAATATTTGTTGGGAGCGGCGCACGTTCACTATTCTCAGTATACGAAACTTTTGTTCCAATATTTCTGATCGCCAAACCAGCAGAAAAATTCTTCTCTTCATTGAAATAACTTCCTCCAAGGTCAAAGCCCACTCCAAATGCCTGATAACTCTCAATAACCGAGTAAATAAACTTCATCGTTACCCCACCCCTGAAGTTATCTGCCAATTGCTGGGAATAGCTGAGATTTGCCGTTAAATCACTGGCTGTAAAATTGCCTCCGGTAAGCACACCGCTTGGATCTGCATAAGGAAAATCTCCATAATTACCGTGATTGATGTTCACCTGTGCCACCCGATCAATAACCGTATCAATTGCATAGGTATATGAGATATTTCCATACTTGATCCCCGCGAAATAATCTACAAAGTTAAGTGCCAGCCGATCGTGCATGGAACTGTTTAACAACCCGGGATTCATATAGGCCATATTGGGGTCGTTATCGAAAATCGAAATGTTGGCTCCACCTATTCCCGCAACCCTGGCGGGCTGAACAAACTCCAAAAAATCGAAGCCATTTCTTCCTCCCACTTGCGCTGAGGCAGCAGAAAGTAAGGATACAAGCAATAAGGTGAGGCTCGCTCTCATAATCGTTTAAGAAAACGAAAAATACGAATCCTTAGTATAGTAGGTTAGATTTTTATTGGATTGTCTACCTTCTGTTTCAATAAAGCAATATTCAGGACATCGTCCATATTTTCCACGTAGTGGAATTTGAGTCCTTTGAGATAATCTTTGGCTATGTCCTCAACATCTTTACGATTACTCTCACTCAGCACAATCTCTTTGATATTTGCACGCTTGGCCGCAAGAATTTTTTCTTTGATACCACCAACAGGTAACACCTTACCCCTTAAAGTGATTTCCCCGGTCATTGCGGTATATTTTTTAACCCGGCGTTGCGTAAACAATGAAGCCAGAGCGGTGAGCATCGTAATACCCGCGGAAGGCCCGTCCTTTGGAGTAGCCCCCTGAGGAACATGAATATGTACATTATGATTGTCGAATGCATCAGGATGAATATCCAATTCAATGCAGCGCGCCTTAAGGTATTCCAGCGCAATAATGGCTGATTCCTTCATCACGTCGCCCAGATTACCGGTTAAGGTAAGTTTGCCTTTTCCCTTGGTTAAAGAAGACTCTATAAACAGAATATCTCCTCCGGTTCTGGTCCATGCCAGGCCTGTTACCACTCCTGCTACATCCGGAATTTGGTATTTATCCTTAGGATACGGAGGTCCAAGCATTTCAATCAACTGATCTGCCTTTAATTTTGGAGAAAACTCTTCTTCCATGGCTACCTGTTTCGCACGTCCACGAACCACTTTCGCAAGCTTCTTCTCCAGTCCACGAACTCCACTTTCGTTGGTATAGTTCTCTACCACAGACTCAAGAATCTTTTTATCAAGCGTAATATCCTTCTTGGTGATCCCGTGCTCTTTGATCTGCTTAGGGAGCAAATGCCTTTTGGCAATCTCTACCTTCTCCTCTACCGTATACCCATTTACTTCAATAATTTCCATTCTATCCATAAGTGCCGGCTGGATCGTTGACAAAGTATTTGCCGTAGCAATGAATAGCACTTTAGACAGATCATATTCAAGTTCTACATAATTATCCTGAAACGCTGCATTCTGTTCCGGATCAAGAACCTCCAGTAATGCTGCGGACGGATCACCATGAGAATCCCTACCAATCTTATCAATTTCATCAAGTATAAATACCGGATTGGAGGATTTTGCCTTTTTCAGGTTCTGGATAATCCTACCAGGCATCGCGCCAATGTAAGTTTTCCTGTGTCCACGAATTTCCGCCTCATCATGTACGCCTCCTAAAGACATCCGCACGTACTTCCTTCCCAACGACTCTGCAATTGACTTACCCAGTGAGGTCTTTCCAACACCCGGAGGCCCATACAAGCAGATAATTGGGGCCTTCATGTCCTTCTTCAACTTCAGAACGGCCAGATATTCTATAACCCGTTCTTTCACCTTTTCAAGTCCAAAGTGATCCCGGTCAAGAATTTTTTGAGCTCGTTGAAGATCAAACTTGTCTTTGGTAAACTCACCCCAGGGCAGTTCTATTAACAACTGGCAATAATTCAATTGCACCGAATACTCGGCACCGGATGGATTCATCCGCTCTAACTTCTGGACTTCCTTGTCGAAGGTATCACGAATGTCATCTTTCCATTTCTTGGTCTTCGCCTTATCCTTAAGTTCCTGAATTTCCTGCTGAACCGGATTCTCTCCCAACTCGTCCTGGATCTGACGCATTTGCTGATGGAGGAAATATTCCTTCTGCTGCCGATCAATATCCACCTTTACTTTGGTTTGGATATCATTCTTCAACTCCAGCATTTGCTGCTCACGTGTTAGATGCGCCAATAGAGCCTCCGATCTTTCACGGATGTCTGCAATTTCCAGAATCTTTTGTTTTTCCTCAACCTCTGCATTCATGTGAGAGGCAATGAAATTTACCAGAAACGAAGGGCTGTCAATATTTTTAATTGCAAAAGTAGCCTCGGTAGGAATATTCGGCGAAATCTGGATAATGTTCATCGCCAGGTCCTTAATGGACGAAAATAACGCCTGGAAAGACTCATCATCCATGTTTACGGGACGCTCTGCTACAGGTTCGATTCTTGCTCTTATATAAGGATCATCAGATACCAGCTCCTTCAGCTTAAAGCGTTTTTTCCCCTGAATGATAACCGTTGTAGAACCATCGGGCATCTTCAGTTGCTTGACTATCTGGCCAACGGTTCCCACTGGATTCAGATCCTCATATGAAGGATCTTCAATACTCTGGTCTTGCTGTGAAACAACTCCTATTGTTTTGGTTCCTGCGTTGGCATCCTGAATGAGCTTGATGGACTTATCCCGCCCAACAGTAATAGGAATTACAACACCTGGAAACAGCACGTTGTTTCTGAGTGATAGTATTGCTAAATCATCAGGCAGATCTTCCCGGTTCATCCGGTCTTCCTCTTCTGCCGATATAAGTGGAATGAATTCCGCATCCCTGTTCATAAAGTCGCTGAAATCCATCATATTCAAATCAAAGACATCGTCCATTCATCTCTCCTTTATCCCGCCAAGAATCAAACGGCTTTGCGTCAAACTGTCAGTTCAATTTAACATCGCCACATCCATTTGATAATGGTGATTGACACAAACCGTTACAACCCTCAGTATCCGTTAACACCAAACTTATGCTCGGTTTGCGTTGATAATACCTTCAAGCCGTGTGCCAAATAATTAAACGTGCAATTTTGTCTTGAAATTCACTTTTCACCTTCTGAACTCAGCCGAATCATCGTAAATCCTTGACAAAATGGCTTTATCATCAGCAGTTAACTGGACATTTCGGCGTTCCATTACTTTCGCTGCAACTTCAAATGACTTGTCCAAATCGTAGGTTTCAATACCGTCTGCTCCTCCCCACGAATAAGATGGAATGAACTTCGGAGGAAACCCTGACCCAAAAATATTGGCATTTACCCCAATGATGGTGCCTGTATTAAACATTGTGTTGATTCCGCACTTGGAATGGTCTCCCATGATAAGTCCATGAAATTGAAGTCCGGAATCAACCATTTCCTTATCCTGATAACTCCAGACTTTCACATTGCCATAGTTGTTCTTGAGATTGGATGAATTGGTGTCTGCACCTAAATTGCACCATTCTCCAATCACGGAGTTACCAAGAAATCCATCATGACCCTTATTTGAGTACCCCTGGAACACACAATTGTTCACCTCACCTCCTATCTTCGAGTAAGGGCCTATAGTTGTGGGGCCATATACCTTAGTGGCGAGTTTACAAACCGACCCCGGCAGAGCAGCAAAGGGTCCGCGAATAACTGTTCCTTCCATTACCTCCGCTCCTGCTGCTATATATATAGGTCCCCCGGAAGCATTCAGTACCGCACAATTCACTTTGGCTCCTTCTTCTATCAAAATTTGTTCACCCATGGTACGATTGGTGCCATTGATTTCCTGAGGGGTAACAGCGCCTTTTATCAACTCATAATCTGCAGATATTTCCGCACCATTGAGTCTGAAAATATCTGCGGGCTGCTTAACAACACTAACTTCGCCCTCATATTCGATCATTTCGAACCCATCGAGGTACTCCTCCATGTTTACCACCGTCTCAGGCAGTTCATTAATGGCAATCACCAGTCCATCATACATTAAGAGCTGATTGACCTCAAGCTTCTTAATCGCTTTTACCAACTCATTGTTAGGTAACACCGATGCCGCGATTCCTAAACTACCTCCTGCTTCGAATCCATCAAATTTTGACGAAAGGTAGTCCTTGGTGCGGATTCGACAGTTTTCGCCCAGTCGTCTTTCCCACTTTTCTCTTATCGTTAAAATTCCTACCCTCAATTCCGCTACCGGGCGAGTGTATGTTAAAGGCTTTAGAGATGTATGTGCTATACCGTCAAAGAGTGTGTACATGGTTCTTGTTTCTGGTTGGTTGTTGGCAAGCCTCAAGGTTAAAGTGGCTTTCAACTAACTTAACTGCAAGTTCAAAGCAACGGTCACATTAATTCCAATCTTTAACCATCAGCGACCAACTAAACATCAAGTATAAAAAAACCCTTCTTCCGAAATCGGAAAAAGGGTTCAATTTCTTTAAAATACCGGAAACTTATTTGATGTGCTTCTGGTAACGCTTCTTAAACTTGTCAATTCTACCAGCAGTATCCACCAACTGCATTTTACCGGTAAAGAATGGATGAGAAGTGTGTGAGATTTCCAGCTTAATCAAAGGATACTCGTTTCCGTCTTCCCACTTTACTGTTTCCTTGGAAGGAGCACAAGATTTAGTTATGAAAGAATAATCGTTGGACATGTCTTTGAAAACAACAAGTCTGTAATCTTCTGGATGTATATCTTTTTTCATCGTATTCCGTTTATCAATGTCTTCTTACCTGCGAAGAATACCCTGCTTCGCGAAAGAGGACTGCAAAATTAGACATTCTTTTCAGAATCCAAAACCGATTTATGCAAAATAAATTGTGAATTTCTACGTCTTTTAGGTGATTGTTTACATTTGCCTCCATGTACAAGCGGATTTTCTGGATTTTCATCAGTTGCTTTTCCATTGTCGTCGCTCTTGACGGTTGTAGGAAAGAAACCTTGCTAACAGATTCTTCCGCAAAGCTTGCGTTTACATCAGACACCATACTATTTGACACTGTTTTCACTACAGTAGGCTCCGTTACCAAACACTTCAAGATATTAAATACGCACAACCAACCCCTGAATATTTCTAATATTTCACTAGCTGGTGGTACCAATTCTAATTTTCGTATCAACGTTGACGGTTTGTCGGGTGTAGACTTCGAAAACATTGAGATTCCAGCTAAAGACAGCCTCTTTGTTTTTGCCGAGGTAACAGTGGACCCTGTTGGAGTAAACACTCCTTTAATCGTTGAGGATTCTATCCTTTTTTATACAAATGGAAATGAGCAAAAGGTCTGGTTACATGCGTGGGGGCAAGATGCTTATTTCCACAACCGGGAAATTATTACCGCCAACATTACGTGGACTAACGACAAACCACATGTGATTTACGGATATGCCATTGTAGATTCCTGCCAAACACTTACTATCGATCCAGGTACTACGGTGTACGGACACAACAATTCGACACTTTATATGTATAAAAGTAGCTTGCAAGCAGTTGGGACTCCTGGCAACGAAATAACCTTTAGAGGAGATCGGTTGGCTCCTTTTTTATTGGCCAACCCGGATTCAGTAGCCGGTCAGTGGCGTGGAGTTTGGTTCTTTGAGGCAAAAGAGTCGAGAATTGAACATGCTGAAATCAAAAACGCCGTGGTCGGGGTGCAGGTAGACACCTTGCAAACGGGACAATTTGTTAACCTGAACAAGGTGAGGGTAAACAACTCACTTTATGCCGGTATTATAGGACAGGGAAATGTACGCGCCACCAATTGTCTATTTGGAAACTCAGGAAATTATTCCGGCTTGATCAGCTACGGTGGAGACCAACTCTATCAGTATTGTACTTTCGGTAACTTCTGGAACGACTCTGATCGCTCCACTACCCTGTTTGCTTTAACCGACTACTTTGTTACGGGCGGAGTGATTTACTACAGACCTTTTACCCAAGCCACTTTTGAGAATTGTATTTTCTATGGCCCTTCAGGTAACGACAACGAAATCACACTAGATACGCTTGATCGTTCACTTGGTGGTGCAGCACCTGTTTTCTTTTTCGACCATTGCTTATTCAGAACGGATAAAAACATTACAGACGGTGCCTATTATAATCTTTGTAAGAAAAACCTGAATCCAAATTTTGCAGATCCAGAATTGTGGGACTTTCACATTGGTTCTGGCGGTGCAGAGAATATGGGAAAAATAATTCCGGGGGTACTCGATGATCTGGATGGTATCGGGAGATCAATCCCCTCTGATGTAGGTTGTTACGAAATACCTTAGCTAAGTTTGCTCAGAAACTCCATCGTGTCCACCCCATCTGCATAGTCTGTTAACCCGGGTCGCTGGGAACTTCCAAAATCGACACCAGTCCCAACTACACACTGAATCTGATCGGAGTCCCTCTCCAGTTCAGTACGAACTGCCTCTTCATTTTGAAAGAACTCGTAATGCAAAACACCTATTGGTGAATAATAACTTTGAGATTCTTTCAAAATCAGGAAACCATTTTCCAGAAAAGGCTCACGATTCATAAGAAATAGTGCTTTGTGATAATCGTAATTGTTTGCGTACTTATTCATATCCATTATGGGATGAAAATCGTACAAAGCCTTGAATATCCGGTCCAAATCAAAACCTGATTGCAGATATAACTTGGTTACGTTCCTGCACCCCATGCCGAAATAATCAAATACATCGTTGCCAAGTTTCTTTAGTTCGTCTTCGGAAACATCTTCGGAAATAATTGCCACAGAAGTCCTGTTCTTGCGGATTACATTCGGTACATGTTTAAAGTAGGCCTCAAAGTAACGGGATGTATTGTTGCTTCCAGTAGCCAGCACGGCATCAAAGTCTTCGAGTCGCTCCACAAAGCGAACCCGATGGTGCAGTTCTTCATTGAAATTCCCCAGCACCTTAACCAAAGCCGGAAGTAACTGGTTGTCATCGGAACTTAATTTAACCTGAGCTTTATGACCAGAAACCAATACGGAAAGTAAATCATGAAAGCCCACCAGAGGTATGTTTCCGGCCATTACAATGCCAATGTTTTTTGGCGTTTCCGCAAACGTATAGGAACTACACCATTGGGTAAGGCCCTCCTCATTCAACAGCTCTCCCCATGCCGCAAATGCCTTTCTAACATTGTCTTCGGTGAACCATTGATTGCTAGCTTTAACAGCTTTCACCAATCCATCTAATTGGTTGTATTCTTCCTCGGTAACACCTACTTTATAGCCCGGCCAAACTTCAGAATTGCCCAGGCACTTTATTACTTGTCCTAGTCCAGCGAAAGCCGAAATGATCTCAGTTCTTGTCAAAAACGGTTTTATTTAGTGCAGTTCAATAGTATATTTGCAAAGCTAAAAGATAAATAAGCATGGCAATTCGAATAACAGATGAATGTATAAACTGTGGAGCTTGTGAGCCTGAATGCCCGAATAACGCAATTTATGAGGGTGGTGCGGAATGGAAATTTTCGGATGGCACGTCACTCAAAGGAATGGTTACCGGCGCAAACAGCGGACTCAATGTAGACGCAGACGCAGAACAGGAACCAATCGACATGGACATATATTACATTACTCCCGATAAATGTACTGAGTGTAAAGGTTTCCATGACGAGCCACAATGTGCAGCGGTTTGTCCTGTAGATTGCTGTGTGGACGATGAAGATATAAGGGAGACTGAAGAGGAACTTCTTAGAAAGAAAGATTCCTTGCATCTGGTGGACATGCTTTAGAAGCGGAAGATTGAATTTCCAAATCCGTCAAATCAAGCATCCGGCCAAAGTACAGACTGGGATTTGAGTCAAGAGGCTTTTCTTCACATTTCCTATTACTATTGAAAGTATCGGTGCACTTCGTTATTTTTTAGTTAAAGCCGTAACTTTTCATCAGGTTTCAAGTTTTAATCTTTAGATGAAGAAGTATTTGCTCATATTTCTGTTGCTTACAGCTATTCCATTTCAATCTATGGCGGTTGACATGGAGACCTGGGAGAACAAAATAATTTCCGCCTTACTAGAGGTTCGAAAGCAGAAAACCTACGAGGCGATGTTTGAGAAAAACAACGTGGTGAAGCAGGAAATCAGAAAGATGATGCAATATGATGAGGCGTTTAAATACGATTTCGACTCCCTGGGTCAATATATGGGCACGCTTGTAGCTCCGGACAATGGCTTCCGACTATTTAATTGGAATTTTGAAAAGCCAAATGGAGATCATATGTACTTCGGACTGGTGATGAAGTACGACAAACGCAGGGAACGCTACCAGATTACCGAATTGTTTGATAAATCGGGCTCGCTGGAAAACGCGGAACCAGAAAAGAAAGCGTTGGACAACAAAAGATGGTTCGGAGCTCTTTATTATAAAATCATTCCTTTTAAAAAAGGTGGCCGTCAATATTATACGCTATTAGGCTGGGACGGTAATAATCGGCTGTCGAATAAGAAAATTATTGAGGTGATGGCCTTCTCAGGAAGCAAGATAAAATTCGGCTTCCCGCTTTTCAGACAAGAGGATAAGCAATGGTTCAGACGAGTGATCTTTGAATACTCCGCCAATGCTACCATGTCATTGAAAGAATACAAGATGAAAAAGGAAACTGCCATTGTATTCGATCACCTATCCCCTGCTTCTGGCGCACTTGAGGGACACCGTTCTCAATACTATCCGGATGGCAGTTTCGATTCTTATGTTTTGGAAGACGGTAAGTGGTACTTCAGAAAAGATCCGGATGCCCGCGCCGAAAAATCGATCAAGGACCGATACTACAATCAACCAAAAGAGGTCAGACCAAAGGAATAGTGAGCCTGACCCACAATTCGCTCGGTATAGACAATTACTTCATAAATTATTAACCACTATCCTCCCCTGTACTACAAATTTTTAAGACCTTTGTGGCGTAATTAATCAAACGCAAACATGACTCAGGTTCAGGAAGTAGAAACGGGTATGGTACATAATTTTAGCGCAGGCCCCTGTATTTTGCCGCAAGAAGTATTTCAGGAAGCCTCTCAGGCACTTTTAAATTTCGACAATCTTGGTTTGTCGGTAATTGAGATTTCTCACCGTAGTGCCAATTTCGTGGCAGTAATGGAAGAGGCAAGATCTCTGGTAAAGGAACTTTTGAATGTGCCTGACGGTTACACCGTATTGTTTTTAAGCGGTGGGGCCAGCATGGGATTTCTTAAGGTTCCTTACAATATGATGCGGAACAACAAAAGAGCGGCTTACGTTGACACCGGAGCCTGGGCGAACAAAGCCTCCAAAGAAGTGCATTACGTTGGAGACATGGATATTGTCGCCTCTTCGAAAGACAAAAACTACACTTACATTCCTAAAAACATTGTTGCCGGAAGCGAATACGATTATTTACATTTCACATCCAACAACACCATCGCAGGTACGCAATTCAAGAAATTCCCTAAAGTTGACATCCCGTTGGTTTGCGATATGAGTTCGGATATCTTCTCACGGAGAGTTGATGTATCCGCTTTCGACATTATATATGCAGGCGCCCAGAAAAATATGGGGCCGGCCGGAACCACTTTATATATTGTTAAAGAAGACATTCTTGGTAAATCAAGTGTAGAAATACCTACGATGCTTGACCTGAATACACATCACAAGAAAGATTCCATGTTTAATACACCTCCCGTATTTCCTGTTTATGTGTCTATGCTAAACCTAAGATGGTTGAAAAAGAACGGTGGAGTGCAGTGGATTGAAGGCGTTAATCAGGCAAAAGCGGATTTATTGTATGGAGAAATTGATAGCAACCCACTATTTAAGGGAACTACTGCAGTAGAAGACAGAAGTAACATGAATGCTACATTCTTGCTTACGGATGAGTCGCTGACAGATACATTCAATGCAATGTGGAAAGAGGCAAATATATCCGGGATTAAAGGACACAGATCAGTGGGCGGATACCGGGCGTCAATGTACAACGCGATGAAATTGGAAAGCGTTCAGGCACTTGTAGATGTAATGAGAGAACTAGCACAAAAACACGGTTAATGAAGATTTTAGCGAACGACGGAATATCAAAATCAGGAGTAAAAAAATTAGAAGAAGCGGGATATACAGTAGTAACCGAGAACGTTCCACAGGCTGAATTGATAGATGCGATTAATTCAGAAAATTATGTTGGACTTCTTGTAAGAAGTGCTACCAAGGTTCGGAAAGAACTGATCGACGCATGCCCGGATCTGCAACTAATTGGCCGGGGCGGTGTTGGAATGGACAACATTGATGTGGAGTATGCCAGATCAATTGGCCGGGAAGTAATCAACACACCGGCAGCGTCGTCTCAATCCGTAGCCGAATTGGTGATGGCTCATTTATTTAGCCTTTCCAGAAGTATCTATGATGCCAACCGGCAAATGCCAACTAAAGGTGCTACCGAATTTAAGGCTCTCAAAAAGAAGTATGCAAAAGGTGTTGAACTAAGAGGTAAGACACTTGGGATCATTGGCTTTGGTAGAATCGGTCGTTCTACAGCTTCATACGCCCTCGGTTGCGGGATGACGGTAGTGGCAAGTGATTATCGTAGCGAACCTGTTCAAATTCCGGTAAACGTGGGCAACCAAACCGTAGAGGTTACCATAAACAAGGAATCTTTGGATGATTTGTTGGCAAAATCCGATTATATTTCGTTGCATGTACCGATGCCAGCCGACGGCAAAGCGCTAATTGGTGCTCCGGAATTTGCGAAAATGAAAGAGGGAATTCGCATTGTAAATGCAGCTCGTGGCGGGGTGATTGACGAAGATGCACTTATTGAAGCGTGCAAGTCCGGCAAAGTAGCCGCTTGTGCACTAGACGTGTTTGTAAACGAGCCTACTCCACGACAGGATATTTTGGATTTGCCGAATATTGCACTAACGCCTCACATCGGCGCGGCTACAGTCGAGGCTCAGGACCGAATCGGTGTAGAATTGGCTGATAAGATCATTGCGTATTTTGAAAAGGTGAATGCTTAAATCTTTTGGCTCTGTTGTCTGGTGTACCGTTATCTGATCAGGTGGATTCGTCTGCTCACGCAGATGGATTAGCCCGAATAATTTTTCTACGATTTCGTTTTTCCTAATTTTACTCCATGTGTGCGAGGATTAGGCCGTTTAGAGCCATCAGACCGGTAAGGGATAAAGTTCATTTAGTTGCCAGCAGGCCCTACTATACGTATTCAAAACAGATTCTTAATGCCAAGTTGATTGAGAACCCCTATACCTTCATCCATATTATTAATCCGGAGTTTAGAAAATCTGACAAGACCGAGCCGAATTCTGTAGAACGTTTTCAGAAAGTAAAAAGCAAGTTCGACGAATTTATTGAGAAACAAATCTTTATTAAAGACGGTACTCCCTCCTATTACCTTTACCGGCAAACAGTTGACAAACATGAGTTTGTTGGGATTATAGCAGGTTCGTGCATCCACGATTACCTGGATGGCAAGATTAAGGTTCATGAACAGACACTCACCAGTCGTGAGGAGACCTTCAAGATGTATCTGGACGTTTGCGGTTTCAACGCAGAACCGGTTCTCCTCACACATCAAGATAACGACGATGTGATGAAAATCTACGACGATGTAATGTCTGAACGGCCCGAATATGAATTCACTACCAGTGATACCATCAAACATGAGGTGTGGTTGATTCAAAACGAAGAAGAAATTGAACTACTCACCAACAAGTTCGAACGTTTGGGAGATGTTTACATTGCCGACGGACACCACCGTAGTTCTAGTTCTGTTCTTCTTGGAAAGGAAAGAATGGAGGCGAATCCTTCACATACTGGAACAGAAGGCTACAATTTTTTCCTCAGTTACCTAATTCCGGAGAGTTTACTAAAGATTTATGACTTCAATCGACTGGTAAAAAGTCTCGGCAAACTGACCGAGGAAGAACTCATTTCGCGACTGCAAGATCATTTTGAGGTGACCAGGGAAAAGAAAGAATTCCGTCCTCAAAAGAAACATGAATTCTCGATGTATTTGAACAGGCACTGGTATAAACTCGAGATGAAAAAAACACCGGTTTCCGACAATCCCGCCCATTTGCTGGATCCCTACATTCTCAACGAGTTAATACTTGATCCGATTTTTGGAATCTCCGACCTGAAAACAGACCCCAATATTTCTTTTCTGAGTGGCAAAAGCGGTACGCAGGGATTAAAGAAAAAAGTTGACAAAGGACTTGCTGAGGTGGCTTTTGGCCTTTTTCCCGTATCGGTAAAGGAGTTAATGGAGGTAGCGGATAGTGGCAACATTATGCCTCCAAAAAGCACCTACATTGATCCAAAGTTGAGAAGTGGATTAACGATTTACGACCTTACAGACTAGGTAGCCTGTATCTTTTACCAAACCTGTGCCTTATGACCACATGGAAAACAAAGGCACGCTCTTACTATTCTTCCTTCTGACAATTGCAGGAAGCGGATGCGCACAACGCGGCAATACCGATTTAAAATCCGCACTTCAAAACCCAGATGAAATAACTCACATCTCTCTGGAGCGAATGGGTCTCAAAGAAGTTCCGGAAGAAATAGCACAGTTTAAAAACCTGGAAATTCTGGAAATTGAGAGAAACCAAATTACCGAACTTCCTGAGTTCTTATGGACTTTAACAAAATTGAAATGGATTGATGCCGATGGCAACAGAATCACCGAGATTCCTGAAGGAATCGGCAAGCTTACGAACCTTGAACAACTGGATCTCGACCGGAATCGAATCCGTGAACTTCCTGAATCCTTTGGCAACCTGGTCAACTTGAAGGATGTTGATATGGATCACAATCAACTAAAGTTTTTGCCATCATCAATAGGAAATCTGACTTCGCTCACACATTTCGATGTATCACACAACAAGTTAGAGGCCTTACCCGACGAGATTGGCGGTTGTACCGAATTGAGAGTCCTAAACATCTGCTACAACAAACTCAGAAGACTTCCATCAGGCATCGACTCGTGCAAAAATCTTAGAACGCTGCAACTTCATGGCCTTGCTCTGGACGAATACGATGAAAATGCCGGTGGTGGACGTTACATTACTTCTCTGGACCTTAGTAATAAGCACCTAAGACAGCTTCCTGACTACGTATTGAAACTAGAAAATCTAGAAAACCTGAATCTGTCGGGAAATATGATTAAGTACCTCCCCGAAAGTTTAGGTGAGCAGCTTAAAAAACTGGAAGTACTTAACCTTAACTATAACCGACTGAAAGCTTTACCCCGATCAATTGGTAAACTCACCGAACTAAAAGAACTCCATATAGAACAGAACCAATTAACCTATCTACCCTATTCTATTGGGAACATCAACAGGCTTAGAATTTTGGAGTTGGATTCAAATCAGCTTTCCGAACTTCCTGAGTCCATATTCACGCTAGAATTTTTACGGAAACTAGACTGTGAACACAACAAATTCAATGAAATTTCTCCTATGATCGGAAATCTTCGGTGGTTGCAATACCTGGACTTTGCGCACAATAATCTTACTGAAATCCCTGTGAAAATTAAGCACCTGGAGTTTTTGGAGTATTTCAATCTTGCAGGCAATAAAATCACTTCGCTACCTGATGAAATGGAAGATTTACGCAATTTGGAAAACCTGGCTTTAGAAGGGAATCTTCTCACCGAGGCGCCGGAATCGGTAAAGCATATATGGTCGCTGGCTGCTTGCAATCTCGATGGGAATCCGATGAGCGAGCATGAAAAACGCAGACCAGCCAGATGGATCTTAAAGAATGAAGTAACTCGCAGTAGTATGTGGGTTGATTATGGTGATTGAGAGAAATAAGCGTTATTTTAGATTCCATCATTATCAACCCAACTTGAGTACACCAGAGCAAGACATCATAGATCATTCAGGAATAGAAACCGGGGACTGGATACTGTTCAAATCTTTCCCGGATGAAGATTCCGCATTAGAATTACAGCAAACACTGAAACAACATGGAATAGCTTCAGGAATTTCCAATAATCTAACCGCTTTGGATGAGATTTATGTCCGAAACACACTGAACTACAGGTTCTTTTTACATTTAAAGAAACCTGATTTGGTAAATGCTCAACAAATAGTAACAGCACAAGCGGAACAAATCATTAAAGACCTACCAGACGATTACTATCTGTTCACCTTTGAAGATGATGAATTAATGGAAATTCTCAGGAAACCTGATGAATGGAGTGATCTGGACGCTCAATTAGCACAAAATCTATTAAGGAAACGTGGAATTGGAATGGACCAGGAGCAAGTCGAGGAATTTCATAAATCCCGAATGGCAGAATTAAAGAAACCTGATAAGCGCCAGATTGCTCTGATCGTTGTTGGATATTGTTTGGCTATTACGGGGCCGTTTCTGGCGCTTTTCCCAACTGCTTTGGGCATTTTCATCGGATGGCACCTTTTCAGTCATAAAAAATTGATACCAACAGGTGAAAAAGTATATGCTTACATACCGGAGGACAGAAAGCAGGGCCGAATCATCTTCATTCTGGGATGCAGCTTGCTTGGAATTGTAGGTACTATCATAATACTCATGGGAAGAATGCCTATCGAGTTCTTACTTTGACAAAGTTTCAAACCCATCGTCCCGAACAGATTTTGGTTTTAACCATGCCCCACCCTTTGAAGCCGATTCATTATTTCGTTCTGTATTGTTTGACCATTGTTCTGCCTATACCACTGCAGTAATTCACCGTATTTTTCGTCTTTAGACCGATCTGTTTGTGTTTTATGATTCATGGCCATTTCCTGTGCCTCTGTTGGTCTGGGACCCCATGTAAAAAGATCTTTTCCGGCTCCATCCCTCACCACCAGTTTTGGAATGGATTTTCCTCCGTTGGTCAGGTAATCATCTATTTCACTTCCGGCACTGTCGCGCAATTGAATTTCAAGCTCAATTAATGGGTTAGTTTTTGCCATTTTAGCAATAAACGGAACCGAATTAGCCGCATCACCACACCAGGGCTCGGTAATTAACACCCACTTTTGTGGAGAATCTATAGACTCCAGCACTTTCCTGAGTTCCGGACCTATCTCACCTTGCTTGTTCCATCTGGCTGTACGCGATTTATTGAGTTTTACGTAATGTAAATATGCTTCCTGATCATAAGGTGCTTGCTCATAGGCTCCACTAAGGATATCGTCAAAAAGTTGATTGTAATCGTCTATGGTCATTTTCATGTTACTTGATGCCTTTAAAACACAGTGCCGCACACTTGGTTCACTATCACCTGTGAATTTGTAATACGAGATTAGCATCGAGCCAGCCAAATATTCCACTTAATTTGTTCATACCATGAGTTGGCAGCCATATATCAAAGGGTTCGCAAGCCATTTGAAGCTTGAACGATCTTTAAGCGAGAATTCTCTCGACGCGTATACCCGTGATGTTCAAAAGCTGGCTGCGTTTTGCGCAGAGGAAAATCTGGGTTCCCCTGTAAAAATAAGAATGGAGGATATTCAGAAATTTCTGAAACAAGTTGGTGAAATTGGTCTGAGCGCCAGCACTCAGGCTCGTATATTGTCCGGAATAAAAGCTTTTTATAAGTACCTGCTTCTGGAGAATGAAATCCAAACGGACCCAACCGAACTTCTGGAAAGCCCTAAACTTGGAAGAAAACTACCCGACACACTCTCCATTGAAGAAATAGACTTGTTGCTGTCTAATGTAGACAGGTCAACGCCTCAAGGAGAGCGCAATCTTGCAATGCTGGAGGTGCTTTACAGCTGTGGCCTTAGGGTTTCAGAGCTTATTGAACTTAAAATTTCCAATATCTACTTCAACGAAGAATTTATTCGTATTGTCGGCAAGGGAGACAAAGAACGTCTTGTCCCGATCGGTGGACAGGCGCTTAAGCATCTTAGGTTGTATTTAAGTGAAGTTCGGGTTCATCAACCGATCAAACCAGGCTGTGAGGATTATGTGTTCCTAAACAGGCGAGGAAAGAGCATCACCCGGGTTTTTGTTTTTCAGGTCATCAAAAGTCTGGCTGAAAAAGCCGGAATTCGTAAGAATATCTCTCCTCATACCTTCAGGCATTCTTTTGCCACTCATCTGGTAGACGGTGGAGCTGATCTAAGAGCCGTTCAGGAAATGCTCGGACATGAAAGTATAACCACCACCGAAATCTATACTCATCTGGATCGGTCGTACCTAAAGGAAACCATTAAGTCCTTTCACCCCAGAAAGTAACCCTTTGGGCGAATCATTGTGTATAATCCTCCCTCTTTCTGATCAAATACCTCCTTTCTGTCTATATTTAGCGAGTGCTTCGCTTCCTACTAATATTATTCGGGTGTTTTCTGATTGGTAGTTCCGGGCTTTTCGGGCAATCTGTTATTAAAGTAACCCCTGAGAATCTCAACATCTCGATCGCGGATAAACTTTACATCCATGAGGACACAGCGCGCAAAGCAACACCCCAACTTTTACCCAGGGGCTATTATCCTGACAAGGGCAGAAAGCTGGAAAATCAGGTGGAAAACCTTGACTTTACGACGTCTATCTGGCATACAGGTTTTATACTCGACAATACCGAAGGAGATCTTGTTCAGCTTTATTTGGAAGTCGCCAGACCCATTACGAACCGCGTTGTTTTATACGAATACGATGAGGACGATTATCTAATATCCACACAAGTTACCGGAGATGCTATGCCCTTTGATAGCAAAGCATATTTTCATCAAAAAAGTGTTTTGCCAATTACTATGCGCGGGGGCCAAACACGTAAGTTCTGGTTAGAACTGGAAAGCGACGGGGAAATAATTTCATTGCCTTTTATTTTGTGGGACGAGCATAGTTTTCAGCACCGCGTACAGCGTGAACAGTTGTTTCTTGGGTTATTTTACGGCATTTTCATTTTCATATTCCTTATCTACCTGTTCTTCTTTATCATTTTAAAGGATAAATCATTCCTGTTCTATATTTTCTATGTGCTCTCCTCAGCGCTGTTGCAATTTGCACTTGATGGATTTGCGCACGAGTTTATATTCCGATCGGGAGGTTACTGGACACAGCATTTTGTGATTTTTATTGCCGGATTCACGGTTGTCTTTGTGATTACCTATGCCAGTTCATTCCTTAAACTCAAAGAAAGACACAAAAGACTAGATCGAATTTTTCGAATATTCCGCACCATTATTCTTCTGGTTGTTGGCCTTTCTCTCATCCCTGGAAAAACCTACGAGATCGCATACCCAATGATCAACGGCTTTAGCATGATTGCGATCGTTTTGATTTTGGTGGCAATCGTTGTTCTACGCCGAAAGGAATATAAGATTGACATCTTCTTCAATATTGGTTTCTGGATCCTGATTACCGGCGCCGTGATATTTATCCTCGGTAATTTTAGTGTAATAGATGCTCCTGAAATAACCCAAAATGCACTTAAAGTGGGAACATTGCTGGAGATCTTGTTCTTGTCAGTTTCAATGGCCAACAAATACAGAGAACTACAAAGGGAAAAAGAAGAAGCGCAGGCCCTGGTTCTTCAACAGTTAGAGGAAAAGAATGAATTAATGTCAAGCCTCAACGTTAAACTTGAACATCAGGTTAAGGAACGTACTGCTGAAATTGAGCGACAGAAGGAACAACTCCGGGAGAAGAATGATGACATCATGTCCAGCATCAAATACGCTGAGAGAATCCAAAAAGCGGTTCTACCCAGCATAAAGAAATTCAATACTCTGCTGCCTGATTCTTTTGTGCTGTTCAAACCGCGAGACATTGTTTCAGGTGATTTCTTTTGGATTGAAACGATTAAAAGTGGTGAAGAGGAGCGGCCCATGGTTATTTATGCTGCCGGTGATTGTACAGGACACGGTGTACCGGGTGCGTTCGTACACATTGTCGGACAAAATTTCCTTCGGCTGAGTAAGTTCGAAAAATCGGTTAATTCTCCGGCCGATGCCCTAAACTATTTGAATCGAGGCATAAAAGAAACTTTTGGGTCTGAGTATTCTGACGAGCAACTGCGGGATGGAATGGATATCGCATTGTGTGCATTGGATCTGGAAAATCTTCAACTCGGATTCTCCGGTGCAAAAAACCCTGTTTATATTGTCAGGGACGGCGAGTTAATTGAGCTAAAAGGTGATAAAAAACCAATTGGTGCTCACGAAGGCACAGATCATATCAGCTTTACCAATCAGTATATGGATTTACAACGAGGAGATACCATCTACACTTTCTCAGACGGTTACCCTGATCAATTTGGGGGTCCTAAAGGAAAGAAGTTCATGTACGGGAAGTTCAAGAAATTACTTCTTTCGATTCAACACCTATCGTTAGCAGAGCAAAAAGAAGAGCTCAACCGACGATTTGAGGAGTGGCGAGGTGAGCTAGAGCAAATAGACGATGTTCTGGTCATTGGAGTTCGCATCTAAGGTCTCAAACAGACACTTCTACATTTTCGGATCGTACTCGTTGTCTCTTCCTTACAATCATCTCCACCAGTATTGCTACCAATAAAATTCCATATTCTACCCACAAGAAAACGGGTTCCTCTTTCACCAATCCGTCGGGTTTATAAGCTGTATAACTAAGCATCACTAATCCGGACCATAGGAAAGGGAACTTGTACCCTGTGAATAAGCCGATTACCACCAGGTTGATAACGTACCACGGGTGAACGATTGCAGCAACCGAATAATAAATCAGAAGTGCAAACAAAGCCTTTTTCATGAGGCTTTTCCAGGAACTCCTCTTCTCCAGTATCGCCATTAAAACAATGGCCAGAACCACTAAAATCTGGAAGCCTCTTCCTAGTGGAACCACAAAAAAGTCGTACCTGTAATCCATAATCCACAAAGCGATTTCCTGAGCCAGGTAAAAAACGGAACCATTGAACAGAAAACTCTCAAAATACAGATCAACGCTACTTTTCATATTCTGCACCAGATTCCAGTCAATAAAGGGAATAAACAAAAGAACCGTAGTAACACCCACTACGGCGAAATACAGGGCACTCTTTTTCCGTAACCTTCTAATAAAAAATGGCAGCAACATTAATGGAATTAGTTTGGTTCCAATGGCAATCGCATATACCACTCCCGACCGCCATAACCTTTGGTTCATTAAGAGATACACCGCCAACAGAAAGAAAAACATGGTGACACCCTCAAAATGCAGGTTGCCACACAATTCAATGATCACCAAAGGATTAAGAAAATACCAAGCGAACAATCTGAGATCCATCCGCAGGAATTGCAGCATTTTTAGCAGAAGCAGGGCCATCAATATCTCAAACAGCACTATCAGTATACGCAGTACAAATGTGTAAACGGCTATATTCTCATGTGCTACAAGGGCCGGAACACTAAAGAAAATTTGATTAATGGGTGGGTATACTGTATAATACTCCGGGGAATTCATATTATCGATTAGCATCTGCTCATATTCTGAGGGAGTCTCCAATTCTCCTGGTAAAATGGTGTAGGGATTTTCCCCTTTAATAAGCATCTGGCCGTCGAATGCAAAGCGGTAAAAATCATCGGAAAGTTCTGGAGTGGTTCCGATGAGCATCACCCTTGCTATAATTCCAACCACCAGTAGCTCCTTAACTGTACAATCTCTTCGGAGTACCATTAGTACGTATGCGGCAAACGCAACAACGAATAGAGATAACAGCACCCAGGAATTTTCCCGTTCCACCAGATAGCCGATGGCCCCAACGGGAATTGCCAAACCTGCTACCACAAAGTATTTAAGCGACTTATTCACCTTAATACAATCAGATTATCGAGCGTAACTTGTGTGCTTAACGGTAAGAAAGAGTGAATAAGCAAACCCAAAAATGAGCATTCCGTAAAACGGTGTAAGGGTGGCCTGCCCCAATCTTACAGCCATGATAAAACCAAAGGAGAAGTATAAAATTACCGCGGCTTCAAGCCAGGTAATCAAGCTAAGACTTTTTATACTTCCGAGATATTTGTTCTTCTTCCACTTGTCGTCTCCCACGTCATTGATATTGAATTTAGGGGTTCTTACAAACGGAGATTTCCGTCCCAAATAACCTTCAATCACACCAATAGCATTGTAGAGAGACAGGCTCATTGAGATACTGAGAAAAGCAGGAAAATACAGGAAGAATCGTAGCGTATCCCGAACCTTATCTGTAGAATTTACAATATTGGCCGTGTAATAAACAACGCCCAAAATAACCGTGCTGGTAAGAAAAATACCAAGAAATCTGTACACCGTCTCCAGTTCGGCATTCCCCGAAACGATGTACATCAACGGCACACTCATAAAGGCCAGACAGATAATGCAGATAAATAAAAAGCTGTTGAATAAATGAAAGATGGCCATCAGTTTGGTGGAGAATCCAATGCCTCTTTTCACCAACATTTTACCAAGATTTTTCTTGGCACATTCGGCTGCTCCCTTAGCCCATCTGAACTGCTGGCTTTTAAGCGCGCTCATCGTCACCGGCAGCTCTGCAGGCGACTCAACTTCTTCGAGGTACTGGAATTTCCAACCTCTCATTTGAGCTCTATAACTTAAATCCAGATCCTCAGTAAGTGTATCAGCTTCCCAGCCTCCGGCGTCGTCGATGCATTTTCTTCTCCATATACCCGCCGTACCATTAAAGTTAATGAAGTGCCCACCTTTGTTCCTACCCGATTGCTCAACGGTGAAATGCGCATCCAGCGCAAATGCCTGAAGTTTGGTAAGTAGTGAATAGTCCTTATTCATGTGTTTCCAGCGGGTTTGGACAACACCTACCTTTTCGTTGCCAAAATACGGAAGGGTTTTCATGATAAAGTCAGGATCTGGCACAAAGTCGGCATCAAAAATGGCTACGAATTCTCCCCGGGATTTTTCCAGACCATAAGCCAAAGCTCCGGCTTTAAATCCCTGTCGCTCGGGGCGTATAATCTGCTCAATTTGGATTCCCTGTTCTCGCCAGTACCTCACCTTTTCGAGAATGATGTTTACCGTTTCATCGTTGCTATCATCCAATACTTGTATTTCAAAACGATCTGCCGGGTAATTAAATCGGGCACAAGCGTCAATGAGCCTCTCAATCACATAAAGCTCATTATAAACCGGCAATTGAATGGTGACAAACGGCAGGTCATCCACCACTTCCTCTTCCCGGTTCTCTGTTCTGAAAAGATAGATGAACAGGAGATTTAATTCCATCAAAGCATACAACAAGATGAACGTAAGGAAGAATATGTAAATGCCGATAAATAGAAACTCCATGATTATATCTTCCGAACGGAATATTTAATGATTGTTGTTATGATCTTGTATCCGGCCAATACGGTTCCTTTTACCGTGCCTGTTATCTTAGATACCCCCACCCTTTTTCGATAGCTCACGGGCACCTCAGCGTATGCAAATTTAGCTTTTACTGCTTTCACTTGCATTTCTACGGTCCAACCATAAGTTTGGTCCTTCATATTAAGTGCTAACAGCTTATCGAATTTAAGTGCACGAAAGGGTCCAAGGTCTGTGAATTTCTTACCGTAAAACAACCTGATCATTCTTGTTGCTAACCAATTTCCAAATCTCTGCTGAGGCATCATCGATCCATTTTCTCTGTTTCCCAAAGCTCTGGAACCTATTACCATATCAACATTATTCTCAATAATAGGCCGTATCACCTCGCTAAGTTCCTGAGGATGGTCGGAATAATCGGCATCCAGAAATACAATAATGTCGGGATGTCTTTCTTTTGACCTCAGATATTCGATTCCCTTTAAACAAGCGTTACCGTAACCCTGCATCGGCTGATCTACAACCGTAGCTCCGGCCTTCCTTGCCGTCTCTGCTGTTTTATCGGTGGAATTGTTGTTTACTACAACTATCTCCCTTACCAAATCAGGAATTTCCGCTATTACGAGAGGGACAGAATCTTCTTCGTTATACGCCGGAATTACGACATCTACAATCGGGCTTGTACTTTGCAACTTACTTTACTTCGTGAGCATCATCATTGAGATGCATCATACCATCATTCCCAAGAAGAATCACAGGGTTCTCTACTCTACTCCAATTGTCGTTTGGAGCATTCTCTAATTTCAAAACACCTCTTGGGCATACCGCAGAACAAATTCCACATCCCACACAAGATGCTCGTACAATGTTTTGACCTTTTTGAGCATAAGCCCTTACGTCAATTCCCTGCTCACAGTAAGTGGAACAGTTTCCACAGGAAATACACTGACCTCCATTGGTTGTGATACGGAAGCGCGACTTGAATCTTTGTACAATCCCAAGATAAGCGGCCAATGGGCATCCAAACCGACACCACACCCTGTTTCCGAAAATTGGATAAAACCCTGTTCCGATTACTCCGGCAAAAATGGAACCAATCAGAAACCCGTACCAGTAACGTATGGTATCGGAAGACAAGCCTAAAAGTGTTGTTCTATCCGCGTAGTCCATCTCAGGATTGTGGAGCTCATTCCAGGTATGATAACCGGTCCAAACTGTCATTATCACAGCAAAAACCAGTACTCCATGAATGATCCATCTTTCAAATTTCCAGGCCTTCAAAGATTTATCCGAATGCTGACGGTAGGGGTCTCCCAATGTTTCTGCCAAACCACCACAGCCACAAACCCACGAGCAATACCATCTTTTACCAAAGAAGTAGGTCAACACCGGTACCGCAATCAATGCCAGCACAATCCCCCAGACAAATACGAATTTTCCAAAATTGCCACTACCTAGTAAATTCTTTACGTTCCAATCGAATAAAAAATCATAATCTAAAGGCCAAGCGTTCTTCAGATCGACTCCCGGCAGCTGAAAAAGTGGAAGTATTTCGACCAGTAAAAAAGCAAATATCACCTGAAAGAATACCACCGAAATCGTTCTAACGATCTGGTATTTATTGTGCCGATACTTAATGATCATTCTTATTCCCATAACGATCATCGCCACGCAATAAAGCAAACCATAGAGAAACCATTGAGAAGATTCGCCGCCAATCAGATCCTTAACGGGTTGAGCAATGAAAACCCAGTTCACTATATAATTCGGATAGAAATACAGTCCGACGTAAAAAGCAACCAGAAAACCAAAAACGATCCAGGCAATCCACCCCCGGTTAGTAGAAGCTCGTTGATAAATATGGTTGTTCTTAATTCCTGGGGGACCTTGTAACTTGTAATTCAGAACAATGAAAAGCAAACTCCCGAAAATACAGAGTCCAAAAGTCAACAGGAAAAACAGGGACTTGTTTTCAACTACTAAACCCTTACCGGACTTCCTAACAAGGTCATAGGCAGTAGACATGGCACTGCCATGAATTTGTTTGTCCCATTGCTCCTTCGAAATATAATGCTCGTTAGATTTATTAATGGCGTCGATAATTGGAGCAGAAACCTCTAATGAGGTAGAAAACTCCTTCCCTACCACATTCTCGCGCATTTCTTCAATAAAGATTTCCTGAGTCAGTTCTTTGTCTTTTAGAAATTGATCAAATACTTCCTCTGACACATGAAATTTGCCAAGGAACAGAGATGCACAGAAAACGACCATCCCGGTAACGAAGATGCCAATCCCAACTTTTTGCAGCCCCTTCATTCGCTAAACTCTATTTAATATTCGTTTCCAACTCTTCTTCTTCACAACCACGGAAGCACCGGTGTCCTGATTGTAGCTCGCAACGATAGATGCCTCAAACTTCTTGTAGAACTCGGGATCAAAATTCGCATCTCGGAGATGAGCCATTACGTAATCAGCATCACGTTCTTCATTTAACCAACGGTCCCATATTTCGTGCCTCATGCGCAATCCAAATATGTTAATGCCTATCACCTTCTTCGAGTCGGTTTCATAGACCATTTTATAGCCAATCTTTCCGGTAGCATCTTCCCAGTAGAACTTACTTTGCCCCTCCTTTAATTCCGGCACAACAGTTCCGTATGTTTGATATTCAATATCGAAGAACTTCGCAGAATTAAACCAAATACCTGGTTTGTATTCGCTTCGATTCCCACAGACAGTATAAGCGACCGTCTCTCCCATCATTCTGCCTGTATACCAGACCTGCTCCAATGGTCTCCGCCCGGGTGCCGGTTCGGAGATCTGTGCACAATCGCCTATTGCGTAAACGTTTGGTTTATTCGTCTCCAAAAACTTATTTACTACAATCCCGCGATCGATTTCCAGGCCGCTTTCTTTGAGGAAGTCAACATTTGGACTAACACCCGCTGTTAAGCCAACAAATTCACAGGCAATTTCTTCCCCGTCTTTGGTAATTACAGACTTCACACGGCCATCCTCACCTTCAACTATTCTGTCTAATTCCGTCTCGAGTCTTAAATCAGCATGATGTTCATGGATATGTCGTCCAACTAGTTGCCCCTCCTCCTCAGGCAGCACATTGCCCCAAAATACTTTTTCACGGACCAAAAAAGTAACTGAAATACCACGCGTCATGAGCATTTCCGCCATTTCAATTCCAATAAGCCCTCCTCCAACGATAACTGCCCTATTTACCTTGTGCTGAGTGGTATTCTCCTCCATCAATTCTAAATCCTGATACGAGTACAAGCCTTGCACACCAGGCAAATCTTCACCAGGCCAACCAAACTTATTGGGCTTAGAACCTACCGCTAGAATCAAATCGTCGTATTGGACAGATCCACCACCTTTATAATGCAATGTTCTATTATCAAAATCAATGTTGGAAACATATTCACGAACCAGATCTATCCGGTTTTTTTGCCAAAACCAGGATTCGTATGGTTGCGTATGCTCAAACTTCATGTGCCCCATGTAGATATACATCAAGGCGGTTCTCGAGAAAAAATAATCGGTTTCGGCGGAAATAACAGTAATCCGATGATCACTGCTTTTCCTAATGTGTCTGGCGGCAGTAATACCTGCTATCCCATTTCCGATTATTACAACGTGCTTCATTTTTATCAAAGAAATGTCTATCAAACAAGGAGCCCTGTCAATACTGAGACATTATATGTTTTAATTTTGAAGTTCTTTCATCGTTTTCGTGAAGATAACAATTAATATACTCTGCATACTGTGTGTTCTGGTGCTGACTCTTTGCAGCACTTCCTCTCACCGTAATGATACAAGTAATGTTTCCGAAATTACATCGAATACGCCCACACATAAGCTTAAAATCAAAGGGGTAAGCTTCGTTTCTATGGACAAAATTGCGACGGTATCAGACTTCAGGGATGCAAAAACCAACAGCAACTGTGAATGGGTAAGTTTAATGCCATTCGGTTTCAATGGAAAAGGCGGACACACCATACAATATAACTCCAACAGACAGTGGAAGGGAGAAACTATATCCGGAATCAGCAAATACATCGACTCTGCGAGAAGTGAAGGTTTAAACATTTGTTTGAAACCACAGGTTTGGTTATGGAGCGACTTTACGGGAGACTTTACCTGTTCATCCGAGAATGAATGGATGGAATTTGAGGAATCCTACTACAATTTCATTTTTGACTATTGCGAATTGGCAGAATCCAGGAACGTTGAGATGTTCTGTATCGGCACCGAATGGAAATCGTTTATTTCCGAAAGACCACTGTTTTGGAATCGGTTAATAGATTCTGTCCGATCAAATTACTCCGGAATAATCACATATGCGTCCAACTGGGATAACTACGACAGGGTTCCATTCTGGGACAAATTAAACTGCATTGGTATTGATGCCTACTTTCCATTGTCTGACAAAAAATCGGCGACCATGAAGCAGCTTAAAAGCAGGTTTGAGCATTTGAACAAGGAATTAAAGGCCTTTTCCGAAAAGTACAGTCGTCAAATTGTATTTACGGAGTACGGGTGGCGGAGTGCTCCCGGAATGTTGCAAGAGCCATGGAATTCCAATCATACTCAGGAAGTCGATTTATCGATTCAGACAAAAATCTATGAGGCTTTTTATCAAACCACATGGAATGAATCCTGGTTTGGTGGCGGATTTATATGGAAGTGGTTTCCGGATCATCAAAGTATGGGGGGCCAAACCAATAATCGTTTTACCCCACAGAACAAGCCGGTTCAGGAAGTTATTAAACGCCAGTACGCCTCATGAAAATAATCACTCTCCTTTTGGTTCTGGCATCTTGTAGTGTTCTAAACGCTCAAAAAATCACGGGAATTTCGCTGGAAGCACCTGAAAAAAAAAGTACCGCAACAGCACTCAATTCAATCAAGCAGGCAAGCGCTAAATGGATTGGAATTATTCCATTTGGGTACATGGAAAAAGGTCAAACTAAAATCAGACACGATCACAAACATCAATGGTGGGGTGAAACCACAGAAGGTACCATCCAAACTATTAAACAGGCGAAAAGTGTTGGGCTCAATGTGATGCTTAAACCTCAGCTTTGGATAAAAGATCAGTTTGTTGGACACATAGATTTTACAGAAAGTCCGGTGAAGTGGGCTGAACTCGAAAAGAACTATACCGATTTCATTTTAAAATTTGCCCGGATAGCCGACAGCCTGAATGTGGAAATCCTGAGTATTGGATGTGAATTCAAAACCTGGGTGGTGAAACGACCTAAATTCTGGAATAACCTCATTGACAAAGTGCGGGCTGAATTTAAAGGTAAACTGACCTACTCGGCCAATTGGGATAACTTCGGAAAAATTCGATTCTGGTCCAGACTTGATTATATAGGGGTTGATGCCTATTTCCCAATGTCTGATGACAAGACACCCAGTGTAAGAAGTTTAATTGGGCAATGGAACAAGGTGAAACCGATTCTTCGCCAGGCCAACGAACTCTACAAAAAACCGATCCTGTTTACGGAATACGGTTTTCGGAGCGTAGACTACAATATGAAGCATACCTGGGATTCAGAAAAACCAGGTGCGGTCAACCAAGCAGCACAAAAGAATGCGTACGAAGCATTTTTTAAAGCCATCTACGGTGAAAAGTGGTTTGCCGGTGGCTTTCTATGGAAATGGCACATTAATCATGCAAACGCTGGAGGAAAATCGAACAATAGATTTACACCACAAAATAAAACGGCTCAAGAGACTATTTCTCATTACTTTAATAAAGCGAATACGGTTAAAAGATAGTCAGTTTAACTGTTTCACTATTTTTGACTAACGTGTCTGCACACCTTAAGATTTATATCATTCTTATATCTGCATTTTCAACCCTAATGCAGACGACCGCACAGGATGCCCATTACTGGACCGAGCAATTTGGAACCAGGGCATCTTTACTTGGCGGAGCCGCTACGGCCGGGCTGGGTGACAATGCCACCGTCTATTACAACCCCGCTGCAATGGCTTTCGTCAACAACCCGAATTTATCGATTACCGTAAATGCTTATAAGCTGCGCATAAACAAGGTAAGCGATGCACTGGGAAAAGATCTGAATCTAAAAGAAACGGAATTTGCGACGTTCCCTAGTGTAATTGCAGGAATCCTAGAGCACAAACGAAATGATCGGCTAAAGTTTGGCTATTCTGTAAATACCAAGACCGTTTTTACAAGTAACTATGATTATCTCCACCAACACGAGTATGAAATACTGGACAGTATGGCGGGACCGGAAAATTACGTTGCGAGTTATGGATTCAGCCACAAGATCATGGAATATTGGGCAGGTGTTGCTGTTTCCTATCAGCTAACAGATGCCATGTCGGTTGGACTGGCTCATTTCGGAGTATTCAGAGACGTGAAATACACGAACAACATTCAGATGGACGCACTGCCAATGGATCCTTCTTCCGGTGATATTGCGAGCGTTAACTCTGCTATTGATTTCAAATACTGGAACGTTAAGGGCGTTTTTAAACCGTCCATCGCCTTCCAATGGCCGAAGTCTAAATTGGGAATCACATTTACCACACCTAGCTTTAACATGATTGGAAAAGCAGATGTATACCGGAAGTTTACCATTCAGAATCTTGACGAACACATCGCTACGGATATAACGTTTGTAGACAGAAGGAGTAAACAAGATGCCCAGCATAAATTTCCCGGCTCCATTGCCATTGGAGTGAGTAAAAAAATCGGAGGTAAATCATGGATTCATTTCAGCAATGAGTTATTTTTTGCGTCCCCCTACTATTTGGTGTTTGATCCTGCCAATCCGGTAAATACTTATCCAAACTTTATCGATGACTCGCTTACATACGAGGTATTTGCTAAGCAGAATTTTCTGGCTTACGGGGAACAACGACATGCATTTATGAACTTCGGGCTAGGGTTTGAAAGGCAATTTACCCCTGAGACCAATATAATGGTTGGTGCGAGAACGGATTTCAACTACAATGCCCGCCCACATTACACATTTCAGCATTTGAACCCCGAAGGAACCAAATGGCATTTGTTCCACTTTTCGGCCGGTTTCAGCCGAAAAACAAAAAAGAATCAAATACTAACTGCTGGTTTGGAGTACACCTTTGCCGGAGGTAAAACCTTTCATCAGTACGTAAACTTTACCCAACCTACTTCGGATAATCTACTAGTGGGTGATCGTCAGGTAGCCGCGCGAGTGAGTCAACATGGGTTTAAAGTGGTTTTGGGAATAGAAATTGGCAAGGAGGACGTTTCTTCCCTATAGTGTAACACTATTTGTATCTTACCGTGCAAATTAATTACCTGCTCAAATTAGATTGCCCCTCGTGATACGTGTAATTAGCATTTTACTCCTATTACTATCCTTCGTAGAAGTTAAAGCCCAATTTTCTGAGGAGGAGCAGGCTTACATTGATTCATTAGACGGAGTTACACGTACAGCCACCCACGACACCACCCGATGTAACGCCTACGCCGCCCTTTCGGAAATTTTGTACCTGTCGAGTGTAGACACTCTTGTGGCGTTGAGTAATACAATTATTGAGATAGCGGAAAAAAATCTTGCGCGAAAGAACCTAAGTAATGCGGAGAATATCGCTTTCCAATCACTTATGGCAGGAGCCATTAACAACCTGGGGTACTCAAGCGGAGAAAAAGGACGCATGCAGGAGTCTATGGACTACTACAAGCAATGCCAGATGATACAGGAAAAAATAGGTGACAAAAAAGGGCTTGCCGCAACCTACAATAACATTGGTTACGCTTATGATACGCGAGGGGAACTAACCACCGCTCTGGATTATTACCAAAAATCGTTAACCCTAAGAGAGGAAGTAAATGACCAGATCGGAATTGGAATCTGCCTGAGCAACATTGGGTACATCTACGATGAAATGCACAACATTAAAAAGGCGCTCGAATTCTATCACCGCGCACTAGCCCTTCAAAAGCGAATAGATGACAAGGTTGGCATCGCATTGAGCTTCGATAATATAGGCTCTATTTACCATGAAGTTGATAAAGACAATTATAAGGCACGCATGTATCTTGACAGTTCTATTTCAATACAAAGGGAAACTGGAGACCTTGTTGGCGTAGGTCGCACGATGAATCATATAGCGCAAATTTTTGAGGCTGAAAGTAAAACCGACTCCGCACTATACTACTATCAGAGGGCTCTTAAACTTTACGAAGAACTGCCTTACATGCAAGGAGTTGGAAATACGCTGGTTTTTATCGGTCAGATAGAATTGAAGCGTGGGCAGATTAAAAAAGCCGAATCAACCGGACGTCGTGCGCTACAACTAGGAAGAGATTTGGGAATGGTGGAAATTATTCAGGACGCCTCTCTTTTACTAAGTCATGTTTACGCAAAACAAAAGAATTATGAAAGAGCCCTGAAGCTGTACCAGCAGTTTATTGAAATGCGTGATAACATTACAAATAGAGAAACTAATCAGGAAATTTTGGAGGCTCAAATCGAGTATGAATATGATAAGGCCCGATTGAAAGATAGTGTGAGTTATGCCAAAGAAAAGGAAATGCAAGACATCCTCATTGCTAAAAAACAGGCCGAGTCTGAAAGGAAAGATTTACTGCTAGAAAAAGAGAATACGCGCAAATATGTTTTGTACGGCGGACTGGCAATACTTGCTGTGATTTTGGCTTTGATATTTTTCAGACTCCGCGTTACCATGCGTCAAAAAACAAAAATTGAGCAGCAAAAAGAAGAAATTGACATACAGCGCAAAGCTGCCGAAAAACAACGCACTAAAATCAAAGAGCAACATGATATTCTGGAAATAACCCATCAGGAACTTTCAGATAGTATCAGGTATGCCAAAAGATTGCAGCAGGCCATCCTTCCAACTCCAGAAGAACTAAGCAACGGACTTGGTGAAGAAGGATTTGTGTTCTTCCGGCCAAAAGAACAAGTATCAGGTGATTTCTTTTGGATGCAGAAAGTGGTTCTTCCGGGAAAGACCAAAACGTTATTTGCGGTGGCAGATTGTACCGGACATGGCGTTCCCGGAGCCATGGTGTCAGTGGTTTGCTCCAATGCTTTAAACCGTAGCGTAAAGGAATTTGCACATACCCAACCTTCTGCAATTCTCGACCAGACCAGAGCAGAGATTACAGAAACATTCTCGCATAGTTCTGAGAGTATTTACGACGGAATGGATGTAGCCCTTTGTGCGATGAATTATGGTAAAAAAGGTAAGTCAATTTCTTATTCCGGTGCCAATAACCCCTTGTGGATTGTGCGTAAACGAGAATTTATTGCCAAATCCGAACAAGTGGTTTTCAATTATAGAGAGGTGCAGGACCTTAGTTTACTAGAATTTAAACCCGATAAACAGCCTGTCGCCACATATTTCGAAATGAAACCCTTCAGCCAGCAAGAAATCAGCCTATATCCAGGAGATACCATTTATGTTTTTAGCGATGGCCTGGCAGATCAGTTTGGCGGACCAAAAGGCAAGAAATTTAAATACCGTCGCTTCAAAGAGTTACTGTTGTCTATATATCATCAGAACATGGACCAGCAAAAGGAAATGATTCGAAAAGCATTGGAAGAATGGCAGGGCGACTTTGAACAGGTGGATGACATTTGTATCATTGGTGTGAGGGTTTGATCACCCACTTCATTTTATTATCATACGCCTAATTGATGACGGATTGTCAAATGCAATACCTTTATCAGCGCATGCAGCCTTTAGATTAGCAATAATGAAAATTCTGAAAATATTGATGGCGGGGGTGCTTATAAACAGCGGTGTTGCGCAAGCCCAGGCTTTCAAAGAATTGCTGCAAAAATACGTGATTGCCGGACAGGTGAATTACGGCGCTTTGGGAACTGACAGTTTGTTCCATGAATCAAAGAAATTTTACGAAGAATTCGACTATTCTAAAGAAGATTCGGCCACCAGAATGGCTCACCTCATAAATGCTTACAACTTCATGGTGATCAAGCAGGTCGTGGAACATTATCCGGTTGGCTCACCAATGGAAATAACAGGCTTCTTCGACATTAGAAAACATAACATAGCTGGCCAAATGTATACTCTGGATCATTTAGAGAACGAAGTTTTACGAAAGCAATATTTCGACCCTCGATTGCATTTTGTGTTGGTCTGCGGAGCAGTGAGCTGCCCTCCTATTTCCCAAACATACTTTACGAGGGAGAATATTAACGAGGCAATGGATGAACGAACCTATTCCGTGCTAAACGCTTCCTGGTTTGTTTATGAACAAGACGGACACAACCATTTGTCTCAGATATTCAAATGGTATGGAGAAGACTTTGGCAAAACCAATAAAGAGTTGTTAACCTATATCAATCATTACAGAACAGATGATCTAGATGTTTCTGCTGATGTAAAGTACTACCCTTATGATTGGACTTTAAATTCTTCTTCCCAGTTACACACTAAGGATGCCGGGGCTAGTTCGGATACTGAACAAGAGCAGGAATTTAACCTACAGACATATACTGCCGGAAGTCTTCTTGGTAAACGGCAAATGGACTTTACCATATTTAATTCGATGTATACCGAAAATGCGAACAACTGGCTGGGAACGAGATTCTCAGGCTACAGATCCACCTTCGTAACCAGTTGGTTGCAATGGACAGTGGGAATCGACAGACGAAAACGGTTCAATCTGGGACTGGATTTAACAATTAGAGCCAACGGGCGGACCTCGGCCGACTCAAGTTTTGCTGCCATTAACAGAGCCTTCGAATTCACAAACACCGATAGTACCCGGTTCGGTTTAACCTCAGTTGGATTAAGGGTAAAAGTTCAGCCATTCAAAGAGGTTGCTGATTTCACGATTCAGAGCACCTTGTCTGTTCCTGTAATTCAACATCCGGAAGGAAACTTTAATCCTGGTGAAGAACCTCTTACATGGGCCGACTGGAACCGCATCACCTGGTGGAACCAGTTTTTCTATACTAAAATGTTCGGTGACTTTCAGCTTTTTACCGAGGCGGATTTGTGGTTCAGGTTTGGAGTAAACAGCGATCAGATTGATATGTTGGACACCCCCGTGAGCGTTTTTATAAGTTACTTTCCCACTCCGAAAGTTACTTTCTACCTGATGACACAGCATCTACACCGCTTCACCAATAATATTGAACCTCGGCAAAACGGTGCTGCTCCATCAGACTGGGTCGTTCCGGCAAGCTATACCGCCTCAGGAGCCGGATTCAAATACCAATTTTCAGACAAATTGAACATTGAACTTCTCTACACCGATTTCTGGCGTAGCCAAAACAATGGTCTTGGAAATACGTTTAATCTTGGCATCAAATACATCACAGGCTCTTGAAAAAAGGTCTACACCAGACCTTCTATTAACCTGGAAACCTGAAAAGATTCACTTCAAATTGAGATTACTCTTCTTCATAGTAATACTGCCGCTCTCAATTGCAAGCCATGCCCAGGTTGTTAAAGACATCCGTTTTTACGGCTTAAAACAAACGGATCCCTCTTATCTTCTGGCAATAACACATCAGGAAATTGGGAAAGTATACGATGAAGCACTTTGGCTAAAAGACATACAACTCATTCGCAATACCAACCTATTTTTTGAAGTTAACTGGTCTAAAAAAATTGCCAACGATTCGCTGATACTGGATGTGAACCTCAACGAATCTATTAACTACATACCTATTATCGATATTTCTGCAATTGAAGAGAACTGGAAGCTTCAACTTGGTGTAAATAACATCAACTGGCTTGGAAGGAATTACACCTTAGGTGGATTCTATCAATATTACCAAAGGCATAGTGCAAAAATGTATATGGTAGCACCCAGGCACCTTAATTTGCGCACCGGGCATGAACTGGTTCTCGGTAGCTATTCCACCATCGAACCGCTTTATTTTGGGGAAGAAAGCAGCGATTTCAACTACGATAATTACTCAATAAGTGCGGCCGGTTTCTACTGGATCAATGATTTTAGCAGGTTCGCGCTTGGTGGCATGCTGATGAAGGAATACTACGAGAATATCGAAAAGCAAGTCGGAGACTTCGAGCAAGGCTTCATGCTAGATCTGTTTAAATATCAAATCCGGGGTTACTTTGAGCATAAAAATGTAAACCTGCACTATCAATATATCGATGGGCTCTATTACAAGCTGTATCTGGAAAACATTGAAACCGAAGATTTTCCTGAAGCCAGTTTTTTAAAGCTAATGGGCGAATTGAAGTATTACAAACGTGTGGGCCGTAAAGGAAATCTTGCCGGAAAAATTGAGTTAGGCGTCGCTACAAATAATTTTTCGCCCTTCTCCCCTTTTGTTTTGGATAGTTACATCAACCTCCGGGGCATTGGAAATCGAGTGGCGAGAGGCACAGCCATTGGCATTGCCAATTTAGAATACCGGTATACCGTATGGACTACTGACTGGTTCTTCATGCAAAGCAACTTCTTTACTGATATAGGCTCCCTTCGACCGCCAGGAGGCAATTTTGACGAAATGGCCGCCAGCGAAAATCTTAATATATACAGTGGGCTTGGAATTCGTATCCAAACCAGAAAACTCTATAACGCCGTATTCCGTTTTGATTACGGATGGAATACCCGCGATTTTCGGGAAGGTGGTTTTGTATTTGGGGTGAACCACTTCTTCTAAAGAACTTAACTATTACTTAGTATTTGTACCCTCCGGCACCATCATCTTCCAGATGAACACCCAAACCTAAAACCAATCGATTTACAAAATTGAAGTACGCAAGAACCAGGGTGGCATCAAGAATGGCTCTATCTTCCAAGCCTAATTCGCGTAATCGCTGTGCATGAAACGCCTTGTTCTCATCAGGATTCCTGGTCATATCCCATGCCATATCGCATAAAGCCATATCCACCTCGGTCAACTCCAGTTTCCGGTAATCTTCTCTGAGCTGGTCAATCATTTCATCGTTCTTCCAGTAGTGATTCAAAGCTTCAGCATGGTGTTTCTGACAATAGGCGCAATTGTTGGCCCGACTTACAACAACCGCTATCATCTCTCTTTGAGCCCGTTTCAATGGAGACCTTCCGAACATCACCATCATATACAAATCCATGTGATTGACAATGGTTTCAGGATTTAAGCTTTGAATGGTGTGAACGGCAGCCAGTTTTCCTCTACTTGAGATCAGGTCATCATAGATTTCCTTTAATCTTCCCTCCGCATTTTCGTAATTAATTACGTCTATGTATGGCATGGTTAAAACTCTTTACACCGAATGTATCACAATCACCCTCCAGCTATTGCCAGTTTTCTGACAAATCCAACAGCTGGAGCGCCTATACTATTGTCGGATCACCTTACGGTAAGCAATCAAACCATCAGTGTAAGTCAACTTGAGCAGATACGTGCCTCTCACCTCCGGAAGGATATATCTAATTGTCTCATTAGCATTTACGGGGTGGCTATCCATCAAAGAACCAGTAATACTATATAGCTCAAGAAACTGAATTTGACCATTTCCTGAAATCGTAATTTCTCCCGGAGATGGATTTGGATAAATTGTTAAATGACTCGTACCGGGATCATTAATATCTGTCGAAGCACTATCCACAATACTAAACCCATCTATTGAAGCCTCTACAAGATGTCCGGGACTCTCATCTTCCGTGTGAAAAGTAACAGTCATATTCGCCGTTAGAGAGCAGAAATCTTTGATTCTATAAGTAAGCATTGTCCACGCATTATCGTTGTCGTCTTCCGTATAAAAATCAACGATATAGTCATTAGTTCCATCATTTAGAATAACCGTTAAACTATCATTTCTCGGATCGCCAAAACCTCCGCCCGAATTATTCCAATACCTGTGAAAATGCAAGTAAGGATTAGCATATCCGGATAAGTCCATTGACGGTGATACAATCCACGTCTCACCTCCATCTACATCGTCTGCTCCCGATGTAGTAGCATTGTTTCCGGTCGTGTAGCAAAGTCCTGCGCAATCCCCTGTTAAATCATCGTCTGGTACGGTTACCGTTCCGCCACCCGAAGTAATCTCGATTGGATCAACTCTCTCAAATTCACCGGTACTGGCCGTATTTCCAACAACCCAGCCAAGATCCACTGCAAAATCATCCGCATACCCTTCATCCAATTGGATGTTTTGTGTCGTATTAATGGAATTGAAGGTGGTACTTGTACAAGCTGTTATATAACCCCATAAACCAACGGTTACAGTATAGTCACCTGGAATAACTCCGGTTATCGACCAATTTCCGGAACCATCGGTGGTAGCGGTGTGTGTGAAATCATCGTTCTCCACAACAACCATTGCGCCTGCCACCGCAGCTCCGCCAGCTAGCTCTGACACATTGCCATCTATATCCACCGGAAGAATCGGTACCAATTGCATATCCTGTACCGTGGTTACCCCATTTGTAAGAACCACACCGAATGCAGTATCCGGATAATAACCCGGATTAGAATAAATCACATCATAAGTTCCTGCTGCGTGGTAACCTGTTGCGTAATCACCAACAATATTGCTATTATCGGTAATGGATGTGCTAACCAACTCAATCAGCACGTCGTTGATAGGAGCTGCCGTAACCGAGTTAGTAACATTACCTTCTAAATAACATCCTCTTTGATAAGTAGCTCCAAGCACATACAATCCCTCCTCAATATCCGAGGCCAGAATGTTCCCTGATGGCAACCAGGGATAAGCCCCCCACGAACCGTTAAAGCCGTCGCCAGACAGTGCAGGAGACGTGTCGAAATTCCCAACTTCAATCATATTACCCTTATTGGATACATCATGAATGGTAATCCCATCTCTGTAATAGGAAGTAACTATGTAATCGTTTATAAAATGTGCATTGTGCGGAATTACATCCATTCCGGGAGAAGATTGGATACGATCTAATTCAATAATATTAGTGGGGTCTGACACATCGTACTCTCCGATATACCCATCCGGAATTTCATCCGTTGTGTAGACGTAATCCAAATCATCCGAGAACCAAACATTGTGAGAGAAAAAACCCGGAGTTGGCGAGGATCCCAATTGAACCGGCGCAGACTTATTGCTTACATCCCAAACGGTCATAAAACCATCATTAATGTGAGCGAGAAAAAGTGTATCGTTTTTACAAACTCCATCATGGACGTACCAATCTTCAATGGCTCCCAATTCAATAATATTGGTAGGATCTGTTACGTCCAGCATAATGCAACCACCATTATCACGATTGGCTCCAAAAATGTAGCATATACCATTCTCGTCTATGTACAAGTTATGAGCCGATTCCCACTCATCCCCTCCTGGACCATTGTAATAAGTGGTACCTAGTGTTACCGGAGTTCCTCCAGATAGCGTGCTCAGGTCGATAATCAGAAGGCCATTTAATGCTTCCGTGGTAATGAATGCATGGTCATTCCAAACTTTCATATCACGCCATACCGAGTTCATCCCAGGCTCATAAAATACTTCCGTAATGCTACTCGGGTTGGTTACATGACAAATGGAAGTACCATTGTTCAGCCCTACAATTGCATACTCTTCACCGGATGGATCGGTGTACCCCCAAACGTCACTTAGATCTGAGCCATGCATACTTACCAGATCAATGTGTCCCAATTGGGTCATGTTTAACTGCGCCGAAGCACTGAATCCCAGCAGTATAGCCAAGGCGACGATGAAAAATTGTTTCATGAAAGTTTACTTAAATGCACCACAATATACCGCTTCCTTTTGGTATAGGTAAGAACCAATTAAGGAAAGGTCGAGGAAGCAGATGATCGGCTGGACAAACTTCAAGCAAAAAGTGTTGCACGCATTCTAAAGTCCTAATCCCTGAATTTAGGTTATTCGGAATGCCTGTTAGATTATAAATTCTGGCTTTCAATAACCATCAGGTAATCATAGCGTAAATCTTCATGTACCTTGTCCAACTTCTTGATGGCTTTCTCCTTCTCCCTGCGAAAAATATTGCCAATCAGAATATTGGTATAAATCGGATCAGAATGCTCCTTCATGAGGTAACAAAAATGCAGACGCAACTCAATTTCCGTCTCGGGCCTACCCGAATATCTGATAAAACGGTTCATATATCTTAGCACTTTCCTCAGTCCTTTCTTGGCAAAGTACTGATTGGAGCGATTGATCTCTCCAAATTGGATTTCAAGTTCTGTTTTCATCTGTGAAATGAACAAATCCTCATTGTCTACCCAACGCATAAGATAAGTGAGTAGTTCTTTATTCTCCTTCTTGTAACGTGCCAATCTTAGAACGATCTCCACAAGTTCCTGAGGAGCCTTTGGTTGAAGCTCTTTTCTAAGTTCAGCAATTGACGCAGTATCCATAAACGGGCTACATGATTCGATTCGAAGTTAAGTAAAGCAACACTTGTAGAGATTTAGAAATGGATAATTATTATCTTACCATACCTTATGAAGGCCCTTCTTAGTATTGTATTTTGCTTTCTACTTTCCCTTGCAGGGAATGCCCAGTACTTAGACAGTTTATGGGCAGTGTGGAACGATGAATCGGTAGCGGATTCTACGCGACTGGACGCCATGACCAATTACGTGGTTGACGGCTATTTATACTCTGACCCGGACAGTGCACTTATTCTTATAGACGATGCCATTAAGCTTTCTAAAGACGCAGGTGACCTCAAATACGAAGCGCTTACCATCAAGATAAAGGGAGCAGTTTATTATATGGTAAGCGACATTCCTAATGCGCTCAAGTACTATAACCAATCTCTAGAATTAAATCGCAAACTAAACGACCCGGTTGGGGAGGCTTCTGTACTGAACAATATTGGATTGGCGCATAGAATGCTTGGAGAGTTCAATAAGGCGCTTACCAATCACACGAAAAGTCTGCAGCTATATGTAAGTAATGGCAATAAACCGGGAGAAGCGGCGGTACTTGGAAATATTGCAATTATCTATTTCGAGCAAGGTGAAATGGACAAGGGTCAGGAGTACTACGAGCAATCCATGTCTATTATGGAGGAGATCGACGATCGACGCGGAATAGCTACAGCGCTATCTAATCTTGCTTCCCATTTCAGGGACGCCGGAGACTTCCAGAAAGCCAACGATTATTCTACACGTAGTTGGGATTTGTATAAGGAATTAGGAGACCAGTACGGTATGGGAACGGCGTTGATGAGTATTGGCAGGGATCACCGCGCGAGAGGAGACTATGAACAGGCGATTGAACACTTTCAGCGAGCTCTTATCCTTAGAAAGCAAATTTCCGATCTACATGGGGTAAGTGAAACTCTAAACAGCATGGCGTCGGTTTATGACAGTATTGGAGACTACAGTACTTCGGTTGAATTGAGTACTGAAGCTTTGGCCATTGCAGATAGTATTGGGGCGCTGGGAAATGTTCAAAGTACCAGCTACAGATTGTATGCTACTTATAAGGCCATGGGGCTGTTTGAGGAAGCACTCCAGATGTATGAAAAATCTACTCAACTAAGAGATAGTCTACACAATGAGGAGAAAACAAAGGAACTTTTACGAACAGAATACCATTTCGAATCCGATTTACGCCATATCTCTGACAGTCTGGCTCACGCTAAAGACACGGCATTATTAAGGGCGGACATTGAGCACGGAAGAACGCAAAATATTTACCTGTTCATCGGGATTGCTTTGCTGATCGTTTTTTCAATTTTTATTGGTAACCGATTGATAGTTTCCAATAAACGGAAAAGGGTAATTGAAGAGCAGAAGATGTTAGTTGAAGAACAACACAAGCAAATTCAATCCTCTATTCACTACGCCAGTAGAATACAAAATGCTCTGTTTTCTAATGAGGAAACCTGGGATCGCGTAAGTAATGAGCAGTTCGTGTTGTTCAAACCCAGGGATGTAGTATCCGGAGATTTTTACTGGGCGCATGAAAAGGATGAAATTGCCATTTGGGCAGCGGCAGATTGTACCGGACATGGGGTTCCTGGTGCATTTATGAGTATGCTCGGTGTTAGCTTTCTCAACCAGATTGTAACTGAAGGCGGCGAAACCCGCCCCGATTTAATTCTAAATCAATTAAGAGACAAAATTATTCACGCTCTGGAACAAAAAGGGATGGCCGATGGACAAAAAGACGGTATGGACATTGCCTTGTGTTCTTTGAACAGAAAAACAAATTTGTTACAATTTGCCGGTGCCTATAACCCCTTGTGTCTGTTAACCAGTAATCCGGAAAAAGTAAGCGGCATCAGCAACCGAAGAAAAATGGAAAAAGATGGGAAGCATCTGGTGGTGATAAACGGCTCCAAGCAGCCTATCGGTCAACACATGAAAGGCAACTCCCCTTTTGAATTACACGAAATACAACTTGAACCGGGTGATGCACTGTATACCTTCTCCGATGGCTATGCCGACCAGTTTGGAGGCAGTAGTGGCAAAAAGTACATGACAAAAAGGCTCTATGAACTATTTCTGAGCCTGCAAAACCAACCGTTTCAGGAGCATGGGAAATTGATGGATCTGGAAATAGAAAGTTGGATGGCTCAATCCGGAGCGTATCAGGTAGACGATATTTGCATTATTGGCGTTCGGGTTTAATTTACCACTTCCACCAACTCCACATCAAATATTAGGACTGCATCAGGTGGTACGCTACCCGAACCTGAAGAACCATATGCCAGTGCAGATGGAATCAACAAGACACCATTGCCCCCTTCTTTGAAGTAAGGAATGCCCTCTGTCCACCCCTGAATAACGCTCTGTAAATTAAAAGTAATTCCACCTGCCGGACTTTTATCAAACTGCTGCCCACTGGTATAATAACCAGTGTAGTCCACTTTTACGTCTGAATTAGCCGTAGGATTGGGGCCGGTCCCCTGATTCTCTATGACATAGTAAAGTCCGGATCCTGTCGCTGAAGCGTCCAAATTATTATCTGCAATGTACTGCTGGATAATCTGTTCATCTTCTTCTGCCTGCTTTCTGGCTCTTCTTTTTCCACAAGAAGTAGCAAACACTAGTAATCCAAGTAGTAAGACCAACCATCTCATATGGCAAAATTAGAATAGAATTATTAAATGAAAGCAAATTTGGGACAAGCCAATTAATTATATTCGTTTTAATGGCTTATAAAGTTCATCCCGATATTACTATTGCAGAGACCCTGCCGGGAAGGTTTTACAAGGATCAGGCAGTGTATGATCTTTGTAAGCAAAAGATATTCTTAAAAGCCTGGCACTGGTTGGGAAATTTAAAAGAATTGGATGGGCTCACTTTGAGTACTCATGCCTACCCCACTTCTATATTGGATGGCTTTCTTGACGAGCCCGTTGTAGTGGTACGTGATGGTCAGGATTCTCTGCGATGCCTGTCGAACGTTTGTACTCATCGAGGCAACATTGTTGTTCAGCAGCCTGGTAAGTTTAGAAATTTGAGTTGTCTTTATCACGGACGTAAGTTTAATCTTGACGGAAGTTTCAACAGTATGCCGGAGTTTCAGGGAACGAAAGACTTTCCACGTCCTTGTGATGACTTAAGAAACTTCCCACTGGCTAATTGGAACGGATTTCTATTCGCCAATCTGGATAACGACGCACGGTTTGATGAAATTCAATCTGTCCTTGATCATCGAGTTGGTTTTCTACCCTTTGACATGTTTACAGCCGAACCAACAATGGATCGCGAGTACTTTGTAAAGGCAAACTGGGCACTGTATTGCGACAATTATCTTGAAGGGTTCCACGTGCCTTTCGTTCATCCTGATTTAAACCAGCAACTAGATTACAGTAGTTATACAACAGAACTTCTCGGAAACGTGGTACTGCAGATCGGCTACTCCAACCAATCCGATTCCGGATTCGACTTGCCAGATAGACACCCTGACTTTGGGAAAAATGTAGCTGCTTACTATTACTGGATATTTCCGAACCTCATGCTCAACTTTTATCCGTGGGGACTTAGTGTAAACGTTGTAAAACCCGTGAGCATTAACAAAACCAAAGTTCAGTTTATATCCTATGTCTTCGACGAATCTAAACTGGATTTTGGTGCGGGGGCCATGTTAGACAAGGTGGAACGGGAAGATGAATTTGTGGTTGAAAGCGTTCAACGAGGTGTGCAATCGAATTTCTATACTACTGGGAGATACTCGCCAGGCAAAGAGACTGGTGTACATCACTTTCACCAACTGATAACCCAATACTTAAACTCATGAAGTACCTTTTACTACTCTTTCCTTTGCTTTTTTTAGGCAGTTGTGATTCAGAAGAACCTCCCAAAAACTGGGAAGAAGTTTCAAGGGATCTCGAAGTTCCACAAGAATATTCTCAGGATTCAGCTGGCGTGGAAAGCAATTGAAAACAGTATTGAACCTACTGTGTATCTTTTCTTTCGTTTATGCACATTAGGCGATGGTCTTGCCCTGCATTTTGTATGTTTGAATCACAAATAAACGCATCATGAAAAATCTTGCTCTCCTCCTATTATTGGTCACTCCAGCTTATCTTCTGGCACAGGAAAACACCGGATATCAGGTTCCGCCAAAGGAAATTCTGGAATTGGTGGATGTTCCACTTGCACCGTGGACACGAATTGATGAAAAAGGAGAAAAAATGTTCCTCTTGTACCGTGATGCATACAAAAGTATTGAGGAACTATCGGAAAATGAACTACGACTGGGCGGTTTACGAATCAATCCAAAAACCAACATTGGTAGTCGGGTTACCTATTACAACAATATAAAGTTCAGACTGGTTTCGGATAAGGAAGAAGTGCAGGTAAAAGGGCTGCCGGAAAACCCAAGAATTGCAAATGTAGGATGGTCGCCAGATCAAACCATGCTTGCCTTTACAAACACCACTAAGAATGGATTGGAACTATGGGTCGTAGATGCCAATACAAGGGCTGCAAAAAAGCTAACGGAAGCAAATCTGAATGACAACCTTGGAGATGTTTACAATTGGAAACCCGATAATTCAGGGCTACTGATCAAGGTGGTTCCGGCCGATCGAAAGGAGTTGATTGATACCGAAAATGCGATACCTGAGGGGGCAATCATTTCCGTAAGTGATGGAAGTAAAGCACAGAATAGAACTTATCAGGATTTGCTGAAAAACAATGATGACGAGTTCAACTTCGAACAACTTGCACGATCTGAGTTAAAACTTGTTGATCTGGATGGTAAAATCTCCAAATGGGCCGAAACGGCAATGTACAATAGTGTTTCATGGTCTCCGGACGGTAAATACGTCAAAACAACGGAACTCAAAAGACCTTTTTCATACATCGTTACTTATTATCGTTTCCCATATGAAACAAGCATTTACGATGCTGCCGGAAAAAAGATTCTTGTTTTCGATGAGGCTCCACTTCTTGAAGAATTGCCTAAGGGATTTATGGCCACACGCGAGGGTAAAAGAGCAATTTCATGGAGGGCGGATCAACCAGCAACTCTATATTGGGCCGAAGCTTTGGACAAAGGAGATCCCGAAGTTGAAGCGGAATACAGGGATGAAGTCTTTCAGTTAGCGGCTCCGTTTACGGGAAAACCCTTATCCCTCCTTAAAGTCAAAAACAGGTATTCCGGTATTGCATGGGGTAACAACAACATGGCCGTTTGTTATGACTACTGGTGGAATACAAGAAACACTAAAGCATACCGATTCAATCCTTCGAACAGTAACGAAACGCCCCTAATCCTGGTTGATAGAAACTATCAGGATAAATACAGTGATCCCGGCGACTTCGTTTATGAGAAAAATCAGTTTGGACGTAATGTGATTGCCATTGAAAAGAACATGGCTTATCTGATCGGAGACGGTTACACAGAGGAAGGGCAATTTCCATTTATTGATAAACTGGACCTGAAAAGTGGCAAAACCAAAAGAGTATATACTTCTGCGTACACAGACAAGTTTGAAAATATTTATGACGCCATTGATCTGAAAAAGGGAACATTTCTGGTTAGAATCGAATCTGCCACGGAATTCCCTAACTACTACATCCGAAATATTTACAAAGACAAACTGGAACAATTAACTCACTACAAAAATCCATTCGAAAGTATAGCTGGTGTTCACAAAGAAGTGATTAAGTACAAAAGAGACGACGGACTGGAACTATCAGCAACTCTGTATCTGCCTGTAGGTTACGATATGGAGAAAAAGGAAAAGAAACCAATGATCATGTGGGCTTATCCCACAGAGTACAAGGATAAAAACAGCGCCGGACAATCTGCAGCCAACCCCAATAAGTTTACCTATCCGCATTATGGCTCTATGATCTACTGGGTAACCAGAGGATACGTAATTCTCGACGACGCATCATTTCCTATTGTAGGAGAAGGAGAAGAAGAGCCAAACGACTCATTCAGAAAGCAGCTTGTTGCCAACGCAAAGGCAGCTATTGATGCAGTAGATAAACTAGGCTACATAGATCGCAACCGGGTGGCCGTTGGAGGACATTCCTATGGAGCGTTTATGACAGCAAACCTACTTACGCATTCAGACCTGTTTGCAGCGGGAATAGCACGAAGTGGCGCATACAACCGAACACTCACTCCATTCGGCTTCCAAAGTGAAGAAAGAAGTTATTGGGAAGCACCGGAAATCTACAACGCAATGTCTCCCTTTATGCACGCTGACAAAATGAAGACTCCCTTACTATTGATTCATGGAGAAGCTGACAATAACTCAGGAACTTACCCTCTTCAGAGTGAGCGATATTTTAATGCACTAAAGGGGCACGGGGCTATCGCCAGGCTGGTGATGTTGCCAAAGGAAAGTCACGGGTATAGAGCGAAAGAGTCCATACTTCATTTACTTTGGGAACAAGACCAATGGTTGGAAAAATATCTAAAAGCCGATGCTGACGAGTGATGAAATGGTCAGAGACGATTTTATCGCTCCTGTTATCACCACAATCTAAAATCAAGATCTATGGCTTCCGCACGTGTGGTGGGCCTTTGTCGACCATCAGTAAGTTCTGAAACCTTACCACGGATATATTCATTTATTTCACTCATCATTATCTTCTGATCCCCATTTAAGTCCGCAGCGCCGTTTTTCAAACCATCCAGAAAGCTAAAGGTGAATACCCCATTGTTCCACTGATCTCCCTCCATTGCGTATTCAGTTCCTCCAGCCGAAGAAATAATCATAGCACCGCTATTCTTTCGAATATCGGTGAACAGTTCCTTCATTAGTTCAAAGCTGTTGTTTAGTCCAACCTGTTGGATTCCAGATGACCCAACAGCACGAAAAACCACATCTCCTTCGTTGGTTGGAACGTTGCTCACTACCGCTACCTCTTCCTTATCAATTTCACCACTATGGCATGCATCTATGAGCATTAATTTCTTTCTTGCCGGAATCCCATCCAACAAGTCTTCCAACATCTCATACGGAATACCCTTGTCTCCCGGCTCTTCAAAATTCACATTGTGCGAAGCCAAAAAATAATTCAGATCACCATCCAACAAACCATGCCCGGCAAAAAACACACAAACTACATCATCAACAGTAGTTTCAGACAATGCCTGCTTCATTTTCTCTACCGACTCAGTGGTCACCTCACCGTCAGTAATATGATGTGTATAAACCTGGGCAAACGGTGCATGGGCTGCCGTAAACATGGACGATATATCAGAAGCATCTTTGGCCGCATACTTCAGGTCAAACTGTGACTGTTCGTACTTTGAAACCCCAATGGTAAACAGATGAAGGTCAGGTAGTTTAGCCTCTGCCGGAGTGTAAGCAATGTCCAGATTATCAGCTAAAGATTCTACTCCTTTTTCGTTCATTACACTTACAGAAATCGTGTTGTTTCCGGGAGCTAGCAATACGGGTACTTTTTTGCCAACACTGCGTAAGTTCATATCTCTTATACTTAGGCCTTTTTTGCCATGAACCGGAACGCCGTTAACACGTACTAAAATCCGATCTAACTTGTACTTGGAGTCAACACATCTTAATGACAACTCTACATTTTGTGAACTCGTGGTAAACGGAAATTCATCTGCATTGGTGATGACCAGTTCGGGCATGTGAAATTCACCGCTAAGCATATCCTCAGAAAACCCAAGCCGTTTAAGCCTTTTCTGATAAGCAAGATTATATGGTCGGATCATTTCCTGATGCGAAGCCATCATCCTTTCCAAAATAATATCAGGCCTGTTGTACTTCAAATCGAACTGAGCAAATGGAAAGATTTCCATCCCTTTTACAAAGTGAATGTTCTTTGTTGCCCCTTTCGTGGAGTAATAATATTGATCAGGAGTAACGATGGCAAAGTCCTCCCTACCTATACTAATTAGCGAAACCTGCTCTTTGCCTGTCTCAAGATTCCACACTTTACGGGTACCATCATAAGAAGCAGATAATAGTCTTTTGCTATCATCACTAAATGCCAATTCCTGAACCATTGCCGTGTGTCCGGTTAGTTCAAATTGCTTTTCACCTGACTTCAGATCATAAACGAAAATCGTACCGTTGAGATCCCCAAATGCATAATACTTGTCATCTGCACTTACCTCGTAAGCTGTAAATGAAATACCGGTAACAAACTGTTCAAACACCCGTTCGCCGGCAAGATAATCCCAGGCTGCGATTTTCGTTTGTTGGTTCCCTTCAGCATCTGCCTGGTACTCACCTCCAACATAACCAAGCGCATATTTTTTGTTGTTCGATAGTGTGTATGCATAGGTATAGGGACCATTCGGTTCCGGGTAGTCTGCCAGATTCCCATCCTTTAGATGGTACACCTTGTGTTTCCCAGCCATAGAATCAACGATATACGTAACCTCATCGATACACAGCAGTTGGGTTGAGTTCTTGAATCTTTTGATTTGTTTCCCGGTAACCGCGTCAACGGCTAATCCAGCATAAGTAGTGCCCATGGGATTACCCTTTGGTTGATTCATATCGATCACGGCATAAACCCTGGCTTCAGGTCCTACGGACGTCAGATAACCGAGTTCACTATTTGCTGTTGATTGCTCCAGAACTTTCTCTTGCCTGATATCCACTCTGGCCAGCTTTTTCTTTTTACTCTTTGGTTCCCATAACTCCGCAATGGCGTGCGTGTAACCCGGTGCAAATTTAAATTGAGCAAGCCCCTTTATAGGAATCGTTCTAACTGTTGGAAAATCCCAAATGCGAATATGATCCTGTGCTCCTGTAACAGGAATGTGCGTTCCCGGAAGAAAAGAAATCCCCATGGGCGCATATGGAGCGAGCTTCAACTCACTTAACATTCGATGGGTTTCGAGGCTATAAATCTTCTTATTGGAGTATACCATCTTACCATCCCTGGAGAATGCAATGTCGGCCAGATAAGCCGTATCAGGTTGTTCGGTTTCCTTATCCCCACTACGCAAAACAGTCATATAGTTGAACGGCGCCGTATTCGCAACGTCGTAAGGATTTTTCACCTTACGGAGGCGAAGCTCATGTTTACCGTCCGGACTGGGATATACCAGGTCTTCCCTACTGGAACTTGCCATGTGCTCATTGGCCTTCATCATTACCGATTTCTTAAAGGGCTGAGAATAATCGTATTGTACATCACTCTTCACAAAAACAGACTTCCCGGTCAAAACATCTACATGATACCGGTCGTTGCTCATCATTAATCCCACTATCACCTTTGTATCATCTTCCGAAAACCAAACAGAATCCATTGTATGCGTTTGATCAGAAGTAAACAAAGTCCTACGCACTTCACGGCCAGTATTCACATCCCATATGTAAATGGTCTTTTGCGTGCCTGTAACCAAGAAGGCCCCATCGTTGCTAAAAGAAGTAGACTGAGAGTAAATCCAACCTGTAGAAATAACCAACTCAACCTCTTGAGAATAAGACATGTGCCCCAGGAGGAAACTGGCAAGTAATAGCAATCTTTTCATAAGTTTAAATATAAGCTGAACCGGCCATACCGGGATTTTAAATATAGCAAATGGAGTGCCTAACTTTTCTAAAATCCTTGTATCGGCACGATGATTGCTTAATTTTGCATCATGAGACTTCTGGTAATTGGTATTTTGGTATTGTGCTCATCTGTAGGGTTCGGTCAGCTACCACCGAATATGCGCGACTCGCTTCAACACTGGTTTATCGGTGATGTTTACATGGCTGATATCTACAAGATAGGGCCTAATAGAAAGGCAACTGAGTACAAACGTATCATGCGTGATTCTATTAAATCCAAGATTGAATGGTTTAAAGAATTTAGTAAGGGGGTTGCTCCCGGAGACGACCTTCCGTACCATGAAAATTTAGGCGTTACCAAAGAACAGTATGATGACTTTTTAAAGTTGCAGCACGAGGATGAATTCTATTTGAGGGGAAGAGCTAAATTTTTTGTAAAACCTGATAGTTCCAACACAAGTTGCAAATTTAAATCTGAGGGGGTTATCGTTGGGGTCAATTACCTTCGGATCGATTACGAAACAGGTTTGATTCACATTGAGTCTCCGAATAGTCCTAAGGCTACGTTACCAATTACGGCAATACTGCAGCCAAACGAAGAACAGAAGTTTATGGGCAGCAAGTATAGTGGGTACTCATGGGAGTACAAATCAAGAAATTTCGATGACGGAGATGGTGTGTACTATCAGGTAGACTTAATGCACCTTTTTGAAACGGACAGAATATTTATGCAAATCACGGCACAAACAGCTTCAAATGGAAAGGTTCAGCCAGCCAACATTGTGCCCTTTTCTTATCCAAGAAACGAACCTATTGAAAGCAAGTCATCGACGCCCGGGCCAGGTCCAAAAGTTGTTCGCCCAAATTAATGTGAGATTGATCATTGCTCCGTTGTAATTCTCATTAATCTAAAGTAATTTTAGAGGTACAGTTCAACACCTTACGTCGTTGCTTACACTCAAATACATTACGTTGAAACTAGGCTTGCTTGTTATTCTACTCGCACAGTTTAGCGTTGTTATGTCTCAACAATTGCTTACCGTTACCAATCTCAATGATACCGGAGCAGGCTCTCTTCGGAACGCTGTCAATACTGCGGAAGACGGTGATATCATTAAGATAAACGTAGCAGGAACCCTTGTTTTGCAATCCCCCATTACCATTGACAAAGGCCTGTTCATACAAGGCCCCATGCCAGTGCATTTTGAAATTGACGGAACGAACTCGCTGACGACGTTCATTGTGGATGTGGCTGCAACCATCTCAGATTTTACTTATATAGATGGCATTAAGTTTACCGGAAACACCGATGGAGCCATCAGGTGTGATCAAGGAGACGTTTACGTAGGTCGATCCGTGTTTGAAGGTAATCAGGGAACCGATGGTGGCGCTATTCAAAACGTAACCAGTACGGATTTACTTACTATTGACAAATGTTCTTTTATCGCAAATGCAGCTGATAATGGCGGTGCAATTTACTCGGACGGAGACCTTCTGTGCGTGAATTCCACATTCTATCGCAACGCAGCTATTGCGGAAGGAGGAGCAATCTACCTGGAAAATGGCACAGGTGAAATTATCCATAATACGTTGGTAAAGAATAGTGCCGTGGGCCATGGTGGTGGTGTTCACAACGAAAACGGTACCATAACTTATTCGAACAACCTCTTTGCGATCAACTCGGCTGACGTAGGCGGAATTGATCCATCTATCAGTTCTAACGGTGGGAGCAATTCCTCAGGCGGTGGTAATTTTTTCGATTCTAATCCGACCAGCCTCGGCACCATTGTGGGATTAGCTACCTCCGACACCAGTAGCCTTGGAATGGACCCATTGATCGACTCTTTAATGACGGATGGTTATGGGTTTGAATACTTCAATTTCATTTCCAGTTTGAGTCCGGCGATCGATCGGGGCAACTTAGCTGTTTTGGCCGAAGAAGATCAGAGAAGAGGATTTCGTACTATGCATGGCCGAAACTCCAAAACAGCCGACGCAGGATCAATAGAATACACGCCTTACTGTGTTACATCAACGTCTTCCAGTCCTTCTGGCACAGGAGGAGCAATAATTGGTAGTTTAGGCTGGGCTGTAGATAGCGTAAATTTATCTCCAAACGGCCCCTACTCCATCTGTTTTGATCTTCCGGGTCCCGCCTTTACAATCAATGTTATTGGTCCTTATCGGCTAATAAAAGATTGCATCATTGATGGATATACCCAACCGGGTAGTGAAGTCCCTGGTCCGGCAGATGATTTTGGCGGCACACCCGTTGTAATCGGCTCACCCCTGGTAAGCCTCAATGGCACAGGTACTAGTGCATCTGCAATTATACTCTCGAATGGTTCTAAACATAAACTTCGGGGACTGTCCGTATTCAACTTCAATAGCGCGTCGATAATCCTGGAAGATATGGTAACTGAGAGTCTGGTTGAAGGTATGCACATCGGCGTGGATGCTTCTGGCACTTCGGGCTCAACCTTTAACGGTGTTGGTATTTTATTTAACTCCGGTGCAACCGATAACGTGGTCGGAGATTGGCCTCATCACTCAAGAAATGTCATCGCAAACTGCGATTCAGCAGGTGTTTTGTTACGTGGAAATGGTACAGCGTTCAACGGAATAGCCAATTCTTTCATCGGAATAGACGCAACCGGCATGGCAGCGGCCGCCAATGGAATGGGAGTTGCTGTACTAGATAGTGCAAGAAGTATACAAATTGGCGATTCACTCGGGGTTGGAAACGTAATTTCAGGGAATAATGGCCCTGGAATTTTTCTGGCAGACACAACAGCAGACTTAAATGCGATTTACGGAAACTTCATTGGCACAAACGTTCTTGGAACGGGGGCAATAGGAAATCATAAGGGGGTGGTAATTACCAGCAGATCTAACCTAAATGGAATAGGAGCTGCCGGCGGACGTGGCAACCTTATTTCGGGAAACGATAGCTGTGGTATTGAAATACAAACCTGGGCAAACGGTGTGTATGGAAATATTATTGGACTGGCAAAAGACGGGCTTACTCCACTACCCAATCAGGGTGACGGCATTTTGCTTTCTGATCCGGTTGGTATAAATATTATTGGTACCAGAAACTTTGGAGAAACCAATATTATTTCGGGAAATACCGGAAACGGCATTCGGCTCATTGGCGCTAGTTTTACAGCCATTGGGGGCAATATCATCGGAATGGGTGTTGACACCCTTACCAGGGCAGGTAATGAAGGCTATGGCATTCTGCTGGACACAGGCTCCGTATTTGTAGGTATCGGAAATGATTCTATTTCGGGTTACAATATTATCGGCGACAATGATCTGGGGGGAATTAAGCTAAATCATACTGCCGGTGGGCACTCTATTTTTGGCAATTATATTGGTACAATCCCAACGGATGTGGGTTTCCTTGACATTGGTAATCACTCCCACGGACTGATGATTAATGACAACAACAGCTTCTGGGGCACTAAAATTGGAGACTCTACGGTAAACGGCCCAAGAAACTTCATTGGATATAACCAGGGCGATGGTATTTCTATCATTGGTGATGACGGGAATCGGCTGTACGCCAATATAACGGTGGAAAATTCGGAGCTTGGAATTGATCTGGACAATGATGGAGTAACTGTAAATGATGCTTTAGATACGGATCTTGGCTCAAACCTGAGAATGAACTATCCTGTAATCAGCTCTGCCAGTAGATGTGCTAATGGAATTCAGGTGGAAGGCACTTTGAACTCTGAACCGAATAAACACTTTAGAATTGAATTTTTTGCAAGTCGCTTGCTTGATGCCTCCGGACATGGAGAAAGCGAAAAATTTCTTGGTTTTATTACAGATTCTACGGATGCCAGTGGCAATGCTACATTTAGTGCCTTTCTGTCCATTCCTGCTCCTGCAGGTTGGTTTGTTTCCGCCACGTCAACCAGACAAACCGGTATTCAACATACTTCCGAACTCAGTGCCGGTGTGGCAATAGCAGCCGGAATTCCAGGACCTACTGCCTCGTCTGATGTCACTGGCTGTGCCGGAGACACAAGCATCTTACTCACGGCCACCCCTGCAGCTGGTGGCAGCATGGTATGGGCAGCTGACCCTTCTTTCTTCAGTATCATTGATACCAACCTTACCATTTTTGCTGACTCATCAGCGGGGAGCAATATCTATTTTGTCGCAGAATCACTTGGGGGAGTTTGTCTATCAGAATATGACTCTGTGGTTGTAACACTAGAGCCTCACCTAAATCCATTCTTTAGTTTTCCCGATTACTGTAGCAATAGTATGGCTATACTACCTGACAGCATTGCAACACTGGGAGGCACGTTCAGCTTCGAATCCCCACCCCCCGGACCTGAATCAATAAATCCCTTTTCAGGTGAATTGAGCAACGTTACAGGGGGCAACACCTATTCCATTAAATACATATTACCTGGAGCCTGTATGGATTCATCGGTAGTGAACGTAGAAATACTGCCTGCACCTGTGCTGGATTCTTTAAACGTATTTGACGAGAGCTGTGATGGAATAAACGACGGAAAAATAGAAGTATTTGCAAGTGGCGGAAGTCCTCCACTGCTTTACAGCATTGATAGCGGTTCGACAGCTCAAATATCCTCGGTTTTTAACTCAGTTGCCCCAGGAAACTATGCCGTTGCTGTTGGCGACTTAAATGGGTGCTTTGCATTTACAACCACTACCATTGGAAACGGGGATGTTAATACACTAATAACCGATGGAACCATTACAACCTGTGTTGATTTCGCAACGCAAATCAGAGCGACAGGTTCAGGCACAATCCTATGGTCGAGCCCAGCCATTGCGGATTCGTTAAATCCTTTCCCTACCATTACCACTGATAGTAACACGGTATATCATGTGTCTTTAATCACTCCGGCTGGCTGCGTTTATCAGGACTCCGTTGTGGTGCTGGTAGACCCTACGATGACGTGTGGCAATGGTATTACAGTAAATGCTTTTAGCCCCGACGGAGACAATGTGAATGACACCTGGGTGGTCCCCATGTTGGCAAACTTCCCGGAAAATACGGTGACTATATACAACAGGTGGGGCGACATTGTTGCCGAATTCAATAATTACAACAATTCAGATATAGTTTGGGACGGTACCAGTTCGTCTGGTACTCCTTTGTCTGCGGGCACCTATTATTATGGCGTATACCTGGCTGGCAACGACCGGTTCTTATCAGGCTGGGTTCAACTTAGCAAGTAGCTAATTAAATGATTCAAGTAAATCATTTAAAATTTTGATTTTTAGGTTTTTAAATAGAAGTCCTCACCCATTCCAAATATGTGTGATATAGGCACCTTTTCCTCATCTTTCAGGTTGAAACACCCTTCAAAAAAACCATAAGGCCCTTCATACCTTGAAACGATCAGACCCAGATTCATTCGTACGGAATTATGCACTTCAGGTGTAAATTTTAAATCCACCATTCCTTCTGAGTCACTCACAAACCACTCCCCTTTATAACCATTAGGACGAGACACTTTGATAGGTGGTAATGGATGCATAGCACCATCTAACCACAAACAATTTTCATTGTAATTCTCCTGATCCTTTACTTGATTATCGGTAAGGTTAAAACCAATTCTCCTACCACCCGAATCAAACCCAAGACCGGTGATCCAGTCGTACTTTGTTGGATATGGATAATATCCTTTATGATCGTCCAAAATCAAACTTGAATTAGCCTTCTGAAATGTAATATTTTCGCTACCGAAAGAAACCTCTCCAAACAAAGGCATTAATGCTTTATGACTGTACATTCCTTTCTTTTCACTAAACGGCAAGCACACCACAATGGGATTGTAAGTATTAACATTGTGGCTGGCACGCAGTTCTGCACGCAAATCCGGTAGTTTCCTGAAGTTTTTGATACTCACCTTAATATCCAACCGTCCTGCTTCCACATTATGGTAAATACGAAAATCAAAGCCCCGCGAGCGATGCGTACATTCGGTATCAAACAATCCATCAGGAACACTCATTGAACCAGGCAAAACCTTTTTCTCGTAACGCCATTTTTGTTGCGTAAGCACATTGTAGATAATAAACTGCACGATGCATACCTTCTTGGTATTGTAGATGGCCATCATTACAAACCAGCCATCTTCAGAATACATCTGACAAGCCTGCCACTCCCTTAGCATGAAATTTTTATACGATGTGAAGCCAAGATCTGCATCCAGCATATTCACATTTCGAATAGGCCCGTTGTAACAACCCCAGTTAAACTTGCCGTTCTCATCCACTACACTCTGCGGCGGTGTTTTGATCTCCCTCATTAGCTTGAATGATCGGCAACTATGACCCAATTACCGTTTTTGTTTACCCAGTTAAGGGAATAATGTCCTTTTAACGTATCTCCTACCTGATCCCTGAACAACGTCCATTCTCCGAGCACCAGAGCACTATTAACATCCAGGCGATCTATCGAAATATTCTTGAATTGCAGCACCCCCATTGAATCCGACGTGGGATAGGACTTTTTATAATTTTCTAATGTCCGGTCCCAACCATAAGTTAGACCCGATTTACCAATAAAAACCAACGAATCCGACTCCCAGTAACCTATCATAAAATCTTCCAGACTTCCTGAATTCCACGCCTCTTGCTGGGATTTCATCTTTTCACTAATTATTTTCACCACATCCGCAGCTACCACTGAATCGGACTCCTGAGCCAATATGTGATCCGGCTCAGAAGGAGCTTCGGCACACCCGGCCGTTACCAGCAATACCGATGCGATAAAACTATTAAGCTTTCTCATCTATGGTAAGCGCCCCGGATGGGCATTTGCGAACTGCGTTTACAATTGCCTCCTTAGAATCTCCATCTACCTGAATCCATGGGCGTTCCTTGGGTTTAAACACTTTTGGGGCATTTTTCACACACTGCGCTGCATGCTGGCATAGTTCCGCCTTCCACACTACAGCAATATCATCTTTAACATACTTCTTTTCATTCATGGCCTATGGTTTTTCGGACGATCGAAAAATACAAATTCCCCTGAGGCGGAACCAACCTCCTTCCACCGAATATTCTTCAGATCGATAGCTACGATGCCACAGGTAGAAACATTATCAATTACGGAGTCTTTTTGAAGCACATTGCTAACTGTAGTTGTGGCAGCATTATGCCCCACAATCATCACTAAACGGTACTTATCATTGATTTTGTGTATCTCCTGAATATATTGAGAATGAGAGCAACGGTAAAGACTCCTATTCCAGACAATTTTTGACGTGTCATAGCCAATAGCCTCAGCAATGGGTAAAATTGTTTCCCTGGTTCTTCTGGAAGGACTGGCAATAATTAAATCAGGCTTCACCCCTTTGCCCGCCAACACCTTCCCCATCATAGGGGAATCAGAATACCCCCTTTTATTCAGGGGACGGTCAAAATCCTTTAACGACGGATTGCTCTTGTCTGACTTAGCATGACGCAACAAATACAAGATTTTATCACCTTCGCTATTCAAGGAGACCGCTAGTGAACAAACGACACACAAGACCGCAAAAAAGGCAACCCTAATAAAAATACCTCTTAACTCCATTTATTCCGTTCTGTACCAATTGCTTTTTCTCGTCAGGTTTTAATTTACGGATTTTTGGCCCAACGTCTCCACAGCTAATAGATATTGTTCGCATCCAATCGGCATCCGAAAGCGATTGGCGATTCAACGATTCGATTGTCAGGTTATACACTGCGGCTATGTACGTAGACAAATCAGACACCTCCATAGGGGCAATCCCGCCGGACAAACTATCAGCTTTAATCTGAACGTCTACATCAATGCGCAACCCAATTGTGTGTTTATTCTCTATTCGCTTTCCATCTTCATACCGATCAAAAATATAGATTGGGAAATTGGCGATCAAACCACCGTCAAATACAAGAAATTTAGTGCCATCATAGGTTCTGGGATTAACTAACTTCCCTCGTTCGTTCATGTATATAGATTCGAAATACAATGGTATAGACATAGAAACCTGAATAGCATCGATTAACTTCATGGCGGGGTATTTTTCGAAAGACAACACCTCTACTTTCTGTTGTTCCAGCAAAGTAGTTGTCACGTAAATATCTATGTATCCACTGTCATGCATCGCCTGCAAGGTGATATCCGGATTGCCGGTCTTTTCTTCAATAATGCCTCCAAGCCATTTTCGAAACTTATCATGACGGTACCAACCGTATTTCCGAAACATTCTCGAAATTCCACCAACAAAGATGAATTTCCCGTCATTGAATTGTCTAAACTTTGTATCCCCAATCAGCTTCTCAATTTCTTCACCCGTATAGCCCAGAGATAGTGCCATTGCGGTAATGGCACCCGCGGAAGTTCCTCCTACTTTTTCGAGATGATTCAGAGCACCTCTTCGCTCTAACTCCTGAATGGCTCCGGCGTAAGCCACCCCTCTGATTCCCGCACCCTCAAATATGAGATTTTTGATAGTGTCGGTTTGAGCTAGCGAGGCTGTGCCCCATATAATAAAAACCGTAGTTAAAAACCCTAATTTCATACTGAAATGTAGGGGCAGTACAATGCTTCTCAAAGTTCCAATAACGGATATACGTACATTAGGGAATATTCGATCAGGACACTATACAGATGATGTAATTGTTGGGTAGAACTAGTTCGAAGTCAAATTAAGGATTTACTAGCCATTTGCTGAAAATTTCAGCTCGTGCCCCATTCGGTCTTTTTTCGTTTTTAGGTACTTTTCGTTGTGAATGTTGCACTCAATTTCGAGCGGCACATTTTCCACAACTTCTAAGCCGTACCCGGTAAGGCCTGTCCGTTTTTTGGGGTTATTGGAAATCAACCTCATTTTTGAAATGTTCAAATCCCGGAGGATTTGCGCGCCCACCCCATAATCACGAGCATCAGCCTTAAAGCCTAATTTAATGTTTGCATCCAGAGTATCGTAACCTTCTTCCTGCAACTTATAGGCTTTCAACTTGTTAATTAGCCCAATTCCACGTCCTTCCTGATTCATGTACAGAATAGCTCCTTTGCCTTCCTTCTCAATCATCTGCATGGCTCCGGCCAGCTGGTCTCCGCAATCACATCTGAGAGAACCAAGAATATCTCCGGTAAAACAGGATGAATGAACTCGCACAAGAACCGGCTCATCCACATTCCAGTCTCCCTTTACCAATGCCAGATGCTCTTCACCGGTAGTTGTTTGGCGGTAAGCTGCTAACCTAAAGCGACCATGCCTTGTGGGCATTTCAACCTCTGTAACCTTTTCTATAAGAGACTCGTGCTGCATTCTGTAGGCGATCAAATCCTCAATGGACACCAGCTTCATATCGAACTTCTTGGCTAACTGGTACAATTCCGGCAGTCTGGCCATTGTACCGTCCTCGTTCATTATCTCAACGATTAGTCCTGCTGGTTCAAATCCAGCCAGATTGGCCAGGTCTACAGCCGCCTCCGTATGACCAGCTCTCCTCAAAACGCCGCCTTTTTTAGCACGTAGAGGGAAAATATGACCGGGTTTACCCAACTGATTAGGTTTGGTATCAGGATCAATGAGTGCTTTTACAGTTTTGTAGCGATCATGGGCTGAAATACCTGTTGTGCAACCGTCCCCTACTAAATCCACCGAGACCGTAAACGGCGTGTCATAATGCGAATTATTTGCCTGCACCATTAAATCCAGCCCCAATTCATCGCAACGTTCCTCAACAAGCGGTGTACAAATCAACCCTCTTCCATGGGTGGCCATGAAATTGATTATTTCTGGAGTAACATTCCGCGCGGCGGTAAGAAAATCACCTTCATTCTCTCTATCCTCATCGTCAACAACAATTACGATTTTACCATCCTTAATGTCCTGAATGGCCTCTTCAATTGTGTTTAACTTTATCTCTTCTGTCATCTTGAATTATTTCAATTACCGCTGATTATAACAACAAAGGTACTATAAAAGGGTTCACCTATGGTTGCTAATAAGACCTGAAAGTGTTTTAACCGACCCTTCCCAACTATATTTTTGCTCTACTAACTCCCGCCCCCCATTGGCTATTTTCTCAGCAAATTCCTTTTCTGAAAGAAGTCTTAGCACACACTGCGCCAATTCATCGGCAGTATTGCCAATAAGTACGGACTGTCCATTGACTCCGCCAAGCGCATTATTAGCCAACCTGGTTGTTACCGACGGTATTTTCATGGCCATGGCTTCCAGCAATTTATTCTGTAGTCCTGTCCCAATTCGCATTGGTGCAATAAACACTTCTCCCTGGGCATAAGCCTCTCGTATGTCGTCAACCCAGCCTGATACATGTACATATTCGCTTTCCAGCGCCAACACCGAAGCTGCTGGGTTTGCTCCTGCAATTAAAAGGCTGGCATCGGCTTTCTCTTTTCGGATCAAAGGCAGTATTTCTTGCGCCAGAAACTCAGCCCCATCTACATTTGGCGGGTAATTCATATTACCGGTAAACACCAGTGTATATTTACTCTCAGTTTCAAAATCAGGACCAAAGAAAGCAACATCCACACCATTAGGAACTATGCGAATCTGATTACGCTCCGGATGATAGATCAAATCCCTGTCTTGTTTTGAGATAATGGTTTTGTTCTCAAAATATTCAAAAATCAAATTCTCGTATTTGAGCAAACGAGAAGCTTCTGCTTTAATAAAGGCACGTTTCAAACCACTCGCCCTCGCAACCCTCCTATCCATTCCTTTGGAGAAGGCATCCATATAATCTATGGTTTTCGGAATGTTGTGAATGTTTTTTACATATTCTGCTGCCCGAATCAACTGGCAGTAAATATGATCCGGCTCAAAATTTTCTACAATCTGCTTAACTTTTCGCTGAGCCGACCTTTGGTAAAAGTACCTTACCTGATAAGGTTTGTGTCCAAACAAACCAAGGAACAAATTAAAGTACGTTTTGAGTTTATTAAGCTTAACCACTTCTATATTAAACTCCTTCTTGAGATGAGCTATGCTTGAGTCTTTAACATGTGCATCATCCAAAGCCACCACCTTCAAATCAAAGGTTTTAGACAGTTGCCTGAGCTGATGATACGCCCTTAATTTATCCCCTTTATCAAGTGGATAAGGTACGCGGGATAAGATCACCAGTAACTTCATGAAAGAAGGTCGTCGTAAAAATTAACCAACCGCTCAGTTAGAACGGCATTATTGTATTGAGACTCTACCAGTTTCCGTCCGTTTTGCTGAATCCTGTAAAGTAGTTCCAGATCATTCAACAATTCATGAATGGTATCTACAAATTGTTCCGCAGTATCGGCTATGAGGATGTTCTCGCGATGCTTAACATTAATACCTTCCGCCCCAATGGAAGTTGAGATCACTGCTTTTTTCATTGCCATTCCCTCAATAATCTTTACCCGCATTCCTCCTGCAGAGAAAAGGGGCACAATCATAATTGGAAACTGATCCATAAAAGCAAGCGCATCTACTACTGCCCCATGATTGTGTATCCGATCATTCAGCGAATCGGAAAACCATCCAGGCATATTTCTTCCTGCCAGATGGAGATCAACGTTCTTGAGCTTTGGGAACACTTCTTCTGTAAACCATAAAACTCCTTCAACATTGGGCTTCCAATCCATGGCGCCGATGTGAAAAATACTTGAATCATTCTGTGGTGCCTGACCGGATGGCTGATAGCGATCCATGTCTATACCAAAGGCAATAGTCTTTATAGGTATTTTCGAATCAAACCGTTTGTATTTCTCGGCATCTTCCACACTTATTGCTGCGATCCCATCAACCTGCCCCAAAACACCTATTTCATACTGCTTTAACTGTCTTGACAGGTAGTTAAGGTAAACACGCTTTGCCATATTGCCCGTGGATTCTGCAGATCGCTGCCAAATCATGTATTCCAAATTATGCGACCTCAACACGATTTTGGCTTTGGAAAATCTTCTGATGGTTCCTATGTATGGCGTCATAAAAAGGCTTTCAAGATGAATGATATCAAATCTCTCCACCTTCAAGACATCCATTAGTTTTCTATCGAAATCGGTACTAAAAAACCGACTAACATTGTAGTTGTCCGAGGTTACCAAACTAGAAAATGCATCTACAAGATTGACCTTGGTTTCAACATAAACTGCCTCTATTCCAGTTTTTCTCAGATAAAAGGGTGAGCATTGCTCTTCCGAAAATGGGTGCTTGTACGTAGCAATGGTAAGTATCTTAACATCATGCCCTGCGTTCAACAAACCTTGAGTAATGTTGTTCATCGCTATACACCCACCGTCTACTGCGGGCAAAGGTGGTTTGTTACAAAGCTGGAGTATCTTCATGCTTTACTGGGAAAGACTTTCCTGATCAACCTCTTATAATAATCACGATCGAAAATGCTCGAATCCTGATTGGCCTTGAAAGTAAAAAATATTCCGATGGGAGCCAGAATAAATGAACTCGCCCACATACCAAAAAACGGATCTACCACACCACCCTGCGCCATTTGTTCGCCTATTCGCGTACTTGTATAATAGAGTAAAAAGAGAATGATCGTAATCAGAATCGGAATACCAAGCCCACCTTTTTTCACAATAGCTCCAAGCGGTGCCCCTATAAAGAAAAGCAATAAGCATGCTATTGAGAGGGTAAACTTTTGATGAAAGAACAAATCAATTCTGCCCAGATCATCAATACGTCCCTGGACATAGGCGGTTTTCCTTTCAATGTGTCTTTTCTGGCTCAAGGCTCTGTCTACCGCCCCTTTAATTACCCGCTTTCTTTCGATATCTGTCCGATTGGACATAAAAAACTGCGTGTTGCTAATTTCACGAATATTTGAGTCGCGCTGTAGATTACTTTGGGCATGAATAAACTTCTCCATCGACTCGAAGGTTTCGGGCAATTCCCGTTTTATTGAATCCTCTGTTTCCAGTAGTTGAGAGGTACTCATCCACTCCAAACTCTGCGCCCATGCATCTTCGGACGTTCTATCAAACTGGAGCGATGAAATATCCAAATTCAGTTTACTCGTTGCGAAGTCAATTTTCCAAAAGGGGTAATGCATGTCTTCGAATTGCTTTGGATTCAATTCCTGAGTGATTTGTCCATTTTGAAGAACCAAGCTCAACGAAACCCCTCCATTGTTTACGATAGAACCCTTTTCTGCTCTTATATCTCTATGGTAATCTCGTTTATCTGTCCGATAATTATGTCTTTGAACCCCATCTATTTTGTTTCCCGTTCTGTCAAAAATCAGTACATCGTAAAGCTCCCCGGTTTCTTTATCTTTTTTAGACGCCCTGATACCAAGATCGTCAACTTCCGTAGAAAATCTTCCCTCTGAGATCATCAAAGATGATCTGGCCTGATAAATATCCGTAAGCAATGCCTTCATCTTAAAATTTGCCGTAGGCCAGAGCGTATTTGAGAAGTAAAATGCGAAACCGGCAATAAAGAGCATCACTACAATAAGTGGACGCGAAACTCTTAAAAAGGAATACCCGGAGGATTTCAACGCTGTGAGTTCCAGATGTTCCGCCATGTTTCCGTACGTCATGGTAGACGAAAGTAGAACAGACAGAGGCAGCGCCATTGGCACCACATTGGCACTGGCATAAAGCATCAGCTCTGCGATAACATACCACTCCAATCCTTTTCCTAGCAAATCTTCGAGATACAGCCAAAAAAACTGCATATCAAGAATAAACACCAACAAACAGAAGGAGAGAATAAATGGCCCGATAAAGGACCGGAACATCAACCAACTAAGTTTCCACATGCCTTAAAAAGAAACAGGCTTCAAAGTTGGAGTTTTTGAAGCCTGTTTCATAACGAATTCCGTTAAAATTTAGTATCTCATCCCCCAACTGTGGATTTTAACGAGTTCACCTGATTGTCCCATAGCAATCTGGATTCATCTAACTCATCTTCTTCAATAAAATCGGTGATGATAAGTGCAACCTGTTTTGTCATTGGATCAATTCGGATCGCAAATTCGAAGTAATACTCTTCGTCTTCATCCTCATCGTCCTCCCATTGAAACCGGATAGACTCATTATTTTTCTTGTGTATCAGATTGGCCACTTCTTCACTGCCATCCCAGAAAAAAGTGTACTGACCGTTTCTACTTAGATTTACATCATCACAAAACCACTCTGACAACCCACTTGGAGTGCTAAGGCAATTATAGAGGATCTTTGGTGATGCATTCATCAAATATTCTAGTTCTTGTTTTACTCTCGCCATAACTGGTAGGTCCGCTTTAATTAGGTATTGCGGAAGGCTGACAAGATAGCAAAAAAAGTGTCCGTTGAACACACCGATTGTATAAAGTTTGAAATGGTTAAACCAACGAATAAATAGTATTTTCGTCCCCCGGTTATCAAACACCAATCAGAATCGATTAAAATGCTTGATGGGCTTAAGAAAATAATCAAAAAACTACCTGTGAACTTCACAAAGAACCAGGTGTATGATGCCCAAACCAGAAAGATATTCGAGCAAGTTCTAAAGAGCGATTCTGTTTACGTAGATGTAGGCGCTCATCTGGGGGAGGTTTTGGATATTGCCATTGAGTGTGCCCCTGAAGCCAGACACTTCGGTTTTGAGGCCATTCCCCAAATGGCTGAAGCACTAAAAAAGAAGTACTCAAAACACCACATTTATCATCTTGCCCTTTCCGACCACGAAGGCACAACCCAGTTTCATCATGTTAAAACCAATCCGGCTTACAGTGGAATCAGGAAGAGAGAGTACAAACGTGTAGAAGATATTGAGATCATCTCCATTCCTGTAAACACAATGGACGCCGTTTTGGGTAGTGACCAGCGGGTTGATTTGATTAAAATTGACGTGGAGGGTGCCGAGTTACAGGTTTTAAAGGGAGCCAGCGAGACCATTCGACGAGAACGTCCGGTTATTGTTTTTGAGCACGGCCTGGGCGCGTCCGACTATTATCAGTCCGGCCCTGACGAACTTTGGACACTATTATGTCAGGAGCTTGGCATGAAAATCGGATTGATGAAAAACTATTTGGCCGACGATGAATCCGGCCTGGATCGGGAGGCTTTCCGTAAACAATACGAAGAGCAGCTGAACTATTATTTTGTGGCTTACTAGTTGACTAATTAATATCTCGCGTCTAGTCAACGAATATAGTTACAAACACCGTATCTCCATTTTCCAGTTGATTAACGTCCTCGAAATACGCCGGAGCAAAATAATCCTGTCCCGTTTTCACCTGAATATAACATCCCTGAGGTGGATTGGAGATACGACCATAACTCCAATGGTAGTCTAGTTCGAACGATCCATCGCTGGAAGTCTTGGCCTCAACTTGCTTTCCAATATTTATCTGTGTGGACAGATAAATCTCCAATTCTCCAACCGGGGCATTCGTAGCCGAATGTTGTACCTTCCCTCTTATATGGAAAACTCCAAACTCACTTCCCTGAGGCACGCATTCTAACTTTCGGCATCCAACTAAGGCAAAAACTGTTACCAAAATTATCCAGGCATTGTGTTTCATGGTATTAAATATAGTTCTACAAAACTTTCTTCCTAAAACAGATTAGGATTCGGCATGAAATTTCAAGTAGCGGTTCACCTTTTTGCTACCAAATTGAGTATTAAAACCATGCGAAGGTGATAACCGATCGTTTTGCTCAGTACATCGTCTGAATTAATCAGTTTGAAGAATATCCAAAACCATCTATGTAGTTATTCGTATTTTTAACTAGGTGCAATGATTAACAAACCTCTAAATACGCTTCTGCCGCCTTATCTAAGGATAATTTTAATGGCCTTCTCCCTGGTTGTAGTTGCGGATGTTGTTTTCTTCCAGTTCGAGAATTGTGAAATTGTAGCTGAAAAAGAAGACTTTGAAGGCAAGGAAGAAATTGATCTCGACGCTGAGGACGATGAGATCAAGAAATTACTTGTTCATCATCTGTTCGGCGCAAATTCAGAGGTTCATTCGAAAATTATAGAAAATGCCAGGAGAATTTATTTCAAAAATCACCAACTGGCTGAAGTTGGGGCGTATGCTCCGAGGTACATTCTGTACCAATCGTTAAAAATACCATACTGCTAGGTTCTTGTACCCTATTAGGGTGCGCAATTAATTTGACCAAAACACAGAGCAGTTAACGTTAGACATTACAACGTTAATCATGGATTCTGGTAATTGAACTTAGTAATCAAAAAATTTTAACGATGAATAACGAAACGAATAAAGACTTTACAGATATTGAGAACTCCCTACCTCGCACCAGCGACAAGCTCAGCTTGAAGACAGTAGTCATTCTTGTGTGGGTGGTACTCGCAATTGGCGCTACCAGCTTCCTTACCGGTAGACATGTAGAATCGGTAGCCAACGCAAATTCACTTGCTGAGCGGTTAGATGAATTTAAAGATTTGGGCAACCACAATCTCCATCATGGCGATTGCTACATCGTGAAAGAGTTTCTCAGTCAGGATGGATCGCTTCATGTAGAGTTTGAACTGAAAAAGGAACTGGAATTGAGTTTCGAAATGATTGACTCGGAAGGTTATACCGTCTGGAAGAGTCCGTTCATGAAAGATGCTCCCGGACATCATGAAATTAAGTGGGATCCGGTACACCGTGATGGAGCAGAATTACCAATGGGGGAATACTCTTTGGCAGTACAAATAGAGAATGAAAAGGTAATTATTGGTGCTTTTAAGCATCAGTTGGCAAGCTTGTAGATACATCATGGAGTAATGTTGTGATTAGTAAATTGGCAATTATTAATTGTTTCACTACTCATCACCACTCAAGTATTTGGCTACAATTGATAAAGGTCATGTTTGCCTGGGGTTGGCCAGTTTTTGCTCAGCATTTCGGCAAATGGTTTATATATAAATGCCTTTTACAGTATTGAATAATTTATATATTTGCCGCCTCCTATGGGCCGATAAGGTTCTGCGGATCACGAAAAGAATTTTGGCTGGATAATTTATACAGTCAAAACGGATATGAATGGCGCGGTAGCTTCCCGCCTCGTCTTGCGACTTCGCGGGACAGGCACTTCGCTTCCACGCCAGCCAGTAACCAACATGGCGCGGTAGCTCAGTTGGTTAGAGCGCAGGATTCATAACCCTGAGGTCGGGAGTTCAAATCTCCCCCGCGCTACAAAAGCTCGAAACGAAAGTTTCGGGCTTTTTTGCTTTTGAACCGAACCGAACTCTATCAGGTGAGGGACAGAAGCAAAAAAGCCAGCCACGGCTGGACTTCCTTTGTAAATCTCCCCCACCTTAAAGGAAAGACAATCTCAAACGAACAGGTTCTTTTTTATACCCAAATATTATGATCATCACCTTAAAAGCACACCAACCCGCAGCTGATATTGAGCAATTGGTGTACAAATAAACCTGAACAGATGATAACAAACCTCTCACAACCTTCATTCGTTAATCAATCTTTATAAAAACCTCCGACTACTTTGAACGTTGACGGAATTAAGATGTACTTATAATTATGAAAATGCTACTAATGCTAATACTTGCCCTTCCCTGTGCTACTTTTTCCCAGGAAGCGCTGAAGCTGGATATAGGAGATGACATTATAAATTGCAACAGTCTAAAGGTCGATTCGGCAAGTTTGCGAGCGGTGTGTAAAGGTGGAACCCCTCCTTACAAATTACATTGGTTCATAACAGACACCTCCATCCTGAATCAATACACAGAGCCAGACATGAAAACATTTTTTCACCATCCCAACTCTCTGCAAACTAAAATCAGACAAGGATTTGTTTTGAACGAAACTGGCTCAGTCAAGATCTTCGCACAACTGGTAGATTCAAACGGCACCAAAATTCTTGACTCACTTAACTACTTCGAAGGAAGAACTACCTATACCCTTGCCATTAATGAAGCAACAATAGATAAAGGAGATTCCATCGAACTGCATTCAAACGTATACAGGAATTGGCCTATGGTAAAATATGAGTGGGCTCCTGATAATGGATTGTCGCGGGTAGATGTTAGCAATCCAATGGCTTCGCCCAACAACACAACTACGTACAAGGTGAAAATCTGGGATCAAATGAATTGCTTATCTATCGATCGGTTTACAATCATCGTAAATTGATCAGAGTAAAAGCCGTTTTTCTTCATTTCCAATAATTCCTTTTAACGAATTGCTTAGTTAATTCGATCGAAAGCGATATTTTCAAAGTCTCATAGTTAGGCTGTCTCTAATTGCTAATTGAAAATATTTGGCAATAGGTTGCAACCGAAACCTAATGACTTCTATGACACCAATAATCGATCGTAATTTCTAGATGTCTACAATCAGAAATTTAAACGTTGGAAAACTTGTGATATGGGTGCTATCAGCCATATTCATACTTCAGATCTACTGGAACGCTCCGTGGAAAAATCACGATTATTTAAGGCACGATGTCCAAAGTTACTTTAGTTATTTACCGGCATTAGTTGTTTATCAGGATCTGGATTATCAGTTCATTCACGAGGTGAATGCCCAGGATGAACATCTGCACCTCTATTCATTAACAACGCCTGACGGTCGACGCTATCAAAAAATGCCGATTGGTGTTGCCTTGATGAATATTCCGTTCTACGCGGTTGGACATTTAATTGCCGTAATTACACCATATCCTGATCATGGCTATTCCGAAATAGAATACATATTGTTATGTATTGCAGCGTGGTTCTATGCTTTTATAGCCTTGTGGTATTGTAGGCTGCTGTTACGACGTTGGTTTACAGAATTGCAAAGCGCTGTGTGTCTGTTAATTCTATTTGCGGGAACCAATGTATTCTTTTACATCACCGTAGAACCCGGAATGTCTCATGTATACAGTCTCGCGTGTATTTTCTTTTTTCTTCATCATACAATCAAATGGCTGGAGAATCCTAAAACAGGACTTTCCCTAAAAGTTGGTTTGGTTTTCGGATTAATGGTTCTGATCAGACCTACTAATGTGTTGTACTTTGTTTTTCCACTTGTTTACTCAATCACTTCATTTGATGACCTTAAGAACAGATTCGCGCTATTTCGGTCGAACCCTGGACAGGTAGCTTATTGCATCTCATCCGCCTTACTTGTCATATTTATCCAACTTACTGTTTGGTACATCTCTGCCGGCAAATGGGTCATTTTCTCCTACGGACATGAAGCATTCTATTTTAATAACCCCCATTTGTTTGAGGGGCTTTTTAGCTTCAGAAAGGGGTTGTTGGTTTACACACCAATTTGGTGGTTAGCTATTCTGGCACTTACTATAATGGTTGTCAGGTTTAAAACGTACGGACGATTTCTATTGTTCTCGATCCTGTTTATTCCGCTTTTTCTTTACGTAACCTTAAGCTGGTGGTGTTGGTGGTACGGGGGAAGTTTTGGTAACCGGGGAGTGATAGAACTATTTCCTATACTTACCATTGCTGTAGGGTGTTTACTCCACTTTATCGATAGCTTGAGGAAAGGACTTTCTTTAATCTTACTGCCAGTTGTGGCCTTCTGTATTTACCTGAACATTGTTCAAACAAATCAGTACAAAAAAGGAGTTTTACATTATGACAGCATGACCGAAGACGCGTGGAAACTTTCTTTCCTGAAAGATCATGCTACAACTGAATTCTATGATGCTTTGCAACCACCGGATTACCCTGCTGCAGAACAAGGCAAGGAGGAATATTTAGATTGGAAACAACTCACCCCGGAAAATCAGATTTCAGAACTAATTGACATTCCTGAGGGTGAAATTTGGTCTGACTCTGTGGTTATAAGTGGAGAACTGATTTCCACTATCAAGATGAATATTGGCAAACTAATTCTGGTATATGCTCCGCTTCCTTGTGAAAATGATAGCAATTACCAAAAAATTAAAGTTCCACTGCATCAATTTCATGGTAAACGCTTTGAAACACAACTGGCCATCCCACCAATTCCTGCGAATGGTGTGTTAAGAACTTACCTTATGTACGAAGGCGATTACATTGCACGCTATCGGAATCTGAATATGAAGCAGGTTGGAATCCGGAACTCGAGTGGTGACTAAATCGGCAAGTAAAAGGACACCCCGGTAAACGGATAGATCTTCGGTTATTTATCCATTACAACCACTATCCTGGTGTACTTGCCTCCCTGTTGCACCTTGTGCATATCAGTATTCCAGATAATGGTATTCTCCCTTTTGTTCAATATCGCCCCGTTTTGTGCTTTTATTTTTCTCACTTTCTTATCGAAACTGAGTTTTAGATTGAATTTGATAGAAGAGGAAAGCATTTCGGTTGTTTCTTCATCGTCACTCTGATCAACTACGAGCAGGTTATATCTGAGCTTCCGTCCTGACAATTCAAAACTCGGTTCGTCTGATGAATCGCCAGTTGAATCCGTCATCATAACCAGCGCTATCAAATCGTTGAGCACATCAAGACTGGCAAAATCTGCAGATATACTTAGGGTTCCTTCCGTGGAGTCGGTTTTTAACTCCAGATTCGATAGCCCCTGTTCCGCTTCAAGAATTTCTTCGAGATTCTCTAACGAACCATACTCCGCAGTGCTATCCAGTCCAGCTACTGCAAGGTTTTCACCACGCAACTGATATCTAAAATGTCCTGACCAATCATCATTGAAGTGAATCTCATGACTGATGGTACACGAAGAAAGCACCACCAAAATAATGGCCAAAGTAAAAAGGAGATACCTCATGAGACTAAATGTACCAATAATGACGCCAAACCGAACTATTGATGCTGGACAGCTTGCGACTTGAAACAACCAGACAAACTGAAATTAACCAAACCTTCAGAAGTTAGTTATCTACGAACTCTTTAACAACAACCTCCCCCATCGTAATGGTAAGTAGATTCAGAAATGTAAATATCGTTTCTTCCCAGATTCGCAAGTGCCGCTGCCGTTTTATCACATACGGCTAATGGTTGGTTTTGAAGTAACGTATGTCCTTTCCCGTCATCAAATACCTCATCGTCTCCATAGTAAATTGCGGTTTTTCCAGTAAAAACACACGGACCATCTTCAGGCATAGGATCTTTGATGGCACATACCTCCACACTTTCTATGTAAATCAACTCGTCCGTCGGATAGTGTTTTGGGTCAAGAACCCTGTAAGCTCGTTTCGCTCGTATTTCGACGGTTCCGAAACCAACGCTGGTAATCATATCCACGTATTCTTTCAACGGAATAGAGCCAGTAAGACACATTGCCCGTAAACGATCATCGTTTCGCAATTCCGGAGACATTTCCTGTTCACAGGTGGGATCAGACATGACCAATCTGCCGTGTGGCTTAAGAACACGGTAAGTTTCGGTCAGCGCCTTTTTAAGATCATCCAACTTAAAAATGTTAAACACACAGTTCTGTGCCGCCACGTCAATCGAGTTATCTTCAATTGGTAAATCAAGGGCATTTCCCAGTCGTAGGTCTACAAACTCCGATTTAAACCATGGATTCTTTGCTTCTGCCTCCACAAAATTCTTTCGCGACGCTTCCAGCATTTCTGGCAGTACATCTACCCCTACAACGCCACCTTTATTTCTATTGAAATATGCAAACTGAAGTAGCTCCATTCCACCACCAACGCCCACATAAAGCACTTTAGGATCGTTCACCAAATCCCTTGGATTTACCGTACTTCCGCAACCATAGTTCATTTCAAGCATGATTCCCGGAATATCCAGGCCCGGCAACTGCCATACTGGTGTAGTGGTACAACACAATCCAACATCTGGTGTTAAGGCTGCGTCTCTATATAAATCGTTTGTCGCGTCTAAATAATTGCTCATCTGTTCATTTTTTCCTAACCTGCAAACCAGACATGCTGAGTTGCTTAAAGTTCCTTAATTAATTCCACAAAAAGAGTGGTCAGTTTTTTCTCCGCTTTACCTGCTACTGCAATGATATCGGCAATATCAACAGGGTGTAAATTTTCAGGGTCGCATTCATCAGTCAGCACAGAAACAGCAGCAACGGGAATGCCCATGTGGTTTGCTGCAATTACTTCAGGAACCGTACTCATTCCAACTACATCCCCTCCAACCTTCTTCAGGTACCGATACTCTGCAGCAGTTTCTAACATGGGGCCTTGTGCCGTTGCATAAACACCCTCTCGCAAAGTTATGTTCTCCCTGATCGCAATTTGTCTAAGGGCAGACCGAAGCTCTTTATCGTAGGCATTGCTCATATCAGGAAACCGAGTTCCCAGCTCTTCTACATTGGGTCCATTCAATGGATGATCCGGAAACTTATTAATGTGATCCGAAATCAACATCAAATCTCCCTTTTCCCAGTCCAGATTCATGCAGCCAGCTGCGTTTGATATAAGAAGTACCGAAACTCCCAGCAACTTCATTACCCTTATCGGGAAAACAATCTGCTGCATGGAGTACCCTTCATAATAATGGTAGCGACCTTTCATCGCCAGCACCTGCTTGCCTTCGATCTTACCATAGATCAACTTGCCTGCATGAAATTCTACAGTTGCTTCAGGAAAACCGGGAATCTCAGAGTATGGAACTTCTATGTCAACATCAATTCTCTCAGCTAAATTACCCAGACCGGTTCCGAGTACGATTCCTATTTCGGGTTTGGAAATCCCTTTGTCTCTTAAAAATTGTGCAGTAGTCCCTATCTCTTCAATCATCAATTAATATGTCTTTTATAAAAACTTACCAGCTGTCTCTGTGGCACACCAACCCGATAACCCAGATGTATTAACCCAAACAGTAGCTGTAGCCTAACTACACCATTCTCATTGTAACGGCGGGCGGAAGTAACTAATTTTTGGGGAATGACGGAAAAATCGGTCTCCTTTTTTATCCGCGGGATAATTTCATTGTCTTCCATAATAATCAAGGACTCATCAAACTTCCCAATCTGGTAAAACAATTCCTTATCTATAAACAACGACTGGTCTCCACCCCGGCACCAATCATTGTGAAATTGGGTAAACCAACCGGAAACTCTTAGAACAGGGTGAGACGAATCGAATTTCATTGTAAAACAACCCGCTTTTTCTCCGCCCTCTATTGCAGTAATAATGTGCCGATCAAAATATTTCGGAGGAAAACTGTCGGCATGCAGAAAATAGAGAATAGATCCCTTTGCCTTTTCAGCACCCGCATTCATTTGGCATGCCCTACCCTTTTTTGCATTGATATACAGCACGTTATATCTCTTCGCTGCCTTTCTGGTTTTAGAGCAATAGGAAGCATCTACTACGATTACTTCTGTAACAAGGCCGTAATTGTGCTCTTTCAGAACCGAGAGTAATTTTTCTATTCCCTCCCCCTCATTAAACGTAGGTACAATTATAGAAATCACCTTACTGAAGTATGGATCTTAATTCGGCAGGAAGATCAGATTCATAGTCTACATCACTAAGGGTTGGTAGTAGAGACTTTGTCAGGTTCTTTTGCTCAACATCCAGTATAGAATCCACCAGTACATTATCGGTGCTCCAGGTTTTGTTCTCAAACAGTTCCTCAACCATCAATCTCATGGCTAGTAGATAGTAACCACCATCTTTCGCCGGACCAAACACTACATCATTGGTATCCAATGCACTAAAAGCAGATTGAACTATCTCAGAAGTCAAATCCCAGCAGTCGGAACCGATAATTGCTACTTTCTCAAAACCTTGATTAAACCCTGTCTGCACCGCGTTTTTCATGCGTTCTCCAAGATCATCTCCCATTTGCAGACGCTTCGCAAAGTTTTCCTGGGAAAACTGATCATACTCGTCAATGTAAGTCGAATAGTAAACTGCCGTATTTGCTTCTACCGCAAGCGCGATTTCCCGTGTTTTTGAAACCAATTTCTGGTATACGCGAAGTGCATTTTCATCCCCAACAGTCTTTGCAAGACGGGTTTTTGCGGTTCCAAGCTCCGCATTCTTAACGAAAATGATTAGTAGATTCTTATTTATAGACTTTTTCACCTCTTCGAAGCCATTTGCCCCATTTTTCACTGTAGCCGTGAATCTTTTCGGTTTTTATTCCTTCTGTGGTATAAACCGGATACCCAGAGTTTACCCATTCAAAGATACCACCATACAAGTTGTAAACCTTTGAATAACCCATTTTTTGTAAACGTTCTCCAATTTTACCGCTGCGGTATCCAACTGAGCAATAAACTACAATAGTAGCCGATTTATCTACGCCATTTACCGCTTTTTTATCGAACTCCTTATGACCGCAAAAACGTGCATCCTCAATATGTGAGACATTGAATTCACCTTCTTCCCGTGCGTCAAGTACCACTATGTTCTCTCCGGCCTCCAGCTTGGCATTAAGATCATTAACGTACATCAGTGGAACCTTCTTGGACACCAGTCCATCAACCATCTCCTCAAAGGTCTTTTGGCTGCATCCGGTAAAAGGTATTACCAAACTCATTATGACCAATAATTTTCTCATTAAGATATTGCTCCCTGACAACTAGAGCCGGCTCCAGCTGTACAACCAAAACAATGTTGATGCAACGTAATGGTTCGATCACTCAACGATTTTTCATCGAAATCCCTTATGTTGTCCGGAGCTTTCTTATCCATCCCTAGCACCAACATTTGGTTAAAATCACAATCGTAAAGATCTCCTTCCCAACCAACTGAAATGGTGTTTCTGCACATTACATTTTCCGCCGCAACAGGATTGTACGCATTCACCAGTTTCTCCATGTACTCGTCGTACCTTCCAATGGCCAACAGATAATCTAAAAACCTGCTAATTGGAAGATTGGTAATACAGAACAGGCTGTTAAACTCAATTCCAAAGTCTTCCTTCAAACGTACCTTGTAATCTCCTTCAAGCGCCTCCTGAGCGGGCGCTATTGATGGGCCTCCTGGATTATAAACCAGATTTAACTCTAAACCTGTCCCTTCTTTACCATAGCCGAGTTCATTCAACTTTAGTAGTGCCTCAATAGAATCGGAGAAGACACCGTCTCCTCTTTGCTTGTCTACATTTTCCTTTGTGTAGCATGGTAATGAAGCAATGACCGTTACATTATTCTCCTTAAAAAACTCCGGGTAGGTTCGGTAATTTTTGTTCGCCACCAAAATCGTCAGATTACTACGTACAATTACCTTTACATCCCTTTTGGTAAGTTCCTGAACAAACCACTTAAAATGCGGATTCATCTCCGGTGCTCCGCCGGTTAAGTCTACTGTATGGATAGTTGAATTGTCAATGGCCTTCAGACAATAATTCATCGTCTCTTTGGTCATAATTTCCTTCCGGTCGGGGCCCGCATCTACATGGCAATGCTCACAAACCTGGTTACACATGTAGCCAACGTTGATTTGTAGAATTTCCAACTGCGTGGGCTTTAATGGAAACAAGCCTGTTTCTCTTAGTTTGGAAGAAAACGAACTGGTTTTGGCAACGCTTTCAGTAAGAATTTGTAACTGCTCCTGAGCTTTAGCAAGCTCACTTCCCCTCTTTTTAAGCGATTGTGTTTTGCTCATCTATTTGTTTAAGTTCCAATTATAAGTCATGTAACTGATCTTAGCATCGGAGTTGATTTTTACGTTTGAATATTTATTGATCCAGCTTATTAAGGATCCGTTTGTGGTGAAATCATCTTTGAACCACTCGAAGATCTTTGAAAGCTTGAGCGAAGACGATGATAGCTGATTTCTCGACTTATCGTTAACAAACTCTTTGGTTAACCGGGCCAGTTCAGCATTCACATTGGATTCAGTAAAAGCTTTGTTGGAAAGCTTGGGACAAGAAATGGAAGCACAGTTAATTCCAACATGAATTCTAGGGTCTCCAAGTTTTCTAAGAATCTCATGCTCTATGGTGTTAAGGTCAAAAGTTTTTCCTCCCAAACTGATAAACTTTTTGTTCCAGGGTTTACCTTCGGCAATGTCTTTAATGGATTTAACCGGATAATTGTCTACCACTAACTTGATGGTAAATGCGTTGTATGCGTTCATCCAGTAAGCCAATTTTGCATTTTTTGAGGCGCTACTACCAGGTACATTTGATGATAAATCCTTCAAATAAGCCTCCAGCGCAGACTTATCTTTCTTAAAGCCCTCGTAATTGACTCTTCCAGAAGAAGTAACGTGTTTAGTAAGAAGGGCCTGAAATTTAGAATGATCCGCTGACGCCATGGTGTCTCTCGTAGAACCGATAAACGGCATTGTCGCAATACTCAGGGCCAGAACGAATGCAAATTTCTTCATGCTTGAACTTTTACTTACAGTAAACATATCTTTTTCTGTTTTTGTTTGATGTCGAACCGTGGACAATTTCATTACTCATCCTCCAAGGTACAAATAGCAACGTGCTAATCCTTGTAAAATACCGCGAAAAGAATGCCAAATTGGTTTATTTTTGATCTGTGCAGTCTCACGTTGGTTTTACTGATTTTGAGTTTATCCAAGCTTTGGGTAGAAAAGAAATTCTTCCGTTCTCTTTCACGCATGAAGCACATTTACGACTAAGCTGGATTCTTTTACGCAAGTATCCCTTAAAAGTAGCTCAGAGCGAAGCAGAACGAATCATAAGAAACCACGTGAAACTCGTTGGCGCTTCTGAAAAATACCACCATACAATTACGCTTGCCGCGATCCAGGTAGTGAACCATTTCATGGGGAAATCAGATAAAACATGTTTCCTCCAATGGCTTGATGCTAATCCTGCTTTGCGAAACGACTTTAAACGCCTTTTGGGGGCACATTATTCTGATCAGATCCTTTACTCGGAAAGTGCAAGAAAAAACTACGTACAACCAGATTTAATGGAATTCTAGATAAGTACTAATGGGTACTGGTCATATCCTCATCTACCACAATGATGTAGTCTGCAAGCCCTTTATTGTCTTTCAGGAGGCTTCCAGGGTTTTCCTGTGAAACCGTAGCGATGGTGATCAAATTCAGGTTGGGCATTTCTTGTTTCAAATACCAACCTATTCCTTCAAAATTGTTAGAATGGTAACTCCCATTGTAGTGCACAAATAGCTTATCCGAGTCAAGATTTTTCATAATAAAATAAGCCATGGTAGCGTCTTTAATTGCCTGTGCCCTGGGAAGATTTTCTCCGCCATGACCACCCATCATTTCCAACATGGCTTTGTAACCAGGCAATTCCGGATCGTATTTAATTGGTAGCGGAGCAATGAAAGCTTTTTCGTTGGTAAGACTATCAAGGCTTTCAAAGCCATGCTTATAAACCATCCTTGCAAATCGGCGTGGAATATTGGTTGCTACAAAAGGAATCTTATTAGACTTTGCAAAATCAACCAGTGGCGCATAATCGGTCCGGTAGTTGGGCCATAATCTAAGCGAATCGATTTCCGTAATCTTGGCGGTGTCATTACTTAGGTATTGATCAAGTTCATCCTGGTTATCAGCTTCAAACATCTCAGCTCCAAGTACTAAAGACCTTTTCTTGTGAAGAGACTGGGTAACTTCAAGTTGAAGCCAGTGTGAAATGGGGTTATCATGATACTCTCCAAACAGAACAACCTCGGCTTGCGCAAGTGCCGAAATCAGGTTGTTATACTTTACTGATTTTCCCTTATGGTTGAATAACTGATAAGCAGGTTTGTCTTGCTGAAATGCAACGCACAGCGCTACCAAAATAACAATGAGCAGTTTATTCTGCATTTTGCTTTTCAACCCGGTGAGGTTCTTTGATGATTCTAACGTTGTACGCTCCCTGTACGATACCCAGGTAAACATTCATACTTTCTTTTACCGCACTGGTATCGTTACCGGTTACGGTAATTAGAAAAGTACTGGTCTGGTCGTGGTTGTCAATGGAATAAGAAGTATAATCCTTAAACGAATCTTCTGCAATGAGATTCAACACGTCCAGTTTTGCCTGAATTTCTTTCTGAACATCCCCAACATTCAACTCATCTGCTGTAGCAGTAGAGCCAATCCAAATTTCGGTCATGTATGCCGGACTATTATCCGAACCACAAGAAAAAAGGAATAGCAGGATGGGAACAAAAAGTAATTTTCTCATTGAATTTGTTCTAAATAGGTTTTCCGTATAAATCGTAAAAATCTGCACTTTCAATTTTGATCTCTGCAAAATCGCCGATGCGAAGGTAATTGTTCTCTGCATTAATAAGAACTTCGTTGTCCACTTCGGGCGAATCAAATTCAGTTCTACCAATGAACTGATTCCCTTCCTTTCTGTCTATCAACACTTTGTAAACATTCCCCACCATTTGCTGATTTTTCTGATAGGCTATGCCGGACTGGAGATCCATGATTTCTTCCGCACGTGATTCCTTCACCTGCTGAGGCACATCATCCACCAAATTGTAGGCGTGAGTATTCTCCTCGTGTGAGTAAGTAAAGCAACCCAGCCGTTCGAATTGACATTCTTCCACCCAATCCTTCATTTCATGAAAATGTGCTTCTGTTTCACCAGGATATCCTGCAATGAGGGTTGTGCGTATGGCTATTCCAGGCACTTTTTCCCGGATCTTCTCCAAAAGCTCAGTTGTCTTCTCTCTGGTAATTCCCCTGCGCATAGACTTTAACATCTCTGTAGAACCATGTTGCAAGGGCATATCGAGATAGTTGCAGATATTGTCCCTTTCCGCCATTACGTCCAACACATCCATTGGAAAACCAGAAGGGTAAGCGTAATGCAGCCGAATCCAATCTAATCCCTCAACATCGGAAAGATGTTTTAGTAATTCAGCAAGGTTTCGTTTCTTGTAAAGATCTAAACCATAATAGGTTAGGTCTTGAGCTATTAGTATTAACTCTTTTGTACCGTTCTTCACCAGGTCCTGTGCAGAAGAAACCAATTGTTCAATGGGCGTGGAAACATGTTTGCCTCTCATCAATGGGATAGCACAAAAAGAACAAGGCCGATCACAACCTTCGGCGATCTTGAAATACGCGTAGTGGGCTGGTGTGGTAAGCAATCTTTCGCCGACCAGCTCGTGCTTATAATCTGCCTTTAAAGTCTTTAACAATTTTGGCAAATCCCTGGTTCCGAAAAAAGAGTCTACTTCTGGTATTTCCTTCTCTAATTCATTTCCATAGCGCTGCGACAGACACCCTGTAACATAGAGTTTATCCAGTTTACCTTGCTTTTTAGCCTCCGCGTATTCGAGAATGGCATTTACGGATTCTTCTTTCGCATTGTCAATAAAGCCACAAGTATTAATAATCACGATCTCGGAGTCCAGCTTGGCCGACTCATGTTCCACCTGGTAATTATTGGCTTTTAGCTGAGCCATCATCACCTCTGAATCGAAGATGTTTTTGGAACAACCTAACGTAACAACGTTCACCTTATTTTTCCTGAGGGTACGTGCTTTCATTTAGCTGAACAGAGAATCAACAAACTCATGTCTATTAAATACCTGCAAGTCTTCCATTCCTTCGCCCACACCAATGTACTTAACCGGAATCTTAAATTGATCTGAAATACCGATAACTACTCCGCCTTTGGCGGTACCGTCTAACTTGGTTAGTGTCATAGATGTAACCTCCGTTGCCTTGGTGAACTGTTTGGCCTGCTCCTGAGCATTCTGACCTGTTGAACCATCGAGAACGAGCATCACCTCATGCGGAGCATCCGGCAATACCTTTTTCATTACATTCTTAATCTTGGTCAACTCATTCATCAGGTTCACTTTGTTGTGCAGCCTTCCCGCAGTATCTATAATCACCACGTCGGCATTGGCAGCCTTGGCAGACTGACAGGTATCGAATGCCACAGACGCCGGGTCAGCTCCCATTCCCTGTTGAATAATTGGCACTCCTACCCTTTCCGACCAAATCTTTAATTGGTCCACAGCTGCAGCTCTAAACGTATCAGAAGCACCCAGCATCACAGACTTTCCTGCCGACTTGAACTGATGCGCTAACTTCCCGATTGTGGTGGTTTTTCCAACTCCGTTTACGCCAACAACCATAATTACGTAAGGCCCTTCAACATTAGGCAAAGCAATTTCAGTGGCATCCTGACCAGAATTGTTTTCCTCCAGTAGTTCAGCAATTTCCTCTTTCAGGATCTGATTCAGCTCACTGGTTCCAACATATTTATCGCGAGCCACTCTTTCTTCAATCCGCTCAATGATCTTCAATGTGGTCTCAACGCCAACATCCGAAGTAACCAGTACCTCTTCCAGGTTGTCGAGTACCTCATCGTCTACTTTGGACTTTCCGGCAACCGAACGAGATAATTTCTGAAAAAAGCTCGACTTGGTTTTTTCCAGTCCCTTATCGAGCGATTCTTTCTTTTCTTTTGTAAAAAGGCTTTTCCAACTCATCCTTTATAAACAATAAAAGCTTCTCCCATAGCGGAAGAAGCTCTGCCCTAATATAAGGTAGTTTCTTACTTAGTTTTCTCGAACCACTCGCTCACCTTATCGTTGTGTACGATCTCCTCTCGGAACATGTACGCACCGGTTTTTGGTGATTTCACCATTTTGATGACTTGTGTGTGCTGCTTACCGCCTCCGGTCTGTAACGATGCTACTGCCTTCTTTGCCATGATTCAATTTTTTATCCTCGCTGAGCGGGGAGTTACTTAATCTCTTTATGAATGGTGTACTTCTTCAAGATTGGATTGTACTTTTTCAATTCCATTCTGTCAGGAGTATTCTTTCTATTCTTCGTTGTGATGTATCTTGAAGTACCTGCCTGACCACTGTCTTTGTGCTCAGTACACTCTAATATCACCTGTACTCTATTTCCTTTCTTCGCCATCGCTGTAAATTCTAACGGGGTGCAAATTTAGGTATAAAATTGGTTCATCCAAATAAATTCGCTACTTGAAAGCCAAAGAAATTAACATTAAGGCATGAAAATCTAATTGCGCTTCTTATTGTCCAAAAGTACTCTCCTCCTGCATCAACAATTCAATCTCTTCAATGCTGCGGGGAGCGCAGCCACTAAGATTAACCGGCGCATCTTTTGTAATTAAAATATCGTCTTCAATCCGCACCCCAATGTTCCACCACTTCTTATCGCAGGGTGAGCCAGCAGGAATATAGATCCCAGGCTCCACAGTGATTACCTGTCCTGCCTCTAAATTCCCATACCTACCCACGTCATGTACGTCAAGTCCAAGATAATGTGAAGTACCATGCATAAAGTACCTTCTTAACTCCGAAGCGTTTTTAATGATGCCAAGCTCCTTCAGACGTTGGGAAAGAACCGTTGTGGCCGCGATGTTTGGATCCCAGAATTTATTTCCTTCCTTACACGCGTCTATGCCGGCTTGCTGCGCTTCCAAAACGATATTGTAAATGGTAGCTTGCTCATACGAGTATTTCCCATTGGCAGGCAGTGTTCTGGTAACATCTGCTGTGTACCCGTGATATTCGGCGCCGATATCACAAACCAGCAGATCGTTTTTCATTAATGGTTTTCTACTACTGGTGTAATGTAAAATGCATGAATTCTCACCACTTCCCAAAATTGAAGGAAAGCCCGGATACTCCGCTCCGTTGTTTTTAAAAATAAATTCGACCAACGCTTCAGCCTGGTACTCTTTCATGTCGGGATTTAGAGCCTTCATCAGTTCTTTCTGAGCGTCACACGTAATTTCTATAGCTCTTGTGAGCAGTGCCATTTCTTCTTTCGTTTTCTTCTCTCTTAATTCGGCACACCACAAGTTTAATTTCTTGCCACTAACCTTGTCGCCAAGCGGTTGGAGTTTCATGTCTAAACTGGATTTCAGACTGTACAGATCCCCATTGTTGAATGGGAAGTCACGAACATCATCCGGCATACCTGCAACATAAACCTCATCAAACTGGTCAAAATCTAAGTCAAGGGAATGGAATTCATTTCCTTGTTTAGCCTCCTCCAATTTCAGGATCAGCTCTGCTCCTTTTGTTCCGTATCGCTTTCCATCCCAAACTTCAGAATCGGGATCACGTTCCTGCATATAGATGATCTCACTGACCTTTTCACCATCAATCTCTACCGGGTTCTTGAAAATAAGAACCATTGCATGAGGCTCGTTCAAACCGGTGAAATAATAAAAATTCGGATCCTGATGGTACTCAAAATTTACGTCGTTGGAGCGGTTACGAACAGGATTCGCCATAAAGATGGCCACAGAATTATCCGCCATTCTACGTCGGAGTTCCTCCCTTCTTCCACTGTGAAACTCGGGCGGGAGTAAATCCTGATCATACACCGTAATTAAGTCACTGGCTAACTCAATACTATCCTTTTCAACCTGGGCCAGGGTTGTGGTGAAAGACAAAGCGGCCAGTACAATTGTGAAATTCAGTTTCATCGGATGGTTTTGTTCTTTGTAAAATAACAAATATTATGCCCGCGGATTACAATGTTTACATGATCGGCAAATACGACAGGACACGGTTGTGGAGACAAAAAAAGCGTTGCCACCTTTAGGTAACAACGCCTCAAATTTCTTAGGTAACCTGAATTACTTCATAAAGCCCTTTGCTCTGGCTTCTTTAATCGTCGCTGTAATTCCGTTCTTATTAATGGTACGAAGTGCAGCTGCAGAAACTTTTAATGTAACCCACTTATCTTCCTCGGGAAGGTAAAATCTCTTTGTAATAAGATTAGGGTAGAATTTTCTCTTAGTCTTTCTATTCGAGTGAGATACGTTGTTACCGGTAATCACTCTTTTTCCTGTAATCTGACAAACTCTTGACATCGCTCTAATACTTTATTTGTTAGCCTTTGCGGACCCTTCTCCCTCAAAAGCGGGTGCAAATTACGTGAATTTATTTTGAATTTGGAAGGGGGAGAGAAAATATTTGAGGTTGTGGCATAAACCGTTCAAGTTTCGATATGGAATTTCTAAGATGATAACCGCTGAGATTTCAAATCGCCTGCGGCGTTTGAAATGACGCGAGGGTGTGCCTGGAGATTGTTGTACATGTGAAATTCTGTATCTTAATACACCATTATAAATTGTGAGAATGTCAAAGAAAACACTGGTAAATACAGAAACTGAGCAAGATGTAACAACATTCCTGGAAAACGTTGACAATAAAGTGCGACAAGCCGATGCAAAAGTACTATTGACAATAATGGAGGACATAACCGGAAAGCCAGGAAAAATTTGGGGCAAAAGCATTGTGGCTTTTGGTAAATACAAATATCAACGTAAGAATGGAGAAGAATACGAGTGGTTTAAGGTTGGATTTTCTCCGGCTAAACAACATCTCAGCGTTTATCTTACGTACGATGTAAATCAGGAACAGCAACTTTTGAAAAAACTTGGCCCGCACAAAACCGGCAAGGGCTGTCTGTATATTAAGCGACTTGAACAGGTTGATTTGGACGTGTTGAAAAAACTCATTGAGAAAAGCGACAAGTGGAAACGATAAACAATAGCTATGCAACTGAACCCAAAAATTCAAACCAGCCCCAGAATCGAACTTATTGGGCAGAAAATAAGCATGAACCACACCACCAATCGTATTGGTGAATTATGGGGTTCATTTATGCCCAGGTTATCTGAGGTAAAAGCCAGGGTGGGAGCAGAACTTTACTCCCTGGAAGTTTATCCTTCCCATTATTTTGAAGACTTCTCTCCCACCCGAAATTTTGAAAAGTGGGCCGCCGTGCCAGTTCTCAATTCCACTGCCGATGTCATACCTGATGGAATGGCTGCGTTAGAAATTCCTGAAGGGGTGTATGCAGTTTTCAGATACAAAGGGCTTCCTCAAAATGCTGGGTTGTTTTACCGGAAAATATTTAGCAATTGGATTCCACGTTCAAACTATCGATTGGATGATCGCCCACATTTTGCGGTGATGGGAGATGACTACAAAAACAACCACCCGGAGTCGGAAGAAGACATTTGGATTCCGGTAGTTCAACGATGAGTTTATTTCGTAACTTTCCTAAATGACTGATAAAGAACGATTGTACGAGACTCTTGGTGAACTCCTGTACGCCGTAGCTTTGGCTGATGGGGTAATTCAGCAGCAGGAAAAAGATATGATTGAGTCCATACTGAAAGATCATCCCTGGGCAGGACAAATAAAGTGGTCGTTTGATTATGAACGTACACATGGCATGTCTGTTAAAGAAGTGTATAAAAAAGCAATTAGCTTTTGTCAGTCTTATGGTCCGGCACCGGAATATGCAGACTTCATCGATGCCATGAGATTGGTAGCAATGGCTGCGGATGGAATTGATGCAGCGGAGTCAGGAATTATAGAAAATTTTAGCAAAGACCTCATTGCTCAATTCCAAAAAGACATTGATCGGCTTAAGGAAACGGAATGAAAAGTACTTACAAAGACATCATAAGCTACGAACTGGCGGAAGGAATCTCAGAAGCGCATCTTTTAAGTATAGCTGAGGAGGTGTTGAATTCATGGATGAGTAAACAACCCGGTTTTTTGGGTTGGGAAATCCATAAAACATCAGAAGGTATCTACTCTGATATAGTTCACTGGGCCAGTAAAGAAGATGCTAAAGCGGCGGAGAAAGATATGGCCAATATCCCAAACGGAGCAGACTGGTATGGGTGTTACAAGCAGGGGTCTATTTCCAGCAAGAACCTACATTTAGTAAAGAAATTTTAAGAGAATTTACCTGGACAGATTCGGATGGGTAATTACTACCTTTGCCTCTTCATGCGGAAAACACTATCTCTTTTGTTTATCGTTGGTTCCTTTTTTGCCTCAGGGCAAGAAACCGACAACATTCAGCTGATCGCAAACTGGAAAGTTGGCCTAAAACATTCATTTTCCGTTGAGAAAACCAAACAGCAATGGGAAAACGGTAATTTGGCAACAGCAGACACGGTAAATTACACGGCCTTTTTTGAGGTACTTGATGCTGAATCTGATTTCTACAGAATCCGGTGGTCTTTCCGGCACAGGCTTTTTAATAACTTCAATATGCCTGCCGAAATATTTCGAAAGATCCAATCGGAAGCAGATTTGGATGTCATTTATACAGCTGAGCGCAATGGTGCTTTTATCGAGGTGGAAAACTGGGAGGAGATTGGCACTACGATTATTGATTCGACAAGGTCGAGAATAGAGGTGTTGGCTACCAGTACAGAGGCGAAAGACGAAATGAACCGACTGATGGCTCCAGTCCTGGAAATGTTTGCCACGCAACATGGTGTTGAAGAGTTGGTGCTGAACGAATTGCAGTATTTTCATTTTCCATTCGGTGCCAGCTTTAGCAAGACGGAACCTCTTATATATGAGCAAGGTATTCCTACGATGATCAGTGATCGTCCAATTCTGGCACAGACGGTTGTTGCAATTGAAAATGTAGACGAAACGGAGTCTGAATTTACGATCACCAATACCATGAAATTAGATCCGGATTCCACCAGAGCAAGCGTAGAACAATTTGTGCTGCAGCTTACCAGTGATCAAGATGTAGCGGTTGAAGCAATTCAAAATTCAACCATGGAAGTTTCGGATGATCATAAGTTGACTTACAATTACAAGACGGCTCTACCAACTTCAATTCAAGCTAAAAGAACAACACTGACACGGATTTCCGGAGTTTCAAGTAAGCGGGTGGATGAGACCAAGATTAAATCCGAGTTAGAGTAGTTATTATGGAAAATACTGTGGTAACTCATCTATCCATAAAGTCGTGCTAAAGTTCTTATTGCATTTTGTTGCTTTTAATTTTAATCGGATGAAAACAGAATTACTACTTACTACACTTCTTTCAATAGGCATTTCAATTATCGGTGTGGCTCAAACAGGTGACACCTTAACTCATCTGACACCTGAAGGCGAGACAGCTTTCGAGGTAGCGGACAGTAAAGCAGAATATCCCGGAGGTCCCGCCGCCTTACTACAGATGCTAAATGAGAAGATCACTTATCCCCCGGCAGCGCTAGACAGTATGATTCAAGGTAGGGTGTTCGTACAACTAATTATTGAGAAAGACGGAAGTGTAAGCGAATACACAATACTTAAATCCCCTCACCCATTATTATCTGAGGAGACCTTACGTGTATTGAAATCCGACAAAACTTTGTGGAAACCTGGAACAAAAAATGGCGTTCCTGTAAGGACCTTTTTTAAATTGCCGGTAGTATTCAGGTTGAAGTAGCTGAATTAAGGCTTATACTCCCGTTTCTTCTTAATCTTCCTAACCAGTTTTCCGGCTTTTGAATATTCAGCAAAAAACTGCGATTCTTTAACCAGACTCGCTTTTCGATGTCCCCAAATGCCATGCTTCCATATTAACGAGCCATCTTCTCTCCACCGTTGTTCCTGGATGTAGAATTTGCATTTGCCTTTAGAATCCTCTCCCGAAGGAACCGGACATCCTTTTCCCCACATTTTGAAACGGAGTTCATATTTAACTGTATCCGCATTGTGATACTCCCTATAATATTGCCACTCCTTCTCTACCTTTAGCGTGTCAAAACCATGGAAATCAGCATAATCTTCCAATCTCTGAGAAAAAAGTGAATTGGCCAGCAACAGAGATATAACGAACAGGATGGTCTTCAAGCTTTCTAGAACATCTTTATTTGGCCATCCTCGTCATCTGAACCCTTATTTGGTTTGGAAGGCCTGGATTTGGGCTTTTCTTCTTCCATGTCAAATTCTACCGTAACAGCCTCTTCCGAATTGGTTGAGCCTACTACCTCAGTATCATCTTTTTTTGAACTGGAATCTTCAACGTCTGGCTTTTCTGTTTTAGGTGTCTTCCCAGATTCGGAAGAACTCTTCTTTTTTGTGTTTTCTGATTCTATCTCTTCGAGTTCAGAACTATCGTCAGTATTCTCCTCTGTACCAGATTGAGTATCTCCCTCCAACTGTTCTTCTGAAGCGTTTTCCTCATTTTCATACTCCTCAGATTCGAATTCGTCTTTCTCGGTTTCGGGCCACTCCTCACCTTCTTGGGTTGGCAGCAGTTCTATCTCCTTAATCTTGAGTTTTGTTAGTTGATTCCCTTGTGCCTTCAAGCCCTTAACATCAATAAACTCGTTCAGGTCTTCCACTTTATCCGGCAAATGTTTGGTAGCCTTAAGGTGCTTGTTGTAAATAATGTTGATTTTGGGTTTGTATTGCGTAGAAACTACAACCATTTCATTCGCTTCACCTTCCGGTATGAACTCAACTTTCTTTGAAGAAGGCTCCGCCAGGAAGCGCTTCACATAATAAAGTTCCTTCTCGCCATCCCAGTATACACAAGAAATTGGCCTGTCCGGATGCCACTTTTCGATGTGCACCAAATCTTCATCAAACTTGGTAGATAGTTCAAAACCGGTCAATCGATAATAACCGTCTTTGTATATGGTTAAAATCTTGTCTTCTCCACGGAATTCTCCAAGCAACGTTCCTCGCTGTAGATCATTGAGCCGCTGAACAACCTCATCCCACCAAACTTTTCTCGCTGCCAGGGTAGATCCACCTACTTCTTTTTGAATCACTTTAGAAATAAGCTCCTTTGTAACAAGGTTTCCTTTCACACCTCTGCCCTTGATCATCAATTCACTAAAATCGATATCGAACCGAAGCTTTTTTAAATGCGGTCTTGGTCTCAAATGAACCGTAACTACTTCCTTCCTGCCATTTGGATTGTATGAAAAATAATGAAGCTTCGACCCCTTGCTGCCGTTGGTCAAATCATAATCCTTATCTCTGGTGATGGAGGTTACCGAAAATCGTTTCATATACGATGAACCTGCTCTACCATCTTGATAGATCATGTGATAAATGGTTCGCTTATCGCCTTTTTTCCATACCCGGGCATGAATGATTCCCTTCCCAACGAACTTCTTATCAGCAATCTTGGTAACAATCATCTTACCGGTATCAAAGAACACGATAATGTCGTCTATCTCCGAGCAATCCTGAATATAATCGTCTTTCCGGAGCGACCAGCCAATAAACCCTTCGGATTTGTTGATATAGAGCTTTTTATTGGAAACAATAGCTTTCTTCTTCTGGACATTGTCAAATATTTTGATCTCTGTCTTTCGCTCTCTACCTTCTCCAAACTTCTCCTTCAGGTCTTTGAAGTAAGCAATGGCATATTCGATCAGATTATCCAGATTGTTCTGAACTTCCTCAATATTGTTCTCCAGTTTAAGAATGTGCTCATCCGCCTTAAACGCATCGAACTTGGAAATTCGCTTGATCCGGATTTCAGTGAGTTTTACAATATCTTCCTCTGTAAGATCACGATGCAGCTTAATTGCCTCTTTCGCTTTATTTGGCCTTGAAGGAGTGCTAATAAATTTGTGCATGCCAACATCGATGGCTTCAATCACGGCCTCCCATGTTTCAGCTTCTTCGATATCGCGATAGATTCTGTTTTCAATAAAAATTCGCTCAAGAGAGGCAAAATGCCACTGCTCTCTTAGTTCAGCCAAACGAATTTCGAGTTCCAGCTTAAGCAGATCAACAGTTCTTTGAGTGTTGGCTTTCAAGATGTCTGTTACACCCATAAAAACGGGTGTATTCTCTTCGATCACGCAGGCGTTTGGAGAGATAGACACTTCGCAATCGGAAAACGCGTAAAGCGCATCTATCATCTTATCGGGGGAAACACCACCTGGCAGATGAATCACAATTTCCGCCGTCGCTGCGGTATTGTCTTCAATCTTCTTAACCTTGATCTTATTCTTATCATTGGCCTTGATAATAGATGAGATCAAGCTATCGGTAGTGGTTCCATAAGGAATTTCGGTAATTACCAGAGTCTTTTTATCCAGCTTGGTAATCTTGGCTCTTACTCTAACTTTTCCGCCCCGAAGTCCATCGTTGTAATTCGTAAAATCCGCCATACCCCCGTTAGGAAAGTCAGGAAGCACTTTTGGTTTCTTGTTTCTGAGAACGTCTATAGAACCTTCTATCAACTCATTGAAGTTGTGAGGCAACATTTTACAGGCAAGTCCAACTGCGATACCTTCAGCGCCTTGAGCCAGTAACAAAGGGAATTTGATCGGTAGGTCGACCGGCTCTTTATTTCTGCCATCATAAGAGGAAAGCCATTCAGTTGTTTTAGCGTTGAACGCAGTGTGAAGTGCAAACTTTGTTAGTCTGGCCTCAATGTACCTTGGAGCTGCTGCGCGATCTCCGGTAAGCGTATTTCCCCAGTTTCCCTGGGTATCGATCATGATGTCTTTTTGTCCCAACTGGACCATTGCGTCGCCGATGGACTGATCGCCGTGCGGATGGTACTTCATGGTGTTACCAATCACATTGGCAACTTTGTTGTAACGGCCGTCATCAAGTTCTTTCATCGAATGCAGAATCCGGCGTTGAACGGGCTTCAGTCCATCATTGATGGCAGGTACCGCTCTTTCGAGGATTACATAAGAAGCATAGTCGAGGAACCAATCTTCGTACATCCCGGACAAGGGAATGATCTTCTCTCCATCCTCACCGTCTTCATTGTCTGCATCAGACCCTCCGGGGTTCACATCTTGCTCGTCATTTGAATCTTCGGATGATGCGTTCGGGTCTTCTGGTAAATTTTCTTCGTTGTTGATCTCTTCGTTCTCGTCGCTCATATTGTCCTCCGATTGCAACAAAGATACTCATAGAAACACCCTTCAAAGCTAACAACGAAAAGGGTTTTCAAAAAATTTATCAACAAAAACCCGGCAAATCCAAAGCGGATATCCGGGTCTTTGAAGCTTTTGTTTCAATTTGCTCCTTATGCTTTCTTGGGAGGACAAATCATCTCGCAAACCACTACTTCCACAATTGTTGTGACCACTTCACAAACGGGTTTGCAGATTTCTTTACAGATTTTTACATCAATCCACTCTCCACCTACATTTTTTTTCACCCATTTACAGAATTCCTCGCAAGATTTATCATTACAAACACGCTTTTTGACTTCTTTGGAAACCGTTTTACAGACTTCTTTACACAAATCGGCCTGGGCACTGATATCTCCACTGGCAAAGGTAATTTTAGTAGCTCCCAGCATCTCCAGTTTCAATTCGGTGTCTGCCTGCTTGATACTCCTGATTCTATCAGCCAATGCATCATCCTCAGCCTTGTCCGCAAGCCGGTCTATGGCCACGTTAACATTGCGGACAATCAGGTTTGTATCCGGGATGTGGTGAAAATCCATCTCCAGAGTTCCCATTTGAGCCAATGTATAATCGTCCAGTTCAATAAGGTCTCCATCGTTCAAAAACTGGTTCATCGAGGCGAATTCCTCGGTTGAAAGAATGTTCATTTTTTATTGTTTTAGTTAGAAATACGGGTTCTCCGGCACCGCTGGCTTTAAGCCCAAATTACCGGAATCACCATGAACGACAGGAAGATACAAATATTATTGATCAACGGACTCAGCTTCAGCCACGTCCAACTCCACCCTCAGGTTGTTGATGATGAAATCCTGTCGATCGGGTGTGTTTTTGCCCATGTAAAAATCAAGTATCTTCTCTACGGTATTATCATGTCCGATCAGGACGGGCTCCAACCTCATATCTTCCCCAATGAAATTCTGAAACTCATCCGGAGAAATTTCACCAAGCCCTTTAAACCTCGTTATTTCAGGGTTCTTACCAAGTTCTGCTAATGCTTTCTGGCGCTCCTCCTCTGTATAACAGTACCTGGTTTCCTTTTTGTTTCTGACCCGGAAAAGCGGAGTTTGCAGGATGAATACATGTCCTTTACGAACCAAATCCGGGAAAAACTGCAGAAAAAAAGTCATTAAAAGCATTCTGATATGCATTCCATCCACATCTGCATCAGTTGCAATTACTACCTTATTATAGCGTAAATTTTCAATTCCCTCCTCAATATCAAGCGCTGCCTGAATCAGGTTAAATTCTTCATTTTCATACACCACCTTCTTAGTAAGTCCGTATGAATTTAATGGCTTACCACGCAAACTAAAAACGGCCTGCGTTGCAACGTCTCTGGATTTTGTAATTGATCCACTCGCAGAATCCCCCTCGGTAATGAAAATAGTGGTTTCTTCTCTCCGCTCGCTTTTCTGATCGTTGTAATGAATTTTGCAGTCTCTGAGTTTCTTATTGTGCAAATTGGCCTTTTTTGCACGTTCTCTGGCCAATTTTCTAATTCCTGATAGTTCCTTTCGTTCTTTCTCGGATTGCTTAATCTTTTTCTCGAGAACTTCTACAACTTTTGGATGCTTGTGCAGATAATTGTCCAATTTCTGCTTCAGAAAGTCGTTTACGAAAGCTCGCATTGATTTTCCACCAGGCTCAATTTCCAAAGAACCCAATTTTGTCTTCGTCTGCGATTCGAAAACAGGTTCAATCACCTTTACGGCGACTGCTGCAACAATACTTTGTCGAATATCAACGGGCTCATACTTCCCGCCGAAAAATTCCTTGATTACCCGTGCCACGGCTTCTCTGAAGGCAGACAGATGAGTTCCTCCCTGAGTGGTATGCTGTCCGTTAACGAAAGAAGAATAATCCTCACCATATGATCGAACATGTGTAAAAGCCACTTCGATGTCCTCTCCTTCCAAATGAATCACAGGATATAACGGATCGCCGTCCATGTTGTCCTCCAACAAATCACGGAGTCCGTTTTTTGAGTGGAAATACTTACTATTCAGGTGGATGGTAAGACCTCTGTTCAGATAACAATAGTTCATGAACAGTTTTTCCAGATAGGGCTGACGAAACTGAAAGTTCTTGAAAACAGAAGCATCGGGAGTAAACTTTACGTAAGTACCATTTGCTTCGTCGGTTTTCTTAACCTTTTCATCAGCAACTACTTCTCCTTGTTTAAACTCAGCCCGTTTCACTTCTCCGTCACGGTAAGCCTCAACCACAAAATGGTCTGAAAGGGCGTTTACAGCCTTGGTACCTACTCCGTTTAATCCTACGGATTTCTTAAATGCTTTGGAATCATACTTTCCTCCGGTGTTCATTTTAGACACAGCGTCCACCACTTTACCCAGTGGAATTCCACGACCAAAATCACGCACGGTTACCGATCCATCTTTCAACTTTACAATGATCTTCTTACCATGCCCCATTACGAACTCGTCGATACAGTTATCAACGATTTCCTTTACCAGAATGTAAATACCATCATCCGCTGCCGAACCATCTCCCAGTTTCCCGATGTACATACCGGGCCGCATTCGAATATGCTCTTTCCAATCGAGGGAGCGAATATTGTCTTCCGTATACTTTACTTCTTCCGCCATCGAAATAAAATTATACAAAATGGGCTACTAGCCTTGCTATCAAAGGGTTTTGTTATTAACAAGCATGCGTGAAATGTGGATTTTTGTCAATTAACCCATGGACAGCGTCCAATCAATAAGCCCTGGGCCAAAAAACAAGAGGATTGAAAGTGATTTTTTGTCTACTTAAAAGTCCTAAACGTTGAAGAGAAAATGCATAATGTCTCCATCCTCCACCACATATTCCTTTCCTTCAACACCCAGCTTACCTGCAGCTTTTACGGCAGACTCTGATTTTAGAGCAACAAAGTCGTTATACTTCATTACCTCGGCCCGAATAAACCCTTTCTCAAAATCTGTATGAATAACGCCGGCTGCTTGTGGTGCAGTTGCTCCACGATTGACCGTCCAGGCACGAACTTCCTTTTCACCTGCGGTAAAATAAGTCTGAAGATTCAGCAAAGAATACGCCGCCCGGATTAATTTGCTAACCCCCGGTTCTTCAAGCCCAAGATCATCCAGAAACATCTGACGCTCCTCATAGGTTTCCAGCTCGGCTATATCGGCTTCTATAGCCGCACCCAAAATAAGCACCTCTGCGTTTTCATTTGCAACAGCTGCTTTTACAGCATCCACATGCTTGTTTCCAGATTTTACAGAACCTTCATCCACATTGCAGAGATATAGAACTGGCTTCGCAGTTAGCAACTGTAAATCTCTTACCAACTCCCACTGTTCTTTTTCAATTGGCGTACTCCGCGCACTCTGTCCGCTTTCCAGATGAATCTTTATGATGGTATAGATGTTGTAAATTTTGGCGGCTTCCTTGTCTCCAGACTTTGCCTTCCGCTCGATATTCCCCATTCTTTTCTCAAGCGTCTCCAGGTCTTTCAACTGGAGTTCTATATCGATCACCTCTTTATCCCGTACCGGATCAACTGAACCGTCAACGTGAACCACGTTACCGTCGTCAAAACACCTCAACACGTGAATAATGGCATCAACTTCCCTGATGTTAGCCAGGAATTGATTTCCTAAACCCTCACCCTTGTGCGCTCCTTTCACGAGCCCGGCAATGTCTACTATTTCAATGGTCGTTGGAACAACCTTTTGGGGGTTGACGAGGCTTTCCAGTTTTTCCAGACGAGGATCAGGAACTGTAATGGTACCTACATTTGGTTCAATCGTACAGAAAGGAAAATTTGCCGATTGCGCTTTCGCATTCGACAAACAGTTGAATAAAGTTGACTTGCCAACGTTTGGAAGTCCGACGATACCACATTTTAAGGCCATGCTCTTGAATTAAGACCGCAAAGATAAAAGGAAAAAGGGTTTACAGATACTGCCTGAATCTACTTTCATGAAGCAGCCGATACCGTTCATCTTTTTTTTAAATAAACACAAGATTACATGCTATAGGCTCACAAGATGTACGGACTAGTCATTGAAAATACTCACATGACCATTGGCCGTTTCTCCGTTGGAATAGACCACGGTATAATAATACACTCCATCTGCAAGGGAATTACCGCTCTTATAGTGAGCACCATCCCAGTTATTTTGATAATTATCAGAGTGGTATACTACCTTACCCCATCGGTTGTAAACAGTCAGCTTAGTATTTGGCCAACGGTGCAGACCATCCATAAAGAACGTATCGTTCATTCCGTTGCTCCCCGGACTAAAAACGTTAGGGATAATTACTAAACAAGGGTCAGTGGTGATTTCAGAGGATACAGAGTCTGAAGTGCAATACCCCATCACGTGAACCGTATAGGTGCCAGCTGTTGTTACATCAATAATTGGCGTCGTAGCCCCGGTATTCCACATATAAGAAACTGTAGGATCTCCGCTATTATCTGTTCCATCCAACTCCCTCGATTCTCCTTCGCAGAAGAAGTAATCACTCAGCGGAGACGGCTCTACATCCGGAATAAAGAGTATCTCTACATCGTTGCTTAGTCCACATTGATTATCGGTAAAAGTAAAGGTGTACAGACCTGATTGATCCACATCTAAAGTTGGGTTAATGAAAGTAGCGCTTGGAAAGAAAGTGGCTGTTCCTGGTCCGGTGTACGACCATGTTCCTCCTTCCGGTGCAAACGTTCCTGTAACCTGGAATGAATTATCACATGTGGTGTCATTGGGAACAATCTCAGGACCATCAAGTACATGCACAACAATAGTCGTGTCGTAAGTACAACCAAAGTTATCTGTTACTTCAAACGTATAATCGTAATCTCCTGCTGCTGATGGCTGCACTACAATAGCGGTATCAGAAGTTCCAGAAATAATAGACGGATCTGGCAGCCACTGTTCCGACTCGATAAGCGGTGTATAAAACTCGCTGTATGGGTTTAGCGAAGGATCGAAAAACAATCCCCATTCAAACAAATATCCATTATCAGCTCCAATATTATCTGTAATGGTAATAATCCAATCACCATCTACCGGACAACCCACAAAACCGCTCCACGGATCCAGAGGAGTGAAAGTGCCAGGTGTTAACACGTTATTGGGCGTACTGATCGTTGCGGGTATATAATTTCCCGCTATATTTTCATTTGTCATCGTGCCCCAGGCTGCCGTTGAAGACCAACAATAATCCATACCAACGCCGGGAGTCAAAGTTCCATCATCCAGCGCATCTCCAAGAAAAGTATTTCCAGGACCAGCACCGGTATAACAATCCATCAAGGTTAAGGTGACTCCACTTGGACAAGTAAGCGTTATATCCAAATCTCCGATGTACGAATGTTCGATATTAATACAGATTTGATCTAAATCTGTGGCGCTGCCAATGGTTGTTCCGCCAAAACCAGACATTGTTAATGTATCCACGTGAGACACTCCTGAACCATCCGGGAGGAAAGTTAGTCCTGCAAACGAACCGCCAAGCTGGAAACTTCCAGTTGTTCCATCAACTCCGGCAGTATCCGTAGCCGTTACCCCTCCTATCAGATTCGCTGTAGCTCCAAGGCAGATAGTGTCGGGAACTGCCTCGCAAGTGGCGAAACTTGGAATTGTTGATACGCGCACCTTTGAAACAATCAATTCGGCCTGTAAAATCTCATCCGTTACCTTCATTGAGACCAGAAATCCCGACCTGGAAGGTGGAGTAAACCACACGGTATCTCCCGTGGCACTCGTTCCATCAGAAAAGTCCCACTCAACAATGTAGTCATCTGCCTGACTATATCCTGTACCGGTAATGAGTGAATCATAAGGAAAGTTGGGTGTAGCCACAAACATGATGGAATCACCAAAGCAAACATCCACATAACCCGTATCTGCAGGAGACATATCGTTTCCGCCAGACACATCACCGTTAATATAAGCCTCCATTCCAGGTTCAAACGGCTGAGGAAGGTTGCCACAACTTACCGCTGCATCCCATCCCGATGCGTTAACCGAACCATCCGAAATAAACTGAAAAGTCAAACAACCACTGGAGTTCGACCAACTGGCATTTGCCACAAATCCTGTAGGATGAGAACCCGAATTATATTTACCTATTAATGGATCTGCCGTAGAAGGACCATCATAAACGTAAACCGTATCTGATGGGTCCACATTCCACGTAAGCCCACTTCCTATAGCAAATGAACTGGTTACTTTACTACCCAAAGACAAATCAGGGCAGATCGTAATCACCTCATTTTCATTATCACCATAGTTACCTCCAGAGCCTCCTGTGTCGAAAAAATTGGTAGGCGTACCTGGATCCAACTGATAGGTGTTACAATCCATGGGGTTTGCCGCATCAAAATCCGGATCGGAAATTAGAATTGGTGGGCTCTGAGTAAAGCCAGTTACAGATAAGAATAGGGATAATAATATGAGGTGAATTCTCTTCATACTACTTTTTTGCTTTTGCTGCCTCCATTTTAATGTGACCAACACTTCGGATCACTAAAAGTTTATCGTGCCCCTTTATCTTGTAGTATAAATACCTGTTCTCCTCCGGTTCGAGTCCTAAATCAAAGAAGTTGATATTGTTGATGTCCTTTACCTCAATTTCTCCTCTTACCTCTTTGGATAGCGATTTTCCTTTAAAATTAGCCAGGTAGAATCCATGATTCAAACAATCATAAAGGAAGGTGTATTGATCAGGATCGTTGGCTTTGATATCGGCCAATTCTTCTTTGGTGTACTTCACTAGAAGACGATCATCAAACTCCTGAGAGAACATTGTTGCCGAGAAAAAGGCAACAACTACCAGTAAAACCAGCTTTTTTACATTCATAAGGGGTTGTGTTAATTTCTGTTCAAAAATACGAATTTTCGTTCAATTTATTGGTTTAGGAACCGACCAAATGCCAATTATAATTATGCACTTTTATTAAAGTTTTGAACAACCGAATAAGTCTCCAAACCGGAAAAGTTACTTTTGGGCAAAACTTATTCAGATGTCCGATCTCAAGCATTTAGAAGACCTTTGCCTACAAGTAAGACGTGATATCGTGCGAATGGTTGCAGCGGTTAGTTCAGGTCACCCGGGAGGTTCGCTGGGCTGTGTGGAGTATTTCGTAGCTCTTTATCAAAAAATAATGAACCACAACACCAATTTCTCCATGGATGGTGTTGGCGAAGATTTGTTTTTCCTGTCCAACGGACATATTTCCCCTGTATTCTACAGCACTCTTGCCAGATCAGGGTATTTCCCGATTGATGAATTAAACACATTCCGAAAAATCGATTCACGACTTCAGGGGCATCCAACTACGCATGAAGGACTACCCGGAGTTAGGGTTGCGAGCGGCTCTCTTGGTCAGGGCATGTCGGTAGCTATTGGTGCAGCAGCAGCAAAGAAGCTAAACGGTGACAAATCTATTGTGTACTCTTTACATGGTGATGGTGAACTACAAGAAGGACAGATATGGGAAGCAGCCATGTATGCTGCCGGAAACAAAGTAGACAATCTTATTTCTACGATTGACTATAACGGAAAGCAAATTGACGGCTCACTTGACGATGTACTTCCATTAGGGGATTTAAAGCAAAAGTGGGATGCTTTCGGATGGGAAACCATGGAAATTGCCAACGGAAATGATCTGAAGCAGGTAATTGACGGATTGAACCACGCTAAAACACTTTCTGGTAAAGGCAAACCGGTTATGATCATTATGACCACCGAAATGGGTAATGGCGTTGATTATATGATGGGTACACATAAATGGCATGGATCCGCTCCGAATCAGGAACAATTGGAAATCGCTTTAAACCAACTTGAAGAAACTTTAGGCGACTATTAGCATTATATAAGAAAGAGTTTGTTCGCATGAAGAGATCAATTGGCTGGGAGTTGAGGCTGATGCCGGATGTAACTAAACATCAACTGCTGCTACTCGTATCTCCTTTGAAATTGCGGCACATCTCTTGCTCTAACACTAATAAAGCATAAAGATGATGAGGTATTTCTTTCTTATTCTATTTGGACTTTCAGCCGTACTCTCCCACTCCCAGGACGATGAACAGAAGACCCGAGTATTGTTCATTTTCGATGCATCCAACAGCATGAGGGCTCAATGGCAAAGTAGCAGCAAAATGAAGATTGCGACGGAGCTCATGAAACAAACCCTGGACAGTCTGAAAGGGAAAGAAAACATTGAATTAGCCCTTCGGGTTTACGGACATCAGTATAAAATTTACCCCGGTCACCAACGGTGTGACGACACGAAGCTGGAAGTTCCTTTCAAAGAGGGCAATGCGAACATTGATAAGATCAAAGGCAAAATTCGAGGGCTTACTGCGCAGGGAACTACCCCAATTGCTTTGAGTTTAGAGCAGGCTGCCGATGATTTCCCGGAATGCGATAATTGCCGAAACGTAATTGTCCTGATTACGGATGGAATTGAAGCATGTGATGGTGATCCATGTGCGGTTGCCAGGGCGCTCAGAAGTAAGGGAATTATCTTGAAGCCTTTTGTAATCGGAATAGGAATGGATCCGAATCAACTTACTTCGTTGAAGTGTATAGGTAAGTACTACGACGCAAATACAGAAGCCACTTTCAAAACAGCCTTAAATGTAGTTGTAAGTGAGGCTTTAAACACCACAACGGTGCAGGTAAATTTAAATACTGCCAAAGGTGAACCTAAAGAAACCGATGTGCCCATGGTCTTTTACAACACCAAAACCGGAGCACCCATGTATAACTTTATGCACACCCTTGATGACAGGAGAAATCCCGACACTCTGAGTATCGACCCATTGGCCGAATACAGGTTAGAAGTGTACACCATTCCACGAGTAGTGAAAGACAACATTAAACTGACACCCGGTGTTCACAACACCATCGAACTGGACGCCGGACAAGGTTATTTAGACATTAAGGTAAATGGAGCCTCTACTTCTATGTACCCAGGCCTGAAAGTGTTAATTAAGGATCCGGAGACCAAAGAAATTATACATGTTCAGCACATTAACACTACGGAAAAGTTGCTGAATGGAACCTACGATCTTGAAATCCTCACACTTCCAAGACTCAAATTCGACGGAACAAAAATCCGGCAGAGTAAGACTACCCTGATGGAAATCAGACAGCCTGGAAATCTAATGATCCGATATCCGACGGAAGGCTACGGATGCATTTACAAAATGGAAGGCGACCACCAGGAATGGGTTTGTCCACTGGATGCTTCCGAACGAACTCAACAAATACTACTTCAACCAGGAAAGTATAAATTAGTGTATCGATCCAGCAGATCAAGCAGGGCGGCATATACCGTGGTGAAAGATTTTAGAATAGCATCAGGACTTTTAACAGACTTAAACTTATTACATCCATGAAAAACTTTGAGGTTTTAGGGAAACAGGATACCAGATCGGGCTTTGGCGCCGGTTTACTGGAACTGGGACAAAAAAATGAAAACGTGGTTGCGCTGTGTGCAGATTTAACCGGATCCCTTAAAATGGATGCCTTCAAAAACGAATTCCCTGATCGGTTCTTTCAGGTTGGAATTGCCGAGGCCAATATGATGGGAATAGCCGCCGGACTTACCATAGGAGGGAAAATTCCTTTTACCGGCACGTTTGCAAATTTCTCCACAGGAAGAGTGTACGATCAGATTCGGCAGTCCATTGCTTACTCCCACAAAAACGTAAAAATTTGTGCCTCCCACGCGGGGCTTACACTTGGAGAAGACGGTGCTACTCACCAAATTCTGGAAGATATCGGTCTGATGAAAATGCTTCCGGGAATGGTTGTAATTAATCCATGTGACTACAACCAAACGAAAGCCGCAACCATTGCCATTGCGGATCACCACGGACCGGTTTATCTCAGATTTGGCAGGCCCAAAGTACCCATTTTCATCGCGGAAGATCAAAAGTTTGAAATCGGTAAGGCGCTTATGCTGAACGAAGGAACCGATGTATCCATTTTCGCTACCGGACATTTGGTATGGAAGGCTATAGAGGCTGGACATGCTTTAGCAGAAAAAGGAATCTCCGCGGAAATAATAAATATCCACACCATTAAACCTTTGGATGAAAAGGCGGTCTTAAACTCAGTGGCTAAGACAAAGTGCGCAGTTGTTGCGGAAGAACATCAAATGGCCGGGGGGCTTGGAGAGTCTATTGCCCAAACATTGGTTCGAAACATGCCCGCACCACTTGAGTTCGTAGGGGTCAATGATTCCTTCGGAGAAAGTGGAACTCCAGACCAACTAATGGTTAAATACGGTTTGGATTCACCTAACATTGTTGAGGCTGCTCAAAAAGTTATGGCCAGAGCCGACAAGCAACTCGTGTAGTTCCTGGCCTTCTTTGAAGCAGGAAGAATGACAGACCAACAACTAATCGAACAATTTAAGGCCGGAGAGCAATCTCAGCGTGCGTTCGAGTTAATTGTTCAAAAGTATCAGGAACGGTTGTATTGGATGATCCGGCGCATTGTACAAGATCATGACGATGCAGACGATGTGTTGCAAAACGTATTCATCAAAGCCTGGAAAGGGCTGGCTAACTTCCGTGAAGATTCGAACCTTTACACCTGGCTTTACAGAATTGCCACCAACGAATCCATTACTCACATCAACAAGCGTAAGAAAGACCTATTCCTCTCGGCGGATGACCCGTCGGTTCAGATTGCGGAAAAGGGAAACATGAATGATCCCGACGGTGACGAAATTATGGCCAAGCTTGAAGCTGCTATTGCTACTCTGCCGGACAAGCAAAGGGCAGTATTTCATTTAAAGTATTTTGAAGACAAGAAATACGATGAAATCTCTACCATACTAGACACTTCAGTTGGTGCGCTCAAAGCCTCCTATCACCATGCTGTAAAAAAAATTGAAAGTTTTTTAAACTCCGATTAAACCTTTCGGCTGTTGAAAAGTCATATAGATATATGAACCCAAAAAACGAACATAACGAACTTGACTTAAGCAAAGAGGCTCCTACTCTATCCAGTCTTAAACCAAAAGATTCGAAAGGTGCCTTGGAGGTTCCTGACGGATATTTTGACAACTTATCGGATAGAGTCATGGATCGGGTACGTTCCTCAAATGATGCTTCTGATAAAGACGCTCAAACTGTAGTTCGCAATATTTGGCCGGTGAAGAAAATTATTGGCTGGAGTGTTCCTGTGGCAGCTGCGGTAGCTATTTTCTTCTGGGTTTCGGGAAATGAAGAACCTAGTCCAACAGATTATTCTGGTGAAATTGCGTTGGTAGAGGAACTCAACGATATCGATATGGATGTTGAAGATCTTACCGCCAAAGAAATGTTTGATGAATTCACCAGTTCATCACTGGAAGAGGAAGAAGACCTTACTCTACTGGATGATGTTGATTCGGAAATGTTGGTAGCTTCTTTGGATAGCGACGATATGTTTGATGAGTTTTTTGAAGATGATTTTTCTGATCTGATCGGGGAAGAACAATCTTCCGGAAGTGAAGATTATACGGAACAAGATATTGAGTTAATTGAAGATTATTTTTCGGACGGCGAGGATGCTTTTAGTTTTGACATTCTTGCAGAATAGAAGTTGATATGAGTGTATTAAAAGGAATAGGAATTCTGGCATTGTGCCTTAGTATGATAAGCGGATATGCACAATCCGGACAATCAAAAAAAGAACAAAAGGAAGCTCAGCGCGTGGCTTTTTTCACGGAAAAACTAGAGCTAACACCAGAGGAAGCAGAGAAATTCTGGCCGGTTTATAGGGAATATAAAAAAGCACAAACCGACCTGCGAAAAAACGAACGTCCAAAAAAGGATAAGTCCATCGGTGAAATGACCGATGACGAGGTACAGGAGTTACTGGACGGTATGATCAACTACAAACAAAAGGAGCTTGATCTGAAGAAAAAATACCACGAGAAGTTCAAAACCATTTTACCGATTAAGAAAGTAGCTAAGCTTTACCATGCCGAAGAGCAGTTCAAAAAGCACCTCAAAGCACAACGTAAGGGTAAACTGGAAGGTAAGCCAAACAAGCCCGGGCCAAAACCTGACACTCAGGAGAAATAGTTAGACCAATATCTTTCATCGAGTTTCTTAACTTAGAGATATGAAGAAACTTATGACGTTTATGGTGCTTTTAGTATGCTCCTCCATCGTCCACAGCCAGTCGGCCGATAAAGGCAAATTTCTGATTGACGTGGACGGAGGCTTGTCTGTTTTCCATGTCGAATCAAATGAGAATCACAGTTCGTCTACAGTTGCCGTTGCGCGTAGCCTGGGTTTAAGCTTTGCCTATTGTACGCACCAAAATTTTGCATTGGGAATAGAATTCAATTCCGACAATTTCTACGTCGATTCGGTAAGAGACAGAAAGTTCAGCGCTTCGGTCATCGCCAGCCATTTTCTACTGAAAGGGCAATATCATCTGGTGAATAAGGAAAAATTTAATCTCTACGTGGGGGCTAAAGTTGGGTTTGGGGATCTTTATCTTGAGGCTGCTGACAGTAGCGGAGTTGTTGGAACCCTCATTATGCAAGGGAACAGCAACAATGTACATTTTGGAATCCGCAAATACTTCGGAAAAAAGTTTGGTCTTGTGGCAGAAACAGGGTATGCCGGAATGGCATTAATGGGACGAGAACTTACCGTAGACGGAACCATAGAACCTGACATTAACAACTGGCTGGCCGTAGAAGACTATCGATCCGTTTTGAGAGGTGGTTATATCCACGTCGGACTCACTCTGAGTCTTGGAAAGAGCCGCGAAAATTAGATATTCGATCGTGGCGTCAGAAGAATTTAAGAAGTATCTCGCTCAAACCACTCCCTTTCCGATTGGTCTGGAAATCGAAAAGGCCAGTGGAAGCTACATTTACGACTCCACTGGAAAAAAATATCTGGATTTCACGTCTGGCATTGCCGTTAGTTCTTTAGGACATGGACACCCTAAAATCAAATCGGCAGTAAAGCGTCAGATTGATAAGCATATGCATGTTATGGTTTATGGTGAGTTTGAACAAGCGGTTCAAACTCAACTGGCCAAAACCCTTGTTGAAATTTTACCGGAAGGCTTAGATCAAGCCTATTTTGTTAATTCCGGCGCGGAAGCTAACGAGGGAGCCCTTAAACTTGCGAAACGAGCTACGGGTCGAAGAGAAATCATTTCTTTCAGAAAAAGCTACCACGGTAGCACTCATGGAGCGCTTTCAGTAAGTGGAAATGAAGAAAAGAAATTTGCATTTCGTCCGCTCCTCCCCAATGTAAAGTTCCTTGAGTTTGACCAATTAGATGAGTTGGTTGAAATCACCAAAAACACTGCCTGCGTTATCATAGAAACGATTCAGGGCGATGCTGGAGTTCGCATTCCATCAATAGAATTCATGCAGGCTCTACGCCAAAAATGCAACGATACTGGTACTCTGCTTATACTCGACGAAATTCAATGCGGCCTGGGAAGAACGGGACAGTTATTCGCTTTTGAGAGATTTAAAATTCAACCTGATATTTTAACACTTGGAAAGGCACTTGGCGGTGGTATGCCTATAGGTGCTTTTATTTCATCAAAACAGCTCATGACCCAACTAACGTCTGATCCGATGTTGGGCCATATCACCACTTTTGGCGGACACCCCGTAGTGTGCGCCGCCGCTCTGGCCGGACTGGATGTGTTGTTGAATGAAATTGACCTGAAAGAAGTGGAAGAAAAAGGTGCCGAATTAGAGAAACTGCTTACCCACAATAATGTTAAAGAAATCAGGAGAACCGGGATGATGTTCGCCATTGAAATGGCAAGTGCGGAAGCAGTCCAAAAAGTTGTTGAAAACTGTCAACAAAAAGGACTACTTAGTTTTTGGTTTTTATCGTGTCCGGAAAGTTTTAGAATCGCGCCACCTTTGAACATTAGCAAAGCCGAGTTGAGAAAGGGAGCAAAGATAATCCAGGATGCCTTTGAAGCTATTTAGGTTAGAAGATACCCATATTTAGCATAACTAGTGTGCACGCATTCTCAACTGTAACACCGGCCTTTTTTAATATGGCTTCTAATTCGGGATTCTCAGCACCTGGATTAAAAATAACCCTCTTTGGCTCAAGGTTCTTAATAAAATCATAGTATTCCGGTTGGTTTCTGGCTCCAACGTACATCGTAACAGTATGCACAGGCTCAATAGAGGATTTGTCAGTTTGAATAGTAATTCCATCTACTTCGCCCTTGCGAAGTCCTAATGCTATTACCTCATGATTGTGTTTGTTGAGCAACTTAATCGCGCGGTTACTATACCTGTCAGGATTCGTCGAAGCCCCTATTACCAAAACTTTCATTAATCTTCCGTTTCTTCTTTTTCTGATTCGCCTTCTTTCTTCTTTTTCTTCTTTCGCTTCTTTTTAGTGTCTTCCTCCGGAGCTTCACCTGTCTCAAGTACTACAGGGTTACCAAAACGGTCGTACTCAATTTTCTTGTATTCCCTTCCATTGTCGTAAAACACTTCCAATTTGGGTTTACCATCTTCATGAAAAGACTTCCAGTGCCCATGTTTCTGGTCTGCGCTATATACCTCAACATCTCTAACCGTTCCGTCGGTGTAGTAAAACGTCCATTCTCCGTCTTTCTCCCCGTTTTTATAGTAATTCTGAAACAGCATTTGTCCTTCGTTATTATAATAAACGGATTCGCCGTCCAGCTTTCCTCCAGAAAAATGTTTCTCCATCTTCACCTTTCCATCCTCGTAATACAACGTATACTTTCCATCAAACTCTCCACTTCTGAAGTTAATTTCCTGTTTTGGAGTTCCATCCCTGAAATTTTGAACACTCGGTCCATTCTTCAGATCCTTGAGATACGTTTCTTTCTTGCGCACCGTACCATCTTCGTAGTACCATATCCACTCACCCTCTTTGGACCCCATATTGTAGGTGTTCTCCCATGCCAGGGTTCCGTCTTCCAACCAATATTTCCAGGTACCGTGCTCCACATTGTCCATATATGGGGTCAATGCTTTCTGTTGTCCATTATCCCAATACACAATAGAATTGCCTGTTTCCTTGCCGTCAACAAACTGAGCCACCCGTTCTTTTTGTTCGTTGTCATAAAACGACACACAAATCCCTGAGTAAGGCTTCTGAGTCTTTCTGTGATAAATCAGACCGTTGCCTGGGTCGTATTCTAAATCTTCGTTACAGTCGCATGCGGTTTTTCCCATCTTTGGCTTCTGTCCCTCCTGTCCTTGCTGACCTTGTTGTTCTCCACCACCAGATTCTCCTTCTCCTCCCATTCCTCCACGGGTAATTTGGGCATCAACGCTTAATGTGGCAAGCGCCATCAACATCACACTCAATATTTTCAACTTATTCATGCTACTGCTTTCTTTGTTCTATCCTATTAATGTACAATTTTCGATCCGAAATCGTCAATTATTGTCTGAAACGTTAAATCGTACTTCGAGATACAGTTTTTCCACTTATATTTTTCAACAAGGCCCGAACAGTCTGGCAATGATAAAAAGTCTGCAATGGCTTGTCGGGTTTTAGCAACCAATTCTTCAAATCCATTATACAAACAATTTTCTGGAGCATGTTCAGGATAAGCAAGTCGATTTGGTAAAATGGGATACACTCCCTGCCCCATAGCCTCTACAACGCTGCCTCCAAAAAAGTCCTGAATACTTGTTACCGGAAGGATATCGGACCTATTTACCCATCTCCAATAGTCATCGGTTGACACATGGCCACTATGCAATATTCTATCCGAAAACTGGCTCCGAATCACGTTTAGAACTTCTGGCTTCTTTGCAAAAGACTCTCCTAACAGAACCAACTTCCACGGCAGGTCATCTATTCTCTGTAACAACTGTGAAAAGTCGTCCGGGTTCTTATCATACTCCCAACGATGGTTCCATAAGATAACCGCCTCTTTAGATACTATTTTTTCCCTTTTCTTACCCAGGTCACAGCCCAGGTGTAATACAGTTGATTTTTGTTGGATTTCGGCTATTTCTTCATTCCATTTACCATCTGGAAATCGGGCTAAAAACGCGGGAAGTGCCTCCACAAAAGAATCCAGGTGGTATTGACTGTTAAAAAGACAAGCATCTGCAGCCAATGCACTGGTAAAGTTTATCCACCCATAGTGATTATCTCTTCCCAGGTCAATGTCGTCATCTGATTGACTCCAGGGATAAGTAATTTGGTTCTCATGGAAATACACCGCATAAGGAGTGTTATCTGTTCTGGCCAGAGCTTTGAAAGTAGTGAGGTCGAGAAAATCCGAACAAACGAGTAAATCAAAATTGTTCAGTGGTTCTTTAGAAAGTTGAACGGCTGCTCCATGCATTCTCCATTTCCAGTGCTTTCCGGGCAACGAAGCAACAGAGATTTCGTGGTTACTGTGTTGAACCAGTCCTTCGCACCATTTCTGATGGGAACCCGTATAAAAGGGCTCTATTAAAAGAATGTTTGCCAGCTCTTAACTTAAATTATCTGCGCAGCTTGAACACTCGAGAAATTGTAAATCCAAGTCTAAATTGCCCTTCTAGAATATCAGAAGTGGTGTACGGAAGAAACTGTGTCTCCCCAAGTCCTCGGGAATTCGTGTAATTCAATTGAAATATATGTCCGCCTGTATCGAACTCGATACCAAGTCCTATAGGATTAAAATATGTGCCAAAGTTGGTTGAACGATTGTAAGGTAGTAAGTAATGGTATTCAGCAATGAGACCAATCATCTTGCTTACCTTGAGTCGAGTTGCCGCGCCCACAGACAACAGTCCGTTTTGATCTTCAAAAGCCACATAATTTCTGTGCACATACGTTGGGGAGAGTTGAAAGGAGAACCTATCTCCAAACTTTCTTCCAATTATAAGCGAGGTTGCATAAGCAAACCTATGTGCGGTCTCCTGATAAGACGTAGGCGAAGTTAAATCCGTACTGGCTTCTTGCAAATCATAGGTGGCAGTTCCCATTAAAGTCATTGTAACCGGCATAGAACCGTCGGTGGTTTGCGCTAAAATTTTGTACTTGGCCAATCCATCTAATAGTTGCCTGTAAGGGCCTGCACCTTTGCTCCTTCCGAAACCAAGGGTCAGATTATTGGTAACACCATATTCACATGCAATTCGCACATCTGCCACGTCGTCTAACCCAAACATGGTCTGCACACCTCCAAAATCGCCGAACATGTCTCCAAAACGGTGGCTAATCCGTATATCCATTGCATGCTTTTCCAGTGTTTCCACGCTATGACAATTGATCACACGTGTATCGTTAAATGTCCGGTACACGTAGTCTTGCCCAAATCCTGTGGACACGGCCATAACTAAAGCCAATGAGCATATTGTTTTTAGGGTCAGTTTCATTTTGAGGCCTGTTTATTTATGAATGCAGCCAAATCTTCTAACTGCTGGTGATTCATTCGTTCAAGAGTGTAGTTGGGCATATAAGGATGGTATCCATTCTTTGCATACGTACCCTTTCTGGTAATATAGTAGATCGATGCATGTGTGTTGCTCTTCATAGAATTGCTCAGGTAATTGTAATCCGGATCTTCGTGAGCTAACACAAAGTTGGTAACTCCACCATCTTTATGGCAATGCAAACAACTTCTGTCGTAAATCTTTTTGCCATTTTCGGCATTCCCATTTGCACCCAACTTCCTTTCGGAAGGCTCAATAGGTGAAAGGAAAGTAGCGTGAGAAACTGCAGCATACTGCTTCTTAATGGTACCAACGGCAGCCTTCTGATTGGATTCGAGCGCTGCCACATCTAAATCCAAATCTTTTACCTTGAGTCCGATTGAATGCAAATAGTGCATCACAGCTTCCAATTCCCACGGCTCGAATTTTCTGCCTTGAGAGCAGGTGGTGGCACAGAGCTGTACTGCGTTTGCCAGGGTGTCTCTGGCTGGCGCTACTAATGAACCATACTTCTTAGCATAATCATCATTGTACCAATGTTCACGGTTCACAACACCATAGAGAGTCGTTCCCTGAAGAAATGGAAGATCATTTTGCTCCGCATAAACAAGGCGGTCCTCAGGATTAGGATTGTTCAACTGAGGATCTTCCTGCACAATGTTGTGGCAATCGGTACAATAGAAGTATTTTGATTGAATTGAAGTCTGTTTCCCGTCCGGACCAATAGTTTGTCCCTTCAAAACAAAATCTTTCCCCATTCTTACTTTGTCAGGATCAAGGTTCTCAATAAAATGCAATTGTGGTTGGTCTTTGAACTTCATCAGTAACACATCCACGCGGTCATTTTCAGATATTTCAATTGTGTTTCTGGAACCACTAAACGACCAGAACATCACTCCTAACCCAATCAGTATTAAAGCTGCTGCACCTCTCATGGACTTAATTATTTGGTGTTCCCTGAAGAATCCAACATTCTATTTTTTGAATCGTTGTGTCGGGTAATTGAGGAGAGAACTTTGGCATTGGTGAAACTCCCGGGTTATGACTAATAGCGTTGAAAATTGTGTTGGCATTGTTGGAAATCATGGTGTAATTATCCCAAACGTAACCACCAGAAGCGGTTCCAGGGTCGTGACAGCCACTAATGACACAATTTGTTTGAAATATAGGAAGTAAATCGTTCGAAAAAGAAATGGTGTCCCCCTCGCAATAAGTTGGAATAATAATTACCTCCTGCGCTTTATCCTTGGTACAAGAATTAAAAGTTACTGTACCTAATATAATTAATGTAACTACGAAAATACTGCCAGTGATTTTAAGTGTTCTGTTCTCCATTTTATTTATGGTTATGACGCTTTCACCACACAAATCTTCACATAGCCCCGAGCATCATTACTCGTAAATATCGAAATTTTCCTGTTGCTTCCACCTCTGTGTAATTTTAAATAACTAAACCGAAATCGTTCCACTGGCTTTAATTCATTTAAAGCCTCAGCCTATTGCCGAATTGCCTGAGACGGCAAGGGTAGAACATTGATTCCAGCCAATCCCCAAATTGTCATGAAACCTGCAATTAAAGTCAGTATTATGACCGGTCTTTTTACTCCCGAAAGACTTCAACAAAACTTGTACAATTCAGATATTCCGTTGTGCGATTTCTTGATTCCACTGCAAAGGACACTCAATACCTGGAGCCGTTCTACCCGGAAACTGTGTGATTTTGCTGATTTTTTCGCGAAAACGTATTAAAAATTACAGAAATCATCTATTTCTAGTGGCTAATTGTCCACAGGGTAAGGATTTTGTAAATTTCAGAGCAATCAAGTAAAAAATTAAGGAATATGAGGGTAAGAATCATTGTCGGAGTTGTTGCTCTGGTCTTTGTAAGTTTGAGCGGATGGAGTCAGCGGGTTCACATCGGAACTGCTGCCAGCCGAATGTACAAGGGCGCAGAACTGGTTAGGGATGGAAAACACGGTGTTTTACCTTCTTACATTCGCTTTCGACAGGGACAGGAAATTGACCTGGACCACATCTGGGTCTGGATGAAGAAGAACTTTCGGTTACAAACTGAAATGGACTTTGAACTGGTAAATCAACTCCAGGACAAACAAGGGCATGTACATTACCGATACAGTCTCACACTGGATGGTAAAAAAGTAAAATTCGCCACATGGATATTACATACTTACCAGGATAAAGTGTATAGTTTGAACGGGATGCTTCACAATGACATTCCCGTGCAACCGGCAACCCTTAGTGAATCTGAGGCTCTAGAATATGCTAAAACCCATATTGGCGCCAGTCTCTATAAATGGGAAATTCCTGCTGAGGAAGCGCACATCAAAACCGAGCAACTAACACGTTGTGAAGCTGACAAAATTTGCCATATTAAAAACGCTGGAGATTTTCGAAAGAAAATTGCCGAGCAAAAATTAAACTGTGCCGGAAACCTGAACAACGATGCTACCTACTTTCCAAAAGGTGAGTTGGTGTACGTACCGTTAAAAGGCTCTTATAAGGCAGAAGATTACAGACTCGCATGGAAATTCGACATTTATGCGCACGAACCTGTCTCACGCTCAATCGTTTATGTGAACGCATCGTCAGGGGAAATTATTAATGAAGATGAAATTATTCACGAGGCTGATACACCTGGAACAGCAGAAACTGCATATAGTGGAACTCAAAGCATTGTCGCCGATAGTTTCGGAGGAGGCTACAGATTAAGAGAGTCAGGTCGGGGCAATGGCATCAATACTTACGACATGAATGAGGGCACTACTTACGGTGCTGCTGTAGATTTTACCGATGCTGATAACTATTGGAATAACGTAAATGCGGATCAGGATGAAGTAGCAACTGACGCCCACTGGGGAGCTGAAATGACCTACGATTATTTCCTGAATGAACATGGAAGAAACAGTATTGACGGAGCTGGTTTCACACTCAATAGTTATGTTCATTACGACAATGGTTTCATAAACGCTTTCTGGGACGGATCAAGAATGACCTACGGTGATGGTGGCGGTGGATATTCTCCACTTACAGCATTAGATATTGCAGGACATGAAATTGGCCACGGACTTTGTAATTTTACAGCAGACCTGGTATATCAGGATGAATCTGGAGCATTAAATGAGTCGTTCAGTGATATTTGGGGAGCATGCATAGAGGAGTTTGCACGCCCGTCTAATTGGAACTGGTTGATCGGTGAAGATATTGGTAGCGCACTTCGATCAATGTCTAATCCAAATGCTGGTGGCGACCCTGACACGTACTTTGGTACGAACTGGGCCCCTCTGGGAGGGCCGGATAATGGTGGAGTACATACCAACTCAGGAGTTCAGAATTTCTGGTTCTACTTGCTTACGGATGGTGGTTCAGGCACCAATGACAATGGTGATAGTTACTCCGTAACAGGACAAGGGTTTACGACCTCATCACAAATTGCATTCAGAAACTTAACGGTTTATCTTACGGATAACTCCGAATTTGCAGATGCGAGATTCTATGCCATACAATCCGCTATTGATTTATTCGGCGGGTGTTCGCCGGAAGTAGAAGCTACAACCGATGCCTGGTATGCTGTGGGTGTTGGCGCCGCTTACAACCCATCGGTGATTGCTGATTTCAATGCTCCTGAAGTGCAATCATGTAGTGCACCTTTTACGGTTGATTTCTCAAACTTAAGTAATAATGGGATTAGCTATCAGTGGGATTTTGGAGATGGAGGCACCAGTACTTCTACCAATCCATCACATACCTATACGGCCTTAGGAACCTATGATGTGCAATTAATTACAGATGGTGGATTGTGTGGAATTGACACTGTGGTTTATACGGCTTACGTAGAGATAGATACTTCTATTGCCTGTACAGTTATTCTACCAGCCTCGGGCACTGCTGACAACCAGACCGCATGTGCGGGAACCATTTACGACAGTGGTGGTTCAGGTGGAGACTATGGGGCAAATGAAGATGCTACGGTTACGATTAGCCCGGTAGGTGCTTCTACAGTGGATTTAACTTTCCCATTCTTTGATATTGAGCCTGGAAGTGCTGGTAATTGCGACTACGACTATATGGAGATTTATGACGGCCCAACTACTGGCTCACCGTTAATAGACCGCTACTGTAACGATAATGTACCGACGGGTACCATCAGTTCTACGGGAAGCAGCATCACGATTTATTTTCATTCCGACGGAGGTTTGGAAATGGCTGGTTTTCAGGCAAGCTGGAACTGCAACCTATCTACGGTGGCGCCTACAGCTAATTTTGTAGCCAATACCACTTCTACCTGTACGGGGGAAGTTCAGTTTACAGATTTGAGTACGGATGGACCAACACAATGGGATTGGGATTTTGGAGATGGAAACACTTCTAGCATGCAAAATCCTTCTCATACGTATACTGCAAATGGCACTTATACGGTAGAACTTACGGCAACAAACGCGAATGGGAGCAATGCATATACGGAAACATCATACATAACCGTGGCACTGCCAACCGCACCAACGGCGGATCACGACACAGTTTGTGTGGGAGATTCTGCGGTTTTGATGGCAACCGGAACGTCTAACGTTGTTTGGTACGACGCACCAACCGGTGGTAATCAAGTTGGTTCGGGATCCACATTTACGACCCCTGCCCTGAGTTCTACAACCACTTATTATGCGCAGGAGGAAGTTGCTCAGCCGGTTCAAAATGTTGGCCCGGTTGATAACACCTTCGGTGGAGGCGGTTACTTTAATGGTGATCAGCACCTGTTATTTGATGTTTATACGCCAGTTGTTCTGGAATCGGTTTGGGTGGATGCTCAAGGCGGAGGTAACCGAACGATTGAGTTGAGAGATAACACTGACGCTGTGTTACAATCCGCTGTGATCAACATTCCGGATGGGCAGAGTAGAATTACTCTGAATTTTGATCTACCTGTAGGCACAGATTTACAATTGGGGACGCTCAACGGTAGTTCGCCATCGCTGTTCAGAAACAACTCAGGGCCATCTTATCCATACGACTTGCCCGGTATTCTGAGTATTACTGAAAGTAGTGCCGGAGTTGCTGGATACTACTATTTCTTCTACGATTGGGAGGTTAGAGAACCTAATTGTACCAGTGCAGCAGTACCGGTTACAGCCGAGGTTAGTGCTTCGAGTGATGCTACTATTACTACCACCGGACCTTTCTGTATTTCTGATGGAACAGTTGCGCTCAGCGCTGTTGATGGAGGTGGAACCTGGACTGGAACAGGAGTGTCAGGTAGTTCATTCGACCCGGCGAGTGCAGGTGTTGGTACTCATACCATTACTTATACGATTACCGGAAGTTGTGGTGATATGGATACAGAAGATATAACAGTTACAGCAGCATTTGATGCCACTATAGCCACGACAGGACCATTTTGCGAATCGGATTCTGTTATAACCATGACCGCTGCCGACGCCGGTGGTGTGTGGACAGGTTCCGGTATGAGCGGAAATCAATTCGACCCGTCAGCAGCAGGAATTGGAAATCACGAAATCATCTATACAATTTCGGGTTCATGTGGTTCGGCAGATACAACGTCAGTACAAGTGCTAGATCAGGCAGATGCAACGATAACACCAGCCGGACCATTTTGTGTAGACGATCCGATCTTTATTCTAACGGCTACAGACGCAGGAGGAACGTGGAGTGGTGCGGGTGTAGCGGGTAACACATTCGATGCTTCGGTAGCGGGTGTCGGCACACATACCATTACCTACACAATTGCAGGCACCTGTGGCGACACTGATATGGTAACATTTGAAGTTGATGGGTGTACAAGTGTGGAAGACCATGATGGCGGTTTGGATTTTAATCTTTATCCCAACCCGGCTAATGATCTGCTGATACTAACTGTTTCGAATACGGATTGGACAAATTTCCAGCTTTCTGTTTTGAACTCGGTGGGAAAATTAGTGGTTTCAGAAAATCTATCGGCTAACGTAAATGAAATTGATGTGAGTGTTCTGGCGCCAGGTATATACTTTGTTAGCCTGGCTTCTGAAGGAAGTTATGCCGTGAAGAAATTGGTTATCAGGTGATGATTGTGAGATAACTAAAAACGCCGTTGCTTTGTAAAGCAACGGCGTTTTTTATACCTCTATATTTTTTTGCTAATCTTCGGCCACCGGAATCAATTTGATTTCCATGTTGGACGCTTTTTGAAAATCCAGTCCATCTTCGTGGGCATCCTCATCTTCTTCATCGTACCTCCACTCTACCGTCACGTTTAACCCTTGATCTACCGCCTTATCGATCTCCTGAAGAAACATCACCAACCTTTTAGTGGAAGTAGTGTTGTAATAATAGAGATAGAAGCTAATCGTTAATTCATTCATGGAACCAGCCTTCACTTTGTCCAACCAATTATATAGTTTCTCAAAGAAAGGGCCCGGATGTTCAGGGAGCAAACGACCCTCTATCTCCAAACGATTGGTTTCCTCTAAAAACTCTACGTAAGGCGTATTTGAAGTTTCCGGAATCGTAATCTTCATTCACTTATTTTTAAAGACGAATTCCCATTACTAACACATCGTCCACTTGAGACATTTCTCCACACCATTCATCAAATTTCGACTTTAATTTATCATGTTGCTTGTCAACTTCCAAATCTGATATTTCTACCAACAAATCACGGAACCTAGATTTCATAAATTTCTTGCCCTTTTTACCGCCTAACTGATCGTGATAACCATCAGAAAAAAGATACAACATTGCGTTCTTTGGCAATCGGATAGTATCTCCCTCAAACTTCTCACCATTTTCCAATCTGGTTCCGATTGCGAATCGATTTCCTTTCAGCTCTTTCAGTTCTCGATTCACCACGTAGTATAGCGGATTATAGGCACCGGCAAAATCTACTGTAAACTCACCGTCTGCCTCGGTTGTAATTCGGCACACTGCTATGTCCATCCCGTCTTTAATCTCTTCATTAACATGGGTATGTAGTCTTCTAAGCAGTCCTTTGTTCATAGCATTGAGAATGGATGCAGGATCGCTAATTTTTCTTCCCACCACAATTTGATTCAACAAATCATTACCTGTAATGGTCAGGAACGCTCCAGGTACCCCATGCCCTGTACAATCGATGGCCGCCACTATAATTTCGTTGTTGTCGGTCCTGGTCATCCAGTAGAAATCTCCACTTACGATGTCTCTTGGTTCAAACAAAACAAATGCACCATCCACCACCTTATTAAATTCACTTTGATCAGGTAAAATTGCTTTCTGCAATCTACTTGCATAATTAATGCTATCAGTAATGTCTTTGTTTTTCTCAATTACGAGGAATTCATTTAATTTCTGCTGGGTTATATCAGAATCGATAATTACAAGATTCTTTAATTCTCCTTCGGGTGTAATTACAGGAGTTAAAGTAGACTGCAGCCACACTTCGTCGCCGTTGGCGCGAACATGTTTAGATTCATAGCTCACTCCCTTTCTCGTCTTGATGCATTCCTCAACAATATCCTTAATTTTTTTATTGCCACTACCCCTTAACAGATTACCTCCGGTTTCCCGGGCACGCTCCTCAATAGTCTTTCCGAACACCCGTTTGTAGCTTTCATTTGCCCAAAGCAGATCACCATTGGGTGCGCAAATAATTACCACATTATCTGTACTGCTGGCCACAATGGATAATTTTTCCAACTCCGCATTCTGTTCCAGTATCTTCTCCTGAAATTTTCTTACTTCGGTAACATCTCTAACGATATTTAAGGTTGCGTTGTAGCCTTTGTAGAATATGTCGACACTACTTACCTCCACTACGATTCGTTCTCCATTCTTCTTAACGTGATGGAACTGATCGCTGTTCATATCAATAACTTCGGTGCCTTCAGAGTTCTGTTTGACTTCGTTCTTTGGATGTAAATCTGCCGACGACATACTCCGAATTTCCTCTTTGGAATAACCATACCTATCAAGGGCTGTGTCATTACAATCGATAAATTTCCCCGTTGCCTTATCGGTAATAAGAATGGCATCTGTAATCTTATCGAAAAGTCTCTTATAATCTTCTTCACTACGTTTGAGCGCTTCTTGCGCTTTCTTCATTTGGGTGATATCACTATCTATAGCAACCAATTTACTTAGCTCACCATCGTCATTGAGTATAGGAGTTAGTGTGGTTTGCACCCAAACGTTATCACTTCCCTCTAAAAGCGATTCGTAATTGACTGATTTTTTTTCGTTAATAACCGTGTTCAAAACGGTCTCTATTTCATCATAGCTGGATGCCTTCAAAATAGAGTTCTTCTCTCCGAATACAATCTCTTCGAACGTCTTACCCAGTAAATCACAACAAGCTTCATTTACCCACTCATAGGTTCCATCTGGCCGGGCAATGGTAATGGCGTTATCCGTTTCACTGGCTACAATTGACAATTTTTCAAGCTGCTCATTGGCCAACTCCAGCTTTTCATAAGTAATGCCGTTTTGCAATGCACTTGTAATGTATGGCGTTATCAACTCAAGTATTTGAAGGTGATAGTTGTTGTAAGCAAACTTTTCGTAACTCTGGATAGATACCAAACCAACAATGTCGTTACCAGACAGCAGTGGCTTGTATATTACAGACATCGGCATGTCACCGTCCGGGTTCAAATCTTTTGAGTATTTGTGGTATTGATTCGGCAGGTCGTTTACATGTATCAACTCTCGATTTCGCAGGCACCAGGCTCCGGGGTGATTATCATTATGCACACTTACCTCGCCTCCTAAGCTAGCTGGCTCGCCATTTTCAATCCTGTAGCGGTTACGTATTACTTCTTTTTCAGAATCGTATTCTGCTATAACCAGAAACTCTACAAACATGAGAGAGCGCAGACTCTGGTATACGGTATCGAATACCAGTTCTAAATCTAGTTTGGATGTAATGTCCTGACCGAATGCTGCAACCGTATTGATGGTATTGTACGATCTGGCATTGTCTATGGCCACTGCTATATAAGAGCATAAATTGGTAAAAAGCTTTACATGTTTGGCCGTGAAAGCGTTCTCCTCAAATGCTTGAATAGTTGCAACCCCCAACTTCTCATCTCCCAAGGATACCGGCACATAAACGATCGAACGGCAAACCTCTCCATCAACAGCCTTTATCTGCTTATTTTCCAAATACGGAGTGAGTTCGTCAAGCTTATTCAAGTGCAAGGTTTTCTGAGTCCTGAAGCAATGTGTGGAAGGCAAGTTTTTCTTAACAGAATGACTTCCAGCAGGAAGCACTGTACCTGCCTCAATAAAACCGGGAAAATCAATGGTACGCGACACAGGATTGTATACCCCAATTCCAAAACCATCTATTCTCAGTATGCGCGAAAGCCTTTCATAAGCGACTTTAAGCACATCAATGGGATCCGTTTGGGCGGTAATTTCCTGCCCCAGTTCATTAATTACTTTAAGATGTTCATGTGAACGGGAGTTATTAAATGCCACCGCCAAAGACGAGGCAATCGTTTTCATAACCTCCACATGATGTTTAGAATATGCGTTTTGCTTCAGACTTTGCACTGTAAACACACCAAGCACCTCATCTTCAAATACAATGGGCATGTAGATAATCGACTCATGAGATTGGCCTTCTAAAGTTCTGTTGTGTGATATGTACTTCTTCTTTTCGTCAGATTGAGAAATGTGAATAACCTCCTTATGCAGAATTGCATAGGTAGCGAGCGACTCCTTCTCGTGAATGTTGTAGCTCATACCTTCTGCGATGCGCTTCTTGTTTTCGTAGGCACGAACGAATTCCAGAATGCCTTTGGAATCTGAGTAGGTTCCTAGCGCAAATGTAAAGGCATCCAGCAGATCCGAAAGTGTGTGATAAAGGTCCTCAGCTATCTTATCAATACTAAGGGTAGATGTAATTTGCTGACTAATGTTTGCCAGCAAACTGAGGTTTTGAAATGAGGAAATGTTATCAAGGGCCACTGCGGTATAAGGCGCTAAACTTTCAATCAACTGAACATGATTTCGGGTAAATTGATTCTCATCCGCAGACTGAACCGTAATCACCCCCAAACACTTTTGAGCATGCATCAACGGTACATAAATGATGGAAAGGGTATCATCTCCATACTCCACCTCGTAGCTATCAGGCATGAATTCTGCAAAATCCTCTAAAGATCCTGTATGAATAGTTTCCTGCCTTGAATAACAAATTGTAGATAACCTTCCGGAATCAATTGGATCTGTATGCGTTTCAAGAAAACTCTCATTTTCTATGTAGTCTGAAAACACCAGTCCATTTAGCAGTGCATCGTAAGAACCTATTCCAAAACCTGTAGCCGGCATCACTTTCTTCAGATGACCATAAAGCAACTGAGTAATTTCCCGTAAAGAGGTCATTCCGGTGATCGTTGTTCCCAATATCGTTACATCCTGACGGGTATTGTATTCCCTGGCATTGTTCATTGCTACTGCCAGTGAAGTACCAATGGTCTTAAGCATCTCCTCTTGTGCTTCTGTATAGGCACTTTCCTTGAAACTCTGAACAGTAAGCACACCCAGGCACTCATCTTCATAAATTAAGGGCAGACAAATCAGAGATTGCGGAACTTCTCCGATTCCCGTTAGTGGTTTTTTCAGGTATTTCTTAAAGTCAGCAGTCCGGTTGATCAGAATAGATTCCTTGTTACGAATACACCAACCTGCAAAAGACTCAGTTTCCTGGATGTTGTGGCCCTTCCCGTCCCCCAGCCTTTCGCCTTTCTCATAAAACCTCAGGTATTGTACATCTCCACTGGAAGGATTGTACGAAGACAATATGAACATAGTCGTATCGACCAATTTCGATAACCCTTCGTAAAGCTTATCCGCAATTTCCACAACGTCAAGGGTTGAGGATACTTCCTTTCCTATAGCAGAAATCAACCTCAGGTGCTCAAACATTCTGGTATTCTCAAGTGCGCTTGCCACAAATGCACTCAAACTTTCTACTAAAGCAACATCGGTCCATGAGTACGCACGCTTCTGAAACGATTGAACTGTTAACACACCAATACACTCATCCTGAACAATTAACGGTGTGTAGATAATTGACTCGCAAGCAGCACCATACTTTACTTCCTGCTCATGATTGAGGTGTTGATTTATTTCTTCAGCACGACTAATATGGATTGTTTCGCGCGTATTGTAGCAATTCGTACACAAACGGTCTTCATCTATACCATAGGCTATTCCCTTAAGCGTTTCTCCAGCTTCAATATAACCGTTGAACTCCAGACACCCAGTCACCTCATTGACCAGACCAATACCAAAACCATCCAGCTTCATAAGTGTGGATAGATCTTTATATACCTGTGCATTGATAGCCTCGACATCTCGCAAAGAGGATAATGAATACCCTATTCGGTTAAGAGCAGAAGCCCGTTCATTCATGGTTTCCAACTCGGCGGTTCGATCTTCCACCAATTGCTCCACAGACACAAGCGTTCTTGTATTCTGAATTGAAATGGAAGTATAAATTGCCAATATTCGAAGTAACTCCACATGAGATTCGGAATACGCGTGCCGTTCAAAACTCTGAACAGTAATAGTGCCAATGGGTTTACCCTTAATTGACAGCGGAATATAAATAATGGACTTACTAGGTTCACCAGCATAAGTTGAGTACTCTTTCAAACCGTACTTTGGTAAATCCTCTTCGCTATTGATAATTACTTCCAGATTGCCATTAAAGCACTTCACCGCCATCTTATCGGTGTCTGTCAGGCTTAATTCGGCTTCCCCGATTTGTTCACCGCGTTCAATGGTGCATGGCACAATTAGTTTCTCTCTGGCCTCGTCGTAGTAGCTAACTGCCAAACAAGCCGCGTCCATCAACTTATTCAGCTTTGAGTAAATATGATTCACCATTTGGACGTGGTTGGAAATAGACGCGATGTCTTCTCCGATCTCTCTCATCCGACTGAGATACGTCGTGATGTCTGCGGTATTGAGTTCTGCAATCTTGCTACCAGCCATGAAGGTGCGTTCTATCCTTAGCGTAGGGCAAAGAAAAATAAGAATTATTCCCGAATGGGAAGTTTAGAAGCAATAAGTTGAGTGCCTTTTGACCACCAAATGTAACGTCCGCGTCAAAAGTTCGTTATATAAAACGAACCAATCTTTTTTTCTATCGACTAACATCTACTTCAGGATAGCAGCCACGAAACATCCAATATAGTAACCTGATAAACCGGCTAACAGGGCTTCCACAAAGGGGAAACAACCGCTGGTAAATGGTTTATCACAAAAACCTGAAGTATGAGCAGATTGTTTTTTGTCGCAACCACCGTAATTCTCTTCTTGTCATTTACCTCCCGGCGGGAACTCCATTATAATGATCTATCCCAACTGATGCTCTCCGGAGATGTGTCGAACATTGAATCCATGGGGTTTCATTATTGGAAAACCGAAGATGGTTTTCGAGGTTACGCCTCCAGTGATTACCGCGTTCAATTATGGTACAAGCCAAACGAAGAAATACACTTATCATGGGAAGGTGAATTGGCCATAAACGGTTCAATACCATCACGGATACAAACGGAACGGTTTGATGATGGACCGGTGCATGTACTGTTTGTCTATCCGTTAAAGGGGACATCCATGCACAGCAATTGACCTGGTGCGTGAAAGTCAGTGGGTATCAGGAACCGCTAATTCGCAGGCCAATGATACAGATATCATCTACCTGCTCCAGATCTCCTTTCCAATTCATAAAATTGGTGTGTAGTTTATCGGCTTGTTCATCCATCGGAAAATCAGCCAGCTCAAGAAGCAACCGTTTTAGGTTGGTAGACTTATACTTCTTCCCCCCTGCCTTTCCGGCAGGCAGGTTCTCCCCACCAAACTGGTCGGCATAACCATCAGAGAAGATGTAGATCATATCACCGGAAGTTACTCGCGTTGTTCTTTTTGAAAATGAGCGGGCTCCTTCGTACTTCCCTATTGGTTGCTTATCTGCTTTGAACTCGTATAATTTCCAATCTCTTGTGTCATCATGAACCAGGACAGAATCGGCACCGGCAATTTCATTTTTAGAAACCACCCACAACGGATTATTTGCTCCGGAAAAAGTGACTTCATTACCCCTTATATGGCAAAGTGCTGCGTCCATACCATCCCTTACCTCATTCATACCTTCTCCTGCTCCTCTGAATCGTTCGATCACCAGTTCTCTTGTGCGATCCAGTATTTTAGCTACATCGGTAATCCCTTCTTCCAGTAAAGCCTTACTTAACGCGTTAGAGCCAACTACTGATACCATTGCTCCCGGAACACCATGCCCGGTACAATCTGCAGCACATAAATAAACTCCATTGTCATCATCCGGTTCAACCCAGTAAAAATCACCAGCTACTATATCTTTTGGAACATAGTAAACAAAATGCTCTCCGAGCAACTCGTTCAATTGCTCGTGCTTTGGCAGAATCGCCTGTTGCAAACGCTGTGCATAAACAATGGAATCTGTAATTTCCCTATTCTTCTCCTCTACTATCGCCTTCTGTTCTTCCGCAATGTCTCTCTGACGGGCAACCTCATTTTTCTGTTGACTGATCAGTTGATTGGCTTTTCTTCTGTTTCTATTGGCCACAAACATGAATCCCAACAGCAAAATGGCGACACCGATTCCTCCGAACATCCAGGTTTGAATATTGCGTTCATGCTCCAGGTCTGCCTGGTGACGAGCATTTTGCAGTTCCATCTCGTTTAAGTTATTAATAGAGTCCGCCACCATTTTCTTTTCATACTCTAAACGGAAAGTGGTGGAAAGTGCCTCATGCGCCAGGTCTTCGTTCATGAGTCTTTGGGTAAGGACGGTGGAGGAATCCATGTATCGATAAGCCTGCTCCCAGTTTTCGAGTGCCTCATGTACAGATCGAAGGCTCTTATAGCTCAGCATCAGCATGTAATCCGACCCCGCTTTTCTGGCCAGAATGGCTGATTGATTCGCAAAGTAAAGCGCAGAGTCCAGCTGATTTTCTTCAAGCAAGAGTTGCGCGTATGTTCCGTAATTGTACGAGAGCGATTTGAAGTCTCCGCAAAGCCTGCTGATGTGAATGGACTCCCTGAAGTACTTTGCAGACTGATCGCGATTTCCGAGCATCATTTGCACGAAACCTAAGTTGCCCAGGATGTCTGAGTATCCTGAACTGTCCTGATTGAGGTCTGCGTACTTCAGTGATTGCTGGAAATAATGGACCGCAGAATCATACATTTCATTATCTGAAAAATACACCCCGATGTTGTTGTAGTTACTCGTGGCTTCTTGCTCCTGACCCGCCTGGAGGTAAAGTTCCAGGCTCTCTTTGTACAGCTTAAGCGCCTCCTCATCCTTCCCGATATCGGAAACCAACGACCCCAGGTTTAAGAGGTCGGTTGCCAGAGCTACTTTGTTTCCATGCGTCCGGTCGAAGGCGACTCCTTTTTGATAAAAAGACATTGCCTTCGCATAATCGCCTATATACTGATACAAATATCCCAGCCAACCATAACTTTCCGATATACCATTCACATAGTTTATCTCTAACGATTTTTCCAATGCTCCATGAATCAGGTTTATGGTTGAATCCGGATTGGCATGTAAAATTTCTCCTGCCCGTTCAAAGGTCTGGTAGACCTCCAGCGTGTCCTTCTCAAAATCACTTTGGGCTTGTGAGTTGAGAATCATAAGGGTTCCGGTAAATATGAGCAGCAGGTGGCGCAAAATTGTCTTTTCGCTATTTAAAAGGACGTACCATGATTTCGTTTACGGCTACATGCTGCGGTTGAGAAATAGCGTACCACACAGCATTTGCAATGTCTTCTGCCTTCAACACGTCTTTGAAGTAATCCTGCATTTGCGCTGATTTTTCCGGATGTGTAGTATGATCAGCAAACTCGGTTTCTACCGGACCAGGCGAAATATTTGTGAGTTTTACCTGTCCCTTCAATTCCTTTTCCAATCCCACAGTTATAACTCTCACTGCATGTTTTGTAGCGCAATATACAACGCCATCGGGATAGACCTCGTGGCCCGCAACAGAATCGATGTTGATAATATGGCCTCTTCTTTCCTTCAATTCTGTCATACAAGCGTGTGTAACGGTTAGTAGTCCTTTCACATTCACATCAATCATCTTGTGCCATTCGTCTAGCTGGGTCTCATCCATTCTACCAAGATAACCCACACCGGCATTATTGATCAACACATCTATTCTTCCAAATTTCTCGTGAATGTCAGCGTAAGCATTCCTTACCTGCTCTACGTTTGTAACATCAGCCTTCGCGTGGAAAAAGTTATCGTGTTGCATCAATTCCTCCATGTTGGAAGTTCTTCGGCTCATTCCCGCTACCCTCAATCCGTTCTCCAACAGATTCAAAGCAATTGCATGGCCGATTCCGCTTGAAACTCCTGTAATTAATGCTACTTTCATAATTCTGTTTGCTATGAAATTAAGAAAATCGAAGCCAGCAATGAACCTTTAAATGCCCTATTTTTAAAGCTCCTGGTAAAAACATAATTATTTACTCATGAATACCCGGCTCCTGATTTGGTTATTGCCTATCTCCTTTCTCGCTTGTTCTGATCCTTTAGAACCTACTCTTCCTGCCTCGCCTGAAAAACCAGAAAACAATAAAATCGCCTCTCCCATTGAGCCGGAGGACTTATTGGAATCCCTTGGTAACGCTAGCGAAGATCCAATTCCGGTTGACGAAGTTGTAAACCATCAGGTGGCCGCAATGCGCTCCTATGCTTTTGATTCGACCCATTTAAACCTTACTGCCCGGGCTGATAGCATGATGAATTGCGTTTCCACCATCACGTTAAAGTGCACCATGAAAGGAAGAGCGCTGGAAGAAATTCACCTGTGGATGCTTCCCTTGATTGAAGAAATCAACAACATACAGATGGGTGTTTCTACAGACTTAGATCGACTAAGGGAAATCTTTGCAGCGTATGATCAGTACTTTTCGGATGCAGCAATTAACTGAACCATTTAACCATTGGCATTGATTACTGCTTGGTAACCAATGCCTTTGCGATTCCCAATTCCGTATTCACCACGACCAGATACGTCCCTGCAGCCAAGCCTGATAGATTCAACGTAGTTGCATTCTGATAATCCCCGCTGAATTGCTCAATTACCTGTCCATTAAGGGACATCAACTCTCCTGAGATAATTGGTGTGTTCATTTTCAGAGTCAGTTGATCTTTGAACGGATTCGGGAATACCGAATATTCCAATTCCGGATTACTTACACTGGTTGGCCCGGCCACATTTGTTTTTCGGTTTGACCTGGAGGAGTTAAAATCTCCTATTGCTTTGGTTGCATCACAAAATGTAGGAGTAACCACTTCAACAGCATAATCGGCACCAATCGTAGGAACATTATTATCCGTATAAGTAAAATTGGTTGCAGGCACAGAGTCTATAATTTCCCAGTTATTAGAAGAGGTAGAATCACGCAGGATATAATAAAAGCTAAATCCAAAGCCTTCGTAATTGTCCCAAATCAAATTTACTTCTCCACCTGTTCCAACGTTGGTAGTTAAGTGAATTGTTTCGTGATAGGCGCTGAGGGCACTTTCGTTTCCGCATGTATCAACTACCGAAATTTTGTATCTGTAAGAAGTAATGGAAGGATCCACTCCAAAAGTGTTATCAATGAAATAACTTAACGAGTCATAATCTCGATAACCGATTTGTACATAGGAACCGGTAATATTTCTGTAAATGTTGTAACCAGCTATATTTCCGGCAATCGGCTTGGTCCAATTGACCACATTCTGATTATTCGTATCTACACTTACCACGCAAATTTCCTGAGTGCTCACGGAGGCTTCAATCAAAGTGCTGTCTGAATAGGTGCACCCATTGTTATCTGTTACATCTACGCTGTACCATTGTTGGTCCAGTCCCGTAATGGTATCGTTTGTTCCTCCTCCTGTCCAGCTATAAGAATAGGGACTGGTTCCTCCAGTTGGCGTAATCCAGGCTGAACCATTGGACGCTCCACATTCAGTTGGTGAAGAGGCAATGTTTCCATTAAGGGCGGATGGTTCAAAAACATCTCCATTTGCGTAAGCTATACAACCGTTGTTATCGGTAACCGTCAGCAGATACTGTCCGGCACATAAATTCACAGCCGTATCATTGGTTTGCGCCATTGGGTCGTTCCAGGTGATTGAGTAAGGTACTGTTCCGCCCGTAGCCAATCCGTTCAACTGCCCATCGCAAAATCCGTTACAGGATGCCGCCTGTGCACTAAGTATTACGGCGTTTAGCTGTTGTGGTTCGGTAACCGCAACCCCTACGATCTTTTCACATCCGTTGGTGTCGGTAATGGTTACCTGGTAAAAACCACCCGATAGACCTGAAAGATCTTCGGAAGTATTCAACGTCGTCCAGTCGAAAGTATAACCCGGTGTTCCACCGGACGGAGTCAGGTCAATACTTCCATCGGCGAAGCCAAAACAAGTAACATTGGTAGTCGTGTAAGTGGCTGTAAGCACTGGAGGATCAACCAGATTAAATGACGTGTCTTCAACACAACCGTAGTTATCACGGATCAACACATCGTAGGCTCCGCTGAAATCAGTTAGGTCTTCACCCGTAGTTCCATTCGACCATTGATAAGAATACGGAGTAGCTGTGCTTGTTACTGTTAAATCAATTATTCCCTGATCTCCGTTACAAGGAGGAGTGGTTATGTTTGCGGTATAATCAATTCCAAGATCAATAGGATCAAGCAGTACGGAGCTCAATGTGTAAGTTACAGGCGTTAACCCACCTGACTGATCCACATACTCCGGTAAATCAGTAAACGTTAAAGATGATGGATCATTGGCAAAAGTCGCTGCATCCACTCTACATCCTGGGGCGTTCCCATTACTATCTGCGCGTACAACATACGCTTTAAAACTTCCGCCCCCACTAAAACCGGCCGTACTTCCGGCCAACAACATATCCCCATTGGAAAAAAGGTCTACTTTATTCACAATGTTTGAATTATTACTTCCGTAAAGCGTGGTTGTCAATGGATTTAATGCTGCGTCTAAACGTACAATTCCATTTCTACTGGTTCCGTCATAAGCCAAATCAACGCTTTCACAATAAACCAGAACATCACCGTTCGTATCTTCCTTGAGGCTAATCCCAAGTCCACTGGTATTGTATATGTTAATGGAAAGTAAGTTTAAGTTGGCATCTAGTTTTGTAAGCGCCAGACCTGAATTTGATGACCCCGGCAAACTAAGAGCTCTTCCGCACAGAAGCAACTCTCCGGTAGACAATTCTATGATATCTTCCCATGTATAGAAATTACCTCCGGCATTATCGTATACCGTCTCATCCAAATAGGTACCATCCGCCTGATACTTGGCAACAAACACATACCTTGTCAGAAATCTGTCGTAGATAGAGCCTACCAAATAAACGTCTCCGTTTGCGCCTACTTCTAAACCGGCAACTCCTCCCTGATCTTGCTGAAAATAGAAGGGTGCATCAAGAACTTGTTGATAGTGAAATCTGGATGTCCATAATTGGTTACCAGACGGATCAATCTTCATTACATGATAATGTGCCGAATCATTCATCCCATCCATACTTACGGTAGCTATTACCATACTATCGTTGTGCGCAGCAATGTGAGGAAACTCCCAAAGGGTAAAACTACCGGATGCTGAGGGCACTGACTCCCCAAAAGTTCCGGCTACATCCCATTCCTGTGCCCATATTTCGTTTCCGTTCGCATCGAATTTCATTACACCAGGTACATTGCCTCTAACTACCGTAACATATAAATCTCCGGAACCTGACTCCTCTACCCCACCAAACCTGATCCGCGAGGGTGAATCGTAACTTTTTGTCCATAACGTATCCCCCTGATCATTCAATTTCACCATGAGTGCCCGGTAACTAAAGCTGACACCTATGGAACCCACCATTATTGTCCCGTCATCAGAAGTCACCTTAGAATCTGTAATCTGTACGTTATCACCAGTGGCAACGTCCTGGTACATTTTGTTGAACAATGACTGAGAGAAGGATGTAAACGAAATTCCTAGCAGAATTAGTAGAGATAGTTTTTTCATCTTGAGGATAATAAAGTTGTATTAACAAGGAGGGACGGTAAATATAGGTATGGATTAGATAAAATCAATCATTGCAAACGGGTTACTTGTCACTTTCTTCAAGCATTAACATTATGAATGGAGAACCAAAAGTTTAGACCCCTGATGAGATACATGCTTAAAGTCCTTATTGGAGTCGTGCTGGTTAGTCCACTTATTCTGAGTTTATCATATCCGGAATTCTTCCCAATGACGCCAACTGTTACTACTCCTCAAACAAAAAATTTCCCGGGAGGTTATGTCCGGGTTTCTTTTGAAAGTAATACCAAAGGCCATGTGGATGCTGTCGCTTATTTGCCACCAGGATGGGTGAAATCTGATACCAATACTACCTATCCACTCCTTATTTACTTGTACGGACAAGGTGGTACAGAATTCAGTTTTTACAGGGTTGCCAAAGCCGATCAATTGAATAGATGGATTAACGATTCTTTGATTCAGCCGTTTGTTGCCATCTGTGTTCGCGGGGACAAGATTGATTTTGGCAAAACGTGGGATAAACAGAAAATTCAATGGTATACAAAAGAGAATGAAAAGCTTCTAACAAGCGAGGATGAGGGAGAACTAAGGCATTTTTGTTGGCACACCCTAAAGGCAGGTGGCCATCCAAACCGAATTGCGTTGGAAGGTCAATCAAGAGGGGCGACCGGAACATTGTTTTACGCTTTGAAGCATTCAGATAAGTTCAGTTCGTTCATTGCAAACGCCTATGTGAGCGACTATGCGATTGGAACTTTAAAAAGTAATGCCAGAAGGAATCAGAAGAAGTTGCAAGATGCTGATTTCAATCTGAGGATGGAAATTGGCACCAAAGACTGGTTCGTGGAAAATTATGGCCGAAAGGGGACGTATTTGATGCATGATTATTTGAACACCCTGAGCATCCCTCACGAGTTTGACACTTTAAGCGGAGCTAACCACGGGTTTAAGTATTTCTGGAACCAACCGAGAGCGGGCTACGAAAATAATGGGCTTTTTCACTTACGATTCCATGATTGTATTTGGAGAGCGTACCAGGATTCAATGTCTGGGCAACGGAATTTGTCATCAGACACTCTGGATTTAGGAATTCGAGTGCCCTAAAAGAAAAAGCTACCTCACGGTAGCTCGTTCCCAATCTATTCCGATTGCAATCATATTAATGATGTTTTGGTTAGCGATCAACGCTTGGCAACCACCAAAGTCCGACTGGGATTTCTCCCAGTCTTCTCAATGGCGACTCGTACGTAATTACGGTTTTGGGTAGGCAGCGAAATTCATAAAAGTTGGACTACGAGTCAAGTAAGACAACTAAAAACAGGTATTTAAACGGGTAAAACCAGGTATTTATACCTGGTTCCATATATTCCTCGCAAACCTTGTTACCAATGAGCAGTAATTGCAAACCTGAACAGAAAGGGATAATCGTTGAATCCACTTTGAAGAATTGAGTTATAAAAGTCACCAATCACAAGCTTTTCAGCAGAGACTTCACCATTCAGAGACTTGGTGATTGGATATTGAACCCGAGCTCCATACCCTCCCTGAAATCCAGCCAATTCGCTTATTGAAGCTTTCAACGTTGCCGTAACCATCCACCCTTTGGAGTGTTTGACGGTAAGATCATTCTGAAGAATTGTCACCGACGGGGTTACCGAAGTATCGGACGTATGAAAATAGTTAACAGTTAGATTTTCCATCCAGCCAGATTCCGTAGTGAAATTCAAACTCGAACTAACATTCGTATAAGTGTTATTTCTATCACCCGTGTAAAGTAAGTAAGATGAAAAAATATTCGTCCATCCGATATACGTCTTCTGAATGCGTTTCTGATAGCTCAAAACCCCAGTTATAATCCGATTGTCCATATTGAATCCTAAGCTATCGGTATCCGCTACAAGCTCTTGTGTTATCGGTCGATAATCTGCCTTCAACATCCAATTTCTATTAACGCGATAAGTTAGATTTGCCCCGAATGAGGTAATGATGTTGCTTACTTCATACAGTTGAAGCAAATTATCCTGTTCCTTACGATACATCCCTCCCAGACTTAATCTTGGCCCGATTTTTTGGGTCGCCTTTAGTTGATATCGGAAGTTATCTGATCGAACAAAACCTAAACCAAAACTTCGGAAAAACGGATCGACCAGCCTCGCTGAAAGTTCGAAATCTGTGTTGGTGGCTTTTAATTGTTGTTGGTAAGTAAGTTTTGCCGCGTTAGTGCGACTGCGCATATCCACCAGTTCATCCGCCAGGGTGATATCCTCGGTATCCAATAAAGTGTGAGTTTGAATAGCCGACCTACCGTAAGCCAATTGGAGTTGGGCTCCGGAGAACACCTTCAACAAACCCGTCAATTCAGCCACCAGATTGCGCTCGCTGTCTACAATAAGAGATGTTGTATCCGTATAATCTGTTTGCCCTTTTCCTGAGAGCAATCCCACACGCAGGTAATTCCCAGTTTTACTTTCGTACCCAATGGATCCGGCTACAATTCTCCGTCCATCCTTTATGTTATCGAAATCAAAGAAATTATAAAGGTTGCGAACTGCGTTTAAATTGTTGTTTACAAGGTTATTGGTTAGAAAGATATTGTTAACCGTTTTTCCGGCCGTAAATGCTACAAACAGGTTCTTATGCCTGACTTCCGTATTAAAACCCCTAACTGGCATGGAACGCACTAAAAATTCCGAATACGATGGATAGCACAGCCCTATTTCAAATTTTTGAAATTTGCTCAAAAGATTGTGAAGAGGATGTATACTGATTTGTTTTTGTAACGAATCTGATTCTTGCATATTCAACAAACTATCCGTGTCGGCGGTTAACAACCCCTTCAGAGTTGGAATGGAATCAGTAATTTGTCCCAGTCGATGATCAGCATTGCTCAAAACGTTTTCCAGAGAATCATTCCACGTAAATTGTGGTATTTCATAGGTATATTCCGTATTGATCGTATCCATTGTTAAAGAATCTATCTGATAATGCGGAATCCGGTATAAACTACTGTCTACCGGAAATGCAATTCTGCCCGCTTTCAGCATACGCAAATATGACCTACTGCGCAGCAGTCGCTGCTGCTCCATCTCAAGCGAATCCAATTTAGTTTTGTAGCCTGTTCGGGCTTGCGCCACCCTTTTCTCAATCCCTTCCCTGTATCGTTGGGCGTCATATCGAATCGTAAAATAATTGTTGAGTCCAGAAATGGTTCCCACACTCGAATAGTTAAAAGCCAGTTCTACAGGCACTTTAAAAATACCGGCATCCACAGACCCTGTTGTATTCAGGTTCCCTTGAGGAGGATTTACATTTGCAAGAAATGGTAAGAGGCCGTAATCGTATCCAACGGTAACTCTGCCAGATTCAAAGGTACGACCAAGAAAACTTGATTTCACACTATCATTGCGCGTTTGACCAATAGCCAGGAAAGCCATTAGCACCAGAATTTGGGTTATGGTTAGGTGCTTTAAGATGTAATAAAGATACAGAAAATGCGATTAAATTTTATGTAAATTGGGCTTCCAACCCAAAAATTATGGCGAAGCGAATTCGACTAACCCGTAAGGATAAATTTCTGGATCGGGTTTTATTCACACAACTTCTCGACGACTTCATAAACGATTCGTACAGTGGTAGAAGAACCAAAAAGAACGGCGCTAGAATAGCCAGAGGAACAATCCGCAATTATGAAAACATGAAGCGGGTACTTCTGGACTTTGTTGATGAACGTGATTTTGAGATCAGAATATACGTTTATTCCAATCTTACACAGCGTGAGAGGGAAAAAGCCAAATTATACTATCAGAAATTTTACCGGTCTTTCACCAATTACATGTATAATAAGAATGGCTACTTTGATAATTATGTTGGCCAGATTATTAAGTCTCTTAGAACCTTCTTTAATTACTTGCGAGGAGACCGCAGCATAGACGTTGGTGAATGGCACAAAAACTTTTACGCGCCATCTGAGGAAATTGCCATTATTACGCTTACTCCCGAACACATGAGGTATATCATTAACGATGAGGAGTTTATTCTGCGCGCTGAGGAAGCTGGATTATCTGAGATTCGTGACATTTTCATTTTTGGTTGTACGGTAGGTTTGAGAATCTCCGATTTAATGTCACTTACCAAAAAGAACCTCGTTATAGCTGGCGGCAACTACTATTTAAATGTCAAATCACAAAAAACCAGCACAACCACATCAATTAAGTTACCTCCTTATGCAAAGGAGATTATTCGAAAATATCAACGTAAGCAAAGAAACAAGTACCTGCTACCCCATCGCAGTTCCTATTACGTTAATTCTAAATTAAAACTACTCGGAGCACTATTGCCAGACAATTTTGAAATTGTTAAAACCAGAGAGCGTCGCGGAAAGCAAGTGGTGGTTTACAAAGACTCGCAGACAAAAACGCATTACAAGCTTAGTGATCATATTACCGCTCATACTATGAGAAGAACGGCCATTACCAACCTATTGAGTTTGGGTATGCCGGAACATATGGTTCGTAAGATTTCCGGGCATGCTGCAAATAGCAAAGAGTTCTTTCGATATGTGGAGCTGACGCAAAAATATCTGGATGAAGAAACCGATAAAATCTTCGAAACTATGATGGAGTATTAAACGTTCTACTTTCTGAATATTATGAGAGACTATTTTACTACACATTTAATGGTTAAATTACCAATTAAATTCACCTGTTTTTTGACATGAAAACAGCGTTTTTTTGGGGGATTTGAATAGAAAACCTTTATATCTCACTGATTATCAGGGCTCATCACTCTTCTTTGTGGATGCTGTTGAAGTCCACTTTGAAAGCAATGTAACCAACACTATTTGTGAGGGTTATGATTGCAATTATCGGTACGGTTTCCAAGGGCAAGAGAAGGATGATGAGATTAAAGGGAGAGGGAACTCAGTCAACTATACGTTTAGGATGCATGACCCTAGGTTGGGGAGGTTTTTTGCTATTGATCCTTTGGCTCCTGACTATCCATATTATACTCCCTATCAGTTTAGTGGAAATAGAACGATAGATAATAAAGAACTTGAAGGTCTTGAGCCAGTAGACACGGATTATTCTAATGCTCCTGAAGGAACTTCCTCCGGCACGACATCTTCATTTAGTAACTATAAGGTTTCTAGTGGTGCATACCTCGCATCAAAAAAGACCTTCGGTAGTCTGAGTGGCAGTAATTTTTCAGCCTACTCAGGTTTTTCTGCATCCAATATGAATTTAATGAATGGAACGGGAACAGAAGCTGGGACAACTTTTGGCTCAGCTCAAGTAGGGTTTAGCGCCAATACAGATTTTGGGGGTAGACCAGTTACTTTTGGGATTAGTCATTCTCAGACATTGAACCAGCATTCCTCTAATAGTCGATTTAGTGAATTCAATAATACTATCGGAAGTATCACCTTTAATATTGGTCATAAAAAAGCAGGTAATTTAGGTATCACTTGGGCTAATGATACAGATATTATGACCCATAAAAGTGATTATACTGATAGAGGTCTTACGAATTATTTCAGATTAGAATACACCAACCCATCTGGCAATTTGAGCGTGGCATTGCAATCCGCTATGTATACACCGCAGAGGCAAGGAGGTCCAAACGGTGACGGAACAGGTGCTTTCCATGATGGAGGGTTCAAGGTTAATCCGGGGGGTAGGTTATTTAATAATGGCTTATATGATGTTAATTCTTTTGCTGGAGACTTTGCACATCATGCAACTTTGACTATAACAAAAAGAACACCTAAATTGAGCATTTCAATTTCCGCGGGTATGAATGATTCTAGTTCAGGGCAAGCAATACAGGGAACTGCACATGGAGTATTTTTAGATCCTCCAGTACCAGAATTTCCTTGGCCTGAGTTCCGTAATGGAATTATTGGTGTATCATTACGAAAGACCCTTTCAAGTGACTAAAGCATTAGCTATTTTCTTTTTTATTTTAATTTCTGAAACTGTTTTTGGTCAGTTAGATCACAACTACAAGAATAATTTTAGTATTGGCAGTGAAATACTTTTTGGACGTAATGAATTTCCGAGCGACTCTATTTCCGCTATAGGTTTTGGTGTTGGATTTAGTATTGCTTATTATCCGATTGATTTCAAAAAAATTGGAATTGGTTTTAGTTTTGACCCTAACTATCTACGCACATTCGGTGATATTAAAGTATTAGGGTCGAGAGTTGCTATTTCCGCAAGATTTCTAGGTAGAGATTCTAAGGACTTTCCAATAGGCATTGAATATAAATTTGGGCTACAAACGTTAAATGTTAGAGAAAGACTTTTTGGAGAGAATATGTCTCGACTTTCGTCTACCTACGATAAGATTATACTATTAATACCGTCTGAAAGTTCAAATGTTTTTTTTAGTCTAACTCGTTTTTCTAAGGAAAGAAACGCAGGTTTTGAAATTAGTGTAGGGATAAATGCTCTATTCAGTAAATTATTTTCTGGTTCGAAAGAAGAAAATTTTATTTCTTACTGACTTCTTAAAGAACGAAATAAACCTGCTCAAAAACAGCAAATTACAACAAGCAGCACTACCCGAAATCAAGATAAAGAATACTACTCTAATGTTCATACTCCCTTTCAAGATTACCGTCTTCATCATAATATAACCAAACTCCATTTCTTTTCCCCTTGATATTAACACCAAACTGTCTTAAAGTACCGTTCTGATCAAATATCTTGTAATCACCATGTAGTTTTCCCATATCGTATGTAATCACCTTATGTAATTGTCCATTTTCATGATATAACTTAACCTCTCCCTCCTCTCTTCCTTGGCAATAATATTTATATGTTTTCAGTTTCCCATTGGCCCAATACTCCTTGTACTCTCCGTGATAAGCATTGCCCTCACGAAAGAACTCAACCTTTAGAGTACTATCTTCACGGTACTCCTTTCGATAACTTATCCCCGCGCCGTTTAGGTACCTAAACCCGTAACTGCCAGTGGGTTCATTATATGTATTTACAAGCTTAAAGTCAGAACCTGCTACTTCCTCTGTCACATATGAGTGCTTACAAGTTACGCAACTAGTCACACCAATACTATAAACAGCAATCAACCACGTATAGATATATCTATTCATATCTTCTTCTTACCAAGGCTAAACTTTACTGGGTTCGCGATAACGCTGTTGACAGTGAGATAAACTAAGGTCATTCCGCTCAGTAGCAGAAAGCCATATCACGTGTTTAGCTATCTCATTCCGTTCAGGTTATAATCCGATTCTGATGGACACTTTGTTATTGATGAACCTAGCTCACATTCCCTAATGTAAAATTTATTGTGATAATGTTGGTGGATTTAACTATGATTCCTTAATGGCTACTTAAATACACCTGTCTCGCTTTTCAAAAATCAGGTTCAAACTTATTTTAAAGGGTTTTAAACGAGTGAATCATCCTCAAATGTCGAATCCGACAGTGGCGAATATGAAAAGGTTTTATATACAGTGAAAATCAATCAAAAATCAACTCGGAGCCAAGAAATTAGAACAAAGGAGACTAACCTCACTTGTTGTTTGAGTTGAACTATTGGTTTTCTCCAAAATAAAATGACACTGCAAGGGGCTTATTCACATCGTAGACGGCAATTCCGTATGTCTGTGTTGTTCCGATAACTGGATTCACCTGCTGGAATCGTTGTATAGCAACACTAGAATTGTCCGAAATAAGTGGCATAGAGATAAAAATTATCCCAGAATCACTATAGTGGTAATTACCTGATTCGCTCCACCTGAAATCTAAGCAGGAACTTTTATAAGACCTCCTTAACTTTTCGATTTCTATCAGGCTAAGACTGTCAGCCAGAAGGTATAAGGATCCATCACCTGATGCTGGAATCATACTCGTTGGTTCAAGCCTCAACGTTCGATCATTAATTTTGTCTTTGGTTAATCCAACTCGGTTTGCTATGATTTCGTTAACTTCTCCTAGTATTTGTTTATCAACTAAGATTTTTTGCGGTTCAATTTCATCCATGCGCTCTTTTTTTGTCTTTTCAGCACAGGCTGTTACTGTATACAATAATATAATCAGGAAGCAAAATCTAATCATTGTTATTTTTTCTCGAAATATTGTGCTCTCGCATGCTGTCTAAAAATTCATAACTGCCTTTATAGCCCACTGAGTCCCAAAACGTTTCCTGAGCTTTATAACTAGGGTTAGCATTTATAATATTATGTTGCAACTGTTCGCCCACTTGATGAAAACTATTAGCCGCATCAGCTGAAGTTTCTGTGCCTTCGTAATACCCTACCGCTTTCTTGTTTGCAGAAATAGCTCCGGTTGTTGGGTCTTGGCTAAACAGGACGTTGACCTCGTAGGTGTTATGTCCTTCGCCAAGCATCGAACTGTAAATTTGAGCATCTGAAGCATGCGGGTTTTGATTCTTAACGGCAATGTAAGATTCCATAATCTTGGCCATCTTTGCTTCAACTTCCCTTTCAATGCTAGTAATAGTGCTTGTAATTCCTGTCCAATTATGATATTGATTTTGAGCAGCATGAAACACTTCTTCAAATACAGTAGAATTATTAAATCCTGTTTGAGCATTAATTCTTATTTGAGCGTGTACAGAAGACCGATCGGAGCAATCGTGTCGTATAAAGCCGAAGTCAGCCCCATCAAGCCCAGCTCGTCTTTTCCATGATTCCCGTGAATCTTCAGTAAAATATTTGCCAGTCCATTCCTTAGGCGGCTTAGCATAAAATCCTCTTGCTTCAGTTTTAGCGCCTTCGGGATCATAATCGGTACACGCCATAACACGAACGTAGATCATGTGCTTAGCATAACCATCAGTTACGCAATCCATATCAGTATTGTTGTTGGCGTAATCATAAATTGACTTAAATAGGGTGGACTTTCCTTTTAGATCCTGTATTCTGGCGTTCCAGCGATTAGTATAAGCCTGGTTGTCAAAGGCTGGCACAATGTCATATCCATGATTGTCTAACATCGAAATTGGACTATTACTAGCAAATGAATAAAGTGAGACAAATGGGTATTTATTAATCAATGGCTCTAAACTTAACCATCGTCCTAATCTGGAATCGTGAAACCTTGCCCCATAATCATAACTATTCCCCTTCCCAGATTTCACCTCATCATCCTTCTCCATTCCGTTAAAACCGTACCTATAATTGCAATCATAACCCTGACAAATAGTGTTGGTTACATTGCTTTCAAAGTGGACTTCAACAGCATCCACAAAGTACGGCTCCCAAAAACCGGTTAATCCAGCCTCTGTGTAAGAACTCCAAACGGTATTTCTATTGATCGATATAACCCTACAAAAATGAAGTGGGAGACTTGAGTTATTGGCTGTATTTGGTTGGAGGTTGTACACCTTAATTCTGGTTAGTCTAGGTAAGTTACGAAATTCTTCACGATTGGTTAACCAGAGGTTGCGCTAGCAACCGGTGAGGCATTAATCTCCACATCAAAGACAACGCGGTTGTCGGTTTCATTTTAGCCATTAGGCTGAAATGGAATTGATAATGGACTTGTGTAATGAGCAAGTCCCATGATCTGATTGAAACACTATCAATACCAACAAACTAAATCTGTTACTGCACTAGAAATACTGAAAAGAACACCACCCATTACCCGATTATCGTCCTAGAATCAATGTGTTTTCTAAAGTTGTTGTATCGTGAATTGAATTAACAATTAAGGTGTCGATTTCAAACTCTTTTAAACAACTTATATCAAAGTTTCTGTTATCACTAATGTCAAGTAAATCTAAATGGTGTCTAAAATAATCAGGTGGAATTTCAGTCAAGTTGCAATTAATGATAGAAACTCTAGCAGGCTTATTTGCCAATATATATGGTCTGATCACATTGAGTGCTTTATGTTCACTTATTAACTCCAAACTATTCGTTACAAATAAATGCCTCCTTTTCGGAAAGGAACTTAATTTAAGGCTGTCCAATTGTCCTTCTTTAGTTATAAATACCGCAACTTTATCGTCATTGACTTCTACAATACCATCCGACTTAACATTAACAGAGTTTGTCTGTTTTTGATCACTCGTTGGGCTTAGAGTACATGAGACTACAAAAAAGCACAGTAACGAAATCACTGTAATTTCCTCTTTAATTACCTGAAGTCCCATTTGTTCCAGCATTATCTTCATTCTTTTGTTCTGGCATATTCAATTTAGTAATTTCCCAAAAGACTTTTAAGAAAGTTCCAACCCGTTCAAGAGCCTCCAAATTTTCATAAGAGTCCTCATAAGGATTGTCAATTTTATTTCCGTTTTCTCCAAAAATAGAATTGTCAAATCTTCCAACATCCGTTGTATGTTTATTGGCCAGTTCTATTAAATCGATTCCTAGTTTGGAAATGTCTGATGAAAGTACCTTACGCTTCTTAGGGTCTACGGTTCTTGCTCCCAAAGGCTGAGAGTCATAACCATATTCATCGGCTACAGGTACACCTCGCGCAGACATAATGCCAGGAATTCCATTTGCTATCGAACAGTCATGAGCCCCATCCGTACATTCATTCGCTTCGAACCAAGCTGCTCCATGTCCAAATTCATGCGTGGCAGTAGTCTTTCCATCTCCCATTTCATAATCAAGAAAATATCCTGAGTTACCTCCAAGTGATTTTTTATTCTTATCTCGGCTATTCGTATAATGTGATGATTTAGTCCTACGACTGTCAAAATTTTCACCATCAGATAATCTGATAAAATTAAATTTTGATGTTTTAGTCAAGGCGGCCAGTTGCATCGCCTGTTTTTCCGTTGTATAAATCCCATTTATTTCGAACTTCACATCATACTCAACACCATCGACCATAAGCTTGCCGGCTCCTGCATTCCAATCACCCTGAATTTTAGCAGCCGTTGCTGCTGCTATTTCAGTGTTAGCTGCAGAGCCGTAGAAAAACATTACAGCTTTAATTGTAACTGTTTTAGTTTCTTTATCTAGATAAGCAACTCCAGATTTACCCTCGTAATCAGTCATGAAAATAGGATTGTTGCCATTACTTAAATAACTGCTATTGTATGGAGTGTCTTTATGAAGTGGGTCCACAGCAAAAAACCTCCCCAACCTAGGGTCATGCATCCTAAAAGTATAGTTGTATGAGTTCCCTCTCCCTTTAATCTCATCATCCTTCTCTTGCCCCTGGAAACCGTACCTATAATTACAATTATAGTCATCACAAAGGGTCTCTTCTATCAGTTCCTGATGTGTGATTAGGATGTCATCTACCTGGAAGAAATTGTTGTTAAATCCATTGGTACTACCATTGTCTTTAACTCCTCTGAAAGTGATTTCGTAATTACCTGATGATGGTGCTACAAATGTTCCGCTGTAAACACCGAGTACAGTCAACAGACCTGAGTCATAAACTGTCAAACCAGTACTTACATCTTTCACTTGTACTTGTAGATTTCGGTTACTATTAAAGTTATGATCGGTAAAATCGTAACTAAAAGAGTACGTAAAACCGGACTGCAATGTTACATACTTGAAAGCGAGTAAATCTTCACTTCCACTATCCTTGTGCAACCTTAGTTCTCCCGCTGTTGAGGTAATCGTAGTACCAGGCAATGTAGACCATCCTTGTACGGTTCCATCATCAAAATCGTCGTCCAGATCAGTAATGGTTGCCAGGTAACTGGTATCCCTACACACCTGCTTGGTATAATCCCGCTCGTACAAGATCACTCCAAAAGGAGAGTAATCCATCGAGCTTAAAATGGTGGGTCGGAAGTAATCAATTGTGCCATCTGAGTCATCGTCTCTGGCTATTTTCATATCGGAGATAATGGCCAGAACGTTCCCTAAATGGTTGGTACACTCAAACTTCTTATCTCCGAGGTTATGATACGTGGTGGTGGGATCATAACTAGCTCCTATCAATTCTATCTCCTCTGTATTCATTCCAACTCTTGATGAGCCGTAGATGTTCCGCTCTACCTGTCGGTAACTCGCCGTGGTGGTACTCATATCCACCTCGTGGGTGTAAACACTCATTACATTGCCCTGAGCATCTCTGTTGTAGTAAGTGGATTTCTCCCAGTTGCCCGAATTGTCATACTGGTGTTTGGCGATTCTATTCGCCATCGCATCATAATCAAACTTTAGGTTTTTGCGAGTACTACCCGACTCTCGTATAATTTCAGCCACTTTACCGTCTACACGCCACTTTATTTCAGCAATTTCCTCCTGAGCGTCTTGCTGCAATTGGCCTATTTGGTCGTATTTGTAATTATTTGAACCATCGTTGATCGTGGCTAAATTCGAGTTGAAAGCCCCCATATCTTCAATATCATCTTCGTACAGCGCAGGATCTGGGGCGCTATCATTCACGCTGTACAATCTGTTTTGAACCAACTTTCCTCCGGCCAGGGCGTAATTGTAGTCTAAATCGTCAATGATATCGCCATTTGCATCACGGCGCAATTGGGTTTTGATATTTCCACTGGCATCGTAGGTAAAAGTGTTGCGATACATATCGTTGTTGGTTCCCCCACTACTCCATTCGTTGCTTAGCGGATCCAGATTCTGATAAGCTTGTGCATCCACTAATCGGTTTAGCTGATCATAGGTATAAGCGGTTCCTTGTGGACGAACTTCAGGAAGTAAAGTGGTTGAAGATGACTCATAGATTCCCGGTTTGGTTATTGCGGTTACCATGGAACCAATGTTTCCATTGAATAAGTCGTTTCTCGCAGCTACCAAATCGCTACCCGTGGCCACAGCTTCAAACCTGTTGGAAGCGGATGTCGTATGATCCCATGCAATCGCAGAAATCGGGGTGAAGTCTCCTTCGTAGTATCCCAAAGAGAAGCCCATTGCATCTTGCGCAAAATGTGCGTTCGGATTTGTACCTCCGCCCAGGTTGGTCGCATTGCCATCCCTTCCGGGGTCACGGGCATCGTTGAGTGTATTCGAATTAACACCTTTTAACCAACCTTGCAGGGTATAAACATAATCGGTTCCCTGTACATTGTGCTCACCCATTTCGGATCTAGCCAACGGACCATGATCATAATAAATATATTTACAATCCATGTCCCATAGGGCGTCTGCAGGATCGAGAAGCTTTGTAGCTAATTCCGAATTTGAAGTATAAGCTTCCTGAATACGGTTGTCTGCATCGTACGTGTATCTATGATGCCACTGATCAATATTACCGGCCTGGTAATTTACCTGATGTACGTTTCCACTGATCAGGTCATAATCATATTCCATTTTCTTGAATCGCTGAGCTGAAACATCCGGATCACCAATGGCCTCCAACTCTTGGTGGTCTTGTAACAGCGTAGATACGTTTCCATGAATATCGTAATCATAGTGGGTAGCATGGTCGTAGGTACCGTCATCTCCATCAAATACCTTTTCATAAGTTACTGCTGAAATACGCTTACGCATGTTCAACTGGTTCTGGTTGAAATCAGCCGGTAGATCGGCTGCAATAGCCGGATTGGTGATATCGTAGTACGACTGTGTAACCTCGATTCTGGAACCGGCACCGCCTATCCACGCTTCCAGCTTCGCATCATCAACTACCCGTGGATTGTAATGCCCGCTTACTACAGAACCAAAAATTGATTCAAATAATGGATTGGCCGGGTCATCGTCCACCTTCTCGCCGGCCTGCACTACTCTACCCAACACATCGTAACGGGTATAACTCCACCTTTGAGGTGATTCATTGAACTGCTTGCTGTTCTGCGAAACAACAATTCGGCCTAATTTATCATACCAAAAATAAGTCGAGAACAAATTGCTCTCGTCCTTTATTAAACGATTGTAGGCTTCTACACCACCGTATTCACCTCCTAAGAAACCAACATATCTCGTTGCAAAACTCAACGCATAAATATCCTTATCTGAACCTGTTGGCTGGCCAGAAACATTATCATCAATGGCCTTCACATTCCAGGTAAGCGCATCGAGCTTCTTGGTGGTTGGATTCAACACCCCATCCTTAGACTTTAGTAAAGTGCCCTCAGTTCCTACGATGTACCCATTGAGGTCATCGTGGAAGTAAATATCATGGAAGTCAACACCGGGAGTTGGATCCGTGTTGAAGATGGATTTATCCAGATTCGTTCCATCGAAAAATACAATCTCCTGACCATCGCCAACCAGAATATAGCTTGATGAATTTTCAAATCCGTGAACTGCTCGTAACTCATGATCTACAGTAACTCCAGCGGTTATTACTGAGTTCCAGTTTGCCCCTCCATCTGTAGTATGGAGAACTTCACCATTGCCAGTTGTTCCTGTGGCTGCCACCCCCTCCAGGGCATTTAAAAAGAACATATCGTTTACATTGCCAACAGGAGGCAGCGTGATTCCACTGGTATTTACTCCGGCGGCATCGGTTTTTCCTAAATAGGAATTGTTTCCACCAACATACGCAACTGTGCTGCTAACAGCTTCAACAGACAACAAATCCACCAGACCGGATGCAAAGCCACCAACGTTTAAAAGTTCTTTCCAAGTCTCTCCTCCGTTTGAGGTGACTCTTGCAGTAAAATCATTCCCCACAATAAAACCATCAGACTGATTGGCAAAACTTACTTTATTTAATTCCGGTGTAAACACGTTGTTAATCTTCAGAATTGAAGAACCGCCTCCGTAATGCACCTGACTATTATCTCCAACTGATACCACAAATGGCGCAGCACCTTTTTTTATTGCAAGTCCATTCACTGGTTTCGATCCCGACCCAGCCATTGATACAGCCACCGGGGTTGGTGCTAAAACATCTGCTACATAATACGTCTGACCATTACTTGCTCCTACGTAAGCACTATTACCATCTGTGGTTAGCTGTTGAGACACAGCAGTAAAGTTTGTGCCAGGAACCGAAATAATCTCTGATCGGCTTGCTGTACCACCACTAAAACTGTACAAATCTACCGTTCCTTCTTCGGAAGAGGCTATTGCTACCCCAGCACCTGAAGTTCCGTCAAAACCGGTTGCCAGGTCGGTATAATTACTCACCGCATCAACGTTACTTTTGGTAGCTACGGCTACAGCTCCTGAAACATCGTAACTTACTATTGTAGCATTTGAACCGGTAGCTGCCAAATCATTTACTGCAGTTTGTTCAATGGCTACTAAGGAAGTTGGACGAATATTGGTGGTTTGGTCTTCCCATACAATAGCGGTACTTGTTATTGTTCCTCGTACCATCAAACCAGTAGGGCCAGTTAATTGAATTTGGTCTTCGTCAATACTCATTGAAGTAAACAGTTCGCTTACAAGCAATCCTGATGAAGGCGACACTAATGAAAAAGGGGCTGCTCCTGTCGGCGCAACTGTTGGGTCAACTGTAACAGAATAGATAGAATTATCGGTTCTATTGTAAGCCAACATTCTGTTGTTCAATTCATCCCTTTCCACGCAAGTAAAATCACCTGCAGTAGGAACGCTCGAGAACGTTCCATCAATATGAAATGATCTTAGTTCGCCGGTTGACCTAACGGCAACTCCACTATACTTAGCCCCGGATTTCAATGCTTCCATGTCCGTAATCACTCCCATACCAGGTGCAGAATAGGTAATCCATGTAGGCGAACCGATATTAATGTTATTGGAGGCGTAGAACTCACTTGCGGCACCTGTTACCAGAGCCTCAATAGCTGTTCCGTTGTAAACCGCCCAGCCACTATTTAACGTGTTCGATGTAGGCACAGAAACATCCATAGCAACGGCATTGGTACTTGTTACGTAAACCCGAACAGCCGCACCACTCTCACCCGTTGCAATCAAATGAGAACTCACCCCATCGGTTTGGTATCGGTTTAACGAGATCAAAGAAAAGTCATCAAATATCACCTGCCAGTTAGCTCCTTTATCCTTTGTAGCATATAAGTAGGTGTCTCCTGAGGCATTCGACTGCAACGACACACCTACATTGTCGTTTTGAAAATAAGCCTCAACAATATCATTGGTGCTCGATTTTACAATCGGTGTCCAATTCTGTCCGGCATCGGTTGTAACATAAATCTCACCATTTGAGCCTGCCACGGCGCCCCTGGAAACCGAACTTAGTTGAATATTGCTCAAATCCGAAACTGATACCTCGTGCAGGGGCTCCCAGCTTGTTGCTGTTAAATCAGTGGTTCTGTACACCAGTCCAAAATTTAATCCTGAAGCATCTGTATAGTCTACAGCCATGTAGTAACTGGTACCTACTTGTTCCACATCAATGATATGGTCATTACCGTCTAAGGCGAAATTAGGATCGGTAGAAACCGGTGTCACCACGGCGGGAGTCCCTGATGTTGTGCTAACAACGGTCAGGTTATCACCAACAATTATACCTTCTGATACACTACTGAAGTGTACGGCGTTAAGATCAGCGGTAACGTCGATCGCGTAAAAGTTCAAAGCGTCCCAATTGTATCCACCATCCGCAGATCTAATCGCCAAACCAGAATTCCCAACAGCTATAGCATGGGTTGCGGTGATCCACTGGACATCGTTCATATCAGCAGCTACAAGGTCGTTTATTCTCTGCCATGTTTGACCTCCATCATTAGTAGAATATGCAAGCCCTCGTATCTGGCCTCCTGATGTTGTATATGATCCTGTTAAGTACCCTTTAGACTCCGTCACAAACTGGACAGAAGAAATTTTCATTTGTGTATTCAGTCCGGACGGTAGAGTTAAGTCGCACACGTCCATCTTATCATGATCAGGAAGACACTGTCTTACCAGTTGATTCAGGCTATTGTAAAGGTACTTGGTCTCCAACCGATGATTTGTGAATACTGTATGTGTTCCGTTGGTTCGGTCAGCTACAATGTTTGCTCCATCCACAGAAAGGTCCACAAACTCCACTCCCTCCGGAGGAACCGTTTTAATAAGATTGCCGGCCTGATCGTAGTAGTATAAAGTATAGTGGTACTCTTTGTCTGTAAATTCAAGTGTCATATCCTCCAAAGCTCCCAAACAATGCTCACGGTATCTGTTGGCCACATCTGTAGTAAGGTCTTCGAGGTAGTTCTCATAAGCGATCTCTGCGTTTTGATAAGCTATATCTTCTAACTGCTGTTCACATGGATTTTCATATTCAAAAGCAAGAGGCGTAATAGTGTCGTTGTAGTTTTCCTCAGGACTACATGGCACGGAATGGCAGTGACTACCGATATAAACATCTGCAACGGTAGGTGCCGTCGTTTCTTTGCCTTCTTCAACCTTTACATCTTTCTTAGCCCCTACTGAGAGCGTCTTCTTTTGCTCGGGCTTCATCAAGCCTTCGAGATAGGAGATGTATCCATCCACACAATTACAGAATCCCTCAGCTTTAAACTGCTCAAAAGTGTGAATAATGTCTACTGTTGGCCACGACAGCTGATTCTCTTTCACATACTTATTATACGCGTTTACCGTGGCATGATAATCATTGTAAGCGGAAGCACACGGACTTGTATCTGCTGTATCTGCACACAATTCCTGGGCAGTGAACGTGATTCCAAAATTTGGCGTAGTAGACATTAAAGCCTCAAATCCATTAGCTCTCACATAAGTTTCCGTGCTGCCAACCAGACTAACATTCTTCTCATTACTTCTAACCTCCTCATGATGACAAAACCCGTCTCCACATGGGTTGGTTTTTACCAGATACAAATCCTGATTCTTCGCGCCAAAGCCGTTGGTAGTCCCGGCAATTATGTAACCGCCATCAGCCCCCAGAGCTATTACGTCGCCTTGCCCCTGTTGTTGTTCTGTTCCAGTTCCTCCGAAGCTGGTACTGCGCAATAAGTTTCCGCTCGCCGAGACTTGCAATACTAATAGATCGAAACTAGAGCCGAAACTATTTGTAAAGCCAGATACCAAAATAGTTCCATCAGATTTTTCCACAGCCGACAGGCCGGCGTCGAATGCTGATCCCCCGTATGTTTTAGACCAAATAACATTTGCATCAGTGTCGGTTTTAACCAGGTAGAAATCTGCTTCTGATCCTGGTTTGTCTACCATTGTACCACTTAATAACAAGTTACCATCGGTCAGCTGAGTGAGCCCTATTAATCCTTCCTCTTTTCCAGCTACACCAAGCTTCTTTGTCCATAAGAGATTTCCATTCGCATCGAGTTTCATCATGATATTATCTCTGGCTACACCACTCCTATCTGCCCCGGTTACGATTATGTTTCCATCACTTAACTCTGTTAAGTCGAACACCTGATTTGTATCTACATCTCCATAAACGAAATTCCAGGCTAAAGTACCGTCCTTACGATACCTGGTGATATGGTAATCTGAATTGCCCTGCCCTAGAGTCCAGGTTACTCCGGCTACCAGAATATCTTCGTTGCTGGCCTCCGTCAAATCTCTATATAGTTCAGTAGCACCACCTCCCTGGATTCGCTCCCATATAGGAAGTCCGTTGGCATCTAATCTGACGATAAAAGATTCGTCAGAACCCTTCTCGGTGAGTACTCGGTAACCGACCAGTACATATTCTCCATTTGCTGCCTGAATAATATTAGCTGCCCTCCCTCCATCTTCATACGCATCACCAATTGACCGGGTCCACTCAACATCACCGAATTGATCCAATTTCATTGCGAAAAGATTCTTATTTGGTCCCAGTTTCCCCTGATCCTCTACTTCACCACAAACTATATATCCTTTATCAGAAGTACTTCTTACAGTGTGAGCCCTCTCATTGAATTCCGTACCATAAATTCTATGGAATGTGCTGGCACCTCCAATGCCACAGGAATCTTCTTCCGAAACTCCTTCATCCGGTCCCAAACTCAACACATTGGGACAGTCTTCACAATCTCTCAGAGGAATACACCCACTTTGTCCCCAAACTGTATCCTTGTAGTTCACTCCGGAATGATCGAATTCGGCTAAAAAGTAAAATTCAAAGTAATCCTGACCTTGAGGCGTTCCGTGAACAGCAAGAGGAGTCATCGCTATAATCTCCTTAATAAATAAACCTTCTGCGGAGTGTACCTCCAGACTAACAGAACAATCCTCGATATCAATCAACAAACCGTCAATTGTCTCACCTTCTGCAGTAGTCCCTGAGTATTGTGAACTTGAAGCAGTTGAACCTGATGGCAACTCACCCAAAAGCAAATTGGTAGTCGCCCAGCTGTTGTATGGGTCGAATGCTGCATAGTCGAAAGTTTCGGCAAGAATGGTTTGCTTCAGGTAATCCCCTAAATCTATAAGCAGCTGATGAGCTAATTCATCACAATTTGCAGGGTTCGGCAACTCGCACTTACCCATCGGGGTTAAGGTAACATCGTTTCCATCGTTGATGCTAGCCTCCATATGTAATACACCCAGTGAACTACCTGTGTTGTCAAACGCTTCGATCGCGAAATAATGCTGGTATTCAGAAACGATGTTTCCGAAATAGTGGATGTCCGCTAAATTCAAAGAGGCTGGTTCTCTCGAGTTAATGTGGAATTCAACGTAATCAGGAGATACTAAAGATCTGATAACGAAATTCTCTATTCCAGATTCATAGATATATGCTGAATTGCTGGCGTTTGTTTGCAATGCACTCTCCAATTGATTGGAGAACAAATCTTCATACACATTGGTAGTAGAAGGAGCTATTACGTTGTTTAGCGTATAACCAGACGTATTTGTTAATTGACCATCTTTTGCAATCTGACTTAAAACCGCTTCAACAGACAATCCGTAGTCATTTGCATCACAAGTGGGCTCAAACTCACAGTTATCAACATCAAAACAAGTTTCCCCTGTAAGGGTCTCATAAGTAATCAATCCAGTTCCATCATCGGAAGCCACCAGTACAGTAAACTGATATGGATTCATTCCGGAGTTAAGTGTTTGAAAATGGCTAAAACCAACTACTTTGGTCCAGTCAAATCCTGGCGTTCCATAGATATAATTGGTACAACTATTCCCGTCCGGGATATCGCCAATCGTGTACTTTAAATCATCTCCGCTAACATTACCGGTCCACGTGGCTGGAGGTATTGGATCTGACAGTTGATAATCGGAAAGTGCCAGATTTAATGTAAGTGTTGCCGGAAGGTTAGTAATATCAATAAGGTTGGACAATAATGACCCATCATCAGCAATTTGATCCAACAGTTGTTCCAGGCCATTTGCTACCGGGCAATCTCCATCCTGTATATATGTCTGATAATTCCCCTGATTAATGGACTGAACCGGTAAATCTCCTTCACCTGCAAAACGTCTTTGCTTATCGGCGTAAAAACCTGAGGAAAAATAAGAACATGGGTTAGTGCCATCTAAAGCGGCAGAACTAAACAAGCCGTAAAATGCCGGATCTGGCCCATCCGGACCAAAACCACCGATGCAACCATTGTAACAACCTGATGAAATCGCGGCTTCCTCTTCCAACTCTGCCTGAAGTCCGGCTTTTGTACTGAAATAAAGCCCTTTCAGGGTACCCCATTCTAAATCATGTAACTCCTGATTATCGGCGGGAGACCACCCGGGTACATCTGCACCAAAATCACTACAGTCAGAAGATAGCGGGGAAGTTGCATTGATACTGGTGTTACCACAACGCGCCATTATAGCAGCTGTTTCAATCATTGAATAATCGTCGCCTGCAATATTGATGTACGTATTCCATCTTGTGGTTAAATCCCCACTGTTAGAAAACGCTCCGGAAGTAATAAACGGATCATATATAGCTGAGGAAGCGTCTGTAACATCCACAACACGGTCGTTGGGATCAGTTGGCAACGGATCAACCACAAACCCCGTACTCTTAGCTTGTTGAAAAGTGTTCGTATTTCTAAGTAGTGCATCGAAAGAATCACTAGAGTTTCCATTCAAATCTTCCACCGCATAACCAACACAATGCTGATAATAGCAATATTCGGGGTGATAGGTCACCAGGCCCGTTCGCCAGGCCGTCTCGAACTTCAAAATAAAATCAGCAAGAAAAGTAATATTCTCCGGTGCCGCATAGTAAGTCCCTGTTGCAGGATCCTGGTAAAACAAATCCGGATTGGAGTAATTATCAAGTGCTGGATCACTGGTTCCTGTGGCCGGGTCAAAATTAACCACTATATACGCCCGGTTATCCTGATCATCCAGGTAGTAATTGTACGTGGTCCCATTCAATACTGATTTGGGTTCTTTCCACAACCTACGGGTGGTACCGGTAACCGTTGATAAAACCGCATCTGGTAAGTAGCTGAGTCCGTTATAGACAGACAATGGGTAACCAGATGGCGATATGGATCCTGACGCATCCTGAAACTCCCCATACTGTCCTCCTGGTGCCATATCGGCGAGTAACATCTCGTAAATCGTTTCACATCTTGAAGGAGACTCACAAGGGGCGTTACACTCTTCTACCAGTCGGTCGTAATCTTCGGCTGTTCCGAAGCCTTGTGCCACAAAGTCATCACGATCTCCAAGGGATTGAACACATTCTTCACAACCTATATTACAGTCGCTATAGTCTATGTTATTCAATTCTTCCTGCAAAAAGTCATCGAAGGTCAATGCGCAGGTATTTACTGCCGGATCTGCATATTGCTCCGCATAAAACTCCACTGCGGCCTCACTCACTATCAACTTCTTTGAAATGGTGTAGTTACCTACGGTTAGAGGTGCAACGAAAGTGTAATTTTTCGAATAGGTACCAGGAGTACACGTCAAATCAAATGAAATAACACCGGAATTATCGGTAAACTGACCTTCCAACCCCTGAATATGAACCGGATCGGAGGTAGTAGTTTGTACAATCTGGCCACATTCATCGGTCATTTTTATTTCCAGTTCGTAAATGCAATTGAAGCAAATGTCCGTCGCTAAACACGGGTCTGTAAATACATCAGCCGAAAGATCATATGTAAGGGTGTAATCTCCCTCAGTAGAAACCAGAATTTCCTGGTAAAACTCCACGCCGGTTCCATTTACATTTACAACGTTTATAGAACTTACTCCTGTAGCATCTTTCTCGAATAAATCTGCAACCAACTGCTCCTCTGAACCGGTGTATGAGTCAACCGCCACCAAATTATCCGTAGGCTCGCCAGCTAGTGAAGTAGCCACTACTCTACCCTCCTGATCAAGATACGACACGCTGATCTGACCATTTGGATCAACCACCATGTTCTTTTTATAATGAGCTGCATAACCTACTTCAGAACCAAACAACCGGTCAAGTTGTATTTGCATCGGCTTGCCATAAAAGTATTTTGTTTCATGCCCTGAGCCAAGCTGAAAAGTAGTTCCCACGCCAGATTGTCTTCGAATCCTACCCGTGTTGTCAGGTGTATATTCTACCTGAGTAAAAGCATAGCCCTCCGCATCGGGAACAAAAGCCTGGTGCGCCTCTTTGTTTGGATTATCAGGCGAATAATAATGTGCCGCTCCTTCATCCGTAGACATTGTGGGAGTTCCATTGGCCACCTCATTGTCCTGATCAAAATCTTCCCGATTAAATGGTTCATTCGATGCATTCTGATTGAAATTTTCGAAGTACTTTATTGGGGATTCACCAGATACTGGGCGATCTACCGGCACCGGAAGAACATTAACCGCCGGTCGCCCCTGATAGTCATAAATCGTTTCTCCTACTATTATATTCTCATCGGTATTTACTCTGGTAACACTTTGTCGATTTCGCATACTCCCATCGTAGTAGCTAATCACTTCCTTCTTCTTCCCTTCTTCTGCAAACGTTGTGGTGACCTGCCAGTTTTTTGCTTCCTCATGGGGGGTTGTCACCAAATAATACGAGTCTGGATTTGCAGAAATAAAATTATCCACTCCTCCTTTGTCGTTTGATTCACTCCATACGCCAAAAATAAGTTGGTTGGGATCGGCCATATCTCGTCCTACTGCACGCACACGAAACAATAGGTAGCCTTTCTCAAAAATCAGTGGAATTTTGTAAGATGTAGCAGCGGTTGTTATTCGCGTACTGTTATGAATGAAATCATACTCTTCAAGATCCGCAGGATTCGATACCAAATAGTTGTTTAGAAAGGTCCACTCGAGCTGATACTCAACCCCAGGAACGAAATCCCAGGTGATCTCAATTTCATCATTAACGCCATCTGCATCCTTATCTTCAAGATTGTGGTTCACATTGAGAGGAGTGTTAAAATCGAAATCAAATACACGATTAACATATATATCACCATCCAAGAAGGCATTCTCCGGTAGCTCGTTAATTGGAACCGCCGTTCCGCTAGAGATATCATTTATCTCTTCAATGGTAAAATCGAAAGAATTGGCATCTTGAAACTGGTACACATCCCTGTCTTTGTAAGGAGATACACCAAATGGTTTGTATTCACATTCCAGTACAACATCGAAAGCTGGAAGGGCATTTCCGGCAGCATCATATGGTTGAACCTCTACCTTTACAGAAATATGGAAATCATCCGGGTAATAATTTACCTGGTCGTGAATTACTCCAAGAGTAAGTAAATCAGTCAGATCGTGATCCTGGTACGCCGGGGATGAAACAGTTGGCAGAACTGATGTTTTGCTTTCACCAACCATTACGGCCGGTCCTCCATTGGCTGATATTCGGTTATGGACTTCTTTGGAAAGTTGACCCCACGAGGTTCCAACGATCAGAAATAATACCACTAAAAAAATGCCCTTTTTCATGTTAGTATCGGTTAGGTAATGTTTATTTACTTGAGTTGTTGGTTGTTTCCTGAATGGTCAACACACCTTTCTCAGTCTCTTTCTTGATTCTCACGAGTTGTCCCTCTTCACTGTACTCGTAAAAAGTGGCATAGTGTCGCTCATCTAATTCTGCAGCCAGACGCATGAAAATTGGGTCATACACGTAAGTTTTCATACTGGCATCAAATGGGAATACCCGTATATCATCAAAGAAGCAGTCTCCTGAAGCACAACTCATCTCAATTTCCATGTCGGTAGCATCAATCGGCACCGTAAAAAGTTCCTCAATCCGTTGCCACTGATCTATAATTTGTCCCTGTGGTAAGAAATATGCTGTGGAAACGATGCCACCCGGTGTAGAGAAATTGATTCTAATTCTGGTCTGATCAAAACTAAACTTGTCTGCAGGAGCTCCAGCTTCTTTTGCCCAGGCCCCCACCAAATATGATTTACCTGGTTGAAGCGAAAAGGAACCTACGCATGTTTCGCACGGTTCAATCTGAGCCACCACCGTTACGGGTAAATTGGCTAATTCTGAGGTGTTTTCTCTGTTCGAACCATTAGTGCCCAAGGGGTCTGTGGCAGTAGCAGTTACATGAGTATAGGTTACATTGCCTATCGTCAAACTCCAATCCCCTGCTAAGTCTGCAACAGTACTACCCCTAAAAACTTCTGCCTCCTGCTGTCCATTTCCAACAAATAACTCCACAATATCTCCAGGTTGGGCAGTTCCAGAAACAACACCATCGGAAGTAGCAGATGATATTTCCGGCATTTCCTTAGAGTCATTTCCAGGTCCATCTGAAGGATACTGCAAATCAATGGCTCGGATAGTAACGTTGTGAATTGAGTTTTCAGTAATAGTATTGTATCGGGCAAAATCGCCGGATCCTGCTTCTATTCCTGCGTAAACCGCTACACCATAGCCTATATTAAATATATGATTGGACTTAACCAGATTATTCGATGCATCGCCATCAATTCCTTCGTTGATAATTAGAATTCCTATCTTCTCCAGTGCATCAGATATAGTGTTGAACTTTATCTCGGTGTTTGAAGCCCGTGAATAGATACCGGGACCGGTTGAGAAAGAAATTTCATTGTACAAAACCCTTAAGCCGGCACAGTCATCAAGAAGGTGCACCCCATGTATACATCCTACCATTTTATTTTGACTAATCAGCACATTATTTTCTATAGCCAGGACACCGTCATCCAGATTCTCAAAAAACATTTCATTCACCCGAACGCCCGTTACGTTCCGATCAACATGCACGCCCTGCGGAGCAATACCTGACGCTGGATCATCGGTAATTTTCAACCCTGTTATGTGTGAGTTTTTGGCACTGGTGGTGATGAAAAACACCTTTTGGTTCTCATAACCAAAGTTGAAGGCCGAGGTACCTGGTGCCAAATTTGATGCGTCAATTGTAATCACCGGAACCCCGACGTACGATGGATGGGTGGTTCCATCGATCTTGGTAGGATTGACAATTTTATCAAACGTGAGTGAACCTGGAGTAATAATCGGACTTCCCACGAAGGAAGAAAACTCAATTAAATGCGGATAAGAGGGGTCGGTGTTTGCATCGATTATTGCTTGTCTTAAAGATCCTGCACCAGCATCATTGTTGTTGGTAACAGAAAAGGTCGTACAATATCCGCTGGACAGACCTCCGCTCAAAACGGCAACTACCACTATAAAAACTGATCTCATCATTAACTTGCTTAACATCTCCATTATTGTTCCTATTGAATTACGCCGTTAACGACATTAATTATTTCCGAATACACACAACCTTCTGCATCGGTTACTTCAATCTCCACACTAAAGGTTAATTGTCCCCCAACTACTGCTATATTGATTAGTCCATTGAATGGATCATAATTGATATTTGGAGCTCCACTTATCACATCGTACTGATAACTGTAAACAGGAACGCCTCCTTTGGCTTTAACCGTTAAATTTTCCGGCCCTGGAATCACATCCAATGCTAAACTGCTGCATGGCACCGTTTCGTCACACCAGTCATCTATGATCTTGCCAATCGTTACAGGTGTGCCGCTAGACACCTTAAGGCTATGGAACCCTGTATGAGCCGTTTCGTTGGTAATCGCTGTTGAACGGAATGCAGGATCTACTTTAAAATGTTCATCCGCACACGGACTAAACGGGTAGTCCTCAAAACTATCAAACCCAATTTCATGATACCTTGAATTGGCAGCTACCGAGGTGGCAAGCGTTTGATTAAATCCGAAAGTGGCTGCCGAATAACGCCCAAGCGCGTCCTGATTTTCCAGTTCCTGACCAAACGGATTAAACTCAGTAACCTCAGCGGTAAACGTCCAATCCTCCCGGTCAATTTCCCATTCGGAGCCCGTCCATTTATAGAACGGTCGGTAGGATGTGAAATACCCATCTTCACGGATATTGGTGTTGTCGTTGTAATTAGCTTGTGTACGATCGGATAAATGGAGATAAGACGTCTTGGGTCTGTAATTTCCTTTTATTCCCTGCACATAAGGATTCGTTGATGCTACACCTCCGTTAGAAGCTTCAAAACACTCACAATAAGTTCTCCAGGAATCATCAAATTCAATTGCCGACGCCTGAATAATGTTCTCGTAAATATTGGTTTGAAGACTTGATAATGGATTTGTTCTTGTGGTGATCGAAGCCATTGACTGCATTTGCTGATTGCGTCTGCCTGACCTCAGCACTTTCAGGCTTCTGTTCCCTGACAACAACGTACCATCATAGAGCTGCACTTCTATACTATTTGGCCCTACTTCCGTTACCCATCCTCTAACATAATTAACCGGCAACAAAACAGAGGTAAGAGGTATGTTATTATTCTCCATAACAGCCACCTCATCACCTTCAGCAAAATATTGATCTGCATCCGCATATGTGGCCACACCGGATGAGAAAGAAAGTTCCTGGCTTACCAGTTGTCCGGTTGCAAAATCAATGTTCTTGTAGGCTGGTCCCATACCGTCGTAATGCCAGTATGCAGGATAGTTCATGGTGTAGATTTTATCATTGAAATCTGTAGTTGTCTCGGTAAGCAATACCTCACCAGTTTCAGCATCGTAAGCAAGGTTCTTGGTTTCAACGACCGAACCAAGGTCTTTTGCTACGGTGCGTTCAAGAACACCAAATCGCTGAATGACCTTTGTAACTGAGGAACTCCTAAAACGAGTTTTATCTACGGAAATTCCCGGAACAGGTACAAAGGCAGGTATAAAGACAGGTCCAAGAAAGAAACCATCAGAATTCAGTCCCAGGTTCGGACTAATTGTAGTTGATTCCTGTTCTCTGAAATCAGCCACCATGTCAAAGAACACCCCTATCTGGGCCTGGTTATTGACCGAACCATCAGATGAGATAGCCACCACATCATTGGTTAAACGCTTGGATGAAGTCGAATATCCTTCCTCCTGATAATAGTATTCTACCGATGTGATCGGATCTGTTTTATCCTCCTGATAAACTCTCTGTGCCTTCGGTTTCCCATGCATATCATTGCATTCGATGACGAAGCCTTGTGAGGCGGTCATGTAATCTTTAGAATGGATACTTAGAAGAGAGGTAATACTGAATGGACTGGTTTTGTCTCGATCCGCCTCAACTTCGGTACGACCTACAATTGTCGGGAAATCCTTAGCTGTGTAGAACTCATGCTGAACCTCTCCGGTAGCGTGTTTAGTAACTGTTCTTTCAGAATCATCAATTGTTCCATCTCCGTTTCCATCTACACCACGCTGAAGATTCTTTACAACTACCCTTCCATAGCCAACACTTGCACTAGGAAAAAAGCTTTCACCAAATGGCGTTTCAGCGTAGAACCTGTCATCCGGAGCCCATCTTTTTACAGAGGCATATTGTACCGGTTGTTTCCATGGGTTTTCATCTCCTCCAAGCTGCGGTTCGTATGCAGCAATTCCGGACGACGTACCGTCTTCATTTGTATATGAATACTCCTGTCCATATTCAAAACTATCTCCTGCACCGGAACCAACCATGGTCTCCCACTGATCACTCATGCGTAATGACTTTACCCGACATCCGCCACCAAGCTTATGACCATTAACATTGTTGAGACGAACCCAGGACTTATTCATAACAATGGAAGTTCCCTGCCCTTTATTCCATCTTGATTTATTCGGGTTCTGGAATCCTGTTTTAAAACCGGCAAAAGCCCCAACCATAGCATCCAACACATCAAAGAATCCGTTACTTGCTGAGTTAATGTTCGAATCATCCCAAACAATAGAGGACAGATGCAACCTGCCAAACTGGACTCCTGCGGCAGCAATTGGATTGTAATCTTCGGAACCTGAATCTTTTAGGCTAACCGCCTTGAGTTTAACTCTCGCAAGCGTTTTCCCAAACGCTGTAACCGTAGTGATGTCGTTGGTTAACTGACAGTACCCTGACACGTAATCTTGTACAGACACGCCGTTATTCTTGAACTCTGTTAATGCTCTGAAATAAAGATTATCGATACCATCAAAATAGGGTGCGGCATCTGTTGTACCATCGGGAAGCTCAACGTATACCCATCGATTTTTTTCATCATCGTCACTAATCGACAAAATGTCAAAATCATCAATGTTGGTTCCTCCAACATCCAATGCCCCTGCATTGTCTGAAATACCAACGATCCTGGCCATCTGCATGGCTTTCTTATTCTGGACATAGGAATAGTCGTCAGATTCATAATCTACTTCTATGGTTCCTCCTGAAGGCAACTCTATCTTCGTTAAGCTCCATGCCGCCATGTACCTGGCTTGCTGATCCGCATCAGTCTGATCCACATAAGGAAAGTGATTCGGCGCTAGAGGATCATTGAGATCGCAACTTGTTGAAGGATTTGGCTTATAATGTCCCCAACGATCATAACCCGTGAGATTGTAAGGGAAGTTCGCATCCTGTATGCCATCGTGATCAACATCGGCATAGCTGAATTTATAAGGGCTTAACTGTCCCTGCTTAGAACCACGATAAGTAAAGAATACCTCCTTGAGTGTTAGTTTTCCCTGTCCGGCACTGTTATTGTCAATTCCAGGGCAAAGCGAATAATCGTAAACGAAATGTACCTCCTTAATTGGTGTGGCATTGGCCCCATTTGCTTCAAAGTCGGGACGGGCATACAATGTAATTTTCTTGAGGCTAAACATGTTATTATTAACATCAATACCTCCATTTTCTCCAACTACTCCACAAGCATCCTGACGAACTTCCTTTTCAAATAAAGCGACAAAATTTTTGGTCTCTATTTTATCTAAATACCAGAGCTCCTTTTCCCCGTAAGAATAGTTTGCCTTATCGTCAGTTGCCACCGAACGTAAACCTTCATTGTACTGAGCTTCATTTGCATTATAGGGAACTCTCCAACGATAAAAGTCATGCGATTGTCCGGGATCAATCTCACCTGGCTTTTGATAGCTAAACTTCGTCCAGGTTCCAAGGTCTCCAACACTAGGGCCTTTGATATTGTCTACATCTACATAGTCAGGGCTAATAATTGCCGTTAGCATATAACTGTGCGCGTAACCAGGGGTGGTGGTTGCCTCGAAATAGTTATCCTTACCCTTCTCATTTTGAAGCGTATTGTCTGAGGTGGGGTCATAAACTATGGTACCATCTGAGCATCGGTCAGTACTTAAATTTAGCGCCAGATCATTGTCGTTTTCCGTTCCAACCGCAAAAGTTACATCCCGTTGTTTGTTGTTGTATGCGGGCAAACCGTAGACATATCTGCTTCCCTCAGGCCCAAGCGTTGTGACTTCGGCAATATGATGATCCTTAATGTTTGGATTCGTAGCTACCGCATCGTTTAATCCAAGTCCACCCACAACTTCCCGCTGGGACAAGAATTGCATGGTTGAATTCCTTCTTTCTCTCTGATCCAAAGTGTTATCGGTGTAGTTTTGAGAAAAGCCGTTATCGTCTTCCAACGTATTTCGTAGATGCGTATTGAATTTTGAAATTTCCTGAACATCATAACGTACAGCCCGATTGCCACCAACCGACTCGAGATGATTGGTTTCCACCGACACTGACTTCTCACTAGCTTCTTTCATGTAAAACCGTTCATAGTCTTTATAAGGATTGGTTGAAACATACTTGTTGAAATCCGCCGCATTGTTTTCATCTTCCCAGGTTCCTGAGGTTGAGTTGGTTGTTACAGTTCCGAGGTTAACACCAACGTGATAGGCATTTCCACCAGGCGATAGCTCCACTCCTACCGAGGCACTGTTGCTGATAGTCCCTTCTCTACCATCATGCACATAACTTACAGCGCTTCTGAATGGCCGGAAACTTCCTCCATTGCCCTGGCCGCTTACGGAAAAAATATCATAGGTATAATTCGTTAGCGGCAATGCCGGTGTTTGGGCAGTGAATGGCCCATCATTTTCTCTGTTAAAATCGAGAATAACATCCTCAAGATCCTGCCCACCTTCGGTATGCATGTACCCGTATGATGGTTTGGCCTGATAGTTTGTAAGTAAATCCTGACGGGAGTAGTATCCGTCTATAGACCAGCCGCCGTCGAAACCGAAAAAAGAGGCGCCATTCTTAAACCTACCTTTCAGGGTATAACTCTGAACCGGGTCGCCAACTGTGGGGACATAAGTGGGTTGCATAAGATCGAAAGAAGCATTCATGGAACCTCGCTGCTTGCGGTTCGTGGCGTTTGCGAAATCGCCGGATTGGACATTACCACCTACGGAAAGTTGCTGAAGGCCAATTCTTGAATTAAAAGCTGTACCAAGCGTTCCTCCGTACCTGTAATTCCCATCTTTGCCTTGTTTATTTTTGGTCGCATAAGACAATGAAGGTTGAATGGTCAAGCCACCGTCACTGGAAGATGTCAATCCAAGACTCCCCGTTAAAGATCCTTTCGCACCAGCGTCTAGTGGAATCCCGTAGCTACCGCTGAGACCAACGGTAGCTCCAACACCGTTATAATTGTTAAATGTCATCCCCAACGTAGCCCCAACGCTAAGATCAAAACCACTAGCACCTCCAGGCGCTGTGCCAGTTGGGGCTAGATTCTCTATTCCAAAAAGCTCCAGGTCCGCTCCAAATGTTATCCCGTAGGTCTCATTAGGTTTGCGACTAAATTCTTTTTCAATCTTGTCGCCTGCAAAATCATCAGGGATACCTCGTTTAGCCCGATTAACCGCCCCCACATTGACGTTCCAACCAAGTCCTACCCAGCTAGCTTCCTGATCCATTGATACACCTGAATGGTAGGCCAGATTAATTGGATACCCTTCTACGTCCAACAGTGGTATATTGTAAACGAAATCGCCGGAGAACAGATCCACCATATCGGAGGTGCCAATTGGTTCAAAACTCTGCACTTCGGGTTGTGAGGGTCCACCTGTTAGCGCCAACATTTGTGGTGGAAAAACTGTAGTTAAAAAGAAATAAACTGCTAGCGTCATGGCCGAATAACGCAATCGGCGTGAACGCAATTCTCTCCTCGAGTTTCGCTTCTTTGGGTTCTTCATTCTATTGAAGGTTATGTAATTCAGTACTGGCTACTGTGCCAGAAAATTCAGTTGATAAGTCTCCTTCTTGCCGTTCCTGACCGATAGTGTGTAGTAACCGGTCTTCAACTTTAGGCGACTAATATCCAGGCAGTAACGATTATAGCCTGAATCACCGTTATTAGGGGAATCGTTTCGCAAATCCTGTTGATTTACAGGAATCTCTTTGCCAACGTCGTCGATAATGGTGATGGTTAGATCCGCCACATGATATTTCTCATCATAGCGGAAATAGATACGATCGTTTCTGACACTATAAAATCTTCCGTCCGGCTTAGATTTAAGCTGCACGTACAAGTGATCTTCAGGTAGTTCGTCTTTGGGTACAACAAACTCCCATGCTTCGGTTTGATTAATAATGGTTCCGTTTGAAATTTTCTGAACCTGCCAACCATAGTGTTCACCAGGCTCGAGTTCATCAGCATCAAAGGGATATGGCACTTGATGACTACTAACAAAATTCTTCAGCATCGCTGGCTTATTAGCAACAATAGCTGATTGCGCATCCTGGTTTTTTTCCAGCTTTACGACAACCATTCGGAAAAATTCTCCTTCGCTCAATAAATTGAAAGGTTCGCTGTGGGTCCATGACAACAATGGTCGTTCAGAGAACACCGTATCCTTATGCGCCGGATGAACCAGATACAAAAACGCATCCTCTTCCGCATTGATAGCATTACAAAATTCATCTCCTCCTTCGATACCACTTATCGGAATTACCCGAATACAGTGATTGTACATACCAGAAGAAAATCGATGATGAGTCTTCAGAAAATTACCCTGAGCTGAATTTGAGAAGGAACTCGATACTACGGTAACTGTTCCGAGATTTACTACTGTTACACCCTGATTAACTTCAAACTCTCCTGATTCCACTTTCAGCAAAACCTCGTTTGCTGCGTTCTGAATAGTCGCTACCAATTTAACCTGTCCGGATTGTTGGGAATTTAACGTGGCTAAACACACAGATTTCTCTGTGACATTATAAGGTGAAAGTTGAGTGCTCAACACCTCAATTTGAGCAGGAATGCTCACCACAAAAAACAAAGCTAACGCTGTGAAAGATAAATGGGTCATGGGTGATTGGTGTATGGTTATCGAAATGCAATATAGAATATTATTTCATTCGGACAAACATTTAATTGTTAACAATTTTTTCAACACGGGTCAAAGAGAAAACTTACTTCGACAACGCGCGTAAGTCAACCAGTTCATACTTTGCATATTTTTTAACTGGTTTGGCGGCTCCTTTCTTATCCAGGTCAATCACATCAGCAACTCCCATCATATCATAGTCTTTAACGCCCTTGCTGATTAACTTATAACGCAGTTCTAATTTTGGTTTACCTGAATTCGTGGCACCTCCCTCTCCTACCCAATCATGAGTCTGTGCATAGTAAGTTGTAATTCTGCTAATAAATTCTCCGTCCAGTTCCACTTCAATCACGTCAATTTTTTCAGAGTTGATCAACACCCGAACAAGTTTGCTATCCTTATGTCTTTTTAAAAGATATTTCACCCCTTGTAGTTCGCTTACATTACCGGCCTCGGCAGGATTGAAAAAGTCTAAATCTGCGTCGTGCAGGGCAAGCACCCTCTTATTTTCGTCAATTGAGATACGAATCTTACTGTCCTGAATCGTACGCGTATCCAGAATACTAATGTTAACAAGATTTCCCTTGCGAATAATTGAACCGACCGATTCCTCAAACGGCGCCTGTTGATCATGCCCCCGGAATGAGGCAATAGAATAACTCACTTGATAACTGGACTCCGTCTTAAAAAAATCTCCGGCCTCTTTAAACAATTCCTTCACTTCCCCGGGTGAGATAGTATCCCAGGAACCATAAACAAGCCCTTGCAGGCAAACTACAAAAGAAGCTATAAACAAGTATCTAATCAACATCTGTTTTAATTTTTGGAACCCAGTTGAGTTCGTTCCATTCCCACTTAAACCTTACCGGTCCTGCACCAAACAACTGATCATTAAAGGTTAGCACCCTTTCCTTTCCAGAGCTGGCTGCTTCATCTACTTCAAACCCAAGCAAGAAAGTACTGAACGGAGCCACATTGTATGTGCGCTCGAAATGATAAACCAAACAACCGACTTCGGATTCCTTCCCAATTTTTAAACCGAAGTTTTCCTGCATGCCAAAAGACATGAACTTTATTCGATCCTCATACTCCGCCATGGAATTGACTCCTACCTTTGCTATTTCCGTTCCCGCGTTGGGAATCTCAATGCGCAACTCGTAATACTCTATTCCCTGCAATTTTGACCTAACCGAATCCAACCGTTGGTCGGAGTAATTATCTCCCAGAACTCTAAGTGCCATTAAATCCGTGGGAATTCGCTTGACCGAATAGATTACGTTTTCAATTTGCTTGGTTTTCACAAGAAAAAGGTCTTCAGAACTCAATTCAATGAATTCGGCTTTTGTGATCTCCTGTGGCTGAGTTTGGTTAAATCCTTCGGATATGATTAAGCTGATACCCGATTCCTGCTCTGTTGAACAAGAATATATCGCAACAGCAGCTAAAAGTCCCAAACTATATTGCGCCGCGATCCTTCTCATTGCTTGCAATTGTTAGCTGTTTAGTAGTATGGGCTCCTTCAATTCCATAAAGCACATTTCCCACTGAAGTGGCTACCATTTTTAATGCCGATGGTCTAAAAACCAGGCCCTCGAGGATCGCTTCTTTCTGCTTAATTTCCAACGAAAGTCTTTCCTGCACCCCATGTTGTATATCGAAGTCGGTAAACACTTTTTCGACTTCAACATTACAAAACTTATAGGGCCCTATAGAACCAGGCGATGATGCGAGACCAGGCAAAAGCCCAGAAGAAGTAATTAACCCACAAAGAGTAGATGATGGTTTCATAGCAGGTGATTAAGAAGATGCAATATAGGGGAATAATTTTTTTAAATCGAGGTCATGGCATTTTACCGAAGCATCTAAAAACAGATAACCCGACAAGGATTAGGTGGCAGTTTTTCAAATACAGAGACAATCGCGATCAAGGTATTTAGCTCTTGTCATAAGCATAAAATCAGAGTTTGTATATTCCCTTAGTGAATCGCTTTTCGACCATAATGCTGCTTTGCATTTTGTGCTCTACCGTTCCCGCGTCGGCACAATTTTCACCGGAACAACAACATTATGTAGATTCTCTTTATCTGGAAATAGACACGCTTCAGGATGATGTGGAAAGAATAAAGGCGCTTTTTGACCTGGACAATTTCATGTACTACTACGATGACAGCACTAGCCTTGTGTTGTGTACCAAAATCATTGATCTATGTGAGAAAAACCTTAATCGAAAGGATTTAAGTCCGGATGAGCTTGATTTTCTTAATTGGTCGTACGCCAGAGCCCCGATTAATATGGGACTTGTTTTTCAGTATCAGGGAAGGTACGATACTGCGCTTGTACTTCAGGATTCAGGTAGAGCCAGAAGCGCACGTATAGATGATCTGGAGGGAGTGGCCATGGCAAAGAACAATACTGCCCTAATTTATTTCGATCAGGGCAACCACGACCTCGCCATTCAGAATTTTATGTCTGCGCTGAAAACTGCCGAAAAGTTGGATAACACGTTAGGTATGATCCTTACCCATTCTTCGATTGGCGAGGTGTATTTGCAGCAGAAAGAATACGAAAAAGCATTGGAGCACTTTGAAATCGGTCGCGAGCTGGCAGCTGGCAGTAATGATGACTTTTCGTTATCTGGCATATACAATAACCTGGGAGAGGCTTACCTCATGCAGAAACGATTTGCGGAAGCCATGAAGATTTTCCTTCAAAAACAAGCACTTGACGAGAGGATCGACAATATACAAGGGCAAGGAACCGTAGCCGACAATATTGGTCAAATCTGGGTAGGAAGAGGCGATAGTGCAAAGTCTGCCGGAAACGAACCATTCGCGGTGGATTGCTACCAAAATGCCGTTGACTACTTCCAGTCGGCCATCCGGAATAGAGAAAACATTGAATACCTTGAAGGTTTGGCGATCAGCTACAACAACCTTGGAGGTGCCTACCGCAGATTGGGCAATGACATGGAAGCTGTTATCCAGGGCAACAAAGGGCTGGAAATTGCAGAACAATATGGGTTCGTAAAAGAGATCAGGAACATTTCTGATAACCTTTTCAGATCCTACCAACGATTGGGTAATTCTGCGGCTGCACTAACAGCGCTGTTGCGTTACCATGAAATGGACGACAGTCTTGCCTCGGTTGCCAACCAGAAGGAAATTCTGCGCCAGGAATACCGGTACCAGTATGAAAAAGACACCTTGGCTAAACGCATTCAGTTTGAGCAGGAAAAGAAAATGGATAAACTAGCCCATGATGCAGAATTGAAGGAGGCGGCTCTTCAACGATACCTAATGGCTGGCGGAATCGTATTCTTGCTTGCTCTGGGAGGCACAGCTTTTTTGGGATACCGTAGAAAAAAGAAAGACAATCAGGTAATTAGTGAGCAGAAACAGCTGGTGGAGCACGCATTTGCCGAACTGGACGAGAAAAACACAGAGATTCTGGATTCCATTGCGTACGCGAAACGAATTCAATCGGCCATTCTTCCACCCAGCCGACTTGTAAAGGAATATCTGAAGAATTCATTCATCCTTTATAAGCCGAAGGATATTGTGGCAGGTGATTTCTATTGGATGGAAACCGCAGGAGAAAAGATCATTTTTGCGGCCGCTGATTGCACAGGACACGGAGTTCCTGGAGCCATGGTTTCGGTGGTCTGCAACAATGGGTTAAACAGATCTGTTCGCGAACACAAGTTTACAAAGCCGGGGCAAATTCTGGATAAAACACGTGAAATTGTGATCCAGGAATTTGAAAAATCGGAAGAGGAAGTAAAGGACGGAATGGACATTGCGTTATGCTCCTTAGAGGGATTAAAACTCGAATATGCCGGTGCCAATAACCCTTTATGGATCGTAAGGAAAGGTGAAATACCGAATGAAACCCGCCTATCTCCCAAAACCAAATTAGAGGTAACGGGTGATTATACGTTTATGGAAGTAAAGGCAGACAAGCAACCCATAGGAAAATACGTCGACCCTCTTCCCTACACCACACATGAGCTACAACTTCAAAAGGGAGATACACTTTATATTTTCTCCGATGGCTATGTAGATCAATTCGGCGGAGAAAAAGGCAAGAAATTTAAGCCGGCCAATTTCAGAAAACTCCTCATTTCCATACAAAGCGAATCCATGGATCGCCAGAAGCAACTTCTCGACGAGGCCTTCGAATCCTGGCGAGGGGATTTAGAGCAGATTGATGATGTTTGTATTATCGGTGTTCGCGTATAACGCTCACTACAAACCAAACATCATCGAGATTATCGAGTTATACTCGATGATCGCCTGCGGCTCAGAGTTGTCACAAGCTCCTAGTTGATGATGTACGTGTGATAGGAGTGCGAGTATAAACTCGCACAGACAATGGCATACGCCACCGAGATTATCGAGTTATACTCGATGATGGCCTTCGGCTCGAAGTTGTCACAAGCTCCTGGTTGATGATGTTTTTTTCACTTCGTTCAAAGATCGCTTCGCCCGGAGTTGCATAATAGGTGTTCGCGTGTAACAGTCACGGCATAACCATACGCCAACACGAAAAGATATTTTTCTAACTGAGGTGGTTTGGCTGGGATGCTTTTTGCTCAAAATCCGGGTAGATACGTTTAAATTGCCGAGGTTGACCTACTCCAAGCTACTAGTGTTTACACCTGGTCAATTCCAACACTAACCAAGTATAAATACCTACAAAAACAGGTATTTATACCAGTTGTCAGCGTAATCTTAATACTCTATCATTGTTAACATCTTGCTGTTGATATGTTGGCTCAGATTTCATCAGTCAGCCTTTTTCAGCACATATAAAGAAAACCTGTTTAACCAAAATGCTCCACACAACCCTACCAAGGATTGTCCTTTTTATTTCCCTACTCTTTGTGTGTAGCGAATATTTTGCTCAGCAGAAACCGGATAGCTTGTCCGGTGGTTTACAAAAAATTGAGAAAAAGGTTGCTGGCATAAAAAAGGACATCAAATTCTTCGAAAAACTTCTGTCTTTTAAAAATTTCAAACATCACCACGATTCAGTCAAACTTGCCAAAGAGTTCATTCATGAACAGCATAATCTAGTTAAAGGCAATAAAAAGGATCCTTTCAGTCTTACTCACGAGGAACTCGGATTACAGCCGAAACCACTCGTTGTATCAGACAGCACAACATTAAACCATGAAGTGTTTGGATGGTACCCTTATTGGGAAGGAGATTTATACAAACATCTTAATTATCGTTTGATAAATACCATTGCCTACTTTGAGTACGAAGTGGATCCAGGTACTGGCGATCCGGTATCAATACATGATTGGAAAAGTACTCCCCTACTAGACTCCGCCAAAAAATATGGTATCAAGATACTTCTGACCGTTACAAATTTCGGAGGGACTAACAACCGGGAACTTTTAAAAAGCGCATCTGCGAAAAAAAAGCTGATTTCAAATTTGGTTGAGTTGATAACCGCTCAAAAGGCAAATGGAGTTTGCATAGACTTTGAGGGGGTTCCCGAAAGCCAAAAGTCAAACTATGCTGAATTTGTTTCTAATCTGAAAAGTGCTTTATTCAAAGCCAATCCTTCCCATCAGATTTACTTAGCACTTCCCAAAGTAAACTGGCAAAAATCGATCGACTTCCCTACACTGACTCAAGTGGTAGATCGCTTTGTTATAATGGGCTACCCATATTATGGAAAGAACTCAGATATTGCCGGGCCCGTGTCACCCATAGCAAGTGGTAAGCTCTGGGAGCCGTACAATCTGGAACTAAGTGTCGATTATTATCTGAGTGCTGGTATTCAGTCCAATAGACTGCTACTGGCCCTACCATTCTATGGTAATCTATGGGATACTGATGGGCCAGAGCTTGATGCAAAAAACAAAGGTTGGGTTGGAAATAGAACCTACAGTTACATCAAATCTAAAATGCCTGCGGAGGTCAAATTTGATCCTATAAGCAAGAGTGCTTATATGGCATACCCCATGAGTTCAGACCAATCCAGCTACCGACAATGTTGGTTCGAAAGTAGCGAATCACTGCGGTTTAAGCTACAACTGATCAAGGACAAGAAACTGGCGGGAATGGGAATTTGGTGTTTGGGTTTCGATACTGGCTACGATGATTTATGGATTGTTATAAAAGATGAATTTACTGGATCAGGTATGGCCGGAGATACCACAGTAACACCTCCCATAGATAATACCCCCCAAAGCAGCTTAACACCGGGTTCAGCACTGAGTTTGTCTGGCTTGCAAGCCAAACTACAACAAGCAACAGACTATAAAACGGTAATTCTTTTCATTCTTGTTTTGGTTGTGTTGTTTGGGGGTATTGGTTTCATCATTGCAATGTTTGAGCCAAATACCAGGGCATTTATGTTTAATGAGAATGGGTATAGAATATACTATTTAGGCATTTTATTAGTGTTTCTGGTGACAGCGCTTCGCCTTCAAAACTACCTCACCAACGACACCATAATTTTGATTACTGGTTTCTTAATTGGCATCCTAGGTTTTTACCTCGTCAATAAAATTCTTCAAAGAAAAAAACGAAATCAGCCATGAGTCAGTCCATCAATAATTCAAAGTCTATGGCCGTTGAAAAGTCGAAACTGACCAAATTGTTTTCGGCCATAAAAAAATTGCTGGCAAAAGAATTTCTGTGGATTGTTGGTATTCTTCTGTTGAGCTTACCCCTGGCTCTTATAGGAAATTATCTGATTGCGAAGTTTACACCCTCGTTATTACCTGTGATAGGATCCATCCCCGGTAATGGTTCATCGCTTATTGGTTCTTACGAAATTTCTGTAGCCGGACTTTACTTCTCGCGTGCTATCGCCGGATCAATTAAAACAATGATAAAAAAAGTTCAAAAAGAAACTAAACCATGATTGACCAGGCACTTAGCTTTATATCCGGGTACCTTAACCAGCAGATTAAAATGACCTATGGGCTAAACGAAGACCTTGTGGTTTCCGGAAGCCTTATTAATCCAGACGGTTCAATTACTGAAAATATGGAAAATCGGATTGTTGTTTCCTTGATTAACCTGGAACAGGAAACTACAGTTAATCTTCACGGCCCGTACTCCGCTGCCAAAAACAATCAATATGTAAAAACCAACCCTCCGATCTTTCTCAACCTTTATCTACTTGTGGCTGCCAACTATGATTCCGGCAATTATCAAGAGGCTTTAAAAATTTTATCGTCCGTTATATCGGTATTCCAAGCAAATTCGACCTATTCAAGCACCGAATTTCCTGAGTTACCCTCATCACTGGAGCAACTATCGTTTGAGATATTTAATGTTCCTATAAGTGAGTTAAGTCATATCTGGAGCGGAATCGGAGCCAAATACGTCCCATCGATAATCTACAAGGTCCGATTAATAACAATTCAACGAGATACCATTCTGGAACAGGTTCCTTCTATTGGTGGATTTCATGGACAAAACAAACTAAAGAAATAACAATGGATCATACTTATCTCCAGTGCTTCGACATACTTATAGACCATGCTTATTTCGCGGACGGTACGAGTAATGGAATATTAGTTACTCCTACGGCTCAGGCCGAACATATCATGAAAAATTCCGCCTTAAAAATACGCTCAGGAACAAATACATTCTCGCTTTATGGTAGCCCTGCATCTCCCAATGCTTCAATTCAACAATGGATGGAGGGAATACCTCCCATTTTTCTACAACTAATAACTACCGATGCCTATTTCTTCAACTATACAGAATTACCTTTTCAAACATGCGGAGATCGGATTTGGTACTTGTCAAACTTTAATAATGACGGTAGCACCAACAAACTGAGTTCCGGCAGAACATTAAGTTTGAAACCCACGTCCTTTTATGTTTCCATACCTCAAAAACCAGATGTTGAGATAAAAATTCTGGATGAGGCGGGAAACGTAGTAATTGGTCAAATACACGATGGAACAAAATCGCCAAAATACCACGTTAATCTGGCAGGTTGGCCGATGGATACCTACACTCTGGTTATCAACGGTACAGTTAGCGAATCATTCGTTGTAACAAATCAGGAATTGGATGACAGGTGCTTTGGCATTGTTAAAATCTCTTTTACCACGATTCTACAAGATTTATCATCAGGTAAAATTACTTATACCATTCCGCTGAAATCCAGAAGTGTATTTCTGGAATACTCCGTAATCGTTGCCAAGCATCGTCAAATAGACATTACAAAAATGACCATCGTGGACGCCAACAACCAGTTTAATGGCCCTTCGATTAAAGAAATTGGCAACAATGACCAGGTACAGGTATTTACTTCTACCTCAGCGGTTGCTCTTTCTGATAATCAGGTAGATAAACGATATCTGAAAATATCATATAACACTCAATTTTCTGAACGCCAGTCTGAGTGGGAAAAACCTCTTCCATTACCCAACATTAAGAATGTAAGAATGAAAACCGAAGATGGAAACAGCCAGTATTGCTGCGAAACCTTTGTAAATGTTTAATCAAATAATAACTCAATTATGTCAACAACAATGAAAACACCCGGTGTTTATATCGAAGAACTCGATGCATTCGGGAATGCTGTTGTTCCGGTAGCTACGGCTGTTCCAGCGTTTATCGGATACACGGAAAAAGCATCTTTCAATGGACGAGATCTAACAGGTGAGGCTGTAAAGGTCACCTCGTTTGCTCAGTATGCTTCTCTTTTTGGAGGCACGCCTCCAGCCGTTCAATTTTCCATTACGGAAGTAGGTGGGGATGCACCTGCAGATTCAGGTAACGCTGCAGATAAAAGTAAGGGTGACGATACGCCTGCAGCAGCAGATACCCCAACGCCTACTCCTGATTTTACGGTCGGAGGAAAAGGATATACTCTCGCTCCATCCACTGTTAATTATAGAATGTACAGCAGCATGAAGTTCTTCTTCGAAAATGGTGGGGGACACTGCTACGTAGTTTCCGTAGGTCAATATGACTTCACAAAAACCGGTCTAACCAGTTCTGATCCGTTTATGGCTGCACTCACCACTCTGAAAAAGGAGCACGAGCCAACTATGATCGTAATTCCCGAAGCTGTAGAAATACTTAATCCAATTGGTACAGATTTAGCGACAAAATATGAAAACTGTTACTCTTTGCAGTCAGCAATGCTAGACCACTGTGGGGAACTGCAGAACAGAGTTGCAATCATAGATGTTCCTGCGGCCTTTGCTGCTCCAAATCCGACTTCTAATCCTGTAGAAGCATTTAGAGATGCAGTAGAACCAACCCTTCCTAAGTTCAACAGTTACGGTGCTGCGTACTACCCTTATTTGAACACTACCGTTAACCAGTTAAATGATGTTTCTTATAAAAATATTGCACAAGCAAGTCAATCCGTTGTAACCACAATGCTAACAGAAGAGTTTACGGTAAATGGAACTGTAAATCCTAAAATGCAGGGATACATTAGCGCGTTGTTTGCAACTCCTTCTGATGCTGACGACTCTAATGCATCGGACAAATCAGGTGATTCAACTCCTGCTGCCAAAACTATTTCACCGGACAAGGCGGATAGTGTGCTTAAAAACTTGAGTAAGAGTTATCAACAGGTATTAGGGCACGTTTTACTAAAACTAAACTTAATGCCACCTAGTTCTGCTATGGCAGGAATCTACACCACAGTAGATAATAATGAAGGCGTATGGGTCGCTCCTGCTAATGTGGCTGTACAGAGCGTAGTTGCTCCAGCTTTTAAAATAGACAGCGACACTCAACAAGACCTTAATGTTCCTGTAGATGGTAAATCTATCTGTGCTATCCGTGCATTTACGGGCAAAGGTACGCTGGTTTGGGGTGCAAGAACACTCGATGGTAATTCAAACGACTGGAGATACATGAATGTACGAAGAACATTGATCTACATAGAACAATCCGTGAAAGATGCGGCAGAAGCCTACGTATTTGCGCCGAATGTAGCAAGCACCTGGGTGAACGTAGAAAGTATGATTGCCAGCTTTTTAACCGATGTCTGGAAACAAGGGGGACTTGCAGGAGACAAAGCAACTGATGCTTTTTCTGTTTCTGTTGGACTAGGAAGCACTATGACAGCTGAAGACATATTGGCCGGTAAGATGATAGTGGCGGTGAAGGTTGCAGTTTCGCATCCTGCAGAATTCATTGAAATCACCTTTGAACAAGAAATGCAAAAATGATAATTAACAATGCTTCCCTCAATCAGAAGCTGGGAAGACAAACAAAAACATTAAAACTTAATCAATATGGCAGCTAATGGCTCAACTCAAAATAATGTATGGCCTTTACCTAAGTTCTATTTCAAAGTAAAACTGGGTTCCCAGGACAGTACTGTTTCTTTCCAGGAAGTATCCGGCCTCGAAACCGAAACACAAGTGATTGAATACAGGCATGGAGACAGCAAAAAATTCTCAACAATCAAAATGCCTGGCATTGCTAAAACCGGCAATGTCACATTGAAAAAGGGAGTTTTCGTTAAAGACAACAACTTTTACAAGTGGTACAACAACATCAAAATGAACACCATTAAAAGGGAAACCGTTGTTATTCAACTACTAAATGAAAAAGGAAGTCCTACTATGACCTGGACTCTTCAAAACGCCTGGCCAACTAAGATTACCGGGACTGATCTTAAGTCAGACGGCAACGAGGTTGCTGTGGAAACTTTGGAGATCGCTCACGAAGGAATCGTAATTGCCAACAAGTAGAATTATGAAAACTTACTACCCTCCTGCTGGCTTCTACTTTACCGTTAGTTTTGCTGGCATTAAAGGAAAAAAAGATGCCTCTTTTAAAGAAGTTTCCGGACTTCACCTTGAAATGGGGGTAGAGGAAATTGCCGAGGGCGGGGAAAATCGGTTTAAACATCGTGTCCCCGCTGCGGCAAAATTTCAAAACATCGTTCTAAAGCGAGGCTTAGTGCGGCCCAATTCAGAAGTTGCTATTTGGGCATTCAATTCCATTGGAGGGGGCCTATCTAAAGCTCTGAAACCGAAGAATCTCACAATCAGCCTGTTGAACGAAAAGGGAAATCCTACAATGACCTGGAGTTTTGTAAATGCCTGGCCTGTAAAATGGGAGGTGGGACCTCTTAATTCGATGGAAAATGCGTTGTCCGTGGAAACGATGGAATTTGCATACAGCTACATGACTATAACCAAATAAGGAAATAATGGCTATCGAAATCCGAGAATTAGTAATTAAAATGAATGTTGAAGAGCGAAACAGAAACTCGTCCTCACCAGATTCACTGGAGTTGGCCAGGTTCAGAAAGTCGATACTTAAAGAGTGCAAACGGGAAATTCGCGATCAACTAAACAAAAAGAAAGGGAGGTAGGATGTTATGGAATTGGAAAAACTAACCATAAAAGCATATTCCAAGGACGACTTCTCTTCATCTGTCGGCACCTTGAAAGTACAAATCAACCCAAATTCGTACAAGCACGACCATTCCGTATCCTACAATGATGAAACACCTGTTGGGGCTTCATACCCCTCTCTTAAATTTCAGAATATTGCGGCGGAAACGGTAAGCTTTACCATATATTTCGATGCAACCGGTGCCATCCCAAACTCCACTAAAACGGTTCAACAACAGATCAATGATTTTAAGAAACTGACCTACAAGTACAATGGGGATATTCACTCAACCAATTATCTAATCCTCTCCTGGGGAACATTGGTTTTTAAGTGTAAACTGACCTCTCTGAATTTGGAATACAACCTCTTCAAACCGAATGGCACCCCTTTACGGGTTAAAGCATCTGTAACTTTTAAAGGCTTTATGGATGGCAACATGATTAAGAAGGAAGCCAATCCAAAATCCCCCGACTTAACACACTTAATTGTGTTTAAAGAAGGAGACAATTTGCCTCTTCTTTGTTATCAAATCTATGGAGATTGTTCCTATTACATGGATGTAGCAAAGTACAACGGAATCATCAATTTTCGAAACATTAAACCAGGAAGCGAATTGTACTTTCCTCCTATACGATAAACTGTGGCTACATCTCCTTTAACAAATGATATTGACCTGGTCTCATTCACCATTCTGGCAGGAGGCAATTCGATTCCAACAGCCTACGACGTGTTAAGTATCCGAACGGAAATAAAAGTAAACAAGATCGCCACAGCTGAAATCGTACTACTGGATGGAAACGCCGGAACCCAAACCTTTGACATTGCGGGTGCAGACACTTTTAAACCGGGTACGGACATTGAAATCAAACTCGGTTACCACTCTAAAGACAAGACCGTTTTCAAAGGGGTTGTGATAAAAGAAGCCATACAGGTTTCTGAGGGCAGTTCAAAACTTGTCATTACCTGTAGCGACAAAGCACTGGCCATGACCATAGGCAAGAAAAACGCACTCTTCGCAAATAAGACGGACAGCGCAATTATTGAAAGTATCATTGGTAACTATAGCGTTGAAAAGGATGTCACTTCTACTTCAGGTGAACTAAAGGAGGTTATTCAATTCTATGCTACGGATTGGGATTTCATAAATACCAGAGCCGAAGTGAATGGCATGGTAGTAGTTACTGACAATGGTAAAGTAGTAGTTGCTAAACCTGGAACCTCTGATTCCGCAGCCCTTAAGGTACACTATGGCTATGACATGCTGGAATTTGACGGGGAATTGGATGCAACGAATCAATATAGCGGCGTATCTGGTAATGCATGGGACATTTCAAATCAAGCATTAATTAACTCTACAGCAAGTGAACCTTCTATAAACAGTCAGGGAGACTTGTCGGGAAGTACGCTCGCAGGAGTGCTTTCGGCAGGCACCAATACACTAGACACGAGTGCTCCGATTGCTCAGGATAGTCTTAAGGCATGGGTTGATGCTACATTGTTGAAGTCCAGACTATCTATGTTCAAAGGTACTGTTGGCTTTCAGGGCAACGCAGATGCTAAAGTAAATTCAACCATAGAACTAGACGGGCTTAGTAGCCGATTCAATGGAACGGCCTACGTTTCAGGAGTAACGCATGCAGTAGAAGACGGAACCTGGATCACCGAAGTGGAAATTGGACTATCAAACTTGTGGTTTGCCGATGAAAACAATATCTCATATCCGAAATCCTCAGGGCTTTTACCGGGCGTTAGCGGATTACAAACCGGTACCGTAAAAAAGATATACGAGGATCCTGAAAATCAGTTCAGAGTGCAGGTTGACATACCCATTCTGGGGGATAATGGAGACGGTGTATGGGCTAGATTAGCCACCTTCTACACCGGAAGTGGAGTTGGCGCCTTTTTCATGCCTGAACTTAATGATGAAGTGATCCTTGGATTTATGAATGATGATCCACGATATCCGATTATTCTTGGTAGTGTCTACAGCAGTTCCATTGCACCTCCCGAAACCCCAAATGAAAACAACACCATTAAAACCATTGTCACCAAAGAAAAACTCACCGTGCAGTTCGATGATGAAAATAAAGTAATCACGATTAACACCCCGGGGGGGAATAAGATAACGTTAAGTGATCAAGACAAAGGCATCACCATTCTTGATCAGAATGGTAATAAAGCCACATTTAATGACAGTGGAATAGACATCGAAAGTAAATCATCATTGACTTTAAAAGCGCAGGAAAAGGTTACCATTCAGGGATCGCAAATTGAAATTTCTGGTCAGGAAAAGGTGTCTGCAACTGGCGGACAAATCACGATTACCGGAAACGAATCCGTAACCGTCTCAGGAAGCGGGGAATGTACGCTAAGTAGTGATGGGGAAACCAGTGTTAAAGGGTCAATGGTGATGATAAATTAGACAATATGAGTGAAGAACGATCTTTTTTAGGAACCGGGTGGAGTTTCCCTCCAACTTTCAATAAAACTGTTGATGGATCTGTTGTGATGGTTTCTAACCGTAAAGACATTGAACAAAGTCTGAAAGTACTTTTATCAACCACAGTTGGAGAAAGGATCATGTTGCCCAACTACGGATGTAATCTTCAGGAGTTTCTTTTTGAACCCATTACCAATTCTAAACTACACTTCATTAAAGATCTTATCAAAACCGCGGTAACCAATTTCGAACCCCGGATAGATGTTGTTGACATTATTATAGATGACAGCGGTTATCAGGAGGGCACCATCTATGTAAAACTCGACTATCTGATCAGAAAAACCAATACGCGATTCAACCTTGTATATCCATACTACATTATTGAGGGAACTGACATTCCAAAACCATATCAGGATCAGGTGGTGAATCCCATGCTTGAAAACTCAAACGAACTGTAGTAAAAATGATTGATACCAGACAGGGGTTAAATAGGGATCAGCGTATGGTTAAGGCCCTCCTATCCGAACAGGTTAGGATTGATGATCGATCTATTGATCAATTGTTGGCTTACGTAAAGGAATATTCAACTTACCTCAACTACTATAATCACAATGATGAAGTTGACGGAAACTGGGATCCTTTTCTCGAAAAGGATCCCATCATATTGATGGCCACCATAATCAATGAATCCCTCAAAGATCTTCAAATCACTTATGAGAAAATTCCCACTGGTAACAAAATGATACCAGAACTCAATTTGAAAGGAATCGAGGCCATTTACAAGTGGTCAGTTAAAATTGACCAATGGTACAATGATCTTCTGGAGATGCAGGAAGAAAAGCTAGCGACCAAAATTGGGAATATTATAACAGATTTTCTTGCTTATCAATTAGAGGGACTGATACAGTTTGGAAAACAGAATTTTCCTGGAAAAGCCACCCAAAATATCTCCATTGAATCTCTGGGACTATCCACTATATGGAAAACACCTGAACAGGAAACCAAAGCTGAATCTGTCGATAGGGTTATGCATAATTACCGAAAGATCATTATGCATATCCAGGAATTCACAAAACAATATTTAAACCAGCATTTCTACCTGAGAAGCGATCATACTGCTAACAACGCGCTCACCATTGCTTTCTCCATCTTATTTAAAAATATTCAGACGGCCATAAACAGTCTATCAAGAAGACATCTTGACTTCTATTATAAAGATGTGCTGCAACAAGCTCCTAAAAACGGAGAACCGGTAAGTGGTTTTGTATCGTTTGAGCTGCTTCCCAACTTGCCCTTTAGTTTGATACCCAAGGGTACTATACTTAGCGCTGGCTCGCGCAAGGATGGAAAAGGCGAATTAATATTTGAAACCAGCAAACCTGTTGTTGCTTATCCGGTTACGATTCAAAGCCTTAGCACACTTCACCTCGACAAACCAGAATTGCTGAATTACGGCACGAATGAGCCCATTGTATTCAATATCTACAGGGACACTCATTTAGAGAACGGCAAACATCCAGAAACAAAATCTAAAAAGCCATGGCCTGTGTTTGGAAGTGGCTTTTTCAGCGGCCCGGAAAAGCGTGAACCTGACCTGGTAGATTTAGGGTTCAACATAGGTTCCCCGGTACTTTTTCTCTCTGAAGGTCAGAGAAATATTGACATAACCATTCAATTAAGTGATAACGAATCTGGAAACTCAGTATGGGATATGCTTCAGGATGTTGCTAACCATTACAACATTACTCTGAATCAAGCTTTTTACAACCTGTTTTCAGATGGGTTCAATATTAGTGCTAGTACAAAAAAAGGATGGCAGAGTCTACTGGCTTACGAGATTACATTTAACCAGTCTTCCAATAATTTCTCGTTCAATCTAGAGATTCATCAGGACTTTCCAGCCATCCAAACGCTTTCAAAAGATGGAGCCAATACCAGCCAATGGCCTCAGATACGATTCATACTGAACCCCTACGCTTCCACATATCTATTTTCATTCCTAAAAAATATTAAAATAGAATCCATTACTATTGATGTACAAGTAATTGGTCTTAAGCAATTGTCAGTCTACAATAACCTGGGAAAAGTTCAACCAGGTAAGACCTTTGCCACCTTTGGTCCGGTAGCCCAGGTGGATTCATATTTAATGCTTGGTTCGGCCGAATTGTTTAAGAAACAGCTAACCGATTTAAGTGTTGAACTTACGTGGCAAAATATACCCAAAGACTTAGGTGGATTCCACTCCTATTACCAGGGTTATTCCAGTGACTTCAACAATGATGTATTTCAAATTCGTCCAACCATACTTCTGGAAAATGAATGGCAGGAAATCACTCCTCAAATAACCCATAGCCTTTTCCAATCAACGCCATGCTTATCACCTGAAGGTTACCAAACGGAGAGTCTGAACAAAAAAACCGTCTTAGATTTTCCTGATATTGCCATGTTAGAATTCGAGCCTGATTACAGACTATCAAATCCACTTCAGTTCGATTTAGAAACCCAAAGCGGGTTCATTAAGTTAGAATTAAAGTCTCCTCCCTATGGATTTGGTCAGGAACAGTTCCAAAAAGCTTATACCAAAATAGCCACTTATAATGCCCGTAAAAAGGCAAACTTAGCCTTACCTAATAAACCATATACCCCTTATACAAGTGCCATTTCAGTAAATTACAAAGCATCCGACACGCTTATCCTGGATCCTTTAGCGGCCAAGAATAGTGATGCGGCCAACGCGGGCGAATACAGCCAAATCACGGCGTATGGAAATAAAAAAATCTTCTCGAAAGAAAAGATCAGTTCTCAAAACATGTTGTACCAGTACAATCAAAGAAGTTATCTGTACATTGGACTTAAAGGTGTAAATCCACCTACCACCCTCAACCTTTTATTTCACTTTACCTCAGATACTAAGAACTTGTCTCTTGACAACGAACCATTGGTCTGGGAGTATTTATCGGCAGATGAGTGGGTAAGCCTTGTAAACAATGAGATTGTGGCTGATGGCACCAGCAATTTTCAACGGACAGGCATAGTAGAAATCACTCTACCTGCAACTTCCGCCAACCAAGGAATAGAATTCAGCTCAGAGTTATATTGGTTGCGAATATCCACTCAAAATGATCCATCCTCCTACCCTAGCCTGTCAGGAATTTACCTCAACGCAATAGAAGTTAAATGCACTTCCGACGACGTTCTTGACATGGGCGAGCCGGTACAGGCGGGCTCCATTAAGAAAGCCGCTGGCAAACTACCTGATATTAAGAGAATTATCCAGCCAGCAGCAACATTCGGGGGAGTTCTTCCAGAAGATACACAAGACTACTACACAAGGGTTAGTGAACGCACCCGACATAAGAACAGGGCACTTACTGCATGGGATTACGAAAGCTTATTACTAGAGCGATTTAATAGTATTTCAGTAGCCAAATGCACCAATCTCGACGAAAACTTTGAAGTAGTTCCTGGTGAAGTAACCGTGGTGGTACTAAAAAAAGGAAGTAATGGCAATGAAATAGAATACTTTAACCGAGACGAGCTGAATGAAATGTTGGATTTTCTGCTGCAATATGCCAACCCCTTCGCTCACATCACCGTACGGAACCCAAAAGTAGAATTACTATTAGCTACCATCGATGTTAAGTTTAAAGATGGAGACAATGGAGGGTATTATGTTAACCTCTTGAATCAAAGTCTGATTGACTACTTCTCCCCCTGGATCAGTAAATCTGCACAACTAACAGGCATAGGCGGCCAGATTGACTCAACCATGGTACTGGGCTTTATTGAGAATCTTCCCTATGTAGAATACGCTCAGAATTTACTGATTGAACATATTGTAGAAAAGGAAGGAAACACCTTTTCCCTTGGATATGGAACATCTAGTAAAGAACTTATTACCGCTACCCCATGGTCAATTTTCACCTCGGTAGCCCATCACCGGATCAGAACTATTCAGGATGAATCGACCCTTTCACCTAGCCAGGTAGGTATTGGTGATTTAGCGGTGGGTATGGATTTTATTTTAGAGAATGAAGTAATGGACACGGCTGCCACTAAAAAAGCGAATAAAGAAAATAAAGAAACCAATGTACTGCTGGTTTTTGATAATAAGGCTGTAAACAATGAAAGTTAAATTATACAACCGGGAGAATTTGAAGTCAATGTTCAGTAATGGACAACGACCCAATGAGGAGAGTTTTGCGAGTTTAATCAACTCGAGTGTTAACAAGGTTGATGACGGTATCGCCAAGGATATGAAGAATGGTCTGATCCTGGCGCCAGAAGGAAAGACTTCTGACAATGTACTGAGTTTCTTTGGGGACATCCAGAATGAACTGCCTGACTGGGGCGTTGCAATAAACTCTGATCAACAAGCCGGACTTGGTTTTAATGAACCAAATGGCAACAACGACGCAAATACCAGATTATTCCTGGCCCAGGGAGGCAATATTGGCATTGGTACGACCTCACCACGGTGCTTATTGGAAGTGAATGGAATTATGGGCGCTCAAACCAGAATCGGGACGCACAAATTAGGTGTTGTGCCAGCCGACCGACAATGGCATACGGTGTTGGAAGGGCTTAACGGTTGCTCAGCTTTCGAGATCGTTGCCCAGGTAGGTAAAGAAAAAACGGGAAAATATGCTTTGGTTCATGCCACGGCGGTATCAACCTTTGGTCACTCAAGAAGCAAAATCAACTACACACAAGCACACTACGGTTGGTTTTGGAATAAAATCAAACTTCGCTGGAGTGGTTCAACCTACAATTACTCTTTGCAAATAAAGACGAGATCGAATTATGGATCGGATCAACAAATTAAGTTCTATATCACGAAACTCTGGGACAATGATGTGATGTCATTGTTTTCAAACAATGGCTGACATAATAGAAGAAAATACCGCTGGCATAGGCTTCATACCTCGAAAAAAAGAAGGAACCGGCTCTTACCAAGACATGCATCTGGAGGGTCTGGAAATTCTTCAAAAACTTGCGGGCAGCAAATGGACTGATTACAATGAGCATGACCCGGGTGTCACCATCTTGGAAGCCCTGGCGTATTCGCTCACAGAACTCGAGTACAAAACCACACTGCCTATTAAGGATTTGCTTCTCCAATATGAGAACCAGAACCTGGTATCAGGAGACAACGCATTGTTTGTTCCTTCAGATATCTTCACAATTAATGCAGTAACACTTAACGACTATCGGAAGATAATTATCGACCAAATCACAAATGTTAAAAATGCCTGGGTAGAGCAGGTCAATCCAAAAAACACCTCCTCAATTTTAGAAAAAGGAAAAATAAAGGGATTGTTACGGGTCAAAATCGAGCTGTATAATTACATGGCATCAGCGGAAGAACTGACGGTTGAAACTCAGAGGATTAAATCGCTGGTTCGAAAAATTTTTAGTGCACAACGAAGTTTATGCGAAACGCTTTATGAAGTGGTTGTGTTGCAGGCCTTTGAGGTTCAGATGAGTTTCAACATTACGCTTGATGTTAGCGCTAGTTCAGAGGAAGTTCTTGCCAAAGTCTACAACGTCGCGAATGGTTATATGACCCATGAGGTTAAATTCCATTCTCTATGGGAAATGGAATCGAAAGGTCTAACCACTGACCAAATCTTCGAAGGGCCAAAATTGGAAAACGGTTTTATCCTGGATACTGACCTGACCCCTCCCATAAACCAAATAGTTATATCGGATATCCTGAAAGTTATAGCTCAAATTGAAGGAGTAATAAACATTAATTCGTTTCAACTACAGTACCCCTCTCCTGATGGGAGTGATTCCTTGGTAACCACGTCTGACAAGATTCAAATCCCACCTAACCATTCTCCTAAACTAATTTTCCCCCTACACCCGGAGCAAACTACATTTCAACATCAGGGAATATCTTTTTACCCTGATATTAATAACGCCCAAAAACAATTGAATTTTATAGACGCAGTTGATCTAGGAGACTTTAGAACAGTATCGTCTGCCTCTAATTCCGTGAAAATACCTAAAGGGCAATACCGGAACATTGAAGAGTATCAAGAACTACGACATCTATTTCCGGTAACGTATGGAATTGGGCACGATGGGCTGATGACAGGACTGGATAAAATGCGGTATGCCCAGGCCAAGCAACTGAAAGCATACCTGCAACCTTTGGACCAGCTAATGGCCAATTTCCTGGCTCAGCTAAGGCACTTGTTTGATCTCTATTCAACAAAAACCGGTGCGAATCAATCCTACTTCTATCAGGAACTATCCCGAGACTCGTCGTCTCAACAGATAATCCGACCTAATAATAACGACTCCGATCTTACTCTGGACAAGAGTAAACTTTTCGAAGACTGGAGTAACACACTTGCTCAAATTAATACTCAATTCGATCGGAAAGCACTGAGCAGGTTGAATTTCTTTGCCGATGCACTTCTTGCCAGATTCAATGAGGTTTTTCCCTCCTATTCTCTTCGGAAGTTCAATGAGAGCAAGTTCGATAAGGTCAATGACAATTTAGAATTTGACCAAAAACTTCTCAATTGGAAACGAAAGTTTTTGTCATCCTATGCCGATATCAGTTATAATAAAATGAGAGCGTTTAACTACTCAACATTTGTAATTGATGAAAACACCACCGAAAGAAAATTCGAAAATCCAGCAATAATTAGAAAAATATGTCTTTACCTGGGTATTGAAAATATTGAACTCCGTTCTCTCTCCGATGTAATTGGTAAATCCGGAATAAAAATTTACAAAATAGAAAGTCTGCTGCAGGAGCTATACAGCGAAAACATCAACGTGAATATTACCGAAAAGGCTCCTGACGATATCAACGAAGAGTTTGTGGATGATATCGTTGTGCTGAACAGCACCATAGAGAATTTATTAGGGGCCTTTTATTACTCCGGAAATGAGCAAACTATCCTTCACCATGTGCTTAGAGAAGGAGTTAAGTCATCCAATTACACGGTCAAACCATCTACTTCGGCAAAAGACGCGGTCTATTATGTCGTATTTAAGGCGGAAGGACATCACAAGAAAATTGTTCATGTGTCCAAAACCAATACGGAAGCCCAGAATGCAATTAATAATGCGATCTCGTTTCTCAGCATGCTCAGCTCGCAAAGTGAAGGTATGTACCTTATAGAGCATCTAACGCTGGCACCTCCTCTGAATGAAGCCAATTTCGGATTTGAAATTGAACTTTTGGCTAAACTCAACAATGAACCTATTCAGCTTGTGGAAACCTGCCGACAAAATTATGGTTCACGGAATACAACTTTAAACCAACTTTCCACTCTATTGGATTCAGAATCCTGTCAATTCACCGTTGAAGGTGGAAATAGTTCCTATTTTATAAATATATCAAACAGCAACAACCAACCTCTGGCCAAAATAAATGTCGCCTTCGCATCATCAGATTTGGCCAATCAATCAATAGCTGGTTTAAAAAATGAATTCTCCATTCACAAAGGAAAACTAGTATCGTCTGCTGTCTATTATTCGTACTACAATGACTTAAAGGTGAATGAAAACTTCTACTCTTTCAGAATGAGTTTTGTTATGCCAGATTGGCCAGCAAGATTTCAGGATGAAAACTTTAAGAAACTATTTACAAACACCTTGTATGAGCAGACATCAATGCATTGTCATGCCTCAGCCTTATGGCTGGATTATCATAAAATGAAAGACTTTGAAGGCACTTATTTTGAGTGGTTAAAACTCAAATCAACCCAACAAGATTCCGAACAACTGCTCTTACATTCTTATCAATTGATTCAGTACTTGCAACAGAATAAAAGTTGACTGAGCAGCGATCAAATATCATCAAGTCTCAACGTTTTCAGGTAAGCTTGCATAATGAACAAATTGCACTCTCGCTACAGGACAGGCTAAGCAAACTACAAGAACTTCAACTAAATCGGCTCCTCGACCAAATTCTTAATTACCATTCGAGTGAGGACGAAGTGCTGCTTTTTGACCAGATTCAACTGAACCTGGGCTCCATAGGTCTGGAGAATTTTGAATCAGAAGTGGCCACCAGACTGGAAGAAGAGCTCACCAACTTCCTAAACAGCAATATTCTTGATAATGGCCGACTGCGACATGGAAAAAAGATCATATTGAATGATCACAGAATAGAATTGTTCGAGTTCTTCTTATTGAAAGGCTATTTAAACTGGCACGTCCCAAATCTGGAAACCCCTGAAAAATTATTACAGGAACTAGCTTCCGGAGAGCCTACACAACTGGCTTTGACACTGCAAAAACATGGAAAGAAGTCATTCGTTAGAACCAGATTGGTCACCCAGTTCGAGGATGCTAATCTGGAACAGATTGTTAACATAATAGCAGGGAACGATGGTAAGTATATAATTGACTATAAAAATGAGACGCTAAGAACCCATCGTGCAAATCCGATCACAGATCGTACAGATTATGAATTCAGAAATGCTGTATGGGAAGTTATTTTGGCCTATCTGTTTGTTGGATCAAGAAGCTACCACAGCAGAAAGAGCTTTTTACAATACTTCATCAAAAACCTGTCTAACTCACTAAGAATTAACTATTTGAATTTTCTGGACGCGATTGTTCATGGAATTCAAGTGGCGGAGCTGAACAATGAACAGCACCTACAGTTCAAACAACTTATACTGGAGCTAAAAGCGGAAGAAGAAACCAAAACCTCATCTTACAATGAAAACAAAGTTCCCTCACAAGAAGCCGTAAACAGTGAAATTCTGGTCGCGGTTGTTCACTACCTCCGCTATGGATCCATCTCAGCAAGTTTAACTGATCATCCGAAACCAAAACTCATTAGGGAACTTAACCGAGTTGTAAAAGGGAACCCCAAAGTCGCAACTAGTTTACTTAATGAGATGTTGTTAAACGCATCCAGAAGTCGCATAATAGAACTCGTTGATCGCGAGCTAATGCAATATCTTATTTCGCAGACGACAAACTCATATCTCAAAACATTGCAGAAATATGCGGAGCTATTTGTGGCTAAGAGTTCCGGTCTTTCTTCAAAATCGAGCTATGATCAATTAGTTACCGTTATAAAACAGGAACTCCCCTATATTTTACTTGAAGCTTTTCCAGGAAACCCCAAACCACAGCCTTCTGATTTATGGCTTGGGCTATTCTATGCTATAAGAAGTTTATCAACGATTGATGACAAAGAAGTCATTAAGCTGTTTCATGAACTGATTAAACTCCCTGAACTTAAATTTAAAAAGCCCCTTGAACAATTTTTAAAAACCATATCGAATCAATCCTTTCCTGAACCTGAGCACTTCGATTCCCACACCGCGAGAATCTCCTTTCAAAAAGGTTCTTTGCAGTTTACGGGAGTTAAAAAGATTATCAATCTTCTTAAAGAGGTTCAATCTACCGGGCTTAGCCTCGATCTGCCGGAGATACGATTGGAGATAATTAATCTGGTTCAAAAGCATGAACTAAATTCTTCCGAAGGTATCCAGTTCCTACTTTCTCAGATTGAGCACCACGACTTTGAAGGGACTGTGTTCAAGTCTATTCGAAGTTTGATTGAAACTGAAACTTCCAGGACAGAATCTATACCCCTCTCGCTATCCTCAGAAGATAACACTTCCTTGAACAAGGCCGTTAATCTAAAAGCAGAACACATGGCCAGAGAATTCCGGGCTATTTGGAATAAATCCATTAACAGGGAACTCAAACAATTGGAAATTATTTACTACATCAATTCCATTTGTAAGTTAAATCATACTCAACCGTACGTTCTGCTAAAGGCGGTAATTGCGCGACTTCTGCAAGCGACACAGGTAGAACCTTCAAATTCGCTTCAGGAAATGGTGTCCTTCTTGCGAACACTTAAAACCTCAACAATCAAAACGGACAAGGATATAGCATCATACTTACATAACACCCGGTTTCAAAGGGATTTGATGCAAACTATTATCGAAACAAACCAAATTCCCTGGTGGGCCAACAATCTGGCATTTCGGAAAATACAAGAGATAAGTTCTTTGGCCTGGAAACGATCAAAGTCCAGGTTAACACAACTAGTTATAAAGCAGAAAAACATTGATAGCCTATTAATGATTTCTGATGACGACCTTTTTATCCAACTAGTCAGCGCGATTGAGAGCAGAAGTAATATCCAACATAAAACCATCTTTAAACAACTAGTATCCTTACATGGAATGGAAGCTTTCCTAACCGGAATAAGTCAGCATGCTTGGAAAACAATAGTTAAGCAAGTTATTTGGGCTACGATACAATCCCAGGCGGCAAGTGGCGGAGAGAGTTCCTATTTCAACTTCATTACAGAAAGTATTGCGAGTAAATTGAACATAGACAAGAGGGAACTGCTCCATGTGTTAGGGGCATATTCCACAAAGCATGCTACTAATGCAGATACTTATTCTATCCTAAAATGGCTTAAAAGCCAAAACAGCAAGAAGACCGGGACCAGCTTACATCGAGATAATGGTGATCTTGAAAAACTACTTACCCGTAGCCATTCAAGCTTATCCGGCAATGAAGTAGGAGAAATGCTGTACCAGAAACTAAAGGAGGCCTCCCTGAATGAAGGAAACATGAATGTATCATGGTATCGGAATGTAGCTGAGCAAAGCCAGGTCAGATATTTCAATGATTACCAGGTTGTTACGCTTATAAAGCTCCATCTGGATCAGTATCAGAAAACTCAATTTGATTCAGTCACCAGTGTTTTGATTGAAATGAGTAGATACCTGACCAAAGCACAATATAGTGCCATCAGGAATGAGTTATACACGGCTGTCTTCTTCTTTATTGGTTCCGGACATACCAAACGTATTGATTTACTTTTCTGGATTAACCTTCTTTTTAACTCCATGCGCAAGCACCTGGCCGACGCTACGTTGAGCCAATTACTGCCTCTTATCTACCACGAAGAGCCAGTACATCGCCTTCAAGGGTCGCTTACCTACCAGATCGTACAAAATATTTATGCCAATGCAAGGTTCATCGGTTTAGCTAAAAAATTACCGAAAAAACACATAACTGTAACCAACCAATTGGAGCAAATTCAGTTAGAAATAGATAATACGCAACAACTGGATGTCAATACCGAATCTGCAGAGGACACAGAAGAAGATATTATTACTCCTGAGGAGGGTGAGTCCATTTTTCTTTCTAACGCAGGGATAGTTATACTTTCTCCATACATACCCATGTTGTTTGAGCGATTGGAGCTACTCCAATCGGATGGATCGTTGAAAAACGAACAGTGTGAAGACATTGCCATTCATCTGCTTCAATACCTGTGTACTGGCCAGAGTAATTGTGGCGAACATGAAATGGTATTAAATAAAATTCTCTGTGGTGTAAAAGCCTCAAGACCAATAACTAAAAGCACAATGCTAACAAAAGAGCAGAAAGAAATGGCCGATAGTATGCTTGAAGCAGTCATTCAGCAATGGTCGGCTATCAAAAACACAAGTGTGGAAGGACTCAGGGAGTCGTTTTTAAAACGTCAGGGGCGCTTGATCTTTAATGAGGATTTCTACGTGTTAAGGGTAGAGCAAAAACCCTTCGACATGCTTCTGGATCAAATTCCATGGAGCTTTAATAAGGTAAAGTTGAGTTGGATGAATAAAATGATATCAGTAGAATGGAGATAGTGGAAACATCCAAAGTACTTGAAAGAGAGTTCGAGTGGTTTGAGTCGGTGGTAAATGCTAGCCTTACTCTTTATTTCCAAAACGAATGCGAGGTAGATTCTATCTACGAACTGTCACCGCCAGAGTTTGGTCCAAGCAACTCTTCATATGCGCAATTCATCGAGGAAAACAAACTGGGTTTCGAAGAACGGATCATTCTGGCGTTAGCATTAATTCATCACCTTAAACCTCAAAGTCTGGATGTATTTCTGATCAAGAATCAACATCTGAATTGCGACTTTAGTGAGTTTGGAGGTGTTAAAGACAATTCAGCTAACGGATTTGTTCCTACTATCAACACTGCAAGCTTTATACTCTCCGGATCTTCTTTAGAATTACGTATGCAATTCATGAAAAACTTCGACGAGAGTCATTTCTTTTTCAAGAGCGGTATCTTAAAATTAGATTCTGAACAGGACTTTTCTTTGGATCAGGCACTTAGTGTTTCCAACGAATACCTTCATCTACTCATTACCGGAAAGAAAGTTCTACCTCAGTATAATTCTCGATTTCCTGCCAAAGAAATCTCCACCAAACTGGATTGGAATGATCTGGTTGTAGAGACCATTGTTCAAGATCAGATAACCGAGATCATGGAGTGGCTCAAACACAGCGATCTCATCTTAAAGCAATGGGGATTATCAAAGACGTTAAAGTCAGGCTACCGGGCCTTATTTCACGGCCCTCCCGGAACCGGAAAGACTTTTGCTGCCACACTATTAGGAAAGGCAACGGAACGGCCGGTCTTCCGGGTCGACCTGTCCATGGTGGTCTCTAAATACATTGGTGAAACCGAAAAGAATCTGGGAAGGTTATTCGATGAAGCAGAAAACAAGCATTGGATTCTCTTTTTTGATGAAGCTGATGCCTTGTTTGGAAAGCGAACTCAAACCAAAGGAGCCAATGATCGTTACGCAAATCAGGAAGTAGCTTATCTTTTACAGCGGATTGAGGACTTTTCAGGATTGGTTATTCTGGCCACTAACCTCAACTCTAATATTGATGAGGCTTTCTCCAGGCGTTTTCAAAGCATGGTTTACTTCCCTAAGCCTGGAGCCAAAGAAAGAAAGAAACTTTGGAAAAACCTCTTGCTTAAGAATTTTGAACTCGAAAACCCAAACCAATTGGAGGAGATTGCCGAAAAGTATGAGTTGTCAGGTGGAGAAATGATCAATGTACTGCGCTACTGTGCCATTCAAGCCGCAAAACGAGAAGAAAGAACAATCAGGTGTAATGATATCCTTGTAGGTATCAGAAGGGAGTATAACAAATCCAATAAAACCATTTAAAAACACAGAACTATGCCACAACAAGTATGTATGGGAGCCATGATGACCTGCACCTTTGGTGTTGCGCCGGCTTCACTCATCGTTTTACCAACTAACAGGGTAATGACCAGTAATATGCCCGCAGCAACCATCATGGATCATATCCCGATGGTTAATATTCCCACGTTTGGAATGTGCTCCTCCCCCTCTAATCCGGAGGTTGCTGCCGCCACTGCGGCAGCTCTTGGTGTATTGACTCCTATGCCTTGCATACCGGTAACCGTAGCTCCCTGGGAACCAGGAACAGAAGACGTTATGATTGGCAACATGCCCTCTCTGAACAATACCTGTATGTGTAATTGCCTTTGGGGTGGGGAAATATCATTTACTGAGGCAGGGCAAGAGCAGACGGAAGTTTCATAATACTATAAGCGCTGTTCATGAATAAAATCTATCGTATTTCAAATACTATCCTTAATAGTCCCTATACAAGTATGTTTCTGGCCATTGTATTTCTGTATACCAGTATCGATGAACTTATCGACAATTACAACCAGAATATTAAAGGCCTTACTGTGCACCACGGACTTGCTCTATATGGGTTGATCATGTTTCTAAGAGCGATCCTGAACATGCTCAAAGCGGTTAGTGGGATGGAAGCCGTGCAAACCCAGGTAAAAACTGACGCTTTAAAGGTGAAACATAAGATAGAAAATGAGTTTAAACGCCCCCAAAACAACTCAACAGAATGAAGAACTTAATTGAGAAACTAAGAACGTTAATGGAGCATCCCTATGTGAAATTACTTATCGCTCTGGCCTTGATTTTTATTGGCATTCGGGAAATCTACAAGGACATAGGAGAAATAAGTGCTCATCATGGACTTACCCTCTATGGCCTGTTTGTTTTCGTAAATGCCATTTACTCAATCATTCAGGGAGTTGTTGGGGCTAAAGATGAGAAGGATGGGTTGAAGAACTGATTTGATCGGAATCTCCTCCCCCCAGTCCTGCTACAAATCGAGTCTGGATAAATCTTGAACGAACCGAACGCCCATGTATGGGTTATGAGTTGCCAATCGTGCCAAATGTTTGATACTCCGCAACTCAACCACTACTTTGCCATTGTCTAGTCCCATATTTCCCATGGATTTATCCGTATCGTTAGTAGCCGTATCAGGCCCACTCATTCGGTCGGCTTTCATTGTTGAACCATCTGGAAAGGTCCTCAGCACCCCTTGTTCAATCGAATCAAGCCACTCCCCGACTGTAAATTGCCCATCAGCTCCAACAGCCACTGCCGCATTCTTAAACATTTGATCTCCTAGGTTCACACCGAGTCGTCCGGTTAATGGAACCACCAGACGTCTGAATTCTCTTTTATAAAAATTACTGCCCAAGGCCATATACATGCTTCTGAAAGATGATCGACTCATAACAGGGAAACTCTTCTTTTTGTACCCATTATTATAATTAAGGGCAAAGACTTCATACTGTCCTACAAAATGAAGAAGACCCTTCAATTTATCTAAACTCTGCTGCTCGCGTGGTCGATATGCAAGGGTCGTTCCATTAACGCGATCCATGATATCAGCGCACAGGTTGTCCACATGCCCTTTAATTGTATTGTATGTAGCAATACGGGCAGGAGATATTGCTGCTGCTCCTGCCGCCTTTTCAGCAGCCATGTCTGCTTGCAGAGCTGGAAGATTTGCTGCTAACGCTACTTTTGCGGGTCCTGCCGGCATGACATTATGTTGGACAACTTTCTTACTAACCTCGGCATCATGATGCTTAATAAGTTCCTTATTTGCCTCCAGTCTATAGGTGGTTAATAGATCAAAAAACTGATATAATTTCTCAAACGGGACTCCAATCGTACCTTGCATTGACCCTGTTATTACAGTTTGGTTCAACTGCCGAAGTTCATAATTAGCAGTGGACCCGGCCACAGGAAAAAAATTATGAAACTTAGTGTCTCCTGCTCTCAAAGAATGTGTCATCATGGTAAGGTTGTTCATCATTGTTCTCATGATCGGATCCAGAGCCGTTGCATTGGCTGCTGGAGGATCAACCACAAACTCCAATCTACTATTATCCGAGACAACTTTCCAGGTTCCACCATTGTACATCACTTGATCTTGTGCAACCCAACCAGCCATTGTCCATGGTGGAGCTGTACCTGGCAATCGAGCCTCAATCTGAGTTTCGTACTCCACCCCCATCCTAAACTGTGCAGGACTTTTATCACCGGATGGAAGAAGTTGTTTTTTGGGAATTACACCATTCACAGACTTCATTTGCATTGCTTTGGCTCCCATCACATCTGCTTCTTTCTCTAGTACTGGATCATCATTGATGCTAGTGCTGCCTTTCAGCTGGCCGGTAGGTTTTACTCTACCCTGCTTCTGTTGAACCACGTGCCACGCTTCATGAGGTAGGTGTCTTTCTTGTCCTGGTCCTAAATGAATTTGATTTCCCTGAGCATAGGCCATTGCCTGAAGCTGCGCTGGTCTGGATGAATTGTAATGAACATGAACATCATTCATGTCAATTCCTGAAAGAACTTCAATTCCCGATTTTAATTGGTCGGGAATTCCGGTATTATTAGGTCTTCGTTGAATAGAATGATTACTAGTCAACTCTCCTGAATAATCATCCGCCATCCTGCTGATTTTCAGTTGATCTATGCTATCACCTCTATTATCTTTAAACTGAAAGTGCTGAGGTGAGTTTTGCGAATGGCCGTGTCTTGATCCGCCTTGCTGGGTTTTATTTTTAATTCGTGTATTCAGTTACTCGTGGTTTATTCATCTACTATATCATTAAACGCTTTGGTCTTTTTCAATAAGTCCAATCTGGCATGAATCTGCCTCAAAATCAGTACAATTGGCAAACTCGTATCATTAAAGGTAATACGCGGTACGACTGGAGGGGCTATCATCTCACCCGTAATTAATTCGAGAACCATTTTTTCGACAGGATGAAACAATGGAATTACTTCGGCTCTTTTTGGAGGGGTAACTCCCACATTATTAGCTGCATAAGCGGCAACATACGCAGACGCTATTCTGGATGCACCTGCCATTGACTGTGCCTGAACAATGTACTGCTCAATTGGATGAATCACATCGCCAATCCCAATTCTTGAAAAATGAGGTTGACCACTAATAGAACCTGAATCATATTTCTTCCCTGTTTCAATTTTTAAACGAGCCCCTCCTCCCTTAACTCCTGTTGCCACGGAAGCCAATGGATCGTACTCCACATCCCGATCAGGTCTAACCTCTCCTCCAGAAATAAGATTATCATATAACTCTCTTCCTTCAGCAGCTTTATCACCCCACAAATATGACCCTGTGGCAGCTTTACGCTGTTCTGCCTCATGATAGGTATTCACTTCTATCAGGAAATTAGGTTCAGTAGGATAGGTCATACTAGGTGCCACACTATGAATCGCCTGTCTAATAGCTAAGTCTACCACGTTTGATTGAACCGTTCGATGATAATCCTTTGGAGCAGTTTGATGTTCTTCAGGTTGAGCTAATAAATTGTATCCGCCTATGATCATTTTCTTAGGACCTTTTGTACCAACTACTTCATCATAAGCTTCTAATACTTTCTTCCATCCCCCTCCTCTTTTTTCCTTAAGGGTTAAGAAATTAGGGGCATCTGCATCTAATGAGTGATAATAAATCGGATTGGCATTGTTAGCCGATAGTCGATGATTCACAGCTTGCCCATTATGAGTTACCCAGCTACGCAACATTCCGTAAGGAATACCTTTATTTTTGGCTAATCCGTCTAGTTTGGTTACCACCTCCGCGTTTGATGCAGGTACAATTGAAGTTCCAGAACCTTTTTTCCAATTTACTCTTTCTCCTCCAATAGCCCCCGTTAGCATAGCATGCCTCATCTCTGCCATCGTCTTTGTTCCTGTAATACCTCCCTTTTTAAAGGAATAGCCCCAAGTTAATCCAAAAATATAGGCAGACGCTTTACCGTGAACTTTCACATAACTGGCAACTGATTTTCGCGCAACATCATGTTCTATATCATAATTACCTCTTGGATCTACGCTCGCCATGTGATTCACTCCGAATTTAACTCCAAGCCTGGCCTTTCTTTCCTCCTTGCTCCAATCTTGGCTCCCTTCAATGTACTTATCAGCCAAACTAGTAGCATTCGATTCACCTGAATAAACTATTGCACTACCAATATATCCCGGTTTTGGATGATCCAACTCAAATGATGTAAGATTCTGATTCCATTGCACTGGGGTTACATTCTTATCAATTTCAGCTGTACTTGACGTGGCATTGACGTTGTCAATGTTGATATCCATCTTTTGAATTGAAGTTTGATACCCTGTATTCCGCTGAACCAATTTCCGGCCACTTTCTAGATGGGAATACTTCATTTGCGCAGCCTTCGCCCCCATCACATCTGCCTCCTTTTCTAAGACGGGATCATCGTTCACATTGGTAACACCCTTGAGTTGTTTTGTCGGCCTAACTCTACCCTGCTTCTGCTGCACCACGTGCCATGCTTCATGAGGCAGGTGTCTTTCTTGTCCGGGTCCAAGATGAATTTGGTTTCCCTGTGCATAAGCTGATGCCTGGAACTGAGCTGGCTTGGATGAGTTGTAATGAACCCGAACATCACTCATATCAATTCCTGAAAGACTCTCGACACCAGATTTGAGTTGTCCAGGCATGCCAGTTTCATTTTTGCTTATTTCGGCGATTGACGAGTTTATCTGAGCACGGTGTGTCATCATCTGAATAGTGCTCTTTCGATTGTCTTTAAATTGAGTCTGTTGCCGAATTCCCATGGAATTCTCAACATTTCCTCGACTCTGGGTCTCTTTAGTTTTATTATCTATTCTTTTAGCAAACATCGACTTTCATTTTTAAGACCAAAGATTACGGCGTGGATCTAAGTTTTTCGGCTATTTGATCAGCGGACGCCCTGGCCTCCAGCCCCAGTGCTTCTAAAATCAATATTGCTTCCCGATCTCGTCTTGCACAACCTGCTTCTAACTGTCTAGCGGTTGCAGCTCGATCTCTTCGTCCATCTCCCAGACGCTTAGAAAGGTTACTCAGCAACATCCAACCAGCTAATAAAGCACCCCCAGCTGCTCCAATAATCAGCAAAGGAATTCCCGCTGGTCCAGCAACCAAACTTGCCCCCATTGCACCACTTGCCCCAATAGCGACTATACTACGAATCAACTTTCTTCTTCTTTTCTCTATCGCATATTTCAAAATAGCTGCATATTCTGCTCTGAAACCTTGCTCCTTGAGATCATTTAGACGAGATAACTTTACTGCGTTGACCCCTGTTTGCCATCCCGCTCTTACACAATATCCAAAGGCAACAGCCGGACCCGTTGCTGCAGCCATGGAATGCCCTGTAAGTGAGGCCACGTTGTTAACTCCTGAGGCTACAGTCATTCCAGCTCTCCCAGCCCGATGTGGCCTTGGGTCTTGAGCAAAATCTCTCACTTGCTGGCCAAGTGCAAAGACGTCCCCTGTGATATTTGCAGCATCAATCGCCCCTCCCATATTGCTACCCCTATCCGGAAGGTGCCCCGAACGTTGTCGATTGAGACTATCGGGAAGAGTATAAACCGTTTGTACCGGAGCTTCAGGGCCACCAGCGTAAAAAACATTGGCACCAACATCTAACCAGGAAGACTCATCGGTATACACAACCCCATCTCCATGAACTCCACCTGGCGGTGTTGGAAGAAATCGTGGATTAACCCGTTGGAAACCCGGATTAGGAATGGGTACTTGCCTGGGTCTTACAGGAAGGTGGTGTGGAATTACAGGTGGTTCCCCATGAGAATCTCCCCCATCACCAGTAAGAAAAGAAGAACCTCGAGTAGTATCTGTTGATGGCCTATATACCGGTACCACATCTTCGCCAGGACCAGAGGTAACTGTTCTTCTGGTAGTTGTGGTTCCGGAAGCATTGGAAACCTGATGAACATGTGTAACCGTAGACACACCTGATGGATGATTTGTGATGATTTCACGATGAAGTTCTCCCGGTCTTGAATCTACTCTAACCGTTGTAGTGAAACCACCTGGGGCATAAGTTGTGGATTCATCGGTATAGGTTTCTCTTTGCCTGGATCGAGCATCTATCCTCGCGAATTCTTCTTGCAAACGATCTGTAAGGGGAGTTAAGGATTGGTTTGCTTGATGATGCGACGGTTGTAATCTTCCGGTTTGTGCACCACTGAATTCCTGAAATGCCTGAACAACCTTTTGGGAAGTCCATCGTTTCGTGGATGTAGCAATTTCTCTTGCAAAGGCAATGGCCTGACTCCTGTCCACATGTTGGCCTTGCATTACCCAGCTATTACATAGTATATCTACCAGATCATCTGATGAGACATTTCGAAGGGCAACGCTTTGTGTAAAAGCATGAGGGCCACTTCTATAAGGTAATCCCTCAACCCAGACTGGTTGTAACACCTGATTCGAAGTGGCAAAATGACTTCTAGTTGACTTCAACTGACTAGTTTGACTGAAATCTGTTCTAGACAGTATTTTTCCATAATCATCAGCCTCTTTCTCTAGAGCAGAATCGTCATTAACATTGGTTTGACCTTTCAATTGCCTTGTCGGCTTTACCCTACCTTGTTTCTGTTGAACCACGTGCCACGCTTCATGGGGCAAATGCTTTTCTTGCCCCGGCCCCAAATGAATCTGATTTCCTTGTGCGTAGGCCAATGCCTGGAACTGGGCAGGTCTGGAGGAATTATAATGTACCTTAACATCGCTCATATCAATGCCCGATAAATTTTCAACGCCAGCTTTCAAATTGTCCGGCATACCAGTTGTATTGTCAACTTTTTGAACCAGTTGATCCACGAATTGCAGACTATGGTGGGATCTTAAATCGTTAAATTTCACCCTCTGCAATGAAGCCTTTGACTTCGTATCACTATTCAGAATGTTCTTGTCTCTAGTTCTCTCTGTTGCTCTCATACATTCAATATCAGACCTCCGATGTCACCACTTGTGTAGATCTTTCTTTGGCTACATCGTTACCACTACTCGTCAATCCTCGAGTTATCTTAGCCCCTCCTATAACAGCACCTGACACCTTACCCAAGGTACTGGTATCCGGTGATTCCCAGTTATTTCCTCCAATAATTAGCGTAACCCCCTCCAGAATTTGAATAGCATGTAACATAAGTTTGCCACAAATTCCCCAATCCTGAAATGCAAGAAAGGATCGGACAGATTTCAAGAATGCAAAAATGCCTGCGGTAATCTTCGTTACAATGTTCAACTTCGAGTTTCCTGATCCAGCCGCCGCCAACAAAATGGCTAAAGCTGCTTCCGTTGCGCGTAATTTGTTCATGTGCTGCTTATACTCCGCCTTCCTTTGCTCACTGGTGGTTGACTCCATCGCCAGCGTTTCCATTGCCCGCCAGAATTTAGCCGTACCAACGGCAAATACCGCCCAACCTTCCATTGAACCGGCTCCGATCAACATCATTCCAGCTGTAAGTGTGGTGATAGATTCAATGAAAAGATAAGTTGCTGGATGAGTGAAGACTCCCATTAGTGCCGAACCAAATGAGAATTGGGTAACCAAACTTCCGTCTCTGGTATTAATAATTGCCTGTAGCCCAGCAGGACTTCGATAAAACTGCACCAGATCATTAGTTGATCTTCTTTGGATCAAATCACCTGCATTCCATACCATCACACCATTCATGTTGACGGCATCATCTCTTTTTTGCACCGGAAAATCGTCCACGTAGTGAGTCTTGAATTGAAACTGATCATGTTTGGCTTCTTTCATCTCCCTAGCATCATACAGCTGGAACCTTGCTTGAAGAGCCTTCGCTCCCATCACATCTGCCTCCTTTTCTAAGACGGGATCATCGTTCACATTGGTAACACCCTTAAGTTGTTTTGTTGGCCTAACTCTGCCTTGCTTCTGTTGAACCACGTGCCATGCCTCGTGTGGTAAATGTCTTTCCTGACCTGGCCCAAGATGAATTTGGTTTCCCTGAGCATAAGCCAACGCCTGAAACTGGGCTGGTTTGGATGAATTGTAATGAACCCGAACATCACTCATATCCATCCCTGACAAATGCTCCACTCCGGCCTTTAGTTGATTTGGCATACCGGTCTGGTTCTCCTTCCTTTGAATAGACGCTGAGGCTTGAGCCTGAAGATCGGACAATCGGCCAGACTCTTGACGATTGTCTTTAAACTGGGTCATGCCAAATGAAACACTATTAAGTGCTGAATCAGCTCCTGATTCTAAAGAGGCAGTTTTTTCATTTTTGTGCAGTCTCGTATGCATCACCTATTATTTGTTATACGCCAGTATCAAAGAGTTTTTCTTCTTTTTTGTAACCAAGTTTATTCCTGGCGTAGTTCGTAGCTGCGCCAACTATTCCACCACCTACAAGTCCAAGTCCAGCGCCAACAAAACCACCAAAACCAGCGCCTCCTGTTCCACCAAGAGCCGCACCTTTGGCTGCTCCATCTAACAAAGAGTGATCTTTGACCATCCAGGCAGCATGGTAGTAGTTTGCCGACCATCCATGAAAATTGATAGCATTGTTGGTTGCTGGGCGAGGCACAATTCCCGCGTTATAAACGCCAAATGTCCTATCCCATACTGCTTGCTCAGGAACCGAATAATTATTTCGAACATAATTTACTCTAACTCTATATCGAATCTGGGTCCAGTCTCTATGGGCTGGGGGAGTTTGAAGTAAACCTGCAATAGCCATTTCCTGATTCCTCCAGGCTCCATGTTGATTCTCATTCCTATCTTGAGCGGCTAAATTAGTGGACTGATTAATCCAACCTGCTGTATTCCAAAGTTCCAAGGCCACAAGATGTCCTCCATCGTGCGGTTGGGCCGCTGCATTCAAATTCCCTTCCAGGGTGCCAAAACGGCCTATTGCAGTTACTAAAGGAGGGTGAGCCCCTCCTCCTGTATGAGTATCTAACAAGACTTCCCTCCTTGAGGGGCGTGATTCCTGACCAAACGAAAGGCCCAAGGCACCAGGTGCACCATTACCAATAATCCCATTGTACACTAGTCCTGTTGCACCAAGGTGAAAATGATTTCGAATTGTCTCGAAAGGAGTGTTAACATTTCCACTATGCATGGTATTATTTACAGATGTGTTTACCCTCTGCAGCACAGATCGTTTATGATCCAACTTCTTCTGAATTAAGCTACGGGCCGTTGGTCTACTAACCATAACTTTTACCATTCCCTTACCTTGCAGTGCTCTGGACCCCATCACATCTGCTTCTTTCTCTAAAACAGGATCATCATTAACATTGGTAATGCCCTTTAGTTGTCTGGTTGGTTTTACTCTACCCTGTTTTTGCTGAACCACATGCCACGCTTCATGTGGCAAATGTCTTTCCTGACCGGGACCAAGGTGTATTTGATTTCCCTGAGCATAAGCCAGCGCCTGAAATTGAGCTGGTCGGGAGGAATTGTAATGCACTTTCACATCATTCATGGAATAACCGGAAAGGCTCTCTATTCCCGATTTAAGTTGATCGGGTAACCCAGTATTGTTAGCTACTTTTTGAATGGGCAATCCTGATACCATTGTATCAGCATGCTCTTTAGCAAACTGGTGTATTTTACCTCGAACCTTCGATTCGGTTCGCTGATCCTTGAATTGCAAAGAGTTAATTCCCTTTGAATCATTGCCTACGTCCATCTTTGGTGAACGACTCACCTGCACTCTTTCCATGAAAAAATGTAATGCGTAGGGATACAATGAATATAGTAAAATATTCGGTTTACATGATGTGCCAAATAAAAGCTTACTAACAAACTATGGGATACTTGTCGGTCAAGGGATCAAACCCACATAGAACCAGGCCTATTAAGGCAACCCTATTTCTATGGGTTCCATTTCAACCGGGTGTTAACTAGTTCCGTAAGCTGGTTCCGTTCAAATCCCGACTGAACCGAGGCGGAGCCCGTCCCTGAAAAAACGAAATTGAAATAGATATGTGAAGGAGGTATTACGCCCCTTCGACAGGCTCAGGGTCGTGATCCCTTTGGGGGGAGCCTTGCAGCAAAAGGCAATCTGCTACGCAGATTTTGCCTTTTTTGCGTTCAGTCTGTCCCTGAACAACCAAAATCGAAGGAGCCGGGTGGAGGGATTACTCCCCTTCGACAGGCTCAGGGTCGTGATCCCGTTGGGGGAGCCTTGCAGCAAAAGGCAATCTGCTTCCGCAGATTTTGCCTTTTTTGCGTTCAGTCTGTCCCTGAACCCGTTGGGTTCGAATCCCGACTGAACGCAAAAAAGGCAGCTCAATGAGCTGCCTTTTGCTGCGGTGAAGGAGGGATTCGAACCCCCGGTACCTTTCGGCACGCCGGTTTTCAAGACCGGTGCATTCGACCACTCTGCCACTTCACCATGGTCGTTTTTGTGCTTTCACACTCCTCCGGCCGCCAAGGGCGTGCGCGAAGGAGTGCAAATGTAAAAAACCTTTTTATTCCCCAAATAGGATTTTCCTAAAAAAATACGACCGTTGGTATAACCGGATACACCTGTTTATAATAAAGGCGCTATTTTTGTAGTATATTATGGTAATGAGAGCTCTATTTTCAACATTAGCTTTGTTATGTGTGTTTCTTGCGCATTCGCAGGAAGAGCAGCCCGCAGTTATTGAAACAGAACCTGTTGCGGCTTTCTCAGCTTACAAAAACTTCTATGCCCCGGGGCAAGGAAGCTACATTGAAACGTATCTCTCAGTTGTAGGGCACACCATAAACTACGTTACCAACGACAAGGGGAATCTTCAGGGTCAAATTCAGGTAACTCAAATCATCAAGAAAGGCGACTCAATCGTTGACTTTAAAAAGTACAATCTAAAAAGTCCAATTATTGGCCAGGATAGCATTATTAACGATTTCGTTGATCAGAAACGATGGGTCTTAAAGCCTGGGATGTATACCTATGAACTGGAAATCATTGACCTGAACAACAGTTCGCGCAAGCCTACAACTGCAAGTCAGATTATTGAAGTGCGCGGGGTCGACAAATCCACCGTAAGCACGTCTGATATAGAATTACTCCAGTCTTTTCAGAAAAGTGATGTTTATACTGAGTGGAGCAAATCGGGCTATGAAGTTGTGCCATACGTTACCAATTACTATCCTCCGTATACTGGAAAGATTGCCTACTACATGGAACTGTACGGCACCGAGAAAGCCCTGGGAATTGACGGCAGGTTTATTGTCAATCAATTCATCGAAAAGGCTTCGAGCCAAACCAAATTTCAGGATTATTTCCGGTTTACTAAACTGTCAACTGAGCCTGTAAACGTGGTGTTCAACAGTTTTACCATCGAAGATTTACCGACAGGTTCTTATAATCTGGTTATTGAGGTTCGCGACAAAACCAATAAACTGGTTTGCAAGCAGAAGCAATATTTTGAGCGACTGAACCCATCGGCCACTCCAGACATGAGTTCGCTGGAGGATGTGGATTACACCGGATCATTTGCCGACAATTTTGAAACTGAAGACTCTATCACAGAAGCGATTCGATGTCTATCTCCTATCGCATCTGATCTGGAAAATGCGGTAATCCAAAATCAACTGGAATCGATAGACATGGAAACCAAAAAGCAGTTTTTCTACAACTTCTGGAACCGCCGATACGATGATGAAGCGGAAATGAAATGGGAAGAGTATCTGGTTCAGGTAAAGCAAGTTGATAAATTGTTTGGAACCAAGGTAAAGAAGGGATACGTAACCGATCGTGGTCGGGTTTACCTGAAATACGGAGCTCCGAATACGATGACAGATCGCCCGAATGAGCCTTCCTCCTACCCTTATCAAATTTGGCACTATTACAAACTTGGGAACTTTAGTAATCGTCGCTTCATCTTTTACCTACCCGATTTAGTAACGAATGATTACGAGATTCTTCATTCAGATATGCGTGGCGAAAGACAAAACTATCGCTGGCAAATGGATCTTCAAAAGAGGACTACCCCGTTCGACAACTGGGATCAGACCACTCCACTTAACGGTTCACACGGAACTCGTAGCGAGGAACTGTTCACCAATCCCCGATAAGCAAACATTTGTTGATTAATCTTATTTCTACGGCTATCTTTGGCTGCATTGAAAACCGCTGTAGTCATATTGAACTGGAACGGAGCTGATTTTTTAAGACAGTTTCTTCCGTCAGTAATTGCTCATTCCTCCGGTGCTGAGATTTGGGTAATAGACAATGATTCCACCGACAGTTCCATGGAAGTTCTGGAAAAGGAATTCCCACAGGTTAAAACGGTTCAAAACGAAACGAATAGTGGATTTGCAGCAGGTTACAATCAAGGCCTGCAACACATCCAGTCTGATTTTTACGTGCTTCTTAATTCCGACGTAGAAGTATCCGAAAACTGGCTCCAACCATTGGAAAGCCTGATGAAAGACAATCCGGCAGTTGCGGCTTGCCAACCTAAAGTGAAGGCCTACTATCAAAAATCTCATTTCGAACATGCGGGCGCCGCAGGTGGATTTATGGACAAACTGGGCTACACTTTTTGTCGCGGCAGAATATTTGAATTGGCAGAAGAAGACAAGGGGCAATATGACGAGTCGGGCGAAATATTTTGGGCCACCGGAGCCTGCATGATGATCCGCTCCGAAACCTTTCATGAAATGGGAGGCTTCGATGCAGATTTCTTTGCCCACATGGAAGAAATTGATCTGTGCTGGAGACTAAAGAACAAAGGGCATAAAATCTGGTATTGTCATGAATCCACCGTATATCATGTTGGTGGTGGTACGTTAACTTATGAAAGCCCCAGAAAGACGTTTCTCAATTTCAGAAACAACCTTTACACCATTACCAAAAACTATCGTCAGGGAAGTCTGCTGATAATGATCTGGTGGAGACTGGTGTTGGATGGCATCGCAGGAGTTAAATTCTTGTTTTCCGGGCAATTTTCACATGTGTGGGCAATTGTGAAAGCCCATTTCTCTTACTACGGGAAGGCGGGGAAAATGCTTAAAAAGAGAAGAGTCCTCAAGGCTTCGCTGAATCCCAACAACTCCTGTATATATAACGGAAGTATTGTTTGGCAGGCATTCTTTAAGGGCAAAAAGCGATTTAGTGAGTTAGACTAAAGGATAAAACTCTCAACCGCTAATCGGTAACTATCCATTCCAAAACCTGCTATTACACCTTTGCAATTCTTTGCCATTTTAGATTCGTGTCGATATTCTTCACGTGCGTACACGTTGCTAATATGCACTTCAACCAAAGGAACGTTTATGGCAGCAATAGCATCAGCGATAGCTACCGAAGTATGGGTGTATCCCCCCGCATTCATAACTATTCCATCTGCTTGAGTACGCTGAAGTTCGTTAATCAACTCCCCTTCTACATTGCTCTGGTAATATTCAAACTGAACGGTTGGAAATTTCTGTCGCAGCTGCTCCAAATAATCTTCGAATGATTGATTTCCATACACACCAGGTTCCCTCTTTCCCAGCAAGTTCAGATTGGGGCCATTGATAATCTTGATCTTCAAAACTTTGGTTTGTTTGATTACAAATAAACAAAAACCCCGCTATCTCCATCGACTTCCGATATGTATCGGAACAGGATAACAGCGGGGTTGAAAAATTATTAAGTCCTAACTATTGTACAGACAACCTCAAGCTATTAGATTGGCCATTTGCTCGTATTGTTACCATGTATAATCCACTTGCGAGCGCCGAAACATCTACTTCTCTCTTGTAAATACGTTCCGCATAAGGAATCATTTCCGAACTAACTACTTGTCCTAATTGATTCGTGATTTCAAGCGTAAGGTCTTCCATTGCCGATTCGGCGAAGAATGAAATTGTTGCAACCGCATTTGAAGGGTTCGGGTAAACCGAGAAACCTGTAACTCCATCTATTTCCCCAACTGAAACAAAAGTCTCATCCCAAAGCCTGATATCGTCCAAAGCCGCTTCAATCAAAGAACCTCCATCCAGGTTCTGACCAGGACGAATACTATCTGAAGCCACAAATCTCATTTTCATGTTGTTGGTGGCTGTAGTGTAATCCTGAATTCTAAACGCGTTTCTTCTCCATGCTCTTTCATCGGTTTTTGTCTCCTCCACGAAAGTCCATGAAGCTCCACCATCATTAGAGATATACACCTGCCACCAATCGGCTCCCGGGTTAGCACCCCCCGGAGGGCTGTTTGTATACCATCTCCAGTAAGAGATTGCAGGGTTGGTGTAAGAGCTCAGATCAAACGCGTCCGACTCAATAGTTGTCTTTCCGGCATCTACATCGTTCACACCAATACCGCCCGTAGAGGAAGTACTTCTTCCTGTTACCCAGCAAAACGAACCACCCGGCGTATGCTGGTGATCCGGCGCAACCATTGCATCTGGGTTGGAAACATCTCCAAGGTTATCTCCATTCAAATCTGCCCATGATCCGACAGGTGAGGTTAACTCCCACAACCCCGTGGTAGCATCGTCATCGCCAACTCCGGTATTCCAGTTTCCAAAAGTGGAAATGAAATCAGATCCATCTTCTTCACCTTCCAGATCAAAGCCTACCAGAATGTAATAAGGTAAATTCGGCTCGTCATCGTTGGCCTGAATAGGTTCTACCGCCGAGAGCACTCCATTTATATCTTCCGCTCCAACATAGTAAGCCACAATGGTTCCAGCGTCTTGTTGAGGAATTTGACCCTCCCAAACACTTCCTGAAGTATTCACCAAAGGAATGGTATCCCAAATACCATTGTCATTAACCATGTAAATACACTTTACATCGTCCAGATAATCAGACCACGGTAATCCAAGTGTCAAATCCGCACTAACGTCAATTCCAACAGACGAAACACTTGCCTCTATTGGAGTGTGCGTCAATACTGCATTCGAAATTAATGTGATGCCATGAATTCGGAAAGCTTCTACAATTGCCGCATCGTTAGGCGTTCCGTTGGTGATGTCTCCGTCGGTATCGTCAGCCAACAGCACATCCAGAAGAACCTCTGTATAAGCCTGTCCTTCTGAACCATCAGGGTTAGTGGCCTGACCACCGGGATAAGCCTCCGCAAACAGACTCATAGTAAGGGGCATATCATTTCCAAGTAGCAAATAAAGATCCCACCATGCACCGGCTATAATCTCACCGTCAGCATGCACCTGCCCTACAAGATCTCCCGGGTAAACTTTTGGATCGATATCGTACCTTCTTATGGTCGCCGTATCGTCTGTAGGATTATGACCGTCACCCAAAAGAGGATCTTCCATGTCAGCAAAGGCCCATACATCGGCGTAACCTTCATTCATTCCACCGTTGATGAAAAACAGCCCCTGACTCTGATAAAAGGTATTGTTTATTCCATGTCCATACTCATGAAAAACCACGTCGTTCACCTGGGCGAGACTGTAACAATCTACATTGTCCGTATAAAAGTTGATAGACGAGCCGTTATAGAAAGCATTACACTCATGCGGGGTAATCTCTACGTTCGTAGGCAATTGGATGTCCATACCGGTAAAAGATGGAAGGATGGTTTTCATGTAATCATGAATGGTGTTTACATTCTTATATGCACACCGCTCGATCAAATTCGCGTCTCCATCAAAAGAAAGTACGTTAGGCGCTGCATCATTCACGGAAACAGTCATACTCGGTGTGGAAGAGGTTCCGTCGTTTACAACTCTACACCATGTCCCCTCAAGAGGAATCACAGCAGTTTGCGTGCCAGTCTCAGTGGTCAAAACATATCCGTTTCCATCTAGTGTATATCCGTTTCCACCAACCGTTAACTCAATATTAGGTAGATCTACTACTGTCGGAATATCAGTAGGATCACCGGGATATACAGTTCCCTGTACGGTAACTTCAATGTCTGCGGCTCTTATCTTAGCTTCTGCCACTTTTTTTCTCAGTTCTTCCTTATTGTCTGGCACACACTCATCATCATGTCCGTGATTTACTCCACATGTATACACATGATTAGACCGGTAATAAATTTCTCCCGAGTTGGCATCCACCAACGTATACCAGTTAGCTGGAACACCATTGGTTTCAGTAGTGTGTACATTCACAACATACACAAGCCTGAAAATATTCTTGTTCTTATAAACCGGATCTGGCATTGGAAGAATAGCCATATCAGCTTTCACGTCTACATTTTCAATTGGGGTTGAAATACCGGCTGTTGCGTAATTTTCGATTCCTGCGGCATCGATAGTTGGATTAATATCTACGTCTATTCCATTAAACACGTCTGCTCCCCACATAATAACCTCACCGTTTTGATTAAGCCTTACGGTAAGTTTACTGTGCAGTACTTCCAGACCGTTGTACCGTTGTCGATAATTCACGAAGTCCATTTTCTTACCCTTGTACGTTCCAATCAACTCAAGATCTGCTACCGGAATGCTGAAATCTCCCAGCTTGGTGTTGATGAAATTCATCGCTTTGTCGGCTGCCGTTGCTCCGGAAACCGAAATTGGGGCACCATAAGCACGGTGCGGCTTTCCATTTTCTTCATTGAACCAGCAGTACCAGTCTCCGTGAGCCGCCCGGAAATTCTGCCATGGTTCAGATTTGAGCATCTGGTATTGATAAGATTTATCTAATACGCGTTTGTTATCCAAATAGGTCTTGGACAAACGGTTGTCCTGAGCGTGGACATTACTTTGAGCTTTCGCGGCACCACTCCCAAAAAGGATCGCCAAAACCGCGAAAAGTTTAAAAACGTCCAGTGTTTTGAACGTTACGTGATTCGTTTGCATGTTTACTTAATGGTTGATTACTTCCTAAATATCAGAATTCTAGGCGAGTTAAACAAAGCCTAAAACTTCTGATTATTGGAAAGGATGAATTGCCGACATTAATCCAATTCCAGGCTCAAACCATCGTGGGCGAGGAACATATTGTCCGGTAATTCGGCCGAAACAGCCACATGTTTACCCAAATGATGTGAAATATGAGTGAAGTAAACGCTTTCCGCCTTCAGTTCCTTACCAAGTGCAATGGCCTCTTCCAGTGTAAAGTGTGAAATATGTTTTTCTCTTCGAAGCGCATTGAGTACCAACACCTTCAAACCAGTCAATTTTCGTTTTTCGTTCTCTTCAATTCTATTGCAATCTGTGATGTACGCAAAATCGCCGATTCTGAAGCCCAAAACGGGAAGTTTATGATGCCAAACCTCAATTGGCAATAAACGTACGCCATCAACCTCAAATGGCTGGTTGTCGATGATCTGCGGTTGAATTTGGGGTATACCTGGATATTTAAAGCTATCGTCAAAAACGTACAAATATTCTCGTTTCAATGCCTCAAAAACCTTGTCGGTACAATAGATAGGTAAATCCTTTTTGTGCTTGAAGTTGAAAGGGCGAACATCATCCAGCCCGGCCACATGATCCTTGTGTTCATGCGTAAACACTACTGCATTGATATCCTGCACTTTTTCTCTCAACATCTGTTGCCGGAAGTCCGGCCCGGAATCAAATACAATTCTAACACCATTTACCTCCACCATGGCGGATGTGCGCAGGCGCTTATCGCGAAAATCAATCGACTTGCATACTTCGCAATCACAAGCTATTACCGGAACACCTTGCGAGGTCCCGGTTCCAAGAAATGTAATTTTCATGCATTCACCTTCACAGGCAGTAGTTCTCTGATAACGGACAGAGTATAATCTACTTCCTCTTTGGTGGTGAATCTACTAAATGAAAAGCGAACGGAGGTACATGAAGGAGAAGAACCAATTGCTGTGAGGACGTGTGATCCTTTGCTGGCACCCGAAGAGCAAGCACTACCACCTGAGGCGGCAATGCCTTTTAAATCCAGAGAAAAAAGGAACATTTTTGTGTTTTCCGTTTCGGGCAAGCACACATTTAATACGGTATAAAGACTGCCATTCTCTGTTGTATCACCATTGAAAGCCAATTCGGGATAGGAATCCAGTAATTGATCCCTCATGTAGGTTTTCAACCCCTGGACATGATCAATGTGTCCCTGCAAGTCCTGGTAAGCCAATTCAACGGCCTTACCTAAACCAACAATTCCGTATAGATTTTCGGTCCCTCCGCGCATCTGGCGCTCCTGACCACCACCCTGGATCATTGATTTAACTTTCACATCTTTCCGAACATATAGAAAGCCTACTCCCTTAGGTCCGTGAAACTTATGTGCGGCACATGTCACAAAATCAACCGGTAAGTTCTGAAGGTCGAAGGCATAATGCCCCATGGTTTGTACCGTATCTGAATGAAAATAGGCGTTGTACTTTCTGCACAAATTACCGTATTGATGCAAATCTATTTTGGTTCCAATCTCATTGTTGGCGTGCATCAGCGATACAATGGTTGGTTGGGAATCTTTCAGTTTGTTCTCCAGATCTTCCAAAATCGGTCGGCCAACTTCATCCAACTGTACATACTCTACTTTCACACCAAAGTGCGTTCTAAGCAATTCCGCTGACTCTATAACCGCTTTATGCTCTGTCGGAGACGTGATAATTCTCTGAACGCCCAGATCACGAACGGCACACTTGAGTGCCATGTTATCAGCCTCGGTTCCACCAGAGGTAAAGTAAATCTCTCCTCCCTGACAGTTCAAATGACTTGCAATCAATTTCCGCGCCTGTTCAATTGCCGTCTTCGATTTCCTTCCGAATGCATGCGTGGAAGACGGGTTTCCGAAACACTCGGTCAAATAGGGCATCATTGCTTCGAGCACCTTAGGATCAAGTGGCGTGGTAGCCGCGTTATCTAGATAAACTTTCATTCAGCATTAAGATTTATGCAAAAATACAGACATCGGGCCAGCTATGACAGCACAAGGCAAACAAATTAGTTGGAATCCTAATGGACACAATGCGATTAACCTTGGACCTGGGCGCCAAGCACTTCGCGTATCTCCCCTTTTATTTTATCAGCAAGTTCGTTTGCTTTCTCCAATGACGAACTTTCGGAATAAATCCTGATAATTGGTTCTGTATTGGATTTTCTTAAATGAACCCACTCATTATCGAATTCGATCTTTACACCATCCACATCGTTCACGGGAAGATGAGAATTTCTTTTTTTCATTTGTTCTAAAAGATAATCTACATCTATTTCTGGCGTGAGTTGAATTTTATTTTTGGAAATGTGATATTCAGGATACGTGGCTTTTAGCTCCGAACATTTTAAACCTGATTTGGCCAAATGAGACAGAAAAAAGGCAATTCCAACCAATGCGTCTCTACCATAATGCAGTTCCGGATAAATTACACCACCATTTCCTTCTCCTCCGATAACGGCATTTGTGGCTTTCATTTGATTTACCACATTTACTTCACCTACAGCTGCGGCCGTGTACTTACCACCCCGTCTCTCTGTTACGTCCCGGAGGGCTCTTGTAGAAGAAAGGTTGGAAACCGTATTTCCCGGCTTCATGGATAAAACATAATCTGCAACAGCAACAAGGGTATATTCCTCTCCAAACATACTCCCATCCTCGCAAACAAGTGCTAATCGATCTACATCCGGATCTACCACGATTCCAACATCTGCTTTGGTAGCCACAATTGCCTCGGAGATTGCGGTTAAATTTTCAGGTAAGGGTTCCGGATTGTGTGGAAAATGACCATTCGGTTCACAATACAATTCTTCAACATTCCTAACACCCAGGGCTTTAAGCAAGGCCGGAACAAAGATTCCGCCTGTTGAATTCACACAATCGCAGACCACCGTAAAATTGGCCTTTTTAATGGCATCTACATCCACTCCGTCCAGCGCCAAAACTGCGTCAATATGCTTCTGCAAATAAGTATCATCTGCGGAAACGGAACCCAGTTCATCTACCTCTGCAAAGATATATTCATCGCTCTCGGCAATACGAAGCACCTCAGCCCCGTCGTCTGCGGAAATAAACTCTCCTTTTGCATTCAGTAATTTCAAGGCGTTCCATTGTTTCGGATTATGGCTTGCTGTAAGTATAATTCCTCCGTCGGCCCCTTCCATGGGTACCGCCACCTCTACTGTTGGAGTAGTAGACAACCCAACGTCAACTACATCTATACCCAACCCCTGAAGGGTACCAAACACAAGATTACGAACCATTTCTCCCGAAATCCGTGCATCTCGCCCCACCACAACTGTGAGCCTGTCTTTAGAACTTTGCCCTTTCAACCATGTGCCATAAGCCGCTGTGAATTTCACCGTATCTAAAGGCGTTAAACCATCTCCAACCGGCCCGCCGATTGTTCCCCTAATTCCCGAAATAGATTTGATTAATGTCATGATAATGCTGATTAGGGCAAATATAGACAGTTGATGGTTCTTAGTTATCAGTTTTTCATTATTAGTTGTTGGCTCATACTCCTGTATAGACCAACAAGTAATAACCATCAACTAAAAACCATCAACTAAACCTGTTAATTTCTTTGTGAATAAGCCCCCTCCTTGCACAACATCTGCGGTTGAATATTGTTATCTTTGTATTAATAGCCTAAATCGGCGTTGCGGGTGCCTATGTTTGAAGAACAGGGAAGTTTTTTTGAGGAGGATTACAATAGCCACATCGAACGTTTTGAAGAAATGCTGGAAAACAACGAGTCCTATTTCTTCGACGTAGATGTTTTCGAGTATCTGGCTGAACATTATTTGGAAGATGGCAATGTAGAATATGCCCTGAAGGCACTTGAATTCGGAATTGCACAACACCCTTCCTCTGCAGTTATTATACTAAGAAAAGCCCAATTACATGCTTCTACCGGACGAATCAGATCCGGACATGATCTGCTAAATCAAGCGGAGATTCTCGACCCTAACAACGATGAGATTTACCTTACCCGGGCGAGTTTATATAGTCAGGAACACAACCACAAGCAGGCTATTGACAACTATTTGAAAGCGATAGATCTATGTGATGAAGAAGATCTTGATGATCTGTATCTGGATTTGGCGTTTGAATATGAGAACATAGACAAATACGATTTGGCAATCAAGGCGTTAAAAAATGCCCTGAATTTGAATCCTGCCAATGAGGGTGCGTTGTACGAAATAGGTTATTGTTTTGACCAGGACGAGCGATTGGAGGCATGTGTAGAGTTTTGCCTGGACTTTATCGATGACAATCCATACTCATTTACGGCCTGGTATATACTTGGAAACACATTCAGCAAACTCGGAAAATTCGAAGAGTCTATTAAAGCGTACGATTATTGTACAATCATTAAGGATACTTTTTCATCGGCTTACTTCAACCGGGCAAATTGCCATTCCCAACTTGGGGAATACCACATGGCTATTGAAATGTATCTGAAAACCTTCGAATACGAAACACCACAGGCCATTACCTATAATTACATTGCTGAATGCTATGAGAAACTCGAGGACAACGAAAGGGCTCTTGAGAATTACAACATGGCATTGGATATTGACGACGAACTTGGCGACGCCTGGTTAGGGAAGGCGATCATTAAAGACAGAATGGGGTACACCGCCGAAAGCGTCGCTTTACTCCGTCATGCTACTGAACTGGATGAAGGCAACACTGAGTACTGGTACGTGCTCGGCGAAGCCTATGAAAAACTGGATGAGCTTAAAGCGGCAAAAGAATGCTATGAAATTGTAGTAAGTCTTGAACCCGAAAACGTTGAGGCATGGTTGGACCTAAGTAATCTAACCCGATCATTAGAATCTCATGACAAAGCCATCGAAATAATAAAGAACGGACTTGATGTAAATCACCGCAACGGTGAACTTTTGTTTAGACTGGTAGCTTATTTACTCCAGTCAGGGAAACAGGAAAGTGCTAAAAATGAGTTGCAAAACGCATTGGATGCGAACTTTGATGCTCATGAAGCACTTTTTAACTACTATCCTGAAGCGCGAAACATAAACGATATTTTGAGCATCATCGAAACGTTCAAGCATTAACATGAACTTCAAGCTTACACACATACCAAAGCGGCCAAAAAAGCCACGTGAAAAGGGTATTACCATGGTAATGGACAAAGGTCTGAGTCTTCGTCAGGCAGAAGACTTGATCGACGCTGCAGGCGATCAGGTTGATTTGCTGAAACTCGGATTTGGCACTTCGTACGTTACCAAAAACCTGGATGAAAAAATAAAACTCTATCAGGAGGCTGGAATCCGTGTATACCCAGGAGGAACCCTCTTCGAGGCCTTCATTGCAAGAAAGAAGTTTGGCGACTTCAAAAAATTTCTGGATAAATACCATCTCGACCTGTGCGAGGTATCGGATGGTTCTATCGTTCTGGAGCATGGTGACAAATGTGACTTTATCGATAAGTTAGCTAAGGACAGAACGGTGCTAAGTGAGGTTGGCTCCAAGGAGCAGGGAATTTTGATCAGCCCTAATAAATGGATCAAGATGATGCAAAAAGAACTTGATGCCGGCTCGTGGAAAGTCATTGCAGAAGGCCGTGAAAGTGGCTCCGTTGGAATATTCAGACCTAACGGAACTCCTCATACCATTTTGATTAATAAGATCATTGCCAAGGTAAATCCTGAGCAAATTTTGTGGGAAGCACCGGCCAAAAAACAACAAGTTTGGTTTATTGACCTTTTCGGCGCCAATGTTAACCTGGGTAATATTGCTCCCAGCGACGTAATTCCGTTAGAATGTCTAAGACTAGGATTAAGAGGGGACACTTTCTTCAACTACTTGCCGGATAAAATTGTTGACGATCTGCAAAATCCGGAAGGAGATGCCGCCAAGGTACGTCATGAACAAAAAACTGTAAAACAGAAGGAAAAAGAAAAGGCATAATGAAAACCATTACTGTTCAGGAACTGAAAAATTGGCGCGACCAGGGGAAAGAGCACCAACTAATTGATGTAAGAGAAGACCACGAAATAGAAATCGTCTATATCGGTGGGGATAGAATTAAAATGGCGGAAGTTTTGGATAATCTGGATAAGATTCGAAAAGACGTTGAGGTAGTTGTTCATTGCAGAAGCGGCGCCAGAAGTGGTGCTGTAGTGCAGGAACTTGAACGTCAGGGGTTCTCCAATACTATGAATCTAACCGGTGGCATTCTTGCGTGGGTCAATGAGATCGACCCTTCCCTTCAATCTTACTAATGGCATCAACTCCCGATTCGAAAGGTTCCGTTGCGAGCTACATCCTTGTATTGCTAAAAGGAGTGGCAATGGGTGCAGCAGATGTTGTTCCTGGTGTCTCTGGTGGAACCATTGCTTTCATTACAGGTATCTATGAAAAGTTACTGGAATCCATTTCGGCGATCAATTTCGGACTATTTAAAATTCTGAAAAAGGATGGTCTTAAAGCTGCCTGGAATAGCTTCAATGGAACGTTTTTACTAGCTCTGTTTGGTGGGGTTGGGATTAGCTTGGTAAGCCTGGCGAAGGTTATCGAATGGATGCTGGTGCACGAGCCGATTAAGCTTTGGGCTTTCTTTTTCGGATTGGTTCTGGCCAGTATTATTTACGTAGGCAAACAGATTGAAAAATGGAGCGCCGCAGCAATCATTGGAATAATTCTTGGATCGGTTGGAGCATATTATGTGACCATACTCCCTCCTCTGGGAAGCTCAGATGAATGGTGGTACTTATTTGTATGCGGTATGATTGCTGTTTGCGCAATGATACTGCCTGGAATTTCAGGTAGTTTTATTTTACTTATTCTTGGAGCATACCAACCGGTAATCGAGGCGTTGGCCGATAGAAACTTCTCAATATTGGCAGTAGTTGGTGCTGGCTGTTTGGTTGGGCTGCTCACCTTTGCACGAATTCTGAAGTGGTTATTCAACAAATTCAAAAATGTAACAATTGCAGTTCTAACAGGCTTTCTGGTCGGGTCACTAAATAAAATATGGCCCTGGAAAAAGGTATCGCGCGTATTCGTAAAGCACCAGGGAGAACCTGGAGAAGAAATTGTCAATCTTGAGGCCACCAGCATATTACCCGATCATCACTTCCAGGTACCGAAACCAGGTGCCTACAATGAGGCTGGAGAGGTGCTCGAGTACGTAGACGCAGATCCTCAGCTGGTTGCTGCAATGGGACTTATGATAGCCGGATTTGCAGTTATTTTTTTGATGGAATTCGTCGCGAAGAAGATGGGGAGTGATCCTAAACCGGTCTAAAAGTGAAAGATTCAAAACTGACCTTCGGACTGATTGGAAAAAAACTGGAGCATTCCTTTTCCCGAAAGTACTTCACAGAAAAATTTGAGAAACAGCAACTGCCCTATCAATACGTCAATTTTGAGATCGACTCTGTTGATCAGATCAGAACGAGTATTTTGACTTCAAACAGAGTAGCAGGCCTGAACGTTACTATCCCATATAAGGAAGCGGTAATCAATGTCCTGGACGAACTGGCTCCCAGTGCAAAAGACGTTGGTGCGGTGAACACGATTGAAATCAAAGGCAACCAACTGATTGGCCATAATACTGACGTATTTGGTTTCAGGCAATTAATCAAACCTTATTTTAAAGGACATCACGAAAGAGCATTGATTTTAGGTACAGGCGGTGCTTCAAAAGCAGTAATACATGTGTTGGAAAACCTGGGCGTCAGCTGCCTGTTGGCATCACGAAACCCGAGAGCTGACCAAATCGGATATTCTGATATCAATGAACACGTAATGAGATCTCATTTGATGATCGTGAACTGTACACCCCTGGGTATGTACCCTAATGTTGCGTTGTGCCCCGAATTACCGTATCAGTTCATTGAAAAGCAACATCTAGCTGTAGACCTTATCTACAATCCTGCAGAAACGAAGTTCATGCAACATTTTTCATCTGCCGGAGCCAATGCCATAAACGGACTCACCATGCTGCATCAACAAGCAGAAGGAGCATGGAATATTTGGCAAAACACGTCCATCTAGCGATTGTTCTGCACTTCCCTACCCTGGTCGTTGAGGTTGGTTAAGAAATGGTTCGGCTCATACGACCTGGCGCGAGAATTAATGGAAAATTCCTGAGGTTTGTATTCTCTAGCAGTGTAGCTGATGTTAAATGCAACTGGTTGGTAGTCCCTTTCCCTTGAGTTAATCTTCCGACTGTACGCCAGATACCTTTCCCTTTGCTCTGCCACATCATCTTTTATGTAAACCGGCACGTAGGCTACCGGCTGAGAATCAGCCTGTTCTACCGGTTCAGTCGTTTTTGTTTCAACATCTAAACCCGGCTCACGATCAACAGGATTTGTAGCTATAATTTCTGTTGGCTCTCTGTTCGGAGCATCTGTTTCATTGGTAACCAGTAAGATTTTTCGTTTTTCATCAATCATGGTTAATCGCATACCTGGGTAAGGATCATCCGGATTAATGGCAGAAGCCCTCTTATAAAGACGTTCCGAGTCGTCCAGATTATTATTGTTAAAATACGAATCGGCTGTTGCCAGTAGCTTGTCATATTGAGCTTTTGCTCCTTTTTCCTCCGCCTGCCGTATTTTATCCTTCCACTCAGCCGCATCCACGTCAGCGAGCAAATCGGAATTCAATCCGCGAAGCAGCCCTGCAGCTCTATCGTATTCCTCAGCCCCATAAGCCAATTCAACTTTTTGAAACTGACTCCAGGCCAACTCCGCATCATTTAACCAATCATCAAGTTTATTTTGCGTGGCTACCCTGAAAACTTCGTCCCATTTCATTTCGCCGGTAGTAGGATCAATTCTCGCTTTACCAGCTTCTTCGGGAAAATTCGCATAGTTATAATGTGGATTTTCAGGTTCGAGACTCATATCCACTTCCAGCACAATTAATTCTTCCAATTCTCCCGGATAGTAGTTGTCATCTGCATTTACCAACAAGCTTCTGATTGCATAACCATTCTTTCGGAAAGATACTTTGTAAACAGACCCAGCCTGTAATTCTGAGGTTTCGTACTTGCCTTTATCAAACGTTGAGGCATAAACCCGTTCACCTTCTTTTTCGATGATAATCTGAACGCCTGAAAGTTTCGAGCCGGTTTCCTTGTCGGTCAGCTTACCACTCCATTGCAACATGGTTTCCTTCGGTTGTGCACAAATTGTGAGTGCGCTCAGGCAACAAATTAAGATGTAGAACAGTTTCATAAGCGTATCTTTTATTGGTTTAATGAGAAGGCCTATTTGGTAATCATAATGCAGTACACCTGGAAAGGATACAGGTTCAATTTCAGCTATTTTATGTGGATTTTTAGACGTAATTTCATCTTTCTATAGATCGGTAATTTCCACCGTAAAAGCATTAACAAGGCCCAATTTGCTAGAGAAAAAACAGATCGTACTTATTACTTTGGTTGTTCTGGTAGTTGCTGCCCTGGTGGTTTATTTCATAAGGCCGGAAGAGCAAATATCGAAGAGCGAGACTCCAACCTTTAACGACAGGGACTTACGTGAATTTGGTTATGAAATAGAACGGAATGTAAAGGAATACAAGCACTCCGCATTATTTAAGAAAATTTCTCTTCAGAAAATTCAGGACGAACTGGCAAATGATTATGGTCTCAGTTACGAGCAGCGTGTAGAAGTAGAAAATGGCTTTGAAGGAGACTTTCGCCTTAGCAGATACCTTATCGAGTTCATCATTGAAGATGGCACATTCCATTTTATGAAAGTAATTGAAAGAGAGGGCAAGCATTTTCTAAGGTTTAGGGCTTACCAAAATTTTCTTCACGAAATAATAGACTTTGAACTCGACCTGACCGGCGAAAATCCCTCGATTATTGGTGGATACAGCCATCTTCTGGACAAATCCATTAAAGAGTATATCAAGGAATTGCTTTTTGACAGATGGAACAGAGATGAAGCGGGAAGGTACAATGAGGACGAGAACCAAACAGCGGAGCGCCTATTAGAAACTGAGATTAAAATCAGGAATTCGGTGTATACCGGTGATTACCTGGATGGCTTCTACTGGCTTCAGTCCATTCCCTCTGAAGACTTAGACAAAGGGTATGTGAAACGTTCTGTAATTCATTTACTACCCTACTTGCCTCCCAAACAAAGACAGACGCTAATTACCAGATTCCAGAATTCGGCCAGCAATCCTATTTCATCTGCAATTTATAAATCCATGCTGAGCTGGGCCTCAGAAAACAAGTCCGAATTTTCTAATGCTTCATCAGAATTACAAAAGCTGCTACCAAAAGATCTTACGGTTGTGTCTCTTGATGCCCTAAGCAGTTATAAAAGCGGAAAATTTGAAGAATCCCTGAAACTTTGTGACTCTGTACTTACCTATTTTGATCAGTTCAGCGAGTTAAGGTTAATCCGACTTCTGGCCAGTCAAAACCTTAACGTCACCGCATCAGATACTTTGAATAACCGAATCCTTAGCTCGTACGACCTTAACGATATGAGTAAGCACGATTTTCATCTGGCCACTACGCTTTCAAACGAATTTTAGGCCACTTTAAGTGGGCCTCATCTGGATTTAGTTGATACCATATTTGCGAGCCGCCCAATCCAGATTCTTCTGGAACATCTGAACCATTTCAAACTGGTCCCTTCGAAGAAAGAAAATTCCATCCCGCTTTCGAACGTAGTATGGAAATGGCTTGCTGAGTTGTTTTAAATTCTCATCCATTACCGACAGTCCTTTCTGGCTTGTATTCATACTTTCGAATTCAACGCGATAGGGGTCCACTACCAGAAATTTATCGAAATCAACCTGAATCGGCTCCAGCGAGTCATTCAAAACAATACCTTGAAGACTATCATTTTTTATATCAGTCGAATGGTGTGACATAAAAAAGTAGACCTCCGAAAAATCGTAATTCACGCGAAAGGCGTTCACTATTTCCAGATGTTTAAGTCGGTTGTTTCTGCGGGCATTAAGAAGTGCAGTACTATCACCTCTTTTCTCCAGTGCTTTAAACTTCTTCAGATTTGATCTCAACCGCACCAGAAGAGCCCCTTCCTTCAAATCAGCCAATTGAACACGTGCTGCCGAATCACGTTTCAGTTTCTCAATTTTAGCTTTTCCCTGCCCAAATGCGCTCAAGCTAAACATCAGCATAAAAACTACCAGATACTTCATTCCAAATCAAGCCCCTTATCAATATCTACCATGTCAGCATATGCATCCAGCGTGTCCTTGCTAGTGACAATCTCTACCCAGTAAATCATATCAAAGCCCATCTTATACCAGATTTCTATGTAATGTGGTTTTATGTAACATAAATGAACGTTGTAGTCGGCATAATATCTGGATGCTAAATGCTTGCCATTTTTTTTAACGTAGGCATAGCGCTGAGCTGTATTCATCTTTTTGAATTCCTGTTCGTCTAGCATTCAATAAAATTACCGATTCGTTCTGTTCCGTTCACCAAACTATTAAATTTACTTCGATGGATTTTCAGTTAGTGAGTGATTTTGTACCAACGGGCGATCAACCTGAAGCAATTGCACAGTTGGTTGAGGGAATAAACGATGGAGTATCCGGCCAAACATTGCTGGGAGTTACGGGAAGTGGAAAAACCTTCACCGTGGCAAACGTTATTAAAGAAGTAAACCGACCAACTTTAATTTTGTCTCATAACAAAACCCTTGCGGCACAGCTATACGGTGAGTTTAAGTCTTTTTTTCCAAACAACGCAGTTGAGTACTTCGTCTCTTACTACGACTATTATCAGCCAGAGGCCTACATTCCGGTTACCAATACATTTATTGAAAAAGATTTATCGATTAATGATGAGATCGAGAAGCTCCGTCTCAGTGCATCGTCTGCCCTTTTATCAGGGCGGCGTGACGTAATTGTGGTATCATCTGTATCCTGTATTTACGGTATGGGCAACCCAGCGGAATTTTACAAAGGACTTATACAGATTCAAACGGGTCAGGTTATTTCAAGAAACAAGTTTCTTCTGCAATTGGTAGAAAATCTTTACTCAAGAACCGAAACGGAACTTGGTAGAGGACAGTTCCGGGTGAAAGGAGATACGGTGGACATCTACCTCGCTTATGCTGATTATGCTGTTCGTGTGGTTTTCTGGGGCGATGAAATTGAGAGTATTGAAACTTTTGATCCTCGCACCAACAAGACAATGGAGGACTTTGATAACATCCATATTTTCCCGGCAAACATATTTGTAACAAGCCCTGAAACCATAAAAACTGCGATTCGGGAAATACAGGATGACCTGGTAAAACAAGTAGAGTACTTTGAAGAACTTGGCAAAAATCTGGAAGCAAAGAGACTTGATGAGCGAACCAATTTTGACCTGGAAATGATGCGAGAATTGGGCTATTGCTCGGGAATTGAGAATTACTCCAGATACTTTGACAGAAGAGACCCCGGCACCAGACCATTCTGTCTGATCGACTACTTTCCGGATGACTTTTTGATGGTAATAGACGAAAGCCATGTAACCATTCCCCAAATCAGAGCCATGTACGGGGGAGATAGGTCCAGAAAGATAAACCTGGTAGAACATGGCTTTCGCTTACCGGCTGCCATGGACAACCGACCACTGAAGTTTGAAGAGTTTGAAACATTAATGAATCAGGTGGTTTATGTTTCTGCAACCCCTGCCGATTACGAATTGGAAAAGTCTGAGGGGGTAGTGATTGAGCAGGTAATTCGTCCAACCGGATTATTAGACCCTGAAATTCATGTTCGCCCAAGTATGAATCAGATTGACGATCTGATGGAAGAAATTCAATCGAATGTTGAGCGTGAAGAACGCACTTTGGTTACCACACTGACCAAACGAATGGCGGAAGAACTTCATAAATACCTGGATCGTTTAGGCATCAGGTCGGCTTACATACACTCGGACATTGACACATTGGAACGGGTTGAAATTCTTAGGGATCTTCGACTCGGAATGTTCGATGTGCTTGTAGGAGTAAACCTACTTCGTGAAGGTCTGGATTTGCCGGAGGTATCTCTGGTGGCCATTCTGGATGCAGACAAAGAAGGATTTCTGCGATCTGAAAGAAGTTTGGTTCAAACAGTGGGTAGAGCTGCAAGAAATGTCAATGGGCGGGTAATCATGTACGCCGATAAGATGACCGATTCGATGCGCAAAACCATCGACGAAACCAACCGTCGTAGGGAAAAGCAAACAGATTACAATGTTAAGCACAACCGGGTTCCCACTCCGCTTACTGCTACGAGAGAGCAAATTCTTGAGAAATCAAACGTGAGTTTTGGTAGAAAAGAGGAAGAAAAGGCGTACATCGAACCTCAGGAAATAGATTTAGCGGCGGATCCGGTAGTATCGTACATGAGTCCGGAACAATTGGAAAAAGCCATTTCTAAAACAAAAAAAGAGATGGAAAAAGCCTCCAAAGACCTCAATTTCGTAGAGGCCGCCAGACTAAGGGACGAAATGTATGCGCTGCAAAAAGTGTTGGAAGAAAAGTGATTGGAATAGTTTTTGATTTTTTACTTTAAAGAAAAATTTCGGGTATGAATGTGTTTAGACTACCACTTTTAATAGGATTGTTGATGTTTGTGGCCATTGGTTGCAAAACCAAAGGAGGTGCAACTGGTGATGGAGATGCGGATACAGGAGATGCTTCTACGGAAAAAGTGGTCAAAGACATTACCATGACCGAATCCTTCATGCTTCCTAAAGCCATTGATCCCGTTACTGTAGAAGAACTGTCTATAGATGGAGACATTCTGGAAATTGAGGTTTCATATGGTGGCTGTGGCGAACATGAATTTACATTATACGGAAACCGATCATTCCAAAAAAGCCTGCCTCCAAAATTGGGATTGGCCTTAATTCATGACGGGCAGGGAGACCAGTGCAAGAAACGATCAACTCAAACACTGTATTTCAACATAAAGGACATTCGATATCCTGGAAAAGACAGTGATTATGTAATTGTGGTTTACGTAAACGGAGATTCTGGAAAATCAGTGGATTATAAATATTAGTATGCTGAATTTGGAATTCGATCGGATTTAAATTTATTCGCAATTCTGCCACACATAAAATCCTGGACTTCCCACATTAAGTTACTTTGTAAAACTGAACAACCGGCAACTAAGTTCCTTTGAATTTGGATTAAAAAAGAATTACCTGTTAATTCGATCCCGATAGATTTTTGCGTGAATAAACCAGCAAAAATTGACGGCTTAAGAGATACTAAAATCAAACAAGTACAACCATGCAACTGATCGAATGTGTACCAAATATTAGTGAAGGAAGAAACGAAGATGTTATTAAACAGATTACCGATGTGGTGGAAACCGTAGACGGCGTCAGATTACTGGATGTTGATCCCGGAAAGGCTACTAACCGAACTGTGATCACTTTTGTAGGTCCTCCGGAACAGGCAATTGAAGCTGCATTCAGACTGATCAAAAAAGCATCTGAACTCATCGACATGAGTAAGCACTCCGGGGAGCACCCAAGAATGGGAGCAACAGACGTATGCCCCCTTGTGCCTATTTCCAACATTACTATGGAAGAAACGGCTGAATACGCCAGAAAGCTTGGAAAACGAGTTGGAGATGAGTTGGGAATTCCTGGCTACTTCTATGAGAATGCCGCTACCTCTGAAGAAAGAAGAAATCTCGCATTTGTTCGACAAGGTGAATACGAGGCGCTTTCAAAGAAACTGGTTGACCCAAACATGAAACCGGATTTCGGTCCAGCTGAATTTAAAAAGGCAATAACCACAGGTGCCACGGCGATCTCAGCCAGAGATTTTCTGGTAGCATACAATATCAACCTCAACACTACTTCTACTAGAAGGGCCAATGCAATTGCTTTTGATGTTCGTGAAAAGGGAAGAAAGAAAACGGAAGATGGAACCCTAACTTCACCGGTTGTTAAAGATGAAAACGGAAATGATGTATGGACACCTGGCACATTGAAATCGGTGAAGGCAATTGGTTGGTTCATAGAAGAGTATGGAGTTGCTCAAATCTCCATGAACCTCACCAACATTAGCATTACATCTATTCACGAAGCGTTCGATGAGGTCTGCGAAAAGGCACAGGCGAGAGGTATTCGGGTTACCGGTTCGGAACTGGTAGGGTTGGTTCCTTTAAACGCCATGCTGGATGCTGGAAAATACTTCCTCAAAAAGCAAAATCGTTCTACTGGAATTTCAGAATCTGAGATTATCAAAATTGCGGTAAAAAGTCTCGGTCTTGATGAACTAGGTCCTTTCAAACCTGAAGAGAGGATTATTGAGTACATGCTGGATGCCGAATCGTCGCAAAGTAAGTTAGTGGATATGACGTTAACTGACTTTGCTGATGAAACTGCCTCTGAAAGCCCGGCTCCGGGTGGAGGATCCATTTCGGCTTATGCAGGGGTACTCGGTGTTTCCCTTGGAACCATGGTTGCCAATCTTTCTTCGCACAAAAGGGGTTGGGACGATCGCTGGGAAGAATTCTCGAACTGGGCTGAGAAAGGTCAGGCGTACAAGCAAGAGTTGCTGCGTCTGGTGGATGAGGATACCAACTCCTTCAACAAGATCATGGAAGCCTTCAGACTTCCCAAAGACACCGACGAAGAAAAGGCAGCGCGTAAAAAAGCAATTGACGACGCCACTAAATACGCAATTGAAATTCCGTTCAAGGTGATGGAGACTGCTTACAAATCTATGGAAGTGAACAAAGCAATGGCTGAGTTTGGTAACCCGAACTCTGTTACAGATGCCGGAGTTGGCGCTCTATGTGCCCGCACTGCCGTGATGGGAGCTTTTATGAACGTAAAGATAAACTGTAAGGATCTGGACGACGACGCTTTTGTAAGCGACATCATTGCCAGAGGCTACGACATTCAAGCGAAGGCCATCAAACTGGAAGAAGAGATTGTGGCGATCACCAATAGTAAAATCTGATCACACAGCTTCCTCGATTGGTCGGGTAACAGGTTATCGAAACATTTAGGTCAAATCGGGATCATTTAATACCGCTCATCTAATCTTCATAAAGGTGAGCGATTTAACGCTATACTTTTACCTTGTATAATTGAACATGAACCGCAACATGACTGAATATTTGACCATTCAACAAACGGAGCGTCTGGTTGTAAGACCATTGAGCATTCTGGATGTGTCAGCGTGGAGAGACTTTTTAGGCAACACAGACGCCACAAGGCACTTCCCTAAAGAGATGCAGACCCCTGATTTCTCGGAAGATTGGATCAACAAGCAGTTGAACCGATATAAGGTTGATGGAATGGGTCTTATGGCTCTGGAAGATAAATTGACCGGAAAATTGATAGGCCAATGTGGTTTGCTTCATCAAACGGTAGATGAGTTTCCTGAAATTGAAATAGGCTACCACATCTTACCCGAATTCTGGGGTAACGGATATGCAACAGAAGCGGCTAAATTCTTTAAGGAACTTGCTTTTAACAGCGGGATCAGCAATTCAGTAATCTCTATTATTCATCCCGAGAATGTTCCTTCACAAATGGTTGCGTCAAAAAACGGAATGACAAAGGAGAAGACCACCATTCACAATGGTATGAAGGCCTACGTTTTCAGAGCGATTCGGATGTAAATAACTTCTTCAATCTTCTTCATGTTTTATTGGACTGAGGATAACTCCCTTCCACCACAGTTCATTCCTAGGATTCAGGTGGTTGTAGAACTGAAAATGGAACTGTCCTTTTAAAATCCCGTTTGCCAGCGCATTTGTATCCAGTCTGAAAAAACCTGACACTAGCTCAAAAGAGGTTGGAGGAATATCGGTGATACTGATGAAATTGACTACTCCCCCACACCACCCACCGAAAATGACTATTTCAAGGTAGGAATGTGTAGCGATTCCCATTCTTGTTTCAGCATAGATCGAATCCCCTGACATTCGACAATCCATGTAGTCCGTACCAGCGTACTCATACATGTTTGCCTCCCCATATAACGTATAATGCTGATGGGCCGTATCAACCAGTGAATAAAAAACAGCAAGCGAATCCTGAAATATCTTACCTGTAGAATCTTTCATGCTCCATGTACGCTCCGGACACCAGCCATCGCAGCTTACCTGTCCGTAGCAATTTACGTACACCCATTCCGGGTAATTCCAATCTTGCGCAAACGAAAAGTCCAAATGGCTCAAATCGGTATATTCTACCTTCACCTGGCCGAAAGACACCATGCATATCATACAGAGCGAAGCTGTGCATACCCACTTTAACATATGGTCATAAGGGGTACTACGCCAAAAAGATACAGCGGTCGAAACATAATTACGTGATAGCGGTAAACAGAAGTATGGGCTCCGAGTTGAACAAAGAAGAAATCCGATCCATCCGCAAAAACCATATCACTTCTCTGGTGATCGGACTAATTCTTCTGATTCTTGGAGTTGTTGGTGAAACATTGTTTTCTTACCAACCAACTTATCAGGTGCTTTTTCTATTTCTTATTGTGATGGGATGCGTATTTTCTTCCAGGGCTTTTATTAAGTTAGTGGCATTCAACAAATACATAAACCAACAAAACAACCCCAATAGTGAGGTCTTAGACGATTAACAAACCGTCTGGCCCATTCATGAAGTAAATCATGGATCACCCAACTTGTATAAAGTATCTGGATTTTCTTGCTTCAGAATCGAAGCGACTACAAAGAACTGCTTCACAAGACGACCTGATCTCCTATTCCGTGGAGGTAAATCGCTTTAAGGAACAGGTGGACAACTCTTCCTTACCTGTGGAAGTAAAGGCTTCTGTCGCAGAAATTCAGATTAACTACAGTTCTAAACAAGAAAACGCGTCTATTCTAATGATTCTTTTTGCCCTCGCAACCGGCGGACTAGCCTTTTTGATTACGTATCACACGCAAAAAGGAATTCGAATAGGAATACTGAAGAGACTGGAAAATGAAATAATAGACGTCAGGCAACAACTGGTTGGTTCCGAATTGTCATTGGGTGGGTTTAGCTGAAACGATTATTGGGTTAGTTTATAAGTGGTTTAAAATAAGTTGATCAGAAGAAAGGTGCCAATAATTCAAATTGAGCTGTAGCTAGCCGTTTTCAAATTTTATTTCTTTCTAATGTGCGCTTTACTATTTAAATAAAGTTTATCACGTCTCACCCTGAGATTAATGGTTTTTGACAATGTTGGATGTTTCGCCTTTAAAACCACCAATCCCTTGTTATCTAATTGAAATAATTTGATTTCACACGTGTCTCCTATGTATAAGACAGTTAACAGCGAGTCTGAATCAGAAAAAACTAGTTTTCCACTGGAATCCAACTTACCTGATTTCCCATCAACCTTTACGGGCCAATTATCAAGTACAATTCCATCAGTATTGTGGAAGTAAAGGCCATCTAAAAATCCGCTGGAGTCTTTAAAATATTCGAAACAGCTAGGTTGATCGGGGACCAATTGCCAGCCTTTTCCTATTTGAGAAATGTCGCCGATTATGGTGTCGTTAATCAGTCCTACCTGATTTATCCATTTAAATCGACGCTCGGAAATTGTCAATTTAGATGAAGCTTGGTGCTCATTTTCGCTCCATACATAAACCCCATCGTCTGGTGGTTGAACCACGCAGCTACACAGACCTACTAGCAAGGATAAAATACAAAACGCCTGGCAAAATCTTGCCCAGCTCATTGACCAGATGGATTGGTTTCCTGCTCAGCTTCGTATTCAGCTACTCCTTTCGCATATCTTTCAGTATAGCCCGCTGTAATAATAGCAGGATAAGTTCCCCTACCGCCTTTGCCATATTTATAATGTAATTCCTCCATCTGTTTCAAATTATATTGATTCGTTGACGAAGTTGATATCGGACCCGTTGGTCTGTTGGAATATAGCTTTCGCACCAGCGCAGGAACATCTGACACATAATTTTGACCTTGAGGGCCTGCAAATAAATTTTGTCTTTCAAACGCTTCAATTTCATCGTGCTGATCATAGGCATACCCACCAAACCCATCTCGATGCAAATCTGCATCTCCTTGGGTAAACTGATAAATGTGTTTCAACTCGTGTGCTATTTTCTGGATATCATACCATTGACCGGCATCTCCAATATTCACATCTACCTCTCCCGTATTCTTGTTAAATGATATATTACCTCCTCCAGCCGGATTGGAAATATTATCTCCCTTCCTAATTCTAAAAATGTCGGTGGAACCTTCAATCACATTCAACTCATCCAATATTCCCTGATAAGTACTACGTTGTCCTTTGAGGCGAGCTAATTTCCCTTTTTTCTTGCCAGAGGCTTCTAATTCTGCAATTTGGCTATCTAATCCGTTTACTTTGTTGGTAACAGTCGTTTTATATTCATTATAGAGTTCCTCCTCGGCGTCTCCTGCGAACTTTACGGTATCTCCAAAAGGATCTACGTAGTTGATGGGATTATTACCCATTGCCGCGTAATAAGATGATCCGGGAGAGTTCTTTGGATCCATCGACAACCAACGCCCTAATCTGGGATCATACTGACGGTAATAAGTAGTGTAACTATTCCCCGTGCCAGATTTTACCTCATCATCCTTTTCATGACCATTGTACGCATAGCGGTAATCTGTGTCAAAAACAGATTCACAGGATTGCGATATGGACTCATCAAGCTCTTTAAGCGAAAGGTTATCCATCTCAATCCGGGCTGGGGCACCGCCACTTTGGTGATAAAAATTGATTACTTCGTTGGAAGCTGCAGCCGTAAATGGCAATGTTTGCAGTCCCGTTGAATTAATCACCACAGTTCCAACAGCTCCTGAAATTGTAATTGGTTTATTTACAAATAAGACCTCAAACTCCAGTTCATACGTAGCTCCCGTGACTAAACCTGTAAACGTACGATCAACATCAATTTGCTTCTGCCCTCCACCAATGTTTTGAGCGCGTAAGACGATGGAGTTCGAGTAGCAAGCCGAACTGACTAATAGTGCAACAAAAAGGCTAAAAGGTTTCAATTTTACTGTTGTAATTTGAGACCATGAAATTACGTATTCGGGGAGTTTGAAACAAGTGGAAATCATCAGCTTACCAGCAAAAGAACTGCTTTGCCTTCGTTTGTATCTGTATTTAGTTTATTTTGGAGCTATTCCAAGGTAAAAAGAAAACCACCTTCTAACCCATGGCATACTAATTATCTCCAACCTTATTGATATTCTCATTGTACCAATTTGGATCTACAATTTGCCCTTTGTCGACTGCTGTTAAAGTAATTCTGCTGCCTGCGGGAGCGATTTGTAGTGCAGTTTTTGCATTCGGTCGATCCTCGGATAAATCCGTATAATTGTGTGCTGGCGCGGTCGGAAGGGAGTTGGTAAAACTAAAGCTTCCAAGCACAATGCCCTGAACGTTATACACTTTCACTTCCGTAGTTTTGATTTGTTCATCCAAGTTCTGCACCGTTGTAGATGCCAGACGAGATTTGAAATATGCAGATATGTAAAATACTTTAACTATTCATCATCTGTATCATTTTCTGCGGGCTTTTCATATTCAATGTAAACCTCCATTTCCACAAGGCTAATCACCCTGTCAGCATATTCCTGTCTGGTCTCCCCCTCCAAATGATTCTCATCATACGTGTACTCTGCCAGTTTCAGTTTAATCTCATTAAAAGACAAACCTCCTCCCATTGGATTAGCGGCAAACTCATCATTACCAACCTTATAAAAATTCTCATTTTGGAACGATGTCCCATCCTGAGCATCTGCATTCTGAATCGCAAATTTTGTCCCTATGGATCCACTGTTCAAAAGATCTTGAGGGCTTACATTCAATTTATCGAATAGAAAATTACCCTTCGCATCAAATACAGACCATGTTTGTCCGGTAGCCTTTGACATATAATACGATGTAAACACTCCCGGCGTATCAAATTGACTTATACGGAAGGCTGCTCCATCTTGTTTAAGATATTTATCTGCTATCCAATCACCGTTTTCATCCTTTCCCATGGTTTGAATAAGAGCATACAAATGCATTATTTGTCCTGTCTCCGCACAATCAAACTCGTAAGCTGATGGATTGTCAAATATATCCAGAATGGCCTTGGAAGGACTCACCCCATCCTTAACTGTTATTATCGTCTTATAGCGATTCGCTCCATTCTCCGCCCCAAGATCAATCGATTCCTGGGTAAAAAAGTCTTTATTATAGACCCTCTGGGCACCGGGGCTAGAGCTAAACGGAACACCAAACCCCAACCCAGCACCTTCTGTTGGAAATAGCTTGTTTTTACCTTCCAGATAATACGTTTGATATGTGGTCTGAGGCACGCCATCCCGACCATCTGGATCTTTAAAATAGATTGGATTGTTATCGAAAGCATTGTAAGGTGAAAGATGGACGTGGGGAACAGGATCTATGCTTAGCCATCTTCCTAATCGCGAGTCATAACACCTTGCACCAAAACTATAGTGGTTTCCTTTACCTTTCTTTACCTCATCATCCTTTTCCATGCCGTTAAAAGCAAACCGATAATCAGCGTCTGAAATGGGTTCACAAGTGGAAAAGGTCAAGTCCTCAATATGGCTTAGAGCCAGATTGTCCAATTCAATTCTAGCCGGTACTCCATTGCTTTGATGGAAAAAATTCAAAGTAAAACTTGTAGCTGAGGCTACAAATGAATATGATTGGGGTCCTGTTGAATTAATAGTTGCTGAAACGCTACCACCAGATATGGCAATTGGTTTGTTTACAAATAAGACCTCAAACTCCAGCTCATACGTAGCTCCTGTGACTAAACCTGTAAATGTGCGATCAACATCAATTTGCTTCTGTCCTCCTCCAATATTCTGAGCGCGTAAGACGATGGAGTTCGAGTAGCAAGCCGAACTGACTAACAGTGCAACAAAAAGGCTAAAAAGTTTCAATTTTACTGTTGTATTTTGAACCATGAGACCAGGTATTTGGGGAGTTGAAAACAAAGGATTCAAGCGCCAATTTCGGTGGATTTACTTACACTCTTTAGTTTTTTTTGATGTCCAGCATCCTTCATTTTTAAATTTGTGGACGACTCCAAATATTACTTCCAAACCTTTCCAACAACCTGGAAAGCATTTCATCTCTGCTAATTGGTTTTAATTTTTCAAATTGAACTTCAACCCGGCCACCCTCATAATCTTGCATGCCAAAGTAAATTTGATCACCTTTCATCCCAAACCCGACCAATGTAAAAGGTTCGTTTAACGGAACATTTTTAAAGATTATGTTCTTTACCATCTCGGTTTCCTGAAGTAAAACGGAGTTGTAATTGGAAAGTACCAGGTGATAAGAAGCACCTATATCCAAAGAATCTACACTAACTGTTATATCCTGATTACTCCCTTCAATATATTTATCACAATTAATCCAGCCCAATTTTGAAATTTGGAAAACATAGCCCAATATATTCTCATCCTTGATCCGTTCATTTATCAAACCTGCTGGTGAAATAGTCGTTATACTCACACCAGTAGAGTCTTCAGGAATAGACTCATCCATTACCTTGTCATGATCATGGTTTTCTTTTATCTCTACACCAACTTTTGGGGGATCTTTCGTGATCAATTGCCGACTATTTAAACTCCATATGACACCATGCTCACTTTCAACTCCCTCAAAAACATGGATCCCTGTTTTAATTTGCTTAGTTGGCATCTGCACCTCAATTTCTTTGACAAGGTCAATATCATCTCCATCCTTGTTTATAGCCCTGATATAGATCATTCCATCAGACTCCAACATCTCTCCATGGATTGAACGGGTTGAAAGTTGATTGAATAATAGCTGTTGTACGCTGTAGCATTCTCTTAACTCTATAGTTACAGATTCGTTGACTTCTGCAAAACACCCAGCTGGGAAAGTAATCAGCGTACCCAATTCTCCTTTGATTAATTGCCGTTCGTTCGTATTAACTATAAAAGATTGCAGGCCTTCGTTCTTATTTGGGCTGAATGTGGTTAATTGATGGGCAACTTGATCAGATAAAATAGTGGTATCCGCATTTAGGCCAACCAAATGTTCATTTTCGAGATTATTTCCTGATTCACAGGTTAAGAAGCTCCAAAAAACGACAACAAGTATCAGATATTTAATATGGCCATTCATTCGATCTTATTCTACTTTCTGCAAAGTTTGAACTGCAGGCCCGGTTTGCGTAGCCGTAACCTGATTCACGGAACCTGCGGAGATAACACTGTTGGGGGTTGCAGCTGGGGTAACCACTGTCGCAGGATCAAATGACACAAAATTTACGGTTGTACCCGGGTTTGTTGCATTTATTGTAGCGGTGACGGTATTTTGGAACAGCGTTACCTGAGCAGGAGTTAAATTTTGATTATAACTAACTGTTACCGAAAAATTATTCACAACAGCCCCCGCAGGTGCGCCAGTTGCCAGTGCCGTAATTGCATTATTGGCATTGTTACCAACATTCGTGGCCGCGGTAGTTATAGTGGCATTTGTACTTGTATTTGCAGGTACAAGCGCTCCTCCTCGAGTTGATGTCTGACCGCCAAACGCTTGTTGCACAGGGGTTTGTGGAACAATTTGACTTGGCGCCGTTATAAATGTATTTCTGAATAGATCGTCTTGAAAATTCGGATTATCTGGTCCTGTATATTGTGATACTCCTCCAACTCCGGCAATGATTTGTACATCTTCTCCATTATCGAACGGAGTAAAATGTTGATCAAACCGATTTCTTGGAGTTGCCATAAAATTTTGATCCCTGAATCCATTGATCCTGTTTCTATCGTCCTGTGTTATAGCATAGGAACCACCATGTATTGAGTAGATGGTCGCTGTTGTACCATCGGGAAGGTTAATAAGATAAGCTGGCTTATAATTATCGTTGATCTTGCCATCTTCATCACTGAGTGGCTGAGCTCCATCCATTTCATAAGAATCGATCACCCGGTTTCCACTAAATATATACGGTGAATATGAAGCATATTTTGAGGTAAGCGGATCAATAGTCAGGAATCGGCCGATTCTTGGATCATGCATTCTTCTATCAAAAGCATATGAATTTCCAGTTCCATTTACAATTTCATCGTCCTTCTCTTGACCCTGGAAGGCATAGCGGTAATCTGTGTCGAAAACAGATTCACAGGATTGCGATATGGACTCATCAAGTTCTTTAAGGGAAAGGTTATCCATCTCAATCCGGGCTGGGGCGCCGCCACTTTGGTGATAAAAATTGATTACTTCGCTGGAAGCCGCTGCCGTAAATGGCAATGTTTGCAGTCCCGTTGAATTAATCACCACAGTTCCAACAGCTCCTGAAATTGTAATTGGCTTATTTACAAATATGACCTCAAACTCTAGTTCATATGTAGCTCCTGTGACTAAACCTGTGAAGGTCCGATCTACATCGATTTGTTTCTGTCCTCCACCAACACTCTGTGCACGAAGAACAATGGTATTGGAATATGCTGATGAGCAAAACATCAAACTCAGTAAAATACCAATCAACCCCGTATTCTTTCCGAACTGAAAAGACGAAAAACTCTTACCAAGATAGGTCCGAACTACCAATATCGATGCCTTTCTCACCTATTTATGTTTGAAATTATAACTCAATTTGAACGTCCAGGTAAGTGGTGTTTGTGTGCCCGTAACTGTATTCATAGAATCGTACTGAATTGTCTCTCCGGTCACTGCATTATCCGTTTGAAATGGAGAATATCTGGCACTATGAATAGACATCATTCCTGTAACCGAGGCACTCCAACCCGAGAGAACATTTGACAATCCGGGTTTTCCGGTAATACTGACGTTGGATACCGGCGTATTAAGGTTGAACGAAACGTTTGTTGTAACTCCCCATCCTCTGACGCCCCAGTTACCAGGGGTAATCGTCAGGTCTTTTCCGCCTTGATTATCCACATCTTGCTCACCACGTAACTCTGTGAATTGAGGCCCTGTGCCAATCTGCCCACCGATACTTGCATCAAATCCAAATATGGACGGGGTTCGCAGCTCCAAACTAGAACTCACTCCAACATTCGAGTTTCCCTTTCCGAAGTGAATAATTTCCGTTCCTGAATCATCCGTAAATCCACCTTTGGTATGATTTCGATACGCACCGGCTGAAAGATCTAAACCAAACATGCCGTTTTCACCTAAACCAATACTCTTGTAGGTGTATTCTAAAGAGGAAAATGATGATGGTTCGTCTGGTTTAAATTTATCTGCATTGGGAGCGAATGGCTGGATATAGGAGAAATCTGTATTTAACTTCAACCCAATATCCCCGCTGATTTGCTTTCTGTCCAAACCTACGAAGGTAAACGACAGTCGCCCAGAGTGATTTTTAGCTTCTGCAGGTTGAATGGCCTTATTCTTATCTCCTTCTCCTCCATTAGGATCATCCGGTCCCTCTCCATTTTCATCTCTAAATCCAAGTGGATTATTTCCCGCAAACAAATACGGTGCCCATTCACAATACTCGTGGACTTTAGGATCAATGGTCAAAAACCTACCTAATCTCGGATTATAACATCTGGCACCAAAATCAGAGAAGTTCCCTTTACCCTGCACTTCATCGTCCTTTTCGTACCCATTAAACGCATACCTATAATTTGGATTGTTAACCGAAGTACAAAATTCTTCCGTTACTTTTGTCGACTCGACAAGTATCATATTGTCAAGCTCAATTTTAGCTGGAACACCACTACTTTGGTGAAAAAAGTTTAGGGTCAAATCATTCGCGGTTGAGACGAACGTAATTGAATGCGAACCCAAAGTATTAACCACTAACGAAATACTAACTCCAGTGATCGTAACTGGTTTGTTGACTGATAATACGTCAAACTCAATCGTATATGTATTGCCGGGAGTAAGTCCATAAAAAGTGCGATTTACATCAATCTGCTTTTGACCACCTCCGATGTTTTGAGCACGTAGTACAATAGTATTTGCCAGCATTGGAGAACCAAACGCCATCAAGACAAGTATAATCGAAAACCTATTCATTCAATATGACTACAAACCAAATCCAATAGACCTTAATACATATTCACTTTTCATCGCTACGAAATACAATCTGGACATACTATTGTATCTCACCATGATTGTGTTGGAATTTATTTGATGTTTATCATCCTGACCAATCCCTGAAAGTTCACCTAGTTTACTGACTCCTATTGTGAGTGTGTCTAAACCCTTTTCATTTTTTATGATCCATTTTACCCCATTATGGTTGGGCTCAACTATGGTTAGTTGATGGATAAAAAACGAATCCAATTTGAACCTCTTGCCTGCCTTCTTATCAGGAAAGGACTTCTCCACATGAATTAGAAAGCCATACGTATCATTTCTCAATGAATACTTAAAATCGTGTCTGGCAGTTCCGTACTGGGGCACTTCCCTTTTGCCATAATAATCTGTGTAGACCTTCCACTTACCAGTCAATCCCATTAGCTTCTCAAACTGACCTTTTGAGTACATTTCAAACTTTCCACTTCGATACTGATCCTTGATTAAATCAAGCGAGATATCTATATACTCCAGCTTTTGAGACAGACTGCTAAAGCTGGTCAGAAAAATTAATTTTATGGCAACTACCCTTAGTAAGGTCATTCATTAAAATTAAGGTGATTCGGGGATAGTTACAGGGACGTTTACCGGTACTCCTTTACCCCTGTGCATAGTTCTCTCCTCTCCAAATATCTCATTCATATCATGAATGTTTCGATGCTCTTCCCAATTTGTCCATTGAGATGGCAGGTCTTTGGCATTGGTCTTCTTATTGATTCGATTATCATAGAACGCATCTGGGTTTTTAAGCTTCTCCCGGGCATGTCCTACCTCATGAAACAATGCACGATCAGGAGAAAACACTGGTCCAATACCTATTCGATCCTCTGGCTTTCTGGCCTTCCTACCTTTTTCATTGATTGCCTGTCCCTTTTCATTTACCTTCACATCCTGGAATCCTTCATCAGGATTCCATCTGATTACTCCCAGATCATAACCTTCAGGGTACTCTTTATCCCCTGCATAAGTGAAAGTAGATCCTCCTTCTGTAATTTCTACGATCAGGAGCTTATCTGTACTTTCATGCAGCTCATCAAGATACGTCTGAACCTTACAACCCTCTGACTGATCATTAATGATTGATTCATTAAGACTATTGAATGTCTCCTTTACAAAGTCCGGATAACTATCGTCCACGTCCATTCCCGGAGTGTACACGTAGTCGGTACCTTCGTGCTTTACGACAACCGTGTCTCCATCCGGATCAGCAAAAAACACAGGGCTGTTGGACATAGCTGAGTATGGGGACCAGGAAGCCGTTAGTTTGGGATCAATTGTATGCCATCTGGCTAACCTCGGATCATATTGACGAAAAGCTGAGGTATAGTGGTTTCCTATTCCATTCTTCACTTCATCATCTTTTTCCATCCCATTAAATGCAAACCTGTAATCCGCATTCGAAACTGGTTTACACGATGAAATGATTGACTCATCCAGGTGGGCTAAGATCAAGTTATCCAATTCTATTCTTGCCGGCGCCCCACTACTTTGATGAAAGAAGTTTAAGGTCAGGGTAGTTGAAGCAGCACTGAATGTAAATGATTGTGTTCCCGGAACATTCACAACAACCGAGATAGCACTAGCGGAAATCGTAACGGGCTTGTTGATCGACAGCACTTCAAAGTCCAAAGTGTACGTGTCTCCTAAAGTAAGACCAGTAAAGTTACGATCAACGTTTATTTGCTTTTGACCTCCACCAACTGACTGCGCTCTCAAGACGACAGTATTTGGCATAACGTTATTGATAAACATTATAGCAAGAGATAAAAGAAAAACATGCTGAAGTTTAGCTGTCATGGCTTTAGATTCTTGCGATCAATATGTTTCTCCCAACCAATAATTACCTCCAGATCACGCTCTAAGCCTTGATTATAGCGCCCCATAGCGTCAATTATCATCTGCCCTGATGTCTTGGCCTCGGTTTCTGGACCTTTGGAATTAATATCAATGCTATAGCCTGGTAACAAAGCATCTCCGTACCCAGCATCCCAATCAGCAATTACTTCTTCGTCGCTGTAATGCGGGTTGGTTATTAGATAATCTCTATAGTACGCCTCTAACTCATCTGTTTTATCGTATAAACTTCCTCCGCCCTTTTTCGGAATTTTCCCAACGCTTGGAGGAGCACTATTTATTGTCTCATCACTCAAGTAACTTAATGATAATCGACCGGTTTGAAATTGATATGCATGGGTCATTTCATGTGCAAAAGTTCCCATGTACGATTCAAAATCTGCTCCAAAATCTGCGTTGATAGTAATTTCTACTATCCCTGTTCCTGCTTCAAAACTGGTACGTCCTTCACCTCCGAGACTTTTATCGAAACGGACATCATATAACTGTGGAGATTTTCTTAATGCGTTCAGTTCCTTCTTTACCTCCTTCAAATCCTTCTTTCGTTGTTTCAATTCATCCTTTGTCCTTGGACTAGATCCAGGTGTATAATTTCTTATGTCAGAACTCAGCCTCCTTCGTGTTTCCCTAATTTGTTTTTTATATTGCTTCACCTCTTGCTTCATACGCTTGGTAAACTTGTTACCTAATACATCGTTTGCCTGAATAGGTGTATTTCCCATTCCAGCGTAAGGACTTTCCCATGCTGAATACTCCGGATCAATGGTTAACCACCTGCCAAGCCGAGGATCATATTGTCTGAAAAACGTTGTATAGCTGTTACCTTTCCCTTCTTTCACCTCATCATCCTTCTCCATCCCATTAAAGGCAAATCGATAATCTATATTGGAGACTGGCTCACAGCTGGAAGAAGTCAATTCTTCACTACGAGTCAAAACCATGTTATCCATCTCGATCCGGGCGGGCGCTCCGCCACTTTGATGAGAGAAATTCAATGTTAAGCTTGTTCCTGAAGCAACAAAGGAGAAGGATTGAGATCCCACCGTAGAGATTACGGCAGAAATAGTACCCCCTGAAATGTTAACCGGTTTGTTGACAAACAGAACTTCAAAATCCAGGGTATAGGAATCCCCTGCAACCAGTCCGGAAAAGGTTCGATCCACATCAATTTTTTTCTGGCCACCTCCAATATTCTCTGCTCTAAGCACTACGCTATTTGCTCCCGCAATTTGCGGGAGAAACAGCGTAAGAATAATATAAAGCGACCAACTCCTCATCGCACTAAGGCTTTACCCCTATCTGACCTGTATTCACTGACCATCCTGAAGGTGTAACACCTGTTCCAGTCGGGTCACTTTCGAAATCCTGAGTCTCTATCACCGTTTCAACTGTAGTAGTTGTTTCAACCACCTTCTTGCCTTCAAATTGACGAGCAGGCATTAAGGCTCCAAACGGATAATAATCCCATGCCGTCATGATAGTAGGAACGTTATAGTCTGTAGTACCATCTGAGTTCTCGTCCTGCGGAATTTTCGCATCGGTAATTACCGTAAGTACATTGCCTAAGTGATTCGTACACTCATAGCGTTTGTTACCGAGTATGTGGCTAAACGAAGTACTTCCTCCTGTTGCACCAATCAACTCAATGTTTTCAACGCTCATACCAATTCTGGAAGATCCGTAAATGTTTCTTTCATCCACATGGTAACTAGCCGTTGAACTGGTTCCATCAACAGAATAAGTATAAACCAACATTACGTTGCCCTGTGCATCCCGTACGTAATAAGTGGTCTTTTCCCAATTACCCGCATTGTCATATTGGTGTTTCGCAACACGGTTACCCAGTGGATCGTAATCAAACGTCAGATTGCTTTTCGAAGAACCTGGAATTCTGATGATACTGTCTATCTTATCATCTACTCTCCAAACAATTTTAGCAATCTCTTCCTGTGTATCTTGAACCAAATGACCTTCTTCATCGTAACGATAGTTATTGGTTCCATCATTAGCAGTTCCGAGATCAATGCTCGTAATCGTCATGTTATCAATATCATCCGGATAATCACCATCAGCTACGGCATCGGTAACACCGTATAGTCGGTTCTGTAATAATCCTCCGGTTGCCACACCACCAACTCGCGCATACTGATACTCAAGCTGATCAATGACACCCCCGGCTTCATCCCTTCTTTGCTGGGTCAGGATGTTTCCACTCGCATCATAGGTGAATTCGTTATAGTACTCATTGCCGTAAGTGCTTGTCTGTGCCCAGGTATTGAAATCTGGACTTAAAGGATCTAAATCAAGATTCTGGAAGGCCCGTGCTTCCTTGATCCTGTTCAACTGATCATAGATATATGCCATCCCTTGAGGCCTCACATCCAATGGTATAGCAACATCAGCAGAGAAGCAAGGTGGATCTACAATGGTGGTAACCATACTGGAAATGTTTCCATTGAAGAGATCATTTCGATTATCATTTAAATCACTGACACTCGCGTCTCCAAGAAAATAGTTGGTATCCAGCAAAGCTAACGGTTCAATTGGTGTGTAATCTCCATTGTAGTAACCGAGCGAGTACCCCATTGCATCCAGCGCAAAATTTTCATTCGGGTTACTACCTCCACCAAGTGCAGTCGAGTTTCCATCACGTCCCATATCGTTATTGCTGTTCAACGTATTGGAGTTTACTCCCTTCAGCCAACCTTGTAAAGTATAGGCATAGTCCGTTCCCTGCACATTAAGTTGTCCTGTTTCAGTTCTCGCCAGCGGACCATGATCGTAGTAGATATACTTGCAGTCCATATCCCATGTAACTTCATCGGCGGAAGTTTCAACATTGAGAATTCTATTATCCGCATCGTACTCGTATCGGTGATGCCATGCATCAATTTCACCAGCCTGATAACTTACCTGATGTACATTCCCACTAATTAAATCGTAATCGTAATCCATTCTCTTGAATTGCTGTGCCTGCACATCCGGATCGGAGATAGCTAATAGTGATTGATTGTCCTGAACAAGTGTAGATACATTGCCGTGAACATCGTAACTATAATGGGTCGCATAATTGTACGTAGTAGCATCACCATCAAATACCTCCTCATACATAACCGTTCCGATACGTTTCCTCAGTTCATTCTGCACGAAACCTGCCGGAAGCGTTATGCCTGCCACCGGATTGTCATAAAAGCTGGTCGTCACCTGTTGCCTTGTACCAGGTCCATCTATCCATGTTTGCAGTTTCAAATCGTCGATGACTTTCGGGTTATATAAGCCTCCGACGTACGAACCAAAAATGCTCTGAAAGGATGGATTGGATGCATCGTCCATTACCTTTTCACCAGCTTGTACAACCCTACCAAGGGCATCGTACAATGTATAACTATAGCGTTGCTCTGCAGCATTATACTGACGGGTATCTTGCGAGACTACAATTCGACCAAGCTTATCGTAATAGAAATACGTGGAGTATTTCTCACTCTCATCCCGAATATTTCTCCAGAATCCTCTTGGATTTGCTCCATATTGCCCTCCTAAGAATCCGTTGAATCTAGTAGCAAATGAAATAGTCCACACATCCTTTAAGTTTTCATTCGTCTGGCCTAATAGATCATCGTCAATCGACTTATCAACCCATGCCAGTGAAGTAAGCAAACCAGTTGACGCATTCAGGTTCCCTGCAGTTGTTTTCAACATCCACCCATCTTCACCTACTACATAACCATTTACATCATCATGGAAAAAGATGTCATACATATCATCGGTGGTAATGGTCTGTCCGTAAACACCATTAACATTTAAAGTAGTTCCATCCCAGTATGCAATTACCCCATTGTCACCAGTAGCAATAAAAGTGTTGTTCCTGGTGAACCCATGAACCGCTCTTAAACGACTACCTCCGGTGGTTCCGATCAAAGTCCAGGTCAACCCTCCATCGGTGGTTTGCCAGCCTCCTCCGTTGGAGTTATTCCCTCCCACAATAAAACCGACTGAAGCGGAAGTAAATGTTATATCATGTAATCCATAACCTCCCGAAGGAAATGCAGTACTTCCGGGGATGCTGGAAATCGGAAGCTGCGTAGACGTAACATTGTTAGAATTTGCCACGTACTTTTGCATTCCGATAAGGATCGCCTCGGAAGAGTTTAATGTCTCCACTCCTCGAAGAACGGGAACACCAGTTGGGAAGCCTCCACCAGGCAACACAATATTCCAGGTATTACCTCCATCAGCTGTATGCCTTACGGTGTAATCATCTCCAACTGTATAACCATTGTATTGGTCTTTAAAATGAACGTCTCTGAGTTCAGGCGTATAAACTTCCTTGGTTTCATTGGCGGATATTGTAGTGCCTATGTATACTTTGCTTTGGTCACCTACATACACTACGTTACTGTTCTGAGCAGCATCAATTGCCCTGAAGGCACTACTATTTGTATTAGGGACAGAAACAAATACCGGTGCTGGTACAGTATAATCAGCGCTATAGTAAATATCACCCTGAGCACTTACAAGATATGCGTTGGTACTGGCATCGTCTAAATGGACATCGGTCAAATGTCCTGAAGCCACAACTGGACTGAGCGATGTACCCGTTACCCGGTAGGCTGTCGAGTTGTTGCCCACAACCAACATATTTGCTGAATTCGCATCGATAGCGTTAAACCCACTAACTTCTGGCGTAGACACTACAACGGACTGGTTGTTAGATGATACGGTCAAATCCAGATCTATCAACTGTCCGTTTTCACCAGCAGCCACATAGCGGTTTACACCTTCTACCCCATCATTTAATAGCTGAGGTCGTAATCTGAAAGTATGTTCTTCCTGCGCACCACTAAAAGGAATGTAATCGATCTGACCGGAAATATTCACCAGCAGCAGATCATCAGCAGGACTCACGGCGAATTTCTGGTGGTTATTGCCAGAAGACACCGTTTGATATACTGAGGAAGTACTTGGTGGGGTTGAGCCGGAAGTACTAACCTGATGTGTCGTGGTGCCAGACAGTGCAAACAAGGAACTTGCGGAACCGTTGGCAATATCGGTAAATGTTCCAGAGGCAATCGTACCTGAAGTTACATTGGCTACCCCTGCAACGGTGTTGAGGAATACTCCATGTAAATTTCCGGTTGCAGTACTCACCGCACCATTTAAGTTTGATCCAACCAAATCAAACGCCATTTCCGAGATAGAAGGCAATGGTGTTGACGCATTGTTCCAGGTAACTAAAGAAGAACCTGCATTAGTGGAATAGTACAGGTCGGAACCAGTTCCTCCGGCAACGATGTATACCTGAGATCCAACATTCGATGCCCACACGGACTGTAAATTAACTGCACTGCCGGTTGGAATTGGCAGAGCCACAGCTGTACCACTTGCCAAAATAACTCTTGCAACAGCTCCCGAGTTACCGGCCGCCACCAATTTAGCAGTTCCAGGAGACTGGTCGTACGCCATTAGGTCGTTGTAGACTGTGATCGGATCCAAATTCATCCAGGTATTCCCTCCATCGTGGGTGGAATACAATAAACCTCCATTCCGTATGGCAACTCCATTGCTTGCATCTTTAAAGAAAACATTAGTTATAGAGCTCTTTTCCTGGGTAGGCTGAACGAACCAGTTATCTCCTGCATCTACTGTTTTTATAAGTAATCCATTGGCACCAACAGCAAAGGCTGTTGAATTATTTACAAACTGAACATCCGTAAGTGCCGGAGCCTTTACCTGATGAAGCACTTCCCAGTTCACCCCGTCTGAGCTTCTATACATTAGCCCGTAGTTGCCACTTGCATCATTGTGATCAACCGTAATGTAGTAGTCACTTCCCACCGTGGAAATTGAAGTAATGTGATCGTCCGTACCAATTGCAAAGTCATACCCTGCCACTACTGGAGTTATAATTGGACTTATTACCGTTATAGCACCGGAATTGTATCTCACAATTGTTCCATTATTACCCACCAAAAGGCCATCTTCCGTATTGTCTAACGTCAGATCATTCAAGTGAGCAATTACGTTGTCACCATATAGTGGAACGATATCCCAGCTAAAACCAGCATTCTCAGAACGTAGAAGCACCCCGTGCTTTCCAACAGCATAAGCCTTGTTATTGGCACCATCATCTATCCATTGAATCGCGTTTAGGTCTGAGGCTACGATGTGATCAACTTTGGACCATGTAACTCCGCCGTCATTCGTCTCATAAAGAACTCCCCGTCGGTTGCCTGAATAATTCATCCAACCTGCTACATACCCGCGACTGGAAGTAACAAACTGTACCTCTTCGGCTCTGAACTTTAGATCAAGACCGCTTGGTAAGGTCAATTCGCAAATATCCATTTTGTCGTGATCCGGAAGGCACTGTCGCACCAGTTGATTAAGGCTATTGTAATCGTATAGAGTGGCCAATCTGTGGAAAGTAAACACCGTTTGCGTATTGTTTGCCCGATCGGTAGCAATAGCAGTGGAAACCGGATCAAAAGAACTTGTAGTGTTTACAAACTCCACTCCTTCGGGCGGAATGGTCTTTACAAGATTGCCTGCCTGATCGTAATAATATAGTGTAAAGTGGTGTTGTTTGTCGGTATACTTCATGGAGAAATTCTCCAGAGTTCCAAGACAATGATCCGTAAAACGCTCAATAAAATCCTGAGCAATGCCACTAATATAATCCTGATAGGCAATTTCAGCATTTTGCAGTGCAATGTTTATTTGCTGCTGAACGCAAGGATCGTCAAGATCAAAGGTAATGACCGGAAATTGATCTAAACCTGGAGGAACATCCGGTGTACACGGAGCGTCCTCACAATGAGTCTCCAAATCAAGTAACAATCTGAACTCGTCATCAGAGGGAACGTCGATTGTTCCTGCCACCATAGAGTTTAGAAATGCAACGTATGCGTTCACACAATAACACAATCCATTTGGCGTAATTTCACCTGGTCCATAAAGTATAGTGACTTTTGGCCACGAAACACCACTAGTACCAACATAGTCGTTATACGCAGCTACAGCAGCAATATATTCTTCGTACGCCTGGTCGCATGGCCCCGGTTCTTCTTGTTCCTCACATCCCTGGAACTTAGAAATTTCCGGCGGCAATGGAAGCGTAAGGTCTGCTGGATCGGCCAAATACGGATGCAAGAATGAAGTATATGCGTCAAGACATTCGCAAAAATTCCTTATAAATAAATCTAAGCTAATGAGAGGAAGGCTGTGTCCATTAGCGGCTGCGTATGCTGAATTATTATAAGTGAATATCAGATTCTCGTATGCCTCATACCGCCTTCTGCATTCTTTCTCTGTAACGGTCGCTTCTGCCCGTAAAGTTGAATAGTATTTAAACTCATCCGGACACTTGCTTGTGTCGTAGAAACTTTGTGTATAATCCGCGAAAACAGCCAAAGCATCGCTAGTGCAGAGATTGTTCTTCACAAAGTCAGTTTTGGAAATCAACGGTGTAAATCCTACACAGCTTTTTGCTGTTGGGTTGTTATCTATGAAATAATTGTAGGCGGTCAAATAATCCTGATAGGCTTGTTCGCATGCGTCCGGAGCGGCAGTTGGGTCAATTGCACCCTCCGAAATCAAATATGTCCGAATATCGTCAGTAGTGGAAGCAGATGGGCAACTTTCCAAATACTTCACATAATTTGAACAATGGCAGCCAAAATTCTCCGTCTGAAAGGTCGCCTCATCCACCGGCACCATGGATGCCATTCCCAAGCTTGCGGCACGCGCATTATAATCCTGAACAGCAGCAACGTATCTGTCGTATTCTAACGTAACATCCGTACAGTACCCATACACCTTGATAAAATCTTCAATAGAATACAAGTATGAAGAATCATCAATTGCCGGATTGTAATTGTCCAGATAAGCTGCATATGCCTCATAGAAATTTGCGTAGCGCTGCAAAATAGTCTCTTCGATTGAAGGAGCAGTAACGTATTGCGCTGTACCTGCAACAAAGCCTTCTCGCGTATTAAGAGCATCAACGGATTCCTGCAATTTTGCCAATTCCATTGATGAGTTTTCAAAACTCACATCCCTTGATTCTTTTACGGGGCCCGATTCCTTACATGGTTCGATCTCTTTCAACGGAGTTTGGCATGGATGCTCTTCAAACACCGATACAAAAACTTCGAATTCCGACAGATTATTCTCGTTACAGCAATAATTTGCATTTATAAAATCATCAATGGAATAAAACGGGATTTGTTCTTTACATATACCAACATTTGCCTCGTAGGCTGCTACATAATCCTGATAAATCCTTTCGCAATCCGTTTGTTCTACAACCGTGTCGCATATTTCGCAATTCTTCAGAGGGAAGCAGCCGGTTCCTTCCAATATAGTGGTATATGTTCCTCCTGAGCCATCGTTGAAAGTCGCTTCTATTTCAAAGTTGTTGAAACTGTTGAAATTATTGATTGGCGGAACAGCAACCATGGTTCCTAAAGAAACCAGATCATCAAATCCAATGGTAGCATTAGGTGCTACAAATGATAACACAATATCACACGGCTGACCTTCTCCGTTTGCGATGGTCAAAACATTTTCAACACCACCGGTAACCGGAGTTTGAGAAACAGTACCTGATGTTGACGTTACACCTAAATCAAAGTATCCCTGCAGCAATGATGTCATTTGGGGGCTTGCAAACAGATTAATATTTGGATCAAAAGGTGATTGTAGTAACACGTCGGTAAGCAGATCATATAGATCTTCCATTACGTGGTGCTCCTCTTCATCACAGAAAATAGGTGTTGGCAATTCACACGAGCCAACTTCGACAGGCTCCATGGTCGTACCATTGTCGACATAAACCTCACCCCCTAAAGTGGTAAGGAAGGTTCCTGAACTGTTATATGCATCTACTGTAAAGTAATGTAGATCATTGCTCTGCAAATTATCGAAGTATGCAATACTTGCTATACCCCCAAAACCAGAAGGAGTGGCAGATGTAAAAACAATTTTCAATTCGTCTCCCGAACTACCAATTGTTCCGGTGTTGGTTCCTGAATTATAACTCCAGGTTAAACTGCTGGCCGTTGCCGACAAGGTATTCACTAACATGAGACTTGTTAGGGAAGGATAGACTGGTTGCGTTCCGAAAGCATATGGAGATACGGAAGTCAGGTTGCCTTCCTGAGCCAGCAAAGTCATGATTTGTTCTATAGACTCTCCAAGCTCATTTGCATCACATGTTGGGGGGAAAGAACAGTTCTCTATGTCCCAGCACAAAACAAAACCTGTGGCCGGAATCAGCGTGGTTCCGCCAGACCCGTTGTCAACAACCAAATTTACAGTAAACCCGTAGGCAGTGCCATCAAACCCTGTTGATTGCAATTGTGTGAAAGACAAAACATCATTCCAATCAGTCAATCCAGGAGCATCAATCTTAAAACCACAATTAACCGATGGATCAGTTGGGTCGGTAATATCTACACTCAATACTGAACCGACAGCCGTACCACTCCATTCCCAGGCTGGTAATGGATTAGGCCCAACCGTATTTGTTAAGCCTATGTAGAGCGCTGAGAAAGTTCCATAATCAGTAAGCGGTGTACCAGCGTTTTGTAAACCGCCAGATTGAGCCACTTCAGAGAGTAATGCCTGGAAGTTATACGCTGTAGGACACTGGCCTGTTTGCAAGTACATTTGATACTGGGCGTCCGCCAGATTAACATCCAGCTCATCATCATCCGGAAACCGCTTTGTTTTGTCCAGATAAAGCCCTAGTTGAAAAGCCGAACAAGGTTGATTCGGATCTAACCACGTATCAAACAAATTAGACGGATACAGGCCACCAGCCCAGAAACCTGAGGTAAACGGATGCCAATCATCGTTACCAATACAATCGTTATAACAATCCCCGGCTATTGACTGCTCATCTGCATAATCATTTTGCACCTGTTGTTTCTTACTAAGGTAGAGAGCCACTACCCTTCTCCACCAATCATCCTGAAGGGTGACATCGGTTGTGGTTAGATATTCAGTCGCGCACCCCGGCGGAATTGGACCAGCTCCCATCAAGTCGCCTTGACAAAAGGTAAGAAGCGATGCGTACTCAGCCAACGTATAAGTTGAAGATCCAATCGTAATATAATTACCAATGGCAGATGCTAATGTTCCACTTACTCCAGTATAAGGCGGATACAAGTTCTGTGTAATGTACGGATCGTACTGAGGCGAAGAAGTGGATGTATAGTCTTCCAGTTGACCTGTTCCTGAATTAATGAATCCATTTGCAACGGCAGCTGCATATGTCTGTGCCGCGGAAATTGCGATATCAAACCCGTCGCTGCTATTGCCATTACCGTCTTCATTCCGATACTCCTTGCAGATCTCATAGTAACAATATTCCGGATGGTATGAAACCAAAGCTTCTGCCCACGAAGGCTCCCACTCATCAATGAAATCATAAACGCTGGCCAGGTGACGCGGATAGGTGAAGTACATTCCGCTACCAGAATCAAAGAACACCTGTGTTCCGAAATTGACAACCGCAGGATCCGAAACCCCAGGGCTGGTAATTGTGACGTAAACGATGGCCTGGTCTCCATTGTCGTCAGGGTAATAGTTATGGATAGTGGTCCCATCATCATACGATGGATTCTGCCAGTTCCCGGAAAGTAAATTACCTGTATTAAAAACAGAAAGGGGTTGTCCACTTACGTTGTTAACTCCAGATGTGCTCTGATAAAGTCCGTACTGTCCTCCAGGAGAAACATCACTTAACATGAGTTCATAAGCCACTTCACAAAAAGACTTTGATGTACACGGCGCCTGACATTCATCTACTAAAGATTGCCAATCAGAGGCAGTACCAAGACCATTGGTTACAAAATCGTCCATACTTCCCAAAGCCGCTACACACTCATCACAACTTGGGTTACAACCGGAAGTATCTACATTGGCCAGGTATTCCTCCTGAAAGTCTTCCAGGGTGAGTACACATTCGTTGTTGGCCGTATCGATATACTGCTCAAGAGCATAGTTAACGGCGTCTTCATTGATCGTCAGTCGTTTGGTAATTGTGTAATTACCTACACCCAGGTTCGCCGTCCAGTCGTAAGAATTGCTCTGATACGGACTCGCATTACAGTCAACTGTAAATACAATATTCCCAGCTGAATCAGTAGTAAAATGTCCTTCCGTAGCTACATAATGCACCGAGTCTCCGGCCAGGTCGGTAACTATCGCTCCACACTCATCCGTTAGTTTAATTTCCAAATCATAAACACAGTTGAAACAAACATCCGGTGTACAGGTGTCGTTATATATGTCAACACTCAAATCGTAGGAAAACTCATAGTCTCCAGGTGTAGAAACAAGCAACTCTCTCATGAAGAAATACCCATCTCCTTCAGGTGTGAGGTTATTGGTGGTAGAACCTACACCCGGCAGTACTTCAAACAAATCAACCGTTAAGTCTATTTCTGCGTCATCCGCGGACGGAATTCCAGCCAAATTTTCAGGTACTTCTCCTGCAAGCGAAGTGGCCACCACTCTTCCCTCCTGATCCAGCATTGAAATGCTAATCTGACCATTCGGGTCTACAACCAGATTTTTCTTGTAATGTGAAGCTATTCCTACTTCTGTAGCAAAAAGTCTGTCTAACTCAATTTGAAAAGGCGCGCCATAATAGTACTTTGTCTCATGACCCGTATCTAACATGAATTTTTCACCCACACCAGATTGCCTTCTGATTCTACCAGTATTATCCGGTGTATATTCGATTTGAGTAAAGGGAACCCCGTTGGATTCAGGTACAAACGCCTGATGTGCTGTTTTGTTAGGGTTTTGATCAGAGTAATAACGGGCAGCCCCAGAAACTCCCGGACTCATTTTTGAAGTGGGAGAAGTACAGATTCCGGCATCCAAATCAAAATCCAAACGGGAGTATTCATCTTCCGATAAGTTCCTATTGAAATTGGGATAGAATCTAAACACCGAAGTTCCGCTACCACTGCATTCCACAGGCACCGGTAATACGTTAACTGCTGGCCTTCCCTGGCTATCATAAATAGTCTCACCAACTATAACATTATCATCAGAATTAATTCTGGTAATGGTTTGCCTGTTTCGTAAGCTTCCATCAAAGTAGCTAATCACTTCCTTTTTCTTGCCTTCCTCAGCAAATGTGGTGGTACATTGCCAATTCTTTAGATATTCATGCTCGGTAGTGTTCATCACCGAGGCTCCCGGGTTAGACGTAATGAAATCGCTAACACTGCCCTCAGGGTCGGGTTCGCTCCATACTCCGAATATGTATGTATCCAGGCTACCGGAAGGGTCTATACCTACCGCACGTACTCTGAACATTAGGTAACCATGCTCATAGACCAATGGAATAGAGTAACTATTGAATACCGTGCTGATTCGGGTTGCATTACTTCTGAAATTGTAATCCAGAGTTGAATCTGGTTTTATACCGGGAACACCGGAAACCCGGGTACCATCGTAATCGTTCACAAAAGTCCATTCTAATTGATACTCAATTGCACTTGACACGGTTGGCCAGGTAACTAAAATTTCATCAGGATCCGTATCGGGATCGCAATCGCTATCGATAAGGGACACTCCCCCCATGGAAAAATCAATTGGTGTGTTGGCGTCTACCGTGAAGTCAAAAGCCCGGTTTACCAGTATGTCACCGTCCACGAAGATATTCTCAGGTAGTTCTGGAACACTCACTCCATCCTGACGCACATCGGTAATTGTAAACGTGAAATCGTCTACACCCGTGAAATGGTAGATGTCTTTGTCCTTGTAGGCTTCCATTCCAAAGGGCTTATATTCTATCGCAAGCGTTTGCGTGAAAGCCGGTCCTGAAGAAGGTGTTACCAATACGTCCACTTCCAAATCAAACCCATCACCAAAGAACTTGTTGGTAGGATGATTAAAATCCACGCCAAGCGTAAGATAATCATCCAAAAACAAATCTACGTAAGTGCCTGCGCTGGCGGTCACCTGAACATTTTCTGTCGCGTCGGGTGAGCCAACCGCAACCAACACACCTGAACTGGCTGCTATACGCTTGTGGAACGTTGTGATTGCAGCAGAAGCAACGTTTGCTGCAAACATCAATGTTATAAACCAAACCAATCTCCTCATAATACAGAGTTTATTTAATTCTAAAGTCGTTTAATTGGTAGCTTTCGTACTTTGAAGCAAGGGTTACCTTATCTCCCTTGATCTGCACGTACGTGCTTGTCTTATCAATACTTTCATTCAGATGACCTTGTGCCACCAGGTTGTATTCTATTTTCAATTTTGCCTTGTCGGTTTTCTTAGCACCGTTTTCATCCTCCCATTCCATCTTCTGAGAAAAATAACTGGTGATTGCGACCAAAAAATTGTCTTTATCCATAACCAGTTCTACCTGTTCAACTTTGCTGGGACTAGCAAATTGTATCTTGTAATGGGTATTCGTGCCCACCGTTTTCTTAAAAAATTTCTCGGCAAAAACCAGTGAGTTTTCACTAAACTGCGAACTGATCTGAGAGTAGTAAGTTTCTTCCGGATGGTACACACCAATCCTCTTTGCATTCTTGTCGACCATTACTTTTATCTTCTCATCCTGAATAGTCTTTCTGCCCATACTTTCAGTACAAACCAACTTTCCTTTCCTCATCAAATAACCTGAAGATTGGTCATGTACGGTTTTGGAATTATGTCCTTTGTAGGAAAAGTATTTGAACTCAACATGGTACTCCTGGCCAGTAAAATAGAACTCATTTATGGCCTTGTAAGCCTCTGTAATTTCCTCCTTGGTCGTCTCCGTCCATGATGACTGGCCTAAAGAAGGCAATGCATAGGCTATCAGAATAATGCTATATGTAAGCAGGCTGAATTTCATTATTTACTGGAATTGTTAATTGTGGACTGAATGGTCATAACTCCCTTTTCAGTTTCCTTTCGAATACGGGTCAATTTCCCCTCCTCGTCATAGTCATAAAAGGTAGCATAGTGACGCTCATCCAGTTCTGCCGACAATCTCATATTTACCGGATCGTAGGTATAACACTTCATACTGGCATCGAATGGAAATACCCTCACATCATCGTAATAAACGTCTCCTGAAGTACTCCTAAGCAAAATTTTCATGCTAATTGCATCAGCGGGAACTACAAATTCATTTTCAATTCTCTGCCAGCCATCAATAATGAATCCCTGCGGAGTAAATGGACCCGTAGTAACGATACCTCCACCCGCTGTAGCAGACAGCTGAAACTCCAGATATATTTCAGGAAATGTGTAACTGGTCTTCGTCGGGGAAGCACCATCCTCCATAGCCCATGCTCCAATGAGATAGCGTCCTCCTGGAATTGGAGCAAATGATCCGATACAGGATTCACATGGTAGAGGTTCACAGTCAATAATATCTAATGGTTGGCTGGTTGTGGCCACACATCCGTCGGCAAATGTTACGGTTAAGGTAGCAGTATAAATTCCCGGATTTGTATAAGTATGAGACCCCGTAGATGAAGTAGGACTACCGTCTCCAAAATCCCATACAACCGTAGCTCCTGTTAAATCTCCAGCCGTGGTAATTCCCAAACTAATGGGTTGGTTGGCACATAAATTACAATCGTGCTGCATTACTGCAATATCATCAAGCAAAACTCTGCCATCATCAGCTATTCCATTATTTTCTAACTGAATCTGAAAAAGGCCAACGGTATTTGATCCTGAATTCCAAAGTCCATGGACTCTGTACCAGGTTCCAGGCGTAAGACCTACCCTATTGACCGAGCCAACCAACGTTCCATTCACAAAAAGATTAATGTTGTCTGTTCCCGGAATACCAAGATTCGCTGTCGGCGTAAACCATGCTTCGAATAAATAGTCTGTGTTAGGGGTAAGTGTGGAAATTGACTGTTCCCATGCAATATCATCAGGATTTGCAAGGTCATCATGCACAAACATGACATATCCTGTAGATCCCGTTCCCGGCGTATGGTTTGTAAACGTTGGAGATATCGCTCCAATTGGTGTATTGTCAAGAATGTACTCCCCTTCTCCAGGATTTGCACTAGTATTTGAATCGTAATCGTAATCTGAAACAATCCCGGTAACGGATTCGGGTTGATTTCCTAATTCAAAATCCCCATTAAACACCAAGTTTGTAGCTGATGCCGGGCAAGGATCGATTTGGATAGTTGGGCAGCAATCAATCACCTCTATCACCTCTGATGCAACCGACATACAGCCATCCGCGAATACTACAGTAACTGTTACAGTATACGTACCGGGCGTAGTATATGAATGAGTCCCTGTTGAGGATGTAGGTGAACCGTCGCCAAAGTTCCAGGTAATGCTGGAAATAGGCGGTGCTCCTGGCTCAGACTCTACAAAGAAATCCAAACTCTGATTAATACAGCAATCGTTTCCACTAGTCTGAACAAATGCTATATCGTCAATAGCAAAAATATCTCTCGGGCCCGAAAAGTTATGCTGGTTAACAATACAGATATTTGCTGTGCTGGCGGAGCCTGAATTCCAGGTTCTAACCATCTGATCAATCCAGGTACTATTAAGGTTCGTTGGACTAAAGATTGGACCAACCGGTGATCCGTTGATGTAAAGCTGTAACTCAGTCACTCCCATTCCCAGATAATCACTTTCAGCGGATAAGGCCCACATTGAAAACTCGTAATCGGTATTTGGTAAAACGGAAACTGTCTGGCACCAAATGTTGTCTCCGGCTGTACTAACGCCAGCCACACTCATCATCAGATTGTTTGGGGTATGGTCATTGGTAAACTCTTGATTTCCGAAGTATGTTCCGATCTTGTAAGCGTCGCCCGCAAAATTGGTAGGTGTTCCACTAAAATCCGTGTAATCAGTGGTGAAACCATAATTTCCAAAACCAAAGTCTCCATTAATTATCAGGTTTTTCCCTTGTAACCCGGCACAACTTCTGATTCCAATTTCAGGACAGGGCACAACACCACAATCCACGTCAAAATCTATATTGATAATGGGGTCTGATAACGTGGTGGTAACTACGAGAAAATATTCTCCGGTTGCTGGTAACGAATAACTTCCGGCTGAGATACCGGTCTGAACCAAAACAGTATATGGCGAAAGTCCCGGATCATCGCAAGTATAAGAAGTTGGTAGTGGTCCGATTATCTTCCAATCAAAATTTTGTGGACTACCACTCCCATTTGTGGTATTAACGTTAATTACCTGAGGTAAAGTGGTAACATCAAAGTTGTACCAGTAGTCCATTAATGCCGGAGTAGGACAATCATTTGTATCGCTAATGTCGTCGCAAATGACCAGTGCACTATCACATTTGAAACTTCCTGAATAAACCGGACACGGATTCGAAGCACCACAATCGGGTGTTTGGTCAATAATTACCTCCGGACACGCTGGAAGATCATAAAGCACCAGATAGTACTGACCTACCACCGAAAATGTCTGAGAAAAACTTGTTACACCAGTCTGCTGATCAATGAATGATGAAGATGTAACTGTCCCACAGGGGTTTGTAACCACGTTTGACATCAGAATATAACTAAAGTTGGCTACACCGCTAATACCAAGGTCATTTACGTTAATATCAACTACTGCACCTACATTCTGGACGTCCAGTTCGTACCAAAGAAATGACCCGGATAAATCGGCTCCTGAACAATTATGCTGAAAACCAAAGTCGCACGCGGTCGTAGCTGCACCGCAATCTGTATTTGGCACAGAAGAAACAACTGTTGCCGAGTGCGTAGTAACACTTGTCACGGCAATTGGCACAATAAAGGGACTTAGTCTGGTTGTTAAATCCACACAATTGTTGGCCTCTACATCAATCATCTTTACAATGTAGAATGTGCTGCCGGTACCAGACCCTACGGTAAGATTAATATTTACACCACTGGCCAACGAATAGCCTATGGACGTGGAACTTACAAAGTTCGAATAATTAGTTCCGCTGGCATGCAGGTTAGCAGGTATTGCAGATGCACAACTAACACTCCCGACGAATGGTCCGTATACTTCATACTCAAAACGGATGTTTTGACTGCCGTCACTCATCGAAAGATGCAAGTTCTGAGTGCTCGTACCAATGTCCGCAATGAACCAACTTTCAGCACCAGCAACACCTGGACAAACACAATCGTGGGTAGCCAGACCAGATGGTATATTTATCGCATTGGCACAAATGTTATTCGAATTACATTGAGACCATGAGCGTCCTGTCAGCATACTCAGACATAAAATAAGTACACCTATTCCAATCAGATTCAAAGTCCTATTCAATGGAACACTAAGGAATTGACCTTGTCTATACATAACGTTAATTCTTAAATACTTCATCGCCGCCTTAGTTTAATGGTGTTACCGTATAATTTGGGGCTCCCGGTTCGGAATCCAATTGGAAGTGATACTTACATCCTTCGCTATCTATAAAGGTGATCTTCATAGTAAAAGCGGAACTAACCTGGACACTCAATTCTTCAGAGGCCGGATCGTAACTGAACGGTGGCATGTTACCGGAAATCAAATTCCAATCAACCGTGTAGGGAGTAGCACCTCCAATTGGTTCAATAATCAGAAATGCACCTTGACGCTCATATTCGATGGTTAAATCACATTCCTCCGGATCACACCAGGCAATATCCCTTTCCAGAACTCCATCTGTTCCAGGCGATACCTTTATACTGTAAAGCCCCGTATGAGAACGAGAGTTATCCCTGAGGGTCAGCCCATTTTCGAACTTGAAATGGCCATCTGCACATTCGCTGAAATCATCATCTTCAAAACTGCTAAAGCCAATTTGGCGGTATCTGGCATTTGCAGCCACAGACTTTGCTAGTGTTTGATTGAAGCCGAACTGAGCAGCTGAATACCTGTTTAATGCATCAATGTTTTCGAGTTCAACATTACCAATAGGTGAATGCAAGGTCACTTTTGCTGTAAAGGTCCAATCCTGCGGATCAATTTGCCAGTCTCCCGCAACAGATCTATAGTATGGAGTATAAGTCGTGAACATTCCATCCTTTCTGACGTTCGTATTATCGTTGTAATCGCTCTGGGTTCGATCGGTTAGGTGCAGCCATGAGCGCAACGGCCTGTAACTCCCCTTAGTTCCCAGCACATACGGATTTGTAGTGGTCGGAAATCCTGATCCATCTGTAAAGCAATCGCAGAAAGTTTGCCAGGCATCTCCAAACTCAATAGCCGACGCCTGAATAACGTTCTCATAAACATTGGTAGAAACCGAGTTCAACGGATTTGATAAGGTTGTTATACTCGCCATGGTCTGATCCTGAAGATTCCTCCTACCCGAACGGGAAATTTGAATAGTATAAGAGCCATTCGGTGGGGCACTTCCATCCCATAAGGCAAATTTCACTGTACTCGACCCTACATCCAACACCCATGCTTTTTGCAAGGTTCCGTTATCAATTATAACCTCATCCCCAGGATGATAAATAGAGGCATTTGATGTTGAAATCAATCCGGTGCTCATAGTTTTGGTTTCCGTGAAGCCAATATTTCTATAAGCGGGCCCCATTCCATCGTAATACCAGTAAGCAGGATAATTCAAGGTATAAACCAAATCTTCATAATTGGTCTGGGTTTCTGTTAATACAACCTGCCCTGATTCTGCATCATAGGCGAGATTTTTCGTACTAACTTCAGATCCCAGATCGTATGCTTTGGTCTCTTTCAGTACCCCGAACCTATTGATGACTTTGGTAAATGAAGCACTGTTGAAGCGTGTTTTTTGCTCACTGTATGATGGCCAAACCGTAGGTATAGCGGCCGGAATTCCAATGATTGGAAAAACGTCAAGATTGATGTTTAGTGAAGGACTATAAGTTTCACTTGTACTGTGCCTAAAATCAGCAACAGCATCAAATTCCACTCCTATATCTTCCTGAGTCACACTGCCATCTTCGTGCAATACCGTAACCTTATTGGTTAAGTGTCGGGTTTCGTTATTAAAGATGGGCGCGTACTCCGTACCGTTTATTCTTTGTGGCATTGGTTCACTGTGATAGAAATATTCCACCGATGTGATTGGCTCCGTCTTGTCTTCCTGGTATACGCGCTGTGCCTTGGGCTTTCCATGCATATCGTTGAGTTCAACAACAAAACCTTGGGTCGCTGCGAAATAATCACGGTTGGAGAAATTTAACAAGTTGGAAATCGAGAACGGATCGTCTTTGCCTCTACTCGGATCCATCTCGGTCATTCGCGTGATGGTTGGGAAATCCTTATTCGTGTAGAACTCGTGAACTACCCTACCGGTTGCGTGCCTGATTACGTTTCGCTCATTATCATCAATCATTCCATTACCACTGGAATCAACCCCTCTTCGCAGATTTCTCACCACTACTCTACTGTAGCCTACTGAAGCATTTGGAAAAAAGCTCTCGCCAAACGGCTCTTCCTGGTAAAACCTCTCATCTGGAGCCATTACCAGTTCTTTACTAAAAAAGACAGGATGTCTGAACGCACATTCATCGCCACCTATTTGTGGTTCATATGATGCTACTCCTGAAGATGTTCCATCTGCATTTTCATACTCATATTCCTGACCGTATTCATAATCAGTCATTTGTCCGGACGTCTGCACATCCCAACTATCGCCTATGGTAATCTTCTTAACTCGTTGCCCACCACCTTTCTTGTGGTCATTTACATTGTTCAGTCGAATCCACGACTTTCCGGTAACAATTCTGTTTCCTCTGTCAAAACTCCACAGACTTTCATTCGGATCCTGAAAAGCTTGCCCGAAATTGATAAAAACCTGAGCCAGATCATTAACGAGTTGTCCACCAAAACTCTGATTATCTGCTAAAGACGGTGCTCCCCACACAAACCGGGACAAATGCATTCGTCCGAATTGAGCACCCGCCATGGCTATAGGACTTATGCTTCCCGAACCTGGAGTGCCATCCGCATTCACGCCTACAAAGTCAATCCAACCAACATTATTTGCGGCATCATAACCATAATTCTGAACCTCTCCGTAACCTGGTACATAGTCATACCTTCCACTAGACCCCGGTTGATACTCGGTTAGGCACTTAAAGTAAACATTGTCGAGATTTTCAAAGTACTTTGGTATATCTGCCGCAGTAGCATAATCAGGATCAAGCTCAAAGAAAATCCTTCGGTTTTCATTAGAACCTTCCAACACAGGTAATATCGAAGCTGATTGGAAATTGCCGGATGCGTCTCCGACCCCTAAAATCTTAAACATTTGTAAAGCATCGCGATGTTGAACATGAGAATAATCATCGGATTCATACTCTACATTTATGGTTCCGCCCGATGGCAAATCCACTTTTGTTAAACTCCAAGCCGCCATATAATTGTTCAATTGCGGGTCGTATTGATCTACATAAGGAAAATCTCCGTTATGAAGGGGATCCAGTGGACTACAGGCCGATGTTCCCGTATTAGGTTTGTAACAACTCCATCGATCATATCCTTTGAGGTTATACGAGTAGTTATTTGAGTATTCAAACTCATAAGGACTCAGTTTACCCTTCATAGAACCTCTGTAGGTAAAGAATATCTTCTTAAGGGTTAGTTTACCTCCGGCATTCTCAGCTGCAGTAGCCGTACCGTCCCCATCCGCGTCATATGGTGCTCCACTATTATTGGTAATCCCAGGACATAGTGAATAGTCGTAAACAAAATGTACTTGTTTAAGTGGTGTGGCACCCGATGACCCATTGGCATCATAATCAGGCTTGGAAAAAAGCGTGATCTTTTTCAGGGCTTTCATGGAGTTGGAAAAAGCCGGGGTTCCGTTTTCATTGGCTACGGAAGCGGCATCCAGTCGGTCTTCCGTTTCGAATTCCGCAACAAAGTTCTTCGTCTCAATTCTTTTGAGGTAGTACAACTCTTTGTTACCATGAATATAACTGGCCTTATCGTCCTGAAAATCTCCTTTTAAACCTTCATTGTAAGAAGCGTGATTTTCCTGAAATGGCGTTCTCCACTGGTAGTTAGGCTTATAATCATAGATGAACTTGGTATAGCTTCCCAAATCCCCCTTACTTGGGCCTTTGACCCCATCAACGTCTACATAATCCTGACTAACCACAGCGGTAAGCAAATAGGAATGTGCATACGCAGGAACAACTTTCTTCTGGTAGTAGTTGTCAATTCCCCATTGATTGTTAATGGAATTGTCTTCCTCCCCTGAATTGGTGTTGTATTGTATCAAACCAGTTGAACAATCCGGAGAATTTGGGTAGGAGTTGCCCAAAGTGGTTTGACCAACAGCAAAAGTTACCTCATTCGTTACTTTATTGTAGGCAGGCAATCCGTAAACGTACCGCATTCCATCTGTGCCCAAAGAAGTAATTTGCCCTATATGATGTTCCGGTGCAGAGGTGTTTGCGTAGGAAGTAGAAGGATAGAGGTTCAATCCCATGCTGTCCTTTACCTGCCCTATTGTTAGAGCATTAATTGTGCTGTTTCTTTTTCCTCTTGCTTTTCGGTGATTGGAACTATATGTTTTATCAGGGCCTCCCTGAACTTCCAATTGGTTCGTCAGATAAGTAGTAAACAGTCCCGCTTTCAGTAAGCCTAACCTGGCCGCCTTGTCACCCCCAACATTTTCAAAATAAGTTGGATCGGATGAGACACTCATTTCTGCCGCTTCCCTGAAATGATATCCTTCAAAATCCGGATAGGGATTTGTGGTTTCGTATTTAAAATGTGGCAGAGCAAGGTTCTTGTCCTCCCATTTACCGGATTTCTGAGTAGAGATAACTGCTCCTATGTTGGCTCCTGCATGAGCATAAGCACCTGGAGATATTTCAGCGCTTAAATCAACGGAAGCACTAGTAGACTTTGCGCTTGGATCGTACATATGGCCGATGCTATTTCGATAAGGACGGTAGCTACCCCCTACGCCCTGACCCGCAACGGATAAAACATCGTACGTGTAGTTTGTAATCGGCAAAGCCGGTGTCGTGTTCGAGAAACTACCATCTTTCTCGCGGTTGAAGTCGTGAATGGCATTCGGATTGTTTTGACCTACTTCGGAATGGTAGTAACCGTAGGCCGGCACGGTTTTGTTTTTACTGGAATTTTTAATCCATTGGCTGGAATATCCCGCATCTATTGCTATTCCCGGATCAAAACTCCATATTTCCAGTCCAAGTTTAAACCGTCCGGCAATGGCGAAAGAATTCATCTCCAAACCAACTGAAGGGGTATAGGTCTGTTGACCCATTGCAAAGGAAGCACTAGTTCCCATGCTGTTGCTCGCACTGGCCTTCTTGTAATCTGTTTTTCCATCTTTATTTTTGAACTTTGTATATCCAGAGGTCTGAGAACTTAAACTGGCATTAACGCTTAAGGCTTTTAGCCCTCCTCTGGAACTGTAAGAGGATCCTATTGATAGCCCAAGGCTCTCAGACTTTTGACCTTCCTGATGAACCTTTGCGGAGAAAGACAACGACGGATTTACTGATAAGCCGTTTTCACTGCTTGAACTGACACCCAGTCCACCTCCCAAAGCTCCATCTAACGCATTGAAGTTCAATCCACCCCCCAATGTAATTCCGGTACCTGTGTAGTTATTGTAAGACATACCAAGATTTGCAGAAAACCCTAACGCCTCCCAGCCGAACAACTCTCCACTAAAACCAACGCCCATATTGATGGTTCTGTTTGGTTTCATATTTGTTTGAGTTGTAATTGCGTCTTCAATGCCTTTAAAATCGTCGGGGATTCCTCTCAAACCACGATTGATCTGACCGCAACTCACGTTCCATCCAAGACCCGTCCAGGCAGCTTCTTCATCCATGGAAACACCCCCGTGATAACTCAGGTTTATTGGGTATCCCTCTACATCCATCAGTGGGATATTGTAAACAAAGTCGCCACTGAACACATTGACCATGTCGGAAGTTCCGATGGGTTCAAAACTTTGCACTTCAGGTTGCGACGGCCCGCCCGTTAATGCTAACGAAGGAGTGGGCGTAAACACCGATATCAGAAAGAAGTAAACTGAAAGCACCGCTGCACCATATCGACGCAATTTATGCTTCAATTTCTTCACCAATTTTCGCTTCTGTTTCTGTGTCATAAAAGCTTGATTTGAGGAATATTACTTAACTGATCTTTAGACCAATTGAATTTGATAAGTCCGTTATTAAAAAGATTGTCTTCCAGCACAACCGTGCGTTCCATTGATTTTGCCACCGGTCCGGTTTCAAATCCTATAAGAAAAGTGCTGTAAGGCGTAACATTGTAAGTTCGTTCGAAGTGGTAAACGGAACATGGCACCTCCACCCCATTCTCGTCTACAACTTTCAAATCATTCTGCATGGAAAAAGCCAGATAACTGATTCGATCCCGATATTCTTGTTGGGAAGTCAGATTAACGGATGCAATTTCTGCCGCCACTCCCGGAACTTCAATTTGCAGTTGATAATATTCTGTCCCTTCATAACCGTTAAGCGCTGAACGGAATTCTGAAAGAGAAATATCGTTTGACTTGAACTCATTGCAAGCCATGAATTCGGAGGGCAAAGCGGTAAGCCGGTACTCCACACCATCCACCAACTTCTTTTTATTCAGGTGGTCTGCATGGCGAACATAATCGACAAAATCTTCAGGTTCCAATACCGTTTCCAAAACGATGGGATCTAACTCTTCCAAACCACTAGAGGCTGCTAATAATTCGCGCACCTGAGCTCCAACATCATTTGACAGGTTAACTTTTGATTCCGTCTCTCCCTGGCAGGAGCACAACACAAGAAGTAAAAGCGGGAGTATGTGGAGGAGCTGTTTCAATTCTTATTCTTTACCCTGATAATTTTTGTTAATCGCTTCCACGAGATCATTTGTAATGTCGGATGGTTCATTACCAAACAACACGTTTCCTGATTCATTCTTGCCTAGAATCAACTTGTAATTCTGCTCTTTACCATAATCCTCAATATATTGGGTCATTTGCTTGAGAATTTGGGCATCATAATTCTGGGTCTGAGCCATCGAATAATCATCGAATGCTCTTTTTTCCTGAAAAAAGTAATTCTGCATTTGCTGATACTCCCACTTAACTTCCTCGGTTGCGGCCGGATCTTCAGCCTTTGACTTGGCCAGCGACAACTTAAACATCACACTATCTAACAACTGCTTCTTTTGTCCAATTTCAGATTCCAGTTTTTGCTGCAGCTCTTTTTTCATTTCAAACTGATTGAAAACTTCCGTTAAATCCGCATAAACCACCTTGCCCGAGTCTTCCTCTGACTTTCCAATGAAATTCACTACGCTTAGAACTCCGATTCCGATTACCAGAACCCACAAAATCAATCCCTTCTTATCTGACATAGAACTTTAGTAAAAACTTATCCCCCTTTTCATTCTCCACTTCCAACAAATAGAATCCCTTCTTGAGATTATATGGTTGCAGATCAAACTCATAATTATTGTACCCGGTAACTTTGGCATCAGCCGCTTGCTTTTGTTTGTTCTTAAGCTCAGGTTCAATCAACGCATGCTGATCCGTGTACACTCTGCAAACGACCTTCGAAGAGGCATACTTTTCATCAAAACGGAAATAAATTCGGTCGTTCTGAGCAACGTAATGTCCACCATCGAGCTTACGCTGCAATTTCACATACATATGATCTGAAGGCGTGTTCTCCTCGGCAAGAACGAATTCCCACGCTTCAGTCTGATTAATGATTGCACTATTAGATATTTTCTGAACTTGCCAACCGTATCTCTTACCTGCCTCTAATTCTTTAGCATCGAAAGGGTACTGAACCTCATGTCTATTGAGATAATTTTTAATCATCACCGGAGAATTGCTGAGAATACCATCCTGAGCAGATTGGTCATTCTTTAATTCTACCACCGTTATTCTGAAAAATTCACCTGTTGCTAGTAGATTAAAAGGCTCCGAATGCATCCAAAGTAGCATTGGTCGTTTCGAATCTATTGTATCCTTGTCTATCGGATTGACCAGATATAGAAATTCATCTTCTTCAGTAGTGAGTTGGTTACAATACTCATCTCCGTCCTCAAATCCGGAAAGCGGGATTACGGTAATACAATGGTTAAAATTTCCTGATGGTAACCGGTGCTGAGTCTGAATAAACTTTGCCTGAGGAGTGGCCCCATTAACTACCGATGCAAACCGCAGGTTATGTGCTCCAAAAACATTTAATCCGCTTACCACATTAACCGGTTCAGTCCGAACGGTCATCAATGTTTCGTTCGCACTGTTCATCAGTTTCGCTTCAATGCGAATTACTCCATTGTGGGTTGAACTAATAGAAACCTGACTGATAGAGTTCGGTGTAACATTATAGGGAGACAAATTGGCCGAAACAACGCTTACCTGAGCATGCAATGAGGCATAAGCTATACAGGACAAAGCGATCAATGAAAAGAGCTTTCTCATATTAAGTTAATTCCAAGAAGGTTTGTGAAAATTTCTGATCCCGAAAACTAATCGGGAAAATCTGACCATCTGAGTATGAACAGCTTGGCCAAGGAGGAGAGACGAATGGGGGCATCTAACTGGTCTTGGTTAAGATTAGTTGTAAACATATGTAAGTTGAAAAAAAATGTCAAATAATTGACCAATTATTTTTTAAACTTTTTTCTCTGATCGAGGTCAAAAATACCTGAAAGGCATAAAAACAGGGGCTACCAGGTTAAACGGACAGATGCACTAAAATAATAAGGGAACTCATCATATGCATCCGATAAGATACTATTGTAAAAATCTCCAACTACCAACTTCTCCGCAGACGCCTCAACGAAGAGCATTGAAGTTATTGGCAACACAGCCTTTCCACCATACCCCCATTGTACATCATCGTCTACAACAGAGAGCTTTCCCATAGCGGCAACGGACAATCCAGATCGTTTTCGCCAGCCCAAATCGTTCTGAAATAACAACACGTTTGGCACACCTAAAGTATCTGTGGTAGCAAAGTAATTCACGCTCAACAACTCATTCCATCCGCTTTCCCCGGTTAAACTAAGACTACTATTCATGTTTAGATAAGTATTGTTCATCTCTCCGTTATACAGCTGATAATGAGAATATATGTTAGTCCAACTCAAATACGTTTTACCAACCCTCTTGTTGTAATTTAAAACAAAGTTCGCGATCCAATTATCCATTGCCATGCTGAGCGAGTCTACGGAGGACGAAACAATCTGAGCGATAGGCCTGTAATCAGCTTTCAACATCCAACGACGTGTAGGACGGTACGTCAGATTTAGTCCATAAGAAAGAATGGTGTTTTGAAAATCATAAATCTTTAGAAGGTTATCTTCCTCTTTCCTGACAAAACCCCCAAACTTGAATTTTTTGCCAATCTTCTGATCCAACTGTAATTGATACCGTAGATTGTCTGATCGCATGAAGCCTACCCCAAAACTTCTGAAAAACGGATCGACCCATCGTGCGGAAGCCTTCACCATTGTTCCCGAGCGGCCCAAATTAAGAGTATAGCGCCCCAATGCGGCGTTGGTCCTCTCGTTCGGATCAATCAGCGATTGTAGAAAAGGAGACTCATCGGAATAGTTGATATTATTGACCTGAATGGCAGATTTACCATAAATCAAATCGAGTGTAGAATGGTCTGAGATTTTCACCTTCGCATCCACCTCCGCAACAAGGTTTCTCTCCACATCGGGCAGAATAGATGTAGTATCCAAATACGAAGATTTACCTAGCCCGTAAAGCATACCTACATGAAAATGAGAGTTGTTTTTTTCCCCGTAACCAACTTTGAATGCTGTTACCTTCCTACCATCCCGGATGTTATTAAAATCAAAAAAATTATAGAGGTTACGGGCTGCATTCAGATTATTACTTACCAAATTTGAAGTAAGGAAAATATTGTTGACGGTCTTGCCATGTGTAAATGCAAAAAATAACTTTCGCCTTTGCACCTCCATATTTATCCCCCGAATCGGAATACGTGCCACCAGAAACTCCGAATAATTGGGGTAACACATTCCAATTTCAAAGCGTTGAACCGCTTGCAAAGCCCTCTGAAACTTACCCAGCCCCGGCAGCGAAGGAGCTTCACCCATATCAACCAGACTATCCGTATTCACATGAACATATTTACGATATTTACCTAACGAATCTCTGAGTTGCTGAACCTGAGAATTTACTCCTTCCAAAGCCCCCTGCAACGAATCGTTCCATTCAAATTCCGGAATATCGTACGTAACATCCACGCCTATGGAATCAATACCCAAAGAGTCTAAAACCACATTCTCCATCCGATACAGGGAGCTGTCAACGGGAAATGCAATTTTTCCATCCTTGAGTAGATTGAGATAGGATCGTTGCTGCATCAATCGCTGCTTTTCAATTTCAAGTGAATCCAGCAACCGAAGTTTGTCTAATTTGTCCTTCAATAACTTCTCCCTCAGATTCTGTTGAAACCTTTGAGCGTCAAAGCGAACGGTAAAATAATTATTGAGACCTGAAATGTTTCCTACACTTGAGTAATAATAGCTTACCCCTAGCGGAACACCTTTAAGCTCCATGCCAATATTCCCTTCCGTTTTGAAATTGCCCTGTGGCGGATTGACATTGACCAGAAAGGGCAAAAGACCATATTCGTAGCCAGCCGATACATTGCCCTGATAGAAAACCTGTTGAAGAAAAGACTTTTTACCCTTGTCAACCTTAGAACTGTCTGACTGGGCCAATGATTCAAACTGCATGCTCGAAAGGCAACAGAAAACACATAGTATTGCAAACAGTCTATTCAACAGGTTACTTGGTTCAGATAAAGCACTTTGTGCAACTTAAGACAATAATTTAAAACTGTGAACACTCACCCGGCAAAAATCTTCCCGATCGTTTTAAAAATGATTTTCAAATCAGTTAGAAAAGACTGCTCTTGGATGTACTTTAAATTGAGTTGTAATTTTGCAGGCATCACCTCCTCTATGTAGGTTTGATGAGGGTTCTCGGAGGCACCAAGCACTTCGTTCTCATTGATGTATTCTAAAGAAGCATAATCTGTTAGACCGGGGCGTACTTCCAACACCCTTAGTTGCTCTTTACTGTACATTTCCACATACCCGGGCACTTCCGGTCTCGGCCCAACCACACTCATAGAACCTCCCAACACATTAAACAACTGAGGCAATTCGTCCAGTTTAAACTTTCTCAAAAAATACCCAACTCCGGTAATCCGGGGATCTCTTCCTCCTACCGTGATTTGCCCTAACTTTTCACTGTCGGGGCGCATCGTTCTGAACTTATAGAGTTTAAAAAGCTTCTTGTTCTTTCCAACCCTGGTTTGAGTGAAAAATGCTCCACCCTTACTTGTAAAAATGATAATAAGTCCAACCACCAACATAAATGGCCATACAATCGATAAAACGATCAGCGAAGAAACAATGTCAAACAGGCGCTTAAACATGCTCTAAAACAGACTCTACAGCTTTAATTACACTGCTAGCGACGGTCTCCACCTGGTCTTTCGTCAAATCAAAGTAAACCGGAAGGGTAATCTCATTTTTATAATTGGCCCAGGCCTGGGGATAATCTTCCAACTGGTAACCCTTATTTATATAATGGGTCATTCCCGGAACGGGCAAATAATGAACATTCACCGACACCTGATCTTCGCTAATCCGTTGGATAATTTCATTCCGCTGCGCCTCTGATGCACCCCTGATCCGAAGCATATACAGGTGATAGGAAGATTCTTTCACCCCGGTACGGTACCGCGGACAATGCGCCCATTCATAAGATCGCAACAAATCTGTATATCTGGCAAAGATTTGCTGTCTCTTCTGAAGGTTTTCCTCATACCTCTCAAGTTCCACCAGCCCCATAGAAGCTTGAATATCCGTCATGTTACATTTAAACCCAGCTTCCAGCACATCGTATCTCCAGCCACCAATTTGCAACTTAGAGAATGCATCTTTACTCTGACCATGCAATGATTTTGTCTTGAAGTGCTTTCTTAAATCCTCACAGTTAAACGGTTCCGGTAGGTTGAACGCAATAGCACCACCTTCAGCGGTAGAGAGATTCTTGACCGCGTGAAAGGAAAATACGGAGACATCTGCACAGGTCCCTACCCTCTCGCCCTGGTACATGGCGCCTAAAGAATGAGCTGCATCAGCAACAACTGCTATGCGTCCCAGCATTTCCTGAACGACTCCATTCGGTTGGAACTTCTCTCTGTTCACCTCTACGATTTGCATCAGTTCATTATAATCACAGGGATAACCGCCAACATCAACCGGCATAATCGCTTTGGTATTCTCTGTGATTTTTGATGCAACATCCCGGAAATTGATATTAAAGTCCAACTCATTAACATCAGCGAAAACTACTTTTGCCCCAAGATGTTCCACTACATTGGCGGTAGCACAATAGGTATATGCAGGAACTATTACTTCGTCTCCAGGCCCAATTCCTAACCAATGTAGAACCAAATGCATTCCAGCGGTGGCAGACCCCACACATACGGTTGCTTTATTCCCACAATATTCAGTCAAGCCCTCTTCAAAACGCAACGTCTTAGGCCCGGTGGTAATCCAGCCGCTCTTGAGCGTATCTGTTACCTCATCAATTATCTTCTGATCAATTCTTGGCGGAGAAAATGGAATCATAGCTCAAAGATAGTTCAGAAAGATTGTTTCTAACGGGTTGATTGATGTTGGTTAATGATTCATATCAACTTTACTTTTATTTTCGTTCATCTATAGTGGCAAACCCAACACTTCATATTGAAACCGATAGCTCCTGGCAGCCCGAAAAAGAGTACATTCTGAGATGCTTATTTGAGGAATATTTGGGAGTGCCCATCGAACTAAGCTACGCAGACAATAACACCTTTATTATAAGTTTAGGTAATTCCACATTAGAGATTGGAGATCACTTTTTTAGTGAAAAAAATGCGGAGAATTATATCCGTCAAAAAAAACTACCATCAAAATCTACCTTTGCAGATTATGGGTCGCTTGCGGAAAATCTTCCGGTGCTATTTGGGACGACTGATTTTGCAATTGAAACCAATCGAATCTTCATCGACTCGGATATTCCGGCGGCCTGTTTTTTCATGCTGACTCGATGGGAAGAAATTTTGGAAAAAGACAAAGATCATCATGAAAGATCCAGGGCGAAAAACTCGATCGCTTATAAATGGGATTTTCTGCACAGGCCGATCGTAGATGAATTTGCAGATCTACTTTGGAATTGCCTTATTTATCTGGGTTATAAAGGAACGCGGAAGGAAAGAAAATTCGAGTTTGTCCACACGCACGACGTTGACGAGATTAATAAATGGGATGGAACCCGGACTCTGACCAGGACACTAACTGCTGACATCGTAAAACGAAAATCGTCGCGACTTGCAAGGGCTAATCTCAAGCAAAGTCAGGCGGTTAGAAAGGGAATTGAAAAAGATCCTTATGACACTTTCGACGAAATGATGAGTCTGAGTGAAGCGAAAGGAGTTAAGTCTCATTTTTTCTTTCTGCACGAAGGAACGCATGAATTAGACAAAAGTTATTCCTGGGATGACCCGGCAGTGGAACAGGCCATCCGCAAAATTCTTGACAGAGGACACGAAATAGGCCTTCACCCAACTTACAACACATTTAACGACACAGACCTCTTCAAAAAAGAGAAGCAGGAATTCACACAACGTTTCGGCATACAACCTAAGACAGGAAGACAACATTTTCTTCGCTTTTCAACGCCTGAAACATGGCAAATATGGGAAGACGCCAGCATGGATTGGGACTCTACTATGTACTATTCAGAACAGGTGGGATTTAGATGTGGCACGTGCCGGGATTTTCCTGTTTTCAATGTTCAAACAAGAAAACAACTGAATTTGCGGGAGCTTCCCTTAACCTTCATGGACGCAACGTACTTTGCTCAAATTGACGCCGGACAGTCTGATAAATTGCTCGAATCTATTGTCCAGGTTCTTGAAACGGTTAAACGGCATGAGGGAAAGTTTGTACTGCTGTGGCACACCAACTACCTAAACCTGCCAATCTTTGAGCCGCACAAGAGATTCTACCTTCGTCTATTGGAAAAAATCTAGTTCTTAAAGCTTACTTAGCTGTTCAAAAAATCTCTGCGCAATATCATTGCGATTGAAATTCTTATCTACAAACATCCGACCGTTCTTGCCAAACTCCTTTCTAGCCGCTGCATTTTCAGCCAATTGTACTGCAGATGAAGCTAGCTCCTGGTGATTCTCAGGTTCAAAATACAGACCACTCCTACCCTGTTCAATAAACAACTGCCTTGCTTCGCCATCAACCCCAAGCAAGAGCGCCTTTTCCATGGCCAGCGCCTCAAAAATCTTGGAAGGAATAGCACCGAGAAACAAATCCAGCTTACGTAGTGGCACCAAACTCACGTCAATAGAAGCAACCACATCAGGCATATCCTTTTTTCCTACCGGATCAAAAAAATGCACATTTGCCAGTTCGAGTTCTTTTGCCATCTTCAACAAATCAGGCTTACAGGGCCCGGCACCCATCAAAATAAACTTAGCCTTGTTAGATTGAACAATTTGCGCCGCTTTTAAAATAACCTCCAAACCCTGCGCGTGCCCAATTATTCCTCCATAAAAAAACAGCACATCATCCGCTGAGAAGCCATTTTCTTCTCGCCAGTTGCGAGTTAATTTTTGATTCGGGTCGTAGTAAGACAAGTCAACGCCATTTGGCAACCAGTAAACTTCTTTATTAGGAAAACGTGATTTAATGTCATTACAAATGCCTTGTGTTTGGCCTGTAATCAAATCCGCTTTGCGGTAAGTCCGTTCCTCCAGGTTTTTGGCCATTCTAAGCATCAGACGATTCGTAACTAACCCCAGTTTTTCTGCACTTTCCGGCCACAGGTCGGATACATTAAAAACAAACCGAGCCTTAAACCTCCTGGACAACCTTCGTGCTGAGTACGACAAAAACAATGGCGGCGATTCACATAGTAAATAGTCATAATCCTTCTCCAACCGTTTCCTGCCTATTTTCCATGATGAATAAACGAACGAAAAGTAATTTCTAAGACGAGGAAGTATTTTCTTACTCTTGGTTGTGTAGATCGAGGCGCGATGCACTTTCAAACCACTCATCTCCTCAAAATGATAGGTCATTCCCTGATAAGCCTCCTGCACTTCTCCCTCCGGATAATTGGGCATAGCAGTAAGGATCGTTACGTCCATACCCTTGCTTTGAAGTCTTACTGCCAATTCAAACAAACGATTCTGAGGCGCACCAACTTCCGGCGGAAAATACTGAGTTAGTATTAGAAGCTTTTTTGTCAAATGATAGAATTACTCTCCAAAGGTATCTTAGCCAGCCAACCGGAATCAAGGTTCATTTATTTTTTTTTCACAGCAGAGGCTTTATACTACTTATGCCAAAAGTATCAACACACCGAACAGAAAAGTATCTTTGACTATTCGTTCAATCATTGGCGACCCGACCTAAAATAAAATCCGAATTTGGAAAGAATGTAGCCATCCTGATGTCTGGAAATGCCCTTGCGCAGCTGGTTAGCATTTTGGTGGTTCCCTTACTCACCTATCTATTCACTCCTACAGACATGGGTGTTCTGGCCACATTTGTAGCTTTGAGCGGCTGGTTGGGAGTAATTGCGGCGCTTAGATATGATCTGGCAATCATGTTACCTAAAAGCAACGAGGATGCTAACCGATTGGCAAAAATGGCTCTCAGGTATTCGGTTATTGTTGGCCTGGTATTTTGCATTCCTGCGGTGCTGCTTAACGACGGTGTAAGGCATCTTCTCGAACCAGCCAATAATGGCAAAATTAATCTTGCCGAATGGCATGAAGAATTTAGAATTTGGTTGTACCTGGTCCCCGTTTCAATCATGTTGGTGGGCATCAATTCGACACTTACTCAGTGGCAAACAAGAAAAAAATCATTCAAACGAGTATCTGCCGCCAGTGTCTCAAGAAACGTGGGGAATGCCAGCTTCAGTTTAACTTCCGGTTACATGGGTGCGGGAGCCGGTGGACTTATAGGTTCGTATATCTTTTCACAACTGGTAAACGCTCTGGTAATAATGGGCAAAGGATTGAAGCAGATTTTTGCTACTACCAGCAACCGTGACGAGAATAGACGTCTACTCCGGGAATACAAGGATTTCCCACTAAAATCCGGCCCCGCCATACTACTAAATCTAACCGCATACCAGCTACCCATCATATTAATTGGGGTTTGGTTTGGTGCACAAATAGCCGGACAATATTATGTCACCATGCGAATCCTTAATGCCCCACTCACTTTTATAGGTAAAGCATTTAGTCAGGTGTTCTTTCAGCGGTCCAATGAATTACTTAATCAGGGGAAGCCTGTTGGTGAATTGGTTAAAAAAACCACCTTGCGGTTGGTGGCAATTATTATCGTACCCATGATTCTATTGTTCTTTTTCGGAGAAGAGTTGTTCGGTTGGGTGTTCGACGAAGAGTATGGTGAGGCAGGAAAAATCGCTGCTACCTTTAGTATTTTTTACCTGTTCAGATTTGTCTTTTCAGCTCAAAGCACCATGTTAACCAGTAAGCGAAAAATGACTGCAGAGATACTATTTAATGCAGCAATGGTAATTTCCCAGGTTGGTGGGTTGGCTTACGGTTATTATTTGGGAGATTACAATGTTGCGTTTAGAATCATGGCCATTAGTGGCGCATTGCTTTTCCTAATTTTAGGCGGACTGATTTTTAAATATGCCAACGAGGATTGATTTATGCCCGATCAAAAAAGAGTCTTATTCGTTTCTGCACTTGACTTCAAGAAGAAGTCCATTCAGGTGATTAGAAAAACACCAGAAGCCTTTGCAAGAGCTGGCTGGAAGGTTGATTATCTGGTAGCAAGAGATAATTCCAAAAAGGGCAACTACTTCTACGAGCAGGAGATCAATCCTAAAGGCGTTAATATTCATCGCCATTATTGGCCATTAAGAACATTAAGAGACCCATTACCTGGCAAGCTGCATATTGCAGCAACCAAACTAGCAGCTTTATCCACAAACAAACTACTGTATAGAGAAGCCAGAAAACTTCTAAAAGCAAACCATTACGACGTAATTTACGGATATGAAATACCTGGAGTTCTGGCTGTTGGCAGACTGAGAAGAGATGGATTGCTAAACGACGTGAAAGTAGTTAGCCGTTTTCAAGGTACGTGGTTAACACATTATTATCTCACCGGTAATACCAAAAAATTGAGACTGAATCAGGATGCCATCAAGGCCCTTAGACTCCCGTCAGATCTTTGCATTATGACCAACGACGGCACCCAGGGGGACGTAGCCATGGAAAAACTAGGAGCCCCGGAAAACCACGGGAGCTTTGTATTCTGGACCAATGGAGTTGATGATCAAAAGCTTGAACCTGCTGCTTTTTCTGAATTAAAGAGTAAATACAAGAGTAACAATGACTTTATTTTTCTGACTATAAGCCGACTGGAATCCTGGAAAAGGCTGGATCGGGTGATTGACGTCTTCCATAGTTTTGTTCAGCAATCTACCAATAGCACTGCCAGACTCATCATTGTTGGAGAAGGTTCACAACGACCGGCTTTAGAAGCCAGGGTTCGGCAATATGAACTTAACAACCGAATTACCTTTACAGGCGGCGTAGAACATCAGGATGTAAAAAAGTATTTGAACCTAGCAGACGCTTTTATTTCCATGTACGATTTGTCAAATGTTGGAAATCCATTACTTGAAGCCATTCGAGCAAACAAAATCATTTTCACCCTGAATAATGGGGATACGTCTCGTTGGATAAAGCATGGAGAGAATGGTTTTATCTACGATGTAAATGACTCCCTTATTGAAAGCGCGGCTCAGGACATGCACAAGCTGGTTCATGATCCAGAGTTACAAAATAAGATTGTTGAAGGAGTGAAACGAACAGAAAGTGAAATGCTCTGGACCTGGGAAGAACGCATGAATGCCGAAGTAGAGGCGGTTTCGAAACTACTGGATGAAAGCAATTAATAAAGAAAATACTTATTTGCTTACCCTCGCGGTTTGTTTGGCCGGACCAGGGTTAGGTTATGGAAACCTCTACCTTGGACATATCTTTCTATTGATCTGTCTGATTTTGTGGTGCTGCGGCAGGTTAAAGAGTAAGCCAGCTATCCTGCCCAGATTCAGTTCAAGCTACCTGGTACCTATTGCTTTTTTTTGCTGGTATCTGGCAAGTATACTTTGGTCTACCGACATGTACGTAGCAACGAAGCAAACTATTCTTATAGGCCTGAGTACCATTATCTGCCTGTCCATTGTTCTATATGCCTCTACGAAGGAACGAATTCATAAAGTGTTAAAAGTGCTTGGAGTAGTTGTAGGGATCGAGTTGTTAGTATCACTAATGGAATACATCGGAATTTTCAGATGGCCAATTTCGCCATACTCAGAAATGGCAACCTTATTCGGAAGGAGATATACCCTGGAGACATGGACTGATCCGGAGATCTTGGACTTGTTTGCTATGACGCCAACTGGCTTTCACTGGAACCCAAACCATTTGGCTCTCCTTTTTCTAATAGCACTCCCATTCTTTCTATTCAGCAAAAACCTGATGATACGGATTCTGGGGTCTGTTGGTAGCCTTATAGTTATTTATGCGAGTAACTCACGGGTCGCTCTGCTTGTTTCAGTATTCATTCTTGCTTCCGCCATACTGTATTTACCACGAAAGGCACGGAAAATAACATTGATTACAGGATTAGTACTTGTGATTGGTGTTTTTACATTTAGTTACTTTCAGCAAAACGCCATCTATAAAAAGGTCAGCAACGCCGCTTACGCCACTAGAGTCATGCTCTTTGAAGATCATAGGGCGGCCAGTTCAATTAGCACCAGACAGAGCCTAACGGAAAACGCCCTAGAGGCAACATGGGATAGCTGGGGAATTGGAGTTGGAGCTGGTAATTCAACGGTGTATAATGACACTTACGGAGTAGTTGATGGAAAAACGCAATCGGTGCATAATTTCTGGTTGGAGGTATTGATGGAAATCGGCATTGTGCCGTTTCTTTTCCTTCTGAGCACTATTGCTTATGGCATTTTCTATTTAGCTAAAATTTCATCGCGGAAAGAGCAGCCTGACTGGCACATCGCCGCAGCGGGCTCACTCGGACTTATTGCTTTTGGAATTGGCTGTATAACTGTTAGCTCGGCCATCTATTTTTGGCCAATGTGGATTCTATTCGGAATCTGTATTGCCATCATCAATCTATCCAGGAATACTTCCGCCAACATTGGTTAAGTTTGTCTGAACGATGAGAGTACTAATCCTCGCTGATCCGGGTTCCAGCCACACGGTTAAATGGGCCAATTCATTGGCGCGTCGTGGCGTGGAAATTTACCTCATCGGTCTTTCTCCGTTTAACCCTGATAAGTACGAAGGAACAGTTCGGGTGGAGTCGCTGGCCAGGACAGCCTCAAACTTTAACGAAAGGGATAGCGATGTTTCGAAAACGAAATATCTGAAACTGGTCCCCCGAATTAAGGAGATTATTAAAACTTTCGAGCCTGACATTGTGCACGCGCATTACGCTTCCAGCTATGGTCTGCTGGGAGCCTTGTGTAAATTTCGTCCGTATATTATTTCGGTATGGGGGTCGGATGTGTACGAATTCGGAGAAAAAGGGCTTATTCAAAAAGGCATCTTGAAATACAATTTCAAGAGAGCTTCCAGAATCTTATCTACGAGTAAGGACATGGCGCGACAAACCAAAAAGTTCACGTCCAGAGAAATCGGGATTACGCCATTTGGTGTTGACCCGATTCAATTTCATCCATCACAAAAACCAACCGGAAACGTGGTTATTGGTACTGTTAAGGGTATGTCGCACACCTATGGAATTGACCTGTTAATACATGCATTTAGCCGACTCCCTGAAAACAAGGTTCATTTGAAACTTGCCGGAACCGGTCCGGAATTGGAAAAGTACAAGCAGCTTGCAACTGAGTTGCAAATTGATAACAGGGTAAATTTCATAGGGCATATAGAGCAGCGAGAAGTTCCTGACTTTTTAAACAGTCTGAACATCTTCGTAGCACCGTCCAGGGCAGAAAGTTTTGGAGTTTCAGTTGTGGAGGCCTCCGCTTGTGGGCTGCCTGTAGTTACCAGCGACGTAGGTGGGTTACCGGAGGTGGTGGTTAACGAACAAACCGGCTTCATTGTGAAATCCGAAGATATTGGTATGTTGACACAAAAAATTCAATTGCTTATTGATTCGGAGGAGCTTCGAAAAACAATGGGAATGGCTGGAAGAGAATTTATCTTAAAAAATTACGTTTGGGAGGACTGCGTCTCTAAAATGATCAGTGAATACCAAAATCTGTTAAAATGAAACTGGCAATAATTCAGATCAATAACTGGATTTTGTTCGCCATGACACTTTTCATGTCGGTGTTCGAAAGAATGGTATCTCCGTTAATCATTCTACTGGCAATTGGCGCACTGATAGAATATCTCCTATCGGATGGAAAAGCAGAATGGAATAAGGGGATGACCTTCTCGGTGACCTTTTTTACCCTCATTGCTTTAGGAATGTTTTACACGGAAAACACGGTTAAGGGCCTGGATAATCTTGGAGTAAGAGCGTCCTTTATCATTCTTCCCTGTATCTTCTTCCTGCTATCAAAGAAATCAGATCAGAAAAGAATGTCCTTTGCCCTGTGGGGCTTAATTACAGGTGCTGTAGCGGGCGCCATGATTTGTTGGGGATGGCAACTTACAAATTTGGTTTTCGGAGAAGAAAGTTTTGGGTATACGTCCTTCTCTATACTTCTCCATCCCACTTATTTTAGTGTAAACCTAATTGTAGCAATTACAATTTTGTTTTACCATTCATTCCTGTCGGGAAAAAGTCTTGCACCTATCATCAAGGTTTTCAACAGCCTGGTGATGTTGTTTCTGGTAATCACAGTTTTCATTACATCAGCAAAAATGGCCCTGGTATCAATGCTGGTAATACTTAGTACTTTTCTGTTCCTACTTGTTTTCCGGAGACATAAACTGGTTGCGATTTGTTCTTTGGTCTTAATTCTACTTTTTTCAGGTTTAACCGTGAGATTTAATCCAAGACTATGGAATGGAGTTCAGCAAGCCATGAATATCGACTGGAACACCAATATTGTGTATGGCACAGTACACGGAAGAGTATTTGTTTGGCGACAGAGCACCGAGGTGCTAAAGAGAAACCCCATTATGGGAGTTGGTACCGGCGATGTTGCTGACGAGGTTTTCAACAACTACAAGGATGAGGAAATTCGGTTTATGGATGACTTTAAACTAAACTGCCACAATCAGTTTTTACAGAATTACCTTGAAATCGGAATCATAGGTCTTGTTGCATCATTGTTCCTGATTCTTCATCTACTAATTTTTAGAGAACGGCATTTGTTGTTCTCGGCCATTGCCATTATTCTCTTTATTAACTTCCTGACAGAATCAATGCTCAACAGACAGGCTGGAGTTGTGCTTACGGCTTTGTTTATCCAACTCTATTGGCTGCGCGCCTCCCGAAACATTGCGATTACCAGTCCGATGGATAAAAACGTAAACAGAAAACCGACTACCGAACGTATTCCCGGATCAGGCAACTGAAAAAGTTGTTTATCATCTAAACTTATATCGGGATGATTACCTTTCAGGTAAGCCCAAACTGCCTGATCGATTTTTGACACCTTGCTTGTATCTGATATACTGTAACGTATGTTAACCATATTGAGAGACGTATCTCGAAGCCTAGTTGCCTTAAGATCATGAAACGCGCTCAAATGTTCCTCATCCAGACCAAGTTCATCTCCCAACATGCCTGTTCCCGAACCTGACGCATCAAGAAAATTAATTTGCTCCACAAAATAACTCGCTGAACCATTTGTACGAATCAGCATTTCCTGTCTGAATTCTGTTTTAGTTGACAATACATTGGCTACACCAATAACAATTCCCAGTGCAGCAAAACCAGCAATTACGAAAAACTGGCGCTTTATGGACTGCACCAATTGACTACAGAAATTTTTAAATGCTTCAAACACTCTCCAGGCGCCTTTACTTATCGGTTTTCGTTGCCACGATAATCTATGTTTAACCATCCCGCCCAAAACGAAAGTATCAAAATTAGGGAGAAGATGAAGTAAAGATTCGGCGTAAGGTTGTACCTGGCACCAACATAAGGGAAACACGCTGTAACCGCTGTAACGACCAACGGTGAAAACAGGATTAGAAGTTTCAGGAAAAATTGGTTCTTCAGAAACCCTTTCCGTTTTGAGTAAACCCAACCCGAGCAAAGTAAAAGCCATCCCCAAAACAGCCAATTACCAAATGAATTGGCTTGTTGAAAAGTAAACTTCCTGAATCTCCAGAACCACCCTGCTATTGCTTTTCCTGGATGAGCTTTCACAAAGTGCACCACTTTGTTCATAAGCGTATCGTGTCTGTCTTGCCAGGTTGTTTCCAGCTCCAATGGGGCTAACGCCTCTTCAGAAAGTTCAGGCGGTAATTTTTTCCAATTTGTTGAGTAATAATTGGTTTGTAAATCTAAATACTTGTTGTTTGCGCTGTAAAGCGGAATTGCACTATAGGTTCCCGTAACAAGTCTCTTGTCTCCGTAATTGCTCTGCGAAACCCAACCAACACACTGAATTACCAATAACGCTATTGCAACCGCTCCCAAAGGCAATAGAGCTACTCTCCAGCGTTTAATTAATGAAACTAACCCAGCAAGCAGGGCAACATAGCACAAGGGCAAAATAACCGGCCTTATCAATAAGTTTAAGATCAGAGCCAGCGAAAGGAGCAGCATTGTCCACCAGGTTCTTCTTTGGATAAAAACAGCAAGCCCGGCAAACAAAAATGTGGTTGAGAATGCCAATGACATTTCGACTCCCCACTCATACGTCACCGGAATGCACCAATAGATAAAAGGCAGCACCAATACTCGTAAATACTTAGGCACCTTGAGGACGAAAGCGGTTAAATAACCCAGTAAAAGCGACAAAACGAGCAGCATGATGGCTAGCAACTGCGGCTGATCTCCAAACACGGACTTAAACCCGGCAATCAAGGCAGGGTGTCCGATCGTTGGTAAAATAAAATCATTTCGTATCGTGTCGTGATACCCCTTACCCGACAGAAGATTCTCCGCTAAACCTTTGTACAATTCACCGTCCGCAGTATAAGCTTCCGGAACTTCGGTAATACAACCAAAAAGCACCAGTAAAGCAGCTACCAGAAGCCATTCCCATATTAACCCTCTAACTTTTTCTTTCACGTGAAAATATGCTTGTAAAGATAGCAATCAGATGATGGAAAGTGCACTTTGTTAACTTTGCGCCGCTCGCATATGGCAGAACAACATTGGGATAGCATTATAATTGGCGCTGGGCCTATAAGTATTCTCGAAGCCTCTTTTCTGAGTTCGAAGGGTAAGAGCGTGCTCGTTGTGGACAGTCGCAACAGGATTGGCGGAGCATGGGGTACGGTTCAATATCCGAACCATCCCGAAATAGAAATCGGCTGCCATATTTGGGATCGAGCCCCAGATGTATTGGATTTTTTGAAGCAAAGATTAAATCTGGAACTCATGAAGATGGCTCCTTCCCCGATGATTCGAAAGGGGAACAGATCATATGCGTACGACTTAAAGAGGAGCGGAATTGCCACAAGAAATACGCTTAAGTTACTTGCACGATTGAAATTTGGGCAGTGGCTTAAAAATGTGAATAGTCCAAGATATCGCTTCTCACTATTTCCACGAGCTTATTATTATCCCAAACTTGGAGCCATCGAAGTATTGCGAGGTCTGGAAAACATTGTGAAAAAGGAGGGGCTTACCGTTAAATTGGAAGCACAAGTCAAAAACATTGTAATCGGATCCGAAAACAGACTCACTCTTGCATCAGGGGAAGAATTAACATTCGACGAACTCGTAATTACCTCAACTAGTGAATTGGCTTCGGTAGATATGAACGGTGATAAGTTTGAATCCACAACGTTTTCCAGAGAGGAGAACCCTGCCAAATATGTCCACTTCCATTTAAAAGTAAAGGACCCCTCTCCCACTCATTTCTCTTACATTCGGGTAATGAGCGATGAGTTGGTCCATCGCTTTAGCGATATGAGTGAAGCCATTTCGGAACACCTGGAGTCCGATGAAAGGTTACTGTGCGCCGGTGTTCACCAATCGGCCTTTGAGAAAGCAAATACCACGGATCTACCCAACGAATTACTAAAGAAACTGCAAGATTATGGTTATGCGTCTGCTAATGCAGTGCTGCAGGAAGCCAACCATAACGTGTACGAAACAACCTATCAAAATAAAGAGGCTGTAGATCGTCTAATCGCGGGTGGCAACGGTGCCATCAGACAATTGTATTCAACAAATCTGACGTTTTCGGTTTACCAGCAGCTTAAGAGATGGAAAGAAGGAGGTAAAGAACCACTTTAAAGTTTTGAGAGGAATAAATTACCCCATCAAACTGCACTTTGGTCATTAAGGGTTTGAAATCTGTGCGGCTGGCTTATACTGTCAAAAACGAATTTGGGTTAATTCATCGTTTAACGCAAGCCCCAAATAAAATGTACTTCCAACCACCTGGCAGTATAACAGAAATGGGAGAATCTACCTTACCCAATAGTCTACGTTGGCGTTCGGATCTCCCAAAAGTGGCCAGAAAGCCATGTGATTTTAGGTGAATCTGGTCAAACGGTTTCAACATCTCCTTCGTTTCACTGATGGTTAGATATCTCCAACTTCCGCCCCAGCTTGTGAATTTTCTTCTTGCATAACCGTGCATCCTTGTCGCTTTAAGATTCTCGGCAAAAAGTAAAACACCTCCCGGTTTAAGAATTCGATGTAACTCAGAAAAAGCCCTGAACTGAAGTTCCCGATCACGAAGTGTGCCTACCACAGACTTGAACACAACCACATCGAAGGTAGCTGATCCCATGGTGCAATTGGAAATATCCTGCTTTTCATAAGAAATCTGGCCGGTTACATCATACTTTTGGTGAAGCCGCTCGGCTTTGCGAAAATCATCGGTATAGTCTGTGCAAACCACGTCGAACCCTTGTTTTGCCAACCACAGAGAAATACCTCCTTCATTTTCTCCGAAAGCGGCAGCCTTCAGGCTTGTACCCTTTGGTAAATGCTGCTCCCAAAAAGGAAGTGCTTTCGACCAATTTTCCACATCCCACCGAACTATATCCCGGATAAATTCTCGATCCACGCCGTAAAAATAGCAAGCCTGACACAAGTAAAACAATCGGCCATCAATAACACTAACAATAACACCTTAATTTAGCACCAGATGCAAAAAGAGCGAAGGTACGGGTTAACGGAACGTCTATTGTTTCCGGCCAAGCGGGTGAATGAAGAAAAATTGGTACGCCTGCTACAAAAGAAGACGGTACTAATTACTGGTGCCAGCTATGGAATTGGCCGGCAACTTGCACTGGATCTTGCAAAAACGAAGTGCCATCTGATTCTTACAGGGAGAACCAGAAATAAACTGGAAGAAGTTGCCCAGCTGGTACAGGAAAAGGGAGCCACGGTGTCCATCCATTCGTTTGACATGCGCGATTCAGAACAGCTTAGCCAATTTATTACGCAACTGCAAACAAGTGATTTGGATCTGTTCATCAATAATGCAGGTAAATCTATTAATCGTTCTATTTTCGATTCACTGGATCGATTCCATGATTTTAAGAGAACTATGGCTATCAATTATGAAGCACCGGTGGCGTTGTCGTTAAAACTAATTCCACTGCTAAAAGCTTCAGGGGGTCAGATAATAAATGTATCTGCAATAAATGTATTAATGGCTCCTGCGCCTGGATGGGCGGCATATCAGGCATCAAAAGGTGCTTTTGACCAATGGTTGAGAGCCGCAGCGCCTGAACTTAGAAATAAAGGGATTGGTGCTTCCACTATCTATCTTCCTTTGGTAAAAACCCGAATGATTGCACCTACAGCCAGATATGAACATATGCCTGCTATGACACCTGAACACGTATCTCGGATTATCAGAAAGTACATCATTAGCCGAAAGAAGTTCTTCAAACCCTGGTGGACGGTTTTCGGTGAAATCGGTTCAGTGTTGTTTCGCAAAACATGGGAAAATAGAGGCTTAACGAAGAGCCATGAGTAAAATTCGAGCGCTTTACCGATCCAGGATTTTAACGCCGTCAGGAATTTGGTTTTTAACCGGTGGTTTTAGAAGACACGGGAAGACGCTTATGACCTTGCTACATTACGCTTCCAAAAAACGCCCAAACCAGGTTTTAACAGACGCAAAAGAGCAACTCTCATATTCTCAACTATACAGGGAAACTATTAAAACCAGTACAGGACTTTCAAGCAAACAGGTAATTCCCGGCTCGAGGGTTTTGATGGTTTGCAAAACCAACCTAAACGCGTGCATTGGATTATTCGCCTTGTCCCGTTGTGGAGCTCATATTTATCTGGCGAATTCGGAAATGTCACCGGCTCAGATAAGGCAGCAAATTGAATTAGTTAAACCTACGGCTATCTTGGTGGATGAACCAAGTCACACTGTTCATTTTAAGTTCAGCGATATCGATACCATATGCATTTCAGAACTTCGGCAGCACCCTTTTACTGGTCAAATTAGATTAAAGAAGGTAAAGGCAGGAAATATTGTGGTAATGACCGGCGGCACGACCGGTCAATCCAAGGCGGCTGGCAGAAGTAGTTCAACGACAAATTTCCTAAACCCACTTGCAGCTTTAATCAACCAGATGCAATTGCACCGATTCAACTCGGTTTACATTCCGCTTCCCTTATTTCACGGTTTTGGTCTGGCCGCTTTAATCGTTTCTATTTTACTGTGCGCGGAGATTTATCTGGATGAAAAATTTGATCCACAAACGGCCGCCTTGCGTATCAAGGAACATGAAATTAAGGTGCTTACCGTGGTTCCTCTTATGTTACATCGGTTAATGCCTCAGCCTATCGACCAGCTAAAAAGTGTAAAAAGGGTGTTATGTGGTGGTGCTGCATTGTCCCCTAAATTAGCTACTACCTGTCGATCAATTCTTCCAAACACCCTCTACAATCTCTATGGAACTTCCGAAGCAGGCTTCTGTATTATTGGTGATCCACATTTTTTAGCCAAACACCCCAATGGTATTGGAAAGAGTATCAGCGGAGCAAAACTAAAAATTGCAAATCCGGATGATCAAGGACGGGGAGAGCTGATGATTTCAAGTAAATGGATCATGAATGGAAAAGAGCGTTGGATAGGCACCGGAGACCTGGCTCATATAGCTCCGGATGGCGGTGTATTTCTACATGGGCGGACCGATAGTATGATTGTGTCTGGAGGGGAAAACGTATATCCTGCCGACCTCGAGAATTGCCTGATAAAACACCCACAAATGCGAGAGTGCAAAGTTGTTGGGGTGGTTGACGATGAATTCGGTCAACGCCTAAGAGCTTTTGTCTCGCTTGAAGCTGGTACCTCCTTACAACAACCTGAACTAAAACTGTGGCTCAAGCCACGAATTGCTCGCTTCCAGATGCCACGGGAAATTATCTTTTTAGAGGAATTTCCAAGAACCTCCATCGGCAAAGTAGATCTAAAAGCTTTACGAAACTTTCCCCAGAACTAAAGGCTTGTTTTGATTTTATTCAATGAGTACGTAATTGTAACTCCCAACCTATTTAGCGTAGTTAACTGATCGCTTCTCCCGAATTACCGTAACCTTTACCTGACCCGGGTAAGTCATCTCGGTCTGTATTTTTTGCGAAATTTCAAATGACAACTCATCAGCCCTTTTATCCGACACTTTTTCACTCTCCACTATTACCCTCAGTTCTCGCCCAGCCTGAATAGCATAAGACTTTTGAACTCCGGGATAAGCCAGTGCCAAACCTTCCAGATCTTTGATCCGTTGAATATATGACTCCACAATTTCACGTCTGGCTCCAGGTCGGGCACCGGAAATGGCATCACAAACCTGCACAATTGGCGAAATCAGCGTGGTCATTTCTATTTCATCGTGATGGGCACCTATTGCATTGCACACCTCTTTTTTCTCTCCGTACTTTTCAGCGAGTTTCATCCCGAGAATCGCGTGCGGCACCTCCGGTTCATCTTCAGGAACTTTTCCAATATCGTGTAACAGCCCTGCTCTTTTAGCCAGTTTTGGGTTTAGTCCGAGCTCCGAAGCCATCGTTGCACAAAGGTTAGCCACTTCTCTGGAGTGTTGCAGTAAATTTTGGCCATAGGACGACCTGTATTTCATCCTTCCCACCATCTTTGTAAGCTGTGGATGCAGCCCGTGTATACCTAGATCAATACATGTTCGTTTACCAATTTCCACAATTTCTTCCTCGATGGATTTTCGGGTTTTAGAAACAACTTCCTCAATTCTTGCAGGGTGAATTCGTCCATCGGAAACCAACTGATGCAGTGATAGTCTGGCTATCTCTCTTCTTACCGGATCAAAACATGACAGGATAATAGCTTCAGGGGTATCGTCAACAATTACCTCCACCCCTGTTGCAGCTTCGATCGCCCTTATATTTCGTCCTTCACGCCCGATAATCCGACCCTTTATCTCATCAGAATCTATGTTGAAGACAGACACCGAATTCTCTATTGCCTGCTCAGTAGCAACTCTCTGTATAGACTGTATAACAATTTTTCTGGCCTCCTTATTGGCATTCATTTTTGCCTCATCCATGATCTCCTTCACATGAGCCATGGCCTCGGTTTTAGCCTCATCTTTCAGAGCTTTCAGCATTTGATCTTTGGCTTCATCCCGGGAAACCCCGGCAATCGATTCAAGTTGATTGACATACTGATGGTGTAGCTTGTCTATTTCGCCACGCTTTTTGTCGATCAGTTCAATTTGATCTTCAAGTTCTCCACGTTCTTTATTGAGTTTGTTCTTCTCGCGCGTGTTTTCCTCTATCTGTCTTGAAAGATTTTTTTCTTTTGATTTGAAACTATCTTCTCTGCTCTGCAACTTGCGATTGCGCTCATTTACATCCTTTTCATGTTCCTGTTTGAGCTGATGAAACTTCTCCTTGGCCTGAAGTATCTTGTCCTTTTTGATGGCCTCGGCTTCCTTCGTTGCGTCGCTGATAATGCTTGCCTTGCGACTTTTCAACACCCGATCAAGGATGATAAACATCACCACAGCGCCGACAACCAATCCGCTTGCACCACCAACAATTATACTTGTTGTATCCATCTTCTTCTAAATAAAAAGATGGCTCTCGAAATGGGTTATCCGTTTAAGTAAGATTCGAGTTTTTGGTTCACTTCTCCCAGTGATTTCTTCAACTTATCCGCTTCCACTGCATTGTTGCTTTCCACATGTTGGGTAGAGAACTGCAAAGCAGTCATGGCAAGCAAATCCTGCATATCCTTCACTGCGTAATTGTCCTGAAGGTGTTTGATATTTTCATTGATTTGCAAAGCCGCTTTTCGGATCTTCTCCTCTTCGTCCCTGCTAATGGTGAGTGGGTAAGTTCTACCTGCTATATTTACTTTTATAGAGAGTTCGCTCATTCTTACTTATTCAGCAAAGAGATACACTTATCTATCTCTCTTACCAATTCGTTGATCTTTAGCTTGGCATCGGTTGTTTTACCTTCAGTTCCTGCTAAAGATTTTGCCATCTTCAACATTTCTATTTGCCTGTGTAATTCTCTGATTTCACCTTGTTGATCCTCTACGGTTTTCTCCAACATGGTTTTGGCATTGCCTAAAACAGTTTTCTCTTGTTTCAGGTTTTCACAAACCTGAATAAGTTTATCAATATTCGCGTTTAACTGCTGAGTTGTTGCCATTTCTCTCAGATGAACCGGGCATTTTAACCATTGGTCTGTTGTAAAACAAATTTCTCACAACTGACCTCTACAAATTTAAGATTGAAACGTGATCGAACAAATTTTTGGTATGATCAATGTTAAAATCTTTATTACTATGGGGTTCAGGCGGATATTGCCTTTTATAATTTCGCAGTAACAAGCTATGATTAAAAACTTGAAACTTGCTACAAATATGGCTTCTGGCATTTTCCCGATTTGGAAAATCTTCGTTTTGCTGTGCATTCTGATTTCTCAACAAGGTTATTCACAAACCTCTTACCCGAAAGATTATTTCCGCGCGCCTATGGATATTGATATGCTGCTGGCGGGAAATTTTGCTGAATTGAGAACCAACCACTTTCACACAGGGCTCGACATCAAAACCAACGGGAAAGAAGGTTACCGCTTATATAGCGTGGCAGATGGCTACATTTCAAGAATCAATGTTTCACATTGGGGATACGGGCTTTGTGTTTATGTAAGACATCCAAATGGTTACACCTCTGTATATGCACATTGTAGCAGGTTTACGGACGAGGTTGAAGCGTTTGTTAAGAAAGCCCAGCGGAAGAAAGAAACCGAAACCATTACCCTGTATCCTGGTAAAGAGCAATTTCCACTAAAAAAGGGTGATGTGGTGGCCTATTCAGGTAATTCAGGAAGTTCTACAGCTCCGCACCTGCATTTTGAAATAAGAGATACTAAAACGGAGGAGCCCATCAACCCTCTTCTTTTTGGGTTCAACATAAAAGATGATATTCCTCCATCTGTGTTCGACCTGAAAGTGTACAGTTTCAAGGGTGCAAATATTTCAGGAACCAATCGTGACAGGACTTTTGATGTGATTAAATCAGGTGGAGTCTATAAAATCACAGGGAATAAGATCATTGAAGCGCATGGAAAAATTGGCTTTGCCATTAACACCATAGATAGACTAAATGCAGCCCCAAACAAGTGTGGAGTTTACACGATCGATCTCTACCACAATGATGAGGTAATTTATCAGCAAAAGCTGGAAAGACTCAGTTTCTATACCAATCGCTACATAAATGCCCACATGGATTACCTTGAATATCGATACGGCAAGGAAAGTTTTCACAAGTCGTTCAGAGTAGAAAACAACAAGCTACCGATCTACGGAACGGTGGTAAACGACGGTTTTGTTGAAATCAGGGATAACGAGGTACATCACTTCAAATACCTAATCAAGGATGTTTACGGGAATGAGTCGACACTTCAATTTGCGGTAAAGGGGAATCCACAATTAGCAATTAAACAATCCGGAGAACCAAAGGACCACCAATTTGATGCTTCGGATAAGAACCAAATAGTTACTGACAACTTCAAAGCCTACTTGCCCAAAGGAGCCATGTATGAAGATGCCAATGTAAAGTTTAAAGAAGCACCTCCACACACCCGCTCAGTAGGTCCTGTGTATGATTTCCACACCGATTCGGTTCCGCTTCAGAAGTATTTCATTCTCAAATTAAAATTGAGTGCAGTTAAACCTGAGCATCAGAACAAGGCTCTAATTGCCGAACTAAGCAATAATAGGCATCAAATCTGGGCTCGGGGTGGGTCTTATGAGGATGGTTGGGTTAGTGGAAAAGTACGGTCGTTTGGCAACTACACGGTCGTTCTGGACACCACTCCACCTGTAATAACTCCCACGAATATCTCCGGGGGGAAATACAAAAGTGCTCGAAAACTGTCGTTTAAGATTTCCGATGATTTATCAGGTATTGAAAGCTACCAAGTATATCTGAACGGCACCTTTTATCATTCTTATTACACTCCGCGAACTCAATCTTTGGAAGTTCCTTTTGACAAGTATAATCCTGTTGAAAGCGGCGATCATAAACTAAAAGTAGTGGTTACAGATGAACGCGGAAACGAATCTGTATACACGGCAGACATCACAATGTAATGGTCTGTCAGAGACAATTAACGACATTTAACAGCGTATTTCTGTTGTTAACCGGTACTTCTTGTACCTTTATTGCTCACAAAACAAGACCAGCTTAATTGTCTCATACTGTTGAACAAAATCTATCAATTGCGGCTAAATCCAGAAGAGTAAACTGGGTCAATCCAGGCAGGTATATTCTCGCCCTTGTAGCCATATTGTGGGCTGCTTACATTGTAATTTATCTAAGAGCAGACAACAATATTCTTGTGGAACAATTGTTCCATTTTGATGACACCGTAGCTGGTTTTGGCGCGTCATCATTGATTTTGTCTACGGTGCCAAATGCATTGTGGATGCTGGCCATGGTTTTAATAGCGGGTAGGAGTTATATCGAAATCGCGAGGTTTAAAATATATCTGTCGTATCTGGCCCTTATTTATGCCATCGGGCTTGAGCTGCTGCAGCTAATCCATCTTACTGATGGCACTTACTCTCTGGAAGATGTGATTACATCCATAATTGCGTTCATAGCCGGAACAGGGATTCTGAGACTTGTTAAAAATCCTTACAACCTTAAGTTCAATTCTGACCTGATCTTGTTCACCTTCGGTTTCCTGGGGCTACTTCTTTTTAACAATGTCTGACGATTCTACAACTTTGACACCTACCTTTTGCAGCCAACATCGTACTCACTTGATTTCTGATTTGCACAGGGATATTTACCAACGGCCTTTTACCACTTATAATTATTCAATGTCCTGCATACTAAGGTGCCCATAGTTCAGTTTATAATTTCGTATCTTTGAAAAGTATGCGTAAAGTCCTTTACATCGCTGTTTTAACCTTCTTATGCACTTCGGGGCAAATGGTATGCGCTCAGGTGTCAAAAGAGCAACCCAAAACGGATTCTGTGCGTTACGTACAATTCTCGGGGTTTGTTATAGATGCTGATAGCTTGGTACCGGTACCTTATGCCGGCGTTTTTAATATGAATCGAAAATCCGGGCGACTAGCTGACTTATATGGTTACTACTCTATTGTTGCTTCTCCCGGAGATGAAATTCGATTTAGCAGTACGGGATACAAAGATTCGTACATGACCATTCCAGATACGGTCACCAGTGATCGGTATACCATGTACTTTATGATGGAGACTGATACTTTCCTGTTGTCCCCGGTGTACATATATCCATGGCCCAGTAAAGAAGAATTTGCCAATGCCTTTGTGAATTTCGATGTTCCGGACGACGATTTAGAACGAGCGGAAGAAAATTTGGCACAAGCAGCGATGCGCGACAGAGTTCTTGGCACCCCTGGTGATGGTGGGGTAAACTTCAAATGGGCAATGGCCCAGCATCAGCAGCAGCTTTATTATTCCGGTCAGGCACCACCAATCAATCTGATGAACCCCATTGCATGGTCTAAGTTTATCAAAGCCTGGAAAAATGGTGACTTCAAGAAGAAAAAAGACGGAAACTAGAGGCAATATTTCCGGTTGATACCTGTTCTAGTTGGAGCCAAATCATTTACATTTGGCTGCGTTTTTAATGCTCAGAACACTTTACATACTTTTCCTTCTGTTTTCTATTGGCCAGGTTTGGGGTCAAACTGCTACCCTGACCGGGAGTGTGCTTCATGGCTCACGACCAATAATAGATGCAGAAGTAATTGTGCCTTCTGCCAATTTCAGAACTTATGTAAAGCCCGATGGTTCTTTTGAAATTCAAATTCCCGCTGGCCAAAAGATCGCCGTGCAGTTTGAAGCTTCAGATTACCAGCCTTATGAGACTACCGTGGAACTGGCAGAAAATGAAACGGTAAGGCTTAAAATAAAACTGCAACCGGAAATGGAAGTGGTAATCGATTGCACATTGGTTGAAGCAGGTCTGAACCGCATTCCAAACCCACCTCCAGGTTCACTTCCGAGTGTGATGGGAAATTTCGAGGACGTTCTGAAAACACAGATTGGTGTAAAATCCAGCAATGAGCTAAGTGCAGGGTACAACGTTCGAGGTGGAAACTTTGACGAAAATCTGGTGTATGTAAATGATGTGGAAATTTACAGACCTTTTCTGGCACGATCTGGTCAACAAGAAGGGCTTAGCTTTATTAATCCGGCCATGATCTCCAATATTCTGTTCTCTGCAGGTGGCTTTGAAGCACGTTATGGGGATAAAATGTCTTCGGTTCTGGACATTGAATACAAACGCCCCCGGGAGCTTGGCGGCTCTTTAACTGCCAGCTTACTGGGTGGAGACTTTCAAGTTGGAAATGAATCTAAAAATCACCTATGGTCATACAATTTCGGAGCTCGATATAGATCCAACGGCTACCTTTTTAACGCCTTGCCCACAAAAGGTCAGTACCGTCCTGTTTTTGCAGACATTCAATCTCGAATCACATACAATCTGGGTGATTGGGAGTATTCTTTTATGGGATATACTGCCCTCAACAAATACCGGGTAGTACCGGAAACATCAGAATCGGAATTCGGTACGGTAAACGAAGCCCTGAGACTCAGGGTTTTCTTCGAAGGACAAGAAATAAGTCAGTTCAATACTTATCTAGGAGCATTCAGGGCTAAATACGTTTCTCCCGATCGTAAAACAAACATGCGCTTCGTTGGATCTGCCTTCCGAACTGTTGAATCTGAAAATTTTGATATTCTCGGTCAGTATTTTTTAGATGAATTGGAGCGAGATATCAGTTCCGATGAATTTGGAGAAAGTGCTTACAACCGGGGAGTTGGTTCATATATTGAACATGCCAGAAACGAGTTGGATGCCACAGTGTATTCTTTCGCATATAAGGCAGAAAAGAACTTTAACAAATGGGATTTACTCTGGGGAACTACCTACAAACACGAACGAATCAACGATAAACTAAGTGAATGGCAGATGCTCGACTCCGCAGGTTTTTCAGTACCTCACGTAACTGATTCGGTTGGTTACCAGGATCCATCTGCACAGCCTTATCAGTATCTGGAATTATTCGAAGTTATTAAGGCCAAAAACCAAATATCGTCGAACAGGTTGCAGGGATACCTTCAGGGTAACTTCAGAACCTACTTTACCAAAGAAAACTTCACCTTCTCAGGTGCCATGCAAGTAGATGACTCTACTACCGTGGTTAAGGACACCACTTTTGAAAGTAATTCGTACCTGAAATTGCACGCAGGGATTCGTTCCCATTTCTGGGACTATAACGGACAAAATGTAATCAGTCCCAGGTTGGTAGTAGAATACAAACCAAGATGGTATTTGTGGCGGCACAACAAGATTTATCGTCGGTCGGCAGCTCTAAGGGTCGCGGTAGGTCAATATGCTCAACCACCTTTCTACAGGGAATACAGGGATTTCAACGGACACCTAAATCCCGAAATCAGGGCACAACGTTCCTACCACTTTGTATTGGGTGGAGACTACGTATTCTACATGTGGGGAAGAAAATTCAAGTATACCGCGGAAGCTTATTACAAGCACCTTACCGATATTGTTCCGTATGAAGTAGACAACGTTAAGCTTAGATACTTTGCTGAGAACAATGCCACGGGATATGCCTATGGGCTGGATATGAATGTTAATGGAGAGTTTATTGAAGGAATTGAATCGTGGTTTACAATAGGCTACTTAAAGACGGAAGAGAATATTAACAACGATTTCTACTACAACTATCTCAACAGCGAAGGGGAAGTAATAATAGATGGTTTTACCGCAAACAATGCGGTTGTCGATAGTCAACTGGTCGAGCCAGGATTTATTCCAAGGCCAACCGATCAACGTATTACAGTCGGCCTGTTATTCCAGGACCACATGCCAGCGGATTTGATTCCTGGAAGCAAGTTTAAATGGGAAACCCTTAGCGTTAGCTTAAATGTAGTTTTCGGCACTGCACTGCCCTACGGACCACCAAATCACAACCGCTGGCAGGATGTTTTGCGCACCCCTCCTTACCGAAGAGTGGACATTGGGTTTGCGAAAGAAATATTGTCGCAAGAGCAAAAAGACCGAAAAAAAGAAGGTTCTGTTTTCAAGAAAATCAACACCATGAAACTTAGTGTAGAAGTGTTCAACTTACTTGACATTCAAAATGTAGTCGCTTACAACTGGGTTCAAGACGTCAATGCTCGTAACTACGCAGTACCAAGCTATCTAACCTCCAGGCGATTGAACGTGCGACTTACTACCATTTTTTAGGCGATTCTCTGGTTATAACACATTTTTTTGCTGATCAACATTTAAATGCAACAACCATAATAAATGTGGAAAGCAATAGCTATTGAAACAGGATGCACAACCAACCATTTTTTTGCAAAAAACTTCCTGACTAAACTATCTCCCTGAGTGGTTCCGGATAGATGTTATGGTCTCCCTGGAACCGATGAACACTAAATTCCAACCCCCGTTCTCGCAAAAAATCAAGGTGCTCGTCTATTTTCCCCTCATCGTAATATGGATCTTTATCACCAATCACCACTTGTGGTCTCAGCGCGTTGAGCTTTCCCGCATTTTCGAAATAGTCGACGTCGGTGGGAAATGCCCCCGCCCACATGGTTAATCGGTCAAAACGAGAGTTTCCAAGTACCGCCCACCTACATGCAGTGGCCGTACCCTGTGAAAACCCAAGCAATCGGACAGTGGCGGTTTTAGGTACTACCTTTGAATAAACGGAATCCAGGAAATTCACGTAATCGGCAATATCTACCAACCGATCTTCTTTAGTCATCCATGACGCCACAACCCTACCTGAAAATCCATTCCAATAGAACCGATGTAAACCTTCAGGAGCTACGATCAATCGTTTACCATTATCCAATGATTCGAATTTCTTAAGAAAGAAATTTCCCAGTTGAGCATACCCATGCAACACAAACCACACCTCTTCGGGATCAACTTCGTTCCCTAACGTAAAGTATCTGGCTGTTTTGGTAATTTCAAGGTTGTGTTGATTCATCAAACAAAGGTTTTAGTATGATCTACTAATTTTTTTAGGCTCTTTTTTTCGATCTCCACCTGAGAGTCATCCCAGGATAAAAATTCTGCCATCATTTCGCAGGCAATTTCGAGAGTAGAATCAACAATTTCCGGACGGAAATACAAGAAACCTGTTCGACGAATGTAAAAGTCGCTTAAATGGTACACACTTTCGTTGCGAAGGCAAAACCACAAAATTGCACGGAACAAAGGCTCGTCCTCGAACTCCCTGACCTTATCCAAAATGTCATCGGTTTGTTTACCAAAAGTGCGAACCAAAAATTCGCTTTCTCCCGGATCCAAAGAAAGTCCTTTCAGTCTGGTTCTCACCGAAACGATATAATGATCCACTAAATCTGTATGTTTAAAGTCTCCTCCCATCAGAGCTATTCGCTCCGAGCGACAATCCTGATCAATCTCCAGCGTTTCACACACAGTGTCTACTGCTTTTTTAGCCATCAGACGATAACCGGTCAGCTTACCGCCGGCTATAGATATAAGACCTTTGGGAGAAATAAATATTTCATCTTTTCTCGACATCTCGGACGGAGGTTTGCCTTCTTCATAAATTAACGGACGCACACCACTCCAGGAGCTTACCACGTCAGACTCGGATAGATCCAAATTGGGAAACATCTGGTTTACAGCCGAAAGCAAGTATTCTACATCTTCTTTGGTAATTGGTGGCTCTTCGGGCTCTCCAGTGAATTCGGTATCTGTTGTACCAACATAAGTGACTTCGCCTCTTGGAATAGCAAAAACCATCCGGCCATCATTTACATCAAAGTATATAGGTTGTTTAACGGGTAACCGGGATGCAGGAAATACCAGGTGTACACCTTTGGATAAGAACAAACGCTTATTGCCCTTACCTGAATGATCTTTACGAACCTTATCGACCCACGGACCTGCGGCATTCACCACTGCTCTAGAGCTAACACTAAAGGCATCGCCGTTCAAACTATCGTAACAATTAACTTCCTTAACGTGCGAATCCATGTTTATAGATTGACACTCTGCATAGTTGATACAATGTGCACCTTGCGATGCCGCTGTTTTCATAATTTCCAGAGTTAGCCGGGCGTCATCCGTTCTATATTCGGAGTAATAGCCAGCGCCTTTTAATCCTTCCTTCTTTAGTCCTGGCTCCAAAGCTGCAACCTGATCTGCGGACAATATCGCCCTTCTTTCTTCTTTAGCGACCCCTGCCAATCTATCGTACAACCACAAGCCAAGGCGGGAAGCCAGTTTTCCATAAGTGCCATCTTTGTATAAAGGCAGTAACATCTTTTCGGGAACTACTAAATGAGGAGCGTTGTTGTAAACAATGGTTCTTTCTAGTCCGACGTTTCTCACCAATCTGAACTCCATTTTTTTCAGATAACGTAATCCACCGTGAATCAATTTAGTGGATCGACTACTGGTTCCTGAAGCAAAATCGGCTTTTTCAACAAGTGCAACAGATAGCCCTCTGCTAGCGGCGTCTAAAGCTATTCCAGCTCCTGTAATCCCCCCGCCAATAACGCAAAGATCAAACTCCCTAGATTCTAACTCGTTTCGCAAGGTTTCTCTGCGATCCGCAGAGAATATGTACTTGGAAGAATCCACTAGTCTAGCCAGCCTCCTGTTCTTTTTACGGCCTTTTGCCAACCGGCATATAACCTGGTGCGCTCCTTTTCACTCATTTGGCTCTCAAAAGTAGATTCAATCTGTTTTCTATCCAATAAATCTTCGACCGACCATAACCCAACACCTATTCCAGCTAAAAATGCTGCTCCAAGTGCAGTGGATTCAATGATTTTAGGACGATCTACCCTGACTCCCAAAATATCAGATTGAAATTGCATCAGGTAATCATTGTCACTGGCTCCACCATCTACAGCTAGATTGGACAATCTGCTGCCTGAATCCTTTTCCATTGCATCCAGCACATCGCGCGTTTGATAAGCAAGAGCATCCAGCGCAGCCTTTGTTATATGATTTTTTCCGGCATCTCTGGTCAATCCAAAAATGGCACCCCGGGCTTGCATGTCCCAGTAAGGCGCACCCAATCCTGCAAAAGCAGGCACAAAATATACCTCATGACTATCCTTAATTTCCCTGGCCATCATTTCCGTGTCCTTTGCGTTTCCAAATAACTCAAGTCCATCGCGCAGCCACTGAATGGCAGCTCCCGCTATGAATACGCTTCCTTCCAGGGCGTAGGTTACCTTTCCGTCCAAACACCACGCAATGGTTGTAAGCAAACCCGAATTGGAAGGAATTGGTTTACACCCTGTATTCATCAACATGAAACATCCGGTACCATAAGTATTTTTAGCCGCGCCCTCATTGAAACACAATTGACCAAACAATGCAGCTTGCTGATCCCCTGCTACTCCCGAAATCGGGATGGAAACGTCACCGGATTTATAATGACCAAATTGACCGGCACTATTCATGACTTTGGGCATATCAATTCCCGCTACCCCCAGCAACTCGATCAATTCCTGATCCCAACACAACTCCTCAATATTAAACAGCATGGTTCTGGAGGCATTGCTGAAATCAGTGGCGTAGGTCTTTTCTTCCGATAAATTCCAAATGAGCCACGTGTCAATTGTTCCGAACATCAGATTACCGGCGTCGTTCAATGATTTAGCTTCGGGTACGTTATCCAGCACCCATCTTAATTTAGTGCCGGAAAAATAAGAGTCTATTACCAGGCCCGTCTTCGCCCTAATGACTGCTTCGTGGCCAGATTTCTTAAGATCACTACAAAACTTACTGGTTCGTGTATCTTGCCAAACGATAGCATTGTAAACTGGTTTACCAGTATTCTTGTCCCAGACCACCACTGTTTCCCTTTGGTTGGTTATCCCAATCGCCACTATTGCATTCGGATTAACAGATTGCAAGATCCGATCAACCATCAATTTCTGAACCTGCAAAATCTCCATCGGATCATGCTCCACCCATCCGGGCTTTGGATAAATCTGCCGGAACTCCTGTTGTTGTACTTGTAAAATTTCGGAATTAGAATTGAAAAGAATTGCCCTACAACTAGTGGTTCCCTGATCGATTGATATTACAAAAGATTCTTTATTCATGGTCTGGCTTTCTCTCTTGAAATGCAAGCGCAACTACTTAAAACTTGTAAACGCATTGCAAAGCCGTGGTTCTTGGTCGCTCAATTTTCATCGGCCGAAGTGCGTATTCCTTATTCAGTAAATTATTGACTACTAAACTTAATTTGACTTTCTCATTCACATGATATCCAATACGCGCGTCGAACACCATGATACCTTTTTTATTCTCTTCCCAATAATCAGTAAACAAAATATTTTGGGTGCCGCCACTTAGTGCGGTTAAAATCTCCAATACGGCAAAGGCGGTATCAATATTGGAAATATGACTGTAGTAACGCACACTGGCCCCTACCGAAATTTTCTTTATCCGCAGATCCATGTTGGCCTTACCTGTGTGTTTAAACCTATATTTCAACAAATAATCCGTTGTATCCATTGAAGTAGATATATAGCTGAACGACTGTTCTCCGCCAGGAGTTTGCTCTACGGCGTATATTTTATTGGGCTCTAAAGCTACCGGGAGAACATAAGTATAACCTGCTAAAAAGGTCAGTTCAACATCCTTCTTCAGATCCATTTTTCCCATTAGCGACACGTCTAAACCTCTAACACGGGTATTTCCCGTATTAAGGAACTTGAATCCATATAGTGGCCATTGATCTCCCCACAGGCCGAACAAATATTCAATGGTATTGCTGTATTCCTGGTGAAAACCAGCAACATCAAGGTAGCCCATTAGTTTTCCAAACTTAAATCCTTGTTTAATACCTATTTCAGAATTCGTTGAAGTCTCAGGTTCGAGTCCAGGATTTGGAAATACCCCGAATGACCCGAGGTCAGTCAATATAAATCGCTCGGTAATGGTTGGAAAACGGAACCCCTGACCGTAACTATATCGCAAGGTTGTACCCTCCGTTAGTTTAAGGCTAACACCTGTTCGGAATACTGGCTTAACCACACTTTCCACATCATTCATCTTAAAGTACTCCATTCTGAAACCGGCCGAAATATTGATGATATTGGCCACTTTCTTATCGATCTGAGAGTATCCTGCCAAATTTGCAATGCGATTTTCAGCACTTCCTCCACCCTGATAAATTTCGGAATTCGACTTCGCCAAGGTAGCCACTGCCCCACCCGTAAAAGTAAGTGCCTCTATGTTTGGAAATTTTCTCTGCAGCTGGTATTCACTGTACCACAGCGTACTGGAGTTTGACTGGTTATTGGTGATCTCATTATCGGTAACAAAAACTCTCGTCTTTAAACTGTGTTTAAGGCCGGAAGAAGAGTAATAATTAAGATATGGATCAATATTGAAGATAAGCTGATCTTGCAGTGCAACTGCACCCGGATAGCTGCTGTACTTATCTGTTGAATCATTGAGCCACGCCAGCGCAAAATTGGTTGAGGCCAGCATAAAATTTCCATTAACACCAACATTCAAACCTTCAATTTTTCTGGATCGATATCTGAGATTAAAATTTAACCGACCTCTCACCGAACGCATATCCTGGTTGGAAAAATTCGTGAGTGTGTCGATCACATTGGAATCTGGTTTTGGCGGACCGATATACCCGTGGTCTCCAAAGAAATTCCCACCAATAACCACATCGAGGTTCTTTTTAACAATTCTTGAGTGAACGAAACTAACCCCTCCATAGATAGGTGTGTCATCGTACCACTGATTGGAAATTGCGGGAGCGCTATACAAGCCACTATTTACAATCACTTTGGTTTGAGGTTCCAGTCGCGGGAATTTCGTTCGAATGTTAATAACGCCGCTAAGTGCAGAAGACCCGTACAAAACAGATGAGGCTCCTTTAATCACCTCAATTTGTTCGATATTCTCTACGGGAACAAATCCCCATTCTGGTCTTCCCGCATCGCCACTTAACAAAGGCATACCGTCAACCACTATTTGAACACGCGAACCAACACCAAACGTAAACCCGCTGCCCCCACGTATTTGTGGCTCACTATCCAGAATAGTGAGCCCAGGTGTTTGTTCCAGCGCCGTTTCTATAGAGTTTGTGTTTCTGTTCTCCAAAAGTTGGGGGCGCAGTATTTCCATGGAAACAGTAAGGTCCTCCAGGCTTTGCTCAAACTTACCGGCAGACACAACGACAACATCCAATTCATCGGTCTCCTCGGTAAGGGTGAAGTTCTGCTCCACAATTTGATCCGGTTTAACCTCAACAATAGCGGTATCATTTTGCAGGAGCGTATAACCCGCTACAATCAAGTGTTTGCCAACTGGTAATTCCAAAATATATTTACCAAAATCATCGGCCAACACCCGTTTAGCATGTTCTCCAAATGTCCAAACCTCGGCTCCAGGCAAAGCAGATTGAAACTCATCAATTACAGTGCCTTTGACCACCCCAGTTTGCCCCAAAAGCGACGAAGTAAAAAGCAAAAAGGCAATTAAACTAATTGCCTTTCCTTTAATACTGTTAACAGGTGAAATCAAAAAACCGATATTTTTTCTGTTCGCATTCCAACTTCCGAGGTAAATGTAACCAGATAAACCCCGCTGGTAAGTTGAAGTGGTATAGAGTTTGTCGACAGGTTCGTGAAGTTTTCCACCAACTGCCCATTCAAATCCACCACTTTTATTTCCTCTACAGAGTGTTTTGTAAACCAGACTAACTGTTCGTTAGCATAATTCACCTGCAGATCCTCAAGAGATTCCTCTTCAACACCAACTGAGAAAATCAGTTCTACATCATCTACCCAAAGCTTACTTCCAGCAACAGCATTAAAACCATCAGAAGCCGACAGTAAACTAACTGCCTCCGTTGGGGTAGCTGACGATGAGTAAACTACTGGAACTGAGAACCTGGTCCAAACTGTAATATCGGTTGTTGAACCTTCAAATCGAGCGTGACCTAGTGTATCACCAGCTGCATCTTTCAAAACAAACTCAATTGTAGGGAAATCACCGGTTTCCGGCTCACATTTATACCAGCCAACTAAACTATCCGGACGAAGGGTATACGGCAACCCGCCTTCTACTTCGTAAGAAGATGTATTTATTGAACCGGTAGTAGCAATTCCATTAACTATGGGAAAGCCAGAAAAGGGAGGATTTACAGTTTCAAGCATAATGCTGTAAGATCCTGAGTGTGCATCAGATGACTGATAGCAGGTTGGACTCAATGCTCCTGCGGAGAATGCGTCCAACTCAGAGTTAATCGTATTCCAGTCGGTCGGTTTATCATCATGAGGACTGGAGTCGGTTAGGATATCCCAGTTCTCAAAACTGGCATTTGGCAATTGTTGCGAGTATAATTTTACACAACCACAAACCAATAACGTTAAAATTCCAACTTTTTTCATGATTTCATTCAATATTAGCCTCCAAATGTACGCATTTAGCACCATGTACGGTTAGATTTGTAATAGACTGATAATACAGGCAACCAATTGATTTTTATCCCGTCAGAAGGGTGTCTAATTCACATTGGCGAATGAACAACTGTGATATTTGGATGTTCAGAAAAGAGTATATGTAGCTTATTTTTGAACCTGGATTAACACTTGAAGCACACTTACATGAAACGACTGGCATTAGCAGCAATTGCACTTTGCTTTACAATTACCTCATTGGCGTCCCACGTACCTGGGGGTAATATCACTTACGAATGTATCGGCCCAAATCAGTACTTAATTACACTCACGCTTTTTGAGGATTGTGGTACAGCATTTACGAGTAACACCAATCAAACCATTCAGATTGACAACGATTGTGGATACACTGGTTTAACTTCATTGAGTTTAACAAATACGGTATTCCAGCAGGAAGTATCGCAGTTGTGCGACACAGAATTACCTAACTCAGAATGTAATGGTGGCCCACTTCCGGGAATTTACATGCATCAATGGCAAGCTGTAGTTACCCTTCCCGGGCCTTGCGATTCCTGGACTTTTTCTTACGGCTCATGCTGTAGAAATGGTGCTACCAATGTGCCCAGTACTGCGGAAAGTTACTACTGGGAGTCGGTTCTTAATAGCCAAACCGAACCATGTAACACTTCGCCTACAATTACTGCGCCTCCAATCCCTTACGTTTGTGCAGGAAGCCTGGTTTCTTACAACCTTGGTGCTTACGAGCCAGATGGACATACCCTGGTGTACTCTTTTATCCCTGCAATGACCAACGGAACTGGCGGAACGGTGGTTTACGCTGCCGGTTACTCGGGGGCGGTACCAATTACAGGAACAGTAAATATTACCATTGACCCCGCTACAGGTCAGATTGAATTTAACACTACCACAATTGGTAATTACGTAGTTGCCATTCTAATAGAAGAATACGATGCAGCTGGAAATTTGGTTGGTAGTATTGTTCACGATATCCAGTTTGAAGTAATTGCCTGTCCTGGTAATAACAATCCAGACCCGCCAGCTGGTGGGGTAACTAACTTTACAGGTACTGGGGTTCAAACAGGACCAAATCAAATTCAGGTTTGTGAAGGAGATAACTTCTGCTTTGATGTTACCTTTTCAGATCCAGACGGAGATTCACTTTATTTAATCTCGAACATTGACTCCGTGCTGTCCGGTGCTACTTTTACAACATCCTGGAATGCAGCAGGAGACCAGTGTACAGCCAATATATGCTGGACCGCCACCCCCGGATCTCCCCCTTTTACATCGTTTTCGATAATTGCAGAAGACAATGCCTGTCCGATTAAGGGATTCATTACATATCCAATTGAAATAACCATAGTCAGCAGCACATGGGGTGGATTTGACGAAACAATATGCTTAGGTCAGGGAGTGCAACTCAATGCTTCGGGCGGGTCAGTATTTAATTGGAATACTATTTCCGGGGATCCAATTGCGGTTCCGGGTAATTTTAGCTGTAACCCCTGTCAAAATCCGATTGCCAATCCTTCGGTTACCACTACTTACGAAGTAGTCAGCAATCTTACAGGTGGTTGTGTAAATACTGATACCATTACAGTGAACGTAGTGCCTGACTTCACTTACAACATTACATTATCAGCAGCATCTACATGTTTATATGATCCTGTTCAGATAACTACAACTGTTTCACCAGCAGGTGCGTTTACTTATGACTGGACACCAGCCACCTTCTTGAGTGACCCAACGATTCCGAATCCGGTTGCCAGTATTACAACGCCGGGAAGTTATACGTATTACCTGGACATTACCAGTCCTAATGGCTGCGTTAAATCGGATTCCGTGGTCATTAACATTGCTAACTCCGTTTCCCCGGTTTTCATTTTGACAGCTTCAGATTCTTCTGTTTGTGGAACGAGTCCTCAGCTGTTTGCAACATTGGATTCTTCACTCGTTTCAGCAGGTGTTTCTGAGGATTTCGAAAGTGGAGCAATGGATCCAACAGTATGGTGTGATATTGACGACGGAGCTATTGGCACCGGCTGTGGCGTATTCGCAGGAGCCAATGCGTTTCATTTTGACGGCCCGGATGCGGAAAGATACCTGGAGACTTGTGATATCAATGCTTCTCCCTGTACTACAATCGACTTCTGCCTGTTCTTAGGAAACAACGGTTCTGGGGGCGCGCCTTGTGAAAACGTGGATGCGGGAGATGATATTTACCTGGACTATTCGACAGATGGAGGTGTTACCTGGGTTCCCATCCAGATGTTCCCTCACTCCGATTGGGATACAGGTGGGCCTTATGCCAATGCATGGGCGTGTTTCAGCATTCCAATTCCAGCTGGAGCGCTTACAGGCTCAACCAGGTTTAGATGGTATCAAACTCCATCTGCCTGTACAGGATGTGATAACTGGTCTTTGGACAACATTCAAATCACTTGTGCTTTCAACAGTACTTTTGATTTCACATGGTCTGGACAAAGTGTTGGTAACCCCACAGATCAGAACCCAACGGTTACTCCTGTTACAACTAACTACTATGCGGTAACTGTAACGGATTCTGCTTCTGGTTGTACTTTCACCGACTCCATCCTTATCGATGTGTTCTGTCCTCCATGTTCACCTCCATTCCCAACGCTACAGGATGTAACCTGTGCTGGTGCGTGTGACGGTTATATCATTGCGGATGCAGTTGGACCAGATGGTCCACCATGGACATTTAGCTGGGCGGATGCTGCTGGTAACAACCTTGGCACATTAACTACCGGAGCTGCTGCCGACACACTTCCAAACCTTTGTGCAGGCACGTACATTATTACATTAACGGACACGACTGGCTGTTCCAGAGATACCACTGTAACATTGGTGGAACCACCGGCCATGACCATTTCGACATCAAACGACACGACTATATGTCTTGGAGGAACGGCTACCGTTGCGGCTACCGCAGCTGGTGGTAACGGTGCTCCATACACCTTAAATTGGACAGGTATTGCAGGAAATGGTCCGCACAACGTAAATCCAACGACCGACTCATGTTTTGTGGTTACGGCTACTGATGGTCTTGGCTGTACAAGTCCGATGGATTCGGTTTGTGTAACCATGCTGTCGCCTATAACTGTTCAAGCTTCCCCTGACGATTCTATTTGTGCAGGAGATGATGCCACAATCACAGCCGTAGGGTTTGGTGGCCTAGGTGCGCCTTATACGTACACCTGGACGGATATTGCAGGCAACCCGGTTGGGACAGGGACGCCACTTACAGTAACACCTGGTGCCGACGGGACACAATACATCGTTTCGGTTACCGACGGTTGTGAGACTCCTGCGGGAAGTGATACCGTAACCATCTATTTCTATGCTGATCCAGCACCTCAATTTACAAGCGACATTGTAGACGGTTGTTACCCGATTGATGTAATGTTTACGAATACAACTGCAGCCGGCACCAGTGCAAATTGTTTCTGGGAGTTTGGCAACGGATCAAGTGATGCCACATGCAATCCGGCGGTGATCACCTACTCTACTCCGGGCAGTTATGATGTTACACTCACCATTACTTCTCCGGAAGGATGTGTGTCTGACACAACAATTACATCTTACATCAATGTTTATGACTATCCGAATGCAAACTTTACATTTGGTCCACAACCAGCCGATATACTTGATACGGAAATTAACTTCAACGATACATCTTCGTCGGATGTGGTAATTTACGACTGGGAATTTGGCACAGGTGGAACAATTGGTACTTCTACCAGTGAAAATCCAGTTTTTACATTCCCCGATGATGTTCCAGGTAGCTATCCAGTGGAATTGGTTGTAACCAACGCTAACGGTTGTCAGGACTCGGTTACTTACGTCGTTATTATTGATGGAATTTGCACACTGTATGCGCCGAACTCCTTTACACCTAACAATGACGGAGTTAATGATCTATTTGGGCTGAAGGGAGAGTCCATTGATCCAGAACACTTCGAATTGTTAATCTTCGACAGATGGGGAGCTAAGGTGTTTGAGGCAGATGATATCAACACACAATGGGATGGATACGTTAATGGAAAACTACCGGCAAAAACAGATGTTTATGTTTGGAGAGTTCAAACCAGAAACGCTATTACCGGAGAGCGTATTGAGTACAAAGGACATGTAACATTGCTGCGTGATCAGGATTAAGACGCTTTTTGACACTTAAATAGAAAGCCCGGTTTGAAATGTCAAACCGGGCTTTCTATTTTGCTCCTCACATCTTTTTTAATCGAACGGAACTTGCAAAGAATGTTCTACAAACTAAGGCTAACGTTTAACTTCAAATCATTTTATTTTAAGGAATCATCATTTACTGTTTCAACCAAAACTTTGTAGTAGGGTTCTTTTTGCATCTTTGACTTCATCCAACAATAAAATGCCATGGCTAACAGGTCTTCCCTATCCGTAGGTAAACGTTCAATTTTCGCATCCACTTTTTCAAAAAACTCTGGTGTAGAGATTTGCTCAGGATAATTGATCATATGTTTAATTAACCCCAGAAAGGTCTTGACCCGAGAGTACATTGGCCTGGCCAGCAAATCACTAAAAGTCCGTTCTATAGACTTCATTCTGGACAACGCTATCTCATAATTCTCCCGCTCAAACTGATTAATCACATCAACAAGGTTTTTTCGTAAAACCCATTCCCTTCCCATTTTTTTCGCACACCACTTATCCGAGTGATGGATATCCATCAGTACCCTGTTCGCTTTATAATATTCCTCATTCTGGAAATAATAAACGGCCAGATTCAATCGTAGATCCAGTTGATAGTTAATTGAAATACGTTTTTCATCAGACTCCAGGTACGACTGAATTAAACCAATCGACTCGTTATTGAAACCTAAATAACTTTTGGCAGAAGCATAGAGAAGCACATATCTGGGATAAAATTTATCCCTGAAGGATTTAAGTTGGGATTCAATGGCCTTCTTTAAATCTTCCAAATACTCCAAACAGACTTTGAATTTCCGATTTCGGTAAAGAACATGGGCGATCATGTATAGCAATTCTACCTTAACGGAAAGGTTTCGCTTATCAAACCCATCGGCTTTAAGTATTTTTTGATATTGCTCGATGATTAGAGGCTCGAATCGATAGAACTCTTTATCCGCTAATATCCCCACCCTAATGATTGACAATATTTTCAGGAGATGTTTAGGTCTTTTAGAGAATGTATTTCCAATCTCGCCCTCCGAAAACATTCGATCAATATGGACACGTAGTTCTCCGTCTAGCTGTCCAATTTTATACCGGTGAAGCAAAGAGCGAATTCTGGTGGCGAGAATGTTCACCTGAATATCCTCTTCCGCTTTTTTACCACTATTCACCTGACGATCTACAATTTGGTCTATTTCAGGCGCATACTCCGGGTGCCATTGCTCAATTTGTAAATTGTATACGTTGTCTAATAAATCGAATAGTTCTGCCTTTACGGCCATTTTCTCCGCTTTCAATAGATAAGACCATCCTATTTTTGGCAAATCCCTTGTAAACAAATGTTGCGACAAAGAAAGCATGCCCATCACCTTAGATGCTGCTGTTTCATCATCATCCATTCGTTTTAACATTATAAAATCTGTAAGTTGACGAATTAGCCGCTTCCGCAGCATATTGTAAGCCTCCCTGTTTTCTTCATCATAGAGTTGATAGATAATATCCCTTGGCTTCATCTCAGGGGTCTCCACAATGATATCGAACAACTCTAAATCTTTACGCTTTTCCTTGTTCCTCTGCCTTTGGGCGAACACCCTAAACTCCTTGCACTCCTCCTCATTAAGAGAACCCACGACTGATTTCAATTGATCAACTGCCATAATTTAGATACGTATAAAAAACACACAATTACCATAAACAATTACATAAAGTGTGTTTTTAACATTTTTTAAATGTACGTATAATTTCGAAACAAGATTTTGAGACCACACCAACACCTTTAATATTGTCCTAAACAAAAAACACGCTTTATGAAAAAGTGGATACCCTTATTTCTAACCCAGTTTTTGGGAATTCTGAATGACAATTTACTCAAACACCTGATCATTTTCGTTGGTGTACTCTGGCTATCGGAAGAATCGAAAGAAATCATTATCCCAATAGCCTCCGCCCTACTCGTATTACCTTACATTCTCTTTAGCCCTATAGCAGGAATGTTATCCAGCATCAAGCAAAAGAAAACCATTTTACGGGTAGCAAAATTTGCCGAAATCCCGATTATGGGAATTGCTATAATTGGTTTTTGGAAGGAAAGCATGATTTGGCTGCTAATCAGTCTGTTTACCATGGGCTTACAAAGCGCACTTTATTCCCCCTCCAAACTTGGATTAATCAAAGATATTGCCGGGAAAACAGACCTTAACAAGGGAACCGGAACAATGGATTTCCTGGGCTTCGTTGCCATTTTGGTAAGCACAATTGGGGCCGGCTTTATTGCAGATTTCACAGGCAATCAGCTGCTCCTTTTAAGTGTGGTTTTAATAGGTGTTGCACTGGCAGGGTGGATTAGTAGCACACGTGTGAATGCTACCAACAATACAAACAACGGAAAAACGGGTGAGTCTATTCTGCCATTGAGATTTCTCAAACAAGCGTACTACCGTTCAAAGAAAACAAAGGGTCTGAACCGTGTGGTGCTTGCTCTGGGCATGTTCTGGTTCATTGCCTCACTGCTTCAGATGAACCTATTTGTCTATTGTGCTGAGGTATTAAACCTATCAGCCACGCAGATAAGTTTTGTTATTGGTTTCACCATTGTTGGTATTGCACTAGGCTGTTTTGTAGCTGGCGTTATTAATAAGCACAGGGTTGAAATCGGGATATCAGTAGCAGGTGCTATCGGGCTCGCCATATTTACGAGTATAATTGCGTTTGCAGAACTCTCGCTCACCGGTTTCCATATAATTATGTTTCTGGGCTCGTTTTGTGCGGGACTTTACAAAATTCCACTAAACTCCTGGATGCAGGAAAGATGTACATCAGAAGAATTACCATCAAAGCTCGCCTATCTAAACATGGTGGTATTCATTATCATCCTTATCTCCTCCGGGATTTTTGCCTTGTTTATATCGGCATTCAGCTCAAAAGCTGTTTTCATATTAATCGCCTCAACCAGTGTTTTACTGTCAGGGTTTATGCTGGTGAAAAATCCAGCCGAGTTTATTCGGTTTCTCGTGTACTGTGTGGCAAGAAGCATTTATAAAATGAAAATTCGTGGCACTCATCATATTCCGAAAAACAAAGGAGCGTTGATCGTGGCGAACCATCTCTCATTTATGGATTTCGTACTAATTGTTGGAGCGGTACCAAGAAAAGTAAGATATGTGATGTTTAAGGACGTTTATGATCACAAACTACTGAACTGGTTGTTTCGGAGCCTGAATATGATCCCAATTTCACCAAGGGGCAGAAACAACTTGACGGCATTTAATGAACTCTGTCAGAAGGAAATAAACAACGGTCATGTGGTGGTGATTTTCGCTGAGGGAATGGTTACACGTAACGGACATTTGCACGAATTTAAGAGAGGGATGGAGCATATAGCCAGGGGTATTCATGCTCCGATCATCCCTATCCACATGGACGGGGTTATTGGCACTCCATTTACCTACCTCAGCGGACGTGCTCAGGCGGAAAAATTTCGTCTCAAAAATCTCCGCCAAAAAGTATTCGTAAACATTGGCACCCCTCTACGTCCTGACACCAGCGCATTTGAGGTAAGACAAGTTGTAACTGAGCTGAATGCCGACAACCTTGAAAATCGCATTCAGGAAAATCAATTGATTCATCACGAGATGATTAATTATAGTTTCGCAAATAAGAGGTTGACAGCCTTTCATTCCGAAAGAGGCATAATTACTCATAAAACACTCCTAAAAAGGGTATTTGCACGCGCAAAAGCACTCCAGAAAGTGTTGGATGGAAAATCAACAGCCATTTTACATATTGACGACGAATTGGAATACCGTATAACCTGCATAGCTATGTCTATTGCCGGAAAAACCAGCATTCCGGCCGCCCCCGACGGTAGCAATATTCATATTTTGCGCAGAGAATTCAGATCGAACGTTGTTTTAACTGATATGCCTATTGGAGATGTTGATTTCACTCCTATATGGCTGAGTCAACTTCACGAGGAGACGATATCTATGGCGTTGTTGAAATGCCTGAAGTTTTTTAAACTACTTGACCCTTATTTCGGCAATCAGCACGATAAATATGACAAGGTACTAATCTCAGTAGTTGATGATCAGCGCATCGGCCTCACCCATCAAAACCTCATCGCCAGTATATATGGAATCGATCAGGTAAACAATCTTTCAGAATACGGAATAACCAGATCATTTCTGGAACAAGAAACTGCTATAGCTAATCTACTGGATGTTTGGTTACCCGCATCTAAACCTATTAACGGAGCGGTATCCGATCATGTTTCCGGAATTAACACGATTATTGGTCAAGAGAGAAAGCTTGTAGAAAAGTTGGCTAGTATAGACACTTCTAATATTCAAAACATCATTACAGATTATGGTGTTGATGGCATTATTGAAGATGTGTTTGACACAACCAACGTAAACCTTCAAACCGGATTCGGGATGTTCGCAAATATTCCACTGCTGTGCTTAAACACTAAAGATTACAACGGAAAGGATATTGCCGGAAAGCCACTGATTCAAATTGGTTCAAATCCCTATAGTGCGGGACGGCCACTGCCAGGACTAGCTGTAAAAGTAGTTCAGGAAGGAAATCCATATAAACACTTATCCGCAAATGAAGTGGGAACCATTCTTATTCGCGGTGCTCAGATAGCACACCAACTTACTATAAAAAGTGCCGATTATCTGAACGGTTGGCTCAATACCAATTTGAGAGGGTTTTTAGATGAGAAGGGCTTCTTGCATTTTGTTTAATTTAAACCTGTGGGCAAGGCTATTACGATAATCTGGAGAATACTATTTGGCACACTTGAGTTTCTTGTAGCTGCCAGTAGTATTTATCAGTGCATCCTGATGATTGGGATGTCTGTACCAGTTGCCGGTGAGACCTTAGGCAATGACACAAGGAGCATTTATGTGATCAGCAACGGTGTGCACACTGATATTTGTTTGGCAACCGCCGACTACCAAAACTGGGAGAACCTGATTGACCTCAATGACTATCCGCAATTTAGAGAAACACCGAGCCATGTCTGTTTTGGCTGGGGCGACAAGGGGTTTTATCTCGATACTCCTGAATGGAGTGATTTAAAGCTGAGTACCGCGGTAAACGCAATGCTTCTTAACAGCCCAACTGCAATGCACGTAAGCTTATTGTCGGGCGCACCTTTGCCAGGTCCAAACGCTAAAAGAGTAACAATTCGCCAAGAAAACCTTGCCTTGCTAATTAACCATATTGAAAGTAGTTTTCTCAGGGATGATGGTAGCGCCTTGCTGATTAAAGGAAAAAGTTATTGGCACAATGATAATTTCTACGAGGCAAAAGGCAACTACCACCTGCTTCAAACTTGCAATAGCTGGACGAACGATGCCCTGAAAATTGCGGGAGCACGAACTTCCTGGAAAGCACTAACGCAACAGGGAATTATGAGGCACCTACATTGATCAGCTAATATGCAACTTTGAGCCTTTTTTAATGAAAAACTGCACTTGATTTTATAGATTCAACAAGTAAACTATACAACTTCATGAAACCTATCAGTCTAACATTGTTATCCCTGTTAATTGTTACAGGAAGTATTTTCTCTCAGGAGCAAAAAGTATCCTCTGAGATCAAATCTGTAATTATATACCTGGAAGGCGCGCAGATAGAAAGAAGTAAAAAGATTGACTTGCGCTCAGGAACCAACAAAATCATTTTCACAGGTTTATCACCGAAACTTGATGCCCGCAGTATTCAAGTGCGGACAGACGATGATGTGCAGCTTTTATCCGTCTCGGCTGAAACGAACTTTGAAAAAAGTAAACCCGAAACAAAACGTGTACAAAGGTTGAGAGATTCTATTGCTTTGCTGGACAACAAATTGCAGGAACTTAGAGATGAGGTGGATGCTTTTAACATTGAAAAGCAAATGATTTTAAGAAATCAAAGTTTGGCGAGTACCCAAACGGGGGTATCCGTTTCTGAATTGAAGCTGGCGTCGGATTTTTTTCGTTCACGAACTCTGGAAATCAACAAGAAAATGACCGAACGAAACGAAAAGATTACCGCCCTTCAAATCACCCGATCAAAAAAAGCCAATCAGCTTACCGAATTAACCGGCTCCACCACAACGTCCACAAAAGAGGTCATTGTGCTACTTAAATCCGGCACCTCGCAAAGTGCAAATGTAAACCTGAAATACCTTGTGAGTAGTGCGGGATGGGCTCCTAGCTATGACCTACGGGCAGAGGATATTAGCAAACCTGTGAATTTGGTTTATCGAGCCAAAGTATTCAACAACAGCAACATAGACTGGAACAATGTGAACATGAAGTTGAGCACAGCCGACCCAAGATTATCGGCGGCTAAACCATTCCTCACTACATGGAAAATAAGCAGATATTCCGGTAACCGCGGGAGTGCCGGCCAGTACCAGCAAAGCTATGGTGGAGCGCCTCCATCGTCCGGAGGTGCGGTTGTAAGCCGTGATGGGGTTGAATATGAAGAAATCGACTTGCCCGAATTGGTCTCTGAGTTTGAAATTAAAGACCGGTATGATATTCCGGCTGATGCAAAACCTTACATAGTGGATGTAACCAATCACAACCTGGATGCTACTTACAAGCACTTTGCGATACCAAAAATTGAACAAGCGGTTTTCCTTCTGGCCCGTATCACCGGGTGGGAAGATCTCAATTTGGTAGAGGGGCCTGCCAACGTCTACTATGGTGGTGCATACATTGGTCAGTCTTACATTAAAACCTCCGGAACCCATGATACTCTAGACCTATCATTGGGTAGAGATAGTAAGGTGGCCATCTCAAGGAAAAAGAAAAAAGATTACACCAGCTCTCAGCTTATTGGCGGCAACAAAAAGGATGTACTGTGGTTTGACATTTCGGTAAAAAACAACCGTAAAGCACCTATTGACATAGAGATTCACGACCAAATCCCGATTTCGGGAGATAACTCCATTACCATTAATGCTCTGGAAACATCAAATGCAGCGCAGGATGAAGAATCCGGTTTGCTCAAATGGAATTACCACATTGAACCCGGTGAAACCAAATCGCATGAACTAAAGTTCAGCATACGGTATCCAAAAACCATGAGTGTTTCAACTCAACGGCATTACAAGAAGGTAAGAGCGAAGTTTTAATAGTCAACTCAATCGAGTTTTAAACTCTTCAGATCCTGGATATATCTTGGGTTAGTCGCATAACCAACTCTCTTCAAGAATGCGTAATAGTCGCCTCCTTTGTAGTGGCGGTCTTGCCAGCGTTTGTAGTAACGAACACACTCCAACCAGTTGTCGAAGACGAGATACTTCTTCTTGTAGTAAAATCCGAAAATGTTATTGCGCGACAAGGAGCATCCGGTACATTTAAACCAACCCGTTTCTGTGATTGCCTGGCGCAAAACGATGTCAGCATGCTGCACTCCTTCTTCTTCAAGCACCTCTCGTAAGTTGTCTATAGTCAACTCAGGAACTTCTTCCTCCACATTGGCCGAATCGCTACCCTGGGTTATTGAACTGTCGCCCAGCATAGCAAATGTATGTGCTACTAAAAATGTAAATCCTAAAATTAAAAACGTTCTCATAACGTAGGTTTTTAATCAACTCGGAGGTTTATACCCTGATTATTCAAAAGGTAACCCACAGAGTTGAGTAAATGGGAGTACAAAGCTAGAACCTTTAAGTCGTTCAAGTCCAGCAGAATTAGACAAAGGACCTGTATGACACGGTAAATAGCACTATACCTTCCTTGAAGGGTGAAAACCACCAAATTTGCGGTTTTCGGGTTATTTTAGGAGCGTAATGCGACCTCAATTCAGAGTTCATCCTCGATTAGAATACACCTAAACTTCCGGCCTGTCGCGAATAACAGTAACTTTAACGGCTAAAAAACGTATTTAATCGAACGCAACAATTAACACTAACACAACGGGTAAAAATTGAATTTTGGCCTAATAATTGATATTTTTGTTGTAAACAACAGCCCTGACTATGAAAAGGACATTTACTTTTGGTTTACTCGCAATTTTCTCAATCATTGCGATATCTCTTACCAGAGATGAATTTGTGGATACATATACCGTGATCAAGGTGGACGGAGCCATCACCTATGAGAAAAACGGTAAGGATATGACACGAGGCGACAAATTCGCAGAAAATGAAAAGTTGAACTTTAAAACGGATGCCTCGAGAGCCGCGGTAATCAGTAAAATAAAGGGACGTTTCGTATTGACTCCCAAGAAATCCAACACGTCCAGATCTAATCTGTTGCCGGCAATGAGCAATATTAGTTCTCGGAAGGGCGAAATTCTTAACAGTGTGGACATGAAGGCCTACTTCAACAAAAACGTGCTTTTGTTGGAAAAAAGCGAGGTGAAAATTATGGTGAAAGATTATCCTCAGGACGAGGACAATTTCTTTTACCTGATGTTCGACCACAATGGTGAATCTGTTGCTAAAAAGCTCAACTTTTCAGGCAACGACGTGATATTGGAACGCGATTCTATATTCAGAGTAGATGGAAAAGCAATTGAAGTAAAAACCTCTACACCAGTGGTTTTGTATCATCGAAATGCATCGGAAAAAAAATCTATTAAGATTAGTGAGTTCAATTTGGTTGCTCCTAATTTGAAGGATTTGGTAGCTGAGCTGAAAATTGTAAAAGAAGAGGATAACGACAAAGATTTTTTACCGGATGCTCGGGCGTACCTAACTGAGTTTTACGGAAAGGTTGATGCCGACGAATTAAGTATGTGGCTGAAAAGCCAGCGGCTCTGATTTTACATTTTGTTAATAATTCAGGTGCTTTTAGCCGCCTCTAATGTGTAATTTAGCACCTGAGGTGAACACCCTAGTGGATTCCATCCGCAACCACTTCACTTATATCTACCTTACTAGTTATGAAGTGGACAATTGCATCAATCGTTGTATTCTGTACTTTAAGCCTTTCGAGCCTGGCACAAACCCTTATCATTAATGAAGTTTCACAAGGGGAGTCGGGTAATATGGAGTATGTTGAGTTTGTTGTTGTAGACACCTCAGCTTTCTATGACTGCGGTGTAACCTCTCCTCCTTGCATTGATATCCGCGGTTGGATATTTGACGACAATAGCGGGTACCATGGTACCGGTGGAGTTGCTGCTGGCGCAAATCGATTTTCAAACGATCCCTTATGGTCTTGTGTGGAACTTGGAACGATCATTCTGATATACAACGATGCTGACCCCAATCCGGAAGTCCCATCAGATGATTTGAGCACCTCAGACGGCAACTGCGTGGTAATTGCTCCGATTAGTAACACAACGCTTTTTGAAACCAACACCACAACCCCCGGAGCGGTGGCTTGCTCCTACCCTACTACAGGGTGGATAGCAGGTGGAGACTGGAGTTCAACGCTATTGGCAAATGGCGGAGATTGTGCCAGATTGGTTGACACAGCCGGTTGCGAAGTATTTTCAGTATGCTGGGGTTCGAACAATTTAAACACTCAGATATACTTCTCCGGCGGAGCCACCTCTCCTACCTCGGCTTCGAATACTGTGTACTATTTCAACGACGGTGAACCTACCGACCAGGTAAACTGGTCAATCGGTTGTGCGGATGTTCCTGCCTGTGGCCTTGAAGAGCAAACCCCCGGAGCAGCTAACAACACTGCAAATGCAGACTACATTGGCCAATTCAATAACTACTGCTCCCCCATAACGCCGGTAGCTGCTTCTGCAACTGGCACGGACGATTGTGGCTGTAATGGTTCAGCCACCGCATCCGGATCCGGATCGATACCAAGCTATACCTTTGAGTGGACCGATGCTACGTTTACGCCAATTGGCCAAACTACAGCTACTGCATCCGGCCTTTGCAGCGGAAACTACAATGTAATTGTTACTTCATCTATCGGGTGTTCCGACACCGCATCGATTACCATTAGCAACGTTGCGGCTCCCAGCGCAGGAACCGGGACATCAATCAACTTGTGCGACACCGACCCATCCATCGACTTACTGGACTCGCTAAGCGGTTCTCCGGATATTACCGGGGTATGGCAAGGTCCATCAACGTTAACAGGTGGATCAAATGGAACATTTGACCCCTCCACGAATAGCGCCGGCCAGTATGACTATATAGTTGGAAGTGGAACATCCTGTGCGGACACAGCCTCAATCAGTATCAGTCTGGAGTCCATTCCAGCTTACAACTCTGGCGCAGACACCATCTGTTCTGGAGATAGTGCTTTGTTTTTCGTTTCCGGATCAACTTCCACCACGTGGAGCAATGGTTTCACCACAGACAGTATTTTCCTGGATAGTTCGGCAACTTTTACAGTTCAGGCGACCAACGGCTGCGGAACCTTTACCTTTTCCGATTCCCTGCATGTGGAAGTGTTTCCTACCGTTACTATCAGCACTTCAGGGTTAGACAGCATTTGCCCAGGAGATACCATTCAGTTACTTGCCAGCAGTAATACGGGTAGCTTTGTCTGGACAGATTTATCAACAGCAAACCCATTTATCATTAGCACTCCGGGAACCTATTTTGCAGCTACTTCTAACTTCTGCGGAGCTATCTCATCAGATTCCCTGATCGTGTCACTTGTGAGTTGTTCAATCCCGGAAGAACCAATTATTGATGTAATAATTCCCAATATTTTCACACCAAACGGAGACGACTACAATGACCAATTCCATTTGGTTAGTTACATTAATGTGGTTGACGTAACTGGTTATATTTATAACAGGTGGGGACAGGTGTTATATATATGGAATGGACTGGATGATGCGTGGGACGGCAGAACAATGTCCGGTGAAAAAACACCTGACGGCACCTACTATTACACTTTTGAATTCACCGACATCAATGATGAAACATTCTCTCGTAAAGGATTCTTCATGAAAAACGAGTAACTTGAACCTACTATGCAATTAATCCGTTGGTTCGAAATTCCCGTAGAAGATCTCGAAAGAGCTATCAGCTTTTACAGCCGGGTATTTGGAGTCTCGTTCGATGTGAACATATTTAGTGGGTTCAGGCATGCAATTTTCAAGCATACACCTGAGCTGGAACTAAGCGGTGCGCTGGTGGAGATTGGAAAATTTAACCAGGAACAAATTGGACCAATTTTATTCTTTGATGCCAATATGGGCATGAGCGACATTCTGGAAAGGGTCGCAGAAAACGGTGGCCAGGTGCTTCTCAAAAAAACCCTGATTCGAAATGTAAATATTGACGGCAGTTATGTTATTCCGAAAACCCTCATTGACGGAGAGACGGGTTACTTTTCTTACATAGCCGACTCGGAAGGAAACAAACTGGGGCTTTACTCCAACTCTTAGCGCTCGACAATTTTTAGTGTATTGTTGACAGGGCTTGTTAGCTGAATTAGATTCCTGATTTCCTCTGTCGTGGAAAAGTGGTCGAAGATGGAATCGTAGCGTTCTTGTAAAACTCCATGGGGGAAAACCTCCTGAATCGTATTGTCAATTCTTTTAATCTCCACTTCGTGCTGACGCTTTAGTGATTTAATCAGTTTCTTTTCAATCTTTTGAGTAACGTTGGAAATTCTCTTGGCTTCGGCTCTTACCATTGCCAGCAACCCTCGATCTATTCTCGCTGTTTCCTCCTCTATCTCCGACATTACAGAGAGTAATTTCTTCTCTGTTGCTTTTAAATCCAATCCACCTAACTTCTGTGCCAACTTCGATTTTAGTTGGTCAGAATCTTGTAAGACTTGCATCGGTGAGAATCCCATTTTACCCCAGTTTTTTAGAGTTCTGGACCTCAGGTGAATAAAACTGTCTCGCACCTGGGGCACCGGATAATCCACCTGAAATTGAGAAAAAACTTCCTTAAGTTGAAGCCAATAGGCGATTTCAGAGCCTCCCCCAATATAAATCAGGTTAGGCAATATCATCTGTTGATAGACTGGTCGTAAAACCACGTTTGGGCTTACACACTCCGGATGTTCCTGAAACAACTTTATCAATTCCGGTTTGCTGTAGTTTTGCACCAAACCATCAAATTGATAACCAGCTTTATCCTTTAATATTCGTGTTCTGTTGTCTGCGGTTAACCAAAATAAGTTTATCTCTCTACCATTAACTTGCGGATTAAAACCAAGTTCCCGGAGTTTATCATTCGTTGGTTTAAGAGCCTCGAATGACACCTGATCAAGTTCCTTAATTGCCACCGGTAAAAACAGCTTTTTCAATTCTCTGTCGTCTGCATCCAAAACCACAATTTCATCCCCGAAAATCCAGTATACAAATCGTCTGTAATAGTCAGCCACGGTTTCATCACGATTGGGTAATGGTAGATTAAGGATATCCGGCTTGAATTCCTTGTACTGTTTTTGTAACTCCTCAACTACACTTAATATCCCTTGAGCAGACATCCTGCCAACCGCCCCACTTTGTCCGGATTTCCAATTAAAAGTAGAACCGCGCGCATGCAAAACAGCCACTTCGTCAAAATCGTGATCTTCGGAAGCCAACCAAAAAATGGGGACAACTTCTTTAGACTTTAACTGCTCATTCAGATATCTGCTATAACCAATTGCTGACGCAATCTTATAGACCAAATAAACAGGCCCTCCTAACAAACATAATTGGTGCCCTGTAGTAATCGTATAGACATCCTTTGATCTAAGCTTTTCCACTAATTCGGGAATGGGTAGGTGTGAACGATTGTACTGTTGCTTTAAAACCTCAACCACAACATCTCTATTACGCTCATCAAAGCTGGGCAAACCTGATTTTTCAATTTCTTTTAGTTGAAGCTTCTTACCGAATAGAAAATTGTCTCCTTCTGAAACAAACTCGTGGGTTAAGTCTGGTAGAAAGTCGATTTGACTGAACGGTATTTCTGTGTGAATTCTCAAAGAAGCAGGTACAATGCGACCTTGAACAAAGATGAGAATAAATCTTATATTTAATACAGGATGGAACGACCGGATGACAACGATGAACTACAGTTAATTCTTCAGCACTACAGGAGTCTGATGAATAAATCAGGAGACCTTATATTTTCCGTTTCCAGAGACGGTAAAGTCCTCTTTGCCAATACTAATTTTCGCAAGGCGATTGGGTATGATGAAGAACTGCTGAAAAAGTTGAATTTCAATTCTATACTGCATTACCAATCTACCAGGGAATTTAAGCGGTTATTCTCCATTCTTGCCGAGCACGAAAATGTGCAGTTACATCTGGTCACCAAACAAGGTAAAGAGCTAATAATAGAAGGAAATTGTACGACCTTTAAGGAGGATGATACGATGATTCTTAAGGGACTTTTCCACGACATCACCAACGATTTTAAGAAACGGCTGGTTCTTGAACGATCTGAAGTCAAATTTAAGATGCTCTTTGAAAAGTCCCTCAACCCCATTGTTTACTATGACTCTAAGGGAATAATCGATTGCAACAAGGCTTTTGTGGAGATTCTTGGTTTCGATAGCAAGGACGAAATTATAGGGAGACTACCCTCGGAGTTTTCGGCAAAACACCAACCAAATTACGCCGATCCAAGAAAGGCGGCGTGGAAAATTGACAATTTAGCCTTACAAAATGGTGGGCACCAGTTCGAATGGATGCACAAGAAAAAAAACGGGGAAGAATTTCTGGTATCTGCCTCTATGTCGGTAATTGAGTTGGACGGTAAAAAAGCGTTTTTTGCCATGTGGAATGATCTTTCAATCAGACACCGAACCGATAAAGAGATCAAACAAAAGCAGGAAGAGATTCGGTTAAAGGATCGTAGCTTGCCGTCCTTGCAGCTGTAAACCAACTCATTATCAGCGACATGAATTTCGTGGATAAATCAAAGGAAATAATGCAAGCCATCACCTCCCATTTACCTGTCAAAACCACCAACATTTCTGTAGTGAATGCGGACATGACAGAAATTATGTCCTACGCTTACTCCACATTGGACGAAACAAAATTTTACGGTGGCAAGAACTTTGACATTAATAAAATACCCGGAAAACAGAAGCTTGTTCTTGGCCAACATTATTACAATCCAGAGATTACCGCGGAAGCCGAATCCGAGATCGAGCGTAACCTTTATTCAAGAAACCTTCGCTCTATTTTAAGCATTCCAATTAGTACGGAAGGTCAATTATCGGGCTTCCTCAGTTCTGCCAGTGAAAAACCTAATGGCTTTGACGAAGAATTAATTGACCTTTTCCATGATTTGTCCAGTTCCATAGCCATTTTTATAAAACAGCACAAGCAAATCGAATTAAGTCAGAAATACAGCGAACTGGAGGATTCTTTGCACTCACTCGGAACTAAAATATTGGAGTCGCTCAACATCGAAGAAATAGGTATGCAGCTATATTCTGAGGTCAACGAGATAATGGACGCTCCTATTTTTGGTTTCGGCATACATGACGATGTACGCAACGTTCTCGAGTTTAAAGGAATTGTTGAATATGGAGAACTACTACCTCCATTTGAGTTTAGTCTCGACGACAACGAGAGCTTAGGTGTTATATGTTTCAGAAACGGAGTAGATGTGGTTATTAACGACTTTGATACTGATGTTTTCAAATATCTGGATGCATACGACCGCTCCAAACTACCGGGTAAACCACCTGAGTCACTGGTGTATTTACCCCTATTATTTAAGGGCAAGAAGATTGGCGTAATTACAGCTCAATCATACAGTAAGGGCAAGTACAAAGACAAAAACATATTTGTACTTAAGGCGTTGGCCAGTTACGTGGCAATTGCAGCACACAATGCTACACTATACGAAACTTCGGAGGAGAAGGTAGACTTAAAAACCCAGGAAATAATCATGCAGAAAATTCGGCTTCAAAAGGCGAATTATCAACAACAGATGATTAGTGCAATTGGTAGAAAAATATCTTCCAACCTGAACCTGGAAAAGGTGTTTGTAGAACTGCACGAGCAGGTAGACAAACTAATGGATGCCACAATATTTGGAATTCGGATTTACAGCAAGGAGAAAGACGCAATAGAATACCGCTATGAGATAGAAAGTGGAGTTTTATCAAACGATGGCTTTATACCAATGTCTAACAAAGACAATTATTCCGTTTGGTGCCTCGAAAATAACCAGCCCATCTTTATCAACAACAATTTGAGAGAGTACAAGAAATTCGTAAATGAAATACACGTTGTGGCAGGAGAAATGCCGGAATCGCTTTTATTCCAACCCCTTTACATTAATGATGAGCCACTTGGGGTAATTACAGTACAGAGTTTCTATAAAAATGCGTATAACAAATCCCATTTGGAAATGCTTGCAAGTTTGGCCAATTACACCTCTATGGCTATTCAGAATGCCAGTACTCATGAAAAACTTACTAAAGAACTGGAAAGTTTGCGTCAGGGTAACTAGAATTCAAGAGCCAGGAAAATCATATCGTCGGTTTGCTCCAAATCTCCTTGCCATTTCTCAAGATCATCTACAACCGCCTGGAATTGTTTTTCCAAGCTAGCCTTATTAAGTTCCTCATCCTCTACGAGTTCCTTGAGGCGCTTCTTAGAGTATTTTCTTGGACGGGTAGCACTTCCACCAAACTGATCCGGAATTCCATCAGAAAACATGAAAAAGCGGTCTCCTTTTCTGAGTTGTATTTTAGTGGTCGAGTAATTGGCGGCTACTAGTTCATCTTCGCCTATAGACCTTGACGTACCTTTTAATTCAAATGGCTGACCTTCGGAGACATATACCAAAGGTCTCCGGGCTCCTGCATAAATCATCTCCTTAGAAGTTAAGTCGATTGAGCAAACCGCGACATCCATGCCATCTCTCAATTCTTCGCCTGCCTTGTTTAAAGCATACTGAATTTCCAGATCCAATACCTTAAGCAAAAGACCCGGATCCGTTATCGACTTTCCTTCCACAATGTTGGCTATGGTTTGGGAACCAAGAATCGTCATAAATCCACCAGGAACACCATGTCCCGTGCAATCTGCCACTACCAGAATTAATTTATTATTCTTCAATGTCCACCAGTAGAAATCTCCGGAAACAATGTCCTTTGGCTTATAGTATAAACAAGCATTGGAGAAGAACTTCTTGACAAAGTCAATTTCCGGTAGGTAAGCCTGCTGAATTCTCTTGGCATAATTAATACTCGCCGTAATGTCCTTGTTCTGAATTTCCAGAGCTTCTTTATCACCTTCAATAATAGACTTGAGCTGCATTTGATGTATGGATAGGGAAATCCCATTTGCCACATCGCGCAAGCCTTTAACGAAGTCGGGATCAAATTTACCTGCGGTGGTAAACGCCAGGTTTAACGAGCCAATTAACTCGCGTTCAGAAATAAGCGGCAGAAGGATATAACTTTTTGTCCCACTCTTCAGAAGTTCCTTATCAGACTCTGACAATTCAGCTTCTTCCGTCAGATTCTCAACTATTACTGTTTCACCAACCTTTAATCTGTCAACATTCTTGAAATAGGAAATAGGCAATTTTTCGGACTCATTGGAAACGCTCCTTAGTTCATTATCAATGCGGAAAAAAGACAGTTCGTTGTTTGGGAAATCAAACATCGTTAGTGTAACCCGTTTGATGTCGAATTGATCACTAACCATTCGTTTGATAGATTCTATAAGCACGCTTCCAAACGGTTCATTTCTTAAGATACTTTCATTGATACTGCTAATGGACTCTAATTTGGTATTCAAGAAACCTAACTCTTCCTCTTTGCGCTTCAATTCTGTAATATCCCCTGCAAATCCCGAAATTTTCACCACTTCTCCCTTGCCATTTCTAATGGGTAGAGCCGTAGAATGAATCCACCGAATGCCTTGATCCGGATGTTTAATCTGAAACTGCTCGTCGAACCCTTCGGTGGCTGATGAATTAAAATAATCCCGTTGAATTCTCGCCTGATCGTCGGCCACAATTACTTCCATCCATGCCGAAGGGTTCTCCATCATTTCACTGGCAGGAAATCCAAAAATAAGTTCACAGGCCTTCGAGACGTAAATCATTTTCTCATTTACTCGGTCATACAACCAGAAAACTTCCTTCAACGACTCGTTTAACTGTCTGAAGTTTTCCTCGCTTTCCACAATCTTCCTGGCCTGTTCTCGCTGTTTATAGGCTACCGATAGTGAGTTGGTAATGTCTTTTATAATCTTAACCTCGTCGTCGATAAACATAAATGGAAATTTACCTCCAACATTTAAGCTCCCAACCACTCGTTGATCAATTAAAAGAGGCATCATAACATAGCTCTTCACGCCTGATTCCACCAACATCCTATCGGATTCTGAGCGGATATCATTCTCAAGATCCTGAACGATAAGGGATTCCCCCTTTTTTAAAGAATCTTTGGAACGAAGACTTTCCATCTGAATTCCCTCGGTATAAACCATTTCATCTTCTCCCTCGTCCAGTCTATAGTCTTCGAGCGTGGTAAAATCTTCGCTAATAATCATCAACGAAACCTTGGTAAACAGACTGTTGCTATTAACAACGACGCGCAACATCTCGTGGAATAATTCCTGCTCATTTTTCTGCTCAAGTAACACATTGTCAATTTCATGCATCAATTCCAACGACTTCGAATACTCGTTTAGCTGAAATTCATCCAATTTCTTGTCGGTTATATCCGACCCCAGACTAATAATTTGCTCAATCTCGCCATCAGCATCAAGAATCGGAGTAATATTGACGGCAAGCCAAAGGTGATTTCCCTCTGCATCCACATCGGTAAGTTCTCCCACAAATGGCACTTTTCTCTCGAGGACGTCTTTTCTGAGCTTTTTAACCTGCCGTGGGTTGAATTCTTCAGTCCGGAAAAAAGAAGACGTTTTCGTGCCAATCACATCTTTCGCCTTGTACTTAAATATTTTTTCAAAAGCATCATTAACCCACATTACAGTATCAGAGCCATCCGAAATGATCACATAGTTATCTGTTTTAGTTGCCACCAACGACAGACGTTTCATTTCCTCCCGTCTGTCTTTTGCTTTCGTGATATCGTTAACCACGTTTACCTGCCACTGTAATTCCTCCGTTCCCTCCTTGAAAATTGGCGTGTGATTTATGGATAACCAAATGGGAGTTCCTGATTTCTTGTAAGCTAACACCTCCATTTGATAAGTTTTCCTCTTATACTTGTCTTGTCTCGATCTGTGAATCTTATCTACATCAGACGCTTCCCCCGAAAGCAAATCTCCAGGCTTTTTACCTTTCAACTCATCAAAAGTATAACCCATCATCTCGGCAAAGGACTCATTCATCCATTCCACACGATCATCCGTGTCAAGCAATAATACCCCGCTGTCCGTTTTACTGGCAATAATGGACAGCTTCTCCAACTCCATTTGAGACTCACGAAGTGATGTTACATCCTGGCCAACTCCAATTACCAACCCTCCTTCTATTCGCGTATCCGACCAATTAAAGTACTTTTTCTGTCCATGTATATCGTGAATTTCATTGGTGTATACAATGCTTCCCCCGGCACGATCTATGTTGCCAATAATCTCTTCTCGTTTAATGTCATCGTTCTTTTCCCGAATTTTCCACCAACCATCTCCGTAGACTTCATCTAGCGGATAGCCTAGTTTCTCCTCAACACTACCACTGGCATAGATAATCGCGCCCTTGTCGTTACGCACCAAAATGATGGAATCTCCTTTCTCCAAAATGGTGTCCGACAAGCGTAGTTTCCTGAACAGATTTAATTTTACAATTAACAAAAGAGATACAATTACCAGTGCCCAGAATCCAACTAAAGCAAATTGCAATGGACTAAATAATGGCTGTGGAATGGCCGCCGCCATAGTGACGATGCAAACAAATAAGACTGCGGCAAAAATGAAATAATTCCGAACCGTATTAAAAACTACACTTGCAAAGGCAGTAACCATAACCAAGCCAATCACATAAGTTACGTGTAGACTATTTGCAAATATCAGAACCATTATATGCCCCTCGATGAGCAAAAACAGGGTAAGCACAATTAAGGACAACCGCGTTCTTAGATTTCCACTCGAAAAGCTTACGGCGTAGGAGATCAGTCCGATGAGTCCAATTATTACTGCAATGGTAATTTGTGGGTGCTCCACATTGGCCGCCAAACTATTACTAACTGCCCCCAGTGGATACGCCAAACCCATAAAAAGTAACATCAGACGGTTTGTACCCAACGATTGTTGCAAGGTTGAATACTGCAAAACCTGCGACTGCACCTTCTTAAAGGTTAAGGAGAATATATAGATCACCAGGCAGATTCCAAGAGCAACGATTGCAAAGAACCACCAGGTTTTGTAATACGGTGCAGATATGGTAAAGGGAATTTCCTGAATCCTGGAATATGCTTTACCGCCATTTGTAGTTGCCCTTACCTGAAACCGATACTCTCCGTAAGGCAGATTGGGGAAAATAGCATCATTACTTGCGGAAAGCGGCGACCATAAAGTGTCTTGACCTAAGAGACGATACTGATATCTGATGCTCTCACTACGGCGAAATTGAATTCCACGAAAACTAAACGTAAGGTAGTTCTTGTTGTAAGGTAAAGTAAACCCTCTTGGAACATAGTTTTCATCCATTGTAGCTCCGAATTCCTGCCAATCGAGTTCCTGCTGCATACAAAGAACATCGTTTACATGAAGATCCGGTGGTTTTAGAAAATTAATTGCTTTTGATGGATCGTATAATAGAAGCCCTTGATTGCAACCGATCCAAATGGTGCCCTTTGGTCCCTTTAGAACCGCATTGATATTGAACTGTAAATTCTCCCCAAAATCAACCTGATAATAATCTACGAGATGATGATCGGGAAAAAATCTGATCCGATCTATTCCACTGTGATTGGTAAGCATCAGATTGATTGAATCCAGCCACACACTTGAAAATATTTGATTGCTGCTTAGGTTTTCATCGGTTTGCAGATGTTCTACTTTATCGGTAGAAAGACTTAACCTCCATAGTCCATGGCTATCTGTAGTGAAGAACAAGTAATCTCCCTGACGTGTAATTGAGGTAACCCTGCTGTTTCGAACCTGGGCTTTATGACTTCCAGGATACGTGGTGGTGCCATCTGACGCTATGGCCACCACACCACTATTGGTTCCCAGATATAGAACTTTATTCACTTCCAGAATTGCCCAAATTTGCTTCGAATCTAAGTCCTCCAAAGTATCCAACCTTGTGGCAACTGTTCCATCCCATTTATATACACCGCTGCCCAGAGTACCTATGTAAACCTCATCGCCAACCGTGTTTGTACAGAGAGACATAATCTCTGTACCCAACAGCTGTGGATCTTTGATTAATCTTACCTTCTTATCTGTAGAAACCGAAACTAATTCTCCACCATAAGTTCCTGCCAACAAGGTTCCTGTAGACATCGTAACAATTGGCCCAAACCTATTGCTACATTCTGCAACCCGCAGCACGGAATCTACCCTTCCCGAAACCACCCTAAAAAGCCCGTTTAAGGTAGTTCCCCAAATATCTCCGGACAGATCTTTGGTAATTCCCCTTACACCTCTATCCGGCAAACCATGGGATTGAGAATAAAAAACAAACTCGGTACCGCGCAAAAGCTGCACCCCATCACTAAAAGTACCAATCCAGATCAGCCCCTCCTCGTCGGCATATAGAGACAATACCTGATTTCCTTTTAGACCACCGGTTGTATTGATTTGCTCGAAGCTAATACCATTGTATTTTATCAATCCCTTTGTCCATGACCCTAACAACATGTTTCCCTGAACATCTTCGTGGATCACGGTAATGTTGTCTGCGCGAAGCGAACTCGGCATGTTTATATGATCGATTGAGTTTGCCGATATCTTATAAGCTCCCGTTCCTGAAGTCCCCACCCAGGTATTGCCTTTCGTGTCTTCGTAGACGCATCTAACAAAGTATATTTCCTCAGGGATGCTGATCTTACTGAAAGCCCAACTTCCATGTTGGTTCTCTAAACGAATCAGCCCCTGAGGCCCGGCTGCCACCCATATCCTTCCATTGCTACCAACTACACCATCCATCATGGCTGTAGAATCGATACCCGAAGACAATGGCAAAGGCTTAACCAGATCATCCGTAAACTCCAGGATTCCTCTATCGGTTAGCAAGAGGGTTTGCTCTCCAACTACCAGTATTTTGTTGATTTTGGACGAACCAAAGGCTTCAAGAGAATAATTTCGAAATCTACCTTTGGACATTACCGATAATCCGTTTTCGGTGCCAACTAAAAGATCGGTTCCCTTATAAGCCAACGATCTTACGCGATTATTACACAACGAGTCATCTACGGTATAATTCACGATTTCATTACCATCGTAACGACTGATGCCGGACATCGTTCCAAACCACATGTACCCGGTTGGAGATTTCTGCATACAGTTAACCCTTGCGTTGAGCAACCCATCACGCAGAGAAATGGTTTGGAAATTATACTCCTGCGCAAAGACAAACGAGGAGAAAATCATCAACCATATAAGTAAGAGTGACCGCTTCATACAGGAGACTTTAAAGTAAGTAAAATCGGCACGATTTCACACTTGAAAGCCAAGATTCTTCATAAACTTGTGGGATGATTGAAGATAATCTGAACCAACTTAAAAATTCTATTCCGCCCAATGTTAAGCTAATTGCAGTTTCCAAAACCAAACCAACTGGCGACATTTTGGCTGCGTACAACACAGGGCACAGGGATTTTGGAGAAAACAAAGTCCAGGAGTTAACCGATAAATGGGAAGAGCTTCCAAAAGACATCCGTTGGCACCTTATAGGCCATTTGCAGCGAAATAAGGTGAAGTATATTGCTCCTTTCGTACACCTGATTCATGCGGTAGATAGTTTGCGATTGCTTAAAGAAATCAACAAACAGGCTCTTAAATGCGATAGAATCATTCGTTGTCTGCTACAATTCCATATTGCCGAAGAATCCACTAAATATGGGTTGACCGGCGAAGAAGCAAGAGAATTGCTTGAATCCCGTGAATGGTCTGAAATGAAAAATGTGAGAATTGTAGGGGTAATGGGTATGGCCACTTTCACAACCGACAATCAACAAATCGCCAGGGAATTTAACGGGCTTACCAGAGTCTTCAACGAATTAGCGGCAACGCATTTCAAAGATCAGGATGATTTTACGGAAATTTCAATGGGAATGAGTGGGGATTACCCAATGGCTATAGCCTGCGGGAGCACTATGATCAGGGTGGGGAGTAAAATTTTTGGGGAACGGAACTATCCCTGATCACTTTTAGGGACGAACATTACTTATACCGAGAAAAATGTGCCGTTCGCCGAATGCCTGTGATCAAAGCTGCGCTTAATTTCGTATGTTTGGGTTGGCGATAACAAGTAGTTATAAAGTTTATGGTTAGAAAAGGGGACTTCTGCGGCAACAGAATCCCCTTTCTTTTTCACTAAATTTTTATTGAAGATATTCAGACCGAAAACAGATTTCCGGACTGCTCGTTTCCTACATCCTACTCTTTTAGAAAACTTCTTATTATCGTACGTCAGAGCGACGATCCCAGGCTTCCCAGTCTACTGGAATAGTAACTCCGGGTATTTGATGCTCCTTTTTTGGATTCAACGTAACGTTTATCGCTACTCCTCCATTTTCCCTACAATGGTACTTACTAATGGTTACTTCCTTTGGATAGTGCTGTTGATTCGAACATCTTAGTGTATAATTTGCGTTTGTCTCCCAAGCAAATTGCAAGGTCACGGCGCCGCCCCATCTGTTCCCTGCCTCCACGGAGTAATGATTATCCACCAAAACAACAGCGTTCATTGACGATACTGGCCCTACTTCGTTAGAGACATTGACATTAATCGTGCATAGTGTTAATGTATCTGCAGACGTTTGTGCAACGGAATAAGCAACCAGGCACAAGTGCAACACCACGCAACTCAGATATTTGGCCATTCTCATAGGTTTAATATAGCTTAATTTGATGGGTGTTGTAAAAGGTTATGGCATTCTTTCAATTTCTTCCCGGGTAATGGTGGTGCTACTGGCATCCATATTTATCATATCCTCCTCAATAATGATTCCTATAACCTCCATTTCGTCAAACCCTGGTTCCAAACTCAGATTCCTAAATTCCGTGAAGGCTTGACCCAAATCGATGCTATCCTTTCTTAAATCAATAAATCCAAATGCCTCTACTTCCATCCTATAGCTGGATGAAACACTAAAATTGAATAGGGTAAATTTGAATTTCCCTTCCATATCAGTAGCAGTAGTTGCAATTAATATGTCGTCCTGGTATATCCGAATATCAGCAAATGGAATACCTTCCTCCACTTGATTATCCACCACATTTCCACAAACAACCCTGGTCTGCTCGCTACGCCGTTCTGACGAAGTGGGAGACACGTGAAGGTTTACCGACTGAGCAAAAAATAAATTTCCGGAAAACAACTGTGCCCCGAACACGAAAATCAATGCCAGGCAAAATTTAGCTAGCCTGGAAAGACGACTACCTGTAATCTCTATATTCTCAATTCTGGTTCGGACACAAACACCATCTGAAAGCGGTTTATCACCATGCCAAACGGGAATGAACTTTAGGCAATCGAGACAATAAGATTGGTCGTTAGAATCTACCAATCTTGGTTTAATACATGGGAAAGGTATATTGGCTTTCATAAATGAAAGATGCTTTAGTGCCTGAAATTCCATAAACCCATACCTTTGCAGCCAATTTTTGATGTAAATGGCTAAACAAACCGGAAAAAAGCAAATGGTGGCTCAGATTATACTGGATCTGGGATCAGACAATGAGGAAACCGTTCTCAAAGCGGTTAAGAATACACGCTCTAAAGGAACCGAGCAAATTATCCCCTCTTTATTCACGGCTTTTGAAAGAGGGAGTGAAAGCGTACAGGAGGAAATCAGAAAACTACTTGGGGAGTTAAAATCAACAAGTACCATGGAACCTTTGATTGATCAGCTGGGTTCGGATAACGAAGAATGCCGGAAGCTTGCTCTATCGGCTATTTGGAGTTCAGGACTTAATGCTAACGATTACATAGATGAAATTGTTCAGGTGGCCATTAACGGCAGCTTTATGGAAGCTTTTGAAGCACTAACAATCATTGAGAATTTAGAACCCCCGTTTGAAGAGGAAGTCATTTTAAACTCGCAACTAATGTTGAAAGAGTATTTTGCGAGGGAACGTAAATCTGAAGGTGATGACCTGCTTCGTACAATCACCACTATCATTAACAGTATCAATAACCAATTGCAATAATGCACTTGTTTGTCACCAAACTATCGAAATCAGTTGGTCCTGAAGAATTGAGAACTGCTCTTAAGCCGTTTGGAAGCGCAATAACTGTGGACATTCCAACTTACTCCAACGGAGAGTTAAAAGGCTACGCCTTTGTAGAGTTAGACGAAAACGAATCAATTAAGGGCTTAATAAATTCAGACAAACTACTGGTAGAGGGTGTTCCTGCCTTTGTTAAGAAGGTAAATCCCGGAAATGAACAACGTGCCTGAGAATACCGCTACAATTCTACGTGGTGAGCAAGGAAACCATTCACATTTGCCTCTACCCTCGCCTGAATGTCTGTAACATCACTCTTCTCAAACTTTTCTCCTGCAATGTTTTCATACAATTCAACGTAACGGTCGGTTATGGAGTTTACAAACTCATCACTCATATCAGGAATCTGTTGCCCCTCTTTTCCCTGAAATCCATTCTCAATGAGCCATTGGCGCACAAATTCCTTACTTAGTTGCTTCTGAGGTTCACCTTTTGCTAAGCGATCATGATATCCCTCAGCATAAAAATACCTAGATGAATCAGGCGTATGAATCTCATCTATCAGATAGATCTGCCCTTCCTTTTTACCAAATTCATATTTAGTATCAACCAGAATCAGCCCTTTATCAGAAGCATATTCGCTTCCATGATTAAACAATGCTCGGGTGTACTCCTCTAACTGCTTATAATCTTCTTCACCAACAATTCCCCTGGTCAGAATCTCTTCTCTGGAAATATCCTCATCATGACCTTCAGCGGCTTTGGTTGTTGGAGTGATGATTGGTTCAGGGAACTTCTGATTTTCAACCATTCCGTCCGGCATCGTGACTCCGCACAACACTCTTTTACCATCTCTGTATTCCCTCCAGGCGTGCCCGGTCAGGTATCCGCGAATTACCATTTCAACCTTAAACGGTTCGCATTGATGACCAATCGTCACACTGGGATCAGGTGAAGCAATTTTCCAATTCGGCACAATATCCGCGGTCAGATCGAGAAAACGTGAAGCCAGTTGATTCAGCACCTGACCTTTATAAGGAATGGCTCTGGGTAGCACTACATCAAATGCAGAAATTCGATCACTTACCACCATCACCAGTAAATCGTTATTGATCGTATAAACATCTCGTACCTTGCCTCTATAGTGAGCTGTTTGACCGTTAAACCGAAAATTGGCCTCTTTAATTGCGTTCATTTCAATTAGATTATTTTTTTAGCTGTTGTCAGAATCAAACGCCTTAATAATGTCCTTCACCAATTTGTGCCTAATCACGTCATTGCCGTCGAGGTGAATCATAGAAATCCCCTCAATACCATTCAATAAACCAAGAGCTTTCACGAGCCCGGACTTTTGATGCTTTGGTAAATCAATCTGACTGGCATCACCGGTTATTATGAACTTGGCGTTTTTACCCATTCTGGTGAGAAACATCTTCATTTGGCTGATTGTGGCATTTTGCGCTTCATCCAGAATAACGAATGCTTTATCCAGGGTGCGCCCACGCATGAAAGCGAGCGGAGCAATTTGAATGATTCCATGCTCAATAAACGTTTCTAGCTTCTCGGCCGGGATCATATCTCGCAGTGCATCGTAAATCGGCTGCATGTAGGGATCCAGCTTTTCCTTTAAATCTCCCGGCAGAAAGCCCAGATTCTCCCCTGCCTCTACTGCCGGACGGGTCAGTATAATTCTCTTAACTTCTTTGTTTTTCAATGCTCTTACGGCAAGTGCAACCGCGGTATAGGTTTTCCCGGTTCCAGCAGGACCAATGGCAAAAATCATATCGTTTTTGGCCGTTTCCTCAACCATTTTCCTCTGATTGACCGTACGGGCGGTAACCTTAATTCCACCGTTGCCAAAAACAAGCACTTCTTCGCTTTTACCCTGGAGCAATTCAGCTCCCCCATCAGCCAGAAGGTTCTCCACATTGTTTTCGGTAAGCGAGTTGTATTTGTGATAGTGAGCGATTAACAAATCCAGCTTTTGCTCGAATTCAACAATGTCGGACTCCGAACCAATCACCTTTATTGTTTCGCCCGGGCTACAACCTTCAGCCGTCTGAATTTCTTTTTGAGAAGCTTGAGTTTCTCCTCCTTCGTTCCGAAAATTTCAACAGGATTTACGCCTGTAATTTGGATTTCTTTTTCCTGCAATATCGAGCGTTAAACGAACCTTTGGTTCTAATTATTCTGCTAATTTTGACATCAAAATAACCACTTTTCATTGGGAAAGTAAAGAACTAATTTTCAACATGGCCATTATAACATTAACAACGGATATGGGCACCAGAGACCATTATGTTGCGGCCGTAAAAGGAGCTATATATTCTCAGCTACCTGACGCTAGAATTGTGGATATTTCTCACCACCTTCCTCCCTTTGATATTGCACGGTGTGCATTCCTGTTAAGAAACACTTACAAGGAATTTCCAAAGGGAACAGTGCACGTTATTGGAGTGGATCCGGAGGCCTCCGTTGAAAGATCACATCTGGTAGTGGAATTTGCAGGACACTACTTTATCGGTGCTGACAATGGTATTTTCTCAATCCTGTTTGAAACGCAGCCAGATAATGTGTTCGAACTCAATATATCTCAGGATAGTGATGACCTTACTTTTCCGGTAAAGGACGTTTTCACTAAAGCTGCCTGTCATCTGGCTCGCGGCGGTACACCCGAGGTAATTGGCAGCAGAATAGAAAAAGTACAGCTAAAGCAAATGTACCGGCCTATAATGGAGGAAAACCTGATTCGAGGTTCGGTTATTTACATTGATTCGTACGGCAACGTAATTACCAATATCACTAAGTCTCTTTTCCTGCAGGTGGCCAAGGGGCGCACATTTAAAATCCTATTTAGAAGTTCGGCCTACTCCATTGATAAGATCAGTAGAAAGTACTCACAAGTTCCGGAAGGAGAAAAAGTAGCGCTTTTCGGATCATCCAACCATCTGGAAATTGCCATCAACAAAGGAGTCGAAGGATCGGGAGGTGGTGCAAACAAACTGTTCGGCTTGAAGTTGTACGACACAGTAACCATTGAATTTCAAGCATAATGTTTACCAGAATCGTTAAGATGACATTTCGGGAGGAGGAAGTCCAAACCTTTCTGGCCAATTTTGAACGTAATAAAAATCGCATTCGTGATTTTGACGGTTGCCTGCACCTGAAGTTGTTGCAAGATAAAACCAATCACAACATCTTCTTCACATACAGCATATGGGAATCAACCGCGCATCTGGAGGCCTACAGACACTCCGAATTGTTCAAATCTGTTTGGAGTAAAACAAAACCCCTATTTGCCGACAAACCCCAGGCCTGGAGCGCAGACGTTGTGGAAGAATTGGACTAATCATTCATTCCTAACTAAATAATTCGTTTCTTTATATCACAAACAAACAAGGAAATTTCATTCAACTTATTGATTCCGGTGTTTAAAACGCACCGGCTAAGCTGAACAGCATGGAACTGATTGAAATTTCTATTCCCTTCTTTATTGGACTGCTCCTTCTGGAGATTCTGGTCGATTGGGTTTTGCGCCGAAAGTATTACCGGCTCAACGACACCTTAAATAATTTGAGCCTTGGCATTATGCAGCAGGTGGGAGGCATTTTTATACAGGTGATGCTCTTTGGTTGGTACATCTACTTGCTTGATCATATTTCGCTACAAAAACTTTGGTCTGTTCCCAACATAGGTAATCAATGGTACTGGTGGGTGATCTGTTTCTGTTTAGTAGATCTTCTTTACTATTGGTATCACCGGCTTAGTCACGAAATGAACTTTCTTTGGGCCAGCCACGTTGTTCATCACCAAAGCGAGGAATACAATCTGGCCGTCGCGTTACGACAGGGAACATTTCAGGTGTTCTTTACATTCTTCTTCTTTCTTCCAATTGCTTTTTTTGGATTTCCAACAGACATGTTTGTTACCTGCTACGTTATAGGAATCATTTATCAATTCTGGATACATACCAGATACATAGGCAAACTTGGGCCGATAGAATGGATATTCAATACTCCCTCCCATCATCGGGTTCATCATGGAAGAAACCCAAAGTACATTGATCGAAACCATGCAGGGGTTTTTATTATTTGGGATAGAATGTTCGGCACTTTCCAGGTGGAAGAAGAAGAACCTACTTACGGTATAACCAAAGAGGTGAAGAGTTGGAATCCGCTTTGGCAAAACCTTCATGAATACAGGGATTTTTTTCTGGATGTGTTCAGAACTAAAAAAACCAGCGACAAGCTAAAACTGTTTGTGAAGGATCCCGGCTGGTTTCCTGACGATTTAAAACAACGAAATGCAAAGGTTTTTGGAGAAGTAGAGCGAAAAAAATACGATCCGAAAGTCTCACTTAAAACGGGCTTGTATTGCATTGCTCAGTTTGTCATTGCCATGAGCGTATTCCAGCTTAGCATGGACTTTGCACAGAAAGAAACCACCACTATGCTTCAGGCAGTTTCGGTTGCATTCATGTACATTTTAACGCTCACCAACATAGGCGGTTTGCTGGATAGCAGAAGATGGGCGTGGAACCTGGAATTGATTCGCATCTTATTGGTTTCGATCATCGGTACGCTGATCGTAATTAAAGATGGTCATGATTGGCGGTTTGCAATGGCCACGGTTGGCGTGCTTGCGCTCTCACTTCCCTGGCTCCTGCTTATTCGTAAAGAAATGAAGGTTTCATCGCCTGTCCCTTCGTTTGACAACCGAGCACATCATACCGGACAATAAATTTGAGCAATTTTACAATAACCATAGAACGGTCCACGGGTAATCATAGCAGAATATAAAAACCAATTTTCTTTTATCAGATGAGGTTGTTTGTGTACATTCTAATTGCCAAAGTAGCAATCAATTGGCTGCCATTTATGGTGGTTCTTTTCCAAAAATGCTCTGGTGATTCATGCCTATTGCTGGTTCTCGCCTTAGCACATGCAATTACCTGGAGCCTTGTGAGCTTTCTCTATTTACTTCTTCCGTTTCCAATTGTATGTAACACCCGAACGCTAAAATTGTCGATAGGAATGACTCCCACTATCATTTATTCAGCACTAGTTCTTACTAATCTTAGTTTTCAGGAAGTTTACGCACTGTTCTTACCTGCATTGGTAATTAACCTCATTCTTGCACTTTTAATTATACGTTACGCTAGGCCAATTGGCCAGGATTGACAGTTACCGTCTCCACACCTTCAGAACGACAATCGGGTCAGGTTGAATGAAGGTTGATCAGGCCAAAACCAGTTCTGAATCCTTACCAACATTTACGGCACTGGAATAAACCGCCCGAACCTTGTTGCGCAAATTGTACTGACTTGACATTACCTCTCCATAGGCTCCTGCGGAACGAATAGCAACAATATCTCCCCTACTGGTTACCGGAAGTTCAACGCCTTTTCCAAAACAGTCGGATGATTCACAAATCGGCCCAACGACGTCGTAAGATTCATGCTGGGTGTACACTGAAGTAAGATTTTCAATTTTATGACTCGCCTTGTACAAAGCAGGACGTAACAATTCCGTCATCCCTGCATCGCAGATGGCAAATTTGGTTTGCAGACCTTCTTTTACGTAAAGGACTTTGGAAACCAACGTTCCACATTGTCCAACTACACTTCTACCTAATTCAAAGTGCAACTCCTGATTCTCTTCCAATTCCAGAAATCGATCAAACACGTTAAAAAACTCTTCGAAATCGGGAATTGGACTTAACTCCGGATGATCATAATCAATTCCCAGTCCGCCCCCAACATTAATATGATTCAAGTGAATTCCATTGTCGCGAAACCACGAATTGATACCGTTTATTTTTGCACACAACTCCCGGAACACATACATGGCCGTAATTTGCGAACCCACATGAAAGTGAATGCCATCCAGCAAAATGTTATTAGAGGCATTTAATACAGATAGAACTCCTTCCAGTTCGTGTAGCCCAACCCCAAACTTATTCTCGTTTAATCCGGTAGTAATGTATTCATGCGTTCTGGCATCTACATTTGGGTTTATTCGAATAGCAATCCGAGCCGTTTTACCCAAATCCGCCGCAAGCTCATTAATTACCTCAATCTCCTGAACTGATTCGCAGTTGAAACAAAAGATATCATTCTGCAACGCATATAAAATCTCGTGATCAGTTTTGCCTGCACCAGCAAATACAATTCCGTCGGAATCAAAACCTAGCTGTATAGCTCTTTCTACTTCGTTACCACTTACGCAGTCGGCACCAAGCCCATATCTTTTAACTAAATTGAGAATTGGTTCGTTGGTATTCGCCTTCAATGCATAGTGTACATGATACCCACGTTTATCAGAAGCATTGGTGAGTTCCCTAAGGGTATTTTCCAATAATTCTAAATCGTAGTAATAGAATGGCGTGGCATTCTCGTTTACTATTTGTGGACTGATATACATTTTTACGCTATGTTTTGTTTAAATTGAAGGCGAAGAAATATGTAAGTCTTGACAGTTTGTCCAGATTTATTATTTTTGAACCGAATCTTAACACATTGTTTGTTATTTAACATGGCAGGAGTTTCTAAGACCGTAACCGCGCTCATTCAGCAAAGTCCCTTTCTGGAGGAAGCTTTAGCGGACAAATTGATCAACGTTTCAGCATTGGCCCGGCACATTCATAAGGATGTGTGCGATCGGATTGGTAAAGACATTAATGAAGGAGCCATCGTAATGGCCATAAACCGGATGGAACCCGGTTACTACCATAAAATCAATCTGGGCATCAAAAAATTCTTTAACCGTCTTGGAGATTTTACAGTAAAAAGCGGCATTAACGATTACACATTTAAGAACTCCGAAACACTCTTACTCTCTCAGGCCAACTTCTTTAAAAAGATTTCATCGGAAACAAATAGTTTCATTTCGTTTTCAAATGGAATTAAAGAATCTACCATCATTGCCAGTAACAATCTGCACGAAACCCTGGTTGACTTTTTTGAAGGAGAGCAGCTAATCGGGCACAAGAAGAATCTGGCTACGGTTACCATTAATCTCCCTAAAGACAACACCGAAATTTCGGGGGTATATTATTACATTCTAAAAAAGCTGGCCTGGTTAGGTATCAATATCATCGAGGTAATTTCCACTACCAATGAGGTCACTTTTCTGGTAGCAGATGAAGATATAGACAAAACCTTTTCCGCCCTGATGGATTTAAAAAGGTAAGTTTTTATACAAATCCAACTTGTGATAAGCGATTTGTAACCTCCTCCCTGCTCCAGGTTATACCAATAATTATTTCCACAATTGCCAACGGAAAACTATTCTATGTCTGAATTCTGAGGGAGTAGATTTGGTTATTTTTGTTCCGTCTTTACAACTATGTACGCATTATTCGTAAAAGAAGTCAACGCATTTTTTAATTCCCTGATCGGGTATATCACCATCAGTGTGTTCTTGCTGGGGGTTGGCCTTTTCATGTGGATTTTCAGTGGAATGGACAACGTTTTCGAGATGCGCCTGGCAAACCTTGATTCGTTGTTTCTGAATGCGCCTATCTGGTTTATATTGTTGATTCCTGCTATCACCATGCGCTCTTTAGCAGAAGAGAAGAAAACGGGTACCATTGAATTACTTTTCACCAAACCGGTAACAGATTTGCAGATTGTACTTGCGAAGTTTTTTGCAGCCTATTTTATTGTGGTTCTTTCGCTTATCCCTACGCTGGTTTATTTTATTACCATTTACATGATTGGCAATCCTCCCGGAAACATCGACTCGGGTGCTACCTGGGGTGGATATTTTGGTCTGTTTTTTATTGGTGCCATGTTTACTGCGATCGGAATTTTCAGTTCTGCTCTTTTTAAGAATCAGGTGCTGTCATTCATCTTTGCGGCAGCCCTTTGCCTTATATTTTATGTAGCACTTGATTATGGAACCTACCAGACTCTTGGTGGCTGGCAGGATACCATTAAGAATATTGGAATCAAACCGCATTTCAATAATCTGAAACGTGGTATTCTGGACACGCGTGATGTAACTTATTTTATAACGATGACGGTTGGTTTTTTGGTTTTAACCCGCCTGTCTCTTCAAAAGAGAAACTGGTAGATGTTCTGGCGTGATTTCATACAAGCGGTTATCATTCTGGCAATTCTGTTTGCTCTGAACCTGATTGGATTCGTGGCTCATGACCGAAAAGACATGACCCAGGATCAGATACACACGTTAACTCCGGCGTTTGAAAATTTACTGGAAAATGATCTTGAGCACATCGCGTATGTGAAAGTTTATTTAAAAGGGCAGTTCCCTTCCGAAATAGAGAACCTGAGAAGAAACATTGAAGAGATGTTGTCTGAGTTTCATGAGATCTCCGATGGTATGGTGAAGTACGAGTTCATTGACCCCGAGGAAGATGAACTTTTAGCAAAAGACCTGATTACCCAATTAGAAAAAGCAGGTTTAAGCGTAAAGATGATTCGGCAACAGAGCGAGGAAAGTGTGAGCGACTTCTACTTCTGGCCCGGAGCCATTATCGAATATGGAGATAGCAAAACTGCATCCGTTCAATTTGTACAGGCCGCTACTCAAAGTGTGAGCCCCAGAATGCTCGAACTGGCCACTGATCAATTGGAGTACAACTTTATGCAGGCTTTCCGGAAATTAACCCGCAAAACGTATCCCCATGTTGGCTTCTTAGAGGGACATGGTGAATTAACCGAAAACCAAACCTATGCGATTCGTTCGCATTTAACAGAATCTTATAAAGTGGATCAGGTTTCATTGACCGACTCCAATGGCAAAGAGTTGATCTACGCTTTGGATGATTACGATGCAGTGGTGGTGGCCCAACCGAAAGAACCGTTTACGGAGAAAGAAAAGTTCATCATGGATCAATTTATCATGAACGGTGGACGAGTTGCCTGGTTGATAGATCCTTTGAGGATGGAAGAAGATAGTTTATTCCGGAAAGGGCAAACTATTGCCTTGCCTTACGAATTAGATCTGGAAGACCTGCTGTATAGCTATGGCGCCCTGGTAAGAAACGAACTGGTTATTTCCGGAGGCGTTATGGAAGGTTCGGGTCCCATGTTTAATTTTCAAACCAATCAACCAGCAGAATGGCCATTCTATGTGCTTGGCAGAAACACCAATCGCGATCCGGTTGCGGCTAATTTGAATCCTGTTAGAATGGCCTACGCAAGTCCGGTTGAAGCTGTTGGCGGTGACGATATCAGCAAGAGAGTTCTTTTGGAAACAAGCAGCAGGACGAAAGTATTTAAGAATCCTGCCAGAGTATCTCTCGCCTATCTCGATCCTATGTATGCACCCAAGTTTACAGGTTCAGGAGTTGAAAAAAGAACCCTTGCATTAATGCTTGAAGGGAAATTTCAAAGCTTCTACAAGGCCTCTTTAGATCCTGCTTTTAAAAACAATCCTGACGTGGAGTTTAAGGAAGCTTCATCGCGCAACAAAATGTTGGTAGTAGGTGACGCCGATTTTGTAAAAAACTATGTTCGGAAAGCTGCAGATCCGAATCAGGAACTTAATCCTGAACGCGACATCTTAAGTGCAGATATAGAAGTAATGACGAAGGAAAAAATCTACGGAAATACCGACTTCTTTGTTAACGCATTCGACGATTTGATGGAGCAGGACAACCTGGTTGCGCTTCGTGGCCGAGAATCTAAAATACGGTATCTGGATACCAACGTAATTGGTGATCGTGCAACGAAAACGGTCATTAAGTTCGTAAATATTGCCGTTCCTTTATTGATCCTGCTTATCGCAGGGGTTATCCTTTATATTGTGCGCCGCGTTAGATATTCCAAAAGATGAAAAAAGTAATTGTGCCATTGATTTTACTGATCGTATTGATCGGTGTATTTGTAGCTCTTTTCTTAACGCAGGAAGACACTTCGGTGGTTGCTCAGCCGCAATCTGAGTTTGCCATTAAAGATACTGCAGCTGTTGACCAGGTAAAGATTACAGAGGCAAACGGACATTCCATCGTGGTACAGAGAAGAACAACACCGGGCGTCTGGAAATTAAACGATGGTAACTTCTCAGCCAGACCAGATGCCATCAACCTAATTCTGGAAACAGTTTATCGGATTAAGGTAAAGCAGGAAGTTGATCCGAATGCAAAGGCAAATGTTATCCGGCAGATTGCTGCGAGAAATAAAAAGGTAGAGTTCTTTAAGGGGGGAGAGTCTAGCCCTTTTAAGACCTATTATATTGGTAATGCAACACCGGATAAACTTGGAACCTATATGTTACTAAAAGTAGGTGAAGAAAAGGCAGAAGTGCCTTACATAATGCACAAACCCGGAATGTATGGGAGCTTAGACAGTCGTTTCTTTTCTGATATAACGGAATGGAGAAGTCATGCGGTTTTCAGCTATGGAGTCGGCGAGATTAGCAAAGTACACTTTCAGTTTTTTGAGGAACCACAAAATTCTCACGTGGTAGAGGTAATGGAAGATGGCAAGGTGAAGTTGTTTGACAATAGTGGCGACGAGGTGCAAAACTTTGATGTGAGTGCCGTTCACACCTATATTACCACGTTGCGCAACCTCAATTACGAAGGGTTCAATAAGGAACTTGGTATTCAGGAAGCGGACTCTCTGATGAGCTCGATGCCTTTGTATAAAATAACAGTAACAGACATACAAGGCAACGATAAAACAGTAATTATTCATCGCAAGGCTGCGCCAGAAGGTATGAGAGATTACAACGACCAACCTATCTTATGGGATAGAGATAAATGCTGGGGTTACATTAAGGGTTCCAACGAACTGATGCGATTGCAGTATTTCAGTTGGGGAGCTGCGTTTAAACCCATTACTCATTTTACCGGAGGCAGCTAAACCCTTGCTTTGTCTCAAATGGACTTAAGGTAACCAGTTATCCAGTTCTCCTCCACGTAGCATCAAACTTCAGTTTTCCGATACGGTCAATGGTTATGGCCACTCTCCTGCACAGGGCGTATTCTGCTTTGTTAATAACCCGGTGAATACTGTTGATAATTACGATTATCCGCGGATACCGAAAGCACTATATTTGTTGACAGCATAAGCGAAATTATAGTCAATGAAATTTATTGTATCCAGTTCAACTTTACTCAAGCAACTTCAGGGAATCGGTGGTGTTTTAAACTCGAGCAACACGTTGCCAATTTTGGATAATTTTCTATTCGAAATCAAGGGAAAATCACTTACTGTTTCCGCTTCAGATTTGGAAACCACAATGACGGCCACTCTTGAAGTAGAAGCGAAAGAAGATGGATCGATTTGCATTCCGGCCAAAATGCTAATGGATACGTTAAAAGCTTTTCCGGAACAACCACTTACTTTCGACATTGATCCTAAGTCATTTGGGGTAGAGATTTCATCAGACAACGGTAAATATAAATTGAGCGGTCACAACGGTTCGGAATTTCCAAAAATCCCAACCCTTGAATCTCCTTCTAAAGTGGAGGTAGATGCTGCTGTGCTGGCAACTGCCATAAACAAAACCATTTTCGCTACTGGAAATGACGATTTACGTCCGGTTATGAGCGGTGTTTACTTTCAGCTGGAAAAAGACGGAATTACGTTCGTTGCAACAGATGCGCACAAGCTCGTTCGTTACAAAAGAACCGATGCAAAAGCTGACAAAAGCGCTTCGTTCATAGTACCAAAAAAGCCTCTGAACCTTTTAAAAGGTCTGATGTCATCTTCTGATTCGAAAGTGACCTTAGAGTACAACGAGAGCAATGCATTTTTTGCGTTTGATAACATTACCCTTATTTGTCGATTAATCGATGGGAAATACCCCAATTACGAAGCGGTAATTCCGAATGAAAACCCCAACCGATTAACAATCGACAGAAACGGATTACAAAGTTCCATTAAAAGGGTTTCTATTTTCGCCAACAAAACGACCAACCAGGTTCGTTTGAAGATGACCGGAAGCGAACTGGTAATCTCGGCAGAGGATTTAGATTTTTCTAATGCGGCAAACGAACGTTTAACCTGTAACTATCAGGGCGAGGATATGGAAATCGGCTTTAACTCACGATTCCTTACCGAAATGATCGCCAATATGGAATCGGAAGAAGCTGTAGTGGAGATGAGTGCACCCAACAGAGCAGGAATTATCCTTCCTGGTGGTGAAAAGTCAGGTGATGAGGATATTTTGATGTTGGTAATGCCGGTGATGCTGAATTCCTAACCGGACTTCGAACCACCAGACTTACTTGACAAACGTTTCCCAAAGTTTATGATTTCCTGCAATGCAGGATTTGCATATTTCGCCGTGGTTAAAACCTATTAAGTGCGTTGAAGAAGATATGTTCAAATCGAACCTTAAAATATTAAGACTACTCGGCTTGCTGGAAGGGATCAGCTTCCTACTACTCCTCGGCGTAAGCATGCCTATGAAATACATTTGGAAGAATGAGATGTTAATGCAACCCATTGGAATGGCTCACGGTGTGCTATTTCTCGCCTATGTCGCCTGGGTATTCATAGTAGCTTCAGAATACAAGCAGAAATTCTCATTTATTTTCTGGGGCGGATTGGCCTCTTTATTACCTTTTGGAACATTTGTGGCGGATGCCAGGTTGTTCAAACCCTTAGAGTCGAACCGTGGTTCAGAGTTGAAATAAAGGAAGATTTTGAACAGCTAATACCACCTTATAGTTAAGGATTTAGCAAAGAACCACACTTAATTCAAGTGTTTAGACCTGATATTTTTGAATTATGTTTCAGGCTGTTTGTTTTGATATTATTTGATCATGAACAAGTTTTGCGGAACCAAAACTAATGTCATGATGAAGTCTATTCTCATTATTACCCTCGCCGCACTACTTAGCTTTTCTGTAAAAAATACATGCGCTCAAAACCACGCAAAGACCTTCAAGTTTGAGGTATGCTGTGTGGAAGGAAATGATATTTTCGAACTGGAATTCACTTCAAGAACACCCGGGCTTCAGATTGAGATTGTGAACAGCACAGGCAAGCAAATTACAAGGTTAAATTCTGTTAGGAGGTTTAACACTTTGGATCTTTCAGACGTACCAAGTGGAAATTACGTGTTGCATGTAAGTGATGAGGCCCGCAGTACTGAACGACAAATTGTAATCCGCAGATAATTCCTTATGCTTTCGGTGATTTAGTAATTTCACGTTCCGTTTGTGGAATAACTATTGTATCGCTCTCTTACTAGTATGAGGAAACTGCTTTGTTTTATTGTATTTATTACCGTCTCCTGCTCCTGGGCACAATCGGATTTTGCGGGATTCAACCACATTTCAGAATCAACGGCAAAAAAGGCCATTAAATATTACCAGAAACAAATTTCCAAAGGCAGGACAAATGACCTGAAAGCAACTCAATATTATTTGGGCTGCTCTTATTATCTACAAGCAATTAGCGATCAAAAAAAAAGGCAGGAGTGGATTGATTCCGCTATTTCTGAGTTTAAAAACTGCATGACAGACAAACGGTTTGAATTTCAATCACAGTTTAGAACAGGTCTCTGTTATGCCTACATGGACGAATACGACGAAGCTCTACCCTACTTCAAAAAATGTGTTTCAGCCTACCCTACCCACACCTGGTCTAACTATTACCTGGGCATTTCTTTGGCTTATTCCCTTTCTCCTCAACCTGAAGACGTTACCACGGTTATAAATGAATTAAACTGGTTACTCGAATACAAAACTGACCCACAAGCGAGAATTCGATTAGGAGAGGCACTGCTATCTATTGGTAACCTGGTTCAAAACGGCTCAATTGTTTACCCAAACACGCAGAAACTGATTTGCGACGAACTGAGTTGTGAAGCAAGCATTTTCCCTATAGAATTTCATGGAGGTCTGATCGATGTGGATTCTTCCAATTTCGTGGTTCAGAATAAGGGGATTTCTGAGTTATCGAAGTATCTCATAGTTCTGAACAATGAATTTCAGCCGGTTGACACGGTAGACCTATTAAATATTTCCGAGAACTGGCTGCGAGATTACATAAAGCACAACCATTCGCTTGATTTGGAATCCGCCAACACGTCAGCCACGATTGTAAAGCGAAGCTATGAGGAATCCAATAGAGCTTTAAAGATTACCATCTCCGAACGCGAAGGCCCACAACTTAGGGGAGGCAAAATCTCGGAAAAGGGCATGAAGTTTCTCCGAACGCTTCCTTACGGAGGCGATTTAACATTCACCAATATGATGGCAAAGCAACAAGATCAGTCCTTTACCAAACTTTCAGGGTACATTGCCATATTACCGGAAAAGTTGAGGTAATATTTTTAGCTTGATCAGGCTAAAACCTTACTAAGAACAACAATTCAGGTATAAATACCAGGGAAAACAGGTATAAATACTAGGTGTTTTTTAGGTAGGTGATTAATACATTTGTAGTGTACTAGTGCTGAAGATAGGGCGAAAATTCAGCAACTCAGTTCTTTTTTGAAAAGAAGAGTATCCGTGTCTGTTAACAATTAGTAGGGTGATAACAGGCCTCTTCGGGAATCCCGGCAACTCCAGCCGGGATTCTTTATTTTATATCAATCTTTATCCTCTCGCTTTTCTCTAAAAAAATAATTGATCCTGGCTCCCTGCTGCTCTTTCTTTCTCAGCTCTTCCAGCTCCTTTAAACGACGTTGCTCTTCATTATATATCCCTTCCAAATCAGGAGGCTCAATACCCATCTCCTCTTCTATTTCCCATTGGTATTTCTTGCGTTGCGGACCTTTTTGCCGATAGAACCACGCCAACAATACACCAGCTCCAGCACCCCAGAAATGCCCTTCAAACGAAATGGATAAATCAGCATTTGGAGCTCCCATCATATAATCAAACGGGAGAATGCCCCAAACTAAACTCCCATACAGAAATACTACAATCAGAGATAATGCCATTAATGGAATATGTTTCCTGAACATCCCACTAAAGAATAAGAAGCTTGCAAGACCATAAATTAGTCCACTCGCCCCAATATGAAACGCATCTCTGCTTAAACACCACAGCCAGATTCCACCAATTAACCAAATGCCCAGCAATGTTTTCCATGCCAAATCGCGGTAAAAATAGAACAGTGCCCACATCAGTACAAATACCGCAGGTGTGTTGTTGAAGATGTGGCTCAACCCTGAGTCATCGTGAATTAATGGCGAAAATAGGATTCCAAGAAGTCCCATCCCTGTTCTGGGGCGAACGCCATAATGATACAGATGAAGATGGTAATTGCTATCCGCCCACCAAACCAACCAGCACACCAGCAGAAAAAGCAAAGGGACGACCGTCGCCTTTAACATCAATCTTATATCTGCCTTTACACTCATTCATTTCCCTGCGGTTATTTTATTCCGCGTTCTTTCTTAATGGTTTCGTAAGCTTCCTGTATATTCTGAAACTTGTCTTTCGCCCCTGATTGAAACTCCTCGCCCAGATGCTGAACTTTATCCGGATGGTACTTTACAGCCAGTTTTCTATAGGCTTTCTTTATCTCTTCTTCAGAAGCACTTGCGTTTACCCCCAGTATTTTATACGCAGCATTGGCATCTTTGTAAAACATCGCTTTGATAGAATCAAAGTCTGCATTTGAAATGGACAAATACCGCGCGATTTGCTGAATAAGATTCACTTCCTTTTGAGACACGTGCCCATCAGCTCGTGAGATTCCAAACAAATAATGCAGCAACTGCAAGCGAACCTCCGGCTGCATGGCTTGCTTCATATCAAAACACGCTTGCTGCAACGGAACTTCTCTTTTCAGGATATCCTTTAATTCCAGAATGTACTGCCGACTCGCGGTTGGCCCAAATTGTTGTACAAAAAATTGCTTTACGTAATCTAACTCAGACTTAACCACCTTTCCATCTGCTTTCATGACTGCCGCCGACAGCAGCATCAAGCTGGTTGGAAAATTGCTCCGCATTACCCTTTGCCGGTAAAAATCCTCGTACGATCCTCCGGCAAAACCTCTGCCATTACCCGACTTTCTTGGGCTCTCCTTCGAGAAGAACACCTGCTGGACTACAATCAGTATGATAATGACGATTAGGAAGTTCATGCTTATTCTATTCTATCAGTTAATTTATTTTACTTTTAGCAAATGCCTGAACTGGCCAAGCCATATCCATTTACACCTCCTGCTATCTCATCGGGCAGCATATACCTTTTCAATACAGATTCCGGGCTCGAATACGAGGTTCGATTTGCCAGGAAACGGGATAACTTACTCCATTGTACAATTGCCTTTGGCGTACTAAACGAAGAATACGAAGGAGAGGAATACGTGGTGGTAAACAAAGGAGAAGTGTTTCGGGTGATGGCTACGATTGTGGATATCGTGCGTAAATACATCGTTGAACACCCTAATGTGCGCTCCTTTGAATATACAGGGGAACCAACCGGAAAAGAACTACAAAACCGGCCGAGTAAGCGAATGAAGCTATACGACCGGTATTTAGCTGACATCTTTGGGCCCGGCTGGTCGTTCAACCGCAATGGCAACAAGATGCTGATCACCCGAACAGGCTGATTTTCATTTTCAACCTGCCTCCGTAGTATTGCATTCCCTTTAGTCATTTAACAGATCTACACTTCGCTTAATAAACGAAGTAAGATCCTCCCCTTTCAGCATTCCCTGTGAGAGTAAAGCTAAATCGGTTGTTTGCTTGGCCAAATGTTTTCTGGCCGAATCGTCTTTTTCGTTTAGAATTTTCCCAATTAGCGGGTGGTTGGAGTTGACCACAAGGTTGTACATTTCAGGGAAATTACCCATGAAATTCATTCCACCTCCACCCATGGCCTGTTGCTCCTTCATCCTCCGCATAAACTCGCTTTGCGTTATCATCATTGGCGCATCCTTCTCGCTCATGCTCTCAAACTGAACCACAAATTTTTCTTTATTCACCAATTCTTCGAAAACGGGCTTTAAAGTGTTCTCATCTTCCTCAGAGAGCTTAGAAGGTTGCTCTTCTTCTTTTTGAATCAGTTTATCAATCGTATCGGCATCAATTCTTGCAAACGAGGTGTTCTCCAGCTTCTGCTCAAGCATCGAAATCAAATGTACGTCTAGTGGGCTATCCATCACCATTACTTCATACCCTCGATCTTTGGCGGTTGATATGAAAGCATGCTGTTCCTCTGCATTGTTGGTATAAAGCACTACCAATTTCCCATCCTTATTGGTTTGAGCAGCTCCCAATTTTTCCTTCAGTTCTTCGCTGGTATAATAGTCGCCATCTGTATTCTTAAACAGATTAAAGTCCTTCGCTTTGTCGTAAAACTTATCCTCGGTAAGCATTCCATATTGAATGAATACCTTAATATCGTCCCATTTAGCCTGAAAATCCTCGCGGTCGCTCTTGAACATAGAGCCAAGTTTGTCGGCTACCTTTTTGGTAATGTGATTGGATATTTTCTTCACATTGCTGTCGCTCTGCAGGTAAGACCGAGAAACATTTAGCGGAATATCCGGCGAGTCGATTACACCATGCAACAGAGTCAGGAATTCGGGTACAATATTCTCTACAGAGTCAGTAATAAACACCTGGTTAGAATAAAGTTGAATTTTATTTTTCTGAACCTCTACGTTGTTTTTTAATCTGGGGAAGTAAAGAATCCCGGTAAGATTAAAGGGGTAATCTACATTTAAGTGAATGTTGAATAGCGGATCCTCGGTAAAAGGATACAACTCATTGTAAAAAGAAGAATAATCCTCATCTTTCAGATCCGCGGGTTTCTTAACCCACGTTGGTTCCGTATTATTAATTTGATCCGGAATTTTTTCCTCGATTTTCTTAACGTTACCTTCTTCATCTTTCTCGCCATTAGGGTCATCGACCCAGTTAGATCGTTCTCCGAAAATAATTGGGTGTGGCAGGAACTTACAATACTTGTTCAGAATCGTTCTGATTCTGGATTCTTCCAGGAATTCTTCGGAATCTTCAGAAATGAAAAGAACGATATCTGTTCCCCTTTCCTCTTTCTCTACCTCTTCAATAGTAAACTCCGGTGTTCCATTCGATTCCCATTTAACCGCCTGAGCTCCATCCTGATAAGATTTCGTGATAATATTAACCTTATCAGAAACCATGAATGAAGAATAAAATCCAAGTCCGAAATGACCAATGATTGCCTCAGCTTTGTCTTTGTACTTCTCAACAAATTCTTCAGCACCTGAAAACGCGATTTGGTTGATATATTTATCTACCTCTTCGGCCGTCATACCAATACCTCGATCTCTAATGGTAATTGTTTTAGCATCTTTGTCAAGAAGAACCTCAACATTGAGATTGCCTAAGTCTCCTTTGTATTCACCAAGCGATGAGAGTGTTTTTAGTTTTTGGGTAGCGTCAACCGCATTCGATACAATTTCCCGAAGGAAAATCTCTGTGTCTGAATACAAGAATTTCTTAATAATCGGAAAAATGTTCTCTGTTTGAACGTTAATCTGACCTGTCTGCATTTTTATAGTGTTTTTATGACTTAACTCGATTTAGTGCTTTAGCACGATTGGCCAAGGGTCAAAGCCTATGCCAACGGCACTATTCTGACAAAATGTCGAAACTTAACTGTCAGCAGGGACCGCTATTACCAAAAATTGAATGTTTAACTGACGAAAGGACAGGCGTGGCGCCTCACAGGATTGTTCATCGGTTGTTGGTTGATGGTTTGAACTGTACGGTTGATAGTGGTTTTCAGTATTGTGCTTCGTGTTGTTTCTATCACTACCGAACATCCATATTAGTTAGTAACCAACAACGGACAACCAACAACCAACTAAAAAGTCTTCTTCTTCCAGATATAATCGCTTGGCACTACCCTAAAGGCAAATGCAGCAAAAACCGTAACGGCGCACAGAAAAATGCACGTAAAGAAAAAATAAGCCAGTCTGTGATATCCGAAATAGTCAAAATCGACTCTGGATGAGCTTAAAATAATTTCATTAGGTGTTACAAGGGCAATAACGGCTGCAACCACCGCAATTGTCTTTACCATGTTAGAGAATGACCTCAACGGATACGCGAGCCACTTCTTATACCAGGCCAGATCATTGCCCCATTGATGAATCAGGTAATACTTACCATTAGCCAGAGGAGTAAAAAGAAGCGGATCCGCATTTTCATCCTCCAGCTCAAACCGCCTGGACGGTGCCAGAACTCTAAACTTGTCAATGTCAGCTCCGGTAAGTTCCCTTAACCTTTTGATTTCAATTATGGCGTCATAGGGAATTTCTCCAATAAAATATTTGGACGGGAGAAACCTTAACCGGTAGTTGATGGCTATTTTCTTGATCTCGTTTAGCGTGTAAATCCGTTCCGGATCGAGGTGTAATTCGTCGATTTCCACCTTACCACAACCTGAATTACCCAGTGCATCCTGGATTCTGCAATCTTCATGCTCCTGTTCAATAAGAATCGCTTGTGTAATTGTCACCGGATCGTATTCCGGAGCGAGTAACTCACGTTCGTGGTCTAACTGTTCCTTAATATTCCAGTTGGAAAGCATGCAACAAATTTATGAAAAACACGAGCTGGTTAATCATCAATTAGTCCGATTATTAAAGCCACGTAACATTACAAAACCTTGTGCCACCTTAGAAACACAGCTAAACTATAAGATTGATGTCTATAAATGTTGACAAGAGCAATGCCCGGCGATTGCGGCTCGAACCAAAATGCCTCAAGAATGTAAAAGCTACCTCAAATGAATCTTGATAATTTTAGAAGTCGCCCTGCCTATCGCAGCTTCGGCCAAAACCGCTAAAATATAATTGCCGTCAGCGCTATAACAATGATCTCCAATGAAGTAGTGCTTTTTCGTCAATTGAGTTCCACCAATTCCATCCTCCTGATTATAACTGGTTAGTTGATGCCATTTCCCGTTCCGGTTAATGTAAAGTTCTGTTCTAAGCGTAGCCCAGCCGAATCGGTTGTTCCAATCGAAAAATTTGGAAGATATAAACGAATACTCATTAGAATCCGAAGGATTAACGTTATACATCTCTTCCCAGGTGGAACTCGAATTAGTCAGATTGGTTAGCGTGTTCGAGTACCAGTTATACTCATATAGATCATTGGCCTTGTGATCAGTGGTCAGGTTACCACTAAAGATTACACTAGAGTCATTCAACCCAAACCCATGCGTTTCATACCACTTACCTTGCACGGGTTCCAGAGATTTCACATCCTCCAGCCGAACACCCGAAGTATCGGCAACAAACCTGGCAAGCTTAATCCTCCACGAACCGAATTTACTGGAGCGCTTATTGTCATTATACTTCTCAGCCCAGCAAATTAGTTGTCCATCGTGAGAAAAATGCGCATGCAATACCGCGTAACCTTCCGGGTTATCGGTCAACTTTTGCTTTCCTGAACCATCCGCTCTCATCACCCAGAGATCGTTATTTACCCCCAACGACAACAGCTCTGAAGTCGCAGACCTGGCTGACACATACTCATTCATTACCTGAAAAACAATATAATCACCATCTGGGTGCCACGCAGGCTGGCCTCTGTGGTGCCACTTGCGAATCCATTGCCCGTCAATTTTTCTACCGGTCATGTCCTCCGTTAAATTAAGCTGATTATTACCCGCTGAATCGCAGAGAATAATATCACACGAACTTTCCAATTGCTGGTCATAGAGAATTTGATTCGTGCCTTTATGCCAGTCAACTCTACCTCCGATCTCGGAAAAAGTCTCTATGGATGAAACTAACCCTGAATTGTAATTAGATTGTGCATGAAGAGTGCCGATCAACATGACGAACCAATAACACCACACCAAAACCCCAATTGTCCTCATGATTGAAAAAAGACAATAACCATTCCAGATTTAAATTGGCAATGAAATTACATCGCCGTATAAAAAATCCCGATCAATTCCTCATCTTCGGATAGAGCCCGGCTCGCTTTAGGAAGATCAAGATAGCGACCTGTATTATCGTTGGCATTGCGCTCTTCCTTTCGCAATTCATCCTTCTTTTCGGCTTCTGCCAGCTTCAGTTTTTTATTTGCTCTACTGGCCTTTGTTTTCAAGTCGGCAACCTCATTCAGCGTAACAGATTGATCAAACATTGAGGTAGATTCGGTAGTAGGTGCTACCGTAGCAATATTTCCGGAAACTGCTCCCGTATTTGGTTGGTCGGTGAGTTCATCAGTTAATTCGAAACCTGTATAGTGTGCCGAATCCGCAACAAAACCAAGACTTGCGTCTTCTGATTTAAGCTGGTGCTCAGCCACTTCATCGGCAAACACCAAATCATCGGCTGGCAGGTTTTTATCATAGCCAAAGTCAAGACCCACTCCCGATCGAATACTGTCAGATAGACCATTCGCATACGCCAAATCGGTTGATGTTCTTGAAGTCATGTCTCTATTCAAGCCTGAATCCGTGGAGAAAGCAATCCCTCCTTTTACATCTCCTGACTCACGAAGCAATTTGTCGTTGTCTGAAAACTGATTTTGCATCAAAGATTCTGAATCCTTCCCCTCAATGGTTAGCTTATTGTTAGCCTCTTCGTCAATAACCGTTGACTCCTCTTGAGGTCTGTTCAATTCCTGTTGATAAGCCAATCCGTTCTCCTGTTCGAAACCGCCCCAGGGAATAACAAAAGCCACTACCAGCGCCAAGCTGGTCAGCACTCCGATCTGAATCCCTGGCTTTGCAATTAAGCTTCTCCCGGAAGGAAACAAGAACCCCGTCAGTTGCGACCACCAACCTGCCGCTCTGTTGCCTTTCTTTTCGAACTCCGCCATCAATGCATCCTTTATTGCATAGGGCGCAACAACTTCTACTTCCGGGTGCACTGTTTCAGCAATTCCCATCATGGTTCCACGCATCAGCGTGTACTCTTCTTCCGTCTGAATGAATTCACTAACAAATTCCAATTCGGCCGCACTCAACTCACCGTATTCCTTATTTAAGAGGAAAAACTCGATGTCTTCTGGTTGGTATTTCACTTCTGCACTCATGACAATGCTTTAAAATATTCTACTACAATCTGAGCTACCGCCAGCCAGCCGATAGCGGCCAACTTTGGATTATACGCCTGCAACTTCTCAGACAATTTCTTTATCGTGTAAAATAGCCTGGACTTAATTGTTCCCTCTGAACACTCCATGATGTCGGCTATTTCCTTAATGCTCATATCTTCCTTGTACCGCAACTCAAAGACGGTTCTGTGATTTTCACTCAAGGTGAGCAACTCTTCGTTTAGTTTTTCATTAAAAATCTCCCGATCCACTACCTTATCAGACAGCACCCGGTCGTCGCTTACATCTACACGCTCGTCTAAGCCGTTACTGGTATTTTTCCTTACTTCCATTCTCCTATACTCGTTTTTGCACATGTTATTTGCGATACTGTACAACCACGTTTTAAACTTTCGCTCCGGATTGTACAAATGAGGTTTATGAATTAGCTTGGTAAAAAGCTCCTGCATAAAGTCCTCGGCCTTTTCTCTATCTCTCCAGAGCATCCTGTAGAAATAGTTGATCAGCGGTCCTGAATAACGATCATACAGCTCACTAAAGGCTCTACTCTCGCCATCAGCCACCTGGGCCATCAACAATTCGTCGGTCAGTTCAGTATAGTTCTTACGTTCTGTCATCCAGCGCTAGTTCAGCTATTGCTTTTGGATGTATTGCTTTACTTGTGTTTCCTTCCCTCCTTCTTTTGCCAGCTTAAGCGCCAGATTCTGCAACCTGGTGGCCTGCTGCGTATCGCCTGCCGATCTGTAATTCATAGACAGCAGCATGATAGGTAGGATGTAATTATTGTTCATCTCCTTTACCGTAGAGTTCGTATGGATATCATCAAGTGATGAAACCCTAAACCGCCTCTCCCAGTTTTCCTTTAGCACAGGAATGTTCTCAATGGGTTCGGCACTGTATTTTAATGCCAGTCCGGTAAGGTAAAGGTGATCTTTTACCCCTTTAATTGCCTGTGGACTCAAGGTAAGAGCGAAGTAAATCGGCTTCCCGGGATTCTCTTTCGCTATGGACTTGATAAACCCAACACGATCCTTGTCAAAGTCTGTTTTTGAGGTAACTCCCAACTTCTTCATTTGCGCATCACGGTAGGATTTAACCCCCAGCAAATCGACATTTAGAATTGTAACATCCTTCCTTACTCCTTTCACCTGTTGATGCAGCCATATTGGATAGGTGTCATCGGATCCATTAACAAACAAAATCGCATGCTCATCCAACGACATCAACACATTATAATTGTAATCCATCACACCTCTGGGAACCGTTTTTGAGTTGTACAACTTGGTGCAGAATTCCGCTTTTTTCGACTCGTCCTGAGTCAACTCATAATACGCGATGTAATCGTCGTAAAACTCTGTTTTGTTATTAGAAAGTTCGTAGGCCTTGTGAAGATGATCTACCTGACTTACGTCGTAATTACTATTCACATATTTCACGTAGTGATACTCGGCAGAAGTTGGTACTTCTTCCTCCATTTTTTCAACAATGGCATCTAATTCAGCTTGCTCCGAAGACGATATTTCTTTGGTGTTTTTATCTATCGCCCTGGCTCTGGTTCTGGTAAATTCCGATTTGAACTGTGCTGCAAGCTGAACCTGCGTTACTTCGGCGTCCAGCGCCTGCTTACTCACATTAGTCTGCGGCGCAAGCTCTCCTTCTGTCTTACCATTGGACTGCCCTGGAAATTCTGCGCAGCCGATCAACAGCAATATCAACACACTTATTCTAACCTTCATAATGTCTTTGTTTCATCCTTCTGTACAGGTTTCCATAAAAAAGGTTCAATCTTGTTTCAGATGAAAATCTGACCAATTAAATTTAACCAGATTTTTCGCGTTTACGCAATGAAAAGAACGATAGATAGCCTTCCGGATGAATTTGTTGGTCGAATGAATCAACAGCTGGGTGGTGAGGCCAACCCATTTTTTGAATCATTAGGAGACACTGCACCGGTTAGTATCCGACTAAATCCGCTAAAACCAATTGAATTGGAGACGACCGCACAAGTGCCCTGGTGCGAGCACGGAGGCTTTCTGCAAGAGCGCCCTGTATTTACACTGGACCCTTTATTTCATGCCGGGTGCTACTACGTTCAGGAAGCCGGATCCATGTTTCTGGACTATGTGCTTCACCAACTCAAACTGCCTACCAAAAGTACGGTAGTTGATTTATGCGCCGCTCCGGGAGGTAAATCAACGCTTCTGGCAAGTTATTTTGCAGACGGTGCAATTATTTCCAACGAAGTAATTAAGTCGCGAACCCACATTTTGGTAGAGAACTGCGCCAAATGGGGAACAGGCAACTTCATTGTAACGCAAAACGATCCGTTAGACTTCGGAAAACTCGGACAGTTAGCGGATGTATTGCTAATTGACGCCCCGTGTTCAGGCGAAGGCCTGTTCCGCAAAGACCCTAAAGCATGTGACCACTGGAGTTCAGACAATTGCGAACTGAGTTCACAGCGACAAAGAAGAATAGTAAGAGACTCCCTAGACTGCCTTAAAGGCGGTGGCTTCCTGATTTATTCAACCTGTACCTACAACCCCGAAGAGAACGATTTGAATGTAGAGCGATTTATGCGCGACCACGATCTTGAATCCGTAGAAATTGGCTCTCCCAAAAACTGGAATATTGAATCAACGAAATTTGGAAAACAATTTTACCCACACCGTACCAAAGGAGAAGGTTTTTATATTTCTATACTTCGTAAAAAGGGAGAAGTTGTTACGCCCGGAAAGAAGAAAAAAGGACAGCTAAATACCGGCCTGCAAACACTTCCTGGGTCCATTGAAGTTCCGGTACTACCAACCGATGACAAACCTATATTTTTAGTTGACAAAACTGGATTTATTTTTCTGGTTAACAACTATTTAAAAGATGCAATAAACAGTATTATTCAATTAAACATATGGGATATTTCTACTAAAACAGGTGCACTAAAAGGAAACAAATTCACTCCATTTCATCATGCAGTATTGAACCCTGAAATTCGTTTCCGAAATACCCCATATATCGATCTTACCAAAGAAGAAGCATTACGTTATCTTCGCCGGGAGACAATTCATAAAAACGACTGGGAGGAAGGTTTTAATATTGTTCGTTTTGAAGGATATAACCTCGGTTTAATAAAAAAGATTCAGCGACGAAGCAACAATTATTACCCGAAAGAGTGGAGAATAAGAATGGAAATAGATAAGGAGATTTCATGAAATTATTTATCAAGAACATTAAGGAATTAATTCAGGTTGAAGACCAGCCTGTAAAAATGAAAAAGGGTTCGGACATGAGTTCGCTCAAAACCATCCAAAACGCCTGGTTAGCGATTGAAGATGGCATCATTGTGGGCTACGGTTCCATGAGCGATTGGCCTGGAATTACCGACTGGAGAGACCTTGAAGTAATTGATGCTGCGGGTAAAATGGTTTTCCCCAGTTGGTGTGACTCTCATACCCACTTGGTTTTTGCTGCCCCGAGAGAAGGTGAGTTCGTAGACAGGATAAACGGACTCACGTACGAAGAAATTGCTGCAAAAGGCGGGGGCATTCTGAACTCGGCCAAAAAGCTGGCAAGCGCAAGTGAAGATCAGCTTTTTGAAGATGCAAAAAAGCGGCTGGATTCTGTTATCAGAATGGGTACCGGAGCTATTGAAATCAAAAGTGGATACGGTCTTTCTATAGATGCGGAACTGAAAATGCTACGGGTGATTAAGCGACTAAAGCAAAATTCTCCCGCCACCATCAAGGCCAACTTTTTGGGAGCCCATGCAATCCCAACGGAGTATAAAACCAACCGGGAAGCCTACATCGATCAGATCATCAACGACATGTTACCCATTGTCGCAGAAGAGGAACTGGCGGAATTTATCGACGTGTTTTGCGAAACCAACTATTATACCCCCGAAGAAACGGACAGAATTCTTGAAGCCGGTCATAAATACGGACTGACCCCTAAAATTCACGTGAACCAGTTTACTGCCATTGGTGGTGTTCAGGTTGGTGTAAAGCACAACGCGCTATCTGTGGATCACTTGGAGGTGATGCGCGACGAAGACATTAAAGCGCTTGCGGATTCCTCTACCATGCCAACTGCCCTTCCCTCGTGTTCATTTTTTCTCGGAATACCTTACGCTCCGGCAAAAGAAATGATAAGAGCTGGTTTACCGGTTGCTCTTGCTTCAGACTACAACCCAGGCTCCACGCCATCGGGCAACATGAACTTTGTTGTCGCTTTGGCGTGCATCAGAATGAAAATGACCCCTGAAGAAGCCATTAACGCTGCTACCATCAATTCTGCATACGCTATGGGAGTTGAGAATCAATTGGGAAGCATCGCCATTGGTAAAAAGGCAAATCTTTATATCACCAAAGAGATGTCTTCTTATTCATACCTACCCTACTCTTTTGGGGAGAATTTGGTGGACACGGTGATATTAAACGGGCAGGTAATTGATTGATGATCCGATTTCGGAGGTTTAGTCAAATCGTTGTGGCTCCTCCCCTTCTTCAGCTTTGTAGTAGTGAACTTCATCCTCTTCTTTTCGGAATACGTTTAACACCTTGTGCTTAAGTTCCCACCAATTTTCAAAACTTTCTTTGTAGAAAATTCCAACTCCCTGCGTGTAGTAACTGGTACTTTGTAGTGGGTCGTACTCGTTGGACTCGTTAAACGCATGTACCCGGAAGTTACCTTGTTCATTCAGTTTGTACTCTACATCCACATCACCTATCAGACGAGAGCTTTGAGTTCCTCCGGTTGCGGCTGCCGAATTAGCCACGCCAAAGTTTCCTGAAATCTCCAGACGATCGTTGAACAGTGTTTTAGACATTGCCACAGCTACTTCATCTTCACTCACCTCATCTCCGAATTTTGCATTCACGCCAATTTCTATTTGATCAGACAACCCATCTAACCAGGAACCTAACTGACTACTCAACAAATCGGATGTAGTTGCGCCAACTCCTGCGCCAAAGGCACTACCACTTGCCCCGGATATTGCATTTGTACGTGGTAAAAACTTGTTGAGCACCATGAGAGAAAAGACCTGTTTGTTTAGTTCCTCGGTAGAACTAATGGTGTTTGCCAGCACCGATTTAGCATTTTCATCAGATCGCGGCAACTCTATATCAAAAGACAATTCAGGATTAAATAAATTATCCTTCAGATTCATGATGCAGTGCACTTCCGTATTCCCTCTGTATTCTTCCTTTTCACCGGCGGGCATTATATCGTAAAGTGATGCTTTGGTTTCGTAAACTGCCTGCAAATTAATATCCGCATTGTAAGGATCACCGTACCAACTAATGGTCCCTCCTTTTCTCACGGAGAAAGGTTTGTTGATGAAATCGAACATGGTGAACAGGTAGTTACCTTCGTTTACCTCGTAGTAACCGTACATAACGAACTGCTCAAACTCATCAATTTCCATGTGAATGTCTCCGTTACCGTTGCCGGTCATCACATCGCCGACCACCTCATCAAACACAATACTAATCTGTGCATCCTGCGTTACTTCCAGATCGAAGTTCATTTTAATGCCGCTCAGATCCAAAGCCCTCCCCACCTTCTCTTCTTGTGGATCACTGCGATCTGTAAAAGTGATAAACTCAGGCAGCACCACTTCCTCTGCACCATCCAGTGGCAAAACCAGATTGGTCCCTTTTTCGGATTTGGCTGTTACGTAAAGTTCCAGCTCATTGTACTTATCGTAGGAGATAGCAATATCTCCGGTAATGAAAGCATCTCCGTAGTAGAGCGAGTTCAACTCCTTGGTTGTGTTCATTACCATAAATGGTTCTCTCATTCCCAACTGAAAGTTGTAGGAGTAGTCTTTAAAATTGAGATGATAGAATGAACCATCATAAAGTGTAGCTGTATGACCTCTACTGTCTTTAATTGGGATCTGGGACATGTAGAATCCATCAGGCTTGATAGCTACTTTACCAGACAACGTATAATCGGTGTTTAAAAGGTCGATATGCGCTCCAGCATCCGTAAAAACAATAAATCCATCGAACAGAATTTCATCAGGACTACCAGACATGGAAACACTTCCATTCATACCTCCTTTTATATCCGACAGTCCATCAGGCAGGAAGCCATTGGCCACTTTCATATCCATATCATCCAAATTGAAATTGAAAGCCATAGGGTCTTCTCGCCCATCTACATAATAACGCCCAAGGAAATCAAATTGATAGCGACCATCCCTGACGATGTTGCCTTCAATATCTAAGGCCGTAATTTTTCTACGTTGCAGCCGTATCTCTTCGCCGTCTTGCTGCACTACATTACCCCAATGGGGTTCTATTTTTCCCCAAACATCACCAAGCAACTCACCGTGCAGGCTACACGCGTTAACATCAAACTCCAGGTCATAAATAGGGTGATTGTAGAAATCACGAAGGTTTCCATTAGCGGTTAGCACACCTTTAATGCCCAGAAAATCGTTGCCAACAAGACCGCTGAAGTTGGCCAATTCGAGTTGACTAATGGTGTATTCCAAACTTTTGGTCGAGTCTTCGGATATGTACCCATTAATATCTACCAGTTGATCTCCATTTTGTATGTGCAATCGAGATATATGTATCTGGGTGCTATCCTGATTGATTTCTGCCGCTTCGGTAATCTCCCAGGCATCATCACCTATAACGACCCATGATGAATCAAGTTCAAAATGAAACCGATCGCGGGCTGTCCAATAGCCTACCCCTGTGATTTCACCCGAATTGGAAATATCATCTGCCTTCCAGTGTATTTGCGCATCAATATTATCATCAAAAATTTCCGTAGCAAACTCAAAATGATCCAAATGAATGCTATCCCCTAAGTAGAGGGAATCTGCTAAAAAGTCAATGACGTACACATCAAAGTACCTATCGGAGCGAAGATGCATACCACGCACCTGATAGTGCTTGTACCTGAGCCAATCTGAATTTAAATTGAACGTAAGATCCTGATGGGAAGATTCATATTCACCATTTAACTGCGTTTTTGGCGCCACCTGCAATTCGGGAAGAAACAACTGGGTAATTAAGGAAAGGTCTTTCACATTCACTTTGAAATTGAAATCTTCCTCCTCCAATAACACTTTATCGTTTGGAGGGAACACCGAAGGCAAAATAGATCCGGCCAAGGCGTAAAAAGCATCCGGAATCTCCTGAATACTGAAACTTCCGCCTATCGACATATCCACAACATCGCTGTACACAGCTAATTCATGGTTCGTGGAATCGAGAGTTGAAATAACCTCAATTAAGTCGAACACATAGTCGGTTCCTTTGAGATGGTACGTAAGTTCTTTTGCCTGGATGATTCCACCAAAATTATCTGCGTTACTACCCTGCCCGTCTACCAAAATAGTAGTGCAGATCATCTGAGACTCTTCGGATCTATCAAGATTGAGCTCATATAAATGGGCGGCTAAAATTTCCGCAGTAAAATCATATACCGGTAGCTTTTTGCTAAAATCAACCATCCCATCGAAATTTAGCACCAGATTCTTGTCATTAACTTTCACCTTTCCCTTAAACCGGTTATTTGCGAAATTCCCGTCAACCCTGATGTTTTTGTAGGTGTACCCCATAAACTCAAAAGCATTGAAAGTTGCATGAATTTCTGAGGACAAAGCAGCAAAGTCCAGTGGATTTTCGCTGGTCGAGTTAATGGTTAGGGTGGTAGATATCTTGCCAAGATCATTCACCGCCGCGAGTCTTCCCACATCGAGATTATTCGTAGTGATCAGGCCATTGTATTGGTATTTGTTCCTGAGAGAATCGTACCGCATGGCCAAATTTCCGGTAATCCCTCCCATGCCTGAACTTAAGTTGGCGTAAGACTCAAAATCGTGAATTGTTCCTGTAAACTGTGCAATTCCCGCAATGTGATCTACATCCACAATCCGTTGATCCAATGCGAGTTCTTCATCACCAAACAGCGGTGAGGAGGTAATCTTTCTTACGTCTACCATATCGGTTTTAATCAACGAAAAATTAGCATCGAACCAGGTGGTTTGAATATCGGGCAATCCTTTCATAGCCACATCTCCCTTCACCTCGGTAAGCTCACCAAACTTCAAGTCGAGATCCCTGATGTTGAGGTCGCTCACCGTGCCATCTACCACACCACTTAAATCTATCGATTCATTAAAGCCGTGAAACTGATCTACGAAGTACGCCAGGTCATCTGAATGGATAACACTGGGCTTAATTTCAGCATTCATTTTCACCTTGTCCAGAAATGAACCAAAATCCTGAATCTTTCGATAATCAAAAGAAAAGTGCTTGGTTTTAAAATTCGTTTTATCCGTAACCAGACTCAAGTCATCGAGCATAATTTGGTTGTTAGAATACCGTGCATTGGAGGTAAGGGAGTTTAGTTTAAACCCACTCTGATCCTGAAAACTCAGCTTTTGAATATTCGTGGTAATGAAGTTCGCTGTTTGTTCGAGTTTCGAAAACTCCGCATTCAACCCACGAAGCCTGAGGTGAGAAAAGTCAACTCCGCGTGGCTTACGCTTTCTGTTAAAGTCTTCATACCTGAACTCCGAATCAAATATTCTGATTTGATCAATGTTCACAAGAAAGGGGTCATCACTTGTTTCCTCGTCGGATGTAAAGTAATCAATCAGAAACTGGAGGTTTAACTGCTCCTCACCTTCATATTTCTTGAGGAAGAACAGTGCCTGATTGAAAGTAATATTGTTCGCATCTATGGTCTTCTTCTTCAAATCATAATCACGCACTTCGAGGTACAATTCTTTGGCAGACAACAACGTATCACCGTGATGATCCTCGAAGAATACATCTTCGAGTTTTAAATCCTTAAGGGATTGAATCGTAACTTTTCCAATGTGGATATCAACGTCTAATTCTGAAGACAGGTAACTCGTGGCCCTTTGAGCAAGCCACGTTTGCACATAACTTGTTCGCACTCCATAGGCAAAAAACAGGATTAAAACCACTACCATTTCCAGTAGTAGCCCCAGTAGGAACCGTACTATTTTCCAGCGTTTTTTGATACCTTAGCCCTCCATTTTTTAGTCGATTGACAGCTAACAAAAATATAATCATTCTTGGGATTGAGTCATCTTGTGACGACACTTCTGCGGCGGTAATTAAAAACGGCAAAATGCTTGCCAATATTACGGCGAATCAGAAAGTCCATGAGAGTTACGGGGGCGTGGTTCCGGAGCTAGCTTCACGGGCGCATCAAAAGCACATCTTACCGGTTGTTCATGAGGCTCTGAAACAGGCTGGGGTACACAAAAATGAACTATCAGCCGTAGCATTTACACGCGGACCGGGATTGCTGGGATCCTTGCTAGTGGGAGTGTCATTTGCCAAAAGCTTTGCAATGGCGCTGGATATTCCAATTATAGAAGTGAATCATATGGTTGGACACATTCTTGCCCACTTCATTGAATCGGAGGGTACGCAGACAAAAAAACCAGCGTTCCCGTTTTTATGTTTAACGGTGTCGGGTGGTCACACGCAAATAGTAAAGGTGACAGATTATCTGCAGATGGAAATTATTGGCGAAACGATCGACGACGCTGCCGGTGAAGCATTCGACAAATCCGCTAAAATCCTTGGTTTGCCTTATCCGGGCGGACCTTTGGTAGACAAGTACGCACAAAAAGGAGATTCTACCCGATTTGAGTTTTCCCACCCTTCTGTTCAGGGGTTTAACTACAGCTTCTCAGGGCTGAAAACTCAATTCCTTTATTTTATCCAGAAAGAAACCCAGGCTGATCCTGATTTTGTGGAGAAAAACATGGCTGACATTTGCGCATCATGGCAGCAACATCTGGTCAACTTTTTATTGAGCAAGCTGAAGAAAGCTGCCGCAAAGCACGGTATTGATCAAATTGCTATCGCAGGTGGTGTATCGGCCAATTCGGGCTTGAGAAACAGTATTACTCAAATGGCCGGGAAACAGAATTGGGATGTGTTTATTCCGGAGTTCCAGTATTGTACCGATAATGCCGGAATGATTGCGATGACCGCACATTTTAAATATTTAAATAAGGAGTTCGCTGATTTGGACATTGCGCCGAAAGCCAGGATGAAGTTTTGAATGGGTGAAGGAGGAAGTGTGAAGGAGTGAAGGGTGAATGAGTGAAGGGTGAATTGGTGAGTTGGTGAATTGGTGAATTGGGGTTTTCAGAGTTTGACTACCAACCCGTCTTCGGCCAACACATAGTTGTCAAGCAAAGGGGACAATTCTTCGTGATAAACATCCAATTCCGTATACCGGGCTGAATAATGTCCCACAATCAGTTTTCCAACCTTAGCTTGTTTGGCTACTTCTGCTGCCTGAATGGTGGTGGAGTGAAACGTTTCTTTAGCTCGAGCGGCAAAACCAGAGGTAAATGTGGCTTCATGGTACAAAACATCCACACCATTTACGGACTCAATCACAGATTCGGAAAATGCGGTATCAGAACAATATGCATAGGATCTGGGGGCTGGTGGCTTTTTTGTTACCTCGGCATTTGGAATCGTGCTACCATCGGGCAGTACCAAATCGGCTCCCTTTTTAATTCCGGGAATTTGCTCAACGGGAATCGAATACTCCTTGATTTTTTCACGAATCATACCCAATTCTCTTGGCTTCTCCCGGATCAGAAATCCGCAACAGTCGATGCGGTGTTTTAGCGGAAAGCTCTCCACAGTAAACACTTTGTCTTCAAAAATTACCCGCTTTTCCTTAAAATCGAGATCATGATAAATCAGATCAAAGTTCAACCTGGTATCGGACGCTCTAAGGTTAACTGCAATTACATCTTTTAACAGAGGAGGAGCATAAATATTTACCCCTTTGGTTCTACCTAATAAATGGAGTGAAGAAAGAAAACCAATCAGACCGAAAAAGTGATCACCATGAAGGTGACTGATAAAAATGTGATCGATCTTCTGAAACTTGGTTTTGAACTTGCGTAGTTGCACCTGTGTTCCTTCTCCACAGTCAATAAGCAGATGTCTTTCGAGAATATTAACATACTGAGCACTGGCTGAGCGCACCAAGGTTGGTGTTGCACTTCCACATCCCAGTATTGTTACTTCGAATCTCAACAAACAGCACAAAAAAGCCCCGCTGAAGCATATAGAATTCAGCGAGGCTTTTAAACTTTTTAGCCTTTTACCTTCTTACGGTCATTTTTCTTGTGATTGACTTTTTACCGTTTGAAAGCGTATAAATATATACGCCGTCTGCCAATCCTGAATTGGTAAAGCGGAACGTATTATCACCGGGAACGGCGCTAATCTCTTTCGCATACACACGATTCCCTAGAAGATCCATGATCTGAAAGGAAACATCTCCGGAGTGTCCGGTTCTGAACTTGATAGTTGTTTCTTCGCTAAATGGGTTTGGTGAATTTTGCGAGATTGAAAATTCATCCTGATGATACAATGTGATGTCCATTGCAGGAGAAACATCAATCTTGTAACCTGTAAAAGTTACCGGCTGTGATACAGGCGACCAAAACACGGTTACCCATCCATCCAACTCAATTACAATATCGTAGGTTCCTGCGGTAGTGGGTGTGCCATCAAGAGATGCACAACCTTGCTGCCCTCCATACCAGGTACAACTTGAAACATTACACGTGTAAGTTAGTCCGGGAGGTAGCCCTGTTACATCAGTCAACACTGCGGAATCCACAGGAACTCCGGAATACGTTGGATCAATCTCTCCGGCATCGTTTGGCAATTTGAAATCCAGGATTTGAACGTAAGGTACGCCAACCTGTCCGGACACAAAATTCTCGATGGTATCGGGCCAGGCTCCAAAAGTGCTATCCATATACAATGGATCAGGTGTACATGTTTGCCCATAGCTTAGCACGCTTATGCTGAACAGAGCAACTAAAGCAAGTAGAGTTTTTTTCATAAGATTTAATTAAGTGCGTTAAATAAGAGAAACAGCTTCGTCAACCGTAGGAGCAATGTTGAGCACTGTGTGCAATTGCGAGATTTGGATCAGCTTCTCCACCGATGGCTGCAAGCCTGTAATAACAAGGGTTCCTCCGGCGGCTCTGGTTAACCTGTTGGCCACCAAAAGTGCACTCAAACCTGAAGAATCACAATATCTGGTTTCCGATAAGTCAATGATCATAGAACTCTCACCATTCTTGTCCAGAAGTACCACTTCACTCTTCAACTCAGGAGCAACACTAGTATCCAGTTTTTCAACTTTAGAAGTAATTAGTGAATGCTTCTCTTTCTTCTCAACTACAAAGTTCATCTTCAGTTATTTTATTTCCTTGTCTCCCAAACTGCGGGCAGCTTCTCAAATTTAGAAATATTTTTAAATTCTATCAATTTTTGCGGCCAGCAGATAAATAACTGCCATCCTAACCGCTACTCCGTTCTCCACCTGATTCAGAATAATGGATTGTTCGGAGTCTGCAACGTCAGATGTGATCTCTACTCCACGATTAATTGGACCGGGGTGCATCACAACAATTTCTTTATCCAGACTATTTAAAATTTCCTTCGTTAATCCGAACTGCATACTGTATTCCCGAATGGAAGGAAAATACTTGATATCCTGTCTTTCTAACTGGATTCTGAGCATGTTTGCAACATCGCACCAATTTAACGCTTCGCGGAGGTTATGACTCACCCTCACCCCTAATTGTGCAATGTGCTTAGGTATCAAGGTAGTGGGTCCGCAAACCATTACCTCAGCCCCAAGCTTCTGTAAGGCAAAGATATTGGACAAGGCCACTCTGGAATGTTTAATATCTCCTACTATGGCCACTTTCTTTCCTGCTACATCTCCAAGCTTTTCCCGGATAGAATAGGTATCCAGTAATGCCTGTGTCGGATGCTCATGCGTTCCGTCTCCGGCATTGATGATCTTCGCATCTACATGCTTCGATAAGAACACCGCTGCACCTGGAGTTGGGTGTCGCATCACCACCATGTCTACCTTCATAGACAGGATGTTGTTTACCGTATCAACCAGTGTTTCTCCTTTTTTTACTGACGATGCTCCTGCCGAGAAATTGATCACATCGGCCGACAACCTTTTTTCTGCTAATTCAAACGAGAGTTTCGTTCTGGTGGAGTTTTCGAAAAACAAGTTGGCAATGGTAACATCCCTGAGCGTCGGGACCTTTTTGATGGGTCTGTTAATCACATCCTTGAAGGAATCTGCGGTGCTAAAGATCAACTCAATATCCTCTTTGGTGATGTACTTAATCCCTAAAAGATGATCTGTGCTTAATCCCTTATTCATGCTCTGGTGTATGTAAAATTACCTGATCAACTCCATCCACTTCCTGCCAGCTTACTTTCACGCGTTCAGCGTCAATCGTATCCACCGATCTACCTACGTAATCCGGCTGAATAGGAAGATTTCGGCTAAACCGGCGATCTATAAATGACATGAGTTCAACGCTTTTCGGTCTACCAAAAGTCATCGTTGCTTCCAACCCCGACCGTACCGTTCTGCCTGTATACAACACATCATCTACCAGAATCACTTTTTTACCTTCCACAGTAAAATCCATATTCGTTACGCTCGGAATCAGCGGCCGATCGGTTCTCCTGAAATCGTCTCTGAAAAAGGTAATGTCTAACCCGCCCGTTTGCACGTTGATTCCCGCTTGCTCCTTTATGACCTTTTGCAGACGATTGGCCAAATAAATGCCACGTGGCTGCAGACCAATGATAGCGGAGTTTTGAAAGTCGTTGTGATTCTCGATTAGTTGATAGCAAAGCCGGTTGATCGTTAACCCGAACTGCGTGCTATTTAAGATGATCTCTGTCGTCATTCTTAACGATTGCACAAATATATCTTTTCTCCCTCAAACCATGCACAAGGTTTGTAAGTTCTTATTGACAAGTTCAGAAATTTAGAAGAATACCTATTTTGGCTCTATCGAAGAGAAGCACAATCATAAGGTTTACTGGCGTACCAATTTGCGCTACCTGGGCATCCTGCTTGCCCTGTGGTTTATCGTCTCTTATGGTTGTGGAATCTTGTTCGCGGAACAGTTGAACACCATTCGTTTGGGCGGATTTAAGCTCGGGTTTTGGTTTGCGCAACAAGGCTCTATTTATGGATTTATTGTGATTATTCTGGTCTATATCTTCCTCATGAATCGGTTGGATAAGAAACACAATGTACACGAAGACTAGTGGGTGTTCAGGGATGGACATATCTGATCGTAGGAATCACCTTTGCTATATACGTTGGTATAGCACTTTGGTCGAGGGCCGGATCTACAAAGGACTTTTTTGTTGCCGGCGGACAAATTTCTCCACTGGCGAATGGAATGGCTACCGGTGCAGACTGGATGTCGGCCGCTTCATTTCTTGGAATGGCCGGGTTAATTGCCTTTTCAGGCTATGACGGCTCCGCGTATTTGATGGGGTGGACCGGCGGGTATGTGCTCCTGGCACTGCTGCTTGCTCCGTACCTCAGAAAATTCGGAAAATTCACCGTTCCCGATTTTATCGGAGATCGATACTATTCGAGTACCGCTCGGACTGTTGCCTTGATCTGTGCCATCTTTATCTCTTTTACCTACGTGGCCGGACAGATGCGCGGAGTGGGCATCGTTTTCTCCCGATTTCTGGATGTGGAGATCACCTCAGGCGTAGTGATCGGCATGATTATCGTCTTCTTTTATGCCGTTTTAGGCGGAATGAAGGGAATTACTTACACTCAGGTGGCGCAGTATTGTATTCTGATTTTTGCCTTTACCGTACCTGCGGTTTTTATCTCCCTGCAGATGACCGGGAACCCGGTACCACAAGTTGGTATGGGCGGGGAATTGGTGAACGAACCGGGAACTTTCCTGCTCGATAAACTGGATTTGATCTCCAAAGACCTGGGCTTTGGTGAGTATACGGAAGCCAAAAGTTCCACGATCAATACATTTTGCCTAACCGCAGCGCTGATGCTGGGAACTGCCGGGCTACCACATGTAATTGTGCGGTTTTTCACGGTTAAGCGGATCCGTGACGCAAGAAGTTCGGCAGCTTACGCCCTTATTTTCATTGCCATTCTCTACACCACGGCACCGGCCATTGCTGCATTTTCCAAAACCAACTTTCTGGATCAGATTGCCTCTACCGAATATGCTAAAAGTCCTGGCTGGTTTAAAAAATGGGAACAAAATGGCCTGATTGCATGGGTGGATAAAAACAACGACGGGGTCATTAATTATGTGAAGGGAAATGTGTTTTCTGCCAAAGGGGAAAAACCGGTATTTGCTGATGGCAGCGGAAACTATGGACAAAGACTATTGAGTAACGAACCTGGATCGAGTGCCAATGAACTCTACATTGACAAAGACATCATGGTTTTAGCCAATCCTGAAATTGCCGGGTTGCCTGATTGGGTAATTGCGTTGGTAGCGGCCGGAGCACTGGCGGCGGCGCTTTCCACGGCAGCGGGACTACTACTGGTGATTTCGAGTTCGGTAGCACACGATCTTATTAAAAAGCAAATCAATCCGAATGTTTCTGAGAAACGGGAATTGATGTGGGCAAGAATTGCAGCGGGCGGCGCGGTGGTGATTGCCGGATACATGGGGATCAATCCACCGGACTACGTGGCAGCCATTGTGGCCCTTGCATTTGGTTTGGCGGCATCGTCATTCTTTCCTGCTATCATTCTCGGGATTTTTTCAAAACGTATGAACAAGCAAGGTGCCATGTGGGGAATGCTTTCCGGCATATTGTTTACGCTCGGCTATATCATTTTCTTCAAGTTTATCTCACCTGAACTCAACACGGTTGACTACTGGTTATTTGGTATTTCTCCCGAAGGGATTGGCACCATTGGTATGATCCTGAACTTTGCCGTGGCTATCATTGTTTCCAGACTTACCCCTGCCCCACCACCGGAAGTTGTGGAAATTGTGGAGGACATCCGAATTCCTTCGAAAACGAAACCGTGATCATTTCCGCTATCAGAAAATCGTATTTTTAAGGAAATCAACCGAATTCATCCCATGAAAAGACTCATTCCTATTCTGCTTGTGGCTGCTTTAATGGCATGTTCAACAAACAAGCGGATGGCTTCTTCAGCCGGTGCTGGCGGGGGCTCCGCCGCTGCTAAAAGCAAACCAAGCAGCGGTAAAATTATGCTAACAGGAGTTGCAACAGACGCCAGCTACGGACTCACACCGGAGAACCCTGTTGAGGTAGGTGGTGCCAGTAATAGTGAAGGCCCAGTAAACGAGCGTAAGTACTTAAATATGCTTGCCGGACCAAACGGAGAAAAGGTTAGCTACTATCGTTTAAGAAGTTGCTGTGCTGTACCAAGCAATAATGCCATTTTTGGCAAAGCTATGCTAGACGATTACCGGGTTACCTGGGAAGGTTCTTCCGATACGGTTTCTATTTACATTAACATGTACGACTACGGAGAGTTAAAGGCTCCGGTTGGTTTTACCATAGCACCTTGAGCGAATCAGTTCTCGACGATACCGAACCCGGAAAAACAGGGACCAGGTACAGCAATCTGGCGGTTCGTTTATTCTGGATTGGTTTAGGATGCTTTTCGTTCATCTATATCAGTTATCTGCTGGAAGATATTGTGCTCCGAAGCGGATACATTGCCTTAATTGTAATGGCAGTCCTGATATTTATGTGTCTGGTGGGCAGTGCCATTCTTGCGATCCTTGCCATGGTGTTTTCAATCATTGCAAAGCGCCGGGGTGAAATCGCCAGAAACCAGACGCTTTTTCTGGTGCTAAATATTGTCGCTGCCCTAGTATTTGTCGGGCACGTGTTTACCGTGTTCATTCAAATCCGATGAGTAACTTGCGGAGATAGCGAAATAAATACTAGTAGATATACAATCGTTAGCTGCAATTTTAGACTAAATGAAAAAACGAATTAAAAGAAGTCTGAGAATTTCTAGATACATTATTTACAAGGAAACACTTATAGACACCAAAGAACATTTATGGACTTTCTTAGGATCTTTCATAGGAATAGGTGTGATCGCATATATTCAAAGTGGTTCATTCACGAGGACGGAGAACATTTTCCTTATCGGTTCATTTGGAGCTTCAAGCGTTCTTGTATACGGAGCAATACAAAGCCCACTCGCACAACCTAGAAATCTAGTTGGTGGACATCTAATATCAGCTTTAATTGGAGTATCTATTTATAAATTAATTCCAGAAACGCTTTGGCTTTCTGCACCACTTGCTGTGTCTCTATCCATAGTTTTTATGCAGATAACTAAAACACTTCATCCCCCTGGAGGAGCTACGGCTCTAATAGCAACTATTGGAACTGAAAAAATTAAAGGATTAGGTTATTATTATGTGCTATCCCCTGTATTGTCAGGTACACTGATTTTACTTGCTACTGCATTAGTAATTAACAATATGACTGCAAATAGAAAATACCCGACCGTCAATAGACTCAAATGGTTATTTAAAAGAAAAACAAAAAGCAGCTAACATTGTATATGAAATTATATTCGCCTATTGGCTAAATACAATTCATATACTAAACGTTAGAGCCAATTCATGATACCAACTGCGTTAGTCAACGAATCTTTTAATCTCACAAACATTGGTGTTGTGGTATTTCTAACTCACTCACTTCAAGGCTTACCTAGAGATACAATGCTTACTTCAAAAACAGGTAAACAGTGGTCTGTGCATGCAAGAATCTTACTTGAAATGATTACTGAAGAGCATAGACTGTTTGATAATGAGTCTTATGAATACATGCTTATTAGATTCAAGTCTGTTGAAGACAAAAAACAAACGATTCAAAGAATTATAAAGGAAGAATTGCAAGGTAAATTTCAGTACTTGCTTAAACAAGTAGGACACTCTGATAAGCCTGAAGAGGGTGAAACCTTGTGCATTGAATAGGCTCTAACAATGAACTGAGTTAAAATCCAAATAAGACAGCATCCGATGGACGCTCTGGTGAAGAGTAATAGCAATTCCTATCCAAATGCGCTAACTTTATGCTGGAACGTTAGCTATAATTTCAGGCTTTGGGATTAATGAAAAACATACGTAGCTGGGACGCTAGTTTTGGCATGAATGGCCTTGGAATTCTTCTAGGGGCTCTATTGGTCCTAAGTGGCATAACAGAACTTTTTTTCAACCCGTTCAACTTTTTAACCAAGATGACAGAGGTCATGGGTGGATTGGGCGTGGGTGAAGCACCTATCATTGTCGTTACATTACTCGGCTGGACATTGCTTATTTACTCATTACTAAATCGAAAAAACTGGAAGGTCGTTTCCGATGGTGACAATTGGATAAATAAACTGAAACTAGGGAAGCGGATCAACCTAAAAAATAGCCTATTCATATGGTCTACGGCCGTTTTCATTTTGGTAGTGACATCAACATTTCTGTTGGTTCGACCAGATACCTCAATTTCAGAAAAAGAAAATAGCTTCCAACAGAATGTAGAAGATATTGAGAAAAAGTTTGACGAACTAATAAAGTCAGCATACGAAAGCAGAAAGAAACAATAGTTAAAGGTTAATTGCTGAGCTCTGCTATCGCAAAGGGAAAATTTTCACCCTTGGGGAATTTCCTCTAAATTTATGCTGGAACGTTATGGCCAATACTTGGAAATATTTCAGCTTCATTTTTATTCAGCTTCTTGTTTTTCCCATTACGCTTATCTGTCTGCTGCTATTGACTTGGACGGACTCAAGTAAATATGAATACCCCTTTGTTACTCTGTGGATAATATGCTCACTCCTCTGGATTGTGATGATTATCTTATTCAATAAAAAATACGGAGTTAAATTATTAACTGCGATAATTACAACAGCAGGTTGTGCTGTACTTGCAATACTGTGGGCAATGGGATATCTAGGATTCTAAGCAATTGTAAAGGCTACAACAATGAACTGAGTTAAAACCCAGGTAAAACCGAGCCCGATGAATCTTCTTGCAGAGAGTAATGGCCATTCCTATCCAAATGCGCTAACTTTATGCGGAAACTTTGTGCGGAAACTTTGTGCGGAAACTTTGTGCGGAAACTTTGTGCGGAAACTTTGTGCGGAAACTTTGTGCGGAAACTTTGTGCGGAAACTTTGTGCTTAATTGAAGTAACCGAAAAACCAAAATTCGTTATAGTACAAATGAAGTTTTTCTCCACTCTTATTTTTTTCCTGATTGGTGCGAATACCTTTGCTCAATTAAATTCGCAACAGAGTTTACTGCTAGAAAAATGTATTGATCATCTGGAAGGAAATTGGGAAATCTTCGCAATGAAAAAGCCCTTCTACACACCAAAGCTTAGGTTAAAGTCCACTCAGTACTGCCTTACTGGTGATGGCACCTTGTATGTGGCGGGACATACTTGCATTGGAATTTCCATTTTCAATAAATCAGACAGCTCAATGGTTTTATCACACCCCTGGACAGCAGACTTATCAAAGGTAAGCTTCTTAAAAACGAATTCATTAATATTGGTTGTTAGCTATTTTCCATGGCATGACCACCATCCGAAGCATGGTGAAATCACAAAGGCTGTTGCAGAGTTTGAAAAATACGTAACAACCCAGAAATTGGCACTATAATCAACTAAGCACGACAATGCATAAAGGTTAATTCCAGAGGTTTGATGGTGCAGAGTGCAAATTTGCATCCTACAGGCTTCTCTACTAACTTTATGCGGAAACGTTAGCAGTAATTACAATGAATAAATTAATATTCATCCTCCTATTAGGAATTTGCACTTCTGCCAATGGGCAAAGTGGAGATCCTTTTTTCCTGGGTAGTTGGGTTGGTCACGATGTTAACGGGAAAATTCCTTTTGAGCCAACTTTCACTTTAGATTCTAACGGTACTGGTCATACAGGACAAGGAGCATCTTTACTATCGATGAACTTACAGAAATGGATAACTTCTGGAGACACTCTTTTTCTGGAAACTATACCGATTCAATCAGATACTCTAGGTAAAAGTGAAAGTCTGGTTATGAAGTACATAATAACAGAAAGGAATGATTCTAGTTTTGTGGGACAATGTTATTTTCCAGAAATGGCAAATCACAGCAACCCTACAGAAGGAAATGTCTATTCTTTTGCGGCAAAATTCAGATTCACAAGAAGAGATTAAACTACCGCTAACAAGGCACAAAGGTTAATTCCAGAGGTTTGATGGTGCAGAGCATAAATTTGCACCCTTCGGGCTTCTCCACTAAATTTATGCTGGAACGTTTTACGCAATTCTATGATTCATAAATGTCTTTGGTGCTTAAAAACAGAGACTGAGGTGACATTCGAAGCTAAGGCTCATACGATTCCTAAATCACTTGGGGGTCAAAATTTCAATCGTAACGTATGCGATGATTGTAATTCGTATTTCGGAAATCGAGATTCAGAAAACTCTAGATATTCAGTTGAAGAAGCTTTGAAAGAAACTTTTGCAATCTCTAGAAAGACAATGATGCTTCCTTCTGGTACCAAACGAAAAGTTGGAAAATTTAAATCCATGTATTTCGAGGTCAAGGAACGAAATGGCAAACCAAGGCTTAGCGTAAAACCTTCTTTCAAATTAAATCCAGAATTTCAGAAAGACCTCTGTCGGTCCTTTAAAAGAGGTCTTTACAAAATGTTTCTTGAAGAACTTAACAGGCAACAAGATATTGGTTATGAAGAGAAATTCAATGTAATAAGGAATTTTGCTCGGTACAACAAAGGAGATTTACCTGTTTTCTATTTCATCAGAACTCATGGAATCATTATGATGTTTGAGAGGGAAGCTGAAACGCCAAAGCTTCATTTCAACAGAATGAAATATCTGCACTCGGATGAACAGTTTACTGAGATTGAATTTTTAGGTCACGTATTTGGCTTTCCTACTACAGTATTTTCTGAAGACAACTTTGATCAATATTTAAGAGCCTCTCTACTTAAAAAGTCACAGTTTTTTAGCAAGTGCATACTTGTTCAGAAACTTACAGATATAGATCTTAGTTTAAAAGTATTGCGCTAGAACAGTATATAACAATGAACGAGTTAAACCCAACTAAAACCGAGTCCGATGGACCCTCTGGCAGCGAGTAATGGCAATTCCTATCCAAATGCACTAAATTTATGCGGAAACGTTACCATTAAAAATGACAAGAATACTCACCATATTGGGACTGCTATTTTTGGGTTTTACAAACCAGTCAGCAACCGCGTGTTCATGTATTGGAGAAAGCACCGTTGAAAGCGGATATAAAAGCGCTGACATTGTTACTTCAGGACAAGTCATTAGCATTGAGACAGAATGGCTGCCCGACTCGACAAGAATTAAAGAAATGGTTGAACTCGGGTTTCCTGCTGACTCACTGGATAAAAGATTTAACGGTTACTATTTAAGGAAAGTGCTGATACTTGTTGACACCGTGTATAAAGGAAGTAATAGAAGCGACACATTAGCAATTTATACAGGGATGGGTAACGGAGACTGCGGATACCGTTTTAGAGAAGGGCAGAAATACATTATTTATGCCGACACTGATAGCTATTTTGGCGCCTTCTTTAGAGACCAAGAATTTCCAGATGGTCAAAATGTTTACTGGACTAACATTTGCAAACGGACACGAGAACACAATCCAAAGGAAATAAAAGAACTTGAAAAGATTAAAAACAAGAACGGTAGGTAACAAAGTATCATCCAACATCAGCCTATCCACAACGCAAAAGCGAGATTCGATTGAAAAACCACCCCGTTTACCAGCATCTTTGGGAACCATGCTCAACTTGGATCGTACACAGGACATACCACCGATCTGGAACACTTGTTCAATCACCCTCTACCACCGGCAACGTTATGTAAGAACTTCTAATCGCGTTTCGCTGAAAAGTTAATCCGGGAGTACCTTTTTTGGGCACCCGGTCAAAAGTGCTTTTATCGGCTCCGGCAATTGCAACACGTATGGAATGCCCCTTTTTGATCAATACCGAAGTGGGCCACATTTTAAGTCTTACCGTTTCTGTATTACCTGGAATCATTGGGGATGCATCTTCTTTGTTGAATGTATGCAAATTGTATTGTCCGGTATCGACCGCCACCTCCTTTCGGTGAATTAAGCGCAATCCTCCTTCGGTTATGTACGTACTATTTCCCTGTTCATCTACATCTTCCAAATAAACAAACACAGCTCCATCTGTATGCGTCGACGACAACTGAAGGGTAGCGTAAGGTGTTCCGGTGATCTGAACATCCTGATCTAACGGGCTCGATGTGTAGACCAACATCCTTTCGTCCATTTCATTGCGATGATCTAAATTTAGAACAGCCCCTTCCATTTGTGTGGTCCAACGGTTTTGGTCACTGGTGAACACGGAAAAATCAACCTTGTAAGAATCGGAACCCGCTGTATCCACAGGTTGGTCAACTTCTAAACCTCCTTCTTTCTGAAAATAATAATTGGTGGGTTGAGTGCCGGGTATCGGCCACACATTAGAATTCCTATACTTTTCCTCTCCCATATTGAAATACCTGATCAGAGGCCAATCTTCGACTCCTTTGTCTACTCCTTTTAGATAATGATCAAAGAAGTCTAACTGCAATTGGTTCTGTTCCTGCATGGTTGGATTTGGATACAACAGGCTATCACCTACGGAAAACGGACTGGCATTGCACCAACCGCCGTGAGCCGTAGACATTACCAGTAATTTTTGAGGATTCGTGAAATGTTCCAGACGCTGAATCGCTCCTTCGGCAGTCCCGGCATCCATCCAACTGACTAAAATCAGCATAGGAACATTGGACGCTTCAATTTCCTTTTCCCAATTTACCACAGAACATTCTTCGTAATCGTAAGCACCGGTCTTCGAGTTCCGGTATTCACCGCGAATTGTAGCCCGCTTCACGTTCATGTTGTTCTTATGATCTTTCAGGGCAGGCTTTAAAGAGTCTTTAACAACCGGATAAATGCTCTCGCCGAGCAACAACTTTCTGTTCCTGTCTAAAAGCTTTACATACAATCCCCACTTCTTGATGAACTTACTCGCCAACAATCCATATGGCCGCACTGGACTCCTATACACGTCAAAATCTGACCAACCAGGTATTACTGCTTTTAATGCCGGATGCTGGGTCGCACATAACAACTCGGCTGTGGTACCGGTGTATGAGGTCCCGAATGAACCAATATTTCCGTCTGACCAGGGCTGGGCAACTATCCAGTCTAACACCGTGGAAGCGTCCATTACTTCCTGCGGAGAGTATTCCGACAATCTTGTACCAAAGGAGGCTCCTGAACCTCTTGTGTCTACAATGACAATGACATAGCCATTATCACTAAAATATTTCGACCTACCTCCCAGAGACGGCTTTACATCCTTGCTTTTCCTTGAAACAGCAGATCGCCAGTACCGTTCGAACTGTACCAATACAGGCCACTTTTCCTGATCATTTTTTTCGGGTAAGTACACGTCAACAGCGAGATTGACCCCATCGTCCATAGGGACGTAATAAGAAGTTAACGACTGAGCGTTACAGCTAACCCAGCCGGTTAGTAATGTCATGACTACTAAAACCACTCTCATTTACACAAAATATGCATTTGTATGTAAAAGTAGGGTGCCTGGCCAGAAATAAACTCAAAATTGCCCGGGACGCTAAACCTGTTCCCCACCCTGATTTTCACTATCTTTAAAGTCATCAGTAAACACTTTCATGAAAAAACTATTAATGTTTGCGGTGCTTAGCACTTTTTTCTTCGCTGGTGCAAGCGGGCAAACCGAAGGAACTATCCAGATTACGGATTGGGACAAATCAGAAAATCAGATAGAAGTTCACATTAAGTCGGACCGCAAATTTGTGGTGGGAGCACAACGGTACGTATTGCACATCGGCGACGATCATTTTGTACTTAGTAAGCACCCAAACGGAGATGAAAGCAAATTGGTATTCCTCATTAGTGAGGACATGCAACCATTGCTTTCTGATGGCGATGAAATCACCCTGGTTTACGGGCTTTATGAGCAAAACAAATCCAATCCGCCGAAATTCCAGGGCAGGCATTGGAATCTGGGCCACTATTCTCCTACTAACATTTCAAACAAGTAACCATTATGCTAAAATTGACTACTACGCTGGCTTTACTACTTGTTTTGCTGATTCCATCCTTTTGTGTTTACGCCCAGGCAGACCCTGGTGATCCGGGACCACTTTTGGTAACCAAACAAGATTACGACTTCGGTGATCAGGCTTTTGCACCACCGAGCTTTAGCGATTTGGTGGAAGTAACGGGGAATGTTCACCACCCATCCGACATGAGCGCGGGGCCATTTCCGGTCCTCCTGTTTCTTCACGGGCGACATTCTCCATGTTACGACCCGGGTTCGAATTTTACTTCCAGTTCGTGGCCTTGTGGCAGTGATGACCCGATACCAAGTTATGAGGGATACGATTACCTCGCCTCCAATCTGGCCAGCCACGGATACATTGTTATTTCTATTTCGGCGAACAGCATTAGTGCCACCGATAACAGCCACGGCGATTCTGGGATGGGTGCAAGAGCGGAACTGATTCAGCACCACCTGGAACTTTGGGAAACCTTCAACACCACGGGCGGTGCTCCATTCGGAACACAGTTTGTGGGCAAATTAGACCTGAGCAATGTTGGCACAATGGGGCATTCCAGAGGTGGAGAGGGAGTTATTACCCATGCCCTTCTCAATCGTTCTCAGGGAAGTCCGTTTGGGGTAAATGCAGTGCTTACACTGGCTCCTGTTGATTTCAATAATCCGGTTTTGAATGACATTCCGGTGATGAACATTGCACCTTATTGCGATGGGGATGTATCCAGCCTTCACGGTGTTCATTATTACGACGATGCTCGTTATAACGAACTGAACGACACTACCCCAAAGTACAACGTAATGATGTTGGGAGCGAATCATAATTACTACAATACCGTTTGGACCCCTGGGTTATTCCCAGCCGGAGCTTCAGATGATTGGGGATTTGAAGACTTCACCCAAAACGACCCCCATTGTGGAACCGGATCCGGAAGCAACGAACGTTTCTCTGATGCTGTTCAACGAGCTTCTCTACTGGCTTATGCAGGCGCTTTTTTCAGGACTCACATTGGTGGGGAAACGGATTTTCTTCCTCTTCTCCAGGTGGATGACATCACACCTCCGGCTTCATCCATGCTCGATAGTACCGAGGTATTCGTATCCTATCATGCCCCCAGTCACAAGAGAGTAGATCTGAACCGGATCGATACAGAAGGAACGGAAACGTCGAACACTTTTGGTGCAGCGGTTTCGAGCAACGGTCTAACCAATTACGATGTATGTGGAGATGATACCGGAGAACTCAGTTGTTTGGGGCTTGGCACACGCCAGGAACCACATAGCCGCTCAGGTGGATCATTAATAGGACTCTCTCAAAAAGGATTGGAATGGAACTCTTCGGATGATTGGTACGACAATGCTGTTCCTGCACACATCAGTAATTGGACGCAGGTAGAGGCGATTCAGTTTCGTGTGGCCTTGGACTTTGTGAATAGCTCAGGCCCACTTGATTTTGAAGTGGAGTTAAGAGACAATTCGGGAGGAATTGCTACGGTTACAGTTGGCAATTACACGCAGGTATTGTTCGATCCCCCGGGAAATGAAACGGACGTACTTCCAAAGCTTCTACACAATACCATTAAAATTCCTCTGACCGATTTCACAGGAGTTGACTTAAGCGATATGGGCAACCTCCGATTCAACTTTAATCAGAGTGTCACAGGTTCTGTTTTTGTAACGGATATTGCGCTCACTTCGTCATCTGAGGTATTCTTTGAACCGATTGCTGACTTTACATCAGACGTAACGGAAACATGTACAGGAATTGTGGCTTTCACAGATCTTTCGGAATTCAATCCGAATGCATGGAACTGGGATTTTGGAGACGGAAACACCTCCACGGATCAGCATCCGATTCACGCTTACACAGCAAGCGGCACTTACACCGTTACGATGAATGCCGTAAATCCGACCGGACAGGATACGGTTACCAAAACCTCGTACGTTATTGTTAATATACCTGCCGCTCCAAGTGGAATCGGCGACACTGTTTGCTCAGCAGGAAATGCGACCTTAACGGGAACGGCAGTTGGTGGCGGAACCCTTGAATGGTACGACGCTCCGATTGGTGGCTCGCAGGTTGGAGCCGGAACCAGCACCACACAATCTGTTTCTACTACAACAGATTTCTACGTTCAGGAAGTCATCCAAAATCCAATTCAAAATGTTGGTCCTCCGGACAACCTATTTGGAGGTGGAAGCTATTTTGATGCCAATGATCTGCGTGGGCTGTTTTTTGACGCCTATGCGCCTTTCATTCTTGAGTCTGTAAAAGTCTACGCCGGATCTTCAGGCAACAGAACTATTCAGGTGCTTGACGGAGATGGCGGAAGTGTTATTCATTCCACAACGGTGAATATCCCTGCCGGAGAAAGCAGAGTTACCCTCAATTTTGACATCACCCCGTATTCAGGCTACTACCTGAAAGTAACGGGCGGTCTGGTAGACCTGTTCAGGATCAATGACGGTTCGCCAACCTACCCTTACACCTTGCCTGGCATTGTTTCTCTCACGGGCTCAAATGTTTCAGGAACTCCATTGGATTACTACTACTTTTTCTTCGACTGGGAGATCCGTGAAGCAGATTGCATCAGTCCGAGAGTTCCTGTGACGGCGTACGTAGACACAACGGTAGGTATTGTAGCATCGGTGAGCGATTCAGCAATTTGCCCGGGTGATTCAGTAGTATTTAACGCAACAGGTGGAAGCGGCTATATCTGGGATGCGGGAATCAACTCAGGAGTTCCCTTCTCCCCTACATCTACTGATCTCTTCACCGTTTCAGGGACCATCGGAACATGCCCCTCCTCGGATTCAGTATTGGTAATTGTGCATACACCTCCCGCTGTTTCAACCAGTGGTAATATCACCATCTCTCCCGGACAATCAACCAATCTATCTGCGACTGGAGGAGGCTCCTATTCCTGGACGCCAACGGCCGGACTGGATGACCCCAACAGCGCAACACCAATAGCCACGCCAGACAGCACCACCACTTATACGGTATTGGTAACAGACACTAACGGTTGTAGCAGTTCTGAAATGCTAACGGTAACCATTGACAGTTCGAACACTATTGCGGAAAATCAACTCGATCAGTTTTTGGTGTACCCAAATCCATCTTCTAACAAGGTTTATATCCGACCGTTGGGGAACAACACCTCTTTCAAGACCACGTTGTATAGTCTGGGAGGCAGCTTGATTGAGGAAAAAACCGTTAGTAACAGTCCACAGATTGTTCTGGATATTGGTTTGCTTGCAAGGGGAACGTACCTGATCCGCATTGAATCTGAAGATTACGTACAACATGTGCGATTGGTAAGACAATAAATGAAATGGTGTATTGCTATACTGACACTACTCTATGTAACTAATGGTCATGGTCAAATTACCATCGACCAGCTCCAGGGCAGTTGGAAGCAACACCACTTTAGCTATTTACCCTGTTTTGATGGGAAAGACCAAAAAGACTACACCTGGTACGACTCTGTTGGAGACGTAGGGATTCTGGAATTGGAAATCGTGCATGACACTGCTTTTCTGACAACACCCACACTTACCCGTCTTCCTCTTAAAGCAGGACTGGAAGAGCAAGGTGGATGGACATCCCTTGTGTTGGAGTTCCCGAAAAAGTTATTCAGAAAGCAGAAAGTATACGTTTTTCAGATAACTCTCTTAAGCCCGGAGCAACTTCTGGTGGAGGATCTTAGATTCGTCAATTGCCGGGAACAACGCTACTTTGCCGAACAAACCAAATACACAATGGTAAAATAACAGCATCACATTGAGCAACCAATACTCTAAATAGAATAACCAGAAAGCCATGAAGCACGAAATCATCGAAGGATACTTAAAGCAATTCCGCTACTACGAGATGCTCGGAAAGAAAACCATTGACGCATTATCAAGTGAACAACTACTTTGGAAAGCCAGTAGCGAGAGTAATTCCATCGCCAATATCGTTCACCATTTGGCGGGAAATATGCTCAGTCGGTGGACGGATTTCAGAAATTCTGACGGGGAAAAAGAATGGAGAAACCGGGATCATGAATTCGAAGATGTACTGGATTCTAAAGAGGCGATAGTAAGTAGATGGCACGAAGGCTGGAAATGTGTCTTCGAAGCATTGGAACCGTTAACTGATGATGATTTGACCGAACTGGTTTTTATTCGAAATCAGGGACATACGATTCAGGAAGCCATTCACCGCCAATTGGCTCATTACCCTTACCACGTTGGACAAATCGTGTTTATTGGCAAATTAATTCTCAATGAGGATTGGCAATCTTTATCCATTCCTAAAGGACAATCTCAATCTTATAACAGCGAACAATTTGGCAAAGGAAAAAGGAAGGAGCATTTCACCGACAAATTCCTGGACGGCGAGAAGCGATGAGTTCTTGCCTACTTCTGATCAATAATCTTGACGTTATCAGGTTTGTGAAGTGAAGTTATCTCAAACTCAGTTCGGCGATTCTCCTCATGTCGTTGGGATGTACAATTGTATTCCGGATATTCGCCCGTTTTACAATTACAATCGTTGACCAGTTGTGTCTCCCCCATCCCTTTTGCACTAATTCTGCTCCTTGAGATACCCTGATTCACCAGGTACTTCTTAGCCTCTCTAGCTCTTTTCCTGCTCAGATGCAAATTGTACCTGTCTTTACCGCGACAATCCGTATGGGCTCTCAATTCAATCTCAACGTTGTTATTAATTCGCATAAACTCCACAAGTTCATCCAATTCCCGACTGGCGTCCTGACGAATCCGGTATTCGTCAAAATCGTAGTGAATGTGCTCAAGAACGAAAACCTGGCCTTGCTCAATCTCGGCTAATTCGTAAACCACCTCAATTGTGTCATCAGATTTAAAATCCTCCACCTTCGTATCGAAATACGCCACTTTCACGAAATACCCTTTCTTATTGGCCGTCGAAAAGAAATTGCTATTGAAGGCTATTTTATGCATAAACTCGCCTTCAATATTGGTTAGTATCTCTTGTTTTGTATGTAGCGTTGAATTGGTAATATCTACAACGGCGTAGGGAACATTATTTCCGGTAGCCGCTTCAATTACTCTACCTTTTACATACATATTGGTCTCCAGACGTGTAAATCCGAAAATCTGATCGATGCTCTTGTCATCCGAAGCCCGGTTGGACGAAAGGTATCCACTACGTCCGTTTTCAGAAATGATCAAACCAAAATCGTCCTGAGAGGAATTAATCGGCCCCTGGAAATGTCTTAATTCGCTCCACCCCTGATCCGTTTTCTCAACGCAGTATATATCCAATCCACCAAAGCCCTGCTGACCATTACTAGAGAAATAAAGAAGGGTTTTTCCCCCTTCCTGATCCGACCAATAAGGAAATACCTCATTGCCTTCGGTATTGATTCCTGGCCCAAGATTTCTCGGTGTTGACCAACGACCATTGACCTTTTCCGTTATGTAAAGATCTCCCTGGCCTTTTCCTCCAATTTTGTCGGAACTGAATACCATTGTGTTTCCATCTGATGAAACTGTAGGGTGCCCATAAGAAACACCATCTTCGTTAAACCAGAGTTGTTCCGGACTGCTCCAATTTCCTGTCTCCTCGTCGTACTCACTTTTTACCAATTTAAATTGATTCACATTTTGATGATCTGAATCGAGTTTGTTGCTCTCATCATCCATAAAATCTGATCGGGTAAAAAAAATGGTACCTGTTGCTCCGCCAAAAACGGCAGCCGGCCCATCATGATAAAGAGAATTGATCTTCTGGTCAAATGGGGATGTAGCGCTTACTGAACCATCGTCTTCGAGTTCTGCTATATACAGATCCAGGTAAGGATTGTTATTCCACTTGTTTCTCTTATTGTTTCGGGCATTTCTTTCAGTACAAAAAAGCAATTTACTCTCTCCATAGTAGCGTGGGCTGAAATTAGAATATTCAATCTGGTTCAATTCCTCAACCGGCCAGACAAAATAAGCGTATTTGTTATCCTCCAGGGTTATTTCGTCGCATGCCAGACGCAAGTTCACCGCTCTATTATCATTTGGATAGTCGATTAAATACTCATCCAAAACTGACTTCGCCTCCTGATACTTTTTCTTGCTCATTAAGATCTCAGCGTAATGAACATGATGCTCCCTGCTCACGGAATCTTCTGAAAACGCCATTCGCAACTGCTCTTCGGCTTTATCGTAATCGTTAAGCTCATAAAAAGCGTGCCCTAACCGTTGTCTGAAATATGGGTCGTTGATTTTCTCAGGCGATTTAGCAGCTTTCTCATAGTACCTGACCGCCTCCGCGTATTCTAATTGGTCACTATGTTTATCTCCCCGACTTAGATAATAGTCGGTGCATCCTGACAGAAAGATCATTAATATAGCAAGTAGGTAGGTAACTTTCATGAGCTGCTTTATGAATTAAAAATATCTGGGTGACCTGATTCCAAGGTCTTCTTTGTTAAAGGCGAAAGCAATCATTAACTCATGGCTACCACTATTCATGCTAGCCAGTTTAGAAACGTTGATATCATAGGCATATCCTACTCTCCACCTATTGGCCAACTCCACCGAAGTAAGTAAAGTAACACTCTCCTTAAACCTGTACGAGGCACCGACCCATAGTACTTTTTTGAACAAAACATTCAGATTCATGTCAAATTGAACAGGTGCCTGATACGCATATCTGACCATCGCATTTGGTTTTAAATCCAGCCAATCGTTCACATGAAATACGTAACCGGTATTCAGAAAGTAATGTCTTTCTTGATTGGGAGCTCCTTCCATGGTACTCGCAACGCTTAGGTTGGTGTTTTCTTCGTAGTTAAGAAGGTGCGGTACAGAAAGCCCTAAATAAAATTTAGATGTATAGTAGTATACCCCTGTTCCGAAATTAGGAAGCCACGATCGGGTGGCTGTGTTCATGTACAAAGGGTCTGACTGGTCGTTTACCTGTAACTCTCCAAACTGAGCACGCTCATAAGAAACTCCACCTCTTAAGCCGAATGACAATGTTCCATTGCCGAGGGTTGCGTGATACGCGTAATCAGCGTATAATCTGGTTTTCTGTGTAACTCCGATTTCATCGTTCCCCAAGATAAATGCAAGCCCCATTTTCTCATGGTTAATTGGGCCATCTACCGTGAAAAACTGGCTATGTGGAGCTCCGTCAAAGCCTACCCACTGCTTACGGAGTAGTAAATTGGCACTCCAGTAATCGTGACTTCCCGCATAAGCTGGGTTCAGGTATAATCCATTGAACATGTAATTGCTAAACATAGGATCCTGTTGGGATCGTGCCAAATTGCATCCCATTAGCATGATGATTGTAATTAGTATATATCGTTTCATATTGTTGTCTTTTTTATCTGAGCTTATTTATTCTCTTCTCACATCTACATAACCTGAGTAAGATTTCTCTTCGGACTTATCGTGCTGATTGATGTTAAGTACCACGAAATAGGTTCCGTCCGGCAATTCTTCTCCCTGCTGGTTTTCACCAACCCAGTCATTTTGATAGTTTTTGGTCTCATAAACCTGCATGCCCCATCGGTTTACGATGTTGATAGTTACGCGATCAAGGGGATGTATACCCTGCACTACAAAGGCATCGTTAAAACCATCGCCATTTGGCGTAATGCCCGTTGGTATACTCAGATCGAGAGGTTCTTCAACGGTTACATACACAACCGCTGTATCAGACCTTCCCCGAGCATCGGATATGGCGTAGGTAAACCGATCAACACCGTAGAAACTTGGCGTAGACTGATAGATTAACTCTTCTCCTGATTGAGTAACGCTTCCATTGGTACCCTGGGTGAAATACGAAATGATTAACGAATCTTCATCGGAATGAAAATCATTGTCGAGTACGGCTATGGGCGTAGCCGTGAATTGTTCTGCATCCGCATAGTCATCCACTGCGATCAGGTAAGTATTCTCTTTGGGGATGGTAATAATGACCAGTGCCTGATCGCATCCCCCTTCCGGGTCGCATACCTCGTATTGAATCGTATCGTTTCCTCTAAATGAAGGATTAGGCGTGTAATGAATTTCACTTCCATTCATGAAAGCCTCGCCGTTGGCAGGATCATCAAAAATGTAAGCGGCTAAGGTGTCAAAATCCGGATCAAAGTCGTTGGCAATAACTTCAATAACAGCACTAGTATTTACGGCTATTGTATCATAATCATTCTCCGCAACAGGTGGCTCATTTGTTGACACTACATAGATCCTTACAACCGCTGCACCACAGAGTCCACCGGTATCGCAGACGTTATAAACAAACTGGTCCAGGCCGTTGAATCCAGCATCGGGAGTGTACAAAATGCTGTCGTTGTCGAGAACAGCAACCGAACCATTTACTGCCGGTGTAGCAATCACTGTATTTATGGAATCTCCATTGGGATCCCAATCGTTCACCTGAACGTCAATGGTTACAAATTGATCTTCCAAAGTGGTGGTAGAATCATCTAACGCCACAGGCGGCTCATTCAACTCCTCAACGGCTATAACAACAGTCGCCTCAGTACACAACCCACCAGGATCACAAACTTGATAAAGAAGGGTATCGTTACCAACAAATCCAGGGTTAGGCGTATAGTAGATACTATCTCCTGAGATCACGGATGCATTCCCGTTAACAGGCATGGCGGTAATGGACGTCACCAGTGGATCATTTTCGGGATCCGAATCGTTGTCTTGTACATCAATCATAACCGATGTATCCATTATCGTTACCGCCCAATCATCAATAGCAAAAGGTGCAGTGTTGGGAGGCATCGCAACGTTAATAGACACCGTTGGCTCAATCAACCTAGAATTTGATTCGCGAAGTGAAGTGTGTAAAGAACTGGAAGAAGATCCAAAAACCGGATTCTTGATGAAAACTGGTAATGTAAGTATGAGCATAGCGCCCAATGCGGTAATCTTGATCATAACATTTCGATTTTTAAAATGTGGTAAGGCTTGTTTGTTATTGGGCACAAACCGTTCCGCGTGAAATGAAATGACCAGTAAGACCAGCCACACTAAGACCTGGGTGAATATTTGTTTTTAGAAAAAGTACACCGGATGTTGTTACGACGAATCCACAGGGTGTAGAGATAAATACTCAAGTGATCGAGGAATATTTACACAGCTTACACATGGATTTATACGGTTTACCTGTATGAAGTGATCGCCTGTAGCTACGGTAAAAGTCGTAGCCAAACTTTACGAATCGATTGGGCTACCTACAGGAATTTAACTTCTACTCTCCTGTTCACCTGGTTCTCTTCCTCGGTACAGTCGTTCCAGTTAAAGCAGCCGTTCAGAATCTTAGTTTCTCCGTAACCTTTGGCAATAATACGGGTCGCGCTGATTCCTTTTTCCACCAGATACTCTTTGCAGCTGTTTGCTCGTTTTTCAGACAGTTCCATATTGTAATCGTCTTTTCCTACCGCATCGGTGTGTGCTCCGAGTTCAACTTTTGCATCAGCATTTTCTTTAAGGTAGCTGGCAAGATTGTCAAGAATAGGTTTTGAATCTTCCTGAACTTTGCTCTTTCCAAAGTCGAAATACAGGTTGTTGATCGTGATAACGTTGTCTTTCTTCGCTTCCGGATTCATTTGTAGGGGATTTAATGCCTGCATGATCTCCGTACGATCGTTGCCGTTCTTCACCGGAATATCCACTAAGCTTTGATCGTATACCGGATGATTGAATTTCACCTGGTATTCTTTATCGTCGTCTATCCTAAATTCCCATTTCCCATTTTTGTTCGTAGTTGTGCTGTTTACCAGGGCAGAATTTCCGTCATTCAACTTTTGAAACAACTCCACTTCCACCCCTTTTATGGGCTCTCCGGAAATACGGTCCACCAACTGCCCAGAAAGCATGTCGCGACTTTCATCTTTAGAGAGTTTCATCGGACTTAACTGGGAAAGAATCTTGTCTCGATTAGATGGGTTTGCGCCGTCATTTACGGGAATTCCTACAGAGTTATCAGCATAATCAGGATGTTTAAAATTGATTTGATACTCTTTCTCCGGATGAGCAATAAATTCCCATTTACCATCACCTTTGGTAACGGTACTTTCCACCAGTTTCCATGATCCGTCTTCTTGCTTTTCCAATAATTCAACAGTAACCCCTGCAACGGGTTGACTGGATTCCTGGTCGACTACCTCACCCCTCAACGTGTCCATTACAATTGCTTTGCGGTATTGGAACCAATACAGGTGATCATATCCATGTGTTCCTTCCCGGTTACTTGAAAAATAGCCGTAGGAATCTGTACGGATCAATCCAAAGTCATCTTTTGAAGAATTGAATGGTTCTCCAAGGTTTTCCCGATCAGAGACATTTCCATCGGAATAATTTACCGTGTACATATCTGACCCTCCAAATCCTTCATGTCCCTTTGAGGCAAAATACAGCTTACCCTGATATAAATATGGATAGACCTCGCTTTCAAAAGAATTGACTACCTCTCCTAAGTTCTTTGGTTCAGTCCAGGTTGAATCGTTGATACGCGAGGCTTTGTAAATGTCCATTTTTCCGTAGCCTCCTTCTCTGTCTGAAGCAAAAAACAAGGTTTGGCCGTCGTCGGAAACAAATGGGTATGCCGTATTGCTCTTAGAATCATTGATGTTCAATTCGGCTGGAATGCTCCAGGTTCCGTTCTTCTTATAGGAAACATAAATCTTGAGAATATTATGCCCATCGGATGTAACGCCTGCCTTACCAGTTTTATCTTCTTTGTACTTCTTAGCCTCCGATGCGTTCGCAGTATAAAAAAGTGTATTTCCGTTGTTCGTCAGAAATGGCGTAGCCTCATAGAACGCGTGATTAATATTCTCACCAAGAATATCTCCTACGGTAAAATTCACCTGATCTGACGAATTGATATACGCCAGATCATAATAAACCGTATGTTCATCAAAATCAGATGACTGAGGGGTTGCGGCCAACAGCCCTTTGTCTGTAAATGCGTAACCAAAACTCCTGCCTCCTGTAACGAAATTGGTCATAGCAATCTCAGCATTCCATTCCGAATCGAACGATTTTGCCCATTCACATTGCCGGATTAATTCATCAACAGGGTAATTGTGACCTTGCATATTCTTCAGCTGCTTAAAGAGATCAATTGCCTCGTCCTGCTTCTCCAGGCTTCGGTACATCTGGGCACATTCGTAAATGTTCTCGGCAGTACGCACGTCCTCAAATTTCAGAGTTTTCAGATACCAGACCAAGGCGTTTTCGTAATCGAAAATGTGCATATACGACTTGGCTATTTGTTGCGAAGCGTAATGCTTGTCAATCTTTTTATCCTTATCCAGCCCCTCCTTATATTCTGCCAAAGCTTCCTTGTACTTCAGCTGATGGTAAAATTCATCTCCTTTTCGCTGATGTGGACTTTGGGCAAAACCAAACTGGGTGATCGACAAGAGGCCGATCAATAAAATTGTAAATACGCTAAGTTTCATGTTAAATTCTAGGTGCTTCAATAATCGTTTGCTCTTTCTTTGCTTTTCTGAAAATCAGCATTATCTCATGGCTACCGCTTGAATAATTGCTCAAATCAGAGAAGGTAAAATCATAAGCATAAGACAGTTTTACCACATCGGAAATCTGATATCCGATGATTCCGATCAAATCCTTGCTACTTCTATAGCTAAACCCAAAATTGAATTTCTCCTTAAAAATGGCCTGAAGATTTACGTCAAACTGCGTGGGCGATGCAGAAGTTTGTTTGATCAACACAGAAGGCGCAAGTTGCACTTTGTTATTGAGATCGAATGTATAACCCGAATGCAGGTAGAAATGCATATCGTTAAAGTCGAAGGTTGTAACTCCTTCGTAAGCACCATTGTTTTCAATGGTGTTTTTCAGCAGGTTGGGAACCGATAATCCGACATAGAACTTCTTGGTATAATAATACGTTCCGAACTTAAAATTGGGTTGCATGATAAGCGGAGTATTCGAATCAAAGGTTGGATCATTCGCGGTTTCAGTAGTAATTTCCGAATACCTTCCCTGCAACATGCGCATAGAAGCCGATAGCCCAAATGCCATTCTACCGGTCTCCCCTGCCTGAAAAGCATAGGCATAAGATACGGCCGCATCCATGTTGGTTGTTGCTCCGGCGCGATCGTGCACGAACGTGAAACCAAGATGATTCTTATTTCCGGATAAAGGGCTTGAGATATTGAATCCCTGAAATGTAGGTGCCCCATCGAAACCCACCCATTGGTTCTTGTAAAATAACGCTCCGTTCAAACCTTGATAACTGCCCATCGCCGCTGGATTGATAAATGGCTGATGTGCCATGTATTGCGACAAATGGAACTGATTCTGAGACCAGCTAAAACCAGCCATCATCAGTAAACCGATACTTATGATTAATCCTCTCATTTTACTTCGATTTAATTTCTATATATCCTTTGAGTACTTCTTCGTTGCCTGCGCTATCTGTGTATTTAAACAAATAGTAATATGCGCCGTCTACCACCACGCTTCCATAAAGCGCGTTTATGCTTGTTCCATCCCAATCATTGTTATAAGGGGAGGCGGTGTATACCATGTCGCCCCAACGGTTGAATACCGTCAGTTCGGTTTGTTCCAATTGGGACAGTCCGGTGATCACAAGCAGATCATTGATACCATCTCCATTGGGGCTAAAACCACCTGGCACAGACACATCTTCATTTGAATTCACTTCAATCGTCCAGGTAGCTGTGTCGCAAATCGAAGTACAGGTAATGTCGCAAATGCTATAGACTACCGTTTCGCTTCCAACAAAATCAGCATCCGGAGTATAAGTGTAAGTTCCAGACGAGCCAGACAACATTCCATTGGTAGGGCCACTAATGATAATCACAGTTGACGGGTCTCCTGAGTCATTCAGATGCAGATCAGAAGTAACATCTGTTCCACTTGTGGTGCTTGAAAAATCTGAAACTGCATTCACAGTTCCGCTTGTGATTACATTAACCTCCACGGTATCTACATCGGTACAAGTTCCATTGGACACGGTCAGGAAATAAAGTGCGTCGCTAGTTGGGGCTACTACAATTGTAGCAGTTGTTTCACTAGTAGACCAGGAATAGGTTCCCCCTCCTGAACCTGTAAGCACAGCCGTGCTACCAACACAAATGGTTTGATCAGTTCCAGCATCTGCTACTGGCACCGGTAAAACCTCAACGACCACCGCAATTCGTGCTCCCGCATGAGAACATCCATTAGAATTTACTGCTTCTATGTAGTAGGTACTGGTTACCGTTGGTGAAAAATTGATGGGTGTTTGCCCCAACAACGTGCCGCCCGTTGGTGAATCATAAACATCGTAATCAACTCCGGCACCAGAGCCTCCAGCCAAAATAGAGACAGTTTCTCCTGCGCAAATGGTATCTACAGATGCACTACCTGTTGGGACTCCCGGTGCGGCCAATATATTTACGGTAGAAGTGACCGTATCACCGCAAGATGCAGTTCCAACCATATAGGTAATATTCACTGAGCCACTTAATCCGGAGGGATCAAATGAGGACCCTGTAACACCTGTCCCTGACCATGTACCTCCAACATCACCAGTAATCAGACCATCCAGATCGAGCACTGAGTCTGTTTCACAAACAGAGCCGGGAGCCGTCCAGGCCGCACTCAGCACCGACGAAACCGTTACATTGTGAACCAACTGCTCAACACATGGAGAAGTTCCTACTGTGTATGTAATTACTATGGTTTGACCACCTAAAGCAGAAGGATCGAACATACTTCCCGACACACCCGTTCCTGCCCAGGTTCCTCCACTGGTTCCGGTAATAAGTGTATTCAGGTCGATCATGCCTCCAGAGGCACAAACCGGAGAAGGATCGGTCCATGTTGGGTCAACATCCGGAACAACGGTAATTGTTTGATCCTGTGAATCGGAGCATGCACCTGCACCAACACTATAATTGATGGTATAGGAACCACTCAAACCAGCTGGGTCAAAGTTGGTCCCTGACACACCGGTTCCGCTAAATGTTCCTCCTGTACTTCCAGTAATAAAAGTGGACAGGTCAATTACACCAGCATCCGCACATATCGTTCCCGGACTGGTCCAGTTAGCAGTAACAGAACTTTCAACTGAAATATTCTGAGCCAGGACTTCCTCACAAGGTGATGTCCCTACTGTATAAGTAATCGTTACCGTTGATCCTGAAAGACCGCTAGGATCAAAATTCGAACCGGTCACCCCAGTTCCTGTCCATGTTCCACCAGTAGTTCCCGTTATGAAACCGGCCAGATTCACCACCCCTCCAGCGTCGCATACAGTACCAGGATTGGTCCATGCTGGGTCTACATCAGGATTTACCGTAATTGTTTGGATATCGTTCTCTGAACAGGCTCCTGCCCCTGCGGTATAATTAATATTGATTGCTCCAGATAAACCAGATGGATCAAAATCAGAACCAGTAACACCGGTTCCACTCCATGTACCACCAGGAGTGGCTGTACCCAGATGTGTATTTAAATCAATGATCCCATCTGCCTCGCAGATTGTTCCAGGTGAAGTCCAAACAGCATCTACATCGGGATTCACCGTGATGGTTTGAATCTCATCGGCTGTACATGGGGACGTACCCACAGAATAGGTAACTGAAATTGCTCCGGAAAGACCCGATGGGTCGAAAGTACTCCCACTAACTCCTGAGCCACTCCAGGTTCCTCCAGGGTCGCCTGTAATGTACCCTGTAAGGCTAAAACTACCGTCTGCTTCGCATACTGTTCCCGGAGAAGCCCAGGACGGATCAGGTGTTGGAATTACCGTAATCCCCTGAGTTGAATTCTCCTGACATCCCGAAGTTCCAACTGTATACGTAATGTTGATTGATCCTGATAGCCCTGTTGGGTCAAAATCAGTTCCAGACACTCCTGTTCCGGACCATGTACCACCGGCCGTTGCAGTTCCCAGGAAAGTAGGTAAATCCACCAATCCGTTCGCCTCGCATACCGACGATGGCGGCGACCACACCGGGTCAACATCAGGACCAACGGTAATAGTATGTGTTTCAGCTGCTTCACACGGAGAGGTACCAACGGTATACGTAACACTGATTCCGCCAGAAAGCCCGGTCGGGTTAAAATTGGTTCCGGAGACTCCTGTCCCACTCCATGTACCACCTGCATCACCGGTTACAAACGGAGTTAAAGAGAATGAGCCAGCTGTTTCACAAACCGTTCCGGGAGAGGTCCAGGAGGCATCTTCCGTACCAGTACCCGTAACCGTGACGGTTGTACTCACGCAGTTGGTATTACCGCAAGGCCCCTCTGCTCTTACGTAATAAGTGGTATTGGTTGTCGGACTTACCGTAATAGTTGACCCTGTACCAATAGATGATCCCGATCCGCAGCCTCCTTCGTACCAGGTATAAGTATCTCCTCCAGCAAGTGTTCCTCCGGTTACGGTCAGATCAACATTACTTCCCGCACATGGTGAAGGTTGAGACACAGTAATTCCGGTGGGATCTGTAGATCCTGCTGTTCCGGCTTCCTCAAAAAGCACCTTCATCCGTGAGTTGGTGCCTGGATAAGTACCCTCAAAGTAAGCGGCACCTCCCGGATCGGTAGTAGGCGTTCCTGCACCCTGAGAAGCCAGAGTAAAAAATTGCTTGTACCCACAGGAGTTAGCAATTTTGGAAACGTCAATTTTTGTTCCGTAACAGGTTTCGGAATTAGCCCCTCCGTAAAAAGTAGACCAGTCGTTTACGCCCCCTGATGTAAATCGCATCATCACTACATCATTTCCTCCTCCAATGGTTCCCTGGTTATAAGAACCAGTTGAGCTCACTGTAGGAAAATCGGTACTGGAGGTATAGCCAATCACATAGATATTGTCTGAGTTATCGGCAGAAATGCCGGAAACCGAGTTATTCCCATCCGTACCACCAACATACGTCCCCCATGTGTAAACACCTGCAGGACTAAATTTCATGATAAAACCATCGTCGGAAGATGCACTTTGTACGGTATTGTAATAGAATGCACCTCCTCCCGGGTCAACAGAAGGCATACCGGCGCGTGCAGTTCTACTTACAACAAGAATATTACCCGAGGCATCAGACGATATCTCTGAAACCCGGTCTAAGTCAGTTCCGCCAATGATAGTACTCCACGTTGGTTGTAACGACGTATTGAATTTTACAATAATGTGATCTATAAACCCGCTGATAGTTGAACTAAAATATGCGCCCCCTCCCGGGTTAACCAGATTCACGGAGCTTGCATCCGTACTAATCTGTCCTGCCAGAAGCATATTTCCCGAGGGGTCAAAACTAATATCTGAACCTTGCTGGTAACCGGTAGCTCCTACATTTCCACTATTGTAGTAGGTACTCCACTCAAGAATACAATCATCACTAAACCTACCTATGAATACATCCTGATTACCAACAAATGTGGCATTGTAGTAAGCTCCTGCTAAAGACACCAACGGAATATCGAAGCCACTAAACTGGTAAGTTTGCCCAGTAAAGTAGAGCTTTGTTCCGTTACATTTTATTCCATTGATTCTGATTCCTGCTCCTGAGGTCGAGGCATTTGTGTGTTGGTACAGTGTAGCCCATTGTCGCACTCCGTTCTGGTCGAATTTCAGGACAAACGAATTGTCTCCGCCTTTCAGATTCGAGTCATCCTGATACCAGGCTCCGGGAGCGGTTGACGATTGTGTAGGAAAGGTGGTTGGACTACTATTGGCATGTCCGGCTACATATAGATAGTCGTTATCATCTACGTCCATGGTCTTTCCATAGTCGCCTCCGGTACCACACAGCACGTCGCTGCGGTCGCCGCCATAATAAGTTACCCACTGAAGTGAATAATCCGAATTGAATCGCATAATTGCCAAATCCAGACTCCCGTCGTGCGTGGCATCATAGTATTGCCCGGCTCCTGCGTTAATCGTAGTCCACGAGGAAGAATACGTTGCATTGGCGATGTAAATATTTTCATCGGAGTCGAAAACACTGTTGGCATGAAAATCGGAACTTCCACCATTGTCGTAGTAGGTAGACCAGGTAATCGTCGGGTCGATTACAACAGATTTAGAAGTATCATAGTCACCGAGTTGGAAACCAATCTGTCCATCCTTTGCAACAAATGAACTTCTAACCGGGCTTCCGGAATCTTTGTAGAAAGTATAAGGCGTATTTTCACGGAACGGGCCAAAACCATTGACTACATTTAATTCACCGGATTCACTTACTTCCAGATTATCTGAACCATCATAGGTAAAACGAATATCGTTAACATCTCCACCCGGATGGACAACAAACTCATATTTCAAGCTTCCGTTCTGAAACTTATAAACCAGGTCTATGTTTTCATAAACCTCTTTATAAGTAATCATTTCGTATCCCGGAACATTGGTAATTCCCTGCGGGCAGTGTGAAAGGTAATAATTAGTGTATGTAGAGAGCTTATCTGCCGACTCCTCCTGCGCATCGGGATTTGACCCAATCAACCGAAAGTCCATTCGGTAGAAGTACGCCTTCTCGCCGATCTCGGCATAATCGCCCCTTTCAAATGCCTTAACATCTTCAGGCGAATAATCTGCCTCCGTCTTTCTTTCTGTCCGATAGAAATAATAATTAATTCCTGTTGGTGTAAAATAAGCATTGAGCCCTGGTCTCTGCAGCTGAAAATCAATCGAGTCGATTGGCTCTAAATTCTCATTCGCTATTTGTCCCATGTTTCTGACGAAACCGGTTTGTCCTGAAAACTGATTCTCTACTTGCCCGAAAAGACTAACAGTAGTGAGTATCAAAGACATAGTAAGGTAGGTTCTACTTCTAAGCATACAGTCTAAAATTGAATATTGGTTTTACCCGGCATTAAAATTATCGGAACGCGCACTGGAACAAAAACAGCGGCACAGAAAAAATAATTATTTTAATATCACCAAAATTTTCTAATTAATTAGAAAACAGTTAATTAGAAACTAAAATATAATTATTTTGATTCTTCATCAACTTATCCACTCATTAGATTCCGGTGAAAAGCGTCGATTCCGACTGTCTCTAAGATACGAATTAGAACATAGCCCGGTACTGGATTTATATGAGGCTTATGAAAGCACAGAAACATTCGATATTGAAGAGATAAAACGCAAGACCAAACCCTCCACCAGAAAGTACTTTTCTGCCTATAAATACCAACTGAAAAATAAAATCATTGCCTCCCTAACTGAAGATCCGGACAACAGCGGTCCTCAGCTAAAAGTAAATCAGCTCCTTTCGGAAATAGAAGTTCTGTATCACAAGAAACTCCTAACGTTGTGCAAGAAACGAATAAAGGCAGCGGAGCAACTCGCTACCAAATATGATTTAAATGAGGATCTGCTCAAGGTTTTCAAATGGAAGAACCTGCCGGCTTTGAATGATGGCTATTTCTCCGAATCTCAAATCGAAGACCTAAAGCGCAAGACGGAAGATATTGTTACTAAGATCGAGAGAGATAATAAGGCATGGGTAGATGCACATCAGTTCGTGGCAAAGAGAAACAAGTACAGAAAAACCAGAAGTGAAGACGATCGCTATGAAATTGAAACTTTTGCCAGGAATAAACTTGAAGCCACAGACATAAACTATGGTTTTATGGGACTGGTGAACCATCACAACACACTGTCCCTGATCCATGAGTTTTACGAAGACCAACAGTTGTCATATCAGGAAAGGAAGAGCATTGGTGAACTTTACGAACTCCATCCAGAGCAAATTGAATTAAATCCTATTCGCTTTTTGGACATGTACTTTAATTACACCATTGCATGCGCAAAAACGAAAAACTACGAGGAGGGTCTGGCCGCCTGCGCCAGTATAGAGAATAGTCCGGAAAAGTATGGCTTCAAACGAACAGCTCAGGTTAAATCTAGGATTTTTGAATACAGTAATTCGATGCGTATTGTACTGCTGATTCACTCCGGCAGGTACGAGGAAATTGACTTATTGGATAAAATCTGTCAGGATTTTGAGGAAAACGAACAATACATCCGCCCTTTCACCAGATACGTATTGATGTATTTCATTTCCTACTACAACTTCATTAACGGTAGGCATAAGCAATCACAACTCTGGCTAAAAAAGCTGTATTCGATAAAATCCGACGACGAACCCGAAATCCTTAACTCTGCCCGCTTGTTTGAATTGATCCTTTACATAGAAATGGACGAAATCGATACAGTAGCAAGCCGCTTGCGTTCGAATCGGAAGCGATTTGAAAAAACCAGCAAGCTTCTAAACATTGAGAATCTCGTAACGAGAATTGCTTCGCAATACGTTCGCGACTCACCTAGCAAATCGGACTGGAAGAACTGGCTTCAGGAATTCGATTCGCTTGAACTAACAGAGAAAGACCAGGCCATACTTTACACTTTTAACCTAAGATCCTGGTTACAGGCCAGGGTTAATGGTATAGCATTTATGGAGTCGTTAAAGCTCGTATCCTGATTCACACCTCGGCTATTTTTAATCTCTCGGTCTGAAATTGAGCAATAAAAAAACCAGCAGTTTAACCAAACTGCTGGTTTAATAAGTTAACCCAAAACGCATTTAATTATCCATTAACCACACTCCTGAAAAGCATTCGTTTTTCCGAGTGAGTATCGATATATTAAAATTATAAGGTTGTATTCAGGCGCAATTACATTGCTGCCTCAAGCTTGTCGATCAAAGTTTGTTTTGGAACGGCTCCTACCGATTTATCTACAACTTCACCGTTTTTCAAAAAGATGATTGTTGGAATGCTACGCACTCCATACTTCATGGCAATTGCTTGATTATTATCAACGTTTACTTTTCCAACAACTGCTTTCCCGTCGTACTCGTTGTGAATTTCATCTACTAAAGGACCTACCATTCTACACGGCCCACACCACTCTGCCCAGAAATCTACCAATACAGGCTTATCTGATTTCAACGCAAGGTCTTCAAAGTTATCTTCTGTGAATTCTACTGCCATTTCTGCTATTTTATTCTGTTTGTATCTAAATTACTTAACTGATCTATTTATTTCAAAAAGCAGACCATCCAAATTATTGCGCCAGTTTGTCATCCTATCTTCCGTCCATTGAGGTAATATTCTACATATTCCATCTCTTCAAACCGTTCCAACAATTCGTTGCTAACCTCCACACCACCTCGTCTGGCCGGCATCTCCACCTCAATATTATCCACGGTATCCACCAACCTTACCTTTAACTCACATTTACCCGGATGTTCTGTCAGGATCGCATTTACATTATTAATCAAATCGTCGCTAACCTCATGAACAGGCAATTCCAGGTGAAACGACTTGGTCATTTTCTCCCGTGCGTCAGCTAATAACTCCAAAGTGGATATCCTAAACTCCAGCTCATTCTCATCTTTGCTCCACTTTTTCTTGGTGACTTGTCCACGAATCAACAGAAAATTACCATCCACCAGAAAGTGCTTTAACCTTAGATAATCCTCTCCAAACAAAAAGAATTTAAAGCTATCGGTTTTGTCTTCTACCTCCATGGTACCAAAAGGCTTACCATTTTTGGTCATTCGGTGTTCGGCCGCCATAACCACCCCTGCGATCAACATATCACGCCCTTTTAATCGCGTAATATCGCCATTTAGGTGGGCCAAAGTTCCCTGACAGAAGTACTTGATTTCTAAAGCAAAATCATCTAGCGGGTGTCCGGAGATATAAATCCCTACCACCTCTTTCTCCCTTGAAAGCTTCTCCATTGCGGTCCATGGTGTTGCAAACGGAGGTTTGGGATCGGCAAGATCCACTTTTATAGTATTACCGAATAAATCCGGGGGAGCGTCTTTCTCACTTTGAACCGCAGCCCCGAACCGAACTAGTTTTTCTAAAAATGTACTACCATTCTCATCTGGCTCGAAGAACTGCGCACGATGTGCCTGTCCAAATGAATCCAATCCGCCGCCAAGTGCCAATCCCTCAAATGCCTTTTTATTTGCGGATTTCAAATCAACCCGTTTCACCAGATCGTATATGTCCTTGTAAAGGCCATTTTTCTTTCTCTCCTCGGTAATGGCTTTTACCGCACCTTCCCCAACTCCCTTGATAGCTCCAAGTCCAAAACGAACGGCGCCTTCCTTATTTACGGCAAATTTGTAGTAAGATTCGTTTACATCCGGCCCAAGGACTTTCAAGCCCATCCGACGACACTCTTCCATAAAGAAAGTTACTTGCTTAATGTCGTTCATATTATTTGACAGCACGGCCGCCATGTATGCCGCAGGATAATGCGCCTTTAAATAAGCTGTCTGATAAGCAATCCAGGCGTAACAGGTAGAATGGGACTTGTTAAATGCGTAAGCTGCAAAAGCCTCCCAGTCTGTCCAGATTTTCTCTAATTTCTTTTTATCATGTCCTTTTTCAGCACCCTGCTCGAGGAACTTGGGTTTCAATTTAGCCAGCAGATCGAACTTCTTCTTACCCATGGCTTTCCTAAGCGTATCTGCTTCACCTTTGGTAAAACCTGCCAGCGACTGGGAAAGGAGCATTACCTGCTCCTGATAAACCGTAATACCGTACGTTTCTTCCAGATACTCCTTACAAGCCTCCAGGTCGTATTCGATCTCCTCGATTCCATGCTTCCGTTTAATGAAAGACGGAATGTACTCTAGCGGACCGGGCCGATAAAGAGCATTCATTGCAATCAGATCGGCAAAAACCGTTGGTTTCAGCGCCTTAAGATGCTTTTGCATACCAGGCGATTCGTACTGGAATATCCCTACTGTTTCACCCCTTTGAAAAAGCTCATACGTTTTCTCATCGTCAAGCGGTATGTTCTCGATATCGATATCAACACCATCCCGGGCCTTCACGATTTTTAAAGTGTCTTTTATAAGTGTAAGGGTCTTCAAGCCTAAGAAGTCCATCTTAAGCAGCCCCGCGTTTTCCACCACACTGTTATCGAACTGTGTACACCACAGATTGGCATCTTTTGAGATAGCTACCGGAACATGCTCTCGTATATCAGACGGTGTGATAATTACCCCGCAGGCGTGAATTCCGGTATTTCTTACGGACCCTTCAAGCACTCTGGCCTGATTAACTACTTGCGATTCAAGGTTGCTTCCATTGGCGATTTGCTTTAACTCGTTAGCCATTGCCAATTGCTCGGCATTCAGCTTCTCTTTGAGCTTATCATCATCCAACCCAAAGAGCTTATTCAGCTTTATGTCCGGAACCAGTTTGGCTACCCTATCCGTATCTGGCAATGGGAGGTCCAGCACCCTACCCGTATCGCGAATACTGGATTTGGCAGCCATTGTACCATACGTGATAATTTGCGCTACCTGACTAGCTCCGTACTTGTCTATGACGTATTGGATCACTCGCCCCCTACCCTCATCGTCAAAGTCGATGTCAATATCGGGCATGGAAACTCTATCCGGATTCAGAAAACGCTCAAATAGCAAATCGTATTCAATCGGATCTATGTTAGTAATACCGGTGCAGTATGCGACCGCCGAACCCGCAGCGGATCCACGTCCCGGCCCTACCGAAACTCCCATTTTTCTGGCTTCGGCAATAAAGTCCTGAACTATAAGGAAGTAACCAGGATAACCGGTATTGGCAATAACTTCTAACTCAAAATCAAGACGCTCGGCTATTTCCGGCGTAATATCTCCATAACGCTTTCTGGCACCTTCATAAGTTAAATGTCTCAGATAAGCATTTTCACCACGCTTTCCTCCATCCTGTTTGTCTCTTTCATCCTGAAACTCTTCCGGAATATCAAAAGCAGGTAGTAAAACATCGCTGGCCAATGTATATGGCTCACACTTTTCAATAATCTCAGAAATGGTGAAAATCGCCTCCGGCAGATCCTTGAAAAGTTCTTTCATTTCATCCTGAGACTTGAAATAAAACTGATCATTGGGAAATCCGAAACGGAAACCACGACCCTTACCTATTGGTGTTTCTTTCTTCTCACCATCCTTGACGCACAACAAAATGTCATGCGCATAAGCCTCTTCTTTATCCGGATAAAAGGTATTGTTCGCAGCGAAGTACTTGACACCATATTTCTTTGCGAACTCCAATAAGGTTTCATTGACAACTCGCTCTTCTTCCAGATCATGCCGTAGCAACTCAACGTAGAAATCATCGCCAAATTCCTTGTGCCACCACTGAAATGCCTCTTCGGCTTGCTCCTTACCAAAATTCAGAATCAAATCAGGCACTTCGCCACGTAAACCTCCTGTGGTCACAATCAAATCTTCTTTGTGTGCAGACACCACCTCCTTATCGATCCGGGGGACGTAATAAAAACCTTCTATAAAGCCGATTGAGGACATCCTTGACAGGTTTCGATAACCGTTCTTATTCTTCGCAAGAAACAACACTTGATTACCGTTGTCTTTCGTCGACTTATCCAATCTATCGCGACACACGTTCAACTCGCAACCGATGATGGGGGTTAGTTGCTTTTGCTTCAGCTGATCAATTTCAGTCTGTATCGCATCAATATCTTCGGTTCCATCGGGTTGCCCCAATTTACCGGTTAATTCGTCAATTTTACTCTCAACACTCCTGTTGTGCCGTTCTGCAGCAGACACAAAATGAAAGGCGGCCATCATGTTCCCGGAATCCGTTAAAGCTACAGCGGGCATGTTAAACTCTACTGCTTTCTGAATCAGTGTGGCAACCTGAGTAGTAGACTGCAGGATTGAAAACTGCGTGTGATTATGAAGATGGCAGTATGGAGCTTCTGAAAGCCGCTCCAGATTCTTTTTAGCCTGTGCATCTGATATACCATCGTCTTCCTCAAGCCCAAGAGCCTTTTTGACCTTCTCACTTTCCTCCTTGAGATTTAGGTGGGTGATCCCAACCGGCTCGAACGGAACGTCGTTTCGCTCCCTGAACAACTCATAATAATCGGGTTCGGCCTGTAGTTCCTGAAGTGAAAATTCCTTTCTGCGAATCAGTTCTAAAAAACAGCGGGTGGTTGCCTCAACATCGGCTGTAGCGTTGTGAGCTTCAGCAAATGGCTCATTGAACAAGTACTCGTGTAACTCCGTAAGCGTGGGTAACTTAAACTTCCCGCCTCTGCCGCCCGGAATTTGACATAGTTCCGCAGTTTTCTCCGTACAGGTGTCTAAAACAGGCATTTCCATTAGAGGAGATTCTACCTCCATCCTATAGAGTTCACAGCCCATTACATTAATGTCGAATCCGATATTCTGCCCCACAACGAACTTCGATCGGCTCAGGACCTCCTTAAATTCGACAATCATTTGGGCGAGTTCAACGCCCTGTTCTGTCGCCAACTCCGTAGAAATACCATGTATCTGCTCCGACTGGAAGGGAATTGAAAATCCATCGGGTTTAATCAGATAGTCCTTGTGTTCGATGAGCTGCCCCATGTCATCGTGCAACTGCCAGGCTATCTGAACCACTCTGGGCCAGTTATCCGTATCGGTTACCGGTGCATTAAAGTCCCTTGGTAAACCTGTCGTCTCGGTGTCGAAAATGAGATACAATCTGCGTGCTTTTTAGGTCGGCTATTCGCCAGAATTAAACGTTTGGCTTTTGCGACTTTAAAATTAACACGATTCATCGGTTGTTTGTTGGGTTCCACACTGGAAGATATTCACAACCATCAGAGCATTCTGACCATTAGCCCTGAAAGCGATTCATTTGTATCAAAAAACCAACTTCAGAGGGAAGCTACTATGGAATTCCATTTATTTGGAATCATATTGATAACAAATCGTCGTAAAAACGGATATTGTACCAATGAAACGAAAGAAAATCGTTGACACCATCCTGCCACTACTTCTCTTCCTGGTCATTTCCATGATCTTGAAAAACTATGTCAGTTCCATATTTGGTGGACCTGTGGCTCAGATTAGCCTAATGGTATTTTCTTTTCTACTGGTGGCAGCTTTGGAACATGTCAAGTTCGGATACAAGCTCTACACAATTCTTATGGCGGCACTTGGCCCTATTTTGGGAGGAATCTGGATGATTACCGATACCATGGCAAACAGCAATATATTTTTTGCCCTTAACTACTCCGTGTTGAGTTGTGGTTTAGCCTTAATCTTCAACCCCATAGCCAATCGGAAAATGTATGCAAAGGGCTTTGAGAAAATTCGAAACATGGAGCTGGAAGACCTGAAAAAACTTTTGCCAGATAAAAGCGAAAGGTTTGACAATGAATTCCTTCAAAATCTGACCTCGATAGAACAATTAAACCAGACCCATTTCAGTTCATTCAATGAGACCTTCGAGATCGTTGAAATCAGGAATCTGGCCGAGCAAAACTGGACAATCATCTTTGTGGAATCAAAGAATCGTAAATCATTAGTAGTGGTATCCCGACATGAACAAATCATGAAGTTCTACTCGCTCCCGGTTGAGGAAGATTACAATGCGGATATGTTTCTATACAAATCATTGTGCAAACTCAATGGCTGATTTTTTGATCTTTGCGTCATGAGTAATGACATTTCACTGCTCCAAAAAGCAAACATTCTATCCGTCGTTTCTTTTTCCTTATTCATTCTTATCTCATGTGGTGAGCGGAACGAAGATGAAATATTTGAAATGATCGAACCGGTTGCACTGATTCCGATGCCTCAGGAACTGGGTTACACTACCAATTCTTTCATATTAAACCCGGACACCAAAATCTTTGCGCCCGATTCGCTTGAGAACGAAGCCATTTTCCTGTCAAACTTAATAGAGGTAGAATTTGGATACCCGTTGGAGTTGGTAAATACAGAACCAGCCGACAAATTCATTGAATTGAGCGTAGGCAATATTTCGTTTGATAGTTACTCAGGGGAAGAAGGGTATGAACTAAACATCACTCCCTCCCAATTCAAAGCTTCGGGTAATTCACGGGTCGGTCTTTTTTGGAGCATTCAATCCCTGGCTCAGATTTTTTCTCAGACCGATCATCAAGATGGTTACGCTGTTCGCGTACAAGGGATGTATCTAAAGGACTTTCCTCGGTTCCGTCATCGCGGTTTGCTACTGGATTGCTGTCGACATTTTTTTGACAAGGAAGTGGTCAAACATTATATCGACCTACTCTCATATTATAAAATGAACGTTTTGCACTGGCACCTAACTGAGGATCAGGGATGGCGAATTGAAATTGATAGATATCCCTTACTAACCGAACATGGTGCATGGAGAACCGAGCAAGATGGGTCGAGATATGGAGGATTTTATTCTAAGAATGACATTCGGGAAATTGTGGCGTATGCAGAAGAACGCAACGTAACAGTGATTCCGGAAATTGAGCTTCCAGGGCACTCTCAGGCTGCCATATCAGCTTACCCTCATTTATCATGTGAGCAACAACCAGTTCCGGTAGCCAACGACTGGGGAGTGTTTAAAGAAATCTACTGTGCGGGCAACGATTCTACTTTTGTTTTCCTTGAAAACGTGCTTTCCGAAGTTATGGATCTGTTCCCATCCAGATATATCCACATTGGTGGCGATGAAGCTCCTAAGTTCCGGTGGGAACATTGTTCGAAATGCCAACACCGAATAAAAACCGAACAGCTGGCGGATGAGCACGAATTACAGAGCTATTTTATCAAACGGGTTGAAAAATTTTTGAATGATAACGGTAGGCAATTAATTGGTTGGGATGAAATTCTGGAAGGCGGACTGTCTGAGAATGCCACGATACAAAGTTGGCGCGGAATGGATGGAGGCATTCGCGCAGCAGAATCCGGTCACTATGCTATCATGAGTCCAACTTCACATTGCTATCTGGATTACGGACTTGACGCGATTGATCTGGAAAAGGTCTATTCATTTAACCCAATCCCAGATTCGTTGGGCACCGAATCGAAAAAGTACATACTTGGCGGCGAGGTGAACATGTGGACGGAACGGGTTCCTGACAAACAAAATCTTGCAGAAAAAATATTGCCCAGAATGCTTGCCTTGTCTGAAGTACTCTGGACAGGATCAGAAAATGGTGATTTCGAAAATTTTCAGGAACGATTAGACAAACACTACGACCGCATGGATACCACCGGTATTGTTTATGGAGCCGAAACAATTCCGGTGAGACTGGATATTGAATCGGATACTGCCCGTCTGATCCCTGCAGTTAGAAATGTAAAAATTGAATACGCACTTGCCCGGGAAGTTGACTCGAAGCCTGAGTTCGTTGCCTATGAAGTACCTGTTTTCATCAACAGGGACATTACTCTTTTTGCAAGAGCTGTGAAAAACGGAGTTACCTATGGTTCTCCTATTTCCCAAACGTTCACAAATACCCTGAAAACTAAAGGTGAACCGAATTATATCTACCCGTTTTCGGATTGGTACACGGGAGGCGGAACCAAGGCATTGGTGAACGGACGACTCGGTTCTTCGAACTTCCGCGATGGTAATTGGCAGGGTTTCTGGGGAACAGACATGCAGGTTGAATTTGAATTGATAACCCCATCCAATATCACCGAAGTTTCGGCTAACTTTTTACAATACAACAACTCCTGGATTTTCATGCCCACCAAGTTGATCGTTGAGGTTTCTGCGGATGGCAAAAAGTGGTTCAAGTCTAATGGTGTGATGCCAAAGACAAGACCCAAAGATCGAGGCAGAAAAATTGAGAACCTCAGATGTAAGGTGGATGACAAGCTACTGACCAGGTACATTAGACTAACGGCACAGAACATTGGTGAAGTGCCTTCATGGCATGAAGCGGCCGGATCAAAAGCCTGGATATTCATTGACGAAATTATGCTGAAATGAAAATAGAGGTTTGTATCGAATCGGTTGATGAAGCACGAGCCGCTCACCATTACGGACTTACCCGGGTAGAAGTATGTGGAGCACTGGATATCGGTGGAATCACTCCGCCTGCCTCCCTGATTGAATACTGCGCCAACCAAATCCAACCGGAATGTCATGTCATGATCCGTCCAAGAGGAGGTAATTTTGCTTACTCTCAAACCGAGATCGACCTTATGGCGAAGGATATTCGAACAGCAGCAAAACTAGGAGCCAACGGGGTGGTTTTTGGATGTCTGACAACAGACAACAACCTGGATGTTCATTCAAACAAGAGGTTGAGCAAAGTAGCCGGCGACTGTGGTTTGGAGGCTACTCTTCACCGAGCATTCGACTTGTGCCCGAATACGTCATACACACAAGAAGCTCTTCTAGAAATAGGTTTCACCCGAATTCTCACCTCGGGTCGGGCATCTTCCGTAACAGATGGGTACACCACGCTAAGGGATATCGTTAAAACCGAAGGGCAAACGCATGAAATCATGGCTGGCGGAGGAGTTAACGAAACCAATGCAAAACGGTTGGCTGAAACAGGGGTTGACGCCCTGCATTTCTCAATCAGAAAATCTCAGTTTGGTTCTGCCCAAATGGGAAGCACATATGTGGTTGATCATGAAAAAATAAAATCCATCCTTCATGAAATTAGCACTTAGGATTGCACTCCCATTTCTAATCGTCATAGTGGCTTGTGAAAACATCGACGAAACGCCTCAGCGGTATGGTGTAACTACAAAAACATTTAGTGGAAACTGGCAATTCAAAGCATTAACCGATAGTGCAGATCAATTCCGGGATGCTACTGTACCCGGAGGCATCCATAGCGATTTACTCAGGTATGGCGTAATTGAAGACCCTCTAAAGGACGACAATGAAATTAATCTACAATTTTTTGAGGGAGTGGATTGGCAGTACGTAGCCGACCTTCCAATTTCGGAAACGGACTATGAAAACCGACATATTGAATTGGAATTTCAGGGACTGGATACCCGCGCAAACGTTTTTGTAAATGACAGCCTGGTTATTTCCGCAGACAACATGTTTAGAACCTGGAGAGCCGATGTGAAACGGCACCTTAAAGTGGGAGACAACAAACTTGAAGTAGTTTTCTATTCACCCGTTGAGCATTACAGGGAACAAGTGAATAACTATCCCGTTCAGCTCCCTTCGGGCTGTGAAACTGTCTCAACAAAAGTCAGCCCATTCGTTCGTAAAGCAGTGTATCAATTCGGATGGGATTGGGGACCTCGCCTGCTTACAGCTGGTATCTGGCGTCCCATAAAACTCAACCTTTGGAATGAATGCCGAATTAGGTCGGTTCACTGCTCTACAATTTCACTAAACGAAGAGACCGCACAGGTACAAGTGGAGGTAAACGTAGAATCTGACACAGAGAACGGGGAAATAACAGTAGAAATCGAAAGTAAACCAGTACGCTTGAATGCCCAAAAGGGAAGTTTGCAGTTTCTTGACACTATTGAAGTAACCTCATCTGAACTATGGTGGCCCAATGAGTTTGGTGAACAGAATCTACACTATGCAGATATTGTTCTAACCAGGGATCGTCGCAAACTCGACTCCCGAACGGTCAGGTATGGAGTACGCCAGGTGGAGTTGGTTCAGGAAGCGGACAGCATTGGCACATCCTTCTACTTTAAAATCAACAACAAGCCCATATTCATAAAGGGAGCAAATTACATCCCCCAGGATTTAAGACTGGATCAGGTATCTCCCAATGACTACGAGCGAATTGTAAAAAAGATGGCCGAAGCCCACATGAACATGGTTAGAGTTTGGGGAGGCGGCATTTACGAAGACAATCGCTTTTACCAGCTCTGTGATGAATACGGAATTCTCGTTTGGCAGGATTTTATGTTCGCCGGTACGATGTACCCGATCGACAATAAATTTCAGAAAAATGTACTGACCGAAGTTCACGACAACGTTGTTAGACTGCGCAATCATCCTTGCATAGCTATTTGGTGCGGCAATAACGAAATAGAGGTAGCTTTTGACAACTGGGGCTGGGAAACACAATTTAACTGGACGGAATCCGATCGAGAAAAACTCTGGAACGGTTACACTGGTCTTTTCAAAAAGAAGCTACCAGACACACTCCAAACGCTCACACCGAATATCCCTTATGTATCCAGCTCTCCCTTATCTAATTGGGGTAATCCGGACAACTTCAACCACTCTTCGATGCATTATTGGGGTGTATGGCATGGCAGAGAACCATTCGAAAATTTCACCAGTAATGTACCCAGGTTTATGGTGGAGTACGGTTTCCAGAGCTTTCCTGAGATAGGAACTCTGGCTCGTGGAATTTCGGAAAAACATATGAATCTGAGTGATAGCGTTATGCTGAACAGACAAAAGAGTTACATCGGAAACGGACTCATTGAAACGCACATAACCGAATTGTACGGAGAACCCAAATCATTTGAAGACTTTGTAAACAAAAGTCAGATGGCACAGGCAGAGGCTTACCGCATGGCAATTAAATCTCACCGGATGAATAAAGGACATTGCATGGGAACATTGTTTTGGCAATTGAACGACTGCTGGCAAGGCCCATCCTGGAGTGTGATTGACTACTATGGCAATGAAAAAAAGGCCTATGAAACAATAAAAAATTACTACAAGCCAATCGTTGCGTTTGGACAAATTACCAACAACCGCCTGCAAGTAAAAATAGTGTCTGACCTACCAGATTATAAAAAGGTTCAATTGATTGTAAAAATGAACGCGGGCAACCAAAGCAATGTGGTTTGGAACGAAAAATATGAGTTCCCGGCTAATAAAGCCGATGTGGTGCTGAACGAGAGCCTAACTAAACTGACCAATGGAAAATCCAATTGGAAGTCGTTTGCCATTATTCTCAAAGATGAAACCGGAACAATCTTCTCCGAGACAGTTGATAGACTTTGAGTTTTAAAAATTTTGAACATTTTTGCCATCAAACCTTTAGCCTGATATGAGGAAATTTATCACCGGACTTTTACTTTGTTTTTTAGTTGGAACTTCATTTGCACAATCTGCAACCGACCATTGGGGTGCCTGGTACATGTACTTCGGAACGAATCGCGTTTCAGACCGACTAAGCGTCCATACCGAAGCACAAATGCGGTTGTATGAGCCTACGTCTAACTTTAACCAGTTCCTTCCCCGTGTGGGGTTGAACTACCATCATAATTCGAAAACTACAGCTATTTCTACATTGGGTTATGCGTTGATTCCCACAGCAAGTTTTGCAAAAGACTCAACAGAAACGCGATCTCTGGAAAACAGAATATTTCAACAATTTATCTCCAGAGCACCATTAGGACCAAGAACCGGACTGGAACACAGATACCGATTGGAACAACGATGGATTTCTGTAGACGGAGCTCCAAATGTGCTATTACATCGGGCACGGTACCGAATTTTTGCTTCTCATAAATTCTTTGATCCGGCTGTAAAAGAAAGCGGTCTGTTTGTCGCTTTTTACGATGAAATTTTCATCGACATAGATACTGATCCTTTTGATCAAAACCGTTTGTACGGTGCCCTGGGATATCAGATAAATAAAAAGGTGAATATACAGGCTGGCTATCTATATCACCGGGCAGGGCCAGATGACCTGAGTCGCCTGCAATTAGGACTTGTTTTTAATACAGACTTCAGAAATCAGGACTAGGCGGGGCGTACCTTAACGTCTGCGCTTGTTCTTATTCCCGCCTCTGCCCTTTCCTTTAGGTTTTCCGGATACCCTCCTTTGCCTGGACCGGTTGCCTCCTTTTTTAGGGCCCGCAAGTTCAACACGAATTTCATGCCCGTCCACCTGTTTGCCGTTCATCTTGCGCATTACCTCATCCGACAGACTCTTTTCTACTTCGAAGAAAGAGAACTCCCGCATGATGTCAATCTCTCCAATAGAATCGGAAGATATTCCTGATTCGGCGCAAACCACACGCACCAATGCTCCAGGGTTGAAGTTGTCCATTCTTCCTTTATCGATGAACAACCGCTGAACGTCACCAGATATATTTCGACTGGCTTTCCCGCCCTTCTTAGAAGGCCTGTCTCCTGAACCCGGCCTTGCCTTCGCGTTCAGATCTTTCGTGTCTTTATAGTAGTCCAGGAAGCGGTTAAACTCCATGCTGAGGAATTTGTGTACCAAATCTTCAACATCCATTCCTCCCAGCTTGTCATAAATTACATCACCATACCGATCCATCGCCTCCTGATTGATATCCGTCTCAACTACTTCATCAATCAATTGAATGAGTTGGCGTTCACATATTTCCTCACCATTTGGAATAGATCGTGCTTCAAATTCTTTCTTAATGATTTTTTCAATTCGGCTAATCTTATGCGATTCCCGGGTGTTGATCAACACCAACGACTCTCCCGATTTACCGGCTCTCGCAGTTCGCCCCGACCTATGGGTATAGTTCTCTACTTCATCCGGTAAATTGTAGTTAATCACGTGTGTAATGTCATCAACGTCAATTCCACGTGCGGCCACGTCAGTTGCCACCAAAATCTGTATTACACGATCACGGAATTTTGCCATCACCTGATCTCGCTGTTGCTGCGACAGGTCACCATGAAGCGCTTCCGCATTGTAACCATCTCGAATCAACTTGGCCGCCACCTGCTGAGTTTCTCTACGCGTTCGGCAAAACACCAATCCAAAGATGGACGGATTATAATCTAAAAGTCTCTTTAAAGCATAATAACGATCACGTTCTCCCACCACGTAGTAGGCATGAGTTATATTCTTTGCGCTTTCATTTTTCTTACCTACTGAAAGCTCCAGAGGGCTCTGCATGTAGTTTTTGGAAATCTTGGCTACCTCAGCCGGCATGGTCGCAGAGAAGAGCCAGGTATTTCTCTCTTGTGGAGTATTCTCGAGAATATCATCAATATCCTCCTTGAACCCCATATTGAGCATCTCATCTGCCTCGTCCAACACAACTGTGTGCACCTCATCTATCTTTACCAGCTTTCGGCCAATCATGTCAATGAGTCGGCCAGGCGTGGCTACCACTATATGGGTACCCTTCTTAATATCCTTAGCCTGTCGATCAATACTTGCACCTCCGTAAATCGCAGTAATCCTTAAATTCTTATACCTGGAAAAAGCTTGTAAATCCTTGGTGATTTGTAAACACAACTCTCTTGTCGGGCAAATTACCAGTCCCTGAACAGAGAAAAAATCATGTTCCACACGATCTATTAGGGGTAATCCAAACGCAGCGGTTTTGCCGGTACCTGTTTGTGCCAGACCTACTAAGTCGGAACCATCATTAAGTAAATTGGGAATTGCCTGCTCCTGAATTGGTGTGGGCTTTGTAAAGCCCAGCTCGCTTAAGGCCTGTAGCACCTCGTTGCTCAGACCTAACTCTTTAAATGTCATTCTACTATTTTTATTCGCCACCGGACTGTAGCGAGCCGCAAAGGTAGGCTTTTAGATGAACGGTTGACACATGGATTGAAAGTTGGGTGTAAAAAGTTCTGATTGTATTGAATTCGCCACTTCCGAATTGAAACTGACCACCCCGCTCCTTAACCTAAACTTCATCTGATTAACAACAGGTTGCAATTTTCATTCCCATCCGATAAAGTTTAAGTAAATCCCAGGATACCTGGGTAGTCGAAATTTGCAAAAAACACCATGAACCAACAACTTCGAAAACTTGACGTCCTGGTTATCTCGGATGTACACCTTGGAACCTACGGCTGTCATGCAAAGGAACTCTACCGTTACCTTCAGTCAGTTGATCCAAAACACCTCATTCTGAACGGAGACATTATAGATGGATGGCACTTCTCCAAGCGTTACTTCCCGAAATGGCATATGCGGGTTGTTCAACACCTCCTTTCCTGGATAAGTGATGGCAAGCAAGTTACTTATATCACCGGAAACCATGATGAAATGCTGAGAAAATTTGTTGGGTTCCAAATGAATAGCTTCCGCATTGAAAATAAGCTGGTACTGGAATTGGATGGAGAAAAAAACTGGTTTTTTCATGGTGATGTTTTTGACGTTACCATGCAACATTCCAAGTGGCTTGCCAAACTTGGGGGAGCAGGCTACAACATACTTATTATTCTTAATCGTGTAGTGAACTGGTTTTCACAAAAAATGGGACGAGGGAAGGTCTCCTTCTCCCGGAAAATCAAGAACAGTGTTAAAGGGGCCGTGAAGCACATAAATAACTTCGAAGGTACGGCTGCAGACATAGCAGCCTCCGAAGGTTACTCTCACGTAATCTGCGGGCACATTCACCAACCGGTTAAGAAAAACATTACTACCAAAGATGGGGAGGTTATTTACCTCAACTCAGGTGATTGGATTGAAAATTTGACCTCGCTGGAGTACATAGAGGGCAAATGGTCAATATTCCACTATCTGGAAAGTGAACTCAACCATCAACCGGACATAAAGGAAGAGTTGATGCCTGAACTTCGCGATGACCTCATCTTTCAAAATCTTCTAGCCGAATTTAACATCGCCGTAAAAAACTGACCATGACACTCATCTCAAAAGCAGATATACAACAAGCTTCAAAGGTTCAAGGTCGAGGTGGGGAGCTTATCGCTAACGTCGCCATGCGCAGCCTGAAACTGGATGAAATTAATCTTGCATACGATCAGGCGAAAGATAAAACTGGAGTAGCGTTTTTAACCAGTGTATTGGATTCGTTGGGAATCGAAATTGTTATTCCTGAAGAAGAATTGGCAAGAATACCTAAAACAGGAGCTTTCATTACTGTTTCCAATCACCCTTATGGCGGTTTGGACGGATTGATCCTTCTAAAAATTCTTAAGCAAATTCGCCCTGACTACAAAGTCTTGGCCAATCATTTGCTAAAAAAGGTAGACCCGCTGTCCGATTCAATTATTGCGGTTAACCCTTTCGAATCGGCCAAAGATTCTGAATCTAATATACATGGTATCCGCACCCTGATGACTCACCTGCAGGAAGAAAAGCCATTAGGAATATTTCCAGCCGGGGAAGTCTCCAGACTACAATTGCGACAACAAAGTATTACGGACAGAGAATGGGAGAAGCAGGCCATAAAGGTAATTCGGAAGGCCAAAGTTCCTGTTGTTCCAATTTACTTTCATGGTGTAAACAGCTTAATGTTTCACCTGCTTGGAATGATCCATGGCAATCTGCAAACAGCTAAGCTCCCTTCGGAACTGCTCAACAAAAGAAACAAGAAAATTCAGGTCCGTATCGGGAAACCTATTGATGTAGAAAAGCAATGGGAGTTTGACGACACTAACGAGTTTGGTAGATACCTACGTGCAAAAACCTATTACCTGGGGCAACCACTTAAGGTAAACTCATTTTTCAAAGACAAGAATTTAAGGAAGATCAAACCGGAGCCCATCATAGCACCGGTTCCGCATTCCGACTTAATCATCGAGCTGAGTGGCATTCCGGATGAAGATCTGCTTTTTTCCTTCAGAAACTTTGAGATATACTGCACGAAAGTGAAAAACATACCCAACATACTGAAGGAGATCGGAAGACTTCGAGAAGTTTCATTTAGAATAGAGGGTGAAGGCACTAACAAATCCTGTGACCTGGATGAATATGACCTTTATTACCAACACCTGTTTATTTGGGATACCGATAAGGAAAGCATAGCAGGTGCCTATCGGGTCGGTCTCGGAAAAGACATTTTTCATCAATACGGTAAACGGGGATTTTATATCCATTCCTTGTTCAGAATAAAGAACGAATTCTCAGGATTTTTAAAGGGATCTGTAGAGCTCGGCCGTTCGTTTGTCGCGCCTGAATACCAGAAAAATCCTTATGCGCTTTTTCTACTTTGGAAAGGCATCTTGTATTACGTACTTAAACACCAGGATTTGAAGTACATAATAGGACCCGTAAGCATCAGTAATCGTTACAATCAGATCTCGAAAGCACTAATGATTGACTTTGTGCAAGCCAAATATTACGATCATGCCAAGGCAGCGTTCATTAGTCCACGGAACAGGTTCCGATACAAAAAGTCTAAAGAAGAACTGAAATATCAGTTGCAGGCCGAATCTATTAAGGATTTAGAATCACTGATCGAAGAAATGGAGCCTTCCCACTTCAAACTCCCGATTCTTCTGAAAAAGTACCTGAAGCAAAATGCTAAAATAATAGGCTTCAATGTTGACCCCCGTTTCAACAAAGCACTGGACGGATTGATGTATTTGGACATTGGGCAAGTGAATTTGGAGACCATAAAAATGCTTGCCAAAGAGGTTAATGACCCAACAATACTAGACCGATTCGGGTACTCAGGTTGAAAATAGCCCTGCATTTCGCATCTTTGGGTAACAAATGCGATGCGGGTATTATTTCTTACCATAACGTTACTCTACACTCTTTCTTCCTGGGGGCAATTGCGCCTGGATGTGTCCGCATTTGACTCAATTCTTGGAGAGGTTGAAAGTGGTGGTCCAGGTTTCATTGCTACGGTTATACACAAAGGCGAAGTAGTATATGAGCGAAATGAGGGTCTTGCCAATATTAAAAAGAAAACGCCGATTAACCCGGAAACAATCTTTGATGTCGGATCGCTTGGGAAGCAATTCACAGCCATGGCCATATTGCTTCTTCAGGAACAAGGGAAAATTCAACTTACAGATCCGGTGGATAAGTATCTGGACAAATTTCCAAACATCCGAACCACCATCACAATCGATCATTTGCTGTCTCATTCCAGTGGAATAAGAAGTTATCTGGCTTTACTGGAGTTTCAGCACAAGTTGAGAGAACGGTACATTACCTATGATCAATTTTGGCACGATCTGAGGCTTCAGCAACAATTGAGTTTCTATCCCGGCGATGCATTTGCCTATAACAACACCGGATATGTTTTACTTGCTGAAATCGTGGAAGCGGTATCGGGAATGACCTTTCAGGAGTTTACAAGGAAACAGATTTTTGAGCCGCTAAATATGACCGACACCTATTTTTATAACCCGCAGCGTGAGCACCACGGAACGTTTTCCTACAAATGGCTCGACGATAAAAAGAAGGCCAGGAAAGTCTATAACGAGAAAAAAACCGTTGGAGATGGTAGTCTGTTCACCACGGCCAACGATTTAAAAAAATGGGACAAGAACTTCTACAATAATACACTTGGAGAAGGTTCTCCGAAGCTGATTGAGTCCATGGAAAAGTCATACACCCTAAATGACGGACGACCGGCTTTTTACGGAAAGGGTGTAAATGTTGAAAATTTCGGGGGATACAAACTGGTCGAACACTCTGGGAACTGGGACTTTTTCTTCTCACAATACACGCGTTTTCCCGGTTTTGAAACATCTATCATCATTTTGTCAAATACCAACCAGGTTAATGTAAGATCAAAGGTTGAAATGCTGACCGATTACATTTTTAAAAATGTTCCCAGAGTTGGTTCAACCGCCGTTGGACCAGAAGCACAACTACCCTTGAGTGCGTACGAAGGCACGTACATCAACATGCATACCAAATGCAATGTCAGACAAATCGTATCCGCAGGCGATGATTTGTACTATCTAATTCCCGCCCCGGATCAAAACATTGATTATCGACTGGAATCGCCCGGATATCAGCATAAAAACGGTGTCGAATTTGTTAGTAGTCAGGGAGGGGTGATATTCTTTCAGCTCGCAAATGATAAGGCCATACGATATAGATGGCAAAATAGTCCGGATGTATATGTTCGCCTGGTTCCCGATAGTTCCACTGCTTCTGCTGATTCCATTCTAACAGGAAAGTATTATTGTGAGGAACTGGATACTAAAATGAGGGTAAAACCAACAGGCGAAGAAGGCCGGCTAAGATTGAGAGGTAGATGGTTTCACGGAAAAACCATCACAAGGTTGGATGAGAACTTTTTTTGGTTTCGTAAACAAAATTTGGTGGTGGAGTTTACCGATGGAAATATGTTCTTCCATACAGACCGCGCAAGTAACTTAAGGTTTGAAAAGATTAAATGACCACGTGCCGTGGAAATGACGAAGGGCCATTTGACGGTAAACCAGTTCAAACAGCCCTTCATGTATTGGCAAATCTATAAGCCGGGTTCTGTACAAATTAAAATGGCGAACCATTAAAATTTGTGCCCATCATTTATCTAGGATTAGCATTGCTGCTAATCTCAAGCAACCTACCCTCCAAAGCAACTAAATCGTTGAGAAGCGAGCAACTTCCCGGTTCACCGGCCTAAACCGGCACAACCACTTTGGTTTATTTGGTCTTTCAGCACATAAGGTTTACCCTGCCATTCCGGTCACCCGAAATGCGGTGCGCTCTTACCCTGGTTGAAAAATTCAGCCAGCCACCTGCGTGGACACCTTTTCACCCTTACCCTTTTTGAGCACCGGGGTTTCCCTCCAGGATACAAAATTGGGGCGGTTTATTTTCTGTGGCACTCTCTGTATCTGGTTCGAAACATCCGAACCAAACCCTTCCCGTTAGGAAGTATGTTGCTCTATGCTGCCCGGACTTTCCTCTTCCCTAATTAAAAAGAAGCGATAGGCCGATCTGCTCTGCAAAGATAGGGTTTTTGTTGTTGGTTTATGATTTCCGGTTGGTGATTCGTTGGTGTTGATTGTTTGCTGGTTGGTGGTCAATTGGTACGGATGATCAGAAATTAATTCTGCACACTTTGGTCGTTGACAAACCCTGGTAAACAGATGAAACTTGAACCACCAACCAACAACAAAAACCCTACCTTTACGCCTCTTAAATTTATCTCCGGGAAACGGCATTTATGATAAAAGAAAAGAAACTGGTAGTAGTGATGCCCGCTTACAATGCGGCTGAAACACTAGAACAAACTTATAATGAAATCCCATTCGATCTGGTAGACGAAGTTATTCTTGTAGACGATCATGGCACAGATAACACCAGCGAACTTGCTAAAAAGATAGGTATACAACATGTGATTCGACACGAGGTAAACAAAGGCTATGGTGGAAACCAAAAAACCTGTTACAACAAAGCTCTTGAAATTGGAGCCGACATTGTGATCATGCTTCACCCGGATTATCAATACACACCAAAATTGATAGAAAGCATGGCGTTCCTTATTGCCAATGATGTTTACCCGGTGGTTTTAGGTTCCAGAATTTTAGGTAAAGGTGCCCTAAAAGGCGGTATGCCCAGATACAAGTACGTTGCAAACCGGTTTCTGACCTTTGCTCAAAATGTATTGATCGGACAAAAGCTATCGGAATATCATACGGGTTACAGAGCCTTTTCAAGGGAAGTACTCGAATTCATTAGGTACAATGACAATTCTGATGATTTCGTCTTCGACAATCAAATGCTCTCCCAAATCGTTTATGCTGATTACGAAATTGCTGAAGTGACTTGTCCAACCAAATATTTTGACGAGGCTTCTTCCATCAACTTTAGTCGCAGTGTAACGTATGGCCTTGGAGTTTTAACAACGTCCTGGAAACATTTTTTCACTCGAATTGGTTTGATGAAATGGAAATTGCTTCGCAAACGATGAAAAAGACGATTGGAAAAATACTTCTCGAATCTCTGTTCTTCAAGTTGTTCATTCTATTCATGGCAGTTTGGACGTACATTATCATCAGTGAAGGGAACAATGCGTTTTTACTTCGGATTAACGATGGACACTCCCCGTTTCTGGATATTTTCTTCAAGTACGCTACCTACCTTGGTGGAGGTATTGCAACCTTGTGCATAGGAGTGTTTTTAATGTGCTTGAAAATACGTTGGGGAGTAATGGCTATTGTGAGCTTTCTCGGATCAGCTATCATTACACAAGTGCTTAAAAGATGGGGGTTTGACTGGCCACGTCCGAAAGTTGTGTTCCACGATCAACTAAGTGAATTACATCTGGTGGAAGGTGTAGAACTTCACACGCAATTCACATTTCCATCAGGACATTCTACCGCTGCTTTTGCCGTGTTCTTTCTGCTTAGCCTTATCACCTTCGAAAAAAAGTATCTCGGCTTTCTGTTTGGATTTCTAGCCATAGTTGCTGGATTTAGCCGCTGCTACCTGATGCAACATTTTCCGCTTGACGTTCTAGTGGGGTCGTGTATAGGATTTAGCGCATCCTTATTCACCTTTGCTTGGTTAAAAGACAAGAAATTAGGAAATTGGGGCGATAAATCGCTGTTCAGCAAATCAACTTGATCGCTAAGTACAACCGACAGATTATACTGGTTCTCGTTGGAGCCGCTTTCTTTATTCCATTTTTAGGCTCCACTCATCTGTTCGATTGGGACGAGATCAATTTTGCGGAATCATCTCGCGAGATGATGATAACCGGGAATTACTTCCAGAATCAGATTAACTTCGAACCTTTCTGGGAAAAGCCCCCTCTGTTCTTCTGGCTTCAAAGTGCTTGCATGAGTGTTTTTGGCGTAAATGAATTCGCTGCGCGGCTGCCAAATGCAATTTGCGGCATTTTCACCTTGCTTTTCCTTTTCAAGATTGGGAAACGCTTGTACAATGAGCGTTTTGGGATGATCTGGGCCCTGCTTTATTTGGGTTCGCTTCTGCCTCATATGTACTTTCGTAGTGGCATTATAGACCCGGTTTTTAACCTGTTCATTTTTGCGTCTCTGTATTACATCATCCGAACGGTGAACGAATCACACCCCAAAAGCGCTACCCGATATTCGCTCACTGGGGGGCTAATGATTGGACTGGCTATTATCACGAAAGGTCCTGTGGCCATTCTTATTCTCGGACTTGCAGTTGCAGTATTCTGGATTGTGAACCGCTTCCGCCCTCTTACCACAGTAAAGAACCTGTTGTTGTTCTTGCTAGTCTCATTACTTACTTCGTTCTTATGGTTCGGCTACGAAACCATAAAAAACGGCCCATGGTTCCTGGCCGAATTTATTTCTTACCAAATCGAGTTGTTTACAGGACAAGAAGGTGGCGCCGCTGCGGGACATCAACAACCATTTTACTATCATTTCGTGGTTGTTTTATTGGGGTGTTTTCCGATATCCATTTTAGCTTTTGGAAATCTTTTTGGAAGCCGGTATCTCAAAGATCAATGGCAAATGAAGCGATGGATGACCATCCTGTTTTGGGTAGTGATGATCCTTTTTTCTCTGGTTTCAACCAAAATTGTCCATTACTCTTCCATGGCCTATCTCCCATTATCATTTCTTGCCGCATATTACTTATTTCAGGTAGATAGCGGCAAAGAAAAACTCAATAAGTGGGTGGCAGGATTTACAGGCTTTTTAACCCTGATTATTGGACTGTTGATAGTTGCAGTTCCGCTTGTGATGATCAATAAAGAATCCTGGTTAACACCAAACGTAAAAGATCCGTTTGTCCAAAATGCGTTGCAAACAGAGGTTGGCTGGCACTGGATGCAGTTTATTCCCGGTGCAATATTTCTGCTTTTTGGTAGCGTTGCCGTTTGGCACCTTCTGAAACATCGTGTGTTCAGCTACTCCGTGGTTAATGCCGTGTGTGTCTCAGGGTTAATGCTAACAACCGCCATTTTTATACTCCCAAAGGTGGAGAGGTTTTCTCAAGGTCCCGCCATAGAATTTTACAAATCACTACAAAACAAAGACGTTTACATCTGGCCTGTGGGACATAAAAGTTACGCGCATTACTTCTACGGACGGATACAACCCCCTGACAAAAGTGACGGGCTATTTACACAAAAGCAACAAGTACTTACTCAACTAAACAAATCCAGGTTTTCGGAGTTAGATAATAAAGGACGGCAAACTTATATGAGTAGTATTCAAGGATGGTTGCTTAACGGAAGTATCGACAAAGACGCCTATTTCGTTGTGAAGAAACATCAGTATAACCCAGGTCCCTTCCGCAATTGTACCATTGTGATGGATCAGGGTGGTTTTATTGGATTAAAACGACCCGCAGAATGAAATTGATATTCGTGTATAATGCAAAGGCCGACCGCCTGAATAAGATGCTGGATTTTGCCCATAAAATAGTAAGCCCTTCAACATACGCATGTGACCTGTGCGCACTTACCCATGGCAACTTCGGGGAGCGCGAAGAATGGAAGCGATTTAGAGAGGAAACGGACGTTGATATGCAATTTCTGTATATCGAAGACTTCGAAAAAAAATTCAACACCAAAGGGACTTACCCAGCTATCTACATTCTCGACAACTCTAATCTAACGCCATTCCTGAATCGGGAAGAAATTGCTAAATTCCAGGAAGTGGATGAGTTAATTTCAACGATTAAAACAAAACTAACGGCGAACTGACCAAATAGACGGTTGTCGGAATGAGAAAAGCTTGAAACCCAATTAAAAAAGCCGGATCAGCCCAAAGAACGGTTAAACATTTCTCCTCAGAACCAAACCAGCCGCAGTAAACACAGCTATTCCCGAAAAGTCCATTAAAAGATCCCAATAGTCAAACGTCCTGTTATCAATCCATATTTGAGTAACCTCCTCCAGCGCGGCGAAGGAAAAGACGAGCAGAGCTCCCAGCTGCAACCACGGCCAACGAATACCACGGTACTTAAACGTCCAATTTGTGAGAAGCGCCATCACCCCAAATAATAAGAAATGTCCAACCTTGTCTCCTCCATTGGTATTCCTGATAAATACCAACCAAAACACATCCATGTCAAGATTTGCAACGGTAACAATGCAAACTATGAGAATTAAAAACGCCAGGGTTAGTATGATGGGTAGCTTGCGTTTCATAGTGCGATTGAAATGATCCTTGCTTACGACCAAGCGGCATTGCCATAGTAAAAAATGTGCCGGCCATTTTACTCGCTTTCAACAGTGGAATAGCAAGAAGAAGTATTACGAATAAGGCAATTTAAAGTTACTTTGCATTTATGCGTTATGCTCTGGGCTATTTGTTGATTGTCTTCATTTTTGTTTGCTGCGCAGAAAGTACGGATCTGAATCCGCCAGTAATAGCAACTTTCGATGAAGATAGCTTTTGCACCAATGATTGGTGGAACCAACCCGCTAATGATATTATAGACTTACATGTGGATCGTGATAGCGTAATTGCCTTCACACTGTATACAGTTCATCAGAAAACCCTGAATTTGAGTGTTCAGCTTTATCCCTTGTACCCAACAGAATCCAGAACCGTATATTTTCAAACCTATTCGGATGAATGGAATACCATTGATTCTGCCAAAATCCAGGACCTGGGTTGGAATACCCATTTTCGAGTTACTGAATGGAACCAAGAGCAGAATACCCGTTTTCGCATTCTGCATGGCTCAGGGGCTCAGTACAATGGAGTAATTCGCAAAGACCCTATACACAAGGACTCTATTGTAATGGCAGGCCTATCATGCAATAGTAGTCGGGATGACGGTGATAAATCCGAATATGTACGAAACATTCAGGCCATAGACCCGGATATTCTGTTTTTTGCAGGGGATCAATCTTATTACCATAGGCAACACACTGCTGGTTGGCTCAGTTTTGGAATTCAATTCAGGGAGTTGTTTCGCTCCAGACCGGCTATAACTATCCCAGATGATCATGATGTAGGCCAGGGCAATCTGTGGGGGAATGATGGTCTCCGATGTAAAGAAAATCAACTACAAAAAGGAGGTTATGTAGCGCACCTGGATTATGTCCGTATGGTAGAGCGCACGCAAACCTCCCACTTGCCGGCACCCTACTCTACCGATACTCTATTATCAGGAATTACCACTTATTACACAAATCTGATTATAGGAGGGATTGAATTAGCCATTGTTGAGGATCGCAAGTTTAAATCCGCTCCAAAAGGTACTGGACATCCTCCTCTGGATGATTATATACTTGACCCAAATTTTAATCCGTCTACCGTCAATTTACCTGATTTGCAATTACTGGGGCAACAGCAGTTACATTTCCTTGATAACTGGATTGCGACTAAGAACCCAAATGCACTTAGTGCTGTGCTCTCACAAACTACCCTGTTTGATCCCGCACATATTTCAGGTCCGAGCAAGGAGCGCGTAGTTGCTGATCTGGATGCCAACGGATGGCCACAAGCCGGCAGAAACAAGTTTGTTGAGCGACTAATAGCAGCGAATGCAATACACCTTTGTGGAGATCAACACTTGTCCACCGTGGTAGAACATTTCGTTGACTCTGCACAACATGGTGCGTGGGAGTTCAGTTTTCCTGCAATCGCCAACAACTATTACAACAGATGGTGGCAACCTTTAACTCCCTCTTCCGACAGTATAAAAACCTATTTCCCTGAAACACCTTACCTGGGCTCGTATTCAGATGGGTTTGGCAATCCGATTAAAATGCATGCTTATGCCAATCCTAACGCCACCGATAACGGTGCGGGATTCGGAGTAATTACATTTTACAAACAGAAAGGTGAGATTAAATTGGAATGTTGGCCAAGATTTCAGAATTTAAGCGGTAAGTCGGCTAAACAATTTACGGGTTGGCCAGTTAAAATAATTACAGAAAGAGATCGGTTATGAGAATTGAAGCAAGCAGTGTAGAAGATTATGTTTCGAAAGTTCCAGATGAGCGAAAGGAAGTCATCAGTAAATTGAGACAGGTGATTGCCTCCAACCTACCTGAAGGATTTATCGAACAAATGAGTTATGGGATGCCAGGATATGTTGTTCCTCACTCTATCTATCCGGGAGGTTATCATTGCGACCCGAAGTTGCCGCTACCCTTTGCCAGCTTTGCATCCCAAAAGAACTTTGTTGCACTCTACCACATGGGTCTGTATGCGAACGAAGAGTTAATGAAGTGGTTTACCGAAGAATACCCAAAACATTGCCAACGAAAGCTGGACATGGGTAAAAGTTGCATTCGTTTTAAGAAGATGGACGATATTCCTTACGATTTAATAGGAGAGTTAATGTCCAGAATGACGGTGGATGAGTGGGTTGCGTTGTATGAGAAAAATGTAAAGCGTTAGCACAGGTAAATGAAGGGATTGTTGGTAATAGTCGCCTGTACGGTATGCATTAGTACTCAGGCTCAGGTATTTTCCTCAATCGCCTTTAAGTCAGGTTTTTCGTATTCAGGGCAGTTTAAATCTCCTGAACTCGCTGATGACGGAGGCGAAAAAACGGGATTTACTGCCACCCTGGAACCAACGCTGGAATCGTTCGGAGTGAAGAACAGATTTCATCTACACCTTGCTATTGGTTACGTACAAAAAGGTGGGTTTACGAGAAGCCCTGTGTATAGCTATGATGCTGCTGGTAATATTATTTCTGAAGGCTCTGAAATGTACGCGGTTACTCAAAATTATCTAGCACTAACCCCATCTATATCCTTCGATTACGGAGAGAAGTTTTACTTAAAACTTGGCCCTCGTATGGACTTCTTTACCGGTTTTAGGTCCGGAGCACAATTTAGTGGGGACAACCGCAAAAAGGAGAATTTCGAAAAAATTAATTTGGGAGCCTCCCTGGCAATAGGATATTTACAACCTCCACAGGACAATAAACGTACAAGATTCAACTTTGAGGTTGTAGGACAACCGGATTTTACCGTTTCCACCATCAATCCAACTACCGAACAAAAGCTGACGAACTATTCGTTCTTATTCAACTTCGGATTTATAGTGGATTTGGTTCCGCTAACTCCAGATCGCGAGAATTAGTCCAATTTACGCAACGCTTTATTGGCTAACTCGAAGTTAGGGTCAATTTTCAAGGCTGTGGCATAGTCCGTTTTAGCATTGACTTTCTCCCCTAGCTGTTCGTAACAAACCCCTCTGTTATAATATGCCTGAACATAGTTACTATTCAAATTAATAGCACTGGAAAAATCTTCTACGGCTAACACAAGTACGCTGTCGTTGTAAGCCTGAGGGGCATCATCCCGATAAGCCATTAAATGAATATATCCCATGTTATAGTAAGCCACTTCGAACGAGGGATCCAGTTCCAGTATTTGTCGATAACAGGAATCAGCCATCTCAACACCTGCATTGTTTTGCAAATAGATTGCCTTGGCTAGCAACGCTTCAATACTGTTCGGTTTAATATCCAGGGCATTGTCAAAATACAAAAGTGCCCGTTCTCGCTCTTCGCCTTCATGCTTTGCATAGATAAGGGCCAACTCCAGGTAAGGCTCATAGTATTCCGAATACTGCTCAGTTGCGGTAATGTAAGAACTAACAGCCTTTACTGTATCTCCAAGCCTGGCATAGGCCATGCCTTTATAAAAATAAGGTTCAGGAAAGTACTTATCTATTTTTAATGCCCGGTTGAAAGCGTCCAGAGCCTTTCCGTAATTGGGGATTCCGAGATAAACTCTTCCCATCAATACGTGTGCGTCTTTAGAAGTACTATCAAGTTCAACCGTTTTCTCGGCGTAAGCGATGCTATTTTCAAATTCTCCCAGGTTGTAACACAAACGGGCTTTGTCCAGATAATATACAGCGGTTTCCGGGCTCATTTTAATGCACATGTTCAGATCGTCATTGGCACGTGCGTATTCCCCCTGTCTGATAAAATACTGATGCCGTCTATGATAGCCATTTGGACTATTCGGATTCTCCCGGATTTCCTTATTCAGGAGTTCCAGTTCGCGATCTTCGTTGGTGATTGGTTCGGTCGTTGTTGTTTCAGCAGGATTCGCTTCACCTTCTTCGCAGCTAAAAAACACAATGGAAAGCAAGATGAGCGAAAAGTATAGCAGTTGTTTTTTCACGAATGTAAAAATAGGTAAAATGCTAATGAAAGAAACTTAGGCAACAGATCATGTCAGGCATAAAAAAAGAGGCTCGTTCGGAACCTCTTTAAACAGAAGTAAATTACTTCGGTTAGACTAAAAACGTTAACCAAAGGCCGGTTCCTCCAAATGGCTGCGGAAAAAACCGGCCCGGGTCAACAATAAATGTTATGCTGCAGCTAAAGCGTCTTTAATTTTTTGCTCCAGTTCTTCAAATAACTCTGGATTGTCGGCAAGTAGTGTTTTTACCGCATCCCTTCCCTGTCCGAGTTTTGTTTCTTCATAACTGAACCATGAACCGCTTTTCTTAATTACACCGTTCTCAACTCCAAGGTCAATGATCTCTCCAACTTTGGAAATTCCTGTTCCATACATAATGTCAAACTCTGCCTTCTTGAAAGGAGGCGCGACCTTATTCTTCACCACTTTTACTCTGGTTCTGTTACCCAAAACCTGATCTCCATCTTTAATTGCACTAGATCTTCTGATGTCTAATCTGATTGAAGAATAGAACTTCAAAGCGTTTCCTCCGGTAGTGGTTTCGGGATTCCCAAACATTACACCAATCTTTTCTCTAAGCTGGTTGATGAAAATGCAGCAACAATTTGCTTTGTTAATTGATCCCGTAAGTTTTCTAAGTGCTTTAGACATCAGCCTTGCCTGCAAGCCCATCTGAGAATCCGACATTTCTCCTTCTATCTCTGCCCTTGGAGTAAGTGCCGCCACGGAATCCACAACAAGTAAGTCAACTGCTCCTGATCTAATAAGGTTATCTGCAATTTCCAGTGCCTGTTCTCCATTGTCCGGTTGAGAAATCAACAGGTTTTCAATATCTACACCTAAGGCTTGTGCATAAAACTGATCAAAAGCGTGCTCAGCATCAACAATAGCCGCAATTCCGCCCTTTTTCTGCACCTCTGCTATAGCATGAATTGCGAGCGTTGTTTTACCTGAAGACTCGGGCCCATAAATCTCAACAATTCTACCCTTTGGAAACCCTCCAACTCCGAGTGCCAAATCGAGTGTAAGGGAACCTGTAGGAATAACATCCACGTTCTCCACGACTCCGTCGCCAAGCTTCATTACGGTTCCTTTGCCAAAGGTTTTATCTAATCTGTCAAGCGTTGCTTGCAACGCTTTCATTTTTTCTTCTTTTACTTCTGCCATTTTTCTAAGTATTTATTGTTGACCCAAAGTTCTGGAGTGAGGTCGTAATCTATTTACGTTCTGCTTTTCTACTCCAAAATTTGTTGTGTATGCTCTTTTGCTTTTACCTTTTCAATGATCTTTTCAATAACCCCCTTTTCGCTAATAACAAAGGTGGTGCGATGAATTCCATCAAACTCTCTCCCCATGAATTTTTTTGGTCCCCAAACACCATAATCGTTGATCACTTTTTTATCGGTGTCGGCTATCAATGGATAAGGAAGACTGAACTTATTAATGAAATTTTGGTGTTTTTTTTGGGTATCAGCACTTACGCCGATCACCTTATAGCCTTTTTCCATCAATTCCGAATAATTATCACGCAAATTACAGGCCTCTACCGTACAGGTTGGTGTATTGTCTTTTGGATAGAAGAACAAAACGACCTTATTCCCCCTGTATTCTTTCAACGTTATTTCATTTCCATTCTCGTCCACCGCTTCAATTTCCGGAGCTGGATCACCTTCTTTTAAATGCTTCATTTATTGTTGTTTTTAAAGCGAAACAAAATTGCTGATCCAAAGTTCGTTAGCCAAAATATGTAGTTGAGAGTTATCAACAGGCTAAAATTTGTAGTTGACACAGCTAAAACTACAATCTATGGTTTTTTGAAGGCCATATATTCCCAAAACAATTTTAGCTATTACTCGTATACGCGGATATGAAGACTAACTGGAAAGAGTTCAGCAACAGCATTGAACGCAATTTTGAATTCAAAAATTTTCAGGATGCCCTGAAGTTTGTTAATAAAGTAGGGCAACTAGCGGAAATTCAAAATCACCACCCAAATATTCTCATGCACGATTACAAACAGGTAAAGATTTCCATTACCACTCACGATGCCCAAAACTCCGTAACGGATAAGGACTATAGATTGGCCGAGGGTATTGATAAGATGGTTGGCGGCTGATCAATGCCAAAAAGGTTTGATCGAAACAAGAAAATCTCAAATTATCCGGTGAGATGGATTGCGCAGCTAAACGTAAGTCAGATAACCCTGAACTTGCACTCGCTGGCTTTTCAACAATCAGCTACAACATCTCCCTAATAATCCGCTCTACAGAATAACCTTCGGCTTCAGCCATATAGTTTCGTACAATTCTATGTCGCAGGATGGGTAGTGAAACAGCCTGAACATCCTCAATGTCGGGGGAGTATTTACCATTTAGAACGGCGTGACACTTGGCGCCGACAATCAAGTATTGTGAGGCTCTTGGTCCAGCTCCCCAGGATAAAAACTTCTTGGTGAGTTCTGACGCAGTTTCAGACTTTGGGCGTGTCCTCCCCACTAGCTTTACAGCATATTCATATACATTGTCAGGCACCGGAATCTTACGAATCAAGTTTTGAAAAAACAGAATTTCTTCTGAACCCAACACTTTGTTTACACTGTTCTCTTTATCGGTAGTGGTTTGTTTTACGATGGATAATTCTTCCTCGTATTTGGGGTAATCCACCCAAACATTAAACATGAAACGATCTAGCTGGGCTTCAGGAAGTGGATAGGTTCCCTCCTGCTCTATGGGGTTTTGGGTTGCCAGCACAAAGAAAGGTGCTTCCAGCGGGTACCGGGTTCCTGCCGCAGTAACCACCCGTTCCTGCATAGCCTCCAATAAAGCCGCCTGTGTTTTAGGCGGAGTTCTGTTAATCTCATCAGCCAAAATGATATTGGCGAATAACGGACCCTTTACAAACTTGAACTGCCTGCTTTCATCAAGTATTTCAGAACCGATAATATCCGAAGGCATTAAATCGGGTGTAAACTGAATACGGTTGAAGGATAAACCAAGTGAATCGGCAATGGTGTTTACCAACAACGTTTTTGCAAGGCCGGGAACACCAACCAACAAGCAATGCCCCTTTGAAAATACCGAAATCAGAACCTCCTTGACAACCTGCTCCTGTCCTACTATTACTTTAGAAATTTCACTGGTTAACTCGGTATATTTTTCTCTGAAATAATCTACCGCCTCCACATCGGATCCAAACTCTCTCATACTTTCTGAACAGGTTTTATGATTACTGTGTCAACAACCAGTCAACACATTGACGCACTAATGTAAATAAATACCCTTGAATTGCGGGATCGTTCAATCTAAAAATGACTGTAACTATAAGGCAATTTACCAGATTAATTCTCCAGACTCAACCAGTCGAAGCGAAAGTCACAAGATTGAAAGTCTTTATCAATTCTGATATATGATCCTTTAATACGGCGACGAACCCAATCGTCTATTACTTCCTCCTCTTTCTTTAACTTAGCCATTCGCTGGATAATTTGATAGTCCTGCTTTAAATTGGCCTTGTGGGGTTCTGTTCTTGACAACAGCTTCACCAATCTGTATGCTTGCTTCCCGGTTCTGGCTTCTTCGTATATGGATGGCTCTGAAAAATCGCCAATACTCAGGTCCTTTATTGCTCCAAAGGTATACGGCTCAATTTCACCCATCCCCCATTTTCTCTCCCCGGTTTGTGGATTGTAAATTACACCCCGTGCATTTTTGGTTTCCTCATCTTGCGAGAACTTTAGAACAGCCTGCTCAAAGGTTAGAGAGTCAATTTTAATCAATGTTGCAATGCTGTCTACGGTATTACGCACTTTGATTAACTCACTTGTTCCCACAGCATATTTTTTAAGAATATGTCGGCAATGTACCTGATCCCCCCTGCGCTCTAAAACCTCAAGAATATGCATTCCAAACTGTGTTTCAAACGGATCTGAAATTACTCCGATGGGTTGCTTGAAAGCTACCTCTTCAAACTCAGGAACAAAAGTACCCCTGGACACCCAGCCAAGGTCTCCTCCTTTTCTTGCCGATCCTTCATCATCACTCTCGAAAATTGCGGTTGTCGAGAATGTGGTAATGCCATTGGTAATTTCCTCTTTCCACTTCAGCATTTGCCCTCTTAATTCCTCCTTTTGGGCTTCATTAATCTTAGCATATCTTACCATATGCGCAATTTCCACCTGAACGTCAATTAAAGGAAGACTGTCCGGATGTTGGTCTTTGTAAAAATCCCTCACCTCACGTGGGGTCAAATTCACCTCTGAGGTAATCTGTTGCTGCATTTGCTGACTTCGCATCTGATCTTCTATCTGATCATAGAATTCCTCTTTTATCTCTGGAATTGACTTACCGTAAAACTCCTCCAGCTTCTTCGCGTCTCCTCCAAACTGCCCAATAAAATAACGGAGCCTTCGATCCATTTCCTGCGCCACTTGTGTCTCACTCACTTCAATACTATCCACATCGGCCTGATGCAGCAACAGCGCCTGAAACATAAGTTCTTCAAGAATTTGACAATCAGGGTTTTCGGGCATATTGTATCCCTGACGAGCCAATTCGGCCTTTTGTCGTTCGATATCGGATAGCATAACGATATGATCTCCCACAACGGCCACTACTTTGTCAATCAGTTTATCTTCCTGAGCTGACAATGGAAGCACCAACAGGGTAACTAGTCCCAGGCTAAAAAGTTTCAATGATCTGGCGGCTTTTCGCTTCATTATATAATTCTTCTCTAATATTTTTCTTGAGCTCGTTTGCTCTTATATTCAATATGATACTCTTAATCTTTTCTCGTTCCAAACTTAGCGGGGATACAGCATCCTTCAGTTTATAATCGAGTATATTCAGGAAATACACGTAACCGCCTTCTTCAAACGTTACCTTTTGCTTGTTTCGTATAAAGGAGAGCTTATTAATATCGCTCAGCGGAATTACCTTCAACACATCATCAAAATAAACCCATTTGTTTTCGTCATAGTAATAATTCTCAGCATGTACTGAAGCGAAATTCAGAACATTCTCTACGTCTCCATCATTTCTGAGCCCGTACCATTTTCGGAGATCCTCCACTTTTGGTGTCTCCTGGGGCACCTTAACGTACAGAACCTTCACAATATAGTCCTGCAACTTAAAGTTTTCCTGGTGTTTTTCGTAATATTCCTGTATTTCGGTCTGACTAACAACTGTGTCGAGCTTTCGCTTAATCAATTGCTTTTCATAAGCGTACATGATCAGTGATTTCTCATAATCCTCCAACTGCTGCTTGACATCTTGTGCTTCTTCGGGAAGCTCCTCGCGAGCCTTCTGCATCATGCTTTCTTCACGCAACCATCGATCAACATAGCCATGAACAAACTGTGCGCTATCTTCTTTGGACAAACCATTGGGTACATCGTCCACCAATTCATCCAGATAAAGGTACTTATCGCCCACCCTGGCAAGCTTAGTTCTGCCCGCGTTCGGATCGGCCTCGGCACAACCAATTGCCAACCCACCCAGAAATAGGAGCAATCCGTATTTTAACCTATTGAATGGTATAAAGCACGTCTTTATTAACAGTAACCTCATACTTGGCCTTCAACTCTTTAATCCACTCGTCTTCCAAATGGTCCTGATAAGCTGCGGTAATGATTCCTCTGGCTTCACTCAGTTTCTTGTTAGAAGGTGGTAGAATCTCCTTCACATAAACAATCACCTTCTGACCATTATAATCAAATGGTCCATTTAGGCCAATCTTCAGGTCGCGGGCGTAATCCAATGTCTCAATCTCCAAGGTTCTAGCTTTCGCATTCACATTAAGAGGAGAATCTGCGTTCACCGACCTGGCAATACTGTCCCTATCTGTATTCCCTAGTAGCAATTCTGCTGATACCGCGTCTGCCGCCTTTTGATCAATGCAAAAGTAAAAGTCGGCATCTACCCGCTCTTTCCAAACGAAATCATCCTTATTCGCTTCATAGAAAGCCTTCAGACCGGCCGTATCCTTCACCGCTTTGCCCCAAACTTTCTGATCCGTCAATTCAAATAGTAAAATTCCATCACGGTATTCCTTCATGAGCATTTTGTACTTCATGTACTTATCCTCCAGTTGCGTTTTCTCATAGTTGATCATTTCCTGACTCACCCATTGATTGAAACGCCTGTTTAGTTGCTTATTAATGTCTTCGTGCTTCACCGCGCGCTGACCTTCTTCCAGGTACTTTCCAAAGTCTTTAACCGTGTATTTCTTCTTGTTGAACTGAAACAGCCACGTCTTTTCATCGCCACTTTGCTCAGCATATTTGTACTTTCCATTTAGAAACGTAGAATCTAGTCTGGCCGCGAACTGCTCGTAGGCTTTGGTCTTTTCCTTATACCCGTACTCCTTCTTTAGTTTATCAATGAACGACTTACGCGTTTTGGCATTTCTGGCGTCTTTAGAGATTCTTGACTTAATTTCCGCTTTAACCTCATCGAAAGTACCAACCGGTTTAGCATCCAGCAACTTCACAATGTGCCAGCCAAACTTTGTTTTCACAGGCTGACTCACGTCGCCAACATTCTCTAAACCAAACAGAGCCTCATCGAATTCCTTAATAAGATCTCCGGCCCCGAACCATTTTAGTTTCCCTCCGATAGCAGCTGAATTTCTGTCTTCTGAAAACTGTTTTGCCATTTGCTCGAAAGATGCGCCCTCTTTAATCTTATCATAAATCTCCTGTGCTTTCCTTTCCGCCTCCGGGTCAATGCCATCTTTGGTATTTTTACCCGGACGAATCAGGATATGAGCTGCCAATCTGGTCCCTCTGGCTTTTCGCTTATCATGCACTTTAATAATATGATACCCAAAACGGGTTCTTGTTATCCTGGAAAGCTCACCTTTAGGTGTAGAGAAGGCAGCTTTTTCAAACGGATACACCATTTTGAATGCCGTGAAATAACCTAGAGAACCATTGTTTTGCTTCACTGATGGATCTTCGGAAAATTCGAGTGCTACTTTCTCAAAATCTTCACCTGCTTCCAACTTCTTTTTAACTTCCAAAGCCCGGTCATAAGCCTTTACGGTATCTTCCTTTGTATCGCTAAAGTCACATTTTATAAGGATATGACTGGCATTTACCTCCCATTGCATGTGCTCATACGCTTCTTTCATCAACTGCTCATTCATATCCTGATCTACCAGATAAGGCTGAGCCAATTGTTCTCGATACTGTGCCAGTTCCTTCTTAAACTTTTCGACTGTATCCAATCCCATCTCCTCTGCAGCAGTCACCTTCAGTTTGAAGTTGATGAACAGTTCCAGATACTCGTCAATGTCTTCTTTTGTTATCTCCTCGTCTTTGTTATTCTTCTTGAAGATGTGTTCGAACTCCGACTTTGTAACCGAATTTCCATTTACCGTCATTACTACAGGATCTTTCTGCCCAAAAGCAGTAAAACCCAGTAACATCGTTAAAACAAATGCAATTCTTCTCATACCTAAATAATTTTAATCAATCTCCTATCTGATACTGTAGTTAGGAGCTTCACGGGTAATGCTTACATCATGCGGATGGCTTTCCTTTACTCCGGCATTTGTAATTCTGATGAATTGTGCTTTGTGTAGAGACTTGATGTCGGCTGCACCACAATATCCCATCCCCGCTCTCAGTCCACCAATTTGCTGGTACATTACTTCGCTCAATTTCCCTTTAAACGGAACCCTTCCTGAAATTCCTTCAGGAACTAATTTCTTTATGTCGTCTTCCATATCCTGGAAGTATCTGTCTTTTGAACCTTTTTGCATGGCTTCAATAGACCCCATCCCCCGATAGGCTTTAAACTTACGACCTTCGTAGATGATTGTCTCTCCTGGAGACTCTTCGGTTCCTGCAAACATCGAACCAATCATTACCGTGCTGGCTCCACCAACCATTGCTTTCACAATATCTCCGGTGTATCTTATGCCTCCATCCGCGATAAGCGGTACGTCGGTTCCTTTAAGCCCTTCGTAAACGTTGATAATAGCAGTTAATTGCGGTACTCCCACACCTGCAATTACCCGGGTGGTACAAATCGAACCTGGTCCAATTCCCACCTTCACCGCATCTGCTCCGGCATCTGCGAGCGCCCTGGCCGCTTCGGCCGTTGCTATATTTCCAACTACAACGTCCAGATCAGGAAACTCTGATTTTACCCTCTTGAGCGTTTCCAGAACACCTCTTGAATGACCGTGAGCCGTATCAATAATCACGGCATCCACATTGGCCTCTACCAAAGCGCTAACCCGCTCTAAAGTATCGGAAGTTACTCCTACAGCGGCTGCCACTCTCAGCCGACCATATTCGTCTTTACACGAATTGGGATGCTCCTTTAATTTGATAATATCTCTAAAAGTGATCAGGCCAATCAATCTGTTATCCGCATCGACAACCGGCAACTTTTCAATCTTGTGCTTTTGCAGCACCTGCTCGGCTTCTACCAGATTGGATGTCTCGCTGGCCGTAATAACGTTCTCACTCGTCATTACCTCTTTCACCGGACGATCCATGCTTTTCTCGAAACGTAAATCGCGGTTGGTAACAATTCCTTCTAAAATTCCCTGTGCATTGACCACCGGGATGCCACCAATCCGGTGCTCCGACATCAGCGCAAGAGCGTCGCCAACAAGTGCTTCCTGGTTAAGTGTAACCGGATCGAGTATCATGCCACTCTCCGATCTTTTCACTTTTCTCACCTCCCTTGCCTGTGCCTCGATAGACATGTTCTTGTGGACCACGCCAATACCCCCTTGTTGCGCAATGGCGATTGCCAGTGCACTTTCCGTTACCGTATCCATTGCTGCAGAAACAATCGGAGTATTCAACTCTATGTTTCGTGAAAATTTTGATTTTAAGCTTACGTCCCTGGGAAGAATCTCAGAGTAAGCAGGTACTAACAGTACATCGTCGTAAGTTAAACCTTCACCAACGAACTTAGAATTGGACATGTGAGAATGAATTTATTGTTTGTTACCAATTAAATTCCCGCAAAGGTAAAAATTTACCCTGATCTTGAATGGTTCTTAACAGAATTTAAAACCCTATAATCTACTGAGCGTGAAGCAAGGTAACGTGTCCCTTTTGAACATGCAATGCGCCAGCTCCGTCGCGGAAAGTAATGATATAAACATACACATCTTCCCGGCAGCGCTCTCCGTTGTAATGACCATCCCATGCCTGATGTATGTCGTTGGTCTGAAACACCTGTTTACTCCACCGATTGTAAATATTCATTTCATACTCGGTCAGATCAATATAACTACCTACTGGTTTAAACTCATTATTATGACCACCAAGTATAAAAGCATTTGGAACAAACAACAGCGGTTTTTCAACCGCGCAGGCCACATTCGATTTCGCTCGTTCTGAAATACCATAGGAATTGGTGTTTTCAATTGCTTCCACATAATAACAAAACTCACCGTCTGCATTGGTTCCCACAAATGACTCTACATTGTCTTCATAGAATCTGGGGCCGATACCAACCGTTCCAATCGGTGTGGGATCAAAAACTCCATTAACCGATCTGTATACATTGTAACCCAGGACGGCACCATCATACCCCTCATAATCCGTCCATTGCAGAAGATTTACCAAACGAGTTTGATCAGCGGCGACAGTAAGGTGAATGGTTTTTGAAATCTGTGATACCACAGCTGGTCGCATGCAACTATCTATGGCCGTAACTTTGTAATAATATGGTTGTACGGATGCATCAACATCCGCATCATTGAATATTTCAAAGCCTCCTACCGGAACAATGGATCCAGCGAAATCCCATGGGCCTGAAGGATCTTCCGCCCTTTCCAATTCCAATGCATTAATTGTAGCAGTGGGATCCAAATGTACTCTTACCTGCACCTGATTTGGATTTTCCACGGAGGCGGCTCTGGTATACAGATAAGATGGAATTGAAGGTTGCACAACGGTAATGCAACGTTTATTAGATAAAGATGTTTTTCCATCACCTGCAACGGCCCGTATCACATAACAATAGGTGGACAAAGCACTTAAATTCTCATGAGTATAAGCCAACACTCCAGAACCCAATGAAGCCAGCAACACAGGAACTGACCCATTCTCCGAAACGTATAGTTCATAAGTCTGCACCCCACTACCCCAATTTATGTAGTCATTCCAATTAAGTTCTATGGACTTCGCACAGATGTCCAACTCTCCTGTTAAATAAATTGTATTGTGTTCAACACCTATAACAGATGTGTTTGGTGCAAGCGGAGAGCCACTCAAACAGCTATCAAAAGCCGCAACACCATAGGTTTCTGACATACTACCTGCATCACTTCCTAAATGAAAATAGGTGGTATTGGAATAGCCATAAACCGTATCAAGAATCACCCAGTTACCGAAGACATCTTGCTCGAAAATTATATAGCCATAAGTATCTAATTGCGGATTCTCGTCCCATGTAATGATTGCCTGATTCGTGTTAGTATCCACGGTCACACACTGAATCGTAGGCGCATGCGGAGGAATTTTATCCTGAAAAATACCACCATCGAAAGAGGACTGACTGATACAAGGTATTGAATCATTGGTATAAACCAGGTAAGTAATAGAATCGTTGCACACGGTAATAGTATCTACCCAGAGATTGTTTGATGTAACCGGGACGGAATCGGCTAGTGTCCACGTACCCAAAGGGTACTCTATGGCAATGTAATAATAGGCGCCGGCCGAGGTTGGAAGTGGATCAATAAGATTGTTCCAAGTTAACACCGCCGTTCCATCACCCGGATTTAGTACACTTAAGTAGATTGTACTCAGCGTATCCTCCGGAGGCGCTTCACCTGGCGTACAACCGGAGACAGTTCGCACAATGTAATCCACACTGCCGTTCTGAGCATCAGCTCCGGCATCCAAAAAAGTTCCAATTGCAATATTGGGCTCCACACCTTGCAAAACATAGGGTCCACCGGTACTTGCGTATATGCGATACTCCACAAACGAACCAGTTGGATCAGCAATGGGCTCCCAGGTTACCTGAACGCTGCCATCCGGCTGAACATCAGCACATTTTGGCTCGGGAGAATCTAGCAAAGGCTGATTAATTACGGTAATACTTACGGTGGCATGAGCGGCTCCCGGCACCGGACACACGTCATCGTGCACCGAAAAGTGAAAATTATGGGTTGTATGATCCTGACAAGTTGGATTCTTTACGTGGGCACAATCTGTTTGCCAACTAAAGGTTGCCAACACTCCCTGAGAGCCCGATGCGGGAAGCGGTGAAGACATTACTGCGCAAGGAGGGTCAGTACACCCTAAGGCGGGATCAGTAAAATTATTGCCAAACTGTGCTCCAAATGCTGTTAATGTATTCTGCTGAGGGGTTGCACCATCCTGCAGAAATTCAACATCTGTACTCTGAATATCAAAACTTACCAGTTGCCCGGCGTAAACCGTATCATAGAAAACAGGCATTCCTGCACCATTCACCAAAGGCGCAGCAATCACCGGATCATTGTTACCAAAACTACAAGGCAAAACAGTTATCGGGTATTCAAAATTGTTTTCTGCGATTTTCACACCACAGCGGTAAGACTCCACCCGTAAAACAGTGCTGAAAACACCCTGAGTGAACGAGGTGAAAGAAATCTCACCTTTTTCCGTATTCAACGAAGCCGCTACGTTAGAGGGGTTATGAGTATTTCCCGGCAACGGGCTTCCACTTGAATAACCAGCCGAATGCGGCACCGCCGGTGGAGCACTGTAAATCGGCTGTGTGGCCGTCATAAATGTTAATGGACTCCCAAAGCTATAAACCAAAGAGTCTGCATCCGGATCTGAGGCAAGGACATGGAAATTACCAGCTCCTGTGCAAAAAAGCACTCCAAGCGAATCCGGAACATGTGGAGATGAGTCGTAACACGGAGAAGCATTGGCTCCCGAATTATTAAACATTTTGGAAACGATGGTCATTCCATACGTTTGGGGTGAATCAAGGTTGTCCAGATTGGGTGATCTGGAAAAACCGTCCCAGGTAAAAATCCAACCCGCCGCTGGTGGCACACCTCCCAAGGTAACCGGATTCGAAACATACTTGAAAATAGTGTAGGCCCCTGATCCGCCAGCCGCACAAGTAATTTCTGCACTACCTGCCGACGGTTGACACCCCGGAGAAGCATCGTAATCGATTGATGCATTAACGTTGATACTGGAAACAGACGAATGATTCCAAACCTGAATGGTCTCCATCGGCGAGGCAGCGATGGTTCCATTGCAATCCATTATTACGCGCAGTTCAAATTGAAACTGCCCGCCTCCCAGACAGGTCCAGGTAATATCTCCCCCCACCAAGTGGTCTGCTCTTGCATGGAATGACAGCAAAAGGAGAACACACAAGGTACTCCAGGCTCGAAAAATAGTATGAAGTGACATTTTACTGATCACGCTATAAACGCAGCGAAACGAATTTTGTTATCCTTTAGACGTATTACTTAGTAATACGTTGCTATTCCGGACCAGCAACCACCTCAAGAAAGGTTTCTGGGTTGAGATGCTTGTGCGCCATCTCCATAACCTCCTGTGAGGTTACAGAAGCCAATCTTTCCAGATATTTCTTGTAGTAATTGAAATCCACTCCGTAAAGATGCGTGGCCTTAAAACGGTCGCATACATCAAAAGCTCCGTCAGATGACCGTAAGAAGGATCCAACCATGTAGTTTTTCACACGATTCAATTCCATTTCAGAAACCTTCTCCGTACGCAACAAATCTATTTCCTTTCTTATTTCCTTCAACGTATTTTCGGTAGCTCCGGCATTAACCTCCGTAGCAACAAGAAACACGGTCGCAGCCAAATTTCTAACCAAACCAGACCCCACACCATAAGTATAACCTTTATCCTCCCGTATGTTTGCCATCAGTCGGGAACTGAAATACCCTCCCAAAACAGTATTTAAAACAGAAAATGGAATGTAGTCTTCAGACTCCATATTAAATGGCAGTATTTTACCGATACGAATGGCGGACTGAATAGCCCCTTGTTTGACCACTTTTTCCTTTCCCGGCTCACAGTATTCTACTATCGGAATGACCGGACGATCAAATGGTTCGGTCTTCTTACTCCCCAGATGCGCATCAACACAATCAATAACCTCTTGATCTACCTTACCCGACACAAAGATTTGCGCATTAGACAAACAAAAGTTAGAATTGTAATAATCAACAGCGCTTAATAGTTCTGCATCAAAGTCCTCCTGGGAAATATTAGAATAATAAGCATAACCAGGACTGTATAGTTTCTTAGCAAAAGAACGCCTACAAAGAACACTTACTTTATCCGAACTCACTAGAAATTTCTGGCGTTCATTCCTGACCATTATCTCAAACTCATCTTTTGGGAATGACGGGTTAATGAGCATATCCGAGAATACAGCCAACACATCGTTCACATAGCGTTTTAAACTATAAATGGTGAAAGAGGTAAAATCGAGTCCAACGGATTGTTCAAAAAAAGCACCGTAAAAATCGATCTGTTCAGCAATTTCTCGAGCGGATTTTGAAGTGGTCCCTAGGCTTAACATTTTAGCCGAAAAGTTGGCAGCAAGGTTGACAGATTGATGGGCGGTTCCTGAAGCAAAAACCACTTCAATTTTCACCAGATCCAGGTCCACCAGATTAAATGAATACATCGGGATCCGATTGGACAGGTAGGTCTGATTCGGTGCAGGAAGTGCCACCCGTTGAATTGGATGAATCGGAGGTGCGACTGCTCTATTTACTTCTGTCATAAAATATTAATAACCAGTGTTTTTAATTCGAAAACTTAAATCTTTTATTCAGAAAGGTAAAATAGTGTCGAACAATTTTCTTTTCTGAACAAGCGCTTACTAATTTCCTGTATTCTGCGAGGAGAAACCAGCGCATATTTTTCCAACTCATGGTTGATCATTTCAGCATCGCCAAGCAACTCAAAAAAGCACAAATTCATCGCCTTGTTAAGAGCACTCATCTCACTGAACAATTTAGTGCTTTCCAACTTGTTCTTTACCTTCTGCAACTCGTTGTTCAAAACCGGCTTTTCAATCATTTTTTGCAGTTCCAGCTCAATGGCCTGATCTGCCTCTCGCACATCGACAGAATCGGAAGTTTTTCCGGTTATTACAAACAAGCCATTATCATGACTACCCATCACGAAAGCTGAAATTTCTGTGAACAGCTGCTTTTCCTTCACCAGCGTATGATGGAGACGAGACGAATCACCTCTTGCCAAAACATCGGAGATCAAATCCGTTGCGTAATAATCCGGATGCATCCTCGAGCACATGTGGTAAGCCTTGTAGATGGCGTTTGCCGGCACATCACGATGCACCACTTTCTCTCTGTATTCTTGTTGCACAGGCTCCCCGGGAATATCTCTAACATACTTTTCCCTCGTTGGAATGGAACCAAAGTACTTCTCTGCAAGGGCTTTAACCTCCTGGGTTTCTACGTTACCAGCCACACACAAAATGGCATTTTGCGGACCATAATGTTTATAAAAAAAGGCTTTAACCTCGTCCATCGACGCCTCTTCAATATGCTGTATTTCTTTGCCTATTGTGGCCCAACGATAAGGATGTTTCTGGTACGCGAGAGGTCTGAGCAAAAGCCACACATCACCGTAGGGTTGGTTGAGATAGCGCTGTTTAAACTCTTCGATCACCACACTCCGCTGCACCTCCAAACTTTTGTCTGAAAAAGCCAAACTCAACATTCGATCAGAATCTAACCAAAAGGCTGTTTCCAAATTGTTTACCGGTAAGGTCGAATAGTAGTTGGTAATATCATTCGAGGTAAATGCATTGTTTTGCCCACCTACCTCCTGCAAGGGAGTATCGAAACTCGGAATATTTATAGAACCCCCGAACATAAGATGTTCGAACAAATGTGCAAATCCCGTCCGCTCGGGATCTTCGTCCTTAGCTCCTACGTCATACAGAATATTAAAGGCTGCTATAGGCGTAGATTTGTCATGATGTACAATTACCCTCAACCCATTCTCCAACACAAACTTATCATACTTGATCATGCTAATCGATATTTATCTGAGAGCAATTCCTGTCTGGCGGCTTCATATTCCCCAATGATTTCTTCCACAATTGCGCCAGCCGGCTTAATCTCATCTATAAGGCCGGAAATTTGCCCGATTTCTAATTCGCCATTATCCAGATCCCCCTCAAACATTCCTTTTTTGGCCCTACCTCTACCCAGAAGCACTTTCAGCTCGTCCGGAGATGCTTTCTTTTGATATGCCTGCATCACATCATCAAAGAAGCCGTTTTTAAGAAGTCGTACCGGAGTTAATTCCTTCAACGTCAGCAAGGTATCTCCTTCCTTTGCTTTAACTACTTCCGTTTTAAACAATTGGTGAGCCGATGATTCGTTGGAGGCTACAAACCGAGAGCCGATTTGAACCGCATCCGCGCCAAGTGCCATAGCCGCGAGCATGCCTCGTCCGGTGCCAATCCCGCCTGCCGCAATCAACGGAATGTTAATTTCTTTCTTTACCATCGGAATCAGACAAAATGTTGTGGTTTCGTCCCTTCCATTGTGCCCGCCTGCTTCAAACCCTTCAGCAACTACAGCATCAACTCCCGCTGCTTCTGCCTTCAGAGCAAATTTCACGGAGGAAACCACATGTACCACCTTAATACCATTTTCTTTCAATACTGGAGTCCAGGTTTTTGGATTACCTGCAGATGTAAAAACAATGGGAACATTATGTCGCAAAATAGTCTCAATGTGTTTGTCTATGTCCGGGTACAACATCGGCAAGTTTACAGCAAACGGTTTATCTGTAGCCTCCTTGCACTTTCTAACATGGAGATCTAGGACATCAGGATACATTGATCCCGAGCCAATAATACCTAAACCTCCGGAATTGCTAACAGCGGAAGCCAACTCCCATCCTGAACACCAGATCATACCAGCCTGAATAAGAGGATACTTAACCTCAAACAACTTCGTAATTCTACTCATAAACTCCTTCCATCTTCATCACGAAAATAGGTTTTTTCATCATCTGAAATTGTGTATTAGCAATTCGGACAGTTTTTCAAATCATGAATTGAGTATCTTCTAAGGTAGATTGTAATTAACGTATAACGCAACCCTTAATACTCCGATCATGAAGAAATTTACCATTTATCTTATTGCCTCCCTCCTTTGTTTTCCCGCTATTTCTCAATATCAAATTGATGTTGGGGCCTCTGTTGGAGGTTCGAACTACTTAGGTGAGATGGGTGGAGATCAGGGAACCCGACGAGACTTTATCTGGGACATGAAACTTCCTCAAACCAGTTGGTCTGCCGGAATATTTGGCAGGATGAAGTTTAACGAAGACTTAGGTGTGAAGGTAGCTGCCACCTGGGCCAGGATACAGGGAGACGATGCCCTTTCAAGCAATCCGGGCCGTAGAGGAAGAAACCTGAACTTCCGGAACGACCTGGTTGAAGTTTCGGCCAGAGGCGAATACTACTTCTATGAAACGTACGACGTTGGTGGATACGGACATTACCTGCTTGAATTCAGACCATACGTATTTGGGGGAGTTGCAGGAGTGTATTCCAATCCGAAAGCTGAAGTTGATGGGGAATACATTGCTCTACGACCATTAAAAACAGAAGGTCAGGAAAAGGCATACAGTCCGGTTACTTTCTCCATGCCCGCGGGACTTGGGTTTTACTTTACCTACGACAGACAATATCGTTTTGGCTGGGAACTAGGATACAGACATACTTTTACAGACTACCTTGACGACGTAAGTACAACTTACGCTTCGGACGAATCGATTGATACGGAAATTGGACAGCAGCTGGCAAACAGGAGACCAGAGCTGGAGAACGCAGAAGGTATTCCCAGCGCCGCCAATTATGAGGCGGGAGAGAAACGAGGAGATGCGAGTCACAATGACGCTTACCTTATCTCTGAATTTTATTTTAGCTACGTGATCAAAAACTCGAACCGGCGGTACACGTGGATTGGTGGTGGATCAAAATTCGGAACAAACAGACGGCATCTACGATTGAAATATAACTATAAGAAAAGCGGAAGAAAGACCATGTAAACATGATAATAGGTTTCGTTTGCACGAAATTTTGGAGTGTTGAACCAAAAATGTTATCTTAAGAAGAAGTAACTGGATAAAATCTCTATTTTTGTTAGTATGAGAAGTAAACTATACTTATTAATCTTCGCAGTAGGAACAAGTACATTATGGAGCATCGATTCGTTTGCTCAGTACAAGTTCGACTTCGGATTTAAAGTTGGATTATCGAACTACCTGGGTGAAATGGGCGGCGACGAAAAAACCAGACGGGATTTCGTGTGGGACATGAAGTTGAACCAGTCCAGATTCGCACTTGGTGGATTTGCTCGTTATCGCTTCAACAACTACTTCGCAGCTAATATTGGTGCTACTTACGCAAGAATTCAGGGAGACGATGCACTATCGTCTAATCCTGGGCGTAGAGGAAGAAACTTAAGCTTCAGAAACGACTTCGGTGAATTCTATGGGCGAGGAGAGGTTTACTTTTTCAATGAAAACGATGTGGGTAACCGTGGGCGCTACCGAATGGATTTCCAGGCGTTTGCGTTCGGCGGGGTTGCAGGTGTATTGCACGGTCCAAAAACATTGTATGAAGGACAATGGGTGAAGCTTCGTCCATTACAGACTGAGGGTGTAGCTTACTCCAAAATGACTTTGGGACTACCTGTTGGGATTGGTTTCTTCTTTACAGAGAAGAGAAAGCACCGATTTGGATGGGAAATTTCCTGGACGACTACTCTTACAGACTATATGGATGATGTGAGCAGTGTTTATACTGATGGTCTGACTGGTGAAGCGGCAGCACTTGCTAACAGAAGACCTGAGTTAGGAGATCAACCTGGAATTCCCGCAGCCAACAATTACGGAACCTACACAAAGGCAGACGGAACTTTGGTTCAAAACAAGCGTGGAGATGACACACACAACGACGCATACATGTTTACCACTTTCTCTTACAGCTATCTGATGAAAGGTTACAATACTTTCTATACACAATCTTACGGATGGTTGGGTAATCGCAAGAGAGGTGTGCGAAGAGTTAGAGCGAAATTCTAAGATTTTAGTCTAGGGAGAGTTAAATGCTTTAGCCTCCCTTTTTCAAAAACTGCGTTAATTTGGACAACGGTTTCCTAACCGTTGCACTACCCGGAGACAAGCCATTCATCTTCCATGCCATTCGGTCTTCTTTATTTGCTGCGAGTCTGTTCTTTATTGTAACGTTACTTTGACCTCCCACTCGCATTTTAATGATGGTTTCCGGCAAGTAAGCAACACTTATTTTGTTCTTATGGATGAACCGCAACATTAGTTCGTAATCGGCAGAAGATCGGAGCTCGAGAGAGTAGCCACCCAGCTTATCATAACAACGTTTCCTGACAAAAAAAGTAGGATGAGGAGGCATCCATCCTTTTTTGAACATTCCTTCAGAATATGGACCGGATTTCCAGTATCTGGTTACCTGGTCGGTGTCCTCTCTATTAACGTAAACCAGATCTGCGTATAGTGCATCCGCTTCTCCAATTTGCTGAACAACCTGAGAGATCACATTTTCATTTGCATAAAGGTCATCAGAATTCAAGATTCCGATAAGATCTCCTGTAGCAGCCAACACCCCCTTATTCATTGCATCATAGATGCCTTTATCTTTCTCTGAAATGACCGTGCTAATACTTTCAGAATAGTTCGCCACAATATCAAGAGTGTCATCGGTAGAAGCACCGTCCACTATAATATATTCTATATCAGTATAATTCTGAGCAATAACACTTCTAATAGTATCTTCAATTGTCTCCGCCGAATTATACGCAATGGTAATTATGGAAACCCTCATCCCTTGATCTCCCTTTTACGTATCGGCTGCGCCGGATTCCCCTGATAAATCATGTACGGTTCCAAATGTTGTGTGGCCACTGAATTAACCGCTAAAATAGAATGAGACTTGCATGTTACGCCTGGACACACTACAGAATGCGCACCAACCCACGAACCTTCCTCCAGTTTTATCGCCCTAACCACCAAATCGAAAGTAGTTTTTTTATAATTGTGGTTACCACACAATAGCATCGCACCTTGCGAGACGCATACGTTATCTTCTATCCGAACCGCAGCCAAATTATCAATCCAAACACGTTCTCCAATCCACACATGATTTCCAATCCTTAATTTCCAGGGGTACTTCACATTAACCCTTGGTTTAATCACCACACCCTCCCCTATTTTCGCACCAAACATTCGAAGTACCAATTTCTTCAGCCCACTGAAAGGGTTGTACGGATTGAGCATTACAACAACGTTAAAAAAGTACCACAAGGCCCGTTTCACAGGATGACCAGGCTTGTACCAATCGTTATTGAAAGATGAGAGATCAGACTTTAGCATTGGTCAGTAATTTAATATATGCTTGCTTCAACTTTTCCGGTGCTACATTTTGCTCAGCGTAATTACGAGCAGCAGCCGACCAGGTTTCATATTCTTCAGCACTCTGTTGGGCAAAAAACTCAATTTTTTCCGAAATAGCATCGATCGAGTCTAGTGTCAGATCAAATCCCAGTTGCCGATCTTTTAGGTTTTTCCACGGAGTACCATCACTTACAATCGCTGGCAGACCATAACCAAAACCTTCCAGAACCACGTGTCCAAAGTTTTCACTATCGGAAAGCAAAATTAAGACCTGCGAGGCACTAAATTGTTCAGCAAGTTGTTGCTGATTCATGCCGCCAGCATAATGAAATTCCACGTGTGACGGTAAGGCCTTTACCTCTGTTTGACACTGTTGCCAATAGTTCTCGTCCTCTAATGGTCCCACGTGACTATAACTTATCGTAAACTTTTCGGAAACAGACTGAAGGGCTCTCAGTACCAGATGAAGGTTCTTAATCGGTGCTATTCTGGAGACGGAAAGCAGAGTCAGCTTGTTTCTTACTTTTCGTGAAACGACACGATTCTCACCAGGTAAATGACCAAAATTGGACAGCTCCTTAATCGCCTGCTTTTCCCCGAACATAGCCCGAATGGCAAAGGTTTCCTTAGGAGAAGTAGAATGCCAGGTCAACCCATTGTACCATCCCTTAATTTTTGCGGTTTTCAGAAACACTTGCTTCTTGAACTTTTTGATTTGAAGCGCATCTGAACTTAACATTCCTCGCGGTGCCAGGACAATTTTAGGTCTTGATTCCATTTTCTTCAACCATCGCAATGGAGCAATTGTAAATTGTGCAGAGAACATCGAGTTAAGGTAGATTGTATCTATTTTCTTGTCACTAATGGTCTTCTCAAGTTGACCACGGCTCAGTTCTCGGGAGAGATAGCAAACCTGATAGCTATCCACGGACAACCACGTATCCGGTGTAAGTTCGTACGGTTCAGAGCAATCAAGATCAGTGTTGCTGGTTAACACAAATAGATTAAGGCGATCCTGGAGTGCTTTCACCAAATTTGAGACCGAACGAATTGGTCCGCCAGCTTTGAACCCAGGCTCAAACCAATCTACCAAAACCAAAACCCTCGGTTTATTTGACTCCATTTGCATCTAACCAGTTTTCCAGAACAATTATATACCATAAATGCGACCACTTACAAGACTTTCTTCCTGCAAGAAAATCCGACCACATGCTTATTAAGTGCCGACCATTGATCTCATCTCTTGTTGCAAACGAATGTAGCCTCTCCTCGCAAAAACCCTTTAGTTCTGTGCGCATCCAGCTTTCCCATGGAAAAGTAAATCCCATTTTAGGCCTGTGTACAATTTCCTTTGGTAGTAGTTCTCCCAGAGACTCAACCAGTAGCTTCTTGGGGTATGTTGGATACTTTACAGAATCGCCAAGACCAAACACAAATTCAGCCAACTCATGGTCTAAAAAAGGAACTCGTACTTCCAGCGCATGAGCCATGCTCATCTGATCCGTATCCCGAAGCAGGACGTTTTGCATATAGGTGTAAATTTCTGCATACGTTACCTTACTTAACAATGGAAGGGTAATCCCTGAGGAATCTACACCTAAACGATCATTGACTATATTAAAAACCGCATTTTCGGGAAGCTTCTCTTTTTGTAACAAATCAACCAATTTGTGATCGAGTAGCACCTGCCTGGAAAGTGGATAGGTGTACTCAAAATTCATACGATCTCCTTTAAGAATTTCATAGATCTTATCGGAAGATACAGAGGGCTTGATCAGTTGAAGCAGTTTACCTCCAATTTGCCGAAGCGCTTTCGGAAAACTCTGCAAATACCTTTTTTCATGAAGTGAAACGGAACGTTTAAAAATATCATAACCAGCAAACAGTTCATCGCCTCCGAGACCACTAAGCGCCATAGTTACACCTGCTTCTTTAGTAACTCTTGATACCACGAATGTATTGGGTCCATCGCCACTTGGGTGATCCATTGCGTTCAGAGCATCTGGCAAATCTCGCAGAAAATCCTGCGGTGTAAGTTTGATCTCCGTATGTTGGGTACCAAATTTCTCCGCCACCATTTTTGCATATCGTGCTTCACTGAATTCAGACTCATCGAAAGTAACCGAGAATGTTTTGACCGTTTTATCCGATACCTGGCTCATTAGTCCAACTACGGCACTCGAGTCAATTCCTCCGGAGAGAAAAGCACCAAAAGACACATCAGAGATTAATCTTCTTTCTACAGAAGCTGTTAACAACGATCGCACTTCTTTCTTAACGTCATCAGGCGCCATTCGGCTTCCTTTCTGACTATAATTTGATGACAGATTCCAGTATTCCCTTGTTTTTACTTCGTCATGTGTAAGTTTCATCCAGGTGCCGGGCGGCAACATTTGCACACCGTCCAGTATTGTATTGGGTGTATGTACAGTCTGATAACGTAAATAATCTACCAATGCAGGAGTACTCAAATTGGCTGGCACCAAACCACTGGCCAACAATCCTCTGATCTCTGAGCTAAAGACAAACTGGTCTTTTGAATGATGGAAATAAAGTGGTTTGATACCAAGTCTGTCTCTGGCTACAAACAAAGACTTTTCAAGGTCGTCCCATATTGCAAATGCGAACATACCGTTGAATGCGGAAAGGCATTTCTCTCCCCACTCCATATAGGCGGCAAGCACAACCTCGGTATCGGACTCGGTTTTAAACGAATAGTCTAATCTTGCTCTAACCTCCTTAAAGTTATACACTTCGCCATTGAAGATGAGCGTATACCTTTTATCCTGACTAACAAAAGGCTGATTTGATTCATCCTTAAGATCAATGATTGCCAAACGCTGGTGCCCCAAACCAATTTCATCATGGATCACGACTCCTGTTGAATCAGGACCGCGATGTTGAATTGCCTGATTCATTCTGATCAATGTACTCTTAACATCGGTCAGGTTTTTTAAGCCATATATTCCGTTAATACCACACATTAGTATAACGAAAGTAATGTTTCCGCCCATTGATACGGGCTATGTGAGGCACCAATTCGGGCACTTGCATCGGCCATTTCCACTAATTCAGTTTGAGAACGTTTCATCATGTCCATCATCACGTTCTGGAGCTCAGATACTGAACCTGCTTTAAACGCACGTCCATTCACTCCTTCATCTAAAAATTTTGTTCCGGCACCTACCTGATCTGACAGAGCCAAAACCATTCCGGCGGCAGCAAATTCCTGCGCCACTACGCCCCACGGCTCAAACTTACTTGGCATAATAAACACCGATGTCTGTTCAATTAATGCCCCCAGTTCATGTGGCTGTTTAAAGCCGAAATGTCTGATGCGTGGATGTTCTGTTCTTTTGTCATATTGATCACCGGTACCCACGCACCACAACTCCCATTCCTTGAAATTATCTGAGACATTTTTAAAAGCTTCCCACATCTCAAAAATTCCCTTGTGCTCTACGTACCTGCCAACATAAAGAAAACGCTTTGGCATTGCGGTTGCTTTCTTATTGCTGTATTCCTTATAATACGACTGATAGATTGAAGTATCCGCACAATAAAATCCATCCAGAATTTTATCGAAACCAAGCTTTCGGGCAAATGTCCTTTGAGGCGTTCCCGGAACCCAGGCACAATTAAATCTCTGCTTTAGCACAAAGGGGCTTGCTATCCGTGCGGCTTGCTGCCTCAGACCACCACGCCAGTGATTATCCAGAGCTACCACACGATGCTGAACCTTATCAAAACGTTTGAGGACATTCATATACCCTTTATCCATCCAGCCACTGGATACAATTATAGACGGCTGAAACCTCTCAATTTGAGCTAAAATCTGATCATCGGTTACTGTTTGACGATCAACGAATCTGGTTTTAGGTACTTTTTGAAATTCAAATGGGGCTTCTTTATTAACAGGCCAATGAAAGACCAATATATCCCCATCCAATTGGTCTGCAAGGGCTTCGAGGCAAGCAAGAAAGTAGCCTGCCATTTCGGTATATAGAAACACTATGTTTCTTTTTCCACTATCCATTAATCACCCCGGCTTCCTCTAAAATTTCGTTTAACACCTTAGCCAAATGTGCATGCCCCGACGAATTAAGGTGAATGTTATCTCGATAATATTCTGTTTGTGGCTTGTAATCGAGCCCTGAAAACCACTCTACCTCTTTTTTAGATAATAAATCGCACAATGATTTACCATTTTCGTTGAACCGACCATTCTCCACTTCAGAAACTTCAGGGTGCAAATAACAAATAAGTCTTATTCCGTTTCTATGGCAATATTCAGGGATATCGGTCCAACCGGAATTGACTGCAGAATTATCGAAACCACTTAGGTAGTCGTAATCATTACCCCCTGTAAGTCTGGGTAAAATGTAGTTCGACCACGCATCGGTAATGGCGCAAAAAGGCTGTTCCTTTGGCCAGGTAGGGTGTTCTCCTACAACCGTACGAAAATGCCGGTTGTCGTGATAATCATGGCTACTAAAGACCATTAAAATCGTAGATGTACCGAAATGACCATGCTCACTCAAATAAGCCATCGCATTGTCCGGCCCCCAACTCCCTGCCGATACGTTAAGCACTCGAGCCGTAGCGTCTTGCTTTTGCACTTTTCGCTCAAGGATGGTAGAAGCCAAATCCTCATGATCTAAATGTGCTCCTCCATTGATTACGGAATCACCTATTTTCAGCACTTTCACCTTGTCTCCCCTTTTTAAAGGTTTACAACGCATCGAAAATTCATTGGTAATGATGGAATTCCCAAAACGTGAAGTATTCTGATTAGGAGCGTAAATATATTCGTAAGTTGGATGTTCTATGTACACAGGTGTTGAACCCAGACCAGCTATTCGCAGGCCTACTTCAGTAAAAATGAGCAGCACAACCACCCAAACTACTAGTCTTTTTATTTTACGCAGTCGCGACGCTTTCTTCAACTGTAAGTTCTTGTTCCGGGTTATCGTAGAGCATAATAGTGAGTGCAACAATGGTAATAGGTGTAAACGGGTTTAACGACGCCGCTAACCAGGGCTCAAACATAATCGATACTAGTATACCAAACAGGAATGGTAACGCCACTTTCGATTTTTTACTGGCCGCAATGAAGCTGGTAAGTAATCCACGTAAAAAGGCAATTAAGCCAATTAAACCGGTATTCAACCAAATAATAAGATATGTATTGTGAACCCCACCTTCGTGACCTGCCCGGGATAACATTTCAAAATTATCCCGCATTAATTTCTCATCATAGCCCAATCCTCTACCTAGAAAAAACGAATCCTGAATATTGGTCCAGGCAAACTCCCAGGCGATAATCCTTCCAGAGCCCTCTTGTAAGGTATCTAACCTGAACTGCTCTTCCATACCAAATTGTATTAAGAGTTCTATGGCCAGTTGAAAAAGATCGTTGTAAAACATCACCATGAGCAGAAAGAAAATCGTTGCTAACCAAATAGACCATTTACTTATAATAGCAGTGGCTATCATGAGTCCGAGTACTAATAGGCTGGTTCTTGACCCTGAAGCAAGCGATATATAAATCAGAACCAGCGCAATCGGTATCAACATGGACCTCTTCAATTGAACCTTTCCTTGCTTCGAAAAATAAACGGCAAGCACTGCACCGAAGGTGACGATCAGGAAAATACCAAGTCCATTGGGATTGCCAAACACCCCCCTCATCCTCGCACCATGGCTAAATGCTACTTCCGGCATGATGTAACGAAGCAAAATACTCACCGCTAGTATACCTGCGAGAAAAGCAATCAACTCTTGTAAAAAGGTCAGCCCTCTTGTCTTCCAGGAATGGGCTACCATAGGCGGCAATGCCCAGAAAACCAAAATATAAGACACCGTCTTTTGAATCGAAGTAAGCAAAGTTAATTCGGCAAAGACGAGGCAAATTATCATCACAACGAAATACGGAATAAACCACCTGAAAAGCTTATTGGAATAAAAATCAAACCTATCCCGATGAATCAAGTACAGGACTCCCATCAACAACGCGTATATGGGCTTGAACGACTTTACCCATGTTAGTGAATCTTCCAGGCTATCGGAGAGTATCAGAATAAAAAGAAACCCAAATAGAACCAGATCAAATCGTTCACTTCTGGAGAACAGATAAACAAGACAAGGAATAAGAACAAAATTAGCTTCGGGTAAAACGTTTCCTACGATCACCCAACCAAGGAATATCAGATATATCTGAAAATTATCTCGTAGTATTTGAATCACCCGGTTCTTCTTTTATTTCTTCTCCTTAAAAACCACCTTCCTCCAAGAATAAAAATAAGCGTTGCCCCCGCGCCATACCAAAATCTTCTGGAGGTTATATTTTGCTTAAAATACAACCAGGAAAGTCTGTAATTAAATCCCTGTTTTGGGTGATGTTCTTTCCAAAATTGCAGATCATATTCTTCCAGGGGTTTAATTAACTCACCTGTTAACGAAACGGGTTCAAAGCTTATGTTGTCATCATCGCAATGAACCAGCAAAATTCCATCCCTTTTTTCATTCCGGATAGCTGTTTGGATATAAGTTACTCCATTTACCTGGTCGTAAAAGTATGAGGCTGGTGCTCCACCTCCGAGTGAACCCGAAAACCAGTAGATGCTCTTATCAGAAGCTTCTAATAAAGGCCTGACTTCCTTATCAAAATTCACCCCGAACGAAGATGAAGTGTTGTCTTTAAAGACACCTTTGTATCTGTTGTTCCCGTCGGCCCACACCGGCCTGTGTGAATAGATAAAAATGTTCTTTGAGGTTGACTCCAGCAGCGTTTTCAGTATTTCTAGTTGATCGTCTTGAATTGATCCGTCGTTCTTCTCTGTATCTAGAATTAAATGCCCAGTATTACCAATCAAAAAAGAATAAGAAGTAGTGACATCATTATCATAGAAATCCCCCATAACATCGTGATTCCCAACCGCATTAAAGAAAGGTTTGCTCAATCGGTTTAAAAAGAACTTCTGATAAGGTTCTCGATCGGTATCGGGGTTCAGGTATAGATCTCCAACGCTACAGATAAATTCGACGTCCGGGTGATTTAGTAAATCGACATTTGCCAAAATAGTGGAAGCCGGTAAAGTTGATGAGTTAGCACTTTGGCCGTATAGGTGCCCACACACCAGAAAAGTGAATTTTTCACCTATCGAATCCGGCAGTGATTGCTTGGTTAGACTTTGCCCAACCGAACAAAGGGGCAGAACAAGTGCCATGATCAGCAGCAAGGATATGTTCCATTGTCTTTCCAATTGAAAAATTTAATGCCGTTCGACGTATCCGATTAAAGTTAATTTATCCGCACCTCTTCCAAAACAATCTCCACCTTCTAATCTAAGCGTAGGAATTCGATTACCAGTAGCGTCCATTCTAATACTACTATAAGCAAGCGTTGCGGTAGTCTCCGCAGGTCCAGATAAACTTTGGATGTCTACCTGGCAATTAGCTGCCGACAGCGGGTTCCCGCCTTCAAGCAGGGTTTCTTTAATTGTCAACTTGCTTTCTTCAACTGTCATAACAGGAAATTCAGCTGTTATGTTGCTTCCATACACATGGGTATTGGTCTTGCTTGCAATTAGCAGTGGTGTTTTTCCCTTTGTGGACACATTTACATAACGCAGTTGTAAGAAACCTCCACTTACCAGGATTCCCGACCCCACATACCCTTCGGCTGCTTCAAGCCTGACTTTGTTAGTTTCGTCCCCTTTAAGTTTAAACGACTTACAGGAGATTGAGCCCGAATCCTTAAGATAAATTATTGTTCCGGGAGAGGCTATTAATTCTGCTTCTCCAAAGTCGACGTTGTCAGTAAATACTACCTTACCTGTTGGCAAATAAATCAAGGAATCAGACTGGTTTGAAGCCGTCTGAATATCTGGCGCTATTCTCTCATGAACTTCAGTAAATCGCACGGCATCATGCCCCAGAATTTGCCACCTTAGTTCAAGGTTTTTGCCTTTTTTCAGGGCTTTAAACACCTTTTCCTCTATTGCAGTTGAGTATTCCTGGTAACCATAGAATTCACCCGGTTGTTTACAAGGTAAAATCAGTGATTTAGTGTCGTAAACCTTACCGTCTATTCTCATTCCTGTAACTTTAACCGGCAGCGTATTGATAATCCCTAAGGTAAACGTGGCAGAGTCTTTGGAAAAGTTCTGGATGTATCCATGAAATCCCCTTGGCGGACTAAAGTGATGTTCAATTAATTTGCAATTGTCATAATACTGCGAGTAGTTAATTTCACGGATCGGAAATTCTGTATGAAGGATGCTCTCCTGACTGATTCTCCCTTCTTTTGTGCTTTCGAATACGGAGTCAAGGAAATGTTTCGTGGCAACTCTGTTTAAGGCTCGCACGTAGGCCTTGAAAAAAGAAGTGTCTGAGAACATCGTTTGATGCAAAGTGGTATACCTCTTTTTGTCAGGGCGATAGTTATTCGTTCCCGACAAAGTCTCGGCCTCTCTTACTCCGAAACTCTCATAACCAACCGGCTCTATTTTACCATTCTGAGGGTTTAAATAGTATTTAACATCACTCCAATCCAAACTGTGATAACCTCCAACCAAATCCAGAATGGCATGGTAAACTGCTAGTTTTTCAACATCAAAGACCTCCTGTGTGGTAAGCTCGCCTCTTCGAAAACGCTCCAGGCGCATTTCCGCCTCCAAAAAATTATTCATCAGAACCGAATCCTCTTTCACCGTTCCTCTGTCATATGGTTCAATGAATGCCCCCTGAAATCGGGAATAACGCTCCTCAATTTTTAAGTTATTCAGATCCCTGGCCTCTCTTCGTGTCCAATATAAATTCGGATTAAACCTCAATATTGCTCCTTTAGAGCGGGCATTTTTGGCAAGTAGTTCATGAGCAAAGTGTTCCTCAATTGCATAGATACCATAATCTTCGCCATTAATTCGAACCGGAACGAATCTGTAATTTAGAGCGATAATGTTCTCACCTTTAAGCATTTCATGAAACAACCATTCATGCACGTAATTTCTAGTTCCGGGATGTTGTATCGAGAATCTTCTCATACCATCAATGGTACTATCCTTTAGTTTGATTCGGTACGACCATTTTTCCCCTTCCAGATGATCCAGCATATGGCCTTTTAAGCGAATTTCCCCAGTTGCAGATTCCTTACCAAATTTTACCGAAACCGGCACGTAACTATCATCTTCGTTAAACAAAAAACCTCTCTCGATGGCTTCGTTCCGTTTGGATTTTATGTGCCCGAAATCATCTTCGTTTATCGTTAACTCAAGTGTGGGCACTTCATCAATAGAAGCATTCGCAGCGTTCGTCACAGCAGACTTGATAAGATCGCCTGCACTGTTAAATTGCAATCTTGCCGCAAGCTTATCAAGTCCGACAAATGCCACAATCCCGGCTATCCCCAAAAAGAATATGATCAGCAATCCTTTTCTTCTCATTGAGTCAGAATTTCGTTTACATGTTGGTCAAAGTACTTCAAACGTTCACGATGAAAGTTCTTTAATTCCTCAATCGTCTGCTCCCAATAATCGGAGGACTCGGGAGTTCTCCAGCGAGCAATATGATGAGGAATTTCCATTCTGATGTTGCTTGCCAAACTATCAACTATCTCAGAGAACTTTTGATGGTCGTAAACCGAGCCCAATTTGAATTTCTCGTATGTTTCCATAAATAACTCGCGGAACTCTCTGTACTGCAACAAGCCTGTCATTAATAAACCAACTGTCCCCTCATTCACCGCAACACTAAACATGTTCTTATCTGCAGACACCAGATTGTTATAGCCCAGGCAAAAGTCTAAATCCGAGACAATTGGATGCCACTTACCCTTGCGTATTTTATACATCGAAAAATTATTCCTTGGCCAGTCGGTATTGGCTAAAAACGCCTGAGCCAAAACATATTCCGAGAATTCTTTTAGGTCTATCTCTTTCTTGAACTCTTTGTATTCTATGGCCTCCCCTTCCCTCAAACGAGCCAGAATCTGCAGCAGTTTTTCTGAACGTTTGGGGTTGCCTTTATCGTGTTTGTCTCCTTCGAAAATAGTCACCTCATGAGCTTCACACATCTTCCACATGGCAATATTCTCCACCTTAATCCTATCCCTGATATTATGGATACCCCAATAATCTCCATTGATCAGAACCACGACCGACTGCCCCCTCTGAAACATTAGATCGGATTCTGAGAATAACTTTTGAGCAGCTAAATCGCCTATTATCGTGGAGGTGGCAGTATTTCCTCCATTCCGCAAAAGCAACGAATGTACTTTATCTCCCCATGGAGTAAGGATATGCTCATCCTTCATAAGAACACGAAGAGACTTTTGCGGATATGACCGGGTTGCATTCCCATTAATCCTTAGCGCTACCTCCTCCGAGAAATATCTTCGTCCGGATTTATCGAAAAACTGAATGATACCATCCGTTTCTGCGGATCTTCCCCGAAGAGAATAATTCCCCTTTTTCATGAACCAACTTTCCAACAAGTCATTTCCCATCTGTTCATGCCAGGTATCACCCTGAACATACAGCCCGGTATCCGGATGAAAAAAACTCAGTTTGTCAGCAATGATTGAGACTATCGGCAAGCTTGACTTTCGACCGATGAATTCAGTGTACGCCGAAGAACGTTTGCTTAATTTATCTCCCTTTTTTCTTCTCGCCCAATAGGTGTTTGCTAATCTTTCTGTTGCCAAAGGAGGTTGCCAGTGTGCCGATGTGGAAACGGAAAACTGGGAAAAGAAGATGGAATTATAAATCGGCGAGTGTCTATCGTTTGCAACTTGTAATGGATCCACTCCGTTGTTGTTTAACAATACTCCCGAACTCTCATAAGGTAATACGGGAGCAGATAATTTCGGCGTAACCCCTAGTTCTGAAGTAATAATGTCTCTGATGTTTATTGAACATAGTAAAATACCCAAACCAAGCACAAGAAAAATATTTGCTATGTCAATCCTAATCTTCATTTAACACTTTGCTCAACAACAGATATACAGTTGCAACGAACCATCCGATTAGAGTAAACACATAGAAGCCTGCTGCGATTCCCACCACCGCAAGAAGTGGAACCAGAACGTATGGTAGACTGCTCCTTTTAAACGTAAGACTTCGGGTAAAAAGCAAACAAATTGCAACAGTAACCAGAGCAAGAGGTGTTGAGTACTTTACAAAGGGAACGATAATACCAAAGGCCAGACTCACACCCGTTAAAGGAAAGTCTAGTTTGCTTTTAAACTTTTTGGCGTAAATCCATGCACTAACCAACCCAACAAATCCGCATAAAAAAAGCTGAATTAAATAAACCTTAATGCTACTTGCGGATAAGCCATTAAGCCCTTCCTGTATAAATTCCTGAAAAAACTCCATTTGCAATTATAATTTATTCGCAATCTCGGTAAAGAGAGCCACGTGTTTTGCCGCTACTTTATTCCATGTAAAGTTAGCTTTAACTTTAGCGTGAGACCTTTCAGACATTGTATTCTTATCAAGTGCCGAAAGTTGGTAATAGTCTTTTAGTGCCTCTTTGAATTGGGATACGTCTCCCGGAGGTATAAGATATCCGTTGGTATTATCAACCAGTTCGCAAGTTGCCCCGGTATCCGACACAATGATGGGTAAATAATGACACATCGCCTCAAGCACTACTGTAGGCATGCCCTCAAATAATGTTGGAAACACAAACAAATCAGCAGATGCATAATACTCATGCAACTCTTCATCGGAGACAAATCCTAACAACTCGACATTTGGAAATTTACAGGACTCTTTATATTGCTGGTAAAGAGGTCCCTTCCCTCCCAATTTAAACTGAAACTTGTTCGCATATCCTTCCTGATTCAATTCTTCTATTGCCTGCATTAGAATGTGGATTCCTTTGTTAGAAGCAAATCGAGCAACGAAAAAACACACCAGTGGTTCTTCCTTTTCGGGTTTCGGCTTATTTAGAACGGAGCTATTAAGTGAAACAGCGTTTGGTAGGTTTACAATGGCCTTCGCCCCAACAATCTTCTCAAGAATTCCGGTAAGATGACCTCCCAGTGAAACGGTATAGAGTGATTCCTTAAATATTTTCGAAAAAACTCTTTTGAAAGGAACGGCTATCAGTTTGTCTTTTGCACCCAAAGCCTGAAATGGTTCCAGTCCATGTGGATTCGTAATAACACGGTTCTTAAATTCTGATATCCGGTACCAAACAGCAAAACCCTGATTGTAAATTACGTAGTTGTCCGGAAGTTGCTTTAGCACTTCGTACACCCTCTTTGAGTAGGCCTTCGATTCCTTTAAATAGTTCTTTTCAGTATCAATGCCGGCTATTACGTGCTCAGTTATACCGTAATGATCATCATAAACCTGAATACCGGTATGTGGATGAATTACATGAAGATCCAGATCGGTTTTGGCAAGCTCTTCAACGAGCAATCTTGAATGTCGTTGCATACCCCCAACCTGATGAGGGAATACCCCATCCGTACAGAAAACAACTCCTGTTCTCACCTTTTAATCAGTGTTTTGATGCCTTCGTCAATGCTCCACTTGGGCTCCCAACCAGTAGTGCTCTTGAGCTTGGAAACGTCTGCTAACAAATGCATACGATCTGTTTTTCTAACTCTCGCCGGGTCTTGTTTTATGGTAATCTTCTCACCTAATTCACGTTCAAAGGACTCTACCACTTCACGAACGGAATACTCAATACCACGCCCGAGGTTAAACACATCGTAATCCAGCTTTGTCTCCATCAACGAAATAACAGCTCTGGCCATGTCATACGTATGAATGAAATCTCTCTTTGGCTCTAAATTCCCGAGTTCAATGGTTCTTTTTCCTGCATTAATCTGACTCTGAATTTCCGGTATGAGATGAGGGTTTGTTTCGTTTGGTCCGAAGGCATTGAAAAACCTACACACTACTGTGGGTATGCCCGTTTCTAAGTGAAATTCCTTACACAGATGTTCTCCCATCAATTTAGATAGACCATAAATATCTAGTGGCCCCAGGTCATGATCCTCAGATACAGGATCGTCTGATATTGGATAAACGGCCGCTGTAGAAGCAAAAAAGAACTTCTCGATTCCAGCTACAGATTTACAAGCGTTCAATACGTTAAGTGTTCCTTTCACATTAATATTGGAAGCCTTGTATGGATACTGATTACAATAAGGAATGAAGTGGATTGCAGCGAGATGAATTACCCATTGAGGCTTAATTTCAGCTACCAATTCATTCATCTTCCGAGCGTTCAGAATATCCTCTTCAAAGAACCTGTCCGCATCTATTTCAAGAAAATTACGATTACCAAAAGACAAATCGTCAATAACATAAATTTCATTGTCTTCCTCTTGTAAGTGCTTGATAACAGCAGAACCTATAAATCCTGCTCCTCCGGTAACCAATATTCTCTTACCCATGCAATCCTATAATCTTTAAGTAGTTGGCCTTATACGCTTGCTTGGTAAATGTATCAATTGCGAATTGATTTAGTCGTGTTTTTTCTTTAAACGAGACTTTTTCCAATTTTAAAAGCTCTTTTTGCTCATCATAAAGGAAACCAAGATTCTGTTGCTCCACCAACTGCGAATAATCGCCCAACTGAGGCGTTGTAATCACTTTTAGCCCGGCAAGTAAGTACTCTGCAAACTTCGTTGGACTGGCTACCTGATTTGTAATGGTTCGCTCCCGAATCATAACCCCGTAATCACCACATAGCAATACTGACTTTACTTCAGAAGGGTCCACCCACAATTTGTGGATACGATCCGGATAAGTTTCAAATGATTTTAAATCTTCCAGGTTCAATTGAGACATGAATATAAAATGTGCCTGGGCATCGTCTCTCAGGACCTTAGAACAAAATTCATCCATCATTTCCAGAGATTGCCAACCAGCCACGGAACCCGAATAAACGTAAACTACATCGTGCTCCCGAAAACCGAATTTCCTCCTTGCCTCATTGTATCCCGATTCTGATATTTCGAACGCAGTTTCATTCAAGGTACATGGAACTACCACATGGTTGGAGCCATTGTACTGAAATTCAGTTCTCCAATAATCGACAAGAGCATTGGAAACCGCCAGACGAAAATCCGAGTGATGAACAGCATCATGCTCCAAAGTTGCAATATCCTCACTAACGTGACCATCTCCAAGATACTCCGAAAATTCCGGGGCATAGGCACCTCTTCCATCAAACACAATGGCTTTGAAACCTCCTATGTCACGTACAAGCTGATTCGCAAAAATACCGCGCGTAATTGCAATGGAACCGGCCTTACGCCCAGTAGCTAAACGAATCAACACCTTGTTGAGCCGCCAGTTTTTATGCTTTGGAAACATTGGTATCACCCGCGAATTAGGGTACATCGACTTAATTCTGGCTTTATTTTTGGAAAAACCACGCAGGGAAATAAGGGCAATTAGCTTTACCTCATTGTTTGTAAGGCTTTGCAAATATGAGCATACTCCTGCAATTTGACTGCGGTATACTCCAGATGGAGCATCGTTGTATGTCAAATAATAGATCAGAGGTTTCTAATGATTTCAACAATCCTCTCCGTGGTTTTACCATCCCAAAGTGGGGGTATCTGCCCTTTTTTATATGAGCCATTTTCAATTTGGGAAATCCATTTGTTCAGTTCTGCAACGTTGAATGGAACCAAGGTGTTTGATCCGGAATCTACCGTAATAGGCCTTTCAGTATTTTCTCTGAGCGTTAGACATGGCACTTGCCTAAACGTGCTTTCTTCCTGTATTCCTCCGGAATCAGTTAAAATAAATGCTGCGTGTTTGATTAGTTTCTGAAACTGAAAATACCCCATAGGACCTGTCTGGATAAGATTGTCCGTGTCAGCAAACTGTTGAAGCAATCCATACTGCTCCATCCTGGCTGTTGTTCTTGGGTGCGTGGGAAACAGAATTTTGTACCTGGCGGACAACCCTCCAACCAGTTGCAGCAATTTCGTAATACCATCTTTGGAGTCCACATTTGAGGGTCGGTGAATGGTCATGAGAATATACCGTTGTGGTTCAAGGTTATTTTCCTCCAATACGTTACAGGCATCAATCTGGTCTTCGTAAGCCACAATGGTATCTATCATGGTGTTCCCCACAAAATGCATCCTTCCGTACTTCACTTCCTTCTGTAAGTTTTCCACCCCACTTTTCTCGGTTACGAAATAATGATCTGCCACCTCATCGGTTAGAATCCGATTAATCTCTTCAGGCATAGTTCGATCGAAGGAGCGCAAACCAGATTCTAAATGGGCTAGTTGAATTCCCATTTTATTAGCGGTTAATGCAGCGGCAAAAGTAGAATTAACGTCTCCCGGAACGATCATCAAGTCCGGACGATATTCTTTGGAAATTAACTCCTCCAATTTCAGCATAATACTGGCCATCTGAGTATTAGGCGTGCCTGGACCTATATTCAGAAAATAATCCGGATGAAGGCCAAATTGTTCAAAGAAAACATTTGCCATATTCTGATCATAATGTTGACCAGTATGCACAATTTTAACGTCTACATCCGGATAGTCTGAAGCAACTCGCTTAAATTGAGTCACCTTGATAAAATTAGGACGAGTACCAACGATTATGAGAATTTTCTTCATTTGGCTGTAAAGTTATCAGTATGAATGGATTTTTTAAGTTTCAACACCCGTTAATTAATTCGCTCCACCCTCCAGTTGATGGGCTAAAGAGAATCTAACCAAAGGGACAAAACGGCCAGATTATAATTCTGATGCCCGGAATTTGTCCCGGAGACCTTATGTCCGGGTTTTAGCAACCCATGAGAACCTTTACTATCCAACAACAAGTTGAAAGATTCCCTTCCGTGCATCATCAATTTTTCCAATGGTAAGGGAAACCCTTGTTTTGGTCTGTAGAGAATCTCATTAGGCAAGATGCCTTCAAACGCTTTCTTTAGAATGTATTTTTCATGCCCGTCTTTAAATTTGAATGAATTGGGCATGCTAAAACAAAACTCTGCAAAGTCGTGGTCGAGAAACGGAACACGCCCCTCGATGGAAGCCCCCATTGTGGATCGATCTAAACGTGCAAGGAGCAACTCCGGTAAGCGAAAATTCAAATCCAACCATGTCATCCAATCATAGTAATCGAAATCTGAATTACTCATGAACTCCTTGTATTGGGCCTGGATACTATCCAATGGATGATAATCTCTCAGTTCTTTTTGGAGGTCATTCCCAAGTAGTTGCCTGGCGGAATCCACAGCTCTAACCTCTGTTCCACCGGAAAAGTGAGTATACCCTGCTTTCGTTTTAGGATACCAATCCCGGTAAACAGTTCTCTTGTTTTTAATAACAGGTGCAGCGTGAATTGATGAAAACAGGCTGGCTTTTGATTTCGAACCAGAAATAGTCTGTTCATATCTCGCAGCCAGGCTCCAATAGCTATAACCAATAAGCAGTTCATCACTTCCCTCACCACCTAACAGTACTGTTATCCCCTCTTCCCTGGCCTTTTTAGCAATCCGGTAAATCATTGGTGCTGCGGTATCCGCAATGGGCATATCTAAATACCCAATGACTGACTTCAGATCGGCAAGAAATTCTTCATGCTCCAGTTCCAACTCAAAATATTTCGCACCGAATTGCTTTGCCGCCTTGCGTGCATAAGCAAATTCGTTTGTGTAGTTATCATCACTCTTTAACCCAACCGTGAAAGCACTTATCGGTTTTTGGGAGTGCTTTGTAAGCATAGCCAGATTGGCAGTAGAGTCAACACCTCCAGACAAAAGCACTCCAACTTCCACATCCGCAATCATCCTGCGCTGAGCAGATTGGTCAAAATGCCAAAGCAACTGCTCCTTCTCTTTACTGAAGGTGCTTTCTCGTTTACCAACGTTCTTTAAGTCCCAATATTTGACCTGAGAAGACAGTTGACCATCCTTCAATTCCATGAACGAGCCTGGCCGCATTTTAAAAGTATTTTCGAATAAAGTTTTGGGTGCCTGAACAGCTGAGAAAACAAGATAATCGAAAACTGCCGATGCATTGGGCTTACTATTGAATCCGGGAATCATTCGGAGTGCTTTCACCTCACTGGCAAAGTAAAGCAGACCATTGATCGTAGTATAGTAAAATGGCTTGATTCCTAACCGGTCACGCGCCATTAGAAAGTAGTCGTTACGGACGTCGTGAAAACAAAAAGCAAACATACCATTCACCCTGTCTAAAAACGACTTACCTTCTGAAATGAGGCCATTTAGAAGAACTTCCGTATCAGAATGATCGGTTCTAAATTGAATCCCTTCACGTTCCAATTGTCCTCGCAATTCCGCATGGTTGTATATTTCTCCATTGAACACAAGTACATAATTACCAGTCGGATCAATCATAGGTTGATTGGCGGCCTCAGATAGATCAATAATGGATAACCGGCGGTGACCAAATTGAAACGGGCGAGCGGAGGGTAAAACCGCTACCTCTTCTGAAAAAGCTGAGTAATGTTGTGAAAGGCTATAACCTACACCATCCGGCCCACGATGAATCATGGTGTCGCACATCCGCCTGATAGTATCATTATCAGTCAGTTGCTCTTTTTGCATTGAAATAGCGCCTGCGATGCCGCACATAGGCAAATACGGTTAAGGGTATTAGTAGATCAAAGAAGCACAAATCCGGTGGTAAAAACAATTGGAATTTGATGAATTCAGTGAACTCAACTTTTATTTACTATACTAATCTGATTTACGCAACTTTGTCCTGGCCTCTCAATCAATTTAGGAGCAGGCTAATCAGATAGTCCCGAAAGTATTATACCGAATTGGTCTTGCGCAAAAGTACATTTGCCAGATCACCTGCAAGAACATCAAACGATTTGGATTTAATCAATTCCTCATTCGGTTCAATTTGTATGCTATCAAAATCCTCAACTAACCGGTTCAAAAAATTAACTATTCCTACCTGGTCTTCGTGATCAAACAAAAAGGCACAGCCCGAATTTTCAAGCAATTCCCTGGCATCGGAATCTCCTCCAATACCAAGAATAGGTTTTCGTAACAACAAATACTCATATACCTTACCTGGGATAAATAACGATCGGTATCCGTTCTTTCCTATCTCCATTGGCAGAAAGAGGACATCCATGCTTTCCAGCATTTTCAAATTGTCTTCCTTTGACAATGAACCACTAATATCCACCAATGAAGAAATGCCCAGGTTTTCGGCAAGTTTTTGATGCTCATCCGGAATCTTGCCCCACAGACATATTTGTATAGCCGACGTAGCTTTCGGATTGGTAGCTACAAGTTGCTCCAAACCTTTAAATAGAAAATAAGAAGATCTAACGTAATGGTTCGTAGTTTCAGGTCTATAACTAAAAGTATTGCCTCCACCGTTTTCTTCCTGGCCAGGCATTTCGGGCTCAAAAAAAGGCAACCAGCCGCCGTAACCAATTCTAATTCTTCTAATACCCATTTGTAATCACCGTTATTTTGTCCGCAGCGGTAGGATATCGCTCCACAAGTACCTTCTTCACTTCGTTTGTGTTAACAATTAACTCGTCTACACCCATTATCAATTCCTTCTCAGCTTTTCTGGCCTGTCGCCAGCCGTATTTACCTGGGAAAACATGGCCGTAGGCATCCGTATATGGATCTCGAAAATCAACCACCAATTTAAATTCATATCGTCGCCGTAGCTGCATCAATTCGTAAGCTGGGCTAACCGGAGCACAAGACACGTAAACAATCTGGATCTCTCGGTTACGTATTTTTGGTTCCAAAAAATCACGAACAGCTCTTGCCCATTCGGCATACACATCCAGGTATCGTTTATGCCGAAACATCCATAACAACCGATACAACTTTAAGCCTGACCATCGTTTAAAAACAGGTCGTTGATCAGGTATGCGGAGTATTTTGACACTTGAGGGTATGCTTGCTCCAATGCTAAGATCAATCCGACCTCCGTATGTTTTAACAGAATCTTCGTCTGTTGTAATTACCACCGGATCTATTCCGTGTTGCGGCATACGTTCAACAAACTTTACACTGCGAAAAGTGCCAGCATCATTATGAGGAGCGAAAAAATAACAGACAAACGCCACTGGTGTCATGAGGCTAAAATTAATCGTATTGACCGACATAGCCTTGTTTCGGAAAAACTAACTTGTGATTATTGCACGAAGGCTACAGCCATTTTCAAAAGATAACTGAACCAAAAATGGGCCAACCAAAAACTTTTGCCATCTGGAGAACCACTAAAATGAACTTAAGCCTGGCCACTTTCGAATAACCAAATTATCTATACCATTCCTAACATTATCCATGTTAAAAATATAAGCGACACAGTCGCTAAAGGCACCCAACTAAGCACCTGGTGAACATTAGAATCACATCCGGTTTTAGTACTATCAAAGTTGTAATATGCGCTAAACAAATTAATCAATAGAATGACAACTAATAACGGTGGAATTCCCCACCAAATGAAATATTTAAAAGTACTGCGATATGGCTCGAGGCCAACCGGAAGGTAATAAATACTGCCAATTACAACCATTCTTATAACCAAAGCAACCCCAGTAAACCCCGCCAGAAGGCCTAGAAGATTTTTCCCGCGATAAAAGCCATTCGCAGACAACGCCAAAAGCAAAATACCAAGCCATTCGCTCCATATCAAGGTTAATCCATATCGGTACCAATAAAGGAAAGAGATATTAAACCACACTGCCAGCAGTATAGATGCAGAACCAAATAGAATGAAACGTTTCATGGCAACGACCTAATTTATAGAGAAATAACTAACCTGCCAATACTAGGTTACTGGGTGTTTAGAAGTTCCTCAACAAAAAACTCGTAGTTCTTTTCGGCTGTGAATTTTTTGAGAAATTTTTGCCTGGCCGCTTGAGCCAGTTTAGCGCGCTTGTCTTCATCCTGCACCAGCTCGTCAATAAAATTTGCGAGCTCCATCAGATCAGGATTTTTTGGTAAGAGCAAGCCTTCCTGATTTGAGACTACCTCCGATACTCCGCCGACATCGCAAGCAGCTACTGGAATACCAAAACTCATCGCTTCTACAACCGACAAAGGCAATCCCTCATGTTCAGACAAGTGCAGGAACAGGCTCCAATGCTCATTCGAATACCTTTGCAACAAAGCACCATTGGATAAATGGCCAGCAAAATCAACAGAAATATTAGCCGGCAACTTGTTCGCCAGGTCTTTCAATTTGGACAGCTCCGTACCGTCACCAAAATGGGTCCATTTAACGTCAGACTGCACCCTTGATAAGACATCAATGATCAATTCTACTCGCTTGAGCGGAACGAGGTTGCTGCAACTTACTATCTTAAAGGTATCGGCTCTTGGCTGAGTAAGTCCCCTGTCGTAAAGACCTGAATAGTTGGCTATAACTTTCTCTGGATAAACATTCAGGTTTCTCGTGTACTCCGCTCCGGTTTCCGACACCACAAACACCCTTGAACAATGTTTGAAACAATAATTCCTAAAAGGCATATAATTGCCCTCACGTCGTTCATCGTATAGATCATATCCATGCAGTCTGAGAACAAAAGAGTCAATTACTCCTTGCTGTTTAAGCATAGACAAGACTACTGCGCCCTCGTCCAACCAAACGGAATAGTAAAAATTCTGTTTGTCGTCAAACGGAATAGATTGCTTTAGTTGATCTGCTAGCTCGTAGTTCATAAACAACTGGGCCAGAAACTCTTTCTTATTCGCACGCAAATAATCTTGCCCGTGGACCGCTGTTGCCAGTTCATTCTTAATGATAGAATTTGCTTTTGTCCATTTCTTCAAAGCATATTTCTTATCAACCCTGTTGGAACGATTAATAAACAAAGAATTCACCTGTACGTTGGCAGGCACTTCTCTTAGAACTCCTTCTCCACGAAGTGGAAACAGCAATACCTCATCAAATATCTTCGAGAAAGCATTTAACTCCCTCTCCAAATAAACTTCTCCCATTCCGTAAGGGTACCTCTGGGAGATCATAATGAGTCTTCGATTAAGCATTTTGATCATACCAGATTTGAAATGAAAGCAAGCACCATAGTTTGTGTCGATTGTCTTTCTTTCCCGTTAAATGATCGTGGATGGTGGTTTGTACAAACTGGTTATCGAACAGCCCATGCCTACCAAGATTTGATTCACTGAGCTGATCCGTGAGTAGTTCCTTTAATTCCGCTTTGAACCAATGATTAATAGGAATTCCGAAGCCAGATTTTTTCCTGGAGTCAATATCCTTCGCTACATGTTTTCGAGCCAATTCCTTAAGAATGGCCTTCGGGCTGAAATTTTGGAATTTTAGTTCATTCGGAATCGAAAACGCATATTCTCCTAAATCCAGATCCAGAAACGGAGAGCGGATTTCTAACGAATTCATCATTGAAGCCCGATCCACTTTTACCAAATAATCATTAAGTAATCTGCTGGTCAACGAACCGGCTATTAATTTATTAGAGTAAGTTGATGCATCGGTAGCATTCCAGGCTTCGTTCAGATAGGAACTGGTAAAGTTTGCTTCCCTTCCCTTGAATAACTGGCATGTTTCGTTTTTTGAAAAAACCATGGAACGATTTAGCACATCTCCTGTTGGAGGCTCGTTTATGTAAGCTCCCATACTCCCCAAATTCTTTCCTAGTCCCAGTCTTGAAGTCAATTTACTAACAGCAACCTTCGTCCTGGATGGATTTGTTCGGAGGAACCTTTCAATTTCATACATCTCCGCATACCATGGATAGCCGAACAACTCATCTCCCCCATCACCGGAAAGTGCTACCTTATAATGTTTGGTCATTTCACGGGTAACAATAAATGATGGGATTAAAGAACTATCTCCAAAAGGCTCTCCAAGGTTTGAAAGTATGCCATAAATCTCATCCTGAATATTTGGTTCGACCAACAACTCGGTATGATTGGTTTGATAACGTTCGGCTAGTTTTTTAGCATATGGTAGCTCATTAAAGTCATCCTCGTTGAACCCAACACTAAACGTATTGACCTTGTCAGATGAATTTTGAGCCAGCAAACTAACCACCAGTCCGGAGTCGATTCCGCCACTTAAAAAACATGCAATGGGAACATCGGCAATGGTTCTTCGAAGTATCCCCTGGATCAGCCTTTGTTCTGTTCCCTTTACCGCTTGTTCCCACGACATTTGTTTCTCACGAAAAGAAAACTGGTGATAATTAGCCAGCTTTAACTGGCGAGATTTCACATCAATTGTTGCATAATGGGCTTTAGGCAGCTGTTTTACTTCTTTCCAAATGGTTTGCGGTTGAGGCATTGCCAACTCCTGAAAATAAAAATCCAGTGAATCATGGTCGATGGTTAAAGATGGCAGTTGTTTGGCCACAAAACGTATGTCTGACCCGAATGCAAACTTGTCGGATCCCGAGCCAAAGTACAGTGGTTTTTGTCCGTAGACATCACGAGCCAGGTAAACGATTTCCTCCCGTTTATCGTAAATCGCAAAGGCAAACATACCCCTCACCTTTTTCAAGGTAGCCTCTATTCCATAGGCCAGGTAACAACCGAGTATCACCTCTGTATCTGAGTTAGTACTAAACGAATACCCCTTTAGCGATAACTCATCCTTTAATTCCAGAAAGTTGTAAATCTCCCCATTAAAGGTGATCATAAGGTGCTCGTACCACAATGGTTGGTGACTGCGCGGATCGAGATCAATAATACTCAATCTTCGATGGCAAAATGCCACGGAACCACTAGAATCGTACCCATAATTATCCGGTCCACGACTCGCGAAACATTCTGAATAATTTTCTAGTTCGGCGGCAGTTGGTGGATTACTTGTTAGAACACCTCCAATACCACACATTCTAACCTACTTTATTTAATTCCAGATAGTAGTGAATGGACTTTTCAATTCCCTCTTTGAGTTTGGTTTGTGGCTCATAACCAAGTAAATTTTTCGCCTTATCTACCGAAGCCAGGGAGTCTCTTATGTCACCGGGACGATCTGGTCCATGTTGAGGGTGAACATTCAGCACATCTGAGTTAAATACCGACAGCGCCTTTTTCAACGCATCGAACAGTTCATTAAGAGAAATGGACTCACCACAGGCCACATTGTACACCGTATTAAGTGCGTCTGGATTAGTAGTGGAACCTGCCAACTCGTTTGCCAGAATCACATTATCAACATGAGTAAAATCTCTTGTTTGTTCACCATCACCATTAATAACAGGACTTTGTCCCTTAAGCATGAGGTCTACAAACTTTGGAATTACCGCAGCGTAAGCTCCGTTGGGATCCTGACGCCTCCCAAAAACGTTAAAATACCTAAGCCCTATGGTTTCAATCCCATACAAATCAGCATATACCCGCGCGTACAGTTCATTCACATACTTAGTAACGGCGTATGGAGAAAGCGGTGCTCCTATATTATCTTCTAACTTAGGAAGTTGTTTGGAATCACCATAAGTTGAAGAGCTGGCAGCATAAACAAATCTTTTAACACCGCTTAGTCTAGCCGCATCCAAAACATTCAAAAAACCCGTTATGTTACTGGCATTTGTGTTAAGCGGATCTTTTACCGATCGGGGTACTGATCCCAACGCTGCCTGATGTAAAACCAGGTCCACACCTTCACAGGCTTGCCGGCACACATCCGGATCAGTAATATCACCGTGAATAAAGGAAAAATCTGAATGGTTGTTGAGATGATTGATATTTTCGAGGTATCCAGTGGCAAGATTATCCAGGCATATAACCTGGTTGGACTGCAAAAAATGTTCACACAAATTGGAGCCGATAAATCCTGCTCCACCTGTGATTAAAATCTTCTTTCCAGTTATCCTCTTATCCATCGGGGCAAATATATATATAAATCTTTGTAGAATTCCTTGCTCTGAAAAGGGTTCCGGAGTAGTACACCAAAGGCCAGTTTCATGCCCTCACCATAGTTCCCATTCCAGAAATGGCGTTTCACTAACTTTTTCTTAAAGAGCAACTTATCATTCAAATATGGTTGGTTTAGACGTTCGATCTCCTCCTCCAACTCGTGAGTTGAATTGCTTTCTAAAGCATCAGTTCCTGATGCTTGTCTTTGGCGGATTAAAAATCTGACCAGATCGACTGAAAATAATTTTTTCTTGTTCTCAATACTTGAACTAACGGAAGTCGGATTAAACCGATAATAGTACAGGGGCGGCTGAATTATTGCCAACCGGAACTTTTCCATGATTAGATACACCCAGTACATATCTTCGGCGCCTACTCTGTCGAAATATTCGTGGTAACCACCTATTTCTTGGTAAACCTTCCTGCTTAGCAGAAACGTTGCACCGCAAAAGGCAAATGTCTTCGGCATCTTTCCGAAAACTTCCTCATGTTGGCCATGAAATTCTGATGTCCAAATCCGCTCACCTTCTTCCGTAATCTTTGTGTAGTTTGATCCTACAACATCCACTTCCGGATTGCTTCTCAAATAATCCATCAGAATCTCAAAACGATCAGGTGTTGAGTAATCATCCGAATCTTGAAAACTAATATAATCACCAGTAGCCTTAGCTTTCAACTTGTTGCAGGTCTTCAGATATCCAAGATTTTCTTCGTTGTGATAGGTAGTAACGTTGTTATACTTTGATGCCAGCTGATCCAGTTTTAATCTGGTATCATCGGCTGAACAATCGTCTGCAACAAGAATTTCTAAATTCGGATAGGTTTGATTGACAATACTATCTACAGCCTGTTCTATATAAGGACCAGCATTGTAGGCGGGAATAACAACGGATATAAGCGGATTATCCTTCAATCAGTTGAACGTATTCGTTTACCATTTTTTCTTCAGAGAAACCATTCCGTATTCTGTTGCGACAGTACTCACCGGAACTACGCAAATTCTCATTCGAAGCGATCAAAGCTAGAATTTTTGAGGCAAAAATGTCGGGAGAATTGACAGGGACCAGGTATTCGTATTCCAAGCCCACAGCTTCCCGTATGGAAGGAATGTCTGTTGCTACTACCGGCACACCAGCGGCCATACATTCTAATAATCCATTGGGACTTCCTTCCGTATTAGAACTGAAGACACAAAAGTTCATTTCCGCCAACAATTTGGGAACATTTTCAATCAATCCCGGCATGGAAATGTAATCATGTAAATCAAGCTCATTTACCAGTGCATTAACAGATTCAAACTTACCTCTATGTGCCCCTGCCAGGGTAAGTAATGGGCAGTTATCAGCAAGTTTATCACGTAATATGCTCCATGCCTGAATGAGTGTAGAGTGATCTTTATTCTTTTGGATATTAGCAACCATAACGGCTCGCATGGGAGCCGTATCTTCACATTTACTGGGTATTTCAAGGAAAGATTCCGAAATACCATTGTGAATTACCTTATAATCGGACAAGGGCGTAATGCGCTGAACTGCCTGAATACAGGCTTCAGAGTTTCCAATGACCAGATCGGCTTTCTTGATCGCCATCGGCAATTTGGGAAACTCCCCAAAATTGTGCCCCAGATCTCTCTGATTCCAAACCACTTTTTGAACGCCGGCCTTCTTTGCGACAAGGTTACAATATAAATTTGGCCAATAAGTATATGGCAAAACCACACCTGGTTGGGTCTTCTTCAACCATCGGCGAAGCTCTTTTTTATTTATTCTAATTACCGAAGGATGGTGCGTATACAAGGTTAATCCCAGATTCTCATACTCCAGATCGTAATCTTTCAACATGGAAACAGCATTACCCTCCACTCCAAGCCCAAGCACCTTAACCGAGTAGCCCCGTTCTTTTAATTTTCCGGCGAGAAATATTCCCTGACGCTCTGCCCCACCCAGGTTGAGAGAGTCAAGCACAATAACTATATATTTGGCATTATTCGTTCCCAAGAGCTACAAAAATAAGCATCACGCTTATTTGAAATTGGTTTATGCGATCTTTTGATCGGTCGACAATTGCGAAAAGAAGTCATCCAACCAAAACTGTAGAAACAATAGCATCCACATCCCCCTGAAATTGTTAGAATCTAAAACTATCTGAATCCCCTTCTTTGTGAAAAACCTGGAGAGGTGCGAATCAGGATCATTTACCACTGACTCCAGGATGGAGCGATATTCTCCACCTTCACCAAACCACTTATGCAGAGGAAGAGAGAATCCCATCTTCTCCCTGTAAACAAAACTGCGGTCGAATTTTCTGGAAAGTAGTTTTTTAAATGGCTCTTTGCCAGACCACTCTCCGTTCAACTCATTTATTAGATACCTGGGAGGTATTTGAGCTGCAAATTCCCAAACGTCTTTATCCACCAATGGAGTTCTTACTTCTAAAGAATTCATCATACTGGCAATATCCACTTTGGTGAGAATATCAAATGGTAAATAGGAATGAAGATCCAGATACTGCAATCTGGAGACCACCTGGGCTTTTTTGACCTTTGTATATGCATATTCCAGTTCCGGAAGCTGCTTATTAACAGCATACTGATACTCAGGTTTCCATAGTTGCTCCCTCCAGTTCAAAGGAAATTGTTTGACGTACTTTAACCATTGGCTTACAGAATCTTTAGGAGGAAATTTATGTGGAGCCAAAGCTGAAGCCAGTCCATGTAACTTGTTCTTAAAAGGACTACGCTGCGCAACCTGCTCGTATTTGAGATACGACATATACGTTTTGTATCCTGCAAATGCTTCGTCCCCCCCGTCTCCAGACAATACCATTTTTACGTGGGAAGAAGCCATTTTGCTAACGAAGTACGTAGGAACTGCGGAACTATCTCCGAAAGGTTCTCCATAGTGCTTTACCAGATCGGGTAAAATCCCAAGAGCATCTGCTTCGAGTACCTCTACATGATGTTGTGTTTTAAACGTTTTGGCTACCTGAGCTGCATAATCCAATTCATTTGATTCAACTTCCTTAAACCCGATAGAGAACGTTTTCAGGTCTTCGCCAAGAAACTCTGACATGTACGATACAATCAAAGAACTGTCGAGTCCACCCGATAAAAAGGCTCCGAATGGCACATCACTTACGAGGTGTTTCTCTACGCTATCACGAAGCAATTTGTCCAGATGGTTAAGCATGTCCATCTCACTCATGCTCTCATCCGCCTGAAATTGCACATCCCAGAAACGTTTTGGTTGTGGCACGCTCTCACCCCAGTTAAACTCTACATAATGACCTGGAGGCATTTTTTTAAACTGCTTAAAGACAGTATCGGGAGCCGGAATGTACTGCAACCATAAGTACTTATCGATCGCTGAAAAATCAAGATCAAATTTCAGCCCCGGAACAGCCCTAAATGCCTGTAGTTCGGACGCAAACACAACCATTTTATTCTGTTCTGTATAATACAATGGTTTAATTCCAATGTGGTCGCGGGCTAAAAATACTTTTCGGTGTTCTGTATCAACAATAGCAAACGCAAACATGCCGCGAAAACGCCTTACACAATCTACTCCCCATTCTTCGTACGCATGAACAATAACTTCAGTATCCGAATTTGTTTGAAACTGATGACCACTCTTGAGCAACTCCTCGCGTAACTCTTTAAAATTGTAGAGTTCACCATTGTAGGTAATCCATACGGTACTGGTTTCGTTAGAAAGCGGTTGTGTACCTCCTTCCAGATCGATGAATGATAAACGCTGATGTGCTATGGCTACATTCTCATGAACATAAACTCCATGTCCGTCAGGCCCACGGTGTTGCATTCGGTGAGCCATTTTAGACACCAAATCTGCGCTGGCAGCGGCATTCATATCAATATATCCGGCTATTCCGCACATTGATTAATTACTTTCTGATAGTAGTCAATTAGTTCCTGCACTTTAATTCTTGGGTTCAAGTGTTGGAGACGTTCTTTGGCTCGCATTTCCATTTCTTTTTTCTTCTCAGGATTCAACCTCAAAAGCTTATTAATGGCACCAATCAACTCTTCCCTGCTTCCCGGTGCTACGAGAAAACCACTCCCCCCATCTTCGATAAGTTGCTCGAAGCCGTTTTTGTAAGTTCCAATTACCAGTTTGCCGGCTCCCATTGCTTCCAGACATGTGTTTGGAAAATTATCCACCAGAGAAGGTAACACAACCCCTTCGGCATGAGAGAGGTAGTTCCAAATCTGTTCCTGTTCCAGTTTACCAGTGATATGTATACGGGATTTGTGCTGCTCATTCTTGCGGAGTAAGTAATCACTCATCTGCTCACCATCGGCTCTGGAAAGGCTCGCTCCGATCATTACAAAGTTCAATTCGGGATGGGTTGCTAAAACTTCTGGTAATATGTCTGCAAGAACTTCTACTCCTTTTAATTTAACAAGGGTACCAACATAAACCAGGTATGGCGCATCCACCGGACGTTGTCCAATTTCAAATTGAAATGGTTGAAACGGTGTTTCAATAACTTCGATTTCACGATCAATCTGCTTACTTACATAACTGGAAATATAGCGGCTGGGGCCAAACACAGCATTTACATTTTTCATCCCTTCCACCTCCATTCGCTCCTGTAAGATCATTTCTTCCTCTGTCTCGCCATAACCACCAGCTTCGTAACAAAGACGGGTACTACTAGACAGTCTGAGTACCGAGGGGACATTTAACTTATAATGCTTAGCCAGTCCTCCTAAATGTGGAAACTGCACAATATCGATACACCACGATTGGTGCAATTCCTCAATATAAACAGACACCGCCTTACTCTTTCTATCCAGAATTTCATAAAGGGTCTCCTTTCTCGACTTTTTCAGGAAATGCTTCAACTTACTTTGAGGGGCCGTTGAATAGGATACTTCATGAACTTCCAGCCCATCATAATCATAAACGTGCGTTTGACTTCCGGGAACTAAAATTTTCACATGGTGGCCTGCTTCCTGGAGATATTTGCCCATTCTGTATGTGTAACGGGCAAGGCCTCCCGCCTTTCGATTCACAAATTCCGATGTTACCAGTAGAATATTCATCGCCAATTTATTCGGTATAAGGTTCCTGCCGAGCTTTCATGTTCAGAATTTAATTCCATTTCTGATTCTGTCATTTGATCCAACTCCGCCTTGGAAGTTACGAATAGAAAGTTCAATTCGTATTTGCGAATAAGCTCCGGTACTACCTGGTAATGAAAGTGTTTGTATTCTCCTGCAAAAATGTCCTGCGCAACATATCCATCGCTGGATTCATTAAAAAAGGACCAATCGTATTGTTTGTAGTAAACAGAGCGTAGTTTCCTTCTGGCAGCGGTATTCGGCACCATTAAGCGAACCGATTCGGAATCGGCTAGCCGCTTGAGGTGATTCCGAACTTCCAATATCGAATCAGCATCACTGTTTTGTTTTCTGGCGCCTCGTGTAAAGTTGATTAATTCAATGCTTATTAAAGCAAGCTGAACGATTACCAACGAACCAATCACCCAAATATTAAAAGTAAACAAGGCCAATATCGCAGCAGGGATCAGACCAAATTCAATATACCTCTCAGGCTCGCCGAGAAAACGCGTCGCCCGAAAGGAAGTCGCAACAAACAAGATAAAGGGACTCAGAGCAAATGACCATAACACGTATCCTGTGGTAGAAAGTTCCGCAATAAGAGGCCAAACAGCGATAGTTAACAAATAGGCAGGCATTTGAAAGACCAATATCCACAATGCATTTCCTGAAATGTACTCCAACTGCTTTTTGTTTTTAGGATAATCAGCCAGAAGCCAATGCATGCGTTTCGGTATTTCATTAATCCAATCCATCCATATGCTTGGACGTTGTTTCAAAATAAACACGCTTGCGATATACCTGGAGTACATCTTTTTGTGTGTAAACTGACCTTTTAGATATTCTTTCGAGAAGGAAGGAAACAACAGCAAAAACAAGCCAAACGAAACTACCACAGCAACCGTCGGCTTCACATCGAACATTAATAATGACAATACGGGGCTACCGAACAGAATAAACTGCGTGGCAAAAGTGCTCGATAAAATGATCAACATACCAGCCAACGCTGCAGGAAGCACATACCACCACGTATTACCAATCACGCTAACAAGCAACAGGAGCGTGTACAACTGACCGAGCCATAAACCAATGCCTCTTGCACTTAGCCCAGTAGACTTAGCATTTTTGGTATTAAAAGAAAAAACTGTGGTTACGAACAATGCTCCGGAGAGTACCAGAAATAAGGGCAGGGAGCAACTAACTGAATAGTACCGATAAATAATAAAGGATGTTAGCAAGTGGATAATGGAAGACATTCCGTTATTAACCAAAAGTAACGTTCGCGAGGCCTTTGAGTAATCCTGAATTCTCCATTTACCAAGAAACCAGTTTAACAACATCGGATATGCCAGGCGATTTGGATTAACATAGTTGCTACACGTACTAACGAATTTAAATTTGTTGGCGACCAGTAAATCCGTGAACAGCTGTTGAATAAAATGATCGGATCCGGTGACGCGATTTACCCTGTTAATATAAGCGGCAACCATTAGTGGAAAAGCGTAAACCAATATGACCAACAACCAATACACTTGCTAACCAGATGTTTTAATTTTGACGTATCCATTTGCTTCGGAGGCACCATAAAACAGATCGGGATACTCTTGAAATATCCAATTTTCAATCTGATTGGAAAAGGATGTGGCCACGCCGTTTCCGAGTATTACGCGAATTCCATTTTCAGAGGCCCTACTTGCCTGGGCAATGACCTCCTTAATTCCTCCCTGCTTAAATAACTTTAATTTGATAAATGGAATTCGATGTTGAATGCACCATTCAACATGGTCGTCGGTAATTATACACTCGTCAAGCATTGTAGGCAACTCGGGGAATTGAGTAACCAGCTTTTTTACACCTTCCCAGTCATCAACATCAAGTGGCTGCTCCACATATTCAAAAAAACCAGGTTTAAAATTAGCGACTGTCCAGGTGTAAAAATCCAATGCATCTTGCAGCGAATAAGCCTGATTTGCATCCATGCGAATGGGTACAACCGGCCGAATGCGGGAAGTCATTAAAGCATCTAAACCTGGCACGTCCACTTCTAAATTGCCGGTCAGTTTTATCTTTAACGGAACCTTTCGGCTGTTTGCCTCATGTAAATCGGCGGTAAGTGTAGAACCATTTACCGCTGTGGGCAACACAAGCGGAGGGACCTTATCCGGAGTAATTCGATATTCGAATAGATCGATGGCCGTTAACAAAGCCGTAACAGCAAATGGTGTTTTGGCTATGTGTGGAACCAGCTGCGCTCTGGCAACTTCCAATTCAAGTCCCTTCAGCAAATCCGTCTGGTAGTCGAGAAAAGTCAAAATTGATGCGGACGTTTCATCCACATAGCCTGGTAAAGGAACTACTTCTGCTTCTGTTCTATCGCCTGTATCAAGTTCAATATTTACCCTGATACTTTCAAACTCCGTTAAAGTAGTAAAGGAGAGTGCGTAGGGCTTTTTTAACGGCAGCGTAACCGACTTTACAGAAATGTTCCGAATAATCATTGCTATTCCGAAGTCACCCTTTCTTTCACTTCGATTCTGGCCTTTTCGATCCGATCTTCAATCATTTGATGCCTTTTCATTAGCTTTTGATCTTCTGAGTCTTTCATCGCGCTCAGCACATATCCAACCGGATTATATCGTAAGTGATTCACCCCAGAAGAGTAGGCCAGTAATTTTGACACTATCAAACGACGCACTTGTGTGTTAAACTCCGCAAACTCCAATTGAACATCGTCGTAATTAACCACCTTCCCCTGATATCTGTATAGAATCATCGGTTTCATCATTACGGTATGGTGGCGAATCATGGAGGTCATCATACGGATACTAAGGTTTTCATTGGATCCGATATCGTCAATGACTAATGGTGCGGTAAGCAAATCACTGAATACGTAATCTCCCCTTCGGAAGTATCTGGTACGTTCCATTAGTCGCTGATAATTGGATTGAAGGCGCTCCCGGTCAGTTGCTGAATAAGCAACCGGAACGATCGCATCTGCGGTTAGTAGCTCTTCATGAATTTTCATCAAGTCATCATTCTTGCTCTTAATGATGCATCTGTACTCCTGATCAACGTCAATATGTGTAGGACAGATATCACAAGCAATGCATCGAATAACATTCTGACTCGAAAAGTCAATAATCTTTGCCTCCAATTGCCCATTGTAATCGCCAACCAGTTGCTTAATCGTGTTCAATGCTACCTCGTCCTTATCCTGCAGTAACCAAAACGCTACTTTATGCTTTCCTTTTAGTTTGCTTCCGAGTGATTCTTTTAACGTTCTTGACACCCGGCTAATTCTTCGTCCGGTCCCCATTGCGGTTTCAAGTCCGTACGCATCTTTGGCCATGGTACCAATATCACCTGCCAATCCGGTACCGCCATATTGAGAAGTAGTCTCCGAGTCATTACCAACTCCTTTAAACCCAATATTGATCATATCCAGCAGCTGGTAAATCAAAGCAGTTTCCTGTCCCCCGTTTCGCTTGGCTCCTACTGCTAAACCTGCATATACTTTTTTACTAAAATCCTGGGCTAGTTCCTTTTCGTTTCGCAGAAAGTTGATGAACGACTGAGACAAAGACCCTCTGTCACCAAAATAAACTGGCGTAGACAATAAAATACCATCTGCCTCCTTGATTTTTTGTTTCAATTCGTCTATGTTCTTTCTCTCCTTACTTTCCGTAAAGTACTCCGCCAGCGAAATATGGTCGATATCTCCACCTATCTGTAAAGAGCTCCACAAGGCGGCTGCCAGCATTACTTCTGAATTACTCAGCCCGCGATCTCCACGGTTCTTTTTAAGATTTCGGTACAATTCGTCGAATGGCACTCCCTCTTTTCGCCCGGCGTCCACAAAATTTTCAAGATGGATGGCTGCTTGTGCCTGCAAGTAGGCATTCAATGCATCTTCATCCGGCACTTCCCTTAGTTCAGCAACCAACTGTGCATTACCCCTCCCCCTTCTTGCATTTCTCAGACTTGCAGAAATTCCTAATATCTTATAACTCATTCTCTATTCTTCAATCGGCGAATGCCATGATTCAACAACCTTTTCTCGAACTCCCATAACGAAGTTAACACATTCATCGGGCGGCGGCATCCTGAGAAAATCAGTCGTTCCGTTCGCCAACAATTCTACCACAGCTTTGGGAAAGTTCATCCGGTTCATCGTAGTGAAATAACTATATCCATTCAATCGACAGTTAATTTCCATTAAATAGAACTTGCCGGTAATTTCATCCCGCTTAAACTCCAGATTAATAGGACCTTTCCACCCACCAAGTTTTGCAACAATCTCCTTTGCCAATTCTATTACCTGTTGGTCGTGCACTAGGTTTCCGGCATTTCCTCCACCACCCCAGGTCATAAACGTTAGCGAGGAGTTTGATAGCGCTTCTCCGTATACCTCTCCATCGTTGCCGTACAGCAACAAAGCTACGTAAATTGACCCCGTACCTCCTGGAATAAATTGTTGAACGACGTAATTTCCTCCATAAACCTGCTCAATCTCGTGAATAGCCTTATCCAATTCTTCGGAGGACTGAACAATGCTAACTCCCTTACTACCGCCTTCATTAGTTGGTTTTACTACAACCGGAAAACTGAAACTTTCAGAATGCTTATAGTTAACCGGCACCGGCATTTCCAGCTCCAGGAGCTTATCCATTACTCGTTGCTTATCCACAAATAAGTTGATCTGATCTGGGTCGAAATCAAACATTTTCACCGCTGGATTCCAACCGCGTTTCAACAATGCTGCAATCCCTTGCATATCGTGATCAGACGTTGGGAGCAAAATATCAATGTTGTGCTTATCAATGATTTCATCCAAAGCAGCCTGATAGGCTTCGAAGTTTTTGGATCGAGGCACAATGAGACCTGTTACGCCTTCCTCATAAAAACAAGTTGCAAATGGATTTACATCCGTAAAAAACAGATGAATATTGGGTTCTTTAAGAAGCGAGTTCTTATAGTTAATAGCAGATGCCGAAGCAGAGAGAACCAGTACATTTAATGACATAGCAGTTGGTAAGAATTATAGGTTACATCGGCAATCATTTTTATTCCAGAATCTGCTACTACATTACCTTTCGTTGGGTTCAACAGATCAACACCGCCTTTTCTTAAACAGCTAAAAAATGGTTTGGGAACGGGACGGAAACTGGATAACAGGTGTTTTCCTGACCTTGTTTGCAATATGTTTAGATTATAATAACCTCGATATCCCAAGACGTCAATTACTCTTTGAGCAAGCCCCACCAGCCCTGGCATATCAACGCTTTCTGCTGCGTAGACATAATCCTGCCGTGCCACCGACTCTCTGTATATGCGAAAAACGCCCAAAGAATTACCAAATTCTGAGCTTCGACCCGTTATCTGAAAGTGCTTATCTACCTCACTCTCACGTGGTTGATAGACCAATCCACAGCCGTAGATATCATCAGGAACAATCTGATTTAAACGATCCACCACCACCATTCCATCAGGCTTATGAAAGTGGTTTCCCTTAACCTGCCATTGCTGGTTAGTAGCTTCTAAATTTAGGCTAACAGGTAGTACCGAATCTTCCAGTTTTTCTGACAAGTGGCTAAAGTCCTCATACAGGCTGCGCACCCCATTCCAGCACCAGCGTTCGTCTACTGCTAAATACCGTTCACATTCATTCGGCGCGCTGATGGTTGAATGAAAAATGTCTACGTTCGGAAGATCCCAACCGTCTACCACTAGCTGATCCGTTAGAAATGCAATTTTATACTCAGGGTATGCCAAAGCCACCGAAATAGCAGCTTGCTTCTCGCCTCCTCCAATCACCAAATCGTATTGGTCCAGTTTCAAATCACTCGAACTTTTCACCATTGAGAAATATTTTGCACCAGTACTCAAAACACATTAATGACCAGATAATTAGTCGGTGGTTGACTTTGTGATGATTGTGTTCATTCAGGATCTGTTCAATAAACTCCCGTTGGATAAATTCGGTGCTGATGGTATTCTTGTTGAGCAGCAGGTTCTTAACAAAGCTAGCATTCTCTCCCCGGTACCAACTTTCATCGGGGGCTGAGAAGCCTTGCTTTTTTCGGTTAAGTACTTCTTGTGGCAGAATATCTGTCATTGCTTTTCGAAGTACGTTTTTACCATCATCAAACTCCCTGTATTTCCATTTTTTCCGCTCCACATTCTCATCGATTCGCTGAATTTCCTGACTTAAGTTACCAAGCTTATGTCTCACCGGGATTTTCTGTGCGAAATCAACCAGATCGTTGTCCAGAAAAGGGAACCTTTCTTCCAGTCCGTTGGCCATAGAAAGCTTATCACCTACAGTGAGTAAACCAGGTAAAAATGTCTTGATTTCGAAGTACAGGCTATTCTGAATATGGTGTTCGGGCTTATCGTACTTTAAATCGGGATTGAATCGAAACACCCTTTCAAAAATATAACGGGGTTCGTCAGGATCCAGCACATCACTCATGGATGTAGTGAATAGCGAGTTTCGTCGATTATCGGGAACCAATCTTTGCCAAAAATCATAGTACTGGTCAAAAAATTCCTCTTTTCCTATTGAATCGAACACTTTATAATACCTCCAGGGATAACCTCCATATAGTTCATCACCTCCAGTTCCCTGCAGACATACCTTTACAAACTTGCTTGCAAGTCGTGAGATATAGTAGTTCGGATAAGACATTCCAACCCTTAGATTCTCCAGATGATAAACCACCCGTGGGAGGCTCCATGATAAATCTCCTGCATTTATTACTTGCTCGTAGTGCTCAGTCTTAAGATAACTCGCCAAAATTTCCGCGTCCCGTCTCTCATCGTAATTCGACTCATATCCTGATACTGTGCTCATATCAAACCCACAGGTAAATGTTGCGAGCCTTTTTACATGGGAAGAGGCGATTGCGGTAATTGAACCTGAGTCCATGCCTCCGGATAAGTAAGAGCCTACCGGGACATCAGCCACCATTTGCCGTTCTACCGCCTGGCGAAACAGCCGATTCGTTTCTGATCGTGCATCCTCAAATGAGATCGATTCATCAGGTTGGCTAAACTCAAAGTCCCACCAGCTATTGTGAACGATCTCCCTTGTAGAAGCATCTACATGAATGGTATTAGCCGGAGGCAACACAGAAATCCCCTTAAACAAAGTTCTATAGCTAAACAGGTTCTGAAAGGTAAAATATTCACCCAGAGCTTTCTTATCTACTTCCACAGAATATTCCGGGAGTGCAGCAATCGCCTTGACCTCTGATGCAAACACCAGGGTCTGGTTATGAAACCAATAGTAAAGCGGTTTAATTCCGAACCTGTCCCGGGAAATGATTAGAGATCGAGTACGCTTATTCCAGGCTGCAATGGCGAACATACCATTAAACCGCTTTATGACGTCGGCACCATATAGTTCCAGTGCATTGGCTATAACCTCGGTGTCGGTGCCTGATTGGAACCGATAACCTTTTAATTCCAACTCGGAGCGAAGTTCTTTGAAATTATAAATACAACCGTTAAAAGACACAACCCAATCTCCAGAAGCTGATTTCATCGGCTGGTTGCCTTGTTCGGTAACATCTAAAATGGCTAAGCGAACATGTCCCAAACCAATGTTTCCATCGCAGAAAACCCCATCCCCATCAGGACCCCGGTGCTTTTGAGCCTGATTCATCAGCTTTACGGTCTCTTCCGTTACGGAATGACCATCGAGTTTAAATATTCCTGCTATTCCACACATCCGGCTTAATCTTGTGTTAATGCCAACGAATCAAACTTATGCACCCGACTATCGAATACCAAATCACGCCGCCAAATCCTGGCCTCTCCATTCTCTACGAACCATTGATTATAGTATAACTTTACCGCCATTAGATTTCCAGCCTCAGGAAGGGACGAATTTAAAAACTTCGTAGTATAAATGTGGTCTGGTGCCTTCAGATAGGACCATACATATCTTGTATCACCTGTACCATTGTAATGGTCAATCCACTGGTTAATAAACTTTGAAAAAGCCATCGTTCTTCGGGCGGAATAGGTCTTTGCACAATTAGAGTCTGCCCATTGATCAAATTGTTGAAAGTTTATATCCCTCAAAGTTTCAAAAACCTCGTGATCCACATTACTTACCCTGGCTACCTGCACACTGTCGTCTACAAGGTACTGAAATCGATGAAAGGTAGTAGAATGTTGATATGGTCTTATGCGGTTCGGAGAAAAACGAGTTTCATTACCCGTGTTATCTACGGCATAATATTCAAAGCCATGTCCAAAATTTGTGTCTAACCATGATAACCTAACTGGATCAAAGACATAAGTTGAACAGAGAACTAGTACCAGAGAAATTAAGAAATTGGATTTCGTAAACAATTCTCTTTTAAAATGTTCATTAGCCTTCCACAGAATAATCACAAAGGTGAGATTGAATAATATCCACTTCCAGAAGAAAATTCCTGATTCAAAAAATACTCCAATGTGGAACAGACTGAATGCAATAAACAGAACGATACTCAATTTACGGTTGAGTAGTAATACTATTGCAGATAGTTCGATAATTGACGTGCCTATTACCAACCAACTGTTCCAATTCCGTATAAAATTACCAATGCCCTCTCGTGTTTCTTCGGAAACAAAGGATAACCACCCTCTTGCCAGAGAAATTTGATAATGGACATGCAAATCCGATTCTAGTGTCCAACTATACCAATGCCTCCCTAATTGCATCTTACCCAGCATTGGGATAAAATAATTGGCTGCCAGCAAGCTAATCATTAATACGAACAGCGTGGTTACTTTGACTTTGACAAACGGTCTGACAAGCACAAACGCGCAAAAAATCATTAGAAATTCGATGACAACTTTCTTATCTACAACCGTTGGAGAGCCCAGAGGATAGTTGAACTGCCCCATTGCCAAAAGGCATACTGCCAGAAAGCCAGGAATAAAAATTGGGGATCTCCACACGCCAACTAAAAGGCAGATCAGAAGTAAACGATCTACAACGTGCCCCTGATCAAAATAGAAGTTGAAATCATAAAATGCATAATTCCAGGTAAGAAATCCGGCCAAAAGCAGAATAAACCACCGCACCAATTTAGGATGCTCAAATGTGCCCCATTCCAGAGATTTCCTTTTCCAAAATAAGAGTATTGTGAGAATAAATACTGGAAAAAAGAAGTACACATTCCCCAATGAGGCAAGCACATAGCTAAATGATCCATAAACGGTTTCAGCGCTGAATTCGGTGCTAAAAATCTTATTGAAAATGTTTGCCGATTTCCCGTCAAAAAACCACTCAAAAAAAGACCAATACAACAACTTGTAAAGAATCAGAATTGCAGCAATTACCAGTAGCTCTCGCCCTAGTTTCTGCCTTACCAACTTATTTTTAAGTGTCGCAATCAAATGTTCTTGAATAACCAAACCACATATTCGTAATCTTCAGCAATCATTCGGTTGTGAAGAGGAATGGCCATTGAACAGTCATTTGCAAGTCTGGCCCCGGGAAAATCGCCTGGGGAAATGTTAAACTTGTTCTTATAATACCCCAACATATGCACGGCATGAGTTCCCGGGCGGGTGGAGACACCATTTTCCTGAAGGTACTCCATTATTTCATTTCGTGCCATCGGAGATTTTGATTCATCCACCATAGTCACAAAGGACTGCCATCCATGTTTGTAACCAGCTTCTAGCTTTGGCATCCTAAGCCAGTCGATGTTGGCCAATTCCTTCATATAGAAATTTGCCCACTGTTCTCGCTCGTCAATAAACGTATCTAATTTCTTAAGTTGCACTATGCCTACGGCTGCCTGAAGATCTGTCATCCGATAATTATATCCCAGGTAATCAAAATCAGGCAACAAATAAGGTCTCGCGCCATGATGTCTCTGTTCTTCGGACAACGAAGCTCCATGATTCCTAAGCATACTCATCTTTTCTGCAAAGATTTCGTTGTTGGTTGTAATCATCCCACCTTCGCCTGTAGTGACAGATTTCCGCGGATGGAATGAAAAACATCCTATATCGCCTAATCCTCCTGCCGGAACTCCATTCAATGCGGCCCCAGCGGCACACGCCGCATCTTCCACAATAGGAATCTCTCCTGCTATGTCCTTCAAGGCATCCATATTTGCGCAATAACCAAACAAGTGTACTGCAATGATGGCCTTTGTCTTTTCAGAGATTTTGGATCTTACGGATTCCGGATCGATATTAAAAGTAGTGGGATCAATATCTGCAAAAACCACGGTACCCCCACAATATTCCACTACGTTTGCAGTGGCAACCCATGTAAAAGCCGGAACAATTACCTCATCGCCTTCTTCAACTCCAAGAGCAACCATGGCAAGATGCAAGGCAGTGGTAGCACTGGTAACTGCCATTGCGTGTTTTACCTTATGGCGGGCGGCAAATGCTTCTTCAAACTCACGTACTTTTGGTCCTGCTGTGATCCAGCCTGACATTAACGGTTCTTTGGCTGCTTGCCATTCTTCCTCACCTGTAACTGGCTGAGAAATATAGACGGTTCTCTTTTCCATAGCTAAAAACTTGACGCCAAAGAACCTAAATTAATACGACATATAGAAACCTTTGAACACGGCAATGCTCAAGTTCATCACAGGCCAAAGAATGTGCTAAAATTCTCCTGTATCTCTCCAGTGAATCAACTTGGATAGTCCTTCCCGAAGATTGTACTTATAATCAAATTGTATTTCGTCAGAAGCTCTTTTTGCCGAGCCTATCCTATTCTGCACAAGGGCTCTGGCGTCATCGGCGCTATATGGCTTATAGACTACTTCCAACTCTGATTGTTTGAGCTCTAAAATTGTGTCACAAAGCTCCTTTATGGAAGTCTGCACTTCCGTGCCAACATTATAAAAACCGTGTTTAACGTCAGATTCGAGTGCCGCAACATTAGATTTCGCAACATCTTCCACATAAATAAAATCATAGGCCTGGCTACCATCTCCATTTATTTGTGGCGACTCATTAGCGTCAATTTTATTGAGCATGATAGGAACTACCCCACTGTAAACTGCGTGTTGATCCTGACCAGGCCCATAAACGTTCATGTAGCGTAATCCTATTACCTCCAGCCCATACCTATCATTGTAGGCCGTACACATGGCTTCTCCAGATATCTTTGTAGCTCCATAGAAGTTTTTATTGTTGAAAGGATGGTCCTCAGTCATTGGCACTTCTACCGCATCGCCATACACAGAGGCAGATGATGAATAGATCAACTTTTTAATATTGTTATTTACACAAGCTTCCAGTACATTAAACGTACCACCAATGTTCACGTCAAAGGCCGTTCTGGGAAAATCTTTGCAATGTAATAACCACATTGCGGCCAGGTGGAATACATAATCCACATCCTTCATTGCGGCATCCAGAATGTCGGTTTCCCTTACATCTCCTCCTAATGGGAATATGTTACATCTATCATCCTCAAGGCTATCGCTTATATTGTGCATCTTGCCCCTGGCAAAATTGTCGTAAATAATTACTTCCTTAACCGGATGCTTAAGTAGTTCCCTTACAACAAAGCCTCCAATGAACCCTGCGCCTCCAATTACCAGCACTCTGGAATCCTTTAATTTCATATTATTTTGTTTATCGTCGTACTATTTTCAACTGCTACCAAACCAATGCGCTTTGACCAGTTGTATTTTAATTCGGGTTCTTTTCCAAGCTGATCCACATCAAAGCTACCAAAGCAAGTAATCCCATCGTAGGGATACCCCATTCTGTCTAGTATCGTGAAATTAACATGGTAATTACCCGGCAATAAAGAGGGCTTGGTCTTCATGCATATTTCAAACACCCCTTTTCCAATTTCAGTTTGACCGGAAGCATGAATGTCATTTCCATCCACCTGATAAGTGATTCTCTCGTGAAACTGGTCTCCGAAAGAACTCAGACAAACAAAATCGGTTCCTAGTTCCTCGGTCGTGGATATGCGAACCCGAATGGTAACTTCTTCCTTGTAGAAAAATTTAGAAGCTGGTTGTCCTCCTTCATTTAACAGGTCGACATACTCAATCTTCAATTTACTTTCGGGAGGAGCATTTCTTGGATAGTCGTCAGGCACCTGGCCAAAACTGGTTTCTGAGTAACCTCCGGTAAGATATTGCTGAACCACCGACTCTGTATCTCCATCGGCAATAACGCCTCCCTTATCCAGGAGAATACACCGAGTACACAGATCACGTACAGAGGCCATATTATGACTAACAAACAATATAGTTCGTCCGGATGCGGCAATTTCTTTCATCTTGGCGATGCACTTCTTCTGAAAGTCAACATCTCCAACTGCCAATACCTCGTCAATAATCATGATCTCAGGCTCAAGGTGGGCAGCTATAGCGAAAGCCAGACGAACATACATTCCAGACGAATAGCGTTTTACCGGTGTATCTACATATTTTGCAACTCCTGAGAACGCGACAATTTCATCGAATTTCGACTCAATTTCAGGCCTCTTCATTCCCAGAATTGCCCCATTTAAAAAAATATTTTCCCTTCCGGTTAGTTCTGGGTGAAAACCCGTGCCAACCTCCAGTAAAGAAGCCATGCGGCCTTTCACCCTAATCTCTCCGGTGGTAGGACCTGTAACTCGAGACAACAGCTTTAATAAGGTAGACTTTCCTGCCCCGTTTCTACCAACAATGCCTACTACTTCTCCCTGATTAACATTGAAATTAATATTTTGAAGTGCCCACACATGAGTTCCCCCACTTACCTCTCGGTCATTCACTTCAACCACGTCATGTGCACTATGCCGGCCAAACATACGCCACAAGCCATCCTTTATTCCCTTCAGGAAACTTTTGGTACCCAACTCGCCAAGTTTATAGCGCTTGGAGATATTTTCCAATTGCAAGACCTTCATCACACCGTATCCATAAAGTTTTGCTCGGTCTTGTTAAACACAATAATTGAGAACAGAAATAAAACAAGGGTAAATATCCACGCCAGGCCGTACAGACTCCATGGCATGCTCTCCACACCATAATTACAAAACGCTATTCGAAAACTTTCCATAACCGGGGTAATCGGATTGCAATAAACAATTACTTTTTGCCAACTAATTCCATTGCCTTCGGCTTGTTGGGCCCACTCCAGAACTTTCGGCAAGGGGTAAATAACTGTGGTTGTGTACATCAACAACTGTACTCCGAACCCTACCAAATGGGTAAAGTCCCGATATTTGGCAGTAAGGGCTGAGAATATATTTCCCATGCTCATCGCAAGCCAACCAAGAAGAAATACATTCGGAATAATCAACCACATGTACTTCCAGTTAGGCTGCACTTCTCCGTGAGAATAATAATAAATAAACACCCCAATTAGCAGCAAAAACTGGATAAGAAATTTCACAATGCCCGCCAGCATAAGCGATAACGGAACTGTAAGTCTTGGAAAGTAGACCTTGCCAAAAATTGCCGCGTTCTGCCGGAACAAATTAGAAGTCTTGGTGAACACTTCAGTAAAATAGTTCCAACCAACCACACCCGATAGGAAAAACAATGGTTGTGGTATGCCTTCCGGTGCGAATCCCGCAAATTTTCCAAAAATTAAAGTGAAAATAACCGTCGTTAGAATGGGCTGAATCAGAAACCAAATTGGACCAAGCACGGTTTGCTTGTAGTTCGCAACAATGTCTCTTCTGAAGAATAGAAACGTGAGGAACCTATAATTCCAGAGGGCTCGAAGACCTAGATGAAAATTTGATCTGGTTGGGGTAATTCTATGATCCCAGGCTTCTCCGCTCATTGGTTGGCGAAAGTAAGAATTTAGTGGTTAATATTCTTCGTTTTCGAGTTCTTGAAGCAAGCTCTCTATACGCTCCTTCTGGCGCTCCAGCTCCAGGTACTGAAGAAGCAATTCCTCGTATGCTTGATTCCTTTTATCTAACTCCGTTTTCAATCCCTTCAATAGTGCGAGGTTAACACCATCAATATCAACAGCAGAGATCATTCGGTCTGAATTACCCAACCCAAAGGCTCGATAAAAATCCTGAGCCATTGGTCCCATGTGTCGCACAGCTGGGTCTTGCGTTTTATAGCTCCATAGATACACAGGTACACTATCCAAACGATTCAGAAGTTCTTCGTAGTCTATTTTCACTATGTTCTGTTTAGCATTAGAGTCAGAGAGCATTGACCAGGATCCAGACCCGGGTGCTAATTCCACTCCGGTAGACAAATCAGCACTACTATAAAACCTAACCCCTCCATCCGCGCGAACCATGAACTGATTCTCTGCAGTAGACTCGAAGAAAGTGGAGCTACTGAAGTCTGAATAAACAAACGAGCCCTTATGAAGGGATCTGGACCGATACCCCAGGGCATAGGAACTAGTATCATGGGCTTCGGTCTGATAACCAAGAGCTACGGCGTACGCGTCGTAAGCTTTGGTATGATAACCAAGAGAAACCGAGGATGTTCCATTGGATATTGCTTGTCTCCCCATCCCAATAGCTGTCTCACCACTCACACTGGAATTAAATCCAAAGCTGAACGCGTAATCAGCAAATGTTTTCGAGTCGTACCCACCGGCAAAACTAAAGTCCCCATAACTCTGGGAGGCAAATCCAACGGCCATGGAATAATCTCCTCCACAGGAAACATTATAACCAATTCCTACGGAATAATCACCAGTATTTCCATCCCCCAGATTAACGGTACCTCCACCTGAGTAGAAATGTGCCTTCCTAGGATACCATACCAGGCGATCACCAGTAAATGACTGTGATGAGCCTGAGCCCAGAACTCCCTGGAATAGCAGACCTTCAGCACCCACATAATGAAGATCTGAAGTAGGATTGGATATGCCAATACCAATCTTCCCATCCTCAGTAATACGCATTCGTTCCAAACTGTCCGTAAATATTCTCAATGGTTGGGTGTTAGTTGTTCCAAGAAAATCATTAGCACCAACTGCATTACCACTTAAATCCCAGGAATTTAGTGCATTCAACGCGTACAAAGCAGTGTCCGCATAACCGGCACTATCTGCATATAACGCTTGACCGGCGGTTAAGGAAAAACCTGAAGTATCAGCATACCACCCAAACAGTGCTGTATCGCTTGGTATAATGTTTAAACCGGTATCTGCATAGTTGGCAGAGTCTGCCATCAATGCATAAAAGGTGGTATCAGCAAAGGACAGTGTATCCAGCGAAGCTGGTACCCAGGAAGAGCCATTCCAAATAAGTGCCTGACCAATTTCTAACCCCGTGGTATCGACATCCTCTAGTTCGGATAGCTGGTAAGTTTGATCAGTTGTTCGGGCATGATAGGCAAATGGAGCGGCATATAAAGGAGTCGTTCCTAAGTCTGTATAGGTCAGGGTTGGTGGAACACGAAATTGAACATTCAAAAACTTAGAGCCTGTATCCCAATCAACAGATTGAACCGTTGGAAAAGTTCCTGAAACGAACGTGCCGGTACCAATTTCCGTGGTAATCTGACCATAACTACCTGTAACGACTGAAATTTCCTCCACATAATCTACCTGGGTTCCGGCTAAATCGCCATAGACAGAAAGGCGTAAATCCACATTCTCTCCGACTAACAATTGCCCGCTGGCATCTCGCAAAACGGCTTGATATCCTATTCCATTCTGAGCCCTACTCACAACAGAAACCAGGCCGAGTAACAAAACCAATACGATCCTATTCATCATTTGCTTGATTGATTTTTAAGTTTAAGCAGTCTTTCTTCCATCTCTTCAAAATCATTAACAATTGACTCCATCCGCCCTTTCATCCAGTCCAGTTGATCGACCTCCGATTTAATTTCCTTAATTCCCTGTAATACCAGACCATCGGCGTCCACCATAGAAATTCGCTTTTGATCTTCTCCAAGTGCATACTGTTGAAAAAGATCCTGGGCCATAGGTCCAACATGGAGTACATCAGATTCAGATTTATAGGACCAACTATACACGGGCAAACTATTTAATCGTTCAATTATTCTTGGTTCTCCCAATACTATTTTTGACGCGCTGTCGGAGGTTGTAGACCAGGAACCTGAGCCCGCGGCAAGATAAACCCCGGTTGTTGCGCCGGAATCTGAATAAAAATAGCTACCTCCAGCCGCTCTAATTTGAAAGAAATTGTAATATCCAGACGCAGGCATGAAAGTAAGTGTGTCTGGAGTCGAATAATCGGAATAAACAAAAGAACCTTGACGCGCCGCTATGTGCACTGTATTACCAAACACGGTTGAATATCTACCGTTGTTGTAAATATTGCGACCAATTGCCACACACGGTTCAATGTTGCCGTGTGCAACTGCATTTGACCCCATGGCGATACAAGCATAACCACTTGGAGCACTACAACTGTCTCCCATCGCAACGGAACGATTAAACTCCACAAAACAATTCCTTCCAGACATCAAGGCATAGTACCCTGAGGTTTGATGCCCTTCTCCCACTACAAAGGAGAACCTTCCATCCGCATCAATACTATTGTTCTTTCCTATAGCAAATGCATAATTACCTTCCACTATATTGTTCTCTCCCATTGAAAAAGCACTTCTTCCAACAGAGGAAGATTTCCAAATGCTGTCTACCCCTTTCCCAATCAACAGTGCCCCTCGATCGGCCATTGCATAGAGATATAAGGCAGTATCTTCAAAGTTTAAGTCTGAACCAAGAGCTACGGAGTAATCAAAATATACTCCATCTTCAATTGTTCCGTACCAACCAGGAGTTGCGGGACCAATTCCAATCCCGATCCCATCTGGCCTGAGTGTCATTCTTCTAACTCCGTCTGTAGCAAACACCAAAGAATCTTTATCCGTTGTGCCAAGTGCCTGCGCATCAGAATTTCCATTCAATCTCCAAGTCGGCACCTGGGCCGCACTACCGGAAAGAAATGCAACAGCTGAAGAATCAGCAATATTAGAAGAGTCGACAGAATAGGCGTAATCAGATGTATCCGCAACAAACACGATCGATGAGGTATCAACATTTATTTGGACATCCGTATAAGCAAAATCTACGCTATCCGCTTAAAATGCAAATAGCGCAGAGTCGCTATACATCATTGCTGTGCGCATACTCCAATTACCTCCATCGAAATACACAAACTGTCCAATAGCAAGCCCTGAAGTATCAACATCGGTCAATTGCTGAAAATAAAGCGTGTCCCCGCTTGAACTGGCGTGATAAGCATAGGGAAGCCACTCAAAATAGCTGTTGGACAACGTTTGATATCCTGTACCAACATCCACTTCCATCCTTAAGCCTATTGAATCCCTTGCAAAATCCAGATCAAAGAAGCTACTCAAAGTAGACGAACCATCTACTGTGCCTCCCCCTACTTCCAGCCACCATTTACCTAAAGTATCAACTGCTAAAGAGGTTGTTTCAACATACCAATTGGGGTCTGAAGGAGTGTAAATGGCAATTCTGGCAGGTAGCGACTGATTTAGGTTTGACTCGATTACGCCTTCCAGGTAAATACGCGAAAAAGCTGATTGGCTGTGAGCCTCTGCCAGCATTCCTGTGAGTAAAATTGCCATCGTCGCGACCCAAATATGTAACCAATTTCTCATCAAAACTTTACAAATCTGGCAGACGAAGCACTTCCTGCACTAGTTACAAATCGAAACACATAGACCCCCGATGCCAAATTGGACGTACTGATCAAATTCGTTCCTGAGAGATTCCCGGTTAGGATTGATTGTCCGGATAAATCCAGAATCGTATAGATGCCTTCTGCACTTGTGGTCACCTTTAAGTCATGTTGAACCGGATTGGGATGTAACTTGATACCAATATTGGATAATTCAGTCATCCCAATTACAAGAACGGAATCTGGTTGTTGATAGCCTGAGATACTGATTTGTGGCCCCAGGGAAGACTCCATCCGGTAAACAGAGGAGGATACCTTCGAATCATCTGATAGGTAAGATGCCACCACAACTCTTTCTAACGTCTGTGCATAACCAGCACCTGCAAATGCCCAAACGAAAACAAACAGAGTAAGGCTCAATCTCATAGCACAAAGTTACGTCATTTGTTAGATTACCACTGACAATTTGATGTCAAAGACCAACTTACGGGGATCATTGTATGGGTCTAGAGGATGAAATCCAACGGGTCAATTTTAAGTTCGAGAAATAAAAATCTTTGTAAGTATTTTTAAATCTGATCTTATGAATAGCTTTGCCGGGGTAAATGCAATAAGATTATGATTCGCGACAAAAGAGTTTTTGACCTGATTGAACTGGAGGAAAGACGGCAGTTGGAGGGATTGGAATTAATCGCCTCGGAAAATTTTGTAAGCAACGATGTTATGCAGGCTATGGGATCTGTATTAACTAACAAATATGCGGAAGGCTTGCCAGGCAAACGCTACTACGGCGGCTGCCAAATAGTAGATCAAATTGAACAACTGGCCATCGATCGATTGAAAGAACTTTTTGGAGCAGTCTGGGCAAATGTACAACCACATTCGGGAGCTCAGGCTAACGCTGCGGTTATGCTGGCGTGTCTTCAACCAGGAGACACTATATTGGGTTTTGACCTAAACCACGGGGGGCATCTCACGCACGGATCCAAGGTGAATTACTCCGGAAAACTTTACAACCCAATTTTCTATGGTGTCGAAGAATCTACTGGAATGATTGACTACAGTAAAGTGGAAGAACAGGCTACTGCCCACTTACCAAAAATGATCATCTGTGGTGCTTCAGCCTATGCCAGAGACTGGGATTACAGAAGATTAAGAGAAATTGCGGATTCGGTTGGCGCATTGCTTCTGGCTGATATTTCCCATCCGGCTGGGTTAATCGCTTCCGATTTATTGAATGACCCACTCCCCTATTGCCATATTGTTACAACAACCACTCACAAAACACTTCGAGGCCCGAGAGGCGGAGTAATTATGATGGGAAAAGACTTCGAGAATCCATGGGGTATCAAGCTCAAAAGTGGTAAAACTCGTATGATGTCATCGTTACTTGATTCCGGTGTTTTTCCAGGGAGCCAGGGAGGCCCGCTTGAACATGTGATTGCAGCTAAGGCAGTTGCCTTTGGAGAGGCGCTTCAGCCTGAGTACAGGGAATACTGTAAACGAGTGATTAGTAATGCTAGTGTTATGGCAGAGGAATTCGTAAAAAGAGGCTATAAAGTAATCTCCGGCGGAACCGACAATCATTCAATGTTGATAGACCTTCGCGCAAAAGACATTACTGGTAAGGATGCCGAAAATGCGCTGGTAAAGGCTGACATTACTGTCAACAAGAATATGGTTCCTTTTGATACCCAATCGCCGTTTATAACATCGGGAATTAGGGTTGGAACTTCAGCAATCACCACCCGGGGAATCGAAACAACGGAAATTCCTTTAGTTGTGGAGCTGATCGACCGTGTTATTTGTAATGTGGACCGCGAAGAGGAAATAGGGAAAGTGAGAAAGCAGGTAAACGATATGATGACTAACAGACCGTTATTCATGTAGGCATGCTCTTTAATTCTACCGCTTTTTTTGTTTTTCTCCCATTAGTATTCATACTATTTTGGGTTTTACAGAAACACCTTAAAGCGCAGAACATAGTTGTACTTATTGCCAGCTATATATTTTACGGCTGGTGGGATTGGCGGTTTTTACTTCTAATTGCCTTCTCTACTCTTAACGACTACTTCCTTGGTCTTGCGATTCACAAAACAGAAGTCAAGCGAAAACGAAAAATTTATCTGGCGTTAAGCGTTGTCTCCAACCTCGCGTTCTTAGGGTACTTTAAATATTGTGACTTCTTTATTGAGAATGCCGCCAGGCTATTGGATACAATTGGGTTTAACGTACATATGAGTACGCTTGAGATAGCCATACCGGTTGGGATAAGTTTCTACACTTTCCAAACCATGAGTTACACTATAGATGTATACCGGAAACAGATGCAGCCAACCAAAGACTTCATTGCTTTTGCTGCATTCATTTCATTCTTTCCGCAGCTGGTTGCCGGTCCGATTGAAAGAGCGGCCAACCTCCTACCCCAGTTTTATCAACGGCGCAAATTCGAGTATTCAGTAGCCATTGATGGAGTAAAGCAAGCGCTTTGGGGATTTTTCAAGAAAATAGTAATCGCAGACTATTGTGCCGTTTACGTAAATGAGATTTTCGGGACAAAAGAAACTTTTGTGGATTATGCGGAATTACCCGGGGGAGTTCTAATAGCTGGAAGCGTCTTTTTCGCGTTTCAAATTTATGGTGATTTTTCAGGTTATTCGGACATCGCCATCGGAACGGCAAAAATTTTCGGATTCAACCTTAAACGGAATTTTAACTACCCCTACTTTTCTCGGGATATTGCCGAATTTTGGAGAAGGTGGCACATCTCACTGTCTACATGGTTTAGGGACTACCTATACATTCCGCTTGGAGGAAGTAGAGGAAACCGTTGGTATCAGCTAAGAAATGTCATGATTATATTTCTGGTAAGCGGTTTCTGGCATGGAGCAAAGTGGACCTTTGTTATATGGGGTGCACTTAACGCGATATATTTCATTCCGCTGCTACTGTTAAATTTAAACAGGAAAAATACGGGCGCAATATCCCCCGGATTAATACCCTCCTTTAGAACTACAGTATCCATTGTCATAACATTTGCGATGGCTTGTTTCGCCTGGATTTTCTTCCGTGCAGAATCAAGTCCAAGGGCTTTTGAATATATTCAGGAGATTTTCACGGGCCCGTTTTTGCCTGATTCCTTCTATTATTTTCATCCTCTATTGATGGTCTTACTGGTTACTTTCCTGTTGGTAGAATGGGTAAACCGGGAAAGAAGCCACCCCTTCGAATTCAAAACAAAAGTTCCCAAGGCGATGCGCTGGGCGGCCTACTATCTTTGCATAATTATTATTTTATTCTCAGCCAATTACCACGAAAGTTCTGACTTTATTTATTTCCAGTTCTAATGAAAAAGTTCTTAGTACAAATAGCGTTATTCGTTGGAATCGGTATCGTACTGCTCAACTTAGTTGGTTGGGCTCTGGATTGGCATTACGGGAAGCTGAACAACAAGTATATTAAGCATAAAGCGAACTGGGTATTTAAAAAGTCAGGCGAGAGTTATGATTATGCCGTGCTTGGTTCATCACGGGCTTTTAATGTAGTCGATATTAACACCATTGACAGTATTAGTGGTTTGTCCGGCATCAATTTAGGGTCTGGAGGTGCGGCTTATTCTCAATGTTACGTACTACTGGAAATGTTCTTGCGGAAAAATGAAATTAAATCGCTTCTCCTATGCCTGGATTATCCTAGCCTAAACTCCGACATTTCCTATAGCTATCCATTCTCTGACTATGCCTTTCTACCACAATTTGAGGACGATGTTGTGGAAGAAGCTTTCTACGATGAAGTCCCTTTACATAAGTATTTCATGTATAAGTTTATCAAAGGTTCCAAATACATTGAATTCAATGAAAAATACCCTAGCTATAAGAACTTCCTAAAGGTCGGAAAAGAAGAAAATTATGAAAAGCTGGAAAAGTCAATGGGCACCAGTTTAGTAGATTCTTCGCAATTGAGGGATTCCGCCCAAAACATCACCGGCCGAATCAATCCCAATTTTTCGGTAAATCCTACAGACGAAAAATATTTGATGAAAATTCTATCGCTTTGTAAGAGGAACAACATCCGCGTGGCAGCTTATTCTGCACCTTATGTCAGATCGTTTTATCTGAACAAGGGTTACCCCGCAGTTCAACAAAAGATTGGACGATATACAGATTCAATTGGCTTGCTTTGGAAAGATTTTACGTCCAGTCCGCTTGCAGCGGAGAATTCACTATTTGCAGACAAGAGTCATCTAAACAGTCGTGGAGCTAAACTTTTCGCACGTGAATTGGCCCCATTAATTCTGGAACTAGTGGAATCAAGATCTGCCATAAAAACCGAATAAGCCACCATCATAGCCAACCCAAAATTGAACAACCCCATTCCAACGGCTATAAATAAGTGAACGCCAACTCCAATCAACAATATCCATTTCCTTAATGGTCTCAACCATATAAGGATTGGGAAACTCAATTGGTAGATCAGCAAAAACCATGTTCCCAAAATTAAAACTCCATTATTCCCACTAAACAAATCCGACATAATCCAACTGTACTCATGTATCATGATTGATTGCCACATCGCTGTACCTTCCACCCAGGATTCACCTGTTAGTTTAAACAATGCAGAAATAAAATACATCAGACAAACCTGAATCTGAATGGCCAGGAATGCACCACGATTAATCGCATTTCTCCATGTGTACTCCGCGGTATTCTCTTCATTAATAAAAATCAAAAAAAAGAGTATCATCAATATTAGATGATGCCCCCCGGAATTGAATACGTAGGTAGAGTTAATTATTGAAGCAGACGTTACATAAGCTACAACTCCCGAAATACCCTTGAATCGAGTAAAGATCGAACAGATCAACGCACCAATTTGCAGCGCCATCAGAAGTACGGCCAGGCCAATTGTTCCATTATCCAATAGGTTCAACACATTAGTAAAGAATCCAGGTTGGTTGAGAGCAGGAGACATCTTAAACTCTCCCCAACTGATATCAAGAACAAATAATAACTGTAGATTATTGACCAGACAGAACAGCAAAATTCCATATCTGAGCAGTTTAACGGCGCGTCTGGCATGAAACGGACTATTGAATGACTGTAGTATTTGACGCACCCAACTCACAAAAAGTAGGTTTTGATATTCCCGTCCTTTTCATCACCCTCCAACCAGGTTTCCGTTAGCTTTATTTGAATTGACTGCTCATCATCCAGACGTAAATAATTCCGGCAGTGCTGCCTCAATAAATCCGATTGGCCAGGATCGCTAGTGGCATATAGTGCCGCATTTCCAAAAGCCATGGCAATTCTACCATGATAGGTCACTCTCCATTTATTATGATCATTCAGCAATTCACGGGTAATATTTCGCCAGGTGCTGCTACTATCAACCCTCACTTCAACCGTTATGTTCCGATCAGGAGGATCAGGAGCAAACAAGGCCCAATTCTGGTGAAAAAAGGGTTGCATGTAATGGTTAGAGACATGCTGCAATTTCTCACAATTAAACTCCGGAGGTGCCGTGTAAAAGTAAGTCCAACCGAAATGAATGATCAACAAACTGAGTATAATCAATCCCTTTGAATATGGTCTTTTGCGATTCTTCAACGACGCAATTTATTCAAAAAAGGTGGTAGTAATTTTCCCATAGTGGTTACATTTACGCAAAAATCAGATAGATGATAAGAGCAAACGATCCTTCAAGAGTTTCATGGGTAAACGTTCCCGAAAATTCAGATTTTTCAATTCAAAACCTTCCATTTGGAATTTTTTCTGCGGATACGGGTGGAAAAAGAGTCGGAGTTGCTATCGGAGAGCAAATTCTTGATCTTCAGGCAGTATGTGAATTGGGAAAACTTGATGATTTGGGCTTCACAATATCTGACTTTAATTCGGACACACTAAATAGCATGATGCTTAAAGGCAAAGCTGCGGTAAGGGAACTGAGAAATGTGATCTCGGATTTGTTATGTGAGGGTAGCGAACTTGCTCAATACGCCGAAAAAGTTCTGGTTAACCTATCAGCAGTAACTATGCACATGCCTGTAAGGGTTGGCGACTACACCGACTTTTACTCTAGCGAACAACATGCATATAATGTTGGATGTATGTTCCGGGATCCTGATAATGCTCTACTCCCAAATTGGAAACACATTCCAGTTGGCTATCACGGCCGAGCCTCATCAATTATTCCATCCGGAATCCCAATTCACCGACCAAAAGGACAACAAAAACCCACAGAGGATCAACCTCCGGTATTTGGCCCATGTAAACTTTTGGATTTTGAGTTGGAAATGGCATTTATTACGTTCGAAGGCAAACCATTAGGCAATTCTATTAGTACCCGAGAAGCTTCAGACTATATCTTCGGTATGTGTCTATTTAACGATTGGTCGGCCCGGGATATTCAGAAATGGGAATATGTCCCGTTAGGTCCGTTCCTAGCTAAGAACTTTGCCTCCTCTATTTCACCCTGGATTGTCACACTTGACGCATTGGAACCATTTAAGGTATCTGGTCCTGTTCAAACTCCTAAAGTACTTCCGTATCTGGAATATGAAGGAAACCATCATTTAGATATTGCTCTGGAAGTTGCAATTAAACCAGAGAACGCGGAAGAATCGATTGTTTGTAACTCCAACTACAAGCACATGTACTGGAACATGAACCAGCAATTAGCCCATCACACCGTAAATGGATGTGATATTCATGCAGGAGACATGATGGCTTCCGGAACGATTTCAGGCCCTGAAGAAGGCCAGTATGGATCTATGCTCGAAATTAGCTGGAAGGGTACAAAACCGTTCAAAATGAAAGATGGGTCTGAAAGAAAGTTTGTTCAGGACGGAGATACAGTTGTAATGAGAGGTTATGCCATGAAAGATGGTATTAAAGTAGGATTCGGTCAGGTCTCTACTAAGGTGTTGCCAGCTTTGTAGTTAATCGTAACAACCCTACCCCTCCGATCAATAAAATTCCTGGCAACAGCCATATCCATAGATAGGCTGATTTTTCCATATCATAATATTCTCCCTTATATGCCTGTATGGATTCGGATACTTCATTTCCCTCCTCTCCATATATGTCAACCAGCGTATTGACCATGTTCTTCGGATACCCACATAGTTCATACGAATCCGCAATCGTATCAGGATTTGCCTCAATATAATCAAATGGGATTTCCATAAACACCCCGTAGTCTGCATCAGATACATACCAGTCAGCATTAGTATCATTGAAAACCAGACAAACCACGTGCCCTGAGAGGTCAACTATCTTTGTTTTTATACCAAGTTCCCCAAGTATTCCGGCAACAACAATTGCATGTTGACTACACAATCCAATTCCTCTCTCTAATGCCAACTTCCAATTGGAAAATTCCCAATGCCTATACTTGGCCTCGCGTCCCTTCCACCACAAAATATAGTTTTCTTCAATAGGTACTCTAATGGAACTCTCTTCAGGGATCAGCCCCGTCCAGCGATGGGAGATAGATCGATTAACCAGATCATTTACCAGTTTGGCGGTTTCAATATTACTCGCATGTTGCGAACGAATACCGTCTAATTCACTCAAAGCTTGTTGTTGTGTAAGTTCACTTCCAAACCGATAATCTAATTGGTGCGAACTAATTTGCTCATCTCGCATGGAAGAAGCCACTCCAATAAAATTTATTGTCAATAAGATTAAACCAAAAAAAATCAGTGAAATTGAAAAAACGTTCGTTAACTTAACTTTGTAGTTTTTTATTGTCATCTAATTCGTGGAGTGTAGGTAAAGATAGAGAATGGAAATTGATTTAGAGAAGGAAAAAAAAGAGATACTAAACGCCTATCGTGGCTTACTTAGGTCGATAAAAGTAGACCGGACGAAGGAGGACACCAAGTTCATTCGGAAGGCATTTGATGTGGCGGTAGACGCGCATCAGGATATGCGCAGAAAATCTGGTGAACCTTACATTTTTCATCCCATTGCAGTAGCAAGAATATGTGCTGAAGAAATTGGTCTGGGACCCAAGGCAATTGCCTGTGCATTGCTTCACGACACGGTTGAGGACACTGACCTCAGCTTAGATGATGTTGAGAACATGTTTGGTGAGCAGTGCCGAAAGATCATCAACGGCCTGACCAAAATTTCAGGGGTATTTGATCTACATACCTCGCAGCAAGCTGAGAACTTCAGAAAGATGATTCTAACTCTGCCTGAAGATATTCGGGTAATCCTCATCAAACTGGCCGATCGTTTGCACAATATGCGAACCCTTGAGTCGATGAGACGCGATAAACAACTAAAAATCGCATCAGAAACTCACTTTTTATATGCTCCTCTGGCTCATCGGCTTGGCCTGTACGCTATTAAAACAGAACTGGAAGACTTGTCTTTAAAGTATACCGAACCCAAGGCCTATGAGGATATCGAGAGAAAACTAAGTAAGACCAAAGACATCCGCGCACGGTTTATCCGTAAGTTTAGTTCACCCATAAAACGGGCCCTGGAGGACGCCAACTTCTCTTTTGAGATCAAAGGCCGTGAAAAATCCATCTATTCCATCTGGAATAAGATGCATAAGAAGTCTATCGACTTTGAAGAAGTTTACGATGTTTTTGCAATCCGTATAATTATTGAAGCCCCGATAGAAACTGAAAAAGCAGACTGTTGGCGTGCATACTCAATCGTCACGGATCATTATAAACCCAATCCTGAACGGCTTCGCGATTGGATTTCTCATCCCAAGCAAAACGGATACGAATCGTTACACACAACGGTGATGAGTCCAACCGGAAAGTGGGTTGAAGTTCAAATCAGAACACGCCGGATGGACGAAGTAGCTGAGAAGGGTCTTGCAGCTCATTGGAAATACAAATCTGCCAATGAGAAGGATTCCATGCTGGATAATTGGGTGGATAAAATCCGGGGACTGCTTGAAAACCGGGAGGCTGATGCTTTGGAGTTTATCGATGATTTTAAACTCTCATTATTTGCGGAGGAAATCTTCGTATTTACTCCAAATGGTGATTTAAAAAGACTTCCGGCAAAATCTACCGCGCTGGATTTTGCGTTCGAGATTCATACGGAAGTGGGAGCGAAGTGTATTGGAGCCAAGGTAAATCACAAATTGGTTCCGCTTAGTCATGAACTAAAAAGCGGAGACCAGGTAGAGATTATTACATCCGACAAACAGCGCCCAAAGGAAGACTGGCTGAATTACGTGGTTACATCTAAGGCCAAATCAAAGATTAAATCCAGTCTGAAGGAGGATAAAAAAGTCGCCGCGCTTGATGGTCGGGAGATTCTTGAGCGAAAAATGAAATCGATGAAGGTGACTTTTGACGAATCCAACCTTAATGAACTTTTGAAATTTTACAATTTCAAAGAACACACAGAAATGTACTACCAAATTGCAAGGGGAAAAGTAGACCTGAGCAAAATGAAAGACATTGTCTACAAGGGTGGCAGACTGAAAAACGGATCAATCAGCGAAAGCATCAAAGGCGGATTGAGTAATCTGGTTAATCGGTTTAAGAAGAAAAAGGAAGAACTGGTTATCGGTGAAGATGATGGCTTCGACTATAAGTTTGCCCCATGCTGCAACCCGATTCCGGGAGACGATGTGTTTGGCTTTATTACGATTAACGACGGCATTAAAATACATAGGAACAATTGCCCCAATGCGCGCCAATTAATGGCTAACTACGCGTACAGGGTCATTCGTGCCCGATGGCGAGGGCAGGAACATGACGAATTCCTTACAGGAATGGTGTTTACCGGAATAGACGACATCGGTGTAGTAAATAAAATTACCGGTATTATTTCGGCAGACCTTAATGTAAACATGAAATCTATTTCTTTTGATTCTCATGACGGAATTTTTGAAGGCCGGGTAATGGCCTACGTAAGAGACACAGAACATCTGGACAACCTTATGAATCAACTTATTGATGTTCACGGAATAAACACTATCGAGAGGATTGATAGTGAAGAGCTTACGTAAATCTACCTTGTAGTTCAGAATAGTGGGTACAACCGTCTTCCCGGAAAAACATGGGTGATAGTACAGAAAAAACTACCTGTAAACCAACTATTCCAACCTACGTCATCAAGTATCGTTCAATAAGTGCCGGGAGCCTGTTTCTTTCAGGTAGCACGCAAATGGCTTTTGTCCCAGTTATTCCTTGTTAATAAATGTAGCGGTGCTTTCATATCCTTGCCTCATTAATTCTTAATTTTGGCACTTAATACTTTGAGATGACCGAGGAGACGGTACAGGAAAAAGTGGAAGAGATATTTGCTCAGTTTCTTGGGCAAAACGGACATAGGAAAACCCCGGAGCGATTTGCCATCCTCAAGGAGATATACTCCTACGATGGTCATTTCGACATCGAGACGCTTTATGTTAAGATGAAAAATCAGAATTACCGGGTTTCCAGAGCTACCCTCTACAATACAATTGAGCTGTTACTTGGCTGTAATCTGGTTACAAAACACCAATTTGGATCAAATCTTGCGTATTTTGAGAAGTCCTACGCTTCCAAACAGCACGATCATATTATTTGCACAGATACCGGAGAGGTTATAGAATTTTGTGATCCCAGAATTCAAAGTATCAAAGACACATTGGAAGATTTGTTCGATCTGGACATTTCGCACCACTCCCTCTATATTTACGCAACAAGAAAGGAAAATCAGAATTAAAATGGCTCTAGAATTTACACATAACGTGCAAAAGCAAATCGCTGTGTTTAAACTTTCCGGGAAAGTGATGGGGAAAGATGAATCGAACAACTTATTGAGTACTGTAGATGATTATACTTTTGATGGTACCACCCATTTCGTATTGGATCTTACTAAGCTAGACTACATCAATAGCTCCGGTTTGAATGCTCTTATAAATGTGCTTACCAAGTCACGCAACGCGGGTGGTGATACTATTCTTTGTAGCGTGAATGAAAAAATTTCAAAACTATTTCTCATCACGAAACTGAATACACTTTTTACAATAACCAAAGATGAGAATGATGCCATCCAAACACTTGGCGAAAAAATAGACGTATGACAAAAGCAGATGTGCTATTAGGTCTCCAGTGGGGAGATGAAGGTAAAGGAAAGGTAGTAGACGTGCTTACTCCGCAGTATGATATTATTGCACGTTTTCAGGGCGGCCCGAATGCCGGACATACGCTTGAGTTTAACGACATCAAACACGTACTTCATACCATTCCATCCGGAATTTTCAGGCCGAACACGATCAATCTTATTGGAAATGGGGTAGTTATTGATCCGGTAATCTTCAAGAAGGAAATTGACAGTTTGAAAAAACTTGGAGTCGATGTTTCCGAAATCCTGATGGTTTCTAAAAAAGCCCACCTGATTCTGCCTACTCATCGTTTTCTGGACGCTGCATCTGAAGAAGCAAAAGGCACCAAAAAGATTGGTTCCACGCTCAAAGGAATTGGCCCCACTTACATGGATAAAACTGGAAGAAACGGGCTACGGGTAGGTGATGTGTTTACCAAAACCTTCCGTGAAAAGTACGATCAGTTGGTTGCCAAGCACCAGGCAATGTTAGCGCGATTTGATTTTGATTATGATCTTTCAGACTACGAAAGATCCTGGTTTGAAGGAATCGAATCTCTGAAAGAAATTAAAGCGGTAGACAGCGAACATTTCATCAATATGGAAATGAAATCGGGCAAACGTGTATTGGCAGAAGGAGCTCAAGGCACACTACTCGATATAGACTTTGGAACTTACCCTTATGTTACTTCGTCAAACACTATAACCGCCGGAACTTGCACCGGACTGGGAATTGCACCCAACCGGGTCAATGATGTTATTGGCATTTTTAAAGCTTACTGCACAAGAGTTGGAAGCGGCCCCTTCCCTACCGAACTGCATGACGATGTAGGTGAAATGATGCGGAAGGAAGGTAACGAATTTGGTGCCACAACCGGTCGGCCAAGGCGATGTGGCTGGATTGATCTGCCAGCTTTGAAATATGCTATCATGATTAACGGGGTTACAAAACTGTCGATGATGAAAGCCGACGTACTAAGCATCTTCGACACCATAAAAGTTTGTACTCATTATCAATATCAGGGCGGTACAATAGACTACCTTCCTTACGATATTGAAGATGAATCATTAAAACCAATCTATAAAGAGTTACCCGGATGGAAAGGAATCGATCTTACCGGACTAAGTGCAGAGAGTGATCTCCCGGCTGCGCTAAATGATTACATTGCTTTTCTGGAGGCAGAATTAGAAACACCTATTTCTATTGTAAGTGTAGGCCCGGATAGAAGCCAAACGATACTTAGGGACAAGGTTTTTGCCTGAATCGAAGGTAAATTCGCGTCTCCGGTACACCCCTTGCCTTATCAGGAATTGCAATAATGGCGTACTTTAAACGTTCTGGATCAGTCGTGAATTTGTTGGGCAGATATTTTTTCCATTTTGTTCTTTTGGTATTGCTGGCCACGGCATCTGAAAAGGGGTACAGCCAAACGCCGTCGGGAGGGATATCAGGAGAAGCAGGTCAAGCAAACAATCGAATTCAAATCGTCAACGCCGATCGGTTGATTAAGACGAAAGACAGCCAAGCACAAAAATTTATTGGAAATGTTCAGCTAAGCCATCAAGAGGTCAAGCTATTCTGCGATAGCGCCTATTTGTTTCTTGATTCCAACAGACTGCATGCGTACAGTCGTGTTCGGATTATTCAGGGGGACTCCCTTTCTTTAAAAGGTGATACGCTATATTATATTGGTAACAACAAACTGGCTCGAATGCGTGGAAACGTCATTATGAATGACAGAGATTTAAGACTTACCACAAGCTCCTTAAAATATAATCTGGCAGATTCCGTAGGGAGTTACAGCAACGGCGCGAAAATTACCAGTAGTAGAAATTCCAATGTACTTACAAGCAAAGTGGGATTGTACTTTTCAAATGCACGGGTTCTGGAATTCAGAGACTCAGTGGTTCTTACCAATCCCCAATACGTAATGAACTCCGACACACTGACCTACAACACTTTGAGCGAACAAGCCTACTTTTCCGGGCCAACCACCATTGTTTCGGATTCTAACCTCATCTATACTGAGAATGGTTGGTACGATACACGAAACGACCTGGCGTCTCTAACCGACAGTTCTTATATACTTGCTGATGGACAAAAACTAGAAGGAGATAGTCTATTCTACAATCGTGGTTCTGGTGTAGGGGAAGTCTTCAGAAACATCCGTATCACCGATACGACCAACAATTTTATTATTTACGGGCACTACGGCTGGCACAATGAGAAGACTAACCGGTCTTTAATAACGGATAGTTTGCTTCTTGTCCAAACCTTCGAAGAAGATTCTCTTTATCTACATGCGGATTCCGCTATTATTGAGGAAGACTCACTTGAGAATCAAAAAATTCATGCTTTTCACCATGTCAAGTTCTTTAAGAAAGATATGCAAGGCGCGTCAGATTCCCTCGTATTCAATCAACTGGACTCAACTATTTCTATGTATTACGATCCTATTCTATGGTCAGATCAGAATCAGCTTTACGCTGATTTTATTAAAGTGAAAACCGAATCGGGTGCAATACGGTCTATGCTATTAGATCAAAATGCGTTTCTTATATCTGAGGCAGATACTAACGGTTACAATCAAATAAAAGGAACCACCATGACTGCGCTGTTTGATAGCAATCGCCTGGAGACATTACATGTAGTGGGAAATGCTCAAAGTGTTTACTTTGTAGGGGAGGAAGGAAAAAAACCAATCGGAATGAACCACGCGGTTTGCAGTGAGATGACCATTAATATTCAGGAAAATAAGGTGGAGCAAATTACCTTTCGAGAACAACCTGACGCCGTTCTTTATCCGATGCACAGAATAAACCCCAAGGTAAGGCAGCTCCAGGGTTTCAAATGGGAATACGACCGAAGACCTAATAAGGTAACCGATATATTTATCCAGTAATGCCTGAAAGACAGCTAAAATATGGCTATTGGATTGTTCTTGCCCTGGCTTCACTCGCATTCTTGTCTGGAATAAATCTGCCCATTCTGGGAGTAGATGCTCCCCAATACGCCGCAATGAGCATGGAAATGAGTGAGACAGGTAACTACCTGCAAGTGATGCATCGTGGTCACGACTATCTTGACAAACCGCCTTTGTTATTCTGGCTTTCCTCATTTTCATTCAGTGTCTTCGGATTAGAAAGCTGGGCGTATCGGCTTCCCTCCCTTCTTTTCGTGTTTCTCGGAATATATTCCACGATGAGACTGGGAAGACTGCTGTATGGCAAATCAGCAGGTTATTTAGCAGGAATGATCTTCGCCACAACCCAGGCTGTGTTTCTGATGACTCATGATGTTAGGACTGATACTATACTGGTAAGTGCAGTTGTATTTGCATTGTGGGGAATCATTGAATTTTTAGAGAAAGGCAAATGGAAATTTCTGATTCTGGGCTTTGTAGGAATTGGCATCGCCATGCTTTGCAAAGGACCAATAGGTCTTATGGTTCCTGTATTGGCCTTGTCCACTCACTTCATTATCCGAAAACAATGGCAGAATTTCGTTAGATGGGAATGGCTTGTTGGGTTGATAATTGTTGCCATTGTAATCAGCCCAATGGTTTACGGCCTTTACCAACAGTTCGATGCGCACCCGGAGAAAAAAACCGTGCTCTCCAGCGGACGGATTGTAGAAGGAATTAGCGGGCTTAAATTTTACTTCTGGGAACAGAGCTTTGGACGATTAACCGGGGAGAGCGAATGGAATAACAATCCGCAATGGCATTTTTTTCTGGGTATTTTTAGTTGGACTTTCCTGCCATGGACGTTTCTTGCGATTTTGGGACTGGTTCACAAATTCAGAACCGGATTTAAGGCAATTGCCGTTTCTGAATTTTATACGCTTGGAGCCATTATTTTACCGTTCATCGCACTCTCACTGTCGAGGTTTCAACTGGATCATTACATCTATGTTATCTATCCTTTTATGGCCATTATCACCGCTAGCTATTTGGTGCATTTGCAATCCTTAAACCGTGGCAGGTTCATAGTGTGGGTTCAGGCTTTTGTAAAGCTGATAATGATTTCGGGCATAATCATGGTTGGTAAGTACGTCTTCCCACAGGTTAATTTTCTTTATTGGATCATCCTGGCATTACTTCTGCTTTTATTGGCAGGCAGCATCATTCGCAGAAAGACGATATTTATTTCAATCCTTACCAGCGCCGCGGCAGCATGTTTACTGAATGTTTTCATTAAAGTTCACTTCTTTGGCAATCTGGCGGCCTATGAAGGCATGATTTCAGCTGCCCAATTGACCAATGAACTTGGCATTCCAAAGGATCAGCAATTTACACTCAATATCCCTCCGCATGTATATGATTTCTACACAAAGTCCACCACAACCTACCATTCGGGTTTAAATACAGATAAACCCGAAGTGCTACGAGGCCGTAGTTATATAATGTCGGAGGAAGACTTTTTGAAATACAACGTAATTGCCCTTGATCCCCTTCGAATTGAGAAGTTTAAGAACTACCCCACTACCCTGCTCAACACAAAATTCCTTAATCAGGCCACACGTGAGCAAGAATTAAATTACATCTACCTGGTAATCTTTTAGAAGTAGCGCTCCAGCCATGTAGCAGCCGCTGCTGTTTTCCAGGCTGTCTCGAATTCGGATTTGGAACCAATGAGATTATTGAAGAAAACAGTCTTCGGATTTAAAACACCCTCCTGAACTTTATCACTAATGTCATTTAGATGCACTACCTGGGGACTTCCGTTAACCTCAAAGGCCAGGAGCATTCTATCGGTAAAAACAACGGACAGTCTGTCTTCAATTTGCTTCACCAATCTGACCTGAGCATCCTGCGCACGACCACACATGCTTGGTTCGTCGGTGAATGCAGCCACCCGAATAAACAAGTTGTTCAAAATATCTACAGAACCCTGTACCGGAATATTATGGCTTTCCCAGTCTTTGAGAAAAACCTCGGCCAAATCGTAGATGATCGTTTTCTCCTGATCTGTTAAAGGTCTACTGGCCTGATACATCCAAACCTTTGCCTGATCTGGTAATTCTCTAAAATCTACTTCCATAATTATAGATCAGCCGCCTGAGCAATCATTTCAGCCACGTCGAGCACCTGAATTTCATCCTCTTTTTCAAAATTCTTTACACCATCGGTCATCATGGTATTGCAAAAAGGACAACCCGTTGCAATATGAGTTGGAGTTACTTCCAGAGCATCTTCGGTTCGTTCAATGTTCACCTCTTTATTCCCTTTCTCAGCTTCCTTAAACATCTGTGCACCACCGGCTCCACAACACAATCCTTTCGTTCTGCAACGCTTCATTTCAACTAACTCGGCATCAAGCTTGGCCAGTATCTCTCTTGGGGCTTCATAAACATCATTGGCTCTGCCCAGATAGCAGGGATCATGAAAGGTGATTCTTTTACCCTTAAAGGCACCCCCTCCACTCACCTTCAACTTACCGGAATTGATCAAATCCTGAATTAATTGAGTATGATGAACCACCTCGTAATTACCGCCCAGTTCAGGGTATTCATTTTTAATGGTATTAAAACAATGGGGACATGCTGTTACAATCTTCTTCACCTCGTAGCCATTAAGCACCTGAATATTCTGGAAAGCCATCATTTGAAACAGAAACTCATTTCCGGCACGTTTAGCGGGATCTCCTGTACACGATTCTTCGGTACCTAATACAGCGTAGTTAACACCACAGCCATGAAGAATCTTGACAACGGCTTTAGTAATCTTCTTGGCTCGATCATCGAAACTACCGGCGCATCCAACCCAAAACAAAACATCCGCAGTTTCTCCTTTTGCTATGAGCTCCTGCATTGTGGGTACTTTAATCTGTTCTGCCATCTTATTCCTAATACAAAACTTGAAAATGCCTATTCTCTATCGGCGTTTTTTCAACCTATGTTCAAGTTTCCAGTTTCTATTCTACTACTCTTCAGTTGCCCAATTAAATCTATCCATCGGGGAAAATTGCCACGGCGCACCGTTATTCTCAATGTTGGTAAACATGGTTGTTAGTTCACTTGGAGATTTGGACTCTTCCATCACCAGATATCTTCTAAGATCGATAATAATGGCCAAAGGATCAATATTTACAGGACATTCCTCTACGCAAGCATTACAGGATGTACATGCCCAAACCTCTTCCTCCGTAATATAATCTCCTAAAAGTGCTTTACCATCATCGTGGCTCTTACCGTGTTTTCTAAAGTTGCGTCCTACTTCCTCAACCCTATCACGTGTATCCATCATGATCTTTCTCGGAGACAATTTCTTACCTGTTTGATTTGCCGGGCACGCCGCCGTACATCGACCACATTCGGTACAGGTATAAGCATTGAGTAAGTTCACCCAATTCAAATCGGTAACATCTTTAGCTCCAAATCTGGCCGGGGCTTCTCCTTCAGCTGCCGGAGCCGGCGCAGCATACGGATCGGCTGAAGGATCGAACATCATTTCAACCTCTTTCTTTACCGATTCCATGTTGTTGAATTTCCCCTTTTTCTGAAGGTTACCGTAAAACACGTTTGGAAACGCCAGGATAATGTGAAAATGCTTTGATATAGGGAGATAATTCAAAAACCAGAAGACCATTACAATGTGTCCCCACCACCCTATATTCTCAACCAAATGCAATCCCGACTCGTCCATTCCTCCAAAAAGAATTGGACCTAACCATGAGGTAATTGCAAAACCGTAAGTTTCGCCCTTCTTAGCTAGCATCGCCTCATCTGCCCCATTCATCATGAAAATGAAACAGATCAGAAGAATTTCAAAGTACAGAATCAGGTTACCATCCAGTTTGGGCCACCCATTCATTTCCGACATGGTGAACCTCGGTATTTTCAGTAAATTCCTTCTGGTTAGAAACGCCAGTGTGGCGATAAAGGCCAACACCGAGAGAATTTCAATGGTGCTGATGGTAAACGTATACAACCCGCCCAGGCTATCGCTGAAAGCGCGATGCGAACCTGTAATGCCATCAACGAAAATTTCAATGAGTTCTATCTGAGTGATCACAAATGCCAGATAAATGAACAAATGCAATAATGCTGGAATTGGCCGCTTAAACATCTTCTTCTGACCAAACGCAACGAGTAAAGTGGATTTAATCCTACCTCCAAGATTGCCTGATCGGTCTATATCGAGTCCGAGATTGATATTCCTTCGAATTCTAAGCGAGTTGTATGTGAAAAGACCAAGTCCGGCCGCTGCTAAAACGCAGAAGATAATTCCGCTAATTTCCATTCACTCTTATTTTTTGTATTGATCCATGATGCTATCCTGACGGGTAAATTTACGCAATGCTTTCTCCTCTCTCGAATTCAATCGCAATCCTTTGTCCTTGCTTCCAAATACCGCAAACTGAAGATACCTGTTAGGATGATCCTGAATGTTCTCCACTAACTGAGTAGCCTGATCTACCATCAAATCTACATCCTTATACAATGTACTGTCGTGCAAAAGTTTGTGTAATGTCCCATCTCCATTATTTATTGCATACAATACCTCGTTGGCCTCACATATTGCAGATCTCGCACACTCTACAATCGAATCGAATTCAAGTTGCGCCACCCGGCTGGTTATAGTGTCCAAATTTGTAACCACCCTGGTTATTGCATTGTTGCTCTGACGCAAATTAGCCGTGATGCTATTCACATTGTTAAAAATCGTGGTGATTTTACCAGATTGCCTTGCGATAAGTGTATCCAAACGATTAGACATTGATTCAAATGACCCAATTGCATTTTTCAACCCCACAAAACTTTCATTCAGATTCCCCGTATTATTTCCAATAATGGTCTTTACGGTAACTACAGTAGAGTCTATGGTTTTTATCAATTCCTCTGTTTTCAACTTTAGCGGCAGCAACTGTTCATTGACCATTTCAGTTAGTTCCTTCTCAGATTGTGCCAACACAAAATCACCGCTTTGGAGCATTTTGGTATCGTCGCCCAGTTTCAGTTCGATAGACTTGGTTCCAAGAATATCAGATGCTAAAACAGCAATGGTTGTGCTTGGCAGCTGAACCTTCTCATCGCTAATGATGAACTTAACGTCGATAAGACTAGGGTCGTTTTTGTTCATCGTTAAATCAGTCACCACTCCTACCTGCAAACCACTAATTTTTACCGGACTTGCTTTTACGAGACCACCTACGTTGTTATAGGTTGTGTAGAAAGTTCTGTTATTGGCAAACAGGTTTTCACCCTTTAGGTAGAACAGTCCAAAAATCAAAGCCGCTACGGCTATAATCGCTACTATTCCGATTATTAATTCCCTTTTCACTAGTTATTTCCTTCCATTAGTTGCAATCCTTCCTGCACAGTTATCTTTTTCCCGTTATAGAAGGCTACAATAAACGCTGCATCGAAACCCTTTTTTCTCAGAGCCTTTTGCTTTGATTTAGCCTCTTCAAAGGTAAAAAAGTTTCCTACAGTGTATTTATAAATACCGTTCAGTTCATGTTGCTCAACACCCTCTATTCCCTTAAAATTTTCGGGAGTGGTTGGAATTGAGATCGACGAGGCTGCAATCTGCACTTTAAACACTACTTTATCCTTATGCAGAGGGGTCTCAGGTGTCTGCGGCGTATCTTTCGAAGGTATCGCCACCGTATCGTTTTCAGCAGCATGATTAACCCCGTCTACCTGAGTCTTGTATTCCTTAAATCCATTATAAATGGCTAGAGCCATTTCATCCTGCCCTTTATTACTGGCAAGATATTTTTCTTCCGGCCCGTATGATAAAAACCCGAGTTCAACAAGTACAGCGGGCATAGTGGTGCGATACAAAACCATAAATCCAGCCTGTTTCACCCCTCGGTCCTTTCTATTCGCTTCCTTCACAAATCGGGTTTGTACTGAGTTGGCTAAATTCAGACTTTGGTCGAGATGAACATTCTGCCTCATAGCCAAAGCGATATATGCATCAGGGTCTTTAGGGTCAAAATCCTGGTATTTCGTTCCATGATCATCCTCCATGAGAATAGATGAGTTCTCTTTCTTTGCTATCTCAAGGGCAGCTTCAGATTTATGCAAACCAAGCACCCAAACTTCTGCTCCGTGCGCATTTTTATTCGCTGCGGAATTGGCATGCACCGAAATAAACAAATCAGCTCCAAGGGAGTTGGCTTTTTTGGCTCGCTCAGCCAAACCAATAAACTCATCCGTTGATCGGGTATACACCACTTCGATATCCGGATGATTATCTTTTATCAACTTACCTAACTTCAGGGACACAGACAGGGCAACGTCCTTCTCATAAACCTTGGTAACTCCTACCGCACCAGGGTCTTTCCCCCCATGCCCAGGATCAATAACTACTTTCTTTATCCCAATTTCGTCCTGTGCCACACTTGTGCCAACAAGCAGCAAGAGCACAAGAAAAATTGAAAATTTGCGTTTCTTCGCAAGCAGGATTGCCTTCATATTGTTCTTCGCTCGTCTCATATCTTTAAATGCAACGGTTTCGAACCATTGGTGCATAAAGCGTACCAACAAAAATAACTCCGGATCAAGCCTGGTTGGTGGTCTAACCTCCCTACTTATCCTCCTGCTTCTGTTAATAAGCAACATAGCCGTTTCTCAAGAGTCGGATAGTATACAAACCGATACCGTTGCAGTAGATTTCGAGACCCAGGTGGAATACAACGCCCGGGATTCTATGATTTTTGACGTTCCTAAACAAAAGGTCTATCTGTACGGTAACGCACACGTAACCTACGGTGAGATCGATTTAGATGCGGATTATATAGCCTTCGATTTTGGCACAAAAACAGCTTTGGCCAAATACACGCTCGATTCGTTGGGCAACCCTGTTGGAAAGCCTCTTTTCAAAGAAAAAGGTGACGAGTTTGAAATGGACAGCATACTGTACAATTTTGAGACGAAAAAGGGCATTATTTACAATGTGCGTACCGAGCAAGCAGAGGGTTTTTTAACCTCGGAGGTTGTTAAGAAGCAACCAAATAACCATATCCACATTTCCCGTGGCCGCTACACCACTTGTGATCTTGATGACCCTCATTACTTCTTCCGCCTTAGCAAGGCAGTAGTTATTCCTGATGATAAAATTGTGTCGGGACCACTCAACTTATGGATTGCCGATATTCCAACACCTTTGGGATTACCCTTTGGCTACTTCCCAAATAAAAAAGGAGGAACGAATGGTTTAGTACTACCTGAATTTGGCAATTCTCCTCAACTTGGATACTATCTTTTAGGCATTGGTTATTATCACCATTTCGGAAACAAATTCGACACTCAAATGACCGCTGACATTTATTCTCGGGGGAGCTGGGGAATTCGCAACCGCAGCAGGTACAAGAAAAGGTATCGGTTCAACGGAAACATGGACTTACAGTTTACCCAACTTAGGGTTTCGGAACCAGAATTTCCGGATTTCTCAAAGTCGAATGAGTTTTTTGTCAGATGGAATCACAATCAAGACCCTAAGGCCAGGCCAGGTTCCAGGTTTTCCGCAAATGTAAACGTGGGGTCAATCAATAACTTCCAAAATAACTTTAACACGGTGGGACAGGATTATTTATCCAACACCTTCAATTCTAATATTCGCTGGAACAAGACGTTCGAAAACTCACCATTTTCGGTGGGATTAAACCTCCGTCACAGCCAAAACACACTCACGGAAATAGTAAACGTAACATTGCCGGAAGCAAACATCAACCAAACCAGAATTTATCCCTTTCGAAAAGTAAAAGCGGGAAAAAGTAAGTTCCTGAGAGATTTAACGCGAAATACTGGCTTTAGCCAAAGTGCAAACATTAAAAACGACATCAACGACTCTGCTAAATACTTCAGCTTTAACAACCTGGATTATCTCACCAACAATATGCGGTCTGGAATGCGTCACAATGCAAATCTGAATACCTCGGTAAAAATGGGTCCATTTACATTAAACCCGGCAGCACGCTATACCGGGCGATACTACCTGGAAACCATAATAAAATCCTCAGACAGTTCAGACATTCTTGTTACCGATACAATTCCAACATTTAATAGTGCTCACGAAGCCAGTTTTAGTGCAGGATTAACCACTAAACTTTACGGAATGTATGGCTTCTCAGGTTTTTTGCGAGGAAAAAGAGAAGCCGAAATACGGCACGTGCTTACCCCGAACCTTAACTTCACCTATACCCCGAAAATGAATTCAAATCTGGAAGTATATGCCCAATCTAACCCGGATAGCTTAATAGCTACGTATTCTCCTTTTGAACAAGGCATTTTTGGTCGTCCAAGCACCAACGAAAGTGGAATTTTATCCCTTAGCTTAATCAATACTCTTGATATGAAACTATGGGCGCAAAATGACACAACAGACATAGACAAACGCAAAAAGAAGAAGGTAAAAATAATTGAGAACGCCACTGTATCCGGATCCTATAATCTGATGGCAGATTCGCTGAACCTATCTTTAATAACCGTAGCGGGAAGGACCAGACTTTTTAAGGATCTCAGTCTTAACTTCAGAACAGCCGTGGATCCTTATCACTATGAGGAAGGTAGACGGATCAACTCATTTGAAGTGGGCCAATCGGGTAGGCTTGGAACAATCACTTCGTCCAATCTTGCGCTTTCTTACAATCTTCGAAGTAAAAAGAAAAGCGGCAAAAAAAATCTGACCAATGTTACAGAAGAAGAGTTGGATCAGGCGGAAGCGTTCTCCGAGTACTTTGTTGACTATACGATTCCATGGCAATTAAACACGAGTTACAACATTACCGCTAACAGATCAAACATTAACACCGAGGACGACACTCTCATAATAAGCCAAACCATACGGATGGGTGGGGATATTGGTTTAACCGAAAAGTGGCGTATTGGCGTAAACACAGGGTTTGATTTTCGCGCGAAGGATTTCAACTATACTACCATCACCATTTATCGAGACATGCATTGCTGGGAAGGTCAATTCATTTGGATTCCGTTTGGAAACCGACGAAGCTTTACGCTTACGGTGAATGTAAAAGCCGCATTGCTTAAGGATCTGAGGCTGCAACGACGCCGGGCGTGGTTTGATAATTCGTTTGGCAGTTAACCGCTAAGATCCGAGACTTTATCAAATATTGAATTGATGCTTTACCTGTAAACTTTCAGGCCTCAAACATTGCCCCTATATTTGCATTATGGAAATTACAAAAGACAGCGTCGTAACGATGCACTATGTGTTAAAGAACGAGAACGGAGATATCATCGATCAATCCAATGAGGAGCGAGGCCCTTTGGCCATACTACAAGGTCATGGTAACATTATTCCTGGCTTAGAGGAACAACTGTTTGGAAAAACAAGTGGAGAAACTTTCTCTGCAGTGATTAAGCCCGAACATGGATATGGTGAATATCAGGACAACCTTGTTCATGTGGTTCCGTTGAGCGGTTTTAAAGGAGAAGGCGATGAAATACTTCAAGCGGGAATGCAGGTACAGGTGGAAACCAACCAGGGTCCTGCGGTAGCTCTGGTTTCTAATATTGAAGGCGAAGATGTAACGCTGGATTTAAACCACCCATTGGCTGGCGAAACTCTTTACTTTGACATTGAAGTAGTAGATGTTCGTAAGGCTGAGCAAGAAGAACTTTCTCATGGCCACGCGCACGGTCCACACGGTCAACAGCATTAAACAATAATGAAGCAGATCTTTGAAACAAAGAATGCTCCGGCTCCAATAGGGCCGTATAGCCAGGCGGTAGCGTTCAACGGAACCCTCTTTATGAGTGGACAAATCGCGTTGAACCCTGCTTCCGGCGAGTTGGTATTAGACAACATTGAAAATGAGACGCATCAGGTAATGAAGAACATAGAGGCTGTGCTTCAGGAGGCCGGATGTGGTTTTCATAATATCATCAAATGCTCCATTTTCTTATCGGACATGAGCAATTTTTCCAGGGTTAATGAAGTTTACGGCAGTTACTTCAAGTCTGATTTTCCGGCCAGAGAATGTGTGGAAGTGAGTGTGTTACCCAAAAATGTGAATGTAGAAATTTCAGTTATCGCTGCGATTCCTCAGTAGTCTGCTCCACCTCTTCCTCTACACGCTCTTCAGACTTTCGCTCCTTTTTGTTCATAGCTCCTAAATGAACTGCAAACAATCCAGTTGCAACCAGGCTAAAAATTAACGTTTCCATTGGAAACTCGAACCCTCTGACCAAAGGAAAAAGCACACAACAAGCGCACGATATGGCGTAAAGAATAAGTCCTGATTTTTTTAGCCGGTACATCAGCATAATGGCGATGATACTCAGCAAATGAAAACCAGCGTAAGGAATTGTATAAGATGCTCCTCTCTGCCTGAATTGATTAAAGTTTTCCAATGTAGCAGATTCCGGTGGATGCAACATCGCCACCACGGCAAGGCCAATCATGACTAACATGATGAAAAGACTCCACCAAAAAAGCAGAATACAAGTCCATTTAAGAAGCCAATTTGGATCTTCTTTCCCAAAAATTCTTCTTTTAAGCCATTGCACCTTTGGATCCTGAAGTATCCCCATTTTCTCCCATAATTTTATACTGAATGCCCCACATGATAATAAATAAGACGGTTACCGCAATATCCCCATAGTGTAATGTTCTGAAATTCGGGTAAAACGCGCCTCCCAGAAAGTACAACGGAACAAAAATATAAGCCAATTGACCGACGGTATAGATGATATAGCCAAGCCTAACTCTAAAGAAAAGAAGTACCACTCCTAAAAGAACCGGCACATTCAGTATTCCTATCACCAGAAACAATTGTCTCAAATGCCGAAGCCCTTCATTTGTAACATCTACTCCATTTTTACCCCATTCCTGGTTAACGATCTCCTCGAAGTTCCTCCCTACCTCATTACCTTCTTCAAATCCTTCGTTCAAATAGGTATCAATAACGGTATAAAAACTAAAGTCGGAAATCGCACATATCATTGTACCTACCAGACTAAGAATGCTCAAAACTATTACGGGTCTTGAAACTTCTAATTTCGGGGCTTTCTGTTTTGTTCTTGCCATTAGTTTTTCCAGATTTCAAAATTACGCTTCTGTTCATCAGTTGCGTTTGGATTTCTAGCAATCGTGTATTTCATAAATCCTTTGTCGTATTCAGGGATTAAACGGATAAATCCAAGTTTTCCATTTCGCAATAAACCTAACTCGATCTCTTCCTTACCAAAATACTCCAACCATTTATCCAGATCGTCATTTACCTCGAAGCTATTTACACTTACAATTCGGTCTTGCCTGATAATTTTTGCCTTATCTGCATCAGATTTCTGAGCAACATCCAACACCTGATATGCGCCATTGAAATATTTACCTTTCAAACCAAGGCGCCTGGCCCAACCAGTGTCTTGTTTTACATTTAAAGTGAGTCCCAAAAGATCAAGGGCTTCCTTCAATTCAGGCTCATAACTCACAGAGGTAAACAAAAGCTTCTCAAACAAATAAGACAAGTCTTTCTTAGCCAGGTTAACAACCAACTGCTGATAATCTTCTGCCGTATATCCACGCCCTTTTTTTGCACTCTGGTAAAGTGACTTCATCACATCGTCAAGCCCTTTACCTGACAACGTACGTAACTGCACATCTATAATCAACGAGAACAAACAGCCTTCTACATAGATGGATGTTTTCCGATTAGGAATTCCCTGTACATATCCATCCAACCATGTATCCAACGAACTTTCCGCAACCGACAAATTAAATCGCCCACCATTGTGGAAATGCCGCTCTACGTATGCTGCCAATTCCTTGAAATATTGTTCCTCGGAAAAGACCCCTGACGAAAACAAAAACTTATCACCCATGTACGTGGTCACACCTTCATACACGTATCCCAGCTCGGAGTAATTCTCCCGTGCATAATTGTACGGCAGCATGGCCTTTGGGCGGATGGTTTTCACATTCCAGGCGTGATACAATTCATGGCTCGACACCCCAAGAAAATCAACGTATTTTTTCCCCATTATATCGTATCCCGGACCAAGAGCACACACAGTTGATGTTGTATGCTCCACTCCATGATATGTTGCATAAGGAGTAATTTGGAACAGAAAGTGGTATTCTTCAACCGGGAAATCACCAAACGCTTCTATTTGTTTCTCTGTAAAACGCTCAAAATCAAGCTGAATTTTTGCCCAATTCGGTTTGATTTCTCCCTGAAACCAGATGTGGAATTTAGTTCCGGCAATTTCATATTCTTCATGTTGCAAATAAGGACTGGCTATAAACGGCGAATCCGCCAGTTCGTGAAAACTCTCCGCGTGAAAGACAGCACCCTCCTTCTTTTTAAGTCCACAAGCAATTTCAAAAGGGTAAGGCACTTTTACCACCAACTCGCAAGCCTCTTGTAATCTCGCAGGAACATAAAAGCAGCAATTTACCGGATTTACGTACATCTGGGAACTATCTAACCAGGTAGAACCAGCATTCAACTCCGCGGCATAATATTCATAGTCAACAAATACTGTTTCCGCCCCGTTGGTAATAATTTCCCATCTGTCTTTAGAAGATTTGGAATACGACAGTTGCTCACCACTACCATTTGTGACCCGAAACCCTCTTATGTTTTTAGCGAAATTTGCTACTTCGTATCGTCCGGGACGCCAAGCGGGTAATTGAATTGTAAGCACTTCTCCCGATACCTGTTGTATCTCGTATTGGATCTCCAGAAATTGACTCTCCGGGTTTTTCATTGAAAAAGTGTACCTCATCAATCTTCTTTTTGACCGATAAACTTAGGGATTTATCTACGGTTCAAGGCTGAAACTCCATAAAATTCGAGCAATACACTTAAGACAATTTTATCCTGAAAGTAGAAGCTTAATTTCCTTGCCACACCTCCAAGTTTTCTTAAATTCGCTGCCGATCTTTCGTTGGTTTTGAATTGGCCTGTTCTACCGGAAAACAATTACAACCAACATGAAATGCAAGAAATTATGAGTTACGATGTTATTGTAGTTGGAAGCGGACCTGGCGGATATGTAACTGCCATTCGAGCGTCGCAGTTAGGTTTAAAAACCGCAGTTATTGAAAAAGAATCACTTGGAGGCATTTGTTTGAATTGGGGATGCATACCAACCAAGGCTCTATTGAAAAGTGCCAATGTATTCGATTATATCAACCATGCCGCCGACTACGGAATATCCGTAAAAGACGCCTCAGCAGATTTTGAAGCGATCGTAAAAAGGAGCCGGGAAGTAGCGAACGGAATGAGTGGTGGTGTTCAGTTTCTGATGAAGAAAAACAAGATCGATGTCATTATGGGGATCGGCAAGGTGAAACCCGGGAAAAAGGTGGATGTTACGGATGACAAAGGTAAAACCACCGAATATGAGGCCAAGCACATCGTAATAGCTACTGGAGCCCGCTCCAGACAACTGCCAAACCTTCCACAAGACGGTAAGAAAATAATTGGATACCGTGAGGCACTTGTATTGCCCAAACTACCTAAGTCGATGATTGTAGTTGGATCAGGAGCTATCGGGGTAGAATTTGCATACTTCTACAAATCGATGGGAGTTGATGTAACTATTGTAGAATATATGCCCAATATTGTGCCTATTGAAGATGCAGAAGTTTCCAAACAGCTTGAAAGATCTTTCAAAAAGCAAGGCATTAAAATTATGACCAACGCTTCGGTTGAAGCTGTGGACACTAAAGGCAAAACATGCAAGGCCACGGTTAAAACCAAAAAGGGTGAAGAAACTATCGAAGCGGAGATCGTACTATCGGCAGTGGGAATTGAAGCAAATCTTGAAGGAATAGGTTTGGAAGAAGTAGGAATAGTAACCGACAAGGGGAAAATTCTGGTGAACGACTTTTACCAGACCAATATTCCCGGGTACTATGCAATCGGTGATATTGTTCCTGGGCCGGCTCTGGCACACGTGGCTTCAGCTGAAGGAATTATCTGTGTGGAGAAAATTGCAGGACATAACCCTGAAGCATTAGACTATGGCAATATCCCTGGGTGCACTTATTGCTCACCGGAGGTAGCCTCTGTTGGGATGACGGAGGAAGCGGCGAAAGAAGCCGGACACGAAGTGAAAATTGGTAAATTTCCATTTTCTGCCTCAGGAAAAGCCTCGGCTGCCGGTCACAAAGATGGATTCATCAAGCTTGTTTTTGATGCGAAATATGGTGAGTTGCTTGGCGGACACATGATCGGTGCTAACGTTACCGAAATGATTGCAGAGATTGTGGCAGTTCGAAAGCTTGAAACTACAGGAATGGAACTAATCAAAACAGTTCACCCACACCCCACCATGAGTGAGGCCATAATGGAAGCTGCCGCTGCAGCATACGATGAGGTAATACACATGTAAGAATTATTTTAAACGACAGAGAAAGCCTGGTTATCTAACCGGGCTTTTTGCTTTATCTATAGGCGGTTTCTTCACCTACTTTCACCTTTTGCACTTTAAATTACCTAACCGGTTCGGTAATTGGTTAAATCCTCCCCATCGCCTGGGCAACATTTTCTACACAGAGTTTAACATAACAGCCCTAGCAACCAGTTAAAAAACTGATTGTCAACAAAGTAAGCGAATGGCATCTGGTTTGTCTATCCTTTAGAGTAACCAATAAAGACAAGCTAAGATGGATGATCAAACTAAAAATATGTTACTCGCCGGACTGGGTGGAGTGGCAGTAGGAACTTTAATCGGGATTCTTTTTGCCCCTGCCGAAGGCAAGAAAACCCGTGCCGCTATAAGTGGCAAAGCAGAAGAACTTACCGACAAAGTTTCTTCCTTAGACGCGGAAGAGATTCTCGAGGCGATCCAGAAAAAACTGCAAAACGGCGTTGAAAACACCAAAGATGCAGCTAAGGATGAATTACTGGAACGCATAGAGAAATTAGAAGAGGCCATAAAAAAAGCCTAAGATGAGTTTCCAGAATCAGGTATCAGGATTGCTGCGGGAGGCGGAACTATATGCAGACGCTAAGCTAGAGCATACCACTTTGAAAACGGTTGAAAAAACCACCGATATTTCAACTGCTGTACTCAGTTGGTTAGTAATAGCAGCCATTGCATTTCTTTTTGTCCTCACCGCCACCACATTTGCCATTATTGGCCTGGCCCAAGTGATGGGAAGCTACCTGTACGCTACAATTACAATTAGCTCCCTGTACCTCATCATTTTACTGGTATTTCTGAGATACTACAGAAGAATATTGTTTAAACCGATCAAGAATTTCTTGCTCAAAGAATACCTTGAATCTTATAATCATTCCAATGGATAGTATTGAGAAATTTCAATTGTTAAAAAAGCTTCAGATGTTACGAATGGAGGCACACAAGAAGAATATGAAAAAAATGCTTCCTCATTCATTCGGAGACAATGAGAGTACTTTGGATCAGCTGTTACAGTTGATTCAATCAGGCTTTAGTTTCCATGATGCAATTACGGCGCTTACCTCAGAATCCGATAACCAAAAAAACAACCGCTCTGATCACTAAAAAGTTATATCGAACCTTAATTCTAACCGCTATTGCAGTATGGGCAATCCATCAAACGCAAATAGTGGTAATGCCGATTATCTTTAGCGCGCTTTGTGCCATGTTACTCCACCCATTGGTAAAGCGTTTTGAAAAGATGGGCTTCAAATTAATTTTTGCCAGTTTAATCGCCGTACTGCTTTTCTACATCGTGCTTCTGGGATCTTTTGGGTACATGGCGTATAAAGGGATTGACATTCTCTCTACCATTCCTACCGAAAACGTAGAGGATTATCTGAAAAAGCCGATTGCAACCATTCAAAACAATATATCAATTGATCTCACTCCAATTATTGGTTCACCCGACGGAGTGATCAAAAAGTCTAAAGACATGATATTCTCTGTAGTGCCCGAGACCCTGGAAGCCATGAACTATTCATTTACATTTTTACTGAGTTGTCCTGTATTTATCTTCTTCATGCTTATTTCACGTTCACAGGTCAGAAGGTTTTACTACACCAGTTTCAAACCAGAAAAAAGGGCAATTGCCAACAGAATATTGCAGCAAATTGAACTCGTTTATCTGGACTATGTACGTGGATTGTTTCTCGTAATGTTATTCGTTTCGGCACTTTCCGGACTTGGGTTCTTTTTACTCGGACTAAAATATCCGTTCTTTCTTGGCCTGCTTTCGGGTCTTCTTACACTATTGCCCTACGTTGGAGTATTTATAAGTGGACTGATTCCTGTGTTGCTTGCGCTCATGACCAAAGACAGTGTTTGGTACTCAATTGGAGCAATTGGAGTAGTTGCGGGAGTACAGTTTCTTGAAGGCAATGTGATTACCCCCAGGGTCATGGAAAAGCAGGTTGGTGTGAACCCCATGGTAATAGTAGTAGGGCTGGTAATATTTGGAGCGATTGGTGGACTAATCGGTATGATTCTAACCATTCCTGTTCTGGTTTTACTCAAGACCATTTCTTTTTACCTTCCTGGCTGGAAGCCCTTAAGAAGCCTTCTCCAAAGCAAAAACTAACGTCCGTTCGTCGTAAAAAGTTGAAGCCCCTTTCCAACGAACGAAGAGGCTTCAACCTACATTATGAAAGGTGAATTTACAGATTGTCTAAGTCTGTTTCAAATTGGGCCAACGTGGTTGCATTAAGTGTAATATTTTCAACATGTCCAGCACTTATGGTAATCGGAACAAAAGCTGAATAATAATCGCCCGAAATTTCTGATATCGCTACAATGGTTGCATCCAAACCAATGGGTAAACTGTTCAAATAAGAGTCAAACGAATCCGTGGCATCCCACCAAAGTGGAGCAACTGAATTGGCTGAAGAAATGTAGATCCAAACGAATGTATTGGTTACATCGTGAACTCCATTGGGTAAGACAGACAAGGTGGTTTTAGGATTTGGATCTGAATAAAAATAATCACAATTTATCCAACCTAAGGAATCACCGGTTATATCAAAATAATAGAAATCCGACCAACCTCCTGTAGCTGTTGTATCCCCAATCACGTTTACCGAATCTGCTACTCCAAGGGAATCGGATGGAACCCAATTAACGTCTAACTGAGCATCTGTTGTTCCCAAAAACAAGCCCATATTATTATCCGGTGCAGCGGTAGGAACCATAAAAGAGACATTTGCTCCCGGTGTAAGACCAAGCCTTTCCCCACTCTGATAAGCATTGACATTTAACTCACCGCCAGTTGTAAGAATTTGACCGTTACTAACTGTGGGCTTATTCGTGAGAATTGCATCCTTTAAACTTAATATCTCCACCATTTCCACTTCAACAGTACCTGTAACCACTGCCCCGGAAGCATCCTGAAACGAACCTGCGGGAATATACACCCTGGTGCCCTGATTGCCCTCAATCATGTTCCAGACAGAAGCGTTAATAGTAAAAGATTGGGTTTGATTTTGCAGGTTATTGTCGAACATTGTTCCAAGCTGAGAACTGGGCGGGTTAATGGTTGGGTTCGGTACAGGAACCGGTTCTTCCTTTTTGCATGAATGCACCCCTAAGAGGACTACCGTCAGAATAGGGATCAATGCGATACTTAATTTAATTTGTTTTGAAAGCATGACAGTTGTTTAATTGGATTGAACGAATGGCACCAGCTAACCTTTACCAGGCTTAACTCTTAAAAGACACAACCAATATCCACTTGTCCATAATCCGTTAATTTATACGAAAACGGAACTGATATCAGGCCTGCATATCCATCACGCACTTAATGTTGACGTGATCCGTTCCTCTAAGCAAAAATGAAATGGAAAGTGAGGACAGACAAGTGGCCAGGCGCTAAATCTTACGCGTTCAAAACAATCAACCAGTATAACCAGACATAGAAACCATCAGTTTCTCCAGTTTCTTTTTAAGCACAGAATGAGTGCATGTGTGGTTGTTAACGATCATGGCAAAAGCAAGTTTACGACCGCTTTTGGTCTTCACGTAGCCTGCGTAACTTTTCACTCTGCTCATGGTACCACTCTTCGCCCGTAAATTACCTTGCGCCGAGGTTCCCCTGCACATACTCCTGAGCGTTCCGGTTTTTCCTGCTACCGGGAGCGAGCTTTTAAAAGTCTCTGAGTATTTACTCTTATTCATCACTTTCAGAACCCCTACCAGATGTTTGGCAGAAATAGCATTATGCCTGGACAACCCGCTACCATCGTTTACATACATGCCTACTGTATTAACCCCCTTAGACTGCCAATACTTCTGAATGGCCACGGTGCCACTAAAATTACTACCATCTTTGTATTTCTTCTTTGCTATGGCTCTAAGCAAATGTTCTGCATAGAGATTTACACTTAGCATGTTAGTCCAGTATACTATCTTGGACATGGGTACCGATTTATAAGTGTGAAAACTCGTACGTTTGGTGTCCCAGTACTGTCCTGCTTGCTTCATCCTGCGAACGGTTGTGGGAACTCTCTCTATCACCAGGCCTGAATCCCGAAGCATCCAATTTAACTCCCAGGCACATTGATACGCGGGGTCAGCCAGTGCCCCCTTCACTTCAAACGATTCCTTGTCCATGGGGATTCTACCCTGCACGATTTTATACTCATCAAAAGGAGCACCAAAAATATAAGCCTGATCATTCCTGATCTTGGCTGCCTTTACCCGATTCTCAATAACCATGTCGGGCACATATGGCCTTACGCATTCAATCACTGTAGAATCTCCGGCTTTGGGGCCAGAACTAAAATCTATATAATAAGTATTATCATAAACCGTAAGCCCCGAAGGACCCGCTGCAAAATAATTTCCAATGTCGCCCCAGATCCATGTCGATGGAACCATATCGTCTGTGTACCAGCTAGCATCCGCAATAATGGATCCCCGAATCGTATCCACGCCCAAATTCCTGATGGCATTGTACCACTCTTGTTTGAATTCACCCTGACGCTTCTCGAAATACTTTGAGCCTAGTGTTGGATCCCCTCCCCCTTTGATAAAAACATTGCCATGTAAAGTTTTCGTAGTCGTATCAATGTAACCATCATACTCTAAATAAGTCTTAAAGCGGTGGTATGAACCCAGCATCTGAAGCGCTGTTGCCGTGGTTACCAACTTCATTGTTGATGCCGGCACCAAAGATTGGTCTGAATTAAAATCTGCCAGCGCCTTACCGCTATCAAGATCATACACGTAAAAACTGAAAGATGCATTGCTAAGTGCAGACTCTCTCATCATATTCTCTGCCGACCGCTGAATCGAATTGTTGAACGTGCTTTGCCCAACCGACAAGGTTGATATTGCCACGAATAATGCCAGTAAGAGCAAACATCTCATGAGGTAAAGCTAATGATTGCGAATCAATACGTTCCATACATTATGCCAATGTTATGGACACCAGGCCGTTTATTTCTAAACAAACCTCCAAACACACCATCCTACCTATAAAATCTTTACTATTGTAATTATCCGATGTGTGGTATAGTAGGAATAATAGGAAGACCAAAATTACCGGCCAACGCCGTTGAAATGGTCCGAACTTCAACCAGAGTTCTGGCTCATCGTGGACCCGACAATCAACAGCTGGAGGAGTTCGGCAATTCAGTATTGGGACACTCCCGGCTTAGCGTTATAGACACAAGTTCGGCGGCCAACCAGCCAATGTTCACTCATGACCGAAGCCATTGCATTGTTTTCAATGGTGAGATATACAATCATGCTGCGTTGAGAACAGAACTCTCGCAATTGGGTATCGTTTTTTCCACTAATTCAGATACTGAAACCCTACTATACGGTTATAAGATATGGGGATCAGATATATTACACAGGCTTAACGGCTTCTTTTCATTTGCCATTTACGATAAGAAAGAAGGCTCTGTATTTCTAGCGCGAGACCGGTTTGGAATCAAACCCCTGGTTTACACAGTAAATGATGACTTTTTTGCATTTGCATCCGAGATTAAAGGACTTCTTACCTTTCCAATAGAAAAGTCAATAAATCAAGCGGCGCTTGGCACATACCTTCAGTTTTCTTACATACCCGCACCTTTTAGCATTTACAATAGCGTAAGAAAATTACCTGGCGGCCATTGGGTGAAAATAAACAGTGAGGGGCAAATTGAAACAAAGAAATACTACGAGCTTTCTACTGAACCCGCTTTAACTACTCGCTCATTTAAAAGTGCGGCAAAAGAAGTTGAAAGATTAGTAGTTCAGGCGGTAAACGACCGCATGATGGCCGATGTGCCGCTTGGAGCATTTCTAAGTGGAGGGGTAGATTCGTCAATTGTAGCATTGTGCGCCTCACAAAACCGTAATCTCGACACTTTTTCAGTTGCGTTTAAAGGAGAACAAATATTCGATGAGTCGAGATATGCCCGGCAGGTTGCTGACTTCCTTAAGACCAACCATCATGAGATTGAAATTTCCGCTGAAGAGTTGTTGCACGCCATCTCGATGATTGAAAAAAATGCAGACGAACCTTTTGCCGACTCTTCAGCAATTGCGGTGAATGTACTATCCGAATTTACCAGGAAGCATATCACGGTGGCTCTATCTGGCGACGGTGCAGATGAACTGTTCTCCGGCTATAATAAACATGAAGCACTTTTTCTTAGTATGAATGGAGGCTGGAAACAATCTGCCCTAAAATCAGGTGCTCCTCTTTTGAAAGGATTCGGGAAAAACCGTGATTCCAAAATTGGAAACTTTGCCCGTAGAGCAGACAAATTTTCGCAAGGGTTAAAGGTAGATTTGACCCAGCGCTATTCCCTATGGGCAAGGTTTACTGAGCAAAAACTGGCAAGTAAAGCCATACTTGATTTCCAGCAAATTGACGAACAGAACTTCATCTCAAAATTGAATAATTTCAATGACGTTCTTGCAAACGATTTCCATCTGGTACTTCAAAATGACATGCTAACCAAAGTGGACAACATGAGCATGCAACATAGCCTTGAGGTTAGAACTCCCTTTCTTGATCACCGGCTGGTAAATTACGTGTTCTCGCTTCCTTCGGAATATAAAATCAATAAAAAAGGAAGGAAGCTATTACTTAAGTCCGCCTTTAGAAATCAACTCCCTGAAAACGTATTTACAAGAAAAAAACATGGATTCGAAGTCCCTCTTACCAAATGGTTCCATGGCCCCCTGGATGGGAAAATTACCAACTACTTATTGAACCGGGACATGATTGAAGATCAAGGACTTTTTCATTTCCAGACACTCCAAAAAATTTGCTCGGATCGTAAAACAAACAGAGACACGATCTGGGCACTTCTTCAGTTTCAAAATTGGTATTTTAAAAAGTCTCATTAGAGATTGTGGAAATATTCATCACAATGCCCAATTCCATCATTGGGATTTGATACATTTGAGGCACCAATTGCTTACACTTGCCGAGGATTCTTCGAATAATTAACAGGTTTAATTTGGGTGGCCCCACATATTCCGTGGCACATCTTACAAAGTACCTTCCCAAAGAATTTGAAATTAAACTTATTGGTGGGCAAAAAGATGACTTTGAGGAAGGCAGTGAGTTCATTCTAAAAGACCTGGAAATCAATTACTCAATTCTACCATCCATGAAACGTGAGGTAAACTTCAGACAGGATCGCCAGGCTTACAAAGAAGTAAAGCGCATTATAGCAGAGTTTAAGCCTGATATTGTGCATACGCATGCTGCTAAAGCAGGTGCAATAGGTCGATTAGCCGCACACCGAATGGGTGTTCCTATTATTGTTCACACTTTTCATGGCCATGTTTTTCACTCCTATTTTGGAAAAATAAAAACCTGGATTTACAAGTCAATTGAGCGCTATCTCGCCAAACGATCGTCTGCTATTGTTACTCTGAGCAAACAACAGAATGAGGAAATTACAACTATCCACAAAATTTGTTCAAAATCAAAAGCCAGAATTATTCCGTTGGGCTTTCATTTAGACAGATTCAAAGAAAATCAGGAAGAAAAAAGGAAGAAGTTTCGAGAAACTTGGTGTATTGATGAAGACACGGTAGTAGTTGGATTAGTAGGTAGAGTAGTTCCAATTAAAAATCACGGTCTTTTTCTTGAAGCATTTAAACATGCCCTGGATAGTACAAACAAACAGGTAATTGCCCTGATAGTTGGAGATGGAGATGTTACGCAGGACGTATTTGACAAGGCCAAAGAACTAGGTCTAAACCCCACGAAACCCGGTTCTACAAGAGCAGATGCAAATGTTATCTTTACTTCATGGATCAAAGAAATTGATCAGGTGAATGCCGCTATTGATATCATGGCCCTGTCATCACTGAATGAAGGAACCCCGGTTAGCCTAATTGAGGCTCAAGCTGCTGCTGTTCCAGTAGTATCAACTGACGTAGGAGGTGTTTCTGATATAGTGGTTGAAGGAGAGTCAGGATTTCTTTCACCCAGTGGAAACGCTCAGGCACTTGGAAAAAACATGTTGAGGCTAATTGAGGACAAGGATCTTAGAAAGATGATGGGCAACAAGGGACGTGAGTTTGCTTTCGGCAAGTTTCATTATCTGAGATTCTGCCAGGACATGGCAAACCTCTATTACGAATTGATGGATGATTTTGAAAACAAACACAAAAAGAACTAACTTTGCAATTCAAAGTACTTTCAATATGAAGTTATTTAAACTGATTTTTGCCGGATGTATTCTCTGCACGTTACTATCCAGTTGTGGTATAAACAGCAACATAATGCTGAAGACGCCACGCGATTATAAATTCGACTCTATTCCGATGTCCCCCACTACGGAGTATCATCTGGCTCCTAACGATATTGTATCATTTCGACTTTACGCAAATGATGGGTTTAAGCTAATTGACTTATCCGCCGGAACATTATTTAATCAAAATGGAGGTGGTGTTGCAGCCAACAGGGTTGCTGCAGGAGGTGCATTCATTCAATATCTTATCCGTCCTGATAGCTTAACAAGACTACCCATGCTCGGAGAGGTGAAATTAGCTGGATTAACAAAGCTGGAAGCGGAGAAAAAGCTGGAAGAAGAATACTCCAAATACTATGTAAACCCTTATGTTCAGGTACAAATAACCAATAAACGGGTTATCGTATTTCCCGGAGACGGAGCTAGTGCACAAGTGGTAAATCTGGTGAACAACAATACTACGTTACTTGAGGCGCTGGCCACCGTTGGGGGAATTCCTGATCGTGGAAGAGCAAAACGGATTAAGATTATTCGCCAGGTGGGTTCTGAAAAACAAATTTATCAGGTGGATATGTCCACCATTGACCCGGGAATCAACTACGTGAATATGATTCTTCAAGCCAACGACATTATCTATGTTGAACCGGTTCCTGAGTTATCCAGAGGACTGCTTCGCGAGATCAGTCCAATAGTTTCTCTTGTTTCGAGTGTTTTCGTGATTTACCTTACCGTGAACAATCTTCGCTAAAGCTTAATGATTCAAGAGGAAATAAGTAAGCGGAACGAAAGTTTCGAACGGTACCGGGAGCGAATCACCAACTTCAGTAGTGAATTCGAAATCGGTCTGTTCATCTACCTGACACGCCAAATTTGGATCAGGCTCGTATTAATTATGATTTTGTTCATTGTTGGCGGGTTTATTTATTTGAGGTATACCGTTCCAACGTATGAATCAACTGCCATGATCCAAAGGATCACGCAAGACAACGCGCAGCGGGTTCTCGACATGCAAAACATGTTCGTTGAAGATGCAGGTTTAACGAGAGATGTAGAGCTAATCAAATCCCCTCTGTTAATGCAGCGGGTAGTATCTTGTTTACCTCTGAAAGTTCGTTACTTTCTTGAAGGAAACATCCTGACACACGAAAAGTATAACGGCTCCATATTTGCCTTGGAAGATGTTCAGGTGACCAACTCTGCTTGTGTGAACGTTCCTATTTACCTGGAGTCTAAAGGCGGGGCGAACTACCAAATTTCTTACACAATGGGTGAACAACTCATGACGTGCAAGATTGTAGAGGGTGTTCCCTTTAAGTGTGATCATTTTTCAGGAGTGTTGAGCATTACCAATCGCAGCCAGTTTGAAAAACTTAAAGCGGAAGGTAAATTCTATTTTGTGATTACTGATCCTGAAGAATTGGCGCAAAATTTCTCAGGCAATTTAAAGGTGGTCATCGCGAACGATCAGGCCAAAACCATTCACTTGAGCTTTGAACACCCCAATGCCCTTCTGGCTAAGGATGTATTGGTTTCACTAATCGACAACTTTGATGAATTTGATAGCATAAAGAGAACAGAAAGTTCGACTCGAATTATCGATTTTATTAATGCGCAGAAAGATTCTGTTTCCCGCAAATTAAAGGATTCGGAACTCATGCTAAAAAACTTCAAAGACACAAACGACATTCGGCAGGTAGAGGGGATGACCGACACCTACCTAAAGCGAATTGAAAACCTGGAAAATGAGGTGGTAAGGTTGGATTTGGATGAAAACGTGCTGAAAGAGATCCAGTCGGTCATTACACAAGACCCCAATAAACTAGACGTTTACAACCTTCTTCCGGTTTTAATAGGTTCTAAATTTGAGGCGAGCCTGTATGATTTGGTATCAACATTACACCAGCAGCTACTGGAGTATGAAGAATTAACTGCGGAACGCACAGAGGAGCATCAACAAATTAAGCGTTCAGATTACCAAATAGAAGTTCAGATCCGACTCATCACTGAGGCGGTAAGATCACTCATTCAAAAAACTTCGTCTCGTAAAGCATCGCTGGAGGAAAAACTAAACTCTTTGTACGCAAAGTTTAGTGGCCTTCCGGAAAAGGAACTTGAGTACGCCAGACTTGAAAGAGTGTTCAGCATCAACGACAAGTACTTCACTCTGCTATTAGAGAAACAAACAGAACACTCGTTGATGAGTGTGGCTGTAACTTCTAACACCAATGTACTCAGGGCACCAAAAACCCCTAAGTATAGAAAAAGTCCCAGCCAGAAGTTTGTGTACGCCATCGCAGTTGCCCTCGGTATTCTCGTCTGCGGAATTATGACAATCATCAGATACCTGGCTCACAACGAATTAACCTCATTAAATGAAATTACCAAGGTGTCAAATGCATCTATATCGATTCTTGGTATGGTTCCGATCTACAAAAAGAAAATTCCTGTTTCCCAGCTTATCATTGATAAGAACCCAAAATCAATGATTTCAGAATCGTTCAGATCGATCAGAACCAACATGCAGTTTATTTCCAAAGACGATGATACGAAGCTGATTGCTGTAACGTCCACTATCTCGGGAGAAGGAAAAACATTTGTTGCCATTAACCTGGCCGGAATTATAGCTTTCTCAGGAAAAAAGGTGGTAATTCTCGATCTGGACATGCGTAAACCAAAAATTCACGTTGGTTTTGGCGTGGAAAACGGTGCTGGCATGAGCACCCTGTTAATCGGCAAAGATTCGATCGAAAACTGCATCAACAAATCCCACCTGGAAGGTCTGGATTTCATTACTGCCGGCCCTATCCCTCCGAATCCTTCTGAACTTATTATCAATGGGGAATTTGATAACATTCTGAAAAAGCTTAAAGAAATGTACGATGTGGTGGTTGTAGACAATCCTCCAGTAGGGTTGGTTACGGACGGACTAACCATTATTCAGAAAGCAGATATTCCAATCTATATTTTCCGTGCTAATTACTCCAAAAAGAACTTTGTTCAGAATGTAGACAGACTGATTAACGAAAACAAAATTTACAATCTCTGCGCCGTACTTAATGGAGTAGATACCAACCGAAGAGGCTATGGCTACAACTATGGTTATGGATACGGTTATGGATACGGTTACGGTTATGGCTATGGTTACGGAAACTATTACGATGAAGACAACTCTAAAAAAGGTAGCTTTGTGCAAAGACTTTTTAAGAGGAAATGAAAATCACAGAAGCCCCGATAAAAGGCCTATTAATAGTTGAACCAAGAGTATTCAGAGATTCACGCGGATATTTCTTTGAGTCATTCCACAAGAAAAAATTTAATGAAGCCAATGGCAGAAACATCGACTTTGTTCAGGACAATCAGTCAATGTCTGCAAAAGGCGTATTGAGAGGGCTGCATTTTCAGAACCCTCCTTTTGCGCAGGGAAAGTTGGTCAGCGTAGTGCAGGGCAGCGTGCTGGACGTAGCGGTAGATCTTCGCAAGGACTCTCCAAGTTATGGTCAGCATTTTTCAATTGAATTATCAGGAACCAACAACCTGGCGTTCTGGATTCCTGAAGGATTTGCCCATGGTTTTGTGGCGTTAGAAAACGATACAATCTTCTCTTACAAATGCACTAACTTTTATCACCCGGAATCGGAAGATGCAATTATTTGGAACGACGGAGACCTGGATATCAAGTGGCCTGTTACCAATCCAATCGTGTCTGAAAAAGATCTGGAAGCACAATCCTTTAGTAATTTCGAAAGTCAGTTTTAGCCATGGAGGAAACTCGGTATCTGTTCTTCATCTATTCGGGATTTCTAGCGTCTATAATTCTGTTTTCGCTCCTGTTCAATAGCATATTGCTGAAGTTTGCAACAAATCTTGGTATACGCCAACAAGACCAGGCGACCATCCGTTGGAGCAGCGTTGTAAAACCATCTCTTGGAGGAATCTCATTTTACATAGGTTTTTTAATCGCCGCCACCTGTTATGGCGTTTTCTTTGATCAGGAAAACATCTTTAAGAATTCCGAAGCTCTTGGTTTAATCGGAGCTACCGCCATCGCTTTTATAATGGGCCTGGCAGACGATGCGTACAACACCAAGCCGTGGTTGAAGTTTTTTGTACAAACTCTTTGCGGGGTTATTCTTATTAGTTCGGGCAACTACATCCAAATAACAGATTTTGAATGGATTAACTACGCTCTTACTGTACTCTGGGTTATTGGGATGATGAACTCCATTAACATGCTGGATAATATGGATGCCATTACCAGCATTGTGTCCATTTTTATCTCTGTCAACTGTCTGGTTGTACTTATGTTAAACGGGGGATATACAGACCACAATTTTATTTTAATGCTTGGGGTAGTTGGCAGCTTAATTGGGTTCATTTTCCATAACTGGAACCCTTCCAAAATGTTCATGGGGGATACAGGAAGCCAGTTTCTGGGTATTTTTCTGGCGTCTATCAGCATTAAATACTTGTGGAATCACGAACCACAATTGGTTGCCATGAGCGCAGGGCAACAAATTTGCCTTACAATAACCACTTTTGTGTTACCGCTCAGCGATACAGCTACCGTGGTAATTAATAGAAGCTTAAAAGGGAAATCTCCTTTTGTTGGTGGAAAAGACCATACTACGCACCACCTTTCATATCTTGGACTGTCAGACAGCCAGGTCGGATTTGTCTTCATAGGAATTTCCATTATCTCCATGCTTTTGGTGGTAGCCGCAGTGAAATTTATAGAGGTTTGGACCATCAAGCACACGTTGATTTACCTTGGTTATTTCCTTATCGTGTTTGGAAGTCTGTATGCAACCACCAAACTATCTAAATCAAAGCATAATGAAGGTAAGTAAGTATTTATACGGATTCTTCGCTGCCATAGGCGTAGTAGCAATACTTTTTTTGTTTCAGGGAATACTCTCCTCATCGTCTGAAGATCACCGGGCAGATTCTATCCCAGATAGCAGCAAAACCCAGAACCTACCATCATCAGACAACTACCGCGATTTTGTAAAAGAGAACTACAGTGTTTACGCAATCGAACTCCCAGAGAACATTTCGTTCGCCGGCGAAAATGTTCCTATAAACAATACTGATGTGCATGAGCGACTGGAAAGGGAGTTTCATGTAAACACATACTGGCATTCGCAAACCTTTCTGAGTCATAAGCGTGCAGGACGGTGGTTTCCAATCATAGAACCTATTCTAAAAGAACACGGTGTTCCCGATGATTTTAAATACCTCTGTGTGATTGAAAGTGGTTTGGATAATGTGGTTTCTCCTGCTGGCGCCGCTGGTTTTTGGCAATTCATGAGAAAGACTGGACTGGGGTACAATCTGGAAATATCGAATGATGTGGATGAGCGCTACCATTTGGAAAAAGCAACGCATGCCGCCTGTAAATATCTCAAAGAGGCAAAGAAAATGTTTGGCAGTTGGACGCTGGCAGCGGCATCTTACAATATGGGCAAAGGAGGAGTAAGTAATCGATTGGAGGAACAAAAAGTAACCAGCTATTATGACCTGCACTTAAACAACGAAACCGCACGATATCTGATGAGAATTGTTGCTGTGAAGTATATCTTGTCCGAATCCGAATATTACGGTTTCAGACTGCGAGATGAAGATATTTACAAACCTTATAACACAAAAGTTGTTAAGGTAGACACGAATTTGAACAGTCTTGTAGACTTTGCGCAATCACAGGGGATTAGCTATCGCACATTGAAAGTGTTAAACCCATGGCTGCGAAGCAGAAAACTAACCGTAGCCGGGGGCAAAACATATAAAATACTAGTCCCAAACAAAGGATTTGAGCTGGACGGAGAATTTCAAGAAACAACAGAATGATTGAGGAGTTGGCGGAAGAGAAAATTGAAGTGTTTGGTGCACGGGCGCACAACCTGAAAAATATAGATGTTGTAGTGCCACGAAACAAACTGGTAGTTATTACCGGATTAAGTGGGAGTGGGAAGTCCTCTCTTGCATTCGACACCATTTATGCCGAGGGACAAAGAAGGTATCTGGAGACCTTCTCCGCATACATCCGTCAGTTTTTGGGAGGACTTGAACGACCAGATGTAGATAAAATAACTGGCCTTAGTCCGGTTATCTCCATTGAGCAGAAAACGGTGAGTAAAAATCCACGCTCCACGGTGGGAACCATTACTGAACTATACGATTTTCTCAGACTACTTTATTCCAGGGTGGCTACCGCTTACTCTTACGCTACCGGAAAACCAATGATTCGCTACACTCGAAAACAAATTGTTGATTTGATCCTTCACGATTTTAAGGATCAAAAAATTGTTGTGCTGGCTCCATTGGTAACCGGCCGAAAAGGGCACTACAGAGAGTTATTCGAGCAGTTTAGAAAACAGGGCTTTCTCAGGGCTCGCGTGGATGGTGAAATTATTGACATTCTACCTGACATGCGGCTGGATCGATACAAAATACACGATATCGAACTGGTGGTGGATAGAATCCGGGCGCATGGCGAAAGCGAGAAAAGATTGGTAGAAGCAGTTGAAAGAGCGTTAAAACTTGGTAAGGGCGTTTTAATGGTGATGAACCATGAAACCAATGAAATCAGGCACTTCAGCAAATTTCTAATGTGTCCAGACAGTGGGATTTCATACAGAGAACCTGAACCGAACCTCTTTTCATTTAACTCACCGTATGGGGCATGTTCTCACTGTAATGGACTCGGACAAGTATCCGAGGTAAATATCAAAAAAATCATCCCGGACTTTTCAAAGTCAATGAAAGGCGGCGCTATTGCTCCTTTAGGCAAAACAGGCCACACCTGGATCAAGAAACAAATCGAAGCACTCATAAAAACTTACGGACATTCCGTAGGCACTGAATTTGAAGCATTTGAGGAAGAACTGATCAATAAAATCCTTCACGGAAGTAACGACTATCTCAAAATCGTTGGTGCGAATGGTATCAATGAAGTTTCAACCTCTTACGAGGGCCTGGTAAATTACATGGCCAGGCATGCTTCTGGCGAAGAATCCAGAAATAGTAAAAAGTGGGCGGAATCGTTCATGAACAAAATAGACTGCCCTACATGTGGCGGAGCCAGGCTGAAAAAAGAAAGTCTTTATTTCAAGATTGGCGACCATAATATTGCCCAATTGGCCGGAATGGACTTACTGGACCTGGGTAACTGGTTGGATACGGTGGAGGAGCACCTCGACGAGAAGAACAAAATCATTGGTAAGGAACTCATTAAGGAAATAAGATCCCGCCTAAATTTTCTGCTCGAAGTTGGATTGGAGTATCTTTCTCTAAACCGGAGTTCAAGAAGTCTTTCCGGAGGGGAAGCCCAACGGATTCGACTCGCTACTCAAATAGGTTCAGAACTAACAGGCGTGCTCTATATCCTGGACGAACCAAGCATTGGGCTGCATCAACGCGACAACACTCGTTTAATCAACTCGTTAAAGAAATTACGTGATGCAGGAAACTCCGTTATCGTTGTTGAGCACGATAAAGAGATTATGGAAAGTTCTGACTGGATCATAGATATTGGTCCTGGAGCAGGAATCAACGGTGGAGAAATCGTAACCTCGGCCGCTTACAAAGAGCTTTCATCCGGCAACTCTACCACGGCCAAATATCTGAAAAAAGAGGTCGAAATTGAGGTTCCATCAAAAAGACGGAAAGGTTCTGGGAAATTTCTGGAATTGAAAGGAGCCACCGGAAACAACCTAAAATCCGTTGATCTTAAAATCCCATTGAACCAATTGGTCTGCGTTACCGGCGTTTCGGGATCGGGAAAATCAACCTTGATTAACCAAACGCTCTACCCTATCTTAAGCAGGCATTTCTATAAGAGTGTAAAGCCTCCTTTGGATTACGACACTATAGCAGGGTTAGAACATCTGGACAAGGTAATTGATATCGACCAGAGTCCGATTGGGCGAACGCCACGATCCAATCCGGCTACTTACACCGGCGTATTTACAGATATCAGAGAGTTATTTACCTCTTTGCCTGAAGCCAAAATAAGAGGTTACAAGCCAGGACGATTTTCTTTTAACGTTAAGGGCGGAAGATGCGAAACCTGTAAAGGTGCCGGTTTAAAGACCATCGAAATGAACTTTCTTCCAGATGTATTTGTGGAGTGTGAGACTTGCTTTGGCAAGCGTTATAACCGCGAAACACTAGAAGTAAGATACAAAGGACAATCCATAAGTGATGTACTGGACATGACCATTGATAAGGCTGTTAGCTTCTTTGAGCATATTCCTTACATTCACCAGAAGCTGATTACGCTGCAATCGGTTGGGCTTGGTTACATTCAACTTGGCCAGCCATCTACAACACTCTCCGGTGGAGAGGCGCAAAGAGTAAAGCTATCTACCGAACTTGCCAAAAGGGAAACAGGTAACACTTTCTATATTCTGGATGAACCCACAACAGGACTTCATTTCGAGGACATCAGGCAATTATTAGATGTGATCAACAAATTGGTAGATAATGGAAATTCGGTAGTTATTATTGAACACAACATGGACATCATTAAAATGGCTGATCATGTTATTGACATGGGCCCTGAGGGAGGTAAAGGTGGCGGCAAGATAATTGCCACTGGCACTCCTGAAGAGCTGGTAAAAAGCAAAGAAAGCTTCACCGCTCGTTATTTAAAAGATGAATTGCGCTAAACCTTTTGAGCGTATTACCGTTAAATCTCAACCTATTTATTAATTCTATGACAGAAAACGGAGAGCACGATAAAGTGAGAGATGCCTTCAAACAGAAGGATTGGAACGAAATTAAAACCAACGATAGCTGGGCAGTTTTTAAAATCATGTCCGAATTTGTGGAGGGATACGAAAGACTGTCTAAAATTGGTCCCTGCGTGTCCATTTTTGGATCGGCAAGGACAAAACCAGACAATCGATATTACAAAATAGCCGAAGAACTGGCCTACCAGCTCACAAAAAATGGCTACGGCGTTATTACCGGAGGTGGTCCAGGAATAATGGAAGCTGGAAACAAAGGAGCTCAAAAGGGCAATGGTATTTCTGTTGGACTTAATATTGACCTCCCTTTTGAACAAGCTGCTAATCCATATATCGACTACGATAAAATCCTGAATTTTCAGTACTTCTTTCCACGTAAGGTGATGTTTGTAAAATACGCTCAGGGCTTTTGCGTATTACCTGGAGGATTTGGAACACTTGATGAGTTGTTTGAAGCACTTACACTGATCCAGACCAAGAAAATTGGAAAATTCCCTATCATACTCATCGGTAAGGACTATTGGAGCGGGCTTTTGGATTGGATTAAGGACACGATGCTCACCCAGGAATGCAACATCCACATTGAAGATTTGGATTTAGTTAAACTAGTGGATACCCCGGAAGAGGCCGTGGCCGAGATCAATAAATTCTACCAAAAGTACATGCACAAACCTAATTTCTAGGAGCAGGACAGGTTTCTTAACGCCGGTTATTTTTTTATCTTACATTTAACTACCGTCGTTCAGAACAGTATGGCAATGCGAAAACTAACTTGTACTTTTTTTATTTGCGTTCTGGCTTCCCTGCAAATTCAGGCTCAGATTGATCAGGATTACTCGGGAGAACGAGATATACTTTCATTAGGTACCGGAGCTGGCGTCCTTACATTTTTCGGGGATTTATCATCGGATAGCGAACTTTCAAATTACACCAATGTAAAGGCTGGATATAATTTCCAGTTGGAAAGACGATTGGGCGCTTTTTTTGGTCTTCAGTTAAACGGACTGTTTGGCAAAATCGCATACAACGAAATCTCAAGAGACTTTAAGAATTTGCGGAACTTCCAGTCTACCCTATCCAATTTCAACCTGAATTTCATGTTCCATTTGGACAATGACTTTATGATTAAGAGAAAGTCGCAGTTTACACCATACCTAATGGCCGGAGTTGGCTATTCTATTTTCGATCCGCATGGCGATCTGAAAGATGAAAACGGTAACACCTATTACTATTGGGAGGATGGCACCATTCGCGACCTTCCTGAAAACGATCCTATGGCCGGTTCGGCAAATCGTATTTCCAGAGATTATGAATACGAAACACAACTCACAGACTCTTCGACAAATTACAACCGTGGTGCACTATCCATTCCCCTTACATTCGGATTGAAACTAAAATTCACTCCTCAGCTTCAGGGAAGGCTTTTTGCGTCCTATAACCCGGTGCAATCAGACTGGATGGACAATGTTTCTGAGAACGACAACAACGACCGCTTTTTATATACTGGATTTGCGATCAACTACATCATTCAGAAGAAAGATCCTAATAAGGTAAGTTACGATGATGTGGACTTTGAAGCTTTAGACAATAGCGATGAAGACGGTGATGGAGTTGCTGATATCTACGACGATTGCCTTGGCACACCTGGAGGAGTTGACGTAGACAAACATGGGTGCCCTGCGGACGATGACGGTGATGGTGTGCCCAACCACATCGACGAAGAGCCAAATTCGGAAGAAGGTGCCATGGTTGATGCCAAAGGAGTAACCGTAACACAGCAGATGTTGGACGAACACTACCAACGCTATAACGATTCTATTAAAACGGAACGTGTTGATATGGTTACCGACAACCCTTCCATGGAATCGCTCAGGGAAATCCAAAAACAAATGGAAACTGACACGACCAAACGATCAGCGGGAAATAAAAATCCAATACCGGATGAATTCAGAGAAGCAGATTCGAATAACGACGGATTTATTTCAGCCGATGAAATCTCAGGTGCGATCGATGGTTTTTTCGAAGGAACCAACAATTTTACCGTCAAGCGAATCCATCAACTGATCGACTACTTCTTCGAACAGTAATTCAGTTACCAACATGTTGATAACTCCCCTATCTATAGATAGGGGGTTCAAATTTTAACCGCATTTTCAACAGATTTCTGTTTGTAAAGAAAAAACAGGCCAAAAAAACGGCATACACTAACAGATAGATTTGTTAGTAGAACTACCTGTAGGTGAACTTTATAAAGAAAGAAGAGCCTTCAGCTGTTCGCTCAAATTGTTTTGTTATGCTGAAAGCTGCTATTATTTCTGTTAACATCATCGGATTGTTACTCTTTCCGTTTCTCTATGTTGACAATGCCTCTGTTGAACACAATCCTCCGGCGAGTATGAAACAAGGAGACGAGTCAACGGTTGAGCTCATCATTAACAAAGGTTCCATTAGTGGACCCGCCAGATTGAAAATCGATTTTTCCAAAGCTACTGGGTTGTCAATCAGCGAAATGGAAAATGCCGGTGCCTCCTTTACGTTTAAGGATCAGGCGGCCACCTACATCTGGAGTTCGCTTCCTGCTGGTGAACAACTCGTAATTAAGTACAAGTTGAACGCAAAAGCCAATGCTACGGGCGACCAGGTTCTTTCAGGTTCATTTAAGTATGTGATTGGCGAGGAAAGAACCGGAGTGGATATTTCACCAAGCACAATAAAGATTGAAGGAGGGGAAACCGCTTCTGACAATAACGACCCTGACGATATTGTTTTTATTGACACAAACGAGCCAACCGATGAACAAAAGATACCCGAGGTAACCGGAAGCAGAACCATTACCGAACAAGGAGACGCATTTTTGGTATCGGTAACCATTAACAAAGAAGATGCTGATGGATTTGCCCGTTTAAAAGAAATTGTTCCGGCTGGTTTTACCGCGAGCGCAGAAGAGGAAGCTGGCGCACAATTTAGCTTTTCAGACGGAACAGCCCGATTCCTTTGGTCTTCGATAGGGACAGGAACTCCTGTGAAGGTGAGTTATTTATTAACCCCAGAAAGCTCTACCGAAGCAGGCACCTACAAAGTAACAGGCGCATTCTCCGCTGAGTTTATGGTAGTTGAAGATGAAGCCAAATCGTGCGAAATCGGACTGAGCACTTTTATGTACGAAGGTGGTGCACTTGTGGACAATACAACTGATAACACAATCGACAATACCACCGATAATACAACTGATAATACAAGCGACAACACGACGGACAATACAACCGACAACACGACGGACAACACGACGGACAACACGACGGACAATACAACGGACAATACAACCGACAACACGACCGACAACACGACCGACAACACGACCGACAACACGACCGACAACACGACGGACAACACGACGGACAACACAACTGACAACACGACGGACAATACAACCGATAACACGACGGACAACACAACTGATAATACAGCGGACAACACACCTCCTACAGCTGTGGCCTATAAAGTTCAGATTACTGCATCCCATAAAAACGTAAGTTCTTCTTACTTTAATAAGAAATACAGAATGAGCGATAAAGTAGCGGTAGAAACCCATCAAGGTTGGATAAAGTATACCGTTGGGAACTACCCGCAATACAAGCAGGCTAGGGATAAGCGAGAAAATTTATCGTCTTACGACCTACCAGGTCCATTCGTTACTGCTTACAATCAGGGAGAAAGAATTTCAGTTCAGGAAGCACTTATGATTTCAAATCAGAGTTGGATTAAGTAACTTTAGGTAACAAAATCGAATGATGAACGTAAAACGGGAATTGACCACTCAAAAATGAATCTGAGGAAACTCGCCTTATTACCTTTGTTTTTCTTAGGGTGGACTGTGTACGCACAGGACTCGCAAGAGGATTCTCTTGACGTTGAAGACCCTACTGAAGAGCAACAAGAGATGCTCAACATTGAGTTTAAACCACGCGTTGGTCTCGGTGTTGGTATGTTTACATTTTATGGTGATGTTGCGAGTAACCATCAAGGCTACCATCCTACAGTAAGTAAACTGGGGTATGATTTAAGTATCACAAATCCGCTTACCGATTATCTTGATATTAAGTTCTATGCTATGATGGGTACGGTAAGTGCCAACGAAAGAACACTTACCCGGAACCTCAATTTTCAGTCAGACATTACTACAGGTGGTATTGTTTTGAATTACAACTTTAGTCACATGCTCAAACCAGACAGAGCGGTTGATCCCTACATTGGTGTCGGTATTGAGTCGATTGAGTTTTTATCGAAAGGTGATCTTTATGACGCCAACGGAAACTATTACCACTACTGGTCTGATGGTACAATAAGAGATATGGCCGAATCCGATCCGATGGCCGCCAGTGCCAACCTCATATACCGTGACTATACTTACGAAACTGACCTTCGAGAATTAAATCTTGATGACTTTGGCAAATATCCTGAGAGAACTTTGGCAATTCCTGTTCAGGTGGGGGCCAATATGAATCTTGGCGACAGAGTAAAGTTCCGAATTGGAACCAGCATGCACTTCACTTTTACAGATTTGATAGATAATGTTTCTGCCGAAAGTGTAGGAAACAGAGCCGGCACGCAAGGCAACGACAAATTCTTGTATACCAGCTTTGCACTAACTTACGATCTGAAATTGAAAAACACCAAGAAGGCTCCGGAAGAGGACGGTATAGATTGGGGCCCTGAAGATTGTATCAAAGATACGCTGGATGCGGATATGGATGGTATAGCCGACTTGTGTGATTTATGCCAGAAAACTCCTCAAAATGTTGAGGTAGACTCCGTAGGTTGTCCTTTTGACCGGGACAACGATTTAGTTCCGGATTATATGGATTTGGAACCTGATTCTCCGGAAGGAGCCGTAGTAAACAATGCGGGCATTGCCCTTTCTGATGAGGAAATTGCCCTCGCCTACGACAAATACATGGATTCAACCGGAAAGTATGCAGCTGAAGGCCTCGAAACGGAAAACGTGGCTACAACCACCACCCAGGGAGGTATTGATGAAATAACACACCACAATCCGTTTAAGCAGAAAAAAGACCGGGTTTACAGAGTGCTTATTGGAACCGACCAGATGGAGATCAGTGCCAATGAAATTGCCGGTGTTATTAGTTACCAGAAATACAAAATGGTTGAGCAAAATGATACTACCTATTTTGTTTTAGGTGAATTTGATGATGCTAAAGGTGCTCAGGAACTAAACAATTTATTGGCATCAAAAGGTATAGACACCAAAGGAATTGTAGAAACAAAACTTAACAGCGATGGTTCTGTTGACCTAAACAAAGTGGATCCGGTAGATGTATCAACCACTGCAAATTATCCTCCGGGAACGCTATTTAGAATTCAGATCGGCGCATTTAAGCGACGTTTGTCCAATGATATTTTCGCCGGAGCCCCGGATTTAGTTGAGGTAGTTGGAGACGATGGCCTTGTGAGATATTACTCAGGTGAATTTACCACTACCGAAGCAGCGGCCAAGCATAAAATTGAAATGGTAAGTAAAGGGTTTGAAGGGGCATTTATTGTGGCGCTTAAAGATGGCGGTAGAGTTAAACTATCCGACGGTGGCTTTGATGTTACCAACCCGGAAGACGATGTGATCAAGCCCGACTCCCCTACTAACAACGCCATTCGAAAAGATTTGATAAAATTCCGGGTGCAGGTTGGAGCCTATGCGAAAGACATTCCAACCGATGTTCTTGATCTTTACCTTGAAATCGGAAACGTAATACCGAAGAAAGACGATGATGAAGGACTCATCAAATACTTCATTGGCGTTTTCGACAATTACGACGAAGCCAACGAATTCAAAAAAGAAGTAGTCCGTGAAGGGCTGGTTGACGCCTTCGTAGTAGGTGATTTCAGCGGTAGCATCATTACTGCTCAAGAGGCGATCACCCTTAAGAATCAGTAGATTTATTGTCCTGCTCGCCGCCTTTGGTGGGTAAGAATTGTTGATATGCCTTTAAACATACCTTGCTTGACTCCGGGTAATGAGAGCAAACAACCAATCCAAAATGTATGAGAAGCGTTTTTAATATTTGTTTAATTGTGATACTGACGGTTGTTGCATGCAATACTCAAGAAGATAAAAATCTGGAGGCCATTGTTAGGAAAAGTCTGGATGAAGCTATACAAAGACCGAAGTTATCCATTCAAGATTCATGTGTGATGCTCATGATTGAAGAGTTAAATACGGAGGTTAATAATAAGTTAGATAGTTTAATTGAACCTTTAAGAGTGGATGTAAATAATCAAATTATCGATCTCACCGGTGATCGTTCCAAATTAGAGCTGCATGGTATGTATCAGGATTTGGCAAGAGAAATTCTGGAAGCGAATCTACACTTTACTAACTTTAAATTAGGTGTTAAGACTTGTGGGAAGAATATGGAATGTATACACAAGTATTACGACGAACTCTTAGGTAAACTGGGTGATCAGTCTAATTGTATCCAAAATCCTAATGATTTATCGTCTTCTATTTTGATGTTGCAGGTAGAAGCTTTGCAAGTGGAACATAAGTTAGATTTATATAGTAGACTTCTTTTTAAGAAGGTAAATAATATCCCAACTAGCGCTACTCAGGAGTCGTACTAAGGAGGGATTGATTTAAATAAGGTAAAATTTATGCTTGTTTATTTGCTGATTTTATTCACCGTTTTTTACCCGGGGAAAACTGAATTACGAACCGTTTACGATGAATCAGGCGAATTGTTTTGTAAGATGTATGTGGACACAGAAACTGGATTAAAAGAAGGGCGTGCCACCTATTATAAGAATGGTAGGATAATATCAGAGTTGAATTATCACAATGATTCTCTTGACGGAATATGTAAAGGATATTGGGATGACGGTTCCGTAAGGTATGAGGCTGAGTATAGAATGAATGGCCTATTTGAGGTAATTCAATACAAGACGTCAAGTGGAGACGACCTGCAAGTGGGAAACTTCTCTAAGGGGAACGGATTTATTATGATATACGCGTCCAATGGAAAGAAGCTTATGAGTGGGAATGTTGAAAATGGATTCCCTACAGGAGATTGGTTGTCCTACAGCAACGTTGGGGCTATTACAATCGATATGTCGTCTTCTAAGTCAATACTTTATTTGGACTAAAGTTATGCGATGAGTGACGTTCTATGTAACACAACTAGCAACTCCAGAGAGTAGATAGAAATTATAACACATTTATTTAGATATTGAGAGAAAAGCAAATGACAAAGCGTATTTTGTTACTGGCTCTGGTTGGTATTTTTTTCATTTGTTGTTCCACAGCTTCCAAAACACAAGTTAACAGCGAATCAAAATATGAACTTGTAATAGTGACTGGAGAGGATCAATTTCGATTGAATAAATGTGACCTTAGATTACTTATTAATAAAGGGCTGACAGAACGAAAATCCAAGAAAGCATTTAAGTTCTTCTATAGTGAGCTATACACTTCTGATTCGGTAGGTTTAACTCCATCTGAGCTACGTCCAATATTTGATGGGTTGGCAGCGTACAAATTAACTGGTTATCGTCTTGATAGCGTAATAATTAATCTTTCAACTACTAATATTGCAAATGCAAGTGCTATTTGGCGAAAGGAGCAATAATGTCTTCTGCACTCTTGCAGGTGTACACACACCGTTGTAATGTAAGGCATGAAACGGTATCCCGGACGGTCTGAACAACTAAAAAGCAGTCAGCCTATTATTTTAACAGAGGCCGAAACTGCAAGCTCCTAATGCCTGTAACTCGCAAACACTTTCGAAGAACCTAACTTCGCAGGAACATTATCTCTGTCGATCAAATGAACGGTTCCTCCGTTTAGAATGGTTTCTACAGCTGCCTTGTTAAGTAGACATATCTCACCATTGTCTTTACTGGCAGTTGGTTCTACTTTAAATTGCTCCTCGTCGAAATAACCCCAGGCTACCTCCCGATTCTTTACAAATAACTTATCGATCTTTCCCGAAACAGAGGCCTTTACAATTTGCTTTAAATCCTTACCGGCCATATCGGTATCCAACATCTCAACTGTTGAATCCACCTCCTCTTGCAGCTTTACGTTGAACTGTTGTTCTATAATTGAAACGGCTTGCTCATGAAGAAGCAGCGGATTGGTATCATCGTGGTTTCCATATATGTGCGTTTCATATGTGTACGGATAATCAAGTGTTTCCCGACACAATTCAACAACATGATCCACACCGGCCAACATTAACTTTTTGCGCTTACCCCGGAAAAAATCTCGCATACCAGTCTTCACATCTCTGAAAAACCTTCTTATATCGTCCGTCCTACTGTCCTTATTTGCACCATGACCATGGAGTTCATTGGTGGGTAAGGAATGACTCTGTTGAGTCGGGTTTTCATCTTTAAACCACTTACTGGCTTCCACGTTTTCCGGAAACATACCACTAATATCAATCTCTTCCAGACTGTATCTGGTGCAATCAAACAGCCTGATCTTATTCAGACTGATGGCCATCAGGTAAAATTCTTCATCGTGGCTGAGTAGGTCTACCATTGGTTTTAAGTAGAACTCAGCACCGATGTAGGTGAAATTTTCAAAGTGAAGTGGAACCGTAAAGTATTCAAATGTGTCTTTTGTTCTGAACACGGCCAGGCCATCCGACTGAAACTTCCAGAACTCTTCGTCGTCAAGCATCTGAACCAGAGGCTCCATCAAATCTTTGATTTCCTCTTCTTCCAGTCCACGCTCGGTCAGATTCGATTTAACCTCTTTCACCGCATTTTTAAATCCGATGTAATTTTCATCATTCCTGTTTGCCCGATACGTTGGTACAAATACGGAAATACTTAAATCTGCTTGTTTCTCTATTAGTTCCTTCAAATGTTCTTTGGTGAATAATTCCATAGCTCTTAATGTTTTGTGGTTTAATTTCCTGGGTTCATTATTCTAATTGAAAAAAATATGCCACAGCCCACCCGTTTTTAATAAGCTGATTTTCAGTCATAAAAACAGGGCGCACCCAAAAGAAGTGTAGACCCCATTCCCCACCCCAACGGTGTTTGGGGAAAATCATCCCAGTCTAAATAAAATTGTCGTTTACCCCTCAGGATGGCAAATTGGAAAATGATTTAACATCATTTTTGAACCTTTCAATGACTTGCGTGAATTGAATCATTATAACTACCTTTGATCCTCGATGAAATTCCTGTATCCTGAATTCCTATACGCGCTCTCGGCCATAGCGATTCCAATCATCATTCATCTATTTAATTTCAGGAAATTCAAGAAAGTCTATTACTCAGATGTTAGTCTCCTAAAGGAACTTAAACTCGAAACAAAAAGCAGAGCCCGCTTAAAGCACTGGTTGGTGCTCGCCTGTAGAATTCTGGCCATCACTTTTCTAGTTTTCGCCTTTGCGCAACCCTATTTCCCGGTTGACGATCAGGTTCTGATCGCGGGGAATAAAGTGGTTTCCGTTTACGTTGACAACTCCTTTAGTACAGATGCCAAGGGCGAAAACGGGTACATTTTGCAGGAAGAAAAGGAACGCGCTTTGGAAATAGTGAACGGTTACGATGCTTCGGATCGTTTTCAGCTCGTTACCAACGATTTCATGGGACACCTGCAGCGACTCTATAGCAAAGAAGAAATGCTTCAACTTATTGAAGATATTGAGCCCAGCCCTGTTACCCGATCTATTAGTGAAGTGGTATTGCGTCAACGGGATATTCTGAACACTGATGACAGTCCCAACAAACAAGCATGGCTGCTATCTGATTTTCAGAAGACCATTACCAATTTTGAACAGGTTAAGCCCGATACCGGCGTATCCTACCGATTGCTTCCATTTGAAAGTGTAAATCAGAGTAACTTTTACATTGACAGCATTTGGTTCAATACCCCCATCAGACGAACGGGAGATGAAGAAACTCTCTTTGCCCGGGTTTACAACTTGTCGGATAAAGATGCCGAAGTGCGGTTGGAATTAACAGTAAATCAGAAGGCGCAAGGGTTCAACAACTACATCATTCCGGCCAACAATTTCAACGATTGTGAGTTTAACTACACGGTTTACGAAAGCGGAATTCAAGAGGCACTGCTTAAACTGGCAGATTACCCGGATCCCGACGTAACCTTTGACGATGAATTCTATTTTAGCTATAAAGTTGCGGATCAAATCAATATGTTGGTGATCAGCGACGAAATCACGGATACCACCAAAGGTATTGGTGCCATTCTAGGTGCCGTTCCCCTTTTCAACCTGTCCTTTAATCGATCCAACGCCATTGACTACTCCAGCCTTACATCAAACAGCCTGGTGGTCTTGCACGGACTTCAATCCATTTCATCCGGGTTAAATTCAGAGATCAGTAACTTCCTGGAAAATGGAGGGAGCGTATTTGTAATTCCATCCAATAATGCGGATTTAAGTAGTTACAATGAACTTCTGATGGCACTGAAGGCGGGGTCATTCACAAAAAAGGACACTGCGAACGTTAAGGTGACCGAAATTAATCTGGCTCACCCTATTTATACCGATATTTTCGAACGCGTACCTTCAAACGTCGATCTACCCCTGGCCGCCTCTCATTACAAGCTCAACCTGTCTTCCAAATCAAAATTTGAATACCTCATGCGCCTTCAAAATGGCGATCCGTATTTAACCATGCACAATGTAGGAAGTGGAAGACTGTACCTGTCAACTGTTGCCACCACTGCCGATTTTGGAAATTTTATCAAGCATGGAACAGTAGTAGCTACCATTCTACGAATCGGGGAATTTAGTCAGGAAAACCAGCAGATTTATGGAATCATTGGTAAAGACAATTCATTTGTTGTGCGAAACAGAAACTACCAGGCGGAAAATTTAAAAGTAACAGGATCCGGAGTTGAGTTTATTCCACAAATTAGTTCCAATCGTGGATTAACCAGCTTACTCTTTCACAACCAAATAAACAATGCGGGCAATTACAGAATTGTTCACAATGGTGCGCACGATTATTCCATTGGCTGGAATTTTAATCGAAATGAATCTGCTACTTCCACTTATTCACCAGACGAAATAAACCAAAAGCTGGCCGATAATTTTTTAGACAATAGCTTCAGTGTAGTGGCCATGAGTGAAGCCGGAGGTGCCACAAACATTAGTAATTTAGCAGGAGGCGAAAAATACTGGAAGTATTGCCTGCTTATAGCTCTGCTGTTTCTTGGACTTGAAATATTGATTTACAGAATTCTCAAATAAAATGAACGTACTAATCAAACAAGCTACGGTAGTAGATCCGAATTCCAAATGGAACGGGAAACAGGTGGATATTCTCGTTGAGGATGGTAAAATTTCCGCGATATCGGAAAAAATAAACGCCAAAGCCGACGAGGTAGTAGAATTTGAAAACCTACATGTTTCTCCGGGATGGTTTGACATGCACGTGAACTTTTGCGATCCGGGACATGAGTACAAGGAAGACCTTTCTTCGGGAGTAAAAGCTGCCATTGCGGGAGGATTTACAGGCGTGGGTTTAATGCCCTCCACCACTCCCCCGGTAAGCACAAAAGCCCAGGTTGAGTACGTAATAAATAAAACCAAATCCGGTGCGGTAGATGTGCTTCCGTGTGGTACACTCTCCGAAAACCGGGACGGTGAGCAACTTTCTGAAATGTACGATATGAAAGCTGCCGGAGCCATTGCCTTTACTGATGACAAGCAACCGGTAGCCCACTCTGGTTTAATGTCCAGAGCCTTGTTGTACACGAAAAATTTTGGCGGTCTGGTTCTCAGTTATCCATTCGATAAAACGGCTCAACTCAACGGACAGATGAACGAAGGTGTTACAAGTACCATGCTTGGTCTGGAGGGCATTCCTAACCTTGCAGAAGAGCTTCAGGTAACGCGTGATCTGTACCTGACCGAATACACCGATTCCAGCATGCACTTCTCCACCATTTCAACGCCCAGGGCTTTGGATTTGATTGCAGAGGCAAAAGAATCCGGCATTTCAGTTTCCTGCGATGTCGCCGTGCACAATTTGGTACTGAATGACGAGGCGGTTACAAGTTTTGATTCCAATTTTAAGGTAGTTCCGCCCCTTCGTTCCGAAGAAGATCGGCTCATGCTAATAGAAGGTTTAAAGGATGGTACAATTGATGTGATTTCGTCCGACCACACACCGGAAGATGTGGAGCATAAAAATGTTGAGTATGGAGCAGCCAGTCCGGGGATTATTGGGTTGCAAACGCTATTCGGGCTCGCTGTTACTCATCTGTCAGGGGTACTCTCCCTGGAAGAATTAATCTGTAAAATCAGCATTAATCCAAGAACCATACTAAAATTAGATTTACCGATTGTTCAGGAGGGGTTTGAGGCAAACCTCACCTTGTTTGACCCCGCAAAAGAGTGGGTTTTCTCCAAAGATGATGTTGTGAGTAAATCTAAGAACACACCTTTTGATAATTGTGAGTTGGTTGGTAAACCTCTTGCCATCTATAATCGAGGCAAACTGGAACTATGTTAAAGTGGATTCTACCACTGGTACTAACGGTTTCTGCTGCTGCTCAACAAACTGTTAATGTACAATTGCTAACCGTTGGAAAGATTCAGCAGTACCAGCGAGTGGAATTAGGTGTTGAACTGAACAAGACCGTTAAGGAACAAATTAAAAACTTCTTTAAGGGCGTACATCCGGCACCCAGTATCAATCCATTTGATCCAGGACAAATTGATGTAAGAGCCTGTTTTATTTCGCCCTCAGGTGATACCATCTGGCGAAACGGATTCTTCTATGTGGATTGCAGCCGGGATTTGCGAACCAACAACTGGCAGATCCTGGAAACTGAATTGGTTGAGAGAATTCGCGTAGCTCCTCACGAAGTGGGCAATTGGAAATACAAGGTGTGGCTCCACATCCCGGCAGCGAATCTCTCGGCCGAATCTAAAGAAGGAACCTTCATGTGCAATCCCGGTAGTCGCAAAGGACCGGTTGACGTAGAAAAAGGCAGCTCACAACTAAGGTACAGGGATTCCGGTGAGAAATTCAAAAGCATTGGCTGCAACATTACCCACTCTTCCTACAAACACGTATCACCACAATCAAGTCTGATGCATCTGGATTGGATAGAAAAATTATCTAATAGCGGTGGCAACTTCTTCAGATTGGAAATAGGAGCACAAAACTTCCTGCCCGATTGGGAGTCTCCAAACACTTATGGTTCCAAACTAGAGGAGCTATGGGAGCTGGATCACCTGTTCGACCGATGTGAGGAGCTTGGGGTTTACATCCTTATGTTCAGGCATCATGTGGAGTGGCAGGAAGGCGAAGACTGGCAAAAGATTAAATGGTCGAATAACTCTTACCACACACAACTAGGCCTGTCAACCGTAACGGATTATTTTTTTGATTCCACGGCCATTCATTTCCAGAATATGGCTATTCGCTATCTGGAAGCCAGATATGGCTATTCTCCTAACTGGATGGGCTATTCTTACTCAGAAATTGACCACATAGCAGGTGGAATAATGAAAGAAAATAATCTGGATATGGAGGAAGCAGTACAAATGCTGCGACCCTGGTTCGAAAATCAGATTACATTTATGCGCGACTCGCTTCTAAATAACCAAATTCTATTTTCATACACTTATGCAGATTTGCAGGAATTTGAAGTACGTGGAAATGGTCTTTTTGAAATATCTGATGTAATTGGGTTTCACAAGTATGGTGATGATATACGGGTAAACTCCGGAACCCCATTTGGAAGACTGGGAGTTTTAGAACGGGTCAGAAAGCGATACACGGACGTACCGGTTTTTGCAGAAGAAATTGGGTTTCAATCGCGTCCCGATATGGTACGTTTCTACTGTTGTACCGACAGCGAATTCCATGATGCTATATGGGCTACCTATATGATGGATCTTGCCGGCACCGGATTACATTGGTGGTGGGATCTGGGCATTTTCGACAAAGGATATGAGCAAAACTACAGAGCCATTTCTGAATTTAACAAGTACATGCCTGAACAGCCCAGGTTTAAAAACTCCCACAAAAACGATATTGAAGCCTACTGGCAGGTTACTCCCCGATCAGACAGCGGAGTTGCCTGGCTCAACAACAGTACGTTTCACTGGAGTTATGCTTATAAGGATGATTCTTGCATGGCTCAACTAGTGAAACGGGGTTATCTAGACAATCCATGCAATCTGGAAAACGGAAAACAACTGGGGCAGAAAGAACGCAGCCCGGACGGTTTTGAAAATCTGCGCGAAAACAGCAACCCGAATAACCGTTCTCCTCGAAAGCTTGACTCCTACGACCAGGTTAAAATATCCGGGTTACGAGCTTCGGTGTTGTTCAGGCAGTTTAAGTATGAAGTAAAATGGTACTCAGTAGGCAACGAAGGGTTGAAGCTTCAAAAAACGGAAACGGTAAAGTCAAATGCTTTCGGCCGGATTGCATTAACATTTCCAAATGCAGAGCAACCTACAGAGCAGCAGCGAGATTATGCGGTAAGGTTTAAACTGATTCGCTAATCACAGTTCTCAACGCACTGATCATTAACAAAAACTTTGGTCGTTTCTACCCCTGTGCTATCTACAAAAACCCATGGCCCTTCTTTCAAATTCTTTGAGAAGTTGCCGGCCTCTTCGAGTTTACCATTTGGATAATATAGCTTAGCAGCGCCAGAAACCAAACCAGCCTCCATTGTGGTTGTTTCCTTTAGCACGCCGGTTTTATAGTAGTACTTCCAAACGCCATCCTTTAGGTCGTTTACGTAATTCCCCTCCCCTATCAACTGTCCGTTGGAAGCATAAGTGGCAGCTCGTCCTTCTTTCAGTCCATCCACCCAGAAAGATTCCTCACTCAAAGTTCCATCCTCGTAATACACTACAAACCTCCCATTTTCGAGTCCATTTGAAAAAGTACCTTCTGCAGCCACCTGTCCATTTGCATAATATCTGGTAAACTTTCCATCGCGCTTGTCGTTCTTCCATTCCATAGTTTCCGCAAGCCATCCGGCTGAATCCCAAATTTTTTGGGTTCCGTGAATCGCTCCGTGCTCCCAGTTTACTTCCGACTTTTTTTCGCCGCCAGGGTAATAGGTAGTTGAAAGGCCATGCGCCTGATCATTTTCCCAGAAACTGATCTCCTCCAGATTACCAGAACCATCGTAAAACTTCCACTTGCCCTCTTTCTTGTCATCAATAAGGGTTCCTTCGGCATCCAAAGTACCATCTTCGTTGTAATGAAGATTCGAAGAAGATCCTCCACAGCTAAAGCACAAACAAGCAATGGCAACCACAAACGGCAATAAATGAAATGATTTACGCATGCACTAAATATAACAATCGAATCTCATCCTAACTGCCGAAAAACTTATATTAGGGGTATGAGACTAAGTTTGATACTCATTTTACTGTTGCCCCTCTATGTTTTCGCACAAAACCAGGAGACAGCTGAAAAAAACTGTGAAACCTGGATTAAAGCACGATTAAAGGAAGATCAATCCACCTACAGGCTCTTGCTTTTTAAGGATTTGGAGGAAGCTACCGCTATCTCCGGTAAAGGAATGAGTGAAATTGATTCTTTAAACAAGGTGAAGTACGACCTTTTCCAACGGACTCTTAACGGAGACGAAAATACCAATTATAAAACGGAGGTCAGGAAACTGGACGATCAGATTGCATCTACCAGAAAGGCGCATTCTGAATTAACCGGGTATACGATTGAACATCGGTTTACCACAAAAGATGATGAGGGCTATTACGTTAAGTATACCGTTACCTATGAATTAGACCTCGACCTTAACGTAGAAGAATCAAAAATCAGTAGATTGGTTGATGATGCAAGTTCGGATTATTAGTCGTTCCCGTGTATTAATACCTATGGTCTTTGCCCTATTGGTTGGATTTTCGTCGTGCGGCAGCGATCAAAATCGTCAGCAAATTACGACCATTGTTGAGTATCAAATAATTCATGATACGATTTACACGGAACCAGGAAACAAAGTAAATGGTATTGGTGGCATTTTCTTCAAGAGTGAAAATCCAATTGAATTAAAGTCATGGTACCACAAACATTTAGGAATTAATACCGATCAATGGGGTTCAAATTTTTTGGGGCGGTCGTTGAACAATCCTGAAAAAAGAACCTACCTGCAATGGAGTCCGTTTCACGAATCCACGACCTATTTTTCACCTTCTTCCAAGGAATTTATGATTAATTATCGGGTAAAAGATCTCGACCTTCTGGTAGAAGAATTGCGGACAAATGATGTGCTTATTCTTGACAGCATGCTTGTGGTGGAATATGGGAAGTTTATTCACATCCTGGATCCAGAGGGCAACAAAATTGAACTTTGGGAACCTATTTACGACAGTACCTACAACAGTTACGTAATAAACGGTGCCACCTACTAAACACCTTACTCCAACCTAAAAAAGTCCATATCCTCCAGATGGATCACATGGATTCCCGAGTAATAGAATTTTAGGATTTCCAGATAGGAGTAGCCCAAATCAGCCATTCGCATGGCTCCTTCCTGACACAGGCCTACTCCATGACCAAACCCGCGACCCTTAAAAACAACATCGTTCCCATCCTCTGTGATTGAGAAAAATGTGGAACGAAGCTCAAAGTCAGCACGAATATCCTTTAGCGGAATGCTATACCCGGCATTACTGTAATATACCCGGCGCTTTCCTTGCTTAAAACTAATGTCAAACGTATCCGAAAAGGTATGGTTTGCTTTATAGTAGGCCGGCATCTTATTCTCGACGTAACGCAGCCATCTGTCCCTTGAAACTATCTTCTTCCAGTAATAATGTGGCATTTCCCGACAAAACGGATCTTTAACACTTCTGAGGTAATCAAGCCGTCCACTCCAAACATCTTCGGAATTGCAAGTTTGTCCACCGCAATTAGAAAAAAACGAAGCGGTAATTAAGTTGATATCACTATCTACAATTACCAAACCAGTTGTCGCCTTCACCGCAGCCGGTATAGCAGGGTTCTTTCTGGATCGTTTTCGGTAAACCTGGCAATGCGTATGGTCGCAGACATGAAATCCCTCTTCCTTGTGCCGATGAGTGTGGGAATGGGCATAAGTCCGGGAAATCGTCGCCTGGATTTTGTAGTACTCAATTCCCTCCCCCGTTCCGGATTCCGATTCAATAACCCCGGGCAAATAAGCTTCGATATCCACTACATTAACAATTTTCAGCTTGTCGTCGCCTTTGGAGAACTCCAGGTCTTGCCAGTAATAGCGGTATTTACTATTGTGTGTAAGTGAGCGGATTTTAAAACCATTCAGCGAATCCAACCCAATCAATTTAACGGTATCGAACACCCCAATCTCTTTCCCATCCACTTTGGCCTTAATTTGATCTCCATAGGTGTAGGTTGTAAACTTAAAACCTACATCGAGTGTGTCATAAACAACAGAGTCTCCAACCAATAAATAACGCCCTGTATCATAAACCACTTCTGCCGATTTTACGGTAGACACATAATAAAGACCCACCCGAATATTCTGGGTATATCCGAACATTGAGAGAAGTGTACCTATTGCTACCAGCCAAACTTTCACAGCTGCGAACATACAAGGATAATGCCCGACAGGATGGAGCCTCACAGATTTCTTATTAACAGCAAGCTGCGCATAGACGTAAGTTAGATCAGAGCTTCGCACCAGTTAAAACGCAATTCCCTAATCAAAGTGTGAGCTAACCGGCAACCGACTGGTAAATCAAACTAGCGGTGCGACGAGAAGCTCCGGTTCCACCTAACTTCTCCTGAAGCGATTCATAATCTTGAAGCATTTGGGCTCTTTTAGAACCACCGGGTAAGATACGCCTGAGTTCTTGCGCAACATTCTCAACAGTAAATTCGTTTTGAATCAACTCCTTTACGGTTTCCTTTTCCATAATCAGGTTAACCAGAGAAATATAATCCACCTTTACCAGTCTCTTAGCTATTTGGAAAGACATCCACCCGCCTTTGTAGCAGACCACTTCCGGCACTTTAAACAGCGCTGTTTCGAGGGTTGCCGTACCTGAAGTAACAAGTGCCGCCTCCGATTCCTTGAGCAAATCGTACGTTCTGTTGGATATAATTTTTATCTCCTCTCCAACCAGGCTTTGGTAATAAGCCACATCCTGCGAAGGTGCTCCGGCAATTACAAACTGGTAGTCGGAAAACATCGGCACCATTTTCACCATTACTCCCAGCATTTTCGAAATCTCCTGTTTTCTACTTCCTGGCAACAGTGCTATTATGGGGCTTGAATCCAGACCAAACTCTTCCCGGAAACCATCGGAATCAGGTTGATCTTCAATTGCATCCAGTAAAGGATGCCCGACAAAATCTACCTGATAATCGTGTTGAGCATAAAACTCTTCTTCAAATGGCAGAATACAGTACAGCCTGGTAACGTCCCTTCGAATTTTCTTCACCCGGCTCTGCTTCCATGCCCACACCTGAGGTGAAATGTAATAATGAACAGAAATATCATTTTCTCGTGCGAATTCCGCAATTCTGAGATTAAACCCGGGATAGTCGATCAGAATTAATGCATCGGGCTGGTAATCCAGCACATCCTGTTTACAAAATTTCAAATTTCGGGCAATCGTTCTGATGTTCATGAGCACTTCCACAAAGCCCATAAATGCCAGATCCCGATAGTGCTTTACAAGTGTTCCGCCTACTTCGCTCATCAAATCACCACCCCAGAAACGAAATTCCGCCAGTGCATCTTTTTCCTTGAGAGCCTTCATCAAATTAGAACCATGCAAATCGCCGGAAGCTTCACCAGAAATGATGTAGTATTTCATCAGTCCAGAAGAAATATTATTGCCCAGGCAACAATCATGAGCATAGTAATTAACATCAACCCGCGAACCGTCCACTCCTTGTTATTTTTTGAAAGGCGGCGGGCCGGTAAAATGTTAAGGGCTAAGCCAAAGAAAACCAGTTGCCCCATTAACTTCATTGTCGGCTGTTTATCACCAATTACGAAAACCAAATAAATCAGGCCAACAAAGGCCGCGGGAAGAAGTATCCCAATAGCCACACCTATCAACATGTGATCCCTCTTAAACATGCATCCACGAATTGATCTCCGCAATCTCATGATGGGCAGTCATATCAAACTGCGTCGGCACCACCGAAACATAGCCATTTTCAAGTGCCCATAAGTCAGTATCTTCTCCTCCATCATAATCCTTAAAATTACCTGTAAGCCAGTAGTATTTCTTTCCAAACGGACTGGTTCTCTCTTCAAAACCATCTTGCCAGAAGGCTCTGGCTTGTCGACACACGCGAATGCCCTTTAACTCATCCACAGGTAATTTCGGAATGTTTACGTTCAGACAACTGTCTTTGGGAATGCCATGTTCCAAAGCCATTTTCACCAATTTCCTAACCGCCCATTTAGAACCTTCAAAATCCGCATCCATCGCAAAGTCCATCAAACTAAAACCAATTGCCGGGGTACCATCAAGGGCTCCTTCAACAGCCGCAGACATGGTTCCACTATAAATTACGTTGGTAGAAGCGTTCGTACCATGATTGATTCCACTTACAATCAAATCCGGATGCTTGCCCTGCAACATGTACATGGCTAATTTCACGCAGTCTACAGGTGTTCCTGATGTTGTGAACGCCTTGTGATCGCCATGATAGTCAGACTCGTTCATGTACAATGGAACGTTTACGGTAATTGCGTGTCCCATTCCACTTTGCGGTTTGTCCGGTGCAACAATGAGCAATTCTCCAAACTCTTCCACTGCCTCGATGAGGTTTTTCAGTCCGGGTGCCGTTATACCATCATCGTTGGTTACCAGAATTAAAGGTCGATTATCCATAGCTGTAGATTGGGTATAAAATTAACCATCGTGAGGTAAATGAAGCATCCAAACGGTATCAGATTCAATATTATTATCCACATTAACCAGGAAGCTGGTGTCCGTTTAAGAAGTTGTTGGTAAAGATTGTTTCTGCAACTGCGGGCTTAAACCAGAACAATTAAATTTGTGAATATGAACACAATGGTGATTAGAATCGGACTGTTACTACCCCTAATGGCGGTATTGTTTAAGGGTATTGCTCAGGAAAAGCCGGGCAAGGAAATTAATGTTGAAACCAAAATCAAAGATGTTACGGTTTTCCTTCGCGGTGCCGAACTCCATCGTGAAGCAGAGGTACAATTGAATGCGGGTAACAACCTCCTTAAGTTCGAAGGTTTGGAACGCAATCTTGATGGTAATTCAATTCAGGTAGGAGGAAACAAAGAGTTCACCATCGTATCCGTAAATCATGCGGCCAATTACATGCAAGACCCTACAATCTCACCCAAGTTCAGAACCATACAGGACTCGCTAACTGATATGGAGTTCAAGCTGGAATTGCGCAAACGGTTTTTATCCGTTTATGAAAACGAAAAAAAACTAATTCTGGCCAACATGGAAGTTGGTGGTTCACAGACCGGTCTTGATGTTGAAGACCTGATTGAGGTCGCTGATTTGTACCGCACCCGACTGAAGGAAATTGAAATGAAAATGCTGGACATTTCTGAGGAGCAGAAAGAATTTCAAACCACCGTTGACCGACTTAATCGGCAGTTGAACAAGCTCAATGCAAATCGCTACAAAGGCACAACCGATATTGTGGTAAGAATTTCTTCCAAGGTTAGAACTACGGCTAAAATTTTCCTTAGCTATGTGGTCTACGAAGCGGGTTGGCTCCCTGTTTACGATGTTCGTGCGAAAGATCTGAAAAGTCCGGTAAATTTGATTTACAAGGGAAATGTATGGCAAAACACGGGCGAAGATTGGGACAATGTAGACCTGACCCTTTCCACAGGTAATCCAAGTGTGTCCAATACCGCCCCAACCGTAAGGCCCTGGGTATTGCAATTTGGATATGCAAATGGAAATTTCCTGAGAGGGCGTAGTTCAAATAAGAGAATGGTAATGAACTCTGCCGAAGCCTACGCGGATGATCTGGAGGAAGCCGAGAGTGAAAAGATGGATTTTGCAGTTGTTGCTGCTCCACCACCTGTTGTTGTAAACAATAGCGGCGTAAGTACCGAGTTCAAGATCACCATACCATACACCATCGTTGCGGATGGCGAATATTACGCGGTAGAAATCCAATCTCACGAATTACCGGCCACCTACGAATATTTTGTTGCTCCTAAGTTTGACAAAGATGCATTTCTGATGGCCAGAGTTACTGATTGGGATCAGTACAACCTGCTAAGTGGAGAGGCCAATATCTATTACGAGGGGACGTATGTTGGCAACTCTTATCTTAACGCTTCTACAACTAAAGATACCATCGACCTTTCACTGGGTAGAGACAAAGGTGTGATTGTAAAGCGCGAGAAAATCAAGGACTATGGTCAGAATCAGGTAATTGGTGGCAACCGAAAGACCACTCTTGGTATTAGAATCACTGTGAGAAACAGTAAAGGGGCGCCAGTGTCCATTTTGGTTCATGACCAAATTCCTATTTCACAGCAAAAGGAAATTGAGGTTAACACGATTGAAACTTCCGGAGCCGAATACAATGAAACTACGGGTGCACTTAAATGGAGAATGAATCTCGGTGCCGGGCAGTCAGAATCCGTGGAATTAAAATATCAGGTAAAATATCCAAAAGATCGCACCATAGGCAACCTGTAGGTGATTTTTGCCATTTTCATATACGCCGCATTCATTGCGGTGATTGCGCATCGGATTTACACCAATTTCCGACGTAGAAACCCCGAAACTATCGGTCAGTTTCTGTCGCAAAATGCCAGACCCGTTTCGGTACTTTTAATCATCGCAGTATCGGTTCTGTGCATCAATATTTTTGTAGGCAACACCCCCGTCAGGCAGGAAAACCTGTCGTACGAGACGATCGCCAAAATCCCTGACGGAGCTCATCGACATATTGCATTGCAAAAACAAGCACTTTCTGATCAGCCAGACCCCAGGGTTCTCTATGATTACATAGAAAAGGATCCCTATCCCATTCGTGCTTTCGACCTTAAAAAAAATTTAACGGATCACATCCTTAACGGAACCGAACAGCAGAAGGATATTGGCCGAATCTTTCTTTACGCCTTAGAGTATCAGGTAAGTAAAGAAGACGCTAAAATCGGGTATTTGCATTCCGTACAAAATCAGAATCAACCTTTCCTCAATCTCTATTATGGCAGGCATCTGGAAAGCCAGTACAAGATTAAAGCCGCCATGGATTACTACCGTGCTGAAATGAACATTGGTGGTGCTACTACCGATGCGGCATTTCATATCATTGATCTGACGTCTAAATACTATCCTGATCAGTTCGATTCTTTATACTACGACTTGCAAATTGCACCTCATCTTGATCTCAGGAGCAGATTTCAATTCTACTTCATTCACGGGGACTGGAATCTTTACTGGAACTGTTATGTGGAACGATATACCAGTACCGTTAACATTTATGGTTTTCTTGCCGCACTGTTGATTGCGCTACTCTGGCTTATTTATATAAGGAGTTTTGACATTTTCCAACCCGAAAAATGGGGCCCGCTGGTCTTAACATTCCTACTCTCATGTGCGTTGCTGTTCTTTGTTTACCCGCTGTCAGATTTTATCGACATCTATACAGGTCTGCGTATGCGAGACAGTGCGCTGGGGGATTTCCTCTATAGTGTGGTCGCCATTGGGGCGGTTGAGGAACTGGTTAAATTCATTCCGTGGTTGTTGGTACTGAAACTTACCAAAAAGATCAACGAACCCTTTGATTACATCCTATACGCTTCTGTTTCCGCCCTCGGGTTTGCTTTCATGGAAAACATGAAATATTACGAATCGGATTCTCTACAGATTATATCAGACAGAGCCATTACCGCAGTAGTGTTTCACATGTTTGCAGCATCTGTGGTAGCCTATGCTTTTGTGATTTCGAAATACCGATTAACCGATCGGAAACAAAAAGTAATGGTACAGGCTGCAGGATTCATGCTTGCGGCACTATTTCATGGTTTTTACGACTTCTGGCTGATAAGTGAATTCGGTCAGGCGTTCTCCTTTATAACATTCCTATTCATGCTCGGCTGCATGCGGGTGTGGATGCTTATGAAAAACAACACCCTTAATCTCTCATCATTAATGGGATCCGGCCAACGCCTGAATCATCAGGTAATCGGAGACAATCTGGTGCTGGGGTTGGTTATTATAGGTATGTTCGAATACGTAGTGATTGCCCTCAATTATGGCAGTGGCGCGGCCGGCGTAGAGCTAATCGCAAGCTCAACTATGGTTATATTCATGGGGATTTACCTGATGATCGAAATGTCCAATATTCGTATTCGTAAAGGTTATTGGAACCCCATTTCCTTTCAGGACTTTGTGCCCAGGTTCTTCTTTAGAAGTAGAGTTCAGGGTAGAACGGAAAACGAACCTGTGCCGGAAGCATTGAGGTTCTTTGCTCCCAAAAGTAACGCGTATGTTGGAGACCAATTTCCGGTAACTGGTACCCTGGCAGGAATTGTTGAAATAAGTGCCGAAGATTGGCATCTTTATCAATTAGACCAGTCAGTTTCGTTAAATAATCATTTGGTCCAACAGGTAGCCGTTCGGTGCAAGAATAACCACAACAGCTTGTACGATGATAAGATCGAAGTGATCATACTATTTCCCAAAACCCCTCTCCAGTTCTCGAATCCTGATTTGAAAACCACCGACCTGATGTATGTTGGCTCCCTATACTCCCGACCGATTTAAACGTGTGGAATAAACTAAATATTTCTTCCTGGACCATTCTTGTGTGTGGACTAATCTGTTTTGCAGTTACCTCCAACATCAACTGGTACAAAGACTCGTGGAGAGGAACAATAGAGACCGACGCACGAGGTTATTATGCCTATCTCCCCGCTGTGTTTATTTATAACGATCTGGAATTTGAATTCTACGAAGAACTAGAGGGGAGTGAGTCTACTCCCTATTACGATAAGAATTTCGTTACAGATTATCGACAGAATACTAATAATGGAACCGTTAACAAGTACTATTGTGGTACAGCCATAGCTGAAGCTCCATTTTTCCTAATTGCACATGGCTATCAGCTATTAACCGGAGGAGCAACCGATGGATATGCAAAACCTTACATGATTGCCATATCCCTGGCAGCCGTTGTATATCTGTTCATTGGCTTGATCTTTCTCAACAAAGTGCTGAAACATTTCAGATTAACAAACCGGATTCGCGCCCTGGTTCTTATCCTCTTAACATTTGGAACCAACCTGTTCTATTATTGCTGTGTAGAGCCAGGCATGTCTCATATCTATTCTTTTGCGCTAATCAGCATTTTCTGTTATCTGTTGATTAGGTTCAGGGACGTACCATCAATCGCAAATGCAACGAAGATTGGAGTTATCTACGGGCTGATCGTATTAATCAGACCTTCTAACGCACTGATTTTGCTCTCCGCTCCCATCTTTTTAGGGGGTATCAAAGAATTTGGAAACTTACTTGTAAAACCCAAATTGATTTTGCCAGGCGCACTCGTTGCTTTGCTTGTTTGCTCTGTCCAGTTAATCTTTTATTACCAGGCTACGGGCAATCTGTTCGTTTATTCCTACGGAGGAGAATCATTTGAATTCACCGAGCCGCATATAATCGACTTCCTTTTCAGTTACAAAAAAGGGTGGTTTGTATACACGCCACTAGCTCTTATTTCAATATTAGGCACCATCGTGTGGCTGAAACATGACCGAACTATAGCATTGTACTACCTCGGATTCATCCTTTTAGTGATTTATGTTTTAAGCTCCTGGTGGAACTGGTGGTATGGAGGAAGCTTTTCATCAAGAGTAATGGTTGATTACCTGATTTTTTGTGCCATTCCTCTTGGATTGCTGCTAACCCATGTTCGAAAAAGTCGTTGGGTGTTCCTGATTTACCCTGCCTGCTTAGCGTGTCTGGTGCTATGCCAGATTCAAACCTATCAATACCGGTATTTTATAATCCATTGGGAGAATATGGACAAAGTACAGTACTGGGACGCCTTTCTGCGCTTTGACTAGATAACAGTTGTTATTACTCAAACGGTATCAGCTGTATTCTCAAACCTCGCCATTTTGACTAGCTTTATCCGTTTGTTGACTAAAGGGTATCTATGAACAGGGGCACTATTATCTCTCTGCTTTTTGCTTTGTCTGGCCATCTATGGTCGTGCAAGTCGGACCATCCGGATGTTCCTCAGATTTCATCCGATCAATTGAACGAGACCGACAGTACGAAATCAGACCATATAGCCCTCCCTGGCTGCTTTGAGGAGGGCGACGTTCAGGCACTCATTGAAATTCCGGCAGGAACAATCGAAAAATGGGAGCTGAACAAATCGACCGGAAAAATTCAGCACGAAATAGTTGACGGTAAGCCCAGGATAGTTAACTATCTAGGTTATCCCGGAAACTATGGATTGATACCTGGAACCTTACTTTCCAAAGAAAAAGGTGGAGACGGAGACCCCCTGGACGTCCTCGTTCTCGGCCCTCCTGCACAGCGAGGACAATTATTGGAATGTAAGATCATCGGAGTTTTAAATCTACTTGACGGAGGGGAACAAGATGACAAATTAATTGCGGTTTCTCCTGACTCTCCATTGTGCGGGTTAAACAACATTCATGAATTGCGTAATCGCTATCCGGGAGTAACAGAAATAATACAACTATGGTTCACCAACTATAAGGGAAAAGGAAAAATGGAGCATCAGGGCTTTGGTGATACCGATGAGGCACTATGGCTCCTGGATGCTGCCATACAAGAATATCAGATCAATAAAAAACCGTTTTCCAAAGATTAAAGCCGCCACCACTCCATCCCAATGAACGTATCGCATGAATTTAACATAAATAGGGTATTCCAAAATCTGGGTAAACCACATACTTTTGCGTCGGTTTTTCACTAGTTGATGGAGTTGTCTAATTTAACCATAGCGTTTCTTCTGGCTGTATTTGCAGGGTTAAGTACGGTAATTGGCGGGCTCGTAGTCTTTTACAGAAAAAGCCGGTCTGATGCATTCTTAGGACTAAGCACAGCATTTGCCATTGGAGTCATGGTATATGTTTCTTTTATCGAAATGATCCCGCATTCGTTTGAAATTCTTGGAGAACATTATGGTTCGGGCGCCGGCAATTTAATTAGTATTGGGTTGCTGTTTGCCGGTATGGGGTTTGTCGCCTTAATAGATTCGCTTATTCCAGAGCAAAAAAAGGAAGAAGGAATATCAACCAAAAGTCGTAAAAGACTTTTTAGAAGTGGGCTGTTGGTGGCAATGGCCATTGCCATTCACAATTTTCCCGAAGGGATTGCTACGCTGGCCGGGAGCTTAAATGACATTGAGGTAGGAGCAATGATTGCATTGGCAATCGCAATCCACAACATTCCGGAAGGAATTGCCATCGCCAGCCCGATATACAGAGCTACCGGAAGCAAAAGAAAAGCGCTGGGTATGACGTTCCTTAGTGGAATTGCAGAACCACTTGGTGCGTTCATAGCCTTCATCCTTTTTGGCGATCACCTGAGTGAATTGTTCTTTGGATACATCATGAGTTTTATAGCCGGAATCATGATTTACATCTCGATTGCCAACTTAATGCCGGTCTCTATCGAATACGGAAAGCGGAAAAATATGGTGCTCGGAACCATTTCCGGGATGTTCGTAATGGCCGTTTCGCTTCTATTGGAATAGAATACCTGCTCCTGGTCATTCGGATTCGTTTCTTTCACTATGATTGCTTCGGGTGAATCATTATTTTTGAGAATGCACAAGTGGTTAATGGTTGGTTTAATATGCCTTGTTCAACACATAAATGCTCAGGATGAAGTACAGTCGAACGCTAATGTTCTGCCTATGTTTACAATGGGTTTCCACGCTAATCCGAATGACTTCTATGTAGATTTTGGTGCCGGTGCAGAAGAAACCAATTCCAGAATCGGGGCAAGTGTGAATTTCGCCTTCAGACCTTACTATAAAAAGGTACAAACAGCAGAAGCAACTAATATAATCCGGCAGTGGAAGGAAAAGAAGTTTTTCATTTCGCTGGATACCTATAAGAGAATTCTGAGTGTTCCATTAGGAACAGGAGAAGCAAGTTTTGCCCTGGGAGCAAAAACCGGCTACTTATTTGGAGATTACAAAGGAACCAAACAACGTCCACAAGCTGGATTTACCGTAAATCCTTTTGGCGGGTTTACCTGGTTTGTTGACGGTGTTTATCTGCAATTGAGTTATTTGCATTTTACCGACCGATTAGATTCTGTTCCCGATAGCCGTTTAATGTTTTCTATATGCGTAAGAATCGAATAATTATTCCTTTTTGCCTAGGTGCCATAACAATATGGTTTTTAGCCTCGTGCAATTCGCAGGTAGATGAATGTGATGCTTCAATCTACTGCCACCCAACTCCAATTGACTCCAACTGGGTCAATCTACAGATTTCGGAGAGAACATTTGGCGTACCTGTTATTTTATATCGCGGAAATATTGAGGACAATCAAATCGTGCTCAGAGATACGCTTTACTCAAATGAAATTAGCTACTACCTCCCTACAGATCGAACCTACACGGCTGAGGCATATTATCAGGTAGGTCCTAACCTAATCATTGCAGTAGATAGCGATGAGTTGGAAGAGGATACCTTTCAAAACTGTGGAGAAACTTGCTATCAAAGCGACGAAATAACTTTAGATTTGGTGCTTATTGATTGATTTTGGGCAGCCGGATTTTATACTACGTTTTTATTATTCCTTTCTCCATCATGCCGATGTGGTACCTGCATTTCATGTCGACCTGTAGTTACTTCCTGCTGTACCACGTTTTCGGCTACAGAAAGGCGGTTATTCGAAGGAACCTTAAGAATGCCCTGCCACATTTGAATGAGGCGGAACGAAAGAAAGTTGAACGAAAGTTTTATGCCCATCTCTGTGATCTGATTGTTGAGAGCATTAAGTTTTTCACCATATCCGAAAAGAGTGTGCGTAAACGAATGGTTATAGAAAATCCTGAAGTAATTGATCGGTTTTATGATGAGGGCAAAAACGTGATCATGGTTGGTGGGCACTACAATTCCTGGGAAATGTATGCACTAGCGATGCCGATCTACCACAAACACCGTGGAATTGGTATTTACAAACCCCTGTCAAACAAATTTTTCGATGAGAAGATTAGAAAAACCAGAGAAAGATTTGGCATCAAAATGATTCCGATGAAAGCCACTGCCCGTTATTTTGAGGATCATGATTCAAAAGAGAAATACGGATTTATATTTGCTTCGGATCAATCGCCAGGTAACCCAAGAAAAGCTTACTGGATGGAGTTTCTATCGCAAGACACAGGGGTTCAGTTTGGGGTAGAAAAATACGCTAAGAAATACAACCTGCCTGTGGTTTATGGAGACATTATTAAAACCCGGCGCAGTCACTACCGGGTGACTTATCGCGTAATCTGTGAGGATCCATCGAAAGCCGGGTATGGTGAAATTACCGAAACGCATACACGAGCCCTGGAGTCAATTATATTGAAGCAACCTGAATATTGGCTTTGGAGTCATAAAAGATGGAAGCACAAGCGGCCGGAAACTTTAGATGTAACCGCACCATGACTCAAAGTTTTACACCACTAGCCGAACGAATTCGTCCTCAAACACTAGACGACTACGTAGGTCAAAGTCATATCGTTGGGAAAGATGCACCATTGGGTAAGGCATTGGAGAACGGTATTATCCCTTCCATTATTCTATGGGGGCCTCCGGGAGTAGGTAAAACTACTTTGGCTCAGCTAATTTCAAAAAAGCTCGATCGACCATTCTACACATTGAGTGCGATAAATTCAGGGGTAAAAGACATCCGGGAAGTGATTGACAAAGTAAAGAATCAGGGGCTTTTTGGAGGATCAAACGCCATCTTGTTCATTGATGAAATTCATCGTTTTTCAAAATCCCAGCAAGACTCTCTTCTGGCAGCCGTGGAAAAGGGGATTATCACCTTAATTGGTGCCACAACGGAAAACCCTTCTTTCGAAGTTATTTCAGCACTACTCTCAAGATGTCAGGTCTACGTTCTAAAACACCATACGGTGGAAGAACTAACCACCATCCTGAACCGGGCCTTAAACCACGATGAAATATTAAAGTCTTCTAACGTTAAGGTAGAAGAGTCAGAAGCACTGTTCAGAATGTCTGGTGGTGACGCCAGAAAACTACTGAATGTGCTTGAGATTGTGGTAAACAATGCTCCCAATGGTGTTATAACTAACGACCTTGTCATGGACTCTATTCAGGAGAATCTAGCACTATATGACAAAAATGGCGAACAACATTACGACATCATCTCAGCTTTCATTAAGTCCATGCGCGGAAGTGATCCTAATGCTGCGGTGTATTGGCTAGCAAGAATGGTAGAAGGCGGTGAAGACCCTAAGTTCATCGCCAGGCGACTCGTTATTTTTGCAAGTGAAGATATTGGAAACGCGAATCCAACGGCATTGATAATGGCCACCAACTGCTTTCAAGCCGTTAATATGATCGGATGGCCCGAATCACGGATTATTCTGTCGCAATGCGTTACCTATCTCTCCAGCTCCCCCAAGTCCAATTCTGCCTATCAGGCTATCAATACTGCCCAGGAATTGGTGCGAAAAACAGGCAATTTATCTGTACCGTTGCATATAAGAAATGCACCTACGTCATTGATGAAAGAACTGGATTACGGAAAAGATTACAAGTATTCACACAGTCATTCGGAAGCCCTGCATGAACAGGAGTTTCTTCCTTCGGAGATTAGTGGTACACGAATTTTCGAACCGGGAAATACGAAAAGAGAACTGGAACTTCGAACTTATCTAAAATCAGTTTGGAAAGGCAAATATGGCTATTGATACGAAGAATCATACCGTTGCTTCAGTTCGCAAGCCCTCAGCATCAGAATTCAGTATTTTTGAAAGAATGAGGATGTCCCGATTGGTAAAAGGTAGGATGGGCGGCTACTTGACGGTTTTGCTGTTTGGCGGAATAGCTTTGTCAGGTTGTCGCAAAGAAGCTACCACCTGGAACGCAGAATATGCTGCCCCGTTGGTACATACTTCCCTTACGATACAGAATTTGGTTGGCGACTCAAATCTGATCGTAAATTCTGACAGTACCGTGAACCTCCACATTGTCAGAGAGATTTATACACTCAGCATTGATTCGTTGTTTCAAACACCGGATACCACAATTTCGGATGTTTACACAGTTACCTCTCCTATCACAATTTCCGTTAGTCCTGGTTTTACTTTTCTGTCCGAACCAGAAGAAAACACCTTCAATGTCGATGGTGCGGAATTGACCTACTTCATGCTTAGAAGCGGACAACTGAATTATGAGATTGAAAGTTACGTAGACGGTCCAACCATCGATTCCATATTAATCCCCAGTGCCTCCAAAAGTGGAGTTGAGTTTTTCGAAGAACTTTCGATTCCCGCCTCAGACGGCGTAACACCGGCCGTGGTTACCGGGTCGGTTGACCTGACTAACTACGAGTTTGACCTAACTGGTTCGGATGGGTTAAAATATAACACGCTGCTTTCAAGGGTTTCAGCAACTCTTGATCCCGCACATCCCACTCCGGTAGCCATTTCCCAGGCGGATTCTATTAGAGTAAATGTAAGTTTTGCAAATATCGTCCCGCAAAGAGCTCTTGGGTATTTCGGTGATGAACTGGTGGAGATACCTCTGGATTCTACGGCAATTCCCTTTATGGAAAACGTTTTAGCCGGATCCTTCGATATAGATCAAATTAGTCTGGATTTGAAAATTACGGATGGAGTTGGTGTAGACAAACAGGTAATCATCTCTCAAATTAACAGTATTGGCACTGGCGGTACTGTAGCATTGTCACATAGTTCCGTTGGTTCAGCCATCAACCTTACGCGTCCCACCAGAAGCGGCTGGGCAGTATCTCCAGAAACCAGAATAGAATCATTCACCAATGCCAATTCAAATCTGGATCTGTTCATTGAAAATCTCCCAAGTGACATCAGCTATGCACTACAATTCCAGATCAACCCGTTTGGCGACGTGAGCAACCACAACGATTTTTTCAACTATGATTATCCTTTATCCGCCAGCATGGAATTAGAGATGCCCTTGTGTTTTGCGGCAAATGGACTCACACTGCAAGACACTATTGCCATTCAATTAGATGCAGATTCAACCGACGTGCAATCAGGGACACTCACCGTAGTAGCGGAAAACAGTTTCCCTTTCAACGCTAGCTTTCAGGCTTATCTAAAAGCAGACGATGGTACCTTCAGCGACCCTATCGTTACCAATGGATCTGTTGGTGCTGCACCAGTTAACATTGCAAATGAAGTTGTTGGTAGCACTATATCAGACATTGTTCTTACACTTAACACAGAGCAAATCAGGACTCTGCTTCAAGAGGAACAGCTACTCATAAATGTTGTCTTTAACACAACCAACTCGCCGGCACTTGTGAAAGTAATGGATTGGCATAAGTTGGACTTAAGAATCCACGGAAAAGTCGAATATCAATTCAATCTGGAATGAGACACCTGATTTTCATATTGCTTTTGCTACCGTGTACTATCAATTCCCAGATTCTGATAAATGATCTGGATGAGCCTGACACAACCAGCTCGATGATTGTAAGCACCTATGGAAGTGCGTTTTATCAAAGCCAGGGCATTTCAAATGACTTTTCTAACAAATTTCTGGTTGGTGGATTTATTGATGATGAATTGAAGGAAAAAGTGGAGCGACAGCTAACTGACCAGGGTAACCGACTTGGAATTGGTTTTTCTGCGGGATTTCAGTTCTACGACTTTCGAGACACCATTTTCAATAACGCTGATTGGGGGTTTTCACTAAATCTAGAGCATCATGCCTTATTCAACAGTTCTTTTACCAGGGATCTGTTTCATGCTGCATTCGTGGGAAACGCAGACCGGGTTGGTGCCAGTATGCAACTTGGGCCCACTAGCTTTAACCAAATTGTTTTTCAAGAATTTGGAGCAAGTTTGGTTTACAAACCCACTGGATGCGAATTTGGAATATCCGCGATAAAAGGGCAAAGCCACCTGGCGATGAACGCCACGAACATGGTGCTAACTACAGCTAGCGATGTTTCAGAAATCACTCTTGACGCACAATTAAATCTTCAACAGGTAGGTGATGGCAATGTAAATCTGGCTACGATGAATGGTGCAGGGGTGGCGACCAATGCCACCTATTACATTCCAATACGAGTGAACAACACAGCACCGGCAAGTTTGGATGGAAAGAGTAAGAAAAGTAGTATCGGTAAGCTCAGGCTGGCAGTAGATAACCTTGGGTTTATTGCGTGGACCAGGGTTCCGCAAACCTACTCGGTTGATTCCTCCTATCGCTTTTCCGGCTACGAGGTCGAGAATCTATTCGATGCGGATTACAACAATGTGTTTGATGAACAGGAATTAAAAGATTCCATTCTCCCGACAGCAAAGGAGGGAACTTATTACACCATGCTTCCAACCCTGGTTTCTGTTTCATTCATTCCTGAAAATCGTGGCAACCGAAAACTCCTGGGAATTGCAGGAGCCCAATATCTTTTTAACGCTAACTATCGGCCACTGGTGTATGGAGGTATGACTTATGCAATTAATGAAAAACTTACCTCCTCCATAATTGGAATCGTAGGTGGTTATGGAGAAATAACCACCGGACTAAGAATTAAATACTCGACCAAAAAAATTGGTGCGTTTATCTCTACCAACAACCTCATCGGTATGATTTCGCCAAGTGGCTATGGTAAAAACTTAAACGGAGGGGCCTTATGGAGATTCTAAAAAAATTGTTTCCGGTTACCTTGCTGGTAATCAGCTTGTCCTTTTCGGCCAATGCGCAAATTGCATTTGAGCGTGCCTATGGTAATTCAGGTGAGGAAGTTGGCCGAAGCATGGTACAATTAGCAGATTCAAGCTATATCGTTGTAGGTTCTTCTTCAAGCTTCGGAATGCCTGGCGCGGATTTACTTATATTAAAATTGGACTCGACCGGCGAAGTGATCTGGACAAAAACGAAAGGAGGAGCGCAAATTGACCGAGCCATGAAAATTGTGCACACTTCAGACGGCAATCTGGCAATCGTTGGATACACCAATAGTTTTGGCGCGGGTGGATACGACGTATATTTCTTAAAGATCAACTATAACGGCCATGTGCTGCTTAGTAAAACCTACGGTGGATCGGACTGGGATTTGGGTTATTCTTTGGTAGAAACTTCAGATGGCGGCTTTCTGATTACGGGGGAAACCTATAGTTCCGGCAGTGGACTAAACGATGCCTTTCTATTAAAAATTGACGCCGTTGGAGATACGGTATGGGCCCGAGAATATGGTGGTACAGGTTCTGAAATAGGACGATCAGTGGAAGTAACAACAAGTGGAGACATTCTGCTGGCAGCTGAAACAAGTTCTTCGGGAGCAGGGCAATCAGACGCCTGGGCTTTAAAACTAGATGCATCTGGCAATGTTCTTTGGGATCAAACATTCGGCTATGCGGAAAACGATTACGGTACAGACCTGATTGAATTAACCAACGGTCGTTTAATATTCACCTGGACCTCTACTGAATCCGGTAATGACTATTGGAGTGCTAACATGAGTAAATTGAGCAGCACTACAGGTGATCAGGTAAATATTATTACTCATGCAAACCCCTACAACATGATTATTAATCAAACCATGGAATACCCAAATCGCGGAACTACCATGTCGGTAGGGATGCAGGAACCAAATGCAAATGGTTCCGATGTTTGGTCTTTAGGTAATGACACTACAGGCGGTATGTGGTTCGATAGCGGCTGCCCGGGCTTTGGAAATACCTTTGGAAACAACGGGGTGGACTTAGGGTATGACATCATTCCATGTAATGATGGTGGGTTTGCACTTGTTGGGGTGAAAGAAGTGGCTGTTGGTTACACTTCAGTATTTGTAGTTAAAATGATGGATGATTGCCTGGGTACCGGAATAGTACTGGAAGATTCTGTATTTGTAACCGGAATTACCGAACTTGAAAAAAATGTAACCATATACCCAAATCCATCTAATGGTAATTTCACAGTTGACCTGGAAACAGGAAAAGGAACAATAAGAGTCTTCGCCAGCTCAGGAAAACTTATTTATGAAGACGCACTCGGTCCCCACGCAAATTCGTTCCAGTTACATTTATCCAATGGTATGTACGTGGTGGAAATCCAATCGGGTAATGGCGTGATTCGACGAAAACTAACCGTGGTGAACTGAGTTAGTTAAGAATCTTCAACTCCGTACGTCTGTTCTTCGCTTTGTTTTCTGGCGTATCGTTTGCAACTCTAGGCCTTGCTTCACCATAACCCTTAAATGACAGCCTATCTCTGTCAATCCCTTTGGAAGTAATATATTCTACACATGCTTTTGCCCTGTTCTCTGAAAGAATCTGATTCGACTTGTCGTCCCCGTCGCTATCTGTATGGCCGCCAAGCTCCACCTTTAGAGATGGATTGGATTTAAGAAAATCGACCACCTTGTCCAGTTCATAAGTACTTTTCGGCTTTAGTTTATAACTGTCTACATCAAAGAAGACATTTTCCAGCACAATTACATCCTTTTCCATAGGTACCTCTATGGCAAATTCCTTATCTGCCAAATCTGCCGATGTAAGTGAGTAATTTTCTGAGAAAAACAAGTATCCTTCGTGCGACGCATAAAGAGCATAGTCTTTATTCACAGGCAACGCAACCAGGAATTCACCATTTCCGGAGTTTGCCACAGCTTCTTTCACGACTTCACCTGTTTCCAAATCAACCAGTTTAAATTGGGCGGCTAAATGTTCCTTAGTAACGGCATCATATACCTTTCCTTTTACGTAAGTAGTTTTAACCGGCCGAAATTTTTCGGGCAATAGAAAGGAGTAGAGATCCAAACTTCCAAACCCGCCATCCCGGTCTGATGCAAAGAAAGCCAGGTCCCCTTTGGCAGAAACCAACAGACTATTTTCGTTTTTGTAGGTATTGATGGGATAACCAAGATTAACCGCTTTTCCCCATTCTCCCTTCGCGTTTTTTCGACTCATGAAAATGTCCAGACCGCCCATCCCTGGATGGCCGTTTGATGAGAAGTACAAGGTTTGACCATCAGGATGGATCATCACGGACTCTTCTCGGTATGGAGTGTTCACAGTACTCGGTAATTTCTCAGGTACGGACCAACCTTGATCTGTAATTCTGGTTACATAAATATCCTGCTCTTCAGGGTTCTTTCTTCCCTGCCGTACAATTCCCCGAATGAAGTAAAGCGATTTACCATCTGCCGAAAAGCATGGCTGAGACTCCCAATGTCCGGAGTTAATTGGTTTCCCAAGATTGAAGGGCTCCGTCCATTTACTCCCCACTCTTTCGCTTACAAACAAATCACACGAACCATACCCCTGGCGGTTTTCCCCATAATTTCGCTCACCTCTGAACCCTGTTTCACACCCGACAAAAATTACATACTTCCCATCGGCGGAAAAAGTAGGTGCCCCTTCGTTATATTTGGTGTTGATCGGGTCCCCTACCCCATAGCTTGGACTCCATTCAGAATCTTCCCACGTAGTAATATAAAAGTCTTCCTGAGCTCCATAAATAGGCACTCTTTCATCTTCTATTGTTCTGGTGAAAAGCAATGTCTTATCATCTGCCGTAAGCGTAGGAAAATACTCCGGACGATCGGTATTAATATTGCTTCCAAGGTTCTTCGGGTCGTAGTGCACAGGGTTTTTCAGTGCCTCTATAGCAAACTCACAATTTTCAACATTTCTCCTGGCTACATCCTGAAATACTTCATTGGTATTTCTTCGGGTGAGGAACATTTTGCTGTAACGCAAGCATTTCTCGTAATCGCCAATTGAAATCGCCAATGTGCTTATATAATAAAGTTCATTTACAGAATATTCCGGATTGATCTGCAGTACTTTTTCCTTGTAATCAATGGCTTCCTTTAAATTACCCTGTTCAATTCTAACCTGGGCCATCAGCAACAGAGCATCTATAAACTGGTCGTCCTTTTCGATTGCCTTCAGGGCATTCTCCTCAGCACAATCAAGCGATCGACGCTGACCATTGGTCGGATCAATATCCCTAAAGCAGGTGCTGGCCTCTTCATAGAGTTTTATCGCCTTTTTATTGTCCGTTTGGTACCTACCCGGTTGTGCGACCGTACACGAAGTTATCAGCAAAAAAGCCAGTGAAAAGAAAAGTCCTGTTCTCATGGTATGTTCAGGTATTTGTGTGTTTGCAACGAAATTTTCCATTGAGGATTATTCTTTACATAATTAATGATCAGCGGCATCATTTCCTCCTGCCGGCCCCATTCCGGCTGAAGATACAACTTACAATGCGGTTGCACCTTTTCAGCGTGCTGCTCTGCCCATTTTAGATCGTGCTCATTAAAAACAATCACCTTCAGCTCATTTGCCTTCTGATATATCGACTCGACGGGCTGTTTAAACTTCTTTGGAGAGAAGCAAATCCAGTGCCAATTTCCAGTCAACTCATAAACACCGGACGTTTCAATGGCCGTTGCCACACCCTTTGCGTTTAAACCGGAAGTAAGTTCGTTCAGGTTATACATAGCCGGTTCTCCTCCGGTTATAACGGCAAAATCCGCTTTCGTTTCAACCGTGTTCTCAATTAGGGTATCAACAGACTCCACCGGATGATCTGACGCCTCCCAGCTCTCCTTAACATCGCACCAAACACAGCCAACATCACAACCTCCCAGCCGGATAAAATAGGCGGCCCTTCCCGAATGGTATCCTTCGCCCTGAATCGTCAGGAATTGTTCCATCACAGGCAGTTCAAGGCCTTGTTCTATGCTTGTTTGCAACATTGCGAGCAAAAATAGGAATTCGCAGGGAGTACCGTAGCACAATTTGGTAGGAAGCCAATAGAATTATTAGCTTCGTGCTATTATGATTGCCAGTATGAAAAAGTTCCTTTATCTATTTCCGATTTCAATTTTGCTTTTCTCCTGTGGTTCTGAGCCCGTATCAAATGAGCCGGCTACCAAACCTTCTGAGCCAAATCAGGAAGCAACGACCAGTTCGGGTAAAAAGAAGAAAAATTACTTAACTGACCACAAAACCACCGGTAGCTACGAGCTCACCTTTGGTGAACACAGCTATTCTGGCGACAGCTACAACCCGGATTACTCCGACATTACATACTTCAAGGATGGTGATGCTTCATTCATATCGGTGCGTGCCAGAGATGCCATAACTGAGAACAATCTCCTGCTCGCATTCTATCTTCCCGAAGAAAAACTATCGGCGGTGCCGTCTGAATTCACAACTTTCTTAATGGACGGTGGAGATTCTAAAGAAAAAGCAAATGTTCAGTTTGTGGATTATTCAATTGAAGATCCGCTGAATCAAAGCTTCATTATGAAATCCGGCACGGTGACAGTAAATCAGCTTTCTGATGGAAATTTAGACATTACCTTGAATGGAACCATGTATTCGGTTAGGGATCATCAAAACGAAAACCCGATGCCATTAACGGGAAGCGTTAAGATGACTACTACGGCGATGAACAGGTAGATACCCTATACCTACACATATTTTAGTTGGATTTAGCTGAGTAAGATTAAACCATTCTCAACTCACAGAGTCTTACTACTGAACTCTAAAACTAAGTAAGATGAAAAAAGTAGCGGTATTAATGTTGGCGGGCTTATTTGCTTTTGGTGCACAAGCCCAGGATGAAAAGAAGGAAAAGAAAACCCCGGAACAAAAGGCGGAATTGAAAGTGGAACGAATGAGTAAACAACTTTCATTATCTCCTGAACAAACGGCTAAACTGAAAGAAATCTCACTCCGGCAAGTGGAAGAACACAAGGTTTTACAAGCAGAGCACAAGGAAATTCATGCGAAACTAGACAAGCACCGAATCAAGTCGATTGACGAGATAAAGGCAGAATTAACTCCTGAACAGAGAGAAAAATTCGAACAAAAAATGGCCGAGAGAGAAGCCAAAAGAGAGGAAATGAAAAAGCGTATGAAAGCCTTTAGAAAGGAAATGAAAAAAGAAATGAAGGAAGAGAACTCCGATAAATAAATTTTTCAATGATCAATAGTTGGCGCCTCGGTTTGCAACATGCAGATCGGGGCGTTTTTATTACTTTGGATTCATGAAAAATACCATCCATCTGTTAATCGCATTTGGTATCGCGATGCTGACCACCACTGCTGTGGCTCAGAAACCTCATTTCGAGACCTATTACGAGTACACCGTATCGATGCAATCACAAGACCACGAAGCATTCGAAACAGATTGGCATACTGCCCTGACGCCTTCCAGGCATGAAAGATTTGTGAGCCAAATTATTGACGCATTTCTTACTTCAGACTCGAATGCATACTATGCTGACTCTTATCCGGACAGGTTTCGTGGGCCTGAAGAAAAGTATTGGCAACGCATTCCATTGTCTCAACGTCCTAAATTGTTGAATGAAATTCAACTCGAATATGGCGTTGATATGTTCGGAGAACCAGTATATACCGAATATGGTGACCCCAGAATGGATTCAGTTTTTATACCCTATCGATTACTTGACTATACCAGCATTGGGTTTCTTGAAAAATGGTCTGTTTCAGGAAATACTATCCAAAAAACCGTTGTGGGCATAACCTTAAACGTTCCGGCCATGGACATGAACGGGGATTCGGTAGGCGAAAAACCGTTGTTTTACCTAAAAATGAACACACCTGATACTCGTTGGACCAACAAAAAAACACTGGTTCAACGTTCTTTACGTACTAAAGTCCCACTCAACTACACAGCAGAAAACGAGACCTTAGAATGGTGGGAATCCGGACTTGAGACCTCAAAACGGTATGAATGGTGGAGCAATTGGATCAAGGACATGAAGTCCGGAAAACTGGAAGTTAACCATCCTCGCCATCCTTTCAGCCAAACCATGTCAGTAGATTCGACAAAGAGCGCCCTTGTAAATATCTCCGAAGTATGGGCCTTTGACTCGTATGGCGACCAAATGTTCGATGAATGGACTGGCGAACCTAAGACACGGCAGGACACGGTAGATACCTGGTTTGAACTAATTGATTATGTGGAGTTCGTCGAGGATTGGCATTTCGATCCGAAGAAACTGTATTTCCAAAAAACGGTATATGGAGTGATTCCATACCAGCCAAATTTTGATATTTCCGGAGATGTGAATGCATGGAGCCCCATCTGCTTTGTACCTACCAATGGGTTGCAGATATCTACATCAGCTGAAGACATCATTCGAATACCAAGAATTGAATATAATAATTATGTTAGCGCAGTTGCCCTACCTAACGGCTACAAGCCTCCTTACCGATCGGATGGATTACCAGTTGACTCCTTAGGAGATACCTGGTTGAAAGCAATGTCAGACCTACTGAATTCAGTAAAATCAGGTCAAATGGAGTATTACGAGGTATCTCCTTTTGATACTCTAAGTCGTGCGAATCCGTTACCAAAAAAAACTCCATATTCCAACAGAGCTGTTAGCAGTCGGCAAATTCAATATCGATATGATGAATTTGGGGAGTACCTCTTAGACCCGTTTGGAGACCTTGTTATGGACACGGTATATGAAGAATTCACAGCTGAAGATATCTGGTCTATCACTTTCAACGAAACGTGGACATACCAGTTGAATGACAACACCTTCAATAAGATTGTTAAGGGCTACGTACCTTCGGTATGGGAAGACTCGGAAGAAAGCGAACTAAGATACCCGCGAATGCTATTCTACAATGCCCCGGCTCCTCTATCTGAAGGTCAGGGCAAATTGGTGGGAGAAAATCTTCGTAGCCTGGTCAGAATTCGAGACGAAGGCAAGGAACGACCATTTACTCCAGGCACGGGCAAATACGCTCCTGGTTACGGTGCCTGGTGGTATTCCAATATCGATCCCGATCTGAGAAATGACTGGATCGGAACGATTCTTAACAAGCTCCAGTCGGGTAAACTAAAAGCTTATGCCAATCACACTGACACTAAACCACTTCAAAAGCAACAAATTTCAGAGAGATTGCTCAAACTGGATTCCATTCTAACGGATGAAATAAACGAAGATTACACCTTTATACATCGCGTTTTTTCTGAGCCCGTAACTGCGGCAGATATTAATTACGTGGAGTTCGTGGAAAACTGGTATATCGACGAAAAAACATTCGCGATAAGAAAGGAAGTGGTTGGGATGTACCTTCTCTCCATGAATTTTGACCCGAACAGTAATGACAGGGTTAAAAGGCCACTCGAACCTATCGTTTATGTGAAGTTTAATTGATCGGACCACCTATCCGAATTCAGGAAAATCACGTATGGCGACACGTAACTAGTTATATGAACTACAACATCTATCAAGACCCAAAAGATCTGGCGAAAAGCCACATCAAAAATTTAATCCAGCTGGCCGCAGCAGATGAACATATCGATCATCACGAAATTATTTTTGTTCACTCGCTATGCGCCAAGCTGGGAATTACCGAATCGGAGTTCAGAGGAATTATAGAGAACCCTGATCGGGTGAGGTTTGTTGCACCTCATCAGGAAGAACTACAATCGAAACAATTCTTTGAGTTGCTAATGCTCATGAACATCGACGGGCGGGCTCACATTCACGAGGTAAACTTCTGCAAACAACTGGCATTGAAAATGAGAATTCCTTCTTACAAAAGCGATAAGATGATCGCTTTCATAACGGAAAAACTCGGCGAGATCATTGGTTACGATGATTTCCTGGTTGCCAGCCGCTGACCCTTTTGCCCTGGTTCTTTTAAATTTAACTTTGTTAGACAATTATCAGTAATGAGAAATTATCTGTTATCAACCTTCATGGTAATTTTTGTTGTACCTCTTCAGGCACAGGAAGACAGCGCTTCGATCAAAAGCAAGACGGATTTGACGTTTTATGTGGATACATATTATGGCTATGATTTCAACAAACCCTACGACAATTCCAGACCCTGGTTTTTGTATCAGTACAACAGAAACAACACCATGAGTATTAACATGGCAATGGTAAGTTTAAGTCATGAGTACGGGAACTTAACAGCCAATCTTGGGTTTAACGCCGGTGATTTTCCAGCGAACAATATGGCGCATGAAAGACCTCTGCTAAGAACCTTGTACCAGGCCAATGTTAGCTATCTGTTTTGCAATAAACTGCAATTTACGGCCGGAATGTTTGGCTCGCATATGGGGTTTGAAAGCGCTTTAAGTTTTGACAATCTACTCACCGGACATTCATTGGCTAGTGAGTGGACCCCCTATTATCTGGCCGGTGCAAAACTAGAATACACCCCCGTTGATTCCTGGTTGATTGGCTTAACAGTTGCCAATGGAAATCAGGCAATTACTGAATATTCAGGAAACAACAACAAACTTGTTGGTCTTCAGGTAAATTGGAAACCCAATGAGAACATTGTGATTAATTATAGCAATATGTATTACAATGATGCACCCGACAGCGCCAGTCAATTCGTATTCTACAGCAATCTCTACACAACGATGACTTTCAGCAATCGCTGCGATTTTGTGGTCGGTTTTGACTACGGTATTAATGACAATTCCGTTACCAACGAAGTGTACGACGTAATGGTGGCAAGTGCCCTGGCCCGGTTTAAACTAAACGAACGTTTCGCATTAGCAGGCAGAATGGAATATTACCGAGATGAAAATGCAACCTTGATTTCGACTCCTACTGGATTTGCCTTTGAAACACTAGCCTATTCTCTAAATTTCGACTACTCACCCAACCAGAAAATTAAAATGAGACTGGAAGGCAGAATGTTTTCAGCAGCGAATGCAATTTTCAGGGATGATACTAATTATAATCCGAATGTAAGTCCTACGGCGGTAGTTTATTCCAATCAGAACGCCAATATACTATTGGCTGTACAAGCTAAATTTTAGTTCCTGCTCTTTGCTGACTGTAAGGTATTCATAAGCAGGGAAGCTATTGTCATAGGTCCCACTCCACCCGGAACCGGTGTGATGAAAGAGCACTTTTCCGCTACTTCATCAAAGTTTACATCTCCTAACAGACGGAAACCGGACTTTTTAGTTTCATCGGCAACTCTGGTAATACCCACATCGATGATTACAGCACCATCTTTCACGTAATCAGCCGTAATAAACTCCGGCTTGCCAAGCGCAACAACCAAAATATCCGCGGATTTACATACTTCCTGAAGATTTTTTGTCCGCGAGTGCGTGAGGGTGACCGTACAATTTCCCGGGTAGTTGTTCCGTCCCATCAAAATACTCATTGGCGAACCTACGATGTGGCTCCTACCAACTACCACACAGTGCTTACCGTTCGTCTCAATTTCGTAACGCTTCAGCAACTGCAATATGCCATAAGGTGTGGCAGGTAAAAAAGTAGGGAGATTCAACGCCATTTTCCCAATGTTCTCAGGATGAAATCCGTCTACATCTTTCTCCGGAGCCACAGCCATGGTGACTTTACTCTCATCTATATGATTAGGCAATGGCAATTGAACGATAAATCCATCTATCTCCGGATTGGTGTTCAGTTTGTCGATTTCTGCAAGTAACGCCTCTTCTGAGATGGTGGATGGTAATTGAACCAGCGTAGACTCAAAGCCCACCTTCTCACATGCTTTAACCTTTGCATTCACATAGGTTAAACTTGCACCGTTATCACCCACCAAAATTGCCGCCAAATGCGGTCGCTTGCCTCCAGCCGTCACGTGCTGTTCAACTTCAGTGGCAATTTCTTCTTTGATCGCGGCCGATGTGGCTTTTCCGTCTAGTAGGTTCATTTTCTTGTGGTTGTTGTTGGTTGGTTGTTGGTTGTTGGAGTTGATTCGAAGAAAACCAACAACTATTAACTACCAACGCGGCTGCGCAAGCAGTCAAACAGCCGATTTCTAAAATCTCCCTCTCCCCGCGCCTTTCATTTGGCGCATCATATTCATCATGTTCTTTTTGTTACTCATCATTTTCATCATCTTTCGGGTATCCTCGAATTGCTTGATGAGTTTATTTACTTCCTGAATCGTGGTTCCACTTCCCTTTGCAATTCTCTTTCTTCTGGAACCATTTAGTATTTCAGGTTTTTCCTTTTCGGCAGGTGTCATGGATTGAATAATCGCTTCAATTCCTTTAAAGGCGTCATCTTCAATCTCAACGTCCTTCATGGCCTTTCCCATTCCCGGAATCATTCCCATCAAATCCTTTACGTTACCCATCTTCTTAATTTGTTGAAGCTGGTCGTAGAAATCATCGAAATTAAACTGATTCTTCTGAATTTTTTTCTGGAGCTTTTTGGCCTGCTCCTCATCAAACTGCTCCTGAGCACGTTCAACAAGAGACACAACGTCTCCCATGCCCAGAATCCTGTCAGACATACGATCGGGATGGAAAACATCAATTGCTTCCATCTTTTCGCCTGTTCCAATAAACTTGATTGGCTTATTGACAACCGACTTAATAGAAAGCGCGGCACCACCTCTGGTATCACCGTCTAACTTGGTAAGAACAACACCGTTAAAGTTGATCCTATCGTTAAATGCCTTGGCGGTGTTCACGGCATCCTGACCAGTCATAGAATCCACTACGAATAGGGTCTCTGTTGGACGAATCGCATTTTTCACACGCTCAATTTCATCCATCATCTGCTCATCCACCGCCAAACGACCGGCGGTATCCACAATCACTACATTAAAGCCATTGCTTCTCGCATGATTGATTGCGCTTTGAGCGATCTCCACAGGATCTTTGCTATCTCTATTGGAATAGACCTCCACTCCAATTTGCTCCCCTACAACATGTAACTGGTCAATCGCTGCTGGTCGATAAACATCACAAGCCACCAGCAAAACCTTTTTGCCTTGCTTGTTCTTTAGCATGTTGGCTAGCTTTCCGGAAAAAGTGGTTTTTCCCGAACCCTGCAAACCAGACATTAACACAATTCCAGGATTTCCTGCAACGTTAATCCCTTCAGACTGACCTCCCATGAGTTCGGTCAATTCCTCATGCGTAATTTTAACGAGTAACTGGCCAGGAGAAATAGATGTAAGCACATCCTGTCCAAGTGCTTTTTCCTTAATGTTGTTGGTAAACTCCTTTGCCGTTTTGAAGTTTACATCGGCATCCAGTAGCGCTCTTCGCACCTCTTTTAGCGTTTCGGCGACGTTAATCTCCGAAATCTGTCCCTGCCCCTTTAATACCTTAAACGCCCGGTCAAACTTATCCGATAAATTCTCAAACATGTAATTAATGATTTATTGAGGATTGCAAATATAATGAAAGGATAGCGGTTACCTTTTACATCTTTTGAGGTACTTCGGCTCCAAGCAAACTCATAGTGTTTTTAACAACATTGGCACAAAGCACACTGGTAGCCACGCGGACACTTTTCAAGCCCAGGTTTTGTTCCTTACTAATGTTAAAACTTTGATAAAACGAGTTGTATTGTTTTACCAGATCGAAGATATAATTAACCAAAACCGAAGGGTCGAGTTGTGTCCCGGCATCCGCTACAACCGATGGAAACTTGAGTAACTCAATAATTAATTTCTGATCTACATCTGTGATTTGAACGGAATTATCAACCTGAACCTGCTCCCCTACCTTTTCAAGAAGCGACTGGATTCTTGCATAAGTATATTGAATAAACGGTCCGGTATTCCCATTCAGGTCGATGGATTCTTCCGGATTGAACATCATTCCCTTTCGAGGATCTACCCGCAACAGATAGTATTTCAAACCGGCCAGGCCGATCATAGCGTACAATTCTTCCTTTTGCTTTTCAGACAACCCCTCTATATGTCCGCGTTCCTGCGTTTTCAACTTTGCTTCAGAAATTACTTCATTCATAATCTCATCAGCATCTACAACTGTTCCCTCTCTGGTTTTCATCTTACCTGAAGGTAATTCAACCATGCCATAAGAAAGATGATAAAGGCCTTCCCAAAAAGGGTACCCGAGTTTCTTAAGTATCAGAAACAACACCTTGAAATGATACTCTTGCTCATTCCCCACGGTGTAGATCATACCATCTATCTTGAAATCTTTGTAGCGCTCAATAGCAGTTCCAATATCCTGGGTCATATAAACTGCCGTACCATCCCTGCGCAGGACCAGTTTCTCGTCAAGCCCCTCGTCGGTTAAATCACACCAAACAGAGCCATCATCTTTCCTGTAGAACACTCCTTTTTCAAGACCTTCATCTACCACACTCTTCCCTAACAAATAAGTATCGCTTTCATAATACAACTTATCAAAATCGACTCCCATCGTTTCGTAAGATGAGCCAAATCCGTCATAAACCCATTGGTTCATTTTCTTCCACAACTCTACAGTCTCCTGATCACCCTGCTCCCACTTTTGCAGCATTTGCTGTGCTTCCTTAAAGATAGGAGCTTCCTGCATAGCCTGTTCCTTGCTCATACCTTGATCCATTAAAGGCTCCATTTGCTCCTTGTAATGTTTGTCAAACATCACATAATATTTGCCCACGAAATGATCTCCTTTGATACCCGCTGATTCCGGAGTTTCCCCATTGGCAAACTTCTTCCACGCCAACATACTTTTGCAAATGTGAATGCCTCGATCATTGATGATCTGGGTTTTAAAAACCTTATGTCCATTGGCCTTTAATATTTCGGCAACAGAGTAGCCCAGAAAAATATTTCGCAAATGCCCCAGGTGTAGTGGCTTATTCGTATTTGGGGAAGAATACTCCACCATATAAGTCTTACCTGTTTCATTAAATGCGTAACCAAAATTCTTTGTAATCAGCGCCTTTTGCAGCTGAGTCAGCCAATAAGCAGAGCTGATGTGTAAATTCAGAAACCCCTTTACCACATTGTACCCAACTACCTCCTCACAATTCTCAACCAAATGCTGACCAATGTCCTCTCCGGTTTGAACGGGATCTTTTCTGGAAATTCTCAATAATGGAAACACCACAACGGTAAAGTCTCCTTCGAACTCCTTTTTTGTGCTTTGTACCTGGATTGTTGAGGCTTCAACCGTTTCACCGTATAGCTTAGCTATGGATGAAACCGTAGCCTCTGCTAACAGTTTCTGAATCATTTAACCTCTTTTTTCTATGATGTTGGTGGCGTTTTCGAGGATTCTCATGGCCGCCTCCGCCATTGCATTTTGCTTATTATCCAAACATGGATTGATTTCAACCATTTCGAAACAACAAACTCTTTTGTCTATCAGAAAATGATTAATCAATCCTGCGGCTTCATTCTCGGTTAAGCCGTTTGGTACAGGTGTACCGGTTCCATAAGACACCAAATCACAATCCAAACTGTCAACATCAAACGATAAGTATATGATGTCACAGTCTTTTAAATAATCCAATGCCTCGTCGGATACCTCTTTGGCTCCCCGCCGCCTGACATCCTCGACGTGAATCATCTTGATATTGTGGTTGGCAATAAAATAGTCTTCCGGCTCTTCTGTATCCCGAACCCCGACATACACCAGGTGTTTCGGATCCAGTTTTGGACTTACACCACCCAGTTCTTTCATTTCAGACCATAGTTGTACCGTTTCGTGATCAACTACATTTTTCCGATGTTCTATATTATCTGATGCCAAAGCCATTGCCAGAGGCATGCCATGCACATTGCCAGAAGGGCTGGTATACGGTGAATGCAAATCGGCATGAGCATCGATCCATATTACGCCCAGCGTTTTATCCGGATGCGCAGATTTTATTCCCGCTATCGTACCAGCAGCATTGGAGTGATCTCCCGCCAGTACTAATGGAAATTTATTCCTTTCTAAGACAGAATGTACCTGATCGTGTACCGACTGAAGTACGTTAAGTATCCCCCGGCCTCTGATTGCAAGCTCATTCTCCACCTCTTTATGAAGTAAATCATTCTGAGTTTCTACAACTTCGGTTTTATACTTGGTGAAGTATGGTTTACGTAATTTTAACGCTGCAATCTTGAGCGCCTCTATACCCAAACTAGCTCCTCTGGTCCCTGCTCCCAGTTCGGAATTATTTTCGAGTATGATGATTTTCTTAGAACTCATAAGCCCTGCGGAAATTTTCAAAGGCTAACAAAAGTAAAAATTAATGCGGTTTAAGGCAGAAAAAATTCCCATCTGTTCGGAATATAAAAATTATATATTTGTACTCTATCGATTCAATTCTTAATTAGAACTAAGCATTTCACAGATTGGTCTATAAAACGCCCGTAGGATATAAAGCGATTCTGTCGATAGCTTTTTTGTTTGCTTCCTTAGCCCTTATGGTTTCCTGTGGCGGAGAGGACGAGCCTATCGCCGAAGGCACGCTTATTTATAACGTTACATACCCCGGTCAATCTTCCGGCGGATTGCTGGATAAAGTGAAGCCCAAGGAAATGACTATGATGTTCAAAGATTCCAAATATGTGAACGTCATCGCGGCTGGAAAAATGTTCGACTCTAAGATCATTGCAGATTGCAAAAAGAAGACCGTTACGCTAAGCCTCCATCTTGGACATAAAAAGATTTTTACTGTAATGGATGAAACCCAGGCTGATTCTCTATTAAATGCGCAATTCGGAATTCCGGATTTGGTGCCCGTTCAAGGTGCAGAAGATATAGCTGGATTTACCTGTAACAGAACCTTTGCTCTTTTTGATGATTTAGAAGATGGCCCGGATTTTGAAGTGAAATACACCGATGAAATAGATATTGACAATCCGAATTGGTGTAATCAGTTCAAAGAATTAGACGCCGTTTTAATGGAATACGAATTGAAGCAATACGGTATGAGACTTAAGCTAAGTGCAAGGGAGTTTGATCAAACTCCAGTAAGCGATTCGGTTTTCGTAATACCAAACGACTTTGAAGAAGTATCGGTACCACATATCGTGAAGCAATTTGAAGATATGTTCAAGAACTTTCAATAACCTATTTCCTGAGTTTATTAGACATAATTAATTTAAAAAAATGATGAAGAAACAAATCACATCTGCAATTTTCACCCTTGCCCTAATATTATCCGTAAACCTTGGCTGGAGCCAGCTTACAGAGGCTGCAATTACCTACGAAATAGAGATGGACTCGGATGATCCGATGGTACAACAACAACTACCAATGATGGAAGGAAGTACCATGACCACTTATTTCAAAGGAGATAATTTCCGGCAGGAAATGGACATGAAAATGATGAAGACCACCACCGTTCACAGTGGAAAAACCGGAGAAGGCATTGTTTTGATGGATATGATGGGGATGAAACAGGCGATAGACCTGAAAGAGTTCACCGAAGCAGCTACTGGAAAATCTGAAGATGATAGTGATGCGGATTCAGCTCAGATTGAAATTACAGATGAGACCAAAGAAATTGCTGGCTACAAATGCCATAAAGTAATTGTTACTGATGCCGATGGAAATGAGTTAATCATGTATGTTACTAAAGAAATAAAACCAGCAAACAATCAAGGTAAATATGCTTCTGGTAATAAAGTGGACGGGTTTCCTTTACAGATTGAATCGGTAAACGATCAGATGACTATGACCATGACTGCCACCAAGGTTGAAAAGAAGGTAGACAAGAAGAAATTCGATACCAAAGTACCTGAAGGTTATCAAAAACTAGAAGGGGACGCAGTAAAACAAATGCTGCAGATGATGGGTAAATAACCATTAAAAGAGTTTGAAAAATCCGGTTTTAAAGGACCCATGGTCTTGATGAAACCGGATTTTTTTATGCAATAATGTTAACACAAATGTGTTTATAGAAGGAACGGACGCTACCAATGGCATAAGGCCTAACGGCTAATTTTGTTCTTTGAGGAGAAGTGTCCATGGCGAAACAAAACACATTACGTAGTAGTAAATCCGACTCGAAAAAGAAGTCATCGAAAAAAACGTCTGCTGATAAAAAGCAAAGGCAAAAAACGCCGAATAAAACATTCGCTAAGATTGTAGCCTTTTTCAAAGACGAGCGGGTTCACAAAACAACAGGACTGCTGCTCATCTTGTTTAGTCTCTTTCTTTTCATCGCTTTCACCTCCTACCTTTTTACATGGAAGAACGATCAGGCATTCGTTAAGGATGCCCCGTTCTGGTCTTTTGTGTTTTCGGGCGAAGAAGTAGACATCCGTAACTGGTTGAGCAAGCTTGGCGCAATTACGGCGCACCGAATGATTTACGGTTGGTTTGGAATTGCCTCATTCCTGATTCCCTTCAATATGCTACTGTGGGGAGTTCGGATTTTGTTTAAAAAGGCACTGTTACCATTAGGAAAAACACTGGGAATTTCAGTAATCGCCGGAGTTTGGTTGTCCATGGCATTTGGATATCTTTTCTCCGCTCCTCATGACTTTATGGGCGGTGTTTTCGGATTTCAAACCAGTGAATGGATTCAATCTGCCATCGGCGGGGTCGGAATGGTTTTCTTCATTCTGTTTAGTGCCCTAATTGCTGTCATCATCCTGTTCAACCCGAAAATCCCCTCCTTTGGAAGACTGTTCCCAAAGAAAGATGAATATTTCTCGGAAGACGACACCCAGGTAGTGAATCGGGTTAAAGAAGAAGAAATTATTGAGGAAGCTCCCTCGGAAGAAATCGATTTATCGCAGGAAGAGGCGTCGGAAAAACCAGCAGAAAACGAGGAGCCTAAAGAGGAGGAACCTCCGGTTGAAGAAGGGCCTGAAGATCTGGGAACATTTGTGGGAGAAGAAAAATCGACCGACGCTCCGGAGTCGGATGATGATTTTCAGGTAGAAGTTGCCGCGGTGGAAGAAGAGTTATCGGAAGACGAGATAAGTGACAAGCTGAAAGAATTCGGTGAATACGACCCCAAACTTGATCTGAGCACCTATCAACTTCCGGGACTCGATTTACTCGTTGATCACGGTGGTGGAAATATTTCCGTTAACAAGGAAGAGTTGGAAGCCAACAAGAACAACATCGTAGAGACACTTGCGAACTACAACATTAAAATTGCAAAGATCAAGGCAACCATTGGTCCTACGGTTACGCTATACGAAATTGTACCGGCAGCAGGTGTGCGTATCTCAAAGATCAAGAATCTCGAAGACGACATTGCACTTAGCCTTGCAGCTTTAGGTATTCGTATCATAGCACCTATGCCGGGACGTGGAACTATTGGTATAGAAGTACCTAATTCCAAACCTGAAATTGTGTCTATGCGATCTTTAATTGCTTCTGATAAGTTTCAGAATGCTGAAATGGAATTACCAGTGGCGCTTGGAAAAACCATCTCCAATGAAACTTTGGTAGCAGATCTCGCTAAAATGCCGCACTTACTTATGGCCGGGGCTACCGGACAAGGTAAATCCGTTGGTCTCAATGCTATTCTGGTTTCTATCCTTTACAAAAAGCATCCATCTCAGGTAAAATTTGTGCTGGTTGACCCGAAAAAAGTGGAATTAACTCTGTTCTCCAAAATAGAGAGACACTTTCTGGCCAAACTGCCGGACGATGGCGAAGCCATTATTACCGACAACTCTAAGGTAATTACTACCCTGAATTCGCTGTGTGTAGAGATGGATCAACGTTACGAGCTGCTTAAGGAAGCAATGGTTCGAAACATTAAAGAGTACAACAAGAAGTTTATAGATCGAAAACTAAATCCTGAAAAAGGACACCGCTACTTACCTTATATCGTGCTCGTGGTTGATGAGTTTGCAGATTTAATTATGACCGCTGGTAAGGAAGTGGAAACGCCTATCGCTAGGTTGGCTCAACTTGCCCGTGCTATTGGTATTCACCTGATCATTGCGACTCAGCGGCCTTCTGTGAACGTAATTACTGGGATCATTAAGGCCAACTTCCCAGCGAGAATTGCATTTAGAGTTACCTCAAAAATTGACTCCCGAACCATTCTGGATGCTGGAGGAGCTGACCAGCTAATTGGTAAAGGAGATATGCTTTACTCTCCCGGCAACGATCTGGTTCGACTACAATGTGGGTTTGTAGACACTCCTGAAGTAGACGAAATCACCGATTTTATCGGTACACAAAGAGGCTACCCTACCGCCTTCATGCTACCGGAATATATAGACGAAAACGCTGGGTCAGGTCCGGACATTGATGTTGATGAAAGAGATGCCATGTTCGAGGAAGCTGCCCAGGTGATTGTGTCTCATCAACAAGGCTCAGCCTCTTTGATTCAACGAAAATTAAAGCTTGGATACAACCGTGCGGGTAGGATCGTAGATCAACTCGAGGTAGCTGGGATTATCGGCCCACATAGAGGAAGCAAAGCCAGAGAGGTTCTTATACCTGATTTAGACTCACTACAAAGATTTCTGGACAACGAACAGAAGGACAATAGCGCAGATGACGCCCCAATGGGGTTTTAGTCCGGAACTTTTGTTAAATCCATGTTAAAACGGGATTGGTTCGGCGCTTTGGCATGGTTTCTGAAAATAGTTGGACAAAGAATGTAAATTTGCAAGGACAGGTTAGAGAGTAAATGTTGCCGATGCAGTTTATCTGTTAGAAAGAGTTCGGGCATTCAATCTCCAACCAAAAAAGACTTAAACATGAAGAGATTTTTTACAATATCAATGGCGCTTCTAATGGCAGGGGTAACGGCTTTTGCTCAAGACAGTGAGGAGAAAGCGCGAAAGATTCTTGACGGACTTAGTAACGACATGAAGAGTTACAAGTCAATCTATATTGAATTTAAGAGTAGCATTAAGATGGAGGGGGTAAACAATTCCTCTACTGGTAAGGCATGGGTTAAGGGTGATAAATATTACTACGAGGACTCAGATACCAAAATGTGGAACAACGGAGAATATTTCTGGAACCTGGAAGTTGGTGATGGAGTATGTTACAAATCTGAAGCTGATGAAGAGGAAGGAATTAGTCCGAGTAAGCTTTTGAGAATTTGGGAAGATGGATTTAAGTACATGTACGACGACAAGCTCTCAACCACTAAAGCACATGCCATCAAGTTGTTTCCTAAAGATCCGAAAAACAGTAAGTACCACCAGGTAATTATCCGTGTAAGCAAGGCTACCGGCAAAATCTCGGGCATGACCATCAAGATGAAAGATGGTGCTACACTACACTATACTATTACCAAATTTACTCCTAACGTGGATGTTGATGATGCTAAGTTCAAGTTCGACAAAGCGAAACATCCCGGTGTTGAAGAAGAAGATTTGTAGAGGCACTTACAACGAAATTCAGAAGCCTTCATTTCAGTCGAAATGAAGGCTTTTTTCTTACAGATTGATCCAATCGATACCTTTTCGGAGATGGGTTAATGTATGCTCCTCCGCTTCGGATTGCGGCTCATAATTATATAACCACGAAGCATCCTGTGGTAAACTCATTAGAATAGATTCGATACGACCGGAAGTTTGAAGGCCGAATTTCGTACCGCGATCGTAAACCAGATTAAACTCGACGTATCTGCCACGCCTTATACGCTGCCATCTGACTTCTGCTTCCGAAAATGTTTTATCTCTATCAATAGCCTGTTCGGTATAAGCAGGTACAAAAGTCTCACCAACGGCAATGGAATAATCCAAAAGTTCTTCTTTAGAGAGTCCGCATTTCTCATGATTCAACTTATCATAAAAAATGCCACCTACACCTCTAGTTTCGTTTCTATGCAGGTTAAAAAAGTAATCATCTGCCCAAACTTTAAACTCAGGGTAAAATTCAGCATCAAATCGATCACAGGTATCCTTCAGTTTCCTATGAAATGCCCCTGCTCGCTTGTTGATGATAAAATGTGGTGTTAAGTCAATCCCTCCTCCATACCACCATGTTCCATTATCCATTTCAAAATATCGAACATTCATGTGAATGATAGGCACGTGAGGATTGTTCGGGTGCAGCACGATGGAAACACCACTAGCAAAAAACTTGCTCCCGGTAACGCCAAGAGACTTTTGTACTACCTCCGGCAGTTCACCGTGAACGGCGGAAAAATTAACACCTCCCTTTTCAATCAGATTTCCATGTTGAATAATTCTGGTGCGTCCGCCACCGCCGCCGTCCCGGTTCCATAAATCCTCCTGAAATTTAGCAGAGCCGTCCAGGTTTTCCAATCCTGAACAGATGTCATCTTGCAGAGATTTAAACCTTTCCTGAACCGTGTCTCGAAACATTAACGCTTTCTAATCAGTTTATAGTTGTCGTAAGCAAGTATATATACGCTTTGGTTCTCATAACCACTGCCCTCACCTACCGGCTGATAGTTAAATCTGGTATGAAGGTGCTTCAACTGTACGTAATTCAATCTCGATGCGAATCCGCTACCATAATGAAGCAGACCGCCTAGGTGGTGCATCATTACGTCAAAGCCCATATACGTGTACTCTCCGGGATCGTTTCCATGTTTCATTCTGAATCTTTTGATGAAATCCTTCATATCGGGATTACCAAAGCTCAAATAAGTGGAGGATGGTATATGCACATTAAATCTATTGAGGTATTCATAATCTACCTGTTCAAAATTCATCCATTCCTCCAAACCGACTACAACAAAAGAAACTCTCCGCATTCCATGATCATTTAACACCTTATTAAGATCAGTCAGGAACGAACTAACGTAACCCAGATTGCGTGAAGGGACAACCAGAACATTCAAACCTTCTCTGTTTAAATGGGAATATAAACTCTTCAAGCCTCGGCTCTTCCTGATTACTGTAAGCGTATCATCATAATTGGAATCACGTTTCATCATTCGGGCGGCAAACTCTCTCCTGAATACCTTTACAAAATACTGCTGGTCTTTAGCGGTCGCGTCATCGAACACCACGATATTCTCCGTTGCAAAGGAGTCAGCCACATATTGAGCCAGAGCTTTTACCTGAGTAGGAACAGAGGCAACGGTTCTGGTGGCGTATGGATTCTTAAACAGTAATTTGTTTGATGAACTCACCGGGCTGACAAACTGAATCTGGTTCTGCAAAGAGAATTGTGCCATTAATTTTTGGTTCATCCCCATTAGTGGACCGAATATCATATCCAGTTGCTTAACCTCCTGTTTAGCCAATAATTTTTTCATGGTAGCAGTATCGGCTTTTGTATCATATACTCTGAGATTCACCGAAAGCCCTGCTTTTTCCATTGAATCAACGGCCATTTCAACACCATGATAAAATTCAACCGCACGGAGGGTCGGAATATATGGTTTGCATTCCCCAGTTGGCGGACACTTAAGCATGGCCGCATCATTCTTATCTAGTTTAAACGGAAGGAATACCCCAACATTATACACATCCTTTGTTGCGATTGGTTGATGCACAATGGTTCCGATAGTATGCTCAGAGGTATCGGTTACCGCTGGTTTAGACCTCTTAGGAATTGGTATCCGAATCTCTTGCCCAACAATTAAACCTCCTTCAAGTCCATTATTGGCTTTTACTATTTTGTCTTGTGTTGTTTTATACTTTCTACTTAAAGCATAGAGCGTTTCACCACCAGCTACCGTATGAAGAATAATCGAATCCCCAGGCTGGGCAAGTTCATTGACCGGATCTTTCACCACGGGCTCCACTTCATCACTAATATCTCCCGGATCAAATGCATCCCTTGGGATCAACACCTTATCGCCAATTGACAGTGGTTTGTCTCCATTAATTCGTACCAAATCCTTGCCCTTGATACCATATTGCCGGGCTATCGAATACAAAGTTTCGCCTTGTTGAGTAATATGAATGTGATATTTAGAAGTGTCTATTTCACCCTCCTCCGGCGCATCCGTACTAAGGGCTTCTCCTGTCGCCTTCGGAATCAGAATTTCCTCTCCAACATCCAGGCCATCTGCTGCACCAGGGTTTGCCGCAAGAATTTCATTTACCGGTACATCATACATTCTATGTAGCCCGTAAACCGTATTTCCCCGCTTTACCTTATGAACATAATATTCCTTTCCGTCAACAATACGCGTTTTTGCCTTCTCTGGCTGGCTGTAGCCAACAGCGGCAATACACACAAACAAAAGCGACAAAATTATTTTTCTTAAAATCATACTATTCCCATTCGATGGTGGCAGGTGGTTTCGAACTAATATCGTAAGTCACCCGGTTAATACCTTTCACCTTATTGATGATGTCATTAGAAATTCGTGCCAAAAATGCATGGGGCAAATGACACCAGTCTGCAGTCATCCCATCCGTGGAGGTAACCGCCCTTAAAGCAACTGCATTTTCGTACGTTCGTTCATCTCCCATTACTCCAACCGATTGTACCGGAAGTAATATTGCTCCAGCCTGCCAAACTTCGTCGTAAAGCCCGTTCTGCTTTAAACCATTAACCCAGATATAATCTACTTCCTGCAGCACTTTTACTTTCTCTTCAGTAACTTCTCCCAGGATTCTGATTCCCAAACCAGGACCAGGAAATGGATGTCTACCCAGAATTTCCTGAGGAATGTTTAGCGATTTACCTACTCGTCTTACCTCATCTTTAAACAAGGCTCTTAACGGCTCCACTACCTTCAGCTTCATGTAATCCGGAAGCCCCCCAACGTTGTGGTGAGATTTGATAGTGGCGCTTGGTCCTTTCACCGAAACCGACTCTATCACATCCGGATAAATTGTTCCCTGACCGAGCCATTTAGCATCTTCTACTTTTTTAGATTCATCATCAAAAACATCGATAAATACTTTGCCAATAGCTTTTCTTTTGGCTTCAGGATCGGTAACTCCTTTCAATTCTTTATAGAACAGTTGGCGTGCATCAACTCCTTTAACATTGAGCCCCATGTCTTTGTAAGAATCAAGAACATCTTCGAACTCATTTTTACGCAAGAGTCCATTGTCAACGAAAATACAATGCAGATTTTGTCCAATGGCTCTGTGTAAAAGCATGGCTGCCACAGAGGAGTCTACCCCTCCTGACAGCCCCAGTATTACCTTGTCAGATCCGAGTTGCTCTTTTAGCTCCGCAACTGTAATATCCACAAATGAATCAGGTGTCCAGTCTTGTGTACAACCACAAATATCTACGATAAAGTTTCTAAGTAAAATGGACCCCTCGGTGCTATGGTATACCTCCGGATGAAACTGAATTCCAAAGGTTTGTTCTCCGGAAATATGGTATCCCGCGTACTTAACATCGCTGGTACTGCAAATCACTTCAAAGTTTTCAGGCACCCTGGCAATACTATCGGCATGACTCATCCATACCTGTGAGTTGTCTGACACCCCTGTTAACAGCGGAGATGTTGGACTTACATACGCCAAATTTGCCCGGCCGTACTCTCTTGTGCTGGATGGTAATACTTCGCCGCCAAAATTATGCGCCATAAATTGAGCCCCAAAACAAACTCCAAGTAGCGGCAATTTTCCGCGGAACTGATCCAAATCCGGTTTTGGCGCATTTTCGTCTCTAACCGAGAATGGGCTTCCTGAAAGAATTACACCTTTCACGTTATCATCTATTTCCGGAACGTTGTTATAGGGATGAATCTCACAATACACGTTCAGTTCTCTTACCCTTCTGGCTATCAATTGGGTATACTGAGAACCGAAATCCAGGATCAGTACCATTTCTTGCATGGCGCAAATATAGAAATAGCGGCAGGTTGAGATATCATCAAAATTCGAATTTTATTAACTGTTGTGATATAGATGAAATGCGTTTAGGCTTAAAATCAAAATATGACATTTCACTGCAACAAAAAACTCCCGAATTTCTCCGGGAGTTTCACATAAAATTCGATCAAGAAATCAGAGTTTGGATATTCTCTTCACCACTTTCTGATCTCCGTTTCTAAACATTACCATATACATACCAGAGGCAAAATCAGACATATCCAATTCCAGTTGAGTTTCTCCTCTGATTACCTTAAAATTCTCAAGTAACTTTCCGTCAACACTATAAATCTCAAGATTCATATCAAAATCGGTATTTCCCGCCAGAGTGATATTCAACAATCCATTTGTTGGGTTGGGAAACAAATTAACTTCTACATCCAGTAAGTACTCTTCAATCGAGTTCGGGTTTACGGTAAACACTACCTCCATCGTATCCGCGCACACGCCGTTTGACGCAATTAACGTGACCGTATAGGTTCCTGCCGCACCCCATGCATGGGAACCTGGGTTTGCTGAAGTGGATGTGGTTCCGTCTCCAAAGTCCCAAAGGTAAGCTGTTGCACCACCCGAACTAGAGTTTAGGAAGGTAATGTTCGAACCAACCATGGTAGTGGTAGATGAAGGAACGTTTAGAAAATCAGCTGTAGGATATCCCGGGCCGCTAGAGATATTCACCGTACTGATTGCCTGACACCCGGCAGCATCCGTAGCAGTTACAGTATACTCACCTGGACACACAGACGAATGCGATGCCCCGGCTCCGATAGAATTGTCCCAATCGTAAGTTACGGTTCCGGTACCTCCGGTAGACGATGCATCAAGTGTTCCATCACACTCTCCGCTACAGGACTCGCCTGTTGCTGTTCCGGTAACATCAGGTGCACCAACGTTAATCAGGCCAATCGTGTCAGAATGTGTACAACCTCTACTATCAACGATATCCACCATGTAATTGCCTATTCCCAAACCGGTAAGAACCGAAGTTGTATCTCCGGTATTCCACATATAACTAAATCCTGGCTCGCCTCCACCTACAGTTGCGATAATCGAACCATCATTCGCCCCACAAGACGGGTCTGTACCTGTAAGTGTTGACGAAAGGGGATCGTCTGTAGTGAACATTATGGAACCGGTATTGTCTCCAAAATCTCCATCGGCCACACCGTTGGTAAAGGAAATTGTAAAATCTAATGTATGCGAACCAGCAGTAGTTGTAAGAAGTGGCAACGTAATGGTTTCGCTTTCCGTTGGACACAACAAACCAGTCCAATTTTCCGTCATAATGGTTCCACCATCCAGTTGATAATCGATGGTCATGGCAGTAATATTATCCAGGCCATTGTTCTTCACGGTAATTTCAGGTGTTACGTCAAGACCACAAAAGTCGCCACTAGGTTCGTTCACACTCACCAAAGTTGCATTGTCATAAGTTGCAGCTGTACAAGGAACATAGGTTCCATCAAGAGTAGTCGCCCCGGTATTCAATGGATCCAACCAATTTTTCAACGGATCACCAGGATTTTTAGGGCCAGAATTCCAGTTAATGCTCATTCTTCCGTAAAGGTCTGGAGCGGGGCTTGGCACTTGAGAACAAAACGAACCGCCTCCGGTTAACTGCCCTACAATTTGACCGTTCTGATTGAAGATGGGTGATCCGGAAGACCCTCCTTCTGTTACCCCGTGTCCGTTGGGAGTTCCAACCCAAAATACTCTCCAGTGAGTTCCCGAAGTTCCCCAACCGGCTCCAACAAGGCTGCTCGAAAAAGTTGAGATTTTCTTCTCATCCCCTGAAGGGTGATGGATAGACACACCACTTGAAGCGGGACTTGTTGAATTGCTCCAGCCATTGTAAAATACGTTATAGGCCGTTGGAATGGTGCTGTTCATTTCCACCAACAGGTAATCAGGACCTGAACTTCCTCCGCCATCATCAGAATCTGCTCTTCTGGTAAATCCAGTCATGGAATTCGAAGCTGAAGGGGAACCACTGCCACAGCCAGGTCTTTCGTAATTGAAATAAACAATTGATGAATTAAAGTCTGAGGCTGTACCACTCACACCACAGTGTAAGGCGGTTAAAACGTATGGCGTACAATCCAAAGCAGTGTTGTTAACCAACGAGCCGGAACACCAACCACCTCCACCACCGGAGTTAATAAGAAGTCTAACCACACCTTTTATCTGATTCTTCCAGTCATCACTTTCGGGTGAACAAGCTACATCCACCTGACATGGGTCTGCCTTTTCCTCAGGAGAAGCCTTCGCAACCCAGCGATAAGCGTGCCCTACCCTGTCAATATTAATAGTCGCTTCCTCAGTAACCGTTGCAGGCTCGTAATACTCGATAATACAAGACTCTCCAACTACATTACTCGTTCCGAAAACACCACTTTCCTTGTTATTGGCACTGGTATACCCTCCAATGATATCGGAGAAATCTTCATTGTAGATGTACATAATACTGCCTTCCGGCAAATAGAAATTACTGTAGGTTAAATGTGTTGCAATTGCTCCGTCACATGTAATTTTCAAACGCCAGATTCTATCTCCATTCGGCAATGATGTCCAGGAACCTGAGTTATTGGTATTCAAATTCACAAAATGATATCTTGAAAAACGCTCCAATTGACCGTTTCTGGATGCGGCCGCATCCTCTGCGTTCACTTGCTGCATATCAAGAGCCGGAAGTGTGTATGCGGTTAAATCCGGGAGTAAAATAGGATGCTCCACAGAAAGCTGATAAGGCTTCCCTCCCACTTGCATCTGGGCGAAAAAAGTTACGCAGGCGAAAGCTGCTAATAAGGTGGTAAAGATTTTTTTCATAAAGCTAGTTTCGTGATATAGTTGGGATAAATTTAGCGAAACCGCAGCTTTAAACATAATCTTAATTCTATTTCATGTCGGTTGGCAGACCCTTTCCGATCAATTAAATATATTTACCTATTGTAATGCTAATGCAATGAAGAAGTTATTATTCCTGGCCTTTCCCTTGGCGATTCTAACCGCCTGCGGAGAAGAAACTACCACTGTTAACGAAACTGAAGATTCAAAATTCGTTGAATCGACCTTGTGCAACTGTTTAGATTCTACGCTGAATGTAAATCAAGTGGAGTGTGACTCGCTGTTTCCAGAACCACTTAACAACGATGAAAAAGTGATGCGGATGGAAGAAGCTAAGGCCTGTGGTATTGAGTTAGTTTACACGCTCGACACCGTTGCTTCACTAGATTCTTTACCTGAACCAGAATCAATCGATGAAGTATTGAAAATGGATGTTCCAGATCCAATTTCTCCGGAGTGTCAGCAATTTTTAGAGGACTTCGCTTCTGCTATTGAGAGTTACACCAGAATTGTGGATAAAGTGGAAAAACACCCTGAGAAATTTGAGTTAATGATCGACATGAACAACGCACGGGCTGATTTAGACGATATGGCTTCGAACCCGCTAATGTTCCAATGCGATGACAACGAATCGTTTGCCCATAAGGTGAAAAAGCTTAATGAGCAGAAAGATAAACTGCTTGAATAACACTATTCGTACACGTATTTTCCTTCAGTGTTTGTTTTGAAATCAAACAGCCGTTTTCCTGATTGGAACTTCTGATACCCTTCCTTCAGGTTTTCCCAAAAACTCTGGAGTTTACCATCCTTTAGAATCTGGTTGGCTTTTGCCATGTTATTATCCGTCATCCTGAATGGGAAAATATGCACTGGTATTTTTGACTGGCCGTTATTCTTTGCCTCTACTGCCAATACATAGAGTTCCTCTATAAATTCATCTGTAATCGGAATGCAACCGATGCTTACACAATCTCCATGTATAAAAATATCTCCGCCCAAATTACCCGAGTTCCTGCGTTTGTCTGACAAATTGGGATAGTTAATTCCCAGACTCAGGTGAAAAGTAGACCATGGATTGAATCGGTCTATGTGGTAATATCCCTCCGGAACCTGTAGGTCTCCTTGCTTTGTCTTAGGGCCCAGATTACCTGAGAGCACGCAAAACTTGTACGTCTTAAACAACTGGAAGCTTGAAGAATCTTTATGTTTCACCCAAACTTCCAGATCCTTTTCCATTTTCATTGCCCTCAAATAAATCTGAACATCTTTCAAATTAATGCGTAGACTGGTAAGGCGTTTTTGAACTGAATCACGGGTATTGGTGTATGCTACTTTAACCCTCGATTTTTTAAGTTGATCTGATTTGAAAGATTGAGCCATTGTAGATCCGTTCATAAATAGGATCGCAATTATTATAAAATATGTTAAACGCCCCATGATTTGCATAATTTTTGTATTGTAAATCGTTAAATTGAAAGATGCCTCCGGATTTGAGGTAGTTTAAACTGATAATGCAGGGAAATATGAAAGGATACAGAGTAGGATTTGCAATCGTCTTCGCCTTACTGGTAGGCACATCGGTAGCACAAGTTGGAACACAAACAGATCCCGAAATAGATCGGGCAGTTCAAAATTTTGCGAGTTTACTCGAACACATCAATGGCAAGTATGTGGATTCGGTAAATACTGACAAATTGATGGAAGACGCGTTTGTAGGAATGCTCGAGGAGTTGGATCCACACTCTATTTACATTCCTCGCAAAGAGGTTGAAGAAATGAACGCGCCCCTTCAGGGTAGCTTTACCGGTGTTGGTATCCGTTTTAACATACTGAAGGATACGCTGATGGTCGTTCAGGCTATTCCAGGTGGCCCCTCAGAAAAAGCAGGTATCCGCGCAGGAGATAAATTCATTGAAATTGACGGCGAAGTTGTTGCTGGAGTGGGCCTGAAAAACTCCGGTGTAAGATCCAGACTTCTTGGCGACAAGGACACAAAAGTTAAGGTTCGCGTATTCCGCAGAGGTGTTGAGCCATTTGACGTTACTATCATTCGCGATAAAATCCCAATTTTTAGTTTGGACGCGTCTTATATGGCAACACCGGAAATTGGTTATGTCAAACTAAACAACTTCTCCCGCACAACCATAGAGGAATTCAAAATGGCTGTGATGGGACTGAAACAAGATGGGATGAAAGACCTTATTCTTGACCTGCAAGGAAACGGCGGAGGTTACCTATCTACGGCTATTGAATTGGCCGATCAGTTTCTAAGCGGTAGAAAGCTTGTGGTGTACACGGAAGGCCGAATGTACGATCGTAGAAATTACACAACTGGTAGAGACGGTCTGGTAGAGGATGGAAGATTAATTGTCTTGATTGATGAAAGCTCTGCCTCCGCATCGGAAATTGTAACAGGAGCTATTCAGGATTGGGACAGAGGAATTGTAGTAGGACGTAGATCATTTGGAAAAGGTCTCGTACAGAAACCTGTGGATTTGCCGGATGGTTCTATGGTTCGTTTAACCACGTCCCGCTATTACACTCCAACGGGCAGATCCATTCAGAAACCTTATGACGAAGGAAGCGATGCTTACCGAAAGGAAAAATACGAACGCTACAAGTCTGGCGAGGTTTATTCTGCTGAAAGCATTGATCTTCCTGATTCGCTGAAATTTGAAACTTTGAATACTGCAAGAGCTGTCTACGGCGGAGGTGGTATAATGCCAGATTTTATTGTACCGGTAGATACCACCGAAACCTCAGACTATTTCACCGGACTTATCAGAAAGGGAATCATGAACACCTTTGTTTTGGATTATATTGACAAGAACCGGGATAAACTGAAGCAAAAGTATCCGGAGTTCAGCAAGTTTAAGGCCGAATACGATGCAGAGCAGTTATCGAAAGAGTTGATTTCTTATGCCAAAAAAGAAGGTTTAGACTACGACAAGGAGCAATATCAAAGATCTGAACGAATCATTAATACCCGCCTAAAAGCAATGGTGGCACAAAATCTATGGGATTACAGAAAATTCTACGAGATTATTAATGATCTGAACGAATCATACCTGAAGGCAATCGATATTCTGGAAGACGGAAGTTATGAGAAAGTTAATCTTGCCGCTAACTAAGTTCAATATTTTTAAATTCGCTACCACATTAAACAATGCGGTAAAACTTAAACTATGAAAACGAATAAAGTTCTTGTTGGTTTAGTAGCACTAAACTCGGTCTTGTTAATACTGGTTCTCTATTACGTAGCCACCATCGACTCAAGTCCAACCATTATTAAAACTGGTGGAGGAAGCGATTCTAATGCCGCGGCCAACTACTCCAGTATTCCTGGGAATAATGCAGCACAGGCAGGTATGAATGCCGTAAATAACAATCTGAATGCGGCTGCAAATAATCCGCTGGCGACTAATAATCCGACTTTAAATGCTACGCCAAACGCGAACAGCAATATTCCAACCGGACCAACTACCAATATCAAATTCGCAAGCGATTTTAAAGACTTTGGAACGGTAAAAGCTCAATCGGAGAACACTTATTCATTTGAATTTGTAAATACGGGTACAGAACCATTGAACATCGAAAATGCAAAAGGCTCATGTGGTTGCACGGTTCCTGACTGGCCGAAAAAACCAATTATGCCCGGAGAGAAAGGAACCATTGACGTGGTGTTTCGCCCTAAGAACAGAGAAAGCAAAGGAGAGGACAAGAAAACCGTTACGGTTACAGCAAACACAAATCCAAAGGCCACTGTGTTAACTGTACGCGCCATGGTAGAACCTTAATTGGTCATAATTTTTAAACTTTTTATCCTCCGTGTGCGTTCTACCACCGGAGGATTTTTTTTATGAAGTTCTGGGTATCGATCATATTTCTTTTCGTAAGCACCATCAGTCATGGTCAGTGCAATGTGAAATCACTCCCGTACCAGGGTGGAGAAAAGCTGGATTATGTTATCTATTATAACTGGAAGAAAATGTGGGTTCCGGCAGGAAAGGTTCGTTTTGAAGTAAATGATTCAATCTACAACGGAAAAGATTGCTTTCATTTTAACGGCCGTGGAAAAACCTTCAAGGAATACGATTGGTTTTTTAAAGTTCGTGACCAATACCAGTCTCTTGCTACTAAATCGGGGCTGAAACCACAAAGATTCATTAGAGATGTACATGAAGGCCCCACCAATATTTATTACGACTATACATTTGACCATGTACGCAATGAGGCTTACTATACGAAAAGTAAGTCTTCCAAAAAACGAGATACGATCAAACAAACAGAGTGTGTATTTGACGTAATGACTACAGTCTACTACGCCAGAACAATAGACTTTTCGGGTTACAAAATCAACGATACCATTCCATTGACGATGATTCTGGATGGAGCAAAATACGAGTCTTACATCCGTTACACCGGAAAGGGGACCACCAAAACGCGGGACGGAAAGACTTATAAGGTGATCAAGTTTAAACCTCTACTCATCGAAGGAACCATATTTACGGGTGGTGAAGACATGGAAGTGAGTGTAACAGATGATCAAAACAGAATTCCACTTTACGTTGAAGCCAAAATTCTCGTTGGAACGATTAAGGTCTATTTAGAAAGAATGACCGGCCTGAAACATACTGAAACCTCCCGGGTCAAGGAATAGGATATTTTATTTATCCTTCTTTCGTTTCTTCTTCTTTTTCTTCTTCCGCTTCTTTTTACTACTATCTTCAGGCTTTGAGACATTTTTAGCGTCCGCACGTTTATCAATAATGTTCATTTCTTCAACCAGATATCCGGCTCCGGCATACTTGTCTATCACCCAAAGTACGTAGCGAATGTCTACTGCTATGTTTCTACACCTGGCGGGATCGAAAAGGTAATCACTCATAGTACTCTCCCAACTTCTGTCGAAGTTAATTCCAATAAGCTCACCGTGTCCATTAATTACAGGTGAACCGCTATTACCTCCGGTTGTATGATTCGATCCGGTAAAGCACACTCTTAATTCTCCATCCTGATGGTAATTACCAAAGTCCTTTTTCTCCCACAACTCTCTCATGCGCTCCGGCAACTCAAAATCATCCTTTCCAAGGTTGTTTTTTTGAATCATTCCATCGAGGGTAGTGTAATATGTATAACGCATTCCATCCCTCGGGGCGGAGCCTTCTACTTTACCGTAAGTAAGTCTTAAAGTACTATTTGCATCGGCGGCATACTTCTTATCAGGAAATAATTCCATGCGCGCTTTCAGATAAGTTTTCATGTTCAGATCAACCTTGGAATTCAATTCCTCGTAGCGCGGCGCGATGTTCTTTCTAAACGATCCGATGATGTCCTGAGCCAGCTTATAGGCAGGGTCGTGTGTAAGCTTGTTGGCTAAATTTTCATTGTAATTTCTTAGGAACAAGTTGGTTTTCGCCTCGTCCGCAAAAATGCTCTTTGAATAGATCGTGTCCGCATAAGCCTCAATGCTTCCACCATATTTAGATTCTATTAACCTCAGGGTTTCGCACTCCAGGTGATCCGGCATGTTTTCCAAATACATTTTAAGCAAAGCAATAAACACCTTCTTGTCCGTTGCCATGTCGTAGTTCTTAAAATAGCCGCGTACAGATTCGAATTTCTTCCCTTTAACATCCGCAAGCAAATTGGCGTCAACGCTCATTTTAGCCCAGTCTTCGAAATCCTCAAAACCTGAGGCAAAACGCAGAATTTCAGGTCCCATGTAATAGAATTCGATCACCATTTCTCTGGCAAACTGGTAATCTTCAAACTCCCGATAGATGTTCTGAAACTCGTCCATTAGTCCAGAATACTCTGGCTTGCCCGCAGCTTTTGCCGCGAATCGTTGTTCAAATTCTCGTTTTAATGTCAAAGCATCATTTTCCTTCAACCCAATATTCTGACCGATCCACTTCTTGTACGAATTTGAAATCCTGGACTGTTTTGCCGCGTACTGGATGTATTTCTTTTCACTCGACTTCATCGTTGCGTCAATAATCGCCAGGCTGGTTTCCCTCATTTCAATTTTGGCAGGATTCGACTTGTTCATCACATAATCCAAAGCGTATGACGTGAGGTACTGGTAAGTTCTTCCTGGAAACCCGTAAACCATGCAGAACTCTCCTTCTTTCATGTCGTGCATCGCGATCGGGAAGGAGTGTTTTGGCTTATATGGAACGTTATCATCTGAAATTTCAGCTGGACTATTTTCCTTTCCCGCATAAATTCTAAATACCGAAAAATCACCTGTATGTCTTGGCCAAACCCAGTTATCGGTATCACCTCCAAACTTACCAATTGCAGATGGCGGTGCACCTACTAATCGTACATCCCGAAAGGTTTGCGTAACAATCATATAATAGTCATTGCCGTAAAAAAATGGTTTGATCTGCGCTTCGTAGTTTGTTCCTTTTACTGCCTTGACTTCTATTTCATTGATGATTTCAGCTCTCTTACCAGGATCATTACCTGCGGCCAAAACCTGCTCGGTAACATCCTCGATTCTTACAATAAACGTAGCCGTCAACCCTGGATTTCGTAACTCCTGATCCCGGCTCATTGCCCAGAATCCGTCCTTTAAATAATTGTTCTTTTCGGTTGAGTGAGCTTGAATTTGCCCAAAACCACAATGGTGATTCGTAAAAATAAGTCCCTGATCGGAAACGACTTCGGCTGTACAACCTCCTCCGAAGTGAACAACAGCATCTTTGAGGCTAGAGTTGTTTATAGAATAAATGTCCTCTGCGCTTAGCTTCAACCCCATGCTCTGCATATCAGACTCATTAAGCGATTTGAGCAGAAGTGGAATCCACATTCCTTCTGTCGCTAAAGCCAGCGAGGAAGAAACAAAAATCAGCAGCGTAAGTGATCCGCGAATCAAAACTTTGGAAAATGCATGTGCTTTAATCATAAATGTCCGTTTAGCCCGACGAATTTAGCAATAATCTACGCGGATTGAAATAACGCTGCTATCAACCAAACAGATTGTTACTTTTGTCGTTTAGGTACGAAACAACAAGCGAAGCAACAACTAATTAGGCATTTGGCGGTTTTCAAGTTTATATTTTACCTCGGGGTTATTTACAGCATATTTAGCATGTTGTGGTGGTTACTGAACTTTCTGTACAAAGCGATCAGACAAGAACCCACACAAGCGGAACATCTCATATTAAAATTGGGAAGCTTTTACTTTCTTGCATCGCTCACTGCAATTAGTGTGATTGAACCATTCGCAGGGTCAAACAGACAATCGGCCAGTTATGCATTTGTAATTCTGGGAGGGGTGGTGCTGTATTTATATCTGGTAAGTAAAATTCAGCGTACGCGCCGGATGGTAACCATTTTTAATGGCAGAATGGCACAAACCGGACCGGTAATTAGCAAACAATTAGAATGGGTGGTTACAGCAGCTACGCTTGCATTGTACGTATGTACTTTACTTTGGCCCGAAATTGGAAATCACAAGGTCAATAAGTGGTTGTATTTTCAAATAGCCAGCATTTACGATGCTTTCCTTTTGAATGTTATCTTCGGAATTATTGGTTTCTTCTTTCTACTCCAAATCCTGTTCCAGGGAGCTGCAGCTTCCGGAATTTTGATCAGCAAATTAACAGGCACTTATCAGGAACGAGAGGAACAAAAGCACCAACATGGGCAGAACGACTTCGATGATTTTGAGATAGTGGATGATGAGGATGATGATCAACCAGAGGACGATAACAATAACCCAAATCTGCTGAACAAATGAAGCCACTAAACCTGGTAGCAAAGACTTTTGCCGGACTTGAGGACATCCTGGCCGCGGAACTAAAAGAAATTGGTGCGTCTAACATTCGCGTAAAAAGACGGGCTGTTTCATTTCAAGGATCGATGGAAACTATGTACAGGGCTAACTTCCATTGTAGAACGGCTCTGGCAATTTTACTTGAGTTGAAAAGGTTCTACGCGAAATCTGCAGACGAGCTTTACCGAAAATCCAAAGACATTAACTGGTCCGAACACCTGTTGCTTGATCAAACTTTTTCGGTTCATGCAACCACCTACTCCAAGGTATTTAAGCACTCCAAGTTCACCGCTTTAAAGGTAAAAGACGCCATTGCGGATTTCTTTCGCGAAGTTTATGGTCAGCGACCTAACGTAAGCCTTGACAGACCTGACGTACAGATTGAAGTACATGTAACGGAGAACAGCTGTACCCTATTGCTTAACTCATCCGGCGAAGCCCTCTTCAAAAGAGGTTACCGCGAAAGAACCGGCAAGGCACCTATGAATGAATGTTTGGCTGCCGGACTGGTGAGTTTGAGTAAATACGATGGTTCTCAACCTCTCATTGACTTCTGCTGTGGTTCAGGAACAATTCTGTTTGAAGCGGCTTTAATTGGCAAGAACATCGCCCCGGGTCTACTTGGTAGAAAGTATGGATTTGAAAGGTGGTTTGGGTTTAAACCCGACCTGCTGGACAAAGTAAGGTCTGAAGCTAAGGCCTCGGTAAATTCATCTCCACTCAATCTTAAGGGATACGACATTGACCGCAAGATGATAACGTTTGCCAGACATAATAAAGCGAATTCGGAATATTTTGATTCAATCCGTTTCTATCAATCGGACTTGAGGAACGTTGAAACAGAGCAAAAAGCAGGTATAATCATATCGAACCTTCCATTCGATGAGCGCTTACGGGAAGATAACCTGGCTAAGTTATACGAAGACATAGGATCCTCTATGAAACACCATTTTCCCGGGTTTGTGGCCTATCTATTCTCCTCCAACATGGATGGTTTTAAATCCATCGGACTCAAGCCATCGTTAAAAATCCCGTTGTATAGCGGCGGACTCAAGGCTTCGCTCAGAAGATTCGATCTTTACGCAGGCAGCAAAAAAGCCGATAGCAAATAATGGCACGAGATTGGTGTATTTCCTTATTTTTATGTTGCTTCCTGAGTAATCGGACAAATGAGTAGCCTGATTCGGAAAATATTAGCGAATAGTTCAACCAGAATACTGGTATTGATCTTTCTCTGCATCATCGCTATCACCTCTTTCTTTTTGGTTTTTGGGTATTACAACCAGTTGGAGTTGTATAAAGAAATTGAGTATAAAAAACTCAAAGGTGTTGCTGTAACGGCTGCATTAAGCCTGGATGGCGACCAACATGAGTACCTGCTTGAAACTTACCCCGAAGCCGGCGATCTTGTGACCAGAGAACAGGACTCGGTATACTCAGAGATGTACCACTTCCTGAAAGACATTGAGGTGGAAGACAGCCTGAATTCCTCTATCTATACATTATTCAAGACAGAGACTGAAGGAAAACCCCGTTTCTTTTATGGCGTAAATTCTTTGGATTTAACACCGGATAGCACTTTCAGGGACGAATATGAAAAATTCCCCCAGGTTCTCGTAGACAAATATGAAACGGGAGCTGTAATACCAGCTTACCAATCAGAAAATGGTTATTGGATTTCCGCTTTTCATCCCATTAAGAATTCTAAGGGTGAGGTAGTTGGAGTTGTAGAAGTTGATGAACATTTTGACAGTTTCATTGAAAGGGTAAACCGACAAATTTTATGGTCTTCGATGGTCTCGATCTTTTTCATCAGCATCATAGCATGGTTTATTGTACGCTCAACCCGAAAAATTCTGGCAAAAGAAGAAGAACTGACCCGCAATTTGGTCAAGTCTAAAAAGATCATTGAAGAGAAGAACAAGGACATTACTGATTCGATCAATTATGCCAAGAAAATTCAGGATGCTATACTACCTACCGTAGAACATATTAGTGAGTCTCTTCCCGATTCCTTTATCTTTTTTAAACCAAGGGACATTGTTTCCGGCGACTTTTATTGGTACGCCGATCTGGAAGAAGAAAATATGTTGGTTCTCGCTGCGGTTGACTGCACCGGTCATGGCATTCCCGGAGCCCTTATGAGCATGATTGGGAGTTCGGTCATGAACGATATTATCAATCACCGTGGAGTTAGGGATCCTGGGGAGATTTTAGACCAAATGGACGCCGGAATTGGCCGGGCTTTTCAAAAAAGCAAACTGAGGGGCGTGGAAAGCAAAGATGGTATGGACGTAGCCCTATGTGTTGTGGACATTAAGAATCAAACGCTTCGGTTTGCCGGTGCTTTTAGACCGTTATTTAGAATTCATAAAGGACAATTACACGAGTACAAGGGCAATCGATTCCCAATTGGCGGAGGTACTGCATACGATAAGTCTGCCTTTACTACACACGAAATTAAAATTGAAAAAGGTGACTTCTTTTACATCTTTTCTGATGGGTACCCGGATCAATTCGGAGGTAGAAAAGGAAAGAAATTCATGAATCGTCGATTCAAAGAACTTTTACTGGACATCAATGCATTAGAAGTACATGAACAGGTTGAAAAGCTTGAGGAAAAACTGGATAAATGGAAAGGTGATTTGGAGCAGGTGGATGATGTTCTGATCATTGGATTTGGCATTCACTAATGGACAATGCACAAAAACAAATACTTAGAAAGAAGATTTGTGACTCAATTGAAGAGGAGAAGGCAAAAATTACCAACCTGAAAGAACTAACCCGTCCTATTTCGCCGGAAAATGCCATTGGTCGTGTAAGCAGAATGGACGCCATTAATAATAAAAGTGTGAACGAAGCAGCGCTGCGAACTTCCGAAGCCAAACTGCGCAAACTTGAATACGCCTTAACCAGAATTGACGAATCTGGTTTTGGAAATTGTGCAATTTGCGGTAGTCAAATTCAAGAAGGAAGGCTCATGTTGATGCCAGAAAGTAACAAGTGCATTCGTTGCGCCTCCAGATAGCATATGAGTAAGATTGGAATATTAACCGAGCGCTTAAAAGCACAAAAAGCCGATTTGGTAGCTCAACTGGAACCCGTTTCCAACGATAATTTCACCACGGCCCCAGCCGATGGTGGATGGAGCATATCGCAAGTGGTGAATCACATAATCATTGCTGAGTACGGCACAAATCAATACATAGGCAAGAAATTGCTGGCACTGGATTCGCTATCAAAGGCAGGCGTATCTAACCAGCTAAAATCGCGGGCATTGAAGGTCGCACTTAAATCTCCAAAGAAATTTGCTGCTCCTCCTGCCCTGCCCGATCCTGAGAACCGCGACAAAGACAGAACTCTTGAGCAATGGGAGGTAGTTCGCCAGGATCTCTATAAAACTTTTGAAAGTTTACCGATAGAGTCCTTAGACAGGGAGATCTTCAAACATCCGGTAGTAGGATATCTGACCCCGGAACAAACCCTTCATTTTTTAAATGACCATCTTCACCATCATTTAAGACAAATCAACCGAATTTTAGCATCGATATGACCAGGCATTTTTTAGCGCTAATTTTTTTAATAACTCTCAGCCCAGCTGTTTTTGGACAATCAATCAAACAGGTTTCACCGCAGGAGTTAAATCGACTGGTGGATGCGGAGGACGCTCAAATAGAACTGATCAGCCCAACCAATCATACAAAGAACTACTTTGAAGACGAGTTTAAAACCCTTGCCATTGAGTTCTCCCAACTGGATATTGAAAACAGCATCCCTCCGGATTTAAAAATTACGGTTGACAGTATCTCTAAACCCATTGAATCACTGTCCCCCATTCTGATTACAGGATTGAAAGAAGGTACACACAGAATTAGCTTCGAATCGGCAGATACATTGCCATTTAAGGGTGATACGGAAATCGAGTTCATGCTGAATGACACCCGGCCGATGTTCGAAAACGACGCCATTGTGTTTGGAATACTTCTCGCTGCACTCGCTCTAATTTTCTGGACTTCCAAACTGAAGAGCTTTAGTAAATTCTATTCCATCGTACCTGCTCTGCTGCTCTGCTACTTTGTTCCGGCAATATTTAACAGCCTGGACATCATTAACCACAATGTTTCCGGGCTATACGGTATGGCCAAGAATTTTCTTCTCCCTGCTGCCTTGCTCCTGCTGTGTCTGAGTATTGATTTGAAGGGAATCATGCGACTTGGCCCAAAGGCTCTGATCATGTTCTTCACGGCAACCGTTGGCATCATGCTTGGAGGCCCCCTGGCACTTTGGATTTACTCCATGTTTGATTCTAGTGTATTTGTGGCCTCCGAAGGACAAGAAATTTGGAGAGGATTATCCACGGTTGCGGGAAGTTGGATTGGAGGTGGTGCCAACCAAACCGCCATGAAGGAAATTGCAGATTGTGGAGACGTCATTTACAGCCAGATGATCATTGTTGATGTATTCATTGCAAACATATTTATGGCGGTTATTCTACTTGGGGTGGGCAAACAAGGTAAATTAAACCGTTGGTTTAAGGCCGACAATACGGGAATAGAAAAACTTCAGGTTAAAATGGCAGACTACACCTCTTCGGTGGCTAAAGTTCCTACCTTCAAAGACGTGATGGTAATGATTGGTGTTGCCTTCGGAGGTATTGGGCTCGCTCATGTTGTGGGAGAAACAATGTCTCCTCTGATGAAGGCGGCAGTTGGGGATAATGACTTTCTTTCCTTTCTATCCAGCAAGTTTTTCTGGCTGGTTGTAATGGCGACCATATTCGGAATTGTTCTCTCTTTTACCAAGGCAAGAAAAATGGAAGGCGTTGGGGCTTCCAGAATTGGTAGTATGTTCATTTACATCCTGGTTGCTACTATTGGAATGAAAATGGATATTCCACAACTAATCAGCAACTGGGCCGTTTTCTACAAACTAATTATCATCGGTCTCATTTGGATTTGTTTCCATGGTCTTCTGTTACTGATAATGGCAAAACTGATTAAAGCACCCTTCTTCTTCGCAGCTGTTGGGAGTCAGGCAAATGTTGGTGGCGCTGCGTCAGCTCCGGTGGTGGCAGGTGCCTTCCATCCGTCATTGGCACCTGTAGGAGTGTTGCTTGCCGTTTTGGGTTATGCAGTTGGTACCATCGCAGCCATTATTTGCTCCGGAATGATGCAAGGTATCTCTACATAACCACGATGATCATATAGCAGGACGACACCCGAAGCTGAAATATTCGTCGAAGCATATAAACGGCTAGTCGATTTTTTAATATTTCTGCGTTTAATATTTAACAAATACTTAACTGGCTAGTAAATTTTAGGTAGTTTGCATGACACTACTAACTAATTTTACTTAACGTCCAAGATGAAATACCTGCTTTTAATTGTCGCCCTCACAACTTTTAATGCGTTCTCGTTTAGTCAAACTTCGGTGGATGTTTATACCGGTACCGGCAAAACAGGAACTGTTATCATAACTTTTGCCGAAGGTGCTTCGGATGCACACATCACGTCCATCGAAAAGCAGCTGAGTTTAAAGGATTATATCGGAAAACTGGAAAGAACAGGGCAACAACTGAAATTTGTGTATCGGCAATCCGCGTACAACCCAAACGAATTCCTTCCACTTCTGAAAACGCTTGGCCTTCGGATAGAAGATAATTTTGAGGTCCATTCTACAACACCATCAACTCCAAAAAAATGACAATGCGCGTCTTAAACCTTCTGAGTGTTGGTGTATTTTTATTGGCCAGTATTCAAGTGTCCGGGCAAACATTTACCAGTGGCACCAATGTAACGATACCTGATGCCGGAGCAGAAACTTGTTCTAACATGGCTGTAACAGGTGTAGGAACAATTGATGGAAGCTATGGACTCGAGTCGGTTTGTATTCAAATTGATCATACATGGGACAGCGATCTTGACATTTTTTTAGTGGCTCCGGATGGAACACGAGTTGAGTTGAGTACTGATAATGGAGGAAGTGGCGACGACTACGGAACAAACTGTTCGGCGGCGAATATGACTTGTTTTGATATGGCTGCAGGCACCAATATTACATCAGGCACCGCTAGTTTCGTAGGAAGCTATGTTCCTGAGGGTGATTTAGGAGACGTGAATAATGGGCAGAACGCAAATGGTACGTGGCAACTATGTGTTACGGATGATGCTAGCGGAGATAATGGACGAATTGATTGTTGGGCACTTACTTTTAGCGCCAATCCTGCTCCTCCCGGTGGGGGCGGTGGCGGAGAGCACACCATAGGAACGGGTAATTTGACCCAATGCACAGGGGATGTTTATGATTCCGGCGGTTCTGGTGGATCCTACAGTAACAGTGAAACACTTTCGGAAACCTACTGCTCGGATGCGGGTGACTGTCTCTCACTAACATTCAACTCATTCAGCACTGAATCTTGCTGTGATGATTTAACAATTTATGACGGAACTTCAACTGCGGATCCGATTATTGGAACTTACGCAGGAACTTCCCTCAACGGTGTAACAATAGAATCTTCATCCGGATGTCTCCATTTGGTATGGGATTCCGATGGGTCTGTAACCGGTGCCGGATGGGATGCGACCATTTCCTGTGCCGCTTGTCCGACGTGTTCCGATGGAATTCAAAACGGTAGTGAAACCGGTGTAGACTGTGGTGGTTCCTGTCCAAATCCTTGTCCCTGTGATGACATAGCAATAGGATCTTTGCCTTATTCTTCTACAGGTAACAACACTAGTGGTTATGGAGATGATTATAGCAGTTCCGATGCCTGTGGTAGCTCTTACATGAATGGGGACGATGTGGTATACTCCTATACCCCCTCTTCCAACGAATGTGTGAACATAGTTCTGACAAATACCGGAACCTACACTGGCGTTTTCTTACTTGACGGGTGTCCTGACGATGTCGGCACAAGCTGTGTAGCAAGCAACACACAAAGTGGCGGAAACCCGGCCATAACTAATGAGAATTTAACGGCCGGAACTACTTATTATATTGTTATTTCAACTTTTCCAAGTCCACAATCTACGGCGTATGATCTGGATATATCAATATGTGCGACAGAACACAACATTGGAGAAGGAGACTTAACCCAATGTACTGACGACGTGTATGATACAGGTGGGTCTGCCGGGAATTACGGCAACAGTGAAACCTTAAGTGAGACTTATTGCTCTGATGCGGGGGATTGTCTGTCACTAACATTTAATTCTTTTAGCACAGAATCATGTTGTGATGATTTGTCAATTTATGACGGAACCTCCACAGCCGATCCACTTATTGGCACGTATGCCGGAACAACATTGAACGGAGTAACAATTGAATCTTCGTCTGGTTGTTTGCATCTTGTTTGGGATTCTGATGGATCGGTTACTGACGGTGGATGGGACGCTACAATTTCCTGTGGCACCTGCCCTACTTGTTCAGATGGTATTCAGAATGGAAGTGAGACCGGAGTGGATTGCGGAGGCACTTGTACGGCTTGTCCTTGCGCAGACGTTACCATTGGATCCCTTCCTTATTCATCTACTGGCAATAATACAAGTACTTATGGTGATGATTTTGATAGTGGAGATGGCTGCACCAGTTCATATATGGGAGGGGATGACGTAGTTTACGAATTCACTCCAGCCGTAGACACTTGTGTGGAAATTACATTAACCAATACCGGTACCTATGTCGGTTTGTTTGTAATGGATGGCTGTCCAGATGCTCCAGGCACAAGCTGTATTGATAGTGACACTCAGAGTAGTGGCAACCCTTCGTTATCAGGGATTAGCTTAACCGGTGGCACCACCTATTACTTTGTTATCTCTACCTGGCCGGCACCTCAAACCACTACTTACGATATATCGGTTACTGGAGTTGTATGCCCAGTTACCAGTGCTTGTGGTAATTTGGCCAACAATGACTTTTGCTCTGACCCGGCTACACTCACTCAGGGCAGTGGCTCTTGGTCCAGTACTACTTCAAGCACCTTTTCTGCGATAGTCCCGGTAATGTTGGAAGCCTTTTCTGTGGAAGTATAGAAAACAACAGTTGGTATCAATTTACAGCTGTATCTACTTCGGAAACTTTCACCTTTGGCAGCATTGGAGGTACAAGTTGCAGTGGATCGGGCATCCAGGCAGAAGTATATGACGTAACTACCGATGCAAACGGCTGCTGTACAAGTTTCAGCTCTATGTCGAATTGTTACAACCCTGCTACAACAACTGGAGGTACCGTAACTGCTACCGGACTTACGGTAGGACTTACTTACTACCTAATGGTAGATGGGTATGGTGGCGACGCATGTGATTTTACGGTAAGTAACTGGACAGCAACAGGGATATTACCTGTAGAATTGGTTCGTTTCGACGGTTTTCAGGAAGACGGGCTCAATCATCTTCATTGGGTGACCGCCAGCGAACTTGAGAATGATTACTTTGAACTACAACGTTCGGACAATGGAGTAAATTACTCTACGATCGTCAGAATTGATGGTGCGGGAACTACCAATGAGCAAAGGAATTATTCGCATCTGGACACGCCTAACAAATCCGTTCATTACTACCGTTTAAGACAAGTAGATTACGACGGGAAGGAACAATACAGCAATCCTGTTATCATTTCTGGTAATTTTCATGGAGTGGAACTGGTAAACACCTATCCAAATCCCTCCAAGGATTTATTTAATCTCGAATTGTACTCAACTTCAAGGACAGCGGTAACTTTATTCATTTATGATATGGTTGGAATGCTGGTGGGCACTGAAAGATTGATATTGAGTAAAGGATCAAATCTGGTTAGTACTGATCAGAGTAATCTTGCGGCTGGTAATTATTCCATGCGTATTGTGGATGAAAATGGACAGGTAGTCGCCTGGCAAAAGTTATCCAGAAACTAAATACCTTCTACAATTTCGTACAATTCAATGGCTTCCTTTCTGTAGCAGGAATTGAAATGCCACCATTCGGTTTGAATATTGAAAAAGCCTCCTTCCTTCATGGAACGACGGAGTAGCCTCCTGTTCTGAACTACATCTTCTGTAATTCTACCTTGTTCAAGCATTTGCATTTCCTTCATTGGATAGGCTTCCACACCGATGTAATCGTATGGAGTACCCATGTCTAATGGAAGCCCCGTTTCCCGGTTAGCTATTGTAAGATCTACCGCTGCTCCAAAGTTGTGCAAAGAGCCCTTGCTTGGATTGGAGACAAACTTTACCTTTTCCATAATTGGCATTTTTAAAGTATCCCACATGGCTTGCTGAACACTTCGTGGTCTTACTCCATCATACACCAAAAGCGTAAGGTTTGAATCTTTAGATATTAAGTACTGCTGAGCCACAAACAACTTTTGCGCAACATCAGGCTGTAAATAACACCTGTTTAAATCCCCGTAAAGATCCATTTTCATGAAATTATCAGATGTGGTGTATTTTAAATCAACCAGAATATCCGGTATCACGGTTTGAATATCTACAAGACCTGCATCGATCAGGCTTTGCTCAAGCAATCCTGGAGTTTCCACTTCTACCATTGCTGTGGAATCCTGGTCCGCGGCAACAAGGGTATCCATATCTGCGTCTTCAAGAACAACCACTTCAACAATGGAAGACTGGTCTCTTACAGAAGGCTCCGTGCAAGAGTGCAATGAGATTAGTACAAATACAATAATAAATGCGCGATAGAGCTTCATTAACTAAATTGTTGAAGCAATGTACGCTGCTTTACGAGATTGGTTTCGCTGCTTTAATTATTCTTACAGAGGTTAATAGAACAATTGGAGTTCTGTTCTTCTGTTCAAGCGGTGCTCTTCCTCTGTACAATCCTCCTCCTTCTCACATTTGTTCACCAGCTTCTCTTCTCCGAAGTATTTCCCTATGATCCGGTCGGAAGAAATACCTTGAGCTATTAAGTAGTCCTTCACCTTCTGCATTCGCTTTCTCGAAAGTTTCATATTAAACTCGTCGCTAGCTGTTGCGGATGTATGACCCCCAACATGAATTTTTAAACGGTGATCTTTGTTCATCAAATCCGCTACAAACTTCAGATTTTCCAGTCCTTCACCTAAAATATCAGATTCTCCCCTATCGTAATAGATGTTCTTCAGATCAACTAAATTATCCACAGGTGGAGCCGCAATATCAAATGTGTCAGCAATTGCAATGGTATCCAGGTAAGTATCCTGATGACGGATAAACTTGTAGCGAAATATTCCTCTATCGTCTTTGTCGAGCACAACAACGACCTCATGAGACTTGCTTAAGATATTCAACCCAACATCTTTGTCCAGATATGGACTGTCCTCTGGGATCTTAAATAGGATCTCGTCCTTATAAGGTATATTGATCAATCTGAACTTTCCGTTCTTATCTGTCACCCCTGTGGCAATTACCGTCATATCTGCGTCAAGTACCTCAAATGCCATTCCTGAAACATTCTCACCCGGCACGGTCTTATAAATGAACTCACCCACAATACGCATTGTAAGGTCGGGAAACTTTAGATCTCCTTCTTCATCAAGTAGCATCGAAATATTGTTCCCATAATCACCAGATAATTTTCTAAATACAAATTCCCCATCCGAGTTCTTGTTAAGTTGAGACACCACATTATCATCCTGATTGTAGATCAACAGCGATACTTCCTCCCCTGTCTCCACTATTTTCACAATGAAATTTTTATCAGCAGGAATATCCTTAAACTCAAAATTTCCGTACTTATCGGTTTTAGTTCTATAAACTATATTTCCTTCATCATCCACAAGATATACCTCTATATTTCCAGGGTGTTCCCCAATAACTTCCTCGTAAATAAACTGGCCTCTAAACGTGGCTGTGTTAGTAGCCAAATCGATATCGTCCTCATTCAAAAACGCCAACGTACCAACTTTCTCATTATCCACTTTTCTGTAAATGAACTCTCCTTCATCATTTGCCATTAGAATGGCATCGGTATCCCCTTCTCCACTGTACAGCGTTAAAATCACCTCTTTGTTATCCTGCCCGACCAGTTTTATAGTGTAATCAGATTCAGCGGGGATATTCTTGAATACAAAATTGCCATTCTCATCGGTAACCGTTCTGAAAACAATCTCGCCGTCATCATCAACCAGTAGCACTTCCAATCCTGCTGGTAACTCACCATCTAAATTCTGATAAGTAAACTGACCTGCGACCTCCTTGACCGTTACCGTTTTTATTCTTTTGAAGAAGTATATGTCGTCTTTTCCTTTACCGTCGGCTCGATTGGAAGAAAAGAAACCGGTATTATTTTGGTTGAACACTATGGAAAAATCATCACTGGAAGAATTAATGGAACTTCCAAGATTTACAGGTTTACCAAACTTTCCGTTTGCGTAATTTGAAGCATAGATATCCAATCCGCCATTGCCGCCTAGTCCATCGGAAGCAAAGTAAAGTGTTCCTTCAAAAAATGTCGGAAACACTTCTTTACCTGAAGTGTTAATCACATCTCCCAAGCTTTTGGGCTCTCCCCAGCTATCACCATTTCGTTCCACCATGTAAAGATCCGTTCCCCCTTTACCTCCAGGCTGATCACTGGCGAAAATGAGCACTTTATCATTTTCAATAAGGCATGGATGGCCAAATGAGTACTTTTCCTGATTAAATGGAAGTGATTCGCCGGGGGGCCATTTTCCGTTCTCCTGAGCGGCTCTATACAACTGTGGTTTGTAAATACTTTTTCCGAACAACTTGCCTTGAGAGTGATCTACCTGAGTGTAAAATGCTTCCTTCCCATCCGAAGAAAAACAAATCGGACCACTATGATCATCGTTCAATAGCCGGTAGGAGAATAGCTTTGACGGACCAAACTCAACAGAGTCGGTAAGCGTGTTGATGATATCTGCAGAATACAGATTGAGAAAACCGTTACGCTTCCAACTATCTTCACCCCAGGTATTCAAATTGTATTCACGATCCGACGTATAGATAAGTTGGTTCCCAAAAATTACCGGACAAAATTCAGATACTGACGTATTAATCCCACCTATTTTTTTCACCTCAAAACTTACCTCCTGGTTCTTCTCGCCATCTTGTGCTACCGCCCCAAGAGCAACACCTATAAATGACAAGAGCAGGATGACCAAATTGACTTTCATTATACTTCCTTGCATGCTAAATTTATAAATATCGTGGTGAAACGGACTTTTGCTTTTTCAGTCCAAAATCAAACCCAAGAAACAGTTCATGTGATCCGTTATTGTACCGGCGCAACTGGTTTAGCGTCAGATCATACGAATACCCTAACCTGAGAAAATCGGTAACATTAAATTCGGTGATAATAACCAGAGCACCACTCGTCCTGTAGGAGGCTCCGAGCCAAAACACCTTATTAAATAAAAAGTTGGCACTTATGTCAGCACTTACCGGTGCACCGGCAACGTATTTTACCAACGCCGTTGGTTTAAATACAATTTTTCTCGACAACTCTACCGCGCCACCTGCAGAAAGAAAATAATGGCGATTTAGTTCGAGAGCTGTGCCTGCCTCATCACCAAATGTTGTCCCTAATTCACCCAGATGCGAAGCACTGGCTCCAACGAAAAAATGATTGGTGTGATAGTAAACTCCAAAATCGAAGGTTGGAGTAGCCGCTCTGTAAACTCCTCCGGTATTGAACTGATCGGATTGATCATTATAGTTCAGAAGGTTCTTGTCAAATTGAGAACTATACAAGCCTCCTCTCAACCCCAGTGCCAACCTTCCAACCGGCATCTTAAGTCTGTATGTGTATGTAAGGAATGCTCCCTGGTTACTCAACGGACCAATATTTTCTGAAAAACCGTTTAATCCCAACGCGAAATTTCGGCCCTTAAATGGTGCGTGAATCGCCACGGAATTAGTAACCGGAGCACCATCAAAACCAACCCATTGATTTCTATGTAACAAAACTCCACTAATAGCATCGCGACTACCCGCATAAGCTGGATTTAGTGCAAATGGATTAAAAATATACTGGCTATACAGGGCATCTTGCTGCGCAAAGAACTCCCCCGTTCCCAATACTAATAGAAAAACAAAAATCAGCTTTCTCATTCTTTGGTTACTTGCAACCAACCACTAAGTTGTTGGCCTGAATTTGTAATTGATATTGTATAAAAGTAGGTTCCTCCGGTAACCGGTTCCCCACTATTATTAGTCCCATCCCACACGACGTTAACGTTGTCGTAATTCTCTCCTCTCCATATTAAGTCGCCCCATCTGTTGTAAATGGTAACTATATTGTCATCGGGTACCTCAAACCTACTGATGTACCATGTGTCGTTCACACCATCGCCATTGGGGCTAAACGCATTATTATCTACCGAAGTGGCCGCAGTATCTACTGGGTTTGGATTTGGATTCGGGTCCACAACTACGGAAGTATCCAACTCATAAGGAGGTTGCTCAAAGCCTTGAGTTAGTTCCACGGTAGTTGCTGTTTTAGTTTCTACAGTAACTTCGCCAACATTGTACATATAGGTTATTCCACTTGAAACCGACGCATCCCCTCCAAGGCTTCCAACAACATATCTGGAAACCGTTACTTGTGCTGACGCACCATGCCAGATGAATCCTAATAAGAAGATTACTATGTACGCTTGTATGTTCATTTTAATAGGTTTCATCCATTTGATAGGTAATTTTTGCCCCATAGAAATGAAGCTCATTACCGGTTGTTTGATTTGACCAGGGCCCTCCGTATACCGCAAGAATGTACGTAATGTTATTGTTGTTGACGGTATGTGAAAGTGGTGCTGTAACGGTTTGCACACCGTCCACATTTGTAGACGTATTGTGTGAATACAATATCGAACTACCTCCACCAATACTATTCGTTCTCAATGTAATGGCAAGATTTTCCACAGCGTCGTCCTCATACCTCAATTCAATATTTGTAATTCTGGCACCCGAAGGCAAATAAAATTTAGCAGTCATAGGACCTGTTTCACTAGTCATGTACGCTTGTCCGAACCCTAGCCAGGCCGACCATGTGTTACTTGTATTCACGGCAGGACGGAAACTCATTCCCGATAAGGTTACGTAGTCTGTTTTGGGTGTATTATAAGCAAATAGATCGCCTGCAACGCCTCCCACTACCTGCAGCGCACTGCTGGGTGCCGTGGTGCCAATTCCCACATTACCGCCTGCAGTAATCGTTATGCGGTCATTAATTCCAAGTACCGTAGCATTTGAAATTTTAAAAGTGTTGTCTGTGTCATCGATTCCGATTGTATAATCATTGCCTTGAGAAAATTTTAGCGATGCGTCTCCTGAGACATTCTCATTTTGAACATTTACAATTGGCATATTTGAGGCAAGATTTTCTCTGACGTCTAAACGAAACACAGGTACTGCCGTGAACCCTATTGATACATTATCTCCCATTGCAACATCTCCAATAGGGAAATAACCTGCCCAATTGCCACCTGCACCTCCACTTGCCTGGCCATAGATACCATAATTGATGCCACCGGTAGAACCAAATGCGCTTCCAAACACTCCCGTATTATTGCCCGCCGTTGCATTTGCACTACCATCTACCCCAACATGACCTCCAGTTCCGTTTCCGTTCGAGTATCCTCCCAAGCCTATACTTGCCCCGGAAGAATTACCGATTGCTTCACTGTATACACCAAATACATTTCCCGAAGAGCTTCCTGTCGCGTTAATAAGTAAACCTCCGTTTTGACCACCTGTTGTCCCCGAAAAGTTATATACAATGTACTCAGCAGGGTCACTGCTAATTGTACTGGTATAATTGATTTCCAATGGCTGATTCGGTGCGTTTGTTCCTATACCAATATGACCAAGATTGTTGATAATCATTCGTTGAGAACCGTCAGTAACAAATCTGATCTGATCCTCATCGGTAGACTGTTCGGTATCGATACGCGTATCGGCATCGGCATCGTGAATTTGGTTGGGAGTAGGAGGAGGTGGCAAAGCCTGAGATTGCCACTGACCAGACGTATTGTTCCATGTTAAGACATCTCCGTCAACAGGAGCGGTGGGAGTCAGGTTGAAACCCGTTCCTAGCGATATCCCGATAGCGTTACCTGAAAAACTCAGATTCTGAAGTTCGTTCGCCGGATCATTATCAGGATCATCCACATTATCCAGACCTGCAACCCAATTCGTACCGTCCCACTCCAAAACATCTCCTACTGTTGCTGTTGCCGGAAGTTCAATCTCGTTGGTCGGATCACTATCTGCGTCTCCCGGGGACGCTCCGGCTACCCAGTTGGTTCCGTCCCAAATCAACACATCATTGGTGGTAGCCGTCGCTGGTAATTCGATCTCATTAGTTGCATCATTATCTCCATCTCCCGTATTGGTTATGGTAGCACCCGTAATGTCAATACCCGATCCAGCCTGATAGTTTCCTGTAATTGGGCTACCCGCAGTTCCATCTCCTGTAATGGTTGAACCATCGGTCTGAGCCACCTGCACACCCCAGTCATCTCCGCCCCCCGATGGAGCCTGTGCCACCCATGCAGTGCCATCCCAGGTTAAAACATCGTTGGTTGTCGCAGTTGACGGTAATTCAATTTCATTGGTCGGATCATTGTCCGCGTCTCCGGTATTACTAATCACACCTGACGTAATGTCTATGCCTGCACCGGCTGTAAAACTTGATGAACCGGGAGCCTGTGCTTCCCACTCTCCACTAGCACCGTTGTAAACTAGAATGTAACCATCCAACAAGCCCGTGGTATTAATCGTCTCTCCGTTGATGCCACCGGTACTTTTGGAATGAAGTGCATAGGGTACACTTACAAAAGCAACTTCGCTGATGAGTTCAAAACCCGCGCCGGCATCGATTTCCGTTCTCAAAAAGTATCCCGAACTACCCCAATCTATATCCGCAAAACTCGTTAAGCTTCCTCCTCCGGTAGAGGTTCCTCCACCAATCTGAGCAAAGAACAATCCATAACTGTTTGTCGTTAAACTATGCTGCTCCTCCCATACAAGTGGACCAGTGGCAGAGCCCTGGTGAATCCCAAACTCAACCGTTACCGACTGACCAGCAAGCAATGCCCCTGAGGCATCGTGGGCTACTGCCTGATAATTAATCAGCGCAGGGGATTGTGTATAACCAGCTACGCTAATAAGAATGAAAAATGCTATGTACAGTTGTTTCATACAGTTCATGAATTGACATTTAATTAATTGGCATAAACTAGGTGTCCGCTAAAAGCAGATTGGTCAAAATAAAAACTACTTCCTCCGTTGGTATTCAAAACCTCTACCCACACTTGATCACCAGCGTTTAAGTAAACTGTTGCCCCTATATTAGACGGGTACCAGTTCTGGGCAATAGAGTTATGAAAACCAGCATCCATTGCAACCACGTTACCACTGGAATGAATCATCTGAATGGACTGATATCCCGACGTGGCACCGGCAAAAACCATGTTAGCGTTTAATTGATACACACCCGCTACCGGAGCGGTAAACCTTCCGTTTGTAGAGCTGTAATTACCTCCTGTATCGAAATTGAGCCCTGCACTACCCTGAAATAACAAGGCTGTTGTAACACCTTGAGTAATGGTTTGAGAACCGGTGCCGTTACCGGCGAAAAACGCAACTTGATTTGTTTTCCATGTGGCATTTCCGGAAGCGTCAGATGTTAAGACCGCTCCGGCCGTTTCACTTCCGTCTGTGATTCGAACCGTCCCATCAAGGTGAGCGGCATAATTCGTAGTAGCTCCACTAGCCGTTGAATAGATTCCGATGTTTGTAGTACCCGTACCAAAAGCATTAGCAAATACACCATAAGAAGTGGCTCCCACTGCGGTTGACTCGCCTTCACCGTAAAGTCCCACGTTTTGACCGGTTCCACTAGTGGAACCTCTCACCCCAATGTTATCAGAGCCAGTCACTGCGCGTCCTTCAACACCAATATTGGTACCCGAACCACTTCCTGCGGTTACAGAATACATTCCCCAGTATTCAGTTCCCGCTGAAGTTGGAATAAATTGATTCACCAGTACCCCGTACTGATTCGTATTTGTTTGAGTTACTATTTGAGCTGCAGTAGTCGGAGCAGCACCAAAGCCAAAATTTCCGGCATTGTCGATGACCAGTCTTTCTGTACCCGCTGTGTGCATCCTGATAAAATCTTCATCCGTAGTTTGTTCAACGTCAATGTAGGTATCAAAATCAGCATCTGTAAGAAAGTCGGGGGCTCCACTCAACAGACTCGGATCAACCCAGTTTAAATTCCCTGCCCCATCGGTCTGCATCACGTAGTTGGCCACACCATCTGTGTTAGGGAAATTATATGCTCCGCCAATACCAAGTGTTCCATTAATTTTCACGGTGTCGTTTGCGAAATCACCCCAGATCAGAGGTGTTGCAGATGAACTGTTTTCAATGAATAACTTGCTGGAACCGGTCTCATTCAGACCTGCATTAAAGCCCAAAAACACATTACCGCCTCCTGTAATATTATTGCCTCCAGCTTCCATCCCTACAAATACATTGTTTGAACCAGCGGTTTTGTTGGAAGCAACCTGACTACCGATAAAGGTGTTCGCGTCTCCAGTGGTCAGGACTACTCCAGCCCCTTCACCTACTGCCGTATTGTTCCAACTGGTCGTTTGATCTCTTAAAGCACTTCGACCGATCGCGGTGTTTGAATTACCAGAAACCGCATTCAACATTGCAGCGGCTCCAACCGCAGTATTCAAAATCCCTGAAGTATTCGAGGTCAGGGTTCGGTTTCCGATGGCTGTGTTCTCAAATCCGGTGGTATTTGCATCCAGGGATTCATAACCAAAGGCTGCGTTCTCAATACCTGTAGTATTTGCAATCCCGGCATTTACTCCAACAAATATATTTGTTGTTCCGTCAGACAGGTGCAATGTTGTAGAGTCCAAACGCATTAACTCTGTTCCAGAGATGTCAAAACGAATCACATCTTCGTCCGCACTTTCTTCCACCTGGATTTTGGTGTCATTATCTGTATCTGCGAGTTCACTTGGTGCAGGTGCAGGTACTGCCTGGGATTCCCATTGTCCAAGAGCATTGTTCCAGGTTAGTACTTCCCCATCGGCTGGCGTTGTTGCCGCAAGGTTGAATCCTGTCCCGGAAGTTATGCCTATTGCATTACCCGAAATGGTTATATCCTGTAACTCGTTCGCAGGATCGTTATCGGGATCATCTACATTATCAATTGCAGCTACCCAGTTGGTTCCATCCCACTCCAGCACTTCTCCTGTTGTTGCAGTCGCCGGAAGCTCAATCTCATTGGTGGAATCACCATCTCCATCGGCTGGTGCCGCTCCGGCTACCCAATTGGTTCCGTCCCAAATCAACACATCATTGGTGCTAGCCGTGCCAGGTAGTTCAATTTCGTTGTTTGGATCGTTGTCTGCATCATCCACATCATCCGTTGAAGCCACCCAATTCGTACCGTCCCATTCCAAAACATCTCCTACTGTTGCTGTTGCCGGAAGTTCAATCTCGTTGGTCGGATCACTATCTGCGTCTCCCGGGGACGCTCCGGCTACCCAGTTGGTTCCATCCCAAATCAACACATCATTGGTGGTAGCCGTCGCTGGTAATTCGATCTCATTAGTTGCATCATTATCTCCATCTCCCGTATTGGTTATGGTAGCACCCGTAATGTCAATACCCGATCCAGCCTGATAGTTTCCTGTAATTGGGCTACCCGCAGTTCCATCTCCTGTAATGGTTGAACCATCGGTCTGAGCCACCTGCACACCCCAGTCATCTCCGCCCCCCGATGGAGCCTGTGCCACCCATGCAGTGCCATCCCAGGTTAAAACATCGTTGGTTGTCGCAGTTGACGGTAATTCAATTTCATTGGTCGGATCATTGTCCGCGTCTCCGGTATTACTAATCACACCTGACGTAATGTCTATGCCTGCACCGGCTGTAAAACTTGATGAACCGGGAGCCTGTGCTTCCCACTCTCCACTAGCACCGTTGTAAACTAGAATGTAACCATCCAACAAGCCCGTGGTATTAATCGTCTCTCCGTTGATGCCACCGGTACTTTTGGAATGAAGTGCATAGGGTACACTTACAAAAGCAACTTCGCTGATGAGTTCAAAACCCGCGCCGGCATCGATTTCCGTTCTCAAAAAGTATCCCGAACTACCCCAATCTATATCCGCAAAACTCGTTAAGCTTCCTCCTCCGGTAGAGGTTCCTCCACCAATCTGAGCAAAGAACAATCCATAACTGTTTGTCGTTAAACTATGCTGCTCCTCCCATACAAGTGGACCAGTGGCAGAGCCCTGGTGAATCCCAAACTCAACCGTTACCGACTGACCAGCAAGCAATGCCCCTGAGGCATCGTGGGCTACTGCCTGATAATTAATCAGCGCAGGGGATTGTGCGACAGCCGCGTAGGTTATTAAGAGGGAAAGAAAAACTATAATTCGTTTCATTATCTATTTTGTTAACTGCACCCAGCCAGACTGAGATAACTCGGTATCTAAAATTTGAATCATGTAAAAATACGTACCAGCGGGCAAACTCACACCGTTTTTTCCAGTACCATCCCAAAAAATATCAGCGTTGTTATACCCATTAATTTTGACTATCTCATCTCCCCAACGATTGAAGATAGTAACAACGTTGTTAGGTGTATTCTCAATTCCATTAATCTCCCAGAAATCATTTACATTATCACCATTTGGTGAGAAGGCATTGGATATTTCGTTCAATCGATTACACCCTAAGGTATCCTCATAAACCAGAACATTGCCAGGATAAGAACAGGAATTATTGGTATACACGAAGAAATAGGTAGATGAATCTACAACCGGACTTGCAACAGGATCTGCCACCAAAGCATTGCTAAGTTCACCAGCACTATTATCCCAAACGAAATTACCCACACCTGCTAACCCGTCAAACTGAACAGTTCCTCCCGGACAAACGGTAAATGCAGACGAAATAGAATAATCGGCCGGCCAATATTCAACTGACGCCGCACCAGCATAACTAACACATCCTGTAGCATCTGTTTGGGTTACGTATAGCGTACTGGTGCCCGCGGGCGGAGTAGGCATTACAACAGAATTTGTTGCGGAGGTGGCAAAAGGAGTTCCCATTGTATCGTTGAAATACCAATTGTATGTCGCTCCAGCTCCTCCCCCTGATGCGGTTGCCGGGCCAAATACATCGCCTGTACAATAACTATACGGACCATCAAGAACAGGTGTTGGCGGCAAAGTCCCGGAAGAATTTACAACCGCGACAATCGTGTCTTTACAACCATTCTGATCCTGCATAATCAGATCGTAACTACCCGGACCGATTCCAGTATAAACCGTTGTTGCCGTAAATGTACTACCATCAAAACTATAAGAATAAGGTGAAGTCCCACCTGACGCAGAAATAGCTTCAACCTGTCCATTATTTAAGCCACATGTGGCATGTATAATGGTTGTATCAAAATCCAGTGGAGCGGGGTCAGTTATAGTGGCAAAAAAAGTAGAATTACAGCCATATCCATTAGTAGTTAAAATAGTGTACGCTCCCGCTGGTATTCCCGTCCAGGAAGGTGTGGTTCCAGTAGAAATAACACCGCCAATATCAGAGGAGTAAGGGGCAATTCCTCCCGACAGGGTTGCATCTATACCACCATCAGCAGAGCCAACACAAGATGGGGAAACTGTGTTGATAACTGCGGTCGTTGAATCATATACATTTACATACACAGTGTCATTAGCAGCACAACCTGCTACGGTAACTACCGTATGGATAACCGTAAAGGTACCTGTACCGTTAAAGTTGACTCCCGTAACGGTATTCGTTGACGCTGTAGCAGGCGTTCCCCCCATAAATTGCCAACTATTGCTGGTAGCACTTATTGTGGCGTCATTGAAATCGAATGAGTTTACCAACACACAACTGTCATTTACCAACACATCGGTGCCAACATTAACAACTGTACCCGTACCTACCTCAACCGAATCCACGTGCGAACACGCAGCGCCGTCAATTATTTCAACGTAATACCAACCCGGTGCAACGTTCGTAATCGTATCTGCCGGAGAACCAGGCACAGACGTCATCAACGTATTATCGGAATACCAGTTGGATGTGTATGGTGAGGTTCCACCAGTTGGCTGTGTACCAATTTCACCGTCACTATATCCGGCGCAAGATTCATCGATAGAGCCCATTGCAGTTGTCGGTCCAACGGGATCGGACAACGTCCCTGTAAACGGGTCAGAAACTGCACAATTAGTTCCCAAATGGGTCAGCGTTAAGCTAGTAATGGAAAATCCGGCTGACAAGCCAGTTATCGTAATTATTCCACCTGAAGGCGCAAGTGTAAAGTCATCTCCTCCACCGTCAACATCAATTCCGTACGCTCCGCCAGCAGAACCGGCTCCCAAATAAATAACAACGGAACCATCTGTTCCTCCACAGGAGGTGGGATTAAATAAATTGATGGAGTCGATAACCGGTGGAGAAGGGTCACTTATGGTGTATGAAGCATTATCAAAATTACCGCAGCCGAGAACAGCTATGAAGATAGAATCATAGATTCCGGCATCCAGACCGGAAAGCACCAAATCTCCCGCACCATCACTTCCCATACTTGTAGGTCCAACTTGAACGTTATCGTCGTCATACATCACGTCGAAGAAAGTACTTGCTTGTAATCCTGAAATCAACAACTCTCCATCCGTTCCGCCACACGTCGTAGGGTTCGTTACGGACACACTGTAAGTTGGATTGTTAACTATCGTGACCAGCATGGTATCCATACCGGTACATCCAGACGCATTGGTAACCGAAACAAATACTGAATCATTGACTCCGGTGGAGGTCCCCATACTCAAGGTTTCAGTAATGGTTGTACTCCCCGTGCCAGTAGTTCCATTTAACGTAGATAATGTCCATGTTATGGAAGGAAAAGATGAAACAGTATAAACCTGATTTGACCCTTCACAAACCGTAGAATTACCGGTAATAACTGGAAGAGGAGTCGCGACGGCTGTGATGATTACCGAATCCTCGGCAACACAATTGGTAACCGCATCGGTCACCGTCACCGTGAATTCCGTATTCCCAGTAACAGAAACAGACGGATTTGAGGTTGGTGCTGCACCATTGTCCCAAACGTAAGAATAGGAACCCGATCCACCTGTGGCTGTAGGAGTTCCTCCAATCGTGAAAAGAACTCCTTCACACTCACTCCTATCGGCACCAGCATCTACAACTGGTGGGGCAGGCTCACTCAGGGTGTAAGTACCTGCATCCGTACCAACACAACCACCCAGATCGGCCATCACCGATGTGTAAGTCCCTTCAGGGAGCCCAGATATTACAAACGAACCTCCCGGAGTAGTCGTACCATTAATGGGTCCGACCGGAGAACCGTCAAGCATATAGCCAAAATCATAGTTGGTACTACCCAGAAGTCCATCAAACTGTAACTGCCCGTCCGATAAACCACACTGGGTTGGGTCTATCGCCGAAACACTAAACGTAGGTGCAGGAGTAAATGTAATTACTACGTTATCGGAAACCGCCAGACAGGTACCATTTCCTGTACTCGTAAGTGTAAGGGTAACCGACCCACCAGATACATCGGCTCCGCTTCCGTTATAATCCGCATTAAGTGTAATATTATCAGGAGTAAATGTACCTGTTCCAGTAGTCGTCCAGGAGCCTCCTAAGGCAACTGCAACGGATCCATTTAAGCTAGCCACTGGCGTGTTGGCACAAACGCTTTGATCAGGCCCGGCATTTACGGTAGGTGCCGAAGTAATCGTAATAGCAACATTGGAAGACTGCGGACATACACCTGGAGTGGTATATGTTACAGTATATGAGCCGGTGCCGGAAGCCGACAAATCTATTGCACCAGTAGCAGCATTGATTGTTCCCCCTCCGGTAATTGAAAATGTGCCTCCACCGGTTCCCGTTATTGTCGGCACAGGGTCGCTTTCGTTTTCGCAATATGTTGAAGCCGAATAGCTAAAGGAGGGATCATCATCGGCCAGGACGTTCACAGTTAATGTAGAGTCTGCGGAACACGCTCCCGGTGTAGAGTATGTATAGGAATAAGTTCCCGGTGCGGAGCTGCTTACGTCAATCAATCCCGTAGAAGAATTGAACGCTAGGCCAACTGGAACTGAAGAAAATGCACCGCCACCGGTTCCAGTTATGGTAGCAGTGATGTCCGCGTCGCTCTCACAAGCACTCAACGTGGACAGGGAATAGCCTGCGTCTTCATCAGGTAATATGGTAACCACTACCGTATCCGATGCCGGACAAGGCCCGCCTGTAGTATAAATAACATTATATGCCCCTGGCGCAGCACTTGATACATCGACCTCACCAGAGGTGGCATTAACTGTGATACCAGGACTTGCAGAAAAAGTTCCTCCTACATCTCCGGTAACTGTGGCGGTAATATCGGTTCCACTCTGACATTCTGAGGTTGAGGATAAACTAAACGATGGATTCTCGGATGGATCTATGCTTACAATGATCTGATCCAACTCCGTACAACTTCCTATTGTTTCGGTAACATCAATAAATGCGGCAGATGGTGGTCCCCAGGTAGCGTTTACGGATGTTCCGGTAGAAACATCCAAGGTACCGCCAACAATACTCCAGGTAAATGTTCCTCCATTACCAGTAACCGTGTAATTCTCCGTGGAATCCTGGCAAACGGTCGCCGGACCAGACATAACCGGATTAGGAACTGCCGGATAACTAAGCGTATATGGGCCCGCATCCGCAATCTGGCAACCATTTATATCTATCACAATATTCTGGTATGTGCCACTATCCAAAGCCGACAAAAGAATATCACCTGACGCGTCTGTCGTTATGCTGTTCGGGCCAACCACAGAACCATCATCGGTATAAGTTACATCATAGGCAGTTGACACAACCAGTGATGGCGAAGCCGAAATGCTTAATTCTCCATCTGCTGAACCACAAACAGTAGGATCGGTTGGGGTAACCGCAAGTACCGGAAACGCAACGGTAAACGAGGGAGAAAACTCAGAGGTACTGTAAAGAGATCCATTTATCAAGGATGCATTTGCAACCAGATTTGTACCATTGGCAATTACGCCGGAATGAGAATAACTAAACACTTCATTGGCTACGGATGGTGTAATGATCTGCTCCCCCAAATAGGTTTCGCCTTCCTGATTATCGGAATCTGCAATAAAAAACTGTATGGAGTAACTAAATCCTATTTCAAAATCAGTTTGGTATTCAATTTTTGTGAAGCCATCACCCGGACACTCAAAAGCGCCAACTATTACCGGATAATTTTGACTCCTGTTCGGGCCTGAATCAGAGTCTCCTGCGTCATTAACTGTGAATCCGTCGTTTAATATATCCACTCCCAGGTCTCCATTGTTATGAATAGAGTTTGCAAACAAATCCGCGCCATCGGTAGCACCGATAATCTGCACTCCATCGCCCGTATTATGCGCAATGTGATTTGCTTGATTAACTGAGGCTCCTCCGATGGTAAAGTAACTGGTTGAACCATCTAAACGAATTCCATCGCCATTTGCAATAATATCTCCTCCTGCCGTAACACCAACATTATTGTTGTACATAATCACATCATCCGTGGTGCCCGAAGCAAACACTCCCGCTCCGGTATTTCCAACTATGTCGTTACCACAATTAGCACAGGCATCACTACCAATTGTGATAAACTGCGCATCGTCCATAACAATCCCAACTCCGTTAGAAACCCCAGTCAATCCGTCAGAGCCCACACCAATAAAATTACCCTCAATACGCAACCTGTTGGTCGTAGCCACTCCTCTTGTCTGATTCATCTGGATACCATCGGTGGTATTTCCTGAAATGTAGTTTCCTGCGCCGGCAGCCGTACCTCCGATCACCATTGAATATCCGCTAGTGTTATCTTCTATTCGAATTCCTACGTCGTTCGCCGCTGCAGCGGTACCCGTTCCTGTTAAACCTATCCAATTTCCTTCCACCACATGATCACCAGCAGTGGTTGAAAAATGAATACCACTAGTTTGGTTGGATGAAATAACGTTCCTATACTGGATACCCTGTCCGCCTATAGAATTCCCTTGAGACAAACCACCTATTGAAATTCCAGCATAATTTGAGCTAGCCAAAGCACTACCATCGGCAGCCAAACCAATGTAATTACCGACCACAATATTTCCGGTAACGCCTGTTCCTTGCAAAAATATACCCTGACCGCTTGATCCGTTCGAGTTACCGCTAATAACATTAGCGACTCCAAAGTACTCCGTACCGTGAAAAGTGGTTCTGTCCTGAATAAAAACACCGATCTGATTTGAACTTGTAGCTCCTTTCAAAAGAACACCGGTGAGATTACCCATAGCATTTGCACCTGTTGGATCAGTTCCAATTAGATTATAATGCAAAAACGAAGACGTTGTGCCATCAAGCATCACTCCAGTAGACTCTGCACCAAATTGGTTGGCTGAAATCACGTTCCGTTCAATCACCTGATCACCACCTATCAGACAGGCCATCGCATCTACCAAACGGATTCCAACATTATTGCCTCTAGGGGTAATTCCATCCCGTTCAATTCCAATCATACAACCAGTTATGGCCACGCCGGAAACAGAATTAAGCAGAATCCCCTCACTTGCAAAATCCGTAATGGAAAGTCCCTTCAGTTCCGACCCTCCAGCCGTAGATTGGATGGTCAATCCGGTGGTAACCCCTCCTCCATCAGTAATTTGCACTCCGGGAATGCCCGGATAAAGGGGCTGCCCACCTGCAATATCTTTCCAGCCAGGTACCTCCGATTGATGTTGGGTAAAACCATCAATAATCACTCGAACTTGTAAATCGGGCATTGGTGTAGCCACAGCAATTTGCTCAAGTCCGGAGGGCAGATCAAATGATATGAAGTAGGGAGGCCCAACATTAGGCGAGGTAGCTAGCTCCTCCAACCAATATCCCAAAGAGCCAAATGTGGTGGTTGCCCCATCATTATCCACCACCCTGTACCTGGTAAACTCCACTGCGCCAATATCCGCTGCGAAACCAGCGCCTGAGTTACCGTGCATTTCCCTTGGTGCTCCACGCTGATCTAAGGCTGGAGTAGAAGCTGGACCACCAGCATCAACTAATGGACTAAATTCATTGATAATGGGAAAGTACCTGTGTCCGTAACCGTCATGAACAAAATTAGCTCGGATATGACCAGCAACCGGAGTAGATAGTACATCTGTAGGAATAGTGGTCATATTGGTTCTGCCGGAATTCAAGAAATAGTTCCAGCCATCACTAATCGTAGGCAGCGAAAAAAAAGCATCTTCAGAACTACCAGCAGTATTGGAAAGAAATAAGTTGTTATTGACATCCGCATCCGCATCACAGAATATACCTCCGGCAGAAATCATCGCGTTATTAGAAATAAGCGTATTAAAACTAAACTTTGGGGTAAAACCAACTCCCATGAATACATAAATAGCTCCTCCCTCACCCGAAGGAGCGCCATTCTGATGGAATGTGCAATTTTCTACCAGCATATCATCCGGTCCGTAAATGGCGCCACCGCCACCCGAACTTGCCATATTTTGAAAAAACGAACAGCGAGTTGCCGTTAATCTTTCCAGACTTCCACCATTACTAATTGCCCCCCCCTCTACATTTTGGTTTCCTTCAAAGTGACAATCATTTACTAACAACTGGCCATCAACCTGCTCAACTGCAGACCCTGCAAAAAATTGAAAAGTTACGCCATGAATTTCCACCAAACTACCATTACCAGGAAAAGTCCTAAACGCAGAATGTGCACCGCCGCCGCCATCAAAAACAACATTTCCTGGTGCATCGGAATAAATGACCACCGGACGCGGAACTGGAATAGAAGCGCTCATTGTCGAAAAATCTATAGTTCCCCGAAAATTGAATCTGATCGTATCGGCTGAGCCGGAGTTAATAGCATCGTTCAGTTCCGCCCAACTGGCATCTACATAGTCAGTGGAGGCCTTAGCCGAACCACTATCAAGCAAAATAACAAGGGACAGTATGCTACACAACGCAGCAAACCTAAGTTGAAGGTAGGATTTCATAGTAATACGTGGCTCTTTCAGTTAATGCAAAGCATTCAGTATTAGTTGCCTAATTTATTAAGTATCGTGCGTAGACACAAATAAATTTACTACGCCGATGTACCATTTAAACTAAATTTTAAAAAACTGGTGTTTATAAATCATTTAAGGTCTCACCATTCTATGACGAACAAACCTTAGATTTGGTTGACTGTGAAAACCGCATTTAAAATATTCGCAAACAAATATTTGATCTGTTGTACGCTCCTTACGCTACACATTGCGTTTACCGAGGAAACAAATCTATTTGAGCTGCTAAGGATTAAAAACACCCTGGCTGAAAGCCGGGAAACGAATGAAAAAATGCGACAGGAGATTGCAGAGACAAGCAAGGCGAATCTTGAGCTTACCACGAATATGGAAGCGAAAGAGAAGTATGCCCGTGAAAACTACTTCATGAAAAAAGCGGACGAAGATATTTACGTTTTCGTCGAGAAATAATTTTCATTTCACTTCCGGTTTGACGTTTCCGCGTCAGATTTTAACTTTACAGGATTAATCTGTATTGAGTGAATTTATTCGACGAATTTCCCGGTTCTTCGGCCAACGAATGGCAGGAGAAAATACTGGCAGACCTCAAAGGAAAACCTGTTGAGGAAATAGAATCATGGACGGACTCGGGCATTCCGACAAAACCAAATTACTTTGATTCAGAAAACGTTTCTCCAAAAGTGTTCCGTGAAAGCAGCAGTTGGCACCTGGCCACCCTACTGGAAGGAGGTTCAGAATTAAACCGGCTGGCACTTCGAGAACTATCCGGAGGCTGCAACACTCTGATATTAAGGCTGAAGCAAAATATTAGCCCTGCTGCGTTGTTCGACAACATTATGTTGGATTTAATCAACTGTACTGTAATCTGTAAACCAGAGTTTTTCAAGCGGTTTACCGAGGCGGCAGAATCATTTCTCCGGCATCACTATCAACAACCAGTTTCAACAAGTATCGTCTGCGATTGTTTTGGTGAAAACCCAGCAGGCCTGGTAAGCGAAAACACGCTCATTGACACCGCTCACTATAGAGATGCAGGATGTACGGCGGTTCAGGAAAACTCTTTTGCGTTCGCACATTTTGCCGACCGTTTGGGGAGCGGCGCCACGGAAGTTTACATTTTATGCGGCATCGGCCCGGATTATTTTGAAGAGATTGCAAGATTAAGGGCACTGCGAAACGGCCTTGGTTTAATTGCCCAAACGTATAACTGGAAAGGAAAATTCTCATTAATTGGTGTTCCTTCTTCGTACTATCTGAGTTCTACAGAAATTAACAACAACATTCTAAGGTTAACAACCATGGGAATGTCATCCATCCTTGGAGGTTGCGATCAGCTAACGCTTCCACCTTTTAACCTTGATGACGGGCCCTTTACCAGCAGAATAAGCCGTAACATTCAGCTAATTTTGGAACAAGAATCTCACTTGGATAAAATTATAGATCCGGCAAACGGCTCATACTATTTGGAGTACTTGTATGAGGCAATTGGCAAGTCATCCTGGACAGGGTTTCAGGAAATTGAAGCCAAAGGAGGAATAAGAGAATATTCGGAATCCAATCAACTGCAGAAAGCAGTGGATTTGAGTCATGTTGAACGATTACAAAAATATGCTGCCCGAAAACGAACTTTGTTAGGGGTTAATAAGTTCAAGTTAAAGGATGCTGATAAGTCGTTTTTTGCTCCTGTAGAACGCTACGGTATTGTATCGAACAATTTGTCACAGCTAATAATGAAGGAGGAAGCCCTATGAAACCTGACTTTAAAAATATAGCATGGCAACCAGCGCAATCGGACAAACTATCAAATGGCGACACCTGGGTCAGTCAGGAAGAAATTCAGTTGAAGGAGCATTACACCAAGGCCGATCGTGATCGGCTACATCACTTGAACTATGTGGCCGGACTGCCACCTTATCTCCGTGGTCCTTACTCTACCATGTATGCTATTCGTCCATGGACCATCCGACAATATGCAGGTTTTAGTACGGCCGAAGAATCCAATGCCTTCTACCGACGAAATCTGGCTGCCGGACAAAAAGGACTTTCTGTTGCCTTTGACCTGGCAACACACCGGGGCTACGACTCTGATCACCCAAGAGTTGTGGGAGACGTTGGGAAAGCCGGTGTGGCAATAGACTCTGTTCTCGACATGAAGGTTCTTTTTGACGAAATTCCACTGGACAAGATGTCGGTTTCTATGACTATGAACGGTGCGGTGATTCCAATTATGGCATTTTATATTGTCGCGGCGGAGGAACAGGGGGTAGATAAAAGTCATCTTTCCGGCACCATTCAAAATGACATTCTTAAAGAATTCATGGTGCGCAATACGTATATATATCCACCTGCTCCATCCATGAAAATCATTGCGGATATTTTTGAATACACCGCGAAGAATATGCCACGGTTCAACAGCATTAGTATTTCAGGTTACCACATGCAGGAAGCTGGAGCTTCTGCCGACATTGAACTTGCCTACACTTTAGCGGATGGACTTGAGTATTTAAGAACAGGAGTGAATGCGGGTATGGCCATTGACGATTTTGCTCCGCGCCTATCATTCTTTTGGGCTATAGGAATGAATCATTTCATGGAAATCGCCAAAATGAGGGCCGCTCGCATGCTGTGGGCAAAAATCGTGAAACAATTCAATCCTGAGAATCCTAAATCGATGGCCCTCCGAACACATTGTCAGACATCGGGATGGAGCCTAACCGAGCAGGACCCGTTTAACAATGTGGCAAGAACCTGTGTAGAAGCGATGGCCGCGGCGCTTGGAGGAACACAATCTCTTCACACCAATGCCCTGGATGAAGCCATTGCTTTACCAACTGATTTTTCTGCCAGAATTGCCCGTAATACCCAGATTTATATTCAGGAAGAAACAGGGATTACAAAAGTGGTTGACCCGTGGGCCGGATCCCATTATGTAGAAAATTTAACTCACGAACTAGCTAATAAGGCCTGGACACTGATTCAGGAAGTTGAAGAATTAGGAGGAATGGCTAAGGCCATAGAAACAGGCATTCCGAAAATGAGAATCGAAGAGTCTGCCGCAAAACGTCAGGCTAAAATAGACTCCAGCCAGGATATTATCGTAGGCGTTAACGCTTATCAGGTGGAAGACGATACTGAGATTGAAATTCTGGAGGTAGACAACACCAAAGTGCGAAACGCGCAGATAGCCGGGTTAAAAAAATTACGAGCAGAACGAGACCCTGTTGCGGTTGAAAAATCATTGCAAAACCTGGCGCAGGTTGCTGAAACAGGAGAAGGCAACTTACTGGAAGCAGCAGTAGAGTGTGCCAGACACCGTGCTTCGTTGGGAGAAATTTCAGATGCAATGGAGAGTTCATTCGGTCGTTACAAAGCGGTGATAAAATCTATTTCTGGAGTATATTCATCAGTAGCAATGGAAGATGAGGATTTTAAGAAAGCCAAACAATTGGCCGATCAGTTCGCGGAAATTGCCGGAAGACGGCCACGAATTATGATTGCGAAAATGGGGCAGGATGGCCATGACCGAGGTGCAAAAGTGGTTTCAACCGCTTACGCCGATATTGGTTTCGATGTAGATATCGGGCCGTTGTTTCAAACACCGGAGGAATCTGCAAAACAAGCCGTGGAGAATGACGTTCATATTCTGGGAGTATCCTCGTTAGCAGCAGGACATAAAACATTGGTTCCTCAAGTTATCGCAGAACTTAAAAAACTTGGACGTGAGGACATTATTGTAATTGCTGGCGGGGTAATTCCGCAACAAGACTATGATTTTCTGTTTGAAGCGGGAGTTGCAGGTATCTACGGTCCGGGAACCAAAATCCCCTCCGCTGCACAAGAGATGTTAGAGATTTTAATTGAGGCCTATAAAGATTGAAAGGGCTAGAGAAATATAGTGCTAAAATCCTTATCGCATGGGGAGAGGCGATATCGGGCAACGATCAAATCAGATCCTGGTTACTAAAAAGCCCGCATCCTGAACTTGGTATCTTTTGCTACGCGCTCCGAAATCATGAAGAATCCAGAAATTGGCTAATTATCAACAAGTTTCCGCACCTGATGGCACTCATCAATGGTATAGAAAGAAACAAGCAGGCTCTGGATTGGTTAGGCTTCAATGGCTACCATATACTCAGAAACATGGCTTTGGCCGCAGACGGCTACGAAGCCTCGATTGACTGGCTAAAGGAAAAACACCCTGCCTTTGCCATTCTCGCAGAAAAAATGGAGGTGATTAAAAACGACATCGAAGACAAGAATTTCGACCCCCATCGCATCAATCCATAATCCATTGTTGATTAAATTAGCTTAATACCCATCTCTGGGATTTCATGGTTTGATATTTTCGTTTTTGCAAAGCAAGGACTCTATGAAATTCTTACCCCTGAAAACCGTTACATCCATTTGCCTGTTTATGGCATTGTTCTCTATCAATCCGGTTCAAATCTCAGCTCAATCAACCTCCCGGGAAAGTCATTTAATCTCTGAAAACTGGAAGAAGATGAGAGGAGGAGTATTTTTCTCCACTGATTTTCATTCCATCAACGGAGCTGCATATAATGATCTTTACAATTTCGATTATAGCGGCGGCACCAATTTCTCATTTGGAATGCAATGGCTGATTCAAATTACAGACAGAGTTGAATTGGGTTTCGATCCGGGATACAGTAGAAAAAACTTCACGGTTACAGAGAATTGCCAGGAATGCGCTGAACAACGGGTAAGTGCATACAAACTTGGATACCTACAAGTACCCGTTTACGCGCGCCTTTACGCTTATTCATCCAGATTAGACGTTTATGGAATTCTAGGTGCTAACCTCGCAATGAATGTAGGAGGAAGGCAATCGGTAACACTTAACGACACCACCTCAGATTTTAACGATGTGATGTCTAATCGTTTCCTTACCGGTGCAAGAATTGGCCTGGGGTTCAACTACAATCTGAACTATCGTAATAGCATAGGTTTTGACCTTACGTATAATCACTTTTTCACAAGTCAATTAACCTCTGCAAACCTTGATTTGGCCGGTGTATCGATAGCCCCTTCTTTTCTATACAGATTCTAATGAGTGGAGGTGATTGGTTTGTTGTTCTTTTCGTAGGAATCATCTTCATATTGGGAATATATGGAGGAATCAAGTTATTTTTGTGGAACAAGCGGGATCATGAGAAAATGATGGCCCGGAATGAAGAACTAAAAAAACCAGAGGACGATGTTCGGGAAAGACATGATGCAAAAACTGCAAGCAATGCAGGGACAGATGGAAACGATCAAAGCAAGACTTGAAACAATTACTGTTCAGGGGGAAGCTGAAAACGGGAAAATAGTTGTTAAAATAAACGGGAACAGAAAGGTTACGGACATCCAAATAGACGAATCCCTCATTACTTCAGATAAGGAAGAACTTCAGGACTTACTGCTTGTAGCGGTAAATCGGGCCATTGAACAGGCCGACAATGTAAACGCTTCTGAAATGCAAAGCGCGGCAATGGGAATGATGCCGGGAATGTAATTTGCTAAAACAACAAGCTCGCATAGAATTTAAGAATCGAAGAAGCGATTTTTCCGCTGCTCAGATTCAAGCCGACAGCCAGGCAATTGCTGAACTCTATTTCAAAGAATTTGAGCCGGCTGAGGTGGTACATCTATTTATACCTATTCCCGGATTTAACGAAGTGGATACTAACTTCATTATCACCAGGCTCTGGGATTTAGGTAAAACCGTATGCACCAGTATTACGGAAGTAAAAACCAACACGCTTCGCACAGTTGCTTTTACTGAAGAAATAGAACTTGTCCCTTCGAAATTTGGTGTTCCTGAACCAATAGGTGGCCCTGCCCTTGATGAAAAAGACATTGACCAGGTTTTGGTTCCATTACTTGCCATCGATGCTTCAGGAAACAGGGTCGGTTATGGAAAAGGATTTTACGACAACTTTCTGCAAAAGTGCAACTCAAATACCCAGAAGATAGGACTGTCGCTGTTTCCGCCAATCGATGAGATTGAAGACACTCATGACAACGATGTGCCTCTTGATTTTCTTATTACTCCATCCAGGGTAATAAAGTTCTAATCAGTTATTCGCCCATACTCAAACAACTGATAAACAGAACGCTATCAGAATTTTGTATATTAGCTTTGGGTAACTTACCTACAGCAAACCCGTAAAAACCACAGTGAGACGTCTTAGTTTATTCATAGTGCTTCTTAGTGCGGCCATCCTTTTTGGCGGTTCATCTGTTGTCCCGGAACAAAATTCGACGGAACTCCACTCTTATTTCGGTTTTGCCATTAACCCTACCGCCAACTCCGGACTTATCACATACGCAATTGTGGAAGCCGATGAAAACAACAAAATTCGTGGCAGACGTATCATTTCTAGAAATAACTGGATTCTACAAATGAGAGGCGAGCAATATTCACCGGCAAATCCCGACGGCAAAGATTTATGGAGCGAGCACGAAATAGGCGACTGCTTCTGGATGCTGGATCCTAAAATGGATAAATACCAGGCATTATCATGCGAGGCGGCCATCAATATAGATGATCTATGGAGGCTTCGCTACAATAAGAACCCAGAATATAGACAAGATAAAGTAACTACCAATTCGAACATTGTTGGTGGGTGGGCGGCCAATGCTTTCAGACCTAACTGGCCTCAGGTGCAAATTCTGCAGAAATATGGAATCGTGAACATAGGAGATTTCTTTTTCGGCGAGAACATGTTTCGATTATTAAAAGATGTTCAGGACAAGAATTGGGTGGATAACTACCGGGAGGCTAAGTAAAGAGCATCCACACCTGTCGTAGATTTCTTTCATAACAGTATATTTGAGCGTGCCCAAGCGCAAAGACATAGCCGATCAAATCCGGTCTGCCCGGAAAAAACAGGAAGCTACCGTTGATGAACTGGTTGCAGAAATCCAATCAGGCGATACTACGGCTCTTGGCCAGGCGATAACACTTCTGGAAAGCACCCGAGTAGAAGATGCCGCGTTTTCCGGTGAACTGATCACGAAGTGTCTTCCCCACTCCGGCAATTCTATCCGAATTGGAATTTCAGGAGTGCCGGGAGTTGGAAAAAGTTCATTCATTGAAGTATTTGGGAACCACATAGTTGAGCAAGGCCATAAACTAGCGGTTCTGGCAATAGATCCAAGTAGCCAAAAGTCTCGTGGGTCGATACTTGGCGACAAAACTAGAATGGAGACCTTATCCAGAAACAAAAATGCGTTTATTCGCCCCTCTCCTTCCAGTGGTACACTTGGGGGAGTATCCGGTAAAACCCGGGAATCCATCGTGCTTTGCGAAGCCGCCGGTTTCGATGTGATTTTTGTTGAAACCGTCGGCGTGGGACAAAGTGAGACCGCGGCCAAATCCATGGTTGATTTCTTCCTTTTATTGATGCTTTCAGGAGCCGGAGACGACTTGCAAGGTATAAAGCGAGGCATTATGGAAATGGCTGATGCACTTGTCATAACCAAAGCAGACGGGGATAATATTAAAGAAGCAAAAAGGGCAGCCGGCGTATATCGTGGGGCACTTCATTTATTTCCTCCTGAGGCAAATGGCTGGACACCAAAAGTACTTACCTGCTCCGCACACCAGCGAACCGGCCTGGAAGAAATTTGGGAGATGATTCAAACGTTCCGGAATAAAATACACGCAAACGGATGGTTCACACTAAACAGGCAAAAACAATCGATCCACTGGATGCATGAGCATTTGAAATGGCAATTGACAAACGAATTTTATCGTTCGGAAACAGCTAAGACACTACTAACCTCTTTGGAGGAACAAGTTGCCGCACAACAAATCAGTCCGCAAGCAGCGTGCTGGAAATTACTCTCAGAATACAAAAAGCCATAGACTGGGCTCCAAAGCCCTATTGTCCGTTAATATTGCTATTTTTGCCACCCAAATAAATCAAGGGAAATATATTCCGGGTTGCAGTAATTTTGCAACTCGTAAAAGAACACGTATGAAGAAGATATTTTTAGCCATTGCGATTGTCCTTATTGGTTTACCAGCAGCGCAAGCTAACGAAGGGATGTGGTTACCATTGCTCATCAAGCGATTGAACTACGTTGACATGCAAAAACACGGTCTGAAACTGACCGCTGAAGAAATTTATTCAGTTAACAATTCCAGCCTGAAAGACGCTATTGTAGCACTGGGAGGCGGCTTTTGTACGGGTGAGATCATCTCCAGTGAAGGGTTAATGCTGACCAATCATCACTGTGGATATGATGCCATCCAGTCTAACTCAACACCCGAAAACAACATCTTGCAAGACGGTTTCTGGGCTATGTCTAAAGACAAAGAAATTCCGATTCCTGGTCTTACTGTGTGGTTCCTTCATTCAATGGATGACGTAACGGCAAAAGTACTCGACGGAGTAACGGATGACATGAATGCATCTGCACGTGGGCAAAAAATCGCGGAGAACAAAGAACAAATCCTGAAAGAAGAAGGAGATAAATACCATATAGATATCAAGGAGTTCTTTGAAGGAAACGAATACTACATTTTCAGATACAACATTTTTAAAGATGTGCGCCTGGTTGGGACACCTCCCGAATCAATTGGAAAGTTCGGCGGAGATACCGACAACTGGATGTGGCCAAGACACACCGGAGATTTCTCCATGTTCCGGGTTTACGCAAACTCTGACAACGAACCTGCCGACTATTCTTCAGACAACAAACCTTACAATCCGAAGCACCACCTGCCTATTTCACTGAATGGTGTTAAGGAAGGTGATTACGCAATGATCATGGGTTATCCTGGTTCAACAGACCGATATCTTACCTCTTATGGTGTAAAGGAAGCAGTTGAAATTTCACAGCCAGCAAGAGTCAAGGTGAGAAGAAAAAAGCTGGACATTATTGAGAAAGGGCAGAATGCTGATCCGGCTGTAAGACTGCAGTATGCCTCTAAACACGCCAGAATTGCTAACTACTGGAAGTATTTCCTTGGTCAAAGCCAGCAATTGGTGAATAATAAGGTTTGGCAGAAGAAAAAGAAAATCGAGGATGACTTTCAGGCATGGGCAAATTCCTCCGCGGAAAGACGAAACAAATACGGCAACGTTATTCAGGGATTCAAAGAAGGGTACGAATCCGGAGAGGATTATGTGATTCCTCATGTTTACTTCTACGAAGCAGTATTGGGTGTTGAAACTTTCGGTTTTGCATTTCAAAACTGTGGACTCAATTCCAAGCTACATGCAATTCTTTCTGAAGAAGAAATCGATGAGCAAAAATTAGAAGATGTAAAGAAGGAGATTCTGGCAAACGCCGATGCTCATTTCGAAGGACTGAACATTGATATAGAAAAGGAACTATTCGCAAGCATGATGAAAATGTATGTGAATGATGTAGATCCGGAATTTCACCCAGAGCTACTCACAGAGCTCAATAAAAAAGCCAAGGGTAACTGGCAAAAATTGGTAGACAAATATTTTGCTAAGTCTCCATATGCCTCAAAGGAAAACCTGGCGGCCTGGCTTGATAAAATCAGCCTGAAAGCACTTGAAAAAGACATGGCTACTTCGCTTATGAACGCTTTCGTTTCTACTTACAGAAACAAGGTAGCGCTAGGGAAATTCGGTGCTGAAGCCAAAATGCAAACCTCTAAACGCCTGTTTATAGACGGACTGAGAAAAATGAATCCGGACAAGGCGTATGCACCTGATGCAAATTCTACAATGCGGGTTACCTACGGACAGGTGCTTGCGTACGATGCCAGAGACGGAGTTCGCTATAAGAACAAAACTACGCTCGCCGGTGTGATGGAAAAAGAAGTAGACACCGATAATAAGTCACATGAATTCTATGTACATCAGAAGTTAAAGGACTTATACGAGGAAAAAGATTATGGTCAATACGGTGAGGACGGCACTTTGTATGTGTGTTTCCTTACCAACAATGATATTACAGGTGGTAATTCAGGTTCTCCGGTAATTAACGGTAAAGGAGAATTAATCGGGTGTGCCTTCGATGGTAACTGGGAAGCCATGAGTGGCGACATTTACTTTGAGCCGAACATCCAAAGAACCATTTCAGTTGATATCAGATACGTGTTATTCGTAATTGATAAATACTCAGGAGCTAAGCACCTTATTGATGAAATGACATTGGTAAAGAGCCCAACAGAAGCTTCTAACAAGAAGATGGTTGACCCAGCCAATGTAAAAGGCATAGATCCACAGAACTAGGATTACCAAAAAATACCAGGCGCTGTCTCTTAATTAATGGGGGCAGCGTTTTTTTTGTGACATGTATTGGCAAACTTCGGTGGAGTTTTCCGGTATCCGCCGCAGATCAAAAATGAAAAGGTATATTCGGGTAAAATGGCAATGATGGCAGAACACCATATTGAAATACTCAAAACCACCAGATCCAACTTCCTGAAAGTTCTGGACGGATTAACCGATGAACATTTGAATAAAATTCCAGATGGCTTTAACAATAATGTCATTTGGAATTTTGCGCATAATTTGGCTACCCAACAACTTTTATGTTACAAATTGACCGGTGCCGAAATGCGACTTGGCAACTCCGTCATTGAGAAATACCGAAAAGGGACATCCCCTGACGAACCGGCTACGGTTGCCGAAATTCAACGACTCAAACTAATTGCTCTGGAATCCTGCGATTGGTTGTTGGAAGATTACAAGGCTGGAAAACTGACCGAAAACCCGTTTAACGAATACACCACCAGTTACAATATCACATTGAAATCGGTTGAAGACGCTATCAGGTTCAACAATGTGCATGAAAGTTTACATCTTGGCTATGCCATGGCCCTCCGAAAATTGATTCAATGAAAAACTGGTGGATTCTGCTCATTTTTTGCAGCTGTTTTGTTTGCGCGTGTGATTCGGAAGAACCGGAGATCAACGACATCAGTGTTTCCGACGAACAGCTTATAGACGGACTTGATGAGAAAATGCAGCAGGAAATAGCTGATTACGCATTTCTTGATCCAAAGGTCGATTCACTAATACAGGATTCTTTGCGCCGGGATTCCTCAACTAATTGAAGAGGCTTTCTAAGCCCTCATGGCCTCCTCCAATTATTGATTTCTCCAATTAAGCCGGAACCAGCTTCTGGTGTATGAAACAGACGGAAGACATCGATCAAAACAACTTACGCAGCTCCTTCTTTAGGAATTCTGACGCTACCATCGTAGGCTCGGAATCCATTCGGCTGTAAATTTCCAGTACCACCTTACTTAAATCAGAACCTGTAGCACCTTGTTTGGTAAGCTTTTCCATCGAAAAATTGATTAGCTGAATGGTTTCGTCTTTAGCAACCTTGCATAAGTTCCAGGCATCGGAACTAACATAAATCTGCTGAGACATGTTGTGATCATATTCATTTCGAATCGCTTTCAGCAACTCCCCGTGAAACATGGCTGCGCTCATTCCTGAACGATGCACTCTCATGATCAGATTATTAGGATTAATTCGCTCCAGATACAAAACAAGCCTTTCATAAGCCTGTATTCGATTGGGCCATATTTTCTCCGTTGCATTGAATTTCTCCTCTACAAAAGTTTGTCGCTCCTGACTTTGGAAATACCTCTTTATCATGAAGTATGTAGTAAGAAAAACAATGAATGCAGGGATTGTGATTTTAAGGATTTCCAACAAATATTCCATAGCCGTCATCTTACAGGTTTTTATGATTTTTTGTCCCTGGCACCAACAGAAACAATGCTTAAGGGAGCTCTAAAGTTGCAATTTATTTTGTACTAACCGTATAATTCCTTTCGATGAAAAGGATACGCAATTCTATGCACCCCTAATTAGTAAACTTGAAGTACAGAATTTTGTTTCAAACAGATACGTGCATATCCGATAAAGCGTAGCTTTGCCTTATGATCAGGTTAGCGGACAGAATCAATCGGCTTGAAGAATCAGCCACTATAGCGATGGCTCGTAAAAGCCGTGAATTGAAGGCAGCTGGAAAAGACATTATCAGCTTGAGCCTCGGAGAACCGGACTTTAATACACCCGACTTCATAAAAGAGGCAGCTATTGAGGCAATTCACCAAAATTATACCCGGTACATGGCGGTTCCCGGTTATGAAGATCTAAGAGAATCCATCTGCAAGAAATTTCAGCGCGATAACGGTCTGCATTACACCATGGATCAAATAGTAGTATCCACCGGTGCAAAACAGGCGATTGCCAATGTTGTGATGAGCCTCATTGAAGAAGGAGACGAGGTAATTGTACCTGCCCCCTATTGGGTGACTTACGTGGAAATCATTAAAATGGCAGGAGGTACACCGGTAATTGTTCACGCGGGTATTGAAAGTGATTTTAAGATAACCGCAGAACAATTTGAGCAGGCAATCAATGCTAAAACGAGGATGATGATTTTCAGTTCTCCATGCAACCCAACCGGATCAGTTTATACCAAAAACGAATTAGCCGGATTGGCTGATGTGCTGGAAAAACATCCGCAAGTAATTGTGATTAGTGATGAAATCTACGAACACATCAATTTTACTGGCGAGCATCACAGTTTAGCAAGCTTTGACCATGTTAAGGATCAGGTGGTAACTGTAAATGGTGTGTCAAAAGCATTCGCTATGACCGGATGGAGATTGGGGTATATTGCTGCTCCTAAATGGATTGCTGCGGCGTGCACCAAAATGCAGGGGCAATTTACCTCAGGAACGTGCGGCATTACTCAGCGTGCAGCTAAAGCCGCCATTGAAGCAGACCCATCAGTTACCTATGAAATGAGAGCCGCCTTTCAAAAGCGACGAGATCTGGTTTTAAAGCGCCTTGAGGCTATTGCCGGTGTAAAAAACAACTTACCTCCAGGCGCATTTTACGTTTTTCCAGACATTTCTTCATTCTTCGGAAAAACAAATGGCGCATTTAGTATCACGAATGCTGATGACCTGTCTCTGTACCTTCTGGAACACGCAGGTGTGGCGGTTGTAACCGGATCAGCGTTTGGAGATGCCAACTGCATCAGATTATCTTATGCGGCTTCGGAAGATACTTTAAACGAGGCACTGAATCGAATTGAAAACGCCCTAAACGAACTGTCTTAGTGAATGGGTCTGAGAAAGCTAAGGGAACGAATAAACCTTAAACTATACGACAGTAAGGCAAACGTATTGCGCCTGGTTCGTGTACTCAACCTGGTAGTATCCATAACGGCTATTGCCACTCTCGTTTACATGTATGGTTTTGAGCACAGCCCCTATGAGAAGGAGGCCTTGCTTACGGTAATTCGCGGCAGTTTTGCTTTCTATATTATTCAGTTCATTATTCGCTTTCTATTTGATTTTCATCCGAAACAATTCCTGAAAAGGAACTGGGTTGAGGGATCAATTATGATCTTCCTAATTCTGGAAGGAATTGCCCATGCTCTATTCGGGTCACTCATTATTGAACAGGTATTCGCAAGGATGGGCATTGGTGCCTTTGAAGATGTTACTACCTTCCTTATTCAAGCTTACTTCTTCGTTGTCGTCTTTCTTGAACTCAAGCGTAGTTCCTCCTTCTTTCCAAAAATTAAATTACATCCCGCCGCAGCTTTTATGTTGAGTTTCCTGGTTCTCATTCTTACAGGAGCAGGACTATTAATGCTACCCGAAATGACTGTAGATGGGGATTTGGCATTTACAGATGCTTTGTTTATGTCTACTTCGGCCACGTGCGTAACCGGTTTGGGTGTAGTTGATTGTGCAACTGAATTTTCAACCAAGGGCCACGTGGTTATCCTGATCCTAATCAAACTTGGTGGGCTAAACATTATCGCCTTCGGTTTCATCTTTATCCTGATGAATAAGATTGGCCTTGGAGTGAAACAAGACTCACTCGTTGAAGACTTCGTTAATAGCGACACCGTGCACACCACTCGCCAGATGCTCCGGAAAATCGTCCTATGGAGCATCGGAATAGAATTACTGGGAGCGGCACTCATCTACCCTCTTCTGAGTGGATTAAAACACGCTGGACCCGATGGAGTATTCTACAGCGTGGGTGAGAAGATTTTTTGCTCGCTCTTTCATTCCGTCTCCGCCTTTAACAATGCGGGGCTCTCCACATTTGAAGGGGGGCTGTACAACGAAGCTGTACGCGAAAACTACTTGTTTCACTTAGTAGTTACCATTGTTGTGTTTTTCGGCGCGCTCGGTTTCGTTTCAATTTTCAATTTGTTCGATCCACGTGCGTTGAGAGATAGAATGAAATATAGATGGAAGCAAATCAGCTTCAGCACTAAAATTGCTCTGTACTTCTCGTTAATTTTTGTGGTTTTAGGAACGGTCGGCTTCTACGCCCTTGAATACAACAACACGTTGAAGGGGCAGAATTTTGGGGAGGCCATGATCACTTCATTGTTCCAGTCCGTTACTCGGACTTCCGGCTTTAATACTGTTGATTTTGATGCCAGCGACGGTTATGGTCTTGGTATCCCCTTTCTGGTGTTAATGCTCTTTTTGATGTTCGTTGGCTCATCTTCGAGTTCTACCGGTGGAGGAATAAAAACATCAACCTTTGCAATACTCTGGGCAACCTTTACCCAAACCATTCGTGGTGCTAAACACCCTTCCATTTTTAAACGAACAATTTCCAGTGATCTGATTGGAAAAGCTTTTACCGTTTTATTGATCTTCGTTGCGGGAAATCTGATCTGCATTTTCGCGTTAACAATTACCGAATCTCACATTCTGGCGGCAGAAGGACGGTCAATTATGGATTTGATTTTCGAAGAAGTATCAGCTTTCGGAACCGTTGGTTTATCCACGGGAATTACTTCTAACCTATCTGAACCCGGAAAGTACATTATTGTGATCTCCATGTTTGTTGGGAGGGTGGGAACATTAACTGTTGCTTACTTGTTCGGTAAAAAAGTGCTTAGTAAAAATTTCAAATATCCAAGTGGGCACACCATGGTGGGCTGATAAAAAACTTACTTATGGGTACAAAGGTTACTCCTTACAATAAAGACGATGCCTCTAAAAAGGAGCAAGTCGCCGAAATGTTTGATAATATTTCCGAGAAGTATGATTTCCTGAATCATTTCCTGTCGGCCGGGGTAGACAAAGGATGGCGAAAAAAAGCCATCAAAATGCTCGAACCTCATCATCCAAAACAAATACTCGACATTGCCACGGGTACTGGAGATTTTGCAATCGCCGCAATGAAAATCAATCCTGACAAGGTAACAGGAGTGGACATTTCTGAAGGAATGCTGGAAAAAGGCCGGGAGAAAGTGCAGAAAAAAGGTCTGACAGACAAAATAACTCTTAAGTACGGAGATTCAGAAAATTTGCCGTTTGATGATGAAACTTTCGATGCGCTAACCGTGGGCTTTGGGGTTAGGAATTACGAGAACCTTGAAAAAGGACTGGGCGACATGCTCAGAGTACTGAAACCCAATGGAATTGCGGCAATTCTGGAGTTTTCCAAACCCAAAAACTTCCCCGCAAAACAGTTCTTTGGCTTTTACAACAACAAACTCTTACCCTTTATCGGTAAAACGGTTTCCAAAGACCCGCGAGCCTATACTTATCTTCCCGAATCAATTGCTGCTTTCCCTGAAGGAGATGACTTTCTGGCGATTCTTAAAAAAGTTGGGTATAAAAATTGCTCCCGTAAAATGTTGTCAGGTGGCGTAGCTTCTATTTACATCGGACAAAAATAACGCAGCATTTATAGCGTTTTAATAATTTAGCGGCGTTTAAATGAGAGTATTTCTGGCAGTTATATCAATATGTTGCTTCGCATCCACCGGATGGGGTCAAAAACGGCCTGCCATAGAGAATCTGGCTGATTTCGATGAGAACATGTTCCATTTTGGCTTTGCTCTTGGATATAACAAAGCGAATTTCCGTGCCGAATTCAATCCCTCTAACTACAGTGCGAACGGAGATTCGCTGATTGGCATTAGTATCGACCCTCAACCGGGATTTAACCTTGGAATCGTGAGCTCTATGCGGCTTACAACATCACTTAGGCTACGTTTTGTTCCTTCACTATCCTTTCAGGAACGAAAAGTGAGTTACACGTATAAGTGGACATCCCGCGGAGACACTACAGAGACTCTTGATCAACGCGTAGAATCTACGTTTCTTGACTTCCCTCTTTATTTCAAGTTTCGAACCTACCGGGTAAATAATTTCGCTGCCTTCTTCTTGGCTGGCGCAAAGTACAGTCTGGACATGGCTTCCCAGAAAGATGTTACCTCGGATGAAATTTTAAAAATCAAACGGCCTGATTTCTCTTACGAATTGGGAGTGGGCACAGACTTCTTCCTGCAATACTTTAAGTTTGGCCTGGAACTCAAATACAGTATGGGACTCCCAAACTCTCTTATACAGGAAAATAACCGGTGGAGTCGCCCCATTGATAAGCTGCAAAACTCCATGTGGCTGCTTTCAATTACGTTTGAGGGGTAGCAATATTTTCTCCTATTCACGTTTATAAAATGTGATGCGAGAGTTAATATGCGCCGTTCTAAGCACCGTTGTCTTATCCGCTTCAGCGCAGCATCGATACGCCCTGGAAAACCTACCCAAACACGACCAAAGACCATTCCATTTCGGATTTCACCTAGGATATAACCACGCCAATTACCAGTTGATAACCAATTCACAAGTTGACTCGATAGTTGGACTTCATGTAGTTCCCCAATCTGGATTTCATTTCGCAATTCCCGTTGAGTGGAATGCAAGTGAGTTTCTAAAAATTCGAGTGTTCCCTATAATTATAAGTTTTCAGGAAAGAACGATTAACTACTTGATTAAGCCCCAAAGGTTAGACACTATATACACAGTACATGAAAAACTGGAGAGTACGTTTCTCGAATGGCCTATCCATTTTAAGTTTAGAACAGCCAGGTGCAACAACTTTGACGCATATGTTCTGGGAGGCGGTAAATTCGGACTAGATGTAGCATCCCGAAAGAATGTTAGTCAGGGACAGTTGTTAAAGTTAGATCGGCAAGACTACGGATACGAGCTTGGAATTGGCGGCGATTTTTTTCTGCCCTATGTAAAACTTGGCCTGGAACTACGCTACGCAGCCGGGATACCAAATCTCCTCATTCAGGAAGGTAATTTTTACTCCAAACCGCTCGAGGCTGTTCGAAGCAGGTTATGGTCGTTCTCCTTGACATTTGAAAGTTAACTACATTTGATCCGTGCTGAAAACGGTGGAAATAAGAACAGAGCCCAGTATCGCTTACACCGATGGGCTGGATTCATTTCTTGTCGAAAAACTGGATGTTCCTTCCTCTGAGCACTTCCGAATACTCCGCAGATCAGTTGACGCCAGAAGAAAACCTGCACAAGTACTCGTGAGGGTGGAATACGACGACCAATCACCGGTTCGAAGCCCACACCTTGAAATGGTGCCCTCCTCTATTGATAAAACCAAAGTTGTACATATAATCGGTGCTGGCCCGGCCGGTCTCTTTGCCGGATTGAAGGCACTTGAACTTGGTTGGAAACCCATCATTTTTGAACGTGGAAAAACCGTGCGCGAACGACGACGAGACCTCGCTAAAATCAACAAGGAACAGATTGTGAATCCGGAATCCAATTACTGCTTTGGTGAAGGCGGGGCAGGCACTTATTCGGACGGCAAATTGTACACCAGAAGCAAGAAAAGAGGAGACGTTCAGGAAATTTTGAGCCTGTTGGTACAATTCGGCGCTCCTGACAACATATTGTATGATGCACACCCGCATATTGGAACCAACAAATTGCCCGGTATTATCGAAGATATCCGTGAGTTCATTATCACTCATGGCGGTGAGATTCATTTCAATTCTAAACTTACGGATATAGATGTGACCGGGGAGCAACTGGTGGGATTTAAGATAAACAACACTCAAGTATTTTCATCGAAGCATCTGGTGTTGGCTACCGGACATTCAGCCAGAGACGTTTACGAGCTACTAAACCGCCGACACATCGCTATTGAGTTTAAACCGTTCGCGCTGGGAGTGCGCATTGAACACCAACAGCAATTGATCGATCGAATTCAATACAAAACCAATGACCGAGGGGAGTTTTTACCGCCCTCACCATATCGGATTGTCACCCAGGCCAACGGCCGTGGCGTATACTCCTTTTGCATGTGTCCCGGAGGCATTGTAGCTCCCTGTGCCACAAATAATGAAGAGGTGGTTACCAATGGATGGTCTCCCAGCAAAAGAAACAACCCATGGTCTAATTCAGGCATTGTAACAGAAGTCAGGTACGACGATATCCGTAAGTTTCATCACCATGGTTCGCTGGCCGGATTGGAATTTCAAAAAAGCGTTGAAAAAGCTTGCTGGGAAGCCGCTGGTAAAACTCAGGCGGTACCTGCCCAACGGATGATAGACTTTATAGAAAATAGAAGAAGTGAATCATTACCCCCTTCCTCCTATCTACCGGGAACGGTTTCAGTAAATCTCAATGAGGTTTTACCAGAATTCGTAGCCGCCAGTTTGAGACAAGGATTTGTAGATTTTGGTAAAAAACTGAAGGGGTACCTAACCAATGACGCTATTCTACACGCACCAGAATCCAGAACATCCGCTCCAGTGAGAATTCCGAGAGACAAAAATTCATTTCAACACCCCAATGTCGCCGGACTGTACCCTTGTGCTGAGGGTGCCGGCTATGCAGGTGGAATTGTGTCAGCGGCGATTGACGGACAGAAATGTATCGAGGCTCTTGTCAAGCCGGTTTTTTCCTGAGCAATGCACATCTACCCTGAAGTTGTAATTTTTTAAAATTTAATTTGGTTTATATTTTAAACTTGTCTATATTTGAATCATGTTTACAAGTAAAAACAACAAATCGGTTAGAACCAGAAACACTATCTGGTACATTTTCACGGCATGTTTATTCATTGGTATCGGCATAGGTCAGCTTTTAGATCAAACCAAAGCAGGAACCTTAATTGGACTCGGAATCGGCTTTCTGGTGGTTGCGATCGTATCACTTGCCCGTCCAGCCAGTCTGAACGAACAACAAAACAACGAACCTTCATAAGATCATCATGGAACAAGAATCAACTTTCTCAGAAAAAGAAGCATTAAAACTTATTGAGCAAACCATCAAATCCGCTCGCAAAAGAGTTAGTGAAAATGGATTTATATTTCTGCTTTGGGGCTGGCTCATAGTAGCAGGTTATGCGTGTTCCTACCTGTGGCTTTGGTTCCAAATTCCTGCGGCAATTGGTTTTACCTGGATGGGTATTGGCCTGGCAGGGATGGCTATTTCGTTTATCTATTACGCCAAAAAAGAAAAGAAAAACGGTCCCCCTACATTGGTTGAAAAACACTTCAGTTATATCTGGGCGGGTGTGGGAATTGGTGCAGGAGTACTATACACCTATTTCATTATTGCAGAACAATGGGCTCTCATTACACCATTTGTGTTGACCATGGCCGGAGTCGCTACGTTCATTTCCGGCAGGATACTTAAAGCTCCCTCTCTGATCATTGGCGGAATTGCCTTCTGGCTGGGCACAGGAGCCGCGCTATTACTACCCAAGTGGTTTCCTGGTGACATTCAGTTCATAATTGGTGCTATCTCTATTACCATTGGATACATTATACCTGGCTACGTACTTCGTTCGAAATACAATAAAAACCAAAATGTTTAAGGAACTCGATCCGCTGCTTCATAACGAGTTGAGACTAAAAATCATGTCTACATTGCTAACGGTAAAATCTGCTGAATTTAAAGAGCTGTTAGAAATAAGTGGCGCTACACGCGGAAACCTGAGCGCCCAGATTTCTAAGTTAAGTGCCGCCGGTTATCTTACCGTCGAAAAATCATTCAGGAACAATTACCCGCTCACCACCTGTCATATCTCACAATCTGGCATTGACGCATTTGAGAAGTACACGGTGGCTTTAAAATCTTATCTAAGGGATTAGCCTAATTAGTGGACGGATGATTATACACCGCTTATTTACCGCAGAGCCGATCTAGGAGTATTCCTGCGGCAACTGCCACATTAAGGGATTCTGCCTCTCCTATTCGGGGGATGGTAACCCTTTGATTTAAATAAGGAAGAATCGATTCACGAATTCCATGAGATTCACTTCCAAGAACTAAATTTACCGCCATACCTGCTCGTTCAGGAGTATTACCATCCATTACCGCTCCGAACGTTGGAATTGTGGTTTTCGCAAGAAATTCCTCCAAATCGAGGTAATGTACGCTTGTGCGAAAAAGGCTTCCCATAGTCGATTGTACCACTTTGGGATTATAACAATCTACCGTATTCTTAGAGCAAACTACCTGATCAATACCATACCAGTCGGCAATCCTAATGATGGTTCCAAGATTCCCAGGATCATTAACACCATCAAGTACCAGCGACGGCTTATCCGGATTTAGCTTGATATTGGGAATTTTTACAACAGCCAAAACCTGATTCGCATTACGTAATGACGACATCCGTTCCAGTTCGCCTTCGCTAACGTTCTCTGATCCGGCAAAATCAACCGTACTAAACAGCTGATCAACAACAAAATCAGATCGAAGTAGTTCTTCAACCATTTTCTGACCTTCCACCAAAAACAGACCTTCCTTTTGCCTGAACTTCTTTTGATGAAGACTTCTTACTTTCTTTATTGTGGCAACACTTGGCATTTACCTCCTATCAGTATATTTGCTCGACCCAAAAGTAAGGAATGACCGGGATACTCAGACATACCAACAATCTGGCAGTTGCAGCCGTTCTAATATTGGTATTATCCTTACTATCATGTAGTCCGCAGCGAAGGGTACAACCTCCCAATAAGTTGCTTGATGAAAATGTGGTGGTTCAGAAAGGCAGTAAACTAAACGCTGAAAAGATAGAAGGCATTATCAAGCAGCGGCCGAACGTATACACACTTACAAAATTCAGAATACGACTGAGGCTTTACAACATGGCAAACCCAAAACGAATTGCACGGGTTTCATCCAGACTGGAGGAGAAAGTTGAAAAAAAGAATGAGAAAATATGCGAAAAGAACGAAAAGCGTATTGCTGAAGCGGAAAAGAAAATAGCCGCTGGGGAGGAAGTTGAAAAAATTAAAATCAAGGATCCAAAAGAACGTCGCAGAACCTTTGGGGAACTGCTTCGCTCTGCGGGAGAAGCTCCCGTTATATTAGATACCAATAAGGTACGTCGATCGAATGACCAGATAAAGCTTTACTTTTTTAAGAAAGGGTACTTTGACGCCAGGGTGAAGGACAGCATTGTAGAAGGAGCTAACCTCAAAAAGCTTAGGAGGAAGCACAAAAAGAAAGCGCGTCTGAAGAAAAACAACAAGGATACTACGAGCATACAAAAGAAGATAGACAAGTACCATTCGAAACCAAAGAATCAGAATCGGGCTACTGTTTATTACGTAATTAAAGCCGGGCCTGCTTCCAAAATCACTTGCTACAAACACGAAATAGAAAAGAACGATCACGGAGAGATTCACAAGTTTATTAACCAACTTCAGGGATCTTCCCTGATTAAGGAAGGAGCTCGATTTGACATGGACTTGCTGGACAAGGAAAGAACCAGGCTATCGAAGGCTCTGAGGGATAGTGGTTTTCATTTCTTCAATAAAGAGTATATATACTTCGAATACGATACAACCGAAGTTAGAAACGGAGTTGATTTATACATGGGTGTCCACAACATCAAGACAAAAGATCAATTTGCCGACACGATTATTCTTAAACCACACCAGCGCTACACAGTAGATCAAATTGAAGTGATCACCAACTACGACCCAGCTTTGAAGGATGCAGAGTATTCAACTCTCTCATACAACAATCTGGATTATCTGTATCGAAAAGAACTGAGGTACAAACCGCAAATGCTGGACAAAAGGATCAAATATCGTCCAGGTCAATACTACAATCACTCGCGGGTGGAGGAGTCGTTCAAAAAACTGTCTGGTCTCGGCGTGTTCAAAGTGGTTCACGTAAATTTTAAGGCCGACACAACAGGGGGAAAGAAAAACAGTCTTAAATCCATTATTCAATTAGAACCGGCAAAACCCAAGACTTTCAGTACAGAATCCGATGGAACCAATCGCGATGGGCTGTTGGGTATTGAAGGAAGTCTGTCCTACACCCATAAAAATGTATTCAGAAGAGCAGTAAAGTTTGAGACAAGTCTTAGCGGGGGAATAGAGGCGCAGCGTTCAATTGTAGACACCGAAGAAGGAACCAGTTCCGGCGACATAGCAGGAATTGTAACAACTTTCAACACGCTGGAATACGGAATAAACACATCTTTAACAGCACCCTCCTACTGGTTTCCGGGAATGAACAAAATTTTCCCGCATCACGTAAATCCACATTCCAGTTTTGAAGCGTCGTTTAACCACCAACGCCGCCCAGACTTTACCAGGGACGTGTTCCGGTTTGCAGGCGCCACTATAATCAACGAGCGTCGAGGCCATCTCTGGCGAGTTGACTGGCCTGAAGTTTCTCTTGTCGACATTAGGAACGAAAGCGATGCTTTCGTGAGCAGGATAACAGATTTAAATGATCGTCTATTGGCCGCAAGTTACCAGGATCACATTATATCAGCTCTCAGAGTAAGTTACGAGTATAACGGACAACAAATTGGCAAGCTGAAGAACAATGTTTACTTCAAAACCAGCGTGGAACAAGCGGGCAACATTTTCAGGCCTCTGGCCGAAGGAGGTACACTTCCTTTAAAGTCTGATTCAATGGATCGCTTTTTAATTGACAAAATTCCTTTTGCCCAATACTGGAAATTTACAGGAGATTTGCGCTACTACTTCAACTTTAAGAGTGGGCAAATCGTTCTACGCGCATTTGGTGGTTATGGCATACCAGGCAAGAACTTTCCGGAAGCCTTACCATTCGAAAAAGCTTTTTATACCGGAGGCGCAAATGGTGTACGAGCATGGAAAGCGAGAACGCTAGGTCCGGGAACCTTTTTAGACTCAGCACGTGCCTTCGACAAAACCGGCGACATCATGTTTGAAGGGAACCTTGAGGTCCGATTTGAAATGATCGACTGGATTGAAGGAGCTTTATTTGCCGATGTAGGGAATGTGTGGTTAAAATCGGCTGATTCATTGCGGCCGGGAGGTGAATTTATTTGGAAGCCAGGAATAATAAAGGAACTCGCCCTCGGCGCTGGATTCGGAATTCGAATGGACTTGGATTTCTTCATCATAAGACTGGATCTGGCCTTTCCAATTCACAATCCGGCGCTTGGAGAAAACCGCTTTATTTTTGGCAACTACAACGACCTCCGTGAGTTTTACCGCCCGCAGTTTGTGTTAGGAATCGGTTATCCTTTCTAGTCAACGGTTGATTACAGAACCTCTCTGGTTGAAAGCTTATTGTCAAACGATATTACCTCTACCAATTATCTGTTAAGCACTCAGCCATACTATCATCAGGTCATTATATCACCAGGTCATCAGGTCATCAGATCATCAGATCATGAGATCATGAGATCATGAGATCATTATACCATCAGATCATTATGCCATTAGACCATTATTTCATTAGATTTGCTATCCGAAATTTTTGAGAGAAGGCATGTCAAAGACAAAAGAAATTCTTGGAGCAAACGCAGAGGCGTTGCTAACTCACCAATGTACAACCATTTCTAAAGATCAAATCCACTTACCTGGTTCTGATTTTGTGGATCGGGTTTTTGCCCAATCAAACAGAAGCCCACAGGTGCTTAGAAACCTACAGGCCATTTATGGAAATGGGAGATTAGCAAACAGCGGATACGTGTCAATACTTCCTGTTGATCAAGGGATTGAGCACTCCGGAGGCGCATCGTTTGCACCAAACCCAATCTACTTTGACCCAGAAAATATTGTAAAACTTGCCATTGAAGGGGGCTGTAATGCGGTTGCCTCTACTTTTGGCGTGCTTGCTTCGTGTTCCAGAAAATATGCACACAAAATACCGTTTGTGGTGAAAATCAACCACAACGAATTCTTGTCTTACCCGAATACTTTCAATCAAATCATGTTCGGATCAGTGGAGGAAGCTTGGAACCTGGGTGCGGCGGCAGTTGGGGCAACCATCTACTTCGGATCCGAAGAAAGCGAACGTCAGATCGTGGAAGTAGCAGAAGCATTTGAACGAGCTCACGAACTTGGAATGGCTACAATACTCTGGTGTTACACTCGAAATAGCGCTTTCAAAAAAGACGGAGTGGATTATCACACGTCTGCCGACCTTACCGGTCAGGCGAATCATTTAGGCGTAACAATTCAAGCCGACATTATTAAACAAAAACTACCTACCAACAACGGTGGTTATACTGCGGTGAATTTTGGCAAAACGCACGACAAAGTTTATAGCGAATTAACCTCGGAAAATCTGATAGACCTCACTCGTTACCAAATTGCCAATAACTATATGGGACGAATGGGACTGATCAATTCCGGAGGTGCTTCAACGGGAAGCGGAGCATCTGATTTACAGCAAGCTGTAGAAACGGCAGTTGTAAATAAGAGAGCCGGCGGACACGGTTTGATCTCAGGAAGAAAAGCTTTCCAGAAATCAATGGCAGACGGAGTTGATCTTTTGAATGCGATTCAAGATGTTTATCTTGACAATGAGATTACAATCGCCTAAAGAGCGTTTGAATCCCTGACAATTACTGCACGAAATTATGGCCTGGTTTAAACGAGACAAAAAAAGTATTACTACCCCAACAAAGGAGAAAAAAGAAACTCCTGACGGCTTGTGGGTAAAAACTTCCTCCGGGGAGATCATCGAATCGAAAGAACTTGCGCGAAACTTCTATGTGGATCCTGAGGGGCACCACACAAGAATTGGTTCCAAGGAATATTTTGACATCATCTTTGATGACTCATACTATGACGAAATCCATGAAAAGGTATCATCCGGAGATCCCCTGAAGTTTGAGGACACGAAAAAGTATACCGATAGAATTATTGCGACTCAAAAGAAAACAGGACTTGTTGATGCTTGCCGGAGCGCGTACGGAAAAACATCCGGAAAATACATTGTGGTGTGCTGCATGGATTTTGCGTTTATCGGTGGTTCCATGGGTTCTGTAGTCGGTGAGAAAATTGCTTTGGCGATTGACTACGCAATCAAGAAGAAATGTCCCTTCATGATGATTTCGAAATCTGGTGGAGCGAGAATGATGGAAGCCGGCTTTTCCTTGATGCAGATGGCTAAGACTTCTGCTAAGCTGACTCAGCTTGCACAGAAAAAGCTTCCTTATATTTCCTACCTGACCGATCCTACCACCGGTGGTGTAACGGCTTCATATGCGATGCTGGGCGACATCAACATTGCCGAGCCCAATGCGCTAATCGGGTTTGCCGGACCACGGGTTATAAAAGAGACCATCGGTAGAGATCTTCCGGAAGGATTTCAGACGAGCGAATTTTTATTGGAAAAAGGGTTTCTTGATTTTATTGTTGACCGCCGGGAGTTGCGCTACAAGCTTGACCAGATTCTTAGAATGTTCGCCAACTAGAGTTAGTGAATTACTACCAGCGGTAAAACGGTCACTCCCAATTGGTCATAAATTTTGATCACATACCAACCGGCTTCTTTAGGTGCATTGCCAATATCTTTTCCATTAGCATTGGATTTCATAAGTAGCTTCCCAGATCGATCAAATAGTTTCCAGTAAAAAGACTGGTTCGGCTTAGATGCCTTGATCACAAAGTTATCAGTGGCAGGATTTGGGTACAGGCCGTATTCAAGTTCCTCTCTATCGACTACATCAACGGTATTGGGATCAAATAGATTGATGTTGTCCAGATATATGTTATTTCCTTCACCACTTTCGAAGACAAATTTTACCTGAAGATTATTCACATAAAACGAGCTGAGAATATTTGTAACCGTACCTAACGCCCATTCACTTTGTGATGTCGGCACAAAACTACTGGCAACCGTGTCACTTACGGTATTGAGTTCAAACGTGGTGATCGTCTTTCGCAACACCCATGTCTCTCCGCAGTCCTTACTTACAAAAATCGACAATTTATCGTGTGAAGAGGACGTAGCCTTCGCATAGGAGTAGCGGAAGTTCAGTTCCAAATCCGTGTAAAAACTGACATTTATCGGATAAGAAATTAACTCATCCTTCTGCCCATCATTTTGCCCCAGGCTTTCAACACGAACACAATTTGTGCCTTCATAGCCAGTTCCGGTATACAATTCCCATGTTACACCTTCATCCTCATTTAGAACTGCCCACTCAGAATTAGGAATGGTAGATGCGGATTCAAAACCTTCCTCCAGATTGGTGGCCACACCGGAAACAGGCAGAACCGTGATCAGGTTTGTTTTAAGCAAGGTATCGTTGATGGAGCCGTCTCCGACCAAAAGTTCAACATCATACTCTCCGGGGCTGGTGTAAACAGCAAACGCCACCGAATCTGTCTGGGTCGGGACCGTTGCCCCGGTTAAATCCCACGAGCGAGTGGTTACCAAATGATAAGACCTGTCAGTTAGCCATACGGTGTCACCCGCACAGACAATTTGCTTATCCCAGGTAAAATCGGCTTTACACAGTTGGTCAGGATCATTTACCCCGGTAGCTGTTAAATTAGTGGCTTTCCATAGGTTGTCGCGGTTCGCAATTGAACTATTCAAGGTTGCGTGCATCCTGGCTTTTTGTCCTTCGGTAAACATTTTGGCACAGTAGGCATACTCCATGTAGTTTTGTACGTTATCCAGCGAGCTGCATGTGTTGCCGCTTAAATTACAGGTCTGCCATCCAATGGTAAGAGGAGTGTCTCCCACCCCATCATCGTATGCACAATTACCGGCATCAGCTACTGGAAGATATGGGTAGCCCGGAACATTGTTTCCACCCCAGGTATGCTGAAGGTTTAAATAATGTCCTATTTCATGAGTTAAAACTGTACTTCTAAAAGGAGTTGAAGTTCCAATGCTGCCACAATAGTCGTGTCTCAGCACAATTCCATCCCAACTCGAAACGGTATCAGCTGCCGCTGGAACCAGGGCGTGTCCGGCCAAACCTGCTGCATCCGCGCAGATATAAACATTCAGGTACATACTTGGATCCCAATGAACAATGCTCTTTACAGCGTGATCACCTGTATAAGTTTCCGTACTCACATGTCTGGTAATTCCATTCGTACAATTGCCCAAAGGGTCTTTTTTGGCCAGTTTGAACTCTATTTGGCAATTGGCTGCAATGGTATCAAATGCGCTTACAATGTCTACCGTATCCGCATTAAGCTTCTGAAAGTCTTCATTGATAATGGCCATCTGATCGTGAATTTGATCATCAGAAATATTTTCAGCGCCATAATTGTGAATCACGTGAAACACCACTGGAATGGTATACAATACCGGCGCTTTTGATTCCGGGTTGGGTGAAAAGTTCGCCGTAAACTGCTCTAACTCCTGAGCATTGGCCGTTACCTTTGCGCAAATTCCAGGAAACCCCATGTATAGTTTTTGATGCATTTCATCGGTGCCGCAATGAAGGTTCTGTGAAAAACAAGCGGAACAATAAACACTCAGAACGAAGGCCAATAAAATTCTCATACAGCTATTTTTCGGTAAGTTATTAAAAGTCGTTCGATTATACGTAACTGGAATTAACTGCAATCCGTATGCTCTTCCAATGCGTCTCATCCTCATTTTGCTTTTATTCTCGTTAGCAGCCTGTTTATCGGCTCAGCAGGACACCCTGACTACAGAATCCGACTCAACAAAGCGAGGCACCATTACAATCGAAAAATCGCCACCACTTGGCATATATGTTGCTAAAATCCCCTCAACTGACTCCACCCGAATTGTAAACTGGCATTTAAGAAATGATGGAAAGATTTACTCCCTAATCACAAACAAACGTTGTGACGATCCATTGTTAAAGGAGGCATTGGTCTATTACCGTTACGAAGAGTTTATCGGATCCTATGTTTATCATGCCGGATCGCTGCGCATAGTGGTTTCACGAAGAAATAAGTACCTTGAATCGGGAGTACACTACCTTCCTTTAACCAATTACGGATTTGTGCTTGGAGCAAATACTGAATTTTTTCTTTGCCAGTGATTGGAGAAAAATATCCACCGCCAATTGTATTCCTTTTAAAAAAACTATATTTGCACCGCCTTGGTATAGCCAGGGTATGCAATTAATTAGCAGATAACATAAGAATCACTTAAAAGTATTGGCATGTATCTAACACCAGAAAAGAAGATAGAATTTTTTAAGAAGTACGGTAACGGTGCGGAAGACACCGGAACTGCAGAAGGTCAAATTGCCTTGTTTACTCACAGAATTGCTCACTTAACAGAGCATTTGAAGCACAATAAAAAGGATTACAACACACAGCGGTCGTTGATCCGTTTAGTTGGTAAAAGGAGAAGACAACTTGACTATCTGAAAGCGAAAGACATTGAGCGATACAGAGCCATTGTTAAAGAGCTTGGTCTAAGAAGATAATTTGGACGCGGGAAAAGCCCGCTGACTGAATAGCTGCAAAAGCAGCAAAACAACGTATTAAGGGGGACTTTTGCACAAGGTGCATCAGTCCCTTTGTTGTTTATATTTTGATGTTTTATGAATTTAGGATTTGAAAAAAGTCTTAGTCTAGGAGATGGAAGAACGATCTCTGTTGCAACTGGCAAATTGGCTAAGCAAGCTCATGGTTCCGTGGAAGTGAGAATGGGCGGAACAGTATTATTAGCAAGTGTAGTTTCTAATAAAGATGTGAATGGAGATATTGACTTCATGCCATTAACTATTGACTACCGCGAGAAGTATGCTTCTACAGGAAGATTCCCAGGAGGATTCCTTAAAAGGGAAGCCCGACCTTCTGACAATGAAATACTCACAATGAGATTGGTTGACAGAGCATTAAGGCCATTATTCCCAGATGATTATCATAGTGATACTCAAGTAATGATTCAGCTAGTGTCTTCAGACAAAAATGAGATGCCAGATGCTCTTGCCTGTCTTGCTGCATCGGCGGCATTAGCGGTTTCAGACATTCCGTTTGCCGGCCCGGTTTCTGAAGTTCGGATAGGTAGATTGGATGGTAAATTTATCATCAACCCAACCATCGACCAGATGAAAGAAATTGATCTTGACATTGTAGTTGCGGCTACCATGGACAATATCATGATGGTAGAGGGTGAAATGAAAGAAGTTTCTGAAGCAGATATGCTTGAGGCGATCAAAGCAGCTCACGCCGCTATCAAAGTTCAGTGTCAATTACAACTCGATCTGGCAGCCAACGTAGAGAAAGCGCAAACAAAAAGAGAGTACGTACACGAAACTCATAATGAAGAACTTCAGGCAAAAATCAAAGACGCTTGCTATCAAAAGTGCTACGAGGTGGCAAAACAAGGTTTGGCCGACAAAAAGAAAAGGGGTGAACTTTTCGGAGAAGTAAAGGAAGCAATGCTTGAAACACTTTCCGACGAGGAAAAAGAAGAATGGGCATTCCAGATCAACCAGTACTTCAAGAAAACCATGAAGGAAGCCGTTAGACGATCTGTTCTTGATGAAAGGGTAAGACTTGACGGTAGACAAATGAACGAAATCAGACCAATTTGGAGTGAAATCGATTATCTTCCCGGCCCTCACGGTTCGGCAGTATTCACAAGAGGAGAGACACAATCGTTAACTACCTTAACTCTTGGTAACAAGATGGATAAGCAGTTAATTGATGGTGCCCTTCATCAGGGAGAGGAAAGATTTCTTCTTCACTATAACTTTCCTCCATTCTCAACTGGTGAAGCAAGACCTATCAGAGGTGTTTCGAGAAGAGAAGTTGGACATGGAAACCTTGCTTTGAGAGCATTAAAGCAGGTACTTCCAACACCGGAAGATTGTCCATACACCATCAGAATTGTATCAGACATTCTTGAATCAAACGGATCATCTTCTATGGCAACTGTTTGTGCCGGATGCCTTGCGATGATGGATGGCGGTATCCAAATCACAAAGCCTGTATCGGGTATCGCAATGGGAATGATTGCTGACGATAAAGGAAACTATGCAATCCTTTCGGATATTTTGGGAGATGAAGATCACCTAGGTGATATGGATTTCAAAGTTACCGGAACCAAGGATGGTATAACGGCTTGCCAGATGGATATTAAAGTTGACGGATTGTCATACGACGTTCTTGAAGAGGCGCTGAATCAGGCTAAAGAAGGAAGGCTTCACATTTTGAACGAAATGGCCAAAACGATTGCTGCACCAAGAGAGGATTACAAGCCGCATGTACCAAGAATGGAGTCCTTCAACGTACCGAACGACTGTATTGGTGCCATTATTGGTCCTGGTGGAAAAGTTATTCAGGATATTCAGAAGAGAACCGAAACGGTTATCACAATTGAAGAACTGGAAGACGGACAAGGTAGAGTGGAAATTTCTTCAGACAACGCCGAGATGATGGAGATGGCGGTAAACGAGATCAAAATGATCGCGTTCCCTCCAAAAGCAGAAGTTGGTGAAGTTTATGAAGGAAAAGTAAAGTCTATAATGCCTTATGGAGCTTTTGTTGAAGTTGTTCCTGGAACGGACGGACTTCTTCACATTTCAGAAATCGAGTGGAAAAGACTTGAAAAGGTTGAAGACGCCTTAAAAGAAGGTGACATCATCAAAATCAAAGTACTTAGCCAGGATCCGAAGACCAAGAAGCTGAAACTTTCAAGAAAAGTTCTACTTCCGAAGCCGGAGAGAAAAGAAAAGCAACCGCAAGAAAACGCAGGGTAATTTGCTTTAGATAATGACGAAAAGCCCGCTCATAGAGCGGGCTTTTTTATTAGGTGAAATATCCAATCTATTGCTTCACAAACTTGCCTTGCTTCATTAATCCTTCCCCGGTCAGCACAGTTACAAAATAAGTTCCCGAACTCAACTCCGAAATGTCCAATCTCAGTTTATTGTGCTTCGCAGCAGGAAGTTCTCGCGTTTGGATCAACTCACCTTGCATATTGAATATGTTAATTGATGCATTTGAATCAAACGACAACTCAAAGTCAAGATACAGTTCATTCTGGGCGGGATTTGGATATAAGTATAGATAATCCCCTTCCTCATCACTACCTGACTCAACAGATTTTACCACGATAGGCAGCTCATGGTTAGTTGTAAGTACTTCCAATCCACTTGCAAACAGCATGCTTCTGGCCGCATTGGCATAAGTTCCTCCGTTGTAGTGTAGTTGATACAGGTTGTTGATCTCAGTGCCCGTAAGATCAGCCTCGGTGCGGTCAGAAGCCTCCAAGTCCAATTGAATCTTAGCCAACACCAACTTGTCCGCTTCATCACCAGCGGTAGCGGAAATAGCATCCAAATGAGTCTGAGCCGCGGTATAATCCGTATCACTCAAAGCTTTGGCATAGGCAAACCACCGAGCGTCGTTACCAACAAGCTGCCCGCTAACATGATCAAAAAACAGTTGCTTTTTCAGTGTATCCGACAATCTTGAAAGCACCATCAATGCACTGGTTAGCTGATCTTGTTCGTTGGCCACCTCCATGTAGTTATCCCAAACATTGATCGGATCCTCCAGAACTGCCATTCCATTGACAATACCAAGATATCCAAACCTATCATCATCTCCACACGCATACAATTCCTGATCATCGTACTGTATATAACCATCGTTATTGTTTTCGTCCTGATTTGAACAAGTTGCGAAAGAACCAACATCAGTGGCACCAGTAATGGTTATAAAACCTCCCGCTGACAAGAATCGTCCACCAAAGTTCCCGAAATCATTCAGGTGCATATTCAGGTTATTGGCATTTTCCATGATCACATCGAAATTGTCGGGATTTGGAATGTTGTTGCCAAAGAAACTATTGTGCCCCGGCTGTCCAGTTCCCTGATCTCCGATATTACCACCGATGTTGTGACCAAAGATGAAAATACCAGCATCCACATAATTGTAGAGGAAATTGTTTAGAATAGTTGGCATCTGGACGAATCGGTTAGTACGTCTTTCGGGGTTTTCCAGATCCGCCTGAATCACCTCGATGGCCCGGTGCGTATTCTTGATACAGTTACCTACCACATAGTGATTATCGAACGACTCTCTTCGCATGGGCAGGTGAAAAGAAATACCTACAGAGGTCGTTCCTCTGTCAGAGTCCATTTCAATATCATTACACTTGATGTAAACCATGTTGTTTCCAGGTGTTTGTCTGGTTCCGTCGTGGGCGGCAAAAATTCCATAATAGTGTGATTTGATCTCATTCTCGGAAATCCGGATCACGTCGGTGTTGATCGCGTGTATACCCACTTCAAATCCGAGGATCTCGTTCTCCCGGATCGTTCCCTGACTGAAGATCGGGTTTTCTCTACCGGTCACCATAATCGCTCCGTTCATAAAGAATTCCCCAATGGTGATTTGGCCTCCTCCATGAATAACCGGCACATCAATTTGAGGGGCTTCAGCTGAACTGATGATCCTGTTGTTAACCACTTCCACAAAACCTGCCTGATCAATTCTTATCTGATAGTTTCCTCGATCTCTTCCTGCAAAATCTCTAGTCACCTCAATATGGTTATTCTCAATCATTATAGGTTGTGGATAATCCAGGCCTAAACCTCCGGTATGATTTATGTCTACGCTTCTGAACATGTCGGTGAAGTGATTGCCTGAGACGGTGAGGTTCATCGACCTTTCCAGCACAGAAATACCGGTATAGGTAACATTGGTCTCTGCTCCTACCCCGTTTATAAAATCGTTCTGACTCACTCGTGTCAGATATTCTCCCTTGCCTCTTGAGAATTGCATTCCAATAAACGCAGGTCGATCTGTGAGCGGATTACAATCATTGTCGTGATAGACAATTCCATCTACATCGTCTACCTGGAACGTATTCCCGGATATCTGTTTGGTAGATGCAAAATCACGTGCATTGATTCCAATTCTATTGTTGGAAAACAGATTGTTTTGAATAGCGATATCGCAGACCGTGGGATCGTTTCGATCGCCTCGAATATCGATAGCAATATCCGCTCCCAGGAAAGTACATTCTTTGATAGACGTACTCGAATTCCCCTGCCTGATATCTATTCCGTGCCAACTACTGGCGGGATCGCAATTGCGGAATACAGAATTATAGGCAAGTAATTGTGCGTCATTTCGAACTCGTAATTGTGCACAGGGACCGAAAACCACATCAGCATTAGTAAGGTCAATTATTGTATTGGGGTTTGATACGGTTAAAGTGACTCCATCGGGAATGAATAATCTTGATGGCAGGATGTGGTAGTTGCCATCATTAATTCTGGCAATATCTCCGGTTGCGTTGAAGCTAATTCCATAAGAACTTAACGCCTCGGAATTATCGGGAGAAACTACCACATAATTCGGATCATCTACGATTGGACAACAACTTGGCTTGTGAATGTAGTCGTGGTTCAGTATTTGCTGACAACCATGCTGGTTCGTTACGAGCAAGAAATAAGAAGTATTCTGTCCCGGAGCATCGGTCAATGTAGGGTTATATGGATCGGAAATACCTCCAGACGAACTGAGCCACCAATATAAGTCATCGGGAGATGCAGGAGATGCGCTCAAAGTGATTTGTGGCATTGACCCGCAAACATCATCGTCAACCACTAATGAAATGTTTGGAGACGGAAACCAAACCACCGGGTGTTGCTCCACAGATTTACACCCATCGGGGCTGGTTACTTCCAACCAATAGACTTCTGAAGTAGTTGGAGTTCTTGTCAGGACCGTTGAGGTCTCGCCGGGTAAAATCCCCCCGGGATACCCCCCCGATCCCCATTGATACATACTCCCCGCAGGTTGAGGTGTGGTTTGATCCAGTTCCAGCGTAATTGATTCCCCATCACATACAGAATTAGGCCCAATTAAGGAGAAAACAGGGGGTGGCTGTACAGTTACGGTGGCCGAACCGCTTACAACGCAATCAAAATCTTGTACCTGTACCGTGTACGTAGTAGTAGTGGAAGGAGTGACACTGATCGTACTTCCACTGAAACCTCCAGGCATCCATGTATAGGTTACATCATTTGGATTTACCGCTCCGGTAACGGAAGCGGTTAAATTCGCAGTCTCTCCCGGACAAATGATATCATTTGTTGTTGTTACGGTGGGTGCTCCCATACCTGCAGGTCGATATGCCTGATAAATAGAAAGAATCTGTGCTTCAGAAAGGTCATCATCATAAATTAAAAGTTCATCAAAAAGTCCGTCAAAAGCTCTCGTATCATCACCAAATAAGAAAGGATCACAGCCTAGCCAACTTGTGCAAGTCGGTCCAAGACACCCACTTCCACTAATCTCAAAAACACTGGTATCACCAATACCCAGCTCAACCGCCCAATCACTCTCAAGATCAACTCTGGCACCATTGATAAACAATTTCGTTACCGACCAATTGGGATTTCCACTTGGCGGTGGTATCCCTGGCACCCCATAAACCTCTCTGGTAACAGCTACGTGAATCCAATTGTCACACCCAACAACAAGTCCGCCCGTACTAACACTATTGTTAAGAATTGCGTTGAAAATATCGGGATCGTTTTGTTGTTCCATCATCGCTGCATGAATAGTTCCAGCGGGCAATCCATCCAGTGGCAAACGAGATCGTATATCAAAGAATGTGTTATTTCCATTGTTGTTCAAATCAGCGCATCTCATCCTTCTCCCTATTAAGCTGGACTGCTCATTATTATCTACACCACGGCCTTTGTACCAGAAACACAAGGTGAATGAGTTTAATCCATTAACAATAAAATTGATTGGATTATCTGGTGATCCGGCTTCATTTATAAATCTGGCGCCGGGATCGAGATTGCCGGGAAAATCAAGAGCCTGACCTCTAACTCCCGGAGCTCCAGTAGTAACGGCAGAATGAAGACTGATCCTCCTCCATGTGGGACAAGTCACTCCTTGAAAACCGTCAACCGTTGGGTCAAACAATAATGGCACCGGATCCTGAGTTTCTGTGTCGAACGGATAGTATGCAGAGTACCCATTGGGTACTCCTATTGGGGGAAGCACTTGCTGCGCACTCAACCCAACAACGTGAATTGACAAAATTAGTATCCACGCCAACTTGGTATAATTCATCTTATGTGATTTTAGTTAAAACACAATTCTAAAATCAATACCAGGAAAGGCACCTAAAAAATTCAGCAATGGAACGCACAATTTCAGGAACAGCCAAATTCCTTTAGCAATGGACATCAACCAAACCAAAATCCGTTACACATTATAATGGGACCTTTTATTCAACAATCCCCAAAAAACTCGTTGAAAACTGTAACTATTAGGCTTCGAATCCGTTACTGGTTCTGAAACATAAAGTTTTTGAATGAGACAACTTAAGATTACAAAACAGGTAACCAACAGGGAAACGGCATCACTTGATAAGTACCTTCAGGAGATCGGTCGTGTGGATTTGATTACTGCGGAGGAAGAGGTTGAGTTAGCCCGAAGAATCAAGGAAGGAGACCAGGCTGCATTGGAAAAAATGGTCAAAGCCAACCTTCGATTCGTTGTTTCTGTTTCTAAGCAATACCAAAACCAGGGGCTTACCCTACCCGACCTTATCAACGAAGGGAACCTGGGACTGATAAAGGCTGCCCAAAGGTTTGATGAGACGAGAGGATTTAAGTTTATCTCTTATGCGGTATGGTGGATTAGACAATCCATTCTTCAGGCTTTGGCGGAACAGTCCAGAATTGTTCGTCTACCTCTGAACAAGATTGGTTCTATCAACAAAATTAATAAAGCGTTTGCTCAACTTGAGCAGAAATTTGAGCGCCCACCAAACGCTGATGAACTGGCTGAAATGCTGGATCTCACACCTCAGGAAGTAAAACAGTCATTGAGAAATGCAGGACGTCATGTTTCTATGGATGCCCCTCTTAAAGACGGAGATGAGTCTAGTTCAAACATGTATGAGGTTCTACAGAGCGGGGACTCCCCCAGCCCGGAAAAAGGCTTAATGACAGAATCGTTGAGAAGAGAAATCGAAAGATCCCTTTCAACACTTACAACCAGAGAAGCGGACGTGGTTCGATTGTATTTCGGCTTAAATGGAAAGCACCCAATGACCCTTGAGGAAATTGGTGAGCGATTTGACCTGACCAGAGAAAGAGTTCGGCAAATTAAAGAAAAGGCCATTCGAAGGCTTAAACATACATCCAGAAGTAAAATTCTGAAAACCTATTTAGGATAACAGCGGTTACCCTCAAAAAAATCCCAACCAAGAGGTTGGGATTTTTTTATTTCCGTCCTGATTGCCACTCTATTTCAAACCACTCATTCCACTGAGCGAGGTTGGCAAATCCATTCTCATACCTAATTACATACAATTGCCCAACGAATGGGCGTACCACAGGCCTACCCAGCAAGTCGTAGATTTGCAACAACCTCCCCTCCGGCTCTAATTCTAATGAAGGTAAATCTGTAGACGCACACCAACTGGTATTATCCACAAATACCGGGTAAGACCCCACCATGCCAACACCATGATCGACCCACACTTGATAGACTCCTGTGTCGGAGACAACGATAGAAGGTGTGGTTTCTCCGTTGCTCCATAAATAACTAGCATATCCCGAAGGTACTGAGAGAACCAGATTGCCAGAGGAGGCATCGCAGATTATATCGGGTCTGGGCAGATGGATTGGTAGGTCATACATTCTAGCTCTGTATACACCAAACGTATCAACCAGGCGGAGTTCAGAAACAAGTGTGTCCTCATCGTCTATAAGAATGAAGCTTGGATCAGGCCGGTAAGATCGACCATAACTTATAATACGGTGCCCTGAGGGCAGTAGCTGATGGCTTCCCATTCCTCCGGCATCCACTCCCGGGATGTAACGGTGTTTCCACACCTTGGTAGCTGTCATAGCAACAGTGTCTAAACTCAGTTCCAATGCCCTGGATCTAATTGGGGGTGGTGTTTTCGAATTCATGTTATCGAACATGGCTATGTTTCCATTAGGAAGCCTTCTTACGTCGTGCTGGCCACTAAAACCAAACATATCATTGGTCAACACAAAATCACTCAGCTTCCCTCCCAATCGCCACATGATATTCCCTGTGCTTCGGTTTACTTTCAAAACCGAATTGGTATGGCGCAAAGACAACAGTAAATTACCGTCGAAGTCTTCTTCTACCGAATTTCCATGGGCATAGTCAAAATCCGACGGGTTATATCCATAAGTTGTATCTATACACTCCGTGGGATGCAAGTGGTCATTAGAATTCCATTCCCATACAATGTCTTTAGTAGCAGCATCAATTTCCAGAACAACAAAACCACGGCAAGAAGTACTGCTGTCGCCTACCACACTTCCATCAAACGTATAAGCACTTAAGTCCATAACGCTGTCTTTGGATGCCACTATGTAATAGTTACCATTGTCAAATATTCCAAACTCATGGGGATCTGCATAGTACCCTGGAGGTATGGAAACAGAATCAACCCGATTGAAATTCGTATCGAGAACCACGGCCTCATAATTTCCCGCACCAATTGTAACGTAAACGAATACCTGATTTCCAGCGTCGTAATCAAAACAAATAAAGGACTCCGCAGTATCTGCTGCATACCATGCCACATAACCATCCTTATCAAGAATAGACATGGTTCTGTTCAATGCATGAAACGCTTTGAAGGGAGCACTTGTAAACAGGTAAGATCCAATATAAGTGGTATCGTAAAGCTGGAATTCGAAAGGAGGGAAATCCTCTGGAACAGGCCGGTTAAATACCTGACTAATTGTATTGGAGACCAACATTATCAGAAAAAAAACAGTTGCAAGTTTTGAGAGACTTTGAACGAACATTTAATCGAGGGGTTTGAGTTAAAACTAGCAAACAAATTAGTATGGTCTTACCGAAATCGGTGAATAATTAACTCACCAATAAGAAGAATCAATTCTATTGAACGATTAACTTTGAAAACAAATTTTCACAAACATACTATGGCTCATCTAATTGCTCCCTCTCTACTTGCGTGTGATTTTGCAAACGTACAGGCAGAATGTGAAATGCTTAATTCCAGCGAATGTGATTGGTACCATATTGACGTAATGGATGGTGTTTTTGTCCCCAACATCAGCTTTGGCATTCCGGTTATTCAAGCGATGAACAAGCATACATTGAAGCCTTTGGATGTTCATTTGATGATCGTTGACCCGGACAGATACATCACGACCTTTAAGGATTGTGGAGCCAACATCCTTACAGTTCATTACGAGGCCTGCACACACTTACACAGAACCTTACAGGCAATTAAAGCTGAGGGAATGAAAGCAGGAGTTGCTCTAAATCCCCATACTCCAGTTGAGTTGCTGGAGCCAATTCTGGAAGATACGGATCTGGTTTGCTTAATGAGTGTTAATCCCGGCTTTGGCGGACAAAAATTCATTGAAAAAACGTACGACAAAGTTAGAAGGCTGAAAGCCATGATCGTAGAAAAAGGATGCGAAACCAAAATTGAGATTGACGGCGGTGTTACCTCAGACAATGCGCGAGCTTTGGTTGATGCCGGTGCCGACGTTTTGGTGGCTGGCAGTTTTGTATTTCGATCTGAAGACCCGATTGGAACGATTGCCGAGTTGAAAAACTGTTAGTTTAATACAATTATCTGGCAAATAAACGGAGCAGTCTACACAACGGAACAAGAAAAAAGCAGGCCATTTTTCGACAACCTGCTTTTGATTTGGTAATAGAGATAACAACTAGTTAATTCCCTCTTTTCTCTTTCTTTTCTGATGAAAAGGTACGGGTATAAAGAGCCCAAATTCGGCTGATTTGACCAACACCCCCTAAATCCAACTAAATGTATTTTATTCCAACCAACGGTAACGTGCCCTTTTGTAATAAATAAAAAAAGAGGCTGTCTAGAGTTCTTTCCAAAGATCTAAAAACTCCCGTTTTCTCCTTCTGGAAACATCCAGAATTGCACCGTCGCTCATCTCTAAGGTTCCTCCCAAAGTCTTGTTATAGCGATCGATATGTCGCAGGTTTACCACATGTGACTTATGAATTCTGCAAAAGCCCGCACCTTCGGTTATGGATTCTATTTCCTTTAGGTTCTTTGATAACATGATCATCTTACCATCGGTTAGCCACACCTCGGTATAAGAGCCATCTGCCTTAAATCGGACGATGTTTTTTGTTTCTACAAACGTTAACCCCTCCAGTGTAGGCAGAGCAACCTTATCTTGCTTTACCTGGGAACGGAGTTGGCTTATACTTTCAGAAAACGCTGTCTCGTTTTGTGATACACTTTTATATCGCTGAATGCAAGACGTCAACTCCTCTTTGCTCACTGGTTTTACCAAATAATCAAAAGCCGAACGTTTAATGGCCCTGATGGCAAAATCATTGAAGGCAGTAGTAAAAACGACCGCAAAACTGTGGTTTGGAGAAACGCGATCCAAAACATCAAAACCTGTTCCGTCGCCCATCCTGATGTCCAAAAAAACAAGTTCCGGAACTTCAGAGTCGATAAGTCCGATCCCTGACTTAACAGAATTGGCTTCCCCTACTATTGCAACATCGGGACAATACGCTTTAATTAGTTCAGATAGATAAAATCGTCCGGGTTCTTCATCATCTATAATTATACTCCGAATTTTACTCATCACTTGCCTCCTTTATTGGTACCACCATCAGAACTTTAGTACCCACGCTGTATTCACGATCTCCGATTTCGATAAAACAAGCAGGATACTGCTCACTAAAATTTGCCAACCTTTCCTTGGTGATTCGGATGCCCAGGGAATCCAGCTTGGTTTTCGACTCTTTTTTCATTGAATTGGTATAACCGATTCCATTGTCCAGCAATTCATATTGAATCAAGTCATCCCCCACTCTGCTAACGATCAGTTCAATCATACCATTCTCCCGGTCTGAAGCCACTAAACCATGCCAAATTGCATTCTCAATCATTGGCTGCAGCATCAATGGCGGAACCAACACCATTGCCTGCTCTATTTCAGGATCCACCTTAACAATATATTCAATTGCCTTGTTTATCCGGGCTCGCTCTTGTTGTATGTATAAATCGATTGTTTTTAACTCATTCTCCAAAGAAATCCACTCTTCTCTGGATTGTACCAATACCCTCCTGGTAAGAGCCGCCAGGCTGTTTAAAGTATCAACTGCCCTGTAACGATCTCCTTCCATTAGCTTGCCCTGAACCGAATTGATTGAATTGAAAATGAAGTGCGGAGACACCTGAGCTGCCAGTGCCATTTTTCTGGCTTTAACAAGGTTCATCTTCAGAGCTGTACGTTTACGGATAACACGGATTGAAAATCTGAAAATGACCCAGAGTATCACCAAAACCACAATAACGGACAACAAAACAACATACCACTTCAACCACCAGGGATTCAAAACCGTAAACGTAAATGCGTTAGAAGACCATTCCCACTCACGGCCCGGACATCTCCACTGAACTTCGAACACGTAATCTCCCGGAGTCAGCCGTTCAAATTTCACCGTCCCGACTGCTCCATAATTCCACGTTTCCTCCTCTTCTTCATGTCTCAACCTGTAACGGTATTCCTGTTCATCCTGATATAAAAATGAACTAACATCAAATTCAAAAGCCACCTCGTTTTGCCAATATTCCAATTCTTGCTTATCCAGCAGTGAGCCAAGTTTGCTCGAATAGGGTTTTATGCGAACAGGAACCTCCCAGCCATTACTCTTGTTTAAATTTTTATTGGGGATAAAACTGGCACCTATGACCGCTCCTACCCAAAGCCCTTTAGATGATCTGGATAAAACATGAACTTCATTAGAAACCAGCCCGTCATTCATATCAAATAAGTCTATCCGATTCTGACCACCCAACTCCACACGGTTTAAACCTTTGTTTGTTCCGACCCATAGCACGCTGTCATCTGCCAGAACCGAGTTGATGATGTTGTTGGCCAATCCATCATTAACAGTGATCGTTCTGTACTCATTACCCTTCACCAATACAATTCCATCTCCAGATGTTCCAATAGCTAACTCTCCGGTCGCGGTTTCGTCTATGCAGGTGATCTTGTTTTGAAGAGCAGGAATCCATTCCAACACCTGTTGAGGTTTTCCGTTCAGCCATTCGTAAACACCCTGTGTTGTTCCACAGATTATTCTGTTAGACCGGGTAAGTTCAGCGCAACTCAGTCTTGCAAAAGCACTTTGCTGTTCATTGCTGATTAACAAATTCCATTTGTTGTAAACCATAGCTTGCGGCCCAACTGCGGCTAACCAATTTTCGCCATTATCGTCATACATCATGCGTGCTGGCCTGAGATTTGTGTTAATGGTTTCGAAATCAACTTTCCCCAACCCACCCTTTTTTAAAACGCCAACCGGCCCAATCCCGAGCACCAATGGGCTTTGCACGCCTGGCACATTGGCTAACTCCATAAGATATTCAGCCGGGGAGCTTCTTGGTATAGAGTCCAGTAATATTTGATTGTGCCGCAGGGAAACCAATTTTCCCGACTCCAGGCCAATGACCGTTCCGAGATCAGGATCATATACAACACCGACAATTTTTTGCAAAGGCACACCTTCGTATTCCAAGATGGTTTTGACATTTATGTTGGGAAAATGGAAGACACCATTCTCCAGAGTTGAACACCATGCTCCTTCTTGATGATCAAAGTGTACATCACTAACAGAATAGTGGGGTAATAATGTCTGTATCTCAACCAGGCTGCTCCCGGCGATCCGAAACCGCTTACAACCCGCCTCCCGGAAACCTACCCATAAATCCTTCCCAATAAACTTAGTCCGAATAATATTTTGCGGCATTTCAATTACCCGGTCCTTTTTCGTGATTCGATTGTGGAGAATAAGCAGATTGTCGGCAGACAGGCAGATATAATTGGAATTTACATCAGCCGACCCTACGGATATATGATTCATGAGAAGATCATTATTAACCTCATGATTGTTTATGAAATAACGAATTTTATTCCACGTTGCACGTACATCTCCCGAAACATCCCCAGGTATCAGATAGAAAAAATAGGAGTCCTCAATTGTTATCAGATTGCAGCGGCTCCTCGGGTATGGTTGAAGAACTTTACCAGTAGAGTCAATTACGGTATAACCAAATCGTTTGCATCCAACATAAAGAGTACGATTACTATCAAAGCAAAAGGAGGTCACTAATCCTCTTTTGTTATTCTTCTGCAAAACGTCGTTAAACTCGTATGGGTAAACAGAATCTCCTTCAAAATAATAAAGTCTTGAGTTGAGTCCGAGCATCCAGGTTTTCCCAAAGAAATTACGCATTTGGAAAATGGTGTTGTCTCCCAGGCCGTTAGACCTATCATAAGTAACCAACTCCTGACCATTATATTTAACCACACCATGATCGGTTCCAAAGTACAGTTCATTGTTCAACCCCTGGTGCACAGTATAAACCTCAGAACTGGGCAGGCCCTCATTAACGCCAAAATGATTCGAGAAGGGTGTTAATCCTTGTTGTCCGTAAACGACGATGCTAATTGTACCACAAAAAAGAAGGATTACGGTGTAGAGATATACAATGTGGTTTTGGTGCATTGAATCTCAAATTTAATGAAACTGAGTGCATCTTCGCAATATCATGACGAGAACAGAATAAAACCGATTAGGTATTCCTCAGAACATGTTGTTTTATCCTGCATCAGATCGTAAGTCAGATCGAGTCTCTGTACACCTTTGACCACACATATAGTGGAAAAACCCGATACACAGATGTATATTGCATTGAAAGAAGTTTCACAAAATTGCAGAACCGCTTCGGTAATAATTAAGTTTGTGATAGTCCCGAGAAGGAAAGTCGCGGGGTTAGGATGGCTAAGTAAAATCTTTCGGCATACCGGGAATGAGTAGGATTAGCATGCTAATCCCATTAGCAGCAAACCTTATTACTGAACAATAAAAAATAACCACAAGCTATTTTTGTGATAAAATCTTAAATTCAACTCGGTTGTTTGTCTCCCATTCTAATTCCCAGAACTTTTCCTCATTATTAAACTTTGATTTATCTGAAAGACGCAAAATAGGTGATGTGTCTAAATAATTTTTTCTTACCAACTGTTCTCCGCTCACCCCCTTTTTTACCAAATAATTCACAATCCCTTCTGACATATTATTATAATTTCTTGCGCTTTTCTGACTGTGTTTAATACTAATATGGGTTCCAACCTCCAATGATATTTGAGTTTGATTAAGGAAAAAAGCCAAAGAATCAAGGAATTGAATTGTTTTCACGTTTGCAGTGTCTAACTCTCGATTTACAATGGTAAACCGAATATTATTAGTTCGCAGAATACTCCCCATCTCCTGTCGATTAAAAAAAGCGTTGAAATCGGTATAAACAGTGTTTGTATCGTAATCTATTTGAGAATAGGAAATTGATGGTATAACAACTAATAGTATGCCCCCTAAAAGAAATTTCATGTGTTATTCATTTGATGAGTTACTATCACCTTCTTTTTTCCTATATATTGGGGTGGAATCTTCTCCATTTACAGGGTTAGGTTCAAATAGTGCCCATCCTTCTCGACCTTTTTCATAACTTGGTTCTTGACCAGGGTATCCACTAATTTCAATTGGCGTTGTACCAGATTTTTGAATAGTAAACCTTATGGACTCTCCATCTGGATCTTTCAGCAGCACCAATGAGTAATGAGCGCCTTTATTTTTAATGTTTTCGTCATAGTATTTCCGGCTTTTCTCTGAACCACCCGCCTCATACCCCCAAATAAAATCAAATTCCTCAAAAGTTTCAGTTAATGTTATTACATCACCAAGCTTAGCATCACTTTCGCTTTGTACATTTGTGTATGCCTCATTCAATTCTTTATCCATATCTGACGGACTAACCCAATTTTCATCTAACTCACCTTCAACCCCAAAAGTGCAAAAAGCAGCACAATTGTGTTCAGGGTTATCATTGCCAGCTTTTAAAAATGTATTTATATTTTGAAAAGTTTCAATCCCTGGTAAATCTTCCTGTCGTAACCATTCGCCACCTTCCAATGGAGCGTTAAGAGTAAAATCGGCTCCTCCAAAATTTTCATCTAATATCTCTTGATATGGTAAACCAGTTTGTTCAGCAAAAGTTTTAAGGTTATCTCCGGGTTCTGCTTCAAAAACTATACCAGCCGAATGGTTGTTGTAATCTCGCCATCGAACTTTCCAATTACCGGTTGGGTCTACGTAATAAATCGGATTATCCCCACAGTACATATACGTCGCATCCGAAGGAAATTTATCAAAATATTTATCAACGCTCAACCACCTACCAAGCCTACTATCATATATTCTAGACCCAAAATCATAACTACCCCCTTTAACAGTCTTAATTTCATCATCCTTCTCCATCCCATTAAATGCGAATCTATAATCGGCGTCGTTAACACTAACACAGTTAGAGGCAACTACATCTTCTGTTAACCTAAGTTCTATATCATCCAGGACAATTCTGGCCGGAGCACCAGCACTCTGGTGAAAGAAATTAGCGACCGCAACAGATCCGGAGGCAACAAAGCCCAACGAATAACTCCCTACTGTGCTCACCACAACCGAACTACCTCCAATGGACACATCAATTGGCTTATTCACGGCAATAACTTCAAATGAAAAACTATAATTACTTCCTGAAATCAGACCAGAAAAGGTCTTGCTGACATCTATCTGCTTCAGAGGCCCTCCAATGGGAGTGGCTCTTAGAACCAATTCATTTGCAGATACGGAGAAGGTTGAAATGAAAACAACTGAAAACAGTATCAGTCTTGGGAGAGTGTTTCGGTAGAGCATATGACAATTTAGAAAAAAAAGTCCAAACTATTACAACCCATATACTTACACAACAACCGGTGGAATTCGAAAACCAAATGGCTTTGAATCGCGCCTACGGTCTTCCCTATAGTGGTCCTTTAGCAACCAGTAAAACTCCTAAACACCTGTTTCCCTATTCTAACTCCGATAGTCTACATACCAATGAAACCACAACTGTTCAGAAAAGTGGTCGCAGAACAGGAAAGGTCAATTTCTATTCATCACCGTCTTCTATCGGGGTCGATTTCACTTCGAATCCATACGATGGTAATTTCAGGTCGACCAATTTCAATCCATCAATCATATTGTTGTAGGCCTTAGGAATCAATTCTCTTTGCTCACCGCCGTATGCCTTATCGTCCTTAAAGGTCTCTTGCTCCGTGAATCCAAGGTATTCTTTATAAAGTTTAAAAGCATCCGACCCTTCGGGTATCATGTACTCGCTTTCACTAAGTGTTTGTAAGAAACTCTCATCCATCAAATACCAGAAAGACCCTGGCTGCAGGGGTATACTTCCTACTTCAGCTTCGGCCGCCACTATAACCTGAAACACATTGGCCTCAGCTTCAATTTCTCCTGCCGTTCTTTCAGATGTTCCGTACACCTCCAATATTTGATACGAATGGAAAAACTCCTCGGTAATAGTAGTAATATTTACATCTTCATTCTTGAAGAATACATTTGAAGAACCATCTTCATTTCTACCAGTAGAAAACATTCCGTTGGCAGTTGGGTAACCCCGATCCGCCATCGCCTGCTGATCAATACTAACATGGATAATTTCCTCCGAATTCATCATTTCCAGGTACAACTTATCGAATGCCGTTGATTGCGCACGCAATTCCTCAACTCGCGCTTTCAATTTATCATTTTGCTCTCCTCCCGCCCAAATAATTGTATCCCCATTTGGATCCATATAAAGGATAGGATTATTGGACATACTTGCATAAGGACTTTCCCAGGCAGATCGTTTGGGATCGATTGTCAACCAGCGCCCCAGCCTGGTATCGTATTGCCTGAAATAGCTCGTATTGGAATTGCCCAAACCAGACTTTACCTCATCATCCTTCTCCATCCCATTAAATGAGAATCTATAATCGGCATCGTTAACATTAACACAATTAGAGGCGACCACCTCTTCGGCTAATTTAAGTGCTATGTCGTCCAAGACAATTCTAGCGGGAGCACCACCGCTTTGGTGAAAGAAATTAGCAACCGCCAAAGATCCGGAGGCAACAAAACCCAATGAATAGCTCCCTACTGTACTCACCACAATCGAACTACCTCCGACAGAGACGTCTATAGGCTTATTTACATTAAGTACATCAAAAGAAAAAGTATACGTAGCTCCAACGGTAATACCTGTATAAGATTTATTAGCATCAAGCTTTTTCACGCCACCTCCGATAGGAGACGCACTCAGTACAAGTTCATTCGCGGAAGCGGTTAACAGAAATGACAAGGCTGCAAATATCAGAACGATCCGAATAACAGTATTTTGGTAGAGCATGCGGAAAGCTAAGAAAAAATGGACTATCGGTTGAAGAAAATAGCACTCAAAAGCTGCTGTTGATTACGGAAACAAAATTCACGGCGAAACGTTACATTTGCAGATAGGTTTCTTTTCACGAAATCTTAATAACATTTTTTGGGGTCGACTTGGTTTTGACAGCAATAGAAATTGTTATGTAAGCATGTCGAGCATTGAGAATCAGGCTCGTAAAACTCTATTCTTACTGTCTTAAATGGCAACAATAACTACGCGCTAGCTGCGTAATCTAGAACTCAGTTCTATTACCTTAATCGCTCCCAAAGATGGGACCGACTAGCTACCCGGCAGTGAATTCCCGTTTAACTGTTTGCTGCGTAAGGGTATCGGTTTGTTAAACTAGTCCAATCATAGCTTCGATGGTTGGGCGAAACTAAAGAAGCTAAGCCAGATAGTGGGTTGCCTATGATCAGCTCCTGGACGAAAATCAATTGTAGGCTAAGCATGTAGAAGTCATAATGGTTCGTTGTTTGGACGAGGGTTCGAGTCCCTCCGACTCCACTTCAAAAGAGCACAGCAGTGCTCTTTTTTGCTTTGTCTTCGGAACTCTCACCCAGCTAACGCACATCCTGGCCCAATGCTAAAATTGCCTCCCAGGCAATTTCTTAACGCACTGTCCCCCTCCGACTCCACTTCAAAAGAGCACAGCAGTGCTCTTTTTTGCTTTGTCTCCGGAACTCGAACCTGGCTGGATTAGTTGCAAAGTCTAAGAGCCGCTACTTTCGAAAAAACCACGAAGTAAGATGTCAATCCAAAATTATACAGGCAGGCTAGATCCCCAGAGATTAGAAATGTAATCAATGGTTGGCATATTTTATTTGTGTTATATTCGCTGTACAACATGTTATTTAACCATTTAATCACCCAATTATGAAAAAAGTATATTTACTTATTGGATGCTTTATTCTAAGCTCCTTTGTATCAGCTCAAACCCCTGTTATTTCACTAGATGGAGTGGATGACTATGTGGATTTAGGTCCCAACGTAGGAAATAATGCCAGAACCATTGAATTTTGGTTCAGACCCGCAACTGATATCGACTCAACCTTGTCGGAATTCCAGGCTTTGATCGTTAGGGAAGTTAGCGCCACAAATGAAGACGACTGGGATATCCACTTTAACAAAACAGGTCTGGCTCTACCTGCTGGAGCTATTCGATTTACCGTTCACGAATCTGTTGGAGTGAGATATGAAATAAATAGTGATTCAAGATCGTGGAATAGTGGACAGTGGTACCATTTGGCAGCAGTAATTGATCCTTTGCAGGGAATGATGATGTTTATAGATGGAGTTAAGCAGACCGAAACTCTGGCTACCTACACTTTATCTACCCCTGTTGCCAGTGCCAACACTGAAGTTGGAAGATGGGGTGTAAACGGTCGTCATTTCGCCGGAGAAATTGACGATGTGAGGATTTCTGCAAATAGTATTTACACGTCAAATTTCACACCGCCATGTCCAGATATACCTACAAACTCTTCTACATTAGGCTTGTGGAATTTCAATGAAAATAGCGGGTCTATCGCGGTAGACTCTTCTGTTAACAACTATGATGCAACGATTTACGGGGCTACCTGGGACACCTCTTTTATTTGCACTCCTGTTGGAGTAGCTGATGATTTAGGTAATATTGAAGGAGACATTCAGTTGTATCCAAACCCAACTTCTGGCATAGTTAATTTTAGTGTTGCAAAGTCTACACAACAAACTCTGCAGATCGTAGTATACAATTCACTTGGCAAGGTAATTATCGATAAAACCGTAACTAGCGGGCAATTCTCGATTGACTTAAGCAAGGTAAGTAGCGGTATCTATCACTACAGTGTAATGTCCCAGTCGGAAACTGTCCACGCGGGTAAAATTCTCAGAGATTAAAACCTATACACTTCCGTTTGCAATTACAATTGCAGGGTAAACGGAAATGATATCGGTACCATTAAAGGTTGGAGATTCGCATCAACTCAGCCTTGCTGTTGATCTCCAACTTTTTATAGATACTCCTGATGTGGTGCCGCACAGTATTCAGGGAAATACCAAGACGATCTGCAACTAATTTGTAGCTAAGTCCTTCTACAATACAGTTGACCACCTGCTGTTCCTTGGCACTCAAAGTTTCACGTTGTGCGGATTTCTGAGGCGCAAAGTGATGGATTACTTTTCTGGCAATGCTAGGTGTCATTGGGGATCCTCCTTGCATCGTAGTCCGGACTCCTTCTGCAATTTCATCCAAAGGAGTATTCTTTGCCAGGTAGCCTACTGCTCCGGCACACAATGCCTTGTAAATATTATCAGTATCTGTATATACGGAGACCATGATGACCTGCGTATCCGGCAACTTTTTTCGAATCCACTGAACACCTTCTATACCTGACGCTCCGGGCAACCCAATATCTGAAACCACCACATCGATAGCCGTGCTTTCGGATATCTGATTTTGAAAGTCTTCTACACTATCAGCAACCACTACTATAGTCATATCGGGCTGGGCATCCAGATACTTATACTGTCCCATTCTGATGGAAGGATGGTCTTCTATAATGGCCACGCGAATCATATTGCCAAATTAGAACAATTAAGAAGTAATGTCCACAGCATCTTCATGCGGCTAAAATTTTAGATGAATTCGATAACCGTTGGATTTATCAACCGTTAATGTCCCTCCAAGTCGTTCAGCTCGCATCTGCATATTCATGAGGCCCTGCCCATTTACCTTTTTCCCGGAAGATACCGAAGAGCCGTTATCCTGAACAATAAGTTCCGAGTCTTTACCTGCACGGTTCATTTCTACAAGAATAGACGTGGCATTAGAATGCTTTACAACGTTGTTAATGGCTTCCTTGTAAATCAGGTAGAGATTTTGCCTAACGGTGAGGTCAACGATATCCGTTGGCTCCCAACCGGACACTTCAAATTCAAAATCAATTTCTTTCGATTGAAGCATTTCGCTTGAATAGTCCTTCATCCGATCAAGCATGTCGGCCACCGTTCCCTTTCTGGCATCAATAGACCACACCACATCGCCCATTGTTTTAACTGCTTCTCTACTGGTGCTTGCAATCTTCTTAATTTCCAGTTCTTGCTCCGTCTGTGCAAGTACACCTTGCGTAATTAAATCTGACTGCATGGATATCTGTGTCAGCAAACTTCCAACATCGTCGTGTAAATCGCTTGCTATTTTGGTTCTAAGCCGTTCTACTTTTCTCACCTGTTCAATTCTGAATCTGTAGATTCCATAGAGTATGGCCGCTGCAAATAATGAGCAAAGTGCCACAAACCACCAACTCGCCCAGAACGGGGTTGCAATGTGAATCATTAAATTACGAGGAGCTCCCCACACCCCATCATGATTGGCCGCCTGAACTACAAAGTTGTAATTGCCGTAAGGTAAACTGGTATATGTCGCAGTATTTCGGTTAGCGGTAGCCAAATGCCAATCCTGATCAAACCCTTCTAGCTTAAAACGGTATCTGGTTCTAGACGAAATGTTAAAACAAAGTCCTATAAAATCAAGACTAAAACTATTTTGATCATGTCTTAACTCAAGCTCTTTCAAATCGGCAATTTCCAGGTCAAAACCATTTTCCGATGGAACCACTTCCTGATCAAAAAGCCTTAAATCCAGCAGCTGAACAGGAGCTTTAAAGTTGTTTTTTACAAGCTGATCTGACTGAAAACAGGTAAGGCCATTGCTTCCACCAAAGTAAAACAATCCACTGTCGGAATAAGATGCTGCATTAAAGTGATTGCTTTGCAAGCCATACTCAGAATCTATAACCTCGAAACTCGACTTTTCGGGAATAAAATGTGTGAGTCCATAATCACCGGCTATCCACCAATCATTGTTCTTTCCGGGTTCCATGGCAATTACCACATCAGAACCCAACCCATTTTTCCTGGTAAACCGCTCGAATGTCAAAACACCGTTAGTACGCGAAACTTTTACCAAACCTGCCCCGAATGTGCCAGTCCACACATTCCCTGCTGAATCTACCGACACAGTCCAAACACGCTTGTGAGGGAACTTTTTGCCAAGATCATCTTCATCAACTTTAGTATAAATTTCCTGCCGCACATCGAACCGGACTAAACCATCACGGTATGTCCCCAACCACAAATCTCCCTTACTATCGGCCACAATATCCAGAATCGAAAGGTCTTCCGTACCACCGCCGACCTCAATGAATCGATTGCCAACCGGATCAAACTTTAACAGCCCTCTCCACGTTCCAGCCCACACATCATTGTTTGAATCCTGAAACAAACACACTATTCCCTTAAGTGAGCCATTCGCGACTCCTTGATACACAACCTCCACCAACTGCTCACTTTCGGGATGGATTACAATTACTTCGGATTCTGTTGATACCCATAGGTTACCTGATAACCGGTTTTCAATTATTGCTGTTACGTACTTCTGGTTAATGGTACTTCCCCATTCATTCTTCAAATCCAATTGATGAAATCCGTCTTCACCCACAGATTGAATATTTAGCCCCTTTTTTCCACCAACCCATAATTTTCCATTCTTCGATCGGTGGATACATTGCACAAAGTCATGCGAAAGGGAATTGGCTTTGAACGGATGGTGCTTAAATTGGCCAAACCGGTGCATTTGAGGATCGTAAAACGAAATTCCCGCACCCCAGGTACCTATCCAAATGACGCCATCATTGCTTCTGGTCACTACCCGAATCTCATCACCCACAAGTGAAGTCAAACGAAACGGCTCGTGTACGAAAAGTTCCTCTCTACCTGAGGAAATGGTAGTTCTGATTAATCCCGTATCGGTACCACGCCACTCGAAAGTCTTGTCTGTACACAACCTTTTGTCTTGCCCGAAACACTCCATTAAATTCGAATCCGGATTTTCAACCCTCTCAGATTTTTGATTGGTTACTTTGAAGATTTCACCACGGGACCGATAATAGATGTCTCCGTTATATTGTTTAATGGTTGTAATTCGGCCCCTGATTTCAGTCCGGTGCACCTGTATATCATTGTATGAAATCCAGTTTAACCCGGTACTCGTTCCCACCCATAATTTCGATTCCGTAGGATAAACCGACCATACCTCATTATTGTCAAGACTATTGGAGTCCTCTTCGCTATGATAGAATGAAAGTATGTTCTGACTATCGTAACGGTTCAAGCCATCACTGGTTGCAAACCACATGAACCCACATGAATCCTGCGCTATATCATTTACAGTGGGGTGGCTCAAATCGTTGGCCGGGCTAATGGACTGAAAATTCACCTCGAATTGAGCGATTGACGCAAACGGGAGTAAAACAACAAGTATGATGGATATTCGCCGCACCTCAAATTAATCGGAAGGTGAAGGTAGCTAATTTATTTCCACTCTTACCCATGCGTGTATGTGCCGTTGGTTCTGGGCTGGCAAGCTCGGCTGTTTACAAAACAATAATTATTTCTAATAAAAATGAACATTTAAAAGCAAAACTTGTTTAAATGATAGTTTTACTATTATATTTGCAAGCGATAAAATTAATATGACATGCAAAGCTTTCAAAGTAAGATTTCTATTAAGGTCAATGAAAACGTATATCTGAAGGATCCTGAGTCTTCGGATTTGGGCAGACGTATTGTGCAAGGCAGCATAGAGTTGATTCATGAAATCGGATTCGAAGATTTTACACTTCGAAAATTGGCGAAGTTGATTAAATCTACCGAGGCCTCTATTTACAGGTACTTTGAGAGTAAACATCATCTGTTGGTTTACCTGGTGCTTTGGTACTGGGGATGGCAAGAATACAGATTGGTAATGCGTACTATGAACATAGAAGATCCAAGAGATAGACTTGAAAGAGCGGTTCAACTATTAACAGAAGAGGTACAGCAAGATTCGGATTTTCTGCAGGTTGACGAAGTAAAACTGAATCAAATAGTAATTGCGGAGTCATCCAAAATATATCTCAACAAAAAAGTAGATGCTGAGAATGAGAAAGGTTTCTTTCTTCAATACAAAGAAATAGTTGAACGGGTAAGTAATATCATTCTGGAAATAAATCCACGATTTAAATATCCGCATATGTTGGTATCTACTGTTATTGAAGGTGCACACCATCAGAGATTTTTCTCCAAACATTTACCGAGGCTAACAGATACTATAAAAGGCGAGGATGCCATTACCACCTTTTACTCCGAGCTGGTTTTTAATGAAATCGATCAGTCTAATTAAAAGGATATTATTTTGTCATGAATTACGCTAATTTAAAGCCAACCCAACGATTCTGGAGACTGCTCAAGCCCGATCAGAAGGAAATCCGTAATGTGTACATATACGCGATCTTCTACGGTCTGGTCAACCTATCGTTGCCCGTTGGTATTCAGGCCATCATCAACCTTATTCAAGGAGGCCGTATGAGTACATCATGGGTTATTCTTGTTGTATTCGTGATGTTGGGAATTGCAGTTACCGGTATCCTGCAAATACAACAACTAAAGATTACGGAGCATCTACAGCAGAAGATATTCTCACGCGCTGCTTTCGAATTCGCCTACAGAATTCCTCGTGTGAAATTAAAGGCGCTCTATAAACACTATGCTCCTGAGCTGATGAACCGATTCTTTGATGTGGTATCAGTGCAAAAAGGACTCTCAAAAATCCTTATTGACTTTTCCACGGCTTCTATCCAAACTGTGTTCGGACTGATCTTACTGTGTATGTACCACCCATTCTTCATTGTATTTAGTTTGGTTCTGATTGTCCTGATTTATGTCATGTTCAGACTTACTTCCAAAAGAGGGTTTGAAACCAGTATGGAAGAATCTAAAAATAAATATGATGTTGCCCATTGGCTAGAAGAGTTGGCAAGAACCAGTGTTAGTTTCAAACTAGCAGGCATCACAGAACTTCCTCTAAAGAAAACCGACAAGCATACGGGCAAATACGTTGAGGCCAGAGAAGAACACTTTAAAATTCTGAAGGCGCAATACGGACTTATGATTGTGTTCAAAGTTCTTGTAGCTGCAGGTCTTCTGGTTATGGGAAGCATTTTGGTAATGGAGCAACAAATGAACATTGGTCAGTTTGTTGCCGCCGAAATTATTATCCTACTTGTTCTGGGAGCTGTTGAGAAATTGGTAATGAGCCTGGAAACCATCTATGACGTGCTTACTTCCCTCCAAAAAATTGGGGAAGTAACTGACTTGGAACTAGAACCAAATGAAGGCATGGAAGTATTTGACAGCAAAGCACCTGGTGGACTGGAGGTCAATATTAAAGACATGAGCTTTCGATATCCGAGCCAAAACCGGTTTCTGTTTCACGAAGCGAACCTTCATATCAAACCTGGAGAAAAAGTGTTACTTACAGGAGATCATGATTCGGGTAAAACCACTTTACTTTATCTGTTAGCGGGACTTTACAAACCAAAAAGGGGGACGATCTCCCTTGACGGCATCCCTATTGGTAATATGAACCCTAACTACATCAGGTCGATCATCGGCGATTGCCTTATGGACGAGCTCTTGTTTGAAGGCACTATTCTGGAGAACATTAGCATGGGAAGAGAAAAAGCCACCTTCGAAAACGTACAATGGGCCATTGAACATGTAGGGTTGAAAGAATTTCTGATGGCTCTGCCTGAAGGATACGATACCATAATTCATCCGCAGGGAAAACAATTTTCTTCGGGAGTGGTGGAGCGGCTTATACTGGCCAGAAGTATAGCGGACAAACCAAAACTATTGCTCATCAAGGATGCATTGAGATCTATTTCCCGATTGGATCGGGACAAAATTATGAGATTTCTCACCAGCCCCGAGAATAACTGGACGCTAGTGATAGTATCTCAGGATGACAAGCTCGAAAAATTGGTTGATCGAATCATGATAACCAGCGAAAAGAAAATTAAAGAAGTAAACTCTTAGCCATGCTTAACATCTCTGAAAATAGGGTTTCCAAGTACATTGATACTGATCAGTATCAGACCTTAAAAACGGTTGAAAGCAAAAGATCTAACAAGGTTTTTAGACGAACAATCTACTGGACGATGGGCATAATCCTGCTTATCATGTTCCTTCCCTGGACACAAAATATCAGATCCAATGGGGAGATCACCACATTAAAGCCCAATCAAAGACCTCAGAGTCTGAATGCCATCATACCAGGGCGAATTGAGCGCTGGTTTGTACAAGAGGGTGATTTTGTAGAAGAAGGAGACACGATTCTAAAAATTTCGGAAATCAAGGATGCCTATTTCGACGATCAGTTATTGAATCGTACCGCAGCCCAGGTAAAGTTGAAAGGTGAGAGCATTGAGGCGTATCAGGACAAAGTAGAAGCCCAGCAGGAACAAATGACTTTGGTGCAAGAGCAACAGGAGCTGAAACTTTCTCAAATCCAGGTGAAATTGCAGCAGGCCAGGCTTAGAGTTCAAAATGACAGCATAGCATACGAAGCCGCGAAGGTTGGCAAAGCCGTGGCCGACTACCAATACAAACGCCAGGATAGTCTGTACCAACTTGGGTTAAAGTCTTTGACGGATCTGGAATCCAGAAACATTAAAAAGCAGGAAGCCACTAGCAAGGAAATTGAAGCAAGAAACAAATGGCTTAATAGTCAGAATGACCTGATTGATCTTCAACTGGAAGCATCCAACACTCGTGCAAAGTTTAATGCTGATCTGAATAAAATACGGTCAGAACAACTTTCAACGTTATCCGAAAAACTAGATGCTGAAACAAATCTTCAGAAATTGGAAAACCAGTATAGCAATTACCTGTTCAGAAATGGTCTCTACTTTATTACGGCACCTCAGGCAGGATACATCACCAAAGTTACCAGTTCTGGTATCGGCGAGACCCTGAAAGAAGGCGATGAAATTCTCAAACTCATGCCTGAGGACACTCAACTGGCCGTAGCGATGTATGTAGAACCCATTGATTTGCCTCTGGTGGAAGTTGGACGTGAGGTGCGAATTCAGTTCGATGGGTGGCCTGCTATTGTATTCTCTGGTTGGCCGGATGCGAGCCACGGAACATACGCAGGTAAAGTTTATGCGATGGATCGATTTATCAGCGCCAATGGCAAATACCGAATACTGGTTGCCCCCGATCCCGAACAAGAGCCATGGCCTGATGCCCTGAGATTTGGTAGTGGAACCTCCAACATGATGCTTTTACAAGATGTACCAATCTGGTACGAACTGTGGCGAAAGGTCAACGGTTTCCCTCCCGATTTTTACCAGGATGACGAAAAACCTTTGATTAAACCGAAAAAATGATGTTGAACCGGGTTTTCATGTCAATATTGGCTGTGGTTTTTTGTACACAGGTGATTGCTCAGTCAGATACGGTACTAACGATTGAGGAATTCACACAAATTGTGCAACAACATCACCCTATGGCCTACCGCGCTAACCAAATGCCCGACATGGGTAAGAGAGGCGTGCAGGAAGCTCGTGGAGCCTTTGACCCCAGGCTTGCGGGAGACATTGAGCAGAAGTATTATAATGGAAAACAATACTTCAGCTATTTAAACGGCGAACTTAAAATTCCCACCTGGTTTGGTATAGAAGTTTTTACCGGCTATGAACAAAACCAGGGAGTATTCTTAAACCCCGAAAGTATCATCCCGGAAGGCGGGTACGCTAAAGTAGGAGCCAGTATCAATCTTGGCCGAGGTTTGATAATTGATCAGAGAAGAGCCGCACTGTGGCAGGCGAAAATCAATCAGACCAATACGGAGTTGGAGCAGCAGATCCTTCTCAATCAACTGCTTTTTGACGCCAAGCAAGCCTACTGGAACTGGTGGGCGGCGGAGCAGAAATATAAGGTTGTACAAAACGGCCTTGAACAGGCTCTGTTTAGATTTGAAAGTGTAAAGACAAGCGCAGCACTTGGTGACAATCCTTGGATTGATACCGTTAAGGCTCACATTCAGGTGCAAGAGCGACAAATGAAGCTTGCAGAATCCGACCTGGCCAGAATCAATAAAAGAACGGAAATGGAATTGTACCTGTGGTTTGAAGGCGAAACACCTCTTGAACTTGACACAAACACGATTCCCGGATTTATAGATTCTACAAGCTATTCACCAACCGATGCATCATGGTTGGCTCAAATGGACACTTTAATCGAAACTCACCCGGAATTTCAACTCGCTTCTAATTACATTGATCAGCAAGAAGTGTCTTACCGGATAAGCAAGGAGAATTTAAAGCCTGAATTAAAACTTAGTTACTCAGCGCTATCAGGAGGCTTTCAAGACTTTGAAAATCCGGAGTTCAATACAAGCAATTACATTTGGAGCGCGCAGGTATCCTATCCTCTGTTCATTCGAAAAGAGCGTGCCAAATTGAACCTCAATCGTCTGAAGTTAAACGAACTTAAATTCGAACAACGAACGAAGAAAGCTGAAATAGAACTGAAAATTTCTAAAGCCGCAAATGAATGGAATACTACGTTTGGTTTGGTGAACAATATTGAATTAGCCGTTAATAACTACAAACGTTTACTTGATTCGGAAGTGATACTATTTAACCGTGGTGAAAGTTCGCTCTTCCTGGTGAATCAAAGAGAAATTAACTACATCGAATCACAACTCAAGCAAGTGGACGTGCAACTGGATAATTTGGTGGCAAAAGAGAAATTTTTACTGGTATCAATGCAAGGGTATGTTCGTTAAGTGAATATACGCTCCCTGCCAACATTAAACTAACGCCCTCGCACCAACCCACTATCAGGTTCCTCCGTAAAGTGCTTTTCAATTTTGTATATGGCATTGTCGATAATTCGAATTCGGCGGTCCGTACTAGAGTCTCCAGGGCTTAAATACCTAAGTGGAGGTAATTCACCATAAACATGACAATCTCCAGAGTAATTATCTTCAGAGGCGCCGAAAGTGATTAAAATTTGAGCGTCCCCTTTAATGTCCGGATCAACCTGAAAATGTGAATTAGCTGGTATCTGGTATTCGGATGGCACATTGAAATAAGCACTCACCCAACCCACACTATCATCACACAATTCTACAGAATGCACCTTTGCAATTTCCAAGCCGTTCTCCAGAACAACCGGCGAACCGGGCGCCAGTCCCATAGCATCTTCAAAAGAGACTTCGAACCGCGCCCCACCTCCGGTGCACGAAGCAAAGAACAATAGACAGAAAACAAGGTAAAACCTCACTCTTCTACAGTAATCGTACTCCAAATACCTAACGTACAGTTATTCGTTTGAGGAGATTTAGACGCTACCCACGTAAACGATATCTGCGCCCCGTCTTTTTGGTATTTTTTAGGCAGATTCATAGGATGAATCAGCATTTCATCGCCTTTACCCTGCACCTGAATCAGGTATTTGCAATCCTGATCCGCGTATTTGGTGGTAACGGTGCCGGTTATGTAATCTATGCTATTCATCACCGGAACAATCTCCAGATCATCTTCGGTGGAGTCCTTTCCCTCTGCCATATCTTTAGAGCCCGAACAGGCCGTCAGGCATATTGCCATTGTAATTCCGATCAACATCTTCATAAAACTATATTTAGCAAGGTTGGTGCCAGGCACAACCTGTTATGTTAAAAATGGCATTTTTCCCCAATAAAATGACACATATCCATCCATTTTATGGCTCTGGCCTAACTCGTTTACTATTCGTAAATATACTTCGTTAAGTAAAATTAGTCCCTGAACTTAAGTAAGTTGCAGAAAAACCGATTTTGCCGCCGGACCTGAGATTTTAAAAATCAGTGGCCGTTAACATAATTCTGAAGATATGCGAAGTGAGGGGTTAACTCACCGTCTTTTGTCTCGCTGGCTCGCCATATTATTTCTTCCGGATCATTTCCCTTTAGAGGTTCCAGTACGTGCTCAATAAACATTTCCCCAAAGTCAATGGAAGCATCTTTAGGCAGTTCGCAAGGCAAATTATCCACCGCCATTACCCCCAAAGCATCTTCCTTGAAGAAGTCTACTACTGATTCAGAAACAGGGTCATAACCATAGAATGGATCGGCGATAGTAGAAGGCCTCAACGTACAAGCAACCGCACAGTCAATATCACAGCTTATATCAGCGACCATTGAAATGTTCCAATCGGGGTGCCTCACATCTTCCCTGGTAAAAATAAAAGGTGCGCGGCTATCCCAATAATGGCAGGCGACATACATGTCGGCAACTTTAGCGTACTTTAAAAAATCCGATTCAAATTCGGACGGGTCTTCGTAGAATTTGTTCTTATTGAAAGTCGAGCCATCTTTTGTTTTATTGTAATGCTCCACTCCTAATTGGGTGTAAACCGGCTCACTATAAGTTTGGCTGAGAAAGTCATCAGGAGTTACCTCCTTCAGCTTCAGTTTATCAATTATTTCAACAGCACCGCCACCCACTCTGCCGGTTCCGGTTAAGACCATTTTGAAATCATCGGGAAGTTTAACTTTCGACAACTCCGCTTCCATTTCAACACGATCCTCACATTCATGAGCCCTTTTCAACTGAAAACGACCTGATTTTAGTCCATAAGCCAACAAACCATTGTAACAGCCTACAATCCCTGCGTAACGCCCAAATGCTATTAATCTGTGGCCTTTGGAATTCGTAATCACCTCCCAGTCAATCAACTGAACCTTCTTGTCAAGAATCGCCCTTAGTAAATCCCGGTTATAAGGTTGCTCCTTAAAGGTATGTGAGAAGAACAGATACTTCTTGTTAGGAATAAGCTCATCTATCGGCACTTCCTTTACCCCAATAAGTACATCGCAATGCGCGACAGAATCTACAACCGGCAGACCCTGTGCCACATACTCTTCGTCCCGGAATTTTCTGATTTCACTTTTTTGGACAAAAACCTCTACTCCAGGTTGATCATTAATCTCTTTACATTGTGCCGGTGATAATGGTACTCGCTTGTCTGGTGGCACCTTCCCTTCTCGTATAATTCCGATTTTCATGTGCAGATTAGGCGTCGTGTTCTGCGGTCAAATATAAGAATATCTAGGGCACAGACTTAAAACATCGGGCAACCCCATGAGGTAGGAGCCTTCATGCTCAATTTAACCCGATTTTGCCATGGCTCACCAACAACCATAATCAAGTCATGGAGATTAACGCTCATTCCAGCCTTTACCCAGCAAAACCTTCTCTCTGGACTTCTCAATTCTATTCGCCCGGGTAGCCGATTGTTTAGCTTGTGAAAAGTGGATTAAATATCCTCTTTGCCTGCCAGGAGTGAGTCCTTCAAACGCATTTTTATATTCAATATCGTACTCAAAACGCTCAACTAACTCTTGCGGCAAAGCTTCAGGTTCCTTGTTATACTTGACCTTGCGCCCGGCCCTTTCATTCTGAATGGCCTCATGTACGTACTCCTTGATCAACTGTTCGGCCGCCAACACTTCATCCACGCTGGTAAAACGCAGCTGTCTTGCGGCTTGAGAATTTTGACCAGGTATCACCAGTTTGTTCTGGTCATCGGAAAGTAATGAACCACTAAAAAACGAGATACAGGCATATTGCTTAAATGCCGTAACAATGAGTACGTTCTTGCCATCAATAGTGTAGCATGGCTGCGACCATTTATATTCTTCTTTTAATTCTGTTGACAACACGATCCGTCGCAATTCAAGTAACTCATCATGCCAACTGTGAACTTTACAATCGGGCGTACGATACAACTTGCACCTTCCGCAACCATCTTTAAGAAAAGTATCTACCTCCTGAATCATGCTGCTAAATTTCAGGATATTTTAGGAACAGATAACGAATCAAATCGTTTTTGCGTTCCGACTACGAAGGGCTTCCCTGGCAACAAGGGACGATAACAAACCAAATCCAACCAGACAAATGACAAGTAAACTTCTGAAGGCTGATGATTTTTCCTCTTGCTCGCGAATCATCTCAATTTGCTGAATTTCCTTTTGCAATTCCTTTTCGCGTTGAGCCATTTCCAGTCTGAGCTGTTCCTCTTGAGTCATTGATTGTAAAAGATGAGTATTATAATTGTCCTCGAACCGGTTAAGTAGTTCCGCGTGTAATTCCAAAGAGTCCTTGCGGTTTAATCTTTCATCAAACAACAACTTGCGACGGAAATACTCAACATCGGCTTCCGTTAAGGCCATTTTTTTGGCGACCCGATAATATTCTTCTAAATCTTGTTCACCGGCAGCAAGTAAACCTGCCTTCATGGAAATATCGGATCTTTCCAAATACAACATTGCAAGCTGTTTACTTTCTCCGGATCGCTCAGCAATACGCAGAGCATTATTATAATGTTCCAGGGATAAGTTCCAGTCGTTTGATTGACCATAGAGCTGCCCCAGCAACTGACACGATTGTGTATACAACCCATTGTCAGAAAGCTTCTTACCAATATTAAGAGCAGAAGTTGCGTAGCCAATGGCCTGCGGCATTTCTCCATTGATACTATACAATCGAGCCAAATCATGATGAACAAGTGCCAATGAAACAGGTTCTCCACCTCTCTTATAGAAATCCTGTGCCTGTTCCATTAGTGGTTTGGCGGCATTGGCATTGCCTCCTTCCAAAAATAACCTTCCAATGAGAACCTTAATGTCAGCCACCTTTGATTCTTCTCCAATACTATCGGCAAGAGCAAGAGCCTGATATCCAGTTTTAATACGCTCGGTAATATCCTGACCTGATTGGGAAGTTTTGGACATACCAATACTGGCTTCAACCACTCCATTGGGATCCTTTAGCTGGCTGTATAGATCTCTGCTCCGTTTAAAGTAATCCCCTGCCAATTGATACTTTCCTCGTGAACTATACATATCCCCAACCATCTTCGCATAATGTGCCTTGGTGTGGCTTGGTGCAGCAGCCAGAAACTGATCCGTTACCATAGATACAAACTGCTCCGCTTCATCGTATAAGCCGGCCTCCATGTGGTTTTTCAACAATGTAGAATAATGAGGCAAACCATTCTGACCTGTTGAATCTGCTTTGGAGCCCTTTGTGTCCATTCTTAGCTCCAATTGAAACAAACCTCCCAACGGGTTAATATGGCCGCTGGAAGCGTAAACGCTACAACCAAAAACCAGGAATAGCGCGAAAAGTAAATGTCTTTGAATCTGCTTCATACGCTGTGTTTACTGCAACTTATCAAAAAATGTTTTTCAGTCGACCTAATTTGTTATGAATGGTATGCAATATTAAACCAGTCTTGGATACCCCCTTTAAGTTTATCTTTAGGTAAATTTGATCTATGCGTATCGGTTGGTTAATTTGCCTCATTTCGAGTCTACACATTATTGGTTATGGCCAATCCGCGGAAGTGGAAACAGTGATTCAAAAAGGTCATCTACAACAGGTCCTGTGCTCCGATTTTCATCCTACCGGACTTTACGTGGCAACTGGTAGTGCTGATTTTAGCGTTAAGCTATGGAACGTGCAAACTGGCAAAGAGATCCGCTCGTATACCACACATACTGACAAAATACGGACCGTTCAGTTTTCTGCAGATGGCAAGTTACTTCTCACAGCATCCAGAGACAATACTGCAAGAATTTTCGAGGTGGTTTCGGGGAAGCAATTAGTGGTGTATGAACTTACCCGAGACGATCTGATTTCCGCTCATTTCGTGGCTGGCGATACTTATTTTTTAGTATCGGATAATCGAGATAAAGCCTACCTGTGTCGAACTTCTACTGGTGAGGAGCTGGCAACCGTGAAGAAAAGTTACTCTTCTGCTTTAAAAAGTGCACATGCTACAAAGGACGGCAATCAAATTCTTGACTTAATTAACTATAAAGGAGTAAGAATTGTTCCACTAAATACTGAATCCGATACTGTTACCATTTCTTTTGACAAGCCACATTCCATGGAATTTGGTCCTAACGGAAAACGGGTAGTTGTTGGATCTACGAAATTGTTTGCGAAGGTGTTCGACTCCAAATCCGGGGAGGAATTGTTCCACCTCGAAGATGATGAAGACAACCGATGTGATGGATGTAATATGGAAGTTTGCTATTCTAAGACGGGAAAATTTATCGCAACGGGTACCAGAAAAACCAATTTAGTGTTGTGGAATGGATCAAATGGAAAGAAGATTCACCAACTGGAAAAACTGGAGGCACGACCTACCGAAATTAGTTTTAGTGCGGACGACAAATACGTTATGGTTGCCTCTGATGAAACTATTAAGGTGTTTGACACCAAATCCGGAAAACCGGTTTTCAAAAAAGAAAATGAGTTGTTCTCCTATTTCAAGCCTGAGTTTAGTATCGACAATAAATTGGCCTTACCTGATGAACACAATACTGCATCGGTATGGAAAATACCTTCTGGGATCAAAGAAACTCAACTTAAAGGGTATCTCAACGAGCCAAGAACTGACAAATTAAGATATAGTTACTCAAGGTGGACTGACGTAGCCGTTCTGAACGCCATCAAGAACAAAACTGAAATTGCATTAAGCCCAGATGGGCAGTGGATTCTACAAAGTAAAATTGACACAATTGCCAGAATTATTAGCGCTCAAACCGGTAAGGTTAAACATGTATTTCGGGGGCATTCTCAGCAAGTAATCGCAGTTGCTTTTAGTCCTGATGGAACAATAGCCGCCACAGGAAGTGGAGATGGAAAAATTAAGCTCTGGCAAACCTCTTCAGGCGCAGAGATCAGAACCATCAGCGGACACGTGAATGTGATATTCGATTTGAAGTTTAACAAAACGGGCAACCAGATTGTAAGTGGTAGTTGGGATGGAACTATGCGCGTATGGGATGTAAAAACCGGAAACGAGTTGTTGTACCAGGAACTAGGCAACAACTCCCCCTATGAGGTTGATTTTGGCCCCTCAGACCTCTATATCGCGCAAGCGGACATGGGGAAATCTTTGAACATCGTTGAGGTTGATTCCAAAGAGAATTTTCGCTCTCTGATTGGTCATACGGGCAAGGTAGCTGACTTTGCATGGTCTTTCAATCATTCTCTAATGGCCTCAGCAAGTTGGGATGGGACTGTTAAAGTGTGGGACTGGAATACCGGTATGCTGAAAAGCAAACATTCGCATCATAACGGGGCTGTACTCTCGGTGGCCTGTCACCCGAACAAGATGATTGGTTTTTCCGGAGGAGCGGACCGAACCATTCGGGTGTTTGAACTAGAGACAGGTAAAGAAATCGAACAACTCATCGGCCATTCGAATTCGGTGAGTTCTATTTCGATTTCCGAAAAGTCGGGAATTATTGTGTCCTGCTCCGTTGACGGTGAAATAAAGGTTTGGGATCTGGACAAAATGCAGGAGTTATTTACCTATATCAGTGTGGATCGTGAAAACTGGTTGGTAAAAAACAAATTTGGCTACTTCGACGGCACGAAGCAAGCCCTAAAACTGATCAATTATGTGTCCGGACTTGAATCTTTGTCTGTTGGGTCCTTTTTTAAGAAGTACCACTCCCCTTCCCTTCAACAACGAATTATGGACGGTGAACAGTTTAATGATACCGGTGACAACATTCATGAACTGATCAGGTCGGCTCCTAATCTGGAAGCCACATTCAAGGATTTTCAGAATCAACTGGTTAAAGCACAAACCGACTCCACTTATAAAGCATCCAGAAAAGAGCTGACCCTAAAAGTGGAAGTAACCGGCACTAACGACCCCGATTTGATAAGGGTATTCAATAATGGAAAGCTCACGGAAGAAATTCAATTTAGCGATGAGGTTAATTTTCGTGGCGCGAAGAAATCCGAAAGAGAGCTGACCATCGAGTTGGCTCCGGGTGACAACACGTTAGACATTGTGGCGATTAGCAATACCGGTGTTGAATCTACACCAAGACATTTCACACTCAGCTACGATAAGGAAGCAGGAGAGACTGATTTGTATCTATTGGTTTTGGGGGTGAACAAATACCGCAATCCAAAATATGTATTGAACTACGCCAAAAACGATGCACAAAGCTTTCTGAAGACCATTGAAAAAAATGCAGAACCAATCTTTCATTCAACTCACGCTTTCTTTCTGGCAGATGAACAAGTGAACAAACAAGAAGTGAAGCAAACCTTTGATAAAATTGCGTCGGAAATTGGCCCCGAAGATGTCTTTGTAATGTACTATGCAGGACATGGGGTGATGACGGAAAAAGATATGGATAGGGACGCGGAGTTTTTCCTTGTTACAAGTGATATTACCAATCTATTTGGTGATGATATAACGTTGCGAGAAAAGGCTATTTCGGCCAGAGAATTACTTACCTATTCCCGGGAGATTGCGGCGCAAAAACAACTTTTTGTAATTGACGCGTGCCAGTCGGGAGGTGCGCTAACAGCATTTGCGACCCGTGGGGCTCCACGAGAAAAAGCACTGGCACAACTAGCCCGTAGTAGTGGTACTTTTTTCCTTACGGCCTCACAAGATGCTCAATACGCCAACGAAGTGGGTGATTTAAAACATGGTATTTTCACTTACGCTATACTGGAAATCCTCACGGGTGAAGTAAGTGAGTACAGAACCGATGAGAAAATCACGGTGAGTGAAATCAAATCTTATGTAGAAAGCCGGGTGCCTGAATTATCCAAACAATATCACGGGTCTGAACAGTTCCCCACCAGCTATAGTTTTGGTCAGGACTTCCCCCTGGCCGTATTCAGATAACAATCTTACCAACTATTCCAGCACCACCCAGGCGGAGTAAAACTGCCTGCTGCGGTACATTGACCTTCAAGTGTCTACAAGGCCATTCATGATTGCAAATTTCACGAGCCCTGTTGTATTTCTTACTTGTAGCTTGTTCAATAAATTGTTTCGATGGTAATCCACCGTACGTTTGGAAATGGACAGTTTGTCTGCAATTTCCGAATTGGTTTGCTCATTCGCAATCATCTTAAGCACCTGCATTTCCCTATCCGTCAGATTATTCTTGAATATAGGAGTGGCCCCTTTGATCTTGTTTGCTTTGTTCTGTGATTTACGAATGAGTTTCTGCGCTACCTCATTGCAATAGTAGTTTTGATAACGATACACCGTTTCGATTGCCTTGATCATTTCCTCCAGCCCGACGCTTTTTAAAAGATATCCTAAAGCCCCGGCCGAAATTGCCTGTTCAATAACGTACTCTTCCTCATGCATCGAAATCATAATGATACGTGGATCTTCTTTCTCCTTTTTCAGGTAGCGGGCTATAGAAATCCCGTCTTGCCCCGGCAGATTGATGTCCAAAAGATAGATATCAAAGTCCATGTGCTTGGCTAAGTTCAACGCTTCGGTTCCGCTCTCAGCCTGAACAATTTCAGGCTCAAACGACCGTTGCTGCGATAGCATTAAGCGTAACCCTTCACGTACCATCCTGTGGTCATCTGCTAATAGAATTTTTATCTTTTTCACTTTAATTTACTTTAAAAGTCGCCGACAGCCGAGTGCCCTTGCCCACTTTACTATCAATGGACAAATCACCATCTACTGCCCTGGCTCGGGAAACCATATTTTTCAGACCATTTCCTCCTCCCAGAATTGTTCCCGTTTCAAATCCTTTTCCATCATCTTCCAACTCCACTCTTAATTGTGTGGGCTCAAAAATGAGTTGTGCCAGCACATTTTCAGCCTCAGCATATTTTATAGTATTGCTCACAAACTCCTGCACAATTCGGTAAATCATTAGTTCTACTCGTTTCGGTACGTCGCGGACTTCACCAGACACCTTCAACTGAAACTGAGTTCCGTTAAGTCCTTCCAATCCATCCAGTAGTTGCTCCAACGCCAAAATCAGGTTGCCTTTGTCTAAAGAGGCAGGTAGCAGATCAAATACAATCTTTCGAATTGAATCCAGAGACCCTTCCAGCATCGATTTACACTGTTCGATATTCTGCCGGGTTTTCTCATCAATATCGCCATAGCCTGCGACATTGAGATACATTTTCACGGCGTTGATTTCCTGCCCTAAAGAATCGTGCAAATCAAAAGCCAGTCGCTTCCGTTCTCGCTCTTCGGTATCGATTATGGTTGTTAGAATAAGCTGTTCTGTCTTCTTTTGTTCCGTTATGTTCTTTGCCATAACCAAAAGCCGATCGTGCGGGTCGTCCGGAATCCTTGACACCGTTACGCTCACCGGCATACCACTTGCATCTTTCTGCAAAAACCTGAGCTCATCGGTAAAATGGCCATCATATTCCCTTATATGGGCTTTGATTTTGGATTCCAGGTCATACTCCCCTACGATAATTTGCTTTATGGAGCTGCCTATCAAATCTGAACCGGCATAACCTAGTTCCTTGTTCACCGCCTCATTACAATCATCAATGATACCAGCCGGCGAAATAAGGAACAGCATCTCCGCGACGGCATTATAGATACTGCTGAAGTAGTCTCGAGACACTGTGGTTTCTTCCAACTCTTCACCCAGCATATTTATAATGCCTAAAATCGAGTCGCGTTCGTCAAGATTGTCCGAAAGTTCTGCGCGTCTTGTATAATCCCCGGTTGCGTACGCAAAAATCAATTCCTTGATTTCCTCTATGTCAACTATTTCTGTTTTCATAAGAACTGTCTGGCCCAATCCGTTGCCGACTCTCTGTCTTTAAAAAGTCTGGTTGGAATTGGAGGTCTCTTAAAATTTACTCGCATGAAGAAGTTCCCCATCACACTGGTGAATTCAGAACCTGTAATAATGGCGGTGGCTCTCAGGTTTTCAGATCCATGCTTAGAAAAGTATGTTCTGGCTTCCTTGTTGACAGATTTAATGCCTGTTACATCTACCACCAACACTGCTTCTTCTCCCTGGTGCACCTGCTTTCTGGCTTCGGTTATTTCCCTGGCCTTCGCCAGATCCACGTTAACATCCTTGTATTCTCCATAACAAATACCATCTTCAAAGTAAATACTAGCCCACTCATTGGTGAAATGCCTCCCGTCCTTAGTCGTCATTCATCTAAGTTAGTAAACTAGAGGCTTGTGAAGAAATTTGGGCGATTAACTCGTTACTAAAATCATCCGTATTGTGTACAAACGCAAATCGCGGTTCTGAGGATGCTCCTAACTTACGTTTTTCTGTATCAGCCGTATAACCAAAGAACACTTTCCTCATACCCCTTGCACGAGCATTTTCCGCGATTCTAAACAAAAATTGCTTATACACATTCAATTCATCATTCAGGCTGTAATCCATCCCCAACAATAATGGTGTATAGTCCTTACCGCCCACATAACAACATCCAATCGCCAATATATTTCCACGTGTTGATCCGGGAACATTTTCTTGCTTCAGATACAGAACAGGAAACTCCCATTCGGATGAAGACACGAGTGCTTCAAACACAGATTTGGGATATGGAAATGTGTTTATAGAAACATTCTGTTTAGCGATGTTTACGTAATGCTCATATAGAAAATCAAGTTCTTGAGAAGTAAGACTTTGTTTCACCTCAAAATCAAAACTATCATAGTGCTTTATTACTTCATTTCTCACATGCCTCCTACTTCTGCGTGATAGAGTTGAGATAAAGTCCAGTTCGGGGTTACGCGATACATTTTCAATTGTATTTACGTTTGGCATTGGAACGCGTATGAATCCAAGTTCATGAAACATCTCGCACATCGGCTCATGCCCTTCGGCAAAATCTCTCATAACGATTCCGTTAGCATTAGACGCCTCCTGGATGCGTAGTGCCTCCTCAACAATTAAACGAACTGCTTCCAAATGTCTTGGATGTTGCTCGTCGTAGTGTAAATGCTCCCCCTGGGAAAACAACGAACCCATGACCAATGATTCGGAGGTGAGGTGATTTGGGTTTGACCTGCGAACCCGCTCTAGTTCCTCTGAAACCGCTCTTGGGGCAAATAAATCATCCTTCACCACAGATTTAGTCAAACAAGTGGCTGCCACTATTCCGCCTCCTTGCTCCCTTACAGTCAAATAGTAAAACTCCCAGTTCTCCCATTTTTCAGAATTACAAGAAAATGCTCTCTCCAGTAAACACATGGTTTCATAACTATAGTTCCCCTCATCTTTAAGAATTGAATTCCAGTCATCCCGATCTACTTGCTCGATTGAACGTTTTACCTCTACCGTGAATTGCTTCTTTTCCGATCGCTCACTTTCAATTCTGTCAAATATCCCCGTATACTTATCCAGCATTGGTAATTTAAATGCCTTACGTACCTTATTAACGTCCGTGTTTTCAGATAATAACACCCTTGGGTAGTGAAATTTCAAGGCCTCAACAAAAGCTGAAATGTTTTCGCGCGAAAGATGTCGGTTTATAGAAAACCTTAACCCCGTGTTCTTCATGGGTACTGCGGGATATACAGCGAGATTAATATAAAATCCGTCATTCAAAAGTCTACGATTAAGTTCATAACCTACACTTGGTCTTCCGGTTCCGATGAAAAAAATGGGGGTTTTTCCATCAGACATGATTGGTAACCCAGAATCCTCCAGCAACTCGTTACAATAGTCTATCTTACTTTGCAGTTCCGCCTGAATCTCCGGTAATTCATCCGACAACATTAATTCAGCAGACGCCAGTGCAGCTCCTACAACTGGCGGTGGTAAGGGATGAGAGTAACTCAACGCCCCACCAAAGGTTTGCACCTTCTTGTAATCACTTTCCGTTGGGAAGACAGCCACTCCTCCGATACATCCGAATGCCTTTCCCATGGTGGTCATGTGCATTAATCTATCCTTGTGTTTTACATCATTAAAAATCGCTCCGGTTCCGTTGTTTCCGCACCATCCCATTCCATGAGCATCGTCGGCATACAAATAGAGTTGTGGATATTTGTCCATTAAATCGTTTAATGCACTTATCGGTGCGATGTCTCCATACATGGAATAAACACCATCAATCATGTACCAAATTTTCTCGTGCTTGTCTCTAAACTCCAGGATCGTCCGCTCGAGCATGGCCAGATTGCTGTGCCGAATCATCTTTACTGGAACGCCCTTACCAGCCATAGTTTGCACCGCGTTTTGAACACTGAAGTGCACTTGCTGATCAAGAACAATGGCATCTTCCGTTGACACCATTATAGGTAACACACTATTATGTGCAAGGCTCGTGGAGGAATAAACCAGCACATTCTTATCGTCAAACATTCGGCCTAGCTGTTCTTCCAGTATCCTGTTCTGCTGCGTTGTTACAAAAGCTCTTGATATTCCAAATTGGGTGCCGTACCTCCGTGTATATTCAACTGATTTTTCAATCAATCTTGGATCTGTTTCAAGGCCAAGGTAACCGCAGGAGCCAAAATTCAACATGGTATTGCCATCTACCGGAAAACTATGTCCTTCCCAACTCGATCCCTGACACGTTAAATGTGTTACTCCTCGTTTTCTGGATTCATCCACAATTTCATTCACCATGTGGATGTAATTAGTGTGTGTTATAGTTGACATTTTGCTTGTTTTCAGTTCAGGTCGAAATTAGAGGCACTAGTAAGAGTACGCATTCAATCAGGGGGTAAAACAGGTTTAAAAACGGGCAAAAACAGGTATTTATACCAGGGTGAAATCAACTAGAATCATTAGTAAAAACGTCAATATAAAATAAGGGTTTACACTTATTAGAAGAAAAATCGACCCTATTTAATGTAGGATATCCCCGACAAACTATACCTGTTATATTTACTTGTTAAATTTTATTGCACACTACTTGACTGACAACCAATTGAGCCTCAAAGACTTTAGAAAACAATTTCACTGGATTGTTTATTATTTAACGAATAGTGTTGTGGCTGTTAATATTTGGAACCTAAAACCTGTTAAATTCGACGGCAATTGGTCGGGCCAATTGCTGAACTAAAATGACCGAAACAACCACACATCTGGTTCCAGAATCTTTCAAACAGATGGTAGAAAACAACTGGGATTCTATCGTTTTTGCCAATCTGGAAGGCTGGGTACTTTATGCCAATCCTGCGGCACATGCATTGTATGGGTACGGCCCAGGAGAATTAGCAGGTCAGCATGTAGACATTTTCAACTCACAAAAAACTCTTGGAACTGATAAAATTGTTACCGACATAATTGAGAAAGGCGGTTGGAGCGGAGAATTGACCCAGCGAAGGAAAGACAATACCGACTTTCACGCACTTCTTACGGTTTGGCTAATCTACAATGAAGAGGGAGTTCCTATCGGCTATGCCTCGAATAGCAAAAACATTTCAGATCGAATTAATGCGCGTAATATTCTGGTGCAGAAACAATCTGAGCTGGAAGAATCGCTTGCGGAAAGAGAAGCCCTGCTCTCCGAAATTCACCACAGGCTAAAGAATAACCTGGCAATTATTTCCAGCCTTCTGCATGTTCAGGAGATTACATCGGGTTCGGAGGAAGTAAAAGAAATACTATCCCAATGTCAATCCAGAATCAAATCTACGGCTCTGGTTCACGAACTCCTCTACCAAAATAAATCCTTGACTAAAATACCGTTTGCACACTATACACAGCAACTGGTTTCTATGCTTTCAGACACCTTCGGGGCAAAAGAAGATGAGGTAAAAATTGACATTAAATCCCCTGATGTAAAACTAAACATAAACCAGGCCGTTCCTTGTGGGTTGCTTCTAAACGAAATCATCACCAACTCCTACAAACATGTGTTCGAATCGCAGAGATTCTTGCAAATGAAGATACTGGTAACTGTATCCAGTGATAATATGGAACTCGTGATTACCGATAATGGCCAAGGACTCCCGGATGAAGTAGACTTTAGCAACTCCATTTCAACGGGATTGACTTTAATAAAAGCTTTTGTAAACCAACTTGATGGCTCCATTACCTACGATGGAACCGAGGGAACCTGCTACCACATCAATTTTACTATGAATTAGATAACGAAACTGGTTTTGAACACAACGAAGAAAAGAAGGGTACGGATTAGATGAGTGAGATAGTTATTGTTGAGGACGAGGTGCTGATCTCTATGTCTTACAAGATGATTTTGGAACAGAACGGCTACCAGGTGTCAAGAAAATATCGTAGGGCGACGGAAGTCTTAAAAGAACTGAATCAGGTTTCTCCTGATTTATTCATTTTAGACATCGAACTTATTGGCGAGCCTAACGGCATAGAATTGGCGAAAAAAATCAGGGAGTGTAAGCAAACACCGATTCTATTTGCTACCGGCAATTCGGTTCATGATGCTACGCTTGCCACACAAACCATCCCCGGAACCGCACTATTATCTAAACCCCTGAATAAGGAAGATCTGCTAAGGAAGATTCAAGAACTGATAGAAAATAGGTAAGATTACTCTCCTCCAACGCGGTGTTCGAGCCGTATTTTTTCGGCCTGACCCTCCGCTTCTGCCATTATTCTATCCGCATGCGCATTCGCGTCTGATTCAATACCATTGGCTTTATTATTTGCCTCATTCTCTACTGCTCTGGCCTTTTCTTCTGTTTCCTCCCGGAGTTTATCCGCGGCAACCTCGGCGGCCTTCTTCTTTAACGGATTACTACCCGCTTCCTCAATCAACTGATCAGCCTGGGCGTTTCCTTCTTTACGAACCTTATCAGCTGCCACTTTTCCTTCCTTACGCACTTTATCTGCATGTTTTTTACCCTCTGCCCGAATTCTATCGGCCTGCTCTGTTGCCTTACTCATAATTTCATCAACCTTCTTCTGAATCTCGGCATCTACGTCTTCCAGCTTCTCGTTAATATGATCGGTAGCCGTTTGTATAATCTGATCCTTTACATCGTCCATGATATTCTTACCTTGCTCCATTAGGTCTGTAGTAATTTCAGGATCGCTTACTTTCCCCTTTATTTTTACGTTTACTGGTATTATCTCTCCCAGATTTACATCGATTCCCTTTCCAGCTGCCTGTGCAACCAGTCCATCCACAAAAGCATTGGCTTGTGCTCCCATCTCTTCCCTCGGAATTTTCATGGTCATTACGTAATCCAAATCTTGTTCAAAAGAAGTGCTGCCTCCTATTGAAGTAGCAATATTGCCCATCTTCAAATCAAATGGTTCTACACTTATCTTTCCATCCACGATCTTGAAAAAGCACTTCACGTTTTGCAGTGTTTGCTTAGACAGCCAATCTACCTTGACTTTTTCCGCTAGCTTTTCCAAAGGTTTAAAGCCCTCAACGGCTACTTCTTTCGTAAATAAATTCCCCTCACCAAAGATGGTCGAGTACACCGGCATCCAGTCTTTTCCAAGCTCTGAGTTAAACTCCATAGCCGTCGAGAAAAACCCCTTACACTTAGAGGCAATGGGAGCTAGCTTTTCCACGGTATTGAAGTACCTGGCCGCCTCACTAATTTGAAAATGATCGACGTTCAGACCCAAAGATACTTTGGGTTTCTCAGGATTGATTGTACTATATGATCCGGTCATTCCGAGAGTTCCTCCCAGCATCTTCATTCTCACATTCTCAAGTGTTGCTATACTGTGGGTGAGGTTTACCCCGCCCACTACTTCGTTAATCTCCAACCCATCATACAAAACCTTCTGTACGTTTGTTACCAGGTTAAAGTTGACATCTTCAGGTAAGGCAATGACCTCATAGCTCTCTTCACCTGTTGAGCCAGAGGCGACATCTTGTTCGGGGGTTGGTTCGGCTCCGACTTCTTCCTCCCCTATGCCCATCAACTCATCCAGGTTTAAATAATTGGAATTAACCGTGAATGATCCGTGCAAATCCTCATCATTGAAAACATACATCATATAGTTATCAATTACTCCGGTTGCCGATATATCAGACTCCCCGATCTTGCTTTTAAATGACTCCAGCGTAATATTATGCGGATCGAAGGACAGGCTGGTGGATTGAACATTAACTGCGTAAGGTAAATCTCCGCTTCTATAATTCATATCCTTAATCAAGGTTTTACCACCTGCCTTCATCTCATCATAGCGCTCTTCCATTACTGCAGACATTGTTCCTTTAAAACTTAAATCAGTTTCAATAATCCCGGAATACGATTCCCCATCTGCCAGTGGCATGATTTCTCCTAGCTTGGCAAGGTCCACAAACGAATTAAGGTTTGCCTTAAAATTGGGGTCAGACATGGGCTTGGTAAGCAACAATCCTACATCTACGTAATTGTCGCCATATTCTGCATGCGCTTTTGAAACATCTATCACCAGGTTATCAAGATCGGGACCGGCCGCCCGGTTTATTTTCGTATTCACATCAATATTCGACACCTTTCCTGGCAGATCAGGATACTGGAAATAAGCATTATCCACAGTTAAGTCCACATTAAATCCGGGCATGGACACATCAGAATATTTATCGAAAACTCTACCCGAAAAACCTAATGTCCCATCCGTTTTCATGTCTCCAAAATCAGGACTATATACGCCTGGCACCATGGATAGCAGACTTCGGAACTTATTGTCTTTTGAACTAAAACTAATATCCATATCGTAAGCATCGGGCAACATTTGGAACCAACCATCAAAACCTAGTTCCAGCGCGTTCAGCTTCGCGTTATTTTCCTGAAAATCAAACTTCCAGGTAGACAAGTTCATTCTTATATCACAATCTATATCTGCTTCAACCGCGCTGAGGTAATCTACTCCATCATATCCCATCGTTACCGACGTACTGGTAGTTTTTGTGGAAAGTACCAGTTCTTCCAGGGTGAAATCTCCCTTACCCGTATGGTTCAATCCCGCCAAAGCAAGATGAAAGGCCATTGTTGAATCAGAGTATACAACTTGCCCATTGCTTATAGAATATTCTTGCAGCCCCAACTTGAACGGAGCAGATTCCTGATCTTCAACATCACTTGCGTCATCAGCTGTTGAATCGGCAATGTAAATGTCGTAGTTAGCAATTCCCCTTTCGGTAACCAGCACATTGATTGTGGGCTCACTTAAAAGAACTCGTTTTACTACATAGGAATCACCAAAAAGTACACTATTCAAATCCAGCGCAATCTCCAGTTTTTTGGTACTTAGTAAGGTTACTCCATCAAACTCATCAACTCCAGTGATTGACGTTCCTTCCATCTCAAGAACAAAGTCAGGGAATGTGGAAATGAACGAGAGACTTACCTCTCCTAACTCCACCTCGGCTTTGATTGATTTACTAGCCTCGTCCTTGATATACTGGACAATCTCATCTTTAAAGATATACGGCAAAACAATTGCCAGAATGATCAGTAGCAGAAATAGAATGCCTGTCCACTTCAACAATCTTCTAAAAAATGATTTCTTCTTTTTCGCCATACTTCTTAAGATTAGTCAAACTACCTTTTCGCTTAGGTGCTGCTTGTCATTACAAACGCACTCCGATTACACACACATCATCAACCTGCTCAAAATCTCCTTTCCACAATGCAAAGGATTCAAGCAAACATTCATGCTGCTCTTCCATAGAAAGGTGCAGATTATCTGCTATTAATTTTCTAAACGGTTTGTACTTTAATTTCTTGCCTTTTTCGCCGCCAAATTGGTCGGCATAACCATCGGTAAACATAAATATACAATCGCCTTCATTCAACTGAATTTGGTGATTCGTAAAAGGCTTTCCATACTCGAATGCACCAACGGGCTGTTTGTCTGCTTTTATTTCTTCGAATTCATCGGGAGAAGTGCATCCCTTCCTCGCAATCCAAAGGGGATTATTTGCGCCTGCGTACTCTACATGTCTTGTACTGGTATCAATAGAACAAAGCGCTATATCCATTCCGTCTTTTACTTCTGCTCCTTCTGTTTCGAAAGTTTCAACGATGATGTCTTTCAACTTATCCAGAATAGACGCCGGTTTACTAAGGCCAAATTCTTTCACGCAGCGGTACAACCCATTGGATCCTACCACACTTACCATTGCCCCAGGCACTCCATGCCCTGTACAATCAACAGCCGCTATGAGTACTTTCCCTCCCTTGGTTGCCATCCAGTAAAAATCTCCGGACACAATGTCCTTAGGTTTGAACAGGATAAAGGAGTCCGGCAATTTTTCCTTTACCTGATTTAATGGCGGCAAAATGGCTTGTTGAAGTCTCTCGGCATAGTTAATGGAGTCGAGGATTTCCATATTTTTCTCCTCCATCAGGTCTTTTTGCAATTGTAACTCCTGAGTTCGTTCTGCCACCTTATTTTCCAGATTGGCATTAATGTCGCGCAGATCCCCAATCAGTTTCTGTATAGAATCGCGCATACTTTTAAAACTGAGTGCCAAAATTCCAATCTCATCCGCACGATCAACGTTTATTTCTACATCCAGATTACCGCGAGCCAGTTCGCGCGAACTTCTGGTAAGTGCTTTAACAGGTTTGGTAATTCCTCTTGACACCAGCAGCGAGGTAATTGTGATCAATACAATAAGAACCACAAAGACCATAACGATTGTATCGCGCAACAAATAGACATGTTCAAATGCTTCTGCCTCGTCTATTTCACTTAGGATTACCCAATTCATTCCATCTATGTTGAGTGGTTTAAATGCAGACAGCACACTAACCCCGCGGTAATCATCAAAAATCCTGGTGTCGGTTTCTCCGGCTAGTGCCAACTTTGTTCCCTCTGTCTTCACCTTTTGCAACCCCACAGTACTTGCAAAATTCCGGATCATGTCTATGGTATCTTGTGATACACCAATGTTCTCTATCATCGTGAAGTAGTTCTTTCTGTCCTCAATCAGAAATCTCGATTGATTCCGCAGGGTAAAATCCTCTCCTACTATGTATGTTTCACCAGTGTTTCCAAGGCCAACTTCCAACCAATCCTGACGATTGGTCATTATATTGTTGATCCTATCGATAGGCATCTGGAATATGAGCACTCCAATTCGATCATCACCATCAAAGATGGGAGAAGCAATAAACGACGCATGGGCATTGTAAGACGCTTTGTACTGTTCAAAATCCACCAATGAAATAAAGTCCTTTTGGTCGGAACCAATAGCGCTTCTGAATGTTCTGGCAAAATTGGTGTTTTGAAAGGGTCCGTTTTGCAACGATGTACCGAAATCTACTTCCTTAAATACCGAGTAAACAATGTCGCCGGTTTCATCGTCCACCAGAAACAGATCGTAGAAACCAAATTTTTCCAGAAAGTTTCTCAGCAATGGATGATACACTTCATGAGCCTTAGTATAAGCGCTCGAATCTTCTACAAACGTTAAGTTGTGTTTACTCCCAGGGGGATTGGGATTGGAAGAGATATATAGTTCCTGAAGCAATTGTGTTTTCCCATTGTTCGGCCAAAAGTCATCTACTATAGCCTTCTCTTTTAAATTCGGGTTTAAATGAGGAAGGAACTCGTTCATATAGTAGCTCTTTAACTTCTCCCCGGCTCCTTCTTCAGATTGGATTTCCTCTTCTATTTTGCCAAAACCTTCCTTAAAATCGTGCATTGCCAGAATCACCGAATGATTTTCGGAAAAGGTCACTACCTGATCCCTTATCTCCTGAAAATAATCTTCGATTTGAGCAGCCTTCATCTCTCGAACAGCGGTAAGTCTATTGAAAGATTCTTCCTGCAAGGAAACTGTTGCCTGGTCATAAGCAAGCCAGCCAATTATAGAAATTGACAGGAAAGCAATTGTAAAGAAGAGGATGGTTAATTTGAGTCCTATTTTCACAACAACTAAGATAATAGTTTAATGGTGAGTTGAGGAGTTGAGGAAATGAGGAAATGATGGGGTAATGGAAGTTAGAATTTTATTCTGACGACACATACGTTATCAACTAGGAGCTTGCGACAACTCCGAGCCGAAGGCGATCATGTTTGGTCTGTAGTGAGCGTTATACGCGAACACCGATAATACAAACATCATCAATTTGCTTCATATCTCGCCGCCACTGATTAAAATGTTTCACCAGCTTCTTTTTTTGCTCTGCCATAGGTAGCTCATGGTTCGTCAGTAAGACCTCTTTGAAACCACGATACCCCATCTTTTTTCCTCCGGTTTTATGCGATGGACCTCCAAACTGGTCAGCGTAGCCATCGGTGAACAGGTAAAGTCGGTCGTTTTCCTTTAGTTGGAACTTACGTAAATCAAATGTCTTATTAGTGATTGGCCTTCCCCCTGCAATTGACTCTCTGGTGGGCTCAAGCTCTATTATCTCTCCGTTTCGGATAATGTACACTGGATTATTGGCTCCGGCATACTCCATCTCAAGGGTGCGTAGGTTCAATGCACACAAAGCCATGTCCATACCATCCTTGGAGTCGCTGTCATCTGTTTGGCGTAATGCTTTTTGAATTTTATCATTCAGCAAACCAAGGGCTTCGGCTGGTGAATTCACATCACTATCGGTCACAATTTGAGTGAGATAATCGTTACCCATCATGCTCATGAACCCCCCAGGCACACCATGCCCGGTGCAGTCAACTACCGCAAAAATGACATGATCTTTCCTTCTATCAAGCCAATAGAAATCACCACTAACAATATCCCTGGGTTGAAATAAAACGAAATGATCTGCAAATGTTTCCGCAAACCGGTTTTGGTCAGGTAACACCGCCTCCTGAATGGTACGTGCATAATTAAGACTGTCTACAATGTTCTTATTGGTTTTCTTTAAACGATCTGCGTACCCCTTTCGTTGGGTAATATCGCTATACACCACAACAATTCGATGCAGCTTTCCATTTTTATATACCGGAGACAACGAGCCGGACGTCCACATAACAGAACCATCTTTCTTATGATGATAGGAATCGTATTGCACAACATCTTTAGAGGTCTTAAATTCTTCAACAATCCGGTCAATATCCTCTTTGGAACTCAGTTTTTGCAAGGTAAGATCGCCCTCGAACAAATCAACAAATTCGGATTTTGAATACCCCGAATTTCGCAGAAAACCCTCATTCATAAACTCTATCTTCCCGCTGGAGTCTGCAATTAGAACTGCTTCGTTCATTTTACTGGCCACCATCGACAGTTTTTCTAACTCCCTGTTTTTCTCTTCGATTTGCTTGTAGGCGGCCTCCAGATCTTTACTGCGTTGCAGAATGTGTTCTTTTTCCTTCTGAGCCTGTTTCAATTTATCATCGGAAATAGCAGCACTTATTTCATGTTGCTTAACCCCTTCAAATATCTGAGCTTTCAACCTTTCGTAGTCCTTGAAATAGTTGAGTGCCTTTTGCGGTTCATCGAACGTTTCATAAACGTCGCTAAGATGCTTGTATATCTCTGCAATTAAGAGCTTCTCCCCCATTTTACTGGCGTAATCAAGTGCCTTAGCATATTCGTCCAACGCTTCTTCTTTGCTCTTCTTTGCCAGGAAATACGACCCCATATTCATCTTGGCATTGGCCATTCCACGAACATGATTACACTTAGAAGCGATGAAATAGGCTTTGAGAAACTCTTTGTAGGCGGATTCTACAGCCCCTTCTTCCAGATGGATGGTACCAAGTATGTTAAATGCGTCAGACAATCCGGGATCATCGTCCAACCTAAGCATGATATTAATCGCTTTCACCATGTGCTTTTTTGAACTTGTCAGTTCTCCTTTTTTCTTTAGCACATATCCAATATTCCCTAAGGTGTAAGCCTTCTTTAATTGATCTCCAATGCGCTCCGCTATCTCCAGAGACACATAGTATTCGTCAATCGCACGATCGTTTTCGTTGATCGAGTGAAAGATATTACCAATAGTGCGAATTACATCTGCTTCTTCTGGTTCACAACCTAATTCGGAAAACATGTTTCTTGCAATCATCAGGTCGGTAAGAGCATCCTGATACATCGACAACAGATAGTAAGCCGTTCCAGTGTTTTCGTAGCTATTGGCCAATTCGACTTTATCGCCTAAGTCGAGAGATAATTCCCGTGCGGTTTTTCCCAGTTCAAGACTGCGCAAAGGGTATGATCTTCGTATCTCCCAGGCATAGCGATTGATGATCTTGAGGCGATCTTCTACGGTCCGAGCTTGCTCCAACCGCTCCTCATATTCCATCTCAGTAATCACGTCGCCAAGATAAGGATTAGAGAATAAAACAATTGAATTACAACTGCACTGATAAGAACAACTCTAGAATGCATTGAGCGGTACATTTGTTCGGAGAAATTATACTACACTGAACTTTCAAAATGTTGCCATCTGTGTTTCAACTGATTTAGATCAGCCAGGTAGTCTCCACCCTCCTTAACAGATTTTTCAATAGACTTTGCAGAGTCTATCAAATTGTGATTATTAACGTAGATCATTTTGTTGACCAATTGATGAACCTGGTGTTTGGTATTAACCCCATTTCCAATTGACTCGAGCAGGCCGTTAATTTCACTGTTAAGGTTTTCAACCATTTGCTGATAATGGTTATCAGATGTACTTATTTTCCGAATTCTGACATATGGTCCTTCCTCAGGCTCCCCAGGCTCAATGTCCATATCTAACTTTAGAAGTTTCCCAATTTCCTGTAACAACCTGGCAAAATCAATGGGCTTTTTTAGTTGCACATTCATTCCAGCTTTCTCGCAAGCTTCAAGTTCCGCTTCCGACACACTTCCGGAAACTCCAACAATCGGCACAAACGGATTGAATTCACGAATTATCTGAACTGCATCAATTCCGCTTAAACCGGGCATCATAATATCAGTAACTACCACATCGTACCTATTGGCACGAACCAGTTCAACCATCTCATAGCCATCATTGGCCTCATCAATTTTTAAGTTTTCATCCCAGTCTGTAAAGAGTGTTGTCCATAACATTCTATTCAGTTTACTGTCATCTGTTATGAGAATTCTGGAGAGAGATATTTGATCTGGCGAGGACAAGTTTCTTTTTTATTATCAGTAAGTTACGACTTTTCTATCAGATATTATGCCAACCGGGAGTTTTGTCAGTTCGCCATGGTTAACGAAATATCCTACTTTTGATTGTGTTGGAATTTAGAGTGATTCTATTTCTTTTAATAACGGGACTTGGCTCCTGCACAGTTAAACCTATCAGCACTATTGAAGTAGTTAGCCCTGAACAAAATCCTTACTGGGGCAGACAAGTTGTCATTCGTATGAACGACACCGTGGCGGTTGACACATCATTCTACCTGGATTTAACTTTGCAGCCCTTCGTAGATCCTATCCATTTCCAAAAGAATAAGAAGGTGGTACCTGATTTATTGTTTCCACATCCTCAGCGTGAACAATTCAGATGGCTGAACGAACTGGATGTAAAACAAATTACAAGGCTAAACAGGCTATCCAGAAAATCAAGATGTATATGCTATCAGTATGACCTTATTCTTCCTGAAAAAACCATTGCTATTTACGTTCCGGAGGATACTTCTTGTTACCACGCTAAAATTGCCCGCGATCTGGCAAATCTGAGTTCACTATTTATATTTGTTTCTGACTCTAGCTATGCACAAGCTTACTCCAAATAATCCTATCTTAACCCGATAAATTAAAAATTATGAAAACCTCGTTCTACACTCTTTTGTCGGCTATTTCGGTTTCGGCACTAACCCTATCAGCATGCGGATCGGAGACGGATACAACTACCGACCAAGCATCCGGCAACTCAACAGACGCACCTGTATACGAGTACATTACGTCGAGCACATGGAATTTTGCTCCCGAATCCAGTTCAATCACATGGCACCGGGAACTTGATCAAAAACCTACAAAAAAGAAGGTGAAACTTTTCGGCGCAATGGTAGACTTAGAAATGGGAGCAGTGCAGATGGAAATGGACGGTGATGTGCAGCTCAAAAGTGGGTTTCTGAATGACGAAAATGGTGAATATCAAAATGGTGCTGTAAACTTCGACATGGCGACCTTTAAGTTCGCACAGGAACAGGGAGAAGGATTGTTCAACACCAAGGAATTTCCTGAATCTACTCTTGAATTTTTGAGCTTCACAGCATCCGAAGATACAGTTGCAAACTATACCTCTCAAGTAAAACTAACCATACAGGACCATAGCGAGGAATTTGAAGTACCTGTAAACATGACCGACTCTGGTGATGGTGTTAATATGCAAGGAGTTTTTAGCTTTAACACACTTGACTTCCCGTTGCGTGATGACGCAAAGAAAAAGGACGTGAACAAGGATGAGATCACTGTAAATATGGACATGAACTTCGTTCTTGGGACAATGGTAAAAGACTCCGTTCAAGTAAAATAAAGGTTGTCTTATTGTACCATCCGGATGTAAATATTTATCAACCGGGTCACTACAGGAATCATTATAACGGTTAAGAACAAAAAATCTGTCCGGAGGAAAAGGCGCTTGAAAACACAAACTACATAGCCTGTAGTCGGTAAGCAAAGTAGCAAACTCCAAAATCCGTATCCGGGCCAGTGCAGTAGTTCATGCAACATGGCTATGGGCAATATAGTGGCTATTAAGCCTGCTGTAAGAGTCGGCCACAATTCCCATTTTCTTCTAATGTATAGCACTACAAAACCCGAAATAGCAACCAGGGGTACACCTATATAAAATACAAGTGTGGGCGTAAATCCTTGAAGCCCAGAAATCCAATAACATAGGGCAAATATGCTTACCAGAACCGAGGTAACCCGATCTCTACGAAACCACGAGTAAATGGCCAAAGCCGACGCTAAAACCGAACAAATCAGATAGATTATCATCTTGTTTAACTATTCATACGCGACAATAGGTCAAGACGATACAGCAGGAAATAAAAAAATTCCTAAAACCCCTTTACCATCGTTTTGGCTACGGACTGTTCAGGTGTGGAGATAATAATATGATAGGTACCTGCGGCCAATCCACGAGCATCAAGACTCATGTAATTTAATCCGTGAGTCGCTTCTTCCACCTCATCCGAGAATACCAACTGGCCGGTAGAATTAACAACCTTTAGACTTACCGGCGCAGGTTGAAACAAGTAATACTGTACCGTGAATTCGTCTCGGAATGGATTTGGGTAAGCTCCGAATACCGCAATCTGATCAGAGGCTTCTTCTAATCCAACAGGGAGCGGAAGCAACGGGGCATATGCACAATTGTAGCCAGGGGAAGCCTGGCTGAAACCAGAAGCTTGTTGAACAAATCGCTCGCCATCATTCACGTACCAACCATCACCATAAAACTCCGAGAAAGACTGCGACGTAATATCGGTAACGTAATACCAGTCGGCCTGTGCACGTTGCTTATTTACATCCAAAATCATATACCCATGCTCCGTTAATTCGATGTATTTCATGTGATCATTTTCCCATTGGATTACGGACGGAGATACGGAAAACGGAAATCCGGGACTGGTTACTGAAGTAACTACAAACTCCACTCCCATTGAACCGGCACCTGTACCTGAGTCGTACCCAGATCCTGGAATATCGTTGGCCCAGGACGTGTGAATATCCCCAGTTAATACAACAAAATTGTCTACACCGCTCCCTACAACATAGTTCATCAATTCGTTGCGTTCCCAATCATAACCGTCCCATTGGTCTTCATTGGCGGCACTACCAAAAATTTCCAGCGGGGCTATCATCACCTGCTGTCCCATTACGTTCCATCTTGCGGTTGAACTATCTAACTGATTGGTCAACCAGTTGAATTGGGTATTTCCAAGCAGCCTTCTGGTTGAATCATTACTCCCGACACCTTGTTCTGTTCTTGCTTCAAGCCTGGTGTCACACATGTAAAAGTTTACCAGATCTCCAAAACTGAAAGACCTGTATATGCTCTCATTTACCGGATTACTTCGAATCGGCATCCATTCATGATACGCTTGCTGAGAGGACATCTTTCTACTGGCCCATGCTCCCTCAGTTGCAATATCATGATTCTCTGCACCATCAAAATAAGCATCATTTGCTGATTCGTGATCATCCCATATGGTAATGAAAGGATATTGTTGATGTAAGTTTCTCAGATCATCGTCTAATTTGTAATGAGAATGACGCACCCGATAATCGTCTAGTGAGATAATTTCTGTTGTGGGTTCGTTATCCCTTCCCCCAATTCCTGCACTATAACCACCGGCTTCGTATTCATAGATGTAATCTCCGAGGTGCAAGACTACTGAAAAATCATTTCGTTGAAGTAACCTCCTGTACGCATTGAAGTACCCGTGTTCGTAATTTGAACATGAAACAACGGCGAATCTTAAACTATCCACATCGCCTGTAGGAGCTGTAAATGTTCTTCCCCGGATGGAATATTTATTTAGAGCCTCAAAATCATAGTAATAGCACTGATCAGGTAACAAACCAGTTGCATCTACCTTAAAAGTCCAATCCTGAAAATCATCGGTATATCCCGAACCACTGTTAACAACATTAGACATAGAGGTATCTGTTGCGATACGCCATTTAACAAAAATGGAATCGCCCAAATTAACTGTGGAATCAGGGGTTACACGCGTCCATAAAATTACCCGATCAGAAAGCGGGTCGCCTGAAGCAACACCGTGGTAAAATGGCGCTAACGCCGGAATAAGTCCGGAACGCAGTTCCTGCGATTTCGCAATGGAACATGTAGCAAGCAACGCAGACAGGGCTAGTAGTTTAAATTTCATAATGATCGGTTAACAATGATTTTTTTTGAGATACGCTTTCTGTCAACAACAGTTTCCAGGATATACGTGCCCGAACGAACAAGATTATTAAAGGCAAAAGTTCTATTTCCCGGCTTTAACACTTCCGACTGCACCAGCTTACCATTCAGGCTAAATAAATTAACCTGTAATATCTCGGCAGAATTTTCGGGGTCAATTGTAACAAAATCTGTCGCCGGATTCGGGTAAACAACAAAATCAGATTCTGTTGTTTCTTCTATACCTACCGGTCCGGAAACGTTAATATACAAACGAGCCGACTTAGACTGGCTTTCATCGTATGAATAAGCCGAACGGACGCCTGAGCCTTCAAACAGGAAGACCATACTATTTCCTGGTCCCCAGCCGGGTCTATCTAAAATTTCCTGAACAATAGCGGAGAGATCATCCGTTTGTGTATCCGGGCCAACCTCTTCGCTGCTCCAGCCGTTTGGTGACCAAGCCACTGAGGCAGTTGTACGTGTTCGGCCTGAAAGATTGTGATCGGAACCATTGAACGCAAATGCATTATCTGTGTCCTCTCCGTAAATCATAAAATTTGCTCCACCACTTTGCGATTCGTCTGAGGTCAATTCAATATATGCGCTGTTCACAACTGCGCCAACCGGAATGTCCAGCCCCTGAAAGCGTAACCCCACCCATTGATCTTCGTCTGATGCCGGCCAGGGCCATTCTTCAATACAAAACTCAAGATCCGAACTGGTCAGATCTACCGAACCATCATCTTTATATTCTTCTGCATCGTCATTCGAAGACATAATTTGTGCTGTAATATCCAGATCACCTACAAAAATTTGAATGTCCTCCGATATGTTGTGATACCCGTCGTCGTCATACGCCCAGGCAGTAATATAATAGGATCCATCCGCCGGCATTGTCCAATCCAAACTGTATGAACTGGTACTATCGGTTCCAATCGGCACATCATTAACGAAGAACTCGACGTATTCCACAGTACCATTTGTATCACTTGCGGTAGCCGTTATGGTTACCATTTGTGGCGAACCAAAATACTGGTGTTGAACCGGGTAGGTAACATCCACAAAGGGTCTGCCGAGATATTTGTTGTTTGCCAGATAAACCACATCGCCATTTGACGGATTCCAAACATCCAAATTTGCCGGAGGTGTAAACCTATCCGAATTTGACACTTCGCTTACGGATGTAGCGTTATCAGTAATTATTGTTCTTACGGCAACCGTATCTCGTTCCACAATAATCCAATGAACTGAGTTATACTGCCCTGCATCACGGGTCCAGGTTTTGTTGTCGTCGTTAGTTCTTAATGGTACTCCCCAACCACCTTCTCCAATATATACGGTTCCGTTAATATCTTCTCTCTTAAAACCTTCGTCACTTCCGGGATCGGTAGAAGGTTTAACCGGCCAGGTTACTTTTGTGTCGTGGCTATCGCAATCCAGTACCAGCCTCACACCATAATCGTAAAAAAGCTGAGCCCAGTTGTTGTATTGATCATTGCCTTCAGGCTCCGAAGCAACGTGTGGACGCATGGGTTGGTGATACTGACCAAATTTCCATTCAACGTTATCGCCGGTAGTCATCAAATCGTTTTCTAGCCACGTTGCTTGTGAACCAGCCATCGAAACCTCGGTGTTGAGCGTATAAACCCTTAGCAGATCTCCGCCTAGTGTAACGGCATAATACTCATCTGAAGACGGCGTATCAAACAGATCATAAACTTCCTGCGCACTAAACTCATGGTTCCCCCTGGCGGCAATAATCGGACACATTCGGCCGTCTGATGAAATGGTCAACTGCCAATCATCCATCCAGTCACGCCATTCACCGTTCATGTCTAACCATGTAAAATCTCCGGCGAACATGATGGCATCCGGTTTTAGTTTGGCCACAATTCTGTTCGCGTTCTGGCGGGCGGAATTGTCAGTATAAATTCTTGAATCACCACCTCCGATAAGTGAAATTGGTTGATTTCCGTTTAGAGGTAACGTCTTGAACCACATTCGTTGGCTGGTTCCATCTGAATCATTAATAACAAAGTAATACTCGGTATCCGGCGTAAGTCCCGTAAGTCTGGCAAAGCAATTGGTCATTCCTTTTGCAGTGGTTTGTCTATCTATACCATGTGTATTGGGATACGACATGTAACTTACTCCAAAATCGGTAGTCCCGTAGTGAACCAGAGTTCCCGTACCACCGTCTTGCTCCCATGCAATTGTCATGGTAGTAGCCGGGTCGTCGTTAATACAAAGTCTGTAACGTAATGTAGTTGCACCGGCATAGGCAACGAATGCAAGTAAAATAGCGAGGGTTAGTGTTCGTTTCATATTTTAGTCGCGGTGAGTTCCTTTTTGAACTATTTCAAAACAGAAAGTAAAATTAGCACATCGACAAGTCAATTGCAACACCGTAATCTTATATTGTTATTAAGGTTTGTTTGCGTTAGTCTTTTGTTAGGCAGAGCGTGGCAATGTTTCCGTTGGGAGACCGCGATCAGCAACGTGGTCCTGGATCCTAACGGAATGGGGAAACTGTTGGAATCCGTTTATGCGGCTTCACTGCACGAAATTTACTCAAACAGACTTGCTGAAAACTTAATCGTTGGGATTGATTATGTGCTGGGCTCCATCCTTCTTATCGGTGCGCTAACAGCCATTTTTTTCTCTCAAAAAAGAACCTGGCTTAAATGGTTCCTGTACCTATCCGTGATAGGGCTCATCTTGATTCACTTTGCAGAATTCTACAACAAGAATTTTTACACGGGCTTACTTCTTGAGCATTCGCTTCAAATTGCGAGTCCGGTTTTTCTCCTTATGGCCGTGCGGGGAAACAAAACAGAGCGCACCCTGCTGTTCATTAAGATTGCGACGGCTATTACTTTCGTATGTCATGGTCTGTTTGCCGTTGGTTATTATCCGGTTCCTGGATACTTCGTAGATATGATGATCAAAGGATTCGGCATGGATGAGTCTTTGGCTAGAAACTCTTTGTTGGTTCTTGGTATTCTTGATTTTGTTTTTGCCGCAGCCATTTTCATCCGTCCGGTGATTAAACCTGCTCTTCTCTATGGCATCCTTTGGGGCTTTTTAACCGCCCTTGCCCGTATCTATACGACGTTTGACGCTGACTTTTTCGGTAATTGGTTCAGCCAATACTTTTTCGAATTTTTGGTGCGATTTTCTCACTTCATCGCGCCATTAATTTTGCTGCTATACGTTACAAACCGTCTTGATCGCTTTCCTTTCCGACAACGGTAAAATGGCGGCTTATGGTATTGCCATTCTGGTCTATAACGGTAATAGTATGTTCTCCCGGAGCCGGAGTACACACCTGCTGATGGATGTCAGCCGTTTGGCCTAAATACTGCTCATCCAGATGCCAATAAAGAATGGACTGATCTTCCCGGTGAGTTGCTTCAAATACTGTTTGACTCTTTACCTCATCGAAGGTAAGTGGAACGTAAATTTTACTTTCCTTTTTAGGATATATGAGCGCAATCGGATTGTCCTGCAAATTAGCGCAATCACTTCTAAAAGGTGGTACAGCTTTAAAGTTAGGGTGTTTGGATTTGTAATACGATTCAACAATTGGAGGCAGAACGAAACGAACCGACTGTTTTATCAGATGAACCGGCTCACAATCGCTATGGACACGGTAGGTTCCGGAGGCGTCAAGATGGACGAGCTTATGATACGGACAAACCGTTGTTTTCAGGCAAGTTAAAGGGATGGCCACCGTATCAATCTCTTCACAAATCGGAGAGGCTCGGTGTCCGCTGCTTCTGCATATGGGAACCACTTCCATATTGTCGTATGGTTGAGAAAACCACTCTGCTTTTGGTAAACGGTCAAAAACGTCGAACAGTACCGGTGCTGCGGCTTTTACTCCCACCAGACCTGGCCTGCCTTCACCATCGGCATTGCCAACCCACACACCAACTACATATTTACTGTTTACGCCTATTGCCCAGGCATCTCTGAAACCAAAACTCGTTCCTGTTTTCCATGCTATTCGCTGACTGGTTTCAAAAGTCTCCCAGTTCGCTTCGTCATCCGGACGAGCTACCTCCACCATTGCATTGAAAGTTTCCCAGACCGCACCGGGTTCCAAATGATAATTAAAAGTGGAACCGACTTGCTGCCCATCGTTATAGGTAAAGCCAATCGGATCGTTGATGGCCCCTTTGGCGTAATCATTCAGTACCTTCCCCATGTTCCCATATGCAGCGCATAAATCCCACAAGTTGGCTTCAGCTCCCCCCAGAACCAAAGAGAGTCCATACTCAGAAGATGGCCTGTGAATGGTAGTTAATCCCATCTGTTTTAGTTGATTATGAAACTTGGGAACTCCATAATCCTTTAGCATTTTCACAATCGGCACGTTGAGCGAACGCGCCAAAGCGCGTTTAGCGGGAACTGCACCATCAAATTTTTCGTTGTAGTTTTTAGGCGCATAACCGGAGAGTATCATGGGCACATCTTCAATTAGCATCTCCGGCGTAATTGACCCATCGTTGAGCATACCCGCATAGAGATAGGGTTTTAGGATACTTCCGGTACTTCTCGGCGCCCGAATCACGTCTACAGCACTACCGTGCTGAGGATCTTCATTTTCAGCGTTACCAACGTACGATACCACCGTACCCTTTTCAATGTCAAGTACAAGAACGGCGAGGTTGTAGATCTCGTTCTCCACGAGTCGTTTGTGATGTATGTTAACGGTATTGATCACATGTTCCTGAATGTTTTTATCCAGACTAGAACGAATTATAGTTCCTTTTCCTCCCTCGGAAATTGCGCGATTCATGAGATGCGGTGCTAACTGTGGCAAATGGGGAGGCTTGTCAGGAAGTGGCTCTTCGAGCGCCAGTTCATAATCTACTTCATCCAACTCGTGGTTTTCGTACAATCTGGTGAGCAATCTGTTTCTTTTGGCCCTCAGTTCATCTCTATTCTTGCCCGGATGCATTAAGCCAGGCGCATTTGGTAAAACCGCAAGTAACGATGCCTCTGCCCAACTCAATTCATGAGCTGATCGCCCGAAATACCTCCAGGCCGCTGCATCTACTCCAACCACATTTCCCCCCATCGGGGCATTAGACGCATACATTTTAAGAATTTCGTCTTTGCTCCAACGCCATTCCAGTCTGGTAGACATATATACTTCCACTAATTTTTCCCAATAGCTCCGGCTTTTTCCCTTCCTGGATAACCTGATGGTTTGCATGGTAATTGTACTTCCTCCGCTTACTACTCTTCCTTCCGAAATATTTTGCTTCAAGGCCCTTCCAAATGCCTTAAAACTAATTCCCCAATGGTCGTGAAAGTCGCGATCCTCAAACTCTATAATTGCTTTTCTAAATTTTTCAGGCACTGAATCAGATGGAGGGAACCTCCACTGGCCATCATCTGCTATTCGCGCACCTAAAATAGCACCGGAATGGTCTTTGAGCACAGTACAGGTAGGTTCACTAAAAAGGTTGTCTGGTAAGCAAAAGAGCCAGATAAAAAAGTTGACCAGGAACAGCACAAGAAAAGGATAGCGCATTCCCCACAAGAAGCGGATTAGCCTTTTACCAAATCTTCTAATGAACCTCATCATCATTCTAAAAGTAACAAGGAATCCGGTCTAATAAGCTTTGTGTTATTAAATGTGGTGGTCTTCTGATTAAATGAAATAGCGACTACCGTCGGCTACCATCTCACCACCACTTACATTGAGTATTACAAGTATGGTTAAACATTTCAACATGTGCTTTATCTTTATAACGATTATGCGTCGCCTGGTAACAATCATATTGCTTCTGACACCTGTAATTGGGATCTCTCAATTCAAAATCAAATCTTATTCCGTTGGGGAAGGGCTGGCTCAATCGCAGGTTTATACCATGTTGGAGGATTCCAGAGGCTATATATGGATGGGCACTCAAGGCGGTGGCGTTAGCCGGTTTGACGGAAAACGATTCCGAAATTTTTCTACTAAAGATGGCCTGATCAACAATTATGTGCTTGGGCTTCATGAAGATGACAAAGGGAACATTTGGATCGGCACCCATGATGGGATAAGCATTTACAACGGTATTTCTTTCACTAATATTCGTGTTCAGGGATTAAAGAATGTAATGGTGGGATGCTTTTTAAGAGATTCCAAAGGAAATTTCTGGTTGGGAACGGAAAACGGTCTGTATCAATATCGTAACGAGCAGTTCTACGATTGGTCTCACGAAAACAGCATGTTTAAACGGTACATTTTCGATTTGTACGAGCACGTAGATGGAAGTATTTGGGCCTGCAGCGCCGATGGTGTGCTTCGGATTGAAGGAGACAAATTCAGGGCTTACAGTACCAGGGATGGCTTATCACATAAACAGACACGTAGTATAGATGGAGATGAAACGGGAGTCTACATATCTACTTTCGGTGGAGGTCTCAACAAGTTTGACGGATCCGATTTTACCGTTGTATACAATGATGTACCGGCAATCCATGACATTTTGGTAGATGAGGGCTCAGTGTGGTTGTCTTCACTGGAAGACGGAATTATCCAATTCAATATCAAAACAGGCGAAACCACGCAGATTACCAGGGAACATGGATTGAGCAACAATCACACAAGGCTGACACTCAAAGACAGCTGGGGCAATTTTTGGTTTGCCACATCCGGTGGAGGGGTTAACAAATACTATGGACAGGAGTTTGAACACATTACCAAACAAGACTGGTTGGAGGAAGACTATGTGTACGATGTCCTTGTGTCGTCGGAAGGAGACGTTTGGACAAGCTATGGCACTGGCTTATGTGTTAAAAAGCCGGACACTATACTGACCTTCGACCGAACCAATGGCTATTATGGAGGTAAAGCCCGAGTACTTTATGAAGACCAGTTAGGCAACATTTGGATTGGAACCGACGGGAACAGTGTCTTTTGTTATAACGGTCAGGTTTTTCACAAGTTTGAACGGTCGGATGGCATACCGCATTACTGGATTACAGATATTTTTCAGGATAAACTACTTAATATTTGGATCAGCACATCTGGTGGCATAACCCGACTAAGGCCTGTATCCCCCAACGAGTTTATTTATGAGCCCACCGTATGGAAGTCTGAACTTAAGATGGGAACTACTCCGGCCATCACTGATCTGGAGCAGGACAGTATCGGGCGGGTCTGGTTCGGCAGTAGAAACAGAGGGCTGGGTTATATACTGGGCGACCAGGTTACAAGGTTCAGCATTGCTGAAGGGCTTCCAAGCGTACAGATAAAAACTTTAAAGCTTAGTCCATCTGGTAAACTTTGGATTGGAACCGAAGGAAAAGGAATTTCAATCGCTACGGCCGATCAGGCAATTATCCAATTTACCAACATTACAACCGAGTCCGGATTGTCGAGTGACAACACTTATTTGATAGATTTTGACCGTGAAGGGAATGCATGGATAGGTTCGGAAAAGGGTGTAGACAGAATAACACTTGCTGACAATTCAAGCCTGACAGAAATAAGGAACTTTGGAAAAGACGAGGGCTTCAAGGGAGTGGAAACCAACCGCAACGCCTCGTGTCTTGATGGCGAAGGCAACCTTTGGTTTGGGACGGTGAACGGGTTAATGAAATACAATCCAAAAAACACAACCGTAAATACACTCGCTCCTAAACTCAGTTTGTCTGACGTTACTTTATTCTACGAAGATTTAATTTCTACCGATTTTAAGGATCACATTGGCGACTGGTATCGCCTGAAAGAAGATCTGGTACTGAACTATGATCAGAATCACCTGTCCTTTAACTTTCAGGGTATCAACCAGAAAAATCCGGAAAAGGTCTACTATCAGTTTAAATTGGAAGGATTTGACTCAAAATGGAGTCCGATATCTGAAAAAAGCGACGCCACCTATTCAAATATTCCTCCCGGCACGTATACCTTTAAAGTTATCGCAGGCAATGAAGATGATGTTTGGACAGCCAACCCCATTACCTTTTCGTTTACCATTACGCCTCCATTCTGGTCTACTCCCTGGTTCCTGATCAGCGTTATTGTGGTTGGGATTTTACTCGTATCATTAATTTTTGGTCTGAGATTCAGGGCTGTGAAGAGGAAGGTGAAACAGGAGAAAGAGCGTCTTACTCTGGAGAGGTCTATGCTCGAGCTTGAACAAAAAGCCCTGAGGCTACAAATGAATCCGCACTTTATATTTAACTCATTGAACTCTGTTCAGGCGCTGATTCTGAGAAATGACCAAAAATCTGCCAGATACTACCTTTCAAAGTTTTCCAAACTAATGCGGCAAACCCTTGAAAACTCCCGTTCGCAGTTTATTACTATTGAGGATGAGATCAGTACACTTAAAAACTACCTGGACCTGGAAAATTTTGGCAGAGAAGAGCCTTTTGAGTACGAAATTAATCTTGCGGAAACCATCGATCCTGATAATGTACTCATTCCTCCAATGCTATTACAGCCCTTCGCTGAAAACTCCATTATCCACGGATTTAAAGATCTTCCTCATCCCGGAAAAATCACCGTTGACTTTAGTATTGACAAAGAGATACTGGTTTGTTCTTTGTCTGACAACGGAGTGGGTCGCAAAAAAGCTTCAGAACAGAAGGCACAGCAAAAACAGCAACACAAATCGGCGGCGCTGGAAGTAACTCAGGAAAGATTAAGTATACTCAACGAAAATGAGGTCAAAAAAGGATTTGAAATTGTTGATTTAAACGGGGAACCGGGAAGATCAGGAACCCAGGTCATTTTACGACTCAAACTCAACGAGCGCTTTTAACAAGCGCTAGAGTTTTATCTTCACTTCGGCTAGAGTTTGCGGCTTGCTCGTTCTGGTATCGTACGATTCAACGGTAAGGGTGGTACTTCCCGTCAGGTCAATTGAGTACAAAGTGTTAGAGCCCAATGAGTGAACAATACCATCCTTTACTCTTACAGCGAATCGTCTGCTTGCCGAATTACGAACACGAACCTCAACTTTATTTTCGCCTTTCTGCCAACTGTCACTTTCGAGGAGAACAATTGTCACCTCATCACTTTCAAAAATAACTTTGCCTGCATTAACTGTTTGGTGAATCAACTCTTGTTCCGATGCAAAAGAAGGTGTAATCACCAAAGCCACAAGTATTAAAAGTGCGTATCTCATACCAGCAAGTTAATCAGAAACCAACAAATCCAAAACTTTCGTTGGGTGCTTTATTGGATTCGCATCTGAAAAATTCCCACTTTTATAAGCATGAACGCAATTATCGTAGATGATCTTTCAGATGCCCGATTGGCGATTAAGGCAGATGTTGAAGCTTATTGCCCTGAAGTTAAAATTATCGGTGAAGCCGACGGTGTGGTTTCCGGAGCAAAATTAATCCGCGAACTTCAACCGGATTTGGTTTTCCTTGATATTCAGATGCAAGATGGAAGTGGATTTGATCTATTGGAAATAACAGGAACCGAGGATTTCAAAGTCATCTTTACAACTGCCTCCGATGAGTACGCAATTAAAGCATTTAAATTCTCAGCCGTTGATTATTTAATGAAACCAATAGACCCGGACGAGTTGGTTGAAGCTGTTAATAAGGCAATTGCCACTCCCGGAAATGGAAGTATTGAGGTACTACAGGAAACCATGAAAGAAGGCAGCGCAAAGAGGATCGCCCTGAATACTCAGGAGAAGATCCTCATAAAGGACGTGAGCGAGATTGTACGGTGTGAAAGTAATGTGAACTACACGATGTTCTACTTTTCGGACAATACGAGGTTACTTGTTACCAAAACCCTGAAAGAATATGATGAGCTTCTGTCTCCCTATGATTTCTTAAGGGTGCACCAAAGCCACCTCATCAACAGCAAATATGTAAAAGAGTACATTAAGAGCGATGGTGGTTATCTGGTTTTAAAGGGGGGTAGCAACATCCCGGTATCCACAAGACGAAAAAATGTGGTAATGGAGATGATTGCTAAGCTATGAAGTTACTCCGCAACGTTGTTGATTGTTCAAGGTTGTTGGTTGAAAGTTGGCAGATGGCTCAAACCACTGCTCTTGATTTTGTAAGGTTTGTCTCCCTAAGCCCGACGAAGGGCGGCAAACTTTACAAAATTATCTACCTATAAAATTACGACCCTTCGACTTTAGATGACCAATAAAAACAGGGAGCAAACTTTTTCTTCAGAAAAAAACTGCCGCCCTTCGTCGGGCTTAGATAGACAATTTTTTTGAATCTATTTCCTTGAGTTTTCCAATTTCTGTAAAAAGTTTAAGGCTGCATCTTCCATCTGAGAAATCCCTGGTTCCTCCAACGGGATATGACCACAATTTTGCAATTCCACGAGCTGCTTTTCACATGCTAATCTGTTATAGAACGGCTCACTCACCCACCACGGGATAATATGATCTTTCTCTGGCTGCAGGAACAGAAGTGGTGTTTGAAACAATTCGGGCTCAACATCAGGGCCTGCTTCAAATAAAGTTCTCAAGAACTTCACATACACTTTACTGCCCGATCCAACCTTGTCTTTCATGAGCCTGGCAACAAACTCCTCGTTATTGGCCATTGCCCACATTTTTGTGGTCGCCTTAATGGGAATTTTCACACCGTCTACAGCCCATCCCATGGCTTTAGTAAAAGCCACACCAAACGTCCCCATCAATTGATTTTTGGAAAGTTGTTTCTGAACTTCCTTCTTTCTGGTATCAGCCAGGGCTGTTACAATCAGACCTTCCACGTTCGGGCTTTTGCATGCGGCCTGATAAGACAACATTCCTCCTAAGCTAACCCCACATAAAACAATGGGTTTACCATCCTTTTCCTTTTCGCGTTCAATCAGATCAACTACCAGGTCTATCCAGGTGTAATAACTGTTTGGCTTTCTGATTTCAGTAAGCCCGAAGCCCGGAAAATCTGCGGAAACACACTCATATCCTTTCGAACGAAGAACGACTCCAAGCGGAAACATCAATCTACCGTTTGCACCACCTCCGTGAACAAGAATTACTTTGATCTTACTGGTTTCTTTTTCGGGAATATAGCGGTCTATATGAACCTTGTAATCGCCCCAGTTCCAGTATTCCTCAGTTGGTTCCTCACCGGGTTTAATTTGAGTCCGCTCAGGAAAATACTGCTGAAACTCACGCCAGCTTTGAAAATCGTTATAGCTCTTATTCGCCACCTCGAAAAATAAAAAAACCTTCCGTTCTCAGATTAGTGAGGCGAAAGGTTTTTCTAAACTATTCAAAAAAATAAGCTCTAATGGCCCAAAGCGGCCAGGTATCGTTCGGCATCCAAAGCTGCCATACAACCTGTTCCTGCAGCAGTCACTGCTTGACGGTAATCCTTATCGGCTGCATCGCCTGCTACAAATACACCTTTAACATTGGTAAGCGAAGTACCAGGCTTTTCATTAATGATGTAACCCGTTTCATCCATGTTCAAATATGGCTTAAACACCTCGGTGTTTGGTGTGTGTCCAATGGCCAGGAAGAATCCGGTTGCCGGAATTACCTTGGTTTCTCCGGAAACATTGTTCTTCACCCGAACTCCGGTAACCACATTACCATCCCCAAGAACCTCTTCGGTTTCCGTATTTACCAGAATTTCGATGTTGCTGGTATTCCTTACCCGCTCTTCCATAATTTTGGAGGCCCGAAACACATCTCGCCTTACCAGCATGGTAACCTTGGTGCATAGCTTGGACAAATAGTGTGCTTCTTCACAAGCCGAATCTCCAGCTCCTACAACAACTACTTCCTGCCCTTTATAGAAGAAACCGTCACACACTGCGCAAGCCGACACGCCTCCGCCCATTTCCAAATATTTCTGCTCGGATTCTATTCCTAAATACTTAGCAGATGCTCCGGTAGCGATAATTACCGTCTTTGCATGAATTTCCTTTTTTTCATCTACCCAGACTTTGTGTACAGGCCCACTAAAGTCTACTTTGGTTACCCAACCGCTTCGTACGTCGGTATCAAAACGCTCCGCCTGCTGCTGCAGTTCCATCATCATTTGGGGCCCTGTTACTCCTTCCGGGTAGCCTGGAAAGTTTTCTACTTCATTGGTAGTGGTAAGCTGACCTCCGGGTTGCATCCCCATGTACATAACCGGATTCATATTAGCTCTGGCTGCATAAATTGCCGCCGTATAACCAGCTGGGCCTGATCCGATGATCAGACAATCTAGTTTTTCAATCTCCTCGCTCATTTATTATTAAAATTTCTTGGTCTTTGTTTATCGAAACAACCGTAGGTTGATGTTGGTTCAAAAGTAGAAATTTATTCGTGTTCAATAGGGTAAAGTGAAAGGTATTGTGGGAAGGCTTTTCTGTACGGCTTATCGTCTCCTTCTTTCAATTCAACCTGACAATAAACTAAGCGCTAATACAACTCTGTTTTGTTTCGACTGTGGACTCTACGGCACACAAACCACCGTATCATAAGCAGCGCCGTAGCCGGTAAAAACACCACGTCCACCAACAATATTGGACGGCAGATTTCCCGGAGAAGAAAACGGGCTTCCATTGGTAGCCACCTGATCTTCCATCGCACGGAAATAGAAGTAGTTTGCCCGATCCATTGAAACAAATTTGACCACCACGGTATCTCCGTCTTTAAAAAACCCTTCTTCCGGCCCTTCATCGTCCTGCCCCTCAAAATTCCCAAGTTCGCCCCGATTGTATGCAAACTCAAACTTAAGTCCGTTAAAGAATTTATCATCGAAAATCCCTCCAAGCGGTGAAATTGGCTGAGCGTCTTTAATCTCTCCCTGTTGTGGCCCGTAAGTGTATTTGTTGATTCTTTGGGCAAACCAGCGATAGCTGTTCCCTATGGTATCCGGGTCATCCATTTCCACCCAGATAAATCCTAAAGAGTCCTGATTTAATCCATGTTCGTACCAAATGGAATCGAAATAAACGGGCTCCGGAATTTTGGTTCTTGAAGTAAGGGTTTTTCCTTCCGCCTGAATGGTAAGGTCATAGATTTTCCCAATTTCTCCCCAGGAAGATGCGTCGAAAGAGGTATAAACACAGTAATTAAAACTCTGCAGGTCCTCTGCCGAAATACCCACAGCTCCAGCCACCTGCTCTAATAGAGAATCGGGTATGGCATCGGTGCAAATTTCGGTAAGCGGATAGTCGGCTGTTCCGTTGTTTAAAGTAACGACCGCTCCATGAACAAAAAGTCCTTCCACCGTAGTTGGGTCGACCGGGTCGAAATAGCCCTGGGTTTTGGTCAGGATAATAAGTGGTGGTTGATCTTGTTCCAGAATTCCCTCTACCACCAGTTCCTGCTCTACATCGGGAAGGTCAATCTGTACTTCCTTCTGGCAACCACTTAAAAACGGCAGGAGTAACAATATGTAAATCCACTTTCTCACTAAAATTCAAAATTCCATGTGATTGAAGGTAAAATTGGAAATAAAGATACCTGATACGCTCCAATATCCAGATTCCCAGCGTTTAAATCTCCTTCATTGTCGAAATAGATAAAATATGGGTTTGCCCGATTGTACAAGTTGTAAACCGAAAAATTCCAGCTTGATTTCACCCTTCTCGGTTTGGTTTTTGTCTCACCTGTTTCAGGATCCAGGTATTCCTTAAATCCTTTCCCCTTCACAGTGCAGGAAATATCAGCCCGGTGGTAAGCCGGCATTCTATCACCATTTCTAGGCCCCCAGATAGTAAGTAGCCTACTCTCCGTAAAATCAAAATAGCGAGAGTACGGTAGTGTAATCGCATTCCCTGTTGCGTAAACGAAGGCGGCTCCAATATTTACACGGTCATTGATGTCGTAACTGAGCACCACAGACAGGTCATGTCTTCTATCATACTTTGCCGCAAACTCAACTCCATTGTCGATTTCATCAAACTGTCTCATTGTTCTGGACCATGTATATCCGATCCAACCATTAAAATCTCCATATCGGCGCTTTATAAAAAACTCCGCCCCGTAGGAATAGCCTGTCCCAAAAGTCAACTGATTGTCTACGTTGTTCTCAATATTGTCATCTGGTTGCGCATTCTCTTCGTATTCTATCAGGTTCTGTAAATCTTTGTAATACAACTCTACAGAAGCTTCATAAGTATTCTCCTTGAAATTGCGGAAATAGCCGATACTGTATTGCGTGCCAATTTGAGGTTTTACTATTTCAGAGCTTGGGAACCATAAATCCGTAGGCAACGAAATGGATGAAATTGAGGCCAGGTGTACGTACTGATAATTGTGCGTAAAGCCGGCTTTAATAGACGAATTGTTGGCAAACAGGTAACGTGCGTTGATTCTTGGTTCAAAGCCGGGATAAACTACTATCGACTCTCCTTTCCCCCAGGTTCGGGTGCTATCTGTTAACTGAGACTGCTCGTTTTGGTAGTAGCGCGTAAATGGACCTATATGCTGAAATATTGATCCGCGCACCCCGGCATTTACTTTAATTCTCGGGCCAATTTCAAACTCATCAAGAATGTAAATGGCTCCTTCGTTAGCCAGAATATTCACCTCATCATCCCCAAATTCCTGGTCGCCGGAACTGGCAGAAATGGAGCTGGGTGTAAACGTGTGAAAAATATAGTTGGCTCCGAACTGCACTCTGTGGTTGGAATGGGCAAACCATGTAAAGTCGGTCTTCAAATTATAATCCCGGATCCCGGAACTCAGTTTAAACTTGAATTGGCTTTGCTCTGCTTCAAATGCAAAATCGTAGTCACTGAAAATAGCAGTAGTATTCAGAAACAACTTGTCGTTGAACAAGTGGTTCCATCTTAATGAAGCCGTAGCATTCCCCCATGGGATTCTGAAGTTTAAGTCGAGTTCAGAATTGTTGAATGTAAAAACATCCCTACCGAAATATCCTGATAGAAAGAGCCTGTCATTATCAGAAATTCTCCAGTTGGCTTTGGCTGTTAAGTCGTAGAAATAATACCCAGACCCGGCAAAAGCAGCATCTTCTTTAATGAATGGTTTGCTCAGCACATCTATGTAGGTTCTCCTTCCTGAAACAATGAATGAGGCTGTGTCTTTTTTGATCGGCCCTTCCACCGTTAGTCTCGACGCTATCAATCCGATACCACCATTGGCTTTATACTCCTTGTAGTTTCCATCATTCATGGTTATATCGAGTACAGAAGCAAGTCTGCCTCCGTAATTGGCTGGCATCCCACCTTTAATCATGTTTACCTTCTTTATGGCATCGGCATTAAATACCGAGAAAAAGCCAAAAAGATGAGAAGCATTATACACAGTAGCCTCATCCAGAAGAATTAGATTCTGATCGGGTCCTCCTCCACGCACGTAGAACCCTGTATTGCCCTCTCCGGCAGATTGCACTCCTGGCATCAGCTGAATACTTTTAAGAACATCCACTTCACCCATGAACGCCGGTAAAGTCTTGATCTTATTGATGTCCAATTCAAACGTTCCCATTTGGGTTCCGGTAGTGTTTTGATCCTTCTTTTCGGCTTCAATAACTACTTCCCCAATGGTATCCATGTAAAAGCCCAGTTCTATGTTGATTCGTAAATCCTGGTTTAGGTTAATTTCCTTCTCAAAGTCTTCGAAACCAAAATACTGGGCTGCAAGCGTGTACTTCCCCTCCGGAACCGTAATTGAATAGAACCCATAGTTATTGGTGGATTGACCTTTCATTAATTCCTTCACAAAAACGTCTGCACCAACAAGAAGCTCACCGGTCTCTGCGTCTTTTACGTAGCCGCTAACGTGTATTTAGCTTGGCTATATGCACAAAAACTAGCAAGGAAGGTTGCAACGATCAGTATATGCCTTAAAGTGAGCCACATGGTCGGGTGCGAAATTAACGTTTCCCTGATAATTCAGACAGTCGAAATTATCTCAAATGTTCACTTTAACATTGTATTGGTTTAAGCAACGTTACTCAAAGCCAGATTTTAACTCATAAAGATTGTCGAGGTTTTTATACAATGATTTTGATAATCCCCAGGATACGTTAATTTTGGCTCCATCTAAAACGACGGGACATTTTAGAATTATCGGGGTGTAGCTTAGTCCACGCCAAAAGCGTGGCAGGCCTGTCCCGCTTAGCGGGATTAAAGTGCGAATTGGTTTGGTTATGTCGTATGTAACGTACATATTGCGAAGGGCAAAAACCAAGAGGTATTACACAGGCCAGACCTCTAACCTTCATGCTCGCATTAGGCGACATAATGAGAAACGGGTGTCGTCCACAAAAAATGGAACACCATGGGAATTGGTTTATTTTCAGGAGTTCAAAACTCAGGAAGAGGCTGTGTTCCTGGAAAAGAAAATAAAAGGAAGAGGTGCCGGGAGGTATCTTAAGGACATCGGGGTGTAGCTTAGTCCGGTTAAAGTGCGCGTCTGGGGGGCGCGAGAGCGGAGGTTCGAATCCTCTCACCCCGACAGATCAAAGCCAGTTGCGAAAAATTCGCAACTGGCTTTTTTCATTTCATGATCGAGCCGAACGAAATTTGAGCGAGAGGAAGGAAATGAAAAAAGCCTAAAATCCGATCCGATAGTTATCGGATCGGATTTGGCTTTGATCTGCCCCCCCCACCAGGATCACGAGCGAAGCGAGTAACCCTCTCACCCCTGCTGAAGCCCCTCCAAAAAAGGAGCACCGACCAACGTAGTAAGGAAATAATCCTGCATTAACTGCCTAAGAATTCAATTTGTCTCACTCGACTTGCAATAGCTATCGGAACAGTATGACAAATTGATTGAGGAGCTAAAAAATGCGCAAAGCACAAGGAGCCCGCTGTCCCATTCTCGAACACCTGTTAAATAGTGGCACAACCGACACTGACTATAGTGAAAGCCAACGACTGATCCTGCTCACCAAAAGTTAGCTCGAACATCCACCGCGTGTTTGTCTTACTCTCAGGTCCAGCGGATTACAACCAATTGCCGCAATTGGCTAATGAATAAGTTTTTTTTCACGAATCTTCCGGCTACCTTGGGCGGCTCAAATTTAAACGCCTTTCAAATGAAAAAAACCTTACTAGCAGTACTCTTAACTTTAATAACTTCCGTTTCCATATCCCAACAATACATGTGGGGAGCCGAAGCAGGGGTAGGCACTGCGGCCGGACAATTCTCAAGTACATTCGTCAATGCCACTACCTATTCATCTGGTGATAACCCAACTAGTTGGACAGCTTTGACCATTTCAGATGGCAACGGTTCACCCGGAGCAGCCTATTGGACGCAGAGTTTGCTTGGATACTCACAAGGAATTAATAGTGACATGACTCCATTGGCTTCTCCAACCATGGCGAACGGAATTGCAATTTTCGATTCCGACTATTTAGACAACGATGGAATGCCTGCCAATATTGGCAACGGCGTAGCACCAGCAACACAACGTGCTGAACTCATATCGCCAAGATTTGATTTAACCGGTTACACCGATTCAGTAACTGCAGCGAAACTTTTCCTTAAATACGATGCGATTAGTTTCACAGAGCTATCTGTTTCCTTGTCTACCGATGATGGTACCTCATGGACACCTGCAGTGGATCTAATTGGGATTCACCCGAATGGAGTTGGAGGATTTACCTCTGCATTTTTCGCATCAGAACCACTAAATGGGGTTGCCAATTTATCACAATGTAGGCTCAAATTCACTTTCGAAGGAGCTTATAATTATGTATTGATTGATGATTTGTCTTTGATTCAGGGAGGGCGTACCGGAGCTACTGCTTCCAGTCCACCATTCATTTACTCTTATTCCACTGTTGTAGAAAACTCATGCGGGCCATTCACCTCACCTAGTGGAAACTATGTGTGGTCTACAAGTGGAGTTTACTACGATACGATTCCTAATTCTCAGAGCAAGGATAGTTTAATGACCATCCACCTGAATGTTCTTTCAAGTTCTTCCGCCACTGACACGCACGTTACCTGCGATTCTTTGACATGGATAGATGGTAATACGTACACTGCAAATAACAACACAGCAATTCATACCTTGACCAACAGTGCAGGTTGCGATTCCATTATAACGTTGGATTTGACCATTACAAATTCTAACTCTGGCACTGATACGCAAACAGCCTGTAATTCATTCGATTGGATAGACGGTAATACTTACACATCTTCCAACACAACAGCTACGCACACTTTGACTAATGCGGCAGGATGCGATTCGATCGTTACCCTAAACCTAACCTTGAATATTCTGGCAGGAGATGTGAATAACAACTGCTCCATAGACGGAAGCGAAATTGCAGGAGACTTGGACGGAAACGGAGCCATTGACAATGGAGAAATGGCAGGTGATCTGGACGGAGATGGCTCAATTGGAGCTGGAGAAGAGCTAGGCGACACCGATGGAGATGGCGTTGTGACAGCTCCGGAATTGTGTGGAGATTCTAACGGAAACGGAGTGATAGATGCTGGTGAAGTAGCAAACGACTGTGATGGAGACGGCATTGCTGACAATGTTGGGATTTCAGAGCAAACATTTGACCTGAAAATTTACCCGAATCCGGCCGGCGAAAATATAACCGTAGAAATTCCAGCTTCATTTATCGGAAGTAAACTGGTTGTTCGTGATGCACTTGGAAAAATTCAACACTCGGAAGTAATCCAACAAGTGAAAGCGAATATTCAAATAAATGATTTGGCGGCAGGAGTTTATTCCGTTTCGGTGAATCAACAGACTTTAATGATTATTAAGGAGTAAATAACTTCCTCGCGGTGGAGAACCTTTGTTGATGGACAAAATCAGAAACAACGTCGTTTAGGTGATTGATCAGATTATATTGCTTCGATCAAAGGCAAGTCTGTGACTATTCGACCGACGTAACAACTTAAAAGTTCAACACTTTCACATTACCGTATCGAAGCGAGTGAATTCGCTCGCTTCGATTTGGATTATTCTATCCTGGAATCAATTACCCCATTGCAATAGAGACGAGCATATTTGATCATTTTCCAATAAATGAATCGTTCAAAAAAGTCTTTCCCCGTCAAGGCTGGATTTATGTTGGAAATGTGAGGTTTTACCATCCGGATTGAAACAAAGCAACAAGCACTAAAGAATTTTGTGATACTGTTTAGTGATGTAGATGGTTGCAGCAAAACACCATCTTGAATTTGAAGATTAGGCTTCCTAAAAAAACAGGTTAGAAATTTAAACCGACAATTGCCATTGCTAGTATTCTTTTGAAGGATGCGCTAAGCAGAAACACCTACTGCTACCCTCACACCAACACTTTCAACGGCGGGTAGTTTCGCTTGCTGTTCCGTTGACTTTCTCCGGGAGGATTCATTAATCGTCGGACCTTTTCTTCGTTAGAGTTCACTAACTTTAGCCTGAAACGATAACCAACATAGATCGCGTACTCTGAAAAATTTACTACCTATATTTCTTTTGCTGCTTCCCTCAGGTGTATTGGCTCAGCCCAACCTTCCCAAAGAGGAGGCAGATTCGCTCTGGGGTGTTTGGAAAAACGAAAACCTTCCCGACACCGCTCGCATAGAAGCCATTGCCAAGTACGCCTGGGATGGCTATGTTTTTACCAAGCCAGACAGTGCTTTTTACTATGCTCAACTGCAATATGAGCTGGCCAAAGACAAAGGACTGAAAAGTCATATGGCATGGGCTCTGAATACCCAGGGTGTGTCATTTGCTATAAGGGGAGATTATTCGAAAGCCATCGGGTATTACACCAAAAGTTTAAAGATCAAGGAAGAAATTGGTAACCAAAAAGCGATTTCCAGCTCTCTTAGCAACATTGGAATGATCTACAAAAACCAGGGCAACTATGCTAAAGCCATCGACTATTACACCAGAAGCTTGAAAATCGATGAGGAAGTGGGAAACCAACACGGGATTGCTTCTACTTTCAATAACATTGGAATGATCTATAAGTTTCAGGGGGATTATGCCACGGCTATCGACTACTACCAACGGAGTTTAAATATTGAAGAGGAACTGGGCAAGAAACAGGGTGTGGCGAACTGCTTGAATAACCTCGGAAATATTTATGCCGATCAGAGTAACTCAGCATTCAATGCAGGAAATATAAGTTTGGCGGAAGAGAAAGGTGCCAGAGCCATCGAGTATTACAGCAAAAGTCTAAAAATAAGAGAGGAAGCTGGCGACAAAAAAGGAATATCTCACTCCTTACACAACCTTGGAAGTATCTATGATGATCAGCATGATTATGACCAGGCAATTGAATACTACACCAAAAGTTTAGCCATCCGCGAAGAAATTGGTGACAAAAGGGGTATGTCCAACACCCTGAATAACATGGGAAATATTTACGGTCATCAGGGAAATTATACCAGGGCCCTTGACTATGGTAATCGTGCGCTGATCATGGCACAGGATGTGGGTGCGGCAATCGAGATTAAAAGTGCAGCAAAATCACTTTGGAAGATCAACAAAAAGTTGGGCAGACACCAGAAGGCCCTTGATATGTATGAGTTGTACGTTACTACCCGGGACAGCATCCAAAGTGAAGAAAACCAAAAGGAGGTGATCCGTCAGGAATATAAGTACCAATATGAGAAACAGGCCGCGCTGGACTCTGTTACACATGCTAAAGAAAGGAATTTAGCTGAAGCAACAATTGCCCGGCAAATAGCTGAATCAGAGAAAAAGGATATAGAGATAAAAGCCAGACGCAACCAGCAATACGCTCTTTTTGGCGGGTTGGGCTTGTTGTTCATATTTGGGTTATTCATGTACAACCGCTTCCGGGTTACACGGAAACAAAAGTCGATGATCGAACGGCAAAAAGGAGAGGTTGAAAAACAAAAAGTGATCATAGAAATGGCTCACCAGGAGATCACAGATAGTATTCATTATGCCAAACGCATTCAGTCGGCCATACTCCCTCCACAAAAAGTAGTTAACCAGCACCTTCCGGCAAGTTTTATTCTGTACAAACCGAAAGATGTGGTGGCGGGAGACTTTTACTGGTTGGAGCCCGTTTCGTTAGCGAGAGCTGGTGAACAAGGAGTACTTTTTGCCGCGGCGGATTGTACTGGTCATGGTGTGCCCGGTGCAATGGTAAGCGTAGTTTGCAACAATGCCCTGAACAGATCGGTTAGAGAATATGGTTTAACAGATCCGGGCAAGATCCTAGACAAGACCCGCGAAATCGTTACTTCTGAGTTTGAAAAATCAGAGGAAGAGGTGAAAGATGGAATGGACATTGCGCTTTGCGCGCTTTATAAAACAAGCGAAACCTGGATTCTGGAATATTCCGGAGCCAATAATCCTCTGTGGATTGTCTCCAGGCGCAAGATTCCCAGCACCAATAGCGTTGACCTTTCTCCATTCTTCCTGAATGAAGTGAAAGCGGACAAGCAACCAATAGGACGGTTTGATAATCCGAAGCCTTATACCACTCACACATTTGAACTTGAAGAAGGAGATACGGTGTACGTTTTTTCCGATGGGTTTGCTGATCAGTTTGGAGGTGAAAAAGGAAAGAAATTCAAGGCGGCCAACATGAAGCGTTTGGTGCTCTCCATTCAAAACAACAGCATGGAGGAACAATGTCGATTGATGGATGAAGCTTTTGAGGATTGGAAAAGGGACCTGGAACAGCTGGATGACGTGTGTGTGATAGGAGTGAGAATATAAAACTCAAACTCCTAACATACAAACGAATACAATCTCTACTCAGAACTAACTTGAGTTAACGTAAAATCACACTCTAACCACTTTTACCGATTTCCATTCTTGATCCACAAGCATTTGCAGCAGGTATGTCCCGTTTGGCAGGCCTGAGATATCCATAGTATTTCCTGGATTATAAATTCTCTCCACTAATCGCCCATCAACTGTATAAATTTCCACCAGATCAATCGAGTGGCCGCTCTCTAAGCACAAAATTCTGCCGGTAGGGTTGGGGTAAATCCTAATCTCTTCGTTCGGCTCTGCATCTATTGGGTTGGTTGTTAACGGACCTCTTCCGTACTTCGTGATAAACGGATCAGAATTGTCAAGTAGCAGGTCAACTGAATTGCCAAAATTCAAAGTACCATTGCCGGTTCCGCATATCACCAAATCTCCAAAAGTATCCGAACAAATTGCGATGGCCTGGTCATTAATAGAATCGCCGATTTGGAAACTTTGTCGATAACCACCGGTGGAATCCAGCATGAAAAGGCCTATATCCGTTCCTCCTTTGGAGGTATAAGAAGTTCCACCACCATTGAAAACGAATGGAATTGCACCTGTAAACGTACCTATAGAGTAGAGGTTCCCATCCGGATCATTCGTGATGCGCATAGACTCAATGGTTCCCATGGTAGAAAGGCCGGTATTTAATGGTCTTACCCAGCGAAAGGCACCGTTTTTGTCAACAGATGTCAGATAGTATCCGTTCGGTGAAAGAGGTAGAGAACCACCGGAACCACCTGGATTAAAAAATAAGGTTTGAACTGAAAACCACCGCTTAGATTCCTATTTGATGTTTAAAGGCAAATCGGGTTAGTTCAACCTTATTTTTTAATCCAAGCTTACTTAACATGTTCTTCCGGTGTGTTATTACCGTAAGTGGACTAAGAAAGATTTTTTCGGCAATTTCTTTGTCGGTAAGTCCGTGAGCTATCAAGGCAAGAATTTCCTTTTCCCGGTTGGTTAGTGCTTCCACCGGATCCTGAATTGAGACGGGCCGTTTTGTAAAGTTGTTGATCAATTGTTCCGTCACTTCCTGGCTAAAGTACTTTTCGCCGTTTGCTACTTTGCGAATAACCTGAATCAACTCGGCCTTACTTATAGTCTTTAGAATATATCCTGATGCACCAGCTTCAAGCATTCTTTTAATCGATGAAGTTTCATCCATCATACTTAAGGCGACCACCTTAATATTCGGAAACCGGGCATTAATTAATCTGGTTGTTTCAATTCCATCTGTCCCGGGCATTTGAATATCCATCAGGATTACATCTGGCTTTAGGCTCTCGGCACACCTCAATGCCTGATCACTGGTTTCGGACTCCCCCACCACTTCAATACCTTCCACCGTTTGGAGAATGGATCGAATACCATCGATGAATATGCGATGGTCATCTACAATCATTATTTTGATACTCATTTTCTTGTGACCGGAATTTCAATGGTCATAGTGGTGCCATTTCCCGGAGAAGAATCCAAAGAAAAAGTTCCTTTTAACCACTCTGTTCTTGTTTTTATGTTGTTCAGTCCCCGACCCTTTGTTGACGATTTAGGATCGAATCCTTTTCCATTGTCCTCAATCATAATGGTCAGGTGATCTTCATGCCCCACAAACTGCAAGTTAACACACTGTGCGTCTGCGTGCTTAATCACATTGTGCAAGGACTCCTGAATAATACGATAGATAACAAATTGCTGTTCCAAATCCAGAGGTAGCCCTTCTAAATTATGCAGGTGCAGTGAAACCTCAGGTTGATTGAGTCGTTTTAATTTATCGGCTAGTTCACTCAATGCAGGAAGTAGTCCATCTCTCTCCAAAACCTGTGGCATCAAATTGTAAGCGATGTTTCTTAATTCACCAGATGCCTGATCCAACAACTGTACAACATTTGGAGATACTGATGACTCTTCTCCTTGCTGCAGTTGAAATTTAGCAGTAGACAGCAAGTGTCCAAGACTATCGTGCAAATCCTCTGCTACACGCTTCCGTTCTATCTCCTGAATTTCGATTAGAGCCTTTGCCTGCCGCTCTTGTTGATCAAGCATTCTGCGTTGATACCGCTGTTTTTGTTTTAACCTCCACCGATTCAGCAAGAGCAGTATTATCAACAACATGGCCCCTACCCCCAGGGTTAGTGTCCACCCCTTCAATCTTTCAAGTTTTAGTTGCTCAACATGAGCAGCATCAATCACCTGCTGCTCAGCTTCCAGTTCGGCCTCTCTTCTGTCAAATTCAAATGCAAGTTGAGTTTGGAGTATTTTCTTAGCATTGGCATCATTCACAATACTATCGTGGTACAGCAAATATTTCTGGCTATGGTAATAAGCGTCCTTCCACTTTCCTTGCATCGTGTCTGCAATAGAAAGTGTGCTATAGCTTGCCATAATATCATGTTTACTACGCACTTCAATGGCCAATGCAAGTCCTTTTTTCAAATGCTCACGCCCTTTGTCAAATTCATTCCTTGCAATGTAGATCGCTCCGATATTATTGTTTGTTGTCGCCGCTGACTGTATGTCTCCAATGCTGTCTGCCACAGACAACGCCTTTTTAAAATAGCGTATAGACTCTCCAAACAAACGATCCGATTCAAGTTTTGATAGACCGGGCTCGTAGCTTTGATGGTAGTAAACGTTTCCAATATTGATAAACGATCTCCCTATACTCTGATAGTCTCCAATTTTTCTTTTAAGTCTCACGGCATGTTCAAACTTCTGCAATGCCTCTTCATACTTACCTTGCATCAATATAAGCCCCCCGATATTGTTTAGCGATCGCCCGACACCTAAACTGTCTCCAATCGCTTGCTGCGTATCGAGTGCCTTCTCGTAGCATTTCTGGGCTTCGCCGTGATCGCCACTTTGGAAATAAACATTTCCTAAATTGTTGTAGGATCTTGCAACCCCTTCATGATCAGACAGGGATTCCAACAAACGAATAGCTTCCATAAGATATTCCTGAGCCTCAGGATAATTTCCTTTTCTAAAGCTAATCAGGCCGAGGTTGTTAAAAGCATCGGATAGTAGTTTTGAATCATCGAGATCAGTTGCAATAGACAATGATGCATCGAAGTAGCCAAATGCCTTATCGTAGCTATGATTTTGGAACAACACGTTACCCATTCGATTATTGGAAATAGCCAAACCTTTCTGATAACCTAACGACTGGGATAGACTCATCGCCTTACCTGCATAAAATAGAGAACTATCGTTTTCTCCACTATTGTAAAAGAACAGGCTAAGTGCGTTTAAAGCATCCACCCTGTCTGTTTCGGTAGCTGCATTCAGCAACACATCGCGTATCGAATCTTTTTCATTCTGATCAGAAGCTGAGACGCCACTAATGTGTAACACACCTAAAAGCAAGGCGAGCACTTTTACGCTCCAAATACTAGATTTTTTCTCCATCGCACATATGAATAGAACCAAAGTTACTGCTTAATATTATTCAGCCGTTCGCAGTACAGATCGGGCGCCTATCAACTAATATACCTGGAAATACAGGTGAAACCCTGCACTTTCTTTGCCAGATAGGACTTGAACATAAGCTCACACTTTTTGCACTTCGATTTTTTTTCACCCAAATGGGGTAGTTAAACCCTCCATAGGAGGTAATCATTAAACAACACTTTAACATTACTTTTGGCTTCAACTAACGATTAATCAACAACCCTATGAAATTGAAAATTTGGACAACCTGTGCCGTTATCATTCTCTGGTTTAATACCCATGCACAGATATTCGAAATGATGAAGCCCTATACCGGTTCTCATTATGGATTTACGCACTTTGATCCGGCTGAAATCAATCAGTTTGTTATTGATTTTAACGAAATGTGGAGAGACGATATTGAAACTGGATTCGATCAGTATTCCGGCAGTGAATTGGGGCAAACATTCGCAGTTAGTGGAACCCGGTTCGTTTTTGGGAAAAATGAGACGAAGTGGACCTTTAGTACGGATTACGCCATCGGCACAGGTAAGAAGAGAAATGAGGCGGTCTTTAAAAACGGAGTTACCCAGATTTTCAACTTACGATCCACTAGCAATCAGATAAGCACAACTTTTGGGGTGGCTCTGAAAGAGAACAAAGTATGGCTGGAAGGAATGTACACCACGCACCTGAAAAAAATCGTGGTTGAATACGCAACGGTTCACTTGAATGGCATTGAAAGCTACGGCACCGAATACAAGTTAAATGGGTTGTACAAAGGAACCATCAAAACCATGGAATTGGGAATCCAAACGAGTTATAGAAAGAAAAGATATGTAATGTATGCCCGGGTAATGTATCCCTTTGTGATAGTAGGTCCTGATGCAAACGAGCGGAGGTATTTCGATGAAAGAACCAGTCAACCAGAACCAAATGCGTTTCCCGCCAATTATCAGACGTATGTTAATGATCCACAAGGACATTTGGATCGGGGCGAACACATGAATACAGAATTATTTAGAGGACTAACCTATGGGTTTGGAATCTATCGTTTGTTTGGCAAAATTGAGGAGGAATAAAATGAATTTACGTAAGACATACTTTATCGCGATAGGCTTAGCGACCATTATCATTGCTTCCTGCAACAAGCAAAAAAAATTAATGGAAGATCTGGTAGGCAATTGGAAAATTGAAAAATCAGAAAAGCTAATTATCTATAACAGCGGAACCGAAGACGTTATTGAAAGTATTGAAAATGCGGGAACACTGGTAATTTCGGAAGATCCAAATAGTGAGTCAAAAGAAAGTCGTATGTATGATTTCTTCTATATCGACAACAACGGCGACACTCTCCAGCAAAAAGACACACTGGTAACAGATGATAAAAATAAGCGCATGATCATGCTGAATGCGTTGGGTGAAGTGGGAGATCAAAACAACATTACCTGGACTATCGAAAAAAGTAAAAAAAGAAAGCAAGTGTGGTCTTCATTCGGAGTGGACACCACCATGTTCTACCCACCAAACAATCACAACCCAGGTGCTGCTAGCTACTGGACGGTTTGGACCATTACGTTAAAAAAGGAGTAACCAGCTGCTGAAATCAGCTTTTTAAATAGCCCCTTTTGTGGCCCAAACCTTACGGTAGCGAATAGACAAGAAAATCCAAGCACTTACACCATTTAGTACTGGTACTAAATGGTGTAAGTTAAAGGCCGGAAACCTACCTCTATAAAGCAGAAAAAAGACATGGCTTTTATCATCCGATTGGGTCTTTGGACCGAACTGAAATTGGATTGCAAGGCCTGCACAAGGGAACGGTAAACCCGAACCGCTGAGATGAAACTTCATCTGGATGCATCAATCTTTGGTTTCTATGCCCATTGGTTATGGTAACTGCCTTGAAGCAGCATCTTCTTTAGAGTTGGTTCATTCACCAAAACGTGTCTAACTCAGCCAATTAGTTTTTATTTTGCGCTCATGCTTCGAGTATTTTACTTAACGCTTTTGTGTCTTTTGGTTTGCTCCTCATACGCATCTATTGACACGGCATGGGTCAGGAGCCAACTGCTTCAATACGATACGCTGTCGGCGTCGAATCCCGGCGATGCGGAAAAAATCATGTTGGAATTGCAGAAGTTGGAAGAGCAAATTGAGCCTTACAAAGATTTACACGCCCATTATCTCTTCAATCTTGGGGAATTCAAAAAAGTGCACGGCCATTACAGAGAGGCAGATTCAGTACTTCAACTTTCGGCCTCGCTGTACCACCAAATCAACAAGGATCGATCGGCAATAAGGGTAAAAAAACTACAGGGCGATGTGAACATGTACTGGGGCAAATACGACCGGGCTCTTGAATTTATTGATGAGGTTGTTCTTTACAAAAAAAAGCATTTACCCGAAGACAACCTTCTCGCTGAATTGGGCAGGTATGCAGCCATACATTTGGAGGCCGGAGAACGGGCCAAAGCCACCCGTGATTATAAAAAACTGTTTGCCAGGGCCGATAGTCTTGGATTGTCTCACACCATATTTATGGACTATGCCAACTACGGAGTACTTCTAATGAATATGGGGAAATATCAAGATGCACTTCAAATGCAGTACAAGGCTCTTCATCTGTGTGATAGTGCTCAAAAATTGTTGGGGAAAGCTACTATTGTCAAAAACATCTCCATTTTACATAAAAACCTTGGCAACTATGATGAAGCAGAAGAGTATATGCGGTCATCTCTTGAAATCGCCAGGAAGGCCAAAGCCAATGCATATATTGCCGAAGCCCTCATCGCCAATGGCTTGTACGAACAGGATTTCGGTCGGTTTGAGTCCAGCATTCCGTTTTTTGAAGAGGCATTATCACTGATTGATTCTACTGACCAAAAAGAGGATTATGCCAAATGCCTGATCTATTCCTCGTGGAGTTACTTCGAAACAGGAAGGAAGGAAATGGCCTATCAGTATGCAAGGTTAGGACTGCAAATGCGTCGGGAACTAAAAAGTCTATACGGTATTGCTGAAGCCACAGATTATATTGGGTATTACTACATGCTGGACGGTGATCTGGAAACGGCGGCGAAATTTTATGAAGAAGGTATAGCTATCGCAAAGAAAAACGGTTATCTGGCGCCCTTAACCAACCTATACAACGAGAAGCAAACCTTACTCATTATGCAAAAAGATTTTGAGGGAGCTTACTACACCTTAAAGGAGTATTATACATTTAGGGATAGTGTTGTTAATTCTGCACGCGCCAGAGAAACGAGAGAATTGGAGGCTATTTACCAAAACGAAAAAAAACAACTGGAAATAGACAACCTTGCCCAACAAAATCAGCTAAAGGATACTGAGATAAACCTGCAAAAATCTGAGGCCGGAAGGCAAAGACAGCGTACCTACTTTTTATTTGGAGGTCTCTCACTCGCCATCCTCTTTGGAATTTTCATTTTCAATCGATTCAGAGTTACCAATAAACAGAAGAACATTATCCAGCTTCAAAAGCAACGGGTAGACCAGGCTTATGAGCAACTGGAAGAAAAGAACAGCGAAATACTGGACTCTATCAACTATGCCCGGCGCCTTCAGTCTGCAATTTTACCGCCGAAAAAGCTCGTGAAAGAATGGCTTCCGGAATCATTTATACTATACAAACCAAAAGATATTGTAGCCGGTGACTTCTATTGGATGGAAACCATTGACGACATCATTTATTTTGCTGCAGCTGATTGTACCGGGCACGGTGTTCCGGGTGCAATGGTGAGTGTGGTATGCTCAAACGCTCTTTCAAAAGCGCTGTTGGAGGAGGATATTACCCGCCCGTCGGAAATTTTAAACCGTACCAGAGAATTGGTTATTGATCGATTTAGCAAAAGTGAGGAGGAAGAAGTAAAAGACGGGATGGATATTTCGCTCTGCGCGTTGAATACCAATACGAACCAACTACAATGGGCCGGAGCCAATAACCCAATATGGATCATCCGAAAGGATAACGATAAAGTAGAAGAAGTGATGCAGGGTCTTCCCCACTCTTCGAAGGCCGAAAAAATGGATGATTATACATTCATCGAGATAAAGGCAGACAAACAACCTATCGGCAAGTACGCGGGGCAACAACCTTTCACCAACCATGTTGTCCAGCTTCGTACCGGGGACTCGCTGTACATTTTCTCAGATGGATACCCTGATCAATTTGGAGGGGAGAAAGGCAAGAAATACAAAACCGCCAAATTCAAGCGTTATCTGGTAGAAATTGCCTCCCAGGATATGACCAGACAAATGACCATGTTGGATCGAGAATTCGAATCCTGGCGTGGGGAGATAGAGCAGATTGATGATGTTTGTATTATCGGTGTTCGCGTATAGCGCTCACTACAAACCAAAAATCATCGAGATTATCGAGTTATACTCGATGATCGCCTGCGGCTCGGAGTTGTCGCAAGCTCCTGGTTGATGACGTATGTGTGATAGGAGTGTGAGTATAGCTTGTCTGGTGAGCCTCACAGCCGATATCCTTGACGTAAAGGTTTATTCTTATCAAAGTCAGGCGTTCCCAACAATCAATCGTTCATCACTTGGCATAATGATTGGTTGAACCAAAACCCAACTTTCTAACTTTGCTTTATGCTGCGGTGGATTCCGGCTATACTGTTGATTTGTAGTGCTTTTAGTTGCTTCGCGCAAAACAGCGAGTGCTTCATTCCATTTGACATTGTTCTTCCCTTTGATGCGGAGGATCTGATTGTAACGGACGTGGGGGTTGATACAATCGCAGATATTAACAAAAGTTACTTCCATGAATCGGACGAATACTCCTATTGGTACAAGGTAAATCCAGTTCGCACAACTACTGCTGACCTGAAATTAAGCGCTACCAATCTGGACGATATGCATGATGTACTGATCTTCAAGTACAATGGAAATAAATTCTGTGAAGAGGTTGTTCACGGAGATTTTCCGGAAGAAAAACTGGAAGATAAAATTCTGTTCCATCAGAATGAGGCCAAAGCGGTAAACATTGGGACTTACACTTTTGAAGAAGGATCCACCTATTACATCGTGGTAGTTTCATTTAACGTGTTCGATTGCGGCCACATTTTGAGACTTGAAGCCAATGATCAGGTGCTTCGAATAAATGCCATTCACAGAGGATGCTTTGAGTTCCTCGAATGGCCAACACAAACATTGGAACCACAAATTGATACCCAATCCTTATATGTTGAAATTGTGGGGCACCTCACCAGCGACAAGGAGCATTTGCCAATAGCCGGTAAAATGGTGTTTATAGAAAGCGGAACCGGCGATAAGTACGAAGCGGTTGTTTCCGCCACCAAAGGATATCGGATTCAACTTAGAAGAGATGTCGATTACAGGGTTACCGGATCGGCTAGTTACCATACCAGCAAAGACACCTCCGTTCGGTTTGAAAAAGACTCATTTCTGGATCTTGAATTGGTGAAACTGAAAAAAGGGGATGCTATGGTATTTCGGGACATTTATTTCCATGGCAACGTTCACAAAATGAAAACCGAGTCGATCAGCGCACTGGAAGCACTATTGCATTTCATGGAAGAGAATCCTGAGTATAAAATCGAAATTCAGGGACATACTGCTGGAGATACCCCTGTGAAAGAACCAGACCCGAGGTACCGGGGAAAAGGAAAAGACTGGTACTTTACAGGTTCTGCCAAAAAATTATCTAAAATGAGAGCGGAAGAGGTAAAGAATTATCTGGTTGAGCATGGCATTAGTGCAAACAGAATGAAGGTTGTAGGGTATGGTGCCACCAAGAAAATTTACGAAAACCCAACATCCGATCGTGAACACCGTATGAACATGCGCGTGGAAATTTTAATTCTTTCTGATTAATTTAGGCTCATGGCGAACGACCCGGATTTGGAGGAGGTTGAGGAGAAAGACTTTGACATCCGATTCTACATTTTCAAAGTCCTTAGATTCTGGTGGCTATTCGTTATCTGCATCGGAATTAGCTATACGCTTGCCTATTTCTACAATCGTACGGCTACACCTATCTATCAGGCAAGTGCAAAATTACTGATCAAAGACGATAACAGCTACGGTACGGATGATCTGCTGAAAGAACTTGATGTTGAAAATAAAAGCAAGAATATTGAGAACGAAATTCAGATTCTCAAGTCTCATGGGCTTATTGAAACAACCATTTCCAGACTCGATTTTGGTGTTGCCTATTATGAAATAGGGCAATTGCGTTCGTTCGAAATTTATGACCAGTGTCCGTTCTCCATTCAATGCGATACACTAAAAACATCCACCTACTTTATCACCGATGTTTTTGTGGACATCACCAGCCCTGACAGTTTCAGGATTCATTATGAACATCAGGACGTTGAGTTTGACGAACCCGGCCAATTCGGAGTACCAATGAACTCAAGCCTGGGAAAAATCCAGGTCAATAAACGAGACAACTTCAAAAACGAGCTATACAGCAAAAATGGAACCGACAAGCGTTTTTACAAGGTGAAATTCATTTCGCAGGAGCGAAACGTTGGCAAATACCTCAGTAAGCTAAATGTTGGATTGATCAGTGAAAACAGTACGATTCTTCGTTTGAGTATCGAGGAAACCGTTCCCAGTAAGGGAAGAGACTTTCTGGATATGCTGGTAAAAGTATATCTGGAAAATGACGTTGCTGAGAAGTATCGAATGGCCAGTAAAACAAGCGAGTTTATTGACGACCGCCTCACAGATATTTCAAAAAAACTGATTGATGCGGAAAACGAACGAAGCAAGTTCAAAAAAGAAAATGGAATTGTAGACCTAAGTGCAGAGTCGGGAATCATCCTCACGGAAATAAATGAAATAAGTACTGCAATTAGCGAGAAGAAAGCACAAATCGAAATTGTAGACTACCTCGAAGAATACCTGATCACACATCGCGATCAAATTGGCAACATCGCTCCAAACGCCTTTAGTATTGATGACCAATACCTCACCCAGAAGTTGATCGAGTTGAGCAACCTGGAATCCAGCAGAATTGCCCTTACGCAACGCCATAGCGCCAACAGCCCCCAGGTGAGCGAAATCAACCAACAAATGGATGCCATCGTGCAGTCCATACTTTACAGTCTCACCAACATCCGGGAGGCCATTAAGCGGGAAATCAACGAACTTCAATTGCAACTGGACGTGCAGGAAGTTAAAGTGAAGTCCATTCCATCCTCGGAACAACAGTTGATTGAAATTGAACGAAAACTGAAGATTACCGAAGGACTGTTTGTGTACCTGCAAGAGCGCAAGGAAGAAATTTCCATTTCTCTGGCTTCCTCGGTTTCAGACAACCGGGTAATTGAAGAGGCTCGTTCCACCCCCTACCCGATCAAACCAGTGAAATCGAGAAACTACTCTATTGCCATTATCCTGGGCATTTTGATTCCGCTTGGGTTTGTGTATCTACTGGATCGCATGAACAACAAGGTTTACGATGCCGGTATGATCAAGAGACTGACCAATATTCCGATCATTGGGTTTATCGGTCTGAATAAACTGGATACCAATCTGGTAGTTTTCGATAACCCCAAGGCGATACTTTCGGAAGCCTTGCGATCTGTTCGCACCAATCTGAAATACATGAACAAGGGCGAGGATCATGGTGTGATTTTACTTTCCTCTTCAGTATCCGGAGAAGGAAAAACTTTCTGTTCAATGAACCTGGCCTCTATCATCGCCTTATCGGGTAAAAAAACCGTATTGATCGGACTTGATCTCAGAAAACCAAAGATTATTCAGGACTTTGATCTCACCAACGATATAGGGATCAGCTCCTATTTGGTAAAGTCTGCAACTTTGGATGAAGTGATTCAACCTTCCGGCAGGACAGAAATGCTTGACATTATTCCTTCAGGCCCTGTTCCTCCAAACCCGGCGGAACTCATTATGAGTGAGCAGATGGACAAGCTAATAGAAGAACTAAAAAGTCGCTACGATCAGATTATTATTGACACTCCCCCAATCGGGCTGGTTACCGACGGCTTGTTGCTCACCAAATACTCTGATGTTAACCTGATCATTGTAAGGCAGGGCATTACAGTTAAAAGCCACCTGGTTAATTTGGAAGAACTGCGAAAAACCGGAAAATTGCCAAACGTTGCGATCGTTTTTAACGCGATTCAAAGGAAACGCGGACTGGGAGGATATGGCTACGGGTACGGATATGGTTACGGGTACGGATATGGCTATGGATCTGGCTACGGATACGGCTATTACGGTGAGGAAGATAAGAAACGTGGCCTGTTCAGACGTAAACGCTAATTTTTAGAATGACCTCCTCGAGTGTCGAGAGAAATACCAAACTTAAAAACAGTATTGCCGGGCTCTTTGCGATCAAAGCGTTCAATGCACTCGTTACCTTCTTCCTGATCCCTCTTTATCTGGAGTACATTTCCGAAACCAAACTTGGCGTGTGGTTTACCATCGCAAGTTTCATTTCGTGGTTTACCTTAATGGATTTTGGCCTGAGCAATGGCCTGAGAAATAAATTTACAGAGTCCGTTGCGCAAAACAAGATAGATGAGGCAAAAGGCTACGTTAGCACTGCTTACGCACTCATAGGATTGATCTCCCTGGTTGCCTTTGCAGTTTTCGTGGGAATCTTTCCATTTGTGGATTGGAATGCACTTTTCAATCAATCGAACATTGAAATCGATGAAATAGGGTTTCTGGTATTTTGTGTTTTCTCCATGCTGTGCTTGCAGTTTGTCGCCCAGATCATTAAGGTGGTATTTATCGCCGACCAAAAGCCTCAGTATGCCGGAGGAATGAATGCAGTGGCAAACGCCTTGTCTCTATGCGGAATTGTTCTGCTGGTAGCCACTACTGAAACAGGAGAAGGTTCGTTGCTTTATTTGGGACTGATTATTGGCGGTTCCAATCTCATTGTGCCTATAATCGCCAGCCTCATTTACTTTACAGGGAAGTACCGGCATGTTGCTCCATCGGTAAGGCACATTAACTTCAAAAAGTACAGCGGTATGCTCACCCTGGGGCTACAGTTTTTCCTGATGCAGGTAGCCGGACTTGTGGTAATGACAACCGATAATATGATCATCACGCAATCCATAGACAACGGTACGGAGCAGGTTACTCCCTACAACATCGCATACAAATTATTTACTGTAGTAATCACCTTGTTTTCAATTATTTCCACACCGTACTGGTCGGCTTTTACCGATGCGTATGCGAAAAACGACACTGACTGGATACGCAACGTAACCCGAAAAACCATGAAAGTGTGGGCCTTGAGTTCACTAGGCGTGATCGTGCTTGTTTTTATTGCCCCCTGGATATACAAGATATGGGTTGATGTAGAAATACCAATGGAACTAAACCTTTTGATGGCCTGGTGGGTAATAGTAAACACCGGTCTCCAGGTTTTCAGTCATTTCCTTAGCGGCGTTGGCAAAATCCGCTTAAGTCTTTTTCACGCTGTGTTGATGATTGGTTTGAACATCCCTTTGTCTATTTACTTCGCACGAAATCTGGAAATGGGCAGTACGGGCGTTTTACTTGCCTCGTGCATTTGCATATCTCTAAGAATGTTTCAACCGATCCAGTACTTTAAGGTGATACGGGGTACCGCAAGAGGGATTTGGGATAAGTGACGATGTTTCGCCTTTAATGCCGCTCAGCGACACATAACATGAATGAGGCGATGGTTATTGGCCAACCATTTTTACACGTTTATACTTACTTATAATTGCGTACAAACGAATACTTATCGGGTATTAACCGGCTAAACATTTAAATATTGTTAAAGTAGCCGGATGGAATTAGACAAAACCTTGGCGAAACTTAAGATGAAAGGGTACAGTCCGCGTACTGTGGAAGTTTATCAACATTGTTTGAAAGCATATAAGCAATACTTTAGGGACAAAAACCTGGCAGACCTAACTCAGGAAGATGTTCAGGAATATCTAATTCAACTTATCCACAAGAACTACTCGCGAAGCACCCAAAATCAGCACATTAATGCGATCAAGTTTTATAACGAGAAAGTGTTGGGAAGAGAAAAAACCTACTACTGGCTAGACCGTCCCAAAAAGGAAATAAAATTACCCGTGGTGCTGTCTAAAACCGAGGTCAGCGATTTCTTTAATCAGGTTCAGAACCTAAAACACCGTTCTATTATAGCACTACTGTATTCTTGCGGACTGCGGGTAAGCGAATTGATTAACCTCAAGATATCTGATATTGACAGTAAAAGAATGCAGGTAGCAATTCGATCGGCAAAGGGTAATAAAGATCGGTATGTTCCATTGGATGTAAAAGTATTAGCACTCCTTAGGGTCTACTATCAGCATTACAAACCAGTTCACTTCCTATTCAATGGACAGGAAAGTACAAAATATAGTAGCACCAGCATCCGAGCGATCATCAGAGATGCTTCCATAAAAGCGGGAATACGCAAAAATGTAACACCGCATACTTTGCGTCACAGCTATGCCACTCACCTGCTGGAATCAGGAACAGATTTACGGTATATACAGGTGCTATTGGGACACAACAGCGTTAAAACTACAGAGGTTTACACCCATGTAAGGAGCATTAAACTCAATGAAATACAAAGCCCCTTCAGCAATTTATCGGTAACTTGGGGAGACATAAAAAATAAACGCTAGTAGATATACTAACGTTAGCAAAAATTGAAAAATGGGAATGACCACCTTTATATATGGAGTAATTGAGGAATATGGACTAAATCATAAAAGATTACATGAAGTTTATTCTCATAATGAAGGAAAAATTTTGAATCTTCCGACCTCTGATTCTTGGCCTCCACTTTCCAGAGAAATGTTTTCGATCACTAAAAATGATAAAGAAACCGAAGGACCAAATTTAGAATATTGGGGCAGGATGATTCATTTCGCCGCTTGCTTGAAATCAGTTGAATATGAATGGAGCGAATGGAAAGAAAAATTTGAGAATTTGCTAACTAAGCTATATTGGACTCAAGCCCATGTTCATTTTAAAACTGAGTACACAGGAGTAATTTCATTTGAATGGCGAGTAGATTTAGAAAAGTGGTCAATTAATGAAAATCAGATAGTTCCAATTAGGAAAGAATTTTGGGATTTTGAAGATTCTGATAATTGGGAAAAATAAAAACATTTGCTAACAATGGCTAAAAATCATAGACCTAACCAACCAAACCGTTTCTACACTTTTTAGCCGAGACCGTTAGCAGCAATTAGAATTAACCATGAAGGTAAGGACATACCCAGAGATGCTTGAAGAATACCAGACGGGGGAGCTTGATTCAGATGATTTGAATAAAAGAGAACAGCTGAAGACCTCCTTCCCTTATACGGTTATTTTGGAAGCTGGATTTTTGGAATTGGATAGCCTTAATGAGTGGATTAAATTGAATTTTGAAGAGAATTCGTTTGAATGGATATTCTATGGGAAGACTGGATACGACTTTGGATTTGCTGAATATTTTGGTTCCCAGGAATCGGAAATTAAAAAATTAAAAAATGCCATTCCTAATATTTACACAACCTATCCAGACTCATACCCACCAAATCAGATTTCGAAGACAAATGGTTATGATGAGTGGATTGAGTATTCGCAAGAAGACCAAAACGCGATTATCATAAAAATGAAAGAAGAAAATAATTAATAAAAGCTGCTAACAATGGCTATAAAGCATAGGCCTAACCAACCAAGCCGTTCCTACGCTTCATAGCCGGAACGTTGTGGTTAATTAGAAGAAATACCAAAATATGCTCTACGATTTATTCATATGTCATGCTTCAGAGGACAAAGATGATTTAGTCAGACCTTTGGCTGAACTACTTCAATCTGAAAACATAGAAGTATGGTATGATGAATTTTCTTTAAAACTTGGTGACAGTATTCGTAGATCAATAGATAAAGGATTAAGTAATTCTAGATTCGGTATTGTTGTAATTAGTGCGGCATTTCTTGAAAAAGAATGGACTCAATATGAGTTAGATGGACTTACAGAAAAAGAGATTAGCGGTAAAGAAAAAGTGATTCTTCCAATATGGCATAATATTGAACATAACGAGATATTAAACTACGCACCAAGTTTAGCTAATAAAAAAGCCGCTCTTTCTAAGAACGGTTTAGAAAGCATAGTTAAAGAAATTAAAGGAGTAGTCCACCCACAGGGCAGTCCTTTAATAGCTGCAAGGGACACAATGCTCGAATGGGGTAATACTCCTCCCGTAGTTACAGACAAATATTGGATAGATGTTATTGAAGCTTCAAATAGAGCCAACTCATATGGAGCCATTATACCTGAAAATTCAATTTGGGGTAGATGGAGCTTTCCCTTGCCTCCAAAAAATGACAACGCAAAAGATTGGGGAGACAGATTAGCTTGGACAGCTATGCAATTATCATGGACCGAAAAAGTTGAATCTATTCCTATCTCACCTTTAACAAACCCTGATGAATTACTTGACTTTATATACAATCAACCAGGTCTATTTGAAACTTGCTTAACCTTTCCAAACTTCACCGCTGAATATGCTCCACAATTGACTATTAGAGGTTTTGAAGGGGAATTTGAAGAAGTATTCGAAAAGGAGTTTCAAATATCGGTTGAAAAAGGAAAAAAGAATAGAGCTGAAAATTCAAATTATGGCTCTGCATTAACAACAGATGGAAAAAGCCCTGAATGTGAAGATACTTGGGCTTTGCGTCATGAAAACTTTGGATATTACCAACCTACGACCATTGCCTATGAATACTTTCATGGTGGAATGTTTGGTCCGAGAGTTTCTCCTTACGATGAATTTGAGCATTTAATTTGGTTGTTATCAAGTAGAAGTCTGTGGCTACCAGATAAAACCCGAAATTATTTACAAGAAGGCATGGTTAATTCGATGAATTGGACTTGGGGAGAAATGGGAACAACTGATAAAGGCGGAGAATGGGAAACCAATGGTGCTTTAGCTGATCAATTGTATAAATGTCATTCTAAAAAGAAAGACTTTGAATGGAAGAAAAAATCAATTGATGATTGTAAGAATAGAATCCAATATTCTATTGATGAGCTTAAATTAGAGGAAGATGTTGAATCATTGTTCGATTTATTTGTAAGCAAAAAAATGCCTGAAAATTGGATTGAAAGACGTAAAAAAAGAGATAAGAAAAGAAATAAAAACTAACCACAACAAGGTGTATAGTGCATACCCTTCGGGATACGCACCATACACGGAACGTTACCAGCAATTTATAATGAAGAAGAAACTGTCAGATATGGAACTGCATTCTGCTGGGGCAACCGTGCGCCACACTGACCCTTTTCCTGAATTGACACATTTTGAATCTGATGATGAAATGACAAAGGATTTCATTGATAAATGGGTTCGCCCATTTTACATGTTTGGTATCAACAAACCTGACGAATTTTCTGCCGCATATCAGCCAATCAGAAATGAACTCTCAGAAAATGTAATCGAGATCCTTCTTGGATACTTTAACTGGCGAACAAGAATTGTCGGAGCTTACTTTTGTGCCATTGAAAGAATTGATAAATACATCGATATCATTGGAGTGCATTTATTAAAGAGTCAAGTCTGTTATGCAGGAAACGGATATTGTTTGGCATTGGCTGCAATTGACTCGCATAAATCAGTTGAATATCTAGAGAAGTATTTGGACTATTATCTGAGAAGAAAGGATTTGCATTTTGATCAGATAAGCGCGTTTGCCGCCTTGTCTTGGCTTGGGAAGAGGCATGCCAAAGACTATTTATCCCAATTTGAAGAAATTTGGGATGAATTTTCAGTTGATTTGGATGACTCAAAACTTGATGAGAGGCTCTCTGCATTTGATCAGCAAATGCTGAAAGTAAAAAGAATAAGAACAGCTGGTAACAACGCCTAAATTTCAGATGGCAGCTACGCCGCATTCTGAAATTGCTCACGCCAATATATTTCGAATGCAAGCGTAGCTGCCATCCGACCGGCTAAAAGCCGTAAATTTAGCCGAGAACGTTAGCAGTAACACTGTTCCCTGACGGGCCAAAGACATTATACTAAAGTGCAGCGATTATTACCGTATTTAGTTTTAGCTCTGATCTCTCCCAATTTTATTGGACAGGTCATACCAAATGAATTGATATTAGACTCGATTCCGGCACCATTTCTGATGTATGAAATTGGGCCACTGAAAGTGGACGCTCTAAGAGCTGAAAGTCCTGATAAACATGGCAGGCAATATTTCGAGACTATCTTGAATACAACTACCAATGTTACCAGAAAGTCATCCTACTATCAAAACTTACAACTGGCTAAAAGAAAGTTTGAGAAAGTAGTTGACGATAAAGTGGTTTTAATAAGAAATCAAATTTTACTTAGCAAAGATGGAGACACAATCGTCAATGTTGATTATTCAAAAGGAGCCATATCCGCTTGTGAAGATTCGAGTTACATGAAAAAATTCAATTCTGCTTTTGAAAGCCTGATTCAAAAGTTTGAGAAGCATGTAGGCTCCAAATTCTTCGCATGTCTCGACTTAGATACTGCTTCTACCATTGGAACTTCTGTGGAATTTGGTTTAAGTATTGACGATTTCGAGTTGCGCGATTATGTGATTTTCTTTTACGAGATCATAGGATACAATGATGTTCGGGTAAAATTTGATCTATCTCCTGAATGTGGGCTTGACTCAGTATCATCGTTCGCCATAGATCTGCCTCAGAAGATCAAACCCATTAAAATCTCAAGAAAAAATCTTGAAAACACATTGATTAGTAACGGTATGACCCAAGATTTAAAACCGTACGAAATTGAAATCTCTATCAATCACAAAAACCAACCGGTCGCAATAGTTCGGGCCGTGACCGAATCGACTCATGAGTCAAAGACTTTATCTCACCATACAATTTCATGTGCGAAAGTGAATTTATACAATGGTAAATTTGAATTTCTTAAAACCGAGAAAGCTACGGTAATAACTGCATACTAGTGCTACTGCTAACAATGAACTGAGTTAAAATCCAAGTATTATTTCATCTATTTTCTTATCTCAGTCCTGGGTTAACGCTTACATATTCCGGATGCCCTGAGTATAAACTGGCACTCGCTACTCCCTCGCATCCCTGCCTATCGTGCAGGCAGGTCCGGTGGCTATTCTGCGAGCTTTTTACTTCACCTCTTCGAGGATTCAGTGATCGTCAGACTTCGTCTTCCTGGGAGTTCGCTAACTTTATGCGGAAACGGTGGGTGTAATTTGAAAAATGGCAGACAAAGAACATAAAATAGAAATTAATTTTTTGGATCATGTTGCAATTCGGGTTGCCGACATGGAAGCTTCTGCTCTATGGTACGAAAAAGTATTGGGACTAAAACGCTACAAATTTCCTGAATGGGGGGACTTTCCAATCTTTTTACTTTCCGGAAAATCAGGAATCGCATTGTTTCCAGCAAACAGGCAGGATATAATACCCAACCCCACTTCTCAAAATGTAAAAATGGACCATTTCGCTTTTAATGTAACAAAGGAAAATTTCGAAAATGCAAAAATGCGATATACTGAACTGAACCTGGATTTTGATATTCAAGATCATTTCTACTTTGATTCCATTTATACGAAAGATCCAGACGGACATACAGTTGAGCTAACCACAATTAAAGTGAAGGAGCAGGATTTTTATAAATAAAAACTAAACACCACAAAAAATAAAGAGGGTTAAAATGCTTTTTGTTCAATACGTTGTGCCCGATAAATGGAACCAATTCAATTGGGAGATATAAAACTGATTGTAGACGTAGAAAAAACCAGAGCATTCTACGCTGACAAATCCGGATTCGTCTGTGATTGTAAGGACTGCATCAACTATACGCGTCAATATGATTTGATTAAAAAGGTTTTGGATGGCATTGACGACCAGCTAGGAATAGATATTTCAAAAGATGTTGGCATCGGTATGGAGGAATTAATGCCTCACGATTATCCGAATCACCACCTTTACCTTATCCCCTATTATGCTATTGGTTCTGCCTGGATAGATGAAATTGAATTAAAAGAAAAGTACCAACATAGAATCGATGAATCCTTGACTTGGTCAATTCAAAAGACCGAGTATGGCAAACAACTATTTGCTCCGGATAGTGCGATAACTATTTGGTTCGAATTTAAAACTCCCCTTGTCAGCTGGGAAGATATTACTGGCTACAACACTGACTAAAGCCAATTCCATAACTATCTTTAGCCTAAACGCAGTAGCACATTGAAAACAAAACTAAAATACATCATCCCCATTCTGCTCACAACCGCAATGGCAGCCTGCACAGGAAACCACAAGGCAGACGAAAAACCCGCACCACTCTACCCGCAACCGCAAACTGTAGAGGTAAATACGAATGAAGGATACACCATAAATCAAGTTACCGGAGATACCATCCAACCCATCATACTCGGAAATGGCGACACACTGGTAAGCGGCACTCCCATTCCCGCAATTGGAAAAATCATACATCCCGATAGTATTTCTCTTCCGAAAGCAGTGCCTTACACACCGTCCGACAGCACCTATAATGCCCACCCTAACGTACACCAAATACCGGATGAGCTGACTGTACTTCCTGTAAATCATGACGCCCTTACCGTAATTCCATTGGACGAGATTGCGGAGAATGATACATCACATTATTTAATAACCTCTGCAGGTGATACTATCAAAACCGGGGTACCGATCCCGACCAAAGGGAAAGTAGTTACCGCCATACAACCCCAGTTCACACCTGCTCTTCCTCCCAGATTTAAAGACGCTGCCATTAACAACCTACATTACCTGGATGTGGACCAGGGTATGTCATCTTCTTATGTTAGATCTATCCTGGAAGATAAAAGCGGAAACCTGTGGTTCGGCACTGCTGGAGGCGGTGTAAGTCGCTATGATGGAGAAAGCTTTACCCATTACACCGAAAAAGAAGGCTTGAGTAATAATGTTGTTTGGTCTATCCTGGAAGATAAAAGCGGAAACCTGTGGTTCGGCACTATTGGAGGCGGTGTAAGCCGCTATGATGGAGAAAGCTTTACGCATTACACCGAAAAAGAAGGTTTAAGTAATAATTCTGTTAGGTCTATCCTGGAAGATAAAAGCGGAAACCTATGGTTCGCCACTGCTGGAGGCGGTGTAAGTCGCTATGATGGAGAAAGCTTTACGCATTACACCGAAAAAGAAGGATTAAGTAATAATGTTGTTTGGTCTATCCTGGAAGATAAAAGCGGAAACCTGTGGTTCGGCACTGCTGGAGGCGGTGTAAGCCGCTATGATGGAGAAAGCTTTACGCATTATGCCGAAAAAGAAGGCTTGAGTAATGTTGTTGTGTCTATCCTGGAAGATAAAAGCGGAAACCTGTGGTTCGGCACTAATGGAGGCGGTGTAAGCCGCTATGATGGAGAAAGCTTTACGCATTACACCGAAAAAGAAGGTTTAAGTAATAATATTGTATGGTCTATCCTGGAAGATAAAAGCGGAAAGCTATGGTTCGCCACTGCTGGAGGCGGTGTAAACCGCTATGATGGAGAAAGCTTCACACATTACACCAAAAAAGAAGGATTAAGTAATATTGTTTTTTCTATCCTGGAAGATAAAAGCGGAAACCTGTGGTTCGGCACTTATGGAGGCGGTGTAAGCCGCTATGATGGAGAAAGCTTTACGCATTACACCGAAAAAGAAGGCTTGAGTAATGTTGTTGTTTTGTCCGTCCTGGAAGATAAAAGTGGAAACCTGTGGTTCGGCACTTATGCAGGCGGTGTAAGCCGCTATGATGGAGAAAGCTTTACGCATTACACCGAAAAAGAAGGATTAAGTAATAATGTTGTTATGTCTATCCTGGAAGATAAAAGCGGAAACCTGTGGTTCGGCACTAATGAAGGCGGTGTAAGCCGCTATGATGGAGAAAGCTTTACCCATTTTACCGAAAAAGAAGGATTAAGTAATAATTCTGTTTGGTCTATCCTGGAGGATAAAACTGGAAACCTGTGGTTCGGCACTTATGGAGGCGGTGTAAGCCGCTATGATGGAGAAAGCTTTACCCATTTTACCGAAAAAGAAGGCTTGAGTAATGTTGTTGTGTCTACCCTGAAAGATAAAAGCGGAAACCTATGGTTCGGCACTTATGGAGGCGGTGTAAGCCGCTATGATGGAGAAAGCTTTACGCATTACACCGAAAAAGAAGGCTTGAGTAATAATGTTGTTTGGTCTATCCTGGAAGATAAAAGCGGAAACCTGTGGTTCGGCACTAATGGAGGCGGTGTAAGCCGCTATGATGGAGAAAGCTTTACCCATTTTACCGAAAAAGAAGGATTAAGTAATAATTCTGTTTGGTCTATCCTGGAAGATAAAAGCGGAAACCTATGGTTAAGCACAGAAAACGGGCTTAATCAATTTGTCATGGTAGATGGGATTGGTTTACAACCACAAAACGATAAAAAAACTACAAGAGTTACATACGAGATTGCTCGTTTCGAAAAAAATGACGGTTTAAAAGGCATGGATTTTTATATCAACAGCGCTTGTTTAGATAGTAAAAACCGTGCGTGGTGGGGCAGTGGCAAAAGTCTGACTACGTTAGACTTAAACCTACACACTATAAACCCAAACCCACCCACAGTTTATCTAAGACAATTGGATATTAACGAACAATTTATAGACTACCGCAACATTACAGACAGCTTGGGTAACGAGATCGGATTTAACGGTGTAAAAACATTTGAGAACTACCCCCTAAATCTGGAGTTGCCTTATGATAAAAACCACCTTACATTTCACTTTGCCGCTGTAGATTGGAGCGCACCACACAAAATACAATACAGCTATCTTATGGAAGGGCTAAACTCCAATTGGAGTAAACCCAGCCATGATGCCAAAGCAGACTACCGTAACCTGCCTTATGGCACCTACACCTTTGAAGTCCGTGCCATTGGCGAAAGCGGAGAATGGAGTGAGGCTTTTGAATATACGTTTACCATACATCCCCCCTGGTGGCATACATGGTGGGCAAGAGCTGGTTATGGTGTTTTGGCTGTATTGCTTGTTTTTGGGGTTGTTCGTTGGCGAACAGCCAAACTTAAACAAAGACAAAGGGAGCTGGAAACAGAGGTGGATAATGCAACCAAAGAGATTAGGGCGCAAAAACAAGAGGTTGAAAAGCAAAAAGAAGTAGTTGAAGAAGCGCACAAGGAAATCACCGATAGTATTAACTACGCCAAACGCATACAAAGTGCCATTCTGCCACCGCAAAAACTGGTTAAAGAATACCTCCCGGAGAGCTTTGTTCTTTACAAACCCAAAGATGTGGTTGCCGGAGATTTTTACTGGATGCACAGCCTGCCGGCTGGCAGGGAGCACAAAGCCGATAAAATACTATTTGCAGCAGCAGATTGTACCGGACATGGGGTGCCGGGTGCAATGGTTTCGGTAGTTTGTAACAACGGGCTGAACAGAAGCGTTCGCGAACATGGCTTAACAGAACCCGGAAAAATATTGGATAAAACCCGTGAGATCGTTATTTCAGAATTTGAAAAATCAGAAGAAGAAGTAAAAGACGGGATGGACATTGCTTTGTGTTCATTAGAAGGAAATACCTTGCTATATGCCGGAGCCAACAACCCGCTTTGGATTATCAGAAACGGAGAAGTACTGGAAACAAAAGCTGATAAGCAACCTATAGGTAAGTTTGATAACCCACAACCTTACACCACCCATACGTTTGAATTACAAAAAGGAGATGCTTTTTATATTTTCTCTGATGGTTATGCAGACCAGTTTGGCGGAGAAAAGGGAAAGAAGTTTAAAGCTGCTAATATGAAGCGTTTGTTACTTTCCGTCCAAGACAAAAACATGGAAGAACAACAACATCTGATTGATGCTGCTTTTGAAGATTGGAAAGGGAACCTGGAGCAATTGGATGACGTTTGTGTGATAGGAGTGAGAGTATAATAACGGGGATTGCACAAAAAGTCAGTTTACACTGAGCTTGACTCAGTGTTTGCGTTATTGGAATGCGGATAGGATGATTAAAAAACGTGCTAAAACAAAAAATAAAGGGAATTAAAACTGGCTTGATTCAAGCCGTAAAACACTGACATGGACACCATTGAAGTTGCTCAAAACACGTCTTTTTTGGATCTCGAGACAATCATTTCGGCACTCGCCTTCATCATTTCAATTGTCGCGCTCATTGTGTCCTACAGAAGAATGAAATCCCAGGTTGCTGCAACTAATATCAATCTGGATGCTCAACACAATAAGAAGACTGTAAGCGCAACAAAGCTTTTGAATGGACTTAAGGCCATTGGTCAAACAACTCCTCCCAAAAGTCTGGAAGAAAGTTTCGACCATGCCACATATATCAAGAACATTGAAAAGTTCATGAATGAAATGGATAATAATGCTGAACATCTTATTGAAATTTCAAGGTCCGAATACAGACTTTACTCCATGACAAAGCCCAACTTAGATAAACTGAAAGAAATCGACTTTAGCGATGAATATATTGCACGGGCAACTTCACTAATGTATTATGATCATATCTTTCAACGTGCATCAAGTATTGCTCAAACTGTGGATGACTATGTTCCAGGTAGAGAAATATGCAGTCGATTAAACGACGCTTCAACTAAATTTCATCAGCTCAGCATGGAAGAAAGAAAACGAATGTGGCAAGACCTGGGTCAACTTTGGGAAGATTTTAAAAAATCTTAATTAAACATTTTTTTTACTTCACCTCTTCTAGGATTCAGTGATCGTCAGACTTCGTCTTCCTCGGAGTTAGCTAACTTTATGCGAGAACATTGGCAAGCATTAAAAAAGATAAACATATGAGACAAATTCTAATCATTCTGAGTGCAGCCCTCTGTTTTGGTTTTTCTACGAACCCAACCCATAATTGCGGAGACGGGAATGTATATGCAAATAAAAAGCAGACAGAATATGATAAGCGCTTTGACAACTACGAAAAGATTAGTGGACTTCCGAAATTTAAAGGTGGAAACAAAAAACTTGACAAATTTGTTAGGAACAATTTGAAATTGTCAGAGATCGCCAAAGCACAAATCTTTAATCTAAACTACCAATTCACGGTTACGTGTGACGGGATAATAAAAGATGTTAAACAGATAGGCGATTCTAGGGCAGATGATTGGACTAACATTTCGGAGGTGATTAAAAAAACACAAGAAAATTGGACGCCAGCAAGAAAGGACGGCAAGCCTGTTGATTGTATTTATTTCTCCAGAATATTTGTCAATGGATCAAATTATAAAAACTAACGATTTACCAACCATACCTAAGCCGCAATCACCTACCTCCGGCAGGCTGGTTCTGTGGCTGTTCCGTGGGCTTTGTGTTAGTCTGTATGCGGAAACCTTATAGTGCATTAATGAAACTTTTTATTTACACATGTTTTGCATTTTACACTTTGACTAGTGTTGCTCAAGAAACAGCACTGAAAAAAATTGCAAAAGAAGCTTGTGATTCTCTAAATAAAATAGAGAAACCACTCACGGAACTTTCTGGAGCTGAAGGAAGGCAAGTGATTGTTTCAAAATTTCGAAAACACATTTCTCAATGGATAGTCGAAGAGAATCAATATATTGATTCAACTGGTCAAACTCGGCATGATTTGAACCAGTATTTCGAACATTATATGCAACTAACATGTCCGGATTACTGTGTAATTGACCGAAAAAAAGATAAGTATCTTGAGGATCAGCCTATCGCTCGTTCATTGTACCTGAAATCGAAAGAATTTATAATTTGTTTAGAACAACAAGTTCACGAGGACAGTTTGCGAACATTTCTAGATCCCACATTATTCTCAGATTCGCTTAGCGAGTTGAAACTCGCAAGAGCCTTAATTCACAGATGCAAATTCAATTCAACGTTAAGTAACATATTGGTTTACACGAATGGTTTCACTTTTAGAGCGAGGTACTTTAACTATTTAGATGGTTCCCCAGAATTCCAGATTGACATTATTTTCACAGACGAACAAGATCAACTAATCGATCGAATTGAAATTAAGAACAGAGAGTTATTGATTAAAGAATATCATGACCGATTGGAGTTCAACAAAAAAGTTGAATCAGGCGAAATAGATCTGCCTCCACCGCCTCCTCCTAAGCGGAGAAAGAAGAAAAAGTAACGCACTGTGATAATGTATTAGTACTGATTCAACGGTCTCAGGCGCTCCTTCACCTAGTGGTTCATATGAATAAGTGCTCAATGCACTGAGGTATTTCTTCCCTTTGGTCAGAGAGCGCTTCGCTTTTAGTTCTCTGAGTGTAAACCGCCAATTGGGCAAAGCCAGGCTTTTTACCTCACCTCTTCCAGGATTCGGTGATCGTCAGACTTCATCTTCCTCGGAGTTAGCTAACTTTTGCGAGAACGTTAGAATCCATGACCGTTCCTACAATCGCAATTGATTCTTTGAAAGAATAAGCTAATTTGAATTCTCATGAAACTCTTGCTTTCATTTATTGTTCTTCAAATTGGTGTGTATACATTGGCTCAAACCTCTGAGCAAATACAAAATTTCGTTGACACCCATGTAAACAATAATGGAGATATCTTCATAAACGTTGCGAATAGAACATGGCAACTTAATTATCACAAAGACAACGAAAACTCAACTTCTGGTCCATTATTAAGAGTTGCAGATGAAAAAACACTTTTAGATCGGGAAGATTCTGCTGTAGTACTTATTAAAATGACCCTGATCCCAATTAATGAAGAAAATATCGCTACTGTAGATTATTCCAAAATAAAGTCCATTAAAACAAACGTGAAGGGTGAATGGAAAAGAGCCATTCAAAAAGTAAATAAACCACCTTTTATTTTTCCTTTCGAACAGAAAAAGGGGCTAAACCTAACTCTGGGATATGGCTCCCTTTCGTACCTATTCATGGAAGAATATTGCCCAAAATATAGTTGTAATAACCAATTCATCTCCAATGATCGCTCACATTCTTTGTACTTCGGCTTAAGCTACTTCTTCAAGTGGGCGAAAATCGAAGTAGGGTACAGAAAACTTGACTTTCCTGTTGTCCTTTACCACAAAGAACTATATGCTGAAGCCTCCGTAAACCTACTGAGTGTAATTCCAAATCGGGAGGGACTCTGGAGAGTTTCTCCAATTTTCGGTCTGGGTAAAGCTTTCGAATGGAAATCCTATTACAAGGGTAATTACTCAACCGGCAAGCAAGACACCTATACGGCTTTCGGACTGAGCGTTAGCTATGGTTCTCTCTTAATATTCTACAAAGACTATCAATACTCCACCTATACCTTTGACTATCAAAGATCAATGTCGATTTACGAAGTTGAACCTAAATACCATGAAATAGGCTTAAAAATCAATTTTGGAAAGGAATGGTTTGTCAAAAAAGAAAGCAAATGACGTGTTATAACCATGCATAAAAAATAATGCTAACGCACTAACTTTATGCTGGAACGCTACCTACAATTAAAATGGAAGAGAAAATTGAAAAGCTTATAACCGATTTATTGGATGATTCCTTAGCAGCAGGAGAAAAGTTGGAACCTGGTGTACGATATGATTCATCAAAAACTGTTGCCGCAAAGGCTCGAGGTAGAATAAGTGAATTGCAAACGGTAGATATTCCGGCGATTAAGAATATTATTTCGAACGAAAAGAATAAAGATCGAAGAAACCAGGCATATTCTTTACTTTCTGGTATTGCACAAAAATACAGTGATCCTGAATTAATCCATTTCCTAATTGAACAATTAAACACCGAAAAAAATAAGTCATTTATTGGCTTGAAATTGAGCGGAATATCATCGTGTAAATTAAAATTGAAAGATCATTCCAACATTATACTTGACTTTGCACGAAGCAAAAACTCATCTATAAGACACTCTGCAATTCAGGTTTTAGCCCTGTATAATTCGGATTTAGAGAAAATTGAAGACTTTTTAATTGAAATTCTGATTCATTCAAAAGACGAATATGACCTATATTATTCAAACATATCACTTCAAAAAATCGGAACAAAAAAATCAATTGAACCACTAAAAAAAGTGATTAGAGAGAATAAAAAAGTAGATCTTTTAATTACTGGTATTTATGCTCTTGGAAGAATTGATGGGTTTAATCAACTGGACTTTTTCCTCGAAATGATAAGGGAAAAGAAAGATTCATTTGTGAAATCCACTCTAACCGAACTTATAACTACACATGCCGATAATCGAGCAATTGAAGTAATTATTGACAGGGTTAAGAAAATCCTTTCAAGAAAAAGAAGTACAAATATCCATTATGGCAAAGATCAATACCCTGAGATTGTTTACGCCCTCACGTATTTGACCAAATATGAAAATGAATATCCCCGGATTTCAAAATTAAAAAAGTGGATTGTTGAGAAGAAAATGGATTTTCTTGATGAAACTGAAACAAATTGGATAGTTGAAAATATAAAAAGCAGGTAACAAGGTGTCTAGCGCATAGCACCTTCCGGAATGCTACAATAACATACACAGACCATCGCACACCATATCAGAACGACTTCCAATCCAATGGAATTCCCTCCCTTTGATACTATCATGAAACTGGCTTACGAGGTTAACCTTAAATACTAATATTCGGAACCGGTTAAGAACCCATTTTCATTCCTATCTCCGCCTCCTGTTTTCTTTTAACCGGTATAGTCATTTATATTCTCGGCTAACGGTGTTACGCGAACTAAACCTGCTAGCTCTTATGCCACACTAATTATAGCCAAACCGCTGGCTTGTATTAAAACAAAAGAATATTTATTAAAGAATTTCATGATAATGTTTATTTACCCTGTGCCTTATTTAAGATTTTATTCAATTTCTTAAATTGCATCGCAAGCTTTTTACTTCACCTCTTCGAGGATTCAGTGATCGTCAGACTTCGTCTTCCTCGGAGTTCGCTAACTTTATGCTAAACGTTAGCTGCAAGCCAAAATGACGACCAAAAGTAAATATCATCCATGGAATGCACCAGCCCAAACATGGGACTATATCGAAAATCGATACATGCGAGATTGGGAAGGGAAACACGATAGGCTAACCGAACTAGTCCGACACATTAAGAACTCGAATCTGAAAGACAGACTTTTCGGATCAACCTCCATGGACAAACTCGTAATCAGCATTTATGACCCAATTGACTACCGCAAGGAAGCGTTGCATATTACTTTTGACTTGTTGAACCGAAAATGGAATTTTAAATATTTCGCAATGCCATTTCAAGAACCCGAGTTTGTCAGGACCTACGATGAAGAAAAAGGTATTGGAAAATTTGACAACTTCATAAAGATGATTAAATGGTAGAAAAACTAAAAAAGCCAGCGGCTAGCAAAACATCTAGCTTGCTGGCAACCGTTAGCTGCAATTAAAACAATGGAATTAGAAGATTTGGGATACACTGAGAAATGGGTTGATTATGGATTCCTTACAGAGGAAATTCTGATTAATCAATTTTCCGAATTTCAAAAGGGTGATAGTAAAAACGCCGAACACTATAGATACGGAACTTTTAAGTATTGGCTGGATCCAAAAAATCAATTTACGAATCTTGAAATAGAACAATTTATTGAATTGGCCCTTGAAGATTCTGATCAATTTATGGCAGGTTCTGCTTTAAAGGAGCTTTTTACTCACCCTGATATTTCAGATCACCAATTCAATTTGATCAAAAAAGAACTATCCAAATTTGGCGATTGGGCAATTAAGCTAATACAACGCGAAGAGCTGAAGAAAAAAATTGAAAGGGAACCCCTGACCAAAGAACTTGTTCAGGCATGTATTAACCACCGGCAAGTGTTTAATGAAAATGTGCTAATTGAATTAATTATAGATAAGGCAAATGGAATTGAGATTGTTCATCAATTCACGGAAAAAGAATTCGGACAAAGAATCAGGAATCTTGCAAACGAAAAAATAAAGAGAATAAGAAAAGCGGATTACAACGTCTAAAGAGCATTGAAACACGCTTACCTAAACGTAGCCATCATATGAAAAGATCAATATTCTTTGTATCGATAATTGTATCTCCAGCCCTTACAATGTGTACAATAGAGAATAAAAATCAAGAATCTCAAACTGGCTTGAGTTCAAACATTCAAGATTCACCATGTTCAACCCTTGGAGACACCGTGTTTTTCGGAATGGAACCTATTAAAGCGCAGGATTCGGAACATTCTTTCATAGATCTGCGAGCGTGCTTTGTTGAAATTAAAAATGACTCCCTTTCAATTGAGATTGGCACTTCTGGAATTCCTGATAGTTTGAATTTCAATAATCCACTAATAAAAAAAGGATTTGCCGAGTATGCACTTTCCATAGTGTTCAGAAATCAAAATGACACTACGGCTCCAAATAATTTGGTGTTTACTATTTGCTATGAAAATTACAATAAAGCTAGAGGTCAGATTTTCAACTCATTTGAAAACTTTCTTAGTCAATGTGAAACAAGTTTTCATCATGAAAAACACGACACCATTGATGGTGCCTTGCATCTTTCTCATGAAAATCCACTAGCTAATCACAGTGATGAAATCAGATGGTTCAATGACTCAGCTTCGATAAATGTTCGTCTCCCAAAAGAATTGTTGTGTGACTATTACGATCTTTATTTTACACATGGTTTTTTAGTTAAGACTTGCTACAATTCTCCTTTGAATCCGGATGAAAACAACTACATCACCAGAACACTTTCAAGCGACAATTGGGTGAGGCACAATTTTCTATACAATAGCTCGCGGAGAATTGAATAACGAAGGCCAACAATAACTAAGACAAATAGTATGATTTCTTTAGCAAAAACGTGCGACATTTAAATGAAACGACCTATTCACATATTGCCAATATTAATGCTGACAATAGGACTGATTTCCTGTGACCGTATTAAACACAAGTCTGAACAGGTGGCTGACAAAGTCCAGCAAAAAACGAAGAGCGAACTTAGAAAACAAGCCCAGAAGGTGATTGACAAAGCTTACCCACCTTTTGACCACGACCAGCCCGATACAGAGAATAATAAAAAAAGATTCCAGGACTTTTTAAATGTTAAAATCACGAAAGACGTCAAAAATATCTACTGCTTCGATGACGCTATTGGAATTGACGCAGATTACATGTTCGCGTTTAACTGTAGCCCCGAAACTTCAAATGAAATTATCGAAGCGAATCAATTAACTATTGATTCTCTCGATTCAAATAATGGATTTGGTTTGCAACATGACTTTGAATGGTGGGATAAAAATAGAATCAGGACTTTACAGAAATACAGTTGGACAAATGGAAGTCAGCACGTCAAATATTACTGGTACGACAAAGAGAATGAAAAGGCTTATTTCTTTGACTTTGACATGTGAAAATCAAAGAAAGGAGCACACCATATCAGAACCACTTACAATCCAATGGAATTCCCTCCCTTTGATACTATCATGAAGCCGCCCTGTGAGATGAACGCTACAATACTTAATCTGATCAGCTCTATCTCAGAAAAAATTGGGAAAATAAATCCTTCCTTTCCGGTTAAATCACCACCACCCCTCACCTATCTTGTTCTAAAAGTGTATCTTAACATCATCTATTAAACGCCGAACGTATCTAACCAATAACCTGGCATTTGTTCCTGAAAGTTCTTTTCGGGGATTTATCGTGGATTTTGGGGGATGTGTGGGATATGGAAATGAACTAGTGGATATACTATCGTTACAGACAATATTGAATTAATGATTAATAAAAACCTATCAACAACTCTTTTGCTATTATTTCTAGCTGTTATCTCCTCATGTTCAAACGATAAAGCTGAAGAGGAAGAAATAGAGGATTATGGAGAAACTGAGTGTATCAATGTAGAGTTAGACTTAAATCAACCATTGAAGTGGCCTTTTTCTGAAGCGACAAAAATCATTGTACACAGCTTCGAATTAGATTACGAAAACGAATTTCAAGAATCAGAGATTAAAGATGGGAATTTCATACTTGGAGGGATAAATGGTACAGTAGAGCTAAACGAAAAGGAAACACTTGAACTTTACTCAGTACTACATGGTACCAAAACTAAAAGATTTGGAAATACTGGTGTTGCATATGACTGTTATGAACCACACCATTCTATTGTTTTCTATAAAGAAAATGAACCTATTGAATACTTAGAAGTGTGTATCGAATGTGATGCCTACAGAACCTTCAAACAAACCAGAGTAGACTTTTGTGATGAAAAGTGGTGTAATCTGCTTCACTTTTTTCAATCGGTCGGGTTGACCTTCACAACAGGCGATCTGGACAGAATTTGTAAATAAAAACGGTCTGTAACAAGGTGTATTCACCATGGCGGTTCAGCGGGTTAAAAAGCAGTTGTGGGTACTTAATCACCCCTCGAATTCTTTGAATTCGAAAAGTATTGAACGACATAATTTACTTTGCGAATTCAAAGAATTCGCTACTTAGATAAACGAAACTAAATACTAACTAATCAATGCCACAGTGCATACACAGAGCGTTGTATTGAATAAGATGAAACCTGAAAAGAAATAATTATGAATACTCGCGCTGATAAAATTCAAAAGAATAAAAGCCGATCGATTGCTACTGCTGCTACTCAAAAGCAGGGCGGTGGCGAGTCTACTTTTCAATTCTTTGACGAACAACCCGAAGCGGTTGCTAAAAGAAAACTGCAAGAGATAGCTACTAATAGCCTACAAGCCAGGCAAGCTAACCAATTGCAAACAATGACAAATAATTATTTTGCACAACAACGAAGTCCCATTCAAAAGAAAGAAAACAACAAGAGTGTCCCCCATACCACTGATACAACGCAACTTATGAGGGATGGACGCGCGTTGAGGGGGCCCACTGGTGCGGGAACTGCGCACCCCACACTCAACAATGCAAATTACGCATTTGCAACCTTGGATCCATCGGGTCAAAGGACTCCATCGCTCTACTTTAACACACCCGCTGGACATGTCAGGATGCGCACACAACACGATCACGGACCGGCATTAACCACACCAACCAATAATGGGCAGTTTTTCTTCCATAGCAGAAATGCGCTGCGCCATTGGAGAGCTCACATAGAGGGAGGAGGGACCAATGCAAATTATCCGGGATACGTGGATCCTACCACTGGTAGCACAACACATCCCTCAACCACCCCAGTACACGGATGGCACCACGCTGAGATTAGGGCTGATGGAACAGTTCACACATCAGGTGGCCTAACGCATACTGGAGCTTTAACAGCGTCAGATCATGAACTCAATGACATGACTCAAGCTATAACCACAAATCGAGCAACATACCGTAATGACCCAAATGTAAGCGCTATGCAACTAAAGAGGAAAATATCGGAATGAGTTGTTTTTTAAATTGTACTTAGTCGGGAAATTTCGGTATCTGATACTTTTAGTGGTACTCAGGGGAGTACTGAAGTATTGAGAGGTTTTCAACCTATACTTTTTGGATAAAATCGTTTTTTCATTAAGACAAAAATTAAGCAGGCATATAACAAAACCCAAAAATCATTGAAAACGCTTTTTAGCCCAATTGTTAAAGACAATTACATGACAAAGTATGTAAGCCTTTGGATACTGATCTTTTGCCTGATTGGATGTGCCTCAGAAGAAACAACCAGACAGATAATCGATTCCACCGCCACCGAATTTTCTGCCCCACTTCCGTCAAAACTGAGGCAATTTGAAATCGGCTTAGACGTGGAACACCATACCGACACAGTTTATGCAAGCATAAACACCAAAGATCCTGAACAACGAGGAAAGTACCAATTACAATTTACCACCACTGTATCAACAAACCACCAGAAAATTAAAATCATTGAATTTGGTGCTTATCTGCTCGTAAATAATGAGTGGACTTTTAAATCTATCTATAATCGCCCATTTAATTCTGAAGAATTTGAGAAATGGTACAAATGCCCTGATGCCATTCTTGAATCAGGAAAAAGCTATCGCGACACCGACAATTGGCTAGGTAAAACAAACAATCTGAATGGTACAACCATGAACAGTCTATGGTACTTTTTAGGTGAGACAGAAAAAGGCAAAAAACTTATTGGTATATCAGAAGTAATTGGCATTTGGAAGTTGAAGTAACTGTTTATAACCATGGCTAAAGCTTAATGGTGCTCCGTTTCCGAATTAAACGACCGCCACCCCTAACCTATCTTGTTCTAAAAGTGTATCTTAACAGCATCTAATAAACGCCAAACGTATCTAACCAATAACCTGGCATTTGTTCCTGAAAGTTCTTTTCGGGGATTTATCGTGGATTTTTGGGGATGTGCAGAATAAGTACTAGTGGATATACTATCGTTGTGGGCTATTAAAATTAAATATGAAATCAAAATTGCTTTTGTCGGTTTTAGTATTATTACTTAGCGCTAGTGCTATATCACAAGATCATGACCCCCCAGCCGATTTATTGGGGCGAACTGATCCAATTCCTAATGAACCCAGTAGCTCTCCAGAGCAAATTACGCTTGAAAAGCTCGGGCGAGTGACTGATAATGATATCCCAGAACCAGAAAAACGAGATTTTGATTCGAATCAAGAAGATGTCTTTGATAAACTGAAGGAGGCAGCAGATAATTTTTTTGGAGAAGGATGTGGAATTGGTGGCGGATCAATTGAAGGTCCAATTGAAAAGGTCTTCGACTTACGAAGAGAATACAATCCCAGTGGAAAACACATTCCTAAGAACCCAGCCCCTTGGGTAGGCATTGTAAAACAGTTTGTTACCTCAGACATTATAGGAACACACAACGGAACAATCTATGCTGCCGTAGTATACCCCTCTGGAAATACCTATGTAGGTGAATGGGAAAATGGCCAACCTAATGGTGAAGGGATTAAGACATTTCAGGATGGGAGCATTTATAATGGATCATGGGCGAACGGGAAGAAATCTGGATTTGGATATTATTCCTATGGTCAGCCTGATTCTAAAAGAAGGGTTGCCACTTCATGGTATTATACTATAGGGACAATTGAATGCACTTTTGACCCTTCTAATGAGAAAAATAAGAGAATTACAATCTTAGAGTCGCAACTAACATCTTCATACAAGGGCATCTGGTTAAATGACAAGCCTCATGGACCTGGGACTGTGGTCTATAAGGATGGATCCTATTTTAAAGGCGAATTTGAGAACGGTAGAAGTATGGCCGGCTTCCTGACGTATAGTAGCGGTAATACCAAAAGGGCAAAGTGGGTTAATGGAGAGCTTGTTGAAGAATTCTCAATTGAATACAAGAATGGATCCAACTACATTGGAGAGCTCAAAAACGGGAAACGCGATGGATATGGCCAATATGCCTACGTGAACGGTAGCCAATATGAAGGAAACTGGAAGAATGGGGAAAAACATGGCGATGGAAAATTAATATACAACTCTGGGGCGTTTTACCAAGGAAGTTGGGAAAATGGCAAAAGGCATGGTATTGGTGTCTACATAGATTCAAGAGGTAACAAATACATTGGCAAATGGAATTCTGGAATGAAGAGGGGATTTTTCAAAGTGGTTTACCAAAATGATGATGTTTTCGAGGGTGTATTTGAACATGATACTATCAAGATGATTGAAATGAAGGTCTCCGAACTTGGGAAAAATGAAAAGAATCCATTCGAAGGCATGTATCGCCCTCATGGAATATTGACCTTAAAAGACGGTCGAAAGTATTGCGGCCAAATGAAAAACAAATCTCCACATGGATATGGTGCTATGACACTGGGTTCTCTTAGCGCAACCACTGGCAGATGGGAAAATGGAAAACACATAAGCGGTTGCATAATGTTGCTTCAAAGGAAGGACCTAGACGAAAAAAGCTATACTCAAGTCTATAGTGCAGTAAGGTTTGTTAGGATGAAAAATGGAAAAGAAGAAACCAGCTTTAATAAAAAGGTGATGAAATTACTACCCAAAATTGAAAAGTCGATTCCACTTGGGCTGGACATGATAATGAGAGGATACACATTAGAGGGTTATTATCAATTACATAATTAGCCTTGATCAGGGCATTGAAAAATCAGAGGAATAAAAGACTCGATGAAAAATAGAATAAACTGCCCACAACAAAACCTATACGCAATGCCCTTCGGGGCACTGCGCATAGCCAAACCGTTGTGGTACATTAATTAAAAGTCTAAATGTCTAAAAAACCTATATTTCATTGGATGCATGCTCCTATTAGTGAAAGAGAAAATGTTCCAATTCCATTTGCATCAAACATAAGTGGCAAATTAGGAAGTATTCAAGTGGAGCTAGATTGGAGATTGAACGATTTTTGCAAAATACAACAGATAGTATACAAAGAAATTAACCTTGTTGACGAAAAGCTTGATAGAATTGAAATTGAGCCTTTCACAGACGACATAGGTGATGCTGAAAATATAATGACCGCAAGAAAACTCAGCTACATCCACGGGAAAAACATGGAAAATGACCGAGTCGTTGCTTTTGTTGATCACATGACCGTTGTTGGACTTTGGGCAATAGGAGAACAGTTTTTAGGTAAAATTTTCAAGTCCTATGTTTCTTTAAAAAATGCTGTACCCGAAAACTCTGTTTCTGCTCCATACAGGTGGGATGATTTTAAACGGGAGTATTTAAATGCAGGCATTGATATAAGCTCATGCGAAAATTATGTTAACGCTAATGAGTGTCGCGTCTTGAACAATGCAATCAAACATGAACCTAAGGTAGCAAACAGACTTACTGCATTTGCCTACTTTGCTCCATATGCAAATCAAGAATTGGAAAAAGTACCGCTAGAAATGCAAAGATATGTGAATGGCGTTTCAGACTTTCTCGGAAGCTTAATTGAAACGGCGAACACGAATTTGGAATAAAGAAACATACCACAACAAAGTGTATAGTTTATACCCTGCGGGATATGCACCATAAACGAACCGTTGGTGGTAATCAAAAGAGAAATTAATGGCTACAAGGGAACAGACTGAACAATTAATGGAGCAAATCGAAGGAAAGCTTGATACACTATCACAGTTTCAGATTGATGATTTAGTAAGAGAAAATGACCTAGGCAGCCAACTTTCATTCAAAGATGCCGAACCCACTATTTTAAGAACAATTGAATTATTCAATCGAACTAAAACTGTAAACTTAGAAGATGTTCCGCACAACCTCTTGAGCAATTTTAATGCGCAATTAGATAATGCGATTCAAAGGTTTACACAATTCAAAGACTTTAATGCTAATCAAAACAACCCTGTAAATCAACGAAACCATCTGATAAATCAATTTGAAAATCAATTTGATTCTTATTACCAACATACCTTACCAATCCTAACAGTTGGTTTACTTAGTGGTAATGACCTTTCTGTTCAACAAGCAAAACTTGAACAATTAACAAGCGAATTAGAAAAGAAAACCAAAGAAACAGAAGAAAAAGGAGTTCAATATTTAAAGCAGCTAGAAGAAACTTTAAAAAGTGCCGAAGAAGCTGCTGCAAAAGTGGGGGTTTCCAGACATTCTCAAATATTCATGACTGAGTCAAATGAGCATGAGGAACAAGCAAGGGCTTGGCTTAAATGGACAGTTGGTGTACTTATAGCAATAGTAGTTGCCTCAATCTTATTCATTTTTCTATTCCCTGATTCGAAAGCGACAAATGCCGAGATAATTCAGTTTTCTATTGCAAAGATTGTTGTCCTATCTGCCCTATTCTATGGTTTATCAATTTGCAATAGAAATTACAAAGCTCATAGGCATAATGCTACCTTAAATAAACACAGACAAAATGCTCTCTCGACATTTGAAACTTTTGCAAAAGCTGCTGGGACTGATAATCAAACTAAAAACGCTGTACTCATTGAAGCAACTCATACGATATTCTCTAATCAACAGACAGGTTATTTAAATTCAGAAAAGGACAATGACTCCTCAAATAGAATTGTTGAAATAATAAAAAATGTCACGACTAATAAAGAATAAAAACTACCAACAACAATAGCTATAAAACACACCCGTCGGGACATTGCTCATAGCCAAACCGCCCCACTCAAAACACCCTCTGCAACCCCGTCAACTTATCCTTCCTCCTGAAAATCTCATCGTGCCCAACCGTTTTAATGCGCTTGTAGCCCTTGCTTTCCATGAACTTTTTGTTCTCGTCAGACTCGTAGTTGTTTTCTACGATGAGCAGGTCAATGTCGAAGGCTTCGAAATCGATGGTTTTAAGGATTTTTAGTTCGTTGCCTTCAGTGTCTATGGTGAAGAAATCCACGGCGGTAAAACCATTTTCGCGGAGTAAATCGTTGATGTTGTAGCATTGAACGGAGATCACCTCCTTGTCTCCTCCGTATTCTTTTAATTCGCGGTCGATGCGGTCCAGGTGCCTTTGGTCGTAGTCGGATAAAAGGCCACTGAGCATTTCGGTGTCTACCACTTCTCCTCGTACCCGTAAAAACTGCTCCTGATCGGATTTATCGGAAATGCAGCCATTGATCTTGATGCAATTCCGGGCGGCATCGAGTTTTTCAAAAACTTCCGGGATGGGTTCCACGCAGATTCCTTTCCAGCCCAACTCCTTCTCGAAAAACAGGGAGTTGCTAAACGTTTCTCCATCGTGTGCACCAATGTCTACGAACACCCCGTTTCTCTTTCCCTTCAAAATCTTATTCAACAACTTGTCTTGCTGGTATTGCCCGTGATATTGCATTAATCCAAATAGTATTTACTTGCGTAGTTTGCCAGACCGAGTTCCGGCCGCTGCGAATTTAGCGCTTCATTCCATGGCTTGAACTGCGCCACCAATTTATCTCTTACCTCATCCGAAAATTGGGGCTTCTCCCCTGCCTTCTGCGAGCGGATCACTTTGCGTTTCATCTTGTTTACTCCCCTTCCCAACACAGAAGTAGCATCGAATACTTCCTGGTACTTGTTCAGCCTTCGGAGTTTGGCTGCCTGCTTTTCCGTAACGCTCTGATTCATCTGCTCTCCACTTTCCAGCAAACTAAAAACCTGTTCCTGATCCACACCTAAAGCGACTGCCAACTTCTCTGAGAACGCCTGCGGAGCATCCACCATCTCCTCAAACAACAACACATGCACGTTTTCAAAATTCGACTCATACAAATCCAAAAGCGTGGAGTAATTGTAGCCTTCCGGCGATTCCACAGGTCGGCTGGTATTGAAATAGGAAGTTCCTGCTCCCCAAAGTCCTCCTTCGCCGGCTTCTTGCGGGAACCAAACAAAATCATCGATCGTTCCTGATTCGTTTCCCTGCAAATTGATGTTGTACATGGAGGTCAACAGGTCAATTTGGTTCCGAAGGATCAAAATGATGTTCGCCTGAGGGAAAATTTCTTTCAGTCGCAAACAGGTTCTGGTCCGGTTGGAGTGATTGAAATAAACCGACTGCCCCACAAAACTTTCATTCGAAAGCAACAACTTTGATTCAGTGAACTGATTCACGTATTCCCTCACCTCCTCCGGATTGTAAAAAGACTGATCGGCAAACTGCAACTTATTGAACGCGTGTGAGTAATACGACTGCTCCAAACCCAGAAATTGATGACTTTCCAGCTTCGGGAAAACCTCCCTCTGCAGAAAGGTAGAAGCACTTCGCGGCATTCCGATATGAATAAAAACTTCCTGAGTCAACTAAATCTGTTTAACTTATTCCAAACTCGCGTTTGCAGGCCTAAATTAGCAAAGCCAACCGAGATTTGTTTTTCTGATCGGCACATTATCTTTACCATCGCCAAACGATAGGATTGAAAAAGAACTTCGTAACCATATTTCCCGTAGCGCAAAACGTTCATCTTGCGAAAGATCTGGGACAAATCGGTCAAAATCTTGCGCTCAACGGAAATTACAAGGCCACGCTGGTTTGCTACCAGAATGAAGAAGAATACTCCTTGCTAAAAACAGAAGCGGATCAGGTAAGCATTCATTTTCTGAAAGACAAAGGGAGAAAGTTGTTCATGGAACAGGCCATTCTCGATTATATGGACGAAAATGCCAAACAGATCGACGTTCTTAATCTGTATCATCTTACCAAAGAAACCATTTACTATGCGCTCCATTTCAAGAAGAAAAACCCTGCCGGAAAGATCTATTTGAAAATGGATGTGTACAACCAGATGTTGGAAGAAGGAATTACCTACTCCAAAAAACGCCTGTTCAACTCGTATCACAAGCAAAAAGAAAAGCGATTTCTAAACCTGGTAGATGTCGTTTCGGCTGAAAACCCTGTCTCGCTCAACTTGTTGAAAGAGAAATACCCCGTTCTAAAAGACAAAGCCATACTGGTTACCAATGGAATCAATGATCGATTCATTCGTGGCCACTATCCGGAAGTAAAAGATTTCGACTCTAAAGAGAACATCATCCTGTCCGTTGGGCGCATTGGTGCGAAAGAGAAAAATTACGAAATGCTCGTTCGCTCCTTTTGTATGTCGCGTGGCACCGATTGGAAATTGGTTCTGGTTGGGCCCATCTCCAACAACTTCGACTCCTTCGTGGAAGAATTAGTACAGGAATATCCTGACAAGAAAGGTTTAATCGAACTGGTGGGCTCTATTGAAGACCGGGTAGAACTCTATTCTTATTACAATCGCTCTAAAATTTTTGCCCTCACCTCCCCTTTTGAATCATTTGGAATTGCTTTTGTGGAAGCCATGTACTTTGGGAACTACATCGTTGGGACCAACGGGATGTCCAGTTTTGATTTCATTAGCGACCACCGAAAGCTGGGCTCAGCAGTAGAAGTAAACGATAATGAAGCATTGTGTGAAACCCTTAACAATTTGATGTCTGATGATTCTAAACTTCGTAAGGTTCATAAACAAGCACAACAACAGGTGGAAAAGCACTTCTATTGGTCTAATATTGTAGTTGGATTAGATGAAGCACTAAATCGGTAGTGGGGAAAGTAGGGAGAATACTGAATCAGAAAGCGAGCGACCTCAGATGGTCGGTTAGAAAGAAAGCATGGGAAGGAGTTGAACTACCAACGGAAAGCGCTCCGCCTACCAGTGAGCTTTGCTGCTTCGGGATCACTACTTATAAAGAACGCTTCGAACCCTACCTCCAACCTTTGGTGAGAAAGTTGGTTTATCTGATGCCTGAGTGCCAGATTGTAATCGCAGTGAACGGCTACCACGATCTGGAACAACAAGACGTTTTTTTAGAGCAAATCACCAAATGGGCAGAACCGTTTCAAAATGTCCAACTGGTTACTTTTCGTGAACCCGAAGGACTTTGCAAACTGTGGAACCAGATTCTGATCCATTCGAAATCAGATCGGGTGTTTATTTTCAACGAAGACATCCAGATCTCCAGAAACTTCCGGGAAGAGATTTTACCTGTGGCACAAGCTGAGGATGATTTTACCTTGATCAACGGAAGCTACAGCCACTTTGTACTCAATAAACAACTGATCAAAGAAACAGGCTGGTTTGATGAGCGATTTCCGGGAATCGGATACGAGGATCATGATTTTGAGATCAGACTGACGCTTGCAGGGCATTCCGTCAATCATGCGGAAGTTGATGCCATCAAAAATGAAAATGTGGTACCTGAAGATTGGTCGTATGGAGACCAACAGGGAGTGATCCTTACCAAATACTCCCAGCCCAACGAAGTGCATTACTTCAAAAAGTGGGACTTCTCCGAAGAGCAAAAACCCGATTACACCTATGTTCGTATCATTCAGGGTTATGCCAAACTAAATCCGGGAATGGAAACACCAGATTTTTATCCGGAGGTTGAATTATGAGCGCGAAAGTCTCCATAATAACAGTTGTGTACAACGGTGAAGATCATTTGCAACAGACCATTAACTCTGTAATTGCACAGGATTATCAGAACATTGAGTACATCGTAGTAGATGGCAACTCAACTGACAGTTCGGTAAGCATCATTGAGAAAAACGAGGCGCATATTTCCAAATGGGTCAGCGAATCTGACAAGGGCATCTATGATGCCATGAACAAGGGAGTTCAAATGGCTTCCGGGGAAATCATCGGGCTGTTGAATGCAGATGATACCTATCCTTCGGATGCGATTAGCAAAGTGGTGAAAGCATTCGAAGAAACATCCGCCCAAATCGTGTTTGGAAATATGGTGAAGACCATAGAAATTGATGGTGAGCAGTTTGAGCGCGAGGAGCAACCAAATCAGGATGTTGAAGCTCTAAAAACCACCATGACCATTTTCCACCCGGCCACATTTGTAAAGAAAGAAGTTTACGATTCGATTGGACTGTTTGACACTAAATTCAGGATCTCTGCAGATTATGAATTCCTGGTAAGGGCATTTCTCAAGGGAATTAAATTCAAGTATATTGATGAAACTTTATCGCATTTTAGTCTGAGCGGTGTATCGAACTCAAATTGCGATTCGTACGAAGAAGGCTATCAGATTCAGAAAATGTACGATCTGCCTGCACAAGAGGAGATGGCGAAACTCATCGCAAAATGCAAGCGCAAAAAGCTGATTCACGGTGTTGCCGGAGCTATTCCGGGAAGTAAAAAGATCATTGCGAAACGAAGAAAACGGAACTGGAACGTTGAATAAATTGTACACCATACTTCAAAGCATTCGGTTCAGATGTTTGGGCATCAGAATGAAGTGGAAGTTGCAACTTCTGGGCTGCAAGGTTGGAAGCAATTTCCGGTGCCGTGGCGTCATTCGTTTTCGAGCTATTCCGAAGGGCAATATCCGGATTGGCAGTAATGTTACATTTGGCAGAGACGTAACCCTGGAAATTCCTGAAGGTGGCGAACTCACTATTGGAGACAATGTCCTTTTTGCGGATAACATCCTCGTTTCCGGACTGGGGAAAATCAGCTTTGGAAACTGGAGTGCAGTAGCCGAAAACGTGAGTATTCGTAGTTCCTTCCACGAAATGGCCAAATCTCAACCCTATCGGCTACAGGGGAACAAGAGTGCTCCCATACTATTCGGAAACGATATTGGAATTGGAGCCAACTGTTCCATATTAATGGGCAGCAAAATTCCCGACGGAACGTTTATCGGGTCAAGTTCATTGGTAACTTCGCGCGATCAAATGGAAGAGTACAGTATCTACGGAGGTAATCCGCTTCAATTCTTAAAACACCGAAGTTGAGCGAAACAACATCCGCGCAAATAGAAAACCAGGCCAGAGAATCGAAGGTGCAATCGTTCTTTGAGCAACCGGAGATCTACCTTCATTTCGACTACAATCTGAAAATTCGCGCGGAGAACATTCAGGCGTTTATCGGCAATCATCATTACGAGAATGTGCTGGACATGCCCTGCGGAAACGGCGTGATATCTGCAGCAATTATCGATCAGGCCAATCATGTTACCTGCATTGATTTCAGCTCTAAAATGGTGGATTTGGCAAGAAAAAACATTCCGGAGTCCGACCACGCCAAAACGACCTTTATTACCGATGATTTTTACAATCAGCAGTTCAAAAAGGAAGCATACGACCTGGTAATTTGTCTGGGAATTCTTGCCCATATCAAAGATCCTCAGCGATTTGTTCAAGAGGCGGGTAGCTTGGTAAAACCAGGTGGAAACCTCATCATTCAGAACACGAATCACAGCCATTTCTACGCAAAGTTGATTCGTATTTATTTAGGGTTCAGAAGACTCATCGGCAAGGATAAATATCGATTAAACAAAGTGAAAAGTAGAATGGTAACGACCACTCTGTCTGATGAATTTGAGCTAAAAAAGCAGTTCAACTACAACCAAAGTTTCCTTGGCTTTTCCCGTTTGTTCAGCAACGAAAAAAAATACAAACTTACCCGTAAGTGGTTCGGAACAGTAAACCATCCGAAAAGGCAATCATGGGGATGCGACAATACCTGGCTATTTGAAAAAAAGGGGTAAAATACTCATCGTAACAGACCTCTTTCCGCAGGATGAAACTGATTACGCGGGGATCTATGTGGTTGACTACGCCCATTCGGTAAGGGAGTGGTTTGATGTCCATATTTTACACAGTAGATTGGTCGGAAAATCAGCAGGCACCCAACAATTGAACTTGTTCGACCTGCCGGTAACCAGGCATATTTCCAGAACCACAAAACCTTCAAAGCTTGGAAAAATTGCTGCTTACAATTCCTGGTTTAAAAGTGCCACCAAAGCCGGCGCTACTATCGCCCAGTTCGATCTGATTCATGCGCACGGAGCAGCACTTTCTGGCAATGTGGCCAAACGAATTGCGCAACAACAGCAAATCCCTTTTCTTATTACCGAACACACCGGCCCGTTCAGCACTATTGCTAATAACCCGATCCGATTAAAATACGCCAAGCAGTCTGTCAATTCGGCTATGGCCCTGTTACATGTTAGCGAACATTCTAAAAACGACATTAATGCAAGTGGCGTAAATCATGCCAATCAAACGGTTACTTACAACCCGGTAAACGATAATATCTATTCTTTTCGGGTTAAGTCCGACCCCACACAATTTCTATTTGTAAGTAGATTGGACGAATTCAAGGGTGGATGGAGAACAGTAAAAGCATTTCACAAATCGGCCCTATCCGAAAAAGGATGGTCTCTAAAACTAATTGGCGATGGAGAAGAAATGGCTGCCATTAAAGAATATGTGGATACCCATAAACTGGATTCCGTATTTCTTAAAGGTTTTAAAACCAAGCAGGAGATTGCTTCCGAGCTTCACCAATCAGCAGCTCTTATTTTTCCAAGCAGGCATGAAACATTTGGTTTGGTTGCCGCCGAATCTCTTTGTACAGGAACTCCGGTAATTGCCACCAACAAAACAGCTCCGGCAGAGTACATCACATCCAGTAATGGTATTTTGGTAGAACCAGATTCAATTGAAGATATTGGTTCGGCAATGCTGGCTGTAGCCGAAAACCACGTATCCTTTGACAATCAGCGTGTTTCACAAAATGCTATTGACGCTTTTGGAATGAAGTCATTTGGCGAGCGACTCAAAGACATATATTTACAACACATCGGTGGGTAAATGTGTGGAATAGCCGGAATCATATCTAAGCGTGAGCATCCAATGAAACTTCTGGAAACGTGCTCTTCTTTACTGAAGCACAGGGGGCCAGATGATGAAGGATTCACCAAACTTGAGAAGGAAGGTTTTATTCATTATCACGGAGAGGATTCACCAATGCCGACAGACAAACTGGTGGGCACCTTTAGTTGTGCTTTGGTTCACCGCCGCCTTTCTATTCTCGATCTAAGTTCAGCCGGTCACCAGCCTATGTACGACCCTGATAGCAACTATGCTATCGCCCATAACGGAGAGATTTACAATTACCGGGAAATCCGAAAAGAATTAGAATCTGAAGGCATCTCGTTTATATCGGATACCGATACGGAAGTTGTGCTAAAGGCCTATATAAAATGGGGAGCTGACTGTCAGCAGAAATTTATCGGCATGTGGGCATTTGCCATCATTGACCGGAATAAAAATGTGGCCTTCTTGTCCAGAGATCGCTTCGGCATAAAACCGCTGTACTATGCTCTGAGACATGATACTTTCGGGTTTTCATCGGAGATAAAACCCCTTCTGGAAACCGGGTTGGCCACCAGAGAAGTTTCTTTACACAAATTAGCACAGTACGTCTCTTATGGCACTTTGGTAAAGGCCAGAGACAACTTGTTTAACGACATTATCGACTTCCCTCCCGGACACAGCGCCACCGTAGATTTGAATACCTGTCATTTCCAGACAACTCCTTACTACGAACCCGGGCAAGCGAAGACCTCATCCAGTTTTAACGATTTATTTAACAGCTCTATCAATTACCACCTGATCAGCGATGTTGAGGTAGGGTCATGCCTCAGCGGAGGGTTGGACAGCACTGCCATTGTGACTTCTGTTAACCAGTTGGGACGTGAGATTAAGTCTTTTACGGCGTCTTTTCCAGGAAGTGATATAGACGAAAAAAAATACGTGGACATGGTGGAGGGAACAATAGAAAAACACTATTGTTATCCGAGTTCCGCCGACCTGATCAGCGACATCGATCGCTTAATTTATCACCAGGAATTGCCCATTGGTTCGTCTTCCATTTTTGCCCAATGGAGCGTTATGAAGCTTGCCTCAGAAAAGAACATCAAAGTGCTTTTAGATGGTCAGGGAGCCGATGAATCTTTCGGTGGGTACTACAATTTTGCCGGAATTTATGTTTTGGAGCTAAGCAAAAAAGGAAAGTTTAAGGCCGCCAAAAAAGCGTATGCCCAGCTCAAACAAAATTTTACCCCTGCTATGAAAAACGCCACGGCCAGGGCGGGCTACTATTACTTTCCTACTGGTATGCAGCGAAGACTCCGCAAGCAAACCCGATTGGGAATGAAATTTATCAGCCCGGAATACGACAAGTATGCAAAAGCGCTGGAAGTACCAGACCGTGGTGGCAAGAGTTTTCGTGAACACTCTATCTTAAGTCTGCAGTACGGCATGTATGACCTACTTCGGTATGAAGATCGAAATTCTATGGCGTTCAGCCTTGAGTCGAGGGTTCCGTTTCTGGATCATCGACTGGTAGATTATGCACTGAATCTGGACAGTTCAGAAAAGATCGTTGAAGGTTGGACGAAGTACCCCATCCGAAAATATCTGGAACCTCATCAACCCGAAGAACTGGTGTACAGAAAAGACAAAATTGGCTTTGCCACCCCACAAAACGATTGGAAGAAGGAGGTTGCGGAACACATTAAGGCATACGTGCAAAATTGCGACATGCCCGATTTTTTTCACAAAGAATTCATCCTTGAGCTTTGCGACAAAGAAGAACTGAGCAACACCGATTTAAGTGAATTCTTCAGATTATACTCCGTTTTAAAGTGGGTTGAAATAATGGAGGTTGAAATCGTATGAAGATAGCTCTCGTATGCGGCCACTTTATTCCCTCGATGGGCTACCTGGAAGTACACTTAGCCAATGAAATTGCATCGGCGAATCACGAACTTCAGGTGTTTACCTCTGCCGAAACTCCGGGGTATGTTTCAGAAGCTACCTCTCAACAATTTACACTTGGAACGAAAGAGTACGACGGTTACCTGATCACCAGATTACCGCACAGCTTTTCTGTCGGACAGATGGTGAAACCAAAAGGGTTGAATCAGGCAGTGATTGCATTCGATCCTGAATTAATTCTGGTGATTGGAGTGGGGAAACTTTTCCCAAAGTCGATTTACAAACTGGCAGATCAGTACCCCATTTACACTTTACTGGGCGATAATTCTGAAAGCTATCACAGCAAAAAATCACTTGCGGGCTCAGTAAAAATGAGCTTAAAAAAGAAGGTTTATAAGCAAGCCGTAAAGCACTCGTCAAAACTGCTCTCTTACACCCCCGAAACCATTGGAATCGTTCAGCAAATTGTAGGTTCTGATCTTGCTCATCAGGCAACAACTAAAAACCAGAACATCTCTCTCGGGTTTGATCACCGGAAGTTTTATCCCGATCAGAACGAACGAGAAGCCACCAGAACGGACTTCCACCTAAAGCCCAACGATCTCCTATTAATCACGGCAACCAGAGTAGTTCCTGAAAAAAAACTGGAAACAATTGTTGATGCGGTGGTCAATTACAAAGGGGATCTGTCGCTAAAATATTTCCTGGTCGGCTTTTTTGAAAACGGCTATTGCGACCATCTGAAACAATACATCCAAAACAAAGACCAGAATAACCGGATTACCTGTTTACCCTTTGGCACCACCGAAGAAATTAGAAAACTTTACAATGCCGCAGATCGCGCTTACTTTCCCAACCCGGCCATCTCCATTTTCGAGGCACTGGGCTGTGGTCTGCCAACTTTATTACCTCTAAAACCCGCAATCAGCCATATACTGAGTGAGGAGACCGGTATGTACACCTCAGAAAACCTCAACAACGACCTGGATCATTTTTTGACACACGCCTTCCCTGAAAAAGACAAAATCGCCCAAATTATACGGCAAGCATATAGCTACGAGCAACTGGTCAGGCAAATTCTGGCTTAAGAATCCCACAAGAGCCAGGCCAGCTATCAACTTTCTCCTGTGGGCTATCTAATACTATGCACGCCGTAACTAACACAGACTGGCTTATTTTTATCAGATTATGACGTTTAGAGAGTGGCGAACCTGGCTGAAGTCCAAACCGTGGGTGCTGAAATGGTTTCCATTCTTAATCCTATTTCGTCCCATTATTGATAGTTTCTACTGGTTAAAACAAGTTTCACCCATCTTAAGTCCGGCCAACATCATTGGCATCCTTACTCCATTGTTGGTTATTGTAGCGTTGCTCAGAACTCCATCACACAAGAAAAGTTCCATCGACAAACGAGCTAATTTGTGGTTTGTCCTTCTTGGTTCCAGTGTACTGGTGGTCGTATTAATGAATGGTATTGTACTCACATCTTTAGAACAGATGCTAAAACTTACAATGCCCATTTACATTTTTCTTTTCCTTCGGAGGTTCATCCAAAACTCTACGGATTTAGATGGGTTGATGAAAACGCTGATTTACTCCCTCATTTTTGTGGCTCCGGTACTTCTTTACGAAACGTTTGTCGGCCCAATCCGGGTAGAAGTTAGCCGCGACATGGAACGAATTCAGGGATTATTTGGGGACGTGGTTAGTTACGGAATGTATATATCATTCTCCTTTCTGGCAGCGGGATACTTTTATGTAAAAGGTTTAAAAACAAGGGACAGAAAAAAAAGCACGCGCCTTCTACTAATGATTATTGCCTTCGGAATTCTCGGCCTAACCAGTATCCACCACATTGCGAGCTATGCGGTTTACGCCGGTTTACTGGTAGTATTACTGGCATTTGCCTTTAAACAAAACGCCACGGCTCTTTTGCCTGTTTTAGTGATAGTGGGGGTTACTGCCATGCTTTTCGGCGAGAGCCTGTTTCAGGAGCGAATTAATCCGCTACTGGAAACAGATCTGCAGGTGGTTCAGGGAGAAGAAGATACAGACAAACTACTTCATGGACGCGTCGGCAGATGGGCGTTTATGGCTGAATATTTCACCCAACAAAATGTTTTTGCTCAGTTTTTTGGTTTCCCTTATTCATTTGTAAACGACATCCGATTAATTGGTTCAGGCGCACATAGCGACTACGCAAGAATCATCTTTGTTACCGGTTACTTTGGCTTTGCCATCTACCTGTCTTTTTTATTCGGCGTTTACAACCGTTCTAAAAAATACAAAGCCGAATTTCGCTTTCTCGTGTTAGGCGCATTAATCATTTTGCTGCTCTACTCGATAAGTATTACCCCTACGTACTACCCCCCTTTTATGTATATCATCATGGCAGTATTTGCCTTTATCGCAATACCAAAAAAATTGAATGGCTAAACCGAAAGTGCTCATACTCGGAAAACTCCCACCACCCTATATGGGTCCGGCGATAGCCACCTCCATCCTGCTCAAATCGAATTTGAATCAAGAATTCGAACTCTTGCACTTAAAAACCAACATCAACAAGTCCGTTTCATCGATGGGCCGATTTGGTCTGGGCAAACTCTTCAAAAACATCGGCCTTTATTTTCAGATGTTTGGCAAATGCCTTTCAAAACGACCGGATCTGGTTTTAATCCCTGTTTCACAAACCACCATGGGATTTGCCAAAGACTCCTGGTTTATTTGGATCGGTTGGTTAACAGGAAGAAAAGTACTCATTCAACTAAGAGGAAGTAACTGGAAAAACTGGCAGGAAAGCAGTTCCGGATTGACTCGCTGGTACACAAAGTTAACGTGTAAAAGAACCAAAGGAGTGATTGTTTTGGGCAACAATCTGAAGTATCTTTTTGAACCATTGTACCACTCCGATCGCATTTTTGTGGTTCCGAACGGTGCCAACTATCAGTTTCCCGATTCCGGCGTATCTGAGCGGACTCAAATTCTCTATCTGGCAAATTATCTTCCTTCCAAAGGTTTTCACATACTGTTGGAGGCGCTAACAAAATTGCAAGTCTCCAATTATCAAATGAACGCTTATGGTGCCTGGGACAACATGGAATATCAAACGCAATGCAAGAAGATTATTTCAGATCATGACCTACCCGTTATTTTGAACGAATCTGTTTCCGGAGATGAAAAGTTTCAGGCTCTCGCGAACGCTGACCTTTTTGTATTCGTTCCGCAACAACCAGAGGGGCATCCCTGGGTGATTGTGGAAGCTATGGCGGCAGGCTTACCAATTATCTCAACGGACCAGGGTGCAATAATAGAATCAGTTCTGGATGGCAAAAACGGCTTTATCGTTGCTGCCAATAATCCGGATGAAACCGCTGAAAAAATTGAACAGCTTATTAGCGATGCTGAGTTAAGAAAGCTGATGGGACAATGCTCAAAAGAACATTACTTACATAACTTTACCGAAGAAAAGATGGTTGAACGTCTTTCGGAAACCTTCAGAAATGTGATTGGCTGATGTGTGGGATTGCAGGTTTTATAGGCGATTTTAATTCGAACGGATTAACAGATTCTCTTGGTCATCGTGGACCGGATTTTCAGGATTCTTATACCTCCATGTTGTCCGGCACCAAAGTTCATCTGACACACACCAGACTCAGCATTCTCGACTTATCTGAAGCCGGTCATCAACCCATGGGCGACCCTTCGGGAAAAGTTCACATTGTTTATAACGGCGAGGTATACAACTTCAAGGAATTAAGGGCTTCAGAATTACCGGAAACACATTTTAAATCATCTACCGATACGGAGACAATTCTTCATCTATTTCTGAAACACGGACTTGAATTTGTCCACCTACTCAATGGGGCATTTGCCATATCCATTCTGGATGAGCGAACTGAAACACTGCATCTGATCCGCGATCGCGCTGGAATTAAACCTTTGTACTGGCACCATCAGGGAACGAATCTCGTATTTGGTTCCGAAATTAAGGCAATCTTAAAAGCTGGGGTTAATGCAGAGTTAGATACGGATAAACTACAGCGATACTTTGTCTTCAAATATTCCCCCGGCAACGAGACGTTGTTCAAAGGGATCGAAAAAGTGCCAACAGGAACGATCATTAGTAAGCAAGTTGGAACTAACGAACACACGGTTCAACATTACTGGAACCCCAACTACATTTCTGAAGACAACTATTCACTTTCGGAAAAACGGCACCAGTTAAGAGATGAGTTAGGTAAAGCGGTAGAAAGGCGGTTGATCGCCGACGTCCCTATCGCCAATTTTCTCTCCGGCGGATTGGATTCTTCCATTATTGCTCATCATTTAAAAGGCCACAATGAGATCATTCACTATTGTGCACGAAAATCAGAGGCTGATATTGCAAAAGAAGGAACAACCTCCGATTATCAATATGCGAAACAACTTGCGGATAGTTGGGGACTGAATTTTGAGGAAATCCGCATCGGTAATGAAGAGTTGACCACCGGGCAAATCAGAACCACCATCAAATATGCTGATGACCTGATCGCAGATGGATCACAAATACCTGCATACTTGATAGCCAGGTCGGCCTCGTCAAAAGCAAAAGTGGTACTAAGCGGCATGGGAGCCGACGAACTATTCCTTGGCTATGCCGGACACCAATTGGCAGTAATGAACCTGTACCTCAACAACCTTCCGTTTGGACAGAAATTACTGGAGAAACGCTTTGCTAGAATTGAGGCAGGCAAAGGAAAATTTAAAGCATTTAAACGATACCTCTATAAATTAGGTCGTTACCGAAACGAAGGGAATTATAAGTGCGGACTGTACTCCATTGTTGGGGACTTTTACAACTCAAAGTCCATCTTTACTCCGGAAAATAAATCAGCGGAAGAATTCTTATCCCTTTACTTTGACACCCAGGAGGAACCCTTCGAACAGATGCACAGATTTGAGTTCGAGAATTTTCTGGTGAAAAATCTTAGTTATACAGATCGGATGTCGATGGCCAATGGACTGGAAAACCGGGTTCCCTTTCTCGATCATAATGTAATAGAACTAGCCTATTCCATCAAAAGAAAACACAAAGTAGATGGTTGGTTGAAGTCTAAAAAAGTATTGAAAGATGCTTATTCTGACGTTATTCCCAAATACGTTACTCAACGCAGAAAAGCTGGTTTTGGAATGCCGTTGCGAAGTCTTTTGGGAAATAAGGAGAAGATCAACGAACTAATGGACTACCATTTTTTCGGTAATTTCAACGGGTTCAATATGAATACAATTAATGAGGTAATTGACAATCACGTCGCAGGGAAACAAGATAATTCGTCCATCATCTACGCATTAATTTGTTTTGAACACTGGTATAAAGAGCATATAGGTTAGCGTGGAACAACTGATACAGAATTTAAAGGATGGGAAAATGGAACTGATGGAAGTTCCGTTTCCGGCACTCAAACCCGGGTGTGTGTTGGTACGCAATCACTTTTCGGTGATTAGCGCAGGTACTGAGGGGAAAACGGTTAAGGATGCCAGGTTGGGATATATCGGCAAAGCGAGGTCGAGAAAGGATGATGTAGCCAAGGTGATTCAAAGTGCAAAAACTCATGGTATGATGAAAACTTACCGGATGGTTATGAATAAACTGGAAGCTCCTAGTCCACTAGGCTATTCATGTGCCGGAGAAGTGATTGCCGTTGCCGACGACGTCTCAGGTTTTTCCGTTGGAGATCTTGTGGCTTGCGGGGGCAATTCGGCGAATCATTCGGAGGTAATTTGTGCTCCCGTTAATTTATGCGCCAAAGTTGGTTCAAAGACCAATCTCGAAGATGCTGCTTTCACCACTATTGCAGCAATTGCCATGCAGGGAGTTAGACAGGCCGAACTGAATTTAGGAGAAAACTGCGCGGTTATCGGACTCGGTTTGATCGGCCAGCTCACCATTAAGTTGCTTCAGGCAGCAGGTGTTACTCCTATTGGAATAGACATAGACCAACAACAAGTGGAGAACGCGCAAAAAATAGGCTGCAACCATTCATTTAGCACCTCCAACAACTCCACGTTGGAAAATATAATGACATTAACCCGCGGAGCCGGAGTGGACGCGGTAATTATAACTGCCGGAACCAGTTCTGCGGATCCGGTGGATTTGGCTGGGGAAATTGCCCGGCAGAAAGCCAAAGTGGTGATTGTAGGTGCCGTAAATACTGGCTTCTCGCGAAAAAACTACTTCCGTAAGGAACTCGACCTCAGAATGTCTTGCTCCTATGGGCCTGGCAGATACAACACAAATTTTGAGGAAAAAGGTTTGGATTACCCAATCGGTTATGTGCGTTGGACAGAGCAGCGGAATATGCAGGCCTTCTTAGACCTGTTAGATTCAGGAAAAATAGACCTGGAAGGAATAGTAACACATCGTTTCAACTTTGAAGAGGCCACTAAAGCCTACCAACTTATCGTAGACCGTTCGGAGCGGTTTAGCGGTATCACCTTGAAGTACGATGTAAACAAGGAACTCAAGGCGGCGGCAATTCAACTGTCGAGCCAACCCGTAAAATCAGGTCTGAACATTGGTTTCATCGGAGCCGGATCTTTTGCGCAAAACTTCCTCTTACCCAATCTTGGGGAAAAAGTAAACCTGACCGGAGTTTGCACTTCTCGTGGAAACACAGCTCGAAACATAGCTGAGAAGTACGGTTTTCGCACATGTTCTACGGATGCTTTGGAATTACTTCACTCTAACGATACCGACACGGTTTTTATAGCCACCAGACACGACACCCATTACCAATACGCAAAAGCAGCACTTGAGGCCAAAAAGAACGTATTTCTTGAAAAACCGTTGTGTCTGTCAGAAGAAGAATTGGACTCGATCATTCAGGTAGAGGCAAAATCCGAAGCTACTTTAATGCTCGGATTTAACAGGCGCTTTGCCCCACAAATAGTAGAGCTGAAGTCCCAACTGAACAACACTGTTCCTATAGCTATTAATTATCGTATCAATGCTGGGATTGTGCCACCAGACCATTGGGTACATGATCCTGAAGTGGGCGGGGGAAGAGTGCTTGGGGAGGCGTGCCATTTTGTTGACTTATGCCGGTTTTTAGCGGGAAGCAGGATCGTTTCTGTCTCGGCGAATGCACTTGACAATGGCCAAAACCTGAGTGATTCCGTAATCATTCAACTAGCGTTTGAGAACGGTAGCATTGCGTCGATAAGTTACTTATCCAATGGCAACAAAGCCGTTGCTAAAGAACGGTTAGAAGTATTTGCCTTAGGCTCTGTCGCAGTAATCGACGACTTTAAGATTGCCACTGGGTTTGGTTTCAATTTTGCGAATGGAAAAATCAAACAGGATAAAGGTCATAGAGCAGAAATAACAACCTTTTTAGCCGCTATCGAACAAGGAAACCCGATACCAATTCCCTTCCATGAAACAGTTGAATCCACGAGGGCAACTTTTGCAGTTCTTCAATCCATAAGAGAGTCTGGCGTTGTTAAATTGAACTGATGTGCGGATTGGCTAATGGAAGCCTTCGGAAACATATCCCTGAATTCATCGTACAGTAGTTGTGCTGATAATTCGGAACGATAAATTATTTTCCCCTATTTTTGTTAGATAAGTATTCACTATGAAACTGCAAAGCATCTTAATTACCGGAATTGTTGGACTAGTGGCTTTCGCTTCATGTCGCAAGCCGGAAAGTGAAATCCCTGGATGTATGGATACCGCTTCCATTAACTATGATCCAAGGGCAACGGTAGATGACGGTTCTTGTGAATATTACGACCTCAATTATGCGCTATGGAATGAAGGTCTTCCCGGAGTATGGGGAAGCAATGAGTCTACCGAAGACATGCACTTCAATTCTTGTAAAGGTGAGGTAGACACAGTGGTATTCCAGAATAGCACAGACAGCACGCTGGTTCTCTATATGATGCGAGATACGCTTACGGGCGATGCCGCGTTTGCTCTTAGCACAATTAATCCGGTAGATGCCGTTGAGTTTAAGAACGGCTATATGTCTTTTGAAGCTTTGCTACCTAGTGCTTCTACCATGACCACTTTTCAGGTTGCTATGAGTGGAACGGTAAATTACAACCTGGGAGATTGTGGCTCCCGATTCTTTAGCCAGGCTATCAATGTATCTACGGATGTACTCAATGACTCTTCATTTGTTACGGTACAACTTCCTTTGGTCGACTTTTTCAAAAAAGACTTCGTAGACATTCAAGACATCATGAGCATTCAGTGTAATCATGCCGACGCTTCATCTGGTGATACGCTTCTAATGGTAAGAAACCTTCGTTGGCTGAGCAACTAAGCAATCAGATCTTGACAAAAAACCTGGAGCAAGCTTATCAAAAGCTAGACCAATACGTACGTTCTGAAAATTATACTGGCTACGACCCGTACGACACTTTGAATAGCTCTATTCCGTTTAAAAAATGGGGGAAATGGCCGCCGATACTCGCTATTCAATTTCAAAAGAGAAATCCATGGAGTTCGCGCAAGTTACTTCGTATTTCCAAGGGCATTAACCCCAAAGGCCTGGGATTGTTTTTACACTCGTATAGTCTCCAGTACCAACTTAATGAGTCCCCTGAACTTCGCCAAACCATGGATGGCCTTTTCCAACGGATTCTTGAATGCAGAACCGAAGGTTACGAAGAATATTGTTGGGGGTATAACTTCGATTGGGCAAGTCCTGTAAAGTTTTTGGAGGCTTACTCCCCTACCATTGTAGCAAGTGTTTTTGTTGGCAAGGGTATCTACGAGTACTACGTTGCAACCAAATCAGAAGAAGCTAAAAAAATACTGATCTCTATCGGCGACTTTATTGAAAACCACCTCGAGGTCACCAAAGACGAAACGGGGATTTGTTTTTCCTACAGCGTTGAAATGAAAGATTGCTGCTACAACGCATCGCTGTTGGGAACCGAGCACTTTTCCAGATTGTATGCAATCACCGGAAAAGAACATTACAAAAAACTGGCTTCGGAGTCCGCTTCATTTGTGGTTAATCGCCAGAAACCAGACGGCTCATGGTATTATAGTATTAATCACGAAACGGGAGAAGAACGAAAACAAATCGATTTTCATCAAGGTTACATAATCGACTCGTTGGCTTATTACCGGCAAATATTGGATGACGACTCAGATCAATTGCAAACAGCCATTGAGAGAGGTTTGAAATTCTACTTCCAACAGCAATTTGTAGACACAGGAAGATCCAGATGGCGGCTGCCAAAAGACTGGCCCGTAGACATTCACAATCAAACCCAGGGAATTATCACCTTTTCGCGGTGGAAAGATTATTCCCCGGAATACCTAAAATTTGCACAAACCATTGCAAATTGGACCATTGAAAACATGCAGCACACAGATGGTCATTTCTTCTATAAGAAATACCCAACGCATACAGTAAAAACACCAATGATGCGTTGGGGACAGGCATGGATGCACCTGGCTTTAAGTGAGTTGAAAACAGCCCTGGATGGCTAAAGATTTTACGCTAAATACATATCGAGACTTCCTTCTGGCAATAAAGGAAGCCGGATATAGCGGGATTTCTTACCTCGAGCAAATTCAGAACCCACGTGAAAAATTTGTCATTCTGCGCCATGACGTAGATAAAAAACCTTCCAACTCCTTAAAAACTGCTCAACTTCAATCCGAGCTGGGACTTACCGGAACGTACTATTTCCGATGCGTAAATGAGAGCTACCAACCGGATATTATTCGCGCTATTGCCGATCTTGGACATGAAATAGGCTATCATTATGAAGACCTTAGTTTGATGCGTGGCGATGTGGATAAGGCAATCACACACTTTGAGAAGTGGCTTGAAAAACTTCGAAAATTTTATCCGGTTAAAACCATCTGTATGCATGGAAGCCCTCTATCACCTATAGATAATCGGGAAATATGGAAAAGTATCAACTACCGGACCTACGATGTTATTGCTGAGCCCTATTTCGACCTAAACTTTGATGAGGTACTCTACATTACGGATACCGGCAGATCCTGGAATAAAACTTCCTCCAGTGTGAGAGATAAAGTGGAAACACCTTTCAACTTTAAAATAGACTCTACCCAGCATCTAACAGAAATGATTCGGCAAAATCAACTGCCTGAAAAAATAATGCAAAACATTCATCCGCAAAGATGGAGCAACAGCAACATTGAGTGGACGGTTGAGTTGGTCGGCCAAAACATGAAAAACGTAGTAAAGCGACTTCTTTACGTCAAAAAATGAGCCGAAAAAGGGTATTCATCATATCACAAAATGAGCCGTTTTACATCCCTAAAACCATACGCTACATTCTGGAAAACCAGAGAAGTTATGAAGTTGTCGGAGCAACATGCCTTAAACCCCATCGCAAAAACAAAAGCATGATGCACTGGTTTCGCGAACGGACAAGTATCTATACGTATAGAGAATTATTCATCGTTTTAAGTGTAATGCTGAAGATTAAACTCTTCAAAAGGAATAAGCCATGGTATTCGGTCAGGAAATTATACGACCATTTTAAAATACCTCAACTTGAAACTATAGACATTAATGCGGACGACTATCTGGACAAGCTGGAAACGTTGAATCCCGACATTATTTTATCCGTATCTCCCCCACAACTTTTTGGTGAAAGGCTACTGACTATACCAACGGAACATTCACTAAACGCTCATGGAACCCTATTGCCAAGGCATCGCGGCGTATTTGGCAGCTGGTGGATGATTTACCAGGAAGACGAGGAAGCCGGCGCAACAATTCATACAATGGAACTGAGACTTGATGCGGGTGAAATTGTATTTCAGGAGGCTTTTCCGGTTGAACAAGAGGATACACAGTACTCATTGGCGTACAAAACCAAGCGATTACTAGCGAAGGGTTTTGTAGAAATAATGGAAAATGGAATTGAACCGAAACCTGTAGTCTATGCAGAAAGCTACCACCGCGCTCCAACCAGGGAAGAGGGCAAAGATTTCCATAGAAAAGGAAAGAGGATCATTACCAAAGTGAATAAAAAACTAATGCTGGCAGAGCAATTTGACATCTCCTAAAACATACTTGTTCTACATGGGACATCCGGCTCACTACCACAATGTGAAGTTTGTTGCCAGAGATCTGCATGATCAGGGGCACAAAATTATTTTTGTGGCCAGAGCAAAAGATGTGTTGTTCCAATTGCTTAATGGTATTCCGTACAAGACGATTTACCTTAAAGGCAGAAACAGTAGTAGTAAAGCTGGTTTGATCTGGTCGGTATTTAAGCGGGAAATCAGAATGTTAGGCATTTGCCTAAAATACAAACCAACCATTTTGATCGGCACCGACATTGTTATCACTCATGTAGCAAAATTACTCGGCAAGAAATCCATTGTAATAAATGAGGATGATGCAAAGGAAGTGCCGTTTCTTGCAAAATACGGGTTCAAATATTCTACGAAAACGCTATCACCACATTGTTGCAACATAACGCCCTATGAAGACAAAAAAATAGGGTACCTGGGGTATCACGAATTGGCCTATCTGCATCCTGACTTTTTTCAACCGAACAGCAGTAAAATAGACCAATTGAAAGTTCCGGGAGACTATTTTATTCTTCGTTTCGCGCAATTGAATGCACATCACGACGACGGCAGAACCGGAATTACAGATACGTTGGCTTTAAAAGTCATCGACAAATTAACCCAGTTTGGCACCGTGTTTATATCATCCGAGCGAAAACTGGCAACTAAACTAGAACCCTACCGTATACAAATTGATCCAAGAGATATTCATGACGTAATGTGGGGTGCAAAAATGTACATTGGAGACAGTCAGACCATGGCCGCGGAAGCAGCTGTTTTAGGCACTCCAAGTATCCGGTTCAATGATTTTGTAGGTAAACTTGGATATTTAGAAGAATTAGAGCGTAGATTTGGACTAACCAGAGGTATTTCGACTGACCAACCTGAGAGATTACTGTCAACAATCGACGAATTACTCAGCACGGATGACCTGAAAGAAAGCTGGGAGAAAAAACGCCAGATTATGCTTGCCGAATGTGATAATGTTCATCGGGTTTGGTTGAACTTAATAGAAGACTTAAGCTAACGGAGCCACCTTTATGCCAATAGCTTTACTTTTTATCCTTAATAGAGCAAAAGAACTCATCGTTCAAGAACGATCAGATAAGTTCTTTGCCTTTGTTGAAAGGCACATCAAGCCCTGGATTCAATCCGGCGAAGTCCTCAAGACCAATGAGGTATTCAACATCCGAAGACTACCCGCTAACCGTGATATTATTGTAAACCTTGAGTTACTCAATAATATTCCTGACGTCAATTTGTTTTTAAATGAGGTAAATGGGCGCCTTGCAGACAATGGTCTGGTTATTTGCAGTGCGGAAACCATTGACCAGCGGAAGAAGCGAATCCTTAGAAAGTATCCACCGGTATTCAATCATCTGTACTATGGTGTTGATTTTCTGTACAAACGCGTACTTCCCAAATTTGGATGGACAAACTGGATACAGTTGAAAATATCGGGAGGGCGCAACCAAACAATATCCCGATCGGAAATGCTAGGTAGGCTGGTCTATAACGGGTTTCAAATCGTTACGTACGAAGAAATTGATAGCTTACTTCATGTAACTGCTAAAAAATGTGGTCCTCAATTGGCTCGTCCGGAGCCATCAAAAGGACTTATTCTCCGAATCAAAAGAATCGGAAAGCACGGAAAACCTATTACCGTTTACAAACTGAGAACGATGCATCCATATGCGGAGTTCATCCAATCGTTGGTATACGAGGAAAATAAACTGCAACAAGGGGGTAAATTCAAAAATGACTTTCGAATTACGAGTTGGGGTCGATTTTTTAGAAAAACATTTATAGACGAAATTCCTATGATTGCCAATTTGATTAAGGGCGACCTGGGAATTGTTGGTGTGCGGCCTCTCAGCGAACATTATCTAAGTCTTTATCCTGATGATGTGAAGGAACTTCGCAAAGCGTTCAAACCGGGGTTAATTCCCCCCTACTATGTTGATCTGCCTAAATCGCTGGATGAGATTGTTGGGTCGGAAGTCACCTATCTGAAACAGCGAAAAAGGGCTCCGTTAAGAACCAATTTGAAGTACTTTAGAAAGGCTGTGTACAATATTTGTGTGAAAGGAGCGCGAAGCAACTGATATGAGAAAAATTCTTTTACTCCTCTTACTCGGAATCGCCGTTTACGGAAAATCCCAGGTCGTTTACGAGCCCATCACATCACCAGTATATGATTATCTGGATGAAATGGCCAATCTAGGCCTGATAGACCTCAACACGGTAGCGAAACCATACTCCAGACAACTGATTGCCGAGAAGCTGTCAGAAGTTGATAGCATCCGCAGTGCAGAAGCAACGGCTCTGACTAAAAGACAATCTGAGGAGTGTATTTTTTACCTGAAGGATTTTAACAAAGAGCTCAAGCAAGGGAAGGAATGGGACAAGCGGTTTGACCTTCTATACCACGATGACGACAGGTTTACCATCTCGGTTAATCCTATCCTCGGTGCACAAGCCATGAGTAATGATAGCGGCTTATTTTATCATCGAAGAAATGGCGCTGAAGCATTTGCCTACTTTGGCGACCACGTTGGGATGTACGCAAGTTTAAGAGACAATGGCGTTAATCGTGTAATCGCGGAAGATGACCAGATTACCAGTATGCAAGGAGGCAATTACAAATTTAATCAGGATGGAAGCGCCGAATGGAGTGAAATGAAAGGGGGAATAATGACTTCCTGGGATTGGGGTGAAGCTGGGTTCATAAAAGATGATTTTACCTGGGGGAACAACTATAACGGAGCCAACATTTTTTCAGACAGAAACCCATCCTTCGGCTACTTAACAGCTCGTCTTTATCCAACCGATTGGTTCGAAATGAACTACATGCACGGATGGCTGGTTTCGGAACAGCTGGATTCCGCTAATATCCTCATTACCGGAACGGGAACGCGTAGGATTATGATTCCCAAATTTGTTGCTGCCAACTTGTTTACGTTCAAACCCTTTAAACAGGTTAGGCTCTCGGTCGGTAACTCTACCATTTACGATTTCCGGTTCAACCCGATTTATCTGATGCCGGTTATGTTCTACAAATCTTTAGATCACACCTATAATGGAGCCGGAAGCAATGAAATCGGGCAAAACTCCCAAATGTTCTTTGATTTCAGCATTCGCAGGCTAAAGAAGTTTCACTTTTACGGCACCATGTTTATCGACGAAGTCAGCTTCTCTAATATGTGGGATGAAAATGAGCATAGTAACTTCTTTAGTATGAAAGGAGGATTCCAGGCTACCGGACTGCTTCCTAATACCTTTCTCACCTTAGAATACACCAGAACCAACCCATGGACTTTCAGACACGATCAACCAACCACAACGTTTGCCTCCAACCAGTTCACACTTGGCCATTATTTATTAGACAATTCAGACGAGTTATACGCGGAACTAAGCTGGAAACCAATTAAAAAGCTTACGGCCTCTTTGTCTTATACGAGAGCCAGAAAAGGTCCTGAACACATATATGAAGTAATCAACGGTGTGCCAAATGTTAAAGGACTACCCTGGATGGAATCCGTCGACTGGTCCAGAACCTCTATTGAAGGAGCTGTTTCCTATCAGATCATTAATAGTGTTAGGGTAAACGCCGGAATAGAACTCAATACGGTGTCGGGAAACCAAAACGTAAGTGCTTCTTACTTCTATGGCAGCCAGAACATCTTTAAGTTCGGATTGCATTACGGATTTTAATTCCAGATTGTCGCGCTGCGACTCTTTTACATAAATCGTTTATGCTTCGCCTACGCTATTATATCGTGAAAGATTATATCGTGAAAGCAAGCTTTCACTGTTAGAGGTTAGCAGTTAAACCCAATTCCTTCTAAACCCTAACAGTAATTTGCCAGGCAAATTACGATCTAAGAGTTGCGAATCAACGATCAGAATTGGCGTTTTACGCCTCCCTTCCTACTTATTATTCTGCAAGTATTGCATCTCGAACAGCTGCAACTGAACCTCAAGAATCTTGAGAGCCGTATTCAACATTTCCTGATTCGTGTCAGAATCAGAATTTTTGTTGCGTTTATTCTTTCGGCCACCGCTGGAGGCTGAATCCTCATCTTTGTCCTTCTTAGAAAAGAGAGGCTTTAGCTTCTCGTTATCACGGTTAAAAGTAATCTGGAGTCCGAGACCATAGAAACTATACTTGTCGTCGGCCGTCCACTCTCTTACCCATGTATCCAGTTGATCCGTCCGGGCATTGTTCAATGAATATTCAAACACAAGATCTGCCTTTGAACTTATTTGCAGGCCAAATTTCAATCCTACCGGGAAAATCTGCTTTATTTTCCTTTTGTCCTTGTTCTGAAGAATCTTGGTATAATCATCAGTGCTTTCATCGGTTTGATGGTAACCTACATAATTACGTACCGTACCATTCATATCATACCATTCCAGCGACCTGAATCCAATTATTCCGTAGCCAACATAACCGTGAATAAAAAATCTTGAATTGGAAGCTTCTCTGAACAAGAAATCACTTAATCTGAACTTTGCCTGAAGCGTAACGTCGAAATAATCCGCTCTGAAGTTCATGAAATGAGACTGCATTCCTTTCTGCGCACCACCTCCTAAACGTCCTTTAGAAAACATGATTCTGGCGCCCATCCCCTGCCATATATCTTTTTCCGCAAAGATTTTATATCCATATCGAATCGCCCTGGAGCGATCTTCTTTTTTCGGAAAAACATAATAATGAGTTAAGTCACCGTGAAACAGTGAAATACCTCCATAACCGCCAACACTAAAGTTGTCAAAGAACCCTGGCAACTGAAGATTCTCGCCGGAAGGCTCTAATTGAGACCATCCTGATGATACAGAAAACAGGGTTAGAAAAACAAATACGTAAAGCTTCCTCATCTCTTACAAAGATCAGTTATTTTTAAGTTCAACGCAAATTATCAAAATAAGTTAGATTTCACTTTATTTATATTTGTTGAACGTGAACAACGCGATGCGCTATCTGATTTTACTTACAACAATGCTCCTGAGCCTAATATCTCTGGGACAATCAAGTATTCCGAGGTACTTCGATATCCCCGAAAAAAACATGGCCATTCATGTCGCGAAAACTTCGGATAGTGCCTATTATCTGGTAAAAAACAACTTTTTAGATACTGCACAGCAACTAAATTGGAATGAATCCAAATTAAATACGGCTACGGATTTACTCGTAGCGGCAAGGATACTGGTGCTTGATTGCATGGAAAAAATTTCAGGTCAGGACCGACCTGTAGAGTACCTGGTAAAAACCAGAAACAAGTTGGACGATGCAATTGAAGAGTTGGAGTACCTAACGGATTATACATCCTACATGGAGGGTAAAAGTGCGCAAAGTTCGGTTCTCTCAATGATTAAGTACTCTTCCGCCTCAGCATACCATGCATCTTTACTTATTAAGGGCATTCCGGAACCGCCGCCAGTTGAAGAAGTGGTTGACACCAGCGCGTTAATGGACTCCGCTCTTAACGCAGCAAACCGTATTCAAACAGATTCTGCATTGTTCAACAAGTTGATGAGAATCTACAAATTGGAACTAGACGAGTTGTGGAAACGGGAAAAAGAACTGATGATGCAACTGGAAGATCCTGATTTATCAGAAGCAGAACGTACAGCCCTTGAAAATGAACTGGCGCGGGTGCAGGCCGACATAACGGAGCGGGAACAACGAATTGCTTCAGGAAGGGCTCAATTGGAGAACCTTGATGAAGAAAAAAAGGTGGTAAACAACTACATTTCCTCTTTATCCGAATACGAAGAATGGGAGGCAATCGAAAACTTCCCTTATGAGTTGGATGTTGAGCTTCCCAAGGGATTAGTATTTAGGGTACAAATAGGCTATTACCCCTTCAGGCGAAAGGTTCTTTTCGAAGCTTTGGAGGTAGATGCATCCAGAGCATCGAAAAAGTATGTCCGGTATTACAGCGGATTCTTCAGATCTTACAAAGAAGCCACAGCGTATAAAGAGCAAATTCGTGAGGAAATTGGCATTGAAGACGCTTTTCTAGTCTCTTATTTCGACGGTGAAAAAGTGAATATTAAGGAGGCTATTGAAATGGAAGACGAATTCGGACCTACTCAGGATTAGCAACCATTAAACCACCAAATTTATCCGTTGGTTGAATAGACTGTCCGATTTCGTCCTTTTTTTGTTTCTTTATATAATCAGAATATAATAACTGCTTATGAAGAAACTAATACTCTCTCTATCACTTATCAGTACAATTGCGGCCTTTGGACAGGCTCCAACACTGACAAGTGCAAATATTCATGCAATTGGAGCATCGCACACGTATTACGTAGCAGATTCCAACGCGGCCAACCTGGATGCTGTAACAGGCGCTGGCGTTACCTGGGATTACTCAACGCTTCAAGGATATACAACAACCGTTGACAATAACATTGTGGACGCTACAACTGCGCCAAATGCAGCTGATTTTCCGACCTCTACGAAGGCAGATGAACTTCAGAACAACTTTATGGCGTACCAGAATCAGGTAGCTGACACCATTTTTGCTCAAGGATATACGTTTTCTGAGCCATCAATTGGAGACGTGATTGTGGAATTGGACATAGATGAAGCAAAGGTGATTTACTATTCTTTCAATTTCGGAGACAGCTTTAGTGATTCCATAAGAGGTACGCTTACCGTTACAGGTGGCTTCCCGGTTTCAGGCGATCTTGAAGGAGAGATTGTTACATCAGCGGATGGCTACGGAACTCTTTTGTTGGGAACCAATACTTATGCTGACGTCTTAAGAGTGAAAATTGAAGAAAATTCAATCGCGGATTTGGGAATACTTGGAACAGTGCCGGTAATCAGAACTCAGTATTACTATTACCAGCCGGGAACACAAAACTTCCCTGTCTTCATTCATACTTCACTTGAAGCAGCAGGAAGCACGCAAAATGTGGTTTATAGCCAGGACATGCTTTCTATCATTGGAGTAGAAGAATTGAATGAAGTTGTTGATGTAAACCTTTATCCAAACCCAGTTGAGGATCAGTTAACAGTTGAAATGAACTCTTCCGCCAACTTTGACGCGAACATTGCGGTTAAAGATATCCTTGGAAAGGTCGTTTATCAAACATCAAGGTCTGTGAAAAAAGGAACAAACCGGGTTGAAATAGATGCAAACAGATTACAATCGGGAGTGTATCTTGTGAACATTACTTCAGGAGATTCAAAGATCACAAAGAAGATTATTGTAAAATAATACTGAAATAAACTATTTAAAAAGCCTTCCCGAAACATCGGGAAGGCTTTTTTATTGGGCAAAATTTGAAGGTTCCTTCTAACCTTTCAATTTTTATCACAATTTTGCTGCCGTGTTCTGGAAGATCTTAACACCAATTCAATGCATACTGCTATTCATCTGGACAGGCTTCTGGTTCTTTCCTGCCTTTATCGGAAGAATACTGTTTATCAACGAAAAGGCATTTGGCGTAGTTGAAAAGTACTGTTGGAGCCCAGGTGTTGTGTTAATTTGCCTTGCCCGTACCAGAGTTTACGGCGCAGAAAAAGTTCCCAGAGACAGAAATTTGATTTTCGCCAGCAACCACGAATCCTGGTTAGACATTCCGGTACTGTTTAAAGTCTCCCCAACTTTTCTCTATTTCATTGCAAAAAAAGAGCTCAAAAAGGTTCCGTTCATCGGCTGGGCAATCTGGGCGTCAGGTATGGTATTTATCGACCGTAGCGATCGAAAGAAAGCAATGCAAAGTATGAGGGAGGCCGGCGAAAAAGCGAAATCGCAAAAAAAGAATATTGTTGCTTTCCCCGAGGGAAGTAGAACCAGAACCGGAAAGATCAATCAGTTTAAAAGAGGAACATTCATTATCGCCAAGCAGACGAACATCGAAATTCTTCCATGTGCTATTAAGGGAGCCCGGGAGGTTTGGCCTTCGGAGCGGGTTTTAATAAGGCCGGGTACTATACATGTTGTTTTTGGGGAGCCTATTTCTCCGATGGATCATACTGACAAATCACCGGAGCAATTTGCTGATTTTGTTCAGCAAAAAGTAATCGAGTTGCGAGCTACACTTCCATAGCCACACGATAACCAGCATGGCTTCTTAAGTTAATCACGCTATCATCATCAAATATCAAATACTGTCCCTTTATCCCGTTTAATTTTTTCTCAATTACCGGTACCTTGTCCAATTTGATGCTTTTCACCTTATCCGGATAGGCAATAACCGGATAGTTGATCCGTGTGACCTCATCCTTATCGGAGATGAAATCGTAATACTCTTCGGGTAAAAGATCAATGGCCTCTTCCTTTCTCTCCAGCAAATCATCATTGCAATTAAGATTTTTAAGCATGCTCCTCCAATTGGTCTTGTCGGCCATGTGTTCTTTCAGTTCCACTTCTATTAATCCAGCTAACTGCCGATAAGGTACTTCTGCTAGAATAATGGCTTCCACAGCTCCCTGGTCGATCCATCTGGTTGGCACCTGGATTTCTCTTGTTACCCCTACCTTGATTCCACTTGTTTTGGAGAGATAGACTACGTGAGGTTGCAAATGATGTTCTTTTTCCCATTCGGCGTCTCTCAATGCAATTCCTTCATGAATTCTAGATAGTTCGGGCCTGAGAATGCTTGGGCTCGCCATTGGAGAGGTCATAAAAGCTTCATAGCTCATGCCATCCCCGAATGTTTTGTTAATCTTTTTGCCCGTAACTACACAGTTAATCTGATTCATGAATTCAATACGAATGGTCTGTCCTACCAATCCGGTCATCTCCACCAGCGAGCCCTCTTGCAAAACATCATATAGAGGTAAAGTATAATGCACCTCATCTTGCAGCGAGGATCGCATCTTGCGGATATTCCCTTCGTATCTCATGGTTTGAAATTACAATTTCGCGGCCAATCTCGAACCTTGATCGATTGCACGTTTAGCATCCAGTTCTGCGGCCACATCTGCTCCACCAATTAAATGAACACTAACACCTTTACTCTTAAGCGGCTCAAACAGTTCTTTATAAGAAAGTTGACCTGCACAAATCACAATATTATCCACTTCCAATACCTGGGACTGCCCATTTGACGTAATATGCAAGCCCAGATCGTCAATTTTATCATAGGTAGTGGAACTGATCATCGTAACGTTCTTTTTGTTCAAATTTGCCCGATGAATCCAGCCAGTAGTTTTGCCAAGATTTGCTCCAAGTTTCCCCTTTTTTCGTTGTAGTAAAAACACTTCCCTTGGGGATCCTTCAAAATTAGGCTTCATCCCTTCTACACCTCCACGTACTTCATTAGACATATCAACACCCCATTCTTCCATGAATGCCTCAATATCTTGCGAAGTGGCCTCGCCTTCGTGGGTAAGGTATTCGGCAACGTCAAAGCCTATACCTCCTGCACCTATGATAGCTACTTTCTTACCTACCGGTTTTTCATCTCTCAATACATCTAAATACCCAAGCACCTTCTCATGATCTATACCCGGAATATCTGGTTTTCTCGGGGAAATTCCCGTCGCAACAATTACCTCATCAAATTCCTGTAATTGGTCATCGGTGGCTTCGGTATTCAATTTCAACTCCACTCCATTTAATTTGAGCTGAACGTCGAAATAACGAAGTGTCTCATAAAACTCTTCCTTACCTGGAATCTTCTTGGCAACGTTGAACTGCCCCCCAATTTTATCAGCCTTTTCAAATAACGTTACATGATGTCCTCGAATAGCGGCAACATTAGCAGCCGCCAACCCTGCAGGCCCTGCGCCTACCACAGCAATTTTCTTTTTAATGTCCGCCGGATGATAATTCAACTCCGTTTCGTGCCCAGCTCTCGGATTTACCAGACAGGTGGCTTGCTTGTTTTTAAAAATATGATCCAGGCAAGCTTGATTACACCCTATACAGGTGTTAATTTCATCCGCTCTCCCTTCTTCGGCTTTCTTTACAAAGGCCTCGTCAGCCAATAAAGGACGAGCCATAGACACCATGTCTGCATGCCCATCAGCCAGAATTTTCTCTGCAATTTCGGGTGTATTGATACGGTTAGTAGTAACCAACGGAATGGACACCTCCCCCATCATTTTTCGGGTAACCCAACTAAATGCACCCCTGGGAACCATTGTAGCAATTGTTGGAATTCTGGCCTCGTGCCAGCCAATGCCAGTATTTATAATTGTAACACCCGCCTTCTCCAATTCCTTGGCAAGCATTACCACTTCATCCCAGGTACTTCCTCCCTCAACTAAATCGAGCATGGAAAGTCGGAAAATGATGATAAACTCGTTCCCAACTTCCTTTCGAACTCTCCTAACTATTTCGAGCGGAAAGCGTATTCGGTTTTCGTAAGAGCCACCCCAGTCATCCGTTCTATGATTTGTACGTTTGGCTATGAATTGATTAATCAGGTACCCTTCCGAACCCATTATTTCTACACCATCGTATCCTGCATATTGAGCCAAACCGGCGCATCGCGCAAAATGAGAAATCGTCTTCTCTATTCCTGATTCAGTCAGCGCCTTTGGTTTAAATGGTGTGATGGGTGATTGGATTTTGGACGGCGCAACATTGAAAGGATGATAGCCATATCGTCCGGTATGTAAAATCTGCATACAGATTTTACCACCCTCCTGATGTACCGCATTGGTAATTACCTTATGCTTCTCCGCTTCCTTCTTAGAAGTAAGCTTGCTCGAAAAAGGCGCAACCCATCCGGCTCTATCCGGTGCAATTCCACCCGTAACGATTAAACCAACTCCCCCACGTGCACGCTCAGCGAAATAGGTCGCCATTTTCTTATGACCGTTACGAGTTTCTTCTAATCCGGTGTGCATGGAGCCCATTAGAGTTCTGTTCTTAAGTGTTGTAAACCCCAGGTCTAATGGTCGAAAAAGATTCGGATAATGTTTATTCATCAGCTAAAAATGTTTTCAAAGCCGAATTTAAAGAAAACAGAAATAGTATGCATGCATAATTAATTGCTTCTGGATAAAAGATGAAAGACTGCGCGGGCTCCGCCCTCGATAAAGACAAAAGACTAAACTTACTGAATGATTGGTCTTTTGTCTTTAAGCTGAACAAACAGAGTGCAGTTCGGTGCTCTTTCATGTTTTGTCCTTTATTTCACATACTCCCCACGCTTCACAATAGCGTAGTGCTCATCCTCTAACTCCAGATAACCATAGTCGTAAACAAAGTGATATATGGCACCCGCCTTTGTAGTATAGATATTCGTGAAATAATCGAAATTAAACCCCGCAAAAAGAAGTTCGTCCTTGTGGGTTTTCCCTTTGCCTCCGGCACAGTGTGACTCCAGAATTCTTCGGTTTTTGCGCAGAATGTTATTGATGTTCCTAACATGACTACTTACATCCCTGTTTCGCTTGTTATTGAACAAATTTCTGCAATAATCAGAGCAAAATTTCTTATCTACCCTTCCGAATAACTCCGACTCGCACTCCAAACACCTTTTTGTTTCTTCCACAACAGGAAGATAAGAATTCGTTGGCTTTGTTGCATTGCGTAAAAAACTAAAACCTTAACTTGCTGTTAAAATTTAAACCATGAAACAACTTCTACTTCTGCTATCCGTTGCTTTATTCTCATTGGGGTCGTCCCTTGCGCAATGTACCGGATGTACTTCAACGATTTCTACGGCCAGCTCTTCACCGATGGTGATTAGTGCAGGTCAAAAAGTTTGTGTTACCTCAACCGGAAGCTTAAGTGGTTTAATTCTGGTAAATGGAGGTGAATTGTGCAACGAAGGAACCATTACTTCCCCAAGCATAGCGATGAGCGGTGGCGCCATTACTAATATGGGGACGATGAACAATCAGGAGCTTGGCATAACCGATGGTACGTTTACCAATATGGGGGCAGCCAATATTGACAGCCTATCGATTGACGGTGCTACGATCACGCTTATGAACATGGGTACTCTTACATCAATTGGAATTGCTCAAAACGCTTCGGGCACTGGCGGAATACCTGCTCTCCATAACATGGGTTCAGGATCGGTAACCTGCGATTCCATTTTGATAAGTGGTGGTGAAGTGCACAATCACGGGTCATTTGATGTGAATTTTCACATTGCGAATTTCTCACCGGCGTTATTTCAAAACCACTGTTCTATGACCGTAGGAGGCAATTTTGCAAATACAGGCTCCTTTTTGACGGAAAAAATGATCACAATAGGTGGAGATTTTGGCAACAGCGGAACCATTACTGGACCTACAACAGGTTGCGGAGGGTTTGCAGTGTCTGGCGCATCGGGTAATTCAGGAGACTTCGGTGCTGACGGTTCAAATCTGGATATTTGCGACGGAGGTACGTCCGGTTTCGATTCAAACACTGGAACTCTTGGCTCTTCAGTAACCACTTGTTCATGTTCAGATATGTGTGCGGTAGCTATTTCTGAGCAAGCATCATTCGATTTTGATTTATTCCCTAATCCAGCGACGGATTTTATTGAAGTAAAATCAGATACTGATATGGTTGGTGCCAATTACGAAATATTTAATCTGCAAGGCCAACTCCTGGCTACCGGACAATTCAATCGGCATCAAACCAGAATTACAACGAAATGGGAAGCGGGAACTTACCTTATTGTTGTTCGAAAAACAGGGAACACTCCGTCAAAACACCTTTTCGTTCTTGAGTAATCAAAGACTGAACCTTCGGAATTAAAGTTTGTACAGTAACATATCCTTGATCAATTGTTATTGTAGTTAATGAAACAACTTTTTTTCCTATCCGCAATTCTGTGCTGCAGTCAGTTATTAATGGCTCAAACCGACGTAAACCTCACCGCGTCTGAAAAGTCCTTTCTTGACTCCCTGTGCGACCATGTATTACCATCTTCAAAAGACAGAGTGTATGCCCAGATAAAAGTAACCCGAAACAACGCATGGGGCTATAAGGCGGTTGCCAAACGACAAGGCTGGTATGATAAATCTGAGAATACTATATGGTTTAACGACGGTACGTCGCAGCTTGTAAATTCGGAGGATTCGTTAACAACAACAAAATTTGAAGATGCGTTCAGATTAAAATACCGAAATGGTGAACTTCCATTTAACGGTAATGACGAAACTTTCGCAAACATGACTACCTGGGCACTTGGACTGTATCGCGATCATGATTTGTTCGTTGCAGCATGGGCCTATCAAAGAGGAGACGAACAGCTAGCGCGAATGGCTTTGGATAAGTCCAATCCAGCTAATCGTTCTTTTAGCGAGGTAAAAAAGTGGGCCTTCTTTAATTTGGAATGGAGTCTGTACGCTCAGGCCGTGCATTCGTATATGGTACGAGAGGATGAACGAGCCATGGAAGCTTTGAAACTACTACGTAAAAAATTCCCCAAGCCATCCTATTATTATGGTACTCCTGCAGAAATTATTTACCAGGATCTGAAAGGTAGAATAAAAGCAGCAGGCAAATCAAGCTATGCTGATACTATTCCCACTGGGTTCCATAATTGGAGCGATCGTGAAAAGACAAGTTTTTTGATCGACCAATTAGATGAGGTTGATGCCAGACAATGGGGACAGCCGGGCGGTGTTTCATTCTTCTCCGATTGGCGTGTTAAACATCTGGTTAAAGTAGGTGAACCAGCAATTGAAGCATTGCTAAACGTAATAGAATCTGATAAACGACTCACCAGATCCGTTCACTTTCACAGGGATTTTAAGACTAGCAGAACCGTAATTGAAGTAGCTGAAGTAGCGCTTACCGTGGCCATGTCCATCATGCAAGTTGAGGCGTTTCATCCGAGGGCCACCGGCGATAATTTTAGTAGTCAGTCTCCGGAAACCAAGCAGGAAAAAGTAGATTACCTACGTGATTATTGGCGTGAATATGGGCACATTCCCTATGATGAAAGGATGATGATGGTTCTAAAGGATAGCACAAACAATCTGGATCAACGAGAGGAAGCAGCAAAAAACCTGGTTTTTCTTAACCACCGGAAATTTATTGGAAGCACCGTTTGGAGCAACGATTGGGTTAGTCATCAGGATCAGCAAAACACAGCTGTGCAGAAGTTTCGGAATCCATCGGTAGCCGAAGTCTTATTCAATTTGTTGGATGCCCGCCTTGCAGAAAACGATGCCGATCTATCCGGCTTACATGATTATACCCAACGAACAATATACAATCGATATACTTCGTGGCTAATAGAACTTAAAGACAGCGCGGTTTTAAACGAAGTTATTCGCCGCTACGAAAAACACGGGTTCAGCAATATTGGCCGATACTGGGCGTTTACTGCGCATTTTTTAGGTGATTCGGAACCTATAAATGCATACGCCAAGCAGGTTGAATCCGGTAAAATTGCTGTTCCTGAGTGGAATGGAAACATTGCAGAAGAAGACGAAAAATCAATTGTGCTTGTACGTGATGTCATCTACCGGTTGGGAACCGTAAATACCTTTGAATGCAGACAGGCTCTAGAAGCCATAAAATCGGAAACCCACCCGTTTCACCATACATGGAAGGAACAGGTTCTCGATCCTCCGTTTTGGAATAAAGAAATATGGTTCTCCACAGACTTCTGCCTTTCCATATTAATAGAGAGATTGACCAACACAGCATCTTCAGGCCAGACATACCAATGGGATGGAGAGTACATCAAAGGTGGGGGATATTCCACAACTGGCTATTACGACTCTGTCACATTATCGAATTTTAAGGACAGGGTTGAAACCCAAATAAGAGATGAGGCGGCGTTAAAGTTATCTGACCTGATAATAGGATTACCACAATTTCACCCGTTAATGGAAAAAAGGGATGCCATTCTGAAAGAGTACGTCGAATTCTTCTCTGATCTGAAACAGTTTACTAAACTATCTCCTACCCTTCGGGATTCTGCCGGAATTGAAGATCCCGATTTTGGATACCAGTATTACCCCTCATCTCAACAAGAACTGGTTACATGGATGAAACACAAAGAATTGATTGCTCAAGATTTTGATTTAGAAGAAGAGTCCAACAGTTCCAGGCGCGCCTCAGCAGACGTCATTAAAAATATTGGACTTGTAGTGGGAACCGCCACAAACTTCCAAGGGCAGCAGTGTTACATTGGCATAACAGGCCGGAATATTAAATTGGTGCCTATCACACCATAAATGGTTTGCGTCTTTTTTAAACTTATTCGTCTACATTTAAAAATGCCAGACACGGTAGAAATATGGGGTAGTTTTAAGGATGAGTTACTGGGGTTTATAAAAGCCCGGGTGCGACACGAAGAAGATGCGGAAGACATTCTCCAGGATGTATTTGTGAAAATTCATGCCGGGCTTAAGAAGGTCTCCGATATTAAGAGCCTTTCCGGTTGGGTCTATCAAATCACCAGAAATACTATTATCGACTATTATCGGGTAAAAAAGCGCCCTCCCGGCGAATTGCCTGATGAGGAATCTGAGTACATGCCTGAACAACATGCAAAGCAATTTTACGGTTGCCTTGAATCGCACATTAATGCACTACCTGAAAAGTACCGGCACGCCTTTAAGCGCGTCGAAATTGACGGTATCTCTCAGAAGAAACTGGCACATGAACTCGGCATCTCCTATTCAGGTGCTAAATCCAGATATCAAAGGTCCAAAGAAATGCTTCGGGCTTTATTTGTTAAATGTTGTTCCATTGAAACGGACAAGTACGGGAACATTCTCAATGCGAATACGGACCATTGTTCCTGTTAATCTTTTTGCGTCCCTTTTACCAAATCTCGTCTTCAATAGTAGAAACATAAAAAGAACAGTTATGAATACTTTGAAGAAAAACGATCCGGGTTGCACATGCAATTGTACATGTAACTGCGGGTGCTGTAGTGGTAGTTCCTGCTGCTGCTAGGATAAATGGGTGGGTCGATAAATGATACCACCCATTTCCCTTTTTTTAGAAAAATTTCACCCACAGATTTAACATCAGAAACATGATGATTGCCACCAAAATGCCCGAAATACGAGGCAACCATTTGAGTCTGTTTAATACCAGTTTGATATTCAGATTACCATCCCGGAAGTTATTTCTGTACCTGACAATATTCACCTTCTCAATGACGTGTAGCAAGCCAAGAACGAATCCGAGAACGAAAGAAATAAAGATGGTGAATTGCCAGTCAGTTGTATACATACTAAAGTCCGCATCCTTCATCCTAATTGCAAACAGCCAAATTCCGGTCACTGCTCCAATGCTCACAGACATGGTACTCATGTTGTAAATGCGCCGATAAATGGCCAGGGTTTGCTTTTGCTCCAAATTATCAGGTTGACGTCGTAATGCCGGGTACAAAATGAAATTGATCACGATCAACTCACCCATCCACAGCATCATGGCGATGACGTGAAGCGCTAGTATATATGGATATAGTGCAGTAATAAACTATTTCTGTTTGGCACAACTTATGTGCAAAATTTACGTAATTACAGTCTCGTGTACTTAACGATCAGCAAATATTTATTGTTCATAACGGTTTTGGTTCCCGTTTTGGGCTGGAATCAAAATCGCCTGTCTCTGGATGCAGGCAGTTCTGAACAAGTTGTCACTACCGAAAAACCCTTAAGGGATGGTCGTATTTACATTTTATCGGCATCCGGCGTTATTAGTAAATATCCTGAGAACACCTGGTTAGATTATTGCGGAAAACCAGAACCGGTTTACCGACAGTTAAAATCAAAATCAGGCCCGCAACTTGGTGGTTCCGATGCCTTGTATTCATTTTCGAAACCCATCTCCGAATGCGAAAAAGAACGGTTCCCTATTCGGCAGCCGGCAATCGAACTTTCTACTGACGACGGTAAAACATGGTTCAAACCAGTATCCAAAAAAGCATTTAATCCCAGACATCAGTATTGGTTTGATGTATTTGGTCAAGGTAACAAATTGAAAATTCGATGGGCTGCGCCAATGAAAGGTTATGGTACAATGTACTTCGAAGTTGAAGAACTTCCGCCACCACCACCACCTCCTCCACCCCCGGTATTTGAAGATGAATCCGTAGAAGAGTCCGAGGAAATGATGGAAGTTGACATAGTGGAATACAAAGTTCCTTTAATTGACAAGGATGGCGGGACCTCCGGAACAACTGTAGCTATGGACGATGGCGGCGATACTTTCAAAAAAACTGAATTGCCTACGATGGAATCTCCCAAACTACCTGTGGCAGTGATAAATGCGACCGTTATTGGTGATTCCCTGGTACTACCTAACCCTTACCGAAGCACCAGGATTAAAAAAGTTGATTTTGTAAAGGTAAAAAGCGACTCCATTACGATAGAAGTATGGGATAACAGTCAGATTGACGGTGATACTATATCAATATTCTTTAATGGTACCGAGGTGCTACAAAAAGTTAAATTAACCAATAGCAAACAAAGCGTAAAGGTGGTGGCCAATCCCGGCGATAATTCCGTTGTTATGTACGCGTTTAACTTAGGATCTATTGGAAAGAACACAGCCTCTATCCGCATTATTGATCAAATCGGCATTCAACATCGCCAACTGGATTCGGATATGGGGGTGAGTGCCAGTCTAAATGTGATTTACGAACCTTAGCTCTTTCCTCTTATCATTCTGTTGGGTAACTTTGCGCTATGGCTAGAGTGGTAGTTGGTTTGTCCGGTGGTGTAGATTCGTCTGTTGCGGCTCATTTACTTCTTGAACAAGGTCACGAAGTGATTGGTATTTTTATGCGCAACTGGCATGACGAATCTGTTATCATCGACGATCAATGCCCCTGGATTGAAGATAGCAATGATGCCCTGCTGGTAGCCGAAAAACTGGGTATCCCATTTCAGGTTCTTGATCTTAGTGAACAGTACAAGAAGCGGATTGTAGATTATATGTTTGCGGAGTACGCCGCCGGACGGACACCAAATCCCGACGTATTGTGTAACCGGGAAATCAAATTTGACGTTTTTCTGGACGCTGCCATGGAGTTAGGTGCAGATTTTGTGGCAACCGGACACTATTGCCGCAAAGAGACTGTAATGATTGATGGAGAGGAAACCCACAGACTCCTTGCAGGAAAAGATCCAGGGAAAGATCAGAGTTACTTTCTTTGCCAGGTAAGTCAAAAGCAATTATCTAAAGCTTTGTTCCCCATTGGCGAATTGCAAAAATCAGAAGTCCGTGAGATTGCTAAACAACAGGATTTGATTACCGCTGAGAAAAAAGACTCGCAAGGCTTGTGCTTCATCGGAAAAGTACGCCTGCCCGAGTTTTTACAACAACAATTGGAACCTAAGAGAGGTAAAGTTGTAGAAATTTCAACGAATTTTAACGGCTTTAAAAGGAATGGTGAAACCTTAGCGCAAATGGCAAGACCGTTTTCCTACGCTGTTGATTCTGGTAAAGTTTTAGGAGAGCATCAAGGCGCTCACTTTTACACCATTGGACAACGAAAAGGACTTGGCATAGGTGGCACCAAACTGCCTTTATTTATTATCGGAACTGATATAGAAACCAACACAATCTATGTTGGACAAGGCGAAGATCATCCGGGGCTGTGGCGCGATGTTCTGTTTATGAAAGAAGAGGAAGTACATTGGATAAGGCCGGATTTATCTCTTTTACCAGGAGAAGAGCGGAAGTTCGATGTAAGGATACGCTACCGCCAGCAGCTGCACCCCGCAAAACTAATTAGGACGGAATCCGGATATTATCTGGAGTTTGAACAACCGATGAAGAGCATTACGCCCGGCCAATTTGCAGCCTGGTACGATGGTGATGAACTGATCGGTTCGGGTGTGATTAATGCCTAAAATATCTTCTCCAAATATTCATTTAAAAATATCCTGTTGGGATCATGATAATCACGGATAGTTTTAAAATCTTGCCACCTGGGATAGGTCCGTTGAACGCACTCTTTTGTTAAAAAGTTAATTTTCCCCCAGTGTGGTCGCCCGTTGTATTTTCTAAAAATGGCTTCGGCTTTGCTAAAGTAGTTCCTGAAGGCCATTCCTTTATATTGGTGAACAGCAATATAGGCAGCATCACGTTTATAAGCCGGACTAATCATTAGTTCATCCGCCTTCACAAAGCGACATTCTACCGGGAAATGAACCAGAATATTTTGGGTGGAGATCATTTCCTTCAATTCCAACAAGACATCCTTACAATGCTCAATGGGCACATTGTATTCCATTTCATTGAATTTTACCTCTCGCGGAGTTGCATAGATTTTATGACTCCAGTCAATGTAGTTCCCGTTAGAAATGCCCCATGCCGATACTTTAGACAAACTTTTGGCACAGATAGGAAACCACTTCACCCAGGTAGACATTAGTCGAAAAAGCCAATTCTCTACAATCCGATCGCCAAGTTTTTTAACGGCTCCTTTTTGTTTTAAAGGCTTATCTGATTCATTTAAAAATTTCGTTTGCACCAATTCTGTGTGAGGAAACCAAAAAAACTCAAAGTTGCGATTCTCCCGGATGTATGTATCCATCTGGTTCATGCAATCCTCAAAAGACTCTTTTTTTGTGGTCTCTTCCAGTTTGTAAGCGGAGGTCAACTGTAATTTTACTCGTGTGATAATCCCAATGGTGCCCAGACTGAGCTTCGCTGCATTGAGCAAGTCGGTATCCGCACCTGTGATCGTTAAAAGCTCACCCTTACCATTCACTAAAGTAAGTCCCAGGATTTGGTTGGAAAGACTTTGAAGTTCAGATCCGGTTCCATGGGTGCCCGTGCTAATTGCCCCTGCAACACTTTGGACGTCTATATCGCCAAGATTTTCTTGTGCCAGCCCTATCTCAAAAAGTAATTCACCTAATTGCTTTAGCTTCGTTCCTCCCCAAATGGTAGCAGTTTTCAATTCCTTATCATACTCTATCAGGCCCTGCATTTCATCGAGCGACACCAAAACCTGATTGGAAGCCGCGACTTTGGAAAACGAGTGCCCACTTCCTACCACCCGAACTTTCTTGCCTTCTTTAATGATTCTATTTACCAGCGTAACGACTTCCTGTTCCGAACGAGGAGTATGCACTTCTGTTGGGTTCGCGACTACATTTCCAGACCAGTTTTTCCATTCCATAAGCCCTATAAAAATGCCTTTCCCTCTCCCCTGTAAGTTTTAAATTCCTGCTCCATTTTATCCTTACGAATCCCCAGCAGGGTATTGAAACGTTCACATAACTCGCCCGCTTTGGCATGTCTGAAAAACACAGGATCCCCGATCTTCAGTTTTCCATCAAAGTGTAACGGTGTTTGCACCTCGCCTGCGCCTTCATTCTTCTCAAGTTTCATTCCCGAAGGCAAATACGGCACCGGCGTTTTGTCTTCCCCAGAAGCTCCTGAAGCAATGTATCCGCCACCCTGAGCGGTATAAACTCCCGGTTGGGCATGTCGAACGATTTCCAATGCAAAAAAAGCAGCAGGTAAATGCCGGAAATCTTTGTAATTGTCAAACAACGACGGACTGTAAAATCCGGATCCTACTGTAATTTCATTAACCCAATCCTCCTGAATTGAAGACTCAATACTACCGGTTCCTCCGGCATTCACCAACCGGGGCTTCTCCCCAAGGATTGTCTCGTATAGCTCAACCATCTTTCGTCGTCGATTGGCGATTTTTGGAATTGATCTGTTTTTAAGTGAGCTGACCACGGTATTCACAATAGCTTTACCTGAAACAGAATCTGCAACACCAGCAATTTGTGCTTCATATCCCATTATACCAATTGGCTCTACAAAGGAGCAGTCTTTGATTTTACCCAACAGTTCTTGTAGTTGTTTCTCATTGCGGATGGAAGAGCGGTACACCCCAAAATACACTCCGGGAAAGTTCGTCGACATGTCTACATCTATGCAAACTGGAATTTTACAGTTATGCCTTGCTCCAACTTCCTCAATTACTTCAATGTGTTCAACCAAATCCACCATCAAAGTGATTTCTGCTCCTGACTTCACTCTTTCCGCAACCTTGCCAATTGCCTTTTTTTGCACTGAAGGATAACCGATAAGAATCTTGTCGAGGCCTTTATCAACCAAAAAGCAAGCTTCTTCAAGTGAAAAAGCCATAAATCCGGAACTGTATTTCAGTTGTTTCTGTATGTACTTTAAAACCCCGACAGATCTTACGGATTTGGTGGCAATTCTGATTGGAACCGATTGTGCCCTTTGCTGAATATCGCGAATGTTTTGATCCAGCAATTCCAGATCAATGCAAGCGGCGGGCAGATTGTGGTTCGCTAGTGCCTCTTTGTAGAATTGGTATCTGTTATGGCTGTCCAATTCAGATATTTTAGCAAGTTGTGATCACAGTTCGATCTAAACTAATTAATTTGTACTAAAATGTGCGAATTAGTTCAGGATGTTCGACAACATTGAGGATGTAAATACGGTTTTTGACTTCGACGACCCTACGGTGTATGCCATTCCGTTGTTTCTGTTCTTTATCGGTTTGGAACTACTGATAGATGTTCGACGGGCAATGAAATTGTACCATAAGAAAGATGCCTTTTCAAGCATTGGTATGGGGCTGGGTTCGCTGGTGATTGGATTGGGAATGAAAACACTGGCATTTATCGTCTACAAATGGATTTATAACAATTACGCTTTGTGGCCAGAGGTCAATGATTTTTGGTGGGTTTGGATTTTACTGCTACTTGCTGACGACTTTACGTTTTACTGGCATCATCGACTGAGCCACTCCGTTCGCATCCTATGGGCTGCGCATGTGAACCACCACAGCTCACAATACATGAATTTTGCAACGGCGTTGCGACAAAGCTGGGCGGAGGTACTTTACAAATATGTCTGGTGGATTTGGCTCCCGTTTGTTGGCTTCCACCCTGTATATATTATGACCATGATGGCCTTTAGCTTGATTTACCAGTTCCTTCAGCATACCGAACTGGTAGGCAAACTAGGACCGTTGGAGTGGATTCTGAATACACCATCGCACCACCGGGTGCATCATGCCGTTCAGGTAAAATACCTGGATCGAAACCATGCGGGTATTTTAATTATCTGGGACAGGATGTTTGGCACCTTTCAGGAAGAGAAGAAAGAAGATCATCCGGTTTATGGCATTACCAATAATATTGAGACCTACAATCTCTTCAGAATTGCTTCACACGAGTTTGTGGCCCTATGGCGAGATGTAAAGGCAGCGCCGACCTTCAGGGCCAAGCTCAATTACATCTTTCAGCCTCCCGGGTGGACCCATGATGGTGAGTTAAAGACTTCCAATCATTTGAGAAAATTGGAACAGGAGGCAGCAAAAGATAATGTGAAACCAAGCCCCTGACCTGTCCATTGAATTCAAGCCCCTATTAAAAACAAAACGTCATCTCAAACTTGCCTGTAAGACCCAACCAATCAGTACGTGATCTCAAAAATGAACCCGTCATCTCAAACTTGATTTGAGATCTCATAAAATCAAGTTTGAGATGACGGCATGGTTAAAACTGGTTGTCACCTAACGTATCGGACAACGTCGTATTGAATCGTGCAGGGCTTTAGTTACCCGTAATTTCAAATTCCGTACGTCTGTTTTCCTGACGGCCCTCAGCTGATTTATTCGTTGCTACCGGACGGCTGGAACCATACCCTGCAGCTTGCAACCTACCTGCTGAAATGCCCTTACCAACGAGATACTGTACTACTGATTTTGCTCTATCCTCCGAAAGTTTCTGGTTCATAGACTCCGAGCCGGTATTGTCGGTATGTCCTGAAATTTCCACTTTCAGTCCCGGCACATCCTTCATCAGCTTTACCAATCTATCCAGCTCCGCATTTGATTCCGATCTGAGTGTTGACTTACCAACATCAAAAAACACGTTTCTAAGAGCAATTTTACTACCAATCTTAATGTTCTTGAGTTTGATCTCCTTATCTACGAGATTGTACTCACTGTTCTTTGGAATATCGAAGTTTTCCGAATGAAACAAATAGCCATCCGCTTTCACGGCAATTCCATAGTTTCTGCCGGAATTAAGCGATAGCAAGAACTTTCCTGTGGCACTATTAGTGGTAAATTCCTGTATTTGTTTTCCCGTTGAGTTATCAGTAATCTCAATTTTCGCTTCAACGGCTTTCGAAGTAAGCGCATCGATTGTAATGCCCTTAAAAACAGTTAAACTTTTACGCTTTACTTCTACCGCCTGCTCAATTTGCGGATCGGTAATTGGATTGGCAACACTTGCCAACAGGTAATCTTCGGTTGTAACCTCGTGCAGTTTGTCGGGCCCCCAAAATGTTACTTTGTACAAATCAATTCCTCCTTCTCCACCAGCTCGGTTTGAAGCAATGTATGCATACTTCTCTCCTGCCGTAAATGCAAAGAAATGATCGTCGTAAGGCGTATTAATAGGCCACCCGAGATTTTCCGGTTCCTGCCATTCACCCTGTTTTCTTCGGGAAACGAAAATATCATATCCACCCATAGAATTGTGCCCTTCTGAAGAAAAGAACATCAGATCACCATTAGGGTGCATATATACCGAACCTTCGTTGAACTTGGTATTGACATTCTTACCAGCGGAGTTAGGGAACTCGTACTTCCTGGTCGACTTATCCATACACTGCGAAACGTAAATATCAGTTCCGTAATTAGATTCTCCCTTCTTCCGGTCGTTGATGTAATAGAGCTTCTTTTCGTTTGCACTGAAGCTACAGAACGTTTGATTGTCATCCGTGTTTATCTGAGAGGAGAAAGAGATCATAGGTACCCACTTTGATCCTTGTAACTGGGTCTCAAAGATATCATGCTGCCCATCCATTTCTTTATAGATAAGAAGTTTTGTACCGTCATAAGACAGCATTCCTGTTGTCTCGTCCCCTTCTGTGTTGATCTCATCACCCATATTCTCAGGCTTGGTAAAAGTTCCGTCTTCCAGATAGGATACGTACACATCATGATCCCAATCATAACCTGTATCAGATGGACGTCCATTGTCTCGATTGGAAGTAAACATGAGCATAGAACCATCCATAGAAATGCAGGGACTATAATCGTCAAGTGGCGAGTTTACTTCTTTTACATTGTCTACCCACACCCGTTTCTTATCTGCCTGAAGGGTTTTCCCGTATTTACACTCCTGAATACGCTTGGTCAACATTCTTCCCAGAGATTCCACCTGCTTGGACCTTGAAGACTCTTCGAAACTTTTGTAGTGCTTTGTGGCCTTGTCCCACTCCATGTCCAATTGAAGTGCCATACCAAGGTAAAAATCCAGAAAATCATCTACTTCGGGATCAAGTTTTTGAGCTTTTTCAAGATACGCTCGTGCTTTGTATTTCTCGTTTGTATAGAGGTAACAATTCCCCAATTTGAAGTTCAGTTCGGCATTATCGGGATTAAATTTCTGTGCCTTGTTGTATTGCTGAATCGCTTTATGGAAATTTTCTCCAGGATTCTCTATTGCATAAATGGCTTCGTTGCCTGCTTCCAGAAATTCGTCTCCCGCCTTTAAGGCTTCTGAAGCCGCTTTAAAACCTTCTTTATCATCCTTAAAATTTGATGATTTAAATTCTACATTGGTTTGTGCCCACATTCCTGAAACACAAACAACCGCTAAAACTGCCAGTATTATATTCTTACTCATCTTGTTTCTGTTTCCAATTATTGACAATTACCCACCTGATACTTTTTGGCCAAATCAGACCCTAATTCACGGGCCTTTGCCCAGTCCTTACATGCTCCGATCTGGTCTCGCAACATTTCCTTTGCAATTCCTCTGTTTACGTAGGCAGAGGCAAAATCCTTGTCAATGGCTATGGCTTTGTTGCAATCTTCCAATGCACCTTTATAGTTCTCTTGTTTGTGCTTACAAGCTGCCCTGCCACTGTACGCCGGAGCGTAATCCTTATTAATTTGAATACACTTTGTGTAGTCCTTTTCGGCTTCGGCATATTTTCCCTGTTCATAAAGCATAGCTGCACGATTGTTATATGCCAAATAAAATTTCGGATCGATTGACAACGCACGGGTATATGCATTTTGAGCCCCATTGTAGTCCTTCATCATTTTCTTGGTCGTGCCAAGATTATTGAACACAAATGCGTGGTTTGGATTCAACTCTCCGGCCTTTTTGTAATCGGCAACGGCCAATTCAAATTTCTTGAGCATCCGGTAACAGCTTCCCCGGTCGTTATAGGCGTCTGCCATCTCTGGATTTAACCTGATTGCTTTGTCGAACTTGGAAATCCCTTTTAGGTAGTCCTTTTGTAAAAACCACGCACCGCCACAATTGTAAAGTGCTTTGTCGTTCTTAGGGTCAAAGAAAACGCATTGATCATAATCCGAAATAGCTGCTTCCTGGTTATTCAAGCCCTGATAAGCTCTTCCTCTGTGGAAGTAAGCCATAGCATGTTCGTCGTTGAGCTGAATTAACTTGGTGAAAGTTTCAACCGCGCCTTTATAATCGTTTATTTCAATTTGAGAAACTCCTTTGTTAAAATAGGCAAACTGAAAATTCGGGTCTCCGGCAATCGCCTTATTGAAGCTCGCAATCGCCTCTTTATACTTCTTCTGCTCAAATAATTCGTTCCCTTTGTTGTAAGCCTCTTGCGCCTCTGCCGTAGCGGCATTTTCTGCATTTAATGCAGCGATAGAATCCTTGTACGCCTGTTCGGCGTCGGTTAGCCCATCACCTGTTTGACTGTATCCGGTTGCTGCAAACAATAGCAGGAATCCAGTCAAACAGCCCCAGTTTATTATCCTCATGTTTTTCTGATTTTTTATTTCGAAAGCCATTAAAATTATGCCAAATCCCTGCGCTCTCAAAGAAACACCGATTTTGAGTTATCAACAATTGTTAATAACCTCCACTAGCCAATTGACCACATTGTAAGAGAGAACTCTATTAACTTTGTAAAAAAGAAGGTGCAATGCTTGGACTAAAAATGGCCACAGACCCCAGATGGGTAAACATCGTAGAGAAGAACATTGAAGAAATCCTAACCGATCATGCATGGTGCGAACAAAAGGCAGCAAGTAATGCGATCACACTAATTGTGAAATACCCTCATTTGACTGATCTGGTTGATGCAATGGTAGAGATTTCCAATGAGGAGATGACCCATTTTGGAATGGTACACGAAAAAATAAAGGAACGTGGTTACAATTTGGGTCCTGAACGAAAAGACCCTTACGTCCATGATCTGATGACCCACATAAGAAGAGGGGGAAGTCCAACTGAAATTTTAGTAGATCGGTTGCTATTTGCAGCGATGATTGAGGCCAGAAGTTGTGAGCGATTCAGACTACTTTCTAATGAAATACAGGACGAGGAGCTAAAGGACTTCTATCATGAACTAATGGTCAGCGAAGCCACCCATTATACCACATTTATCAAGTTTGCCAAAAAATACGGCGAGGGAATAGACGTGGATGCCCGCTGGGATGCTTTTCTGGAGTACGAGGCGGGTTTAATGAACAAATACGGAAAGGAAGAGACAATTCACGGATAGTTGGTGCTTAGTAGTGTTCCAACAAACTACTGCGCCGTATCCAGCAACGACTTCGACCCATCTCCATACTCTTTCACAAAATCATCGTTAATCAGATAGGTTTTATGTTCTCCGACGAGCCTTGAGAACAGCATCTCACAGTCTTCATTTTCGGGACATTTGAGTACCAGACGTACAAAATTCGGGTATTTCTCAGATTGCAATGATTCCCAACAGTAAGGGCAATAGCAATCTACCAATTCGCCGTCTTCCAGGGTAAGCGGCGGTGTACACGAATAACCATAAACTCCTGGCTGCGGATCAAGAATGAGGTTGGTTTTTTCCCCGTTTGATCGGGTCATTGTTAACATAATGGTACCGTTCCTACTTAAATCAGAAGAACACTCCGGACACATATATTTTAACTCACGATCCATGTTAGTGTAATTGGCTATCAGTTGTAAAACAACTGACCACCATGAGAAGTTACAACAATTATCTATACGTGTGACGTATAAAATGTAGTTTGGATGCCTCTCCAGAAAGTTGAACTACATTACATGTCCTCTCTATAGTATTCATAATAATCTGAGGCATCAGGATCCAAACCCAGGTCAACTAACAAAGCCTTTCTTCCGTCGACCATTCTAAATTTAAGTTTCGGGTAGAGCCCACATGGCGGATCAACCATTCTAAATTTCAGGTTTTCATCACCCGCAATTATCAGCTTACTTTTTCCCGAAGCAATCTCATACCCACCATCAAATAATACACGAGGCAAACAGTACCCGAGAATTGAATCATCCTTCACTTCAATGTATGAAGAACTTACACTGTCAAATCTTGCATCGTCAAATTTATCAGCATATTTTATTAAAGTTTCCTGGGTTGGAGAATACCTGCCCCGAAGATCATCAGACTTGACCTCCCCATCGAGGACATCGGCCTCTATCCACTCTTCCGATGGAGCCATGGTGCAACAAAACATGAATATGAGTAGAATCCACCCAACGGATAACCGCTCAAAACGCATCAAATCAAATCCCGTGAAGGGCTTCCTTCCATTCTTCGAAAATCTCAACGGTTTCCTCGGTTTCGTAATTCATACAAACCAAAATGCTTCTCCCTGTTGTATGTACCACCTTTTTGCCGTCTTTCTCAGAGAACAATTCGTACGAAAGGGTAAAACTTTTAGTGCCGATATGATCGCAATGAACGGTGACCTGAATCTTGTCCTTTAAATAAACCGGAATCAGATAATCTACCTCATTTCTCGCCAGAATCAGACCTTTCTTACGCCAGTTCCATTCACCTCCTGTCATCTCATTGAAGTAGTCAATTCGGGCTTGTTCAAAATACGAGAGGTAGACGCTGTTGTGAACGTGTCCGGCAATATCAATGTCTTTAAATCTGACCTCTACGGGATAGGTTCCTCTCATCAGGCAATGGGGTTTAATGTTACTGAAAATACTACAATCGAGTTCAAATCGCGGCCATGATAGAATTTATCAAGGGCAGACATGATATTGTTTGCACGGAAATATGAGGTGTGTAGCTCTTCTTCTCCCATAAGCCTCCACTGTATGGTGTAAGTGCTTTCTTTCACTTTGTATTCACGTAAATATGCCAGCATTTTATAAAGGCAGTCTTCTTTCGTTAATCCCTCTGTAGAATGAAACAAGAACGATTGTTTGTGGCGTGGATTTACGGTAATCAACTCTAATTTAAAATGGCCATCAGCTTCCTTGTATTCAAATACAATGCTATTGGATTCAAGTCCTCCCAGATAACCTTCAATTTCCTTTTCAACCTCTGCAAGTTTTGCAGTTTCTACACTCATAAGTTCGTTTGATCGATTCAGCTGTAAAGATACTGATTAATCAGCAGGAAGGTTTAGTAAATAACCTAACCCTGGTTGATTTATCACTAATTGTCTAACTCGGCAAATTCGGAGTTATTGCTCTTAAACTCGGGTACCATTTCTTTCATCATGGTTACGATTTGAGTATTGTTTTGAGCACCGTAGCTATCGATGAGTTTGGTTATTTGCCGCTGAATATCCTGAAAGGGATACTCTCTCACCTTTCCGATCATTATTTGGGGGTGGTGGGTGGGTAGTGTGTTTTCATCGGAAGTAAGTAATTCTTCATACAACTTCTCTCCCGGACGCAGCCCGGTAATTTTTATTTCAATGTCCTCCCCCACCGTTAAACCACTCAGACGAATCATCTTCTTGGCGAGATCAATGATCTTCACAGATTCACCCATATCAAACACAAAAATCTCCCCACCTTCTCCCATTGCGCCGGCTTCCAGTACCAGCTGGCAGGCTTCAGGAATGGTCATAAAATATCGAGTTACTGCTTCATGGGTTACAGTTACCGGCCCACCCTGCTCAATTTGCTTGCGAAATAATGGAATGACCGAACCATTGCTACCAAGTACATTTCCAAACCTGGTGGTTACATACTGTGTGGAACTCTGTTTATTGAGCGACTGACAATAAATTTCAGCAATCCGTTTGGAAGCTCCCATTACATTGGTTGGATTTACAGCCTTGTCTGTAGAGATCATTACAAATTTGGCCACCTGAAACTCATTTGCTAAATCGGCCAAAAGCTTCGAGCCTGCAACATTCGTGCGAATCGCTTCTGAAGGGTTATCTTCCATCAACGGCACATGCTTGTACGCAGCAGCATGGAAAACCAGCTGAGGCTTATACGTGGAAAACACGTTCCGCATCCGGGTTTCATTTGACACATCCCCGACAACCACTTCCAGTTTATCCGAGTTTGGAAGGTTTTTTAATTCATTGTGTACATCATACAAGCCCGTTTCTGATTGATCAACAAGTATCAGTTTTTCCGGTTCAAAAAACAGTAGTTGCTTGGCAATCTCCGAGCCAATGGAACCAGCTGCACCGGAAACTAAAACGTTTTTACCTTTCACATCTGCTTCAATACGTTGGCGGTTCAGCTTAATTTCCTTTCGGCCAAGCAATTCTTCAATCCGAACCTTACGCATTTGCCCGGCCCTAAACTCTCCATTGATCCAACTCTCGGCCGGCGGAACAGACAAGGTTTCCACGCCGTATTTGATGCAGAGATCAACAACCTTCTTCTTATTGTCAAGATCAGGTTTTAAAATTCCGAGAATCAGCGTGTCAATTTCCCCCTTGGCAAGAATTTTCTCCAGCTCATCGGTAGATGCGATGGGAGTTCCTTCGAGTCTTTTGCCTACTTTTTTCTTGTCGTCGTCAACGTAGCTATACAAACTGTTCCGGTGCGCATTGTCTCTTTCCAGAACCTGTTTTAGCACCAATCCCAACTCACCTGCTCCATAGATAATCACTTTACGAAGTGGTTTTCCTCGCCTGGATTGTTCTATGTACAACAATTTAATTACGAAGCGACTGGTGATCATCAGAAACAATGTGATCAGATAATCGAGAATAATGATAGGCCTGGGCAGAAAGTAATAACCGTCTACAAATGAATACCTGATCGGGGAGATCAGTGCAAAAATCAAAGAACCCGCGGTAATGGTTAGGAACAACCTTCTGGCATCAGCTGTACTGGTAAACCTGATAATCCCTTCGTAAGTTTTGCCAAAATAAAAGGTTAAAGCACGGATGGCTATAAAAACCGGGATAGCCCACTTTAATGGCTCCCACTCCAATTCCAACAGAAAATTCGATCCATCTATAAAATCGAAACGCAAAAAATAAGCAATGCTTAAAGACACCAGACAGATTCCTATATCGATCAGAAAGATCACCCATCTGGGGGTATTGCGCTGTGGTAACTTGATCATGTGCAATTCAAAGATAACAGTCCCATTGAATTGGAAAGACAAAATAAAGGTGAGGTGCTAATGACAAAAACTCACATTTTTTCCTCCGGTGAGTTGGGTTATATTTGTCGCTTATTTGTAGTTTATGAAAACATCGTTGGTTACAGGAGGTGCAGGTTTTATAGGTGCACACGTTACAAACGAACTTGTGCTAATGGGTCATAAAGTTATTGTTCTTGACGACCTGAGCGGAGGATATGCGGAGAATGTAAACAGCAAGGCCACCTTTATTGAAGGCTCCATCAACGACTACGATCTGATTCTCTCACTTTTTGAAGAACACAAGTTCAACTACGTTTATCATCTGGCCGCTTATGCGGCTGAAGGACTAAGTCATTTCATCCGACGATTTAACTACAACAACAACCTTATTGGCAGTATTAATCTGATAAACGCCTCTATTAAACACAAGGTAGAATGCTTCGTTTTCACTTCGTCGATTGCGTGCTATGGAGCACTGGAACCACCCATGCGAGAGTCTGATTACCCTCATCCGGAAGACCCTTATGGCGTCGCCAAGTTTGCCGTTGAGCAGGATTTGAAAACAGCTCACGACATGTTCGGATTGAATTATGTGATATTCAGACCACACAACGTTTACGGGGAGTACCAGAATCTTGGAGATCGGTATAGAAATGTTGTTGGAATTTTCATGAACCAACTCATGCAGGGAAAGGAACTCACCATTTTTGGCGATGGAATGCAAACCAGAGCATTCAGCTATATCGGCGACGTAGCACCACAAATCGCCAATTGTGTTAATATTCCCGAAGCAATGAACGAGGTTTTTAATATCGGTGCGGACAAAGAATATACTGTTAAAGAGCTGGCCGAAACCACGCAAAAGGTGATGGGGTTATCGGGTAAGCTGAGATATCTGGAAGCCAGAAACGAAGTGGTTCATGCTTATGCCGATCATTCTAAGGCGAAGCACGTGTTTGGACAAGATCGATTTACAACGCTCGAAGAAGGTTTGCAAAAAATGGCTGACTGGGCACAATCTGCTGGCACCAGAAAAAGCGGCAAATTCGACAATATTGAGATTACAGAAAAACTCCCTCCGGTTTGGCTTGAAGATTAAAAATGCTACCCTACTCAACAAATCCGGTTAAAACCATTCGAATAGACAATGCGGAAATTGCTTCATTCGTCACGAAGGAAGACTCTAATCTGGACGAAGAAACGGTAAGGTCTTTTGGAGAAGAATGGGTTAAATTTTCTCAGTTTAGTAAAGATGAAATCCGGAATGCCGGAGACCAGTATTTCGATATTGTGTCTGATGAAATTTGTAATCGCGAAACGATTGCACTTGACATGGGTTGTGGAACCGGACGATGGTCGGCCTATTTAGCCCCAAGAGTAAAATTCATTGAAGCTATCGACCCAAGCAAAGCGGTCTTGTCGGCGTTTAAACTTACGAGCCATCAAAAGAACATAAGGGTTACACAGGCCGGTGTAGACTCTATTCCATTTGCAGATGAAAGCTTCGATTTTGCAATGGGCATAGGAGTCTATCATCACATTCCTGACACGAAAAAAGCGATGGCCGATACGATCAAAAAAATTAAGCCAGGTGGCCACTTCCTCACTTATGTCTATTACAACCTGGATGGGCGTGGACGCTTCTACAAATTCCTTTTTAGCGTTGTGAATCTTATGAGAAGGGGCGTATCATCTTTGCCTACGGGCCTTAAGAAATTAACATGTGATGTTATAGCTATCTTCATTTACATGCCTTTGGTTTTAACCGCAAGATTTTTTCGATTATTCTCTCCAAATGGTAATTTCTGGAAGAAAGTTCCCCTCTCCTATTACGCCGATAAGAGCTGGAATATCATAAGGAATGATGCACTCGATCGTTTTGGCACGCCCCTCGAACAGCGATTCAGCAAAACAGAACTTATCGATATGTTAACCGATTGCGGACTGGAAAATATTGTAGTTTCGGACGGAATGCCTTATTGGCATGCAGTGGGCAGAAAACCAACCACATCATGAAAAAGGCTTTGTTTATAGCACTTCATCGTCCGGATCGTTCGCCTGGCCAGAGGTTCAGATTTGAGCAATATTTTGATTACCTCCGAAAGAACGGGTTTGAGTGTGAACTTTCTTACCTGATCACCGAAGAAGATGACAAGCTCTTCTATTCAAAGGGAAATTATTCGAAGAAAGCGCAGTTAATGCGGAAGTACATCAAACAAAGAAAAGCAGATGCGAAACGTGCTCATGAATTCGACATCATCTTCATCTTTCGCGATGCCTTACCAACAGGATCCATTAAGTACGAAAAGAAATTTAAGGAGTCGGGAGCAAAACTTATCTACGACTTTGATGACGCCATTTTTGTATTGAATATGTCTGAAGGGAACAAAGCCCTCAGTTTCCTAAAGCGACCGGAGAAAACAGGAGATATAATTTCACTCTGCGATTTGGTGATTGCCGGCAACCAGTATTTGGCCGATTATGCTTCCAAATTTAATCAGAACGTGAAAATCATTCCTACAACCATCGACACGGATGAATATCAACGCATTGACAAGAAAAAGGAGAATCTCTGCATTGGCTGGAGTGGAAGCGTCACGACCATTCAACATTTCAGATTTGCCATCCCTTTTCTCACCAAAATTCAGGAAAAGTACGGTGATCGCGTTTATTTTAAAGTTATTGGTGACGGTAGCTACCGCAACGAAGAATTAAGCATTGAAGGGATTCCCTGGACACGCGATACCGAAGTAGCAGAACTCTCGGAATTTGATATTGGCATCATGCCACTTCCTGACGACGAATGGGCCAAAGGGAAATGTGGATTAAAAGGGCTCCAATACATGGCTCTGGAAATCCCCACGTTGATGTCGCCTGTTGGAGTTAATTCCGAAATTATTGAGGATGGCGTAAACGGTTTTCTGGCAAAGGAAGTTGATGAGTGGGTCGACAAAATTTCCCAGCTAATTGAAAGTAAAGACCTTCGTGAACAAATGGGCAAGGCGGCCAGAAAAACGGTGGTAGATGAATACTCCATTGTGGCCAATCGCGATCTGTACCTTAAGTACTTTCGGGAGGTACTCGAATGAGAGTGCAAACAATTTGCTTTGTGCTTTTGGTCAGTTTCATGGCCGCTGCATGTACCCTCAGCAGTGGTGAAAGGAGGAAAGAAAGGCAGCAACAGGAAGCGGAAATCGCACTTAATCAGGTTCTTGAACAGCTAGAACGAGAACTTGAAAAAGCAGATATGGATTTAGAGGAAATTGAAGACGAAACGCTAAACTCCAATAAATACGACGCATTTACGGAAGGAGAATTCAAAGCGGTAAAGGCCGATGCGATTCGCTTACAGGGTGAATTTATACTTTGGATCGATACTTACCATGAATTGTATGGAGATGACGAGTCTTACAAGTACGCCAGGATATTTAAAAAGTGTAATGGTTATTTGAGAGAAGCCGGTTCATGGCCTATGCTTACGCGTCGACTCAATGATTTTGACCGTATGCACCGTGAGTTTACCGCCCTGCCTCAACACAAACCAATTCTCATGGAAAAGTATGACCCTGAATGGAAGAAAACAATAAGTTTGCAATCCGAACTTTACGAAATTCGGAACCAATATAACCTCTGGTAACATGAAAAATACCGCTTTAACTCAGAAACACATCAACTTAGGTGGCAAAATGGTTGAATTTGCCGGATACAATATGCCCGTTCAGTATACGGGTGTAAATGACGAACACGAAACCGTTCGGAATGGTGTTGGAGTATTTGATGTGTCGCACATGGGAGAATTTATGGTAAGAGGAAAAGGTGCGCTGGATTTACTCCAGAAAATTTCTTCTAACGATGTTTCTAAGCTTTTTGATGGTAAGGCGCAGTATGCTTGCCTACCAAATGAAACAGGTGGGATTGTTGACGACTTCCTCACTTACCGAATTTCCGAAGAGGAGTATTTGCTTGTGGTAAATGCTTCTAACATGGATAAGGACTGGGAATGGATCAACAAACACAACAATTTTGATTGTACTCTTGAGAACATTTCAGATCAAACTTCACTTTTAGCCGTTCAGGGTCCAAAGGCCGCTGAAGCCCTAAAATCTCTGACCGAAGCTGATTTAGAGTCCATGCCTTATTACACTCATCAAACCTGCACTTTTGCAGGGATTGACAATGTGATTGTTTCTACAACCGGATATACAGGATCTGGTGGATTCGAGATTTATTTTCCCAATGAAGCAGCTGAAAAAATTTGGGACGCGATTTTTGAAGCAGGAAAAGGTTACGGAATCAAACCAATTGGCCTGGCAGCAAGAGACACATTGCGCCTGGAAATGGGGTTCTGTCTCTATGGAAATGACATAGATGATACTACCTCACCGATAGAAGCCGGATTAGGCTGGGTAACAAAATTTACCAAAGACTTTATTAACTCAGACCAACTCAAAGAACAGAAGGAGAACGGTTGTAAACGAAAACTTGTTGGTTTTGAACTATTGGATAGGGGCATTCCACGCCATGGTTATCCAATTGTAAATGAAAGCGGCGATGAAATCGGTGTGGTTACCTCAGGAACCATGGGACCCTCGGTTCAGAAGGCAATAGGACTTGGCTACGTACCCACCGAAATGAGTGCGGCCGGCACTGAAATTCTGATTCAGGTGCGAAATAAACAATTGAAGGCTCAAATCGTAAAACTTCCATTTTACAAAGGAAACTGACCATGCTGGATCGACCTAAAGTAGAAGTCTGTTTCACCCCTAATCTGTACCCTCTTCATTTCGATGATGCCGATATTGTGGTTGTAATTGATGTGCTTCGGGCCACTACCGCAATGTGTACCGGAATGGCCAACGGAGTCAAAGAAATCATCCCTGTTGCCACCGTTGAAGAAGCTATTGAATATCGCCAAAAAGGGTATATCGCGGCCGCCGAGCGTAAAGGAAAGGTGGTTGAAGGTTTCGATCTGGGCAATTCTCCATATTCCTGGCTGAATCCTGATTTGAAAGGTAAAACCGTGGTACTAACCACAACGAATGGGACTCAGGCCATACATACGGCCCGAAGAGCCAACCACATGATTGTAGCATCACTAATAAATCTGAACGCAGTAATCAAATACTTGCACGAACAGCGGTTGAATGTAATGCTTCTTGGCTCCGGCTGGAAAAATAAATTTTGTCTGGAAGATACCATTTGTGCAGGTGCTATTGCCGAAGGATTATTATCCACTGGAGATTTCCAATCCGAAGAAGACTCCACAATTGCCGCCAAATATCTTTATCTAAGTGCAAGGGATAATTATTTGGGTTATCTGAAAGCCTCGTCGCACCGTCGCAGGTTAAGAGACTTGAACCTTAATGAGGACATTAAGTATTGTTTAACGCCCAACCAGGTAGATGTCGTTCCAATATACCGAAACGGCGTTATATCATTATAGCAGAACTTTTCGTATTTTCAAGAGGTGAAGAAAATCCTGTATGGTTCCTTAATACTGGTTTTAGTAGCCCTATGTTCGTTTTCGAATCAACCTAAAACCTCGGTACATACGAATTGTATTTCGGCATGGGGATTTTACGGACACAAGCGAATCAACCGAATGGCGGTGTTCACACTACCTCCGGAATTGATCACATTCTACAAATCGAACATTGAGTTTATTACAGAACACGCGGTAGATCCCGATAAGCGACGATATGCTGCAGCTGGAGAAGCTCCAAGACATTACATAGACATTGATCATTACGCTCACGATGGAGAGGATCCTTTTAAGGTAGTTCCTAAACAATGGAATGATGCAGTTGCGAAGTTTTCGGAAGACACTCTGCAGGCATATGGCATAGTTCCCTGGCATTTGGAAATTATGGTGGAACGCCTTACCAGAGCCTTTCGGGACAAGGATGTGGATAGAATTTTACGAGTTTCTTCGGATTTAGGGCATTACGTTGGCGATGCACATGTTCCTTTACACACCACCGAAAATTATAATGGACAGCTTACCAATCAATACGGCATTCATGGTTTTTGGGAATCGAGAATTCCGGAACTGGTGGCCGAAGAATGGGATTATTTTGTGGGCAAAGCCGAATACATCGAGAAACCTCTCGACAAAGCCTGGATTACAGTTGAAGCCAGCCATCGAGCGGTGGATAGCGTTCTTCAATTTGAAAAGCAACTAACAGAAGAATTCGACGAGGATAAAAAATATTCCTTTGAAAACAGAGGAGCCGTTATCATGAAAGTTTATTCAGAAGAGTTTACACTTGCTTACAACAAAATGTTGGATGGGATGGTGGAACGAAGAATGCAAAGTGCCATTCATACTGTAGGTAGTTTTTGGTACACGGCGTGGATCAAAGCCGGAAAACCAGACCTATCTGATCTCACCGAAAAATCCGCTTCTGAAAAACTTCAGGAGGAATTGAAAAAAGAAAATGCTGCGTACGGTTCTGAGAAGATTAAAGGAAGGGAGCATGATCAATAAATCAAGATTTACTTTCCCTTCTGGTCTCCCGATTCTTTTTTAGCATCCTCTATCATGTGATTATACATGGCAGTCGGATCCACAACCGGCAATAACTTGTCGCGATAGATCGTCGAAGAAAATTTTTCACATAAAATGCCTCGTAACGTGGAAAATGTCATGCCCAACAATGTTATGATCAGAAGGCTTCTTTCCGCTGCCAATTCCTTTGAAACATCGCCGGTGTTCTCGGATAGCAAATCGTCATAATTCGCAATCGTGTAAACCATGGCAAATTTCACCTTATAAGCACGCTCCGAAGACTCTTTGAAAAATGCTGAAATACTCAACAAAATGGCAACTTCATGATTTTCACTTCTTAATTTGACCTCAGGTTTGGTTTCAAACACAAGCTCTTCTTTGCGATTTCTTTCAGTATTTTCAAACTCCTGATTGAACCAAAAATCAAGTACCCTAATTGTGCTAATGGCGATTGTGTCATGTTTCATGGTGCAACAGAGTATGATTTGTAATCACCTTCAATATCCACGTAAATATCTTCAGTTTCTTCTTTTACCTGCTCTAGTTTGTCAGGTTGTAAATTCATGATCGCTCCTGATAGATGCTTCGGCAGTTTGCAATCATCTATCAAGTGAGCGATACTTGTGTAACGAATGGTAGGGGCTACTCCAATTTTTAAAGCCAATTGAATTAACTTCTTTAAACTGTGATTGAACTCACCATTTAACACCTTGGAAATATAGCCTTTTGAAAAGCCCAGCTCCTTGGCCAACTCAGACTGATTCAAAGATTCTTTTTTCATGTAAGCTTTCAACTGCCGGTACAGTTCATTTTGGATTTGATCCATCCAATAGTGTTCACTCGAATAGAGTCTTCGCTCAAAATCTAAATCGCTTCTTGTCTCTTTTTCCATTCTTTATAAGCTTTTACTATTTTTTCGGCTCGATTGATGTCTCGATTTTGCCCTTTCTTGCCCCCTGCCAATACAATTACAATTCCGACACCACCCTCTCTAAAGCAATAGGCTCGCATCAGTTTACGTTTGTAATTAGACCTGGCTTCATATAATCCAACAGTACTGCCTAAAATACTCTTCCACTTGCTATCCGGCAAATCATATCCAGCAGCTTTCTCACGAAATATATTGAAGATTTTATCTAGATTGGCTTGGTCGACTTCATTGCCTTTGCAGTTTAAACAGAATTCATCAAATTCACATTTATCGTCTACCACCAGTTTAAAAAAAGGCGGTGATCCTTGGATAGATGTTATTTGTTTAACGGCGAAAGTACGCAAAAAGTTTAGTTATAAGTAAACTTTATTTTAACTCAACTTGAACCTTCTTTCACTAAACGTCCCATGAGAAAAATATCAATATCCTAAAGCTAACGCCGTTTGGCGCTTCAAACAACTGGTAAAAAAACCTGTTTTTACCAGCTTTTACACCTGCTGTTCCATTTTGCACCAACCTGGCTGTTTTCCTGTGTTCTGCAGATTAGTCTTTTCTGAACTTAATGGATGCTATCTTTGTTCCAAACCAAATTAACGATGGTAAAACTCGCTATTCTTACTCTTTTACTTTTCCCAGCAGGACTTTCCTATTCGCAGGTTAATATTCTCGACTATAAGAAAAACCATTCGCTCACCTATGAAAACACAATTAAAGCCTATCAACAGCTAGCTGAAAAATTCCCGGCAGCAAATATGATCTCGGGCGGCCAATCTGATTCGGGAAAGGAGTTGTATTTGTTTACTATTAACGGCGATCATCTGGACGACACCAACCGTACCGTTTTGATGATTAACAATGGGATTCATCCGGGAGAACCTTGTGGAATTGACGCATGCATCAATTTTGCAAACGACCTTTTAAAATCTGATGACTTTGAAGAGAGAACTAAGAATTTGGTAATTGGGATAATTCCAATTTACAACGTAGGAGGCTCGTTAAATAGGGGCTGCTGCAGCAGGGCGAATCAAAACGGACCGGAAGAATATGGTTTTAGAGGAAATGCACGGAATCTGGACTTGAATAGAGACTTTGTAAAAATGGATAGTCAGAATGCCTGGATATTTTCTAAGTTCTTTCACTACTTAAATCCGGATGTGCTTGTAGACACGCACACTTCTAATGGATCGGATTACCAATACGTAATGACATTGTTAACCACGCAGTTGGACAAACTAAATCCGAAGTTAGCCTCTTTGGTTAAGGACGATATGCTGCCACAACTAAATGAACAAATGGACAAAAAAGGCTATCCAATGGTTCCTTACGTCAATAGCATTAAAGCTACCCCTGAACACGGCATCTACGACTACCTGGAAACACCGCGGTATTGTACAGGATACGCAGCCTTATTCAACACCATTGGCTTTACCACAGAAACCCATATGTGGAAACCCTTTGCGGAGAGGGTTCAGAGTACTTACGAGTTTTTAAAAATTATTGGGAATTATTGCAATATCAATGCAGCAACGTTGATTGCGAAAAGAAAAAAGGCATTTGATTGGGATGCAAAAAGTCGGGAATTTGCTTTGAGTTGGTCGTTGGACACTAATCGTTTCGACTCTATTCGGTTCAAGGGCTATGAGGCGGAGTATTTTACAAGTACTGTTACTGGTTTGGAGACCTATCGGTTTAACCGGGACAAGCCCTGGGATCAAAAGATCAGGTATTACAACCGATACAATAGCATAAATGTTGCGTCCAAACCAGACTATTACGTGCTACCGCAAGCGTGGAAAGAAGTTGCAGAAAGGCTGAAGCACAATGGTGTTCCACTTATCGTAATTCCTGAGGACACTACAATTCAGGTAACTTCTTACTACATTGAAGATCACAAAACGGGTAATCGACCGTATGAAGGCCACTACCTTCACAGGGATGTAAAAGTGCGATCAGAAGTGCAGGCAATTAATTTTAATAAAGGAGATTATTTAATTAACACCGATCAAAAGAACATTCGATTCATCATGGCTATGTTGGAACCGCATGCTGTAGACTCTTACTTTGGATGGAACTTTTTTGATGAGATATTGCAGCAGAAGGAATATTTCTCTCATTACATTTTCGAGGAAAAAGCTGCTCGTATGCTTAAAGAAGATGAAATCATGGCCCATGCATTCGAGGAGAAAAAACAATTGGACCCTGAGTTCGCAAAGAATCATTGGGCACAATTATATTGGATTTATATACGATCAGATAACTACGAACCCTCCCACAACAGGTATCCGGTGTTCAGAATCGAGCCTTAGGGAATTTTACTTCTTGTTTTTCTTCTTGGCGGCTTTTCTTGCTTTTTTTTCAGCAAGTCGTTTCTTCCTTTTGCTCATCACCTCTTTCCCTTCTTCTGTCTTAGGTGTATGGTCTTCGTACTTTAAACTGCCATCTTCTATCTCGCGAACTACCAATTCAATATACCCGTCCTCCCCTTGCGGATCGTACCGACCTTTCAGATCAGCTCCTCCAATGCGTGAGATTCCTTGCCAAAGCTGTGCCTTGGTCTTACCAAGATACTCTTCAAGAATGGTATAAGCCATTTTATTGGTCTGGCGATCGATGAGTTTCATTAAATACACACCTCTCGTTTGAGACATTTCACGGATGTCGTCACCAAACTCATCTTTCAGATTTTTCTTGGCTGCTTTCAGATACTTTTTTCGCTCCTTTTTGCTCTCCATCTCAGCCATATCAGTTTCGTACTTTTTTGTGAGTTCTTCCACCAATACCGCGTAGTAGTAAATTTTAGGAACGAAGTACTTCGCGTGGTTGTACTTTTTCCAGAAGTCATCCGATCCAGGGCCTACCGGAACAGCCGGCAAAACTTCCGAGATAAGGGTGTCGCCATCATCAACGATAAGTTTAGTACTGTTCTTTTGCCCATACATAAACAACGGACACAATATGACTATGAGTGCAAACTTCTTCATCTACAGATTGTGAACAATAATTGTACCCAATTTAGTATCCGATAGTTACGGAAAACCCGAGCCAATTTTGAAAACTTAACTTTTGTTCACTACCTATTAATACGAATTTTCCAGAAAGGTAACCCTCTCGAAACGCACAGGTCAGGTTCAAAGAAAATTAAATTAGCAAGGCGATACTAATTCCTATTCAATTTCCATTTAGAAACACCATTTGACTTAATGGCAAAACCGGAGTGCTTATTCTCATCGTGATGCTTAACGGCAAACAGCGAAGCCAATTCCGCTTCATCCTCAAAATAAGTATCCAGAACCGCGGGATCCTGAAAGTGCTCGTTAACGAACTTCGTTGAGAAGTTCCCCGAACGGAATGATTCATGGTCTAACGCGTAAGAGCAAAATGGCAACGTAGTTTCAATACCAACGATTTCGTACTCCTTAATTGCACGCAACATTCTATTAATGGCATCCTCCCTGTCTTTTCCGTACGTAATCAATTTAGAGATCATCGGGTCGTAATAGATCGGAATATCCATACCTTCTTCGAATCCGTCATCCACCCTAACTCCCAACCCTCCGGGTCTTCTATATCTTTTGAGGTTACCAATGTCTGGCAAGAAGTTATTTCTTGGATCTTCGGCATAAACCCTTACCTCTACCGAATGCCCTTCTATTTTCAGATCACTCTGTGAGAAAGAAAGCTTCTCTCCTCTGGCAACCTTAATTTGCTCTTTCACCAGATCCACACCCGTGATCATCTCGGTAACCGGATGCTCTACCTGGAGCCTCGTGTTCATTTCCAAAAAGTAGAAATTACCATCCTCATAAAGGAACTCTACGGTTCCGGCACCGTAGTAATTACATGCGCGTGCCACGTCGCAAGCCGCCTCCCCCATTTGGGCCCGAAGTTCTTCAGTAAGGCAGCTACTTGGGGCTTCTTCAATTACTTTCTGATGTCTTCGCTGAATCGAGCATTCTCGTTCAAAGAGATGAACAACATTGCCGTGTGTGTCGGCCAACACCTGAATTTCAATGTGTCTGGGATTACCAACATACCTTTCGATAAATACCGAACCGTCGCCAAAAGCACTTTGAGCTTCAGAAACCGCGCGGTTCATTTGCTCCACAAAATCATCGGCAGACTCTACAATTCGCATTCCTTTTCCACCTCCTCCTGCAGAGGCCTTAATGAGTATTGGAAAACCTATTTCCGCTGCCTTGCCTTTGGCTGCTTCAATATCCGTTATAGCTTCATCGGTTCCGGGAACCATTGGGATGTTGTACTCTTTTACCGCCGCTTTGGCCGCCAACTTACTTCCCATCACTTCCATAGCTTCCGGAGAAGGGCCAATAAAAGTGATCCCCGCTTTGGTTACAGCCCTGGTAAACTCTGCATTTTCAGAAAGAAAACCATAGCCAGGGTGAATGCCATCTACACCCAAATCCTTGCAAACCTGAATAATCTTATCACCTCTCAAGTAACTTTGTGAACTGGGCGGAGGTCCAATACAAACCGCTTCATCAGCGTATTTAACAAAAGGAGCATTTCTATCAGCTTCCGAGTAAATTGCCACAGTAGCAATTCCCATTTCCTTACACGAGCGCATTACTCTTAATGCAATCTCTCCACGATTGGCTACAAGAACTTTCTTCACATTACTTTTTTTATCTCCTTGCGGAAGACTTCAAATTTAGCAAAAGAATGCTCGGAAAACTGATCGTATTTTAACGCTTGTTGAATTGATGGATTGACCAACCAAGAACGGACCCGTAAACCAGGTGTCCTACAAGGCTACCGGTAAAGGTAAGCGGGGTCAACTTAAACATCATGCTCTGGGCATGTTCAGAGCACACCAGAACAATGTCCAAACAAAGGAACACACAAACCCCGTATATCGTTCCTGCCAGAATGGTCTTCCGGAACGTAAAAAAATGGGACAGGACAGCAAAACCAAGACCCAAGCCTGCCCCATTTCCAAGATATCTCCACAGATATCCAATAGTAAAATTTTCTTCTTGTCCAGTCAACCAGCCTCCCAGACCGGGGATGAAATCTTCCCACCCAGCATAAACAAAAGGTATTCTCGAAAGGTCGTAAATGAGTACAGCCAACAATCCGGAAACCCAACCTTTCGTTATTATTTTCTTAAACGTATCACTATTGAACAGATGGTAGCAGCATACTAAAATCATCACAACATTTGGAATGATCATCCATCGGATGGGCACCCATCCCAACGAATGCAGTGCTACGGAAGCTACTGGTAGCGTCCCAGCTAAAAACATGAGACTCAGGGAAGATATGTTCTGTATAGTACGCAATCCGATCGTTACAAATAGTAATGCAGTTATTGTGTTTCGTTACACCGTACAACTGCTTTCTGGTAAGGTTCAATTTCACCTTAATTCCATAAATATTCATGGAAGAAATATTAAGTGCTGCTGCCCTTTTACTATTCGTTAGATGCGGATTTTCGCTAAAGGTTTAGCGAGGTAGTAAAGAAAGTCCATCAATTTATTCGCGTTGGACTCCACTTCCTGAAGTTTTTGTTCAATAATCTCCTTCTGACTTTTGTACAGGTTGGACACTATTTCAATCAACCGATACAAAGGAATGTAATACAACGAACCGTTCTTCGAACGGATAATAAGCTCTCTTTCCCGATCTATTCCATGGCGTTCCAAAACGCTATTCATTTTTTGTTGTAGTTCCATTCTTAAAGTGGTTTTCTCCGGTAAACGGATGTGGTTACATCCAAAAGAAATCAATTTACGTGCCAAAAATTGAGTGCTTCTTTCAATCAATTATTGACCATCGTACCTTTACTTATTAAACTAATAGAATTTGAGTATTCTGCAAGTTTAACCACTGAAATTTTCAATCAATTTTCGGGTGAAAGCTTAACTTTAAGGCATGAGTTTTAAAGGAACCGACACCTACATTGCCTCCAGAGGTTTACAAGTGGCTGTAGACGCTGCTGTTCAACTTGAGAAACCGCTCATTGTGAAAGGAGAGCCGGGAACGGGCAAAACTCTACTGGCTTTCGAAATAGCAAAGGCCTTGGATAAGAAATTGATCACGTGGCACATTAAATCTACTACTACAGCACAACAGGGGTTGTATGAGTACGATGCGGTTTCAAGACTACGGGACTCTCAGTTAGGAGACGACAAAGTTCACGACATTTCCAACTACATCGTTAAAGGAAAACTCTGGGATGCATTTGAAAGCGAAGAACAGGTGATCCTTTTGATCGATGAAATTGACAAAGCTGACATTGAGTTCCCAAATGATCTGTTACTGGAACTGGACAAGATGGAATTCTTCTGCTACGAATTGAAGGAGACCATTCGCGCCGTTCACCGACCAATCATTATCATTACCTCCAATAATGAAAAGGAGCTGCCTGATGCATTTTTAAGACGTTGTTTCTTCCATTACATTGCTTTTCCGGACAGAGAGACGCTCAAAGAAATTGTAGATGTTCACTTTCCGAATCTGGAAACAGAACTGTTACAGTCTGCAATGAATGTATTTTACAGGATACGCAATGTCCGCGCCATCAAGAAGAAACCATCCACCAGTGAGATTGTGGATTGGTTAAAGTTGCTTACCATTGGTAAGATCACCGCGGAAGAACTTGATTCCTGGGAAGCAGGCAAAGGCGACTTTCCATATTCAGGAGCCTTATTGAAAAATGAACAGGATCAGCGACTGTTGATCTAGCCGTGCTTCGACCCGTCGTTATGGCTCACCATCCAGGCAATACCAAACTTGTCTACAAACATTCCGAAGTAATCTCCCCAGAAAGTAGCCTCCAACGGCATGGTTACTTGTCCACCTGCCGAAAGTTCTGCAAATAACCGATCTGCTTCTGGTTTTGAATCGGCATTGATCGAAACCGAAAAGTTATTTCCTTGCTTAAAATCCGATGCCCACTCACCTCCTGTGTCACTTCCCATCAACACGGTATTTCCAATAGGCAACGACACATGCATAATGCGATTAAGATGTTCTTCAGGCATCCCTTTGCTCTGATCCGAAGGCATTTCAGAAAATCTTCCAAGATGATCAAAATCACCACCGAAAGCAGATTTGTAAAAATTAAATGCTTCCTCGCAGTTACCGTTAAACGTTAAGTAGATGTTTACTGAATTCATGCTAAATTATTTTTTCCCAAGATAGAAATTTACTGCAGGTAGCACGCACCACTGTAGCTTTCTTAAACAGTTTCATTCCTGTCTAAAAGTAGACACAGTGGTTCACTGAAAACAGTAGTTTTGACCTCATGAGGTACGTTCTTACTTTACCATTGATCTTATGGAGTTTTTTCACTTGTGCGCAGCAGACAATGTATGACATCTGCCCGCTTCAAAATTCCAGCAACGTCCCTGATTGCACTGTTGCTTCAGCTGATTCCAGTGAAGTAAAGTTAAATGAGTACATCGGTCAGAAACCGGTAGTAGTGGTGTTCTTCAGAGGAGGTTGGTGTCCATACTGCACCAGGCACCTGAGTGCGTTACAAACTATTCACAATGAAATCGACACCCTGGGGTATGAGCTTATCGCAATAACACCCGACGCCGTTGAGCATCTGGATTCAGCAGACCATCGAGCAGGTGGACTCAAATACACCTTATTTTCTGACCCTGATGCAAAGGCAATTCAGGCGTTTGGAATTGGATGGAAAGTGAATGATGAACTTTTTAATAAATACAAGAACGAGTATAGTATGGATCTGGAATGGTGGAGTAATTCCAAACATCATATTCTTCCTGTGCCGGCAGTTTTTGTAATAAAGAATGGAGAAATTCGCTACCAGCATGTAGACCCTAATTACTCCAGAAGGCTGTCGGGAAACGTACTTTTAAGCTTTTTGAAAGCTCTGGAATAACTGTAACAACCTGGCTAATTCCGGTTATATAAGGTAAATGCGCCGAATTGAAACAAGCCGCCTTTATACTTGCCTGTCTTCTTGCTAACTCCTTTTACGGGCAGATAGTAGTTGACAAGAAGCTCTCCAAAAAAGAAATCAAACAGTTTTTCGAAAACGGCACTATTGAAATCAAAAAAGTCCGCTATTCCGGACACCGAAGAGCAATTGGCACCTTTACCGATTACGACACTATATTTGACATGCATCAGGGACTGGTTCTATCCACAGGAGGAGTTAAGTACATTGGCGGGGAGAACCGCTATGGATCAAGATCGGCAAAAAACAGAACCGACGGGCACGAAGGATTATCGAAGATTTGCGGCGTTGAAACCAAAGACGCTGCAATCGTTGAAATTGATTTCATCCCCAAGTCCAGGTTCATTTCCTTCAACTACGTGTTTGGTTCAGATGAATACCCTGAATTTGTCCGCTCACAATTTAACGACGCGTTTGCCTTTTATTTACATAAACGAGGAGAATCGAGCACCAACCTGGCTGTAATTCCTGGTACCAATTCGCGTATTAGCATCAATTCGGTGAATTTCTATACACAATCGCAGTACTTTGTCAATAATAGTTTTCTACCCTTCCCGCTTAAGGCGGAAAGGTCAGATACCCTAACATTTGTTAAAGACGGCATACTATCGTATTCCGTTAAGCATTATCACGTGGCCTCGGCCGTAGCTCAGAACCCCAAAATTCCGGTTGAGTTTGATGGATTTACGAGGTTACTCCAGGCCAAAGCAAGAGTAGAACCGGGCCAATTATATACATTGGAAATTTGCATTGCCGATGCCAGCGACATGATCTATGATTCGGGTGTTTTAATTGAAGCCGGATCGCTACAATCCCACGAACAGGAAGATTTTCGCTACGGTCTGCTCGCTTCCGATGACTATTACTTTGAAATGGATACCGTGCCTGTTCCTTATGAGCTCGTTGAACGGGAAATGCGTGAACTCGGAATAACCATGGAGGCTATGGAAACTACCACTCATACAAACAGCCTGGATTCCACAAAGCCGACTGCACCCATTGCAAAGCAAGCGCCTGAAGTAATACATCCATTAGAACTGATACTACATTACCCAACGGATGTATACGCCATTCAGCTCGCGGATATGAAAAAGTTGGAGGCCACAAAAAGCAAATTGCGCCTGGATCATTTTTACGAAGTAACCATTCGCGGTTATACAGATCAGGATGCGTCATCCATATACAACAAGCGCTTATCAGAACGCAGAGCAGGAACTGTTGAAGACTTCATCTTAAAAAATTTCCCTGCGAACGTAGTGATCAAATCCACCATTGGTGAGGGAATTCATTATAATACTGTGCTTACCAAATCGGACAAGCGATCTACAAGAATTGTCTTTACACCAGTTCCCAATCTTGAAAACTAGCGGTTCTGTTAATTCTTTTTGCTTGCTTCACTTAAGCATGCTGTCTACTTTTACAGCCTAAATCAACTAGCAATGAAATTCTTTATCGATACTGCAAATCTGGATCAAATTAAAGAGGCGCAAGACCTTGGAATTTTGGACGGAGTAACTACCAACCCTTCTCTAATGGCTAAAGAAGGTATCTCCGGGCAAGAAAAGATTCTGAAACACTACGTAGACATCTGCAACATTGCAACAGACGGAGACATTAGTGCCGAAGTAATTGCAACGGATTTTGCGGGCATGGTAAAGGAAGGAGAAGCATTGGCTTCTTTACACCCGAACATTGTAGTGAAGATTCCCATGATAAAAGACGGGGTGAAAGCACTAAAATATTTCTCTGACAAGGGAATCAAGACCAATTGTACGTTGATTTTTTCAGCAGGGCAGGCTTTGTTGGCAGCCAAGGCTGGTGCAACCTATGTGTCTCCATTTATTGGAAGACTAGATGATGTTTCTGCAGATGGTTTGGCATTGATTGCGCAGATCAGAACGATCTATGACAATTACATGTTTGACACAGAAATTCTGGCGGCATCGGTTAGACACCCTATGCACATTATTGAGTGTGCAGAAATTGGTGCAGACGTAATGACCGGTCCATTAAGTGCGATTACAGCGTTATTAAATCATCCACTAACAGATATCGGTTTGCAGAAATTCCTGGCAGATCACGCCAAAGGAAATTCCTGAGACATGCTACTCGAAATTCGGCCTGAAAACCCTGACGATCGTGCGATCGCACAAGTTGTGGATTGCCTGAAGCGTGGAGGGGTAATTATCTATCCTACCGACACCATTTATAGTATAGGGTGTGACCTGAACAATAAAAGAGCCTTGGAGCGTGTGGCGAAACTCAAAGGTGTTAAACTGCGTAATGCGAACTTTTCTCTTATTTGCTACGACCTAAGTACGTTGGGAGATTACACGAAGCAGTTTTCACGACCGGTGTTCAAAGCGATGAACAAAGCTCTTCCGGGTCCTTTTACGTTTATTCTCAATGCCAGCAACCGCATTCCCAAACTGTTCGATTCCAACAAAAAAGAAATTGGTATCAGGATTCCGGATCACGAAATAACGAGACAACTGGTTTACAACTTAGGCAATCCGCTGGTAGGAACCTCTGTGCACCATGACGATGAGATTCTGGAGTATCGTACGGATCCACAACGAATCCATGAGGAATATGAGAACCGTGTAGACATTGTAATTGATGGAGGCTTCGGACGAAATGTCCCTTCAACTGTCGTAGATTGTACAAACGATGGCATTGAAATTGTACGTGAGGGGATAGGGAATATAGATTTACTAAATTAAAGAGATGAAAATTGATCACCATGAATTCAGATTAGCAATGGGCATGTTCAGGTTAACTCCTGACGAGATCAATGCTTTTGCCAAATGGTTGATCGTTCAGGGACACGAGATTCGAGAATTCATGAACCTGGAAGCAGACATCAAACGCACCAAATTCTCAGAATTCAATGGTGCTATACTATCAAAGGCTGTAAATAAGATCGCTGAGAATCAGCTCACCAATTAGTACTCCATCAACAGATTTCTATAACCGATAAGGTCTTCTCTGTTTAGCTTATTGGTATCGCAGTTTTTCATGATGGAAAGCAAGTAATCCAAACTTTCTCGTTTTGCGTCAAAGTCCATTTCAACATCTGGCTTTTCCTCAACAGGTGCCGGAGTTTCTTCTAACTCCTCTTCATCCGGCTCTTCTTCCGGAATTGGAATATTAAATGATCCGTTCTCTTCAACGTGCTCATACACTAATCTGATCACCTTGGTTAAACTTGGATCCTCTTCCTCGATAGCAATAGGTCTTAACTTTTTAAGGTCTTCCACAAGTACCTCCGTAACAATACCCGACTTAGCTAAATCCTTTTGCATCTTATCGATAAGAGCTAAACCTTCAGAACTTCTCATTTTAATCAATTTAGTGCGCCAAAAATATCGCTTCCGATTGATATTCTCAATACTTACTCAAAAAACTTACGAAGTTTTTCCATTCCTCCATACTTTATTCGTTGTCATTACACCAAAACCAGTTCATTCATAAAAAAACCGGCGACAAATTACTTTTCACGCAACTCTTTTCGCAATGTGATTAGTTTTGTTCTTCTGCTTTTTTGAATGATGCTGAAAAAGATTGGTAAGATCATCCTGTTTATCGTAATCACACTTACTTTACTTGAGGGTGGTATGTGGTTGGTCGGATTTCGTCCGTATACCAATCATGATTATAAGCTTTCTGCTTTTCCCAACACTCCTTTTGTGGGACACGATTCTCTTGGTTTAGCCTTAAACCCGGGTAAATACGAAATTACGCTGAACGATTCGCTGAAGTTTAACACCACTCATTTAGACAATGGATTAAGGTTAACAAATGCAACCCACGAATCCGGAGTCCGTAAAATTCATGCTTTGGGATGTTCCTTTACCTATGGTTATGGGGTAAACGACGACCAGACTTTTTGCTCGGTTTTACAGAAAAACAACCCTGATGTACACGTAAGCAACCATGGCGTGGTAGGCTATGGAACGGTTCAATCTTACCTGCAACTCCAACAACTTGATTTACGACCTAATGATCTCGTTATTCTTTGTTTTTCCTCCCATCACTTCATTCGAAACACACTTTCCAGAGAATACCGGTCTCATCTGAAAATTGGTTTTGAGAACTCATCCAGGGAATTGGACAAAAACATGGGAACTGCAAGGTTTCCTTATATAAACGATTGTAGCTCAGAGGTACAGTTCGAGTCATGGAATCTTCTATACCATTACAATTCTTGGAGAGACATCTTTGCCTCGGTAAATTACGCCCACACAATCTATGATGATATTCTTGACGACAAAGAGCTGCAAACTTCCGTGAGCAGCTGTATAATTCAAAAAATGGATGCCATTTGTGATTCGAAAAATGCCAGGTTGGTTGTCGCAATTCTTGATCAAACTGAAGACACCAGAACACTGGAATCCAGTATACCAGATATAGACATCCTAAATCTTAACTTTGATTTTGCCGATCACAGTCTCACGAACTATCCTTGTGATTCACATCCGAATGCAAATGGACATAAAATGATTGCCGGGCATCTTCAGGCGGTTCTGGACATCACGCCCAATACTGTGCTCGCCAGCAGCAATTAATTGGCTACTTTTACATTCATGAGTCCAACGCAACAAGCTTTAGTAAATCACTGTCTTGAAATTGCCCAGGAAATGCTGGTGATGAATGGAGAGTTCCACCCTTTCGGAGCTTACACGGGTGCTAGTGGACGTGTGCAGCATCTGGGTATTGAAGTAGACCCGAAGAACATCTCCAGCAATGGAGAAATGATCGAACAACTGCAAAATTTAGCCACGGAAGAGAAGCTCTCAGAATATGCTTTGTGCTTTGAAGTAAGTATTCAGCTGAATGCTGAGGAGCCGGCAAAAGATTCCATCTGTGTAGAAATTGCAGGTACTTCGGCACCTAAAATTTACCAACCTTTTGTAAAGTCTGATACCGAACTGGAATTTGCGGAAATTTTTGCGGTTAAGTAATGGCTTACAACGAGGAATTAGCGAACAGAATTCGGGAAGGTCTTAAAGGAATAGATCACATTACGGAAAAGAAAATGTTCGGTGGCATCTGTTTCCTGTTCCGCAATAAAATGGTGGTTGGGGTGATAAAAGATGACTTGTGTGCCCGGGTGGTTGGTGAGAAATTTGAATCTAAACTCTCGGAGGATCATGTTCGTCCGATGGACTTTACCGGCAAACCGTTGAAAGAATTCGTATACGTTGAATCGACGGCCTTAAAGAATGGAAAAAACCTCCAGCGCTGGATTGAGCTTGGCCTGGAACACGCAGAGCGTGCAAGCAGCAGGTAATTACAAGAGTCCAAGGCACACCTTGGCACGGATGATCTTCTTTACCGCATCCTCAACCCTTCTCTGAAAGTCCGTATCCTGGTCGAACCTCGCAAGTAGATCAGCTATGTCTTTGTCTTCGTTCACGGGCATCAGGAGAATATCGCATCCCGCTTCAACGGCCTTTAAGCCACACTGAGGAATGTTTCTAACCCCACCCATATTCATGGCATCGGTCACCACCAACCCTTTGAACCCCAGTTCATCCTTCAGTAAGTCTGTTACAATTTTTCGGGAACAGGTTGCAGGCATACCAAATGTGCCGTATTTCGGATTGTTCTTCACGGCAATGTGTCCAACCATGATCGACATGACGCCACCTTCAATAACAGGTTTGTAATTTGAAACCTCCTGCAAGACACCATCTATATAAACTAGCTTTTCGTGGGTGTCTCCCTTTACCAGACCATGACCGGGAAAGTGTTTGGCAGTTGTCATCACTCCCATGTTTTGAGAAACGTTAATAAAGGCATTACTCCATGCCCAGATCGAGTCTTTATCAAATCCAAAACTTCTGTTGGTAATCGCTTCATTTCCTGTTCCTTGATCCACCACTGGTGCAAAATTGTAATTGATGCCTATGTAATTGAGGTCTTTGGAGATACTTTCTGCGCATTCTTTCACCTCCTGAGTCGATTCAAGCTTATTTGCATTCTTTACAGGGGAACAGTTCTTAATCTTGTATTTGATCAGTGAAGGCTCTGCATCGGCGCTGTATAAGAAGGGCAACGCGCCATTTATTTTCCCAACTGAATCAAACTCAGACACCATCTTCTTAAATCCTTCTCTATCTCCATTCAAAAGCAAAATTCCGCCAACCTTTCTTTCGCGCACCAGTTTCATAACATGCTCCGTAGGTTTACCATGTCTGCCAACGGCCGGCATAATCATTTGCCCGATCTTCTCTTCAGTAGTAAGCGAATTATAAATGGAGTCTACCGTTACCGCTAAAGCTGAGTCGGAAGAATAAAATCTCTGTAAATTTGATTGAGCATTCACACTTATGGCAATAAGCCCTAAACAAAACATTGCTAATAACCGCATATTCAAATGTATTGTGGAATCCTTCTCAAACCCCTTGCCAAAGAATTCCTTTTCAATGCTTTTTTGTTGAATACAGAAGAAACCATCGATTTATACGTTAACTTAATCCAGAAGAACGGTTGGGAAAAGTATTAATCATATTTCTTTTAGTCAGCAGCTACGGTTATGCTCAAAAAGACACCACCAAATGGGGGCTGCTGCTGGATGGTGCAATTGGAGTAACCAAAGCCGATCTTGAATTTGAAGGGGATCACAAATGGCGAAACAGACCCGGAGCCGGACTTACCGGAAATATTCAACTGAATTACCAGATCAGTAAGAGAATTGATTTTTCAGTGGGAGTAGGTGCAATTCTTAATTCGTATAGCTTCAATGCTACATTTAACGACACCAATAACCGCGGTGGTGCTTTGGCTGAAATGACCTGGATGTATTATATGTTCAATACTGTGAGCTCAATTAAATACAGGTTCAAAGCTGGTCAATATTCAGATGGTTATTTCAGATTAAATGGCGGACTCCATATTGATGATTTTTTTGATCCGGATGATAGCGACGAACGTTACAATACCAATCCCGATTTCTATACGTACGCCGAACTAAATAATGAACCCACGTTTTACATAAGTCCCGAATTGGGTCTGGTTAAATCTACAGGTGGGGGAAAGAAAATTGAATTAGGTGTTTCCTTCAGGTACGTTTCACGAAATATGCTTGATGGATTTCTGGAGAGCAATAATAGCCGAACTACATTTAGATCAAAAGGACAACAATTGCAACTGAATATCCGGTATCAGATTCCATTCCTGAGAGAAGAAAAAAGAAGCGATAGAAAGGAACGTGAACTACAGGAAGAATTTGAAAGCCGACCGGTAGCAACCAGCGAGTCTCTTAAAGTGAAAAGTAAGGAGATTGAACTGACCTTCTGGGATTCAGGGGCGCGTGTGGATGGGGATATCATCTCTATTCAGGTGAACGGAGAGTATGTGCTGAGGAACTACAAACTCAAGGCTGAGAAGAAGACGATCCAGGTCACTTTGGAAGATGGTGAAAATGAAATCCTGATGCACGCCCATAACGAAGGACGTCATCCTCCCAACACAGCTGCCATTGTGGTTGGTGATGGTTCCAGAAATCAACACGTTGTTCTAAATGCCGATTTGGAAAGCAGTGGTCAATTAATACTAACCTACCAGGAATAGAATCCACCCTCATTACCAGTTAATTACGAACAAAAACTAGATGTGGAAATCTCCAGGTTTTCTACAGAATGTTTGCAGTTTTTCTACAGACTTATTAGCTCACTTTCGCTGTGAAATTGGTGGTCAGTATATAGTTAAAATCGACCACTAGCTAATTTGAAAAAGTGAAAAACAAAACCCCATTGAAGTTCGTGATGAAAGGTTTCATCCGGACCTTTCTCTCAACCCCGGCTTTAAGTATACTGCTTGCGCTCGGTGGCATGATCTACTACCAGAACACCCATGCTCAAATTTCAGGTTGTGGTACCAATGTACCTTTTTACAATGTAGATCTATCCGGATCTCCCGCAGGTAGCTGGATCTCACCGACTCACGCCAGAAATGGCAACTGTTGTGGAACTACGTCTCCGGACCGATGTACTAGTTTCGAAATACTTCTGGACACCAACTCCGTTGGACTGGTATTCGAAATCGTATCTGGAGCAATCCCTTCAGGATCCATGTTTTACCAAATAGATTGTGGCCCTCAGGTTCCCGTTGGCAATGTTATTTGCCTCTCAGGCCCCGGCCCACACCACCTCACATTTTGCAAACCGGGAAACAACACCAACCAATACAGAATTCGCTCGGTTGCTGCCCCGGTAGTACAAGCTGATGACACCACCAGATTAGGGTGCTCTCTACCCTTAATTATGTGGGGTGTAAATGCTTCTTCCGTTACCTGGAACACCATTTTCCCAGGAAGTGTTGGCCAGTACAACAGCGTATTGCAATGCACAAGTGGCTGCACCAATAACATCATCACCCCAACGGATGTCACCATTTCTTACTATGACATACAGGTATGTGGTATGCCTGTCGCTACGCAATGTGGGTTTACCGCCCTGGTCTGCGATACTGTTCGCGTATACGTCGCTCCCGAATTAACCGGGAACATATCCCCTACTCCAGCTACTTTCTGTCAGCTCGGGGCTGGAAGCGGCGTTAACATTGTGGTTAGTGCAATTGGAGGAGGTATCGGAACAACCTACAGCTGGTTAAATAGCAGCGGTGTCGTAGTTTCAACTACCTCTAGTTACTTTGCTAGCCAGCCGGGCAACTATACCGTCCAATTGAACGATGAATACAGTTCACCTTACTGCCCATCTGCATTATTGACCATTCCCGTTTCCGAAGTGATTCCTCCATCAGCAAACGCAGGTTTAGATGAAATCCTCTGTGCAAGTGAGCCATTAGTAATTCTTAGTGCAACAACCATGAATTCAAGTGGCTACGAATGGACGGGTGGGGACAATGGGTATTTACCGTCCAGTTTGTCTCAGGTGGCTTCCTATGAACCCAGCTCAGCGGAAATAGCAGCAGGTTTTTCAACACACTACTTTACTGCCTACCCGTTAGACGCTGTCTGTGCGGCTGCCATAGACACTGTGGTGATAAGCTATTTAGACTCGATTCAGGTAGTGCTTTCAGACACTACTTTGGCTTGTGCGGGTGATAGCATCATACTGATCCCGGCAGTTAGTGGTGGAAGTGGCATCTACTCCTATCAATGGAGCAATGGAACTACTACCAACAATGCAACAATAGCTGCAGGCAATTATTGCCTGGAGGTAACCGATGATTTTTCTTGTGTACAAACGACTTGCGTTGTTATAGCGGAGCCAACAACACTTCTGGCGTCTACCTCAAGTACCGATGTAACAACGAATGGAGGTTCTGATGGTACCGCAACGGTTGCAGTGAGTGGAGGAACACCCGGATACACCTATTTATGGAGCACCGGAGGCACTACCGCAACAATTACGGGCTTATCTCAGGGGTTATACACCTGTCTGGTTACGGATGCAAATGGATGTAGCATCAATGCATTGGTAGCAGTTATTGAACCTGTTTGTCTGGGGTTCAATACAAGCATTACCTTCCCGGAAATTGGTTGCTTTGGGGACTCAACTTCTGCTACCGCCTTGGTACAGTTTGGAACCGCTCCGTTCACCTATGTTTGGGACGATGGGCTGAGCCAGATCACCCCAACAGCCTCAGGCTTACCGGCCGGCACATACAATGTGGTGGTTCAGGATTCAAACGATTGTTATGCCACCGCACAGGTACAGATAACACAACCTCAGGAGCTAATGACTTCCATAACGGAGTTACATGTGTCTACCGTTGGTGGCAACGACGGGTCAGTTACAGTTAACACAATAGGTGGTACCACTCCCTACACATTCACCTGGAGCACCGGCGATACTACTCAAACCATAAGTGGGCTCTCAGCCGGGGTTTACTGGGTAGAAGTAACTGATTCCAATGGTTGCTCGGTAATAGATTCCGCGCTAATTGAAGATCCTGATTGTTCTGATATGATGCTGGCGTTGCAAGGATTTGACCTGTCTTGTTATGAAAACAATTCTGGCAGCGTTGTAGCTCAGGTTGCGGGTGGACAGCCAGGCTACAGTTTCTTCTGGAATGGCACAACTGGAGCAGACACCCTGTCAAATGTTGCTGCCGGATTGTACACGCTAATTGTTTTTGACCAACGACTTTGTTCGATTGCAGATAGTATAAGCCTTTCTGAACCAGTGGCGCTCAGTATTTCAGGAAGTACCGCCAATGTATCGTGCTATGATTCCCTGAACGGATCAATCGACGTAACAGTGTCCGGAGGTACATTTCCATACAGCTATAGCTGGAACAACGGAGCTCAATCAGAGGATTTGCTTGGTCAGCATGCCGGCACCTACATTCTTTCTGTGGTGGATTTCAATGGTTGCGCAACACAATTCGCTGCGGTTATAGACCAACAGGATAGCATTGCCCTATCCTATGATATCCAGGCAAACGAATGCTACGGAATCCCAACAGGCTACATCAACTTAAGCGTTTCTGGAGGGGTAGCACCATACAATTACGCATGGTCAAACGGAAGTAGTACGGAAGACCTGATCGATGTACTGGGTGGACTTTATTTTGTTGAGGTTACGGATGCAAATGGATGCAATTTATCTTCCATTGAACCGGTTTTTGTGGGACAGGTAGATTCCATGCTGGTGTCACTATCCGCGAGTTTGTACACCAACGGCCATAACGTTTCAGCCAATGGTGCTCAAGATGGTTGGATACAATCTTCTGTAAGTGGAGGGGTGCCTCCATATCAATACAATTGGTCGAATGGCGCTACCGACTCCAGTTTGGTGGCCGGTGCAGGTAATTACAGCCTCGTGGTAACCGATAACAACGGATGTACGCAACACGCTGCCATAGAATTAACAGGACCCGCAGCCCTGCAATTCCCTTCTGTTATTACAGATAATAATGACAACAGAAATGACCAATTCATAATCCTGGGATTAGAACAATACCCTGTCAACGAGATAACGATCTACAACAGGTGGGGTAATCTGGTTTATCAGGAAACCAATTATCAAAACACCTGGACGGGAAATAATGCGGACAATGAACCGCTACCGGAGGGGAACTATTTCTACCTGTTCTCAGCACCCGAACTAGAAACTATCAATGGATTTGTTGAAATAAAAAGATGATGAAAAGAGTATTCACAATAATTGCCGTTTGCATGGGAATGACAATCGGCAGCCTATATGGTCAGCAGGATTTCCTGATTAGTCAGGTGAATTTTGATCCGGCCATCTTTAACCCTGCAGCGGTTGGGCATAAAGCATTACTAAATGCCACATTGCTGCACAGGTCTCAGTGGACGGGATACCCAGGTGCTCCGGTTACCAGTGGGTTCAACCTCAATGCACCGATTTCCGATGCCAAATACGGAATTGGGTTTTATGCAATGCAAGATCGAATAGGTGTTACGGAACGATCGGACATATTCGCTACCTACTCCTACCACCTGAAGTTGACCTCCAGCAGTAAACTCTCATTTGGTATACGTGCCGGAATCAACCATTTGGTTGTTGCGAACACTAACCACCGCTATTGGGATGCGGGTGATGACCTACTTACTACGAACCTTAGGTCCATTCAACCGAATGCGGGATTTGGAATCGCTTACAAACGGAAAGACCTGTATGTAGGCGTGGCGATTCCCGGATTGATCAACTACAGACCTTCTTTCTTCTCGTTAGAAGGAGCCTACGAACTGGAGAGACATTACTTGTTCCAGGCAACGAACAAATTCAAGATCTCTGAGCAGATCAAATTGCAGCCGGGCGTATTTATGAGATACGTACACAACAGCCCTTTGCAAGCTGATTTCAACCTGATGGCAATTTACAATGGCTATTTAGGTGCAGGTGGTGGTTACAGAACCGGTGATGCAGCGTTCGCCAATATATGGCTAAGGCCAGTAGATCGGATTTCAATTGGATATGCATACGATTTCGTGCTAACCAGATTGCAGAATTACTCCAATGGAACCCACGAGGTAATGATTCAATTTGGTTTGTGGCATAAAGAAAAAGTAGATATTCCAAGCTTTATTAAGGCGAAAGAATCAACCAACGATTCAAAATAAAGTGCTAAAACTTCGGACAAGGAACATTGCGTTTCAATCGGCTCAATTTCTTTTCCGGACTTGCCCATTCGTACTGAATGGAGATTTCATGAGCCCCGGCGGTATTAGAGACCAATCTTGAAACAGTAAGATCGTAGGTGTAACCTACCTTAATACCTCCGGGGATCTCATACCCTACCAAAAAGATGATTGCATCGTTGTTCTGGTATCCTGGTTCATAAGCTTTAAGCCCGGGGATTCCACGGTACCATGCACCAATCACAATCGGATCGTGTTCGTAATAAAACCCAACATCAAATTGATCATATTTCCCCTGCATCTTATAGTTAAAGGCTCCTATCAAAACATGGTCCGGGCGATTTGCGCCGGAGGCTTCTATTTCCAATCGCTGACCTCCGTGCACACTCAGCTTATACGGAAGTGATTCCTCACTTCCCAGCAACGATTGATTCGGTTGGTTGATATGGTGCATCGATACGCCAAACCACGATTTACGGGCATAAGCAAGAAATCCGGCACTGAAATCAAAAAAATTGGAACTTCCAATAGGAAATTGCTCAACACTTGTACCGGCACCTCCCCGAATCAACTGATCTCCAAAAACAAGTTCCGTTTTGTCCAAATCCCTCCAGGTAAATGAATACTGCACCGCCGGCTTAAAAATCCAATCGTGATTTACCTGAAATGCATAGCCGTATTGAGCCGCGATATTTGTATACCGTAATCCCGCAGTACCTGCTTTATCATGTGTAAGGCTTATTCCCACACCGCTTCTGATGCTTTCAAGATTATGGTCATAAGAAACCTGGTATGAATTATACGCTTTCGGAATAGCAGGCCATTGGTTTCTATAATTCAATATGACCCTGCTCTGTGCCGAAGCCCCTACAAACGCAGGATTTAAATACATTGGCGCAGCATAGAATTGGGAAAACTGAATGTCCTGAGAATAACCAATTGAGGCTATGATAAGCGATATGGCAACAATTAGCTTTTTCATCTTTTCTTCAATTCAAATTGCAACTCCTTCACCAATGCTTCGGCCTCGCCTTTATTGGATGCACTGGATAGATCCACGTACTGCACAACGGGTTGGTGCCCGTCGGCCTCAATAATCATCTCAAACGCCTCGCCAGGATATAGTAAAGTAATAAACTTACCTGTTCCCGAGCTGGAACGATACACCCCATTTACACGTTCGGGATGCATTTCAAGAACAGTAATCTTCGCCTTGAGAGGTAGTCCTGCCGTATCTTTAACAAAACCGGAAACTACAACCAGGTCTTCCGGCTTGTCCTTAAAAACAATCCTGTAAATATCCTGATCTCCATAGCCACCCTCCATATCCGATGAATAGTAGGCAACCCTTTCATCCGCATTAATGGTAAAATAAATATCGTGTTCTACCGAATTAATGGGGTAGCCCAAATTCTCTGGCGTAGAAAAAATACCGTCCTGATTAATTCTCGATTTAAACACATCGTAGCCGCCAATACCAGGGTGTCCATCTGACGAGAAATACAAGGTTTTGCTATCGGCCGAGATAAATGGAGCGTCTTCATCATACGCGGTATTTACTGTTGGGCCAAGATTTTGAGGTAAACTCCATTCCCCATTTGGAAGTTTTTTCACCCGGTAAATATCCAATCCTCCATAACCACCGGGCCGATTGGATGAGAAGTACATTGTGCTTTCGTCTGAACTAATGGTAGCTGACGGTTCGTGGTACTCACTGTTGATATGATCATCAAGCTTGTTAGGGGCAGACCAACTTCCGTCATGATTCTCTGCCATGTATAAATCTCCACTTACTATGTTTGGACTTGTTCGGTAAGTAATCATTACATTTCCATTTCCTGATAAGCCAACCGTTGCATCATGTGTTGTACTGTTAATGATTGATCCCATGTTCTTAGGAGCAGTCCATCCTTTTTCGGTTTTCTCGCTGTAGTAGATATCCTGATAATACTGATCCGTAGGGTCTTTCTCCTCCGTTTGCCCATCGGCTCTTCTGGAAGTAAAGTAAATCACCGATTCATCCGAAGTGATAAGTGGAACCGCTTCCTGATAACTACTGTTTACTTGATCTCCCAGGTTGATGACCTCCACCTTTCTAGGTCGGTCTATCAATCTCGCAGCTGCCCTGCTTTTGGCAATTTGCCTATCCACTTCCACGGCCGAAATGGTTTCGGTTGGTTGGTTTTTATAGGTAAGATAAGCCTCTATTGCCTTGTCGAACTCGTGTTGTAAATGTAACGACCTTCCGTACCAGTAGTAGGAATTCATATTATCCACGGAGAGACCTTTTTTCAGGTATTCATGTGCCTTTTTCTCCTCACCTCGGGTATTAATGAGGCATACACCCATACCGTACTGAAATTCATGGTGCTCAGGATACTTTTCCACAAGCTGGCTCCATCGAATTTTAGCGTTGTAATAATCTTCCAGTTTAATCAGAATTCTGGCTTCAGTAAGGACTTTTCGTTCCTTTCGCTTCAACTTTGGCTGTGCCAAAGCGCCCGCTGATACGATCAGTATTAGAAACAGTATGTATACCCTCTTACCCATTATCTGATCAGGTGTAATTCTCCCACCTTTGTTTGCTCATCGCCATTGGTAAATCTAGCCCGCACCTTCCAAACATAAACATCGCTCTGGGCAAGTTGGTCCCTATAGTATCCATCCCAACCGATGTTAATATCGGTGCTTTCAAAAATTAACTCTCCCCATCGGTTAAATATCTGCAAATGGTAATCTTCAACACCTTCGAATACCGGAAAGAACACATCGTTGGAAAAAGAATTCGGATCATAGTAACCCCCGGTTGAGCCATTTGGATCCGGAGTAAAGGCATTTGGAAAATCAATAGTTCCACCCAGCTTCGCCAAAATAGCATTCTCCACAACGTGTGTATCCGGACAGTTGAACTCATTATCAGCTATTAGCATTACCGTGTAGGTTCCCTCATCAGCATACTCCCATACGGGGTGCTGAGCATTGCTGAAATTACCATCACCAAAATCCCAATAGTAGGTATCGGCCATACTGGATAAATTGAAAAACTGAACAGGTGTTCCCGGTACAAAAACCTCATCGGGTGCATACTGGAAAAATGCCTGAGCATGCGGGTGAACCACCACCGAATCAAACTTTGTGAGAGTAGCCACTCCTCCCGGACCTGTAACGGTTAAAGTCGGCGAATAAGTTCCTGGTACATTATAAGTATAAAGTGGACTTGGTACAGAAGACACGCCTCCATCCCCAAAATCCCAGAAATAGGTATCTACATATTCAGAACTATCGATAAACTGGATGGTAACCGGAAAGCATCCGGAATCACTTCCATAAAAATCAACAATCGGATCGGGAGGGTCGATTACAATGGTTTGCGTAGAGGTATCCGCGCAAAACGGACTATAGACCACCAATTGAATATCGTAGGTTCCCCAGGTGGAATAAGAATGGTCTACAGGGTCAATTACATTGGTATCGGCACCATCTCCAAATTGCCAGTCGTAGTTCCATGATCCACCGCTACTGGTGTTGGTAATTGTTACCGTTGTATTGGGAAAAGTTTGATTAACCGGTGTTGCCGTAAACGCCGCCGATGGTATTGGGTAAACAAACACGGTTGACGTTGCAGTATCTGAACAACCGTTTACCGAAGTAGCAATGTAAGTTACAGTAAACGTGGTGTCCTGATTGGTCAGGTTATTAAAAGTATGACACGGATGTTCTACTACATCCACTATTCCATCCCCAAAATCCCAGTTGTAAGAATCCTCATTGAGGCTGGTATTAAAGAAACATACAGTCTTCGGATGACAGCCAGCTGAATCGGCTGTGTAGGATGCGTGTACTTCAGGATAAACACTAATCGTGGTTACTGTTGTATCCCTGCATCCATTATTCGTTTCAGCAATAAGTTCGAGGTCGTAAGTTACCGTAGTTCCGCCAGGATTTGAATAATTATGTACGTGTGAACCGGAATTAGTGGTTGATGTGTTACCATCCCCATAGTCCCAGTAATAATTAACTGCACCAAGCGACGTATTCTGAATGGTTAGCGGAAAAGGATTACAACCGTTTGGACTGGACAGGCTGTATTGCGCAATCGGCAAGGCATGGATATAAATAAACTGTGTTGCCGTATCTGCACAGCCATGAGTAGACGTGGCAATGAGTTCTGCTTGCAGTGCTACATTCGTCAGCCCTGAATTAACATAAGTGTGGCACGGATCGGTAGCCACATCTACCTGACCATCTCCAAAGCTCCAATTGTAAGTAGCGGCGTTTATCGACGTATTGTTAAAGCAGATTGGCAATGGAGAACACCCCGCTGTATCTGATGTAAAAGCAGCCGTTACTTCGGGATATACGGTGATTTGCACTGTGGCAGTATCCGGACAACCTTTGTCAGTGAACACAATCAGCTCCACCTCGTGAACAATGGGTGCAGAACCAGTATTAATGAAGGTATGCGTGTGAAAAGCATTGGTATCGTTTGATGTGTTTCCATCATCATAATCCCAGTTGAAAGAACTGCCCCCCAGCGAAGTGTTTTCAAACGTGACGGTGAGTGGGCTACATCCATCAGTAATATCGGAGGTCATTTGGGCAGTTGGATTGGGGAAAACAGTGACCACCCCATAGTTAGTGTCGGCACAACCAAACGGTGAAAGCGCAATCAACTCAACGGTGTATTGGACGTCGTTAGTCGTAGAGTTTACATATGTGTGAGACGGGCTTGGACCAGAAGCGGTATTACCGTCGCCAAAATCCCAATCGTACTGAACTGCACCTAATACGGATGGAAAGTTAACAAGCAATGGACTACAACCGGAATCAGGAACAGAACTAAAGCTAAAGTCGGGTAGCGGATAAACCGTAATATCATCCGTTGCCGTGTCTGCACATCCGTTAGGAGAAGTGGCAATCAACTGTACGGTATAAACATCAATAAAAAGACTGGAATTAATATAAATATGCGAGGTGTTGGTATCTGTGCTTCCTGTTCCGTCGCCAAAATCCCATTCAAAAGTTGCTCCCGGCCCTGTTGTATTCGTAAAATCTACAGGTAACGGTGCACAACCAGTAAACCCATTGTGCGTGAAGCTGGCACTTACGGCCGGATAAACCGTTATGGTCTGGTAAGCCGTATCGGCACAGCCGAACGTAGTTGAAGCAATCATCATTACCGTATACACCGCATCGGTTGTTCCCAGGTTGGTAAAGTTGTGGGTAGGGTTTTGTAACGTGGACGTTGTCCCGTCTCCAAAATCCCAATCGTATTGCACTGCCCCTGTACTGTTGTTGGTGAAATTCACCGTCAAGATAGGACAACCATCAGTGACATCCTGGGTGAAAGCAGCGGTTGGTGTCGGCTCTACCGTTACGCTGATCGTGTCTCTGGCAGTACAATGTGCAGTGCTTACCTCCAAATCAATGTTGAATGTTCCTGTTGCGGTGTAGGTGGTAGATGGATTCTGTTGCGTAGAGTTGTCTCCGTTCCCGAAATCCCATGTCCAGGAAATGATAGGATCACCGGGCGCACTGGTGCTCTGATCGGTAAACTGAGCAATGGCATCCTGACAAACACTTGTAGGAGTGAACAGTACCGAAGGAGATTGGTAAACATTGATCGTGGTGTTAATCGTAGCCGGACAACCGTTATCAGACGTAACCGTGAGCGACACGTTATAATTGTTGGGTGCATTATAGAACTGACTTCCCGGATTCTGAAGGGTGCTTGTATTTCCGTTTCCAAAGTCCCAGTCCCATTGAACAATCGTTCCAATGGATCCATCTGTAAAGTTCACCGTCAGTGTATCACAACCATCATTGTTGTCGATGATAATTTGTGGCGTTGGGCTTGGAAGTACATGAACTGGTAACGATATGGTATCGGTACAACTAACGGTTCCTCCTAAAATGTTGGCAACCAATTGGACGGTATAATCTCCTGGCGCCACATATTGATGTGTTTGATTGCCGTTTCCAGTATTTTGCCACCCGGTACCATCACCGAAATTCCACCACCAGTCATTGGCTCCACCTCCGGACAGATTGATTGTCGTCAAATCTTCACCTACACAAACGGTATCTTCTACTACAGAAAAGTTGGCTGTTGGAGGTGGTACAATGTCAATGGTGATATAAGCTGTATCCTGACCACAGAAATTGCTATCGATAAGCATAGCCGTATACGTTCCAATTCCAGGGTAATGCAACGTATGAGGAAAAGTTGGTGGCCATGGTGTCCAGTCTATAATACTATCGTAACCCAATCCCCAGTAATCACCAAAATTCCAATACTCCTGACGTTGAAATGTGTTCCCTTGCGCAAGACAGTTCCTGTCCGTGACATTGGTCAGGTCTACTGTTGTATCCGGATAACAAAGTAAAGTAGCGGTTGCAGCAATTTGAGCATCATCCAGATCCCAGATACGAATCGGATTAAATGTTGCTACGCTAGGCCCTCCCTGGCTTGTGTTACAAACATTCTCAGCAGTTAGCGTTACTACCGTTTCACAATCTACAGTTCCTTGCAAATACTGATGCTGAACCGTCTGTCCAGCATTGGTATCTCCATATACCTCCAACGGACTACCATCTCCAAAATCCCATGTAAACATGGTGGTTGACGACACATCCGTGCTTGAATTTGTAAATTCCAGGATAGCCGGAGCACATGCCTGGGTAACTCCCCCCACCGGTATTTGAATCGATGCATTGGAGGGTTCTTCCATAATTACCTCTCCTATCACCGTACAACCAGTAGCAGTTTCTGTAAAAGTGACTGTGTAAACCGCCACCGCTGCGGTATAAGTGTGTGAAACAGACGCAGGTGGAACCAAATCGGGACCGGAATCAATGGGGCTACCATCTCCCCAGTCCACCGTCCAGGCACCCAGCGTATTGGGGCTTTGTAGGACAAGTGTGTAATTGGTTCCAAAACAACTTAACCACTGAGGGGTCATAGAAGGCACCCCGTTCCCATCATACAACTCACATTGAGCAGTAGCGGTACCAATTCCAATCAGGCAGAATATTCCCAGTATGACTGTACGTAAGGTGGTAATTGACATAGTAAAGCTTACAGCTAATAAGTTTACGGCGGTTAATACTAAACGGTTTCAGCAGAATATCAACGAATTGTGAACTTATCCACTATGAACGGTAAGATGGCCTGCATATTTATTCCCCTCAGAATCCTGGATAATGTAGTAATAAGTTCCATCAGGAACCACATCACCTGCCGAGGTTCTACCGTCCCAGTTATTCAGGTAATTACTTGTTTCAAAAATCTTTTGTCCCCATCTGTTAAAAATGGCGACATAACTTCCGTCTTTTAGTCCGGTAATTCTAAACTGATCGTTCACCTCATCCCCATCTGGAGTAATGATGTTTGGAATGCTCAGAGAATCCACCGCGTTAACTATAATCGTGGTGCTAACCGTATCAGTGCATCCAGCCGCATTAGCCACTATCAACGTAACGTTGTAGGTTCCCTCATTAGAAAAAGTAAATGAAGTGTCCATGGCCGTTGAAGTACCAAGCGTATCAAACGTCCAATCCCAGGTGATAACGTCTGCAGATGAGGCATCCGTAAAAGTTACCAATGGATTATCCGTATCCGTGACCATCGGAGATGCGTTAAAAGAAGCTGTTGGCCCTCCCAGGTCATTTACTACGATTGGCCCAATGGAATCTGAACAGCCTGCCGCATCAGTCACCACAAGGTTAAAGCTACCTGCAAACAGTCCGGTGGTATCAAAACCTGCGGAAGTGCCATTCCATGTAACATTGAGTGCTCCCGTTCCACCTGAAGCAGTGATACCCGTAATACTTCCTATTCCTGAGCTACAAGCATCGTCTGCTACCACCATGGTAGATGTATCAATGGATGGACCGGCAATAGTCCCTACCATAAATGCACCCACACTATCTACGCAACCATTAGCATCTGTCACTACCAAAGTGTAAGAACCGCCTAATAGACCGGTAGTATCAGGCCCTGAAGTAACTACTCCGTTCCATTCATAGCTGAGCGTTCCTGCTCCCGTGGCTGTAATTCCGGATATTGAGCCAGTGCCCAATCCGCAATTGTCATCTGTAATAACTACTCCAGAATCATCGATAACCAACGTAGAATTACTGCCCACGGTAATTGGCCCAACTACTTCCACACAACCTGCGGCATCTGTCACAGTAAGTGTGTAAGAACCTGCCACCATTCCAGTTGTATCAGCGGTAGAAGAGGCACTTCCATTCCAATCAAACGAATAAGGAGTCGTTCCTCCTGATACAGCTATTCCTGTAATGCTTCCATCCGTAGCTCCACAATTTTCATTGGTTATGGCTATCCCGGTCGTATCTATCGACAATGTAGAGATGCTTCCAACCACATATATTCCTGTTGAATCCATACAGCCATTGTTATCCGTAACAACCAACGTATAATTACCGGCTGCCACTCCAACTGTGTCCGGACCACTACTAGTGGTTCCATTCCATTGGTACGAAATAGGTGCTGCTCCTCCCATGACAAGAATACCTGTAATGCTTCCATCCGCTGCACTACAATTCGCATCAGTTACTGAAAACCCTGTTGAATCAATAGACAACGTACTTACTGTTCCCACGGTATAAACTCCCGTAGAATCAACACAACCATTTCCGTCTGTTACCACAAGCGTATAATTACCAGGTGCCAGGCCTGTAGTATCGGCACCTGAAGCCGGAACTCCATTCCACTCGTACATTAACGGAGCTGATCCGGTTGCTGTAATTCCGGTGATACTTCCATCTGCTGCCGTGCAATTGGCGTTGGTTAAAACGAAGCCAGTAGAATCAATGGTCAACGTACTTGAGGTTCCAATGGTGTAAACTCCAGTTGAATCCACACAACCGTTGTTGTCGGTAACCACCAGGGTGTAGTTGCCTGGAAGTGCAGCCGTCAGGTCGGCGCCGGGGTAAGTCGTTCCATTCCATTCGTAGGTATAGCTACTTCCCGGACCACTAACTGTGATGCCGGTTATGGATCCGTCAGCCGCAGTACAATTCGCATCCGTCAGAACAAATCCCACACTATCGATCACCATATTGTTAATGCTACCTACAGTATGCGGCCCCGAACTAATGCTACATCCATTATCATCGGTTACGAGTAAAGTATAATTCCCTGCCACCAATCCCGATGTATCGGCTGAACTGGTTCCTGCGCCATTCCATTGATAAGTATAGGGAGTTGTTCCTCCACTTACCGTAATCCCGGATATGCTACCATCTGCTGCGGTACAATTGGCGTCTGTGATGGTCATACCACTAATATCTATGGATAGTCCTGCTGCAGACCCAATAACATGTGGCCCCGTAGTTTCAGTACAACTGGTTCCTAAATCTGTAACCACCAGGGTATATGAACCTGCCGATGCTCCGGTAGTATCCAAACCACTTGAGGGTCCGCCGTTCCAGGCATAAGAGAATGGGCCAACACCTCCTGAGATGGCAATTCCTGTGATGCTACCATCCGAACCGGCGCAAGATTCATCTGTAATCACAATGCTACTGACATCTAAAGTAAATCCTGTGGCAGTTCCAATTGTATGTGGGCCGCTATTGTCTGAACAGCCCAGTGCATCTGTAACTACCAACGTATAAGAACCTGCTGCAGCCATTGTTGTATCAGCGCCACTAGACGGACCGCCATTCCAGGCATACGTATAAGGCATTGTTCCGCCTGACACTGTTATCCCTGTAATTGCACCATCGTTACCTGCACATGATTCATCTGTAATACTGATTGAGGCATCATCTATAACCACTCCGGTTCCAACGATTACCCATACCGTATCAAAATCCGTTCCCGGACAAGAGCCGTAAAAATACATGGCATCGACCGATAGAGCACCCGTGGTATACGACACGCCGGTTCCAACCTGAGCCCAGGTTGCATCATACCAGGTTATGGTTGATCCCGTTTCAGGCGAACCGGTTGCAGTTAGCGTTCCGGTATTTCCTGCACAAATAGTATCGTTCTCGGCCATAAGGGATGACCCCGAGTAAGTGGTAGACTCTATCAAACCAACATCTCCGGATGTTGCCCCGTTACAATCAAACGCTCCCATTGGGCCTGCATTAGTCGTTCCGTAGGAACCACCATTTACATTAGTCGCACCTGTAATTCCGGTTGTGCGGATGTATCCACCGCCGCCACCACCGCCAGGGCCTTCTGCTTCGTCACCGCTTCCAAACGGACCAATGTCGATCACCTGATTTCCGCCATTACCTCCGTTAGTATTTATCGTGATACCTGTAATATTTGATGGAGAAGACAGAATAACACTTCCTCCTGCCCCTGCGCCACCTGACCCATCTGTATTTGCAATATCTCCAAAGCCAGCCGTTGCTCCTTCAGAACCCTCGCCATCGGCTCCGTTGGCATCTACAGTACCTGAACCGGATATTGTTCCATGAGTGTTCAGGAAAATAATACCACCGCCATTGCCGCCACTTCCACCTTCGGTGTTGTTTTCGTGACCGCCGCCACCGCCGCCGCCCATAAATATTTTACCAGTCGAGTAATCCAGATCACGGCCGCCAAAACCACCAATTGAGCTTCTGTTATGTCCGCCCCATGAAGCATCTCCTGGCCCTACCAAAAGAGGATTTTGATTGTTCTGAGACCAGGCGTAACCACCTCTTCCACCACCGGAAGATTCATCTCCAACGGTAATCCCTTCAAGTGCCCATGCACCCACCCATCCGGCAGGTACAAAGTCTGGGATTCCGAGGCCGGACCATGCATATGTACCGTTGGATGCATTTGCACCACCACCTCCTCCGGCGTTGTGAGCAGAACCTCCGCCCCCACCGTTGCCTATGGCTCCTTTGGCATATCTTCCGCCAACCAGATCATAATCTGCCCAGTCTCCAACAACGCCTTCTCCTTTTGCTCCGCCTTTATCCTGGGTTGTACCTGCGTGCCAGTTAATATTGAAATCTGTGGAACCATTGTTCCCGGCAACACTTCCTCCACGAAATCCAAGACCCGAAACGTCAATTGATCCGTCAATGGTTGTAGCTCCTTCAACCTCTATGGCAACCACGCCACCACTAGCCCCTGCCCAGGCTTCACAGGTTATTGTTCCTGAACCATTAATTGTTAAGTCGGTGTATCTTGGAACCCTTACTATTTGAACATTTCCAGAGGCAGTATAAGCATTCTCCAGACCGCAACGCAAGTTGATGATAGATGCACCTCCGGTTCCTGACACCTCCGCGTACTCCCAATTACCACAGTTATTTAAGCTATTGATAGAACCCCATGAAATATCATTAGGCGAACATACATCGCCAAAAACCGGATGAAGCATTCCGTTAATGGTTGCTCCCTGCATTTGAATGATCAAAACTAAATCACCAGCTGCCAAAGCCGAGGCAAACCTTCCATTTGCATTGAGATTATTAGAGTTTACAAAAATTGAAGTCGCTCCTATAGGAGCATCGGCAGTAAGAGTAGTATACTCATTTACAATTTCATTACCGCTTACAGTTTTACTTCCATCTTTACCCCTTTGTGCAAAGGCAGATGTCACAAAAAGAAATAATGCTAAAAAACAAGCTAATCTCATTCTTAAAAAATCAGTTTATAAAATGCCTCCCAATCCCAGAGTCCACCGTGAAAACAATCGTCGTATTTGTAGATAATTTTCAGGTTGACAAAGGCAAACAAAGCTACAACCGCAACAAACAGATACTTCCAAGACGCAGTCTTCGCCTGAAAGGTTTGCTGAACAAATAAACAAAATGGAATACTAAATGGTGCCAGATATTCGACAAATGGCCTTGATCCATAGCTACATCCATACCACCAACACCACCATGCGGAAAACACAAAGCTGATGAGTATAAAAAAACCTGCGAATAACAATACCTTCTTTCTTGCATGCTTCCACCAAAACACTACTCCAAACAAAATGAACAGCCATATCGGTGTATATGGAAACAGTCCGTTTTTACTGGAAAACCAAATTTTGATGAGCTCAGGAGAAAACCAGTTAAATGTTTCACCGGTATAGGAATAGTGAAACCATGAATCAGACTGGTACTTCCAGTATAAAAGCTGTGGCAAAAGAGGCAGAAACACTACCAAGAACAAGATGAGGAGACTCCACCATCGTTTTCTGATCAATTGTAGCGTATAGCCAATAATTCCAGGATGAAGAATAAAGACGAAAGCAAGAAAAATAGCATGAGTAGGACGCACAACCAGAGCCAATGCTGCAAAAAATGCAAATGCCAACACATACTTCAAACCCGGATGGTTTTCCAATCTATCTCCCAACCATAACATTACCGAAAACAAGAAAAATGAATACACGTGGGACATTCCTGTGGAATTGAGCCCATAGTAATAAAGATTGGTACACAGCAGTATGACAAATAACGAGATTAAAACGTATTTTAATTCATATCGCTTACTCAGGTATTTCTTGAGATAAATCAACCCAAAGAGCAGGTAAAAAACTCCGGCTAACCACAGACCTACATGGTATTCCATACTATAACCGTTGCCGTTCCCCCTAATTGAGGCAACTGCATGACTACCAAGGAAGAATGGCAGTTCCATGATAGCAACACCCACGGGGTATTTCGTCTGTAGTTTGCCTTCTTCATCGTAATGAAATCCATTTCCTAAGCTTTCCGGCCAGTCTTCTGGTAATGAGTTGGACTCCCATCCGTAAATAAAAGTTGCCGGCAGGTAAACATAATAGCCCGCCGCATCAGACCAAATAGGGTCTTTATAGTTGTTGAAAGTATTCTTGCTATTGAGATTAAAGCAAAGGAAGATTAGTGCCCCGCCCAAAAGTGTCCAGAGCAGAACTTCACGCAGTCTATTTGATCGGGACCTTTTGATGATTTAAAATTAGAAAAATGAACACATCCTGTTATTTTTTTAAATTCGTTTTGAACATGAGGAGGGTACTGAATTAATGGAACGTTACGATGTATGTGTAATTGGTGGTGGTCCGGCTGGCTATGCCGCGGCAATGAGAGCCATCGATTTCGGTAAAAAAGTGATTCTAGTAGAGAAGAACAAGGTAGGAGGTGCGGGAGTTTACAATGGAGCCCTTTCATCTAAGACATGGTGGGAATTGTCTCAGAAGGTTCGATCGGTAAATGAGTCTATAGTCTCAATGGGTCGTTCTAAGTTTGAAATTAGTTGGGAAGAAGTCCAGAAAACCGAACAGGAAGCTCTTTTCGATAGAAAGTTCCAGTATAGTTGTCATATCAAGTTGCTGCAAGAAGAAGCAATGAATCGTTTGTTCACCTACGAAAGAGGTAGCGGAAAAATGATCTCGAAAAACGAAGTCACCATTACAAAAGGTAACGATGTAGTTACGATTTGGAGCGAAAATATTGTGATTGCTACGGGTTCCAGACCACGTTACCTGCCTAATACGGAGGTAGATGAAAAAATCATCATGACTAGTGACGGAATCCATGGGCTTACGGAATACCCAAAAAGTCTGGTAATTGTTGGAGCCGGGGTGATCGGTTGTGAATACGCAACCATATTCGCCAATTTTGGTAAAACGCGAGTTCATTTGATCGATCGGGCTGATCGGATTCTTCCATTTGAAGATGAAGATATTTCCAAACTGGTTGCAACAAACCTTACCAACGCAGGGGTGGTGATCCATCAGGAATCTTCCCTTGAACGCCTCGAAGTAAAAGATGGTGAAGTCGAGTACGAATTATCTTATCCTGACGGGAAACGGGAAATCATAAGGGTTGAAAAAGCCTTGCTCTCTATTGGCCGTGTTCCGAATGTTGAAAATATCGGAATGGAAGATGTTGGCGTGAAAATGAGTAAACGGGGTTACCACATTGGAGATGACGATACCCGAACAAACATCCCCAATATCTACGCAGTTGGTGATGCTTCGGGACGAATCAAACTGGTAAACATGGGAGAAATTGAGGCCAGACATTCCATTGAGAAAATGTTTGGACACAATACCGAACGCTTATCATATGATAACGTCTCCACCATCATGTTCCTTCAGCCGGAAGTTGCGGCAGTGGGCATGAACGAAATGACCTGCAGAGAGCAAAACATTCCAATCAAGGTAGTGAAGATCGATTATTCGTGCATCGCGCGAGCCATAGCAATGCGAAAAACGGAAGGTTTTTTCAAGATCATTGTAACCAACGACGATGAGATGAAAATTCTTGGTATGAGAGCCATTGGGGAACACGCTTCCAGTGCCATTCAGGCAGTGGCGCTGTTAATCAAACAGGATAGAGGCATTGAAGAATTGGCCGAACTTGTTCATCCACACCCATCCATCATTGAAGGAATTCAGGAATGTGTGCGAATGCTAATGAATAAATCTGTTTTTAAATCATCGGTGTTTAAAGACAAGCTGAAGTGCTATAGCTGCGTAGATGGGGTTTGCACACCGCTTCAGAGACTGTGATGTTGAGAACCTTCCTTACCTATTTTGCTGTGCCTGTTGTGGTGATTTTGCTATCATCGTGTAAAGAGGAGCATCGTTCATCGGAAGAAATTGGTTTGGAGCATGCCCGCGAAACTCGCTCAGAGCAACATGAAATAAACGAAACGAATGAGACAGTTCTAGCGCAAAAGATGGCCACAGAACTCTGCGAGTGCCTCAGTCAGGAACTTTCGCACATTCCAAATGGTGTTTCGGAGGTGTTTATCAACATGGCTCAGCTCCCCGCCGGCTCCGACTATGCTCCGGTAATTGCAAAAATGGATAGTTCCATTCGATTGGAATTTATGGTTGCAATGATAAACATGGGTAATATGGCAGATGACCCCAGCAGCTGTATTGTGCAAACAGATTTAACGTATCAGGGATTGGAACATCCCGACAACGAGGCTATTCTGTTAGAAATGGAAAAAATCACTAACTGCGAACTAGCCAGGGCCATGATGAAGTTAGGCTTTGATTTTCCAGCTGAATAACCGGACGAAACATTAATACCGGCAGAGCCTTAATGTCTTTGTTCTTCTCATAGAATCGTGCGTTACCTCGAAAGGCCCCAAACCGATCATGTCTGCAATGAATGACTAAAGAAAAAAAGAAAATCTACTCATCAAAAGGGTTGGAAAACTCTGGATTATTGATAAAATCCGGGTCCGAAAGTGCTAGCAAAAATGCTTTCACCTGGTTCTTCTCGGTTGGTGTTAAAGCAACACCGCCCGTAGAGGCAAATTCCATTAACGGACTAATATTCGGACTGGCTTCTTCTACATGATCGCTGTAATGATCAATTACCTCATCTAAGGTTGCAAACCGTCCATCGTGCATATAGGGTGCCGAGTACTCTACGTTTCTCAAGCTTGGAACCTTAAATTTTCCGTTGTCGAATGGCAATCCTGTTACTTCGCCAAGTCCATTATCGGTGAATGACAAATCCATTCCGTTATTTGCATAACTGTGATCCGTAAACAGTCTTGAACTATGAGGATGACAGTGAAAACAATCTGCTCCAGTAAGGCTCTTGAATAAATCGTAACCTTCGAACTCATCCGTAGTGAGTATTAATTCTCCTCTAATAGCCTTGTCCCACCTGGAATCACCTGAAACCATGGTTCTTAGAAACTGTGCTATTGCCTTAGATACATGAACTGAATCTATTGTTGAAATTCCAAAAGCCTCAAAGAACATCCTTTGATACATCGTATCCGCCTCCAGTTTTGACACCACATTTGGCCATGTATCATCCATTTCGTTGGGATCTGTAACAGGCATAAATATCTGTTCTTCTAAAGAAGCTGCACGACCATCCCAAAAGTAATTATCGGCATAACCAAGATTTTGAAGAACCATCGCATTCCTTCTTCCTAAAGCTCCTGTAACACCTTGACTCAGCTGAGCGGTGTCTGAAAAAGCCGCAAATGAGAAATGACAATCAGCACATGCCTGGGTCAACGTATGAGACATCCTCTTTTCGTAGAACAGATGTCTTCCCAATTCTACACCTTCCACTGTTAGCGGGTTATCTGCAGGTATATCCATTGGCGGAAACCCAACCGGAAGTTCCAGGTTATAAGGAGTTGGGTCATAGGTTAGAACAAAAACCTGTTCGCTTTTATCTTTCCGACAACTTGCTAAGGCCAGCAACAACACTACTATGTATAAGCTTTGTTTCAACACCACTAATTTAACGGTTTAAATTCGTTTTTGTTGAGGAAACTAGTATCTGTGAGCGTTTTCAGGAAAGCAATAATGGCTTCTTTTTCGTCGTCGTTGAGTTGAATTTCAGAAACAATGTTACTCTGGTTCCAGTGTCCACTCCCCCCCCGTTGGTACTGATTCAATACCTCTTCCAAAGAGCCATAGCTTCCATCGTGCATGTATGGAGCTGTTACGGCAACATTTCGGAGAGATGGAACCCTGAACTTACCGTGATCACCTATTTTAAGCGTAATCCTGGCACGACCTGTATCCGCATAGTATTCCTTACTCCCGTTGTTTTGGAATTCATTATTTGTAAAGTTGAAGCCAGAATGACAGTTGGCGCACTTTGCCTTATCTCCATAAAACAGCTTCATTCCATGCATTTGCTTTGAACTAAGTGTGTCCAAACCAATTTGGTATTTGTCGTATTTAGAATTTCCAGAAATAAAGGTTCTCATAAAAGCGGCCAGTCCACGGGTAATCACAAATGCATCTACCTCACGATCATATGCCTCCATTGCCAATGTTTGATAAGCTGATTCTTCAGCCACTCTAAGTGTTGCCTCATGCATATTAAAGTTCATCTCATTAGGATCTTCTACCGGAGCTTTAATCTGCAACTCAAGGTTTGGAATACCACCATCTTTGAACAAATAAGGCAAGTACGCCACATTGTGCAGTGGTGGTGCATTTCGCTCCCCCTTTCTCCCGAATTCTCCCAAACTTACAGCTACCGTATCAGAAAAAGACGTTTCCGGGAAATGACAAGAAGCACAAGAAACGGTTTTGTTCCTGGACAGAATAGGATCGTAAAACAATTTCCTTCCCAACTCGACCCTGGCCCTTGTTAAACGATTGTCCCCCGGAAAATCTACTTCCGGAAATCCCGGGGGTATTTCAATCGTTATGTATTCTTCAACAAATAATTGTGCATCCTGCTGCCCGGAATTGCAACCTTGCAGCAATATGATAATTACAACGAGATTCAGGTAAATTCTCAATGAGTACTCAAGACTTTATCGAAGTTATTGGCCACTTTTACCGCCAGCGGCATATTGTCCATAGTGTGAGTGCTGTTCTCAGTTGCAAGGTCAATACCTTCCAAAAACTTGGCGTAATTCACATCTAAATGGATGTCGGCCGTAGCTCCGGCAGTTACAACCGCATCGGCATGAATGCTCATTCCCTGACGGTAATTCGTATCCATTCCCACATGTAATGCAAAAGTTTCGCCTGTGTCATAAGTTCCACTTCCATCTGCATCCACTAATCCTTCCAATACACAGAAAATATATCCAGTAGACCATCCCCAATGCATACTTGGAGATTGATTGGACAACGCGGATCCTGTTTCGTAAGTATTGGGGTCGAGGTGATTTGTAGCCGAATCTACACCAACTGCCCATTGTAAGTTGTGGTAATCTCCCTCCGGAACATCGCCGTAGGTCGCCATATTGACAGCCGGATCCATTTTAAAATAAACATCATTACTTATGGTCGGCGTAACATTATCATGTTCTAAAAACCCCGGAATGTGCAAGTACCAATCTGCTCTCGTGAATTGATACGTAGTTCCGAAGTCATCCGTAAAGTCGGTATTAAATGCAAATGCATTTGGTCCAACTATATGGTGAAAATGAAAGTTTATAGTGCCTTCTGTATCCTCAACGGGACATGGCTCGTCCTTGTCTTTTTTCTTACACGCAGCAAAACCTACGCATGCAATTACTAATATGATTGATATCTTTTTCATTTCTACTTGTTATAACGCTGGATTAATTAAAATAATATGACAATCCAATCCGGAACCTATATCCCTCCAGCAGGCTTGAATTGTCTTTAACTTGAAATACAGGCAATAAATACTCTGTTGTCAGGCTCCATTTACCTCTATAAATTCCCAACGACCCACGCGAAAACACGGTGAATATTCGGGATTCAGGCACTAGCCTACCGTCGTCCATATCTGAACCAGATGCCTCAACATAGGCACCTGCATAAGGAACTATTTGCATTTTATTGGTTCGCACTAACATAAATACACCCAACGCGCCGTTAGCCCTATCTCCATAACGAAAACCCTTCGTGTTCAAAGTGTTCCATTTATAGGATAAAGACGTGTTTATCCCCCAATTGGTTCGCCGATAGTAGTAATCTAAGTTTAACAATAGATCTGTGGAACCACTACCGAGTTGCATATCGTGATCTACCAATTCACCCTGATAAGTAGCTTTAAAGCGACCTACAGGAGCCTTCACTCCCGCGCCTAATTCCAATCGATGGCCTACTTTAGTAGAATCATCCTTTCTGGAATTAATCAGACGATAACTCATCATTGCTGTCGGATCACCTAATCCATACACATCGGTTTCAGTTGTGGAATTTACAGAACGATAATTGTTGCGATAAGGCAAATTTACCGTAGTACTCAAACGCGGCGTGAAGAAATACGTGCCACGTAACTCATACGTTGCGTAATACTCTTTCACATCTGAGCGAATATAGTTAGTGGATGCAGCACCATGTCGTGCAGTCTGAACCCCCAACTCATTAAATGTTCCATAACGCCAGGTCCATCTATAAAACAAACTTATGGAATGACTGAAGTCATTAGGGGTAACCCCCATGTATATATTGCAATTGTCGCAACTAAATGCGACCGCAGATTGCAGCATCAACGCTGCAACCAATGCTCTTTTCATTGATTATAATTGTGTTGGCCTAAGGCCAGATTGGTAATTATGTTGATTACATATTATCCAATCCTCTCAGGAGGAGGAAGTTCCTGATCTGAGACGCCGCCAATCGTATAGAAAAGTTCTAGCCGGATCAATTTAAACTCCGACACCAACTCTACTTCCGCGGATTCACCTTCAGCTGGTATAAACAAATCCGGAACGGCCAATCTCTTGATGGTTCCGGGTGTGTCTTTCTCCGATGGGTTGTCCACTTTTTGCAGCATCTTAGCCCTGTGACACTTACCGTTACATTGTAGTACAGGCTCGTCTTTGTTCTCACAAAATTCGGCGGCAATATCTTCCTGGTTTATGGCGAAATCAATGCAAAGGTAGGTTTGGTACAGATATCCTGCGGATATCGACAGTATAAGCACCAGAAAAACTCCCAGCCGTTTCATGCCGCAAAAATAGGGTTTCAATCTATTCTACCACCAACTGAAACGATCGGAAAGTCCCATTTTCATGCTTAAATACAAGAATATATTGACCTGCCGTTACTCCAGTAAGATCGAGCTCGGTTTTCCCTGATTCGAATAATTGAACTCTTTGAGCGTTTACAGTTTGTCCGAGTAAGTTGTTCAAGGTAACCGAATAAACACCCGCTTGCAAACCTTCATAATCCATGGTTATGTTTCCTGCGGTTGGATTCGGAAACACATTCAAAGTCCCGAAACTCTCTTCCTTCACTCCCAGTGCCGGACAAGCTCCATACTGCCCCATCGAAACAACCGCCTTATGAAGGTTCAATCTACCACCGGTTACAGTTGGTGTGGATCCAGTTGGCGATAAGGAACTAATATAATCAAGACCGTCGTTCAACAAGTAATTGCGAACTGTAAGTGCCAACGTTCCGGGATCGTTTTTATAATCGGTGATCATATCATCACAAGCAGCTGACCACATCAAACCAATAGTCCCGGCAACATGTGGTGTGGCCATAGACGTTCCAGATGAGTTTCCGTAGGCATCACTTGGATTAGTTGAAAGAATATCAGAACCTGGTGCTCCCATGTCTATTGTGGTAAGTCCGTACCCTGCAAACGCTTTGTTGTCATTCAAATCCGTATTCGTTACTGAGATCAACCAATCACTAGGGCACGCTGTTGGAACATCGCCAACATTATCTACGTCAACGTTGTTGTTTGCAGTAGCTCCAGCGCTAATAATTCCTCGCGTTCCCAACGAATCATAGAACGCACACCACATAGGATAATCTGCGGGGTCAGCATTGTCAATACCAAAAGATGAATTGGTTGCTACCACAAATGAGCCCTGTGCTCCTCCGGTTTGGTCATAAAGTTCTCTCATCTCAAGTGCATACCCATAAGCCGTTAGCACGGTAGACTCAAATCCACCTCCACCACCTCCGTTGGTAGCAATAGCCATGACATCCACATCCCAATTAACACCGGTTACACCAATACCATTGTCTCCTGTGGCTCCTACTGTTCCGGCAACATGAGTTCCGTGTGATGCGGAAGGAATAGTTCCATCGTTACTACCCGCATCCCATCCATTGATATCATCAATATAACCATTACCATCGTCATCAACTCCGGCCGTACCTGCAGCCTCAGTAGCATTCTCGAAGAAATTTATGTCCTCGTGGCTAATGTCAAAACCACCATCAATAACTGCCACACAAATTCGATCGCCCTGAGCGGTAACACCTCCTGTTGTAATAGCCCAGGCATCGCATGCTGAAATATGCACGGAGCCTCCACTACCTTCCCATGCCCACTGGTCAGCGAACATTGGGTCATTGGTACAGGTATCCCTGCGAACCACATTATTGTGATTAAACTGTACAATATCAACATCCTTTCGTACAGCAAATAAATTAATCGCATCTGTGTTGTTGGTGGTTAAAGGATTATACCTCAAATGCCAACAATTAATTGATTTGGAAATTGGCTTAATAATCTGCAACTCCGCATCAGGGTTTTCCTCATTGATTTCTTTCAATATCAACTCCGGATTCTCGTTAGCTTTAAACATTACGAGCAGTTCTCCTGGAACAATATTATCCTGAGCAAAAAAAGGTGTAAGTGAGGCGACTACTAAGATTGAGAGTAAAAACTTCTTCATACCAAATTTCATTTATTTCAAGTTAAATGTACTGATTAGCAGATTTTAAACGGGTCTTTTTTGTTACAAACGGTTAATTACGATTGGAAACCTTTGGTGGTAGTTTACTTGTGAGACTTCCCCAATGGAATCCCAATTTACATAATCCACGGAAATCATATGTGTATTCTAAACTTAACTGTTATTTGGGTAATGGCTTTCTGGGAGATTAGGCCAGAGTTAAAAAACAGCAAACAAATTGCCGGACTTCAAAAACTTTAACTTTATTCGAACCTCTTTTCTGTATGAACGGCAAATTGGACATATCGGCAAACAGACAGGGTCCTTCGGAAGAAAACCGCAAGAATCTCATTGTCTACCGGAGTTCAGCGGGTTCTGGCAAAACCTTTACGTTGGTACTTAATTACCTGGCAATTGTACTAACGAGTGAGAACAAATTTAATTTCAAAGAAATTCTCGCAATCACCTTTACAAACAAAGCCGCGGCTGAAATGAAGAGCAGGGTATTTGAGCACCTGATTGAATTGGCTGAACCCACGAATGACTCAAATATATCTATTGCTTACCAAAATGTGACAGGCTTATCGGGCAGAGAATTATCTCAACGAGCAAGTGAATCGCTTTCTATTATGCTTCATAATTACTCCGAAGTAGCCATTATGACCATCGACCGTTTTGCTCACAGACTTATTCGTTCTTTTTCCAGGGATTTGAATTTGGAATCTGACTTTGAAATCGAGATGGATTTTGGCAAGATTTTGCGCGAGGCGATTGACAGCTTGATTGATCAGGTAGGCCAACGGGAAGATTTAACCAGGCTTCTGGTACATCATGCCAGGGACAGGGCAAAATCAGATCAATCCTGGAAGGCTACGGGAATCTTGAATGAGTTTGGCTATTTGTTGTCTAAGGAAGATACCTCATCATGGTTAGAGCCTATTCAGGATTTAACTGTAGAAGATGTTTTTGAAGCGCATCAAAAAGCCAGTAGTTCGGTTTTTTCTTTGATAAAGGGTTTGGAAAAAACAGGAGAGGAATTTTGCCATTTGCTCGAGAATCAGTCAATAATTGATTGGGTACCCAGGGGCTGGGGTGGGTGGGCCGGTTTCTTCAGAATTGCCGCTTCAGGCGATTACAATAAGCTGCTTAAGGAAGAGCGAAAATCGCTTACAAAAGCAATGGAAACTGGCGTATGGCTGAAAAAGGGTGCCCCGGAAAGCGCCATCAACGCAGTAGGCAAAGTTGCTGAAGATATTGAGCAAAAACGTGAAGAAATTCTGGAATTGTGCAAGGAAATTCAGAAGAACCAAATTGTGCGTGAACAAATCGTGGCCATTGGGCTGCTTAAGGAAATTAATTCGCTTATTGACCAATATAAGAAGGACAATAACCTTGTTCTGATCTCTGATTTCAACCGAACTATTTCAGAAATCGTTCTGGAGCAGCCAACGCCCTTTATCTATGAGAGAATTGGCTGCCGGTTTAAACATTACTTTATAGATGAGTTTCAAGACACCTCTGTAAGGCAGTGGCAGAATTTTATCCCTCTTTTAGACGATAGCTTGTCGCAAGGCAACACAAACCTGTTAGTGGGAGATGCTAAACAGGCGATATACAGATTTAGAAATGGAGAGGCGCGCCAATTTGTAATGCTCCCCGAAATTTTCAACAAAAATGAATCGGAGGTGCTTCATAATGCGGAACGGGTATTTCGCCAGCAAATTCAGCAACGGCAATTGACGTTCAACTACAGATCGACACCCACCGTGGTTAACTTCAACAATGATCTCTTTTCTTTCATCAAACAATCCCTTCCTCCCGTATTAGCTGAAAATTATCAGAGCCACGAGCAAATACCGATAAAAACGAATCCGGGGCTGGTAAAAATGTATCTGCATAACCTAAAACGGAATGAAGTCGAAGAAAGAACCAGATTTCAAAACGACAAAACACTCTTTGCAATCAAGGAGTGCTTGCAAGACGGGTTCAGAATGGAGGACATCACCATTTTAGTCAGAAAAAATAACCATGGAGAACAGTTAGCAGATTTTCTCATTGAGCAAGGAATTCCTGTTACATCACCGGATAGTCTTCGCCTATTAAGCAACGCGAAAGTAAAATTCGTCCTTTCGCTTCTGAAGATTTTGGAAAATGCACACACCCAGGAGGATTCGCTCCGGGCGATCAGCTTTCTGTACCCCGCCAGCACTACTGACAAAGCCCTATTGCTCAATCTCAGGAAAAGCGAGGATGAAGGAAAACAGGCCCTGTTAAATTTGCTGAAGCATGAACGGCAAGTAGACCTACTAAGTTGGCAATCGAAAACCCTTTACTTAAAATCTGCCAGCATAATTCACCATTTTCTAACCGCAGATGTCATAGATCAATTTGTAGAAAGTTTTCTGGAAAATGTGCATCAGTTTGGCTCCTCCAAAGGTGAAGACATTAATCAGTTCCTTGAGTGGATAACGGAGTTGAACCCGTCTATTAGTGCGTCCGAACATGAAAATGCAGTCCGCATCATGACTATCCACAAGTCGAAGGGCCTTGAGTTTCCTGTGGCAATCGTGCATCGATGTGACTGGAATTTAAAACCGGGTAACCAAAGCAGAGTATGGTCCACAATTAAGGGCGAAGAAACCAATTTAAGCGTGCGACTTCGTCCGGCAAAGGATGTGTTTACCGCTTTAAATAAAGAGGACGAACTGGAAGAAGCGTGGCAGACAGAGTATCTGGATGCTCTCAACCTTATGTATGTGGCCTTAACACGGCCAGTGGAAAGGCTTTACATTGTTTCCTCTCAAATAGTTGAGGATACTGTATCAGAACTTCTTTATGGTTTTTTAACCACATCAGAATCACTGGAAACTCCCATAGAATGGTCGGTGGGCGAACGAACAGACAAAGCTTCTACTTCCGAAGATTCCGGACCAATCGGATATAGTTATACCTGTCATACACAATTCCCCATTGACATTGTGACAAGGCATAAGTCTGAGGAAACCAATATGCACGAGCAACGATGGGGACAACTGGTACATCTTGCTTTGGAAAGAACCTCAGGAGTCCAAGACATTGAAAGCGTAATCGACAAGCTGATAAAAGATGGTAAAATCACCGGAACTGAGAGAAACAGACTATCGGAAGACTTAAAGAAGACCCTTAACCACCCGAAACTACAAAGCTGGATTTCCGAAGATCATGAAAATCTAACGGAGAAGGAAATTGTTGATGAAGCGGGGAACTTGTACAGGCCAGACCGCATTATTCTCATGCCTGAAGAAACAATTGTACTCGACTTCAAAACCGGTCAGCCACGAAACCACGATGAACAGCAAATAACCACCTATGGTCATTTGCTTCAGGATTTAGGTTACCACAACATCAAAAAGTATTTATTTTACGTCCGAAAATCTGAATTAAAGGAGATTTTGACACTATGATCAACGAGCTTACATCCGATAATTCTTACAGACCCAAAGGAACATACATTTTTGCCTTATGCTGCCTGATGATTACAGCAGGAACTTTAATGTTCGAAAATCTTGAATTTTACTACGGTGCCAGAGAGTCAGGAGGAATTCCGTTTCTGGTACGTTTGACCGTTCCTTTTCAACATGGATTCAACGAAATTCCAAGGATTGTTCATTTGGTAATTATGATAATCCTATTTGTTCTGGTTGCGCGTCCGGTAGAAAAAGTGCTTGGCACATTCCGATTTATGCTGTTTTCGGGTTTTATCTGGGCAGCCTATGTAATTGTACATAGGTTACTTGAAATGCAGGGCCATGGATTCCACCCATTCATTTGGTCATACAGTGTGGTTTTGTGGTACATTTTAGGAGAAGCGAAATTTCTCAAAACACGCTCTTCGTACCAGGAAAATTACAGATTGTTGCGAGCGGTAATCGGACTTATGTGGATTGGTGCGCCCATAATGATGATGTTTATACCTCTTCACTTTGACAACTCCTGGGATATTTCGCTGTTAGATAGCCTGTGGAGAGGAAACATTTTGCACATTCTTGCATTGATCATGGGTATTCTGGGAGTGCTGGTTTTTAAGGGTCATATCCGCAAACGATTGCTTAGTTTTACTCGTAAAAAGAAACTGAATGTTGCCACATTAGACACCATCACATTCTACGTATGCCTTACCATCCCCCTTTTCTTATTGGCGATTGTCTACATTAAACCCACCTAGAAATGGAGTGGTTTTGCAAAACTTACAACGAACTTTCACTGGACGAGTTTCACGACTTGATTGCGTTACGTATTGAGGTGTTTGTGGTGGAACAAGATTGTCCTTATCAGGAACTTGATGGCAAAGACAAAATATCCATTCATGTTTTTGCAACCGACAATAACCAGATGGTGGCTACCACGCGCATTGTTCCTCCCGGCATTTCCTATGAAGAGCCTTCCATCGGACGCGTTGTAGTAGCAAAATCGCATCGTGGCACCGGATTGGGTCATAAACTCATGAGGAAAACCATGGAAGTGCTGATGGCGAGGTTTGGTCATGTTCCGGTAAGAATTTCTGCACAAGAACACCTAATTGATTATTACAACCACCACGAATTCCGAACGGTGTCCGAGATGTATCTGGAAGATAACATCCCACACGTGCAAATGCTTTACACTCCCTGAAATAGCTATATTTAATGCTCCAATTCTTCTCAGTAATGAAAGCAACTATATTTTCTGCAGTTATAACTCTTAGCGTTCTTGCCGGATGTTCCGGTAAAACCACAACGAATGCGGCCAATACCGATTCGGATAAAGAACTCAAATCTCTTGAATTCGAGTATATGGATACTTCAGCAGATCCTAAGGTCGACTTCTATCAGTTCGCCAACGGAAAATGGCTCGAAGACAATCCGGTTCCGGATGATAAATCACGGTACTCAACTTTTAATGTGGTAAATGATAAGATTGATGCCAGACTACGCTTGATTTTACTGGATATGAGTCGCGAAGAATACGAAGCAGGTTCGAACGATCAGATTTTGGCCGATTTCTACAAGTCATTTATGGATACCGTTCATCGTGATGATGAAGGAATGAAATTGCTCGATAATGTTAAGGTTCTTGAGTTCGCTCAGTCTGTAGAAAGCACAGCCGGCTTGGTTAACGTGGTGGCTTTTCACCATCCAAGAGGCATTTCCTCTTTGTTTGATTTTTATATTGAAATCGATGAGAAAGACAATTCTCATTATGTGCCTTATATGTCTCAGGGGGGGTTAGGTTTACCCAACAGGAGTTACTACTTTGATAAGGACGATAGGTCAGTAAAGCTTCGAAACGCCTACAAAGAACACATCGCAAAGGTCTTCGAGCTCTCTCAAATGTCATTAACAAAAAAAGAGGTTGACGCAATCTTCTCTGTAGAAGAATCGCTTGCAAAAGGTTCCAGGACTCAAGAAGCAAATCGTGACGACAACGCTAAGTACAATCCAATGTCGGCGAAAGAAATAGCGGAAAAGTATCCAAACTTTGATTGGTTGAAGTACTTCGATAAAATTGGACTTAAGCGGACTAAAAAAATCATTGTACAACAACCTGAATTCTTTGCGCACATGGATAAGATGGTTCAGGATCTACCCATGGAAAGTTGGAGGCTTTACCTAAAATGGAAGGTGCTAAACGAGTTTGAAACGGCATTAACCAGTAAACACAACCAGGAGCATTTCAATTTTTACATGAAAACAATGCGGGGCCGTAAAGTTCAGGAGGAAGACTGGAAAAGAGCCATTGCCAAAATTACCATGTCTCCGATTAATGAAATTCTTGGGAAGAGATTTGTAGACGAGAAATTTAGCGAAGAGGACAAAGCCAAGGTGAATGAAATGGTAGATTACATCACAGAGGTATTTGACGAGCGTATTGATAACCTGGATTGGATGGGGCCGGAAACCAAAATAAAGGCAAAGGAAAAGTTGGCAGCATTTGCCAGAAAACTTGGCTTCCCGGACAAATGGAAGGGTTATAAGGGCCTGGAGATTAGCAGCGACAATTACCTAAAGAATTTGGTTAATCTTTCGAAATACCGGTTTGATGACAAGTTGGAAAAACTTAACAAGAAGATAGATAGAAGCGAATGGCACATGCCACCACACATGGTAAATGCCTACTACAATCCGGTTCTTAATGAAATCGTATTCCCAGCCGGAATCATGCAAAATCCCTTCTTTGACTCTGACTATGAAGACGCCGTAAACTATGCGCGAATGGGTGCCGTAATCGGTCATGAACTAACTCACGGCTTCGATGACCAGGGTGCCAAGTATTCGGCGGATGGAACACTAAAAAACTGGTGGACAAAGGAAGACAGCATCAAATTTGCCGCAAAGACTAAAAAACTAGTTGAGCAGTACAATGAATTTGAAGTGCTGGATAGCGTTTTCATTAATGGAAAACTAACTCTGGGTGAGAACATTGCAGACTTCGGAGGCCTTACAATTGCCTACCATGCCTACATGAAATCGTTGGAGGGCAAAGAGAAGACAGAAATTAACGGTTTTACCAATGAGCAGAGGTTTTTCCTGGCTTTTGGGCAGGTTTGGAAAAACACAATTACCGACGATGAATTGGTAAGACGGGTGAAAACGGATTACCACTCACCAGGAAAATACCGTGTGAATGGCACGCTGGCCAACATGCCTGAGTTTTTTGAGGCATTCGATGTGCAGGAAGGCGACCCTATGCGGCAACCAGAAGGTAAAATCACCAAAATCTGGTAAATCCCCATGACTTTTGAGTCGAAATTATTGAAAAGGCTATCGCAATTGATGGCCTTTTCTTTTTTCGCAGAAATGGCCATTTGCTGGAAACTCTGGGTTCCATTTGGTCGCGAATTCCCAATGATCCCGGCGCTTAAGTGGTTGCCGGTCCATTTAACGGTTTGGGTAGATTGCATTCTCTGTGGAATAGTAATTTTTGGGCTTGCGCTTATCATTGCTGGAAAGCATACCCGCCCTGCTTTACTGATTGTATTAATCTGCTTTATAGTTCTGATTCTTGAAGATATTTCGCGTTTACAACCCTGGCTTTACATGCAGTCGTTTATAATGTTGGCATGTGAATTTGGAAAAACCGGCAAAGGGAAACAGGCTTTAACGGGAATCTTGATTTTGGTGAGCACCACGTATCTCTGGAGCGGCCTTCAAAAGCTAAACCCAGCGTTTCTCAACCAAACCATGCCCTGGATCCTTTCCGGTGTTGGACTGGAAGAATATCCTCATGGAACGCTGAAATTCAAAGACTACTATCTGGTGGCACCAATAGGTGAAATGCTTTGTGGTTTACTACTGCTAGTCAGGAAATCAAGGAAAGCCGGAATCGTTCTTGGAATAGGGATGCATTTTTTCATCCTTATCGCAATGGGACCACTGGGCCTAAACTGGAACAAGGTCATTTGGCCGTGGAATTTTTCTTTGATTCTTCTACTCTTCGCATTCTGGAATTATAAGGAACCAATTGGCACTAACTTAAAGTCCTTTAAAATCAACTGGCTTATTATATTGTTATTTGGTGTAATGCCACTTTTTAACTTTTTTGGATGGTGGGATGACGCCTTATCGGGAACCATGTATAGTGGAACTCATACCGAGGCAGGGTATTATTTCCATAAAAAAAGTGAAGACCACCTTCCAAAGTTCCGGGACTTTGATACAACCCCACGGATCAACTGGAACGGTGAGGAGCCGGAATACTCTACAACCTGGTTTGTTTACTGGAGCATCAACGATCTGGAAGCTCCTTATTATCCGGCGGAAAGATACTTGACACAAATCGCCCTGAATCTTTGTAAACAAGCAAATAGACCAGACAAAGCCGGACTTGAGGTGAACAGAACTGCAAAGTTTACGGCAACAGAAACCCAGATTGTGTGCACCTGCAATGATCTGATGGATTGACATTAGTTATCTTTGTACAGATGAGTAAGGACAAGGAGAAAGCGAAAAAGGAGTTTCAAAATCCAATTGACGACGATTCGATAACGGAATCGCCTGATACCCTTGCGTACCCTCACCACCGTGGAAGTTTGCCCGTTGCTCCCACAAAACAGGGAGAAATCAAGATCAAGGCATTAAGTGCCATGCATCATCAAACAGATCAGCAGCTCGGACAGATTAAACAGCAAATGGAACTTCTGGCCAAACAAGCCAACGAAATCCAGCAACGAGTAGAAATTTCGGAGAGAATTTATGGCGCTGAAATGCGCTTTAAGCCAGAGATTCTCCATACGTATCACCTCTACGAGAAACACGAAGGCGGACATCTGCTTTCTATGATCGGGCCAAAGCAATGGGGACGAAGAGAATGCCCCTACAACTTCGTTGCCAGTGTTAGATTAATGGGAGACCATACATGGGAAATCGTTGAGAACCAAGAGTCATAATTCAAAAGCAAATTCTAAGGCTCAGCTCTTATTTGGTATTCTTCCATTGTGATTACCTCCCATCGGTTTTCCGTACAGCCAAGCATATCGTTGATAAAATTTCTATCAACAAACGTCTTTGCCGCAAAATGAGACTCTAACTTCTTTTCTCCAATAAGTTGAACCTCAATAAATTCTTCACGACTGAGAATTTTAAAGAAACTCTTATCATTTGGGTATTTCCGGTATTGTGGAAAGTTCATTTCACAAAATTAATGGCTCGAATTTGGAAATCATGTATTTTCCGACTTAACTTCGCATCGCGTTCATTTTTTAACGACTTATCAAGAAAGGCAGAGGGTAATGGCCCAATGAAGCCTTAGCAACCTTCCTATCACAATACTTGTGTAGGAGTTGGTGCTAATTCCATCTCTGGGTAATCCGGAGGCAGATGAGTTCGGATTCCGACTTCAATAACCAGTGGTCTTTCCTAACAAATCTGGGAAAGACTTTTTCGTTTTACACGACCAGACTTTTCCATTCAAACGCCTTGGGATTCTCTTTTCTCGATCGGTCATAATATTTAACATTATGAGTAAAATTAAATTGGGGGTTTTTGGTTTTGGCTGCGTAGGTCAGGGGTTATACGCGGTACTGAATGAATCAAAAGGAGTTGATGCGGAGATAAAAAAAATATGCATCAAAGACCCATCAAAAACCAGAAGCATCGATTCGAAGTTCTTTACGACACAGAAAGAAGAACTGCTTAACGATCCTGAAATTGACATTATTGTGGAGTTGATCGATGATGCCGATGCTGCTCTGGAAATCGTTAAGGCCGCTTTTAAAAAAGGCAAACATGTTGTTTCTGCAAACAAAAAGATGATTGCCGAAAACTTAGCGTCCCTGCTAACCCTTCAAAAAGAAAGCAATGTTTCCTTTTTATATGAAGGATCTTGTTGCGCCAGTATTCCTATTATTCGAAATCTGGAAGAGTACTACGATAATGACTTACTGGCATCCGTATCCGGAATTTTCAATGGCAGCACCAACTACATTCTAACAAAAATGATTCACGAAGGTGGTGCTTATGAGGATGTTCTGCTGGATGCACAAAAAAAGGGTTTTGCAGAATCTGACCCAACACTTGACGTGGAAGGAATTGACGCAAAATATAAATTGAGTATCATTCTGTTTCATGCCTTCGGATTGATCGCTGATCCAGCACAGATATTCAACTACGGAATAAGTAAAGTAAATCAGTTTGATATTGAGTTTGCCCGACAGCGCGGACTTGGTATTAAACTGGTTGCAAATTGTACAAGAAACGAAAGTGATATCCACGCATTGTGTACACCTGCCTTTGTTACCCGGAATTCTGCATTGTACAATACAAACAATGAATACAACGCAGTACTGGTAGAAACTGCTTTTACCGAACAACAGGTATTGGTCGGAAAAGGAGCTGGCGACAAGCCAACAGGATCTGCGGTGCTTTCAGACATATCTGCACTAACATACAAGTACAAGTATGAAAACAAAAAGCAGTCTAGAAATAATAATCTGAAACTCAGCAACGACAAAGATCTAACCGTTTACGTAAGATATCAGCACCCTACCAAACCCGACTTTTCAGTATTTAAGAATATTCAGGAGCAATTTGCCGGAATTAACGGCAAGTATATTATTGGTACGATCAACCAGAAGGATCTCGCCAACGCTGATTGGATTCACGACGACACGGTAAACATTATACTGATGAATTAACACATCTTGGCAATCCATTAACATCCTTTGGCAGCAGTTTGTAGTTTATTGCGGTATGCGTATTCTATTGTGCTTGTTTGTCCTGGTAGTGGTTCACGGTTGTGCCCAGGAAGATACCGTATCGGCAGTTGAAAAATATCAGATCGATCATCCTGACAGGCCAGGAGATAGTAAGTCAAATGGCAGCGTTAGCAACGGATCCCTGGTAAATGGAAAGTTAATGCCATTCAGTGGTGAAAACTTCAGCTATTTCGATACTACAAGCTATCTTAATTCGAGAGCCTATGTGAACGACAAGGTGAAAAACGCCGTACTAAATGCTTATAAAAAGTGTGATAGCACCTGTCCGGGCTATCGATTTGTACTGATGGAATGCTCGAATAAAGACGGAGGGAAAATATGGCCGCACAGAACACATCAAAATGGATTGAGTGTTGATTTTGCCATGCCATTAAAAAAAGGGGACCAACAGTGCAAAGACTACGATCTGATTGGTGCCGACCATTACTTTCTCGATTTCGACCAGCAGGGTATTTTAACAACGAATAAGGATGTTTCAATTGATTTCGAAATTGTTTGCAGGCATATTCTTGCTCTAAATGAGGCTTCCAAAGCAGAAGGTCTCCGAATAAAAAAAGTGATCATCAAAACTGATTTGAAGGATGATTTGTTTGCCTCACCGTCTGGGGAGAAGTTAAGGAATACAGGAATTTATGTAGTGAAAAAACTGGAACCGCTAATCAATCGGTTACATGACGATCATTATCATATAGACTTTGAGATCGTGGATTAACAAAAAGGTTCAGGCTATTTGTCGGCAGATTAGCTAAATTAGCATTGTGAAGGCTGAAGCGCACTATAACAAAGGGTTAAACCACCTTGTGAATGAGCAACCAGAATCCGCTTACAAAGAATTTAAGAAAGCGGTTTTGATAGAACCTGATAATGCGGATTACCTCTCTGAAATGGGTGTGGCCTTGTTTCATCTAAACAAAAAACTCGAAGCAATTGAGGCATTGAGAAAGGCTCTTCTGCTGGAACCCGAAAATCCTTATCGCTATTCGAGCCTGGCCTATCTCAAAGATTCTATTGGTGATACGCAGGGCGCAATTGACGATTACAACAGATGCATAGAGTTAGATCCCGAAGATGCTGTTGCATTCAACAACCTGGGCCTGCTGGAAGAAAAGCTAGGAAGAAAACAGGCAGCTCAAAAACACTTCCGGAGAGCCGACGAGTTGGCAAAGATCTTATCGGACAATAATATCATCGTGGAGCGACCAGAATCTCCCCGCAATATTCAAAGTGAGATAAATCAAGAGCGGAAAGAACTGAAACAAAAAGGCAAACTGGGCATCATGAAAGACGTTTTCACGGATAGTGTTACCCGCAAGGAATTTCTAAAATTCATTCGCAGAGGATTCAAAAACGATCAGGATGACGTTTCTTGATGAAGTTGCGGCGCAACTAATCGAGAACCACGGTAAAGAGTTCCAAAATGTTGCTGTGGTGCTGCCCAGTAAAAGGGCTTCATTATTTCTTAAGAAGGCTATAGCCGCCAGACTAAAAGAAACTTTTTGGGCTCCCACCACATTGACCTTCTCCGACCTTGTTAACCAATTCCATGATCAGACCATCCTGGACAGAACTTCCCTGGCGTTTGAGTTATTTGAGGTTTATCAAGCTACCGAAAAGAATCCTGAAACTTTCGATCAATTCTATAAATGGGGAGAAGTATTACTTGCAGATTACAATGAAATTGATCTCTACCTTTTAGAAGCCGAAGATGTATTTCGGGATCTTAGAAATATACACCAACTGGAAAGCTGGAATATGGATGCTTTCACAGAAATGCAGGAAAAGTATCTTGGTTTCTGGCAAAAACTTGGTCCACTGTATAAGGCTTTTAAGGATCACCTTAAGGCGAAAAAGCTCAACTATTCCGGCGGTATATATAAGCAGGTGTCGCAACAGCTAAAAATGGGATCGCTTGAAAATTCCCCTTACAACGCCATTTACTTTGTGGGATTTAATGCCATCTCTCCGTCTGAAATTGATATTATCCAAACGTTAAAACGGCAAGTTAAAACGGAAGTTATCTGGGATGCCGATAAGTATTACGTAGAAAACCCACACCATGAGGCCGGTCATTTCCTACGAACAATTGGTGCAAAATATCCTGAGCTAACCAGGCAACAGACACCTGAAATATTGGATACACCCGATAAGAAAATTACTGTATATGCATCCAACACATACGTTGGACAAGCCAGAATTGCTGCGCAGATTGTAAGCGAAATTGCACCCATTGTCGCTTACGAAAAATGTGCACTGGTACTGCCCGAACCTTCAATGCTAATTCCTGTGCTAAATGAGCTACCCAACAATCTGGAGACAGCCAATGTTACCATGGGATACCCTTTACACAACACGGAGATTGTATCGCTGGTTCAATACATACTTCTATTACAGGACAATATTCGCAAACAAAACGAAACGGGAATCTACTTACATTTTAAACCTTTCCTCAGACTAATTAAACACCCGGTGCTAAGGGGTGCGTATAGTGATCTGGAAGAACTTGAGCATAAAATCCGGTTTCAGAACAAAGTTTTTATTCAACAGGAAGATCTCAGCCAACTGGGTCTGTTTAATGATTGTCCAGGCATATTCAAAAAATGGGATGATCTCAACTACATGCCCATTGTCGCATTACGTCAATTGTTAGAGTCTCTCAAGCTAATTCTGGCAAAAGACCAGCAATCCAACAGGATAAATCTCGAAGCTATTGACATTTTCGGCGAGGTCCTATCCAAATTGGAACAACTCCTAACCGATTATCCTCATATTACACAGCTGTCTACCTTGCGTAAGGTGATCAACGGAATGGTTCGAAACCACGAAATGTCGTTCTTCGGAGAGCCACTTTCGGGTTTACAGGTTATGGGACTTTTGGAAACTCGCTGCCTGGACTTTGAAAACCTTATTTTACTTTCTGTGAACGAGGGCGTTCTTCCCAAAGGGAAATATGATTCCTCGATATTGCCTTACGACCTCAAGAAATATCATAATTTACCGGGAACAAAAGAACACGACAGCGTACTGGCATACTACTTCTTCAGGCTTATTCAACGAGCAAGAAATGTCCATCTGGTCTATGCTCCGGTATCTGATGGGTTTGGTCCCGGCGAGAAAAGTCGCTTTATTCTTCAGTTGGAACAGGAACTTAAGCAAGCGCAACTGAAAGAAAAAACCTACTCGGTTCAAATAGGGGAAAAGCTGCCTGCTAAATCCGTAGTTAAGGATCTTCTTTTTTACAACCAACTTCGGGACTACTTAGAAAATGAGGATAAAGGCCTGTCCGTTTCTGCAATTAACCGTTTTATTCGGTGCCCGTTAGACTTCTATTACACCTATATCTGCGGGCTACGTGAAGAAAACAAGGTGGAAGAACAAATCGAGGATAGCTCCATGGGTTCCATTGTCCATAGTGTTCTGGAAGACATCTATCGTCCTTTTCTTGGTTCACCTTTGGAAATTACTCAACTGTTGGAAGCAAAAAAGAACGTCCATTCCAAAGTGGAGTCAAAGTTCTTAGCTCATCTGAACCAACGTAAACTTCAAGGCAATAATTACATCTCTAAGGAAATCGCCATCACCATGGTAGAGAGGGTTTTAGATATGGACATTGAGCATTTAACCCAGGGTAATAAGATCACACTACTGGGAGTTGAAGAGAGTATCCATACACATCTGGAACATACTGCTGCAGACAAACAATTTAACGTGCGCTTAATTGGCACCGTAGACAGAATCGATCAATTCAACGAAGAAGTGAGGGTTATCGATTACAAGACTGGAAGTGTAAACAAGGATAGCGTAAAACCGCTTAATCTGGATGCTGAATTTCAGAGTAAAGATGAAAAAGCGGTACAACTGGCCTATTACAGTTACATATACAGCCAAATTCATCCTGAAACTAACGTATCGGGCTGGATTTTTGCCATTAGAAACTCACAACAGGTTGAATTTAAGGGCAAGGTAAAGGAATTTGACACTCACAGCGAGGAGTTCAGGGATAAATTTAAGGCAAGTTTATTATCGCTACTTACCGACATGACTAACAGCCAAAGTCCCATCGTGCACAACCAAGCATCCGACTACTGTCGTGTATGTGAATGAGGAAATTCAGAATAAAAGGCAAAAGAAAACCCGAGAAGGTGGGGCATCTCGGGTTTTACAAGCAAGGAAAATAAAAAACCAGTAAAAACAGGAAGTAGCGTGCAACCTGTCTCCGTTCTGCTATATAGACGGGTGTGAATTTGGAATGGTTGCTCCCCTTTCCATCAAGATTGAACAAAAGGGAGATTTTTGATGATTAAAGTGATACCATCATGGACAAACGGTAGAAATTACTCCAGAACACCACTAATTAAGGCACGAATTTATACCCCACACCTCTTATAGAATGAAAATGTTGGGGTTGCTTCGGATTCTTTTCAAATATCTTCCGAAACTCTACAATGTAGTTATCAATAGTTCGCGTGGTAGGATATACGTCAAAGCCCCAAACCTTTTCAAGAATATCTTGTCTGCTTACAACCTCGCCTTTCCTGTCAATTAAAAGTTTTAGGAGTTTTATCTGTTTTTTCGTGAGCGTCATCGATTTGCCATGTGCAGCTACCACCTCAAATGTTAAAAAGTTAATGCTGGAACCACCGAACTCAAAAGTTTGATAGTCATTATTCGTCTTGGTTCCACTTCTTTTCAAAAGCTTTTCGATACGAAGCAGAAGCTCCTCCAAATTGAATGGTTTGGCCAAATAATCATCTGCGCCTACCTTCAAACCTTCTACCCTATCGTGACTTGTATTTTTAGCCGTAAGCATTAAAATAGGAGTCTGTTGATCTTCGAGACGAATGGTTTGACAAACGCTAAACCCATCTACTACGGGAAGCATAACGTCCAACAAAATCAGATCAAATTTCTTGGCACTAATCGTCTCCAGTGCGGTTTTGCCATCAGCACAGATTTCTACTTCGTGGCCATCCATACTTAGGTTGATTTCCAAAAGCTCACTGATCGAACTCTCATCTTCTACAACGCAAATTCTTGCCATGTTTTTCGGTTGGCGGTTATTGTTAGATAGTTGCCCAGCCTCGTCTGCGAATCGGTTTAAACCTATGATCAGATGGAATCATCTTACCAACCGAAACTATCAACGTATAACCAGCTAATTGTTAATTAAAATCCAATAATGACCTGAATTAGGGATTTTGATTCAACTCAATTTATCAATATCTTTAGGCTGCATTAAAGTAAACAAATTAAACATGGAAAAATCAATTTTAACAATTGGACTTAGTGTCTTATTGTGTTCTGTGGGTTTCTCACAAACCGCGCAAAAGGCAACAGAGTCTAACTCTCAAAACACCACGCAACATCCTAGAGAGGTTAAATTGAAAAAGCCGGTAAACGTTCAAAAACCGGCCACTACCATCAGCATTGATTCGAAAACAATGCGGAGAGCTGAAGCCAGAAAGGAAGAGGCTAAGAAAGAAGAGGTAGAAAAATAATCGAATCAATTTTTGAAGATGATGAAAAAAATTTACGGTTTTGCGTTAAGCATTCTAATGGTGCTTATCGCGGGGGTAGGCTATGCCCAGTTAAGTGAAGGGGGAACTCCTTATTCATTCACACACTCTGTTCCTTACACCAAGGTCAACAAGGTTGAAATTCCGGCTCCTGATCTGGTTCAGGCGGCCATCGAAGATGATCTAAACGATCCTAGAACCTATTATAGGGTTGGGATAAATCAAGATGTAGCTCTCAATCCAACAAACTCCGGTTCCTGGCAAACGCTGGCAGACGGTGGTGTGATTTGGAGACTAAAAATCAAATCGGAAGATGCGATGGCTTTGGCGTTGTATTACAACGATTTCTGGATACCTGATGGAGGTAAAGTGTTTATCTACAATAACTATCAGAATCAGGTGCTTGGAGCTTACACATCAGCTTACAATACTGAGAATACCATTCGTGCCACGCAGATGGTACAGGGAGACGAACTGACAATTGAGTATTACGCCCCTGCAGGAACGGTTGGTTTTCCAATCATTGATATCAAGCAGGTAGTCTACTTTTATAGAGGAGTAGAGGACTTTATCAATGCATACATTGAAGAAGCCGGTGGTGCCGGATATCCCAAGGCAGACCCTTGTCAGGTGGATGTGGCTTGTACACCTGAAAGTACTGGTTGGCAGGAGCAAATTGATGCTACCGTACACTACACCTTTTCAACGGGCCCAGGAACCGCTGTTTGTTCCGCAGCCATGATCAATAACACATCTCAGGACTGTACTCCATACATCTTAACCGCATGGCACTGCGGAGAACCAAATGCTGGATCTAACATCAGTTCATGGACATGGTATTGGAATTATCAGAAAACAAGCTGCCAACCAACGCAAAATCATATTGACCCTTCTAAGGGTACACAAACTATGACCGGCGGAACGGTTGTTGCCTCCTCCGGAAACGGTACACTAAGTAACCCTCCGGGAACTAACCAGGTAGCGGGTTCCGATTTCTACCTTGTAGAATTGAACTCACAGCCACCAGCCGCATACAATGCTTATTACGCTGGATGGAACAGAACAAATACACCGTCTGGTTCAGGAGTTGGCGTTCACCACCCAGCTGGTTCGGCTAAAAAAATATCTACTTACACAAGTACTTTAGGACACGGTGATTTTAATGGCGGTGCACCACAATCTCACTGGGTTGTTCAGTGGGCTGCAACCACTAACGGACACGGTGTAACCGAGGGTGGGTCTTCCGGATCTCCCATTTTTGATAACAATGGTAGAATAGTAGGTCAACTTTCAGGTGGTTCTTCGTTTTGTACAGCGCCTACTCAAACTGACGTTTACGGAAAGATGTTTGTAAACTGGGATCAGTGTGGCACTGCTACTACTGCCCGTTTGGAATCTTTCCTTGATCCAGGTGGAACAGGTGCTACCGTAATGGATGGAACTTATCAGCCATGTACTCCGGTTGCACCTACCTGTGCGGCATCGGCCAGTGCAACTACGGTAACAGCTGGTGGAACCGTTGATTTCTATGATAACTCATCCGGAATTCCCGACACATGGGCATGGGATTTCGGCGGAGGCGGAACGCCGGCAACATCCACAGCGCAAAACCCAACCGGGGTTCAGTTCAACACCCCGGGGACGTATACGGTTACACTTGACGCATCTAATGCTCAAGGTTCCTGTACTACTACACTTGTAATTAATGTAGTAGCATCTACCGGATGTGATACACTGTCCAATTTGGCTGATACAAATACACTCACAATTTACCCGTCAACCACTGGTTGGGTGTCAGGCGTAAACAACTGGGGAGATCTGTCAAAAGCTGAAAAGTATACAGGTTATTCTCCATACACCCATGTGAACGGAGCACAAGTGTTCCTTTTCGATATCAGGGACGGTGGAAATGGTTCTACTTTGGATTTGGTTGTGTGGGATGATGCAGCCGGATTGCCAGGCACCGAACTTGCACGAGTATCCTATGACCTATTGGCGGTGGAAACTGCAGCAGGTGGTCCTGCAGGACAGGGAGTGTTCAACTTGCTTTTCAATGCGCCGGTTAATGTTGGTGGTGCCGATTTCTACATTGGTGTTGATTTTACAAACATGGGTGCGGGGGATACAGTAGGTGTTGTTCAGGATCTGGTAACCGTAAATGCCAACACAGCTTACGAACAGTGGAACGACAACTCATGGCACGATATGGAGACTGCGTGGGGAGCAGGTAATACATTTACCTTGTTCATTAACCCATTCATGACCGACGTTCCGGTTACTGCCGTAGCATCCGCTTCTCCGACTACTGCATGTACTGGTCAAGCCATTACATTCGACGGTTCCGGGTCTACCAATGCAACTGGTTACGATTGGATTTTTAATGGCGGTTCGCCTGCAACAAGTACAAACGTCAGTGAAAGTGTTACCTATTCGGCCGCTGGCACATACATGGCTTATTTGATTGCCTATGGTGCTTGTAGTGGACAGGCTGTTGATTCTGTGCAAATAACCATTACTGATGGTCCAACTGTTGCCACTACAGGAACAGATCCTTCATGTGCGGGTAACGACGGAACAATTGCTGTTTCGGCTACTGGCGGAACCGGACCTTATGAATATAGTATTGATGGTGGCACTACGTTCCAGGCTAGTGGTTCATTTACCGGACTTTCCGACGGCACTTACAACATTGTTGTGAATGACCTTGGTTCTGGGTGCTCGGCGACTGATACCTATACTTTGAATCCAACTGCGGGATCGTTAACTGTTACGACCTCAACAACGGATGAAAGCTGCGCCGGAAACGATGGAACCATTTCAATTGCCGCGACCGGCGGATCAGGATCTTACGAGTATAGTATCGATGGTGGAGTTACATTCCAGGCTGGCTCTACTTTCTCCGGACTAACTGCAGGGACGTATAACGTGGTGGTTAATGACCTTTCAACTAGTTGTGGTGGAACAACCACGACTACCGTTGGTAGTTCAGGCGTACTAACTATTTCTACGGCCGGAAGTGATCCATCGTGCGCAGGAGGCGACGGTACCATTAACATTACGGCTACAGGTGGTTCAGGTTCGTACGAATACAGTATTGATAATGGAGTTACTTTCCAGGCTAGTGGTTCATTTACGGGACTTAATGCCGGATCCTACGACATCGTTGTTAACGATCTGTCCAGTTCTTGTGCGGGTACTGACGCAATTACTTTAAGCTCCACGTCGGGTATTACTGCTACGGCTACTTTTATCGATCCAAGCTGTGCGGGCACATGTGATGGAACCATTACTATTAGTGCCACAGGTGGCAGCGGATCGTTTACTTACAGCTTAAATGGAGGAACACCGCAAGCTTCGGCAACATTCACGGGTGTATGTGCCGGAACTCACTCTGTACTTGTTTCAGATGGCTCGTGTAACGAAACTGTGAATGTTACACTTACTGATCCTGCTGCATTGGTTCATACCGTAACGGTAACAGGAACTACTTGTGGACAAAATGACGGTATGATGGTAATTAGTGCTACCGGTGGTGATGGCTCTTATACTTACTACGTGGATGGCAGCGCCGTGGCTGGTGCGACTGTTACAGGTCTGGCCGCAGGCAACTACGATGTTCACGTTGAAGATGGTAGCGGATGCTCCAGTACTGTGTCTACTGAAACAATTGCAGGAAGTTCAGCAGTGGTAATGTCTTCAACTGCTGCTAATGAAACCTGTAATTCCGGAAACGGTTCGATTTCGATTACTGCCACTGGTGGAGATGGAGTATATCAATACTCTATCGACGGAGGTGTTACCTTCCAGACTTCAGGTTCTTTCACAGGACTGTCTGCCGGCTCTTACAACATTGTTGTAATGGACGGTTCAGGATGTCAGGATACCGGATCCGAAACATTGACCAATTCAGGAGGAGTAACGGCCAATGCTTCTGCTTCAAGTACAACTATTTGTGCTGGTGATGTTGTTACCATTACTGGTACCGGTGGAACCAATTACAGCTGGAGTACAGGACAAAATACTGCATCTTTTACTGATACTCCCGGAGCTACTACAACCTACAATGTTACGGTAACAGACGCCTCCGGATGTACGGATAATGCGAGCGTGACGGTAAACGTAGATACCTACCCGAATACAACTGTAACCCCGGACACGACAATTTGTGCAGGTGAAACAGTTATGCTAACGGGTAACGGCGGAGCAAGTTATTTCTGGAATACCACTGAAACGACTCAGTCTATTCTGGTTTCTCCGACGAACACTACTACTTACTCAGTAGTGGCTTCCAATGGAAGCTGTACGGGAAGTGTAGCATCAGTTCAGGTAACGGTTCTACCAGCCCCTACGGTGGTGGCAGGTGCTTCTGCTACTACGGTTTACCTGAGTACAGGTGCAACGGTGAACTTTAACAATACCGGTTCCTCTGCATCTTCATACTCATGGGATTTTGGAGATGGTGGTTCTGCAACTACCGGTTCGCCATCACACACCTATACAAGTGTGGGCACTTACACTGTTATCTTATCAGGTACTCTTGGAAGCTGTACATCTTATGACACATTGACAATAGATGTTCAGGCGAGTGTGAGCATCCATGAGGTTGTTGACGGGATTTCAATGACAATCTTCCCGAACCCAACTGAAGGACTGGTAAATATCAACATGATAAACACTTCAGGAGTTGCGATTGAAATGCAGATTGTAGATGCTGTTGGTAAATTGATCGAATCATCGCAGTTGAACGGATATGACATCCGAACCAGCGTTGATTTAACAAATCAACCAGCTGGTATTTACCTTGTAAGAATACTTACAGATGGTGGGGTACTGACCAAGCGGATTTCAGTTAACCACTAATAGGGTTACAATAAATGAGAAAAGGGCGTCCGACGGACGCCCTTTTTTATTCCCTATACCCTCCCCTTTTCGTAGCTTTGAACCATGATACCAAGTAACGTTTCTCCACAACACCTCAATGCACTTGCTCCGGACACTTTGCTACAGAGTCTGGATATAGAATTCACCGAGGTAGGCAGCGACCACCTGATTGCACGGATGCCTGTAAACCAGAAGACACATCAACCAATGGGACTGCTCCATGGAGGTGCAAGTGTAGCACTCGCCGAGACAATTGGAAGCACCGGAACTTACCTGATGATCAACACAGAAACCCATATTGCCGTTGGTATTGAAATCAACGCCAATCATGTTGGTAGTGTACATTCTGGATTTGTCTACGGAAAAGGGACAATTGTTCACAAAGGCAAAACAACCCACATCTGGAGTATTGAAATTAAAGATGAAAAAGATAAACTCATTTCTATCTGTAGACTTACAATGATGATCATTGAAAGAAAAAAGTAAATGCAACTGACGGAAAAAGACACTTTCGTTTGCTTTAGTATTCCCGGCACCACATCCTTTGAGTTAATGACCGGAAATGTGAAGAAAATCCCCTCTTCACCACTACCCTCTGAAGCTGGATTTATTGTTTCACCGTTTAAAAGAGAAGGCTGGCTGTTCTTCCTAAGAGCTACACAGACCTTAATGAATCCAATGTTTTCATTTGCTTCGGACAGAGTAGAAAATACAACCTCATTTAATCGACAGGAGTACAAAAGAGTATGTAAAAAGTATATACGGCTTTGCGCAAGCGAAATCGATAAAATCATACTCTCCAGAATAAAATCTGTCCCCGCCAAACGAACTGCTTCAGAACTATTTCATGGATTTCGATTACATTACCCCAATGCGTTTGTATACATGCTGCACACGCCAGAAACAGGTACATGGATAGGTGCTTCCCCCGAAGTTTTTCTTTTCAGAAATGAACAACGCTACGCTACCATGGCACTCGCCGGAACACAAGGCGCACATGAGGGCCCTTATGAGTGGCTGGACAAAGAAAGAAATGAACAACAGGTGGTAACGGACTTCATTTATCAGGAATTGACCCAACTTGGTATTGACGCAACCAAAGACGGACCGCATACTACTGTTGCCGGAAACATAGCCCATCTGTGTACTGAGTTCAACTTTTCAACTGAAGTGGACAGAGAAAAAATAGTGACCGCTTTGCATCCAACACCCGCGGTTTGCGGCTTTCCCAAGGGTCGGTCTGAAGCCATTATCCTGAACAATGAACCGCATGACCGTGAACTATATTGTGGATACTTAGGGCCGGTAAACATCAAAAACTCAGATCAATTATTTGTTAACCTGAGGTGTTTGAAGGCAACAAAAGATACCATTCATTTGTTTGTTGGAGGAGGCATCACGGCCGATTCTGACCCCGACAAGGAATGGTTAGAAACAGAAATGAAGGCCCAAACCCTATTGGGGGTTATTGAAAAAATGTAGACATTTATCAAGTGCAGTCTGAAAAGCTAATTATCCGTCATCTGGTGAAGATTTGTGCGCAAAAGGGCGTTAACAAAGTAGTACTGTCTCCTGGCTCAAGAAATGCTCCATTAACAATTAGCTTTGATGAATTTGAGGGAATTGAATGCTACTCTGTTCCTGATGAACGTTCTGCCGCCTTTTTTGCACTTGGCATGGCGATAGGGCAAAGCGCACCTGTGGCCATCTGTTGTACCAGTGGTAGTGCCAGCCTCAACTATGCTCCTGCTATCGCAGAGGCATACTATCAAAAAGTGCCGTTACTCGTTCTCACTGCAGACAGACCTGTTGAGTGGGTCGATCAGGGAGACGGACAGACGATTCGCCAAAACAACCTTTATGCGAATTACATCCGCGGTTTTTGGCAATTGCCTCAGGAAACAGTACATCCGGACGAAATTTGGAGCGCCGGCCGAATGATCAACCAGGCCATCGATCAAACCATCTACCCTGTTCCCGGCCCTGTTCATATTAATATTCCCCTAAGGGAAAATCTCTACAACTTAACGGAAGAGGACGTATCAACAAAAATCATTCAGCAGCTTCGGCCGGAACCGTATCTATCCACTGACCAGTTAGATGAACTTCTCGAAGAATGGAATCAATATGACCGTAAACTGGTATTGTGTGGTCAGATGTTGCCCAACGAAGGCCTGCAAAAAGCCCTGGAAATTCTTAGTGACGATTCATCCGTTACAGTGCTTACAGAAACCACGGCCAATCTGCACCACCATAACTTCAATGCCTGCATTGACCGACTCATAAGCGGCTTCAATGAGGAGGATAATGAAGAATTCCGTCCTCAACTATTAATAACAATTGGTGATGCCATCGTTAGTAAAAAAATTAAGGCCTACCTAAGAAACCACCAACCTTCGGCACATTGGCATATTTCACCATACGACACACATCTGGATACTTTTCAAAGTTTAACGCGCTCAGTTCTTTCTAAGCCTGAAACTGTTCTTCACTTTATTAAAAACAAAATTGAATCAAACCAGTCGGGCTATAGAACCAAATGGAAGGGAAGAGATTTGCTAACGCAGTCCAAACATGATGATTTTCTTCAAGGTGCAGAATTCAGCGACCTGAAAGCGTACCAAACCGTATTGGATTTTGTACCGGACAACGTCTCACTCCACATGGCCAACAGTACAGCGGTGCGTTACGTACAGCTATTTAGCCAAATACGGGGAATTGAATATTATGCCAACAGAGGTACCAGCGGCATAGACGGCAGCACTTCTACAGCCGCAGGCGTTGCTTGTAACTCCGATAAACTAAACGTACTTGTAACCGGAGACATGAGTTTCCTTTACGATTCGAACGCCCTATGGAACAACCACCTGACAGAAAATTTGCGCGTAATTATATTTAATAACAGCGGGGGTGGAATTTTTAGAATTATTCCGGGACCAGATTCTACCAAGCAACTAGACAAATTCTTCGATACAGATCAGAAAGCAAACGCGCGCTATATCTGTCAGCAATTTGATGTAAACTATCAAAGTGCGACAACGCTGAAGGAACTTGAAAAAGCGCTTACCAACTACTTCCAACCGACCAACAATAAGCGGCCTGCCGTTTTAGAAATATTCACACCTAAATTAAAGAATGATCAGGTGCTCAAAGATTACTTCAAACATCTGCGCATTTAAATCCAACCTATTACAACAACGGCTTACTCAGCCGGTTTCTCAAAGTAGTCCGGAAGTTCTTTAAGGTCTCCATCGAAATTGAGCAGGTTCAGTTCCCCCCGAGCGATGCCGGCCCATTCAGAATCAGGGTATTCGTCAATAACTTTTTGATATACTTTTTTAGCCCCTGCGATATCGTTTAACTGGCTGAGTAAAAAAGCATGGGTACTAAGCTTCTCGGCTCTAAGGTCGTGCTTCGGATTTTCCGCCAGCCACATCTGAACAACACCATCTGCCTTCCTTAGATCTCCTAAGTGTTTGGCTCCATTCTCCGCATAGAACATAACCTCTTCGCGCTTTTCATGATCCGGAAACTTGTTAAGAAAAGACATCCCCAATTCATATACCTGGTTCGCTTTAATCTTATCCACGGGTTTATTGTCCGGAATCATTTCCTTATATAGCGTTGTTATGTGCAGATACATATTGTCGGCCGAAGGACCTTCAACTTCCTCTTTTATTGCCTCCTCCGGCGGGATCGGCTCGCTACCTTCACAAGCTACAATGAGCAAGCTAATACCAAATAAATACCAAATTCGTTTCATCGTCCTTTCTTCGCTTTTGGAAATTTCATCTTATAATTAACGTCAATTTCGCCCTTACTAATATCGTTCAACTTTGACTTTAGTATCCTTCTTTTCAACGGACTGAGATGGTCTGTAAACAGGACTCCTTCAATGTGATCATACTCATGCTGCACTACCCTTGCAGCCAGCCCTGTCAGTTCTTCCTCCCTTAGCTGCCAGTTTTCATCAAAATAACTGATTACCACCTTTTCCTTTCTGAAAACCTCTTCACGAATACCCGGAATACTTAGGCACCCTTCAGAAAACCCCCACTCATCTCCAATTTCCTCTTCAATAATGGGGTTGATAAAAATTCGCTTAAAATCTTTTAAAAACTCGAATTCCCTGGCTTCCTCTTCCGATTCAGGCTCATCCTCTGCAAATCCTGCCGCATCTACCACAAAAACCCGTAACGACTTACCGATCTGGGGTGCTGCCAAACCAACGCCGCTCGACTTATACATCGTTTCAAACATATCCGCCTTCAATTCAGAAATGTCTATACCTTCTTCCAACTCTTCACATTCCGCACGGAGAACCGGGTCTCCATAAGCCACTATCGGATACACCATTATATCAGTTTTGAACCACAAATTTAGAGTTTTCCACAAGAATACTTTCCTGTGAAGTTTAGTTGGAAACAGACATTCTTGTTTAATAATTATTATTTATTTTCCACGGAAAATGTTTCTAGACTTCTTTTTAATATTAAAGAACCAAAAAATCAAGGTCAGTCTTAAGGAATATCTTGACCTGCTGACCGCGATGAACCACTCTGTAATTCAGCAGAATGTGGACGACTTTTACTATCTGTGCAAGGCTGCGTTAATAAAACGAGAAGAAGATCTGGACAAATTCGATCTGCTGTTCTCCGCCTTTTTTAAAGGCATCGAAACCATCGGCTCGGATGAGTTCTTAAGAATTCCGGAAGATTGGCTTCGAAAGAACAGTGAAAAGTTTCTTAGTCCTGAAGAAATGGAGCAAATCAAATCCATGGGTGGGCTGGAGGCCTTGCTGGATAGAGTAAAAGAACTTCTTAAAGAGCAAAAAGAACGACATGAAGGCGGAAATAAGTGGATTGGAACAGGTGGAACCTCGCCATTTGGAGCCTATGGATACAATCCTGAAGGAATAAGAATTGGGCAGGATGGTTCAAGACACCAACGTGCTGTCAAGGTCTGGGACAAACGCGAATTTGCAAATCTTGATGATTCTGTAGAACTGGATACGCGGAATATGAAAATGGCCCTCAGAAAACTGCGTGTACTTACCAGAGAAGGCGGCGAAGAAATTCTCGATTTACCAAGGACAATTAAGGAAACGAGTGACAATGCCGGGCACCTTAAAATTGAAATGACTCCGCGGAAAAAAAATAACGTTAAGGTGCTTATGCTGTTTGATATTGGCGGCTCTATGGATCCGTATATAGAAAGGTGCTCTCAGTTATTTTCTGCCGCTAAGTATGAATTTAAACATCTGGAGTACTTCTACTTCCATAATTGTGTTTATGAGAAACTTTGGAAAGACAGTATCAGGCGCTGGGATGAATACGAAGACACCTGGTCTATTTTAAACAAGTACAACTCCGACTACAAAGTAATATTTGTTGGAGACGCATCTATGTCGCCATATGAACTCCACTCGGAATATGGAAGCGTTGAACACTATAATAAAGAAACCGGACTACAATGGTTAAATCGCTTCACAGAGCACTTTGAAAAAGTAGTTTGGCTAAATCCTGTACCTGAAAATAATTGGGGTTTCACCGCAACAATCAAAACGATACGTAAAGCTACCGGAAACAATATGTACCCACTTACTGTTAATGGTATAGAAAAAGCCATTGGTGAACTTAAAAGATAATGACTTTGGAACAGAATAAACTATTCGAACTGCCGGCGTTTAAGGAGCTTACAGAAGATGAAACACTAATGCTTTCTACAAAGGTCACGGAAAGGCTGTATGATAAGGATGAATTCATATTCTATCCTGGAGATCCATCCACGGCCGTATTCTTCGTTGTTGAAGGGAGGGTAAAATTGGGCGCATACAATAGTGAAGGAAAGGAAATGATCAAACACATTTTCTTCGAAGGGGAAATGTTCGGAATTATGGCGATTTCTACTCAGAAACAACGTGCCAATTACGCCAAAACTATGGACGATGGAACAAAAATCCAGGCCCTTGATGTTTTCGACATGAAAGAATTGATGCAAAAGAACGCTGGATTCTCATTGGGTATATCCAAAATAATGGGGGATCGGCTGGTTCAATTTCAAGACAGAATAGAAAGCCTGATGTTTAAAGACACCTATACTCGGGTAACCGATTTGTTGAAAGAGTTTGCAAGAAAGCAAGGTAAGTTGGTCGGAGACGAAATTATGATCCGCCACAATCTTACTCATCAGGATTTTGCAAGCCTCACCGCCACTACCAGACAAACGGTAACGAGCATCTTGAACGACCTCAAAAAGCAAGACCTGATCTACATGGAAAGAGGGAAAATGCTTATTCGAAATCTGGAAAAGCTTGGCTAGGTTCTGGGTTTACGTAAAACGTAAACCATGATCAAGCCAGCACCGATGGCTATTAGTGCCCACGCCAACCAATTTAACCACTCCGGTTGAACCCTGTTCCATTCGGATTGATTCGCCTCGTTCAGCACAGACTGTGATGATGACGTATCAATTTTCACGACCTGCTCAGTTTTTTGAGGTTTCGCCCGAAACTGCATTCTTATCACCACAGTATCTGATTCACCGCGTACAACTCTTATGGAATCTTTGCTTCCGTCTTCCCATCCTTCAAAAGCATAAAGAGAATCTTCCACCGGACGAACAACCAGATCAAAACCACGAAAGTATTTTCCCGAGTAAGGAAGTTTTACGGGCACATTGTTATTGATCGCAACTTTTCCTAATTCGCCTTCCAGCTTTAAAATGTACGTTCCTTTAGGAGCAAGTAATCTCTCCAGTTCTTTCCAGAGGTGGTCGTTTCTCAAATCTGAAAAGCTTCTGATACGTGCAACATTTTCGCGCCATACACTATCAGGAAGTGCGCTACCGGCAAACTGCCGGGGTAATAATTTTGGATCTCTTGGCAACTCATTTTCATACCAGGCCTCAAAATAATTAGCTGCTGCTTTGATAGTATCCGGATGTAATGTTGTATTCAGCAGATGCGCAAACTGACTGGTAAATTCTTCTTTAAATTCAGGATGCTGCATCAGCCTGGTTAGGTACATAGTACTCCATTTCGGATTATACCAGTGCGTTGGTGTTTCACTTAAGCAGTGTTCCAGATAATTTCTGTGGTAAGTTCCATGACTGTGATCGGTGTCGTACAAAATCATTCTGAACTTGCCATCCAAATCCTTAGAATTCCAGTAACGAATGTTGCCCCTGCTATCGGAATTGTTAAGGAATATCTGGACAATTCTGAAGTTGATATAATTTCGAAGATCCAACATCTCCCCTGCCTTGCGGTACGCTCGATTATCCATAGTATCCAGATTTTCAAAAAACCTGTACATCCTCATATAATCTCTGGCGCTCCCATGCTGGCGAACCCATCTTCCCATAATGATAGAACTCGAATCGTGATGAGCACCGTGGTTATAGTAGAGATAATGCTTATTTACCTTTTCCCGGAGATTGTAAAGCCCCCAGTATTGTCCATTTACAAACAACTGAACCGGCTGAAAAGCCATATAGTCCAACCCCAGATTTCTTATCAAATACGAGTTCAGACAATCCTTGAATCGGCTACCTCGATAGTCGTTTCCGGAAGTTCGGAGAACAAACTGTTTGTGTTCCGTAATCTGTGGTTTAGTGGAAAAAACCTGCGCCTGAAAACGGTTTGGACCATACTCCGAACGCGCCACAATTTTCATTGATTTTTCGGGATACCGCCTGGTAGTTTCTCCAAAAATACGCAGACCGGCTGGCTGATTAAACATGGTAGCACCTGCGGTATCAATAAGCTCCACATGCATTTCACGTTCCCATTTCTGTTGGAAATTACAGTTTTCCCAATGTCTGGTGCTGTCGTTGTAATAAGCGTTGTTACCCTTTACGTAAATCCCATACGAATCAGACCAAAGTGCGCTGTCCTCCAGAGCAATCGAAACAACGGGAAGCGACGTTTTAAAATTGAATATGAACGACCTCATAAATAGTGTGTCCAACCGGCTACCATTGTGATAAGGAACCACTCGAACAACCGTATTCTCAGATATCTTTATTGGTTGATTGTAACGTCTACCGTTGTTAGGGTTCGAACCATCTGTGGTGTAGTATAGCTTATCAAAATTACCGTCAATACTCAACTCAAGTTGATCTTCATAAATTCCTGATTGATGCGAAAACCGCAAACTAAATTCCTGCCCAACAGAAACCAAACCAATCAACAATACCGCTATTAACAGGATACACCGCACCAATTTAAAATTACCCCGTTGCAGTTCTGCTTTTTTGCCCTTTCGGGATAGTTTTAAAATTGATACTTTTAAAAACTCTTGTAACAGCGCTATGACAGACGACCAGAAAGCAGGAAAAGTAGTGGATTTGATGTACAACAATGACCCTTTCAGTAAATGGCTGGGCATCAAGCGTATATATGACGGTAAAGGTACCTCTACCCTTGAGATGACCATAAGAGAGGAAATGCTGAATGGCTTTTCAATAGCACATGGAGGTATTACCTATGCTCTGGCAGATAGTTGTCTGGCCTTTGCGTCGAACTCTCACGGACGTATGAGTGTTTCTGTGGAAACATCCATTTCCCATACGCAACCGCTAAAGGAAGGAGACGTAATAAGGGCAATCGCCGAAGAGGTCAGCCTGACGAATAAAATTGGTATATACCATATTAAGATCACGAATCAGGAGAAGAAAACGGTTGCTCTTTTTAAAGGTACCGTTTACAGGACGGAAAAGAAATGGGAGATTGAATAAATAGTGAGGATCAACCTTTAACCTAAAGTAGAATCGGCCATAAGCCGCAATTTGAATTTATGAAAACAACGTATATAGTAGATGCCGTTAGAACTCCAATCGGAAACTTCTGCGGGACTTTGGCACCAGTTAGGTGTGATGATCTGGGAGCTCATGTGATCAGAGAACTTATGAAGCGGCATCCCGAACTAGACCCCATGGCCATTGAAGATGTTATTTTCGGGTGCGCGAATCAGGCAGGTGAAGACAACAGAAATGTGGCTCGAATGTGTGGGTTATTAGCTGGGCTTCCGTGGCAGGTAGGCGGCGAAACAGTTAACCGTCTTTGTTCTTCCGGAATGGCCTCGGCAATCAATGCGTACCGGGCAATTACACTAGGAGATGGTGAAATCTATATTACTGGAGGAGTGGAGCACATGACACGAGGTCCATGGGTAATTTCTAAAGTCTCCAAACCATTTGGCAGAGACGCTCAAATGCACGATAGTTCTTTTGGATGGCGTTTTGTGAATCCAAACATGAAGGAAATGTACGGAACCGATGCTATGGGCCAAACTGCCGAGAATCTTGTGGACCTGTACAACATTTCGCGCGAAGATCAGGACAAATTTGCCTACTGGTCACAGATGAAGGCAACTGAAGCGCAAAACAATGGAAGGTTGGCCGAAGAGATTGTACCCGTTGAAATCCCTCAGCGTAAAGCAGACCCAATTATTTTCGACAAGGATGAATTCATCAGGCCCAACACCACAATAGATGTCCTCGGAAAACTTCGTCCGGCGTTTAGAAAAGAAGGAGGAACCGTTACCGCAGGTAATGCATCAGGCCTTAACGATGGTGCTGCAGCCATGCTTTTGGCTTCGGAAGAAGCCTGTAAAACTCACAATCTAGTACCCAAAGCCAGAATTGTTTCCACCGCCATTGCCGGCGTTGAACCGCGAATTATGGGGATTGGGCCGGTAAAGGCTTCTCAGAAGGCCCTGAAACGAGCAGGACTAACTCTGGATCAAATGGACATAATTGAACTCAACGAAGCCTTCGCAGCGCAGTCGCTGGCCTGCACCAGAGAGATGGGCATTGAAGACAACGACCCAAGAATCAACCCCAACGGAGGTGCAATTGCTATTGGTCACCCACTTGGAATGACCGGGGCGAGGATTCTTCAAACTGCCTCGATCGAACTTCAAAAAACCAACAAAAAGTATGCACTGGTAACTATGTGTATCGGTGTGGGACAAGGCTACGCTACAATTATCGAAAAAGTTTAAGGAAACGATGCCGGGTGAATTGCGACATAGTTTATCTATTATGGAAAGTTTTACGATTTTATAATTCGCGATTCACCAATTAAAACAATAACCTCATGGCAGGAAAAATAGACCCGAACGCAAATAAAAACATTCAGAACTATTTTGAGGAGCAAGAGAATGAAATAAGACAAACTCTTGAAACTTTGCATGGAATTATCCTTAATGCACATCCAAAAATCGAGGAGGACTGGAAATGGGGAGTACCTTGCTTTGCAAGAAAAGGTTTGATCTGCTGGCTGGCCAAATTCAAAGAGTTTACAAGCATTAATTTTTACAAAGGGGCGCTGATTAAAGATGAATACAATTTGTTCGTGGAAGATGCTGACGCAGACAAGGGCAACAGGATGATTCATTTCACCCCTGAAACTGAAATTAATGAGGAGGCCGTCAGGTATTACATTCAGGAAGCTGTACGTCTAAATGAGAAAGGCATTCAAGTACCAAAGAAAGAGATCAATACCGATGTTCCTGATTATTTGCAAGCGGAATTAGATAAACACCCTGAATCAAAGCAGTTCTTTGATACACTTGCACCAAGTGCCAAAAGAGATTATATCGAGTGGATTACGGAAGCAAAAAGAGAGGCTACGCGCAACAACCGAATGTCTACCATGATGGAATGGCTGGCTGAAGGCAAGAAACGACACTGGAAATACCAGAAGTAGTTTTCATGAGTTGGTTCGGAGACTTCGTTTGGAAAGGAATTGTTGGCTCTTTGGGCTATGGTTTTTTAGCATTCGGGCTCACCCTGGCAATTCTCTTCTTTCTACGGGCAAAAGGACTGCTTAAAAGAAAACGATTTATCTCGAAATTTCTGGTTGTTACCTACTGGATCTTCATTCCTATTATAGCAGGCGCAGCCGTTACCGGACTTAAAGGGCTAAGCTATGCACACCATCTCTCACTAGAAGCAGCGAATGCGGCAATCGATAAGTTTGAAGAGAAAACTTATCCTACATTCCATAATTACATTACGGAGAATGTAGAAAAGTATTTGGGTGAAACGGTGCTTCCTACAAATGAAGAAATAGCCGAAAATTTTGTTGACGAAACAGACGAAAGTGGTTGGATAACGGAATTAGTGGTTCATGCTTTTCTGGATGAAGCCGAAGATCAGGCTAAAAAAGCACTAGACGAAAACTACCATATTTCTGGTGAGCAATACGACGCTGTCAGATTATTCAATACCGGTTCAATAGATGCAGTTTACAAATCCTCTTTTGAGCAACTGAAAAGTACTACCCACACATGGTTAAACACGATTTTCCGGCCATACTACTGGATGATAGGTGTTTGGTGGTTTGTTTTAATGATATTTCCGGTTACCGAGATAATAGTGGTTGCGAAAATGAGGAAAAAGAGAACTTCAGAGGTACAATCAGCAGAAAATATCGCAGACCTGTAGCGGCATTCTCTAGAGCATGTTATTAAGAATACCTATGCGAAAGCTAATACTCACATATAAATGTAAACTCAGAATGATTGGGTAAATAATAATCAGGCAGTTTGCCAGAACGATCATTGGTTCGGTTGCCTTCCGGTAGAAAAGCCAGAAAACCGGGAGTAATAAAATAATCGGGAAACCCCAGTTATACATAACATTATTCAAAACATAGCGGTCGTGAACAGACCAATTATTTACCAGAAACACAGATATGGGTGTTTTAAAAATTGGCGACAACTCCATGTCTACAACCGTTGGCGGCCTATGATATTCTAATCGGTGTACCACCTCTTTTGGAATACGTATATCCACCAACTCAGCACGATCAATATACATATAATGAAACCCGTCATTGCCCAGTTGAACCTTGTGAGCAAGGAAAGTTTCCTCCACAGGAGTGAGAAACTGATCCACCATAAACAAGCCACCATAAATCATGCAAACAATCGCGATGAAAGAAATAGCCACATCAAACAACGGATTACTTCTGAATTTTGACATTCGCCGTTTGATGTTGCGCTGATACATTACAGCCTGTTTTTTCTTCAGCTCTTGCGCCATCTGATAGTACATGGCCGCGTTACGCCTTCGCTCATCATCAATTGGGTTAGTACTCTTAAAATCCTGATTGGGAATTGACGCCGCCTCCTCTTCGGCCATGAGATACTGGTAGGCTTTGTCTATTTTTACGAATTGCTCCTGAGCACCAGGCGACTGATTTAAATCGGGATGATAGAGCATCGCTTTCCGCCTGTACGCCTTTTTAATCTCCTGATCACTAGCAGTTTCAGGCAGCCCTAATATTTGCAGATAATGTCTACGCATTCAGCGCCTTCTTGAACGTTTGTTTGCGTTGAATTTTTCCGGTTTGTGTATAATCGAATGCATCCACAAAGTAGATGGCCTTCGGTCGTTCGTATTGATCCAAAGGACTTAAATCAATATCCCTTCTTGCTCCCTGAACTACAAGCACCACCTTCTCCCCCAGAACGGTATCCTCCTGTCCGATGAAAAAAAACGGAGTTTTAATGACTCTACTCATCTTCATTTCCATCCGCTCGGGGAATACTTTAATGGCACCCGTATTGATCACGTTATCAAATCTTCCCAGCCATCTGAATGCTTTGTGATCTGCAAGTTCCACAACATCATTTGTTACCAATTCGCGAACGTTTAAGTGTGGTGCATTAATGACCAGACAACTTCTCTCATCTATTGAAAACCATGTTTCCCCAATCGCAGAAAACAAATCACTTCTGGTACGCCCGTTAAGTCGACGCAAAGCCACGTGTGTTGCAGTCTCGGTCATCCCATACGAACTGTAACAATGAGTTTCCATATTCTGCAAACGTTCGTTTAGCGTTGGATGTACTGAGCCCCCACCAATTATTAGTTGCTCCACGATTGCAAAACGTTCGGGTTTCTCCTCAAGGATACGCGCTACCTGCATAGGAGTCATCGCTGAAAAAGAAACCGTAGCGGTCAATCCTTTCAACGGGGCGTTTCCGGGTTCCTCTACCAACAAATTGCCACCACAAGCCAGGGCCCGAACGATCATCATCTTTCCGGCGATGTATTTAACAGGTAAGCACAGATGTAATACAGATTCTGAACTTAGGTTGAATTGCTGGCAAGTGGCATAAGCACTTTGCAACAACATCTGCTTTGGCAGATTTATGGTTTTGGGAGTTCCGGTACTTCCCGATGTGTTGACGAGAAGATTTTTGGATGGTGAGTACCAGTCTTTTAAAAACCGAAAAACGTCTTGCAAAATTCCGGTAGAGTGCTTTATCAAATGTTCGTAGTCGTTGGTCGCATCATACCTGAAAGAGTCAATTACTATTTGATTATCTGAACTCAAGTTTGTTTCGAATTAAATAGACTCAGATCCCACTTGCCGTTGTCCGTATAATGCCCAAGGTAACCATTCGATACAAATAACGGAGAAGGAATGTTGTTTGTAAACAAAGAACCCGTTCCAAGTCCCTGTGGCATAGGATTGGAAAACTCACTTACCCACTGAGCGATTCCATTCAATCCGATATTGGATTCAAGTGCACTGGTGGCCCACCATTTAATGTTCTGATCTTGTGCAATTTTCACCCACTCCGAGGCCCCGGAAAAACCGCCATGCAAACTGGGTTTGAGTATAATATATTGTGGACGAATGGTGGCCAGCAGCAACTGCTTTTGCTCTTTATCGAATGATCCTATCAATTCCTCGTCCAATGCTATATCAATCGGACTGGAGCCACATAATTCCGCCATTTCATCAATTTGCCGCGGCATAATGGGTTGTTCGATGGAATGAAGCTCAAATTGGGATAGTCGTTTCAACTTCTCCATAGCCTCAACTGGCGAAAATGCCCCGTTTGCATCTACCCTCAGTTCTACTTCATCAGACGAATATTCGGCTCGGATGTACTTCAGTAAATTGAGTTCTTCCTGAAAATCAATTGCCCCGATCTTCATTTTCACACAAGTGAATCCTTCCTTCAGTTTCCGGTCAATCTGCGATTTCATAAAGGCTCGTTCACCCATCCAGATCAAACCGTTAATCGGGATTTTATCCCCCTTGCAAAAGCCCGATCCGAAGTTTTTGCTTCCGTTGAACTTTAAATCACGCAAAGCCAGGTCAAAACCAAAGGATACAGCCGGCCATTCACTCAAATCCAACCCAATATCGGTTTTCTGATAATCCAACAAATGAATGGAAGCACACAACTCTTTCAATACGATCGGTAATGCTGCTCTGGCATCCGGGCTTAGCCCAGGAATCAACGAAACTTCACCAATGCCTACGGTATCAGGAACAGAATCTTTCCAAACACGGATAAACCAACTGTCTTTTTCTTTCAATACACCTCGCGAAGTTCCTCCTGGAATTTTAAACCTCAGCGTGTGCCTGAAACAGTTGGCCTTTAACATATCAACGCTTGTTGCTTTTCCAGATCGGCCTGGAAATCAGTTCTTTCATTATCTCATTGGAGCCGGCATAGATTCGTTGGGCGCGAGCATCTGCATAAGCCCTGGCTACGTGGTATTCCCAAATATAACCGTACCCTCCGTGCAACTGTACACACTCATCAATCACTTTACACTGTAAATCCGTCATGGTGTATTTGGCCTGAGATGCGGCAATATTGGTAAGCTTACCTTCCGCATGAAGCTCCAGACATCTATCCATAAAAACTCTTCCTATCTGGATATCGGTTGCCAATTCGGCAATTTTGTGTCGGATAGTTTGCATGTGCGAAATTGGCTTGCCAAATGCTTCACGCTCCTGTGTATAGGCTATCGTCGCTTCCAATGTTCCCTCTGCAGCCGCCAACCCGCCCTGAGCCACAATAATTCTCTCCTGTGGAAGCTTGGTCATCATGTATTTAAAGCCCTCGCCTTCTCCACCAAGTAAATTTTCTTTGGGGACCTTCACATTATCAAAAAATAATTCGCAGGTATCCTGTGCATGCATTCCCACTTTTTCAAAGGGAAATCCTTTTGTAAATCCTTCCATGGAAGAATCCATAAAAAGCAAACTGATTCCCTTCGCTCCGGCGTTTGGATCAGTTTTTACCGCTACTACGTAGGCATCGGCAATATAACCGTTGGTGATAAAGGTTTTACTGCCATTTACGATGTAATGGTCTCCCTTATCAACCGCAGTACTCTTGATGCCCTGAAGGTCACTCCCGGCACCGGGTTCGCTCATACCGATAGCACCAATAGCTTCACCTGACGCCATTTTCGGCAACCACTTTGATTTGATTGCTTCCGTTCCGTAGTGAATAATGTATGGAACAACTATGTCACTATGCACTGGTACACCTATGCCTGGCCCTGAACATCCCGCACGATTCAGAACCTCACTGATAATTGCATTGAATCTGAAATCATCCAATCCGATACCACCATATTGCTCCGGAATCTGCGGCGCAAGAAAGCCATTTGCTCCCATTGCCAGCCAGAATTCCTTTGGCACCATCTTGTCCTTCTCCCACTGGGCGTGGTGAGGAATTACCTCCGCCTTCACAAAATCCTCCATCGACTGGCGAAACATATCGTGGTCTTCACCAAAGATTGTTCTTGGAATTTGGTTAATCCCTTTCAGAAGTTCCCCTTTCAGAATATCCATGCTTTTATCAATTTAAATGGGCACTAAAATTAGGCATTGAAAAGATACGTGCAAACCATTCCTTCACTAAGCCTGTTCAAATACCAACATTCTGTAAAATATTGGCTATCTTTCCGTGATAATTACGAAAACTAACCTCTTATGAAGAAAATTCTACTTTTTAGTCTGGTTTTCACGTGCTTCTTTAGTTATGCTCAACAAACGCTGGTTGACATTACCGCACCGGCTTCGTTGACGGGTAGCTTAGAGCACGGAATTGCTCTTAATACTGCCGGATGGACAGTAATGCCAGACATGTTTGACCCAATAAACTCAGTACATGATACGCTAGTGTTTGTGGACGATGGAACAGCCGGCGACAGTCTTGGCTGTAATGCCCTGGTAAACGGACCGGCTTTAGCGGGAAATATTGCGGTTGTTTACCGTGGTTCCTGCCAATTCGGAACAAAAGCACTAAATGCTCAAAATCAGGGTGCTGTTGGGATTATAATCATCAACAATATTGCCGATCCCCCATTTGATCCGGGAGCGGGAACCGACGGACCAAGTGTCTCTATTCCTACCGTTATGATTAGTCAGGCGGATGGAGCGGCTTTACGTGATTCCATCCTTGGCGGTATTGTAACTGCTTACATTGGTTCAAATCTTGGCTATTACTCCGATGATGTTGCTACAACAAATGCGGATGTTCTGAGACCGGAAAATGCTTCAACACCAAGACAAATTGCTCAATCGGCAGCAGATTTCTCTGTGGACATGGGAGCCAGAGTATACAACTACGGTACAAACGACCAATCGGATGTTGTACTTACAGCGACTATTGAATACGGCGGATCTGTTATTTACTCTCAAAGTTCTGCCCCGCAGTCAATTTTGTCCGGGGATACTGCATTTATTGCACTTCCAACCTTCTCACAATCTACTTATGGCGTGGGTTATTACTCGGTAAGTTACATTGTGTCTATGGGCGCAACTGATGAGAACCTGAACAACAATGTGATTCGCGCGGATTTCCAGATTTCTGATGATCTTCTTTCACTTGGACAGTTAGATTCTACAATGGCTCCGGAACCGGGAGTGTTCTTCAGAGCTGTTAACTCAGGTGGTAACACCGATTATATTTCGTGCTTACACTTCATGAACCCGAATGCAAGCAGGCTTGCTGTTGACGGTATGTGGTGGGCTGCAACCGGAAACGGAGCAGACGGAATGAACGGGGTATATACGCAGCTATTCGTTTACGAGTGGTTGGATGTGTTTACCGACCTGAATGACGCGGCATACGACAACGTAAATCTGACGTTGAATGAAATTGGGTCCGGCGAGTACGATTATTTATCTGATTTATCGGATGAGTTTGTATATGCTCCAATTACCGCTACAGGCGGAGGGCAGGTTACGTTGAATGACAACCAGAGATACTTATTCTGTGTATCTATTCAGGTGGATAGCGTATTCTTATCTCATGACGATGATGCAGATTACACGATCAACCGTGATTATTACCTGCAGCCATTGGCCCCAATTCAGGCTGATTTAAGCTGGAATGCTAACGGTTTTGGTGCGGAACCGGTTCCTTCTACTGCAGTACAGGTATCAGGTGTAAATGCAATTGCCGAAGATTACGAAGCTCCATTTGAAGCATACCCTAATCCGTCTTCAGACATCGTTAGCTTTAAGGTGGGCGATGCTCAGATTACCAGCCTAAGCATTTTGGATATTACCGGGAATCTGGTAAAAACAAGAGCATTAAACAACAATGGTTTGAGCAGCTTTGCAATAGACGTTTCCGATTTGGCCAGCGGTCAGTATATTTTCTCCTTCCTACAGGAAAACGGAGACATCTCTAACGTAAAAGTGACGATAGCTAAGTAAACATTATCGTTTAAAGAATATGAAGGCCGCCCCGATAGCTATCGGGGCGGCCTTTTTTTATACCCTTACCAACACCGTCAACGGTTTTAACCAACCCCGTGATGGTTATTTCCTTTTGGGGTTTAGCCAAGGGTTTTCGGCTCCGTTGTTTAACGGGGCTAACCGGGGAGCGTTTTCCCTATTCCATCTCAACGGTTCACAGGGAACCTTTGTACAGGAAGGTGGCTATCGGCCATGGATGCGAACAGGAATCAGCCTGACAGACAACAACGACTTTTCGTATTTCGGACTGCCAAAAGTTGGAACCGGAACGGATACCGTCACCTAATTATCTCCCTGAATGCAAGCAGGTTACATTCTTTTTTATTAAATTACTTAACAGTCTAACCAAAACCGTTCCTGCCTCCTACCTATCAAGTCTTGGAGTTCCGGCACGGCCAATAGCGAAAGGAGGTGCCATGAAGTGAACCCTTCCGGTTGGCAAAACCAACCAATTCTTTTATTTTGACGTCTAAAGGTTAGGCGTTGAATTTAATTAATCTAATTACTTGAATAAAACCTCTTTAATACTGATTAGCTCTTGGTCATTTATAATTTCAGTTCAGACTTGGGCGCAGAACTTAATACCCAACGGAAGTTTTGAGATTTACGACACTTGTCCATCGACAATTTCAAGTTTTGGAGATTATCAGATCGAGCATTGTACAGGTTGGCACGCACCGACTTATGCTACAAGTGATTATTTCAATTCTTGTAGTCCAGTCGTGGGTGTGCCCAACAATGTTTTGGGGAACCAATATGCATTTGACGGGGAAGGATATGCCGGTATTGCCTTATTACTAGAGTCCGGAGAACCTTCATGGTTTGAGTATTTGAGATCACGATTGTCAACTCCCTTGGAGGCCAATGTACCGTATAGAATTTCGTTCCATGTTAATCTGACTGATTATAGTGATTATGGAATTAGTGAAATTGGAGCTTGGGTGACAGAAAATGATACGAATTCTACAATGACTCGCCCCTTGTTCTTCACTATTCCTCAGGTTTATAATTCTAGCGGTCCAATCATAGATACCGCAAATTGGACGCTAATACAAGGAGAATTCGTAGCCAATGGTGGGGAAGAATATGTGACAATAGGATTTTTTACCGACACAACGTCTCCAGATACGCTGCGGCATAATTCGTGGGCTGATCCTAATTCAATTTTTGCTTACTACCATGTGGATGGTATAGAGATTCAGCAAGTACCGCAGAATATTATTATTCCCAACGTGTTTTCTCCGAATGGGGATGGTATCAATGATCAATTCAAGGTAAATCAATCTGTTCCTGGTCATGTACAAATTTTCAACAGATGGGGACAAATGCTGTATAGGTCAGAACCAGATTCGTTAATTCAATGGAATGGACGAACAAACGGAGGAGACGAGGTGCCGGAGGGGTCTTATTATTATATTGTGACCACCGAATTAAAAACATATAGAGGTTATGTTCAAGTGATTAGGTAACATACCTAATTAAAATGATCAAAAAATTATTAATACTGGGATCTTTCATTGGATTGAGTTGCCTAAGCATTTCCCAGCAAACACCTACTGGAACTGCAGCAGGAGGAATCCAATGGCGCCGAGGAGGAAATACAACAGGGGGAGGAACCAATAATTTATTTGGAACTTCATTCGGTTTCAATTCACCTATCTATACAATAACCAACGGCCTAAACCGTACCCGCCTCAATGGCACCCTAACCAACACCGTCAACGGCTTTAACCAACCCCGTGATGGTTATTTCCTTTTAGGGTTTAGTCAGGGATTTTCGGCTCCGTTGTTTAACGGGGCTAACCGAGGGGCATTTTCTTTGTTCCACCTCAACGGTTCACAGGGGACCTTTATACAGGAAGGTGGCTACAGGCCATGGATGCGAACGGGAATAAGTTTGACTGACAACAACGACTTCTCCTACTTCGGTTTGCGAAAAGTCGGAGCCGGGACGGATCTTACCGAAACCACCATTACCTGGTCGGACAATGGCGGAGCGGGATTCCCCGGACCTGATGACCTGGTGTTTCGCTTTACTTCGGGTGGTTTTAACCAAACGGCCACATTTGGCAATCAGGACGACCCCACAGATGTGGATGGAAGAAATGTTGCCAGATTTACAGCAGAAGGCCTGATGGGATTAGGCTCTACTTTTGGGTCGGGTGCGGGGCCTTATGTACGCCCTGCCGAACAATTCCATTCCAGCAGACGGCAATTTCAACAAAACTGGGGATTGATCACCAACGAGTTAGGCACTGGCCAAACAGCCAATGATGGCTTGAAATGGGGTATTCGGCAAACCAATTATTTTGCGGGAGACGGAAGAACCTATGGATTTGTACGATGGCAGGAAAACTCGGCATTGATCTTCCAGTCAGATTGGAACAATACACCCGGTTTTGGCGCCCAGGATGGTGAGCGGATTCGTATTACCTCCGTGGGAAGCCTGGTAGCCGATGGCAATTACCTCGGAATTACTGCACCGGCAAATACCACCAGAGTGGCGATCAGTCATGACGGCAATAATCCGGTACTCAGGCCCATGTCCTTGCTTCACCTTGGTTACGATGTAGGAAACCTGGGAACCGCCGGTGTAGCAGTAGACGGATGGCGCCCCTGGATGGATGTTGGAATGTCCATAGTCAATGCCAGTGACAACATGTATGTCGGGCTAAAACCGGAAGGAACGGACAGACAGGACGCTGTCATCAATTGGGGAGACAATCAGGTGCCGGGTGTTAGCGGACCAGTTGGGCCAGACAATTTGCGGTTCATCTTCACCTCTACTACTACGGCCTTACCTCCGGGAACCGGAGATCCTGCTTCTCAGAGTGCAGACGGGCTGGAAATAGCGAGAATGGAGCCAGGTATTGCGTCAACCCTTGTAGACAGTGTTAACATGGCTTACGGCATGATGGGCATTGGTGATTTCTCTCCGGGTAGTCAAAATGACGCTACCGGTGAGCGAATTGACGCCAAGTTAGATATTGATGGGGATCTGAGAATCCGGGCGGTGACAGAAGACACAACCGAATCCGACTTAGTTCTGGTAATTGACACCAATGACCTGAACAGAGTCCATTGGAGAAACGCAAACGACCTCGGCGGGTTTGGTTCTGTTTGTAGCGATACCACACCTAAATTTTTGGCAGAAGACTCAAGGATATACATGAACAATTTCAACTTCCATTTTACCGATAGTGCTTCTCAGCAACCCTTCAACAATGTAGGGATTGGAACAGACTGTGACACGGCGCTTCTGGCGAAGTTACAAGTGCAAAATCAGGCCATGCAATTTGGTGTTGCGGCAAGAACCGTAACTGATTCGGTTAATGTAAATTATGGTGTAGCCGGTGAAGCCTTAAATGCCTCTTCCATTAGTGCAGGCTGTTTCGGCAGGGCAGTTACTCCGGGGCCAATCAGAAACTACGGTGTTTGGGGAAGAGCAGCCAATGCCACACAACTCAACATTGCCGGAAACTTTGAAATTCTCAATAGCACTGTTGGAAGTAATTTCGGCGTAAGTTCATTGGTAAACAGTGCGACTACGTTTGCGAATTTCGGAGTCACTTCGGTAGCAACACAGTCGTCGGTGCAAAACATAGGTGGGCGTTTCTCAGGTTTCGGAATAGGTTCTTCGGTTAATTATGGAGTACAGGGAAATGGCTCCATGGGTAGTTTTACAGGAGGGTCTGAAACATACGGTGGTCATTTCTTCGCATCGGCCTCTGATTTAAGTTATGGCATTTATGCGGAAGGCACCGACGCTGCCGGTTACTTTCAAGGAGATATTTTCCATACAGGAGCAATAACACCAGTGTCAGATCAGGCCATTAAAACCAACATAGAAGATTTAGATAGCGCGCTATCAATTATTCAGCAGTTAAAGCCAAAAACCTACGAATTCGACACAGCCAATTATTCTCATTTAAGATTATCGGCAGGCAACCAATTTGGTTTGATCGCTCAAGATGTTGAGACGGTTTTACCTGAACTTGTGGAAACCAAAACTGTTCCGGCGGTAAGGGATACTAATGGAACTATTTTGACTCCCGCCATTGACCTGAAAACCCTGGAATACGAGGCATTCATTCCAATTCTTATTCAGGGAATGAAAGAGCAAAACGAAGTAATCCAAAACCAAAATGAAGCGATTGAAAGTAGAGATTCTCTGATCAACGATCTGGCCGCCAGACTTCAACAGCTTGAAGACTGCGTTGCCAGTGTAGGATTGTGCTCTGGTTCTTCCGCTATACAAGAGCAAATGGGTGAAAACACCAATGGTCAGACCAACCAATTGGACGTTGAACTAAATGATGCCCAAAACATCGTATTGGAGCAGAATGTACCAAACCCATTCGCGGAGCAAACAACAATTGCATACGAGATTCCTGAAACGGTGCACAAAGCACAAATTCTGTTCTACAATCACAACGGACAGTTGATCAACTCGGTTGAGATTCAGGAAAAAGGACATGGATCGTTGAATGTATTTGCAAACGACCTGTCGAGTGGCGTATATACCTACACACTAATCGCTGATGGTGAAATTATTGCGACCAAAAAAATGGTAAAGCAAAACTGATTTTAGCAGGATAGTACAAGGCCGCCCCGATAGCTATCGGGGCGGCTTTTTTATGAGTTTTACTCAATACTTTTCTCTAATGAATCGTAAACCTCAGCCCTCCATATACCATTCGGCCAAAAATGGGTGCCCATACCAAAGAAGCATCGAACTCTTGTGAATACGGTTCGGAAGACGCCAGAATTGGATTTGTTTGACGGTAGTTCAACAGGTTCTCTCCTCCCAGATATATCTCCCAGGTTTTATTAAACACTTTGGTAATCTGACCATTCAACATAAAGAAAGGATCGGTATAACCGGCCAGTTGATTTTCCGGAGCTTTTGCCGAAGTATTTGGTATCCGCTGCTGCCCCAACCATTGTAATGTAGCATCAAACTTCCACAAACCTTCTTTTTCGGTTTCACGGGTTTCATAACCAATGTTGAAAAACGCCCTGTGCCTCGGAACAAAAGGCTTCTCCAACATTCCGTCTTCATAATCAGACCGTACATCAAGGTAACGATAGGCAACCCGTATCTCGGTTCTCTTAGCCAATTCGTAATTCACTTCGGTCTGAACGCTGTTTGAAAAAGATTGCCCGTCCAGATTGTAAAACCTCACCCGGTTAGCATCTTCCAGGTCCACAATAACCTGCTGTTCAAAACGAGTGTGGTACAGGTCGACCGTCCAGGTACCGGCTCTCTCAGCTATCCCAACCAAAAACTTCTTGGTGAAATTCAATCCGAAATTCCACGCTCGCTCAGGCTGTAAACCATAACCAGGATCATTTGCTTCTCCTTCAACAGACCATTCTCTGGAGCTTGCGAAATAACCGAAATTTTCGGCAAACACATTTGGCGTTCGTTGTCCTTTTCCTGCAGACGCTTTAATGGCGGCCAATTCGGATAATTTGTATCGCAAATGAAGTCTTGGCGAATAAAAGAACCCGTATAAATTGTGGTAATCTCCCCGTATTCCTGCAATCATAGAAAAGTCGGCATTCGGATTGAAACTGTACTCGAAATAAGCCCCGGGAACCATCTCTGTTCGGGTATATTGCTCCGCAAACACTACTTCGTTATAATCATCGTATAAAAAACTCACCCCGGTTTTGTAAGTCATCTCTTCTGATGCTCCAATTTCATCCTGAAAAATCAGGTTGGCGTTAAAAGAACTCTGCTCTCCGAAATAGTCCGTGAATCCAAACTGATTGTCTTGCCTGTGGAATGAACCGGATAATTGAATGGCCAAACTTTTATAGTGTTCTTCCGGATACAGATAGCCAATCTTTGCAAAACCCTGTAATCGTTTCGCATCCAACTCAACTCCGTAAATCATACTGTCCCTAACCTGACCTTTTTGATAATCATATTGGCCGGCCGTGGTTTCATAAGACAACGCTCCTACTCCCAACTCTACATGCAAATTATTCCCTCTATAGTTCCATTGATTGTGTGCGGCGAAATTGCTGGACAACGGATTATCTAAAAAGCCATCGTTGTTATTGTCCCAACGAACCCTGTTCTGCTTTGTGTGAAGCAGTAAAGTGGATTCCCATCTGCCGGTTACCGCCTGGTCAACCATCAAGTTTAGCTCTGCTCTCCCAGCCTGATTTCCATAAAGGTTCAGGTGAAACTGCTCGGCGTTACCGGGTTTCTTCCAGTCTACATTTATCTGGCCGATCAATGATTCAAACCCATTAACCACAGAACCCGCACCTTTACTCACCTGGATGGCATTGATCCAGGCTCCGGGGGTATATTCAAGGCCGTTGACTACCGCTAAGCCACGGGTCATGGGAATGTTGTCTTGCATCAACTGAACGTATTTACCTGAAAGCCCCATCATCTCAATTTGACGGGTTCCGGTAACCGCATCCGTAAATGAAGCATCTACCGAAGGATCCGTTTCAAAACTTTCCGCCAGGCTACAGCAAGCTGCTTTACGAATCTCATCCTGATCAATCACGTGCCTGTTGAGTGGCTCCATAAGCGACAATCTCAGTCTGTCAGAGTCGAATTCTACGACCACACCTTCCAACAATGTTCCATCGCGAATGACCACAGAAAGAAAGTCTTCATGATTGTACTCAATGGTATCCGATCCGAAGCCATCGGCCTCCACAATAAGGTCATGTGCATCTTCTACGTGTTCAATTTCGAATTTACCGTCGTTTCCACTTAAGGCATACACTTTCGTACCAAGCCAATGCAGCTGGGCACCAGGAATTGGCCCTAGGCTGTCACCAAGATCTTCCACCACAATCCCCTTAACAATGTGATGTTCGTGAGAAACTTGCCCCCACCCTATCAACGGGGTGAGTGCAAGTAAAATTAATATTCGTCTCATAATGCTAGTACTTACAACAGCTGTGAAGATTGTCGTAAGCTTCTTTCGTAGCCTTCACTTTACTTGTGGAGTGGCCAACATCGGCTATTAGCTGGTGAATTTCCAACTCAGTGTACAGCTCTGTTTTATAAACAACTCTACACTGTTTGGTTTCTAAATTCCAGTCAGCAAGCTTAATGCCTTTCTGGTCTAGCGCACGTTCGATACGTGTTTCACACATACCACAAACACCTTCTACGCGAAATTCCAATTCGGTGTATTTCGGTTGTTTAGATTGTGCGAATCCTGCGATGGTTACAAATATGAATGCAGGTAGAATTAGTTTTTGAATGATTTTCATGATTTATGGATTAATTGTTCTACTTCTTCTTGATTGGAAATGGAAGAAGCGCAATTATCCATAGTAAGTAAGAGAGGAGTGCTTTAAATAGAGTTTAATCTCTTTAAGCAATGGCGGGCCTGCTCTACTATTGATTAAACTTACTTTATCCAATTCGCGCAGGTTTTCGATTGCGTTGTCGACACCTACAAAAGCGCGTGCATCCTTCAACTGAAAAGTCTGATCTACCGAAGCTGAATGGTCTGCAGCTACGAATACAATTGATTCATCGGCGCAACACGGAACCTTTGAGACACAATCGTCTCCATGATCAGACTCAGAACCGTGTCCACAACCAGCATCTGCATACAATGCAAAGTCCACCAACTGCTCACAGCAGTAGTGAAGATTTATGGTTACATTGGATGAAACAACCACGTAAACAAATACCAATATGCCGGTAATAAATCGCACCTGTAATAGTATCAACGTTCAAAATTAGGTTTTGTTTCGGGATTCTACATATCAAGCTTCACCATAATCTTGGAATGGAAAAATGGCAGAAATACCTGTTTTGGTGTACCGTTCTGGCTTCAGTCCTGGTTAAGCTACTGCTAGTTCCGGACATCAGAATCAATGAACCCCATCACATTGCAGACACACTGATCGAAACCGGAGAATTTAAGTACTGGTTCAATGGAGAATTCAACTACAATTATCAATTCCCAGTTTATCCCTTCTTGGTTGCCTGTACCTATCTAATCGCAAATTCACCGATTAGTGCCATCATATTGAATTTACTATTGTCTGTGCTTTCAGCAATTGTTCTATTTCGGTTAGCTAATTTGCTTTTTAAACAAGCATTTTGGCCCTCTTTTATTGTAGTGATTGGTCTTTTAGCTCACCCTGTTGTGAGCTTTTACCAAATTGGAATGGTACATCCATTCTCCCTGGATGTACTTTGCTCATTAACCCTCATATACTTTCCGTTTCGCTGGCAGCATTTTAACAGCAAACGAGCTGCGATTTACGGAATTATCATGGGTATAGCACTGCTTAATCGACCAACCCTTATCGTGTTTGCCTTCCCGGCGCTCATGGTCTTGTACAGAACCCCAACCTTTCGCGTGAAGCTGACATCTGCGCTAATATTAATCGCGCTAAGTGCGCTGCCAATGGGAATCTGGTTAGTCAGAAATCATCAGATTTATGGAGAGTGGAGCCTTAACTCGAGTTATGGTCAGAATTTATGGATTGGAATTCAGCCGGAAACAGAAGGCACCGCCCAATTACCAAACGGGCTGTCTTACTACCACCTGATGGACAGTACTACACTGGCGAAACTTCCGGGACTGAATCCGGTAAAAGAATCACAATACTTTGCTGATAAATACCAAGGTGAACTCGATAAAACACCCGGTCTGTTTTGGTCGATGTACGGAAAAAAACTAAAAAATTTCTGGGGATTCAGAAGTGATTTAGCGGTAGACTACCCCAACATTAACCAGACACATCTAACCCTTTACAAGATTGGTTATCTGATCCTTCTGGTATTTGCGGCAATTGGTGTAATCCTAACTCCCCGGCAGTGGAAATCGATATTCGTAGCAATGATACTGCTCAGTTTGTTCCAGGCGTGGTTCTATGTTGAAACACGTCACCGGATTTTGATAGAACCACTTATGATTCTGTTTAGCGTGGGTGGAGTTTATATGGGATTAAAACGAATTCGAAAAATCCGAAAAACATGAGGCTGATCTACAATTATTATTGGATACTGATTGCCTGGGTAATTCTTGTTGCGGCTATTGCCCCGTGGGGAGATTTTCCGATCAACGACGATTGGGCTTATGCTCAAGGAGTAAAGAACCTTCTTAACGGTAACTGGGAGTATTCAGATTGGCAGGGAATGCCCTTTTTCAGCCAGATGTGGTGGGGATGGATCTGGTGTAAAGTATTTGGGTTCTCCCATACGATTCTGAGGATATCAACCATTGCTTTAGGAGCATTTGGAATTTACTTTCTTCTAAAATCACTAAGACTTTTAACTTCTTATGAAAACGCATTCTGGCTCACCTGCCTGTTGGTTTTCAATCCGGTTTACGTTCATCTCTCTACATCATTCATGACAGACATACCTGCCCTGACTATGAGCCTCGCCGGGTTTTACTACTTGCTGAGATTTAAATTAAACAACTACTGGAGATTCCTCATTCCTGCTGTTTTTTTCATTGCTGCAGGAACACTTATCCGACAATTTACACTTTTGGTGCCACTTGGTTTTATGGTCGAGGCGGCCTTCAAGTTCCGCCACAACTTTCTAAAAATTTTCGGACACTTGATTGTACTGATTATCGGGTATTCGGCTTTGCGTATCCATGATGCTGCCGTTCTAAATTTTCAAGGCGATTACCCTGCAAATTATGGGTTCCAATTCAATACAATCAAAACATTGTGGAGTCATTTTAATCTGGCTGCACTAAACCGTGCCGGGTATTACGGATACAATGGGTTGATTTTTATCGGACTAGCCTTAACACCTTTAACCTTGAACAGATTGAAAATGTGGCCAGGTGGCTTCAAAGGGCGAAAATTTATTGCCTTCTCTGTGCTGTTAATTCTAGGAGGAATCAAAGTCTACATAACGGGTAATTTTTGGCCGTTCACGGCAGATATCGTATATCCGGTTGGTATTGGAACCTATCTGCTGGACGGGTATGCCTCTTACGAATTACCAACCAACACTATAGTTCCTGCAGTTCTCGGAACATTGACCACACTGCTGGCCGCATACAGTCTGGCGAATCTCACAAGTGCCATAAACCGGATAAAGGCCGACTTGCGAATTGCTCCGCTGACTATTGCCATTTTAGCCATACTTCCGATTCTGGTAATGTACGTTTCTGATCGGTATATGCTATTTGCTTTTGCATTTGTCCTTCTATCTGTCTCTTCGATTTATCTATGGAAGGTGAACAAAATCCTGGTAGGGGTATTGATTATCGGATCATTTGCTTTTTGCAGGTCTCATTTTAATTTTCAGAATACGCGATATGCACTGATAAGAACAGCAGAAGATTTAGGTGGAACTCCGCAAACAATAAACGGCGGAACAGGCTATAACGCTATGTACAACTTTGACATTGCAAAATATGGTGGATCGAGCAAGAATTGGTGGGCTATACATGACAAGTATGTTGTTCGAAGAACCAAAAACAAAGACGGTTACAGCCAACTGCAAAGCAAAACCTACTTTAATTGGGTGTATTTACGGAATGAAAAGTTGTATCTGCTTCAGCGGGAGAATCTACCAAAGTAACGGCAATGTTGCTAACTTAGTGGTAATTCAATGATCAATTAAGATGGCGCACTTAACAGACGAATTCTTCAAGTTCTTTATGGATCTCGCACCAAACAACAACAAAGAGTGGTTCGATGAAAACAGAAAACGGTACAAGCAACATGTAAAAGATCCTTTTGACAACCTGGTTGCCGAAACGATCTCCAAAATGAACGAGGTTGACCAACGGATTCAATTGGAACCAAAAGACTGTGTTTTTCGCATCAACCGGGATATCCGATTTTCCAAAGACAAGACCCCTTATAAAATGAATCGATCTGCCATCATCTGCCACGGAGGGAAGAAGCGAAAAGACCTGCCTGGTTTGTACTTTGAAGTTGATTGTGAAAAAGTGCGCATCTACGGAGGTTGCTACATGCCCGACAAAGATCAATTACAGAGAATCCGGGAAGAAATCGCATTTAATCCTGATGAATTCGAAGCTCTTATTCTGGATTCAGATTTTGTGAACACATTCGGATCGATTTTGGGAGATAAAAATGCACGTATACCCAAGGAGCTAAAGGACGCAGCTGAAAAACAACCATTAATCTTTAACAAGCAATTTTACTGGTATACCGAGCTTCCCATTGAAATGGCCATCAAGGATGAATTCCCAGAAATTCTGGCAGCTCATTACAGTATCATGAAACCGTTGTGTGATTTTTTCGAAAAACCGGTCACCAATAGTAATTAAGGATTGCACAGGTATATTTCTACAAAATTCTTGAAAGATTTAGCATTTCGCTTACAAAAGGTAGATTCCAGTAAGGCTGTTCCTCACCAATAACTTATTTTCGAATTTTTCGAACCACCTATTTGCACGTAAATCGACCCTCAACCAGAAATAGCGACCTCGCTCTCCCAGAGAGAACTCCTGAAAGCCTTCTCGTACTTTGAAGTGTTCAGCTATCCATTGACGCTTGAAGAAATAGAGCGGTTTAGCAGCGTTCGGGAACCAAATAATGAGGTGGAAAAACTGGTAGAATCGGGTTTGGTTCAACAATTAGAACCAAATTTCTACTGTCTCAAAGCAAGTAAGGCTGATCTCCAGGATCGGATTTTGGGGAATGAGCGGGCCGAAAAATTAAGAGCAAAAGCTATTCGAAAGGCTAATTTTATAGGGCAATTTCCATTTGTAAAGTCTGTTTCGATTTCTGGCTCGATGAGCAAAGGGTATATGGACAGGGATGCGGATCTGGATTTTTTTATCATCACCGAACCCGGAAGGTTGTGGATTGCAAGAACCTTGTTAATACTCTTCAAAAAAATCTTTTTGCTTAATTCCCGCAAGTACTTCTGTATTAACTATCTGGTAGATACAGAACACCTTGAAATAGAAGAGCAAAATCGTTTTACCGCCACGGAACTCGTTACCTTGATTGGAGTTTATGGCAACGGAGAATTCGAGGATTTCTGTCGGGCCAATGATTGGGCATACAAGATTTTTCCAAATGCAAAGAATGTTCGATGGAAGGGAAATGCGCACGACTCATGGTTCAAACGACTGAATCAAAGAATTTTGGGAGGTAAAATAGGAGACCGACTGGATAACTACTTCATGAAAATTACATTGAAACGCTGGCAGAAAAAATTTGGTTCAATGAATCCAAAACACTTTGAAGTAGCGTTCAAAACCCGAACTTATGTTTCCAAACACCATCCCGGAAATTTTCAGCAAAAAGTGCTGAGTAAATCAGAAGAAATTCTCGAGAAATTGAAAACTGAACATCATCTGCAATGGGAAGACTAACTGCAGACGGTAAAATATTGTTTACTCACTCCTACTTCTATCCTCTGGACGAAAAACAGTGGAACAACAAAACACCTTACCCTCCACTTGGAACGATCTGGGCGGCAAGTGTGGCGCGAGAAGCCGGTTTCAAGGTAGACCTATTCGACACCAATTTAAGGCGCTCTCCCTCGGAAATCTCAAACGCTCTCAGTTCAGCAAGTACGTTAGTAGTATACGACGATGGCTTTAACTACCTTACGAAAATGTGTCTGACGACCATGCGGAATGCTGCAATGGAAATGATTCGCACTGCTAAATCGGCAGGCAAATTGGTTATCGTGTGCAGCTCAGATTCTTCTGACCACTTCGAAAAGTACCTGAATGGCGGAGCCGACGTGGTAATCATTGGAGAAGGGGAAATTGCATTAAAGGAACTGCTTCATCTTTACGAGAAAGGGCTCGAGCCAGACCAAAATTTCCCAGGTATTGCTTATCTGGAGAATGGAGAAATTGTAAAAACCCCTTCGAGAAACGTACTTAAAGACCTTGACTCTCTACCTCTACCGGCATGGGATCTGGTTGATATTGAGGCCTACAAACGGGTTTGGGCACAAGGTAAATATCCATTTAGTCTCAATATTGCCACCACCAGAGGTTGCCCGTTTAAGTGCAACTGGTGTGCGAAACCAATTTACGGCAACCGCTATAACTCCCGGACCCCACAGAATGTGGTAGACGAGATCCAGCTGCTTCAAAAAAACTACGGCGTTTCAAGGTTTTGGATGTGCGATGACATTTTTGGACTTAAACCGGGCTGGGTACAGGAGTTTAACACGGCTCTCAAGGAAAGAAACTGCCAGATCCAATACAAAATTCAAAGTCGGGCTGATCTCTTGGTAAAGGACGACACAATAGAGGCCCTTTCCGAAAGCGGACTCTATGAAGCCTGGATTGGAGCTGAAAGCGGCTCTCAAAAAATTCTGGATGCAATGGACAAGGGTACGACACTCAACCAGATTAAGGAGTCGACGACAAAACTTCAGAAGCTCGGGGTAAGGGTTGCCTATTTTATTCAGTTCGGTTATCTCGGTGAGACGGAAGAGGACATCCGGTTGACTTTAGATATGATTGAAGATAACCGGCCAGATGATATTGGGGTATCGGTGTCTTATCCATTGCCAGGCACCAAATTCTACGAGATGGTTAAATCAGAGCTTGGCGAGAAAGCGAATTGGACAGATTCGGATGAACTTGCCATGATGTTTTCAGGAACCTTTAATTCGGATTATTACAAAGCGCTGCACCGTTATTTGCATCGTTCATTCCGATCCACACAGGGGAAGGAAAATTTGAGGAAAGTGCTCAATCCAACCAAATGGAAGGGCGTTGATTGGCGAAATCTAACTCTATTGCCTTATAATCAATTAAAAGCAGCCAAAAACCGACGTAAACTTGGTAGCCTGACCAATAAAGCCTGACTCTTGGAAGATTTTGATCATGTTGCATCCACCTACGATGACCAGTTCTCCCTGTCGGAGATTGGAAAAGCTCAGCGAGCGCTGGTGTGGAAATACATAGACAAATGGCTGGATTCCGAGTACAAGGTTTTGGAACTTAATTGCGGCACGGGTATAGATGCGGAATATATGACCGGAAAGGCAGCATCTGTATTGGCTACTGACATATCCAAACAAATGGTCCAATACGCTCAAAACCATCACCTGGCGCCAAATTTATCTTTCCAGCAACTCGACCTCAAAAATGTAGGTTCCTTAGGTCAGCAATTCGACTTTATACTCTCCAATTTTGGTGGTTTAAACTGCCTTTCGGAAAAAGACTGGCAATCATTTTCCAGAGAAATAGAGACGGTTTTAAATCCCGGAGGGCATTTCATTGCAGTAATCATGTCGAGGAAGTGCAGTTGGGAGCGGCTGTATTACAGAGCAAAGGGCGACAAAACCCAAAGAAGAAGAAGGCTGGCAAAAAACGCGGTAATGGCTAACGTGGATGGAAAGTCAGTGGCGACATGGTATTATTCTCCACATGAAATTCAAGACATAGTTGGTAAGAAACTCGAATACGTAGGGGTAAAGCCCGTAGGTCTATTTATCCCCCCATCATATATGGAACCTTATTTCATAAGAAAGAAATTAGTTCTGAACACCCTAAAAACAATGGAGCGTGTTTCGTTATCTTCGCAAAAGGTGGCAGATAAGGCTGACCATTATCTGATTCATTTCCGCAAAGCAAAACCGGCAGATTGAAAGTAGTATTAACTCATGGATATTTTCTGGAGGAGGACGAGAAAGAAAAAGAAATCATGCGTCCGTACCCAACCCTGGGGCTGCTTTATGTTACTGCCTTTTTGAAACACCATGGTATTGCTTGTGAAGTATTTGACTCTACATTTCAATCCAAGACCAGCTGGAAGCGTTTCATGTTAGAAACACGTCCCGATGTGATTCTATACTATACCAATTTGATGACTAAAATCAATGTAATTGAGTTAAATGATTGGCTGAAACAAGAGCACGAATCGTATATTTCCGTGGTTGGCGGACCGGATGTTACGTACAATACTCAGAATTACCTCCTGGCAAGATTTGACTATTGCGTAATTGGTGAGGGAGAGCAAACGGCATTGGAATTGATCCAGGCTTTAAAGGAAAGCAACCCTGTTTCTGAAATTCACGGTTTAGCATTTCTTAATCTCAAAAGTGAGTTGGTTACCACGGAAGCTCGAACTAAGCTAAAGTCTCTGGACGAACTGCCGTGGCCAGATAGGTCTGCAATTCCTCTTGAAAAATACCTTGACGTATGGCAGAAACATCATGGAAAAAGAACCGCAAATATCTCCACTCAAAGAGGGTGCCCATACACCTGTAAATGGTGTAGCACCGCAGTGTATGGGCAAAGCTACCGAAGAAGGCCCGCAAAAGATGTTGTGGATGAAATTGAAATGCTTCGTGACAAGTACGATGTTGAAGCGTTATGGTTTGTGGACGACGTATTCACTGTTAGCCACAAATGGATTGACGCATTTCACGATGAAATGAGGAGCCGTGGGGTAAATGTTAGTTTTGAGATCATTACCAGGGCCGAACGCCTGAACAAGGGGATACTCGAGAAGTTGAAATCAATTGGCTGCTTCAGAATTTGGATTGGTGCCGAAAGTGGAAGTCAGAAGATTATTGATAAAATGGATCGGCGTGTAGACATTAAAGAAGTCTCCGCTATGATCAAATTGACCCAACAATGTGGTATGGAGGCAGGAACTTTTATTATGGTTGGCTATCCGGATGAAACTCAAGAGGACATTTATCAAACAGCCAGGTATCTAGAAGAATCCATTCCGGACCAGTTTACCATCACACTTGCCTATCCCATTAAAGGCACTTCACTGTATTCTGAAATTGAAGACCGGATCATTGCACAACCCAACTGGCAAACCAGCACCGACCGGGACATTGATTTTACACGTACTTATAATAGTGGATACTATAAACACGCCATTCGCTTTCTGAACAATCGGTACCAGGCAGCAAAAACACTTAAGTCGGGAAATCGGCTGAAAAGTAAGATGCATTCTACCAAGGCCCAGATTGCTGAAAAAATGATGCAAACAACAAGTCGTGGAACTCCAGAGCATTAAACATACCAGGTTGCAGTCAGGAGTTATACGGATTGGAGATATTCCATCGTTTGAATTTGAGGAGCACTACATTGAACTCAGGAAAAAAGAAGGTAGGCTACCAACGGATCAACAGCTGAAAGACCGGCATCTTTTTGACGGTTGGAAAACCGATACGGAATGGCAGTTGCGAATGGAGTCGGCACACGCTTTTGACGAATATCTGACACAAAAGAAGGCCCAGGACATTCTGGAAATTGGTTGTGGAAATGGCTGGTTCTCCTATTTTCTGGCAAAATCAGGAAGCCGCAAAGTATGGGCATCAGATATAAATCTTCAGGAGTTGGAACAAGGTGCCAGATGCTTTGATCACCCAAACTTGAACTTTATCCAGTGTGAAGAATTGGAATTGCTTCCAGATCATACCTTCGACATTATTGTGTTCAATGCTTCCATTCAATACTTCGAGGATGTGGGAATATTAATTGACGGTCTTCAACCCAAACTAAAGGATAAGGGAGAAATCCACATTCTTGATAGCCCCTTCTACCAGTCCATTCCTGAAGCCGACGCGGCAAAAAAACGATCAAAGGATTACTACGTGGCTCAAGGATTTCGTGAAATGATTAAATCCTATCATCACCATACATATTGGGATTTGCCGACATTTAAGTTTCATTATCGACCCGGAAAACTGAAGAAACTATTGGGAGGACGGAAAAACCCGTTTCCATGGATTCAGATCATCTGCTGATACAACTCCAGGTATTGATCAACGGTTTTCTCCACCTTGAAATCGCGCCTGGCAGCCGATTCCTTGCTCCCTGTCAATTGACTTCGAACGGCATTTACGGCTTCTTCAAAATTCTCAACTGTAACAGCATCGTTAAGCTCTGGCGCAATTCCTACCGGATAGCTCACTACTTTTGCCCCCATGGCCTGTGCCTCAATTAACACCATGCCGAAACCTTCATAGGCGGACGGATGAAATAACACCTTAGATTTCGCCAAATAATCGAGTACCTCATCGCGCTCCAGTAACCCGGCAACCTTAATGTGCTTATCCAGCCCTTCTTTTTGAATTTGATTTCGAATATTGTGTCTCATTTCGCCATCCCCAATCAACACCACCCGTAACTCCGGAAACTCATGTACCAATTTTCTGGTCAATTCAACCGTTTGGTGAACTTGTTTGGTTGTATTCAACCACCCAATAGTTACGATATCTACGGTTCGTTCCCCTGACTCACATGTAATCTTCTCTATCCCCCATGGAATGACCTTCTTTATCTCACATAAAGCCTTTGCCCGTTTTAATTGAAAATCGGATATGGACACCACTTCAGGCTTTTGTTTTAGAATTCTCTTCGAATACCAGGATGGTTCAACATCCTGCCCCATTAACGTAATTACATGTGGTAGACTTAAATGCGTTGCGCATACCGACGCCATATAACTGGCATCCGTCATCCACATTGAGTGAACAATATCAAAAGTTTTACCTTCCAAATAACCTGACAACTCTTGTGGAACATGATTGAGTTTCATTCTCTTAATCAGTTTCCCGGGATTGCCCCAACCCAAAGAAAAAACGTTATGACCAAACCAACTGTACTCGCTGTTCTCAGGATAATTTAAACTAACTATGGTTGCGCGGATTTTTCGCCGGCCAAGCTCCTTCAAATAATCCTGCAAGGCGGGAATACAGGTAGAATCCATCTCGTCTACCGCAAACCCAGGAGTGAAAATCAGAGGTCTAATCATGAATCCTATATATTTTCCAACCACCGGCACATTCCGCAACTACATGCAATTTGTGCTGTTCTTTTAACTTTTGCCAATTGAGCATGGGGTTTTCCCCAGACCACTGCGGCGATAGAAGTGGTTCATTAAACACAACCAGTGCACCTTTTTCAAAATCGTCATAATTTGCTTCCCAAAGGCTTCTCACCTGGTTATCCACCCCCCTGTAAGGCAAGGCAATATCAACGACAAAGGCGTAAACCGGGACTTCCGGAGTACTTATTTGTTGAATTTTTGAAGCTACCTCTTTTTCCAAATGGTGAGTTTGAACAAATCGATTAAAACTATCTACAAACAGAAAGCTTTGAACACCAAGTATTACAACTATGCCGACAAAAAACACAACTGGCTTGAACTTCTTAGCGCCCCTGTAAAACGCCGGGTAAAAGAGTACAACACATAGCGGGAACACGGGTATGAACATCCTCATATTCTGAAATGGAATTCCAGCGAGAAAAAGGAGATAGAAACCCACAATTAAGAACAAGAGTAATAATACTCCGCCTAGTTTTCGAGGTCTGGTGAAAAATAGCAACGGGATACCCATCGATAAATAACCAGGGTGGAAAAACGGAGACAAGGCATACAACCAGTTTGGGTAGTCGTGTTCATTAAACCCATCGGCAGTAGCAAATCTGGTAGACGTAAAGTTTACCGGTGACCACCTCTGAAGTCCATCATGCGCAAAAAACTGATTAACCCCTCCACCCTTCACTATAAAAAAGGGTAGCAAACCCACTACTCCAACCACAGTGGCGAGCACCAACCAAAAAAGGTGCTTTCTCTTCACTTGCAAACCGATCAGGAATAAAATTGCCGGGCCTACCAAAATTGCAGTCGGATACCGCGTCATTACAGAGAGGCTGGCAGCGAAAAAGGCTAAAACGGTGCCACTCCAATGCTCCTCCTTAACAGATTTTATGCACGAAAACATCGTGAAGGTGACAAAAAAGGCGGCCAGCATATCACTCATTACTATTATTCCAGCTCTTAAGAAATAGGGACTGGCGATCATCGCTACGATGATAAATGCATTCAATAGTCGGGCTTCCAATTTTTCAGGATATAGTAGTTCCAACATTTTTCTGACCAGAATCAGATTGCCCATCAATGCCATGAGTGAAATTAATTGAAGTGCCAACCCAGACTCCATGAACCATCCTAACCACGATGCGAACAAAGGATAAAGAACTGGCCAAAAGAAGTCTCCCGGGTGTTCACCACCAGCATACCAATCTGAAATTGCATTCGTATATCTGAGGTATTCGTAACTATCCTGACCGTAGAGCCCATCAAATCCGTAAACAATGTTTATCACAATCATCACGGCTGCCGGTATCCCAACCACCCAGTATTTTTTCAAAAGGTATAGCATGAAGCTGGTTGGCTAAAGATAACTGAATTGCAAATGCGCCATTCTGCTGAAAGAACCCGACCTTATATTATATTTCGGGATAACAACTACCTTTGATTAATGCCTTTGGCTTCAAGCATACGGTCGGTAAACGAGAAAATTCTTCCGGGAAAACTACTCTTCCATCCTGAGTGGATTGTTTTGGGCGTAAACAACATCTGCAATCTTCATTGCAAGATGTGTGATGTGGGAACAAAAAACCAAAACACAAATTTTGCGGTGAATCTGGTAGGAACTCACCCAATGAATATGCCCCTGGAGTTGATTACCCGACTCATGGATCAAACGGCCGAGTTCTACCCGAAGGCCAAAATCGGGTACGGATTCACGGAACCTCTTATCTATCCTCATCTTGGAGAAAGTTTGATCCATGCCCGAAAACTGAATCTCTACACGTCCATTACCACCAATGCGCTTAACTTAAGGCAAAAAGCCGATGTCATTCTTGATGCAGAGGTAGACGATATTTTTATTTCCCTGGATGGACTTGAGGAAACGCACAATTTTATCCGTGGGCACAAAAGTTCTTTTCAACGTGCAATAGAGGGCATGGAGAAGCTATTTGAATCTTCTACACCTCCGGACGTTTCAATATTCTGCGTTATTACCAACTGGAATCAACATGAGTTGTTGGATTTCGTAAAGTTCTTTGAGCGTTACCCCATCAAACGTCTCGGATTTATGCATACCAACTTTACCTCCGAATCAATGGCGGAGAAACACAACAGAATGTTTGGCGATCAATATCCGGCAACTGTTTCCAATATAGATGAATTTGACCCTAAATCCCTGGATTTAAAAGCTCTGAATGCGGAAATCAAGCAGGTAAAATCGAGAAACTCTAAATTCGATGTTGTGTTCTCTCCTGAGCTTAACAGCTTAGCTGAATTGGAAACGTTTTACCTCAAACCGGACACAATGATGGGTAGTGGTTGCCGGGATATTTTCAGAAATGTGATGGTAAAGTCTGATGGAAGTGTAATACCGGCTCATGGCAGATGTTATAACCTCTCTATTGGAAACATGAACGAACAAAATCTCAAGGAGATTTGGAATTCAGCAATTATCAAGCAGTTCCGAAAAGACATTCATAAGGCTGGCGGCCTGTTTCCAGCTTGTGCCAGATGCTGTAGTGCATTTTAAAACGTACAGAAACCTATCAACAAGCTCCTACGATAATCGGCGAGTATCGTACAATTTCTGAAACACCAGCTTCTCAAGAGGCATCCCAAACCAGTCGGTTCTTAATCTGAATTTCGCAAACCACTGAAGGGGCTTCATTGCCATTGGGAGTTGTTTATAGGCAAGTTTCAGGTAAAACTTCAATCGTTCGATATCACGATACTTTTCTCTGGACACCCATGGGCCATGAGATCCGATGTAATCAAATTCAGACCACTCCAAAGTGGACTTGGGTAGCTCAAAACCTTCTTTGGATACACGGTTGGTAATTCCTGAGCCTGGGTAAGGCTTAAAGTAGAAAACCGGAGTATCAAATCCACTACTCATCTGCCGCAACTTTTTGATCATAGCTCGAGTACTGGCCACACTCTCATCAGTTTCTTCAGGAAAGCCAACAATAAAAGGAAAAATCACGTCAATATTTAACCGCTTACACCTATCAGCACAAAGCCACACCTGCTCCATTTTTATATCCTTCTTCAACCAATCCATCATCTCCTGAGATCCTGATTCGACCCCAATTAATAACCGACGCAAACCACTCTTCTTTAACAATTCAAACTCTTCTTCGGTCATTCTGCTTCCCTGATCTGCTCTCATCGTAGCTGCCCAGGTAAATTCCATCTCACTATCAATAAAGAGCTGGGCCATTTTCAGAATATCGTGACGATAAGTAAAAAAGGTTTCATCTTGAAAGTTCAAATCCTCAAAGCCATATTGTTTATGCAAGGCTTCCAACTGCTTAAAAATAGATTCAGGTGTTAGCGAGGTAAATTTTCTGTTAAAAACGAATGGGTCTGCACAAAACTCACAACGGAAGTAACATCCTGTTGAAGTGATAAAATCCAGTTGTTTTCTCTCTTTCCTGGCAAAATAGGCCGGCACATCAATCAATGAATAGTCAGGTTCACAAAAGGATCCAATAGGCTCCATTGCCCTTGGCTTGTTTCTGACAATTTCCCCATTTTGATCCTTGAATGCTATGCCATCAATCTCTTTAAGAGAATTTCCAGGCGAAGCAAAGGCCTCTACCAGGTCTTTAAAGGTCTGCTCTCCCTGTCCCTGAACCGTTACGTCCACGCAGTTTAATTCGTCCAACGGTTGCGTAGGGAAAAGGGACGGATGCCAACCACCCCAAACCACGGGAGTATCCGGAAAATGTTCTTTAATGGACTGAGACACTTGCAAAGCATCGTGCAAAGGGGCCCCTGTTAAACACGTAACCCCGACACACACCGCGGAAGGCAGGTGCTCCAATAGTTCTGCCACAGGATCCTCACTAATCCGACCATCAATAATGATTGGTTCAAACCGTTCATTGTCCAGATGGCTGGCAATAGCAATTAATGCCAGAGGCATATCGTAAAATACCGCCTTAGGGTTATACAGAACTACCTTAGGTTTCATAAGTGGACTTAAATTTAGTAGACTTTTCCTGACGACGAGGTTCTTTATAATCAAACTTAATATCTTCGGGAAGTGAACCCCGCCGTGATACTATTCAACCCCAGGAGTGCAGATGCTAAACATCGAATTCCCAATTCACTTCTTCAGGTAGGTGGTTCCATTGAGGGAAAATTTGATTATCACTTTGTGGATGGTAATCTGGAAAGCGATCCGGAAGAGAAAATACTCCAGCATATCCAGCAAGGAGGAATAAGGTACTTTGGGGTTACCGTAATGCCCGGACCACAACTCAAACAAGCAATTCCCATTTCAAAAAAAATTCGCCAAAATCATCCCGAAATCAAAATTATCTGGGGAGGGTACTTTGCGAGCAACCAGCATCAGGTTTGTCTTCAATCCGGTTACGTAGATTATGTAATTAACGGACCGGGAGACTCAGCCTTTCCTCAGCTTCTTGATAAACTGGAAAACGGGGAATCGGATGTTGAGTCGGTAAAAAATTTAATCTTTCTCAAGGAGGATAAGATTGTGAAAACCGCAAAGGAAACATTGCCCAACATGGATCAGCTGGCACCTTTTCCATATCAGAGACTACACAACACCTATCACCTCGACAACTATCTTGCAAAAACCTTTTTAGGAAATAAAACCCTCGCGTACCATTCAAGTTTTGGCTGTCCTTTTACCTGTTCGTTCTGCGCTGTTGTTCCGATATATAATGCCAGATGGAAAGGTATGTCCGCCGAAAGAATGGTGAAAGACATTCGCTGGTTCCATGAAACATACGGTGTAGATGCCGTTGAATTTCATGACAATAATTTTTTCACTTCGAGGAAGAGAACCGTAGCCTTCGCTGAGCAAATAATGGATTTAAACCTCAGCTGGTGGGGGGAAGGAAGGATTGATACGATAAATAAATACTCTGACGACGACCTTAAATTGATGCGAGACGCAGGTCTGAAGATGATCTTTCTTGGTGCGGAAACTGGCAATGACGAAGTACTGGCAAAAATGGATAAGGGTGGAACACAATCCGGTGCTCAGATAAAAGAATTTGCTGAAAGATTAGGCGAAATCGGCATTATTCCCGAATATTCCTTTGTTCTGGGAATGCCCGGAGACAATCCTGAAGCTGTCATGAAGCAAATTGACGAGGATATTGATTTCATAAAAGAAATCAAGCAGATTAATCCGGCTACCGAAATCATTATTTACCTGTATAGCCCGGTTCCCACGGAAGGCTCGGAGTTGTATGAGACGATAACTTCTCAGGGGTTTAGTTTTCCGGATAAGCTTGAAGACTGGATTTCACCCACCTGGGAGAATTTCGACCTAAGAAAAAACCCTCTTACCCCCTGGTTGCAACCTGCTATGGTTAATAAGATTAAAAATTTTGAAACGGTGTTGAACGGCTACTATCCTACTGCTTCAGATTTTAGAATTCGCGGATGGAAAAAGTCGTTGTTGCGAGGTGTGTCCGGCTTAAGATATTTGAGTGGGGTTTACAACATACCTTATGAAATTAAGTTCCTTCATAAGGTATGGAAATACCGACAACCTGAAGAACAAGGTTTTTACAGTGAATAACCAGTCTAATGATCTCATAGGGTGTTGAATGGCGAAAACGAACTTCATATCGACCATTCAAGAATTCGTATGCAACAACTAACCTATATTCGCACATGCCGGTTGGTCAGAAAATAAAAGCTCGATTAAATAAACACTTTGGAAATGTACTGGTCAAGGTTATTGAAGCGGACAACCGCTATACGTTCAAAGGGATTTCGTTAAGAGTTCCTCCGGGCATCTTTCATCCCCGGTATTTTACGAGTTCCAAAATGCTGCTGAGTTTTGTAGAAGAAACTAATCTCGAGAATAAAAGCGTGCTCGAACTTGGGTGTGGTAGTGGAATTACCTCTATTGCCGCCCACTTGAAAGGTGCGCAGGTTACCGCTTCAGATATTAGTAAACAGGTGGTTGAAACACTACGGTCCAATCTGAAAAAGAACAATCTGGACTTTAAAGTGATCCATTCCGACTTGTTTGACTCTCTGCCAAATGTACCATTTGACTACGTGTTGATCAACCCCCCGTTTTACCCCAGAAATCCCGTGGAAGAAAAAGAATATGCCTGGTATTGCGGTGAAAACTTCGAGTATTTCGAGAAATTATTTCAGCAGTTGAACGATCGGCAAATGATTGACAATATCTTCCTCACATTATCATCCGACTGCAACCTGGAAATGATAGACCAAATCGCTGGTCGCCTGGGTTACAAGCTTGAGAAGATTTGGTCCAAAGCGAGTTTATCTGAATCGAACACATTGTATGAACTAGTCAATACCCGTTTGTAATTTATCTCTGGAAATTTTTCACCACCCAGTTTCCCAGTGCGGCTTGTCCTTGTGCATTTAAATGCTCATCGTTATTGTAGTAGTGCCCGTATTTCAAACATTCCTGTGCCCACCAAACCTCTGAAAACTCCTGTCTCAACCTGTCAATAACCGGGTATTTATCCGATCTTCTCAAATTCGCTCCCATCGCTTCAAACTGTTGCTGATACACCTCGCTAACACTTGCTGGGTGGGGAATTACCATAACAACAAACCGGGTGGAATCCGCCAACTGCTTCTCAATATCCTGAATATACTGTATCGAATTTTCAAACGCCTGAACCAAAGGCTCTTTTACATGGTAAACATTGTTAAGGAAGTCTGGTTGTGCCTTAATCAGCATTTTGCACCTACCAGAGTACTTATCCGAATCAAACTCCGTCATCTCCTTTGTTACGGTGGTTTCGTCAAAATCTGCATTTAAATCTGCGCTGACTTGCCCCATCCGGTAGTTAAGGAATGCCGTAAATCTGAATGTATTTGAAAATTTCCAATAGGCATTTCTCAGAAACGACAATTCACTCCAGTTAACCGGAGGGCTTTCCTCCAAAAAATCATTTCCGAGGTACATCTGGTAAATAACTGTATGAGGACGAAACTGTGCAATCCGTCTTCCGGCCATGTATGAAGCGTGGCGAGCACATGTTCCGGGAACCGCACTATTCACAACATTCCAACCAGGCAAAGAATCTCTAAGTTGATCAATGTACCCATTCTGCTGCGCTGTAAAAGAATCACCAAAAACAAGGAGGGTGGGTTCTCCCTCCCTAAAATCGGGGTTCAACCCTTGCAATTCCGATTTGTAGAAGTCTATCCACTGGTATCTATAGGCAAATTCCAACAAAACCAAAACACATCCGAATACCCATAGGATAAAAATGGATCGTCTGAACCATTTCTTCCGTCTTAGTTTCTGTAATGGCCATTTCATCCAACCTCTGTGCTTGATCTTTTATCTTCCCTGAACTGTAAATCATAAACCAAAATCACAGCCAATCCGGAGTATACCAAAAAGGCCATTTTATCCTGATCTAAAAAGGAATTAACGCAGCCGTGCACAAAAAAGGAAACCAGCCCGAGCAAGACTCCCAGCAAGATCAACTTTCTGGCTTTATCCTGGGTTCGATAGTAGTTTTTCATTCCCAAATGAATCGAATAGAAAACGATCGCCACGTACATAAGAAACCCTGGCAATCCTGTTTCCGACAGATATGTCAGGAACTCAGAGTGTGCATTCCCTCTATCTCCATGATTGGTACTTATATAGGTTCTGAATTCGGAAGTTTGATATTTCCCATACTCAAACTGGTAAGTCCCTGGTCCAAATCCGGTTATGGGTTTATCCTTAAACATTTCCATGGCGCAAACCCAACGGTTGATACGTTCAAGATTAGAAGCATCTGTAGTTACATTGGTAACCGAAGTAACATGATTTTCGAAATCGCCATCGTTACTTACCGCTTCATTTTGTGCTACCTGATTGTAAACCTGCTCAGAAAGCAGATACCCTGTTCCGAGTAATATAAATACGAGTGAGAAAACCACCCATGATTTAATCCGGATTTTAAGCATGAAATAGAACAACAGTGCAGCTCCCAGACTGATCCAGGCGGCTCTGGACAAGGCGAGGGCTTGCTGTGTTACCAATAGCAAAAAGCCTATGGCCAGCACAATTTGCCAGAAAACGGTAATCCGAAGCAGACGTGAATGACGCAACATGATTACGGTTAAAGGCATTAAAAAAGCAATGCACGCCGCATAAATTGTGTGATCGTTGTAGTAAGGCTGGCACATGGCAAACACCATTCTCAGGTCAAAATTCAAGGCAAGATGCCTTTCAAAGGTCCAGTACATTACCGGAATTAAACCTATTAAATACAGTATGAAGGTTTTGAGAAATAACTTTGAATTTCGTCTGGCGAGTGCTGCACTGATGAAGTAAAATGCAACAATGAAAATGGTGTGTATAATGGCTCGTTTGAACGACACCGCCGGATCAGTGCTCACAATTGAGGTAAAAAACAACCACCCTATATGAACCTTAATGAGAATACTTAAGGGATGCTTTAATATTTCAGAATCAAATTTCCCCTTAAGCATATAGATCCCCCCTACCATAGCCATAAAGGCAATCAGTATTTCGGATGGCATGGACAGGTTTATTCCAGTTCCGGTAAGGATGGTTCCCGTGGAAAAAGGAATACACAAAACACTCGCATACCATAGCCACTTCTTATTTGTTAAAAGCGCCCATCCCAACAGCAGCAGTGCCAGCAGAACCGGCAACATGTATTTCAACTTATCATCCGAAGATAAAAACCACAGAACGGTGGTAAGCGAGCCTAATATTAAACCTAGCCAAAAACTGTATTTCCTAAGAAACAGGTACATCAGCTGGATCGCAACGTCTTTAATCTGGCGGAAATCATTAGAAAAAATGCGGTGATTCCTGTTACAATCAGTAGCCCCAACAACCCATTCCACATAAGTGAAGGCGACACTTTCTTGTAAACAGGTTCAGCACGATCAATCACGTAGTTTTTGAGAAATGGTTTCTTACTTGCATCCACGGCTACGGCCAGGTCATTCTTAAACCCCATGGTTCTGGCCTCAATGTTGTCGTATTCTCTCACCAGTTCTTCCATTCTGGGAGTATTGATAAAGTCATCGTTGATATAACCATCTTTAGCCAATCTATTTTTGTAATTGGTTATGAGGTTATTACCATCAGAAGTGTCCTTGAGACTATAAATAAGACTTACTACCGAATCTCGTTCAGCTAAACTGTTATCATAACGTTTCTTGAAAAAAGCCAGTTCCTGCCGAATATTGGCCTGAAATACACGTTCCTTATACCGGTTTACCGCATCGATAATATAATTGACAATGTTTGCCGAAAGTTCGGGATCCTTCGTTTCCGCGGATATAACCACCGATAAATATTTGGATCGAAAAAAACCTACGTCAGCTATATATCGCAGATTTAAAGTCTCGCGCCAGCCTTGTACCGACGTGTCGATTTCATAGTAGTCTTTCAAATTAAACCGTTCAACCACACTATCCCGCATAGAAGACGACTCCAGCAACTGCATAAGATGTTCCGTTTCCTGCTCATGACCAAACTGTGGGTTGCTGATAAGTTTATCTCTCGTGTATGAGTTTGGTGGATATATTATACCAAATGATCGATACTTGTTCGGCATCAAAAAGGTAATACCAACTCCGAGCACCAATCCAATTATGGCAGCAAGGGCCAGTTTCTTCCAGTTACGGTACAAAAACTCAATCACTCCGTAGGCTTCTCTTTCTTCTTCCTGAAAAATTGACATAAATAGGGGTTTCTATTAGGTAAATTTACTTTTCTCCCGCTTTTACGGCTTCCCAGGTTTGGAGAATTGCATCCTGACCAGGACGATTCGGTTCGGCCTGGCGAAGCGGTTCACATTCGCGCAATGTTTCATAACATTCTGCCGGCAGTTTCTGATACAAAGCGGTTCCCATCGTTTTCCAGTGTATCATTTCATCCGAAACTTCTTTTACAATTTTGGCAGGATTACCAACCACCAATTTTCTCCTTGGTATATGGGTTTTAGCGCCAACAAAGGCCAAAGCACCAATAATACACTCCTCCTCTATTATTACCTCATCCATAATGACGGCATTCATTCCAACTAAACAGTTTTCTCCGATGATAGCGCCATGAACAATAGCTCCATGCCCTATATGAGCCGATTGTTTTAACGTAACAGTAGTCCCTGGAAACATGTGAATCGTGCAACTTTCCTGCACGTTACAACCATCCTCAATTACCACCTTACCCCAATCACCACGTATCGCTGCTCCCGGACCTACATACACATCTTTCCCGATAAAAACATTTCCGGTAACGTTGGCTTGCGGGTGAATAAATGCCGACTCATCGATTACCGGTCGAAAACCATTGAATTCATAGATCATACGCTCAATTTAGACGGTGCAAGTTAATCAACCTCAAGGTATACTTAACATCTGTTTCCAGTTGCCCGAACACTCGCCAGGGTTGAAGACATTAGTTGTACGTATCACCCAACACAAAACCCCTTTAAAATAAAGTCAAGAAGCAGCAATTACCGTTAAAAAAAGTACGCATTAACTAAAAACAAGCTGGCACCATGAACGCAAGCGTACTTACTTAGCCAAAAAACTTAAAATGAAGAAGAGCCTTTTCATTCTATTGGCATTATTGGCGTCAACCGTGCATATTGCCCAAACGGCAAGCGAAAGCTTACCAACGGCAGCCGTACTGAATATCCATTCCAATATTGCCACAATCAATCCGGAAACAGCGGGTAGCCTGCTTCGAATTGAGTTGGTAAAAACCAACAAATACAAGGTGTTTGATAAACACGACATTGCAGAGATAGGCCAGAATCAAGGGCTGAATCTATCTGAGTGCTATGGAAAACAATGCTTGCTTGAAATTGGCAAAAGCATAGGGGTTGATAAGATGTTCTCAGGGAGTATAGACCATCTTGGCAAAAAAATCGTGATTCATTTAAAAATTCTGGACGTTGCTTCAGGTGAATATGACAAAACCACCATTCGAGAATTCGTAAACGTCCCGGGCGAAATTCAGGCAATGATGCAGCTAACGCTAAACGAAATTCTGCAGATAAAAAGCAATCAGGAAATTCTCAACACACTGGTTTACTATCAGCAACCTCCGGAAACACCTCAGGCTGATATTCGAAACAACGGACCACGAGTAGGAGTTGCCATGATTATGGGAGACATGGCCAGCAGGCTGTCAGATCCAGAGAGTGAAGGAGGATGGGACGCAGTTCCAGTGGTTACTCAGTTCGGGTATCAGGTAGAAAAGGAGTACTTGAGTGCAGGAGATTTTCACGCGCTGATTGAGGGGTTGTTTATCATCAGCGGCCCGGAACAACAGTTATTTAACCCCAGGCTGGTGGTTATGAACGGATTTAGAAGTGCAAAAACAGGGTTGGAATTCGCTTTTGGCCCCTCTTTTGGATTTGAAAAAGAGGCAAAAAGTTTCTTCAACGAATCAACCGGCAAATGGCAATTGCAGAGCGAATGGAATGAAACCGATTCTACCGGTGCCATTACTCCCGTGCCCTACCCTGTAGCGTACAGAATGGACAGCCGCGGCGAGGCTCGCCTTTCTACTGGTTGGGTGGTTGCAATGGGTAAAACATTTAGTTCCGGACACCTGAACATCCCCATTAACTTGTTTGCCTCCTTCAACAAGTACGGATGGCAAAGTGGGTTGAGCGTGGGTTTTAATTTAAGAAAGACCAACTAATAAAGTACTCCGTACAGAGCAGGTCGGGTTAGACCCGAATCCCCAGACCATATAGAGACACACCAGTTATGGCAATGTGCTATCCGGTTGTAGTGGAATCCAGCCCGACAATTAGAACAGCAAACTGTTCGGAGTTGGATGAATATTAGCTTTCATTGATCATCGGAGATGGTATAGCCTTCCAAAAAATCAGATAGTTGAACGACCTACCGTTTTTGGCCATTGAACAGGAGCACAACATTGCTGAATTGACTAAATTAATGGAAGAATTGTGTAGAGACTAAAATTATACTACTGAGATTAGTAATAAAATATCTTGTCTTAGGCGCTTCCACGCTATGCATCGCCACCAGTGTGTTAGGACAAGCTTTGGATTCTCAGATTGAAATGAAGAATTCAATTAGTTTAGGCATGGGAATTTTTGAAGTTCCTCCCTTGAAACCGCATTACCTATCATTGGTATATAGAAGGAACGTAGGCAAAGGTTTTCATATTAGGGTTTCAGAATTTTTTTATCGAGAGAATAGAAGTAATGATGGGTTCGTTTATTCTGCAAAAGACTTTACCACCTCGTTAGGGGTTGATTATACATTTGCACGACAAAAGAGATTGTCCTTTTTGACAGGCATCATGGCGTCCTACCAGTACATTTATGTTCTTGACGAAAATCCTGTTCAAAATTTCATTCATGAAGAAGACTACGACATATATGCTATCAGTATTCTAGCTGGCGTACAATTTCGGATAAAAGGTCATGCGTATTTGTTTGCCGAGGGCATGATTGGCATTGGCACCGTGTTAAAAACATGGAGGTCGTACAGTTATCCTGATAGGCGATTAATATTTGAAACACGCGACCGAAGGTCGCCTAACATGACGATTCAGCCTTTGACAATTGGTTTTAGATATAATTTTTAAGATGAAGTTTTTAGTATCGACTTTAGCTTTATTCTTAACATCCCTTGCGGCACTCTTTCGTATTTCGAAAACACAACTTAATTAAACACTGCACCGGAATAAGGCAAGTTATTACAGATAATTCATAGCTGCTTCAGCGCATACGCTAATGCCTCGAATGTGGATAAACCAATCCGGAAAACACTATAATTTTGAACTAAGTTTCTTGGTTAATTACGAATAGAACCTTCAGAATAACGTTCCCACCTATCAAGTACCTCCACCATATCTTCGGGAAGTTCGGTTTCAAAATCCATCCATTCTCCTGTTTGGGGATGCGTAAAACCTAGTGTTTTGGCGTGCAATGCCTGACGTGGCAGAATTTTAAAACAATTCTCAATAAATTGCTTGTATTTGGAAAAGGTGGTGCCCTTAATAATCTTATCTCCACCATACTCGGGGTCTCCAAATAACGGATGCCCCAGATGCTTCATGTGAATGCGAATTTGATGGGTTCTTCCCGTTTCAAGCTTACACTTTACCAGCGTAACATATCCGTATCTTCGAATTACTTCGTAATGTGTAACAGCGTGCTTTCCGTATTCCGAGTCCTCTTCAAAAACCTGCATCACCTTTCTGTTCTTAAGCGAACGACCCACTTTGCCAATGATGGTTCCCTGGTCTTCTGCTACATCTCCCCAAACAATGGCATAGTAGCGTCTGTCTGAAGTTCTGTCAAAGAACTGTTTGGCTAAATGGGTTAAGGCATCTTCTGTTTTTGCAATCACCATAACGCCGGTTGTATTCTTGTCTAGCCGATGCACCAGCCCAGGCCTCCCAGCGTAGTCTTTACTCTTCGGTAGGTTTTCAAAATGATAAACCAATCCATTTACAAGTGTTCCGGTATAATTTCCATAGCCCGGATGAACAACTACTCCCGCCTGTTTATTCAACACCAGAACCTCATCATCCTCATACAAGATATCCAGAGGCATCTGCTCTGGGATCAGCTCAATTTCACGGACAGGATATGGCAACACAATCGAGATTTCATCGTGCGGCTTTACCTTATAATTGGACTTAACAACCTTAGAGTTGACCAGAATATTTCCATTCTTAGCTGCGGCCTGCAAACGGTTTCTGGAAGTGTTAGGAACACGATCGCTGAGAAATTTATCAATACGTAGTGGCTCCTGGCCTTTATCGGCTACGAAATTATAGTGCTCATAAAGCTCTTCAGAGTCTTGATTCTCCTCCACCGGGTTATTGCTTAATCACCTTAACGGTGGTAAAGTTGCCCAAATTATCGGAGACTTTCAAAATGTACAAACCAGAGTGGTAAGGACTGAAATCCAGTTGTAATTTTTGGTTAAACAGCTCTTCCTGAATCAACCTACCGTTTAAATCAAGTACCTGCGCCAGGTAAGCACCCGTTTCAGGTAGTTCCACCGTTAATTGGTTGTTTACAGGATTGGGGTATACCGCCGGACTTAGGTCAATTTCCTCAACGTTTACCCAGGCATCTGATTTTCCAGCATCAAAAACCGGACGTATCATCATGGAGCCATCGAAGGATGTGTTCTGCCAAACGCCTCCCAGAACATCAAAATATATCTTGTTCCTGTTGTTTGTATTCTCGTCAAACCCAACATTCAACCTGCTGGATGTGGTTTGCTTCCAACCTACATAAAAACTTCCGTTCACGGCCACTTTTTCACTGAGTTCATAAGTATAGAAGCCATTTCGCCCGTTGTGATATTTGGGAGACATCAACAATGGTTCTTCATATATGATATTTCCAGGGGTTCCTCCGGGACCGGCATTGTCCCATACCATCAGAATAAACGGATCGGTGGTTGCGTCGTTTACAGATGGCTCAAAGTGAATTTTTACCGCGTAAAGAGAATCTTCCAACGGAACCGTAAACAGATAGGCTAATTTCACCTGGGCACTTGTGCTGGTAACCCCGTAAGCGGCCTCCGCCGTTCCATCATCGTATGCGTAAAAGTTGCTGAACCGCTGTGTGAAGCTATACTCCTTATTGGAGGGAATAATATTGATTCCTCCCTGGAACCTAAACTTTACATCAAAGAACGCGCAGGTGTCCTGCCGTGAGGTATCGTAGAAAAACAAACTGGTTCCATCATCGTAATCTATGTGCAACGCACTATCGCTCCTTGTAGGAATTCCGAAAGAATTCTGATCAGAGAATCTTGCCGTCAGCGAATCCCCACTCTCACATACGGAAAAATAAGCATTGAGTGCATTCTGCGCAGTCACTGCATCCGAATTATACACTTCCAGAAATACCGTGTCTAACATGAACGATTCGGGAGCTGTTTTATAATGGTGCCATGGCATTGCTGTATATTCTTTTAGCAGCGTATTTACCGGCTCCTGAATTGCGATTTCTTCAAAAATCGTATCACCGACCAGATTGGGTGCCAGATTTACCAAATCTATATGCCAGACGTCCAGACTTCCGTTTTGTGCGCCAAAGCTTCGAAACCGAAACTGAAATCCGGATTGCAGATAGTTAATAGATTGAATTGGAATGGCCCCTCTTTTGAACGTGTCTAAAGCGGTGCCAAAAGTCTTCCAAACCGTTGACCACTCTGCATCTGAAGGGGACCAAAACTGCACGATCAGCGAATCGGTACTTTCGGGTGCCTCACCGTAGCCCGCCGGCTGATACCAAAAACTCAACTCCAGAGCATCGGCAGCTGCCCAGGGCGTAATTCCATCAGGTTTTGTCGCCAGATTAAGTGGTACCGATGTTAACACATCGACCGCGCCGGAACCAGTAGTATTAAAATCGTACGGCTTACCCGCTTCATCCAACCCATCGAAACTTACCACTCCGTAAGTAGGAGGGTCTATTGCATACGTATTATTCAGGTAAGCAAAATCATCTATCCAAAGATAACCTGTATCCAGGATGGAAGTGTCTACCTTATAAACGATAACCGAATCCTGAGTAAAATCCGGATCGGTACTGGCCAGAAAAAAATCGATGGTCGTTCCGTTCCAAAGAGAATCCACATACGACGAATTGGGCCATAATGTGTCGGTAACGAATGTGGGCGGATAATTACAAATGTCGTAAACATCCACTTCTACCCATGGAATCGGGATGGTGTCAATAACAATGGAGTCAAATCCAAAACCGGGAACTGTATCGAACTCATAGATATAAGTGGTATCGTCCATATATTCAGTTCCCATTGTATCGGGCACCCCTGACTGATAAAGGTGAAACCACACGGTATCGGTAACTTCCGGATCTCCCGGTTGCGCGTTGTGCGGTTTAAACTTGTTTGTAGTAAAATCGTCGAGAATCCGAACTCCCTGGGTTCCGACTCTCACCTCAAGGGTATCATAGCGGTAAACAAAAATACCGTCAACATTCTTTGTCTCACGCTGCCGGTATTTTTCAATCTGCACATGATTTGCTCCCAGCGGAGAAAGAAATTCTCCATCCACTCCCTTTTGGGCGAAAGTAGCACCACCAATTAATAGAATCAGAAAGGTTAACGAAAATCTCATGGGGTTCGACTGGTGTCCGCTGCAGTAGTATCAGTCTGTGGCTCACAACTATGGTTAACAGAGGCAAACATTACTAAATCTGCTCCCTGACTTACTGTACTGTTCTCCACACTTACCGGCCTAGGCACCTGTTTGTATATAATAGCGTTCAACGAATCTTCTTTTGTCACACAATCATCGCAATGTAATTGTGGGAATAAAGTATAGGTGGATAACGTCTGATAAGCTTGTTGTATTGTGCTGCACTGTACATTGGGAACACTAGTAACTCCTCCTTTATCCCCAATCCCAATATCCAAACGGATGGTAGCTCCCTTGGGTACTTTTTGCCCTTCCTTCACAGGTTTCCCTTTGTAAAAAGCACCATAGACGAAATTCGGGAATGGTCCGGGTACCGGATTAGGTTTATAATTAAGCCCCAGAATATTCAACTTTGCAACAGCGATGTCTTTTGAGCCTTCTAAACTTGGCAACGTCTTGTACTCAATGCCTGATCGCACCACTTTCAGATAGATCGTACGATCCGGCTTCACAAACGACTCAATATTTTCGGAATGTGCGGTTGGCTTTTGCCAGATAACTGTTCCTCTGGGCGATTCATCGGAGTATACCGAATCAATGATTTTATAGTTGAGATTCTTTTCCTCACTAAACTGACCCAGTTCCTCCACATGCATCCCATAGTAGTTCGGAACCGCAATTTTCTGCCCATGTAGCGTGAAATTGTCCAGATAGGCCAGTAAGCCCCAAAACACCAGAGACGCCACAATCAGTGCAAGAAAAAAGTTAATCAAAAAGACTTTTGTCCATATAAACCTCCACATCGGGCCGATCTTCTTCCTGAATACAATCAGAAGAAAAGCCACCACTCCTAAAGCCGCTAAAAGATATCCCATGTTATTAGAATTGGTGGGGCACGAACACACCGGGACCTCCCCTCACCATGGCAACAAAGATATAAATATTGAAGTGCTAAATAATCCCTGTTAATAAGTAGTTCAGCACGGATAATAAGTGGATTTGACTCCACCTAAATTTGTTACAGAACTTAAAATTATGAAGCTTCGAATTGCAGTAGTAGATGGCGGTTTCTCCAGCGAGGATCAGATCTCTTATTTAAGTGCAGATACCGTGATGGCTAAATTGGATTCATCACTGTACGAACCTCACCGGATTCGAATAAATAAGGATGGCTGGACCTATGATCCTACGCATCTAAAACTGGCGGTAGACAAAAATGATTTCTCCGTAATACTGGATGGCGAACGGCTTCATTTTGATTGTGCAATGATCGTCATTCACGGAACACCGGGGGAAGATGGAAAGCTGCAGGCCTATTTTGATTTGCTAAACATTCCGTACACCACATGCAACCAGCTTACATCTACCCTTACTTTCAACAAATTCTACTGCAACCGGGTTCTGGAGAGCTATGGGTTCAAATGTGCCAGAGCAATGTTACTGAGAACCCCGGATGATTACAATGACGAACAAATCATAGCAAGCCTCAGCCTACCTTGTTTCGTAAAACCGAATGATGGTGGATCCAGTTTTGGCGCCTCACGGGTTAATGAGGAGAAACAACTACGACCGGCCATAAAACAGGCATTCGAACATGGCAAAGAGGTAATCGTGGAAGAATTTATGCCTGGACAAGAGGTTACCAACGGGGTCTACTTTAATGGGCAGGAGGTTCATCCTTTGCCAATTACAGAGATTGTATCCAAAAATGAATTTTTCGATTTTGAGGCCAAATACAAGGGTGAATCCGAAGAAATTACTCCTGCAAGAATTTCAAATGAACTCACCGCCGAAATCAAAGCCACTTCGAAAGCCATATACGAGAAAATGGGGCTCGCGGGGGTTTGCCGAATCGACTACATCATCAAAAACGGTGTTCCTCATGTAATAGAAATTAATACCGTTCCGGGACAATCTGCCGAAAGTATCATTCCTAAAATGGCTGCGTGTGACGGCATAGAGCTGAGTGACCTCTTTTATGATTTGATTAAGAATGCTATGAGCTAGCGCGCTCCTGCGTTACAAACTCGACCAGTTTGGCGACAGCGCGAGCTCGGTGCGACACCGTGTTTTTCTCTTCCATCGTCATTTGTGCAAATGATTTACTGTAACCATTCGGACTGAAAATAGGATCATAACCAAACCCGTGGGTTCCGGTCTTTTGCTTTAGAATCACACCCTTAACCTCCCCTTCAAAAATATGGGTAGTGCCATCCATGATGAGTGCCACTACAGTCCGAAATTTTGCCGCTCTGTCGTCCAACCCCTGCATCTCGGTTAACACCCTGTTCATGTTGTCATCAGCACTCCTTTGAGTACCGGCATATCGTGCCGAGTAAACGCCTGGCCGCCCATCAAGAGCATCTATCTCCAACCCGGTATCATCTGCAAAACAATTCACCGAAAACCTGCTGGCGATATACTCTGCTTTCTGAATAGCATTTTCTTGAAGCGTTTCATGGTCTTCCGGGATTTCTCCTTGAAAACCAATGTCAGCCAGACTTAATATTTCCACCTGCTGGCCTACCGCATTTTGAATCTCTTTTATCTTATTTTTGTTGTTGGTAGCAAAGACTAGTTGTCTGTGATGATTCCTTTCCATGTTCCGTATCTTTCGGGTAACGAAAGTAAATATATTCAGCAGTTGCTGGACGCTGGAGAGCATTTCTCCGGAGACGGACCGTTTACACAATTATGCTCTGATTTCATTGACACCTTAACCGGATCTAAGTCGTTCTTAACCACGTCATGCACGCACGCGCTGGAGATGGCTGCCATTCTGATCGGGCTCGAACCGGGAGATGAAGTTATTATGTCGCCGTTCACTTTTTCGAGTACCGCGAACGCGTTTGAATTACGCGGCGCAAAGATTGTATTCTGCGATATAAGGGCCACCGATTTGAACATAGATGAGCAGAAAATTGAGGCGTTGATTACCTCAAGGACGAAAGCCATTGTACCCATGCACTATGGCGGTGTTGGTTGCGACATGCAAACGATCAATTCTATTGCTTCAAAACATGACCTTTATGTAGTGGAAGATGCCGCGCAGTGCATTAACTCATTCCACGAGGGCAAGCACCTGGGCACTTTCGGAGACATAGGGTGTATCAGCTTTCATGAGACCAAAAACATTCACTGCGGTGAAGGCGGGGCCATTTTGATCAACAATCCGGAGTTGCTGGAACGAGCTGAAATTGTTCGCGAAAAAGGCACCAACCGATCCAAGTTTCTACGAGGTGAAATCCCATTTTACGAGAAAGTAGACATTGGATCCAGCTATTTACTGAGTGAACTCAATGCAGCGTTTCTTTGGGCTCAACTACAGGACCTGGATAAAGCAACCTCACTGCGCCTGAAGGTTTGGAATGAATGGTATCGATATTTTAGTTCCCTGGATTACGAAGGGCTCAGGTTTAGCACGAATCCTGAAGGGCACAACGGTCATATATTTTGGTTGATTGGAAATGAGCATTTAATTCCTGAAGGAGTTGGTGCTTTAAGCCATTACAGACTATTAAGTCAGAAGCCAGGACTGGAAAATGCGCTTTTGGGCGATAACCTTAAACGAATCAGTTTAAACACAGAAGTTCTGTCTATACTCCCTCAAACAACCACGTAATTTGCCGAATAAGCATTGAAAGTACTCGGCATCTCAGCATACTACCACGATTCGGCAGCTGCAATTATTGATGGTTCGAATATCATCGCTGCGGCACAGGAGGAACGCTTTACCAGAATTAAACACGACAGCAGTTTCCCCTCAAATGCAGTAGCGTTTTGCTTACAAACCGCAGGAGTTAACATTGACGAACTTGATGCCGTTGCATTCTATGACAAGCCGCTACTAAAATTCGAACGGATTCTGGAAAGTCATTATGCTTTTGCACCAAAAGGAATTGCACCGTTTTTGAAAGGAATGCCCGTATGGATCAAAGACAAACTATTTTTAAAAAAACAACTTAAAAAGGAACTTCAGAAAGTTTGCGGATACGACCAGGATAAGTTAGTTCTTCTTTTCCCCGAACACCATTTGTCTCATGCGGCTAGTGCCTTCTTTCCCTCGTCATTCTCCCAGGCAGCAATTTTAACCATTGATGGTGTTGGCGAATGGGCTACAGCCTCGATTTGCAAAGGTGCTGAAAACACCATCGAAGTTCTTAAAGAGCTGAGATATCCTCATTCGGTTGGACTTCTATATTCTTCCTTCACCTATTTTCTGGGCTTTAAGGTCAACTCAGGTGAGTACAAGTTGATGGGTGCTGCGCCATACGGAAACCGCGGCAGCCAACAAGTGGAGAAGTTTATTGACATCATCAGGCGAAACCTGGTCAGGATAGCCGAAGACGGTTCGATCTGGTTAAATCCGAAGTATTTTAAGTTTACCACCGGACTAAAAATGGTGTCGGATCGTAAATGGGAGCAACTGTTTAACCTGCCCAAACGAACTCCAGAATCAGAACTTAAGCAGGTTCATTGTGACCTCGCTTTGGCGATCCAAACCGTTACGGAAGAAATTGTACTAAAAATGGCAAATGAAGCTAAAAGGTTAACAGATTCCAGGCACCTTTGTTTGGCAGGTGGAGTCGCGTTAAATTGCGTTGCCAACGGAAAAATTCGGGAAGAAGGAATTTTTGAGGATATATTTATTCAACCAGCTGCAGGGGACGCAGGTGGGGCGCTTGGAGCCGCTCTGGCGGCTAACTTCATTTATTTTAATGAACCAATAGACGATTCGGGATCGCAGGATAGTATGGCGGGTTCTTATTTAGGTCCCAAATACAGCGACCTTAATATTACCGCAATTGCGAAGAGGTTTCAAGCCTCCTTCAAGTCATTTGAAAATCATTCCGATTTGTGCAGGGTGGTCGCCGAACACTTACAAACGGGTAAGGTAATTGGTTGGTTTCAGGGGAAAGCAGAATATGGTCCCCGTGCTCTTGGCAACAGAAGTATTTTAGCAGACCCTACCAATGTTGAAATGCAGCAACTATTAAATTTAAAGATTAAGTACCGAGAGTCATTTAGACCATTTGCCCCCTCGGTACTTGCCGAAGACGCGGATAATTACTTTGAACTGGATGGTAAGGAATCTCCGTATATGTTGTTCGTACACAAGATCCATCCGTCTCTAAGAAAACCGACGCCTCAAAACCAGGAGCAAAAAAGTCCTAAAGAAAAACTAAGCCATGCCTATTCAGATCTGCCGGCGATTACACATGTAGACTACTCAGCAAGAATTCAGACGGTAAACAAAGACGCAAACCCCAAATACCGGGAATTACTGCGGTGCTTTAAAGACCTGACAGGACATGGAGTATTGATAAACACCAGTTTTAATGTTCGAGGCGAGCCCATTGTAAACACGCCGGAGGAGGCCTTCAGATGTTTCATGAATACCGAAATGGACTATTTGGTTATTCACGGCTTCCTCTTTTCTAAATCTGATCAGGTTTTTCGGAAAAACCTGAACTCCTCCAGGCAAAAGTTTCAGATTGATTAAAGCATCTTAACTTGGGGCAGCTACTTTTAATAATTTTGCCGGCATGGGATTCCTCAAAGACTTATGGCGATTTCTAAAGGAAAGAGGCAAGTGGATTCTAGCTCCTGTTATCATTGTAATGGTAATTTTAGGAGCTCTGCTTATTTATGCCGGAGGCAGTGCCGTTGCGCCGTTTATCTACTCCCTGTTTTGAATTAATGAAGACGGAAACATTAACCATATTGATAATATCGGCCGGCTTACTAATACTCGCCTACCTTTTCCAGCTTATTTTTTTAGTGTGGACAGGAACGGCCATTCTACTGGCCGGGCTCATTTTTCCGATCGCCAGAAGGTCGATCCACAAAATATGGATGACTATCGGACTTTGGTTGGGCTGGATCAACTCCCGGATAGTGTTTGGGGCAGTTTTTTATTTACTCCTCACACCAATTGCTCTGGTATCGGGACTATTTAGGAAAGATACGTTGAAACTAAACCCAGAGAATCAGAGTGGTTTTTACTTTGACCGGAATAGAAGCTTTTCACATAAGGATCTTCGCGACCCATGGTAAACAAGATTTCCCGGTCTGGTAATTTCAGAGTGGTTTATCCTATTTTCGTGGTGGTAATACCAACCAAATTGGTACAAATTTTCTGCGCACATTGGCATCCGGATTAAAGACCATTTTTAGGAGTAAGATTCTTCAGACTATTCTAGCTGGCATTCCCAGTCATTTATCAATGATCGTGATCAGTATCATTGTTGCTCAGTTAGTTGGCGATACCGGTAAGGGTATTATAGGCATTGTGTCGTTGAATGTGGAAGTATTCGTGCTGGCTCTGAGCCTGAGCATAACATCGTCTATGGCTTACTTCTACTATCAGAAAAAACTCAGCTTTGGCCAATTGCTTAGCATTGCCTTTGGAGTATTTGGTTTTGCCCTGGCCATTGTTTCCATCATATTTTTACTGTGCTACTATGTTTTTGAATACAATATTGTTCTGCATGACTCCCAATTCGATTCTACTTACCTGCTGATTTATTTCTTCGTTAGCTTTTGCAGCAATTTTGTAAGCTCCTATACCGTCGGGTTAATTCAGACAAAACAGAATATTAACTACCTCAATCGCGCCTCGCTGATTAACTCTTTTGTGTTTTCGGCTATGATCATTGCCGTGTATTTTTATGCACGGTCTATGGAACCAATGGAGGCATTATGGATCGTTGTGCCTTGCCTGACTCTGATCTCCGGTTTGCGTGGAGTGGTACCATTGCTATTCTTACTCCGGCTATGCTACACACATAAGTACCGCCTGGAAAAAGTGAATCTACTTACAGAGGTATGGCCTTTCATCCGTTACTCGCTGTTCGGCCATTTATCAAACGTACTCAACTACTTCAATTATAAAATTGACCAATGGATACTGGTACTTTTTGTTAGTGCCACCTACCAGAACATGGGGGATTACCTACAAGCAGTTAGCATCGCTCAAATGATCTGGATTATACCAACTTCAATCAATTTGATTGCGCACCCAAAAATTTGTGAAGACCCTAAGTTTTCGTTATCTATAGAATACCTCCAGCTGAACAATACAATGGTTTATATCTGTAGCTTCCTCGCCCTTGTTCTTGGACCACTTGTAATTCCAGCTGTTTATGGTAGTGCTTTTGAAGAGTCCGTATTACCTATGCAAATTCTCTTAATTGGTATGATATTCTCAAGCTATACCAGGTTCGTGGCGTCGTATAATATTGCCAACGGAAACGTTAAGTACAATTTTTACGGTACCCTGGCCGGCTTGCTTTTCACCATAGTGTTCGATCTGTTGCTAATTCCCAAATTTGGAATTATTGGTGCAGCGTGGGCAACAAACACGACGTATTTTGCTGTGTTTGTGGTTAGTGCTTACTTTGCAGTAAGATTCCATGCCAGTAGATTTAATTCAAACTGGTCGGGAGAAGTTTGGTCGTTGTTCTTACCAACGTTTAAATTTGATCTGATAAGGAAATAGATGAGTAAGGCCGAAGAATTTTATGATGATTTTGTAAACGTTCAGTGGGAAGTTGGTCTGCATGAACGACACTGCCTGATGCATCTTAAACTGTTCAAGCTGGGACTTGAAGCCAATTCTAATCTTTTGGAAATTGGCGCCGGGGTTGGAATGATTACCAGTCAAATTAAAAAAACGGTCACTACGGGCAAAATCATGGTGAACGATATAAGCCCCGAACACATTGCAAAGAACAAGAAGATAAACCCGGAAAAGAACATTGAGTTTCACACAGGGGATATCTTCACTATTCGTCCGCAGACAAAGTTCAACTTTATCACCCTGTTTGACGTATTGGAGCACATCCCGGCAGAGCAACATTCTGACCTCTTCAAGATGTTCAGGGAATTATTGGACGAAAACGGAATGGTGGTGATTAACATTCCTACCCCTGAGCATTTGGAGTACATGATTGAAAATGACCCGGAATCTTTGCAGATCATTGATCAACCGTTACCGGCAGATCAACTTTTATCCAATGCCTACAAACATGGCTTTGTGCTGGAGCAATTTGAGAACCTGAGTATCTGGCAAAAGCGAGACTATCAGTTTTTCGTATTTACGCTCAAAAAGCCCTGGAAACCGGTGGAAGTTAAGAACTCCTACAACCTGTTTACGAGAATCCAGAACAAGCTAAAATTCCGGCGGTAATAGCAGTATGAAAATCCTTTATTTCGCATCAGTCTATTCCCCTCATGATTGTAAATGGATTAATCGAATTTCAGTTGAACATGAGGTAGTTGTGTTGTATCCTCCAGCTAAATTACCCAACAACTATCTGAACCCGGAGATTATCTCACACCCTGTTTTGCAATGGTTTCCCTTTAATAAAAAGGCTCGAAAAAAAGTTCTGGCACGCATTCATTCAATAATTGATGATTTTAAACCCGACCTTGTACATTCCATGTACATTGTACCAAACGCTCTGTGGGCCAATCGAATCCATCATTTGCCTAAAGTAATTACCACGAGGGGGTCTGACATTTTGGTGGAATACCCATCAAATTATCAGGGCCCATTGGGCAAATGGAGTAATTTGAAGAAAAAAATATTAGATCGGGAGGTAAAAAAGAGTATTCGAAATGCTTCCGTTATCACCTGCACATCCGCGGCTCAACATAAGGCGATCTCTCAAATCACCGAGACTGAGAGTTACATTATACGCACCGGTATTGACACCAATCGAATTGATGAAATTCTAAACAGCATTGGGCCACCCGAACCAGTACGCCCATTTACCGTTTTTTCCCCTCGCTTTAGCAAAGAAAATTACAACATAGACGTTATCCTGGCTGCCTTTAAGGAGCTCAACAGATTAGTGCCAGCTTCGAGATTGGTTTTGTTGAATGACGAAGGTGCCTATTTTCAGAAGCTTATACGTGAATTGGATTCTAAATTTTCGGATAAGGTGGATGTGGTTCCAATATTGACATTTGAAGATCTTATCAAGCAATATGTGAACTCCGACGTGGTTGTGATGATTCCCGAATCAGACGGAACACCTAATACCGGTCTTGAGGCAATGTACTGCCAGCGACCGTTAATTGTTGGTACCAGTACATACGACGAAGATTTATTCAATCCTCAGACCTGCGTTCAGCTTCAAGAGCATAGCTCAAAAGCACTTTTTGACCAGCTACACAGGATATATCTGAATGAATCAGTTATAGAACCAGAAATGCAGAAACGGGTAGTAATGGAACGAGCAAACTTATCAAACAGCGTTGACCAGTTGCTTAGTTTATATTCCAAAATACTAAGTGCCTAATCGCGTGAAACTTGAGAACAAAAATATCATTGTCGTTTCCAACGAACCATGGGGTGAAGTTTGGTACTCAAAACACAACTATGCTTATGAGCTATCCAAACGGAACCGGGTTGTTTTCGTTGACCCCTGCAAAAAATGGTCGTTTTTAAATCTTTTCAAGCGTAAAATTAGTAGCTACAAAGTATCGGAAAGCCTGGAAGTATTGCAGTACAATAATTTTCTTCCCTCCAGAATATTAAATACGAACAACAGGATCGTGTCGCGGAGAATTCGAAAGTATCTGTCCCGCCAGGATATTCACGACCCGGTATTCTGGTCGTTTGACCCATTTCGATTATTCGAACCTCAACTAATCACAGAAGGAACAATCATCCTGCATCTGGTAGACAAATTTCGGTTTGCAAATAAAGCTGAAGACCTGATCTGCAAGAACTCCGAGTTTATGATCACGTGCTCTTCGGAAATTACTGAAGCCTATAAAAAATACAACAAACCAACACTCACTATTCCACACGGAATTTCAAAGGAGGAATTCTTCTCCGATAGTATTCCGGATGATGTTGACGCCAATAGTAATTACGGGCTTTACGTTGGTGGAATCGACCACAGACTGGACTATGCCCTGATACAAAGGATGTTGGAATCGAACTTAGAAACCGAATTCGTGTTTATCGGCCCTCTGAATCTACCGGAGCAAAATGTTACTGCGCATCGACTATTTTCCGAAGGGGTTTTCACAAATCTCCGATGGTTAGGCCCTCGCCCATTTAAAGAACTCAAACACTACATTAGCTCTAGTGGTTTCTGTCTGGCCCCCATGGAACAAACAGTTAACGGTAACACCATATCACATCATAAAATTTTTCAGTACATGGCCTTCGGCAAGCCTGTATTTAGCATTGAATTTTCGGAATATCGTAGTTTTGCACACCTACTACACATGGACAACAACCCGAATCAGCTGGTAGCCAAATTAACCGATTTCATTCACAACGGAGAAGATTCTGAAAAAGCCGGTTCCAGAATCGAAAAGGCAAAAACCCACACCTATGAAGCACTTTTTCAGGAGATTGAAGAATTTCTTGGTAACCATATATGAGTCAAAATCATCCGATGAAAAACCTTCTCCGAAATATTCGCTCGATTCCCATTATTAACAGAGTAGTACGCAACCTAATCAAAGTTTTTCCGAAGCGATCTGGCGTATATAAGAAACTAACAATGCACTGGCCGGTGGCTGGTAAAGTAAGAGCGGATCTGGGCAATGGAGCCCACATTACGTTCGACTCAAACGGACATTTGGAAGTCCCCAAGTTGGTTTATTGGCATGGAATCAACAGCTATGAAGGAAAATGTGAGAGCTTGTTCTTCGAACTAAGCAGAAACACTGATGTGATTATAGATGTAGGTGCTAACATTGGCTATTACTCCCTATTGGCCGGAGCAGCCAATCCAACGGCTACCATTTGGGCATTCGAACCTGTTCCTAAAATATTCAACCGTCTGAACAAAAATGTGGCGGTCAACAAGTACTTTACTGTGCATACCTCAAGAATTGCGATTAGCAATCAGATTGGTCAATCCAGCTTTTACGTTCCAAAATCCGATGATCACATTACGCCTCAGGCCGCCTCAATGAACAAGGAGTGGTACTCGGCAATGGAGGAAATCAAAGTAGAAACCCAAACCTTAGATCATTTTTTTCGGGAGCATGAGCTGTCTTTTTCATCACCATTAATCAAACTGGACTGTGAACACCATGAGTTGGAGGTTCTACAAGGTATGTCAGGTATTCTGGATCATTATCCAATAATTTTGTTCGAGATGCTCTTCGAAGAAAATATGGCAGAATCTAAAGTAGAGTTTCAACATGAACAGATTACTGCGCTTCTGATTTCCCTCGGCTACCACATATATGGAATAAGTGAATCCGGGCTTCACCAATTAACGGAAGCCAAGTTCATTGAATCTCGTAACTTTCTTGCGTGCAGAAAAAAACTGGAATCGGATTTTCACCCATTCGAAGATATGGGCGAACTCGCAAAGTTCTTAAGCAACTAGACGACTGATGAAAGGAGCCAAACACAAAATAAGGAAATTGACGGGTCTCAAAAGCATCGAAGACTACAGCCAGAACCAGAGAATGGAAATGTGGACTCCTGCGGCGGAACTTTCTGAAAAACACCTCAGCAATTGCAAAGTATTACCGAATCGGCATGCACTGATTGATTTGCTGCCGACAAATGCCGTTTGTGCTGAAATTGGAGTTGGCACTGGTGATTTTTCTGCCTACATCCTCGAGAAATGTCGACCTATGCGATTGCATTTGTACGAAGTTGATTCCAACAGATGTTTGGATGCTGAAGACCGGTTTTCATCTGAAATAGGCTCTGGTATTGTTCATATTCACGAGGGACAATCCTGGGTGGAAATGGAAAAAACAGAAGATTTATTTGATTGGATATACATAGATGGGAACCATACCTATGAGGGTTGCAAAAACGATTTGGAAGCCAGCATTGAAAAAATCAAGCCTGATGGAATTATGGTAATGAATGACTATGTATTTTTTGCTCCCTCCGACTTCTCTAAATATGGGGTAATGGAAGCTACGCACGAGTTCTGTTTAGAAAACAATTTCGAGTTCATTTATCTGGCCCTTCAGGGAAGAGGTTATTTTGACGTTGCCATCAGGAAAATTCAATAATGAAAGTTCTTCATTGCATAAGTAACAACTCGCAGGTGCATTACTTTGATTTGTTCGCTGAATTGAACCGTGATGCACCAGAACAAGTTGACCTGCATTTTCTTTTTTTATGCAAAGATGATCCTTTAGCCAAAAACGAACTCGCCATTAAAGCCGGGGCAACCGTTCATTGGTTAAGGTATAGAGGCAATCGCAAAAAAGAACTACTCCCAATGTACTACAAAGTAAAAAAGTTGCTTCAGGAACTAACTCCAGATGTGGTACACACAAATCTTTTCGAAGACGCATTAGTGATACAACGGGCGGCCGCTAAACTCAAAATAGCAAAGAGGATTCATACCAAGCAGTGTACTGGTTTTCATTGGAACTACGCAAAGAAGGCCGTGCGATTCGACAGAATGATCAATAAATGGGCAACAGACCTTATTGCCGTATCGAGAGAATGCGAAGCGTTCCTTCTGGAAAAAGAGTTGGCGCCTAAAGAAAAGGTAACCATGATCCATCATGGAATTAGCTTCGACAATTTAAGTACTGAAACTCCTGAAGCCAGAAAAGAAGTAAACTCCCGGTTCGGACTGGAAGGTAAACGGGTAATTGGTTCGGTATCCAGATATATTCACTGGAAGCGATACACTGATCTGATTGAAGCATTTGAACTTCTTTTGAAAAAGTATGACGACCTTATTTTTCTGGGTGTTGGAGCAGGCCCTCAGCAAAAAGAGCTAGAAAAGATTATTGAATCAAAGGGACTGCAGGGGCGCTTTATTTTAACGGGCTGGGTGGAAAAGAGATTAATCCCGGCCATATTTCAGTCGATGGAGGTATATGTACATGCCGCTTACATGGAACCATTTGGGTTTGTGTTTCCCGAGGCTGCAGCAAACAACCTCCCTCTTGTTTCCACGCCAACGGGAGCGGCTCTAGACCTGATCGATGAGCATACCGGCCGGCTAGCGGAATACAACAACCCGGCATCCATTGCCAGGGAGGTTTCTTATCTGTTAGATCATCCGGACATAGCAAAAAACATGGGCATACAGGCTAATAAAAAAGCAAGGGAAATGTATGATGTCAAGAGAATGTGGAGTGATTATGTAAAACTGTATCAGGCTTAGGAAAGATTCAAAATCGCATATCCAAAACCGCTGGCACCGAAACCGTTTCCATTGTAGAAAAAGTAAAACTCACCATTCTCTTTTCCGGGCACAACTGAAGTATATTCATTCATTTTTCCATCCCACTCGTCACCTCCCGATTTTTGCATGGAAAATTCGGGTACAGGAATCCAAGTAATACCATCACTGGACGTTGAAAGCTCAATCCGATAGCTGGCCTCTTTATTTGTTCTATAGCCTCTTGCCAATCGGTTAGAATGAAGCATCCAATATTTACCGGCATATTTCCAAACGCATGGTCTACCTATAGCATCGGTCTTCCCTTCTTCGAAATCAATACACACATGATTGGTTCTGACCCAGCTGATCCCATCTTGGGATTCAGCATATTTCACATTGTAAAATGGCTCAGGATGTCCATTAACCAATTCGATCCTATCACAGCAGAGGTACCACATTTTCCAGGTATTACATTCCTTTAGAACACAGGGTTGCCCAACCCAAATCGGATCATGTATCGATCTGTCGAGAATAGGCCCGGCAAACAACTTTTTAAACGTTCTCCCCTGATCCTGAGATTCGGCCATTCCAATAGACAATCGATACGAAGCCTCTTTACTTTGATTCCAGGCGGTATAATAGAGTAAAATTTTGCCTTCATGATCTACAAACCACGAAGGCATCGTACCGGAATCATCAAACCACCCCTGCTCACCTCTTTGCAAAACCGGTTGATCATGGACATACAGAACCCTTGAAGGATTCCAACGGTCAACATCAACAAAAGAGGTAGACGAATAACTACGTTCACTCCGGGTTGCAAAAAAAATCCTCAAAACCTCATCCGAAAGTGGGTAAGCAAAAGGTACCTGGGCATGAGACCTACTCCATGACTTGGATCCTTCTGGCTTATAGATAAATCCTTTCTTCTCAAACATTCAGCACTAATATACTTCGTGACTCAATTTTCCTTCTTTTTTTTTGGCTGGACTCCCAATGTAAACACCCCATTCATCGGTTTCCTGTGCCACCAAACTCGCTCCCATCGCTAACAACGTACCCTGTTTAAGGTGCGAATAATCTCGAATGGTGGCGTTAACACCCAAAAAACAGTACGGCTCAATCACACAATGTCCCGACATTACAACATGAGACGTAAAAAACACATGATCTTTTATCTCACCGTGATGTCCAATATGATTCCCACTCCACAGTACTACATTGTTGCCGATTTTGGTATAAGGTTGAACGGTATTGTCTTCTAAGATGAAACAATTTTCGCCGATTTCATTTCCACATATTGTGGCTTTGGAGCTGACGTAAGAAATGTACCGGTATCCTTTCTCCTTGCCTTCCAAATAAACCTTTTCTCTCAGCCGGTTCATGTTCTTTCCGGTCATCGGTGCAAACAGTAGAAACTGATCCGGGGGGTAGGTTGCCTCCACGTTTTCAAACGCAACAATTGGCAGTCCTTTGAACTTGCTTCTGTCCATAAACTTCTCGTGAACGGTAAATGCCACTACTTCATATTCACTGTCGTTCTCAAGATACCAATAGGCCAGTTCCGCGGTATCCAGCACACCAAATATTACCACCTTATTCATCCGTCACTAATTTTTCCATCTACCAAAGACTACGTGAAAGGTACCCATTTTAAAAAAATCCGCTGCTTCACAACTTAAACTAATTGGCCCATATCCAACCTACGCGCGGTTTCCTCTTTTCCTAGATTCATCAACACATCAATAATAGAAAGTCCAACTACGAATTCACTGGCTCCATGCTGATTGTAAGGGGATAAATGAGCCCTGGAAAACGTCAACTCGACTCCTCTTTCCCGGAAATACTCCTTTTCATAAAGTTCTCTGCCTCCTTCAAGGTTCACATACTGGGAGCATTCTTCGGCCTTTGCTATTTCAATCAACCGATCTGCACGATCCAGGTTTTTCGTGCCGGAATGGTCGATTGAACTTCTGGCGAACTTCACCTTTAAACCCAAATACTCGCAAACCTCGACCACACTATCAATCGCCAGGTCTCCAATATTTGTTACTTCAAAAGCCAGTATCTTACGGATCAAAGACATAACCTCCGTGAAATATGGCGCCCTGGAGTAAGCGTGAACCAACGTTTTTTCGAATGATTTACTCCAGGAAGGAAAGTCCGACAATTCGATATCCTTTATTAGTTTGTTTTGAGATGCCTTAACCAAAGGAACACTAAACATATGTGGTTGTCCATTTAATAAGATCCGATTTCGGTTGATCCAACCTTTGTTAATGAAATGGACATCGTCGTAGAAAACGAATTTATCGCATTGCCCAATCAACTGGAAATATCCCAAATATGGAAAGAGGTACGGTTGTGTAATGGCAATTCGCATGCAAAAATTTGATTTGAAGTTAACCAAAATAAGGTCGAATGGCATTGCCATTGCCGTCCGTTGATTAAAGCGTATTTTCGAATCGGATGAAAACCTTCGTTTACAATTTAAAGGGTACCGACCATCGCAAGCAGTGGATGATTGATCAGCTCGGGAAACTCGAAATGGAGTTTGAGTTTATTGATTGTATAGACGGACGGCAATGGACCGAGGAACAAGTGAGGGCCGTTACGTCTGACAACTTGTTTCAAATGTACAAGGAAAGTTCAGGTTGGCTCAGTAAGGGCGCCATCGCCTCGACCTTAACAGCCACCCAAAAGTACTACCCCAGAATGGCTTCAGGTGAGTATCCTTATGCGCTAGGTCTGGAAGACGACGCAATACTACCTCCCGATTTTAAAAGCTATCTGGGAAAGCTGGAGACTATGCTTAATAGAGTAAACATGGATGGTATTCTCCTATTGAACTATCGTCTCCATGAAGATTTAAGTTTAAAAAATCTGGATATACTGGCCGAAAGTAATGGCACAAAGATTTATCGGTTGCCTCAGAATTACAAAGTGGGGGGAGGTACTGCATTCATTGCATCTGCTGAAGGGTCTCGCAGGATCATTGAATTTCAACAACCGCTGCTTCAAATTGTGGGAGACTGGTGGCATGACTTCCCGAACCTAAACGTCTATATTGCTTATCCGCAAGAAGTACAAACCGGCAAGTTTGCAACCTCATTGGGGCACAAAACGAAGACTCAAAAAATAGTCTCGGCATTGGTTCCAAAATTTATTAAAGAAAAAATTCGGATCAAGATATCTAAAGACTTAGCTTCGAAGAAGATTAAAGATTGATTTCTTTGTACCCTGACCTTCGTATACCTATAACTCAACCTTTTCAGCCTCCAAAAGAGGAACTCCTGCGTCTTATTGAAGAAGCATACGATCGTAATTGGCTCACTAATCAAGGGCCATTGGTTACCCAATTCGAGAAGGAACTTTCAGAATATTCGGGCATTAAGCAGCTGAAATTTGTTTCTAATGGCACTATCGCCCTACAAATTGCGCTACAGGCGATTTTCGAAAAAGGTGAAGTTATTACCACACCTTACAGTTACATTGCAACAACCAGTAGTATTATTTGGGAAGGCTGTACGCCTGTGTTTGCTGATATTGATGAAGCCTCGCTCAATGTCTCTCCAAAAGAAATTGAAGCCCTCATTTCGGAAAGGACAAAAGCCATTCTGGTTACCCACGTATACGGTAACGCATGTGAGATAGATGCTATCGGCGAAATAGCCGATCGGCATGGTATTCCGGTAATTTATGACGCTGCTCACTGCTTTGGAACAAAGTATAAAGGGCAAAGCATTTTTCAATACGGGGATCTGTCCACCGCCAGCTTTCATGCCACCAAGTTATTTCATACAGTTGAAGGCGGAGCCGTTTTCAGCAATAAGGAAAAATATCATCGCAGAATACATGGTCTGTCCAATTTCGGTCATACAGACGAGAATGACTTTGACATGGCAGGAATAAATGGTAAAAATTCAGAGTTTCACGCAGCTATGGGCCTCTGTAATTTCAAATACCTGAACGACATCCTGAACAGCAGAAAACAACAATGGTCTCGCTATTTCGAATCATTTATAACGCTTAGCAATTTGCGTACGATAAAGGTAAATCCGGATTGTGATTACAACCATGCGTACTTCCCCATAATCCTTGACTCCAGGGAACTGAGTGAAATGGTTGAAAGATTACTCCTGGAGAGTGGCATTAAACCCAGGAGATATTTCTCTCCGTCGCTGAACACCATTGAGGCAGTACAAAGCAATTACAAGTGTCCCGTTTCTGAGTCAATTGCCACCCGGGTACTCTGTTTACCATTGTTCTTTAATCTTACAGAAGATGACCAAAAAATGGTATGTAAAATCGTACATTCTGCAGTCAATTAAGCCCTAACACATGACTTATATTCATATCAAAAACCTTAGCTTAGAAGCGAAATAGTTGAGAATGATAACAAACAAAAAAATTCTCGTAACCGGAGGGGCTGGATTTATCGGCAGCCATCTGGTAGATACCCTCGTTAAACAAGACAACGAAGTTGTTGTAATTGACAACCTCCTTCGTGGAAACAAACTCCCTAAAGAGACTTTTAGTAAAATTACTTTTGTTAAGGAAGACGTATGCAACTATAAGGTAGTGCAACGCATCAGCAAGGGGTGCGACATGATCTTTCACTTTGCCGCAATTCTTGGAGTGGACATTGTAGCAGACAATCCCATGGAAACTATGGAAACAGAAGTGATCAGCACGCAGAATGTGGTGAGAGCGGCTCTGGAAAACAATGTTTCGAAAATAATTTATGCTTCCACTAGTGGAGTATATGGTCACAACGCTCTGGAAAAAAGTGTTACCGAGGAATTATTGGTAGATCCGAAGACCTCTTATGCAATGGCAAAAAGGTATAATGAGATATATCTGGCCTCGCTATTTGAAGAGAAAGGTATTGATAGTATTTGCCTTCGCTTCTTCAACGTCTACGGTCCTCGCCAGGATAGCCGAATGGTCATTCCAAGATTTTTCGAACAGGCTCGCAAAGGCAGCGACATTACGGTATACGGCACAGGGGAGCAAACCCGGGATTTCACGTTCATAGACGATACGATCAAGTCCACTCTAATGTTGGCAGAAAAAGCCTCTGGATTTGACATTTTCAACATCGCTAACGAAAACGAGCTTACGATTAAAGACCTCGCAGAGGAGATTCTGAAAATCACCGGTTCAGCGTCACAAATATCATTTATTAATGCCCCATCAAAACGCTACGATTATGAAGTAGGTAGAAGATTCGGATCTTCAGAGAAAATGTTTAAACTAACCGGATACAAACCGGAAACATCTTTGGAGAGCGGTCTACTTGCCACCCTTAACCACTCCTGAAGCAATGTCTCCTACGGTTTCAGTCATTATTCCAGCCTACAATGCGGAACCCTTTTTGCATGAGACTATGCAAAGCATCGTTGACCAGACCTATTCTGACTGGGAACTAATCTTAGTTAACGATGGAAGTACTGACGATACCCTTCGAGTTGCCAGATCTTTTAAAGATGATCGAATCCAAATAATCGACAAGCCGAATAGCGGAGTATCCGATTCAAGGAACCAGGGAGCAAGCGTTTCCTCAGGGAAATACCTGGCATTTCTGGATGCTGATGACGTATGGTTACCCGAAAAAATGCGGGAATCAGTCGATTTTTTGAATAAGCACGAAAGCTTCGGAATGGTTCACGGAGACATGCAGGTAGTAAATGAAAAAACCAAACCTCTGGATCAGGTCTTGAGTGGCAAACACGGAGAAATTTTGGAGCCTCTTTTGCTTTGGGATGGTTGTAACGTGCCCTCTCCCAGTAGCATTCTCGTTAGGAGAACCGTGTTTGAAGAAGTAGGAAAGTTCGACCCGCAGTTCTCTACCGCTGCCGATCAGGACTTCTTTTTTCGCGTGGCAAAACATTACCCGATTGGACGTATTTCTAAAGTTCAGGGATATTATCGAGTTCATGGAAATAACATGCACATGAATATAGAGCGGATGGAATCCGATCATATTGGTGTTTACCGAAAAGCCAGTAAAATTGGTCTGTTTGAGACGAAAAAGTTGGAGCGAAAAGCCTATGCCAATCTTTACAAAATTTTAGCTGGAAGCTGGTGGAAAGATGGAGGAAACAAATCCAAAGGCCTCAAGTTTGTATGGAAGTCTATTGTGAAAAGACCTGGAATTATTTTCGACTACTTTTGAGAAGATGCACAATGTTCTTATTCTCACATATTGGGCTTACGACGATGCACTGATCCAGACTTATACCCTGCCTTATCTGAAACTGATAAAGGAACAATTATCTACCGAATGCAGGATATGGCTGGTTACTTATGAACCCGACCAAATACGTCTGGCCGAGCTAAAGGTGGCGAAATTCGATTCCTTTAACCTTGTTCCGCTACCCTATTCACCATTTGGTGGTAAAGCCATTTTTTCCACCTTGAGGAAGCTGCAAACGCTAAAAAAAATTGTCAAACAACATCGCATCAAAACCATACACTGCTGGTGTACCCCGGCAGGAGCAATAGGCTATATGCTGGCCAAAAGAACCGGCGCGGAGTTGATTCTGGACAGCTTTGAGCCGCATGCCGAAAGCATGGTAGAAAATGGTACGTGGAAAGCCGGCGGCACGGCCTTTAAAATCCTCTTTAAGCTAGAAAAACGACAGGCGGCTAAAGCGAAACACATCATTGCGCTGACTAAAGGGATGTACCAATATTGTGAGGAAAAGTATGAGGTTAGTCCGAGAAGTTATTTTGTAAAACCTGCGTGTGTTGACCTTGATCTGTTTGATCCTGAAAAATACCAAAACATACGCCAACAGTTAGGGCTTAGCAAAGAAGACACTGTTTGTATATACGCAGGCAAAGTGGGTGGTATTTATCTGGAAAAGGAGATTTTTCAGTTCTGGAAGGCTTGCGCAGAAGTAATGGAAAACTTCAAAGTTATCTTTCTGTCTAACCTTAGCCAGGAATCGTTAAATGCGTATTGTACTGAAGTCGGTTTAGACCCAGATATTATTGTCCTGAAATTTGTCCCCCATGCAAAAGTTCCTATATACATGGCTCAAGCGGATTTCGCATTAAACCCTGTTAAACCGGTGCCAAGCAAACGGTATTGCACTTCGATCAAGGACGGTGAGTACTGGGCAATGGGACTGCCAGTTGCAATTACACCAAACATCTCCGATGATTCCGACATAATTTCTAAGAATCGGACCGGTGTGATTCTCGAAGATTTTCGCCATAACTCACTACTGGGAAATGCAAAATTGTTGAAGAACTTAATAAGTGAACCGGAACTGACAGTAAGGATTCGAAATCAGGCTATGGAATACAGAAGTTTCTCAATAGCGCGGGACATCTATGCTGAGATCTACGCTGAACCCTGATTCTTTCGTTCTTCATCTGCCACTTGTTTGTTCTCCTCTACAGCTCTCTGCGCAAGAATAATGGAATCGTAGAAATAAATAATGGTCAATCCTGCCAGAAAAAAGGGAAACAGCGGAATCTTAAAGCGAACCATTGCCCCAAAATTGGATGTGGTTAATCCAATAACGAAGGCAAAGAAAATAGAGAATATCAACGCAAAAACAATAAACGAATTGGTTCGTATGATGGCCCAGCAACGCCTTAGACCAACCCGTACCAGAACAAATACCGTAAGAACCAGCAAGACGGTATTCTCCAAACCACTTAGGATCATAACAATATTTCGGCTTTCAATGATCATAGGACGGTAGAGTCCGGCAAACACTGCGTTAGGGAAAAGGGATACGGCCGAGTTTAGGCTACCGTCGAACTTGCCAATATTAAAACTGTTTCCTCCATATTGCTCTTCTCTCATCAAATCCTGTTGAATTACCTTGGCGTTCTCCAGCGCCGAGTCTAATGAGAATTTGGACAGCGTATCCCCCAATCCGGAGAATAGAAAATACGAAGCCAACATAAAAAACCCGATCCCCGCAGGAAGGGCAATGGCCAGGACCAAAACGTTTCGCAACTGGTAAACCCTGTCGAATATGAACCACATAAATAGCGCTGGTAATAGCACCATAATAATATATGGTTTGATGGCAAGCAATATATAAGCACCGATGATAAACTGCGCCCAGCCACTGAATTTCCTGTACTTCTTATTCAGAAATACCTGCCAATACCCAAAAACGATCATCCCCGTTGCGGCCATGGTGTAGGTGTCTTTTAAAATTCCACTACCCCAAAAAATAACGGAAGGAACCAGTAAAACGCCCCACGCAAAGTACTTTCTCAACTCCGGATAGTACATGTTCAACAAGGTATATATCTTCCATAAGCCATAATAAGCCAATGATGACAATAGTACCGTGGTGATCAGATAACTCTTAAAACCAAAGATCAACAACACGCTGGTAAGCTTAATTACCATGCAGGTCTTACTCTCCAGGTACATGTACGAATATGGATACCCGGTATCATAATTGAAATAAGAACGCAGCTCTTCGGTAGGAGCCGAGAAAAGTACTTTGAAATAACCTGCAGGATTCTCCCAAAACAAATTGGTCATCGGTACAGACGACTCATAATACATGGTGGTATCCCCCCCATGATAGTAGTAGAGGTAAACCAAACAGAAAAAAATAGCCCCAAAAACTTTGGCAGACAGACCAATGAGATAGTAAGAATAATACCCTTTTCCCCTTGCCAGGTTTACTTTTTGCACACGGGAACCAATGATGAAGATAATTGCCAGGACAAATGGTAGAACTACCCATTCCCAAAGCTCTATGTCAGCCCGTATCTCCAATTATACTTGGTGCTTTACCGATCCAAAGATAGCCAAATTGACCACCCTTTGCATCCAGGCGTGTTTGTAGAATAGCCAGGCAAATGCGCTATGGGAATTTCATATCTTGGTCGAGTAGTCAGAACCAGTGGAGGGATCAAATATTTCATCAAAACATTTACAACGGAAGGTATTCTGTATTGGAGCGAACAAAACAGGAACTACCTCGTTGGAAAAACTACTTCAACAACTAGGTTATACTCTGGGGGATCAAGCCACTGCCGAAATGTTTATTCGCGATTGGGCGAAAAAGGATTTTGATAAAATCCTGGAATTCGTTCAGAAGGGCGGCAATGCATTTCAAGACATTCCTTTTTCGTTGCCGCATACCTACGAAGCCCTGGATGAGGCCTTCCCCGACAGCAGGTTTATACTCACAATCAGGGACTCTGCCGAAATTTGGTGGCAATCGATGACCAAATTCCACTCAAAATTATTCGGTAAAGGTAAATTGCCGGGCGCCCAGGATCTTCGTCAGGCTAACTACCGATATCCTGGATGGGCGTATGAAACCATGAAGCTCCTTTATAAAACGGACGATGACAATTTATACGACAGAAAAAAACTAACCGAAGTGTATAATCGGCATAACCAAAATGCGATCGATTACTTCGCCGACCACCCTGAAAAACTTCTTGTGATTAACCTTCGTGATTCCGACGCGGCCTCCAGAATTTGCCAGTTCTTAGGCAGCCCGGTGATTATTGAGGAAATTCCATGGGAAAACGCAAGTACCTTTTCCAATCGTTTGAAACAATACACAAAACGAATTTTGAGAAAACGTTAGTTAACGGTGGTGATAAGGCTCATTCTTTAGAATCGTGAACGCCCGGTAAAGCTGCTCTTTAAATATCAATCTGACCATTTGGTGAGTAAAGGTCATTTTAGACAACGATAACTTGCCATTTGCCCGCTGATAGACCTCTTCTGAAAAACCGTAAGCTCCGCCAACTACGAAAACGAGTGTTTTCAGCCCAGATCCCATACGTTTCTGCAGCCATGTTGCGAATTGAACAGATGAAAATTGCTCCCCTTTATCGTCTAACAATACCATGAAGTCGGATGGTTGAATCTGCTTTAGGATGGACTCTCCTTCTTTGATCCTTACCTGATCTACGGATAGCTTTTGGGCATTTTTAATATCGGCAATCACCTCCTGCCTGAAATTTACGTAATGTTTCAGTCGGCTATCATATTCCGCTTCACCTTCGCGCAGAAACGCTGAGTTCGTTTTACCAACTAACACCAGTTTTACATCCATAATTTAAGCTATCGCATAAAGATACGTCTTCACACAGAACACTCGAATCGGCCTGATTAATTGATTAGTTTTACGCTCATGGAAGCTGAGATTACCCGTTTCTTAAAAAATGCGTTCGCCGAAGATGTGAAAGACGGAGACCATTCATCTCTTGCATGTATACCGCCAGAGGCAACAAGCCAGGCAAAGCTGCTTGTTAAGCAAAGCGGTGTTTTGGCAGGTGTTGAATTGGCTGAAATTATTTTCAGGCATGTGGACCCAGATCTTCAATTAGAAATCTTCTTAAATGATGGCGATCATGTGCAATCCGGTAATGTTGCATTTCATGTTTCCGGAAGGTCACAAAGTATTTTAAAAGCTGAGCGGATTGTTTTGAATTGCATGCAAAGAATGAGTGCAATTGCTACAAAAACAAGAAAAATGGTTGATCTCCTGGAAGGTTTGCACACCAAAGTGTTGGATACCCGAAAAACCACACCAGGAATCCGTTTTATGGAAAAGTGGGCAGTTAGAATCGGTGGAGGAGTTAACCACAGAATGGGGCTTTACGATATGATTATGCTGAAAGACAATCATATTGATTATGCAGGTGGCATAGAAGCCGCAATTACCAAAACCAACCGGTATCTCAACCTGAATAATCTCAATTTGAAAATTGAAATAGAGACAAGAGATTTGGCTGAATTAAAGGAAGTTTTGAAGGTCGGTAATATTGATCGAATTATGTTGGATAATTTCTCATACGACGACATAAGAACAGCCATTGATCTTATCGATGGCCGGTTTGAAACGGAAGCTTCAGGTGGAATTACGATGGAAACAGCTCGTAACTTTGCCTTATGTGGAGTAGATTATATTTCGGTAGGAGCGCTAACGCACTCGGTACATAACATGGATTTAAGTCTGAAAGCCTTCTGAAGTGAAAAAAATTAGGCAGTGGCTGATTAATACGGCAGTAACTCAATTCTTCTTGAGGCTTCTTAACAGGATTCACCCACCTGGTTTTGAAGGTATGAGCTTATATGAATTATTGCAGTTCCTGGTAGCTTCATTTAAGCAGGGGAACTATTCAACTCGAAGTGCAGCAATATCTTTTTACCTGATTCTTGCCATTTTCCCACTGATCTTAGTGCTGGTATCACTTATTCCGTACTTACCAATTGACGGGTTTCAGGCGGAAATGCTGAATGAGATTGAGCTCATGACTCCCAGTTCCATGCATCAAACGCTGCTGCCCATTTTTGAGAATCTAATCCTTGAGAAACACAACGTTGCTCTATCACTGAGTTCGATATTAACCGTTTACTACGCTGCCAACAGCATCAACGCAATTCTAACTTCCTTTAATTCTTCTTTTCAAATTGAACTGAAGCGACATCCGGTTAAGCAATGGATCATTTCCATCCTATTAAGCATCGTCTGGGCTTTCTTCTCTCTGGCTGCTATTGTTCTTATGGTAGTGGGTGAAGATGCAATCCGGTGGATACAACAATCACTTTCACTAAACCCTGAATTCACTTACTACATGGGCCATGGAATAAAGTGGATAGTTGTTTTCCTGTTGCTAATCATAGGCATCACCATACTTTACAACTTCGGAAACCCGGAAACAAAGAAATTTAAGTTGTTTAGTGCAGGATCTTCACTTGCCGCTATTGTGATTATTTTAGCCTCGGCTGGCTTTATAGCATACACCACTAATTTTGGCAGCTACAATGAACTTTATGGTTCTGTTGGATCCATAATCGTTTTGTTGCTTTGGATCAATCTGTGTTCAAGAATACTTCTTATTGGGTTTGAGTTAACAACGAAATCTCACGTGGTAAAAGCGGCTTCCAGATCTCAGGGTGAGAAACTAAGTATCTAACGATTTTTACGGCTCTTCCCGATCCCGAACTTCGCTATAATTCCGGCAAATTGCTGATTTATATCCTCTGATATTCTTGGCAGAAGTACTGCAGGAACAAACAAAATCACCACCAAAATTGATCGGACGGCCAAATCCAATATCATCGGATCCAGTCTGGGGACGAACGATGCCAGATAGATACAGCCTCCACCTACAGCAAACACATAAATATTTCTCCAGGTATACGGTTGCATTTTATACTTCCAAAGGAGAAAAACATACGCTACAATTGTGAAGAATAACCTGCATAAAGTAGTGGCAAGAGCAGCACCCTCCATTCCATACCTGGGTATGGTGTATAGATTGGTGAGCACAACCGTTAAGGCCAACAAGGGTATGGTGATGGTGGTAATCCAGTAACTTGGGCTGTTCCAAATGATCGCTCCACTGGTTCCTGTTGCCGAGTTAATAAGATTTCCAATGCCCAGAAACAGGAAAACATACTTTCCTAAATTGTATCCTTTACCCTCCGGAAAAATGTCGATAACGCTATCAATATTGACCCAGATACCGACAAAAGTGATCACTCCGAAAATAGTCATGGTGAGTGCCGATTTGGAATAAATACTCTGTAATTCGACTCTGTCATCTTCTTGCCATGCCTTACTAATTAAGGGAACGGCTATGTTAGTGATGCTCCGCAACGGAATTAAAATCAGCATTGCCATAAACGCCATTCGGCTATAAACTCCGGCTTGTTCAAACCCATTAAATCCTTCCAGAAAGGGAGCTATGGCCGCGATCATAATCACATCCAGGTTGCTAATAACCGCTCCTCCTATGCCTGTATAAAAGGTTGCCGCACTATATAAGAATATGTTACGCTTGCCCTTTGGTTTCGTCCTGAAACGGGTTCCAAATCTGAACGTCGAATGCCTAAAAATACTAATAACGAAAAGCAAAGCCGTTAGACCATATCCCAGAACATAGATCATCAAGAACACCTCAAAAGTGATGGAGTGAGTGATTAACAAAATAAACGCTGCGCTTTGGTAAAGTCGGAGAATTACTTCCTTTACCACCGTATTGGTTATAGTGCGCAGTAAACTCCTAAGGTAGCCTCCAAATAGCTCCTGATAAACGAAAAGAGTCAACAGTGGAATAAAGAAGTAGTAGTAGTCCTTAAAAATACTGGACTGATCAGCATACTGTTCCAGAATGTACTGCCTGAGAAGCAAGTATAGCCCAATAGATACTACCAGGCTGATGGTCACAGATTTGATTAAATAGTTGACAAAACCGGATTCTTGTTCTCCTTTGTGTTCAGGGTAGAACTTCATCAAGGTTTGGGGGCCACCAAATAAAGCTATCTGGCCTCCAATAAGCATCAACGATAGAAGAACACTGACGATTCCTAACTCCTCAGGCTCCATATTGGGCATAAGGAACAAGTTGTTAACCGTACCCAGAATCACTCCCAGATAGATCACCACGAAATTCCATGAACTTTGTCTGGCGATTATGCCCATATTAACTTCCTAGTAATTTTACCGTAACCGGCCCCTAAAGTAGTTCAATTAAGTGTACTTACTGCTCAAAGTTCGCCACACTCACAATCTACTGGTAATCTAATGAAAAAAGAAATCAAAAACATGGAATAGAATCCAGCTCTGGATAAGTATATTTGTGGGAGCAGTAATTATGGAATTAGGAAAAATTCTGGTAACCGGCGCTGATGGATTTATCGGAAGCCACTTGGTAGAAAGTCTTGTAGATCATGGGTATGAAGTGCGAGCTTTGGCAATATACAACTCGTTTAACTCATGGGGATGGTTGGACACGTTCCCGGAAGAAAAGAAAAGTGCAATTGAAGTGGTAGTTGGCGATGTTCGCGACCCAAATTGTATGAGGGAGGTAATGAAAGGAATAGACACGGTTTTTCATTTAGCCGCACTTATTGCCATCCCTTATAGCTATCAGTGTCCAGGGGCATACGTAGACACTAACGTAACGGGGACGCTTAACATTCTTCAGGCGGCGCGTGATCTGAACACCAAGCGAGTCTTGATCACGTCTACATCTGAAGTATACGGCACAGCTCAATATGTGCCAATTGACGAAAAGCACCCCAAGCAAGGACAGTCCCCTTACTCTGCAACAAAAATATCAGCTGATTTTCTGTCCGAGTCCTTCTACAGAAGTTTCGGACTGCCTGTTACAATAGTCAGACCATTCAACACTTACGGACCAAGGCAATCAGCCAGAGCCATTATTCCAACGATTATCACTCAGCTACTCGCTGGTATAGAAGAGATTAAACTTGGTGATTTAAGGCCTACACGAGATCTGGTATTTGTCAAGGATACGGTTGCTGGGTTTATCGAAATAGCTAAATCTGGTGAACTGCACGGTGAAGAATGCAACATTGCTACAAATTCTGAAATTTCCATGGAGCTTTTGGCCAACACATTGGTTGAGCTGATCAACCCCAAAGCCAGAATCATTCAAGATGAACAGAGGATTAGACCTGCAAACTCAGAGGTGTTTCGCCTATTTGGGGACAACTCTAAACTTGTTCAACATACGGACTGGAAGCTACGTTACGATTTAAAATCCGGACTGGCTGAGACCATTGACTGGTTCAAAATTTCCACCAATGCTGCGCAATATAAGGCACATATCTACAACGTATGACACCACAGGACGTTGTTGATTTTATACAGAACCTCTATCAAACCAAAGCGTTTATTCCGCTGCATGAACCCAGGTTTAGGGGAAAGGAAAAGGATTATTTAATCAATTGCATCGATAGCACTTTTGTATCGTCTGTTGGTCAATATGTGGATGACGTGGAAATCAAAATTGCATCCATCACCGGAGCAAAATATGCCGTTGTCACATCTAATGGAACCTCTGCTTTACACCTGGCATTGGTAGCGACCGGTGTGAAAAGTGAAACGGAGGTAATCACCCAACCACTTACGTTTGTTGCAACTTCAAATGCCATAAACTACTGCGGTGCACACCCTGTATTCATTGATGTTGACATGGACACAATGGGCTTATCGCCCGAAAAACTGTCTGATTTCCTGGTAAAAAACACTCATCGCAAAAATGACCAGACAATCAATAAACGCACAGGACGCGTAATTTCTGCCGTAATGCCAATGCATACGTTTGGACACCCATGTAGAATAGCAGATATACGTGATATCTGCAAACAATATGAATTGCCTTTGATAGAAGATGCTGCAGAGGCTATGGGAAGTCGTTATTTAAATAAGCACTTGGGTAACTTCGGCAACATGGGGGTTCTAAGTTTCAACGGGAACAAGATTATAACTGCAGGCGGAGGCGGGGCCATCATCTGTAATGACGCCACCTTAGCTAAACGTTTGAAACACTTATCAACAACTGCTAAAGTTCCACATAAGTGGGAGTACGTGCACGACCAAATTGGTTACAATTACAGAATGCCCAACCTAAATGCCGCCTTGCTTCTGGCACAGCTCGATCAGTTATCTGAAATGCTTGATTCAAAGCGACATATTGCTAACAAATACCAAGAGTTTTTTTCCGACACGCCTATTAAGTTCAAAACAGAACCTATAAATTCAACTAGTAATTATTGGTTATGTGCTATTGAGTTACCGTCGAAAGCAGAAAGGGACTTGCTACTTGATATATCCAATCAAAATGGTGTAATGTCTCGACCAATCTGGAAACTCACTCATAGGTTGCCAATGTATAAAGACTGTTTTTCAGCGAACTTGGATAATGCTGAACAGCTGGAATCTACAATTGTTAACTTGCCTAGCAGTGCAATTCTTTAATGGAACGCGCATTAATCATAGCAGAGGCTGGAGTCAATCACAATGGCGACATTTCGATTGCCAAAGAGATGATAGATGCAGCAGCTAAAGCCGGAGCAGACTTTGTAAAATTCCAAACTTTCAAGTCTGAGGCTCTAGTTGCTCCAACCGCCAAATTGGCCGAATACCAGAAAAAGGGAACCAAGGTTAGTTCACAGTTTGAGATGCTTCAAAAACTAGAACTCTCTGATGAACAACACTATGAACTAAAGGAGTATTGTGACCACAAAGACATCTCGTTTCTTTCTACTGCTTTTGATCTGGATAGTCTTGATTTCCTCCACTCTTTAGGACTTAAGTTGTTTAAAGTGCCATCCGGAGAAATTACCAATTTGCCATACCTGCGCAAAGTAGGCTCATTAGCAGAGTCAATAATTCTGTCTACCGGCATGTCCACAATGGACGAAATATCTCAAGCTGTGGAGGTTTTGATCCAGTCTGGGTCAAAGAAGTCTGACATTGTTGTTCTACATTGCAACACTGAATACCCCACTCCTTTTGAAGATGTTAATCTCCGGGCCATGTTGCATATTCATCAAGAGTTTGGAGTTAAAGTTGGGTATTCAGATCACACATTGGGAATTGAGGTTCCAATTGCAGCAGTAGCGCTCGGCGCATGTGTGATTGAAAAACATTTCACCTTAAACCGAAGTTTTGAGGGGCCAGATCACCAGTCTTCATTAGAACCCGCTGAGTTAAGCTTAATGGTTTCGTCAATCAGAAACACAGAAAAAGCGGTTGGTGGTAATGGTCAAAAGCATATATCCCCTTCGGAACAAAAAAACAGGAATATTGCAAGGAAGAGTATTCATTATGCACATGAAATATGTGCCGGTACCATTCTGAAAGAAACCGATCTAATCATGCTCAGACCTGGAAGTGGAATAAGCCCAATGGATTTACCATCCATTGTTGGGAAGAAATTGAAAGTCGCAGTTGAACCATATCAACTTGCGAACAAAGATCATTTTGAGGGGTGAACAACCAAACTCGTAAAATAGCAGTTGTAACAGGTAACCGGGCAGAGTTTGGATTATTGCAGCAAGTAATCAGCAAAATTGCCGAGTCCCCAAAGCTAAACCTGGAACTCATCGTAACGGGAGCACATTTAGTACAGGACTTAGGGCATACCGTTAGTGAAATAGAACAATCTAATTTTCCCTACATCAAGATTCCTATATTCCCAGACGACTCTTCGATAGCTATTACTGAAATCATGGCTAATGCGGTAAAGCGTTTTGGGGAATACTTTACCGATAGCCCACCTGATATCGTACTCGTATTGGGAGATCGATATGAAATTTTTTCTGTCGTTGCCGCGGCCGTCGCCTGTCACATCCCTGTAGCACACTGCCATGGTGGTGAGGTATCGGCTGGGTCGATTGATAATCAATGGAGGCACGCCATTTCTAAAATGGCAAATATTCATTTCTGTGCAACTGAGCAATTCCGGCACCGGATCATTCAAATGGGCGAATCTTCTGAGTACATATTTAACGTTGGTGCGTTGGGGATTGAAAATCTGAGAAAAATTCCTTCTTTGACCAGGGAGCAACTTGAATTGGAACTCGGATTTAAGTTTAGGACGAAGAATATATTACTCACTTTTCATCCAGAAACGCATAAGGCGGAAGAACAAACCAGAGAGGATATCCGATGTATTTTAGCGGTTCTGGAGAGGTTTGAAGATCTGGGCATTCTGATCACATATCCTAATGCAGATGCAGGAAGCAATATCATTATTCAGGAATTGACTCAATTCGCCCAAAATAACCAGAAGGTAGCGCTCTCAAAATCACTCGGGGCAAAACGATATGCCTCATGCTTAAATATAGTGGATGCAGTGGTGGGAAACTCGTCGAGCGCTTTAATCGAAGCACCCTCTTTTCGTTTGCCAGCAGTTAACATTGGTGAACGACAAAATAGGCGATTGGCACCGCAAAACGTGATTAATTGTTCCATACAAACGGACAGCATAAAGACCGCATTAACGAAAGCACTATCGGCGGAATTTCGCCAGGAAATTTCGAACATGTCTAACCCATACGACGGAGGAGACTCATCTGATCAAATTGTGAGTGCTCTGGAATCTATTCGATTGGAGAATATTATCTTTAAAGGGTTTGAGGATTACCATATTAATTTATGACAGAGATTTTTTTGATTGGTTATTCGGGACATGCTTACGAGGTTATAGAGACATTCCGCCGAATGAAAGCGGTTGTTAGTGGTTATTACGAACCAGAAGAAAAAGCTAACAATCCCTACAAACTGAACTATTGTGGTTCTGAAAAACTGGAAACAGCCATCCGCCAACTCCAGGCCAAAACTGTCTTTGTAGCCATCGGTGATAACGGGATTAGAAAAGAAGTTTTGAAACGTCTGGATGCCAAGAACATTGAATTTGGGCTGGCGGTGGATCCAAGTGCTAATTTGTCCGAAAGCTGTGTTATCGGCCAGGCAACGTTAATTGCCAAAGGTGTGCTCATAAATGCTCAAACCAGGATCGGTGTTGGGGTAATTTGTAATTCGGGCTCAATAATTGAACATGAATGCCTGGTAGGTAATTACACGCACATTGGTCCAGGCGCCACCCTATGCGGATCAGTACAAATTGGCGAAGAATCATTAATTGGAGCTGGAGCCACAATCCTTCCAGGTATTAAAATAGGAAACCGGGTTACCGTAGGAGCCGGTTCAGTTGTTTGCAATAATGTCCCAGATGGGGCAAAAGTTGCCGGGAACCCGGCCAGATCAATTTTATGAAAGAAACGATTCCAGTTGAACTGTCTATTCGCGAAGCGCTTACCTTAATAGAGAAGCGACCCGACTATAAAGTACTATTTGTTGAAGATGCCGATCAAAAACTTGTGGGATCGATAACGGACGGTGATGTTAGAAGAGGGCTAATTGCGGGAGTGAATTTGGACGATAGCGTAAGTCACATAATGCGAAAGGACTTTCGGCATCTGAAGCAGGGTGAATATGGAATTCAAGATTTAGACGTGCTAAGAGAAAAACAAATTTCGGTATTTCCTCTGATTGATTCAGATGGAAGAATAGTTCGCATTATTAACTTGAACAAACAAATTTCATTGCTGCCTTTACAGGCTATTATCATGGCTGGGGGCCGAGGTCAAAGGCTAATGCCACTTACTAAAAATATACCAAAACCGCTTCTGGAAGTTGGTGGAACCCCAATCCTGGAGAGAAACGTAGATCGATTAATTCGATTTGGCATCAGCAATATCCATATTTCGGTTAATCACCTTAGTGAACTGATTGTCGATTTCTTTACTACAACCGAAAAGGACGCAAATATTCAGTTTATCTATGAAGATACTCCCTTGGGAACCATCGGTGCAGCCGGACTAGTAGGTAAATTTACTCATGACCATGTTTTAGTGATGAACTCTGATCTGTTAACTAACATTAATTTTGAAGAAATGTACAGAACGGCCATCGAGGAAAATGCAGACATGGTAATTGCCGGAATCCCATACCCGGTTAATATTCCGTATGCAGTTATGGAAACTTCCAGCGATCAAGTAACTAACCTCGTGGAGAAACCTACGTACGAATATTTATGCAACGCCGGCATTTATATCATTCGAAAAGAGGCATTGGCATACATCCCCAAAGGAGAGCCTTTTAATGCCACAGATTTAATTGAATTACTACTTAAGGAGAGTAAACAGGTAATTACCTACTCTTGCCGCGAATACTGGCTAGATATTGGTCAGCATAAAGATTATGAACGGGCTCAGCGGGATATTGAACATATCAAATTTTAATGAGCACCTTATTCTTAATCCCCGCAAGAGGTGGTTCCAAACGACTCCCCGGTAAAAACATCCGGCCTCTATTGGGCAAACCCGTGATCCGTTATACAATCGAGGCAGCAAAAAAAGCTGTTGCAAATGACGATGAAGTATTCGTAACTTCAGATTCTGATACCATCCTACAACATGCTGCTGATGTAGGCACAATTCACAGACCTTCAGATTTAGCAACTGATCAAGCCACCTCCGAACAAGTAATACGACATGCGATTGAACATCTTAGAGAACACGACAAGTTTTTTGAGACCATAGTACTGCTGCAACCAACCTCACCTTTAAGAAGCGAAGTACACATTCTGGAGGCTCTGAAATTATTTAACCGGCAGCTGGACATGGTTGTTTCTGTATCGATATCAAACGATGGGAACGAAGATTTGTTATTTACCGAAAATTCAGATGGATTTCTTAGTCGGAATCAGCAGGAAGATTCTGTTGTATATAAATTAAATGGAGCCATTTATATTTTCGACACTCAAAGGTTTTTAAAGCACGGATTCACTGGGTTAGAAAAACGGCTTAAATACGTAATGTCTAAAGAGGAGTCCGTAGATATTGACATACTCGAAGACTTTAACCAATGTATCCGAATTTTACAATCAAGATCTAATGATTCGTGATGCTCGTTCAGCAGCCAGGCCATCCAGCTGGTAAAAATGATCAGAGATAAACTTCTTCAAGTTAATTTCGGATAAAGTTACATTCCCCTTTATAGCCTCTCGCAACTGCTCCTTGTTTGTACATATAGTGGCTAAACCTGCCTTGCCAAGACCAAGTATGTCTTCGGAATAATAATCCAACAGGATAACATCAAGACCAAAAAGCAACGCTTCCACCGCCACTGTAGAATAGCAAGTGATTAACACATTAGATTTGGCCAATAAGCTGTATAATTCTTCTTCTTGATTTAACACCACATTCTTCACTTCAAATCGGCCAAATCTCGATCTGAAATACTGCATGTCCAGCTCCCTGGGGTGTGGTCTTATGTAGAAATGGTATTCGCTAAATTCCTCAGCTAACCACAAATAGTCAAGTAACGCTCGCTCTCTGTATTCTTCATCCGGTATTGGTTGGGATGCAAAAACAATTGTCTTCTCATCTTTCGACGGTTCGAACTGTTTTCTCAACAAAGGGACTGCATCCGCCCGCAGCTGCCCAACAATCTCCACACAACTTTCGGAATAATTACCCTCACTAGTTAGAATATTCTTCCAGTATGCGCCCCACACGAGTGTAATGTCAGGTACCGGGGAATAATTAAAATCCGTATTTGAGTACATATAATTTGCAGAAGTATGTCCAATTGCTCCATGCTGAATTCCAACAGTTCGAATATTCCATTCCCGGGCAGCATTAAGTATTACCCGGTGTGCCAGGCTATTCTCATCGCTAGCTACTACTGACTGAATTGAGCCCTTCGAAAAGAACCTCTCATAAGATAATTGCTTGAGCACGTATAATTTTGTTGTAGCGTGCAATGCAATAAATCTGTTCAAGATAAAATGATACTCAAATGGAAGATCGTTTTCCTGAATTCGAAGCATCGCCATTTCAATTTCACTGCTTATTTTCTTCGTCTGCCTCCATTTAAACAATAGTCCCTGAGCCAATATGGACTCTCCATAAATCTTATTCTTTTGTCCCTGGTGAAGATTGAAGCGCTTATCCTCTTTGTAATAGTTGGAGCCTTTGAACCCGGTTAATGGTAACTCGGAAATTATCAGCGCATCTGACCCAATATTATCTAGCAGCCTCCCTATAAACGGGTTTTCGTACCCATCAGTAGTTCGCACATAATCCAAAGGGCGATCTACAATAGCAAACTCGTACTTTCTGCGACGTGAGTAATGAAAAATACCGAGCAAGGAACGCTTAAAAAATCTCCAGCCGTACGCACAAATAGAGCCGTAACGTCTTCGTTGTGCTTGCGTGGGTACCAGTTTAACGTCAACTAGAGTTGACTTCTCCCAATACCTATATAGATGGGTGTCGGTCGTGTACACCAAAAGTTTCGCATAATTATTGGCATGAAGGTCTATCTCCGCTATTTTAAGTTGTAAAAGCTTTAATTCATGCGTGACCCTTAACCTATGGAAGAAATATGCTGAAGATTTACCAATGCGCATAATTTCCTTTATGGATACACCACTTGATTCCAGATCTCCAAATGACCTCACATAATTCAATGCCGAAATCGCAATTTCCGCCTTTTGATCATTGGTGAGCTTCTGTTTCACTTGCTTACTATCCGGTTGATCACAACCATTCAAGTACAACACGCCAGAACCATTGTCCAATATCCTCTGATCTACCTTTTCTAAAGGACAATCAACAACTACCAAATGCTCACTTTGAATTACACTCATTGCAAGGAACTGAAATTATAGCATTTTTTTGGGTTCAACGCCACCCAGCGGAGGGTTTTGTTCACCAGGGATATATGTGAACCCTCATTTCCCGGCAAGGAAAGATAGATTGTGCGTAGAAAGTATAATTTTACAGAAGCAAAGAAATTGATTCTATGAAATTTGCCGTTGTAGGGTGTGGCCATATTGGTAAAAGACACATAGCCGTGTTGGACGCTGAAGAAAAAGCCGAGATTGTGGCCATTTGTGATATTGATGAACAGAAGGCCAGAGAACAAGCTAATTTATACGGCTTGAAGTACTATACAGATTATGAGGAAATGTTGAACAATGAAAATTTTGACATGATCAACATCGCCACACCTCATGGTTTGCATGCAGAAATGGCTGTTCTGGCTGCCAGAAAAAAGAAACACGTATTGGTAGAGAAACCGATGGCACTTACCTCAGCCGACTCACGAAAAATGATTGAAGTTGCTGAAGAAGAAGGGGTTAAACTATACGTCATTAAACAAAACCGGTTCAATATTCCAATTAAGCTCACCAAGGATGCGCTTGATGAGAATAAATTAGGAAAGATCTACATGGTGCTCTGTAACGTACTGTGGAATCGTCATGAAGGATACTACGCCGATTCAAGTTGGAAGGGAAAGAAAGACCTCGAAGGAGGAGCTTTACATACACAAGTGAGCCACTTTCTGGATTTGATGGTATGGTGGTTTGGTGATCTTACCGAATCCAAAGCAATTACCGATATGCTTCACCATAAGATAGAATTTGAAGATTGTGGGGTTGCAGCAATGAAATTCAAATCTGGTGTGCTAGGCTCACTAAACTGGACTACCGCAGTGTACAACAAAAATTATGAAGGTAGTATCACCATTATTGGTGAAAAAGGAACCATTAAAGTTGGTGGCAAATACCTGAATAAAATTGAATATTGGGATGTTCAATCATACCCCTTGCCAGAAGACGTAGATTTTTCGGATAAGCCTAACCTTTATGGAAAGTATCAGGGCTCCAGTTCCAACCACGATAAACTGATCCACGAACTGGTTATGGGAATTACCGAAAAGACAAAGGGAATAGTGGAAGGACAAGAAGGACTTCGATCAATCGCTGCCATCGAAAAAATCTACAATAGTGTCGGGTAACTTTAAGGAATTGCAATCCGGAATACGCGACGTTAACTTTGGAGACAATGTAAAGGTTGTTCACCCCGTAAACCTTTATGAATGTTCTATTGGGAACAACACGTTTATTGGCCCGTTTGTGGAAATTCAATCTGACGTTACGATTGGTGATGATTGCAAAATTCAATCACATACTTTTATCTGCTCCCTGGTGACTGTTGGAAGCAACTGCTTTGTTGGACACGGCGTCATGTTTATTAATGATTTATTTAGTGAAGGTGGACCTGCACAAGGCAATAAAGACTTGTGGAAATCTACCTCTATAGGAAACAACGTATCCCTTGGTTCAAATGCAACCATTTTACCTGTATCTATATGCGACAACGTGGTGATTGGAGCAGGAGCCGTTGTAACCAAAGATATTACCGAACCTGGAACATACGCTGGAAACCCAGCACGAAAACTAAAATGAATGCGAGTACCATTTGTTGATTTGACCGCCCAGTACAATTCTTTGCGGGCCGAGATTGATGAAGCTATCCGGGCAGTGATCTCAGATTGTGCCTTTATCGGTGGAACCGGTAATAAATATGTACAATCCTTTGAAGCAAATTTTGGTAGTTACCTGGGCCTTAACAATGTTGTGGCATGTGCTAATGGGACTGACGCAATTGAAATTGCCCTCGAAGCAATGGGAATTGGCCAGGGCGATGAGGTAATTGTGCCGGCTTGCAGTTGGTTTTCAACAGCAGAAGCAGTTTCTACGGTTGGTGCCAAACCGGTGTTTGTAGATGTCCTTGAAAATAGTCTGAACATTAATCCTGCATTGATCGAAGAGAAAATCAACGCACAGACGAAGGCCATTATCCCAGTACATCTTTATGGAGCGCCGGCCAACATGCCAGAAATCATGACCATCGCTGAAAAGCATAATTTATTGGTACTAGAAGATTGTGCGCAAGCCCATGGGGCCAAAATAAATAACCGGACGGTTGGCACCTTTGGCCATATTGCCACATTTAGCTTTTATCCAGGCAAGAACCTCGGTGCTTATGGTGATGCGGGAGCCATTTGCACCAATGACGAGAAGTTGGCACAAACGTGCAGAGTGATTGCCCAACATGGACAACTTAATGGTAAGCACAATCACATTCGTACCGGAAGAAACAGTCGGCTAGATGGTATCCAGGCAGCAATTCTTGACGTAAAACTGCCACACCTGAATAATTGGATTAGCGCAAGGAGAACTGCTGCAAGCCACTACTTCAGGTCGCTAAGCCAATCCGTGAAGCACTATCAGGAACAACCCAACGAGGAATCGGTTTACCATCTTTTCGTGGTGCAAGTGGAAAACCGTCAGCGGATCATGCAGCAGTTAAAGGAAAACAATGTTGATTGCGCCATTCACTATCCAACACCTTTACCTCTTCTCAAGCCTTACCGGTACGATGGAGTTGAAAACGAATATCCGGTGGCCAATTCAGTTTCTACCAAAATTCTCAGCCTACCTATCTATCCAGAGATCACAAAAGAGCAAATAGAATTTGTTTCTGGATTGACAAAGCAGCTCCTGTAAACTGAACCTTCTTAATACACGGTAAAACCTACGCCTTCCTCAACTGTTGGTTTGTCAGATTATTAAGCAATTGGGCCAAATCCCGCGTAAGACTCTCCCGCGAATATTTATCGATCTCAGCGGATATGTCTTTCCTCGAATTATTTTCCTGATCGCGAAACTTGGATAAAATGAATTCCCTGATGCCTTTCGCATCATCATAGTCGATAAGCTCTCCTGCCCCTGTTTCGTTCAATACAACTGACGGATCGGCATGAACGTAACCCAATCCAAGAATGGGATTTTGCGTAGCAAGGTATTCGAATATTTTTCCGGTCATACGGCCTTTCATTGAGGCGTTCTTATCCAGAAGCAATAGCAGTAAAGAAGCTTTGGCCATCATCCGTATGGACTCGGAATGAGTAAGATAATCATGTAATTCCAGCTTATCCCAAAGGCCATTTTCTTTAATGGACGCCAAAACTGTTCCATCAACGGTACCTGATAGCTGTATGACCAGCTTTTGGTTAAACCGTTCATTCTCCTGGCATAGTTCCTTGAGAACACGGAACATCGTTTCCGGATTGCGATACTTGCCAAGGGTACCGTAGTGTCCCACGATAAACTGATCTTTTTCAGGATGTACCTCACCAAAGTCAAAATCGGAATAATCGAATCCATTGGTGATCATATCAACCTTCCTACCAGACAGTTTTTCATAGTCCTCAACAATGGTTGGTGAAACCGTCAATACTCTGTCCGCCTCTTTCAAACAAGACATTTCCAGGGCTTCATGCTTTCGCAGGGTTTTATTTGAGTACTTCAAGTCCTCAATATTGTTGTCCATATGAACCCACGGATCCCTAAAATCAGCTATCCACTTTACACCAAGGTTTCTTTTTACCCCTCGTGCAATCAAATGCATAGAATGCGGCGGTCCAGTGGAAATCATGGCGTCTACTGGATTTTCTTTCAGATATGCGGTTAGGAAGCGGATAGAAGGTTTAATCCAAAACTTTCTGGCGTCTGGAATAAACCAGTTTCCGCGAATCCAGATCATGCGTTCGGCTAACCAACTTCTCTTCTTACCGTCAGAAATCAGACCTGCATTTACCTTGTTCTCCTTACCTCCCCCACTTAGTTTGTTGTAAACAGAATAAGGCTCCCAAATTTTTCGTCTGATAATAGTAGCACTCTCAGGGATATCCTTTTCTAAGGTATCATCATAGAATGGGTAGTCCGCATTTTCCGGAACATATACAATGGGTTGCCAACCATATTTAGACAGGTACTTAACAAACTTAACCCAGCGTTGTACTCCACCACCTCCAGCTGGTGGCCAATAATAGGCTATAATTAAAACCTTTCTGTCAGGCTTTTCCATCAGACTTTCCCGCGGATTGTTTACGGTCTTTGTACCAGGTATATGCCCCTGCCAGTAACAATAACAGCAATATCCACTGACCTATGGAAGCCAAAGTAGTAAGTGTCCCTAACTTCTTGGGTTCAAACTTAAATTCAATAACATGCTCTCCAGCCGGCACATGCAACCCACGAAGAACGTAGTTTACTCCAACGTGAGGAACCAATTCCCCGTCGATGTAAGCATTCCATCCATCCGGATAATAAATTTCGGAAAAGACAACAAACTGAGGTTTTGAAGCTTTAAAGTCGTAAGTCAAATGATCAGGTTTGTAATCCAGAACTCGCTGCTTGATCGTTCCCAGTGAATCATACTGGAAATCAGGAATGTACTCCAGGTACTTCTCTTGCACAATTGCATTGTTCTTAACATCTACATCATCAATAGCCAGAATTTCCTCATCAGCGTTCTTGACCTTGTGTAAATCTTTTACAAACCAGGCATTCCCAAAGGCAAATGGGTTGCGAAACATCTGACTCTCATCCTCCCGGGTACCTGGGTTATCAGGCGTCGTAATGTACTTGGTATTTAACATGTTGAGCGCCTTTGTTGCCGTTGGATCCTGCAACTGGGACTGCTCTGTATACAACCGGAAGTCGATTAGCTCCTGAAACTTTTTCAGTTTAGCTGCATTGTACCCACCAGTGGCCTTGTGCAAGAATGGCGTCTCACCATCATTAAACGGATTACCTACTTTAAACACCCGGTAATTAGAGTTGAAATTGAGTGTTGTAAACTGCGCCAACTGCTTGTCCATGTTGTCTTCAATGACCCCAGCGGCTTCCAGTTTATTCAGCACTTCCCGATGACGTTGTTGAAAATCAGGAATATTGGCCATCTCCGTTTGCAGAATCTGCCGGTCCGCAGCGGTTGGCCTTACCGGTCGTTTGTTCAGGTCATCCGCCATCACCCACTCCCTGTACTCGCTACCTTGCTTTTCGTTCTTATCGAATCGACCTGCAATACCAGTAACATCAATCAGAAGCAACAGACCAATTGCCGGAATAACTACCGCCTTATTGATCACCTTAAAGAAAAAGAGTAACAGAACAATGCCTCCCAACAATACAAAAGCAAAAGCTCGCCAGGCATCGGACTTATATGCTTCTACCCTATAATCATAAACCTTTTTTGCTCCTTTCTCAAGCATCGTAATCTTCTGATTTGCCGCAGGAATTTCTGTAGCAATTTGCTGTTGCAGTTGCTTAATTCTTCCCGCAGCAGATGGGTCTTGCGAAGCCTGTAAAGCAGCGATTTCTTCCTTATAATTCTTAATATTAGCATTGGCCTGAGCACGTAATTCGTCAGGATATTCGTTCAGCACCTTTTGCTCGTTCGAACTATAGAAGCTTGCAATAAAATCAGGTTTAGCGATGTTGATTAACATAAAAACAAGCATCGCGCCGTACGTAATCAGGAATGGTAGTTTTCGTTGATGTGCGGCATCCCTATCCTTTAAAATTTGATGCAATCCCAGCATAGCCAGAACTGGTATTGACACTTCAACGATGACCAATATCATCTTAACAGCACGAAACTTGTTGTACAGAGGTATATTATCAATAAAGAAGTTTGTTAGCCACATGTTCTCAATTGAACCACCCAAATTATGGCCTAATGACAACAGGACCGCCAGAAAACATGCTGCAAACAGTCCCCACTTGATCCAACCTTTGAAATAAATCAATCCAAGAATTGCCAGCATAAAAAATAACGCTCCAAAATAATGTGGACGAGCCGAGGTTTGATCACCGAAATAATTTCCAACGAAAACACCACCATTTCTATCCAACCGACCTCGATGCTGCTGGTAAGTGTCATATAAAACGCTGAATTCCTGACGATGCTTTCTTTGCATCTCCTCCATCCAGTCCTCTTGATTTGAACTTTCAATGGAATTGGGAATCAAATGACTTAGAAGCTCACCTTTGTCATAAGAGTATTCCGTGATATAGTCCCTATTTAATCCTTCGGATTTATTGGGGTCATCTTCATTCTGCTCCTTACCATCCGGCTTCACGGTTAGTTCAGATTTACCCCGGATGGTGTGTTTGGCAAAATCATTGGTCATGATAATACCGGGAGCACTTATCATAAATGCAATAACAGCACCTACGAGCATTAGCCCCAGTTTCTTAAACCTGGCACCAATAGACTCAGATTTGAGGTCAGTGAAGAACACAAAACCTCCTACAAAAAGCAGAAGAATTGCAGTATAGTAGGTGATTTGATAATGGTTGGCAAACAGTTGTAGCGATAAGAAAAGTGTAAACGCTATGAGGTATCGTATGTACCTGGTATTCCGTAACGTGGCATAGAAAGTTCCCAAAATAGCAGGTATGTAAGCCATAGCATGCGTTTTGGATGTATGCCCAGCTCCAAGAATATTGAGAAAATGTGAGAAATATCCGAAGCAGACAGAACCTATAATAGCCAGCCAGGGATCCACCCTCAGGCACATGAATAAGATGTACAGGCTGAGCATTAACAGGAACATGAAGTTTATTGGATAAGGCAACCATAGAGTCAACGCCTGGTACAAGAATCTCGGTACCGCTTTTGGGTAGTAATTCGTGATTTGATATGACGGCATACCTGAAAAAGTGCGACTGGTGTAATACGACGCCTCGCCGGTTAGGTGATGATAATCAACCAGTTCCTTGCTACTTGCACGATGCGTGGTAATGTCATGCATCATCGGAACGTAGCCTTTTAATGCCGGATTGTAAAAGATCATGGAGGCTACCGCGAAAACTGCAACCGCCACAAAATGTTTGTAGTTGTTCTTAAGAAATTCTACCATGTGTACCTATTAACGGATTCGAAAATACGCAACTTGAGCGAGTAATGGGAATAAACTTAAATGCCGGAACCGGAAACTTAACAGTCTTCACCACTAGTTCCGGTTTCAGGTTTTAGATTTCGACCAGGCTTAAAGCCCTATCTGCTTAAATACAAGTTCCTCTCGGAATATATTCTTCTAAAAAATGGATCTCGCAAATTGTCAATGAAATGGATGGCTTCACCAGTTGACTTCATCTCCGGGCCAAGTTCTTTATTGACATTAGGGAACTTCTCAAAAGAGAAAACCGGGATTTTAATGGCATAACCCTCTTTGTGAGGTTTAAAATCAAAATCGGTCACCTTCTTATGCCCGAGCATTACCTTGGCTGCGTAATTTACATACGGTTCCCGGTATGATTTAGCAATGAATGGCACGGTTCTGGAAGCCCTTGGATTGGCTTCGATGATATACACCTTGTCGTCCTTTACCGCAAACTGAATGTTGATCAAACCAACTGTCTCCAGGGCAATCGCGATTCGATTGGTATATTCCTCTATTTGCTCGATGACCAAATCTCCAAGGTTGTATGGAGGAAGCACCGCATAAGAGTCTCCTGAGTGAATACCAGCTGGCTCTATGTGCTGCATAATACCGATGATATAAACGTTTTCACCATCACATATTGCATCTGCTTCACACTCAATTGCTCCACCTAAAAAGTGATCCAGCAAAATCTGGTTGTCGGGCATATCTCTTAGAATGTCAACCACATGATGCTCCAGGTCGGCGTCGTTAATTACGATTTTCATTTTTTGACCACCCAAAACGTAGGAAGGACGTACTAATAACGGATAGCCCAGGTCTTTGGCGAGTTCCAATGCCTGCTCAGCACTTTCCACCACACCAAATTTCGGGTAAGGAATGTCCAAATCCTTTAGGAGGTTTGAGAAACGACCCCGATCTTCCGCAAGATCGAGTGCTTTAAAACTGGTTCCCATGATTTTGATCCCATAACGCTCCAGTTTCTCGGCAAGTTTCAATGCTGTTTGTCCACCCAGTTGCACAATCACACCTTCAGGTTGCTCGTGAAGAATGATGTCGTAAATATGCTCCCAGAATACTGGTTCGAAATAAAGTTTGTCTGCTGTATCAAAGTCGGTTGAAACAGTTTCCGGGTTACAGTTTATCATTACTGTTTCATAGCCGCATTCTTTTGCAGCTAGTACCCCGTGGACACAGGAATAATCAAATTCAATCCCCTGTCCGATGCGATTCGGCCCTGAGCCTAGCACCACAATCTTTTTACGGTCCGTTCGTATTGACTCGTTCTCATCTTCGAACGTAGAATAGTAATACGGTGTTTGCGCTTCGAATTCTGCAGCACAGGTATCAACAAGTTTATACACCCTCTTTATACCTAGTTCATGACGCTTATTGAAAATTTCACTTTCCAAACATTTCACCAAATGCGCTATCTGACGGTCTGCGTAGCCCTTTTGCTTCGCTTCGTATAGTAATTCCTTGGGTAGAGAATCTGCCGTATGCTGCTCGATTTTCCTTTCCAATCGGATCAGGTCATCAATTTGACGTAGGAACCACTCATCTATTTTGGTCTTTTCCCGAATTGTTTTAAACGGAATTCCCAACTTAATGGCGTCATATATATGGAAGAGTCTGTTCCAGCTTGGTCTGCCTAAACTGTGTAGTATCTGATCCTGGTTCCTTAACTCCTTGCCATCTGCACCTAATCCATTTCGCCCAATTTCAAGCGACTGACAGGCTTTTTGCAGTGCTTCCTGGAATGAGCGTCCGATCCCCATTACCTCACCAACGGATTTCATTTGTAATCCTAACTCTCTGTCCGATCCTGGAAACTTATTGAAATTCCATCGTGGAATTTTTACAATTACATAGTCAAGTGTGGGTTCAAAATAAGCCGAGGTACTCTTGGTTATTTGGTTGTCCAGTTCGTCCAGATGATATCCAATGGCAAGCTTCGAAGCAATTTTTGCAATTGGGTAACCAGTAGCCTTCGATGCCAGCGCTGAAGATCTGGATACACGGGGATTAATCTCAATGGCAATTATTTCCTCGGTTGGATCGTTGCTAACTGCAAACTGAACATTACAACCACCCGCAAAATCTCCGATTTCCCTCATCATTCTGATAGCCATACTCCGCATTTTCTGGTATGTACTGTCTGAGAGCGTCATTGCCGGAGCAACGGTAATGGAGTCTCCTGTGTGGATTCCCATTGGATCAAAATTCTCAATGGAACAGATAATGGCTACGTTATCGTTTGAATCTCTGAGCAACTCCAACTCAAATTCTTTCCAGCCAACAAGCGCCTTATCTATCATCACCTGATGAATTGGTGATTTATGCAGCCCATCATTCAGTGCCTTATCGAACTCCTCTTCCGTATGTACAAAAGAAGCACCTGATCCTCCTAAGGTAAACGACGCACGTATACAGAGTGGAAAACCAAACTCCTGAGCAATTTCCTTTCCTTCCAGAAAAGATTTAGCGGTTTTTTGAGGAGCCATGGGAATGCCCATTTTTTCCATCAGGTTTCTGAATTGCTCCCGATCTTCGGTAATATTGATCGCATCAATATCAACACCAATCATCTTCACGCCAAACTCTTCCCAAATGCCCATGTCGTCGCATTTCATTGCCAGGTTAAGAGCGGTTTGTCCACCCATGGTTGGGAGTACTGCATCAATCTGATGTTTTTCCAGAATTTCAATGATCGACTCTGGTTCGAGTGGTTTCAGATAGATGTTATCCGCTACTACCTCGTCCGTCATAATAGTTGCCGGATTGGAATTGATCAGGGTGACTTCTATTCCCTCGTCTCTCAATGACCTCGAGGCTTGAGATCCTGAATAATCAAATTCGCAAGCCTGACCGATTACAATGGGTCCGCTACCGATGAGTAATATCGATTTGATACTGCTATCCTTTGGCATAATGTGAAGAAAAATGTTGGTTTTGAGCCTGAATTTGGCTCGATTTAAGAGTTGGTTCTAATGGAAGTTTGTTGAACTTCATTAGGCTGCAAAGTTATGACGAAAGGCGAAAAACCGGTTGTTTTAGCCACCCTTGTTTCTTGTAACTTATTAACATTTGAAGAAATTCTGTTGATGGCTATGTAAAAGAATTGAATCAACGAATCTATTTTCCCGCTGTTTACACATGAAATTTGTAGTTTCCAACCTCAAAATCACGGCATGGGCTTTCGACAATCGGTGCAAAAGGTTATCCGAAAAGAATATTTTGTCTTCCTGGTTCTGCTAATAATCGGTCTTATCTACGGATATCACAAGTCGATTAATCGAGGTCCTTATGGTTACCATATGTACAGGCAGGCCGATTGCGCGTCAATCGCTTCTAATTACTATCACGAAGACTTACCGTTTCTCGAACCTGAGATAAATTGGATTGGGAAAACCGGGACTGGGAAAACGGTCAGTGAATTTCCTGTCATCTATTACCTGGTTGGTAATCTTTGGAAGGTTTTCGGGCAACATCACTTTATTTTTCGTGGAATCAACCTGTTGATATTATTTCTGGGGTTATTCTACCTGTACAAGTTGCTACGTCGTGAAATCAAGTCAATCTTTTGGTCGATGAGTGTTGTAGTATTTGTTTTTACTTCTCAACTCCTTGCGTATTACGGAAATAACTTCATTGCAAACGCACCGGCATTTGGTTTGGCACTAATCGGCCTGTATCATTTTAGACAGTATTACAGAACCAGGCAAAATTTATCGATATATCTCGGTTGCCTGTTCTTTCTGATTGCATCACTACTCAAAATCACTTCGTTATTGTCGTTAATGGCAATTGTGCCCGTACATATCTGTTTTATCTTATTTACCAGGGATAATGGATTCAAGAAAATTCACGCATTTCTCCCGCTCGTTTTGCTTGCCTGTTTCATAGCTCTTTGGTACAGGTATGCCGCAGCCTACAATGAGTCCAATTTGGCAGGTATTTTTCTTCAGGGGTTGCTCCCGATCTGGGACATGAATCCGCAAGACATAGAAGTGGTAAACGACAAACTAACCGGGATACTGCTTCCTCGTTTTTTCAATATTGCAGGGTTAATTTTTGTAGGGCTCGCATACATATTTCTTTGGGTTAACTTCAAGCGGGTAAACAAGTTTATGATGGCCGTCGCTACTTTCTGCATTATTGGAATTGGCGGTTATTTAATTCTCTTTTATCAGGTATTTGATGTACACGATTACTACCTGACCAATTTGGTGGTTGTAATACCTCTTGTACTACTCCCATTTTTTGAACTTTTGAATCGAACGAAAACCAGTCTCCTCAAAAATATTTGGATAAGATCCTTTTGTGTAGGCTTATTGTTAATTCTGGTGTATGATACCGCCGTAAACACGAGGATCAAGTTTCATTCCGTAGATCAGGACTGGTTGGTTAAACATCAATTCACTGTTGACGAGCATACTGAGTCATTTTGTGGCTGGTTTCACTGGGATTACAGCGTTCGATTTGAGCCTCTTCAAACAATTGAACCTAAACTTCGTGAAATAGGTATCAAGCGAAACGACCTCGTGATTTCTATTCCAGACCATACGATTAACGCCAGCCTCTATCTGATGAATCAACGTGGGTTTAGTGATTTTGGCTACAATCATTTAAATGGTGCTGTAAGAATCGATCACTTCAGGAAAATGGGAGCCAAATACCTTGTTATAAACAGCCGTAAACTCCTTTCCGAAGAATATCTCCAGCCCTATTTAGCAGAAAAAGTAATTGAACACAAGGGCATTACAGTTTACAAGCTGTAAAATTACTGCCGGCTCGTGGATAGTGCAGTAATAGATTGGAAGTTAGAGCTACGCTTCTAAACCGAGGCAACCGCCCTATTCATGAAAAGTTTCTCCCGGCTTTCTTTGGTTATTGAATTCTCCCTCCTTTGAAAAGTTTCAGCATGTTATGATGAACGTCACCGCATCATTATGCGGTTGATACGCCCTGCATTCTGAGTTTTCTTTACATGCGTAAATCAAAGTTCAAACTCATGCGATCAAAAAACAAACTTTGGCAAATTCTGGTAGCCTGCATACTGGCCAATTTGCTTCTAACTAATTCTGGGTACTCCGCAGCGGTAACCGTTACCTCGACGAACGATTCCGGTGCCGGAACCTTACGAGATGCAATTGCCTCGGCATCATCAGGTGATTCAATCCTATTTGATAGTGGGCTCAACGGATTGGAAATTCTATTAACCAGCATCATCACTATTAACAAGGATCTCACCATCATTGGAAACGATACCACGAACACGTTTATTTCAGGAAGCAACAGCACGCAAATATTCCACATAGATAACAATGTGCATATCCAGGGAATAACCTTTCAAAACGGATACTTCACCAATGGGGGTGGCATTTTGATTGTAGATCAGACGGGAGACGTAACAATCCGGGAATGCAAGTTTAGAAATAGTTATGCCAACTATGGAGGGGCGATATACGTGTACTATTTAGGCGAACTGGCCGTCTATAACAGCCGATTCCATAACAACTTTGCCTACGCAGCTAACTGGGGGGGAGGAGCCGTTGCAGTGGCTTTTGCAAATGGTAACAATATACTTTTTGACAACTGCCGATTTGATAACAATACTGTTAACAATACCTTAGGTACCACCAGGGGTGGTGCAATTTTTATGTATGGAGGTGATGGAGTGATTTCTAACTGCCAGTTCCTGTCCAATCTTGCGCAGGGAGACACAACCTCGAACCCTCAGGGTGGCGCTATTATGGCATACGGAACCGGCGCATCTCCATGTAACCTGACGATCTCTAATACCGCCTTCAACAACAATGAAAGTAGAAGCAACGGGAGCGCAACTGCCACAGGCGGCGCACTATCGGTTAACACAAATATTAACGTGAGCATTGACGCGTGCTATTTCAGAAATAACGAGTCCAACGCTTATGGAGGCTCGGGAGTGGCAAGGGGTGCAGGAATTTACAACGATTCTGATTACCCATTAACCATTTCCGATTCTGAATTTGAGGGGAACATATGTCGTTCGTACAATAGCAATATTGCATACGGAGGTGCCATTTTTCACCGTGAGAGCGACCTCTCCTTACAGCGCTGTTCCTTCTACTCAAATCAGGTGATTGCCGATGCACATCAAGCTTATGGAGGAGCCCTGAATGCTACCTCGGGTAGCGATAGCATCTCAATTGAAAATTCCACTTTTTACAACAACCTTTCACAGGCTGGAGCGAGTGTCCGAGCAGCTGGTGGAGCCATCTATTTGGACAATACGCGAAAGACCTACCTGGTGAACAATACCATTGTTAATAATCAGGCCATTGGAGATTCTGTTTTATCCACTGGTGGCGGTATACATATGGTGCGGTCTCCTATAAGAAATATTTACAACAATATTATTGCAGACAACTTCACCAAATTCAGAGCAAAGGATGTTTACTGGGAAGACTTCAGTGTCACTGTTGCTGATGTGCAGAACAACCTGGTAGAGAATGATTTTGGATACCCATCTACATGGGCGTACACTACAGACCCGGGGATGGATCCAAGTGGAATTCAGAACAATGGGGGAACCACTTCCACCGTTGCAATTATTTCTGGCACCAGTGATGCTATTGACAATGCCAATGCAAGTTATGCTCCAACGCTAGATCAAAGATATGCTACCAGAAATGGGAATCCGGACATTGGAGCTTACGAAGTTGGTGGCTGTTTAACCACTTTTGGAGCAACTTCTGTAACTACCTGTGATTCTTACACTTCTCCAAGTGGCAACCACACATGGACAATGGACGGCACCTATATGGATACCATTACTAACGTGGAAGGATGTGATAGTATTCTCACCATAAATCTTACAATTCTCAACTCATCCAGCAATACGATCTCAGTGGCCACTTGCGACAGTTACACGGTACCTAGCGGGGATGAAACTTACACGACCAGCGGAACTTATTCGGACACCATTCCAAACATGGTCGGGTGTGATAGTATAATTACAATCAACCTAACCATTACATACAGTACGTCGGCCTCATTCAATATTACCGCCTGTGAGTCTTATTCAGTGCCATCCGGAACAACGTACTCAATGAGTGGTACTTACCTGGATACAATTCCAAATTCAGTAGGTTGCGATAGCGTTATGACTTTTAATCTGACGATCAACTATCATTCATCCGGCACCGTACCGGTAACTGCTTGCGACAGCTACACGGTACCTAGTGGAGATGAAACTTACATTAGCAGTGGCACGTATATGGACACCATTCCAAACATGGCGGGGTGCGATAGTATCATCACTATTGATCTCACCATTCTGGAGTCTACCACGGCAAACATTTCGGTGACGATTTGTGATTCTTACACCGTACCAAGTGGCGACGAAACTTACACAACTAGTGGTATCTATATGGATACTATTCCAAACACAGCAGGTTGTGATAGTATAATGACTATTGATCTAACTCTGCTTAACTCAACTTCCAACACCCTGATGGTAACTACTTGTGACAGCTATGTAGTGCCAAGTGGTGATGAAACTTATACGACTAGCGGGACTTACCTGGACACGATTTCAAATATGGCCGGCTGCGACAGTATAATGACTATCGAGTTAACAATACTTAATTCAACCACTTCAACTATTTCCTTAACTGAATGTGACAGTTATACGGTGCCAAGCGGAGACGAAACTTATACTGCAAGTGGCACATACATGGATACGATAGCCAATTCAGTAGGGTGCGATAGTGTTTTAACAATCAACTTGACCATAGTTAACAGTACAAGTGGTTCTTTAAGTATTACAAGTTGTGACAACTACACAGTACCTAGCGGGGACGAAACTTACACCACTAGCGGAACCTATAGCGATACCATATCAAATACAGCCGGTTGCGACAGTGTCATCACAATCAGTTTGACCATACTGAATTCCACAACTTCCACGATTTCAGCGAGTGATTGTTACCAATACATATCGCCAAGCGGTTCTAATGTTTGGACCTCTTCGGGGATATACACAGATACATTGATCAATTCTGTTGGATGTGACAGTATAATTACAATTAATCTCAGTATTAATTCTACCTATGACACGGTATCGGCTACAGTTTGTGACAACTATACTACACCATCTGGTACCGTCCTTACTGCATCCGGTACCTATCAGGATACAATTGCAAACATGGCTGCCTGCGATAGTATCATTACCATTAATCTTTTGGTAACACCAATTGACCTGGCGGTAACCCAAACCGGTGGCAGCATACTAACAGCCAACGAAACGGGCGCAACTTACCAGTGGATAGATTGTGGTACTAACATGCCAATTAGTGGTGAGACAGATCAAACCTATACCGCCTCCATTAACGGATCGTACGCTGTAATAATAGACAATGGGGCCTGTACAGATACCAGCAACTGTATTACCCTTACTAGTGTAGGCATCCAAGAAACCACACTAGAAGCAGTTGTATATCCGAATCCGACCTTCGGTTGGTTTCAGGTATCGCTAACGGAAGGGTTTAATGGTACGGCCAACATTTTATCAGTTGATGGAAGGTTGATCAAATCAAGAAAAGTGAACGGTAGTGCATTAATTGAGTTTGATTTGAGTGATGCCAATCCAGGCATTTACATCATACTCTTAACTGATGATCGCAGAAACACACACCGTTCAACCATAGTGGTGGATTAGTTATAACCCATCATAAATGAAAAGGGCATCCAGTTGGATGCCCTTTTTTATTGCCGATATGTCACAAAAGAAAAACTCCTTTCAACTAAGGCCGAAAGGAGTTTTTGAATTATTAACTAAGCCTGGGTGGTTGGACCACCAAAATTTAATGGAATGGCACTTCCTCTTGGGTCATCGTCCTTTATCGGACCGTGCACACTCTCGTATTTTTGTATGTTATCCTGTAATGCTCTCATCATGCGCTTAGCGTGCTGGGGTGTCATAATAACACGAGAATGCACCCTTGCCTTTGGCATTCCTGGCATAATTCGGATAAAATCCGTTACAAACTCACTAGGTGAATGTGTAATAATCGCCAGATTGGAGTAAGTACCCTCAGCAATTTCTTCCGACAACTCGATATTCAACTGATTGTTCTGATTTTCTTCACTCATTCTGTTCGATTTTTTAAAAAAGAAAACGCTCCTTCAACGCCAGAATACCACTGGCGTATAGAAGGAGCGTAAAAATTTATTAATCCTGAATCATTGCTTCCTCACGGGAACCAACCAATTGGTCGTATTCAGCCTGTGAGCCAACAATCAGATTCTGCCAAACTCTCATACCTGTTCCAGCAGGGATCTTATGTCCAACGATAACATTCTCCTTAAGACCTCTTAACTGATCTACTTTACCAGCTACTGCTGCTTCGTTCAAAACCTTAGTGGTTTCCTGGAACGATGCTGCTGAGATAAAGCTATCGGTTTGAAGAGAAGCTTTGGTAATCCCCTGAAGGATTGGCTTGGATGTAGCAGGAATTGCATCTCTTGCTTCAACCAGTGCTTTGTCCTTTCTTTTCAGAACAGAATTCTCATCTCTAAGCTTTCTAGCCGAAATGATCTGTCCTGGTTTGAAGTTTTCTGAGTCGCCTGGTTCAATAACGACCTTTTGTCCCCAAATTTCATCGTTCTCCTCCATGAAGTCGAATTTGTTGACAGCTTGCTTCTCAAGGAAACGAGTATCTCCCGGATCTACAATTTCAACTTTTCTCATCATCTGGCGAACGATTACCTCAAAGTGCTTGTCGTTAATCTTCACACCCTGGAGACGGTAAACTTCCTGAATTTCATTTACCAGATACTCCTGTACTGAGGTCGGCCCTTCGATCTCCAGAATGTCTTGTGGAGTAATGGCTCCATCTGAAAGAGGCTGTCCTGCCCTTACAAAGTCATTTTCCTGTACCAGGATATGCTTCGCAAGAGATACCAGATACTTCTTAACCTCTCCATTCTTAGATTCGATAATGATCTCTCTGTTACCTCTCTTGATCTTACCGAAAGAAACGATTCCCTCAACTGCGGCCACAACTGCCGGGTTAGAAGGGTTACGTGCTTCGAACAACTCTGTTACCCTTGGCAGACCACCTGTAATATCACCTGTTTTACCAGCAACACGAGGAATTTTAACCAGAATATCACCCTGTCCGATCTTGTCACCTTCATTAATCATGATGTGCGCACTTACCGGAATATTATAAGTTCTTAGCGTTTCACCTTTCGATGTAACGATACGAATCATCGGGTTCTTCTTCTTATCCTTCGTCTCAGTAATTACCTTCTCAACGAAACCTGTTTGCTCATCGATTTCTTCACGATAGGTAATACCTTCTTCAATATTATCAAAGGCAACTTTACCGTCAACCTCGGAAAGGATTACCGCGTTATATGGATCCCAGGAACAAATTACATCGCCCTTTTTCACCTTTCTCTTGCCTTTAACAAGAATTTCCGAACCATAAGGAATGTTATTAGTTGCAACAATTGCTCCTGACTCCTCATCGATAATTCTCATTTCAGCGGCACGTCCGATAACCACTTCCTTGGTGGAACCATCTTCCGCTTTCTTGCTTACCGTTCTCAGTTCATCAATTTCAATCTTACCGTCGTACTTGGCAATCACACTACTTTCGTCAGCAATGTTAGATGCGGTACCACCCACGTGGAAAGTACGAAGTGTAAGCTGGGTTCCTGGTTCACCGATAGACTGAGCGGCTATTACCCCAACTGTTTCTCCGATGTTCACCATTCGGCCGGTTGCCAGGTTACGTCCGTAACACTTAGCACATACACCTCTTCTTTGCTCACAGGTAAGTACTGATCTGATCTCAACTTCTTCGATACCTGCTTCTTCAACTGCTTTGGCCTGAGTTTCCTTAAACTCATCTCCTGCTTCAATGATCAACTCATCGGTTTCCGGATGGTAAATATCATGTACGGAAGTTCTACCAAGAATTCTATCGAACAATGGCTCAACGATTTCCTCATTCTTCTTCAATGGAGTTGCAACCAATCCTCTCAGCGTACCACAGTCTTCACCTGTGATAATAACATCCTGAGACACATCAACCAAACGTCTGGTCAGGTAACCTGCATCCGCCGTTTTAAGTGCCGTATCCGCAAGACCTTTTCTCGCACCGTGAGTAGAAATAAAGTACTCAAGAATTGAAAGACCTTCTTTAAAGTTTGAAAGAATCGGGTTTTCAATAATCTCCTGACCTCCGGATGATCCTGATTTTCTAGGCTTGGCCATCAGTCCTCTCATTCCTGAAAGCTGACGAATTTGCTCTTTCGATCCCCTTGCACCAGAATCGAACATCATGTAGATCGAATTGAATCCTTGCTGATCGTTTTTCAGCTTGGTCATCAAATCGTGGGTCAATCTTGAGTTGGTATGTGTCCAGATGTCAATGATCTGGTTGTATCTTTCATTGTTGGTGATCAGACCCATATTGTAGTTCATCATCACCTCATCAACTTCTGAAGTTGCCTTAGCTACCATTGTTTCCTTTGCAGCCGGAATGATGATATCGTCCAGATTGAACGACAAACCACCTTTAAAGGCATTGTAGTAACCCATCTCTTTAATATCGTCAAGGAACTGCGAAGTTCTTGCTACACCAGACACCTTTAGAATTTCACCAATAATATCTCGAAGTGCTTTCTTAGTTAGTACCTCATTGATGAATCCTGCTTCTTCTGGCACTAGTTCATTGAACAGCACCCTACCACATGTCGTTTCAACAATCGTATCAACCAATTCTCCCTTTTCGTTGAGGTCTTTGGTTTTTACTTTGATTCCTGCATGCAGGTCAAGAACACCTTCGTTATAAGCAATGTTTACTTCTTCCGGAGAGTAGAAGGTCATTCCTTCACCTTTCACCTTCGTATCCTTATCAGACTGTCTGTGCTTGGTAATGTAGTAAAGACCAAGAACCATATCCTGAGAAGGTACTGCAATTGGCGCTCCATTTGCAGGGTTCAAAATGTTGTGAGAAGCAAGCATCAAGATTTGTGCTTCTAATACAGCTGCGTGACCAAGTGGCAAGTGAACCGCCATCTGATCCCCATCGAAATCCGCGTTAAATGCAGTACAAACGAGTGGGTGCAATTGAATCGCTTTTCCTTCAATCAGCTTCGGTTGGAAAGCTTGAATACCAAGCCTGTGTAGAGTTGGTGCCCGGTTAAGTAGCACAGGGTGTCCTTTCAATACGTTTTCAAGGATATCCCATACAACGGGTTCTTTTCTATCAACTATTTTCTTAGCAGATTTAACTGTTTTAACGATGCCTCTTTCGATCATCTTACGGATGATGAATGGCTTGAACAGCTCTGCTGCCATGTCTTTTGGAAGACCACATTCGTGCAGTTTAAGAGTTGGTCCAACAACAATTACCGAACGCGCGGAGTAATCAACCCTTTTACCCAGAAGGTTTTGACGGAAACGGCCTTGCTTACCTTTCAGGGAATCTGAAAGCGACTTAAGCGGTCGGTTTGCTTCGGTTTTAACTGCTGAAGATTTTCTCGAGTTATCGAACAAAGAATCTACAGCTTCCTGCAGCATTCTTTTTTCGTTTCGCAAGATCACCTCCGGTGCCTTGATCTCGATCAGTCTCTTAAGTCTGTTGTTTCGGATGATTACCCTTCTATAGAGGTCGTTCAAATCGGAAGTTGCAAAACGACCGCCATCCAATGGCACAAGAGGTCTTAATTCTGGTGGAATAACCGGAACCACCTTAATAATCATCCATTCAGGGTTGTTTTGAATTCTCGTTTGAGAATCTCTCATCGCTTCAACAACCTGAAGTCTTTTTAGGGCTTCATTCTTTCTTTGTTGAGACGTTTCTGTACTCGCTTTGTGTCTCAACTCATAGGAAAGAGAATCTAAATCCAGTCTTCTTAGAAGATCGTGAAGTGCCTCAGCACCCATTTTTGCGATAAACTTCTCCGGATCTGAATCTTCCAGATACTGATTCTCTTTTGGAAGGGTCTCCAGGATATCCAGATACTCATCTTCAGTAAGGTAATCCATTTTAAGCACAGGCTCACCTTCTGCATTCATCGCAGGACCTGGCTGAATTACAACGTATCGTTCATAGTAAATGATCTGGTCCAACTTCTTGGTTGGCAAACCTAACAGGTAACCAATCTTATTTGGAAGAGATCTGAAGTACCAGATATGAGCAACAGGAACCACCAGGGAAATGTGTCCCATTCGCTCCCTACGAACTTTCTTTTCGGTAACCTCAACACCACATCTGTCACAAACGATTCCTTTGTATCGGATTCTCTTGTATTTACCACAGTGGCATTCATAATCCTTTACAGGACCGAAAATTCTCTCACAGAACAAACCATCTCTTTCCGGCTTATAAGTTCTGTAGTTAATGGTTTCAGGTTTCAAGACTTCTCCGTGCGATCTTTCAAGAATCATCTCCGGTGATGATAAAGAAATGGTGATCGTTTTGAAGTTGCTGCCTTGCTTTTTGTCTTTAATGTAAGCCATATTTTAAGCTATTGCGAGTATATAAACCCTTCCTCCGAAATGACGTCTCAAAACGAAGGAAGGAACGATGATCTTATTATTCAAATGTTACGTTAAGTCCTAGTCCGTTCAATTCGTGTAACAATACGTTAAACGACTCCGGAATTCCAGGTGTTGGAAGGTTATCTCCCTTCACGATTGCCTCGTAAGCTTTCGCTCGTCCGATAACATCATCCGACTTAACTGTAAGGATTTCCTGAAGGATATTTGCTGCACCGAACGCCTCAAGTGCCCATACCTCCATCTCACCAAATCTCTGTCCACCAAACTGAGCTTTACCACCAAGCGGTTGCTGGGTAATAAGCGAGTATGGTCCAATTGATCTGGCGTGCATCTTATCATCCACCATGTGAGACAGTTTGATCATATAGATCACACCTACCGTCGCCGGCTGGTCGAACCGCTCTCCGGTTCCACCATCGTACAGGTAAGTTTTACCAAATCTTGGTACTCCCGCCTCATCTGTTTCTTTGTTGATGTCATCAATGTGTGCTCCATCAAAAATTGGTGTTGCGTAAGTTTTTCCAAGATTCAAACCTGCCCAACCAAGTACTGTTTCGTAAATCTGTCCGAGGTTCATTCGGGAAGGTACACCAAGTGGATTCAACACGATATCTACCGGAGTTCCATCCTCAAGGAATGGCATATCCTCCTGACGAACGATTCTTGCAACGATACCTTTGTTACCGTGTCTACCTGCCATCTTATCACCTACCTTCAGCTTCCGCTTCTTCGCGATGTATACCTTGGCTAGTTTCACAATACCGTTTGGCAGTTCGTCTCCAACTGTAATCTGGAACTTCTTCCTTTTATACAGCCCAAGAACATCGTTGTACTTGATATTATAGTTGTGAAGGACTCTGCTGATCAAAGCATTCACTTTATCACTTTTTGTCCAGTTATTTGGTGAAACCACTGTGTAATCAAGTGCCATCAAATTCTTGTTGGTAAACTTGATTCCTTTTTTGATGATCTCTTCTTTAAAGTTGTTGTTTACACCAGCAGACTTTTCATCTCCAATAATCTGAAGCAACTTCTCTACCAAAACACCTTTCAACTCAAGTGATTCTTTGTCGAACTCTTTATCAAGTTGTTCAAGAATCGGCTTATCCTGAGCTTTAGCTTTTCTATCCTTAATTGCTCTGGAGAACAACTTCTTATCTATTACCACACCTCGTAGAGATGGAGAAGCTTTCAAAGAAGCATCTTTTACATCTCCTGCTTTATCACCGAAGATTGCTCTAAGAAGTTTCTCTTCTGGAGAAGGGTCGGTTTCTCCTTTCGGAGTAATTTTTCCGATCAGAATATCCCCCTCCTTGATTTCAGCACCTACTCTGATGATACCATTTTCATCAAGGTCTTTGGTGGCTTCTTCAGAAACGTTAGGAATATCAGCTGTTAGCTCCTCCAAACCTCTTTTTGTATCTCTTACCTCAAGTGTGTACTCATCGATATGGATAGAAGTATAGATATCATCTTTTACCACCTTCTCAGAAATAACAATCGCATCCTCGAAGTTGTATCCTTTCCAAGGCATGAAAGCCACTTTCAGGTTCTGTCCCAGGGCTAATTCCCCTTTGTCCGTAGCATAACCTTCACAAAGTACCTGACCTGCAGTAACCTTTTCACCTTTCGTTACAATTGGCTTAAGGTTGATACAGGTTCCCTGATTTGTTTTCTGGAATTTCGTCAACGAATAGGTCTTCGAATCACCAGTAAATGATACCAACTGATCTTCTTTATTACGCTTGTACTTGATGGTAATTTCACGAGCATCTACTGCCTCAACCACACCATCACGCTCCGCGTTGATAAGCACACGTGAATCTCTTGCAACCAACTCCTCAATACCAGTACCTACAATTGGTGCTGATGGTTTTAGAAGCGGAACCGCCTGACGCTGCATGTTCGATCCCATCAGAGCTCTGTTCGCATCATCATGCTCCAGGAACGGAATACAAGATGCGGCAATGGATGCAATTTGGTTGGTTCCAACATCCATCAGGTTCAACTCCTTCGGTTCTACCACCGGGAAGTCACCTTCAAGTCTAGCCTTTACTTTATCCGTTAGGAAATTACCCTTCTCATCTACCTGTGCATTGGCCTGAGCAATTGTCTTCTCATCTTCTTCTTCAGCACTCAGATATATAGGTTCTTGTTTCACGTTAACAACACCATCTTTCACTTCACGGTAAGGAGTTTCAATAAACCCAAGTCTGTTAATCTTCGCAAACACACAAAGCGAAGAAATCAGACCAATGTTCGGTCCTTCCGGTGTTTCAATAGTACAAAGTCTACCATAGTGTGTATAGTGAACGTCTCGCACCTCAAACCCGGCTCTCTCTCTTGAAAGTCCACCTGGCCCTAATGCCGACAATCTTCTCTTGTGGGTTACCTCCGAAAGCGGATTCGTTTGATCCATGAACTGAGATAACTGGTTGGTTCCAAAGAAAGAGTTGATTACGGAAGAAAGTGTTTTCGCGTTAATCAAGTCAATCGGTGTGAAGACTTCATTGTCTCTAACGTTCATTCGCTCTCTGATTGTTCTTGCCATTCTGGCCAAACCAACTGAGAACTGGCTATGAAGTTGCTCACCAACCGTTCTTACCCTTCTGTTAGAAAGGTGATCGATATCATCAATATCCGCTTTAGAATTTACTAACTCAATCAGATACTTGATAATCGAAATAATATCCACTTTAGTAAGTACTCTGGACTCTTCGTTTTCATCAAGTCCAAGTTTCTTACTAAGTCTATATCTACCTACTTCTCCGAGGTCATATCTCTGCTCTGAGAAGAACAGCTTATCAATAACACCTCTTGCCGTTTCCAAATCTGGTGGTTCGGCATTACGCAACTGGCGGTAGATGTGCTCTACTGCTTCCTTCTCGGAGTTGGAAGTATCTTTTTGAAGGGTATTGTAAATAATTGCAAAATCCGCAGCATTTACATTTTCCTTGTGAAGGATAATTGTTTTAACGCCTGCATCAATTATTTCATCAATGTGCTCCTGCTCAAGAACTGTTTCACGGTCGATGATAACCTCGTTTCTTTCGATCGATACAACTTCGCCTGTATCTTCATCAACGAAATCTTCTACCCATGTTTTAAGCACTCTCGCTGCGAGCTTTCTCCCTAGTACTTTTTTCAATCCGGACTTGGTAACTTTCACCTCATCGGCCAGGTCGAAAATTTCCAAAATGTCCTTATCACTTTCATATCCGATTGCTCTGAAAAGAGTAGTAACCGGTAATTTCTTTTTCCGATCAATGTAGGCGTACATTACGCTATTGATATCGGTTGCAAATTCAATCCAGGAACCTTTGAAAGGAATTACTCTTGCCGAGTAAAGCTTTGTTCCGTTTGCGTGTCTGCTTTGACCAAAGAACACCCCTGGAGATCTGTGAAGCTGAGAAACGATTACTCTTTCAGCACCATTCACTACGAATGACCCTTTTGGTGTAAGGTATGGAATGGTTCCCAGATAAACGTCCTGAACGATTGTTTCAAAATCCTCGTGCTCGGGATCCGTACAATACAACTTAAGTTTTGCTTTTAAAGGAACCGAATAAGTCAACCCTCTTTCGATACACTCTTCGATGGTGTAACGGGGTGGATCAACGAAATAATCCAAAAACTCCAGAACGAACTGGTTTCTTGTATCGGTGATAGGGAAGTTCTCGCTAAATACTCTAAAGAGACCTTCTGTTTGTCTGTTCTCAGGAGTAGTTTCCAGCTGGAAAAATTCCTGGAAAGATTTAAGTTGAACTTCGAGAAAATCTGGGTAAGGAAACTGGTGTTTGCTCGATGCGAAGTTGATTCTCCCAGTAGTACTATTTGTAGTTGCCAATGTAAATTAGTTTAGTTAATGAAGTTCGATGAAAAATGGATCGTCTCTAAACGACAAAGGGTATAGCCTTCCCCCGCCCCGATAGTTATCGGGGTGGGGAGGGTCTATACCAATATAGTGTGGTAGCAGAATTACTTCAATTCTACTTCTGCACCTGCTTCTTCAAGAGCTTTCTTGATACCTTCAGCTTCGTCTTTAGAAACACCTTCTTTCAAAGTGCTAGGAGCGCCATCTACCATCTCCTTAGCTTCTTTAAGACCAAGTCCTGTTAGTTCCTTAACAGCTTTTACTACTTGAAGTTTAGCACCACCAGCGGCTGTAAGAACAACGTCGAATTCAGTTTTCTCTTCACCACCAGCATCACCGCCACCAGCTCCAGGAGCAGCAACAGCAACAGCGGCTGCAGCAGCAGGTTCGATACCATATTCTTCTTTAAGGATTTCAGCAAGCTCATTAACTTCTTTAACAGTAAGGTTTACCAACTCTTCTGCTAAGTTTTTTACGTCTGCCATTTTATTTGATTTTGTGTGTGTTGTTTAATGTAATTAGTTATGATTCTCTTTCGGCCAAAGCTTTTACTAAGCCAGCGATAGTGTGCTTTCCAGACTGCAATGCAGAAACCACGTTCTTCGCAGGAGATTGAAGAAGTGTAATAACTTCTCCGATAAGCTCTTCTTTGGACTTGATGTCGCAAAGAGCGCTTAGGTTTTCGTCTCCAACGTAGATTGATTCTTCTACATAAGCAGCTTTCAGGACAGGTTTTTCATGCTTTTTTCTGAACTCTTGAATGAGCTTAGCAGGAGCATTTCCTACTTCAGAATACATGATAGCCGTTGGTCCTGCAAGTACACCATATAGCTCGCTAAAGTCTTTATCCTCGACCTTCTCCATTGCCTTTTGCAGCAATGTGTTCTTAACGATTTTCAGCGAAATCTCAGACTTGAAACAGTTTCTTCTCAACTTTGAAGTAGAATCTGCATCCAATTCCGAGGTATCAGCCAAATAGAATACACTAGCATTTGCTAACTCTTCTGATAACTGATTAATCGCTTCGTTTTTTTGATCTTTAGTCATACTAAGCTATTTATACAGTTACAGTTTTAGTGTCAACTTGAATACTAGGACTCATCGTACTAGACAAGTAGATGCTCTTTACGTATGTACCTTTCGCCGCCGACGGCTTCAATTTGACAAGTGTTTGGAGTAATTCATCTGCATTTTCTTTGATCTTATCTGCATCAAAAGATGCCTTTCCGATCGCTGCATGAACGATTCCGTACTTATCAACTTTAAAGTCAATCTTACCAGCTTTTACATCGGTAACCGCTTTCGCGATGTCCATTGTAACAGTACCAGTCTTAGGGTTTGGCATTAAGCCTCTCGGCCCCAAGATTCTACCTAAAGCACCAACTTTACCCATCACTGAAGGCATGGTGATGATTACATCAACATCGGTCCAGCCTTGCTTGATCTTATTAATGTATTCGTCCAAACCAACGTGGTCAGCTCCAGCCGCTTTAGCTTCTTCTTCTTTGTCAGGAGTACAAAGTACGAGTACCTGTACGTCTTTACCTGTTCCGTGAGGAAGTGAAACCGTACCTCTAACCATTTGGTTAGCTTTACGAGGATCAACTCCTAATCTCACGGCAAGATCTACAGACGCATCGAACTTCATAGTCGATACTTCCTTAACAAGAGCAGAAGCTTCGCTTAGGCTATACGCTTTGTCCGCGTCGATCTTTGCCAATACTTCTTTTCTTTTCTTACTCAGTGCCATGTTAATTCAAATTTGAACATTAAGCGGGTGCGCTCCCACCTTTGACATTAATACCCATTGAACGAGCTGTACCAGCTACCATTTTCATGGCAGACTCAACAGTAAAACAGTTCAAATCTTGCATTTTGTCTTCGGCAATTGTCTTTACCTGATCCCAATTCACCGTAGCGACTTTTTGTCGATTCGGCTCGGAAGAACCTTTCTTGATCTTCGCTGCTTCCATCAACTGCACAGCAGCCGGTGGCGTTTTAATAACGAATTCGAAAGATTTATCCGCGAAAACGGTAATGACACAAGGGAGAACTTTGCCGGGTCTATCCTGAGTTCTAGCATTAAACTGCTTACAGAACTCCATAATATTCACCCCTTTAGCACCTAATGCAGGCCCTACTGGAGGAGAAGGATTTGCGGCTCCGCCTCTAATCTGTAACTTTATTAATCCAGCTACTTCTTTTGCCATTTTATATATAGTTGTGGTACTTCGGATTCAAATGTGGAAGCATTTAAAAACAAATCAACCTCCGTACCTATTAGCCTTCTTTTTCTACTTGCATGTAGTTTAGTTCCAGTGGAGTTTTTCTTCCGAAAATCTTCACCATTACTTTCAATTTCTTTTTCTCTTCGTTGATATCTTCAATAATACCGTTGAAGTTGTTGAACGGCCCATCGATTACCTTAACGGTTTCACCAAGCACAAATGGTATTGTCAATTCCTCGTCGCTTTCCGCCAACTCATCAACTTTACCAAGTATTCTGTTTACTTCAGATGCACGAAGTGGCATTGGCTCTCCGCCTTTCTCAGCACCGAGGAAACCAATTACGTTGGTAATACCTTTGATCACGTGAGGTACTTCTCCTACCAAACACGCTTCAATCAACACATACCCAGGAAAGAAACTTCTTTCCTTAGATACCTTTTTTCCGTTTCTGATCTGGTACACTTTTTCAGTTGGAATAAGCACCTGAGAGACATAATCTTTCAGTCCAAGGCGATCGATTTCCAACTCAATGTAATCCTTCACCTTCTTTTCCTTACCGCTAACGGCTCGGACCACGTACCATTTTAAATCTATATCAGCCATCTAAATTTTTAGTCTTTAAAATGCTTGATTACTGAGGATTCACAAAATCATAGTAAAATCCAAGTGCGCCTTTCCAGAAGCCATTGGAATTTATTCCGAACAAGTAATCCATAGCCCACACTAAAAGTGCAATAATGATGGACGCTACCAGAACAATGATTGCACTGGTTTGAAGTTCCTGCCAGGTCGGCCATGAAACTTTGTTAACCAATTCATCAACCGTTTCTTCTATGTATGTAACAAATTTTGCCACTTTAATCTCTTTTTATCAGCCTGTGATCTGCGTTCAGACCATTACCGGCTTCGCTTCGCACGGGCGGAAAGATTCGAACTCTCGACCTTTGGTGTTGGAGACCACTGCTCTACCAGCTGAGCTACGCCCGTAAGTTGATTAAACCGAAGTTATTTCAACCAAAATTCTATTTCAACGTTTCTTTGAGCAAGGAGAAACAGTCCTTTTAATACGACAAGAAGGTGCCCCGAATTTCGGGGTCACCTTTCCTATCGTAATGCTATATCGTAATTACTCGATGATCTCAGTTACCTGACCAGCACCTACGGTTCTACCACCTTCACGGATAGCGAATCGAAGTCCCTTGTCCATTGCAACTGGAGTGATCAACTCAACAGTAATTGTTACGTTATCACCAGGCATTACCATTTCTCTACCAGCCTCAAGCTCGATAGTACCGGTAACGTCAAGAGTTCTTAAGTAGAACTGTGGTCTATAGTTGTTGTGGAAAGGAGTGTGTCGTCCACCTTCTTCTTTCTTCAAGATATACACCTCAGCTTTGAACTTTTTGTGTGGAGTAATTGAACCAGGAGCTGCAATTACCATCCCTCTTTTGATATCGGCTTTTTCAATACCTCTCAATAGAAGTCCACAGTTCTCACCTGCTCTACCTTCGTCAAGAATCTTTCTAAACATCTCAACACCAGTTACAGTAGAAGTCATTTTCTGATCCTGAAGACCAACGATATCTACTGAATCACCAGTTTTGATGATTCCGGTTTCGATTGCACCTGTTGCAACAGTACCTCTACCTGTAATAGAGAACACATCTTCAACGGACATTAGGAAAGGCTTATCAGTATCTCTTTCCGGAGTTTCGATCCACTCATCAACCTTGTTCATCAATTCCATTACAGAGTCAACCCACTTTTGCTCACCGTTCAATGCACCAAGAGCAGATCCCTGAAGGATTGGAGTATCATTGTAACCATAAGAATCAAGAAGATCAGCAAGTTCCATTTCTACTAGTTCAAGTAGTTCCGGATCGTCTACCATATCCACTTTGTTCATGAACACAACTACTCTAGGTACATTTACCTGTCTTGAAAGTAGAATGTGCTCTCTAGTTTGAGGCATTGGTCCGTCTGTAGCAGCACAAACAAGGATCGCTCCGTCCATCTGCGCAGCACCAGTAACCATGTTCTTTACATAATCGGCGTGTCCTGGACAGTCAACGTGTGCGTAGTGTCTGTTTGCAGTTTCGTACTCAATGTGAGCCGTGTTGATAGTAATACCTCTTTCTTTCTCTTCCGGGGCGTTGTCGATTTGATCGAAATCTTGCTTCTCTGCAAGTCCCGCATCAGACAATACCTTAGAAATAGCCGCAGTAAGTGTAGTCTTACCGTGGTCAACGTGACCAATGGTACCGATATTCACGTGCGGTTTTGTTCTTTCGAAATTCGCCTTAGCCATATCCTTAGATGTTTAAAAAATTTATTTACTTAATTAATAATTCCAACAACAAAAGAGCCATAACAGGCCCTGTTTCCGATTTCAGGTCGGATTACCTTTTGCTCTCCACCATGCTCTTGTTAGCCTGACTTTGAACGCGTTCACTCCGCTGAGTAAACTTTTTATGCTTGACAGCAAGGCTGTCTGAATGAGCCAATGACGGGCTCCGATAACTATCGGAGGAACCCGTGTTGGTTCCACTGAGCCAATGACGGGAATTGAACCCGTGACCTCTTCCTTACCAAGGAAGCGCTCTACCCCTGAGCTACATCGGCTTGATATTTCAAAAAGCCCTGATGACCACGCTCAGGCTTCTGAGCCCTACCTGCCGAAGCAGGCTCATTGGTCCGGCATGCGAGGCAGCATCACTGCTACAACCATGCAAACAAACAAAAAGAAGAAACCATGTTTCTTCTTAATGCTTTGAGCGGGAGACGAGATTCGAACTCGCGACATTCAGCTTGGAAGGCTGACGCTCTACCAACTGAGCTACTCCCGCTTTAAACTCTTTTCCTCAGAAACTACTTCCGAGCCCGCTTTAAGTTGGTAAACGGGGCTGCAAAGGTAGCATTTTTTTCACAAGCAACCAAAGTGAAAATAGTGGGGAGAGCAGGATTCGAACCTACGAAGTCATAAGACAGCAGAGTTACAGTCTGCCCCAGTTGGCCGCTTTGGTATCTCCCCGATTCTTTAAGTAAAAGAATAGAGCCTCTAGAGGGACTCGAACCCACGACCTGCTGATTACAAATCAGCTGCTCTAGCCAGCTGAGCTATAGAGGCAAAATACGTCAAAATTGAATTTTAAAAATCCACTGTTTTCTAAACAAAAACAGACCTTTCCGTGAAAAGGTCTGCAAATGTATAAACAATATCGTTTTATACAAACGAGGTTGTTATTTTTTTCAGAAGTTTTTTACGCCATTAAATGACGTAGAAATGTAAAACTCTCAGGCTGAGATTTTACCCTTGTGTTTTCGTATTTGTTTGCGAAGGGCTTCAACGGCCAAGTCGGTTGCTTCTTCAAACGTTTTACATTGTTTTTTAGCGAACAAATCCTTTCCAGGAATTGCCAATTTAATTTCAGCCACTTTATTTTCCTTCACCTCATTCTTATCTACCTTAAGGTAAACTTCTGAATCTATAATCCGGTCGTAAAACTGATTAAGCTTGCCCACTTTCCCCTCTACAAAGTTGACTAATTTCTGATCTGCCACAAAATGGATTGATTGCACTTTAGTACTCATGGTTATTCCTCCTACTTTTTTTGCGCCCTTGGATGGGCTTGTGAATAGATATTTTTCAGCTGGTCAATTGTATTGTGTGTATACACTTGCGTCGCTGATAGATTGGCATGGCCAAGTAACTCTTTAATCGCGTTGAGATCTGCCCCGTTATTCAACATATGTGTTGCGAATGTATGTCTCAGCACGTGAGGGCTCTTTTTACGAGCCGTAGTTACCTTTCCAAGATACTTATTTACTTTCCTGTAAACAAATTTTTCATATAGTTTATTGCCCTTATCAGTTACCATCAAAAATTCCCTGTCCGCCTCTGGTAAATTCTGTTTTTCCAGGCGATATTTTGTGATTAATTGAGACAACCCTTCAGACACAGGGATGATCCTTTCCTTATTACGTTTACCGAGCACCTTAATTGTATCACTTGAACAATTCACCTCTCTCAGCCCTATCACTTCGGACAACCGCACACCTGTACCATAAAGCAACTCCATGAGCAGCTGATCTCTTACACCGGAAAAATCATCGGAAAACCAATCATCATCCAGAAGGGCTTCCATTTTTCGAGCTTCCACAAATTCGGGCAACCTTTTGGAGGTTTTTGGTGAAACCACCTTACTCATCGGATTGCTCTTAATCTGCTTTTGCCTTAGTGCAAATCTGTAATAGGATTTTAAACTTGAAAGCTTTCGGTTGACACTTCTCGGCGACACTTTTTCATCCATCAACTCCACGATCCATGAGCGGACCATAACGTGCGTAACTTCGTTGAGGCTATCAACTTCATAAGACTGCTTTAAATACCCGGAAAATTGCTCAAGATCATTCTGGTATGCTACCAGGGTGTGTGGCGAGTATCTTTTTTCGAATTTTATGTAATCCAGAAAGGCTTCCACTGTATTAATTTAACCTCCCGATTATACTCACAAAAAAAGGGAAGTGTTTACTTCCCTTGTACGTAATAATATGTTCGAATGTTTCTGTAAAATCCAACTTAAACAAGCCTGCTCTCCAATTTAAGAGCCACCGACCTGCCAGGACGAAAATAAGGCAATCTAAGCCTCTTCAGACTGCATCTTTTGCTTGTAGGCAGCCTTCAGAATTTCTTCTCTTCTTGTTACAGAAGGCTTCTCAAAGTACTGTCTAGCTCTAAGCTCCTTCACAACACCCGTCTTCTCGAACTTCTTCTTGTACTTCTTAAGAGCTCTTTCTATTGAGTCTCCTTCTTTAACTGGAATAATTAACATCTTCTAATCTTAATTTTTTAAGGATTGCAAATGTAGAGGTTTTTCAAACAACGCCAAAAAAAGGGGTGCTTTTTTTAACCTCACCCTACTCCTTGAGCAACTCTCTTGAAATAACAAGTTTTTGGATTTCACTGGTTCCTTCTCCAATTGTACAAAGTTTCGAGTCTCTGTAAAATTTTTCCGCTGGAAATTCCTTGGTGTAGCCGTACCCCCCAAAAACCTGAACCGCCTCATTGGATACGCGCACAGCCACCTCTGAGGTCATGTATTTGGCCATCGCAGATATTTTGGTGCAATTTTGCCCGCTATTCTTTAGGTAAGCCGCTTGATACAAGAGTAGTTCGGCGGCCTGAATTTCAGTAGCCATATCTGCCAATTTAAATGAAATTCCCTGAAACTTTGAAATCGGTTTACCAAACTGCTCTCTTTCCTTGGAATACTTAACTGCAGCTTTGAAAGCACCTCTTGCAATACCTAAGCCAAGTGCACCAATGGAAATTCTTCCACCGTCAAGCACCTTCATGGCCTGGATAAACCCTTCGCCCTCGTTGCCAAGTATCTGATCTTTGTGCACTCGCACATTATCAAAGAATAAGCCAGCTGTTTCGGAAGCACGCATTCCCAATTTATCTTCTTTCTTTCCTCCGGAGAAACCTTCGGTTCCTTTTTCGATAATGAATGCAGTCATTCCACGGGAATCACCTTTCTCACCGGTTCTAACAATAACAACCGCTACATCGCCGGAAATAGCGTGTGTAATAAAGTTTTTACTCCCATTAATCACGTAATAATCGCCATCTTTAACTGCCGTTGTTGCCATACCTCCTGCATCCGACCCTGTTCCGGTTTCTGTTAGTCCCCATGCACCGATATATTCCGCCGTGGCCAATTTTGGCAGGTACTTTTGTTTTTGCTCTTCGTTTCCGAAATACATTATATGACCTGTACATAGTGAATTATGTGCGGCCACCGACAGTCCGATTGAACCACATACCTGAGCAATCTCGTCTATCACAGTTATATACTCGTCATAACCAAATCCTGAGCCTCCATACTCGGTTGGCACCAACACTCCCATTAGCCCAAGCTCCCCTAATTTCTTGAAAAGCGGCACTGGAAATTCCTGAGATTCATCCCATTTCATAATGTTGGGTCTGATTTCCTTCTCCGCAAAGTCCCGCACCATTTGGGCGATCATCTTTTGGTTTTCACTGTAGGTAAAATCCATGTCCTGTTTGTTTTTGTAATGCTGGCAGATACTTCTTACGCAGCTGTATTATTTAATAGTCCTTTGTAGTTATAATGTTTTCAGAGTACTTTTTGAGTTTTTCTTCACCCTTTAGAAAAGACAACCCAATCAGAAAACTGAATCCAGCAATTTCCCCTCCTTCCATCAGCACTAATTCTGCAGCAGCAGCGGCCGTACCACCTGTAGCAAGTAAGTCATCATGAATCAGCACATTCCAGTTTGGCTTTATCGAATCCTTATGCATTTCAACGACAGCACTGCCATACTCCAAATCATAAGAATAACTAACAGTCTTATAAGGAAGTTTACCTTTTTTACGAACGGTAATGAACGGAACATTCATTGCCATCGCTAGCGGGAGTCCAAAGAGGAACCCCCTACTTTCTACTCCAACAATTGCATCAATTTTAACCCCCTCAAATCTGGCTATAAAATCGTTAACAATGTCCTTACACAGTTGTGGGTTTTCAAGTACCGGCGTGATGTCCTTGAACATGATCCCAGGCTTTGGGAAATCTACAATTGTTCTAAGGGTTGAATCAAGCCGATCTTCTAAACTCATTTAGTGGAAATATAGGCTTGCAATTTTACGTATAAATTCGTTGAAATCAAACCCATATTTTTTAAGTCGGTGGCCGTATGAAAAGGCCCAACGTTTTCCCTGTACAAAACAATCTCATTTGCAAGTTTCTCTGAGATGTAAGGATGCATTGCCAGGCTATCAGGAGGCATGCGATTCACAGAAATCAACTGCCACGAATTGTCGCTTATCGTGAGCTGATCTTCTATTCGGGAAAAGGTAGCAGAGTCTAATCCATAGGTTTCAGACACCTGACTCGTACTGGTAAAACCTCCAAGTGCCGAACGAAACTTGAGAATCCGATCCGCCCGCTTCGTCCCGATTCCCGGCAAACGCACCCAGTCTTCCATCTCTGCTGAATTTACATCCAGCTGTAATGTTCGTACCACCGTCTGCTCTGACCGTGATTCCAACGTTATATATGGCTCCAATTTCAAATATCTGGCAGAATCGACAACAAAGAGTTTTAGCAAATCTGTAGGCTTATTAAAATCCCCTGCTTTGGTGCGATAATTAACGATAGCCTTCGCCTGTTTTTGACTAAACCCCAGCAACTCCCACTCGTGTTGAGATATTTCGTTGGGATTGAACTTGAATAACTTGAGAGAATCCTTAACGGGCTGCAGGTTCTGGGTTGGCATTTCCACAAGCACCGAATCAAGGTTCAACATTTCAAAGTTTTGCCTTGTTGAGAATAATTGATCGGTAAATGGCATTGTCACTACCATCAACAAGATGAGCATCAGCATGAAAATGAAACCATTCCTTTCGGAACTGGAATAGGTGAAATAGTCCCTGCAGGTATTAACAAATTTCCGTAAAGCAGACTTTTGTTTGGGCATTCTGGTACTGGTTAGATGCCCTTAAGATAGTGAAAAGCTACTTTGCTGCCTTCATGGCTTTGATCTTTGCTTTGTACTTCTTGAGTTCATCTGAAACTACAGGAGCCAGAATTATCAATCCAATCAGGTTTGGAACCAGCATTGCAAATATCATCGCATCTGAGAAGTTTATTACAGAACCCATTGCAGCCATTGCACCAACCCATACAAACAAACAGAAGATTCCTTTGTACAGGTATTCCAACCACTTCTTTCTTCCGAACAGATAGGTCCAGGCCTGATAACCATAATAAGACCAACTAATCATGGTGGAGAAAGCAAATAACACTACTGCACCTGTAAGAACAATCGGGAACCAGGAAATAGACTTACCAAAGGCTGCAGAGGTAATGTCCACACCTCCGGAAATTTCGTTTCCGTATTCAAATAAACCTCCATCCATATTGGAAATTACCAAAACAAGGGCGGTCATTGTACAAACCAACACTGTATCGATGAACGGTTCAAGTAATGCTACCAGACCTTCACTTGCCGGATTTTTTGTTTTCACCGCTGAGTGAGCAATTGACGCTGAACCAACTCCGGCTTCATTAGAGAATGCCGCCCGACGAAACCCTTGAATAAGTACTCCCGCAGCGCCACCTACGACTCCCTCCCAGCCAAATGCTCCTCTGAATATTTGGCCGAAGGCTGCTGGAATATCACTAAAATGCATCCCCAAAATCACTAGTGCAGCACCTACATATATTACTACCATAAATGGCACAATTTTATCGGTAACCTTGGCGATCGACTTTATCCCCCCAATAATCACAATCCCAACAAGAACTGCCATGATTAGCCCAAAAATAGCCGCCTTATCGGTCATTGGTGAAACTTTTGCCTTTTGCTGAAAATCCTCAACCGGAATAACCAAGCTTTCATCGGAGCTATTCGAACTTAGGTAAGCCTGTCCTTCTTTGATCTCAGTCACTTCAAAAGTCCCTTTTTTATCGGCCAACAATACATCAGCTCCTACAGCTTCATTTACACTCTCCAGCTCATTTACATTTGTTTGAGAGAAAGCTTCCACCTGGACAAAAGCCTGATTTACCTGGAACATGTTTCCACCACCAAAGGAACCGCCTACACACATAATTGCGAACACTACTGCCAGCACTTTTCCAAAGCCCGCCATTTTTTTGAGAGCCAATCCTTTACTGAGGTAATACATCGGCCCACCGTAGATCCTTCCATTTTCATCAACCTCACGATATTTCACTCCAAGAGTACATTCCACGAACTTGGTTGCCATGCCGAAAAGCCCCGCTATGATCATCCAAAATGTCGCTCCGGGTCCTCCGATGGATACGGCAACCGCAACACCCGCGATGTTCCCTAGTCCTACTGTAGCTGACAAAGCCGCCGTTAAAGCCTGAAAATGAGAAACTTCCCCATCTCCGGCAACATCCTTCTCAACCCGGATCGTATCGGGATTATCTCCATCTACATTCGAAACAGATTCCTCTGAAATACTGGGTGCATCGTGATGTTCTTCCAGGCCATCGTATTTGCCACGAACCACGTTGATTGCTGTGAAAAAACCTCTAAAATTGATGATCCTGAAGTAGATCGTAAAGTAAATTGCGGCACCAACCAGGACAATTAAAACCCATGGCACCTGAATGTCTTCCGTAAAAGGTATTGTAGCGAAAATCCCATTAACAAACCAGCCTGTGGCGTTACCAAACGCCTGGTCAACCTTTTCGCTCAGTGTGAGCGTTTCTTCGGCTTCCTGAGCCATTAGAAGTAACGGTGATAAAATTGCTGTAAGTGCTACAAATAATTTTTTCATGTTTGCTTTTCCTGTTTTTCCTCAATTTGCCGGCTCAAAATTTCGAGCCCTTCTTCAAATGAATGAGGTGCATACCCCAACTCTAATTTCGCTTTATCGATAATAAACCCAGTTCGTGGTGGCCGTTTAGCCGGTTGGTTTAGCACTTCCGACTTAATCGGAGTGATTATCGAAGGGTCTAAATTAAAGAAATCTCCGACCTTTTCCACCAATTCCAGGATACTCATTGTGTCTTTGCCCGAAAGGTGAAAAACTCCTGTGGCTTCTTTTTCCGCTATTAAAATGCAACCTGAAGCTAAATCTTCCGCCAGAGTGGGAGACCGAAATTGATCGTCCACCACATTGATTGGCTCTCCTTTTTCCATTGCTGCCTTGGCCCATAAAACAACATTGCTCCGGCTCATACCATCCACCAGTCCGTAGACAATGATTGTTCGGGCGATTGCCCATTTTTCAAGCCCGCTGTGCCGCAGAGCCTCTTCGGCAGCCAACTTCGATTCACCATAATAGCTTACAGGGTTTGGCGGATCCGTTTCAACGTACGGACCATCTTCACCGTCAAACACGAAATCCGTTGACAAATGGATGAGATGAGTGTTGTATTTGATACTGGCATCAATCAAATACTCTACCGCCGACACATTCAATTTCCAGCACCCTTCCTTGTCAGACTCACAGGCATCAACATTGGTCATTGCTGCCGTGTTAATCACCACATGAGGCTGGTATTGGTCGAATATCTTCTGAACCTCATTCTGCGACGTAATATCCAAAGATTGGTAAACGTAACCGTCCTGCATCACCATCCTGTTTTCTCCTCTAGAAGTGGCAATTAGTTCAAAACCTGGATGCGTGCGGAGTTGATGAACCAACTTTTGACCAAGCAGGCCATTTGAACCAGTGATTAAGATTCTTCTCTTCACCATTTATTCGATGCCGAATAAGTTATTTAGTTTCTTGATTTGATTAGGGTTCCCCAAAACAATTAGTTTACAGGCGGGGACTATTTTAGTGCCTTCGTCCGGATTTATAATGTAGTTACCGTCGGGATCTTTAAACCCAATAATGTTGCAACCAGTTTGATACAACCCATTAAGTTCTCCAATTGTCTTGTAATTGGAACCTGAGGGTAAATGGTTAAAGGATACTGCTTCCAGTGTTATTGATGATTCTCCCTGAATACTAATGCTGTCCAGAAATTCCATGACATCCGGAGTTACAATTAACGATGCCATATGAGATCCCCCCAGAGAATCGGGCATTATCACATTGTTGGCCCCTGCAATCTTCAGCTTCTTTACTGAAGACGACTTGGATGCTCTGGATATGATGGTCAAATTGGGATTGATTTCGCGGGCGGTAAGCACAACAAACAAATTATCTGCATCCGATGGAAGTGTTGTAATTAATGCTGCTGCCTTCTCAATCCCAGCTTTAATCAAGTCTTCGTCGGTAGTTGCATTGCCTTTCAAGAAAGGGAACTCTCTCTTCAGTTCAAATGCTTCAATAATTTGGTCATCCTGTTCCACCACCACAAATTGATTGTGATGTGCCATCAACTGAGATGCTGCCTGTGTTCCTACTCTACCGTATCCACAGACAATGACGTGATCTGACAATTCTTCCAAATTTTTTAGCATTCGATACTCCTTAAAATATTTTCGGTATTCTCCTCCGACAAGGTACGAAGTAATAGATGTAAGAGCATAAGCAAATGTACCAAAACTGGTAATGATCAGAAGTGCGGTAAAAACCCGGCCCCCGTCCGAAAGTTGCCCCACTTCACTAAACCCTACTGTAGATACAGTAATAATGGTCATGTAAAAGGCATCCAACACCGTGAACTCGTCCTCCAGAAAGAGGAATCCTACAGTGCCCACTACGATAATCAACGCCAACAGGAACAGGGCGTAGAAAATCTTACTAAAAAGACGAAAATTAAATAACATTCAGCCTGTGCTTAGAGATCCCAAATACTCTTTCTCCTCCGGCTAAATTTAAAGAATTTTTTATGTTCCAATACAAAGGCCATTATCAGATAGATAACAATCGGAGAACCGAAAGTAAGGAAGGATAAATAGATGAAAAATAGCCGAACATTTCCCGCCCGGATCCCCAACTTTTTGCCCCACCACTCGCAAACGCCAAACGCTTGTTTCTCGAAATAGGCCAATATATTTCGGATCATTGTTTTAAAAAGGTTTTTGAACTGAACGTGCAATTTAAGCATTTTTTATGGGAGCAATATTGATTGAATAACTGTATCAATGCCTGAGACTCGGCTGCATTTGACGCTTTTAAACCGTATTCAACCCATTTTCTGGTTATGCGATTTTGCTCCGCCGGAACCGTTTCTAAAAGCACCTGGGCATTATCGATAAAATGTTGATTATCATGGAAACGACCGTAAGAATATTGCATGGGAACGACCACGTTGACGATCAAAGATCGAATCAAAGAAATACCGAAACCATGATTCTTTACTGCCGATTTACGACCAAAGTTGTAATGACAGGACCAATAGCCTGAAGGTGCTACTCGCAACAAATCTATAACCTGTCGGGCGCTACTACATTCTAGCAAAGCCCTGAACAAATTTGTCCGGTTAGCGTAGAGCGCCGCTAACTGAGCAAGGCGAACAGTAGGAAAGTTTGCTGGCCTCATTCGGGAAAATTTCATTTGAAAGTAATTGTGCGTTAACCTCAGCTTCTTTAACTGGTACTCATACTCTCCCTTCAACTCAAGCATATAACTGCAATCTGAGGAATCGGTTGTAAGCAGATTCGCCTGCCCAAAAAACAGCGCTTCTATAGCGAATACATCGGATCGAAGCTTTCGAATTTCAAAAAACGGAATTGAATGTGCCAGATCGTAAAACATCTCTGAATTGACACCCATAGCTGAGTACCGGAACAAATAGTGATACAACAACTCTTCCCAGTCGAACTCATTTATTTTAAGGTGTTCAAGAATTTCCTGCGTTTTTCTGTCCAATCGCTCGGCAAACATGCGATCTTTCATTGCCCTCAAAGTGATGGTGTCAATCTCGTGCAGGTTATTATGGCAAGGGATCTCTCTTCCGGAACGCATGAAGTCTCTATATGAACTCAATAATGCTTGCGGTAGCATATTCTTCAGTTCAACCGTGGGAATGGGTTCCCCGGCACTATTGCATATCTGACGGTCGTTCTCGTATACCACGTGCAAAATCACGTTATCATACAACTTACTTTCCTCATGTTTGTGCCGGTGCCAATGAGATGATTTTATATGTATCTCAATACTTCCTGCAAATTCGAGCCCATCTAACTGAATACGGGCATTAAGAAAATCGGGACCCTGATCGAAATTCAGAGTCCCGAAGTTCAGAATCTCAAGACCTGATCCGGTTGATGTATTGATTCGGGTAGATGGGATAGCTTTCATCTTCCAGATATATTGAAGTAGGTCTTCTTTTATTGGAAGGTTATCACTACCAGTACCGACTTGAGAATTCTGTATGGAAGGGTATTGGGTTTTGGTTAGTTTCATGACCACAAGAAACTACTGTGGTTCGTAAACTATTTACGTCCTGAAAAATGTACACTGCCAATTACTTAAAGATTGGAAGCGCTCAAGGATTATACTCCCGTTAATATAGAAACACAACTGGCACTAGAAACTAAACAATGGCCGGGCCGAACTAACTGATTAAACGGGCTTTGATCAATTCAATTTCCATCTCGGCCTGCAAGCGAGCCGCAGAAATCCTGGCTTTTTCTGCAAAGTCTTTTTGATCTGACGAGTAGATAATACCACGAGAAGAATTAACCAGCAGCCCGCAATGGTCATTCATTCCATGCCGGGCCACTTCGCTTAAACTTCCTCCCTGAGCACCTACGCCAGGAATGAGAAGGAAGGAATCGGGAACGATTTTTCGGATATCGGTAAGCAATTCGGCTCTGGTGGCACCAACTACATACATCAGGTTCTGCTCATCGCCCCATTCCAGTGATTTTTTCAAGACCTTTTCAAACAACCGTTGTCCCGAAGCATCCTCAAACAACTGAAAGTCAAGTCCACCGGAATTCGAGGTAAGCGCCAGAAGAATTACCCACTTTCCCTTATGATTAAGGAAGGGAGTTACAGAATCGCCCCCCATGTATGGAGCTACGGTAACGGAATCAAATTTTAATGTATCAAAAAAGGTGTTGGCATAATAGAGGGAAGTATTACCTATATCACCTCTCTTAGCGTCTGCGATGGTGAATACTTCTTTCGGAATATACTCTATGGTTTTTTGAAGACTCTCCCAGCCTTTTGGCCCGAGCATTTCATAAAAAGCAATGTTGGGTTTATAGGCAACACACAAATCCCATGTAGCATCAATAATGGCTTTATTGAACTCAAAAACCGGATCTTTGGTTCGCAAAAGGTGTTGCGGGATTTTTTTCAAGTCCGTGTCCAGTCCAACACACAGGAATGACTTTTTCTTTTTGATCTCTGCAAAAAGTTCTTCTCTGGTCATTCGGCTTCTTCCCCCTTCAATTTTTCAGCATTTTCTGCCATTTTCAAAGAGTCGATCATTTCCTGAATGTCTCCGTTCATAAAATTGGACAGGTTATACATCGTTTTATTGATTCGATGGTCTGTAATTCGACCCTGAGGATAATTATAGGTTCTGATCTTAGCGGATCTATCTCCTGTAGAAACCAGCGATTTTCTATGGGCTGCGCGCTCTTCCTGCGCTTTTTCCAGTTCTACCTGGTACATTTTCGAGCGTAACATGGATAGCGCTTTCTCGAAATTCTTGTGCTGTGAACGGCCGTCCTGGCATTCTGCAACAATTCCTGTAGGAATGTGAGTCAATCGAACGGCTGATTCCGTCTTGTTAACATGTTGCCCACCTGCTCCTGATGCCCTGTAAGTATCTCGCCTAACGTCTGCCATGTTGATCTCCACATCCACTTCTTCGGCTTCCGGCATCACGGCCACTGTAATCGCAGAGGTGTGAACGCGTCCTTGAGATTCCGTTTCCGGCACCCGTTGCACCCGATGAACACCCGACTCGAATTTCAACACACCATAAACACCTTCTCCATTCACCGACATAGTAATTTCTTTGTACCCCTTCACCCCACCTTCATTGGAGTTAATCACTTCTGCCTTCCAACCTATGTTCTTGAAATACATGGTGTACATCCGGTAAACATCTTCCACAAAGATGCAAGCTTCATCTCCGCCAGTTCCGGCGCGAAGTTCCATAATTACATCTTTATCATCTTCAGGATCTTTAGGAATCAGAAGAACCTTGATTTCCTCATCCATTTCCTCTTTTCTGGTTTCCAACTCGCTCAATTCGAGTTGAGCCATCTCCTTAAACTCTGGATCACTCTCTGTTTTAATGATCTCTCTGGAAGATTCGATATTGTCCAGTACGTTTTTGTACTCGTTACACGCCTCAACGATGGGCTCCAGGTCCTTATATTCTTTGTTGAGCTTAACATAGCGGTTCATGTCAGCAATCACATCAGGGTCAACAATCAGTTTGCCCACCTCCTCATACCGCATTTTGATTGCTTCGAGTTTATTTAGTAGTCCGCTCATATCTTATGCATATACAAACTCGCCGTGCTCTGAACGGATCGTTAGCTTTCTGGTTTCGCTTTCTTCAACGCGACCCACAATCTTAGCATCCACGTTAAATGAGTTTGAAATACCAATTATATCCTGTGCTATTTCCTCTGGAACATACAGTTCCATTCGGTGCCCCATATTAAACACCTTGTACATTTCCTTCCATTCAGTTCCTGATTCTTCCTGAATGAGTTTAAACAAAGGTGGTGTTTGGAACAAATTATCCTTCACTACGTGATGCTCATTAATAAAGTGAAGCACCTTGGTTTGTGCGCCTCCACTACAGTGCACCATTCCATGAATTTTAGACCTATGCGTTTTGAGTATTTCTGTAATTATTGGAGCATAAGTTCTGGTTGGAGACAGCACTAGTTTGCCGGCATCCAACTCTACATCGGCTATTGCATCGGTAAGGTATCTGGATCCTGAGTAAACAAGCTCTTCCGGAACCTGGGGATCGAAACTTTCCGGGTACTTTTCCATGAGGAGTTTGGAGAATACATCGTGTCTGGCCGAAGTAAGTCCGTTGCTACCCATACCTCCATTGTATTCGGTCTCGTAAGTTGCCTTACCAAATGAGCTGAGGCCCACGATAACGTCTCCTGGTTGAATGTTGTGATTAGAGATTACCTGATCCCTGCGCATTCTGGCAACCACCGTACTGTCGACGATGATAGTTCGCACCAGGTCTCCTACATCTGCTGTTTCTCCTCCAGTAGACCGAATATTTACCCCATGCCTGGATAGTTCTGCTAACAACTCCTCCGTTCCATTTATAATGGCTGAAATCACCTCTCCCGGAATCAGATTCTTGTTTCTACCGATAGTATTGGATAACAAAATATTGTCTGTGGCACCAACGCACAAAAGGTCGTCCACATTCATGATCAAAGCGTCCTGTGCTATGCCTTTCCAAACGCCCAGGTCTCCTGTTTCTTTCCAATACATATATGCCAGGGAAGACTTCGTTCCGGCTCCATCGGCATGCATAACGATACAATACTCCTCATCTCCGGTAAGGTAATCGGGCACGATTTTACAGAAAGCATTAGGGAATAGACCCTTGTCTACGTTTTTGATGGCGTTATGTACATCTTCTTTCCCCGCCGAAACGCCCCTGGCGTTATATCTGGTTTCCACTGCCATAATGCTAAAGCTTTACAAGTAGCCGCAAAATTAAAAAAGCCCCCCGATCCCGAAGGTTCGGGAGGAGAGCTTTTCTCAAAATCTATAATAAGTTATGAACTATTCGCTAGTTCCTTTAGGCTTGTAATCGAAGCTAAGTACCCGGAACTGAGTTCTTCTGTTTTTTTGGTGTGCCGCCTCTTGCTCTTGCTTGGTTGGCAGCTTATCAATTGCCTTACACTCAAATTGCGGTCCTCTTGGTTGCTTCTCACCATAACCAACCGGCACCATTCGGTCTGCGGGAATTCCTTTTGTAATCAAGTAATCCACACAAGACTGTGCCCTTTTTTGAGATAGCTTTTGATTGTAGGCATCAGAACCCCGGCAATCCGTATGAGACTGTAACTCGATTACAATTGTTGGGTTTTCCATCAACGTATTGTACAGATAATCCAATGAATCTTTTGAGTTGATCGTTTCATTCACCTGAAGGGCCCATTTATCCAAATCGTAACGAACTTCTGGGAAGTCGATAACCACATCTTTGGAGGCCGGCTGAATCACATACTCAGAAACGAAGTTCTTTCCTTCTTCTCTACCAACTGTAGACACGTTTCCGTTTCCTACCAGGAAGTCAGTTTTCTCGATCTTTACCGAGTAGTTGGTTTCCTTTTTAATGAAGCGGTTATTGTTCTCTTCTTCGAACTTAAACTTACCCGTTTCGTCAGTAGTCTTTGTAACAGTAGTACCATCGGAACCTACAAGCGTAATTGTTGCTCCCGGAACCGGTTCATTAGTCGCCTTGTTCTTAACAATGATTTCCCAGGTAAAGACGATTGAAGGCAACTTAAAGCTATAGATATCATCATGTCCCTTTGAATCAGCCCTTGATGATGTGAAGAAACCTTTCTCCTGATCACCTCTGTCGAAGATAATACCGAAGTCGTGCTCGGATGAGTTCAAAGGATAACCAAGGTTTTCTACATTACCCCACTGGTTATCTCCTGTTTTTTCAGCTTTAAACATATCCAGTCCGCCCATTCCAATGTGGCCGGTAGATGAGAAATAAAGCGTCCCGTCATCCTTAAGATGGGGAAACATTTCGTCTCCTGCTGTATTAATTGAAGAACCTAGGTTTACAGGGGTTTTCCAGACTTTTTCTTTTCGATCCCATTCAGACAACCAAAGATCTTTTCCTCCTGAACCACCAGGCATATCGGAAGCAAAAATCATAAACATATCGTTTGAAGAAAGACAAGGATGACCAAGCGATATAGTATCTCCGCCTTCAGGTTTCAAACCAATACTCTCTGCGCTTTTCCAACCTCGACCTTGCTGATCTGAAAACAGGATGTCACACCCCGGACTTCCAGACTTCTTGCCCTGAGGTCTTGGACATCTTGTGAAGTAAATTCTGTTCATCTTACGGTTAAAGCAAGCCGCGCCTTCATTGTCTTCGGTATTAATCGCCGTCGGCATTAATGTAGGTTCACTCCACTTTCCGTTGTTATCTCTGGTCGTCAACCATAAGTCCATGAAGCTTTCCCCAGTTCTGTCATCGATGTCGGAACCAGTAGATCCTGGTCGGGACGAGGAGAAGATTAATTCCTTGTACTTTCTATCCGCAAATACCGGAGAAAAATCATATTTATCTGTATTCAGTTGTAACTCAGACTCCACTTTATGGCGTGTTGGGTTATTTCTCCATTCCTGTGCTTTATCACAGGCTTTGAGTCCGTCTTCAGCCATTTTAAATCCGGGCTTTACCTTTAAAAATCGCTCGTACTCCTCGGCTGCTTCTTTGTACAACCCTTCTTCCTTAAGAACTTCCGCCAATTGGAAAATCACCAACGGGTTGGATTTGTCATATTTAAGCTTGATAGCCCTTCTATAGTAGGTCTCAGCTTGCTTCGGCTCTACAAGCATTCGGTAACATTCACCGATCTGGAAATTGATCCTGGCTTTTTCGGCTGGCTTCTTTTCCTTGGTTTCCGCTTTCTTATAAGCGTCTATGGCCGAGAAAAACTGCTCGTTTTTAAACTTGGCATCAGCCTCTTTTGTAAAGTTCTTCTGAGCGAAGGTGCCGAAAGAAATTAAAAGGATAATAGCTAGTGGCCCAATTCGTCTGAATATATTCATGATTAATGTGCTTAATTGTCTCCTTAATCTTTTTATAGGACAGACGAAAATAAGTAAATATTTTAATTCGTCAATGAAATGATCTGTTCATTTATTACATGGAAATCACGCTTAAAACTTGCATTCAGCAAAAGTCCCGAGTCGCATTTTGCAACATCGGGACTTTGATATCTGAATATGAAAGAGTTAATTAGTTCGCAAACAACATCTCGCGTAGCTTTGGCAATGGCCATAACTCATCGTCAACTATCATTTCCAGCTTGTCTGAAGCATATTTGATTTCATCGAATATCGGTTTCACATTGTCGCAGTAAGCAAATGCCCGCTTTTCAATATCTTCTATCACATTCGCCTTTTTTCGTTCGCCGATCATTTTCTCAACATTTGATTTGATAGAGGAAACGTGCTTTGATATTTCTTTTACTAATTCTATTTGCGACTTACCAAGGGTCTTACCCTCTTTATCACCCATAACATCCATCATTGCCTCTACGTTTTCAAGGAGTTGGCTCTGGTATTTGATAGCTGCCGGAACCACGTAATTGAAACACAAATCACCAAGAATTCTTGCTTCAATCTGCAGCTTCATGATGTAATTCTCCAGCTCAATTTCATGACGGGCATGGAGTTCTCTACTGGTAAGAACATTAAGTTCTTCAAACATCTTAACTGTTTTCTTATCGACCATAGCCGCGAGAGCTCTGGGAGTATCTTTCAAATTGGACAATCCTCTTTTCTTAGCCTCTTCAACCCATTCGTAGCCATAACCGTTTCCTTCGAAGCGGATTTTTCTGGATTCTTTGATTAGGTGCTGAAGTTCCTTAAGAATAGCTTCATCTTTCTTATCTCCTTTGGAAATTCGGTCGTCGACGGCCTTTTTAAACAGTTGCAGTTGTTTTGCAACAATGGTATTCAACGCAATCATAGAGGAAGAACAGTTGGCCGTTGAACCAACAGCTCTAAACTCAAATTTGTTTCCGGTAAAGGCAAATGGAGAAGTTCTGTTTCTGTCTGTATTGTCTAGCAAAATCTGAGGTATCTTGCCGATGTTCAGCTTCAACTCAGTCTTATCTTCCGGAGTCATTTTGCCTTCTTTTATATTTTTTTCCAGCTTGTCCAGCATTTCGGTTAGCTGCGAACCAATGAAAACAGAGATAATTGCTGGAGGAGCTTCATTTGCGCCCAAACGATGGTCGTTTGATGCTGATGCGATAGAAGCTCTTAAAATATCTGCGTTGTCGTGAATAGCCTTAATAGTGTTCACAAAGAACGTAAGGAACTGCATATTTGCTTTAGGGTTCTTACCCGGGCTTAACAAGTTCACGCCTGTATTGGTAGCCAGAGACCAGTTATTGTGCTTACCAGAACCATTCAAACCGGAGAATGGCTTTTCATGGAACAATACCCTGAAGTTGTGTTTTCTTGCTACTTTCTCAAGTACATCCATCAACAATAAATTGTGGTCGTTGGCCAGATTCGTCTCTTCGAACATAGGAGCACATTCAAATTGATTTGGAGCCACTTCGTTGTGACGAGTTGTAACCGGAATACCAAGTTTTAATGCTTCAAATTCATACTCTCTCATAAAGGCCATCGCGCGATCCGGAATTGAACCGAAGTAGTGATCGTCCAACTGCTGACCCTTGGCCGGATAATGCCCCACCAAAACCCGACCTGTTGTTGCAAGATCAGGACGCGCATGGTAAAATGCTTTATCTACCAAAAAATACTCCTGTTCCCAACCAAGCGTTGCATTCACCTTGGTTACATTTTTATCGAAGTATTGACAAACTTCGGTTGCGGCCCGATCAACAGCTGAAAGTGCCTTAAGTAATGGCATTTTATAATCAAGTGCCTCGCCTGTATAGGCGATAAAGATGGTTGGAATACACAATGTACTGCCCATTACAAAGGCAGGAGAAGAAGGATCCCAGGCGGTATAACCTCTGGCCTCAAACGTATTACGAATTCCCCCGTTTGGAAAACTGGACGCATCAGGCTCCTGCTGTACCAGTAAGTTCCCTTCAAATTGCTCAATGGCTCTTCCTCCTTCGATGGGCTGAAAAAATGCGTCATGCTTCTCCGCCGTTGCTCCGGTTAATGGTTGGAACCAATGCGTGTAGTGCGTTGCTCCTTTGGAAATTGCCCAATCTTTCATCGCCGAAGCCACCTGATCCGATACAGCTCTATCGATCCGCTTACCTTCTATAGTAGCTTCCTGAACACTTCTGTATGCCTGATCGGTCAGATACTCCCTCATGGAGTCCTGGTTAAACACATGAACACCATAGTAGTCTGAGACTTTTGCTGAAGGGGCGTTTACTACCACTGGCTCCCTTTTTTGTGATTCTTCGAGTGCTTTAAACCTCAAATGCGCCATTTTTCTTGTTTTAAAATAAATAATTGAACAATTCGACGCGAATATACCTTATTTAAGGGGGTGGTTCGCTCCAATAGGGTTAATTTTTTATTAACACCCCCTAAAATTTAGGGGTAAAGCTGAAAAAAATCAAATCCTAAGACTATTTGACCCTAAATAAATAGACTTGTAGCGATTTTCAACAACAAATGCGGCACAAAAAGTGATTGGTTGTCTTCAGGGAAAACTTTGATCTAAAGTATTCCTTTGGCCTTCAGAACCAACATGGCTATATAAGTCAGGTATGTCCCGAAAAGAATCAACCCTTTAAACCTCCCGATCTTTGGGCCAATGAACAACATAAAACCAACAGCTACAGATATAGCTGTCATCCACCAAAAATCAAAGTGCAGCACCTCCTCATCTACTTCAACAGGATGAACCATCCCGGTAACTCCGATCACTGCCATAATATTGAAGATGTTGGATCCAACCAGATTACCAATTGAAATATCTGTCTGTTTTCGATACGCCGCTACACAGGAAGCCACGAGTTCGGGTGCTGAGGTTCCAAATGCAACGATGGTCAAGCCAATAATGTGATCTTCCATGCCCAATGCTCCTGCAATACTTACCGCACCCGCAACCAGCCATTCCGATCCAAAATACAATCCAAGCAAGCCTCCCAATAGAAAGACCGTACTCTGCCAGAACGGTATTGGCTTTGAATCTTCAACATCCTCTTGCACATTGGTTTTCTCCCTTCGCGACCTAACAATGAGCATGGATGTAAACACGACCAGGATACTAAACAAGGTTATTCCCTCCCAACGCTGGATCTGCCCATCCAAGGAAAAAAGAATAAATAAAATCGTGGCAAGTATCATCATGGGCCAGTCGACCAACTTGGTTTGACGACCAGAGACGATGGGGAATATGATAACCGTTAAGCCCAATACCAGGGCCAAATTGGCTATATTGGAGCCTACCACATTACCAATTGCAATGCCGGGGCTACCATTAACCGCAGACTGAACGCTCACCAGCAATTCGGGAGCGGATGTACCAAATGAAACGATGGTCATCCCTATGACCAGTGGAGAAATGTTGAACGACCGAGCAAAACCTACTGCTCCTTTAACCAAAAACTCCCCACCTACGATGAGTATTGCCAGGCCCAGAATCAGCAGACCAATGTCTACGATCATTTGTCGAGGTTCTTAATTGATTTTGTTGCGTCTGAAATTGGTTTTTCAACTTCCTCAAAAGGTTTTCTCAGATCATTGGCCATGGATCCAATACCAGATTCGGTATCGTTCACGGAACTTTGAATATCTCGCTGAATTTCCTGAGTAGCATCTTTGATCTGACGCATACCGCGCCCGAGAGTCCGCGCCATTTTAGGCATACTCTTCGCTCCAAAGAAAACCAATACGATCAGGAGAATAATAATGATCTCCCCTCCACTCATTCCAAACATAGTCTAGAAAGTATTTTCACAGACAAATCTGCCTACAAAACTAACAAAACCCCACTCCGAATAGTTCGGAATGGGGTTTTAAATTTTCAACTAAATATTTCTTCGTCGTCTAACTGCGATTAGGCAACTTGTTTTTTCTTCTTCTTATTCGCTTCAAAGTTCTTCGATAAATCTACCACCGAAGGAGTAGCAATACACAATGATGAATATGTACCCACAACAACACCCACCATCAAGGCAAATGTAAATCCGCGAATACTATCGGCGAAGATGAAAATCACCAACAATACAATAAACGTACTCAAAGAAGTATTAACAGTTCGGCTAAGGGTACTGTTTAGTGCCTTATTGATCACTTCTTTATGATCCTGCTTTCTGTGAACACCTAAATACTCCCTGATTCTATCGAACACAACCACGGTATCGTTAATTGAATAACCCACCACCGTTAAGATGGCCGCAATAAATGCCTGATCTATCTCCATATTAAAAGGAAGTATATCCCAGAAAATTGAGAACAACGAAAGTACAATCATCACATCGTGGAACATTGCCAGCAATGCCCCAAGACCATACTGCCACTTTCTAAATCTGAATGCGATATAAACGAAGATCACGATCAACGACAGAATAATAGATATCAGGGATGACAACATCAAGGTATCGGTAACTGTTGAATCTACCTGTCTGAAGTTTGCCTTTCGGTATACTGCCGTAGGCTCTATTCCCTGAGCCAGCGCCTCCTGCTTTGCTGCTTCGTCTGTTTGATCGTCTTCTGCAAACACGATACCCAAAGAATTCATTCCGGACTCAACTGCTTTATCAACGGTTTGGTTTCCATCAACATCCTTACTGGTATACATGTACTTGGTAGTAACTTCCCAACCGAAACCACCAGTCCCACGCTCGTTCACCTGAGGTACGTTTCCTTCAAATGCAACGGTTAGCGCATCGATAAGCTCATCTTGCTTCTGCTCTTCAGTAACGGTCAGGTAATAGTACCTACCCCCACTAAATTCAACACCAAGATCTAAACCTCTTACAGCAAGCGAACCGATCCCTCCGAGAATAATCAATCCGGAGATCACATAGAAAATCTTTCTTTTCTTGATGAATTTGTAAGAAGCATTTGCAAATACGTTTTCGGTCGCCTTTGTTGAGAAGGTGATGTTCTTCTTTCTCTCCAGCATGCTGGTGAATATCAATCTTGTAATAAAGATTGCAGAGAACAACGATGTAAAAATACCGATGATCAATGTAATTGCGAATCCTTTAATTGGGCCTGTACCAAAGTATGCTAGTACTATTGCGGTAAACAAGGTTGTTAAGTTCGCATCAATAATTGCCGAATACGCGTGTTTGTACCCATCTGTAATGGCCAAACGGGTTCCCTTCCCGGCTCTAACCTCTTCACGGATTCTTTCGTAGATCAGTACGTTCGCATCCACCGACATACCAATTGTAAGCACGATACCTGCAATACCTGGAAGCGTAAGCGCCGCACCAAGCGAAGCAAGCGTACCTATAATGAAGAAGATGTTTGCAACCAGTGCAATATCTGAAACCAATCCCGCCTTCGCATAATAGAAAAGCATGTAGATAAGTACAATTGCAATGGCAATGATGAAAGACATCATACCGCTATCAATGTTCTCCTGTCCCAATGTTGGTCCAACGGTTGCTTCATCAACAATTTTTGGTGGCGCCAAAAGAGACCCCCCCTCAAGTACGTTCACCACGTCTTCTACCTCTTCAAACTCAAACTGCCCGGTAATTCGTGATCTTCCGCCTTCAATCTTTCCGGAAATATTTGGTGCAGAATACACTTCATCATCCATAAGGATCGCAATTGGTTTGCCAACCTGTTCTTCCGTCCAATTTGCCCACTCGGTTGCAGCGTCATTGGTCATGGTCATGTTGATTTGCCAGCCCGAACCGGTTTCCATATCCACCGAATAAGACGCTTCCGCCAGGTCATCACCGGTAAGTCTAGGTTCTCCCTCAGCATTTTCCTGAATCGCATAAAGCGGGAGTAGCTTCTCTCCATCCTTCCCTTCTTCCGGCTTATATTGCCATCTCAACTCGACATCAAGCGGTAGTAAAGTTCTGATCTCGGTACTCGCCAAAACATTTCTGTTCACCCAGCCAGTATCAGACAACCTAACATAACCAAGAATTCCTCTGTCTATCGGCCCAGGCTGAATATGAGTATCCCAGGGGTTTTCACCTTGTAGTCTGAGCGCCATGATCGAGTCTAATTGACGCTTTGAGTATTCCAGAGTATCTACCTTGTAAGCAATAGGCCTGGTTGAATCAACTGCCGGCAAATCGGTAATGGAATCGATCACAGGCAGCCCGTCAGCAGTAGAATCCATTGCGTAAGCTGTTACAGTAGAATCCAAATAGGTAGCCATTTCGGCCACATCCATACCCAACGCTATTCGCTCCTGGTCGAGCAGGTAATTCTTTACCGCAAGGATGCTCGTGTTCAACGTTTCATTCAACTCTACCGTTTCCCAAAACTCAAGATTTGCAGGCTTGATGATCAGATCGCGCACCCTTTGCGGGTCTTTCACACCAGGCAGCTCCAGGTGGATTCTACCAGTTGCCAGATCCACATCAATATCTGGTTGGGAAACTCCGAACTTGTTGATTCGCGCAACAATTACTTCTTCGATCTTTGCCAGAGACGCAGCTGCCTCACCTCTCAGCACAGCAACTATTTCTTCATTCGAGTCTCCACCGTTCACCTTCTCCGGAGAACCTACAGCGAAGAAACGGTCCATACCTACTCCGTTGTCGCTCTCTTCCCATTTCTGCAAAAACAAGGTGATAAAATCGGCGTCAGAATTCGAATACTCTTCCATTGCCGCATTGAAGGGCTCCATGAAAGCAGAATTGTACTGAGCCTGCTTTCCGGCCATTGTTTTCACCAGGTCTGGCGTTGATACTTCCAGGGTAACTGACATACCTCCTTGAAGGTCGAGTCCCAGGTTTAATTGATGGTTCTTACAATACTGATAAGTGTGGTTGAACACCGGGTATGCTGGTTTGTCTGAAACGTTAACCAGGTACTGCTGCTGAAGGAAATTCGTTAGACGAGCAATTTCAGCTGCATTTTCATTACCGTTAGTTGAATCGGCAATGTAAAACACATCCTTACCCGACTTGTACGAATACTGCTTTGGAGTAAGGGTCATCAAAGAGTCTTGTATATCCTCGAAACGCTTATCTGCATATTCCTTCGCCTCCGCTTCCACACTGCCTACAACCCAACTGAAAGACAATTGGTACAAACAGGCTATTGCCAGTAGTATCGTAAACAACCAAATGGCAGTCTTATTCTGCATTCTCTAATTAATTTTATTAATACTTCCCGAACCGAAAACCAAGTCACAAAATGGACAGGGTTCTGGTTTGGGGGTGCAAATATAGAATTTCAATTGATTATTAACAATATAATTTTCCGCAGTAAACAACCTCTGATTGTGGTATCTAAATTAGAGGCCAAATATGTTAAACATAGCCTTCAATTTTTCACGCGCCTATGATTAAGTTTAACTTAGAGACAATTTTTAGACATTAAATTACGTCTTGTTTAAAACCACCGCATGAGATTCTTATTAACTGCCATCTATATAGGTCTTACTCTGTGTTGCTCCGCTCAGTTTTACAACTTTAATTTAACGGACTCGATTGAAGTAAATGATGGAACTCAAAATTTAAAAAACCCCTGGGTAGGCGGAATCAATGCAGCACAGGTTTCTACGATCGAATTAAATGGAGACTTTTTGCCGGATCTTTTCATTTTTGACAGAACAGATAACAAAATACTTACCTATATAAATGAAGGAGGAACGGGCACACCAAACTACAAGTACGCCCCGGAATACGCGGATGTATTCCCTAAAGAACTGAGACATTGGTGTATTTTACGTGACTATAATTGCGACGGACTTAAAGATATTTGGAGTTACACTTCAGGCGGAATTCAGGTTTATAAGAACACCGGAACGCCAGGGAACGTGCAGTTCACCAAAGTTTCGGATCTGGTGCTTTCTCTTTACGACACCAGTTTACTTAACCTTTATGTAAGTAGCACGGACATTCCCTCTATAGATGACGTAGATGGGGATGGAGATTTGGACGTGGTTACCTTTAGTATTCTGGGAGCAAATTTAGAGTACCACCGAAACCTATCAGTGGAGACTTATGGAACTTGCGACAGCTTAAATTTCCATTGTCGAAATTTCTGCTGGGGTCATTTTTCGGAATCATTCACGACCAATGCCTTGCAACTATATGACACTTGCGACAATAGTAATTTGGGCGTGCCTGCCGAATTTATTGAAGACAACCGGTTTAAGGAAGAGTTATTTTTTACAAAATCTTCTGCAGCGAGACATTCAGGTTCTACGGTAATGACCATAGACGAGGACGGTGACGGGGTAAAGGACGTACTTATCGGAGATGTTAGTTATCCGGTACTTGCCATGCTTACAAATGGAGGGTCGGCTCCCAACGCCAACAGTTCGATGTCTGCGCAAGACACTACCTTTCCAAGCTACAACGTGCCGGTGGATGTTAAAATATTTCCCGCTGCCTTTTACGAAGATGTTTCTAATGATGGTAAAAGAGACCTAATTGTAGGCACCAATACTGCCAACCAAAGCATAGATGTAAATAGTGTTTTTTATTATGTGAATACCGGCACTGACGCAAACCCGGTATTTTCCTTTCAGCAAGATGATTTACTTCAGGAAGACATGATTGACGTGGGCACTGGCGCCATACCAACACTCTTTGATCACAACGCGGACGGATTACCTGATATAATACTGTCCAATTTTGGAATTTTCGACACCAGTGCCGGCGAGTTCAGTTCGTCCGTTTCGTTATATGAAAATACAGGAACCATTTCCAAACCGGAGTTCACATTGATCACCAACGATTACATGGGCCTGAGCACATCGGGAATTGAATTAAACATGATCCCAACTTTTGGCGATCTGGATGGCGACAATGATCCGGACATGATCATCGGAGATTTTGATGGAAGGCTGCACTATTTCACCAATACTGCCGGACCTGGAAATACAGCCAACTTTGTACTAACAGCGCCCCAGTTAACGGATACGGATGGATTCACCATTGATGTGGGTCTTCACGCAGCACCAGAGCTTTACGACACCGATGGCGATGGAGACCTGGACCTTATTATAGGTGAACGAAATGGTAATTTGAACTACTTTGAAAATAATAGCAGCACATCACCATCGTTCAGCCACATAACTGATAGTCTTGGATTTATAAGGGTGCAATACCTTGGCACTACCGTAGGAATGTCTGTACCACGTTTTTTTAAAAATGCTTCAGGGGAGACACAACTATTTGTAGGCACCGAAGCTGGGCACTTTGAGCACTTCGCAAACATTGATGGAAATTTAACAGGCAGTTTCACTCAAGTTGATACTATGGTCGGTCAGATTGATGTTGGACTTAGATCTGTCCCTGCGGTTGCAGATTTGAACGGAGATAATTTTCCCGACCTGGTGATTGGCAATAAGCGAGGCGGGTTGAATATAGGTATGGGCGAAGAGTTGGTTATTTCTGTGGAAGAGGTAAGTGAATTAAGATTTGAGGTGTACCCAAACCCAGCAGATGATTTGTTAAATATCCACCTCCCAAACCAGTCACAATACCTAATCAGAATAGTCAATTCTGCGGGCCAATTGATTAAAAAATCCGCCATTAACGGAAATCGAGCGGAAATCAACGTGTCGGACATGTCGGCTGGATTCTACCTGGTACAGATTATAAGTGAACAAGGGGTTGGTGCAAAACCTATTATTGTAAGGTAACCCATCCTTGGGTGTATTCGTTTGCGGGCTGCTTTATTGGTAGTTTAACCTGACGTTTCTTGGGTTACAAGACAAAAAAAAGCCTGATGAAATCACCAGACTCTTTTCTGAAATTTATGAAAATCCGATTAAGCCAGAACTCCCTCTAGCAATCCATTTGTTTTCTTCACACCTTCGGCACTTTCAGCAAGCTTGGCCTTTTCCGAATCTGAAAGCTTTACTTCAACGATTTTTTCAATTCCGTTTTTACCTAGCATAACCGGAACACCGATACACAAATCGCTTAGTCCGTATTCACCGTCCAATAATGCAGAACAAGGGAATATTTTCTTAGAATCCTGAGCAATCGCTCTAACCAATTCCGAAACCGCGGCACCAGGTGCATACCAGGCTGAAGTACCTAGCAAACCTGTTAAGGTTGCTCCGCCCACCTTTGTATCCTGCACCACTTGCTCCATTCTCTCCTCGGTTAAATATTCAGACACCTTTACACTATTTCTGGCCGCCTTTTCAATTAGCGGAACCATTCCTTTATCACTGTGTCCACCTATAACCATTCCATCTACATCAGAAATCGGGCAATCCATGGCTTCGGCCAATCTATACTTGAATCTGGCTGAGTCAAGAGCACCGCCCATTCCAATAATTTTGTTCTTTGGAAGTCCGGAAGCCTTATGAGTCAGGTAAGTCATAGTGTCCATTGGATTACTCACCACAATGATGATTGTATTCGGAGAATGAGCCAATAAATTTTCGGTAACAGACTTCACGATGCCCGCATTGGTAGCGATCAATTCTTCCCGGGTCATTCCTGGTTTTCTTGGAATACCACTGGTAATTACAGCCACATCACTGCCGGCTGTCTTTGAATAATCACTCGTGCTACCCGTAATTTTAGTGTCAAAGCCATTCAAAGATGCTGTTTGCATCAGGTCCATTGCTTTGCCTTCAGCAAAACCTACTTTAATATCAACCAATACTACTTCGGAGGCAAAATTCTTAATGGCGATGTACTCCGCACAACTTGCTCCAACCGCTCCTGCACCTACAACTGTAACTTTCATCTGTTCTAATTTGTTTTTAGTCTTGTGAGATAATCTTTTCGGAAAAGCCTTTGTCATGTTCCGAAAGTTTTCCTAAACCCAAAGCGTTATCTCATTTTATTTGAATTTGTTCGATTTTTTGTTCAGGTTTACGAAAGTAATAAACTATCAGCAGAAAGCTGCCTGCCTAAAAAGTTAATATTTACACAGGTTGAAAGGTGGTTGATTAAATTTTATACAAAAAAGGATACACTAATAGGCAACCCTCCTAAAAAGGTGTCGTCATTAAGATGAATTCGGAATGAATTTAACCGATAAGCAGCTCAAAGATACGATCAAGAAGAGCGTAAAAGGCGACAGAAAAAGTCAGGAACTACTCTTCAGTGCGTATTACAGCAAGATGATGGCGGTATGTATGCGATACAGCCGGGATCAGGATACTGCTCAGGAGGTTTGTCAGATCGGATTCATTAAGGTCTTTGAAAAATTGGAACGCTACAGTTTTGACGGCTCATTTGAGGGTTGGCTCAGAAGGATAATGGTAAATACAGCCATTGATCATATTCGTAAATCGAAGAAGGAGTTAACTATTATTGAAGACGACAGCAGAATCGAAGATGATGTTGCCGATGATTCGGATGGAAGTGAGTTTGTAGGGATTGAAGTAGCGGATGTGGTTGAAGCAGTACAGCAGTTGAGTCCAGCTTATAGAACGGTATTCAACTTATATGTCATGGAAAACTATTCTCATAAAGAAATTGCTGAGATAGTTGGCATTTCGGAAGGCACATCAAAATCCAATTTAGCAAAGGCAAAAAGAAATTTACGCACCTTACTTGAAGACAAACGCAAATACAATGCATAATCTGGACGGTTTTGATAAAATATTGAAGGAAAAGTTGGAACAGCAGCATTATGCTTATGATCCTTCTCTATGGAACGCCATCGAGAAAGAGCTCCCTCCACCGAAAAAGGGAATGCCTTGGAAATTTATTGCCGCGGCATCAGTAGTTGTTGCTGGTGGTATCCTGGCCTGGCAACTGGCCGGTTCCGACACCGAACAACTTGCAGAAACCAACCTTCCGGATAACCCAGAGAAGTCAGCAATGGTTGATAATACCACCAGAACTGATAATAACGCCAATACAGATGTTACTAATGATCTCAACCCTGTCGAGTCTGATGACCCGATTGTGGTTAGAGATCATGTGGTAACAGGCTCCTCCGACATTACAGAAAAAGAAGATCCGAAAACAAACAATCACGGCAATCAAAAGCCGAATGATGATGAATTGGCTTCTCCAACCGGACCAGATAACACTAATAAAGTAAAAGTAGATCCACCTATTGATGATAAGGTTGTCAATAACACCAATGAGCCAACGGGAATAAAAGTTCCTACACCGAGCGCACAATTCTCGTTGAGTAAGACTACCGTATGTGCCGGAACTTCTCTCAGTTTTACGGCTCTAAATAAGGTAGAGAACACAGACTACTTGTGGGACTTTGGTGATGGATCCTTTTCGAAATTAAAGTCACCGAATCACAGTTTCACAGAGGCCGGCACTTATTATGTAAGCCTTGAAGCCAGAAGCTCGGTTGACAATAGCATCGTCTCTAAATCCGACAAGATTGCTATTATCGTTAATCCTGTTCCTTCTACTGATTTCAGTTGGGAAGAGAATACCTATGATGCGATTCCGTCAGTTCAACTTATAAACCGCACCAACAACGCTGTTAAGTGGAGTTGGGATCTTGGAAATGGAGAAGTTTCCCACGAAAAAGATCCGGTGGTTACCTATAAGAAGAAAGGATTCTACACAATAACACTTACAGCTACCAATATTGAAGGATGTGCCAAGGCCTCCCAACAAGAAATTGAAGTAGCAACAGATTACAACCTTTTAGCGCCTAATTCCTTTACTCCCGATGCGGATGGTATAAACGATGTGTTTATTCCTGAAGCATTGAAGATTCTGGATGTGAACTTTGAAATGACAATCTATGACAGACGAGGGCTGATTTACCAGTCAAGGAGTCTGAACGACCCATGGACAGGGCTGAACCAGCGTGATGGTGGCATGTGTCCTCAGGGTGCCTATGTTTGGATTGTTAAATACAAAGATCATGAAGGAATTGATCAAGTATACAAGGGTACAATCAACTTATTAAAATAATGAGTTGGGGATTGCCTGGAAAATATGGAGCACCAAAATGAAAACTAACTTTATCCCTCTAGGGCTAACTGGCTACTTAAAGTTTGTAAAAAATATCACTCTCGTTCTTCTGCTTGCTTTAGCTGGCAGTCAAGCGTATGCCCAAAGTGATAATTGCGCTACTGCAACTACGTTTCCATTAACCGGTGGTTCAGGATGCCAGAATGGTACGTCAGCCGGTTCCACCTCTGAGAACATACTATTTGGAACCTGTAATGCCGCAGCGGCGAACGAGGTTTGGTATACCTATGTATCAACCGGCTCACAAAATGACTATTCCATCGTCCCGGGCACAATGACGAACACAGAATTGGTGCTTTATACCGGTGGATGCCCATCTACAGGAGGTACGCTAATTACATGTACTACTGTTGCTGGTGGAGCTACCTTGAACCATAGTTGGGGATTCCCTGCCGGAACTCAGGTTTGGGTTGGTGTGATGTCTAACGGCGGGAATGACGGAACTTTCAACCTGTGCATAGATTCTTATGATCCTCCACCTGGTGGAGGAAACGCATGCGCTGGCGCTATACCTTTATGCGATGCTTCACAAACGTATAATATCGCAGATATGGGCGTATTTACGGCTTCCGGTGCGTCGCCTTCTTGTTTTCCCGGCGGAGGTAATCAGGACGTTTGGTTCCAATTTACTGTAACCCAAACAGGCCAATTGGCCTGGGACGCAGTACCAACTTCAGGAACGGGTATTGAGTTAGACTGGACGCTTTTTGACATTACAGGTGGTTGTCCGGGAACGGAAGTCGCTTGTAACTACAACTATGCTGGTGAGATTAGCGCCCCGGCAGGAATGAACTGTACTTCCGCCACGGCTTGCCCGGTTAACGGCGCCGCCGGAGCGCCCGCTGAATACTGTCCTTGTGTCACTGTATTTGCAGGTAATACTTATGCCATTCAGATAGACAATTTCACCAACCTACAGGCTACCGGATTGGATTTTTCATTTGGCCCGGATATGACCGCCGCCATTGCGCCGGATGTGGACTTTACCATTAGTCCTACTACTGTAACTTGTGGTAATTCTGTCACGGTTACCATTACCGACAATTCCACCGGAGTGCCTGATTGGGATTTTGGAGATGGGACTACTTATACAGGCAATAATCCGCCGGCTCACACATACAATACTCCAGGAACTTATGCAATTACGGCAACCATTGGGGGAGCATGTCCAGACGTACAAACTGAGTTTGTCCAACTTTTTGGACCTTTGGTAACTGTCCCATCTCAAATTGATGAAACTTGTGCCGGAGATTGTGATGGCGAAGCTTCGGTAGCTACAACGGGTGGTTCCGGTACATATACTTACTCATGGACTCCTGGCGGACAAACGACTCCTTCTATTACAGGCTTATGTAGTGGAAACTATTCGGTTACTGTAACTGATAATGTTTGTGCCACTAATAGCGTTGAGAATATCACGATTACAGGCCCATCCTGTGCTGCCTGTGTTATTGATTCGATGCCCATCGCGCTTACAAATTGTTATGTAGATGGTGGTGGATTTTTGGTTTGGGATGCAGCAGGCACAATCTACTACACCGATCCTCCAACAACTGGAACGCTCACAATAACTGCTTGTGATGGTCAAACCGTAGTATACAATGCTCCTTTTGGGACTTCTCAGGCATTTACTTTTACAGGCCTTCCTCAGGGAGTAGGTAACTGTAACTTCAATGCTGTTTTCTCAGATGATGCTGGATGTACATTTACACAACCATTTATGACTCCACCTGTGATTACCGGCTTTTCCTCTAATTGTGTAGTAGGAGGTGGTGCAGTAAATGGCGATATCACTTTCGATGATACTTATACATCAGGGACATTGATTATTTCTGCCGACGATGGGACCTCGGTGATTGATACCATTATTAATTTACCAGCCACCAGTCCTCAGAACTGGTCGATTTCAGGATTGGACCCAGCGGCCAACCCATATACCATAACCTATTATTTCTCCGATTATCCTTCCTGTTCGCAGTCTCTTACTATGAACTGTGGGTGTTCGGCAGATGCAGGAACAGTAACAACAACACTTACAGGTAACGGAACCAACAGCTTTGTGCTGTGTGATGGTGATCAGATTGAGATTGCCACCAACAATGATTATGTCGATCCCGATGATATAGGACCTATAGGTACGGCTCCATCTTACCCTTTTCAACCTGCATTATTATATGTGGTCTATTCATGTCCTCCAACACCAGGCATCTGGCCTCCTAACGACCCTTGCTTTGTCGGGTTACTGCCTGTGGAAGACATTATGACCGATGTAAACAACGGTGGATCATGGGCAGATGTACTTCCCGGAGGTCCCTATACAGACCTGTGGTTTGCACAAACAAACGTCTATTACTGGGATGGTACTACAGCCGTGTGGAACTCCAACTGCTGGGATGTAGGTCCAGGAATACAGGTTACTTACCTGAACCCCATTGCCACACCCGCTGTACCCGATTGTCAGGACAGTAGTGTTACAGTTACCCTTACAGGGGGGTACCCCGAAGTATTCGGTGGTAATTACACCGCTTCTAACCTCACTTCTACATCAGGAGCAGCTACTTTTGTAAACACCACCACTACACACGGAGGTACCATCGTGATTAACAACCTGCAGGATGGAGACATGTGGTCGTTTGACATTGTAGATGGTAATGGATGTCCTATAACAGTTTCTGGCGGACCGTTTGTGGGACTGCCCAATGCTCAGGCCGGAGTTGACGATACCATCTGTGGATCGCTTGTATACAACCTCAATGCAACTCCTTCTGCAGGAACCGGAACATGGACCGGGCCTGCCGGCATTACTTTCGGAACTCCTAACTCCCCTACTTCTACTGCTACTGCAAGTGCTGCAGGAACATATACCCTTACATGGACCGAAGACAACGGTGGAGGCTGTGTCTCTTCAGACGATGTGGTCATTACTTTCTCTGATCCGTCTTTCACCGAGACCGTTACTCCTGCTCTGTGTGGAGTATCCAATGGGGAGATCGATATGACTGCATCAGGTGGAATTGGACCTTACCTGTACAGCATTGACAACGGGGTGAACACTCAAGCATCAGGCCTCTTTACAGGCCTTCCTACAAACAACTATGATGGCTGGATTCAAGATGCCGCCGGATGTCAGTTTACCAACAATATTTCTGTACCTAATGCAGGCTCACCTTTTATCGATAGTGTCGTTACTACTGACCCTCTGTGTAATGGTGATTGCAATGGACAACTCATTATTTATGCTTCGGGCGGTACTCCTCCATACAGCTACAGTTTAGATGGAACCACATTTACTCCGGGACAAGACACCTGGACAGGTTTGTGTGCGGGTAACCAACCGGTGTGGATCGAAGATGCTTCCGGATGTCAGAACACAGATGCAGGATTATTGAATGATCCCGACTTGCTTACACATTCTGTAGTAATTACTGACCTGCAGTGTGCCGGGGATGGTTCCGGGCAGATAGACATTACTGCAAATGGAGGTACTGTAACCGGGAACTATACCTATTCTATTGATGATGGAACAGGACCGATTACTCAAACAAATGGATTATTTACAGGGCTTGCTGGAGGAACTTATACCGTTACTGTTACAGATGACAATGGGTGTTCTTCTACTTCTTCTGAAGATGTAAACGAACCTGCTCCACTTACCCTCACCTTCTCTACTTTTGATGCTTCTTGTGCGGGCCTATGTGATGGATCGGCCATTGTGATTCCTGCAGGAGGAACTGCTGCTTCAGGATATACTTACACCTGGTCGGCGGGGATTGCAGGGAATGTACCAAACGCCTCTTCGGTATGTCCGGGTACTTATGATCTGACCGTTACAGATGACAATGGGTGTACTGCAGACACCCTGGGCTGGCAGATTATCGGACCACCGGCGGTTACTTTCTCTTCGGTTACTTTTACCGATGAAACATGTAACCTGGCATGTGATGGAACCATTGATGTCGCTTCCGCGGCAGCGACTGAATACAGCATTGATGGTGGGCCTTTTGGCCCAACAACTTCATTCATCGGACTTTGTGCAGGACCTCATACCGTTACTGCACAAGATGCCAATGGCTGTTCGGTAGATACTACTGTAACCATTGGATCACCACCTCCGGTTACCCTTTCTGTTTCTCCTGATACAATCATCTGTATTGGGGGTACAGCTACTCTTACTGCAAACGCAGCAGGGGGTGTTGGTGGTTTTAATTACAACTGGGACTCCGGTGATCTTACAGCTACTATCAATGTATCCCCTGGTGGAACAACTGTGTATTGTGTTACCGTAACAGATGCCAACGGTTGTCCTGCACCTGCACCTGCTTGTGTAAACGTGGGAGTAAACCCTCCCCTACAAGTACTTGCTCTTTCTGATCAGTCTATCTGTCCAGGCGATGCCGCAAACATCTCGGCTCTGGCCAATGGTGGAGACGGCAACTATACTTACACTTGGGACAATGCTCTAGGTACTGGTCAGTTACAAACCGTATCTCCGGCTACAACTACTACCTACACCGTTACCGCTTCGGATGGTTGTGAAACCCCAGATGCAACAGCTTCGGTTACCATTACTGTGAACCCTCTGCCTACGGTTGATTTTGCCCCAGATGTTACAGATGGCTGCGTGCCTCTTACTGTCAACTTTACCGAAGTAGGACAGCCTGCAGGTTCGCAATGCTTCTGGGACTTTGGTGATGCCAATGCAGATGTAAACTGTGGAACCGTTACAAACACTTATACCGCTCCCGGATGTTACGATGTTACACTAACTGTTGTATCTGATTTGGGCTGTACAGACCAGATTACCTATCCTTCTCTGGTGTGCGCGCATCCGTATCCCGTGGCAGCATTTACTTTCGGACCACAGCCTACATCGGTGCTAAACCCTAACATTACATTCTCCAACCAGTCTATAGGAGCAACTTCCTACAACTGGGACTTCGGTACTGATGGTGCACTGGGTACCTCTACAGATACCAACCCTACTTTCGAATTCCCCGCTGATGCCCCGGGAACATATGAAGTATGCCTGCTGGCTACTAACGACTTCGGGTGCCAGGACAGTGTCTGTGATCTGGTTGTCATTGATGAAGAGTTCATCGTATATGTCCCCAACGCATTTACTCCAGATGCCGATAACGTCAACGAAACCTTCGCCCCGGTGGTAACAGGAGCTGACCCTCTTCAGTACACTTTCCGTATATTTGACCGGTGGGGACTGCTCATCTATGAAACTCAACACATCGGACAAGGATGGGATGGCACCTACAAAAACCAAATCGTCCAACAAGATGTATACGTATGGCAACTGCAAATTGTAAATGCCATGAATAACCAAAAACACGAATACAAAGGACACGTTACTTTGTTGAAGTAAAAACCTTTCAATTTTTCAGAGGTCCCTGAAAAATTGAAAAAAGACATACTGTGAGAAATTATTACAACGGTACAATAGTTATTGGTGTTGATCGCTATCGGTTGGATTGGACCCCTTTATGTGACTATATCAAGACCCTAAGGCTATCTAATCAGACCATGTTTTACCTATTGTCAAATTTAATTCCTATCCCTCGTCCCCTATTAACCCAAGCCTATACTCCCATCATTGATAAACCTAGCTACTACTAAAATGAACAATAGCATTATATTAAAACTTTGGGTTCTTTGTACAGTCTGCCTTACCGCATTAAGTGTGAATGCCCAGGTGCCAACCGATCAAGATTGTGATGGGGCTATTGCAGTTTGTCAAAACGTCTACAACCAAACAACATCGTACAGTGGAACAGGTAACTATCCTTCTGAGATTAATTCGGGAAATTCTTGCCTTGGTGGTGCGGGAGAAGTAAATAGTGTTTGGTACACATTTACCGTTCAAACCAATGGTAATGTTTGTTTCACCATTACTCCTTCCAATAGTGGAGACGATTATGATTGGGCGGTATATGATGTTTCTGCTGATCCTTGTAGTGCCATTTATGGAGGAGGTCTCGAAGTTAGCTGCAACTTTTCCGGTGTATCCGGACCAACAGGCCCCAATGGTGGCACAGGAGCACAGGAGGAACCTTGCATTGCAGTAACAGCGGGTCAAACATATGCCATTAGTGTACAAAACTGGTCGGGGACTACGGGGGGATACACTCTCGATTTTAGTGCATCATCTGCTACAATCTTTGACAACGTTGCTCCAGGTGCAGGAACAGTTACAGCACCTGCGTGTGGGTCTTCTACCATAGACATTGATTTCTCTGAAAACGTATTGTGTAATACGGTTGCTGCCTGCGACTTTTCATTAACCGGTCCAGGAGGACCATATACCGTCACCGCGGTCACCGGAGCCGTTTGTGCAGCAGGAGGTCAGCAAGAAAACGCCTATACTGTCACAGTTTCCCCGGCACTTAATTCGGATGGAGCCTATTCACTCTGTTTAACTGCAGCCTGCGGTGGAGTGGAAGATTTATGTGGCAATACTGCGACTACTGGTTGCTGGAACTTCAATATTTCTGGATGCTCAGTCTGCGACATTACCAGTATGCCTATCACTCTATCTAATTGCTATGTAGATGGTGGTGGTTTCCTGGTCTATGATGTAGATGGTGTAATTAATTATACCGATCCACCAACTACGGGTACTTTAACCATTACAGCTTGTGATGGTCAAACGGTTGTATTCAATGCACCATTCGGAACTTCTCAAAATTTTTCATTTACCGGCCTACCTCAAGGTGCTGGTAACTGTAACTTTGATGCGGTATTTAGTGACGATGCTGGATGCACCTTTACACAAGGTTTTATGTCCCCTCCTCCCATCCTTGGCTTTTCCTCTAATTGTGTAGTAGGAGGTGGTGCAGTAAATGGCGATATCACTTTCGATGATACTTATACATCAGGGACATTGATTATTTCTGCCGACGATGGGACCTCGGTGATTGACACCATTATTAATTTACCAGCCACCAGTCCTCAGAACTGGTCGATTTCAGGATTGGACCCAGCAGCCAACCCATATACCATAACCTATTATTTCTCCGATTATCCTTCCTGTTCGCAGTCTCTTACTATGAACTGTGGGTGTTCGGCAGATGCAGGAACAGTTACAACAACACTTACAGGTAACGGAACCAACAGCTTTGTGCTGTGTGATGGTGATCAGATTGAGATTGCCACCAACAATGATTATGTCGATCCCGATGATATAGGACCTATAGGTACGGCTCCATCTTACCCTTTTCAACCTGCATTATTGTATGTGGTCTATTCATGTCCTCCAACACCAGGCATCTGGCCTCCTAACGACCCTTGCTTTGTCGGGTTACTGCCTGTGGAAGACATTATGACCGATGTAAACAACGGTGGATCATGGGCAGATGTACTTCCCGGAGGTCCCTATACAGACCTGTGGTTTGCACAAACAAACGTCTATTACTGGGATGGTACTACAGCCGTGTGGAACTCCAACTGCTGGGATGTAGGTCCAGGAATACAGGTTACTTACCTGAACCCCATTGCCACACCCGCTGTACCCGATTGTCAGGACAGTAGTGTTACAGTTACCCTTACAGGGGGGTACCCCGAAGTATTCGGTGGTAATTACACCGCTTCTAACCTCACTTCTACATCAGGAGCAGCTACTTTTGTAAACACCACCACTACACACGGAGGTACCATCGTGATTAACAACCTGCAGGATGGAGACATGTGGTCGTTTGACATTGTAGATGGTAATGGATGCCCTATAACAGTTTCTGGCGGACCGTTTGTGGGACTGCCCAATGCTCAGGCCGGAGTTGACGATACCATCTGTGGATCGCTTGTATACAACCTCAATGCAACTCCTTCTGCAGGAACCGGAACATGGACCGGGCCTGCCGGCATTACTTTCGGAACTCCTAACTCCCCTACTTCTACTGCTACTGCAAGTGCTGCAGGAACATATACCCTTACATGGACCGAAGACAACGGTGGAGGCTGTGTCTCTTCAGACGATGTGGTCATTACTTTCTCTGATCCGTCTTTCACCGAGACCGTTACTCCTGCTCTGTGTGGAGTATCCAATGGGGAGATCGATATGACTGCATCAGGTGGAATTGGACCTTACCTGTACAGCATTGACAACGGGGTGAACACTCAAGCATCAGGCCTCTTTACAGGCCTTCCTACAAACAACTATGATGGCTGGATTCAAGATGCCGCCGGATGTCAGTTTACCAACAATATTTCTGTACCCAATGCAGGCTCACCTTTTATCGATAGTGTCGTTACTACTGACCCTCTGTGTAATGGTGATTGCAATGGACAACTCATTATTTATGCTTCGGGCGGTACTCCTCCATACAGCTACAGTTTAGATGGAACCACATTTACTCCGGGACAAGACACCTGGACAGGTTTGTGTGCGGGTAACCAACCGGTGTGGATCGAAGATGCTTCCGGATGTCAGAACACAGATGCAGGATTATTGAATGATCCCGACTTGCTTACACATTCTGTAGTAATTACTGACCTGCAGTGTGCCGGGGATGGTTCCGGGCAGATAGACATTACTGCAAATGGAGGTACTGTAACCGGGAACTATACCTATTCTATTGATGATGGAACAGGACCGATTACTCAAACAAATGGATTATTTACAGGGCTTGCTGGAGGAACTTATACCGTTACTGTTACAGATGACAATGGGTGTTCTTCTACTTCTTCTGAAGATGTAAACGAACCTGCTCCACTTACCCTCACCTTCTCTACTTTTGATGCTTCTTGTGCGGGCCTATGTGATGGATCGGCCATTGTGATTCCTGCAGGAGGAACTGCTGCTTCAGGATATACTTATACCTGGTCGGCGGGGATTGCAGGGAATGTACCAAACGCCTCTTCGGTATGTCCGGGTACTTATGATCTGACCGTTACAGATGACAATGGGTGTACTGCAGACACCCTGGGCTGGCAGATTATCGGACCACCGGCGGTTACTTTCTCTTCGGTTACTTTTACCGATGAAACATGTAACCTGGCATGTGATGGAACCATTGATGTCGCTTCCGCGGCAGCGACTGAATACAGCATTGATGGTGGGCCTTTTGGCCCAACAACTTCATTCATCGGACTTTGTGCAGGACCTCATACCGTTACTGCACAAGATGCCAATGGCTGTTCGGTAGATACTACTGTAACCATTGGATCACCACCTCCGGTTACCCTTTCTGTTTCTCCTGATACAATCATCTGTATTGGGGGTACAGCTACTCTTACTGCAAACGCAGCAGGGGGTGTTGGTGGTTTTAATTACAACTGGGACTCCGGTGATCTTACAGCTACTATCAATGTATCCCCTGGTGGAACAACTGTGTATTGTGTTACCGTAACAGATGCCAACGGTTGTCCTGCACCTGCACCTGCTTGTGTAAACGTGGGAGTAAACCCTCCCCTACAAGTACTTGCTCTTTCTGATCAGTCTATCTGTCCAGGCGATGCCGCAAACATCTCGGCTCTGGCCAATGGTGGAGACGGCAACTATACTTACACTTGGGACAATGCTCTAGGTACTGGTCAGTTACAAACCGTATCTCCGGCTACAACTACTACCTACACCGTTACCGCTTCGGATGGTTGTGAAACCCCAGATGCAACAGCTTCGGTTACCATTACTGTGAACCCTCTGCCTACGGTTGATTTTGCCCCAGATGTTACAGATGGCTGCGTGCCTCTTACTGTCAACTTTACCGAAGTAGGACAGCCTGCAGGTTCGCAATGCTTCTGGGACTTTGGTGATGCCAATGCAGATGTAAACTGTGGAACCGTTACAAACACTTATACCGCTCCCGGATGTTACGATGTTACACTAACTGTTGTATCTGATTTGGGCTGTACAGACCAGATTACCTATCCTTCTCTGGTGTGCGCGCATCCGTATCCCGTGGCAGCATTTACTTTCGGACCACAGCCTACATCGGTGCTAAACCCTAACATTACATTCTCCAACCAGTCTATAGGAGCAACTTCCTACAACTGGGACTTCGGTACTGATGGTGCACTGGGTACCTCTACAGATACCAACCCTACTTTCGCATTCCCCGCTGATGCCCCGGGAACATATGAAGTATGCCTGCTGGCTACTAACGACTTCGGGTGCCAGGACAGTGTCTGTGATCTGGTTGTCATTGACGAAGAGTTCATCGTATATGTCCCCAACGCATTTACTCCAGATGCCGATAACGTCAACGAAACCTTCGCCCCGGTGGTAACAGGAGCTGACCCTCTTCAGTACACTTTCCGTATATTTGACCGGTGGGGACTGCTCATCTACGAAACTCAACACATCGGACAAGGATGGGATGGCACCTACAAAAACCAAATCGTCCAACAAGATGTATACGTATGGCAGCTGCAAATTGTAAATGCCATGAATAACCAAAAACACGAATACAAAGGACACGTTACTTTGTTGAAGTAATTTTCACGATTTCTTCCCCTCTTTCAGGTAACCTAACTGAAAAATAGCACCTTAATGCACAAAGTGCTGTTATTTCTCCTTGTTTAGAAGCAACGGTTAGCGGTTGAGAATCGTTATATTTGTGCAACCTAACGCTATGTTAAAACAACTCGCCACAATTATCGTCTTACTCAGCCTAAGCTGCGGCCTATTTTCACAAACGGTTAATATCTCTACCGGAGGAACATTTATCCAATGTTCGGGCAATGTGACAGATAGTGATGCTGCTGGCGGAAACTACGGGGCAAATGAGAATCATACGGTTACAATTTGTTCGGACGGAACTGGTAATACCATTACTCTCGATTTCTCAGCTGGTGCTTTTGACGTGGATGGTAGCGATCAACTTTTTATTTACGATGGCAATAGTGCTGGTGCTCCATTAATTGGAACCTACAATAATGGAAATGTGCCTGTTGCTATTTCATCTACCACATCTAACACTTCTGGATGTTTAACGCTGGTTTTTGTGTCAGATGCCTCCGTTGAGGGGACTGGCTGGGATGCTCCGGTTATTTGTGGAACTGTATGTCAACCGATTTTACCTCAGATTACAACCGACCCACCCCTTGTATCATACGGACCTGATTCGAACTACACCAATATTTGCCCCGGTGATTCGGTTACTTTTTTTGGAACAGGAACCTACCCGGACAATGGCGTAAACCCAGTAAATTATGCTCAAAGTGATGCTACTTCTACTTTCGATTGGAATTTCGGGGAAGGAACAACGGCCAATACAGCAACGGCGGGTAACGTCTTTAATGACGAACAGGGCTATTTGATCACTCTTGAAGTAACCGATGCAAATGGATGTCAGGAAACGGTTACACACAAGGTAAGAACATCAATCACACCTTCTTTTAGTGGTATTTCAATTCAACCGGACACCGCTTGTTATGGAGATACAGTTGAACTATTAGGAGGGTACAGTACCGTTTCATCTTCTGCGGTTGGAGCGGAGCCTAACACAGGGGCTATTAGCGCGGGAGGTGTTGTTTCAGGTGTTACCTTCCTGCCAGATGGTAGTGGTGCATCTTATTCAACCACCGTCACCATTGGAGGTTTTGGGGCGCAGACCATTGCTGCAGGAACCGACATATCAAGCGTTTGTATGGATATTGAGCATTCTTATATAGGGGATTTAGACATGACCCTGGAATGCCCGAATGGAACAACAATAACTTTGATGGATGTTTATACGGGGACCAGTCCAGGTAATACTTTTCTGGGGGATGCTTTAGACGATGGTTCAACCACTCCGGGAACATGTATGGAGTACTGCTTCGACCTTGGTGCTGCATGGGGAACGATGAATGACGAGAATGCAGCCGGTAACACCATCCCTTCTACAGTTACTCCGGGCAACAACATACTTTCACCAGGTTCGTTTCAACCTCTACAGAGCTTCAATGGTTTTGTCGGTTGCCCGATTGATGGAGATTGGACTTTAACCATTACCGACAATATTGGTGCAGACAATGGTTATATTTGTGAATGGGGTATCAGCATTAATCCAGCAATTAACCCTAATTCCGAGTTCTATACTGTTGAGATTACTAATGGTGAGTGGATTAGCCCAACTGTTGTTGGTGTTTCCGACTCACTTTCTTATGCAGTCCCGGATAGCAATGGCAACTACTTCTACACCTTCCAGATTACTGATGAGTATGGATGTACATTCGACACAGTGGTAGATGTCTACGTAATGCCAGAGTTAGATCCCATAGCCAGTCCGGATACCATAATTTGTCCTGGAGATCCGCTCACTTTAATTGGTGTTAATAACGCTGCTCCTCTCGTGTCTACGTGTCAGTTCTGCGTAAATATGTACGATACTTTTGGCGATGGCTGGAACGGAGGGAGTTTAAGTGTTTTGTTGAACGGCTCATTGGCTACAACGGCCCAACTCATGTCAGGTTCAGCTGGCGACGAGTGCTTTACCGTGTCTGATGGCGACTTTCTGGAAGTCTCCTATAGCCCAGGAACTTTTGATAACGAAGTATCTTATGATATTGTTGATCCAAGCGGTAACATCATTTTTTCCGATGGAAATCCGCCAGCTACCGGAATGCAAACAGTAGGCACAATAGGCTGTAATGCCAATGTCACTTATAACTATTCCTGGGATCCCCCAACAGATTTAAGTGATCCAACCAATGACAGTACCGCGTTTACCGGAACTACAACAACCTCGTACACCTTCACAATTGGTATAGACGGTTGGCCGCAGTGTAATAAAACCTCACCACCGATAACAGTCACCATTGACGATACCAACTCAATTCCTTACGTTACTGGCGACACCAGTTTGTGCATAGGTGAAGCTACCACATTAACCGTTGTAGATGCCCTGTCTCAAGTATGGCCTGATGGTTCTATGGGAACTTCGGTTACATTTATTCCAACTAGTGACACGACCATTCTGGTGGATGCTATGAATGCGTGTCAAACATTTAATTTTTCACCTACGGTTGTCGTAAACCCAGATCCCATATTGAATACAATTAATGACACCACCATTCCGGTAGAATCCAGTGTGGATTTAATAACTACTTCGGGAGGAGCAGCCTACCTCTGGTTCCCCTCTACCGGCTTAGACTGTTTTACCTGTGAAAGCCCGGTCGCTACTCCGCCGGAAACAACTATGTACATTGTTGAGATGACCGACTCTAATGGCTGCAAAAGTTTAGATACCGTTATAATCAACGTTGAATACCTACCACTCTTTATTCCTAATGGCTTCTCCCCTAACGGAGATGGATTTAACGATCTCTTTCTAGTACGTGGAACGGGAATTGCCCAAATGGATTTACAGGTGTTTGACCGCTGGGGTGTTATGGTATTCAGTACCAGTGATCAAACCATTGGCTGGGATGGTACATTCCGTGGAAAGGACCTAAACACGGATGTTTTTGTGTATAAATGTGATGTCCTTCTGCGAAATGGCGAGGAACTTCAATTCAAGGGAAATCTGACATTATTTAGGTGATTGCCAAGTTGAAATATCTGATTGCAGGAGTTGTACTTGTCGCATCGCAATTAACGGCACAAGACATTCACTACTCCCAGTTTGAAGCGGCTCCGCTTGCCCTTAACCCAGGATTTGCCGGAATGGGTAAAGGATACAATCGAGCCAATCTTGTGTACCGCAGTCAATACCCTGGAATGGGCAATGTTTACAGCACACCGTATTTCTCTATGGACTTCCCTTTGCTTAACGAAGCAATGCGACACAAAAACGGGTTGCTAGGGGTTGGGTTGTCATTCTTCAACGACCAGGCAGGGGATTCCAAAATGAGCACAATGCATGCTGCACTAACGCTATCTGGAATTGTTACCATTGATAGACAACAAAGAGTATCTCTTGGAATACAGGGAGGGTACATGCAAAAATCATTTGATGTATCGAATATTCAGTGGGACAATCAGTTTAACGGATTCGAGTACGATCCTTCTTTGCCTTCGGGGGAAACTGGGTTTGCAGACAAAACAGGCTTCTTTGATCTTTCCGCAGGGGCTGCCTACAAATATTTTTCTAAGGCAACTAACCTGTATAATATTGAACGAGCTGCCTTTGATGGTGGTGTGGCCATTTTTCATCTCACCAAAGGAAAGCAAGAGTTTTATCAGGGACGCCTGGATAGGTTATACAATAGAATCGTAGTAAATGCCCGAGGACTTATCACACTGGATAACAGACCATTTGGGTTTATTCCAATGGCTTTATGGCAAAAGCAAGGGCCACTTACCGAGACCATTATAGGCGGAGGAATTAACTTCTACCTGAAAGCGGACACCAAGTATACAGGTTTTGTAAAGCAAGCATACCTTGGTTTAGACCTCAAATACAGGGTAAATGACTCCTTTATTACAGGAATAAGAGCCAAGTTTAACGACTTTGAAGTGGGCCTATCATACGATTACACCACATCTACTCTGGGGCCAAGCATTAATGGCGTAGGTGGTTTTGAAATCTCCATCCGATTTATTGACACTTATGGAACTCTTTTCAATCAGGGTAACAAGCATGTGATCAATAGTCATGGTGGAAATTTGAGCCTATAAATCTCTTACTTTACTATTTTAGGGAATCTAGTTCAATCGCTAGAGAATTAAGGGGTTTGCAATCCTATACTGCCTCGTTTTCCTGATAATTATCATAAATTTTCCTGACTCTCAACCGTATATTTGCAAGGCAATTTGGTAAATCGATTGCGCGCCACTACATACTGGTTTGATAATCTGACACGTAGAAACGCTAGTTTCAGTTTACCTCCGTGTCTGTGGAATGTCAAAGATGCATCTGTGATTTACATCTTTGAGCACTAAGTTCCCCACTTAGGATTCCAATTGGTGATCATTATAACCGCTGAAGAAACGCAACCCCGTTGACGAATAGTCGTTAATCGGGCAGCTAACACTGTGAGAAACAACATGAGAAAATTACTTACGACAGCGCTTGCCACGCTTTCAACAGTCTTAATATGGGGTCAGGCTACCGTTCTGATTTCTGATGGAAATGCTTCAACCTGTTCTGGTACGTTGTATGATTCAGGAGGAATTGGTGCGGGAGGCTACTCGAATAACGAATACTTCGTTCTGACCATTTGTCCGGACGTACCTGGAGATGTAATTACCCTGGACTTCATCTCTTTTAATCTGGACAACACCAACACAGCTACACCTCCTGCTAACAATATAGACAACCTTGCGATCTATGATGGAAACAGCACTGCAGCCCCATCGTTAGGTGTATACACAGGAAATAGTCTGGCCGGCCTGCTGGTAAGCTGTACATCTTTAAATACTTCCGGGTGTTTGACACTTGTGTTTACATCCAATGACGTTGGCACAGGTGTTTTTGCTGCAACAATTACCTGTAGTACTCCATGTCAAAGACCAGAGGTACATATGACTTCGCCCACGGTACCGAACAACCCGGTAAAAATATGTGATGGGGAAACCGTTGATTTTGATGGAAGTGCATCTTTCGCAGCCCCTGGGTTTACTATTGTAGATTACATTTTCAATTATGGTGATGGGATAATAGACACGCTTAACGGGCCCATAAGTTCACACACTTATGCGTCTGGTCCAGGAGAATATTCAATGAACCTTTACGTAATTGACGATAATGGTTGCATCAATACCAATGTAGAAACCATTGTAGTGCAGGCTGGAACGGTACCGATATTTCAGCATATTTTTGACGACACTACCCTGTGTTTAGGTGAAGAAGTGTGCATGGGGGCTCCCGGAACAGTAGGAAGTACTGGAACCGTAGACGGACATGTGGTTCCCACTACCTGGACAGGCCAACCGGTAAGTAGCCTGGGAGGTGCAACGTATCTCCCTGATGATGTAGGGCAGTGTTTTTCAGCCACGCTCGATTTTTCAGCCTTTATTCCCGGACAAACATTAACCAATGTAAACGATCTCCAAAGTTTATGCATCAACATGGAACATTCCTATATGGGGGATCTGGTAGGCACCATCTACTGCCCCAATGGACAAAGCGTCATTTTTCATCAGCAAAACGGAGGTGGTACTTTTTTGGGAGACCCTATTGACGTAAATGACAGCTTACAGCCCGGTGATTGTTGGCAATATTGCTTCAGTCCCACAGCAACAAATGGAACCTGGGTAGACAACTCCCAATTTGGCCCTACTCCAAACACCATCCCTTCCGTTAACAACGGTTTCGGAGAATGTCTGGCTCCCGGCACATACGAAAGTTTAAACCCTTTAAGTGGGTTGGTTGGATGCCCTTTAAACGGTACCTGGACTCTGGAATTCTGCGACCTTTGGGGTGCAGATGATGGTTTTGTGTGCGATTTTTCGGTGAATTTTGACCCATCTCTCTATCCTCCCATATCAACATTTACTCCAATTATAGGAGCACAGTGTGATTCTAGCTTTTGGTCATCCGATCCTCTTGGAATGTCATTTGTTACCACACAATCTGCCGATTGTAACGAAATGTGTGTACTCCCAACTCAAACCGGTGCATTTGACTATACCTATACTGTGATCGACGATTATGGATGTACTTACGACACTACCTGGACAGTTACAGTAGATAACGGCCCAACCATTTTTGCGGGCAACGACACAACAGTATGCCCTGGTGCCTTACAGTTAACGGCTACTGCAACCGGCGGAATTGCACCTCCACCAACATGTGATTACCAAATCAACATGTTTGACACTTTTGGCGACGGCTGGAACGGGTTTAGCGTTGAAGTATTTGCCGATGGCGTTTCACTCGGTGTTTTCACCTTCGGAACAGGTTCCACCTCTACGGCAAACTTCCCGGTTTATGACGGAGCAAACTTAACTTTTCAAACGGTTTCCGGTGTTTTTGATAGTGAGGTAAGTTATCAAATAGTGGATTGTGATGGGAACGTAATATTCGAAGACGGGGTAAACTATACAGGTACGAATCCTATCATAGGAACTGCCTTTACCACAACCGGTGTGAGTAACGTTCCTCCCCAATACAATTTCCTGTGGACTCCGGCCACAGGATTATCTGATCCAAATATCGCCAACCCTATTGCAACCGTTGCTGGCACGGTCCAATATGTGGTGGAAGGATGGGAAACCGGACACACGGCCTGTTCGAGCACGGACACCATCAATATTACGGTAGCTACCACCGGAACTGCCGGAGGTGACACCACCTTAAATTATTGCCAAACAGATCCGGTAGTAGACCTTTTTACAATGATACCGGGCACTCCGGATGCTGGCGGAAACTGGTTTGATGGAGCCCTAAATCCGGCGGGCAATATGTTCGATCCCTCCTCTCAAGCTTCGGATGTATTTGCATACGTTGTTGGAGTGGGCGGTTGTGCCGATTCAGCATTTATTACCGTGAACGTAGCTGAACCTTTTATCCTGAATCTTTCTAATGATTCAATTGTCTGTGAAAACGGAACAGCTGTCCTGACGGCTAATCCAACTGGTGGCCTTGGTGGCCCGTACACAGAAAGTTGGGGAAGCGGACTTATCGGAAATGCTCCTCATAACGTCAGTCCTACTTCCAATGGCTGCTACACCATGTTCGTGACAGATGCCTTTGGATGTGTATCGGAAACCGATTCCATCTGCATTAGCCTCTACCCTCCAATTTTGGTAAATATTACTGGAACCGACTCCATTTGTCCCGGAGACGGAGTAGTGTTTGACGCATCGGCATCGGGAGGCATGGGGGCACCGTATACCTATACATGGGACAACGGCACCATTGGCTCTCAGGTTACAGATAACCCGGGGGCGACTACGACCTATTGCGTTACCGTTTCGGACGCGTGTGAAACTACTCCGGTTACGGTTTGCGATTCGGTGATTGCGAGTCCGGCTCCATTGGTAACATTTACTTCAGACATTAACTCAGGATGTTACCCAATTACCGTAAACTTCACCAATACAACTGACCCGGCTCTGGTTAATACGGTTTTGTGGGACTTTGGTAATGGCAATACCACTACCAGTACCGGAACGGTAGGTGCAACCTATCCCGACCCAACGTGCTACGACGTAACCTTAACCGTTACCTCTCCTGCGGGTTGTATATCGACGCTCACGGAGCCAAGTTTTATATGTCCAGATGACTACCCGCTGGCCAATTTCACTATGGATCCGAATCCAACGGATCTAAATCAAACTGTAATTCAGATGACGAACCTAAGTTCCGGTTCTACCGGTTATTTCTGGGATTTTGGTTCGGATACTGATCCAGCGACTTCTACTGAATTTGAACCTACGGCAGAATTTCCAAATGTAAACCCAGGTACTTATCCGGTGACACTGACTGTAACCAATGATGCCGGTTGCTCACATGACACCACATTTACCCTGGTAATCAATGGGATCTTCACCATGTATTTGCCAAATGCATTTACGCCGAACGGCGACGGATTTAACGACGTATTTATGGCCCTGGGAGATATGGTAGATACGGAAGAGTTTGAGTTCTTCGTATTCAACCGATGGGGAGAGTTGATTTGGTCTACAGATCAATGGGGAACTGGCTGGGACGGCACGAATAAACTAGGACAGTTAGTACAGGAAGATGTTTACGTTTGGAAGATCAATGCACGAGATCTGTATAACGGAGATAAGTATCAGCTTAAGGGACATGTGACTTTACTGAAATAACCTTCTTTAACCAGATCCTAATCACTCCTGTCAGCGAAGTCGTTGTTTACTGAAGGTGCCGGATGATTTAATGGCTATTGAGGTGATAAACATAAAAAAGGGCCACCCAAAAGAGCAGCCCTTAAACTTCTTATCCAAAGCTAATACTACGCGTCGATATTTGCGTATTTAGCATTCTTCTCAATAAACTCTCTTCGCGGTGGAACTTCATCTCCCATTAGCATTGAAAAGATTCTATCAGCCTCGGCCGCGTTGTCGATGGTTACCTGGCGTAATGTTCTATTTTCTGGTTCCATCGTAGTTTCCCACAACTGACTTGCATTCATCTCACCAAGACCCTTGTACCTTTGAATTCCAACGCTTGACTCAGTCCCCGATCCTTTGTATTCTTGAATCAATCGATCTCGTTGGTCATCGTCCCATGCATATGCCTGTTTTGCTCCTTTTTTCACCAAATAAAGTGGAGGCGTGGCGATATACAAATAACCGTTCTCAATCAACTCTTTCATGTGTCTGAAGAAAAACGTCATGATAAGCGTCTGAATGTGCGAACCATCCACATCGGCATCACACATAATAACGATCTTGTGGTACCTCAGTTTTTCCAGGTTAAGTGCTTTCGCATCCTCCTCGGTTCCAACCTTAACGCCTAGAGCCGTGTAAATATTTTTAATCTCCTCATTCTCGAAGATTTTATGCTGCATGGCCTTTTCAACGTTCAATATTTTACCTCTGAGAGGCATAATTGCCTGAAAATGCCGATCCCGTCCCTGTTTGGCTGTTCCTCCTGCAGAATCACCCTCAACAAGGAATAATTCACATTCCGCAGGATCTTTTGAAGCGCAATCAGCCAATTTACCCGGCAAACCGGAACCGCTCATTACGTTCTTTCTTTGAACCATTTCACGAGCCTTTCTTGCCGCATGGCGTGCCTGAGCGGCAAGAATTACCTTTTGAACAATTTGCTTCGCATCATTGGGATGCTCCTCCAAATAATCCGTAAGCATTTCACTTACCGCCTGGCTCACAGGGGCAGTTACTTCACGGTTCCCAAGTTTGGTCTTTGTTTGACCTTCGAACTGAGGTTCTGCCACCTTTACCGAAACAATGGCGGTCAAACCTTCCCGGAAGTCATCACCGGAAATTTCGAACTTAAGCTTATCCAGCATTCCGGATGTCTCAGCGTACTTTTTCAAAGTATTGGTCAAACCTCTTCGGAAACCTGATAAATGCGTTCCTCCCTCATGCGTATTGATGTTGTTTACGTAAGAGTGTATGTTTTCGGAATACGAGGTATTGTAAACCATCGCCACCTCTACCGGAATTCCACTTTTCTCACCCTCCATGCTAATCACGTCTTCAATGAGCTTTTCTCGGGTACCATCCAAATAAGTGACAAACTCAGGTAAACCAACTTCGGAGTGGAAAGTTTGACTAATGTCATTTCCTTCATCATCCTGATTGCGATTATCGGTTAATGTGATGGTTATTCCTTTATTCAGATAGGCCAGCTCGCGCATTCTGGTGGCCAGGGTTTCGTAGTTGTATTCCAACACATCGAAAATCTGTGGATCCGGTTGAAATTCTACCTCCGTTCCCTGCTCATCGGAATCACCTATAATCTTAACAGGATACTGTGTTTTTCCTCTGCTATATTCCTGTTGGTAAATTTTTCCTTCCCGATAAACAGTTGCTCGCAAGTGTGAGGAAAGAGCATTCACACAGGACACACCAACACCATGCAGTCCACCAGACACCTTGTATGAATCCTTATCAAACTTACCACCTGCTCCGATCTTGGTCATTACCACCTCAAGCGCAGACACTCCTTCTTTTTTGTGCATCCCCGTCGGAATACCTCGTCCGTTGTCTCTTACCCGAATTCCTTCGCTTTCGGTGATGGTTACCGAAATAGCGTCACAGTGTCCCGCCAACGCTTCATCTATAGAGTTATCTACAACTTCGTAAACCAGGTGATGCAATCCTCTGTTACCAACGTCTCCGATGTACATCGATGGACGCATCCGAACGTGTTCCATGCCTTCGAGGGCCTGAATACTATCCGCCGAATAACCTGGTTTTTTCTCTTCTTCGCTCATACTATAAATTTCCTGTTTTTATAACCTAACAAAGATAACATTTGACCATGCTTATACCCTATCGGAACCTTTGTCATTTCTAGGTTTTATTAACATCGATTTGGTTTATTAACAGAGACGATTAATGAATGATTGTTCCAGTAGGTTAATGAGCAAATACGTATTTTGGTAAAGTGCAATTATCTGAGCCGGAAGAAGAGGAAATGACATCCAAAAATTCAGAGAACAAGGACGAGGAGAGACAACAGACGTTACTTGCAAAAACAATCTTGTTCCTTGTAAGCGGTTTGGCATTGGTAGAAGGAGTTCTTAATTATTTTTTCCTACGTGATGTAAAGCTTGGATCCTTTAACAGCACTCCAATTTTAAGTTGGCTGATTGCTGTAATCGTGTGCGTTGTGTCCGTGATCGCGTTTTTGATACTTGGAACAAGATTTAACCGGAACCCGTATCGAATGATTCGAGCCGGATTTATCCTGTATGTACTCCTTACCGGGTTGGAGTTGGTTAACGCTACCTTATTGGTTAGTAGTCCCGATGGCTCGCATTTCCATCTTGGCTGGATTTTGAAACTCCTCATAATTCTGGGGCTTGTGAATGGATTAAGACGTGTACGAAACCAAACGGTTGAACTGAAATCTAAGCGAGGTGGAGAAGATGAGATACTGGATTCGGAGTGGATGAACACTCTATAAGTTCCAACCTTGTTTATCGTTGCGCTCAACCATTTCAACACAGCTTTAGCGGAAATATACAGGCCAATTTTGATATCTTTAAACCATGACGCATCACCTAAGAACCCAGACCAGGCGATCACCAGCAGAGGTGAAAGCCAGTGTGGAACGTGCCAGGCAAATGGCAATTAAGAAACGTACCTCCCAGGCCAACAAAAGCGTCATCACCGCTCAAGTAATTTTTTTCGTTGCATGTGGTTTGGCTCTAATGAATGTCGCAGGAAACGTTGCTTTGGGCATGGTAAGTTGGGTGTTTATCGTCATCGCAGCAACCCAATTAGGAGCCGCGATCACCATGCTGGTAATGGGCATAAAGGTTCGGTATAATCCAGCTAAAAAAATTACCATCGGCCTACTCGCCTTTTGCGCATACTTCCTTTGTGAGAAGTTTGGTTGGCTACTACTGTTAGACTATTCTAACCAGGTCAACATCCCTTTCATCATGTGGATAATCAACTTCATATTAATCAGCATTATGGCCACAGCAATCAAGAAGGCGAAGTACTACGATTACCAGAAGCCGATTAAGCAAAAAACATCTACACGAAATGATGATCTTCTGGACATTGATCTTTAGACTACAAGCCAAATATGTCAACTAAGCAACGGCTTGAAAAGCAGATTAGAAGTAAAGCAATCAGTGCCCGGGTAATCTTCTTTATCCTGGCTGGCTTAACAGCGCTTGGCATTGGAACAGAGTTGGCCAGATGGTACAGAAAGGACTGGTTAAGTCAAATGGAAGCTGTCGACTGTATTCTGGCATTTGGCCTGCCAGCCATATTCGCTATCGCCTTTCTGACCCTGGGAATCCTATTTAAACGAAACCCTTACGGAATTGCACTAACCGGGCTAATTCTTTATGCGTTCGGAACGGTGATCGACATTATTTTTGGGCTGGCTGCGTTAAGCGATGGCATGGAGCTTACTTTTAGTTATGGTTGGATAATAAAAGTGGCCGTGTTGATTTTTCTATTTAATGCTTTAGGAAGCTGTAAGAAATACGCATTGCTTGAAAAGAAAATAAGAAAGACGGACGATTCGATTGACGCAGAACTCATTGAATAGCGGAATGGGCTAATGGACTAATGGGCTAATGGACTAATGGACTAATGGACTAATGGGCTAATGGGCTAATGGGCTAATGAATTATAATCAATGTAGGTACTTTATTAGTCGTTCTTAAAAGAAAAGAAGTCTCCTATCCTCTTCCTTAGAACCTAATTGTTCCTCCGAACATAATATTGATGCTCTGATTTGGATAGCGAAGCCACTGTTGGTACTTCTTGGTGGTAAGGTTGTTGAAATTAACAAAGGCCGATGCCTTTTCCGTTAATCGGTACTCTACCCCTATGTTGGCATCAAAAATGGGCTTTAGCTCAACCGGATAATATACTTCTAACACCTCAGAGCCTTCGGTATAATAGGTTGGTTCGACATCTGCCACTCTTTCCAGGGATTTTGCAAAACGTTTGCCAATGAAGAACAGGTCCGTCTTTATGATCAGCTTATCTGCCATGTCATACCTACCGCCTAATGACACTTCTAAAGAAGGTCTGTGCCAGGCATATTCTTCCCGATCCATATTGTAATTGGTGTAGTCTGCACGCAGATATACTTTCAGCTTCTCCAGTTTTCTATAACTCAATTGTCCACCTACACGGAACATATTGGCATTGTCGTAAACCACACCGAACTTATTCTGAAGTGAAATCAGTGTATCATTAAAGAACATAGGCATGTCCGTATACCTTGATTGAGACACGCCAACATTAAAGGACATTGAAGAGCTTACAGAACCTCTGATTCCACCAAATGCCCGAAACCGTTCTGCTGTATTGCGCAACTCGAATTGGCTTGAAACAAATGGATTATCGTTTGCCAACGTACGTAAAGAATTTCTATCCACGTTTCCTGTCGCACCAACATAAGGGATAAACATGTTGTTGAACAAACTGTACTTCACTTCAAATTCCGGAAACAAGTGAAAACTCTCTGCCCGGGAATCTACTTGTATAGAAGCTCCGATTTTCGCTTTAAAATCTCCCTTTAGCGCATTTATGCTGGGCGTAACACGAATAATTGCACTGTTCAATGTTCCGGTGGTGCCATCTTCCTTTAGCGGCGATAACAACTCATTGGAATCGATTGCCGAGAATTGCTGAAACGCATAATTGTTATAGTCTACGGAAAAATCTGCACGCACCAATTGAGCTCCAAGATATTTCCTCACATTACCATCGAGTAGAAAATTGTTTTCCCGGTTGTTAAAGCTACCATCCAAATAGTAATAATGAACTCCTACCTGGTGGTTCACCTTTGCTGAGTCGCTATACTTGCTTTCCAGTTCTGTGTCAAACTCTACCAGGTTGTATGTGGTTCTGATCTCGTCTTTAACATCCTTGAAATTGGCGAAACTACTGTCTGTTAAATCGAATCCATAAAAGTAGGCGACGTCTCTGTCGTAATTCGCATTGAAACGAAGCGTATGTTTCTTTAGGAAATGTTTGTAGTTGCCATGAATTGCATTGTGGCTAAACCCTGAAAAGCCAACATCATCAGGACCTTGTCCAGCGGAAAGATGGTTCAAATTGATCCCCCAATTGTTGGAGCGTGAACGGGTGCTCCCATAGTGAAAATCCAATAGCGGCATAAAGTAGTTGCCAATTCCAGCCTTCAGGTAGCCACCATAAAGTTTGTCCAATGGCTCATTTACCTTCAATTTGGCCGGTTTGATCGGCTCAGGCGTAAAGTCAACATTGATATTTTTTGGAACCATTGTATAATTTACGTCCGGCCGGGTCGTATCTCCTTCTACCACATCGGGAAGTTCAGACATCTTAGTGGGGGTAACTATTTCACGATTTGCTTCAATGGTTGCTATGACGTTGATGTCCCCATTCGCCCCAGTAGAATCAGATTGTGCGGCAATGGAGACAGCAAAAACCGTTGTTAGTATAAAGGCTATCCACTTATTCATCTTCACCCTCCTTTTCTTCTTTCGGATCTTCTTCCGGTGATTGGTCCTCTTCGGGACTACCGCCATTAAGGTCAATTTCTTCAGTATCCGAATCGTCATCCATACTTTTCTGGCCTCCCTGGTTCTCTAATTCATCTAACCGGGCCAGTTTCTCCTGAGCAGTAGGCACGATGTCATCGTCTCCTTTGTATCCGTTGATGACACTTTCAAGGCTATACCGGGCATTGAAATAATCTGTTCTGGCAACATACACGTCAGACAACAGAATAATGCCTTTCGCCAACCAATAGTCGTAGCCTGGTTTCTGCTGTACAAGCTCTTTGATTTCAGTCTCGCACTCGTCAAGTTTTTCCTGAATAAATAGTATTTCCGCGATGCAATACTTTGCTTCTGCACCTTTTATACTTTTGGTTAACTCGGTTGTTCTTCGCAATGCGATTAACGCAGCTGAGTACTCTTCGAGTTCTTTCAAAGAAATTCCCTCAATGTACTGCGCCTCCACTTCCAGATCTTCATCGTCAGTAATTTTATTGAGCACCTTACGGGCATATTCTCTGGCAAATTGGTAATTCTCCAAACGGAAGAAGCATCGCATCTGGCCTATAAGTGCTTTATTGACATTTTCCGATTGTTCAGCCACCTTTTCGAGCGTAGTGTAATTGCTAAGCGCTGCCTGGTAATCTTTCAGGTGATAATAATTGATCTCCGAGGCTTCCGCCAATGCTTGTTCGGTATGACTGTTGTTTGTTCCAGCTATTACCTTGTTGTAAGCGATAATTGCCTTTTCATAAGCCTTTAACTCGTAATTGCACTGGGCAATGTAAAAGTAGGCTGTCATTTCATGAAGAGGATTAGGAATCTTGGTGACGTAATTCTCGAATCGTTGTATTACTTTATGGCAATCACGTGGATCTTTGTCCAACTCGTCCATTGCCATTACATAGTACTCATTGTCCAGCTCTTCATAAGAAGCATCTATTCCCTTGCTGTTCAACCACGCAACATACTCATCGAGCTGATCCAGCGCCTTAAACACTTCCTTCATTTGAACAACGGCCGCATTTTTTTCTTCAGAATTTGGATACTGGTCTACCACCTGATTAAAAACATCTTTCGCTCTCAAATAATTCTGGGTTCGGTAATGCACTAACCCAATATTTAGCAAGGCCTTCTTTGCATTTCCATTCTGAGGGTGGTTGGAAACAATGTCCTGGAAGAACTCCAGAGCTTCCTTGTTCTTATTTTGCTCCATATGAGCCTCTCCTAATTCATACAACGATGCCACGTAGTAAGAAGATTCCGGGAATTTTCTGATCAGGCTTTTCAACGAGGTGATTTTTCCAGGCTGATCGCCTACAAAGCCTTGCGTGCGAGCCATTTGATAATATGCATAGTCTCCATTGCGGACCTTCATATCTATGGCCTGTTGGTAATTCTTTATCGCATCTCCGTCTTCTTTCAACAGGTAGTAATTGTCGGCAATTCGTAAATAGGCATCTGCTTTTCTTTCACTTTCTCCTGTACCTGCTCCCTGGACGTACTGGCGAAAGGAAGTAATGGCTGCGGAGTGATTTCCATTTCTTAAGTAACAGTAGCCGAGATTGTAATCGGCCAAGGCTCTTTTACCGGTTAAAATGGCACCAGGCTCGTTTTTGAAAGATGAATATTTGTTGATGGCCTCATCAAACTGAGCCATTCCGAAATATGACTCTCCTTCCCAATAAACCGCTGCGGAAGACAATGTCTTATCCACTTTGTACTTCCGGGAATCTTCAAAACTCTGAATCGCCGCGGTATACGAATTATTGTGAAATAGTTCCACCCCACGATTGAACGCAATTAACTGATACGCCTTTTTGATCTTTTCATTCTTATTCTTTATACGTGAAATAGACTCCAGTGCGGCCTCGTAATTCTTTGTTGTGGTGTAAACATTCAGGAGATATTCATACGCCTCGTCTACGCGTGGGTTCTTTGGGTAATTATCAATGTATCTGTGAAAAGCATCGATGGCCTCATCATAGGGGTTATAAGACAATTCGTAAGCCAGCTTGGCGTACGACCACAACGCCTCCTCTTCAATTTCCTTATCGAAAGACATTTGAGAAGCTGCCTTGAAAGCATTTCTGGCATAATCTTTCTCATCATTTTGGATATAAGCATCTCCCAATTGGTAATAAGCAATTTGAGCTAAAGAATCTGGCTTAACCTTTACCTTACTCAGATATCTAATCGCATTCTCATAATCCTGCAATTGGTAATAGGTATAGCCCATCTGATAATTGTCTTCTCGGGTTGATCGGGCACTACTGTTATACTCCTGTAAATAGGGCTGTGCCTCCTTGTATTTTTCCAACCGATAATAAGAATCACCAATTATGTGAGCAAATTCTGCCTTTCTTTTTGAAGAAGCGTTCGCATAGTGAAGTGGGCCATACTCGCTCACCTCCTGATACTTCCGTTGCTTGTATAGAATCTGTGCAACGTAATACGGTACTATTGCCGCGAAGTTTGGATCCTTGTCTATTGATCGAAAACCTTCCAAAGCCAGCTGGTGTTGGTCGTTCATGTAGGCTATGTGAGCGTAATAATAAATGGACGGAACTTTATATTCTGATTCCTGGTCTTTTACCTCAACAAAATTGTCTCTGGCAGTTTCATAATCCTTAGCATGGAAGCTGGCGTAAGCGTATTTAAAATGGTACTCCAACCGCTCTTCCTGTGAAAGTTCATATTGATCAACCTGTTCAAAATACCTGATCGCATCCCTGTATCGCCTCCTGCCATAATGATGCGTACCCAGATTGAAGTAGACGGTTTTGGTGCGAACGTTATCCGGATGATCGTAAACAAACTTATTCAGCAGATATTCCGCATCCTGATTGAATAATTCCAACGCACAAATAGCTGAATAATATTCGGCTTCAATCCGAACCTCATCCTGATGCTGATCGATTGACTTTACTACCTCATTGAATTTTTTCTGAGCGGCCTGAAACTGCTGCTTATCATACAACTCCATCCCATCCTTAAATGCTTTGTATTGTTCTGTGTAAATTAAAGTTTGCTGGGCATACGAACTGAATGCCAGAAAGAAACACAACATTATTTTAATCGCTATCCTTACCATTTATCTTCTTGTGCGATACAACAAACCCAATTAAAATTGAGAACTGCGTAAAATTAGTAAGGGTGCGTCAGCCGTTAGTTCAGCGTGCGTTTAGTTATTAACTCGGATGTGTTAACTGGAATCTGTAAGGGTAAACCAAAAGAACCTTTCGGTTGAGATGTATACAGTAACGCTGAATAGTTCAATTTATTTTGTCAATAAGTTTATTCAAGTTTCGTTCCGAACTTTTAATTATTCCTTCCCTTTGTTTCGGATCAACTATTTCTCATGAACGAAAACGAGATCATAAATTTATCCGACGCTATTATCAAACACGGTAAAGCTGTTGTGTTAGATAATGTTGACATTCAAATTGGTCGTGGAGAATTTGTTTACCTCATTGGCCGAACGGGAAGCGGGAAAACATCTCTGCTTAAAACTCTGTACGGAGAGTTAAAACTGAAAGACGGTACCGGTCAAATTGCCAGTTATAACCTGAGAGGGATTGGCCGTTCTAAAGTTTCGGAGCTTCGACGAACAATCGGCATTGTATTTCAGGATTTCCAGTTGCTTTTAGACAGGTCTGTTAAGGAAAACCTAATTTTCGTTATGCGTGCTACCGGCTGGAAGGACAAAAAGAAAATGAATGCCAGAGTAGATGAGTTGCTGGAAAAAGTTGGCATTGTTGGAAAACACCATGTGTTGCCGAGTCAACTTTCGGGAGGAGAACAACAAAGAGTGGCGATTGCCAGGGCGCTGATAAACAACCCAGATCTTATTCTGGCGGATGAACCTACGGGCAACCTGGATCCAATTACCAGCGATGAAATTATGAAGCTGCTATTTGAAATCAGCAGTTCAGGAAAGGCCATTCTGATGGCCACCCACGATTACCATATCATTAACAAGTTTCCTTCACGGACAATCAAAACGGAAGACGGCACCGTATCTGAAATTAATTTGGCCCAGGCAGAGGAGTTTCGCTTTTAACATCAGAACCTTACAATCAGATGAATTCCAGGGTGTGTCCTGGTCTTTCTCTAATCGATAATCCAATTATCTACCCTACAAGTTCTTATTTTGAATTCTTAACAGTACTCCTAGCTTGTAAAAGCTGAACAGCTTTAGATTGACTTTTCCTCTACTAAGTCGTTTTTCAATGATGGGCTTTGACAGATAAAAACATGCTCTAATTAACCATCTCCAACCCCTGGTTTTCCTGTAGAAATTAAGCAATTCAACAAACTCCATGAAATCGGGGGACGCATTCATGAAATCAACAATCTTTACCAGGCTCCTAACGCTTTCAGTTGTTTTATCTAAAAATTCCTGATTTGTTTCTAAGTCAGGATTAAGCACCGGGTTGTTAATGTGATGTACAGCAACCCCCTTCTTCATAAGTGCATAACCAAAAAGCGTGTCTTCATGACCGTATTCTGTGATGCGCTCATCGAATTTAACTTCAACAAACAGTTCGCGACGTATGAGGAAGTTATTTGTTTTAAAGGCTTTGTTGGGGCTTGCTTTTCTTTCTTCTACTGATAAACTTTCAGCCTCTCTCCCATACACCCAGCGCAATCTTTGCTCTGGACCCGGATCGTTTTCCTGATAAATACTAGCTCCACAAATCACATCGAGTCCGGATTTCAATTGTTTGAGGTAAGTCGCAATAAAGTCATCTTTGATGATTCCAGAATCACAGTCAATGAACAGAAGGTATTCTGCCTGGGTATACTCAGGGAACAAATTTCTAACCCTGGCTCGCCCCACATTCTGCGGCAACTCAATATATTTGCAGGATTCCCCATGCTTTTGGTTAATATCCCGATACCTTTCTTCAGAACCATCGTCGATCAACACGATTTCGACGGGATCATGGGCGGAACCTACCTGAGAAGCCAAATCGGCTACTAATTTTGCTACATCTTTGTTGTATATAGGGATACAAACGGCCAGTCTCACGTACTAACTTTTGATTCGTTTTAGCGCCGGACGTTGGGTAACTTCATGATAACATATGGCGTCATTGGCATAATAATGAAACACCATACTTTTCCGGGTCAAACCTTCATCTACATTTGGCTCCCCACCATGAAGCAGGTTAGCATGCCAGATTAATACATCCCCTTTTTTGGCAAGAAAGACCTGTTTCCGCAGTTTTTTTTCATCAATGATAGACTCAATTTTATCCTCGTAGTCCACATAAGTCTTATCTCCAAGCTTTGCCGCAGTCCCAACATTATCGTAATCCGCATTCATAACATAGGGCAATTTATGAGAGCCCGGATAGTAATGCAATTCTCCGGAACCCGGACGAATATCCTCCAGCGCCACCCAAATCGCAATCAAATTACCAAGTGGGAACGTAGTCATGTGAATAGAATCCGAGTGGGTTCTCTGCTTACTACCTGTGAGAAAATTAATACTTTGGAAAACCTCAACGTCTTTACCCATGAGCAACTTTAGAATCCTAAGCATTTGTGAGTCGTTTGCAGCTTCATTGAGCAAATCCGACTTATGAATGGCAAACATTATCTTATTCATGTAGCGCCAATTTGCGTCACCCGTTTTAATTAATTTGTCAACCTCTTCGTTAAACGCATCTACCCGACCGGAATCAAAAAAACCGTCCAAAATTGCATAGCCATTATCCGACCAGCCTTTTAGGGATTCTTGCCACGAGGGCGGTAGCTCGTTGAATTCGGGTTGCTTTGGCAGCTCTTCTCTGGCGTTTAGTCGATCATGAACGTTTAACTCCCCCTTGATTCCTTCAAAGTCCTTTGAAGAAATAGAGGAATAATACCGTTTACGTAGCCCATACTTTTGGTATAAAGGAATATTATGACTCAGTTGACGCTTCTTGAAAAAATTATAGATGCGGTAAGTAATTTTATATTTTCTTAAAAGCTCCATCACCTGGAATCGCTCAATAATGGGTCGTAAATCTGATCAAGTACGTCGGTTTCTGCCTCCCAATTTAGTTCATTTGCTGCGGATTGAAGTCGTTTTTCCAATTCCATCAAGTCGACGCTTTCAAAGAACCGTTTAATTGTGTGCGCAATCTCTGTAGGCTCGTGAGAAGGAATAATTGCTCCAACTTGATAAGTCTCAACAATATTCCTGACTTCTACCAAACCGGAGGCAAGTACGGGAATACCTGCATGGATATAATCAAACACCTTATTGGGAAGACTATACCTGTAATTGACATTCGTGTCCTTATCCAGAGATACCCCCATATCCGCACAGGCCGTATACTGCATCATTCTTTCATAAGGTTGCCGTTCAACAAATACCACATCTTCTCTCTTTTCGGCACGCTCCCGCAATATTGGAATTACATCTCCGGATCCTACAATCAGCAAAAGATATCCGTCCAGATAATCCATGGCAGCCAGAAGTTCTTCAGCACCTCGATCTACATTTATTCCTGAACCCTGCAATATCAGAATCTTCCTATTCTTAGGTAGACCCAAAGATTCGCGCGGCACTTTTTGAATTTCCATTCTGGGCGAAACATTGCGTACTACCTTCAATTCCTTTCCATACTTCTTTTGATACAAATCAGCAATGCTTTGGTTGACCGTGTAAACATGATTGAGCTTTGGAAAAATTCTTTGCTCAATCCTCTCCCATACTCTTTGTACTTTCGGACGGCTCACCAACTCAGGAACTTCGGTAAAATACTCATGCGTGTCATAGACCAAATGCGCTGACTTGAACCGGTGAGCTGTCTTATTGGCAAGAAGCGTATCCAAATCATTCGCCAACAAAATATCCACTCGTCTAAACAACAAATAGAAAAACAGTCTAACATTAAATTCCGCATAAAACATTGCGCCTTTATTAAAAAGAAGACGCATACGCTTCGTTCGGTATTCTCGGTCGAGCGGTAAACTTGTAGCCAGTTTTCTGCCAACCAAAAATACATCACAGCCACGGTGCTTAAGATAGGTGCAAACCTTGTGAACTCGTTGATCGGTGCTCAAGTCGTTGGTTACTGAAACTATTACTCTGGAACTGGACATCAGACGTCGCGAAGATAACAAACGACGGGGTTATCCAATTATTGCTGTTGATGGAATACCCCTTAGAAATATTATCTGCATCCGTTCAGTGCTAGATTTGCAATATGCTGGTAGAATCAAACATATCCCTTAAGGCATTTAACACTTTCGGCATTGATGTAAAGGCGCGCTTATTTGCTGCTTTCCAAACCATTGATGATCTCGTAGAGGTGCTTTCAGACTCAAAACTTAGGGAAGAAAAAAGATTGATTCTTGGAGGAGGCAGTAACATTCTTCTGACTTCCGACTATGACGGATTGGTTCTAAAGAACGAACTCTATGGCATTGAGTTAATTGACGAGGACAATGACTACTACTATGTACAGGCCGGTGCTGGCGAAAACTGGCACGAGTTTGTGATGACCTGCATTGAAAATGACTGGGCCGGGCTTGAAAATCTTTCGCTTATACCAGGCTGTGTAGGAGCCAGTCCGATGCAAAATATTGGTGCATACGGCGTGGAAATAAAGGATCGTTTCGAGTACCTGGAAGCCCTAAACCTGACCACGCTACAAGTAGAGGTATTCGAACTGGAAGATTGTCATTTCGGCTATCGTGAGAGTATATTCAAGAGAGAGTTAAAGGATGAATACATTATTACATCGGTAGTCTACAGACTGTTCAAAACGCCACAACTAAACACCTCCTATGGTGCGATAGAGTCGGAATTACAAAAAATGAACATTAAACACCCAACCATAAGGGACGTCAGCAATGCTGTAATTGCAATTAGAAGTTCAAAACTTCCTGATCCGGCCGAAATTGGAAACTCAGGTAGCTTCTTTAAGAACCCGGTTATTTCTAACGATCATTTTGACCAGGTAAAGGCAGCTCACCCAACCATTGTGGCGTATCCAGCGGGTCCGGGAAAGACAAAGGTTGCAGCGGGTTGGCTAATTGATCAGGCAGGATGGAAAGGGTTTACACGCGAAAACTATGGTGTTCATAAAAACCAGGCTCTTGTTCTCGTGAATTACGGTGGCGCCAGTGGTAAAGAAATTTATGATTTGAGCACCGAAATCCTAAACTCTGTCCGGGACAAGTATGGGATTACTTTAGAACGTGAGGTGAACATCGTATAGTCGGTTTAAAAAAATTGGCAACCCAACTGAAAATCAACACGTAGTATAAGGGCGAACTATAATTTTACGGGTAAAATCTGACCCCAATGAAAAGAATCCATGCATTTGAATTCGAGGACTTTAAATGGTTCCCTGATGCTTTGAGAAACGATATGACCAATTACATCGTTGCGATGCATCGATTGCTTAACTCGACTCCACAAATTGCTTCCTTAATAAAGAGAGGTATGGATGCCGGCGAAACCAACAAAGTAACCGACCTGTGTTCAGGTGGGGCCGGCCCCATGATTTGGGTGGCTGAGGAGCTGGAAACCAACCACGGAGTGAAGGGTCTTGAGATTAAACTAACCGATCTTTACCCTAATACGACGGCGGCAGAACGCATCAATTCTAAAAACAACAATATTCAATACATACTGGATCCTGTTGATGCAACCAATCCGGGAAGTGAACTTTCCGGTGTACGCACCATGATTTGTAGCATGCATCACATGCGACCATCAGTAGCCAGGAAAATTTTGAGCAGTGCTCTAGAACAGAAACAGCCCATGGTGGTCTATGAAATAAGCAATAACACCATTCCCTGGTGGATAATGTGGCTCAGTTGGCCAATTAATTTTCTTACTGTTCTATTTATCACACCGTTTATACGACCTTTGAGTTTCCGGCAGGTGGTTCTTACTTATTTGATCCCCGTTCTTCCATTTTTTATTGCATGGGATGGTATGATATCCTATATGAGAACCTACTCGATGTCTGATTGGGATGAAGTTCTGACTGATCTAAATTCACCAGACTATGTTTGGGAAAAAGGCGTATTAAAAGGCAAAGGCAGCGATAAAAGCTATGTGCTTGGTTTACCTAAGAACAATTGAGAATAAAGTCAACGTTGTTCGAAGCCAACGGACTTGAGCCAATTTAATGCGTCTAAGTCTGTCGAGAATATTTTAGTCGGGTATTTAGGTTTGAAGAACTGAATAAAGAACTTCGACAAAATCCTTCCGGCCAGATTGTCAATAATCACGGCAGTAGCCCGGACTTTTTTCTTAAACAAGATAGGCGCATCCTTTGCTAAATAATCCTGAGCTTCACGTCTAATGTCGTTGTACTTACCACGCAGATTAACAATAAAATAGGCGCCCTCACCATCAGGCATCCAGGAATCCACCAGATCATTGAATTCACGGACATGCTCCACTTCAATGGTATACTCATCAGTATAAACCATGTGAATCAGATCATCCTGTAGTCGAGTAACCATACCAGCCTTTATTCGAATTTTATCCAGTACTTCGAACTGATGCCCGGCTATTTCAACGGTCTCTGATGCTTGCTCAATCGTCATGCACTACCAAAATAGTCAAACTAAGGTAAAGTTTGGTGGAAATTATGGATTAAAGGGAGGAAGTTTCAGGAACTTAATTCAACTCTTCCAGTTCTGTCCTAACAAAGTCTGCCAATTCCTTTACGTACGATTGAGAAAAATCAAACTTAATTCCGGCGGTTTCATAAATTTCCGGTATAGACTTGGTGTATCCCAGGCGCAAGGCCGCCATGTATTGATTAAGTGCTTTTTCGGGGTTTTGCTTGTAGTTTCTCCAAACCGCAATTGCCCCAAGTTGAGCCATTCCGTATTCAATGTAGTAGAATGGCACTTCAAAAATGTGCAACTGCCTGTGCCAGCTATTTTCTCTTGAATCTTCGTATCCCGCCCAGTCTACAAGACCTCCAGAAAGAGAATCGTTAATTTCGACCCACTGTTTACGGCGTTGTTCCACTGTATGATCAGGATTAGTATACAACCAATGCTGGAACTTATCTACAATGGCAACCCAAGGGAGAATCTTCAACAATGTTTCCAACTGATCTTTCTTTGCCCGTTTAAGTTCGGCCTCATCCTGATAAAACGTGTCCCAGAAGTCCATAGAGATCAACTCCATACTCATCGAAGCCAGTTCCGCCACTTCACTTGGCAAACTCTTAAATGCCGTGAGTTCCAGCTCCCTACTTAAAAAACTATGAACTGCGTGCCCCCCCTCATGAACCATTGTAATCAAATCTCTCTGGGTACCAACGGCATTCATAAATATAAATGGAACTCCTACTTCATAGAGAGGGTAATTGTATCCGCCCGGAGCCTTGCCTTGTTTGGAAACCAAATCCAAATGCCCCATTTCTTTCATTGTTTCCAAACACTGCCCGAAGTATGGGTGTATCTTATAAAACATCTTTATGGACTTCTCCAGGAGTTCTTCCCCCGATTGAAATGGTTTTAGAGGATCCTTTCCATGAGGATCTACCTCCATATCATAGGGCTTCAGCACCTCGTAGCCCAGGGCATCTTTTCTCTCCTGTTGAAAACCTCTGATAATCGGAACAATTTCATTAGCAATGCTTTCATGAAAGTCAAAGCAATCCTGAACCGTGTAGTCAAAGCGTCCCATAGACTCAAACTTATAGTCCCGGAAGTTTTCGAAACCGGCATTCAAAGCCATTTGATGCCTCAGACTCTTAAGGTTCGCGAATAACTCATCAAGAGCCTGAGTATCTTTCAGCCTGCGATGAATCATCTTCTCGAAAACCTGCTTTCGATGATCCCTGTCCGTACTTTTCAACTCTTTCGATGCCTGTTGCATCGTTAAAGTTTCTCCATTCAGTTCTACGGTTTGGGCGCCGGTAATGGCTCCATACTTTTGCGATTCCTGAGTTGCTTTCGCCGCAAGCTCAATATTCGCTTCGCGAAACAGTTCTATCTCCTTTTGAATGGCTCTTTTATAAATATCATAATCTGCCCCTGTTAAAGACCGGGCAAACTCTGATCCCACAAATTTTTTATTGTACTCATCATCATACGGGGCGGTTCTCGGATGAATCTCGGAAACGAAAAATGAATAGGCCTCAGACAGGTCTTTATCCGCAGTATCAATGGTCATTTTAATGTACCTCCAACCTGCATCTTCTTCCAGCACTGCCTCCAATTCGCTGCGGTCTTTCAGCCATTTATCAAGGGACTCCTTTGAGTCAATTTCTCTAACCTTTAAATCTTCAAAATATGGTTCCAGCTTCTCCCAACTGTCGATTACTAAATCTTCCGGCAAAAATCTTCGCACCGGGCGCGTAGGTATGGCAATACTACTATTCATGTAACAATTCGTTTACGAACCGAAGGCAGAGGTGAGCAATCCGTTCGGTTATTCTTCTTCGTCGCTTACAACTTCAGCCTCTTCTTCGGCTCCTTCAGTTTTCAGAGCATCTGCAGCGTGCAACACATTGTACCACTGAAATAATTTTTTAATGTCTGAATTATACACGCGATCCTTATCATAATCTGGCAAAATCTCAGACATATAAGCCTTAAGGTCAGCCATGTCGGCTTTGTGACTCGGCCCCTCTCCTCCGTCTTCTTTCTCGTAGATACTGGCATATACATCTTTCAAAGGCACATCATCATCTTCTGTGTAAATTGAGATGTCTTCGAGTGCACTGATTCGATGTGTGGGCAGAGCAGTCGTTCTCTTGCCATCGATTAACGATTCCACAACCAAACTGGTTCTGTTACTGGCAACTACCTTAAAAAGTCCGGGTTTTCCTGAAATTGAAATGATCCCTGATAAATCCATAGAGTGAAAAAATTAGGGGTCTAAAATAAGAAAATGTGTCCTGAATAAGTCCTAATGCAAGACCTGGATTTTCAAGCTATAGGATTCCTTATCGCTTACCAGCCGCATAAAATAGGTACCGTTGGCCAGGTTATTCACGGATAAACTACCAAACAATGCATTCAACTGTCGGGTAAGGATAGTTTTACCGGAAACATCAAGCAACTCTACTCTGCCAATGGGATAAGATGACTCAAACCGCACCACGTCAGTAGCCGGATTTGGATATAATTCATACACAATTCCATTTTCACTTATCGATTCCGGCCACCACAAGATACTATCGGTAAATACGGAACATCCATTGGAGTCAATGTGCTCAGCCATGTGGTATTCACCTCCATACAACGATGCGAATAGCGTATCATTCTCTCCTGGAATCGGGACACCATTTACATACCATTGAATAGAATCTGCCGGTGTGGTTGCAACACCATCTGTCCATCTATCAAAAATTGGAGGAATTGGGAGAGAATCATGCTCTATTACATTGTACCAAACCGTATCACCTTTACAGCCCATTTCATTTTCAACCAACAAATAACCATTGGCCGAACTATCCAGATTTAGAACGGAAGCCATTGACTCTCCATTCCAGTCGTAGTTTGTAAATACGCTATCTACAGAAAGGGTTGTCATTTCCCCGAAACAGAAAGCAGTATCCCCTGTTATATTCGGCGTAAAACTAGTGGAAGAAAGCAAGGCAAATGCATCCGATTTCCCATACCCCCATTTTATATTGGGTAAACTTCCCGTAAAAGCATCAGCATAAGAAGTATTGTGAAGTAAGTTGACAAAATCGGCCGGAGTACTGCCTGGGCATTTCTCCAGCAACAATGCTCCTATTCCGGCAACGGCAGGAGAAGAAAAAGAAGTCCCGTACCTACCAGTGTGAAATCCAGATTGGGCCAATCTCCATGCATTGGACGTCCCCTGGTAACTCAACGCAACCGAAACAGGAAGGGCACTCATTACCATGAATCCGGTTGACATTACGTCTGGCTTCATTAATCCCAGGCGAGTTGGACCGCGGCTACTATTTGCGGCTGAGGAATCGGAGACTTCCGGCGCCGAAACCTGGGTGTTTCCATCGTAATCAATGTACTGGCTTCTATTAACATACTGACCTACTGTTACCACGTTTTCAAGACATTGAAAACTACTCACCATAGATTGGTTGGAATCGGGAAGCTGATAATACGCTATGTCCGGCCAGGTTCCTGAAGCTGGCAAGCCGTATCTTACCATATCCGAAAGCCAGACAACATCAGGGCCCAGGGCAATTCCAAGATATGAAATTGTCCAGAGATCAAACTCTCCTGTTCCAGCGCTAACGAGACTATAGTTATAGTTTACTGAGTCAATATTGGGAAGGTAAACCTGAAGGTTATATTGTCCACCTCTCAATTCAGTATACATTTCAACCGTCGTCAGCCTTCCGCCGCTCACAATTGAATCAACCAATGTTGTACCAACCATACCGTCAGCTATGATATTTCTGAAGGTCAAATGTCCGGCATGATTAAAGGTACTATTATGGTCGGCACCAACGGAGAACCAAAGGTTATTCATACTAGCGGTGTCGCCCCATATGTCCAAAAAAACGGTTGAGCCAACGGTTGAACTTGAGTTTGGTTCAAACCATGTAAAACTTGTATCCGTGATGCTAGCTCCGGTATGTTTCAGATGGTATGGCCCCCAATCTCCAGAATTACCGGCTGCAGCTACAAACAACCGTCCGGGTTTTTCATTCAAAAGACTATCGAGATACAAGGCGCGGGCATCCAGTCCATCGTGAGAACCTAAATAATCCCCGTAACTGGCATTTATTACACACGGCTTGCTATAGGCATCCGCAACATCATAAATGTACTGGAAGGCATCCACACTTGCAGTTGGATTTGCTCCCGAAAAATCCAATTCCACAGCAACAATGTCTGATTCAGGGGCTACACCTTTAAAATCTCCTGTTTGAAAACCATTTCCGGCAATTACACCAGCCACCCCCGTACCATGTGTTGCCTGATCAACATGCGCAATAGACCCTGTATTAATCAAAGCGCTATCAAACTCCTGTCCGTATCCATACGAAGGGGTAAGCGTTCCATCGAAAGGCAAGGTCTGATCCCATATTGCCAATACTCTGCTAGACGAATCCGCATTGCGAAAATCATTGTGCATTGGATCGATGCCCGTGTCAATAATTCCTGAAATGACACCTTTGCCAGTATATGATGAACTTAAAGGAGTAACCCCGGCATGCACATCCAGAACCCGATTTTTGATTAAAACCGAGTCGCTCATTGTCACATCTCTGCCCCAATCCCATTCGAACCCTTCAACAAAATTTTGCCGGGCCAGATATTTAATATCGGCAATTTTTAGTTCTGCATAGACTAAGTTCTTCAGTTGTGCCTTTACCACACCACCACATATCTTTACCACTATGCTTATTTCCCTTACATTCCCACGAATAAAAATGGAAACCACTTCATCATCTGTATGTTTTTCGACCAGCCCTTTGGTTTGAAAATTCATGTGTTCTTTTTGCTGAGCAAAAAATACAAGTGGCCCTAATAGGAGTAGGATGAGTAAACAACGCATACCCCAATTTACGCATCATAACTGATTATAGTCAGGAATTTCCTTCAAAAAATGATGTTTTCTCTGCTGGAAGTCAATTTCGGCCATGTAGTGTTTAAGACCATTGGTTACATATAGATATGGAGCGGTAAGTACCACGTTGTAATTAGCCACCTGCATAAAGGTCGCTTCACTAATCGCTACCGTTGGTCGTTTAAATTCACACACCATACTTGGAGCTCCAAGATTATCAAAACACACCAGATCAAATCGTTTTGGAAGCCGGTTTACCTTGATTTCCTTCTCGACCCCCATCAACCCCAGAGGGTATCCTTTATCCAAATGTAGAAAATGAATGGCATGCTGTCTGACCCATTCTTCGGGGGTAAGTACGACAAACTTCTTCCTAACAATGTCGAAAATTTGCGTTCCTTTAGTGTCCGATTTAACTTTGAACTGATATTCCGGAAAGTTCAGTTGCTCCATGCCCGGACCAAGATAAACTTATGAAGACGAAAAAAGAAATAGTAGACAACTGGTTACCTCGATATACAGGCACACCTCTGAAAAAATTTGGGAAATACATCTTGCTGACCAATTTTAGCAATTATGTAGAAATTTTTGCTGAACAGCAGGGAGTTAAAGTCCAGGGAGCAGACAAAGCAATGCCCAACGCAACCAGTGGCAATATTTCCATTATTAATTTCGGAATGGGGAGCGCAAATGCCGCCACCGTTATGGATCTACTTTCTGCTATCAACCCAAAAGCCGTTTTATTTCTTGGTAAATGCGGTGGGCTAAAAAAACGTAACAAAATTGGAGATGTAATTCTTCCCATTGCCGCTATTCGTGGAGAAGGTGCCAGCAACGACTACTTCCCTCCTGAAGTGCCTGCTCTACCCTCCTTTAATCTGCAACGTGCGGTTTCCCATGTAGCCAGAGAGCATCAACTAGACTATTGGACGGGCACCGTATACACAACAAACAGAAGGGTTTGGGAGCACGATGAGCAGTTTAAGAAACACCTGCGAAGAATCCGTGCAATGGCTATTGACATGGAAACAGCTACAATTTTCATGGTTGGATTTGCCAATCATATCCCAACCGGAGCATTGCTTCTTGTGTCTGATCAACCTATGATTCCAGAAGGTGTGAAAACCGATAAAAGTGACAAACTGGTTACTAAGAACTTTGTAAACAAACACGTGCAAATTGGTATTGAAGCACTAAACGAACTCATTAATAACGGAACCACAATAAGACATTTGCGCTTCGATTAATGGACTACCAAAAAATCATGTCTGAACTGAAGGGTGGTCAATACCATCCAATCTACTTTCTTCAAGGAGAAGAGGCGTACTTTATAGATAAGATTACCCACTACATTGAAGAAAACGTATTAGCCGACCATGAACGCGACTTTAACCAAACGATTCTCTACGGAAAAGACACCAGCGCTGACGAAATTCTTAGTGTAGTGAAGCGCTATCCGATGATGGCGGAATATCAGGTTGTGATAATAAGAGAAGCACAACACCTGAAAAATCAACTTGACCAGTTGAAAGACTATATTGCTAAACCCCTGCAAAGCACCATACTTGTTTTTAACTATAAGTATGGTAAACTTGACGGTCGTAAAGAGGTATCCAAGCTATTTGCCAAACACTGCCTGTTCACTTCAGACAAGATTAAAGATTATCGGGTGCCCGATTGGATTTCTACCTATGTAAAATCTAAAGGACTCAACATAGATCAGCGCTCTGCCGCTATGTTGTCGGAATACCTTGGAAGCGATTTATCAAAAATTTCAGGAGAAATAGACAAACTAGCCATATCGCTTGAAAAAGGTGGGGCGATCACTCCAGAAGTGATTCAGCGAAACATAGGCATTTCTAAGGAGTTTAATATTTTCGAGTTACAAAACGCCTTACTCCAACGTGATGTATTTCGGGCAAATCTGATTGTAAAGTATTTTGCCAATAATCCTAAGAACCATCCGGCGGTTTTAATTGTCCCTCAGCTTTTCAGCTTATTTCAAAAGTTGATGAAACTACATTTCGCAAAAAACAAGAGCAACGACAAAGAATTGGCTAGGGAAATCGGGGTTCATCCATTCTTCTTAAAAGAATACAAAGCGGCAGGTAGATTTTACAATCCGAAACGACTTGCCCACATCATTGAATTAACCAGAACTGCTGACCTTCAATCGAAAGGTGTTGGAGCTACCAATTTGGATTCCGGTGAAATTTTGAAACAACTGGTTTATCAGATTCTTCACTAACCATTCCCTAATCTTTTCTTCCCGATAATGGGAGCGATCTCTACCGTTACTTATTTACACCACCAGTTCGCCTGTTAAATAGTAATTTAGCCTCTCAAACATTTTGAGTTTTTGCCTTCATGCATGGCTGTTATATTTGACGTTATGCTATTTTTGGCGACCATTTCGAATTCGATGAAGCACTTATTGACTTTCACATTCTCCCTAATTTTTATAGCTGGATCATTTGCCCAGGGCGCAACTTTGAAGGGCTTCGTGTACGACCAGAAGACGAAAGAACCCTTACCGTATGCAGACGTGAAAGTACTTGGCACATCACCACTTAAGGCCTTCACGACCAGTGATGAAGGTTACTTTGTTATTGAGGACATTCCTGAGGGGACTTATGAAGTAGTGGTGGAAGAGTTCTTTCATGAGACTTTTAGTGAGGAAATTACCTTCAAGAAAGGAAAAACGTATAGCCGAAAATTTTTCATGGAAGAGGCCAACGTGCTGGATGGCGTTATAATAGACCGTACAGCCAGGGAGGATACCACGAGAGTTGGAATTTCCGTATTCAAGATCGACAAAGAAGACATTTTGCAGATTCCTACTACCGGAGGAGATGCGGATATAGCTTCTTATTTCGGGGTTACTCCTGGTGTTGTTTCCACCGGGGATCAGGGAGGTCAGTTTTACGTTCGTGGTGGTTCGCCTATTCAGAACAAGGTACTTTTAGATGGGATGACCGTATACAATCCGTTCCACTCCATCGGTTTCTTCTCCGTGTTTGAAACCGAGATTATTCAATCTGCTGAGATTTTTACAGGTGGATTTAGTGCCACTCATGGAGGTAGAATTTCGTCCATAATGGACATTAAAACCAGAGACGGCAACACCCTGGGTCAGCGAGGAAGAGTTTCTGTTTCTCCATTCATGGCCAAATTATTATTGGAAGGCCCAATCAAAAAAGCTACCGAAGAAGGTGATGGTACCATCTCTTATGTGCTTACTGGAAAGCATTCTTATCTGGAACAAAGCTCAAAGGCTCTTTATTCTTACGTAAACGACACAGCTGGACTACCATTCAACTTCACTGATATCTATGGAAAAATGTCTTTTAACAGCCGATCCGGAAGTAATTTTAATTTGTTCGGGTTCAATTTCCGCGACCAGGTGCGGTACCAGGGCATTTCTGACTTAAGTTGGAACTCTTTCGGTGTGGGGGCTAACTGGTTGCTGGTTCCTCCAGGATCACCCGTTTTAGTTGGAGGTAAACTATCTGTCTCAAACTACCTGATCACCCTTCAGGAAGGAGAACTACAACCGGATTCCAGCCAAATTACCGGATTCGATTTTGGTTTTGATTTCAAATATTTTATTGGTGAAAATGAGGTGAAATATGGAATTCAAATTGGAGGATTTTCTACAAACTACTCGTTCTTCAACTCTGTAGGAAGACAAATTCAACAAGAACAGTTTACTACCGAATTATCCGGGTACATAGATGCTACCATCAATAAAGGACTTTGGGTATTCAATCCATCGTTCAGAGCGCAGTATTATGCTTCACTAGGTAACTTCTCCCCTGAACCAAGATTAGGACTTAAATACAACTTCAACGAAAATTTCCGATTCAAAGCATCCGGAGGTATTTATTCACAAAACCTCATCTCGGCGGCCTCCGATAGAGATGTTGTAAACCTGTTCTACGGATTCTTGTCAGGACCCGAAAATCTTCAAAATGAATTTACCTTGCCAGATGGCAGCACTCAGGAAGTTACGCACAAACTGCAAAAAGCCAATCACGCTATTGCCGGATTTGAAGTGGACGTTAGTGACAACATTTCTATCAATGTAGAAGGTTATTACAAGTGGTTTACACAGGTAACTAACCTGAACAGAAACAAGATTTTTGAGGATAATGCAGAGAATGCAGACAGACCGGACATATTAAAGAAAGACCTTATTATCGAAACGGGTACCGCAAAAGGAGTTGACTTCGTTATCAAGTATAGAAAAGACCAGCTTTATTTGTGGGCGGTATACTCTCTCGGTAAGGTGGATCGATGGGATGGTCTGGTAAATTACGCTCCCATATTCGACAGACGACACAACGTGAACTTACTTGGGGCTTATACCTTTGGTAAGAACGACGACTGGGAAATTAATGCTCGCTGGAATTTTGGATCGGGATTACCATTTACTCCCCGAGCCGGATACTACCATTCTATTGATTTTGAAGATGGAACTTCAACGGACATTACACAGGACAACTCTAACGAGCTTACAACAATCTACGGAGATTTGAACACTTCAAGGCTACCTACTTACCACAGACTGGATCTTACGGTGAAAAAGAAGATTACGTTTAGCGAGTACAGCAAATTGGAGATCAATGCTGGAGTTACCAACGTATACAGCCGACAAAATCTGTTCTACGTGATTCCTGAGCGGAATGAGATTATCAATCAACTGCCGTTTATGCCAAGTTTGAGCATGGCACTTACATTTTAGGGTTGTGAACAACAGCACAAATCCGAATTTCGTTTTTTGAATCCTACAGAAGCACAAGGTTTAGTTCATATTGGGGTTCACATTCTAAATTCCAAATTCACTCAAGTGTTAGAAACTTCGGAATTCTGAATGGGTATTGGCATGCCTAATTCCATAATATCTCTTACCTTTACATCCCGTATTTTAATGATTAATCTACGGGCATGTCCAACAATTCTACCAAGTACATTTTTGTCACCGGAGGAGTTACTTCTTCACTAGGGAAAGGAATCATTTCCGCTTCACTAGCTAAGCTACTTCAATCGCGTGGCTTTAGCGTTACCATTCAGAAATTAGACCCGTACATTAACGTAGATCCCGGAACGCTTAATCCTTACGAGCATGGCGAGTGCTTTGTAACTGACGACGGGGCCGAAACTGATCTTGACCTCGGACATTACGAGCGATTCTTAAATGTCCCAACTTCACAAGCCAACAATGTAACTACCGGCCGAATTTACAAGTCGGTGATTGAGAAGGAGCGTCAAGGAGAGTATTTGGGAAAAACCGTTCAGGTTATCCCTCACATTACTGATGAAATCAAAGATCGGATTCAGATTCTTGGACGCAAAGGAACCTACGAATTTGTTATTACGGAAATTGGCGGAACCGTAGGTGATATTGAGTCGCTTCCTTATGTGGAAGCTGTGCGTCAATTGAAATGGGAGCTACGTGAAGACGCCATGTTTATCCATTTGACTTTAGTACCATTTCTGGCAGCCTCGGGCGAGTTGAAAACTAAACCAACTCAACATTCGGTGAAAACACTACTTGAATACGGTGTACAACCCGACGTGTTGGTCTGCAGAACGGAACATCATCTGGGACCAGATTTAAGAAATAAAATTGCCAGCTTCTGCAACGTAGCAAACGACGCTGTGATTGAGTCAATCGATGCAAAGTCAATCTATGAAGTTCCAATTCTGATGAAAGAGGAAAAGCTGGACGAAGTGGTGTTGAGAAAACTCAAAATGCCTGCAACTACCCAACCCGATCTTGAACAATGGACTTCTTTTCTGACACAACTTTCGAATCCAACTAAAACCGTCCGAATTGGTTTGGTTGGAAAGTACGTAGAGTTAAAAGATTCGTACAAATCAATCGCAGAATCCTTTATACATGCGGGCGCCGCCAACAATATCAAAATCGATCTAAGGTGGATTCACTCCGAAAAACTTACGGATGAAAATGTAGGTGTGATGCTAGACGGGTTATCCGGAATTCTGGTAGCCCCTGGTTTCGGGTCGCGTGGAATTGAAGGAAAAATACGTGCGGTTAAGCACGCCCGTGAATTCAGAATCCCGTTCCTGGGAATATGCCTGGGTATGCAATGTGCTGTAATTGAATTTGCCCGTAATGTGCTTGGCATTAAGGATGCGCATACCTTTGAAATCGATCAGAACTCGGCCAATCCAGTGATCCACCTGATGGAAGAGCAAAAGAGAATTACTAACAAGGGTGGAACCATGAGATTGGGTGCTTATCCTTGCAAATTAACTGCAGACAGTAACGCAGGAAATGCTTATCGCAGAGAAGAAATCTCCGAACGGCACCGACACAGATATGAGTTCAACAATGAATATCTGGCCGATTTTGAAGCAAAAGGAATGGTTGCTACCGGTATAAACCCGGACGCCGGACTGGTAGAAATTGTTGAGATTCCTGATCATCCATGGTTTGTGGGCGTACAGTTCCATCCGGAGTATAAAAGTACAGTTGCAAATCCGCATCCAATTTTCAAGGCTTTTGTAAACGCTACCATCAAACAGAAGGAATTGGTAGGAATAGAGTATTAATCCTGCCTTTGTTTTAAGAGTTTCCGTGTTCTTTCAAACACAAATTTTGCGGCAATTCACAAATCATGCTAAAATCAAGTTTGAAAAAGTGAAGTTTCGGCATTCAACTTCTCCAGGTGGTTTAAATACCTATCTTTGCCCTCGTTTTCAAGGTTAAAAACATTCGAAAACCTTGGTTTTTACAATTGAATGGATAGAAATACAATCATAGGGTTAGTACTCATTGTAGGAATTCTGGTAACGTTCACCTGGTTGAACAAAGATTCTGCTGAAGAAGAACGCGCTAAAATTGAAGCACAAAAAGAAAAGAACGAGGCAGACTCTCTTGCCAGGAAAGCAGAACTGATAGACACATCATTCGTTGCTCTAACGGATTCTAATGGGGTTATTGAGCGAGATACAAATGGAAATCCGATCAACGCAGTTGTTCCGCCCGACACAACGAAAATCGAACCAGCAAACGTTTCTACTGCTATTGACACCAACCTATACAAGCGTGCAATAAGCTTAAACCCAACACTGGATACGATCAAAGACAAAGAGCGAATCATGCAGGTTTACGATTCGCTGTATCTGGATAATGAAAACACGCGCCGAAAGCAGGAAGCTGCTATTCTTCTCAACTCGAAATATGGGATTTTTAGTCCGGCAGCCGATGAAAGTAATGAGACGGAGTACTTTACGATTGAAAACTCCAGAGTCAAATTAAGACTATCTTCTAAAGGAGGCCGAATTACGGAAGCCCATGTAAAAGGATATGTTTCGTATCAAGACTATAAAGACTCTTCCTCTCAGGCAAATTCTATTCAGCTATTCGATGAAGATTCTTCAGCTCAGAATTTGTTGCTGGTTCCAAACAATGCAAAAGACTTTCTGAACACGAAAGATTTAAATTTCGTTGTAGCCAATCCGGAAACGGATGTAACGGCGAACAGCATACGTCTCAGAGCTAAAACAACCGATCCAAACAAGTATCTGGAGTTCCATTATTATCTGGACAGTGGTTCCTACGTGGCAAACTACGATGTGAATTTCGTCGGGTTACGGGACGAGATCGACGATAACAAAATGGACTTCACATGGGAGATGAAGGGACTTTCTACGGAAAAACTTGCCTCCCAGGAGCGCACAATCTGTGGAATCATGTACAAATGTCAGGGAGACTCCCGCGATTACCTGAATGAACGTGGAGCAGATATTGAAACGGAATTTGCCAGTGAGCTTGAGTGGATTGCCTTTAAGCACAACTACTTTACCTCCATGCTGTTTAAAGAAGGAGAAGGATTTGATAAAAAGTACGTGGAACTGGAAGTGGCCGACCAAACATCCAGCAATACTTACACGGACTACTACAGAGCTGATGTGAGCGTTGCAACCAGAGTCAACGAAAACACCACTATTCCTCTTCGAATGTATTTTGGCCCCAATGACTACGAGGAATTGGCTGCACTGGATATGGGAGCGGAACAACTGATTAACCTCGGACCATCCATTTTCCGGGTGGTAAACCAATACTTTATCATTCCTATTTTCAACTTACTTGAGAATACCGGAATGGGATACGGTTTGATTATTGTATTGATGACCTTGATTATCAAGTTGGTTATCCTTCCCCTGACTTACAAGAACTATAAGTCGAGTGCCAAGATGCGTATTCTGAGACCTGAGGTTGAAAAGATTAACGCTAAGTACCCCAACAAGGAGGATGCTGTTAAGAAACAACAGGAAACCATGGCTCTTTATCGGAAATCGGGTGCCAGTCCAATGGCCGGATGTATACCCATGCTGATTCAGATGCCTATTCTATTCGCGGCATTCCGTTTCTTCCCCTCAAGTATTGAGTTGAGACAACACTCGTTCTTATGGGCAGATGACCTTTCCGCTTACGACTCTATCCTGTCGTGGAGTGGGGACATTCCCCTGATCACGCAATTCTACGGTAATCATATTAGTTTATTTACCATTCTGATGTGTGTGTCTACCATTTTCTACACCAGATTGAATAGTAGTCAAATGAACACCAGTCAACCGGGAATGCCCAACATGAAGGTGATCATGTACATTTTCCCGGTTATCATGTTGTTTATCTTCAACAGCTTTGCCGCTGGACTTTCACTTTACTACTTATGTGGTAACCTAATGAACATGGGACTGATGTGGGTGGTGAAAAAATACTTCATCGACGAAGACAAACTGCAGGCTAAGATGGCGGAGAAGTCCAAAAAGCCTGCGAAGCAATCTAAGTTCCAGCAGCGTTTGGCAGAAATGGCAAAACAGCAGCAAGCTCGTCAGCAGCAGGGTCGAAGATAATTTTGGCAAGAGAATTGCTTACTTTATAGCTGTAGAGTAAATTCTCTGCAAAAAATTATGAAACAGACTTTATTCATATTGCTGGTTTTATCCTTAGCGGCTGCCTCTTGTAAGAACAGGCACAAGGTGGCCAAGGCGGAAGAAAATATGGAAACCCTCTCTTCTGAGGGATCAGATTCTACTGTGGTAAATGATGCATTTTCGGATTTGGAGGATGACTTTGACTTCGACACGGATACAGTAGAAAAAATTGCCGAAGAAGCGGCGATTTTTGCCTATTTGGAACGAGGAGCCTGTTTTGGCCACTGCCCCACATATAAGGTGCAAATTTTTGAAAGCGGCAAGGCCGAATATCACGGAATTAAGAATGTACCAAGGCTAGGCTTTCACAAAGCTTCCTTTACCAAAGAAGAAATGATGGCGCTTAGCGCTGCTGCCATGAAGTTTGGATTAGATACCATGGCTTTGGAGTACGACAATCGACACGTTACGGATTTGCCTTCAAGTTTTATTGGAGTTACCATCAACGAGAATTACAAGCAAATCAAAATGCGGCACGGGTATCCTCAATCATTACGTGATTTCAGGGATTACTTTGAAGAATTGCTTAAAAGTAAAGATTGGATCGTCGTCAGACCTCCCGAAAATAAAGAGTAGTACTTTTTATTTGCCGAGCAGATTCAAATTACTCACATCAATCATAAAGATGTCACGACCTCCTTTGGTTCCTTCGTAAGCAGCGCCTACGTAGGCGGTTTTACCATCTGCTGAAAGCACAAAGGTCTTTTCATCGCCCACAGTATTAATGGGGTAGCCAAGATTCTCAGGCTCACTCCATCCACCATTATCGTTTTTCCTGCACATAAAAATATCATATCCTCCAAGGCTGTTGTGACCATCGGATGAGAAAAACAGCAGTTCTCCACTTGGATGAACAAAAACGAATGCTTCATCAAACGGCGTATTAATTGTTGGTCCAAGATTTTGTGAAGTTCCCCAGGTGGATCTGCCTGTTTTCTTAATGTGATAAATATCTGCCAAACCGGAAGCTTCCTTAATCGGACGCTCGCTTATGTAATAAAAGTCGGTTCCGTCTTCCGTTAATGATGCACAAGTCTCAAAGTAGGAAGAATTAATGTCTACCGGCTTTTCAGCGATTGGCCTTGGAGTTCCCCACTTACCCGAAGTACTTTTCTTACTGACATAAATATCACTACTACCGGTAACACCAATGATATTCCGGGTAATATAAATGTAATCCCCATCCGGAGAGATACTCAGAGCAGCATCATGAAATTCTGTATTCAGATTCCCTACGGCTGGTTGAGCTTCGCCCCAACGACCTTCTTCTTCATCCCACTCTGCAATGTAAATATCTTCATAATACTTGTAATCGCTATTAACGTCTACTCCCCCTCCTTTTGTATCTGGTCTTCTTGCAGTAAAAATCAGAGTCTTTCCGTCTGCCGTGATTGAGGGAGCATATTCCGGGTTTACGGAATTGATATTATCGCCGAGATTCTTAATCTCAATATCCAACTTTTGCTTCATAGCCGTTTTGGCATACTCACATTGACCAATGTATCGGTCAACTTCAGAATCTGCTATCTCTTTTCTTTTGGCCATGTCTTTATACTCATTCAAAAACCCAATGGCTTCATCCAGTTTAATGTTCCGGTGGTAGATTTTTCCTTTGAGCAGCTTGTAGTCTTTGCGCAATTTCTTTTTCAGATTATCGCTGTTCACCTTATCAATATACTTTAAGGACAAATCATACCGGCGAAGTTCATAATAGCACTCCGCTATGCGCATTGCAGCCACCTCATTGTTCTCATCTGCCTGAAGCACTTCCCGGAAAGCCTTTAGTGCAGCTCGTGTATCGCCAGTATAAAACTTATTCAAGCCATCTTGCAAATGGTACTTGATTTTAGTTTTTTCAATAATGTTTAGTGTGGTGTCTGGTCCAGGTTGTGCAAACGCACTAGTGAGGGTAAAGACAAATACAGTAAATAGGGTGTATTTTAATATTCCCATGCTCGATTTTATTTTCTCCTTGCTCCAGGATAAGCTTCTTCACTTTTCCCGTTAATACTTAAACAAATCAGCCGTTACTAAGTTACACGGCTCCGCTAATAATTAAAGTTACGAAAAATAGGATAGGTAAGTGTTCAATTTATAGGCAAGCAGTGCGATTATTACTCTTCCTCCTCACCTGGCAAATCAGGTGGTAGCACCTCCGGATCATCATCGTCTCTTGATGCCTCCAATATTTCTCTTCGGGTTGCGTATTTATTGGTACTTAAATCTACTAACTCATGCATAGACAAAGTCGCAGCAATGGCAGTAAACACGGGAATGGTTGATGCTAACAGAGCTGTTGTCCATTGAAAGATTGTCTTAAGCAACCCAAAATCTAAATGTGCCGCAAACCGGGAACTATGAAATAGTAATACGAATACCGATCCCAATGCAATGGCTACCCCCTTGTGTTTTCTGACGAACTTGACGGACTCCCTTACACTAAGCCTCTGACGCTCCATCACATAATCCAGAAAACTGAAACCATAGAAGTAAAAGGCCACCAAACTGGCTGTTAATCCATACAATATATCCCCTACCGTGAAATCGGCGATAATATACGTATTGTTTAAACCTGTCATCCAAAAGGTCATGTAGATAGCGCAATACAAAATCATGATCATCACCAGTTCATAGATCAGGTTGCGGAATGCTATACGAATCGCCCGCCGTACATCCTTCCACAATTGCCGTAAATTCAGCTTATAGGTATTTCCTGTAATTACCTTCTCTACCTTTTCCGATGTGATGGCCAACAAGGGCGACATCAGCATAAGCATAATGTATCTGGTAAGCTGCAGGAACAGAACACTCATGGCCGCATAGAACCAGAATTTAATCCAACCCCACACCCACATGAACCAACTGGCCGTTTCAATCGCTTTCTCAGTGGCAATTTTGTTGTCCTCCATGCGAAAGCCCAGATAATAAATCGCCCCAAACACCAGAACAGGAGCAATAAAATAGCCATACATCTTGTGTCTAACCACGAACTTGACGGATTCAACGTAGCTACGCAGACCAAGTTTTATGTTCTTAACGATACCCACCGCTTCGACCAAAAATAATCATTTTACCACGGCAAAAACGAATTATTTCCGTTCGCCGCGTGGCTGCATTTCCTACCTTTGTGCTTTGAATTAACACAGATGAATCTTAGTGCATTAACTGCCGTTTCTCCTATCGACGGACGCTACAGAAGAGCAGGAAAACTAGTAGCACCTTATTTCTCCGAATATGCTTTAATAAAGTACAGAGTAAGAGTAGAGGTTGAATATTTTATCGCTCTGTGCGAGCTACCGTTACCTCAGCTTGCGGATATAGACGCTTCAAATTTCGAAGCGCTTCGAAGAATTTATAAAAATTTCACGCTTGCCAATGCTGAGAGGGTAAAGGAGATAGAGGGAACGACAAATCACGACGTAAAAGCTGTTGAGTACTTCATTAAAGAGGAGTTAGACAAAATCAATTTTGAAGGAAATAAGGAATTCATCCACTTCGGCCTTACGTCTCAGGATATCAACAACACATCCGTTCCATTGTCACTGAAGGAAGGCATATCGGAAGTTTATCTGCCAATGCTAGAACAGGTTATCGACCTTCTGGATAATTTGTCTAAAGACTGGAAAGACATTTCCATGCTCGCCAGGACGCACGGACAACCGGCATCTCCTACCAAACTGGGCAAGGAAATTTACGTATTCGTTGAAAGATTACGTGAACAGGTGGATCAGTTGAAACAAGTAAAATACGCCGCCAAATTTGGTGGGGCTACTGGTAATTTCAATGCGCATAAGGCTGCCTACCCGGAAATCAATTGGATAGACTTTGCCAACAACTTTGTTTCTTCTCATTTAGGACTGAAACGATCGCAAACGACGACCCAAATTGAACATTACGATCATCTTGCGGGCTTGTTTGATGTTTTAAAACGCATTAACAACATACTGCTGGATCTGGATCGAGATGTTTGGACTTACGTTTCGATGGATTATTTCAAGCAGAAAATAAAAGAAGGAGAAGTTGGTTCTTCAGCAATGCCTCATAAAGTTAATCCAATTGACTTTGAGAACTCAGAAGGCAACATCGGAATTGCAAACGCTCTCTTCGAGCATCTGGCCGCAAAGCTACCGGTATCTAGACTGCAACGAGACCTTACAGATTCTACCGTATTAAGAAACGTGGGCGTTCCAATTGGACACTCTATTTTGGCATTGATGTCGACTGAGAAAGGTCTGAACAAACTTTTGCTTAATAAGGAGCAATTGGCAAATGATCTGGAAGAAAACTGGGCGGTAGTGGCAGAAGCTATTCAAACAGTATTACGTAGAGAGGGATACCCCAAACCATACGAAGCTCTAAAGTCTTTAACGCGAACCAATGAAGCCATCACCGCACAAAGTATTGCTGCCTTTATTGAGCAACTAAACGTAAACGACGAAGTAAAATCGGAACTCCGGGCATTTACTCCTCATAACTATACTGGTGTTGCCCTAATTTAGTGGGCCAAACCTAACCCATTATCGCGGAGAAAGATAAAAGATCATTCTGGGAAAAACTCGCCTATCGCGAGCTAACAAGAATACGTCCGGTTACCGATGACCCCCTTGACATTCTGTCGGAACGGGAGCTTGCGGATTTAAAAAAAATTCGCAGAAACACCTTATTCAAAGCCGGGGCTGCTGGAGCCGCAGGTGTTATCTTACTCTTTGCTCCATACCATTATTTTGGCGAAACTCTATTCCCTAAAAGGTTGCTGGAATTGCCTTTTTTGGGTGACCCAATAGAAGTGGAATGGGAGTATTATGGATACAGTTTGGTTCTGGTACTTCTTGAAATCTGGTATTTAACGTATGTCAACATCAGAGCAGTTGCAAGAATTGCTGCGGCTACAGGTTTTCCGGCGGAAGACGACGAGCACTATGAAAATAACCTGCGCGCGCTAATTGCAGTTGGCCTTGAACGAAAACAGAAGAGCTTACAGGAAATCGGCATCAATCCCTATCAGGGTTTACTGAAATGGCAGGTTTTTCTCTATCAGGTGGTTATCCGGTTAAAGGCCATGTTAACAAATTACATATTTAAGCTATTGATCCGAAGGTTGCTTGGCCGGTACGCTATTCGAGCATTAGTAGATTTTGCGGGGATTCCTGTTTATGCATTCTGGAACGCTTATGCAGCTCATTCAGTGATGGGTGAAGCACTTGTCAGAGTGATGGCTCCTCCTTTAATTAAGAAGTTTGCCGATCAACTTTACGAGGATCATAAGGACAATATTGAGTTTAGAAATCTGATCTACGATAGTTTGCAAAGTGTATCCGTTTCTAAACGTTCGTACCACTACAATCACTTCTTACTTTCAATTACCTTATTGAATAAATTCGAGGTGCCGGTGGTCGCCAATCCGGATTTTCAAACCGACGTTGATATACTCCTCAAACTGGCAGATGACGACACCAAACTTGCATTTTCCAAGGTTGTTCTGTTTGGAATTATGATAGATGGAAAACTATCACAACGTGAAATCATCATGCTTAAAAAATGGCATGAGGATGGCATCATGCCGTATACCGTAAACCAGGCTAAACGTTGGACCAAGGAGTATTTTGCCGGGAAAGGGTTGGATGAGTTTTTGTATGAACACGAAACCGCTATCGCATGAAATTACTGTTAATCATTACCGCATTTGCTTGTTTTTACAATGCTGTAGCACAAAATTCCGCCAAAGCCATCTTACAATGTGAGTTAAAACTAGGACTGGGAGTTGATACCGTATTAACAGAAGCTAAGGTAGTAGAACAAGATTTGAAATCTGGTGCTTTTCTGAAATACGCCGCAGAAATCGGAGTTGAATCGCAAACCCTGGCTCACAATCTCTCGGTCAAAAGAGAAGAAAACTCCGGAATTATTGAATTGACATTTACCCATAAAGTCAAGGATAGTGCTAAAGCAATACTAACGAGGATTATTGACACATATATTTCCTATCATACCGAGAAGGTTTTCAGGAATATTGAAAACCAACTTGGTTTTACTGACAGGGCTATAGACCAGGCAGGTCTCTCACTCCATCAGGCGAAGGAGCAGATGCGGAGTTCTTATGATAATGTTGCATCCGCAGAAGCTCTTGAATACGCCTTGAATGTGATCCAACAGAATTTTTCAAAGATCGACTCAGAGTTACGCGAAGTGCGCCAAAACCTGGAAATGTATAACAGTCTTCAAAATCTTATTCGCCAGGGAGAAACCACCACTATACCGATGGTTCTGATTCCATTGGGAGACACTTCTTTGCGTGACTTCTGCTTTCAGTGGAATCAACTTATACTCAGGGAAAAGATAATGCAGGATTCTACCTACACCGAAATGGGGTTCAAGCATCGGTCAGGTGTTGTACTAAATGAGATTTTAAGTTATGTTAGCAACAGCATTCTTTTTCTAGAATCGGAGCAAAAACGTTTATCAGACGAAAGATTAGCAGCGGGCCATGCTCTCCGTAGGAATAGCGAACAGTTAGATCGGGTAAGGGAACAAGAAAGGCACATTCAGGAGTTGGAGCAAATTCTTTCAGAACTAAGAACACAGAAAAAAAAGTATCTCATAGCGATGTCTGGGTTACGTCCAGCGATCAATGTTCTACGTAAGCCACACTGAAACTGGTTCAACTCCGGCCTCCAAAGACACTTCCTTTTTGTCTTGAAGTTTACAAACTTTGTTCAACCTTAAACGTTTGATAGATAAAAGCCACAACATGAAGCACGGATTTTTATTGATCTTTCTCAGTGTATTTATCATGGCGGGTAGTTGCCAATCCAATTCCGACTCCACCACCACAGAAATCGCTATCACCAGTAAGGAAATGAAGCCTACAGCCGAAAAAAAGAATCTTGACAATTTAAGCACCGCTTACTTTGCCAGTGGCTGTTTTTGGTGTGTTGAAGCAATCTACGAGAGCATCAAAGGAGTGGAGGAAGCTGTTTCAGGTTATTCGGGAGGTACTGAGAAAAATCCGACTTATCACAATATGGGTTCTCATGCAGAAGTGGTAAAAGTTTACTATGATTCCAGCGTGGTTGATTTTCCAACTTTGGTGAAGGCTTATTACGGATCTCAGGACCCTACAACCTATGGCCAGGCGCCAGATTTTGGTTCACATTACCGTTCTATCATATTCTATCAGAACGAAACTGAAAAGCAACTCGCTCAAAAACAGAAAGACAGCTTGAACACTTCCGGTAAATATTCCAAGCCTGTGGTAACGGAGATTCAAAAATTTGAGGTGTTCTATAAAGCTGAAGACTATCACCAGAATTACGAAAAACTGAATCCAAATCAACCTTACGTAAAATCGGTCTCGATTCCACGGTTAAGAAAATTCCAGAAGAAATTTGCGAAGATCGTTAAAGACGACGCACATTAAAGCACAAAAAATCCCCGGCTTTATTGAACCGAGGATTTTCTTTGGTTAACCCTAAAGATGTTAGTAACAATAATCGTTTGCTTCAATCAGTTTTTGAGCAATTCGCTGTCTCGCTTCTTTCGCATTGAACGGCGCATGTTTGGTGAATCGCTTGAGCCCCATTAGCATCATTCGCATTTCGTCTCCTTCCGCAAATGCATTTAGTGCATCTTTTCCTGCTTTGTTCATCGCATCTGCGTAATCGTAAATCAATACACGCATCATATCCAGTTGTTCCTGGCACGCCTCTTCACCTTTAACTCCTACCATTTTTTCTACTCTTAGTAAGGTAGACTCGGCAACGTAAACCATATTCACCATGTCGGCGATGTTCATCATTACCTCCTGCTCTTTGGCCATTTTATCCATGAACTTCTGTGCAGCGGCTCCAGCCACCATTAATACAGCCTTCTTAAAGTTCTTTACGTACTTCTTTTCTGCTTCAAACAGTTCATCGCTTCCATCACCAAAATCCGGAATACCCATCAGCTCGTTGGCCACGGCCATGGCTGGCCCCATTAGATCAAGTTCTCCTTTCATTGCACGTTTCATGATCATTCCTACCGTTAGCATTCGGTTGATCTCATTCGTACCTTCAAAGATTCTGTTAATTCTGGCATCTCGATAGGACCGTTCTATCCTGGTCTCTGCCGAGAAGCCCATTCCTCCATGAATTTGCACTCCTTCATCCACCACAAAGTCCAAACATTCAGACCCGACAACTTTCAGAATAGCGCATTCCGGGGCAAACTGCTCAATACCTTTCAACGTTGCTTTTCCTTTGTCCATTCCGGACTCTATTAAGGCATTGATTGCATCATCAATATTCTGAGACGCCCGGTAGGTAGCAGATTCTACTGCGAACGTCTTCACACATTGCTCCGCCAACTTGTGTCGGATAGCTCCATACTTGGAAATTGACCTACCGAACTGCTCTCTTTCGTTCGCATACTTCACGGAATCTTCAATAGCTCCCTTGCAACCTCCCATAACTCCACCGGCAAGTTTGATTCGTCCGATATTAAGAATGTTTACTGCAATTTTGAATCCTCCTTGCCGGTCTCCAAGTAGATTTTCCACAGGAACCTTCACATTGTTATAGAATACCTGCCGGGTAGATGAACCTTTGATCCCCATTTTTTTCTCCTCCGGATTCAAACTGATTCCTTCCGAATCTCCTTCAACCAGAAAAGCAGTCAAATTTTCATCGTCGTCTATTTTCGCAAATACAGTATGTAGATTGGCGAACCCGCCATTGGTAATCCACATTTTTTGTCCGTTGAGCACATAATGCTTTCCATCATCAGAAAGTACGGCTCTCGTTTTGCCCGAATTTGCATCTGATCCTGAACTCGGTTCGGTTAAACAGTAGCATGCTTTCCACTCACCCGATGCGAGTTTAGGTATGTATTTTTGCTTTTGCTCATCCGTTCCATAATACAATAATGGCAACGTTCCGATTCCGGTATGTGCACCATAAGCCACAGAAAAGGAGAACCCTGTTCCAAGTGCTTCGGTTGCCAGCATAGATGTCTTAAAATCCACGCCCATACCACCAAGATCTTCCGGTACCGACAGCCCAAGCATCCCAAGTTCACCAGCTTTCTCCATGAGAGTAACCATTAACCCCTCCTCCATCGAGTCAATCCTATCCAGATTGGGATGTACTTCGGCAGCCAGGAAATCCCGGCACATCTGAGCAATCATTAACTGCTCTTCCGACCATTCTTCCGGTGTAAAAATATCTTTGGCTTCTGTATCTCTTACGAGGAATTCTCCTCCTTTTATTGCGTCCATTTTCTTTTCTTGTGTTTCCATTTTGGTCGTTTGGCGGCGAGTCTCCTTCGACAAGCTCAGGATGACGTCGCCTTGGTATTTTAATTTAGAGTGTCATCCTGAGCTTGTCGAAGGATGCACTCTCTAATGACTATTTAGCTCAATAATTCAAATATGCCGCAAGCACCCTGGCCGGTTCCTACACACATAGAAACGGCTCCATACTTTTGATTTCTTCTTCGCATTTCATTTAGCAACTGAACCGTCAGTTTAGCCCCTGTGCAACCAAGCGGATGTCCTAATGCAATAGCCCCTCCGTTTACGTTTACGATATCCGGGTTCACCCCCAACTCTCGAACACACGCTACTGCCTGAGAGGCAAACGCCTCGTTCAATTCAATTTGCTCTAAATCGTCCAGCTTCATTCCGGCGTTATTCAGAGAAGCAGGAATTGCATGCATAGGACCCATCCCCATAATTCTTGGCTCAAGTCCAACAACCGTGAAATCAACTAACCTCGCAATAGGTTCAATATTTAGTTCTTTCACCATCTCCTCGGACATTACCATAACAAAGGCTGCACCATCTGAGGTTTGAGAAGAATTTCCCGCTGTAACGGTGCCTCCTTGAGCAAATACTGGTCTGAGTTTTGCTAAAGCCTCCATTGAAGAACCAGCTCTTGGACCTTCATCAGTATCCACTACATACTGTCGCTCCTGACGTTTTTCATTCTCATCTAGATAAACCTCGTTAACGGTAATTGGTACGATGTCATCTTTGAACTTTCCATCTGCAATTGCAGCCAATGCCTTTTCGTGCGAACCAAGCGCAAACTTATCCTGATCTTCCCTTGAAACGTTAAATTCTTTTGCAACGGCTTCTGCTGTTAGTCCCATTCCCCAGTACCAATCCGGGTGATTTTTACCGACCTCGGCATTTGGGACAATTCTCCATCCACCAAATGGAATGGGAGACATGGTTTCCACGCCTCCTGCTATTACGCAATGCGAACCTCCTGCCATTATTTGATATGCTGCCAATGCGATTGTTTGCAATCCTGACGAACAATATCTGTTAACGGTCATACCGGGAACCTTTTCAGTATCCAGTCCCATCAGCGATATCATTCTACCCATGTTTAGGCCTTGTTCCGCTTCAGGCGTCGCATTTCCTACAATCACGTCATCAATACGATTCGGGTCTAGCTGTGGAAAATCGGCCATCAGGTGTTTAATTACATCCGCTCCAAGGTCATCCGGTCTTGTAAATCGAAATTTTCCTCTTGGAGCTTTTCCTACTGCGGTTCTGTATCCGCCTACTATGTATGCTTTTTTCATTTGTATTTTACGTATTGCGTAATGCGCTCGGCGTATTGCGTTTTTAACCCCCCTATATAGTTGACTGAAGTCTAAAGATCATTTTCTGGATTTTGTCTACTCGGTCCAATTCAGCTTCAATATCATCTTTGTTGATCATACCTAATTTTGAAGCAACTATTAACTGCGACTCTACCTCGCAGGCGGAAGCCGCCGCAATGCCAAGAAAGTGGTAAAACTCTCGTGCATTATTTCTTCCAGATCCTTCCGCAATATTGCTGGAAACAGAAATTACGGCTCTTCTCAGTTGTTGAATCAAACCAAATCTCTCATGATCAGGAAACTCATTGGTAATCCTGTAAATATCAGAGGCCAATTCAATTGACTCTTTCCAAACATTTAAATCTTTATACTTATTCATAGGGTTAAAAACGCAATACGCTAGACGCAATACGGTTTAATTTCTCAATATCTTCCCTGTCTGTAACAAACTCTGTAATCTCTCTAAGGTCTTTCGTTCGGCACACAGCTCCAGGAAAGCTTTTCGCTCCAAATCCAGCAAATACTGTTCGGAAACTTCGGTTGGGGAGGATAAATCTCCTCCGCACATTACATAGCCGAGTTTTTCTGAAATCAGTTTATCATGCTCAGAGATGTAGTTTCCGGCTTCCATAGAATCGGCTCCTACGTAAACGATACCCAATCCTTCTTTGCCATATACCTTAACATCTTTCCTTTTGGCTTGTTGTTGATAACCTTTGTCAGCCATGTCCAGGCAACAATCTTTTGCGTAAGCCAACTGGTGTGCTCTGGAGACAATTACCTCGTCCACACCTTCCCGGTAATAACCTAACTCGAATGCCTCATGAGCCGAAGTGGCCACTTTAGCCTGACCAACGGTCAGAAAACGGTTTCTGAAGTTGTTAATACGCATATCACCAGCGTTCAATTCATCAGCGTGTCTGAGTGCGAACTCTTTGGTGCCGCCACCTCCGGGAATTAAACCAACCCCAAATTCTACCAAACCGGTATAAGTTTCGGCATGTGCAACCACCTTATCTACGTGCAGGCAAATCTCACAACCTCCACCTAGGGCCATTCCATGTGGAGCCGCTATCACCGGAACAGCTGAGTAGCGTAAGCGCATCATCGTATTCTGGAATGCACGAACTGCAAAATCAAGTTCATCGTATTCTTGCTCAACAGCCATCATAAAGATCATGCCCACATTGGCTCCAGCAGAGAAATTCTCTCCCTCATTTGAAATGACAACTCCTCTCCACTCTTCACCGTTTTCGGCCAGGTCAAGGGCTTTATTAATTCCCTGTAAAACGCCACCTCCAATGGTGTTCATCTTAGTATGAAATTCAACATTCAAGATGCCATCACCCAAATCTATGATATGGACATCGGAATTGTTCCAAACAGTATTGGTTTCACGTAAGTCGGCAAGTGAAATGATGTCTTCGGTTCCAGGAATTATCTTGTAGGCTTTATCGTTAACATCGTAATACTTTCTAACGCCGTCTTCTACTTTATAGAAAGATGTCACACCAGCGGAGATCATATCATAAATGAACTGAGCCGGCTTTCTTCCCTGATCCTCCATTACCGCAAGTGCCTTTTCCATACCAATGGCATCCCAGGTTTCGAATGGTCCCATCTGCCATCCAAAGCCCGCTTTCAAAGCATCGTCGATTCGGTAAAGCTCGTCCGCTATTTCCGGAATCCTATTCGTAACATATTGGAAGACTCCTGAGAACACTGATCTGTAAAATTCACCCGCCTTGTCCTTTCCTGAGAATAGAATTTTTGTCCTTTTCGCCAGGTCATCTTCTAACTTAGCTGCATCCAGGGTTCCGAACTTTACTTTGTTCTTGGAACGGTATTCCATAGAATTCAGATCGAGAACCAAAATCTCCTTTTTCCCTTCGGCATTGGTTGTTTTCTTATAGAAACCTTGTTTGCTCTTAGATCCAAGCCAGCCCTTCTCTACCATTTTTGAAACATAGTCCGGAATTTCAAATACCTCTCTACGTTCATCGTCGGGGCAGTTTTCTTTTACACCATTGGCCACATGTACCAGCGTATCAAGCCCCACAACGTCGCATGTTCTGAACGTAGCAGACTTTGGTCTCCCCATCACAGGTCCGGTGAGCTTATCAACCTCCTCTACTGCTAGTCCCATTTTTGAGACTGTATGGAAAAGATCCTGAATGGCATACACCCCCACTCTGTTGGCAATGAATGCGGGAGTATCCTTACATAGCACCATCGTTTTCCCAAGTATACGGGCACCGTAATCCATAAAGAATTCCACAACCTCCGGATCTGTTTTGGGAGTTGGTATGATTTCCAGAAGTTTCAGATAACGCGGAGGGTTGAAAAAGTGGGTTCCACAGAAATGTTTTTGAAAATCTTCACTTCTTCCTTCAAGCATCATGTGGATCGGAATCCCTGACGTATTTGAGGTGATCAAGGTTCCTGGCCTTCTGTGCTTTTCTACATTTTCGAAGACCTTCTGCTTGATATCAAGTCGCTCCACCACTACTTCAATGATCCAATCACAATCTTTGATCCTGGACATATCATCAGTCATGTTCCCGGTTTCAATCCTGGAAGCAAACTTTTTAGCATATAAAGGTGCCGGTTTAGATTTGATTGCTGTTTTAAGTGCATTATTAACTAGTGCATTTCTTTCGGCCTTCACCGATGACTCCTCGGCATCCTTGGGCACGATATCAAGCAGCAATACCTCGCATCCAACATTCGCCAGATGACAAGCTATTCCCGACCCCATTACACCCGATCCAAGTACGGCTACTTTTTTAATGTTTCTTTTCATTCGGTTTTATTGGTATTTTCTGGGTAAAGGAGTTTTTAGTTATTAGTATTTAGTGCAGTCTCAACTGATGATTTCTACTCTATGATTGTTTGATCTACCTTGGCAAGAAACGTGTTCATCATTCGCTGAAGCGGATCCAGTTCTTCCAATAAACACTGGCAGTTCTCATCATGTTCAGGAATCATACGCTGGATAAGCAAAATTTGAGTTACCAGTTCACACGACGACGCAAAGGCAATGTTTAAAAACCGTGCAAATTCCTTCTGAGATTTTCGACCTGCTCCTTCAGCGATATTTGACGGCACAGACACACCTGAACGATTCGCCTGTTGAACGAGTGATGTGAATTCGAGACCATTGATATTTGTGGTCAACGCAAACGTATCTTCACAAACCTTCATGGCCTTCTGCCAAATCATCAAACTTTTAAAATCCTGCATAAAATTAAATTGTTCCCACAGGGATCTAATCACTAAGAACTAAAAACTCCTTTACCTTCTTTATTTATCACTATATATATCATTCTTATCAATCAACTCATTCATATTTTCGAGGACCTCAAAAAAGTGCTTCATTTTGGTTTTTGAGATGTTCTCACGCATAAACTGGTTGAATTGCAGTACTGTGCTGCGCGAGATCTTTCGCTTTTTCTTACCCTCTTCAGTCAGAAAGATTCGAACCATACGCTTATCATTCTTATCCGCCTCCTTGTAGATGTAGCCTTTATCTTCCAGCGACTTCAGCATCCGAGTTAAACTTCTCGGTTCCATGCCCATTTTTGGCCCCAGCTTGGTAGATGGAGTTCCATCTTTATCAATGTTTAAAAGCACTTGACCAATAGACATAGAAAGTCCATATTTACCGGCCTCCAAATTGTACATTCTGGTTATTTTATGCCAGGCCCAACGGATCTGAAAATCAATTGTATCTTCTGGTTTTAGCTTTCTGTCCACACGCATCTTTTACTTCTATCAAATATAACAGAATTTGTTATGCATGCATACTATTTTTAAGAAAATTCAAACTTGCCCTACTACACACAATGTGAGCAACTTGACAAATCCAAAATAAATTCAAGAATGTTGAAATTAACGAATAACCTGCTTAGTGCTGGCCAGCGGAACTACTGATTATTATCCGATAGCAAGCCTCCGGTAAGCCTGGTTAATTCAGTTTTTGAATCAATCAAATTATAGACCGCCTCCAGCACGGCTATTCCTGCGTTCAAATAGGCCAGGTTTACATCTCGGTAATTGAAGGAGTTATAGGTTCCTGCCTCATATTTGGCCTCCGCGGAAATAAGATTCTTTTGTGCCACTTCCACCGCTTCCTGATTGAGCTGATAGACTTTCAACCGCATTTCGTAAAGCTCATAGGCCTGTGTTAAATCTCGATTCAGACTTTGTTTTAACTCGTCGATTTGCAGCTCATTGATTTTGGTTTGGATATCGGCGCTTTGAATGGCTCTTTTCACTTTACCTCCGTTAAAAAGGTTGAAAGTGAGGGAAAAATTCCCGTAGTAGTTAATATTGGTTCCGGCCATAGGTGGAAAATCCCCGATTCTATACGAACTGCGATTCGCAGAAGCCCCTGCGTTGAAGGAAACAACCGGGTACATGGTGGATTTGGCCAACTTCACATCTTGTTTAAATATCTCCGTATTAATGTATTGGTTTTTCAGGTTCTGATTATTGGACTCCATTTTGGTTTTCAAATCGTCCAATTGATAACTAGGGAAATCGTCAAAAAGGTTGTCTGAAAGTTCATATTGTATCTCGGAATCCGCTGCCATCAACACGTTCAGATTTCGCAATGCATTTCTTACCGCAATTTCCTGCATCATTACGTTGGAAGAGTCAGTTAGCATTTGAGTTTGGAATTGTAGAATATCAGTACTTACGCTTGTTCCAATTTCTTCTTTCAGCAAGTTGTAATCGTATCGATCCTTAGAAGTTTGTAATACCTCTCTAAGAATCTTCAACTTTTCTTTTTGCAGCTGTACATTATAATAAGCCAACACCACAGCCTGTATGGTGTTTTCAATGACGACGGCCGCATTACCCTCAGATTGTGCTTCTACCTGATCTAATCGTTCTTTGTTTGCCTTAACGGAAAAACCGTTAAAAAGCGTCCAATTAAGATCGAGACCACCTTGTACCGAATTGGAAATAAGTAATTCCTGTATGAAGGAAGTTGGGTTCTGGCTTTGGTCGGAAACATTATTTCCCTGGGTAGCGGATAGGCTTATTTGAGGGTAGCGACCCGCCTCCCCCCATGTATTATTTACTTTGCTTTGCGCCGCCTGAAACTGAGCAATCTGGATCTGGTAGTTATTCTGAAGACTCACGTTAATAGCATCCTGCAGAGAAAGTTGATTTTGCCCAATCATGGGAATGCTACAAGAAATCATCCAAACAATCACTATGATAAATCTCATAACTCGCCTCCTTTCACTCCTTGATCCAACATACGATTAAACTCATCCAACTCCTTTTCACGCTTCATCAATTTCGTCACAGGCTCAGCCTCCATCCTGGTTGGTGGGTATTTACCTCCACGCCACAACCACCATCTGGTTCGCTTCATGTCGTTGAAAAACAAAATGAGCGGCGGAAAAAACAGTAATAGAATAATTGTTCCGAACAACACACCGTAAGCAATGGTTATGGCCATAGGAACCAAAAACTGCGCCTGGAAACTACTTTCAGCGATAAGTGGGTACAAACCAGCCACCGTAGTAATTGTGGTTAGTATTACTGGCCGGAATCGTGCTTTACCACATTCAAATGCTGCTTCTTTGGGGTTCACTCCGCTTCGAAGTAAACGGTTATAGGTATCAAGCATTACCACCGAATCATTCACCAACACTCCTGCCAACGCAATAACCCCAAATAAGCCTAAAGTTGAGAAGTTAAAACCTTCTATTCCATGCCCCAAAACGGCACCGAAGAAACCAACCGGAATTACCATCAAGATTAACCGGGCTTGATAGAAAGAGTTGAAATTCAATGACAGAATGATCATCATCATTACAATGGAGGCCCCAAAGGCAAAGGCGAACCACTTGATACTATCCATCCCTTCTTCTCCCTGGCCACCCATGGCACTGGTTACTTCAGGATACTCCTGTAACAATTCAGGAATCACTTCATTGTACAAATCCTGTGTAATCGTTCCAATTTTAGAGTTATCGGCCACATCAGCAGAAACCCGAATTTCCTGTTTTCCATCCAGATGATTTATGGCTACCTGTCCCCTTTGAATTTCATATTCGGCGACTTCATAAAAGGGAAAACTTTGTCCCGAATTAGTGCGAATCATGACATTGTCTAACTGACTCAACGTGCTTCTATCCGATTTCGGATAACGCACCCATAATTTCACTTCATCACGACCCAAAATCAATCGTTGCACTTCAGTACCAAAGAAACCCTGTCGAATCTGGCCAAGAATATCGTTCACGGTCAACCCAAGAAGCTGAGCTTTGGGCTTCAAGGCGACATGCAATTCACGATTACCCAAACCATGGTTGCTTACTATATCATTAACCCCCTGCATTTCCTGCATCCGTGAAATCAACTCTTCGGAGCATTTCACCAAAGCATTGTCGTCTTCTGAAATCAGAGAAACCTCTATCGCTGCTCCAAATTGCTCCTGTCCGCCAACTTTTAATTTCTCCAGACGTTGCTTCCAATCTTCCGAAATTCGATCCTTGATGCGGTTGGCAATTGCCCTTGTATCAACATCATCAGATTGCTCCGTAGAAACGCGGATGACTCCGGCATGGGGGCCGGATTCTCCAAGTCCTTCGGTGGTTCCCACAGTCATTGAGACGTATGAAATGACTTCATGACCTGTTTCCTCTATCAACTCTCTGCCGATGGAATCAATCACATCATGAGCGTACCAGAGGAACTCTTCCGTTTGTTCTTCGGTTTCTCCTGGCTTAAAGGCTGCTTCCAACGTAATCGAATCAAAGGGTGGGTTTTCAAAAAGAGTCCAACCGATTACGCCACTAACTAATAGAAACAACACTACTCCAATGAAAATTAGCGGAAAAAACACCCACGCCCTGTAGCGTTTCAAGAAAAACTTCAATAGAGCTGCATACCCATCTCTTACCTTATTGATACAGCGTTCCAGAAAACTACGAATCTTCTTATAGAACTTAATATCTAACGGTTTTAATATGGAATCGTGAGACAGGTGTGAAGGTAAAATGAGAAATGCCTCTACCAGCGACAACAAAAGACAGGCTACTACTGCAAATGCCATCTCTGCCATAAAAGACATTCCCCCTTCTACAAAAAACAGAAAACTAAAAGCTGCAACCGTAGTAATAACAGAAGTAAACACAGACGACATCACTTCCATTGTTCCATCGAGGGCCGCCTGCATTGGTGTCTTACCTCGTTCGTAGTGCGCGTAAATATTCTCGGCTATCACGATTCCGTCATCTACCAGAATACCGATGACCATGATCATTCCGAATAGTGAGATCATGTTTACCGTCATGCCATATAAGGCTCCCAAAGCAAACATCCCGATAAATGAAAATGGAATACCAAATGCCACCCAGAACGACAATCGTGATCTCAGGAACAAACTCAAAATCAACACTACCCAAAACAACCCCCAAAGCAAGTTGATAGAGAGCATATCAATTCGCTCATCAAGCATATCTGAGAACTGGAACATGATCTTCATTTCATATTCATCGTTCTCCTCGTTGAATTTCTCCACATAATCTTCGGTGAATGCGGCTATCTCGCTCAGGTCATCATTGGGTAGTTTATTGATGATATAGGTTACACTCCTTTTTCTGTTGACATAAGATTTGCTGGGCAATTCAGAAAAAGTGAGCTGCACATCCGCAACATCTTTGACACGAATTTTATGTCCATCCGGCTGTGCGTAAAGCACAATATTCCCAATATCTTCGGGATCGGTAGAACGATTCATGGAGCGGATTAACATCTCCTCATCTTTGGTTTTGATGGTTCCTGCTGAAATATCCAGATTACTGGTGCTTATCGCCATCGAAATCTGATTTAAGGTCAGATTGTGCCTTTGCAGATCGGCTTCACGAATCTCAACAGAGATAATCAAATCGGTATATCCAAACTTCTGAACTTCCGAAATAGCACTCGAGGCCAGAAAATCTCGCTCTACTTCATCACCGATCTCCTTTAATTTTTTCAGATCATCCGGGCCAGATAAGGAAATGAATGAGGCCGTACTCATCATACCCCCTTCATTCTTTATAACCATTGGTTTTTCTGCTCCCGCAGGAAGTCCGTTCACACCGTCCACAGCGTTTTTGACCTTCTGAACCATGTCATCAATGTCTTCGTCTGTGTAGGTATAAACATTGATTTTTGCAAAATTCTCACTGGAGGTAGAGGTGATCTTGTCTATGCCCGTAACATTGCGAAGCGACTCTTCAATTTTGGTGGTTACCCCTTCCTCCATTTCCTCCGGAGAAGCTCCAGGGTATTGCACAGTTACAAGAATCCTGTTAGATGGCATTTCAGGGAAGAAAGAATGACGCATGTTGAACATGTTCATCAAACCAAACCCAAGCACCACAATTATGATTGCGTTAGACCAAATCGGATACTTTATGAAGAAGGAAATAAACTTCCGCATGCTACTTCTTTATAATGGCCACTTTAGTGTTTTGCCTCACATTAACAAGAGGTTCCGTAACCAGTTTGCTTCCGTTTTCCACCCCTCCAATCAAAGCGGTTTCATCGCGGAGCAACACAAGATCAATTTTGGTTTTAACAAGCGAAGAGTCTTTAACGAGATAAACTTCCGGTTCGTTCTCAAGCAGGGCTCTCCTCGGGATTTCAAAGACATTTGGAACAGAGTCTCCTTCAATTTCAGCCGTTAGGTACATCCCGTTGTACAGTTTCTTATCCTTCTCACTAACTGCTATAAAAACGGGAATGGATTGGGTATTCGGATTTAAATACTGCCCTTTACGGATTACCTTGCCATTCCACATGGTACCCGTTTCATCACTTAATTCCACAGACGTACCAATCCGCACCAAATCAATTTCTTCCGGACTTACCGGACACTCTACTTCCAGTGAGCCATTATTTATGATATTGACAATTGCCCCACCAGGACCAACCAATGAACCGACATCTGCAAAGGCTTCGGTGATTGTTCCGTTAAAAGGTGCTCTGACCACGTACTTTGATAGTTTCACCTCATCTGCCTTGATGTTGTAATATTCTCCGAGAATATTTCTGGACGCAAGGAGCGTCTTCAGTTTAGAATCTACCAACGGTGGCATTGGAGGAAAAGGTTGATCCATATCCAACTTGTCAAAGAATAATTTCCACACCTCGTAGTGCTCCGGATAGTCAATTTTAATGTCGGGAAGGGTTGTGGCTAGTAACGTGAGATAAGAACTTTTTCTAGCCTTTAACATAAGTGCAGCATCACCATTGTTGATTCTAAACAGAACGTCGCCGCTTCTGAATGAGGCTCCCTTTTTCAGTTTAACACTTCCTGCCCTGAGAATTCCCTGTACTTCAGAACCAATACTTATGGCCTGCGAAGAACTTACCCGTCCGAGACTATTAATTTCGACTTGATACGCTTGATTCTGAACGGTAGCCGCACGGACGAATTTGACCGTACTTTCTAGTTTCTTTTCTTCCTTTTCTTCTTCGGGTTTAGGCGTATTTTGCCCCATGTTAAATCCCATTCCATACATCATGAATAGCATTACAACGCCGAAAACAGAAAAGATGATAATAAGTGGTTTTCTCCACCTCATAACGGACTAATTTTAATCTAAAGTACAACCACCTAACTGCGATAAAAGTTCGATTACATCTATGGTGAAAAATCGTTTTAGATGGCCAATTAGATGGAAGTTCGCGTGGAAGTGCCTGACTACAAATGTTAGCTTAACGTTAATAACTTTGTGGATAAGGGATTCCGGTTTCTCCGATTCTCACGGAACTCAGTTTCTATTTTTGGGCAACTCACTATCGTGGATATGCTGCAAACTTTATTCGGAAAGAAGAGATACACAGAGGAAACACTGGCAAACGTGTTTGTGAACAGTCTGATCTCATCTGTGGATGAGGGTTTTTCAGATTTTGCACAACTTGTGAAGACAGATCCTGAATTTGAGCGAACGCCAGAATTCAGTAATAATGATTCAGACCGCTTCTTGCTTACTGTTTTAACTGGAAATCTTAATTATTTACCAAGATATTTTAGCGCAACGGAAGAGCAACTCCTTAAACGCGCAATCATTAGAAAATTTGCCCAGGTATTTGGAACCAGCTACGAGGAATTTAAAGCCTATGTTAGCGAGTACGAGGATTTCATGTGGCGGGTAAACCACCCTTCAAAGAACATTCTGTATGGAATGTCTAAAACCTTCTTCTACAAGTACAAATTGGCTCAGTATCAGGATTCTTACTTTCGGGACATGAATGCTCCCAACCCGATTTTACTGAAGCGATTAGACGATCTGATGCGTAATTTCGTTTGGGACTGGGACGCGTATCTGGCAAAGATCAAGTTACAAACTCCGGTAACAACATAGGGCTGAGGTTTATTGGCCGGCATTTTTGAGCACAAAAAAACCGCACCTTGTTACAAGATGCGGTTTCACTAATCCTTTATCTACAACTTAAGCCTCTTGTGCTTCAGCCGCCTGCTTCTTAATCAAATTCAAAGCCGAACCGTGCTTGAACCACTCAATTTGTGCATCATTATAAGTATGATTCAATTTGACCTCCTCTTTCGATCCATCTGCATGGACAATTTCAAGTGTTAGCTGCTTGCCATCAGCAAACTGATCCAAATCAAGGAAATTAAAGGTGTCATCTTCCTTAATCTTGTCGTAATCCGATTCATTGTCGAATGTTAGCCCAAGCATTCCCTGCTTCTTGAGGTTCGTTTCGTGAATTCGGGCAAACGACTTCACAATTACCGCTCGAACACCTAAATGTCTTGGTTCCATTGCCGCGTGCTCCCTGGAAGAACCTTCACCATAGTTATGATCTCCAACTACAATCGTGGGGATTCCTGCGGCCTTATACGCTCGCTGAGTTGCAGGCACTTCACCATACTCGCCGGTTAGCTGATTTCTAACCTTATTGGTCTCCATATTGAAGGCATTCACCGCTCCAATCAGGCAATTGTTGGAAATGTTGTCCAGATGACCTCTGTATCTCAGCCACGGACCTGCCATTGAAATGTGGTCGGTAGTACACTTACCATGCGCCTTGATCAACAATTTCATTCCGGTAATATTTTCTCCGTCCCATGGTTCAAATGGAGTAAGTAACTGTAGTCTTTCCGAATCAGGGCTCACCACCACTTCAATATTACTACCATCTTCTGCCGGCGCCTGATATCCATTGTCTTCCACCGCAAACCCGGCTGCAGGAAGTTCGCTACCCACCGGCGGCTCCAGTTTCACTTCTTCTCCATTCTTATTTATAAGCGTATCTGTAATCGGGTTAAAATCGAGACGACCCGAAATCGCAATCGCCGCAACCAACTCGGGTGAGGCCACAAATGCGTGTGTGTTCGGATTACCATCCGCCCTTTTCGCAAAATTTCTGTTGAATGAATGTACAATCGAGTTTTTCGGCGCATTCTTAGGGTCGGAATATCTTGCCCACTGTCCGATGCACGGCCCGCAAGCATTCGTAAAGATTGTTGCCTCTAAATCCTCGAAGGTTTTTAGTAACCCGTCTCTTTCTGCAGTATATCGCACCTGCTCTGAGCCAGGGTTAATCCCAAACTGAGCCTTTGTCCCCAGACCTTTATCTACGGCCTGTTGGGCAATTGAAGCCGCTCTGGACAAATCTTCATAAGATGAATTCGTACACGATCCAATCAATCCCCATTCTACTTCCAACGGCCAACCTTCTTTTGTTGCCTTTTCGGTCATTTTACCAACCTCGGTTGCAAGATCCGGAGTAAACGGACCATTCAAATGTGGCATTAAGGTGTTGAGGTCAATCTCAATAACCTGATCGAAATGTTGTTCCGGATTGGCATACACTTCAGGATCACCAGTTAGGTGCTCTGCTACCTGGTCAGCCAACTCAACTACATCCGCTCTTCCCGTAGCTTTTAAATATCTTCTCATTGAATCATCGTAACCGAAGGTAGAAGTGGTTGCTCCGATCTCTGCCCCCATGTTACAAATAGTTCCTTTTCCGGTACATGACATCGACAAGGCACCATCTCCGAAATACTCAACAATACATCCTGTACCTCCTTTTACGGTTAATATTTCTGCCACCTTAAGAATTACATCTTTAGGTGCTGTCCATCCATTCAATTCCCCGGTTAGTTTAACTCCAATCAGTTTTGGGAATTTCAATTCCCAGGGCATTCCGGCCATTACATCTACTGCGTCGGCGCCACCAACGCCTATGGCCACCATTCCAAGTCCGCCCGCATTTACCGTGTGAGAATCTGTTCCAATCATCATCCCGCCAGGAAAGGCATAGTTCTCCAGAACCACCTGATGGATAATACCTGCGCCCGGTTTCCAGAAACCGATTCCATACTTATCACAAACAGAGCTTAGAAACTGAAAAACTTCATTGTTCTTATTGATTCCTTCCTGAAGGTCCTTCGAAGCTCCCAGTTTTGCCTGAATCAGGTGATCCGCATGGGCAGTAGATGGAACTGCTACCTGCTTCTTTCCAGCTTGCATAAACTGAAGCAATGCCATTTGCGCAGTTGCATCCTGCATGGCAACCCTATCTGGAGCAAAGTCGACATATGATTTACCGCGGGTATGTTCGGTAGTTGCAGAGCCTTCCCAAAGGTGAGTGTAAAGAATTTTTTCTGAAAGCGTAAGTGGTTTATTCACTATTGCTCTTGCGGCCGCTACTCGTTCCGGATAACGTTCGTAAACTGCCTTAATCATATCGATGTCGAATGCCATAGAATACTGTAGAATTAGATGTTCAACTTATGATACTCTTTCGAGTACCATTTTAGGGGTAGCGAATTTACGAAATTGAGGGCTATTTTTCTAGTACTTGGCTTAGCCAAAATTCTTATATGGAATGTTTCTAAGCAAATGTTCTGGTTCCAGACACAAAAAAGGGAGACCAAACCTGATCTCCCCTTCAAAATTATATTCGTCAGAAGTTACTCTCCTACTACCTCAAAGTTGATATCAACCAATACTTCTTTATGAAGTTTTACTGTAGCTGTGTAAGTTCCTACTTCCTTGATCGCATCAGAACCTAACGAGATTGCTTTTCTGTCTACATCGTAACCCGCTTCCTTCAGTGCTTCAGCAAGTTGAATCGTATTTACTGATCCAAAAATCTTGCCTGCTTCACCAACTTTGGCTCCGATCTTCACTGAAACATCTTTCAGCTTCTCAGCAGACGCTTTAGCTTCTTCAAGCATTTTTGATGCTTTGTGCGATCTTTGTTTCAATGTTTCCTCGTGCATTTTCTTTACAGAGGCTGTAGCCAAAATGGCTAACCCTTGAGGAATCAGGTAATTTCTTCCATACCCGGGCTTTACCGACACTAATTCGTCCTTATCACCAAGGTGCTCGACGTTTTGCTTAAGAATTACATCCATGATTCAATCCTCCTTATTTAAGCATATCACCAAGGTATGGCATAAGAGCCAGGTGACGTGCACGTTTAACAGCTTGCGCTACTTTTCTTTGATACTTTAATGAAGTTCCGGTTACTCTTCGTGGAAGAATTTTTCCTTGTTCATTTACGAACTTCAAAAGGAAATCCGGATCCTTATAATCAATGTACTTTATCCCCGATTTTTGAAATCTACAGTACTTGTCTTTCTTGATCTCAATGTTGATCGGAGTTAAATATCTAATCTCTGATTGTTTATCTGCCATGATTTAGATTTTTTAAGATGCACACTAAGCCTTCTCAGCAAGTCTCTTCACTCGCTTCTCAGCATACGCAACAGCGTGCTTATCCAGTTTAACAGTTAAGAATCTAAGGATTCTCTCATCTCTTCTAAAAGCCACTTCAAGCTTTTCAATAACATCTCCCGAGGCTTCAAATTCAATCAGTTGATAGAACCCGGTAGACTTCTTCTGGATAGGATACGCCAATTTCTTCATTCCCCAGAACTCTGCGTTATGAATTTTAGCCTTTCCTTCTTTCAAAATCTTCTCGAATTTACCAACTGCTTCCTTTGTCTGACCCTCAGACAAAACGGGAGTTAAAATGAAAACAGTTTCGTATCGATTCATGTTTTAAAGAATTTACTTTTAATTAATTGGGCGGCAAATATAAACCTTTTCACGCTCTTTTTTACTACCTTCCGTAATTATTGTGCCGTGAGAGGCATCAACACCACTAGTATGAACTTCTGCCTACCTTTTCTCAAGCCATTGTTATTGGGATTAACCGTGCTTGTGTGTATCCCAACTTTTGCCGGCCCGGGTGAATTTAAAGACCAGTTTCAAAAGGCCTATTCATTAATTGCAAAAGACAATTATTCGGATGCCGCAGCTATTTTGAAAGATTTGCTAAAAAGCAATCCCAACAACGCCAACGTCCAAAGTATGATTGGTTACTGTTACCTGCAAACCGGAAAAACCTACGATCAGGCCATTGACTATCTGAGCAAACTTAAATTCCCGGAAGATTTCACAGCAGACTATTCAGATGGAGACGCTAAAGAAACCCGTGCTCCTTTGGCTGCACTACGCCACCTGGGAGAGGCCTACCACATGAATTATGAGTTTGACAAGGCCTTGAAAACATACAGGTCTTATGACTCGTTGGTATCAATGAGAAAATCAGACGAACGCTATTTCATCTCCAAACGACTACAGGAAGTAAGAAATGCGATTGAATTTCAAAAGAACCTCTCCGAAACTGAAATCTTTGAATTAAAACCGATCAATTCACCTTTCCCCGATTATCGACCTATTCCAAGTGCCTCGGGCAGTTCGATTTATTTTACAACCAGAAGGAAAAATGGAAAAGAACAAAAACTGACCGAAAGCGGAATGTACCATGAGGATATTTACAAGGTAGATTACTACAGGGGAGTATGGGGTCAACCTGAGCCGGTTGCTGCGCTTAATACGGATTACCATGAAGCAATTCTCTACCTGAGTGCGGAAGAAAATAAAATCCTTGTGTACCGGTTTGCTGAAGGAGACAACAATGGAGGAGATGTTTATGAAGCCGAACTAAAAAACGGCAAATGGAGTGAACTAACAAAACTCGGAGATGATATCAACTCAAATGACTGGGAAACACACAGCACCATTTCATCAAAAGACATTGTGTTTACAAGTGACAGAAAAGGCACGCAAGGTTTTCGGGATATATGGATTTATCATGCTGATAGCAAGAAAATAGAGAACATGGGCAAAACCATTAATACCGAGGAGGATGAAGACGGTGCTTTCCTTACCGAAGATGGTAAAACCCTTTATTTCTCATCCAACGGCCACAACAGTATGGGTGGTTTTGACATTTTCGTATCACACAAGGACGAATCAGGAAAATGGTCTGAACCGGAAAACCTGGGCATGCCTATAAACAGCCCGGGAGACGATATTTTTTACCAACCGGTTATCCACGGAAGGGACGCTTATTTTTCATCGTTCCGTGCTTCAGGAACAGGTTATCAGGACATTTATTTCGTGCCGAATACCGACAGGATAAATATCTATGCGGGAAAAGCGTTCTCTGAGCAGAATAAGCCTATTGAGAAATTGGCCATTGTTATTTATGACGTGGAAAGTAAAGAGGAAAAGCAAACCATTTATACCGACGAACAAGGTGAATTCATATTCGAGCTAAAAGCAGGAGAGTCTTATCGGTTCTTACCGTACATTCAACGTGATAAGATCATGGAAGAAGAACCTGAAATGACTGTTGAAGAACTTAAGACCTCCTACCTACACCGAGATGCAGTAAAAGACCCGAAAATTTCGACCTTGATGGCCAGCCAGAATGTGAATTGGTTAAGACAAACTGACGTGGAAGCAGTGCTTACTCAAGATGTAGTTCAGGCACACCTGGATGCCATCGCGGAACCAATTGTTGCCGTTGACACTATTCCTGAAATTGACACCGTTGCTCAGGCGGCACAAGATCAATTCGAAATCAATAACATCCTGTTTGTTTTTGACCGGATTACCATTATCAAGTCCTCAAGAAAGGACTTAAAGAAACTGGCCAGCATCATGAACGACAATGAAGAACTCAAAGTGAAGATCACGGGCTATACAGATTCATGGGGTGACCCCAGGTACAACCTGAGACTTTCAAGAGAGCGAGCGAAGAAGGTTAAGAGAGAATTGGTTAAGAGAGGCATTGCAGAGGATAGAATTACCCTTGAATGGTTCGGAGAAAAAGATCCGGTTAAACCAAATGCAAAACCCAACGGGAACGACAATCCTGAAGGAAGACAACAAAACAGACGTACAGAATTTAATTTGAGTCGATAGGGCTGGATGTTAATAACTCTCAACTTAACCGGACAGCTTGATTCCTATATTTGTTGCTCAAGAAAGTGCTTATGAGCGATTTCATTGTATCGGCGAGAAAATACAGACCCTCCACCTGGGAAAGTGTGGTTGGTCAGCAGTCTATTACAAATACGCTTGTCAATGCAATTAAATCTAATCAACTCGCACATGCCTATTTGTTTTGCGGTCCAAGAGGGGTTGGAAAAACCACTTGTGCAAGACTGTTCGCCAAAACAATTAACGAAGTTGACGGGCAGGGGCTAGACGACCTTTCATTCAACATATTTGAACTGGATGCAGCATCCAATAATTCTGTTGAAGACATCCGTCAACTTACCGATCAGGTTAGGATACCTCCTCAAAATGGCTCTTACAAAGTGTACATCATTGACGAGGTTCATATGCTCTCACAACAAGCGTTTAATGCGTTCCTGAAAACGCTTGAGGAACCTCCCGGGCATGCAATTTTCATCCTGGCAACAACTGAAAAACACAAGATCATACCTACGATCCTTTCCCGGTGCCAGATATTTGACTTCAATAGAATTAAGGTGGAAGACATTGCAAATCACCTCAAATCTATTGCGGAGAATGAAGGAATCTCCACAGAAGATGAGGCACTAAACATCATTGCTCAAAAGGCAGATGGTGCACTCAGAGATGCGTTGTCTTTGTTCGATCAACTTGCCTCGTTCTCCGGAAAGAATATTACTTACAATTCCGTAATTGAGAATCTCAACATTCTGGATTACGACTACTATTTCAAGCTAACCGATCACTTTCTGGCAAACGATATTCCCAATAGCCTGCTGGTGTTTGATGAAATTCTATCAAAAGGATTTGATGGTCACCACTTTATTAACGGGCTGGCTTCTCATTTCAGGGATTTGTTGGTTTGTAAAGATGCCGCAACTGTCAAACTACTTGACTCAAGTGAATCCGTGAAGCAAAGATATGCCGAACAGGCTCAGCAAACACCACAACAGTTTCTCCTGTCTGGCATTGAACTTCTTAATCAGGCGGATCTCAATTATAAAGGGAGCAAAAATCAGCGATTGCTCGTTGAATTAACGATCATGCAGTTATGCTCGATCACCGCTACGAATGTGGCAGAAAAAAAAAAGCCCTCTTTAGCAGCGGCCTCCGCTTAATTCCACCTGGATTTAAAGAACTTACCCCGGAAGATTTAGCAAAATTCACGCAAGACACCCTGCCTGATCCTAAACCAAACACCCCTGCTCCTGAAGGTGTATCAACCAACACGGGAACTCCCCCAAAAGTTGACAACGGCCAAACGAGTAATGAACAGGAAACCAAAAAAGTTGTAAATCGCAACGTAGGCTTTAAAAAATCGACCAACAAGAAACGGTCGTCGCTGTCAATCAACTCTATGCTTCAGGAAAAAGCTGTGCAGGAAGAATTGGCTCGAGAGGAAGATCTTTCTGACAAACCCCGTGAGAAGTTTGCCCTCGATGATCTTCTTGAAAAATGGAACAGCTATGCGAATCGGGTGAAGAACGACGGCAAGACCAACTTGCATGCAACGTTGACCAAGCACAAACCACAACTTAAATCTGATTTCACCATAGAACTTACCATTGACAATTCCGTTCAGGAAGAAGTTCTTGCTACTGAGAAGATGGATTTAATGGACTACCTGCGAGGCGAATTGAACAACTATCAAATCCAGTTGAAAACCGTTCTTGCAAAAGGAGAGGAAAGAAACTCACTATACACCACCAGAGATAGGTTTGAAAAACTCGCCGAGAAGAACCCTTCCCTAAACAAGCTAAAGGATTTACTGAATCTGGATTTGGATTACTGATTGGTTGGTTCTTGTCCGTTGTTGGTTGATCGTTGCAATCGCTCTCAACTCATTAACCAAACGCTCAACAAACCGCCAGCAGACAACCATCAACTATCAACCAATTATCTTTCACCTTTCCCCCCCATTTAGTACATTTGATCCCCCTTGAATTTGGGAATCGATCAGTTAACAGAATAAGACCTTTTCAAACATGCAAAATCCGAAGATAATCTACACTAAAACAGACGAGGCTCCAGCTCTTGCTACCAAGTCGTTACTACCAATTATTAAGGCTTTTACGGCTCCATCCGGGGTCGAGATAGAAACAAAAGACATTTCGCTGGCGGGTAGGGTTCTTGCAAATTTCCCGGACTACCTCACCGAGGAGCAGCGGATTGGAGATGCTCTGTCCGAATTAGGAAAACTTGCAAAAACTCCTGAAGCGAACATTATAAAACTGCCCAACATCAGTGCTTCGATTCCCCAATTGAAGGCAACTATTGAGGAACTTCAAGCTCATGGATATGCTGTGCCAGATTATCCCGAAGATCCGGAAACTGAAAAGGAAAAGGAAATCGCCGCCAGGTACAATAAAATTAAAGGGAGTGCAGTAAACCCGGTTCTTCGGGAAGGTAACTCAGATCGGAGAGCACCAAAAGCTGTTAAGGAATATGCTAAAAGCAATCCGCATTCTATGGGTGAATGGTCTTCCGACTCTAAAACGGAAGTAGCCACCATGTCTAGCGGCGACTTCAGGTCAAATGAAAAATCGGTTACGGTTGGAGACGCAACTTCGGTAAGGATAGAACACATAGATGCGAGCGGCAATGTTACAGTACTAAAGCAGCAAGTAGATCTGCAGTCAGGAGAGATTATCGACTCCACGAGAATGAGCAAAAATGCGTTGGTTAAATTTCTGGAAGCGCAAATTGCTGATGCGAAACAACAGGGGCAGCTATTCTCACTCCATATGAAGGCAACCATGATGAAAGTGTCGGATCCCATCATTTTTGGACATGCTGTAAAAGCATTTTTCTCCAGGGTATTTGAAAATCATGGGGATACTCTGGAAGAAATCGGGGTAGACGTAAATAATGGTTTTGGAGACCTTGTGGAAAAAATTAAGGACTTACCAGAAGACCAGCGAATTTCTATCGAGCAGGATATTAAGGAGTGTCTGCAAAACGGACCAGATTTGGCCATGGTCAATTCAGACCTTGGAATTACCAATCTTCATGTCCCCAGTGATGTAATTATCGATGCTTCTATGCCGGCGATGATCCGGACTTCCGGAAAAATGTGGAATGCAAAGGGCGAAACGCAAGACACCAAAGCCGTAATTCCCGATAGCAGCTATGCCGGCTTGTATCAGGTGGTAATTGATTTTTGCAAGAAACACGGAGCCTTCGACCCAACCACCATGGGAACCGTTCCTAATGTAGGGTTGATGGCTCAAAAAGCTGAAGAATACGGATCGCACGATAAGACCTTCGAAATCCAGGCAGATGGAAAGGTAAGGGTTGTTGACGCAAACGAAAACGTACTCATGGAGCATGATGTGGAGGCGGGCGACATTTGGCGGGCTTGCCAGGTAAAGGACGCCCCTGTTCAGGACTGGGTTAAACTAGCCGTAAAACGCGCCCGGGCAACAAATACTCCTGCTATTTTCTGGTTAAACAAAGACAGGGCGCATGATGCCCAGCTTATCGAAAAAGTCAATAAGTATCTCCAGGATCACGATACAGATGGACTGGAAATTAAAATTATGTCTCCCGTTGATGCCTGTCAGTACACATTAGAACGTATTAAGGAAGGAAAAGACACGATCTCAGTAACAGGAAATGTGCTAAGGGATTACCTAACTGATTTGTTTCCTATTCTTGAAGTAGGCACCAGCGCAAAAATGCTGTCTATTGTGCCATTGATGAACGGAGGAGGGTTATTTGAAACCGGAGCCGGTGGTTCTGCACCAAAACACGTTCAGCAATTTATTGCCGAAAATCACCTAAGATGGGATTCTCTTGGTGAGTTTTTAGCGCTGGCCGTTTCTTTAGAGCATGTAGCCGACACATATGGGAACAGTAAAGCTCAGGTGCTTGCCGAAACTCTGGATGAAGCAACGACTCGTTTGCTGATGACCGGCAAATCTCCCAAAAGAAAAGTGAACGAGTTGGACAACAGAGGGAGCCACTTCTACCTCGCCATGTATTGGGCACAGGAACTTGCTGCGCAGACAAAGGATGGCGATTTAGCCGCGCACTTTTCGCCAATCGCGGAAGAGCTGGCTGCCAATGAAGAAAAAATAGTTCAGGAACTCAACAGTGTCCAAGGACAACCCATCGATATTGGTGGTTATTACCATCCGTCGGATGAGTTGGCAGCAAAAGCGATGAGACCTAGTGATACGTTTAATGCATTGCTCGACTCTATTCCAGTAACTGCATAACTTATTAACAATCAACCAATTTATTTAAGGCCTTGTGCGTGTTGCATGAGGCCTTTTCATATCTTTTCACCTTACTATTTTATTATAAGTTTCGCTCATGAAAAGAATACTTGTTGCTCTTGGGATGGTGGCATTGGTTTTAACCGGAAGCACTTTGATCTCTGCCGATTCATCTGAATCTACTGGCAAAGGTTGCCACGTGTACGGCAAGGTTAAATTCGTTGAATACGGAGAAGACTATAAAGTAAAATTCGTTGATTACGGTGAAGATCTTAAGATGAAGTACGTGGACTATGGTGAAGACAATGCCGGTAAGTGGAAAGTTGTTGACTATGGTGAAAAATACAAGCTCAAAATCGTAAAATACGGGGAAGACTTCAAGGTAAAGGAAGTAGACTATGGCGAAGGTTGTTAATCCAGCGCCGACCCAAAAAAATACTGTAATCTGAAATAATTCCTGGCCACGTGCGTACATTCGCGGCGTGGAAAGAGTCTCCTTCAAGGAAATAGCAAAATTGGCCATTCCGGCCATACTTTTCAATGTAATTGAACCTGTAATTGGCATGACCGACATGGCTATCATTGGTCATGTGCCAGCTCATGCGTCGGAAGCACAGGCCGGGGTCGGTTTAGCTGCGGGGCTCATTTCCCTGTTGGTGTGGAGCCTCGCTCAACTTAGAACAGCCATTTCCGCCATCACCTCCAGATACCTGGGACAGAATAATCTTGGCGATATCAAATCGCTTATCCCCATTGCAATTTATGCAAGTACTGTGCTAGGGATTTTTGCATGGTTGTGTACTTCAATCTTTTATTACCCGATTAGCAATTTTCTTTATGGAGAATCCGGTCAAATGATAAACGCCCTCTCCAATGACTATTACCAGATTCGTTCAGCAGGCTTACCATTTTCACTTTTAATAGCCTGTATTTTTGGCATTTTCCGTGGTTTGCAGAATACTATTTGGGCGATGACCATTAGTCTTGTTGGAGGTGCAATCAATCTTTTACTTGACCTGATCCTGGTAAACGGGCTTTGGTCAATTCCGGCTTACGGTGTGGAAGGAGCCGCATGGGCCAGTGTTATTTCTCAGTTGGTAATGACGGCCATGTGCATCTACTTTTTGGAAGCAAAAACTCCGTTCAGTACAGTTGCGCTCAGGAAAAAAGTAAACGAACTAGCTACCATGTTCCGGCTGTTTGTTAACATGTTTGTGCGAACGATTGCGGTTAGTGGCACCTTTATCGTAGCCCTGAGGTTTGCAAATGATTATGAGCTTGCACAGGAAGGAGTTCTAACAGCATACGCGATTGGTATTAATATTTGGTTGTTCTCCTCTTATTTTATTGATGGTTTTTCAAATGCAGGAAACGCGATATCGGGAAAGTTACTGGGCGAACGGAATTATCAAAAACTTCAACTCCTGCGCACCGACCTCGTCAAAATCAATGGCATAATTGCCATCGGTCTTGCGGTTGTCTACCTCTGTGGATACTGGATAACAGGAGTTATCTTTTCACAGGATCTGGTGGTACGCGACATTTTTTACTCGTTCTTCTGGATAATTATACTCATGCAGCCGTTCAACTCCATTGCGTTTACATACGATGGGATTTTTAAAGGCCTTGGAGAGGCTACCATTCTGCGCAACACTCTCCTGATTGGCACTTTTGGCATTTTTATTCCTATTTTGCTCATATATAACTATTTCGATCCGAGCGTCTTTGCAATCTGGACAGCTTTCGCTGGTTGGATGCTATTTCGTGGAGCTAGTTTACATGTGATGTTTCAACGTAAATATGGATCCGACACCCCACCATCAAATCCAGCTATTTTGGACGACTGATTAAGTGTTCTCTCCTACCACCCCAGCCTACCGCCTACATCATCAGTTCATTCCAACATTAGATCATTCCAACATTAGATCATTCCAACATTAGATCATTAAACCACCACATCACTCAACCTCCTTGTAACTAATTGAGTATTTTCGATTCTATAAACAAGTGCCCGAGGCGAAGATGATCAGAAGACTACTTACATCGTGTCTGTTATTTATTGGTTTTGGTTGTTTTGCAGCCCCGACCTTGCTTACCCCCGAAGAAAAGGGTTTTCTGTACCATGTTATCATGAAAAGCCCGGTTTTGGAAAGGAATTTATCCGATCTGGTTCATTTTAAAGGAGACTCGGTTGTTTATGGTCAAAAGGTTGATTTTGATAAAATTGAAGAACAAATTGTTTACGAGCCATCTCTGTTAGAAATCAATGTAGAAGGCTTTGGCAGTGTCTCTCCCGGGTTGCTGTCCGAACTATCTACCAAAATGGCTCTATATGCACTTCACCAACAACTTTTAAGGATAAAAGAGGGAAATAAAGAAGGGCATTCCGACAGGAATTTCAGTCATTTTATGAGCAAACTACTAGCGACCCTCCCAAACGATGCCACCCGAATAAGAAATAATGAACCGGAACTAATCCCTAAACTGCGAGGTTTACTGGATCCGACCTTTTCTATGGAGGAGAAAATCGCATATCTGCGTAATCTGGGTACCTTTAATGTTGAAGATCAACGAAAAATTCTGGATGCCTATCACGAAGCAATTGATCTTTACACCCTTGAAAAATCTCGGGACTATTTCCTGATGCTTGGTGGAAATCGCGGCAACTTTCAGAACACGCTGATTGCCGCCGGAGATGGGAGTGGCACGGCCGGACTACTTGGCGAAAGACAAGAGGGCAAACCAAAGGGAATAGGGCTTTTCACATACCAAACGATCACCTTTACCAACGAAAGGAACTGGGAGCAAATTACAACCAAGAAGGCTCCAGATAAAACGTTCAGATTAATTGGGGATGGAACAACTTCGAACCTTCACCTCAGCATCTGGGGGTTTAATTCAAAGCATCAAACCACTGTGGTAGTTAAACACCTGGGCAAATCTTACCTATTCTATGCCAATAAGGAAACCAGGGAGCTTTCACCTGACACCGCTTTCTCTGATGGCAAAACGTATCATCGGCTCATATCCGACGTGGAGAATAAAATCGTTGAATTGGAGGAAGGTCTTTACGGTAAGCAAGGTTTCGAATACTGGGTAAAATATTATGAGGAAAGACTTGAGGATACTAAAATGCAGATTCTTGATTGTGAGGGTGATCTGAATGAGTTGCGCAGCAACAGCCTTAAAAACAAGAAGAAGATATCCAAACAACAGGAGCGTTTGGTACGGCTGCACACTATGAAATCGAACTACACAAAGAAACTGCAAGAGGCGGAATACAACCTGCGAAACGGACATGAGGAGTTGAAAATTTACAAGGCCGAATTGGTAAAAATGAATGAATACCTGGGCCATGACCGGCAGGAATTTGAAAAAATAGGTTCGGTATATGTTTTCGAGGACGGCTCTGTTTTTGACCTGAATACTCAGGACCTTAAGTTTAGCGACGTTAATAGCAAGGACGAAATTAACGTACGCCTGATTGCAATAGGCAGCAAGCCAATGAACAAACACGTTGACGAAGTACAACTACACGTTAATCTTACTTCTGGAAAGAAGATCGAACGATTCTATGACGAATTTAATCTGCGGATCAAAGACCAATTTGCTTCAGACCATTTTATTTTGGATAGTTTCCAACTGGACGACTTTCAGAAATTTCAACTAAAACGCGTAGCTGCTAAACTTGGGGAACCCGCCACAGTTTGTTACGCCCAGGTGAGCGGAAAGGGAATCGCAAAAAAAACAGATCACGGCCTTGAGCCAGCCGGCATCGCAGACTGGGATCAGTATCCCGGAGCCACCAGAGCCGATCGCGAACGAATTAAAAACAGCCGAATGTTCGCCGACTTAAGAGTAAGCAATGCCGGAATTTACATCGAAGACACTGCTGTTTACCTTAGCATCAACTCGTTTACAGATCCGGTTAAAAGCAATATTCACAATAAAAAACCGGCCATAAAAGAACACTTCAAGGAAACTACCGTTACGGGCAATGAGGTGCTCAGCACGTTAAGATCCTATTTTCTGTACGATCAGATTTTAGATGAAATGAGAACACAAGCTCGAAAACACCTGTCGGGAGAGCAAAAAAATCGATGTCTAAACAGGTTGTATCAATTGCAAACTGTTATTAAGGCAGACGTTAACGGCAAACTTGAACTTGCGTTTTCAGACTACGATAAGTTTAGATCGGCTTTTCAAAATTAATCCTGAGGGTCATCAGGGAAAAAGTTCTTGTGAAAATTGAGTAGAAAGACCTTTTCCTGAGCCCTTGTAATTGCTGTATACAACCAACGCAGATACTCCTTGTTCATCATTTCATCGGTCAGATAACCCTGGTCTATGAATACAACCGGCCACTGTCCCCCCTGAGATTTATGGCAGGTAACGGCATACGCAAATTTTACCTGTAGGGCATTGAAATGAGGACTTTCCATTACCTTCTTTATCCGTTGTTTACGATTGGAAAATTCCATAAAATCCTGTTCCACTTGTTCAAAAAACTCCTTCATCTCGCTTCTGGGCAAACTTGGAGCATCCGCCATAATGGTGTCTAACAAAACTTTTACCTCAATTTCCTCCTCTTCCGGATAATCGAGCATTTTACACAGCACGTTGGCAAATCGTTTCCCGTAGATCTCTTCATAACCAAGAATTTTTTGAATTCGGATAATATCACCATTGGCAATAAACCCCGCTTTTGAATTAGCATCCAACCAGAAATAATTGTTCTTAACAACCATCAGCAAATCACCGGCTGCAATCTCGTCTTCATGCCATAGAACGCGAGTTCTGATTTGCTGGTTGAACAAATTCGCCCTCTTATTGGATCTGGTAATCACCATGCAGTTCTCAACACCGTATTTGCCTATATGATCATCTAACTCATCTTGTAATTCGTGACCGGTAATCCGAATGACGTCCGAAAACTCCCTGGTGGAAATTTCGGGAAAGTCCATTTTTGAGTGTTCATCCGCACGTGGTACTGCCTCTTGTTGCGAACGGATTCTAAACGAATTAAACAAAATACCGGACTCAGACATTTGACGCATTACCTCGGTTAGTTCGATTTCCCTTACAGGCAAGTTATACCTCCTTTTGAGGAAATCCGGTTCCAGCGCCCAACTCTCCTCCTCCATCACCGGTGGTAACTGAGCTGTATCACCAACCAATATCAACTTACACCCATCTCCCGAATACACGAACCTTATCAGGTCATCAAGCAGGCTGCGCTCAGGCTCATAAGGGTTTTTCAATCCGTTTCGAATAGAGATCATGGACGCTTCATCTACAATGAAAACTGTATTCTTGCTCTTATTAGGTGCCAAAGTGAAGTGACTCATTCCTCCTTTGCTCTCTTTTACATATAGCTTCCGGTGAATAGTAGACGCCGGCTTTCCCGCATAACCGGACATCACTTTGGCAGCTCTTCCGGTTGGAGCCAGTAACACAGAGTGTTTGAAAACATCTGGTAACGCCTTTACCAATGCCGCTATCACACTTGTTTTACCTGTCCCTGCATACCCTTTAATCAAAAAGACACTTCTATCATTACCAACTACCGTATCTTCAAAAAGGAACACGCTTAATTGCTGAAAAAGCTCCGATTGCTTTTTCGTAGGGCTATGCTCAAAGTAGCTGAGCAATAAGTCGAAAAAATGTGTCGTTTTGTTTGTGGAATTTGTCATTAAGGCGCACCTAAGTGAGTGAACAGAATGCCTGAAAATAAAGCAAAATAAGATGGCCGACTCGCCTGGCTTGTTTTTTTTTAAGTGTCCATTCTGATGTTAAAAAAATTGTAGTTTTGTAGCACTTCAAAAGGAGGTATCGTAGTATGGATGTTTACGACAAAGTATCAACAGGAATAAGCAAGTACATCTTTCCTGTGTTGTTCTTTATCATCGGCCTGGCCGGAATTATTATTGGTGTAACCGTTAACCCCGAAACGGGAGTTAAGCAAACTGCATGGTTTGTAAACGGAGGAATAGTGCTAACCGTTATGGGGCTACTAATGGGACTCCACATCGCCGGCATGTTTAAGAGAAAACTTGGAATGGTTTTGATTCCATTCCTTTTGGGAATTGGAATTTGGTTCATTTTTATGAATTACATGTCCGTAAAGAGAACCATGGATTTAAAAGACAAGAAGGAAGCTTATAACGAATATGTTAAGCAATCTCTTCTGGACATCAGAGACATCCAGGTAGCCTTCAGAAAAACCTACGGAATTTATAGTGCAGATCGTGGTCAACTGGAAGAGTTTCTTAAAAACGGTACGGTGAGTTATATCACAAACCGGTGCGATGAGCGACAGATACCAGATGGCCGGATGACGTTGGAGCAAGCCGACTCTCTTGGAATTGATCCAAACACCGATGAAGGTAACCGTGCAATGGAACGGATCGATGAAGACGAGGCAGTGCGGCTTGGCTTAATCACTCGAGACACCATTCAGGTTCCGGCTATGGATTACATTTTCAATGGTTATAAAATTTGTGAATGTGAAGCAAAGGATAAAGAAGGTAACCCTACCGGCAAAATGTACGATGTAACTATCTCTCCAATGAGCAACCAGGCGGATAGAACACGACCGTTCAACCCTGCAGAAATGTGGTCTAAACCACACTCTGATGAAAAACTTATCGTGGATGCAAAAGACATTGGGGACACAGCACTTGCAAATCCGGTGTTCGTAGCATTCGACCCTACTCCACTGGACCCTTTTAATGCATACGACACCCTTCAGGTTGGCTCGCTCAAAAAACACATGACCGAAGGTAACTGGAGAGACTAATGCAGCAACTGCTGTTCGAAAATACGGCTGATCCCGCCTGGGACAGTGATCAAAACCACCTCAATATAGAGTGTGGTTTTGGTCTTTTTAAGGCCATTATTTTCAATAGTAAGAATGAGGTGATAAAAGCTCTGGCCCTGGAAACAAGCGGAATCAAATCCGCACTAAAGGAGACAGAATTAACTCAAAAAAGCTATGACAAGGTGCACATCAGTCTCATTAATCAATACGCTACACTAGTTCCAAACCAGGTATTTGAGCACCAGGAATTAAAAAGCTACCTGGACTATAACTTCGAGATTATTGAAAATACCAGCTGCGAGTTCGTAGACTTAAAAACCATACCGGCCAAAAATTGCTATCTGCAATTTGAAAAAGAACTAAAACAGATATTCAAGGCTTTCAATCATGCAATAGTAGCACATCAATCTACTAACCTTATAGAGTTAAACAGGAGTGAAGGAACGCTATTGTTAATTGAAATGCATCCGACACATTTTCAAATACTGCATTATGTAGAAGATCAATTCAAATTATTGAACTCCTTTGCATACGAAACCACTGAAGATCTTCTCTACTACATTACCTATGCATTGCGTCAATTAAAAGTTGAAAAAACGGCGCGCGTTGAGATAGCCGGTTGGATCAATGAGTCGGATAAACATTTTACCGAACTGAAAAAACACCTGCCAGGCATGCGTATGCGAACCTTAAAACTCAACGACCTGAGTTATGGCTGTATTCCCAGGGAATCACAACACTTCTTCCATCAGGTAATAAGGCAGCATTTATGCGAATAATTGCGGGAAAATACAGAAGCAAACGAATTGTTGCTCCGAAAGCAATTAAGGCCCGACCTACTACTGATTATGCCAAGGAAAGTTTGTTTAACATCCTGAACAACTGGTTCGATTTAGACGATATTGAAGTACTTGATCTTTTTGCCGGTACAGGCAACATTTCCTATGAGTTCGGATCCAGGGGAGCGAAGAAAATTGTGTCGGTAGACATTGCCTTGGCCAGTCAGAAGTTTATCTCAAGGCTTTCCAAAGAAATGGAACTTCCGCTAACCGTTATAAAAGCAGATGCGTTCAGGTTTTTAAGAACTCACGTAGGCCAATATGATGTCGTTTATGCCGACCCTCCTTATGCTCACCCAAATATCTCTGCCTTACCCGGACTGGTTCTGGGGCAAAATCTTTTGAAACCTAATGGGATTTTAATCGTTGAGCATGATGAACAGACCGATTTCAGTAAAACGGAACGGTTCTTGGAAATGAGGAAGTATGGAAAGGTACATTTCTCATTTTTTGAATAACTATGAGTAATAAGGTTGCAATCTTTCCTGGTTCATTCGATCCGATTACCAAAGGACACGAAGACATTGTGCTTAGGTCGTTAGACTTGTTCGATGAAATTATCGTAGCAATTGGGGTCAACGACAAAAAGCAAACGCTCTTTCCAATTGAGAAAAGGATTGAGTTTATTGAACAAACTTTTGTAACCAAACCAAAAATCTCGGTTGATACATATAGTGGACTAACGGTAGATTTTTGCAAAAAAGTAAACGCCAACTTCATCTTACGGGGGATTCGCAACACACAGGATTTCGAATATGAGAAGGTAATTTCTCAGGTAAATCGAAAACTGGCACCTGAAGTGGAAACTATTTTTCTACTGACTTCGCCGGAGCTTAGTGCAATTAGCTCAACCATTGTCAGAGAAATCTACAACCATCAGGGAGATGTTTCCGAATTGGTTCCGACGAATTTGAATATGGTATGAAACAGCTGTTTTTAATATTAGCCCTTGTTGGAATTATTTGTGCAAATCATTCCGCGCAAACGACCATTCACGGCCGCGCACCTGGATTTGTAGGAAAGCATGTTTACTTGCATAAGTTCACCGATTATCTTTCTCAGGCTTACGAAAGACTGGACGAAGCAATTATCGGGGATAAAGGAAATTTCACTTTTTCGGTAGACCTCCAATCGACAACAGAAGTCTTTATTCAAATTCAAGATAAATCCGGTTCATTGTATATCGATCCCGAAGCCGCCGATTATTACGTGTACTTCCCTTCCACCGATCAGCAGGATCACTATCATGGCAAGAATGCGCTGCTGGTACTGGACAGTTTGCAGAGCAATGATATAAATACGTTGATCGCCGATTATGAAATGCGACTCGAACGATTTATACATCTTGGTGATTACAATGCCGAAAACGATACTGCCTGGAACCTGGCGAAACTGGTGTTTTCGGGTGAGGGAGCCGAACTCCTTAGCAAATTTAAACGCGACATTAAATTGGAATACAAGGATGTAGAGAATCCGTTCTTCTCACAATATGTAAAATACTCCATCGCCGGTTACGAAATTTTCTTTGGAAGCCCCGAATACCTTGAACTGAATAAAAGTGTGGTTTACAGCTCCTATATTAAGGATCAGCCCATTCAGTATAACAACCCCAGTTATATGTATTTTTTGTTTGATTTCTACGAGAGGCCTTTTAAGATGTTGGGCTCCAACAGCTATTCAGCCGCGGAGGACATTGTTAACTACTATGCCAGCTACTCCAAATTACTGGCACTTCTACGGGAACAATTTTACATGAAGCACCCTCAGGTAAGTGAACTGGTTATGATGAAAGGTATCCTGGAAGAATATCATTCGGGACATTATTCTAAACCCAACCTGGCTCATATCCTAGACAGTGTTACCATGGCTTCACCCTACCCGGAAAATCAAGAAATTGCGGAAAGTTTACTCCATATTTTAACAAGACTTGAGCCCGGTTATCGCGCTCCGGATTTTATGTTGATTACTACAGGAAACGACACTATTACCCTAGACTCGCTCAACGGTAAATACGTTTACCTGGACTTTTTTCACACCCAAAGCACCCCAGCCATTGCGGAAAAAGAACTAATGCCGGATTTGAAAGAAAAGTATGGTAAATACATTGAATTTGTTTCCATCTCCTTAGATGAAGATCCGCAGGCCCTGGAAGAGTACTTAAAAAAGAATCCAAAATACAACTGGCACTTTGCTCATTATCGCGGCGATGTTAGTCTGCTCGACGACTATGACATAAGGAGTTTACCAAGCTACTTTCTTATTGGTCCTGACGGTACAATGATCAATTCAAATGCCCTAAGACCATCTCCCGTGAGCCCTGGTGCAGAATACAGCACTATAGACCGTACATTTTGGAGTATCAAAGAAAGATTGAAACCGAAGCAAGGTCCGAAGGTTGGTGGAATGGAAAATAATTGATTAGCCGTTCAACTTCTGGTATTGCTCTAGTACATCCAGAATAGATCCGTAGGTGTTTTCCAACACTACTCCCCAATTATCAGGGCTTAACCACACTACCTCAGTAATTCCCTCGTCCAGTTGTGGGATCAGCTGTTCAGAACCACCATACCTCATTAAGTACCACGATGTGTTTTTCAGAATCCACCGTTCCTTATGAAAATACGTGTGAAACGTTTCGACTAAATGGGATTCAATAATTGGATTGGTTATACCACACTCCTCTTCCACTTCCCGAACAGCACCAATTTCTGCTGCCTCGTCCTTCTCCAGCTTTCCCTTGGGCAAATCCCATATTCCGTTTCGGAAAATGAACAAAAATTCCCCGGAACTATTCATCACCAGACCTCCTGCAGCGTCTATCTCCTTAAAATAAGCTCTAAACGATTCCCATAACTCATCGCCTCCCGTTAATACGGTGCCTTTTCCGGTGTCGTGCCGTTCACGTATCAAATTCCAATTGGGATTAGCTTCAAAATTAATCCTCTGCAATTCGGATTTCGGTGGGACACTCTCCCCTTCCGGCACTACAAATAGTGGCTTATCGTTTACAAAAACTTTATACATTTGCGCCTATGATTTTCAGACCTGAAACGGCCTCTAAAGTAGCAGAATTTTTACTCCAGATCAAGGCAATCAAATTACAACCGGACGACCCATTTGTATGGGCTTCCGGAATTCACTCGCCTATATATTGCGACAATAGAGTAACACTTTCTTACCCAGAAATCAGAACATTCATTCGCCAGGAATTATGCGAAGCCATTGAAGATCAGTTTACCAATCCGGAGTTGGTTGCCGGGGTAGCTACCGGTGGTATTGCGCAGGGGGCTTTGGTCGCACAGGAGTTAGGGATTGGGTTCTGCTATGTAAGGGCTTCCACTAAAGGGCATGGACTTCAAAACCAGGTAGAGGGTATTGTGGAAACCGGTCAGGATGTTGTGGTAATTGAAGACCTGGTGTCTACCGGAATGAGTAGCTTAAAAGCTGTTGCCGCCTTACGAGAACGAGGTGCCAACGTAAAAGGTATGATGGCCATTTTCAGTTATGGGTTTGATGCAACGGCGGAGCGATTTAAAAAGGAGGAATGTCCCCTAACCGTGTTGTGTGATTACGATTCGCTTCTGGATGTTGCTTTGAAGACCAACTACATCAACGAAAAACAACTAACTTCCCTGAAGGAGTGGCGAAAAGACCCTAAATCCTGGAAATCGGGAAAGTAAAGTTTAATTATGACGGAGATTACGAGTAACAAAGCGGAAGTAAACGCCGATATTGACACGGTATTCAATTTTTTAACGGACATGCAGAATTACAAGTTGCTACTGCCGCTGGACAAGATTTCAGATTGGCATGCGGACGGTGAGCATTTTTCCTGCAAAATCCAAAACACTTACAAAATATCGTTGAAGAAAAACGGCACAAAGGATAATTCAGAAATTTATCTGGTTTCTGCCGAGGACTCTCCTCTGAAGTTTACTTTAACCGCGAAGTTAACTCCAACTTCCGACAACTCTTCAAGCGCTCAGTTATTTTGCGAAGCAGATTTGAATCCCTTCCTTAAAATGATGGCCGTAAAACCGCTGCAAAATCTATTTGACTTTATGGCCGGCAGATTAGAGAAGGTTCACGAGTAATTGCAGTAGCCCATCTAGCCAATCAATTTAACTTCTTTAAACGTATAGGTCCGTGGGATGGACTGAGTTTCAATTAGTATTCTGCCGTCGGTTGCAACGTCTTGAATTGAACCTTTGAAATTTTCGCCGGAGGCAATATCCACATAGTTTAGCCATTCCTGAAAACCAAGTAGGTTCCCCAAATACTTCTCTTTTATCTGATCGAACTTACCAGATCTTAAGTCGAGATAATATTTTTCTAACTGAAGATTTAGTTGACTCAATACCTGTTCTTTCACTTGAAATTGGCCGGTAACATTTGCCATGGAAGTAGCGGTTGAGTTAAGTGGGGGCTGAAACGAGGTTTGATTCACATTGAGACCAATTCCCAATATCGTATGTGAAATCACTTTTCCTGAAATTCCGTTTTCAATCAAAATTCCGCTGATCTTTCGGCTTCCCGCCATCACATCGTTTGGCCACTTAATTTTCGCCTTAATCCCCACAACTTCCAGCGTTGATTGAACTGCCAGAGATGTAATCATTGACAAGTAGAATTGTTGATTGACCGGAAGAAAGTCAGGGTATAAAATATAGGAGATGGTAAGGTTGTCTCCTGTGGCAGATTGCCATGTATTACCGGCCTGCCCCCTTCCTCCTGTCTGATTTTCTGACAGAATTACAGTCCCTTCCAGCACATTTGTCGTCTTGAGCAGATTGGCAGCAAAATTGTTCGTGGAATCTACCGAGGGTAATTCTATTTTGTGTTTACCGATAAACAAAGTGGGCATTACCGTGTTTTAACACCAGCTAAAAGTAGCTTAATTTGTGAAATCTAAGTAGTTTTAGCGGGTAGGACAGAATATAAATGACAAAAAAAATAAAGACTGTATCATCCTCTAAAATTCTCGCTGAAACAATCGTTAAAGGAATGCAGGAAGTGAAGGGGCATGAGATAAGACTTCTGGACCTAACCAATATTCCTGGCGCGGTATGTGAGTACTTTGTGATTTGCCATGGCGATTCACACACACAAGTGGAAGCGATTGCCAGATCAGTTGAAAAAGAAACTGGCAAGGAACTAAAGGAAAAGCCGTGGCACGTTGAGGGGAAGGAAAATGCTGAGTGGGTGTTACTCGATTTTGTTGATGTAGTTGCGCACGTATTCTATAGAGAGGCGCGCGAATTTTACAACATTGAAGGTCTATGGGCCGATGCCCCTGTGGAAAAAGTCGAGTATCAGGTATAAGAAGAAATTAATATGGCAGATAATAGAAAAAATTCATCTCCAGGTAAAAAGCCGGTTTTCAATTTCTACTGGATTTACATCGTAATAATAGTGTTGCTCATCTTGATGGCACTGTTCAGATGGGAAGGTGGAGTTGCAGAAACAAATTACCCGGAGTTTACTACCGAAATGTTACCTCAGGGTGACGTAGAAAAGGTGGTGGTGATGAACAAAAACATCGCTAAAGTCACCATTAAAAAGGACTCCTTAAAAAAGGAATATCACAGTAAGCGCGTTAACCGGTCTTTGGTGAGCGATGCAAGTAGCGGTCCACATTACCAATTTGAAATTCCGGACAATGAAAGTTTTTCCCAGGAACTAAAAGAGTGGAAAAAGGAATACGGCATCACATACGACTACGATACTGAAGACACATGGGGTCGCGATATGCTTTCGTGGATTCTGTTCTTTGGTTTAATGATTGGAGTTTGGGTGTTTATTATGCGCCGTGTTTCAGGCGGAGGTGGCCCAGGGGGACAGATTTTCAATATTGGAAAATCAAGAGCCCAGCTTTTCGATAAGGGCAAAGGCACGAACGTGACGTTTGACGATGTGGCCGGTTTGGAAGGTGCCAAGGAAGAGGTTCAGGAAATTGTAGACTTCCTTAAAAACCCTAAAAAATATACTGAACTTGGAGCCAAGATTCCAAAAGGTGCATTGCTGGTTGGCCCTCCTGGTACAGGTAAAACATTGCTTGCAAAAGCGGTGGCCGGAGAGGCTAAAGTTCCATTTTTCTCATTATCTGGTTCAGATTTCGTGGAAATGTTCGTGGGTGTTGGAGCATCTCGGGTAAGAGACTTATTTAAGCAAGCAAAGGAAAAGGCACCTGCAATCATTTTCATTGATGAGATTGATGCCATAGGTAGAGCCAGGGGCAAAAGCCCTAATATGGGATCAAACGATGAGCGAGAGAACACATTAAATCAGCTTTTAACGGAAATGGATGGCTTCGGCACTAATAGTGGTGTCATCATTCTTGCGGCCACAAACCGGGCTGATATTCTTGATACGGCACTAATGCGAGCGGGTCGTTTTGATAGGCAGATATACGTAGATATGCCGGACCTGAACGAGCGAAAGGAAATTTTCGACGTTCATCTGAAGCCGCTGAAACTTTCCCAGGATTTGGACAAAGAGTTTCTGGCTAAACAAACTCCTGGATTCTCAGGAGCGGACATTGCAAACATCTGTAACGAAGCTGCTTTGATCGCCGCCCGTAAAGGCAAAAAAGCGGTAGAACGGCAGGACTTCCTTGATGCAGTTGACAGAATAATCGGTGGGCTTGAAAAGAAAAACAAGATTATCTCACCAGAAGAGAAGAAGGCAATTGCTTATCACGAAGCAGGCCACGCTACCGTTAGCTGGTTGTTAGAGCACGCGAACCCATTGGTGAAAGTCACGATTGTTCCAAGAGGTAGAAGTTTAGGTGCAGCCTGGTACTTACCAGAGGAACGCCAGATTACCAGAACCGCTCAGATGCTTGATGAAATGTGTGCCCTGTTGGGCGGCAGAGCTGCAGAGGAGGTGGTCTTCCAGCAGATCTCTACCGGCGCATTATCAGATTTGGAACGAACAACGAAGATGGCTCAAGCCATGGTTACTATCTACGGACTTAACGAGAAACTAGGTAACATAAGTTACTATGACTCATCTGGTCAGCAGAGTTTTATAATGGACAAACCATATAGTGATAATACTGCCAAGTTGATCGACGAGGAAATCAGTAAGTTAATTGAAGGGCAATACGAGCGAGCCAAAAAACTCCTCGCAGACAACCGCGACAAACTGAACCAACTTGCTGAAAAGCTTCTTGAGAAGGAGGTTATCTTCAGAGATGATTTGGAGGCCATATTTGGTAAACGTCCCTTCGAAAAAGATGACGACGTTGTCGCCAAAATGTCCGGAGAACTCAAAGCAGGTTTGGATATAAAAGTTCCGGATGTCCCAAAAGTGGGTGAAACAACCGCAAATACTCCTGAAGGACAGGGTTCAAACGGTACGGACGGAGAAGGAAAAGCGGATAGTGAAAAGTCGGAAGAACCTTCGGACGAAGAAAGCCCTTCAAAGCCGGATAATCCCTGATTCTGCATAATGAACGACAATTGGGTGCGAATACACGAGAGCAGCTTCGAGCATGTGTCTCTCACCTTGAAAAGCTTGTTGGAGCAGAATGGTATAAAGGTCATTCTGCTCAACAAGAAAGACTCGATGGTAAATAGTATAGGGTCAAGTGAATTGTACGTTCAGAAAGACGATGTTATCTTAGCCAAACACTTGATCGAAAGTTCAGCTAATTGAAAGAAGTATTAGTTAGATCATTAACCGGACTACTATTCATTGGAGTCCTTGTAGGAAGTATCGTTTGGAACCAATATTCGGTTGCAATTCTTTTTCTATTTGTGGCAATGGTGGGACTCTTTGAGTTTTATCGACTAATGAACAAAGCAGGTTTCAGACCAAACAAAGTGGTTGGATTTATAGCCGGTGGAATAATTTATTGCCTGATTGCACTCCAGAGCATGGGAGAATTGGGCGTCACCATTCGAACATTATCTGTTATATTTCCAATTCTGGTAACCATTGTGGTCGTTGAGTTGTTTCGCAAATCCGAATGGCCGGTTTCCAATATTGCTTTCACAGTACTATCCATTATTTACATTGTAATGCCTCTGGCCTCGTTGAACTACCTGGCCTACTTCCAACCATTTAATAGTGAAGTACAACCACTGGATGCGAACGGAATTTTAAATACTTCTTCACGGCATTACGAGTACGCACTGCTACTAGGCTTCTTTATTATCATGTGGTGCAACGATACAGGTGCGTATTGTTTTGGAAGACTGTTTGGTCGTACCAAATTGTTTGAACGTATATCTCCAAACAAAACATGGGAAGGTTTTATTGGCGGTGCAGCAACGGCTGTTGGCGGTGCGTTGTTATTTGCACACATTACAGGCACCGATAAATTTCACTGGACAATCATTTCTTTAATAATAGTGGTGTTCGGAACATTGGGTGACCTGACAGAATCTCAGATAAAAAGAAGTGTTGGCGTGAAGGATGCAGGTAATTTTCTACCCGGACACGGAGGCATTCTGGATCGGTTTGACGGTGTATTATATGCCGCTCCGTTCGTCTTAACTTATTTCCTGCTTATTCGGGCCGAAACCATTAATTTAGCAGGGACTTTAACACCATGACAATTCACAGAGAAGGATTCGGAATTATTGTTTTGGCACTCGTAGCACTTGCCGGACTGAATGTTCTATTTTACTGGAGCTTGATCAACTATATCTGGATAGCACATATCCTGTTGGGAGCAAGCATCATTTTCTTCTTCCTGATTGTTCAGTTTTTTCGTTTACCTAAACGGAATCCGGTGTTGGATGACAATAAAGTCGTTGCACCATCTGACGGTAAAGTTGTGGTGATTGAGGAAATTACAGAACCAGAGTTTTTTAATGACAAACGGATTCAATTGTCAATTTTCATGTCGCCCCTAAACGTTCATGCGCAGTGGTTTCCCATACCTGGTTTCGTTAAGTATTTCAGATACCATCCGGGCAAATATTTGGTGGCCTGGCACCCCAAATCCTCTACTGAAAACGAACGAACAACAATTGTGGTGGAGCGTAACGACGGAAAGCAGGTAATGTTTCGACAGATTGCAGGCGCCGTTGCCAGGCGAATAAAATTCTATTCTAAAGAGGGAGATACAGCACAACAGGGACAGAATTGCGGGTTTATAAAGTTTGGTTCTCGAATCGATGTTATACTTCCACCGGATGCCAGGGTGCTGGTTGATCTGGAGCAAAAGACAATCGGGTCGGAAACAATTCTGGCCGAGTTATAAAACGGAAAGATACGTGACCAAAAAGGGGAATTTCTGACCTTTTAACAATTGTCCTCCTCTTTTTTTTCTAAATTCATTACCACTAAATCAGAAAAGTTAAAAATCGTTAGATATGAAAAAGGTATTATTAGCTCTTACAGTTGTAGCATTTTTAGGTGGAACCACAATGGCCGCAACAACTTTCGAAGGTGATCCTGTAAAAACCGAGAAGAAAGAGGGAGACGAAAAGAAAAAGAAGAAAAAGAAAAAGGCAAAAACAGAAGCTACTGCTACTGCCGGAGAGAAGAAATCTTGCAGTAAGACATGTACTAAAACTTGTACCAAGAAGAAGGAAGAGATGTAAGCCAGTCTTACAGTTCGAAAAAATTAAAAGGATCGTCATTGGCGATCCTTTTTTAGTATCCCCTATTTTGTCAGTAGCTTTGTGCCGTGAAATTCACCGATTTAAATCTGAACACCCCTTTACTGAATGCTCTGGAAGATATGGGTTTCACCCACCCAACCGCGATTCAGGAGAAATCATTTCCGGTTATTATGGCTGGAAAAGACATGGTGGGCATTGCGCAAACCGGAACCGGTAAAACACTGGCTTTTCTGTTACCCATCCTCAGAAACTTAAAATATTCCGAACAAAAGCATCCCAGAGTTTTAATCGTTGTGCCAACGCGGGAGTTGGTCATCCAAACCGTTGAACAGTTGGAGCAGCTCACCAAATACATCACTTGCCGCGTTGATGGAGTTTATGGCGGAGCCAACATTAATACTCAAAAGCAACGGATACATGATGACGGGATTGATATCCTTGTGGCAACTCCGGGCCGCCTGGCTGATCTGGCCTTGAGCAGAGTCCTCAGGTTGAAAGCAATTAAACAACTGGTTATTGATGAAATGGACGAAATGCTAAATCTAGGATTCCGGCCACAACTTCTCAACATCCTTGACATGCTCCCGGAGCGACGACAAAACCTTCTTTTTTCGGCAACCATTACGGATGAGGTGGATTATTTCATCAATGAGTTTTTTCATGCCCCCGAAAAAGTGGAAGCTGCCGGTGCAGGCACACCGGTAAACCTCATTACGCAACAGCTTTATCGTGCACCAAACTTCCTGTCCAAAGCAGCGCTGCTGGAGAATCTGCTTGCCAACGAAAATCTTTTCAGTAAAGTTCTTGTATTTACAGGTAGTCGCAAATTCGCTGACCGCTTGTTTGAGTTCCTAAATGAGTCCTTCGGGGAAAAAGTTGGGGTCATACACTCTAATAAATCTCAGAATTACCGAATCAATATGGTAAAAGGATTTGCGCAAGGAGAAATCAGGATACTGATTGCAACCGATTTAATTTCAAGGGGGATTGACATTCAGGAAGTCTCTCATGTTATCAACTTCCAGATGCCGGAAGAGGTTGAACACTACACCCACCGTATTGGGCGAACAGGGCGAGCTGATCAAACAGGTATCGCTATCTCCCTGGTGTCTGAAAACGAGGAGGACGTTTTAAAAAGCATCCAAACCACCTACTCGTGCAACATAGAGGCTCTGTCTATTCCTGAAGATGTTGTGTTTACCGAAGAACTTATTGAAGAGGAAAAACCAAAAGTTGCGGGCAAAAACTACCTTCCAAAACCCAGAAAGACCCCGGAAAGCGGAACCGCTTTTCATGAAAAGAAAGAGAAAAATCAAAAGGTTAATCAGGGTGGTTCTTATCGAAGAAAAATCAAGGAAAAGTACAAGAAACCGAAGACCAGAGGACAGAAAAAACGCGGCAAGAAATAAGGTAGTTTAGCGAAGTTTTTCATTGGCTTTATGCCGATCCTGATCTCTAGATGTTTTCTTGACTATGTTCTTTTGAAGGGCAGCTTCCAGATCTACACCGGTTTGGTTTGCCAGGCACATTAGCACCCATAGCACATCTGCCATTTCATCTCCCAGGTCTTTGTGTTTATCCGATTCTTTTTCAGATTGCTCCCCATATCTTCGGGCAATAATTCTCGCAACCTCCCCTACTTCTTCAGTTAGCATAGCCATGTTAGTCAATTCGTTGAAATAACGAACACCATACTCTTTGATCCAGTTGTCAACTTGCAGCTGAGCTTCTTTGATTGTCATAGTTTGAAGTTAAAAAAGTTGTCGCTCTTCGACAGGCTTAAACCGATAACTTGCGAATGCGATATAGTCTATTCCCGATTTTTAGAATCGATCCAGATTGTAACCGGTCCGTCGTTGACCAAGGCCACTTTCATATCAGCTCCAAACTCACCCGTTTGGATTTCTTTTCCCAATTCATCTTCAAGTTGAGCGATGAATTTCTCGTAAAGAGGAATGCTTACTTCCGGCCTTGCCGCTTTAATATAAGAGGGTCTGTTCCCTTTCCTGGTGCTGGCATGGAGCGTAAACTGACTCACAACCAACACTTCACCACCTACATCCACTACCGATTTGTTCATTACACCCTGGTCATCCGCAAAAATTCGCAGTCTGGAAACTTTACCTACTAACCAATCAATATCGTCTTGGGTATCTTCATTTTCAACCCCCAGCAAAACGAGCAAACCAGATTTGATATTTGAATGTACTCTCCCTGCAATGTTAACGGAAGCCTCACTAACCCTCTGAATCAACACCCGCATAGGTCAATACCCTTTTCCTCTGTAAGTTTCATTCTCCTCGTCCTCATACATTGCCAGATAATTAGCATAACGCTCTGCGGGAATTTCCTCATCGGCGAGGGCTCGTAAAACTTCACAACCCGGTTCATTAATGTGTTGGCAATTATTGAATTTACACCCCTCCATTAACTGGCGAAATTCCGGAAAGTAATGCCCTAGCTTTCGCTTATCAATATCAATCAGTCCAAAACCTTTAACCCCAGGGGTATCCACTATAAAACCGCCAAATTCCAACTCGAACATTTCGGCAAACGTTGTTGTGTGCTTCCCTTTATAATGCGCCTCAGAAACATCGCCTGTTTTCAGTTCCAGATTGGGGTCTACGGCATTAATCAAAGTGGATTTACCTACCCCTGAATGACCGGACACCATGCTGACTTTTCCTTTCATCAAATCTTTCACCGACTCCACACCTATACCTTCCAACGCGGAAACTTTGTAACAATCATATCCTACGGCTGAGTACAACCACTCCAGATAATTCATTTGTTTTTGATCCTTTTCGGAAAGGTTATCAATCTTATTAAATACCAGATGAACCGGAATTCTGTAAGCCTCGGCACTTACCAAAAAACGATCGATAAACCCGGTGGAAGTTCTTGGCTCCGACATTGTAATAACCAACAGCGCCTGATCAACATTGCTGGCAATAATGTGAGATTGCTTCGACAGATTTACGGACTTTCTGATGATGTAGTTCTCACGGTCATGAATTTCTCGGATCACGCCGGTCTGATCATGTTCTATCTCAAAATCAACATGATCGCCTACGGCGATTGGGTTGGTAGAACGAATTCCCTGCATCCGAAATTTTCCTTGAATCCGGCATTTAACGATTTCTCCGTCCTCCTGACGAACATCGTACCAACTACCCGTAGATCTGATTACAACCCCTGTTTTCACGTTAGGTAAAGGTAGAAAGTTGTTTTGGTTACACCTTCAAGAATTCGTGTAAACCCCAAACAACTTTTAGCATTGGCAGCCAACCCATATACCACAGGTTTTCGCATAAGCATCCTGGTAGTATTTACGTGCTTCATCAAGAGCCTCCTGAATAATAGGGTCCCCTTTCTCGGCGCTTGCAAGAATCACGATGTAATATCCTGGATTGAAACCTTCATAACCATTAGAATATTCAACAGATATGTATTTGGAATCTCCCCAATCATTCCTTGGCAAATAAAGCGGATAGTCAACTACTCCGCCTCCACAAATGTCTTCCTCACAAACTTCTTTGGATACAGTTAAGCCACTTTCAACATGTGGCCTATGCCCTCTTAGATCAATGGGATAACCTAGCTTCTCTGAAGCATCATGCGCGCGCTCCAGCGCAGACTCATAACTTTCAGTGGAAATAAGAATTACAAACGAAAAGTCTTTGGTCATGGACGCTTCGTATTCCTCCCAATCCATATCAAAACTCTCTTGCGATGCTTTCTCCGCGACCTGTGCCGTATCAGTAACTGGTTCTTCTGAAAACTGTGCAACGCTATCCAATTCCTCAACAGGCGTAAGAGCAGCCTCTGACTCATTGAAGTTCATGATTTCCGCTGTGGCTTCCATTGTCGTTTCCGACGTCTCGCCACACCCCATTAGCAAAAATGGTGCTACTAGTAGTGTAAAATAAAATTTCATGCCTACTGATTCTTAAATGGCAAGATACGCCAATTGCTAAATGTAACAACCAACCCTAAGTCCGTTATAATTTTCAGCACCGTTCCACACGTTACGGTTAATTAACTCCGACACCGAAATGATCTGGTGCCTCTAATTCAAATATCTTCGCTTAAATTCGCAGCACATGTCGATATCAGTTCAAAACGTTTCAAAAGTCTATGGCAGCCAATATGCGCTGAATGATGTATCTCTGAACGTTTCCGAAGGCGAGGTAATTGGTTTTCTCGGCCCAAACGGCGCCGGAAAATCCACGATGATGAAGATTATCACCTGCTACATCCCGGCCACAAAAGGGAAAGTACAGGTTTGCGGGATCGACGTAAAGGAAAAACCTCAGCAGGTTAAAAAACTGATAGGGTACTTACCAGAGCATACGCCTTTGTATCTGGATATGTATGTAAAGGAGTATCTGAAATTTGTGGCCCGGTTGCACAAGATTCCGAACAAAAAGGAGCGAATCGCCGAAATGATCGAAACGGTTGGACTGGACAGGGAAGCACACAAAAAAATTGGAGCTCTTTCTAAGGGTTACCGACAAAGAGTGGGACTGGCTCAAGCCATGATACACGATCCTAAAGTGCTGATTTTGGATGAGCCTACCAGCGGCCTGGATCCGAATCAACTGGAAGATATCAGAGCGTTGATCAGGACACTGGGCAAAGAAAAAACCGTAATGCTCTCTACCCATATCATGCAAGAGGTTGAAGCAATTTGTGACCGCGTGGTAATAATTAATTCCGGTAAAATAGTGGCCGACGATTCAGCAAAAAACCTTCAATCTCAGACCACAAAAAAACAGGTGCTTCGGGTAGAATTCGACAAGGATATTGCGCGGAACAAGTTACAAGCCATCAACGGTGTTTCAGGGGTAAAACGTTTGGAAGGAAATATGTTCCTGGTCGAAATCAAATCCAAGGAGGATATGCGTCCGGTAATTTCTCGTTTTGCCAATGAAAATGGTCTACTGATTCTGACCATGCAAAGGGAGGAACATACACTGGAAGAGGCTTTCAAAAAGTTAACCCGTAAATAAGGTCAGCCACTTTTTATTTTTAATTTAGCCCCTTCTTAAATCAGGTTAGCTTATGCCATATTTATTCACGTCAGAGTCCGTTTCTGAGGGACACCCAGATAAAGTTGCAGATCAAATTTCAGATGCATTGATTGATCATTTTCTTGCATTTGATAAAGAATCTAAGGTAGCTTGTGAGACACTGGTTACTACCGGACAGGTGGTATTGGCGGGTGAGGTGAAGTCTAAAACTTATTTAGATGTTCAGCAGATCGCTCGAAACACCATCAACAAAATTGGTTATACCAAAGGTGAATACATGTTTGATGGGAACTCTTGCGGCGTTGTGTCGGCCATCCATGAACAATCTCCTGACATTAATCAGGGAGTTGAAAGAACCAAAAAAGAAGAGCAGGGCGCTGGCGATCAGGGAATGATGTTTGGCTATGCGACGAACGAAACGGATAGTTACATGCCATTGGCCCTTGAGTTGTCTCACCTGATCCTGAAGGAACTGGCAGCACTCAGAAGAGAAAACAAAAAAATTAAATACCTGCGTCCGGATTCAAAATCGCAGGTTACCATTAAATACGACGACAACAATCAACCAATTGCCATTGACGCCATAGTCATCTCTACACAGCATGACGAGTTTGATTCGGAGAAGAACATGTTGAAGAAGATTAAGGAAGATATGATCAACATCTTGATTCCAAGAGTAAAAAAGCAGTTGCCGAAAGCAACTCAGAACCTCTTTACCGACAAGATAAAGTATCACATCAATCCTACCGGCATCTTCGTAATTGGTGGTCCACATGGAGATACAGGTTTAACCGGAAGAAAGATCATTGTGGATACTTATGGAGGTAAAGGAGCTCACGGAGGAGGTGCATTCTCCGGAAAAGATCCTTCCAAAGTTGACCGATCGGCCGCTTACGCAACCAGACATATTGCGAAGAACATGGTAGCCGCAGGCTTGTGCAGCGAAGTGCTGGTACAGGTTGCTTACGCCATTGGTGTTGCAAAACCAGTTGGTTTGTACATCAATACGTATGGCACGGCGAAAGTAGATTTAGATGACGGTCAGATTGCCCGCAAAATTGAAAAGGTATTTGACATGAGACCTTACGCCATTGAGCAAAGGTTCAAGCTCAGATCACCGATTTATCAGGAAACTGCTGCCTATGGTCACATGGGGCGACAGTGCGAAACCATTGAAAAAGTATTTGTTGATGGTGCAGGAAAGATCAAAAAAATGAAGGTGAAGCTGTTTCCATGGGAAGAGTTAAACTACGTGAATAAGATCAAGACGGCTTTTAAGATCAAGTAAGCCGATCAAAATAATTGAGTGAAAGCCGGGTTCGATGAATTCGGCTTTTTTTTGTTAGCTGCTATAACTTTTCCTAGATTTATTATTACAGAATGAAAATGCTTTGTCGCTATACATGTCTGATCGTCACAATATTCTTACTAAACGCTAAGTTATCCAGCCAGCATTTTGGTGCCGGAGTCGAGGGGCATTATGGAATAGGTTCTTCATCTAATGGGTGGTCAATGCAAAATGCAGCTAATTACTTTGGTGGCGATTTGTTTGTAGAAACTTCAGGCTTCCTGTTCAACAGTAAACATTTACTAGGCCTGACTCAGGTCCCCTATCCATTCTTTTCTCAAGAAAGCGAAAGTGAGCAACGAACACAACCTGCCATTCGGTACCAGTTTCAATTGAAATATTGGTTGAGTAATGGAATTCGAGCAGGAAGCATTTTTGATTTCAAGTGTGCTCATGCCATAAAGGTGGTGAACTATTATCGCCTTAAGTATTATCTGATTGGGGGACTAGATAATGCTCTTTTAATGGGTAAAGTAAACTCCGGATTGGAGGAATCCCGAGGCTATCAACTTGGCGGTGTAATTGGACTCGGGGCACAGTTCGGATTAGAGGATGATCTTAAAAAGAAAACGGTGTTTTACCTGGAAGCCCGTGGGGTAAGGCAAATGACCGGTCTTTTTAAAGCTGAACCCACTAAAAATTACAAAAACCTTCGCCTGGAACTCGCCGGTGGAATTAAATTCTTCTAGCGCTATTTCTTCCTAAAGAAAATCTTGATCGGCACTCCGGTGAAATTAAATTCCTCCCGAAATCTGTTTTCAATATAGCGTCGATATGATTCTCTTACGTATTGAGGCAAATTACAGAACAGCGCAAATGCCGGAGCATGCGTAGGAAGTTGGGTAATGTATTTGATCTTGATGAACTTTCCTTTTACCGATGGTGGAGGATGTTGCTCCATAATATCCTGAAGAAGTTCATTCAATTTCGAGGTAGCAATTCGCTGGGTTCGGTTCTTATAAACTTCCAGAGCAACTTCGAGCGCTTTATGTATCCGTTGTTTGGTTAAGGCCGAAGTAAAAATGATTGGAACATCCGTAAATGGTGCCAATTGCTCCTTTATCTTCCTTTCGTAATCCCTTACGGTATTGGTTTCCTTTTCAATTAAATCCCATTTATTTACCAATACCACTACTCCTTTTCGGTTCTTTTCAATAACATGAAAGATGTTCAAATCCTGACGCTGAATGCCTTCTGTAGCATCAATCATGAAAATGCATACATCCGAATTTTCAATGGTGCGAATGGAGCGGACTACTGAGTAAAATTCAATGTCCTCGTCAATCTTTTTCTTTTTCCGGATACCTGCGGTATCTATCAGATTAAAATCGAACCCAAAAGACTTATATCTGGTATGAATGGCATCTCTGGTAGTCCCTGAGATGGGCGTAACAATATTTCTTTCTTCGCCCAACAAAGCATTACAAAGCGAAGATTTTCCAACGTTCGGTTTACCTACAATCGAGATATTCGGAATGTCTGAAACATCCTCTAATTCTTCTTCGGGATTGAAAGTGTCTACTAATGCATCCAATAACTCCCCTGTCCCTGAACCATTGATTGCGGACACGGAATGCACCTCACCCAACCCAAAAGTGTAAAATTCAGTGGAGTCAATCTGACGTGCATGATTGTCTACCTTATTCGAGACCAGCAGAATTGGTTTATCGGTCCGTCTCAGAAGATTCGCGACAGACTCATCCAGATCGGTTATTCCTACTGTTACATCCACCACAAAAATGATAGAAGAAGCTTCTTCCATAGCAATGACAACCTGCTTTCGGATTTCTTCCTCGAAAATATCGTCGGATCCTACCACATAGCCACCCGTATCTATAACGGAAAACTCTACTCCATTCCACTCGGCTATTCCATAGTGCCTGTCTCTGGTAACCCCACTGGTTTCCTGCACTATAGCATCCCTCGATTCGGTTAACCGATTAAAGAGTGTGGATTTCCCAACATTCGGGCGACCTACTATGGCTACGATGTTTCTCATTCGGCTGCGAAGGTAATTCAAATACCGGAGACGGAGCAAATTGCTTTTGCGGACGACACTTTTATATCGGATTTGATTTATTCCGTATGGGCCAGATGCAGTTTCATTCCATGATGACTCGCTATAAACCCAAGATTTTCATAAAACTGAAGGGCTTCCGGTCGTTGTCGGTCTGTGGTCAATTGGATTACGTGAGCCCCGGCGTTTCTACTTTGCTCAATCGCCCATTGTACCAATTGTTTTCCCAAACCCTTTCCGCGGTAGGATTTTGCTATTCTGACTCCTTCAATCTGTGCTCTCGTTCCACCCTGATAGGTCAGGTAGGTGATAAAAGTAAGTTGTAAGGTACCAACGACCTCTGCATTGTCAATGGCCACAATCAGCTTTTGATTAGCATCGTTACTTATTTTCTCGAAAGCCCTATAGTAGGTTTCGGGAACAGGGCTTCGAAAATCTTCTCGTTTACTTCCCAGAGGATCATCGGCCAACAACGCAACGATTTGAGGAACATCAGACCTAACGGCTAATCTTATGTCAATAGCCGAATCCATCCAAAGATTTGTCTTTATCCCGCCAGTCTTTAACAACCTTTACACGTAAATCCAGGTGTACTTTCTTATCGATAAACTGCTGAATGTCTTTTCTGGATTGAATCCCCACATGCTTGATCTTCTTTCCCTGGTGTCCTATAATAATTCCTTTCTGTGAATCCCGAACAACCAGAATATTGGCGTCGATATGTACAATGTCCGGAGAGTCTTTGTATGAAATAACTTCCACTTCGCAACTGTAAGGCACTTCCTTATCGTACGTTTCAAAGATTTTTTCCCGAATAATCTCAGACACAAAAAACCTCATCGGACGATCGGTCAATTCATCCTTGGGAAAATACGGGGGAGACTCCGGAAGCAGTTCTTTGACTTTGTCAATCACATACTGCAGATTCATCTTATGAAGTGCTGAAATGGGCAATATCTCCGCCCTGGGCACTTTCTTTGCCCAATATTCAACTCTTTCTACCAATTTCTCCTGATCGGTAAGATCAATCTTATTGATGAGTATCAGCACAGGAGCAGATGACTTTTGAATCTTCTCCAAAGTTCGTGCGTGGTTCATTTCATCCTCAAACGGATCGGTAACGAATAGAATCACGTCGGCATCAATGAGGGCTGTATTTACAAACTTCATCATCCGTTCGTGCAATTTGTACCCTGCATTTACCACGCCAGGTGTATCGGAATAGATGATTTGGAAGTCTTCCCCATTCACAATGCCCATAATCCGGTGACGGGTTGTTTGTTTCTTAGAAGTGATGATACTCAGCCGCTCACCCACCAGCCCGTTCATCAAGGTAGATTTTCCAACGTTTGGACTGCCTAATATGTTTACGAATCCCGCTTTGTGCGTCATTATTCAGATTTACAGATACAAAGGAAAGAATAAACCCTAAAACCTTCTGAGAAGAACCGGCAAATTTTGCCAGTTATAATAGTATTTGTATATTTGCCGTCCAAACATCGCGGGGTAGAGCAGTTGGTAGCTCGTTGGGCTCATAACCCAAAGGTCGCAGGTTCGAGTCCTGTCCCCGCTACAAGCAAAAGCTCAGACGAAAGTCTGGGCTTTTTTTATTTACGATAACCGAGTCGAAGCTCTGCTTCAGTGAGGTTGTGGTAAATAAAAAAAGACGAGCGAAGCGAGTGCTTTTGCTTGTAAATCATCCCAATATGGTCCGCCGATGCCTGAGCCGCGGCTCAGGCGAGGCAATCCTGTCCCCGCTACACCAGAAGCCAGATCAATTGATCTGGCTTTTTTTATTGGTTTAAATTGAGCCGAACCTGTTCGAGCGAAAATTAGATCAATAAAAAAACCAAAGCGCATTTCATGCGCTGGCTTCTGGTGTTAAGCACTTCCATTCAGGTCCGCTGAACGAAGTGAAGCAATCCTGTCCCGGTTACTACAGAAGCCGAATCAATTGATCGAGTTTTTTATTGATGTAAATCGAGCGGAATTCATTCAGGCGAGAATTGCATCAATAAAAAATGCAGCGCATAAAATGCGCTGGCTTCTGTAGTAAAACTCCCCTACCAGGTTCACTGAGCAAAGCGAAGTAACCCTGTCCCCGCTACACCAGAAGCCAGATCAACAAAGGGGGGTACAATAACAAAGCAAACCATCCAAGCTTTATACAATCAAAAGATCAGCCCTGAGTTCTACTCCGGAAATTTTGATAAAAAAACACGCGTGTCGTTTCCATAATTTATCGGTAATTTAGACAAGCTAAAAGCCGGTAGAAGCCTTTGGCTAATCATGTCTCAACCAGAACATCGAAAAATTAAATCTTAAAATACTGGCCATCATCATCCTGGTTCTTGCTGGAACCATACTGGGCTATCTGGTATTTGATATGAATCAAACGGAGAAAAGCCTGGCTCATTCTCTACTGGAAAAACCTCTTAAAAGCGCGGATGACAATCTGGAAAGTTTTTTTCAGCCTTTGGAAAGTTCCCTCCTTACAATAAGGGATCAGGATCTTCTGGGAATTTTCGACAGTACATCTCCTAAGTTGATGAACTCTTTCTACGGCCCATTAATTAAAAACTACCCACAAATTTCCTCCATGGGACTGGCCAATTCAGAAGGCTTTGAATTTGACGTCTTGCCTGCCGGAAATGGATTTGACAACCGGGTGGTATGGGTGGATAAATGGGGAATGACCGAACACTGGTCGCACTGGGATGTTGACCCTAAAACAGGAACGGCTACTTTAACCAGAGAATGGAAAGATTCTTTGCTTACCGACCCCCGCGAGCGACCATGGTTTAAAGGGGCTCTGGCCGCATCCGGACGTCAAATTAGCTGGACCGACCCATATCTGTACAACACGACTTTCGAAGTAGGAATGACAGCTTCTCTTAGTTGGAAAGACCCTCACAATCCCGCTCGTCCAAACGATAAGGATGTTACCAATATTCTGGCCTTTGACATCACCCTTACCGACATTTCAAATTTCACTCAACAAATGAAAGTCAGTCCGGATGGGAAGTTCTTCATACTTACCAAAGATGGCAACTTCATTGGACTGCCGAAGGATCCACTGTTTGAAAATGATGCTCAGCGAAAGGAAGGAATGCTCTCCTCTGTAGACTCAGTGAATATCCCGGCAATCCGAATCGGATTTGAAACATGGCTCCAATCAAACAACCCCCAAGCTTCATTTGAGTTCGATTGCGGAGAAAATTCTTACTGGGGCCGATTTAGCGAATTCTCTCTTTCAAATAGTAACAAACTGATCGTAGGTGCCATTGTACCTGAGCAGGATATTTTAAGCGAGGTAGCCAGAACAAAAAGGGTGGTAATCGGCAGTTTCTTGTTTGTACTTGTGCTTACAGGTTTTGTGCTGTATTCTTACGGCCAATCTAAAAAAGCCAACCGGCTACTCAATGTAAAGAACGAAGAAATTGAAACCAAGAACATGCTGATTGAAGAGAAGAACCGGGAGATTCTTGATTCAATCAATTATGCCAAACGCATCCAGGGTGCCATCCTACCTCCTGATGCTGAGTTTCAGAAGTGGTTGCCCAACGCCTTTGTGTTGTACAAACCGAAAGACATCGTTGCCGGGGATTTTTATTGGTTGGAGGAAAAAGACGGTACCGTACTTCTTGCTGCGGCTGATTGCACCGGACACGGGGTTCCCGGAGCAATGGTATCTGTAATTTGCAAGAACGGACTGAGCAGATCAGTGCGGGAATACAAGCAAGTTGAACCCGGAAAAATCCTGGACACCACCCGTTCCATTGTTATCACGGAATTCAAAAAATCTACCGATGAAGTAAAGGACGGAATGGACATTGCGCTGGTGGCAATGGTTCCGGATGAGAACGGTTGCCGACTTCAATATGCAGGTGCGCACAACCCACTATGGATTGTGCGAAAAGGCTCCAACAAAATAGAAGAAATCAAGGCGACCAAACAACCCATTGGCAAATTCGAAAATGCCAAACCATTTACTACACATGAATTGAGACTCAACCCAGGCGATACTTTCTACCTGCCTTCCGACGGTTACCAGGACCAGTTTGGAGGAATCAAAGGCAAGAAATACAAATCTGGTCCGTTGAAAACATTCTTGTTGTCTATACAGGAGAAATCAATGGAAGAACAGAAAAAATTACTTGATCAGGAATTTGAATCCTGGCGCGGAGATATAGAGCAGATTGATGATGTTTGTATTATCGGTGTTCGCGTATAACGCTCACTACAAACCAAACCATCATCGAGATCGTCGCCAGCTCCTAGTTGATGACGTATGTGTTATAGGAGTTCGTGTATAACGTTTAGCGACTCTGTACTGATAGCGTTAGCGTTGGTCGGTAATAAGTGGAATGGGTATAAGAGAGATAAATACTAGGGTCGTTGTGCCCATTAAAAGAAAAGGCCGAACGCACAAGCAAAGAGTGCTCCGCACACATTGCTTTTTTGCCAACGCTGACAAATAAGAAATTGAAGAATGAAAAACGAAGCTCATGCAAGAATTAAAATAAACCAACTGCTCGAAGAAGCGGGATGGAGATTCTTTGACAATGAGGAAGGGAAAGCAAACATTCTGCTTGAAAACCATGTGAAGATTACCCAAAAGGAAATTGACGCTTGGGGAAATGACTATGAAAAGACAAAAAATGGTTCGCTTGACTTTCTATTGGTTGACAGCAACAACAAGCCGATTTGTGTTTTAGAAGCTAAAAAAGAAAGTCTGCACCCTCTTGTTGCAAAAGAACAAGCAAGAAAATACGCCAAGACAGTTGATGCTCAATATGTGATTTTATCGAATGGTATCGTCCACTATTTTTGGGATGTAGCCAAAGGCAATCCTAAACCGATTTACAAGTTTCCTTCGCCAAATGAGATCGGAGCAATTAAAGCATGGAATCCTGACCGAAATGCTTTAGCAAATGAAAAAGTGGCGATTGACTACATCTCTTCTATTCAAATGCCTGACTATACGGAGCGACCTGAATGGAAAGGAACACCAGAAGCCAGTAAAGATTTTGTTTGGACAAACGGACTCAGGTTTTTAAGACACTACCAACTTAAAGCCATTGATGCTCTGCAAAAAGCAGTTGCTGAAAGCAAAGACCGTTTCCTTTTTGAAATGGCAACAGGAACAGGAAAAACGCTGACTTCTGCTGCGGTTATTCGTTTGTTTCTAAGAACACAGAATGCAAGGCGAGTTTTGTTCTTAGTTGACCGTTTGGAATTGGAAGACCAAGCTTGGAAAGCTTTTACCCAATATCTTAAACCCGATTACAGCACTTTCATTTACAAAGAACATAAAAGCGATTGGCACAAAGCAGACATTGTGGTTACGACCATTCAATCGTTGATGTTCAATGACAAATACCGCTATGAATTTTCGCCAACGGATTTTGACCTGATTATTTCGGACGAGAGCCACCGTTCAATTTCAGGAAACGCCAGAGCGGTTTTTGAATATTTCCATGGCTACAAATTAGGTTTGACAGCAACACCAAGAGATTATCTAAAAGGCGTTGACCCTGAAAAGGTAAAAGAAAACGATCCGAGAGAAATAGAACGAAGAATGTTGCGAGATACCTACTCAACCTTCGGTTGTGAAGGTGGCGACCCAACTTTCCGTTACTCGCTTTTAGATGGTGTAAAAGATGGTTATCTCATCAATCCAAAGGTCTTAGATGCCCGAACTGAAATCACCACTCAATTGCTTTCTGACGATGGTTATGCAGTTGCAGTAACCACCGAAGAAGGTGAAGAAACAGAAACTTTCGTTTCTCGTGATTTCGAAAAGAAGTTTTTCTCTGAAAAGACAAACAGCGTTTTCTGCCAGACTTTCTTAGAAAATGCTTTGCGTGACCCGATTACCAATGAAATCGGCAAGACCATCATTTTTGCGGTAAGTCAAAATCATGCACGAAAACTGACCGAATTACTCAACGAATTTGCCGAACAACTTTATCCAGGCAAGTACAATTCTGATTTTGCGGTTCAGGTGACTTCTCAGGTAGGTGATGCTCAACAAATGACCATCAATTTTACCAACAACAACTTAAGCGGAAAAACAACTTGGTTGGAAGGTTACAAATCCTGCAAAACAAGAGTTTGTGTAACCGTTGGAATGATGACTACAGGATATGATTGTCCTGATTTGTTAAACATCTGCATGATGCGACCGATTTTCAGTCCTGCGGATTTCGTTCAGATAAAAGGTAGAGGTACTCGAAAAAACACCTTTGAATACACTTTCAAAAACGAACTGAACGAAGAAGAAACCCAAAGACATGAAAAGGAAGTTTTCAAACTCTTTGACTTCTTTGCCAACTGCGAATATTTCGAAGAGAAATTCGACTATGACGAAAAACTAAAACTGCCCAAACCTAAAAAAGGTGGCGGTGAAGGCGGTGGCGGTGGAATCGACATTGACAAATACACCAGTTATCGTCCTGACCCATTGGCAACTTTAAACGAAGAACAAATCGGTTATGAAGGGATGAAGATTGACCGCATGCTGTTCAAGAAATTTGAAGACCGCATCATCATGGACGACATTATCAAGAAACATGTGGAGCTTGGAAATTGGGAGCATGTGGTAAGCCACATTCAACATGAGATTTTCGACAAGCCCGAAGAGTACTTCAATCTCGAAAAAATCAGGAAAGCAGCTAAGATTGACCGCAAGGTTTCCATTCGTGAAGTGGTAGAAAAGATTTTTGGCATTATTCCAAAATTCAAATCAAAGGATGAATTGCTCGAAGAAGAATTCGACAAATTCATTACCATTTACCCACCCGAAGAAGATGTGAATGTAAGAGCCTTGAAATATTTCTTTAAGGCTTACATAGTTGACCAAGACATTCGGAAAATCATTACGTCAAAAGATTTCCATGCCTTGCAAACACACCCTACGCTTACCATTTCGCAATTCAAAGAAGTGGCAGCCAAATACCGTGAAGTAATTCCGGTTTATATAAAAGATTACGTGAATTTAGAGCGGTTCGCTGCTTAACAAAAGGAATATATGTTAGATACATCTACAAAGAAAAGAATAGACGATTGCCGGGATATTTTAGTAGGCAAACTACCCGACCCAAAAGCACAGATTGAGCAAATTACCATTGGTTTGATTTACAAGTTCATGGACGACATGGACAAAGAAGCCATTGAATTGGGTGGTTCGGCAAAGTTCTTTTCAGATGATTATGAAAAATACGCTTGGGACAAACTGTTTGACACCAAGGTAACGGCTTCTGAAATGCTTCGCTTGTATTCGGATGCAATTGAAAGCATGGAGAAGAATCCGAACATTCCACAACTGTTTCGGGATATTTTCAATAATGCTTATCTGCCCTATCGTGACCCTGAAACACTGAAACTGTTTCTGAAAACCATTGGTGAATTTGAATACACCCATAGTGAAAAATTAGGTGATGCCTTTGAGTATCTGCTTTCTGTAATGGGCAGTCAAGGAGATGCAGGACAGTTTAGAACGCCCAGACATATCATTGATTTTTTGGTTGCGATTATTGACCCTGACAAGAACGAAACCATTCTTGACCCTGCTTGCGGAACCGCGGGATTTTTGATTTCGGCTTACAAGCATATTCTGCTCAAACACACGAAAGCCAATCGGGAAGGATTGAATATTTACGAGTATAACAAACTCGAAAAAAAGCCTTTCAATAATTTGGGTGATGCCTTAACACCTGACGACCGCAAAAAGCTGATTCAGAACTTTGCAGGGTACGATATTTCGCCCGACATGGTACGATTGAGTTTGGTGAATTTGTACCTGCATGGATTCTCTGACCCTCATATTAATGAATACGATACACTGAGTAGCGAAGACCGATGGAACGAAAACTTTGACGTTGTATTAGCAAATCCGCCTTTTATGAGTCCAAAAGGTGGTATAAGACCACATAAGAGATTTACAATAAATAGTAATCGTTCTGAAGTGTTATTTGTAGACTATATAGCCGAGCACTTAAACCCAGAAGGAACGGCAGGTATAATTGTGCCTGAAGGACTAATCTTTCAAAGTGGTACCGCATATAAAGATTTGCGTAGGATGTTAGTGGAAAACTATCTTTATGGGGTAGTTAGCTTACCAGCAGGGGTTTTCAATCCATATAGCGGTGTCAAGACTTCAATTCTACTTTTAAACAAAGCTATTTCTAAAAAACACGATGAGATTCTTTTTGTCAAAATAGATAACGATGGGTACAATTTAGGAGCTCAAAGGACTTCGATAAGTGGCGGCCAACTATCTACTGCAATTCAAGTCATTGAATCATTCAAACAAGGAGTAAAAATTGAGACTGATATTGTTTTTTCAAATACCGTTTCAAAACAAACCATTTCAGCGAATGGTGAATATAATCTGAGTGTTGAGCGTTATGGTGAGCTTTTAATTACAAACTCGAAATTTCCTTTGGCGGCAATAGGTGATTTAGCGGAGGTAGTCACAAAAGGAACCACTCCTACCACAGTAGGATTTAAATTCATGGATACAGGTATCAACTTCGTAAAAATTGAATCCATAACAGAAGATGGAAATTTCTTAAAAGAGAAATTCAATTTTATAACTGAAGAATGTCATCAACAGTTAAGCAGGTCTCAACTCCAAGAAAATGATGTTCTATTCTCAATTGCAGGTGCGTTTGGTCGTTCAGCTGTAGTTACATCAGATATTTTACCAGCTAATACAAATCAAGCGTTAGCGATTATACGACCTACTGACAGAATATTATCAAAATACCTCAGAGCGGTTTTAAAATCCGACCACGTTCTCAAATTAATCGAGACACTTAAAGTAGGTGTAGCTCAGTATAACCTTTCATTAAAGCAAATTAAAGAAATGGAAATCCCTTTGCCACCTTTAGAAGTTCAAGAAGAAATTGTTCAATCATTAGAGCAATTTAATACCGAAATAGAAGCCTTTAAAACTGAAATAGAAAAGGTAAACGAAAAAATTGAAACAACATTAAGTAGTATATGGCAACAATAGCTCCTGAGATTTTGGTGATTAGGGATTACCTGCCAATACGCTTTAAAAACAGAAACGAGCAGGAATACATTGAGTTTCTTTGGGATTCTTTTGAGAGCAATTACAATAATGAAAAGTACCAGTTTTCATTTATAGCGTATCATATGCTATTTATGAGTTTTGTTTATTTCAACGTTTGGCAAATCAAGAAAATTCATTCAGCAGATTACGACAAAATCACCCTAGGTTTTAACGATTGTTTCAACAATGCAACGTCCCCATTTACATTCAGCCAAGAACAAGAAAGACGGATTTTCACTCTTTTCAAATTCTTTGGTTTAGGCAATGAGAAAATCGGGCAATACAAGAAAATCGTTGACTTGAGAAATGAAGTAGCCCATAGCAACGGAAACATATTTTTCAAGGCTCAGGAAACAGTTGACAACAAAATCACAGAGATTTTAAGGTTTGCAGAAGAAATACAACAACACAGTAAATCGGCTATTCAAGACTGCTTCAAACGCTTTTTAATAGAAAGTCAAAGCGAAGACGAAAGAAGATACATTGACATTCAGGAACAAATTCATGAGGAATTAGTGCATGAGCATTATTTATCACAAAAGGACTTAGAATTCTGCATGGAGTACGACATAACAGAATTGAACGGAGAACCGAATTACGGAGAAATAGAAAGAATATTTGAAGAACTTAGAACTGAATACGCAACAGAGGAAAATGCCGACACCTAAAGCCACACACATTGCCAAGCCGCCATGCCAACGCTACAACCAAAGCTTGTCAAAGAGTGTGCCTTTCCCAACGCTGAAAGAAAAAGAAAGCATGGGCACACAACATTGTGTATAAGCAATAGCGGGTTCAGTGCTATTTTGAAACGTAAAACTATAAATCAAAGGTCGGTGCTATCTGACAGTTTAGTGGGTTAAAATCCGCTACTGCTCATACACGAGACCCTCAACCCTCGAAACACCAGTACTAGGCAAACCATCAAAACACTCCTCGTATCTTTACCACAGAATAAGAATAACTATGTACAAGCTGATAATTCCCCTTATGGTAAGCCTGGTAACCAATGCGACCAGCTTTTCCCAAAACTTCGTTTCATCCGAATTCATCGACTCCATTGTCAACGTGTCGATGGAAAAATTCCCGCAGGCAGGGGTAGCTATCGGAGTTATTCAGGATGGTAAAGTAACCCACTTAAAAGGTTATGGAATCGCCTCCAAGAACAGAAATTCTCCGGTGGATGAAACCACCCTGTTTGCCATTGCATCGAACAGTAAAGCATTTACAGCAACAGCTTTGGGTATTCTGGTAGACCGTGGGAAACTATCATGGGAAGACAGAGTAATCGACCATATTCCGGAGTTTAGAATGTATGAATCGTACGTTACCGAAAACTTTACCATAGTGGATTTACTTACCCATAGAAGCGGACTGGGATTAGGGGCCGGAGATTTGATGTTCTTCCCGGATGGTGCCGACTTTACCATTGATGATGTGGTTCGCAGCTTCCAACATCAAACGCCCGTGTCCGATTTCAGAACCAAATACGATTACGACAATCTATTGTACATCGTGGCAGGTGAAGTTGTGCATCGGGTAAGTGGCAAAAGCTGGGATGCCTTTGTGGAAGATGAAATCTTGTCGAAACTGGGTATGCGTATCTCGGCCAGTTTGTATTCGAACATCTCCGATTTGGAGTTTGCTGCAGCTCCTCACAAAATAGAAAATGACAAGGTTGTGGAAATCGATCCATACATCAAAGAGGATGGCGGATTGGGTGCTGCAGGAGGAATCTACTCCAACGTATCCGACATGTGTAAATGGGTGCAAATGCATTTAAATCATGGGCTTTACGGTGAAAATCTGGAGGACACGTTACTCTCAAAAAGCACCCATCAGGAATTGTGGAAACTACATACCAATATCTATTTCAATGCAACGCCCGGGGGACTTTACAACACCCACTACAAAGGATATGGACTTGGGTTTTTCCTTCAGGATCAAAATGGCTACACCATTGTAGATCATTCCGGGGGACTGCCTGGAATGCTTTCGATGGTAACCATGATACCGGAATTGAATGCGGGCATAGTTGTTCTCACCAATTCCCACCCTGGTGGCTTGAGCCTTGTTACACTGACTAACGAGATAAAAGATGAGATTATCGGAGCACAAGGCATCGACTGGATTGGATGGGCGGAAGGCAGGTTAAAAACGACCACTGATGAAGCCGACTCAGTTGTAAATGCTGTTTGGGAACAGGTAAAAAAATCGGCCAAAACAAAGTTAGATTACCTCAATTACACAGGAACCTACGAAGACAACTGGTTTGGCAAAGTGGAAGTGTACGAGGAAAATGGCAAACTTTGGTTTAAATCGTTGAGATCTCCAAAACTGCATGGCGAGATGCGACTGTATAAAGCCAGCACATTTGCAATTGCCTGGAACTACCGGGATATGGACTGCGATGCCTTTGCGATATTCCAATTGGATGAAAACGGCAAAGCAACCGCCATCTCAATGAAAGGCATTTCTCCGGCAATAGACTTTAGTTTCGACTTTCAGGATTTGGATTTACGAAAAATCTCGAATTAGCGTAAGGCTTTCTTAAGGTTCTGATTGATTATATTTAAGCGAGAACCGTAACCACGCCAAATGCAACAAATTTGTACTACCATATTTTTGGCTCTCTTGTTATCTTCTTGTGCAAAATCGCAAAAAGCTCAGGAGGAAAGACTGGTTGGCGCGCCATGTGATGGCTGCGAAGCTGTTTTTAATTATGGAGAGCGAAAGATAAAGTCCACAGACACATTAGTAGATTTTAAGCAGAAAGGAACGCAGATCAAGATAGAGGGAACAGTCTATCAGCCAGATGAAACAACACCTGCCCAAGGTGTTATCATGTATATCTACCACACCAATCAAGACGGCGTTTATGAACCTTCATCAAATGCCGAAGGCTGGGAAAATCAACATGGAGTTATACGCACATGGCTACGCACCGATGAAAATGGGCGGTATTCCTTCTACACGTTAAAACCTGCTCCATATCCAAGCGGGAAAGAACCGGCACACATTCATTATACCATACTGGAACCTAACGGGAAGTACTATTACATCACCAGTGTGCATTTTAGCGGAGACGAGCTTCTTTCTGAGAAGGAGCTAAACCCGCCGGCTCCACGCGGTGGCAACTCCGGTGTTGTAACACTTAAAAAAGAAGGGAATATTATGGTTGGAGTCAGAGATGTGGTTTTGGGTAAAAACATTCCAAACTATGAATAAACTAGCCTTTCTGGTGGGGTTGATTGCTCTAACCTTCTCGTGTTCTGAAGCACCTGAAAATCAGCCTACGGTGAACAGAGCGGTGTCTGAGTTGTCATCAAAAGATACTTCTTCAGTAAGCACCGATACTGTACAAATCGACCTGGATCGTTCGAAAATCATGTGGAAAGCGACAAAAATGGCCGGAACAGCAGGTCATGCAGGCCAAATAAGCCTGACCCATGGATTTCTTACTACAACTGATGGACTCGTCAGTGGAGGCAGTTTTAAGGTAGACATAAATAGCATTCAGGTTACTGATATCCCCGAGAGCGAACCCATTCCTCGAAAACGATTCAACGATCATATAAAAAGTAATGACTTCTTTAACGCTGCTGTATACCCGACCGCGTCTTTCCGGATTACACGTATTGATCATATTAATCCTGGGAAAATGAAGGTAAATGGTGATCTGACCATCAAAAACATAACAAAAAGTATCAGTTTTCCTGCTGACCAAAAGCAAGATATAATTATGGCCAGCGTGAAATTTGATCGCTTTAAGTGGAACATCACTTCAGAAAACGAAGAGGCAGGCTCAGATTCAATTGATGCTGAGGTTCAACTGACCATTGAACTTATCACACGGTGATGACATCAAAGCGACTGATTGGGTGTTCCTCTAATTTGAAACAGTTAAAATCATCTTTCAGTGAGAGCGCGACAAAAAATTAGCTTTCCAATAATACCTTACATGTGATTTTTTTCAAACCGAACTGTCGTATACTTTCGTAGTGCGTTCTATAAGCGTATAATACTCACTTCAAGCGAGTAGTAGGTAGGGTGATAAGCCGGTTCTGGAGAGGACCGGCTTTCTTTTTTAAGAACCTTTCTATTTTTGCACTTATGAAGCGAATGTTATACCTCACAGGTTTTGTAATTCTTTGTGCCTGCACAAGCCCTGAACCTTCTTCTGATAGTACAGATGTAGTGCCGATCCCTGAACCAACCGAATGTAACTGTGCGGATTTACAACTTGACGCCAAATACAACTGGTATTACCTGAATGACCGAAAGAAGCCTTTTGACGGTGTTTGCACAAAGTTTGCTCCCAACGGCACTAAAATAGTTGAACGACACTACACCACTGGAAAAGTACATGGACCGGTACAAGAATGGTTCCCAGATGGCACGCCAAAGCGATCTTTAGAATTTGATATGAACTTGCAAACTGGCGAAATGAAAGAATGGGCGCAAGATGGTGAACTAGAATATCATGCTTTATACAACAGAGGAAAGTTGGATTCGGTGATCTACAAGCGGGTACATTACATTAACGAATAGACTCCAGCTTCTCAGAGGTTTTTTCCCAAAGTTCGTAACATTCATCCAGTCTGGATTTGGCCTTGTTGTATTTCCCTAAAACCTCTTCGGTTTTCTCTTTATCACCATAATCCAGTTCCAGTATCTTCTGATCCAGATCCTTAACCAGTTGTTCCAGGTCGGAAATCTCCGTTTCAAGGTTGGAAATTTTATTCTGAAGTTTGCGTTCGGCCTTCTCTTTTTCCTTCCTTTCAAGATAGTTTTGCTTGTTCTCTGAACTTTTTTTCTCGGTGTTATTTTGCTTAGGATTACCAGCATTCTCAAACTCCTTTATACTATCTCGCTTCCTATAGTCTAAGAATTCCTTCACTCCAAAATGGTGAATGGCAATTTGTTGGTTCTTTATTTCAAAAACCCGATTGGTCAATCCATCCAGAAAGTCTCTGTCGTGAGACACAATAAGTAGCGTTCCATCGTAATCCTGCAGCGCCTGCTTTAATATTTCCTTCGACTGAATATCCAGATGGTTAGTAGGTTCATCGAGGATTAATAGGTTATAGGGTTCGAGTAGCAGCTTGCAAAAAGCCAACCTTGTCTTCTCCCCTCCCGAAAGCACTTTCACTTTCTTATCAACATCATCTCCTCCAAAGAGAAAACCACCAAGAATGGTGCGCACCCGTTTGCGAACATCTCCTACCGCAATATCATCGATGGTCTCAAAAACCGTTTTCTCCTTATCCAAAGACTCTGCTTCATCCTGGGCAAAATATCCGAGATTTACGTTATGCCCAAGTTCAATTTCACCATCGTAAGAAGTCTCTCCCACGATCATTTTAACCAACGTAGACTTCCCTAAACCATTTTTACCAATCAAGGCAACCTTCTCCCCCCTTCCTACTGAAAACTCGGCGTTATTAAGAATCCTATGATTGTAAGCTTTGGAAACTGACTTTGCATTGATTGCCACCTTGCCGGATCTTGGGGCTGGAGGAAACGAAATATTTAATCCTGCCACCTCATCTGATTCGACATCAATTCTTTCAAGTTTATCGAGTTTCTTGATAAGAGACTGAGCGAAGGCCGCCTTGCTACTTTTAGCACGAAATTTATTAATCAGCTTTTCGGTTTGTTGTACGTACTTCTCCTGATTCCTGGCTGCTTCGCTTTGTTGTAGAATCTCTATTTCACGTTGTACCTTATATTTTGAGTACGGTAACGGGTAGTCGCGCAGAGCGCCATTCACCACCTCCAAAGTCCGATTGGTAATATTATCCAGAAAAAGGCGGTCGTGAGAGATCAAAATAAGTGCTTTGTTTCCTCTTTTCAGAAACTCTTCGAGCCACTGGATGGATTCAATATCCAAATGGTTTGTAGGTTCATCCAGCAACAACAAATCGGGGTCCAGAAGTAGGATTTTTGCCAATTCCACCCGCATTTTCCAGCCTCCACTAAATTCTCCAAGGCTTCTTTGAAGATCTTCTTGCTGAAATCCGAGCCCGAAAAGAATTTTCTCAGCATTTTCAGTCTGCTGGAAGCCTCCAATGTATTGAAATCGTTCATTCTTCTCGTTTAAGTCTTCAATCAACTTCAGGTAAGAATCACTTTCATAGTCGGTTCTGATTTCAAGTTGTTTGCCAATGTCCTTAATCTCCTGATCCAGCTTGGTAATTTCCTTATTGGCAGATTGGGTTTCATCAATTACGGAAGCATCTTCGTTGTGTTGCATCTGTTGAGGCAAGTATCCGATTACCATGCCTTTAGGCATATTCACTGTACCTCCATCGGGGGTATACTCTCCGTTGATGAGTTTAAGCAAAGTGGACTTTCCTGCACCATTTTTGCCCACTAAACCAATTTTATCTTGCTTCTTGATTTGTGCGGAAACACCATCAAAAACTGCTCGATCGCCAAAATAAAGTTCTATTTCAGACAGGGAAATCATGGCGCGAAGGTAGGGATATTGAATCGAATCAGAGTGCTAAATACTCTCGCAGAACTGCAGTAACGTCTTCCGCCCCCAGCATACCAGGCAGGTTGCTCTTCGAAGAGTCGTAGATGTAATCGAAACCTTGAGTGCGTTTTAATTTGTCAATAGCTGCGTTGATTTTGGTGTCAATGTTTACAAATAAACTATCCCGAATGCGTCTGATTGTTTCTTCAGCCTGTTCCTTCTGCTCCGCATATATTGAAGTTACTACCTGGTGTTCTTCCCGCAGTTTCTGACGATCTTCAGGGTCTTCCTCATGATCCAGTTGTTTGGCAATTTGATCCAATAGATTATGAGTACGGAGCAATTCTTCCTCTACGGGTTGTTTCAGCTTTTCCAAAGCCACCGTAGCCGAGTCAAATGCGGGCATTTCAGCCCTCAACTCACTCAGGTTGGCGTACCCAATTTTCTTATTCGTCTGCCCGAACATAGATAACCCCACAGCCAGAAAACAACCTATAGCCACCAAACGTTTCACATTTCTAATTTAATGAATTGCCCTAGTAAGACCACAAATCGTGTTCCAGATTATCATGCCGCTTTTTGATTTGCAAAGATTCTCTTAAGGCTTCCGGATTACTGTTTAAAGAGGAATTTGACGTGTTGGATTCCATTACAATGATCGAAGAAAACTGCCGTTTTCTGAACAGGTCAGTATACGTAACTTCCGACGGCTCCACCTGACGGTCATAAGCCACGAAATTCTGAAATACAAACTCACACTGCGGAAAATACAGCCAGAATAACACCTTATAACCACGAATGTCTCCGTATTCATCAAAAGATTCAACCACCGGAGCAATACCTATGATGCGCTTTTCCATGGTACTTCGTTCGGAGTCAAATACCCAGTCCTCTTTGATTAGGTACCGAATAATATGCTCCGCCCTGATTGGTTCCCAAATCTTCTTTTGCAGATTCTCCTCGGTAAGCGAATCATAGATTGGCTCCCCAAGTTCATCTAAAGAATCTACATAAGTCTCTTTGTAAAGAACATTGCGCAATCGATCGCAGTAGTTACTATCTGTCGGGTGAATGGGATCATTAAACGAATCATCTTGTGAAATCCCAGGATCGTAAGCAGTAAGACTCTGATCCACTTCCAACCCGTAACGGATAACTGTCCAAAGGCTCCATCGATTGGGTTTAGGGTCGGCAGGATGTGCCAGATTCCTATTTGTACTTGCACCAAGTTCAATTGATGACCATACTCGCTTTCTGAAGGTTACGTTGGCTTCTGTGAGCTTTGTGAGCTTTGGTAAAGCTTTTGGGGGAGTGGGAGCACCGTTAGGAAATGCATCTTTTGGGTCGCCCCCCACCTCAATCATTCTTGGATACATGCCATAATCCAGCTCCCAACACCTTTCACCATCCATCTGAGCAAAGGCGTTGTAAACGCTTCCCAGAAAAATGACAATGAGTAAGTTCCGAAATGTAAACATGAATTGTTTACATAACCACAGATCCTTATTTGGTTACACGATCTACTAGAGATGCCACATATCGTGTTCGGTCAGGTTTATTTGCTTTTTGATTCTCTCCGACTCCAAAAGTGCCTCCACTCCTTCATACTTTTGATTAATTGATGAGTTCTCCACATTGGATACCTTAGTTATATAGCTACTATACATGTGTTTCCAAAACAAATCATCGAAGGACATCCGTTGTGCATCATTTTTCCGATTATACACTTCGAAATTTTGGAATACATAACGGCATTGAGGAAAATACAACCAGAACAAGGTTTTCTTACCTCGTATATCGCCGTTTTCGTCTTTACTATATATGACGGGTGCCATGCCAATAATTCGTCGCTCCATAACTCCTCTTTCCTTGTCAAAAAACCAGTCTTCTTTTAACCTGTACTCAATAATTTCATCAGCCAGCCTGGCAGTCTTGTAAGGCATCATGATTGGCTCCCCGTCATCATTCAAAGCCTCTTCGCCTTCTTCTGTTAACTTAACCACATCTTCCACCTCGAAGAAAAATGACTCGAGTCGTTCAATGTAATTACTGTCACTGGTATTTCCATTTGGAGCCAGCACCGGAAACCTGAATTGATCATCTGCATTGCCAAATGGGTCAGTTGGCTCATAGATGGTAATGCTTCCCTCTTCCAAAACCCCGAACTTGATCACATCCCAAAGGGAGCGACGATTGGATTGTGGTTCCACAGGATAATATAAAGGGTGATTTAGTTTTTCTCTCAGATCAATTGTTCTCCACACTCTTTTTTGCCAGGTAACATCTGCCTCCCTGAGATCAGTATGTTTAACAAGTCCCTTTGTTGGAACAGTCTCTCGAATATATGACTCATCCAATACCGGCAATTCGTTTCCAGAAAAGCTTCCGGACAACGCTCCTGACTGTCCCATGAATGGTGCTGAACTACTAAGTACAATAAGTACGACTGCAACCTTTCTAAGCCTTACGCTTTTGCCAATCTTTCCCATAACAAATAATTTTTGCATTCATAATGGACAGGATTGCGAAAAGATACAGGCCCGCAATTAGTGACATAAAAAAAGCGGTTCCAATGGAACCGCTTTTCGATATTATGAAAGGAATTTATTTACAGGTGCCACAAATCGTGCTCAATTGTAAAAATTTCCTTTTTTATTTTTTCTGATTCTAAGAGTGCATCAATCCCATCCCACGTAGAGTTAATCTTTCTATCAAAAACATTGGTCTCCTTATGGATATAGCTTGAATACATCTGCTTCCAGAATAAATCATCGAATGACATTCTTCTTGCGTCGTTCTTTCTGTTGTAAACAAAGAAGTTTTGGAACACATATCGAGCTTGAGGGAAGTAAATCCAGAACTTGGTCTGCATACCCTTAATATCTCCGTTTGGATCCCGTTTATAAATTACCGGAGCAATTCCGATAATTCTTCTTTCCTGCACTGAACGTTGCTTATCGAAGAACCAGTCTTCCTTGATGTAGTATTTGATGATCTGGTCTGCCCTGATTGGTTCTTTCATTTCAATCGTTATCGGATCACCAGTCAGCTCGTCGTACATCTCCTCACCATTTTCATCTAATTTTGGTTCCGTACTTATATCAAAGAACAATTCTTCAATTCTCTTTTTATAAGCTGGATCATCAGCATTCCCGTTTGGAGGAGTTATCGGGGTTTTAAACTGATCATCCGGGTTACCAAATGGATCTGTTGGCTCGTAAGGAGTGATGCTTCCCTCTTCTAAGATACCGTACTTGATCACATCCCATAGTGCCCGTCTGTCGGAAATTGGCTCCGTCGGATAGTACAAAGGATGGTTCAATTTTTCACGAAGATCAATTGTTCTCCAGACCCTTTTTGCCCAAATCACGTCCGCTTCCCGAAGGTGCGTGTATTGAATTACTCTTTTGGTAGGGATGTGCTCCTGCACATATACCCCGTCCAACACTCCTGACTCCGACATTCCGGAACTAGGAAGTTGAGCATTTGCAACCACGCCGAAGGTGAGGGCTAAAACTGCTGTTACTATTTTCTTCATTTTCATAATATCGATGTTTTAGAATGAGACTTGAAACATCTGTAAGCTGGTAGTTATATCACTTTAAAAATAAGCGGTGGAATCTTTTCGGCTCCGCCTTTAGGACCCTTCGCTTTTATGCTTTCAAAGTATACTTTCTGGCCCTTTCTCAGACCCTTAATAAGGTTCTTTGCTTTACCAGATAATTTATTTCCTGAACATTTTGCTTCAACAACTTCACCATCTTTTACGACAGAAACCACAAACTCGGTTACAGTAAACTCTACATTTAATGGTGAACCTTTCAGTTCCGCTAACATTGTTTGCGCCTGCTTGATCTTTCCGATTTTCACCGTACTGGACTCAATACCGGCACCTACAATCACCGGAGTCGGGCTTGGAAGTCGTTTAATTCTGAATTCCTGTTTCGCTATTTGCGTACTTTTTCCTTCATCATCTACACCATTAACCGTGATTGTAGCCGTCTTTCCACTTCTAACCTCAGCAATATAATTTCCTTCGCCTCCGTCAGTTCTCCAGCCGGAACAGCCGCTACAAGATGCCTTAACAGTAGGAAATCCAGATCCTGAGGCAGAAATTTTATTATCGTAACCTATGTACAATACGTTCATTTCCTTGTTCGCCACAACTCCTGAAGGTGTACCTACGGTAAAGTCAAATTCCCATGGCTTCCATTTTTTCGCACCATTCTCTTCTACTTCGATATCTCCGTAGATAAAATGTCTACCTGTACCCATGCTACCAGCCATCATCAAACCTTTTCCAGCTTCTTCTTCAAACGTCAAAGGTTCTGAAGACTTAGTCGAATCACCCAACCAGTATCTAAGCTTGATATCCTGCGTTGAATCGTAAGCTGCAACCATAACCTTCATCTCTAACGAATCCGTTGAGTTGATGTAACCCTTATTTGCAAAAGGAATTACATCAATCTTGTTAAAGTTGAACTTCGGCTTCTGAGACTTACTTGCAATCAGATTCACCGCAATCGCCTCTGCTCTTTGAGCATCCCCTTTCAAGGATGTGAACATTGCTCCTGCAGCAACAATTGGAGAATGGTCAAATAACCCCGCCAACCATGGCGCCATAACCTCATGATTATGCACTTCCTCAGGATAAGTTAAAATCTGATAAATCTGGCGAACTCTATCTCTATCTTTTGGACTTACAGTTTCCAGAGCTTTATCCAGCGCTTCATTGAATGCATCGATATCTGCCTGATCATTCGTCTTCATACCAATTGATGGTGGAGTAAACTTCCACTGTTTTTCCTCACCACCAACCATTTCGGTGTAGTTACTTACTTTGGCACACAACTTATCACGAAGTTCCTCAAGCTTCTCTCGAATTTCAAGTCCCTCCGGAGCCATATTGGTATGGTCGTCTCCTACGAAAAGCCTTGTTGGCGTATCATAGTCATCTTTCTTACCCAGGTGGCTCATTGAAGCAAGTTGATAGTAACCACTACCATCAATGAAGTAATACTCGTTCGGCTCCAGATTGTCGTAATGACCGAGGTCCTTTGCCAAAGATGGCGCGGCCGCATCGGATTGAACAATCATTTTAGAAGCCTTGCCTACCAGCATATTCTGTACTTCCTTACTCATTTCGATGATCTCATTTACGTCATTCACAAGTTTTTCCTGACGCGCAATTTGATCTGGTGCTGCTGTTCCCATGCTCTTCATTTCAGCCAAAGCGCCTGAGATATCAGCAACCTGACGCGAAATACCTTCTCTTGTAAGGTCGTTCCCGTCAGCCATTTTCTTATCAATCGTGACAAAAGCGTTGATGATTTCCTTCGATACGTTCATCGCGAGCATCGCCATGAGTACCAGGTACATCAAACCGATCATCTTTTGTCGTGGGGTTTCTTTACCTCCTGCCATTTTTTAGATCAATTTAATTAGTTACAAACTATTTATTAATTGAATTAAATACACTCTAAGAGATTTTTAGTCTCTACTCACGTTCATTGCAGACAACATGTTGCCATAAACTGTGTTAAGTGCAGACAGGTTCTTGCTTAATTCACCCATAGTCTCTTTGTACTTTCTGGTATCATCAAGCGAACCATGTAGGTTGGTCATCAACTCGTTAATTCCAGAGTACATTTGCTCAGTAGCCTCAAGGTGTTCTGAAGCTCCCTTCAACTGCATCTCATAAACGTTGTTAAGAGCTGCAAGATTTCCAGAAACCTTTTGCATTTGCTCACCAAATGAAGCTCCTTCTTCCTGGGTGTTTGTAAGTCCCATTAAAGACTCCGATGCACTTGCATAGGCTTCAGACAATTGTCCCACCTTGGTTGATGCACCTTTTAAGCTTTCAATATATGCATTCGTCGCTTCCTGAGCACCGCCAACTTCTCCAAGTCGACCCGCGTTTTCGCTCAACGCTCTCATTCCAGCTCCTAAACTTTCTATTAATTCCGGCTCGATTTTCGCCTCCGCCAGCATATTGTCTAATTGCTCCGTTAGCGACAAATCATCATCTTCATCCAAATCCAACGTTTCTGGTAACTCATCTAAGCTGTGATCTGAATGACCCATAGCTAACTCGGGGTATACCAATGCCCAATCCGGATCTTCGTGTAGTGGTTCGAAAGCCGATAGGGTAAAGATAAGTGCCTCTGTAGATAGACCGAAGATCAACCAGAAGTTTGCACCTGGCCAGTGCAAAATCTTAAACATCGCTCCAACAATTACAATCGCACCTCCAAGTCCGTAAACGAACTTCATGATGTTCTTAAACTTTCGACTTGCGAAAAATCCTCCTCCTGAACTCATATTCCTTGCTTTTTAGTGTTTAGTTATACTTGATTTAATATTTCCTTAAATAAAATTGGGATGTGAACCAAAGAACCGCTATTCTCCTCTTCAATCTGCGTGATTATATATCACCACTTTTATTCACCCCTCCACGTCCAAGATAGCTCATTACGCATCTGTATCCTACGTAACATTTTGCTGAATCCTGGTACTCGTATGTTCTGGTACCCGTTTGCAGATAGTATCCGATATCCTTCCAGGAACCACCTCTGATCACCTTACGTTTCATTGATGGTGGATCGTGATCAAGCGCATGGTACTTATACTCCGGTGCCAAATCATGAGCGAACTCATACATTGACTCATCGTAAGCCGTGCTGGTCCATTCTGCAACGTTCCCTGCCATACAGTATAATCCATAATCGTTCGGATGGTACGAAGTTACTTTTACAGTATAGAAACCACCATCCTCGAAATATCGACCTCTCATAGGCTTAAAGTTCCCCAGGAAACATCCACGGGCATTTCTGATGTAAGGACCACCCCATGGGTATGGAGATAGATCCAGACCACCTCTTGCTGCATACTCCCATTCTGCCTCAGTAGGCAAACGGAAATCCTGAACAAACTGTTGGAAGTTTGCATGTCTCCAGGAGTTCATCAATTGAGTTCTCCATACACAAAAAGCATTTGCTTGCTGCCATGTAACTCCAACTACAGGATATGCATCATAGGCAGGATGCCAGAAATACATATTGGTCATTGGCTCGTTGTACGAGTAGGTGAAATCATGAACCCAGGTTAGTGTATCCGGATAAACGTTAATCTTTTCATGAATAATAAACCTTGAACGATCATCATGACCTCTAATGGCATTGTGCTGGCCTTTTGAGTTTCTGAATCCAAGATCCAAATCTCTACCTCTGTAAATAGGAGGGTCCTCGGAATCAATTGGGAATGGCATTTCACCATTCTTCATTACTTTACGATGCTCGTCATCGGTCTCCGCTTCATTATTAGACAGCTTCTTAACCCATGGACGACCTTTAACGGCAGCTTCCTGCCAATCAATCCAGTAATATTCGAAGGTAAGCTTACGAGGATCAATAACCTTTCTGTTATAAAATCTCTGCGACTCCGGGATATACATATCTGCTAACAAAGGAATGTACTCTTCATCCCAGTAGCGCAACCTTGTCCCCCAGTTCAACTTCCACTCACTTTGATCCTTTTCTTCAAGATCATCGTCATACGTTGGGATTAGAAATTCATCCGGAAAATCTTCGGAAAGAATTTTTCTAGCAATAGAATCTCGAACCCAGAATACAAACTGACGGTATTCGTTGTTCTCAATTTCCGTTTGATCCATATAAAAGGCTGGAACGGAGACCGTTTTTTGACGCGTTGTGTGCGCAAACGGAACATCCTGATCACTTTGCCCCATGTTATAGCTTCCTGCAGGAATGTATAACGTTCCATAAGGATCTGGCATAAACCACTGCTCTCTGCCTTGAACTCCAATGAGCTCACCTCGATTGCCTCCAGCACAACTTCCCAGAAGGACAGCTACAGCCAAGAAATACAACAACTTTTTCATGCTACCTACTTTTACTTCGTTTTTAAGAACTCCTTAACAACTACGTTTTTTCGGTGGGGAGTGCTTACTACGTAGACAAGGTATGTTTAGTTACAACTTTTTATCTATGCTTTATAAGAACCTTGGGTTCTTGTACTTCTGAACCGGCTCTGGCCTACTCAGATCGAAACAATAGTTCAACATTATCTCGTGCGTACCATTACTATAATTACTCAGGTTGCTTGTGGTTACATCATAAGCATAACCAATTTTCAACAAACCTGCATCATCTTGACCTACAGCGGTTTGATAACCTACCATAGGCATTACCGCATCGGCAATTCTATATCCAACTCCTGCCCAAACCATTTTTTTGAACAATACTGAGCAATTTATATCCAACTGAGTTGAGGCAATGTCACTCTTCGCAATAATGCTGGGACGTAACTGCCAGTCAGGATTAATATCATAATTATACCCTGCCATTACCCAGTAATGACGAGCCGTTTGAATATTCAAATCTTTCAAATCGGACTGGCTAAGGTGTGTCGAACTTAATCCCATCCATAAATTATTAGCGTTGTAGAACGCACCAAAACTAAAATCAGGAACCAATCCATTCGAAGACGGATTTGCAATGGAACCATCCTGATCCCATGGCGTGCCATCGGGAGTAATCCAGGTAGCGTTTACGCTTTTTGACACAATCCCTACAGATGCTCCTATACCAAGAGTACCAATACCGATGGCTCTGTGGTAAGAATAATGTAGCCTGGCAATGTTGTTGGTTTCAAATCCTAGCTGATCGTAGTAATAAGTTAAACCAACACCTCCTCTGAGTACATCTACCGGCATGTGGAAATTTAAAAGACCCGTTCTTGGAGCCCCCTCAAAATTTGTCCACTGACTTCTCCCGATAAATGTTCCACAAATTGCGTTATTCAACCCTGCATAACCGGGGTTCACACTTAATTTATCGAACATAAAATGGGTCACCTGAGGATCTTGCTGAGCCATAGAAGTCCATCCTATAAGGCCCAAAACAAAAGTGATCGCAATCTTCTTCATAGTTTTCTTTAGGTAATAACTCAGTTTCTGCTATTGGTTACAAACCGCTAAAATAGTGAAAAACCTTGGCTATTAAAAGGGCTCCACGTATTGTAGCGATATTTTTTCTCTAAAATCGAGCCCAATATATGAAAAAACAATGAAGTTTATCACGCACCTGATGTTGAAAACAACAATGTGTTCAGCCCTCCCTTGAGAAAGTCGATTGCGGCTACCTTGGGGTAGTATATCGCTCTTTAGCATTTACTTCTTTATGTAAACAATAACCGAGCACGATCTCGTGAGTTCCGTTGCTGTAACTACTAAGTTTACTGGTCGTGACGTCGTAAGAATATCCTACTGACAAAGTTGAATTCAACATTACATGTTTCCAACCAATCATGGGCACAACGGCATCTGCCACTCTATAAGATAACCCACCCCAAAACTGATTGCGAAAATAAACCTGAGCATTCACATCAAGTTGTGTTGAGGCGCCATCACTCTTTACCAGCACATTTGGGCGCACCTCCCATTGAGGAGCAGAAGCGATACGAGCCTTGTAACCCGCCATTATCCAATAATGCCTGGCGGTTTGCAGATTCATTTCTTTTAAGGAGTTCTCGGTCAGGTGAGTGGAGCTGAGCCCAAGATATATTGTTGGTGTCCTGTAGTAAACCCCGACAGAAAAATCGGAAGTAGTGGATAAAGAATGTGGTGCCGCAATGTTTGGGTCGGCCATCCAGCTGCCCCCACTAGGCGTAATCCAATTCGCTTTTATAGCCTTGGACAACAAGCCTACTGAAGCACCAACGGCAAAATCATCCAGGCCGGCAGCACTTAAATGAGTATGGTAGGAATAATGTAATCTGGCTATATTATTTGACTCAAATCCTAGTTGGTCATTGTAGTACGTGAAGCCAAGTCCTCCGTGCAGCGTTTTTACCGGAAGCTGAGAGTTTAGAAGCGTGGTTTGCGGCGCTCCGTCAAAATTCACCCATTGATTTCTATAAATGCCTGTAACACAAAATGCGTTGCTCATTCCCGCACTTGCCGGATTAATAGAAAGTCTGTCGAACATGAACTGACTGAGTTGGACATCCTGTTGAGAATAGCCCACATTTATGCTGATTAGCGGAGCAATAAGTCCGAGGTACAAAATTCGTCTCATAGGTTAGGTTTTGGACTAATAATGACCTTCTATTATTAGGTTACATCAGGCAGTCCAGCATCACCTTAGTTTCTGATAGGTTCGCCACCACAGGTCAGGAACCACACCTTTGGACGCTTGCTCATAATCAGAATAACTACATGGAATCATGTGGTGTCTTTCAAATTTGATTCTTTGATCCGGAGGGTAAGGAACCTCCATCCACCATCTATCGGATTTATCAGATTTGTAAAAATTGATCTGATGCTGACCGGCGTGATTGCCATTTTTAAGCATTTCAACCGGAACAAGGTATTTCTTGTAACCCGATTTATCCCCAACAGGAAAGTCTTTCTTGCGCTGGGCAACCCCTTCCAGAAAACACCACATCATCTGAGCAATCAGCCTACTTCCAAACTTCGACTCATTGAATACCGGGTTGTAATCGAAAATACCAAGGCAGGAAACTTTATCACTAATTCCTGCATAACGCATAATCTGACAAATCTCTTCGCCGTAAAATCCGTTCGGAGAAACATCGTCTCGCTCCAAACCTACCTCTGAAAATCGGATCGCGTTGATATTTACCGTCACCAGATCAGCATAACGCATGAGTGGCTCCGCTTTGGTAATATCAGACTGAATCAAACCTAGCCGATGATGGTCAAAATATAAATCCTCCATTAATGCGATTTCCGATGGAGGAACCAAATAGGTCTGGTACCCGATTGATGAGTAATTGAACAAATAGTTCGGCTGATGAAGAATAATATGATTGATGTAATTGAAAGGTGTAACGTCTGATGAGTATTCCCCCATATTGAGCCGGGGGTCCACCGAACAAACATTTACCGTTTGCTCTAATCGACTGTAAGCCTTGTAGGCAGCAAAACCAAGGTCCCGCGAACCTCCCAAAAACAGTACTGGTTTGTTCTTTTTGAGAATTTCGAAAACGGCATCTTCCAAAGCCTTATAGGTATCTGCAATAGTAGCTCCCTGGTAAATATTTCCTAAGTCGGCAACCTTCAACGATATTCCAAGGAACAACCGATTTAGTTCAGACCGAACTTGATTTGGTGTTCCCGCAGCACCTAGATTAGAATCGCTTGCCCGATCTTCCTGAACCCCAAAAATAACCACATCACACTCTTCCCAGTCAGGGAAACCCTCTGACGTGTGTCGATCCATTTTACATCCCAACGCCTCCTGATGAAGTTGATCAATATCGGAGCTTTCTAACGGCTGGAAAAAGATTGAAATGGACATAACATAAGTGTGTATGCCAAATTTAGAAACCTTCCTACAGGACATCCATACAACCTGCCTCAATTATTAACAGGTGCTTCTTGATGTTGAAGGCGTGAAACTTACTTTTCGGCGATTGCCAGGCAATCTTCCAGCGTTAATGATTTTGGATCCGTTCCTTTTGGAATGCGATGATTCTTTCTCCCGATTTTTATATAAGGTCCATACCGGCCGTTCAGTACCTGAACTTTCTCATCACCATGCTCCCACTCGTTGATAAACTTATTTTTATCAGCCTCGATCTTTTCTTCAATCAATTCCTTTGCACGGTCCATTTCAATGGTCATCGGATCATCACCGTTGGCCTTCTTAATGCTTATGAACACACCATTATGTCGAATATACGGCCCGTATTTACCAATACCGATTACCACCTCTTCTCCTTTGTATTCACCGAGACTTCTTGGTAATTCAAATAGCTTAAGTGCTTCCTCAAGGGTAATGGTATCAATACTCTGCCCTTTCAGCATTGATGCAAACCGCGGCTTCTCTTCATCTTCGGTTTCTCCAATCTGCACCATAGGCCCGAAACGTCCTATTCTCGCTTTTACAGGTTTCCCGGATGCCGGGTCCTCCCCTAGCACCCTTTCCCCACTGGCTCTTGAAGAAGTTTCAATAGTCGTTTCAACATTCTCATGGAAGGGATGATAAAAATCATCTATCATCTTGGTCCATTCCGTTAGCCCCTGAGCAATCTCATCGAATTGCTTCTCTACGGAAGCAGTAAAGTTGTAATCCAGGATTTTCTCAAAATGTTCAACCAGGAAATCGTTGACCACTTTGCCTATGTCGGTCGGAATCAGCTTGTTTTTATCTGCTCCGTACCGCTCCTTTCTGGTCACCGTGCTCACGTCACCCTTTTCCAATCGTATCTCTACAATCTCACGCTCTGAACCTTCCAGGTTAGATTTCTCCACATAGCCTCTCTTCTGAACGGTGCTAATGGTTGGTGCATAAGTAGATGGTCTACCGATTCCAAGTTCTTCCAACTTTTTCACCAGACTAGCTTCGGTATACCGGGCCGGCGGCCTTGTAAACCTTTGTATTGCCTGAATCAAGTTGTATCCAAGTTCTTCTCCTTCCTTAAGCGGAGGTAAAATTCCCTTTTGCTCTTCTTCGTCCTCATCGTCTTTACCTTCCAAATAAACCTTCAGGAATCCTTCGAACTTAATGATCTCCCCATGTCCGAGAAAAACTTCTTTCATACCACTTACGGCAATACGCACAGTGGTCCGTTCCAACTCTGCATCCGCCATTTGTGATGCGACCGTTCTTTTCCAGATCAGCTCATAAAGTTTCTGCTCAGAAGAATCACCAGTAGTGGTGTGCTGGCTAAAATCTGTCGGACGAATGGCTTCGTGTGCTTCTTGGGCAGCTTTATCCTTCGTCTTGTACTTCTTTGGATTGGCAAAATCCCCTCCATACGAGTCGATAATCTCTTGCTTCGCACCCAACAAAGCCTGATCACTTAGATTTACAGAATCCGTTCTCATGTAGGTGATCTTTCCCGCTTCATATAGCTTTTGCGCAAGCTGCATGGTTCGGGAAACCGAGTAGCCCAGCTTTCTGCTTGCTTCCTGCTGAAGTGTGGAAGTTGTAAATGGAGCCGCCGGAGATTTCTTGCCAGGCCTCTTATCCAGGGATTCAACCTCAAAACTGGCATCCGTACATTTCCGAACGAACGCCTCTGCTTCTTCCTGAGATTCAAAAGCTTTATTTAAATCCGCTCGAAAGGATTTACCGCCTTCAGGTGTAAACTCACCATATACCTTAAATGACGACGTGGGTTCAAAGGCAGTAATATCGCGTTCCTTCTCTACTATTAGTCGAACAGCAACGGATTGAACCCGACCTGCAGACAAAGATGGTTTAACTTTTCTCCACAATACAGGACTTAACTCAAAGCCAACCAATCTGTCAAGCACACGCCGGGCCTGTTGTGCATTGACAAGATCTACATTAATATCGCGCGGTTGCTCAATGGCATTCGTTACCGCGCTTTTGGTAATCTCGTTAAAGGTAATCCGTCTCGTTTTTTCAGGCGACAGTTTTAGCGCCTCGTACAAATGCCACGAAATCGCCTCTCCTTCCCGGTCTTCATCAGTTGCTAACCAAACAATCTCAGCCTCCTTGGCTAACTTCTTTAATTCCGCTACAACGGATTTTTTATCAGCCGATACTGCATAGTTGGGCTTGTAGTTGTCTTCCACATCTATTGCCAATCCTTTTTTGGCCAGGTCGCGCACATGACCATAACTAGATTTAACAATGAAATCTTCTCCTAAATAACCTTCAATGGTTTTCGCCTTGGCTGGAGACTCAACAATAACCAGATTCTTCGCCATAATTTTCAAATTGACTGATAAATCACGACATCTGAGACTGGTAGCCGTAATTTTGCTGCAAAGAAATAGAAAAAAAACATTAGGCTCCAAGCCGCTTCATTGCCTTAAGGCACATATTATATTTATATAATATATTTTCTGAAATTACTCTCTGCCATTTTGACACCCCATCTCATTTCAGTACTTTTGCGCTCCGTTCTGACCTAAATTTAAACCAGGTTGAACGAGACATTTAACGCAGGAATGACTGAAGACAAAACAATTATTGAGGAAAATCAGGGAACGGCAACTGTGGTGACCAACCCGGCTAATGCTCAACGCAAGCTGTACATTGAGAGCTATGGATGTCAGATGAATTTCTCGGATAGCGAGATCGTTGCATCGATTATGGGTGAGTCTGGATTTGGTACTACCAGAAACCATGAAGAGGCAGATCTAATCCTCTTAAACACCTGCTCTATTCGAGAAAAAGCTGAGCAAACAGTCAGAAACAGACTTAACGCTTTTCGCAAGCAGAAAAAAGAAAATCCTTCTCTAATGATTGGAGTGCTTGGTTGTATGGCCGAGCGCATGAAGAAAAGTCTGCTGGAAGAAGAAAAGTTGGTAGATATGGTTGTTGGGCCAGACGCGTATCGTGATTTACCTGACCTTGTTAGCGAGGTAGATGGCGGGCAGAAAGCCGTAAATGTTCTTTTATCAAGAGATGAAACGTACGCAGACATCAACCCGGTTCGGTTAGGATCGAATGGCATAACTGCCTTTATTTCCATAATGCGTGGATGCGACAATATGTGTTCGTTCTGCGTAGTACCTTTTACAAGAGGTAGGGAACGAAGTAGAAATCCATTGTCTATTGTAGCAGAGGCTAAAGAGTTGTTTGACAATGGGTATAGAGAAGTTACCCTGCTTGGACAAAATGTAGATAGCTACAGATGGAATCTTTCAAAGAAGGGTGAGATTGAGGATAAAGCACAACCTACGGTAAATTTTGCTCAATTGCTGGAAATGGTGGCCAAGGTTGACCCTCAACTTAGAATTCGATTCTCCACCTCCCACCCTAAAGACATGACGGATGAGGTTCTGCACACAATGGCCAAATACGACAACATTTGTAAGTATATTCATCTCCCTGTTCAGTCTGGAAATTCTGAAATTCTGAAAAAAATGAACCGCGGGTATACTCGCGAATGGTATTTAGACAGAATTGGTGCGATTAAAAGAATAATGCCGGATTGTGCTATTTCAACTGATATTATTTGCGGCTTTTGTACCGAGACGGAAGAACAACATGAGGATACGCTTTCACTAATGAAAAAGGTGGAATATGATTTTGCTTACCACTTTTTCTACAGTGAACGACCAAAAACGCTTGCTGAGCGAAAATTCGAAGACGATGTTCCGTTGGAAGTTAAGAAGCGGAGACTCCGGGAGGTAACGGCCATTCAACGAGAACATTCACTAAAGCATAATTCAAAATACATTGGTCAGATTCAGGAAATTCTAATTGAAGGACCATCAAGAAAGTCGGACGAACAGCTATGTGGACGCAACACACAAAATGCAATGGTGGTTTTTGACCGTGGAGAACACAAGGCAGGCGAATATGTTAATGTGCTGATAGAGGATTGTACAGCAGCCACGTTGTTCGGCAAAGTAGTTGAATCCTAATTCTGAAGCGACACAATTCTATGACAGTACAACAAGTAAAACAAAGATTTGGAATCATTGGAAATTCCGATGGGCTTAACCGAGCACTCGATGTTGCCTTACAAGTGGCACCTACTGATATATCCGTACTTGTTACAGGAGAAAGTGGGTCCGGGAAAGAAGTGATGCCTCAGGTGATCCATCATTATAGCTCCAGAAAACATGCAGAGTATATAGCTGTGAACTGTGGAGCTATACCCGAAGGCACCATAGACTCGGAACTATTCGGACACGAAAAAGGATCATTTACCGGTGCGACGGGTGAAAGAAAAGGATACTTCGAGGTGGCAAATGGTGGAACCATATTTCTGGATGAAGTAGCAGAATTACCTCTGCAAACCCAGGTTCGCCTTCTTCGGGTGCTGGAAACCGGTGAGTTCATTAAAGTGGGTTCTTCGAAAGTGCTGAAAACGGATGTTCGGATTATCGCGGCTACTAATGAGAACATGCAGGAGGCTATTGCCAAAGGCAAGTTCAGAGAAGACTTGTACTACCGTTTAAGCACGGTACCCATCCACATCCCACCCCTTAGGGAACGGAAGGAAGACATTCACTTGTTGTTTAGAAAATTTGCAGCGGATTTTGCAGAGAAGTATCGTATGCCAACCATCCGTCTCACTCCCGAGGCCGTTCAAACTTTAAGCAATTACACATGGCCAGGTAACATCAGGCAACTCAAAAATGTAACGGAACAGATTTCAGTAATTGAGCAAGACAGGGAGGTTTCGGCTGAAAAATTGTTAAGCTACTTACCTGAAAAGGCTGGCGCTTCTAACCTACCCATGGTGGTAAACAAGGGCGGGAGCACATCAGGTGCGGGTACCGATTTTTCGGAGCGGGAAATTCTCTACAAAGTTCTGTTTGACATGCGTCAGGACATTACGGAAATGAAACGACTGATACTGGAAATTCTTGAAAACGGAGGCGCTTCTAACATTAGTAGTTCAGAAAGAGCCGCAATGATTACAAGATTACATGAGGATGTTGAAAGCGAGGTTTCAGCCGCCAGCCTGGCTCCGGCTGTTAGCTCTCATCAACCTGCTCCTGCTCCGGTATATGGTGAAGACTATCACGATCAGTTTGAAGAACACGAGGAAGTAGAAGAATCTTTATCACTGGAAGAACGGGAAATTGAATTGATCAAGAAGGCTTTGGATAAGCACAACGGTAAACGAAAGTATGCCGCACGCGAACTCGGGATTTCAGAACGCACCTTGTACCGAAAGATCAAGGAGTACAATATCAACAAGTAATTTGAGTTATTGGTTGCGTGAAGTTAGCGGTAGTCAGCATAGCATTGATCGGGTTAATCGGATGTACCGTAAACTACAGCTTTAATGGTGGTTCCGTTCCTCCTGGTGTAAAAACTATTCAAATAGACTATTTTCCTCTTTCAGATGGGGCGCCGTTGGCTTCTGCACTAACAAGCCAGGCTTTCACCGAGTCTTTACGAGATGTTTTTTTATCTCAAACTAAACTGGACATGGTTCAGGATTCGGGAGATATTCGACTGGAAGGGGAAATCAAGAATTATTCTATAGCTCCTATCAATATTTCTGCTACGTCTGAAACCGCTGATCAAAATAGACTCACCGTCGGCGTAGAAGTTCGCTACTTTAAAATGTTGAAAGACGAAAAAATGCAACCTACCGGCGACACTCTTATTTTTAAACGTCCCTTCCAGCGATTTGTGGATTACGATAGCAATCAGGATTTTGCAAGCATTGAGGAAGATCTGCTTACCGAGGTTAATGATCAACTTACGCAAGATATTTTCAACGCAACTTTGGGAGATTGGTAATGACAAAGGGAGAGTTTGGTTCATATTTAAAACTGGAAGCAACCGCCGCCAATGTGCGTTTGGATGAATTGAAGCAACTTGCTTTATCCCACCCCTATTCAGCTACGATACAGATGGCCTATGCGAAGGCTTTACATGAGGCAAATAGCATTTACTATGAAGAACAGCTGCAAAGAGCTGCGTTGGTATCTGCTGACAGACGGAATTTGTATCGGCTAATTATGACTCCGGTTCAACCACAGCAAAAGGATACCAAACTTACTCCGACAATAGAAGAGAAACTAAATGCGACCAACGAATCTGACGAGGACATCGTTGCCCACGTCCACGAGGCTGTTCCTCACGACTCTACACCTCAATTAGAGGCAGGCACGGATAACAAAGGAGCCACAGACACCCATGAGCAGACAAACAAAGTAGAACCAGACGGCCAGGAAGTGCCAACTGTAGATTCTGGTGCAATTGAGCGAGATTCTGTTGAAGAGTTGATTCTTACCGAAGCGGTTAACAGCACCATTCAATACGAATTGAAGGAAGTTGATGACCTGAGTTTAAGTGATCTTGCTGATCAAATAAATAGTAAGGCTGATTCCCCAGAAGAACCTAAGAACAAGAAGAACGAGGCTATTCCGCGAAAGGAAACTACAACCAAACCCCGGTATAATCTTGACTCGAAGAGGTCGTTCTCAAACTGGTTGGATTTAACTTCTGCTGATGAGGGAATTAGCCAACAAAGAAAAGAAGTGGGCAATTTGGTAGATCAATTTGCTATTCAACAAACCACTAACACCCCGAAGGAATTTTTCTCTCCTACCAGAATGGCCGCAAACAGTTTAATCGACAAAGGAGAAATTGTAACTGAAACACTGGCTAAGATTTATGCCGACCAGGGCAATTACGACAAGGCGATTTCATCATACAAAACTTTGAGTTTGAGATTTCCCGAAAAAAGCAGTTACTTTGCAGCCCTTATTAAGGAACTAGAAAAACTAAAATCAGAATAAGATGATATCATTTCTAATCGTACTGGCAATCCTTATCGCATTCCTGCTGGTGGTTGTAGTACTTGTTCAAAACCCGAAGGGTGGAGGAATTGACTCTAGCAGAAATTTCAGTCAGTTGGGAAGTGTTAAGAAACAAAACGACTTTATTGAAAAAGCTACCTGGACGTTAGGTGTTTTGCTGGCTGTGGTATCATTGGTTGCAGCCTCATTTGTATATGATGGAAAAGGAACCACAGGCAATAACACAGATGCTGGCGGCACTGGTGGCGCCCCTGTAGGCCAAACTGACACACAAACGCCATAGTTAAAATACCAGGAAAAAATTGAAGCCGCTCCGGATGTTCCAGAGCGGCTTTTTTATATTCAGTTTTTTCAACTTTATCACGCCATCCAAACATGGTGTCAGACTGTCATTTTTGTCAGCCGTAAATTTTAGTAGAAAATGCCACCTATTCACATTTTCTGACAACCCGACAGAGAATCTCTATTGGCATAAAATATGACTAACGCAGCTAAGTTGAAATTTTTCAAAACCAAAGAATATGTCAGTGAACGTTAAACCCTTAGCAGATAGAGTGATTGTTGAGCCATCTGCTGCTGAAGAAAAAACTGCCGGGGGAATTATCATTCCCGATACGGCAAAGGAAAAACCCAAACAAGGAAAAATAGTTGCCGCTGGTCCTGGCAAACCCGATGAACCAATGACTGTTAGCGTTGGAGATACAGTTTTATACGGACAATATTCGGGAACAGAAATTAAAATTGGAGGTGCAGATTATCTCATCATGAGAGAATCTGACATCTATGGAATCGTTGAGTAATTAATTTAATTAAAGACTTTGAGACAAGAGATTAGAAGACAAAAGACACCAGCAGTGATCTTTTGTCTTTAAAATTTGCCATCGGTAAATCGGCCTTTTGTCTTTAATCTAAATACATAGAAATGGCTAAAGATATTTTATTTGATATAGAAGCAAGAGACGCCCTGAAAAGAGGAGTTGATGCTCTTGCCGACGCGGTAAAAGTTACGTTAGGTCCTAAAGGAAGAAACGTTGTTATTGACAAAAAGTTTGGAGCTCCGCACGTTACCAAGGATGGGGTTTCCGTAGCAAAGGAAATTGAACTGCAGGATCCCGTAGAAAACATGGGAGCCCAAATGGTAAAAGAAGTAGCATCTAAAACTGCCGACATTGCCGGTGATGGGACCACTACGGCCACTGTACTCGCACAGGCAATTGTAAGCAATGGCCTGAAAAACGTAACGGCCGGTGCCAATCCAATGGATCTGAAAAGAGGAATTGACAAAGCAGTTGCAATTGTTGTTGAAGAATTGAAAAAAATCTCTCAGGAGATTGGTTCAGACAATGACAAAATCAAGCAGGTTGGAGCAATTTCTGCCAACAACGACCAGAACATTGGTGAGCTCATAGCGGAAGCAATGAAGGTTGTAGGTAACGACGGCGTGATTACCGTAGAAGAAGCTAAAGGAACGGATACTGAAGTGAGAACTGTTGAAGGAATGCAGTTCGACCGGGGTTACCTTTCTCCTTACTTCGTTACTGACGCAGAAAAGATGGTTGCTGAGTTGGAAAATCCTTATATCCTTATCCACGATAAGAAAATTTCCAATCTTCAAGACTTACTTCCTGTATTAGAACCTGTTGCACAGAGTGGAAGAGGTTTGCTAATCATTGCAGAGGATATAGAAGGAACCGCTTTAACTACTTTGGTAGTTAACAGACTTAAGGGAGGTTTGAAAGTAGCTGCAGTTAAAGCTCCTGGCTTTGGCGACAGAAGAAAGGCTATGCTTCAGGACATCGCTATTCTAACGGGAGGAACTGTTATATCCGAGGAAAGTGGTTTTAAGCTCGATGCTGCAACTATTGACATGCTGGGTACTTGTGAGAAGGTAGAAATTGATAAGGACAATACTACCATTGTAAATGGTGCCGGTGCCAAGGAAGACATTGTTGCCAGAACAAACCAGATCAAGGCACAAATCGAAACAACTACTTCTGATTACGATAAGGAAAAACTTCAGGAGCGACTTGCAAAACTTGCAGGCGGAGTTGCTGTACTTTATGTGGGTGCGGCTACGGAAGTTGAGATGAAAGAGAAAAAAGACCGTGTTGACGATGCGTTAGCAGCTACAAGAGCTGCAGTTGAAGAAGGTATCGTGCCTGGTGGAGGTGTAGCCTACATCAGAGCTTGTGCTGCACTTGAAGGGGTTCAGGGTGAAAATGATGATGAGACCACTGGTATCATTATCGTAAAACGTGCCATTGAAGAGCCTCTTAGACAGATCGTGGCAAACGCAGGTGGTGAAGGTGCCGTAATTGTTCAGGAAGTAAGAGAAGGAAAAGATGACTTCGGATACAATGCTCGAACTGAAAAATTCGAAAACTTGTATGAAGCAGGAGTTATCGACCCGACCAAGGTTACTCGAATTGCTATTGAAAATGCTGCTTCTATTGCATCTATGATGCTTACTACGGAATGTGTAATAGCCGAGCAACCTGAAGATCCTTCGGCAATGCCTCCAATGGGTGGAGGGATGCCAGGTGGAATGCCAGGAATGATGTAAAATGAACAGTCCCGATAGTAATCGGGACGAATAACGAGGTTGTTTTCCCCCGTCTCCGATTGTTTCGGGTGGGGATAGACAAACTCGACAATATAGTAACCGCTGTGTTATTCTTCGATTAGTTCAGAATGACATGGCGGTTTTTTTTTGATGCTAATTAAACCTTTGTAAATTATACTGGTCAAAAGGACAGAAACCTAAATCGCATAAATGATGAAAGTGAAGAAAATTTTAATGTTAAGCGCCATGTTCATGCTGGTTGGCGTTGGTTATAGCCAGACAGGGACCACCGAACCATCGGTAGAAAAGAAGAAAGCCGTGAAAAGTGAAATCACCACTAAGAAAGCGGGCGTAAAAAAGTCGGATGGTGAAGTGAAGAAAGTAGCTCGTGTTAAAGCTGAGGATGGAACCGAAAAAAAAGCCGGAGTTAAGAAAACCGAAGATGGAACCGTGGTAAAAAAGAAGGCCGTTAAAACGGAAGACGGGACAGTTAAAAAAGCAGGAGTAAAAACCAACGCTGACGGAACCGTTACAAAAAAGGGCCAGGTAAAAAGTTCTGACGGCTCTGTAAAACGGAAAAAAGTAAAATTAGATCCGCAGGGAAACAAGGTGAAAAAACAAGGCGTTAAAAAATCGGAGGCATCTCCGGAAAAGAAAAAATCGACCTCAAGAACTAACTTTTAGTCGAAAAAACAATTTATCTCGATAAAAAAAGCCCGCCTTGTATCCTGAATTAGTAACAGGAACAAAGGCGGGCTTTTTTAATGTCTAAAGGTCAGTACTATTCAACTGCCTTCAAGTGTACCTCAGAGTTATCATCATCCTTAGTCCACATTTCCTTATTCTTCAACTTTGTAATCACACCACTAGTATCCTTGTAGGTATCCCCACCGAATTCGTAAGAAGTGTAGATTCTTGTTTTGTCATCGTTGAATTCCCAGGTTCCTGTTAGAGAAAACCCACTGCTTGCACTAGAAACAGTATAACTACCATCTTTATCGTAGGTAACTTGAGTATCATCATTAGGGTCTGGAGTAGATTCTGTACCATCTGAAGCAATGTACTTCTCTACCTCCCAAGTATTAGCTACTCTTCCCTTACGGCTTCTAAAGCTAACGCCTGGACCTTCTTCGTACTTGTTACATGCTACACCAGCGAAAATAATTACACCGGCCATAACTGCAGCAAAAATTGATCTTTTCATTTCTTTGAATAGTTTATTTGTTAGGCCGCAAATTTACAGCTTTTTAATTTTCTTAAGCAAATGTTATTTGTTAACGTCCAATACGATTATTCTTTACTTTTCTGAAGTTGAAAGCAAAATCGATACGTCTGGTTATATGGTTGGCTGCTGTAGCTTTGGTTGCAGTGGTTGTAATGCAGTTTTTTTGGGCCATGTATTCTATCAATACTCAAAATCAGACCATTGAGATTCAAAAACACAATCTTGAGATTCAACAGCGTAACCTCGAGATCGAAAATCAGGAATTTGAGGATCGGGTGCTAATTGCACTCACAAATGTTCGCGACAAACTCATTTCCCTGAATGAGGAAGCCGTGGGGTTTTATCTCGATCCGGTTAAGCAAGTTACAGAGAACTACTTTGTGGTGAGCTTTTACGACACCTTAAATCACGAGGTTCTCGAAAACTTTCTGATTGCGGAATTTGAACAACGACACATTGACCAGGTATTCGAGTACGGCATTTATGACTGCTTTACAGACTCTATTATCTATGATAAGTACGTGGGTTTAAGTGACACCGGGCAAACGCAACGGAACATTACCACTTCCAAATATAAATGGGAACACGATGGTCATTATTTCGGTGTTTACTTTCCTCAGCGGAACCAGGCTGAGTTAGGCGCCACCCCGTCCGCGGCCAGCGAAGTATCATACACCCTATTTGTTTCGTCTATCGTAGTAATATTAATTGCGGCAATTTTCGCTTATGCTATTTCAATTATACTAAAGCAAAAACGTATTTCAGAGATTAGGAATGATTTCATTAATAACATGACTCACGAATTAAAAACCCCTATCTCAACCATTGGTATCTCTGCAGATGTGCTACTTAGAAAAGATATTTCGGAGCATCCGAACCGGATCAATCAGTATGCAAAAATTATTAAAGCCGAAAACAATCGGTTAGAAGGGCAGGTAGAGCGCGTGCTGCAGTTGGCCAAACTTGAGAAAGGGGAAGTACAGCTGAAAAAGTCCATTATAAATGTACACACGCTTATTTCAGAGGTTGCCGATACGTTCGAGGTAAACATTCAACAGCGCAATGGTCAGGTTAATTTCGCGTTAAGTGCTAGCAACCCGGAAATAGAAGCTGACCCGGTGCATATTACCAACGTAATCAGCAATTTACTTGATAACGCCAACAAATACTCCCCTGAGCGCCCTGTTATCCAGGTCAAAACGGAATCGGACAGCAAAAACATTTATATCTCAATTAGCGACAACGGAAAGGGCATCGCTCCTGAAGATTTGAAAAGCATTTTCGATAAATTTTACCGGGTACCAACAGGTAACATACACGATGTAAAAGGTTTTGGATTGGGACTATTTTACGTCAAATCAATATTAACAGCGCATGGAGGAACGATAACGGCGGAAAGCCAACCAGGGGAAGGCTCGACGTTCACCATCACCTTACCAATAAAACAAGTAGTATGAGTCACAAAGGATCAATTTTACTAGTAGAAGACGACATGAATCTAGGTTTCGTAATCCAAGACAACCTGAAAATGAGTGGCTATGATGTACACTTAAGTCAGGACGGAAAAGAGGGTCTTAAAGCTTTCGGTGAAGGAAAATATGACTTGTGCCTGCTAGATGTAATGATGCCCAAAAAAGATGGGTTTAGCCTGGCAGAAGACATTCGAAAAATCGACAAAGAAGTGCCAATTATGTTCCTTACGGCCAAAACCATGACCGAGGATAAAATCAAAGGATTTAAAGCGGGCGCAGACGATTACATAACGAAACCTTTCAGTACAGATGAACTGCTACTTCGAATTGAGGCCATTTTGAGAAGGACCATGAAAGGAGCTGAAGCCAGCAAGGATCATTACAAGTTGGGCAGTTTTACCTATGATGTTTCCAATTACACCTTAAAACACCCGACTGCGGAAAAGAAACTGACCAAGAAGGAAGCCGAAATTCTTAAGATTCTGTGCGAGCACAAAGACAAAGTAATTGAGCGGGAACTGGTACTAAACCTGGTTTGGGGAGATGATAGTTACTTCAATGGTCGATCTCTTGACGTGTTCATTACCAAGCTCCGAAAGTACCTGAAGGCAGATGAAAACGTGAACATCACCAATGTGCATGGGGTTGGATTTAAGCTGGAATGTTAACTCGGCTTGATTATTGTTGATTCATTCACAACACTTTACAACGATGTATCGACTTTTGATTTTGCTTTTGCTATCAAATGGTTTGGCGGCACAAACCATTTACTTTGAAGATTTTGACTCCGGAGCACCGGATATACTTGCGTTGATTGACAACGACGGGCTCACCAATAGTTCGGGAAGTACGGAAACCTGGCAATACTCACCGCGACTAAGGGGCTTTGCAAACGCTTCCATGATTGCTCCTACTAACTTTGCCTTACGGTCAATCACCGATCCCTCCCCCGCCATTTCCGGTCAACAATCAGAAGACTGGGTACAACTGCCAAAATTGTCGATACCAGCCAATGCCAAATTAATCTTCAAGTTTCAGGCTGAATCAAATGTATCTTCCTGGACAGGCTATCCAAATTTGGAAATTAGAATTTCCACCACCGATTCTAACTTAAGTAGTTACTCTACCTTTTATACCATTACCGATTCACCGTCATGGTTCGTTAATCAACATTTCGACCTAAATGCATATGCTGGCCAAGACATTTACATTGCCCTGGTCAATACAGCATACAACAATCCCGGATGGGGTTCCAAGAGAATTTTTATCGATGACATTTTCGTTGGGACACTTCCCGATTACGATCTGGAAGCATTTAGCTATAAATCCGCGGATTTCGCTAAAACTTCTGAGCCATATGATCTGCAAATGAGTCTGCTTAACCTAGGAGAGCAAACGTTGACGAGCCTGGACATTCATTACCAGGTTAGCGGAAGTTCTATCGAAACGGCTTCCATCAGCGGGCTAAATGCATCAACGTTAGACACCATGTATCTGATACACCCGGTTCCGTGGGCTCCATCGGCTCCTGGCACTTACACTGTGAGATTGTGGGCCGATAACATCAATGGGAACCCGGATGTAAACCCGTTCAATGATACAATTACATTGCAAATGGACGTGTTTGATGATGTAACCGTAAAAAAGCCACTTCTTGAGATATTTGGAGGAGCGGATTGTGGAGCTTGTGCCCCTCTGGCTGAGGACCTGGACCGATTCACAGACGCCTGGGAGTTTAATGCCAACTCCGGTTCCATTTCGTGCATCGAATACCAGACTTTCCCTAACGATCCAAGTAACAACAGCGACGGGCAGATTAGGGATACGTTTTACTCTGTTACCGGATATCCAGACGAACAGCTATGGGAAGTTTCGGACTACAAAGACATCCTACTGGACGATGGATTTAAGACGTTCAAACCATTCTTTAATTACTCAGAATCTCCGCTAAGCAGTTATCCGGCCTTTGTAGATATAGATGTCTCGGCTTTCACTAGCGGAAATACGATCCATGTTGACGTAGAGATCAATCCATTAGTCGATTTTCCGGAAAGCGACATTGTTTTGCACATTGCAGTTTGCGAGAAAGAGTACACCTTTACCGGAGGAAGCACATCTCAAACCGTCTTCAAACAGGTAATGAGAAAAATGCTTCCCGACGCTTACGGTTCCCTGATTGGCCCCATGTCTCAGGGTTCTCCCATAAACATATCTGAATCTTACACCTTTACTATTGGAGGGGTAGCAGATGGATCTTACAACCTTTGGACGAACATGCAAAATCTGGAAGTGGTTGCTTTCCTGCAGGTCGAATCCACCAGAGAAATTTTGCAATCGGCCAGCATTAGTTCGCAAGACATCACCGGAATCACGGATCTTGATACACCAATGCCACAGTTGTATCCTAATCCGGCAACTTCTAATACACAGATAATTGTAGAAGCTGGTACTAGCGGCAATGTTGAATTGATATCCTTGTCCGGAAAGTTGCTAAAAAAGATCAACATAACGCCCTCCGCAACACAAGTTGAAATTGACCTTTCCAATCTTTCCGGAGGAGTTTACCTGGTTAGGTTCAGCGATGAGAATGGGAAATCTCAGACCAGCCAGCTGGTGGTTTATTGATAAACTCCTGACCGGAGTTCGCGTTTACAAATTGTGCAAACTCCAGAGATTCAAAAATCCAGCACAAAAAAACCGCCCCGGAAACCCGAGACGGCTTTAACTGCTTTATCTCAGCTAATTAATATCTGTAGTGTTCCGGCTTGTACGGACCTTCTACCTTCACACCTATGTACTGTGCCTGATCTTCAGAAAGTTCATCCAGTTCAACCCCGATTTTCGCAAGGTGAAGCTTTGCTACTTTCTCATCAAGATGCTTCGGTAACATGTACACATCATTCTCATATTTGTCTGAATTCTTCCAAAGTTCAATCTGAGCCAACGTCTGGTTAGTAAACGAGTTACTCATCACAAAAGATGGGTGTCCGGTTGCACAACCAAGGTTCACCAATCTACCTTCGGCAAGCAGAATGATGTCTTTTCCGTTTACATTGTATAAATCCACCTGTGGCTTAATCTCCACCTTGGAGTCGCCATGATTATTGTCTAACCACGCAACGTCAATCTCATTATCGAAATGACCAATATTACAAACGATGGTTTTGTCTTTCATTGCTTCAAAATGACGGCCTACGATAATGTCTTTGTTACCAGTTGTGGTTACAACAATATTCGCCTCCTTAACAGCATCATCCATCTTCTTAACCGCAAAGCCGTCCATGGCTGCCTGAAGCGCACAAATTGGATCTATTTCGGTCACGATAACTCTGGCACCAGCCCCTCTAAGAGAAGCGGCAGAACCCTTACCAACGTCTCCGTATCCTGCTACTACTGCAACTTTACCGGCCATCATTGTATCTGTTGCCCGTCGAATTGCATCTACCAGTGATTCTTTACATCCGTATTTGTTGTCGAATTTAGACTTGGTAACAGAGTCGTTCACGTTGATTGCAGGCATCACAAGCGTGCCATTTTTCACTCGTTCATACAATCTGTGTACTCCTGTAGTTGTTTCTTCAGACAAACCTTTGATGTTGGCACAAAGTTCTGGGTATCTATCGAACACCATGTTGGTAAGATCTCCACCATCATCCAGGATCATGTTAAGCGGTTTTCCGCCTTCGAACGCGAAAAGAGTTTGCTCAATACACCAATCGAATTCCTCTTCGTTCATTCCTTTCCAGGCGTAAACAGGAACACCGGTAGCCGCAATCGCCGCCGCGGCCTGATCCTGTGTAGAAAAGATATTACAGGAAGACCATGTAACCTCTGCACCAAGCGCTGTAAGGGTTTCGATCAACACCGCAGTTTGGATGGTCATGTGCAGACAACCAGCAATTCTGGCTCCTGCTAACGGCTTAGAATCTCCATATTCTTCTCTAAGCGACATCAAGCCGGGCATTTCTGCCTCTGCCAGTTCAATTTCCTTTCGTCCCCAATCGGCCAGGGAAATGTCTTTTACTTTGTAAGGTAGTCTTTCAGTTGTTTCGTTCATTTTAATTTTTCAATAAAGGTTCGGACCAATGCCTATGGCATCAGAACAGTCTCAACCCGTTCCCGACAACCATCGCGACGGGGTGCGACAGCACAAAAATACAACATCGATTAGTCCTAAACAACGAATCATGAAAAAAGCCCCGTTCGCTTTGACCATCCCTTTCCATGACTTTCAACAGTCAAGGGACATACAAAGCGAACGGGGCTTTTAAAAGTTCTTTTACCTATTTATTGCTTGTAAACAAACTGGCCTGAGGTATTGATGTACCCTTTTGTACCGGAAGAAAAATCTCCGATTCTTACAAAAGCCAGACCTTTTTCAAAGTCAGCAGATTTAGAAAATTGCCTTGCAATAACAACATCACCAGACTTATCGATGAATCCCCATCTCGCCTGACTTCCTTTTCCCTCAGCCACACAAGCCAAGCCATCATGGAAGTCGTACGCTCTGTCAAATTGAGGCTGAACTACGATTTTCCCGGTTTTATCTATAAAACCGTATTTACCGGTCTTAAAATCTCCTTTTCTGATCAACGCACGGCCTTCGGAAAACGAATAAGCTTTATCAAATTGGGCTTTAATCACTACTGAACCACTACGATTAATGTATCCCCATTTACCGCTTCTGTCATCACCCTGACGAAAGTTGGCCATACCTTCGTGGAAATCCCAAACCATATCGTACTTAGGTTGAATAACAAAAACTCCCTTTTTGTCAATAAAACCCCATTTGGATCCTTTTTTCACTCTCGCCACACCCTCTCTGAAATCATATGCTCCGTCAAAAGTAGGGGCAATTACCTCTTTACCTGTCTTATCCACATAACCGTACTTCCCCATCTTCTGGAAACGCGCCATACCATCTTGTAGATGATACGCGAACGAGCATGACAATTTGAACTTAACTGCTCCGGATTTATCAATAAACTCCCAGTTACCTTCAGAATCTCTAACGGCTGCCATTCCCTCACTAAACTCGGTTCCCTTACTGTACCTGGCTGCAACTACTAACTTTCCTGAGGAATTGATGTACCCCACATTTTTATTCACCTTTACCTTTGCCATTCCTTCATTGAATGAAAAGGCGTTATCGTACTGGGGTTGAATTTTCATACTCCCCGTTTTATCGATGTAGCCGTACTTACCATTCTTACGCACAGGATACAACTCCTGCGTAAAAGCTATAAATGCAGTTAAACTAAATGCTACAGACAGGGCGTACTTTAATGCAAGTCGTTTCATGCTTCCTCCAAAATTTCGGTTCACTAAATTAAAAAAATATAGATTCGTAACCCAAGCAATACAAAAGAAGTGCCACTATTTGAAAAGAGAAAATTAGGCCAGGATACCGTGGTTGGAATTTGGCATTGTGTTGAATCGGAAGAGGAATTAAAGTCGATGATTACTCTTGATGCTAACGACAACACAAAAGTCAACTCGTTTGTCAATGAAAAAAAGAAACGCCATTTTCTCTCAACCCGCTTGCTTTGTAAGGAGTTAATTAACTGTAAGACCATTCGTTACAACAGTGATGGGAAACCATATTGCGATCCCGTAAATCAATATCTATCCGTCTCCCACAGCCACGATTACGTTGCGGTAATTGCAAGTTCGTCACCGTTCATAGGTATTGATATTCAGCGTGAAGAGGAAAAGATACTTCGTATCCGCGATCGGTTTGTAAATGACACAGAAAGGGAGCAGATTGACTTTAACAATGTCTCGGAGCTGACTTTAATTTGGTGTGTTAAAGAAAGCATATACAAGATTCATGGGGACAGAAACGTGTTCTTTAAGGAGCATATATGCATTGAAAACCTACCTAAACCGGGCGAATCTCGTTTCGACGTACGCCTGGATCATCATTTATATAATAGTGTTCATCGAATGGAAAGGCAACATATTGAAAATTATATCTTAGTTTACACTGTTTTTGAGTGACCTACCCATGCAATTACAAAAAACAGATAAGAAACTAGCTGTACTGGTTGACCCCGATAAATGGTCTTGTCTAGAAGACATGGAAGAGCTGGTAACAGGTTTAAAATCTTCTTCGGTTGACATTGTTCTGGTTGGCGGGAGTTTGATTACGAATGACCTTTTTGACAAAACGGTCAGATTACTTCAACAAGAGCTTGAAACCCCGGTCATCATTTTTCCGGGAAATGGACTTCAGATTTCCGCTCATGCGGATGGAATTCTGTTGCTGTCTTTAATCTCAGGAAGAAACCCTGACTTTCTGATCGGGCAACATGTGCTGGCTGCGCCCACCCTGGCTCGTGCAGGAATTGAAATAATTCCTACCGGTTATCTGCTGGTAGATGGCGGAAACGTAACGTCTGCTTCCTATTTAAGCAACACCAGACCTATTCCAAATACTAAAAGTGATATTGCCGCGTGCACTGCTCTGGCCGGAGAGCAACTTGGCATGAAAGCCATCTATCTGGACGGTGGAAGCGGTGCAAACCAAAGCGTTCCAGCGGATATGATTCGCTCGGTATCTGAAACAGTAAACCTTCCACTTATTGTTGGCGGTGGCATCCGAAGCCTTAGTGAAGCACAGGAAAAATGGGACGCAGGAGCTAACCTTGTAGTTATTGGTACGGCAATAGAATCTAATTTAACCCTCTTAAATGCGTTCGCTCCAGCGAAAGAATCATTATGAAGCTTGTTGTTTTCTCCTCAGGGAACAAATTTCACAGTGAAATCCCCTCTGTAATTTCAATGTTCGAACAGGGTCTTAGTACTTTCCATTTGAGAAAGCCCCGGTTCAGCACAAAAGAACTTGAAGAATATATACTGGCAGTACCTGAAAATTATCGCAACCGCATAATTATTCATTCACACCATGAGCTTGCTTCAACACACAATTTAAAGGGGATTCATCTGTCCAGAAACCACAGAAAAAAGGGAATTTCGGGAAGAACGAAATTAACCTTTAACCGTTTGATTAATCGTAGACTCCGATATACCCGCTCTTGTCATTCTTTGAAATCGTTAAATGAAGACGTTGGAAAGTACGACTATGTTTTTTTGAGTCCGGTTTTTGACAGTATTTCCAAGAGTAAGCATAAAAGTGGCTTTGGTTTGAACAACATTAAAAACGCTCTGGAAAACACACGTCAAAAGGTATACGCCTTGGGTGGCATAGCCCCTGACAACATTGAAACTGCCATGAAAATGGGATTCCATGGAATTGCGGCACTAGGATATATATGGGAAGGTGATCAACGTCCGATAGACGCCTACGAAAATTTATTGAAGACGATTAAGGAAGTAGACGAACAGTTGATTCTTGACGCCTAGTATGTTGCCATTTCCTGATCTATTTGAATTGCCCACTGATGAATCCCTCCCTCAAGGTTAATCAGGTTATTAAATCCCTTTTCCAACAGGTAGTTGATGGCCATTTGACTCCGCATTCCGTGATGGCAGTAAACAACTACCGGTACATCTACAGGAATTTGATTGTAAAGGTTTTCAAGTCCGGCCAGTGGAATATGTAATGAATCAAGCGCACACACCTCACGCTCTCCAGTCTCGCGCACGTCAACTAACTGAAACTTCTTTTCTGAATGGATCCATTCATTCAGTTCATGCACCGAAATGGACTTTTGAACTGGCTCGAAACCGCAGAACTTATCATAATTTGTTAGCAAAGCGGTTACCGGTTCAGAGTTACGCTCTACGCTTAATTCAGTAAACTGAGTTGATAAGGCGTCGTACAGCAGCAAACGCCCCGACAATGGTTGACCAATACCAGTTAATACCTTAATCGCCTCATTTGCCATTACGGAGCCAATAACAGCAGGAAGCACTCCCAAAACACCAACATCTGAGCAGTTAGGAACTTCTCCTGGTCCCGGGGGTTCGGGGTACAAACATCTGTAGGCAGGCCCATTATTCAAATGGAATACGGATACCTGTCCCTGAAACTTAAAAATGGAACCGAAGACCAACGGGGTATTCGTAATGTCGCAAGCGTCATTCACCAGATATCTGGTTTGAAAATTATCCGTGCCATCTACTATCAGGTCGTAGTTTTCGAATAATTCGATTGCATTGTTGTTCGTAAGCCATTCAGAATAGATCTCGATCCGTATAAATGGATTTTTCGCCCGTAGTATTTCCCTCGCAACTACAGCTTTAGGTTTTCCAATATGTGCTGAATCATAAAGCACCTGTCGTTGCAGATTACTTTCATCTACAATGTCTCCGTCTATGATACCGATTGTACCCACTCCTGCGGCAGAAAGGTATTGCAAAACAGGTACACCTAGTCCACCCGCTCCAACAACAAGTACTGAAGATTTCCTCAGTTGCAACTGCGCGGCCTCCCCGAATCCGTCAAGAATTACATGACGGTGATATCTGGATTTCTCTTCAGGAGACATTGCTAATCATAAAATTCGTTTTCGAAATGATACTCGTACGAAACCACATTTGCCCTCATCGCCGCCATTGAATCAACAATGTAAGACCGAACATTATGCGTGGAAACGGTTTTGACCGGAATGTCATTTTCGGTATAAAATTCGGTTATTGAAGCGATAATCCCACCTCTCTCCAGGTCGTAAATGGTTTGACTCATATAATCGTCGCCCTCATACTTGAACTCAGCTCTTCTTGAATTCGGTTCCACCGCCTTCACAAGTCTTCCCTGATCATCATATTCACGGGTAAACATTATTTCATTTTCTCCAGAAGGTGTTTCCAAAATTCCTTTTACCTGATCTCCATTTGAATTGTATTCAAAGTGTATGGCATAACCATCTCCTACTTCCTTAATTACTTTTCCGGTATTATCATACTCGTATTCCTTAAACTCCACTTGCTCCCCGGTTTCGTCCTCTTCTATTTCTTTGATCACCAAACCGGCAGCATTTCTCCAGATTTTTACGGTTTTTTCAAGTTCTCCTTCTTCGTCCTCATAAACTATGGTATCTACATCTTCTTCATAACTGAATTTTTGGATTTCAAGGTAACTGCCATAATCCACAGTTATTTTAGTCTGATTTCCTTTTTCATCGAAGTCAAAGGTGGTTGTCATAGATGTACCTTCGTCGGGACAATCGTAGATTTCTTTAACGAGTTTGTCGCCTTCGTAAGTATTTTCGCCCGATTCAAATACGTTTCCTTCCTCATCGAATTTTCTATGGCTTAGCACATCTCCATTCAGGTTATAAGTGGACTCTTCTCCAAGCCATGAAAACTTCTCATTACCGTTCTGGTCAATACCTTTAAAATAAACCTTCTGTGACTTTATCTGCTTCTTCATGTTGTTATTGTAAGCTGCGATCCCAATCCTTAAAAACGGGCTCGTATCCTTGTTTTCTAATTACAGAAATAAACTCGTTGGTTGTCCGATTGTCATCTATTTCAAACTGCTCCAGATTGACCTTTGGATTGGCATATCCTCCCGGGTCGGTTTTAGAATCGGCAGAAATAGAGGTAATTCCAAGCTTGATCACATGATCTCTAAAGCTTGCTGATTCTCTTGTAGACATAGACAACTCCAATTCCTCGTTCAGGAGCCGGTAAGCACAAATCAACTGAACCAACTGTTTATCGGTAATTACTGATTTGAGTTCCACACCTCCCGCGCAAGGCCTTAATCTTGGGAATGACACGGTATACTTTGATCGCCAGTATTTCTTCTCCAGGTAACGCAGATGCATCGCATTAAAAAGCGAATCAACCCGCCAGTCTTCAAGCCCAATCAGAACACCCAATCCCATTTTATGAACTCCTGCTCTACCCAATCTGTCATGCGTTTCTACACGGTAACGGTAATTGGATTTTTTTCCTTTCGGATGATACTTTTTGTAATCGGCTTCATGGTAAGTTTCCTGGTATACAAGTACCGTATTAATGCCTTCTTCGATTAATTCTTCGTAATCCTCCTGATCCAGCGGTTGAACTTCAATTGAGATGTGCGAGAAATATGGCTTGATCAGCCTGATTGCATTTTTAAAATAGTCGACACCAACAGTTTTATTTGCCTCACCTGTTACCAGCAGAACGTGGTCGTAGCCCATCCTTTTTATTACTTCTACTTCGGCCAGTATTTCCTCGTCTGTAAGGGTTTTTCGTGGAATTTGCACATCCAGACTGAACCCGCAATAGGTACAAATGTTCTGACACTCGTTGGAGAGATAGAGCGGTATATATAATTGGATCGTCTTGCCGAATCGTTTTAGCGTACGCTGATTGCTTAATTGTGCCATCTGCTCCACGTAAGGTTCGGCTTCAGGAGAGATAAGTGCCTTAAAATCTTCAATATCGAGGTGATCTTTAGACAACGCCTTTACCACATCTTCCTTCCGTTTTCGATAAATGGATGCCTTCTCCTGCTCCCAATCAGTGATCTCTATTTCGTTGTAAAACGTGTTCATGTAGCTATCCTTCTAAAAAAGAGGTAAGCGGTGAACTTGCCTCGGCTCGATTACTCGTACCACCAAGTTTAGCTTCAAAGGCCATTCTTCCTGATTCAACTGCCATTTTAAATGCAGCTCCCATCGCAACCGGGTCATTTGAAACAGCAATAGCAGTATTTACCAAAACCGCATCCGCCCCCAGTTCCATAGCCCATGCTGCGTGAGACGGAGCCCCGATTCCCGCATCAACTACTACAGGTACGTTGGATTGTTCAATTATAATTTTCAAAAAATCTTCTGTTCGAAGCCCTTTGTTACTACCGATAGGACTTCCTAAAGGCATAACCGCAGCAGTTCCCACTTCTTCAAGTCGTTTACACAAAACCGGATCGGCATGAACATACGGTAGCACCACGAAACCTTTTTTAACCAGCTGCTCTGCAGCCTTTAACGTCTCTATCGGGTCTGGCATCAAATACTTCGGATCAGGATGAATCTCCAGTTTTAGCCAGTTAGTTTCCAGTGCCTCCCGTGCCAGTTCAGCGGCAAAAACAGCTTCCTGAGCAGTTCTTACTCCCGACGTATTTGGCAGTAAATTAAATTGATCATGTTGCAAATGTCTAAGGATGTCGTCGTGGTCATTTTTCACATCTACTCTTTTGAGCGCCACCGTAACCAGCTCTGAGCCTGACGCCAACAACGACTCTTCCATCTGCTGACTGGAGCTGAATTTACCTGTTCCTGTAAACAAGCGTGAATTGAACGTCTTATCCGCTATTTGTAACTGCGTCATTGTTGTATTGTTTCTTGATTTTTAAAAGCCTCAACCACTAACCGGGGTTTCGGGTGTTGCGTAATAAGTGATGAGACCGCAATTCCATCCACACCGGTTGCCATTATCTGCCCAATATCTTCAAAACGGATTCCGCCGATTGCTATTACCGGTATTTCAATATTCTCTTTATTTAAAGCCTCAATAAGTTCTCTGTAACCTTGAAGGCCAAGTATAGGGCTCAGGTCTTTCTTTGTGGTGGTAAATGCAAATGGTCCAACTCCAACGTAATGGGCTCCCTCGCCTGCATGTTTTATCACATCTGTTAGTGTGTTTGCCGTTCCACCAACAATCTTGTCCGTACCAATGATCTTCTTAACCTCAGCAACCGGCATATCAGACAAGCCCACATGCACACCATCCGCATTGAGTTGCTCCACAAGTTGAACTTTATCATTGAGTATCAAACGTGCGCCATAATTCCGGCAAATTTGCTTCACTCGCCTGCCTTCCTGTAAAAACTCTTCATCAGTAGCAGTTTTCATCCTTAATTGAATCCACCTGACACCAGCTCTACAGGCTCTTTCAGCCAATTCGGAATGCGAAGCTTTGGTTGTATCCTGCGTTATGTACTGCAGGTTCATCATGCGTTTCGTTTCATTTTGGAAATCAACACCATTGAGGAAACTGAACTGAACACATCAAAAAACAGTGCTATTCCATAACACACTATCTGAAACAGGCTCTTTTCTCTGGCAAAAAGATAACCTACAAAAAATGTTGCCACACTCCCGAAATAAGCATATTTGGAAATCGGAATAATCAGGTTAGGATTGTTCCTTCGCAAATCCAAACGCTTGGCCTGCACGATAACCACACAAAGAGCTACCACTAGAATCCCGAAAACCCAGTTGGTGTTCCACCAGGCTATGTCTTTAAATACATCGAGCGCCTCCAAAAACAGAACCAGCATTGCCAAAAACGACAACAAATTTGATATTCGATATAATTTATCTACGTTCTTCACAGTTCCAGATCATCGAGAATTTCGTGGTTCGAAGCTTTGATCCTGGAAGGTTCTTTAACAAACCATGAAATTCCAAAAGTGAGCCACTTCAAACTAAGTGCACTTACAATCAACAAACTTGAATTGGGCCAGTTCAAAACCTCACATACAGCCCCTACCAGAAAGATCAAAAAACCAGCGTAATACATAACCCTGAGTGCCACACCCCGGAGCATTGGGTTCAGAGCAGTCCTATCCACCTTTCTCACCCAATACCTTAATGCCGCATTTATTCCAATCAATATCAGCAGCGGATATATCCACTTCTCCCTTGCAATGGTGAGCCTTTGAAAAACCAACTGGTAGCTGAAAAACGTCAACACTCCAAGAGAGATCAGGTTGGTTAACTGGAATATCAATATTGCTTTCTTCATGCGTGATATGCCAATTTAGACGGATTACTAACTAATCTTTCTTCTGTATATCGCTTTGCCTGTAGAGCTGCTTTCAGGACTGGCTTTCCTTTTACCAGATTAGCGACAAAAGCACTCGACAGTACACAACCACTTCCATGCTTTTCGGTACCCTGTACTTTCATGTTGATCGGAAAAACTTTGTGCTGGGCGAATAGATAGTCTTTGCCCAAGTCTTCCGAATGTCCCCCTTTAAGGTAAACCCCACAGAAGCTTGTCAAAGTTTTGGCTCCCTCCATCGGACTTTCTTGCGTCAATTGCTGGATTTCGTTCCAATTTGGGGTTATGTAGTCCACCAGTTGCAAAACGGACTTCAGATCGGACAAACAATGATTGAAATTAAACCCTGCAGATGCCGAAAGCACCGGGTCCCAGACTACTAGGCACTTCTCGTTCACCTTCTTCACCATCATAATCCATTCGATCAAGTCTTCCAAATCAGAAACCAATCCAATTTTCAGTCCTGAAATTTCATAGCGGTTCAACAAAGTTTGCAATTGCTCTTTAATCAACTTCTTTGAAACCCAGTTTGCGGAAACAAAGTCATCCTCTGTTTGTACCGTATTGGCCGTAATCACACCAAACCCCTGAAGCTTATGCTGTTCGAAAACTTTAATATCTGCCAACACACCGGCTCCTCCGGATGGATCGAACCCGGCGATTGATAGTATTTGCTTCCTTGCTTTCGCCATTACGATTGTTTCTGGTATGCTAAGAGTTTAGCTTTTCAGGTTCCAGGTACACATCTGCCCCTTTGTCTCTGAACTCTTTTGATTTTTCTTCAAATCCTTTTCTAAGCGCCTGATCTTCGGTAATACCATGTTCCTTAGCGTATTCCCTGACGTCCTGCGTGATTTTCATTGAACAAAAATGTGGCCCGCACATGGAACAAAAGTGAGCTACCTTGGCATTGTCTGACGGCAATGTTTCATCATGATAAGCGCGAGCGGTATCAGGATCAAGGGACAGATTGAACTGATCTTCCCATCGGAACTCGAAACGTGCTTTCGACATAGCATCGTCCCTGTGCTGCGCACCTGGATGTCCTTTTGCCAGATCTGCAGCATGAGCTGCAATTTTATACGTGATCACTCCACGCTTCACGTCATCCCTGTTCGGCAGTCCTAAATGTTCTTTCGGAGTTACATAGCACAACATAGCGCATCCGTACCATCCAATTTGCGCCGCCCCGATTCCTGATGTAATATGATCATAACCAGGCGCAATATCAGTAGTTAATGGGCCAAGCGTGTAAAACGGTGCTTCGAAGCATTCTTCCAACTGCTTGTCCATATTTACTTTTATCATCTGCATAGGCACGTGCCCCGGCCCTTCAATCATTACCTGTACATCATGTTCCCATGCAATTTTGGTTAACTCTCCTAGTGTCTCCAACTCACCGAACTGAGCTGCATCATTGGCATCTGCGATAGATCCGGGTCTTAGCCCATCCCCTAATGAGAACGCAACATCGTACTGTTTCATGATTTGACAGATGTCTTCGAAATGCGTGTACAGGAAGTTTTCCTTGTGATGAGCCAAACACCATTTCGCCATGATCGAACCGCCTCTTGAAACAATCCCGGTAACACGGTTTGCCGTTAGTGGAACATATCTCAATAATACTCCGGCATGTATGGTGAAATAATCAACTCCTTGTTCTGCCTGTTCAATAAGGGTATCCCTAAATAATTCCCAGGTTAAATCCTCGGCCTTTCCATTTACTTTTTCCAAGGCCTGATAAATAGGAACGGTACCGATTGGAACGGGAGAGTTTCTAATAATCCACTCCCTGGTTTCGTGTATGTTCTTACCCGTAGACAAATCCATAACTGTATCGGCTCCCCAGCGGGTTGCCCATACCATTTTCTCCACCTCTTCTTCAATGGTAGAGGTCACCGCGGAATTACCGATATTGGCATTGATCTTCACCAAAAAGTTTCTTCCTATGATCATCGGTTCACTTTCAGGGTGATTGATGTTGTTTGGAATAATTGCTCTGCCGCGGGCAATTTCCTCTCGCACAAATTCCGGGGTAATTACTTCCGGAATACTTGCTCCAAAACTTTGCCCCGGATGTTGATTCGTCAGGGCCTTATACTCCTGGAGTTTCTGATTTTCACGGATAGCAACATATTCCATTTCAGGTGTGATGATACCTTTCCTGGCATAATGCATCTGCGTGACGTTCTGTCCATCTTTTGCCCTAAGCGGCTTCTTAATATGATCAAATCGCAAATGATCCAGATCACTGTTTTCAAGGCGTTCCTTTCCATAATCGGAAGAAATATCGTCCAGCCGCTCAACGTCCTTCCGATCGAAAATCCACTGTTCTCTGATCCGTGGAACTCCTTTTTTCACATCAATATCAATGCTGCTATCCGTATAGGGGCCAGAGGTGTCATAAACAGTAATTGGTCCATTCTTTTCCTTCTTAAATTCCCCATCTGTGAACATAGGTTTTGAGTCGGTCAGGCTAATTTCACGCATTGCCACGCGAATGTCTTTGTGAATTTCTCCATTCACATAAACCTTCTTTGAAGCGGGAAAAGGATCTCTTGTGATTCTTGATTTATCCGAGGGTATAATTTCTTTTTTTGCCATGATTCGTTGTTGCTTAATATTTTAGTGCTGGTGGTAAACAGTTGGTTAATTGCGTCAGCCTCCTTGTGTCGCCGTGATTATAAGTATCCTGTCTTCATCATTCAAACTAACCTTATTCCATTTCGTTTTTGGAATCACAGAATCGTTAACAGCAACGGCAATCCCAGTCTTATTAACTAGCTGCTGCTGAGTAATGAAATCCGATAAAAACTTTCCGTGAAATTCAATCTTCTCACCGTTCAGGTTAATTATCATAATCAAAATTTTCGGCGAAGAAATCGTGACAAGGACTTGTCCAGACACTTTTCCTTTCGCCAGCATTATCTGGATCAAGTATTAAGGGTACTTCTCAGCGGTTAAGCCAAAAGCTTCAGGTCTAAAGCTTCAAGCGATTTACTTTTTAGCTTTCTCCCTTCACCTATAGGCTTCGTCGCGCCCCTAAAGTTTAAGCTAAGGTAGGAAAGAAGTGGGTTCAAATAACACGATGTTGAAAAACTCTAATTCGCGCAATCACAAGCCGGAGAGAAGTGAATTTTAGTATTGGGAAGCAAATTCCGAATGTGCTGTTGCTCCTCTTTATTGAGATTGATCACCCGGAGGTCTAGTTCCTTCAGATTAACCAATTGCCTCAACTCGACAGGATAAATACCGAGATCGTTGCTCCACAAGTCGAGTGATTCGAGTTTTTTCAAATTGCCAATTGCCGCAGGTAGCGCCTGAAGCTGGTTCTGACTAAACACAATCTCCTTTAAATGGACACACTGCGTCAAACCGTCAGGAAACTCCACAAACTTATTCTTTGACAAATCCACGTATTGAAGATATTTCAACGTACTGATCTCTTTCGGGATGGCACTTAATTTATTCTTCCCAAGGCTCAGAACCTGCAGGTTTTTGAATTTAAGTATGTCGCCGGGAAATTCTTTGAGTTTTTGCTTCTCCAACTTCAACTTGTAAACCTTGTCCGGATTCTTTAAGGCTGATTCTAAGGATCGATACGTTTTGCACGTGTCCAACTGCTCTTCAGACAACAACTGCGCAAAGAGTGTTGAACTCATCAGAAAAGTGAATAGTATCGTTGATACAAGTTTAAAAGGCATTCAGGGCTTGAATTTTGTCGAGATGCAATTGCTCTTTCAGGGCATCTACAGACTCGAATTTTGTTTCATCTCTTAATCTTGTAACAAATTCCACACCAATAAAGTTACCGTATATGTCTTCATTAAAATCAAAAATGTGGACTTCCATGGTTGGGCGAAGCATTCCTCCCACGGTTGGTTTTAATCCAATGTTAAGCATTCCCTGATAGTCTCTTTTACTAACCTTTACCCGGACTGCATAAACACCATTGCCAGGAATCAGTTTGTACCGATCCTGAACGGATATATTGGCAGTAGGATAACCAATCTGACGACCAAGTTGCTTTCCCTTCACAACAACCCCGGAAACTTTGTAATTGTGCCCTAAATAAGTTCCTGCCAGTTCCACATCTCCACTCAACAAAGCTCTTCGCACCTTCGTGCTGCTCACCTTTACATCATCCAGTTCTTGAGCGGGAATCTCCTCTACCTTAAACCCATAAACCTGCGACAGCTCTACCAAATGTTCAAAATTCCCTTCGCGGTTTCGCCCAAACTGATGGTCGTATCCAATAACAAGCGTATGGACTCCGATTTCATTAACCAGGATATCCCGGACATACTCAGTAGCTGTTAAGCGCGAGAATTTTCGGGAAAACGGGTAGATAATAAGGTGATCCAAGCCGGCTTTTTCTAATAATTTTATTTTCTCCTCCCGGGTAGACAATAAACGGAGTCCGTCATCATCCGGAAACAAAACCATTCGTGGATGCGGATGAAATGTCAACAATACGGTTTCCCCATTTTTTTCGGCAGCAATTCGCTTTAGGCGACTGATGATTTTTTGATGACCATAATGCACGCCATCAAAAGTTCCGGTGGTCAGAACAGGGTTATTAACATTTTTGAAATCGGAAATATCGGTATAAACCTTCAAGATGAAATCGATTAGCTATTGATTCACAGGGATTAAACGTCAATATGATGGGTTTAACCAACTCAAGTCGACAGAAGCCAAAATTATTAAAATAAAATAATCAACACAGGCTACTTATTCCGTCGAATAACACTACTTTTGTCGACGATTTTAAACAACAGATTAAGATTTAGTATGTCAAGCTTAAAAGGAAAAATCACTCAAGTTATCGGTCCGGTGGTGGACATTAGCTTCGAAGGAGCTGAGAAACTACCAAGTATTTTGGATGCAATTTCGGTAACCAAGCCTAATGGGCAAGTGATTGTATTGGAGTGTCAGCAGCACATTGGAGAAGATTCCGTAAGAACCATTGCCATGGATGCTACGGATGGTTTAACCAGAGGATTGGAAGCAACCGCTTTAGGTGCACCGATCTCAATGCCTACTGGTGATCAGGTGAAAGGAAGATTGTTCAACGTGGTTGGCGAGGCAATTGATGGAATTGGAGAGTGTGATAAAACAAATGGTGCTCCTATCCACAGAGAAGCTCCTAA